>NZ_CP181478.1:0-4800000 GCF_057126945.1 Chitinophaga sp. G7 BAM 1005 | reverse complement strand
AACTGCACCAGGAACTGAGAAAGGTGCTGGAACTGGGCCGCCCGTCTATCCAGAAGTTACAGGAAGAAGTATTACTCCTGGATGGTTATAAGAAAGAATTAAATGATTATTGCCTTTCGGTGAATGGCGCTATCGAAAGAAGCGGTTTAACTGCCCACCAGGTAATAGGCTACCTGTTGCGGCTAAACGAAGAAACTGCGGGCGTCACATTGCCGCATATCCAATTGCCGGATATTACACAATGGGATGCCGCTGCGATGAACAAAGCCTCCGCGATGGCATTGCGGATACAGGCATGTTTGCAGGAAACAGGCGTACCGGCCAATCTCACTTTCCGCGGCAGCCGGCTTACGGTATTGTTGCCGCATGAACAAACTGCTTTTGCCCAGCTGCTGAAAGACGCATTGGCTGCACAGGCGGCATTGATGCAAACGACTTCCGCAATCGCGGGAAAAATGAGTATCCCATCTCCCAAAGATATTACCGCTATACATACGCTTATTGATATTTGCGCGCTGCTGGCCCGTCAACCGGACCTGCAGGAAACAGACGTAGCCAATAAAGCCTGGCTGCTGCAAAAACAGGATATCGCGGAATGGCTGGCTGCAGGCGTTGCCGCAACCACTGTTCAGCAGCAGTACCAGGAGATCTTTATTCCTGAAGCATGGGAGCAAAATGTAATGGAGATCCGGGAAAACCTGCTGGCACACGGCCACAAATGGTACAAGTTCCTGATTGGCGCGTACAAAAAAAGCAATCGTCAGCTGGCAGCTTTATGCAAACATGCATTGCCGGACGACAAGGAAGAAAAGCTGCAGTATGTAGATGCGATCATGGAGTTCAGACGGCAGGATACACTGCTGAAAGAACATGCCGCTTTAGGCAGTACTTTGTTCGGCAGCCGCTGGCAGAAATCACATACCAACTGGCCCGCATTGGAAGAAGCAACCGCCTATCTAACGGAATTGCATACACGAATTTCAGCGGGTAGCTGTCCTGCGCAGGTGGCAACATGGTTACATCACCACCGCAGCGCCGCCGATGCCCTTGCCGATCAGCAACAGGTTACGCAGCTGCTGCAGGAGCAGCAGCAACGCAACACCGCGGTGCTGGAAAAGCTGGAAATGCCACCGGGGCAATTCCCTGTGCTGCTGGATGCACAGCAATGGCAGTTACAAACATGGACAGATAAACTACCGGAAATACATCATCTCATTGCATGGAACAATATAACGGAAACGGCTATACAGGAACAGCTGGGATGCCTCCTTACGCCGGTGCAGGAATGGGAAGGCGGTGCAAGACTATTGAGAACTGCACTGGAGAAAACATGGTATGAATACCTGGTGGAAACAGCCGTGAAATCGCAGCCTGCGCTGCGTAAATTTGAACGTGCCGGTCATGAAGAAATGGTACAGCAGTTTCGTAAACTGGATGTATTGAACCTTCAGTATAACCGCGCCCGTGCGGCGTTACAGCACTGGGAGCAAATGCCCCGTGCAGATGCCGGCGGACAGGTAAACATTCTGCGCACGGAGTTTAACAAAAAGGCGCGTCATATGCCTATCCGTAAACTGATGCAGGAAGCAGGACTGGCGATACAGGCGATTAAGCCGGTATTTATGATGAGCCCATTGTCTATTGCCAATTTTTTACCACCTGCCACATTGGAATTTGACCTCGTTATTTTCGATGAAGCCAGCCAGGTGAAGCCGGTAGAGGCGCTGGGTGCTATTTTGCGGGGTAAGCAACTGGTAGTAGTGGGAGATAATAAACAGTTACCACCCACCAGTTTCTTCGATTCCCTTACACGGGAAACAGATGATGAAGAAAATGTTACGGCAGATATGCAGAGCATCCTCGGCTTGTGTGATGCACAGGGTGCGCCGCAACGTATGCTGCGCTGGCATTACAGGAGCCGGCATGAATCGCTGATCACATTATCGAATCATGAATTCTATGAAAATAAACTGGTGATATTCCCCAGTCCGGGCGATAAAGAAAGAAAAGGACTGGTATTTCATCACCTGAAAGATACGGCATACGACCGTGGTAAAACCCGCACCAATCCAAAGGAAGCGGAGATGGTGGCAGATGCGGTGATGGAACATGCGCGTAAAAACCCGGGAATGAGTTTGGGGGTGGTAGCGTTTAGTACCTCGCAACGGCAGGCGATCAGTGATGCGCTGGAATTGCGCCGGCGTAAGTCGCCCGAACTGGAATCGTACTTCATGGCGCACCAGGACGAGCCTTTCTTTGTAAAGAACCTGGAAAACGTGCAGGGCGATGAAAGGGATGTGATCTTTATTTCTATCGGTTACGGACGTACGGAGGAAGGATATGTGGCCATGTCTTTTGGTCCGCTGAATAATGAAGGCGGGGAAAGAAGGCTCAATGTGCTGATCACGCGCGCGAAAACGCGTTGCGAAGTATTTACCAATATCACTGCCGACGATATTGATGTGAACAGAACAAAGAGTTATGGTATACAATCGCTGAAAAACTTCCTGTATTTCGCACAGCATGGTAAGCTGTATATGACTGCAGAAACGGGGCTTCCGGCGGATAGTCCGTTTGAGGAAAATGTAGCGTCGAAACTGGAAGCGCTGGGATATATTGTACGTAAACAGGTAGGTTCAAAAGGATTTTATATTGACCTGGCTATTGTAGATGCGGAAAACCCGGGTCGTTATATATTGGGGATCGAGTGCGACGGTGCAGCTTACCATTCTGCCCGTTCCGCCCGCGACCGCGACCGCTTGCGGCAGCAGGTACTGGAAGCAGTTGGCTGGAAAATCCACCGCGTGTGGAGCACCGATTGGTTCCGTAATCCCGAGCGGGAGCTGAACCGCCTGGTGGCGGCTATTGAAAAAGCAAAAGCCGCTGTTGCTATCGACGACCAGGTGACTGAAGATGCGAAGAAAGAAGCCGGGCAGGTATTGACCCGGGAAACAGTGGAAGAAAAGGAAGAAGAAGTACCGGTATACGAAACCGCGGTGCTGCCCGATGAGATCCGGGCGCAGGAATTTCATCTTTCTCCCATTGGTAAACTATGTAACTGGATAGAACAGGTAGTAGTAGTGGAAAGCCCGGTTCATTTTGACGAGCTGGCGCGGCGGATGGTAGAAGCAGCTGGCATTACCAGGGTGGGACCCCGTATCCGGGAAATACTGCGTCATGCCGTACGTCATTCCGATGCCAGCAAACGGATTAAGATCAAAGGACAATTCCTGTGGGATACTTCACTCCCAACGCCGGTAGTGCGCAACCGCAGCCAGTTACCGGCTACTGCAAGAAAGATCAACTATATCGCCACAGAAGAAATAGGCGTGGCCCTGGAAAAAGTAGTGAAAGATGCCGTAGCTATTCAACGTGAAGACGCTGTCCCTTTCATTGCCAGGATGTTTGGCTATAGCCGTGTAACGGAAGAAATGAAAGAAGAGATCCTGAAAGCCATTGATATCAGCATTCAAAATAACCAGGTACAGCGGGAAGGGGAATTGCTGAAGGCGTAATATCGTACAGGCGCTGTACTGAAACCGGACAAATTTAAATTAATAATATCTGTTTGATGTTGGTATTTAGGATACATCCGGGATGGCATGTTTTTGCTTTTTAAGTGTGGAGAAGTGAATAGTGTGAGATAGTTATCAACTTTAAATTTCTCCCGATGTTTCGAAATCATCTCCTGATAGCATGGCGTAACCTGGTCCGGTTTAAATATTATACCCTGATCAATATTGCCGGATTGTCTATTGGCCTCGCTGCCTGCTGGCTATTGCTGCTTTATGTGCACAGGGAAACCAGTTATGACAATTTTTATCCGCAGGCGGATCGCATATACCGGGTGGTTAATCATGCTACATGGACAGGTGGTAATTTGCACCTGGCCTCCACTTCCGCACCATTTGCCGCTGTGTTAAAAAAGGATTACCCGGAAATAGAACAGATTACAAGAATAGAAACGGATGGTGGCGCAGCACTGAAATATGGTGAAAAGAAACTGGAAGTAGGGGATATGTTTTTTGTGGACAGCACCTTTTTTGATGTGCTCAGTTTCCCGATGGCCGCAGGCGATGCTGTTTCCGCCCTGGCTCAGCCCAATTCGCTGGTGCTGACAAGGAGTCTTGCTCAGAAGCTGATCGGCAGCCCCGAAGAGGCGATTGGAAAAACAATCCTCACGGATGATAGTACTGCTTATACGGTGAGCGCCGTAATGGAAGATATACCTTCTAATTCTCATCTCTCTTTCAGCGCATTGCGTGTAATGCCGCCGGATTATAACGCCAACGGCTGGCAGAACTTCGACGTATATACTTACCTGTTATTGCAGAAAGGTGCGGATGCCAAAGCGCTGGAAAGCAAGCTGCCGGCGTTTTTTGAGCGGTATTTAAAACCACGGATGGGAGAGGTAACGTACAAAATGGAACTACAGCCAGTGCGGGATATCCACCTGCATTCTCATCTTGATTATGAAATATCGCCCAATGGCAACATCCTGTATATCTATATTTTTCTTTGTATTGGTTTGCTGACGCTGCTGATTGCCTGTATCAACTATATGAACCTGGCTACGGCCCGTGCCAGCGCGCGCATAAAAGAAGTGGGCGTAAGGAAAAGTATGGGATCGGGCAGGGAAGAAATTGCGCGCCTGTTCCTGACAGAATCCATGCTGCTTACTTTTCTGGCAGCCCTCGTTGCAATGGGACTGGTGGCCATATTGCTGCCCTGGTTCAATACGTTTAGCGGTTCGCAGGTACAGTTGTGGCAGTTTGGACTGGTAAAAACCCTCATCGTTATTGTGATGCTGGCTTTACTCACCGGGCTGTTTGCAGGGATTTACCCGGCAGTGTTTATGTCTGGTTTTAAAGTGATCAATTCGCTGAAAGGAAAGCTGGGAAACAGCGGCCATGCCGGTTTCCGGAAGGGGCTTGTTACCTTCCAGTTTATCGTTGCGATCATTTTAACAGGAAGTACGATGGTGGCGTATGATCAGCTGCAGTACATGATGCATAAGAACCTGGGTTTCGACAAAGACCAGGTGTTGTCTTTTCATATACCGGATCAACAGATGCGGAGTAAAATGCCGGTGCTGAAAGATCAGTTGTTGCGTAACCCGCTGGTGCAGCATGTGGCTGCGGCCAGCAATCCTATAGGCCGGAATAATATTGGCGGGCATGGCTTTTTCTTTGAGCAGAACGGCAGTATTTCCGATGCATCAGTAGTTGCGCAGAATTATATGGTGGACGCCGGTTACCTGAAAACAATGGGTATCACGCTGCAAAGCGGCCGCAATTTTTCGGATACCGGTGAATCGGATATGCATCATTCGGTGCTGATCAATGAAACGCTTGTGAAAATGCTCAACTGGGATCAGCCGCTGGGAAAGCGGGTGCAGTTTAAGATTGACCAGGAGGGGCATCGCGCAGAGCGTGTAGTGATCGGCGTTATGAAAGATTTTCACATTTATTCCCTGCAGCATAAAATAGCGCCGCTGGTGCTGGAGATGCCGCCATTCCCGGGTGTACAGGATAATGTATACGTGAAGGTGAGCAAATCAAACGTGCCGGCTGCGGTTTCCTATATTGAAAAAGTGTTTCATTCCTTTGATCCGGGGCATCAGTTTGATTATAGTTTTATTGATCAGAATTTTGCCAGGCAGTATGCCGGTGAGCAGAAGCAGGAAACGATTTTTATGTTGTTTGCGGTGCTGGCTTTGTTTATTGCCTGCCTGGGACTCTTTGGGCTGGCGGCTTTCACTGCCGTGCAACGAACAAAGGAAATAGGCGTGCGTAAAACGCTGGGGGCTTCTACCGGGAATATTGTAAAGTTATTATCGAAAGATTTCCTGCAGTTACTGCTTATTGCTGCTGCGGTGGCATTCCCGGTTACCTGGTGGATTATGGACCGGTGGCTGAACAATTTTGCTTATCATGCAGGCGTCAGTATCTGGGTGTTTGTGCTTACAGGTAGTGCAGTGGTGGTAATTGCTTTGGCTACTGTAAGTTTTCATGCAGTGAAAGCTGCGCTGGCCAATCCTGTTAAGAGTTTGCGGGCTGATTAAAGAAGATTTGACGTATAAAAAGCATCAACTGCTGTGGGGCAGCTGATGGAGAATTATTTTACTACAAATAGCAGTTAAATATTTCCTTTTTTCTTCTCAAAAAATTGCAGTTCACTTTCAGACAGGCTGTTTTTACTAAGTGAGATCAAAAAGCGATTTGGGTTATAAACAACAAGAAAAACGCCCCTGTCAGTAATATCCAGTTTCTTCACCCAGGCCCATT
This sequence comes from Chitinophaga sp. G7 BAM 1005, assembly GCF_057126945.1. Taxonomy (NCBI): domain Bacteria; kingdom Pseudomonadati; phylum Bacteroidota; class Chitinophagia; order Chitinophagales; family Chitinophagaceae; genus Chitinophaga; species Chitinophaga sp. G7 BAM 1005. Next base: position 4,793,713 of record NZ_CP181478.1, on the reverse strand, counting down.
CCTTTGTTTCTACCACTGCCTTGTTTCGATGCCTGATGATAATGTCCTGTTCGTTAAATTCTATATCTGCATCGAAGCTATTTTTATTCGCGATAGCCTTTGCGCTGAAATGATATATTGGAATCAAAATAATTATCAGGCAAAAAAAGTAAATTAATGAGGAAAGAAAAATGCCAAATGAAGCGATAGGAACAGCATAACCAATAAGGAACATGCTTATTAAGTACATCCATAGGCTTTTTTTCAGGAAAAAATGGATTTTAGCCCGGAGAATGCTATTGTAATTTGATTGGATTCTCTTTATAACTGCCATTTCATTTGGGTTAATATGTTTACACTTTCCAAAAAGGATGCAGCTGGCAAAATTAATAAGGAGTGAACTTTATAGCAAGCCTTTTTCTGTTGCCTTGCGGATCAGCGCCGCAGAATTGTTTACTTCAAATTTTTGCATCAGGTTCCTCCGGTGCGTTTCCACCGTTTGCGTACTTATAAAAAGCTGCCTGGAAATGGCAACCGTGGTAGCGCCTTCGCTCACAAGCAGCAGGATTTCCCTTTCCCTTGTGGTAAGCCGCGGAACACTCTCCTTCACAGCTGCCGGCGCAAAAAGTACTTTTTGCAGTTCTGCCTGCATGATGAATGTATTGTTCATCACCTGGAAAATCGCATTGACAAGGCCCTGCTTTGAGGTATTCTTTAACAGGTAGCCATCGGCGCCATTTTCCAGCATTTCCTGTATTACGCTTTTTTCTGTGTGATTGGTAAGTGCGATGACTTTTGTTGACCGGTACTGGCTTTTTATGATGCGGCAAACTTCCGTACCCGATATTTCCGGAAGCCCGATATCAAGCAATACTACATCAGTTGTGTTGGACTCCAGGAATTGTAAGGCATCTTCAGCATTTGAAAAACTTCCTTTCAGGTTCATCCTTTCCTCGTTTCGCAGGATGCTGCTCAACCCCTCAACAACGATGGAGTGATCTTCTACGATAATAATGGAAAGCTTATGCTCTTTCATCTGTTGGCAGTTCTATATTTACAATTGTTCCTTTCCCGGCTTTTGTATGAATGTCCAGTTTTCCTTTTAAAAATTCCACCCGGCTCCGGATATTTCCCAGTCCAAACCCTTTGGAGGATTTTCCGCTTGCCTGATCAAAACCTTTACCATTGTCTTCTGTTGTTATATAGAAAGTATCCCCGTCCTGACTGCATTGCACAAAAGCTTCTGTAGCCCCCGCGTGCCTCACTACATTGGCCAGCAGCTCCTGCACAATACGGTAAATAATAATCTCAATTTGCTTTGGTATTCCGGCCCTTATGTTGAGAAAACTGGAGTAAACATGAAGCAGATCGGTATGGCAGGATTGGCATAACTCAGCCAGTGCCGATTCCAACCCGGAGCGCAACAATGCTTCCGGCATCATGTTCCGTGCAATGCGCCGCAGTTCAGTCACCGAGCCATCCAGTTGTGCGATTACCCTGTTCATTTCAGCAGAAGGAGTATCCTGAAGCGCGCTCGTCAGATTGATTTTGACGCCGGCCAGCATACCTCCCAGGCCGTCGTGCAGGTCCCTTGCCAAACGGGTCCGTTCTTTTTCTTCTCCTTCAAGCAATGCCTGGGCCACGGCTATCTGCTGTTGCTGTTTCACATACACCAGCTCCTGTTCAGCCTTATCTTTGCGGAGCCGGAATAAGTAATAGAACAAACCGCCGGTAAGCAACATACCACCAATACTTCCCCACATGACCATCCGTTGCTTTCTCTCTTTGTTGTTGGCTTTCAACAATTCTTTTTCTTTTTGCACGTAATTATACCTGCCTTCCAGATCTGCGATCTGAAGACTGGACTGTTTTTTATAAAAGCTGTCTGAGAATTCACTGTACATGGTCTGCCATCGATAGGCTGCTCCCATATTTCCGAGTTCTGCTTCAACAAAGGCGAGCTCCTGTAATATATTCTTTTTATCGCTATCTATCTCTGCATAGCCTTCGTTATAAATTTTCAACAAAACATTCCTGGAGGCTAAAAGGTCGTGTTTACCATTGTATAGTTTTGCTTTTTGAAAAAGCAGTGAACGGATATCAAACCTGCTCTTGATTTTTTCAGCAATGACCAATCCTTTTTCCAGGCTGTTTTCTGCCCTTTCCCAGTTTCCCTTTGTCCTGTAATACAAGCCTTCTGTTGTGTAGTAATAGGGAAGATAAAGAGAATGGGGATCTTTTTCAAGAATAGCAAAAGCGCTGTCAAGGCTTTTTTTGGCCTCCGGAAGCATCTGCCTATGCACATAAGTCTTTGCCAGATTGGTGAAATTATCTGCCTGCCGCGGATCTAAGGGGGCGTTCCGGCGAAATATTTCTATTGATTTATGAAAATAAAAAATGGCTTTATCATACTCCTCATAATTCATAAAAGGAAGGGCAATGTTGGTGTATCCTTCTGCAACGCGTATACTATCTCTTGCTTTGGCGGCCAAAGGAATAGCCCTGTTCAGAAGAATATCCAGGTATTGTTTGTTATCGTTGCTGCGTTGTGCAATAACAGCTTTGTTGGCCCATGTCCGGCTTTGTAACCGATAAGATTCCGTTGTCTGGTATTTATGAAGATAGTCAAGGGCTTTGTCAAAGGCGATGATTGCTTTATTTCCATCGGTATCCATATAAGCCCTGCCCAGATAAAAGAAACCTACCCCCTGGTAAAAGGGAAATTTCCCGGACCGCTGCAGCCCTTCCCGGATATAAGCAGCTGCCTTATTAGTATCCGAAACAGACCATTGGTCCCCCAGTTCATAAAGCAAAATGGCCTTTGCAGTATCAGTCCCTGCTGCCTGGATGGAGCGTAGCAAACTATCTTCAAAGCTTCCAAACTGCGCAAACGTACCCAGGGTGCTAAACAGAAAGATGGTAAGTAAACAGGTTTTCTTCATCCGGTCAACAAGGCATTAACAAAATAATGATAGTAAGCTACCTATTTTTTTAATAATTCAAAAATCGGGGTTATTGGTGTTTGGGGCAATACCGGTTTTACCTGATTTCATCTAAGGGTTTTCATGGAGAGGAAAAATGAAGGATTTTACGGATTGTTTTGAGCTGTATTTCATCGCAATTTAGCATTGCCATTGTTTAGATCACAGATGAAGGTCTGACAAAATGAAAATAACCAGCATTCCCAATTTAATTAGCGTATATGAAAACAAGAATATTGCTGCTTCCGGTCCTCGTTGTAATGATGCTGTTCAATGCCTGTAAAAAAGATGACCAGCAAGGTCCTGGTGGAGACAACGGCTCTTACAACTATGGTCCCGGGGCTATCTTTATTAAACAGGGCACCGAAGGGATTACAAAAATTGATATGGCCACCGGGGAATTGTCACTGGTGATGAAGAATTGGTTAGATGCCGGCTGGGATATTAGCTGGGATGGAAAAAAGGGAGTAAAACAGGTTGATGTATCCTATTCTGAGACCAAATATATCATTTTCAATACTGGCGATGGTTCTACTCTTAAAGAGGTCAGCTATGAACCCGCCGACAATCGTGGCGGGTTACCTTGTATTTCTCCAGATGGGGCCAAACTGGCTTTGCGTCCAACACTCAGGGAGGGGCTTGTCATCCTCGATATGGCAGGCAATGTGCTCAAAAGTATTACCGGGTACGGAGCTGACCATACTTTTGAATATTTAGACCCCATTAACTGGGCTCCGGATGGTACTATACTGTTTAAAAAGAACAGTAGCCTGTACCGCACATCCGTCGATTTCAGCCGTGCCTTTAAAATCAAAGACATTCCTTTTTCTGACTGGGAGGGGGCTGCTGTTGCCAGTCCTGACGGACAAAAAATAGCGATGAGCCTCAATGGTCATATTTGGTTGATGAATGCCGATGGCAGCGATCTGCATCAGGTTACGCAGAGCAGCCAGCAAGAGGTGGCGCCATCCTTTTCCCCCGATAGCAGGTATATAGCCATGAAGGCTAATTCGCGGGCGGGCGCTCCCGGTAGTGGTACAACAGCCCCTCATCTTTGCCTGATTCCAGCCGATGGGCAGGTCTACAAAGTATATCCAGGTGAAGATAACCGGGTTATACACCCCACGGTAAAGGGGGCTACCCCTGATTCCAGGGGACTTGGCGTAACCATAGTGGGTGATTTTGTTTGGCGGTAACAGACACTCTCCGCATAATATTAAGCGGTTTTAAAACACCGCATACTGATACTTCCGTTCTGTATTTCTTCGTAGGTAAACTTTATTTCCTCGTTTTTATTTACCAGTCCGAGTGTATAGATCATGGGGAGATAGTGGTCATTGGTGGGGATGGACAATTGCGCTTCCCTGCCGAGGGTGTGATAATTTACCAGGTCAGTAAATGCGCCCTGTTCCAGTTTTTGTTTAACGGTTTCGTCGAAGGCAATAGCCCAGTCGAATGGTTTGGCGTTATCCGTAAACACTACCTGCCGGAGATTATGTACAATATTACCACTGCCCATAATGAGTACGCCTTTATCCCGTAAGGCTTTCAGTTCTGCTGCCAGTTTGAAATGGTATTCCGGCGGCTGGTGATAATCGATGCTCAGCTGGAATACGGGGATATCGGCCATAGGGTACATGTGTTTCAGTACCGTCCATGAGCCGTGATCCAGGCCCCAGTGGTCATCTTCTATGACATTGGTGGAAGTGATGAGTTGTTTGGTTTCCCGGGCCAGTTCCGGCGCGCCGGGTGCGGGGTATTGTACTGCGTAAAGTGCTTCCGGGAATCCGCCGAAGTCGTGGATGGTTTCCGGTTGCGGGGCTACCAGCACGTGGGTGCCTTTGGTGAGCCAGTGGGCGGATATTACCAGGATAGCGCTGGGCTTTTGGGGTAAATCCTGCCCCATGTTACCGAGGGTACGTGTAAAAGGGTTGTCCATGATACCGTTCATGGGGTTGCCGTGCCCGATAAACATCACGGGCATGCGGGCGCTGTTGTTGAATTCGCCGGTAATATTCCTCAGATCGCTGAGTTGCATGCTATTCCTCCTGATGGCAGCATTGCCTTTAATGATAAAATTTATGCGAACTGGCGTAAAAAGTCCGCCAGGCTTGTTTTGTCCAGTTTATGCAGCAGCGCGCCTTCAATTTCCTGGTAGAGGTTGTCCAGATGCCGGTTGATCTGTTTCCCTACGAGGCAGTCGGGGTTGGGCTTATTTTTACTATTTCCCAGCAGGGAAGCCTGTTGTACGGCGTGGTATACTTCTGAGAGCCGGATTTTGTCTGCCGGTTTGGCCAGGGTGGCGCCTCCGTTTTTACCTTCTTTACTTTCTATGAGCCCGTGGTTGCGGAGGTTGCTGATTTCCTTGCGTACCAGTACCGGGTTGATGTTGATGCTGCCGGCAATAAAGTCGGACGACAGGAGTTCCCCTTCCGCGCTGGCCATCAGCGTGAGGATATGCAGTGATATGGGAAATCTTCCGTTGTTCATTCTGTAATTGACTTTATTACAGTACAAAAGTACGATAATAGGGGAGAATGGAAAAATTTATCTGTGGGTATAGAAGTAAACCACGCTGGCAATGATGAGTACCAATACGATAAGGGCAATAACGCAGCCATTCCGGCTGGGCTGCTTCACTGCACTGGCTACTCCGCGGGCGCCGATGAGGGCTTCCACGGCTTCTTTGGCTTCCAGCAGGCCAATATTGGTGCCGGGGAGCTTGTTCATTTCTGTCAGGTAGTATTTAACGGCGTGTAATTTCCCGGAATGCATGCTCAGTTGTATGGCTTTTTCCTCGATGGTACGTTTAGAAACGTCGTTTTTCCGGTTTTCCGGGGCTGTTTGGTCGTTAACTACCTTTTGACAGTTTTGGCAGATAAACAGTACGTGAAATGGGTCTTTTTCCGGTATGGTACGGATAAGATCCGTGCCCCCACACCAGGGACATACTTGTACAGTGCTCATTAATGGTGGAACTTTTTATTAACTGCTGCATAAGTTAATAAAAGTTTTTTAGGTTTCAGCGATAAATGCAGCAGGGGGGAGGTTATTACTTCCCGGATGCCTCCCGGATACTTAGGACATGGATAGGCATTGCACTATCCATGCACTATGCATACTGTTAGCATGCACTCCTCATGCACTCCTCATGCACTATTAATGCACTATCAATGCACTATCAATACACTCCCCATGCACTATGCCTCCTTAAAATTGCTTTTTCAGGTGTCCGGCAAATGCTTTTTTGAACTTCTCCAGTTTGGGTTTGATCACAAAAGTGCAATACGGCTGTGATCCGTTCTGGTTATAATAGTTCTGGTGGTAGTCTTCCGCCTCGTAAAAGGTGGTGAGCGGTGCAATCTCCGTCACAATGGGTTTGTCGTAGGCGCCGGATTCCTGCAGTTTCTTCTTATAAAACTCCGCTTTCTCTTTCTGGTCCTCGTTATTATAGAAGATTACGCTGCGGTACTGGGTGCCTACGTCGTTGCCCTGCCTGTTCAGCTGGGTAGGGTCGTGGCTCAGCCAGAACGCCTGCAGCAGTTCCTCATAGCTGATCTTTGCCGTGTCGTAGGTGACGCGGATTACTTCCGCATGGCCGGTAGTACCGGTACATACCTGTTCGTAGGTAGGATTGGGTACATCCCCGCCGGCATAGCCTGATTCTACTTTCGTTACACCGTCCAGGTATTGAAATTGAGCTTCCGTACACCAGAAGCAGCCGCCTCCAAAGGTAGCGGTAGCCGTTTTTTCCTTATTGGTTACTTCCATATCTCCGGGCACTTTGTCTTTTTTTTGCTGGGCACAGGCAGAAAACGCCATTGCAATCAGGCAAATGAATATTGAATATTTTCTCATAAAAATAAAAATTTCAAGGATGCAGCTTTTTTTTATATGTCGGGAACGTAATGCTGTTAAGGGATTGCAGCCATTCCCGGCATCTTTAAAGTGGCATTCCTTTCTATAATTTACGTAATATATGATGGAGGAGACCGACAAGTTAAGTAACTTTAACATTCTTTTGCAGTTTCCAGGAACCCAGGAGCGCCCTGAAAACCTCCCAAAAGCATACGTCAGCAGCAGCAGGAACCGATAGTATAAGCCGGAATTGCCGGATAACGTTTGATAGCATAATGACAACAAAGATGAACAAGAATTAATAATTTTCCCGGATCAGCTTTCTCCGCCACCTTGTTGGCAGCGCTTTTACGCGCACATGAACGTAAACCTTTTACGCAGACACGAACAATACCTGATTGTTGGTGCCTTCTTACTTTAAATAAATTAACACTTGAAATATTTTCCTGAATCTGCGTTAATGCAGTTGGAATTCGACAAAGTACAGGCATTGCTGCAAGAGCATTGCAAAACAGAGCTCGGCAAGGAAATGGCCGCAGCACTTCGCCTGCACACGCATATAGATTACGTAAAAACCGCCCTGCAACAGGCACATGAATATAAACAACTCACCCTGTTACAGGAAAATTTTCCGAACGATTTCATCCTGAACCTCAAAAGGGAACTGCGCCTGCTGTCTATTGAAGGCGCCGTACTCACCGGGGAACAGGCCATGCTGCTGCGTAAACTGGCAGAAAGCATGCACAGCATCGTCCGGTTCTTTGATCACGACCGCCGTACCCAGTACTCGGCGTTGTATGAAGTGATCAAAGAAACCCATTACGAAAAAAAGATCACCGCTACCATTGATGAAGTGCTGGATGAATTGGGACAGGTAAGGGACAACGCTTCCCCGGAACTGGCCCGGATCCGTATTTCGCTGTACCGCAAACGTACAGAGCTGCGCCGCGTATTTGACCGCATCCTGCAGAAGCTGCAAAAGCTCAATTACCTGGCCGACCAGGAAGAGGCTTTCCTCAACGGACGCAGGGTAGTAGCCATTTATGCAGAGAATAAACGCATGGTAAAGGGCATTATTCATGGTGAATCCGATACGCGGAAGACTTCCTTCCTGGAACCGGAAGAAACCATAGAACTGAATAATGATATCCAGTCGCTCGAAAGAGAGGAAGGACGTGAAGTATACCGCATTCTCAAAGCCATGACGGCGGCATTAAGCGGTTTCTCCTTTTTGCTGAACGGCTATCATGAAATACTGGGCACGTTCGATTTTATCCGGGCAAAAGCCAAACTGGCGCTGGATATGGATGCGAACTACCCCACGCTGCTGCCGCATGCACAGCTGAACCTCATACAGGCGTATCATCCGCTGCTGCTGCTTTATAACCGGAAAAACAAGAAGCCTACCATCCCGGTAAGCATTAACCTGGATAAAGACGCGCATATCCTTGTGATCAGCGGACCAAATGCCGGTGGTAAAACGGTGACCCTGAAAACCATCGGGCTTATTCAGCTGATGCTGCAATCCGGGCTGCTGGTGCCGGTACATCCTTCTTCCCAGATCGGGATCTTCAAACAACTGATGATCCATATCGGGGATACACAATCGCTGGAGTTTGAGCTGAGTACGTACAGTTCCCATCTCAAAAACATGAAATATTTCATGGAAAACGCCAACGGCAGAACGCTGTTCTTTATAGATGAACTGGGAAGCGGGTCGGACCCCAACCTGGGCGGCGCTTTTGCGGAAGTGATCATGGAGGAACTGGCCAAGAAACATGCCTATGGCGTAGTTACCACGCACTATCTGAACCTGAAAGTGATGGCCAATAAGGTGAAAGGGATCGTTAACGGGGCAATGGGCTTCGATGAACAAACCCTGATGCCCATGTATAAGCTAATGGTAGGGAAACCCGGCAGCTCGTATACTTTCTCCATTGCGGAGCGGATCGGGCTGAACCCGTCGCTCATTGCGCGCGCCAAGAAGCTGGTGGATGAAGGCCATTTCCAGCTGGATAAGCTGCTGAACAAAGCCGAACAGGATCTGCAGAAAGTAGAAAGCAAAGAAAAGGAGCTGCAGAAATTACTGAAGGAAAACGAGCGTTTGAAAAAGGAGTATGAAGTACTGGCCGACAAAGAACGTAAGCAGCAACAGTACACTTTGCTGAAATTACAGAACCAGATCAAGGAAGATGACCTGCAGTACCTGAAAGATATGGAGCGGAAGCTGAAGCAGATCGTGATAGAGTGGAAACGAGCCGATGATAAGGAGAAAGTAATGAAGCAGGCAGAGATCCTTCTGTTCCGCCGCCGGGAGAAGCAGCATACCGAACAGCTCAATAAAAAAGTACAGGATAAATTTGAGGAGATCAAGGGCCAGATTGAGGTAGGCGTCCAGGTGAAGATAGTTACCAACAGGCAGGTAGGCAAGGTGTTGGAGATCCGTGATAAACGGGCTATTGTAAAAATTGGTAATATTCCCATCAATGTGAAACTGAGCGATCTTGTGCTGGTGCAGGAAAAACCTGCCGAAAAAGTAGAGGAAGGGAAGTGATATAACAGATGCCCGGAGGTGATATAGAAATTATCTATACGTCATATAGTTGGAGCAAGGTTATTTAATCAGCTACCTTTACATCACCAAATTCTAAATGACGGTTACCGCTAAAATATTAAACCAATGGAAGTATTAGAACGTGTTGTAACACGAAATTCGGATGTACAGGTTTATAACTGCGATTACGCAGAAGGCGCTCATTTTTTCATGGGCGAGTGGAATGGTTATGAGTGCGCAGGTGATCTGAATATACCGCATCGTCATAATGGATATAGTATAGATATATTGATCAAAGGTCGTATAACGCAGATTATTGATTTTAAAAAACACGAGATGGAAGCGCCGGCGCTCATGCTAATGGAACCTAACCAGGTGCATCAGCATGAGATGGATCCCGATGCGGAACTCATTAATATTTACTTCACCAACGACTTCCTGGTACCCGAAATGCAGGGAGTGGTGAGCTGCTGGCGTTGTGTATTCAGCTCCGGTATGGTGCCGCTGAATGAGGAGCAGCTGGAGGAAGTATTGTCTTATGCAGATTTGATCAGGAAAGAGTATAAGAGCGACAAGCTACGCAAGGACGCTATCATCCGTAACCTGTTGAATGCTTTTGTTATTGCGTGCGGACGTATTTCTGAACCTTCCGGCAACTGGATGAATGCAGAGAGTTCACAATATAATATGGCGCGGCAATTTAAGATGCTGGTAGATCAGCATTTTCATGAGAAAGCACAGGTATCGGATTACGCGGAAATGTTGTACGTTTCACCGGGACATTTAAATGACACAGTGAAGGCGTTGCTGGGAAGGAATGCCAAATTTATTATCGACGAGAAACGGATTATGGAAGCAAAACGCCTGCTGTACTGGGGTGAGCACTCTATCAAACAGATTGCAGCGCAGTTGAATTTTGAAGATGACGCCTATTTTAACCGTTTCTTTAAGAAGCATTCCGGATTCACTCCTGCATCATTTCAAAAGAGTATCCGTGAAAAGTACAATTAAACCCGTAATAATTTAAACGTCCGTTAACTTTAAATATCTATTTTTGCATTGTCTTTAAAATAATGATGTCGCCCGTGCATCATTCAAAATTTTGAAAACCGATGAGAATTTTTTAGCGGCCGACCGCAAACCTTCAATTTCTTTTTTACAGTAGTAACAAATTGCTGTGCTCAAACGTATAATGTGCTGTAACATTATAGGTGTCTGAGTGTTGCGGGACTACCTACCTGTATTTCACAACCCGATTGCTGTCACTATATTGATTGCTGCGAAGCAAGGCTGCCATGTATTGGCCTTGATCGTACCGGGGAATTTTATTGTTAGTCGTTTAAAACAAAGTAGTATGAAACCATTGAAATCAACATTGACCACATTGCCGGCAGGCATACTTTATAGTTTTTTTGTTCTTTCGGTACTGTCTGCCTGCAGCACATCGCAGGCAAAGAATGAAGCACCGCCACCAGCGTCTTTACCTGTAATTAAAGCAGTTACATTACCTGCTACAACGTTTCAGGATTTCTCTGCTTCGGTAGAAGGAACCCGTGATGTGGAAATAAGACCACAGGTAGATGGCTATCTAACGAATATTTCAGTAGATGAAGGCGCCTACGTTAGAAAAGGTCAAACACTTTTCACGATCGACAGAAGACCTTATGCAGAGCAACTCAACAATGCCACTGCAAATTTACAAGCTGCAACAGCGGCATTAGAGAATGCACAAATCAACGTTGATAAATTGAAACCGTTACTTAGTAATAATGTGGTATCGGATGTTCAATTGAAATCGGCCGAAGCAAGTTACAATTCAGCGAAAGCTAATGTTGCCCAGGCAAGGGCCCAGGTAGAAGCCGCCCGTATCAATCTTGGGTTCACAAATATTAGTGCACCCAGCGATGGTTATGTGGGCAGTATTCCTTTTAAAACAGGAAGCCTTGTTAGCAGAGGAATGGCAGGCGCATTGACTACTATTTCTGAAGTAAAGGATATGCGTGTTTATTTTTCTTTGAGTGAAACCGATTTTCTCAAATTCAAGGAAAAATATCCAGGTAATAGTATTGCTGAAAAAGTAAAAGGAATGCCAGCGGTAGAATTAATCCTGGCAGATGGAAGTGTTTATCCTGAAAAAGGAAAAGTTGAAATAGTGGAAGGGCAGTTTGACAAAACTATTGGTGCAATTAGTTTACGTGCCAGCTTTCCTAATGCACAGGGAGTACTTAGAAGTGGTAGCACCGGTAAAGTGAGAGTACCTACTTTACATGCTTCTGCATTGGTAATTCCCCAGGAAGCCACGTTTGAACTGCAGGACAAAGTGTTCGTTTATACCGTGGCCGATAGTAACAAAATTGTTACAAAACCACTCACCATTTCTGGCAAAACGTCTAATTATTATTTTGTTACTGATGGCGTAAAGGTGGGAGATAAGATTGTATTATCTTCTCAATCTACCATGATGATGGGTGGTTTAAAAGATGGCGTTGTTATTCAGCCACAAATGGTATCTATAGATAGTTTGTTGAAAGCAAAGCCGCTGCTTTAAAGTAATTAAGCGTGAAAACACGCCAGTGTTAAGAACGTTTACACAAAACATTATTCAAATTGCGACGCAGGCAGTGTTGTTACACACATGCACTGTTTGTGCTCGTGCGGACATACCGCAACCCATAATTGTTATTTATGTTAAAACGATTTATTGAAAGGCCGGTGTTATCAACGGTTATTTCTATCATATTGGTTATACTGGGAGGATTGTCTTTATTCTCCCTGCCTACGGCCTTATTCCCTGAGATTGCGCCGCCATCCGTACAGGTTATCGCCAATTACCCTGGCGCCAACGGGGAGGTGATAGCCCGTACAGTTGCTACCCCGATAGAAGAATCGGTAAATGGTGTGGAGAACATGACGTACATGACCTCCAATTCCAATAACGATGGTAGCTACGTCTTGACAGTTTTTTTTAAACAAGGAACGGATCCTGATATTGCGGCGGTAAACGTACAAAACCGTGTATCTAAAGCCAATAGCCAGCTGCCTCCCGAAGTATTACAAGCCGGGCTTTCTACACAGAAAGTACAGAGCAGCTTCCTGATGTTTGTGGCGATATATAGCGAGGACAGCGTTAAGTATAACGAACTGTTCTTAAATAACTATGCAAGAATTAATATCATCCCTCAGTTACAACGTATACCAGGGGTAGCACAGGTACAGCCATTTGGTTCAAAGGATTATTCGATGCGTATCTGGTTGAAACCCGACAGGCTTGTTGCTAATAATCTTTCTACAACAGAGGTGATGAATGCGATCAAAGATCAGAACGTAGAAGCTGCACCAGGGCGTTTGGGACAAAGTAGTAAAGAATCTTTCGAGTATATTATTAAATATAAGGGAAAGTTAAATAAGCCTGAAGAGTATGAAAACATGGTGATTAAGGCAAATAACGATGGTTCTGTTCTTCGCCTTAAAGATTTGGCCCGGGTTGAACTTGGAGGCTATACTTATACTGCCTCGAATTTGCTTGATGGCAAACCGGCTACTGGTTTTGGTATTGTGCAGACACCGGGTTCCAATGCCAATGAAATTCTTACCGAACTGGAACGTCAGATTGGAGAATTTGAAAAGGCGTTACCCGATGGTATGAAGTTTAAGATCATGTACAACTCGAAGGAGTTTTTGGATGCATCTATCGACCAGGTAAAAGAAACACTGATCATTGCGTTCATCCTGGTGGCCATCGTGGTTTTCGTTTTCCTGCAAGATCTGCGCTCTACATTGATCCCGGTAATTGCTGTTCCTGTTTCGATTATAGGTACCTTCTTCTTCTTACAGTTATTCGGCTTTAGTATTAACCTGCTTACATTGTTCGCATTGGTACTGGCTATTGGTATTGTGGTGGATGATGCAATTGTGGTTGTAGAGGCCGTACACTCAACGATGGAACGTGAGCATTTACCGGCAAGAGAGGCAACGGTTAAAACGATGAGTGAGATATCCGGTGCGATTGTTTCGATCACATTGGTAATGGCAGCAGTGTTTGTACCAGTGAGCTTTGTACAGGGTCCTGCAGGCGTATTCTATAAACAATTCGCCTTTACACTGGCCATTGCTATCGTTATTTCTGCGGTGAATGCGTTAACGCTAAGTCCTGCGTTGTGTGCTTTATTCTTAAAGAATCAGCATATAGGCGAAGGTGGAGAGAAAAAAGGTTTTGGCGCCCGCTTCTTCGATGCGTTTAATACCGCTTTTAATGCAATGACGGCAAGATATATACGGAGCATCAAATTCCTGCTGAAGAACAGATGGGTGGCCATTACGGGATTATTGCTTGTGGTGGTTGCTACAGTTTGGCTGATCAAAAAAACACCTACCGGGTTTATTCCAGATGAGGATCAGGGGTTTGTAGTTGGTATTACCCAAACACCTCCCGGTAGTTCACTTAGCAGAACGGAGAATGCAACGAGCCAGATCAGTAAAATTACGATGAAAGATGAGGGGGTGAGCGATGTATGGGCTGCAAATGGGATGAACTTCGTAACAAATGCGAATGCTTCCCCTAATGCTGCGATATTTGTACGGTTAAAAGATCGTAAGGAGAGAGGTGCTGTAAAAGACCCGACTGCTATTGCAGGCGGTTTGTTAGGCAAATCAATGCAAGTACATGATGCCTTAACTTTTTTTGTTGGTTTTCCAACAATACAGGGTTTCGGTAATGTGAGCGGGGTAGAAATGATGTTGCAGGACAGAACAAACGGATCGCTGGAAAAATTAGCAGGAACGGCATGGGGTTTTATTGGTGCATTAAGTCAGCGGCCGGAAGTGGCAAGTGCGTTCACTACTTTTAATACGGGTAATCCACAATACACCATTGATATAGATGATGTAAAAGTGAAACAATTGGGTGTATCTGTTGGTGATTTGTTGAATACGCTGCAAACGTATTATGGTAGTAGTTTCGTTTCAGACTTTAACCGCTTCGGGAAATATAGCCGCGTAATGGCGCAGGCCGATATTTCATACCGGATGGATAAAAGTTCGTTGGATGCTATTTATGTAAAGAACAACCTGGGTACGATGGTACCGGTAAGTACAGTGGCCAAATTCACACGTGTATATGGCCCGGAAACGGTTACACGAAACAACCTGTATAGTGCTGTTACCATTAATGCTACACCCAAACCAGGTTATAGTACCGGTGATGTAATTACAGCCATTGGAGAAGTATCGAAAAAGGCATTGCCACAAGGATATGCCTATGAGTTTACAGGTATTACCAGGGAAGAGATAAGAGCAGGGAACCAAACTGCGTTCGTGTTTTTATTGAGTGTATTGTTCGTATTCTTCCTGCTGGCTGCACAGTATGAAAGCTATATCCTGCCACTGGCAGTAATCCTTACCGTACCTACGGGTATATTAGGCGTATATAGTTTCATTGGCCTTAGCGGCATAGAAGGCAATATCTACGTACAAATAGGTATGATCATGTTGATAGGATTATTGGCAAAAAATGCGATCCTGATCGTGGAGTTTGCCATACAACGGCGAAGGGCGGGTTATAAGCTTGTGGAGGCGGCTTTGGAAGCAGCACAGCTTCGTCTTCGTCCAATATTGATGACTTCCTTTGCCTTTATTGTTGGTATGTTGCCATTAATCTTTACACAAGGTGCATCTGCCAAAGGAAATCATTCGATCGGTTGGAGTACTGTAGGTGGTATGCTTACCGGGGTGGTCCTGGGAGTATTCATCATACCTGTGCTGTTTGTAATTTTCCAGTTCCTGCAAGAGAAAGTCAGCCGCAAGCCGATAGTGGAAGTGGAAGAAGGACATGAGGCAAAACTGGTACACTAAAAGATTACCATTATCTATTATCAGAATCAGAAAAAAGACAAATGAAAACAAGTTATAGCTCATTTTTAATTCTGTTGTCCTTAGTTGTAGGGTTAGCAGCTTGCCGGGTAGGCCGCAATTACGAGCGGCCCCCGGTGGCGCTGCCACAGCAGTTCAATAATGACA
Organism: Chitinophaga sp. G7 BAM 1005; assembly: GCF_057126945.1. Taxonomy (NCBI): domain Bacteria; kingdom Pseudomonadati; phylum Bacteroidota; class Chitinophagia; order Chitinophagales; family Chitinophagaceae; genus Chitinophaga; species Chitinophaga sp. G7 BAM 1005. The sequence continues at coordinate 4,778,326 of NZ_CP181478.1, read as the reverse complement.
CTGCGCCTTCAGACACCAGCAGTATAGCAGAAATAGAATGGAAGAAATTTTTTACAGATGCCACCTTGCAGCAGTTGATCAGCCAGGCCCTCACCGGCAACTATGATCTGCAGCTGGCGGTGAAAAAAGTAGAAACGGCACAGGCCTATCTGAAACAGGCCAAAGTAGCCTGGTTGCCGGCTTTTACGGCTACTGCATCGGGTAGTACCAACTTCCCTTCCAAGAATAGTTTCAATGGATTGAACCTTTCTGTTAATAACCTCGGCGACCATATCGAAGATTTTAACATCGGTGTAGGTATGTCGTGGGAAATTGATATCTGGGGTAAGATAAAACGTCAGAAAGAAGCTGCACTGGCCAGCTATCTGCAATCATACGAAGGTGAGCACGCCGTGCAAACCGGGCTGGTAGCAGCAATAGCCAACAGTTACTTCAACCTGCTGATGCTGGACAACCAGCTCAGTGTGGCCCGCAGAAACCTGGCGCTCAGCGACACCATCGTAAAGATGATCCGCCTGCAGAAAAACGCCGGTGAAGTAACCGAGCTGGGTGTACAACAGGCTATTTCGCAGCAGCAAACTGCGGAACTGCTGATACCACAGCTGGAACAAGGTATTGCCATCCAGGAAAATGCGTTGCGCATTTTAACCGGTGAGCTACCGTCAACGATTACACGTAACAGTAAACTGAGCGACTTCCAGGTAACGGAATCATTGCCGGCAGGTATTCCTGCCGCTATGATCAGCCGCCGCCCGGATGTACGGGCCAGCGAAATGGGACTGGTAGCCGCTAACGCACAGGTAGGCGTGGCGCAGGGTAGCATGTATCCTACGCTCACCATCACCGGCAGCGGTGGATTGAATGCCTTCAAAGCCAGCACCTGGTTTAATCTTCCTTCCTCCCTGTTTGGTACAGTGGCCGGAAGCGTGGCACAGCCTATCTTCCAGCGCCGTCAGTTAAAAACGCAACTGGAAGTAGCTAAAATCCAGCGTGAACAGGCCGTGATCCAGTTTAAACAATCGGCCCTCACAGCTGTAGGAGAGGTAAGTGATGCACTGGTAAAGCTGGACAAAGTAAAGGTGCAGCAGGAAATTGCGGTTCGCCAGGTAAATACTTCCCAGCTGGCAGTACAACAGGCCCAACTGCTGTTCCGCAGCGGTATGGCTAACTACCTCGAAGTAATCACTGCGCAGTCGCGTTCTCTGCAGGCTGAACTGGCCCAGGCCGACATAGACCGTCAGCGCCTCAGCGCGATGGTAGACCTGTACCGCTCTCTGGGCGGTGGCTGGAAATAGTTGCAGCAAATGACGGATCAAAGCGAAAGACCATCAGGAGAGCTTTTGAATCATTACAAGAAACAGATCGCTTAGGTCCGTCATTTTCATCATATCATCCCGGTTTACGGATCGTAAGCCGGGATTTTTATTTTTAGAATCCTTGCTGCTGGCTGGTTTGAAAAATAATCTATGAATTTTTTTTTATTTTCAATTTCTTTTATACTTTTGCGTCCCTGGAGAGTTGGCAGAGCGGTCGATTGCGGCAGTCTTGAAAACTGTTGACTGTAACAGGTCCCGGGGTTCGAATCCCTGACTCTCCGCAAAATGTGATACAAAAGTTCATTATTGAATTTTGTATCACATTTTTAGTTTTAAGAGGTATTTATCAGATGCTTTCGATTTGAAAAGCGGTTTTCGGCTTCTGATGTTGCAAGGTAAGCGGCAAGGATTGTCTTATTTTCTGGGATTGACAAATCCAGTTATTTCATCAGGCGATCTTCCTCGCTACGTTGGGAGAAACCTTTAATGGCTTGTTCATCGGTGCTGACGCTGATATAGAAGAAGGCGGTAGGGATAATCTTTCCTTTATAGGATAAAGGAATTGAGTGAAGAATTAGTAAAAACCTTCCCCATCATTACAATTGGTATGTCTAAGCTTTCAGTATAGCGCCATTACTTGCATTCGTCACCAGGCGCCGATATTGCCTGAGCCATCTTGACTTAAGTTCTTTCTTCATGGGAAGAAATTGACGCCTCCGTTCTTCGATATCGTATTCATTTAAATTCACTGATAGTATGTAGTTATCGACGTCAATATGAATTTCATCTCCATCTTGCAAAAGGCCAATCATACCACCCTCGGCTGCTTCCGGTGAAACATGTCCGATAGACACCCCCCGTGTCGCGCCACTAAAACGTCCGTCTGTTATGAGTGCAACTGAGGCCCCAAGTCCCATACCCATAATTAGGCTTGTAGGTGTCAACATCTCCTGCATACCCGGACCGCCTTTTGGCCCTTCATATCTTATCACGACAACATCTCCGGCGACTACACCTCCGGAAAGTATTCCTGCTATCGCCTCATCCTGACCATTAAAACATACTGCCTTTCCTGTAAAGACTCTTTTACCGATAATTCCTGCTGTTTTCACTACAGCACCCTGCTCTGCAAGATTGCCATAGAGAATAGCTAATCCACCTACCGGGCTATATGGATTATCTAATGTACGGATGACCGTTGCATCAAGTGTTTTTGCTCCTGCAAATCTTTCATATAGGCTTTCACCCGTTATAGTAAGGTTATCTGCCAGCACATCATTGCCTCTTGCGGTCATCTCTTTCATCACCGCATTAACTCCACCTGCTTTGTTGATATCTTCCATGTGAACGGTCGTAAGGCTGGGTGATATTTTTGCGATATGTGAGACAGCTTTGGAAATCGAGTTGATTTCACCCAGATGGAAATCGACCTCAGCTTCTTGAGCTATAGCAAGCATGTGTAAGACAGTATTACTACTTCCACCCATTGCCATATCTACAGCGAATGCATTTTTTATGGCATTTCTGTTGAGAATATTTTTCAATTTAAACTTCTCACGCGCTGATTGTTCCTTCGCTATTTCACAAATCCGCCGGGCTGCGTCCTTATAAAGCAATTCCCGTTCTGGAGTTTTTGCCAGAACTGTTCCGTTGCCAACCAGTGCTATGCCCATCGCTTCCATTAACGTGTTCATGGAATTCGCAGTAAACATTCCCGAACAACTACCTCCGCTGGGACACGCATTGCATTCAATTTCAAGAAGTTCTTCGTCACTCATTTCTCCAGTCTGGTGCTTTCCAACGGCTTCAAAAGCAGTTGCCAGGTCAATGGGTGTTCCATTCTTTTTATATCCTTTTGCCATTGGTCCTCCACTTACAAAAATAGTTGGCACATTGACCCTAAGCGCGCCCATGATCATTCCAGGAACAATTTTGTCACAATTAGGTATTGCAATCATTGCGTCCAGCTTATGAGAATTCATCACTGTTTCAATAGAGTTGGCAATAATTTCCCGGCTAGGTAATGAATAATGCATTCCATCATGTCCCATTGCAATACCGTCATCAACACCAATAGTGTTGAACTCAAAAGGAACACATCCATTTGCCCGGATTTCCTTCTTAATGATTTGGGCAACCCCATCCAGGAAAAAGTGACCTGGAATTATTTCAATAAATGAATTCGCCACACCAATAAAAGGCTTAGAAAAGTCTTCATCCGTTAAACCTGTTGCTCTCAATAGCGCTCGGTGCGGGGTTCTATGTGCGCCTTTTTTCACTTCATCACTTCTCATAAATATTATCGAATTTATATAGTACTGGAAAAAATCAATCTAAAGAACCTGTGATTTCAGCCTGCTAAGTGTTTCGGGTGATATGTTGAGGTAGGCCGCCAGATTGAGATTGGATAACCGTTGTGTTAACTCCGGATTATTTTTTAAAAGGCTACGGTAACGCTCGCTGGCATTCTGGGTCAATAAACTACTGAGCCTGGAGTTTATAACAGTCAGCCCATATTCCAATATGTAGATATACATTTTATCCCACTCCGGAATCAATTTCCGAAGATTGATAAAATCAATATGTGAAATTGTCCATAACTCAGATGGTTCTATGGCTTGGATGTACTCTGGAGATGGCTCCCTGGTGATGAAACTGACAATTGACGTAAGAAAGGTATGTTCAAAAGCCATGAAACGCGTTGCAATATTATGGTCTTCGGTGCTATAATATAATCGGAGGCAGCCCTCATTAATAAAAAAAAGACGATCTGCAACTGCTCCCTGTTGAAGTAAATGTTCATTTTTATCAACCTTTAGGGTTTTAAAGCAGGCTAAAGCGACGGAAAGTTTCTCGTCATTAATGCCTGTTATTTTTCTTATAAGATCTGCCAGTACTTTCATTTGTAATTGGTTATACCATACAAAGTTGCAGCAAATACTTTTAAAAAAAATTGATGAAGGTCAAAATCGACAACGGTATTCAAAGCTATGATAACATAACCCTGACTCTCCGCTAGCTTTAAAGCCTTCAGGTCGAAAGATTTGAAGGCTTTTTCGATTTTGAGGGATTGGGGAATTGAGATTGGATTGGCAGAAATCCTATAGCCAAACCTTATCCGATCTTACGCGCTATAGTCAGATGTCTATAAATCTGGCATGTCGATTTTGAAGTTTCGCTAATCTTAGGTGCTTGCTTAATAACATTCTCCAAAAAGCTGCGGTTAGCATCACCCCATTGGTTCATGGCATCAATAATAGGCATCAACGAACAGCCGATCTCCGTAAGCGAATACTCCACTTTAGGCGGCAGTTGCGGATAGGTTTTCTTCTCTATCATGCCATGTCCTTCCAATTCTTTGAGTTGTACGTTCAATACCCTGCGGGTAGCGCCAGGAAATAAGCGTAGTATCTCGCTTGGACGCTTTACATCCATCGAAATAGCACGGAGGATGGCTGGCTTCCATTTGCCATTCAGCACTTCTTTAGTCAGGTGCAGCCCGCAATCTATTGTGAGGGGAGTCTTTCTTTCGTACATATGCTGTTCACTTTACTCAAAAATAGGCATTGTATTTTAATTCCTATAGGGGATAAATTTATCCCTATGGTATTAGTTTTTCCCATATTGTAACGCTGGGGCATATGCCCGAAGTTTGCGTAAAAAAATGATGGAAAATACAGCACAACCTCTATTAGAGGAATATCAGATAGGTGATTTGAAATTGAAAAACCGGGTCGTAATGGCATCACTTACGCGTGGACGTGCCACCAATACAGGCCTCGTTCCTACGCCATTAATGGCCAGGTATTATGCACAACGCGCTTCAGCAGGCTTAATTTTGAGTGAAGGCACCTGGGTGAGTTCGAAGTCTATTGGTTTTATTAATGTGCCAGGCATTTATACGCAGGAACAGATTGAAGGATGGAAACCGGTGACCCAGGCAGTACACAACAAAGGAGGACTAATCTTCTCTCAATTAGGGCATATTGGTTCTGCATCTCATCCAGATTTTTTTGATGGCGAATTGCCCGCAGGCCCTTCCGCCATTAATCCGCAAAACCATTCTTATACCCCCCAGGGCTTTAAAGATACACAAACGCCCCGCGAGTTCACCGTTGCTGAAATTAAACAAACTATACAGGATTACAGGCAGGCAGCTAAGAATGCTAAAGAAGCAGGATTTGATGGCGTTGAAGTACATGCTCAGGCTGGCATGTTAATTCCTCAATTTCTAAGCCTGGCCACTAATCATCGTACCGATGAGTATGGTGGCAGTATTGAAAATCGTGCACGTATTATATTTGAAATACTGGATGTCATCTTAGAAGTATGGGAAAGCACAAGGGTAGCCATCAAGTTTACACCGGTCGCATATAGCCATGTGGGCATCGTGACGCCGGACGAAGAAACTATTCCAATGTTCCAGTACATCCTTAAAAAACTGAATGATTACAATCTCGCTTTCCTGCACATTGTTGGGCCTGCAGAAACTTTAACGGGTACACCGGTAGAAGTACTGCAGGATAATTATTTCAGCCATTTCCGCTATCACTACAGCGGCAGGTTGATGGCTAACCTGGGCTTTACGCAGGAAAGCGGGAATGCCATCCTAAAAGAAGGCATAGCCGACCTGGTATCTTTTGGTACACCATTCATTGCCAACCCCGATTTGGCAGTCCGTTTTAAATATAATTTGCCATTGTCAGAAATGAACCGGGATACGTTATATAGTGGGGACGAAAATGGATATACCGATTATCCTGAAGCGGTGTTTTAATATTCAGGACATTGAAGTAAATACTTCTTGTACAGATAGGGAAAACAGGAGCCAACGAATAATGTGGCCCCTGTTTTTTATCCTGTGATAGGTGTTTTCGATTTGAGAGAGGATCTCACATGTTTATGCCTGAACTTTTTCTGAATCATACCAATCAACCGTCTTATGAAGTATCTCTTCGAATTTAAAGATGTCATCGACAGTTAAAATCTCTGTCTTCGTTTCCTTTTTTTGTTCATCGAAAGTGCCTATGTATTTTCGTGAACCATTAAAATACAATCTACATATCGTTTTTCGATTATTGTCATCCAGTAGTATTGCGAAATAGGATTGCGCATCCCGATATGCTATTCTGGCAGGCTTTATCTTTTGGCGGAGAATTGTTTTTACAATCATATAGCCTTCCTTTTCCTCCTCGGTAGTTTCAATCACTGAACCCTTTTCTTCGGTATTTGTTGTTACTAATTCCTTTTCAGGATCAGATTGCTCCGTATCATTTTCCTTTTTCAGCGCGGATTTAAGCCTTTCAGTTATCAGATCATTGATGTATTGTTGTATTGACTTCTTAGTTAGCGCACCGAATTGCTCAACAACTTTTGAAGTTAACATTCCCCTGTATATCTGTTTGGAAAAGAGTTTAATTAACCCTTCGGAGGGATTTTGAAACTCAACATTTATCAACGTTTTGAGCTCATTCATATATTTCAGATCGCTCGCGGTAGTTTGAATGTTTTCTATATTGAAATAGGACTTGTGAAATTTCTTTAATTCTTCGACCTGGTTGTCTTTTATATCCGTAACATTAAATTCAAAGAATGGCTTTTCATCCATTTTATTCTGCTCCGCAAGATCAGTATAAAACCGGTAAATTATTCCGTTGGACAATAGACCGAATTTAGCGGCTGTGGTATGGAAATACCGGAAAAGCTGGGAGTTGTGCGGATCCAGGCTTTCTCCCCAATGCTTACATTCAATGAGTATAGAAGGCTTGCCTTCTTTCAGGATCGCATAATCGACTTTTTCGCCTTTCTTGATCCCGATATCCGCAATGAATTCCGGCATTACTTCAAACGGGTCAAATACATCGTAGCCCAGCACTTTAATGAAGGGCATAATAAAAGCATTCTTGGTAGCTTCTTCTGTTTGAATCTGGTTTTTAAGCTTTTCGACTTTGTCGCCGAAGAGTTTAATTTCATCTTTAAAATCCATAGGAATTTTTTTTCGATATTGATGTTGTCAGAAATTTTATCCTTCAAATCCTTTTCCAAGGGCATCGAGCCGTCGCATCTGTAAGTTCATGTGGTGCAGTACAACCTTTTCATAATCATTAGACCTGTCGCCCATTTTACTGAATAGTACCAGCATCTCTATAAACAGGAAAAACAGGACCCACAGCAACCAGAAAGCCAATGCAACATAAGATGCAGATAACATCCGTTGCATGATCGTTAACTCATCCAGGAATCCTGTATTCGCTTTCATTTTCTCTTCAAGCGCAGGCTTGATGTGGAGCAAATCGTTTTCCTTCAGGGCTCTTTGTTGCCGCATAGCGCCAATGGTAGAGTCAAGGGGCGTCAGCAATGCTATTTTCGGATTTGATACCAGCACTGTTCCAACAGTACGATCACTTGTCGTTTTCCAGATAGTGGTATCTTTCCCGGAAGATGTTACTGTTTGCACAGGCATTCTTTTTGTTGCCGTCGTTGTAGTTATGGCAGTTGTGGTTGGATGTTTACTGATATCCTCCACGTAAGTATCTCTCTCCTGTTCTTTTTTACTAATCGTTGTGTCCAGGGCAGCAATCTGCTTTCTTAATTCTTCCGTTTTCGAGGGTAATAATCTGTCTACTTTTTCTGAGACATAGGAAATCTTTTCGGTCTCAATATCTTTTTCGAACAATATCTGATCGATGATCACCGCGCCCAGGATAGACATAATTAGAGCCAGGCAGAATCTAAAGAATCGTAGTATCCAGCCCGGATTAATGGACAAGACAATCTGTTTTTCTACCTGTACAATGATTACGATTGAGAGCATTCCTGCCAGCATGCAACCCGGCAGGCCAAGCGACAGATAGCGATGCGCAAAAGTAAAACCAATAAAAAACCACAGTATGCAAACGATCAGCATGGCTGCGGTATACTTCTTCACGGATTTAAAAGCGGCTTCGCTGCAGTTTCGCAGGATGCTGTAGTTGTATCCGGTCATGAAGCAGCCGAAACGGATCCAGAGATGTTTCATAACGCTCGGTTTTAGAAGTTTTTATTCAGAATAATGTGACTGGAAATTGCCGCAAGACCATTCCTGAATCCGCGTGTATAGCTGATAATGATGCCATGCCCGACACCTTCGTTGATCTTTGCCTGCTCTTCAATTTCTTTGACCTGTTTGATATGCCCCTCGGCAATTTCCTTTTTAACGGTAAGCTCTTCCACCGTATCTATCATTCCACTTCTGCTTCTGCTGGAGATGTGGAAATTGATTTGCCGGATAAAGTCTTCGTAGAATGTTTTTACCTTCCGGATAGATCTTTCCAGGTCATTCTTCAACGCGATCACATTTTGGTCCAGATGGGTTGTATCCGGATTTATCAATGCATCATTATACCCTCTGGATTCATGGTTCTTGTCGAGGAAGTCGTATAGAAGATGTATCCCACCATTGAGTGGCGTACCAGTTTTCCCGTCAGGCTGTTCTTTCTCCGGGGCGTCCTTCTCAATGAAGGTAGTTTCCGGAATATCGGGTGTTGTGTTTTCAATTGCCATAGTGTGGGCATGCCCATTTTGGCGTTGCCGGTTGAAAATATTGAATAAGCTCATATGTTTTATTAAATAGTGATTGTCGGCACTTTATATTTATTATGCCCTTTGTTATGACAGGATTCGCAGAGCGTGATGAGTAAATGGCCGGGGTAATCCCAGGGAAGGCGGAATTTTTGCTCGTTTGCAATAAAGTGGTATTGCCGGTGATGCACCTGCAAGTCTTTATCGCTGCGGCAATGCACACAACGATGCATGTCGCGGTGCAGCATTTCTTTTCGTTTTGCCTTCCAGTGAGGGTGAAATAGCAGTGCGCCATAACTGCCATGAGATTTAACGTTCAGGAGGTCCTGTTCCTGGGGTTTTGCAGGAGGAGATTTTGCAGTAATATCTTCCTGGATATATCTGCGATAAAACTGATCTCTCTTAAACTGCAGGTATTTATAGGGCGCATCGTTTGGAGTTGTCATAATAGTACAGGTTGGAGTTTATTGAAATATAGTTCTGGTCGCAGCCAATTTATTGCTCCCACTTACAAAGGGTTCTGGTTGCCGTTGCTTTTTCAAGGGACATGCTGATGATTCGATGCTTACAATTACTTAGCCCACGGCAATTCTGTGTATAATGATACTTTGTAGCATTTTTGCTGTCGCAGACATACACCGTTGTTTGGTTGCAGTAACTATAGCTGGTAAGTAGCCATACATATAGGAGTTTCATGGCTCAATTGATTCAGGAGGGGGTTACAAAGGAACTGGCGTTACTGTTTAACTTGTATGGCAGGGTCTGGAACACTCAAAACAGCCATTCGACTTTTGATAGCGTTTCTTTGCTTCACGAACGGCTTCCTGGCAAGTTTCAAATTCTCCCAAATAAGTCCGGCTAAACATCATAGAAAAGTAAGGACAGGTAGGGACGTGAACCTCGTGATCGCCTTCGGGCTGGGCGTTGTTGTTTACATAATACTTCTGTTTCATGGTATTAATTTTAATTTATGAAACAAAAGTATATTTCATCAACCTCCTTTTTTTATGGGAAACCGTAATCCGGTATTTTCTTTTGGATTTTTTTTAAGATGCTTATATAGCGCCTAAATCCTTGCAGTGAGCCACCAGTTGCTCATTTTTAGTAAAGCCAAGTGCGTCTTTCATCTGGTTGAGTTTTTTTTCTACGCTACTTAGACCGGATGGTTTTATCCCGTTACGTTGAAGGTGCGCAGGTATGTCTTTCTGCAGCATTCCCTGTGCAAGCAGCGTTATGATCGTGATATCAAATTCTGAAAATGAGTAGGCGTTCTTTTTGTTGTTCAACTGCCTGATATGATGCGGATAAAAACGCCGGTGTTGGGCTATTTCATTGATGGCTTCTTTAAGCGACCGGACATCGTTCCTGGCTTTGAGAACAAAGCCGTCTATGTCATACTTGTTGTAAAGTTGGTCGATAACAGCCTGCCTGTTTTCCAGCGAGAAGACCAGGATATTCAGATCGGGCTGTACTTCCCTGGCAGCGACAATCAGATCCATACCGCCAGATAATACCTGCTTATAACCATCTGGTTGGAAATACAAATCTGTAATCAGGAGATCGAATGAGCTGCCAGCCTTAACAGCCTGTGTTATCTTATACAACGCATCATCGCAATAATAGGCGTGTGCTATATCCATGACTGCGAGATCTTCCAGTGTTTTCTGCACAGAAATATTGACGGTTTCGTGATCTTCAGCAATAAGTACCTTTGTAATCATGAGGACTGAGCTATTGGAAAGGAAATGTGAATTTTTAATCCTTTAACAGGATGTTCAAATGTATATTGTCCGCCAATGCTTTTAATACGGTTTCCCGTATTTTGCAGTCCGTTCCCATGCTTAACTTGCGGGGAGATACCGATGCCATCATCGGTATAATAAATTTGAACCTGGCCGTTTTGACATTCGAACTTTATCATTACCGAATTAGCCTGGCTATGTTTTTTCATATTAATCATCAACTCCTGGAGAATATGTTCAACTTCATGCTGGATTTGCGCACTGATCCGGCTCCAGAGCATAGGGCCGTTGCCGAAGATCAGGATCTTGATATGGTCAGCCCCAAAGGATTCCAGCAAATCGTCGATTTTAACGTGAAATGGAACATTTGAGACAGTGGGGTTTTCGTACGAGATATCGCGGGATCGCTCATACAGTACCTCAATCTTATCTATCAGCTCCTCCTTGTCTATAGATGCTTTATACTCAAGGTCTGTCATGATGCGGTACAAGCCATTTGCTACCACGTCATGCACTTTCTGGGAGGTTTTAAGCTGATGTTCCTGTATCGCCTGCCGGGATGCAAATTCTATCTGTTGCCGGCGCCTGCGGTACCGAAGGATTATAATAACTCCGGCGGTAATGAAGAACAGGATGGTTAGCGCCAGTATGAACCGCTGTACCACCAGCTGGGTTTTCTTTTGTGCATTATCTTTTTGCAGCTGAAGATTGTCGGCTTTATTTTTCGCGGCTTCGTACCGGATTAATGCGAATTGGTTCTTGGCAGTATTCTTTGCCGTTTGGATACTGTCCGTCAGGTATTGGTAGCGGACAAAATAAGGTTTCAACAGATGGGTGGGGCTAAGTGTAATAAGTTTTGAAAGTGCTTCGACTTCGTCGTCCGGGCTATTCATTTCCCTGGCGATTTCGTACCTTCTCACCGCATAATGAAGCGCCGAATCAGGCAGGGAGAGCGAATAATAGTCCGATAAATGCGCGTAACTGGCATTGAGTCCCCTGATGTCATTTGAATCCTTTCGGATTTGCAGTGCTTGTTGCAGCTCAGGCCCGGCGGGATAAGCGGAATCTTTCAACCATTTAGTTTTGGCATAGTTGGAAAGTATCCGGGCATATTCTTTTTTCTTGTCCCTGCTCTTAACCAGCAGAGATCTGTATAAATCGATAGCCTGATCATAATCGCCTTTCTTCTGGTAAGTAAGGGCTATACTGTTTAAGGCAATGGCCTCGGCCTTCGGGTGTTTTATATATTTGAGCGCCTTGCGATAGTAGTCGACAGCTGCTTCATAGTTTTTAAGATTAAGACAGATATTGCCCAACTCATGGTAATTTGAGCTGAGGCATTCCTGGTCTTCTTTTTTGTGTTCATCGAGATAAGTAAGGGATTTCAAGAGGCTTTCCTGCCCTCCATAATGGTCTCCCTCATATGCCTGGATGATACCCATATAAGTATAAGCCATTGCAATTTCCAAACTATCTGTAGAACCCGTTGCAACGAGATTAAAATAATAAAAGGCAGAGTCGTTATTTTTATTGAAGAATGATTCCCCTTTTTCCAGCGTGGGGGCAGAAATCAGTTGCGGGGACTCCCGGTTGGATGTACAGGCTAAAAGACTTCCGAGGAGTATGGGTAGGATGACACTTGAGGGACGCACCAGGGATTATTTATCTTAAAAGTATTGAATTTCTCAATTTTGAGGAATTATTAATTGACAGGTAACCAAAAAAAGTGAGGCAAGAACCGTCTTGCCTCACGTAGATTATATATCAGGGTTTTCTTGGAGGAATTGTTCCGGTTTCGCCACCGGTATCATCCAAAGTAGTAACCTGTTCGCCATTATTATGATTATCGTTACTGGAATGGCTGGGGCATAAGAATGCCATGAAAAAACTAAATATGATGTGAAACATAGTTTTATTTTTTTGAATGTTTGAGAAATAGGCTGCCGGTTGCCGGGCAGCCGGCAGCGGAGTTTAGAATCAGTGAAGAAGCGCTTCTTGCTTTTTAGGGAAGTGTGGGCGTGGATTACGGAAGCTGATAACCGCTTCCCAAGCCGGTAACCGGCTTCCGCTTTCTTTGCCCGGGAGTGAATCGGTTCTGTACAGAGTGCCTCTTAGCTAAGGAAGCATTACCCGATTGCAAAACAAAGATAGGTCGATGTAAGTGGTTGATTTACAAACAATTCCATTAATTCCGGTAATTCCTGCTATTCCGCTTGTAATTCCGGGAATGCGGGTCTAATTCCGATTATTCAGTTCTATAACTTTACTTATGGCGACACATTATCCTGACTACCAGCAACTCGTCATGCGGGCGTATGAACGAAAGAAGGTAAACAATACGCTACCTCACGGCCTGATGTACCTCACCCCTGCGAAACTCAAAGAGGAATGCGTGAAGAAATGCACAAAAGATGTAAATAGGCGGGACGAAAAGATTATCAGGGATTTCTGTGGAGATTTGAATGAAGGGAGAAGCTGCTATGCTATTATGCAGCGATGCGACACAGATAAGTTCCGGCCGTTGGTGAATTATCTGAAAGAGAAGACAGAAAGTACAGATGAGAAGAATATCGAGCTCCTGGCCTGGCTGATTGATTTTGCTGGGAGGCCCTGGGAAAGGGGGAAAACGGTTTCCGGCGATGATGATGATGAAAATGGAGTCCCTGCGTTAAATAAGGAAGGCGCGGATGTTAAAACCGTAGAAACCAGTAATCAGAAAAAATTAAGAGGGAGATCCACGAAAACACTGGCGGCCGCGGTTATATTATCGCTGGCACTGGGAACAGGTAGCATGTGGTGGTGGAAAGATAAGCCGGGCCCCGGTGGTAACTGCATGTATTGGCATGAAGATCATTACGAGCCGGTAGCCTGTAACCAGAAAATACCCAATGTGAGGGTCATAGCGTTAGATACCATGAAGTTGAAAAATTTCAGAAAGATAACCAGGCCCGACACCATCACCTACCAGGCCATAGGAAAGGTTTGGTATTCTAAAATTAATGGCAAATTCGAATACTATACATATGGGGGAGAGCATCCGGTGGTTTTTGACCATCAGCTGAAGCCAATTACCATCTATATTATTGATAAGTATATCCTCCCGGGTATGATCACGAAATAGTAACTAAAAGCGCTCCGCCAAACTCTTCTCTTCCCGAAAAGGCGTGCAAAAAATAGATAATAAAGGTTTATTTTTCAGCACGAAAAAGAAGTTATGAAGAAGATAGGATTTTTATCGTTTGGGCATTGGTCTAACCATCCTGCCTATAAGACCCGTACTGCGAGTGACACCTTGCTTCAATCAATTGATCTGGCTGTTGCTGCCGAGGAGATTGGTTTGGATGGCGCCTATTTTCGTGTGCATCATTTTGCAGCTCAGTTAGGGTCGCCATTTCCTTTACTTTCGGCTATCGGCGCCAAAACAAGCAAAATAGAGATTGGGACGGGTGTAATTGATATGCGTTATGAAAATCCAATGTATATGGTGGAAGATGCCGGAGCAGCGGATTTAATTTCGGAGGGGAGATTGCAATTGGGAATCAGCAGAGGTTCACCGGAACAGGTAATCGATGGGTGGCGCTATTTTGGATATGAACCGGCCAAAGGTGAAACCGATGCGGATATGGGGCGCCGTAAAGCGTTGGAATTCCTGGATAAGTTAAAAGGTGTTGGATTTGCACAGCCTAATCCGTCCCCGATGTTTCCGAACCCACCGGGCTTGCTGCGTCTGGAGCCATATTCGGAAGGATTGCGGGAACGTATCTGGTGGGGAGCCGCTTCTAATGCAACTGCTGTTTGGGCGGCTGAAAACGGAATGTATCTTCAAAGTTCTACCCTGAAGTACGACGAAAGCGGCAAACCTTTCCACATACAACAAGCCGAGCAAATCAGGTTGTACAAAGAGGCCTGGAAAAAAGCGGGACACAAGCGTGAACCGAGAGTTTCTGTAAGCCGGTCTATTTTCGCATTGGTAAACGATCAGGATCGCTATTTCTTTGGGCAGGAAACCAACCGGGTCGATAAAATCGGGATGATTGAACCGGACAAACGCGCCATTTTCGGAAGAAGCTATGCCGCGGAGCCGGATCAACTCATAAAGGAGTTAGCGGAGGACGAAGCTATTCAAGAGGCAGATACAATCCTTTTGACAATACCCAATACATTAGGAGTTGATTACAATGTGCATGTACTGTCTTCTATTTTAGAGCATGTGGCGCCCGGATTAGGTTGGCGTTGAGTTTTGATAATGAGGTTAGCATACAATTAAAATTGACAACAAAATGAATGAAGACATTTTTTTAAAAGTAGACAACTAGTAGATATTGGAATTGGTAAGGTGGTGTTGAAGATCATGATGGGATGGTAATTACGGTTGTAAACAGGGTAAATGAATTGTAATAAGAGGCTGCCCACCGGCAGCCTCTTCGCGTTCCAACTCAAGGGTCAGTCCGGTCACGCTCTAATGCCTCCTTGAATTTATTATACAGCGTCCAATCCGGCTCCGGCTGATTATCCATCCAGCCATAGGTAAGACCCTCGAACCTTGCGCGGTAGAAATCATCATTTTCCGGATACATTCTTATTCCCTCATAATATCTTCTGAGGAAATATTCAAAATTCGCGCGGTCCTTTCTGCCGGCAAATTTTTCACCTTCCGCGTAACCGTAATTGTATTCCCGTTCATATTCAGAAAGTACAGGCCCGGACGGATTAGGTCGGGGTGGAGGAAGCGTCTGGGCATGAATCGACAATGATCCCAATAACCCAATTAAAAGTACAGCAACTGTTTTAGCCGCTGTATTCCATTTTAAACATCGCTTTCTTTTATTCTCCATAAAATAGTATTTAGGCAATGAAATTAGCCTTCCTTACTATTAAATGATAGCACAGAAGCGACAAGTTTATACATTCACCTTTGACGTATCAGGTTCAGGAACTGATCACTTTACGATGTTGTTTCCCCCATATCACCAAACTTTCCACAATAGGATACAAAGACTCGCAATATGCTGTCAGCCTGTATTCTACCGTTTTGGGAAAATCCGGATCTTCAATCCTTTGCACAAGGTTGTTAAGTTCCATTAACTGTAATTCCTTCGACAGCATAGCAAACGTAATACCTGGTATATTCCTGGCAATTTCCCGGTAGCGATGCAGGCCGTTGTATAAGGCTATGACGATTTGCATACGCCATTTGCCATTTAACACATATAGGGCGTCCTGGGCATACTTGATTTCTTCCTGATCTTTAATTGTACATACGTACAACTTTCCTGTATTCTCTTCTTTCCTCATGTGCTATGATTGGTTATAGCATGTTAAAGAATGGTAAGTAAATCTCCTATTTTTACTAAATAACAACAAAATTAGAAAATGATAATGATAAACGCAGGCTTTAAGGGGAAAGACTACAAATTGCTGCATCTCAACATTGAAAACGGTGTAGCCGGTATTACACTCGACAATCCACCGGTAAACGCATTAAGCGGCAAAATGATCAAAGAATTGCGACAGTTACTCTACGACATGTCCTTAGATAAAGATATTAAAGTAATAGTGTTTGACAGTGCAAATCCTGATTTTTTCGTCGCCCATGTAGATATTAATATCCTGGAAGAACAGGATGTATTGACAGAATTGCAAAAGGTCGCACCGGAAGGACTGAATATCTTTCAGGCTGTTGGCGAAATGCTCAGAAAACAACCACAGGTTACCATTGTAAAATTAAAAGCGATAGCCCGTGGCGGCGGTGCAGAATTTGTGGCGGCTGCAGATATGAGCTTTGCCTCACTGGAAAAGGGAAAGCTGTCGCAATGTGAAGCATTGATGGGTATTATACCCGGAGGAGGGGCAACACAATACCTTTCATCAATAATGACACGTGGCCGTGCGTTGGAAGTTATCCTGGGGGCCGATTTGTTCGACGCCGCCACCGCTGAACGTTATGGCTGGATCAATCGTGCCATTCCGGCTGCTGAAATAGATGCCTTCGTTGGCCGTTTGGCTCGCAATATTGCAGCCTTGCCGGAAGGTGTAATAGAAAAAACAAAAGAGATACTACCTCCCATAAGCAATATGGATGGTTTTAAAGCGGAGAATGATGCCTGGGCAGCGTTGGCATTTTCTCCGGAGACAGCAAACATTATGAAAGGAGCAATGGAGCATGGCGCTCAAACCGTGGAAGGTGAACTGAAACTGGAAGAAATACTCAGGAGTCTGAAATAGTGAACCTGTTATATGATGTCCGGATAAGTTATTTCTCTCTTGTCCCGAATTTGTAACCAACCCCTCCCATAATCACCCTGCCGGGTTGGGCCGGCATCAGGTAGTCGGTATAATTACTGATGTTATCAATGGAAAATTTAAGCATCAGTTTTTCTTTCAGCAGGGATTTTTGAATAGAGAGATATAACAATGCATATCCCTTCACAAATATGTCATAGTTGTCGATGTATCCGTTATTGTCGATATCCAGGAAGCCATATTTGCTGCGATAGCTGGCCCGGAGGGAAGTTTGCAGTGCCCACGGCCGGAACGTGTAATATACCTGCATAGTGGCCATATGCCTGCTTCTGTTAGGCAGGCCGAAGTAATCGCGGGTAGTTGCAGAACGGATACCATGATCGGAACGCACTTTACTATATGCTCCTGCACTATTACGGATACTGTCCTCCACATCACGGCTTTTGGCCACCAGGTACTGATAGCCACCGGTCAACTTTAATCCTGGCAGCGGACTTAGTTCCAGCGATGCATCCAAACCTGTTGTATAGGCTTTTCCGAGATTGAGATAGGAAAACAGTTGCTGGCCGTTACGCATAATACCCACCTGTTCTGTATTGATCAGGTGCCGGATGTTGTTGTAAAAGCCATTGACTGAAAACGTATAGCCTTCTTTGATGGTGAACCTGCTGCTCAGGTTCCATGATACAGATGTTTCCGCTTCCAGTGCTTTAATGGAAGCGGCGTTGCTCCATACCGACTGTATCAAACCTGCTTTCTTCAGGTCTTCCACAGCGGTATTGAAAGTGTTGGCGCCCACCACGGTGTAGCCTTGTGTGATGTTGGTGAACACCTGGTAAGACTGTGCATAGGTAGGCGCTTTAAATCCTTGTCCGACGGAACCTTTTAATTGCCACCATTTGAATGGCGTATATTCCACGCCGGCAGTCGGATTCAGTTTACCGCCATACAGGCTGTTACCATCGTAGCGTAAGCCTGCTATCAGTCCGTATTTCCGGTTGGGATTAAAGTTGGCCTGCATATACCCGAAGTAGTTTTGCTGATCGGGAGTGCCGGCCACCGTGTTGTTGCGCATATGCAGCAACTCTCCGCCCATACCGCCTGTCAGACTCAGGCGACCATCACGGAATAACCTGCTGCCCTGTATTTCCAGGCGTTGGATCTGCTGGGAGAACCTGTTTTCCTGCAATAACTTTCCGGTTTCTATGATCTGTACATCCTGGTCGGTGCCGTAGTGCGTGAAATAATACCGGGTTAGTAAACGCGTATATTCGTTCAGGTTAGTACGTAAAGATAACGCCGCGTTTATATCCGTTTCATGGAGTTGATCGCGGAAGGGCTGTGTGCCATAAGAACGCGTCATGGTGGAATTGCGGTTAGCGGCTCTCGCACTCAGCTGTAACGTGTTGCGGTCATTTAATTGCAGGGATGCACGGGTTTGGCCACTGAAGCTGTGATACGGCGGAGCCGTTTGGCCATCTTTCAGATAGTCGGTATTGACATTAAATCCATCTGTCCGGTAGTGGTCGGCCGATAAGTGAACGGATCCTTTTTTATGTGTAAAAGGTGTTTCCGCAGCCGCGCTGATATCTGCCGTATTATACGTGCCATACAGGGCAGACAGGGTCGCCTCCGGCTTGTGTACATGTTGCCGGGTGATGATGTTAATAACCCCGCCCAATGCTTCACTGCCATAGAGGCTGCTGGAAGCGCCTTTAATAATTTCGATGCGTTCAATATGCTGTACACTGATGCGGCTGATATCGAAGTTTTCATTGAAGCGCCCGGAAAGCGGTAAGCCATTGAGCAGTATCAGCACATAGGCCGAGCTGAAGCCCTGCATCTGGATACCAATGCTCCGGTTACCGGCTCCGAGGTCGCTCACAACTGCCATTCCAGCCTGTTCACGTAATACCTCATCCAGGCGTCTGCTGCCCATTCGCTGAATGGTTTTGGCGTCTATGACGAGGGTAGGAGCTGCAATTTTCTTTATATCAATAAGATCATCCGTTTTTTTGTAGTAGTGGGCGTGTACATCGATGCTGTTCAATTGCTGCACCTTTGGTAAACCAGCGGTGTCGGCAACCGGAGCGGAAGCATAGGTATTTCCTGCCAGCAGCAGGAAAGCGGGAAAAATGAATCTGGTACACATTGGTTCTCTGGCGCATTTAAGATCAGGCAAGATGCAATATTCCATCAGCCATAGATGGAGAAAATATTACCAGTTGCGGAAAGCGCCCTCCCGGCGTGGCTATCCACAAGGGAAAAAAAGTTACCATAAACGGAAAAGGTGAATTGTCAGATATGGCATGACAAAGGGTCTTCCCGTATTCGTAAAATAAGTTCCTCTTTGCGCAAATGCTTTGAATGACCAATGGTTTAATATTGCTTTGTTCTTGTATTCTGAAATTAATAACAGTCCCATTGTCTGCACCAGCCAATACTCATAACAAACTATTCAATCCCTGCCCGTTTAACATCCTCGGAGAGGAAACGCTCAGGCAGCGGAAGCGTGCACTAAGTCAACACGGACATATCGGTACTATCCAGGAAATGTACAGCCCCGACGGTATTACCCTGGGTTACTACAGCCTGAAATCTGAGAAGGGCGGCAGTATAGTTTTCAGCAATCAGCAGCCTTTTCTTCAATTGAGCTATACACTCAGTGGTAGTAAAAGTTATCATGTAAACAGTGGTAAAACGGTACTGGCCAGTATGGGGAGGCAGCAGTACAACTACTTGTTTTTCCCTGAACAGGAAATTCAGCTCCGCTGGGAGCCGGAAGAGCCATTGGAAATTTTTGAACTGGGCGTAAGTCCTGAGCTATTACTCAACTTCATGCCGGAAGAACATCCCCTGTTTGATGTTTTCCAGAAAAGTGTGAAAGACAATGCGCCGGCTCCACTCAGTAAAAATAACTTCCCCTTACAGGCAAATATCAGCACTATTCTTTTTGATATGCTGAATTGTCCGCTGGAGGGGCGTTACATGCAGCTGTTTATAAAAGCTAAAACCATTGAGCTGCTGGCCATACAGCTCACCCATTATGAGCAAATGGCAGGTATTTCCGCAAAGGAATCATCTCTCAGAAAACTAAAAAAAGAGGATGTAGACAGAATGTACCTGGCAAGGGATATTATTACGAAGAATATTAACAGTCCATGTACACTGATTGACCTTTCCCACCAGGTAGGCACCAATGATGCTTATCTTAAAAGTCATTTCAAACAGGTATTCGGCACTACCGTATACGGCTATCTGCAGAATATTAAAATGATACATGCGAGAGAATTGTTGTCGGAAGGAAAGAGTGTGTCGGAAGTGGCTTATCTCTCCGGGTACAAACATACCGCCCACTTCACCAGGGCTTTCAAAAAGCATTTCGGATTTTCACCGGGTATAATGAAAAGGTAAGTCGCGCAGACTTACCTTTTCTTTTTTTATTGCCGGACTTACCTGGCAACCCAATATATCAGATACAGCCAGAAAAGGCCCTTCAGGAGAAAGAATATAAATCCCCAAAAGCCGAGGCGTTTCAGCCATTTGATCAGTTTTTGTTTTCTGGATGTTGTTTCCATTATTCACTGATTATCTGGTAGATTTTGAAATCGCTGCGCATCGGTGCGGGTCTTCCTTCCGCCCTTGCTTTTGCCAGGTCTTCAAAGCCGCGCCTGTGGCCGGCGATAAAGGCTTCTGATTTAGTCCAGTCTTTAAATGCCTGTTCATGTTCCCAGTAGCTCACAATCAGGTAATCATCTTCCGGTTTGGCAGGCCGTAATACATGCATGTTGATAAAACCGGGCATGGTATCAATGGCATGCGCCCTGGAGGAAAACAGTTGCTCAAATCTTTCGGCGTAATCGCTGTTACATTGTATGTAATTGATAGCCACAAAATGCTTGTTCATAGTCAATTTAGTTTTGATACACCAAAAGTACCATTGTCATGATTATGTCAAACGCCTATTCGGGAATATCACTTACCATATCCGGAAAATAACTGCTGACGCGGTTTTTTCCTTTCGTGGTTGCTTTTTCTCCGGTCATGGTCAATGGTATTCTTCACCTTTGCGTCATCAATTGTTGTTATGCTGTTTAAGAATTTTTTTTGGAAGATGTCCGTGTCATTTGCTGCTGCGCTGCTGATGGCTTCCTGCTCCGGCAAGGACAATGATGCAGTGCAACCGGCAGATGCGGCCATTACTATACGTGACCTGCCTGCAGATACCGCCGCCTCTATGGGAGAAGGAGTGGATGGAAAAGAAAAGCGTCCTTTTTATACAATGACCTTCAGTTTCAAAAACCAGCAAACGCATGTGATACGTAATGCGGCCGATTCTGCCAACTATTTACAGAACGCAGATTGGGATATTGCCTTCTCCAAAGAGTATAACTCTTTTGTGGTGATTAATAATGGTGAGATAGCCGGCACACCAGGTTATAAAGGCCCCGGAATGGGCAACCTGGTAATTGTGGAACAGTCATTTGATAACATTACCACAGCGCCTTCCGATGAAGTGTTTCAGCGCCAGGGACTGGCTGGTGTTGGTTGGGATAACGGCAACGGCCTGGGATGGTTTTTCTATTCACTAAATAATCATATATGCGTTCCAGTTAGAAACCGGACTTTCGTTTTGAAAACGGCGACCGGCAATTTTGCAAAGCTGGAGCTACTCAATATCTATAAAGGTAATCCGCCGGTGGTAACAGATCTGTTCTGGCCGGCGCCTTACCTTACCTTCCGCTATTTCGTACAAACAGACGGTAGCCGGAATCTTAAAAACAGGTAATCATCTTCAGAAATTCCAATCATTATGATTTCGCACCCTTCATGGCGAACAGCTATTGCTATGCTATTATTTGCCTGCTCTATGGCAGCCTGCTCAAAGAGCGACAATAACGACACCGTTGATCCTGGCGGCGGCGATCCCGGCTCAGTAAAAACGGGCGTTTACCAGGTGGTAAACCTGGTGGCCGACACCAGTGCAACTTCCGGCGGCAATGCAGAATCACTCTACTACAGCCTGGAAGAAAACAAAGTAATCCCTGCTTCATTAAAGCAAACCAATAAATGGGATATCGTTTTTTATGGTATCTACAACAGCAGCATCTATCCCAATAACGGCGCTTCTGTTGGCTCCCCGGGATATGGTGGCCCTGGCAACGCCAAACTCTATGTAATCACCGACCGTAAATTCGATGCACAGTATTATGATACCATCAACTTCAAACCAAAAATACTGCCTATCGCCCGCGATCTCTGGACAACCGCATTCAAATCCGTCAAAACAGTACCCGTTACAGACGAACAAATGGTGGTAAGAGATGCCGGACTGGATCATTTCCAGAATAATTTCGACGGATGGGGGTATTACGATTTCTATGGCAGTCTTTTTCCCGATAACCCCAAAAAAGCACACGTGGTGTATGCCATGCCAAGAGTGATCGTGGTAAAAACCACTAAAGGACACTACGCCAAAGTGATCATCGAAAATATTTATAAAGATAATCCGCTGGATCCCAACAGGGACAATAAGCCCGGATATGTGACCTTCCGTTACGCCATCCAGATGGACGGCAGCAAAAACCTGGACATTCAATAATACTGAGATGAAGAAATTTTACTACACACTGCTGGCAGTATTTTTTATGCTGTCTGCCTGTACCAAAACAGAAATAGTTCCATTCACGCCGGAAACGGACAACCAGTTGCTGGAATACAAAATTGTGAATGTGCAGGGAAGTCCTATTTACGGCGCTATCAATCAGCAAGACAGCTCCATCACCGTTTACCTGCCATTTTACCTGCAGCTGATTACTTTGGAACCTGAGATGAAAGTGAGCGACGGCGCCACCGTTACACCGGTCTCCGGTACTATGATCGAGGATCTGCTGGACCTCTTTCACAGGGGACGTGAGATAAAATACAATGTGAAAGGGAAAGATGGGAAAGTGAAAACCTATACGCTGCACATCCAGGTACAACAACCGGACCTCACCCTGCAGGAAGTAAGCACGGATGCCGCCAATCTGAATACCTATTCCCTTAACATGAATCTTGATTTTGATTCTTTCTCCTTTGGACTGGACGGCGCCGGCTTTGCGGCTGACCTGGACATGATCAGGGTGATGCTGGTGGATGAACAGAACAAGGAATACGGCCCGCTCAACATCAGCAGGTTCAATACAACCGATCTCACACGTTTAGACTTTACCGTTATACGGTATAAAGAACAGTCAGACCCGATCCTTGCTACGCTGCCGGCAGAAGGGGGCTACCGGATCAGGGTGTATTCCTATGCGAAAGTGGCCACCACAAAAAATCCAATCCGTATTAATCTGCTCAACAAGAAATAATTAATCAACGACATGAACCGTATTACCAGACTTATATATTGGGGATTACTCACTGCCGGCATAGCGCTGATAACATCCTGCAAAAAGGAAAAAGAATATGCCCACTCTCCCTATAATAAGATAGAAAACTTCGTTGTAACTACCAACGGTACTGGTTTGATCAACGCAGCTGTAAATGGCGACAGCATCCTGGTTTACTGGCCTGCCTATGCAGCACTTCCCGCAACAGTATCCCCGGTGATCCGCGTTTCGGATAATGCCACCGTTATTCCCGCTTCCGGTACTCCGGTAAACCTGGCGACAGGCACAAAATTTACTGTTAAATCACAAAGTGGCGTCACCAAAGATTATTTCCTGAAGCTGGTGCTTAATCAACCCGGTATCCAGTTTAATGAAAATATTTCTTACGCAGCGCCGAAAGGCAGCACTTTCTCGATCAGCACTAACAGGGATGTAAAATACCTGATAGAAGATGCCGCCCGTACCAAAGCTTACCTGGTGAATACAGCCGGTAAAGAAGAAATATTGAGTATAGTATTCCAGGTAAGAAATAATATTCACTATGTGGATGTCACTATTCCTGAAAATATCAGCTTCAGCGAAGGTGCGTATAAACTGAAATTTACCAGCGGCCAGGTATCGGCTGTCACCGGGGAAGCATTAGTGGGAATCATCTATCCTGAAAGCAGGCGTCCTAAAGCCACTCCTTTAACCATCTCCATTACCGTAAAACGGAACGGCAATATTACCTTCTCCGGAACCAGCTTTGTGGATATGAAAGATGCCAGGGTATACGGTTATAAGGCCGACTGGTCTGAACGTGAGATTGGTACGTTTACGCTGGAAAGTTTTACAGAAACAACGGCCACTTACAAAGTACCGGCTGATTTCCCCAAAGGAACCTACGAATTAGGTGGCTTTGACGATAAAGGCATGGGGATACAACTTCGTACCAGCGATTTCTTCTCGTTCTGGAACTGGATGAACACCAGGAAAAACTATGCGGAGGTAACCGGATCTGTGACGATCACGATTACTGACTAATCATAAACTTATTATAGCAGTATTCCTTTTTTAATCATTATTAATTTAAACCCTATCGTAATGACCAGATTAACCAGAAACCTTTCAAAATTATCATGGGTGTTGTTGGGAACAGGTGCAATGTTCCTCGCATCCTGCTCCAAAAACAATGATGTTGCCGCTCCCGGCCTGCAGTCACTGAATGGCGGTGTACAGGCAGATGTTGTTGTTCCTGATGGCGGCAACGTTGATATTACCAATAACAATGGCCAGGGTAAAGTATACCGCAACGGTACTGTATACCGCGTTGAAAATTTCAAGCAAATTTATTCAACCGATCCGGGTCAGCCAGCCAATGGCACTTTCTTCTGGCGTTTTTCAGATAATGATGCCGGAACCCCCGCCAGCTATAATATCAAATTCTCTGGCGTCGCTACAGGTGATATTACCGCCGGCGGCACAGACGAACTGCGTTTTGTAGACAAAGCATTTTCAAGTGTGGTAGCCTCCGACTGGACTACCGCTATAGTGCCTGTTGCCAATACTATTGGTATGAATACCGTAGTAGGTACAGGTATTCCTCCGGCAGTATCGGCGCTCGCCAACGGCAAGGGCTGGTATATTTACAACTGGAGTGCAGGACACACCGTTACACCTGTTAGCGGTCGTACGCTGTTATTCAAATCCGGTACCACTGTGGTAGCATTTGAGATCATCTCTATCTACCAGAACCAGGTTACAGGTGGTACTTTCCCATATTATCACTTCCGTTACAAAACTTTATAACAGCCAATGGGAATTACTGCTGTAATGCTTCCTTGATAAAAAGAAAAGCGGCTGTGGAAACAGTCGCTTTTCTTTTTAGATTGTTATAAGTTTGGGTATGGAAAATTTATTGAAGTACATCCATTCTCTCACCAGCTTCACACCAGGTAACTGGCAGGCGCTTGCCCCGGCATTAACAACATTAGTATTCTCCAAAGATGAATACCTTTTGCAGGCAGGAAATGTATGTGATGCGTTGTTTTTTGTGAGCAGTGGCTACTGCAGGGCCTTCTATAACAAGGACGGGCAGGATATTAACACGGCCTTTTTTTTTGAAAATGATATCGCTGCCAATATTAATAGCCTGGCCACCGGCGAAAAGTCGGCTTTCTCCATCCAGGTATCGGAGCCGCTGACCGCTATCCGGTTTGATATAAAGAAGCTGCGCGAAGTATCCCTGCTGGACCCTGCCATAGAAGCACTGGGCCGGAAATGTCTTCAGCAGATTGCAGCAAAGCAGGAAAAGCATGCGACCATGTTTAAATTAATGAGCCCGCAGGAGCGTTACGAATTCCTGGAAGAGCATGACCCCGGTTTGTTGCAGCGGGTGTCGCTTACGCAGCTATCTTCCTACCTCGGAGTAGCCAGGGAAACATTAAGCCGCATCCGTGGCAGGAGATAGGTACACTGTTTGTGACGATCGTCACAGGTTAAAGTGGTTGGATCTGTGGATCTTTGTACCATTAATTTAACATCATTTAACAGCAGGGTATATGAATACAACGCAGTCAACAGAAACCGTACTACGCTTCATTAATTTATTGAATGAAGAAGATTTTACCACGGCACGCGAATGTGTAACCGGCGATCTTACGTTTACCGGCGTGCTGGGAACCCGTCACGGCGCTGATGCCTATTTTACCGATATGGAACGGATGAAGTTGAAGTATAACATCAGGAAGGTGTTTGCCGACGGTAACAACGTGTGCCTCTGGTACGATGTGATCATGGATGGCAAACCCATATTGAGCTGTGGCTGGTATCAGCTGGAAGAAGGCCGTATCCGGTCGTTCCAGGTGGTGTTTGACCCACGGCCGTTGCTTGAGGCGGCGAAATAGTTGCCTGGTAATAGCGTGGCTGTTCCACGCTATTGCTTTCTTTTTCCTTATTGCGTAAGTATTTTTCCCAATTGCGTAACCTGGCAGCCTCCCATGCCAGTAGTTTTGTGTCGCTTAAACACAACTACTGCAATGAATCTTTTTTACACAATAGGGGCTATGATGAAAGCTATTGTCCGCCAGCATTTCATCCCCGCGATCATTATACTTTGCCTGTTTACATCCTTAATGGCGCAGGCGCAAAAACAGGGCCCCGGTGCAGTAACCGGGATTATCCTCAACCGGGAAGGCAACCCGGCAGAAGCTATTACCGTAGCGGTTCCTGCATTGAATAAAGGAACAACTACTGATGCGGAAGGACGTTTCCTGTTATCTGCTGTTCCTGCCGGCAGCTACCTGCTGCGTGTTTCCGGTGTAGGCGTGAGGCAGGAGGAGCGAAAAATAAACGTTCGCAGCGGAAGAACCACCGTGGCGGATTTCACCCTGGTGCAAATCACCGGCGAATTGCTGGAAGTATCTGTTACCGAAAAAAAGAACCGCTATAAAGCAGATATACCTTCTTCTTCGCTGCGATTGAATGAGCCACTGAAAGAAATTCCCCAGAATGTGCAGATCATTACCTCCCGGGTGCTGGCCGATCAGCAAATGCTGACAATGGCCGACGGTGTGAACAAACTGGTAAGCGGCGCTACCCGCGTGGAACACTGGGCCGACCTGTATACCCGGATCAATACCCGCGGATCCCGCGCCAGCGCTTTCCGTAACGGGGTGAATGTAACTTCCGACTGGGGCCCTCTCAGTGAAGACATGAGCATGGTAGATCACATTGAATTTGTAAAAGGCCCGGCCGGCTTTATGATGAGTAACGGCGAACCCAGCGGAATTTATAACGTGGTTACAAAAAAGCCAACAGGCGCCGGGTTTAACGGAGAGGCTTCTTTTACCCTCGGTAGCTTCGACCTGTACCGCGCTTCACTGGATCTCGACGGAAAACTGGAGAAAACCGGGAAGCTGCTGTACCGTTTGAATGTAATGGGACAAAATAAAAATTCTTTCCGTCCTTATGAATACAATAACCGCTACCTCGTGGCGCCGGTGATCACTTATAAGATCAGTGATCAAACTACCCTCACCGCAGAATATACTTACCAGCATGTGAAGATGTCTGATCCGGGAAGCGCCTATTCCTTTGCTACAGAAGGGTATGGGGTGCTGCCACGGGACTTTACCCTAGTAAGCCCCGGCCTTACCCCCACAAACATCGACGATCACAGCGCATTTGTGAATTTACAACACCAGATCAGCAACCAATGGAAGCTCACTGCACAGTTGTCTTATTTTAACTATGCGCAACGCGGCGCCAACATATGGCCGGATGCTGTAAACCCCGATGGCACCATCACCCGTGGGATGGGCAGCTGGGATGCCAAAAGCCAGTATAAATTCGGACAAGCCTATGTGAACGGCGACGTACAAACCGGTAAGATACGCCATCGCATACTCGGCGGACTGGACATGGGTACCAAAAACTTCATGGCCGACTTTAATCAGTATTTCCTGCTCGACTCTGTTGGAGGAGAATTTGATTCGCATCATCCAAATTATGGTCCTCCTAATAATGGCTATCCTGTCTGGGACTGGAGCACACCTCTTGAACAACGGAATCCAAGCATTAATGACCAGTCTTACACGGGATTGTATTTACAGGATGAACTGGGCTTCCTGGAAAACAGGATCCGGTTAACACTCGCAGGCCGGTATACCTATGTAAAGCAGAATGAAGGCGGTCCTTCCTACGATGCAAAGAAGTTTACACCGCGCGTGGGATTGAGCGTTTCTATTGATAAACAAACATCGGCATATGCACTTTATGACCAATCGTTTATTCCGCAAACAGGTTTCCTGAGAGACAGCAGCCAGATCAAACCGAAAACAGGCAACAACCTGGAGATAGGCTTAAAAAAAGACTGGATGGACAGTAAATGGAGTACTACGTTAGCTGTTTATCGCATTATCCGGAAGGATGAGTTGAGATCAGATCCCAACAATCAGCAGAACGAACAATTTTCCGTGGTGCTGGGACAAACCAAAACACAGGGAATAGAATTCGATATGAAAGGAGAATTGCTGCCGGGATTAAATCTCCTGATCAACTACGCCTATACCGACTCCAAAATTGACGAAGCTACCAAAGCGATACCAGAACTGAAACCAGGCGACCGTGTTCCCGGTTATGCCACCCATAACGTGAACGCCTGGCTAAGTTACAAGCTGGAACAGGGTGCGTTAAAAGGGCTTGGGTTTGCAGGAGGCTTTACTTATTTGAAGGACCGCGACAGCTGGACCTGGACAGGTCATGATAACATAGCGGGTTTACCGGATTACTTCCGGTTGGATGGCAGTCTTTTCTGGGAAAAAGGTAAAGTAAGGGTAACCGCCAATATCTATAATATTCTTGATAAATACCTTTATTCCGGTACTTATGAAGACTGGGCAGGGTACTATTCCTGGCAAACAGAGGCCGGGCGTAATTTCAGGTTTAATGTGACTTACCGCTTCTGATATCTTCCGAAGAAAAAATAAAAAAACCGGTTTATCTCAAACCGGTTTTTTATTTTGTGGAAGAAGTGAACAATAAAAAAGCAACAATGAACATCAACCTGTGCTTCCATTACTGGAAAAAGGTGAGCCTGACCGCCATATATATAATTGCCGGTGTGCTGGTATCCCGGGCGCAAACCGGCAACCAGGCGCTCCTGCTGGATGGCAACGACAATAATCCATGTATCGGCATGGATATCATCCGGAAACAATGGACGGTGGAAGCCTGGATTAAAGGGAATGATAACATTTGGAAGGCGAAGGAGGTCATTATCGGCGGAGGCGAATATTCGGAATATCCTCATATTGACAATCGTCCTTTAATGATCCGGAACGGTCATCTGCACAGTGGAAAAGCAGGTATAACGGCAACGGACATACTGGATAGTAACTGGCATCATGTAGCCGCTACCTGCAATGGGGTGGAAACCAAACTGTATCTCGATGGACAGGAGGTTGGCCGGGCAAAAGGCGCCATAGATATTTTGCCCGGCGCCATAGGCACCAATGATATGGATTCCAGCACTTTTGGCGGCTGCATAGATGAAATGAGGATATGGACGGTGGCGTTGCCGCCCGCTGTTATCCGCCAATGGATGTATCAACCACTGAGTTCCCGTCATCCTGATTTCAAAGCATTGAAAGGCTATTATACTTTTGATGATATGCAGGACGATGTAAGCCTTAACCTGGTTGGGAAAGGCCACCAGGCATATCATATGAGGAATACCCGGAAGAATTATAAAGGAAAATTACCCCTGGCTACGTTGGTGAAAAATGATAACGCTTTGTTTAAAACGCCCACCGGCAAACAACAGCTGTTTAACGCCGTTACCATGCAAAGCGAATGGGATGCTGATCAGGGTAGCACTAACGACCAGATACTTAAATTGCGTATAGTCGCCAACGGTAGTAATGCTCCTTTGAAGTTAACTGCTTTGCAGCTGGATCTATCGCGTAATACCACCTTATCTGATATTGCGGCTGTACATGTATATTATGCCGGTAAAACGCCGCGTTCCGCTACCAGGAAGGAATTGTTCGGGTCTGGAAAAATACCGCAGAAAAGAATGCCATTAATTTTGCCTGCGGCAGATGGATATACCTTACAGGACGGGGTAAATTATTTCCTGGTAACTTTTGATGTGAAGAAAGAAGCAATGGCAGGAGACACTTTGTATGCAGATGTTGCTTCCTTTGCATTAAACGGTGTCGCCTATACGCCGCAGGCCGCGCACTCCAATATTATAAAAACGGTAGTGTCTTCTTCTGTCACCGGCCAGTATACGGTAAAGCTGCTGCAGTGGAACATCTGGCATGGTGGCGTGCATGTGGGCAACAATGGCCCAAACCGTATAAAGGAATTATTGCTGCGGACCAATGCAGATATTATCAGTATGCAGGAAGCCTATGGTACGCAGCAGTTCCTGAATGATACGCTGGGATTCCATTTGCAAACATCTGCACCCGGCGCTAACCTGGCGTTGTTCAGCAGGTATCCGCTGGAGAAACATCCCTCCAATGATAATTTCAAATCCAATACGGCTGTGGTTCAGCTGCCTGGTAACCGCAAAGTACTGATAGGCAACTGGTGGCTGAGATATGCCAGTAAACATGAGTACACCGACTTTTATCCCATTCCGGGTTTAAATACTAACGACTGGGTTAAGGAAGATAGTGAACTAGCGGTAACGGATGCACGAAAAAACCTGGAGCAGGATATTGACCCTGTTGTGGCGACAGATACGTCATTGCCGGTGATTTTGGCCGGTGACTTTAATTCCGGGAGTCATCTCGACTGGACCGCCCGGGCTGCATTTTTACACTATGGATATGGTCCGGTGTTATTGCCGGCTTCCAGGTTTATGCTGGAACGGGGATACCACGATAGTTACCGGGAATTGCAGCCTAACGAAGTGACGCACCAGGGAGGTACTTTCGCCGCTATCTACGGGCACCTGCAAACGTCGCGGATAGATTTTATTTATTATAAAGGCCCGGGCATTAAAGCAGTATCTTCCAAAATTATCAGAACAGCGCCGGAGATAGATGATGTGTGGGCATCTGATCATGCTGCGGTATTAACAGTATTTGATATCAGGTGAGGATGCTATTCCCAGTGGCGCTGGATGGCTTCCATCGACTGGCCTTTGGTTTCCGGCACCAGTTTATATACCGTTATAAAAGCGAATACACAACACAAGGCAAAGCACCAGAATGTTTGAGGTGTTCCTACAGACGCCAGCATGATGGGCGTTAGCTGTCCCATGATAGCATCGGCCGTCCACATCACCATAATGCTGAGTGATAGTGCTTTCGCGCGGATACTGTCGGGAAATATTTCCGCAGCAATCACAAATTTCAACGGCCCGATAGAAAAAGCAAAACAAGCCAGGAAGGCCAATACACAAAGCAGGAGATAGATACCGTTCACGGCGCCTGCGTAAAAACAGATGCCTGTCAGCAGCAGGCTCACCGCCGCTCCGGCGGTCCCCCACAGATATAAGGGCCGTCGGCCAAGACTATCTACTTTCCAGATGGCAATAAAAGTAAAAAGCACATTTGCCGCGCCGAAAAACAGCTGGCTGATGAGAGAGCTGTTCAGGGTAAGCCCGGATTGGTGCAGGATGGTAGGCCCATAATAAATAATAGCATTGATGCCACTGAACTGCGAAAACAATGGCAGCAGAATAGCAATCAGTAAAGCGCGGCGGAAACGTGGTGCAAATAACTGCGTATAGCCGGCGGCGTTGCCTCTTGTAGTGATATGTTGTTGCTTCAGCCACCGCGGGCTTTCCGGTATAAAAGTAATGCCCAGTAAAAAGAGCAGTGCCGGGAAAATACCCACTCCAAACATTTTGCGCCATACTTCCAGGCCGGTAATCAGCAGCCATCCGCTTTGAGAAGGGGTAGCGGCGTATTTCAGCAGCAGGGCATTGCTGCCGTAAGCACTGAAAATACCGACGGTAACGGCCAGCTGGTAATAGGTAACGAGGCGACCCCGCAGGTGATCCGGGGCAATTTCAGAAAGATAGAGCGGTACCACGCTGGAGGCGATGCCTACCGCCATACCGCCGAGCATGCGAGCTGCAATGAGCCAGGAGAATACCGGGATAAAAGTGCAGCCCAGCGCGGTGAGTACAAACAGGGCGGCCGACAGGAACAACAGCTTTTTCCTGCCGAGCCGGTCGCTGATGTCGCCGGCAAAAATTACCCCCACAATACAGCCCGCCAGTGCCGATGAAACAAACCAACCAAGTTGTGCTGGCGATAAGGAAAACTGATGCTCCACAAAGGGCAGGATGCCGGATACCACGGCCATGTCAAAGCCAAAAAGGAAGCCGCCCAGGGAGGCTACCAGTGTAATGAAGGTGAGATGTTGGCCGTGTTGCTGCATGTTCAGGTGGATGCTATTTGTTGATAAACCGGATGCGATGGCTTTAAAAATGCTTTGATCAGTTTCACCTGTTCCCCGTTATTGCTGGCGATCCGGCAGGCTATTGCCGCTGCCGGTATCACAAAAGTTTCAGCATAATGATATATTGTCGTATGCCCGTTGGCGGTAGTAACCGTTACTGAACTGCCTTCTACCAGCATCATCGTCAGGCAGTTGCCATTGGTTGTGATATTTACGCTGGTGCTGAACTCCAGCCGGTGTATATCGTAAAAATGCGCTGCATGCGTGGGCAGATGCACCAGCTGGTAGTCTGCGTTTTGCTCTATTATTACCGGTGCAGCAATCAATTGTTCTTTTACGGTGTTACCCTGCCTGCTGAAATCCAGGTTATGAAAGGCGTGATCGATATTGATGGCCCTGGGTTTCCCATCCAGACCAGGCCGCAGCCAGTCGTACATTTTAAACGTAAAAATGTAAGGGGTGGCGCTGACCTCCAGTACCAGGTTATTGGCGCCGGCGCTGTGCACCGTTCCGTTGGGCACCAGGAACAAGGTATGTTTATCTGCCGTATGTTGCTGTACAAAATCCGTTATTTCTATCGGAATACCAAGATCCCGGCTATTTTCAAGTCTGGTTCTGAACACTCCCGGATCAATCCCATGCTGGAAGCCGAGATACACGGTGGCGCCGGCTTTACAATCCAGGATGTAGTAGGTTTCATCCTGTGTGAATGTTTCACCGAAATGCGTACGGATATAATCCATTGAAGGATGGCATTGAATGGAGAGGTTGCCGCCGTCAAATGTATCGAGGAAGTCGAAGCGGATAGGGAATTCATACTTAAAGATACCGGCGTGATTGCCCAGGATGGCGGTGTGTTGTGCATACATCAGCCATTCAAAGGGAATTTCCATCAGGAAGCCATCGCTTTCAAAGAGCACCCCGTTTTCCGGAACAATCATCTCAAAAGACCAGGCGTAATTTATTTCTTCCGTGTTGATGCCGTGGATATGCGTTTTCAGCCATTGGCCACCCCAGGCGCCGGCTTCAAACCAGGGCCGCACCCGGAAAGTGGAGTGGGCCAGCTGGTAAATGCCTGCCTGTAGATCTTTATTAAATGCCCATGCAATATGATCCGGCCATTGGGTATCTGCCATGATGTGAATGCGTGGCAGCAGGGTTTGTTTATAGTTATTGAGTATTACCCAATCTACAAAGTAAAACCGTTTATACATTTCAGCGCTGCCGCCTGGGGTATTGCTGCCGAAGTTAGTGATAGTACCGGCGCGCATGCGGTACTGGAGTTCGTTTTTTGGAAGATCCAGGTATATCAGCGGGGCAGCAGTATGAGTAAGTGCTGCGCCGCTGCCCGATACAATATGAAGATCGTAGGGGCCGTCGAATGATAAGGACGCCAGTTTTTCATCATCAAAGAAATCAGTGATCTGTAAAGAAGTTTTTGTACCCCACACATCGCCTTCGTTGCCAATAAAGGGACTAATCAGCTCCTGTATACAATCGTTACTTTTTAACAGGCACTGCGTATCATGCCACTTAACGTTGATGCCTATACGCGCAAATTCCAGTTTTAGCGCCGTGTGGATCTTATCCCAGAAAATGCCAGCATAACCGTCTATCAGCACCAGCGGATATTGTACCATCCACCTGGCCAGCGATTCGTAGCCTGTCTGTATCTTTCCATTGCCAAGCGGATGGGCCGGGTACCTGTTATAGGTACCGGGTGGAGGGGTTGCTGCATGTTCCGGCAGCAAGGGTTGTGCTGATTCTCGCCAGATCATAATCTTATTTTTTTGCCACACGGATCATTATTATTCCTTTACCGGGAATGGTGAAATTATCGGGAAGTGTGTGCTTGTTTGTTTCCAGTATGTCGCTTTCTGAAATATTTAAAGCAATGGATTTATTTTTTGATGTGAGTGTAACCGTGGCCGCATGACCGGAAGTATTTACCAGTTGCAGTAATACGCCATTGCCATCTGCTGCGGGATAGAGGTTTTCTACATACACGTTTTTCCCGCTGATGTCAAAGAACAGGCGCTCCGAAGAAGCGCCATCCGCATCAGTAACAACGGGCGGCTGGTGATTTTCCAACCCGTTATTGTTGACACCGGCGGCGTCAAACGGACCGTGCACCTGCAGGTAGTAGTGAAAGGTAGTGATCCCTTCCTGGTCCCTGCGGAAATTGGTATGCCACAGGTTGTTCATTACCCAGGAAGAGATAAGCGGCTGTTGCTCCATAAACGAAATCCAGCGGGGAGAATTATGTAGTCCGCCGAGCAGCCCCGCGGTGGGGTACTGTCCAATTTCAAACAGGGGCGCATCGGGACTTGACCAGGTAACGCCGGTATTTTTTCCGGATACATCTACCCAACGTTGCTGCGTATACCAGTTCCTGTTAGTATGAGGCAACTGATCTGCTTCGGCAGTGATACTTCCCCACGGGATGCTGTAACGCACCTGTGCGCCAGGAATACGGAACGGAAATACAAAGTGCACGCTTTCTTTGCTGCCGATGGCAATTTTATTGATTGTGTTGATCAGGGTTACCTGGTCGGTACCTGCGGTGAGTTGTATTTCACGACTGAGCGATCGGGCGCCGGGCGCCGGTGTGTTGATCACCAGGCTTATCACCAGCGGGCCTTTTTCTTTGATATGAATATCCGCCGGTCCGCTGTATTGTATTTTTTCCGCGGAGTCACCGGGCATATAAGTGTATTGGTTTAATCCGGCGGAGTCGGCAAAATTGTTGTTATAGCCTTTTTTATGGAGTTGAATAATGTTGCCGGTCTTTGGATCAACCCGGATGGAATAAATGCCGTTATCAAGACTGTAATCCGTAACAGTTGCTTTTTTAAACGAGGCTCCGCTGCCCGGGTGAATAGTAAAGCGTTGTTTGGAGAAAGGAGGGAGGGCTGCCGCCAGGAAGGCAAGTTCGCCGGTGCTGAGCCTTTGCGATGGTAATTTCCTGCCGTTAAGGTCTTTCACGAGGTCGCCGGAAGTGCTGAGGGTGGTGGGGATGCGCACCAATGCGGTGCGTGCATGACCGAGGGTATTGTAAACGTCTACGGCTTGTACGCCTGTGTTGTTGCCGGGATATCCATTACCGTTAGTACTGCTGCGCAGCAGCGCTTCCGACCTGGCCTGGGCATCCAGCGCAAAGGCTTGCTTAAACTGCCATTGGGCAACGGCTTTTGGATCCTGCGGATTGGATACGCTGTTGAAAGCGCCCCAGGTATGTTCGTTGAACATGATGAGGTCCGTCCAGGTATTGCGGAAGGAGTCTGCCGGGTAACCGGTTTTCCCCCTGATAGCCCAGATGGCGCCGGCCTGTTGCAGCCGGTCAGAGGCGTTCCGGTTGATGGCGGTTTCTTTTGCGGCTGAGGCGATGCCATCAGTCCAGTATTCGGTGTAGTCGCCGCTAAGCACAGGGATCTTGTCTTTCCATCCGGCTTCAAAGTCGTGAAAGAATTGCCTTACCGAGGTAATAATGAGTTTGGGAGATGTATATCGTTCATTCCATGCTTTTACGGCGTCCGGCAGCTCAGGGTCTATGGGTGCATTATCGCTCATGGCCCAGGTGAGGAGTGTCATGTTATAGGGGAAGTGATTATGTTCCAGCCGGGAGAGATAATCAAAAAGATAGGGGTTGAGAAAATTCTCGCTGGGTTTGCCGGTGTAGTAAGGCTTGGGATCTTCTATGGTAAAGAAGTTAGGTATTTTGCTTCCTTTCAGCGTGTAGCCGATAGAGTAGGGCGACGACTGCCAGAAGAGGACCTGTTGTTTACCGGAGGCATCCTGCCAGTAGAAGGGTTTATCGCGCCATTGCCCGGAGCTGCCGATGCGGTCGTTGGCGTTGGGGGCGCTGAGGAAGTACTTCATGCCGGTAATGGCCGACTGGCTGATCAGTCCCCATGAGGCGCCGGGAACATCTCCCTGGAACATGGTGTTAATGGTAATGTCATAGTTTTTTGCAAGCCGTGCACCTGTGGCAAACAGTTGCAGCAGTTGTGCCGGTGAGGTGGCGCTGGTATTGGTATTGGCGTAAGCGCCGTCGAGGTTGATCCATCCTTTTTTTACGGCTTCGCGGAATGTTTGTTTCTTTTCATCGCTGGCGGCGGCGAGGTATTTGTCTACTACCCAAAGGGCTTCTGTGTTCCATTTAAAGCGGGCTTCCGGTGGATAGCTGGCCGTACGGGCGGCTATTTTAATGGCTTCATCGATATTGTTCATATGAATGGCCAGCACTTTCGCCTGTACATTGGTATACCCTACATCCACATGCGAGTGGGGCATGAGGTATACGTTCCATTGCCGGGTGGGTGAAACAATACAGCGGGCCGTATAGGTTTGTCCGCCGCTCTGCAGGCGAACAAACAGCTGGGTGTCTTTGTCTACTGCTTCGCCGGGCAGCGGCAACTCGTAATCCTGGATCCCGTCCGGGCTGGCCGGCAGCGTGAGACTGTCCACATGGCCATTAAAATACATATACACTATTGCGGGCTGGTAGCTTTTGCCGCCATGAAAGCGCATGCTTACCATACGGGCGGGAGTGCCGTGATGATTCAAGTAAGCGATGGAGGGTTGCAGTTCAATGCTGGTAAAGTGTAGTTGTTCCCATAGTAATTTAGCGTCAGCCAGGAAAAGGGCTACATCCCTGTTATGCCTGCCGGGAAATTTCAGGTCCCGTGCGTTTACGCCGGAGGCCAGAAAGCAGCTACATAACAGGAGTTTTGTTATCATATGCTTCATATGTACAAACATACATACATATTTCAATATTCGGAAAGGAATTTAGGATTGAGAATGCCGGTAAAAGAAAATGGTAAGATGCAGGTGCCTGCATCTTACCATCTCCAGATAATTTATTAATAATAACTGTTAGAATCCCGGGTTGTTAGGCAACAATTGCGGGTTCACATCACTTTCCTGTTTCGGAACAGGGAACAGCAATTGTTTTGCCGCGAATGTAGCGCCGAATACGGTTCTATGTCCAACAAAATTATCCCAGTTGCCGGTCACATCGTTATGCACTTTCCGGGTCCGTATCATATCGAACCACATTTTATTTTCAAAGCACAATTCAAAATAGCGCTGCAGCCATACTTCCTGTTCAAAAGCGGCTTGTGACATCGTAGGCAGCGGCGCCAGTTTAGCGCGGGCGCGGATGGCATTTACATAGCTGATGGCACTTGCATTCGGACCACCTCCTGCACGGTTGGAAGCTTCTGCATACATCAGGTATACATCCGCCAGGCGGTAAAGGGTATAATTGAGATCTGATTTTGCAGTGCTTGTCACCGCTAAAACATCAAACCATTTGTAAATATACCGGCCTTTAAAGGTAATGGTATCGGTACTGGGCGCTTTCTTCTTATACCTGGTGTAAAAGAATTGTCTTTCCTGTATCCTTTTATCACCGGCAGGGAACGATGCAATAAACTGCGGGGTAGGATATACGGATCCATACTCATCAGAATATTGTGAAATACCTGCGTAGTTGGGAATGGTAAGCGGTGTAAGCGGATTAAGGCTTGGTACGGCA
The DNA here is from genome assembly GCF_057126945.1 of Chitinophaga sp. G7 BAM 1005. Lineage (NCBI taxonomy): Bacteria > Pseudomonadati > Bacteroidota > Chitinophagia > Chitinophagales > Chitinophagaceae > Chitinophaga > Chitinophaga sp. G7 BAM 1005. The sequence goes on along the minus strand of NZ_CP181478.1, from coordinate 4,740,642 downwards.
GCTGCGTACTGTACCTGGAAAATGAACTCCCCGAGATTTTTGTTAGCCGGGTTGATCATGTCTGTGTATTCCGGGAACAGCGTATAACCGCCATTGTCAATTACTGACTTGGAAGCAGCGGCAGACAGCGCATAGTACTGGTTACCTCCGTTAATAGCAGCGCCGGCGTAGGTAAGATATACATCTGCGAGAAGCGATTGAACCAGTCCCATCGATACTTTACCGGTTTTATCTGACCAGGGCAGTGTTGATTTTGCCGCGGTGAGCAGATCCGGGATAATGATCTCATCATAAATCGCCTTTGCTTCTGTACGGGGCAGGTTCAGGTTCAGGTCTTTAGGCACCTCGGTTACTTTTGGCACTGCACCATACAATCTTACCAGGTGAAAATAATAAAGTGCCCGCAGGGTATGTGCTTCTGCCAGCATATTGGTTTTATCCGCATCAGACACGGCTGCCTGCGGCAGCTTTTCGATGGCCAGGTTACAGGCGCCTACGCCCAGGTATAAACGTTGCCACCAGGTATCAACATAAAAGGAAGTGGCGTTATAGCTGAGATTCTGAAAGGTGGCGAACCCGGTTTGCCCGAGATCACTGTTTGCCTTGCCGGTCATGAATTCCATCAGGTTGTAAACATTACCGCCATAGGAAGATGGTTGTCCCTGTAAGAAACCCTGCAGGTACTGGTATGAACCGTTTGCCAGCGCGCGTGCTACTTTAGGATCGGAGAGGTCGGCATCCGGCGGCAGAAAATTCGTGGGTTTTTGTTCCAGGAATTTTTTGCAGGAGCAACTGAGCAACACCAGCAACGCGAGTATGATATGTTTAGTCGTTTTCATTTTCGTATTTTTTTAATCACTAAAAAGGTTATCACATCAACGGGTATACGATTTCATCAGAAATCAAGATTCACACCCAGGTTCCACACGCGCGGGCGGGGATAAGGGAAGAAGTCGATGTTCTGGGAGAAGCCGGTGTTGGCGCCATAACCAAAATTGAAAGTGTCTACTTCAGGGTCATAACCGGTGTATTTGGTAATGAGGAAAAGATTTTGCACGCTGCCATAGATACGGAACCTACGGATATGGCTTCTCTGCATCCAGGATTCGGGGAAGGTATAACCGAGAGTGAAGTTTTGTCCCCTGATATAGGAACCATCTTCTACCCACCAGGTATCAAAATGAGAATCCTGTGTAAATTTATAGCTACGCACCTGTGCAATGTGGGTATTCTGATTTTCCGGTGTCCATGCATTCAATACAGTAGCCAGGCTGTTAGCCAGTGTCTGACGGTCTTCCACAGAGTGTTTGAAAGCAGCGGCTGTATTCACGCCCTGTACAAAACGGATGTCAAAGGTAAAATCCCATCCTTTGTATTTAATGGTACTGCTGAAAGTACCGGTCCATTTTGGATAGGCGCGGCCAATGATATCATATACTGCATTGCCGGCGGAATCGTATTCGTACTTTCTGTCGCCGGGCAACAGGGAGTGTTTGGCTGCTTCTGCTGCTTCGTCAGTACCATAGGTACCTAACCTTTTCATTCCATAGAAAGAACCGATAGGTTCACCTACACGCAGGATATTGGTTTGACCCAGGAAATTGGGGCCAGGGAAGATATCCGCGTTACCATCGTTAAGGGTGAGTATCTTATTTTTATTGGTAGCAAAAATGAAAGTGGTGGACCAGGTAAAGTTTGGTTTCTGGATGTTCACCGTGTTCAGGTTTACTTCCAGGCCAGTGTTTCTTACTTCACCTACGTTTTTATATACATTGGAGGTGAACATACCGGCAGACCACGGGATTGGTGTTGCCAGCAGGAGGTCCGATGTTTTACGGTTATAATAATCCACGTTCAGGTTGATGCGGTTGTCTAACATCACCAGTTCCACGCCGGCATCTATCTGGTTGGAACGTTCCCATTTAAGATCCGGGTTACCTATGTACCCAGGCACAAGGGTGGGCTGATTGGCGCCGCCTATTACGGTTTGATCAGGGCGGTACTGCGGAGAGTATTGGAACTGACCGATTTCCTGGTTACCGGAAGTACCGTAACTGGCGCGGATCTTCAGGTTGTTGATAGTTTTACTGCCCTTTAGGAAGTCTTCCTCGGAAACACGCCATGCTGCTGCAACAGACGGGAAGAAGGCGAACTGGTTATCTTTACTGAATTTAGAAGAACCATCATATCTCGCGGTAGCGGTAAAGAGGTATTTATTCTTCAGGTTATAATTAACACGGCCATAGTAGGAGTTCATCGACCAGGGCTGGGTTTCTGAAGTAGTGTTGTTTCGCACTGATCCTGCGGCCAGGGAATTCCACTGGAAGTAATCAGACAGGAAATTCTGCGTTTCCGCCAGCGCATTTTCATTGGTGAATTGCAGGAAGGAAATACCCACTACTGCATTCAGGCTGTTGTTATTTTTGAACTGTTTGTTATAGGTAAGATAGTTTTCTGATTGCCAGTATTTGTTGTAGTTAGTAGTGATCCTGGCTACACCGCCCTGATCCTGCGACAGGTGGGGCAGGTTGCCGGCGGAATAGAAATTGGCTTTATTGCTGATCTGGTCGTAACCAAAGTCAGTTTTAAAATTCAGGTCCTTGTTGATCTGGAACTGCATGTAGAAATTGCCCAGCGTATGCACCTGGTTATTGAGGGTATACCTGTTCTGCGCAATCTGTACGGGGTTTGGACCACCTTCCAGCCCGGGTATATCGTAGTTGCCGGCCCACTTACCGTCAGGATACCTTACCGGTACAATAGGCACTTCTTCCGTAACCATTCTTGGTACGTTTAAGGAACCGTTACCGTCAGATACTACTCTTTGTGTGCTGGATACGATGTTCAGGCTACCGCCAATTTTCAGCCAGTCTTTTACCTGGTCATCGAAAGTGGCCCTGGCAGAATATCTTCTGAACCATGATTCTATCATTAAACCATTCTGATCCAGATAACCGAGTGAGGCGCTATAGAGCAATTTATCCGTACCGCCCTGGAAGTTCACCTGGTGGCTGGTAGACACTGCTGGTTTGTAAGTTTCTTTTTCCCAGTTGGTGTTGTACAGCGGTTTGTCGTTTTCGTCAAACAGCAAAGGGAAATGTTCATGATCCAGTATAGCAGTCGGCGTCCACGTACCGTGGTCCGGATCAAACTTGGTGGCGTTGGCAAACGCTTCGTTGTATACTTTTACAAACTGTTCTGAATTTAATGTGGGGAGATGACTGGCCAGTGTACTTACGTTTACATCACCCTGGTAGCTTACCTGGGTAGGACCTGATTTACCACGTTTAGTAGTGATCATAATTACACCGTTGGCGCCTCTTGCACCATAAATAGCAGTAGAGGAAGCGTCTTTCAGTACTTCAATGGAGGCGATATCATTTGGGTTGAGCGCATTCGCATCAACGCCCGCCACACCATCTACCACATACAAAGGATCCACAAAAGAGTTGATAGAACCGATACCGCGGATACGTACCTTAGCTGCCTGGCCCGGGGCGCTGCTGTTGATGTTTACGTCCACGCCGGCCACCTTGCCCTGTAAGGCCTGCGAGATATTTGGAACGGGTTTGTCCATCACCTGCTCACCTTTGAGAGACGCTACAGCGCCGGTGAGGTCAGATTTTTTTACCGATCCGTAACCAATTACCACGAGGTCGCTTAGGGTATTCACCTGTACTTCCAGTGATACATTGATGTTGGTTTGACTACCCACCCTGACTTCCCTGGTGGCGAATCCGGTGAACGAGAACACCAGTACGGCGTTTTCGTTGGGCACCGACAGGGAATATACGCCGTCTACGTTGGCGATGGTTCCGCTGGAAGTACCTTTAATGGCCACCGTAGTGTTGGGAATTACGGTTCCGTCAGCGGCGCTGGTGACTTTACCGCTTATTTTAATCTGGGCCATTGCATGCATAGAGAGTAGCAGGCATGCAAGCACATAAAAAAGTTTTGCTTTCATAACAAGTCTTTAGTGATGAGGTAATATTAGCCGGTGTGTTTCAGTTGATAGTAATCACAGGATCTGTACGTGGAAGTCCCCGTGATAACAAGTGAGATTAGGTTTTAAGATCATGGTAATGATATGTTTTTTAATAAGATCCGGTTGACGAATAAATAATAAATGAGCAGGCCCAATTGTTTATTCTACTGCTGACTAATTGCCCACTTTTTCAAAAGTGTAATGGCATCTGATAAAACACCTGCTTCTCCCCGAAAATTTCCTGATCCTTTTGGCGTGCCAGTCTGAACGTCGTACCATTCAAAGAAGCCGTTTTGAGCAATGACGCGATCGGTCATGGGTTTAAGCTCAGCGATGGCTTCGTGTATAAATCCGTTTATAATGAGTGCCTGGATCATGCGTCCGCCGAACCAGGTCCAGTCGCCGGCGTTCTGGTACACATAAGGATGCATATTCGGGAATTCCATTGCCGGGTAAGGAGGATACACCGTGATCCCTATGGTGGCGAATTTTTCTTTGGCGGCGGCCTGCGTCATTTGCCGGTTAATGGCCGCTATTTCTTTTGGTGTATGAAATCCTGCCAGTATTGCGCAGGCACTGCCTCCTGTGTAGAGGATTTCTTTTTCGTTGAATGAGGGGGAAAACGGGCTTCCGTTCAAATAAAGATGTGGTATGTATTTCTGTGCCCTGTTATCCCATAAATGTTTGCGTACATTTTTGCGGATATCCGTTGCTATTTTGTGCCAGTCTCTCTGTGCCTGATAGCTTTTTGGTTTGATCGCCAGGAAATCTTGTATAGCGATCACAAACATGGCGTTATCGTATATATCAACCGCCCATTTCGTTTTTTCATTGATCGCCACGCCCCACCCGGTTTCCGGTTGCACATCGCCCCAGTCAATAGTGGTAGCGCCTTTAAGCAGCCCGTATTTTTCTGACCAACGCTCTTTTAGCAGATAAGCCATAGAGGCTTCCATCCGTTGCAAAATCGTTTTATCATTTATGGCCAAAAAAAGGAAGGCATTGTCGCCTGTAACAGCGATATATTTTCTCACCGCCTGGATCAGGGAAGACTCCTGGTCGGTTTCCACGGTATTCTTGTGAGCCGCCCATTGAGGGGCCAGGTCGGAATACCGGTATTGGTAACCCACACTGGCCTTTTCGCGCGGAATAACGCCATCGGGAATATTTCCATCTGCACCCTGCATCCGGAAAAACAGCAGCAGCATCTCTTTTACCTGGTCGTGAGGCAATACCTGCAGGGAACCATTGATGAAAGTGTTGAAATCCCTGATCCATACTTCTCCATAGGAAGTGCCGGCAGAAAAACCGGTGAGTAATCTTAACGCGCGGGCCTGTACCGTATCCAGCCGGCTGTCTGCCAATACAGCCGCCGCCAGGGTCCTGGTATTATTCTGGGCAGTCGCGTTTCCTGAAAGGAATACAGGAGCGGCGATACCAGCAATAATATAAATTATAGAAAAGGTTTTTTTCATAATGTGGCCCTGGATATTATGTACAAACATATAAACATAAATTAATTAATGCAAGAAAAGTTTTTAACATTACCTTAACGCGGAATTTATCTTGTAAGTAACTGATTACCTGTTATCTATATGATGATGGATTGTAAGATGTGGATACCTTGCACGAATCCTGTTTTTTCTGCCGGAGCATACATACGCCCAAAATAAGGCGGCCTAAAATTGTTTTTCTTGTTTATTTCCAGTTGCTTTGCAGGCATGAATTTGAGTATAGATCATAAAAATCCTTTACCACTTCATATACAGGCGGAAAACCTGTTGAGGAATATGATAAAAGATCCACAGTATTCTGGTGGAAAATTTTTACCCAACGAAGTTCAGTTAGCGAAACAACTCGCTATCTCCCGATCTACATTACGTCATGCTTTAAACAAACTTGTATACGAAGGATTGCTGACCCGGAAAAAAGGAGTGGGCACCAAAGTGGCGGAAGCGGCCATCAGCTCTAAATCCAAGAACTGGCTGAGCTTTACACAGGAAATGACGGCGCGTGGTATCATCATCAAAAACTTTGAGCTGCATGTTACCTGGGTATTGCCCGATGAAACCATTGCCAACTTTTTTGAAATCAGTCCAACCAAAAAAGTGCTCAAACTGGAGCGCCTGAGAGGCAAGGCAGAAGGCCCTTTTGTATATTTCATTTCCTATTTCCATCCACGCGTGGGGCTAACCGGTGAGGAGGATTTCAAACGTCCTTTGTACGATATCCTGGAGAAAGATTACATGACGGTGGCTACTTTATCGAAAGAAGAAATCAGCGCTAAGTCAGCCGACAAATTTATTGCGTCCAAGCTGGAACTGGAACCCGGTCATCCCATCCTCGTAAGGAAACGGTTTGTATACGACCAGGGCGAACGCCCCATCGAATACAACCTGGGGTACTACCGTGCCGACAGCTTCGTGTACACCGTGGAAAGCAGAAGGGAATAACTTTATATTTTATTAAATACAGCGGCTCAGCATTAATACATAAGTATTAATACTGAGCCGTTCCGTTTTACGGTTACTGTTTATTGCTTAGGAGCGGCTGCCACGTCTTTTGTAACTACCGGCCATACGCCTGGTGCAGGGAAGCTTACGCCTTTGTTAGCGCCTCTTACTCCTGCGTCCTGTCCGAAGTAATACAGCGGCCAGCCTTTGTAGGTTAATTGTTTTTTACCGGCAACGGTGATGCTGCCAAATAATGTTTTATCAAGCGTAGAAGGCACTACGATCTGGTCTGTTTCGTAGATAGGCCATACCGCATTATTGGAAAAATCAGCTTTGGTGAACTTGTTGATATTAAAGCTGTCTTTGGCAAAAGAGTAGAGTGTAAGACCTTTGCCATCACTGAAATACATGGTTTTGCCGGTACCCTCGGTATGGTCTTCCAGGTAGTTTTTGCCATCGGCGCCCACCAGCTGGGCATTGATCAGCTGTATGGTGTAATCGGGCTTGGCTACATACCATACCTTATTAACTCCTTCACCATCTGTTTTACCGGGCGCCTCACGTACGTTAACGCCACCCACCGCAGGTGCGAAGTAGTACAGTGGCCATCCTTTATAAGCAGTTTGTTTTTGGCCATTAGTAGTAATAGTGGTAAAGTCTTTGACGTCCAGGCCGGTGCCAAGCGCCGCCTGGGCAAGATTGTCGCCGGCATAATAAATAGGCCATACCGCTGCGCATCCACCGGTGCAGTTATTTTTGCCATCGAAGTCGTTGGAGAAATAATAGAGGGAATTACCATCCACATCTGTCAGGTGATTTCCCAAAGTAGCGCTGGCGCTGAGTTGTACCAAAGATTTAGGCGCAGGAGTGTCGGGGTTATCGTCGTTTCCGCCGCAGGCGCTGAAGAAAACGATACCAGACAAGGCTATCAATGAAAGCAGGGAGTTTTTTACGCAGTTCATGCTGTTAAAATTTTTTAGAAATTTGAAATAGTCAATACGCAATTGCGGTTTGTTGATACGTAACAACCTGGGTAGGTAATTCATACTTATGCGTATTCGTTAAAAACAGGAAAAAGGTTGTCTGCCCCGCAAAATATTTTCAGCTACTTTTGCGGCTATGGTCAATGAAGGTTTCTATTCAGAACAATATGAATCGCAGGAAAGGGATACCCGGCTGGTAATGGACGTAATGTCTGTGTACCTGTATCCGCTGGAAACATTTACTATTACAGATGCTGTGAACCGCGTGGAAGAAATGAAGGGCACCAGGGTCAGTGAAATATTGAAGCACCTGGTAGCGGCAGGACTGGCCATTAAAAATGTAACAGGCAATTATTCCCTGGTACCGGAAATGAATTTTCTGCTGTTCCCTGTAAATATAAAACAGCCGGCTTATTCCGCGTTGCTGGAAAGGACAAGGCACGCCGTACATGCATTTTACAGCATGAGCGCCCGGTTGCAGGATCTGCAACAACTACTTACTGCTTATTTTACAGGCGATCGTTTCCTGTTGTCGCCACCTGTAAGGAAACTGGAAATGGAGCTGGACGAATATCAGCCTTATTTATCTTACCTGTTGTATTTCCCCGCCTATGCAGAACTGTTGCCTTTTTTCAGCCAGGAGAGCCTCGACCGGATGGTGTCTTTTGCCTTAAAGTATAACCTGCTGAAAATGCCGCCGGTGGAAGTACTGGAAAGTTTTCGCCGGCAATATGGCGCGGATTTTCCTGAGGTGTCGCTGTTACAGGGGCATCTCGATTTGCCTCCGGCAGATAAAACTGCAGATGACCTTTATGCACAAGCTGTGATATTATTGTATAGCGGGCAACCGGCAAAAGCATTGACAACATTTGAAAAAGGGATCAAACGTCAACGGCAGTACGATAAAAAGAATACGATGCCGCTGTCGCCGTTGTTTGCTTTTTATTACGCATTCACGCTGGCTGTATTGCCCGGTGAGCAAACGAATCCGCTGATAGCCAAAATTGTGGCCGCTTATGAACGCAAGCTATTCCCTGCTATCACCCCGGCTGTTTGTTTGCTGCATTTTCATGCAGGCCGTAAGGAGAAAGGAGAGCAGTTGTTGCTGCTGATACTGGAAGGCGGTGAAAGCAACCTGCTGAGTTACCTGTCGGTATTGTGTTTGCAGCTGTTGCATCCCAAAAGTAAATTGTTACGCACTTTTAGTACTACCACTGCAAGATTACTGGCGCTGGGCATGGAGCGTCACTACCGGTTACTGACCTACGAATATTTATATTTATTTAAGGGAGATGATTACCAGGGATATGAAAGCATATTCGGGGAAGCCGGTACTATTGCCGCGCACCCGCCGGTATTTTCGCAGATGGAGCAAACGCCCGACTGGGAGCGGTTATTAAATACATTACTGGGTGCTGATACACATCTTACAAAAAAAGAAAAAAATGTAGTTGCTTCCCGGTTAATTTACCTGATAGACTTCGACCGGTATAAGATACAGCCGGTGTTGCAAACATCCCAGGGCAATAATACCTGGAGCAGCGGCCGGAATGTGGCCTTGAAAAAATTGAAAGAAGGAAAGGCGGAAGCCATGACGGAACAGGATTTCAGGATTGGCGCCACTGTACAGAAAGATCATTATTATAACTACGACGGAGAGTCCTATTCTTTTGCGGAAACCGTATGGGAAGAAATTGCCGGGCATCCGTTATTATTTTCTGCAGATGATATCACTATTTCTGTAGAAATTATAAAAGCCCAACCGGAGCTGAGCGTTAACAGGTCCGGGCAGGGGTATACCTTCAGTGCTAACGTGGACGACTATATCAGCGAAACGGTATTTGTAAAAGAAACCAACACCCGCCTGAAGATCATCCACCTCACCGCCCAGCAACGACGCCTGCTGCAAACATTGCAGCAGATCCCTGTAGTGCCGGCGGCCGGTAAGGATAAGCTGATCCAGGTGTTGAGGAGCATCGGCGCGCACCTGACTATCCATGCGGATATGGGCGACATTGCCGCCAATATCAGCCGTCGCCCGGCCGACAGCCGTATTGTGATACAGCTGCTGCCATTGGGAGATGGACTGAAGGCAGGTATTTATGTAAAGCCATTTACCAGTGACCCGCCGTATTGCAAGCCGGGCATTGGCGCGCATAATATTATTGGTATCAGCAACGGGGAACGCTGGCAGGCGATCCGTGACCTGGCAAAAGAAAAGAGTAACGTGGCGGCCCTCCTGAACCTCATCCAGGGAGCAATAGAACAGGACCTTTCCGATGATACCATCATTTTTGAAGATCCGCTCGACTGCCTGCAACTGCTTGAAATTATCCATCACCATCCCGAACTGGTGCGGGCTGAGTGGCCGGAAGGCGAGCGTTACAAAGTGAAACAACAGGCAGGCTTTGCACACCTGAGCATTTCACTGAAAGAAAAAGACCACTGGTTTATGTGTACCGGTGAATTAAAGGTAGATGAAACCACCGTGCTGGCGCTGAAAGACCTGCTGGACACCACCCGCACCGTGAAGAAGAGATTTATTGCTTTGCAAAACGGCGAATACCTGGCGTTAACCGGCGACTTACGCCGCCGGCTAAACGAAATGGCCAGTGTGGCCAATATTGATCGCAACAATGTAACTATTCAGCCGTATGCCGCGCCGGTGCTGGATGAATTACTGGAACAGGCAGGCAGTGTTACTACAGATGCCGCCTGGAAAGCCTTCTCCCGTAAGCGCACTACTGCAATGGAACTGGCTGTAACGGTACCGGTTACACTCCAAACCACTTTACGCCCCTACCAGGAGGAAGGCTTCCGGTGGATGACACACCTGGCCGCGTGGGGAGCCGGCGCCTGCCTCGCAGACGACATGGGGCTGGGGAAAACCATCCAGGCTATTGCGTTGCTGCTGCATCGCGCACCGGATGGCCCGGCGCTGGTGATTTGCCCGGCCTCCGTGGTGAACAACTGGAGCAATGAGATCAGCCGCTTTGCGCCTTCCCTGAATGTGGTGTTCCTGCACAACGGTCGCCGCGCAAGCCTGATTAAAAGCGCCGGTGCTTTTGATGTGGTGATCACTACTTACGGCTTACTCCAGACAGAAGAAACATTGCTGGCCGCTGTGAAATGGCCAACGCTGGTACTCGACGAGGCACATACAATCAAGAACTTCCAGACCAAAACATCCAAAGCGGCCATGTCGCTGCAGGCAGGATTTAAACTCATGCTAACGGGAACGCCTATACAAAACCATATGGGCGAGATCTGGAACCTGTTTAACTTCCTCAATCCCGGGCTGCTGGGTACACTGGATCACTTCAACAAGCAATTTGTTTTTCCGTCTGTAAGGAACCCGGAGAGTACGGTGAAGCAGCACCTGAAAAAACTGATCACGCCTTTTATATTGCGGCGTACCAAAACAGGCGTGCTGGATGAATTACCACCTAAGACCGAGATTGTAAAGCTGGTGAGCTTATCATCGGATGAAGCGTCCTTTTATGAAGCATTGCGGAGGAAGGCGCTGGAGAATATCAGGGCGCAGGAGGGTAGTATGGCGCAGCAGCATATCCGGGCACTGGCAGAAATCAGCCGGTTGAGGATGGCGGCCTGTAACCCGCAGCTGGTGGATGCTGAAACCGATATTCCATCTTCCAAACTAATGGTATTCCGGGAAATCGTGGAAGAGCTGGTATCCAACAATCACCGGGCGCTGGTGTTCAGCCAGTTTGTAAAGCATCTCGACCTGGTAAGGGAGGCGTTGCATCAACTGGGGATTACTTATCTCTATCTCGATGGCAGCACACCGATATCGCAACGGGATAAGCTGGTAAAAGATTTCCAGGCAGGCACGGGGCAGTTGTTTCTTATCAGCCTGAAAGCGGGTGGACTAGGACTTAATTTAACCGCTGCCGATTATGTGATTCATATGGACCCGTGGTGGAACCCGGCTATTGAAGAGCAGGCGTCCGACAGGGCGCACCGCATCGGGCAAACCAGGCCGGTGACCATTTACCGGCTGGTAGCACAATATACTATTGAAGAGAAGATCATTGCTTTGCATAACAGCAAACGGGATCTGGCCGATCAACTGCTGGAAGGCAGCGACCGGGCAGGTAAGCTCAACGCCAAAGAATTACTGGAGCTGATCGCGGAGAGATAGCTCAGAACGGCGAGGGGCTGATACTGGTCCAACCGCCATCGATGATGAGACTTTGACCGGTAATATGCTTCGCCTGGTCGGATACCAGGAACAATGCGGCATGGGCAATGTCCTGCGTATAAGCAGGGCGTCCCATAGGCGTGAGGCTGGACCAGATCTGCTCATAGGAGGGATCGTCCAGCGTGCGTTCTGTGAGGGTAGCGCCAGGGGCAATAGTGTTCACCGTAATTTTAAAGGGGGATAATTCAATCACTAAATTTTTTGCCAGCATTTCGAGCGCTGCTTTGCTCATGCCGTAGGCTGCGAGGTCTTTGTGTGCCTGGTGGCCGGTTACAGAGGAAGTGAATAAAATAGCGCCGCCCTGTGGTTGTTGTTTCATTTGGTTGGCGGCGGTTTGCGCCAGGAAAAAAGTACCGCCCAGGTTCACCTGCATCACGCGGTTAAATGCTTCGGGGGTGTAGGTAAAGAAGTTGCCGAATAAAGTAATGCCGGCGTTGGCAATTACAATGTCCAGCCGCCCGGATTGTGTAACAGCCGTATTTACCATTTGCTGAATAAAGGCAATATCGCCGGAGTCGCCGGGCATGGCTATACATTGCCCCTTTGCGGCAGTAATGGCGCTGGCAGCCTGTTGTGCCAGCTGTGCGTCAATATCATTCAGTATAACGGTGGCGCCCTGCAGGGCCAGTTGCTTGCTTATCTCAAACCCGATGCCCTGGCCGGCGCCGGTAACAATCGCTACTTTATTTTGAAATGTCATAAGCCGTTTTTTAGTGTGAGTCCCTGGTTACTTCGCTGCCGGAACTGCCTTTGAGAAAGTCGAGGTCGGCGCCAAGATGCGCCTGCTCTACGTGCTGTTGGTATAGTTGTACATACCCTCTTGCAGACTGTGGGTAAACCGGTTTCCACGCGGCTTTTCTGCGGGCAATTTCTTCGGGAGAAATAGCTGCTTCCAGCCTGCGCTGATGTACATCCAGCGTAATAACGTCGCCATCGCGGAGAATGGCAAGGTTCCCGCCGGCAGCGGCTTCCGGCGATATATGCAGTACTACGGTGCCAAAGCCGGTACCGCTCATCCGTCCGTCCGAAATGCGTACCATGTCTGTAATCCCTTTGGCCAGCAGTTTTGCGGGCAAGCCGAGGTTGCCTACTTCAGGCATCCCGGGATAGCCTTTGGGTCCTACGTTTTTTAGTACCAGCACACTGTTTTCATCCACATCAAGCGTGGGATCATCGATCCGTTTTTTATAGTCGTCGATATCCTCAAACACTACTGCTTTGCCGGTATGTTGCATCAGGTGCGGACTTGCGGCAGATGGCTTGATCACCGCGCCCTGCTCGCAAATATTTCCTTTCAATACCACGATGCCTGACACTGCATTGAAGGGATCATCCAGTGATGAAATCACTTCTTTATTATAGCTGATGGCATCGGCGTAATTAGCGCCGATAGTTTTGCCATTGACGGTAATACAATCCGTGTGAAGATGTTCCAGCAGGGCGTTGATCACAGCTGGTAGTCCGCCGGCATAGTAAAGATCTTCCATGAAATAACTGCCGGAGGGCTGCAAATTGGCGATCAGCGGGATGTTGGCAGAAAAGGTATCCATGTCCTGCAGGTTCAGTTCCACGCCTATGCGGCCTGCAATGGCCAGCAAATGGATCACAAAATTGGTGGAGCCGCCAATAGCAGCATTCACGCGGATGGCATTTTCGAAAGCTTCTCTTGTGAGGATATCCGTTAAGCGCCTGTTTTCCCGTACCATTTTTACGATCTCGTTGCCCGACAGCTGTGCCAGCACTTTGCGGGCGGCATCGGGCGCGGGAATAGCGGCGTTCTGTGGAAGGGACAGTCCCAGGGATTCCACCATACAGGCCATTGTAGAGGCGGTGCCCATCACTGCGCAGTGGCCATCACTGCGGCACATGCCTGCTTCTGCCATAGCGAGTTCTTCGTTGGTCATCCTGCCTGCCCTTACATCATCACTAAACCGCCAAATATCGCTGGTGCCAATACTATGGCCCCGGTGCCTGCCGGTGAGCATAGCGCCGCCCGATACCACAATGGTGGGGATGTTTACGCTGCAGGCGCCCATTACCAATGCAGGCGTGGTTTTGTCGCAACCGCATAGCAGCACTACACCGTCGATAGGATTGGCGCGGATAGATTCTTCCACGTCCATGCTTACCAGGTTGCGGTACAGCATAGCGGTGGGCTTGATGAGTGTTTCTCCCAACGACATGACCGGGAATTCCAATGGATAACCACCGGCTTCCAGTACCCCGCGTTTCACGGCTTCCGCCAGCTCCCTGAAATGGGAATTGCAGGGCGTGAGCTCCGACCAGGTGTTGCAAATACCTATTACAGGCTTGCCTTCCAGCTCATGTGAAGGGATGCCCTGCTTCTTTAGCCAGGCACGGTAAATAAAACCATCTTTGCCTTCACGGGCAAACCAATTAGCGCTTCTCAGTGAATTTTCGTGCTTCATAACAGGAGTGGATATTTTAAAAGATACAATAAATTATGGATTTCAAAAATGAACACTGCCAGATTTTGTTATCAGATGGCTGGTTATCTTTTTATTAATATTCTTTCTCTACATGATAAGTAGGTTATTCATTTAACAGATGTTTATCACACATGGCAACAAAAGTTCAATTTTTATTATGGAATTTTAATTTCATAGCATCTGTACACATAACCTGTATAATCCACAAATGAAGAAACTATCCGGATTGATTCTCGGTATGGTCATTACCCATTGCTGCCTGGCGCAGCAAGCCACTGTTAAGGGAAATGTATCAGACACACTTAATCATGTGCAGTTATCCAATACCGTAGTGGCACTGCTTCAGGCAAAGGATTCCATCTTATATAAATTTACCCGGAGCGATGAAAAAGGACATTTTGAATTAAAGCACCTGCAACCCGGAAAGTACCTGCTACTGATCAGCTATCCTGCCTTTGCAGATTACGTAGAGCCTTTAACGTTATCAGATACCTCTGCTGTGCAACTTAATAATATTATGCTGACACTGAAATCCCGCTTATTGCAGGAAGTAGTGATACAGCAAAAAGTGGCGGCTATAAAAATGAAAGGAGATACCACGGAATTTAATGCCGATAGCTATAAAACTGCTGCCAATGCCTCTGTGGAAGAGCTGTTGAAGAAACTGCCGGGTATACAGGTAAATGGCAAAGGGCAAATTACTGCACAGGGCGAAACGGTAAAGAAAGTGTTGGTAGACGGGGAAGAATTTTTTGGAGATGATCCTACACTCGTCACCAAAAACCTGCGGGCAGATATGGTAGATAAAGTACAGCTATATGATAAGAAAAGCGACCAGTCGGCATTTACAGGTATCGATGATGGAGAGCGGTCGAAAACGATTAACATCCAGCTGAAGGAAGATAAGAAACGCGGTTACTTTGGTAAAGTAGCTGCAGGCGCAGGCAATAATGGTTTTCACGATAGCCAGGCGATGTTGAATGTATTCCGCGGCAAGAAGAAACTGGCTGCCTTCGGCATCGTGTCCAACACTGGCAAAGTGGGACTCGACTGGGGCGACCGGGAGAAGTTCGGCACTGGTACCGGCGATCTTTCCTTTAACGACGATGGCGATATGGAGTTTAGTTTCCAGGGAGATGACCTGGACAGCTGGGATGGCCGCTATGGCGGCGATGGCTACCCACTGGTACAAACCGGCGGATTACATTATTCGGATAAGTGGGACAGGGACCGGCAAAACCTGAACGCCAACTACAAGCTGATGAAACTATATATTGACGGGAACAGTGAAAGCATGTCCCAGAATATCTTACCTGATACCATTTATTATAATCATTCTAAAGAATATTTCAACAACAGCATCCTCCGGAACCGCGTTAATGGCAGCTATGAGCGGCAACTTGATTCCAGTTCTTCTATAAAACTACAGGTAGATGGCGGCCTGGATCACAAAATATCCAATAGATCCAGCAGCAGCGGAATGGAAATGAACGATATGATCGTGAACCGGGGAGAGCGTAAAACCTCCAATATATCGGACATTGGCAGCATGAACGCCAACCTGCTGTGGCGTAAAAAACTAAAGAAGAAAGGACGCACTATATCGCTGAACCTCGCGGAAAATTATTCCCGGACCAACGGGGAAGGAATGCTGGATGCCTATACAGAGTATTACAAACAGAGCAAGTTAGATTCAGTACAAAACACAGATCAGCTTAAAACCACCAACAATGAAAGTATCAGTATTGTGAGTAATCTTACTTACACGGAACCATTGTCTGTGGCTTCTTCTCTGCTGTTTAACTATGGTGTTAATATAGATAATAATCATTCCAACAGGAACTCTTATAACCAGCAGACCGATGGTAAGTATACCGCCCTGGATTCGTTATACAGTAATGATTATGCATTTAATATACTAACACATAAGGGTGGTATCCGGTACGGCTATACGAAAAATAAGATCCGCATTAACATAGGGGGTAATGTAGGTCTTACCAGCTTCAGCCAGCAGGACATGTTCCGGAACAACAAAGTGGAACGTGACTTTGTTAACTGGTATCCGCGGGCGATGTTCCGCTATAGTTTTTCACAGCAGCGACGCCTTACTTTTGAGTATAACGGTTATACCAGTCAGCCCGGCATTAATCAGCTGCAGCCCATCCGCGTGAATGATGATCCGCTCCACCTGCAGATTGGTAACCCTGCGCTGAAACCATCTTTTAATAATAATTTCAGCATCAATTTTAATGATTATAAGGTAATGACTAACAGGAGTATCTGGGCCTCTGTAAGGTATGGATCTACCACTAATGCCATCAGCACCCGGAGCGTGATAGACACTTCTGGGGTAAGTACCAGTCAGGCTGTGAATGTGAATGGGAACCGGAACGCGAATTTCAACCTGTATATAGATTGGAAAATTAATCCGTGGGACCTGAGGGCGGGAGGCAGGGCCAACGGTGGTTTGAACAGGAATGTAAATTATGTGAATGGACTATTGAATACCACTAATTCTTCCAATTTAGGCTTAGGAATCAACCTGCGAAAGTACAAAGACAAAAAGTATGAATACTCCCTGGAAACAGAGGCGAACTTTAACAACAGCGTATCTTCTGTAGATAAAACTTTACGGACACAATACTGGACCTATAATATTTCGCCTAACCTGAGTTTTTTCCTGCCGCTTAAATTGGTGTTACATGCGGATCTGAACTATAATATCCGGCAGAAAACACCCGTGTTTGCCACTAACAACAATGCCGCTATCCTGAATGCTTATGTGGCAAAGAAGTTTGGAAAAAAGGAGCTGGTGCAGATCAATTTTTCCATGAGTGATATCCTGAATCAGAATATCGGCTTTAACAGATCGGTGGCAACCAATACGATCAGTCAGCGGACGTACAGCACCATTGGCCGGTATGGCCTGTTGTCTTTTATCTGGAACTTTAACAAACTAGGCGCGGCCGCTCCAAAAGAATAGTGTTATGAAAAATATTATGGTGAAAATTCGTGTGCTCCTGACCGTTATACTTTGCGCTGTTGTTGTTTTATCAGCACAGGCGCAGCATGCCACTTTTTTGCAGCAGGGGCGGATAGAATTTGAGAAGCGGGTAAACCTGTTTGCCCGCATGGATGACATGAGTAAGGGAGAGGATAATTCGTGGACGGATATGTTGAAAAAGGGGATGTCGCAATACCAGGTCACCTATTTCGATTATTCATTTTCGCATCAAACGTCCCTCTATAAACCAGGAAGGGATAATCCTGACAATAAGAATCCGATATGGGAATCCGCTCCGGCCGAAGTGAACGTGGTATATTCCCGGCTCGATAGTATGCAGAGTATTTCGCAGAAGCAGGTATTTGAGCAGCTGTATCTCGTTAAGGACTCCATGCGGCAGATCCGTTGGAAGATTACTGATGAAACCCGTAAGATCGCCGGGTTTGATTGCCGGCGTGCCAATGCGGTTATCATGGACTCTATTTACGTAGTAGCTTTTTATACCGATGCCATTGTTACGCCCGGCGGACCCGAGTCGTTCAGTGGTTTACCCGGTATGATCCTGGGCGTGGCCCTGCCGCACGAACATGTTACCTGGTTTGCCACCAAAGTGCTGATAGACGATATAAAAGAAGAAGCGCTGAAGCCTCCTGTAAAAGGAAAACCGGTGGACAATAAAGGAATCCGCGAATCTGTTTCAAAAATACTGGGCAAGTGGGGGAATTATGGAAGCGCGTATATCAGGGCAATTATGCTATAATTGCAGAACGATCCGGGCAGATGATGAAAAACAGTTCCCACATATATACGCCAGTACAGCCGTTTGCAGCGCAGCCGGAGGGAGCGGTCGTTTACCGGGAATTTTTACCGGATCTGCGGTTGCAGGAATACATTTACTGTTATTGGCAGCTTAAAACTACCCGTCCGCTTACGGGACCTTTTCATTACCGGGTGGTGGCCGATGGCTGTATGGATATTTTTTTTGAACTACGCGATCCCCGGCAGAGCCTCATTATGGGATTCAGTGACGCTTATACCTGTTTCCCGCTGGAAGGGGATTTTAATTATGTGGGTATCCGTTTCTTGCCGGGCATGTTTCCCCGGTTGTTTCCATTGAATGCTGCTGAATTAAGTAAACAAACTACCACGCTGGAAGACGTGGCGCCGGCGGTTACCCGTTTTTTGACGGACCGCTTTCATGAAGAAATGAAGGAAGAGGAGCTGCAACTCCTGCTGGATGCCTTTTTACTGGATCATGTCACAAAAAAAGTATTGCCGGCAGATAATCGCTTGCTGGAAGCCGTGGATCTGATCATTCAGCATGCGGGGGTTATCAGTATTGAAAAGGAACTGTCGCCGGGAATCAGCTCCCGACAGTTGAGGCGCCTGTTTGAATTTTATATTGGAGATACGCCCAAGACGTTTAGTAAAGTGGTGCGTTTTCAGAAGATACTGCAATCTACCCATCATCCCCACCATATCCGCAGGAACAGATCTTACCTCGATGCCGGGTATTACGACCAGGCCCATTTTATCAGGGAGTTTAAAACGCTTTATGGCCTTACCCCGGCTAAGGTGTTCGGTAAATAAGTTGTCCGTTTTTTACAATTTTTGTTCTCCCGGCTGTCTTAATTTTGCTGTTGTAAAACGGAGAAACGTATGAAAAGATGGCTGTTATTGTTTGTTTTTTTCTTCTTTATATCCAATATTTATTCACAGGCAAAACCAGGTAAAATGAAACTGAATGCAGGAGTTATCACTGCTAAATTAGCGGAGAGTAAAAAATTTTATACAGAGATATTGGGATTTGGAGTGTCCTTTGAAAACGAATTTTACCTGTTGCTGCATACGCCGGATAAGCAGGCGGAAATCAGTTTTTTATTGCCGGAGCATGCGTCGCAGCAATCTTTGTTTAAATCGGCTTTTAATGGCAAGGGCGTGTACCTGACCATTGAAGTGGAGGATGTGGACAAGATGTATGAAGCCATTAAAGCAAAAGGAGTGGACATTAAGATAGCGATCCGTAATGAGCCGTGGGGCGACCGGCATTTTGCCATACAAGACCCTAATGGCGTGGGTATTGACGTGGTAACTTATTCGCAGCCCTGACGTTGTTAACATAATTTTAAGTTAATATAATCTTAAAAGGTCCCCGATTGGCGCCATACAGGAACCATTTTTGTTTTACTGGGGTTAACCAAAAAATTTTAACCATGGCAAAGCAAAGCAAGGACACAGTAAAACAAGAAATCCAGGTATTGGCAATCGGCAACTACAAAAGTTATCCTGATGATTACGAAGTAGCACCTGCCACGGTTTCCCAGAATATTCAGTCATTGGCAAAGGGTTATTGGGACAGCCGGGAATATAAAGAAGTAGAGCGGGATGAGCGACTGGGCATCCATTTGGAAGATTATCAGCATTGGACAAAAGAAGCATATGATGCATTTATGAAATCCAATCAACAGTCCATGAACTAAACCCATTCACCGTTTTTTCAATAGAGGCAGCCTGAAAGTAACCGTTTTCTGGCTGCCTTTTTTTATTATTTGATGCTTACCGCAACCATTTCTTCCTGAATATTGTTTATATAGGACGGTGGATTCACTGCCATAATGTAGTGGGCACTACACCTGCTTCTTATTTTACTACACCATTCCGAGCCGGTGTTCGTTACCCCCTGGATACATAGGCTTGTGGCTGAACCTGCCATTAATCCTAAATTTTCAGTGCATGAAAAAGCTTATCTGTTTGTTCATGATCCTGGGTGCTGCCTGGCGGTTAACTGCCCAAATTACGCCAGCTGTAGCTGTTTTGCCGGCGGAGGATCTTGTAACACAAATCTTTGGCAAAAACAAAGAGTCATTGTTGAATGACTTTTTAAAAATCTCCCCTTTGGAAGAACGGGCGTTTCAATCTGCATTCCTTGAGTATGAAACGGAGAAGAGTCCGTGGTTAACGGAGCGTATCGCATTACTGAAGATGTACAACGAGGAGTTTTCTTCTATTGATGAGAAGAAGATGAATTCTCTTACCCGGCAGTTTATTAACAATGACCTGGAATTCGGGCGTTTGCAAATGCGTTATTTCCGGAAGTTCAACAAGCTGCTGGGCGCCACCAGGGCGGCCAAGTTCTTTCAGCTGGACAATTACCTGGAGCAATCGACGAGGGTATACCTACAGAACCAGCTGCCTTTTATAAAAGCGCTGGAATCTGATAAACTGGCGAAACCACTTACAGCGAGGTAACTAAGCGGATGTTGTCTTATCCAGGATTAATTTGTTTCTGTTTAATCCTGGATAAGACAAACTACGCTTCTTCCACGAAATCCTCACTACGTGGTATGGCTTTGAATTTCTCCATAAGTTCAGGGGGAAGGCCTGTAAGCTTGCGTTTACGGGTATCTATCCATGCGCCATCTACCAATACGGTAGCGGATTTGGTACCATCGCCCCGGAAAATCTCGTGTTTAATGGACCAGCGGGAGCCATCTGCCCGGCATTTGGTCATTTCACAGCTTACGCGCACTTTGTCGTTGGGGCTGATTTCCCGGTGGTAGAACAGCTCTTCCCGGAAAAGGATGGGTCCCAGCTGTTGCTGTATAAAATGAACCGCGGTAAGCCCTACCTGTTCAAGGAGACTTAGCCTGGCCTGTGCGGCAAAATCAGCATAGGCCGAGTGGCGCAGGTGCATATTAGCGTCTATCTGTGACCATAGTACTGGTCCTTCAAAGAATATGTTCATATTTAAATTTACGGAAAAGTGGTGTAAAAAAGCCGGGCCAAACAGGCTGGGATTATATCTGTAACGGCTATACGTAAATTATCCTGGTAGCAGGATGTCTGCCAGGGGATTACTTCTTAACGAAATTTTTCTAATAAAAAAAGTAAAACAAATTTTTTTAGAATCAATTCGTTTTATACTTTCGCAGCCTGGAGAGTTGGCAGAGCGGTCGATTGCGGCAGTCTTGAAAACTGTTGACTGTAACAGGTCCCGGGGTTCGAATCCCTGACTCTCCGCAGATAACAAAAAGCTCTGATTTTCAGAGCTTTTTGTTTAATAGTGAAAGTGCATTATCTAACTCTTTTCTATAGCCCCCTCATCTGATTGGATATTATCAACGAAGCCCGGTTCGCTTTTGTTCCCATTCTTTTTTTAGAATGGCAAACTGAGTTGTGTTTTCATATTTCGGTGTGCCGTCTGTATTTTTTACAAATGAAATATATTCCAGAAATAATCCTTCTTTTCGCATTCCCAGGCGTTCGCAGAGTTTTTGGGAGCGAATATTATCTTCTTCCACATAGCAATAAATCCTCCGTGCTTCTTTCTGCGTAAACAAATAATCCAGCAATCCGCTCGCGGCTTCACTTGCCAATCCTTTCCCTTCAAATTTTGAATTGAAATTCCACCCTACGTTGTAAGTATCCTCTTCGCTGATCGCAAAAAAATTTCCGATGAGCATATCATTTTCCTTCAGGCACACTGCAAACTGTGTATCGTCCTTGCTTTTCTTTTCAGATTCGGCAAGGGCCTCATCCATATTTGCAAGTTTTTCACTGGCGAAACAATTTACGCGTGGTGCTGCAAAATAATCCAGTAATCCGGCAGCATCACTTTCTCTAAATCTGCGGACTGTTAATCTTTCTGTATTGAAATATTCCATTGTGTTATAATCTGAAAAAATGTAAAATTGAATTTTAGCTCTTGTACCGGCATTCACCTGTCTAACCACAATTTGAATTGAGGCATCCGGATGCGGCTTACAATTACTTCCGCATTCCGGTCGCGTTTCAATACAATTTTAGATTTTTCATTAAAATATTTGTGGATACTTTCTATGCTGTTGATGTGCAGGATATACTGCCTGTTTACCCGGAAAAAAAACTGCGGGTCAAGCTGCTCCTCCAGTTCTTCCAGGTTATAAGGAACTGCGATAGAAGAGCCATTCAATAACATGAAATAAACATTCTTATGCTCCAGGAAAACATAGTCAATTTCTTCCACCGGTATCACTTTAAAAGTTTCACGGTAATGCAGTAGAAAACGGCTTTTATATTTTTTTTGCTGCGTCCGAAACATTTCCAAAAGCAATTCTGCATCATCACCTGAAAACTGCGATTTTATCCGTTTTACTTTTTCCAATGCCCCTTGCAGTTCTTCCTGTACGATCGGCTTTAACAAATAAGCCGTCCCGTAAACTTTAAATGCCTGTAAAGCATATTCGTCATAGGCGGTAGTAAAAATTACCGGCGACTTGATATTGACCTGCTTAAAGATTTCAAACGATAAACCGTCAGCCAGGCGTACATCCATAAAAATAACATCCGGTTGTGGATGAGCCTTAAACCATTCCACACTTTCCTGTACGGTAGGAAGAATGGAGAGTAAATGAGCTGAATCAGCTGTTTTTTCTACCATGCTCTTCAACAATTCTGCATTATGCTGTTCGTCTTCTATGATGATATAATCCATGTACTTTAATTATAAATTCAACAAAGGCAAAACCACCTCGAAGGAAGTTCCGGTTTCTATGATTTCCGGTTTTCTGTTTTCCAATAACTGATAGCGTTCCCGGATGTTTTTTAAACCCAATCCGGTGCTTTTATAATCGATGTTGATGCGTTGCAGATTGTTTCTCACTACAATTTTACCATTCCCCAGGCTCTCTATAGACAGTTTTAGCGGCTGCTTCAGGGTAGAAATATTATGCTTGATGGCATTTTCCAATAATAATTGCAGTGTGGCCGGCGGGATTCCTTTTTTGTTATCTTCTTCAGTAATGTGTACTGAAAGCTGAATGGTTCCGCCATGCCGTATCCTGATCAGGTGAAAATACTTTTCTACAAATTGCAATTCCTCCTCAAGCGTCACCACATCTGTTTTAACGGTTGTCAGGATATATCGGTACACCCTTGATAGATTAGAGAGAAATTCCTGTGCGGCCTTCCGGTCTGTTTCAATCAGCTGGGTTAGGATACTGAAATTATTGAACAGGAAATGGGGGTCCAGCTGTAGTTTCAGCACCTGCAATTCGGATTGAAGGGCATTTTCTTTCAGCTGATGCGACAAAAGTTCAAGCTTAGTGGTTTCGGTCATCTTTGCCTTCCACCGTTCAAAAAAGAAAAATGAATAGTAGAAACTGTTGACAAATGCCGCAACTATAAGATTTACCACCAGGTAGCTCCGGATGGCAAGCTCTGTATCTTTGTCATAGACTGAGGGTTCTGGCCAGACCCAGTCATAAATGGCGTCTTCCAGATACAGCAGTACTAACATACAAATGATAACCACCCCTGTTGTGACCATAAAATGGACGAGGATATTGTTCCTGTACACCGCATGCCGATGTACCCATCCTGAAAGGAGCCGGATCACGCCGAAAAGAATTGCATACATAATGATACCGCCGGAAAGAGTAATCCCTATTTCCGACCATGCAGCTTCACTGTAGAAATCCCACCATTTGCTTGAGGGGTTCAAAAGATACTGAATGATTATGGCCAGGCCCAGTGAAACCGGCACGCCACTCCACTGGAAAAGCCTTTTTCGGTATAAGCCGGTATTTTCCTTTGTATGGGTACTCATTTAATTTCCGCCTAAAGATTTGTAAAGAGCAATATAGGTATTAATTTCTTTCTGCCGGGTAGCCATATAGGCCAGTTCTGCCTGAAAATAACTTTGCTGTACTGTAAGCACTTCCAGATAGGTTGCCTCCCCGTATTTGTATAGTAGTTGCGCCTCAGAAATGGCTTTATCCATTGCCGTTTTACGGTGGTTCACTTCCGCCAATTGCCCTTTCGTATATCTTATGTTACTTATCGCCGTACTCACCTCTTCAACCGCTGCAATTACCGATTTCCTGAATTCGTTAACAGCGGCCTCCCGATGATGAACAGCCTGTTCATAAGCTGATTTAATAATTCTCCTGTTGAAAAGTGGTTGTGTGAGCCCCGCGGTAGCCGTGCCAAACAGAGACCCCGGAATGGAAAGCCAACTGGCCAGATTTGTAGCATTGGAACCGCCCTGTGCCGTAATCTTCAGGCTCGGATAAAATTCAGTTTTGGTAATACCTGCCCTTGCAAAAGCTGCCTGCAACTGAAACTCCTGCTGTTTTACATCTGGGCGGTTAGCCAGTACATTAGCGGGGATGCCGGCTTCCAGCTCAGCGGCAAATGCTTCATCCGGAAGTACTGATGAACGTTCTACTGCATCAGGATAGCTGCCAGACAGAGCCTGCAGGGCATTTTCCTGGGCTTTGATACCGGCATTAATCTCGGGAATCAGCGCCCGGGTTTCGGCTAACTGCGCTTCTGCCTGTTTTAAGGCAAGCGACGTTACTTCTCCTACCGAATATTGAGTTTTCAGCATCGTCAGAGTTTCCTGCATGCTTTTTTCAACCTGACCGGTGATTTTAAGCTGTTCGTCCAGGCCCAATAAATTGTAATAGGCCTGGGCGGTTTGGCTGATCAACTGCACACGCATAGCCCTCCTGTTTTCAGCCCGGCTCAAATAACTGGCTAAAGATTCTTCACGCTGCCTTTTCAGTTTCCCCCAAAAATCAACATCCCAGGAAACTACCGGTGAGAAATTATATTCCTGAAAGATCAGGCCGCCGCCGAAGGAAGCCTGCATACTGTTTTTTGAAAGCCGCTGCACTCCGGTGTTCATCTGCAGGCTGATGTCGGGAAAGTAGTTGAGCTTTACACTTTTTAGCGAGGCTTCTGCAGCCAGTATCTGCTCGGAAGCTACCAGCAGGTCCGGATTTTTTTCCATCACCTGATCCAGCAGCTTGACAAGCTTTGCATCTGTAAAAAACTTTTGATAGGAAGGTATTTCAGATACACTTCTGGCATTAGTCTCATCCGCGTTTTTGAACGAAGCCGGAAGATCGAGTTCCGGACGTTTATAATCCTTCGTCACTTTGCAGGAGTGTAACAGTCCTGACAGTATGATCACCATAAAACTATATTGTGTTAATACTTTCATCTTTTCTAATTTTTATTTCTGACACTTTATCCTGTAGCCATTGGAAAACCATGTACAAAACAGGGATAATTATAACCCCTAAGATGACGCCGCTTAACATTCCTCCGGCTGCACTGATGCTGATGGACTGGTTACCTACAGCGGTCCCGCCCTTGGCAAACATCAGCGGTATAAGTCCGGCAATGAAAGCAAAAGAGGTCATCAGAATGGGGCGCAGACGCTTCTTTGCCCCTGCTATGCCGGCTTCAAACACAGACAGGCCTGCTTTGCGTTGTTGTACGGCAAATTCAACAATCAGGATGGCATTTTTAGCTAACAGTCCCACCAGCATGATGAGAGCGATCTGAACATAAATATTATTATCAATGCCGGCCAGTCCCGTTGCCAGAAATACTCCAAGAATGCCTGTTGGCAAAGACAGCATCACGGCCAATGGCAGAAGGTAACTTTCGTACTGGGCAGAGAGAAGGAAATACACAAACAGGATGCTCAGGCCGAAAATAAAGATCATCTGGGAGCCTGAATTACGTTCTTGCAAGCTTAGCCCGCCATATTCATAGCTGTAGCCTTTCGGAAGTTCTTCTTGTAGCACCTTGTCAATCACGTTCATCACTTTACCGGTACTGGCCCCGCCAGCAGCATTGACATTTACCGTGATACTGTTGTACAGATTGTAACGGCTGATGCCTTGAGGTCCATAGACTTTTCTAAGCGTTACCAGTGTAGATACAGGTACCATTTTGTTTTCCCTGTTACGGATCATTATATTACTCAGCGAAGCTTCATCTTTCCTGAATTCTGATTCAGATCGCACGTTGACCCGGTACAACTTTCCGAAACGGACAAAATCCGTTGTCTGGGAGCCGGTAAGGTACAGCTGCATCACATCCATGATTTCTTTTGGCGTAAGGCCCAGTTGCTGAGCTTTGTCTTCATCCAACACAACTTCATACTGAGGATAGTCGCTCCGGAAGGAAGTAAAGGCAGTACCTATTTCTGGCTGTTTGCTTAAAGCCGCGATCACTTTTTTACTTACGGCTTCAAAATCGGAAATATTTCCGGAGGCCCGGTCCTGAAGAACAAACTCCACACCGCCGGCCGTACCAAATCCTTCTACTGCCGGGTTGCGGAATATGAGAATTTCTCCTTTAATCCGGCTTTTAAGTGTGTGTTCGATTTTAGCCATCATCTGGTTCATATCGGATATTTTTCCTCTGTCTTTGGGATCTTTCAGGGTAATGAACCCCATAGCGGAATTGGGAGCTGAGCCAGAACTGAAAAGACTGAAACCGGAAACGGTACTGATGCTTTTTACCTCAGGCATCCGTCGGACGATTTCCGTGGCCTTTTCCATTTCCCGGGTAACGTATTGCAGGTTGGCTCCGGCCTGCAGGTTAACTACAAAAGTAAGGTTGTTATCATCCTCTTCCGGCACAAAACCTTTCTGCGCATGAGTCATCAGGAAAAACGTACCGAAAACAATCAGGGCCAATCCTCCGAGCGCAATTACCTTTCTTTTTCCTAAAAACCTGATGGTACCGACATATTTATCAGTTAAACGGTCAAAACCCGTATTAAAAGCCTGGGCAAACCTTTGGGTGAAATCTTTATTCTTATCCCCCGCATGATGACTCTTAAGCAACAAAGCGCATAAGGCAGGGCTTAAGGTTAAAGCATTAACCGCCGAGATCAAAATCGCAATGGCCAGTGTATAGGAAAACTGTTTGTAGAAGACGCCGGCAGGACCTTCCATAAAGCCAACGGGAAGGAATACCGCAGACATTACGAGTGTAATGGAAATAATCGCTCCGCTGATTTCACTCATCGCCGACGCGGTTGCCGTTTGGGCATTCTCTCCGGTTTCTTCCATTTTCGCATGAACGGCTTCGACGACGACAATGGCATCATCCACCACAATCCCGATGGCCAGCACCAAAGCGAACAAAGTCAGCACATTCACCGAAAAACCGATCATATACATAAAAAAGAAAGTACCGATGATGGATACAGGAACCGCAATAGCAGGAATGATGGTAGAACGGAAATCCTGAAGGAAAGCCAGCACCACAATAAATACCAGGACAAAAGCTTCGATAAGCGTTGATTTCATCTGGGAAATGGAAGCATCCAATCGGTCTTTCATATTCTGGATGATCTGAAAACGGATACCGTCCGGTACACTGGACTGGAATCTTTCGAGCGTTTTTTTTACTTCAATCGCTATATTGTTGGCATTAGAGCCACTGGCCTGGATAACTGAAAATACCACTGAAGGTTTTCCGTCGGTAAAGGTATCGCTGGAATAATTGGAAAGCCCGAATTCGATGCGCGCCACATCTCCCAAACGCAGTACGGAACCGTCTGTTTTTGACCGTAGGATGATCTTTTCAAATTCTTCAGGCTTATTCAGCTTGCCTTTGTACCGCAGCACATATTGCAGGGAAGCATCTGTCTCCTCACCCAGGCTTCCAGGTGAAGATTCAAAACTGTAGTTCTGGATGGCAGTTTCCACATCGGCAGGCACCAACCCATAAGCAGCAAGTTTGGACGGGTTGATCCAAACACGGACAGAATAGTCTTTGGCGCCGAATAAGCTTACATTTCCGACTCCTGGAATTCTTTTAAGTTCAGGAATCAGGTTGATGTTGGCATAATTCTGAAGGAAGGCTTCATCATACAGATCAGGTTTTTCACTGTTGATATTGACCACCATCAGATTGCTGGTCTGCTGTTTGGTGGTGGTGAGCCCAAGCCGGATGACTTCCGCAGGAAGCTGGGCATTTACCTGTGCCACCCGGTTCTGAACGTTGACTGCAGCCTGATCGGGATTTACACCCTGTTTAAAGATTACGGTAATGGAAAAGCTTCCGTCGTTGGAGGCGCTGGAAGTCATATACTGCATGTTTTCCACTCCATTAACTGCTTGCTCCAGCGGGGTAACAACCGAGCGGATCACGGTTTGTGCATTGGCGCCGGGATATACGCCCGATACAAAAACAGTGGGCGGAGCGATTTCCGGGAACTGTGTCATCGGGATACGCTGTAACGCGACAATGCCCAACAGCACCAATATAATGGAGATGACGGTGGCCAGTACCGGTCTTTTGATAATTTTATTCAACATTGTCGGCAGATTTATTTAACGGCTTTGGGAGTGATTATGGCATTTTCCGGAATAGCTGCCAGTTCGTTGGCGATGATCCGGTCTCCCGGTTTAAAGCCGGACTTTACGATGTAGAAATCTCCTGACTTAATATAATTTTTCAATGCTACCCGCTTCATTTCATTTTTAGAATGAAGTAAACCGACAAACAGTTTATCCTGAACTTCATAAGTAGCCATTAGGGGAATTTTGTAGATGTTCTGTTCGGTTGTTTTCAGCACGACACGGCCGGTATTGCCGGTACGCAACAGCCCTTCCGGATTAGGGAAAGAGGCGCGGAGCGTTGCGGAGCCCGTGTTCTGATCGAACTGCCCGTCCATCATATCAATTTTTCCCGTGTGGCTATATGGATTCCCGTCAGCAAGGAATAAGGTGATGTTCTGAAAACCTTTCAGCTTTTCCAGTAAGGTTTTCCCGGAACGGGAATTATTGATTTTCAGGATTTCTTTTTCAGGCAGAGAAAAATAGGCATAGATTTCATTCACCTGCGAAAGTGTGGTCAGGGCCTGTGCATCATTAGGTCCCACCAGTGCGCCGACACGATTGGGTATCCTGCCGATATAGCCACTGAAGGGAGCTTTCACTACAGAAAAACCAAGATTGACATCAGCCGATGCAACCAGGGCTTGTTGTTGCTTAACGGTAGCTTTTGCATTTTCATAATTGGTTTTTGCCTTTTGGTACTGGAAGTCTGCCACTACTTTATTTTCGCTTAGTAATTTATATTTATCCAGTTCCAGTTGTGCCGATGCCAATTGCGAATTTGCCATTGCCAAAGATGCCAAAGCGGTATTTTTTTGCTCCTGGTAAACGCTGGCATTGATGCGAAACAGCGGCTGTCTTGCTCTTACAAAATTGCCTTCATCTACATATATTTTGTCGATGTATCCGCTGATTTGCGGGCGTAGCTGTATGTTATCTTTTCCCTGCAAACTTGCCGGGAACGATTGGTCGATTACCGCTTCGGTTGGCTGAAGGGTAAGCACTTCTACCTTTGCAGTTTCGGGTTGCTGTGGGGTTTCTTTACCGGGATTTTTACAACTTTGAAGGAAGAATATCACCGCGAAAAAAAGGGTCAGTGCCTTAAATTTTTTCTTTGTAAGATGCTTCATTGGCTCTTTCATTTTGACAATTATGATCGTCAAAAATAGAAGACCTTTGTTCACATAATAAGCTAAAACCGACGGAAGTGATGAAATTGAAAACCGAAATGCGGAAATGTAGGACTAAGCTTGTCAGCTCATCCCTGCTACAAATAGTCCGAAAAGGTTAAGAAGAAGCCGTCTCATAATTAATTGGGACGGCTTCCTTGTTTTAGCAAAAAGATGTACTAATCATCATTATGATAATCAGGTATTTTTTAAGAAAATAATAAATAGTCAATGTCAGCTTGCTCTAGCAAGGGATCTTCTTTCTAATCTTCTTTTTTATTCCTTTTTATCCCAAGGCTTCTTTTTCTAGTATTTTATCAGCCTTACCTCATCACTTTTCCGGTAATAATACCAGCCGGATAAAGTTCTTTCCGCTTAAATATTTATCTGCCGTAGCTTTCAAACTGGCCGGGCTCACTTTAGACAGGTCACTGTCGTAGCTACTCAGTTCATGCAGATCGCTCTGATCCTGCAGACTGGTAACTAAATAATCAAACCACCAGATATTTGTTTTCAGGTTTGTTTCCCGCATGCGCTGATCCTCAGCTTTGTATTTATCAACATTGACCTTTGGTGGTCCGGAGGTTCTTAGTTTATTTACCTCATCCAGCACCGACGCGATCAGTTTTTCAACATTCTGTGGGGCACAGCCAAACGAAACGGTAAACATATAGCGGGGATCCGGGGTCTTACTCGCGGTTTCACTCACGCGGGGGCTGTATACACCGCTTTCATCTTCGCGCAGGCGTTCAATGAGCCTGATCTGCAGCACCTCTTTCAGGGCATCCAGTTGTATTTTTTCAGCTGCACTGTAATCGAAGGCGCCCGAGAACACCAGGTTGACTGTAGCCTTCGATGCCGTACCTTTATAAACGGTTTTCTCAATCCGGCCTTCAGGTGGATATATACCCAGGTCTTTATAGTTTTCGCCTTTATGTGTGGCTGGCAGTCCACCCAGGTATTTTTCGAGTAAAGGCTTCAGTTCATCCACTTTAAAGCTGCCGACAAAAACGAAGGTGAAATTTGATGCATCTGCAAAACGTTCCTTGTAGATCTCAAGCGCGCGCTCCGGGTTAATTTGCCCCAGTTTGGCTACCGATGGGCCGGAACGGCGCATACTGCCCCTGTTCAGGACAGCGTTAACTGAATCTCCGAAAACCCCCACCGGGTCGTTGGCCCGGTAGGCAAGATTGGCCTTATTGCGACTGATAAAGCCATCGAATAATACCTTGTCTATGCGGGGTTCGGTAAAATCGGCATACACCAGTTGCAA
This sequence comes from Chitinophaga sp. G7 BAM 1005, assembly GCF_057126945.1. Lineage (NCBI taxonomy): Bacteria > Pseudomonadati > Bacteroidota > Chitinophagia > Chitinophagales > Chitinophagaceae > Chitinophaga > Chitinophaga sp. G7 BAM 1005. Next base: position 4,709,971 of record NZ_CP181478.1, on the reverse strand, counting down.
TGCGGTTTCCAGGTCTTTCATAATAGCCCCGCCACCAATGGTTTGGTAATGTTCACTAATCAACACGCTGGCTCCCGCCTGTTTGCCGCTAAGATACTTGTTTAACTCTGTTGCATTATAATTTCCCAGCCCGGCGACACTTGTAACAATAGCGGCATAGGCTGCTGAAGGATAATCGGCATCACTATATAAGGAACTGCCACCCGGTGCGAAACCGGTGAACAAGATCTGATCATTCTGAAAATCCGTTGGCCTTAGCAGCACTTTAACACCGTTACTGAGTGTCAGGGCAGTCGTGCCGAGTATCCCGTCTCTTTCCTCTTTAACGATTTTACCTGCTACAGGTTCATGCGAAAGGAGCGGCAGATTGCTCATTTTATCTTTATAAGGCTGCAATGATTCTCCTTCTACCTGTGCCAGCCAACTTTCTACAGTTGCCTGGTTGGGCAAATCTGCTTTATCCTTTTCAGGGGCTGTAATTAAAATATCGCGGTCTGCCGGCCGGATATATTCTTTACAAATTGCGTTAATGTCCTTTACACTGATGGTTGATAGCTCACTTTTCGTCATCCGGTATTCCTCAGCGATTCCCGGTGCGGCAGTGCCCTTTAAAAAGTACTGCAGATATTCATTAACATACCTGTTGGAGGCGGTTTTATCTTTTTCATTAAAACTAAATTCAACCAGATTCAGGTAACTCTTCTTAGCCCGTTCCAGTTCGGGTTCGGTAAAGCCGTATCTGTCCACCCTTATTGTTTCCCGCCATAACGCCTTCAGGCCCTTTTCCAGTTTACCGGGGCTGGCAACTATATTAGCGGAATAGACATCGAGGCTATTGATAAAATTATTGATGCCCGCTCCTCCGTTAATATAGGGTGGATCCGCTTGTCTTATTACTTCATCATAACGGGCGGCAATCATGTCATTGAACAGCGAACGGATAATAAACTTACGATAGTCAGCAGCATTCCTTACTTCTTCCTCCCGGTGTTTGATAAGGATCTCTGCGGAAGTCGTCTTATTTTCCCGATCGGTCACTGTAATGAACTGATTCTTCCCGGTCAGCGGAACGCGATAAACGGTCCGTGTTTTTTCTTTTGAGGGGTTCTTCAGGTCACTGAACCTGGCTTTGATGTCTTTTTCCATTTCATCCACGTTGATATCACCCACCACGATGATCGCCTGCAGGTTGGGTCGGTACCAATCCTGGTAAAAATTTTTCAGGGTAGCTGGTTTGAAATAATTCAATACCGTGTCAACACCGATTGGCAGCCGGTAGGCATAACGGGAGCGGTTCAGGATCAATGGAAAATATACGTCGCGCATCCGTTGGGCGGCCCCTTTACCAAGGCGTTTTTCTTCGCCCACAACGCCACGTTCCTTATTGATTTCCACCGGGTCCAGTATGGCTTCATGCGCCCAATCCCGCATGATCTGCAATCCCCTCTGCAACAGTTCCGGCTGATCGGATGGCAGTGGTAACTGGTAAACTGTTTCATCAAAACTGGTGTAAGCGTTCAGGTCAGCTCCAAACTTTACACCTGATTTTTGCAGGTAATCAACCAGCTCGTTTTTAGGGAAATGTGTGGTTCCGTTAAAACTCATGTGCTCCATAAAGTGAGCAAGGCCACGTTGTTCATCGGTTTCCAGGATCGATCCTACTTTATTAGCCAGGTAAAATATCACCCGGTTTTTAGGTTCTTCGTTATGCCGGATATAATATGTAAAACCGTTTGGTAATTTACCGGTGCGCACCGCAGGGTCAAGTGCAAGATCTCTTCCCCGTTGTGCAGGCGCTTGTGCAAATGATGCAAGAGATGCACATACCAGAAGCATCTGTGTTGCTATGCGAAAGTTTATATTCATTTCTTGATTGTTCAGGAATAATTAATTTAATAATTGTTTCAGTTTATCCTCCAGCATGGCTCCCCTCAGATTCCTCGCTATAATTTTTCCGGACGGATCAACCAACAGGTTACTGGGAATGGATTGTATGCCAAAATCGGCAGATACCTGGTTTTTCCACCCCTTCAAATCTGATAGTTGTATCCAGGGCATTTTATCGTCGAGGATCGCTTTTTTCCAGTTGGCCGCTTTATCGTCCAGTGAAATGCCAACAACAGTGAATCCTTTGTTTTTAAATGCATTGTAGGCTTTCAGTACATTGGGGTTTTCGGCGCGGCAGGGTCCGCACCAGCTGGCCCAAAAATCTACCAATACATATTTCCCTTTAAAACTGCTGAACTGCACGGCGTTTCCACTGGTATCACGTTGCATAAAATCCGGCATCTGCTTTCCCAACCGGCTTCTTTTCAGCAAGTCCAACGTTTGGGCAAGTTTTCTACCCGATTCCGTCTGTTTTACTGATTTATCAAGCCTGTCATACATGAGTTTCATCTCGTTGTAATCAGAAGCAAACGACGTACGCTGTTCCATAAGACACAGGCTATAAAAACTTTTGGGATGACGGGCTATAAATTGATTCACCACGTTCTCTTTTTGTTTTTCGAGATCATTCATTTTCTGGTCTAATGTAGCTTTCCCTTTAATTGATTCTTCCTTAAATCCGGCGCGTAGCAGGTTTTGCTGATCTGTCAGTTTTTCAAGAGATATGCCTAACAATTGCGCATCCCGCTGAGTTGGAGAACCGGTGATGATAAAAGATTCTGTAGAATCCTTTACGCCGGTAAGCCTGATATGACCTGGCTCTACATAAAAGAAACTGCCATTATGGTTTATTGTCAATCCAATTAACTGCGGTTCATTTAAATTGGCCTTCCAGGTGAAATAATCGTTTACTGAGGGAACGGTATCATTTTTGAGAATACCGTTCTCCCTGTAGCTAATTTCAATATTTGCGCCTGATAAACCCTTCAACTGACCAGAGAGTATTGTGTTCTGAGCCCGTGTTGTTAAGGTGAGCGAAGACAGTGCGATAAGCAGTATACCGCCTGATAAATTCTTTCTTTTCATATAACATTCCATTTTGTATTTAAATAAAGGTCACCACCCCGGGGTATGTATAATATCCCGGGGTGTGAATGTAAACAGGCGTATCAATAACCGGGATTCTGGGTTAATAAATTATCTAATTGTATCTGTGTTTGCGGGATGGGATATAATGCGGCATTCTCGCTGAAACCAGTCTTTACGGCACCAAGCACGGCTTCCGCAGTTCCGGTTCTTTTCAGATCATACCAGCGGTTCGCCCATTCACAAAAAAGTTCCAACCGGCGTTCATGCATGACAGCATTTAACACAGCAGTCTGCGATGCGGGATCTGCGGTGCTGGCAGCTAATCCGGCCCTGGCACGTATGATATTTACATCTGCCAAAGCCTCCGTAAGGTGGTTCAGATGTGCAGCCGCTTCGGCACGGATCAGGTACATCTCAGCTAATCTCAGGATCATCTGATCTTCGGTAGGCGTACTGCTTGCCGATACATTTTTATATTTATACGGATAATAAATCGTTGTGCCGTTTGCCGTTGAGGAGCCCACCCAGTTCTGCAAACGTTTATCTCCGGTCTCAAAAGCTGTTAATAAGGATGCTGTTAATATATAGTTGGGAATAGCTCCCGGATAATTGGGAATAAAATGTTGTGCATCTGATACGCCGTAATAACCCTGGTTTCCGGGGATCTGCCATATTGCTTCCTGGCTGCCTTCCAGAAATACGCCGGTTAAAGGAGTATTCTCCAGGTTGTAGAGCCCCGATTTAATTACCGAATCAGCTTCATTGTAAGCACTTTGCCAGTTATGCTGGTATAAATTAACCTTGGCAAGCAATGCGATGGCGGTGTATAAATTGGGGCGGGCCCGTCCTGCCGATGGGTAACTGACTGTTAATTTTCCTATTGCATCCGTAAGGTCGGTCATCACCTGGCTATAAATGGCGGCAGCGGAGGATCTGGGCAAACGTTGCGTTTCTTTGTAAGATATTGAAGTAACCAGTGGTACACCTCCGAACAGATTAACCATGTTGAAATAATACAGGGCGCGTACCACCTCCATTTCACCTGTAATTTGCTGCCGGAAGGCCGCGGATAAACTGGCATTACCGGTAATACCATTCAACACGGCATTGACCTGGTAAATACTCTGATAAGGATATCCCCATAAGGTATTAATACTGCTGTTTAAGGGAGTGAGGTTATAGCTGTAAAACTGTTGTACGTCATCTGTATTATTGTACAACAATTCATCAGCAGAAAGGCCACAGGCTGTAGTTAATTGTCCACTGCTATATGCAAAGCCGTTCCCTGCATTATAAGCATACACGCCGGCAACAGCAGTGATTGCAGTTGCACTATCCGCAAATTGTTGTTGCTGCGTAATGGATGAAGGCGGATTGGAAGGTATTGTGATTAATTTTTTACAGGATGTCAATGAGGCGGCAGCTATCAGCATACCGGTTATTATTTTATTTATATCAAAAAGCATGATCATTTTCTTAAAGTTTGAGATTTAAACCAAATGCCAGGACACGCTGCACAGGGAATGAGGAGAATGAACCCGGTGTTTCAGGATCTCCCACTTTATAGTTTGTAAACGTCAGCAGATTTTGTGCGTTCATAAAAACACTTGCTCCTTTCATATGCGCTTTATTCAAAAGGGCATTGGGCAATTGGTATGATAAGGAAACTGTTTTTACACGCAGGTATGTATCATCACTATAAACGCCGCTTGATTGTGCAAATCTCAGTGCGGGACCAATAACGGCAGAACTGTAACTGCTTCCCAGCCGCTGTAACCGGGCAATATCCCCGGTCTCCTTCCAATAATTACCCAATACTTCCGCAGGTTGATTATATGCAAAACCAGGCTGGTTGGAATTATAGATCTGGAACAGGTAATTAGGCGCATTCCGGCTGGAAAACTGGCAATAAACATACAAACTGAATTGCCTCCAGGTAAAAGTATTGCCGAAGCCTCCCATGTATTTTATCTCCTGGTTGTTTATAGGAACCTGATCACCACCAGTGGAGGCTGGTCCATATACAGGATTGGAGGTAACTGTTCCGTCTTTTGCGTAAAATTCAAAAAGGCCGGTTTTAGGATTTACATCTTTATACCGGTATCCATAGATGATGGAAGTTGGCTGGCCAATTTCATACACATTAGCGTAAGAAGAACTTGCCAGATCAGGGAACGACAACAGTTTGTTACGATTGAATGATATATTAAAACTGGATCTCCAGGAGAAATTTTTCGTTTTAATATTGGTTGAGTTGATCGAAAACTCGATCCCCCGGTTTTGAACCGTAGCATTTAGATTTCCCAATACTGATGGCCGGCCTACCTGTATAGGCAAAGGATAATCTACCAACTGGTTGCCTTCCCGGTTCCTGTAGTAAGTGGTGTTAAATAAAAGACGGTTGTTAAAAAGCCCAAGGTCTATCGCTATATTCAGCGACTTCTTTAATGCCCAACTATAATCAGGATTGTAAAGATTAGTCGGATAACTTGGATTAATACCCTGGAAATTTGGCAAATAAGGCGGAAAGCCCTGGTATAATGCCTGGTATTGGTATGCCTTTATACCGTCGGACCCGGAAGTTCCATAGCTGCCGGATATTTTACCATAACTAAATACAGGAGATAATTTTTTAAAGGCTTGCTCTTCAGAAAATATCCACCCTGCACCAACAGAGCCAAAATTACCAAATTGGTGCCCCGGGCCAAAATTGCTGGAACCATCCCGCCTGCCTGTTAAATTAAGGATGAACTCACTGTTATAAATATAATTCAACCGGGCAAAACCTGCACTATATCTGTAAATATTGGACGCATCCATAGCGTTTACCGTAGGAGCGCCGTTAATTGACCCAAGAAAGTTATCGTTTGAATATCCCTGTCCGGTTGTATAAGTTGAATTGTTTGTATTCTTTTTATAAGTGGTACCCACTAACACGCTTAAGTTACCTTTACCAATATTTTTGTTGTAATTAATCTGTGGTTCTATATTAATCGTTTGATAATTGTTAACAGAAAAGTTGGCCTGCCTGTTAATATACGTTGGGTTCTGCGCTACGCCTGGGTTTATAGAGGTTTCATTTGTACTATTCCGGTTATAGCCCATATTTGCACTAATTGTAAACCCCTTAAACAAATTGTAAGAAATTTGGAATGCAGTATTAAAATTATAATTCTGCAGATTAGTGGGTTGCTTAAGAGAACTATAAAATTGATAAGTAGTTAAATCTACGCCCTGATAATTCCAGATTAAGTCACCGGAAGGACTCCGCAAATCGGGTAAGTTAGGCTGCAAAAGCGTATGTTGTGCACCGCCGTATCCTGCCGAATTATTTTGCTGATATCCAAAATCAGTTGTTAAATCAACTGACAGGCGATAATCTTTTGAGCTATGGTGTATATTGCTGTGTAATGTGTATCGTTGATCGGCAAAATCACCGGGATAATTATAGCTTGATTTGTTGTAGCCGGTTGAAATGAGAAAAGTATTATTAAGTGAACCACCTGAAAGGCTCCCATGAACATCTACATTACTGGTATTCCGGCCATAAATTACTTTCTGCCAGTTCGTATATTTGTTCTGATCAAAAATTGTCAGATCAGGTGCATAAGCCAGATAATTAGCCGGGCTGTTACCGGGCGTTATACCATCTGCAGCAAAAGCATCTTTCCGCAATTGCAGGTATTGCTGTGTATTTAACATTTTAACAGGCCGGCCAACTGAATTGAAACCTGTATTTACATTCAGGTTAAAAGTAGTGGGCCCTGCTTTCCCTTTTTTGGTGGTAATCAAGATCACCCCATTAGACCCTTGTGTACCGTAAATAGATGTTGCATCCGCATCTTTCAGTATGCTGATACTTTCAATGTCCGCAGGATCAATATTATTAAAAGGGCTGAGACCCACGGATTGGCTAACACCCCCCGGGTTAGATTGTGCAGCCACCAAAGAAGCAAATTGATTGATATTATTATTCTGTGAGGCGAATGGAACACCGTCTATAATAAACAAGGGTTGGTCATAGGGCTTTGAAGGATTATTGGTAGGGTTAAGGTTCAATGTATTTTGCCCCCTGATTTGCACCAGTACCTGCGATCCAGGTATGCCGCTGGTGGCATTAACAGCAAGCCCCGGTACCTGTCCCTGCAAAGCAAGCAGAGGATTGGACACCGGTTGTTTTTCAATATCCTCAGCAGTTACTGTAGCCATTGAGCTGATGCTGTAACGCCTGGATGCTGTTCCGTAAGCGATCACCTGTACCTGGTCCAATTGAGATGTGCCCTGGTGTAAAATAAATTCTATATGCAGATTTGCACCGGCATTGGCAATGGTGACCTCTGATTTTTCATACCCTATATAACTAGCTACCAGGGTATATTTCCCCTGTGGTACATTGGGGAGATTAAAGTTCCCTTTACTATCAGTTTGCGTGGAAAATGCCATTCCTTTTATCCCAACAGATGCCCCGACCAGGCGATTTCCCAGTGTATCGGATACTGTTCCGCTTATGTTTGCGGGTACTTTAAGGGCTGTCTTCACCTGATCTGATAATTGGCTCATCAGGGAAACCTGTTTTATGGTAACCACAACCGACTTGTTCTCTATGCTGTAATTCAGTGGCTGGTCCTCGAATATTCTGGCCAATACTTCATTTAAATCAACGTTCCTCATGTTGATTGAAATGGGCTTGGCGTTTTTAAGGTCGCTGCCGGTAAATAAAAAATCGTAGCCTGTTTGATTACTGATGTGATTAAATACATCCACTAATGGCGCATTCTTTTCTACAAGTGTAATCTTCTGTGCCAATGAGGATGCACTTACATGCAGCATGACTGTGACCAATATAAGGGTGGTTAGCTTCATGATCAGCAGGAGTTTACGGGCAATAAGGCGCGAACGCACCTGCCCCGAATTTCCAGGGAAAAAATTGTACATTTGTGTCAGGTTGGTTTAATGCGCTTTGCCTTGCATTTTCGACGATGGCTAAGGCTGAACGCGGTTCTAAAATGCTCAAAACGTTTTGGTTGGCCTACTTACATCCTGGTTAGCGCCGGGATGTTTTTTTTAGGCGATTGGTTGATTCATCATTTACTTAATACTGTTACTCTTTTTCCTTCAATTTTAAAATATACTTTATTTGATCTTTCTAAAATCCGTAACACTTCACTGATGTTGCGTGTACGGGCCACACGGCCATAGAAAACTTCGCTGGTGATCATACCTTCGTATTTAACTTCTATATTATACCACCGGGAAAGCTGGCGCATAATAGCATCGACAGACTCCCCATTAAAACGGAATAAACCGTCTTTCCACGCAGTTGCCTGGACCAGGTTAGCGCTTGATTCTGTTAGCGTGTTTCCCTTGAGGATGGCCTGGTTACCCGGCAACAAGGTAGTTTCCCCGCCGGCAGCACTCACTTTAACCGTACCTTCTATCAATGTTGTCCGCGAGTCGGGATCATCGGGATAGGCGGCAATATTGAATGCCGTACCAATGTCTGTGATGATTTGCCCCGGCGCCTTAATCTTTAGCGGGGCGGCTTCAGTGTGCACTACTTCTGCATATATCTCTCCGCTTATTAACTCAATTTCTTCTTCCCTATTTTTGGAAAATGCCGCCGGGTAGCGCAGTGTAGTGGCAGCATTCAGCGTGATCTTAGTGCCGTCTGTGAGTTTTACAGTATATGGTCTTCCTCCGGCAGGAATCTGCATCGTATCATAAACAGCGGTATAGGCGCCATTGGTGGCTTCATAGGCCAATTGTTCGCCCGGGGATTTTGTCGCATTGGTTTGTGCTATCTTACCATTAGTGGTACTATCCAGCAGGATGGTCTTCCCGCCACTTTTCAAAACAGCCAATGCTGTGAAAGGCGCAACATCATTGCCTGATTGGTTGGTTTTATCTTTTCTATTCAGCAGCACCCAGGTGCCGGCGCCTAACAAAATCGATACAGAAGCTGCAACGGCGATACGTTGCCAGGACCGGCTTTGTTTCCTGTGGGCGATGACCGGCTGCAATTTCGCCCAAACTGCAGCGGCATCTTCTAAACGCTCCTCCAGTGAATATTCAGCGGGAGGTTCCCCCCCGTATTGAAGATACCAGTTTTCCAGAAACGCTCTTTCGGCATCAGTAGCTGTTCCATTACGTATTCTTGCTAATAGATCTTTAAGTTCTTGTTCCTGCATAAGATTAGGAAATTGTATCCTTAATATTAAGAAGACAATCAACTAAGGCGGAACAGGTAAATAAAATGAAAAAAAATTTATTTAGAGGAGATGATCCAGAGCAGATAAGCAAAAAGGCCCAGTTTAATACGGAGGATCTTCAGGGCATTGGTAACGTGTTTACTGACAGTTTGCTCCGAAATATCTAATTTCTGAGCAATTTCCCGGTGGTTGAGGTGTTGCTTGCGGCTGAGTTCAAAAACTTCCCGCATTTTAGGAGGTAGTGCGGCGATCTCCTTTTCGATGATAGCGACCAGCTGATTTTCGCGGACCTTGTGATCTGTAATGGTTTGAGGCTGCTCCAGAAATTTCAGAATAGAATTAAAATATTTCGCTTCTACCTTCCTATGCGTAATCTGGTTTAACACAATGTTGCGGACAGCAGTATAGAGAAACCCCGCCAGGTTACCCGTTATTTGCAACTGCTCCCGGCCGGCCCAAAGCCTGGTAAACACCTCGTGCACAATATCTTTTGCCTCCTCACGATCGCGGGTCTTATTATAAGTATGGTTCAGTAAAACGAAGATATACCGGTCATAAATTTCAATGTATGCCTGCTGATCCCCCGATTTAAGTAGATCTGTTAATTCCTGATCTGTAAATTGCTGATACACACTCATAATGAGAAAATCAATCCATAAAGTTAGCAAAATAAAAAATGAACATTAAACACTACTATTTTTTATATGTAAATAGCTACATCCTGAGGAACCACATCCCGGGCTTTCCGGGCAAAATTTAGCAATAAACCACTTGATTTTATCCTAATCGTTTGAAAATCAATTGGTAATTAGCGAAATCTGACATGGGCCTGTTTACACCACCACTGATATCGCTATTGCCTCCCGGATGCTTCGCCAATGCTTCGGACTTGCGTATATCATGGACTATCCATGCACTATCTATACTGTTAGCATGGACTCCTCATGGACTCCTAATGCACTCCTCATGGACTATCCATGCACTATGTCCCCTTTTTTGAATGCCTCCTGTTTAGTATGATGAACCGCTTATTTCGTTACAATTTCTATCTTTCCTCCCTTCTTAAACAGGTCGTGAGATACAAAATATCCCTTATGCTCCCTGCCATTTACTTTTATGGTGGTCAGATGCCTGCCTTTACCCGGTTTGGAAATAGTCAGCAGTTTACCATTGCTGGTTCTCCATTTTACTTCATCAAACAACGGAACGGTAACAAGGTATTCCGGATCGGTAGCAGAAAAAGTGTAAAGTCCCAATGCGCTGAATACATACCAGGACGACATTTCGCCCGCATCATCCATTCCGCAAAGCGCCAGCCCCTCATCGCCGATGCCGTATAAAGTATTTAAAATAGTGTCGATGATCTTTTGTGATTTTTCCGGTTTTCCGATAAAATAATAAGCAAAGGGCGCTTCATGATCCGGTTGATTGCCGTGACAATACTGGCCTATCATCGTTTCTACATTCCTCGCAATATAGCTGGGATTCCAGGGAACGGTAAAGAACGAATCCAGTTTGGATTCAAACCCTTTGGCGCCGCCATACAGGGCCACCAGGCCGGGCATATCGTGCGGTGCAAAAAAAGACACCTGCCATGCATTGGCCTCCCGGTACATGTATTCGTAGTAAGGATACTGTGGATTGAAATCTTTAATCCATTCTCCGTTTTCCAGTTTTCCTCTCATAAACCGGGTAGACGGGTCAAACATATTTTTGTAATTCTTTGACCTGGCCATCAGCATGTTGTAATTAGCCGTGTCCCCAAGCTTTTTTGCAATCTGCGCCACCGAGTAGTCGTCGTAGGAGTACTCCAGTGTTTTAGACACGCCTGCTTTTCCTTTCGTTTCTACGTGGGGGTTAGTGACAGCAGGATCGCTGATAAACCCTTTCTCCATATATTCTTTGATATACGGCCGCGCTCCGCCTTCTACGGTGGCGTTTCTCAGTAGTATTTGATACGTGCCTTTGATATCGAAGTCATCAATGCCTCTCCCGTAAGCTCCTGCAATTGATGACGCACCGTGATCGCCATGAAAAAAGGTAGGTATAAACCCGGTTTTATCTCCCACATCTTTCATAGATTTAATCACATCCAACGTTACCTGCGGGGAAATAAGGCCTAACAGCACATCTTTATTCCGGTAGGTATCCCACAAAGAAGGCTCGGTATAATAATTAAAATCAGCTTTTGCCACCTGGTGTTTTGCATCTGTAAACTGCCCGTTTACATCGCTGCGCAGGGCGGGCCACAGAAAGGAGCGGTACAGGCAGGAATAAAACATTTCCATTTGTTTGGCAGTGCCGCCTTTTACCCGGATAGCGGACAAAAGCGTTTCCCATTTCTGGGTAGCCTCTTTTCGGATGTCGTTATAGGATTTATGGCCGATCTCTTTCTCCAGGTTTTCTTTGGCGTTCTCTGTACTAACAAACGATATTCCTATTTTCAGTTCAACCGGCGCGGTGCTGCCATTGGCTAAATGCACCATCGCAAAGCCGTTGCTTTTACCTTCCTCTTTCTTTTCCAGTTTATCAATATTGGTATTAAGGATGGCATAGAAGTAAATCCTGCCGCCTGCCTGTTGGTAGCCCTGCAATGCGGAAGCGCTTACCTGTTCAATGTTCCAGCCGTTTACTTTATTGTTGGCCTTCGCCAGGTCGAAGAGGATCTGCCGGTTGGTGTTGTTTTTATATTCATACCGGTGGTAGCCGCATCTTAAAGTGGAAGTAAGACTAACATTCACCTCGTAGTCGTCCAGGTATACCTGGTAGAACCCGGGAGCTGAACTTTCTTTTTTATGGGAGAAGTGGGAGCCGAATTTCTCACCGGGATTTGAAACCGGTAATACGGGAATATTACAGAGGTTCCAGTGTCCCTTATTGGTATGGGTAAAGCCGTAGATGACGGAGTCTTCATACTCATAGCCTGCGCCGGAACCGTATTCTGTCATAGGACTCAACTGCACCATTGCATTTGGCAGGGAGCTGCCGGGGAAGGTAAGTCCGGCCCATGATCTCCAGCCACGTGGCAACTCATATCCCAGGATTTTAGGATCCGTCATCGGCGCGGTACCGATGAAAGTATTTACATATTTTGTATAGGTTTGACTGCTACCTGCAACGGAAGTAAACAGCAGCATCAATAACGTGCCTAAAGTTTGTTTTCTCATTCCTGTGTGATTTATTTATTGTGGTATTCCACCTGTGTACCTGATATCAAAGAAACGGAATGCGGCGTTTTCATCCGGGCTGCCCTGAAAGTTCAGTCCAGGCCGCGGACTGCGGTCCCAGGGAGGAAGGAACCCAACAGGGTATGCTTTTTTATCAGGGGTAAGCTCTTCCCAGGTTGCCTGTTGCTTCCAATAAACCTTACAGGTAAAGTCCGGCAGCATCACCATTTTCAGGTATACAGGCTTACCGGTATCAGGTACTTTCTGTTCGCTGAGTACATTTCTTTTTCCATCCTTTATTGTCCAGAATTCTATTTTATCCTGGCGTACAGCAATGCCAACAGCGGCAGCTACATCTCCATAAATGATCAATCCTTTGCCTGCCTTGTTACTATTCAATACGGCAGTACTGATTTCATAAGCCGCTGCATAGGGTCTGAGGGTGAGCGCTATACCGGCCGGATGGTTGCTGTTGTATAACCCCGACAGCTGCATCCTTCCACCCGTTTGACTGAATACCGGCTTCATATTTCTAAAATCCCACTGCCAGAAAATTTTCTTTGTTGGTTGTGCAAAGTCATAATGAAGATGAATGTTCTCTTTGCTGTTCGACTCCACAGGTACAGGCCGCAGCACTGGCCACTGGTTGGACTTCCACGACAAAGACGAAATTAATGCTTCCCTGCCGGTAAACACGTTGCTGGCTTTGTTATAGGCATGGTAAATATAAAAGTCGTTGCCCGCGGTATCCTGTACAAAGGTGCCATGTCCGGGGCATTTCCAGTTCCCGTTGTCAGACAGCACGGGGTTATTGGTATCTTCCTGGTAAGGCCCGGTGATGGCTGTTGCGCGGGCTACGTTAACCAGGTAGCTGCATGACACGCCACAGCAATTACCTGCGGAGTAAAAGAGGTAATAGTAGTTCCCCTTTTTTATGATGCTTTGTCCTTCCATACCCGCACGGGCATTATCTTTCAACAGGGTGAAAGGCGTGCCTGTCAGTGAAAGTCCATCATCGGAGAGTTTACTTCCTAGGATCTCAATGGGCCGGTTATCCAGGCCATAGGCTTTCCAGGTGATGTATAATTGCCCGTTGTCGTTAAATACAAATGCGTCGATGGCTTCTTTGCCATATTCTATGATAATGCCATGATCTTTAAAGCCATGATCCGGAAATGCCGAGGTGGCTACGCCTATGCAGGAAACGCCATCGCTCTTTCTTTTCGCTGTATAATAAACGTAATAAGTATTGTGATGATAAAAATATTCCGGCGCCCAGAACGAGGAGGATGTCCAGGAAGGCGCTTTCTCGAATAAGAAACCTGTCTGTTCCCATTGTTGGAGGTTATTTGACCGGAAGATCGGAAAATGCGGCCCCCATTCGCTGGACGTGCCGATGGCATAGAAGCTGCTGCCCTTCCGGATAATGGAAGGATCTGCAAAGTCGCCGGGGATATTTGCCTGCTGGGCTATTGAAGCATGAGTACCTGTCAGAAGTGCGCAGATAGCCAGTACCGGAAGTTTACATCTCATTTTTATAGTCATTTATGGAATAGCCGGGTAACGTGGATCAGAAACCGGTGGGAACAAAAATAGAAGGTTATGCGGATGTTTTTTCACTAAAACATCTCATTCCTTCCTTATAAGGTCTCATTATGGGGTTGAATCTTATCTTGTTAAAATGGCGGGATCGTTAAAAAACATGTTTGAGTATTTCAAACCAGGCGGCGGTAGTCAGAAAGCCCACCAGGATGCTGATACCAATAACTAAATTTATGACCCTGGTATTCAGTCTGAATTGTTCCGCTATTACGCCGGAGGTTACTAACGTGGGCATGGCGGCCTCAAAAATACTGATCCTGGCGATATCGCTGCGTTCTTTAAGCAATAGTGCCGCCACTACCACCAACGCGGGCGCCAGCAAGAGTTTGTATAACAGCACCACCGATATTTGAGAAATCTCTTTTCTCCAGCCATTGAATTTTAACTGGAGGCCGATAGAAAATAAGGCCAGTGGCGCTACGGTGGCCACCAGTTTATCAAAGAATGGTTCAGCCACAGAAAGGTCGGTCAGCCTGCTGAGCAAAAGCGCCAGCACGCAACCCAGGAAAGGAGGAAAGGTCAGGAGTTTTTTCAGAAGGAATCCTGCACTAACAGGGGAGTTACCGGAGGCGCCACCCTTCAGCGCCGTAATAATACCGATGGTAGATAAGATCAGGAATGTCATCTGATCGCAGATGATAGCGATACTTATAAACTGCTCACCAAAGTAGGCGATGATCAGCGGGAAGCCAATGAAAGACGTATTACTGTACCCGCTTGCCAGTTCGAGGGTAGCGCGGGTGCGTTTTGAATATTGTTTGTACCGGCAGTAGATATTCATAAAGCACCAGCCTCCCGCTACCACTACTACGGTGCTTGCCACCGGCAGGATCATGGCCGTAGACCAGGTTACTTTTGGGAGATATTTGAAGGATACTGCGGGCAATGCAATGTATAATATCCAGGTGTTGATTCCTTTGTGCGCCTCCGGATGAATGATGCGAGCGGACTTCATTATCATACCAGCCATTATACAGACTGCTATCATTATAAAATTGATCATAATAACAGCAAAGCTAGTTACCAGGAAGAAGGGTTAATTGTACTTTCTGGTAGTACAATTGCACTTTTGTGCAGGGACTTAAACGCCTTTTGTTCTGAAGGCAGCCGGGGTGAGGTAGGTGTTCTTTTTAAAAAAACGGTTAAAATAGGAAGGATCGGCAAAGCCAAGACTATAACTGATCTCTTTAATAGTAAGCGGAGAAGAGGTCAGCAGGATCTTGCTTTCTGTGAGAAGCCTGTCCTGCAGCAGATCATGCACGGTATAGCCCAGTTTTGCCTTGACTATGCGGTTAAGGTTTCTGGGCTGCAGGTTCAGGGCATTGGCATAAAAAGAAACCGGCTTCCCTTTCTTGAAATGTTGCTCAATCAATAGGGTGAGGTTGCGTACCAGGTGTTTGGAGCTGTTTTTATTTTTCAGTTCCAGCGTGTTTTTCTGTTCGTGCAGTTTATTGCCTGCCAGCAGTAACAGGGATACAAAGTGGATGAGCATATTAAAATCTTTTGGTGATTTCAATAGCTCTTTTTGAATCATCGTGGTGATATGCTCATAAAGTACTGCGGTGTCCTCATCCAGGTCTACAAAAGGTTCGTGGCCGCCCTGCTGCATCATGCCGTTTAGTTCTTCCTGCGGATGAAAGCGGGTGAACAGTTTATAGATGGGTTCATCAAAGATCACCATCCAGCCATCACGCTCAAAATCGTTCATTTTATGCACCTGCCCGGGGTGGAAGAAAAATACCCTGTTGGTCAGCATCTGATGCTCGTGTCCGTCGATCATTTGGGTACCGTGGCCTTTAGTGATCCACATGATCATGTAATGATCGTGACGGTGCGCTACCGTGGATAGCTCATGTACATATTGGTTCATGCTGATGAGGTGAACCGGATTGGTTTCCAGCAATAGCTGCCGCGGAATAAAATCTTTCATAGCCCGGTTCAAATTTACAATATGCCTTTGAGCCACAAATTAGCATATTTTATTATTTTTGCCGGGAATCAGTTTTCTTAACCCTGGTTGTTAAAATTGCTATGTTCCCATTTTGGAGTGACTATTATTATCTTGTTATCATTCTGCAGATTGTATGTGTTGTGCATGTCCTGAAATCGGGGAGGAGCAGGGAGTGGTTATTTTTTATCCTGTTTATCCCGGTGATAGGTGTGGTGGTTTATTTTATCCGCGAGATATTGCCGGATATTACCAATGGCAGCTTGGGTGAAAACCTGTTACGCACGTTGTGGCCCAACGGGCGTATCCAGGAGTGGGAGAAGAGAGTACGTATATCCGATACTGTTACCAACAAAATGCAGCTGGCAGATGCCTATGCACAGCAAAAGCAATACGACAAAGCCATTGCGCTGACCCTGGAGTGTGCCAATACTTTTACCAAAGATCCGGGTATTATCCTGCAACTGGCCCGGCTCCAATTCCTGAACGGGCAGTATGCAGCGAGTATTGTGAGCTTTGATAAAGTAAATACTTTCAAGGGTGTGCGGATGAGTAAGGCAGAAGATGAGCTGATGTATGCGCGCGCATTGGAACAAACAATGGAAACCGGCAGGGCGGAAGAAGAATACCAGAAAATTATCCGGGTGCATCATTCACTGGAGGCAATGTATTATTATGGATTGTTGCTGAAGAAGCAGGGCCGGACCGGTGAAGCGCGGGTACAGTTTGAAAAAACGGCGCAGGAAATTGATCTGCATCCCCGTTATGTGAGGCGAACGATCCGCAAGTGGGTATGGTTATCAAAAAAAGAATTGGCTACCTTATAAAGAAGAGGCTCCGGTGGATACCGGAGCCTTTGTCTTAACGCTATAAATTACGGCCCTTTGAAGAGGGCGCCTTAAACACAAATCAGCTTTAAAGTACGTAGTAAGCGGGTGTTTCCACCTGCTCTTCCGGTGCAGCGTCCTGTTCGTGCAACATTTGCCGGAGATCATTTTCAATTTTCCTGGCAATGGTAGTTACCGGTGTATCTGTAGGTTTATTTTCAAACGGGTCCTGCAGGTTGATCGCCATTTTTTCGATCAGCAGGAAAGATGCGGCAATGGCTACCACGAGGGGTATTTCCATAAAGCCCAGTACATCTATTAAGGCAAACGGCAATAACAGTATAAAGAAGATAACGGTGAAGTGTGTATAAAGACTATAAGTAGCCGGGAACACGGTATTTTTAATACGTTCACATTTACCCATTGCGTCGCATAGCCTGGTCAGCGTCTGGTCCAGGGCAATTTGCTGGTATTGGTTTATCCAACCCTGTTCCATCGCATATTTCAGGTCTTTTCCATGTAAAAGCAACAAGGCAGCCGGTACATTATCATATCTCATCACATAGTTTAATTCCCTTCTTGATAATAATCTGTCTACACCTTTGAGCGGATCTGTCTTACGTAACGATTGTCCCAAACTATAGCACCATGCTGCCTGCCGCTTTACAAAACGCTCCTGGAAAAGGGTGAGGTCTTCTGATTGATACGTAGTATCCATCAGGCTTAGTACCTGTCTTGTCAGCGAGCGTGAATCATTTACAATGGCCCCCCATATTGTTCTGGCTTCCCACCAGCGGTCGTAGGCCTGGTTGGAGCGGAATGCGAGTAATAATGACAACACCGTTCCCAGCACCATTGGCACAGCTATAGGAATAACCAGGTTGGTGAAATCATATTGGTAATAAAGGATATTAATAGCCAGTGAGTAGATGGTTACCAGCAGGATCTCTATCTTTATTTTACCAAAAACATAATTTAAGGGGATATTATCTTTCAGTAACATAACCTGTTTTTTTATTCTGTTGCCAGCAAAAGTGCTGAGATGGTAGACCTGTCTACCACATACTTCCGTTTCTGGAGTTGAATCTTCATCTTTGGATAATTGCATTTGCTGATCAGTTTTTCCGGATCATAGCTTCTTTTGGAAGGCGCATTAAATTCATGATCGGTAGGTTGAATGATCAGGTCGATGTTTTGTGCCAGCAGGAAATTGCGTAATGCTGCACGGGTGTTGCCATGAAAGAATTCAATCTTCAGCTGGTTAATGGCAGAAGAATATTTGTTACGGATTATTTCACAACCATCCTGGAAGTCGGATGAAATGAGTTCCAGGTGCCGGCTGTTGCGGGTGTAGGTCATCAGGTCAAACAAGGAGTCC
The DNA here is from genome assembly GCF_057126945.1 of Chitinophaga sp. G7 BAM 1005. NCBI lineage: Bacteria > Pseudomonadati > Bacteroidota > Chitinophagia > Chitinophagales > Chitinophagaceae > Chitinophaga > Chitinophaga sp. G7 BAM 1005. The sequence continues at coordinate 4,691,864 of NZ_CP181478.1, read as the reverse complement.
GGCATTTCCAGTGCGTGCATTAATATAATATTTACCTGCTCGCTGGGATGCTGCGCTACAATGTTGTGTACATAACTGAGTGAGCGGATAGAGAAATCTGTGGGTATGAGTATATTTTTCATATCTGGTAGCTTTTATAACAACAAAATTATTGCTGTCAAATAAGTAACCAGTAAGAGCCGCGTTAAAAGGTAGTAAGAATGTGGTAAGAATCCGGTAAGAAAAGCAGTCGCTACAGTGGAAGTTCCACCCTGATCTCGGTTCCGTGGTTTACACGGCTGTTTACAATGATGTCTCCCTTATGCATGCGGATAATATTCATAGCCAGTGGCAGCCCGATACCATACCCTTTGAAACGGCCGGTATTAGAGGCGCGGAAGAAAGGGGAGAAGATATAAGGCAGATCTTCCGGGGGGATGCCGATGCCCTGGTCTTTTACGATAATAATATTTTTCTTTTCTGTAGCGGCCAGTGCAATAGACACCGGTTCGTTGTTGGAATATTTCACGGCATTCATTACAATGTTGCTGAGCGCCAGTTCCAGCAGTTGTTCGTTGCCGGGGATGATTAATTTTTCTTCTTCTTCCGGGAACAGGCTGTAATCTATTTCCACGTGGTTACCCGGGTGCAGTTTATCGATGGTGTTTTTTACGGTGAAGAGCAGTTCATCGCTGCGGATTTGACCCCATTCCTGTTTCTTGCCATCAAAGCCGGTTTGAGCCAGGTGCAGGAGGCTTTTGGTGATATGTTCCAGTCGCCCTGCTTCATGAAGAATATTCTTCAGGGAGTATATATATTTATCCTGGGTACGTTCTTTATTAAGTGCCAGTTCTGCTTCGCCGATGATGGCGGTGAGGGGGGTACTCAGCTCATGGGAGGCGTTGCTGACAAAATTATTTTGTGTTTCAAAGGCGGTTTCCAGGCGGTCCAGCATATTGTTAAAGGTACCAGCCAGGTCGTTTATTTCATCGCCGCTGTCGTCTACATTCAGCCGCAGGTGGAGGTTGCGGGAGCTGATGCTTTTTACCTGTACCATCATGTGCCGGATGGGTTTTAGAATATACCGGGAGAAGAAAATGCCGGCGCCTACCAGGATGACGCTGGAGGCCACGGAGCAGATGATCAGGATTTTGCGCAGCCATCCCAGGTATTCCACGCTGTATTGATTAATAGCCGATACAATCACGATATACAGTCCCTGTTTGCTTTTATACAACACGCCTTCGTAGAAGCGGTCGCCTTCGCGGTAGGTAGCCTTGCTTTCGCGGTGTATCTGTTCGTAGAAGGAGTTGGGGAGGGTGAGTTGTTCATCTTTATGAACGGCGCCATCGGCGGCTACCTTCAGGAAATATTCTTTTTCGGCCGGCAGTTTTTCCAGGTGTTCTTCCCGGATCTCGTTATAGATCACGGAGTCGGATTCATAATAGGGAAGGGTCGCTTTTGCAGTAAGATAGGCGCGTATTTCCAGCCGTTTGTAGAAGTCTTCAAAGGAGTGCTGGTCGGTAAAATAATACACCAGTCCACTCATCACCAGGATGGTGGAAATCGTTAATCCGGCAAATAACAGTAATATCTTAGTGCGTATCTTCATCAGCCTTATTTTCCCTGATCATATAACCTAGTCCCACTACGGTATGTATCAGTTCTGTGGGGTTGTATTTATTAATTTTTTTCCGGAGATAGTTAATGTAAACATCCACCACTTTGGTATTCATATTAAATTCGATGCCCCATACCTGTTCCAGTATTTCCAGGCGGGAGAGCACTTTCCTCGGATTTTTCAGTAAGTATTCCAGCAGCCGGTATTCTGTGGCGGTGAGCTGTATATTTCTTCCGTTCCTGCTGGCGGCTTTGGTATCGGTATCCAGCTCCAGGTCTGCCATGCTGAGTATAGCGGCGGAGGTAACGGGAACGGGTGTATCTACCGGGTTTTTTCTCCGCATAAGGCTGCGGATGCGGGCTTCCAGCTCCTGAAGCTTAAATGGTTTCACCAGGTAATCATCGGCGCCGCTGTCGAGGCCCATTACTATATTTTCTGTTGTGCCCAATGCGGTGAGCATGAGTATGGGCACTTCCAGCTGTGCTTTGCGGAGGGAGCGGCATACTTCTATGCCGTTCATGCCGGGCAGCATTACATCCAGTATGATCAGCCGGAATGATGGGTTATTGAGCGCCATTTGCAGTCCGCTGGTACCATCGGGGGCCACGCTTACTTCGTAGCCGGCTTCCGAGAGGCCGCGGGTAATAACAGATACTACAGCAGGTTCATCTTCTATCAGTAATAGTTTCATGAACAACAAATATAATTCTATTCGAGGTGGCTCACACAATTAAACAGTTCGCATTTCCAGTTTTCGTCGGAGAACTGGAGCCTTGTGATGGAAGTATTTTTCATGGCGGGAGTAGGATGCATTTGTGGCAGGAGGGCGTCCAGCATTTGCCGGATAAAGCTGCCATGACTCACCAGCAATATCTTTTTGCCGCTATTTTCGGAGAGGAGGTCCTGCATAAAGGAGAGTCCTCTTGTTACCACGGCATTATTGCTTTCCATGCCGAGGTCCATCAGTTTCCAGGCGGCTCCCCACCGGAGGATGCGCTCTTCCTCGGTGGTACCTTCAATGAGGCCGCCGCCGGCTTCCCCGATACGTTGGTCCTCAATCACACTTTCTATACTAAGCTCCTGTGCAATGATGGCCGCTGTTTGCCGGGCGCGGAGCAGGTGACTGGAATAAATGAGGTCCCAGGTTTCGCCGGTGAGCCGCTGTCCCAGTTTCAGGGCCTGCGTAATGCCTTCTTCATCCAGGGGGATGTCTGAATGGCCTTGCAGTTTGCCTGCTTTATTCCAGGAAGTGGTACCGTGACGGATAATAGCGATCTGGGTCATATTGGGTCTTTTAGTCATTCCGGGGGACAAATATATATAAAACGCCCCGGGGTTAATAGTTAAAAATTCAAGGCGCAGGCAGAATTCAGTGGTGTTCTGTATATTAAAAGTATAATATATTTGTTTGGAGTATCGCCCATACTTACTTTCATCCATAGCTGTTTTGTTCCTGTGAAAATCAGCGCGCCCTATAGCTGGATCCAATTAATACAGTTTTCTTCATTTCTTACTCAAAAATTAACATTTATGAAACACAATGTTCAGATGCTGGCACATGCCAGAATGCAAAAAATGCAAAAAGAATATGCTTCCATGATGAGGGAAGGGGCAGCACCTTTTTCTTTATTTCAATTATTTAATCACGAAGAATTCAGACTGGATGAATTTTGCCAGTCATTCAGACCTCACCCTTATTCCCGCCAGCTTAAACGGGTGGCCCAGGAGTTTTGCGAGCGTTATGGTATCTGGCTTGAAAATGCCGAGCATTACGTCACTTGTGCCATCTACCTGTTCCCCACCGCCAATTTGTATCGTATGAATAATATTCTTAAGAACTGTACGGTAGACTTTTTTCTGAATGATACGATGGGACGGGAAGTTTTTACGCACCTGAGCGCCGGTGAACAGCAACGCTGCAATGTGGTCAGGCAGCGTATCGGAAAGATGGATTATCCTTTCGAAAGCGTGCCGGAGGCTCATGGCGTGGAAACTGCCAATGCAGAAATGCTGCTGGATATTTATAATACTTCGCCAGCCCATTGGTTCCGCGAATTTAAAAAGATGTATAACTATCACATTGATGTAACACACCTGGATTGCAATACCAACTCCCTCGGACATATTCCTACGGTGGAAGAATATATTGACATGCGGGGGCATATTTCCGGAATGCATCATACCATACAGCTCATTGAGTATAGTGACGGGCAGTTTCTTGACTGGAAATGGATGGAAACAGCAGGCATCAAAACTGATATGCAGCGCCTTCAATATGTTACCGCTGCTATTGGCTGTTTGATGAATGATCTTTTTTCTTTTGAAAAAGAGGTGATCGACAACAGTTCAGATTCAAATCTGCTGATGATCCTTGCGTTAAATGATCCGGGTCTTTCACTGAAGGAAATTATCAGGAAGGCTGCTGCCATTGTACAGCAGTTTTTATTGGAATTTGCATTGCTGGTGACCAGGGTGAGAAACAGGAGTTATCAGCAATTACCTGCTGGTTCAGAAATGGTGGATAAGCTGGATGCACATATTGGCGGCCTGGAACGATGCGTACAAGCCAGTTGGGTATGGCAGGTTTATACCAAACGTTATAAACGGTCAAATTCTATCTGGAAGGAAACGCAATTAGTGCCAGCTATTGCTGCGGCAGTTTAAGCGTACTCATTTTTTATTGTAATTCGCCACTGAGTGGGTGCAGTTGCTGACTAAGTACTTTTATCAGGAATTTATAGTCAATCGGTTTTTCAATAAAGGCACTGGCGCCAGCTTTCATCATTAGCTCGCGCGACTCTAGAAAGGCATCCCCGGTGGCGATAATAACAGGGATATGTTTCAATAACGGATCTTTTTTCAGACTAACCAGGGTATCTTTCCCATCCATAATGTCCATATGGTAATCCATGATGATGATATCGGGTGTGTGTTTCCTGCTTTCCTCCAGTACTTCAGCCCCGTTTGCGGTCAGGCAAATAGAGCAGCCGGTTTGTGTAAGGAACCTGGATATTAGCAGGGCATTCATTTCGTTGTCTTCAGCAACCACTACATGAATGTCGCTCAGGTCGGTAATCTCATCTTCATCATTGTTTTCCGCTTTGAGATCTTCATATCTGCCCGGTACCAGGGGAAGCACTACTTTGAAACTGTTTATCCCTGTAGGGCTGCTTTCGGCAGTAATGGTACCATTCATGGAACTGACTTTATTCTGTACAATATAAAGTCCCAGTCCTGCACCTTCTGTGTACTTTCTTTTATCTGTAATAAACGGATCAAATATCGTTTTTAACTTATCATCCGTGATGTGATCGCCCATATTAACAATATGCAGTGACCAGGTATCTTTAGCGGCAGCAATGTAACAATTGATGGTAGTTCCTTTGTTGGAATATTTAATAGCATTCCCCAATAAATTTGTTACAACCTGGTTGAGTTTTAAGGGATCAGCAAAAATCACAGGAGGGATTTCACCTATACTTAGTTTAATCTTAATATTCCTGGTTTTTGCTATTATCCCGTTTATGTCCACTAACTTTTGAATGAACGGCTTTATTTCAAAAGCTTCGCTGTTCAGTACTTCTGAATTTCCTGATTCTATCTGTGCCATATCCAGCACGTCATTTACAATATTGCGGGTATGGTTGCTTGCCAGTAACAGTTGATCTGCCAATGGTTCTATCCCCCTCAGTTGTTCATTTAATTTTATCTCCCGCTTTAACAACTGTCCTACGCCAAAGATGGCATTCAGCGGTGTTCTCAGCTCATGTGATACCTGGTATACAAATATCTTTTTAAAGTGATTGCTTCTCTTTAACTGTTTATTGAAATCATTACTGTGAACATATGGTTTGCTTACCAGGATGATAAGTGTTAAAACACCTGCCATAGCAGAGATGCGGAAAATAAATGCCACATCTTTCTGAAGGTGTATCGCTTCTACAAAATGATAATGGTAATAGGTTTCAAGCAGTAAAAGAATGCCTACAGCCACCACCAGCGATATTCTTCTCGATGTTCTGTCTGGAAATATCAGGTATATAATGGAGATCAGGAAGATGATCATTGCCTGCAGCTCAATAATGTTACTGAGCAGTATTCCAAAGTAAACAGACGCAAAACATTGTACCAAAAAAGTGCTGGCTGCCGCGATCCTGTGGTATCCCCTGTGATTCAGATAAATGGCCGAAACAGTAAAGAGGAATTCTATGGAAGCAGGTATAAGTATAGATAATTCTCTCGTGAATACCATAAATATAGCTCCTATAACCAGGATTAAGGAGGCGAGTACCAGGCTGAGTGTATTGACAAGTATAATCCTGGATACCAATTCATCGTCTGTTTGACCCTGTGTACCTGCTCTTATAATTGATTTTACAGCTTGTTGAATCCGTGTAATAATTTTAATAGTCATGTTAAGCATCGTAGGGTTTAAGTAAGTTAAGCTCGGGATAGCCTTAAATAAAAAGGCTATAACAGTTTGTGTTGCAGGCAAAAAAATCTTTTCATAGAAACCTAATGATCTTCTGAGGGTTATTATCCTATTGATAATTCTTCCGGCATCCTTTTTATGGGGTATGAACGCTGGCAACCAAAGTTATAGTATTTATTCCTAAAGTTAAATTCATTTCATTTTTTCATGTCCTGCCCAAATAACGATTTATAAGTAATCAGTACATTTGTTATTATGGAAATGAGTATCAATCCCAACGAAGAAAAACCAGTTAAAAAGGAAGACGAAGTAAAGCCGGAACCCATTATTCATGATGGCTCCGGAGGCGCATTTGAAGGCACGGAAATGGTAACGGAAGAGCGGGAAGACCAGCCCCGTCCGAAAGGCCCGACCCCTTACTGAATAACTGCCGCATACCGGTGCGGTATTAAATCCTTAAATTAGGTGTATCAAAAAAAGTCATGCTTATGTTATCCTTGGAAAAAATCAGCGAATTATTAGGCAAAGAAAGCGATACCCTGTTGCAGCATCAAAGCAAAACTATCAGTAAAGACCTGCTGCACCTGCCCGGACCGGATACCGTCAATAAAATTTACCAACCTTCCAGCCGTAACCCGCAGGTATTGCGCAGTTTGGGGCAATTGTTTCAGCACGGCCGTCTCGGAGGCACCGGCTACATGTCCGTTCTTCCTGTAGATCAGGGTGTGGAACACAGCGCCGGCGCGTCTTTTGCCAAATACCCGGCCTATTTTGATCCTGAAAATATTGTGAAGCTGGCTATAGAAGGCGGCTGTAATGCAGTGGCTTCCACCTTTGGCGTGTTATCGTCGGTGTCTCGCAGCTATGCGCACCGCATTCCTTTTATTGTCAAGCTCAATCATAATGAACTGCTCACTTATCCCAACCGGGCCGACCAGGTGATGTACGGCACCGTGGAAGAGGCCTGGAACCTCGGTGCAGTGGCGGTTGGCGCCACCATCTACTTCGGCTCTGAGCAATCCGACCGGCAGATTGTGGAAGTATCGAGGGCCTTTGCAAGGGCGCATGAACTGGGCATGGCTACTATTCTCTGGTGTTACCTGCGGAATGATGCTTTTAAGAAAGATGTGGATTATCACCTCTCAGCGGATCTTACCGGGCAGGCCAATCACCTCGGTGTAACTATCCAGGCGGACATTATCAAGCAGAAGTTACCGGTAGTAAACGGTGGCTATAAAGCATTGAATACCGGAGCATCTTCGTATGGTAAACTGGATGAACGTATTTATACAGAACTTACTTCAGATAACCCCATTGACCTGTGCCGCTACCAGGTAGCTAATTGCTATATGGGACGCATGGGACTGATCAATTCCGGCGGCGCCTCCGAAGGAGAGGCCGATCTGGCAGAAGCAGTACGCACCGCAGTGATTAATAAAAGAGCCGGTGGCGTAGGGCTGATCTCGGGGCGTAAAGCCTTTCAACGCCCAATGGTGGAAGGAGCTGCATTGCTGAATGCCATCCAGGACGTATACCTGAATGAACAGATCACGATCGCGTAGCGGAGGGAGTGGAGGGAAGTTCCCTCCACTCATCTTACCTGGCCGTTGCCACGTACAAACCATTTTTCCGTTACCAGTTTTTCCAGTGCAAAAGGTCCCCGTGCATGCAGTTTTTGCGTGGAGATGCCTATTTCCGCACCCAAACCAAATACGCCACCGTCGGTGAACCGCGTAGAGGCGTTCACGTATACCGCTGCGGCGTCTACCTCATTGAGGAAACGCTCACTGATGGCGGTATCGCCGGAGATGATCGCTTCCGAGTGGCGGGAAGAATATTTTTGAATATGCGATAGCGCTGCGTTGGTGTCGGGCACTACTTTTACGGAGCATTTGAGCGAAAGGAATTCCCGGCCAAAATCTTCCGGCTGCGCTGCGAAGAGATGCGGATAATTATTTTTCTGCAGGATATCGAATGCTAACGGATCCGCATATACGTCTACTGCGTAGTGCTGCAGCTGTGGCGCCAGCAGTGCGAGGAAACCTGCTGCCACGGCTTCATCTACCAGCACGGTGTCGAGTGAATTACATACCGACGGGCGGGAAACTTTCGCATTGGTAACAATGGCTGCAGCCTGTTGCAGGTTGGCAGTTTTTTCCACGTAGGTATGGCATACCCCCGCGCCGGTTTCAATGACCGGAACCCTGGAGTTGGTGCGGACAAACTCGATCAGTTGTTCGGAGCCACGCGGTATAATGATATCGATATACTTTACGGCAGTAAGCATTTCCATTACAAATCTGCGGTCAACAGGCAGCAGCTGTACGGCATGTTCATCTACCCCAAACTGCGTCAATACGGCCTGGATCAGCGCTACGAGGATGGTGTTGGTATAAAAGGCATCTGTGCCGCCACGCAGTACGCACACGTTGCCGGAGCGGATACAGAGCGCTGCCACATCCACGGTTACATTGGGCCTCGATTCATAGATCACGCCTACCACGCCGAGGGGCACGGTTTTCTTTTGTACCAGCAGGCCATTGTCGAGGGTTCTTTCCAGCACCAGTACATTGGCGGGATCGGGCAGGCCGGCAATATCTTCCAGGCTGGACGCGAGATCGCGGATGCGCGCATCTGTCAGCAGCAGCCGGTCTTTTTTCGGGTCTTCGTCCGGCATCCGGTCGAGGTCCTTCTTATTTTCGGTGATAATATCTTCCGACCGGATCAGGATCACGGATGCCAGTTTGAGCAGCAAAGCCTGTTTCTGTGCATCAGGGAGGGTACGTATGGAAACGCCTGCCTGTTGCGCTTTTTCCAGTAGTGGTTGTATCGTTTGCATGATTGTTTTTCTTTATAACAGCACGATGTCATCAGCGTGGGCCACTTCTATGTTCTGTGCTTTGTGTTGGGTGTCCAGGATGTCTGAAGCAATTTTCGTCCTGCCTACTGCGATGGCGATATTGTCTTCGTTCACAATTTCAATGACTTCCCCGCATTCAAATTTTTCGAGTACGGCCTGCACACCTACGGCGAGGAGGCTGTGACGTTTTTCCAGCGCCTTTTGTGCGCCGGCGTCGATCCTGATCCTGCCGGTAACCAGGCTGCCGCTGGCCAGCCACTTTTTGCGGGCGGGCATGCTGCAGGGCTGCGGCAGGCATAAGGTACCTGTTTTGCCTGCAATGGCATTGAGGATGCCATCCTCCGTGCGGATGCCGAAAATAACAACCCTGATGCCCATCCTGGTGGCCAGGCGGGCGAAGGTGAGCTTGGATACCATGCCGCCTAAGCCGAGGGCGGATTTCTCTTTATCTGCCAATCCCAGGGCTGCCTTGTCAATAACCTCTATCTGTGGAACCACCTGTCCCTCCCTGTCCAGTACGCCGGCTACGGAGGTACTGAACAACAATAACTGCGCGCCAAAACCCACGGCTATCAGCGTGGCCAGCTCGTCGTTGTCGGAAAATTTCAGCTCCAGGCTGCTCACTACGTCATTTTCGTTGGCAATGGGGATAATGTTGCTGGCCCACAGTTCCTCGTAAGTACGTTTTAACTGGAGGAACTGGTTCCTGTCGGAGAAATGCTGGCGTTCACAAAGACTTTGGGCTACCGCAATACTGTAAGGGGCAAAATAACGGCTGTATTTATTCAATAGCAACGGATTACCTACGGCTGCCGCGGCTTTGCGCTCGCTGATGGTGCCGTTGTAATGACGTAAAAACTGTTTGCCGGCGGCCACGGCCCCGGACGACACCAGCACAATATGATAATCTGCATGTAACTCTGCTACCTGCCGCGCTATACCGGCAATCACGGTTTCATCGAGGTCACCATTCTGATGGGTGATCGATGCTGTTCCAAATTTTATAACTAATATCGGTTTACTCAATTTCTGCTCTATTTGGAGCCTAAAATAATATTAACGCGGCGAAATTCTAAATGCATAATTTGTTCCGGTCGCCGGAAAAACCCTATTTTGGCTTCTTACATTGATTTAACTCGCTATATGAGAAAGCATGTTGCCATGTTTATAACAGCCACTATGGCCGTTTCTATTGTTTATCTCCCAACGGCCAGCGGCCAGCAAACACTCCGTCAGCAAATTGCAGGTATCGCCGGAAATATATCTGGGAAAGTTGGAGTATATGCGGAAATCCTGGAAACAAAGGACACCGTTTCGTTTAACCGCGATCAGCATTTCCCGATGCAGAGCGTGTATAAATTCCCGATTGCAATGGCCATGCTCCGGCAGGTGGACCAGCACAGGTTCCGGCTGGATCAACCCATACATGTCACAAAAGACGACCTGATAGGACCGAGAGGGGTAAGCCCGGTCCGGGACCAGCATCCGGAAGGAAATTTTGATATGCCACTGGGAGAATTGATCGATTATAATATCCGCGCCAGCGATGGCAGTGCCTGTGATGTGCTGCTGCGCTTACTGGGGGGCGCCGCCAAAGCAAATGCCTATGTACACAGCCTGGGCGTAAAACAAATAGCCATTTCCACTACGGAAAAAGTGCAGGTGCCCAGCGAAATGATCCAGTATAAGAACTGGTCTACCCCAATGGCCATGACGCAGCTGCTGAAGATATGCCACCAGGAACCGGTATTGTCCGACAGCAGCAAAAATTACCTGATGCACCTGATGACGACCTCAAGGCCCGGTGCAAAAAGATTAAAAGGATTACTGCCGGCCGGCACAGTGGTAGCGCATAAAACAGGCACTTCGTGGACCACAGACGGATTAACCCGTGCCACCAATGACGTTGGTATCATTACCCTGCCAAACGGACATCACCTGGCTATTACGGTATTTGTGTCTGATGCAAAAGCAAGTGAAGAAGAGCGGGAGGGAACGATTGCTAAAATTGCCAAAGCGGCATACGATCACTGGAGCAAATAAAAAAACAGGCAGTTTCATTTTAGAAACTGCCTGCTGAAAATTATTTCATGTATTTCTTATACTCATTTTCAATATCCATGACATCTACTTTGTGGAGTTTGTCCCCGTCAAATAACCATATCTCCCAATTGTATTTTACATCACTTAAATTGAGTGTAGCGGCACTTCCTTTGGCAGAATGAAAACTGATTTTGCCACCGGCAGGTTCAATAATCTTCATATCCTTTTCCTCCAGGAAGGCGCGGGCATCTGTCATGTAGTTCTGGTAATCTTCATTGATGGTATAAAATGCTTCTTCCCCGTTGTCTTTTTTCAGATGTTCCAGTTGAATACTGTCGGGCGTATGAAGTATTGCACAGGGATGTATAATCTGGCTGGCGCTTTCGGTTACAGCCTGCACGGGTGGAGCCGCATCTGTCGGAATTTTTTCTTCGGGAATTTTTCTTTCCTGGCATGCATAGAAAGTAATGAGCGCTACAGGTAAGATAAGGTGCTTTTTCATGGTTTTCATAGCAATAGTTGTTTGGCATATTCGTTACACTTTACAGCAGTGTAATGGCATAAAGATAGTATAAAATATACCCCATGCAACTATCGCAATATGCTTCATTTCGTTGCAGTGTTTTTTCTGCACTGCCTGCTGTAAAAGCACCTGCCAGGATCAGCCGGTTTTTAAACTGCTGCCGTAATAAACCAATGTAATTTGAAAGGATCGGTAAACTACCGTTGGTAAATTGATCAGAGAGATGAATATACTGTATATCCACCTGGTTTAGTTTCGGAATCAGGTACAGGTGAGTGAACAGGTTCAGACCAAAAATGAGGGGCTAAAAAAAAATATTCATTGAAATATTTCGATATTTCAAAAATAGTCTTACTTTTGCTTCATGGATTTAGCAGTTATAGAAAAAGCAGCAAATGCCATCGCCGACAAACATCGATTATCTATTATAATGGAGGTTGTTAAGAAGGGAAAGCTGGTTTGTGGTGATGTGTGCGGGTTTACGTGTTTGTCGCAGCCTACGGTGTCGCATCACGTAAAGATCCTGGTTGATAGTGGCGTACTGCATTCTGTGAAAAATGGGAGATCTCTGGAGCTGACGCTCAATAAAGAGATGATGAAACAGTTGTCTATGTTCTTTTTACAATTAAGTTAGGTACAAAACGGGCTGAGGTGCTACCGGGCGGGTAACCAACAGCTTTTTTTATACTTATATATATTGATACTTTTAAATTAATGGATTGATAGAGAAAGATTTTCTCTTTTTTTTAAACATAATATATCGATAAACTTAAATTAATCAATAGAATGGATCAGTTACAAAATAAAACAGCTGTCATCACGGGCGGTAACAGCGGTATAGGATATGCAACAGCAGCAGATTTTTTGGCGAAAGGAGCAAAGGTATTGATTACAGGACGCAAGCCGGAAGCCGTACAGCAGGCCGTGGCAGCGTTAGGCGGAGAGGTGGATAGTTTTATCGCGGATCAGGGCATAACTGGCGATTCGCAAAAATTGGCGGAGTATGTGCGTGACCGTTATGGCAAAATAGACATCCTGTTTGTGAATGCGGGAGTAGCAGCGTTTGCATCATTTGCTGATGTAACAGAAGCCTCCTTTGATACGGTAATGGACATTAACCTGAAGGGCGCCTTTTTCACCGTGCAGCATCTGCTGCCGCTGATCAACGACGGTGGTACCATCATTTTATTGTCTTCCATTAATGCTTATGCAGGTATGCCGGGAGCAGCGGTATACAGCGCCAGCAAAGCAGGTTTAAACTCATTGGGACGCACCTTATCAAGAGAACTGGCTTCCAGGAAGATCCGGGTAAATATTGTAAACCCCGGCCCCGTGGCTACGCCTATCTTTGAAAAATCAGGCGTTCCAAAAGAAGCGGTTAATGAAGAACAAATGGGCAAATTATTACCCATCGGCAGGATTGGCCAGCCGGAAGAAATTGCCAAACTGGTTTCTTTCCTGGCATCAGACGACGCATCTTTTATTACAGGTGCGGAATATAATGCCGACGGTGGTTTCAGTGTTCATCCATTAATCGGTTAATCTCAAACAAACATCATTCATGTCATCTCTGAAAGACAAAATAGTTGTTATCACGGGCGGTAACAGTGGCATTGGATATACAACAGCAAAGGCATTTTTAGCAAAAGGAGCAAAGGTTTTGATAACAGGTCGTCAGCCTGTATGAATACCTGCAGGGCCGTTTCGGGAAAACAGATTCCTTATTTGTAAATGCTGGTGTGGCGAAATTAGCGCCGTTTGAAACGGTAACAGAGGCACTATACGATGAATTAATGAACATTAACTTCAAAGGTGCTGATTTCACCATCCAGCAATTACTTCCCCTCATCAGCGATGGCGGCTCTGTCACGCTGCTGTCGGCCCTGAATGCGTTTTCAGACCGGATGAAGCCAGACACACCTGAGCAATATCACGCCCCTGGGCAGGTTAGGACAACCGGAAGATATCGCCAGCCTGGTCACTTTCCTGGCATCCGATGATGCTTCGTTTATTACAGGTGCAGAATATAATGTAGACGGCGGCCTTATGGTGTACCCGTTGATCGCTTAATAAATGATCCTGGCGTTGCAGTGTGCAGCATTGTGCAAATGCTGCACCGGCAGCAGGGACTTTAAAAAGAAATTCTTTGTTGATTTACAGTTAACGGTTGTTTAGGATGTTTGCAAACCCCATTGGTTGCCTGCCGGATGCCGCTTGCTATACGGGTATCTGGCAGCAACTTTAAAAATTTTAAGTTGTAGGTTTAACAGCGGCCGGAATAATCTTATTCCGGTCTTCGCTTTTTCAGCCCATCTTCCGGATCAGTTTCCCCAGCGTTTTCAACCCGTCATCAACCTGCTTACTCCATACCGGACCAAAACTGATACGTAAACAGTTGTTGTATTTATTCTGCAAAGAAAAGATCCTGCCGGGACAGAAGCTGATCTTATGTTTCAGCGCCTGCTGGAACAGTTCAAATGTATTGATGGATTCGTCCAGCTCTACCCATAGCACACAACCTCCCTGCGGCCGTGATATCCTGGTGCCCTCGGGGAAATATTCGCTGATGGCCTGTGAATACCGTAAGCACTGGGTGTGCAGCACCTTGCGCAAATTGCGCAGGTGAAATTCGTACCGGCCTATTTCCAGGAAATGCCCCACTGCCGCCTGCGGCAGCGACGCGCAGGCAATAGAGTGATTCTGCTTCATCAGCAGCACCTTTTCCTTGTACTTCCCCGGTAACGTCCAGCCAACGCGGTAGCCGGGCGCCAGTGATTTGGAAAAGGAATTACACAACAATACATGACCGTACTTATCAAACGTTTTGCAAATGGCAGGACGTTGTTTCGTAAAATACAGATCGCCGTAAATATCATCTTCTATCAACGCTATATCATACTTCACCATCATATCTACCAGCGCCTTTTTATTTTTATCCGGCATACAGGAACCCAACGGGTTGTTGTAGTTGGTAACAAATAAACAGGCTTTAATCTTATGACGCGGAATGGCTTTGCCGAGGTAATCGAGATCAATGCCGGAAACCGGGTGGGTAGGCACTTCCAGCACTTTTAAGCCAAGACTTTCCGCCAGCTGCATAGAGCCGTAATAGGCGGGACTTTCAATCGCAATAGTGTCGCCCGGGCGTGTTACGGCCGACAGGCACAATGTCAGCGCATCCATGCAACCACTCGTAGTAATAATATCATCTTCGGTGTAGGCGCCGCCCCAGGCAAGCGACATCCGGGCTATTTGCCCGCGCAGCAACTTGTTGCCCTGTAACTCCTCATAGCCAATACCGTTGTTTGGCAAGTCACGCAGCGCATGCACCACGGCCTTCGCCATTTTGGCGGCTGGCATCAATCCAGGCGGAGGCGTAGCCACAGAGAAGTTCAGGATGTTCGGGTTTCTCATATGACTGAACACTTCCATCACCATATCGCTCACGGTGGCTTCACTGGCTTTCTTTACGGGTGCACAGGTACCCGGCATGGCAGGCATGCGCCTGGAATTAAAACGGATGTAATAACCGGATTTTGGCCTGGACTCAATCAGTCCTTTCGATTCCAGGTGATAATACGCCTGGAAGGCAGTGGTTAAACTGATCCCCTGTTGCTTGCTGAGCATGCGCACAGACGGTAGCTTTTCCCCGATTTTCATCACGTCTTTTTCTATCAGCTGTTCAATATTATCAGCCACCTGCAGGTACAGGTGATCGGCGGTTTTTATCATGGTGTTGCTAATCTGATCTGGTCAAAAATACAAAAATTAAATCTGTTTTATGGCACGCCTTCGGCGTGGGCGGAGGTTGTCTTGGTTCAGGATTAGGCTGATTATGTTGATTTCGCTGATTTGATTACGTTTTGATTTTTAAAGATTATGGGAGATAGAAACAGATGCTTCGCTTCCATCTTCACTTTATCTATTTAAAATCAAAAAAATCAAAACGTAATCAAATCAGCGAAATCAACATAATCAGCCTAATCCTGAACCAAGACAATTTCAATCGCCGAAGGCGATTTTATCGCAGTTGCTTCCCTATCAGCCTACCCAGCGTTTGAATGGCCCAGTCCTGGTCGTCGCTCCAGGGATTGGCATTGGTAAGCCGGATGCAGTTCTGGTAGCGGTCCTGGCTGGAGAACAGTGCGCCGGGCGTAAACGTGATCCCTTGCGCCACGGCCTCTTCATGCAGCTGCCAGGTGTTTATTTTGGGCGACAGTACGACCCATAAACTGATGCCGCCGTTGGGGCGCGTCAGTTGTGTATCTTCCGGAAAATATTCCTGTATCGCCTTTGTGATCTGCATGGTTTGCATGCTCAGCGATTGCCGCAGCGATTTCAGGTGCAGATCCAGCCGCTGCTGGTCCAGGAATTTGCTCAGTACTAATTGCGGCAACATCCCGGTGCTGCCGGAGGCAATGAATTTCAACTGTGCAATTTTTTCCTGGTAACGGCCGCCAATCACCCAGCCCGTGCGCAGCCCCGCGGCAATGGACTTTGAGAAGGACGAACAGTAAAGTACCAGTCCTTCTTCGTCATATGATTTCACGGTTCTTGGTCTCTCCGGTGCGAAATGCAGATCGCCGTATACGTCGTCTTCTATCAGCGGCACCTGGTATTTTTTCAGCAGCTTCGCCAGTTGTTCCTTGCTGTTGTCGGGGATGCAACAGCCCATCGGGTTGTTGTAGTTGCTTACAAAAAGACATGCCTGTACTTTCTTTTGTTTAAAAGCGTCCTCCAGTTTATCGAGGCTCACGCCGGTTACCGGGTCGGTGGGGACTTCCAGCGCTTTCATGCCCAGGCTTTCAATGGCCATCAGCAGCCCAAAAAAAGTAGGCGATTCAATAGCAATGGTATCTCCGGCTTTGGCTACCGCACGCAGGCAAAGACCAGCAGCTTCAATAGCGCCGTTGGTAATAATAATATCCTGTGGTGATACCGCCCGGCCCCAGTTGAGACAATGCCTGGCAATGTGTTTCCGGAAAGGTTCATGGCCGTAAATATCACCATAAGGGATATACGAAGTATCCAGTTCGCGCGCTACCAGCTGTAGCGCTTTCTTCAGCTTCAAATCCGGCAGCAGTGCTATATCCGGCGATGCGCCTATCAGCGAAATAGTTTTATGCGAACCGCTGGTTTTCCGGAACATGGCGAGCTTTTCATTGATCTGTACTTTCAATGCGGTAGGCAACGGATCTGTTACCGGCGGCAGATCGGGGCGTAATTTTTTTGAATAGTGTACAAAGTATCCTGATTTTTCCCGGGAGGCCACCCAGCCTTTTTTTTCCAGGTGGGTATACACCTGCAGGGCTGTACTGATGCTGATACCGTGTTCCTGGTGCAGGGATCTTACAGAGGGCAGCTTGTCGCCCACCGCATACACGCCTTCACTGATCATATGCTGGATCTTCTCCGCCAGCTGAAGATAGATAAACCCGTTATTCTTTTTCATCTTTCCAAAGTTAATCTGTTATGGTTTAATATCGATAATTCTGTATCTGTTTTGGTGGCGTTTTTTGCCGTTATTTTGTAATCCTAAACCGACAATCATGACTACGCGCCGGTAAAATTATCAGCGAACAGTTTTTCTACTAATCATCTTAAAAAAATATAATTATGGAAGCAAGAATGGACATCTACAAACTCCTGCCCGGCGCATATAAAGCCATGATGGGATTGCAGACATTTGTTAATGAAAGCGGTCTTGATAAAACCCTCACGGAACTTATTAAGATCCGCGCCTCACAGATCAATGGCTGCGCTTTCTGCCTGAATATGCACACCAAAGAAGCCCGCCAGATGGGAGAAACAGAGCAACGCATTTACGGGCTGCCGGCCTGGGAAGAGGCGCCTTATTATACCGACAAAGAACGTGCGGCCCTCGCGCTTACAGAAGCCGTTACGCTGGTAAGCGCCACCCGCGTACCGGACGAGGTATACAAAGCTGCACAGGCTGTTTTTACGCAACAGGAAATTGCTGTTATCACAATGGCCATTGTTGTCATTAATTCATGGAACCGCATTGCGATTACTTCAAGGACATTGCCGCAGGGATAGTTTCATAAAGGCGTTTCCGGCTGAAGGATTAGTTGGAGACGCCCTCATGAATATATATTATCTTCCCCGCAGGTAATTTTATATCGGATATGTTTAATAAGATAGCGCCTGACAAATGGAAGCATTTTTTCGCAGGTATCCTCATGGGGGCGGTACTCGAAGTGGTTTCGGCATTAACGTTTCCTGGTAGGCCATTGCTGGCTGCCCTTGTGGCCCTGGCCGTGGTAATCGTTATCAGTTATGGCTTTGAATTGTTTTCATTAATTACCGGCAAAGGGCGCTACGATGTAATGGATGCCGTGGCCAGTATTATCGGCGGTATTACAGGTATGTTGCCGGGAGCGTTAATATACCAATGGACGTTCGCTTAATTGGGCAAATCCGCAAGAAACCGTAAATCAAAAATCCCCGCTTTCCGTACTTTCGCAACATGGCTTTGCAGAGAATAATGATCCCCATCAACGACCCTGCGCATTTCTCCTTTGAAGAATGCCTGCGTTTCCTGGGGAGATCGGATAAAGAATGTTTGCATTATATACACAACGGGAAAGTGCGGCGCATGCTGTTGTCGGAAGGTGAACCAGTGGTAGTGGAAATTGCGCCTGGCTCAAAGAACAACTTCCTGGAAGTAACCATCCTGGCGCCTGCCGGAGAGGCCGTGGCAGAAGCGCCCATTATCAGGTATATCACGCATTGGTGGCACCTGGATGCGAACCTCCAACCATTCTATCAGTATACACAAACAGACCCGCTCTTAAAAGGACTGGCAGAACAATACAATGGCCTTCGCCTGATTGGTATGCCCGATCTTTTTGAGGCCATCACCTGGCCTGTGATAGGCCAGCAAATAAACCTCGCATTCGCCTATACGCTGCGGCAGCGGTTTATCCGGCAGTTTGGGTATCATGTGGTACTGGACAACACCGATTTTTATTTATACCCGCATCCAAAGGTGATAGCCGCGCTAACACCGGATCAGCTCACGCCCATGCAATTTTCCCGCAGTAAAGCATTATACCTCGTGGAAACAGCCCGGCAAATGGCCAGTGGTGCGCTCAGCGAAGTTACGCTGGATACTATGAGCTATGAGGCCGCGCGTGAAAGCCTGGTTGCCATGAAGGGAATCGGCAACTGGTCGGCCAACTATGCACTGATGAAGTACCGCCGTTTTCCACAATCCGTTTTACTGGAAGATGTTGGTTTGCAGAATGCAATAAAAAATAGATTAAATTTGGAAGCGAAGCCTTCTATGTCAGCATTGCAGGAGTATACAAAGCCGTGGAAGGAACATGCAGCATACGCCACTTTTTATTTGTGGAGGTCACTATTACCCCAATAGATTAATTCATGGAAGACGGATTGTATCATCTACGTATAGACACCCCCGTTGGACCGCTGCTGATCAGTGGTACAGCTCATTTTATAAATGCTGTTTCTTTTACAGATAAACCCGTAGTGGATTTTCCGCAGGCGCCCGCACTACTGCTGGATTGTGCCCAACAGCTGTATGAATATTTCGCGGGCGACCGTAAAGTTTTTGATCTGCCCATTTCCCAGGAAGGAACGGAGTTTCAGCAAACGGTGTGGCACCAACTAACTGTTATTCCATTCGGACAAACCATTTCTTACCAGCAACTCGCCCGCCGGATCCATAATCCCAAAAGCATCCGTGCCGTAGGTACCACCAATGGTAAAAACAAACTGGCCATCATTGTACCCTGTCATCGCGTAATTGGCAGCGATGGCACGCTTACCGGCTATGCGGGTGGCCTCTGGCGTAAACGCTGGCTCCTGGAGCATGAGCGCACAGATTTATTTACCGGCTTGTTCTGATTAATCTGATATGGTCAATATTTCGAAAACTGAATCTGTTTTCAGATAATAAATTGTCTCAATTTTGTTCCTGCATTACCACCCGAAAATTCTCATCAACAACGAGTAATCATGGAATTGAAATTGCAGGAAGACCTGAAACATACAGATCAGTTATTACAGTTAACCAAAGATTTCAGCAGCAGGTTTTTATCCGCAATAGATAAACTGGCAGCCGATAAAAAGGTGCAGATCAATAGCCGTGTATCCATGCCCGGTACGGGAATAGGTGGTGCAGCTACATTGGAAGCTTTCCTGCAACAATATGGCAACAGCATTACCGCAGCCGCAGGGCCGCGCTACTGGGGCTTTGTAACCGGCGGCGTTACGCCTGCCGCCCTGATGGGCGACTGGCTCGCTTCTTCAATGGACCTCAATTCTTCAGATAAAAGTTCAGCCGCATATTATATTGAAACGGAAACCATTGCTTTACTGAAAGAATTATTCGGGCTGCCGGAAGCATTTTTAGGATGCTTTGTTTCCGGCGCTACCATGTCCAACTTCACCGGCCTGGCTACCGGCCGGCAATGGGTGGGATTGCAGCATGGCGTGGACATTGCAGCGGATGGTATTGCCGCACTGCCCGGACTGAAAGTGGTATCTGCCGTGCCGCATTCCAGTATCGGTAAAGCCATATCAATGATGGGAATAGGACGCAATAACCTGGTGCGTGTTCCTGTATTGCCTGACCGTGAAAGTGTGGACATCGCCGCGTTGAAGGAATACCTCGAAGCGAACAAAGGAACTCCCATTATTTATGTAGCCAATGGCGGCACCGTGAATACCGTTGATTTTGATGATATCGCCGCACTGGTACAACTGAAAAAGGAATATGGATTCTGGTTACATGTAGATGCCGCTTTTGGCGGATTTGCCGCCTGCAGCGATCAGTGGAAACACCTGCTGAACGGATGGGAACAGGCAGACAGTATCACCATCGATGCACATAAATGGCTGAATGTGCCTTATGATGCCGCAATGATCTTTTGCAGACATCCGCAACTACAATCGGCCGTATTCCAGAATGCAGGCGCTGCATACTTAGGCGATCCGGCCACGCAATTTAATTTCATTAATCATATTCCCGAAAACTCGCGGCGCCAGCGTGCTTTGCCGGCATGGTTTTCTTTGATGGCGTACGGCAAAGAAGGGTATCGCTGGCTCGTTGAAAATAATATTTCACTGGCCAAACAGCTGGGTAGCCTGCTGGACACAGATCCGAATTTTGTGGTGTTGTCGCCGGTAAGGCTCTGCGTGGTTTGCTTCACGCTGGAAGTGGCGCCGGAAGCAGCATCAGCGGCCGTGCAGGAATACCTGGATGCACTGAACGACAGCGGCGTGGTATGTATGACCGCAACCACCTATGCCGGCCGGCCGGCCATCCGCGCGGCATTGGTGAACTGGCGCACCAGCGAAAAAGATGTATTGATGGCCTATGATACCATGAAGGTACTGGCAGAGAAAATAGTGAATAGATATACTTATGCGTAAATCAAATACAAATGCTTACATCGCGCTTGCCATTGTAAGTGTTTTTTGGGGAACCACTTACCTGGCATCCAGTGTGGGCGTAAGACACATGCACGGAGTGATGCTGGCAGGCATAAGACAGGCAGCCGCCGGATTTCTGATCACCGGATTTTTTTTATTGAAGGGATATAAGTTACCGGGGAAAATAGTGTTGTCGAAATTATTTGTCATTGGTACACTCATGCTATGTGGTGGTAACGGTTTGCTTACCTGGGCGCTGAGATATATTCCCAGCGGCCTGGGAGCGATCATTGCAGCTACCATTCCCATCTGGATCACCATCACCAGCTATTTCCTGGTACAACGCACCCGGCTTAGTTTACAGCTGATCATTGGTATGATCCTGGGCTTCGGCGGCGTGGCAGGTATCTTCTATAATTATTTATCAAGCCTCATGAACCCGGATTTCCAGTTCGGTATTATCATTGGTTTTATCTCCTGTATATTCTGGGCACTGGGTTCTGTGCTCACGGCCAAGTGGGTGCTGGGTGTGAATTACCTGTATGGTGCAGGATTCCAGATGTTTTTCAGCGGAATCATCATGTTGCTGGTGGCTACTTTATTCCTGGGGCAGCATGTGGAGGTACAAAGTTTTACCGCTGAATTATGGGAAAGCCTGTTGTACCTGGTGTTGGTGGGCTCGGTATTTTCGTATTCCGCTTATGTGTTTGCGTTGAATAATCTTCCGCCTGCACAGGTATCTATTTATGCTTATATCAACCCGGTGGTAGCGGTGTTGCTGGGATGGCTCATCCTGCATGAAAACCTCACCTGGCTAACCGGTGTATGTTCAGTGATCACCATCGGTGGTGTGTACCTGGTGAACGGTGCGGTAAATAAAAGTAAGAAAAGCCTTGCTGCGGCTGCAAAATAGTAATAGCTATAATTTTTTAAGGTAGAAGTTAATAGACAGATGCTCACCCCGGTGTTTACCGGACGGAGCATCTTTTCTTTTGTTATGGAAATGAATTAAATTGAGATGGATTCTTAAATCTGTTATCTTATGGACGTTATTCAGGCAACGGAGTTACACACGAATGAAGTGGCGGTATTGTTTGATGCCTACCGCGGTTACTATGATCAGGCGCCCGATTTCAAAGGCGCATTGGGTTTCATTACAGAAAGGATTGCGCAAAAAGACAGCGTAATATTTGTGGTGATGCTGGATGCCGAAATTATTGGTTTCACACAGCTATATCCCATCTTCACTTCCCTGGGAATGAAAAGAGGCTGGTTGCTGAACGACTTGTATGTATTGGAAGAACATCGCGGTATGGGCGCTGGCAAAGCCCTGCTGGATAAAGCCGCGGAATACGGTAAGTCTACCAATGCTGCCTGGCTGATGTTGCAAACCTACATTGCCAACACCGGGGCGCAGAAGCTCTACGAAAAAGAAGGGTTCATAAAAGATACGAACTCCTACTACTATTATAAGGCACTTTAAAAAACGCGCGGGGATCGCCTTCGGCGATTTTAAAATGTCTTGGAGCAGGATTACGCTGATTATACTGATTTTATTTTTCTGGATTTTTCTTTTGATTTTTATAGATAATTAAGAAAGCAGATGTAGATATACTTGCTGATATCTCCCTTCATTACTAAAATCAAAATATATCAATAAAGAAATCAGAAGAAAATAAAATCAAAAAAATCAGTATAATCAGCGTAATCCTGCTCCAAGACATTTTAAAATCGCCGAAGGCGATCCCCCCGCTCCGCAAAACGATGGACACAACAAAGAATCCCTGGACCATTCATTCCCGGGAAATGAGATATGACAATAACTGGATCAGTATATGGCATCATGAAGGATTAAATCCTGCCGGCGGCGCCGGTATTTATGGCGTGGTACATTTTAAGAACCTCGCCGTAGGAGTGGTGGCGCTGGACGATGATATGAATATTTACCTCGTAGGGCAATACCGTTTCCCGTTAAAGCAGTTTTGCTGGGAAATCCCTGAAGGGGGCGCTCCGCTGGGAAGGGAAACCGCGCTGGATACCGCTAAAAGGGAATTACTGGAAGAAACCGGCCTGGTGGCATCCCATTGGGAAGTGATTACGCGCATGGCGCTTTCCAATTCGGTTTCTGATGAAGAAGGAGTGGTATTCCTGGCACGGGGACTGGAGCAACGGGAGGCCGAACCGGAAGAAACAGAGCAGCTGATCGTTAAAAAAGTGCCTTTTGAAGAAGCCTACCGGATGGTAAATGACTTTGAAATCACGGATTCCTTATCGGTAGCGGCCATACAAAAAGTAAAGCTAATGGGCTATGAAGGCTTATTAAACAAATAAACCCGTTACCTTTGCAGCAAATGGAAAGGAAATTTAACGCTTTCAAAGGTGAAAGAAGAGACGGGCAACGAGGTCCGAAAAAATATGCAACGCAGCGGCCAAAGCAATCTACCATGATTATTGGCCGTCAGCCGTTATTGGAAGCCCTGAGCACCGGGAAGTCTATTGAGCGCATCTTCATGCTGCGCACCGCTACCGGCGATATCATTCCGCAAATAAGGGAGTTGGCCCAAACCAACAATATCCCCATCAACTATGTTCCGGTGGAAAAGCTCAATGGGCTAACCCAGGCCAATCACCAGGGAGTGGTAGCCATTGCCGGCAACGTAACCTACCTGGATCTGCAGGATGTGATTTCGCATGTTACAGAAAAGGGCGAAACCCCGCTGTTCCTCATACTGGATGGTATTACAGACGTACGTAATATAGGCGCAATTGCCCGGAGTGCCGTGTGTTGCGGCGCACAGGCCATCATTATTCCCGATAAAGGCATTGCCGCACTGAATGAAGAGGCCGTGAAATCATCTGCCGGCGCATTGGAAAGTATCGCGGTTTGCCGGGTCAACAGCCTGAACAAAGCTATTGATACCCTGCATCTCAACGGTATCAAGGTAATGGCGAGTGAAATGGAAACAGAAATAAAATTGTACGATTGCGATCTTAAAGAGCCGGTGGCGGTGATCATGGGTTCGGAAGATAAAGGCGTGTACCCGGCGCTGATAAAGGCTTCTGATGTGTTGTTCCGCATTCCGATGGCTGGCAATTTTGAATCTTTCAACGTATCTGTGGCGGCCGGCATCATTTTATATGAAGCGCTGAAACAAAGAACGGTAAATATTTAAGCGGACCCGCGGGAACCCGCAAAGAAAATGGTTTACTATGCTAAAACTAGTTGAATGCCCTCGTGATGCCATGCAGGGCTGGCACAGAATGATCAGTACGGATGAAAAAGTGCAGTATCTGAATTCCCTGTTAAAAGTAGGTTTTGATACCATCGATTTTGGCAGCTTTGTATCTCCCAAAGCCATCCCCCAGATGGCAGACACCAGAGACGTGATCCCCCGGCTGCAGCTGTCGGGCTCCAAAAGTAAGCTGCTGGCCATTGTAGCTAACCTGCGTGGAGCGGAAGAAGCGGTGGTATTTGATGAAATCAATTACCTCGGCTTTCCCTTCTCCATATCGGAAACTTTCCAGTTAAGAAATACCAATAAAACAATTGCCGAATCCCTGGAACAGGTACATTCCATGCAGGAACTGTGCATTAAAAACAGGAAAGAGCTGGTGATCTATATTTCTATGGGCTTTGGTAATCCTTATGGAGATCCTTACAGCCCGGAAATTGTATTACAGTGGGTAGAAGAAATGGTGAAGATGGAAATCGGCGTTATTTCCCTCGCTGATACGGTAGGCGTTGCAGATGCCGCTACTATTACCGGCTTGTTCAAACACCTCATCCCCGCGTACCCGGATGTGGAGTTCGGCGCACATTTTCACGCAGCGCCGCATAACTGGGAAGATAAGGTGCTGGCTGCCTATGAGCAGGGCTGCAAACGATTTGACAGCGCGATCAAAGGAATCGGCGGTTGCCCTATGGCTAAAGATGAGCTGGTAGGCAACCTGGCTACGGAAAACATGATTGCTTTCTGCCATCAGCGGAAAGAGCCGCTCACACTGGATATGACAGCACTGAGGGGCGCACAGCGACTGGCAGATGCCGTTTTTAAAGATTAACTGTAATACATGCAATTTCATTTAAGTTTTCCGGTGGCGCCATTGTCTGCCGCTATCCAGTATGATCATGAGCTGTTGCTGATGGGATCCTGTTTTGCAGAAGAAATCGGCGAAAGGCTGCAGGAGCACCGCTTTAATACCGTGGTGAACCCTCACGGCATCCTATACAATCCGCTTAGCATCACCAAAGCCCTTACTTCCTATCTCGACGGGAAAGTATATACGCCAGAAGATCTTTTCCAGCACAATGACCTTTGGAACAGCTGGGATCATCACAGCCGTTTCTCCGGCCTTACGCCGGAAGCCACGCTGGACAACATTCAACGGATGCAGGCAGCCGCCACGCACGCTATTGAAAACGCCGATTGGCTCGTTATTACGCTGGGGTCCGCACATGCTTACTTCTTAAAAGAAAATAACCGCCTGGTAGGTAACTGTCATAAGGTGCCGGCCGGAAACTTCTATAAACGCCTGCTCACAGTAGATGAAATAGTGACAGCACTGGACAATGTGATGCATCGGTTGTTTTTCCGTAACAAGAAAATTAATATACTCTTCACCGTTAGCCCGGTGCGTTACATCCGTGATGGGGTAGTAGAAAATAATCTCAGCAAAGCTATACTACTACAGGCTGTTCATCACCTGGTGACTAAGTTTAACCGGTTGTTCTATTTCCCGGCATATGAGCTGGTGATAGATGATTTACGCGATTACCGTTTTTATAAAGAAGATATGGTGCATCCCAATGAACTGGCGGTTAACTATGTTTGGGAGCAGGTGGTGAAGGCGGGTATCAGTTCTGCCAGCCAGGAACTGCTGCACAGCATTGCGGAAATAAACCGGGCGGCCAATCACCGGCCCTTTAACCCTGAAAGTACCCAGCACCGGCAGTTTCTCCAGCATTATGCGGCAAAGGTACAGCAACTGATGGCGGCTCATCCGCAGCTGAAGCTGGATGACTTGCTGCAACATTTTCAATAGTAAAGCGGAGGGAATATCCCTCCGCTTTACCCCGTTTACAACGGAATGCCTCTTTTATCTTTCAGATAAATAATACCAATTACAAAACAGATCACAGCAATACCGATCGGGTAGATCAATCCCGCCAGGTGGTTGCCGGTATTGGTAACCAGGATGGTGGAGATGGTGGGCAGCAATCCGCCAAAAACGCCGTTACCAATATGGTAGGGCAGTGACATGGACGTGTACCGGATGCGTGTGGGGAATAGTTCTACCAGGAAAGCCGCAATAGGCGCATATACCATTGTTACAAACAGTACCTGGATGAATATCAGGATCACCAGCCACAGGATATTCATACGGCTTACGGTTAGTTCCTTTTTATCAGCCGTTTCCTTCAGGATGCTGCCATCTGTATAGCTGTGCACACGGGTGGTTTTGAGTACCAGTTCCCCGGATTCACTTTGGGTAGAATTACTTTCTATCCTGAAAAGCTCCGTTTGTTCCTGTTTCCGCTGCACATTACCGATATTATCCATCGCTTTATAGATCGGATAATAGGCGAGAGCTGCCAGCAGCATGCCCGTGAGCATGATCTTTTTACGGCCGATACGGTCGGACAGCGAGCCGAAGTAAATAAAGAAGGGCGTACCCAGCAGCAGCGCAATGGCAATGATGATATTGGATTGCACAAATTCTATGTTCATAGTTTTCTGGAGAAAAGAAAGCGCATAGAACTGACCGGTGTACCAAACCACACCCTGACCCATCGCGGCGCCAAACAGCGCTATCATGACCAGTTTCAGGTTTTCCTTATTGGCAAAGCTTTCCTTGATAGGGTTGGTGGAGGTTTTGCCTTCCTTCTTCATCTGCGCAAATAACGGGGATTCGTGCAAGCGTATCCGTATGTAATAGGACATAATGACCAGTAACACCGACAAAAGGAAAGGTATCCGCCAGCCGTAGTTGTTGAAATCATCGGGCGTCATAAGCATGCGGGTAACGAGGATTACGCCCAGCGATACAAACAGGCCCAGTGTGGCGGTGGTTTGTATAAAGCTGGTGTAATAACCACGGCGGTTGTCGGGCGAATGCTCTGCCACATAGGTAGCGGCGCCGCCATATTCGCCACCCAGGGCCAGGCCCTGCGCGAGGCGGAGTATCAGTACCAGTATGGGCGCCAGTATACCGATGGTATGATAGCTGGGAATAAGGCCTATAGCGAAGGTAGAGCCACCCATGATGAGCAGCGTGAGGAGGAACGTGTATTTACGTCCTACCATATCGCCGAGGCGGCCAAATACAATAGCGCCAAAGGGACGCACAATAAAGCCTACCGCAAAGGTAGCCAGCGTGGCAATGTAGGCCAGCTGCGGATTACTGGGTGGGAAAAACTTTTCAGCAATGATGGCGGATAAGCTGCCAAAGATGTAAAAGTCGTACCATTCAATGAGCGTACCAGCCGACGAGGCCATGATAACCTGCCAGATGTTTTGCGAGGGGAGCGAGTTCTTCATACGTGTTAATTGTAAACGCTAGCTTTTAGTAGTGAGCTTTTTGCGGGGAATAAGATAATGAATATTTACTATGGGAGCAAATGTCCAACTAAAAATCTCTTGTGCTTAACATCCGGGAATGTCTATAAAGCCTTATCTTTAATAAGGGCCAATTATTTACAATGAAGCAGGGATCAAAAGCTCACATTAGCCGGGCTATCAGTTTATTGTTGTTAGCTTGTATTACGTGTCACTATACCGTGAAGGCTCAGCAAACGATCAGCAACAGACCTAAGATAGGATTAACGCTCAGCGGCGGCGGAGCCCGGGGCCTTGCGCACATCGGTATCCTGGAAGCAATAGACAGCGCCGGGCTGAAAGTAGACCTGCTAACCGGCACCAGCATGGGAAGCATCGTGGGGTCCCTGTATGCAATGGGATATTCCGGGAACAAAATTGAAGAAGCCGCCCGTAAACTGAACTGGAACAGTTTGTTCTCTAACCAGCCCGTTCTTACCGATATTTCTTACGAAGAAAAACGGGAGTACAATAAATACATCATTGAAATTCCTTTTGAATATGGTAAACCCAAGCTGGCTTCCGGCGTAATTTCGGGGGAAGCGCTGTGGCTGGAGCTGGCCAAGCTGTGCTGGCCCGTGAAGGATATCAAAAACTTTGAAGACTTTAATATCCCTTTTAAATGTATTGCTACCGATGTAGCTACCGGCGCTATTGTAACGCTCGACAGCGGCGAAATTGTGACCAGCCTGCGCGCCAGCATGGCTATCCCTTCTATTTTCACCGCCGTGAAAATCGGCGACCGCAAACTGGTGGATGGAGGGGTAGTCCGTAACTTCCCCGTGATCACCGCGAAGGAAATGGGCGCAGATATCGTGATTGGCGCCAATGTGAGCGGTGGCCTGCGCAAAGCAGATCAACTGGTTACCCCCTTTGATATCCTTTACCAGCTGGGATTTTATAAAGATGCGGACGATTTTACCAAAGCCATCAAACAATGTGATATTTATGTGCCGATGAACAGGGAGTTGGAGAACTACTCTGCCGCCAGCTTTGGTAGCGTGGACTCTATTATTGAAGCAGGACGCAGGAAAGGTAGGGAGATGTACCCGGTTTTTAAGCATCTCGCAGATTCATTGAATGCATTATATCCACAACCTCCTTTTGTGGCCGACCGTCTGCCATTTGCTACAGATATAGAATTGAGCAGTGTGCATGTGAACGGCCTGATTCACTCCGATCAGAAATTCTTTTTGCAACGGCTGCATCTCAAACCCGGCGGCTGTTATACGCCTACGCAGCTGAGAAATGCCATCCTGAATGTATATGGCACCCGCTTCTACAAACTCATTACCTATAACCTGGTGCCGGAAGGATATGGCAAAAGCCGGATGGACATACAGGTAGAAGAAAACCCGCTTACGTATGTAAAATTTGCCCTGAACTATAACACGTTTACAGGCGCAAATGCCATCATCAATTTAACACAGCGGAATTTCATTGTGCCCAACTCGCGTTCGTTTGTAACGGCGGTGATCAGCGAAAACCCGCGACTGGAAGCAGAGTATTTCAAGTACCTGGGACGCAGTCGTAATTTTGGGTTTGGATTAAGTACCTATTACGAGAATAATGGCCTTACTTTTTACGATATTAATTTTAATAAGCTACAACCGTATCGCAGTAAGTATGCCAATGTAAATGTGGATATGCAGTATACCTTCACCCGCAATATGTCTATAGGAGCGGGAACACGCTGGGAATATATCAAATACAAACCGCAGCTGTCTAATTTTATGGAGGTGCGGGGAAGTACCAACCAGCTGAATACCTATATTAATTTCGGTATCAATTCCCTCAACCAGAAAATATATCCTACCAAAGGATTGTTGCTGGACCTGGAAGCGGGGCATATCTACAACCAGCACCCGGGCATTAAAGTGAGCTCGCAGGGAGTGGAGCAGGACTATGATACACTTGGCGTAAACTTCCACGACTATCAGCGCCTGGCGCTGAACCTGAAATATTATATCCCGGTGGGCCGCAAGTCGGCCATAGAGCTGGATGGTAACATTGGTTATAATCTTAATTATAAAGAGTCGGTGGTGAATGCTTTTGTAGTGGGCGGTATGACCAATATCACCCGTAACCAGGTGCCTTTCGTGGGGATATACGAGGGGGAAGTGATTACGCCAAAAATCAGCGCGGTGCAGGTAGCCTGGCAGTACGAAGTGCTCAGGAATATTTTTGCTATTCCACGGGTTGGCGCAGCGGTATATGATGGAGAAATTTCCGGCGGCGGAAAATATCAATACCTTGCCGGCTACGGCCTCGGTGGGGGTTACAGCAGCCGCCTGGGACCAGTAGAAGCCACGGTGATGTATAATGATCAGTCGGGGCGGCTGAAGTTTTATGTAAACCTCGGGTTTAATTTCTAACGCGGATGTTGTCTTTTTCAGGATTAGACTGATTACACTGATTTTGTTGATTTGATCATTGTTGATTTAAAAAGATTTTGGGAGATGTAAGTGGATATATCTGCTTACATCTCCCAAAATCTTTTTAAAATCATTTATAAAATCCAAAAAAGTAAAATCAACAAAATCAGTGTAATCAGTCTAATCCTGAAAAAGACAACATCCGCTTAGTGCATCCGATCGCCGCGGACATCAATATTCTGCAATATTTCGGCTTCCATTTTTAACCATTCCTGCCATCGGTTCCGCACTTTTTCTTCCGGGAAATATTCATTGGCGAGGTCAATAAAAAGGCGGTAGTGTCCTGCTTCGGAGATCATGAATTTGCGGTAGAATTCGCGCATGTATTCATCTTCCAAACCTTCACTCAATAAACGGAAACGTTCACAGCTGCGGGCTTCGATCAATGCAAAGATCAGCAGGGCATCGAGGAAGCTGTCGTCGGCATGACCACCTTTCACCCGGTTATCCATCAGTGCATTTACATAATCATCTTTCCGTTGACGACCTAAAGAGAGGCCGCGTTTTTTCATTTCAGCAAGTACCTGCCGGAAGTGTCCCCATTCTTCCGTAACGATGGGCGCCAGTTCCTCTACCAGCCTTGTTCTTTCCGGGTTGCGCTGGATCAGTGAAATGGCAGAAGATGCCGCTTTTTGTTCGCAATAGGCGTGATCCGTAAGAATGTCCTGTAATGAAATGGCTGCCAGATTCACCCATCGAGGATCGGTAGGCAGTTTTAGTCCGAGTATTGATACTTTGCTCATATTAAAATAACGGTTAGCCTGCGGCTTTTTTGCGAAGATAACGGCAAAGTTTAAATTGTGCATCGATAAAGACAGATCAATGAGTAAAGACAGTACTTCTTTTTTAACGCGGTTGCTTGATGAGCGCAGGGAACAGCAGTCGTTCCGCGAATTGCGGCTGCCGGGAGATAAAATAGATTTTTGTTCCAACGATTACCTCGGACTGGCCAGGAATGCGGAAGTGAGGGAATATATCCATACGCTGATGGAGGAAAGGCATCCGGCCCACGGGAGCACCGGATCAAGGCTGCTGGCGGGTAATTATGAGTGGATTGTTTCTGTGGAACAGGACCTGGCAGATTTTCACGGCGCGGCAGCCGGTTTGCTCTATAACTCCGGTTACGACGCCAACCTGGGCGTATTTTCCTGTTTGGGACGCAAAGGAGATACCATCATCTACGATCAGCTGATCCATGCGTCTATCCGTGATGGCGTGCGTTTATCGGCTGCACAGGCGTTTTCATTTGTGCACAACGATGTTGCTGACCTGGAGAAGAAACTGAAACATGCTACCGGGAATATTTTTGTAGCCATAGAATCGGTGTATTCTATGGATGGTGACCTGGCTCCGCTGGCCGCTATAGCAGCCATTTGCGAACAATATAACGCGCACCTGATAGTGGATGAGGCACATGCTACCGGCATCATCGGCAACAGGGGAGAAGGGCTGGTGCAACACCTGCAATTGACAGGAGCCTGCTTTGCGCGTATTCATACTTTTGGGAAGGCAGTTGGCTGTCATGGCGCCGTGGTGCTGGGTTCCGGGATATTACGTGATTACCTGATCAACTTCTCCCGGTCCTTTATCTATACTAC
Organism: Chitinophaga sp. G7 BAM 1005; assembly: GCF_057126945.1. Lineage (NCBI taxonomy): Bacteria > Pseudomonadati > Bacteroidota > Chitinophagia > Chitinophagales > Chitinophagaceae > Chitinophaga > Chitinophaga sp. G7 BAM 1005. Next base: position 4,660,357 of record NZ_CP181478.1, on the reverse strand, counting down.
CTCCTTACCACCCGCTGCATTGGCTGCAATAGAGGCCGGGTATGCTGCATTTCCCTATATGCAGGCAGAAAGAAAAAAGCTGTCGGAATTGATTGCGCAATTCCGCGCCGGTATTGTTGATGCAGAGTTGTTACCTGGTACAACACCTATACAGGCGGTGCTTACACGCGGTAATGAGCATACCCGCGGTATTGCTCAACGGTTGCAGTCGGCCGGCCTGGATGTGCGGCCTATCCTGCATCCTACGGTGCCAAAAGGAGCGGAGCGCCTACGCATTGTACTGCATAGTTTTAATACGCCGGAAGAGGTGGCCCATCTAATAAAAGTATTACAGTCATAAGCGGTTATGAATCAAATTTGATGTATTTTACATATTACATCCGATATGTAATATGAGAATCATCCCCGCAGTTATCACCGCAGCAATTACCTTATCGCTTACATACGCTTTCAGTCATAAACTGGGACAGATACCGCCACTGGGAAAGCTGCTAAGTCCGCAGACGGGCTTCTGGCAAAATGCAGAACCTATTGGAGAATTCCCCCATGAACAGCTGGTGTTACCCGGGCTATCCGGTAAAACAGAAGTTTGGTATGACGACCGTATGGTACCGCATATTTTTACAGAAAACGAAGGAGATGCCTATTATGTACAGGGATATGTAACTGCGCGCGACCGCCTCTGGCAGATGGAGTTGCAGACCTACGCCGCCGCCGGCCGCTTATCGGAAATACTGGGCCCCAAACTGGTGCAGTACGACCGGAAGCAACGCCGCCTCGGCATGGTATACGCTGCAGAAGGCACTGTAAAAGAGATGCTGGCAGATCCGGCTACCAAAGTAGCTGTAACCTCTTACGCCGCCGGTGTTAACGCTTATATTGCCACCCTTACCCCTGCCACTTATCCTGTAGAATATAAAATACTGGATTATAAACCGGAGAGATGGGATATTATCAAGTCGGCCCTGTTACTGAAGTATATGGCGCATGACCTCGCGGGGTTCGCCAATGACCTCGAGTTCACCAACGCGCGCCGTTTATTTTCCCTGCAGGACTTTGACCTGATGTATCCTGACTTTCACGAAGCCACTGATCCCATTATCCCGAAAGGCACTCCTTATCCGGCCGCCACCATGAAACCCACTACGCCTCCAGATAGCGTGCTGGCCGCGGCAGCAGCATACATGAAATTTAAAACAGACAAACCCGATCCGGATAACGGCAGCAACAACTGGGCCGTAGGCGGCAGCAAAACCCGCTCTGGTGCGCCCATCCTTTGCAGTGACCCACATCTTAACCTGTCGCTGCCTTCACTCTGGTATGAAGTACAGATCCATACACCTGATATGAATGTATACGGCGCTTCTCTTCCGGGCGCACCCGGTGTGATCATCGGTTTCAACGACCACATCGCCTGGGGCGTTACCAACGGAGAAGAAGATGTGAAAGATTATTACAGCATGCAATTTCGTAATGGCCTCTCTGAATACCTGTACAATGGCAGCTATCGCAAAGCAGACCTGCGCATAGAAGAAATAAAGGTACGGGGCGCCGCCACCGTTCGTGATACCGTTGCCTACACTGTATTTGGGCCTGTTATGTTTGATAACACCTTCCCGGATAAAACAGCCGGACAAACCTTCCTGGCCATGCGCTGGAAAGCGCTGGACCCGTCCAACGAACTGGCCACCTTTAACAAGCTCAATAAAGCCCATAATTACGACGATTATCTGAATGCACTTAACAGGTATACCTGTCCTGCGCAAAACTTTGTATTTGCCGATAAAGCAGGTGATATCGCCATCTGGCATAATGGTCAGTACCCGCTGCGCTGGAAGGATCAGGGGAAATGGATCATGCCCGGCAGCGACAGCACCTATGCCTGGCAGGGATTTATTCCTCATGAGGAATTGCCGCATATAAAAAATCCTGAAAGAGGATTTGTTAGCTCCGCCAATCAACGCCCCACGGACAGCACCTATCCATATGCCCTGTACGGGGAATACGATCTTTTCCGTGGCAAGCGTATCAATGAAAGACTATCTGCTATGAGCGCCATCACCACACAGGATATGATGCAGCTGCAAAATGACGACAAAAACCTGTTCGCCGCCGCGGCCATGCCCATGATCCGGAAACACATTGATACCAGCTCACTCACTGCGCAACAACAGCCCTACTGGCAGCTGTTAACCTCCTGGGATTTTATGGCCACACCCGACAGCAAAGCAGCCAGCATTTTTAATGCGCTATGGGCACACCTGGAAGATACCATCTGGCAGGATGAACTGCATCCCAAAGACACTACCATCCTGACTTATCCGCAGTCTATCACCACATTGCAATTACTGCTGCATGATACCACCTTCCACTTTATAGATAACGTTAATACACCACAAAAAGAAACCTTATCACAACTGCTGCAAGGCGCATTTGTGCAAACAGTAACGGAGCTGTCGGAGCTGAACAAAGCGGGCAGGCTCGAACTGGGAAAAGCGCGCGGTACAGATATCAATCACCTTTCACGCGGTATTCCTGCTTTCAGTGCTTTACACCTGAATACAGGCGGTGGCCAGCATATTGTGAATGCCACCAAGCAAACACATGGACCTTCCTGGCGTATGGTGGTGCAGCTATCGGACAAAACAGAAGCATATGGTATTTATCCCGGCGGACAGAGCGGAAATCCGGGTAGTCCGTTTTATGATAACAGTGTAAATGACTGGGTATCGGGCAAATATTATATGCTGCATATTTTCAGTGCGGAGGAAAAAGATGATCCTGTAATCCGCTACAAGCTTGTGTTTACGGGGAAGTGATAAAATAATTTCAATAAAATTTGGCTGGAAATAAATAATTCCTATCTTTGCACTCCGTTAAACAAAAAGACGGGGTAAAAGATTCCCTAGCTCAGTTGGTAGAGCAATACACTTTTAATGTATGGGTCTTGGGTTCGAGTCCCAAGGGGATCACTGGAAGATTGCAAAGCTCGCGCTGGTCGCGGGCTTTGTTGTTTTGGTCTATTTGTTAGTCTATCAAAGTGCAGATTCGCTGTTTCGGGGATCAAGTTGAAAAGTTGGGGGATAGCGTAGAAAATAGTTGTTTTGCAGCAGATTAGCCAACGACGCACATGGATCAGAACTTTCGTAAACTTGTAGAGATGCTATTACCCGCAGGGGTTTTAGAGTATTTTGACTTAATAGATTCAAGCCAGGACCAAGAGGGTATAAATATATATCTGGAGGAAAAGAATAAGATTCCAGTAGAACATCAGCATAAAAAAGCACACTCCAAAGGCTTCTTCTCAGAAATTGCAATTCAAGATTTTCCTATACGTGGTCAAAGGGTCACCCTACATGCCAAGCGGCGGCGGTGGGAGGTTTTAGAGGATGGAGAAATAATAACAAGAGATTGGGAAATAGTAAAAAAAGGCACGCGAATGACTCCAGAGTTCGGTGCTTTTTTAAAAGGATTACTTAGATAAATATCCTGTAAGCCCAGTACAATTAGGCCATTTCTATCAGATAGACGGAAAACAGTTAGGCCAGCAATACAAGCATCATCTTAGTGATTTTACAACCTGGGATCAAAAGGAACACGCTTGTGAATGGATGCTATTCGAGCAAAATATCGGCACCACTTTAAGCATAGACGAAACAGCCTTTTCAAGTGGAGAACTGTATACCATCGTTACTAATAAGCTAGCTAAAGGACGTAAAGGCTCAATAGTGGCTATGATCAAGGGTACTCAGTCTGAATTTCTGAAAGAAATTCTATTTAAAATTCCTAAGCGTCTTCGCGGGAAAGTACACGAAGTCACTGTTGATATGTCCGGCAGTTTGAATAAGGCAGTAAAAGCCTGTTTCCCTAATGCTCACCGGGTAATAGATCGTTTCCACGTACAACACCTGGCTTTTGAAGCGGTACAGGAAATAAGAATAAAACATCGTTGGGAGGCTCTGGAACAGGAGAACCTGGAATATGAACAGGCAAAACGAACAGCAGTAAAATATGAGCCTGTCAAGCTACCCAATGGCGACACCGCTAAGCAGCTGTTAGCCAGAAGCAGATATTTGCTATTTAAACATCCCAGGCTATGGACCAGGGAGCAGCGGCAGAGAGCGGAGCTCTTGTTTAGTAACTATCCTCTTATTCATAAATCTTACCAGCTATCCCTTCGATTGGGTGAGGTTTATAAGCACTGCAAGTGTAAAGAAGAAGCATTTAAGAAACTGGCTTTGTGGTATAATGACGTAGAGGAAGCGGGGATATTATCCTTCAAAACCGTTGCCAGGACTATCAGAACTCATTATCTGGGCATCCTCAACTTCTTCAATAACAGGGCTACTAACGCCGCTGCCGAATCTTTTAATGCAAAAATAAAGTCCTTTAGAAACGCCCTAAGAGGGGTACGGGATGTGGAATTCTTTCTTTATAGATTAACTAAACTGTATGCTTAAAATTTACACTATCCCCCAACTTTTCAACTTGATCCTGTTTCGGCTTACTTAGTTTTATTTGGGTTGACGTATCTTGTTAAAGATATGATTTTACAACTAAAATTAAGCAACAATGAAGGTGTGTTTCACAAAGTTGTTCGATTATCCTTTGTATCTAGCAAGCTATTAGTAGTTAAATTTAGCTCGCTAGTAAAATTTTGAAGGTCTCGTATGATTTGCAAAAAAGCCATAGTCATTTGGCTTGTTTTTTCAGTATCAAGTTTTAATAAAGTATCATAGTAAAGGGGGAAATTATTTGAGATATGTCCAGCCAAAACATTTCTGATATTACCGATTTCCTTAGGATAACCAAATTTCTTTTGAAAGTCTTTAATTGCCGCCCGTATTGCTTCATATGAATTTTTCTGATTTGAATACTCCTTAATTAGCAAGTTATATATTTCCTTATTGTATTTATGATAAGTATTTAATGTTTCATAAATAATGAGATATACTGCTTTATTGCTATGTATTATTTCCCAAGTATGGACCGCCAAATATAAGTTTTTGTAAATCACCATTAATTCTAGAGAGGAAATGGTAAGCAAGGCATTAAAGCAACTTACAGCTATGAACAGGATATACAGTTTACACAGTTATCTTAACACTCCCTCTGTAACCGTTTTTTTCAGATAGGGATTAATGGACTAATTTACTTCTTGCATTACTATCTATATACACATCCGACTCCACCCATCTTGACTTGATGGAAGCTGGTATCTCCAAGATTCTTCCATCTTCAAACTCCTTCTTCACTAACCTGAAAACCAGGTCGGGTTTAAGTACAAAGTTCCGTTTATAGTTTTTATCGGTAAAAATCGTGTAGGTAATATCGTCCTCTTGCTCAAATGTCACAACATTCTCGATAGTCGTATATAAATTTGCTCTAAATAAATCCGTATAACCGGCCAGATGAAATTGCAAAAATATTTCACCGAAATTATTAACAGGAGTAGTCAATAACGGGTCTGACTCGACTATTGCTAAATCTGTCATTCCACTAAAGTTAAATTTCGTAAAATAAGACTTATTAACATCTTTAGTATCCTTATCCAATATAGAACCACGTGACTTCAGGTGATATCTTGGCCGTTGCCATAACCGGGAATTATTCCTGGATACAGTCAACACTTGCTGACCAATTTTATCAACCATCACTTTTGAAAAAGCGTAATTTATTCCATCAGAAGATTCAGTGCTTTGCAAATTACTGATGGGGATACCTTTAAAATCATAAATAGTAATTTCACCCGATCTCCTTGCCAAAACAAACGTACTGTCGCCATCAACAGAAATTATCTGATCCACAGGCCTGAGCCCTTCAATTGAATACGTTGCTCTAGAATCCAGATTAACTATTTTCGACCATCCATCTGTTGACGTGGCAATGATATTATTGTCATCAAGAAACTTCACGCTACCAGAAGCGTCATTACCTAAAGTTTCCCTTAATGGATAAAAGTTCATTTTTCTTCCTGCATTTATTCCATTGAGGTTAAAAACACCTACAACGTCTGCCTCACCCCTGATACTACTTCTTAGATAAAATATCGCTTTAAATCCCCTGATATCAATACTGGTAATATGTTTCTTTGGTGGGGCTGGGACAAATATCCCTGTTGCCCCATTCGCTGCGACCCAAATATTCCCAGGATAATCATTGCTCAGAATTGCAAATTTAGAGGAGACTGCGTACACCAATGACAAGCTATTGTATTCTTCAGGAATGAACAGTTTAGTTAACTTTCCATCATTTGAATTCAGAATATTGAACTGCAATTTACCGTCGACATCAAGCGCTGGAATTGTGACTGTCCCTTTTTCATCCATTGACAGATAGAGGAACTTCAGTTCATTCGTGGAAATCAGTTGCCCCTTCTGGTTCATTAACGTTATAGTGCCGAATGACTTTCCGTACTTCGTTTTTGACCAGACTAAAATATTATTATTGGGCAAGAATAAAATATTATCTCCACTTACCTGAACTTTTTGATTTTTCCCGGTATGAAGATCCTCTATTTCCAGACCTCCAGTAGCTGTAATCCCCGACACATAACGACCATCCGAAGATAAAGCAGCATCCTTATAGTCGTCCCAGCTCTTATTATAAAACCAGGAATTCATATTAAAAGCCTTCAGCATGGCAATCAATGCCATCCTGTTGCGTTGAATTTCAAGGGAACTGAAAGCAAACGACATCGCCATCGTCGGATCTTTCTCACAGAATACATATGCAGCATTTGCATAGGCCTGCGACTTCGCTACATCTCTCAATCTCTCAGCTTTGGTTTTTTCCACCTGTTCGCTTAAAAGCCGGTTTCTTGCGAGAAGGGTAGCTTTTTCGGCAAGTAGCCTGTTAACATCCGCCTCGTCTTTCAACTTTGCAAGGCCATCAAAAACCTTTTTAAATCTGTCAATAAGATCTGGTTGTTGTCCACACTCTCTGGCTGCAATTTGTGCAGCCTGAAACTCGACTATGGCTTCTTTATATTTTTTCCCGATGAGAAATTCATCCCCTGCTTTAACGGCCCTCTCATACTTAGGACACTTTTGTCCGTAAGAATTCAATGAAGCAACAAAAAGTATTAAGCAAAAATTTATTCGCATATTTTTTTACGTTTTACCAACTCATCATATAATAGATCCCCGGGTGTACCTTTTAATGTATCTAATGCTCTAGTGTAGCTATCACAAGCATCGTTTAGCTTTCCAAGCCGCGAGAATTCATCTCCAGATTCTTTAAGGGCACTGGCAGCGTGAATCCTGGTCTGAAGTATTCTGTTATCTTCTGCATTCCTAAAAGACACGTAATAATAACATGTAGTAAGAAGGAACATAAGTACCACTGCAGAACCAATAACTACATAATTCAGATTACGCCTGACTTTACGTAACTCCTCCGATTGTTTCTTTTCAATTTCCTTTTTCGCTGAATTGACTTTTTCCCGACTATCTGCGATTAAATCACGTTCCTTCTCTAATAAAGAATTACGGCTATTCAAAAGCTCAATGTGTCCATCAATAAAGTTCAACTGATGCTCATCAAAGTATACGGGAATGGTATTAAAACTAGATAGCTGATTCTTTATCAATTGCTTCACCTTCAAAAAACTCACCTCATCGCGATCTCTTTTTTCAGCCACTTTCTGGGCAATCGAATCATGTACAAATTCATATAGTCTACGTTCCTCTATATATCGTAGGATCTTATTTTTTTCAAAAGTCTGAATAGTAGAATCAAGTACATCATTGGGGATTTTCGGCACCTTTTCATAAAGCGTTTTCATACTGATAGGTTCTTTGGTACCCTCCAACGTTGCAAATTGCGATAAAATCATCCAGATATCGCTTTCCGTAAGTTTTTCATTCACAAGGATACGCACCTGACTTTCAACGAAATCGCTCAGCACATCCCCCAGATCACCCTGATCTTTAATTGCCTGCAGCGTCAAGGTAGTAGTTTCCTCTCCCGGTTTTAATAACGCTGTATATAACTTACGCAGATAAACCTGTAAATACGGTAACTGAATTCTGATTACTTTATCATTTCCCTTTATTACGCTAAAGATGGAATTACAGATTGCATCTTCCTCTCCTTCTTTCAGCTTTATACTCGAATTTGGAAGAGAAGTAGCACTTTTTAGAACTTTCTCCACCTGTAAAAAACCCATCGGTTCCACCCGGATCTTTTTCTTGAAGATCTCGGGAATTTTTCGTTCAAAGTTTGCAAGGTGTCCAAGATATTCCTCACGCAGGCAAAATATCATTTTTACTGGCTCTTCCACTTCCAGTGTTTGCCTTACTAAATCAATGAACTCATCCTCCTCCGTTTTGTCGCCTAAGATGAACAATTCTTCAAACTGATCAAAAATCAGATAGATGGGTTTAAATGTGCTCAAATACAGTAATTTAAATAATGGGGAAAGTCCCATTGGGCCATTCTCTATTTTCTGCTCTTCCCATTCTACTTCATTAAGCGTCTTTTCCACTTGTTCTTTGACAGCTTGTAAAAAGGACTTATTCAGGTTATTATTCCTTCTTATAAACATGCAGGACCAGTCATATGAATCGAACTTCTGTGCAAGACCGCACTGAATCAGACTTGTTTTACCTGTTCCCACTGGCCCATAGACTAGTAGAATATTAGTCTGAAACACCATTCCATACAATTCCTTTTGCTCCTCATCGCGTCCAAAATAAATATCTGCGTCTGACTGAGTATATGAATCCAATATTTTAAAGGGATACTTCTTCATTTCAGGTGATCTGATAACTAACTTAAAATTGTATTTCTGGCGAGTTGAAACAGTGTATTTACTTTATCCAACTTGTATTTAGGGTACATCTCCATATTTTCCAATATGGTATTAAGACCAACACTTACATCTATCTGATTTCTTATTATTGATTCAATATCATTAGGGTCTTCGATAAATGAATAATTCAGGCAATCACCACCATCATCAGGCCTGTTATAAAAGTATATTTTTGACTGATCCACGGACTTAAATGCATTTATATCGATCAGAAATGGGAATAAATTAATTCCTTTTTGAAAATCTTCATCATAAATCACAACCGAATCCGTTGTGATTGCATCGCTTCCACACGCCTTTTTATCTCCCTTCTGGCTATTATTATTTGGAACAAGTTGATAATACCTATGGATAAAATATTTTTCTGACTTATACATTTCATCATACATAAGTCCTTTTACGGAAACCATATTATACCTCACCAGGAACCAAAAATGTGAAAGGAAAATGCTAAGATTATCCTCCACTTCACAACAATATTCAAAGGTGGGTAGCCCTCTCCCCAGATCATCCAGATTTTGCATATACTGAACTGCACAATAAAATGAATCTTGATTACTGACGCTTTCCTTCAACCCTGCTAACTCCGCAATAGGGTATATCAAATTATTGGAATGAAAAATGTTCAGTAATGACTCTAACAGATCAAAATCTGAACTTATCTCAGCATTAAACTCATCATCGAAAAACCCTGTTAAAATCCTCCGCTGATTTTCAGCATAGATAACATTATTACCTTCTTTAACATTCCACAATTCAGACAACAATATAAAACAAGAGAAACGAAGTACCCGTTTGGTTATAAGGGCAGCACATTCCAAATATTTCCGCAATATTACGACATCCTTCATCAACGGGACATCCTCACCTATTGCTACCAACTTTGGTATACCAAATATTGCAAAAAAACTTTTATTAATAAATTCTCTTGCCTTCAAATTAAATTTCCATCGTCTTTCCCAGTTAACATCTGCTTGTTCCGCTAACATAAGACTATCCCTGGCACTATCATCGGCTTTCCCAATGGCTTCCATCAGTCTTCGGATAAGCAATAAATTGATGGTGATATTTTTTTCTCCGCTTTGAACAGCCCCCTTGGCCTGTTCATTCTGTGTTGCTGCGCTCGACACATTTGCTATTTTTGTAACTAATATACCGTTATTAACAAGGAGGTCCTCAAAATATCTTACAGACAGTGCATACAATTCACGTGTAGTACCATTTTGATTCAACTGAGTATTTATCAGTCCAACAGCATGACCATCAACAATCAATGGCGCACCCGATAATCCTTCATAACTATCAAATTTTAACCCAAGGTCAAGTTGAATATCAAACTTGTCTTCAGGGCTATCAAAAATCTGATTGATTATATTATCATTAGAAATAAAGTTCTCTCCATGCATCTGCTTTGCTATGGGGTATCCCCTTGAACACCATTGCTGCTTCAATTCCAGGCTTTTTATGGCAGGCTTTAAAAAAGTTTGCACCGAGACCCCCTTCTTTAAAGACAATAATGCAATATCCAGGCGTTTATATTTTGCATCAGATACAACATACTCAGCTTCACATGTTTCCCCAATGGACGTAAACTTAAGATTGATCGAAGCTACTTCATGATCTGCTATTACATGATATGCAGTAATTGCAGTTTTATTATTCAGCAAAAATGCTGTCCCGGACTTATTTCCGCATTGCACTAAACAAATACTGTCTTTAATTTTGTTGATCATTACAATTCTATTTCATTCAAATGACGCACTGTAAAATTATATTTAGACTGTAAATCAGTTTTTTCTAAATATTCGAACACCTCTACTCTATAGTTAAAAATAAGTTCCTTTCGATATTTTGAAGGCTTTACCAATATTTTTGAAATAGTCTCCATTGATGGGTGATTATGGCGAACACCATTTGTAGAGATCAAATATCTCTTCGCATTCACCAGCTGCATCAACTCACAAGAAGTATTCGCCCTACTACCGTGATGCGATATTTTAATTAAGTCAAAATCGAGACTTTTGCCCGCATCTTTCAATGAACGAAGTGTTTGAACCACATTATCTGGAATAGAGTCACCTAGAAACAACAATTTTTTTCCATTATACTCTAGAATAAAAGTTATAGAAGACGCATTCACTTTTGATCCATCCTTCCGCTCTTCCCGCGCATATTCCTCTATGGTTCTATTTTTGCTAATGCTGATCTCCGAAAAATGTGTACTTGCGTCCGTATCTTTTTTCAGTGCATATTCAAATGCATCATCAAATATTTCTTCTTCACTCAATTGAAAATCATAAAAAATACTTTCCAGTTTTCGCTCCCACTTCTTTCCTAACTCCGTCAGCTCTTTAACCCCAGGGGTTAACAAGGTCATTTTCACCGGAAATCGGAACTGTTCGGGTTGATTCTCTACACTCGCAGCCAGGCCATTGAACGAGCTATTCCAATTGTACTTGTGCTTTAAAATTAGACTACCAAAAGATACAGCCGATCCGACGGAAATATCGCTCAATCCGTCAGGTACTCTTCGACCTATATTCTGATTAATAAGTTGCTTTAAAGCCTCTCTCTCTTCCTTTGAAATATGTTGGGATTTGTGTTTATTGAATTGCAGATGTCTGTATGTATTATGCCATATCTCTTCTATTCCTATTATAGAATTATTGCTTCCGTTTTCCTCCAGAAATGGAATTGCACCTTCAATATGATCTTCATCAATATGTGTGATAACCAAAAGATCTAATTTTCGATCTTTTTTTTTCAGTGCTATGAGTTCATCCTTTATATAGGTAGTATAGGTATGTTTTCTACCCATGTCAATTAAAATATTAAAATCACACGCTGTTCCAAAATGTATTAAAAAAGAATCACCATCTTCGGCGCAAAACATCTTAATCTTTATCATCCGGAATAAACGTTAAATGGGGAAACAAAGAGTTTATAGTTATTTTCATAGTCTGTTTGGGTATTGAATACCAGTTAAATATATGATAAAATTAACAATTCATCATCACTGATATTAATATTCCGGGAACTGTATGAAATTCGTTCTTCAGTATAACAAAATAGAAAATATCGATATTAATTCATTCAAAACGGTCTCTAGGTCAATACAGATTCATTATATAGCCACCCTAAACTTTCAATAATAGAAACTTTTATATTTACTCTGTAAGATCCTGTAACATTACTAATAGGGTTATACCATCTTTTGTGGATGTTAGTCCCATCAACCAGCAGAGTTCGATTTTCAACTAACAAAAATAGTGTCGGACTTTAACTATAAAAAATCCTTTTAGGAGGGAATGCAATTAATATTTACGTTGAATCTTCTCGGCAGCATCTTAGCCAGGAAAAGCTGATATCCGTCATTACTGTAACTGTCGGCTGTCATTGAATGCCAGGCTATCCTGGTGTTTCTTTGCAGTAATCTATTGCATTTTATGCAAAAATTATCCATCATTATCACTTAAATACACAACAGATGATACCCAAAACAATGAAAGCCGCCGTTCTGCATGCTTTCGGTGCAGCGCTACAAATTGAGGAGGTTCCTGTGAAAGAACCAGGCGAAAACCAGGTTTTGGTAAAGGTAATTACCAGCGGCGTCTGTCATACCGATCTTCATGCCTGTGAAGGAGACTGGCCGGTGAAGCCCAAACTCCCCCTGATACCCGGACACGAAGGTGTAGGTTACGTGGTGGCCTTGGGTAAAGGTGTACAACATGTCAAAGAAGGTGATATTGTAGGTGTGCCCTGGCTGTTCAGTGCCTGCGGTTACTGCGAGTATTGCATCACTGGATGGGAGACTCTTTGCGAATCTCAACAGAATGGTGGCTACAGCGTTGACGGAAGTTATGCTGAATATGTAGTTGCCGATGCCCGTTATGTAGCCCGTTTCCCTGCTGGTATCAATTTTATGGAAATGGCGCCGATTACCTGCGCGGGGGTTACTGTGTATAAAGGGTTGAAAGAAACAGAGACCAAACCTGGCGAATGGGTGGCTATATCCGGTATTGGTGGGCTAGGACATCTGGCTTTACAATATGCAAAGGCTATGGGGATGCATGTAGCAGCAATAGATGTATCAGAAGATAAGCTTGCCCTTGCCCGCAACCTGGGTGCAGATCTTACCGTTAATGCCCTGCATGATGATCCGGGCACTTACCTGAAAAAGGAAACAGGTGGTATGCATGGCGTACTGGTAACAGCTGTATCGCCTATCGCTTTTAAACAAGGCCTTTCTGCCTTGCGCCGTAAGGGTACCATCGCGCTGAACGGATTACCGCCGGGCAGTTTTGATCTGCCCATTTTCGATACAGTACTCAATCGTTATACAGTAAGAGGTTCTATTGTTGGTACCCGGAAAGATATGCAGGAGGCTATTTCATTTGCAGTGGAAGGGAAAGTAAAGGCCACCATTCATGCGGCGAAACTGGAAGACATTAATACCGTGTTTGATCAAATGAGAAAAGGGGAGATAGAAGGCCGTATCGTATTACAGATTGCAACACCTTAGGGTTTGCATGCAGTATCTAAATTATCTAAAGAAAACTGAAAAATTATGTCTATCCAAACGATTAATCCGGCTACGAACAAAGTAGTGCAGACATTTGAAGAGATGACAGAATCCGCTGTCGATAAAGCCATAACTGTTGCAGTGGCTGCTTATACAGACTGGCGTAAAGCCAGCTATGAACAACGTGCCGCCCTTTTGCATAAAGTAGCTTCGTTGATGCGTGGCCAGCGCGACAGGTTGGCTCGCCTGATTACCCTTGAAATGGGGAAACTCATTTCACAGGCTTACGGCGAAATAGACCTGAGTGCGGACATTATCGATTATTACGCCACCAATGGGGAGCAATTCTTAGCCGACAAACCACTTCAACCGGAATATGGTAAAGCTTTTATCCGTTACAGTCCCATCGGTGTCTTATTAGGAGTGGAGCCCTGGAACTTTCCCTTTTATCAGGTGGCCCGTTTTGCTGCACCCAATATTATGGTAGGTAATGTGGTGCTGGTCAAACATGCGTCTATCGTGCCGCAATGTGCTATCGCTATTGAAGATTTGTTCAAAGAGGCAAATGCTCCCGCAGGTGTTTATACCAATCTTATGATTTCCGGTAAAAGGGCGTCGGCATTAGTCGCCGATAACCGCATCAAAGGTGTTTCACTTACAGGCAGCGAAGAAGCCGGTGCCAGTATAGCTATGGAAGCTGGCAAGTACTTAAAAAAATCAGTGCTGGAATTGGGAGGTAATGATGCCTTTATTGTGCTGGAAGACGCTGATATCGATAAAGCTGTGGAATGGGCTATGGTAGGCCGTTTGAACAATAACGGGGAATGTTGTGTTGCCTCTAAACGGATTATTGTGGTTGAGCTGGTAGCTGATGAGTTTCTCCGGAAGTTCAGAGAAAAGTTCACACAGGTAAAAATAGGTGACCCAATGGATCCTGCAACGGAATTGGGGCCATTGAGCAGTGAAGCCGCTGCCGTGCAGCTGGCCGACCAGGTCGCCCGCTCTGTTGCACAGGGTGCTACCGTATTAGTGGGAGGCAAGCGTTGTGATAGAGAAGGGGCGTTTATGCAACCTACTATACTCACCGGCCTGAGGCCCGGCATTGCCGCTTACCATGAAGAACTGTTCGGACCTGTAGCTTCCTTCTATAAGGTTAAGGACGAAGCCGCAGCTATCGCGCTTGCCAATGACTCTGACTTTGGTTTGGGTGGTTCCGTGTTCACGCAGGATATCGAACGGGGCAAAAGAGTGGCCGACCAGATAGATACCGGTATGGTATTTATCAACCATCCCACCTGGACACAGGCAGATCTTCCTTTCGGTGGTACCAAACGTTCCGGATACGGACGCGAGTTATCGGAATCGGGTATCGAAGAGTTCGTCAATAAAAAACTTATCCGGATTAGTGAGCTTACCGATCCATTTTAATAAAACGTATATCGTCTGCAGGCGAAAGATGGTTTCTTAAATCCAAAAGAAGTTCTGCTGACTACTCTGTCAGATACCAATTTGTGTTCTTCTTCGAATATTAATTAATTCGTGATTGGTCATCATAAGCTTAAAAGCGCGCATCATAAGGGTCGTAGGATCTTGTGTATCCGTATCAATATGCTCACTGGTGGATAAGATCTTTACACCAAATTCTAATTCTAACTCTTTTATCTTTAAAAGCATTTCTGCCAAATCGCAGCTAACCCAGTTATAGTCGATTATTATCAGAAACCTGACCTTCCCCTCGTGTTGCTTGATAAAGCGCTCCAGCGCCTGCCAGCCAGGACCATCAAAGGGGTTGCTATGTTCGCCGTTGTCCTTATAAATATTTATAAGATCAAGATTGTTACGGTCGCAGTATTCACGAATGGTCTTGTCCTGATAAGGTAGCGTATAGGAAGATTGATCTTTGATGCTAATACGGAAGTAACCAATTGCATGGTGGACAATATTGTTATGTGCTTTCATGTTATTATTTCGTTGTTACTGATCACTATTTCAAGAATTAATTTGCAATTAAATCCAAAAATTTCTTTTCCTGCTCACCCATACGCATGCCGGGCTCTATTGATACGCCTGTTTTGGAAAAATTGTACTGCGGGAACAGTTGGAACAGGTGAAACAAGTTTGGATTGATATTACGCCCCCAGGCAAGAGAAGGACTTCCTTCTGACATCGGAAATGCTGCAGTATTTTTAGCATCGGATGATTCGGCTTTTATAGTTGGTACCAAAATGATTTCGGACGACGGTCTTACTAGTAAGGTTGTATCAAAAGTAATTTGATGGGCATGAGAATCGCATAAACGAAATTTCTCCTCATCGGGTACCTGAATAGAATCGGGCAAAAAATTATTTTTGATACAACCTTTTAATGCTTTATTGATTTATTCTAATCGGACGATACTGATAAAAAGTATATTGGGACCTTTTTTGCACCGGGTTCCGCTCAATTCAATAGCCTTCTGCTTCCTTTACTTTCGCCCGGCCCGAGATGCTTTTAAGATCGATTTACCAGGCGCCTATTTCAGCCAAAGCACAGGAACGGCCATCGTCATAACTGTTGGCAGTTACAATGCGGAAATACCTTGCCTGCAATGGCTGAGGGAATGAAATAAACTGGGACAGATCTGTTTTTCTCAACGTAAATACTCCTGCCTGTTTCCACGTTCCGTTTTCTTCTTTGGTGTATACGGTTACCTCTTTTATTCCAGGCCATACGCCTGCGCGGTCTCTGAATGTCAAACCATTCAGTGTATGTGCTTGCTGCATATCGATAGTCAATTGGTGCGGATGTACCGGTTCTCCGCCTGTATACTGCGTGTGCCAGTAGGTAGAAGGATCTGCATCCAGCACATTTACTGCCGGGTAACCGGGTTCTTGTGAATCAACGTCGGCAATGGTCCATCCCGCTCTTGCAATTTCCGGTTTTGATCCGATAGCGGGATCCAGTACAGGATGCTGATTAATGAAAGAGTAGTTATAAATGCCTATAGACATCCTGCTACCATTAGTCCCCAATGCATCTATCCGCAATTTATACCCTCCCTCTGGCTCCCATAGCTCACTCACCGGCATTCTTACATAAAAACTATCTTCATTGATCGGTGCGGCAAACCAGCTGGGAGCATCATATGCATCTGCATTGGCATCCGGATCCTGATAGAAATTAATTCCATTTACCGGCTTATCTGTATAAAAGATTCCTGATACCACTATATCGTTGTTTTCATAGCTGATATGCAGGGTTTTTGTATAGGCTGTCTTGTATTGTTGGTAATCATTTACCGCGGCGCTATTGAATAACTGGCAATTATTCAAGATAGCACAGGCGGCTTTGGTAAGCATGGATCCGGTGGTAAAATCGGATACGCTCATGAGCGAATTGCCCAATGTAGCGGCGTCGCTTTTCCGGCCTTTATCATGTGGCAATCCCAGTCCATGACCCAGTTCATGCGCGTTGCCGGATACCCAGCCTCCTGCCGGCCCATATTTCTTTATATCCAGTTGACTGTGATCCAGGACAAAAGCCCAGTTACCGACACCATAGTAAGGTACATCTGCATGATCAATATCCGGTACGGGCGTAATAACCAGGTAATGATCACTTTTTTTCTCCTGCGGATGTGCCGCGAAGTAGTCCTTGATTTCCGTCATCATAGGGCCGCTACCTCCTTCGTAGGGATATCCCGAGGCAGGGAGCACTCCCTTGATAACGGTAAGCGTTACACGCTTTCCGTTATCATTTGTTTGCAGGGAAAAGGTTTTTCCTCCAAAGCCGTTACGTTCCATCTCTTTGCTGTAGAAGTCCTGGTAAAAGAAAAGCATTTCGCTCATTCTTCGCTGATAGTCCAACAATGAATCCTGCCCCTGGGGAAGGAAGTAGATAACATTCAGTTTATAGGGGCCGGTATTTTTACCTATGGTATCTGCTTCTTCTTTTCCGGGAGGGGTATCTGCGCTGCTTTTCCTGCAGCTATTCAGGGTAAGGAACAAACAACAGCTGAGTAGAGCGAAATATGTTAAAGAAAACCTGATCAGCTTCATAGTTATTATTTATTTTATAATGAAACGATTATGCGCCATACAGATTTATTTCCGCCAGGAAACCATAGTTGTATGGGCCCTTTGTCAGCACGACTTTTATATACTTCCAGGATTGGGGAGCCACCGTAAAGAACTGCTCCGCATTTTTCTGCTGAAACGGAAATGTGCCGAGGTTGGTCCATGTAACGCCATCCATACTGCCCATTAACTGTATTTCTGTTTGTCCGTCTGTTTTATTCTGCCTGTTTACTAATCCAACCCTTGAAACCGTTACCTCCTTGCCTATATTAACCGCGACCCAGTGGGGATACGGAGGCTCATCGCCGTTCCATTGCGTATGCCAGAATGTGTTGATATCTCCGTCAATGGCAGCGGTGGCATAGCCGTTCACCGGCCCTTCCCCTCCAGCTTCCTGACTGCTGAATCCTGCAATAGTCCAGGCGCTGTTGGGTAGTTTTGTTTCCACGAGCGGTGTAATGGTAGCAGTAACAGGATCGGATGGGGTATTAGACTGATCTGCCACTGTGGCCTCCAGTGTAACCGGGCTGCCCGCTGTAATACCGGATATAAACGCTACACCTTCCTTTTCCCTGGAAGTAAATGATTTTGTTATCACTTTGTTGGTAGCGGCATCTGTGTAAGACACATTTACATTCACGGTTTTACCGGAATTGTTGGTCCATGTTACTCTTGCGCCACCTATACTGGCTATGATCTTCAGGGTTTTCGCAATAGCAATAAATACCGGCGGATCAGGGGTCAGTTGCACGGCGGGCAGCAGTGTTACCGCTCCTTTAGGCCCCACTGTTTTAATAGCAAAGATGTATGGTTTATCGGATAAACCAGTAATAACGGCGGTATCCGTATAACGACTGAATTTATACTCATGCTGTTCGCCTGTTTCATCTTCATAACTGATAGATGTATACAGGAAATTAACCGAGTCTGCCGGGGTACTGCCTATTCCTACCCAGGTAAAAAATGCTTCTCCATAACCAGCCCAACTTTTCAAACCGGTAATTGACGGAGGCGGTGTGCCTGTATCGTTATCTTTTTTGCAACCTCCAAAAGCGATAACACAGCACAACAGTATATATATGTTTTTCATATCCGAAAATATTTTCAAGCGCGTTAAAGAATAATCCCACTCACCAGCCGGGATTCTGAACGAGATTGGTGTTTTTACTAAGTTCATTGACGCTTATAGGGAAAAGGTAATCCACAGGCGTTCTGAAAATACGGTTGATCACCGGTACTATGTTGTTGAACGTATTTTCATCTGCTCCCTGGTAATTCAGGCCATAAACTGTTTTGCTCAGGGTTTCACCCTGTTTCCATCTCCTTACATCCCAGAAGTACTGGCCTTCAAACATCAGTTCTATGGTTCTCTCCTGGCGGATAATAGTCCTCAATTCTTCCTGCGTGAAGGAGGCGCTGTGGCCTGTAAGTGCCCAGGCTTCCTGCACGGAAGGAATACCTGCACGGGTCCTGATCCTGTTCAGGTAATCGAGCACAAGGTGCTGTTGTGCCCCGTCATAATATTCATTCATGGCTTCTGCATAACTCAGATACAGCTCACCCAGGCGCATTAACGGCCACGGATATTTGATGAGCGTAAAATTATTATCGGTAGCTACCGTTTGCGGGTGCACAGGTTTCTGTACAAGGTAACCGGTAAGAGAATAGTTGGTGGAGCCGGAACGCCATCCATGCGCTTCACCGGCGCGGAAGTTCATCACCTCTGCCTGGCCGTTGATGTAATACAGTCCTCTGTCATAAGCCACATCTGCGTAAAAGCGGGGCTCCCGGTTCAGGTGCAGTTTTATGGTGTGAGCGTTATCATCTACTTCATACCTGCGTTGATAGTTCCAGGTTGGATCTTTATCTATCGGTAACCCGTTGCTGGTATAGAACGTTTCCACGGTTTTAAGACTTGGGCCGATCCCGTTATAGGATTGACCGGTTAACGGAGCGCAGTTCTGCTGCCAGCCATACCATCCTTCAGGGTTGCCTGAGTAGCCCCAGATCAGCTCTATGTTCCATGGATCCACCATGGTAAAGCGGGTGGCAATGATGCTGCTGTCGCGACGTGTTTTTTCGAAAGCATTCCCGGGATTCTTGCAATCGCTGAATTGGTACAGGCGTTTACCAGCTGCTTCTGCTTCGTCAATGGCCAGTTTAAGCGCATCTGCAGCACGTTTCCACTTCTCTTTATCATAGGCCAGCGTTATCATGGCTTCTCCATCTTTTCCTTTGAAGTTGCTGTAATACTCGCTGTTGCCGTTAAACAGCGGCGAAGCAGCAGTAAGGTACATGCGTGCCTTCAACGCTCTTACAGCATAGCGGGTAATTCTTCCCAGTTCATTTTGTGCAACCGTAACAGGCAACATCCCCATTGCTTCGTCAAATTTCCGGGCGATGTAATTCACACAGGAGTCGAATGTCTGGCGTTTGGGATAAATAGCCTCTCCGCTCGTGGCATTGAAATCCGATATTCCCTCTACAATGGGTATCGGGCCATACTGCCGTAACAGGATATAGTGATAATAGGCCGCCAGAAAGGTAGCTTCGCCTTTCCACCTGGTTTTCTCATTTTCGGATACGCCCGGTACTTTGTCTACATTTTCCAGGAAGATGTAACACTGCCGGATCCCTTCAAAGGAGCTGATGGCCGGGGTACAGTTCTTGCCTTCCCAGTAATTGAAAAGCGGGTTGGAAGTGCTTTGCTCGCCCCTAAGCAGGCTGGATACAAAATTATTTTGCCACACCATTATCGCCTGATCAGTAGCACAGGCATTGATGGCGCCCTCGCCGGCATTTTCCCGGGGCATGTAGGAATACAGGGAATAAAGAAACTGCAATGCGGAATTATAGTTCTGGAAAGCCGATCCTATCGTTGCCGTATTGGGAGGAACGATGTCCAGGTATTTTTTACAAGAAGCCAGCATGCCTGTAAGACACAGCATACATCCAGCCAGTAAGTATGTTGAAGTAGTTTTACGCATATCTATGAATATTTTAACTTAACGGGATTACAGATTGAACTGAGCGCCTATGTTCAATTCGCGCTGCGGAGGATACATCAATCCGTTCCCTCCGCCTTGTTCGGGATCCCACAATTTGAATTTAGAGAAAGTCAGCAGGTTAACACCCCTCGCATATAGCCGGACGAATTTCGCAGGCCAGTAGCCAACTTCCACCTGTTTCAGGCGAAGGAAGCTGAAATCGCGCAGCCACCAGGTAGAGTTCTGCTCATTGTTGGGAGCTGTTTCCAAGGCTGTGAGTCTTGGGTAGAATGCATACAGGTTCTGATTGCTTTCAGACCAGTGATCAGTAGCGATTGCAGCTAACACGTTATTCTGGTTACGCCCGAATGGCCGGAACCCTCCGATAAAATTGGATACGTGTGCCGTTCCCTGAAAGAAGCAGCCAATGTCCACCTTCTTGTATTCGATGGTAAACCCTGCCCCATATACTATTTCCGGCACGGAAGGATACCCCAGTGCCGTTTGATCGTTGTTGTTGATTCGTCCATCGCCATTCAGATCTTTATACATGATATCTCCGGCTTTGGAAGTAGTGAATACCGGCAATGCCGCCGCTTCCTTGTCATCTATAAAGAGCCTTTCTGCAATCAGTCCCCAGTTGGTATTCAGCGGCTGGCCTACCTGGGAAAGATTACCCAGCCCCAGCAGCTCATAATTGGGCTGATCGAAGCGCAATACCTTGTTATGCGCATAGGTAAAGGTGCCCCTGAATGAAATGTGCAGGTTCGTATTGACAGAACGGTTAAACAGTAAAGTAGCATCTATTCCACTGTTCAATACCTTTCCAATATTGGAATAAGGAAGGGCGCTGAAAACCCCTGCTGTAGCTGGAATAGTTCCCCTTTGCTGGTAGATCCGGCTCCTGATTTCCCGGAACCAATCTATATTAAGCGTAAGTTCATGGGCAACTTCCAGATCCAGGCCAATGTTCAGCTTTTTACTCAGTTCCCATTGAATTGCGTTATTCGGATAGCGGGTGATCAGGATACCGCTCTTATAATTATCAAAATTCAGCCCGGTAGTATACCCGTTAACATCGCTATTCACATTCACAATGCTCAGGTATGGAAAACGGTTGCCACCGATCTGGTCATTGCCGGACAGTCCGTAAGACGACCTTATTTTCAACAGTGTAAGCGGCGCGAGGACAGTACTCTTCTTAAAAAAGGATTCATTGGAAAGCACATAAGAAACTCCAGCCGCGGGGAAAAGCCCGTAGCGATGACCTTCAGCAAAGTTTTCCGAGCCTGTATATCCGAGATTTACTTCCATGTAATAGCGGCTGTCGTATCCATAAGCGAAACGGCCTGCCCATCCCTGTTGCCTGGAGGGCAGTGTACTGATGATATCTGAACCAGGGGTATTGATATTATACTCCTTTCTTAGGAATACCAACATACCTGAAACCTCATGTTTCTCATTCAGTGTACGAGTGTAATTCAAAGTAGTTTGTATGTACATGGTTCTGTTACCGCTGTTGGAACCAGTCTGCGCCAAAGCGGTAGAACCTCCTGCTGCGCTGATCCAGTCGAGATTATAGAGATATTTCCCATCGGGATCCTGGCGGTAGTTGCCCAGGCTATAGTAATAGGGCGTATATCTTCGGGTAATGGAACTCATAGAATAATTCTTCAGTGAGATCAGGGCATTGAAGCTAAGCCCCTGTACAATGGCATCCAGTTTCTGATTCAGACGCAGCGTACTGAGTATGGTAGAAGCGGCACTCTGGTCATAGCCGGTCACCATTTGCGCATATGGATTAGTACGCGTATTGGCTGTAAGGAAGCCGTCTGTTTTGTTACCAAAGTAGATATGAGCATCCTGGCTGCTGCTGTCGGCCGGAGTCGGATAGTATGCCGGGAAATCGACTGCGTTGGCGCCCATTACCTCCGAGAAGAGATCAGAAGCAGAGGTAGCCGGCCCCGTATTCTGGTAAAAATCAGCATTGATATTTAACTCCAGCTCTGTTGTTTTGGTCACGTTCACATTAACGTTGTTAACAAAATTATAGCGGTTGTTCTCTATATTATTCTTAAAAGTCCGGATCATCCCGTTGCGCAGCAGTCCTTCATCCCGGTAATAAGCCAGGCCCAGGTAGTAACGGGCTATTTTACCACCACCTTGTACGTTCATATTGGCATGCTGACTTAAAGCAACATTTTTAAACAGCATCTTATACCAATCCACATCAGGATAAACATATGGATCCAGCTGCTTTAACGTGCCATTAATTTTATCTTGTGAATAACGATCTGTATTAAACGGGTTATCATTCTTCAGTGCTTCGTTGTACAATTTCATATAAGATACCCCGTCGGTGAAGTTAACGATCTTGGTAGGCGACTTTACCGTATTTTCCACCAGTGCGGAGATCCGTGGTTTTTCCAGTTCCCGCCCACGTTTTGTTTCAATCAGAATTACGCCATTAGCGCCGCGGGCGCCGTACAATGCGGTTGAGGAAGCATCTTTCAGGATGGAGAAGTTCTCAATATTGGCGGGATCAATACTGTTGAGATCCCCGGAAGAAATTTCTATGCCATTCAGAAAGATCAGCGCGCCGGTTCCTCCATAAGTAGATACGCCTCTGATCCAGAACTGAGCTCCCGTGCCGGGTTCTCCGGAAGGCTGTGTGGCGATCACCCCTGCCAGGCGGCCAGCAAAGGAAGAGCTCAGCGTACTGCTAGGTGTCGACAGTTCTTTTGGATTGATGGTAGTAATAGCTCCTACTACGCTGATCTTTTTCAAACGTGTATTGAAACCCGTTACTACGAAGGAATCAATATTCAGTGCTGTAGACTTCAACTGCACGCTAATAAAACTGCGGCCATTTACCGGTATTTCATCGGGCAGGTAACCCAGGTAGCGGAACACCAGTACTGCGCTGTCGTCTTTTACAGCCAGTTTAAATTCCCCTGCCGGCCCGGAGTAGGTACCGTTGGTTGTACCTTTTTCTGTAATACTTACCCGCTCCAGCGTATTCCCCCTTTCATCCGTTACCTTCCCGGTAACAGCAAACCGGCGGGAAACAGTACCGGGGCCGGCTGCCGGTGTGTCAGCTTTTCTAATCACAATGGTATTATGGGTGATCACATAAACGAGACCGGTGTTTTTGAGGCAATGATCTAATACGGTGTTTACCGAAGCATCTGTAACATTGATATCTATTGCGTTTATATTCTTCAGCAATTCGGGAGCATACATGACCTGGTAGCCGCCCTGCTGCCGGATCTGCTGAAAAATTTCCTGAGCGGGCAGTCCTTTCCCGGAAATGGTTATACGTTGTCCGTAAACGACAGCCTGTACCTGCAAACATAGAACTAATAGCAGCAGCAGGTGTACCTTAAAACCTGGTCGGGATCTTGACGATACTACATACCTTTCCAATAGGGCAAACCAATTGCCCGGCAAAAGCGGATTCATCATTCACTTATATTTTGGTTGTTATTAATATTTAAGCCTTAGCGAGGCAGAGTATAATTGGTTGATTTGGAAACCAGTACCCGGGTACCATTTACAGTGAAATGCAGGCGGCCATCAGCTTCAAGAATATCCAGTACATCTCTCAGGCGTTCCTTCCTGAGCATATCTCCTGAAAAATTGACATCAGATAAATCTCCTTGATAAGTAATATCTACATCATACCAGCGCGCTACCATCCGCATCACTTCCCTGATATCGGAAGATCTGAAAAGGAACCGGCCGGATTTCCATGCCAGCGCGGCTTCCAGATCTGCTTGCCGTGCTACAGGAACAGACGTGGCGGTAAATACGGCTTCCTGACCCGGATATATGCGTACCTCGCTGCTTCCTTTCCGGACTGCTACCGCGCCTTCTGCCAGAGTAGTTCTCACCAAAGTTTCATCTCCATACGCGTGGATATTAAAATGTGTTCCCAATACCTTCACTTCCGCATCTATTTTATCGGGCCGGAGTATTTTCACAGCAAAAGGCATCTTCCCTTTTCCATCGGCAGTTGGTTGACGTTTCACTTCGAAATAAGCTTCCCCGCTGAGTTTCACCACTCTTTCACCATTAGTAAACGCAGTCGGATAAGTCAGCGCAGATTCGGCATTGAGGCGTACATAAGTGCTATCTGACAAAATCAGTTCGTAACTTCCACCGCGGGGCACCGTTATTGTGTTGTATTGTAGTACTGCTCCTGATGTGCTACCGGGAAGATAGCGGAGTTGCCCGTTTGCCGATTGTACTACATTCACGCCACCCTGACTGGCTATTATTCCGCTGACCGCACTGTCAAGCGTTATGGTGGCGCCATTCCCTAATGTAAGCACGGGCTGTTTACTCCCCGGCCGTTTTGCATTGCCGGCGACTGCTGCCATACCGTTGTTTTGTTTACCGGTAGGGCGCTGTATCATCAGGAAAGTGCATGCCAGCAATAATCCCACTACTGAAGCGGCGGCCACCCATCGTAACGATCGCCATTTACCAGATCCCGCAACAGGATGTATTTCTTCTGGTATTTTATCAGGCGGAAAAACTAATCCGGCCCGTGAAAAAATCCGGCCCGCCATTGCGGCTGTATCATAATGCTCCAATGCAGTAAGATCCTCCAAAAGTCCCCTCCCTGCTATCATTCGCTGATTCAGGAGAGCATTATCATCGTGTCTCTTTATCCATTCCTCCAGATATAACAATTCCTCTTCCGAACATCGTTCCTCTTTTTGTTTGATGATCAGTTCTGCTATATATAAAGCTTCTTCTAGTTTATTCCTCTCCATAGGGTTTATTCAGCTCCTTATATAGAAACACTTCACTACCGGGGTTGTACCATCTGTTTCTCAATTTTTTTTTAATTTGTCATAACACCAACATTTCCGGAGTCTACGGTTATAATATTCTTACAAAAAACATTTACTTTACCACGGGGATTCTGATCGACCAATGAAAAAGGATAATAACAGTGACACGTATTATTTCCAGCTGCTGCAAAAAGGAGACAGTAGTGCTTTATATTACCTGATACGGGTATACGGACCTGTTCTTTGTGGATATGCCAGGCGGATCATTAATGACGAAAGTGCCATTGAAGATATTGTGGAAGAAACATTTCTCAAGCTGTGGGAACGTCATACTTCCTTTGAAAATTTCATTGCCGTGAGGGCATTTCTGTACCTGACAGTCAGGAATGCCAGCCTTAATTTTATGCGGGACAAGCAAAAAGAACGGTTGAAACATGCGGCCTATAGCGAACTACAACTGACAGCGCAGGTTACTGATGAAGTGATGTATGCAGAGTTGCTGGCTCACATACGTAAGGCTATTGACGGCCTTCCCGAAAAAATGCGGCAAATCTTTATCTTTAGTTATATTGAACAATTCACTAACCAGGAGGTAGCGGATAAGTTATCGCTCTCCAATCAAACCGTCAGAAACCAGAAAGCGAAAGCATTACAGATCCTCCGTAATAAATTAAAGCTCCATTCCGGTATTCCATTCCTCTGCATACCGCTTGCTACTATTCTCCAGAATCACACGAAATTCTGAACAGCTCCGTAATACATCATAAAAACTCCTGTGTCTGCATCATCAATGCAGGAATCATTATCAGAAAATTTAGCATGGTATGAACATGAAACATTCATTAAGGTATTTGATCACCGTATTGTATTTTTTCCTGCTAACGTTTATAAGCAGCACAAATGCGCAATCTCCTACGTCAGCAAGAGAGGAATTGGATTTCAATAATAACTGGGCGTTTTGTCAACAGGACATCTATGGTGCAGCAGCTGCAGGCTTCGACGACTCATCGTGGGAAGGAGTGGCCATTCCCCATGTAATGGGTATTACGCCTAAACACAATGGAGGCGGAAAGGTATACCAGGGTGTAGGTTGGTACCGCCGTCACTTTACAGTGCCGGCAAACTGGGCCGGACGCCGTCTTTACGTCTCGTTTGAAGGTGTGCAGACAGATTGCGAAGTATATCTTAATAACAAAAAACTGCGCGAACATCATGGGGGATACATGGGATTTTCTGTGGACATTTCGGACAACGTGTTATATGGCGGGGCAAATATATTGGCTGTAAGGGTTTCCAACATTGACAATCCTCAAACGCCTCCGGGCAAGAAAATGTCGACCCTGGATTTTAACTACTATGGAGGCATCTACCGGAAGGTATCCCTTACTGTTACTGGTCAGCTCCATATTTCCGATGAACTGGAAGCTAACAAAGTAGCAGGAGGAGGCGTATTTGTTACCTGCAGGAATGTGTCCCGTGAAAAAGCAGAAATGTTGGTTGGTACAGAGGTGGTCAATGCCAGTGGACAACCGGTTAAAGCAAGCCTGCTTACTAAGCTGGTAGACAAAAGGGGCCGGGTAGTGGCTTCCGCGCAACAAACGATCTTAATAAATAAACTAACATATACTACTTTCCGGCAGCAGCTCCGGATCACAGCTCCGCATCTCTGGCATCCCGACCATCCCTACCTGTACCGGTTGGAGTCTGAAGTATATAATGGCCGGCAGCTGGCAGACAACCTGGTAACGCAAACGGGTATACGTACTTTGTCATTTACTTCTCCTGAGGGGAAAGCTGATGGTTTTTATATCAATGGAGAAAAGTTATACCTGAGAGGCGCTAACCGGCACCAGGTTTATCCGTATATAGGCGATGCCGCCCCGGCTTCCATGCAATATCGGGATGCCTGGCAGCTCAAGAAAGGAGGGTTCAATGCCGTACGTGCAGCTCACTATCCGGCATCGCCGGATTTTCTTCGTGCGTGCGATGAGCTGGGATTATTAGTAATAGAGTGCCAGCCTGGCTGGCAGTACTATAGTGAAGACAACGTTTTCAAGACAAACACATTTCGTGATATCAGGCAGATGATCCGTCGCGACCGGAACCACCCCTCCGTGTTTCTATGGGAAACTTCACTGAATGAGTCTCCAACTCCTTCCAGTTGGATGCAGGAGGCCGTACGGATTGCGCACGAAGAAATGCCCGGTGATCAGATGTTTACTGCAGACGACTATAACCAACGAAGCCGCGATTACTATGATATTTTCTATAAACTTGTAAATCCGGACATGACAGACCCCGCTCCTGATAAGCCTTTTCTTACCCGTGAATGGGGAGACACCTGGATAGCAGATCCGGCAAAAGAGAATGGGCTGCGGGCCTCCAGGAGATATACTCCCCGGGGCCTGATCAATCAGTGCATTCTGCGCCAGGAAGCGCTCAACGGAGAAACCCGGGAGGAACGGGGCGGATATTGGGATCATGCCCGGCTGGATGCCAATCCCCGTATCAGCGGGTACTTCGTATGGAGTTATAACGACTATACCCGTGGAAGCGATCCGATAACTGCATTCAGCGGTGTAGTAGATATGGATCGATATGAAAAGTTCAGCTACTTTCAGCTACAATCCATGCAGTCAGCCAGGAATAAAGCTTACGGTCCTATGGTGTTCATAGCCAGTTACAATAACCTGCCGGATACTGATTCCAGCATCATTGTATTCTCCAACTGTGATACTGTTATGTTGTATCGCAACAATAAGCTGGTTGGATGGAAAACCCGTTCGGCCAATGCCGTTACAGCACCATTTATAGCTGCCAAAAACGGCAGCCCGCTTTATACCTTCCCCTTAGGCAGCTACGAACCGGGTACACTCCGTGCTGAAGGATGGCTGGGCGGGAAACTTGTTTGCAGTCATACTATCAGCACTCCCGGATCGCCCAGGCAATTGGTGATTACTATACCGGAGCCTTCCCGGCAGCCTGTAGCCGACGGCGCGGATATGATTCCGGTTTATATCAAAGTTTGTGATGAAAAAAGCATGGTGATTGCCAACACCCAAGCCGGGCAATCGTACGAAATCAGGCTCCGGGTTACAGGTGAAGGGCATCTGGCAGGCGGTAATATTCCATCAGCAGAAATTGCTATACAACATACCGAGGGGGGCATTGGATATGCACTCATCAGAACCGGAGATAAGCCAGGCCGAATCAGCATCACCGCAACAGCGAATGGTTTGGAAGGCGCTGTGAAAATTATCAAAACAAAGGCGCGTACAACGAAGACGGTACCAGATGCATGGCATGCCGTATGGGTGAACGAATATGAACGTGTTTATACTGAAGCAGCTACTCAAAGCAAACAGGATAATACTTTGCAGGAGTTGTCATTGAAAAATGCAGAGATCAGCGTAAACGGCCAGGTAAGCCCGCCGGGATCCGGGATGTTGACCGATAACAATAACCTGACCGGCTGGACGGCTGCCGGCAGCGCTTTCCCGCTGGTGATCACACTCCATCTGGATAAGGCTTGTTCGCTGACAGGTAGCCAGGTATTCTGGGGAAAAGACAGTGATTGGTATACTTATAGTGTAGAGGCGTCAGCAGATGGTAATACCTGGACGGTTGTTAGCCCTGATAAATTGTCGAGCGGACAGGATTATAAACCGGTGCGGTTTAGCAACCGGCAGGTGCGTTATGTACGGTTTGTCATTACTGGGATTAAGCCGGAGAGCAGCCGTGTGGCGGTTAAGGAGATTTTGTTATTTGGCAAAGTGGATGGGAATTGATAGACGGCTTTCAGGTTAACCGAAGAAAGGGAATTGTTTGGAAACGCCTGCAAGGAAGGGAGAATGGGAGGGGGCTAATGTAACTTCTGCTGAATACCAATCATGAATTGCTCTTTATTCATCTCTGACAGATTACCTGTAACACTATCGCCAGCAGTACAAATGATGGGATCAATTCTATATGAATTGCATTTTTATAGCTTGATTTTTTGATTATTTTTACATTTCAACTAAAATCGAGCTGCAAATTTGTCGCGGAAATCTTTTTATAATGAGTATCAGCTTTTGCGGGGATTGACTTCGGGAGATACATTGCATTATTCTTATATCTTTAAAGAGTATTATAATGCGCTTTGCCACTACGCCGAATCGATCATCGGTGAGCCCGGGCATGCGGAAGATATTGTGCAGGATGTTTTTGAAAGATTATGGCAGAAGCCATATGCCTTCGAGGATCTCCGGCATCTGAAGGATTTCCTGTACAAGGCTACACGTAATGCAGCCCTTAATTTTTTGAAGGGGGCGCAGCATAGTAAGGAACGCCAGGCCAAATTTCTCCACGAGCAGGAAGAGGCGGCCGCCGCGGAGGACCGGGATATCATCCGCATGGAGGTTTTCAGGGTGATTTACCGCGAGATCAGCAACCTGCCCGAGCAATGCGGAAAGATCGTTCGTATGAGTTACATTGACGGGCTGAAAAACGAACAGATCGCCGAAATCCTTTCTATCTCACTCCAAACGGTTAAAAACCAGAAAACCAGGGGCATGAAGCTGCTGAGAATGCGCCTGTCGCCGGCTGTAGTGGCCTTATTCCTGTCGTTTTCCCTCCACTCATAATTTTTTTTCGGTTCTTTTAGTACAATCGGGATACCATGTTGTAATAAGATAAACAGGTTAGACATGGGGTCTTCTTTAAACGATCCATTCATCATAGCAGCGCTTATTTCCCGTTCGCAACAGGGCATGCTTACAGCCGACGAGCAGGATAAGCTGGATGCGTGGATCGCAGCCAGCGACGAAAACCGGCAGTTATGGATGGAATTGAACAATACTGACATACAACAACAAAACGTGCGGGCTATGGCCCGGTTTGATGAAACTGCTGCGGTGGAGCGTTTTCTTTCCAACAAACCTGCAACATCAAATGTACGCCGGATGCAGTTCCTTCGCACATGGAAATGGGCGGCCGCGGTGCTAGTACTGGCGTTAGGCATATCTACTTATTTCCTCCTCACACCTGGTGCGCAAAATTCTGATCCTTTTGGCCGGAAATCCGCCCAGCAGGACATTCCACCGGGTAAAAACGGCGCTATCCTGACACTCGCAGACGGTACGCAACTGGTGCTGGACAGTTTGGGCGAAGGGAAAATTGCTACACAAAACGGCACGCAAATTTCGCTGAACAATAACGAGCTTAAATACGACGCCTCCGCCGCAACAGACGAGGTGGCCCATAATACCATTACCACACCTAAAGGCCGTCAGTACCACGTCATTCTTCCCGATGGAACGGAAGTATGGCTGAATGCCGAGTCTTCTATACAATATCCGGTCGCTTTCAAGGAGCGGGAGCGAAGGGTGAAAATCAGCGGGGAGATTTACTTTGAAGTAGCCAGCAAAAGCTGGCAGCCCTTTGTAGTGGAAACCGATCGGATGAAACTGGAAGTATTGGGTACCTCATTTAATGTTAACACGTACGATGATGAAAAAACAATCCGCACAACATTGTTGACTGGTGCTGTGAAAATAACGCCGCTGGCAGACAATAGGCATACTACTCCGCCTCAGGTGCTTGTGCCCGGCCAGACAGGGATTTTAAGCAAACCGGATGCATCGGAGGGGGCTACGCTGACCGTAACGGAAACGCCTGACGCGGGCAAAGTGATCGCATGGAAAAACGGCCTGTTTAATTTTGACGGCATGGATTTATACAGTGTCATGCGCCAGCTGGAAAGATGGTACAATATAGATATACAATACGTTGGAAAGCCGGATAATGTAATCTTCAAAGGGAAAATGCACCGCAACACCAATTTGTCTAATGTATTAAAAGTGTTGGAAACGATGGATGTTAATTTTGAACTGAAGGGAAATATTTTGTATGTAAGATAGCAAGTAATAAAAGAGGTTGCTTAAACGAAACCGGAAGTGCTTGCGACACTCCCGGTAGATGTTCAAGTAATGTAATCATCACAATCAGGTTAAAGACTGCTTATTTATTCACTTAAACATTCCGCCCTTTATGAAAAGGACGGACGATGCAAAGCTATGCTAATTATTTCTTATTGCATACGGGTTCCCTATGGATGGAAACGTGGCTCAACCAAATCTCTGTTAGTCATGAAACTAACATTTTTTCTCCTTACCGCTGCCCTGTTGCAGGTATCTGCCAGAGGCCTTTCACAGACTATCAACTTTAACGGTAAAAACGTTGCACTGGAAAAAGTGTTTGCAGCGGTAGAATCGCAAACCGATTATGTTTTCCTGTACAAGGCTACCGCCTTATCGGTGGCAAAACCAGTCACCATCAGTGCCCGGGGAGTTGACCTGGGAACCTTTCTCAACAAAGTATTCGAGAACCAGTCACTGAGCTACAAGATCATCGACAAAAACATTCTGGTATCCCGGAAGGAGTTCAGGCTGGCTGAAGTCAGCCAATCCGTTGATACGGTGCCGGCGAAACCCGAATTGATAAATGTTTATGTCTATTCCCCCGGTTATACACCAATGGGCAGCGCCACCGTCAGCAATCTTACCGACAAGCGGAACTATCTCACCGCCGGAAACGGGTCGGCCCAGGTTCCGGTAAGGCTGGGCGATCAAATGCGGATCAGCTACATCGGGTATGTGGACCAACTGTTTAAAATTACGGAAGCAATTATTACTGGCAGAGCATACAACACAGAGATGGTGCTCTCCACAAATAAACTGGATGAGGTGCAGGTCACGGTGCTGGGCACTACCAATAAAAGGACCGGCACTGCCAATATCAGCACGGTGAAAGCCAGTGATATCGAAAGACAACCCGTCGTAAATGTGCTGGATGCGCTCGCAGGCCGCGTTCCCGGCCTCCGTATCAGCCAGTCGGCCAACACCGCCGGGGCAAGGAAAGTAGAGTTACGCGGACGCAATGTGCTGAATGAAAACAGTTATACGGATCCACTGTATGTGGTGGACGGATTACCCATAGCCACTTTATCCGTTAATCCATACGGTGCAAATCAACCTGTTCAGGGCGGTTATTCTATATCCGAAAACCCTTTGTACATGATCAACCCGCTGGACATTGAAAGCGTGGACGTGCTGAAAGATGCGGATGCCACTGCGTTGTATGGTTCCCGGGGTGCAAACGGGGTGATCATGATCACCACCAAAAAGGGAAAGCCTGGCCCTACCAGGTTCAATGTAAGCTACTCCAAAGTGTTTTCGAGCGTGCAGCGTTATATGGATATGATGAACACCGAGCAATACCTGGCAGTAAGAAAAGAAGCATTTATGAATGATGCAGTGCTTCCTACCCAGTTGAGTGCCCCGGACCTTACGATCTGGGACCAGAAAGCCTATACCGACTGGCAACGCGCCTACTTCAAAAATGCGCAGTCGAATGATGTGCAACTGAGTGTGGAAGGTGGCATGCTGCTCAATACCTATCGCATCAGTGTGGGATATACCTCTACAACGGAAATGTACAACCAGGGCAGGGGAAACGATCGTTTAACGGTGGGCATATCTTTCAATCACCGCAGTCCGAACGGAAAGTTCGCAGTGGAACTTTCTTCCAATAATACTTATTCCAACAATGAAACTGCCCCTACATTAAACCTTTACTCGCTGGCGCCCAATGCACCACCGATGTATGATGCAAACGGGGAATATAATTTTGTTCCGTACAGAAACCAGTATGGGAGCATTTATCCATTCAAGGATATTAAGAGCTGGGGAGAAAATCAAACGCTGAAAAGTCAAACCAATCTTGGTTTTACTTACGAAATATTCAGGGATTTGACGGTGGGTGTTCGCGTTAGCGGGGAATTTTTCTCCAATAAAGGCGGTGCCTATGCCCCTAAAGCCGGGCAAGATCCCTTGTATAATCCCTTTAACTACGCAATTTTCAGCAATGGTTCCGGGAAAAGCCTGCTGGTAAGGCCAAGTATTAACTACGTTAAACTGTTCGGTGGCGCAAGGGTATCTGCTTCCGTGGCGGGAGACTACAGTTATGCAGATCAGGACCTGGTATCGGTGATGGCATTTATGTTCTCTAACGATAACCTCCTCAAAAGCTACTCCAATGCCCAGATGTTACAATCGTCGAATAATTTTGTTCCGTTGAAAATTGCCTCTTTGCTGGCAACGGTTTCCTTCGACTGGGAAAGTAAGTACATCGTTAATTTGAATGGCAGGAGAGATGGCTCGTCGCGCTTCGGTAGCGGGTCCCGTTTCGGGAACTTCGGATCTGTGGGCGCTTCATGGATTTTATCCAACGAAGAATGGTTTAAGAAGGCTAACATGAATTGGCTGTCGTTTGTAAAACTCAGATCTACTTATGGCGTAATGGGCAATGCCAACGTGGGCGATTATCAATACCTCTCACGCTGGTCGAACGTTCCAACGGATGCCCTGGATAAATTGCCGGACTATGATGGTCAAACCATTTATACGCTCGTACAACCCGTTAACCAGCAATATAGCTGGTCCAGCGCCAGCAAGTTCGAAGTGGGCGCCCGGTTGGGATTTTTCAACAGCAGGTTGAACATCGAAGGTAACCTCTACATCAACCGGGACGGAAAACAACTTACCAGCATTACTACGCCGGCATTCACAGGTTTTGGTGCTGTAACGGGTAACTGGCCTGCAGTGATCCGGAACAAAGGATTGGAGTTGATATTGGATGCAACGATCGTGAACACCAATACCTGGGGTATTACCGCACGTTTCCAGGTAAGCAGGAACAAGAATACGCTGGTGGCTTTCCCGGGGCTGGAAGATTCTCCCTACAAGGATATGTACAGGATAGGGGCCTCTGTAACCGCCAAGTCCTACTCACACTATATCGGTATCAACCCAATGAAAGGAACAGCGGTGTTTGAGGACCGTAACGGGGATGGGACCATGCCGGCCGGGATGGGGGTGAACTACCCGGATACAGAGCTGGATGATCGTTACAAGGTGATAGACCTCAACCCTAAATATTTCGGTGGCGCGGGCTTCCGGATAGACTTCAAGCGGGTATTGTCGCTGGATGCACAGTTCAGCTTCGAAAATTCCCTGGTCGCAGACCAGTTGAATGACATCGGGTATGGCGGTAAGGCTAACGGGGTATTGTACGACGAGATCGCAGACAGGCACTGGCAGCAACCAGGCGACAAAGCGCTTTACCAGAGGTATTCCAGCATTTACAGCGGCGGACTTTCCGGATCGGATGCCTACTATGCCAAAGGCGCCTATTTCAGCCTGGACAACCTTAGCCTGGCCTATATGCTGCCTGTAGCATGGATAAAGAAGGTGGGCATGAAGCAGGGTACGGTCTCCGTGAATTCATCGAAGATCTTCAAACTCTCGCAATACAGACTGTCGGATGTTGAATTGGGCACTACGCCGCAGATCAGAAGAATTGCCGCTAACCTGAGATTAAGCTTCTAAAATTAATTGTATGAAAAAATTTGCTTTCAATATAACTGCAGCCAGTGTGCTATTGTCAGGCCTGTTGGTAACAGGTTGCAATAAGCTGCTGGATATAAAAGACCCGATAAATTCGATCACTACCAACCAGGTTTTCCAGAACGACGAGCAGGCAGGCACTGCGCTCAATGGTTTGTATTCTTATCTGATCAACGGTGGAGCGAACGAAGTTTATTCGAACGGGGAACTGGGCGGTGATCTATACAGTGCCGGAGGAATTACGCAGGCCGCCGGGCACTCGGCAGACGAATTATATGCGCCCTCGCTCAGCGGCGGGTACCTGTACTATGCAGAAACGGCCGCCAGGCTCACCTTGCAGAACACGGGCTATTCCCCGAAAATATGGAAGACGGCCTATAAGGGCCTCTTCAATGCCAATGCCCTGATAGAAGGAGTGAAAGGCGCCACGTCGAAAGAGTTTACGGAGGCCTCCCGGAAACGGGTCCTGGGCGAAGCGATGGCCGTAAGAGCAATGAGCTATTTCTACCTGGTGAACCTGTTCGAAAAAATTCCCCTCGCCTTATCCATCGATTATAACGATACACAAAAACTTCCTTCCGCCAACCCTGCCGCCGTGTATCAGCAAATCATCAGTGACCTGGAGGAGGCGTCGGGATATCTTTCCGAAAATTACGATGGTAACAACACGGAGCGCATCCGGATCAATAAATGGTATGTGAAGGCAATGCTGGCAAGGGTATACCTGTTTACCAAAGACTACGACAAAGCCTGGCAGAATGCGAACGAGGTGATTGGCCACACTGACCTGTTCCAACTGGAAAACCTGAACAACGTGTTCGGCATATCCAGCCGGGAAGTTATTTTCCAATTGAAGCAGACTAATACTACGGGGGTACGCGGCAATGCCACGCCCGAAGGGTATAGTATGACAACCCGTTACCTCTCGCCGATGCTGATGAATGCTTTCGAAACGGGCGATAACAGGAAAACTGCATGGGTCGCGACCATCGCCGGCAATCAATATACACCTGCCGGTTTTACGCCGGCCAAGTACAAGATCAATATGAACAACCGTGTGGTAGGAGGGAACCTGTCCGAATATTACGTAGTGATGCGGCTCGCGGAAATGTACCTGGTAAGGGCGGAAGCGAACATGTTGCGGAACGCGGCCAATAAAAATGCCGTGATCGATGACCTGAACATCATCAGGGCGCGCGCAGGGTTAACCGGTTTGCCTTATACTTTAACCGACCAGCAGGTAACGGATGCCATCGCGCAGGAAAGGCGCGTAGAGTTGTTTGCTGAATGGGGACACCGCTGGCTGGACCTCAAAAGGACGAACAAGGCTACAGACGTGCTTTCAACGATCTCCTACAAACAACCGTGGAATCCGTATCAGTTGCTATACCCGGTTCCTCCGGACGAGATCCGCCTGGACAACAATCTCTCCCAGAATATCGGCTACAACTAAAACGTAATCAATCTTAAATCAAGAAAGATGTTTCAATTCAGCTTCAAAAAATATTTCAAAGCAGGCGTGTTGGCAGGAGGCATTATGTTGCTCGTTACTGCCTGTAAGAAGGACGTACCAGCGGAGATTTTTCCGGCGTCTTTGACGATCGTAAATGGTATTAACGATAATACCTCCTTCCTGACCGCCTATTTTGGAACTTCACAGCCCAGGTACTACATCAGGCTTTCTTATGTAGGCAATGGCCGCTCTTTTGATTATGCCACCGATAAAATGGACCTGCCGCTTACGTTGTTCAGGAACAACGATACGCTTCAGCCAAATAAGCCCTTCGCAAAAACCAGCCTGAAACTGGAACCCGGCGGGATCTTCACGCATTTTGTGTACGGTAGCCCAACGGAGATAAAACAAAAAACCGTAAAAGAACAGCTTCCTTCCCGCAATGTGAATGATAGTGTGGCCAATCTTCGGATCATTAATCTCTTCGATAACCGGCCGATCGACGTGGTAGAGCTGGAACCGGTGCCTGGAACTATGGTCTCCAATCTGGCCTATGAACAACTGTCTGATTTTATAAAAGTCCCTACCAACGTAGCGGTACAGAACTACCGCTTCGAGGTAAGAGATCATGCAACTGGCGTTACATTGGCCACCTTGTCCCAGGAAAATATTTTACCGGGTACTACCACGCCAAATGCCGATTGGCTGTTTAAGGCACGTACGATGCTGGTAACCGGCACCTGGACCTCCGAGGGCGTTTTTTCGGCCAGGGCAACCAGTATTGGTCATTATTAATCCAAGTTTTAAATCATAAGCAACACTATATGCAGCCTATATTAAAGGTGGAGAACCTATCGCATAAGTATGCCAGTTCCTGGGCCATACGCGAAATAAATTTTGAGATCAATGATACCGGTGTTATAGGATTGCTGGGCTCCAACGGGGCCGGCAAGTCTACCACCATGAATATCATCTGCGGCACCCTGCTGCAAACGGAAGGAAATGTTTCCATCAATGGATTGAACATCAAAGATGATCCTATTGAATATAAAAAGCAGATCGGCTTTTTGCCACAGCAGGCGCCTCTGTATATGGACTTTACCGTGCAGGAATACCTGGAGTATTCTGCGCAGTTAAGGTTGATGGATAAGCGCCTGATTAAAAGTGCCGTGGATGAAGTACTGGAGAAAACGTCTATTACGCAGATGAGGTCACGCCTCATAAAGAACCTGTCGGGCGGTTATCGCCAACGGGTAGGGATCGCGCAATCCATCATCAATAAACCGAAAGTGGTGATCCTCGATGAGCCTACCAACGGTCTCGATCCCAACCAGATCATTGAAGCAAGGAAACTGATAAAAGAAATTGCGAAGGACCGTGCGGTATTGTTGTCGTCGCATGTGTTGTCCGAAATTAACCTGCTTGCCAAAGAGATCATTATGATCGAAGCCGGGCAGGTGGTGTTTTCTGATACTCTCGATGCTTTCAATAACATCCTCCAGCCCAATACCATGGTGGCCAGGATGCTCCATATGCCTGCGCCGGAAGAATTGATGGCGATAGAAGATGTACAGAAAGTAGAGTTGCTGCCGGATCACAAATGCCGGATCTGGTTCCAGCCCAACGACGATCTGGCGGAAAGAATTGTGAAGAAGAGTGCAGAGAAAAACTGGCGGCTCACTGCTATTCACACAGAATCTTCCGGTATGGACGATGTATTCAAACAATTATCATCAAATTCTTCTTCAATCTTACACTAATGAAAGTAGTTTTTAATATAGCGCGGGCAGAATTACGATACTTCTTCTTTTCGCCGATCGCATGGTTTGTATTGATTTTATTCCTGATGTCCAGTGCGGGCATTATCATGGGAAACCTGGCGGATACTGCAATGCAGCAGGACGCCATGCTGGAGTTGCAGGGCGATGCTTTCCCGGGGTTTCTCAATACGCCGCTGACCAAAATGGTAATCGGCAAGGGGCTCGATACGGTGCTGATGATCTTCTTTTTGTACATTCCGCTGTTGACTATGGGCGTCATCAACCGTGAATATGCGGGAGGGACTATTAAGTTGCTTCACTCGTCGCCTGTAAAAACACGCCAGATCATCCTGGGTAAGTTTCTGGGTGTGTACAGTTTTGTATGCCTGATGATCTTGATTTTTACGGTGGAGGTGGGCATATTGACCTTTTCTATTAAGAATGTAGAGTTCCTGCATATTATGTCGATGGTGTTGGGCTTCTTTTTACTGGCGGCCATGTATGTGGCAGTAGGGATGTTTATTTCCAGTTTAACTTCGTACCCGATTGTTGCCGGGATCGGAACATTTGTGGTGCTGATCCTGTTCTCAACTTTAGGCATGATGTTCCAGGGAACGGATTATGTGCGGGATGTCACCTGGTTTCTTTCCAGTTCGGGAAGGATAGAGAGCTTCCTGGCTGGTCTGATTACAACAAAGGATCTCGTTTACTTCTTCAGTATTGTTTCCCTTTTTATCATCTTTACCATCATCAAAACGAAATCCGTTACCGAGTCGAAGTCATGGCGTGTGTCTGCAGGCAGATACCTGTTGGCATTCGCGATAGTGGTGGTTGCACTCGTTGTTACCTCGATACACGGGCTTATTGGCTATTTGGATGTGACAAGAGGCAAAATAAATACACTGCATGAAAATACCCAGGGGGTATTGAAGCAGCTGGACGGATCGCCGCTGAAAGTAACACTGTATACAAACCTGTTTGGGTATAATCTGATCAATGGCGTACCTACCGCGCGCAATACCTATCTGTGGAACTTCTGGGCCAGGTACCGTCGCTTCTATAATAATATGGAGTTTGAGTATGTGTACTATTACGATGTGAACGATGGTGACAGCTCGATATATCTGACGTACCCGGGCAAAACGCTGCCGGAAATAGCGGAGAAATACGCGGAAATGAATAAAACCGACCTCTCTATCTATAAAACACCCGCAGAAATCAGGAGTCTCATCAACCTGGAGTCGGAACCG
Organism: Chitinophaga sp. G7 BAM 1005; assembly: GCF_057126945.1. Taxonomy (NCBI): domain Bacteria; kingdom Pseudomonadati; phylum Bacteroidota; class Chitinophagia; order Chitinophagales; family Chitinophagaceae; genus Chitinophaga; species Chitinophaga sp. G7 BAM 1005. The sequence continues at coordinate 4,621,267 of NZ_CP181478.1, read as the reverse complement.
AAAGGCTTATTGATGCAGGTGGAGTATAAAGGGAAAAAAACGTTCCTGAGAACGTACTCGGACCCGGAGGTTTTTCCGAACGAAAGGCATGTTTCCGGTAGCCTGTTGCGTTTAATAAATGATACAACGCCTACGTTTAAATTTTTGACAGGGCACTATGAGCGTTCAGCCCTTAAGTTCGGCGAACGGGAATATGGGAACCATGCCATGAATAAATCATCCAGGAACGCGCTGATTAATATGGGATTGAATTTCGATACTATCCCGGCCGTGGGTGTGGGTGCCGGTAAGTTTACGCCTGAAGACGTACTGGTAATATCCGATCCGAAATCAGTATTGGATAAGGCCATTGTCGATAGCGTTAAACAGTACATCGACAGAGGAGGAAATGCCATGTTCTATTCCGAGCCAGGCAAGCAGTTTATCATGAACCCGATTCTGAATCATGTGGGGGTAAATTCAGACGAAGGCACCCTTGTAGAGCCGAACCCGCAGGATATGCCGCACAAGTTTGCCGGATTGATTGCCAAAAAAGGTATGGACATGGCGGATGAGCAACCGTTTTTCTACGTCAAAAACGGTATCGGCAATGGCTGCTCTACCAATATCATTGGCGCCAGCGTATTAAGCTATTCTGATACCACCGGATTTAAAGTAGAACAGATTACCACAATACATAACAATGCAAATACCTGGGTAGAAAGAGGCACATTGGTTGTGGACTCCGCAGCGCCTATATTCAATAGCGCGGAAGGGGACTACAGAAGGGAAGCGCCCTATCCGGTGGGCCTGCAGCTTACCCGCAAAATCGGCAACAAATTGCAGAAGATCATTATTTCCAGCGATGCAGACATGATGTCTGCTGCTAAAGGAGACGGAAAGGATTATGGCAATGCGTTCTACAGCTACACAGTGGATAACAGGTTCCCGGTTTATCACAATTTTCCGGTGCCTACAGATATATGGTTGACGATCAAAAAGGTCCCGGCCAAAACATTGAAGATGGTGCTTCAATATGTTATACCTGCCCTTATTCTGGCTGCCGGTATCGTGGTATTGATAAGAAGAAAACGCAAATAGCAGGCACTTTCATTGTTTCATAAAAAGTATAATTATGTATTTGCAGACAGATTTGCAGACGATGGATGATCTGCGCTTGTTTTCGAAAGCAGACACACAGGGTATTTTCGATATTTATAATCATTCATTTACCCGTGGTGGGCAAACCATTATGGAAGCCATGTTCAGGAAACCACTGAACAACAGGGAAGCGATCATCAAACGGATCAAAATCATTACTGCTTTTGTGAAAATGAAGGCCTCCTTTCCTTTCGATGGCGCCATGCTGGACCAGGCAGAGAAATACATCTCCTTTGACGATAACCCGGATGGCGGAACAAAAGTTTCACTCAGCGAAAAGGAAGTACAGAATGGGATTATTTCAATAATCGATCTTTTCCATGCACTCAGAAAGTACCTGGAGTCGCCGGAAATGGCAGGGGTGAAAGAGCTGGAGGAAGAACGGCTGGCGGCTATCGGGGTGTTGAATGACCCGGTTTTTATACCGGTGTTTAACGAAAACCCGAACGCCAGGATTTCATTCGCCGCCGTTACGGCTTTTGATGTGTTGATCCGTAGTAAGGAGAAAAGGAAAGTGCTGCAACTGCTGCATTTTATTTATCATATCGATGTATATGTTTCCGTGGCGCAGGTTACCCGGAAACATAACATGGTATTCCCTGTGGTGCATCCGAAAGGAACCAGCATTTTAAAAGTGGATGGTGTATACCATCCGCTTTTAAAAAATGCGGTGGCGAACAGTCTGCATATGGGACCTTCCCGTAACCTGGTTTTTCTTACGGGCGCCAACATGGCCGGGAAGTCCACTTTCCTGCGTTCGTTCAGTACCGCAGTTTATATCGCGCACATGGGCTTCCCGGTAGCCGCGGCGGCTATGGAGTTTTCTGTGATGGACGGCGTATATACAACGATCAACCTGCCTGATAACCTGGGCATCGGGGCCAGCCATTTTTACGCAGAAGTATTGCGTGTGAAGAAAATAGGACAGGAACTCAGTGAAGGAAAATCACTGTTTGTATTGTTCGACGAATTGTTCCGCGGTACGAATGTGAAGGATGCGCTGGAAGGAACCCTGGCTGTTTGTAATGCGTTTACCAACCGGAAAGACAGTAAGTTCATCATCTCTTCCCATATTATAGAAGCGGCAGACGAGTTGCGGAAAAAGGAAAGCGCCGCGTTTTATTTTCTTCCCACCGTGATGAAAGGGACTGTACCTGAATACACGTATACCCTGCAGGAAGGCGTTACCAATGATAAGCATGGAATGATTATTATTAATAACGAAGGTATACTGGACATTCTTAAGCGCGGAAACAAAGGCGAAAAAAAATTAAATAAGCAATTATGAGTTTTAAAATAGATCGCCAATCGATAGGGGAGCTGAACCTAATGGGGAAATTCCGTCAGGGGTCAGTATACTTTTTATTCAATAAAGTGAAAACAAGGATCGGCGAGAAGCTGATGGATGAGATGTTTTCACATCCGCTGAATGATGCCAACGCTATCAACCGGCGGGTAGCGATTTTTGAGTTTTTTGAAGAGAAAGGTGTCACATTTCCTTTTGAGGCCGACCAGGTTGCCCTGATGCGGGAATATATTGATACTACGGCAGGAAAATCGCAATGGGCGGTGACGGTGGACATACAACTGCAAAAGTTACTGGCGGGCCTCACGAAAGACGGCCGTTTCAAAAACACGCTGCTGCAGTTGCAGGCAACGATCGTAACGCTGAAAAAGTGTTTTGGACTGCTGGAGTTACTGAAACGGGAAAACAGTCCTTTGCAGGACCGTGTAAAAGCCTTACTGGCCATCATGCAGCAGAAAGACATCCGCAGAATCCTGGACAGCGACATCTACAAGTCGATGTCAACGGGAACGGTATCCGAGTATGATTTCCTGCTGCGCAACCGGCACAACGAAGCTATGAAGGACGTGCTGCAGTTCATTGCGGAAACAGATGTATACATCGCAGTCAGCAATGTATCGCGGGAGCGGCATTTTTGTTACGCAACGGCAGTGGAAAAAACCGAAAACCTGTTCCATGCCCGGGGGCTCAGGCATCCCTGTATTTCAAAAGCGGTAGGCAACGATATACAAATGATGGAGGGCAGTAATGTCCTGTTCCTTACCGGAGCCAATATGGCGGGTAAGTCTACCTGGATGAAATCTATCGGCATCGGTATGTACATGGCGCATATCGGTTTCCCGGTAGCCGCTTCCGAAATGGTGTTTTCGGTACGCGAAGGCATCTTCTCCAGCATCAACGTGGCCGACAACATAGCAATGGGGTACAGTCATTTTTACGCGGAAGTAGTAAGGGTGAAGGATGCTGCGCTGGCCGCAGCCACCGGCGAACACCTGCTGCTGATGTTCGATGAATTGTTTAAGGGCACCAACGTAAAAGATGCCTTTGATGGTACCCTGGCCGTTACGAGAGGGTTCTCCGAATACAACAATTGCCTGTTTATCGTATCCACTCATATCATCGAAGTGGGAGAAGCGCTGGAAGACCTGTCCAATGTGCAGTTTCGGTTTATGCCTACTGTACTGGAAGGAAATGTGCCCAGGTACACCTACACTTTACACGAAGGGATTACCGAAGACCGGCAGGGTATGATGATTATCGAAAACGAGGGAATCATTGCGCTTATCAATAAAATGTAGCCTGGGAGAAACGCTCACCTGAACATATCACTATTTTAAAAAATCACAATAGCATGAAGCAAATTTTTGCCTCAGGGATACTTATGTCCCTGCTCTCCACATCTGTTATGGCCCAGGTACAACCTTTTACCGGATTTACCAGGCAGGATTTGAAAGATGATTTTAAATACGCCGTTGAGTTGTTGAAGAAACAACATCCAAATCCTTATAAGTTCACGGACACCGTTACGTTTAATCGTAAAATGGATTCCCTGATGAACCGGCTGGATAAAGATCCGTCGATATTAAGCAGTTTGCGGTATTCTCCCGTACAGTTATTCAATGATGTGCATCTGAAAATGGATTATGATGAGGAGCGTGTGGTGGACGTATTTTATGGTATGAATCACTTTCCGCTGGCTACCACCACTTTTAAAGACAGGATCATTGTTAATGCGAAAGGAGAAACCATTCCTTTCGGTGCAGAGATACTGAGTATTAATAAAATGCCTGCGGCAAAGCTGCTGAGCGAAATCGGCTACGCTACTTATAGCGATGGATTTATCAGAACAGGCGCCGATCGCACCGGAACAAGTCTTAGTTTGTTTATCAGCCTCATTTTTCCGGAAGCCACCAACTATGAAGTAGTATACAAAGAGCAGGACGCTAAAAATTCCACTACCATACAGCTGAAAGCTGTAGACGCTAAAACCGGTTACCATAACCGGAGCCTGGGAGAGCTGCCCTTTAATACTTTCCTGAAGCGTGCTTATGTAACGAAGGAATACCAGGATAAGGAATCTACGGCCATCCTGACCGTTCTTACATTTATGCTGCAGGAAAATGCCATGTATAAGGAGCTGAACGATTTTTTCGCGGAAGTAAAGAAGCGTAATATCAACAACGTCATTATAGATATCCGGTCGAACGGAGGAGGTAACCCGAATATGTCTGCCCTGCTGTATTCCTTTGTGGCATTACGTCCGTTCGATAATGTATTCAATTACCGGACAAAGAACATACAGATGCATGATCCCGAAAACCTGTTGAATGGTTATGGAACCAAGATGGGGGAGGAAGAAGTAAAGCAGACCGAGAACTTCCTGAAACAACGGTTCGATTACGACAGCGCGGCAGGGTTCTACTATGGTAATGCGCGCCTGACGGAAGGTTCCATTTCCAACTATCCGCCGGATAAGAATAACTTTAAAGGTAACGTGTATGTGCTGATCAGCGGCGGTACGGTAAGCGCGGCCACCTACTTTGCTGCACTGGTTAAGAATAACAAACGTGGTGTGTTGGTAGGCGCCGAAACCGGTAGCGGTGAAGCATCTACTACAGCGGCATGGTTCAATACCTATAAACTGCCTAAAACGAAAAGTAAGTTAACCATTCCGATGAGCGAAGTGTATTTTATGAAAGCTAAGCAGGATAACGGACGAGGTTGTCGCCCCGACAAAGAGTTAACCTTTGAAAGCTTTCAGCAATATATCCGTGCTGGCAAAGATCCGGAGATCCAATATACATTGGATATGATCCGGGCCGGTAAGCAATAGTATCCGGAAATAATTATATGCTGATTTGAAAAAGGGTGGCTCGTAAGAGGCGCCCTTTTCCTGTAATTGAGGATGATTGTTTTTTTTTACGGTTTTAGCTAAATCAAACGCAGATTTGGATAAATCCGGTTGACAAAAGCAGCGGATCTTTGTATCAGCAAAAGAAAAATAATCATGCGCATATTTGTTACAGGAGCCACGGGCTTCATCGGCACTGCCATTGTGATGGAATTAACAGCCGCCGGCCACCAGGTATTAGGGTTGGCCCGCTCGGATGCAGCTGCCCAAAGACTTATCAAAGCAGGCGCCGGGGTTCATCGGGGCGACCTTGAAGACCTGGAAAGCCTTCGGAGCGGCGTCACTCAGTCGGATGGCGTGATCCATGCAGGGTTTATCCATGACTTTGGCCGATTCAAGGAAGTATGCGAGGTGGATAAAACAGCCATCGAAACCATCGGCGAAGTACTAGCCGGTTCTAACCGTCCTTTTATCGTTACTTCCGGCACAGCGCTGGTCTCCCCGGGCAAACTGGCTACTGAAGATATAATCCCGCCATTCAACCCGGGCTGGCCCCGGGCTTCTGAACAGGCAGCAGATGCCGTAGCCGCGCTGGGAGTCCGTGCAGCAACCATCCGTTTATCGCCATCGGTGCATGGCGACGACGATAAGCATGGCTTCATACCCATTCTGGTTAACATCGCTAAAGAAAAAGGGGTGTCCGCTTATATCGGCGAGGGCCAGAATCGCTGGAATGCTGTACACCGGCAGGATGCTGCCCGTTTGTTCCGATTGGCTTTAGAGAACGCTGAGCCGGGAGCCCGCTATCATGGTTCAACCGAAGAAGCCATTACAGTTCAAACGATAGCCAAAGCCATAGGCAAACAACTGAATCTTCCGGTAGTTTCGGTAGCGCCGGAAGCTGCCGCTGAACATTTTGGCTGGTTTTCACATATGGCTGCGATCGACTGTCCGGCGTCGAGCATATGGACACAGGAGCATCTGAACTGGCGCCCAACGCATGCTACTTTGCTAACTGATATTGAAAACGGCGTTTATACCAAATAAGAAGCGATGAAAATTATTGTAACGGGTTCCTTAGGAAACATCAGTAAGCCGCTGACAGAACAATTAATCGCACAGGGACATGTGGTGACTGTTATCAGTAGTGACCCCCAAAAAAAAGCAGCTATCGAAAACCTAGGTGCGATACCCGCCATTGGTTCGATTTCCGATGTCAGGTTTTTAACCAATACTTTCAAAAACGCAGACGCAGTTTATGCTATGATTCCTCTGAGTTTTACCGAGCCTGATCTGACCGGCTACCAGCGCCGGATGGCGCAAAATTCCTGACGCTTCGTTATTCCGGCCTTTGGGCCTTGCTAACCGGCAAGACCGGCCTGCTGATGGGAAATTGCGGAGGAGAGGATCGCATTGTGTTTGTATCGCCAAAGGACATCGCTGATGCCGTTGCCGAGGAATTGGTTGTATTACCTGAAGAGAAAACTATCCGTTACGTGGGCAGCGAGGAAATGACCTGTAACGAGGCCGCCAGGGTTATTGGCACCGCGGTGGGCAAGCCGCCCTGGTTAAAGTGGGTGCTGCTTTCGGATAAGGAGATGCTGGAAGGTTTGAAAATGGCTAAAATACCGGAGAAGCTGGCCGGGACCCTCGTGGAAATGCAGGCCGCCATGCACAGTGGCAAGACCCTGGAGAACTTTCACCAGAACCGGCCGAAAATGGGTAAGGTCAAACTCGCTGATTTTGCCCCGGAGTTTGCTGCTGTCTACCAGAAAAAATAACGAACTTTAATTGACGATGAACAATCCGCAGATTTTCCGTTTTCACACTATCACCGAATATCACCGGGCTGCAGGCCTGCCTAACCCGGCACACCCGCTGATCAGCGTGGTCCATATGGATGATTTGAACAGGCCGCTTGCTGAAAGCCCGTTCAGCCTGATCTATGATTTTTATTCGATCTCCATGAAAAGGGTAAAGAACGCGAAATTCAAATATGGGCAGCAAGCCAGCGATTTTGATGAAGGCGTGCTGTTCTTTATGTCTCCCGGACAGGTGTTTGGGGTGGAATTTGAAAAAAGTGCCATAATGCACCATCCCGAAGGCTGGATGATCCTGATCCATCCGGATTTTTTATGGAATACCCCGTTGGCTAAAAACATCAGACAATACGAATTTTTTAATTACGCTGTTAACGAAGCGCTTTACTTATCTGACAAAGAAGAAACGATGCTCACCACCATTGCGCAGAATATTGAGCAGGAGTACCATGCCAATATTGACCGGTTTAGCGGGAACGTGATCATCGCCCAACTGGAACTCCTGCTGACCTATTCAGAAAGATTCTACCAGCGCCAGTTCATTACCCGCAAGATTGCCAGCCATGAGGTACTCACCAAACTGGAGGATCTGCTCGCTGGTTACTTTAACAGCGGCGCCCTTGCCCTAAAAGGACTGCCCAGTGTGACGTATATTGCTGAAAACTTAAACATTTCACCAGGTTACCTAAGCGGTTTACTCAAATCCCTTACCGGTCAGAATACCCAGCAGCATCTGCACAACAAGCTGATCGAGCTGGCTAAAGAGAAGCTATCGACAACTAATCTCTCCGTCAGCGAAATCGCCTACGAGTTAGGTTTTGAACATCTGCAATCATTCAGTAAACTGTTTAAAACCAAGACCAACCTCTCGCCGCTGGAGTTCCGTCGTTCTTTTAATTGACTTGTTTAAGGTATATTAATATTTACAAATGGGGAAGAAAGTGGTAGGTGCAAGCTTTATCGATGCACGAACTATGCCGTACTACAGATACCGGTGTTTACAACACATACAATTACTAACAATTAACATAATTGCACCAACTTCCGATCCTGCTAAAAATCATGCCTTTAGTTGTGAGCGCTTAATTTTGCCGATAAAATAATGAATTACCAGGGCCAGTATCGTCCAGTAAATAGCAAACCCAATAACCAAAAATGGAGGTGGCGAATCCGGCAAATTGATAAGAGGAAGCATGGGGCCTACCAAAACAATTTTAACAGGATATAGAATTGCGGATACAATGTGCTTCCATCCTGTTAATGATTCAGTGCTTAGAAAAGACTCCCCGCTTTCAGGAATGAGCCGGACGACGGAGCGAAAAATTACGTTATATAGAAAAAGAAAGGCAAACCCGGCAATGAGGAAGAGGAGAACAAATTTTTTTCTTGAAGTTTTCATGACGTTGTTTTTATGATGAAGAGGAAAACTTTGAAATGTAAAGTAAATGAAAGTACTTTGTATTTCAAAGTGAATGAAGAGAAATTACCGGGAATTGACTCAGGGATATCCTATTCACTCTTTAGCACGGCCACCGGGTTGCTCCTCGCGGCCTTCAAAGTCTGCGTCCCGATCATAATGAACGCGATCAGCAGCACCGCCAGTAAGCCAACGAACAGTTCGGGGATTTGTACGGGTGTATGATATGGGAAATTGCGGAGCACAACGATTTTGAAGAAGAAGTAAGTTACCGGTAGGGCAATGAGTGCCGATACAGACAGCAGAAATAGAAAACCGCGGCTCAGTAAGTATATAAGATTGCCGGCGCTGGCGCCCATCACCTTTCGGATGCCGATCTCCTTTAGCCTTGTTTCAGTAGTGAATACCACCATTCCGAACAATCCCATTGATGCGATGGAAATGGCCAAAAAGGAAAGGAAGCCAATGATCTTGATCATAGTGGAAAATTCGCTGTAAGCATCTTCTATTGCTTTGTCATAGAATTCAGCCATAAATGGATGGACACGATCGATCTTCTTCCATATGGACTCGATCCTGGCTACTGTGGCCGGCATGTCGGCGCTTTGTATTTTGGCGCTGATGATGGCCCTGTCATCGGGTGTCCAAAACGTGAATGCTACCGGCCCGATGAGGTTCTCCACCTTACCATAGTGAAAGTCTTGCATCACGCCAACAATGGTCATTTTGCGTCCATTCAATGTGATCTGTTCCCCGATTGCTTTCTCCGGGTGGTTGCCGCCTATGTTGAATCGTTTTAAAACCTGTTGGTTAACAATCACCTCGCCAACAGCCTGGGCTGTAACGGGTCGGGCAATAAAATTTCCGCCGGCAAGAAGTTTATAGTCATGCAGCGGCAAATAGTTTTCATCAATGTGGTTAGTCATGACCAGAACAGAATCCCGCGAATCTTTGTACTTCATATTGCCGCCCCAGGCGTTTCCTACGCCGGTGGTAATCAGGGACCGGGACAGTGCAGTTACTTCCGGCATCTCACTGAGTTCCTTAAGCAAAACGTCGGGTTTATTATCCTGCATGTTGATATTCAGAATGTTTGCCGTATTGAATCCCAGGTCGAATGCAAGTATGTTCTTATACTGAACATAGCCAATCGCGGTTGTTGTAATAAAGATCAGCGTAACGGTGTATTGAATTACTACCAAAGAGCGCCTGAGTGTCAGGTGTTTGAACATTTTTACCGGTGAAACATTTCCGAACGCATTGATGGGGCTGACTTTGGAAAAGAATATAGCAGGGAGGAAGCCGGCAATAACACCTACGGCAACAGAAAAGACGATAAAGGCTGCAACCATCAATGGCGTGAGATGGAGCTTCACCGTGCGCTGCATCTCCGGAGCCATGTTGATCAACAGCGGCCGCAATATGAGGAACAGGAGAAATGAAAGAAGAAGGGCTGCCAGGGAGATCATGACCGCCTCGGCCAGGAACTGCAGCTGTACCTGGCTCTTTCCGGCGCCGATAGCCTTGCGAAGACCTATTTCCTTAACGCGGCGCATAGCGCGCGCTATTGAAAGATTGGTATAATTGAAACACGCGGACAATATCACAACAAATGCCAGTCCGCCAAGTATCCAAAGCACAACAGGGGGCATGTGAGGGCCGGTGAAGCCAGGGCCGCCCTCAGATTGACGGAGGCTCTCTCCAACCACAATGTTATATAAAGGAAGCAGTTCGAGCCGGATCTTAGTATTTTCTTCGGCGAGGTTTTCCTCTCTGGCCAGCGCATTGAGCTGCGACCGGATTGCAGCCATGTCGGCATTCTTCGAGGGCAGGATGTACACGGAGTTGGACCACATGTTTGTCCATGCGGCAAAACGGTTATCGCCTTTATTGATTTGTTCAGCCGTGGACAACGACACCAGCGCTTCGAAACTGATGTGCGAAAAGAAGGGAACGTCCTTCATGATACCGGTCACCTGGTAAACGAGTGTATCGATTTTGACTGCCTTGCCAACCGCAGCCTGGTTGCCGAACAGCTTCTTTGCTGCCGTCTCCGTGAGAACAATCGAATACGGATCTTTCAGCGCCGTTTCGGGGTTGCCTTCCACCATCGGAAACGTAAAGATCCTGAAAAACGATGGCTCTGCCCAGAAACCCTTGATGGGGAGAATATTGTCGCCCACCTTTGCATCGCCCGAAAAGTCGTTGCGCATAATGGTCACTTCTTCAATGCCGGTTACCTTCTCGCGGATGAGCCTTCCCGTTTTTATGGATGTGGACGCAAACTTGCCGCCATCTTCACTTTTGGAGGTCAATACATTGGTGATGCGATAGATCTTCTCGCCATTTTTGTGGAACCTGTCATAGGAACGCAGGTCGAGTACAAACGCGATCAACAGTAATCCAACGGACATACTGATGGAAAGACCCAGGATATTGATGAATGAGAACAGCTTGTTGCGCATGATGTTGCGCCCTGATGTTTTGACGTAGCTTCCGATCATGATCCGGTTCATAAAAAGATTGACAAATATTGATCTTCGTACCGTATAACTTCTGAAGAACTTGAAGGCATCAATTATGTAGATCAGCTTTGCACGGCGTGGCCCCAGGGATTGTACATTCCGCTCAAAGCATTCGTTGAGATCCCCTGTAAGGTCCTCTACAAGCCCGGGCCTACAATACCATTCTACAAATCGCTGCGCCCAGGAGGGCGGATGGTGTTCCCGTTGTTCTTTCATGCTACATTTTTTTCCAGACAAGCGACGGTATCCTGGCCCACAGCTGATCGCGCATCGATTTGGCATTAATCAATGCTGCCTTTCCCTGCATAGTGAGCTGATAGAACCTTTTGCGTTTGCCGCCACGGGCCTTCGTTGCTTCACCCAGCTCACTTTTCACCAGTCCCTTCTCTTCGAGACGGTTGAGCACCGCATGCACTACGCCAAGTTTCACGGAACGGCCGGTATGATCCGAAAGCTCGTCACATATCGCCACGCTATATGCTTCGTTTATCAACGCTGCAACGGTGAGTAGCACCAGCTCTTCGAATTCTCCGAGGTTTGTACCTTTCATCTTCGATATTAATTACGTAAATGTATGTAAAAACATTTGTATTATACATACAAAAGGTGAATAATTAATTGGGCGCCTTCTTTATCTAAATGAGCCTGCCGGTTTTGTGGGTCAGTAATTTGCATGACCCGCATTCTGTCTGTACTATGTTATTATTTAGTCTTAAACAGGTTAATGGTATAATCAAGTAATTTTTTGGTTCCGTATTCTCCGTGACCGGGAACAACAATTTTTACATTGGGATATTCCTTTTTAACTTTTTCAACGGTATTTGACCAGGCTGCAACATTGGCATCTCCTAAATATCCTTTATTAGCATTGAGTTCTTTTATTAAGCACCCGCCAAACATTATATTTTCGCCAGGGAAATAGCCTACAACATTATCTTTTGTATGACCTTCCCCGAAAAATTTTGCGATGATATTTTTACTACCCACCTTAAGAACCAGAGAATCTTTGAAACTGTTTTCGGGGACAGTAAAATTATTTTCTTTTGCAAGTTCTATTGTTTTGAAATACGCATAGGAAGGAATGTTATTGTTATCAAATGCTTTTAGCCCACCTAAACAATCATCGTGGAAATGAGTAGGAATAATCGCATTTATTTTGCAATGAAGGGTCTCTTTTATCCACTTGATCAGCTCTTCTGAACTTTTATCGTTGGTTGGAGTATCGAAAACAACAGCTTCATTACTATTGCTCACAATCAGACCGTTACAAGGAACGTTTCCAAAATCCTGCGTTTGTAAAAATGAAGTGTGTTCGAATGAGTTTTTTGAAATTTGGGTTACAATCAAATCATCAGATTTGTAAACTACTTTGGGTTTGAACAGGCTGTTTTTTTGAGCGTAACAGTTCAGGATTGTTACGGAGAATACAATTATTAATAGTGTTTTTATGGCGACTTTCATTTGTTTTTACAGTTTTTTATAGATTTTCTGCTGCTGATTGTATAAAAATAGGTTTTTTAGAGTAACTGCAAAGCATGTTTGAGCCATAAAGCAGGACGAACACCGCCATCGTCTCCTTTCGCCGGTGAACCATTATACCCCTACACATTGAACTGGCGCAAATGATGGTCAAAATGTTTATAAGCAAGAATTCCAATTTCGTCCACTTTCATTTTGCCAAAGAAGTCGTGAATAAAGTCCGGATTTGAGAAGTGCCCATATTCAGCAACCTGTTCTATCCAGATTTTTTTTTGAAGTTCTACATCTCCATTCTTTTCCTTTGTAAGAAAAACAGATCCGGCAGGCATATTTCTTTTCATGGGTCTTTCATTTCCTACCAGGCCCTTCAGCGCCATTTTGCCAAAAAACCATCCTAATAACCCCTGTGTATAGGCGGATTGATTTTTTCCTAACACCCAATTGTTCCATATTGTACAATGCTTCGTCATTTGGTAAACATCCATTTTACCCCATTGGGCGGTATTATTTTTAGTAAGTAAATTAATCCTGCTGATCAATTCAGCCCTGGTTGCGTTGTCGAATATTGTTTTCATAACTTTTTTTTTGGTTTTGATGTAAAAGTAGGACGGAGCCGGAAGTTGGTCACTGTGCTAACGTGACAATGAAAGGTGTATTTTGTGCCATTTTTTTATATAGATTTGACTATGTAATGCACCCGTAGTTATGAAACATATATCCATTATAATATATGAAGATGTGTTGCCAACGGCGGTAGCCAACACCACAGCCCTGTTGACCAGCGCGAATGAAGCCGCCGTAAAGAAAGGCGGGCCTGTTCCTTTCCAGATAGAACTGATCGGAACCCGTTTGAAGAATGCAGCGTTAAATATGCCCCTACAGTTTTATTGCAGTAAAACCATATCAGACGAATTTGATACAGATATCGTTATCATCCCGCCAATGGGTACGGATCTGACAGACATAAATTCTCTGCTCTCCAAAAACAAAAAACTGCTTGGCTGGATAAAGGAAAAATATAATAGTAAAGCGGAAATCATCAGTCTTTGTACAGGAGCTTATTTCCTGGCAGAATGTGGCTTGCTGGATGGCATGCCGGCTACCTCCCATTGGGGAGCCATAGAAGATTTGCAGCAAAGGTATCCGTTAATAGATTTTAAAGCCGACCATGTTGTTACCCATTCAAAAGCAATTATTACCGGCGGCGGTGGATTTTCATCATTAAATGCCTTGTTATATTTTATAGAGAAGAACTGCGGCAAAGAGATTTCGGTGGAATTAAGTAAATTCTATGCCCTGGATTATGGACGAACCTCGCAAAGTATCTTCACTGTTTTTTCAGGGCGTCGCCAGCACAATGATGATGAAATTCATCAGGCGCAAAGTTATATCGAGAAGAAGTTTGAATCTGATATTTCAGTGGAGCAAATCGCCAGGCAGGTAAATATGAGTAAACGGAATTTTATCCGCCGGTTTAAAAGCGCTACGTCATTGAGCCCGATAGAATTTATCCAGAGAATAAAAGTAGAAGCAGCGAAAAAGGCGTTTGAAGCCGGTGAAACGAATATTGCGGCTATTACGTATAGCGTAGGGTATAACGACTTAAAAACCTTCAGAACAGTATTTAAGAGAATTACCGGCTCCACGCCGGTGGAGTACAGGAATCAATATAGAACCCAAACGGTGTAGGGCCGCGATTGGCATCTTCACAATTATTTTGAATACTTTCAGCAACTAATAAGCCTAAACGCTGAAAAAATGAACCTGAAATCTATTCTAACAATTCTGTTGTCCTTAACTCTTACCACTGCTTTTTCTCAGACAGAAAGCGCTGAGAGCAGGTATACATCAGCAAAATTTGAAAAATATTACAATGATGGCCAGTTTGATAGTAATTGGAAGTAAATGGCGTTTCAAAAACAGATTATTCGCCCATTAAGGGGAATAAGATAAGAGAAGTCAGATAATTTTTTACTGGCAATCTTTAAAGAGAACTTTTATGGATTCATCTTTGAAAACAGTATTATGGCAACAGTTCGGGGCTGCAATAGACATGCTTGAAAATGCCTTAGCGTTTTGTCCGGATGAGCTATGGGATACCGACGCTCATTTTTGGTATACGGGGTATCACACTTTATTTTTCCTGGATTATTATTTGTCTGATGAAACCCCAATGGAAAAGGACTTTTTACCACCGGCGCCGTTTACGTTATCTGAATTTGGCACCGGCATGCCGGAACGCGTATATGATAAAGCAACATTGCTGACGTATCTCCGGTTTGGGCGTGAGAAGTTACGGGATCTGCTGACCAGGCTAACTGCTGAAGATCTTCTAACGAAGCGTTTTGTTAGCGAGTATAAAGATTACAGTATACTTGAAATACTAATTTATAATATGCGCCATGTGCAGCATCATACTGCGCAATTGAATTTATTGTTGCGGCAGGGCATGAAAGATGCGCCGGATTGGGTATCCAGAACAAAGATGGATTTATAGTTTTAGAACAGGGAGATGAAAAGGCCCGTTTTATTAGTATTCATGGAATCATAAAAGCTCGTGCTGTGTCCGGAATACGAGTATTGTTAACATTATTTTAATATTACTTTCATTTCAACATAACCCCTCCGCATTATGTTTGCATACATCCTCTAAATATAGAAAAATGTGAGAACGTTTTCTGAAAAGACCCTAATCTCGCTACTCAAAAACCAAAATATCCTTGCATTTAATGAGTTATATTCTCGTTATTGTAAAGAACTTTATGATGCCGCTTATAAAAGATTACTTTCCAAAGATGATGTGCAGGACATTATCCAGGATATTTTTATCTCTATTTGGAACAATGCAGGGAACATCGACGAAAATTTATCACTCAGACCATACTTGTTTAAATCACTAAAGTATAAGGTGATAGATGCCATTTATAAGAACAAAAGCAATTCACATATATCGTTAACCGATATCAGCGAGATGGATTTCATAAAGGAAAGCGGCCAGTATGATCCCCTCCACGCCAAAGAACTTGAAGCGTTCCTGAATAATGAGATCGATAATTTACCGGTGAAAATGAAAGAGGTTTTCCTGCTGAGCAGGAAACACTATCTCCCCAATGATGAGATTGCCAAACAGCTCTCCATATCTTCCCAAACTGTTAAAAACCAAATCTCTATGGCCCTGAAGAGATTGAGGGAATCACTCGAAAACGCTAATATTCTCTAGTCCCCTAACATTAAGGAATTGTTATCTCCCTCATGCCTTATGGTACTTCTTCCCGTTTGGAGAGAAGTATATAGCATAAAGGAAAACTTGTGGATCTAAACGAAAAAAAAATCAGGGAGCTGCTAGGTCAGTATTTGGATGGTACACTATCGCCAGCCGAAAGCGAGCAGGTAGAGGCATGGTATTCATCCTATGATGGCAACCATCATACTCCACCGGCATTTTCTACTAAAAAGGAAGAGGAAGATGCGCATCGTGCTATTTTAAAAGGTATTCATCATCAATTAAAATCGCAGCCGCAAAAAATACCGGTAAGAAAGATTGGCAACAAGATAAAAATAGCGGCTGCAGTAAGTTTTGTTTTGATTTCCGCGGGACTTACTTTTTTTGTTACCAGGTCTGCTAATAAACAACAATTATCTGCTGTTATAGATACAGCTGCAATGAATATAATTGAGGTGGCTGAAGGCAAAATGAAATTGGTGGAGCTGTCGGACGGTACCAAAATATGGTTGAATGCCGCCACTAAGTTTAGTTATCCAAAGCAGTTTTCGGATAAAACAAGAGAGGTGACGCTGTTGGAAGGCGAGGCTTTTTTTGATGTGGCACATGAAACAAACCGGCCGTTTATTGTACACAGCAAGGGTTTGAGCACCCAGGTACTGGGAACCTCCTTTAATATCGACGCTTATAATTTCTCTAAATGCGTGAAAATATCTGTGGCTACCGGTAAGGTGGGCGTAAACCGTGGAAAAGAAGTGATTGGATTTTTAACCCCCAATGAAGAGATCCAGTATAAGCTGCTGTTGAATAAATCCATAAAAACCACCAGGGATGGAAGCGCGGTAAGCTCTTGGCGGTCGGGCGCTATTATGCTCGATTATGTCGACTTTGAAAGCCTCAAGGCTATTCTTTTTAATAACTATAACTATGTGTTGAAAACAGGTAAACGGGATTTAAGCCATCTTCATTTTTCGGCAACCATCAAAAAAACAGACCGCATTGAAGATGTGATGAAACTCCTGAGCTCCATTAATCAAACTAAGTTTTCGATTACTGACAAGACAATTGTAATGTATTAATAAACCCGGTGTAATCCTGTTAAAACGAATGAGAATAACTGTAGCATCTTTAGAGCGATTTTTACGCATTTCGGTACTGTGCCTCCTTTACATCCTTAATGCCGGCTTCCTGGTTGGCGCAGCAGATGTGAGGGCGCAGAAACTTTCCGACACCAAACTGACGGTTCATTTTGAGAACCAAAAACTAGCGACCGGCATTGAGAAACTGAAAGCATTAACAGGTTTATATTTTGCTTATAATAAAGACCTTTTCAAAGAAACCCGTATTCCCAAAATGTCATTCAGGGATACGCCGCTTGATATCATATTGAACAGGATGCTGGAGAAAACAGATTTCTCTTACCAGGTTGTTAATCATAATATTCTTATCAACTTAGATAACAATAAACGCAATCAACGGGCGGATCCGGGACGTGTAACAGGTAAGGTAAGAGATGGAAAAACCGGTGAAGCTATCCCTGGTGTAACCATTATAGCTTCCGGCGGTTCCTCTTACGGCACAGATATCCAGGGGAACTATGTGCTCAAACTACCCCCCGGACAATATAAGCTGGAGTTCAGGTACATGGGTTACCAGACAAAAGTGATCACAGATGTTGTGGTGAAGGAAAATGAAACCACTTCGTTAGATATTCTTTTACAACAGGCGTCGCAACGGTTGAAAGATGTGGTGATCACCAGTTCGTATCGCCGCGAATCGCAATCCGCCTTGTATGCCCTTCAGAAAAGAAGCACGGCTATTACAGATGGGATCTCGGCAGAGCTGATCCGCCGGACGCCCGACAGGAACGCAGGAGACGCTATTAAACGTGTGACAGGGGTAAGTGTACTCGACGGGAAATACGCAGTGGTAAGAGGATTGGCAGATCGTTATAATTATACACTGTTAAACGGAGGCCTGCTTCCCAGTACCGAACCAGACAGGCGTACTTTCAGCCTGGACCTGATTCCTGCACTCGCTGTTGAAAGCATTGTGGTAACAAAAACAGCTACGGCAGATCTGCCGGGAGAGTTTGCCGGCGGCGTGGTACAGGTGAATACGAAAGACTTTCCGGACAAGGATTTTATTACGCTCTCGCTCGGAACCGGGTTTTATGACGGGCAAACAGGGAAAGCTTTTTTTAAAGACCGTAACGGGAAAAATGATTGGATAGGCTTTGATGATGGAAAACGTGCAGTACCGGACGAATTTAAACTAAAAGCCAGTGAATTGAACCAGCTTTATCCGGAGGAAAGATTCAGGATCAGCAATGCGCTGAGCAAAGGATGGGAGCCGGTAAGCAGCGGAAAAGCAGAACCCATACAGCAGGTGCAGATTGGCTATGGCAAGACCATTCACTTCAAAAACGACACTAAGTTGGGCATTGTGGCACTGGCAAATTATCGTAAGGATCAAACCATTGACCAGGTGGAACGGTATGATATTGCACGGTATAAGAAATATCAGGGCACTGCAGGCCCTGGGGATACTGTACAATTTCTGCGCTCCTATTTTAACGAACAAGCCTATCGTTATCTTGTAAATACAGGAGCTTTGCTGAATATCACCTACCAGTTCGGAAAAAATAAAATAGGTGTTAAGAGCATGTTCAACCAGGACTTTGAAACGGTAACAACTATCAAAATTGGTGAAAAAACATTGGGCGAGGGACTTGGCGATATTGTAGACAGCAGGTTGGTGGATATGCACCCCACCCAGAAAACCTTACTGGGCGCGCAACTCCAGGGGGAGCACCGGCTGGGGGTAGAAGCGCCTGTTACATTTACCTGGAATGTTTCCTATAATAAGATCAGGAAGTATGAGCCCAACCAGGTACGTTCAGGTTACGTGAATTTATACAGGTCGGATACCGTAAGATATAAGGATCATAATTATTTTGAACCCGAATTCGGTTCTGTTGAAAATTCAAGTAGACTATATTCCGATTTAAAGGAAGACGCTTACAATATTAATTTTGCTATTTCTACGCCATTTAAGGTGGCAGGACAACCGCAGATTATTAAAGCAGGCGCTTTTACGCAATTCCGGAAGAGGGAATATATCACTTATAATCTTGGATATTTTGATGCAGCACGTGGGTTAACCACCGGTAATGACACACAAGGGTTTCCAAGTGATTCCGCCGTCAATTTCGGACAGCCAATTGATAAAATACTCAGCCCTGAAAACTTCAGGCCCGGCGGGTTGGTGGTAGTAAACTATGAGTTGCCTGCAAACCAGTACACCGGCGGGGCTAACCTGGCATCCGCTTTTGTAAACGTAGAGAGCCAGCTGCTTGATAATCTTAAACTGATCTATGGGGCAAGGGTGGAATTTTATGCCATGAGCCTGAGTACCAGCAAGGAGCTAAACCGTAAGTTACCCGGAAGCGGTGGAACAGGAGATGACCAGACGCCGATAGATTATATCCGTTATAATACAGATGTATTGCCCTCGGCGACGATCATTTACAGCCCGGTTATATCCATGAACGTGCGGGCCGCCTATTCAAAAACGTTGACCCGGCCCGAATTCAGGGAAATAAGCCCCTACAACTACTTTGATTTTGTAAGTGGATATATGACTATTGGCAACCCGGAGCTTAACAGGGGAACCATCCAGAACCTCGACTTTAGGGTGGAGTGGTTTCCTTCTGCTGCCGAGATTATATCAGCGTCCATTTTCAAAAAGAATTTACATGATCCGGTGGAACTAACCACACAGGCAACCACCTCCACCACCAAGTTTGTACGCACTTATAGAAATGTGGATGAGGCATTGGTGTGGGGACTTGAGTTTGAGTTGCGTAAAAGCCTGTATTTCGGAACAGGCCCTGAATGGCTCCGCAACATTATCATTTTTGGTAACTATTCCCGGATACATTCCAAAATAATGGGTGAAACCGCGGCTTCAGGATTAGAGGTTACACAGAAATTGCGGGAGAGGCCATTGATGGGACAATCGCCCTATCTGATCAATGCAGGACTTCTTGTTAACGCATTTAAAAATACTTTCAGCTTTTCAGCAGCAATTAATCGTACCGGCCGGCGCATTGTTGTTGTTGGAACCACGGCTGAAGACAGGTCTGAAATCGGGGCCTATCCTGATATATATGAAAACCCTCGTAACCAGCTGGATTTACAACTTTCGCAGAAG
Source organism: Chitinophaga sp. G7 BAM 1005 (assembly GCF_057126945.1). Classification (NCBI taxonomy): domain Bacteria; kingdom Pseudomonadati; phylum Bacteroidota; class Chitinophagia; order Chitinophagales; family Chitinophagaceae; genus Chitinophaga; species Chitinophaga sp. G7 BAM 1005. The sequence continues at coordinate 4,601,291 of NZ_CP181478.1, read as the reverse complement.
CTATTGAAACAACGATTGGAACTTAGGTTGAACGCAGCAAATCTGCTCAACGACAGGTACATACAATACCAGGATTTCGATTTAAACGGCAAATATTCAGGAAACACTTTTGACGGAACAACTTTTTCACGGAAATCATTTAGTAATTACACATTCACAATTTCTTACAATTTTAAAAAGTAGGACGAAGAAAGAGAACGGTTTTTTGATGTGTGCGCGCACAACCTGGTAAAACTGTAATTGATTTTTGTACTGCTGACAACGGCAATTACTAAGTATAGTTGCCGGTGGGCATGCCTTGTCTTAACCCTTTATAAAGGCGCTGATGTCCATTTTATGAAACCCATCTTTATCATTAAAAAATTTTAACAAAAATGAAAACGATCAGTAAACTGTTAACTATCGCAGCCCTGACAGCATCTTTTGCAGCGTGTAAGAAAGACGGAAACGTTGAACGCGACATCGTACCCGGCCCTAACCCCGCTGTTGACACCCTTAAAGGAAATGTTGTTGGTACTGTTAATTTGCTCGCAACTAAAACTTACATTTTAAAAGGTCTGGTAACTGTAAAAAGCGGAGCGATACTGAATATCCCTGCTGGAACTACCATCAGAGGTTTTGATGTTGCAGGACAAAAAGGCGTACTGTTAGTGGCTAAAGGCGGTAAATTGAACTCAAACGGTACCTTGAACAACCCGGTTATTTTTACATCCATTAAAACAACTGGGCAAGCACATGGCGATTGGGGTGGTATCATTATTCTTGGCCAGGCGCCAACCAACAAGCCGGTTACTACTTTCATCGAAGGTATTCCTAATACTTCAGACTCTCAGTACGGTGGTACACTTCCTGCTGATAACAGCGGTAGCATCACTTATACCCGTATTGAGTATGCAGGTGGTGTTTTTCAGGGTGCACTCGGAAGCAATAATGAAGTAAACGGTATCACATTTGGCGGCGTTGGTTCCGGTACAGTGGTAAACCATGTACAGGTGAGCTTTAGCGGAGATGATTCATTTGAGTTTTTTGGTGGTAGAGTAAACCCCACTCACCTGATCTCTTATCGCGCTATTGATGACGATTTCGACTTTGATTTCGGTTATCAGGGTAAATTACAATTCCTGGTTTCTTTACGCGATCCCCAGGTTAATGACCAGTCTAAGTCTAATGGTATCGAATGTGATAATGACAATACCGGTGTTGCTACTAACGTACCGCGCACCCGTCCGATCATTTCCAACTTAACAGTATTGGGTAATAACGGTGTTGCGGATTCTAATCCTAATCTTCCTGCAACTGGTGCTCCCGGATCATTCCAGGCAGGAGCGCATTTCCGCAGAAATACGGCGCTGGCAGTTCGTAACTCTATTTTCCTGGGCTTCCCTGCTGCCGGTTTGTTAATTGATGGAAATGTTACTGCTGATTCTCTGACCAACGGTACATCAGAATTCAGAAAGAACTTCGTTCATTCAAATACTGCCGGAAAAGCATTTGCTGTTGCTGCAGGAACCACTTCTTATACAGATGCAACTTTGAAAGCTTTCCTGACAAACGCTACCAATGCGAATGTTGAGCTGGCTGCTGCAAGTGGCGCCGGCCTGGTTAATCCGTTTAACCTGAGCAGCGTTAACTCAACTCAGTTCTTTATTACTTCTGGTGCTGCTCCTGCTACAGGTGCCGATTTCACCGGTGGTAAATTCTCAACCGGATTTAGCGCTGTTGCTTACCGTGGTGCATTCCCCGTTGCAGGTGGTGCAAACTGGGCAACTGTAAGATCAGGTACTACCGGATGGACAAGATTCTAATCGATTTTCATAACATTTAATGATGGTGAGATTGGCATATATTGCCGGTCTCACCTTCGTAATATACTATCGTCAAAATAATATAAAGCCAGATGAACAGAAACTATTGCCTGCCGATGCTCAATGCCTTTCTATCCATTTGTTTGTTGTCATGTAAAAAGGATGATAAAAAATTAGAGAATACCAAACCGGTAGTAGCCTTACCGGAAAGAATAAGCGCGAACCGCACACTTAAAAGCGATACCGTTTATACCTTTGGCATATCCGTGAACGTAACGGATAATGCCGTGTTGACTATTGAGCCGGGCACGGTTATTAAGAGCAAGAGTACAGCAGATGGTACCGGGAGGTCCGGTTACATTGCGATAGAAAGAGGCGCCAAAATTATGGCCGAAGGCACTGCAGAGAAGCCTATTGTATTTACTTCCGGTACACCCGCCGGGTTCCAGCAGCATGGCGACTGGGGAGGACTATATATTTTTGGCAAAGCCCCGGTTAGCGCCTATGATGAAAATACCGGCGGCGCAGCTACAGAGATGACCCTGACCGGATTGGGAGCGCTTTTGCCTGCCGGTGGCGGAACTGACCCCAGGGATAATTCCGGTGTGCTCAAATACGTGCGTATCGAATTTGCGGGAGTTGGATCAGCCGAATCCTACGGACTGGCCTGTATCGGCGTTGGGGCCGGTACCATTATTGAAAATGTACAGGCAAGCTATACGCAAACTTCGGGGTTTGGCTTCTTTGGCGGAACGGTTAATGCAAAGAACCTGGTGGCTTTTAATAACAGGGTGGCGGGATTTGTTTACTCAAATGGCTATACCGGTATGCAGCAGTTTATCGTTAGTTACAAACACCCTTACTTTGCTGCTCCGGGCGCTTTTATAAGTACCTGTGATGCGTTATTGGTACTGAACGATATTAAAGGATACCCGGTAGCGCCGGATACACGCCCGGTATTGTCGAATGTTACCACTGTGGGGCCCTATAGCAACCCTGGCTATAATAGCGCTTTACCCTGGAACGCGGCCTTAAATGTAAGTTATGGCGGCGCTTTTGTACTGAGAAATTCTATTTTGATGGGCATGCCAAAGGGCGGAATTAAATTCAGCGATGATATAGCTGCACAACGTTTAATTGATGGCACAACAGAATTTTCTACCAACCTGGTACACAGTAATATTTCAGCAGATGCTTTTACCGTAGATCCCGGAGCCGTATATTCAATAGATGCAGCTGGTGTTACTGATTACGCAGTAAATCATCACAACAAGATGTATGTTAAGCCGGAAGAAATAAACCTTACCAACCCTTTCAATTTTTCGCTTCCCGGGCTATTGCCGGCGGCCGGCGCGCCAGCCTTGTCCGGCGCGGATTTCAGCGGGGAACCCTTCCAGGGATTTTTTAAGAAAGTGACGTATGTAGGGGCTTTCGGAACAGAAAACTGGATGCAGAACTGGACAAATTTTTATCCTGTAAGTATTAAATACTAAGCCAATTAAAAGATATTTAAACATATTGAACCGTAAAAGCAGTTTTTGCTTTTTCCTTTTTATGGTAGTATGCTGCCATCGCAGCGGGGCACAGCAAATGGTTTCAACGGGCGTGTTTTTATCAAGGCATACGGTAAAGGACGCGGGAATGTCTGCCCTTGTTTACCAGGGAACCGCCCCCGGTATAGCAGCCCGTTTTTTGAGTACGGGCCCTGTCATATTACATGAAGTAGGCGCCCGTGGGGCGTTTGGAAGGTTACATGGAAAGAATGGCGCCGGCGGCATGCGATCAAAGTTTTTTGGATTGGATTACAGTTTGCTGTTTGCAGTAAAGAAAACAGACAAGATACGGTGTGAACTGGGCGCTGCGCTGGATAGTTATCTTAACCTCCGGGAACATTTGCAGTATGTGAACAACCGCGATTATTATGAATTTATCAGCTCTATTGGCCCCGCTTTTAAATTTAAATATGCATTTACGTGGCACGGCAAACAAACGGAGAAGAACTGGGAAGTAAACACCGGCGTTTTTTATCCTGTTGTATCTGCGCTTTCTACATCCTATTTGGCCTACGGAGGGCAGGCCGGTTTACATTCGCCCTCCCTCCAAACGGTTACTAAAAACATTAACCTGGCAGGCCGGAATGAGCTTAGCAGGTTTCAATGGAATACAGGCGCAAAGATAAAGGTCCGCGAAAACAGCGGCTTGTCTTTGCACTATCAATGGGAATATTACCGGATCAAAGAAGCAAACCAGGTACAATCGGCTATCCATAGTTTAACCGTCAACTACTTTTTTTTACTATGAGAAACGTTGTTGTTCGTATATTAATGATGACGATGATTTTCATCATTTCCTGTGAGAAATCGGTTATAAAAGAAGAGAAACAGCACCCTGTTGCTGTCTTTGAAAGCCTTTGGAGTACTTTGGATACAAAGTATGCGCTGTTCAGTTATAAGAAGATAGATTGGAGAGAAGTATACCGGAAATACCGGCCAATGGTATCTGACAAGACCAGTACCCCGGAACTGTTCGATATCTGCACCGCTATGCTCGATCAGTTGACGGATGGCCATGTGGCCCTTATTAACGGTGAGCAGAAGTATACTTATAATGGCTACTATAATTCATATCCTCATAATTTTAGTTTCGACCTGTTGAAAGAAAAATACCTCCCGGTTGTCAGCTACCAGGGCATATTGGCCTATACTTTTATGAATCAGTATGGATATTTACACATTCCTTCCTTTGGCGAAGGATTAACATTGCCGGATATCGACAGGGTGTTTGAGAAATTAGCGAATGTTCAGGGGTTGATCATTGATGTAAGAGATAACAGCGGTGGCGGCTCTCTAAAAGTTGACAGGATCGTTGAAAAGCTTATCCCGGAGAAGATATTGCTGAAGTATGATATCTATAAGCGCGGGCCCGGGCATGATGACTTCTATCCGCCGGAGGCGAAATATCTCTCTCCCCGGAATAATATGCTGGCGGGCAAACGGGTCCTGGTATTAACAAACAGAAGATGTTTCAGTTCCTGTAATGATTTCGTGCTGTATATGTCGGAATTGCCAAACGTAGTGGTAATAGGAGACCAAACAGGTGGTGGAGGCGGTACCCCATTTGATTATGAGCTGCCCAATGGCTGGGTGTTGAAGTATTCTGCTTCTATGGCTGTTTCTGTTGCCGGAGCAAACATAGAAGACGGGGTTACCCCGGATTATTTGATATCCAATAGCCTGGATGATGAGAGTAACGGGAGAGACGCTATTTTTAAATTTGCGTTGGAACACCTGCAATAGTCTATCTTAAATTCCTATATTACAAGCTGTAAAAATTATTGCATACCCCCAAAATGGGTGTTTACCGGAACCCGGAATCTATGTTGATCATCTTACTGCGTATAACAGGCTACGGCTGGACAGCCATTGCATTTGTAGTATTATCTGTACTGGTAGCAGTTAAAATATTAAAACGGAATAACCCCGGCAGCAAGCCTGGTTGCATGGGCATTGGTTATGTTTCACTGGTGGTGTTTTGCCTGCTTAGTTTCTCTTCCGTGCTTGCAGGGGCGTTGGGCGGCTTTGTGGTGAACGCTTTTACGCTGCCGCGGTACAAAGCGAAGGTGGTCAGCGTTTCCTCTTACGTATCGAAAGACAGCAAAAATAGAAATACGATCATGTATCGCTCCACCGTTGCTTTCACAACGGAAGACGGAACGCCCGTAGAAATGGAAACAGATGTATCCTCCTCCGGTAAGCCGGAGATAGGGGAGATCATTATCGTAGGTTACAAACCCGGTATGTCGGCCGCAGGGGAGTTTTCCGGAAGCAAGTATCTGTTAATGAGTGGAGCAGCGGTGATGTTGCTGGTGATAGGGTATTTTTCGATAGCTGGTATCATCTATGCAATGGGATGGCAAATGGCAGCCTACTTTAATTTCGGGATGACCATATTGCTATATTTCATTTTACCTTTAGCCATGCTGTTTATGTTAGGAGGCATGGGATACGCGGTAGTGCAGTATTTCATGGGACTCCGTCCGGATATGCCGGTATGGGCGGTGGCGGTGTGTACGTTTTTCTGTCTTGTTTTATTTGCTGCAATGATGGGGTACGTTCGCCTGCTTACTGCAAGACGTGGACGCACCCGTTAAATGGTTCTCCAAAACAATCCATATTTCAATTATTTTTCTGCGGTATATCCTTTTGCGTTAGCCACCTGGATAACAGACTGGTTGATGGCAGCGCCCAGGTCGTCCATTTTATCAGTTTTCTTTAACGCCTCATCAATATATTTCTGCCGTTGCTTGCCCAGCACGGCGATTTCTTTTTGAATGCTTTCCCTCTCTTTGCTTTTCTCTGCCACCAGTGTTGTCAGCTCTGCCAGGCTTTTTTCTTTCAGCTCTTTGGGTAACTCGCTTTTGCTGATGCCTTTTAATACGTTGGGATCTTGTTTCACACGGTCTACAAGATCCCAGTTGTCGTTTTTATAAACAGCTTTTGATTTACTTACAAATCGTTCTACAGAGTTGGCGGAAGAAAGAGATCTGGCATTTTTATCCTGCATTACCTGGTTGCTTTTCCTTAGCTCACCGGAAGCGCCATATGCGATATAGGTTTTGTTGATCCGTTCATTGCAGGCTTCAATGTTTTTATCATAAGGGGTTTCAATAAAAACTACCTTTCTATCTGAATCGATATTGAAATATTGGCCTTCACCTTTGTCGGCGCCGTCTTTCCAATGGGTGGCTATTCCTTCCTGTTTATCGCCGCAGTAGATGGTATTAATGAAAATGTTTTTGCTGATGGCCTGCCCGGCGGCTGTTTTGTAGCTTATCTGTCCCTGGTTGAAAGGCTCGTTGCCTGCAATATAAATGAGCTTCATATCGGCTTCATCTTTTCCCCATTCCAGCGCTTTTACGGCGGATGCGATCACCGCGCCGCAGTATTCTGATCCGCCATTGGTGTGAAGGGCGAATAGTTTTTCGGAGATAAGATCGAGGTCGGTGGTCAGCGGGGTTACCTGCCGGATATAATCATTCGAGCGGGAGAGACCGTCGTTGCCATACTCATAGAGCGCGATTTCTATTAGGGGTGTTTTTCCTTTGTATTTCAGGGTGGTGAGGGTATTGATAATATTCCAGAGCCTCGATTTTGCCTGGTCTATCAGGCCATCCATGCTGTTAGAGGTGTCCAGCAGCAAGGCTACTTGTATACGGGTATTGTCGGCGGCGGAAGGAGCGGTAACGATAGCTGGTGGCAGAGCGGCTGTTACGCTTTTTGTTTCCGGGATCGTCTGACCGGTATTATATTTCCATATCAGGAAGCCCGATACCAGCAGTGCGCTGGCGAATAGTGTCGTTTTCATGATGTTTGATTTTAGATTGCCCCATGAAAATAAAGGGTCTTCTTTAGCCGGCGGGGTACCACTTGGTGAAAGGGTATGCTGAATGGGTGAAATACGGGCCTGCCCGTTCTGAAAAGTCTTATTTTGCGGTAGAATCAATGATCATGGTACGTTACTGTATTTGCATATTTATCTTGTTTGGGTTGTTGTCTGCAGCAACTGCGCAGGATTCTGCTGTGGGCAAGCGTGGTACTTTTCCTGTGTCTAAGGCGGCAAAAGCCTTGAAAAAATCGCTTTCCAATAATGATGATGAACTGCAGACAGCCGGTAAATATGAAGCATTGGCAAAAGAGCTGACGGATAAAAGTGAATATGCCAAAGCGGAAGAATATCTTAAAAAAGCGCTGGACATCTACACAAGATTAAATCATAAAGATGCGGCAGCTGCCGGTCGCGCGCTGGCAAAAGTGCAGGAAATGCAGAACAAGATCATACCGGCCATACAAAACTACCAGTCCGCCGGTGATGTAGCAATAGATAAAAGCCTGGTGAACATCAATCTCAATGATGCCAACCGTTTGCGGAACAACAGCAACCCCCGGGCGCAAACGAATTACGCCCAATCCAATGTAGACATCATTGAAAAGACCGGCAGGAAAGAAGAGGCCACAGATGCCTATAAGCAACTGGGAAACAGTTTGCTGCTGGAAAACAACACTTCAGATGCTATCGCCAGTTATAAAAAAGCGATCGAGAAAACCGACAATACCCGGGAGATTGCTGACATCAGCAAGAAAATTTCTAAGGTATATGTTGAAGGGAATAATATTGATGCCGCTATCCGCATGAATGAAGCGATCCTGGAAAAAGCAAAGCAGGAGGATAATATTGAATTGCAGATAGACCAGGTGCGGGAACTGGCCCAACTATATACCACGAAAAAACTACCGGAAAAAACGGGTAGCCTGTTAGAGGAAGCATACGCGCTGGCATTTAAAAGCGGGAATACGTCAAAAACGAAAGACTGCCTGCTGGCACTGACCAGCTACTACCGCGAGCAGCAAAAGGAAGCTGTTGCCATGATCAGGTATGACGACTTCCTCCATCGCCTGGATACACTTATCCGGACGGATAGCTCCCTCGTGGATGCCAGCCTGTTCGGCATTACAGAAGGAAAGATCAAAGACCTGGAAAGGGAAAAGGAATTACAACTGGCGCTGATCAGCAATAAAAATACACTTAACTATTTCCTGATTGCCTCCATTTTAGCAATGGTGGTGCTGCTGTTCTTTATTGTCCGCTCCCTGTACGCCATTAAGATCAAGAATAAGAAAATTGCGTTGCAGTCGTTGCGGCGGGAAATGAATCCGCACTTTATTTTCAACAGTCTGAATAGCGTAAACCAATACATTGCCGAAAACAAGGAGGTGGAAGCGAACAAGTATCTCACTTCCTACTCCGGCCTGATGCGGAATGTGATGGAACATTCCAATAAGGATTTTGTTCCTTTGTCGACCGAAATAGAACAGCTGAAAAGCTACCTGGATCTGGAGCAGCTGCGCTTCAGCGATAAATTTGTGTACATACTGGATATCGATGAAACACTGGACACCGACGCCGTAATGATTCCGAATATGCTGATCCAGCCACACCTGGAAAATGCAGTATGGCACGGGCTCCGGTATAAAGCTACAAAAGGGTTGCTCCGGGTAACATTTCAAAAGCAGGCGCAGTTTATTCAGGTGGTGATAGCAGATGATGGAATCGGGCTCACGGAAAGCCGTAAGTTGAAAACTATTCACCAGAAAGCGTATCAATCAAGGGGCATTACCAATACCACGGAACGGATAAGTTTACTGAATGATATTTACCATCTTCATATCCGGCTGCAGATGGAAGAAATAACGCTGGAGGGCGCCACCGGTACGCGGGTAGTGCTGCAACTTCCCTTAATGGATAAAAAATGATGTTAACAGAAAAAATCACTTCAGTGATCGTTGAAGACGAAGCTGCTGCAATGGCCGCTTTGCAAAATTACCTGGGGAAATTCTGCCCGCAGGTAGAAGTAGCGGGCACGGCCCAGAACAGCCGGGAGGCCATCGCGCTATTGCATGAGTTGCGGCCGCAGCTGGTATTCCTCGATGTGGAAATGCCTTTTGGCAACGCCTTTGACGTACTGGATGGCTGCCAGGATCTCCAGTTTGAAACTATTTTTGTAACGGCCTTTTCCGAATATTCCCTGAAAGCACTCAACCAGAGCGCCGCCTATTATTTACTGAAGCCGGTAAGCATAGAAGAACTGATCCTGGCAGTGAATAAAGTGCAGCAGCAACTCCAACAGAAACATTGGTTGAACAGGAACCGCATCATCCTGGAAAACGTCCGGGAAAATAATCCCGGTATGCAACAGGTAATATTACCCACCCTGGACGGATTTGATGTAGTGAAGATGAATGAAATTGTACGCCTGAAGGGGAATGGCAATTTTACAGATGTTTATTTAACCAATGGAAGTAAAAAGATGGTATGCCGTTTTCTGAAACATTTTTCCGGGATGTTACCCCATCCGTTTGTGCGGGTGCATAAATCACATATCATTAATATCCATTATGTGCAGTCTTATCATAAAGGCGCAGGTGGATATGTAAGTTTGAATGATGGTACTGCAGTGGAGGTATCGGCGGCTTATAAGGATAATTTGCTGAAGGCGTTTCAGTAGCCGGGGAATTAAAAAATCACCAGATGTTTTATATCATCACGGAATGTTTAAAATTGATTCCCCAACTTTTAATAGTGAATATTTTTTGCCTACATTTAGTTGGTCAACCAACTATATACACATTGTCTGAAAAGGATTTACATATTGGACCGGAGTTCATGAAGCGTATTGCTGATGGGGATGAACTTGCATTTGCCGATTTGTATACCGGCTTCTATGATAAAATATACTCTGTTGCCCTGATGTACCTGAAAGCGCATGAAATAGCCGAGGATGTTACGCAACAGGTTTTTTTTAAGCTGTGGGAGCGGCGGTCGTCTTTGGGGGACGTCCGGAAAATTGATTCTTTTTTGTTTATCACTGCCCGGAATGAAATTATGAACACTTTCCGGCGTCAGTCGGTTCAGGATAATTACCAGGCGTTTATCCGGGAGTTGTTTTCGCAGGAAGCCACTACGCCGGAGGATTTGCTGATCATAAAGCAAAAGGGAAAACTGATGGAGGCTATTATCGGTAAACTGCCTGTGAGGCAACAGGAAGCATTCCGGTTAAGCCGGATCAGGGGCCTTTCTTACGAGCAAATCTCCACAGAGATGAATATATCGCTGGCTACCGTAAAAGAGCATATGTCCAGGGCGCTCCGGCAGATCAGGGAATTATTGCTGGCTCATAAGGATGAGTTACTGGTGCTGTTTTTCTTTTGTTCTATCCGTCAATAATTTTTTTTCCCTCCATACCCTACTTTTTTCTGAGTTGCGTGTCTTCATATAGTAAGGGATAAAAAAGCCCGATACCATTTCAATGACCAGCGAGCGATTTAGTATATTATTAAAAAGATATATTGATCAACAACTAAATGAAGAAGAGCTAGTTGTTTTTCTTCAGGAAGCACAGCTTCCTGAGAATGAGGCTGTCATTAAAGCTGCGCTGGACAATGATTTTGAGGTAGAAAAATTTTCCGGGATGAGTGCGCCCGGGCAGGCGGCGGCGGCTTATGCAGCATTTAAGCGGGAAACCGGTAGTAAAGATGTGCGACCGGCCCCCAGGGTATTTATGAACAGGTATCGCCTGGCAGCAGCAGCCTCTGTTATTTTATTGATCATCGCAGGGACTCAGCTGTGGCGCACTGCTAACCGATCATCTAAAATGGTTATTGTGCAGGAGAACAGTGAAGTGATGCCCGGTGGTAACAAAGCGATTCTGAGGTTGGCCAACGGCCGGGAAATTATACTCGACAGCGCCGCCAATGGTACATTGGCGCAGCAAGGCAATACGCAGATCGTTAAACTGGATAACGGGCAGCTGGCATATAATGCTGCAACGCAACCCGGCGCCGTTGAGGTCAATACGCTCACAACGCCGCGGGGCGGTCAATACCAGTTGAATTTGCCTGACGGGAGTAAAGTATGGCTGAATGCGGCCAGCTCCCTGAGCTATCCTGTTGCATTTACCGGGAAAGACCGCACCGTTACGCTCACAGGCGAAGCCTATTTTGAGATTGCAAAAAATGCCGCCCAACCTTTTTATGTAAAGATGCCACCATCGCAGCCCGGAAGAAATGAAGTAAATGTAGAAGTGCTAGGCACACATTTTAATATCAGTGCATATGGGGATGAAGCGAGTATCAATACCACGTTACTGGAAGGGGCGGTAAGGGTGGTCAGCGCTGATAACAGGCAGGTGCTGAAACCTGGTCAGCAGGCGCAGGTAAGTACGGCGGGCAATATACAACTGGTAAACGATGCTGATGTGGAACTGGCAGTAGCTTGGAAAAATGGGGAGTTCCGTTTCAAAAGAGCGGATATGGGCAGTATCATGAACCAGTTATCCCGTTGGTATAACTTCAACGTACAGTACGCAGGTCCGGTACCGGCTATGCGATACAGCGGAAGCATCGGCAGGAATGCAAAATTATCTGAAGTATTGGATATGCTCGGAACGCTTACTGGTGCTCATTTTGAACTAAAGGGTAACATCCTGAAAGTATCTTTCTAAGAAATATTCCACTGTTTTATATCAATCAAACAAAATATGATCTGACAATTATTGACATCCACGTTTGATACGAATAAAAAAACGGAAGTGTTCGTGGCACCTCCGTTTGGATAAGACGTATCCGTAAAGTCCGTTGCGCGAAATTTATTTAACATCTTAACAGTTCCAAGTTATGAATTCCTTTTTATTCAGCAAAATAAACAGGGACGTACACCTGTACCCTTTATTTTGCAAAATTATCCTCGCTATGAAAGTAACTGCTTTTTTGCTACTGGTAATGGTAGCTGGGGTAAATGCCACAGGAGTAGCGCAGAAGCTTACCCTGTCGTTCCAACATGCAGCACTTGAAAATGTTTTCACGGAAATAGAGAAGCAGTCGGGAGTGCGCTTCCTCTATAGTGATGAGTTCCTCAAAGGGGCGCCACCCGTTACACTGCGGGTAAAGGAGGCTGATATCAACGAAGTGATGAAACGGATCATCATCCGGCGCCCTTTTGTTTATAAAGTAGTTGCTGGTACGGTGATCATCACGCCGGAACATCCATCGCCGGATGCGGGTAACCCGGTGCTAAAAGATATTATCGTGTCGGGCGTTGTAAGAGGACCCGATGGGATACCGCTCCCCGGCGCATCCGTATCTGTTAAAGGTAAAGCCGGCGCCGGTGTGGCAACCGGCAACGATGGTAAATTTAAACTTACAGTACCGGATGATGCCATCCTGATCATTTCATTTATAGGATTGAAGAACCGGGAAGTACCGGTGAATGGCAATGCTACCCTGGACATTGTGCTGGAGAAAGATGCCGCCAGGATAGATGAAGTAATCGTAGTAGGCTATGGTACCATGAAAAAAAGTGATCTTACCGGTGCCATCACCAGGGTAAGATCTGAGGAGATCAATGCTTTTCCTTCCGCCAATGTGTTCCAGGCGTTATCCGGAAGAGCGCCCGGTGTTCAGGTATTGCAGAATACGGGCGCTCCCGGCGCGTCTGTGAGTATGCGTATACGCGGTACCAACTCCATACAGGGCAGCAACGAACCACTTTACGTGGTGGATGGATTCCCCACGGCCGGTAACCCTACTATCCTGAATAACGCAGATATAGAAAGTATTGAAGTGTTGAAAGATGCATCTGCAACAGCCATTTATGGCTCCAGGGGCGCCAACGGCGTGGTGATCATTACTACCAAAAGGGGCAAGGCAGGAAGAACCAATGTGAACGCGGAAACCAGCTATACCACGCAAACGCTGATCCGCAAGCTGGACATGATGAACGGAAAAGAGTATGCCGCTTTTTATAATGAACAGGCCGCCAATGATGGTCTTGCTCCATACTTTACTCCGGCACAGGTAGAAGGTTTTGGCAACGGGTTCGACTGGCAGGACCTGGTGTTTAAACCCGCGCCTATGAAAACCATCAACCTGAATATAAACGGGGGAAATGAGAAAACCCGTTTCGCCATCGGGGGCAGTATTTTCGACCAGGATGGCATTGTAAATGGCAGCAACTATAAACGCTACGCATTGCTGGCAAACGTTAGCCATGATATCAGCAATAAGTTCTCTGTGAGCGTTAATGCTACTTTATCAAGATTGAAGACCGATCGGAAAGACAGTGGTGGCGGTAGTCGCGGCAACTCCATGATCTCGGCAGCCCTTTCTGCACCACCTACACTAACGCCCTACAACGATGACGGCAGCTACCGCGTACTGGCTATTGCCTATCCGTTTGTAGCGACTGATCTTATCAACCCGCTGAACTTTATCAATGAACAGCGCAATGCCATCAAAGCTAACCTGGTATTAGCCAATGCGGCGCTGATGTATAAACCGGTAGAAGGACTTACTATCAAAGTAATGGGTGGGATAGAAAACCGCGACGACCGCACCGACTCCTACACTACCCGCAGCTTCGTTAATTCAAACGGTACCGCCGCTGTTACCACCAATCAGATCACCAGCCTCCTGAATGAAAATACCATCTCCTATAATAAAACTTTTAACAGGCATAGCATCGCCGTGCTGGCAGGATTCACCTACCAGGATTTCCTGACTACCACATTATCCGGCAGCGGAAACGGATTTCTGAGTGATGTTTTTGAAACCTATGATCTCAGCGCCGCAGATATTCCAGGCGTACCGGGCTCGGGCTATTCCAAAGCAGTACTGCTATCTTACCTGGGCCGTGTGAATTATAACTTTAACGATAAATACCTGGTTACCGCCAGCATCCGCAGAGATGGATCTTCCAGGTACAGCGAAGGCAATAAGTGGGGGTACTTTCCCTCCGCAGCATTGGCCTGGAGAGTATCGAATGAAGATTTTCTGAAAGGGAATACGCTCATCTCTAACCTGAAACTACGCACCAGCTGGGGACTCACAGGCAGTCAGGCTATCAGTCCATATGCTACTCTCAATCAACTTGGCAGCGGGAAAACTGTTTTTGATGATGCGCTTTATAATACCTTCTCTCCCGGTACCCGTTTACCCGGTAACCTGAAATGGGAAACCACCGCACAACTGGATTTCGGAATGGACCTCGGCCTGCTGGATAACAAAGTGAATCTTACCATTGATTACTACATCAAAAATACGAAGGACCTGCTGAACACCGTGGCCCTGCCTTCTTCAATGGGTTTTACCTCCACTATTCAGAACGTAGGACAGGTACAGAATAAAGGACTGGAGTTGGGTATAGATACAAGGGTACTGGATGGCACTTTCAAATGGGATATTAATGCCAACCTCTCCTTCAACCGCAATAAAGTAGTAAAGCTCTATGGCGGAAATGACGTGCTGGGCGGAAACCTGAATGTGATAGTGATCAATGACGTTACAAATATTTTGCGGGAAGGCCGGCCCATAGGCCAGTACTGGGGATACCTGGAAGATGGATATGACGACCAGGGAAAGATCAGATTCCGCGACCTGGATAAAAGCGGCGCCATTACCGCAACAGATAAAACTTATATCGGCAACCCTAATCCCGATTTTATATACGGACTGAATTCTGCCATGTCGTATAAGGATTTCAGCCTGACGGTTTTCCTCCAGGGAGTACAGGGGAATGATCTCTTCAATGCCAGCGCCATCGCCAATACCATTGATTATGGCTTCGGACTGAATATGCCACGCGACGTATACAACAACCACTGGACACCAACCAATACCAATGCAAAGTACCCGGTGCTGAGTCGTAATACTACCGTAAGGGTATCTGACCGGTTTGTGGAAAATGGTTCTTATCTGCGACTCAAAAATATCCAGCTGGCGTACAATCTTCCACTCCGGAAATGGGGCCTCAAAGGAATACAAAGCGGGCAGTTGTATGTAAGCGGACAAAACCTGTTGACCTTCACACAATATTCGTGGTGGGACCCGGAAGTAAATTCAAATGGTGGAAGTAATTCTACTTCCCAGGGCATCGACTTCAATTCCTATCCTTCGAATAAGTCGTTTACCATTGGGCTCCGCGCAGGTTTCTGATTTATGTGTGCATCTTATTTATCATCATCTGAAAAAAAGAAAATGAAAATAACAACCATCAATAAAGCCGGATTAATCATACTGCTGTTGTGGCTGTGTACTTCCTGCAGCAAGTTATTGGAGGAATCGCCGAAATCGGCCGTAACAGAAAATTTCTATAATACTGCAGCAGAAGTCGAAGCTGCGGTGAACGCCATCTTTGCGCCGTTGCGGGCTACAAATATGAGCGTTTATGAAGCCACCCTGGAATGTCAGAGCGATTATGCGGCCGGCAGGGGAAGCTGGGCAGCCATGCACGAGTTCCAGGGACTGAACGATGCAAACGTTACCCGGGTATCCGGTTTATGGAATTCCTTTTACCTGGCTATCCGCAATGCCAACCTGGTGATTGGTAATGCGCCTAATGGAACATCGATCAGTAAAACAGATGCTGACAGGTATACCGCGGAAGCAAAATTTATGCGGGCATTCTGCTATTTTCAGCTGGTACGCAACTGGGCCGGTGTACCATTACGCACAGAAGAAAATATCATCCAGGTGGATTTGAAAAAAAGTACAGCAGAAGAAGTGTACGATCTTATATTATCCGACCTGGGCAATGCGGAAGTGGTGCTGCCGGAGAAACCCTCCAGCATCGGCCGCCCTTCGAAATGGGCCGCTAAAACCTTGCTGGCAGACGTTTACCTGCAACTGGGAAAGTACGCCGAAGCGCGCGACAGGGCAGATGAGGTCATTAAATCCAGCCAGTTTTCCCTGGTACCCATTACTTCGAAAAGCGATTTTCAGAACAAGGTATTGGGGCCGGAATTACTTAGTACCACGGAAGAAATATTTTACCTGAAATACATGCGGCAGGCAGGGCAGGGGAACTATATGTTATGGATCACCAACCACCCCGGTACTAAATTGTTCAACTTCGGAGGATCGTATGTATTATATGCAGATGAAACCAGTAGCTTTTTCCGCAACTGGGACAGCAATGATTTGCGGAAAGTGCTATGGGACAAGCTGGATATTGGTCTTGGCGCCAATACACTGATCAGCGCACGCTATACTGATACAAAAGCCGCCAGCAAGGAAGGCGCCGGCAACGACGATCCTGTTTACAGTTATGCAGATGCATTGCTGATTTATGCAGAAGCATCCTGCAGAGCGGGTAATGCGCCAACAGCCGCCGGCATGGAAGCGTTGAACCGGGTACGCCGCCGCGCTTATGGTAAGCCACCGGGCGTACCATCTGAAACCGATCTTCAACTGGCCGGTTACAATGGCGCTACATTCGCAGACAGGGTACTACTGGAACGCGCCTACGAATTTCAGATCTCCGGAAAACGCTGGCTGGACCTTAAACGCACGGGTACCGCCAAAGCCGTGATCCTTGCGGCAACCGGCAGAACCATCGCAGAGAAACATTATCTCTGGCCAATACCACTTTCTGAAATGAACTACAATAAGGCATTAGACCCTGCCAGAGATCAGAATCCCGGGTATTGAATATATTCATCAGCTTTAAAATATTATAAGATATATGAAAAGAGTTCTCACCATTTTATTGCTGCTCCTGTTCAACGGGGTCAGTGCAGCTACTGTTTATGATGTGGTAGTATACGGCGCTACGCCGTCTGGCGTGCTGGCAGGTGTAGCCGCCGCAAGAGAAGGCCGTACCGTGGCAATCGTTGAGCCGCTTCCGTTAGTCGGCGGTATGATGAGCGGCGGTTTATCTTTCAGTGATTCCAACCAGATGGCCCGCGAAACATTACGCAGTCTTTTTGAAGAATTCCATAAACGGGTGGAAAAAGAATACGTCGCTGCCGGACTTACCTTACCGTACAACATCAGCGAAAAAGACAATAAACCGTGGACCTATGAACCGCATATTGCTGAAAAAGTATTTAATGAACTGTTGAAGGAAGCAGGCGTAAAGGTATGGTTGAATGAAACACTGAAATCGGCCGTTGTTGACAAAGGGAAGATCTCCGCGATCCGTACGTATTCAGGTAAGCTTTTCAGCGGTAAAGTATTTATAGACGCCAGCTATGAAGGCGATCTGCTGGCTGCCGCGGGTGTTAAATACCGTGTAGGCCGCGAAAGCCGGGGGGAATTCGGAGAGCCGCTGGCCGGCGCCATCTATCCGAAAAAGGAGGTGAATGCACCTGCCTTTGATAGCCGCCATAAACCATTACCGCTTATTACCGGCAATACACGTGTACCAGAAGGACAAGGCGACCGCAGGATCATGACCTACAGCTTCCGCCTTTGCCTTTCCACCGCTCCGGATAACCAGGCGCCCTTTTCCCGCCCGGCTAACTACGATCCCGCAAGGTATGAACTGTTCCGCCGCTTTTATAAAGCCAATCCGCAGATGGGCATTCCTTTTGACATGTACCCGCTACCCGGACAAAAGATAGATGGCAACAACAGTATCGGCGGACAAATATCAACCGGTCTTGTTGGTGAAAACCACGACTATCCCGAAGCCACGCCACGCAAGAGGAAAGCCATCTGGGACGCGCATCGCAGCTACACCGAAGGACTGCTGTATTTCCTGAGTACTGATACTGCCGTGCCAGTAAAGGTGCGCACGCAGATGAGCAAACTGGGATATGCCAAAGACGAATTCAGCGGATCAAATCATTTTCCTCCCGTATTATACGTTCGCGAAGGCAGGAGAATGGTGGGCGAATATTTCATGACCCAGAAAGATATCCAGCAAGAAATACAAAAACAGGATGTTATCGGCATAGGTTCGTTTCCTATCGATTCGCACGACTGTCAGCGTATCAGCACCGACAGTGGCTTCATTAACGAAGGCACCATATTCCCTGTACGCATAAAATCGAGAAAGATAGGGTATCCTTATCAGCTGCCTTACAAGGCTATCACTCCCAAACAGGCAGAATGTACAAACTTGCTGGTACCCGTTTGCCTGTCGGCCTCGCACGTGGCTTTCTCTTCCGTAAGGGTGGAACCCGCCTGGATGATATTGGGTGAAAGCGCAGGCATTGCAGCAGCCATTGCGGTAGAAGATGGCGTGGCAGTGCAACAGGTGGATATAACAAAGCTGCAAAAAAGGTTAAAGGATAAAGGGCAGGTGTTGGAGTTGCCTGTGGTGTCGGAGGAGAAATAATGATCTTTTAGTTAAAGAGAAAGGAGGATGCCTTGAACAGGCGTCCTCCTTTCTCTTTAAGATATAAATCATATTTGTGCACTTCCTCAGCTGGAGTTCCGCACAATCAGTTCCGTTTTCAACACCCGGATAATACTTTTCCATTCTGTTACATCGCGGCTGATCTGGTCTATAAGCAGCTGTGCTGCCGTGCCGCCGATTTCTTTTACCGGCTGTGATACCGTGGTTAAAGAAGGATGAATAAGTCCTGATGCAAAGTCGTTGCTGAAACCCACTACTGCGATATCTTCCGGTACCTGTAAGCCTCTTTTCTTCACCACCTGTATAATCTCAATGGCGGTAGGGTCGTTGATGGCAAAGATGGCATCCGGAGGATGGGGGAGGTTTAAAAGATGGTTTACATAGATATGTACCTTATCGAGGTTCAGATCATATGGGATTACCAGGTCTTCATCCAGTTCAATATTGTTCTTTCTTAAAGCGGCTTTATAGCCGTTCAGTCTTTTCTCACTTATCTTGAGCGAAGGCGGGCCGGATAAATGCGCGATCCTTTTCCTGCCTCTTTCAATCAAATGATTTACGGCGCGGAATGCGCCATCATAATCGTCAACAATTACTTTGGGTACATCCATTTCATCACATACCCGGTTAAAAAATACGATGGGAATACCCTTTCGCTGGAATATCTTTAAATGATCAAAGTTCTTTGTTTCTTTGGTGATAGATACCAATACACCGTCTACCTGGTTTGCCAGCATCACTTTAGTGTTGGCCACTTCTGTTTCATAAGTTTCATTGGATTGGCAGATGACCGTGTTATAGCCGGCTTTGCTGGCTACTTCCTGCGCGCCGATGGTGATATTTGGGAAATAAGAACTGGTAAATTCCGGAACGATGATGCCTATGGTATTTGTTTTCCTGGTAACCAGGCTGATCGCCAGCATATTGCGCTGGTAGTCGAGTTTTTCCGCCAGATCCAGCACGGCCTGCCTTGTTACTGCGTTCACACTGGGGTGCCCGGTTAAAGCCCGTGACACAGTTGATTTAGAAAGATTAAGCTCCTTCGCAATGTCAACGATGGTGATCTGGTGTCGCTTCATGGGTTATTTTTATGTAAAGAAACACAATTATATCAAAAATGGGAACATTCCCAATTTATGGGAATGTTCCCAATGGCAAAATCATCATTTTTTTTACCATCGGGTAACAGTTAGTTATAATCTTTGGACACATAAATTCTCACGATATGAAAGAACTGTTGCTCTCAACCTCTTTTGCGCCAGCCGTGCCTGTACCTGTCACCTTACGCCAATCATCCACGTTTCACATATTGCACCATTACATGGAGTAGGTACCTCCACCGGCGATTTGCCCGGCGCACAATAAAAATATGTGAATGAATCATACAGACTAAAATTTTAAAACACGTTTGGGGGTATGCACAAAAATGTTTTCTTATCAGCAGGGTATCTATTGCTCCTGCTCTTTATCATCTTCCCTGCTACGGATGTAGCAGCACAGCAGCCCGCCACGGGGCCAGCTAACAAAATATCAATTACCGGTAAAGTAACGGAAGCCGCAGGCACCGCCCTGGTAGGGGTAACGGTCCGCGTGAAAAACGACAAAACATCCGCCATCACCAATGAAGACGGGATCTATCACATCACTACCAGTAACGCACCTGGCACAACGCTCGTATTCAGCTATGTAGGATTTCTGAACAGGGAGGTAAAACTTACCGCCGGAAGAAGCGTGTACAATATCGTGATGGAGCCTTCCATAAAAGGGCTGAACGATGTGGTGGTAATCGGTTACGGAACTGTAAAAAGAAAAGATGTTACCGGGTCGGTAGGCGAATTTAAAATTGCCGACCTGGCAAAAGCGCCGGTACCTTCCTTCGAAGAAGCCCTGGGAGGCCGCGTTGCGGGCGTACAGGTATCTGCCAGCGATGGTCAGCCCGGATCCGCATTGAACATCGTAATCCGCGGTAATAACTCCGTAACGCAGGAAAACTCTCCGCTGTATGTGGTAGACGGATTCCCGATGGAAAACCCGTCCAACAACATCTTCAACCCGGAGGAAATAGCCTCCATCGAAGTACTGAAAGATGCCTCGGCCACCGCTATTTACGGCGCCAGGGGCGCCAACGGCGTTATCCTTATCACTACCAAAAAAGGCAAAACCGGCGCGCCAACAGTTACCTATCAAACCTGGATGGGCTTCCAGGAAAATATCAAAAAGCAAAAGATGATGAGCCCTTACGAGTTCGTGAAATACCAGATCGAACAGAACTCGGCTTTTTATACGCCCATCTATCTCGGCGAAGGTAAAACGCTCGACGACTATAAGAATGTAAAGGGAATCGACTGGCAGGATCAAATCTTCAGAAAAGCATTTATGCAAAACCACAGTCTCTCCCTGAGAGGCGGTAACGATAAAACAACCTACTCCCTTTCCGGCTCACTGCTGGACCAGAACGGTATCATCATTAACAGCGGTTTTAAGCGGTACCAGGGAAGGGCTGTGGTGGATCAGCGGCTGAACGATAAAGTGAAAGCCGGCATCAACGTAAACTATACGGCTACCAAAACTTATGGCGCCGTAGCTTCACCAACACCCAACGGTCCAACCTCCAGCCTGATGTACAGTGTTTGGGGCTACCGGCCGGTAACCGGCGACTCCGCCAGCGATGCCTCCCTCGTAGATGAACCATTTGATCCGGATGTGGACCCGCTGAATGAATACCGCATGAACCCGGTCATCTCTACAAAAAATGAATATAACCCGCTGTTCAATAATACCCTTATCGCCAATGCCTATCTGGAATATAAACCGGCAAAATACTTTACATTAAGAGTGGCCGGTGGTATTACCAAAGAAGCGCAACGGAAAGAAATATTCAATAATTCCAATACCCGCCTCGGAAATCCAAAGAGCAGTATACTCGGTATCAATGGCTCCGTGAGCAACCTGGAAAGAACCAACTGGCTCAATGAAAATACCCTCACCTACGCCAGGGTGATCAATAAAGATCATAACCTGAATGTATTGGGCGGTTTCACGATGCAGAAGTTCGCTTACTATAGCTATGGCTTCTCTGCCAGCCAGCTGCCCAATGAATCGCTGGGTATGAGCGGACTGGATGAAGGGATTATCAATACCGCTCCCACGGCAAAATCATCCAATGCGTTGATGTCTTTCCTCGGCCGCGTTAACTACGGCTATAAATCACGCTACCTGCTTACGCTGTCGTTCCGTGCCGATGGTTCTTCCAAATTCCCCGACAACAACCGCTGGGCCTATTTCCCTTCCGGTGCTGTGGCCTGGAGGATCATCGAAGAATCTTTCATGAAAAATTTATCTTTCCTGTCAGATGCTAAAATACGCGCAGGATACGGCACCACCGGGAACAACCGGGTAGGGGATTTCGCCTATCTTACCTCCCTGCAGTTGTTCCCTTACTCCGGTTACAGCTTTGGGAACTCGCCCGTTCAGGGCATTATTCCCAGCAACCTGGGATTCCCTAAGCTGAAATGGGAAACCACTGCACAAACAGATATCGGGATAGACCTGGGATTCCTGAAAAACAGGATCATGTTTACCGCTGATTATTATAAGAAGAATACAAAAGACCTGTTGCTAAACGCCACCCTGGCGCCATCTTCAGGTTACCTGAGCGGTATCCGGAATATCGGTAAAGTGTCTAACGAAGGACTGGAATTTTCTGTGAACACCATGAACGTTCAGCATAAAAAGTTCACCTGGTCTACCAGCTTCAACATCTCCTTCAACCGCAATAAAGTGGTACAGCTGAACGAAGGCGAACCCAGTTACGCTTCCCGTATCACCTGGGGTAATTTTAATAACGCTTATCCATATATCGCTATACCGGGTCATCCGATCGCCTCGTTTTATGGATTTATATTTGACGGCGTTTACCAGTACAGCGACTTTGATCAGTCTAACGGAACTTATGTGCTGAAAGATAAAGTGCCCAACAACGGTAATCCAAGAAGTAGCATCCAACCGGGATACATTAAGTTTAAGGATATCAACGGCGACGGACAGGTGGATAACAGCGATCTCACCATCATCGGTAATCCTAACCCGATACACACCGGCGGGCTCTCCAATAATTTCACGTACAAAAACTTCGACCTGAACGTATTCTTCCAGTGGAGCTATGGCAACGATATCCTGAATGCCAACCGCATAGAATTTGAAAACGGCGATGTAACCAGGTCTTTCCTGAATATGTTTGCCAGCTACGCGGATCGCTGGACACCGGAAAATCAAACCAACAAATTATATAAAGTAGGCGGACAGGGACCATTGGTATATTCTTCCCGCACCATTGAAGACGGTTCTTACCTGCGTCTCAAAACTGTGGCGCTGGGCTATAATTTGCCGGCGCCGTTACTGAAACGGGCTAAAATAAAAGGGCTGCGGGTGTATACTTCTGCACAAAATCTCATTACCTGGACAAATTACTCAGGAATCGATCCTGAAGTTTCTGTAAGGCAATCGGCTTTAACACCGGGCTTCGACTGGTCGGCGTATCCGAAGGCAAGAACCATCACCTTCGGACTGGATGTGACCTTTTAACGAACTAAAAAGCTGCGATTATGAAACCAAGCAACATAAAATTATCTCCCGTTAGAAAAATAACAAAGCTCTTCCTGCTATGCATCCTTGCCGGCAGCACATTCACTGCCTGCAACAAATTCCTGGACACAAAGCCGGAAGATTTCGTAACACCGGAAAATTATTATAATACAGAAGCAGATCTTGAGAGGGCCCTGAATGGCGTGTACAACAGGCTGATAGATAACTTCGGGAGAATGTACTCACGGGGCCTGTACAGCTACCTGGCCATAAGCGATGAATTCTTCTACAAGAATATTACCGTGAATAATTTGAAGGTGATGGATTTTGACGCCGGTCAGCTGGATGTAGGCAAACTCTGGGAAGTTGCCTACCAGGGCATTGACCGTGCCAACCTGTTACTCGAAAATGTAGACAAGCCAAAGATGGATGAAAAAAAGAGAGGCGCTATTAAAGGCCAGGCGCTTTTTTTACGGGCTTACTATTATTTTATCCTGGTGGATAACTACGGTGGCGTGCCATTGAAATTATCTTCTACCAAATCGCCCGTAGAACCCGCGCTGCCCCGCTCTTCCGTGGCAGAGGTGTATGCTTCCATCCTCAACGATATGAAAGCAGCCGAACCGCTGGTAAATGATATCAGTACCTATACCAACAATGAAAGGGTGACCACTACCACCGTGCAGGCCATCCTGGCAAAGGTATACCTCACAATGGCCGGCGAACCGCTGAAAGATGTATCAAAATATGCGGACGCATTAACCTATGCCAACAAAGTGATCACCTCCGGCAAACACTCCCTGAACCCGGATTACAGCGCTATCTTCATCAATCACTCTAAAGACATTAACGAGTCGAAGGAATGCCTGTGGGAAATAGGCATGTATGGCAATCAACAGGGATCTACGCAGCTCGCAGGCGGAGTAGGTATTGAAAATGGTGTGGAATCGCCGGATGATAA
The DNA here is from genome assembly GCF_057126945.1 of Chitinophaga sp. G7 BAM 1005. Taxonomy (NCBI): domain Bacteria; kingdom Pseudomonadati; phylum Bacteroidota; class Chitinophagia; order Chitinophagales; family Chitinophagaceae; genus Chitinophaga; species Chitinophaga sp. G7 BAM 1005. The sequence goes on along the minus strand of NZ_CP181478.1, from coordinate 4,577,249 downwards.
CGTAGGTTATTCAAATGGGCCGGTACATCCTTCCGCGAGGTTATTCAACCTGTTTGCGGCGGAAGATAAGCGAAGGGATTGGAACATCGCGCCGTACAAGTATTCCATCGTGAATGGCGTTGTTACCAAAGTGGCGTATACCCCCGCGCAGATCTATGAACGCACCGCCGGCAAATGGCGCCGTGAGTATGAAACGCAGGCGCCCAAAAACAGGTCCTATAATTCTACCAACTTCCCGGTGATCCGGTATGCAGATGTACTGCTGATGAAAGCGGAAGCAGAAAATGCGGTGAACGGACCGGTAGCAGAGGCTTACGACGCGATTAACATGGTAAGAAGAAGGGGCTATGGCAAACCACCGGCCACACCGGATGCCACCATTGACCTGCCAGCAGGTTTGGGGAAAGATGAATTCCTCGAAGCCGTGCAGGACGAACGGGCCAGGGAGCTTAGCTTTGAAGGAGCACGTAAGCACGACCTGATCCGCTGGGGACTATACCTGTCCAGGATGCAGTCGCTGGCCGCTGAAGTGGCCGCATCTGCACCATCTGCATGGAAATATTCAGGTAATGCCGCAAAGAATACAACGGCCAGGAACGTACTGTTTCCTATTCCTACTACAGAAACAACCATTAATCACCTGGCAGAACAGAACAAGGGTTGGTAACACCGCGCTAAAATGTACTTAATATGCGAAATTCAATATACCTGTTGATCATTGTTATTATATTTATCTCCTGTGCAAAGGAGAAAGTAACGACACCATCGCTGGAAGTAACTACCTCCTCACTTACCTATAAGGCAGGAGATACCGTTACCTTTAACTTTGCCGGCAATCCGGACAATATCACCTTCTATTCCGGCGAACCCGGCCACAACTACGAATTCAGGGACCGCACCAGCGCAGAAAACGATCTGCAGATAAATTTTAAAACATGGGTGCAGTTCGGGCTGATCTATAAAAATCTGCAACTGCTGGTATCTAACAACTATTCCGGCGTAGCAGATACCACCAATGTAAGAGCTGCCACCTGGACGGATATTTCAGACCGCGCCGTATTTTCCACCGGGCAGGACAATACACCGTCAGGTACCATCAGCCTGAAAGAATTTGCGGACCCGAAAAATACCGCCGCCCGCATTTACGTTGCTTTTAAATATACAGACTATAAAAAAACACAGGGACAAAACCGCTGGGTGATCCGGACCTTTGAAGCCAATAATATTTCAGCCGATGGCGTAGTATCGCCGGTAGCCGTACTATCCAGCGGGGGATGGAAAGCATTCGACTTTAAAAACCCCGCATCCGTGTGGTCGGTTACCACCGCACAGCTGTTGATGTTTGGCGGTAATAAAGATGCAGATGATAATGAAGACTGGGTAATCACCAAAGGGTTTGATCCCTTCTATATTAAGCCGGATGCCGGGGTAGCGCTGAAAAATATCAGCACCGTGCTGCCTTCGTATAAATACACTTACACCAAACCGGGTACTTATAAAGTAGTATTTGATGTATCTGCGGTACGTTATAATGGTGAAAAGAGAACAACAAAAGAACTTACATTAACTATCACTCCATAGCTGAAAAGCGGGGGTTAAACGGAAACATTTGATGAACACTGTAATCGATACGTCAGTCATTATTGTATTTTCCTTATTTATTATGCTGGTGGGTTTCTCCTTTTCAAGGACAGGGAGAAACCTCAAGTCATTTTTTGCCGCTGGCGAATCAGTACCCTGGTTCATCGGGGGACTCTCACTTTTCATGAGCTTCTTTTCCGCAGGCACTTTCGTGGCATGGGGTTCCATCGCCTATAAATACGGATGGGTGGCCATCACCATACAATGGACCATGTGTATCGGCGGACTCGTAACAGGACTGTACCTCGCTCCCCGGTGGAAGGCTACCGGTAACCTCACCGCAGCGGAATTTATCAGGGAACGCCTGGGTGTAGAGGTGCAGAAGATTTATATCTACATTTTCATGGTGGTGTCGTTACTGATCAAAGGTTCTGTGCTGTATTCTGTGGCCAGGCTGGTAAGCGCTTCGCTCGGACTGCCACTGATGCCGTCTACCGTGGTGCTGGGCCTGTTTATGATTGCCTATACCGCCGTTGGCGGACTATGGGCGGTAATGGTAACAGATATATTGCAGTTCGTGATCCTCACGGCCGCCATATTGATTATTATCCCCCTGGCCTTTGATGCCGCCGGTGGTGTGCAGCATTTTCTGCATTTCTCACCCGAAGGTTTTTTCAGCGTGGTGAACGGAGAATATACCTGGGGCTTTATCCTGGCCTTTGCATTGTACCACGTGTTTTATATCGGTGGCAACTGGACCTTTGTACAGCGCTACACCAGCGTGGATGTACCCCGGTCCGCATCAAAAGTGGCTTATCTTTTCGCGGGACTGTATATCATCAGTCCCGTACTCTGGATGCTGCCACCCATGTTGTATAAAAGTATCAACCCGGGTTTGCAGGGACTGGAAACGGAAAACGCCTACCTGATGATGTGCCAGCACGTATTGCCGGCCGGCCTCATGGGACTCATTCTTACGGGTATGTACTTCTCCACCTCTGCATCGGCTAATACCGCGCTGAATGTAGTGTCGGCTGTGTTTACAAATGATATCTATAAAGGTTCCATCAACCCCGAAGCATCTGACAAAAAACTGATGAGCATTGCCCGGATCTCCTCCTGGTTCTTTGGGCTGGGAATGATTGGCATCGCCTTAATTGTTCCTTATATCGGTGGTATTGTTGAATTTACGCTGAGCATAGGCGCTGTTACCGGTGGTCCGTTGCTGGCGCCGCCTATATGGGCGCTGTTTTCAAAACGGCTAACGGGCAAGGCTACACTATATATTACCGGTATCAGCCTGGCTACTAATCTTGTATTTAAGATCATCCTTCCGCTGGTATATGGTACCGGTTTAAGCCGCGCCAACGAGATGCTGCTGGGTGTAGGATTGCCTTTTATAATGCTTGCGTTGTACGAAGCATACGCTTATTATAAAGGACTCACCAGTAATGAATATACACAGCTCAAAGCGCTGAGAACACAACGCAGGGAAACCATACGGGAAGTAGATGAAAAAGAAGAACTGGAGATAAGAAAGCAAAACAAATTCGGCCTGAAAGTAATCGCTTTTTCCCTTTCGTTTATTGCTTTGCTGTTATTCGGACTGTGTTTCTTTTCCGGAAAAAGTGCCACACTGGTAGCTGGTATTGCCACGGTGATCCTGTTAACAGCTGCCATCCCGCTCCGGGCGTCCCGGAAGGTGAAAGTTGACCCGGTGACATCGCCGGCAGCGCATTTAGTAAATTAAAAAAGATGATCCTTTGAGAAGAATATTATCAGCCGGTATATTATTTTATGCAGCGTGCGTATGCAGTATGCCCGCACAGGCGCAGCAACAAACTACGCTTGACAATAATGCACTGCATCTTTCCTGGATAAACAAAAACGGGCAATGGCATATAAAAAACGTTTCTGTACACGGGCAGCGGCTGCCTCATACCAGTGGTGAATACACGTTGTTGTACGCGAAGAACAAGCCCGGGAATACACCTGCAACGGGGTATGATAAAAAGAGCGGCTTCCTGGAGCCGCAGTATAGATACATTACCCCTTTATGGGAAGCGGCCCTGCAACCCGTTCCCATGAATACTGCCGGTGAAGCGATGTATTTTTATCCATCTTCCGTAAAAAAAAATAACAATGAGCTAACCTTCATTGCAGATAACAACAAAGCCACTATTACTTCCTCCTGGCGCCTGGATGAAAAATTCCGGACAGATATCCTGGTGGAAATATCCCTGCAGGCAAAGGAAGACGGCTACTATTCCCTGGCAACACCCACGCTGGCTACTGTTCCGGAAAATGAACTGGCCTGGGCAGGCATACCGGGATACTTTCAAAGCAATGCCGTTGAAAAAGATTTTATAAAAGCATACGCGTATATGCAGGGCATCCCCGATAAACCGGTGATTGTCCGCGAAAGAACTGCGGCTACTTTGTCGCCTTTCATCCATACAAAAAACAACCTCACACTGGCAGTAATACCTGCCCCCGGCACGGGAAGAGATCCCTGGGAGGATGACACTAAAACGCAGAGCGACTGGCTGTTGGGCCTTTCCCTGATGAACAGGAAAGCAACGCTCACGCCTACACTCTATCACCCGGTGTTGGGTGAAAAAGGTTCTCTGCTGAAGAAAGGCGATAAAGTAACCTTTTCTTTCAGGTACACCCTTCAACAGGCAGGCTGGTACACGGTGTTCAAACATGCCGTGAATGATATCTACCATTTCAATGATTTCCTCGCCCTGAAAAAGACGCGGCAATCACTCACCAGCCGCATATTGTCCATGCACAAATATGTAGTGGATAGTAAAACATCACTGTGGAATATCGAAAATTATAAGGGCATCGATATAGGCGCACAAGCCTACCTGGGCGGTGTGTATGGATCCGAAAAAGATGCCATGAAGAATTCCGACTATGGCGCTATGTGGATGCTGGCTACTGTTACAGGCGACAGCGTATTGCAGCAAACGCGCCTGCCTTATGCCCGCAATTTTAAACTGCAGCAACAGGATAATAACCCCGGCTTTTTCCACGGCGCCGCAGCAGGACAATATTATCTTACAAAAAGTAAAAGATTTACCGAAGAATGGGGGCCCTATGTGGAACCCATTGGGCTTACCTATTACATGATGATGGACATGGGGAATATCCTGCTGTTCAGTCCCCGGGACACGGTATTGAAGAAGGAGCTGCAATCCGCTGCCGACAGGCTGCTCACCTGGATGAAGCCCGAAGGGAAATGGGCTGTTGCCTACGATCACGCTTCTCAAAAGGAAATGTTTACAGAAGTGGAAGACCTGCGTCCTACTTTCTACGGACTGGTGATAGCCTGGAAAATATTGAAAGATAAAAAATACCTGGATGCCGCTAAGCGGGGAGCCGACTGGTACATCCGGCACGCTACTGCAAAAGGCCATTTTCTCGGTGTTTGCGGCGATACCCGTTTTGCGCCGGATTTTGCCACCGGTCAAAGCGCGCAGGCGCTGCTGGATCTTTACGACATCACAAAAGAACGCAGGTATTTGCAGGCAGCTGTGAGCACCGCACAATTGTATACTACTTCTGTTTATACTCACCCTGTTCCTTCCGCCAAAAGTAAAAAGGTGAATGGTATACAACGGCAGGACTGGGAGATAAGCCAGGCAGGACTAAGTTTCGAGCATGGCGGTATCCTCGGTTCTGCCAATCATCGCGGCCCCATTCTGCTGGCCAGTCATGCCGGTATGTTTGTGCGCATGTTCTCCCTCACCGGCGACTCCCTGTTCCTGAACATGGCCAGGGCCGGTGCTTTGGGAAGGGACGCGTTTGTAGACAGCACCACCAGTGTAGCCTCTTACTATTGGGATGTGATGAATAAAGGCGCGGGTCCTTACCCGCATCACGCCTGGTGGCAGGTGGGCTGGATCACCGATTACCTGCTGGCAGAAATGGAGATGCGGTCGTCAGGGAAAATTCAATTCCCGAGAGGATTTATCACGCCAAAAGTGGGTCCGCATCAAACCTATGGTTTCGCTCCGGGAAAGGTATATGGTACAAGTGCAGATTTATTGTTGAAAGATGGATTGCTGAAAACAGCTAACCCTTACCTCGATTATTACTGCGCCATCAATCAGAAAGAACAGAAGCTGTTCCTGCTGTTGCTGAACAGCGACGATGATCCGCTGAAATGCACGTTGGATATCGATTATACCAAAGTATTGCCTGATAAAACCATCAAACCAGTTGCCTGCTACCGGATCAGCAAAAATGGTAGTAAAAAGGGCACTGACATAACACATTCATTCCGGGAAGACATCACGCCTTATGGCCTGAGTGTAATAGAAATAGACTATGAACCATCCGCTAAGTAAATATTTATTCCTTGCTGTAATGATATGCCTCTGCAGCATATCAGCAGCACAGGCGCAAACCGGCTACCTGGTGGAAGCGGAAGATTTCCAGTTCAAAGGCGGATGGCAGTTGGAAAAAGTTCCGGGAGAACAAGTGTCCGGTAACACTATTCTCCGTGTATTTTCCGGTAAGGTAAAGGCGGCAGATGCCTTTACCGTGATCAATTGCAAAACCGCCGGCGCCTTTGCCGTTTGGGTACGCACCCCGGACTATCCCGCGAATAAACCCGGCACCCGTTTGTTCCAGGTAGTTATCAACGAGCAACCACTGGAAAAGGAATCGGGGCAGCATGGCAAAGAAGGCTACTATTGGGAGAAAGCCGGTACTACTACACTCGATGCCGGTGAAAATGTAATGGCACTGCACGATACGAAGAGTAATTTTGGAAGATGTGATGCGATCTTACTCGCTACTGCCGGCTTTGATCCGAACGCGGAGCCGCTGGCTTCACTACAGCGTTTTAAAACAGCGTCACTAACGGTGAAGTATATACCACCAGCACCGGCTACTGCTGCTGTGAAAAATATTTCCGGGCAAGGCGCAGCTATTGCTGGTATTAACAACGGCAAACTCCGGCTTCAATTCCTGAAAACATCTGGTCAGCAGATAGTTGCGGGTAACGGTATCCGGAAAGGCAACCAGTGGATCAACAATGAGGGAAGTAAAATATTCCTGCTCACCGCCAAAGATCCGCAGATCAGCTTCGGCAGTTTTTTCCCTTCCTGGAATGGGGCAACCGCCTCCGGCAGCTTTCAGAGCCGAGGTAAAATGTTCACGGTACTGGCCCCGGAAAGTCTTACCAATCCTTTCCTCGCAGGGGAATTGCAGGAATGCGTGCCTGCTGCTGTGAAGCAGCTATCGGACAAAAAACTGGAAGTTACCTATCAAACTGCCGGCGGACAAATACTGAAAGGTACCTGGCAACTGGAGCCGGGCAGTAGTCATTTGCTGCTAACGTTAACGTATATACCAAAACAGACAGGGTATTACAGCCTGGCAGTAACCGCTTTTGAAGGAGTAAGAAAAGAAGACGTAACCGCCATCCAGCTGCCTCCCATGTTCCAATACCAGCGCATCCCGGATAACCCGGTAATGTTACCTTCCGCCATGATGCCGCAGCCGCTGGCAATAATGGAAACGAAAGAGCGGATCGCTACTTTCATTTCCGGAACACCGGCAGATTTTCCATTGGATTGGGGAGAAGCCAGTACTTCGCCGATGGGCTTTGCTATTAAGAATAAAGAGAACGGCGTACAGCCGGTAGCGTTATCACCAGTGCTTGGCCTGGATGATTCCAGGCGCGCAGCCGGGCAATCCATCATTCGCGAATTTGCACTGGGTGCATTAGCATCAGGCTGGAACGATGCACTGGCGTATATATCAGACAGTATCTATAAAGTAAAAGATTACCGCACACAGGGGCAGGTTTCTCTCACAGAAACCGTTTTCAATATTACAGACCTGATCCGGAACGATACTGCCGCCGGCTGGGCGCCGGAACTGAAAGGCTTTTACGACATTGAAGCAGATCCGAAAGTAACGCCTACCGTTGTGCAGGCTGCACCATTGGCAGTAGTGTCGGCTGCGGTGCTGGAAAAGGACGAAGCGTTTTATATCAGCAGGGCATTACCTACCATCGAGTATACGCTGTCCCGCAGCGGCTTCCGCTGGTCGAGAGGCGTTGCCGGAACACCGTTTAATAAAGATAAACAATCGCTGGTGCTGAGTCCTTATAATTCACAATTCACCACGGCATACTACGAGGGATTACACCAGTTGCTGGGTGAAGCCAACCCCTGGCTAAAGGAAATCGCGCTTCCCGGAAATAGCATCAGGCCCGCGAAAGGATATTCCGTGAACATCCCCGCCTGGACGCAGGAACTGGCAGCTTACCGTTTCACCAAAGATAAAAGCTGGCTGGCCGCTGCCACAAAACATGCGAAAGCATATATTTCAACGGATGTGTATGGCGCTAAAACTGCGCCATTAAGTAAGCAACCTTTTTACAATGCTTCCTTTTACGCCTACTGGTGGGACCTCACAGACCTCTACGACGTAACAAAAGATATTTTCTTCCTGCGCGCCGCGGAAACTTCCGCTTTTCAAACGCTGGCAGGAATAAGGGCCTACCCGGAAGTAAAGGATCAGCTGCAAACAATTCACCCGGGCAGTACCTATGATGGTAACACAACCTTATGGTGGAAAGGCGGAGAAAAGTACCGCCTCGGATTTCCAAGAAAGAAGGGTGATGCACCGGAGAAACAGGTGCCGCAAAGCCTGGTATCTCCCGTAGGACTCGGGTTTGAACAACCCTTTACACTCTTTGATCCGGGTAAGCTGGTACGGCCGGTATTCATGAGCAGCTGGGCGCCTCACCTGTTGCGTTTATTTTCTGAAGATAACAGGACGATCTTTGAAACCTATGCCCGCAATGCAGTGATAGGCCGCTTTACAAATTATCCCGGTTACTATGCTACCGGCTTTACCGATATTACCATGCAACCGGATTTTCCTTACAAAGGCCCGGATGTAAGCTCCGTTTATTATCATCATATACCGCCGCATCTCGCATTTACGCTGGATTTCCTCATTACCGAAGCCATGCAGCGTTCGCACGGGAAAGTAAATTTTCCTTATGGCAAGCAGGATGGCTTTGTGTGGTTTAACAACCGGGTATTTGGCGGTGGCATCGGTAAAGTATTTGATGATGAAACGGTGCGCCTCTGGATGAAACGCGGGCTGGTGCAAATAGGAAACCCCGCCGTGAATTATGTGACCGCTATTTCCGAAAATCGCTTCTGGTTGCTGTTATTGAATGAGTCAACAGAAAAAGTATCTGCTGATATTCTTACTGGAAAAGAAGTAGCTGTGCAGGATAATGTGGCTGCCGCATATTATGCAACAGCCACGGCTTCGCCGGCCACTATTCAGATGAATAACCGGAAACTGCGTGTAGCCGTTGACGGTAAGGGATTTTCTGCCGTCTCATTTCCATTGAGAACAAAGAACGAAGTAAAAAAAGTAATACCGGTAAAGAACGGCATGCACGTGCTGGACCTCGGCGCCGGCATCGGCAAATGCTATGCCTTCAGGATACGTTCTCCCTTCGGATGGGATGCGATATATACCTACCTGGAATCACCACCTGAAGCGGGTTTGCAGGCAACCTTCCGTTTAAATGGAGACAGCCGTGTTATCACTGCTTATCCTTATGAAAGCTCGTTTTATCCCGTGAACACAACCGCAGGAGCGGTGCTGAAAGTAAAGGTAACCACCTCCGGCGGACAGGTAAAAGAAGGAATCATCACATTTGATAACAACTCGAAATGATACTCATATGAAGCATTATTTTATCCTGGTATTATGTATAGGGATGTCGTTGGAAATAACAGCACAGAATAAAGAAGATGCCGAAAGAGCAAGACTGATCGCCGTTTCGCAGGCAGGCGCCTCGCCGCTGTATTTTAACCCGGCTGATAACGCGGCGCCATTAATAGCGCCCGGCAACTTTAATAACCCGGCGGAATGCACGGTACGTAATGGCGCGCCTCACTTCTTCAAAAAAGTGTCGTCAGGAAAGCCGGTCACTATCGGCTTTATCGGAGGAAGTATTACGCAGGGGAATCAATGCTACCGGCCACAGGCTACCCGTTATATCCAGTCCATGTATCCGTCTGTAACCATGAAAGGCATTAATGCCGGTGTTTCCGGAACCGGAACTGATCTGGGCGCCTGCCGCCTCCGGGATCAGCTGCTGCAATATCACCCCGACCTGGTATTTGTGGAGTTTGCCGTGAATGGCGCCTATACAGATGGGATGGAAGGCATTGTGAGGCAGATACGCCAATATGATCCTACCATCGATATCTGCTTTATCTATACGGTCCATAACGGACATTTAAAAACTTACCTGGAAGGCAACATCCCTGAAAACGTGCAGGGGCTCGAAAAAATAGCGGAGCATTATCAGCTGCCATCTATACATCTCGGTATGGAAATCGCCGTGCTGGAGAAAGAGGGAAAGCTGGAGTGGAAGAGCGATAGCGTCACTGTACCGGGTAAAATTGTTTTTTCGCACGATGGCATACACCCGGTAACAGCTGGCGGCAACCTGTATGCCGCAGCCATTGCAAGAGGTATGAATAAGTTGAAACAACATACCGTTATATCTTCCAACGTATTACCCACGCCGCTGATAGCAGACAACTGGGAAGACGCGGGTATGTATGCCCCGCAGAACATCGCTACATTCAGCGCCGGCTGGAGCAGCGTTAACACCGCTAATTCTCCCCAGAAACAATTCACCGGATGGTTTCCTTATATCATGAAAGCAGATCAGCCAGGCGCGTCCTTTACCTTTAGATTCAAAGGCAGCATGTTTGGTTTTTTTGATATCGGCGGCCCCGAAATGGGACAGGTGGAAGTCATCATTGATGGTCAGCCGGCGCGATTGGCCGACGGTGGCGTAAAAGGCGCCCGCCAGCTAAAAGTGGTGGCCGCAACAGATCCCAATGGCAGTAACGTGATTAACCGGTTCAATAACTTCTGTAATAACCGGTACCGCGGCCAGTACGAGTTCATCACACTTACACCGGGCATTCATACTATCACCATCCGGGTATCTTCCGAAAAGGCAGATAAAATAAAGATCCTGGGAGATCAACAACTGGAAGATATCACGAAGAACCCCGCTAAGTACGATAAAACGGTGGTGTATATCGGGAAGATTCTTTTAAGAGGAAAGCCCCTGTAACAACAGCAACTTTTTATGGGAACATTCCCGTGAAATGGGAATGTTCCCAACTTTTTTAACTGCCCGATATTTTGAAGTTACGAAGCGCAGACTGTTAATTTGAAGGATTAAAAAACTGATACAGTATTATATTATTTCACGTTCATATGCGGTGCTTGTTAATCATAGCCTTGTTATTGCCGGTTCATTTTGCAATGGCAACAGATACACTGTTGCTGGAAAGTCCGCATAAAACACTGTGCACAAAACTTTTTACAGAACAGGGCGCCCTCACATACCAGCTACAGGCCGGCAAACAGTGGGTGATCCTGCCATCGCGGATGGGCATCAAAGTAAATAATAAAACAAGCGGCGTTCACGTACAGCAGATGTCTGTCTCCCGCAGGGAGATCATCCGGGAAACCAATCCTACCCGGTTAAATGCGGCCGTGGCTATACAGGAGGGCATCGCTTACACCATCAGCATAAAGGAAAATAATAGCAGCTATACCATAGCATGCAGGATGTTTGATAACGGCTGCGCCTTTCGCTATATAATAGATGGAACGGAAGATAAGCATGTGCAGGAAGAACTCACTTCTTTTACGGCGCCGCCTTCGTCCGGCGTATGGTATTTTGAACGCAACAACAGCTGGAAACTTCAGTCATACGCAGGGTTGTGGCAACATACTACCATCAGCCAGTTATCCACCGTTTCAGAGCAGGGGCCCATACAAGGCAAGCCGCTGGTGATTGAACTGCCGCAAAAAAAGTATGCGGTGATTACAGAAGCAGCGTTGTACAATTATAGCGGCATGCGACTCAAAGCGTCCGCCAATGGTAGTTTGCAGGTGAACTTTACAGAAGGAGATACCGGCTTTGTGGTGAAAGGCAAATTAGTTACCCCGTGGCGTACCATCCTGTATGCAGATAATCTCAATGCGCTGGTAAATAACCACGTGATTGAAAATCTTAATCCACGTCCTGATAGCCGCTTATTTGCTGATATCGCTTACATAAAGCCCGGCAAAAGTGTATGGAGCTGGATCACAAGAAATGAACACTATATGGAGCCGGCGGAAGAAACGCGGTTTATCGACGCCGCTGCCGCTCTCGGCTTTGAATATACCTTGCTGGATGAAGGCTGGGAAACCAAATGGCCCCGCAAATGGGAACAGCTGAAAGCGCTGTGCCAGGATGCAGCAAAGAAAGGAGTACATATATGGGTATGGAAAAATTCTAAAGAGATAAGAGACTCCGCGCAGCGGGATACTTTCCTCGACAGCGTAGCACTGGCGGGTGCTGTGGGCATTAAAACAGACTTTATGAACAGCGAAGCCCAACCGTTGATCGCGTTTGAAGAAGGACTGTTAAAAGCAACTGCCGCCAGGAAACTGATGGTCAACTTTCATGGCTGCCAGGCGCCTGCCGGGGAAAGCAAAACCTATCCCAACGAAATGACCCGCGAAGGTATCCGGGGTATGGAACTGAATATTATGAAAGAACCCATTCCCGCGTGGCATAACGCTGCATTGCCTTTCACCCGCTTTCTCTGCGGACATGGCGATTATACGCCCGGCTTTTTTAGTAAGAGGGGAGCCACTACCAATACGCATCAGCTGGCACTGCTGTACATTTTTAATTCGCCGTTTCAATGCATCGCGGAAAACCCGGTTACGCTGTTAAGTAATGATAGTTACAAACCCATTCTTCCATTGCTGAAAACATTACCGGTAACATGGGATGAAACCATTGTGCTGCCCGGCAGCGATATTGGCAGGATGGCGGCTTTTGCGCGCCGCAAAGGACACGATTGGTACGTAGCCGTGATCAATGGAACAGACAGTGCAGGCGCCTTTACCCTGCAACCCTCTTTTCTCGATAAAAAAAGAAAATATATAGCAACACTGATCACAGATACGTCTGATGGAAACGCCTTTGCATCAGCATCTCCAAAGATCAATGCAAAGTATTACGGGAAAATAATTATCCCCGCAACAGGCGGTTTGGTTTTAAAGTTAGCGGCACATAATAATGAAAATGATTAAAAGAATATATCGCAATATCGGGTTGTTGTGTATGACTGCTACCGCAGTGAATGCACAGCAACAGGTAGCTGTAAACCGGCAGCATATTGTTATCACCGCCGCCGGCCGCGAATACCTGTTTGCCCCGTCGTTTGTGGTGTTGTATAACACTACAGATCCAGGCATGGCGCTAAAACCCGCCGGTATTAAAAAAGTGGAATACAATGTGCTTACCTGGAAAGTAAATGATAGCGCAAAAGCCGACTTTAAGCAGAAGAAAATAAATGCTTCCGTAGCTGGTGATGGCTTCGACGACAGGATCTTGCGCAGCAAGGGAGAGTACAGAACCGCGAATATATTTAACGCCGGGGAAAGAACGGAGATCCTCGCCAATAGCATGGAACAAAAGAAGGACACCGTTTTCTTCCGTTTCCCATCTTCCCCAAAATTCCGGTTATCGGCCTATGTTATTATCTCCGCCAAACCTTACCCGGTGTTGCAGTACAGCTTCCAACCCTTGCAGGACGGCTATTACAGTATTGGTTATACCGGCGCACCGGCATCTGCGAGAGACAAGGTCGCTGCTATATGGCAACCACTGATCTGGCAGGAAAAGCGGATACCGGATGCCGCCTATCTTACACCCGCATTTATGGCTACTTTGCCTACTACGATGGTATACGATGGCGCCGCTACCATAGGTGTGCTGGCCGCGCCGGAGTACCTTCCTTTTCAGCCACTGCCTGTATTGGCCAACAGCCAGTTTGGTATTGCGCTGCTCAACAAACAGCAACAACTGCAACCACAGGTATATGCACCCATACCGGGAGGCTATGGCTCCCGCATGAACGCCGGGCAAACATTCCGTTTCGGACTTCAACTGGTAGCGGAACCGCTCGCCATCAACAATACCTATGAACGCATTGCGGAAAAAGTATTTGGCTTCCGCGACTACCGGCATAATGATATCTCTTCGCTCAACACCACGCTGGATAACATGGTGGATTACGCCATGTCTGATTATGCCTGGTTTATCGATAGTCTCAAAGGCTGCGCTTACGCTACAGACGTACCCGGCGCAGTTAAAAATGTTTCCAGTCTTAACCCGTTGGAACTGGCGCTGGTAAGGGATGATACAACGATGTTTGAAAAAAGGGCGTACCCATTAATGGAGTTTATGCTCTCAAGGGAAAAGTTCCTTTTCAGCCTGGACAGCACCCAGAAGATCCAAAGCCCCTCACGCAGGTTAAAAGGCCCGGTGGCGCCACTGTCGGAGCTGGCGGCTCTCTACGAGTTGTCAGAAGGTACCAATGATTTTTACCTGCAAATGATGCAGCAGGAATATAACACCGACCGTGTGCGTAACCTGGATGTAAAAGAAAAAGGCAATAACTGGATTAACGCCATGCACCTGTATCGCGCCACCGGCGATAAAAAATACCTGGCTGCCGCAGTAGCCAAAGCAAAGCAATACCTGGCGCAACGGGTGAATCAGCCACAAACCGCTTTTGATGATCCATTCTCCGGCAGCTTCTTTTTCTGGCCTGCTTATACGAACAGGTGGATAGAACTGTTACAACTCTACGAACTTACCGGTGATAAATCTTTCCTCGACGCAGCGGTGGAGGGAGCCCGCAATTATACGATGTTCACCTGGATGTGCCCTGCCATTCCAGATAGCCTGATCACCGTAAACAAAGGCGGCAAGGCGCCCATGTACTGGTACCTGCAATCCAAAGGACATCAGCCAATGTACTACCCGGAAGAGAATGCACCGGCATGGCGGCTTTCAGAAACCGGTCTGACCCCGGAATCGTCCGGTACCGCCACCGGTCACCGTGCTATTTTTATGGCTAACTACGCCCCGTGGATGTTACGCCTGGGATATTATGCGAAAGACAGCTTCCTCCTGAATGTAGCCAAAGCAGCCGTGATAGGCCGGTACAGGAACTTTCCCGGATATCATATCAATACAGCGCGTACTACTGCTTATGAAAAAGCAGATTTTCCGCTGCATAAACACAAAGAACAGAGCGTAAACTCTTTTCATTATAATCATATCCTGCCTATGGCTTCCATGCTGCTCGACTACCTGGTAACGGACACCTATATACGTAGTAAAGGAAGTATCCATTTTCCCGCCGCCTATATCGAAGGGTATGCCTACCTGCAAAGTAATATGTACGGTATGCAGAAGGGTTCTTTTTACCAGGATAAGAACGTGCGGCTATGGATGCCTGCAAGATTACTGCGCATCAGCAATACAGAGCTGAATTACATCGCTGCAAGGAAGGATAATAAACTGCTGCTGGCTTTTACAAATCAATCGACGCAACCCGTTACCGCTACTGTTACGGTTAATCCTGCACTGGTGAAGCTGGCTGCCGGAAGTAAAGTGACGTCATACACCGGTGCAGCGCCACAACCGGCCAAAGACAGCGCCTTTGTTGTTACCGTACCGGCTAATGGAATGGCCGCCGTGGCGATTACGGATGTAGTATATGGCGGTAGCGGATTTCAACAACAGATACTATCAGGTACCAGTAATCACAGCCCTGACTATGCCAAACTTAACACCGGTAACGCACACGCGCTGCTGTTTAAATTCGGCAGTTATAGCAGGCGCCTGTATATATACCTGGAAGACGATGATACCAAATTGAAAAACGTCTCCCTGTATTATGCAAACAGCGCCGGGAAAGAAACAAAGATCACGGATACCACCTACCCGTTTGAATTTACCGTGCCATTAACGGCATCGCAACCGGTGAAATTTCGTTTATCCGTAACCGGTATAGATGGAAAAGCAAAAGAAAGTAAAACAATAACGTTGGGAGATAAAAAATAATACCCCCTATGTACAACACGCAGATACATAAATTTCTCAGGACAACAGCAGTCATCTTGCTGACTGCCTGCATCCATGTGTCCGCACAATCCATACATGTAAAAGATTTTCAAGCTATCCCCAACGACGGACAGGATGATGCCAAAAGTATACAGGATGCATTGAATTATGCAAAAGCAAATCATATAGCCACCATACTTTTCGACAGTGGTCGTTATGATCTGCTACAGGTAAGTGCGGCCGGGCTGAATGCTTATACGGGTCTTGCCGCATATGCAGGGCTGCACTTGCAGGGCGCCGTGAGCGCGGATCATACGCCTGCCACATGGTTGGTGAAAAAGAATCCGCAGCAGAATAACACGGTATTGCCTCCGCACATGCGTTTTGATCAGTGCAGTAACCTGGTGATAGAAAACCTGGCGTTTGATAACGATCCGCAGTATGCTACTGCCGGAACCGTAATAGAGAAAGATTCCTCGCATGTAGTAGTGGAAGTATTCGACGGACTGCCGGCCGTTAACGGCATGGGCTGTTATACTGCCAATATATGGGACAGCGCTGCGCGTATGTTGAAACAGGTACCAAGTCTTACTTTCGTTGATGATGTGGCCACGCAGCAACTCTACTGGCAACTGGAAACACGGGAACAGAAGAATTATATGCGGATGAATAACGCCCGCTTTGCGTTGCGCCTTACCGTGGGAGATATAGTTTCCTGGCACTTCGGCGGAGAAACCATGTTCCAGGTGGCGATAAATAACTGCAATGATCTTGTTCTCCGGAATATCTCAATGGTAAACATCGCAGGGTTTGGCATCCATACTTACGCCTGCAAAAATATCACTGCGCAACAAATCGTATTCAAAGCCACGGGCCGGCAACTGGCCGTAGGCCCACGTGACGCCTGGAAGATAAACAGCTGCAATGGCCTGGTAGCAATAGATAGTATGTACGTGGAAGGTGTTCGCTGGGACGGGCAAAACGTGCATAGTTCCTTCTTCCAGGTGAAAGAAAGGCTTGCATATAATAAAATACGGGTATGGAAAAGGTATACGGGTATAGCCCCTTTTTTAAACGACAGCATCGGACTCTGGAATGGAAATAATGTAGTGAATAAAATGCCGGCCGGCTGGCAACCGGAACCCGCAGGTGATGGCGGGATTTATGGCGTTATCACCCTGCAGGATTCCCTGCCTGGTTTTGTACAGGCCGGCACACTTATCACGGTGTACGACTGGGATATTGATGAATACAGGTTATCGCATGCTGCCTTCAGGAACATTGCCGGATGCGCAGGCGTTATCAAATGCACCAAAGCCAGGCTGCAGCAGGTTTCCTATGATCATATAATGTATCCCGCGCTGGTGCTGGGCACAGAAATTACCACGCATAATGAAGCCACTTTCCCGCAGGATGTGATGATCAGGGAATGCAGCTTCAATGCCAGCGGATGGGTGTCGCGCATAGGTAAAGCCGGGCTGGTAGGCATTGGCAACAGCGGTACCGAAGCAATGGCGATTGGTACTATACAGTTTGAGCACTGTACCTTTTCCAATGCGCCTGTGGGTATCGATGCCAGTGGTATTAAACTGCTGAAGATTACCAATAATCATTTCATCTCGGTAAATCAATCTTTTAAAGTAAACACTAGTAACACCGGTCAGGTAATCTTTGAAAATAATACTGAAAAATGAAGATGAAAAATATACTGCTCCTGTTATTGTTATGTCCTTTCCTTGCAATGGCGCAGGGAGCTTCAAAGGCGCGGCTCAATGGCGTATGGACATTTGCGTTAGACCCGCTGGGCAGGGGAGTACCCGATAAGTGGTACGCCACAGATTTTGCTTCCGCAGGATTTGATAAAGTACAGGTGCCGCATAGTTTTTCGGTAGATAAGCGTTATTTTTTCTATACAGGAACAGCGTGGTATTTTAAAAAATTCAATGCACCTGTTTTGCGGAAAGGGGAACGTACTTTCCTGCAATTTGACGCCGTTTTTTATAAAGCAAAGATCTGGCTGAACGGGCAGGTAGCCGGTGAACACGAGGGCGGCTATACGCCTTTTGAAATAGAAGTAACGCAGTTGCTCAAAGATAAAAATACGCTTGCGGTATCGGTAAGTAATGCCTGGGACACTACCACCATTCCCGGCGCCAAAGCCAGCGATGCCAAAGATGCGCCGAATGTGACACAACTATATGCCTGGATGAACTATGGTGGCATCACAAGGCCGGTGCATGTTGTTACGCGGCCTGCTGCCTTTATACAAAACATAAAAGTGGTAGCCGAACCGGATCTTAAAAAGAGAACTGCCCGTATTCAGGTAATCACTTCGCTGAAAAATTATCAGTCGCCCGATGTAAAAGTTAACATCTATCAGTCGGGTAACAAAAATAGTATCCGCTTTAAACAAACAGCCGCCAATGCTTCACAGGTAACACTGGAAGGCGTGCTGCCGTCTGCAAAATTATGGAGCCAGGACGCGCCGGATCTTTATGAAGCGGAGGTGATTGCCGGTGCTGATACGATGAGGAAAACATTTGGCATCCGCCGGCTGGAAATTAAAGGCACGCAACTGTTGCTGAATGGGGAACCTATCCGTATGGGCGGCTGTAACCGGCCGCTGGACTATCCCGGGTACGGTTCCCTTGATCCGGATGATGTGTTGGAAAAAGACCTGGGCCTTATCAAAAGTGGCAGCATGGAATTGTCCAGGATCAGCCACTACCCGGTGTCTGAAAGTATGCTCAACTGGGCGGATAAACATGGCCTGCTCATCATCACTGAAGCCGGTAACTGGCAAATGACGCCCCGCCAGATGGCCGATCCGCTGATGCGGGCGAAGTATCAGTCGCAGCTGAAGGAAATGGTGGAACGCGACTGGAATCACCCCAGCATCATTGCCTATAGCCTGGGAAATGAATTCCAGTCGCAAACACCGGAAGGTATTTCCTGGGTAAAGGATATGGGCGTATATGTAAAATCATTGGATGCGAGTCGCCTTGTAACCTTTGCCAGCTTTAATGTTTGGCGCGATTATGTAAAACGCCCGGAAGATGAAGCTTCGCTGTACGTGGATTTTATCAGCACCAATATTTATGGCAACGATCAGCTGGCGCATCTCCGGCATATTCATGAAATATATCCCAACAAACCCGTTTACATCAGCGAGTTTGGTATGCGGCTGCCACAAAACGGGAAAGAAGAAGACCGCATCGCCTATTTCAAAAGAGCTATGCAGGTATTCCGCCAGTGCGATTACCTCATTGGCGCCTCCGTATGGACGTTTAACGACTACATGAGCCGGTATCCCGGAACAGATGCAAACGGTTACCGCGCATGGGGACTGGTGGCGCCTGACAGAACCCTGCGTTCCGTGTACGCTGTATGGCAGGAGGAATTTTCTCCCGCTATTATTGAACTGGTAAAGATAAATGAAGATAAGGCCATTGTTAAGATCACTGCCCGTGTTGACTTTCCTTCTTACGTATTACGCAATTACCAGCTCAGGTATGGCAACAATTCAGTGGAGTTACGCACACTGAAGCCCGGTGAAAGCCAGGAAGTAACCATACCCGTTACCGGTAAAACGCTCACTGTAGCATTGGTGAAACCCGGTGGCTTTGTAGTAGTAACAAAAAATATCAAGGAATAGCACGCGAATCGCTAAAATTATAACCGTACAATCATGATAAAATCTGGAGAAACAAACAGCCGCTCTTTCCCCGGCATAGCCCTCAACGCGGACCTGGTCATCACCGGTGGTGGCCTTTCAGGCGTGTGCTGTGCCATCACAGCGGCCAGGCAAGGATTAAAAGTGGTACTGGTGCAGGACAGACCGGTACTTGGAGGGAATTCAAGCAGTGAAATCCGCTTATGGATACTGGGCGCCACATCACACATGGGCAATAACAATCGCTGGGCGAGGGAAGGTGGTTTGGTTGATGAGATCCTGGTAGAAAATACCTATCGTAACCCGGAAGGTAACCCTATTATATTTGATATGGTGCTGCTGGATAAAGTGAAGAGAGAACCGAATATCACCCTGTTGTTAAATACAGCCGTATACGCAGTCGAAAAAAAGGACGCTACTACCATCAGCTCGGTGAAAGCTTTTTGCAGCCAGAACCAGAAAGAATATGTATTGAGCGCCCCCTTGTTCTGCGATGCCTCCGGCGATGGGGTAGTGGGCTTCCTGTCGGGCGCCGCCTTCCGCATGGGCGCAGAAAGCAGGGAAGAATTCGGTGAAAAATTTGCTCCTTCCGCCACCTATGGAGAACTACTCGGACACACCCTGTATTTTTACAGTAAAGATACCGGCAAGCCGGTAACATTCATCCCTCCTGAGTTTGCCCTGAAAGACATTACAAAGATCCCGCGGTTTAAAACATTCAACGCAAAGGATTTCGGCTGCCGCCTCTGGTGGGTGGAATATGGCGGCCGGCTTGATACCGTACACGATACAGAAGATATCAAATGGGAGTTGTGGAAAGTCATATACGGCGTATGGGACTATATCAAAAACTCCGGCAACTTCCCCGAAGCAGCCACGCTTACCCTGGAATGGGTTGGCGCTATCCCCGGCAAAAGGGAAAGTCGCCGCTTTGAGGGAGATTACATGATGAAACAACAGGATGTTATTGAACAACGCACCCATGAAGATGCGGTGGCATTCGGCGGCTGGTCTGTTGATCTGCATCCCGCCGACGGCGTTTTCAGTGAAAAACCCGGTTGCAATCAATGGCATAGCAAAGGCATCTACCAGGTTCCCTACCGCAGCCTGTACAGCAATAATATCACCAACCTCTTCCTGGCAGGACGCATCATCAGCGCGTCGCACGTGGCGTTCGCCTCCACCCGGGTAATGGCTACCGCGGCTTATGTGTCGCAGGCCGTGGGAGTAGCCGCCGCTGTTTGTAAAGAGAAAAATATTTTGCCCGCAGACATTTTTAACAAAGGACACATTGCCGCCTTACAACAACGCTTGCTTAAAACCGGGCAATATGTTCCCGGGTTAGTATTAAAGGATAGCCAGGACCTTGTACAATCCGCTGTGATCACCGCATCCAGCGAACTGGTGTTTAAAGAGTTTCCGGGTAAACCGCTCCTGAAGCCGTTAACGCTTTCCGTAGCACAGATGCTGCCTTTGCAAAAAGGAGAAGTGGCTCCCTTTGTTTTTCATGCGGATGCCACCGGCAATACCGAACTGGAAGTGGAACTGCGTATCAGCAGTAAGCCCGGCAACTACACGCCGGATATCACCCTGGTAAAACAAACGATCCCGTTACATCCCGGCAGAAATTGTGTGGACCTTCGCTTTAATACATCTATGGAAAATACCGCCTACGCATTCGTCACCTTTATGAAAAATCCGGCGGTGGAATTGCATTTTACAGAGAAGAGAGTAACCGGGATGTTGTCTGTATTCAATAGCGTAAATAAAGCTGTTTCCAATTACGGCAAACAAACGCCTCCGGAAGATATCGGCATGGAAGCATTTGAGTTCTGGTGCCCGCAACGCCGGCCGGAAGGGCATAATATCGATTTAAAATATCACCAGGGCATCAATCTGTTTCAGGCAGAAAATATCCGTAACGGAACCGACCGGCCTACGTCCGCCCCCAATGCCTGGGTGGCCGACTGGAACGATCCGCAGCCCCGGTTAACGCTGAAATGGAATGTACCGCAAGAGATCAGTACCATCGACCTGTTCCTGGATACAGATTATGATCATCCGATGGAATCCGTATTGATGTCGCATCCCGAAACAGTAATGCCTTTCTGCGTAAGACATTACAGGATCAAAGATGCCGCCGGAAATATCGTAGCAGAGAAAACAGATAATTACCAGACGCACAACCGTATTCAATTGCAGCAACCTGTTATAACGGATACATTGATCATTGAGCTGGAGCATCCGTCTGCCAATGTGCCTGCTGCGTTGTTTACGGTACGTTGTTATTAGAGAAGTGTTCGTTTTGATTCCTATACTATAAGCATGGAGAAACCTTCAGATCGGGAGATCTGGAGGTTTTTTACCATTAAATTCCCCGGAACAAACGCATGGAGTGAACTGCGTTATACAGCGTATAGTTGTGTGGTGCCTGTTTTAAAAGATTAAACATCTTCCAGCAGGATCTTCACCATGTTCTCGTAGTTGTTAATAAAATGGTGGGAGATCTTGTAATTTTCTGTTTCTGTGTAACTGGTTTTTTTGATCCCGCTTTCTGTGAGCTGGTAAATAATGGAATCGGGGTAAGCCATTACAATAGGGGAGTGCGTGGCAATAATGAACTGCGACTGCTGCCCGATCAGCTGATGCATCCTTGTAAGCATAGCCATTTGCCGCGTAGGGGAAAGCGCGGCTTCGGGTTCATCCAGTATGTACAGGCCGTTGCCGGAAAAGCGATGCACCAGCAAAGACCAGAACGCCTCCCCGTGTGATTGCTCATGTAAGGACACGCCGCCATAACTGTCAATCACTTTCGGGGCGTCACCTTCTTTATCCAGTTCTTCAATATTGGTACCCACGTTAAAAAAACTCTCGCCTCTCAGGAAAAATCCATCCTTTGCGCGCACTGCTGCCCTGGCTACCCGGATATACTGATGCAATATGGAATGGGAAGCGCGGGTGGAGAAACTGAAATTCAACGATCCGCCTTCCGGGTTAAAACCACAGGCCACGGCAATAGCTTCTATCAGGGTGGATTTACCCATACCGTTTTCACCGGAAAGATAAGTAACCTTAGGATGCAGCTGCAGGGTTGAAAGGTTTTTCAACGCTGGTATGTTAAAAGGATATTCCCCGGGAACAGTGATCTTTTCCCTGTTGAGTGTAATTGCTGTTAAGCCCCTTTGCGTAAGCATAGCTTTTCTTTATTTGGGGTGAAAATAAGGGAAAACCTTAATAGAAAGTAACCTGTCCGCTATCCATGTTTTAAACGCCTGTATAACGCACAACGCCCGCGCTCGGCGCAGGCGTTGCAGGTTAAAGTAATATATCGTTTAAAACAGTGGTGTAGCGAGCTTAATAAAATACACTGTATTAAAATCCGTTTTACCGGTAAGCGGCAGTATTTTCTGGATATAAGTATTGTTAACCGGATCGGGAGGAACGATACCAAAGTCATCATCGTTGCTAACCGCCAGGGTAGTGCTGTTCACCAGTACAATACCTTCCGGTTTATCATGCGGATAACCGGTAATATCTTTCAACAGATCAACCACCAGCGATTTGGAAACGGTTTTAATACCGGCTGTTTGCAGTTCTGTGTCCGTTAATACTTCCACTGTTTTGCCATTCACCAGTTTGCCGCCTGCGCCATCAGTTGCATCAGAAATATCAGTGGCCGCCGACAGATCAATTTTATAGATCCTTTTAATCAATGATGGTTTGGCCGGATCTCCAGGGAACTCCCCGTCGCGCTCCAATACCAGGAAGGTAGTGTTGCTGATCACAGTGATTTCACTGTTGGCGGTATTTTTGTTTTCCAGTTTATAGAGGTATTGCTTCGTTTGACCGGAGGCGATATCATAGGTGAGGATACGGGTAAACAGGGAGTTCTTCACCGCATCTTTGGTAGGATTGTATAAAGGCGATTGCATAATACCGACCAGTGTTTTGCCGTCGGGCGTAATGGTGAGCCCTTCCATGCCGCGGTTGGCACGGCGCATAGCAAATACTTTCGGGATCTTCCGGCCACCGGCGCCGGTGCCAAAGGGGTTGATCCTTTCCAGCGTTTTACCGCTTCTGTCGAGGTGTACCAGGTGAGGTCCGTACTCATCGCTCAACCAGAAAGTTCCGTCAGCTGCCACGGCAAGACCTTCGCAGTCGATGCCCTCTGCGTCTTCAGGAAGCGTTTTACCATCTTTATCCAGCGCCACTTCTCCTGTACCGCCTGATCCTGCAGGATTTGGAAGTCCTGTTACCGGTACGTTCGCCGCGGATTTGATGTGAATGGTTTCTACCAATACCAATGAATCGCCGTTTAATTTAAACTTCCCGATCTGTGGATTAAATCCGGGTACGGCAAATATTTTGGAGTCCTTGATAATGCCATCTGCATTCGGGCCACGGTCAGTCATCAGGTAAAAATAACCTGGCTGCCCGGGTACGTTTACAATAGAAGATCCATAACCGCCATTATACACTTTTACGCCGGCGGTGTTGGTGGTCATTACTACAGCACCAGCGAGGGTGGCTTTGGCAGGATAAGAAATATTATTGTTGTCAGGAGGGGTGTCGTTTTTCTGGCAGGCAAAAAGGAACACAAATCCCAATGGAGCAAAGTAGCGTACTACAGTCATAGTGGTTGATACGTTTAGGGCGCAAATGTGCCCTTTCCGTATGAAGACTATGTTACCGGAATATTATCAAATCATGAAATTGCTATTCCTTTTCAGGTTCCCTTTCTACCGTAATGCTGCACTCGCCGATGAGGGCTGCCAGTGCGCCAACAGCTGCAAAAACAGGCGCCAGTAATGCACCCACCACTCCGATGGTAAGGGGGAAGGTCATCAGTTCTTTCCCTTCTTTATCCGTGATAGTGATCTTTCTTACATTGCCTTCTGCTATCAGTTCCTTGATCTTTTTTAACAGGTTCTCACCGTGGAGGGTGAACGTTTCTTTTGTGGTCATAGTAAACAGGTATTTGATCTTTTAAGGTACTAAGAATTGGTGAGATAATCCGCTACTCTGCCAACTCTATCCATACAGGTGCATGATCGCTGCTTTTCTCCCATCCGCGCACATTACGGTCTACCCCGCCGGCAACAAGGCGGCTATCGAGCTGCGGGCTCAGTAAAAAGTGATCGATACGCAAGCCGGCGTCACGGCCATACGCATTGCGGAAATAATCCCAGAAGGTATAGATCTTTTCATCAGGGTATAGTTTCCGGATGGCATCTGTCCAGCCCAGATCTCTCAGCATTCTGAATGCTTCACGTGTTTCCGGGCGAAACAGTGCGTCATCTACCCAACGTTCCGGTTTGTATACATCCAGTTCGGTGGGCATTACGTTATAGTCGCCTGTGAGTACTACCGGTATTTTGGCCGCCAGCAGCTCTTCGGCATGTGTTGTCAGGCGTTTAAACCAGTTTAGTTTGTAATCGAATTTAGGGCCGGGAGCGGGATTGCCGTTTGGTAAATAAAGACAGCCGATCGTGATGTTATTGATCTCGGCTTCAATATAACGGCTATGGATATCTTCGGGGTCGCCGGGAAGCGTTCTTCTTATTTCCTTAGGCTCACCTATCCGGGAGAGGATCGCTACGCCGTTCCAGCTTTTCTGTCCATGCCAGATAGGAAGATAGCCGGCATCGCGGATAGCCTGCTCCGGAAATTTTTCAGGAGGCGCCTTTAGTTCCTGCAGACAGGCCACATCAGGAGCCGTTTCCTTTAACCAGCGCAGTAATACCGGAAGACGTCCATTGACGCCGTTAACATTGTACGTGGCTATTTTCATGGATGCTGTTTTATTTGTTTGGGTTCCTGTTTCAGCAGCATAATTCCGCTGCCAGGCGTTTGTGAATATATGTAATTATCTGCTTCCGTTTGCCCCGGCAAACGGAAAAACTTACTTTTGTAAAACCTGTTATCACCCGGTAGCAGGTTTTATAAATTACGGAACATCATGGCTAAGAAGCATATATCACAACCACACATACACCCGTCGGGCTTTAATTTTTTAAGTAAATTAAAAGAGAATAATAACAGGGATTGGTTTAATACCCACAAACCCACTTACCAGAAAGAACTGGCCCTGGTAGAAGAATTTGCAGAAGCACTGCTGGCAGAGCTTTCGGTACACGACCTGATAGAAACGCCCTCCGGTAAAAAAAGCCTGTTCCGCATTTACAGGGATACCCGCTTCTCCAACGATAAAACTCCTTATAAAACCCACTGGAGCGGCAGCTTTAAACGTGCCACCAAATTCCGCAGGGGCGGATATTATTTCCATATTGAAGAAGGTAACAGCTTTGTGGCAGGCGGCTTCTGGGGCCCCGTTCCGGAAGACCTGAAGCGGATCCGGGAAGAGATCGCGTTTGATCCCGCATCACTGAGAAAGATTCTCAACAGCAAATCTTTCAAAACTTTCTTTAAAACGCTGGAAGGAGAACAGCTAAAAACGGCTCCCAAAGGTTTCGCCCCGGATCATGAAGCCATCGACCTGTTGCGTCATAAACAGTTTGTGCTGGTGAGGAAGTTTTCTGATAAGGAAGTGTTAGGCGAAGATTTTCTGAAAGAAGTAAACCTCACATTTAAAGCCATGCGCCCGTTTTTAGACTACATGAGCGAAGCGCTTACAATGGACCCTAACGGCCTTACAGAGTAGATGTAAGTGGTGTGATTCCGCTGCCAGCGGAGTATATAAATTATTTTCATAAATTCAGGTATGGACAAACTACAGATGGCCATCAACGTTTTTGATAAACGCGCCGTTCAATACCAGGATAAATTTATGGACGTGGCATTATACCACGACTCATTTGATCTTTTCTGCAACAGCATCTCAAAACAAACAGCGGCTGTTTTGGAGATTGCCTGTGGTCCCGGTAACATCACGAGGTACCTGCTGCAAAAGCGGCCCGATTTTCACCTGCTGGGAATCGACTTAGCGCCCAATATGCTGGAACTGGCCCGCAGCAATAATCCGCAGGCGGAGTTTATACTGATGGATGGCCGGGATATCCTCCGGCTGAACAAATTATTCGACGGGATCATGTGCGGCTTTTGCCTGCCGTATCTCAGCCGGGAAGAGGCCGTGAAAATGATAGGAGATGCTGCCCGTTTGTTGTTACCCGGCGGAGTATTTTATATCAGTACTATGGAAGATGATTATGCCAGATCTGGTTTCCAGCGCTCGGGTGCGGGCGATGAGCTGTATATGTACTATCATCAGGCCGATTACCTGGTAAACGCATTGAATGCAAACGGTTTTAAAATAATGGATATCCAGCGGAAGCAATACCCTGCCGCCGATGGAAGCACTACAACAGACCTGATCATCATTGCGGGAATATAACTTATACCTACATTACTATTTCCCATGTTGGAATAAGCGTTGTAATACTGGTGAAAAGTATTTTCTGGATGTTACCCGACATCCCTTATCCCGTCATCTTGCTAAGGATCAGGAAAGATTGGGAAAGGGCAGGGGACAGCCCTAAGGAATATAAGGCCCGCCTGGTTCTCCCCATCCCCACTTCGGCATCGGCTCATCCGGCTTCAGGGGCACTTCCGTTTCCTGCGAGTTGATCACAGCTATGCGTGTACCCCATTCGATATACGCTACAAAAGCAGACCTGAACTCGGGATCATCCGGGAGGTTTAGTGTGTCGGCTGTTTCTATCAGCAGCTGTACCCATCTTTTCCGGTGTTGTTCTGTAAGATGTTTGCCCAGGTGCTTTTGGATCATCCTGAAATGAGAACCCTCTTCTTCACTGTACATTTTTGGTCCGCCGAAAACTTCAGCAATAAAATGTGCCACATGCAATTGATGCGCGGGCGACATATGCCGGAATACCGGCGCTAATAATTCATCCTGCAATACCTTGTCGTAAAAGGCATTCATCAGTTTCTCAAATACGGGCATACCACCAGCCCATTCGTATAGTGTGGGGATTTTTTTCT
Organism: Chitinophaga sp. G7 BAM 1005; assembly: GCF_057126945.1. NCBI lineage: Bacteria > Pseudomonadati > Bacteroidota > Chitinophagia > Chitinophagales > Chitinophagaceae > Chitinophaga > Chitinophaga sp. G7 BAM 1005. Next base: position 4,550,031 of record NZ_CP181478.1, on the reverse strand, counting down.
CTGAAGTCATTACCAGGGTGCTTGATTATGCTAAAGATAATATCTCCGGATGAATTATCTTTACAAATACCTTCAATCAACGGTTAATATTATTTCAATGGAAATAAAAGATTTATCACCAAAACACTTATGGCAGCATTTTGCTGAACTGAATGCCGTTCCCCGCGCTTCCAAAAAGGAAGAGAGGGTAATCGCTTTTATGATGGATTTCGGAAAACGTCTCGGCCTGGAAACAGTCAAAGACGCCATCGGGAATGTAGTGATCAAAAAGCCGGCAACAACAGGCATGGAAAACCGCCAAACGGTCATCCTCCAGTCGCACCTCGATATGGTTCATCAGAAAAACAGTGATACCGTATTTGACTTTGATACCCAGGGCATCGATATGTACGTGGATAACGACTGGGTGAAAGCACGTGGTACCACCCTCGGCGCAGACAATGGCATCGGCGTAGCCGCTATCATGTCGGTACTGGCCGCAAAGGACATCCCGCACCCTGCCATTGAGGCCATGTTTACCATCGATGAGGAAACCGGTATGACCGGCGCCAAACAACTGGACCCGGCTAACTTCTCCGGGAAGATCCTTCTGAACCTGGATACAGAAGAGGAAGACGAACTGACCATTGGTTGCGCCGGCGGCATCGATACAAACACTAAAGGCACTTATAAAGAAGTGCCGGTAGTTAAGAGTGCTATTGCCTTTCACATCAGTATCAAAGGATTGCTGGGCGGCCACTCCGGAATGGAAATCCATAAAGGCAGGGCCAACGCCAATAAAGTGATGAACCGGCTCCTGTATAAAGCTGCAGAGCAGGTAAATATACAACTGGCCGGTTTAGACGGCGGCAGCCTCCGGAATGCGATCCCCCGCGAATCACAGGCCGTTGTTGCCGTTCCATTAGCGGATAAGGAAAAGTTTACCCGCGTTATCAGTGAATTTGAGGCTACTATAAAAGAAGAATATAAAACCATAGAACCGTCTTTCGTACTGGAATGCAAAGAAACCGCGGTACCGTCGCTGGTAATGGACCCGGTATATCTCAAACAGTTGCTGCGCGCCATTTATGCCGTACCCAACGGCGTATTCCGCATGAGCCCTGATATCGCCGGACTGGTGGAAGCTTCCTCTAACCTGGCCAGGGTACAGGCTAAGGACGGTGTGTTTATTACGCAGTCCCTGCAACGCAGCAGCGTGGAAAGTACCAAAAACGAGGTAGCTACCGCAGTAAGCGCTGCATTTGAAATTATTGGCTGCGAAATAAACCAGGGCGGCGACTATCCCGGATGGAAGCCTGATGCCGATTCCGCCGTGCTCCGGTTATTACTGGAACTGTATAAAGATCATTTCACGCATACGCCTAATGTAGGCGCCTGTCATGCCGGACTCGAATGCGGCATCCTGGGCGCACACCTGGGCAACCCGGATATGATCTCTTTCGGCCCCACCATCCGCGGCGCACATTCCCCGGATGAAAAGGTGCAGATATCTTCTGTTGGAAAGTTCTACGATTACCTGCTGCATATTCTCCGGGAAATACCGGTTAAATAAGGTTCATAAAAGGCTTCCGTTCGAAAGAACGGAAGCCTTGTTAGTTATTAACATCTCATTCCGGACACTCACTTCTCCCTGGCTATATAACGGAAACGGATCATCGCATTTTCTGTTTCTGAAGAAGTCACTTTCAACTCATACCGCTTGTCGCTGGTCAGAATAATCATTTTAGATGTATTGGGCGGAATATCACCGGGGTTGTTGGCATGTAATACCAGCTCCTGGTATTCCTGCGAGGGATCTGTTGCGGGATGAATATCGGCGGCGGCATAGCCTTTCCATACACTTTCCAGGTTTTGGGCACGGAGCGTGGTCAACAGTATTGATTTCATCTGGTTGGTTAACATATCGCCTTAAAGATAAGGTTTCTAGGTATGTGCGGGCAATCCGGTTACGGGTTGTAATTGTTGTTGCCGGAAAAGGAGTCCGCCGATAATGATGGTCACCACACCCTGCAGCAGCACGGTATTGGGGGTACCTATCCATTGGGAAACAGCGCCTACCAGCAATCCGCCAAGAGGCTGCATCCCGAAAAACGCCATCGCATAAAAGCTGATCACCCTGCCCCGCATCGCCGGATCTACCGTTGTCTGGATCAGGGTGTTGCTGATCGTGATCTGCGACATCATGCCGAAACCTGCTATAGTGGCGAATATCAATGCAATTGGATAAATGGTGGAATGGGAAAACAGCACGAGTCCGGCGCCGAATACCAGCGTGTTAAGCGCCAGGATCTTCCGGAGATTTTTTCCTGGTTTGAGGGAAGCGAGGAAAATAGCCCCGCAAAATGCGCCCATCCCGATGGCGCTGTCTATCACTCCAAAGGTGGAGGCATTGCCTTTGAAAATATCTTTGGCATACACGGGCATCAGCGTGGTATAAGGCAATACCAGCAGGCTCACGGAGGCCAGCGTAAGTAATATCAGCGAAATGGCCGGAGTGGCCCGGATATAGGCAAATCCTTCTTTTAGTTCGCCCAGCATATTGGTAGTACGCACTTTTGGAGTGTAAGCCGGGAGCTTCATATACAGTAACGATCCTATTACGGCAATAAAGCTGATGGCGTTGATACCAAAACAGATGTCTTCCCCGAATTTTTCGAGCGCCAGCCCGGCAATGCCCGGGCCAATTAACCTCGACAAATTCACCATCGAAGAATTCAGCGCCAGTGCATTGGGCAGGTCTGCTTTGTCCTCTACCATTTCATATACCAGCGACTGCCGCGCGGGTACGTCAAAAGCGTTGATGAGGCCCAGGAAGGCGCTCAGTGCAATGATCTGCCACACCTCATAGTGTTTAAAGTAAATCAGCACGGTTAATAAAACCGCCTGGATCATGGAGGCAAACTGGGTCATCAGCAACAGCTTGTACCGGTTGTAGCGGTCCGAAGCTACACCGCCCAGGAAGGAAAATACAAAGGAAGGAAACATGCTCGCAAAAAGAGTAAGCCCGAGCATGAACTTGGAATGTGTTTGCGAATAAATTACCCAGCTGACGGCAGTTTTCTGCATCCAGGTACCTATCAGTGATATGGACTGTCCACTGAAATATAACCGGTAATTGCGACTCCTGAAAGCATTAAAAGTGTTGATGTTCATGTTAGTTCCCCGCTTTTATTCGTACTCCACCAATTTTGATAAAGGCCCGATGGCCGCCAGCAGGATTGCCTGCTCTTCTTTTGTGCAAACCTCGCTGATGGCTTTACTCAACCACTCGTTCCGCTCTTTCCGTACCCGCTGCATCCGCTCTTTACCTGCGGCAGACAGGGAAATATGAATCTTCCGCTTGTCGTCGGGAGAGGCCGTTCTGTTGATTAAACCCTGCTGGAAAAGATGTTGGAGTAATTGCCCCATCGATTGCGGCGTCATTTTTTCCATTACCGCCAGTTCTGCCGATAACAGGTAATCGTGCTGGTCCAGTAATACCAGCACAGAACGCTCACGCTGCGATAACTGCTCATTGACGGGCGACAGCTTTCGCAGCTTTCTCACCAGCCTGGCAAGCAGGGGACGAAGTTGTGCAGCAAGTTGATTCGGATTTCCGGAAGCCATATAGTAAGGTAAAGTTATAAGTTTACCTTACAAATATACTGAATTATTTCCGGGAGAATAAAAAGAAAGGGTTACTTACCGGAGAAACGGCTCAGCGTTTCACGCGATACGCCAAGATAGGCGGCAATCAATGTTTTTGGAACCCGTTGGAAAAGAGAAGGGTATTGCGCCAGTAATTGTTCGTAGCGCGACTGTGCATCATTGTTAAGCAGCGACAGGATCCGCTGCTGGGAGGCTACATAGCCGGAAGTGGCTTTCACCCGGAAAAAATGTTCCATTTTATGGGAAGCTTTACAGAGCTTCTCTTTATTATCAAAAGATAAACTTAACAGGGTGGATGCTTCTACACAATCAATATTCAGATTTGCAGTTGTTTGATTTACGTACGCCTGGTAATCGGTGATCCACCAGTTTTCCATCGCAAACTGGATAATATGCTCTTTCCCGGCTTCATTAAAGTAGGCCGCTTTTAATAGCCCGCTTACCACAAAATATTCATGTCCTACCAGGTTCCCTTCCTGCACCAGGAACTGGTGCTTACGCAGTTTTTTTTCCGTGAAGTACGACTGTATATGATCGAATTCCGTATCCGTGAGGGGGGAAATCTGTTCGATATGTTGTCTTAGCACATTACTCATAAGATACAAATTAACATAAAAGCTGTGACCTGGATCACAATTAAATGGTGATCTGTTTCCTTCCACAGCATACGTATAAATACCAGCTTTGCATAAAAATCAGGTAAATGAGAATTAAAAAAACAGGCTTATTGCTGTTGCTATTGCCCTTTCTGGCTTTTGAGGCATATAGCCAGCGTACAAAAACAATTAATCATCTGTCTATGAAAAAAATACTTATCGTAGTGAGTTCTTTCAGCGAAGTAAAAAGTACCGGGCATAAAACAGGTACCTGGATAGAAGAATTTGCCACGCCCTACTACCTGTTTACCGACAAAGGGTTCCAGGTAACCATTGCATCACCCGCAGGTGGAAAGGCGCCCATTGATCCAAAAAGTACAGCGCCCGATTATAGCACGGAATCAGTAAAAAGGTTTCTCAAAGATCCGGCAGCACAGGAAAGATTGAACCACACGGTGCTGTTGAAAGACGTGCAGGCAGCGGATTATGACGCAGTGTTTTATCCCGGCGGACATGGCCCCATGTGGGACCTGGCAGATAATGCCAAATCCGCGCAGCTGATAGAAACATTTTATGCAGCAGGAAAACCGGTGGCGCTGGTATGCCATGCTCCTGCGGCGCTGAAAAACGTAAAGGACAAAACGGGTGCGCCGTTGATAAAAGGGAAGAAAATATCGGCGTTCACCAACAGTGAAGAAGTGGCCGGTCAAACTACCGCTGAAGTACCTTTTTCCCTGGAAGATATGTTGAAGGAGCGTGGAGCAAATTATGTAAAAGGGGCCGACTGGCAACCCTTTGCCGTAGCCGATGGTAACCTCATCACCGGCCAGAACCCAGCTTCCGCTCAGTTAACAGGCGAAAAAGTAATCGCAGCACTGGGTGTGAAATAATATAACAATAGCAATATAAAGCCTTCAGACACGCCCGGTCTGAAGGCTTTACTTTTTTAGGCAACCACCACAGGTGAGTGCAGTTTGTGATAGTAAACATAAGAAACTACCAGGCTTACAAAAAAGGATGTGTGACCTATTTCCAGCAATACGCTGTCACCGCTCGACAAATGCGCAATGGCCGCGGAAATCAATGTAATGCCAAACCCAAAATAGGCAAACTCCCGCAGCTTCGGTGGCGTAAAAGGCAACAGGAGCGCCAGTGAACCCAGAAACTTGGCAACGGTCAGTTCTATCCGGAACCAGTTGGGTAACCCCAGGTGGGCGAAGGCGCCCTTCATTTCAGGATTGAAGGCAAAATTAAAGGCACTCCATAACATCACGCCGGTAAGAATAAGCGTGGCCGTCCAGTAAATGATTTTATCTTTTTTCATGATGTTCAATTTGATCAGTTGAATTTGTAAACGCTCAACAGGATGATGATAAAAACGAACAATAATTGCACGGTGTGGAATAAACTGATGTTGCCCCTGATCTTTTGAACCGTGCCGGCAGACGTTTCAAAGGACTTCTGTAACTGTTTTTTCTGCCGCTGTCCGAAAAGGAACGTATTGAGGATAATAACGATCACCAGGCCAAACTTCACCCGGAACCATAGCTGTTCGCCAAAAACGCCATGCGTTATGTACATAATGCCTATGCCGGAAAGAATGATCAGCCCGATCCCTACCCTCATTAATACCGGGAAAACGGATATGGCCTGCATCACGGTGGCTGCCTTGCTTTTATCCAGGTCGTACTGCTTCCAGAACTGCCGGAAACCCACAAAATCCGCTACCGACGTACCGGCAAAGAGCAGAAACCCTATGAGGTGGAGCACAACGAAGCCCTGGAAAATAATCTGTGTTGACATCTGACTATGATTTTTATATGACAGAATCGAAATAATAATAGTAAATGTATAACGGAAATATAGTAAAAACAAAAAATCCGGAGTATTTTTTCTATTATTGCTTCGAAAATAAAATATGTAGCATGAATAAAGCCGTAGAACTGGTTACTGAATGGGGGGCATTTGATGATCAGCATCCGGAAAGCAGCATTGAGGAATTTTGCAGGTATTACCTTGCACACAAGCAAACACGCAAGCCTGTTCCGCCGGAAGGGAAATTTCTGCCGGTACAAAGTGAAGGCGTATTGATGCGGGTAATCGGAAGGATCTTTAAGTTACATACCATTTACACGGTGGCGGCATTGGATGGTACCGGCATCAACACCATCGATGAATATTCATTGCTCAATACCGTGGCACAGTTAAAGGAGCCCCGGAAAACAGAAGCCATCTACGCGGCGCTGCAGGAGCTGTCTACCGGCACAGATAAACTAAACCGCCTGAAAAAGCTCGGCTATCTCGCCGAATATGACGATAAAGAAGACAAGCGCTCCAAACGGTTAAAAGTAACGCCCAAAGGAGAAAAAGTACTGATCCTGTGCAGGCGGCGGATCAGCCAGCTCGCGGAAGTAATGTTTCACGACATGACAGACGATGACCGTAAGTTATGCGTACAGCTGCTGAAAGGGGTGGAAACAAAATTCGCCGGTATCTGGCAGTCGCACAAGGGAAGAGATTTCGAAGATATTTATGCGGAGATCATAACGGATAAACGCTAATACTTCACATCAAACCGCCAGTCGGTCATACGAATGGTATCACAACCTGCTGTTTTCGTTTACTTATCTACATCCATACAGTAAGTAACACAATGCCATACGCTTTTAAAATCTTTGCCTTCATGTTGCCCGCTGGCTTCTTCTGTAAAAGTACCTTCCAGCATGTAGCGGCCCGCCCACGCGGGTGAAAAAGTAACGTCACCAGCCTGTCCGGCTTTGAACTTTTTAGTCCATCCCTCCGGCGATTGTACAGTTACTTCGCCGGCTGCCGGAACTGCCTTCTTATAGCTTAACTGCACGGTGGCCGGCTGATGCAGCTTGTTTGTTTTTTTGAGATTCGTCAGCAGGGAGAAATCCGTATAGTCTTTTACGTTATCGGCGCCGGTTAAAGAGTTGTTGACTTTCACCAGGCCCATCGCATAATAATGGATCTTACTGCCGCTGTATACTTCCTGCACGGTGTGATCAATGGATAATACGTGCGTACCGGCAACAGCAGGCGTAAAGGTTGCGGTGAAATAATTGCCGTTGGCGGTGCAGGTCAGTTTTTCTTTTTGTCCGTCGGGCTTCACCAGGTACAGGGTGAAATCTTTCATATTACTGAACCAGTTCCGGATAGAATCGCGCTCGTTATCTGCATATTCTCCCAGGAAAACTTTTACTTCCTGCGGCTGCCCGATCTTCCCGGTAGTAACGGTTTCAATCCAGATGGCATGGGCAAAAAGCGGTTGAAGGCTACAGCATAAAATAACAGAAAACAGGAATTTTTTCATTATATCTTGATTTATAAATGGAGCATCATCTGCAATATGGGCAAAGCTATGCCGGGAGAGGACCGCACCGGTGGCGAAAAGGGAATATTATTTACGCAATCGGGAAAAATTACCCGTTATTCGATGCTGACAAGGTAATGCAGGAGCCGTTGCAGATCCTGGTTCACCGACCGGATGGTAGATTGCAGCTCATTTACCATCGCGGCACGGGTATGAAGGTCGTCGGCTTTATACACACCGCCATCGCCAAAAAACAGCTGTTTGTCGGAGGTGCTGGCATTCCCCCCAAGATCAAACCGCTCCCATCTTTTTTTAACATTAGCCGCCAGTGATATCTGCCGGCTGTTGCTGAAATGTTTTTCAGTCAGCACATACCAGGTAAAAGGAGGATAAATGGCAGAAGTATCCGGCATATACCAGATGTCAGATAATACATTCCGGAGATGCGCGAACCTGATCCTCTTCCCGGCGGCATTGATCGTTAAGGCGCCCAATCCTGCGGAAAGCAGGCCCCCGCCGATGGCAACGGCGTTCTGCGGACCATCTTCTTTGATAGCAACCGTCGCAATAGTGGTCAGCGCGCCGGTAATGATGGAAGCCACTGTTAAGCGGGTATTCCTTTTGCTGTTGAAGTTATCGAGATATTTGGCCAACTGGTCGGCCTTTTCACCTTCACAGTCCAGTTCTGCGGCAATACCGGCAATTTCCATTGTGGCCAATAGCAAGCGGTGCTGGATTTTCGACCGGAGTTCAGATCTTCTCATCAGCCCCTCCAAAGTCGTATCGCCGGTTATTTCCTTCATCCGCCTGATCAGGAACAGCGTGCCGGTAGCATTGGCCATTAACACCTCATGTACCGGTAAATCGGGGTTCGCCTTTATCAGTGAATCGGTATTTTTTAGGGGAATGGTATCCTGGTTGTTGCTGAAGGCGGCCGCCGGTGCGCAATAGTTACCGGTAATGGTCAGCTTGGTGCTGTTGATCACCCGCGTGGTTTTACAGGCGTATAACAACACCAGTGCCATGCCGGCAAAAAGCAAAGGGAAACGGCGTGTTTTCATGCGGGCGTTTTTCTTCATACACTACAAACAACCGGCTAAATGGTTTGAAAAACACTTCATTATTCGGATGGCAGTATCCACTGAAGCCCTTTTATAAAAGTTGGCAGCTGTGTATCCATATGTCCCAGGTTGGAATAAATGTCGCCCCGATAGGTGATTTTTTGGGAGACGGAAGCCGTTAGTTGCGCCATCAACGCCTGTAGCGATAGGGCGCCGGAATCACCAGCTTCCGGTTCTTCCTGCCCTCCGAAAGTAAAGTATGCCTTCACTTTTGCCCGCGCGCTATCCTTTATCGGCACTGTTTTCAGCTGCTCGGGGAGGTAGTAATGATTATAATGCAATGACGGACTCGCCGCAATATATCCACTGAAGCCGGTGGAAGTTCCGGTCAGATCACGGTAAAGCGTATACGCAGTAAAATAACCAGCCAGCGAGTGTCCCATCAGCACGCGCTTCGTGGTATCGGTGCGGTATTGCTGATCTACCGCCGGGATCAGCTGACCGTGTATAAACGACAGGAATTTATCTGCCCCGCCACTGGCGCTCATTTCATATTCCGGGATCGCCACAGGATAAGTGTCGTCCCGGTTTCTTAAAGAATCCATCGAAGGAAAATCTTTATAACCAATACCCACCAAAATCACGTTGGGCGCCAGTCCCACTTCGGCATATTTATCCAGGGTCACCGCCATCACATCAAAATACAGGTTGGCATCCAGCAGGTACACCACCGGGTATTTTGTGGATTGCTCCGGGTTATAATCAGCAGGAAGATGTATGAAGATAGAAAAGGAATCGGCCACCGCTTTGGAATACAAACGCATTACAGCGGTTTTACTTTGTTTATCTGCGTCAGACGAACATCCGGCCATTATCAGCAATACTATTACGGAAGTCACATAACGGGTCATGGCTGTTAATTTAGATACGTCGTAAAGTATAGCAAATTTTTGTTTACAAAATGTTATATTTAAATTCATCTTTTCCTGATCAAACAACAGATCCCCATGAGTAATACCGCGAATGAAAGAGCCGTTATGCCAAAAGACAGCAGCATTTTAGATAGCAGGAGTTTGCAAAACAGCTACGCTACGCTGATACCACTGCTCAGGGAAGGCATGCGTGTGCTGGATGTAGGTTGCGGCACGGGCGCCATCTCCGCCGGAATAGCCGGTGCAGTGGGGCAAACAGGAACCGTGGTGGGTATCGACAGCAGCGCACACTTAATCGCCAAAGGCAACACCGATCACGCAGATCTGGCTAACTTAACATTGCTGGAAGCCGACCTGTTTGCCTACAACCCCGCGGAAAAATTTGACCTCATCGTTTCAGCACGTGTACTGCAATGGTTAAACAACCCGCGTGAAGCGCTGCTGAAATTTAAATCCCTGCTGAAACCCGGCGGATACATTTCTATTTTAGACTACAACCATACCCAGTTGGAATGGACTCCCGCACCACCGGAAAGCATGCAGCGCTTCTATAATGCATTCCTCGACTGGCGTGCTGATGCGGGCATGGATAATGAAATAGCCGATCACCTCACTGCGCATTTTGAGGAACTGGGCTTTCATCACATCGCTGTATTGAATGCTGATGAAATATATACCCGCGGCGAAAGCAACTTTGCTGAAAAAGCAGGCATCTGGTCCAAAGTAGCGGAACTCAGAGGTCCGCAGGTAGTGGAAAGCGGCTTTAGCACCGAGGAGGAGCGGATTCGCGCCATTGCGGATTACCAGGCGTGGATCGGAGAGCGGGCAGAGAAAATGGTGATGAAACTGAAAGATGTAAGGGCAAGGATTGACTAACCTACTTCCCCATATACGTACTAAACTTCAGCACCCGGTCCTTTTCAACAGTAAACACCTGGCCGCAATCAGCGCTGTAAGCTGCACCACCACCGGGAGTATCATCTTTATAGGTAATGCCATAACAACCACTGCCCGTGGAAGATCTGATCACCATCACATAACTGCGTTTGGCCGATACCGTTATATGCGGTTTTACGCTGACCGGTTGCGGCGACCAGCTCAGACTGTCGCGTGAAACCGCCGTTTCGTACAGTGCTTTTCCTGCTGCAGGCAAACCTTTATCATCGGCAGGGTAAATGCTGATATGAAGGTCGTCGTCGGGATAACCGCTTTTAAAAGCAGTGATGCTTACGGCAGTAAGCACGCCGGAGCGGGTAGGGGTAAAGGTTTGCGAGCGCTGTATACATCCGTGAATGTCGCACTGGAACCGGAAGCCATCCTGACCGCTGCTGTTGTCTGGCATCATTTTCATAGCAGGAGGCAGGGCCGCGCGTAGTGGCAATGCTATACTGTCTTTACAGATGATCGGTTCAATGGTGCCATCTGCTGCAAAAGAAAGCGGCGCCCAGTAGTAATTAGCCAGCGCTTCATTTTTGGCCGCTTTGTTCCACAGGTCGCTGCCATAAAGGAATACGCTGTCGCCGTTGAGTTTAATAAGAGATACAAAAGAAGGTTGGCCTCCGCACGATTGGTCGCTGATCTTTGCCCCATCAGACCACGGACCTAACGGTGAGTCAGCACGACGGTAAGAAGTGCCGGTGCCGGCGCAATAGCCGCAATTAGGATCGGAGTACAGCAGGTAGTAAATGCCATTGCGCCGGAGGAGCGCCGGCGCTTCTGTATTTCCTTTGGTAACAGCTTTCACATGTTCGCCGCTGCCGGTAAGATAATCTGCGCGGAGCTTTTCTATTACAATGGTACCTTTTGTCTGCCAGTCGGTATACGCAATGTAAGCAGTACCATCTTCATCCACAAAGGTATCGTGATCACCGTTGTTCAATCCTGCAACCGCACCGTTGTTGTTCACCGCCAGTGTTGGCTCCGCTACTTCAGTAAACGGACCGGTGGGCTGCTGGCTGGTAAATACGCTGAAGCCTATACGATTATCGTATACATTGATCCATAACACATACTGTTTTGTTTTTTTATTGTAGATCACATGAGGCCGGAAACACCCATAGGTACTGCCATTGCAGCGTGTTTGCCATACCGGTGTGCGGGCGTCAAATAAAAACCCTTTGTCGGTCCATGTTTGCAGATCCGTGGAAGTATATACTTTGAATCCGCAAAAGGGCGCATCTTTTTTGCCCCATTCAAAGCCACAGCCATAGCTGGTTCCATAGAGATAGTACGTGCCGTTGAAGTAAGCAATTTCTCCGTCGTGTGCATCAATGGCAGCGCCTGCGGTACTGAAGCGGATGGTTTGTTGTTGCTGCGGGTTGAAGTTAATAAGCGATGAATTCGTTTGGGCATGCACGTTAGCTGCCAGCAGTAATATGCAGCAGGCGATATTAAATATCGCCCTGCGCTTTTTTCCGGTAGTCTGTAGGCGTAAGGCCGGTCTTCTCTTTAAAGATCCTGGAGAAGTAAAACGAAGAATCAAACCTGAGATCATAGGCAATTTCTTTTACAGATACAGCTGGGTCATTCAGCAATTCCCTCGCTTTCTCTATTTTAAGTTGTATATAGTACTGGAACGGCGATAAGCCTGTATATTTTTTAAATTCTTTCCTGAACCAGGAGTAGCCCACCTGCAACTCTTCTGCCGCCTGCTCCGGTGAATAATGTTGAGAGATATTGGCGCGGAATAACAGCCGTGCTTTATTCATCAACAGTTCTTTTTCTTTATTCCCGTTTACCTGTTGTTTTACGAGGTAATAAATGTTTCCCATCAGGTGAAGAGCGGCGCCGGCAATGAGCGGCTGGTAGCCCGGGTTTTCCTGTTTTGTTTTTTCTATAATGAGATGAAACAACTGCAGGGTACCTTCCTGGAAACCGATATATAAACAGGGCTTTTCCCGTGTGAAAAAATTTTCCTTCAGCAGGTTGTCGAGTACAGGTCCTTTCATACCTACCCAGTATTCATCCCAGCCGGTTTCGGTGAGCGGCCGGTAGCGGTGCCTTTCTCCAGGGAATAACAGGATAACGGTACCCGCTTTTATTTCCTGCTGGCGGCAGCTGTCTGATTCAAAAATACCTTTCCCGTTGGTGATGTAAATAACCTGGTACTCGTTCAGTACCCTTCCCTTTTTCCAATTGAAATGATGATGCGCAGGATGATTTTTCCCGGGATAGAGGTCTGTTGCTGCTACCTGTGTACAACCGGTATTCAGTACCCACAATCCCCAGTTCTCATCTTCCCTGCTTACAGGCAGGTATTTATAATAGTTCATCATAACGCTTCCTTCTTTTACATAAAAATATGAAAAGCCGGAAAGGAATTGGAAAGTAATAAGAATTTCCGCCACCTGCCGGGATTATGTCAGAAAGTACAACTGAAATATCAAATAATTTATCCCGCTACGGCTAGTTTTATTCCGTCTAAAATAATCCACTGATGATAGCTGTTCGTCCACGTTATTTTCTGTTATTTTTTCCCGGTAGATATATACATTACCGTTGCCTTCTTTTGTTCATATTGTGGCAAATGGTTTTCGTACAGCCGTTATCGTGTCAAGTGTCCGTATGGAAGCAGGGATTTTCGGAACCGCCTGCCAGCGCTTGCCCCGGCGTATATTGGTATTTTATGGATGGTAATTTATCAAAGGAAGGTATTACGGCCGACCTGGAGTCCATGAAAAAAGCAGGCATCAGCAATGTTACCTTTCTCGAAGTGAATGTAGGCATTCCCCGCGGTAAAGTTGATTTTCTCAGTGAAGCCTGGCAGGATCTTTTTGTACATGCGGTGCGGGAAAGCGGGCGACTGGGCATTGAAGTTACCCTGGGTATAGGACCCGGCTGGTCGGGAAGTGGCGGTCCCTGGGTAACGCCCGCTCAATCTATGCAGCACCTGGTAGCCTCTGCTACCCATGTTTCCGGCAATGAAAAAAAGATCATCACACTACCGGTACCATCTCCCAAAACACCTTATTTCGGGGAAGATGTTTTTACCCCCGGCCTGAAAAAGCAATGGAACGATTTTTATAAAGATGTGGCAGTACTGGCGTTTCCTACACCTGCCAATGCGCAACAGATTAAAGATATCGGTGAAAAAGCATTGTATTACCGCGCGCCGTTTACTTCTGTGGCCGGTGTAAAACCATACCTGCCGTCTCCCGGCGTGTACGATACGTTACCGTTGTCGGCAGTGATCGAAAAGCACCGCATCATGGATCTCACCACTGCGCTGCAACCGGATGGAACCCTGCGGTGGACCATCCCTCCCGGCAACTGGACCATCCTGCGTTTCGGCGTACGCAACAACGGCGCCATCACCCGTCCGGCGCCATTCCCCGGATTGGGATTTGAAGCCGATAAGTTTGATACCACTGCTATTAATGCACACCTGGATCATTACATTGGTACGTTGCTGCGTAAATTAGGAAAGCAGAACCCCGCATTACCAGGCGGTTTAAAACGGCTGCACATGGATAGCTGGGAGATGGGCGCGCAAAACTGGACGCCGCATTTCCGGGAGGAATTCAGGAAAAGAAGAGGCTATGATCCGCTGCCATTTTATCCGGTGTACACCGGAAGCATTGTGGAGAGCAGGGAAATCAGCGAGCGCTTTTTATGGGATCTGCGGCAAACCGCGCAGGAACTGGTGCTGGAAAATCACGCCGGCCATGTAAAAAAATATGCACACCGGCATGGATTAAGTTTGTCTATAGAACCCTACGATATGAACCCTACCGCCGATCTTGAACTGGGTGCTATCGCAGATATCCCGATGTGTGAGTTCTGGAGCAAAGATCTCGGCTTTAACGCGGCCTTCAGTTGTATAGAAGCGGTATCGGCAGCGCATGTGAACGGACAGCCGCTGGTGCCATCGGAGGCGTTCACGGCGCAAAATGATGAAGGCTGGAAACAATATCCCGGCGCCATGAAAAACCAGGGCGACTGGGCCTTTGCGGCGGGTATCAACCGGTTTGTGTTTCATACTTTCCAAAGCCAGGTGCTGGCTGATTCGCTACGCCCCGGGATGACGATGGGCCCTTATGGCGTACACTGGGACCGCAACCAGACATGGTGGCCAATGGCAGGGGCGTATCACCGGTATTTATCGCGGTGCCAGTACCTGCTGCAACAGGGAACTACGGTAGCAGACATCCTCTATTTAACACCGGAAGGATCGCCGCATGTGTTCCAGCCGCCGCCATCGGCATTGTCCGGTGACGCCGTATTACCCGATCGTAAAGGATATAACTTTGATGGCTGCGCACCCGGACAATTATACCAGGCCACTGTGCAAAACGGTCGCATTGTATTTCCCGGCGGCGCCAGCTACCGCATATTGGTATTGCCCGCTGTTACCACCATGACGCCGCAACTGCTGGAAAAAATCCGGTCGCTCGTATTGGCCGGCGCGGTGGTTACCGGCATCCCGCCGCAGCATTCCCCCGGCTTATCCGGCTATCCCGCCTGCGATGCCACCGTGCAGGCAATCGCTGTAACTCTCTGGAAACAGCCTGCTTCCGGCAAAGGAACAATCATTTACAGCACTGCGCCGGCGGGGCAGCTGTACCCACACTATGATAGCACGGCCGCTATTCTCGCCGCAATGGGCGTGCCGCCGGATCTGGAAGCAGACGAAAATATCCGTTACACGCATCGCACTACCCGCAACGCCGACTTATACTTTATCTCCAACCGAAGCAACGCGCTGGTTAGCAGTAACGTTATTTTCCGAAGCCCTAAGGGTACGCCGCAGCTATGGGATCCCATGACAGGCGCCATCCGCGCGCTCCCGGAATTCACTGTTTCCGGAACACGCACCACCGTTCCGTTGCAGCTGGAGGCAGGAGAAAGTTGCTTTATTGTTTTCACAAAAGAAACGATCGCAAAGCCTTCATCTTCCAAAAACTTCCGGAAAAAAATAATCCTGCAAACACTGCAGGGCAACTGGCAGGTAGCCTTTGATCCAAAATGGGGCGGCCCGGAAAGCGTAACATTCAACCCGCTTCAGGACTGGACACAACGGCCTGAAAGCGGCATTAAATACTATTCCGGCATGGCGGTGTACCGTAAAACATTTGATCTGCCCCCAGCCGGAAAAAATGCATCACTCCTGTTACAACTCGGCGCCGTCAAAAATTTGGCAAGGGTTACACTAAACGGAAAAGAACTTGGCGTACTGTGGTGTGCGCCCTGGCAGACAGACATCAGCAACGCGGTAAAAGAAAAAAATAATCTCCTGGAAATAACCGTTGCCAACCTGTGGCCCAACCGCTTAATAGGCGACGAACAACTCCCGGACGACGGCATAAAAAACGGGCAATGGCCCGAATGGCTGCTGAAAGGCTTACCCCGCACCAGCGGAAGGTATACTTTCTCCACCTGGAAATTTTACACCAAAGACTCCCCACTGCTACCATCCGGATTACTGGGGCCGGTTACCATTCAAAAAATCACACCATGAATACGTTGAAAGTTGGCCTGTTTGGCATAGGACTCGCTGCTTATTGGGAACAATTCGAAGGACTGCAACAACGGTTGTCTGGCTATATCGATATCGTACATCAGCAGCTGCAGCACTATGGCGCCGATATCGTCAACCTCGGATTAATAGACACGCCGGAAAAAGCCTTTGAAGCCGGCAGCCGCTTCAGGAAAGAAGAGGTAGACCTGATCTTTTTATACGTAACCACCTATGCATTATCTTCCACTGTTTTACCGGTGGTGAAACGGGCAAAAGTACCGGTGATCGTATTAAACCTTTCTCCGGCGGCAGCTATAGACTATGCCACATTTAATAAGCTCCCCAATCGCACCACCATGACCGGCGAATGGCTGGCCTTCTGTGCCGCCTGCCCCGTGCCGGAAATAGCCAGTGTATTCAAACGTTCACACATCCCTTTTTACCAGGTAACGGGTATGCTTCACAACGACCCCATTGTTTGGAAAGAAGTGGAAGAATGGATCGCCGCCGCGAAAGTAGCGCACACCTTATATCACAACAGGCTTGGCTTAATGGGTAACTATTATGGCGGCATGCTGGATATCTATTCCAATCTTACGCTACACGCCGCCGTATTGGGCGGACACATGGAAATCATTGAGGTAGATGAATTATCAGGGCTCCGCAATACGGTCAGTGAAACAGAAATTACCGCCAAACTCCGCGAAGCACAAAAGGTATTTGACATACAGCCCGATTGTTCACCGGAAGAATTGCACCGTGCCGCCAAAACCGCTGTAGCACTGGATAAGCTGGTAGCAAAACATCAACTGGGTTCCCTGGCATATTACCATAAAGGAAGCGGAAATGCAATAAACGAAGATACCATGAGTTCCGTGATCATGGGCACCTCGCTCTTAACAGCACAAGGCATCCCCGTAGCCGGCGAGTACGAAGTGAAAAACGTACAGGCCATGAAGATCATGGATAGCTTTGGCGCAGGTGGGTCCTTCACGGAATACTACGCAATGGACTACCACGATGATATTGTACTGATGGGCCACGACGGGCCTTGTCATCCTGTAATAGCCGCCGGTAAAATAAAACTAAAGCCGTTACAGGTATATCATGGAAAAGTAGGAAAAGGACTATCAGTAGAAATGTCGGTAGCACACGGTCCGGTAACCCTGCTATCCGTAGTGGAAACAGCAGATGGAAAATTGCAGTTCCTCCTGGCGGAGGGCATGTCTGAAGCCGGTCCTATTCTTGAAATCGGTAACACCAACAGCCGTTACCGGTTTCCCACCGGCGCCAGGAATTTTGTGGAAGCGTGGAATGCGGAAGGGCCGGCGCATCATTGCGCGGTTGGCAAAGGGCATATAGCGTCGCGGATAAAAAAGCTGGCGGAGTTGTTAGGGGTGGTGGTTAAGCAGGTTTGCTAACCCCCCTCGTATAATTAATCCATATCGTGGTACCATCGTCATACCATTGACGGAGAGGAGGAACATGCCGGTGCGTGAAGAGGAGTATAGAAAAACGGTAGTATACCGCGACAGGCAAGGCAAATGCCGCGATATTATAAGCGGTCAGCCACTGTATCAAAAACGAACATATCATTTTAAAAATAACTTTTTAAATTACTGGAACGTAAACAACTTTGGGTATGGCATGTTTTTTTAACTGGTGATGTAACTGATACCATCTATCATGATAAGAAACTACTTCAGGATTGCATGGCGTAACCTGGTCCGCAATAAAGCATTTTCTTTTATCAATATCCTGGGGCTGGCACTCGGGCTGGCCTGCAGCCTTCTCATGATCCTGTGGGTACAGGACGAGAAAAGCATGGATGGCTTTCATGCCAACAGTGATAAACTATACCAGGTGTATGTGCGCCAGTCGACCGGAGGTAAAGTAAATGCCGGCTATCTCACACAGGGACCACTTGCCGCGGAGTTAAAAAAGGAAGTGCCTGAAGTGGCTTATGCCAGTGGCTTTCAGGCTTTTCCACCGGTAGCATTACGGGTAGATGATAAAGTAATGAAGATCACCGGTGCATATGCAGGTGCCGATTTTTTGCAGATGTTCAGTTATCCTGTATTAGAGGGCACAAAAGCATCTGCCATCGACAAACCCGGCGCCATTGCTATTTCCCGGCGCCTCGCGGAATTATTCTTCGGCAGCCCGGAAGAGGCATTGGGGAAAACACTGCGTTATGAAGATACGGTAAGCCTGTCTGTTACCGCCGTATATGACGTGCCGGCCAACTCATCACAACAGTTTGATTTCCTCCGTAACTGGGAAGACTTTACAAGGGGCAACGCCTGGACAAAAAACTGGGGCAGCTTTAGCCCGCTTACGTATATCCGTCTCCGTGACAACGCCGATGCAGGTAAAGTAGCCGCCAAAATAAAGGACTTCGTTTATAATTACCAGCCGCGCAACAACAACTCCTACACAGCATTAGGCTTGCAGCCCTACAGTGAAAAATACCTGCACGCAGTATTCAGTAACGGCGTTCCCGATGGCGGACGTATTGAATATGTACGTCTCTTTACCCTGCTGGCAATATTTATCATGCTCATTGCCTGTATCAATTTTATGAACCTGGCTACTGCCCGCTCTGTAAAAAGAGCAAAGGAAGTAGGCGTGAGAAAAGTAGTAGGAGCGCTGCGTTCTTCCCTCATCATCCAGTTTATTGGGGAAGCCATGCTGCTGGCATTCTTTTCACTGGTAATTGCCCTGTTGGTGGTAATGTTACTGTTACCTGCCTTTAATCAGCTCAGTGGCAAACAATTATCATTACCCATTTCGCAACCTCTATTCTGGGTTACCTTACTGGGGCTTACGGTGCTCACCGGCTTTATAGCCGGCAGTTATCCGGCATTGTTCCTGTCGTCCCTGAACCCGGTGCGGGTGCTCAAAGGAAGTCTGAAATTTGGTTCCGGCGCTATCAATTTCCGTAAAGGACTGGTGGTGTTTCAATTTACGCTGTCTATCCTGTTAATGATAGGCATGTTTGTGATTTACCGCCAAATGGATTATGTGCAAACGAAAAACCTGGGCTACGACCGGCAAAACCTTATCTATATTCCTATTGAAGGTAAACTGATATCCAAATACGATGTATTCAAAGAAACTGCCGCCAACCTGCCCGGCGTGCTGGCCATCTCTAAAATGAAAGAAACACCTACGGTAATACAACATCATAAAGGAGATATGAGCTGGTCAGGAAAAGATCCAGGCGATGCTCCCTCTTTTGCAGATGCAGCAGTGGGGTACGACTTCATAAAAACCATGCACCTTACGTTACTGGAAGGCCGCGATTTTTCCCGGGAATTTGGAAATGATTCCGGCAGCTATATCCTGAATGAAAGCGCCGTGAAAAGGATCGGTTACCAGCACCCGGTAGGACAACCATTCACACTCGGAAATGTTCCCGGTACCATTGTGGGCGTACTCAAAGATTTCCACTTCAACTCCATGCACGATGCCATAGAACCGCTGGTGATCCGCCTGGATGAAAAGCCCAAATGGGGTACTGTATTGGTAAGAGTCGCCGAAGGCAAAACAACGCCGGTGCTGGCCGGACTGGCAGCGATCTGCAAAAACTTAAATCCTGACTTCCCTTTTACTTACCAGTTCTCCGATGAAGAATATACGAAGCTGTATAAAAGTGAACAGATGGTAGGGCAGTTGTGCAACTACTTCGCCTGTCTCGCAGTGTTTATTTCCTGCCTCGGGCTATTCGGACTGGCCATGTTCACCGCCGCGCAACGTACAAAGGAGATAGGCGTGAGAAAGGTGCTGGGCGCTTCTGAATCCAATATCTTTATTTTGCTGTCGGCAGGATTCCTGGAACCAGTATTTATAGGAATGCTCATCGCCTTCCCATTGGCCTGGTATACCATGAACCGCTGGCTGGAACACTTTGCCTACAAAACAGACCTGGAATGGTGGATCTTTGCCGGCGCAGGACTCATCACCATTATTATTGCTTTACTCACGGTCAGCTTTCAAAGCATCCGGGCCGCCGCTATGAACCCCGTAAAAAGCCTGAAAACAGAATAATCCTACTTATTGGGGCGCTAATTCCCCATTATACCACTAAAAATACTGCCATAGCAATGGCATGTGGATTGCCGGTACATTCATAAACGCAACATTATGAAAGTACTTGGCATGATCCTCATTATTGCTGGTATTGCAATGATCGTTATCAGGGGTTTCTCTGTTCAAACAGAAAAGAAAGTGCTGGACATTGGTCCTGTTGAAATTAATAAGAAAGAAAATAAATGGATCGGCTGGCCTACCTATGCGGGCGGTGTCGTAGTCATTGTAGGTGTGGTACTGGTGGTATCCGGTAAGCGGAGAGACTAAGGGGGGTATATGTTCTTGTTGGGAAAATATTATCTTTAATCCCCAGGTTGATAAAAGAAATAAAATGATCAGTAAAAGGTTCCACGTTATATTAACATGCGCGCTATTGGTATGCATGCAGGCCAAGGCACAGCGCTATCCTACCTACAAAGGGAGAAGAGCAGCTGGTGTTAAAAGACCTGGATGAACTAACAGAAAAATATGATCTGTTGCACGGCAGTAAAAGTCCTACTTACCTGCACCACAACGGTAAGCCCTTTATCGTGATCTGGGGTGTGGGCTTCAATGATCGCCGCGCCTACGGACTGAAAGAAGCGGAAACCCTGCTGGATGCTATGAAAGCAAAAGGCTTCAGCGTGATGCTGGGCGTACCCACTTACTGGCGGGAGTTGAGGCAGGACGCGGTAAACGACGAAGGACTACACCGCCTTATTAAAAAGTCGGATGTGATGATGCCCTGGTTTGTAGGCCGCTACATTACTCGTATTTAATTCATGGCTGTTGCGTAAAGATGCCGCCCGCAGTTCACATGCTGCGGAATAGATAGTATCTTTGCAACAAGCATCAGCAGAATTATGAAAGCGGCAAGTATCAGTGATATAAAAAAAGAATTAACTACCCTGCCTCCGGCAGAACTGTCGGCATTGTGCCTGCGGCTGGCCAAATACAAAAACGATAACAAGGAACTGCTTACCTACCTGCTGTTTGAAGCCCACAACGAAGAAGGGTACATCGCCGCAGTGAAAGAAGAAATCGATAAAGGGTTTATTGAAATGGCCGGCGATAAATTATACCACGCCAAAAAAAGGCTGAGGAAAATACTGCGGATAACGAATAAGCATATACGTTATACCGGTTCCAAATCTGCCGAAGCAGACCTGCTGATTTATTTCTGTACAAAAATGAAACTATCCGGTTTATTATCTTCCTATAGTGTTCAGTTAAATAACCTCTGCGAACAACAGGTGAAGAAGATCACAAAAGTAATTTCCACCCTGCATGAAGACCTGCAATACGATTATCTCCGGCAGCTGAAACGGCTTACCGGCGAGGATTAGCACTTTGGTTTGTTCCCTTCACCGGAAAATTTTATTTTGGTGGTGTTGACGAATTAAAGAGGCCATAAAATGAATGCATGAAAGTTCTATTCGAAACGCCGCGGCTGCAGGTCCGCACTTTCGCCGCTACAGATGACGCATTTGTGCTGGAGTTGCT
This sequence comes from Chitinophaga sp. G7 BAM 1005, assembly GCF_057126945.1. Lineage (NCBI taxonomy): Bacteria > Pseudomonadati > Bacteroidota > Chitinophagia > Chitinophagales > Chitinophagaceae > Chitinophaga > Chitinophaga sp. G7 BAM 1005. The sequence continues at coordinate 4,528,429 of NZ_CP181478.1, read as the reverse complement.
GAATACGCCCTCCTGGCTGCAATACATCGGCGACCGGCAGATCCGGACACTGGCAGATGCACAGCGCTATATCATGAATAACCTGTTAAGAATATACGCAGAACAAGGCTATGGCGCATGGGTAGCAGTGTTGAAAGAAACAGGGAATCCTATCGGTATCTGCGGACTGTTTAAAAGAAAATACCTGGAGCAACCCGACCTGGGATTTGCGTTCCTGCCGGCTTTTGAAGGACAAGGCTATGCCTATGAAGCGGCTACCGCTACTATTGAATATTCCCGGCAGCAATTGCCGTTCCCACGGCTGTTTGCCATTGTCCAGCCGGATAATCACCGGTCTGTCCGTTTACTGGAGCGGTCAGGATTTACCCTGCAGGGTACCATCCTTCCTCCGGGAGAAATGGAAGAACTGATGTTATTTGATCTTGAATTAGGAAGCTGATTGCTGCCGTTTCCGGTAGGCCATGATCCTGCTTCCCGCCAGGTAAAGCAACGAACCCACACACAACACCACCAACCCTGATCTCAGCCATGTAGCAGCGGTTACAGACAACCCGATTCCTGTACCCAGGGCTACATAGGCAGCGAAACAAATGGGACACTTTGGCAGCAGTACAAGGGTGATGCCCGGTATCAGCCATCGTACGCCTTTTACAAAGCGTTGCCATAAAGTAAGCGGGCTGGTGGTTTGCGCAGCGGTTGTTTTGCGGGCGCCGCTGCCCGTAGCGGCGCCGCAGGAACAATGTGTTTTCATGATGCTTAGTCTTCTGAACAACAGGAACCCGGTGTTTTCTCTTTGTGATACCTGCCGGTATTGTCTACATGTCCTTTCTCGTCATATTTGTCGTGGTGCCGTACCCACGATGTTAAATCGCCACTTTCGCTGGTTTCATTACGTCCCAGCGGCGCTATATCCAGGTAGTTGTAAGCAGCGAGCTGTAATTCGCCACCACGGCCATACGTGGAATAGGTGTGATAAATATCGCCGGCTTCATCCTTGTAAAAAACACTGATGCCCTGCAGGTCCTCTAAATGATGCGGCAATCCTTCCACGATACCGTAATTGTAATACACCTTTCCCTTTTCCAGGTCTTCCTTACGGAATGACACGTGATAATCGTAGTTGAACTCACAGCCTTCAGAGGATACCCAATTGAAGTGCCAGTCCATACGCTTACGAAAAGCTTCCAGTGTGTCCAGCGGCGCACGGGATATTACCGCGATGGACACATCATGATGCTCCAGGTGAGGCAATACGCCATTAATGGAGTCTGCTGCAAAAGAGCAGCCTACACAACCCTCTTTTTCATGGGGACCAAACATAAAATGCTGGATGATCAGCTGGCTGCGGCCATCAAAAAGGTCAGAAAGACTGACCTTCCCCTCCGGACCATCAAATACATAGTTCTTCTCTACCTTTTCCCACGGCAACGCCATGCGCTCACGGGTGAGCTCATCCCGCAAACGGGTATATTCCTTTTCTTTCTGCAAAAACTTCTTCCTGGCTTCCAGCCATTCTTCGGAGGATACAATTTTGTGCGGGGGACCGGGTTTAACAGCACTATCTTTAAAACCAGTCGTTACAGGAGTACTCATGATTTCTTTGATTTTAATGTACTACAAATCTCGGGAGTTAAAATGTAATTGAACGAGGGTGAATGCGACTTATTTAGGGGGTGTTTGTGCCACGTTAAAGTATTAAATTTGTGTTGTAACAGACACAAACTGCCATGAAGACTGTTTCTTTGCTTATTTATGAAGATGCCATTTTATCTTCCGTATCCAGCGTGATGGATATCCTCCTGGGAGCTAACCGCTTCCTCATTGAAACAGGAAAGGAACCAGCCTTTAAGCTGGAGCTGGTCAGCGAAAAGATGAAGAACATCCAGCTGCATACCCCCGCACAGTTTATCTGCTTTAAAACCATCGATGAGGTAAAACATACAGACCTCATCCTGGCGCCCGCCTTTGAAGGGTTAGCGGATACCGTGCTGGAGAAGAACAAAGCGCTGGTGAACTGGATCCGCACCATGCACGCCTGCGGCACTGAAGTGGCCAGCCTTTGCCTGGGAAGCTATTTCCTGGCCGAAGCAGGACTGCTCTCCGGGAAATCCTGTACCTCCCACTGGACCGCCCTCGACGACATGCGCAGCCGCTACCCGGATATCAATATCCTGGCAGACCAGGTAATGACCGACGACGACGGTGTTTATACCAGCGGCGGCGCCTTTATTTCATTAAACCTGGTATTGTACCTGATAGAAAAATTCAGCAGCCGTGAAACCAGCGTTTGGGTAAGTAAAATGTTTTCTATAGATATGGACCGCGTTAACCAGGCCCATTTCGCCGTGTTCCAGGGACAACGCCGCCACGAAGATGAAGACATCCTCAAAGCACAGGCTTACATCGAACAACACTACGATCAGCAGATCTCCATAGAACAGATTGCCGGCCTGGCGAATATGAGTAAACGTAATTTCGTTCGCCGCTTTAAACTCGCCACACACAATACCCCGATGGAATACCTGCAGCGGGTAAAAATAGAATCTGCCAAAAAAGAACTGGAGAAAAACGCCATCAACATCAGCACACTGATGTACAACGCAGGATATAACGACCAGAAAACATTCAGGCAGGTGTTTAAACGGTACACCGGTTTAACCCCGCAGGAGTATCGCAGAAAGTATTGCCGTGGCGGTGTGGATGTTTCCCCGTACTTTCCCTAATTTTAGCGTTTTCAAACCGGCAGAAGCGTATGAACAAAATTATCTATAGCCTGCTGTTGCTGTTGGGTGTAAACACCATCGCATCAGCACAGGAATTGTATATGCCCCGTAATATTAAACAGGCATATGTAAACGGAACCCGCGATAAGAGCGGCGCACCGGGCAAACACTACTGGCAGAACAAAGGGGTATATAATATCCAACTGGCAGTAAACCCGCCCAACCGTAAAGTAACCGGCAGCGAAACTATCAGCTATGTGAACAACAGTCCCAATACGTTAAAAACGATTGTACTCCGGCTGATCGTGAACCTGCATAAATACCAGGCCCCCCGTTCAGGTTATGTGAGCAAGAACTTTTTGACAGATGGCATCACCATCGATACACTGGTGATCAATGGCGTAGCGCTGAAGTTCAATAATGATGTAGGCACGCTTTCGCATGTGGTGCTGCCAAAACCACTGCAACCGAAAGACAGCCTCCAGCTGCAAATCAGCTGGCATTACGACCTGTCTGTACAAAGCGGCCGGGAAGGCATGCTGGACAGTACCTCCGTTTTCATGGCCTATGCCTATCCCCGTGTATCTGTATACGACGACTACAACGGCTGGGATGCACTGGACCACACCGACCGGGTAGAGTTTTACAGCGACTTCAACGACTACAACGTATCGGTAACAGTACCAAAGAACTTTGTAGTGTGGGGTACCGGCGATCTGCAAAATGCTGCTGAAGTATTACAACCTGATTTCGCAAAGCGTCTCCAACAATCTTACACCGCGGATAATGTCATGCACATTGCCACGCTTGATGAAATGCAACGCAAAGTGGTTACCCGCCAGAACGAGCGGAACACCTGGAAATTTAAAGCCACACATATTGCAGATGTTACCTTTGCGGCCAGCAGCCATTATGTATGGGACGCGGCCAGCGTAATCGTGGACAGCAGCACCATGCGCCGTGCCAGCGTACAGGCCGCGTTTAACGATACATCCACCGACTTCCATCACTCCGTAGCGTTTTCACAAAACGCACTGGGATGGTTCTCTCATCGGTGGCCGGGCGTACCGTATCCCTTTTCAGTAATGACCGCCGTGCAGGGCTTTGCAGATATGGAATACCCTATGATGGTAAACGACGGTTCTGTAGGAGATGACCTCGGTTTTGCGCAATTGGTGCAGGACCATGAAATAGCGCATACCTATTTCCCTTTTTACATGGGCATCAACGAAAGCCGCTACGCCTTTATGGATGAAGGCTGGGCCACTACCTTTGAATACCTCATCGGTATTGCGGAAAAAGGAAAGGAAACAGCAGATAACTTCTACAAAAAATTCAGGGTCACCAAATACATCTTTGATCCTTCTACGGAAGAAGATCAGCCTATCATTTCCATGTCCAACCAGGTAAGCGGAATGGGCTACAGCAACAATTCGTATGGCAAAGCATCCCTGTCGTATCTCGCAGTAAAAGACCTGCTGGGCGACAAGCGCTTCAAAAAATGCCTGCACGCCTATATGGACAACTGGCATGGAAAACATCCCATCCCCTGGGATTACTTCTATTCGTTCAATACCGCGGCGGGTGAAAACCTCAACTGGTTCTGGAATAACTGGTTCTTCAGTAATAATTACATCGATCTTACTTTATCAGCAATAAAACAAACGGGTAAAAGCGTTAAGGTGAAAATAACCAATACCGGCGGCTTCGCTGTTCCGTTTGATGTAATCGTTACCTTTACGGATGGCAGCACGGCTACCCATCATCAAACACCGGCGGTATGGAAAGCCAATACCAAAGCTACCGTGCTGGACCTGGCCGTGAAAAAAGAAGTAGCCGCAGTACGGCTGGATGGTAACCTGTTTATGGATGCCAATGCAAAAGATAATAGCTGGAAGAAATAACAAGAGATAGGGGATCGCATCAGGCGATTCCCTTATTCTTCTTTTAGTAAGCCGTTTATTTTACAATACTCCACGGCTTCTTCAATACTATTCACCTGGAACTTGCGCAGGATGTTCATCCGGTGCGCTTCAATGGTGCGGATGCTGATGTTCAGCGACTCGGCAATATCTTTATTATTAAGTCCCTGGCTGATCATACGCATGATCTGCTCCTCGCGGCGGGAAAGGGAGATCTCCTGCGTGCCGCCATTGCCGGGCGTTTGTTTGGCATCAAGATATTTCTTTACGAGGATATCGCTCACTTCTCCGATAAAATAATATTTACCCTGGTGGATGGTGCGGATAGCGCTGAGGAATATTTTATTGCTGGTATCTTTCAATATATAACCGCTGGCACCCATTTCAAGGGCTGCTGCTACATAGTCGGGTTCATCAAAAAGACTAAAGAACAGGATCCTGCCACGGGGATTTTTTCCCAGCAGGCGGGTACTGGTTTCCAGGCCGTTCATACCAGGCATACGGATATCCATGATAATTACATCCGGTTGGATGGAGGCTAACTGTTGCAGCGCATCTTCGCCACTGCTGGCTTCTCCCGTCACTTCCATATCGGCTTCGCTGTTGATAAGCTGTTTAAGGCCGTTCCGGAATATTTCATGATCATCTACTAAAAAAACGCCTATTTTTTTCATTGCTAAAAAGTTATTGCCAACTGTACAATTGTTCCGGCGCCGGGTTGTGAATTGATCTGAAGCGTACCGCCCAGCAACTCCGCCCGCTCTTTCATATTACGGATGCCGTTTACTTTTTTGGCCTGCTCGGAGGAGTATAACTGCTGGCTGTCGAAATGAAAGCCTTTGCCGTTATCCCTTACGCTCAGCTGCAGGAAATTGGCGGTGCCGTCAATATCTATTTCAATGGTATCTGCATCTGCATGCTTGATAGCATTGTTCAATGCCTCCTGCAAGATACGGTAAACGCCCGTCTTTACTTCTTTTGGCAGCGGCGCTGCCGCTAAGGTATCTTCCAGCTGGAAGTCTATACCGGGGGCCGTTTGCCTGCATAGCTTTATCAGTTCATCAATGGCTGCCCGCAGGCCAAAATCTTCCAGCACACTGGGCAACAGGTCTGCACAGATCCGTTTGGTTTCATTGATGATGCTGTACATCATGGTATTCACCATCGCAATTTCAGGATCGGGGCGCATACTCCGGTCTTCTATCTGTTCCAGCTTCATGCGCAAACTGGTCAGCATCTGGCCGATGCCGTCGTGTATTTCGGCGGCAATCCTTTTACGCTCTTTCTCCTGCCCGTTGATGATGGAATACGACCGTATACGCTGCTCCGTTTCCTGGCGCAGTAGTTTCTCCTGGTTGGCCAGCTGCACCTGCTCTGTTAATTTACGTGCCCGCTCTTCTGCATCTACCAGCCCACGGATAATTTTCCGGATGCGGGTAGACAACGGGTAGAAGATCACCCCCGCTTCCAGCATCAGGGTGAAAAGCACCAGGCCCAATACGATGTATTCAATTTCCTTCAGGTTACGGATCCGTTCTTTTGAAAAGCGGTCGTAGTCAAATACAATCAGTTCCATGCCCAGCAGGTACGACTTCTCATATGCCAATATCGTTTGCACATACGGGCGGATATGCGCCGGCTTAAAGGCGCTGTCGGCGTACAATACCGTAATCATTTTACTGGCGGCATCCCATATTTCCTGGTGAGGGTTGCGGATAATCTCAAACATCTGCTTCAGCTCATCCTGGTCGTTCGCTGGCAAATTGAGAAAGTTACTGCCTGCCTGTAAGCCTTCGTGCGATTTCTGCCACTGCTTCAGCGTATTGATAAATTCTTTCCGGTTATCATCTATATCCCTGCCGGATTCCAGCAACAGTGCCAGCTTACTGAGCGTTTGACTATACGTTCGCAGTTTTCCCGCAAAGTTGATCACATGCGAATCATTCATCTGGTGGTTCAGCGCCTGCTGGATCTTTATCTGGCTGAATATAGACAGCAACGCAATAGTAGTAAGCGCCACCGCGTAGAGGATGGTGAAGATCTTAAAAATACTTCTGTCTTCGGATACAGGATGCATAATGTTAAAGATAAATAAAACCCACGCCCGGTTGTATCATACCGCAATATGTTTTTCCAGCTCCGAGTGCTTCAGCTCTTCTGCGGCGCCATCCAGCACCATCCGGCCACGGTCCATAAAATAGTAATGATCCGTTACCTGGTTGGCAAAGTCTATTTTTTGCTCCACCAATAATACGGACAGCCCCTTTTGCTGTACCAGCTGTTGCAGGATACTGCCAATTTCCTGCGCAATGGAAGGCTGTATGCCTTCTGTAGGCTCATCGAGCAGCAGGAGGGAAGGGTTGCTTACCAGCGCCCTGGCAATGGACAGCTGTTGTTGCTGCCCGCCGCTGAGGTTACCGCCTGGGCGTTTGCGGAAATCTTTCAGGATGGGAAACAGGCTGTAGATCTCTTCTTCGGGGATCTTTGCTTTCCGGTTGGGATGGGCTTCCAGCCCCAGCAGCAGGTTTTCGTATACCGATAGCTTGGGGATAATTTCCCTGCCCTGTGGTACGTAAGCAATGCCGGCCTTTGCTTTTTTATGCGGCGGCAGCGCCGTAATGTTTTCATTGTTGAAAAGGATACTGCCTTCCTGTGCGGGCAGCAGTCCCATAATTGTTTTGAGCAGGGTGGTTTTCCCCACGCCATTGCGGCCCATCACCGTGGTAACGGCGCCTCTTTTTACAGAGAGGGTGGTACCGCGCAAAATGATGCTCTGTCCGTATGCGGCAGAGATATTGTTAACAGTCAATACTGGTGTGTTCATCATAATGTTTCAAGTTGAGCGTTAGTACGGCCTAAGTAGCAATCTATTACCCGCTGATCATTCTTAACTTCCGCGAAAGTGCCTTCCATCAGTCGTTTGCCGCGAACCAGTACGGTTACCAGTTCGTTGGCTATCTGTTCTACAAATTTCATATCATGTTCAATCACAATGATGCTGTGTGCTTTGGATAGCTCCAGCAGCAGCGCGCCGGTTTTCTCCGTTTCTTCATCGCTCATGCCGGCGGCAGGTTCATCTATGAGCATCAGGGTAGGGTCCTGTAGCACTACGATGGCAATTTCCAGCCACTGTTTTTGTCCGTGTGAAAGATCGCCTGCCAGTTTATACATCACGTTGGTGAGCGATAATTTCACTGCCACGTTATGTATCCTGTCGGCCAGCGCTGGTGTGGATTTGAAGAAGAGGGAAGAAAAGATGTCTTTCTTCATTTTGGCTGCCAGCAACAGGTTATCGTGTACCGTGAGCCCGGGAAATACCGATGGCTTCTGGAATTTCCGGCCTATGCCGGATTCCGCGATCTTCACTTCGGTTTTTCCTAAGATGGATTTACCATTGAAGAATATTTCTCCTTTGTCTGCTTTTGTTTTTCCGCAGATGATATCGAGGAAGGTGGACTTGCCCGCGCCATTCGGACCAATGATCACACGTAATTCTTTATCGCGCAAACTGAAATGATCCAGGTTCAGTGCATGTACACCGCCAAATGATACTGCCAGGTTGTTTACGTTAAGTAGCATATCAGTGGGTAGTTTGAGGTGTTTTAAACCGGGCAGGGGAAAATCTTTGTTTGATGCTTTCCAACAGACCCATAAATCCTTTGTCGAAATATAATACCGTGATCACAAACAGGAAGCCCAGTATAAACAACCACGAATCCGGGAATAAACTGGTGCAGATGCTATAGAGGAAGTTCACCAGCAAAGCCCCTAACACCGCGCCTTTCAGGTTGCCTCTGCCACCGAGCGCCACCCACATTACCATTTCTACTGATGCCTTTACATCCATACGGCCGGGCGTGATGATACCTGTTTGCGGCAGGTATAACATACCGCCTACCGCGGCTAACAGTGCCGCCACTACGAAAACGGCGAGCTTGTAGTCCACTACCTTATAGGCCGCGTAGCTGATGCGCGATTCGCTGTCGCGGATGGCCTGCAGCACTTTCCCGAATTTGGAGTGGGTGATCCGGTAGCAGCAAAAGTAAGCGGCACATAATACTGCAAAGGAGATCATGTACAGTGCCAGTTTTACGGAAGATGAAGACAGGTTGTAACCCAGCAGGGTGTTGAAATCGGTAAGACCGTTGGTACCACCAAGATTGGTTTCATTCCGCAAAAAGATGAGCCACATCGCCAGCGTAAGCGCCTGCGTAATGATAGCCATGTACACGCCTTTGATCCGGCTTCTGAACAACACAAATCCCACTACAAAAGCAAAGAGGGCGGGGATCAGCAGGCATAGCGCCAGCGACCAGCCAAAAGAATGAAATGGTTGCCAGAATAGCGGTAACGTATCTATTTTATTCCAGGCCATAAAATCGGGCAACACCGCGCCCGCCGCCACTGTTTTCTTTAGCAGCAGGTGCATGGCAATGCCATAGCTGCCCAGGCAAAAGAAGAAGGCCTGGCACATGGAAAGGATGCCGGTATAACCCCATATGAGGTCAATACCCAGCGCAGCTATGGCAAAGCAGAAATACCGCCCCCATACGGAAATGGTATTCACGGATAAAAGCCCCGACAGGTAACCCGCCGGCAGCAGGATCGCAAAAATTGCGATGAACAGGATATAATACAGTGGATTGTTTTTCGTTTTCATATGCCTGGTTTTTAATCTTCCGCAACGCGGCCTTTGTCAGGAAATAAGCCTTTGGGTTTATATTGCATGAACAGCATAATAAACACCAGGATAAACACTTTGCCGTATACCGCCTGGAAAAAGGACTCTGATATTTTGGTGAAGAAGCCAATGCCCAACCCGGAGAAGATAGTGCCGGCGAGTTTGCCTACACCTCCTGTTACTACTACCAGGAAAGAATCTACAATATAAGTTTGTCCCATATCAGGCACCACGTTGCCAATCAGCGTAATGGCGCAACCAGCAAGGCCGGCCAGTCCGGAGCCGATAAAAAAAGTAATGGATGCCACGCGCCTGGTTTCAATGCCCAGGCAGGCGCTCATCTGCCGGTTTTGAGTAACCGCCCTGATCTGTAATCCCAGCCTGCTGCGATAGAGCATCAGGTATGTGAACACCACCATCAGCAGCGTTAGCACAATAATAAAAATGCGGTTATAGGGTAAGGTGAGATGTGGAGATACCTGCCATCCCCCGGATAACAGCTGCGGGGTTTTCACCGCCGTAAGATCTCCGAAAAGTAAACGGGCTGTTTGGATCAGTATTAAGCTCACGCCCCAGGTAGCCAACAGGCTTTCCAGCGGTTTGGCATACAGGTGGCGGATCACCAGCCGTTCCAGGATCCATCCCATAGCGCCTGCTACCATGAAAGAAAGCGGTAGTGCGGCGAGGAAGAAAAGGTCTGTTTGCGGAATGCCCAGTGTATGGGTAAAAAATACCTGCGTGCAATAAGTAGTGTAGGCGCCTATCATCATAAACTCGCCATGCGCCATGTTAATGATGCCGGCCAGTCCGTATACAATAGAAAGCCCTAAGGCAATCAGGATAAGGATGCTGCCAAGACTCAACCCGCTGAAGAAGTTCTGGATTCTTTGGAGGCTGTCGTAGCGTTTCTCCAGGCTGATGGCCTGTGCGGCGGCATAGTGGGCCGTTTCCTGGCTCAGGAACCCGGCTTTGGCGTAGTTCCGCAGCAGCACGGGGGCATTGTCGCTCCAGTTATCGCCGATACTATCAATATATGCTTTAGCGGCGGCGGTGCTGGTGGCGCTGTACAAGCGGGCGGCGTAGAGCACATCTTTACCGGTACGTCGTGCATCGGCATTGGTTTCCTTTGCCAGTGCAGCCAGCAGTATGGGGAGAGTGGCGCTGTCGCCGGTATTTTTCAGTTGTGTATATGCCAGGATACGTTTTTGCGCATCGTTGCTGAAGAGGTTCAGCAGCGGCGCTATGCCTGCGAGTTGCAGCCGGTCGGCGCGCGGAATGTCTACCGTTTGCAGGGCGGACAATGGTAACAGCAGCGGTTGCCCGCTGCTGTTGGTAAGGAGTCTGTTATCGGGATAAAGGGAATAAAGCCGGTAGGTTCCTTCTCCGGTCGGTTTGCTGTCCACCGTTACCGCTTTATGATCCAGCAGGTACAGCTTTTTATCATTGATCGCCATCAGCAAAGGGAAGGTGGCCGGTATCCGGAGAGCGGCCAGTCTGCCAATAGCCTGTGTGCGCACGGAGTCGTTGGGTGGTTGCAGCAGCTGTGCGGTGTAGATGGAAGCGCTGTCCTGTGCCGCTACTTTCAGCGGCAGCAGCAGTAAGCAGCACATCAGCATCCGTAAGGAGATTTTCATCGCGTCGTATTTGATAAGTTGGAAATAGCCTGTCTTATGTAAAAGGTATCCGCCTATTTTTTGGCGTAGGTACCGTTGTGGTTTACCCAGTCGCAATCTTTATCCGGAGAGGTTAATGGCGACCACGGTTGCGGATCCACGAGTCCTTCTGATTTCCAGATGATATCAAATTGTCCGTCGGGTTTTATTTCGCCGATCACTACCGGTTTTGCCAGGTGATGATTTCTCGGGTCCATTTTAACCAGTCCGTCGGGAGAAGGATAATCCAGTCCGTACAGCGCGTTGCGCACTTTTGATACGTCGAAGGAGCCTGCTTTTTCAGCAGCCTTTGCCCAGAGATAAACACCGGTGTAAGCCCAGCAGATAGGATCGTCTGTTACTCTTTTATCGCCGCCGGGTAATCCTTTTTTCGCGCAGAAGGCTTTGAAATCAGCTACAAACTTTTTGTTTTCGGGCAGGTCGTTCGACTGGAAGTAGTTCCATGCTGCGAGGTGTCCTACCAGGAATTCCGTGTCCATAGAGCGGAGTTCATCTTCTGCCACAGAGAACGCCATGATGGGGCAGGTAGCGGAAGAAAGGCCCTGGTTGGCGAATTCTTTATAGAAAGGCACATTGGAATCGCCGTTGATAGTAGACAGGATGCAGGCTTTACCATCTGTTGCAAAGCGTTTTACTTTAGAGATGATGGTTTGATAATCCTGGTGGTGGAACGGCGTATATTCTTCAATGATATTTTCTTTCGGGATGCCTTTGGAGAGCAGGTAGGCTTTCAGGATTTTGTTGGCGGTGCGGGGAAACACATAATCGGTTCCCAGCAGGTAAAACTTTTTATAGCCGCCGCCTTTTTCGCTCATGAGGTATTCCGCTGCCGGAATCAGCTGTTGGTTGGGTGTAGCGCCGGTATAGATCACGCTGTTGGAGCATTCTTCCCCTTCGTATTGTACCGGGTAAAAGAGCAGGCCGTTGTTCTGTTCAAATACGGGCAGCACTGATTTGCGGGATACGGAAGTCCAGCAGCCAAATACGGCAGATACTTTTTTATCGATCAGCAGTTCTTTGGCTTTTTCTGCAAACAGGTCCCAGTCGGACGCCGGGTCTACAATTACCGGTTCTATTTGTTTGCCGAGTACGCCGCCTTTGGCGTTGATTTCATCTACCGCCATTTGTACCGCATCTCTTAAAGATACTTCAGAGATGGCCATTGTACCGCTGAGAGAGTGGAGTACGCCTATTTTAACCGTTTCTTTGGTAGTGGCAGAGTCGCTGCTGCCGGCTTTTCCGGCGCTGTTATTACAGGAAGAAAAGAGTGTGGTGGCGCCGAGGAGCAGGATGGGTAGTTGTTTCAGGAAAGCGTTTCTCATGTGTTGTATTATTTTATAAAGAAGATGAATGAATGCGTATGTCCTTTAGAAAATGAAGAATTGTGCCTGTAGCCAGAGTTGTCCGAATGTTTTTTTCGTGTAGTCGTCGGCGATAGCAGTTGCTACGTTGTAGGTACGGGTGGTGTAGGAGAGGCGCAGGTTAGTACCGGCGCCATTGAAGAAGTAGTTGAGTCCGCCGCCCATTACGCTGCTGGAGTTCATCTTATCAAAATTGGCAGGCTTAACGGCGCCGGCTTGTGCGGCATCGGCGCTTACGTCCTGGTTTTCGTACCGGATCCAGGGCTGCAGTTTTGTTTTTTTGAAGTAATAGCCGAGTTCCAGGAACTGAACGGTTTGTTTAGGAATGAGGGTGGCAAAGGAGTATTTGGAATCCAGTTTGGTGCCACCGGTCATATACTGGAAGGCGGCGTTTACGGTAATAGAGCCGGCGTTGCCCAGCGGATGATCAAAGAACACATCTGTGCTGAGGTTGTAGTAGGTAGCCTGTGCATCGAAGCCTGCGCCCCATGCCAGGGTTTTACCGTTGCCCAGTTTGGTACCGGCATAGTAGTAGTCTTTTTCCGCATCGAGGAAGTTGTAGGCAACGCGGCCTACTGTACGCAGGGGTGCGCCGCCATCTACATTACGGCCGGTGAAAACCCCGAGCCGGTATTCCAGTTTATCGTTGGCAAGGAACCCGCGGGCGTTGATGCCCAGGTCGCGGCCAAAATTTCCCTGCAGCGGACTGTTGGCAAACAGGTTATAAGGGTACTGGAAGTAGGTGAAGTCGTTGGCCATTAATCCGGCAGCGCCCTGTAGTCCGTTACGGTTGTTGGAAACCAGTTGCATCCCTGCTACCAGCTGGAAGGCATTGGTGAAAGTGTATTCCAGTTGCGCGTCCAGTATGATGGGGGATACCTTTACATTCTTCTCCCCGTTGGATTGTATGCCGATGGGGGAAGGGATTTCCGTTTCCATAAAGAAGCTGGCCTTTTTCGTGAGCTGACCGCCTACGAGCACCCTGGCGCGGTAAATGGAAAAGCCCTTGTTCCAGTCTTTCGCTGTTTTATCGTTGCCGGGAGCGCTAAACCCGGTTTGTTCGCCGGAGGCGAACATATGAACTATGGCGCCTACCTGGATAGAGGGTTTGAAGGGTAAATCGGATGTCTGGAAAAGGGTGATGGCTTTTGCGCTGTCGCTGCTGGTATTTAAAGAAGCGGGGAGTTCAATTAAGTAACTGCCTCGTTTTTTCTTTTTAGGGGGATCGTTGTTTTCGGCTTTCGCAATAAATGGAGCAGCGGCGAGTATGAAGACAAATGTGGCTGACAATTTCATAAAATAAGTAATTAAAAATTAGACAATGTACTTAAGTACTATTTTGGTTGATCGATCAGTATACTTAAGTATAAAAGTAGAAGATTAATTTACTTAATTCATATAATTTTTGTGAAAATGGATAAAAATCGTGTGAAGTGCTGATAATAAATGTATATATATTTTATTGTAATATAAATCATCGCTTCGGTTATTACTTAATTAAGTAGATTGATTTATAGTATATTAGGGAAAGATGAAAAGAATTGACATCCGTTTATGCCAGCTGGCGATTTCTTCTTTCTATTAACATTATATAATTTAACTATATAAATTAGGAAAGGATAGACGGAAGTAACGGAACAGCGTGTAAACGCTATTGCTGTAATACCAAAACGGCATGGAAGCCGGCGGGGCCATTATAGGATAACCCATATATAACCCATATATAAGCCATAGATAAGTCATATATAAGCCATATCTATCAGATACGGTTTATCTACGACTTATCAGTGTCTGTGCTATGGGTGTAATATATGTACCGGGGGTATCGTCATCGTTTCAGCCAGCCGGTGATGCTTAATCTGGGTTTATTGGTGAGCTGTACTTCATGCTCCAGCTCACTGCTTTTAAAGAAGACGGTTTTACCGCTGCTGGGGTTTACCTGCTGCGCATCGCCATTGGCATGGTAAATAGATAGCTGTCCGCCATCGGCGGGTAGCCAGCCGGCATTGAGGTAAATGATCATGGAATACTGCCGGCTGTCGTTGTTACGGAACTGGTCCAGGTGTTTCCTGTAGAAACTCCCTGTTTCATACAGGGTGTAATGAAACTCGTACCCGGTAATGCCGGTGTAGCACGACTGGTTCAGGTAAGCCACAAAGGCATCCATCACATCAAAAAAAGCATTTTCATGCGCGTTGTTGTGTTGCCTGTCGAGCCAGTAAATAACATCCCCACGAACGGATTTGTCCTGGTTGACCAGTGCCTGGTTGCCGGTGCCTGCCGCCAGCATGCTTTTTTCGGAGTGAAGATGTAACAGGTTTTCTTTTAAGTTGTTGGAAAGCTGACTGCTTAAAAAATTTTCTGAGATACCTACTTTGCTTTCAATGAAGCTGTTAATTAATGTGTCAAAGGCCTGTTGCAAAAAGGGGGAGTGCTTATAGGAACAGAATTATCCCTATTCCGGTGAAGGTAGCTGGAATAAAAAGATTTACTTCAATATTTTTCTGCCGGTAGTTATTTCTTCTTTGTCAAATCGTTTTTGGGTAGAAGTTATCAAGTGTCTTCCAAATGTCCCTTAACCTTTTTACATTTGAAAGATGAATTTAATTGGTAACATCATCTGGCTCATCTTCGGAGGCTTTGTTGCGTTTATACAGTATATGGTCAGCGGCTTTCTGCTCTGCCTCACGATTATCGGTATTCCTTTCGGGTTACAATGTTTTAAGATAGGCTTCTTTACCTTGCTGCCATTTGGCCGCCAGGTGAGGGATGTGCCGGGGCAAACGGGTTGCCTGGCTACGATCTTCAACATTATATGGATCCTGATCGGCGGCGTTTGGATTGCGCTTACGCACCTGTTTTTCGGCCTGTTGCTCACCATTACCATCATTGGTATTCCCTGGGGCAGGCAGCATTTTAAGCTGATGAGCCTTAGCTTCACGCCCTTTGGGAAGGAAATTTTCTAACGGTTGTGTATGCCGCTGTTGGCATGACTATTGGGTTTCTGTTTCCAGACTAAAACCTGAAGTATGAAAAAGATATTGTTTGCAGCAGCAGTTGTAGGTACTGCAGCCTCCCTGGTTATCTTATATCTCAGAAAACGTCAGCAGGGGCAGGATTTACTGGAAGACGCAAAAGATTCCGTAAAGAAATCCGCCGGCGCCATGCGCGACCACGTACATAAAGCGAAGGCAGAAGCCAACGGAATTTATAGTAATGCAATGGGGTAAATCAGATAACTTTTTAAAAAGCGCGTCCGGCTACCGGGCGCGCTTTTTTTATCCAGTCGGAATTAAGTCCGGTTGATTCCCCGGAAGGATGCCGCATAGTAATTTTTTACAGCTGGAATGGCCTGTCAGTGAAACTTTTCCAGCCGTTCCAGCTTTGCTATGAAATCGACAATACGTTTAGCTCTTGTTTCAGGCTTTTTCGCATTTTGTAACCGGAAGTAGATAGCGAATTTATTTTGCTTGTTCAGGGTTTCAAAAAAAGCGGCTGCTTTTTTATTCTTCTTTAATGCAGCCATAAAGTCGTCCGGTATGGTTGCTTCACTTTGGGTAGCATAGGCTTTTTCCCAGCGTCCGTCGGCCTTAGCCAGTTCCACCTGGTGGATGCCTGCGGGCTTCATTTTTCCTTCTGCGGTAAGGCGTGCTATATGTTTGGTATTTTTTTCCGACCAGATGCTCTTTGGGCGTCGTGGCGTGAACTTCTGAATAAAAGAGGTTTCATCAACGGACTTTGACATGCCATCGATCCATCCGTAGCAAAGTGCTTCTTCGAGCGCCTGGGCGTAATTGATGGAAGGGATTTTGGAATCTTTTTTATACATGCGGAGCCAAACGCCATCTTCCTGCGTATGATGCTTGGCGAGCCATTTCTCCCATTGTTGTTGGGTTTCGAAGAAAAGTTCGGGTAATTCTTTAGGAGTTGCCATAGCTATAAAGGTAGGAGTTTGATCAGCGTGTATGCATATCAGTTAGCATTTTTTTTCAGAAAAATTTGGAAGTTTTAAATTAATTCATACTTTTGCGCTCCCATTAAATGAATAATGATTCCCTAGCTCAGTTGGTAGAGCAATACACTTTTAATGTATGGGTCTTGGGTTCGAGTCCCAAGGGGATCACCTGATGGGACAAGTCTAAAATTGATAGGCTTGTCCCATTTTCTTTTTCTACGAAAGCCTTATCCATGCTATATATTAGCTGAACCGCATAATTTACTCTGGCGGTTCGATATGCGTCACCAGTGAATACCAGTTTTTCGGGGAATATCGAACCAATGATCTTCCGCTGCGTTTCTACCTCCCCACTGTCGTACAAAATATCTAATTTGGAAAGGTTTCTCATGCCCTTTTCGAGAATGCCCTCAATGTTATAATTCTTCTTTGGAATCTCTGAGAGGCGATCTTCCAGCTTTGTAATGGACAATTCATATTCCTCTTTACTCTCCTTGAAGTCCTCCGGAGTGATTTTTTGTTGAAATAAAAGTTTCCGCGCTTCCCTGATTAAATCTGTATAAGCGTCGATTTGAGAGAGCAGACTATCTCTCTCTTCGGAGGTGCTTTTAGTTTGAGCCTTAAAATAGTATTCCAATGCCGGGCGGAAAATATCGCGGAACGGAGATTGTGGCACAAATTTGCGTAATTCCTTTGAAAAAAGTTGATTGGCCCTTTCTGCCGGGAAACGGCAACCGCATGACGTGATACAGTGGTAATAGTGATAATGCCTGTTTCTGCCTTTTGATGCGCTGCCGGTTAGAACTCTGCCGCAACGTGGGCAGATCAGGAAGCCGCGTAAAGGCAGACTATTATCAACTACGATTTTTGTACGCTGTTTTTTACGCCGTCCTTCCAGAATCTCCTGCACGAGATAGAATAACGTAGACGAAATGATGGCCTCATGTTTGCCCTGGACAAAAATGCTTTCTTCGTCCTTGAATTTGGGGACGTGTATTTTTCCGCAGTAGACGGGGTTGCGTATTGCCACCCAAAAATTATTCTTACTGCATTTCAGGCCGCGGTTGCGGGCCATGTGTAGAATTTGCTCAGTATTGAAACGGCAGGCAGCAATTTCTTCAAAAACCCATTTCATTATGCTTGCCTCTGGCTCATTCGGGCATATATACTTAACCTTACCGGTTTCGTCGGTTCTGTTCTGATAGCCTATTGGAGCTGTCCCCATCCACCGTCCTTCCTTGCGGGCGCGACGCATACCATAAAATACGTTGAGTGCGCGACGGTCGTTTTCGACTTCGGGAGTTGCCAGATACACGGCCATCATAATCTTACTTTCCGGTACTGTCATGTCGAGGGGCTGTTCAATCGCCTGCGGCTCAATACCAAGTTTTCTGATGGTGCTTATCATTTGATAGGCATCCCCTGCATTGCGGCTGAATCTATCCCATTTTGTGAACAGCACGAGGTCAACCTGATGCTTTTTCTTCCGCCAGTCAAATAAGAGCTTATTCCATTGAGGACGATTGAAAGTTTTGGCGCTGTGATCCTCAAAAATGACCTGACGAATTTGGATAAAATTGTGATCGCAGTATTTACGCAGAACTTCTTCCTGATTTCGTTGGGAGAAACCTTTGTCGCGCTGGTCGTCTGTACTCACTCTGATATATAAATCTGCTACTAACATAAAAGAAATAATTTCTAAATAAAACTTAAAGTAACATGCGTCGAATAGCCATCGCCGCAAAAATGATGTTCTAAGAACTAGGATTTTGATACTTTTCTCTACCAATCGGACGGTTGTTCAATAACTCGAACTCATTATGCTGTACTTGTAAAAAGAGTATTTCTATTAATCGCTCCATCGTTATTTCAAAGACATTCGTTAATGCCATCATTTCTATCAGTCTAAATTGTTGCGGATCTTCTACTCTTGACCAAACTGTATCTGTGTTCGAGCGGAAAAACGAACCGAATAAGACCGGGCCGAGAATAATTACAACATTGTATAACGTATCGTTGGCTTTGTGATTTTTCATAAAAAATTTAGCGGCTGAAATTTTTGCTTGCTTGCCGCCGGTTAATCCTTTCTTCATTGTATAAAGTTGTTACAGCTCCATGCTTTGCCATGTTCTGTTTGCTGCTTCTAAGAAAAAAT
Source organism: Chitinophaga sp. G7 BAM 1005 (assembly GCF_057126945.1). Classification (NCBI taxonomy): domain Bacteria; kingdom Pseudomonadati; phylum Bacteroidota; class Chitinophagia; order Chitinophagales; family Chitinophagaceae; genus Chitinophaga; species Chitinophaga sp. G7 BAM 1005. The sequence continues at coordinate 4,509,959 of NZ_CP181478.1, read as the reverse complement.
TTATTTTAATCGCTTTATCGGTTATCTGCATTCTATCAAGATTGGATTTCACAATAATGAATTTTTCTAAATTTCTTATTCTTCAAGTTCTTTTTCCTGTTGTTGTTCCATTAACTTTTGACGCGCAGGCTCATCGCACCTTGCACGGATATATAAATCAGCAATCTTCATGACTTAAAATTTCTGTGATAGTAATTTCTGCAAACTGGTAGATAATGTCGAGAATAGCTGCGGCTTCTTCAAGAGATACCGTAATGCCTTGTTCACTCAGTATTTTCACTGCTGTTTCAGGCTTCATTTTTTTGTCCATAACACACTCATGTTCATACTTCACAATTCCAAGTGCTATGCGGGATAACACAAATTTACAAATGAATGTGCATTATTCTAACGTCCAGCATTATGCCGGAATATCGTGTATAGCTACTGATAAAAGCAAGATGTATCAATGTGCGCCAAAGTTCTAAAATTTAGAAAGTATTTAAAAAAATGGCAATAGTTCTAAAATTCAGTCAGCGATATTAAGGTGGGTCAGGTGGGCGGCGTTTTGCTTTCTCTCGAAGTGCTATAACGTCTTGAATATCTTTTACAATTCCTTTATCAAAAAGAACTTTCATACCTGGGTGATCTTTGATAAGATTCTTTTTTTCTTTTTCCATGAGGATATTATATAGATGTTCATAGAACGCGAAGTAATATCCAACCTGATAAATGAGAAGCTGCCGTTTGAACTTTTGCATGAGCGTATTTTGCTCAAAAGAATTGAAGAAAGTTATACGCCTACCAAGATAATATAGATGTTGCTCAATAGATTTCAATTGCTTACGGAGCTGCCAAATGGGCAACTTTTTATAAAGGTTGATGGAAAAGAATTGAGGGAGGATTGTCATATTCCAAAATGTGATTCTGGAAAGTACTGGAATTGGTAGTCTTTAAGAAATATCGCCGGTTGACTTTTACTATAAGGAAGTTGATTTTTACCACATCTGTTGGAATTTATTTCGTTGTATTACAAAAAAAATCTAAATTCGCTGCCGAAATGAATAGGAAAATTACATCTTCAGCGGTTACTCCACCCTAACTAGCAGGTTTTTCCTGTAGGCAGCACTGCGCAATGCGGGGCTGCATATCTATTTATATTATCCACTCACATATTATTCTCTTTGTTTATAAACCATCATTGTATGAAGGCTTACCTTAATTTATTTGACTTTAAGCAAAAAGTTAACTACAAAACTGAAATTCTATCAGGCTTAACCGTTGCATTGGCTTTAATTCCTGAAGCCGTAGCCTTCGCTCTAATTGCAGGTTTATCTCCTTTAACCGGCTTATATGCTGCCTTTACTATCGGTCTTGTTACATCAATCTTCGGAGGCAGGCCCGGTATGATTTCCGGGGCCACAGGAGCAGTGGCGGTAGTGATCGTAGCATTGGCTAAATCACATGGCATTGAATATGTCTTCGCCACAGTAGTTTTGGCGGGTGTAATACAAGTTAGTGCGGGGCTTTTACGTCTGGGCAAATTTATCCGGCTGGTTCCCCACCCGGTAATGTTTGGCTTTGTAAACGGTTTGGCAATTATAATCTTCATGTCACAACTGGTACAATTCAAAACAACAGATGCCAGCGGCGCTTTGCATTGGATGAGCGGAGCACCTTTATACCTGATGATCGGTTTAGTATTACTTACGATGCTTATTATATGGGGATTGCCTAAACTCACGAAGGCAATACCATCTTCATTAGTAGCTATACTGGTTGTGTCTGCAATAGTAATAGGGATAAACGTTGACACAAGAACCGTTGGCGACATTGCATCCATTAAAGGAGGATTCCCCCCTTTCCATATACCAGAACTTCCGTTTTCACTGGAAACAATAAAGATCATATTCCCTTACGCTCTTATAATGGCCGGTGTTGGCTTAATAGAGAGTTTACTAACATTAAATCTTATTGATGAAATCACTGAAAGTCGAGGCCGTGGTAATAAAGAAGCTGTAGCGCAAGGTGCTGCTAATATTGTTACCGGTTTATTTTCAGGAATGGGTGGCTGCGCCATGATCGGCCAAAGCCTCATCAATATTTCATCTGGTGCAAGAGCAAGACTATCCGGCATTATAGCTTCAGTAATGTTATTGGTTTTTATCATGTTTGGTTCATCCCTCATTGAAAAAGTACCTATGGCCGCTCTTACCGGTGTAATGATTATGGTAGCTATCGGCACATTTGAATGGGTAAGTATCAGGATGATCGGCAAAATGCCGCGCCATGACATTTTTGTAGGTATTTTAGTTGCTGCTATTACTGTACTGTTACACAATCTGGCCTTAGCGGTACTGATCGGTGTAATTATATCTGCGCTGGTCTTTGCCTGGGAAAGTGCTAAAAGAATCCGGGCGAAAAAATATGTTGATGAACAAGGCATCAAGCACTATGAAATCTATGGCCCTCTTTTCTTCGGGTCAATATCAACATTCAATGGAAAGTTTGATGTTTTGAATGATCCTAACGAAGTTATTATTGACTTTAAAGATAGCCGGGTAGTGGACATGAGCGGAATTGAAGCATTAAACAAGCTAACTGAGCGGTATAAGAATGTAGGAAAGACCCTGCACCTGCGCCACCTAAGCGAAGATTGCAAGTTGCTGTTAAAAAATGCGTCTTCATTAATTGAGGTTAACGTGATGGAAGACCCTCATTATAGGGTTGCGGTAGATAAAATTTAATATTTTCTTATATTACCGAGATGAAGTATAACCAACACTGGCACCGTCTTAAATTTCGTTCGTTCTATGCAAAAGAAAATCAATTTGAATGTCTTTAAAGAATTTGTGCAGTCTGGCTCAGTTGGAGGGACTATACTTCTTTTGTGTGTTGTTATATCACTTTGTATTGCTAACTCCCCTTTAGGCAGCGAATTTGAGCAACTACTGATAAAGGAGATTGGTTTTTCGTCCTCATACATTCATCTAAGACATACTACATTACAATAGGTTAATGACGGATTGATGGCAATATTTTTCCTTCTGGTTGGATTGGAAATTAAGAGGGAACTAATTGAAGGTGAGCTGTCATCTATCAAGCGATCTGCACTGCCTGTATTTGCTGCGTTCGGTGGAGCTGCTGTTCCCGCCCTAATTTATTCGTTTCTTAATGATAATACTATACATGCAACCGGTTGGGGGATTCCAATGGCAACGGATATTGCTTTTGCTATTGGAATAATATCCATTTTGGGTAAAAAGGCACCGGGTTCTTTGAAGATTTTTTTAGCGGCATTGGCAATTGTAGATGATCTGATTGCCATCTTTGTGATAGCATTATTCTATTCAACGGATGTGCATTTTATTTATCTGATTTGTGCTTTTGGCGTATTTCTACTAATGCTGGCCTTAAATCTGTTAAAGGTCAAGCATTTGAGCTTTTATTTATTGCCAGGACTTTTACTTTGGTACTTAATTCATCATTCAGGCATCCATGCTACAATAGCGGGGGTACTTACTGCAATAACTATCCCGACTACAAGTGATGCAACAGAATCTTCACTAGAGAAACTTGAGCATTTTTTGACGAAGCCTGTAAATTTCATAATCATGCCGATCTTTGCGCTCGTCAATACGAATATAAGGTTTGAATCGGGCATGTTGGACGGCCTTTACAGCAACCTAGGGTTAGGGATTGTTTGCGGGCTGGTATTGGGTAAACCAATTGGCATTACCCTCATGTCCTGGATTGTTGTAAAGTTGGGTTTCGCAGAACTTCCTAGAAAAGCAAAGTGGATTCATTTACTAGGGATAGGGTTGTTGGGAGGCATAGGATTTACAATGTCTATTTTCATTGCGTTATTATCTTTCAACAATGAAGCCATTCAGACCGAAGCAAAGTTTGCCGTTTTAATTGCTTCTACAATTTCTGGCATACTAGGATATCTACTATTTACCGCTATTAGTAAAAAGCAGCCCGATAAATAATACGGTATTTGTCCACGAAACTTTAGCAACATGACACCTGAACAAAAAAAAGAGCTTAAAGTTGTTATTGAAAAGAAAATTACAATGACTGAAATTGCCATTGCAGATTATAAAGATATGACCCAGCCGGTTGCACCGGACGACGCTATCGGACGTCTTAGCCGTATGGATGCTATTAATAATAAAAGCGTAATGGAAGCCGCTTTGAGAGAAGCAGAAAGCAAATTAAAACGATTGACTGCTACATTGGGAAACTTAAATAGTAACAATTTTGGTATTTGTCAGAAGTGTAAAGAACCTATTCCCTATAACCGACTGAAGGCAATGCCTGATAGTCCAAATTGTATTAATTGCGCTTAGCGTTAGCGAACGCTATCTACTGCTGACTAAGGCCAGGGCATCATGACAGAGACTTTATTTACTTGTAAAATATCCAATGGTGTTTTCCTGGAGCCACTTGCATTTTATTAATACACTAACCTCAATTATAGGATTGATACTCATCATGGATAGTTTGCATTTTGCGCGAGGTATCATTTTTTCACGATCAGTCCCTCCTGTGAGGGATCATTCAAAACAGATTGTAAAACAGCCTCAACAATATCTTGCACATCCTGTTTAATGATGGCATAATTGTCCATTATATCCTTACGGGTTACAGCTTTCACTATCGGAACGGGCAAATAGGTTTCTTTTTCAATTTTCAAGGCACTGTTATCAACCTTCACATGAGCATGAAACCGTTTCAATTCAATGGGCTGGTCGGGTGTATCGGCAGTGATGCCTACAAACTCGCCGGAGGATAGGTTGGAAATTGTGCTCACTGGCACGGCCATTTCCAGTTGCTTACTTCTGGAAATGGAAGTGTCACCGCTATTTATGGAAATGCTTTCTCGGTCTTGCATTGTTTTACCGAGCCTTTCCGATACCTGTTTCGCCAGATCCCCACTGGTCTGTCCAATCATTATATTTCCGCAAATATTCAACACTACATCCGCCCATTCTTTGCCATATTGCCAACGCAATTGATGATCTGATTGCATTGCCAAGATGGTAGAAATAAGGTGGCTCCTTGCACTTGCGATCTGTGTTGAGAGTTCCAGAAATGTAAGGGTGGGAAATTCATCCAGTATCACCGCTGATTTTATTTTGTCCGGCTGGTTCATGATCTTACTGATACGGGTCATGAAAAGGCTTAATAGGGGCCCATATACTTCTTGCTTCTGCGGATTATTTGCTAAACAAAGAATCTTCGGGGATGCCGGGTTATTAATGTCCAGAGTGAAATCATTACCACTAAGCAGATAGTAAATTGTAGGCGAAGAAAGTCTTGCAAGACCGATCTTTGCTGCGTCTAACTGACCTTCGAGTTGCTCCATTGTATTTTCAACGAATGCAGAAATGAAGGGTGAAATGAAGGCAGAAATTTCCGGCTCCGTCTGAAGCACCGTAAAGAGCTTATCCATTTTTACCTGCATAAACTCAATTATGTGCGGCAATGTGCAATACCGTCCATCCTCATACTTCCGCAAAAACCAAATGACTGATATAGTAAAGTTTATTGCCGATTCGACAAAAAAATCCCCTTGCTTACGCAACCAGGATTTGTTGGTTCCTAGCATTAGGATTCGCGCTGCCTCAACAGCATCGGATATGTCGTGCATCATTTCCGGATAGAGTGGATTACACCGGTTGCTGTGCGGCAGGTCGTCAAAATTTATAACATGAAATGAGGGTTTGCGCGGGTAGTTCTTTCGATTTATTAGATAGTGATTGTATGCTATGATTGATAAATCAGGGTACTTAAAATCATATAAAACCATAGCATGATTCTTAGCCAGAAGTTGGCGGATTGTAGGCTCAATAAGGTATCTGGATTTTCCAGCTCCGGGCGAGGCCACGCAGAGCAGGCCACGAGCTGGCGATACATAATTCAGCCATGAATCCCGCTTCGCACCCTTATAGAAATAATATGCGGGAAGGTTTATTGAAAATTCATTCTCTAGTAGTTTCTCCTGCTGCGGGAACGTTTCATTTTCTTTATTGAATATATCGCCGCTCAGTCTTTTTTTTAAAGACCTGGCTATTATACTACCGCCAGTAATAAGGAGTACGAATGCCAGTGCGTTTAATAGAATGTAGGTTGCTGCAACAGCCTGCGCGGGCAGTCCGTCTACTAATAAAATCAAACCACTCACAAAGTAAATAATGAGGCCAGAGAACAGCAGCGCAACGCCTGCACGCGCATCTGCTTTTTCATCCTTTCTGCCTCGCACTCCAAGCAACGAAATAAACAATAATAGGAGTGCAATTATTTTACTCTTAAAGTACCCTGTTAATAGGCCAGTTTTGACGATATTTTTTAATAGCTGGTCGGATATGTTGCTAGTCCATCCGATTTGCTTAAAAGCATAGTAGCAGTTGTAATAGCAATGAAGAAGTAGAATAACTATTGCTATCATTCTAGTGAGGTCAATGATCTTCTTCAACCCCTGTTCGCTCTCACCTGTTCGCATTGACATAACAACAAGATTTTAATGAAACAATCTTTTCCGTTTTTTCTTTTTTCTTTCGTCAAATTCTGCCTGTGGGGAAGTTTCCTTTTCAATGTCAAACACTGATTCTACAGCGCCCTTCACGGCATCCGCTTGTGTTTGTTCATTCTTCTGAGAATTGGAGGTATGCTGTTTTATCAGTGACGTTTCTGGACGCAGCATGGGGATCTGCTGGATACGTTGTTGCATTTGGTTAGAGCTGTAGGGTTTGCCGAGATCAGAACCGTTAAAAACAGATTGCGTTTTATGATCAACGTAGGTTAAGCCGTAAACATTGCCATCCGCGTTTTGCCGTACAACAAGTGAAATCCTCTCTTTCTGTAAGTAGTTTTGTAATTCTGCTAAGGTGATACGTCCTTTTGTTGCAATGATGTAGTCCACGGCATTACGAACCCGCTGCATATGCGGGCGGCGTTGCACCTGATTTTTCAGGAAGTTTTTCTCTAAGTTTTTAAGAGTTGGTTTGTTGTAGATGTGACTGGCAGGTATCGGGACACCAACCTTTTGCCCGTTCGTATCAAGCAGTCTATAGACCAATCCACCGGACTTATAGATGCGGGATTCCTTGCTGCCCTGGTCAGCAACAATATTGTATTGTCGGAGAACTGCATTTAACTCTGGCAAAGAGGTGTATTTGTACTTCGGTAGTACCGTATCGAGAACATTTGCGATGGCCCGTTTGGTACCGGAGGCAGCATTCTTTCCATATAAAAGTTTTTCAGCGTTAACTGGCTTTACCTCATATACCTGTTGCCGCTGCTTTGAATCAGCACGAACTAGATTAAAATCCTTTTCAATTTGTTTGCGAGCTTTTTCGGACTGATTTTTTCCGATGTTGTGGAGTGCAATTCTTTTCCCGTTCCGTTTGATGTTGGTAGTAACGATGTGGATGTGGGGATGGCTTGCATCTTCATGCTTGTAAACGAGATATGGCTGATCTCCAAAGCCAATTTTTTGCAGATATGAATCGGCTATCCGTTGAAGGGTTACGTCGTCCAGTTTCTCTGACGGATCAAAGTTCAACGAGATATGAACACTGTTCACTTTCGTGCGCTCATTACGGGCAGCTAAGTTCTGAAGTGTTCCCAATTTATCGGTAATGCCGAGCTGCTGAGTGTCCTTTGCAAAATTTCTGGAATGGATAAGCACAGCGGTGGACTGCCGCACCTTATTTTCATTATAGTGCAGCGCATTTCTCAGGGATTTACTAGCGTTTACTCTTGCAACCATTTTTCGCTGATTTGAGAAATTTTGTCTTTGATTTCAGTTACTTTTTCATGCAATGCTTTACGGCCAATTTCATTGAGCGATAACCATCCGGATAGGTCTGATTTATCGTTGAGCATGTGCAGTTTTTTGACGACTTGGTTATAGTTATTGGCGATGGCATTCAGCTCATCTTTGAGCAGGATCAAGACTGTCATTAGGTCATCGAGAGATCGATTTCTGTGATACATTTTTATAGGTTTATCCAATAGGATTTTCCGAATATGCTCGCTGAATTTCTGACTGGAAGAATTGGTGAATTGCTTGAATAGCTTTTGGTATTCTTCCGGGGTAAGCCGAACATGGAGATGCTTGTCACGATTGATTTTTTGCCCTTTCATTTGATAAGATTTAAATGGCTTAAAATGGTTCTTTTGTCGACTGTGGCGATTTCCGGCCCCGACTTCGGAGGAAGGCCGGCCAGATTCGGTTGAGGCTTGTGCCACAACCGTACATCTGGCCGATCATGGCGCAGCAGATGATCTCAGATTTTGTCATGGTGGACAAAATGGGTATGCAGTGCTGGATTCCGTAATCGCAGATGTTAGTCATGGCCCGAAGCCCTGGAGAGCAGGGAGCCAGTCGCCCGGATAGGCTACGGGCTTCGGCGTTGTTGTTGGTGATGGTGCTGGTGCTGCTGTTGTGGACGATTGTTCAGCATCCATTCGTTGAGGTCTTTTGACGGCGCATACAACTTGCGTTCATCGCTGAATTTATGGCAGTCTATGGCTAATGCTTGCTTGGTAAATTTGTCGCCGGATTTATCGTTGTCGAGGTATAGTTTGACACGATCATGGGCTGTCATGCGGGAAATATTATTGTCGAAAAAAGAGAGAGAATTTAGTACTAAAAAATTGCTAGCGGGCTGCTGTTTGTTGCGGTTGATCGCTTGGTGTGAAAGGAAGTTAAAAAAGCCCTCAAATACCGCGAGTTCCCCGGATTTATTATCTATAAACGTGGAAGTTTTTGGGGAACTACTGGCTTTGATATATTTGTTACGAAGCTCATAACCACCCGCATCATTTTTGAAGCCGAGGGCATAATAGTTTTTGCCTTTGAGGTTGTAATGCACCTCCTTCAAATAGCGTTCTGCTGTATCTAGCGGAATACCACGTTGTCGCACATACTGAATCAGAGGAATTGAGGTTATGGGCTTTACCCGGCTGACAGTAATTTCGCTGTCTGTTCTACTGGAAGATTCCTGCTGTGGAGCAGGTCTGAACATTGGTGTGTTCACGTCCAGCTTTTGCAGAAAGTCCTTCACGGAACATTTGTGAAACTGGATGCCAAAGTCTATCAGGTTGCCGCTGTCACCGCTTCCCCAATCCTTCCATTTGTTCATCTTGCGATTGATCTTAAAGGAGGGCGTTTTTTCCTCTGGACGCAATGGAGAGATATACCAGTAATGAGGTTCGTTGATCGTCTTCGGCTGGAAACCAATTTTGGTGAGATAATCCACCATGTCCAGCTCTTTAGCTTGCTCTATTGTCATAACTCACATTTTTCAATTCCACAAATCAATATTGCAGATACAAAAGTAGATATGTGACACAGGCGAGAACATACCACTGCAAAGAAGGAAGTGGGTGAAGTATCAATGCGACGATGGAAGCGAATATTTTTACGGAAAAAATATTTACTCACAAAAACAGAAGTGTATGTTAAGTGCGAAAGATGTTGTAGTTGTTTTTGAAACATTACTTGCAAGCCCTGGAATGGGCGATGCGGTGAAGGTGAGCGTTAACCAACCACGGAAGTTAATCCTGCTTCTGGTGAAGGTGATCGATTCTGGTTTAAAGAACCGCGAAGATGGGCTACTTGCCGGGATGGATGAAGACACCGCTGATGCGATTAAAAGTATCGCAGATGAATTGCTTAAAAAAGCAGGTCTGACCGAACTAAGCGAGAAAATATCTTTGTTAACGCAGAAATGATTGAGGTATGGAAAACAATGTGCTGGCGTGGGGAAAAGCCTCGCAAATGGGGCTGCGTCCGAAAGACTATCCGTATGAAAAGAAACTGGTTCCTACAGGAATGGTGGTTGCCCGATTAGATTTTAAAATTTGGGCAAAGAAGGTCATGGGGATAAATGGCTACTTCTCTCAGGAAGGAGGATTAAGATTTCAGCTAACCGTTTTCCTAAATAAGCGGTTGCGAAACTACAAGCTGAACAATGAATCCATAGACTTCGCCTTTTGCCCTGTTGATTGCCGATATGAATTGAAGATTGGGATAAAGAAAGACAGACCATTTTTGGAGAGTATACGATGTATGGAAGCATAGATTGATTTTAATTTGGGCAGTGGGAAGCTGCCGCTGTGCGCCGCTGTTAGGCGATTGTGAAAAGCATGGCGGCAGCTTTTTCGCATTTAATACAATCCTTTCTTCCACATATCGAAAAGCTCTTTTTCTGCATCTTCAATATTGGAGAAAATCGGGTGCATCCATTGTGTAAGGACTTGGTATTTCACTTCGCCTCTGTGAGTGATTTCGAGAAAGAAATATCCATCGAGATAAACATGAAATGCAAGAACATCACCTTCATCCATAAGATCAGGAGCGTAAGGGTATTGCTCAGGATCTGCGACGGCATCCTGTGCCGTAACCCGGTTAGCTGACCGGCAAAATACATTGTAGGCATTTTTCCTTTTACGTATTGACATATGGCTGTTTTGGGAGTGAGAAAATGGCGGCGCCGGGAAAGGCGCCGCAGGTCAGTAATTATTTGTCGCCGCGTTCCGCCTGATACAGTCCGGCCACCATATAAGCATGATTTACCGCGCTGTTGCTGATGAACTGTTGCCAAGCGTTACCCTCTGATCGAGAAAAACGGAAACCACGATCACGGAGCCGCTTTCTTATATCTTCGCCGGGAATCTGAGGAAAGAATAATTGAACACGGTTTGCCTCTGCATTTACCACTACCCGCACACCGTTGATGGTTTTCTCAAAAGTGTTAAGTTGTTCCATCGCTTCCAGTTGTACAATACGTTGCTTTATCCGCCGGATATTGGCATTGTTATTTTTGAGGGAGTAGTGAGCAAAACCGATTGTATTCATGCAATCCGGGGTTGTGATTTCCTGCCAGATTTTTTCCGATGCGTGGGGAAGTTTCATAAATGCCTCCTTGTTACCGGATTTTACGCATTTGTTTGCTTCCTTCATGAAGTCCTGCGCACTCTGCAAGGAAGCCAGTTTGTTCCTGAGTTTTACGAGTGCCTGCGGGTCGTCTGATGATATGGCATCGTTGGCCTCTATCGTATCGGCCTTGCTCTCATAATACTCTGCTTTGTCACTGGCTGCAAAAGCCTTTCCGTAGGTGTTATGTATTTTTTCGCGGTAGCTACGATCTCTCTTTTCCGAGTGGTGACCCACAAGAATAGGCTGGCCCATTGGAATAGCTGATGCCATGTTTTTAGCCTGGTCATAAAGCTGGTTAGATTCCTTTTGCAATTTGACCGCTTTTTGTTTCGCATATTCTATGCGGTTTTGTTTTCGTTCTTCATAATTGTGTTTCATAATGATGCGAGTTTGTAGCCTGCCCTCGATGTTGTCGAAAGGCAGGCCAATTAAAAAAAATGTATTAGGAAAGAAGTGTGTAAGCCGCGATTATCTTCTTACTCATGGCTTCGGCTTCGGTGAGCCGGTGTTGATTCGTATCGGGGTGCCACTGACGAATTAGCTGGCGGAATGCTTTCTTAATTTCTGCTGCGGATGCCCCCTGTTTAATTCCGAGTACCTCATGCGGTGTTTGTACAGCATCGGTAATTATTCGGGTTGCATCTTCCTTGCTCATACGTTGAGCAAAGGCATCCCGCCAGCTTTGAGGACTGCCGTAACCGCTGGCCGTGTCGTATGTCTTGTAACCATCGAGGAAACCTGTCTTTGCCATAGCTTACTCGTTTATCAGGTTTACTTCATATGGCGTGCATTTGCCGGGTAGTCCGAGGGCGGAAAGGTGTTTGCAGGTACGGTGCGCTTTCCATCCTGGACAGGAGCAGGCCCAATGCCTGCCCTTTTTGTTTTGTGAGATAACATAAAGACGGTTGGAGCTTTCGCTCTTTACGTTGAATCTGTGTTGCCATTGGTCATTGTCGGGCAATGCCATGTCAGGCCGTACATAAATTGTCGGTTTCATTTCGTTTGTATTTAAGTGTGAGTTAAAAGATGAGCTGATAGGCGAGTTTAAACTTCTCGTTTGTGGTCTTGTGTTCTACGTACTGTTGCAGGCAGTGACAGGTAAATAAGGCTATCATGCCATCAAAAAGCTGATCTGCAAAAACCTTTGGAGATTTAGCTAATTTTTTCCCGTACTGGGTAATGATTTGGCTAGTTTCAGCGGCGTAACTCAGCCAATGATCCGGGCCGATAATTGGATTTATTTTCCACTGTTTACGGAGTTCGTCAGGAGCGGCAGTAATGCCATCAGAAAAAGATTTAGCGAAGTCAAGGAAGCCGGGGATTTCTTCGGGTAAAAGTTCGCAGATTAACTTCGCCTTATGAACGTTGTACATTTGATTAAGTGCAGGCATGTGATAAGATTTTAGAGTGAGAGAATAAGCGCGGATTGCTCCGCGCTGGTTATTATTTCAGGAAACCTTGTTGTTGGATATTTTGGAGCCAGAAGTTTGCAAAAATGCAGTGCTGATGTTGGTAGCCCGGCCAGAACGCTTTTACTGTATTGTTTTCAATCTCCATGCTTTCCTCATACAACCCGCGATTGTCTTGCTGGTACATCTGCGGGCATATGTGGAGATTTTTATAATCTGTCGGCTCCTTCCGGCAATCAACCACTAAAAAGCACATTTCAGGATCGCGCATTAGATCACCGTTTAGCTCGTAATAATGGCAAAGGCTGTAGAGTGTACCTTCTCCGACTGCTGTAGTTATATACCTGTTCAGCAATTCCACAGTTAAAGGCATGAATCCGGAGGATTCAAGTTTCATATGGCATCGTGTACCCAACTTTTCTAAGATTTGGCTAAATACTTTCGTCGCCTGTTGATTTATCTTTTTCATGATTTAAAATTTATACGTGAGAAAAGAAATAGAGAGTGGAGCGGCGGTTGTGCCGCTCCGTTATGTTCATGCTTCGTTAAGTTCTTTCTTGTATTTCCCTTGCACGGTCTGAGAACCGTATTTTGCACGGATTTTTTCAAGGGGTGCGCCATTGCCACGCACTTTAAAGGCTTCATTTCTGTAGAACCATGCAACCTTTTTTGAGGCGAAAATGAAACCGGCATCTTTCAGGTTTTCCTTTACGGGTTTAGTGTTACCTGTTACCCATATCCAGTTGCCCACTAGCTCAATGGTGATACCGGGCAGGTGTATAATTTTTTCAATTACGGCGCGGTATTCTTCGGATAGTTTCAATTCTTGGTCTACCTGTTCATCAGTCATACCGGAACCCTTTGCAATGAAAGCACAGGCAAACGCATATTCTTTGTTGATCTCCTGCATGGTAGCGGTATCTCCGCCCATGTCTGGATGATGTTCTTTTGCCAGTTCGCGGTAAAGCGTTTTTACTTCTTCTAAGGTTTTGCAGCTATTGAAGTATTTCATGACTTGAATTTTTAAATGTTGAAAAGGGAATAGTTTGCAGTGGGGGCGGGTTTACTGTTACGGGTGCTATGCTTGGCGCGGAGATAACCTACAGCCACATCATCATTTTTGAATATCACCCACGCGGAAAGCAGGGCTTTAGATCGGTCTGTATGACGGCGGCGCTGAATCTCCCATGACATGCGCATTAAGCGGCTAAGTGTTGTTGTTTTCATGTTTAAAATTTTTGATAGTGAGGAATAAAGCCGGGGCGTTTCACCCCGGCGGTGGGCTTATTGATCGGAGTTTTTCAGCAGTTCATTTAGCTTTTGCTTCACTGCTTTTGCGGTTTCGCCCTTCCATGAATGAGCATTGCCGAGAAAGTAACAAACAATACTCCGGGCGCTATCCTCAAAAAAATGATCGTTGATACTGTCCAGCGTTTCCATTGCGGACAGGTAAGGTTTCGCGGTGTAGTGTATGTTCTTCCAGTCCGCGCGGATGATCTTTGCGATCTCTGATAGATTGTTAGGAATTTGCATAACGAAAAAGTTTTGAGTTAAACATTGCGGCTTATTATGTGCGCCGCTTTCTTCTTTTTCGCACGCAAAGCGTATTAGTGTTTTCAGGATGCCAGAGAACTGCCCGCCAGAAAAAATTTTCTCCCTGAGTCCCGTAACAATAAACGCCAACGAGGGGAGAAAAATTTTTCCAGGGCTGTTCGGCGGCATCCTGAAAACAGTACATCTATTGTGAACTTTATGGAATTAGAGTGAGAATCGTATGTACGTGGGCGCTGTTATAAAGTGGTATGGAATCCTATGCAAAAGGAAAATCTGAAAATGGACATGGTGAGTAGGCTAACATGACGTACAAGAGTGCGACCTTTAGTTTAGCACTTTAATAAATTGATAGATAACGACACTAGGAAGGTGAACTATCGTTGCGACAGGAGATCAGCTCCCAGGAGCTTATTAGACTTTCCTTTTTTAATATTTAAGAGGGTGAACTATGGGAGTGAGCGAAAGAAAGGTTCAAGTTGTGTATTAGACCCTCTTATTTTTATTACCAAGATTTTGGAAGACATCACGGGAAGGTTCAACTGTTGTTGCGACTGAAGATCAGCTTCACACTGCGTATTAGACCTTCCTTTTTAAGAATTAGAGGGAGAACTATGAGTGCGACTGGAACACCAGTTCCGCGTTGCGTATTAGTCCCTCTTCTATATTATTCGTAACTAATATATTTGAAAAAGAGAAGAGGTGAACTAGGTGTGCGACTGGAGTGCAGCTCCGTGTTGCGTATTAGACCTCCTCTCTTTTTAAGTTGCCAGACAATTTAGAATATTAGCCATTGCGGGCTATTAAAGGTCTTAGTCGTAAGGCAACTATTTATTACCTCAAAACAAAATTATGAGAATTACAAACATTCTGGGTATTGATGTATCAAAGAATACCCTCGATTGCCACTTGTACTTACAAAAAGAAGAACTGGATGCTGTATCCAACAATGAAAAAGGTTTTAAGTCTATTAGCAAGTGGATTAATAAACCCTGTAAGAAATCAGTAAATGAATTACTGGTCGTCATGGAATATACAGGTATTTATACTTTCGGTATTGAAAGATATTTGTATAGTAAGGGAATAGCTTATGTGAAGCGTCCGGCGTTGGACATTAAACGTTCATTAGGTATGGTAAGAGGAAAATCAGATAAGGCCGATGCCAGATTTATCAGCAAATATGGCTGGATGAGAAAAGAAGAACTCGAACCAATGAAGCCTGTTAGTGTTCCTTTAATTGAGTTGCAGCAGTTAATGAATTACAGGGATAAATTGGTTACTGACAGAGCTTCTTATATTTCGAGGATAAAAGAATTGCAGGGACAGATGGGCAAAAGCCTTCATTCCATCATAGTTGAATCCAGTGATTATATAATGGATATTCTATCCAGCGAGATAAAGGAGCTGGAAAAGTCAATTAAAGAGTTATTGGGAGAAAATGAAGATCTGCAACTAAATTATGAACTCATTACAAGCGTAGTTGGCATCGGCTTCGCTACCGCAGTTCATTTCATTATTGCTACCGAAAACTTTACCCGCTTTACTGATGCGAGAAAATTAGTTTGCTATTGTGGAGTAGCGCCCTTTAAACATGAATCAGGGACAAGTATAAGAGGGAAAACAAAAGTCAGTCATTTAGCGAATAAAAAGCTAAAGACTCTTTTGACACTTGGTGCCATAGCAGCCGTCAGATATGATCCCTCGCTCAAATTAAAATATGAGCAAAAGGTTAAACAGGGAAAGGCAAAAATGAGTGTACTAAATATTATTCGTGCAAAATTGATTTACAGAATATTTGCTGTGGTGAAAAGACAAACCAAATATGAGGTCAACCTCGCTGCTTAGTTTTATATACAATTTCTTTAGGCGTTAAATAGTATTTTCTTCTTAGAATAAAAGCAATATTGACCAGGGCAATTAATGCAGGAACTTCTACCAGTGGGCCGATAACGCCTGCAAACGCCTGGCCGGAATTAATTCCAAATATTCCGATAGCTACCGCTATGGCTAATTCAAAGTTGTTTCCAGCAGCAGTAAAGGATATGGCCGCATTTTGCGAATAATCTGCACCTAACTTCTTTCCTAAAAAGAAACTGGCTAAGAACATTAAAGCAAAATAGATGACCAGTGGTAAAGCAATACGCAGGACATCGAAAGGTATTTTGACAATCAATTGTCCCTTCAGGCTAAACATCAGCATGATAGTGAACAATAATGCAATCAAAGTTATCGGCGAAATAAGGGGAATGAATTTCTGCTGATACCATGTTTCTCCTTTCCATTTAACAAGGACATACCGGCTAATTACTCCGGCGGTAAAAGGTATACCGAGGTATATCGCTACACTTTCCGCAATCTGAGCGATGGTAATATCCACCGTGATGCCTTTATAGCCGAATAGAGGCGGTAAAACGGTAATAAACAGGTAAGCATAGACACTAAAGAATAATACCTGAAAAACGCTATTTAAGGCCACCAGGCCCGCAGCATATTCCCGGTTACCTTCGGCCAGTTCATTCCACACAATCACCATCGCAATACACCGTGCCAGGCCAATCAGGATTAATCCGATCATGTACTCTGGATAACCATGTAGAAAAATTATAGCCAAACCAAACATTAGTATCGGCCCAATGATCCAATTTAAAAACAGGGAAGCACCCAATATCCTGGTGTTTTTAAAAACCTTTCCCATTTGACTGTAGTTCACTTTTGCCAGTGGTGGGTACATCATCAGAATCAACCCTATTGCTAATGGAATATTTGTGGTTCCTGAAGAATAGGAATTAATCAGATCGCCTGATCCTGGAATAAAGTAACCCACCGCTACACCTATTGCCATTGCCAGGAAAATCCAAAGCGTTAAATAGCGGTCTAAAAAGCTCAAACGTTTTCTTTGTGTAGTAGGGTTGCAATTATTGGCGCTCATGATTATTGGGTGATCTTTTGTTGGTATTGATTCGCGGAAAGCAAGTCGGTTAATTCTCCTACTGCCTCGATTTCTATTTTAATTATCCATCCATGTCCATACGGATCGGTGTTAACTAGTGTTGGTTCCTGCAATAATTGTTTGTTGGTCTCCACCACTTTGCCTGATACGGGCATAAAGAGATCACTGACGGTCTTAATCGCCTCAACCGAACCAAATACAGTATTGTGCTTAAAAGTGAATCCGGTATTAGGTAGATCGAGATAGACAATTTCCCCCAATTCACTTTGTGCAAATTCAGTAATCCCAATAGTCCCGATACTACCCTCCAAACGAAGCCAGGTATGTTCTATTGAATAGTGTAAATCTTGAGGGATGTTCATATTGCAATTATTGCAGTGATTAAATTCCATTGCGCAGACTTGCTGCATAGTCGTTTGGCAAAGGACTATCTTCTACAGCTTTGGCAGCCGTTTCCACATCGTAATTAAAACGAATAAATTCGACTGAAATACTTTCTTTATCAAGCACAGAACTGTTTTCATTAATGGTAATGATTACATATCCGCCCTGCGGATTGCCATCCTTTGGTTTTCCCACCGAACCGATATTGATGGCATGACGGAAATGATTTAGGCCATCGATACCGGAATTTAATACACGGTGATAAGGTTTATGTGTGTGACCAAAGCAAAGGATATCCGCGTCGGCCTGTTCCATAATGCGCAGCATACTTTTTTCTTCCCTGTCTTCAAACAGATATTCGTTTATTTTTCTAGGGCTGCCATGTACCAGCAGCAAATTCAGCTTATCTTCATTTAATTGAAATTCTTTTTTCAGATGCGCAGGAAGCGTTCTGAGATAAGCCCTTTCTTCAGGCTGTATAATGGAATTTGTAAATGAAATAGATACATTACCATTACTTTTTTCCTGGTCAGATTTGTACGCACACCCGCATTCATTACTCATGCGCCCAATGCCAAAATCATAATTACCGGCAATAGTAGGTATTTTTCTTTTCCTTATTTCGTTAATGACTTCATTGGGCCAAATATTATACCCCACGAGATCACCTAAGCAATAAATGTAATCCGGATTACGATGTTCAACGTCCTGGAAAAATGCCTGCAACGCAGGTAGGTTAGCATGAATGTCACTGAATAATGCAATAGTCATATTGATCGTCTTTTTTGAAATTAATTACAGCATCCGGGTGCGCAGCAAGCGGTTTCTTTAGGTTTCTCTGCATACACTGTAATACTGTAAATACCTGTACTGCCATTTCTGAATTGCTCAATTTCTTTTGCTGATAAATACTGTGATAAAATATCTTCCGGAATATGAATCATCTTTTCTTTTTGAATGGTGATGTTTTCAAAACCATTGGTGGAAATTAATTCCAGGTACACTTGCTTTTGAATAGCTCCTGATACGCAGCCAGCATACATTTCGGCAGCTTGCTGTATGGCAGGTGGTAATGTTCCTTCCAGGACAATATCAGAAATACTAAAATGCGCACCAGGTTTTAATACCCTGAAAATTTCTTTAATCACCCCATCCTTATTGGGAACGAGGTTTAAAACGCAGTTACTGACGATCACATCAGCCGTATTCGCGGTGACAGGCATTTTTTCTATATCACCCTGCCTAAACTCTACATTGTGAAAACCTAATTTCTCTGCATTTTCCCTAGCCTTGTTAATCATTGCAGGTGTAAAGTCGATACCAATTACCTTACCTGTTTCTCCCGTCTCAGCGCGTGCGATAAAAGCGTCATTGCCTGCACCTGAACCAAGATCAATTACTACATCTCCTTTTTTAATTTTTGCAAATTGGGTGGGCAGTCCACAGCCCAGACCAAGATCTGCATCAGGATTGTATCCCTCCATATTTGTATAATCATCGGTCATGATATTATATACTTCAGTGGAGCAACAGCCTGATCCGCAGCAAGATGTTTCATTAGTTTCTTTGTCCTGCAAGGCTATTTCACTATATTTCTGTTTTACAAGTTCTTTTAGTTGATCTTCTGTTTGCATGACTTAAAGTTTTATTGTTTCATTGCAATATTGCGATGTATTTAATCAAAAAAAATCAACAGCAGCCTTCCTTGTTGGAATACGCTACAAAGAATGTATCTAATGCGGTTTTGAATTGCTTCCAAACTTTCGGATCAATACAATAACACACGCTTGTTCCTTCGATAGTGCCTTGAATAAGACCTACATTTTTTAATTCTTTTAGATGCTGGCTGATCGTTGCCTGCGCCAGTCCCAACTCCTCCACTAAATCCCCGCAAATACAAGCCTGCGATTTGACCAAATGTTGAATAATGGCAATCCGTGCCGGATGGCCTAAAGCCTTCATCATTTGAGCCAGTTTGTTCTGCTTTTCGGTAAATATTTCTGACTTTGTTAATCCCATATCTATCGCAATATTACAATGGATCTATGAACCGACAAAATTTATTTTGATCCACAACAGGTCGAACGAAGAACGGAGTGCGTCGCAACCGAAGATGATAAAGCGGTGCTGCTGGCCTCAAAAAAAGTATAAAAAATATTTGGTTTGATCTTAGAATACGCAACGGGGGTTTAATTGATGTTCCTATCCCGACTACCCAAAAACCATTAACTATTACCGAGAGTGTACATTATCAATAAAAAAGTTTATAATAATTTCTGAATTGCCATGTAATCCAATGCCACACTAGATAAATATGTGAAGGATTGTTGCAGAGCTGTATATAATTAAATGAGAGGAGTTTAGTAAATTTATATAGGGGCAATATAACCGGACAATAACCCCATTATTCAGTAATCATTTAAAAACACGCAAGAAATGCCAGCAACTCATTAACAGGAAACCATTAATCATTTAAACCCACCCTATATGTTTACCTTATCCGAACGGACAAAGGGAATAGTTAGCTTTATGCCAAATAATCCCCAAGAATTGCCTCAGTCCTACATTCCCGGAAGCCTCGCATTCCAGTCCACCAACAATTTTGGCGATTTTTATTATCAAGAAGTGCAACAGAAAAACTTCACCATCTGGCGAAGTTCTTATCATCCACATGAAGATGTTTCATTACGGGTGATTAGAAACATGGAATGGCTCGGTTTTCGGCTCATGCTGAAGAAGCACATTGCCCATGTGTTCCTGGGAAAGCCGATTGGGATCATGCAGGGCCAGATGCACTTTGCCTATTCCCCGCTGACAGATGTTGAGCTGCTCTTAAAGGGAAATGAAATTTATGAGGTAGTGGATATGCAGGTATCGCCGGCACTATTCAGTCAGCTAAAACTACGGGGCCGGACGTTTGATGCCTTTTCTTCCATGATTGGTTCAGACAAACCGGTGTGGATTTCAGAGAAGCCTGCATGGAGTGACTATACAGTATTGGAGGGAATGGAAGAACTATTACAAGATCCTACAAAAGAAGGTATAGCTAAGGAAATAGTGCGACAGGTAGTGCATACACTTATCAAAAACAACGGGCATGATAAGAAGATAACGTATGACCAGGTGGAAAATTTGTACCTCGTAAGGGAGATGATAAGAAAAAGATACCCGGAGGCAATGACATTGCAGCAATGGGCGAAGGACACCCGGATGAACACTACAGACTTCAAGTATAAGTTTCGTCAGGTTTTCGGCATTACACCCTATCGCTACCTGATGTATGAAAGAATAAAAGCAGCAAAGCAGATAATGCTTTCAGACCCACAGTTACCACTAAGCGAAGTAGCAAGGCAATGCGGATTCCGTACATACAATAATCTTCGGCGGGCATTCTATCCGATGGAGAAAACAAAGTTGTCCGTATGGCGGGACAAGAATTTAGGAATGGCGTTTCAATTGCTCGTTGAGGCTATGCTGTTCGATCTGTTGTAAAAACGGCTATGTGTCAAAAAGGCAATTTTTTACATCAAAAAGGCAATTTCAGTATTATCGTATTGTTATCAATGGAACAGCTTATTACCTTTAGTAAAGATTTAGCAGACAAACTGGAATATTGTAGCCCGCAGCTTTAGACAATCGCAAGTAACTCTTAATTACCAACAAAAGATTAGGTCAAATAAAAATAAGGATCAACCTTATCAGGTATTGCCTTGCCTAAAACGAAAAATGAATACCCACAAAACATACCGCCCATCACTAACCGAAAGAACAAAGTGGACATTGACCGTCGAAGCAATAGCAGCAGGGCTAATGTTCCTGTTTCTATTTACGGGCATCGATAAATTGTATAATTATGGACAGTTTAGAGATGCGTTGAGTAAATCACCGGTATTGGCGAATGTGGCGGGCTTAGTGGCGTGGTCACTACCAGTAGCAGAACTTTTTATAGCGACGGCACTTTTTATCCCGACTATGAGAAAGACGGGATTAAAAGCCACAATTCTTTTACTGGCAGTATTCACTATTTACCTGAGCTATATGATGGCATTTGCACCGAAGTTGCCGTGCATGTGTGCAGGGTTGCTGGAATCATTGTCCTGGAAGTCGCACATCATTTTCAATGCTGTCATGATCGTATTGGCAATAATAGGAATTGTTGCCAGCGGTAAAAGCTCCAGTGCAGGAAGTCGTGCGCCACCTTCGTAACGTGGGTCATCGTCCGGTTTTTTCTAAACAATATTTATAAAAGCTAAAATTTCATGTCATGAAGAAGTACTTGTTCGGCATACTTGCCACAGTGGTAGCCTTTACTGGTGTTGCTTTCAAAGAAGCAAAAAGTTCCAAGCGTGCAGATATGTACGTGTTTGAGTTCAAAAGCTCCCAACCTTATACACAAGGTAATGTACAAAATACCTCGAACGCATATTGGGAATACAAGGGGCTGAATCTGAGTGGCTGCGCCAACATTAACCAAAAAGCCTGCCGCGTGCTGGTGAGCGCCGATTTTGTTGATGATCCGGATAGCCCAACGCAACTATCCGGTGTTTCGATCACAGCAACGCAAAGCGGAACTACGGCACACGTAACCGGAATTTCCGGTACCGGAAATCTGTATTCCAATCAGGCGGACTGATTAATTTTTAAGCAGGCAAAAAGGCTACCTCCTTTGTAGAGGGTAGCCTTTTTGTCGTGAGCAAGAATATTCGTATAACTGTTGTTCAGTGCGGATTTGAAGCGGCTAAAATCAGTAAATTGCTTACAAATGATTATAAGAACATGCGAACCACTTTCTATGCACTGATTTCACTATTGCTGGTGTCCTGCGGCTCTCAGCAATTGACGAAGGAGAAAGCCGCAGAGATCATTTCAAAAAAGTACCCGAAAACTATTGATTGGGAAGTATTCACCGCTGACCCGAAGCACGCAGCTCGCGCCCTGGATTCAAAACTGGAAGATGAAGGTTATATTAAAATAACGAAAACACAATCACTTGCCGACGCTGGAAAGCCCTTTATCAGCTTCACCGATAAAGCAGGGCCATACTTATTACCTGTCACAGATAAGGATAGAGAATACAGTATCCAGCGGGTTAAGATTAGTGAGCTGCACTTCAAAGAGATCACAGATGTTATTGAGCAAGCTGACGGAAAACAAGCTATCGTCGAGTACACCGTTGAACATCGTCATAATACGCCGTTCGCTCAGCTATCTCACTATAAATTGGAGGGCGAAAAAAAAGAAAGGGCTGTGTTCGCACTGGCTGATGATGGATGGAAGATGGTAGAGAAAAAGTAATTCGCAAAATTGAGGGGCTGCCGGTTCGGTAGCCCTTTTCATTAAAGGAAGAAAGCCATAAAAGCGGTTACACGGAGCCGTTATACTGAATCGCTGTAATAATTAAATAAAAAGATTATATTTATGTAAATCAATAAAAAGATGGATGGCGAGAAAAATGAAAGGGTAAAAATGGCTAATATATTGAGTGGCGCTAAAGCCATAGCAAATCCATTGGCCGGTTTGCATGAAATGCAAGAGCGACTATCTAACGCTATTAGTGAGTTTCAACAAACAATGCAGGATACATTCAAGAAGGCAGCGGAAGCGCATGAGGAAATGGAGCGGGCATTACAAAGGGCGATGAATGTTGACCTTTCATTCATTGCGCCGGTATTGCAGGAACTTTCGCAATTCGGATGGTATCTGAATTTAGGAATGAATGTTGCGGAAGTTGCTGGCGCAAAGCGAGTTTTAGCATCCGGTGACGAAAACAAACTGAATCTGTACATGGCCGAGTTAATAAAAGAGGAGCTGATAGAAGATATAGGCAGGATATGTAAGCGCCACCCTAACAGATCCGATGCCATCGAGCAGGCATTGAAGGCGCATGAGGCCGGTCTGTTCTACGCTTCTATGCCAGTTTTATTTGCACAAATTGATGGCCTGTCCTACGAATTGACGGGGTATAAGTTTTTCGATAATGACCGCAGAACTTATGAACCAGAAATAGCAAAGTGGGTTGC
The DNA here is from genome assembly GCF_057126945.1 of Chitinophaga sp. G7 BAM 1005. Lineage (NCBI taxonomy): Bacteria > Pseudomonadati > Bacteroidota > Chitinophagia > Chitinophagales > Chitinophagaceae > Chitinophaga > Chitinophaga sp. G7 BAM 1005. Next base: position 4,486,712 of record NZ_CP181478.1, on the reverse strand, counting down.
TGCCAACGCCGGAACTTCCAGCCTGGATGTTGCGTTTCTTTCTGTCTTGCTGGACAAAGGTGCTTTTCAGAAACACAGAAATAACCCTAACCGGATTTCATTCACAAGGCATAGTATTTTGCATGGAGAAACTACTGATTATGGAACTGAAATAAATTCTTTGAAAGCGTTTTCCTTGCTCCTGTTTTTAAGTGATATGTGTACACCATAAATTTCTGTAATAAATTATAGCGATCATATGCAACAAACTGTAATTCCCGACGACGACGGAAAGGGATTTGTTCTCGGATTTGAAGGTGGTGATGTTGAGTTCATAAATCCATTAGACTATTATTCTGACTGGCATAAGAAGAAAACGACTGCCCTTAATAAAACATTATTGTTCCACAAAAACCCGATACTTGCCAGCCATATTTCCGAATCCTTCTATGAGAAGAAAGCAGTAGAAAGTTGGAATGAGATTCATGAGAAAATACTGAAATCAGACATACCGCCTACTCTTATACAGGTTTTGGAATCAAAATCTAAAAGGGAGCAGGAACAATTGATGAAGAAAACCGAATTTAATGCTTTTCAGTTTTGTTCGTTTTTGTTTAAAGCGCATGATGAACATGGTTATACTTTCAGTAATTATCTCACCGAACAACTTCCGAAAAATGTTGATCCTGAAGAACTGCCTCTTTTTATTCAAGTGAATGAAGACGGCACTGTTAAGAAAGCAGGAGAAACTACAATGAGCGAAGGGCAATTAAAAGCTGTGGTGAATTTCAGGCGTGTAGTTGTTGCTAAGTTTCTGGATAGAGGAAATGAATGGCATTGTTTTTTCGTAGTATATCGCAGCTTGCGGGGAGAAGAAAGCTGGCGGGGTGGGCAACCTCATTTCCATTATATTTCCGATAAGTGGGGTCATTCCCGCGAGGATGTTGTAGCAATGTTCAAGGGTGAGAAGTACCCTACAACATCAGTTCATATTCCGTATCATGATAAGTGAAGTAATGAGTTATTAGAAAATGGAAGGTATAAAGTTTACTGATAGACGAGGCCGTAGTGTTGAAGTATCAAAGCCTAGTGGTGCCGGGGGAACTCCTACTATGTAACTGTTAATAGGTTCCATTATGGACAGATCGTAAAAGTTTTGGGTAACAAATGGGTTGCCTATCCGAACAGTAAAGATTTACCCTCTGCGTATTGGGATGAGTTGGTGAAATGGGTGGAGGAAAACGAACAAAGAATCAACAAAGAGGGCGGCCTACCAGCCGCCCTCTTTGACACTATATCCTGATCACACTGTATTCGTATTTCTAAGTGTAAACTGGTAACTTTTTTTGCAATACAGGTCAGCGTGCCATCTTTCCGCCAGTTTGCGTTTTAGAGCATATTCTACAGCCATTACACCTGGGTAGGTTTCAAGTACCTCTAACGGTTTCCGACCTGACAATTCCCGGCACGGGGTTCTAAGCCATAGGTTCGCCTGCTGATGAGTGGAAATCGCATTGTAAAGCAAACTAAATACTTCTACATATTTGATGAACATGAGAAATTGTAAAATCCTACCAACGCGGAGTAGTTTTGTTTCGCAGTTTTTTCTTCTAAGAATCTTGTCATTGTAACCCTTTTTCCTTCCGATTATGGATTCTGTGGTACTTTATCGCTCACTACGTCTTTTGGAAGTGGCAATGCGAAGTATGGATCATTAGGAGAGAGTTTGTAAATCGTTCCAGCAACATTGCGCTGTGGAGAAATATTGTGGCCCTCCTTGTTAAGTCGTTTTATGTCCACCCATCGTACCCCGCGCATGTAGAGTTCTTTGCGGCGTTCATCGAGAACCATTAGAAGTGCTTCCTTACTGCTGGCAGGCTCAATTACCGGCGGGTCGCTCGATTCATTCCACCGGGCTGTCAGTAATGCACGAAGGTCAGATACGGCCTGTTCTACCTGACCGGTTCTGGCCGCTCCTTCCGCCCGTATCAGATATAGTTCATCAGTGGCAATGCCTGTGAAGTATTGCCATTCATTACCGGTGTAACTGCCTTTGAAATGGTAAATGGTGTCCTCCTTCGTGTAGAAAGCCGCAAGGCGGAGATCCTGCGGGTTATACAACTTTATGAGATTGGAATCAACGGCTATGCTGGAAGGATTGATAATATAATTAGTGGTTGTCATTTCCGAATAAAATAATATTTCTTTATTGAACATACGGAAAGGAACTTGCTCGGTGATGCTGCCGTTTATGTCGGTATCGCCATTGAAGTTCATAAGGTCGCTTTTTATTCGCAGGGCAGCATCCGCATAGAAATAGGCACTATCATAAATGCGCATAGAAAGATACGTCCGGGCCAGCAGACCATATGCAGCCGCTTTCGATGGCCGCATTGGAAGCAGCGGTAGATCGGGCAGAAGTGCGGCTGCCTCTTTCGCGTCGTGTAACACCTGGTCATACGACTGCTGCACTTTCGCCCGTTCACTAGGTTCATTGAAGTCAGAGGTCTTGCGTAATACGATGCCTAAATCGTTTGCTGCCGTGGATGCGTCATATGCTGGTGCAAAAGTCCAGAGCAATTGCTGATAGTAGTAACTGCGAAAGAACAGGGCAGCGCCCTTTATTTGGTTCCATTCTGCCGTGTTGCCGGACGCAGGGATTTCTTGTAGCTGTTCCAGACAGAGATTGGCGACAAAGATCGGCTCGTATGCTATAGACCAATCATTTTGAAAGACGTACTCTTTTACCTTCCATGTGTAGATTCGTTGCAGCTCCACTTCAATATTACCGAATTGTGCGCCGGGCAGAAAGTAATCATCACCGGATGCTTCCCCGAAATTGGGAGTTCGTTGCATGTTCATGCGATTGGAATTGTCCAGTAGCGCCTGAAGGTCAGTGAGGCTTTTCGGAACAGTCAGCGTATCATCAGGCTGAACCTCTAAATATTTGCTGCATCCGAGAAGGCCACCCAAAAGGCCAATGAGAAATATTTGTGCGATAATTTTCATGATTATATGTTTTTTAAAATGAGGCACGGATGCCTGCTGAGAATGTTTTAGGTGTCGGTAACCCATTGGGAAAATCAGGATCAAGGTTATGGTCATTGGCCCGCCATAAGATGCCCAGGTTAGCAACATTGATGTAAAGCTGTATTTGTTTCATAGTAGTGATCCCGAAGGGTCGCACCGGTGTATATGTCAGGTTGATGTACTGTAGCCTGATATGGTCGCCTTTAAGCGCATTGATAGTACTATAAGCATAGAACATATCACGGGTTCCATCTGCGGGATAATTAAAAGCAGGTACCGTGGTACGGCTTTCATCACCGGGAAGCTGCCATCGATCTGCATACTCTTTATTGCCCATCGATCCGGCAATCATACCGGAATAGGAAATAGCCGGTTTGCGAAAATAGTAGCCGAGTTTGTACGCGATATTTATCGCTAATTCAAAATTGGCGTAAGTGAAAGTGTTAATTAAACTGCCGGTAGATGTTGGTATGGATGAGCCTACATAAACGATGCTTGGCCGATCTCCATCTTTCCCGGAGGTCGATGCCAGCATTGCTGCATAGTCGGTGCTTATTGCACCATTCAAATAGCCCTGCGGGTTTCCTTCTCCGTTAAGCCCCGCCCACTGGAAGGCTGCAATTGCATACAATGGCTTTCCGATCACCGGAGTGATGCTTCTGCCTCCGCTCAACAAGGTATTGATCGTTTGAGCAGATTCATCAAAGTATTTTGTCGTTTTATTACTGACGTAGTTGTATATCGCTGTGGTATTCCATTTCAGCTTTCCTTTGAGGTTATTGCTATTCAGTATCACATCGATGCCATTACCTCGCATGTCTGCGACGTTAGCGATAATGAAATTCGATGCCCCCCATGCAGTGTAATCGTATGGCATCGGCCCGTACAGATCGGAGCCTAGTTTGCGGTAGTAATCGATGCTACCGGACAGGAAGTTGTTAGAGAATTGTACACCGATATTCAGTTGTTTAACGATTTCCCAACGCAGTCGCGGGTTGTTCAGCGTGGAAACAGTGGCAATAGGCAGGTTTGTGAGAGGATCAACGGAATATACAGCGACCGGCAATGCAGTGCGTGTAAGATCAACATTACCTGATGTTCCATAGGTGGCCCTGAGTTTCAACTGTGGGAGCCACTGAAGCCTATAAAACCCTTCCTGAGAAATATCCCATCCAAAGCCCGCAGACCATAGTGGTTTCCACCGATCATTTGTTTTCACTCCAAAAGCATTGCTTCCATCGCGCCGTGTACTAAGGGAGAAACTATATTTTGCTTGGTAGGAATAGTTCAGATTGGCGAAAAGAGAAGCAAAGCGATTCGTCGTACTGGTCGACAGCCCTGCATCAGAAATAATTTGGTTTCGACCTGTAATGAACGTTGGGTAGGGATTGATGAAATCCATTTTTGCATATGATAAGGGCTGCGCGTTATATCCGTAATAGATATTTTTGTAACTGTCGGCTTCAATATCCTGAATCTCAGCCCCGGCAAGTGCTACTATGCTGTGGTCTTTCCAGCTCCGGCTGAAATCAATTTGACCACGCAGGTTCTGGCTGCTTCGGTTGGTGAAGGTTGTACGGAGAATATCGCCTACAGGCACAATATGGGTTACTTCACCCGTGGATCGGTTAACCTGGCTAAATAGATTTATGGTGTTTCTGGCATCAAAACTATTAACCCCTGACAGGCTTTGCAGGTTGGTACGCTGCCGCTGGTACTGATATAAGATGCTGCCCTGCAGAAATGGTAGTATTTTGTAGGTGGCTGTGATATTTGCGATTATCTCGTCTGTTCTTGTTGTCGCCCTGCGTTGGTGGTATTCGTCCAGCGGGTAATATTTCCAGTCGAGTAATTGACCTGCCCCTGCCGTATCTACATAGCTATCCCGATAGTATTTCGGAACAGGCAATGATTTACCGGCTGCATCAGCAAATGAAAGATATGGAGCATATCTTCCATTTACACTTGCTACTGTACCGAAACTCTCTTTGCCGCTGGTCGCCTTGCTATTAGTGTAGTAGGCGTTCACATCGACCTGTATTTTTTTGGAAAGTTTCATCGAATTGGATAGATGCAGGTTTACTTTGTCATAAGCGGCGCTCAGGTTATCGATATTTCGGTCATACGATCCGGCGAGTAACCATGTCATACTACTGCTACCTCCTGAAAGGCTCAGTGAATATTGTTGAGTGATGGCAGGGCGGTAAAAATGTTCCTGATACTGAGCTTTGCTGTCTTGTGCTTGCAATGCTGAAACCTGCGCCGCGCTATCAGCAGCAGAGATCAAGCCGCTTTTCCGCTTCTGTAGCACTTCGATTAGTGGTGGAACTGGTACGTACCGGCGGTTCAATGTAGTGTTGAAGTAGTTTTTACCGAATAAGAATGCTTCAAGTCCCATGTAGTCTTGTATGCTCATATCCCGGAGGGTAGAAAGATCGGGCTTGTCCTGAACGATCAAGCCAGAAGAAAGGGAAATGGTTGGTTTTTGATTATAGCGTCCTTTCTTGGTTGTAATGACGATCACACCATTCCCGGCCCTAGCTCCCCATATGGAAGCGGCAGCGGCATCTTTAAGAACAGTGATATTTTCAATGTCGTTCGGATTGATATTTGAAATATCACCCTGAAAAACGAAATTATCCAGTACAATTAATGGGTCTAACGATCCGTTGATTGTACTTAATCCACGGATATTTATTCCGGTTCTATTGTTGTTACTGTTGGCATTACCATAGCCGGGGTTAACGTTGAGGCCCGGCGTAACATTCTGTAGCCTGTTAAGGATGTTGGTTCCGGTTTGCTGGTTTAGTACCTTATTGTCGATAAGGGCAAATGAGCCGTTGACCTGGTTGGGCTTTACTCGCTGGTAGCCTGTACTGATCGTAACCTGCGAAAGTTCTGTCGCAATAACATTCATCACAATATCTAATGATTCGCCCGGCTTTGTGATGGGCATCCGAAGTGGGCTGTAGCCGATATGTGTAAAGGTCAGGGTATCGGGTAGCTGTGATATGGATAGGTTGAAAGTACCATCGTTTCGTGTGGTGGTTCTGATGCCGCTTTTCTGTGCCGATACCGAAATACCAGCCAGCGGCAGTTGTTCATTTGAATATACACGCCCCCTTATCTCTACACGGGTTGTCGGCTGTGCCGACGCCACAACGGTAAATAAAAAGAAAAATCCTGCTAAAATCAATCTCATTGAAAAATGTGTTTTGGTGAAAAATGGTGTGGTGTCAGTTATCCTTGTTGTACCTGTCGCCTTTAATCGGTTCTTTTAGTATTTTTCCACTCAGTGCTTTTCGTATGTTGGTGGCCGTGATTGCCTCGGAGCCGGTAATGGCCAACACTTTTCTATCGCCCGAAATCCAAACGTAATGTGGCAGGAATATGTGAGGGAATAATTTGAATGCTGTTGTATCATTGATGGCAGTGCGAAGCGCAAACTGTTGGCCCTTCATTTTCTGCCAGCGTTGGAAGAAATTAGTTAGTTGACGGGCGCTGTCCTGGGTAGAACGTATGCTGTTGACCAGCAGGAAGATTACCTGTCCTTTATATTGGTTTTCTAAAGAATCGCTTTTAGGGAACATGCGGATGCAGCTTCCGCACCATGTAGCCCAAAAGTCGAGGATCACCAGCTTTCCAGTATAGTCACTGAGCTTGACAGGTATGCTTTTCTTCCAGAGCATAAATGAAATATCCGGTACCGTGTCGCCAACAGATAACGGAGCGTGTTTAGCCGGATGGAGATCCTGAGCAAAGGAGTATCGTGCCGGCCACACAAGGGCCAGCGCAATGAAAAGAAGTAACTTCATGCGCGATTGTGAATTAATTAAGAGATATTATAATATATGGGCTTTTGCCATGCCAGTTGCCTTTCCCCGATCTTAATAAACTGTGATTGTGCGTATGGTTAGGGAATTAGTATTCTAGGCAAATTATGCGATGTTGTGCAACTTTTGTGCGATTTTCGGTTGACTTTAACTGGAATTTGGTTGACTTTTACTATATTGTGGTTAAAATATAAAGTATGGTTTCAAATTCCCCGGAGGTTAAATCGAATAAACATCATGGAAGGAATATCCAAAAAATTAGGGTTTACATGAGCGTTAAGCAGGAAGCCCTAGCTGCTGATCTTGGGTTATCGCAACAAGGCATTTCTAGTTTGGAAAAACAAGAGGTAATTGACGACGATATGTTATCAAAGGTGGCAGATGTATTGGGTGTATCGGCGGAGATGATCAAAGAATTTGACGAAAAGAATGTAATAAACAACATAAATAATGTACGTGATTGTACCTTTTCTGACAACTCGATAAATTCAGTCGCGGGCACCTTCAATCCCGTCGAAAAAATCGTTGAATTGTATGAAAGGCTGCTGACAAGTGAAAGGGAAAAAGTTGAAATTTTAAAGAAAAATGATAACAGTAATTAATTTAGCACAATATGGAAAAAACATTAAATAGCACAAATACTGCTCATATAGGCCGAAAAATAGAACGGGTGAGGCGGTTACGAGGATTCTCTCAAACTCAACTTGGGGAAAGGCTTGGTATGTCAAAACAGGCTGTTTCAAAATTGGAACAGACGGAAAAAATGGATGACGATAAAATAAGAAAGGTAGCCGAAGCCCTTGAGGTAACGGAAGAAGGGCTAAAAAATTTCCATGAGGAACGTGTATTGTATAACACTATTAACTTCTACGATTCAAGCGGAGTATCAGCATCGGGAATTTGCTCGAATAATATTGAGAACTTGAACACATTCGATATTCATCAAGCAATGTCATTGTACGAAAAGCTCATTGCTGGAGAAAAGATAAAAGCGGATAAATTGAGAAACAAGAAATCAGGCGATCAATGACAATAGAAAAACCTAAGACTATAAGGCATTTGGGAAGGAGAATAGGAAGCATTCGCCGGTTGCGAGGCATAACAGAACATGAATTTGCTATTGCCCTGGGGGTAACAGCTCAGGAAGTATCAATGCTGGAACAACTTGAAAATTTGGACGTTGACAGGATCAGAGAAATTGCCTCAGCGTTGGGGGTAACAGAACAGGGGTTGCTTGAATATAATGAAGACATGGCACAGTTTAATACGATCAACTTTTATGAAAATTGTGGAGTGAACACAAATGCTGTGGCAAATTACTATCATCACACGGTAAACAATAGTCAATATGAAAAACTTACAGAAACACTAGAATTGATACTTAAAAGACACTGTAACAGAAACTGTGTAAACATAGGAAATCGGAGTTCGTAAGATCTTCGATTTTTTTATTTTTAAACTTTACACAGACAATGAAAGCAGAAGAATTCTTATCAGACGATTTTTTGAAGCAATTTAAGACGGGTAAGCAACTTAACGACTTCCTGGGTCAAATCCAGAAAAGGGCCATTGAAAAGATGCTGGAAGGCGAACTGGACGGGCATTTAGGCTATGAGAAGAATGAACAGAGCGACAGCAAAAACGCCCGCAACGGATACGGTAAGAAGAAGGTCAGGACCAGTTACGGGGAATCGGAGATCAAGGTGCCACGTGACCGGGATGCCAGCTTTAACCCGATGATCGTTCCCAAGCGGGAAAGTATGGTAGAGGGGATTGAGGAGGTAATTGTGTCTCTATATGCCAAAGGCATGAGCGTAAGCGATATCGAGGAGCAGATAAAGGATGTTTACAAGTTTGAAGTCTCTACCGCGACCATCAGCCGGATCACCTCCCGGGTGGCCGAGGACATCGTTGCCTGGCAAAATCGCCCGCTGGAACCCGTTTATCTGATCGTGTGGATGGATGGGATAGTGTTTAAGGTACGGGAGAACAGCAAAGTTGTCAATAAAACGATTTATATAGCTGTCGGGCTACGTAAAGACGGCTACAAAGAGGTGTTGGGGATGTGGCTGGGTAAGAACGAATCGGCTGCTTATTGGATGACGGTATTGACCGATATAAAGGCTCGCGGGGTGGAGGATATCCTGATCACGGCAACCGACAATCTGGGCGGCTTTACCCAAACGATCCGGGCCGTATTCCCCCAATCTTCCACCCAGATCTGTGTTGTTCACCAGATCCGCAATAGTTGCCGCTATGTGGTCTGGAAAGACAAAAGGGCGTTTACCCAGGATATGAGGGACATTTATGCGGCGCCTACCCGCCAGGCCGCTCAGGCCGCCCTGGATAGCTTGGAGAGCAAATGGGGCAGCAAATATGGCTATGCGATCAAAAGCTGGAAGGATAATTGGGAAGAACTGACCGTTTTCTTCGACTTCCCCATCGAAATCCGTCAAATCATTTACACTACAAACCTGATCGAAAACCTTAATGGAAAGATCAGGAAATACACTAAAAACAAACTCTCTTTCCCCACGGATGAAGCGGTGCTTAAATCCGTCTACCTGGCCTTACGGGAGGTGACAAAAAAATGGACAATGCCTATAAGAAACTGGGGCATTGTCCTGGATCAGTTTTTAACTATTTTTGAAAACAGGATCAAAATATAGCTCCTGCTACGAACTCTGATTTTTGAAACTTACACAGTTACTGAGATAGTCCCACTTAAAAAGCTCGATGCAAAGTCGAGCTAAAACAAACTATATCCCCTTCATTCCCAAACTACACTTCCCTCTAATTCATTCAGCTCACCTATCAATCGATGCAGTTCCCGCTCGCTTATCAATAATCTTTCGTATAGTTCTACAATCTTAATCATATATACATCAGGGCAAAAATTGTCCTGCTTAGGACATTTAAGAACGATGTTGTTGAATACTGAATGGGGCATCTGAAGCAACCAGACAGGAACCTGCAATACAGCAGCAATGTGATTCAAAGTCGATATATCTATCTTCCTTCTGTTTTCCATATAGGAAACTCGTTGTTGATTCCAGTCTTTACCCAACTTCAGTGCCATTCGGCTCTGCCGCAGCCCCATTATTAGCCTTAGCCTCCTAACATTTTCTCCTTCATTTATAGTTGAATTTGTCATAAGCGAATAAAACCTCCACAAGTATATGATTTTCAACTTTTGTAAAAGTCAACCGGTTAGTGGTAAAATACAAAATTGAAAATTCTGCTTTCAGTTTGAGAACGCCGTGATTTGCGAGAAACAAAAATCATGGTTACAACTAAATCATTTCCGAAAGCTGCATCTAACATTGTGGCAATCCCATTTGACAAAGACAAGGGTATATCGACGGAACAATTGATGAAGCATTGCGTGGATGCTGAATTAATAAACGAGTTCCATTCTCCTTCCATTAAATTCATTCAATACAGAAACCATCAGCTTGTATTGAAATGCACTTTTTTTACAGGCGACTATGATGTAAAGTTTAAAGCAACTGAAAAAGAACTACAGGTTACTTGTAGCTGCAAAGGAAAGCACACCGGTGTTTGCATCCATATTTGCAAAACCGTTGCAGTAATAGTAAGTAGATACGGGAAATGCTATTTCGCTCAGTTGTTGCCGAACCGTCAGTTTGATCTTGCTTTTAAATACCAATATGGATTTGACAAGATCGAAACTGAAAGCGGGATCTACTTAATGCAAAGGAAGGAGGTAATGCAGTTGTTTCCTTTCGATAAGCCAAATTTTCCTTTCGCCCTGGACGATATATTATCACTTAAAGTTCCCTCAGAAAAGAAGATGCCGGAGAAGCGAGAAGCGGTTGCCTTCTTATTAATGTTACCATACGCAGGAAAACAACCACCCTTTATAGTTCCAGCATCGGGTAAAATGAGCAAGTCTAATGATAGAATCACATCATGGACTAAGTTTTTACCTGTATTGGATGAAGAAGCTGAAAAATCGATCAGTGTACATCAGCTTGACCTCGTTATAAAAGGATCACAGTTGCGAGAGCGGTCTGAAGAATTTGGGAGGGAAAATAACTATTCCAGAATGCCTAAGTGGAATCAAAAAATGCTGGCAGCCTTTAATGAATGGAAAAACATCTATCCATTGTTGCAGAATGAAATCTTCGTTTATTCATATACATACTTCGGAATTAGAGCGATGAAAATGCGACCATCAAAATCTCATGCTAGTAGAATCACGGTTTCAGTGGAGAAACCTGAAGTGTATTTTAAAATGGTTTATACAAAGGAACGATTTCAACTAACTATGGGGATTAAAATAAACGGCAGGCCATTATCATCATTTGACGCTCACTATCCCTTCTTTGTAATCCATCAGGGAACCTTGTATATGTTCGATACGTATCAGGATGCGGCGATTGCGCAGTGGATGGTCAATGCTGGTCACATCACAATTTATAAGGAGTATAAGAAAGAAGCTGCTGAGGAAATAATAGAACCGCTGGCACAGAGATATACACTTTTATAGAGAATAAAAAATCCCATCTAATTATGACCGAAAAAACTGAAGGAAAGAAAAAGAAGCATTTAAAGGAGCTGCACTATCGGCAGTCTAGGATGCAGGAAAATAATGTTTTTTCTCCAATGGAAGCCGTGGATTCGTTTTTCAGCAATTTCACTTTACAGGAAGCCAGAAGCCACTTATGGGATTTCTACCACTCTTTCGTTGGTTACTATTGTAGGGAAGGAACACATCATGAGAATGCAGCGCAAGCTATTTTCTTTTATACTGAAACTGAGATGCTGATTGAAGCCGCTTGGTTAATCCGAAACGAAAAAGGCAACCCAAAACGTTAAAAAACACTCCTTATGAATTATGCTGATGATCTGGACTTCGATTACTCCAATGATGATTTATACAGAAGTCGCAACGATAAGGAACGCCCGAACGGGAAACGAGGCAGACCAAAAAAGGAAAATCCAGGCGTTCCGACAAAGCCGGGTAATTGGAGATCATTGGGTGTACGACCTAAGTATGATCCCGTAACAAATGAACCTACATCCCCCTCTACTTTGGAGGAAAGGAATCGTTATACCATTGCTCCGCTGCCTCTGCAAAGATTCCAGAGTGAGCCAGTAGAAAGTGTGGCGCGAAGAAAAAGAGTGGGCCGCCCACCGGGAAGTAATAACCGTAGCAAAAAGCGATATGCTGTCGATCCGCCGGAAAATACCGACTATGAGGAAGCCCCTATATTTTCGCCCTCGTATCGAAATCAAACAGAACCACATCGGGAGCGTTACACTACTCCGTCAAACGCGGGATGCTCGTCACACCGAAGTGCTTATAATATACTCGGAGATTTGCAAACCACTATGGAGGATGTTTTGATAAAGATCAGAAATGAAGTAATGGAACAATGTGACTGGTCTATTTCTACTTACTATCGGAAACAGCATACTGATGCTAAACTATCAAACGCAGAGGCAGATATGATTGGATCGCTTGTACGTGAGAATATGGAGATACTCAGCTCGCGAGTTGCTGACCTTATTGGTAAGATCAGGCCCATCAAAACGCCGGAAGGCACTGCGTAGCTTGCTATTCCTCGATAATGAAAGATAGAAATAGCAACAGCACATTTTAAAAGTAAAATAATTGAATACTTATCATTAAATCAATTTAGATATGCGACCATTTAATTTATTCAGCACTCACAACAGTTTGTTTCAGAATCCGCAAACAGAAATTGTAAGGATCATAAAGAACTCCGTAGCCACAGAATTAATTTATTTACTCGGTTCGTCATTGTACCAACGACGAACAGAAACGATCTTTAATTGTACATCTCCTGCATCTCATTACATGGGTGATTATTTTCTTTTTGTTATAATAAAAGATGGAGAAGGTAGGCGTATGAGTGAATGGGAGGACATTTTAGAACAGCGGTGTGCGCATATTGCAAGAGTGACAATAATTGTGATGGAGTTGCTGCCATTCGTGGAAAAGTATAAAGAGGGTAACATATTCGCAACATCGGCACATAGCGCAGGTGCGGTTTTCTATGACGCTGGAAATGTGGAGTTGCCGGATTTGAATAATATTAAAGTAAAAGCACCACGCGACGGTCAGAAAGAGTACAAAAAAACAGTCCATCGAGCAAAAGAATTTCTCGCCGGTGCCGAACTCTATCTTGCTCGTGAAGAAGGTGAACTTGCAACTTTCATGATACATCAGTGTTTTGAGCAATCACTTAAAACGCTTGTATTAATTGGCAGCGGCTTCGTTGTAGATACCCATAGTATTGATCGGTTACTAAGGTATGCCGGATTGGTTACGTATCGTTTGCTGGAAGTTTTCCCTGTTGACCAGGCAGACAGTAAAAAGCTGCTGGAAACGTTGCAAAAATCATATGTAGGTGCGCGATACGCTTATGACTTTTCTCCTCCTATGCTGTATGTCCTGAAATTGAAGGAGAAGGCCCAACTGGTGCTGGATATACTTATAGATGCAGGAAAGTCGGGGCTTTTGGATGTTCCTGAGCAGGAATAATATTGTAAATTTGATAGCAACATGGAAAAGCCAAATTTTCAGGGTAAGAAGTATTCGCTATGTTTTCAGCTATCAGGAAAGCGAAAGAAGATCCTACGGACGGTATTCGAGTATTTCGATCTTGATGGGCTGAAAGAACAGTTGGAGTACTGGAAGTATGCTGCTTTGGTGAATGAGATTGGCATGTATGATAGCGGCAACGAGCGAAGGCAATTGATCGAATTTTGTGCAGATTTGGAAAAGGTAATTGAAGTTTTTTATGTTATGAGTAAGCATAAGAAAAAGCAGTTGCAGCGTATACCTGCTGAATACAAAAAAGAATGGAAGAAATTTAATCGGTGTACGATTCTCAAAAAAAATGAAAAGAGCAATCTTGAAGGTGTATTGAAAATGTTTTCAGAAAAGCACATTCGGTTGTATGCTTTGGCTGAGGTTACGGATATGTTGGAAGCCGTGGTTACATTAAAGGAGCCTGACGACAGAAATAGGCATTCATCTATATCGTTTTTCCTTTGCATAAACGCATTACTGAATTTGATTTATGCCTAAACTTGCCGAATATGCAACCAAAGGATCGTAGCAATCTTTTCAGCATTGCTCCACTTAATAACCTCTTCAGTAACGTACTCAACGGATGGCATAATACCTCTTGCTTCGAGTAATAGTATAAATTGTTCGTCTTCCTTTAACCGCTTCATGATCCGAACTATTCGTTTCGTGAAGCGGTAGTTTATTGGTGTGTTTTCTCGCATTATTTTGAAAGTAGCATGAGGTGAAATATCTACTTTGAAGAATTTCAAAAGCTCATTGCCCAAAGCATCGCACAGCTCCATAAATCTTGCCTTACTTGGTGAGGCAATTTTATCATTGGTGCAAATACTATAATCGGTTACAATCATTACAAATTCTATAAATTCCTCTTTACTCCCTCTCCACATAATCGCTCCTTCTGGAATATCATTGCTATTTATATCCATGTCAGGAATATTTAAGGTATATCTACAGCATACAAAAACTATGCTTATAGCTATCTACATGCTTAAAATTTATCCACTTCTGATTTTGGTACAACTTCGTCAAAGTATCGTAACTGCCAACTGAAATTTAAGAAAATGAAGGTCAAATAAAACGCAGTAAAAAAATTGCCGATTTGCTGTTTTTAATTTCCTTTTTGCTATAGGTAAAAATCTCATTTGCACAGCATTTGCGGTGAATACATTGTATATAAAGTTAAAAAACTATTCCCTATGCAGAAGCAGCGATATTCAAATTATGTATCGCTCCATAGCGAAATGGTAAATGAGCTGGAAAGGATAGAGAAAGAAGGTCTTAGCCCAATTGAATATGCACGCCGTGGAATTGAAACAGCGAAATTTGCTTTGGAGCGTTTAAGGCAACACGTTATCGAACATGGGTTTGCCGATGAAGAAACGGAAATTTCTTTTTTTAAGGAAGTGAAGCCTCAGTTTATGAGCAAATTAATTTTCTTTCAGAAACTTTATGATCTGGAAGTGAAACGACCGTTGAAGGTAGACAAGATTAATGCAGGTAAATATTTCAGGGGTGAGATACGCAAGGTGAAGAAACATTACAGGAAAAATGCCGCTCTATACTCTTACCACAAGTCAGGACAAACGCTGATGGACAAGGTTTATTTTCTCAGGCGGTCAGGCGATTTGCAATACACGGAAGATTCCTACATGATAGTAGATACCTCTTTCCAAACTCTACATGATAGTACAATTTCAGAATTTGTTGCTGATGAAGCCTACTGTGATTATCTATATAGGCAGTTGGCTTTAGTGGATACGGTGCAACAAACTTTGGGTTTTATACAAAGTCAACCGAGTAAAGGATTGCGTTGGACTGGTTCAAAAACTGCCCTTACGGAACTTATTTACGCACTGTATAGTGCAGGCGTATTAAACGATGGAAATGCGGATGTAAAAGATATTGTTGTTGAAATTTCGCAAGCATTTAATATCGACTTAGGAAATTTCTACCGCACCTTTCAGGAAATCCGGTTAAGGAAGAAGGATCGCGTTTCTTTCTTAAATCAATTGATAGATCGGCTCGAAGATCGAATGAACTATTGGGATGAGAATCCGAAACAATAGTAGCACCAGGACACTGCTGTAAATCAGATAGAAATCTAGCTTATGCCACATAAGTCCGTTACTATGGCGGCTTTTTCGTGAAACAATGTAAAAATCCCACTTCGGCCCGAAGTGGGATTTTTTATTGCTCCCATTCGTGACCGATGTATGCGTGTATTGTATGTATATATGGTGAATATGGATGCACGCATTCTTTTCCCGGTATTTTCTGCCGGGATATTCTGGCTACTGTAAGAGGATGTATACGTGCGCGGCAGGGTATATATAAATATATGTATGCACGCATGTTTCCTGCTCACCTAAAGGTTTCTACTGAGCCTATCCAATTCTGAATATTTATTTCCACCACTTCGGTTCATAGTGTGAAAAACAGGTTGTGAACTATATCATTTTTGTGTAGCAATAAAACGATGCACTATGATAACATGGACAACTTACCTGTTGTGGCTATGCTTACTGCTGGTAATCTATTATGCAATTGTTCTCTTTTTCTTTCGCGCGAAAGGTGGTTCTATTCTGAAAAAGAAAAGAAAGGTTGATGAGAAGAAGGCAGTTGACAGTGTTCTTTTTAAAGAGAAGGAAGGCGATAGTGAAAATCAGGATGCAGCTACTATGGCACCGGTTCATTCACTTGTAGATGAACTACAGGCTCTGGTCAGCCAAGCAGGAAAAGAAGGAATGAATAAGTGGGATTTATCCAGCAGTATAAAGATGCTGTTAAGGAAGTATCCCAGGACTAAGGGAAGCATTTACCAAAATGGAATTACGAATCTAATCGAAGTTATTGCTGAAAGTCAGTGTGGCATTCATTTCAGCGCGGATGAATTGAGTGCTATGTGGGATGAGTGAACGCCACATTAGAAACACTCGTCGGCACCTGTGTGCAGGAAAACCAAGTGCGAGGGGTTAGGTGCGGAGTGTTTCTTTCCAGTCACGCAGCTAGTTGTCTGCGTTCGGCCCTGCCGTTACCTGATAGTGTTGAATGGTTTGTGAAATCGGGTCAGGTAGTGCGCAGGGCCTTTTTATGCCCATACTTTTTTGATAACAATAAAAGCGAAGTGTGTATGAAAATGAAGATGATTGATCGCTTTGGTAAGCGGCTGCTGCATGGGTCGGTGATGACAGCAGTTTCAGTAATGGTTACTGTATGCGTATATGCGCAAGACGGTAAAGCCGGTATTCAGGAAGCTAACACCAAAGTGCGTGGATACTTTGATGTTGGATGTGATCTTATGTATGCTGTAGGTGCAATACTCGGATTGATCGGGGCCGTCCGCGTGTATCAGAAATGGTCGAACGGGCACCCCGACACAGGTTCCACAGCCGCCGCGTGGTTCGGTAGCTGTGTTTTTCTCGTTGTTGTAGCGACGGTGTTAAAGTCATTCTTTGGCATAAACTGAGTAAGATGGCAAACAGTGTATACAAAATCAATAAGGGAGTTAATAATGCGATTGAGTTTAAGGGTCTGAAAGCTCAGTACATATGGTATCTCGGCGGCGGCTTGGTTTTGTCGTTACTACTGTTTGCCATACTCTATTTGGCTGGTGTGAACTCCTACATCTGTATTGTTCTAGTGGCTGGTCTTACGGTATTTCTCTTTATGCACGTCTACAAGTTAAGTAATAAGTATGGTGAGCATGGGATGATGAAGAAAATTGCCAGAAGGGGAATACCGAAAGTCGTAAAGAGTAACGACCGCATTGTTTTTAAAGGGCAATCAGTTTCTAAGCGGAAGTGATGCTCTTATTTCTAAAGGTAGATGAAAATGATTTGTGAAGATGGAAAAGTGGCTGAAAGATATTTACCCCATAGCGGATATTGAGCATAATTGCATACTTAGTAAGCAAGGGGATATAACAATTGCGTTTCGGGTTGATCTACCGGAGATATTCACTGGTCATTCAGAGGACTTTGAAACATGGCATCAGGGGTTGATAAAGGCAATAAAGCTCTTGCCGAAGAATACGGTATTTCATAAGCAGGACTGGTTTGTTAAGAATCGGTATAAAGGTAGTTTCTCAGATGCAGACAGCTTCCTGAAAAAACGCAGTCAGGAGTACTTCAACAACCGCCCCTTTCTGGATCACCGGTGCTATATCATGATTACAAAGCGGTCGTCCGCCCGTAAAGGATCTACCTCTCTTATGTCAAACCTCATAAGACCGAATATAGTTCCGGCGCAGACGCTGAGCGAAGTTGCATTACAAGAGTTTGAAGATGTTGCGGGACAGTTTCAGAAAGTGTTGGGTGATATTGGTATAATCTTGAACCGTTTGAGTGATGATGAGTTGAAAAGCCATGATCGGAGTGCGGGCCTACCGGAGAAATATATTTTTCTCCTGGATAAAGACGACGAGCTGATGGTGCAGGATGTTGAGCTTCGAGATAAGGTTATGATCGGAAAGAAGCGTTGCCAGCTATTTACCTTATCCGGTAACGATAGCTTACCCTCCTTCTGCGGTTCACGGATCAACTATGACAAGTTTAGTACCGACCGAACAAAGTTTTCAATTGGCTTTGCTTCTCACCTCGGTTTGCTGCTTCCCTGTAATCATATCTATAATCAGTATATAATCATCGATGATGCGCAGCAGACGCTCAAAAAGTTTGAGAGCAAGCGTCTACGGTTGCAGTCTTTAGCTGCATACAGCAGGGAGAATGCTATCAGCCGGGATGCCGTAAATGAGTTTTTAAATGAGGCGATCAGCCAACAGCGATTACCTGTTAAGGCGCACTTCAATGTTTTGGCCTGGTCTGAATCACCGGAGGAAGAAAAAGATATTCGTAACCTTATCACTTCCGCGTTGGCGCAAATGGATGCCGTCGCAAAACAGGAAACAATCGGGGCTGCTCAGATTTTTTGGAGTGGTATTCCCGGTAATGCTGCCGATTTCCCGGCCAACGATACGTTCGATACGTTCGCGGAGCAGGCTTGCTGCTTTCTGAATTTGGAGAGCAATTATCGGTCTGATGATCCGAAGGAAAGTATTCGTTTCTGTGATAGGCTAACAGGTAAGCCGGTATTTGTCGATCCATACACAGCGCCACGTATGAAGGGCATCAGCTCCAACATGGGAACGCTGGTTTGCGGAACATCAGGCGGGGGTAAGAGCATGACGGTAAACCACATGCTAAATTCCATGTATGAGCAGGGAGCGCATTGTGTGATTCTGGATATTGGCGGCAGTTACCGGGGGCTGTGTGATCTTGTGGGTGGCTATTACTTTACCTACACAGAACAAAATCCCATTCGATTCAATCCGTTTTACATTCCAGAGGGGCAGGCGCTCGATACTGAGAAAAAGGAAAGCCTGAAATCATTGCTGGTAGCCTTATGGAAACAGGAAAGTGAATCCTTTAACCGGTCTGAATATGTCGCACTGTCCAATGCACTGACCGGCTATTACAAACATCTCGCTGGAAATGCCGATTTGTTCCCTTGCTTCAATACGTTTTATGAATATCTCCAGAACTTTTTCATTGACGAACTTAAACTTCACAGGCTTAAAGATCGTGACTTTGATATAGACAACTTTCTTTATGTGCTTCGTCCTTTTTATAAGGGTGGCGAATTTGATTATCTCCTCAATGCGGAAGGGAAACAAGACTTACTGAATCAGCGGTTCACAGTCATAGAGATGGACAATATAAAGGATCATCCGGTACTTTTTAGTGTTGTTACCCTGATCTGTATGGAGCTATTCATTTCAAAGGTTCGCAAGCTACATGGAATCAGAAAAGTATTCGTCATTGATGAAGCGTGGAAGGCCATTGCGAAGCCCTCGATGGCGGAGTTTACCAAATACGGGTTCAAAACGTTTCGGAAGTTCAATGGTGTTCCCATAGTCATCACTCAGGAATTAGACGATTTGATTTCTTCACCCGTAATAAAGGATGCAATCATCGCCAATGCTGATGTGAAGATTCTTATGGACATGAGGAAGTTCATGAATAAGTTCGATCAGTTGCAGGCCGTGCTTGGGCTGTCAGAAAAAGCGAAGTCCATTCTGTTAAGTGTGAATAAAGACAACCGTGAAATATTCATGGAGATCGGAGGGCAGATTGCCAAAGTATATAAAAATGATCTATGCCCGCATGAATATTTCGCATTCACTACAGAAGGCAGGGAACGTGTGAAGGTATTGGAGTATGCCGAAAGTCTTGGTAGTATGGAGAAGGCTATTGAACAAATGGTGCAGGATAGAAAAAAAATTGTGTAACGCCTAATCTCAATGTGTATGAAAAAGGTAGTTGTGGGGTTGGTTCTTTGTTTCTGTTTGGTGCTTGCACCAACTAAAAAGAGCCACGCGATTATATGGGAGGTCGCCCGTCAAGCATTGATTGCTGCAATCAAAGCTGCTGACCTGGCTGTACAGAGGTTGCAGAATAAAACGATTTGGTTACAAAATGCTCAGAAAGAGGTTGAGAATATACTCACGAAGCTCAAACTGGATGAAATATCGGATTGGACTAAAAAACACAAAGAGCAATACCAGCAATACTTCGATGAGTTAAACAAGGTGAAGCAAGCGATCAGCGGGTACAAGCGCGTGAAGGAAATTATTAATAAGCAAATCGCAATTGTTGATGAATACAACAAGGCGTTTGCACTGTTCCGTAAGGATAAGCATTTTACCGCTAAGGAAATTGATTACATGACGGAAGTTTATACAGGGATCATTGATGAGAGTTTGAAGAATATCGATAACCTGTTTCTTGTCATCAATTCCTTTGCGACCAAAATGACGGACGGGAAAAGAATAGAGATATTGAACGGTGTGGCTGAAAGTATCGACGTAAACCTGAACGATCTGCGATCTTTTAATAATGAGAATAAGAAACTGGTACTGCAACGGGCCAGAGATCAAAAGGATGTTGAGCAAATTAAATACATGTACGGCATAAAATAGTGTGTTATGAAAGTGGTGGTGTTTTTATGTGCTTTTATCGCTTTACATTCTTCGGCATATTCTCAGAACAATCAGATAAAGCTGTATATACAGCAGATCGCAGCCAATAAGGTCTATTTAGAGTACCTGCAAAAAGGCTATAAGATTGCCCGTCAAGGGTTGACTTTCATCGGTAACGTGAAGGATGAACATTTTACGCTCGACAAAGATTTTTTTCTTTCGCTAGAAACAATCAACCCAAAAATCCGGAATTATTCAAGAATAGCTGAGATAGTCAACTATAGCCTGTTTGTATCGGCGGATTTCAATAGAGTGCTGAAGGATATGAGGAATAGCAAGGTGTTCGCCGCATCGGAAGTGGACTATGTAACCGGTGTCCGAACGCGACTGCTGGTAAGCTGTGAGAATCTGCTGATGGATCTTGTGCCGTTGATCACCTCCGGGCAAATGGAACTAAGTGATGATGAACGCATCGAAAGGATTGATGCTATTCATGTGGACATGCAGGACTGCTATCTCTTTACAAAGAATTTTTGCACCTCCACAAAAGTACAGGTATTGCAGCGTCAGAACGAGTTGAGGGATGTACAAGTCATGAAAAAGGTAACAGAAAAAAAATGAGGCTATGAAAAGTGTTGTGTTACGTTTTGGCATCATGGCCTGCGGAATATTCATTGTATTTGCTGCGGTGCCGATCAGGAGCAATGCACAAGCAAAAGAGCTTGCTCAGTTGGCTTTGAATATTGAAAAGCTGGCACAATTCAAACAAATTTTATCTGATCTAAAAAAGGGATATGAAATTCTATCTGGCGGCTATAATACAATCAAGAACATCAGTGAGGGAAACTTTCAGCTACATAAGGTTTTTCTCGATGGATTAATGGAGGTGAACCCTGCAATCAAAAGGTATAGCCGTGTAGCAGATATAGTGGATTATCAGATTTCGCTGGTGAAGGAATATAAGAAGGCATTTCAATACGCAAAATCATCAGGCAGTTTTACGATTAAGGAGATTGACTATATGGGAAGGGTTTATGGACGTTTGTTCGATGCCTCCTTGCAGAATCTGGACGATCTTTTTACTGTGATAACGGCAAGCAACCTGCGAATGACTGATGAGGAACGACTGAATGCAATAGATAAAATTCATTCGGAAATGCTGGATAAGTTGACCTTTCTTCGGCATTTCAACAGCTCCAATTCCGTTATGGCTTTGCAGCGGATGAAAGAACAGAAGGAGGTTGATCGGATGAAAGCCATTGAGGGGTTTGAATAGGAAAATTTATGAATTATTGAAAACGTGATGTATGAAAGTGTGGTTAAAATCCTTGTTAGTCGTCATACTGATGGTTACAGTGCCTGTTCTAGCGTTTGCGCAATTAGCTGAGGCTGCTGGCGATATTAAAAGCCTGCATACAGTGCTTGACGAACTGTATAAAAAGTTAATGCCATTGTGCAAGGAGCTGATAAATGTGGGGCGTGGCATCGCTGGATTTGCAGCGTTATGGTATATCGCTGCAAGAGTTTGGGGGCATTTGTCCAGGGCGGAGCCGATTGATTTTTATCCATTATTCAGACCGTTCATAATAGGCTTTGCAATATTGATTTTCCCATCAGTGATTGCGATGATAAACGGTGTGATGCAGCCAACGGTGTTCGGTACTGCAAAAATGGTGGATAAAGCGGATGAATCTGTTGCGGCATTATTGAAGCAAAAGGAAGAAGCTATCAAGAAAACAGATGTTTGGCAGATGTATGTTGGCCCAACCGGTGAAGGTGATCGGGAGCGGTGGTACAAATATACACATGATGGACAGTCAAGTGAAGATGAAGGTTTCTTATCGAGCGTGGGGAATGACATTATGTTTGCTTTCGCCAAAGCATCGTATAATTTCAGAAATGCAATTAAAGAAGTGATAGCGGAAGTTTTACAGCTTTTGTTTGCTGCCGTGTCATTGTGCATTAATACGATGCGAACGTTTAACCTAATCATTCTGGCAATATTAGGGCCGCTGGTTTTCGGGCTTTCAGTTTTCGATGGATTCCAGCATACTTTAAAGCACTGGCTGGCCCGATACATCAATGTGTTCTTATGGTTGCCAATAGCACAGATTTTCGGAGCCGTGATAGCTACGATACAGGCCGAAATGCTAAAGATTGACTTAACTCAAATTGGTCAAACAGGCGACACTTTCTTTAGCAGAACGGATTTAGGCTATATGGTGTTTTTGATAATTGGAATCTACGGCTATACGACTATTCCAAATATTGCAAACCATATAATGTTTGTTGGCGGTGATGCTCTCACCGGCAAAATGACTGCTGCATTGGGGGGTGCTGCTGGTGCGGCGGCTGGCGCTGCAATGACGGGTGCGGGAATGGTTGGTCGAGCTGCTGGCGCTGCTGCCGATGGTTTCGGACATATGATGTTTGCTGATAACAATTCCGTTGAGGCTGGTTTGAAGAATCTTTACAATGCCCCGGATAATATTAAAGATGGATATAATTCTGGCAGTACAGGGAAAGGCATTGCCGCCAGTGCTGGCCGTGCATATGGGCATCTAGCCAATAAGTTGAAAGGGGGTGATACTTCATGAAGTAGGTACTTGGCAAATGATGGCTTGAAACAAAGTGTTGAAAGAAAAGTGAGCGTGTATGTTTCAAAAAATGAAAAGTATTCAGGGGGCATTTTCGCATGTCCGGTTATTCACAATGGTTATTATTCTGCTGTCTTTCTGTTTATGCGGATTCACTATATATAAATCCATGTTGCTGGCATCAAAGACGCAGGATAGAATTTATGTTTTGGCAAATGGAAAAATTCTGGAAGCGTTTGCCAGCGAAAAGAAAGACAACATTCCTGTAGAAATCCGGGATCACGTCAAGATGTTTCATTTCTACTTTTTTACGTTAGACCCGGACGAAACGGTTATCAAGAATAACATTGTACGTGCATTGTATATGGCTGATGTTTCCGCAAAGAGGCAATATGAGAACTTAAAAGAAAGCGGTTATTACAATAACATTATTTCAGGCAATATTTCCCAGAAGATAGAGGTGGATAGCGTTTCTGTTAATGTAGATCAGTATCCTTATTACTTCCGGTGCTACGGACACCAGCGGATTATTCGTGCTACGAGTATCGTCACTCGTACTTTAATAACGGAAGGATTTATACGGAATATTTCCCGAAGTGATAACAATTCGCACGGATTCTTGATCGAAAGATGGGCAACGTTGGAAAATAGAGATTTGAATACAGTAGAGCGTTAAACGTTTTTTATGTGGAAAATATTTAAGCGTAAGACCGGGCGTACTTCTATCGTTCACGCTCTTTTCGAGCGTTGTTCCGGCAAGGTAGAAGGTTATCAAAGACGCTATGCAGATTATCTGAATAAAAAAGTGGCTGGCTGGTCTGCTTTCAGGGTTAAGGTAGTGTTGGTGGCATTCATTCTGTGCTACGTTTCAGTTACTGCATTAGTACTGATAAATGCGGCAGGTTCTTCAGATAGCCGTATTCGGGTACAGCCAATCTATCAGCCCAGGAATGTGATCTCTCCTGACATAAAGGACTATGAAACTGAGCCTATTTATATGACATGGAGGATTCGGAGGTTCCGCAAATATCTCGATAGCCTGAAAGCTGATATGGCAGGAAAGACAGTCTATGACAGCATTGTGGCGGCAAGGCCCGGACTAATCGATAGCCTTACGCAAATAGAAGCATTGGAAAATAAAAAATGAGGTGTATGAAAAATGAGGAAAGTGCAGTAAATGAAAAGCTGCGAAAACAAAAACAGTTTCTGATGGTGATGCCCATTCTGGTACTTCCTTTTTTAACAATTCTACTATCATCGTTCGGTGTAATCAGTAGAGATGCTAAGAAGGTGATGGCAGACGTAAAAGTGCAGGGCATTAATACCGATTTGCCGGGAGCAAAAGCGTCTGCTGACAGCAGTTGGAATAAGCTCATGTACTACGAAATGGCTGATAAGGATTCGGCAAAGTTGCGTACTCTGAAGGAGAAAGATCCGTACTACACGCCGCCTGCTGCGCATGAAAATATTTTTAGCATGGATACGTCAGATAATGGTTTCGGTAACGAAAGGACGTATAGTACGGATCGGTATGGTATTACAGGAACAGGGAGAGATGAAAGTGAGGAAAAAGTTTACCGGAAGATAGCGGCTATAAATGATGAGCTTAACCGCAGTTCAGCAAAGGATCAGGTATATCCTAATGCCCCTGATAATCCGAAAGACAAAGTTGAAGTGCAGGGCATTGACCGGCTCGAAGCGATGATGAAGGAAATGAGCGAAGACAAGCCAGATAAGCAGATGGAGCAAATTTCAGGTGTTTTGGAAAAGATACTGGATATACAGCATCCCAACCGTGTAAAGGATCGAATACAGGAAATGTCTGAAGTGAACAGAAGTCAGGTATTTACAGTGAAGACCTCGCGGGGGGATGATGTGGTATCTCTGATGGAGGCCGATACCGGCAGGAAAAATTCATTCCTGGATTCATTGAGAGCAGCCCGAAATGGCACCTTCAATAGATTCTATTCACTGGAAGATGAACAGACTGAGGTGAAGCAAAACACTGTACGTGCTGTTATCGCTGAATCGAAGGAAGTAATGGATGGTTCAAAAGTTCAGCTTCGGCTTTTGGAAGAAATATATGTTGCCGGCGTTCGTGTCCCCAAAAATGCGTTCGTTTGGGGCAAAGGAAAATTAGCTGAGGGTCGGTTCATAATCAATATCACTTCAATTCAATCCGGGAATAATATTCTACCGGTTGATCTCAGTGTATATGATATGGATGGGATCATTGGAGTTGATGTAAATGCGAATATGGCGACAGAGGTTACAAAGCAGACAACTGATCAGGCAATTCAAAGCCTGAGTATAGCCAGCCTTGACCCAAGTATTGGAGCGCAGGCAGCAAGCGCCGGTATTCAAGCGGCAAAGTCGTTAGTTGGACGGAAAATGAAAGTAGTCAAGGTAAACATCAGAAGTGGTTATGATGTGCTGCTGGTTGATAATAATGTTAAGAACCGATAATTATTGAGTAAACTAAAAAAAAGAGAATATGAAAAGGTTATGTGTTGCATGGATTGTGAGTTGTATTCTTTTTGTTACTGCCAACGCTCAGGATGTAAACGATCATCCTGAAATAAGGGCGAAGGAGATAGCCCCTTATACGTTATGGGTGAGCCTTAACCAAACGAGTAACCTCATCTTTCCTTATGAAATCAAAAGTGTTGATCGTGGTAGTAATTCTATACTGGCACAGAAGGCAAAGGGAGCGGAAAATGTATTGCAGGTAAAAGCCGCCAGCGTCAATTTTTCTGAAACAAATCTTTCCGTAATTACTGCTGACGGTAGACTGTATTCCTTCCTGTTGAATTATTCAGAAGAACCTTCCGTTTTGAATCTGCGGTTTTACAAAGTTGGTGATGACGGGCGAAGCGTATTGATTAAAGGAACAGAGCATGACAAGGAATTTTACAAATTGACAAGCTCGGAGGTAAAGCAGAACCGAAACTTCTTGCGAAAGCGGGTTTCTGAACAGATGATAACACTTGCACTGGAAAGTATCTACATGCGAGAGAACACGATGTTCTTCAAACTTGCTATTCACAATAATTCACTTATTACCTACACGCCGGATTACATAAAATTTATTGTAAAGGATAGAAAGAAGGCGAAGAAAACTGCTATTCAGGAAAAGGTGATGGTTCCCAGTTTTGTTAGCGATCAGGAAGGTGTTACTGGTAATAATGCGGTTAGAATTGTCATGGCCTTCCCATCTTTTACAATCCCTAGAAATCAAGACTTGCTTATTCAGGTTGGTGAAGTGAATGGCGGTAGGACGCTGATTTTGAAGATCAAGCATAGGGTATTGCTGAAGGCTCGGCAACTGATTAAATGAAATGGCTGGTAATGCAGCTTTTCCTGAAACCTTAAATTTTATTTTTATGGAAGGAAATGATAGCAATCTTACGCAAAAGCACTTTATGCTTATTGGTTTAAAGGAAGCGTATAACGATGATTTAGTTCGGAAGATGAAGGAGGGGCATCCATCTATAGAACACAATTACTCTAAGCAGTATGAGGATGGAAAGAGCGATACCGTTTTTCATCTGAGAAAGTCGGCAACTACGGGTGACTATTTTCTGAATAAGTTCACCATGTCCGCTCAAAAGGACGGTAGTGGAGAATCGAGAACCCACACATTCTTTATGAATCATAAAAAAGATGATGAGGGCGGGCAAAAGGTAAAGGACAACTTTACGTATAAGATGGCCTTTAATTTTCTGCAAGGCAGACCAGTTCACCATTCTAAAAGTGATTCGTGGGAAAGGATTAAGCCAAAAGAGAAATTGCAGAATGGCAATTATAACTCGGAGCGGTTTGACAAGGCATACGGGTACAATTTGGGCAAGGTGATAGATGAATATTCAGTAGTGTATAAAGGTGCGTTGAAGGAATCCCTGGAAAGAGGCAATCTTCAAAAGGAAAAGTTCCTCAATAAAGACGGACAACATGAAGAACTTTATGTTACACCCGGTATCCGGTCAGGAAGCCTTGTTCTCCTTGATCTGGATAAAAAGCCTGTACCTCTCGATCAACAGATTGAAAAAGGATTTATCAGTGAAGATTTGGGGCAAAAATTGAAGCAGCGGCAGCTAGAACAACAGCAAAAGACAAAAGTGGAGAATAAGCAGACAAATAAACAGACGGAGAAACCGGGGGGCGGGAAGAAGCAATCGACAAAGAAAAGTCAGCAGCAGGAAAATGGTGAAAAAAAAACTGAGAGAAGAAGGCAAAAACAGGGAGCGGGATGATGGCATTCGAGAATTACATTGCTGACTTCATGGATATGGTAGGTGAAGATCCGAAGATGGGGCCAAAACACGTGAGCCTTATGCTGGCAATCCTTTATTTCTTTTACCGGCAAGGCTGTGTAAATCCAGTACAGGTTTTTTCGGCCCAATTACGAGAGCAGGCCAAAATTCGGTCAGAAAGGATTTATTTTTATTGCATGAAGGATTTAAAGGAATGGGGTTACATAAAGATGAATCCATCATATAGGCCAGATGTAGCAAGCCTGATTACATTGCGGGAGATAGGAAGTCGGGGATAATAAAATGGAGCAGGCATTCACCTGCCCCATTCCGCAATTGAACATCACATGAATATTTGTTATCCTCATGACATATCTGCCGTAGTTAGGATCAATGTTTGAGGGGTGATTTTTTCCGGTAAGCTCTGAGTAAATGTGCTGCCGTGTTCAAGTTTGCTTTTTACGGTTAGAAAACCGTTAAGCTGATTTGCATATGTTCTTGAAACGTGGAGGCCAATTCCAAGTCCCTGCGCTGACTTATCCAATCGCGCACCTCGCTCAAATATAGATTGCAGTTTGTCATCGGGTATCCCTATACCTTGATCCTGCACCGTAAGTACGAAATACAGTTAGTCCATTTAAAAAATATTTGTAATTTGGCGTAAACGGTCTTATGACAAATGGACTGGAACATTCATATTGCTATTCGACATTTGTTTAACATACTGACATAATTCTACATGAGTTCCAAACTTCAGATAAAAGATAAAAGCGAATCTGGGAAATCCATAAAGATCGCGCCGTTCAAGAAGGAGATCAGAAAAACTGTTCCACATAAGCACAATAATTATTTTGAGATACTTTACCTTTCGCAAGGGAGTGGCTTCCATTATATTGATTCAAGAAGGTTTGAAGTTAAACCGCCGGTCATGTATTTTATTCGCCGTGAACAGGTACATTACTGGGAACTGGATAGTGAACCGGATGGTTATGTAATTATAATAACGAAAGCGTTTATTGAAAAAACCTTGGATAGTGAGCTTAAAAATTTATTTGCCAAAATTAGCAAACAAAGCAGTGTATCCACACGAAATAGTGCTACTATTCAAGCTGTTTTTGAACTGCTAGTGGATGCTAATAATAAAGAGGGTGTATATGTGTTTCACATGATTGAAGGGTTGCTGAAGGCGTTGCTGGCAAAAGTATTAGAAGTTGCAAAGCCGGTTGCGAGTATGGCAGAGATCGCTTCTAACCTCTATCAATCCTTCTTTTCCTTGCTAAGCTCTGAACAGGTGATTAAAAACAAGGTGCAGTATTATGCTGAACAATTGGGAACATCTCCACAGAATCTGAATATTGCCTGTCGTAAAGCAGTTAACCAGTCATCAGAAGAAGTGCTTTCTGAGTTTATCATTAGTGAAGCGAAACGGTTGTTAATTTATACAGATAAGACAATTGCAGAAATTTCTTTTGCTTTGGATTTCACTGACCCTTCCCATTTTGTAAAATACTTCAAACGGAAAACCAATCAAACTCCCCTTGTATTCAGGCGTAGTAGCTGATACCATGATTTTTTCAAATATACCATGAATTAATTACGTATTGTGTGATATTTGTGTCATGTTAGGTTGTTCATATAAAAACAAATTATGAAACTGCCGATTTTGTTCATAATGGCATTCCTTTTCATTGCCTGTAGTTATAACAAGCCCAAAGAAGATGGTGATTGGATAAAAGGATCTGAAAAGGAAAAGATCAGCACTATTGAAAGGCAATTCCGGGGTTTTGATAATGCAATGGTTGAAACCGGCTACCGTTACCAGGAGCTGTATTGGGCCGGGCAAGATGAAAATTGGGAGTACGCTGCTTATCAGCTTGACAAAATAAAAACAGCTATCGAAAACGGGTTGGAGCGCAGACCCAAAAGAGCCGCATCTGCACAGAGTTTTTTAAACACTACTATCCCTGCCATGAAAGAAGCGATCAACAAAAGGGATACGGTCATATTTAATCGCAGCTTTATCACCTTTCAAACGGCATGCCGTTCATGCCACATTGCTGAAAAGGTACCTTTCATTCAATCTGCCATTCCAAAAACAAGGTTATCTCCTGTAAGGTTTACAAAGGAATAACCTCCTTTGCATTTAACAACATTTGTTTGAGTTAATGGCTGAACCCGCTTTGTTCTTGCTGCCTGTAATAAATCATTAATCTTTATAGCCTGTTGTAGGTGTTCTTGCGTGCTATGCTGTTTGCTGACAAATCACTGGGCTATAAAATTTATTCATCGTCTTCAAAAGTGTCATTATGGAGAATTCAATTAAGCACTTAAAAGAGAATGAGCTAAATTCCGGCCACAGCCGGAGGGATTTTATTGAGAGTGGATTAAAACTTACTGTTGTTTCTGGTATTATGAGCATAGGGCTCCTAACAGGGTGCAAAGCGAAGGAGGAAGAAAAAGCGGAAGAAGAAGTAAGCCCGCCGGAAGATCTTATGCGTGAGCACGGTGTTTTGAACCGGGTGCTGTTGGTGTATGATCATTTCTTAGTAATGCTTGCTTCTAACCAAAGTATTAATCCACAATTGGTAACGGATTCAGCCAGTATTATCCGCACTTTTATAGAAGAGTATCACGAAAAACAGGAAGAAGATTATCTATTTCCGCGCTTTGAAAAAGCAGGTAAACTCACTGACCTTGTAGGGGTGTTGAGGGTTCAGCATCAACAAGGCAGAATGATTACTGATCAGATACTGCAACTTGTAAAACGACCTCAAATATCTACAGATAACGATAAGCAAAAACTGAATGGTCTGTTATCGTCTTTTATTCGCATGTATCGCCCGCATGAAGCGAGGGAAGATACGGTACTATTTCCTGCCTTGCGGGATATTGTCAGCAAACATGAATTTGATAGCCTGGGTGAAGATTTTGAAAAACGCGAACATCAGCTATTTGGAGAAGGCGGATTTGAGCAATTTGTAGATAAAGTAACCAATATAGAAAAGCAATTAGGCATTTATGAGCTAGCACAATTTACGCCTAAAGCAGCAGGGCAGTAAAGTTTTAATAAACCGGCAACTAGAAAATTGGTTTATGCAAAGCGACATTCAGCCACTTGGTTTTTCATATTTGTTGATACGGTTAATACCGGGTTTGATTTTCTTATCGGAAGGGATACAAAAATTCCTGTTACCGGGAGATGTTGTGCCAGGCCGTTTTGAAAAAATAGGCTTTGCCCATCCTGAGTTTTGGGCATATTTTACTGCAAGTATTGAAATATCATGCGGACTGCTGCTGATTGTAGGGTTTCTAACTAGATGGGCCGCAATCCCTTTGCTGGTTGTAATGGTTATTGCATTTATAACTACCAAAGTACCCATACTTACCGAAAAGGGTCTTTGGGCGATGGCACATGAATACCGTACCGACTTTGCCATGACCCTATTACTGATATTCATGATTATAAACGGCGCTGGAAAGTTTCTATGGATTGCTGGATGTCCCGCCATTAAAGAAGTTCCAGTAACGCTTCATAACGGATAAATGTTGAATTTATGAAAATTGACAGTGATAATTACTACCCGGCATCGTTATCTATGGGAATCTGTTTTTGGCCGGGGTACTAAATGCTTTGAGCGTATTAGGATATTGGCTCAGCACCCGAAGTAAACTATCAAAAAAAGATCAGCACAATGCAGGAGCTTTTCAATGAACCTGTTTGGGTATATGTACTTATCTTTTTCTCAGGATTGCTTGCTTATGTTATTGCCACCCTTTCAGGCGGAGGCGGTTCATTACTACTTGTACCGATAGTTAGTTCCTTTATCGGAGGTAAGGCAGCCGCACCTATTATTAACCTGGGCAATTTAATCGGAGAGCCGGTAAGGATTGTTTTATTCTGGAAAGCTATTCAGTGGCGTATTGTGAAGTATTATTTGCCATCAGCTATTGCAGGTGCAGTGCTAGGCGCATGGATATTTTCCAATATAAAACTGGAATGGTTGCAGATCGTTGTGGGTTTATTTCTTATCAGCACGATTTTTCAATACAGGTTCGGCAAAAAGGAAAGATCATTTAAAATGAAGCTGGCCTGGTTTATACCGATTGGCTTTTTTGTTGTGATATTTTCCACTTTAATCGGCGCTACCGGGCCTGTTCTCAATCCCTTTTATCTGAATTATGGCCTGGAAAAAGAAAAAATGATCGCAACAAAAACCATTAATTCTTTCCTGATTGGTCTTGTGCAGGTTTCAAGTTACACTGCATTGGGTTCTTTAAAAGGAAATATGTGGATTTACGGGATTTTAATAGGTGCCGGCGCCTCTGTCGGAAATTGGTTGGGGAAACGATTTTTGAAAAAAATAAGCAGTGCTGTGTTTAGAAAACTGGTTATTGCAGTAATGGTAATCAGTGGTTTGATAATGCTTGTGAAACAGTTAATTGATTTTTTAAGTAAGATAGTATAATGACTGACGAAAAGAAAGCGGATATACAGCCCTCAACATTAGCCGATATAGCAAAACTGTTCCTCAAACTAGGCATTATTGGTTTTGGCGGCCCAGCAGCGCATATTGCCATGATGCAGCAAGAGATAGTAACCAGGCGAAAGTGGATGAGCGAACAGCATTTTTTAGATTTACTCGGCGCTACCAATCTGATTCCTGGCCCAAACAGTACAGAACTAGCCATTCACATAGGACGTGAAAAAGCAGGTTGGAAGGGCTTAATTATTGCAGGAGCATGTTTTATCTTCCCTGCCGTTCTGATTACGGGTTTATTTGCCTGGTTATACAAGCAGTATGGGCAATTA
The DNA here is from genome assembly GCF_057126945.1 of Chitinophaga sp. G7 BAM 1005. Taxonomy (NCBI): domain Bacteria; kingdom Pseudomonadati; phylum Bacteroidota; class Chitinophagia; order Chitinophagales; family Chitinophagaceae; genus Chitinophaga; species Chitinophaga sp. G7 BAM 1005. The sequence continues at coordinate 4,454,648 of NZ_CP181478.1, read as the reverse complement.
CCGCAGGTACAGCCTTTCATCTATGGGATAAAGCCTGCAATCATTGCCGTAATTCTCGCAGCTATTTTCCCGCTGGCTAAACGGTCACTGAAAACAGCAGAATTGGGCATCATCGGATTTGCAGCATTAGTGCTTTCATTACTGGGGTTCAATGAGGTTTACATCATGTTCGGAGCTGGGTTTCTTGCATTACTGCTGGCTTCTTTCAGACGGAAATATTCCAAAGGTAATGTCAATGGCCTGTTTCCTGTTATGTTCTTACAAATATCGGGCAGTACCTTACTTTCAGCCTCCAACCTGAATTTATTCCTGATATTTTTGAAAATAGGCGCTATCCTGTACGGCAGCGGGTATGTTTTATTTGCTTATGTTGAAACTGAATTGGTAGCAAGAGGAATAATATCCCATCAGCAATTAACGGATGCTATTGCGGTAGGCCAATTTACACCAGGGCCGGTATTCTCATCAGTAACCTTTATCGGTTACCAGGTAAACGGCTTTTCAGGAGCGGTAGTTTCAACAATTGGCGTTTTTTTGCCGTCTTTTTTATTCGTGGCACTGTTAAATCCCCTTGTCCGGAAAATGAGAAAATCGACCGCCTTTTCTGCATTTTTAGATGCCGTAAATATTGCTTCCGTTGCGGTAATAATAGCAGTATGCTATCAATTAGCCAGGGATGCTGTTACAGATTGGCGTAGCATCTTAATCGGGCTGATCAGTCTTTCGGTAACCTTTGGTTTAAAAAAAGTAAACAGTGTTATCATTGTAGCAGGTGGGGCTTTGGCAGGTTATTTATTGGCATTCCTTTGAAAAAATTTAACGTTAATACAAATACCAAATGAAAAAATCCGCTTTGCTTTTGCTATTGATTACTTCCTTCGTCAACTGCATTTCACAGGAGCGCCGGGTTCCGGCATCATACAGTAATATTCACTATGATGAAAACGGAAGGCTGTATTTTCACAAGGAGAATGAAAAGTATTATGCAGATACTACCGGCTCCAGGTACAGTGTACAGGATATGCTGGGAAAGCCTTCGGGGACGGATGATGGAATAATAATGGATTTTGGCGCTTTAAAAGGAACTATTACCTATGGCCTGATACCTTATGGAAAAGCGGCGCATCCATTGCCTGTGTATCGTTTCACCAATGCTTTGCAGGGGGGAAAGGCAATCATTAATATTAAACAGGCTTTTCGAGATCCTTATGATATGGTGGGGTGGCAACAGAGCGGTCAGCTATCAATCGGTTACCGGTTAACGGACGAAAAAGGCATGATCATTTATGACGGCGTGGTAAGCGTTACCGGAAAGGGGCCTTTTGTTCCGGTTCCGACTATTTATGATGGCCCTTATGTAAGTGGCGTCAATCACCATGCTGCAACCATTTGGTTTGAAACCGACAGGCCGGTTAAAGCTGTGGTGGCAGTGAATGGGAAAACCTTTGCCGATACTGCTGAGCAAACACATCATGAGATAGTTATTGATGGGTTAAAGCCAGGTCTTGAATATTCCTATACTGTTCAGTACGGAACTCTGGCGCAATCCTATTCCTTTAAAACTACACCATTGCCCGGCAGCAGAAAGCCGTTTGTATTTGCTTATACCAGCGATAGCCGTCATGCCCAGGGTGGCGGAGAAAGAATGATCTACGGGGCCAATGCCTATATTATGAAAAAGATTGCCGCTGCGGCTTATCAACATAAAGCGGCTTTCCTGCAATTTACAGGCGATATGATCAATGGATACCTGTCTAATAAGGAAGAACAGCTACTACAGCTTACCAACTGGAAAAAGTCTATCCAACCATTCTGGCATTATATGCCGGTATATGTGGGCCAGGGGAACCATGAGGCATTGGGTCATATTTTTAAGAACAGAACAGGCGCACAGGCTGCATTTATTGACAAGTTTCCTTATGCTACGGAATCTGCTGAGGCCATCATGAAGCAGGCATTTGTAAATCCTTTGAATGGCCCGGAAAGTGAAGATGGCAATAAGTATGACCCCGACAGCTCACAGATTGATTTCCCCTCTTATAAGGAGAATGTGTTTTACTATACTTATGATAATGTGGCGGTAATTGTGCTCAACAGCAATTACTGGTACGGTCCCACAGTAGGCCGGGAAGCATCTACCAGCGGTGGATTGCATGGTTATTTGCAGGACAACCAGATAAAGTGGCTGAGGCAAACCATTAAAAGGCTGGAGAACGACAAGAATATTGATCATATTTTCGTTACACAACATACGCCGGTATTTCCCAATGGCGGGCATGTTGGGGATGATATGTGGTATAATGGCAACAATGAAAAACGTCCTTATATAGCTGGCTCTCCTGTGGAAAAGGGAATTATTGAACGCCGGGATGAATACTTGGATATTCTTATTAATCAAAGCAAAAAGGTGTTGGCAATATTAACGGGTGACGAGCATAATTACAACTGGCTGCAACTAACAAAAGAAGTGAACATATACCCGGACACTTATCCTCATAAAAAGCTCAACGTATCAAGACCGCTGTACCAAATCAATAATGGAGCTGCCGGAGCGCCTTATTATGCGCAGGAAAAAGCGCCGTGGAGCGAACATACCAAAGCGTTTAGTGTGGAAAACGCTGTATGCCTGTTCTTTGTGGAAGGTAAAAAGGTAAGCATGAAAGTGATTAATCCAGATACTCTGAACCCAATTGATGAAATCCGGTTAAGGTAACTGCCTGGTATTCAGGTAATTTTCCTTAATTGAGGGTCATACCATATTTTTTTCAAATATACCATAAAACAACCGTTTAATTTGCAATATTTGCTGCGGCCTTCTTACAGCTTCAGGGAAGACTTATCACAGCCCGGAAAATAAGTAAGAGAGGTTCATAACGGGATAAGTATGCTAAAAAAAATAATGCTAACGGATAGTGCGAAAACCACCATCCTTGTTCGGTTAATGGTAGGCGCTGTTTTCCTTTCTGAAGGTATTCAGAAATTCCTGTTTGCCGATACGCTTGGCACCGGCAGATTCCAGAAAATAGGAATACCTGTCCCGGAGTTTTTCGGGCCCTTTGTAGGCGCTGTTGAAATAACCTGTGGGATATTGATACTGATTGGACTGTTGACACGGTTTGCCGCCATTCCCCTCATTACTATCATGCTGGTGGCAATAGCTACTACAAAGGCGGCGGTACTCGCCAACGACGGCTTTTGGGAGATGCTGCATGGCAGCCGTACTGATTGGGCCATGCTGTTAGGTGGTATTTTCCTGCTGATCAAAGGCGGAGGCAAATGGTCAGTGGATCACCAGATAGTACAACACAATTAGAGATGGAACTGGTTGTAATCGCTATTGCCAGCCTGTTGGTATCTTTACTTACCTTCTTTTCCGGTTTTGGGCTAGGAACGATCCTGATGCCGGTATTCGCTATTTTCTTCCCGGTGGATGTGGCTATCGCGTTCACCGGAATCGTTCATTTGCTGAACAACGTTTTCAAGTTGTTTTTAACTGGCAGGCAGGCCGACAAAGCTACCCTGTTGCGTTTTGGCATTCCTGCTATTATCGGTGCATTTGCAGGCGCTCAGTTATTACTTCGCATTACGCATTGGCAGCCCCTGTACACCTATACGATCAGCAACAAAATATTTTATGTTACTCCCGTAAAATTAACGATCAGCATACTATTGATAGTTTTTTCATTAATTGAAGTTTTACCCAAATTCAAGCAGCTTCAATTCGGGAAAGATAAAATGATCTTTGGCGGCTTTGCAAGTGGATTCTTTGGCGGGTTATCCGGTAACCAGGGCGCTTTGCGAAGCGCTTTCCTCATTAAAGGAGGCTTATCAAAAGAAGCATTTGTTGCCACCGGGGTGACCATCGCCTGCCTGGTAGACATCTCAAGATTGTCTGTTTATTTCAAACAGTATTTAAGTGTGGGCATCCGTGAAAATAGTTTGTTGTTGTTAATAGCTACTGTTGCAGCTTTTGCCGGAGCATTTTCAGGGAACCTGCTTTTGAAAAAAATAACGCTTCCCATTATTCAAAAGATGGTCACTGTTATGCTGATATTGCTGGCCGTGGCCTTGGGTCTTGGACTGATTTGATAAATACAAATGACAATAAAATAAACGAATATGCATAGATTCCTGTTAAGGCTTTTACAATGTTTTGCCTGCCTGCTGGTGAGTATTCAAAGCGGGTTCTCACAAGAAGTATCAGCCGGTACAACATTGAGGGAATTGCTGCAACTGGCAGAAACGAATTATCCGCTGCTAAAATCAAAAGCATGGGAAATAAAAGCGGCTCAAAAGGGAACCAGTGCCAGCAAAAGTACACTTATCCCATCATTGGACGCGTCCTATCAGGTGAATTATGCTACTTATAACAATATCACCGGTATGGCGTACCCGCAGTTCCTTGTTCCCATCAGCGGCCCCCCGTCTGCCGATAATAATTATAGCGGTGTATTTGGCAGCGCCACCAGCTTGCTGCTGAACTGGCAACCGGTCACTTTCGGGCAGCGTCAGTCACAAGTGGATTTTGCGAAAGCAGGTGTACAATATGCCCAGGCTGATGCACAGAATGAAATATTTCAGCATAAGATCAGGGTAATCAATGCCTACCTGGACATTGCGACGGCCATAGAGCTGGAGAAAGTCTACCAGGAAAACCTTACCCGTACAGAAGCAAATTTATCAGTTGCAAAAACACTGGTAATAAATGGTATTAAACCGGGTGTGGATACTGCTTTATTAAAAGCGGAAGTTTCCAGGGCAAGGGTGGATCTACTGAACAGCCGGAAGTATAGAGAACAAACCGTTATTACCCTTTCCGGATTACTGGCATTAGATAGCTTGCCATCTTTTGCGGATGCCAGCTACTTTAGCAAAGTACCATCCGATTACATGGCATCAGACACGGCAAAGAACCCGCTATTGTCTTTATACAATTCAACTATTGAATTGAGTAAAGCAAAGAAAAAGATATTGTCCAAAACCACGATGCCTACGCTCGGCCTGTGGGGCACCGCTTATGCAAGAGGTTCAGGAATTGATAATAATAACAACGTAAAATCAACGGACGGCCTTGCCTTTCAGCGATATAATTACGGGGTGGGGTTGCAATTAAGCATCCCTATTTTACAATTTGCAAGAGTAAAACCACAGGTACAACAACAGGACTTCCTGGTGAAGTCCAATGAAGAGAAGCTAAACGAAGTTTCCTTACAGATCAGGAAACAGAACGAGTTGGCGGATACCACGTTAAGCACTGCATTAATAGTAGCACAGGAAAGCCCTTTGTTCTATGAATCAGCCAGTTTTTCCTATAAAGCGTTACAATCCCGCTATCAATCAGGATTAGCCAATTTTTCGGACTTGGTGCAGGCGCAATATGTACTCGTAAAAGCGGCCACAGATAACAAAACGGCTTTTATGGGCGTCTGGAAGGCATTGTTGTATAAAGCGGCTGTAAATGGAGATCTGAATTTATTTTTAAAACAGGTTAATTAGCAGGGTTATGATCCGATTAATAGCATTAGCGTTGCGCAAACCATTAGCAGTAGTGGTAACTTTTATAGCAATTATGTTTTTTTCATGGCTCACTATCAAAACCATGAAGATTGATATTTTCCCGAAAATGGGTTTGCCTACTATTTACGTGGCGCAACCCTATGGCGGCCTTTCCCCTGAACAAATGGAAGGCTTTATTACTTCTTACTATGAATATCACTTCTTATACGTAACAGGTGTAAAGTTTGTAGAATCAAAATCCATCCAGGGAGCCGCCCTCATAAAAATACAGTTCAATGAAGGAACGGATATGAGCCAGGCAATGGGTGAAGTAGTAGGGTACGTGAACCGTTCAAGGGCATTTATGCCTCCAGGTACGGTGCCTCCTTTCATTACCCGTTTTGATGCGGGCAGTGTGCCAGTGGGGCAATTAGTATTCACTTCCGAAACCCGGTCATTAGGAGAAATACAAGACCTGGCATTGTTTAAGGTACGGCCTATGTTTTCAACACTGCCAGGTGTATCTGCACCGCCACCTTTTGGCGGCAACCAGAAAACAGTTATTATAAAAGTTGATCCCGAAAAGATCAGGAATTATAATTTGTCGCCAGATGAAGTGGTACAGGCTTTGGCCAGTTCAAACAGCATTACGCCAGCAGGTAATATCAGGGAGGGAGATGAAACGCTTATAACCTCACAAAACGCCGTAGTTGAAAATGTCAAGGAACTGGAAAATGTGCCGCTGAAGCTGGGCGCGGGCCCGTCTGTATATATCCGGGACATTGGAAATGTAGAGCTGGGATCAGATGTGACTACCGGTTATGCGCTGATTGATGGTAAAAGATCTGTGTATATACCGGTAACCAAACGCGCCGATGCGGCTACCTGGGATGTGGTGCAAAGGGTGAAGGCAGCCCTCCCCGATATGCAGGCAGCCGTTCCCGAAGATATTAAAGTAACGTATGCGTTTGATCAATCAGGTTACGTTATTAACTCCTTAAAGAGTTTAATGACAGAAGGCATCCTGGGCGCTTTGCTTACCGGGTTAATGGTGTTATTATTCCTGCGGGATATTCGGGGAGCTTTTATTGTAGTGATCACTATTCCCTTAGCCTTGTTGTCTGCCGTCATCTTTTTAAAGATTTTCGGGCAAACCCTTAATGTAATGACCTTGGGCGGTTTGGCGCTGGCTATAGGAATCCTGGTGGATGAATCTACGGTAACTATTGAAAATATCCACCATCATCAGGAGCTTGGTAAAACAAAGGCCAAGGCAATATGGGATGCCTGCCGGGAGATTGCGTTACCGAAGTTGCTTATCCTTCTTTGCGTAATAGCCGTATTTGTGCCGGCATTGTTCATGACGGGGATTCCGGGTTCCATGTTCCTACCGCTGTCATTGGCCGTTGGTTTTGCAATGGTAGCGTCTTTTATGCTGTCACAAACCCTGGTGCCCGTATTTTCTCACTGGTTACTCAAAGATCGTTTGCCGGAAGGGGAAACGGGCGCCGCTCAGCGATTCAACCGTTTCAGGATGCGTTACAAACATTGGCTGAAAGGTTTCGTGGAAAAATCATCCTGGGCCACTCCTGTTTATCTTTTATTTGCATTCGGAATACTGGCTGGTGGATTCATGTTATTGGGTACTGAAATATTTCCCAAAACGGATGCAGGCCAGGCGCAGGTGCGGCTAAGATTACCTGCCGGAACCCGCGTGGAAAGGACAGAAACAGCAACGCAGGAGTTATTGCACCTGGCGGATAGCATTACTAACGGGCAAATTGAGATCAGTTCTGCTTTTGTGGGTGTGCAGCCATCCAGCTACCCAGTAAACCTTATTCACTTATGGACGAGCGGCCCCCATGAATCCGTTGTAAAGATAAAGCTGCAGGAAGGAGCTGGTATGGCAATTGAGAATTTTAAAGAGTTACTGCGTAAAGCTGTGAAAAATGCTATCCCGGCGGCAACCCTTTCCTTTGAGCCCGGCGATATGGTGGAACAGGTGGTAAATCTTGGTTCTTCAAACCCCATTGAAATTGCAGTAATGGGCAAAAATCTTTCTCAGAGCAGGAAAGTTGCCGCTGATCTGAATAAAAAACTGCAAGATATTTCTTACCTGCGGGACGTTCAGATTGCAACACCATTGGAGTATCCTGGTATTAAATTAAATATTGACAGGGTAAAAGCAGGGCAGTTGGGATTATCTGTTGACCAGATCAGCAAATCAACAGTTGCAGCCACTTCCTCCAGCCGGTTTACACAACCAAACTATTGGCTGGATAAAAGTACCGGCACCGCTTACCAAGTGCAGGTGGAATATCCGCAATACCGTGTCAATAACAGTGATGAATTGGGGTTAGTGCCGGTTATAGCGGGTACAGGCAGCCCTGTTTATCTGAGGGATGTAGCTACTTTACAGAAAATTACCTCACCCGGCGAATATGATCGTATTAACCAGCAACGGTATATTACCATTACAGCGAATATTTTCAAAAAGGATGTAGGAGCCGCCATTACAGATGTAAAGAACGCCATTGCTTCATTAGGCGAGCTACCGCAAGGCGTGAAAATTATGTTGCGCGGTCAGGCGGATCTGCTTGACCAGACAATGAGTGAACTGGAAGTAGGATTGCTTATTGCTATTATTGTGATCTTTTTGATGTTGACGGTTAATTTTCAATCGTTCAGGCTGGCGTTGGCTGTCTTATCAGTAGTACCTGCGGTGATCGCCGGTGCTGTGCTGATGCTGCTGATAACCGGCCAGACCCTGAACATACAATCTTATATGGGCACTATCATGGCAGTGGGTGTTGCAGTAGCTAATGCCATCCTGTTAGTTACAAACGGGGAGCAATACCGGAAGCAGCAATTAAGCTCCGGTTTTGCAGTAACGGGAGCGGCAAACCGTTTAAGGCCTATATTAATGACCAGCCTTGCCATGATTGCAGGTATGATCCCAATGTCCATTGGGTTTGGCGAAGGAGGCGATCAGACAGCTCCATTGGGCATTGCGGTTATCGGAGGACTGATTTTTTCCACCATCAGTACGCTTGTTTTCCTGCCGGCTATATATACAAGCATGATGGGCAGGAAAGCATACCATAGCCCGTCACTGCATCCGGAAGACAAGGATAGCCGGTATTATGAAACAACCAATGAGTAAACTAACTTTCTATAAAAACAATCAAGCAATGAGACTTTCATTTTCTATCATAGGGCTAACACTGTTGACGACTGTTATATTAGTGACGGGATGCCAGCAAGGCCGCAGTAAAGAAGAACTGTCCAAAAAGACTGGCCCTGATTCTGTTGCCGTTTTTATTCTTCAAAAGGACACTGTGAACAAGCAGATCACATTTCCGGCAGAGCTGATCCCTTTGGAACGGGCGGAGATCTTCGCAAAAGTTAGCGGGTATATAAGCGCCTTAAAAGTTGATATTGGCGACAAAGTAAGCAAAGGACAATTACTGGCTGTGTTGGAAGCGCCTGAAATGATTGCCAACTATGCGCAGGCCAACGCGGATATACAAACCGCCCGTTCAAAATACCTTGGAAGCCTGGATGCCTACAAACGGATTGTCAATGCCGCCAAAGTGGAAGGTACAGTAGCTGCCGGGGAGTTGGAAAAGGCGAAAAGCCAGATGCTGGCTGATAGCGCTTCGCTGGACGCCGCCCGGTCTAAAACGAATGCTTATGCTCAATTAAAGGATTACCTTACTATTCGTGCTCCTTTCAGCGGTGTCATTACACAGCGAAATGTAGATCCCGGCACATTGATAAGCACGGGCAATACCAAGCCCATACTGGTAGTAGAGAATATTAACACACTGCGTTTAAGAGTTCCCGTACCTGAAGCCTATACTGCTGCTACTTCGGAAACTTCTGCTGTTAATTTTACGGTAGATGCCCAGCCCGATATAACTTACCAGGCAAAATTATCTCGCAAAGCAGGTGCTTTAAACCTGGCTAACAGAACAGAGACATGGGAGTTTCTTTACCCCAACAGTGATAACCAGCTAAAATCAGGCATGTTTGCCAACGCTGTACTGAAGTTGGGAAGAAAAGCGCCTACTTTTTTAGTGCCTGCATCCGCAATGGCCACTAATCTGGAAAAGCGTTTCGTCATTCGTTTGAAGGGTGGTAAAACGGAGTGGGTGAATGTACGAGCTGGTATTAATACAGGGGATAAGATTGAAATCTTTGGAAAACTAACAGAAGGAGATACCTTATTAATAAGAGCAACCGATGAAATACATGAAGGGAAAAATCTATTATCAAAATTTTGAATACTACGCGGATATTTAAAAGATGTATATTATGAGATTGAATATCACATATTTATGTATGATAATGTTTACTTAATTTCCGCAAGTTTTCGTAAATCAAAGATAAAAAGGTTCGAGTTTTGTACCATAGGGTTCACGAAAAATGCAGAAGTCTTCAAGTCGAAAGATTTGAAGGCTTTTTTGTGTTCGATTGAATCTTCCCCAAATTTTAACTATTGTTATAAATGGCTAATAATCAATTTTATTTGAGTTCGAGTTCCATCGGGGTATTTGAGCAGTAAGTAATCGCTTATTAGGTCTATGGCATTGTTTATTGTAAAAGAAGGGGGATCGATATTTCTTTTAATGCATTAAAGAAATCGACGCCTTTCATATCAGCATATTCTTGAACCTGACCAGGCCATCCTGGGTTACTTTTGGTGATTTGGTATTCTGTTCTAAGTTTGGTAGATATTTGATTGGTTAAATCAAAATCATCTCCTGCGGCTGATTGAAATCCTGTGAAGAATGCTACAATTTGTTCTTTCTCAAGCCTGTATAAAAACATTAATGTTCTTTCGAAAAATTTGATTAATATTTTTTTGTATTCGCTTTTCATTTTTAGCACGATATCAATTGAAAAATTGGTGTGTTTTATATTTATTTATTTCCTCCGGATTTTATAAAATTCAGAAGATTATTAAGCGTATACTTCAAATCATCCTGGTTGCATACATATTCTTTAATTAATCCTATCTGATCATATTTAGAAACATTGAATCCCTCGTCAATATCATTATACCAGATTACATTAGAGCCGAAAATGCTTGTAACCCAGAATTCTGCATCGGGATCTAAATGTTTGGTTTTTAAATTGAATTCAAGGTCATGTTCATTCCAAGTAATTTATGAAAGAATCACTAGATTGAGAGTTGTGAAATTCAATAAAATAATGTGGTTGATTATAGAATGACGACCTTCCCCTCGTTAGGTGTCTTTTCAAGCCCTTTAATTGTAACAATGGCTAGCTCTGCTAGCCGCAAATACTTTTGTTGGTAGCAATATTTATTTCACGTTTGATGCTGATATTTTCTTTCCTGCATCTATTAATACAACGTTTGGTGACTTGTCAAGCTTTAATTCCTCTAAAATCTTCATTGTCTTATTGAACTCCACAGTATCAAAGTACAAAATTACCTTTATTGATTTCTTTGTGTTATTGGCTTTTTCGTAAACCGCAACTTGCTTTTCAAGATTTTGTTTTAGCTTGGAATTAGAAGCTAACTTAAACTCAACAAGTGTTTTGTCTGAAGAGCCTTTTGAAATTGCGTAGTCAACTGGCCCTCTTCCATTATTTGTTTCTCTATTGACATCATAGTCGCTGGCAAACCATGTAAGCCTGTAAATTATTTGCAAATCTTCCTCTCGTTTAATTGGATGACCGTCAATGTAAAACAGTCGATAACCATCATTGTCTTCGATTACAGTTTTTAAATATTGAATTCTTGATAATGATTCGTCATAAGAACTATTTCTAGAAATATTGTAAAATTCGCTTGTCTCAAACAGAAGCTGCACGAATTCTTGAAGTTTTTGAATAAAAATTGCTTCGACTTCTTCCACGTTTTGTTTGGAAATATTTTTTGCCCCTTCTTTATTTTCTTCTTTTAGTTTGACGTAAAACTTAATAACCTCTGGGAATTGATTTATTGTATCGTGAACAGCTTTTGTTATTTCCTTTTGTGTGTTCTTTTTGTTCTTTTCTGTTTTCGGAAGGCACTTGAGATAATAGTTAAATACTTCATGTTTTAATTGTGCATTCGGAATACTATTCAAGATTCCAGTAAAGTTTCCTCTAAGGTCGTTGCTATTTATCCAGTTGTCATCTTTAGTAAGTAAATCCCTTGGTGTCAATAAGACGTAATCGCCAAATATGTATGGCAGCTTGTATTTTTTAGGCATCCATCTTTCAAATGTGTAATCGAAATATGATTTCTCAACATTGACTTCTAACAATAAAGATTCGTCAATATTCTTGTGAGCAAAAGTTTGAGTATATTCGCACAAATAGTTTTTTATAAGATTGGTTGTAAAGTCACTAATGTTATCTTTACCAACTCCGATTTCAAATAACCCAGCCTTTTCTAAGTGTGATGATTGTGTAATTCTTTCTTTCCCTAGATCGTCAAAAACAATATGAATTGAGGAAGAAAACGCTTTTCCAAAAGTCATATTCAATCCTCTGCCACTATTTCCAATTTTGCTATAACCCAACCAATTTTGTTTTACTTCCCGGAATATATACCACGATTGTATTTGATAGTCATGCGTAATACCTTTTTCCGCTTTATCTTTTAAAAATGTCAAATACAGAATGATGGATTTGTGTAATTCTTGATATTCTTCTTTTTTACTTCCAAATAACAAAAATGGGTCAATAAATAAAGGGAGGTCGTTGATGAGCGAAATATTAAATGCTCCATATAGTTCTAGTATGGATTCATCTATGTCAAAAAAGTCGGTAAAATAAATTTTCATATGCTTAAAGGGGGCTTTGTTGCCAACAGTTCAGGTATTGAAGGTGCCCACAATGTATCCGACTGTCGGATCAAATATTGACTATTTCATTTTAATATACTTTTGATTCCCACATTACCCACTACCTTATTTGCGCACTATTTCCGCGATGGCTCAGGTAGCGCCAACTTCTCATCCCTAATCGAACCGAAATTATAACTGAAGGAATTCCAGTATCCCGTCCATGCGCTTAAGGGTATGTGCCGCATTGGCGCTCCTTAGGTTCAGCTTTTCTAAAAGCCACTCTTTATTAACGCGCTCCTTCAACAAGGCTTTGTTAGCATCGCTTATGGAGCCAGGATGCTCGGCTAGTATTTCCAGGACCTCAAACAGCGTGTCAACTTTGGCAATAACTGTCTGGTCGTATAACTCCTGCACGCCCAATATTTCAGCGGTATGCGCCAACCTTGCAATCACCGGCCCATAATGGTTTATGTAGCCCGAAAACCTATGTTGCCGGATAATTTTATTGATGACCTCCTTGAAAAACGAAACATCCTCGTCAGGATAGGCTCCCTCCACCCGCCGCTCAAAATAAGGGATGGTAGCCCCATATAAGAACGAGTCTCTGGCCGCCGCTGAATATAATTCTTCTGTCTGCACGTTCCAGCCTTCAAAATAGGCTCGAAACTCATCAAGTAGGGATTGATACTGTTTTATCGGATCCGGCAATAGCACAATTACATTTGCGCTCGCATTGAGACTTTCCTCGGCTTGCTTATCAAACACCCCAAGCCAAATGTGTTTTTCGTTTTTAAGGTGCTCCTTTAAGGTTTCCAACAGTCGCTTCTTATTTTCTTCTTCATCGCTTACATGATCCAGCAACCCTGTAATATATTTTACGCGCGGGAAACTAAACGATTTGGCTAGTTGCTCAATATGGTCTGCCATAGGAATACTGGCAACTAGGGGATCGAGCACTGACCGGACAAATGCAAGCTCATTAATGTAATGGGCAGCGTATGCAGGGTGTCCACCCGAAGCGGGTTTCTGGTCAAATAACCAATCCGCAACATAGATTGGGGAGGCCACTGCTCTAATCAAGGTCACGATTTCTGTACCCAGCGAGGATTTGGCGGCCACCAAATCCTGCAGCGCCTGCCGTCCCCTTTGGATAAGCTCATTTCTTTCCTTGACAATTCCAGCGGCAGGTTCGGCGCTATTCTGCTCATATTGGCTTGGCATCTGCCAGGAATTTGTCAACAGCTGGAAAAATCTTTCCAGCAGCAACACGGAAAGTTCGGATGGCGAGGTCTTAAGATTTATTTTTGCGCCTGCCAATGCCGAAAGTATATCTCTTATCTTTTCTGCGGTGGTGATCGTATTTAAAGCGGCGGCCTGCAGTATGGGATGGCCAAGGTTATCCCAATACTGGACCCACATTTCTATATTTTTTTCCCGCAGCACATATCCTTTCAGGGAGAATTCTTCTGAAAATGTCAACTGCTGACTAATTACCTGCACCCGTTTGAGGGTGGCCCATTCCATAGGTTCGTTAGAACCGGAATCTGGCCGGCGGTATTTTTCAAAAACATAATCATCATTTTGCAAATAGGCCACTATTTTTGCCGGCTTTTCCTCTACCCGCGTCCATGTTGATCGATCATTTTCCAACCATTCACCCGGAAGCGATTTGATGAGGGTAGCACCAAAGACGTGAAGAAGCTCCGTGTTTTCAAATATTGTCAACACATCTTTGCAATCCAGTTGTGTACTTACTTCAATTATGGCTGCCGCCCATTGCTCTTCGAGCCAAGCCTGTATCCATTCATCGGTTTCTGAGACGTAGAACCTGTCATAGTCGGTTTTGAGTGCCACTTTGAACAGCCGTTCCCAGACTTCATTTAAGACGGTAGATGCAGATTTGTCTTTAAAAATGTCGGCGTAAGTAGGCTCAAGTAAAATGACCCGATCCAGCGCAGGTCCCAGAGCAGGATCCAGGTCAAAGTAATGGGTCCCTAGTCCTGGGTCACTCAACCTATTGTCCCAACAGGCCAGCGCAACCTGGGCGAGGTCCCTCAGAGAGGGCGCAAGCATATCCGGAAGCGCTGAGCCGTTTAAAACCGCAGTAAAACGGTCTAGGCGCTCCCGCGCCAGCAACGTATCAAGATGTATGGTTAGAAATTCACTCTGGGTTATCATTACAAGTGTAGATTTTTAACAGGTATCTGATGTTTGATTGCATGTGACCAATAGTGATCGAATAATTGCTGGATAAAAGTTTGCGTCATTTGATCATTGACCCGATAAATACCTGTTGAACATTGAACAGTAAGGTGGTAACCCACGGACGACCCTACCAGATAAAAATCGGTGTTATCTATAATTAACATTCGGTCATGGAATAGATAGTTTTCCATATTCGTATCTCCAATATCAACAACCCGCAGGCCAAATCGGACTTTATGTCTAGGGGGAATTGTTTGCTTAATCGCATTTTCTACAACTCCTAAATACGGTCGTCCCTTTGTCATTCCTTTTGTAGTCAATATCTTAATGGTAATTTGCGGCTGAACGGATGTAAAAATCATCGCATCACCAACTGTTCCTGCCGACACATTAAAATACGGGTCCCAAATATCGATTGAGGATGTTGCACTTGAAATTAGCTGCTGGTATAATAGTGGAGGGGCAGACGGAAACGAGTCCCTATGATAGAACCAGTAAGCAGGATGGCCATCATGATGCATCCGCGTTGCACTGTCAACGTTATGAGGAAATACTGGCTGGCTCATGCTTCCTTACTATTTATATAATCCATCAATGTCACGCTTTCCTTCCAAAACCATTTTTCTATTTGATCCACCACCTGGCGATCACTTGAGTTGGGAATTTTTCCAATGCAGCCGGCTCGGTTGCCGATTTCAGCAAAGGAAGTTCCCAGTAAATACGCATTGGTGTCTAGAATAATAAAACGATCATGGAGCATGGAGCCTGTTATCATTTTACATTCTATTTTCTGATAAGGCATTTTGTTATAGGCCTCTATGGCGTCATATAATTTTTGCGCTTCCTCTTTATTGACAAAGTCTTTGCCTTTACAATTAAGAATCCGCAAGGTGGGTGCTGTACTTTCTATTTGATAAGCGTACTCAATTAAGTCTTTTGCCATAAAATAGGGGTCCACCAGGTAACAGCTGTCCTTTGCTTGGTTGATAATCTCTTTAACGACCTTTCTGGCTTTTGCCTTCGTCTCAGTTTTATCCGCCTCAGTTTGGCCAGCAGCAAAAAAGTGAAATTCGTTCCTGGTTTGATGGCCTTGGTACTGCCGGCTTTCCTGCCCTGTTTTGAAATAATAGGTTTCGTCCAGCTCTCCTGCGTCTCCCACTTTCATAGTTTGTTCGGTCGAAAATTTTTGAATTACAACCGGGTCTTCTCCCTGCCTGTTGATTTGAAGTTCTGAATGACCATACGATAGGCCGAAGTTAACTCTTTTTAAGAAAGCCGCTTTAGGTAGCACTGCAATCAAATGCCTGCTCTTGTTATAGACCCTAGTTTCGATCATGCCTGGGGCATGCGGCAAATTTAAAAATCCCATTTTTTCAGTAATATCAAAGACTCCATCAAAGACAATATCATCGCCATGCCAGTTAGTAATTTGAATGGAGAGTGTCTCATCTTTTATGCCTTCCCGCTTCAATAAGTTATAAATAATACCTTCCGGATTTGATTGGTGAGTAAAATCCAGTTTTCTAAAGTAAGGATTAGGTAGTGATAGGTAAATATTGCCGATATGCTCGGGAAAGGCAAGCAGATCAAATCCAAGCCACTCGGTGGCAAGTTTACTAATAGCTTCCTTTTCCTTTCCGGTTGTTTGCTGGAACTTTTGTTGGACTGCTCTTTGGGAATCAATTTGCGCCCACACTAATAGACCAGAGTCTCTTTTGGGCAAAATAGCGCCGACTCCTTCCTTAGTATAAATATTAGAAGGCAACACCAAAGGAGAGGCACCTGCTGGCTCCATCGAGAAGCGGCTGTTTATAAAATGATCGGCAATTCCCACGGTTTTACTTTGTTGTAAAGGGTTTTTAAAGTACTCGATGGCCTTATCAACGTCAGCTATTTCTTCTACCACTAAGTTGGGTTTATAGGTGTCCCATTTGCCCGTCAATTTCGGCCTTATGGTCCTTTGTTCATACCAGGTTTGGTCTGGTATTTTATAGGGCAAGATTTCTTCAGGCAAAAGCTCAATGACAGAAAAGACGTGATACCATTTTTTTGTAATGACATCTTCTGCCACAATGGCCGTTCTTACAGCCTTTTTGTAAAACCGTACCATTTCTTCGAGTAAATCCATAGATAAGAAGACAATTAAATGCAACTAAATATAGCCCAAATCTGTATATCATGTCATAATTTCTTGACTCTACCAGGTTGGAGCTTGAGGTAAGAGGAGAGGCAGACTATAATACCACTTCAGGAATCGAACCAATTTTGATTTAAATAAGAGAGAGTTACGTTAAAAGTGAAGTTTACTAACAAAGAAAAACCGCTGCTAGAGCGGTTTTTCTTTGTTAGTGCCCAGTAACGGTAAGCTATCGAACCAATTACTTATGATTATTAGTCAATTAGTGATATGCTAACCTTAAATCAGCTAATAGCTTTAGATTTTCGAGAAAATGGTTCGAGAATAATCCGAACAGGATCACTGGAGAAACCTGAAACCTGCGCTTGGCGCGGGTTTTTTGTTTTTGGTCTATTGTTAGTCTATCAAAGTGCGGATTCGCTGTTTCGGTTTACTTAGTTTTATTTGGGTTGACTTGCCAATGCCAATTTACAATATTTATTTCCAATAACCTATAGATGGTCTACTTTCGAGATCTTTCATTATAAAACTAATTGTCTTACACTAAAGGGTTGAATATCCTTCGCTTCCCGCGAACTATATATAAAAATATCTTTTCCATAGTGAGATGGAATTTTGATAAGGGGAAGGTAGAAATATTTGACGTCAGGATTGATTAGTTTAAATTTAAAATGCAGATTAATTAAACTATTAAAAGTACCAGATTCTTCTTGCATATTGTAGGGACCGAACCGTACTATGTACATTATAATACTGCTAAAATAAGATGCGCAAATAGGCTGCGTGATCGGCTATTATTCTTGCATCAAGCATGGTATCATGTAAGTTTAAATAATTTTCAGAATGACCTATTATTTTTTTATTACCAATTTAAATGGGTATAAAGAATAACTTATAATATATATCTTAGCATTAAATCCCTGAAAAGCATGCGGTCCCTATATATACAAACCTGTCAGCCGTATTTCATGAGATTTAATCATTGTTGTTTATCTATTTAGATGTTGTTGTTAGTTCATGGTGCCCTGTAACCTAGCGCTTTCATAGCCTCTCAAATCAGTTTTCTTGTACTTATGAATAGCACTTCTATAATTGTTGATTGTATCCACTGTAGTTTTCACCCTGGCAGGTGGGGCAAACGTCATTTCTTTATGAATCAAGCACAAAAGCATTGTCAACTTATCAGAAACATGAAAAAAGAGTTATTGACCTGGGTAAAATGGGCATTATTAATATTGTTGGTTAATTGTGCAGGAATTGGCGATGCTTTTGGACAGGCAGGCCAACTGAATACAGTGATCCCACCTTCACCGCGTTCAAGAGAGTTTGAGAAGTTTATTAATTACCAGGTTTCTTTGTATAATGGATTACCACAGATAAATGTCAATTTTTATACGATTGATGTGGATGGCGTTAAAATCCCCATAGGCATTTCTTATCATGCATCTGGCATTAAATATGGGCAGACAAGTGGAGATGTAGGAATTGGTTGGGCATTAGAGCCTGGATATCGTGTGTCCAGGACGATGCGCGGCAGGTTGGATGAGGCCTATGATATGCCTGATATGAATAATGTCGCAAATGGACAGACCATGAACGCCTATCTGAGCAGTTTTACGTCTTCCTACGACCGCGACAGGTATCTTGCCAGGTACATGGTGTTGCAACCGGGAAGTGATGTCCCCGCAGTAGCAGCCTCTCAGAATGACTATTTAGACGGACAGTATGATATATTTACTATCGGTATACCTGGCAATAGTGGAAACTTTATTATTACAAACCGGCAGAATCGGGTTGTTACAATGCTTGACAATGCTGCCTTGCAGAAGATCGGTTATACAACCAATAATATTGGGATCAGCGAATTCAATGCTACTGATGGAAGTGGTGTGAATTATAGTTTTGGTGTTTCCGATGCGAACAATGAGAATTTCCAGGTCTATATAAACGGCGCTTACAGAAAATTTAACTCAGCATGGCTGTTGGGCAAAATCACCACCCCCTTCAATGGCTCAATTAATTTTCAATATCAGCCCTTTACCGAACCAAGTGAGGGAATGCCGGGATATAGCAGAACCATCACTGAAGGATACAGCGGAAATGGAACCTGTACTCCATCTTGTTATCCGTCGTCCGATAACAGGGGTGTTGCCCAACCGGCAACAATAAAATATTATGATTCAAAAATACTCTCTGGAATTACGACGCCTAACGAACTAATCACAATGAGCCGTAATACTAACGGTACAGTAAATAGCATGACTATTGCCAATAGAAAAGGAGCGCTTATAAAAAAGATCTCTTTCTTTTATAGCCAGTCTGGGGCAACAAGTTTTCTGGATTCGATTCATATAGCCGGGGCTGATAACATAGCTGTGGAAAAGTATAGGTTTGACTATACTTCCAAAAGCGTGAATTTCCCAAATTATGATTGCTTTGGGTATGGAATAAATAATCCAGGTGGAAATTACAGTTATACTAATACGTTTGGAGCGTTTGCATTTCCCCAGGTCGGGATGGATCCCTATGAACCTATCACCGGACCTCCCATACAGCGAGACGAGTGTCAGGGTAACATTATGAAGAACATTAACCTTAATGGAACAGATAAAAGAAGTGTGGTGCCACTGGATGCCGGTATGTTAAAAAGAATCACTTACCCTACTGGTGGTACACAGGTGTTTAACTATGCATCCAACGAGTATAAGGTTGTGATTGGAGGAACTACTTATATAAGAGTTGGTGGTGGATTCAGAATAGCAAGTATCTATAGCGACGATAGGGCTAAAGGAACGACCTTGACACGTAATTATTACTATGGAGATGGGATCCGCTCATTTGATCCAACAGATCCTCGTTACGCATTGACAGAGAAGATTGTCCTTGGCTTTCTTTTGTGTGGAGGAGTTCCAAATGTAGTTGGAATGCACAGAACCAGCCAGTCTTCTTCACTAGACGAAGAATTGTCAGAGGCTATGGGACAGGGGCAGGAGGGTTGGTACAATCAGGTAACTGAGGACTACGGAGAAGGCAAGATTATATATAAATTTGCAGTACCGGATGCTGGTAGTAGGTTAAATCAGTATTCTTCGAATAATGCTTCACCAGTGGGGGCTTCCTATTATTTTCAGTCGTATAAGTTCTGGAATAAACCATTCCTCCAGGAGAAAACTATCTATGAAGGTAAGCCTTCCACGGCCTATGTTGCAAAACAAAGAGAGAGCTATGAATACTATATACCTAATCCAAGCCCTGTGGTGGATGAATTTACCGGAATTAAGGTTGGAGCCTTCGGACTCGGAGACAAGGTTGACATACAAAATACACCTACGCCAGCATATAACCTGTATAGTTCGGGCATCCAATCGGTTTTTAATTACGCTACTTATACGCTTACCAGGGGAGATGTGTTGTTAAAGAAGAAGATAACGACCGACTACGATACCCAGACAGGAGTTAGTGCTAGCACAACGTCGGAGTATAGCTATACTTATGCCAATTTAGTTGCCAGCGAAAAGATAACCAATAGCACAGGAGAAGTAATTGTGACCAACTATAAATATCCTCTCAATTATACAGGAATTTCGTCGGCAGATGCCATTTCCGCAGGTGTCAAAAAGTTGCAGACTGTAAATATGGTTAGTCCGGTGATTGAAAAAAGTAGCTATCGGTCTAATACAGATGGCACGAATAAGCGTCTTATCTCTTCCAATCTCTTTACTTACAAGCCAACAATGCCTTTGCCAGATAAAGTATTCAGAACGGAATTAACCCAACCAGTAACAAATTTTATTGAATCTGGTGTTCAGGGAGGGGCGATAGTAAAAGACAATGGCTATAAAGAGACTATCACCTTTGACTTATATGATAACAAGGGAAATATTCTACAGCAGTCCAAGACTAATGATGTCAAAGAAGTATATTTTTGGGGCTATAGTAATAATTATCCTGTTGCTAAAATAATAGGTAGCGATTATAATACAGCAAAGCAATATGTAAATCAATCATTGCTTGACAGTGCAGTTAACTATACCGATGCTGCGGTTCGGACGGAGTTAAACAAGCTTCGTTCCAATCTGGGAGGTGCAGTTGTTGCAACTTATACCTACCGTCCGCTGGTTGGGATGACCAGTACTACCGACCCCACCGGTAGGAGTGAGTACTATGACTATGATCCATATAGTCGGCTGAAGACAGTTCGAAACAATGACAGTAAGATTACCAGTCAGTTTGATTACCAGTATCAGACGCCAGTGACTCCCATATGGCCTAATAATTTCAAAAGTCAGGTATTTAACCGTAATAACTGTGTAACCGGAAATGGTACTCCGGTGGAGTATGCAGTGCCGGTAGCCACTTATTATTCTGAAATCAGCCAGGCAGATGCTGATCAAAAAGCGCAGAATGATATTAATCTTAACGGGCAAGCCTATGCAAATAAATATGGCTCCTGCGTATTTTATAAGAACGTAGAGAAAAGCCAGTGGTTTGCACGCAGTAATTGTACGGCAGATTCTATTGGAGACTGGATACTATATAGAGTTGTAGCCGGTACCTATACTTCTACCATTAGCCAGGCGGATGCTGATCAAAAAACAATTGATGATATCAATTTAAATGGACAAGCTTACGCGAATGCGAACAGTAAATGTCTACCTCCAGTGTATGCGAAACTGCGATTTGAAAACATAGTTCAGACGCCTACCACTACCACAGGAGATGTGGTGGTCAAATTCTATAGTGATTCTGGCTGTACGATTCCCTTCACTTTAACGAATAATGTTATTGTGAACGTAAAGATTACTAAAGTGACTACGCCGGACAACATTACGGAGGTGACTTATGAAAGTTTTAATTGCTCAGGATCAAGCCAGGTGCTTAAATCAAGCTTTCTTTTGTCTGAGCGGCAATCTCAGACGCCGGGAGCCCCAGCTACAAATTATACATTCACGCTGCAAATTGGTAGCGGGTACACTGTTCGCTAAGAATTAAATTGAGATAACAGCTTTCGGCGCATATAGTATTAAACCGGTGAAGCTTAGGATAGTATATGATTTTTAGAATATCGACATATTGTTTGTGCAAATCTTTATCTATGAAACAGTTAAAAAAAATACGGTCTTGTTTGTTTGTTTATTCTCGCCTGTAAAACTACAGTGCTGGCCCAGGAGGTTACAGGTGCTTTTTTGGGTTAAAGGATATACCACTAAATTTTACCCGGTCACATTTGCAGATGGTGCCTGGAATAGTAATGTTGCTACTGAGCTGGAAATAGGTCGTTCAAATGTACATAATGACAACTGGTGGAGGGGGTCTATCGTAGCACGGTTTAGATACCATGTAACAGCCTGGGGGAACGGATCCAATTTTATTGACGCCGATATCAGACAGTACAGCAACATATCTGCATTAAGCAGGATGATAGCCGGTTGGAGAGACGGTACAATAGCTAATTCAAGTGGCAGGATCATCATCTGGATGCGGAGCAATACAAGTTATAATTACCGATCCAACTATGCTGTTTCACCTGTAATCTATGACGGGGAGCAACAGCCGCTACTTTATCAGGAGGTTGGTGGCCCGGCCCATAACTTTAAAACAGCTGTAGATAGTTCTGTGAATGTTTATGGGTCCACCTACAATAGTTCGGCCTACTTTATTGGTAGTGGGAATAATTATATAGCCTGCAAGTTAGCTATAGGAACATATAATCCAGGTAGTTATAAGCTTGCAGTGGAAGGTATTATCGGAGCCCGGAGAGTGAAGGTAACACAGGGAAGCTGGGCCGATTTTGTGTTTCATCCGGATTACCAATTGCCTTTATTACAGGAAGTAGAGTGTTTTATTAAGGTCAATAAACATTTACCAGAGATGCCTTCGGAGAAGGATGTGAAGAAAGAAGGACTGGATATAGGAGAAATGAATAAGAAACTCTTACAGAAGATAGAGGAGCTAACATTGTATATTATTGAGATGAAGAAAGAGAGTACTGCACAAAGACATGAAGATAAAAAATTAGCTGCTTACCTGAAATCTCATTTGCAATGCTCATTAATAAACTTGTTGAATAAATATCATGTATAGATTTTATCTCTTTATAGTACTGCTGTGTTTTGCAGTAAAACTGCAGGCGCAGAAACCGGATGCTAGTGGAAGACCATTGGCCACGTCTGTTGCCCCGCCGGGAGCTTATACCAATACTACAGTTAATTATGTCCGTACCTGGGAGCCTGCGCTTCCCACATCGGACACCGCCTATGTGGCTTCTCCCAGTCGACCAGTGTCGGAGGTCCGCCTGGTCACTCAATATTTTGATGGACTTGGACGTCCGCTGCAAACCGTGTCAAAAGGCATGAGTGTTTCGGGCAAAGACGTGGTGGCTCCAGTTGTGTATGATGCTTTCGGACGGGAGCAGTTTAAATACCTCCCTTACGTGCAACAAAGTGGTAATACCAGCGATGGTAAGTTCAAAACAGATCCTTTTAATGGGCAGAAAGCTTTCTACCAGAATGCTACCCTTGCTCCCGGTGCGATAGGAGAAAGTATATATTACAATCGTATTGACTATGAAGCATCTCCTCTAAACCGGGTAATGAAAACCTATGCCCCAGGTAACAGCTGGGCCAAGAACGATGCGGCTACTGTGGAGAGAGGTGGTAATAGGCCCATGCAAAATCAGTATTTAGTCAATACTGTTTCAGATTCTGTAAGAATCTGGGATACGGCTTCAGGCGGGATTATTCCTACTAGTTTAGGAGGGCGCGTATATGGTGCCGGTCAGCTGTATAAGCAGTTTTCCCTGGATGAAGCAGAAAACCAAATGGTGGAATATAAGGATAAGGAAGGCAGGGTAGTATTAAGGAAAATTCAATTGGCGGCTGTCCCAGGTGCTGCTCACATGGGTTGGTTGTGTACTTATTACGTATATGATGACCTGGGCAACCTGCGTTTTGTAATTCCTCCGAAAGCAGTGGAGGCTGTCATCAGCAATTGGACCATTAGTGCTGCTATTGCAACAGAGCTTTGTTTTATCTATCGATATGATGGCCGTGGCCGCATGATCATTAGGAAAGTACCTGGTGCTGACTCCACTGAAATGGTGTATGATATCAGGGACAGGATCGCATTTTCCAGGGATGGTAATATGAAAGGTAACAATTGGCTCGTTACCTTCTATGATAATTTGAACCGGCCTATTATGACGGCACTCTATAATGACGTCAGCACAAGGGAGGCGCTTCAGATTTTAATGAATACAGCCACTAGCAACACACAGTCTATTCCGTATACTTTCCCTGGTACTGCGGACTTAGTGCTGGCATCCTATGATGTGACTACTCAGCTGTACCAGGCGACCAACAGCATTACGCTGACTGATGGATTCGATACAGGTACGGGCGCATCGGTAACAGCTGAAATCAATACCGGTGTCACGCAGGACGCTACTATTATCACGGCTACTAACCCGCTGCCCAACATCCCCGTTAATAAGTTAACACCGCTGACTTATACCTATTATGATAATTATGGGTTTGCAGGCGACAGGAGTTATGATACCCGCGATATTACCAAGCCCCAGGCAGGTAGTAATCTATATGCAGAGGCCTTGCCTGCCAGTTCGAGTAGCAAGATTAAAGGACTTGTAACGGGAACAAAAGTAAAAGTACTCGGAACTGATCAATGGCTTACTACCACCAATTATTACAATGATAAAGGCCGCCTGATCCAAGTGCTGTCTGATAATGTCAGCGGAGGATATGATGTAGTCAATAGTTTATATGACTTTAACGGTAAGCTGTTAAGCACCTACCAGCGACATCGCAATCAACGCAGTGGCACCATCCCCGAGGTAACGGTGCGTACTATTATGAATTATGACGCAGGAGGCCGTCTGGTAAGTGTTAAAAAGATGTTGAATGATGTTTCGGCCCAAGAAAAAACTTTAGCGGTAAATGAGTATGATGAGTTGGGGCAGTTAAAGAAAAAGCGTTTGGGTGTTACAGTGAGCAGTCAGCTGGAAACCTTGAATTATGAATATAATATCCGTGGTTGGCTAAAAGCCATCAATAAAGATTTTGTGGCCACTGCCAGTGGTTCTGCCAATTGGTTTGGACAGGCACTCAGCTATGACTATGGATTTACTTCGGCACAATTTAACGGCAACATTGCCGGTACTACCTGGAAAAGCCGTAGTGATACGATCGCCCGAGCCTACGGATTTAACTATGATAGGGCCAGTCGTCTTTTGTCTGCTGACTTTAATCAGGTAAACGCCGGCAGTACAGGTTGGACAAAAAGCCTGAAAGACTTTTCAGTAACCGGGCTTTCCTATGATGCCGGTGGCAATATTCAGTCAATGAACCAAAAGGGCATGAATGGTCTGACCATACAAACCCTGGACAGCCTGAAGTATGGTTATAATGCCGGTAGTAATAAATTATCTTTTGTTACAGACCGGAAAAATAACGCTCAGAGTCAGCTGGGAGATTTCAGGGAGATTTTGAATAATGAAACAGCAGATTATTCTTACGATGCCAACGGGAATCTGACAAAAGATGCCAATAAGAATATTAGTGTTATACGGTATAATCATCTGAACCTACCAGATAGCATCGTTATTACTGGCAAAGGGCTTATTAAATATCAATATGACGCCACTGGTAATAAGGTGAAGAAAATTGTTACGGACAACACGGTTACTCCGGCTAAAATCACTACTACAGATTATATAGGCGGTTTTGTATATCAGAATGACACCCTACAGTTTTTAAGCCACGAGGAAGGACGTGTCCGGGCTATATTGGCAACAGGGCAGCCAGTACGTTATATGTACGACTATTTTGTAAAGGACCACCTGGGCAATATACGCATGGTGCTCACGGAGCAAACAGATTTTACCATGTATGCAGCCACTATGGAAGCGCCGGCAGCCGCTACAGAAACAGCACTGTTTAGTAATGTTGACAATACACGTGCAGATAAACCTGCCGGTTATCCTGTGGATGAAAGCGCCGGACAGAATGCCTCTGTTGCAAAGTTAACCGCTACAGGTACTGGCAAGAAAATAGGCCCCTCCATTGTGTTACGTGTAATGGCAGGAGATACGATACAAATTGGTGCAAAAGCATTTTATAAATCAGCCGGGCCGCAAAATAAAAAAGCACCTTTAGTCCCTGCTGAAAGCATGCTGAAGGACCTGATAGCAGCATTTAATGGAGGTCAGCCTGCGGAGGGGGCTCATGACATATCCTTAACGGACCAGACGGCACCATTTAATAATAACTTTTATAATAGTGATTACCAGCGTCTGAAAGAAAAGGACCCCGACCAGCTAAATCCTGATAGACCTAAAGCGTATCTTAATTTTGTTTTGTTCGATGATCAGTTTAAATTAGTGGATGAGAATAGTGGAGTTAAACAGGTAAGAGCAGAACCGGATCAGTTACAGACATTGGCCCAGGATAAAATGGTGATAGAGAAAAGTGGTTTTTTATATGTGTATACGAGTAACGAAAGTCCTCAGGATGTGTTCTTTGATGATGTAGTGGTAACGCAGGCATCCGGGCCATTGCTGGAGGAGACACATTACTATCCGTTTGGGCTCACCATGAGTGGGATCAGTTCAAATGCGCTCAAAGGAAGTAATTATCCGGAGAATCGTAAGAAGTATAATGGAAAGGAGCTACAATCCAAAGAGTTCGGAGATGGATCAGGGTTAGAGTGGTACGACTATGGAGCAAGGATGTATGATGCGCAAATTGGAAGATGGCATGTTGTAGATGCGATGTCCGATGAATTTTATGATTATACTCCATATAACTATACAGGTAATAATCCTATTAGTCGTATTGATCCTGATGGAAATTATTTCTTTGGTCTTTTTGGATCAACAAGTGCGCAACGAAAGGCAGCTCGATCTTTTGCAGAGGAAACCGGAGGCGAAGTAAGAGATATAACAAAAAAATCTGTACATGTAAATTATACATCAACATCTGTCGGGACAGCCGCAGATGGATCTCCTATTGTTGATGCGGTTAACTCAAATTTATATTTTAGAAAGAGTGGTCGTATTGAAACTGGAAGTGCTGTTGGGAACCAGGCAGTAGATGAGATTTACAATGGACTAGAGAGTGGCCAACTAATATATGGCATGGATGGCGAACTAACTAAATCAAGAGCTAGTGGTAGAGCTGAATATGTTCCTGTTGAATCGCTTTTAGTTCCTTTACCTCCTTTGCTGGCTGCTTTTCAGTCGTTGAGAGCAGCAAGAGTAGCTACTACAGCGGTTGAAGCTGGAGCATATACAGTAGAGCATGTAGCCGATTTTTATGTTCGTGGAAGTGTTACAGTTACAAAAGGAACATATCAAAGGACAATTCAGACGCTTGCAGGGCTGGACGATGGAAATAGTTTATTCAAGCTTTTACAAACTTTTGAAGCAGAGGCTGTAAGCAAAGGTGCCAAACAAATAGTTATTAAAGGAATAGAAATTGAAAATACTAAGTTGATTAATGCTGGAATTGCAAATCGGCTAGGTTATAAGTTTGTGCAAACAAGTAGCAATAGTATAAAACTTACTAAATCTTTATAGAGATGATTAGCGTATCAGTAGTAGAGGCTAAGTATAGAAGGAGCAATGTGGCTGGTGAGAAAACTTTTTTATGGAAGGATGCCGATCAGGAGAAGCGGTTGTTTTTTTTAAGTAAAGATTTTTTCTCTGAAAAAGAGGGCGCAATTTTATGTTATAAAGAATCTACTGATTATAGTTGGGTCATAACTAATATGAGGTTAATTATCATGCAGTATAACAAAATTGATCACTATGATCTATCTCTAATAAATAAGGTTGGTTTAGGAGAGGTTGAAACTAATTATCAGGCTAAAAAGAATAATAACTATTTACCTGTAACAATAGGAGATCATATTATCAAATTACAAGTTGAACCTGCTGTATGGTTCGTTATATATGATATATTGAAATTTATTTTAAATAAGAAGAGAAAGGCATAGTCATAAAACATAAATAGCCGCAGGCAACGCCTGCGGCTATTTATGTTTTATGCTTTTAGTTTTTTAGCGGTAGTAGTGAGTTGTGCTTCTTTAAGAAAGGCATCTACCACGCGCAGAATGGTATTACGGTCATCTTCTGAAATCTTATCCAGCAGCTCCAGGCGATAGAGCATTTTTTTATCCTTCACTAAAAAGGTCGTGTTACCCACCAGATAATCCAGGCTTACGTCAAGTGCGTCCGCAATTTTTGCGGCAACTTCTACAGATGGCGTAATCTCATTACGCTCATAACGGCCAATGATAGCACCAGAGGTACCTACAGCCTTACCGAGTTCGTCCCGGTTAAGATCCTTCTCTTTACGCAGTTGTACTATTTTATTACCTAAATCCATACCTAATAAGTGATGAAAATGCCTGATTGATCGGCGTTTTAGTAAAATTAGTTTATTGATAGGTGAAAAACAACAATGAAAAGTTTGTTTTTAATTTACCTATCAATTATCTTTGTCACCAATAGGTGAAGAAAAAATATTTTTTATGGCTAAGATCAATATTGACAATCAGGAAGCCATTACTTACCAAACGGAGGAACTGGGGTTTACTATCCTGGGAGGTATCCGGTTGGATGGTTTAGACCGGATGCGGGTCACGTTGAAGGTGGAAGTATTAAACCGTAAGTTCCAGCACTATCTTGATCATCCTGATATTGCAAATCTTGCCATCTGGATATTACGGTTAAAGTGTACCAGTATTTCACCGCAAAGTGTACCACATTTAAAGACTCGTGGTAGCTGATGTAATTTAGTTGTTTTTCTATAATGGTCCCCAATGTCAGGACCGATAATTTGTAGATCTAAGCTTTTTCAAGTGCTAACAAAATGGATGCGCCTGCGCATCTGTTTTGTTAGCACAAGCCCCGTCAGGGGCTAGGCAGCAATCTTTCTGTAAAGATCCGCTGGTGTTTTGTATCCCAGTGATTGATGGAAGCGCTCTGTATTATAAAACTCAAAGTACTGTTGCAATCCTTGATACAAACTTACTCCGTCTTCGTATACGTTCAAATAAATATTTTCATACTTCACGCTTTTCCATAACCTCTCAACAAAAATATTGTCAATCGCTCTTCCCTTTCCATCCATACTGATCTGTATTTCATGCTTTTTCAGGATGCTGGTAAATATTTCACTGGTGAACTGGCTCCCTTGATCAGTATTGAATATTTCAGGTTTACCACTTGTCGCTATCGCTTCTTCAACTACGCTTTTACACCAGTCTGCAGTCATCGTATTGCTGACACTCCAATTTACTACGTACCGGGTATGCAAATCAATTACCGCACAAAGGTACATGAAGCCTTTACGCATGGGCACATAAGTAATGTCCGTTGCCCATACCTGATTGGCCCTCGTAATCGCTAACCCTTTAAGTAAATAGGGGTATACCTTATGTGATGTATTCGGATCACTCGTACCAGGTCTTTTATATAACGTCTCCCAGCCCATTAGCTTCATTAAGCGGCCAAGCCGCTTGCGGTTGACGAAGTATCCCAGGCCACGCAACCAGATCTTTAACTTCCGTTCCCCGAAAAATGGAGTCTTATAGTACTGCTCATCAAGCAAGCGCATTATTGTCAGATTCTCCTCCGTTTCTGCAAGCGGCTGGTAGTATAATCCACTACGATGCAAGCTCAATAGCCGACATTGCTGACGAATACTTATTGATGGATTTGAAGATTCAATCATTTTTCTACGGGAGACTAGTGACTTCACCGCAACTTTTTTTTCAAAAAATCATTCTCCACCTTCAATTGACCGATTTGGGCATATAGTTTCTCCATTTGTGCCTCCTGGTCTTCGCTATTGCTGGTGGGAGCGTCAGAGTCAAATGCTCCAGCCAATTTCGCGGCAGCTTCCCGTTTCCACGTGTTTATTTGTGTTGGGTGTAGCTCATACTTCTTCGCCAGCTCCTCAATTGTGCTGCGCTCCTTCAGGGCTTCTAATACAACTTTTGCTTTGAAGTCCCCGGTAAATTTACGTCTGCTCTTTTTAGTCATTACTTTGGCAATTTAAGATGATTTTTTCTATCTTAAATACCGGACCTTTTTTCGGGGACCATTATATTCTTCTTTCTTAAGGATTCACCTTTCAGTTCCACTTTATGGGCGTTTGCTGTCAGCCTGTCACAGATTGCATCAGCCAGTGTAGGTTCATTGATATATTCATACCACTTATTGACAGGTAATTGAGAGGTAATAATGGTCGCGCCTTTAGCGAAGCGATCTTCCAGGATTTGGAGTAGGGTTAATTTCATATCATTACTCAATGGCATCAACCCAAAGTCATCGATTATTAACAATGGTGTTTTAGCAATCATATTTAGCCACCGTATGTAAGTTCCATCAAGCCTTGCAGCCGCCAGTGCTTCAACGAACCTGTTCATCGAGTAATACAAAGTTCTATGGCCAAGTAGACAAGCATTCCTTCCCATAGCGCAGGCCAGATAACTTTTACCACATCCGGTCGCCCCTGTGATCAATAGATTTTCTGATTTTTCAATGAACATGCCATCAGATAACGTGATCAGCACTTCTTTGGTTATTCCCCTTGCCGGGGTGCAATTAATTTCTTCAGGTGTTGCATTGTAACGGAGTTTGGCAAGCCGTAGGTAAAGTTGGGTTCTCTGATGTACCCGGTAACCAGCTTCCGCTTCTGCCAGCGAAGCGATCAACATATGTGGTTCTGGTTGTTGATGCACGGGCTGCATTAAAATGGCTGCATACCTTTTTGCCATACCTGATAGTTTGAGTTCCTGTAATTGATCTAGTGTGCTTTGCTGATTCATGTGGTGATTATTTAGTTAATTATTGAAGATATTTATTGATAGGTTCCTGCCCCACGGAGGTTTTCATGGTCCGGAAGCTTGAACAGATCCGGAGGTTCTGTGATATCTAACTGATCCAGGTTGTTGATCAGGATATTTTGCAAGGTTCTGTAATTAAAAGTGATGCCGTTCAAAGCACGGCTGCAAGCTGCTTGTAACCTTATCGGTCCATATTCATGGTTTAACCGCAGGATGCCCCGACAGGCGTTATAGGTTTGTTCTGTATAGGCCTTGCTTTTTAATACCTCATCCACGTAAGACTGGACTGAGGGGCCGATGGCTATTGCCTGTTTTAAAAAGTACGAGGGCGTCCATCCTTGTTGCTGTGCATAGTTCTGATGGCCAGCTGGCATATGTATTCCTGTTGTCGTGAACCCATGTTTCTTATAACTCCGGATGTGCATGGCAATGCGCTGATGCTGATAATAGATCTCTACCACATCAGTGTCGTAAACGGCACTCACTTTCTTTCCAATGAACTGATATGGAACGCTGTAATGATGATAGTTCTCCCCCAGGGTAATATGATAGTTCTTCTGGACCTTAGCCAGCACCCGGTGCTTTATTACAAAGACATCTGTTGGTAGCTGCTGCAGCAAATCTTTTTCCTGGCTGGCGTATAATTGAACCCGGCTGTGATCTTTTAACTGGAATAGCTTCTGGTTATGGATCTCCAACTGCACTGCAATGGCGGTATTCATCTCATTGATATGGAAGAATGTTTGATCTCTTAGGGGTGCATAGATGCGCTGGTAGGCAATCTTTACAAGGTTCTCTACCGCCGCTTTGTCTTTGGGCTTCACGGGCCTGGTTGCCAACAACGTGATGTTGTAATGAAGTGCCCATTGTTGCAAGGCCTCACTAAAAAGGGGTTCATATCGGGATGGCTTGGTGACCACCTGTTTCATGTTATCTGTTTTCAGGCTTAACGGAACCCCATCATAATATTGAAGACAGGCATTCAAAGCTTTGATTACCTGGGGAATGGTTGCATTAGGCAATGCCATAGCAAATGAATAATTACTAAACGGTAGCACAGCTACCAGGACTGGGCAATCAACAATCTCACCGGTAGATTTATCAATATAGCTCATTTTGTCTCCGGCAAAATCAACCATCACCATCTCTCCGGGTTTATGCACCAGGTGCATAGTAGCCTGCGAGATCTTACTGGATTCTTTCAGCAGAATACAAAATTGGGTATACCGATAATGGGATGCAAATTCCTTACTGTATTCTTCCCACAGCAATAAGCGGGTAACTCCCGTGCGCTTAAGTTCCGCTTGAAAATAAGGTATCTGTTTATTGAACTCCAGCCTTCGAACATTATCGTCAAAGTCAGCTGGTCCCTCTACCGGGTAAACAATTTTGGCCAACTCCGCATCCGGCAACTGTCGAAGAGATTCAAAGGCAGTGGTGGCATTCTTAAGCCTGATACTATATAGGGTTACAGCCTGTCGGGATAATTTTAATTGAGCAGTGATAGACCTTAAAGAGTATCCCTTCTCAATCAACTGCATGAGCGCACGAATATGTTGCATTTGAATCACTTTATTGGCCATGCTTTTATTACAAAGAAAGGCCGTGAAAAAATGCTATCAACAAGTCTTTGAGAAGTGGTACACTTTGCGCCGTAATGTCAGTTTATTCCCTAGTCGAGTGGTACACTTTGCACTGAAATACCATAATTAGAACAGTTAAAACTGGTACACTTTGCACTGAAATCGCTGGTAAACTTTGGACTGAAACGAGTGGTACACTATAGGCCGTAATATCCAGCATCCGCCAAAATCTTGATTTATATAATCATCACCAGGTGGAAAAGCTGTCCAGGTTGATAGCTGATAGGCTGGAAGTCGGCAGCAGTCCTGTAGTACAGGCGCTAGGCGAAATCACCGACCAACTGGAAAGTTACCGTTTACAACAGATAGAAGCCCGCAAGCAGGAGCAGGTAAAATCGCTGAAAGTGCTTACAGCAGCAGAGCAGCAGCAGGCTATGGAGTTTTTACAACAGCCTGACTTACTGGAACGCACAGGCGAAATGATCGGCAGCAGTGGCATGGTAGGAGAAGAACTAAACCGCCTGATCATGTACCTGATCTTCACCAGCCGTAAGACCAGCCGCCCGCTACATGTGATCAGCTTCGGCAGCAGTGGTACCGGTAAAAGCCACCTGCAGGAAAAGATCGGTGACCTGATGCCTGATGAAGATAAGATCGAGATCACCGCTTTAACAGAGAACGCATTTTATTATTTTGATAAAGGTGAGTTAGGCCATAAGCTAATACTGATAGAAGACCTGGACGGTATATGGTCAGCCCTGTATCCCTTGCGGGAACTGCAAAGTAAGCAGCGTATCAGCAAAACCGTTACCATCAAGGACCGCAACGGCAATACTAAAACCATCCATTTAAAAGTACATGGTCCTGTTAGTATTGCGGGTTGTACTACACATGAGAGCTTGTATGAAGATAATGCTAACCGCTGCTTCCTGTTATACCTGGATGAAAGCATAGAGCAGGATGATCGCATTATGGACTATCAGCGCAAACTAAGTGCGGGTAAGGTAAACAGCGCTGCGGAACAACAGTCCCGCCAGTTGTTACAGAACGTACAACGTATATTAAAACCTGTTACCGTCCGTAATCCTTATGCAGAGCTGTTAAAGATACCGAAGGAGGTTTTTAAACAGCGCCGCACCAATGCGCATTACCTTGCCTTTATAGAAGTGATCACCTTTTATAAGCAATACCATCGGGAGTTACAGACAGACCAGCTAACAGGTGAATGTTATATTGAAACAACCATAGATGATATAAGGCAGGCCAATGAGCTGATGAAAGGTATACTGTTGCGTAAAAGCGATGAGCTGAGCGGTGCTACCCGTCAATATTTTGAGCAGCTTAAAAAGTACCTGGAAAGCAGTGGTGAAAAGACTTTTACCAATAGCGGCATCCGCACCATGATGCGTATCCCACTAAGTACGGTAAAGCGGCATCATGCAGCCCTGCTACAAGTGGGATATATACGGCAGGTGGAAAGCCGCTACACAAAGGCGTATCATTATGAAGTATTGAGCTATGAAGAATACCAGCAATTACAGCAACGTATCATTACCGTACTGGATGAAGTGACGGAAGGGCTCAATGGTTCAGTAACAGCCCATCAGATAAGTGAGCCGGATAAACGAAAGAGAAAGAAGCAGTTGGCCTAACGGCTCACGTTATACGGATAATACATACCGCACACAAAAACTTATTGTATCATGAAACAGCTTGACTTAAAAAGTGAGGCCTACCGTTATATTGTCCAAAGTTACGGGCAGTGGTTAGGAACGCTGGGCTATAATGAACAAACCGTTTATCAGTTACCTAACCATATACAGGAGCTGCTTTACTACGCGGAGAGTAAAGGCTATGCAGGTTTACATCAGCTAGATATACACCTGTTCAAAGATCATTATTATAAGCTGAAAGGCCGGCCTAATCAGCGTCGTGGTGGCGGGTTAAGTAATAGCTATCTGAACAAACATTTACAGGCATTACAGAAGTTCAGCGATTATCTACGTCAGAGCGGCAGGCTGCTGCTTCCCAGGTTGGATATACGTACTGAAAGCGGTGAAGGTATTATCACCGATGTATTAACACAGGAAGAAATCAGGCTGCTTTTTGAAACTACTTACCAGCCCTATGAATCCCGTAAACATGATAAAGGCGCCCAGTTTTATGAAACGATGCAGAAGCGTGACCGGGCAATGCTGGCAGTGTTCTACGGTTGCGGGTTAAGAAGGAATGAAGGTTATCATCTTGATACCGGTGATATCCAGTTCCATAGCTCCCTGCTGCATGTTCGTAAGGGGAAAGGTTACCGTGAACGTTTTGTTCCGGTTACAAAGCAGGGTATTAAATACCTGGAACAATACCTGTATGATGCCCGTCCTTACTTTATAACAGGGAAACAGGATGCCCTTTTTGTTACTTATAGCGGCAGGCGGCTAGGAGGTCAGGCGTTGTTGGTACGGTTGAAATTACTGATCGCTTTATCTGGTAACCTGGAACTACAGCTAAAAGAGGTACACCTGCATACATTGCGGCATAGCATTGCTACGCACTTGCTGCAAAATGGCATGACGCTGGAACGTATCAAAGACTTTTTAGGCCATACCAGCCTTGAAAGTACACAGATATACACCCACTTTTTAGAACAGCAAAATCCCCATATACATGCTATCTGATTATAGTAAGTTCCGGGAATACCTGGTTATAAAGCGTTACAGTACTGCTACCATTGAAACGGTCATACGAGCAGTTAATTACCTGCGCCAGTGGGCAGATAAGGAGAATATACCGGAGCTGGAAGATATAAGCTATAGTGATATGCTGGACTTTATGAAATGGAGCAGTAGGGGTGGCGCATCACAGAGAACTGTATCCGGGTATCTAACGCATGTACGTAAGTATTATGAGTGGCTGATCAGTGAGGGCATGGTCAAAGAAAACCCAGTTAGTAGTATTAAGGTACAGGGTATTAAGCGCCGTGCATATTATGATATTTTAAACGCTGCACAGTTGGAAGAACTTTATCAGCATTACACTACAAATATCACTCATGAACCCGGAAAGATGCTACCACCACAGGAAATGAATATTTTATCCAGGAGGCGCAACCGGGTGATATTAAGTCTGTTGGTGTATCAGGGCTTGCGTGTAGAGGAAGTGGCAGCGCTAAAAACATCTGACTTACAGTTGCGGGAAGGCAAGATCATGATACATGCTAAACGAAGAACTGCGGCCAGGAATATGACGTTAGAGAGCTTCCAGGTGTATGAGATAATGGACTACCTGCATGAAGTGAGAAAACAGCTTTTACCAGAAGGCGTAATCACGGATCAACTTTTTGTACAACGGGATGGTGGTCATAATTTTTATGGTGTTACTCAAACGCTGTTAAAGCAGTTACGGCAGATCAATAGCAGGATAAAGAACCTTGATCAGATAAGGACCAGTGTTATCACACAGTGGCTGAAACAGCATGATCTTAGGAAGGTGCAGCATCTGGCAGGGCATAAATATGTAAGTTCTACGGAAGCATATAAACAGAATGTACTGGAAGGGCTACAGGAAGCTGTAAACAGGTTCCATCCGTTGTAAGTAAATCTATTTTAAACATAAAAGTTACCAGTAATGAGTAAAACAGACAAGGAGGTAATGTTACCGGACGAATCTATTATGAGCAAAATACTGCTTATCAGAGGCAAAAGGGTGATGGTTGATAAAGATCTTGCGGAGTTGTATAGTGTTCCTACAAAGCGGCTGAATGAGCAGGTAAAACGTAATCTTAAACGCTTCCCGGAGGACTTTATGTTCCAGTTGACCACAGAGGAAAAGGAGGAGGTGGTCGCAAAATGCGACCACCTTAAAAGCCTGAAGTTCTCCGCAAACCTGCCGTATGTCTTTACAGAGCATGGCGCTGTAATGCTGGCCAGTGTGTTGAACAGCGATAGAGCCATCGCCGTAAATATCCAAATCGTCCGCATCTTTACCCGGATGCGGGAAATGATACTAACGCATAAGGATATATTATTAAAACTTGAACAGATGGAAAAGCGTGTATCCGGTCATGATGAGCAGATAGAGCTTGTTTTTGAATATCTGAAACAGTTGTTAAGCTCTCCACAGGAACCACGGGTAAGGATAGGGTTTACACGGCATGATGAGGCCGTAGAATAGGCAACAGTGGATGTTCTAGCGGGATAATATAATTATACGCATGAGTATAAAGCCTTGGCAGGTAAAAAGGTCTCACTGCGGGCTTAGTCGGCAAAAAGGCGCGCCAGTCCTGCGCTTGCCCCTTCCGCTGCGCTACAGGGGCCGCGCTCCGTCCTGTCACGCTTTTTGCGCTCCCTCACCCTCCGTTCGGCCAGCTCCCGGTCTGGCTAAGGAGGTGTTTAAATCGAGGTTGCCTTTATGCCCGCCATCCCTTCGCTGTCCATTTTGTCCGCCCCCCGCCGTCCCCCCTGGCCTTCCATTTTTGATTTTGCCGTCCGCTGGCGCTCCCGGCGAGATAAAGGACGAAGGCGCGGCCTGCTGGGGCTCGCCCTCGCTGGGCCCTTCCGCTGCGCTCCAGGGCCTGCGCTCTGGCTACCGCCCCAGCGGCCAGGGGGGAATGGCGGTGCGGGGCGGCAGACCGTCTGTTGGGGCGACAGGATATAGCCATCAGCGTTATACCGCTGGCCCGGCGACCGGAGAATAAGCTGCGCGAACATCAGCGATAGTACCTTGATCAACTGTTGTACTATCTTGCTGCGTCCGTGAGAACAGATGATGTGGGCAGCGACAGAATATAGGCTGGACGATAGTTCCCTGATCAACCTGAGAATATAAGATCAGCGGCAGTAACACATCATCTATTCTCCCGGACGTTCGTTTTATCCCTTGTAGGAGATTGTTTTTTATTCTTCATTTTTAAAATATAGTTTATGGAAAACAAAACACAGCTACAGCGTGGCGAGGAAAGCTACGCCCTGCAAGTACCGGAACAGGTACGTTTATTATGCGAACTGCTGGACGTTGATCTGTCAAGAATCTTGCAGGTTTTTATCAATGATCTGGGCCATGACCTGTACGGCGGCAACGGAAGCAACGAGCGATGGATGGCGATTGATTATTTTATGAACTGCGGTTATGGACTGCATCTTTTTGAAAACGAAGAACTGCACCAGATGTTCTATGAACTGGAGCAGCTGCGTAACCGTTGGTGCAACGGCAGCCAGGAGGCTGAAAAGAAATACGCCGCTTACCGCGACAAGTTCCTGTCGTGCTGGTTCAATACCTGGCTTAAAAAACGAAGCCCGGGTACAATGACCCAGGCCCTTGAGTTGCTTTAAGTAGCGGTACTAAATAAAGCAGTGGCAAAATAAATAAAATCCGGGCATCACTGTCCGGATTTTATTTATTTTAGGGGCAGGTCTTTGAAAAAAATGTGTGGCCAACGGGGAAGTGATCAGGAAAAGTGTATCAGGACCGGTGCTGGAGGAGACACATTATTATCCATTTGGGCTCACCATGAGTGGAATATCATCTAATGCGCTAAAAGGAAGTAACTATCCAGAAAACAAGAAAAAGTATAATGGGATCGAGTTTACAGAGGATCTGGATATATATGATGCACAATTTAGAAACCTTGATCCACAGATAGGCAGGTGGAATCAGATAGACCCGAAGATCGAGAATATGGAGGCATGGTCGCCGTATGCTTCTAACTATGATAACCCGATCAGGTATAATGACTTTTTAGGAGATGAGCCCGCAGAAGGTGGGCCTGGGCTTTTGGAGAGGTTGGGGAATGCTGTTGTGCAAACTGGACAGCAAATAGTATCAGCTGCAGCGGGCGCCACGAATGCTTATGTGTCTAATAATTTAGGTGGAGCGGGAAGAATAGGAGTGGAATCGACAGGGCTTGTCGGGAAAAATGCCATAGCCTATCAAATTGGAGCAAAGTTAGGAGATGCTGGTTCTATTGTAACCGGTACTGCGGAAAATGTAGCAGCAGCAGGTGGTGAGGTACTGAGTTTTGGAGGAGCAACAGCTGTAGCCGTTCCTGTTGCAATACATGGAGTGTCGGCAATAGGTTTTGGTGCAACAAACATTTTTAGTCCAATTAAATATATTGAAGGAGGGAATAGCCCTGGTGAGAATGCCTCTACAAGTCCATCAGTTAAAGAGCAAGCCACAAATGTTAAAGATAGTCAGAATGGCGGCAAGAATTCGGTAACAATAAAAACGCCAACTCTTCAAATCAGGTATGATCTTGCAGGTAAAGAACATGCGGGTGTACCAACACCACATATGCAGACTTACAGAAAGAACATCGTTGATAATATTGTAAAAAGCATTTCAAGGGTATCTAAAAATGCTGATCCTATGAGTAAAGCAGATGTTCGTTTAGTGCGAAAGTTTTTAGAAAATTTGAAAAAGTAATACTATGTTAGATTTGACAGAATCCCCCCTTTTCGAAAGCTTATTGATTTTTGAAACTAGCAATGGGATTATTGATTTACACAATGACTATGATTGCCGTAGTATATTATATGATTCTGACAGTCAAAGTTTGAGATGTTTTTTTGAAGGAGCGAAGAATTTAATTCTGGAATTTAAAGATGTTATAGTAGCAAAATTAAATTTGCTACTTCAATTGACGTCGGATAGTAGTACACTTAATAATTTTTACAGAGGGCGTTTTGAGATTAATAATACATTATATGAATCCTCGGCAGATGGAAGGCGGTATTTTTATTTGGAGTTTGAAGCAGGTGATACTTTGGAATTATATGCTTATAAAGTATTTTTAATTGAAGAATTATAGAGGAGATATAATGTGTTATATGGATAATCCATATGGCTATCATAAAATATCAAGCCCGTGCAAAATTGTACGGGCTTGATACTTTATCGTGAATATGCTTTTTTAGTTTTGTTATATGTAATAGCCATATCAATAAAATAATAAATTTTTTCTTTTTCCTCATCAGGCAAGGCCTCAATATCTTCCATTCTTTTAAGGAGCTTTTTATCCAGTACCATGCTGGTAGAGCCGCCAATCAGGTAATCAACCGTAACGCCCAGTTCATCTGCAATTTTTTTAGCCATCTCAATAGAAGGCTTGATCTCCCCACGTTCATAGCGACCAATAATGGGCGCAGATGTTCCCACTCTTTTAGCCAGTTCGTCCTGGGAAATTTTAAGCTGTTTACGTTGCGTAGCAATGTATAATTGCATCTTCCAATCCATCAATATTTATAATGGACAAAGAAGAGTTTGAGAATTGGAGGACGCAATTTGCGTCCTCTAAAGAAGAATTTAAGGGACTTCGCTACGCACCCTTTTGCTTTAGTGGGCAAGGTGTGACCATACTTTCCTGTGTTTTGAACAGTTAGAGGGCCATAGCTGTAAATATTCAGATAATACGGATATTTCATCGGATGCGGGAGATGATTTCAGCTCACAAAGATATTTTATTGAAGCTGGAGCAACTTGAAAATAAAGTTAGTAACCATGGCGAAGATATAAGACTGATCTTCGATTACCTCAAACAGTTACTGAGTCCTATCTGGCCCCCGCGACATGATATGATTTAAGGTACATAAGGGTAGTGATTGATAAGGTATTAATTAAAAACATTATATAAATCTTTAAAGACAATGCGAAGAAAGTTCGATTTCTGTACCACAGGGATCACAGAAGTTTTAGAAAACCTGCGCTGTTCGCAGGTTTTGGGACTATATCACTAAGTGTGTAAACGTAAAAACCGGGGATCAAAATAATGATTAGATTCTCACTCTTTTATCGAAAAATAGTTAAAAACTGATTTAGGACCATGCCCCGGTTTCTAATGGGCATGATCCATTTTTTTGATACTTCTCGCAAAGCCAGGTATACAGATTTAAGGACAGCTTCGTCAGTAGGGAAGGATAGCCAGTTTTTGGTGTATTTTCTAATTTTGCCGTTCAGATTTTCGATGGGATTGGTCGTGTAGATGATCTGTCTGATCTCCATGTGGAGGTTAAAAAAGACAGTCAGGTCTTCCCGGTTTTCGCACCAGCTTTTGGATACCGTATGCATACTTTACACTCCATTTAACATCCAGGACGTCAAGAGCAGTCATGGCAGCTTGTCTGGTTGGAGCTGCATAAACATCTTTCATGTCCGAGGTAAACTCCTTTTTATCTTTCCAGACTGCATAGCGGCAGCTGTTACGTATCTGGTGTACGACACAAACCTGAGTGGCAGACTGTGGGAACACCGATTGGATGGTCTGAGTAAAACCATTAAGATTATCCGTGGTTGTTATTAGAATATCTTCCAGGCCAAGGGCCTTCGGGTGTTTGGGTTTTGATCGTAAGATTATTCCGTGAGTTCATCTAATAGTAAAGGCTCCATGAAATAAATGATTTCAGGTGTTCGATTCATGCCTTATGCTACTGACCATTTCTATTCCCGTACGTTTTTGCAATAAGATAAAGGGAGTCGGATATTATATGGATATACAGGGCTGAATACATGACTACGCCAGAAGCGGTATTGAATAGAAAAAAGTGGCTCCATGACCGTATGCAGATTCCGCCCATAATTTTCCTTCCATTTGCCAGATCATATCCTGGCAAATACTTAAAGCAATTCCGGCGCCTTGAAGGTAATGGCTGTCTAACAGCCTGGTATCCTGGATACTAAATAACCGTTCAAGCTGTTCTTCCCTAATCCCTATCCCCTGATCTGCAAAGGCAACTGTAATCTGATTGTCTTCAACACTGCATGATATATTTATGATTCCTCCCGGGGGGGAGTATCTGGTGGCATTACTTAAAATATTTCTATTAATAAATTGCAGCATTTCTTTATTTGCACGAACCAGTTGATGCTCTGGAATAGTATTAGAAATACTAATAGATTTACTCGCCTGATCATGAATATACAGCCCATTTGCGCTGTTGATCAGATCACGTAAGGGTAAGGATTGTGTTTGACAGGTATAACCGTTATTTTGGGATTTCATCCAGAAAACCAGTCCATCAAGCAGCTTAATACTTTTTGATGCCGTATGACGCATATGGTCAAAGATCATATACAATTCTTCTTCGGATAAGGGGTGATCTGCATATTTGATCATGTCTGCAGCCGAGAGAAGTGTAGCAAATGGTTGTCTGAGGTCATGTACTAATACTGAAACCAGCATTTTGCTGAAGCTATCTGAAGTATCTTGCTTTTTTCTCATCATTATGGGATAATGTGAACAATTGTCTTAACCTTATATTTTTACGTCTATTTGGTTTTACCCTCCTGAATTTAAAAGATGAGCCCTGATTTCCTGGTCACCAATAGTGTCGAGTAATTCTGTTATACCATAGTAGCTTATGGCCTGACCTATATTTATCTGAAGCAGGATATCTCCAGGCTCTATTCCTGCAATGTCTACATTCAGTCGGCTCGGGTGTGAAGCATGGGTAATACAAGTAGTTTCGGCATTTTTAATTATTAATCGCATTCTGAAAATTAAATTTTATGACTTTATTTATTCTGCTAATTGCTTGCTATTATAATTGTATCTTACTTATTGATTAGTGGTAAACATATATTTACACACACTGTAAAGATGAATGAGGGGTAATATCTCCATTATAGCATAGATACTGCTGGGTTACATTTACGACCTGTCACAATCAAATTGACCATTAGCTATTCAAGCTAATACAGATCTTATGCTTTGTCACAGCAATTTTCCACATAGCTCATACTCCTGACAGGAGTCCTGAAAGACTACAAATTTATCCACTTCTTTTTAAAACGGGGTATAAGACTAGACCTTAAGACAATAACATGCTATGAAAGTTAGAAAAATAGCAGTTTTTTGCTATTTTTACATGAGAAACAATAGCACCTTTGAACGGATTTTCTTTCGCATAAAAACCGGAACGAAAATTTGGATTATAGAAAGATATAAATGTCATAACGACATTTATTAGTTGCGGTGGCATTATGGGGTTTAAATTTATTACCGGACTAAAGTAATTTATATATAGCATTAATGAGTTATCGATATATACCTGCATTCATCTTCCCTATATCAAATCTCATTTTTTTGCTATATTCGGGTTTTTATAGAAGATACTTATGAAAAAAAAGGAGGCTATAGCAATCGTATTTGATGATCACCTTTTGTTTGCAGACTCTTTTTCGGCATTGATTGAACGGCTGGAAATTTTTCGTTCAGTACATACGCTCGGCGAGGAGCAGGAATTAACTAAATTCCTGATTAAACATTCCAGGACTCACATTTATCTATTCCTGGATTATTATTTGAAAAATCAAAATGGGCTCCCGCTTATCAATGTGGCCAGACGATTAAATAAACACGTTATTATTATTGTAGTAAGTTCTGTAGCCAGTCCAACAGCCATCACTAATATTCTCAGCTATAGTCCCCACGGGCTTATTAGTAAATCATCAGGATTTGATGCGATTCTTGAATGCCTGGCTACAGTAAGCCGTGGCGAACAATATATCTGCCCGGTGATAGCTGAAATTAACTCGAATTCAAATTTAAAAAGCATGACACCGTTTTCGGCGAGGGAAGTAGAGATTTTGCAACATTTTGCACATGGATTATCTATTGCTCAAACGGCAGAACGAACATACCTTAGTAAACATACCATTGTAGCGCATAGACGTAATATGATGACAAAAGTGAATGTCAATTCCATTACGGCATTGTTGTCATATGCGCGCAAACAGGAACTAATCTAAACAGACCGGTAAAATATTTATTCAATCCTTATGATGACAACCCAATCTTGTTTGTCTCGAAAGAATTTGTACTTCCTTATCGTTTTTTTTCTACTTCTGATCTGCCAGCGTCCAATTGCTGCTGGACAATCGGCAACCAAAGCAAAAGAGGATTTTGACAAATTGAACAAGGCATATTATGCTGGTAATATTTCAGATGACAAATACCTGGATCAGGCCTATTCGTTGACTCGAGCGTTTCTTGATGAAGGAATCGAATTCAGAACCCAGGAACTGGCAAACATCCTCAGCTTGTATAAGGAGATTGCCTGGAAGAAAAAAGAATACGGACACCCTCGTGTAAACTACTATCTGGCATTAGGCAATAATGCACTAATGTTTGGAGAAACTGGGGCTGCTATATATTATACAGAAAAAGAATCTAAGGAATTAGAGAAAAACGGTAGAATACGTCCTTTGCTTGAAGAGCAGAATAAAGTACATATTTTATTGGAACAGCAATTATATGATAAAGTTATCTCTCTTTATAAGGGTAAAGAAGAGTATATAAAACACTTGCCTGAGCTGTTGCGAAATAAAAAAACTGATAATGTTAACGGAATGCATGCAATAGACGTTTTAATGGGAGCCTTCGAGTCCTATATAAATATGCATGATACGGCAGCGGTTTACCAGACGGCACTGGTGGCCGACCAAATTAGTACTGAACTAAAGAGAAAATACCCTCTTAATGAAGAATTCATGCTTTACAACGACTATTTTATACTGCTAAGGCAGTATGATATTGCCCTCATTGAAGGAAGGCAAACCAAGGCAGGGGCGTTGCTTGATAGCATACAAACACTAAAAAATACCTATAAAGAACAGACGACAACCTTTATAGAAAGAACACTTCTTGAATTGAAAACGGATCGCTTCCTGGCCTTAAAAAAAACAGATAGTGCCCGCCTTTATATCAATAAACTTGCATCACTTCCAGTTTTTTTTAAAAGCCAGCAACCGGTAGTTGATGAATACAAAGCAAAACTTCAAGTTGCACAAGGAGATTTTCACGGAGGCTACACATGGCTAGCCAAATCTTTGGCAAATGAACGAAAGGCGAAGTCATTGTTGCTGACACAAATGGATAGTTTGCTATATGCCTACACTGACGCCGAAAACACGAAGATTGAGCTCCAGCATTCAGAAGCCATTAAAAAACAGCGAACATCCTGGCTGGTGATTATTTCATCCGCTGCAGCTTTCATTATACTGTCCATCTACCTGATCATGCTTTATCGAAGCAGGAAAGCCAAATCGCAGATTGAAGCGTTAAATAATGCTACCAATATGCAGATTATCTCCATGGAAGAGGCCAAACATGAGGCGGTGAGGGAAGAGCAGCGACGACTTGGGCAGGATCTTCACGATGGCCTTTCTTCGTCCATTGCCGCCATCAGGCATCAACTGGAAACGCTATCAATGGATACCGAAGATATTATCCTGAAAAATAAATTGAGTAGATTGCAGTTAGCGACAACCAACGCTTATGAGGCAGCCAGAAGAAAAAGCCATGAATGGTTCAGCGCTGCAGACGGGCAACAGGAGCTATCTTTTGAAAAGCAGGTCAGGCTGCTAACAGATCATGCGCTGCCCGACAGCCGCTACAATAAAACCATTCTAATCGACGATAATTCAATGGTTAACGTCGATACAGATACACGAATTGCATTACTCCGTATTGTCCAGGAGGCTATCACCAATATCATCAAACATGCCAGAGCTAAAAATGTAAGCATCCTGGTTTATGAAGAAGAGGATAGCCTGATATTGACGATCAGCGATGACGGGATTGGATTAGGTGGAAAGAAATCCGGCAGCAACAAATCAACTATAGGCCTGGATTCGATTCGCCGCAGGATTCAATATCTAAATGGTAAAATAACCATAAATTCAAACGCTGAAGGAACTGAGATAATTGTATCTATCCCGTTGGCATTATCCTATACCGGCGCTCATTAATGTTGCACTAGCAGACAAAATATTGCCAGTTGCACCTGTATGTTGCTTTACTATGTTTTGTAACCCTGTATTGGGTATT
Organism: Chitinophaga sp. G7 BAM 1005; assembly: GCF_057126945.1. Classification (NCBI taxonomy): domain Bacteria; kingdom Pseudomonadati; phylum Bacteroidota; class Chitinophagia; order Chitinophagales; family Chitinophagaceae; genus Chitinophaga; species Chitinophaga sp. G7 BAM 1005. The sequence goes on along the minus strand of NZ_CP181478.1, from coordinate 4,409,735 downwards.
ATGGCTATTACAGCTATCACAAATTAATTATACTTTTAGCATACAACACCCTGCCACAATGCTCCGCCAGATCCCCTGCAAAATCAGGGTACAATCTGGACTTGCCATATTTGGGCAATTCGTCTCCTGAAAAAAAATATATTTTGTCGTGATTTTTTAATCGTTTAGACGTTCCCGTAGGAACAGGGAAAATAGTCATACGAAAAGCAAAACAGCTTGCAGTATAGGTGTGTTTGCTCGTGTAAGAATAATAATTTTATGCTGTTTTTTTAAATAACATAGCAAATTATTGCTATAATCTATAGCCGTATATATCACTTTGATACTAAGTTGCTAATTTTGTCGAAACACTACAAGCAGTATGAGCTGTAAGAAAAATTGCTGAGATAATGCAGCTGCCTTGGGACGCCTTTCAATATTTTTCAGGGGATTTTTAAACAAAACGTTGTGGCTTAACTGGACTGCTGTTTTTTTGTTTTAAATCCAATATATAATCTGTATTAGTTTTTGCACAGCTATTTAGCCAGTTTGATTGTGATAGATAATAAGACGTAACACCCATCAATATTTATACCGTACTATAATATGGACATTAATCCTTAACTATATATCTCCAAAACAACCAAACACCACATGGGCCTGGAAGAGTCCCAGGCCGTCAGCCAGATCAAATGATATAACCATTAGTAACCATCTTAATTTATCACTCATGACTGTATCACTAATGAAATTTACCCGTTGGCCCGGCTTGCCGGATAACGAGCATATTACTTTCTCCATGCGTAGCATCGAAACCTGTTCAATAAGGTGCCTTAATATCGGAGCTATGGCTGCTTAATTTTTTGCCGAACTATTGTTTAATAAAAACTGCTGTTATTAAATCAGGTGTATGAGTAAAAGTTCTACGCTTAGGAATCCTTATGTCTATTATCGTGTTAGACCCATGTGGCAATATTGTAAGAAAAACATATCGAGATACCTGGTAATTCTATCGGGAATAATATTGTTTTGTATCAGTAGTGCGCAAAGCGTATATGCGCAGGGATATGGCGTTTCTTATTCCTATAGTACCACGAATATTGTACGTATAGACAACGCTACAGGGGTCCTTACTCCTATCTATACCTTTGCGCCAGGCACCGTCAGTGCAGCTTCGGCGTTGGCAGTGGATCTGAATGGAGACATCTACTTTACAGATAACCAGGTGACCGGAGCCAGGTTGCTAAAGTTTGTACCTAACCCGCCGCCGGCTACGGGTGGAACACTTTCAACAGTGGGAACTATAAGCGCTACATTTAATGATGCAAACAATGTAGTAAGAAATCTGGTGCTCGGAAAGCTGGCTTTTACTACATCCGGCTCGCTTTTCACAATTTCGAACTATAATGGTACGAGCTTGCCTGGTAGGCCGTACATGGTCAACATCAATAAAGCAACGGCGGCAGTGGTTTCAACCAATATGATACCTGCTCCTGCCGGTGTTACCGACCTTCCGGTGGGAGGGGGAGATATTGATTTCAGCCCAGCGGGGAGATTGTTTGTAAGCGGAACAATATCAAATATACCTTCTATCTGGGAAATTTCACCTGCTACAGGTAATATATTGGGGTACAAATCGGTGCCGGTGGTCTCACCGGCCTCGTACACCAACTTCTCGGGGATAGGATTTGATTTACAGGGTAATGTGCTTGCCACAGCTAGCAGCAGCAGTTATATTGTAAAAATAAACGCGGGTGAATTTTCCGGAACCACTTCCTGGTCCGGTAATAGTAGTATTCCGGCTTCATCTGTTACGGTGCTGAATGGCCCGCTTTCTATCAGTTATGGGGACCTTGGCTCCAATTCATTTAAGATCGCCGGGCGTGTATTTGAAGACGTTAACTATGGGGGTGGTGCAGGCAGGATATTTGGTACCGCAGGAACCGTTGGGATTCCTAATGCCAGGGTGGAAGTATATAACGCCGCGGGTAACATGGAGAGCTTTACCAACACGCTGGCTGATGGTACCTACGCCTTAGGTGTAAGCGGAAATGGCGTTTTTTACATCAGAATTGTAAATAATACCGTGAAGTCTACCCGGCCAGGCAGTAACGGAACAGAGTTGGGAGTGCAAACATTCAGATCTGAAAGGGTGGTAACATCTACCCAGAATAATGTAGTGGATGAAGTGGGTGGTAGAAACCCGGCTACAGCAGATCCGGGTACAGGAACGATCGGCACTACTACTTTGAATACAAGCACTTTTGTACTGAGTGGGGGCGTAAGCGGGGCTGCCCAATCTATATCGCAGGCTACCATTGGGACTTCCAGTATCACCGGGATTGATTTTGGTTTCAACTTCTCTACTATCGTTAATACGAATAATACCGGGCAAGGTTCGTTACAGCAATTTATCAGTAACAGCAATATATTAACCAATACAGGGTTGAGCCAGGCTGCTAACAGTATCTTTACACCTGCGCCTGGTGTGGAAACCAGTATTTTCATGATTCCGGATGGTAACGCGCACCCCGGGATTAACAAGCCTAATCAGTTAACGGCTGCCGGAGGTGGCGCCACTGCAATTATTAACCTTACCACCTTATTGCCCGCTGTTACAGACGCTAACACCAGTATTGATGGCCGTACCCAAACTGCTAATATCGGTAACACACAACCAGGTGTGGCGGGGAACCCGGGAACTAAGGTGGGAGTTGACCAGATATCGTTGCCTGGAGTACAGCAGCCAGAGGTGGAAATACGTTGGAATGGCGCCGCTGGTACTGCTACAAGCGGGTTGAATTTGAGCGGCAATAATGAGATTGTCCGAAATATCGCCATCAACCGGTTTGGTAACAATACCAATGCAGGAGCCAATATCCTTAGTACTGGTAACAATAACCTGATCACCGAGAATATTATCGGAGGCGCAGCTGTTTCAACCAATACAGAAGTTGCCGGAAGCGATCCGGGCACCAATATTTCTATTAGTGGAAACGCCGGGAATATCACCAATAATTATATTATTCGTGCCGACTTTGAGGGTATCCGGCAAAGGGCAGCAATCAATGGTCTCACTATTTCCGGTAATGAAATATTGAATAATGGAAACGGAGCACCGGCTTCGGTACAACCTTCCGGTATCGGTATTGAAATGACCAGCGGAACGGTATCAACTGATCTTCAGGGTCTCAGTATTACCGGCAACAGTGTACAAAGTAGCCTGAATGAAGGGCTGAAAGTGGCTATAGGCGCCGGTACTACAGTAACTAATAATACTTTTTCCGGAAATGGAGCTGCAGGTACAATTGCAACGGAAAAAGATAATATCCAGTTTAATAATACCACGAACAGTGTCATTACTAAGAATATTGTTACCGCTGGTGGAGCCTCCGGCATTGTAATAGGAGGTAATGCTACCGCTCTGGGCAATAAAATAATGCAGAACAGTACTTATGCCAATGTAGGTCTTGGAATTGATTTGCGGCCTGCAGGTAGTGCTCCGGATATTGTTACCCCCAATGGAAGCTCCACTACAGGTCCTAATGCGTTGCTTAATTTTCCGGTCGTTACCGGCGCGGTAATTATTGGAAATAGCCTGGTAATAAAAGGTTATTCCACCCCGGGAGCCACTATTGAGCTGTTTCTGGCCGACAGGGATGCCAGCTTTACTCCTACACCTCCATTAAGCCCCAATCCGCTGCCAGCCGCATTTACCAACCTCCTGGGATTTGGTGAAGGGCGCAGGTATCTGGCCACATTTCAGGAAGGAGGAACGGTAGTGGGTATTACAGATCAGGATGCTGCTACCGGCACGTATATGGATGACGGTAGTGGTACAATAGGAGCTCGTACTGCTAACCGGTTTCAATTTACTATTCCATTGTCAACCCTTAGTGGGGTGGCACAGGGTAGTTTGTTGACGGCAACAGCCACCGATGCCGGTAATAATACCTCGGAATTTAATGGCATAGTAGCCGTAGCTGATGCAGATTTAGGAGATGCACCGAATAGCTACGTCACTTTATCTACATCTAATGGGCCAGCACATCTTGTTAACCCCAGATTGAAAATAGGGGCTACAGTTGCAGGTAAACCGGAGGCGCTTGCGGTAGCTGCCGGCGCTGACGCGAATGTTCCCAATGGTGATCCGAATGACGATGGCCTGACGGCGCCATTACCTGTACTTACAGCTGCGACAACCACTTATACACTTACTTTTCCTGTTACCAATACTACCGGTGCGGTGGCCAACCTGGAAGGGTGGATCGACTTTAACCGTAATGGTACTTTTGATCCGGGAGAAGCAACTGGCACTACGGTCGCCAACAATGAAATCACTGCCACACTTACCTGGAATAATGTTAATACCTTAATCACAGGAGCAGGGATTACATATGTGCGTTTCCGTTTGACCACCGATCCGTTGACAGCAACAAGTACTGTTGGTGCTGCGATGGATGGGGAAGTGGAAGACTATAGCCTGATCATACAACCGGCCTATGATTTGTCTATCACTAAAACGGCTAATCCCAATCCGGTTATTGCCGGTCAGTCACTGACCTATACGCTTACCGTTACCAATAACGGGCCTTTTGCTATGAGGGCGCAGGATAGCATTACGGTTACAGATAACCTGCCTGTCGGGTATACAGCTAATAGTTATACTGCATCTGCAGGTACCTATACCAGCGGCAATAGCATCTGGACAGGACTGACCCTTGCATCCGGTCAGAACGCCACTATCACTATTGCAGGTACCGTAGCGGCTAATGCTACCGGTAGCCTGAATAATACCGCTATTGTAACTAATCCGCCAACTGTTACGGACCCGAACTTATCAAATGATACGGCCCGTCAAACGACCACTATTAACCGTGTGCTTGATTATGGGCTAACTAAGACAGCGAGCCCAAAACCAGTAGTAGCAGGTCAGGCACTGACTTATACCATTACGTTAACGAATAATGGCCCGAGCAGCATGCTGCCGGGGGATACATTGAAGCTCGCGGAAAACCTGCCATCCGGCTTTACCGCTAATAACTACGCTCCATCCGCAGGTACTTATAACAGTGCTACCGGGACATGGACCGGCTTGTCGCTGGCCACCGGTGGCTCCGCTACACTGACTATTACAGGTACGGTCAGCAACAGTTATACCGGCACCAGTTTGATTAACAGTGTGACGCTGATCCCGCCGACAGGTACCACCGATCCAACGCCACCTACAGCTAAAGACACGACACCGGTAAGCCGTGTCATGGACCTTAACCTGGCCAAAACGGCGACTCCAAAACCAGCCGTAGCCGGCCAGGCATTGACTTATACCATCACGCTGACCAATAATGGCCCTGCTAAGTTGTTACCGGCCGATATTGTAACGGTAACGGATAATTTACCAGCCGGATTTACCGCCAGCAGCTATATGCCATCTGCGGGTAGCTATACCAGTGGAACTGGTGCCTGGACAGGGTTAACGCTGGATACCGGTCAAAGCGCCACGCTGACGGTTGCGGGCACTGTGAGCGCAAGTGCAAGTGGAGCACTGATAAATACGGTTACGGCTACGCCACCTCCGGGCACTACCGATCCAACGCCGCCAACAGCTAAGGATACCACCCAGATCAGTCGTAAAGCAGATCTGGCTATCACTAAAACAGCTAATCCGAATCCGGTTATTGCCGGTCAGTCACTGACTTATACGCTTACCATTACCAATAACGGTCCATCTGTTATAAATGCATCGGATAGCATCACCGTAACAGATAACCTACCTACCGGTTATACCGCTAATAGCTATACGCCATCAGCGGGTACTTATACCAGCAGCAATGGTATCTGGACAGGCCTGACCCTTGCATCCGGTCAGAGCGCCACTATCACTATTGCAGGTACCGTAGCGGCTAATGCTACCGGTAGGCTGAACAATACCGCTATTGTAACCACCCCGCCAACGATTAGCGATCCAAACTTATTGAATGATACGGCACATCAAACAACCACGATTAACCGTGTGATTGATTACGGGCTGACTAAGACGTCGAGTCCCAAACCAGTGGTAGTGGGCCAGACGCTGACTTATACCATTACCTTAACTAATAGTGGTCCGAGCAGTATGCTGCCCGGCGATACATTGACGCTTACAGATAATTTGCCATCCGGCTTTACGGCTAATAACTACGCTCCATCTGCCGGTACTTATAACATTGCTACCGGAGCGTGGACCGGCTTGTCGCTGGCCGCTGGCGGCTCTGCTACGCTGACTATTACTGGCACCGTCAGCAATAGTTATACCGGCACCAGCCTGATTAACACTGTGACGCTGACACCACCGACTGGTATCACCGATCCAACGCCACCTACAGCAAAAGACACTACACTGGTAAGCCGTGTTATGGACCTGAATCTGGCCAAAACGGCGACTCCAAAACCAGCTGTAGCCGGCCAGGCGCTGACTTATACGATTACGTTGACCAACAATGGCCCTGCTATATTATTACCAGCCGATGTTGTAACGGTAACGGATAACTTACCAGCCGGATTTACCGCCAGCAGCTATGCACCATCTGTAGGTACCTATACCAGTGGAAGCGGGGCGTGGACAGGGTTGACATTGGCCTCCGGTCAAAGTGCCACCCTGACGATTGCCGGTACCGTGAGTGCGGGCGTAAGTGGAACAGCATTGATAAATGCTGTTACGGCTACGCCACCTCCGGGCACCACCGATCCAACGCCGCCAACAGCTAAGGATACCACCCTGATCAGTCGTGTTGCAGATCTGTCTATTACCAAAACAGATGGTTCGGCTACGTATACCCCGGGAACAAACGTGGTGTATACAATCGTTGTGAGCAATAATGGTCCTTCAGCTGTAACCGGGGCAACTGTTAGTGACACGTTACCTGCTGGCATCACTACGGCAACATGGAGCGCAAGCACGCTTAATGGGGCAACGGTGCCGGCGCCCAATGGTACAGGCGCTATTAATCAACTGGTAAATATACCTGCTGGTGGAAGCATAACTTATATGCTTACATTAAAAGTGCCGGCAGGATTTACCGGTAATCTTTCAAATACCGCTGCTGTTACGCCGCCCACTGGCTATACAGATAACAATCCTACTAATAATACCGCTACTGATACGGATACCTATAGTCCGCAATTCAATCTTAAAGCAACAAAAACAGGTACGCCAGATGCTCCGGCAGGAACAGCTATCAGCTATACTATTACCTATGTTAATAGCGGACCGTCTGATGCCATTGGTGTAATATTGAAAGACACCATTTCTACACAGATCGCCGATGCTACCTGGACAGCCAGCGTACAGGGAACTGCCACAGTAAGCGCTGCCAGTGGAAGTGGCAATATTAATCTTACAGGTAATCTTCCTGCAGGTAGTGGAAATACTATTACTATTACAGTTAATGGAACTATTAAATCTTCCGCTACCGGCACTATTTTAAATACTGCAAGTGTTACGCCTCCAGGAAGTACTACACCAATACCATCTAATACGGTTAGTACAACTGTTAAAAACCAGACAGGTGTTAATATTGTGAAAACCGGTCCGGCAAGTGGAACCGTATCTGCAGGCGATACTATCATGTATACCATACAGGTAACAAATGCCGGTCCAAGTGATGCTCCGAATACCAATATCCAGGATAACATTCCGGCAACGCTAACAGGCGTGAGCTGGACAGCTACTGCTACCGGTACAGCCAGCATTATCGGCGGAAGCCCGTTGAATGGTACCGGTAATATCAATATTGCAACCAGCTTACCTGCTGGCAGCGGTAATGGAGTTACTATTGCTATCAGGGGAAGAATACCATCCGCTACACCTGCCGGTACTATTACTAACAGCGCCACTGCTACACCAGCCGGTGGTACGCCTGTAAGCAGCCAGGTAACTACCAATATTACCAATGATCCGGCACTGGTAATTATCAAGAATGGTCCTGCAACACTTAATGCCGGAGATAGCATTACTTATACGGTAGAAGTGATAAATAATGGCTCTTCTGATGCCGCCGGTGCTGTAATAACAGATAATATTCCGGCTCAGATACAGGGAGCCAGGTGGACGGCTATCGCAACAGGTGCAGCTGCCGTAACAGCCGGTAGCACCGGTACATCAGGTAATGTGAGTGTCACTGCCAATATACCTGCCGGTGCTGGAAACAAGATCACTATAGTTGTAACAGGCAAAGTAGATCCTGCCATTACAGGCACATTAACCAATACTGCTACCGTGACACCCGCCGGTAAACCTTCACAGCCGTCAAATACGGTAACTACTGTTGTTAGCAGGAAGACTTCACTGCAATTGACAAAGAGTGGTCCGGCCACACTTAGTGCGGGACAGAACATCACTTATACTCTGGTACTGACCAATGCTGGTCCGAGTGATGTAACAGGTGTACAGATAACAGATGCGCTGGATAGCCATATCCTGAATCCTGTTATCAGCGCTTCCTCTGCGTCCGGAAAGGCCAGCATTGCCAACGCAACGATCAGCAACGATACATTGTCAGTTACCGGTAACATAGCCGGAGGTGCAGGAAACAGTATCACTATTATGGTGAGTGGTAAGATAGATCCGGCCTTTGCGGGTAGTATCACCAATACAGCTACTGCTGAACAACCGGATGGTCCTACTGTACCAAGCCAACCTGTTACTACGGTAGTTGCTAATACTCCAGATGTAACAATCAGTAAAAGCGGACCATCATCTGCAAGTGGGGGTAACGGCATTGCCTATACGATTGTTGTGGGTAATAACGGGCCCTCAGATGCAGTGGGAGTAGTGGTTACAGATTCCATACCATCTGGTATTTTAGGAGCAAAATGGACAGTTGCCACCAGCGGTAACGGCACTACATCCAATATACAGTCAGGTAGCGGAAATGTGAATATTACCGGTAATATCCCGGCGGGCGCTGCTAATAAAATCACCATTACCGTTACAGGAATAGTAGATCCTGCGTTTAGCGGTAGTATTGTTAATAAAGCTGCTGCTACGCTTCCTGGTAAACCGCCAGTTACTACTAATATCACCACCAACATTACCAACGATCCCAATGTGCAGATCACCAAGAGCGGTCCGCCTACCCTGAGCGCAGGGCAGAATATCACTTATACCATTACCGTTACCAACAATGGACCATCGGATGCCGTTGGCGCAATGATTGCGGATGTTATTCCTGCCGGTATACTGAATCCAACATGGAGCACTGTTACTGCGGGAACTGGTACAACCGTAAATACTGTTAATGGTGCCGGAAATGTTAACATTACCGGGAATATACCCGCCGGTGCCGGAAATAGTATAACCATTACTGTTAAAGGACAAGTAGATCCGGCATATACCGGAGCCGCGCTGAGTAACTTCTCGCAGATAACAGTACCCGGTAAACCAACAGCATCAAGTGATACAGTTACTACAACTATAACCAACGACCCTGTTTTGCATATTGTTAAAACAGGGCCGGATAAGACCAGTGCCGGAACGCAGATCACTTATCAGTTACTGGTAACCAACACCGGACCATCTGATGCTACCGGCGTCGTCATTACAGACGTTCTTCCTTTAAACCTCTTGTATGCCACGTGGACAGCGACAGTCAACGGTACAGGCACCAGTGTCAGCGCGTCTGCCGGAACCGGTAATATCAACATCACCGGCAACATTCCTGCGGGAGCTGCTAATAATATCAGTATCACTATTCATGGTACGGTGGATTCGTCTTTCTCTGGAACACTCACCAATACAGCAACGGCCGGCATAACCGGTAAAACACCGGCATCGGCTTCTAAGGCAACAGATGTTACCAATGATCCTGATGTGGCAATAGTGAAGAGCGGACCGGCTATTATCTCAGCAGGACAGCCTGTTGTATATACACTCGACGTTACCAACAGCGGGCCGTCCAATGCCACTAATGTTGCCATCAGCGATAATTTACCAGCCGGTTTACAGCAGGTTTCGTGGACAGCGGCTGTTACAGGGGCAGGTACTACCGTAAGCGCTGCTTCCGGAAATGGCAATATTGCGGTAACGGGTAATATACCTGCCGGTGCTGCCAATAAAATTACATTTACTATAAGCGCTGTAGTTGATCCAGCTTATATATCGGCATCCATTGCAAATAGCGCTACTGCTACAGTACCGGGCAAAACACCATCTGTTAGCACCGTTACTACGCAGGTGAATAACATAACCGACCTCAATATTGTAAAGAGCGGTCCTCAGCAGGTGACTGCCGGTCAGAATGTGACTTATACCATTGTAGTTACCAATGCAGGCCCGGCTAACGCTGTAGGCAGTCATATTGCTGATATAATTCCTGCAGGTTTGCAAAATGTCACCTGGACTGCCACCGCTGACGGAACTGGCACTTCTGTAAGTGCTGCCACCGGAACCGGTAATGTGGATATCACCGCCAGTATACCGGCAGGCACGGGAAACAATGTTACTATTGTTGTAAACGGTAAAGTAGATCCTGCTACAACAGTGACAACGCTGAAAAATACAGCTACCGCCACACCTCCGCCGGGCGCCACTGATCCAACACCTGCCACCAGCACGGTAACTACTTCTGTAGACAGGAAAGCTGACCTGGTTATTATTAAGACAGGCCCGGCTGATAAGGCTGCTGGTCAGCCAATCAGTTACCAGCTGCTTATTACCAATAACGGCCCTTCAGATGTGCCGGGAGCCGTAATACAGGATGCAATACCAGCCCAGATAACCAATATCACGTTTACAGCTACTGCGAGTGGTACAGCCCAGGTGCTTACTACCGGTCTTGCCGGTAATAACCTGACTGTTACAGGTAATCTTCCGGCTGGTGCGGGTAATAGTATAACGGTAAATATTAATGGCGTTGTAAATGCAGGCGCTACGCCGGGTACCATCAGTAATACAGCTACTGTAATACCGCCCGCAGGTATTACAGAAACAGTACCGGGAACCAATACCAGCACTATTAATACGAACATCAATACAGATGTAGGACTACAGATCAGTAAGAGTGGCCCTGCAGAAGCTAATGTGGGGGATAAGATTGTGTATAAGGTGACTGTTAGCAACACCGGCACTTCCAATATTACATCTGTAAATATTACAGATCTGGTGCCGGCGGTGATCACTGATGTGACATGGACAGCCACTGCTACTGGTAATGGTGGTACTACTGTGAGTGCAACAAGCGGAAGTGGTAATAATATTAATCTGCAGGCTGCGATCGAAGGTACTACGGATGGTCCGGGCCAGATACTGATTACCATTGCCGGCACTATCTCTCCGGCAGCTGGTTCTTCTATTACAAATACAGCAACGGCTACATCAGGATCTATTAAAACAAGTTCATTTACTACATCTGTCAACGAGTCAACTGATCTTAATATTATCAAAACAGGTCCGGCCAATATCAATGCAGGACAACAGATCAGCTATACCTTTGAAGTAACGAACGCTGGTCCTGCTGATGTTACCGGTGCCGCCATTGCAGATAATATACCGGCAAATATCAGTAATGTGAACTGGAATGCTGCCGTATCCGGCGGAGCCACGGTAAATACGGCATCCGGCACGGGCAGTACCATCAATATTACTGCTGGTATACCAGCAGGTACAGGTAAAGTAGTTGTTACAGTGATTGGTACGGTAGATGCTGCATTTACCGGTACATTGACCAATACAGCCACCGCTACACCGCCGGCAGGAGTTGTTGATCCTACCCCGGCTACCAGTACGGTATCTACAATTGTCAATAATCAAACCGGGTTGCAGGTAATTAAGAGCGGTCCTGCTGCTGTTGCGGCGGGCAACCAGATAACATACAGTATCACGGTGATCAATAACGGTCCTTCAGATGCCACGAACCTGAGCATTGATGATGTAGTGCCCGCTGCTGTGCAGAATGTAAGCTGGACAGCTACTTCAGCTGGCAGTGGAGCCGTGCTGACCGGTGGCGCCGGCAGTGGTAATACTGTTCATATTACAGGTAACCTGCCGGCCGGAACGGATAACAAGATTGTGATCAGCGTGACCGGTACCTTGAACCCTTCATTCAGTGGCACGCTGGTGAATACAGCTACGGCTACGCCAAATGGAGGCGCTACAGTTACCGGACCGCCGGTAAACACCAACGTGGTGAACCAGGCAGCATTACAGATTACCAAGAGCGGCCCGGCTACTGTTTTCGCAGGTGCGCCGGTTATCTACACCATAGATATTGTTAACAACGGGCCTTCCGATGCCGGCAATATCAGCATCACTGACGTTGTGCCTTCACAGATAAAACAAGTAACATGGACAGCTATAGCTACAGGTGCCGGTACCAGTGTGAGCCAAAATAGTGGTACAGGTAATAACATCAGTTTAACCGGAAATATAAAGGCGGGTACTGGTAACAAGATCAGTATTACTGTTACAGGTATCGTTGCTTCCTCTTCCACAGGAGTAATAACCAATACGGCTTCAGCTATATTGCCGGGTGGAACGCCTGCTAGCAGTTCTGTAAATACAACCATCAGTAATAAACAGGGATTGAGTGTGGTTAAGAACGGACCGTCAGGTGTGATTGCAGGACAAGCCATTGTTTACACTGTTGTGGTCACGAATGCAGGTCCGTCTGATGCCATCAATACAAATATCACTGATCTGGTGCCTGTACAGGTACAAAATGTCACCTGGACCGCGGTGGCAACGGGTACTAATACTACCATTACCGGCAGCAACAGCGGCAGTGGTAATGATATACAACTACAGGCTAATATCCCTGCCGGCGCCGGAAATGAAATAACTATTACCATCAATGGCGTAGTTGATCCAACGTTTACAGGCGCTATTACAAATACAGCCACTGCTGTACCTCCAGGTGGAGCACCGGTTAACAGTACACCTGTAATAACCCAGGTTACCAATCATCCAGAACTGCATATCACTAAAGCTGCTCCATCTGCTGCCCAGGCCGGGGATGCTGTAACATATGTTGTAACAGTGACGAACGCCGGGCCAAGTGAAGCAACAGGTGCAGTGATTACTGATAATGTGCCGGCAGGTATTAATGACGTCACCTGGACAGCGACGGCCTCCGGAAATGCTACAGTTACTGCGGGCGCTGCTGGTTCAGGTACGGCGGTAATGGTAACAGGTAATATAGCGGCAGGTGCAGGTAATGAAATCGTTGTGACCGTTCATGGAAAACTGGATCCGAATTTCAGCGGCAAGGTGAAGAACGTGGCTAAAGTATCTGCTCCTGGTAATCCACAGATAACTACAGATACAACAGTGACGAATGTGCAACGTAAAGCCAATGTACTGATAGCCAAGAGTGGACCGGCCCAACTGGCGGCAGGCAGTGATATCACCTACACCGTAGATGTAACCAATAATGGTCCATCTGATCTTGATACCTTGATAGTCACTGATGTTGTACCATCGCTCATTACCGTTAAAAGCTGGCAGGCGGTGCGTGTATCCGGTAACGTTATATTTACCGGTCCGGCCAATGGTACGGGTAATAATATCAGCATAGAGGCGGCCGCCACCAGTGGTAGTCAGTTGCGTATCACTATTACCGGAACTTTACAGCAAACCACTGCAACTACTGTTACCAATACGGCCCATATAAAAGTGCCATCTACAGTGGTGACAACTACGCCTGATAGCAGTATGGTGATAACGAAGATTGTACAGCAGCCAGGCGTAACCCTGCAGAAAACAGGACCGACCATTGTCCGCACAGGCGACCAGGTGATATACCAGATTACAGCCGGGAATAGTGGCCCGAGTGATGCCACAGCTGTTGTTATCATTGATACGGTGCCTGTTGCATTGAAAAATGTTAGCTGGACAACTTCCGTTGTTGGCAGCGGTAACGTTACAGCCGGCAACAGTGGCGCCGGTAATAATATCAGCGTAACCGCCAATATTGGCGCGGGTACCGGCAATCGCATCCTGATAACAGTGACCGGAACAGTTCCTGCCGACTATGGCGGACAACTGGTAAATACCGCTACAGCTAACGTTCCTGGTCAACCGGCAGTTGTTACACCGCCTGTTATAACAACGGTAAGTAAAGTAGCAGACCTGCAAATTACCAAAACAGGACCGGCTACACTAGTGCAGGGAAGCGCTATCAGCTATGTGGTAATAATAACCAATGCCGGTCCGTCTGGTGTAAGCGGCGCTACCTTCAGCGATGCAGTGCCTGCAGGCGTGACAGGAGTAACTGCCACAGTTCAAAGCCAGTCAAACGGCGCGGCAGGTACTGTGGTCAGTGCAAGCGGTAATAATGTGACCGGCACGATTGCTATGTTGCCTGCCAACGGCAGCGTGAGTATCCTTATCTCTGGTACGGCGGCCACCATCGGTGCATTGAGTAATACAGCCACCTTGACTCCTCCTTCAGGAGTGACAGATAATGTACCGGACAATAATACTACGCCTCCGGTTATCACAACAGTGGTAGCAAAACCCCAGCTGCATATCACTAAAACAGTAACGCCAGGACCATACAAAGCAGGCGATAAGGTAACGTATACATTGACCGCTAGTAACGGTGGTGCTGTTACTGTTAAAGATGTGGTAGTAACGGATGTGCTTACAGGTGATCACCTGCCAACACCGGTGTTTGGCAAGCCAGGTCTTGGAACAGTAAGTTATAACGCTGCATCACATACAGCCACCTGGTCAATAGATTCATTAACGGGCGGACAAAGCACCACCCTCACATACGAGATGGTATTGCTTGATCAGGGAGCCATCGGCAATACTGCTATCATTACCGGGCCGCCTGCAACGTCGATACCGGACACTGCTAAGGTGGATATCAATTCAGTGAGATCGGCCGACCTGGTAGTCAATAAGACAGTAGTTACGCCACAGCCGTATGTTATTGCAAAACGTATCGGATATAAGATCGAAGTAAGTAATCATGGGCCAAATGCCGCCACTGGTGTTGTTGTTACTGATGTGCTGCCAGTTGCATTGGGAGTGCCTGTCGATATAGTAGTAACGAAAGGAGAGGTGCACTATGACCCGGCAAGTCGCAGTATTATATGGACCATCGGGGATGTGAGCACCACAGATGCGCTTACACTGACTTATACCGTGCAGATAATAAGCGGCGGTAGTATCCAGAATACGGCAACTATACAGGGCAACGAAAATGATCCGGCGCCAGGTTCCAATACATCGGTAGTAACGATAACTGCAAGTGATGAAATATTTATTCCAAATGTTATTACCCCGAATGGAGATGGTAAGAACGATCGCTTTGTGATCCTGGGATTAGGCAAATATCCTGGTAGCGGTTTGTTCATTTATAACAGGTGGGGTAATATGGTATACCAGAGCAAGGACTATGATAACAAATGGGATGGAAATGGTTTGAATGAGGGCACCTACTACTATATATTGAAACTGAGAACACCGGAAGGAGAACGTGTATATAAAGGCTGGATAGAATTATTGAGATAATTACGTAAACGAAAAAAGAATTGTTATGTATAATATATCAAGATGGAACCGGGTGTTGTTAAAGTGTATAGGAGGATTAATGCTTTTTCCTGCTTTGGCAAGAGGGCAACAGAATCTGCAGTTTAGTCAATATGTGTTTAACATGTTGAGTGTAAATCCTGCTTACGCGGGCTATAAGGAAGATCTCTATCTGAATACTATTTACAGAAAGCAATGGGTTGGCTTTCCCGGGGCGCCGGTCACTGCAGCTGTTTCGCTGGATGGAGTAGTTAAATCAAAAGACGAAAGAGTGGGGTTAGGGCTGCAGGTAACATACGATAAGCTGGGGCCGCAGGATGCTACTGCATTTTACGGAATGTATTCTTACCGTATTCCGTTGGATGAAGATGGTACCAGGCGTTTATGTTTTGGCATAGGCGCGGGGGCTACACAGTATTCTATCGATGGAACTACGCTGCAATTCAACGATGACGGAGATCCCGCCATCCCGGCTGCCAGGGTGTCAACGCTTATTCCGGATGCGCGCTTCGGGATTTATTATTTTACCCCCAGGTTTTATGCGAGTGCATCAGTCATGGACCTGTTTTCATTGTATACGGACCCTACCCGGTATTATTGGAAAGGGTATCAATACAAAACGATCCGCAAAACACAACACCTGTATCTTACAACAGGAACAGTGTTTGATCTGGGGGAGGGCTTCAAACTCAAACCTTCAATTTTGATAAAGGAGGATTTCAAAGGCCCTACTAATGTGGATCTGACGGCATTTTTACTGATCGCAGAAAAACTGTGGGTAGGAGGCTCTTACAGAACAGGTGTGCGTTTGTGGAACAAGTCAAATCTGCCTTCATACCTTGACCCGCTCGATGCTGCCAGCGCGGTGGTTGAATTTTATGCTAACGACCGGTTCCGGATTGGGTATGCCTATGATCTTACGATCAGTAAGCTGGCTTCTGCCCAGAGCGGGTCACATGAAATATCCCTGGGTATTACCTTCCCTGGGAAAAGAACACGTATACTCAGTCCAAGATATTTCTGATCACCATGAAAGCTTTTCACTTAGTTAATAACCACATGATGAAAACGGTTGGGATTATATTTTGCTGTTTGCTGGCCCAGTGTGTATGCGCCCAGGAACAAAGATCTGTAGCGCAACAGGCAACCATATATTACCTGCAGCAAGATTATGCAAAAGCAGCTAATCTCTATAAGAGAATGGCAAAAAAGAAGAAGGTCAGTATAAAAAACCTGGAGCGTTTGGCTGATTGTTACCGGCAAATAAATGACTATGCCAATGCAGCCGAGTGGTACGGAAAATTGGTAGCAATGCCGGGTGCTGACCCCGTCGATGAATTGTATTATGGAGATATGCTGAAAAGCCTAGGCAAATATGATGCTGCCAAAACAGTCTTTCAGCAATATGCCCGGAAGACCAACCAGGTCCACCAGGTAGAAAATAAGATTGCCGGTTGTGATGCCGCTGTTCAATGGATGCAGCAACCAACCAGGGATGATATCCGGAATATGGCCAGGCTCAATACAGCAAAGTCTGACTGGGGCGCTACCTGGTACCCCAATGGTATTGTATTTATGTCAGATTCCTTGTTTCGGAATCAACTGGCTCCCGGCAGTAAGGTGAATAAGAACAACTATGGCCGTACAAATGACCCCTATTATAAATTGTATCTCGCAGATGGCAGTAAGTATGGAAATGTTTACCTGAGCGATCTTTCTTCCGTGTTTAACCAGTACCGGTACCACGTTGGCCCTGTAGCATTTGATAATGGATACCAGACGGCCTGGTTTACTGTAACAGAACCAGATCGCCGCATTGCTACAGTGAAGGAAAGAATAGAAAAGGTGACGATATCGGGTAACAGACGTTTGGAATTGTATATCAGTAAGAAAGATAGTAACGGGAAATGGGCACAGCCAACGGCATTTGCCTATAATAAGCCAGGCGAATATTCAGTGGGGCATGCTGCTTTAAGCAAAGATGGCAACATCTTGTATTTTGCCTCAGACATGCCCGGTGGACAAGGGGCCACCGATATCTGGTATAGTGAACGACAGGCAGATGGTTCCTGGGGAACGCCACGGAATTGCGGCCCAACCATTAACACAACAGATGAAGAAGAATTTCCTACTATAGGAGCTGATGGAAATCTCTATTATTCAAGCAAAGGCTTTGTTGGTATGGGCGGTTTCGATATCTTCAAATCTAATGGCAGCAAGGCACAGTGGACAACTCCGGAAAACATGCGATATCCTGTGAACACGTCCGGAGACGATTTTTATTTTGTGAGCCGGGAAGATGGAAGCGGATACCTTTCCTCCAACAGAGTTGGTGGGAAGGGCGACGATGATATTTACAGCTGGCATGCTCCGCAAAGAATGGATATAATACCCCTGGCGCGACCGGCCTTGGAGATTCCTTTTGAAGGTACGGTATGCCCGCGATATTACGATGCCTGCATATACCTGTACAACCGGCAGCGTAACATTGGCTGGTGCTTCATAGCAACCCCCGGAAGGACCATTGCCATGATGCTGGAGAAGGAAACAGATTATGTTATCCGTATTACGCCTGCCGGCAATCAGCCTAAGGACAGCATCGAGTTTAATACACGCGGTCTTAAGGGGCATGATGTTTTGAAGAAAGAGATTTGTCCTGAGAATAAAATAAAGAAGGGACGGTTTTTACACTGAAGAGCTTTTTACTATGTCCATGATAAATCAACTATCCGTCCGGGTGCAGCGTTAGTTCATCGACGGTAGTTACTGTAGAAAATGCAAGTCCTGAAAAAGCCATGTTATCATTAACACTAATATGGCTTTTTTTAGGACCTAGCGGCAATTAAGATAAATACCCATGCCTCGCGTTTAATTTGACCTACATGAGCTGAGGGAATTTTCGCCGTTTTAATACATATCTGCTCTGCGACAAGCTTCGCTTTATTGACTTGACCACTACTTCGGTAAAAGTGGAATAAACCATTTAGTGGCATGAACAATTTAGGAACCATGTATGTAGCCTTAATATAGTACTTCTCAGCGAGTACATTTTCTTTTAAAACGGTATAATTATATGCCAACCGGCTATATAACTCCACGCTATTCGCCCCGTTATTAGACAATATCGGATATATTCGCTTATACGATTCTAATGAATCGCCTTCCTGAATCAGTATATTTTCTTTCGCTTTAGACCAGATGATAATTGCGTATATTTTTCTGGCAGCAAATACTATAGCCGCCCCTCACCCCTGGTTGGAATAGCTGCATTGTATTTGTCTGCGTTATGCCAATCAATAACCGCCTGAATAAGTACAACTATTTGAATTTAGGGGAAAAAGGCTTATTTTTTTGGGGGGACCTGCGTTTTTCTGCATCACACATCAAAGTCGTTTTTTACGTTATGAAAAATATCCCCCACCGGCTCAGTATCCGCAGGTTGAAATTAATTGTTCTTTGCATGCTGGGTGTCTGTGCCGTTACTGCTACGGCCCTGGCACAAAAGGTATTAACTAACCCGGTCACGCTTACGCTCAGGGACATCCCTTTACGCGAAGCGCTGGACAGTATTGGCAAAGTAGCCGGGGTAAAGTTTGCCTACGGCCAGGATATCCGCAACCTGTCAAGGCGCATCAGTCTCAGTTGCGTGGGAGAGCGCCTGGAAGCTGTACTGGACAAAGTGCTTGCGGGTAACCAGCTGTCCTATAAGCTGGTGAACAGGATGGTGGTGATCAAGAATGTCCAGCCGCCCGCCGCGCCAGCGCTTCAGACGCCGGCCAATGCAGGACCGGCGCCGGGGACAGTCAGAGGGATGATCAGAGATGAAACGGGAACGCCCGTACCGGGAGCTACCGTTTTCATCAAAGGAACGTCTAAAGGCGCTGTCACAGATTCTAAGGGCGCTTTTGAGCTGAAGCAGGTGGACAGGGGCGCCGTACTGAATGTAAGCTATACTGGCTATGCCCCCCTGAGCATCCAGCTGGACGGGAACAGTCCCCCGGTATTAAATATTGTGTTGTCGCAGCGGTCCAGGACCGCTTTGGACGAGGTGGTGGTAGTAGGGTACGGCACGCAGAAAAAGGCGAACCTCACCGGCGCCGTATCGCAGATTGAAAGCAGGATGATAGAGAACCGGCCGGTCACCAATGCCCTGGCGGCTTTGCAGGGTGCGGCAACCGGTATTACGGTGACCAGGAATACCGGGCAGCCGGGCCTGGAAGGTTACAGCGTCCAGGTACGGGGCCTTACTTCCGTGAATGGCAGCAGCGCATTGATCATTGTGGATGGAGCGCCGGGCGATCTGGCGAATATCAACCCCGCGGACATTGAGTCTGTCAGTATCCTGAAAGATGCGGCAGCCTCCGCAATTTACGGGGCAAGGGCCGCCGGCGGGGTGCTCATCGTCACCACTAAAAAAGGCCGCCAGGGCGGAAAAGCTATTATTGAATACAGCGGCCTGTATGGCCTGCAAAAGCCCATCCACCTGCCCAAACGGCTGCATTCCTGGGAAGAGGCAAAGATGATGAACGAGGCTTTTACCAACGCCGGGCAGGCCGCCTACTGGACGGACCAAGACATAGCGCTGATGAAGGACCCCAATGTAAACTACCTGGTAGACTCCACCAATACGGACAATTATAAATACTATTATGATTTTGACCAGATACCCTATATCACAAGAAAGCTGACGCCCTCGCAGAACCATAATATCTCCATGAGAGGCGGCGGGGAAAAGGACCAGTATTTCCTTTCCCTGGGCTATTACAGGCAGCAGGGATTGTTCAAAGTAGGCGCAGACAGGGCCAACCGGATCAATGCCCGGTTGAACTACAGTCGTGATTTTACTGATAAGCTGACCCTGGATGCCCGTGTGGCCTATGCACAGAATAATACATACACGCCGGGGCAGGAAGTGAATAGTGACTATGGTCTGCTATACAATATGTACCAGATCAGGACCACCTATCCCATATTCCTGCCGGAAAGCAATAATACCAAATATGCCAACGGCGGTTCCAATACATATGCGCTGCTGAAGGATGGGGGCTGGAAGGATGAAAGGGACGATAACTTCTCCGCCGTTGTATCGCTAAAATACAGGGAGCTGGTAAAAGGCCTGACCTTAAGGGCGGTGTACAGCCCGCGGTATATAGGCATGCAGGCGCAGCGGATCAACAGGACAGTGCCTATGTATAATATCAGAGGCATTGTGGCTTACCTGAACAATCCAAACTCGCTCACCAAGGCCCGCGCCTCCACCACTACCAATAACATCCAGCTGCTGGCGGATTATGATCATTCCATTGGTAAACATACTTTCCATGCGCTGGCAGGTTACGCGTTTGAAGATTACCGCTATGATTATTCGGACGCTACTGCCAAAGCGCTATCCTCCAATGACCTGTTTGCGTTGAACCTGGGTGATCCGCAGCAGGCCGTCAATTCAGATAATATTAACACCTGGGCGCTGCTGTCATATTTCGGGAGATTGAACTACAGTTTTGACGAGCGTTTCCTCCTGGAGTTTAACCTTCGCCGGGATGGCAGCTCCAAGCTGGCGCCCGTGAACCGCTGGCAGACGTTCCCTTCTGTGTCCGCGGGCTGGCGTATGAGCAATGAACAATGGTTCCATGGTATGTTCCCCTTTTTTGATGAGTTCAAACTGAGAGGCTCCTGGGGACAGCTGGGTAATTCAGACGGCGTGATAGGCAGCTATGATTATATAGCGCTGCTGAGTAAAGGCGGCGTTTATCCATTTAATAATACCCGGAACAGTTCCTATTACCAGGCAACGCTGGCATCGCCGGACAAGACCTGGGAAACGGTGGAGACCAGCAATGCCGGTTTGGACATGACTTTCCTGGATCACCGGCTGACTGTTACGGGAGACTATTTTATAAAGCGCAACAAAAGTATGCTGGTGCAGCTGACCGTTCCTTCCTTCCTGGGCATTAATACATCCAGCTACAATGTGGCTGATATGAAATCCTGGGGATGGGAGATCAGCATTGGCTGGAAAAGCACGCTTTCATCTGGGTTTAACTACTGGATCAACGCTAACATTTCAGATTACAAGAACAAGATACTGAAATACGGCGGGCAAACCTCCGTGGCGGCAGGTCTGAATAAGGTAAGCGAAGGTATGCCTTACAACTCCATCTACGGCTATATCAGCGAAGGCTATTTCCAGAGCCAGCAGGAAGTGCAGGGCCATGCATTCCAGGACAACAGAACCGGCGCCGGAGATCTGAAATACAGGGATATCAACAGTGATAAAGTGATCAGCGCCGGCCTGGGAAGGGTAACGGACCACGGGGACCTGGTGTACCTGGGCAATACCATGCCGCGTTATAACTATGGATTTGATTTCGGCTTTAACTGGAAAGGCTTTGATCTTTCCGCGTTCTTCCAGGGCATCGGCAAGCGGAACATATTGTTGAATCCCGCAGCTATTGCGCCTTTCCTGTCCGCCTGGAGATCGCCGCTGGACATTACCACTGATTACTGGACGCCGGATAACCCGGACGCCAGGTTCCCGCGTTTATACCTGGGCGGCACACAGAATACAGTGGCATCGTCAAAGTGGATCATGAACGGCGCTTACCTGCGGCTAAAGAACCTGCAGATCGGTTATACGCTGCCTGCCAGCCTGACCGGCAGGGCTAAGATCAGTAGAGCCAGGATCTTCCTGTCAGGACAGGACCTCTGGGAGGTTACAAAGATGTGGATCAAATATTACGATCCCGAGGTGCCCAACAATGCCAGTTTCCAGTATCCATTCTTCAGGACCTATTCCTGCGGTATCAATCTTACTTTATAATATTTCACGTATATGCGTTTCAGTTACATATTTATTTTATGCATCTTTTACGGTTGTGCCAAAGATCTGGACAAATACCCTGAGACCGGTATCTCTGACGCTTCCTATTGGAAAACAGCTGCTGACCTGCAGAATGCCTGCAACTACCTTTACCTGTCATTGAAAGGTGTAGGCGCCATGGCGGAGGCCAACAGGTCCAATGACAATTACGGCAGCACGCCCAACAGCATCAGCGACGGTTCCCGCCTGGCCGGTTCCACCAGCTGGGGAGATAAGTATGACCTGATCAGGAGCTGCAACAATATCCTGGAGAAATCAGCAGGGGTGAATGCAGACGCTGCCACCATTGACCGCTACAGGGGAGAGGCGCATTTCTTCAGGGCCATGGCCTACTTTAACCTGGTGAAATGTTTCGGGGATGTACCCCTGATCCTGCGCACCTTTGACGTGTTTGATACGCTGATGCAGGCGCACCGCAGTCCCAGGGAGCAGGTGATAGATTCTGCTTATGCAGACCTGGATTTTGCCATCGCCAAACTGCCCGGGGCCTCCGCCATGCCGGCGGCGGAATACGGCAGGATCTCCCAGGGCGCGGCATTGGCGCTGAAAGCCCAGCTGGCGCTCTTTGAAGGCGCCTGGAACAAGTTCCACAATGCAGGGGATGCGGAGAAGCATCTTAAAATAGCAATAGCCGCTTCAGACGACATTATCAACTCCGGCGATTACAGCCTTTTCACCTATGGCGCCAATAAGGACAGCAGTTATTATTACCTGTTCCAGTATGCGGCAGAAGGGCCGGCCAATAAGGAGAACATACTGGTACGGCTATACGGGCAGAATATCACCAATGATATTGCATCCCACAACCAGAGCAGGAGCCTGGAGAACGGGCAGGTTACGCCTACGCGGGACCTGATGGATGCATACCTGTATGCGGATGGTCTGCCAGGGGACAGGTCACCTTTATATAAAGATCCGGTGAACACATTGACGGAATTTGAGAACAGGGACCCGCGGATGGGAATGACGGTGTTCAACAGGAGTGTGTGGTTCATCAGCAATAATTATGTGCCCACGTTCTCCCTGGCGCCTACCGGCTACAAGATCCGTAAATACTTTATTACGGCGGATTGGGGACCCAGCAAGAGCTACGTGGATTATATGATCATCCGCTATGCGGAAATACTGCTGATCAATGCAGAAGCAAAGTATGAGCTGAACGGCAGCATTTCCGATGCGGACCTGGACAGGACCGTCAACCTGCTGCGCGCCCGCGTAAAGATGCCCGCGCTCACCAACGCCTTTGTAACGGCCAAAGGCCTGGACATGCGGGAAGAGATCAGGCGGGAACGCAGGATAGAGCTGGCGGCGGAAAGCGATTTCCGGTACTGGGACCTGATCCGTTGGAAAACGGCGGAAACGGAGCTGCCAAAGCCTGTCCTGGGCGCCAGGTATTTCCCGAAGGAGCAGTCCGGCATCACCAATCCCAGGCTTACAACAGACAGCGTGGTGATAGTACAGGATGCCTCAAAGAGGAAATTTGATCCCAAAAGGGATTATCTTTGGCCCATACCATTGACAGACCTGGGCCTGGACCTTAACCTTACCCAAAATGAAGGCTGGTAAATGATGTACAACGATGCATTCCATATAACGGACGGGGAGCTGCTGGAGCGCATGCGGCAGGACGATCAACGGGCCTTTGAGCAGATATACCACAGGTATGCTTCACCGCTGTACGCTTCCGCGTATAACCTTTTACGTAATAAGGAGGTATGCGAGGACCTGGTGCAGGAACTGTTCATTAATTTCTGGTCCAAGCGGCACTCGCTACGCATACATTCCCTGCAGGCCTACCTGTACAAGTCCGTGCGTAACAGTGTGCTGATGTATGTCAGATCAGCCAGAACATACCTGGATATGGCGGCCATAGAGAACAACATAGTAATGCTCTATTCACCGGAGGGCCGGCTCCTGGAAAAGGAAGTAGGCGTTGTGCTTCAGCGGAGCATGGAACAGCTGCCGGGCAAGTGCCGGGAAATATTTTACCTCAGCCGCAAGCAGCAATTATCCAATAAAGAGATAGCCGCATTGCTGCATATTTCCCCGAAAACAGTGGAAAACCAGATCACCATTGCCCTGCGGAGAATAAAGGGAGTGTTGCGGGAAATGCTGATCCTGCTGTGCATACTTTCCCTGTTTCACTTTGGGGGAGCATGATGTTTTCTGCATCCTATATACATCTCAAGCATACAATTCAATGAAGCATATGTCCAGAATAGAGAAGCTGATCCGCAAATACTACCGGGATGTTCAGCAGTTGAAAGCTGAAGGCGGCGCGCCTTTGGAAACGAATGCCGGTTTTGACGGAGCCCGGGTGTTTGACAAAGTGCTGGAAGGTATGGACAATAACACACGTTCCTCCCGGAACGGCTCCCGCCGCTGGCTGATAGCGGCTTCCCTGGCAACATTGATCGGTATCTCAGCCTGGCTTTACATGAACAGGCCGGCCCGGCAGCCGGTAGTCATGAAAACCCTTACCACAAATCGGGGACAGGTGGCGTCAATAGTGCTGGAAGACGGTACAAAGGTGTGGCTGAATGCAGCAAGCACATTGCAATACCCGGCGTCTTTTAGTGGAAATGCCCGCGATGTGCAGCTGGAAGGGGAAGCCTATTTTGAAGTAGCGCCGGACGTAGGGAAGGCTTTCATCATCCATACAGATAAGATCAGCACACAGGTGGTAGGCACCAGCTTTAACATCAGCGCTTACGGGGAGAGTGGGCAGATCAATGTGGCCGTGCTGACCGGCAGTGTGAAAGTAATGAAGGAGAACGGCAGGCAACCCGCGGAATATGTTACCCCGGATCAGCAACTGGTGTATAATAAGAGCGAGCAACGGTTTTCCATCAGCAAAAAGTTTGATGCCGGCAGCGCCGCTGCGTGGAAGGATGGGAAGCTGGCGTTCATGGAAACGCCGCTGGCGGAAGTGCTGCAGCAGCTGCAGCGCAGGTACAACGCTCGCATCAGCGCAGACGCTGCCATACAGCATTGCCTGATATCCGCGGACTTCAGCAATGAGTCGCTGGAAGACGTGCTGGCCGTGCTGGCAGAGATCATTAACGGAAGATCAGTAAAACAGCAGGACGAATATGTACTGAAAGGCACGGGCTGCTGAAAGATATCAATTCCATTTATGTTATGCAAAAACTGCTAAGCTTACCACTGCTTTGCCTGGCTTTCTATTGCCAGGCCCAATCTATCCAGAATCCCGGTTTTGAGACAGGCGTATTATCCCCCTGGTCGCTATGGGCGCCCGCTTCCGGCGGCGGGACTATACAAGCGGTTGCTTCCGGCGCGCATTCCGGTACATACGCTGCTATGGCCAGCGGCGGAAAAGTGAGCATTGAACAAGTGGTCACAGGACTGCAACCCTGGACGAAGTACACCCTCACTGCCTGGATCAGCATTGGAACAGCCGGGGATACCGCCTTACTGGGCGTGAAGAATTACGGCAGCGCCGAGCTAAAAACGCCCGTCACCAATACCGGCTACCAGGAGTACTCGCTTACCTTTATCACAGGCGATGCCGATACCCAGGCCACTGTTTATTTCTACATGACCAAAACAGGCGCCGCCTACGCGGACGATTTCCAGTTGACCGTTACGCCTGTTGCACGGGCTAATTATTATATCGATAATATTACGGGCAACGACGGCAACAACGGGCTGACGCCTTCCTCCGCCTGGAAAACCCTGTCAAAGGTGAACGCCACCATCTTCTTTGCCGGCGACAGTATTCTCTTCAAATACGATGGCCAGTGGACCGGTACCCTTCATCCCCTGGGAGAAGGCAAACCGGGACAGCCCATTGTGATCAGCCGCTACGGAGGCGCAACGTCAAAGCCGGTGTTCAACGGCAACGGCGCGCTGCGTACCGTTTATCTCACTAATCAACAGTACTGGCATATCACCAACCTGGAAGTGACCAATACCGCCAATGCCGGCCAGAAGAAACGGGGCATTGAAGTGGAGAACATCAACCGGGGCAGGCTCACGGGTATCAAGATACTGAACAACAATGTGCATGATGTGTTAGGCGACAATACCAAAGGGCAGGACGGCAGCACCGGCATCATGGCCGTTGTACGTAAAAGCAGCTATGGGAACATTCCATCGTGGTTTGACAGCCTGCGTATAGAGGGCAACGTTGTGAAGAATGTAAAGCGTACGGGCATCAGCACCAGCTCCGACTGGCGCTGCAAGACCGCCTGGGGATGCACCAGCAGCGCTGATGATTACACGCCGCTCACGCAGCTGGTGATCAGGAATAACTACGTGGAAAATGCAAGCGGGGACGGCATTGTGCCCATGGTCTGCCATGCGGCCCTGATAGAATACAATATGGTGAACGGCGCCAATGTAAGCTCGGGTACCGCCAACGCCGGTATCTGGTGCTTTATTGGAAGCAGGAACGTTTTCCAGTTCAACGAAGCGTATAACGTGAAAACCGCCATTGACGGGCAGGGGTATGATGTGGATTTCATGCAGGACAGCACCCTGTTCCAGTACAACTACAGCCATGACAACGAAGGTGGCTTTATGCTCCTGTGCACGGACAGGCCCAATTCCAACAACAATGCGGTTGTGCGGTACAATGTAAGCCAGAACGATAAATACAGGATCATCCTGTTCAACGGGAACGTGACCAACGCGCATGTCTATAACAATACCATGTACCTGTCCGCCGGGTCCACCACAAAGCCGATAGCCGTGGAGAACTGGGGTAACAGGTATCCCTCCAATATCTATGTCCGGAACAATATTTTCTATCTCACTGCCGCGGGACCCTGGACCAACTGGGATTCCATCGGCGGAGCAAAGATATTTGAGCATAACATTGTTTACGGCGCGCATACCGCCGGCGAGCCGGCCGGTATCAACAACTTCAGCGGCAATCCCTTGCTGGCGGCGCCCGGCACAGGCACTACCGGCAGCTTTTCCGGCGGCGTTATCAGTTTCGGCAATGTGGACGGCTACCAGCTGCAAAGCGGCTCCCCGGCTATTGGTGCGGGCATGGTGATCCCGGACAACGGGGGAAGGGACTACTGGGGCAATCCCGTTCCGTCCGGCGCCGCGCCTGATATTGGCGCTTATAACAGCCCCCTGGCGCCTGCAAAGAAGAACGCAGGTACGGTTAAAACAAAGACCACCCTGGCAGTATATCCTAATCCCGCCGGCAAAGGGACGCAGTTGAACATCACCGTAAGAACGCCGGAGGCGGGCAGCGGGCTGCTGGACATACTGGACATGAACGGCAGGAGCGTGTATGCCAGGACGATCATCCTGCACGCAGGCAACAACTACATGCAGGCCCGGTTACAGGACCGCCCCTCCGGCGTGTACCTTGCACGGGTATTGACCGGCAATGAAAAGACCGTATACCGTTTTGTAATGAAATAAGATGCGCCACAAACAGTTCTTTATATTGATCCTTATGGCCTGCTGCTATAACAGCTATGCGCAGGAGGATACCGGCATTGCCGTTTCCGCTGCGGAACTGGAATGGAGGATGACGGAAATGCGGGCCGCCTGCTTTGATCATTTTACAAAACAGTATGGCATCTACGACCAGTCGGATTTCTGGACGCACTCCTTTAAAGGGGAAACGCCTGCCCAATGGATCAGGGAAAAGACCCTTGCTTTGATCATTACAGACAAAAAACGGCTGAAGGTCATGCAGCGGTATGGACTGTTGAAGGATTTCAGTTTTGAATGGTTCAGGAATGCCTGCCGGCTGGAAAACGCCAGGAGAAAGGACCGGGCCGAAAGAGGCACGGTAATTTACGGCATGGAAAGTTTTGATGAGCATACCTTTTATGCCTATATTATGGGAAATGCCTTGCTGGAGGTAAGAAGGAGAATACTCGCAGCGCATCCGCCTTCAGGGGAAATATTACGGGCGGAATATGAACGCGTGAAACACACTGCCTTTAAAGTGCCTTCCACCATGCATGTACAGCTGTTAAAGAACGGTGTTGCGCAGTATATTACGTTTATACCTGCCAACAGGAAGGCAGATGAATTGTTATGGGACGATGTGTATACCCGCAGCAGGGCATTTACGAAAGCAGGTGAGTGGAGCCCGGCCTTCA
Organism: Chitinophaga sp. G7 BAM 1005; assembly: GCF_057126945.1. Taxonomy (NCBI): domain Bacteria; kingdom Pseudomonadati; phylum Bacteroidota; class Chitinophagia; order Chitinophagales; family Chitinophagaceae; genus Chitinophaga; species Chitinophaga sp. G7 BAM 1005. The sequence goes on along the minus strand of NZ_CP181478.1, from coordinate 4,381,267 downwards.
GGGACGGCAAAGGAGATATATGCGCGCTCAAATGCCTATCCATTACCGATAATGGCTTCCTGCCGCAGGAAGAGGTGACAGAGCACCTGAAGATGCTGATTGCCAGCCGGGAGTTTGAACGAATGGTAAACGGATTGGAAGGTTGCAGTCCGTTCGGATTTTAAAATTGGGGTTTCAATACAGTTACCTGATAACGGGCACTATTATACGGTGCCTTCCGAACATGTTGGTCGTAAAGTGCATGTTAGCTATGATGAAGAAAGCGGTGGAATATTTGGGAGCATCATGCAGCGTTCAAATTTTGGTATTTCAAGAAACAGTTCTTCCAGTCGGGTTAATGACATATAGTATACCTCGCTGTCTTCCAGTGCTTGTATGGTGTTAACTGCCGGCTTCTCCTTAAAGAAACTCACGATATCACAGGCCCACCAGTTTTCGGGATAGAAGCAGATGTTGTGCTCCACCATAAGGAGCACCATCAGGAGTAAAAGTAAATACTCTAACGTAATTAAAACCTTGCAAAAGCTATACATCATACTCCGCCTTCCAACGCTGACTCTCCCCGGTTTCAATTGCATGATTCGCCATATGCACCGCAACAGCCGCATCTTTTCCGCTTTCCACCCCTGATACCGGCTTTTTCTTATTCCTGATACATGCAGCGAAATCCAGTAGTGCAGAGGTAGTGGGCTCTGGTTCGGGCCCGTCCGTTTTTCCGAACGATAGCAACATCCCCTGGCCGGGAGGACCGTCTGTTCTAGTGGCGCCGGTCACGCCATCTACGGTGTCAAGTACCTTTTTTGTGTCTTCGCTGTAAACAAATGCTTTGTCGCGTTGTATTTCCAGGGTGCCGCGGTTTCCGAGTACGCGGATGGCGTATCCCTTATACGCATTGCTGAGGATAGACGAAACGCTTGATTTTATACCACCGGGGTATTCGAATACGGTACGCACATTGTCCCAGGTTTCGCGTCCGTCTTTCCAGTAGTCGATGCCGCCAATGCCTACTACGCGGAGGGGATGGCTGTCCAGGATATAGTTTACGATATCGATCTGATGCCCGCAGAGTTCTGCCACCAGGCCGCCGGAGTATTCACGGTACATCCGCCAGTTGATAAGGCGTTCCATAGACGGGTCAGGCACCGGATTTCTCCAGTCGGAATTGCGATGGTACTGGCACTCGAAATGGGTAACGGTGCCCAGCCAGTTTTGCGCGATCACTTCTTTCACACGGTGATAGAGGGTATAATACCTGTATTGATGGCCTACCTGCAAAACCAGTCCGGCTTTCCTTACCTGTGCTACGAGTTGCAACGCCTGTGGAATATCATAGGTCATGGTTTTTTCCACATACACATGCTTGCCGGCATCCAACGTATCTTTTGCCATGGCGTAGTGCAGGTAGAGTGGTGTGGCGATGATCACGGCTTCCACTTCTTTATTGTCGAGTAATTTGCGATAGTCTGTATAAGCTTTAGCACCTTTTGCTGCGAGCGCCATACCGTTCTTCAAATTTGCGGGGATGGTATCACAACAGGCAATGAGTTCCATGCCCGGGATTTTTTTCAGGAGCCTGGCGATACCGCTGCCGCGGTTACCGGTGCCTATCAGGCCAATCTTAACAGGATCTGCACCTGGCGCTGCCAACCCCCATGCTGGCAAGGCTGTTGCGGCTATAGCAACCGCGCCGGAATATAAAAATTTTCTGCGGGAAAAATGATGATGTTGCATATACCAAAATAAGCAATAAATAAACGCGGGACAATCTTCGAGCCGCATAAATCTCCGGTAACGTTCTCGCTGTTTTACTGCCCGTAAAAAGAAATCCTACCGGCCAATAACTATATTTAATAACCAGAAAAATCCTCCATATGCAATTCAATATAAAAAAGAGGATGCTGCTGTCAGGTCTGTGCCTGTTACTTTGCAGCTTTATTCCTCAGCAAAAGAAGATCAATATTTTCTCTATCGGTGACTCCACCATGTGCGATTATGACGAAAAATACCTGACCTCATTCGGCGGCAACAGTCTTTATCCTATCCGTGGATGGATGCAGATGGCGCGTGGGTATTTTACCGGGCCGGTGATCATACATAATGCTGCCAGGAGCGGCAGAAGCTCTAAAAGCTACCGTGGCGAAGGGCACTGGCAAAAGGTGATTGACAGCGTACAACAGGGCGACTATGTTTTTATCATGTTTGGCCCCAATGATCAGAAAAGTGATACCGCCAGGCATACGGATCCACGCACTACTTACCGTCAGAACCTGGTCAACTACATCAACGAAACGAGGGCTAAGGGTGCGTACCCTATATTGTTCACTTCTATTGTGAGGCGTAAATTCAATAACAACGGAAAACTCGAAGATACACTGGGAGATTATATTCCGGTAGTACGGGAACTGGCGGCGGAAATGAAGGTGCCACTGGTAGACCTCTACAAAAGGTCAGGAGAACTGGTGGAAAGCTACGGGCCGGAGGAATCCAAAAAATTGTTTGTTTACATCCAGCCTGGTGTATTCCCGAAACTGCCCGACGGTAAACAGGACGATACACACCTGGATGAGCTGGGGGCCACTAAAATAGCAGCGCTGGCGGCAGCGGAGTTGAAAGCAATGGGATTACCATTCTTTAAATAAGTAGCAAGCAGCTGTCCCGGAGAAACAGCTGCTTATTGTTATCAATATCCATAATCCTGCGTAAGCATATGATTTGCTTCTATCGATGTTTGCGGAATCGGTAACAGTTCGTTACGATCCGGCGTAAAAAGCTGTGCTACATTGGTGATCCATGAGGCAGTGATGGAGCTTACCCAGTTGGCCTTTCCATAACCGCCGGGAGGAGCCGCAGCAGGAGAGGGTTGGTAGAGAGAATTTCCCCATATGATCGTCTGCGACCCCGTTTTATAATAGATCACCTGCGGCAGGGTATTGTATGGCGCCTGCTTGTTCATCATCTTCGTATAGTTATCCCTTGTTTCCAGTATTTTCTGGTAAAGCAGGTTCCATCGGAGCAGGTCATATTTCCTGATTCCTTCTCCCCCGAATTCAAAAGAGCGCTCATTTACCAGCGCTTTAAAAAAAGCTTCTTTGGAAGCCGGCGTACGTCCTATTTTATCCTCGCTGCCTTTGAATCCTCTTTTCCTGACTTCTTCATAGGCGCTTATAGCAGCCGCGGTAGGCCCGTTGTTCAGCTCATTTTCTGCTTCGGCAAACATCAGGAGGATATCAGAAAAACGGAGTACCGGCCAGTTGATACCCAGCTGCTGTGAAGTGGTGCCAGGCGCCGGTGTAATCCAGTCGGCACGGAACTTTCCGCTGGTCATGTTTACAAGTGTTTGTACTGTTTTAGACTTGTCGGCATTGTTGTAATACGGCGCCGTAGTCACATCACGACGGGTATCCAATGAATCAAAGGAATAGAAATAAGTAGGAATGACGCGTATGGAACTATTGCCCAATTGAGCCGCATTACCGGCTACATAAAACCTGGGACCGTCATAATATCCAAGGTTGCCGGTGAGACCAATTCCCATAGCTATTTCAAAGATCACTTCTCCAAAAGGATCCTGCTTGTAGGAATCCAGACCATCTTTAAACACCGCCTGGAAGCTGGGGTTCAGGGTATGTTTATCACGGCGCTGCATGATATCGTAGCATTCATCCCTGGCGATCCTGTAGAAGTCCAGGTAGTTGTTGCTGCGTTCCATTTTGCGGGAAGTACGGCGCAGGGAATAGCCGCCCCTGAATAAGGCAATCCTTGCACGCAGACCTTTTACCGCGCCTTTGGTGATCCGTTCATCTGCTGCTATACCAGGTTCGCCACGCCAGGGCACCAGCTCTTCTGCAATTTTCAGGTCACTCAGCAGGTGGTCGTAGATAGTGTCTCTGTCTGTTTTTGCGAGAAACAGGTCTGTTTGATCTATAGAGGGTGTAAACGGTGCAGGCACATCTCCCCAGTTCCTGATGAGCTCCAGGTAATACTGTGCCCTCAGGGTAAGCGATTCCCCGTATAAGCGACGCAGCTGCGATTGTTCTGTTGTGGTGCCATTGTTATATAGCGCCATGGCTGGGATATTTTTGATACAGATATTGGCGCGCTCCACGCCGATATACAGCTGCTGGAAGGGGCCCGCCAGTTGTGCGTTGGTGGCCTGCAGGTTGTAGCGCGACAAGTCCCTGGAGCTGTTGTCCGGCGCAGTAGTATTAGTCACCCCGATCATTTCATCTGTATCGTAAGGATACATCAGGCTAAGCCTGCTGCCATAGGCTTGTGTACCGGATAACGGCTCGTATGCGCCTATTACCGCACTGGTGGCATTGGGCACGCTGCCAAAAACATATTGTTCGTCAAATGCCGATTGAGGTGCTTTGTCGAGATACTTTTTACAGGAAGCCGTGCCCATTAGTACCGGGATGAGCAGAACCATCCAGGCTGCGTGATAAGATCTTTCCCTTGCTGTCATGTTCTCCATAATCTTTATAGTGTAAGGTTTAAACCAAAAAAGAAAGAGCGGCTGCGCGGATATGCGGAGTAGTCCACACCTGGTGTGATGGGCGTGGCCCGGCGGGTGTTCACCTCCGGGTCATAGCCGGAATAACCGGTCAGTATAGCCAGGTTATTACCGGTAACGTATACACGCAAACTGCTGATCTTTATTTTGCCGAGTTGTGTTGCCGGGAATGTATAGCCGATCGTGACGTTGTTCACCCGCAGAAAGGAACCATCTTCCACTGCCCAGGAAGTGGGATAAAAGGCCCCCGCGCCGGAAACAGGCATCCATATCTTTGCCTGGCTGTTCAGCGCTGCCAGCTGCTCAGGAGAAGCGCCTGTTACCACCTGTTTACCTCCAACGGTAATTACCTGCTGCATTACCTTCCCATTGGCGTCAACAGTGCGCCAGCGGTCTTCCATAATTCCCAGCATATTGGTATTACGGGAATAGGCATTGGTAAATTCTATTTTGTTGGCATTTAGTATACTGTTGCCTACCACAAAATTCAGGAACACACTCAGGTCAAAATTCTTATAAACAAATTGCTGGTTCAGTCCTCCTGTATATTTGGGGTTCGCATTCCCGATAATGGTTTTATCGTTTTCGTCGATGATGCCATCGCCGTTTATATCTTTCAGTTTCATCCATCCTGGTTGCGCCACGCCTATTACGCCGGAAACGTCGGTGACGCCATCCTTCAATGTGTAGATCTTCGTGCTGGCGTCATAGTTAAAGTCGTCCAGTTTGTAAAATCCATCATTTACAAATCCATACATGGAACCTACGGCTTCCCCTTTTCTTACAATATAGTCCGCCGGCTGACCGGAAATGCCAAACCCGGAATTCCTGTAGAACTGTGTCAGGTAGCTGGAAAGCGCCTCTACTTTGTTCCTGTTGAATGCGATATTAAAAGTGGATGTCCAGCTGAAATTTTTCTTTTGAATGATAGTGCTGCTCAACTGCAATTCCACACCCTTGTTGGACGTGGTGCCTACATTCTGTAATTGCTCTGTGTACCCGGAGCTGGTAGGGATACGAATAGGTATCAGGAGATCTTTAACCTTATTATAGTACACATCCGCAGTCAATTGCAGGCGGCCGCCGAAGAAAGCGGCATCCAGACCGGCATTACGCGAAACGGTGGTTTCCCATTTCAGGTCTTTGCTGGCAAGACTGCTGGCCACATACCCCGGCACAATCTGTTCGTTAAGGGAATACTGGGCATTGGCAAAATAAGTATTCAGGTATAAATAGTCCGCAATACGGTTGTTTCCTGCGAGCCCGTAACTGAGCCGGAGTTTCAGATCGGATATGAATGACACCTCTTTCATAAAATTCTCCTGGGAAATCCTCCATGACAGGGCTGCTGCTGGAAAATATCCCCAGCGCTTACCCGGTGCAAACTTGGAAGAGCCATCAGCCCTGACACTGATACTTGCCAGGTATTTATCTTTATAATCATAATTTATTTTTGTGAAGAAAGATAACAGGCTGCTTTCCGCGATAGTTGTTTTGGGAAACAACGGTACCGTAGTGCCCAGGTTAAACTGGCCAAAGGCTTTTTCCGGCGTTATGCCCGCAGGGAAGTACCGCAGCTCATTATCCAGCATACTACTGGAAGTATTATATATTTCATTCCCCAGGAGTACGTTTACATGATGATCTTTAGCCCCGTTATTCCGGTAGGTAAGCACGTTTGAATTATTAAATGAGTGGCGGTTGATAGTAATATCGCTGATAAGCGGCAGGTTAGCGCCGTTAAGCCTCGAATTAGAAGTAACGGAGCCGTCAAATGCCTGTTGCTCCTGGTTGTTGCGGTCAAACCCAAGTGTTGTTCTGAAAGAAAATGACTTGTTAATGGTGTAGTTCAGGTACCCGCCGATGTTGAGAATTTTAGTATATTTTTTCCTGTATTGTGCATTGTTCAGCAACACAGGATTAATGATGCCCAAACCATTCCCGGCATTTGTATCGTTGTAATAGTCTACATCATCCGTATCTTCCACGTTGGTATCATCCAGGTTAAATGGCCGATACTTGATGGTGTGTCTTAACCCGTTGTAAGCAGAGGCGCCTTCGTTTGAAGAACCTGCCCCGCTCGACGTTTCATCGCTGTACCTAACGTTAAATCCTATACGTAGTTTGCTATTGGCCGTATGGTCAAATTTAAAATTGACCAGGTTTCTTTTCAGATCGGAATTGATCATAATTCCTTCTTCCTGGTTATTGGTATAGCTGAGATTATATCTTGTATTTTCGGTGCCGCCTGCAATGCCTGCATTATGGGTTTGCATGAGTGCAGTCCTGCCAAATACGTTATCCTGCCAGTCTATTTCCGGCATGTTCCTGTATTTCTCCAGGTCGGCACCATACATGTTATCAAAAGAGGCACTGTCGGCAGTCAGCCCCCGGCTTCGTTCATACTGATACATCACAAAATTGTAGGGGTCCATTACTTCCAACTCTTTGGGCAGTTTGCGCATGCCTATCATGCCGTTATAACTCACTACGGTTTTTCCTTCCCTGCCGGTTTTGGTAGTAATGATCACTACGCCGTTGGCGCCCCGTGCTCCATAGATGGCGGTGGCGGATGCATCTTTCAGGACATCCACTGATGCTATGTCCTGCGGCGCGATACCGGAGAAACCATCTTCCACCTGCACGCCGTCAATAATGTACAACGGGGAATTGTCCTGTGTTACAGAGCCGCCGCCTCTTACCCTGATATTAAAATCGGACCCCGGCTTACCTTCCGACGAGGTGATCTGCACGCCTGCTAACCGGCCAGTGAGGGCTTCCGCAGCTGAGTTAACAGGTATATCCTTCAGCTGTTTTGCATTTACGGACGATACGGCGCCTGTGAGGTCTTTTCTTTTAACGGTTGCATAACCTACCACCACCACATCGTTGATATTCCTGATCTCTGTTTCAAGGACTACGTCAATGGTGCTCCTGCCATTGATGGACATTTCCTTTGCAGCATGCCCGGTATAGGAGAATACCAGTTTCCCGGCCGTAGCCGGTGCTTTCAGCCGGTAATGCCCTTTCTCGTCGGTGATGGCCGCCACTTTACCACCTTTCACTTTTACTGTGACGCCCGGCAGCGGAACTTTATCTGTTGCCGATATAACCGTTCCCGTTATAGTGATCTCCTGCGACTGCGCAAACAGCGCCGTCGTAAAACACAGCATCACAAAGACCAGCAAAATACGGGTCCGCGGTTGCATGAAATTCTGCTTATCCATCATAACAATCATTTGAAAATTAAAATCCTTGCCTTACTGTTTTATGAACACTAATCCACTCCTGGCGCCTGCATTATCCATCACCAGCAAGTAGGTACCAGTTACCAGTCCGTTCGTATTTATTCTTGTTTCCGTAGTACCCGGCGCCACCGCACATATTTTTACCCTTAGTCCTGCCATAGTATACAGGGAGATGCCGGCATTTCCTTTTACCAACTGATGGCGTATAACCAGTTTATCTGTTACGGGATTAGGGAAGATGCTCAGTTGCCCTGTACCTTTTATTTCTTTCACTATTATCCCGTTACCGGGGGATAGAGAGCGAAGCAGTGCGGTATCTGCCTGTTGCCTTGCCTGTAAGGGGTTATCAATGCTGATAGTATTGCTGTATACAATTGATCCCTGTCCATCGGTCCGGTAACTGCCTATTTTATAGTAAAGCGCTTGTTGAGGGGCGCTCGCAACCTCCGTTGTGTAGTGCGTTTTGTTTATGTTGGATACCAGTTCGCTGATTTTTGTAAAGGAGACATTATCAGCAGACCTGTAAATACCAAAACGGAACTGATCTTTAGCCCAGTCGATATCAAAACTGATCTTCACGGTATCACCACCGGTGCGGCTTGCAGCTGCCTGTGTGAATGTTGCCTGTTGATCCGGCGATTGGATACCGTTCAGGTAGTTTTCCAGCATTGTAAAGCCGTTGCTATCCGTTGCATTGGCAGCAGTGCTTGTGGAATCGCTGCCTGTCATCAGCTCCCACCAGTTGGGCAGCCCGTCGTTATCTGTATCGTTGGGGTAGGGGGTGGATGTTAATGCAGGCCATCCTCCCACTGTATTTTGGCTGTTTATAATCCCGGAAGGATGGCCCATGCCGGGGGCCTGGTAACTGCTATCTTCATACGTTGCAGTACCGGTGAGTGTTTCTCTCACAATCCGCCGGTCTACCGTGTCCCGCCTTGGCAAAGTAGCGCCGGCGCCGCCGGTTACAGCGATATACGCATCGGGTGCAGTTTGCGTGGTAACCGGGCCATAGGCGAAAGGCGTATTGACCCTTGCAGCGGCTAATGCTTCAGCGGAACCGGGGAGGTTATCGGGATGCACACCATTTATCCAGTTATTATCGGAGGAGTCGTTGGGTTCATTTACGCAGGGATAGTCCGGCACATAGTTACCTTTGATGTAAAATTTTCCGCCGGGAATGGTATCTCCGCCAAGAGATACGCTGTAGGTGGTATACGAGAGGATACGATGCCGCCTGTTGCTGGTGGCACAGGAACTCGACCCGGTAGTAGCAGGGCCGGGTTTGTAATAGTTGTTTACCATATTCTGATGGCCGCCGGCGCCGCCATAGGTAGAGCCCACCCAGTTATACACCACGTTGTTCCTGAAATCAACATACTCCAGTTCCGGCTGCCCGGTATTGGCACTGCCTGAAAAGCGGGGATTCCGGTTGCTGTGGCTCGCCAGCAGGTTATGGTGAAACGAAGATTGCTGACCGCCCCAGATGCCGCCATAGCCATGTGGTGTTTCTTTTACATGGATGGATTTGTAGAGGCTTTCGCTCAACATACTCCATTGCAGCGTGAAATTGGAGATGGCATAAAAAGATCCAGCTTCATCGGTTGACCAGCTCAGGGAACAATGGTCCACAATAATATTGGAGAACGGCTTTGTAACCGGGTTACCAAAATTGTTGTACATGGCATCCACTGCTTTTGCGGTATCTCCCGGGTTGAGGATAATGTCTCCCGGGCGGCTGCGGATATACCTGATGATAATGTTATTAGCCCTGATACCCATGCCGTAGTTAGCCAGGCAAATACCATCACCGGGCGCTGTTTGCCCGGCAATGGTGATGTTGTCCTGTAAAATCACAATGGGACTTAATAGGTATATGGTGCCGGAGACTTTGAACATAACAGTACGGTTAGGTTGACTAACCGCATCTCTTAAACTGCCTGTGCCGGAGTTATTGAGATTGGTGACATAGTAAACACTTCCTCCACGGCCGCCTTTGGCGAACCTGCCGGCGCCTTCTGCACCCGGAAAGGCAATTTGCCGGAAAGGGTAGGTAGTGCCGCTGATCATCACATTTTTTGTTACCAGGTATTTGTTGGTAATGATGCTGGCAGTCCATGGATACACTCTCAGGTATAAGGACTTGCCCTGTGGTATATTTATGTTCAGGTTGCTGAACGTATAGGCGACGGGGTTAGTACCGGATGTGAGTAGCTGGTCTGTAGCCAGGTCGGTAAAAGTGTTGCCATCTGCCGACCAGCAAATCCGTGCATGCCCATAGGCCGATGAATTGAACGCCAGCGGTACCGTTATCTGCTGCACTACCAGGCTGTTGCCGGTTACGGGTGAGGCGGTATATTGTATATACCTTCCTGCAGCCGGAGCCGTTTCCGCAGGCCAGGTGCTATCCGGTGGCAGTAGTCTTTGCCCGCCGTTGCCGGAAATATAATTATTCACTTTCAGGCCCGTTAGCGACTGGGCGGTTGCCGTTACATCACCGGTCACCGTAGCATCGGGACTGGCGGTAAGCAGCCAGGTGATGGCAGGCACTACATAGGTATATCCGGATACCGTCATGTCTTTAGCGGTGAGGGAAATATTTCCCTGTGCGCCGGTGCTCCAGGGCAGCAATCTCAGGTAGAGCGTTTGCCCGGTCGTAGCCGTGATGTTAAGGTTATTCAACGTATATACGGCAGTGGTAGTACCTAACGTAAGCGTTGTATCTATTTCCGTATAGTCGGCATCGTTAACCGACCAGGAAAGTTTTGCTTTACCACCGGATGCGGCAAATGCCAGCGACAACGAGATGTCTGTTACGGTGAAAGCATTGCCTGTAAGCGCCGCCATTGTGAATTGGGCATACCTGTTATTGTCCGGCATTGTTGCGGCCGGCCAGGTACCTGCTGCGGGTAACAGTTGCTGTCCGTTGGTATAACTGTTCACGACAAGGTTGCTGAGCGTTTGCGGCGCTGCTGTAATATTCCCGCTGGCAGTTGCCTGCTGGTTTGCCGTGAGTGGCCATGTCGCTACGGGAACGGGATTGGTGATTCCTTTTATGATCACATTTTTTGTTATAAGATATTTACCGGTAATAACACTGCTGGTCCAGGGAGAAACCCTGAATATCAACGTGCCGCCGGCGGGCACGTTGATATTCAGATTACTGAATGTATAGGCTGTTGGCGCGGAAGAAGAGACAAGTGCAAAGTCGGGTGTTACCGCCGTAAAATGGATACTATCTGTTGACCAGGCCAGGTTTACCCTCCCGGCACTGGAGCCATTGAAGCTGAGAGATATCCCGATCTCTTTTACTGTAAGACTATTACCGGCGGCCGGCGCTACCCGGTATATCATGGACCGGTTACTATCGGGAGCAGATTGCGCCAGCCAGGATCCGGCCGGAGGAATGGTTCTTTCTCCGCCTGAAATGTAATCGTAATGCGAGAGGCCATTCAGGAGCTGTGCGGCGGCAGTAATACTTCCGCTGGTGGCAGCCTGCTGATCAGCGGTAAGTGCCCAGGTAGCCACAACTGGAGATTGACCATAAGCAGGGCTGCTATCAAAGAGTACTACAAGTAAAAGAAGAAGTAGATATCTTTTCATAAATATTGTTGTGTTATTTATTCTCCAGGTATTTCATTCCGCAAAACCTAATGCTACAGTAACCGGAAAGCGCCGCCTACCGGGTATTCTCCGGATATTTTCTGAAGTGTAGCATTATTTAACCTTTCCGCATTAAATGGAATAGTGCCCGTTTGAATATGACAACGTGGACAACAGGCGTCTTCTTCGTTTCACATTCCTGCATTTAAAAGCAATTTCGGCTGATATTGTTTTCCTTAACCAAAATACACCCGAATTGGGTTATTTGCATGTGTGGGACAGATAAATCACCGAGAACGTTACCGAAAAGAGGGAGGATTATACTAAGAATACAAATCATCACCTGTTACTTTTGTGATTTCCTGATTTTAAGATTTCAATCAAACAACAAAAAATACCCTCGTTTCCCCCTGCAAAAATAGCATATGAATTGGCAGTCACTTATCCGGTGGCACGGAATTAAAGTGTAAAGGGTTCGGACCGGATGTATCGGTAAGTAGCGAAATGTGTATAAGTAACAAAGCGGTTAAAAAGCTCCGTGCTATATCCGCAGGTGCCAACTTCCTGCTGTATCATATGGAATGGTTTGTTCAGCGCCGATAATTTCCCAGATAGGGTTATGGGGATCGGTGCGCCAGTAGTCCGGCCAGAACATCGCGCCATGTTCAAGATATGCCGGTACGGAGAAAAGGGAGGTGGGATCGCTGACGCATATGTTGTCAGCATCAAGGAAAAGAACTTCCCTGAAACTATGCCAATTGTTTCTCAGCTTTGTTATCGTGTATTGGTTGATTGTAAAATCGGTGCTCCTGATACCGTTTTTGTGAAAGATGCTGGGTATAGCTGTATATGATGTTTAAGTCTATTGGATGATATGAAAATTTTCCCTGATTTTCCGGATGTGCAGATGTGCATCTTTATCCCACCAGGTCCCCGAATAATAATGAATAGCTTTTTCCGGATTTCATGACTGCAATCTTTTTCCTGTCTGGTGTATTTCACAATGTTCGTCAGGCTCTTTACCGAAAACACAGGTAGCATCTTGTAATAATTCCTCCATATTTTTCCTGCAGGCGAAATCCAGATCAACAAAAATACCACCATAAGTTTGCAGAATGAGGTAACGTACGGCATCTACCTTTTGTATATTAGCGGGGTATGCATCATATGTTGCTTTAAATTCAGGGTAATATTCGGCAACGAAACGGGCATTGTCTTCATCTGTCCATAACCTGTATTCCCAGTTGGGGTGATGCTCTTTCCATGTGTCTGCGAGAATTTGTAATGCATCTGGTACATCGAATATTGTGGATTTAAATTGGTTAACAGTATACGTATATTTGTGAGAATAATGAGTCTGTACTAAAATACAGTTTTAAAATTAAAGGTGTAAAATTCTTTTGTTCATAACATCGTTGTGTACTGCAGCAACTATCATCGCATAAGCGGACATATTATGTCCGTTATTGGACATATATTATGATTTTTCATGTTGAGTTGTTTGGTTTTTATTATGTTGTTTGGCTGGCATCTTTTTGGAACATTTGCCTCCACAGATGAGAGAAGTGGATTTTTTATGTTTAAAATGTTATTATGCTGATAACCTATTTAAAAATTGCATGGCGTAATTTTCTGAAGTCCCGGTTATACTCTCTTGTAAATTTAACAGGGTTGGCATTAGGTATGGCTGTATCGTTATTGTTAGAGCTATGGATATGGGATGAACTCTCTTTTAATAATTATCATGAGCATCATAGCCGGATTGCGAGGGTGATGACTAATCAGACTTTTAACGGACGGGTGAGTACGGAGCCTGTTGTATCTATTCCAATGGAACGGGAGCTTCGGACCAGCTATGGCGCCAATTTTAAGAAGATTGCACTCACTTCCTGGCCTGCGGAGCATTTGGTAAATGTAGGTACCAGAAAATTTTTTCAGACAGGGTTATGGGTGCAGCCGGACTTCACAGCAATGTTTTCGCTGAAGATGGTCAGAGGGAAGGCAGCGCTGGATGCTCCGGAAACCGTGCTTATATCGGAATCGCTGGCTAAGGTACTGTTTGATAGCCAGGACCCTATTGGCAAAATTATCAGAACAGATGACAAACTGAACATGAGTGTGGTGGGAGTGTATGAGGACTGGCCACATAATACAACCCTTCACGATGTTAAAATGTTGTTGCCGTGGGATAATTATTACCTTGTTGATGATTGGGTGAAAACGGCCGAAACTCAATGGGATAATCAGGCATTTCAGGCGTTTGTACAGTTGGACGATGCTGTAGACCGTGAAAAGGTGAATGCAAAAATTAAAGACATACCACTTGGCCATCTGGCAGAAGGGAAGGAAGAGCTTTTTCTGCATATGATGGATGACTGGCATCTGTATGGAGAATTTAACAACGGAAAAATATCCGGCGGTTATATTCAATATGTGAAAATGCTGGCAATTATAGGCGTGTTTGTGCTGCTGCTGGCTTGCATCAATTTTGTTAACCTTTCCACGGCCCGGAGCGAGATGAGAGCAAAGGAAGTGGGGGTCAGGAAAGCGTTGGGCTCTCTGAAGAGGCACCTGATAGCACAGTTTCTGTGGGAAACAGCGTTTATTGTTTTCTTTAGTCTTTTGATATCACTGTTAGCAGTGCAGCTGGCGCTTCCCTTCTTTAATAACATGGCCGGCAAACATATCTTCATACCGTGGACCAATGGGTATTTCTGGATGGGTTTATTGTTATTTCTGCTGATCACCAGCGTCCTGGCCGGAAGTTATCCTGCATTTTTCTTGTCCCGCTTTGAAGCTATCAAAGCGCTGAAAGGATTGGTAAATGTGGGATATTCCGGGCTTACGCTGCGTAAAATGCTGGTGGTGGTGCAGTTTACTGCTTCTGTTACATTGATCATTGCCACTATTGTTGTTTACAGCCAGGTAAGGTATGCAAAGAACCGTGTGGTAGGTTATGACAAGGAAGGGCTGATCAATATCGAAATAACCAACCCGGCTATGTATAGTCACTATAATGCTATCCGGAATGATTTGCAGCAAACCGGTGTAGTGGCTGATGCATCCGCAGCCTCAAACGCTTCAACGGACCGTGGAACTACCAATACCAATTTTCAGTGGACCGGTAAGGATGTAACGAGTAATGTTATTTTCAGAACCATTGCCGTTACGCATGATTATGGCAAAACGATCGACTGGAAAATAAAACAGGGACGTGGTTTTTCCCGGAATTTTCCATCAGACACAGGAGCGTTTATTGTGAATGAAGCGGCCGTAAAGTTGTTAGGCTTCAAAGATCCTGTAGGACAAACTATTTTGTGGAACCAAAAACCACGTCCTATATTGGGGGTTGTGAAAGATATGATCATGGAATCCCCCTATGAGCCGGTAAAACCAACCATCTTCTTTCTGAATTACAGCGACAGCTGGATCAGCGTACTGTCCGTGCGCATTAAACAGGGAGCACCCGTTCAGAGCGCACTGGATAAGATTGCTGCCGTGTTTCAGAAGTATGACCCCAATACTCCTTTTGTCTTTAAATTTAATGATGAAGAATACGCCAGGAAGTTCTTTAATGAAGAACGGGTGGGGAACCTCATCACTTTCTTCTCTGTTTTCGCTATCATTATCTCTTATATCGGGCTTATGGGACTTGCGTCCTTTATTGCGGAAAGACGCACCAAAGAAATAGGAGTACGCAAGGTAATGGGAGCTTCCATCGGGGCGTTATGGCAATTGATGTCGAAAGAATTCGTAGTACTGGTCCTGATCTCTTGTGTTATTTCAACGCCAATAGCCTGGTATTTGTTGAGTAGGTGGTTGCAGCAGTTTGCATTCCGGGTGGAAATCAGCTGGTGGATCTTTATCGTGGTGGCTGTGGGAACCGTACTGGCAACGCTGCTTACAGTAAGCTATAAGATCATAAGAACAGCCAGTATTAACCCTGTTAAAAGTCTTCGTGCAGACTAACGGGCGCATTTGTTTAATTGCTGATGAAGATAAAAATACGCATGATTTAAAAACATTTAATAGATTCTTTTCAAACTTCTTCGTGATCCCATATTCAAAATAATTTCTTCCCGTTTATAACAGACCTGGATTATCACTTTTAGTTTTTAATTTAAAGAGTACATTGTACATCTTCACAGTATTTGATTTTTTATTGTATTACCTGGAATGTTGCGATGAAAATGATGTAGTTACCACGTTTTAAGACACATTTTGCCAACATAACAAATCTGTTTGTTAAAATAAACATTTGTATACCCGACAATAATGTACCCTATGCAGTTTAAGCCCTGGAACCTTGCAATAGTGGATGAGTCCTTGTTATTCAGAAAATTGCTGCGGAGCAAGTTTTCGGAACAGAATAACCTGAATGTTGCTGTTGATACCTCAGAGCTGTATGATCTTTTTCAAATGCTTACGGATTATCCTGTAGATGTGCTGATTATCGACGTTATTATGCATAACCAGAATATCAGGGGACTCTCTCCGACGTATATACGAAGAGTATCCCGGTATCAGGATACTGATTCTGTCGATGTGTACTGATGTGGAGATAATCAGTGATCTGCTGGATCTTGGCATATACGGGTGTGTTTCCAAAACAGACAGCCCCGAAGAATTGCAGAAGGCAGTCGTCAGTGTTTGTGCAGGGAAAATTTACCGCAACCGTTTTTTTAGACGAGAAAAAAATGATAATTGCATCGAGGACAGTAGAAGTTTCCGGTTATAACTGCTTTTCTTTTCGCATCATGCTCAGATAAGCCGGCGTGATGCCCAGGTAGGTAGCAATGTGTTTTTGTGCGATGCGGCTTTCCAGTCCTGGATAAAGTTTTCGGAACTCAAGGTAGCGTTCCTCCGCCGTTTTGGATAGATTGGATGTGATGCGCTTCTGGTACAGGTCAAAACCGTTTTGTGTGAGGATACGGAAGAAGCGTTCAAATTTTGGTATTTCAAGAAACAGTTCTTCCAGTCGGGTTAATGACATATAGTATACCTCGCTGTCTTCCAGTGCTTGTATGGTGTTAACTGCCGGCTTCTCTTTAAAGAAACTCACGATATCACAGGCCCACCAGTTTTCGGGATAGAAGCAGATGTTGTGCTCCATGCCTTCCTTGTCGGTATTAAACATGCGCAGGCAGCCTCTGTTTACAAAATAAATATACCGGTCAATTTTTCCGGGTTGCAGCAGGAACGTGCGTTTAGCCACCATTTTCTGCTGCAATAACGCAAGCACTTTCTCCTGTTCATCAGAAGAAAGTGCTATGTGCATAGCAAAATTTGACAGGATCAATCGGTGCATAGCCCAAGATAAGCATTTATAGTTCAAACGGCGTGGTCATATACAAATGCAGGTTAGCTGTTGCTGTCAGGCGATGGGGATCGGCAATGTCGCGATAAGCATCGCTTTCCGCAATTGTTTTAAATGCCTTGGCGCTGGGGTATTCTACCAGTAAAATAGCATCCCAATCTTCGTTTTCCGGCGCAACTATGTTGGCTGCCACATTGCATACCAATCTGATTTTTACGTCATTAATGCCTAGTTTTTCCGTAGCCTTACGAAACGCCGGGAGATATGTTTCGAAATAATGCTCCCGGTCTTTAAATTTCAGCATATTGAGCATCAGTACAGGACCTTCTACTTCTTCAAATTCAGGTAATTTCATAATGTTGTTTTATAATAATTAAAAAAAGCCAACAATTCGTGTAATGCGGTTGTCGCTGTCAAACTCAAAATAGTCCATACCCATAACCGGGTAACCTTCCGGACGAATGCCAAGCCAGCGGAAACGACCGTTGTTATGATGCGTTTCCGGTTCGCCAAGCACCTTGAAGGTTCGGGGGCCCATCTGCTCATACGAGCTGATGATCAGATCAGTAATGGCATCCTGCCCGGTGATTGTATTGGTCAGGCGGTCTGTGTAGGTGGCTTCCGGCGCCCAGCAGCGGCTGATGTGCTTTTCGATCGCTTCGCGTTCCGTTTCGTTCCAGGCACTTGTGTAAATGAGGATCGTTTCTTCAATATTTTTTATTTTTTCCATGCAACAAAGATCGCCGGCAGGCGCCGCAAAAAAGTTCAACTGGTTGATGATTTTAAATTTAAAATAGTAATCATGGCGGACATTCTGTTTCAGCTAAACGATAAGCTGGAAGCGATGGACATTGCGCACTTTGAAAATGGGAAGATAAAATCCCTTTATGTATTTCTTCAAAGCTAAAAGTTTATATCAAAAAGAAGCATGACCACTTTAGCTTAAATGACCAAAACGACGAGATATAAAAGCCCGCACACTATAAGAGTTGCGGGCTTCACTATGCCCGAAGGTTGGCGGGTATTATAATATACCAAGGTCGCGTGCCACATAGTAGCTGGCCACCAGCGGCCGGAATCCGGTTCTGCTTCTCAGTTTGGAAATATCCTGGATGCCTTCAAAGGGATCGCTTAGCGGTCCTTCTTCAGTATCAAAAGTCTCAGCGGCCTTTCCCACAGAATCTGCCAGTTCGTAAAGAGTGATCGGTGCATCGTCGGCAACATTAAATATTTCCCCGTCCAGCCCATTGGTATTGAGCAGCAGCAGCAATGCCTGTGCCACATCGAGGTGGTGTACCATATGCATTCTCGATCCCGACCCTGGGGTCATGGACATCGACAGTTTCATCCTCCCTTGCCGGACGACGGTACCCAGATCCATAGACATTGCTGGTACTCACAAAGACGAACCGTTTAACACCTGCAGCCAGTGCTGCCGCTGCCAGTGCGATGGTGCCTTCCCGATTGGTTTTGACAATTCCTTCATTATCGGTAAAAGTCCGGAAAAGAGCAGCTAGATGTACCACTGCATCCATGCCCGTTACTGCAGGTGGTAAAGTAGTCGGATCATACAAATCGCCGGTAATCACTTTTGCGCCGAGTTGGGCTAATTCCGCGGCTTTGGCGGCATCCCGTACAAGGATGGAAACCTCATGTCCTTTGGACAACAGTCGTGGGACAAACCTGCTGCCCACTTTTCCTGTTGCACCTGTTACTAGAATTTTCATAAATTTTCTAATTGATTTGATAAGGCAAAGTTCCGCCTAAAATGTACAGCCGGAGCGGAACAATCAAACCAATAATTATGATTTTCAAACCTTTCTAAAGGAATTCGGCGTCGTTCCGGTGATCCGTTTAAAGTAGTTATTGAAATACGCCGGGTATTCAAAGCCCAGCGAATAGGCTATATCAGCCACGCTCCAGTTGGTATGCTGTAAAAGGGCCTTTGCTTCTGCTATGATGCGGGCAGTTATGTGGGCTGATGTAGGCTTACCTGTTACTTCTTTGATCGACCGGTTTAAATAGTTTGCATGCACAGAAAGGTTTGTGGCAAAATCCTGTGCTGTCCTCAACTTAAGCGGGTCACTGCTTCGCTCTATGGGAAATTGCCGCTCCAGCAGATCCATAAACAAATGACAGATTCTTGTAGCCCCATTCCTGAAAGGCAAAACATTTTGTGACGGCTGTACCACTCGTCCTTTTGGTACGACGAACGATGGAATGTGGCACTTTCGGATTTACAAAGAAAAGTACCGTTCCCTTTATTTCCAGCAACTGACCACCATAGTCAATCGTCATGTCGCCACTGACCAACCCCATTTTATAGAAATCACGCCGGCCCTGCCGGACCGGTATATCAACTGATGGTGAGAGTTCGTGAACCTTGAAACCTTTCAGTTGTAGCTCTTTTATATTTAATCCCGGGATGTCAGATACTTCTTGAAGTGCCATATGGCAAAATTAACAAAATCAAACATCATTCTGATTACTGCAGCGATCGCTTTGTATATATTTAGACAACGTTTTGGCTTCATCTGCTAAGACAGCTAACAATTTTATCTCCGGCAAGAACGGGTTCGGCATTTGCACCATAAGGTTCACTGGAAGATTACAAAGCTTACGCTAGTCGCGGGCTTTCTAAAAGTAAATGCCAGTTATTCCGCATCAACAATGTCTCAAATAAAGAAGACCTGAGTAGATATCAGGTCCCCTTAAGTACTGGTGTTTAAAATGCTACTTTATCTGAGCATCGACCAGTTTTCTCAACTCCGCATATCGAGCTTGCCTCCCGTCAGACTTCAGATAAAAAGCCATTAAAAATGCGCAATATCCCTTGTTGTTATCGACCCACGGGTAACTGCCAAAAAGGCCCGGACTGCTGACCGTACCATTGCCCATGATCCACTCACCGTAACCATACCCTATGCCTGTGGCTTCCGCAGGCGCATAGGCTACTCTGACATCAGGGGTTATTCTGTTTGCCTGCATTTGGTCTATACTTTTTTCTGATAAAATCCTTTTCCCATTGAAGACGCCCTTGTTTAAAATCATGGTTAAAAAGTGGATGTAATCTTCTGGTGTACTACTGGCCCCGCCTGCGGGTAAGGCTACTACGCCATTTCCAAAATTCGTGTTTTTCATTTCCAGCGGCCCGGCGATGCGATCAGCAAACAATGTCTCAAAACGTTTTCCGCTGATCTTTTCGAGCACTGCTCCTGCGATTTGCAGACCGGTATTGCTATAACGAAAAACTGTTCCTGGAAGTCCTTCTGTGGGGAAGGCAGCAATCTGTTCTATAACCTCGTCCATATTTTTGGCTTCCCTCATCGCCTTCAGGTCTTCTTTTAAATCTGGGGAAAGGATCCCGGTCATATGCGACAGGCAATCTGCAATCGTAATGCTGCCTTTCCCCTGTTTTGAAAGCAAGGGCATGAATTTCCCGACAGTGTCGGTAAGTTGTAATTTACGCTCATCAACAAAGGTCATTATGAGGGCAGCACTCAGCCATTTGCTGCAACTGGCGATCTGCTGTTGGGTTGTTTCGGTATAGTCGTTAAAATCGGGCTGTTTTCCCTGTCTTTTGGCCATTAGCCTGATCAGTGTCTGCTGTTTACCATTCATTTGATTGGCAGAATGGCTATAAACGATTTTCCCGTCTTTACACACAACCAACATCAGGCGTCCACCCATTTCACCGGCATGGGAGTCGATCCATTGATCTACCTGAGAAAATGATTGTTGGGCGTAGGCGCCGCCAAATGAGAACAGAGCCATCAGCAGTAATACTATCTTTTTCATCATCTTGTTTTAAACAGTTATTCGCAGTAGGCTATTCTTGGATTGTATAGCACATTGCTGCACTTAAATTTATATTTGTCCTGGCTGTATCTGGGCACAGGAGCATCAGTAACTTCAAGAGGAGCCATATATTCACCCTTATATCCAGGCATGGTTACCTGCTGGACTGAACCATTTCCAAGCGCTATATTTTTCCCCGTTGCGCTGCTATTGAAACTGTAATCAATCAGCGCATCGAGCAAACGGTATACCCCATAGTAGTCATATGCATCATAGGCGGTACGGGTGCTGGGCAGGATATGATTCGTGGCGTATTTATAGCCTGCCACCGTAGAAGGTTTCAGGTAATAGTAGTCTTTTTCAGTATTGGAAATATTGATATTCTTAAAGATGTCGATGGCCATTCTATGATCGTTATAAACATCTTCATCATAGACCTGGGTGATCATTTTCGTATTGGCCGGAAAGCCGGCGAGCTGGGCGGGAGTGATCTGGTAACTGTACCAGGGCGCCATTGTAAACAGGAAACGCCCGTCCTGGCCCCATCCTTTTTCCGTGAAAGCTTTATAGGAGAGGCTGATCGATGCGCCCCCACCGAAGGAATGGCCCATGAAGCCAACTTTTCTGGTATCGATAATACCGGGGTATTCAGCCGCCGCCTTTGTGAAGCCGGCCCATAAAGTTATGTAACGGTGGTCAATACTTACATCATTGGTCGCGTAGGGAACAAATACAACCACATAGCCCTTTTTGGCAATGAACTCGAAAAGCCCTCTGTTATATTCTTTGCTCTCACCGCTATAAGGATGCGAATAGAAGATAGTTGGCCGGGGAGAGGAGATACCAGATGGATAGAATATGGTCACATTGGTCCCTGGGTATTCAGTGTTGGGGAAATCAATCTCTGATACGGCGTATGTACCATCGGCGCCATATCCTGTAGAAGGACGGGAAATTGGTCCTGCAAGATCATCATCGACCGGTTCGGTTGAGGGCGCATTTGTACTTTTAGAACAGCCTGAGAAGATCATGGCCAGCAGGCATAAACTGAATAATATCGTTTTCATTTTTCTTTTTTATTGATGCATTAAATCTGATGTAAGGAACCCCATGCTGTTATTTACTGATCCTTTCTTTTTTCTTTCAGTTGTGCCTTCATCTCCAACTGTATAGCCTGGTATTGTTTGTACTGCTCCCCGGTGAAGACCTTTTTGAGCTCTGTATCTTTTTCTTTTTGCAATGACTTGAGCTGTCTGAACTTAGAAAACTTACTGTCGCCGCCTTTCAGGATCGGCTCATTCCTTATGGCATATTTCAGGTTGATAGCATCAATCTGACTAATTTGCGCGGAGTCTAAATCCAGCTTACTCCTTATCATTTCCGTCTGGAACTTTGCCCTTTCCTGTGGGGTTTTACCTTGCACTGGGGAAGGATTCTGTGCCATAGCCATCAGGCTGACCAGCATAGATAACAGGGTCAGTGCCGCGGCTATGCCTTTTGTGGTGTTGCTACTTTTCATATTTGTTGAATTTATTTTTTGGATGTTTAGATACTGATATTATTGTCACTGATAGCCAGGTTTCAGGTGCTTTTCCATCATAGTAAATTAGAGATGGTAGTTTGGATGGTCAGCGATGAACGACAACTACGCGCCCGCGTACTACCGGCCGTACCACGGCGACTGCTGGCCGCACAACAACAACTGGCCTTACTACTACGCGTCTTACCGGGCATACAATCACTGGCCGGGCCGGAGCCACTACTACACGACCCACAGGCTTCCCTACAATGACATGCGTCTGGGCTTTTGCATTTACGATACCAGCGGCGGTGAAGCAAATGATTAAAATGATCTTTTTCATAATGTTTAATTTTAAGATGATATTTATAAGTATGACGGTTTTTTTGCAGCCGGGTTTTCACTTTTCCGGTGAAATGTCTAATGGTGGGGTTGAAGTGACTGTCGGGCTTTTTGAACCGGCCGGTTTAAACCAATTGATAAAACCCTGCAAAACCAGCCTGAATGGATTGTGGCTTAAAAAGCCGGTCGTAAGGCCGTAAACTACTTTCTCGGTTTCCGGCTGGTAGGTGCCAAACAACCTGTCCCAGATAATTAAGACACCTCCAAAATTCTTATCGATATAAATGGGATTACTACCATGGTGTACGCGGTGTGATGAGGGCGTATCCATTACCTTTTCAACGGAACCAAGTCTGCCAACAGCTTCGGTATGCAGCAGAAACTGGTAGGCAAGATTGAGTGCGTAGGAGACCACAATAAAATCAGGCGGCATCCCCAGCAATGCTGCCGGAATAAAAAACATGGGGCTGACAAGTGCTGAGAACCAGTTAAGCCGGTAAGCAGCCGTCAGGTTCATACGCATCGCTGAGTGATGGACCATATGAAACGCCCATAAGGGTTTCCAAAGGTGTGATGCCCGGTGGAACCAGTAATAAATAAAATCAACCGTGATAAAAGTGAGCAGGAAGACCCAACCGCTTTGCGGCAGCCTGAACGGAGCAAGACCGGCAAAAAAAACGAGTAAGCTCAACTGGTAACCGGCAAACAGGTATTTAGAGAACTGAAACCCTGCAAAAACAGCCAGATTGGAAACAGTCTCCTTTACATGGTAAGCGCCTTTGTCTTTTTTCCAGCTCCAGATGATCTCAGCAGAGATAAGTACTGCTATAACCAATAATATGTAAATCCGGTAGGGTCCGATGTCGTTTTTCATTTCCTGGTCTTTTGTTTGTATTGGCCTGATGGCTTGATACAAAATTGACTCAAAAGAAGATTTCAGACCTTGGTAAACCCGGTGAAATAGAAAAATCAGGGGGTGAACTGACCTAGCTGTTCATCCATTTTTTAAATTCAGCAGACCTGGCTTTACTGATAATAATATGTTCGTCCGGCTGTGGTTTTACCTTGACCAGTAAACGCCCGTTGAAATAAAATTCGGCCTCGGTGACAGCGTTACGATTGAGGATAAACTGGCGGCTTACCCTCAGAAATAATGTTGGGTCCAGCTGTTGTTCCAACTGCTCCATGGTTGACTCTACGATATATTGTTTGTCATCGATGGTGCGGAGATAGACCATTTCATTTGCTGTATAGAACCAGGCTATTTTTGATGTTTCCAGTGGGATCAATTTATCCCGGTAGTGTACCAGGAAGGATTTTTTGTAGGACTTGGTCAGGTTGCCAAGTTGCGCCAATAATTCAGCCAGCATCGGCCCGCCTGGTTTTTCAGCAGCACCAGTCAAGTTTTTATATTTGTCCAGGGCGCTTTTGATCTCATCGGGGTCAAATGGTTTGAGAATGTAGTCGATGCCGTTGTTCTTGAAGGCAGTAATCGCGTAATCGTTGAAGGCTGTCACGAAAATAACGGGACGGGATATCGTTGTCTGTTTGAAAATATCAAACGAAAGGCCGTCCGCCAGACGGATATCCATAAAGATCAGGTCATACAATCCAGGATGGTCATTGAACCATGTGACCGCACCAGACACGGCACTCAATGTTTTAACAACAGTGATGTGTTCATCTGCTTCATTTAAGATTTGGATCAGGCTGCGCGCAGTCGCTGCTTCATCCTCCACGACCACTATACGGGTATTTGTCATTGTTTTAAAGGGAGTTTTACGATAAAGTGTGTATCTGACCGGCTGATTTCAATTTCATGGTGAATCATGATCCTGAAACGTTCATTCAGGTTGGCAAGGCCCATTCCATTGCTCGCTTCCGGTGTTGGTATTTCCCAAAGGCTGTTACTGAAAATAAGCTGACCATCCTTTACTTCAATTTGTACCCGTAATGGCCTTTCAGCTGTTGCTGCATTATGCTTGACTGCATTTTCAAGCAGGGGCTGCAACGATAGATGAGGTATTTTAACCGGCAGGTAAACATCGGCTATATTGATTGTGAGCTCAAACGCATCTTCCAGCCGCATGGAAATAAGTTTTGCAAATGATCTGAGCATCGTCAGTTCATCTGTAAGGGGGACCAGATCCTTATCGGAACCTACCAATGCATAACGAAAAACAGCAGACATATCACGGATGTATTTTTGAGCCTGTTCCGGATTTTCACGGACTACTGCTGAAAGGCTGCTCAGGGAATTGAACAGGAAATGTGGGTTCATCTGCTCTTTTAGTAATTGTAACTCCGAGGCCAGATAAGCATTTTTCAATTGCTGATTTTCGGCCGTTATGCTCCTGGAATTCTGCATCAGCAAAATGATCTTAATGATGATGGCTGTCAATATTGCACTCAGGCCCAGTCGAAAGAATGAAGCTGAGAACATCAGGCGCGTCAATTGGAGACCCGGGAAAAACAACCGTTGTAATACCGTGCCGATAATCAATAAAACACAAAATGCAAGGAAATTGAAAACAGCGTAGAGTAAATACTTTTCCTTTTCCCGGTAAGATGACAGCCATTTTCCCCTGCGGAGGTTAACGCTGAAAAGAAGAACACAAAAAATCAGGTTAAATGTAAACTGGAATAAAAGCTCATAAGGATTAAAATGCCAGTACCTGGCCATGAGTCCATTTTCACGCAAAGCTAAAAGTTTTGGTGAGTTTACCATCAGGGCGATCAGCAGGGAACTGTACCAGCAAATACGGTGCTCATTTTTATTCATCGTTAAACTTACGGAAAAATTGATTTTCTCAGGCGGCTACAGCCGTCAGTTCGATAAATCAGGGGGTGAAATGGAATATTTCAACAGTCAGTTTGACTGCATCTTTAAGTTGAAACGATGGTGACAACCGGACAACGACGGTATTATACCGGTAGTCGGTTAAAAGCCTGGTTTATTCACTTCGGGTACGTCATTTGGCTGTTTTCGTTTTAAAATAGTGAAAATCCGTGAAAAACATATAAAATTGAGCGGACATTATCGATGCTAACTTATAAAGGGGAATTGAACCAGATGTCAGGTTTGAGGTGGTTGATGGATTGGCGAAATGCTGCAGTATCCTATTCTTCAGGTTAATGGAGAGTTGCTCTAAAAATTGTCTCCCCATTTTGATTCCGTCGAATATAACTAAATTTTGGGCGAATATCGGCTTATAACTTTCGAATATGAAACGGAGGGATGAACTGTATCATTACTCATCTATTTTTGATGTGAAAATGTTAATATGAAAAGTACCGCTATTATTGACCTATGAAGTTATTAGCGCCGTTAAAAACCAAAATTATGTTGAAATTTAACAAAATGAGTAAAAAGCCGCTTGATATCCT
The DNA here is from genome assembly GCF_057126945.1 of Chitinophaga sp. G7 BAM 1005. Classification (NCBI taxonomy): domain Bacteria; kingdom Pseudomonadati; phylum Bacteroidota; class Chitinophagia; order Chitinophagales; family Chitinophagaceae; genus Chitinophaga; species Chitinophaga sp. G7 BAM 1005. The sequence goes on along the minus strand of NZ_CP181478.1, from coordinate 4,355,543 downwards.
GTATGCAATACTTTGGATAGGCATTTTCGGGGCATTTGCAGTTTATGTATATTCGGGCAAGGTATTCGAACCATATAACGGGAAGATTCATATTGTTGCCATTTTGATAGGGTGGGTGGCACAATATATTGGTTTGTTTCTTACGGCGCTACTCTTGTTTGCAATAGGAGTGTATAAAGCGTTCATGATTTTATTTAGTAATAAATACGGGAAGTAAATTACGACGATACAGAAACTGAATAAAGCCTTGGGTAGGAAGTGTTAATATTATCCGCTAAATGATCGGGCTACTTGATCAAAAATTAACCGATATTTTTTCATGCTACCTTGATTTGTTCCACAAAAGGTAGCTCTTTATATCTTTATGCACTTTTTAAAGCAGCTGGAGCAGAGAGAATTACAAGCAATGCTTTTCCGCGCAGATGATAAACAGATTAACTGGTGTGAATACTGACAGCATTAAAGAAAATCTTCGTGGGATTATTTACCCCAAAATTCTCACCCAAAAGAACGGGCAGAAATAGTGAATGGTATAGCCGTTGCAAAGGTTTACTTTAAGAAATTGGGCCACCCTCCGGCTGTTAAGCTGCTGGAGGGAATCACCGAAAATACAGCGTGGCCTTAGTAAAAACTAGTCATCGGTAATTAATTAAATACCATAATTACCTGTAAGTGCTTTCTTTTCTATGCTTTTGGCAAAGAGCGGTGTTTCTTCATTGTTATGGGCGTCCGAAGCAACCTGACGGTCATGTGCCGCCTGGGCCAATGTAATATTATGTGCTTTTATGAATTCAAAGAATTCGGGTGTTGCTGTTGCATGAATTTCGTTGATGTATTCGCAGGTATTATCATCCAGTTTGTTTGCCTTGAGCTCCCACAATACCTGAACTTTACTGCGACCGTTTGCGGTAATGGAGTCGGATACAGACAACATACGGCAATAGTCAGCTCTGTATTCAGTGGCTACATAATGTTGGATGATTAGTGCATTACCAATGGTTTCAACATTTATCGACATAGGTTCTCCATCCAAAGTTCGAGTAAAACCAGCAGCGATATGGGCTGTGGAGCATCTTTGATATTCTTCATCGGGAAGATTGAAAAGCCAATCGGCGATGTTTACTCTTTCGATTGGAGCATTGATGATGGCTTTGACGGTAGAATGTGAAAGTCTGTTTTCGGAGGTTTGCTTGATTTCCATAAAAAGTGTTTTTGAATTTGATAAGTCAAAGGTCAAAATAAATTACTGATCGTCTAAATGCTTATTTTCGATATACTTTATCGATATAACCGATCAAGTACTTATCTTTATAAAATGGAGCTTCGCCAACTAAAATACTTTATCAAAGCCGCCGAACTGCAAAATTTCACCGAAGCATCGGGTGCTTTGTTCATTACCCAGAGTACATTATCACAACAGGTCAAACAACTGGAGGAAGAGCTAGGCATACCTTTGTTCGATCGGATTGCGAAAAGGGTGAGACTGACGGATGCCGGTAAGGCTTTTTTACCCTATGCACTCAGGACAGTAAAGGATGCCGATGATGGTAAGGAAATGTTGAGGGATCTGATGAATCTGCATGCAGGGACGCTAACGATTGGTGTAACCTACGGACTGACAGGTTTATTGACCAGGGCCATACTAGACTTTTCTCAAAAGTATCCCAATATTCAGCTGCAGATCGGTTTTGGAACCACACAGGATCTTATAGAAAAGCTCGATCAGGGCCAGCTTGATTTAATGTTGTCTTTTTTGCAGGGAGAAAAAAACGGAAGCTATAAAACTGAACGTCTGTTTTCATCTTGTCTGGCACTGATTGTGCACAAAGAGCATCCTATGGCTGCACGAAAACAAATCAACATCAAGCATTTGGGAAACCTACCCTTGTTGTTGCCATCCGGGGGATACAGTATCCGCAATTACCTTGATATATTATTGCACAAACACAATTTATCGCCAGATATCAAAATGGAAGTAAATGATATCAATACACTTTTACAACTAGTGAATAGTGGTCGTTGGGCGACGATACTAATGGGGTCATCTATATTTAATCACCCGGAATTAAAAGCTATCAAAATAGCGGGTGAGGGGATGACCCGGCTAGCTACAATAACATGGCCAGCTGGTTCCTATCATAAAAAATCAGCGCTATTACTTGCGCAATTATTATCGGATCAGGCCAAAGATTATTATGTTGAATAATCATGATAAAAAGGGGAATTTCAATACTTGATTATCTGCATCGGGAATTTACTGGCAGTGCTTCATTCAATATCCATTTGCTGCAACAGGCCATCACCAATAACATATACATGCTTCACTTTACTATTAAGAAAAATATGACCGTTTAAGTCTTTGACCAGTTGTTCAACTTCAACTTCGCCTTTTCCGTCAGGGCGTTGTGTATGTTCTGAAAGTGGATAGGTATTATTGTCTGTTTTGGGAAAAGAAGCAGGTATTTATACCTGTTTTTGAGGAACCCCGGGCATCAGCTACATTTTTTGTAACTACATTACAGCATCTTTGTCATGCGCTATTAACCAAATCCTATAAAACACACTTAAAATGAAGCAACACCTCTTTTCTCTTATCCTATTGCTGGGCTTTGCCGCCACAGGAAGTACAGGAAGCCATTATCGCCGTGCACACTAAAGGATCCTATATCAATGAGCGCGCGTTGAAGGCCTTGCAACTCAGAACGGTGAGAACTGTCCGGAGCAAGCCACAGAACCTGTCCATCACCAAAAGAGAGGAAGAGATATTGCAGCTGGTATGCAGACAATATACCGCTGAGGAGATTGCACAGGAACTTTTTATTAGCGTAAAAACGGTCAATGGGCACCGGAATAACCTGCTGCAGAAAACGGGTTCACGTAATGTTACCGGTCTGGTGTTATATGCCATCCGGAATAATATCGTATCGTTGAAATAATATTGTCATTTACACGCATGATAGGTATTAAGGTGGTATATAGCATTTATATTTAGCCTTAACCTTCATATTTGTGAAACTCAGTTATTATTAAATAATATCCATCCGGGTCTCTGAGCGAAAATTCTTTTCTTAATGAGTTTGGATTTAAGTGAATATCCTCTTCGATAGCACCACCTATTGTTTCAACCATTTGTGAAGACAGAGTACAATTTCATTATTTTCCGATACTAAAACAGCAAACTCATTTCCACCGTGTATTTTTTCTAAAATTAAATACTTGTTGGTACCACATTGAGCTGGCTTCGATGTCTTTTACGGCTATTATTGGGTCAATTTTTGTCATTGTTTTTGAGTATTATCACCCTAAAAGTAATAATTACATAATGATTTCTGAAAGGACGCTAAACAGGTGTGAAATTTCAGGTATCCATTAAGTGTGATAGGATTGCCAGGTTGGAACATTAACTTGTACACTGAAATAAGAATTTATCCGTTTAAAAGTAAAAAACTGCGCATAAATTTCTAATATTGCACTCTCATAGAAAGTGAGAATACGCTGATAATTGTTTGGTTTTACCATTAATTCAAGACCTATACGAATGAAATTATATTCAAAATCAGTAGTTGCCTTGCTGCTCGAGAGGATTATCAGGTAATCTATCCCCAAATGGAAACGGATGATGCTGCTCCGGATTTTGGTTGGCTGAAGCAAATAGGCGAAGAAATTGCTAACCTCAGAGACGATGTTATTTTGGTGGCACATTCATTAGGTGCGTCACTGCTGCTGAAATACCTCTCAGAAAATGAGCGGCCGGAAAGGGCAGTAGGAATTTTCCTGGTATCCACGCCATTTTGGAGCGGTAATGAGAAATGGGTACAAGGATTAAAACTTCAGGAAGATTTCCCCGGAAACCTTCCAAAAAATAGTCGTATCTTCTTTTATCATTGCCGGGACGATGAAGAGATCCCGTTTGACCATTTTACATCATACCGGCGTAAAATTCCGGGAGCTACTTTTCGTGAAATTGAAAGCGGAAGACACCAACTGGGAAACGATCTTAATCTGGTAGCAAAAGACATCAAAAATGGCAATCCAGTTTTTAAATAAGATGGGACATGAGGTTTATGCATTTTCTCATTCCCCGGAAAAGAAAGAGATGATTAATCAGTTGGGCGCTGAATTTATACTTACCTCAAACTCTGCTAACCTTACAACGATTAATAAGAAATTTGATTTTATTATTTCTACATTAAATGCACCGTATGATCTGGAGGGTTTTCTAAAAACCCTTAAACCACAGGGGGAATTTTGTGTAGTAGCTACACCTTTTCTCTGCGAAGCATCATATTGAGAGCGCGGTGGATGTTATGCCATTTTCCGAGATGAATGAAGCGATAGAAAAGGTAAGAACAGGAAAAGGCGGGATTCGGTTAATATTGGAAAACTAAGATGAAAATGAATGCACAGGAAAAAGTATTAAGCTGCTATAACCAGGTAGCCGGCGACTATGCCGCTGAGCGTTGGGACGAGCTCTCAAAAAAGCATTTTGACCGGTTGTTACTGAAGGAATTTGCATTTGTCAATAAAGGCAAAGGATCATGTGCCGACTTTGGCTGTGGCCCGGGACAAACAACAAAATTTCTGTACGACAGTGGCATAAAAGATATCATCGGCATTGATTTGTCGCCGGAGATGATTAATGCTGCCCGCGGGCTTTCTCCTCAGATCAAATTTGAAACCGGGGACTTGTTGAATATCTTTTATCCACCAGGCTCTCTCGGAAGTGCGCTTGCATTCTATGCGATAGTGCATTTTACTAATGACCAGGTAAGGAAGTGTTTCGAAGAAATAAACAGGGTGTTAAAAACAGGTGGAGATTTTTTATTTTCCTTTCATGTGGGAGATGAAGTTGTTCATTTTGACAAAGCTCATGACAAGGAAATTGATATTGATTTATTCTTCTTTAAAACAGACAACATAATAAAACTACTTTATGGAACTGGTTTTAATATAATTGATGCTATAGAGAGACGTCCGTATGAAGATATAGAATACCCAAGCAGAAGAGCCTATGTCTGGGCCACCAAAAAATGAAGAGAAAGACAGCGGTTACATAATTAGAACTCTGCGGGAGCTTATTCTACCAGGGTTTTATGGAGTGTATGCCCCTGCTTTCGGCGTTTGGGAAAAATCATACTATCCATGAGTTCAGGGATATTGATAAAGCAAACCATAAAAGGAGGAAGGACTTTTAACAAAAAGATCTGTGAATTATTGTTTCACGTTATTAACCATTCCACTTATCATAGGGAACAAATTGCAACTGAGTTTAAGCAAACAGGGCTAGATCCTTTGGCCACTGATTATATTCTCTACGAAAAGAAGTAATGCAGGCAGTCTTCCTTTTGCAATGAGGCATTATAAACAAAAACAAAAGCCGCATAGGTCTTACGATTTATACGGCTTCGTCTTTTACATCGGTATTATCTGGCGGCCATGAGCCCGATCATGCATCCGGTATTTCAGGTTCTACCAGCTTGGCCAGTTTCTCCAGGGATTCCTGCCAGCCCAAATAGCACATTTCCACGGGGATGGCAGACGGAATTCCCTCCTGCGTAATTTTTATTTCTGTGCCCGCAATCGTTTTGCGAAGCCATACACTGGTGATCATTTCTCCCGGCAGGTTTGGATCGTCAAATTTATCAGTGTACTTCAAAAATTCGTTTGGTTTGATTTCCAGGTAAACACCGCCAAATGAATGGCCGTTCCCGGTCGAGAAATTCTGGAATGACATCTTAAAAGAACCACCTGTCTCTACATTCATCTGGTGGACGGTACACAAAAACCCATAAGGAGGCAGCCATGAAGCGATTGCCAGGGCATCAGTAAATGCGCGGAATAATTTTTCCGGAGATGTTTTAAGCATCCTGTGCAGTGAAACAGTGTTGTTTGACATAAGATATATTTTGTCCCTACTCATCTGGCTTTTCGGTTCCGCCCGTTTTTAATGTGGTTGCTGCTCCACTTGTTCTCTATGCTGATTAATTATCTTGTAACAAAGATGGAAATAAATTTAGATTTAGGCAGGGGGTGTATACGACAATACCACGGGTTATTTGCGACCTGGCAGGGGGAGCTGAAACACCTTATCAGGGTATAATGTTGCCATTATTCCTGAAATGTAACCCCGGGAGTGAGCTATCCAGGCAAGTAGAATGAGCCATAAAGGAAAGCGGCTATCGCCTGCGAAAGCTGATCTTTGTGCCGTTAATCAATAAAATAGCAACAATGACAACAATCACAAAGATAGCCCTGGGCAAAAATGGTCCACTCGTTTCTAAACTCGGATTAGGCTGTATGCGCATGTCGCCCGTTTGGGGAGGCCCGGCAAATGATGAAAACGAAAGTATTGCTACCATTCAGCAGGCATTGGACAGCGGTATTAACTTTCTGAATACAGGAGACTTTTACGGCAGCGGCCACAACGAACTGCTTGTGGCTAAAGCCATCAAAGGTAGGCGGGACGATGCCTTTATAAGCGTGAAATTTGGCGCCATCTTTTACGGCAATCAAATGCTTGGATTGGACTTACGTCCCATAGCCATTAAAAATTTCATCAACTATTCCCTGGTACGTTTAGGCATAGATACTATCGATCTTTATCAGCCGTGCAGGCTCGATAACAGCGTTCCCGTGGAAGACGTGATTGGTACTGTTGCCGACCTGATCAAAGAGGGGAAAGTGCGTTACCTGGGTGTTTCTGAAATAACCGCGGATCAATTACGTAAGGCGAATAGTATTCACCCGGTAACGGCATTGGAAATAGGCTATTCACTGGCAGACCGCCAGATAGAAAGTGACCTGCTTCCTGCCGCAAAAGAACTGGGTATAGGCGTTGTAGCATTTGCCAACACCGCCGAAGGACTACTCACCGGTGAAATGAAAGCACCTCTTCCGGCTAATGCCTACCATCATCACTTCTCACGGTTTCAGGGAGAAAACCTGATAAAGAACCTGGAAAAAGTGGAAGTATTAAAACAAATGGCAAAGGAGAAAGGGTACACACCAACACAACTGGCAATCGCCTGGGTAAATGCGCAGGGAAATCATATCATGCCATTGATAAGCATGAGCCGGAGATCACGACTGCCGGAAAACATAGCCGCGATGGGGATTGCGTTCACTCCCGGTGAGTTGAATACGCTTAATACGCATTTTTCAGCGGGCGCCATACTTGGAGGAACCTACCTGCAGCGATAACGGAATGGCGCAGAAGCCCCATCTGTTTTATATCTTTACATAATGACGAACCCAACTGAAATAATTCCCGGAGTCCTCTTTTACTCTTACTTCTCTGCCATGAGAAAGGAGAAGGTCGCATTCCTGGAGCATAATATGCTCGTAATGCAGGTTTCGGGCCGTTTTACCTTGGAAACTGCCAGTCAAAAAATCTCAATGGGTCGCGGCGAAATGTTGCTGATACAAAAATATCAATTGGGGGAAATTACCAAGATGCCTTTGGACGGTGAGGATTATCAAACCATTGTTATTTGCCTGAAAGAAGACCTGCTCAGGAAGATCGCCCTGGAGGAGCAGATAGAGACAGACCAGAAATACACTGGTCCATCCAGCATTCTTATCCCCGGAAACGATTTTTTGCATGCCTTCTTTCAATCTGTACTTCCGTATATTCGTCATCCGGAAGATAAAGTAACCAGTGCAGTGGGCATGCTTAAAGTAAAAGAGGCGGTATACCTTCTCCTGAATACCATGCCGGGGCTCAGTAAATTCTTATTCGACTTTTCGGAGCCTCATAAGATAGATCTGGAAAAATTCATGCTCAGCAATTTTCACTACAACGTTCCCGTTGAAAAATTTGCACGGCTTACGGGAAGAAGTCTTGCCGGGTTCAAACGTGATTTCCAGAAAACATTCGGGATGGCGCCCCGGCAATGGCTATTAGAAAGACGGCTGGAGGAAGCCCGGCATCTTATGGAAAATAAGAACAAAAAACCATCTGCCATTTACCTGGACTTAGGATTTGAAAGCCTCTCTCATTTCTCGCATTCTTTTAAGAAGAAATTCGGCAAGGCGCCCACCGAATGGGTAATTTAGAGAAAAGGATCACAGGAATTTTTTAGAGGCTGCGCACTGTGTAAGCCGTAAGCGGTATGCAGACAGGGTTTGCCGGGTAGGGCACTTTGTTCCGGTCACAATCCGGAAGAAAGCACCAGGGCACCACCCGATAACGCCGCCGGTCTTTAGGAACTGGCGTCGTGAATTTGTGATGCCAGTCATTGTACACCTACTTTGTTTTGCAGATCCGCAGCCATCTGTATAGCCTGGCGAATCCTTAACCAGAATAGATAACTGTGTGAAACAAACCACAGCCCCCCTGACGGTTTACCCGCTGCAATTATTCCTCAAAACGCTACGAATATGGATCGTAACCAGCCAAATATGCCTTCGGCTTCCGTGAAATTGGCCCCGCCGCCTAATTTTAAGGCAGATTTAAAATCCAATAACATGAAACAGTTAGAAAAATTGGTTACCAAAAAGGTAGCATCACCGGAGACTGTGAAAGGCGGCAGAGCATTGGCCCTTGAATTCTTTCTCGACGACCAGGAAAGAACCACGGAAAACTACGCATCGTGGAACGGTCAGCATTATGTAACTGATACCCGGAATGATCCTAACAAGTAACCCCCCAAACGTAAACCTCTAAAAATTAAAAACTATGGAAAAGTTGAAAAAACTGAATGCAAAAAAAGTAGAATCTCTGGAAACAATTAAAGGAGGAAAACTCGCCCTCGTGAGCGAATTGGCCGACTCCGGCGATGGTGCAGGTACCACCATTCACACGCCTACCCATTATTCAGGTCCGGATGTTTACTTGTGCGACCACAAACGTGACTAGTACTAAACATCTCCTTCCGCCATTATTATGACCGGAAACAACAGGACTGCCGGTATTACCGGTAGTCCTTACTACCAGTAATCAACTGTACACCATGTCCAAACAGATCCTCATATTAAGTCAATCGCACCTGGAAGGCACCACTGATCATGTTTGCCAGTGGATGAACCATTTGCGGATACCCTACCTGCGGGTGAATGGGGAGGACTTCTTCCATTTTCAAAACCTGGATGATCTGCCAGGCAACAACGAAGTAGCTGCCGTTTGGTACCGCAGAAAGATCAGCAGCTTCCCTGTAAAATACAGTCTTAAACAAACGGATTTTAATACCCAGTACATCCTGAAACGTTTCCTGGTAGATGAATTCAACGGCCTTCATTCCCTCTTGTTTTACACTATTGACCGCCATAAGTGGCTCAATGACCCCATCTCAGAAGATAACCTGAACAAATTACACGTATTGAGCCTTGCCCGCCAATGCGGGATGAACACCCCTTTTACAGAAGTGGTGACCACCAAAGCGGCAATTATACACCTGCTGGATAAGCGCAAAGAACTAATCGTAAAGCCTGTCAGCGAATGCATTTTCCTTGAAGATGCGGAGGGTGGACAGTACAAGATGCTCACCAAAACCATTAACAACGCCAATCTGCATCTGGTACCTGAAAAGTTCTTTCCCTCGCTGGTACAGGAAAAAATTATTAAAAAGTTTGAGATACGCACGTTTTACCTGGATGGAGCGTGCCATTCTATGGCTATCTTTTCCCAGGATAACCGGAAAACAAAAGATGACTTCCGGAACTACGATAACCAGCGGCCCAACAGAACAGTACCCTACAAACTGCCGGCTGACCTGGAACGGAAGCTGGACCAGCTGATGAAATCATTGCGCTTCCGGACAGGTTCCATTGACCTGATGGTAGACATGCAGGGGAACTATCACTTCCTCGAAATTAACCCGGAAGGCCAGTTCGGCATGGTGTCTTATCCCTGCAACTATTACCTGGAAAAAAAGTTAGCACAATTGCTGCATAAAAATAGCTCCCATGAAAAAGAAGTTCACCAGTAAGCTGAAAGAGAAAAAGGGATTGCCACTGTCGCTGTATTTCCTGGAGAAAAATAACCAGCAGCACACCAGCTCCATCCTCAAATTTGAAAAAGCCCCGAAAATAAACTCCGACGGGTTCGAGCTTTTCAATTTTTATAAAGTGATCTCCAAATTCTGATAATGGAATATTTAAATCTATACGCAAACTGCCGGCTCGTAAAAGGAGCCTGTATGTCGCTGCTCTGCGATTTGCAGATGCGCAGGTTTTATCATATCCCAAACGATACCGCCGATGTGCTCATCTTCCTGCAACAGCATTCCATCGCCGAATGCATGACCCACTACGGAGAAGATAACCGTAAAACCATTACGGGCTACATTGATTTCATACTCAATAAAGAACTGGGGTTTACAGATAATCAGCTGTTGCCGGAACTAACCCCACTGGACCTCAGCTGGGACAGGTATTCAGATATCACCAATGTAATTATTGAGTACAATGAAGATATCAGCTACACCAGCTCCTTTTTCCGAGAACTGTTCGACCTGCATGTGCAGGGGCTGGAGATCAGGTGTTACCGTAAAACCACGCTGGATAAGATCCGTGGACTACTGGAAGTGTTCAACGGCACCACGCTGAAGTTCATCAAACTGGTGCTGGCGTATGATGATAGGCTGGACCTGCAGATACTGGATAAACTGGTGAAGCAATACCCGCGGGTAAAGGCGCTGCTGATACATTCCTCACCGGCTGATAAACCAGAGAAGATATTTGAAGGTTCTGTACCGGTGATATTTGTTAGCGGTAGTATCAATTCCTGCCTGGCCTGTGGCGAAATCCGTTCCGGCTATTTCATTTCAAATATGGAGTTGTTCACGGAGAGCCAGCATTATAATACCTGCCTGAACAGAAAACTGAGCATAGACCTGAACGGGTATATCAGGAATTGCCCTTCCCTGCCAGACAACTTCGGGCATGTAATGGACACGTCGCTGCAGGAAGTGTTGGATAATAAAGCGTTTCACCGGTATGCGAAAATCCGCAAAGATGAAATTGCGGGTTGTAAAGACTGTGAGTTCAGACATGTATGTACTGATTGCAGGGCTTACCTGGAAAACCCGCAGGATATTTATTCCAAACCGCTTAAATGCGGGTACGATCCGTATAACAGTACCTGGGAAGACTGGACGAAGAATCCGTTGAAGCATGCTGCCATAGCCGGGTACGGATTGGGAGAGATAACAAATTAATATGAAACTGAAAGCATTCCCTTTTTATATGCAGCCGGACGGGAAGGATTGCGGTCCTACCTGTATAAAGATCATCAGCAAACATTACGGCAGGTTAACAGATATTCAGACCATCCGGTCGCTGGCGGAAACCACGCGGGAGGGAAGTTCTTTGCTTGGATTGTCTGCTGCTGCTGAAGGGATGGGTTTTAAGACGCTGGCGGTAAAGATAGATTTCATTACCCTGATGGAAGAGGCGCCATTGCCCTGCATTTGTCATTGGGGGCAACAGCATTTCATTGTTGTTTACAAAATAAAAAAATCAGGACCGGATACAATCGTGTATGCTTCCGATCCTGCTTACGGGCTGATAAAATATACCCAACAGGAATTTATAGATGGCTGGGTGGGAAAAGGAAAGCAGGAACGGGATGAAGAAGGGATTGCCCTGCTGCTGGAACCCAGTCCCGCATTTTATGAAGCAGATGCAGCAACCCCGCGCAGCAGGAAGGATTTCTCCTTCCTGTTCAGCTATTTCTTCCGGTACAAAAAACTCATCGCTCAGCTGGCAATCGGCTTGCTTGCAGGTAGCCTGCTTTCCCTTATATTTCCTTTTCTTACGCAAAGCATCGTAGACATAGGTATCCAGAACCATGATCTCAACTTTATTTACCTGGTGCTACTGGCACAGGTGATGCTGTTTACAGGCAGAATGGGAATCGAGATTGTACGCAGCTGGATCTTGTTGCATCTTTCCAGCCGGATCAATATTTCTATTGTGTCCGACTTCTTCATAAAACTCATGAAATTACCTATCAGCTATTTTGATACCCGTATGACCGGCGACATTATGCAGCGTATCAATGATCACCAGCGGATAGAACAATTGCTCACCAATTCTTCCCTGAATACCCTGTTTTCCCTGGTGAACCTGGTTATTTTCAGCGTGGTGCTGCTGCTGTACGACTACCGGTTATTCCTGATCTACCTGTTGGGCGCATGTTTGTCGGTAGGATGGATTTCTTTTTTTCTTAAGAAGAGAAAGGAGCTGGACTATAAACGTTTTTCGCAGGTATCGCAGGAGCAGAGTAAGGTGATTGAACTGGTGAATGGTATGCAGGAAATCAAGATGCACAATGCAGAGAAACAGATGCGCTGGGGATGGGAGTTTATGCAGGTGAAACTGTTTAAGATCCAGATCAGGTCCCTGTCGCTGGAACAGTGGCAAACCGTAGGCTCGAATTTTATTAACCAGATGAAAGACATCTTTGTCAGTTTTCTTGCGGCAAAACTGGTACTCGATGGCAACCTTACGCTGGGAATGATGCTGGCGGTACAGTATATCATTGGCCAGCTGAATGGCCCGCTGATACAGCTGATGGACTTTGTTAAACAAACGCAGGATGCAAAGATATCGCTGGAAAGGCTGGGAGAGATTCATGATAAGGAAGATGAAGAGCCTGCGGGTATACAAACGGTAGTGGATATACCCGAACAGGATATCGCGCTGAATAATGTTTCATTCCGCTATGTGGGTGCGGGCGCGCCGGTGTTTGAGCAGCTGAGCCTGCGTATTCCTTACCGCAAAACTACTGCTATCGTAGGGGCCAGCGGCAGCGGTAAAACAACCCTGCTGAAACTGCTGATGAAATTCTATGAGCCCGGTGAAGGTGAAATTAAAATAGGGAATGTACAACTGCAGCATATTTCGGCGCGGTACTGGCGGGATCAATGCGGTGTGGTGATGCAGGAAGGATATGTATTCAATGATACCATCGCTAAAAATATTGCCATAGGAATAGATGATATTAACCGGCAGCAGCTCAGGAAAGCCGTGGATGTGGCGTGTATCAGGGATTTCGTTGAAAGCTTGCCATTAAGCTACAATTCAAAGATCGGCAATGAAGGAATCGGTATCAGTGGCGGGCAGAAACAGCGGCTTTTTATTGCCAGGGCAGTATACAAATCGCCGGAGTATATATTTTTTGATGAGGCCACCAGTGCGCTGGATGCAAATACAGAAAAAGCGATCATGGGCAACCTGGAGCAATTCCTGAAAGGGAAAACGGCTGTGATAATCGCGCACCGGTTGTCGACCGTGAAAAATGCAGATAAGATCATTGTGCTGGATAAAGGAAAAGTTGTGGAAGAAGGAAGTCATGATGAACTGGTATCACTCAGGAAAGAGTATTACAGGCTTGTAAAAAATCAATTGGAACTTGGAAACTAAGAAAGATATATTGGACACTATTCACCTGCATTCGGAAGGCGTGCAGGACATTCTTACGCAACCACCGCATTGGATGGTCCGCTGGGGGAACACCACCATATTTCTCATACTGCTTCTCATTTTATTGATGAGTTGCCTGATAAAATACCCGGAGTTTGTTCCCTCCACCGTTATCATTTCATCACAAAATCCGCCGGAGAAGCTGGAAGCCAGGATCAATACCAAAGTAGAGGAAATATTTGTGACCGATCATCAGGCGGTTTCCCGGGGCCAGATCCTCATGGTATTGCAATCCACGGCCGATTACCGGGATGTGATCCGGTTGAGGAGCATCATTGATTCGCTGGGAAATAAGGCCGTGGCGTATTTTCCCCTCGGTGAAGTAGCAAGGTTCAAACTCGGGGAGATCCAGGCAGATTATAATGCCTTTGCGAGGGCATTGACAGACGAACAACTTTATGCCAGGCTGCAGCCTTATTCCCCGGACTATGCTGCGGCAGACAAGAGCCTCACGGAATCACGCAGCAGGATACGTACCCTGCTGGAACAAAAGGGCCTGGAGCAAACGAAGTATGAACTTTCCAAAAGAGAGTTCGACAGGTACCAGGAACTTTTCAAAGAAAGAGTCGTTTCCGCATCGGAACTGAACCAGGAGAAAATGAAATTTTTGCAGGCAGGGCAAAACCTGGAGAATATCAATATTACTATATCCCAGCTGCAGGAAGGCATACTTGGGATAGAAAAAACCAGGAGCGGGGTTACGATCAATGCACAGAAAGACAAGATCAATTTAACCTCGCAGACCGGGCAGCTTTTCGAGCAATTGAGAAAATCACTCAACGCCTGGGAACAGAACTACCTGTTCACCTCCTCTGTGGCTGGTGTAGTGGGCTTTCAGCAGTTTCTTGGAAAGAACCAGTTTGTGAAAACGGGGGATATACTGTTGTCCGTTATGCCGGATGATAAAGATATGCTCATCGGCGGGTTACGGGTACCTGCCACCAATTCCGGCAAGGTGAAAGTGGGACAGAAAGTGCTGTTTAAGCTGGATAACTATCCATACCAGGAGTTTGGTATGGTGGAAGGCCGGGTGAAGAATATTGCCAATGCACCGGATAAAGATGGTAATTACTATGTGAATGTCATTCTCCCAAATGGGCTTCAAACATCTTTTCACAAAATCCTTCCCTTTGATAAAGAACTCAAAGGAAATGCTGAAATAGTTACGCAGGACCTGCGGCTCATAGAAAGATTCTTTTACCAGATGAGGAAACTGCTGCGGTTTGAATAGGAGACTGGTTATTATTCCTGGTAAAAGGTTTTAAATTTTTGCAGCTGCGCATCATATACAACCACCAGTTTTACATCTTCCCCGGTTGCTATAATGCCGTCAGCAGCCGATACTTCGGGTGAATCACTGTTCATGATAATCTTATCCCCTTTTCTGAAAGCACTTATTTTTATTTTGTCTGAATAGTTTTCAGAGAAAACCACATACTTCTCCCTGCTCACTATATTAGTGCTGATGATCAACAGGCGGCTGCTCTGCTTTTCATTATTATCTATCGCAATGGCCATATCTTCCTGGCCATCTGCATCAAAATCTCCATAACAGGTGTCTTGTTGAGGATGGTCTGCGCCCGCCTGATGAATGGTGGTCCTGTCCTGCAGGCTGTCGTTTACTGGCGTACTGTCAGATATCAGGTAACAGGATAAGCCCCCTGTTATTACTACAACCGCAATGAGGGGCAGGTATTTTTGCCCGGATTTACTTTTGTTTAGCGAAGTTGGGTGATTATATTCCATCATACAACAAGTATAGACAGCATACCGGGAGATACAATCCGGTGATTGGTATTCGTTGCCTGCGGGTCTATATCTGCAATATTTTATTCCTTATCTGAAAATGGAAACGGGTGCAAATATAGGGTGAGACGTTACGGATATGGGATGAAAAGCACAGGATCCCTACCCGGTGGGGCCGAGAAGAATTTTAATTATATATTTAGGAGATAAGAATAAAAGAGAACAGTTTTTATCTTTATGATTTTTTGCGCAGCTAAATTTATTTCATTGATGAACGTAAGAACCGCATTGGCGGCTTTCCCGGTTTTGACCCTGCTTTTTATTGCCTCGTGCAAGGATAAAGAAAAGCCCCGGAAAGATCAGGAACAAACGCTTAATGCAATACCCCGGAAAGATTATTTGTCCCTGGTTATTTCCCTGGATACTTTATCATCTGCCGGAATAAAGAAAGCTGTTTACAGGGAAGACAGTTTGCTCAGGCATATTCCTGACAGCAATGTTAACCCGTTTTTTCACTATTTCAGGGGAAGGAGGTACAGCCAGGAAAGACAACGGGACAGTGCAATTGCCGAGTACAAAAAGATGGCTGGCACAAAGGATGATGTGGAAGTGGAATTGCTGAAGACTTACAGCATCCTGGATAATACCACCAGTAACGGCGCAATGGTGGAAGGAGCATTAATGAACAGCATACTTGCCGGCCTGCAAAAGGCGGAAAGTTCTCATAGCAGGCTAACCTACCGCTTTTATGATCTGATGGCCAAAGCCTATTACCAGAACCATAATGGAAAGGAATCATTGGAGTATGCCGAGCGCTATTATAAAAATCATCCTTACAAATCACACCCGGTAACCCGGCAGCGGTATTACGATATTTCTTTCATGCTGGCCTCCAGGGCGGATGACTACGACAAGATGATGTTGTATAATGTAAAGGCGCGTAACCTTGCGAAAAGTATCGGCGACAGTATGGCAATTGCACGGTCTTACGATAACTTATCACAGGTGTATGCCCGGCAGGGGCAATTTGAGAAAACCCTTGAATGTAGCAGGATCTTTGTTGATTATTTAAGGAAAACCAATAATCTGCAGGCATATGCGTATAATAATTTAGCCGTTAGTTTTATGCGTAATAACCAGTGGGATTCGGCTATCCACTATTATAAGGAGGCTATTGCGCTTGCCAAAAAGAACCAAAATGGGAAAGAAGGACCTGATTATTACAAGGGACTTATTGAAGCCTATAAAAAGAAAGGCGCATACGAAGAAGCCATGAAGGCCGCGGATTACGCCTTTTCCGTAGAAATAGATAATATTAAGCAGATAGAAGCAGTTAAAGTTGCCGAGATACAGGCAAAATATGAAACAGAGAAAAAAGACCGGAACATTGCGGAGTTGAGCAGCCGGAATGCATTGAACGAAAAGGTGATCCGCCAGCAAAGATGGACGCTGGGATTAGCATCATTGGTATTCATCGGCATACTTTTATTCTTCTATATTATACACCGGCAGTACCGGTTGAAGGAAAGAAACAAATTACTGCAGTCGGAGAACAGCCGCCTGAACATTGAGCAAAAATTACTACAGGCCCAGCTAAACCCGCATTTTATATTTAATTCCATTGCCAACCTGCAAAGTCTTGTTGCTTCCGGCGATACAAAAGAATCTGTCCGTTACCTGTCGGCATTTTCGGGGCTGTTACGCAGTGTGCTGGAACAGAGCAGGAGGGATTTTATCAGCCTGGAAGAAGAGGTAACCTCTTTAAAGAATTATCTTCAGTTGCAACAGATGCGTTTTGCGGGAATTTTCGATTACGAGGTAACAGTGGAGGATGATCTCTATCCTGAAAATATACTGATCCCTCCAATGTTGGTGCAACCTTTTGTTGAAAACGCCATAGAGCATGGATTCAGAAATATCCAATACAAAGGCATTTTAAAAGTATCATTCAGAGTCGAAAACAACCAGCTGTTCATCCTGGTAGATGACAACGGTAAGGGCATTACCAGCAAGGAGGAAGGGCAGCAAAAGAAAAGATCCCTTGCCGGAATTATCCTCAAAGAACGACTGGAAGTCCTTTTTAAGTCCGGTGGACAGGAAGCCGATTTTGAAATTGAAAATAAAAAGAATAACGGAACGCATGGCGTTACCGTACGTATTGTAATACCGGAAATCAGGGATTAAACCAGAAAATAACCATACATGAAGCTTTATATACTTGAAGATGAAGCGCTCATATTGAAACACCTCTTACAGGTTGTTCAAAGCATCCCATTTGTACAGGTGGTAGGAAATTCACCTGAGGTAGCCCAGGCAGCCAGGGAAATACCCGCGTTGAAACCAGATATTATTTTAGCAGATATCCGGCTGAAGGATGGCGACAGCTTCCGCCTATTTCATGAGATAGGGAACGAAGGTTTCCAGGTTATTTTCCTTACTGCTTATGATCAGTATGCCATACAGGCGCTCAATATGGGCGCTTTCGGATATCTGCTGAAACCGATAGACGAAGCCGCTTTAACGGAAATGCTGAACAAATGTTTCCATCAGCGGAAACGCGAACATTTTGATCAGCAACAGCTGGAAATAGCCCGGCAACATTATATGGGCCAGGGTGGAACAGTCGCCAAACGGATTGCATTGAAAAGCCTTGAATATATAGAAATCGTTTCTATAGAAGATATTATGTATTGCAGGAGTGATAAGGGTTATACCACCTTTTACCTGAAGAACAAACGCGAAATCCTGGTATCAAAAGGTTTGAAAGACTATGAGAGTTTATTGTTGCCCTCCGGATTTTTGAGGTGCCATCAGTCTTACCTGGTTAATTTCCACTACGTGGAAAAATATTACAGGGAAGGTTATCTGAAAATGCAGAACAATGAACAGGTACCCGTTTCCAGCCGGAAAAAGGAAGAAGTGCTCAACTACCTGGAGAATATTTCCTGAGCCCCGGGCAGCTACTGATCTCAATCAGTTTAAAGGCAGTAAGCGTGTTTCGGAAGGCGCAAAGCCAATTGTACAACTGGCGGTGTTAACAAACAGAACTGTACAGGCAGATTCTTCAAAGACGGCAGGGAAGTGCCGTAATAATTGCGGCATGGTAGTGCTGTCGTATTTAGCTCTATGTTTGTCGCATACACCCTGTCAGTGGTATGGTATTGTTGCTGAAATTTGTATCGTAATAAAAACACACGATATGAATAAACGTATTATAGCCATCACCCTGGTTGCCATCATAGCTACAGTAATAACATCCTGCCAGCCGCGTCCGAAGGATCAACATACCCACGACGGGTGGTGGCCTGATGTAGAAGCCATGTACGCTACTATCAATGCGGATATGTTCAAGGGCTCACCTATACAAAAACAATATGACAGCCTCGGAAACGATCCGGCCCATTTCCCGGATTTATACCAGGTACCACGCATATAGGTATGATGCAGCAGACTGATTTGCTGATACCTATGATCACTGATTTCCTGGATGCTGATTTAAATGCGGCTCCGCCTACTTTTTAAAGATTCTATCCGGGGATTATAGAATATAAAGGAACCGCATTCAGAAGTAATTGCGGCGGTTTTTCATTCGGGAAGAACCCGTGCATCGCACGGGTCTTTTTTTACACTATAATAACCACTGGTTAACTTCTCTCCAGGTAACAATTACACTATATTTCGTGTGTGCGAAAGTGAAATGACTAAATATCGTGTAATTTTTTTGCAGGTTAAAAGATAATCATCTGATTTTTAATGAATTATTTGGTTGGCCTGTTGATTGCAAACTCTTGCATGTTCTAACAAAACTGAAAGACTAAAAATATGCATGGAGGTAAATCATACAAATTCGGGGAATTCCTTTTCTGGACACGAAGAAAGGTATATGTGCTGTTGGTTTTGAGCATCGTACCGGTAGTACTATATGAAACATGCGGCCTGGAATGGATCAGTATCCCCTGGACGGTAGTAGCGCTGTTAGGCACAGCCACAGCATTTACCGTTGGATTCAAAAATACGCAGACCTACAACCGCACAAATGAAGCACAACAGGTTTGGACATCTATCATAAGCCTCAGCAGGTCATGGGGAATATTCAGCAGGGACTTCTTCTCTGACACAGCCACAACACGGGAGCTGATCTATCGTCATATGGCCTGGTTAACGGCACTTCGTTATGAAATGCGGACACCACGCACATGGGAAACAGCAGACCGGAAGCACAATACAGAGTACCAGCGGTTTTACCATGTGGCAGAAAGGGAAACACCGTTAGACAAGGAACTGGCAAAATATCTTTCCGGCAAAGAACTAAAAGAGGTGTTAACGGCCAGCAATATTGCTGCCCGTATTTTGGCGAACCAGGGCAAATTACTGCGAAAAAGTTTTGATGAGCAACAGATGCAGATCGCACAGTTTTCTTGAAATGGAGAAGGGACTCAAAGAGTTTTATATCAGTCAGGCTAAAAGCGAGCAGGTGAAAAATAGTCCTTATCCCCGGCAATACGCCGTCGTTAACAGTTTTTTTATCAGGATCTTCTGCCTGCTGCTGCCGTTTGGATTGCTGAGGGATTTTGATAAGCTCAATGAGTTGGTGGAAGGGGTGGTAAAAGGACATATGGTATGGCTTGTGGTTCCCTTCAGCATCATGATTTCCTGGATGTATACCTCCCTGGAACAAATTGGCGAAAGCACCGAAAATCCTTTTGAAGGCAGCGCGAACGATGTGCCGCTCACCGGCATATGCCGCGATATTGAAATAGAATTGCGTGAACTGCTGGAGGAGAAAGATCTTCCGCCGAAACTGTATCCTCAGCATAACATTCTTCTTTAGTCCCGGCTTTAGCCGGTTAAAAACATTATTATATCATGAACTGGTTTATTACTTTTTTTTCAAGTTCTATCGGTAAGAAATTCCTCATGGCAGCAACCGGGCTGTTCCTGATCAGTTTCCTCGTGGTACATTGTTTCGTTAATGCGATGATCTTTTATAACGACGGTGGCAAAACCTTTACCCTTTGGGCACATTTTATGGCCACCAACGTGGTGATCCGGACAATTGAAATTGTATTGGTGCTTGCTTTTATCGCGCACATTGTGCAGGGATTATGGTTATGGAAGAAAAACAGGGACGCCCGGCCTGTGAAATACCGTGTAAACAAACCAGGCGCCAACAGCACCTGGTACAGCAGGAGCATGGCGTTGCTGGGAACGATCATTTTGTTGTTCCTGGTGGTGCATACCTCTAATTTCTGGATTCCTAACCGTACAAATCAGTTTCTGCACGGAGAGGAACTGCCGTTGTATGAAATGATGCTGGAGAAATTTCATCATCCGGTAGAAGTTGTGATATATCTCATTGGTTGCTTCTCGCTTTTCTGGCACTTATTGCATGGGTTCAAAAGCGCTTTTCAATCATTGGGCCTGAATCATGTGAAATACAATACGCTCATCAGGTATAGCGGTATTATATTTTCCATTATAATACCGTTTATACTGGCAATGATGCCGGTATCTATTTATCTGCACTGGATAAAGTAATTTCAGTATTATGAAGATAATAAGGAGAGAAGAACCGGAGAAGAAAAAGCCTTCAGATCTAACGATTTGAAGGCTTTTTTTCTGAAAGCAGATAGTCATTAAAACTTAATCAGCAGTTTTTCAGAAATAAGTTTATTGTCTTTATAATATTCGAAATACCAATCTCCGTTCTTCTTCAGCACTATTCCATGAGATGCCTCGTTATCGGCAATAAAATAATCCTGTACGGAAGTTTTAAATAATGTCAGTACTTTTTTCGGAGAGGTGTCAATCAGCTGATATCCGTTAGCTGTTGCCTGGGCATATAAAGTGCCGGCAGCTTCCTTTGTTTCTGCTACTGCAGGTGGAGTAGCAACAGGAGTGGGGGCCGGAGCAACTGCCGGCGCAACGGTCTGCTGAGGCGCTTCACTAACAGTGCCGTCATAAGTATATGGTACATCATTCAGTGAGGTAAAAGCGTCTCTTAAAGCAAGGTTATAGGAGGCGGCAAATTCTTTCTCCCTGCTTTTACCTTCTTTACTTTTAAAGATGACATTGCCTTTGCAGTCCTTTAGTAAAAGTGTAAGATTGGTTACAAACAGTCCTTTCTTCTGTACCACATCGGCATTCAGGGCATTGCATCGATTGCCGGCCAGTTCTTTTGGTATTTCTGAATTGTCGAAATAAACGGTAAATCCTTTTTCTTCCAGCAGCGCTTTGGCTACGGTGTTTAATCCATACTGGTTATCTTCCCGGGAAAAATTGAATCTTTCCGGTATCACCACATATTTGTAATTATTGATTGTATTCTGGGCATACCCGGAAAATGAAATGAATAAAAGAATGATGAAGGCGTATCTTTTCATAAAGCATTTTGTGTTCTGATTACGACGAATATATACAAAATAATTGTCAAAATCAGCAGAATCCCGGAACGGGAGAATGCACCTTACATTCCCCGGTTCGGGGATTGTTTACATAAAAATACTATCTGCCACAGTCTGCAGTCCAGCACCTGCCATCCCTTGCAAAGCCTGTCACCAGCTTGTCTTTATTAATTGTTAGAAGGCCGGAAAGGGGCAGAAACATTATATTTCGTAATTTGTAAGAAACAAAAAGAACCTCCCGCGCAGGGCGCGCTTAATAAAATAAGTTCAGTCAGTTTGCTAAAACCAGCGATTACTAAACCATCAAAAAATAAATCATGGATCAATCAACAAAAATTACCGCTTCCTGGCATGCCAATGCCCATAACTGGATTGCATCCATTGATAACGCTGAAATTGAAACCAGGACACTGGTAACGAACGATGCTATTGTAAACACAGTTTGTTCCCACAATATTCAGTCAATATTAGACGTCGGCTGCGGCGAAGGATGGCTCACCCGTTGTTTGCAAAGCAAAGGAATAATGGCTTTTGGTGTAGATGCCATAAGCGCTTTAATAGAAAATGCCATTGAAAAAGGAGGGAATTGCTATGCAGTGGCCAGCTTCAATGACCTGGCCACAGGTAAATATACCATCGGAAACAGGCCGGATGCAGCTGTCATTAATTTTGCGCTGCTTGATAAAACAGATTCCGAAGCACTGTTGAAGAATATAAAGAAACTTATTGTCCCCGGGGGACTGGTGTTTATTCAAACATTGCACCCAGCTGCAATTGCGCAGCAGGAACCCTATGTTTCCGGATGGAAGGAAGGGAGTTGGAAAGGTTTGAAAAGAGATTTCGAACAACCTTATGAATGGTATTTCAGAACATTGGGTGCCTGGGTGTTGCTGTTCAGCGAGGCAGGATTAACAGTCCGGAAAATAGAAGAACCGTTGCATCCTCAAAGTCAAAGCCCGGTATCTATCATCTTTGTATTGAAGACATAAAAGAAGCTGGTATTTCTATTCTCCGGAGTGTCCTTATTTGTTTAGCGGCAGAAACATCTCTTTTGATTTTAAAAACATGGAGATCCAGGGTATTGCCAGGAATACAACAGAAACGATAGGCTGTCCACCGGATATATCGCTATTTTTTAAAGCTGTTATTAATTATGCAGCAAAAGTATCTACATTTGCTATACTTGTGAAAGTAAATTGCTAATAGTGATCCCACGGTAAAGATGACCATTTTTGAGCTACAACTGTATATAGCCGAAATAGAGAAAAATCCGGCACTCTGCCAGGAGCGTGAATTTGATAAGCGTATGGAGGCGATAGACTTTATCGATTTCCAGGTTATCGGCCGGATTGAAGAACTCCTGTCGGGAACAGATCAACCGGATCAGCTGCTTCTACTCAGGAACCGCGCTGAAAGGGTGAAGGTGGAACTGGAAGAAATTGATGTTAACCTTTTTCAACAACTTCAGCAAACAATCAAAGCAGCCGGATACACTACGAACGGGTTCAAAAAACTGGTGAATGAATACGTGGATCTTAGCTCTTATCGTAATGAACACCCGGAAGAAGTAGGCTATGATAATCTGGATATCTTTATTAATGGATTATCTCCTCTTCAAACAATGCCGGAGCAAACCAGGGATCTTGAACCTGAAATGGTGTATTATCAGAAAACCCCGGCCAGGATCGTGTTTGAACTGGCAGAGAAAGCACATTTCATAAAAGAAGATATCTTTTTTGATATCGGCGCCGGCCTCGGACAAGTGGCTATCCTGGTACATCTTCTCACCGGAATTCCCGCCAGGGGAATAGAGTTTGAGCCGGCTTTCTGCGATTATGCAGGGGATTGCGCTGCGGCACTCCATCTGCGGGATATTACATTTATAAATGTGGATGCGCGGAAGGCAGACTATTCGGAAGGAACGGTATTTTTTATGTTTACTCCTTTTAAAGGAGAAATTATGCAGGAGGTTTTAGCGATCCTGGAAAAGGAGTCGCTGAAGAGAAAAATAAAAATCATTACTTACGGACCCTGCACAGCCAGGGTAGCATTGGAAAGCTGGTTGTATTTTGCAACCCCGGAGGATAACAATATGTATAAACTGGCTGTTTTTAATAGTTACTGATATTTCGTAGTGATGGTTTTGGTGCACTTACGCCGGGTACCTGTCACGATAATTATAGGTTTGGAGGTATGGCCCGCTTCCGGGTTTAAATAAACCTGATAAAGTGTTATAAGAAGCAGGATCAAATATTTATCTTTATAGCTTTCTTCAATAAACATGGACATGAACATGAATAGAAAAAGTATTATCGCAGGTCTGATATGCTGCATGGGGCTGGGATTAGTGAGTCCTTCCGGTGTAATGGCACAGGTATCAGCTATTAAGACCGAAGCCGTTAAAGGCGGGGCCCTGATTGGCGCCTGGGATATCAAGGTCAGCGAAAACGGCGTAGATAAGCCCTCCTGGCTGGAAGTGGAGCTTTCCGGTTTTAGAACCCTGGTGGGCCGCTTTGTAAGCACCGGCGGAAGCGCCAGGCCCATCTCCAAAGTAAACTTTGATAACGGGAAGTTCAGCTTCTCCATTCCGCCGCAATGGGAAAGGGAAGAGCGCGACCTTACGCTGGAAGGCGCCGTAACCGATGCCGGCATAAGCGGTACTATTCATACCAGCGACGGGCAGTCCTATTCTTTCACCGGCGTAAAAGCACCGGATCTTAAAAGAACCGCAGCGCCAGCCTGGGGTAAACCCGTGAAACTGTTTAATGGAAAAGACCTCACCGGCTGGAAAGCACTGGGTCAGAACCAATGGATCGTTAAGGATGGCATCCTTACCAGCCCGCATTCCGGCGCTAACCTGATCTCTGAACAAAAATTCACGGATTTTAAGCTGCATGTGGAATTCCGGTACCAGGCCGGCAGCAACAGCGGCGTTTACCTGAGAGGCCGCTACGAAACACAGATCATCGACAATCCTAAAACTGATCCGCCATCCAGTCACCTGTTTGGTGGGATATACGGATTCCTGGTGCCAAACGACATGGTGGTACTCGGCCCCGGTCAATGGCAAACATTTGATATTACGCTGGTAGGTCGCTTAGTGACTGTTGTGGCTAACGGCAAAACCATCATCTGCAACGCAGCCATTCCCGGTATCACCGGCGGCGCGTTGGATAGCAACGAAGGTGAACCCGGCCCCATCTATTTCCAGGGAGATCATGGTCCTATTGAGTTCAGAAACATCGTCATTACTCCTGCAAAATAAAAATGCATCTGAAAAACGTGATATCAATTCAGGTATCACGTTTTTTTTATCTGGCAGAATAGAAATTTTTATTGCTTTTACGGGAGTTGTTCTTTATAGAAAATGCCCCGGAAGTATCCCCAAATAGTTTGATACCTGCGCTGCCCGCAGGTTTTGTTATTTCACAGCACACCATTTGTTATAGCTGCCCGTCTTGTGTAGCCCAACAGCGTTTCACCGCTAACCTTTGTAAAAGACTAACCGGGTTGTAACAGTGTTTCCCTTAAATTTAATAATTAAATTAGCTGAATGAAAGGTTTTTGGAATTACTTCTGGTTCATTTACATGCTTTTCTTTGCGATCCCTTTTCCCATGCTCATCTATTATAATACGGAGTATGGCGTGATCGATGAGGATGGTGGCACCGCGCCCTGGCTGGCGCTTACCTGGCTGGCCGTGTCTGCAATACTATGGATAGTATTGATCCAGGGCTGGTTCAGGAAATGGATCGTGCTACCCTTCATCATGAGAGGCAATATCCTGCGTCTCTTAAAAGAAGGAGTGAGAAAAAATGCACGTGTATTAACCAGCAAGGAATTACCCGCTGAAGGAAAGGATGTTGTGACCAGGGAAATCACCTGTTCCCTGCAGAATTTCTGTGGTACCGAAATCACGGAACAGTTGATGGTGAATGATACCAAACCGGAGCTGAACCGCTATGAGGTGGGCAAAACCGTTCAACTGCTGATCGATGGAAACCTTAAAGCCGTACCTCATTTAACACTGGATGGCGTAACGGTAGGAATAAAAACAGGCCGGATCATCATGATGTGCCTTGCCTGGTTGCTGGTGGTAACCGCAATAGCGGGCTACTACGTATATTCCTACATGTTAGAGAACCACGGACGGGGCTGGCGCTTTATGGCCTTCTATCATCCGCTTCTTTTATGTCCTTTGATTTTGCTGGTGAGCCGTATCGGGTTGGGCTGGCTGCTGAAACTCTTTATAGGCACGCCGGACAATGCGTTGCAGCTTAAGTATTACGGTTTGCGTACAGATGCACAAATTGTATCTGCCGAGCAAACAGGCACTTATATTAATGAGCAACCCCAGGTACGCTTTGAGTTGCGCTACCAGGATGATTTGGGTAAAACCCATACCGCCTCGTTAAAGAAAATAGTGCCGCTCCTGGATATTGGTATGACCAAACAGGAGTCCGTCCCGGTTTTTTATCTGAAAGAAGATCCTCAACAGGTAGTATTTGCCAGTGATATAGCCGATTAAAAAATATAATGAAGATGCGTTTACAAAAGATGACCGGCATTATAATAGCAATGATGATGTGTATGTCCTGTAACCAGTTCCGGGAATCCATACACGACACCTTGTATGGCAGCGATACAGACAGCAGCTATAAAGATCTTTCGTCCGGCGAAGAAGGCGCCAGCTCCACCACGAGTACCCACCTGAGCACGAGTTCCAGCACAACCCATACTACGGTTGTGGAGCAACGCAATGGTACTACCATCATACATAATTCCACCAAAACATCCGGCGATAATGATTTTCTTGGCAATGCCGAAAAGCTGGCTGCTGCAGAACACGCGCTTCGTGAATTACCGGCCTTTGCCGGGAAAAGTATCCATCTCTACAGATCAGTTCATTTTTATGAAGACGGACGAATAAATGTAACTATTCAGCATCCACAAAACCCTGAATATATTGATGAATACAACTATAGCAAAGGGAAATGGGAGAAGCCCAAACCAGTACAGATGTCTGTACGAGATAATATCAGCGAATCACTTATTCGTCTTGATGATATCAGCTTTGCAAGCACTGCCGCTGTATACCGGAACTACACCCGCAAGGCAGAAGATATAACAGGTGCACAGCCTCTCACACACATTTACGGCATTTTCGGCGGGAAAAGTATTACCTGGTATCCCCAGTCCATCAATGGCAGCAGGGAAAAGTATTTCATCAGCTTCACCCCGGACGGCAGCCTGAAAGATTATTACCGGGAATAACGTCAGCGCTTTTATTTTTTCAGGCGCCTCATCGCATCGCCCGTTATTGAAACCATTGTTGTAAACCTGGGCGCGCCTAAAAGCCTGGTGGGCGTTATTATTGCGGCCGTTATTCTCCTGCCGGAGGGCCTGGCAGCTATCAGGGCCGCCCCACAAAACCGGTTGCACTGGTGATATTGGCTACTTACTTATTTATTACCGTGGCGCCTTAATTTTGCACATAAATATTCTTATAACCGGCAATAAACTATATTATTTTCTTTATAGCCATAGGAATGCCAGCTTTGTGGTCATAAAATTAACCACTATATCAAATGATGACAGTTCCGGCATTTAAACCCGCCGTACAGGCGGCTTTGGACTATATCAGCAATATCCCCGTTGACCCTGCACAACCAGACCCCATTGCAGGCGCACGCAATTTTTACCACCGGTTTATACCGATGGCCGGTACACCGGCCATTGTAAAGGACGTGCAAAACCTTACACTGCATACTACCGAAGGCCCGGTAAACGTACGCATTTACAGGCCCTCAGATACTGCCGGCCTGCCGGTAACCGTTTATTTTCATGGCGGATGGTTTTATTTGGGCAGCCTCGATACACACGATACGCCCCTGCGCGCATTAACCAACGCCGCGGATTGTGTAGTGGTGTCGGTGGACTATGCCCTGGCGCCTGAACATCCGTTCCCTAAAGGATTAAAGGAAGGCATCGCCGTGGTGCAGTGGATCGCAGAGCATGCAGAGGAGCTGCAGGTAGATGCAAATCGTATAGGCGTGGCCGGTGACAGCGCCGGTGCAGCACTGGCCACCGTAATTGCCCGGCATGCAAAGGAGAGTGGTCAGGCCCTGCGGTTCCAGGCATTGATTTACCCGGTTACCGATGCTTCTCTCCAAACGCCTTCCTGGAAAGAGTTTGCAGAAGGATTGAACCTTGATCTGGCGGGAGCAGAGCTGGCATGGTCGTTATATATTCCCGGTCCGCAAAACAGGCAACATCTGGATGCTGCGCCGCTGCTGGCGCAGGATCTAACAGGACTGCCGCCTGCACTGGTTATTACCGCGGAATATGATCCGTTAAGAGATGAAGGCATAGCTTATGCCGCAGCACTCCGCAGGAACGGCGTACCGGTGCAGGAAACCTTGTATGAAGGCATGATACACGGTTTTTTTCAAATGGGCGGCGTGATTGAAGAAGGGAATACCGCGATTAATGAAACAGCTGCTTTCATCCGCAAACATTTTTAACAGGTACATGAATGCCCGGCCTTCCTGCACATGGTGGGAAAGCCGGGCGCTTGTTAGTTTAGTCCATTCAGTAGTGCCTGCAGTTGTGCATAGTCCTTACCGGTAAGTTGCTGTAAAGGACTTCTTAACTGGCCGCTCTCTATCCCCTGGATTTTTAGCCCCGCCTGGATCGCCGCCGGCAACCCCTTGGATACAATAAACTGCAGCAATTCAAACTGCTGGTAGAAAATGTCCCTGGCCAGCGACAATTCATTACTGCAGATGGCGGCATACAATTGCTTATTCAGCTCAGGTATCAGGTTAAAGGCGGCCGTACACCAGCCGGTAGCCCCTGCCGCAAACGCTGCCAGCGCTAAGGGATTGGAGCCGTTGTAAAATGATACGTTTTCACCCAGCGCTTTCCTGAGATAATGCATCCGCTGTACATCACCGGTGCTTTCTTTAATCATGGTGACGTTCGGGATATCCAGCAATCTTTTCAGCAGTGCGGGCGACATATCAATACCACCGGTAGCCGGGTTGTTATAAGCCATAATCGGGATCGACAACTGCTTTGCCACCTGTTCATAATGCCGGAATATCTCATCATCCGTAAGTTTCCAGTAGCTCATGGGAATGATCATCACTGCTGTGGCGCCGGCTTTTTCCGCGAAGCGTGCATGATAAACGGTGCGTTCTGTAGTAAGGTGCGAAACGCCTACCAGCACAGGTACCCGGCCATTTACTTGTTGCAGGGCTGCTTCTGTAACGGCTTCTTTTTCTTCATCATCCAGGTAGGGCAGCACGCCTGTACTCCCCAATGGCGCAATACCATGTGCCCCGGCTTGTACCAGTCTTTCTGTGAGCGTTTTGAATAAAGGGATATCCACTTTTTCCTCCCGGTCGAAAGGGGTAATCGGGTAGGCGATGATCCCTTCAAATGTAGGGTGATTGTTCATGTAGTATTAATTTTTAATTAAGAAAGATAGTTACAGATCGCGGCCTTCCTCTTCTCTCAGTGCTACGCCAAGATTTTGCAGCTGCGGCGCATTTTCGCAGGCGATATACCGGGCAGGCTCATGATCGCTTTCATTCTGATGACGGTGCCATGCCCAGCTGGGAATGTATACGGCATCTCCTGCTTCCCAGTATACTTTCTCGTCTTCTACTTCAGTATAGCCTTTCCCTTCCAGTACATATAATACCGTTTCATACGTATGGCGGTGCCGGTTGGTAAGCTGACCGGGTAATAGTCCGCCGATGGTCATGCTGACATTTTTCGTGGGCAAATCCACAAAGAAAACCGGGTGTTTGCGCTCTGCTGAAAACTGGTTATGCTCCCCGGCCTCTTCTACATTTTTGTGTATCAGCTTCGAGGGCTTTACAAATACAGGGCGGGCAAAAGTCTGGTGAAAATCTTTTGACGAAAATTGATCGGGTACTTTTTTCATATACTCAAAATTTAAGTGTGAAGAAATACTGGTTTGTTTTGATGCCACAAAATTTGTCTATTTTTGGATGATCATAATGATCCAGTTTTCATTAAAATAGATGGTCCAGATGCTCAGACCCTGGAAAACGATACTCGCTATAGATTTCAATCATCAGCTGCCGGTATACCAGCAGATTGCAGATGGTATTGCTGCGGAAATAAAGAAGGGCCGGCTGAAACCCGGCAGCCCGTTGCCCGGCAGCCGTATCCTGGCGGAAGATATCGGCGTAAACAGGAAAACGGTGGTACTGGCCTACGAAGGACTAATCGCGGAGGGCTGGCTGGAATCTGCCGATAAAAGAGGAACGTTTGTGGCCGCGGAATTACCAACACTGAAAAAAACAGCCAACCGGTCCCGCAGCAGCTTTGAATTTAATGAAACAGAGATAGCGCCCATACCAGCTAAAACCAATTCCGGCTTTATTGTATTCAACGATGGCTTACCCGACGTGCGGCTGGCGCCATTAGACGAACTGGCCCGGGCCTATAAACGGATCTTTCAGCAGAAAGCCAGGTGGCGCATGTTGGGATACGGACATGAACAGGGAGAAGAAAGATTACGTATAGCCCTTACCGGTATGCTGTCTTCCAGGAGAGGGATGAACACCGGCGAAGCAGATATCTGCATTACCAGGGGAAGCCAGATGGCGCTGTTCCTCACCGCTCAAACGCTTATCCGGCCTGGCGACAGCGTAGCTATGGAATGCCCGGGATATTTGCCTGCATGGCAAACATTTGTGCATGCAGGCGCGCACATGATCAACATTGGTGTGGATGATAAAGGATTGATGGTAGAAGAACTGGAACAGGTATGCCGTACTAAGAAACTGAAAGCGGTATATGTTACCCCGCATCACCAGTTTCCTACAACGGTGAGCATGAAAATGGAGCGCCGCCTGAAATTGATGGAACTATCCACCCGGTATGGATTTGCTATCATTGAAGATGACTATGATCATGAATTTCACTTCGAGGCGAAAAGCCTGCTGCCATTGGCCAGTGATGAACATGCCGCCAATGTAATCTACATCAGCTCCCTCAGTAAGCTGGTAGCGCCGGCAGTACGTATCGGTTATGTAACAGGCCCGCCTGCATTTATCGCGTCCCTGGCCAGGTTGAGGGCGTTGGTCGACAGGCAGGGGGATCCGATTATGGAGCAGGCCATTGCGGAACTGATGGAACAGGGGGCCATCAACCGGCATGCAAAAAGGGCCTCCAGGTTCTACCGCGAAAGACGTGAAGCAATGAGTGAGTATCTTCATGCCCATCTCGATAAAAAAATTTCGTTTAAAAAACCGGAAGGCGGACTGGCCTATTGGGTAAAAATAAACCGGGATATCAATACAGAAGCACTGGCCGCAAAGCTGCTAAAAAAAGGCGTTTCCATTATACCTACCGAAAGGTTCTCCTTCAACGGGAAACCTTTGAACGCATTACGATTGGGCTATGCATCATTAACGCCCGCGGAACTGGAAGAAGGGATCCGCCTGCTGGCAACAGTACTTAAATAGCGTTAATACGGCAGCCAATGCACTGATTGCCCCCGTTTACCGGGTGGTAACAGCAGGATAATGAGAAAATCGCCATTTTCCGGGACAAAAACGTTACCTTCGTGCACATTTTTTTATAAAGGATATTATGAAGCTGAACGAACTATTACTAGCAAGGAGCGAAAATAAGTGCGAACTATGCAAATCTGATGGGCCGCTGAATGTGTATGAAGTACCTCCTCAAACCTACAGTGATCAGGATAATTGTATCTTCATCTGTGAGAAATGTCAGTCGCAGATCGAGAAAAAAGCAGAGCTGGATAGTACCCACTGGCATTGCTTATCCGAAGCAATGTGGAGCGAAATTCCGGGTGTGCAGATTGTGGCCTGGCGTATGCTAAACCGCTTAAAACAGGAAAGCTGGGCAGCAGATAACCTGGACATGATTTACCTGAACGATGAAGCGCTGGCCTGGGCCAAAGCTACCGGCGATCATGAAAATGACGGCGCTGTAGATCTTCACAGGGATAGCAATGGCGCCATCCTGCAAAACGGCGACACGGTTATTCTTACCAAATCCCTTGATGTAAAAGGTTCTACCTTAAACGCTAAAATGGGTACCGTGGTAAAGAACATCCGCCTTGTACCGGATAATACAGAACAAATAGAAGGAAAGATAGAAGGACAACTCATCGTGATCCTCACCAAATACGTAAGAAAACAAAACGCATAAAAAAGGGAAGGCATCGTGCCTTCCCTTTTCGTTTTCTTTATACTGCCCGCTGCAGCTTCTCTGCCGTAATTGTTCCCGGCTCCGGGGATGTCGCAAAAAATGGCTCCAGCACTATTTTCAGCCATACAATAGAACAAAACACCGCCTTCACTGCATAAGGCTCTACATAAGTTCTGGCAATCCAATAAGGAGTGATCAGGTCGGTAGAAGAGAAGGAGGTGAATACCAACGTAAGCACCACCAGCACTGTATTGAATGTGGATGGCCGCTCCTGCGTAAAATACCAGATGGCTACGCCAGTGAGCGCAATAATATAAGTAGGCGATTCGCCCTTGTGGTTAAAGATCACCACCCATATCAGCACAGAAGCCAGCATGCTCAGGTTAAATTTCGATTCCCGGTTGTAAAGTATGGGTATGAACGGCGCCATAAACACCGCTGCCGCAGAAAGCATGAACAATTGTTTGGAGATATCCATATCAAACCAGGTATGCCACCACCCCATTACAGACACGCCGTAGGAGGCGGAGTAGTCATTGGCCAGCAGGTGGCCCCAGCTTTTATAAAGGAACAGCAACTGATCCCAGGAAATCACCAGCAACGGCATCACCGCAATTACCACAGTCCAGAACACGGTGTACAACGCGGCTTTCCAGCGTTCTGGATACAACAGGAACAACGACATGGCCACTACGCCAAATAATTTGATATACACCGTTATCACCAGCAACAACGCGGCCAGCCAGATCTTTTTATTTTCCATGCAATGCCAAGCCAGGATGAAAAAGCCTGCGATCATTACGTTGATCTGGGAACTGGTAAGCGCAATCATCATCTCAATAGCCAAAAACAACAACAGGATCGATTGTTTTTCTTTCTTTACCGGTAAGGTCCTGATGGCAATAATAAATACTACCACATTCATAATATTCCAGCAAATCAGGGACGGTACATCCGGCATCCAGGCGAAAGCGCCCATCCACAGGGCAAACGACGGACTATACTTATACAGGTCGTAATACTCCGATTCGTATAATACGTAGAGATCCTGGTTGTGTACCAGGTGCGAAAATGCCTGTTTAAAGATCAGGAAGTTATTATAACGGGTCCATCTTTCCATGTCCTGCGAGGAATACCAGGCATGAAAGGAAATGCCTACCGCCATTAATAAAAATAAAGCATACAGGTATTTCGGCGGGATTTTGCTGATGGTATTACAGATAGCATCCCAGCGGCCTTTTATGGCTAAGCTTTGCATTGTACTCTTTTAAGTTGTGACAGTTGTAGTTAGTCCTCTCATTAAGGTTCAAAGCAAAACTATATAAATTTTTCTTTATTTGTGAATTATCAAATTGTTTTAAGAAATAAATAAGAAATGGTTCCTGGCGGGCCAAACCGGCCAACGGCGGGCTCCGCAGACGATATTCCACCGTTCGCCGGTATAATACGGGTACTCATTGTTGTTGCTGCTGTTGCTGCATCATCATTTCTTCGAGATGACGCTGATAACTATTTTTTGCAGGCGCTGCCGGAACCGTACTGCTCATGGCGGGTTGGGCAGGGAAAAACGGCTCGGGATCAAACTGATCCTGGTCGTCGTAACCCACCGATACGGTAACATCCAGCGTGTGGCCGGCGCCGCCGCTGTATACGCCTTTCACCGGTGAGCAGTCGCTGAAATTACGTCCCACGGCCAGTTTTACATGATTTTCACCAGCTATGCAGTTGTTGGTGGGGTCCAGTCCCAGCCAGCCATATTCAGGAATATATACTTCCGCCCAGGCATGGGTGGCGCCCTCGCCGCGCATACCATTTTTATTGGGGCAGATATACCCGCTCACATACCTCGCCGGAATTTGTGTAAACCGCAGCATGGCCGTTAACAGGTGCGCGAAATCCTGGCATACGCCTGCCTGTAGCAGCAGGATCTCATCCAGGGTACTGTCTACCGTTGTTACTCCTTTGATATAATCGAAATGGGTGTACACATAATCACAAAAACGCACCGCTGTTTTGAAAGGCGTATCGGTATCTTCTTTCAGGTCCAGCGAAATTTGCCGTAAAGAAGCCACGCTTTCAAAAACTTCGTGTTTAAGATAATCAATAAAAGCTACGTCGTAGCGGATCTCTTCCAGCATTTGCCACTGGGTGGCAGGAGGAAGAGTATCGGCTGGTAGCGGCCGTGGTATGGTTTCTACAACGATGGCAGAAAATATTTTCAATTCATGATGCGGCTCCGTTTGCGTAAAAATACCCACTTCATTGCCGTAGTAATCCTTGAATATTTCCACTTCCGGGTGACGGGAAATGCTCAGATCATGTTTGATCACTTTCTGGTAATCATCTTTTACGGGATACAGGATGATTTGATTGGCGCTGTCCCGCACGGGTGTTTCATAGGTGTAATGCGTGATGTGTTTTATTTTGAAAACAGGCATATAATGCAATGGTTAAGCGTTTGCGAAATAGTATTCATTCAGCAGGTTTCCGATGCCATACAGCTCACTCCTGATCTTAACAAGATAGGGATGCAGCCCTTCGGCTTTCATACTGTTTACGGAGCTATAGGTGATGGTACTGTTCAGCCGCCCGATGTTAAACGACAGCTTATTATAGTGTTCAATATTTTTATCGCTTTTCAATCGTTCGAAATACCGGTAAATATTATTGACGGAATATTTTGCCGACCGCGGGAAATCGTTGTTGAGCATGACCAGTTCCAGCACGTTTTCCGCCTCAAAGCCTTTGCGGTAGGTTTTCAGGTACAGCTCATAACCACCCAGCGATAGCAGCAGGTGTTGCCAGTAAGAGGTATCTGTGAGCAGGTCAGGATTATTGGAGATAGAAATAAATTTAATATCCAGGATATCGATAGACTGTATACTTCTCTCCAGGTATTTACCGATGCTCATAAAGCTCCTGCTTTCGCCTCTTTCCATGATACTGCCTGCAGTACCGTAATACAGCATTACCTGTTTAATAAGGATATCCAGCGCTGTTACGGGGTCATCTTTTTGTACATACCAGAGCAGCTTTGGATCTTTTACGGTATGATAGTATTCATTGAGGCATTGCCAGAGGTCTTTTGCAATGTGTTCCTGCACACTCCGGGCGTTTTCACGGGCCAGTGTGATCATGTTGATGATGGAGTTGGGATTGTCGCGGTTAAAGAGCAGGTACTCGATCACCGACCGGCTATCGTTTTTGATAGATGAAATTTCTGCTTCATTTCCGCCGGAAGAAATACGGATCACCGGTGTCCACGTAAATTCCTGGATGGTGTCCTGTGAAGATGCGTAGTTTATTTTCAGCATTCTTAAAATACCATCGCTTCTTTCTACATACCTGCTCAACCAATATAAACTGGAGGCTACTCTGCTTAACATAGGCTTGTGTTTTAGTTTATGATGCCAGTACCCAGGTGTCTTTACTGCCGCCACCCTGTGAGCTGTTTACTACAAGGGAGCCTTCTTTCAGGGCTACCCTGGTTAATCCGCCGGGAACAATAGAGATGCCGTCTGGTCCTACGAGGGCATAAGGTCTCAGGTCTACCCGGCGGGGTTGCAGCATTCCATCGAGGTAACAAGGGGCGGTAGACAGGCTGATAGTGGGCTGTGCGATGAAATTGCGGGGATCTTTCAGTATTTCTTTTTTATAGCTTTCTATTTCTGATTCGGAGGCAGCATGCCCCATTAACATGCCATAACCGCCGCTTTCGTTGGTTTTTTTGATCACCATTTTATGCATGTTCTGAAAGACATATTCCTTATGTTCCGGGTTACCCAAACTGTAAGTAGGTACGTTTTTTAACAGCGGTGTTTCATTCAAATAATATTTGATCATGTCGGGCACGTAGCTGTATACGGCTTTATCATCGGCCACACCGTTGCCGGTGGCATTGATGATGGCTACATTGCCTTTGCGGTAGGCGCTCATCAGGCCGGCTACGCCGAGCACACTTTTAGGATTGAATACCAGCGGATCTATAAACTCATCATCCACGCGGCGGTAAATCACATCTACCTGTTGCAAACCGGTGGTGGTTTTCATGTATACTTTCTGATCCCGTACCACCAGGTCGCGGCCTTCCACCAGTTCCACCCCCATGAGGCGGGCCAGTGTAGTATGCTCATAGTAGGCGGAGTTGTACATACCCGGACTGAGCAAAACGATGGTGGGATTGGCTACCGCCCGCGGCGACAGCGACAGCAGGTTTTTATAAAGAATAGACGGGTACTCTGTTACGCTGCGCACTTTGCACTGCGGCAGCAGGTCGGGGAAAAGCCGTTTGGTGATCTCCCGGTTTTCCAGCATATAACTCACCCCCGAAGGCGTACGGAGATTATCTTCCAGCACATAAAAAGTGCCGTCGTAATCCCGGATAAGGTCTATCCCGGCAATATGGATATAGATGTCGTACGGCACATTCAGCTGATGCATTTCCCGCAGGAAATGAGGGCAGGAGTAGATCAGTGAAGCAGGGATTACGCCATCGCGGATAATAAACTGGTTATTATATACATCTTTCAGAAAAAGGTTAAGGGCTTTCAAACGTTGTTTAATACCTTTTTCAATAAAGGCCCATTCGGCGCAGGTAATGATGCGGGGGATAATATCAAACGGAAAGATCTTTTCAATCCCTTCTCCGCTGTCGTATACCGTGAAGGTGATCCCCTGGCTCATAAACAACCGTTTCGCCAGTTCTTCTTTCTTATTGAGGTCGTTGGCAGATTCATTCTCCAGGTAGCTGATAATCCGGTGGTATTGCTCCCGGAGGTGATTATCGGCAATGTACATTTCATCCCAGGTGTTGGAGATGTGATCATAGCGATTGAGGTTTATAGTACTCATTTTAATAATATTTTAATTATGCCATAGGATGAGATTGTTTTGTATAATTTATGAATAAAATATTAATTATCACAAAGAGATGCTGTTTATTTTTTTAATTATAGAGATGATTATATAGCATTATTGTAAAATATAATATTAATGAAAATGCAAAATATACAGATTAACAAACCTTAAAAGTTAAGTCCGTTTATTCATCGGGAATTATGTATATTTTGCTGCCGTACCTGTTTTAGCCATTAAGATGAACAGAAGATCACAACCCTGTCAACCACTCAATTTAACCACAAAGAAATAAGTAACTCCATGATGAGAACACCATTACTGGCCGCCACCTTGCTATTATCCGGCCTTTGCCCCCTACAGGCACAAACCACTTATAAAATGAAGCCCGTTGCCATTCAATCCCGATGGGCGAAAGAAGTAAGTCCGCAAAACGCACTCACCGCATATCCCCGTCCACAGCTGGAACGGAGCAACTGGCAAAATCTTAATGGTCTCTGGGAATACGCCATCACCGCTGCCGACGAAGCAGCGCCTTATAATTTCGACGGACAAATACTGGTACCCTATCCGCTGGAATCGGCACTGTCGGGCGTAAAAAAAACACTGCTCCCGGAGCAACGCCTCTGGTACCGCCGCAAAATTGAGATCAGTCAGGCTGCCGGCGAAAGAACACTCCTGCATTTTGGCGCGGTCGACTGGCAAAGCAAAATATATCTCAACGGGAAAGAAGTGGGTGGTCACACCGGCGGCTATACGTCGTTTACCATCGATATCACCAACGCTGTAAAGAATGGCGAAAACATCCTCGTACTGAAGATCTACGATCCGTCCGACAGGGGCATCGGCCCTTCCGGCAAGCAGGTACTTAATCCCGCCAATATTTATTACACACCCAGCTCCGGCATCTGGCAAACCGTTTGGCTGGAGAAAGTGCCAACAGATTATATCTCCGGACTAAATTTCACACCGGATATAGATAAACAACAACTCAACCTCACGGTAAGCGCACCTGCCGGCTACACCGTAGAAGCCATCGCCTCTACCAATGGTAAGCCCGCAGGTAAAGTGAAAGGAAAAAGCGGTGCACCACTGCAGCTAAAGCTGGAAAACCCAATCTTATGGTCGCCCGGAAACCCCTTCCTGTACGACCTTTCCGTAAAACTCCTGAAAGGCAATACGGTGGCTGATGAAGTGAAAAGTTATTTTGGTATGCGCAAAGTATCCATCGCGAAAGATGAAAAAGGAGTGGACCGCATCTTCCTTAACAACAAACCATACTTCAACCTCGGCACACTGGATCAGGGCTTCTGGCCCGATGGTTTATACACGGCGCCCACTGATGAAGCACTGGCATTCGATATCAAAGCCATTAAAGCAATGGGCTTTAATACCATCCGTAAACATATCAAAGTAGAACCGGACCGCTGGTACTACTGGGCTGATAAACTCGGCATGCTGGTATGGCAGGATATGGTAAGCCCCAATCACAGCCTGCCGGAAGGCGCCAAAGCCGCCTTTGAACAGCAATGCAAAGAAACGCTGGCGCAACTGCACAACTATCCCTCCGTTACCACCTGGGTGCTCTTCAATGAAAAATGGGGACAGTTTGATCAGCAGCGCCTAACAGAATGGATCAAACGCAGCGACCCTTCCCGCCTCGTTAACGGCCACTCCGGGGAATACCTGTATGTAAATGAAAAACTCCGCAGCCCCAGTCCGAATGCCTACGTCAGTGCAGACCTCACCGATGTACACAGCTACCCCAATCCTATGAACGCTATTAAAATGCCCGGAAAGGCCCGCGTACTGGGCGAGTTCGGCGGTATCGGCGTATTCATCGCCGATCATCAGTGGAACACCAATACCGCCTGGGGATACATCCAGGAAAAGCCGGGGGCGCTGAAATCGAAATACGCCGTGATGAATCAACACCTGCAATTACTGGAACGGCAAGGCTTATCCGCCAGCATCTACACCCAACCCTTTGATGTGGAAGGAGAACAAAATGGCCTGCTCACTTACGACCGCGAAGTAGTGAAAATTCCATTTGCAGAAATAAGAAAAATCCATGCGCCCCTCAATAAAGACATGGGCGCCATTCCCACAGTCGCCGCACAGGATGCCGATCTCACAGAACCCACTGCCATTTACAGCGCCATGTTGCAGGAGTATATCGATGGAAAAAAAGATCCGGCGTTTTTAAGAAAGCTGGCAATGCTGGCCGTGCAGGCAGGCGATAAAGATGGCGCCGCCCTCGCAGGAGCCGACTATTTCGCGGTGATGAAACAACCGTATTCAGAAGACGATCTTCGTTATGTGATGCAGGTAACCGGCAGCACCCGCGACACGGGCTTCTCCATTATCCGCAATAACATGGAAGCCATCGATAAAGCAATGGGCGCCAGACAATCGGCCGTAAAAATGATGAACCTCATTTACCAGGACCTCATCGCACCGGCCGTACCGGATAATGGCGCTAACCCCGATTGGGCCGCTATCTATACTGCTGTAAAGCCTTACGGCGCGCCGGGAGAAGAAATTTATCTCCGCGCAAGAACAATCTATCTGCTCAATAAACAGGATAAGGCCGGGTTTAAAACAGTTGCCAAAGAATACCTGGATAAGTACGGGCAGTTTGTAAAGCTGGATGAGAAGAAAAAGATAGAAGCGTTTATGAATTAAAAGCGGATTTTGTCTTTCTCAGGATTAGACTGATTATATTGATTACCTTGATTTGATCACTTGTGATTTTAAATGATTCGGGAAGATATAAGCGGATATTCGCCTGTATCTCCCAAAATCTTTTTAAATCCTTAAAAATCCAAAAAAGAAAATCAAAGTAATCAGTATAATCAGTCTAATCCTGAGAAAGACAAAATCCGCTTATATCTCCCCGAATCATTTAAAATCACAAGTGATCAAATCAAGGTAATCAATATAATCAGCGTAATCCTGAGAAAGACAAACTCCGCATAACACAAAAGTGTGATCAATACTTTTGTTCTTTCTCCTTTCCTTTGTTCCCGGACGGAAAGTGTTCAGAATGGTTAACCCGTTACCCTTAAGTATACCTTGCAATATAGCCTTGTCGTGCTTTCCGTTCTGCCTGAAATTTATATCTGATAAATAAAATCTCATGAAAAAATTACTCCCTGTACTTTTTGTACTCGCGTTTGCCACTGCAAAGGCTCAAACCAATGTGATTGGTACTACCGGCAATGTAGGAATTGGAACGCTTAACCCTGTAAGTAAATTGCAGGTAGTGGATAATTACCGGAATTATTTTGTGAACCGTTTAATCACCGGGGCATCTGAGGATTCACAAGGTCCTAATTATATATTGCTG
This sequence comes from Chitinophaga sp. G7 BAM 1005, assembly GCF_057126945.1. NCBI lineage: Bacteria > Pseudomonadati > Bacteroidota > Chitinophagia > Chitinophagales > Chitinophagaceae > Chitinophaga > Chitinophaga sp. G7 BAM 1005. The sequence goes on along the minus strand of NZ_CP181478.1, from coordinate 4,315,547 downwards.
CATGAATTATATACGGGGACTTTATTACCCGATATGCATGTAATGGGGAAAATCACTGGACTCAGAGGAGCTACTGTCGCTTTTAACAGGAAATGGACTATAGAAGTTAATACTTCTACGGCGTATAACGCCACCAAAGGGTCCCTTATCAGTTACAATGAACTGGTAAGATTAGTGACGCTTGTTTATAATAGTAAAAGTTATCTGGCCGCAGAAATAGTAAACAGTGCATCGATGAACTTTTTTTCATTTACAGGTTATGCAAGTGGAGAGACACTGATTTTAGTAAAAGATGATAATGTAACAAATGTACTGCCGTTTGCGCCAACTGATGCCATCGGTATACAGGGAAATGTCAGTATCGGCACACAAGGGTCCTCAGCAAAGCTGGATGTGGCAGGTGGGCCTACCTGGACTACCAATAACTGGCTAAAATCAATGAAATTATACAATGGCTCCGCTATTGAATTTGCCGGCGCCACACGGTCATTTGGCCTGGGAGCCTCCGGTGCAAATTTGTATTTCTCAAATGTAAATTCTGACGGAACCGGTGCGGCTAACTATTTTATGGTGGCCGATGGCAACACCGGTAACATGAGTATTGGAAGTCCTAGTCCGTCAGCCAACTATAAACTCACCGTAGAAGGTACGCTCGGCGCACGCCGTGTTAAAGTACAGCAAGGCGCCTGGGCAGATTATGTATTTCATCCGGAGTACGAGTTGCCATCCCTGCAACAGGTGGAACACTTTGTAACAACCGAAAAACACCTGGAAGGTATCCCTTCCGAAAAAGAAGTACTTGAAAAAGGATTGGACCTGGGGGAATTTGATCAGCAGTTACTGAAGAAGGTAGAAGAACTCACGCTGTATATTATACAGCTGAATAAAAATGTAGAACGCTTAAATAAGCAGGTAGCAGCACAACAGCAAACTATTGCCACCTTACAGGCTAAATAATCAACAGCTGCGCACCGGTATACATCCGGTGCGCGGCTTTTTTATTTCTTCTTCCCCATCCACTCCAGCGCATCCAGTATCAGCCTGTTCTGCGTTTCATTGGCAAACATGAAAGATAATTCCTTATTGGTATGATGCTCATAGTCGATATCGTTATGCCCCATATTCAGATATAGCATCTTATACTTTTTGTTCGTCCATACCACAGGGTAGTAGCCGCTGTGCCAGATCTCATGTTGCTTGGGACCAGTGCCCAGCGGGAAGCTGCTGGAATCCACCGACAGCAGTATTTTAATGTCCGGGTTTTTGCGCAGGTCATTACTCCAGCGGTACCATTCATTGGGTGCAGCAGAGAAAGTATCCGGCATATTCCTGGTGGCCGGATGCCGGTGGTCTTCTACACGCAGCACCGCGGAAGTGGGGCGCCAGGTGTTGCTGCCGTAAGATCCGGAGCCCAGGAAGGTATTGTGGTACCAGTTCCAGTTTTGAGGCACATCAGATGGAGTGAGTGCAAAAGCTGCGAAGTGAAAGCCTATCCAGCCGCCGCCATGTTCCATGTATTGCTGAAATGCGGCGCGCTGTGCAGGATCTTCCGGCCGTGTGTCCAGGAAAATCACTACCTGGTATTTCGAGAGGAATACGGTGTTCAGGTTTTGCCAGTTGTTGGTGGAGTCGTAGCTGAAATGATATTTTGCGGCCATCTCCGGAAACCATTTATTGGCTTCGTGTACAAAGCTGATGTGCGCCTGGTCGTTTTTAGCAGTATAAAAGGCGATAACCCGGAAGCGGGGAGGGGTTTGTTGGGCCTGGCTCATGGTGCTGCCAAACATGCTTAAAATAAGCCAAAGGGTGCTTAGGTGGAATCTTAGCTTCATAAATAGTAAATGATCGTTCTGAACTACAAAATAAACTTTATTTTTCTTTTCAGCAGCCGGTTTAAAGTTGTAGCAGGTTCCGCACAATTTTCACCCGGTCGGTGGATATCCGGGTATTGTCGTAAGCCAGGTACAGCGTATTGCTGGCAGGCACATTGCCCCGCCACACTTCTTTCAGTTCCCCTTTTTTGATGCCTTCTTTCACCATATAATCGGCGGTGATGGTAACACCGTTACCGCAACTGATTGCCTGCAGGATGGTTTGCATGTCCGGGATAATAAACTGCGGTTTGATAGCGGGGCGTTTGCGGAAGTTTTCCAGCCAGAAACGCCGTATCACCGGCAGGTCGCTGCTGTAGGCAAACCATTGCTGTTTCAGGAGCCACGACTCTGCCTCATCCGGCGTTTTCTTTTTCAGGAAGTTTTTGAATGGCTTTATATCAAGACCGGGGCTGGATACTATCAGGAACTGCTCGCGGAGTATGGGCTCGTAAATGATGTTCTTCTCTTCTGTCAGCTGCGTGGCAATGAGGAAATCAAGATCGCCTTTCTGCAGCCGCCGCAGCAGGTCTTTGGTAAGACCAAACTCCGTTATAATATTCGCCGGCACGCCGCTGATACGCTTGGCTACTACGGCCTGGAAATATTCTTTTACGGCGCCAATGTGAATGTTGGGTAATTGTTTGGTAATACAGAAGTAACGGAAATCAGCTTCTACATTCTCCAGTTTTTCCAGGGGCTCTACCACCTGCGTATAAAATAACTTGCCATAATCGGTAGGTACCAGTTTGGGCTTACGCTCAAACAGCTGTTTCCCGATATGCGCTTCCAGCGCGGATAAATGCTGACTTACATTCGGCTGCGAAATAAACAGCATCTTTGATGCCGCTGTTAGTGAGCCGGTTTGATATACGGCTTTAAATGTTCTGTACCACTCCAGGTTAACCATACTGCAAGGTATAAATATTTTTATGATGATTGATAAATCATATTATTTTCTTTATATGATTTAGTCCCTCACTTTTGTATCTGCAAAAAAGTACGGTATTATTCAACCACAAAGCAAATGAAAAGGATCGCATATATTGGAAGTCTTGGTTTACTTGGCATCATCACCACCGAATTCGGTGTAATCGGTATACTTCCGCAGCTGGCGGCATATTACAACATTTCTATCGACCAGGCAGGTACCCTGTTAAGCGCCTTTGCATTGGTAATTGCGCTGGGTGGTCCCCTGATGACACTCTGGTTATCGGGATATAACCGTAAAACGCTGATGGCTGTCAGCATCTCTATTTTTCTCATAACAGGAGTGGTATCGTCTTTATCGCCTCCTTTCTGGTTGCTGCTGCTGGTGCGGATGTTGCCGGCATTCCTGCAGCCGGTATACATTTCTACGGCTATCGCTGCGGCCACAGGTGCGGCCGATAAAAAGCACACCCATAAAATGATGGCGATTGTAATGAGTGGCATCGCTATTGCAACGGTTACGACTATACCGTTTGCCACCTGGCTGGCAGGGATCTATAACAGCTGGCAATTATCGTTTGTAGTGCAAACTATTGTGAGCGCGCTGGCCCTGGTTGCCATTCTTGCATTTCTGCCATCAATGCCGGCAGGGGAAAAACCATCCTATGGCGCGCAGCTGAAAATACTCACCAAACCTGCGTTCCTGGCCAGTAGTATCATGAACGTATTTATGGTGTCGGCCATGTTTTCCACCTACAGTTATTTTGCGGACTACCTCGGAAAAGTAAATCATATGTCCACCGGCGAGGTGGGCGTAATGTTGCTGCTGTTTGGCGCCGCCGGCGTACCCGGCAACTTCCTGGCGGGTAAACTGCTGGGCAAAAGCGTAACCGCTACAATGGCTGCTTCCCTCATTGCTATCACCCTGGTGTCTATCGGGATTTACTATCTCCCGCTGTTGTCGGTGCCGCTCATTATTGTATGGGGTTTCCTGCACACGCCCTGCTTTATCACCGCACAGGCATACATGGTAGCTGCTGCGCCGGAAGCGCCGGGGTTTGCCACCAGCTTATCCATTTCTTTCGGCAATATGGGCGTTACCCTGGGAACGGCCGTTAGCGGCTGGATCATTACCACACAGGGTATCCACAACGCTCCCTGGGTGATGCTGCTCTTCGGTACCGGCTCCCTACTCATGATGGGACTAAAAGAACTGCTGGCGGCCCGCGAAAAGCAATCGTCTCCGGCGATGGAAAATTGTCTTGGAGCAGGATTAAACTGATTTTGGACGGGCTGAATACATATATCGCATAAAAAAAAATATACAGCCATCGCCAATCCCACAACTATTAAAAGATTCGGACCTTCAGGATCATTGAAAAAGTAGAACAGCATTCTGGAACAAATGAGGGCCGTTGCTGCAGGATTATTTAATTTACCTGTACTTAGTAGCTCAGGGATAAAACTTCAAACTGAGACACTACCATAAATCCAAAATTTTGTTTTTTTGCCAGATTACGTTTATCTTTATAATGTACCTAAAGTATTGATATCCAGTTTGTTTCTCTGATGCAACCCCTCTAAAGAATCTCCCGGAACCACCTATAGCGCATTGATACACAATATGTTACCGATCAAGTCCACGTCACCTCCACATCACCTCCATGTCATCTCCACATCAAAGGCATGTGTAAAGTATGTGCAAAGCATGTGCAAGGTATCGCCTATCTACTGTTCAAGTCATCTTTAAATATCTCACAAAGAAAAAAGTAAAATCCCCCATAATCAGCGTAAAAGATAAAACCCGCTTATGTTTCCCCAATCCTTTATAAAATCAAAAAAGTAAAATCAGGCAAATCAGCAAAATCAGTTTAATCCTGTTCCAGGACAACCTCCGCTTTGTCGCAAGTGCCCCCAAAGAATGTCGCTTTTGCACCTTCAATATGAAAAAGACGGCAGGTATCTTTGTAACGAAATGAAAAATCTGTAAAACTTCAATCTATCGTTATGCAAAAGATCACCCCGTCATTATGGTTTAATATGAATGCGGAAGAGGCTATCAGCTTCTACTCATCTATCTTCAAAAATTCAAAAGTAACAGACAAGTCATATTACGGGGAAGGATCTCCCATGCCTGCCGGTACACTGCTCGCGGCTACCTTTCACCTGGAAGGACAAGAGTTCCTGGCTATCAATGCAGGCCCACAGTTCCCGTTCACAGAAGCCATTTCTTTTACGGTATATTGTGAAACCCAGGAAGAAGTAGATGACTACTGGTCGAAGCTTACCGCAGACGGTGGAAAGGAAGTACAATGCGGCTGGCTGAAAGATAAATTTGGTTTATCCTGGCAGATTACGCCCACCATCATGTCTAAATTTCTGAGCGATCCTGATAAAGAAAAGTCGGGCAGAGCCATGCAGGCCATGATGAAAATGGTGAAACTGGATATCGCAGCACTGGAAAAAGCATTTAACGGAAAATAGATCATTATTGCCGGCTGTTACCTTCAAAATTAATGAGCCAGTGAAGACCAAACTTATCGGTAAGCCCACCGAATAACGCCCCCCAGAAAGTACTTTCCAGCGGATGCGTAGGAAAACCGTCCGCAGAAAGACGGGCATAAAAAGTACGGGCCTCTTCTTCACTGTTGCAGTTCAGTAATAAAGAAACGGTATTGCCGGCGGTAAGCCCCGCTTCAGGCGCCATGTCGGACGCAGTGAGTACCAGGCTGCCTTTGGTAAGACTGGAATGTAAAATGAACGGTTTCATAAAAGCGGGTATTTCTGCCGAAACAGGCGATTCCCCGATGGTTTGAAGCATCAGCTCTCCACCCAGGCATTCTTTGTAGAAAGTCATTGCTTCCCGGCAGTTACCGTTAAAAGTAAGGTAGGTATGAATCATGGTCATCGTAGCACCGGATTTTTGTGTGAAAACTATACTGCAAAAATCGTAAGGGTTGCGGGAAGTAACAGGGGTGTAAAGCGACAATTCTCAGGGTAATTGCGGCATAAACTATTACAATTGCAGCATATGATACATATTTCCATCCTGGTTCCCCTGGGGCATACCAGTTTAGTTAACATCGAGGGCAGCTACCAGATTTTATCGGACATCAACAACTTCCTCGCTGAAAAAGGCCGGGAGCCAATGTTCCAGGTGCAGCTGGTAGGATTAACGGCCGAGGTAAGCCAACGTAACCGCTTATTTACTATCTCTCCGGAGGTGCTGATAAAGGAGGTGAAGAAAACAGACCTGATCATCATTCCTTCCCTGCACGGGGATCAGTCGCGCGCTGCCGCTATGAACCAGGATTTTATTCCCTGGATCAGGCAGCAGTACCAACAGGGCGCCTCCGTAGCCAGTTTATGCCTGGGCGCTTTTTTCCTGGCAGCTACCGGCCTCCTGAAAGGTAAACAATGCGCTACCCACTGGAAAATGGCGCAGGAATTCAGAACCATGTACCCCGATGTAAACCTGACGGACAACCGGATCATCACGGAAGAAGAACGTATCTATACCAGCGGCGGCGCCTATTCTTATCTCAACCTCATCCTTTACCTGGTGGAGAAATATGCTGGCAGAGATATTGCGATCCTCACCGCTAAAGCATATGCCATTGATATAGACCGCCAGAGCCAGTCGCCTTTCATCATTTTCGAAGGACAAAAAGCACATAACGACGAACCAATCCGCAAAGCACAGGAGTTTATTGAATCCAGCTACCAGGACAAGATCACGGTAGAACAGCTGTCTGATATGTCGGCTATAGGAAGAAGATCCTTTGAAAGAAGATTCAAAAAATCGACCGGTAACACGGTGATAGAATATATTCAACGGATAAAAATAGAAGCAGCCAAGCGCGACTTTGAAACCAGCACCAAAAACGTCAACGAGGTAATCTATGACGTGGGATATATCGACACAAAAACATTCCGGACAATGTTCAAAAAGGTAACCGGGCTCACCCCGCTGGAATACCGGAACAAATACAACAAACAAATCATGAACCCTGTAAATGAATAGTTATGGAAAAATCAATATTTAAAACAACCATCAATGCGCCACGTGAAAAAGTATGGGACGTACTTTGGGGCGAAACTTCCTACCCGCAATGGACAGCACCTTTTGCTGAAGGTTCTAAAGCAGATACCAACTGGGAGAAAGGAAGCAAAGTAATATTCCACGATGGCAGTAACCGGGGCATGGTGGCCAGGATCGCGGACAAAGTGCCCAATGAATTTATGTCGTTCCAACACCTCGGCGAAATTGATAACGGTGTGGAAGACCTCACCAGCGACAAAGTAAAAGCCTGGGCCGGCGCTTATGAAAATTATACGCTCACTAACGTCAACGGCAAAACGGAGCTGCTCGTGGAAATGGACCTGGCGGATGATTTTAAAGATTACTTCACTAAAACCTGGCCCGTAGCGCTGGATAAAGTAAAGGAATTATCAGAACAGTAGTAACATTCCCCCTTCGCCGGCCATACAGCAGCCGGCGAAGGGGCTGTTTATTATTTCCGGGAGAAACAATCCTGCGCGGAAAATACATGCTTTGATCCGGAATACGGTTGTGCTATCTTTGCGGTTATTGTAACAGGTAACTACAGGCCGTAAAATAAAATGCACTATGTTTCGGAAATCAACGATCTCCTGCCTGCTGATCTTATCTTTTTTAAGATTATCAGCACAGGAAAAATATGAACTCAACAGCGGATGGCAATGCAGTAATATCGCCGGCGTAAAAGTTACCGGTCAGCAACTTTCAGATCCGGGATATACCCTCTCCGGCTGGACGCCGGCCACTGTACCAGGCACGGTGCTTACCACCCTCCTGGATAATAAGCAGGTACCCGATCCGATGTATGGCATGAACAATGAAAAGATACCGGATATCTACCACATCGGCCGCGATCATTACACCTACTGGTTTGTAAAAGACTTTACAGAACAGCCAGCCACCGGCAACGCCCAGGCATGGCTGCATTTCCGGGCTGTAAATGATGGCTGCGATATTTACCTGAACGGCCACCGCGTCAATAAAACTACCCACTACGGCGCCTATCTCCGCCAAACATATAACATCACTCCCTTCCTGGCGAAAAACGGTAAAAACCGTCTTGCGGTAATCGTGTACCCGCCTCAGTTTCCGGGCAATCCCAACGGCGGACAGGGAGGCGATGGCGCCATCGCAAAAAATAACGGTCCGCAGTATACCGCAGGGTGGGACTGGATCCAACCCATGCGCGACCGTAACACCGGCATATGGGATAAAGTGACCATTGAAAAAACAGGTGCAGTACGGATCAAAGACCCGCACATCATTACCCGTGTACCCGGCGCCCGCCAGCCACAAGGCCCGCAGGCGCCCGCCATCCTGCAGGTAGGAGCAGAGCTGGAAAACGCTACAGCCGGCAATATCACCGGCACTTTGCAATATACCCTCGCCGGTAACCACATCACAAAAAAAGTATCGCTGCCGCCACATACCACTACCACTGTGCAACTGCCGGACCTCCTGCTGAAACAACCGCTGTTATGGTGGCCCGCCGGTTATGGCCCGCAGTCGCTGTATCAGCTGCAGCTGCAGTTTGTAAACAACGGTAAAACCGATGACAAGGAAGACGTGGAATTTGGTGTTAGGGAAATTCAAACCTACTGGAATGCACACACCGGCAGCAGGGAAATTGCCGTAAACGGCCAGAAGATATTTATTAAAGGCGGCAACTGGATCACCTCCGATGCCCTGTTCCGCTTCACAAAAGAAAGATACGACGCTGAAGTACGCTTCCACCGCGATATGAACCTGAACCTCATCCGGATATGGGGCGGCAGCCTTACGGAAAGACCGGAGTTCTACGAAGCCTGCGATAAGTACGGCCTGCTGGTGTTCCAGGACTTCTGGATGTCGGGCGACTGTAACGGCAGATGGCAGGACCCCATGAAGAAAGAAGACCAGTGGACCCGTCGTAAATACCCCGACAACCACTCCCTGTTCCTCGAAAGTGTAGCCGACCAGGTGAAAATGTTACGCAACCATGCCTCGCTGGCCTTCTGGTGCGGAGGAAATGAAATTACGTCTCCGGCGGATTTGTTCGCCGCCATGAAGGATTCTATTATTCCGGCACTGGACGGTACCCGGTATTTCTTCGACTACTCCAACTCCGACAGTATGTCGCACAACACGCTTGGCGGCAATGGCGACGGTCCTTACGGTATTCAGCCGCTGTCTACCTTCTGGAGCACCCGCACCTTTCCGTTTAACTCCGAAGTGGGTTCGGTAGGTACAGGCGACTATGAATCGCTGGAAAGGTTTTTACCTGCAGAAAACCTGGTACCACCCGATCAGCAAACCGGCAAAACCGATGCGGTATGGGACTACCATAAGTACATCGCTTATAACAAAGCCGTGGATCCCTATGGGAAAACAAATGACCTGAGAGAATGGGCCAACAAAGCACAGCTGGTGAACTACGACCAGTACCGCGCTTTAATGGAAGGCTTCAGCTCGCACATGTGGGATTGGTACACCGGCGTAATCATCTGGAAAACGCAAAACCCCTGGACTGCCCTGCGCGGACAGATGTATGATTACTACCTCGATCCCAACGCGTGCTTGTATGGTACCCGCAAAGGAGCCACCCCGCTACATGTGATGTATGATCCGGAAGATGGAATGGTGATGGCCGTGAACAACACCTTTCAATACGCCCGCGACCTGATGCTGGAACTAAAAACATACGACATGCAGGGCCATGATAGCCTGCTCACACAAGTGTTTGTAGAGGTAGGGCCCACCACCGTGCAAAAGTTTATGAATATGAAATCGCTCCTGGATAAACTAAAAGCGCAGCAGGGGCTGTTCTTCTCTTTACGCTTGCTGAATGCTAATCAGCAGGTGGTAGATGAAAACCTGTACTGGTTGCCGGATGCCAAAGGAAATTATTCCGGGCTGGCACAAATGCCGGCAGCAGGAGTGAAGGTAGCGGCAGTGAAAGCGGGAGCCGACAGTATCCATGTTACCATCAGCAACCCGGCAGGAGGCCCTGTGGCATTTTTCAACCGCGTGTCGCTGGTAAATGCACAGAACAAGAAAAGGATCTTACCGGTATTTTACAGCGATAATTATATTTCTGTATTACCCGGCGAACAGAAAATAATCAGCATCAGCGGTGGCGCTACCGCCACCAGCAAGGATGCGCTGATAGAAATTTATGGTAATAATGTAAAGCGGCAGTACATCGCTATTCAATAATCAAACATATTGCAGGCATCTGTTTACACAGATGCCTGTTTTTTTTGTATATTCATTTTGTTAATCTGTTCCCTGAACCTGTTTGTAGCTGTTGCCCGGGACCCGGTTTGTAAGCAAATACCTATTTATTCCAATTTATAGCAACAAAACTATTCATCGATGACCTCCCTGCAGGAAGAAACAACTATCCGGAAATTAGCCACCAATGAGAAGATGCCCTATGATCTGTTGCTGCTGGCCGATCCATCTGTAACGATGATCAACAGTTACCTCCCTTTCAGCGACGTATATGTGCTGGAAAAAAGGAAACAGGTAATTGCTGCCTATGTACTTTTGAAAGATAATGATGAACTGGAAATTAAGAACATCGCCGTAAACCCCGCTTACCAGGGAAAGGGCCTGGGAAAGATGCTGCTGCAGGATGCCGCACAACGCGCCAGGGCAGGCGGATCTAAAAAGCTTTGTATTGGTACGGGCAACTCCAGCATTGCCCAGTTGTACCTGTACCAGCGGCAGGGTTTTGAAATAACAGCCATCAGGAAAAACTATTTTACCACGCACTACCCCGAACCCATTTATGAAAATGGTATTCAATGCCGGCATATGATTGTGCTGGAAAAGTCGCTATGCTGATAAAGGCTGGTCGCCCTTATTTTCAATATAGGCCCTGGTTTTAGGCAAACTGTCCGGGTGATGCTCCCTGATATATTTAACGAGGTTTTCTCGGATATAACACCGGAGGTCAAACGCATCGCCTGAACTGGAGGAACTCATCAGCGCCCTTACTTCAATGGTGCGTTCGCTGGTATTGGTTACCTGCAGGGCTTTCGCGCGTTTGTCCCACAGCGGCGATGTATCCAGGAGTCTTTCAAACTCGGCCCTCACCTGGTCCACCGGCACGGTATAGTCCAGGTAAAAGAAGGCGGTGCCCAGTATTTCCGAGCCGGTGCGGGTCCAGTTCTGGAAAGGCTTCTCTATAAAATAATTAATCGGCAAAATCAGCTTACGCTGATCCCAGATGTTCAACACCACATAGGTAAGGGTAATTTCTTCCACACGTCCCCATTCACCTTCCACTACCAATACATCATCTATCCGGATAGGCTGTGTAAATGCCAGCTGGAAGCCGGCCAGCAGGTTGCCCAATGATTTTTGTGCGGCAAAACCGATGATGATGCCGCCCACACCCACACCGGTGAGGAGCCCTGCACCGAGTTTGCGCATGTTGTCGAAGCTCAGTAAAATAATACAGACCGTGATGATCAATATCAGCGCAATAGACACCTTGCGGATAAACTGCAGCTGGGTACGTATTTTACGCTCCCTCAGGTTATTGGTCTTCTTCAGGTCGTAGGTATGATATACATAGTCTTCCAGCACCTTGATAGCGCCGATCACTAACGCCGCAAAAGAGAGCGTCAGCGCTATTTCCGCCACTTTACTCAGCATTGGCACATACCGCTCGTGTACCCGCATCAATGGGATGGCCATATTGAGCAGCAACAACGGCAGGAAGTAATTAAACGCTTTTCCCAGGCGGAAAAGGATGGTGTGTATTAGAGAGAAGTCCTGCTGTGTTCGTACAGATTGGCGTAAGAAGATCGATAACAAGTATTTGATCAGCCATCCGGTGATGATTGCAATGCCCGCCAGTATAAGGTTCCATAGGAAATTAGGCAGGTGGTCCGCATTTTCTATAAGTTGATTCCACATGCGCGCCTTGCCTCAAACATGATGCCGTTATATATCCGTTGTCATTAATTTATCATTAGAAAATAGGGTCATGGAGGTGAGCTGAAAGGGCCGCCATCATTATTAATATTAATAAGCGGTTAACTCAATGGCGGCTTCTTCCGCTATCTGTGTTAACCTGGTGGTCCATTCTTCTAATGCCAGTGCGCGTTCTTCCGGTGATATTCTTGCGGGGCCGTGTATTACCTGTGGCTCCAGCACGGAAAAGCCCGTGAATTGGAAGATGCCGCGGTGGATAGGTTTCAGTATGTTTTCCAGGTCGCCGTGAAGTCCGCCGCTAATATACGCATCTTCCGGTCCGCCGATGGTGAGCGAAAGCATCGCTTTCTTGCCGGTGTAAATACCGGTTTCGTAAATGTGGCCATTCCCATAAGAGGTACCCATTGCAAATACGCGGTCTACCCAACCTTTGAGGATAGCGGGGATGCTGAACCACCACAAAGGAAACTGCCAGATCATTACATCGCACCACGCTATTTTTTCCTGTTCGGCTGCAACATCGGCTGCAAAGCCATGTACGCGGGAGGCGTGCTGTTCTTCCAGTTGTTGTTTAAAAAAAGCATCGTTGTACACACTGGTGAAATTGGTGCGGTCGGAAGTTGGGTTAAACTGCATGGCATACAGGTCGGAGGTTTGCACTTCATGGCCTGCTTCCAGTAATGTAGTTACTGCGGCGTTGAACATAGCCCCGTTCATACTCTTTGGTTCCGGATGCGCATAAACTATTAATATCTTCATAAAAGTTGTTTTTTAAATAACTGCCGACAAAATTATTCCACGAACGTTACATTTGTATTTTTGTAGCCTATTGTATGCAACACACAAAAATGTAAGTAATGGCAAAGCGCAAGGAAACATCTACCAATCATTTGAACCGCGAACAGATCTCAGATGTGTGCGGAGTGGCCTATGCCATTGATATTCTTGCAGGGAGGTGGAAATTATATATCCTGTATAAGCTGGTGAACAGAACGCTGCGCTTCAGTGAATTAAAAGAACATATTCCCAATATCACCGATCGTATGCTTACCCTGCACCTGCAGGAGCTGGAAGCCGATGGACTCGTTACCCGGACCGTATACGCCGAAGTACCACCGAAAGTGGAGTACCGGCTCACGGAAATTGCTGCACGTCTCATTCCTGTATGGGATCAGCTGAACGAGTGGGGGCATCAGCACCGCGACAACCGGCTACAGCGATAGCGTAGTGGCGTTACCGTTATCTTCTATGGTAATTTCCGGATCCCGGCGAACGAACTAACTACGGGATTGAAAGGGAAAAAGGCAGTTAATTATTATGTCCGCCTCCTGGAGGATTTATTTTATCCCTATCTCACAGAAAAGGGAAAGAAGCTGGCAGCATCTTAAAAAAAACGGCGTACCCGTGAGGATACGCCGTTTCTTCATCATTATCTGTTACTATTGTGCGGATTGTTTCTTCTTATGATCAACAATAGCACCGGTACCGGCGCCCACACCAGCACCAATCAGGGTACCGATTGCAGCGCCTTTCAGGCGGTCTTTGTTTACGATAGCACCGGTTACAGCACCTGCCCCGGCGCCTACTACAGCGCCTTTAGCAGTATGGCTCCACGATTTCCAGCCCTTTTTCTTTGCAGGAGCGGGCGCCGGAGCTTCTGTATTGGCTACTGCCGGAGCAGTTTCATTGTTATATTGGGTACCGGCTACGTTTTCACGACTGTGTGAACGGTTGCTTTTCAACGCATTCATGGAATCCACTACCTGCTGTTTGATGGCACTCACATTATTCATTGAATCAATGGTGGCTTTCTTTGCACTTTCAATAGCGGCGGCATTGTCAGCGTTACTTTTGCAGGAAAAGAAAACGACTGCTGCTGCTAAGGCTACGAGTATCTGTTTCATGATTTTTAAGTTCTTTACCCCCGCCTCCTGTCGAAAATTGTGCCATTTTTCCAGGAAATCCCCGGAACTCAAATGGGGAGCCGCATTTTCAGCATGTGTTTGCTAAAGCTGGTCTTCTCATAAGCCTTTATAGCGAAGCAGTGATCATGGCTGCTATATCGTAGTAATGTATAATGCCTTCTTTTAAAGTTGGATCAAAAGGACGTTCTGCGGCAATATTTTTCAGGGTAGAATAAGCCCCGGTTACTTTGGCGGTATCAACAACTCGGAATGCAGTATCCTTGTTTCAAATTCTTTCACGGGCCGTTTGCTCTCTATCAGTTGCAGCAATAATTCGGTGGCTACCTGGCCCATTTCAAAAGCGGGTTGCCGTACTACGGTGATAGGCGCATGCAGCAACGCTATCAGGTCTGAATTGGAAAAACCCGTGAGAGCCATTCCTTCAGGAATAGCCACCTGCGCCTTTTTCAGGGCACGCATGCAACCTGTGGTGAGCTTGTCTGATGTGGCAAAAATAGCATCCGGCTTAGTCTTTAATTTAATCAGCTGGTTCACCGCATCGGTTACTTCAGGAAGTAACATGCCGCCGTGAAAACAATACTTAATCAACGCCGGTAGTGGCTGAATACCATGTTTCTCCAGCGCAGCTATATATCCTGCCACCCGTTCCCGCGTAATGGAAAGATGCGCGGAATTGGTAATACAGGCAATACGCCGGTATCCCTGCTGAAGCAGGTGCATGGTAGCGTTATAAGCGCCCTGGAAATTATCCACCATCACTTTATGCGTGGCGATGTCTTCTATAATCCTGTCGAAAAACACGATCGGGAATCCATACTGATGCAGCGATTTGAGATGGGTGAGGTCTTTCGTGGCGCTGGATACGGAAATCAGCAACCCATCTATCGACCGGGAAGCCAGGTATTGCAAGGTTCTTACTTCTTTCTCAAAGGACTCATGACTCTGCGAAATAATTACCGTATAGCCCTTCTCGTTAGCTACCGATTCAATACCATTGATCGTTTGTGAAAAAAAACTGTTGGCAATTTCTGATACAATCACACCAATCGATCTGCTTTTCTTTTCTTTTAAACTCAATGCAATCGGGTTGGGATGATAGTTCAGACTTGCTGCATGTTCCAGCACCAGCTGCTTGGTAGCGGCACTGATTTCGTGGCTGTCACGTAACGCGCGCGACACGGTGGAAGTGGACAGGCCAAGCGCCTGCGCAATATCTTTGATGGTTGCTGCTCTATACCTCATAACGGCTTCCGGACTATGTTTTCCGGTATTCTTGTTATAGTGAAAGTACTGATTTTTCCGGGAACGATTGCGTAAATAAACTTCACCAGTAACAAATAGTTCTGTAGACTTGTATGAAAAGGATTTACTTCATTTGCTTACTGATGTTGGGTTTCAGCAGTTGGGTAGACCTCGGGTCATGCAGCGGGCCCCAGATACTCGACTGTACCTTTGATGTAGGCGACGATGGCATTTGCATCAAATCCGGACGGAATGAACAGGGACGTAAAAAAGGCAAGCCCACAGAAAATGTGGTGATACAAAACTCCGCGGTATACCACGCGCATGGCGGCATATTGGCCGCTAATGAAATGGAAATTGGAAATAATGACTAAATAATGCGGATATGAAACTTTCAAAAGAATTACTGGCACGGCTGCACGAAAATGATACGCTGCAGGTTCCGGCAGAAGCGTGCTTTACGCTGCCGGAAAAAGTACTGCAATTTGGAACAGGCGTATTGCTGAGAGGACTGCCCGGCTTTTTCATAGACAAAGCCAATAAACAGGGATTGTTTAATGGCCGGATAGTGGTCGTAAAATCAACGGACAAAGGCAGTACCGCTGCTTTCAATGAACAGGATAACCTTTATACACAGTGTATCCGGGGTATTGACGGCGGCAAGCCTGTATCGGAAAATATCATTAACGCTGGTATCAGCAGGGTACTGACAGCCGCTACCCAATGGAACAATATCATGGATTGCGCTGCCAGTCCGCATATGCAGGTAGTAATATCCAATACCACCGAAGTAGGTATTGTGTATGTGGAAGAAAGCATTCATGCAACACCGCCGGCATCCCTTCCGGGTAAACTGCTGGCCTTCCTGTATCGCCGCTATCAGCATTTTAAGGGAGATGTTACCAAAGGAATGGTGATCATCCCTGCGGAACTGATACCGGATAACGGCAGCAGGCTCCGGGAAGTCCTGTTGCAATTGAGCACGTTTAATCAGCTGGAAGAAGGCTTTATACACTGGCTCACCAATAGCAACTACTGTTGTAACTCACTGGTAGATTGCATTGTGCCCGGCGCAGCCAACATCGCATTAGGTTATGAGGATGAACTCCTGGTCATGACAGAAGTATACCGGTTGTGGGCCATTGAAACCAACAGTGAACCTGTAAAGAAGATATTGTCCTTCAGCGAAGCAGATGCGGGCGTGGTGCTGTCGCCCGACATTAATGTATTCCGTGAGCTGAAGCTTCGTTTACTCAACGGCACGCACACCCTCAGCTGCGGGTTGGCCTTCCTGGCCGGTTATGAAACCGTGAAGGCCGCCATGAATGATGATGCAATGGCCGCTTATATGGAAGGACTGATGATGCATGAAATTATCCCCGCTATAACAGACATCCATATACGTAATGACGCCGCTATCCGTTTCGCCGGCGCCGTGCTGGACCGCTTCCGCAATCCCGCTATTGAGCACAGGTGGTTAAGCATTTGCAGCCAGTATACGGCGAAGTTGAGGATGCGGGTATTGCCGGTACTGTTGGAATATCACCGGCGTACAGCGCATGTGCCGGCGCTGATGGCGCTGGGCTTTGCGGCGCATGCGTTGTTTATGCGGGGTGGCAGTAACTACACCATCACGGATGAACATGCCGCCTGGTATGCGGCGCAGTGGCAGCAGCATACGCCGGAAGATGTCATAAAAAATTCCTTTGGCAATGAGGCCATATGGGGATATAACCTGAATGCCATTCCCGGCTTCGCACAGTTGGTAACCACGATGCTGAAGGCGTTAATGGAACAGGGCGTAGCTGTGTATCTCGAAAAAACAGCAGCTGAAATAACGGTATCGTAAAATTTTAAGGATAGATAAATGAAGCAAAAAGTATTAAAGGTGCATCCGCACGATAACGTGCTGGTAGCGCTGCAGGACCTGGAAAAGGAAGAAACGGTGGAATATAACGGCGCCGTATATACGATGCAGGAAAAGATTCCTGCCAAACACAAGTTTGCGGTGGCGTCTATGAAAGAAGGAGATGCCATTTACATGTATGGCGTGCTGGTGGGACGCGCACAGCACACCATCGGTGCCGGCAGCAGGATTGCCGTGGAAAATGTACACCACGCCGCCAATGGCTATGAGCTGGCTGCACAGCGGAAAACCACCTGGCAGCCACCGGATGTTTCCCGCTGGCAACAACAGACTTTTATGGGTTATCACCGTGCCAACGGTAGTGTAGGTACCGCTAATTACTGGCTGGTGATTCCGCTGGTGTTTTGTGAAAACAGGAATGTGGAAGTGTTGAAAGAAGCGCTGCTGCCGGAACTGGGATATGCCCGTCCGGGTAAGTACGCCGCCTTCACACGCTCGCTGGCAGCAAAGCAGCAGGCCGGCGCAGGTTCCCTTCAGATCCTCGAAACAGTGTATACAGAAGAGACAGCCGGAACACAAAACAGCCGCATATTTGAAAACGTGGACGGTATCAAATTCCTCACGCATGACGGTGGTTGCGGTGGTATCCGCCAGGATGCACAAACATTGTGCGGCCTGCTGGCAGGATATATTACCCATGCTAACGTGGCCGGTGCTACGGTGCTGAGCCTGGGTTGCCAGAATGCGCAGATCAGTATGTTACAGGAAGAAATCAATAAACGCGACCCCGGGTTTTCAAAGCCGCTGTACATACTGGATCAGCAGCAAACAGGTGCGGAGAGTCAGTTGATCACGGATGCTATCCGTCAAACTTTTGCGGGGCTGATGATTGCTAATCAATGTACCCGCCAGCCCGCGCCGTTGAGTAAATTATGCATCGGGCTGGAATGCGGCGGCTCGGATGGTTTCTCCGGCATCTCTGCCAATCCTGCTATTGGCTATACTTCCGATCTGCTGACGGCCCTGGGCGGCTCCGTTATCCTCGCTGAATTCCCTGAACTCTGCGGGGTTGAGCAGGAAATGAGTGACCGGTGCCGCAGTGTGGACGATGCCACCCGGTTTATCCAACTGATGCGTACCTATCAGCAGCGTGCAGAAGAAGCAGGGTCGGGATTTGATATGAATCCATCTCCCGGAAATATAAAAGACGGGCTGATCACCGACGCTATCAAATCGGCCGGGGCAGCAAAAAAGGGAGGCACTTCACCTGTAGCCGCTGTATTGGATTACCCCGAAATGGTGCAGCAGCCGGGACTTAACCTGCTTTGCACACCGGGTAATGATGTGGAATCCACTACCGCGGAAGTGGGCAGTGGCGCCAATGTGGTGCTGTTCACCACCGGGCTGGGAACGCCTACCGGCAACCCTATTGCGCCGGTGATCAAACTCTCCAGCAATACAAAGCTGTACCAGCGTATGCATGATATCATCGATATTAATACCGGTACTATTATAGACGGTGAAGAAACCATTGCTGAAGCAGGAGAACGTATACTCGACTACGTTATACAGGTGGCCAGCGGCGCCATTACGGCAAAATCTGTCCTCAACGGCCAGGATGATTTTATTCCCTGGAAAAGAGGGGTATCATTGTAATACTTTAATATTTTACGGATGAGAAAAAAATTCATGGATGAAAATTTCCTCCTGAATAGTGATGCGGCAGAAAGGCTCTACCACGACTATGCAAAGGATATGCCCATCATCGATTATCATTGTCACCTGCCACCGGCGCAGATAGCCGCGGATACAAGGTTTGAGAATATCACACAGGCATGGCTATACGGAGATCATTATAAATGGCGCGCCATGCGCACCAATGGGGTACCGGAAAGTTACTGTACCGGTAATAATACGGATTGGGAGAAGTTTGAAAAATGGGCCGCCACCGTGCCGTATACACTGCGCAACCCTTTACACCACTGGACACACCTGGAACTGCAACGCTATTTTGGCATCAGCGATATACTGAATCCTGCGTCTGCAAAGCAAATTTATGATAGCTGCAACCAGCTGCTGCAAACACCGGAATACAGTGTACAAAACCTGCTGCGCAGCAGGAATGTATCGCTCATCTGTACTACCGATGATCCGGCCGATAACCTGCAATATCACCGGCAGCTGAAGCAGGATGGCTTTGAAATACGGGTAGTACCTGCCTTCCGCCCCGACCAGGCCATGAATGTGGACGTGCCGGAAGTATATAACAGGTACCTGGAAAAACTGGAACAGGCCGCCAACTGCAACATCAATACCTATGATGATCTGCTGCAAACCCTGAAAAGCAGGCATGATCTATTTGCGTCCCACGGTTGTAAAGTATCGGATCATGGTATTGAAGAAATATATGCGGATGATTTTCTGGAGAAAGATATCCGGCAGATCTTTTTAAAGATACGCGGCGGTCAGACGCTTACGTACGCCGAAACCCGGCAGTTTAAATCGGCGCTGCTGCTGGAACTGGCGCTCATGGACTGGAAAGCAGGGTGGGTGCAGCAGTACCATCTTGGCGCATTGCGGAATAATAATTCCCGCATGCTGCGGCAACTCGGACCGGATACCGGCTGGGACTCTATCGGTGATTTTCCCCAGGCCCGCGCGCTTGCCAGGTTTCTTGATAAACTGGATAGCCAGGATAAACTGGCAAAAACAATCATCTATAACCTGAATCCCGCCGATAATGAACTCATGGCTACCATGACAGGCAACTTCAACGATGGTTCCGTGGCCGGTAAAGTACAGTTTGGCGCTGCCTGGTGGTTCCTGGATCAGAAAGACGGTATGACCCGGCAAATGAATGCGCTCTCCAACATGAGGCTGATATCCCGGTTTGTGGGCATGCTCACGGATTCACGCAGCTTCCTTTCATACCCGCGCCATGAATACTTCCGCCGCCTGCTCTGCGACCTCTTCGGTGAAGAGATAGAGCGCGGCGAAATCCCGGACGACATAGAGGCAGTAGGAAAAATGATACAGGACATCTGTTACGGCAACGCCAAATCGTATTTTGGCTGGTGATTTAACCCAGGCTGTATTTTGGCTGCAGGGAAAAGGCGATGTTTGCAGAAGAAATTACTTTTTTGAAGCAACATCAACTTTTTTTTGAGTCTACTGACATAGGGTTGTCACAACCCCTTGTTTTCTTTGTATTGTAAAACAAAAAAAATACAGACTTTATGGAAAACAACACCTTATCTGCCGCAACTACTACCACTGTTATCACGCCTGGTCAGTTACTGAAACACTGGCAGGGCCACCGCGCATTGACACGCCGGATGATTGAAGCATTTCCGGAAGATCAGCTGTTCACCTTCAGCGTGGGCGGTATGCGACCATTTTCTGCTTTGGTGATGGAATTCTGCGGAATGGCTTTCCCTTCCGTATATGGCGTTATCACCGACGAATGGCTGGGAATTGATGTATTGCTGAAAGATACCGGCGCGGTAGTTACCCCTTCCACCAAAGCGGAACTGTTGCAGCTCTGGGATGTTATCACAGAAAAACTCAACGAATGGTGGCCTAAAATCCCCGTGGAAGCATTTCAAAAGGAAATCACCGCATTTGGACAGTATGAAGGTAAATCGGTTAGCATCCTGTTCTACATTTTCGACAATGAAATTCACCACCGCGGACAGGGGTATGTATATCTCCGCGCGCTTGGTATAGAGCCTCCTGCCTTCTGGGACAGGGATCAGAATTTATGATCTGGCGGCGTTAAACTTTTCCCGGTATTCAGAAGGGGTCATTCCCACCGTTTTGCGGAATACCTTTCTGAATGCTTTGGGATCGTTATAGCCGGAGTTGTAGATCACTTCTGCCATTTGCTGCCCGGTTTGTTCGAGTAGCTTTTTGGCGGCCTCAATCCGGGTGAATTGCAGGTATTCAATAGGGGTTACGCCGGTTACCTGTTTAAATCTTCTCACAATATTTCTCCTGCTGGAAGGGATGTCCCTGATCATTTCTTCGATGGTACCTATGTCCTGGTAGCTGGTTTCAATACGCTGTTGCGCGGAAGCCACGAGATCGTCGTGATGATTACGGGCAGGCTGGAACGTGCTGAAATAGGATTGTTTGTCGCGGCCCATATCCACTGCAAAAATTTTAGCGGTCCTTATCGCTATTTCAATGCCGCAATGAACTTCCAGCAGATGAAGCAGCAGGTGGAAGGTAGAAGTGGCGCCACCACTCGTATAAATGCCGGAATCGTGGGTAACCGTTTTATCCGATAACAGGTTCACTGCCGGGAAAGAAACGGAAAATTCCCTGCAGGCATCTACATGGGTGGTGGCTATTTTACCATCCAGCAAACCGGAAGCGCCCAGTAAAAAAGCGCCTGTACAGAAGCTGGCGATTTCAGCGCCGCTTTTATATTGCTGTTGCAGCCAGGGAAGATAAGCCCGGTTTTCTGCAATCGACTGGCGGATATCATCTGTAGTAAAAGAGGGTACCAGCACCAGGTTAAAAGTGCCCGCCGCATCTGTATGTTGCGCCGCATAATCCGGAAAAGCTGCTGCCAGGCGTTCCGTTTCAGAAGTATGTACCAATGTTATCCTGAAGGGTGTTGGCTGGCTGTTCTTATAGTAAATCTTATTGACGGTGTCCAGCACATCTGTTATGGCAGCCAGGCTTAAAAGCTTGTAGTGGCGGATAAGCAGGATCCCAATTTGTAGCATATGGCTTTCAGTTTTTAGTTGTCTGCTCAAACATAATGAATTTGTCGCAAATACCCCCTAATATTGACTCTATCAGCATCCATCCGGACAAAAATTATAGGGTATCTTACCGTTAGTTTGAGAACCAAAAAAATATTATTATATGGAAACTGTAAGCACACGGATGCAGGGCATCCTTCCACTGTTTGATCTCCACACCGGTTTTTTTCCAAAGGTACTGGATGGAATTACGGATGAAGATGCGCATAAAAGATTGGATACTCCTGCCAATCACATCGCCTGGCTCACCGGCAGCCTGGTACAGCAACGGTTTGAGCTGGCCGGTTTGCTGAAAGTGGAAGCCACATCTTCAGCAAATGATCTTTTCAAAGATTTCCAGGGAATAAAAGACTCACAGCAGTATCCATCTCTCGGAATTTTTAAAAAAGACTGGCAGGAAATTTCCCCGTTGTTAAGAACAGCATTGATAAATGTAACAGATGAACAACTGGATCATATATTGGAATTCCCCGGCATGAAAATGTCGCTCTGGGATCTGCTGACTTTTAATATTTACCGGGAGGCCAATTGTATCGGGCAAATTGCCTTGTGGAGGCGGCTGTTGAAATACGAGCCGATGAAATACATGTAATCAAAATTATTACAATGGTAGAAGTATTCATAACGAATGTAAAACGGGTAGCAGCCGCGAAGGAAATAGTAGCGCTGTTACTCCGTAATTTTCCGGATAGTAAAATCAATTTCGATCTTGAGGATTGTGACAAAGTACTAAGGGTGGAAGGCGAAAATTTTCATCCGGGAAAAATAATGATGCTGGTAAATGAAAATGGATTCCAGTGTCAGGTAATGGAAGATTAAGAGAAGCCGTCTGTTTTAAGACGGCTTTTATAATATCGTAAGATTTTTAGCTTTATATGCCTGTAGTTCCGGGCTGCCGGCGGGTAGTTCGTGAACAACATGCCACTCCCCGGAAAAGGCAATAGTTTTATCACGGCGTTCCTACCCGTTTTTCTGCTCATATTAACTATCTTGCTGTCGCATTTTTTTTAATGAAGGAAGCCAAGCCTGGGTATTGTTTGCCGGCAATGCGCAGATTGTGATGTTGTTTGCAGTGCTGGTGGCAACATTTTCACCGGGCATCTATAAAATTGTATAACCAAATCGCATTTATAAGCACATTAAAACAGCAACTATGGAAAACAATCATGCAGAAGAGAAATTAGCGGCCCTGGGACTGGAACTGCCACCGGCCCCGTCGCCATTGGGTGTTTACAAGCCTTTCCTCATCGATGGCAAATACCTGTATCTCTCCGGTCATGGTCCTGTGCAGCATGATAAATCACTGATCATAGGACGGATAGGTGATGCGCTGGACATGGAGCAGGGCAAACTGGCAGCAAGACAAGTAGGATTAACCATGCTTTCTACTATTAAAACACATGTGGGTAGTTTAAATAAAGTGAAAAGGGTGATCAAAGTGCTGGGTATGGTGAACTGTACATCCGACTTTGAGCGGCATCCCTATGTCATCAATGGCTGCAGCGAATTGTTTGCCGCTGTATGGGGAGAAGAAAATGGCGTGGGAGTAAGGAGTGCCGTGGGTTTTGGCTCTTTACCGGATAACATCCCCGTGGAAATAGAGGCGTTGTTTGAACTATATTAAATATTGGGATATTTATGCGACTGGGCCATTGTGAGCCGCGAAGAAATAGAAGAACAGATGAAAAACGGCTTGTCCGGAAGAATTATACGCTAAATAAGAATAAAACTATGTTTATAATAGATGCGCACCTGGATCTCAGCATGAACGCGCTGGAATGGAACAGGGATCTCCAACAACCGGTAACCGCTATCCGTGCGAGAGAAGCCGGTATGAATGATAAACCCGACCGGGCCAAAGGCGTGGTGGCATTCCCCGAATTACGGAAAGGCAATATCGGGCTGGTAGTAGCCACCCAGATAGGCCGCTATGTAGCCCCGGATAACCCGTTGCCCGGATGGCATTCACCGGAACAGGCATGGGCGCAAACCCAGGGACAGCTGGCCTGGTATAAAGCGATGGAAGACGCCGGTGAAATGGTGATGATCAAAGACAAACAAAGCCTGGAACAACACCTCCTGCTGTGGAACGATGGTACCCCCAACGATAAAAAGCCGGTTGGCTACATCCTCAGCCTGGAAGGGGCCGACTCTATCGTAAATTTAAAATACCTCGAACGCGCGTACAATAAAGGATTGCGCGCCATAGGTCCCGCCCACTACGGCCCCGGGCGTTATGCCAACGGTACCGATGCCACCGGCGGCCTCAATGAACAAGGTAAACAGCTGATCCGGGAAATGGAACAACTCAATATGATCCTCGATGCCACGCATCTCTGCGATGATGCCTTCTGGGATGCGATGGACCTGTTCAACGGAGCCGTATGGGCCAGTCATAATAACTGCCGCGCCCTGGTGAACCATAACCGCCAGTTCAGCGATGATATGATTAAAACACTCATCCAGAAAGGCGCCGTTATCGGTGGCGCACTTGACGCCTGGATGATGGTACCCGGCTGGGTTCGTGGAAAATCCACACCGGAAAGCATGGGCTGCAACCTGGAAAAAATGATCGACCATATGGATCATATCTGCCAGATCGCCGGTAACTCGCTGCACGTAGGCATTGGCACCGACCTCGACGGAGCCTTCGGCAAAGAGCAATGCCCTTACGACCTGGAAACGATCGCCGACATGCAGCAACTGCCGGCCCTCCTTACTAAAAGAGGCTACAGCGCTGAAGATATCGACAATGTGATGCACGGCAACTGGCTGCGTTTCCTGCGGAACGCGTGGCGCGATTAAAAGGCGCGGATGTTGTCTTTTTCAGGATTAACCTGATTATACTGATTTTATGGATTGGATAGTGTGTTGATTTTAATGATTAGGGGAGATATATGCGGATCTATTCGCTTATATCTCCCCTAATCATTTATAAAATCACAAAAGATCAATCCATAAAATCAGTATAATCAGGTTAATCCTGCTCCAAGACAAAACCCGCACAATCGCCGAAGGCGATCCCCCTCGCTTTAATCCGCGATTTTTATTAATTTGCACGAATGAATTTTCTCGAAGTCTCAAACATCAGCAAGGAACTGCACGGCGCGTATATTTTAAAGAATGTCAGCTTTACACAACAAGCATTTCAGAAAATAGTGATCGCAGGCGAAACCGGCTCCGGTAAAAGCACCCTGATGAAAATTGTTGGCGGTATGGCCCAGGCAGATGCCGGCGCCGTTATGTTTGAAGGCAATCGTGTGAAAGGCGCACTGGAAGTATTGATTCCGGGGCATCCCGGCACCGCCTATCTTTCCCAGCATTTTGAACTGAGAAATAACTACCGGGTAGAAGAAATCCTGTCCTATGCCAATAAACTCACTGATGAAGCAGCAGCAGAGATCTATGACATCTGCCGGATTTCACAGCTGCTCAAAAGAAAAACGGATCAGTTGTCGGGAGGTGAAAAGCAGCGCATTGCTATGGCAAGACTGCTCATCTCTTCTCCCAGGTTGTTTTTGCTGGATGAGCCCTACTCCAACCTGGACATGATCCATAAAAGCATCCTGAAAAAAGTGATCAGTGATATGGGCGATAAGCTGGGTATCACCGTCATGCTGATTTCCCACGATCCGATGGATATCCTGCCCTGGGCAGATGAAATACTGGTGATGAAAGACGGGGAAATAGTACAGCAGGGATCTCCTCAACAGATCTATAATCAGCCGGTGAATGAATATGTAGCCGGGTTATTTGGAAAATATAATCTCCTCGCACCGGGAAAAGCCGCTGTGCTGGAAGGATTACCAGGCATTACGCTGAATGGCAAAAGTATCTTCATCCGCCCGGAAGATTTCAAAATTGTTCGTGCAAAAAAAGATGCCGTGCCCGGCAAGGTGCGTGATATTGCCTATTACGGCAGTTTCCTTGAAGCCGAAGTGGCGCTCGGAGATGAAGTAGTTACCATCAAAACCACGGATACCCGTTTGAAAAAAGGCGCAGCGGTGAATGTAAGCGTAGCGTCTGAAACCGTTTGGTATTTCTAAGGCTTTATTCCCATAATTTTCTTGCCCGCAAACCCGTTGCAGGGTTTGTTTTGCAGCATCACCCAGGCCCTGTCCCCCGTTAAGTTGACAGGATGGGTATTCATGTAATAGTTTGTTCTAAATTAAATATTTTTCGTTTATCTTAAAGCTCGCTGAAAAATTAGATAGTTATGAGAAGATATTTATTCCTGGCAGGTTTTGCATTACTCCACGTAACCGGTTCCCTGTTTGCTCAGCAATCACCGCTGCGTTTTGCAAAGGATGTTAACACCATCAAAGCGTTTGATAAGATGTATGCACCTCCGGAGCATCCTATCCTGTTTGTGGGCAGCTCATCTATCAGGAAATGGGACGACCTGGAACGGAACTTCAGCAGCTATGTAGTGCTGAACAGGGGAGTAGGCGGCGCTATTACAACCGATATCACCTATTTTGCCAACGATATTATCTTCCCCTATCACCCACGCCAGATAGTAATCTACGTAGGGGAAAATGATTTAGTGGAGGACAAAGCCACCGCAGATACCCTGCTGCAAAGATTTAAAGTGCTGTATACAACCATAAGAAGCAAGCTGCCGGAAATACCGCTGGTCTATATCTCTATGAAACCCAGTCCTTCCAGGGCGAAATTCTTTGAGAAAGCGAAGCAGTCGAATGCACTGATCAAAGACTATATCTCCAAAGAGAAAAATATAGTTTATGTAGATATCTTTTCGCTGATGCTTGGTAAAACGGGTAAGTCACGCGAAGAACTGTTTCTCGATGATATGCTGCATATGAATAAGAAGGGATACGCTATCTGGGAGAAAGTTATCCGGCCCCGCCTGTTAAAGAAGTAAATAGAAAAAAAAGTATCTTGCCGCCTTATTAATACCTTTTTACAAAACATGATACTGGATACACTGCAGAACGCCCATCTTTACTACCGCCTGGGAGTTAAATTTATCAAGGCTTTTGAGTACCTGGCACAAACAGACCTGGCCGGGCTGGAAAAAGGGAAGTACGAAATAGACGGAAGTAATATCTTCGCTATCGTCAACGAATATGATACCGTAGATACTTCCACTGAGCAGATGGAAGCGCATAAGAAGTACATCGATATCCAGTATATGGTGTCTGGCTCTGAATTGATAGGTCACGACTTTCTGCGGGAACAGGCGCCTTCCAAAGCATATGATGAAACAGCCGACTACCAGCTGTTTGCAGAACATCCGATGTTTTTCTCCCGGTTGGAAAAAGGTATGTTTGCCATTTTCTTCCCTACCGATCTGCACATGCCCAACATCAAGGTAAGCACGCCTATGCCGGTAAAAAAGGTAGTTATTAAAATAGCTGTAAACTTATAATATATTATTCCCCGCATTTACTGCCAACACCACGGTAAAAGCTGGCTAAATACCACTCATCGATTTAGCTGTTAAAAGCGGAACATATTCCCTAGATTTAGGGATGCGTTCTGTTATTTTTACTTTCCTGCTGATGCATGTATTTAGTTGCATCATGGCTCAGCCACTGCGTGTAGCCATTGCCGGTGTATCGCACGGTCATGCGGCTTTTATTCTCGGTCGCCCAAACAAAGGGGACATTCAGATTGTTGGCATCTACGAGCCTGATATGGCAGTAGCTAAATTGAGGGCCAGGCAATATCATCTTCCTGAAAATATCTTTTATACCGATCTCGGTAAAATGCTGGATGCGGTGAAACCCAATGCAGTGCTGGCATTTGGCTCCATAAAAGCCCACCGGGAGGTAGTGGAGGCCGCCGCGCCCCGGCATATTCATATCATGGTGGAAAAGCCACTGGCTACTACGGTGGCCGATGCCGTGTACATGGACTCGCTGGCCCGCCGGTACAAAGTACAGTTGCTTACCGATTATGAAACCAGCTGGTATCCTTCCGTAGCCAAAACATTCCAGCTGCTGGAAGACAGCAGCTACGCCGGGAAAGTAAGAAAGGTAACGGTGAATGATGGCCACCAGGGCCCTAAAGAGATTGGCTGCGGCCCGGAATTCCTCAACTGGCTCACCGATCCGGTGCTGAATGGTGGCGGCGCACTCGTGGACTTTGGCTGTTATGGCGCCAATCTCATGACGCATCTCATGAAAAATCGTTTGCCCGTATCAGTTACCGCTGTAGCCCGTCACTTTAAACCACAGGTATATCCCAAAGTGGAAGACGATGCCACCATCCTGGTAGATTACGGCGATACGCAATGTACTATCCAGGCTTCGTGGAACTGGAGCTTCAGCCGGAAGGATATGGAAGTGTATGGCGACAAAGGCTATCTCATTGCCGCCGATAAGAATACCCTTATTCAGCGTAACAACGAACGGTCGCCCGCCATTACACGCCGTATAACGGCAACGGATATACCGGTATATGAAGATCCGTTCAACTACCTGATTGACGTGCTGAATGGCAAAGTAACCATGCCGGCAGATGGGTTGTACGCACCGGCCAACAACGTAATAGTAGTGCGTATCCTGGCTGCTGCCCGCGAATCTGTTCGTACGGGCAAAGCCGTTAGGTTCTGATAAAAAACAGGGGTGTATCAATGGCTGATACGCCCCTTTTGCTGTTAACCTGTATGCCAGCCGCCGGCAGGTGTGTAAACACAGCGATTGTCTTTCTCCTTTCAACTCCGCCGGGAGAAAGACAACCGCTCTTAAATAATATTTACCTGCCATATGCAACCTCATGCCTTTCAATTATATTGAATTTTTTCTACGCCTGCGATCTTTTTAGCCGGAAGAAATCGTAACTTAACTACACAGTAAAACAGGATAGGCGTGAACGTTATTCCAGATGAAAAACTGATATTATGAGATTTAACTGTTTCTATATCATTTTCCTCAGCATAGGCATTCTTTTTTCCGGTATCAGCTCAATAGCCCAAACCCCTTCTTTCAACGATACTTATCAACAGCTAAGCCGGTTTATGGATTCTGCCCTCGTTCCCATGAAGGGCGGCGCCACCAGTCTTGCTTTCTCTATAAAGGCAGAAATCGATCACGGCGTAATCACCAAGCTGGATTGCTCCACCAACCTGGCCGGTAACCTGAAACCACGCCTCTTCAGGCTGGAGGAACTGGATATTAAATGGAATAAATTTACCGGGAAAAGTGGTAAGTATCATGTGATCATCCCCGTGTATTTTATTGTAGAACACAGCACCGGTAAAATACAACTTAACTCCAAAACAGAGTTTACCAACGGTTTTTATTTTGATGACGGCGACCTGTTCGATAACAAACCCCTGAATAATTATTACTTTCTAAAGCCCATCTACCTGCAACGCTACCTCTGAGGCAGCCGCATGCTGCAGCCTGTGTTATCATGTAACCCGTTAAAACCACTTTAACATTTCTGAAAGGTTACCTTTTCTGCGTGATCTGTATAAAGGCTAAATTCTCCTGTTATGCGCCTTTCACTCTATTACCTGGGTATACCCCTGCTGGCTCTGTGTGCCTGCCAGGGTGGTATGAACAAAGAAATGAGAGACTATGCAGCCACTGCTGACTCCACGTCTTTCTCCAACGACATCACAAAACTTAATTCCGCTTCCCGCAAAAGAGTAAAATCCGCCGACGTGCGATGCCGCGTCAGTAACGTGTTTCAGGCTACCTCCCGTATGGAGCAGCTGGTAACACGCCTCGGTGGAATTGTAGTGGAAAGTAATCTGCAGAACGAATCCGTACAACACTTCAGCGTGCCTTATTCCGCCGACTCAGTGAAGGATGTTCAGCTGTACACACCCACCGCGAACCTCACCCTGAAAGTACCGGTAGAACACCTTGATTCAGTGGTGTATTCCCTCACTGCCACCGCCGTGTTTATTGATCATCGCGTGGTAAAAGATCAGGACATGACCCTGAAATACCTGGCCAATGCTATAAAGAATGAACACCAGGAAAAACAGGAAGCACAGCTGAGTAAGGTGACCCCTGCAAAGAAAGGCACTACGCTTGATGTGGTGGAGTACAAAGATCAGAAAGCAGATATCGCTATCGACCGGCAGATGAATAACCTCCAGATCCTCGACGATGTAGCGTATTCCACTTTCACGGTACAGTTGTTCCAGCCGCAGGTAACGGATGAACAGGTGATTATCAACCCCGACCGCGTAACCCGCGCCGGCTTTGGTACAGAGCTGCTGGTGGCCCTGCGTAACGGCGCTGAAATTTTCCGCAATATTCTCCTTTTCTTTATCCGGTTATGGCCTTTCCTGCTGGCAGGCGCATTGGGCTGGCTGGCTTACCGGAAATTATTATTACGTAAGCGTTAAATCTCTGCGGGAAACAACGCTAATATTTTAGCTCATAATGATATACGCTTTGTTTTACTTAGCCTGGTCCCGTAATGCTTTTATCTGGTCATGTGAGCGCCTCAGCTCTGCTTTTTGCCGGGTCAGTAATTCTTTGATGTAAGCCGGCAGCGTTTCATGTTCTATGGCATCTTTATAGGCTCTCTGTGCAGCGTCTTCTCCGGCTTCGCAGTTAGAGAGGATGGTTTTACGGTCATGGCCGGTAAAAACGGCTTTTACATCCATCCAGGCGCGATAAACTTTACCGGTGGCAGTGGTGCCGGAATCCATTGTTCCGCCGTTTGCCTGTACCTCATTACCGAGTGCATTTCT
Source organism: Chitinophaga sp. G7 BAM 1005 (assembly GCF_057126945.1). Classification (NCBI taxonomy): domain Bacteria; kingdom Pseudomonadati; phylum Bacteroidota; class Chitinophagia; order Chitinophagales; family Chitinophagaceae; genus Chitinophaga; species Chitinophaga sp. G7 BAM 1005. Next base: position 4,285,271 of record NZ_CP181478.1, on the reverse strand, counting down.
GAGCTGGTGACTTTCAGCAATCATACCGGTAAAGAGCGGTTTCAGGTCGCTATTACCTGCTTCCAGTTCCTTCAGCGCTTTTTCATAACCTGCAATACGATCGTTGTTGATGGCGATCAGGTCGTTCAATACTTCGTTAGTGGCAGTTGGTGTGATAGTTTCCATGATATTTTTGTTTAGATGTACCGGGTATCCACCATAAAGCATACCAGTACCGGATGGAGTAGCACTGACAAGGGCGTAGCTATAAGCAGGTATTAAAAGACGGGTTGAAGTGTAGAAGCGTTTAATCATTCTGTGGCAGAACTTCGCAGGCATTGCGGACCGAAACCTGGTATACCGCTGTTTCCTCAAAACGGGAAGCCACTACGATCTGTGTGCCGTTAGCGTGCTGGTCAAAAAGTTCCTGTACCAGCGCGGGGCTGTTATTATCACGGGAAAGATGGGCCAGCAGGAGGTGGCTCATAAACGGCGGACGGTAGGTGGTAAATATTTCCAGCGCCTGCTTATTGGATAAGTGTCCTTTTCCGCCCCGGATACGCTTTTTCAGGTAGTAAGGGTATCTGCCCTTGTCCAGCATCTCTTCGTCGTAGTTCGCTTCCAGGAAAGCCGCATGACATTGCTGAAAATGACGGATCACATGCTCACAGGGTGTGCCGATATCTGTGAAGATCCCGATGGTCACCGCATTGCCGGACACAATAAAACTATGCGGCTCTGATGCATCGTGATGTTTTGGGAAGGCAGTTACCGACAGGGCGCCAATCTGTACCGGTTCGTAGGGGGTAAACGACATCACCAGCTGTTCTTCCAGGGTGAGACCGCCGTGTACCATTGTCATATTAGTAATATACACCGGCAGGCGGTATTTTTTTGCCAGCACGGTTACACCCCGGATATGATCAATGTGCTCATGTGAAATAAATATCGCTTTTACCTTGTTCATAGTGAGGCCCAGGCGGGTCATCCTTTTTTCGGTTTCCCTGCACGAAATCCCTGCGTCTACCAGCACGGCTTCACTGTCATTGCCAATGTAATAACAGTTTCCGTTGCTTCCCGAATTCAATGATGTAATAAATAGCGACATGTGGACAAAGGTAAATTTTCAAGTTGAGATTTGCAGAGACAGGTATTTTGATATGCAACGATGTTGCAAATTATTTTATTTGTTATGTTTGTTTCATTATGTTTGCAGGATATAACGAACCTGGTCCTGATGCTCTTTTTACACTGGGGCGTTTCCCCTGAAATTTTCCGTATCGGTGGTTTTGCGCTGCGGTACTACAGCTTGGGCTTTATGCTGGCTTTTGTGGTCTCGTATATGATATTGCTGTATGTATTCCGGCGGGAGCGGCAGTCGCACGAGATGCTGAACCGCCTGCTGGTGTATATTATAGCCGGTACGTTGATCGGTGCGCGCCTCGGGCATTGTTTGTTCTACGACTGGGCGTATTACAAGGAACATCTTTGGGAGATGATCCTGCCGTTTACCTTTTCGGGTGGTCAGTTTACTTTCACGGGCTACCAGGGGTTGGCGAGTCATGGCGCTGCCATTGGTATTGTACTGGCTTCCGTACTTTTCAGTTACCGCTTCCGGGTGCCGCTTATGTGGCTGCTGGATCACCTGGCGCTGGTGGTACCGCTGGCAGGCGCGTTTATCAGGATTGGCAATTTCTTTAATTCCGAAATTATCGGTACACCGGCCACACTGCCCTGGGCAGTGGTATTTACAAGTGTAGATGATATACCGCGTCATCCGGCCCAGCTGTATGAAGCATTGGCATATCTCCTCATCTTTGGATGGCTGTGGTTTCTGTACCGGATGCGCCCGGAGCCGGGTAAACTATTTGGCTGGCTGCTGACAACCGTATTCAGCGCCCGCTTCGGGATTGAATTTGTGAAAGAAAACCAGGTGGCTTTTGAAACCGGGCGCCTGCTGGATATGGGACAGCTGCTGAGCATCCCGTTGATTGTATTGGGTATTTATTTTTTAATTTTCTATAAGAAGAGATATGAACAGGGATGAACGTATAAAGGTTTATATTCTGACCGGGTTCCTCGGGGCGGGTAAAACCACTGTGCTGAACAGCCTGTTGCGGCAGTTCAGGGAACATAATAATATTGTGATCGAAAATGAATTTGGAAAGGTAAATATCGACGCCGGCCTCATCACCGAAAAAATTGACCAGCTGTATGAACTCACCAGCGGCTGTATCTGCTGCTCACTGGACAATGATCTGCTGGAGGTGTTAGGAAGCATCCTGCAAAAAGAAGAACGCCCGGACCATGTGTTTATTGAAACAACCGGTATTGCAGATGTAGGCAACATCATCGGGATGTTCCATATGCCCGATGTACAGCGGCATTACGAACTGGTGAGCACTATTTGTGTGGCAGATGCGGAAAATATTTTTGAAAGATTGCAGCAGGTGCCGGAAGCAGGTAAACAACTTTCCTGTGCAGACGTGATTATCATCAATAAAATAAACCAGCTCGCCGTACCGCAACTGGTCTATCTTTCCCAACAGCTGGAACAAATGAACCCGCTGGCATTCATCACCACTTCAGAAGATGGAACCGTTCCGCTGAAGGAATTGCAGTTCCCGGAAAAGATACCCGGCGCCGTTGGGGTACCCGTTGCACCGGTGAAACATCCGCATAAAGTGAATACGGTGTTGTTTGAATCGCCGGATGCCTTTGATCTGAACATGCTGGTATTTGTGCTGGATTTTCATTTCAATGCTTACCCGGATCAGCTATACCGCATCAAAGGATATATCCGGGTAAAAGACACGCCTGAAAGAATGCTGGTACAATCTACCGGGAAGTACCTGCACATACAACCCGCAGGAGAGTGGGGCAGTGCTACGCCATCTTCCACACTGGTATTTATAGGAAAAGAATTAAAAACACCCACTATCCAGAGAATACTGACGCCGGCGCTCAGAAAATAATTTTATGGAAAATTAATCAGGTATGTGCAATATATTCGTTTTCTACTTCGCCATCTGCATATAATTTCAGGATGGCGTAGCCCGGAGGCGTTTCCAGGTAATAACCTTCGCCGGCAGATTCCTTGTCGCCTGCGCCCCACCAGAATCCGCTCATAGCGCCATTGCAGCAATAACGTACGCCGTTGTAAACTGCGTTATCGGAAAGATGATTATGCCCGCTGAGGCATACCTTTACTTTGTCGCGGTGTTTAAAAAAGAGGGCTTTCAACCGCTGATGATCCGAGTGGCCGCCGCCTACGAGGATGGGGGTGATTCCCAGGATCGGGTAGTGCGACATCAGCAGGGTGGGCGTTCCTGCGGGCAGCTTTTGGAGGTCCTGTTCCAGCCACTGGTATTGTTCTTCATCCAGTGCGATCTTTTCATTATTGCCATCCAGGATGATGAAGTGCCATCCTTTGCGGGTGAAGCTGTAATACCGGTGCGGAATGTTCAGCCGCTTTACTACATAGTCTTTTCCATACATGCTGTCGTCTTTGGTGGGCGCCTTCCACCACGTGTCATGATTACCGATGCAGCTATAGATATCATATGATTTCAGGCTGCTGATGCATTCATCCCAGATCTGCCAGAGCTGTGTAACCCTTTCCCTTTTTACGGTATCGTAGGAGGCGTCGAAGATAGCGTCGCCGCCATTGAGGAAGAAGTCCACTTTTTTTGTTTTGATTTCCTCCAGGCATTTTTTAAATCTTGCCGGTGCGTTGAGGTCTTCACGTATATGCACATCCGTTATATGCGCCACGGTTAGCACCGGGGTACGTTTGCCGCTTACAGCGGCTTTCACGGCGGCCGGCCCCAGTAGGGTGCCGGCTGCCATGAGCCCTGTGTGTTTTAGGATATCTCTTCTATTCATAAAAGAATTTATTGCCAGTCGAAAATCTGTTTCAGTGCAGGATTCAGTGCTACCTGTGTGTAGGGTACCGGGCGGTAGTAATACTTGGGTTCTGTAAACTTACGTAGGTTTGTTTCCGTTACCAGTGTGCCGCCTGCGGTACCATTTTTCAGGTATACCGTTACGCTTTCCCCGATGCTGCCGGCTTTATAATAAACCAGTGTGATACCGAGGGAGTTCTTTTCTTTTTTATCTTCCGCAGGAATATCGGTGTTTTTATCTATCAGGATAATATCTTCCACGCCATCGCCGGTAAGGTCGTATTTACCTAATCCGGGAAAGTACATGCCTTCGGGGATCTTCTCCAGCAGTTTGCCTGCATGCCATCTCATGAGGTCATTATAGCGGTAGCCTTCCATTGCAAATTCGATCCTTCTTTCGCGGCGTATTTCCAGCAGCACGCCTTTCATGGCGCCGGTAACATCCGGGTATTTTGCGGCCTGCACGGGGTCAGGGCCGGCATTGCTGGCGGCGAGGTTCAGATCAGGGATTCCGGCGCGGGTGCGCAGCAGGTTTACGGATTGATCCAGGTCGGTTTGCGTGAGCGTATTCAGTTCTGCTTTGGCTTCTGCAAAGGTAAGCAGGGCTTCTGCATAGCGGTATACGGGGAAGTCCACGCTGTTGGCAATGATCTGGTCGGTGCTGTTAATATATCCTTTCAGTTGGTGGTAGCCGGTGAAGTTTTTGTTAAGACGCTGGATATACGGCCTGGCGTCGCCGGCACGGGTGAAGCCTGGTCCTGCCAGGGTTTGGCGCATACGTGGATCCCTGTTCTGAAATTCTGCCACAAAAGGCAGCTTGTCATAACCGGCGATATCGGTAAAGCGTTTACCATCTTTCATCAGGTAGGTTTGCACCAGGTCGCGGGAAACGGATTGTTCGTAATCCCCGAATACGTTACCGTTGATACTGCCGCTGCGGCCTTTATTCATATCATAAGGATCGGCGAGGATCACTTCCTTGTTCAGCAGGAGATCCTGGCTGGAGAACAGGGCAGCATAATCCTGGTCGGGTTTACCGGTGTTGTATATGGTGAAGTTGCCGGAGTTGATAATGTCCTGTGCCTGCACGCGCGCACTGTCAAGGAAGCGTGTTGCGGTGCCGGTGAGGTTCAGTTCCGGGTGATATTTACGGTAGGTGCCTTCAAACAGCGCAATGCGGGCGTAGAGCATTTTAGCGGCCCATAAGCCTGGTGTGCCACTGGGTACGCTGGCGCGGATGTGTGTGGTGGCAAATACAAGATCGGCCATCATACTGTCTACCACCATTGCACGGGGATCGCGGCCTTTGAACAGGTCGGGGTCGCCGGGATTCAATGCCCTGCCATACCAGGGAACATCTGAATAGCGGATAATTTTATCAAAGTAAAATTCGGCCCGGTAATACCTGGCCAGTCCGGCATAATGATCTTTGATGTCCTGGGTAACGGCGGCCGTGTTGTAATTGTCGAGGAAGTAGTTCACGTCACGGAGCCTGTCCCATACCCAGCCATTGTTAATGGTTTGAGAGCTGGGAGAGCCGATCATGATATTTTTTATTTCCACTGCGGCAGTAGTGGCGGCATTGTCGCTGTTCTGGTCCCCGAGGTATTCGGTGGTACCGGCCAGGTTAAGTAAACCATTCACATACAGGGCCAGGTCTTCCTCGGTTTTAAAGAACAGTTCGGGAGAAATAGCGTCCTGTGGATAGCGATCGAGGAAGTCCTTTTTACAGGAAGCACTGATCACCATCACCCCGATAATTATATAGCTCGTAAATTTTTTCATGTTGCAATGTTTAGCGTTCCGGTTTTACAGATCAAGATTTAATCCTACTGCATATTTGCGTTGATAAGGATATGCCCATCCATAGCCATCAATAATGGATTCCGGATCCAGGTACTTTTTGATGGAAGAGAATTCAAAGATATTTTCACCGGTTACGTAGATGCGTAAACGATTGATATGATAGCGCCTGGTCAGTGATGCGGGCAGGGTGTAACCCAGGGTTACATTTTTGATACGCAGGTAAGCCGCATTCAGCATGTATTTGGATTGCGGGATATCCAGTCCTTTTTTGTCGTTGTTATCTGCGAGCCAGGATTGTAATACCGGGAAATAAGAATTGGTATTGGCATCTGCCAGTCCGGCTTTGATGTAGGACTCGCTATGCTGCGCGCGGGTAGCTTCGTTGTCGGCTGTAGCGCGGTAGTAGTCGAGGTTCCAGGGGTAAATACTGGCGTAAGGCTGTTGGTATGGACCCCAGAATAAATAGTGATGCGGGTAGTAGTCCATTTTCCCGATGCCCTGGAGGAAAACGGAGAGATCGATGCCATTCCAGTTCATATCCAGGTTTACGCCAAAGCGGTAATGCGGGCTGGTATTACCGATTACTTTCAGGTCTTTGGGATCTTTGGCAGAAATACCCCGTTCAATTTTGCCGTTACCATCCAGGTCTTTGTACTTAGGCCATCCTTCTACAATTTCCAGGGCGCCCCAGGGGATGATGGCAGATTGATCCAGTTTGTTGATCTCATCTTTATTTTTGAAATAGCCGTCGTTGGTGAGTCCCCATATTTCGCCATAGGTTTGTCCTTCCCAATAGCTGGAGCCAAACAGTTGCTGATCGTTTTTGAAGCGGGTGATTTTTGTTTTGTCATCTGACAAAATAACTTTTATGCCGAAGCCGAGTGGTTTGGAGGCTACGTTAAAGTCGTTGCGGTAACCGAGGCTCAGTTCCCATCCGCGGGTAGACAGATCGGCCACGTTTTGGTTGGGAGCGTTGGTACCCAATACGGCTGGTAATTCCTGGCCTTGTGCCAGCATGCCGGTAGTGTTACGGATAAAGTAGTCGAAGCTGGCCTGGAATTTATTTTGTACAAAGCCCATGTCGGTACCCACGTTGGTGGTCGTTACTTTTTCCCAGGTATAGTTGGCGGGATCTACCTGCAGGGAAGGTGCGCCATCGATAATTGTCTGGCCGGCGTTGCCACCTGGCAGGTACTCTGATTTTTTGGTTTTCAGGGTTTGCAGGTAGCCAAAATAGGCTACGCTCTGGTTACCCAAACTACCGTAAGATCCCCTGAATTTGAGCGTGGAAATAACCGGTACCGTATTCCTTATAAAGCTTTCCTCGCTGGCGATCCAGGCGGCAGATACGGAAGGGAACAGGCCCCAGCGGCTACTGGAAGGGAAGCGGGAAGATCCGTCGTACCGTCCATTAGCTTCTATGATATAGCGGTCTTTAAAAGTGTAATTAATTCTCCCGAAAAAACTCCGGATAGCATACGAGTAATATTCCGTACCTACCGCAGGATCGCCGCTGGTGAGCGCGATGTAGGGGAGGGAAGAAGAGATCAGGTTTTGTTTGGAAGCATTGATCAGCTGCCATTCGTAGCTCTCCTGGTTGTAGCCGGCGAGTAAAGTGATGTTGTGTACTTTACCGAGGGTTTTGTGGTAATTGGCGAAGAGGTCTATTACATCGTGACTGATCGTTCCGTTATTTTCCGTAACGGAGCCGTTACCGCCTTCCTGGCGGATATCGTCAGGGCCGTAGCCTATCTTATATTTTTTCTGGTCGATGTGGTATTTCCAGAGTTCTCTTTTGATGCTGGCGTCACCGGTGATGGTGAGGTCGTTGTTGAGGAAAGAAGCCACACCGCGGATGATGTCCTGGAATCCAAAGCGGGTTTGCGTATTGCGTCCTCCGTCTACCAGTTTGGCTGCCAGTCGTCCTGCGGCGGTGTTGGCCCAGGTGCCGTCCGGATTTACTGCTACCTGGGTGGGTTGCAGGTAATACACGTCCGTGATATTATTGGCTGGTGCATCGGCCTTTGTCTGGTAGATGTTCATGTTATTATCTATCTGTAGCCATTTGATGGGTTTAAGGCTGATCTTTCCGCGTAATCCGTAGCGTCCCCAGTCGTCTTTTGCCAGTTTATTCAAACCGTTTTCTTTGGTATAGTCAGCAGAAAGGAGATAGCTGATGGGTAATTTCTTGGCTGTTTCCGCACTTCCGCTAAGGGAGATAGCGTGGTACTGCGAGAAGTTACTTTTACTGAAGAAGTAATCATTCCAGTTGTTGCTGCCCATGTACGCCCATTTGGTAGGATCGCTTGGATCAATACGGGTATCGGGAAGGGAAGGGTTTTCGGATCTTTCCTTTGCCCATTTATAATACTCGTCGGAATAGTTTACATAGTCCCACGGCGTATTGTCGGTAGATGTTTCCAATACGCGCGAGTAAATATAGGGATCGGTGATCGCGTCCGGCAACACAGTGGGGCGCGACATGGCAAAGTAGTTACTATAGCTTACGGTTTGTTTACCACCGCTGGCGCCTTGTTTGGTGGTGATGAGAATAACGCCGTAGGCGGCGCGTGCGCCGTAAATGGCTGCAGAGGCGGCATCGCGTAGAACGGAGATAGACGCGATATCTAAGGGATTGATGCGTAACAGGTCGTCCATTACTGAAGCAATACCATCAATCACGATGAGGGGAGACACAATGCCGTTGGAGCTGGCGATACTGGCTACACCCCTGATGTTGATAGTGGGTGTTTGCCCGGGGCGGCCGCCGGGGTAGCTGATATTGAGCCCGGGGCTGAGGCCCTGTAAGCCCTGCATCACATTGGCAATGGGGCGTGCAGCCAGCTGTTTACCGGAGATCTGGTCGATAGCGCCGGTTACGTTTAGTTTTTTCTGTGTACCATAACCTACCACGATCACTTCTTCCATAGAATTTTTAGAAGGTTCGAGGGTGATGGTCAGGGTTTCCCGGCCGTTGAGTGAAACCTCCTGCTGATCAAAGCCCACATAGGTAAGTACCAGGATGGCATTTTCGGGTACCTTTAATTCAAAGTCGCCTTTAACATCCGTAACCGTGCCTATGGAAGTGTTTTTGAGCCTTACGCTTACCCCTGGCAATACTTCGCCTGCGGGATTTACCACATGGCCTTTTACCAGGTTGTCTTTACTCACCACAGCCGCCGGGGCGATCACGATCAGTTTGTCGGACATTTTCCGGAAGTGAAGGGAGGTATTATTGAGAATTTCGTTCAATACTTTGTCGATAGACCAATCTTTTGCATCGATAGATATTTTATGGTTTAACGGAAGATTATCATCGTTATAAACAAACCTGTAATGGCTGTTTTTCTCCAGCAGGGAGAGGGCTTTATCCAATTGCACCTGCGAGAGCTTCACTGTTATGGTGGATTGAGAATGTACCTTTGCGCTTACGTGTAAACAGGCAAGGGTGACAAGCAGCATAGAAAGCTTCATAAAAATTAACAGTTTATACAACCTCCGGCCGGGCGGAAGCCAATTGTCCACTGTACTTTTTTTCATACATTTGTTTTGTTGGTTAATTAATTTGTTGATGGAAAGTTTACCCAATACAATGCTGTTAACCGATATTTACACGGGGAATGGTGCGAACATTTCCCGTTTTTTTTTCGGTTTAAGCTTAGCTAATAAATTCAGTAGTTACTTGTTGTTCAGACTGTCCGTTAGATTTTTTTCAGGTGAAAGAAATGTTAGTTAATCCATATTTTGCCTTCTGCATCTTTATGCCAGGAAAACGATAAGGTTGTTTCCAGCGCATTCAATACTTCTTCCAGGCTTTCTGATTCGAAAACACCGGTAAAGTAGAGTTGTTTTTTACGATTGTCACTGAAGTTGATTTCCACCCCATACCATTGTTCCAGCATCGTTACTACTTTGTCGAGCTGCAGGTGTTTAAAGGCCAGTTTATTTTGTACCCAGGCCGTTTCCGGGATAATACTATCTCTTAACGTGGTGAGTTTCGTTTTATATACTACCACGGGTGTATTTAATGTTGTGGTGTTTGCTGTTGTTGCTGCTGTTTGCGGATGCACGGGTACGGTTAGTTTTTCGTTGGGCTTCAGCGATACTACCTGGCTGGAAGCATCATTCAGCACTACTTCCACGGATCCCTGCACAAGAGATGCTACGGCGCTGTCTTCCAGCGGATAAGCCCTTACATTGAAGGAGGTGCCCAGCACCCTTACATTAAAGGCTTTGGTATGAACGCGGAAGGGACGTTCAGCGTCGGCGGTTACCACAAAAAAGGCTTCTCCCTCGAGGGTTACTTCCCGGGGCTGATGTGCTGCAAATTGTTGGGGATAGTCCAGTTTACTGCCGGCATTGAGCCATACCCTGGTACCATCCGGAAGCAGCACCTGTGAGCGCATGCGTTTATCGGTTACCAGCTGCGATAACACCGGCGTTGTTTTGGCGGGTTGCGTATACCGCCAGTATCCGCCGAGGGCGAAGAGCAGGAGGAATCCCGCTGCGATGCCGCTGTACAGCAGCCATCTGCGTCCTTTTTGGGGCGCTTCTTCATAAAGCGTAGCATCTGGTATGTTTTGCATACGCTGCTGGTGTTTTTCCAGCAGTTGTTCCACCTGCGAAAGGGAGTATGCTTTACCCGCCGGGGCCCAGTTTTGCGCAAACACTTCCCGGATGTAGCTGGCATCGGGGTGTTGCCGCAGCAATTGTTCCAATGCTGCGGCTTCTTTTTCAGTTAGTTCGCCGGCCATTTCGCGGGCCAGCAACGCATAGAGTTTTTCCTGATCCATAGTGTCAGTGAAGAACAAAAAGACGCCTGTTTTTATTTAAGCCGCCATTTTGCTCCTGCATCTGTAAGAAGGACAAACTAAACAGTAAAAGTTCCCTAAAGGAAATCAAAAAAAAATTATGAGTCCAGCCGGAGGTAGGTTTGAGCGGTTTCGTCTGACAGGTCGAAGCGGATGGCCCGGGATATTTTTTTAACGGCGATAGTGAGTTGTGCATCTACCGTTTTTGTGGAAATATTGAGGAGTTCCGCTACTTCGCGGTAGCTGAGGCGGTCTTGTTTTATTAAGCGGAAGATGAGCTGGCAGCGGGCGGGCAGGCTGCGGATAGCCCTTTCTATTTTTTGCGATACTTCGGCGGATACCATGCCGTTTTCTGCATCGGGGGCAACGGCCAGCAGGTCTGTATTCAGCGTATCCAGCGAATGATGCTGGTGTCTTTTCTGTTGGCGCAGGGTGTTCAGGGAGAGATTTTTGGTGCTTACATAAAGATATACCACCGGGTTTTGTATATGTGATAAATCATTCCGTTTTTGCCACAATGATAGAAATACATCTGACACAATTTCTTCTGCCAGGTGAAATGAGGAAACAATGGATGCAGAAAAATGTATCAGCCGGGCACATAATGCTATGTATAATTCATTGTACGCCTGAATACTGTTATCATAGCAGACCCTTTCAAAAAGCCCCTTTATCTGCTCATTTTCTCTCATGGCACAAAAATATATAAATCGGAATAAGTCTGTTATTAAGTGTTTGTTACGGTTTTGGTCGACCTGGCAATCTTTTCATTATTCAATGTGTGGCAATATATACATTTCCCCCGGTATTCCATGAGCGTGTTCATAATAAACGTTTTACTTATCTTTACCCACTACCATGACCGATTCTCCGTCCATAAAACTATCCGTTCTTACCGGGAAAATCCAGCAGGCGCTTCAACAGGTGTTTGCGGAGCAAACCTATTGGGTAGTGGCAGATATCACCAATCATTCTTATTACCAGCAAAAGGGGTATCATTATTTCGACCTGGTGGAAAAAGAGGAACATGCGGGTGGAATTGTGGCCAAAGTTTCGGCGGTTGCGTGGGGAAATGGCGCCATCCGGATCAGGGAATTTGAAATTGTTACGGGGCAGCAGTTTAAAAACGATATTCATGTATTGGTGAAAGTATCGGTAGGGTACCACCAGGTGCATGGGTTGCAGATCACGCTGCTGGATATAGATACCAGTTTTACAGTGGGATTGCTGGAACAGCAGAAGCAACAAACCTTGTTACGGCTTACTACAGAATGCGGGGATTTTATCCGTAAGTCGGGCGACCGGTACATAACCCGTAACAACCAGTTGCCGCTGCCGGCAGTGATCCAGCGGCTGGCGGTGATCACTTCCGGGAACTCCGCCGGCTACCAGGACTTCCGGCATACCCTGGAGCATAATCATTTCGGGTACACGTTTAAAATCGATAACTACTTCACGGTAGTGCAGGGCGAAACCAAAGCGGAGCTGGTGCAACAGCGGCTGATAGATATCTACCAGCGCCGGGTACCTTATGATGCGGTGGTAATTATCCGCGGGGGCGGTGCGCAAACCGACTTCCTGATCTTCGATACTTTTATCCTGGGCAGGGCGGTGGCAAAATTCCCGATCCCGGTGATCACCGGAATAGGGCATCAGAAAAATGAAACCATCACGGATATGATGGCGCATACGGCCACCAAAACGCCTACCAAAGCAGCGGAGCTGATTATTGCGCATAACCGGTTGTTTGAAGAAGCGGTGATCAATATGCAGCAGAATATTGTGATCCGTTCGCAGCAGCTGTTTTCCGGGCACTTCCAGGCATTGTCTTATCTCAACAGCGCCATTATTAACCAGTCGCGCACGCTGCTGGCCAATCATAAAGAAGCATTGCATGCCCGCAACAACGTGGTGCTGCATACCTCGAAATCGATATTGCTGAACCGGCACCGGGAGCTGATGACCGTATCCAACGCCGTGTTATCAAAACCCCGGATCATTGTTTCCAACCGGCTGAATGACCTCAGCAATATAACGGGTCGTCTCCGTTCTTTCAGCAGGTTATTTATTCAAAGCAAAAGGGGGCAGGTAGCGCATTACGACTCCCTGTTCAAACTGATGAGTCCTGCCAGTATCCTGAAACGTGGCTTTGCCATTGTGTACCAGGACGGGCACATTCTTCCCGATGCGTCTTCTCTCCAGCCCGGAAGCCATATCAGGGTGGTGCTGCAGGATGCATCACTTGAAGCCACTATTACTGAAAAAAATATCATACATGAGCCAGGAACTGACATATGAAGCTGCTTATAATGAATTGCAACTGATTGCGGAAGAAATAGAGAATGAAGCTGTTTCGGTAGATCTGCTGGCAGAAAAGGTAAAACGGGCGGCTGTTCTTATTGAATTTTGTCAACAGACATTACGCGCTACAGAAACGGAGGTGAATAATATTATCAAGCAAATGGAGGGGACGAAGGGGGGAGAGAAGTAAGGTGTTTTTGGGGCGGACCTGATCACCTGATCCGTGGAGCAATAGCTGCGAACCCGCTTAGTGCCTGCTTCAGACATGCTTAGCACATACTTAGTACCTGCGCTATTCATGGAGGTGACGTGGAGGTGACGTGGAGGTGATGTGGACTTGATCTGGAAACGGTCTGCTGTAAAGGGTTTTGAGCCAAATTGAAGGCCGGGGTTCTGTACCGGCGGATCTCCCTAAAAAACCTCGTTAATACCAAAGTAAAAACCCGATTGATCCTTACCCCTGCCATAATCCAGGCGGATATTGATCCGTTTTTTGAACTCCCAGCGGTAGCCGATGCCATAGCTGACCAGCGACTGGCGGAATTCAAACTCATTAAAGCGGGGGAACACGTTGCCACCTCCTATCCAGGCGACTATGCCGCTGCGGTTATAGATCTTCTGGCGTAGTTCCACCTGGGCGGCCACATAGTTCTTGTCGCGGAAGCGGCCTTCGTAGTAGCCCCGGAGGCGGTTGGAGCCGCCGGCTTCTCCGAGCAGGCTCCAGGGCACATCGCCGCTGCGTTCTTCTGCGTAGAGGTCGGTAGCCAGTACGGCGCCTTTCCAGAGTTGTTTGTACCAGTCGAACTGCAGATCCAGTTGTGAAAATACGGTTTTATTGCCCAGGAACGAGGGGAAAAAGCGATAGCCCAGTCGTATGTACATGCCTTTATAGGCATTGGGGATAAAATCGCGGGTATCGTATACAATAAACGGGCCGGCGCCGATGCCCAGCACGTTTCCCGGCGTCATGAGCGGCTTGCCGCCTGCGGTGTCCAGTTTTTGGACTTGTACATTCTGGATTTGTGTACAGAGGCCCATGAACAGGTTCCCGTTCAGGTTGATGCTGAAGTCGGCCTGGAGTTTTTCAGTGAGTTGCACGTATTCGGTGTAGTCATCTTTACGGCTGCCGGCTTCGTAGCCGATGCCCCAGTATTTATTGGGGCGGGAGCTGAAAGAGGCTTTCAATGCCAGCCGGAACCTGTCGTGCGGGAATATGGTAGTATTGCTGATGCCGATTCCATAAAACCCGGTGAGGGCGCCGGAGGCGTACACAGCGGCGTTGGAAACGGGCAGCAGGGAATCTGTTTTATCTGTTTTGTATTGTGCGGCCATCATTACGGCGATGCCGAAGCTGGTTTCGGGTGTGTATACGGGGCCGCCGATGAAGCTGAGGTCTACCTTTTTCTTTTTCTTTTCTACATTGGTATTTTTGAGATAATACTTAATGTTATCAAAAAATCCTTTAGGCGCTGAAAATGTGGCTGTTGAGTCTGCCCGGTCTTCCTGCTGGGCATACCCTACAGCAGGTGCAACCAGTAGCAGTAGTAGTAAAATCTTTCTATCCATGTATGACAATACAATGAATATAGGACGATTTTCAGAAAACTGATGAAGCGGTATGCAAAAAGTGTGTTAAATCATAAAACGAACAGCAGTGCGGGTTGGCCCGGCTGCTGTTGTTTTTTACAGGGGTAAACAAATTAATCGATGAGCAATTGTGTCACGGCGGCGGTATTGAGCGCCCATTGCATGTTATACACTTCACCGGCATGTGCTTCAGGGGCGGGCTGCAATTGCTGGGCGTCAGCAGTGGCGTGAGTAAACGCACCATCCAGGCGGATATCCAGTTGATGCGCAGCGATAAGCTGGGTTATAACGCGCCCATTAATAACGCGGATGTGGATAAAATGAAAGAAATAGTGGCCGTACCAGGCTACCTTGCGCAAAAAAACCCTCCTGGTAGAATATAAATCTTTTAAAGCCAGCAAGGCACAGGAGTTTATCTGTTATCCTTACCTGTTGAAAGAATACCGCAACCGCTGGTTCCTGATCACCCGGAACAAACGTACCCCGCAACTGCTCACCCTGGCGCTGGACAGGATCATCAGCCTGCAGGAACTACCTGAAGAAAAGTTTATTGCCTGGGAAGGCATCCCTTTTGACGAGTATTATGATAACCTCATAGGCGTTACCAAAACAGAAAAAGATCCTGTGCGTAAAGTAGTGCTGCAAATTGATCATAAGCATGCCCCTTATGTGTTGACAAAGCCACTGCATCATTCGCAGGAAGTATTAAAGGAAGATGAACAGGCCACTATTGTGAGTATCGACGTGGTGCTGAACTTTGAACTGGAGCGGGAAATCCTGGGATCCGGGGAACATATGAAAGTATTGTCCCCCAAATCCCTGGCTAAAAAAATTGCATTGCGGCTGGCACAGGCGGCGCAGGAGTACGAATAACGGGTACGCCTGCACGTATTTGTTACCCGTTTACTTTATGATAGATCACCGTATCGGAAGCCAGCTGTTGTAAACGGTAACCGCCGGTATCCAGTTTCAGTTTTGGCAAAGATTGTTGTAACTGCCGGAGCGCTGCCGGTGTAAAGCCAGCCTGGTATACATATAGCTGTTGCAGCTTTTTATTTTGCTGCAGCGATAATAGTCCTTCGGCATTTACCGCCGTTCCGGCGAGATTGAGGTAGCGCAGTTCCCTGCAGTTGCCCAGCGCTTTTATGCTATTGCCCTTGACCGCGGTATTCCTCAGATCAAGACGGGTGAGCTTCTTCAGCTGCCCCAATACAACAAACGCGCTGTCGGTAATGGCCGTACCGGAAAGATCCAGCCAGATCAGCTGCTCTTTTAATCCCAGTAACAATTGCATATCACGGTCGCTGAAGCCGGCGGCGTTGATAGCGTTTACCGTGAGGTAATTGCTTCCTGTGCCCACCGGCATTACTTTTACTTTCAGGGCTTCCAGTGCGGCCATCTTCTGTTCGCTGGGCGCGCCGGTACTTTCTTCCGGAACAAATTCCTGCTTATCAAGCGGGGTAGCGGGTTGCATTCCTTCCAGCACCGCCATAATCCGTGGCGTTTTTTCCAGCTCTTTTACTGTTTTGTTCGCAGGTGCGCCTGCTGCTATCCACCAGTGCAACAGCTCCAGTTCCTGCGGTGTTACGGATGGCTTGCCTTTGGGCGGCATCCGGTGTTCGTCTTCTTCGGGGAGTATCAGCCGTTTGAATAATTCGCTTTCTTCTGGCAGGCTGTCCTTCAGCACCGGTCCGTGCTCTCCGCCTTTACGGATAAGAGCAATGGATTCCAGCCGCAGGCCGCCTTTCAGCTTCTGTTCATTGTGGCAGCCATAGCAGCGGTTAGTGAGTACCGGGCGCACCAGGTCTTCATACAACCGGGCGTCGCCAATATTCGTATAGGTGGCAGCGTTAGCCACCGCTTTGTTCATGCCGGTGATCCGCTGTAAAGGAGCGGGCATTGCCTGCGTGAGGTAGTCGTCGCCGTGGGTAAGACTACCGCCGTAATGCCCTGCGGCGCCCAGCAATAATACCATCAGCAGTGCGGCGGGTAGTTGCAGGCGGGGAAAGCGGTGTTTGTTTCTTTCCAGCAGGTATAACGCCGTGCTGATAACGGCCACGCCTATACCGAGATATTTATGCGTTTGCAGTAATTTTTCTTCATAACCTCCATCAAGTGAAAGGAGGTAGCCGGTGATGCAGCTGAGTATAGCCGATACGGCAGCCGCCAGTAATACCGCCGGCAGCGCTGTTTGTACATGCCGCCACTTTTCCCTGCGCGCCAGGAGTGTTAATATAAATGCGATAATTAAAATGCCGATAGGCAGGTGTACCAGTAAAGGATGTGAACGTCCTATAAACATACTCCAGCTGCCGCTACTGATCAGTAATCTCATGGTTTGCTGTAACGTTGTTTTAGCTGGTTCATCATAAATACGTTGATATCCCATTGATCGGCCACCGGCAGCCGGGTATAAGGCAGGGTAGGGAGGTAGTCGGCCGGACCGAACTCCGTAAGGAACGTGAGCGGTTTGCCGGCGGCCTGGTGCCGTTGCACAACCTGATCCCACCAGCTAAAATGCGCTTTCACGGCAGCGGCCCATTCCGGCGCGCGGGGATCATTCACCTGCGGTCCTTCCGGGTGCCCGATGCGGGCGTGTATATGGCCTGCCCGTGCCAATGCTTTGGCTACAGTGGCCTGCTGATCCTGCAGTAAGGTTTCGTGTACGTTGCACCAGTGCGAAATGTCGAGCGTAAGCCGGAGGTCGGGTTTTGCGTCGATGAATTTGCCGGCGATGTGTGCGGCAAACAACATCCGCGAACGATGGGTTTCATGATATACCGGTATGCCTGTTTGTTTGGAGATCCGGTTGGTCATATCTATTAACGCACTGTTTTGTTCAAAGGAAAAGTAGTCCCTTCCGGAGTGGCAGTTAATATACAGCGGTTTGATCTTATTGTTGCCGGTGGCTGCTTTCAGCATGGTTTCAAATTGCTGCGCATGTTTCGTATAGTCGCTGTCGTAACCTGCGCATAAATAGCCCACTTCCAGTCCGTGTTGTTCCAGTGCGGCAAATAATTCCTGCTGAGCGGCGGTTTCATTGGGCCACCAGATTTCGAGTCCGTCGTATCCGGCCTTTTTGGCCTGTGCGCAAAATTCGTTGATGCTGCCGGTGTAGCCCCAGTTGGTGGCCAGTACAATAAGGCGGTATCCGTCTTTTGCGGTAGCGGGTGTGGCTGTGGCAAATGCCGGCAGGGAAGGGATACATAATGCGGAACCCAGTATGGCCGATTGTTTGATAAAATTTCTCCTGTTATTGTTCATGTACGGTTTAGCTTAGTATGGGTGTAATTACTTTTCCGCCGGTGTCTGTAAGGCGGAATGGCCGGCCCTGGAACTGGTACGTGAGTTTTTCATGATCAAAGCCCAGTTGTTGCAGGATGGTGGCGTGAATATCGTTGATTGCTACTTTTCCTTTCACGGCGGCATAGCCTATTTCGTCGGTTTCTCCGTAGGAAAATCCTTTTTTGATACCAGCGCCGGCCATCCACATGGTGAAGGCTTCTACGTGATGATCACGACCCAGGAAAGGCATGTCTTTGCCGTCCCTGTTTTCCTGCATGGGGGTTCTGCCAAATTCGCCACCCCATACTACCAGGGTTTCATCGAGCAGGCCGCGTTGTTTCAGGTCTTGCAGCAGGGCGGTAATAGGACGGTCAATTTCCCGGCATTTATTACGGAAGCCGTAATCGATAGCGAGGTTTTCGTCTGTGCCATGACTATCCCAGCCCCAGTCGTACAGCTGCACAAACCGTACGCCTTTCTCTACCAGCTTGCGGGCCAGCAGGCAGTTGTTGGCAAATGATTCTTTACCTGGTTGTGTGCCGTACATTTCATGAATATAATCCGGTTCCTTATTGATGTTCATTACTTCGGGTACGGAGATCTGCATTTTATAGGCAAGCTCGTACTGTGAAATACGTGATAAGGTTTCGGGGTCGCCGAAGGTGGTATATTCCTGTTTGTTGATTTCATTAATGGCATTGATGGATTCCTTACGGAGGTCCCTGCTCATGCCTTCCGGATCGGTGAGGTAGAGTACGGGTTCTCCTTTTGTTCTGCATTGTACGCCCTGGTATACGGAGGGGAGGAAGCCGCTGCCCCATACGCTTTTACCGGCATCGGGTGTTTTACCGCCGGAGGTGAGCACTACAAAGCCGGGGAGGTTATCGTTTTCGGAGCCGAGGCCGTAGGTTACCCAGGAGCCGATGCTGGGGCGTCCTAACCTGGCGCTGCCGGTTTGCATCAGCAGCTGGGCGGGGCCGTGGTTAAACTGATCTGTTTGTACTGCTTTCAGGAAGCTTACTTCATCGGCCATTGTAGCGAAATGCGGCAGGTGGTCGGACACCCAGGCGCGTGATTCTCCATGTTGGGAGAAGATGGCTTGCGGTCCGAGCATTTTGGGAACGCCGCGGATGAAGGCAAATTTTTTACCTTCCAGCAGGGAGGGAGGACACAGCTGGTTATGTAATTTCTGCAGGGCAGGTTTATAGTCGAACAGTTCCAGCTGGGAGGGTGCGCCTGCCATGTGGAGGTAGATCACGCTTTTGGCCCGTGCGGGAAACTGTGGCACCCGTGGCGCCATTGGATTACCTGCGAGGTCCAGCAGGGTTTTGCTGCTGCTGCCGCAGCTGGCCAGGAAAGAGCTGAAGGCCGCAGCGCCGAGCCCTTTTACACAATCCGTCAGGAAGTGGCGGCGGGTGAAATACCGCAGTGTTTGATCGTTTGCTTCCTTTATCAGTCGTGCGTGTTTAGTCATACCGGATCAGGATTTAGTCAGGAATTCATCCAGGTTCATAATCGCGTTGGCTACTACGGTGAGTGCTGCCAGTTCCGCCTTTTGTGGTGTATTATCTTTATGCTGCAATAGTTTGTCGGCTTCCGCGGGTTTCTGTTTGTATTCCGTGAGCGCCTCTTTATACAGTGTTTGCAATACTTTCAGTTTATTACCGGGCAGTGGTTTATACATGGCGGTTTGATAACCCCAACGGATACACGCTGCAGCGTTGTTACCACCGTTTTTCAGCATATGCCTGGCCAGTGAGGCGGCTGTTTCCACGTATACCGGATCGTTGAGGGTAACCAGTGCCTGTAGTGGTGTGTTGGTACGGATGCGCCGTTGCAGGCATACTTCGCGGCTGCTGCCGTCGAAGGAGAGCATTGACGGATAGGGGCTGGTACGTTTTTGAAAAACGTATACCGCCCGGCGGTACTGGTTGCCGTCGTCGGCGGTTTTCCAGTAGGCGCCGCTCCAAACAGATTGCCAGATGTTATCGGGTTGGTATGGCATGATGCTGGGGCCGTGCAGTTGGCGGTTCAGCAGGCCGCTCACGGTGAGGGCCTGGTCTCTTACTTCTTCTGCCGTAAGCCTGAAATGCGGGCCCCTGGCGAGCAGGCGGTTAGCCGGATCTTTTTCCTGCAGTTCGGGAGTGCTGGCAGAGGATTGTTTATACGCCGCAGATAATACTATTTCGCGCAGCATTGGTTTTACCCGCCACCTGTATTTGTGCATAAACTGGTAAGAGAGGTAGTCGAGCAGTTCAGGGTGCGATGGCGTGAAACCCTGTGTGCCAAAGTCTTCTATGGTTTCCACGATACCGGTGCCAAAGATCTGTTCCCATAAACGGTTCACCATTACGCGGGCGGTGAGCGGATTTTTTGTATCGGTGAGCCACATGGCAAAGCCAAGACGGTTACGTGGCGCTTTTGCCGGGAATGGGTTCAGGGAGTGTGGTACATCCGGCGTCACTGCTTTACCTTTTACCATCCAGTTGCCGCGTTCAAATACGTTGGTGGTGCGTGCCATTACCGGTGTATTTTCTATCATCACCGGCACGTCGTCGGGGTTTTGATTGATGAGTGATAACCAGGTATTGTTGATTTTATCATAGCCGGGTTTTCCTTTACCGGGAATGTCGTCGCGATAGGCAAACCATTCCACGCTGCACACTGCGTCTGCGGGGTTGAGGGAAGGATTGCGGAAAATGAGGTAAAGATCGTGCGTGCCTGTTATTGGCGGTAGCGGCATGCTGACAGCGAGCCGTCCGTTGGTGGGGGCCAGTGTATGTTTGATAATGGTGCGGCCATTTAAGCTGTCGAGTCGGAATTCTACGGTGCCGCCTTTGCTGCCGGTCCAGTAGTTCATGAGCAGTTGTGTTTTGCCTTCCATGTTTTGTTTGGGAAGGCGGCAGCTGCCATTATTCCTGATGCCCATGTATTTGGTATCCAGCAGGGCGCCGTTGATGTAGTTGTCGGCTACGTGTGCGTGTACTTTGGGTTCCAGTACTTTCAGGAATTCCTGTACATCTTTTGCCTGTTGGGTGGTGCCGTTTTGCGCTACCCAGTCGCTCACCTGTTTTACTTCTGCCGTACTAACGCTGTCGTACAAACGAAGTTTAGGATGTTCCATATGGGTATCTTCATCACGGGTATTATTGAGGAAGGCCATTAGTTTATAATAGTCTTCAAAGCGGAAAGGATCGTAAGGGTGACTGTGGCATTGTACGCAGGCGATGGTAACGCCCTGGAACACATCCATTGTGGTGCTTACACGGTCCATTACGGCGGCGGTGCGGAATTCTTCGTCCTGGGTACCGCCTTCGTCATTGGTCATGGTGTTGCGGTTAAATGCAGTAGCGATGAGTTGTTCGCGGGAAGGATCGGGGAGCAGGTCGCCGGCCAGTTGTTCGATGGTGAAGCTGTCGTACGGCATATCATTATTAAATGCGTCGATCACCCAATCGCGGTACCGCCATATTTTCCGGCTGTCGTCCCTTTCATATCCTTTGGTATCGGAGTAGCGGGCGAGGTCGAGCCACATGGCGGCCCAGCGTTCGCCGTAGTGTGGCGATTGCAGGAGGCTGTCTACTATTTTTTCGTAAGCGTGTTCGTCGGTGCTGGCGGCAAACTGCTGTGCCATTTCGGGTGTTGGCGGCAGGCCGGTAAGATCGAGGCTCACGCGGCGGAGCAGGGTCATTTTATCTGCTTCCGGGGAGGGTTTCAGCCCTTCCTGTTTCAGCTTTTCCTGTATGAAGTGGTCTATTTCATTGCCGTTGGCGATGGTAATATCCGGTACCGGAACATTTTTGGGAGATATATATGCCCAGTGTTCTCCCCATTCCGCGCCTTGTTTCACCCATCGGGTAAGAATATCTATTTCGGCGCTGGTGAGGGGTTCTCCCTTTTGCGGCATCCGTTCTTTTGGATCTTTGCAGGTAAGGCGGCGGATAAATTCGCTTTTTTCGGGATGGCCAGGAATGATAGCAGGCTTGCCGGATTTGGTAACGCCCAGGGCTTCTTCCCGGAACAGTACGCTGAATCCGCCGCTTTGTTTTACTCCTCCGTGGCAACTGATACAATGCTTGTTAAGCACTGGTTTTACCTCGGTACTGAAGTCTACCTTTTTATCAGTGTGACAGGCGGCAAACAGCAGGCCTGCCCCCACCGCTATAGTGAGGCTCACAGTAATCCTCAACGTGGAAAAATGGGACATTGTTTTTTTCATTGACGTCCGTAAAAATAAGCCGGGGCCACGGAATAGTGGCTAGATGATATGCTGATTATGATGGATTATCTTACGGTCAGAACTTCCTTTCCCGGTACTGATTGGGCGATACACCCATCACTTTGGTAAACATCCGGGAGAAGTAATAGGGATCTTCCATGCCAAGTTGCGCGGCTATTTCCTTGATACGGGACTGCGTGAAAAGCAGGTGCTGGCAAGCCTTCTGGACTTTCAGCTGGTTGAAATATTCGATGGGGGAGAAGCCGGTATTGTTTTTAAAGAGATAGGAGAAGTGCGACTGGGAGAGGTTTACCGCCTGCGCCATCTGCTGCAGGGTAAGCATTTGGTCCAGGTGTTTATTCATATAATCGATGCATTGATCAATGGCGTCGTGCTGCCGGGAAGGTTTTCCCGGTTGGGTGAAATCCGGGTAAATGCAGGACGACAGAAACGCCCAGAAATTCATATTGGACCAAACCAGGTTTTCATCGCGGTAGCCCCGCTGGAGCTGCTGATAGATCCGTTCAAACAGCTGGATCCTTTCCGGGGAATGGGGAAGGAACACCCGGTTGCCGTTCCATGTGCTGACCGCCGTTTGTACAATCCCATCTGCACTGCTTCCCTGGAAGTGCGCCCAGTAGATGGTCCACGGATCGCTTTCATCTGCAGTGTATTCATGCGCCCATTTACGTGGCAGCAGGAAGCAATCGCCCGCCTGGATGGTATGCGCCTCTTTTTTCAGCGTAATACGGCCTTTGCCCTCCACGCAATAAATTAAAATATGCTGCTCCGCCCCCTGCGCCCTTTTGCGGTGGTGGAACAGCGCTTTTGGATAATAGCCGATATCCGTAATGTACAGGGGAGTAAGCGTCGCCTCCCGGGCGCATTTCCTGCTCAGGATGTTACGTGGAATCACTATCATGCGCTGGCCCTGAAAGCCTTCTTTCTTCCTGATCATAACGCCGCTGGTTTTCTTCCCAAAGTAAGAAAATCCATTTTTATAACATCATGCGGCGAACGCCATCTTATCTTCTTACTATTTAATTTACCAAACTTTCAGAATATTTTGAAAATACAATAAGTTTGAATAATTTTGATGCCGAAAGCAAATACACTGATATGAACGCTATTGCTTACGTGATCTATCTCGCAATAACATACCTGATTACGGTGAAAGCGGGATGGCGGTTTTACCGCAACGGAAGGGTTTTTATCCTCGGACTGCTGGAGCAGCACCACACGCTGGCAGATGCTATTAATAATATTTTACTGGTGGGATATTACCTCGTTAACCTGGGCTACGCCACGGTGATGATCAGCACCTGGGATACGGTCCACAGCTGGACGGAAATGCTGGTGAGCATTACTGCCATGACTGGCCAGATCCTTTTATCGCTGGGCGTTTTACACTGTTTTAATATGCTTGTTATATATATCATCAGTAAAAGAAATCATTCCATTCAACCACTTAAATCATAGTATATGTCTTCCTCTTTTAATTTCTTAGCCTACATGATCTATTTGCCTGTTGTGATCAGCGTTACCTGGTTGGTAGCCTTAACCCTGTTCAAAAACAGTAAAGTATTTATGCTTGATATTTTTCACGGCAATAGTGAGCTGGCTACTGCTACCAACAAATTATTTGAAACCGGGTTTTACCTGCTGAATGTAGGCTTTGCGTTCTGGATCATGAAAATTGCGGAAACTATTTCCAACCCGCGTTCCATGATGGAAGTCCTGAGCGGCAGGATCGGCGGCTTCTTCATCTGGCTGGGCATCATGTTGTTCCTTAATTTATATCTCTTCTTCCGTGGAAGAAGAACTTCAAAAGCTAAAAGTAAAGTCATCCCTGTAGCTTAAAGCGAGTCTTCATCCATGACCCCTGCGCGGATTTTGTCTTTCTCCGGATTACACTGATTTAGAGATTTGATCATTTTTGAATTTAAAGGATTTTGGGAGATATAAGCGTACATTTTCGCTTATATCTCCCAAAATCCTTTTTATCTTTTATAAAATCCAAAAAGTAAAAATCAAGCTAATCAGTATGATCAGTGTAATCCGGAGAAAGACAAAACCCGCGCTTTTTTTATTCCACGATTTCCACCCCCAATCCATCCAGCAGCGACAATGCATCCGGCAAACTGAATTTAGCCTTTTTCACTTTATTGCTGCGTACATCAATGGCATACCGTTGTGCGCCTGCAAAATTAGCCTGGGTGAGATCTGTTTCGAAGAAGCGCGCTCCGGCGAGGTCCGTACCACTGAAATCGGCCTGTGATAAATTGCAGCCGGAAAAATCTGCTTCGTCTGCCTGGCAGTGAAGGAAGATCCCTTTTTTCAGGTTTTTGCCCGAAAAATTGCAGTAGCTCAAACGGCTGTGATGAAACTCTACGGTAAGCGCATTACGGGCATTATGCCAGGCAATGCCAATCGCTTTGCTATGTTGCAGGATTACTTTGTTGAAAGATGTTTGTTTGAATTGGATCAACGACAGATCGCATTCTTCAAAGGTGCATTTATCAAAAACACATTCTTCAAAAACGCATTCCTTCAGGCTGCATTTATAAAAATGACAATCGTAGAACTCCCTGCCGGAGATGGTTTTACCTTCCCAGATGATGTTCTCAAACTTTTTATGTTCGTGCGAAATTTCCTGATCGTAGCCGGCCACGGTGAAAAGTTTAAGGTGTGAAGGTAGCAATTATGTTTTAGCAGCGAAGCGTGTAAAAAAATCAATTTTGTGGTCTGAATAGCCAAATACTGAATATCTTTACTTTGCTTCCGGGATGTAGAAATGGAGAACAGTTCAAACAGCATACAACGAAAAATTATTCATATTGATATGGATGCGTTTTACGCATCTGTAGAGCAGCGCGATA
The DNA here is from genome assembly GCF_057126945.1 of Chitinophaga sp. G7 BAM 1005. Lineage (NCBI taxonomy): Bacteria > Pseudomonadati > Bacteroidota > Chitinophagia > Chitinophagales > Chitinophagaceae > Chitinophaga > Chitinophaga sp. G7 BAM 1005. The sequence goes on along the minus strand of NZ_CP181478.1, from coordinate 4,260,499 downwards.
ACCCGATATACCGCGGCAAAGCTATTGCTGTGGGCGGTTCGCCGGAAGGCCGTGGTGGAGTAGTAGCCACAGCCAGTTATGAAGCGCGTAAATTTGGGGTACGTTCTGCGATGCCTTCCAAAAGAGCGTTGCAGTTATGTCCTGAACTGGTTTTTGTCCGCCCCCGTTTTGATGCTTACAAAGAGGCATCCCGGCATATCCGGGAAATATTTTCCCGCTACACCGATCTGATTGAGCCATTGTCGCTCGATGAAGCTTACCTGGATGTAACGGAAGACAAGCAGGGGATCGGCTCCGCCATTGAAATTGCCAAACGGATCAAACAGGCCATCCGGGACGAGTTGCGGCTGACTGCTTCTGCGGGAGTGTCTGTCAACAAGTTTGTGGCTAAAATAGCCTCAGATCTTAATAAGCCGGACGGGCTTACGTTTATCGGGCCGTCGTCTATTGAATCATTTATGGAAATGTTGGTGGTGGAAAAGTTCCACGGTGTGGGAAAGGTGACCGCTGATAAAATGAAAAGGATGGGGCTTTTTACCGGGGCTGATCTGAAGAAGCTATCAGAGCAGGATCTGAAAACCCATTTTGGCAAGGTTGGTAGTTTTTACTACCGGATTGTGAGGGGGATAGATGACCGCGAGGTGCAGCCGCACCGGGAAACGAAATCACTCGGCGCGGAGGATACATTTCCGTACGATCTTACCCTGATTGCTGATATGGAGGCGGAGCTGGAGAAGATCGGGAAAACGGTGTACGACCGGTTGCAGCGCTATAACCTGAAAGGCCGCACCATTACCCTGAAAATAAAATACAGTGATTTTAAACAAATCACGCGGAATCAATCCTTTCCGTTTCCGGTAGGAGATTACGATATCATTGTAGACACGGCAAAACAGTTGCTGGTGGCTACTTATCCGGAAGATAAGCGGATCCGCCTGTTGGGCATTACCCTGTCTAATTTCAATGATGCGTCGTTGAACCAGGAGAAATTACCTCCATCAGGACAGCTTTCGTTGTTCAATTTTGAAGAATAACGATTGCTTTTGCAGCCGTACAGGCAAAGGTTTCACCATCCCGCAGTATTTACTGTCAGCTGCTCCGGTAATATCATTACTGAAAATTTACGTGGAGTTGTCTTGTAGCGTATGCTGAAGGAGATGTTACAGGTTTTCCGGTGATGATGTTATTTTATGCGGGAGAAGATAAGTTGCCGCAGAAAACAACAATGGTTACATGACCAGGTTGTTACGCCAGAATTCAGGTAAGTCTATTTCTGTTTCAATTTCTTCGCTTCTTTCCTGCATCAGGTCGAGCAGGCTTTTGTGAAGGTCGGGATGTTCTTCCCAGAAAGCAGCAGGAACATCGAGTACGGCTTTCAGCAGGTCGCCGGGATACATACCGGCAGTTACCAGTACGTCGTTTTGTAATATCTCCAGTGCTAAAGGAACCAGGTAGGAAGGATTAAATGATTGTCCGATTAAGATCCGCAATTCGCTTGCGGCTAATTTTACTACTGGTACTTTAACTAAGGCAAGACATTTCTGAATTATTCCCGAATCTTGATCTGTGGCCGGTCCCCAACTCTTATTCTCCAACTGCTCCAAAGATTTATATCTCCAGATATCTTTCTTATTCATAAAAATGTGTCTCTCTTTTCGTGCTAATAAAATGTTTAATTATGAAGATGATTTCAACGCGCAATTTTTTCTTTTGATGGTGATCATCTGTCAGAACCTGCGGAGTATTGCAGGTGTTGCGGTAGCCAGTTAGTGCCGGCGGTTATAAGAAACCAGGATCAACAGGTATAAATATAATGAATATTGTTGATGGCGAAAGAAAATTTTCCACCTTTAACATTTTATGTAACAAAACGGACCGTTAAATGAACATAAACGACCGTCCGGATATGATTTATATATAAAATCCCCAGGCGGGGGGCCGGGGGATTTTCGTATAATCTGTTCCGTTATCACACGGCCCTTTGGTATTTTGGCAGTACCAGCAGTTTCACGATGCTGTGTGCTGCGGCTGACAAAACCAGCGCTATCACGATCAGGAGAGATGCTTTGCCGGGGGTATCGAATACATCGATCGCGCCGGAAACATTTTTACCGGCGAAAAGGATGGCAATGAGGCAGGCAAGGGCTCCTGTAATCCACAGGGTAATATGTGACCACAGGTATTTTCGTTTTTGAAATCCTTTTTTCCCAAAAGAGGTAAACAGGAGGTAAACGTGGGCCAGGAAAAATAAAACGGCCAAAATAGTAAGTGTTGTGAGCATGCTGGTTAATTTAGGTAATGGGAAATAATCATTTATTCCAAAATATGAAATTATTTCTACATGTACAAATAGCTGTACACAACACCCTGGCTGCTTTATTAAAATTCACTGATGATGAGCTCCCGGCTGATCATAGCGCCGGCGAGGGTTCCCGCTGCTACCGATATGGAAACGCTCCTGAAAGGATTGGTGGCATCGCCGGCTACGTATACGCCGGGTACGGTGCTGGCCTGGAATTCGTTCACTACAATATGGCCAGCCGGTGTGAGTTCACAACCCAACGCTTCCGGAACGGTGCAGTGTTGCCGGAAAGCAGGTTTGTGGTATAATGCATTCAGCGCAAGGGAACTGCCGTCTTTGAAAAGCAGTTCGCTTATTTGTCCGCCTGCATGAGTGATTTCCGCGATTTCTTTTTCATTGACGCCGATATGGTGTAGCTGCAGTTTTTCGACCTGTTCCGCTGTGAGCGTGGATGGACCGTTGGTGAATATAGTTAGCTGGCTGGTCCAGTTGCGGATCATTTTAACGTATTCAAAAGCATCGTCGCCGTTGGCCAGGATGCCGGTGGGTGTTTCCTTTACTTCATAGCCGTGGCAATAAGGGCAATGCAGTACGGAGATGCCCCAGCATGCTGCAAATCCATTGATAGCAGGCATCTCGTCTTTTACGCCTGTGGCGAATAACAGTTTTTTAGCAGCAAACTGTTCGCCTGCGGCGGTAGTAACTGTAAAGCCTTCCGTGGTGGGCGTAGCGCCGGTTATTGTTCCTTCCTGGAAATGTATTCCGGGGTATTGCAGTACCTGAACTTTGGCCGTATCCGCTATGGCGGCGGGTGTAGCGCCATCCTGTGTGAGAAAGTTGTGTGAGTGCGGCGTTTGCCGGTTACAGGGTTTGCCGCTGTCCACTATGAGTACCTGGCGGCGTGCGCGGCCCAGGGCCATAGCGGCCGATAACCCCGCATAGCTTCCTCCGGCAATGATCACATCGTATGTTTGCATATGGTGGTATTTAATAATGAAGTAAGACCGCAAAAATAATATATTGCAACGTTGTTGCAAAATTAAAATCTATCAGACGGCATCGCCGGCATTGGCACGGATGGTGGAAATATGTTCTGCTATGAGGTGAAGGCGGTAGTAATATTTTTCAAAGATATCGTCGTACATGCGGCGCCTGTTTTCCAGGAAGGCATTCAGGGCTTCATAAATAAATTCTTCAAAAGTATGGTGTTCACTCACTTTGATCACGCATTCAAACACAGGCTCCATGCTGGTGGCGAACTTTGTTTTCACCTGGATATCCGCTATGCACGTGATCATATCTTTATACAGGTTAGGTGCTTTGGCAAACGGAACATAATGGATAGCAGTAAACCCATCTTCATCATACACGTATTTATTCACTTCTTCCGATAATAAAAACTGCACGACTTCCCGGTTATTATTATGCCGGGTGGCCAGCAGCAAAGGGGTGTCCATACTGGCCAGCACAAAATTGAAGTGGATGTTGTGTTCAATCAGGATCAGCAGGATATCGGTGATCGCCGCCAGCCGGTGATGTTTAAAGATATAGGCAATGGCAAAAAGGTAATCGGCGTTGCCGATATAAAGCGACGCGCCTTTTTTCAGCAGGTATTGTACGGCCTGCGGCTTATTGGCGCCTACCGCGCAGAAAATGATTGGAATAATGCCTTCCTTCTTATAACAGATATCTGCCCCGCCTTCTTCAATCAGCAGTTCCGCCGCCTCAAAAAATATTTCCTGGTATTCAAGTAAATCGCATAGTAGTTGTGACCGTTCCTCCCGTGTAAAAAACGAGAGGTTATATCCGAGCAGGGCGATAATTTCATCTGGCTCCTGACTGTTTCTTAGCCTACGTTTCAGGTCGTACAGCGAAATTTTTTGCATAGAGTTTTCATAGTGTAATGTTAGCTGGTGGGAGAAAACCATTACATAGGATGAAAACGCGGCTGCAATGATAATGCAATATTATCAAAAAAAGTTATTTGTTTTCCTGGTGTTTCCAAAGCTCCTGGAAAGCGGCGCTATTGGCGCGCAGGTAATGAAAAGTACCTTCAGACACGATGCGGCCCTGGTTCAGCACATAAATATAATCGAACTGCGGCAGCAGGTGCAGCCGGTGCATAGCAGAAATAATCGCTTTGTCGGAGAATGCCTGGAACATCTTTTCATAGATCATGGCCTCGGTTTTAGGATCTACGCTGCTGGTGGGTTCATCCAGCAGGATCACCTGGCTGTTGCGGGCTGCAAGGATGCCGCGGGCCAGCGCCAGCCGCTGTTTTTGTCCGCCGGAGAGGTTCACGCCTTTTTCACGGATGTCGGATGCCAGTCCTTGTGGCAGCATTTCCACCACTTCCGAAAAGTGGGCGCTGCTGCATACGGCCATGATCTCATCGGGTTGGAAGGGAAGGCCGAGCGTAATATTATATTCGATGGTATTTTCAAAGATCTCCGGTTCCTGCGGGAACAGGGTAACACTTTCATTTACGGTGGCTAACGGTAACGTCTCTCCGTTTACCTCTATCACCACGCCGGGTTCCGGTTCGTATAGTCCTCGTAAAATAGCCAGCAGCGTACTTTTTCCGCTGCCGCTTTCACCAATTAACGCGATCCTTTTTCCTTTTTCAATCAGGATGTGAAGGTCATGCAGTCTTTGCGGAGCGGCGTTATCCTCATAGGTAGCTGTATGCGAAAAGCTCAGGGAGCTGATAGTGATCTGCTGCCAGTAAACCGGCAGTTCCGGCGCTGCGTCTGCACGGTGATGCTGCGTATAGGCGTCGCTGATATTGCCGGCAGTGTCTACAGCGGTATTGTATTGCACCACGTCGGTATATTGCCAGGCAACATCCTGGAACACGCTGGTGAACTGGTTTACATAGCCCAGGAGGGTAACCAGCCCGGCCACATAAAACATTTCTCCCGGTACCCAATGCTGGAAAACATAGCCTATAGTAATAACGCAGTAAATAAGGGTGATCATCATTTCTGCTACAAACCATTTCCATTCGTTGATCAACGTGTTTTTCCTGAAGGGCGACAAGATGCGCTGCACTTTTGCCAGCAACCCGTTTTCCATGCTCTTTTCCAGCCGCAGGGTAATAATGGTCATGATATTGGAAAGGCTGTCGAACAACGTGGCGGATACCACATGTTCCCCTTCATTTATTTCATTGAGCGTTTTGATAAAGGGGCGGTCGAACCGCAGTACGATCCATATGCACAGTACGCCCAGCGCGATGCCGATGCCGCCGTACAGGGGAGAAAAATACAGCATGGCGATCATGGAAAACAGCAGTTTACAGATCGCATGGAGGTACATAAAGCCTCTTTCAAAAAATTCTTTCAAGGCTTCATATGCTTTTCTTATCCGGTTGATCACGGAGCCGCTATGATTATCCTGGTGCCATTTTACGGGGAGGTGCAGGGCCTGGTGGTAGCGTTCCCGGAGGAAGTTGCGGCTCAGGTTAAAAGCCAGCTGCCGTTCCATCACGCGGGCGGGGCCATGAAAGCACCATTCCATGAATTTAAGTCCGAAGTAGGAGGCGGCAAAGATTATCGTATACCGGGGCAGATGGGCGCTGTCGCGCTGTATGCTTCCAATAAACCAGCCGAATAACACCGGGTTCAGGGAAAAGATCACATTCGCCATCAGGAACAGGAAATACACCAGCAGGTATTTTTTACGCTCTTTCCGGGCATATTTCCAGGCGGTTTTCAGTAACGAGATATATGGGTTGGGCATGTTTCCGGGTTTAATCATTGGCCCTTAAAAGTAACATTTTAACGCCAATTTGTATTTCCGCTGTGGTGAACAAAACGTGCAGCCGGCTGTTATGGTACGATATTAGCACTTCCCCTTATGTAAAAACTTACCATATGAAAAGGTTCTTTGTATTAAAAACAGCGGTGCTTCTCTTTATAGGAGCCCTTCTCTCTACCGGTCTTTTTGCACAGGAAACAAAGGCGCAGCAAAAAGCGGATAAAGTGGCTAAGATCAAATCCCTGATAGATTCGCAGAATTATGTTTTTGTAGCGCAGAATGCCTTGCCCATGAGTGGCCGCATGCGTAATCTTACATCAGAGTACAACGTGATAGTAGGGGCGGACTCCGTGATCAGCTACCTGCCTTATTTTGGCCGGGTTTATACATCCGTGGATTATGGCGCTACAAAGTCGCCACTGGATTTTAAAACCAAATCTTTCGACTACAACGCCACCCCAGGTAAAAAGGATGGCTGGAATATTACCATTAAGCCAAAAGATCACAGATCGGTACAATCACTGAACCTGAGCGTTTCCAGTGAAGGATATGCGTCGCTCCAGGTAACCAGCAGCGACAGGTCGCCGATCAGCTTTAACGGCTATATAACAGAAAGAAAAGTTAAAAAGAAGTAACGCGGATGTTGTCTTTCCCAGGATTAAACTGATTATGCTGATTTTACTTTTGGGATTTTATAAGGATTTTAGAAGATTTGGGAAGATATAAGCAAGAACATCTGCTTATATCTTCCCAAATCTTTTAAAATCAGAAGTGATCAAATCAACCCAATCAGCATAATCAGGTTAATCCCGGGAAAGACAAAATCCACCATGTTCTTCTTACATTAGTGTAACAATAAATTTTCTGCAAATGGATAACCACGTAAAGATTACGACACTGTTCCTGGACATAGGCGGTGTATTATTAACCAATGGATGGGACAGGGCCGCGCGTAAACTGGCAATACAAACTTTCGGGCTGGATGCATTAGAAACGGAAGAACGGCATCACCTCACTTTTGATACTTATGAAGAAGGTAAACTTACGCTGGATGAATACCTGAGCCGTGTGATATTTTATGAGAAAAGATCTTTTAGCCGGGAGGATTTCCGGGAATTTATGTTTGCCCAATCGGCGCCATATCCGGAGATGCTGGAGCTGATTCCGCAGCTGAAAGAAAAATACAAGCTGAAAATTGCTATTGTTAATAATGAAGGAAGAGAGCTGAATGAGCATCGTATCCATCATTTTAAGATCAGTCGTTTTGTTGACTTTTACATTTCCTCCTGTTTTGTGCATTTCCGCAAACCCGACGCAGATATTTATAAAATAGCGCTCGATATTGCGCAGGTAAAACCTGCGGAAGTGGTGTATGTGGAAGACCGCTCCATGTTCATTGATGTATCTGCCGGTTTGGGTATCAATGGCGTTTGTCATACCGATTATGAAAGCACCCTGAAAAAACTGGCGGTTTTCGGATTGGTGTTATAGATCGCCTTCGGCAATTTTAAATTGTCTTGGAGCAGGATTATGCTGATTGTACTGGTTTTCTTGATTTTTATTTTTTCTGATTTAATAATAATTAAGGGAGATATAAGCGGATATATTTGCTCTTATCTCCCTTAATCCTTTATCAAATCCAGGCAGTAAAAATCAGTGTAATCAGCGTAATCCTGAAAAAGACAAAATTCGAGGCGATTTCCCTCCTTATTTTTACCGCTGGTGTAATTTTTTTCCCCTCACTAACAACTTTCTTACAATTAATTTCTATTTTGGCACCCGTGATTCAAATTTAGTCCAGTCCCACGTTTAGCGATAGTTGAGAATTTAAATTTCATTAACAATTGGGGTTGCCTATATAAAAAATAATGATGCATCAGCTGTAAGGCTAAATGCATTTAGCAATCAATGTAAACTTTTTAAAAAAAATCCAGATCTATGCTTAGATGGAACAAGTTCCGTCCAAAGTTGAAGCAGTTACGTGTGTACGACCGGAGAACTTTGGTATTGATTTTAAGTATTGGCAGTTGTCAGCAGATGATGGCACAGAACAAATTGCCGTTAACAGATTTATCTGCATTTCAGCAGCCTGCAGCCAACTGGCGTATAGCCGGCGGCGTTAAAGCAGACCTGCAACAGAATAACCTGCTGCAAACAACTGCAGGCACGGGCATCCTGGTAAACCTGCCTGAAAAGAATGCACATGGACAGGACCTTTTCAGCACCCTGCAACACGGTGACCTGGACCTCGAACTGGATTACATGATGTCTAAAGGCTCTAATTCAGGTATTTATTTGCAGGGGAGGTATGAAATCCAGCTGCTCGACAGCTGGGGTACTTCAGCTCCCCGTGCTTCCGACAACGGAGGGATCTATGAACGCTGGAATGATAGCAAACCGGAAGGACAGCAAGGTTATGATGGTCATGCTCCCCGCCAGAACGTAAGCCGCGCGCCCGGTTTATGGCAGCACATGAAAATTTCATTCCAGGCGCCCCGCTTTGATGCCGCCGGCAATAAAATCGCCGATGCCGTTGTCCTGAAGCTGGAACTGAACGGTGTAACCATCCAGGAAAATGTAGTGCTTTCCGGACCTACCCGTGGCGCCGTGCAAAATAATGAAGTGGCTTCCGGGCCGCTCCGTATCCAGGGAGACCACGGCACTGTGGCTTTCAGGAACATCGTGATCAATAACTTCAGCGCCCCCAGACCAACACTGGAAGGCGTAAAATACAGCGTGTACAAAGGCGGCTTTGATAAAGAACCCGACTTTGCTACCCTGAAACCTGTAACTACCGGAACTTCCACACTGCTGACCTCCAACATTGCTGGTTTGCCGGACAATGAGTTCCTGGTGCGTTATACTGCTACCATTGCCATTAAAACAGCCGGTAAATACCACTTTAACCTGCATACTTCCGGAGGTCCGGGTGTATTGAAGGTGAATAACCAGCCTGTTATCACGCCACGGGGCTGGGATGGCCGCGGCAGCATTGAATTGCAACCCGGCAGTTACCCGGTGGAAGTGCTGTATGCCAAAAATACCGACTGGGCAAAACCATCCATCACTTTATCGGTGAGCGAAGCCGGTATCCGCGACTTTGTGATCAGCGATACCAATGTACCCGTGGATGATCCTACCGATCCTATCCTGGTAACAGCCAACGAAAACACCGTATTACGCAGTTTCATGGATGTACGTGGCGGCAAACGCGTGGTACACGCCGTATCTGTAGGCAGTCCTGCCAAAGTGCATTATACCTACGATATGGACAACGGCTTGCCCTTCCAGGTATGGCGCGGCGAATTCCTGAATACTACTCCTATGTGGCACGACCGCGGCGATGGTTCTTCCCGTCCGCTGGGTACTGTGCAGGTGCTCACCAATCAGCCTGCGCTGGCCATCGGTAAACTGGCCACCAAAGAAACTGCCTGGAGCGCGGATACTACCGGTACCGGCTTCCGTCCAACCGGATATGCACTCGATGAAAGCGGCAAACCTACTTTCCGTTATAATATCTATGGTACTGCTGTAACAGATGATATCAGCGTGCTTCCGGAAAACCAGGGCATCCACCGGACTGTTACGGTGCAGCAACCTGCTTCCGACCTGTATCTGCGTATAGCCGTAGGTGATAGTATTGAGCAGGTGTCTCCGGGATTATATGTGATCGGCGACAAATCTTATTATGTGAAGATGGATGATGCCAAAGCGAATCCTATTATCCGCAACCAGAACGGCCGCGCGGAGCTGATAGTGCCGGTACAGGCGAAAACAGGTTATGCGGTTATCTTCTAAGCAGCAACACTAATGACTATTATGAAACTGAATTATAAAAGTATTACAGCAGGAATAGCCGCAGGTATGTTCCTGATGACAACGGCCATCACGCCTGTAAAAGCACAGGAGTCCCCGAAGGAAGAGGACTTTTTCCGCATTGCGCGTATCAGTTCACCCGAAGGTACCCTGCTGGAAGTAGGCGGTTTATGCACCCTTCCCAACGGCGACCTGGGCGTAGCCACCCGCCGCGGCGATATATTTATAGTAGAGAACCCTACCAGCAAATCACCTTACTTCAGGAAAGTGGCCTCCGGGCTGCATGAAGTATTGGGACTGGCCTATAAAAATGGTTCCCTCTACTGCGCACAACGCGGTGAACTCACCAAAATGACCGATACCAATATGGACGGTAAAATGGACCTGTTTGAAACCGTGTACTCCTGGCCTTTGTCCGGTCACTATCATGAATACAGCTTTGGCCCGGTACTGGGCACAGATGGCTCTTTCTTTGTTTCCGGCAACGTGGCCTTTGGCGATGAAGAATGGTGGCGCGGTGAAAGCCGGGTACCCTGGAGAGGCTGGATGATGCACATTACAGAAGACGGTAAAATGGAGCCATTTGCGACCGGTTTCCGCTCTCCGTGCGGACTTGGCACGATCGATGGAGAACTGTTTTATACAGAGAACCAGGGCGACTGGATGGGTTCCGGTGGTTTAACCCACGTGAAAAAAGGTAGCTTTGTTGGTCATCCCGCAGGTTTACGCTGGACCAACCTGCCTAATTCCCCGGTAAAACTCACCACAGAAGCACTCTACAGCAAAGTAGATCCACGTTTCCGCAGAGATGCCAACGGCCGTGCTATCAAACCCGAAAACGTAGAGAATGAAAAGTTTGTGACGCTGTTTGATATGAAGAAATATTTCCCGGAAGTACAGCTGCCTGCAGTTTGGCTGCCACACGGTATCCTGGGTATTTCCAATGCACAGCTTACCACCATTCCTGAAGGAGCCTTTGGCCCGTTTGCCAAACAGGTGCTGATTGGCGACCAGGGACAGAGCAAAATTGTACGTGTATACCTGGAGAAAGTAAACGGTGAGTACCAGGGTGCTGCCTGGGATTTCAGAAGCGGCTTCCAGTCGGGCGTACTGCGCCTCGCCTGGGGTAAAGACGGTTCCCTCTTTGTAGGTGAAACCAACCGTGGATGGGGTTCTGCCGGTGATGCCAACCAGGGCCTGCAACGTTTGGTATGGAACAATAAAGTGCCGTTTGAAATGAGAACTGTAAGCGCTATGCCTGATGGTTTTGAAATTACCTTCACTTTACCGGTAGATAAAAAGTATGCAGAAGATATTGCTTCTTACAATGTAGAAAGCTTTATCTATAAATATCACCCGGTATATGGCAGTCCTACTGTTAATTCAGAAAAGCTGACCATCAAAGGTGTTCAGGTGTCTCCCGACGGTATGAAGGTGCGTCTTGTGATCGACGGGCTGCGTCAGTACTACATCCATAAGCTGTCGCTGAATGGTATCCGTACCCAGGAAAACTCCTATTCACTGGTACACCCTGATGTGTACTATACCCTGAATAATATTCCTGAAGGCGCAAAGCTGGCGGTTTCCACACTGAGCACTAAAAACTCTGCTGCCAAACCAGCTACCACTGCCACGAAAATAGCAGATGCAAAAGCCGCTTCCACAGCAGCCAAAACAGCTCCTGCAAAGGCGCTGACTTACGAGCAGATCAAACCGTTGCTGAACAAGTATACCTGTTCTTCCTGCCACAATCCTGATAAAAAGCAGGTGGGACCCGGTTTCCGCGATGTAGCCAAAAGGAATTACTCTGTAGCCAAAATCCTGGCGCTGATTAAAAACCCCCAGGCAGAGAACTGGCCCGGCTATGCTACACCAATGCCGCCGTTCCCGCAGGTGCCGCAGGCAGATGCCACGAAAATAGCTACGTGGATCAATTCACTGAAATAAGTTAATAACATAATAATGGGGCTGACCCGAAAGGTCTGTACCCGCAAAAAAGAAAAACATATGGCCCGCCCTGGCGGGCTATATGTTTTTAATGCTATTCCAAATTCCTGTTGTTTGTGACCGTAGGTAAATTTTAAGGGGTAACGGATCAATGCTCGCAGGAGAAACTAACTAATTTGTTTGGATCAGTCAATGTACACTGGGTATCATTAGCTACGGATATTAAAGAGGTTCCCAAAAGATAATTAAAAAATAATCTGCCGAAAAAGAAATTCATTTCCCTTTTGACCACCTTGCAAAAAAATGTAGGATGGCATGGAACATCTTGTTATCAAAATAAAAAACAGCGATTATAGGGCTTTTTTGGACATATACCGGCATTTACATAAGAAAGTGTATCACTTTTTTCTAAAGAGAGTTCCATTGCCTGAAACAGCTGAAGAGCTAACACAAGACAGCTTTACCAAGCTATGGCATTATCGGGAATCTCTTTCACTGGAATATACATTGGAGAAACAACTATTTACGATCTGTTATAGCTTATTGATTAATTTCCTAAAAAAGGAAGCAAAAGCCCGAAAATATAAAGTTGACTATTTCCGGTGTATTGATAAAGAGGAGGGCAATGTTGATGACTACAATAAATTTGAAACGCAAGACCACTTTATTAGCGCAATTGATGCCCTGACACCCGCCAGTAAGCAGGTTGTTTCCTTGAAGATAGTTCATGGTTATTCCAACCAGGAAATCGCAGACAAACTTTCTGTTTCGCCCAAGACGGTAGAAGGCCATTTTACAAAAGCCCTGAAAATATTACGGAAAGTAATTAACTGCGTAATGGGCATTCTTTAATCCTGCCTGATCCCTGATCTTGATGTTAAGTAATTGTTACCTGCAAGGGTTTCCCTTCTTTTCCTTTGTATATATTCATAATAAACGGGTGTTACACTTTTTCAATGGAATCCATACTGACTGACGAGCAAATAGAACGGTTTTTAAATGGCGATTGTTCAGCCGAAGAATATGCACATATAGTAAAGATAGCTGAACAAGATCCGACTTACCAGTATCTGTTGAAAAACTGGGAGCAAACTGATCCCAAAAGTTTCTTAGCGGCAGACGTAAGTAAAAGAATGTTGGATAACATCAGGCAAATGACCCCGTATCAGAAGTCAGGCAGGATGTGGATAGCAGCGGCATCTGTTGTAATCATTTTGTTAAGCACTGTTGTATATTATATACTACAGCCTGTTAAAAATATTAACCAGGTAGCAAAACTGGAAAGTAAAAAAGCTTCAGCTGTTGCATGGAGAACACTAAGTAATGATTCAGTTGAAATAGCTACCTACCTGCTTCCGGATAGTTCAACAATAAAGTTGTACAAAGGGGGAGTAGTAAAATATGAAGAAGGGTTTGGTACTGTATTACAAAAAAGAACTATACACATGAAGGGAAAGGTATTCTTCGAAGTAGTCAAAAATACAGACCGGCCATTTACTGTATATACCGGTACAGTTTCAACTACGGCGCTAGGTACCAGTTTTATGGTAGAAGAAAAGGGCGGAAGTGTTTGGGTAGTGTTGTATACTGGAAAAGTACAGCTAAAAAAAGAGGTAGATTCATTACGTGGTTGGACAGGGGATATATTCCTGACACCAGGTCAAAAAATGAACTACGATAAAACGAATGGCTATTGTAAAATAGTTATCAACAAGAAGTCAGACAGCAATTTTTCCAGCTTAAAAAAGCCGGTAAAACCAGAAGGGTTTACATTGTTCTTTAATAACACCTCTCTCACTGAAGTTATGGACAGCCTGGTTGCAAAATATAAGGTGCCTATACAGTACAATAAAAATGAAATATCAGAAAGGTATTTTTCTGGAAATATTAAATCAACAGACTCTTTGCCTGTCATTTTGAAACTGATAGGACAATTAAACGGGTTAGAGATAAGCCCCGATGGAAAAGGGTATAAGATAATCGTCAAGCAAGAATAATCTATTAAATAAGCGGCAATCACTAGTGATACGTTTCTTCAGGAACGTAAATAGAATTGGTTTGCCCATAAACAATCAAATAAGAACTATTTATGAAATGTGTATTTAAAGCATGTTGGATACTAGGCTTCATGCTACTGCTCCTAAAAAATGAGACCAAAGCACAGGAACCGCTGGTTGCTACAGTAAAGGGTTTCGTGACCAATGAAAATGGAAAATATTTGCAAGGGGTAACCGTTAGAGCTACCAATAAGCTAACCAACCATGTGTCACACTCTTTGACTGACAGCGCGGGGCTTTTCGTGTTTAAGAACCTATTGGTAAATAACCAGTACAATTTTGAAGCATCTTTTGTGGGTTATGTAACAGGTCGATCTGACAATTTCGAAGTAAAGCAAGGGCAGACAAATTCTATATTGATCAGGCTGGAGAATTCCAATCAAACGCTCCAGGAATTGGTAGTGGTAGGTTATGGGGTACAGAAAAAGGTAAATGTTACCGGCGCAATAGCTGTTGTATCAAAAGAGGATTTGGAAGGACGCCCTATTACCAATTCTTCCCAGGCTTTACAAGGGGTTCAGGGTGTATATGTAAACCAGGCAGGTGGCCAGCCAGGCGCTGATGGTGCTACTATCAGAATCCGAGGTATGGGATCAATAGGTGGTGCAGGGAAATTAAATCCATTGGTGTTGGTAGATGGTGTAGAGTATAACCTGAATGATATTAACCCTAATGATATTGAAAGTATCAGTGTATTGAAAGATGCTGCCTCCTCGGCTATTTATGGTTCAAGGGCTGCAAATGGGGTAATACTCATCACCACCAAAATGGGAAAGAAAGAGCGCTCTACTATAGAGTACAATAACTATTTCGGTACGCAGAAAGCAACCTATTTACCCGACCCTGTTGATAATTCCGCAGACTTTATGGAAGCCTATAACAAGGCGATGGTTAACCAAGGGGGCGTTCCTTATTATTCTGAAGCATTAATTAATGAGTTCCGTACAAGTCCTACCAGTTTAGTACATCCCAATACCAATTGGATGACAGAAATGTTTAAGCCGGCTTTTGTACAGGAGCATAATCTTCGGGTTTCTGGCGGTACTGAAAAAAACAGGTATAGTTTGTCGGGTGGATACCTGGACCAGGAAGGCGTATTAAAAGGGATGACAGGGGCAAAACGATATTCACTCAACTTGAAATTAAACTCCCAGGTTACTAAAAGACTGAATGTAGATGGATCCGTAATGGTAACGCGTTGGAATACAGATCAACCTGCTGATGGTATTACAACCCTTATGAACCGTCTCAACAGGATGGTGCCTATTCAACCCGCTGGAAGAATGGAAAATGGCAACTGGCCGGATAGCTGGGTGTTGACACCCGGGCAAAATTCATTTCAAAACCCTTTAATATGGGCTGAGGAATCCTGGAGAAAGGAGACAACGAACCGCTTACTGGCGAATATCGCGCTTGAATACAAAATATTCAAAGACCTTACCTATATGGTGCGGGGAGCCGTGTCATATGGAACGCTCGATATTGATCAGTGGTATCCGGAGGTTATGATGTATGATGTAAAAACCGGGGATCCCAAAAGATATTGGAACTCAGTTACTACAAGGCTGGGATATCATAATCAGGAACAGCGGTTAAGTGTATACCAAACATTTTCGTACAAAAAAGATATTGGCAACCATTCTTTTAATGCGATGCTTGGTTCCAGCGTAGATAATACCACCTGGCATTATTTACAAGCTACCAAGCAGGGTTTTCCTGCATTGGAATTGCAGGAAATAAGTTTGGGTACTGCTAATCCCCAGGCTTATGGAAGCCGATGGGAAGATGCATTGCTTTCTTATTTTGGAAGGATACAGTATAACTATAAGGATAAATACCTTTTTGAAGCCAATAGCAGATATGATGGTTCTTCACGATTTGCAGACGGCAACAGATGGGGACTTTTTCCCTCCTTCTCTGCAGGATGGAGAATTTCCAGGGAAAGCTTTATGGACGATGTAAAATGGGTAAAGGAACTTAAATTAAGAACATCATGGGGCCAGATAGGCAACCAGGAAATCGGGCGCTTTCAATATGTAAATGCAGTAAATCCTGGATATGGATATCCATTTGGAGGCATATATAATGCGGGATCTGCTATTGTACAAAGCCGTGATGCCAGTTTGAGCTGGGAAACTACAACCATTACGAATGTTGGTCTTGAATGGAATCTATTTGATGGAAAACTTTCAGGAGAAGCAGAATGGTTCCGTAAAAGAACAGATGGCATTCTGAGGACGCAGACCTTGCCTGACCAGGTTGGCGCTTTGGATGGTCCTGTTAGAAACATGGCGGTAGTAGATAATGTTGGTTATGAAATAGGAATATCACACACCAATAAAATCGGAAGTAATTTTTCATACAACCTAAGCGCGTATATAACAAAAATCAGGAACGAGGTCGTTGATCTTCAAGGTGAAGTTATTATTGATGCAGCGGGTGCACGCATTACCAAAAAGGGATATCCTATTGACTCCTGGTATGTGCTTAAAACAGATGGATTGTTTCAAACACAGGAAGAGGTAAAAAACTATCCGGTTATTACCAACCGTGTTGGACCAGGTGATGTTAAATATGTTGACCTTAATGGAGATAAAGTAATTAATGGTGATGACCGTTATATAGCCGGCAACACCTTTCCTGAGTATACTTATAGCTTTAACGCAGGTGTAAAATTTAAAGGGTTCTCTTTACAGACATTTTGGCAAGGGGTTGAGAATATTGCAGTACGTCCCAACGGGAATATGGCATCGCCGTTTAACAATGGGGCTGGACTTACCAAGAACTGGCTAACAGATTCATGGACGCCGCAAAATACTACCGCATCACTTCCTCGTATTACCACAAGACACCAATATACAGCCGAAAACTTTTCTGATTCGGATTTCTGGCTAAAGGATGCATCTTATCTAAGGCTAAAAAACATACAGTTATCATATGATTTTTCACCGGCTTTGATTGAGCGAATAGGCATAAAAAAATGTCGCCTGTTTGTAAATGGTCAAAACCTTATAACATTTACCAAGGTTAAATATTTTGATCCGGAAAGAACCATTACACAAAACAATTTTGATCAATACCCTACAGTAAAAATGTTTACCGCAGGATTAAATATCACCTTATAAATATCAGCAGTATGAAATATTTAATAATACCAGTATTCGGCAGTATGCTATTATTGTTTTCGTGCAGTAAAATATTAGATACCAAGCCAACTGACTTCCTTACACAGGATACTTACTGGAAAACAGAAAAACATGCTATAGAGGCACTGTCAGGATGTTACAATGCGCTTACACATGATGACCTCTATAACAATCAAACACCTTTCATGTTTGAGGTTATGTCGCCCAATGCCTATCATAAGGATAATTATCAAAATGCGAATGATTTTGCCACCGGTACCCAATCTGCTACTACCACGGGTATGAACCTGCTTACCTGGTCCGGTTGTTACAGAGGAATTGGGAGGTGCAATACGCTGATTGATAATATCGGGGCTATCCCGATGGATGAGGCACTAAAGAAACGTGTGGTTGGTGAAGCGAAATTTTTGCGGGCATTTTTTTATCAGATGCTGAATGAACTTTTTAATGGTGTGCCCTTGGTCATAAATCAGCCTAAAGTAGCAGAACATTCGAATTTACCCAGAAATACTTATGCGGAGGTACTAACACAGGTACTTAAAGATCTTGATGATGCAGCGCTTGTATTACCGTCAAAGTACCCTGCTGCATCAGGCGGAAGAGCTACATCAGGGGCAGCACTGGCGTTAAAAGCAAGAGTTTTGTTACAGAATCGCCGGTATGAAGAAGTGATAACCACTATAGAAAAAGTGATTGATTTAAAGGTGTATGGTCTTTTTGAGAATTATAATGGTATTTTCAAGAAAGTAAATGAAGGCAATAAGGAAATTGTTTTTGACGTAAGATTCAAATACCCCGAGATACCTAATATGTATGATATAGTGCATGGACAATACAATACTCAAACTCCTACACAGGAGTTGGTAGATGTATATCAAATGACAGATGGCAAATCAATACATGAAAGTCCATTGTACAGCAGCGCCGCGCCCTATCAAAACCGGGATCCCAGGTTTGAACAGTCGATTGTTTATTTAGGATCACAATGGCGTAATAAAATAGCTACAGAAGCAGAATTGCACCAAACCGGGTATGCATTCAAAAAGTTTACAGAATACACCGGTACTACCGTTGGAGATATCACCAATCCCCAAACCAATTATGTGGTGATCCGATATGCAGATGTACTACTCATGTATGCAGAGGCAATAAATGAAACCACCGGACCGGATAGCCGGGTATATGATGCCATTAATGCAGTAAGACAAAGACCAACAGTAAATATGCCTGCTCTTGCAGCCGGTTTAGATCAGAACGGTATGAGGAAAGCCATCCGGTTGGAGAGAAGGATAGAGTTTGCCGGAGAGGGAATTTATTTTTATGATATCAGGCGCTGGAGGACCATAGAACAGGAAATGAACGGAGATGTTCATGCGCATGATGGCAAGTTTATGCAGAAAAGAAAGTTCAATCCTGCAAGGGACTATTTCTGGCCGGTTCCTTTCACTGAAATTGATCTGAATCCTGCATTGAAACAAAATAGCAACTATTAAAATAGTTTATATGAAAAAGTTGCAAATAGGTATCAGCTTATTATTGCTACTGACAGCCTCCCTTTCGGGGTATGCTCAGTCTGAGAAATTACAATATTGGAAAGACATCCCTGGCTTTCTGGAGGCGCAAACAAATGCTCTAAGCAAGGAGATTCAAACGATATTAAAGGATAATCCACCGCAGTTGAATCCTTCTGCACAACGAAAGCTGGCTCTTTTTTCCATTGATGGTTTATTACATGATACCCGGCTGGATACCACTGCGGCACTAAAGTCTTTTATTGTTGATAGAATGCAACAAGTGCTGAATGATTTTAAAATCGCTGCCCCTAAAAAAGGCATGCAGGTGTATAAATTATACAACCAGGGGTTTTTAGTTCGAACGGAATCTGTTACTATAGGCTTTGATCTTGTAATGGCCAATACAAAACATGGGAGGCTGATTGATTCCGCACAAATGAAATCTATAGTAAATCTATGCGATGTGCTTTTTGTAAGTCATATACATGGAGATCATGCTGACCTGGAAGTGGCGAAGATGTTTGCCGGTCAACAAAAGCAGGTATTTGTACCCACGGGAATGTGGGAAGGTATTTCTACACATATACAACCCCTCCGGGATACAATGGTGCTTGATAAACAAATATTGCTCCATAACGGGAAAAGAATTACCGTGAAAGTTTTTCCCGGACACCAGGATGAAACAGTATTGAATAATGTATATCTGGTTACTACAACAGAAGGTTATACAATGATGCATACTGGTGACCAATATAATAAGAAAGATCTCGTCTGGTTAAGGAGAGTTGGCCAATTGGCAAAAGTGGATGTATTGCTTTTGCATAATTGGATTCATGATATAGAAGAAATCGTAAAGGGAATTAACCCAAAAATGGTAATAAGTGGACATGAAAACGAAATGGCCCATTCGATAGATCACAGGGAACCCTACTGGTTAAGCTTCAGAAGAATGAAAAATATTGCATCACCATTCCTGGTAATGGCTTGGGGCGAACATTATTTGTATAGATGATACAGGCAGGGTGATATAACAGGACAAGTGAGTATGATACTTGCTTGTCCTGTTTTTATTATTATTTTCACGCTTCCCCTCGTCCACGATATTCCTTTGTGATCTTACCCATACATAACCGTTAACTTTATGATAATATTGCAAGACTATATTTGCCCTGCATAAGGACAAATCAGTACATGGCTTCAGGCATCCAGGATCACACTGCATTATGGCAACAGGTAAAACAGGGAGACCGCACCGCTTTTGACCAGGTGTATCATTTGTATGCTGCTCCTATTTTTAGTATGGTGTACAAACATATCCGCAGCCGGGCCGATGCGGGAGATATTACACAGGAAGTTTTTATGGATTTGTGGGATAAAAGAGCAGATATTACTATACAAAGTTCCCTTTTTAACTACTTATACAGCATAGCCCGTAACAGAACATTCAGATATATAAAACGTAATGCTGCCCGTCCGGAAAGCCTGGACTTGCTGCAGGAACTACTGAATGAACAAGGCATGCCACTGGTTTTCCAGGAGGCTTATTCTGCATCTGCCATCCGCACGATGGAATCCTCTGTAGCCAATGAAATTGCAGGGCTGCCTGCACAAATGAAAAAGGTGTACCACCTGAATCAGGAAGCTGGTATGAGCGTACCTGAAATAGCTGAATTGCTGCTGATTTCCCCCAACACGGTTAAAAACCATCTCTCCAAAGTGCGCAAGCGCCTCCGCCAGACTGTATCCCGGTTAACTTTCCTGTTCTTTATGCTTTTTATTGTTTTGCTCACCGCAGCAAGATGGCTGGTGATTTAATTCCCCTCGCAATATTACCAAATTATTAACTCCATTTTCCGGAGTAGTCTGCTTTTCGTTTTTAGGCTCTATCCTGTAAGGGGGTACTATAAATAGTATTTATAGCCCTCCCTTCTTAAAGAAAAAGCTATGCAAACAGAACAACGCTTCAGGGAACTTTTAGACCGGTATATAGCTGGTACCTGCACTTCTCAGGAAAAAGCCATCATGGAAGAATGGTTTGAAAAAGGGGGCGACATGGAGAAAGCAGACCTTCAGTTAAGTGCCGAAGGCGAAGCGCTGTTACTAAATAACATTCATCGTTTGCAGGATAAAACGACCGTTCCTGACAGCCTCCCCGTGCGTAGCAGCAAGCTGCTGAGGCCATTATCCGGCTGGCGTGCCGCTGCTGTATGGATGGGGGTGCTGATTACCGCAGGCGCCGGTATATGGAAGGCAGGAACAATCCAATACGCAGCTACTCCCGCACAAACTGCGGCGGTGTTCAAAGAAATAACAACCGGTAAAGGGGAAATAAAGCAGGTGGTATTACCCGATAGTTCAGTAGTACTGCTTAATGCCGGTTCCTCATTGCATTATCACTCTGACTTTGCCCGTCACCGCCAGGTACAGCTTTCGGGTGAAGCATTGTTTACCGTAACCCATGACGACAAACATCCTTTTACAGTGCAAACTGCCGACAGCCTGGCCACTATGGTACTGGGCACACAGTTCAATATCAACAGCTATGCCCAGGGAGAAGATATACAGATCACCGTTGTATCCGGTAAGGTGCAGGTCAGTAAGCCGGGCAGCGCACCGGATATCCTTACCCAGGCACAGGCCATCCATTACAATAAGGCCAGCAGGGATTATACCATCCAACGTGCTGTATCTGCGGAAAGCCTGACCAGCTGGGCAAAGGGCGAATGGGATTATGAAAATGTCCGGTTCAATGATCTGGTGGTGCTACTGCAAAATCAATATGATGTTACCCTCAATACGCGGCGGAATCCGCACCAACTGCAAACCAATGTCAATGTCAATTTTAATAAGGAGCAATCGGCCAGTGAAATCGTGGAAGTGTTTTGCAGTTTAACCGGATGCCGGTTCCGGATCATCACCCCTGCTGAAATAGAGATCTATTAACTGCTATAAAAGCAAAAGCCCTGCTGTGAACAGGGCCAATGCCATTCTTTCATTCGTTAAAATAAAAAAAGTAAAAAACAAAGTTATGCTACTAACATGGTTGAAGCAACCTGGAAGGAAATTATTTATCCTGCCCGCCCTGATCCTATTATTGCTATTGCCGCCTATGGTAACGCTGGCGCAGGAAACGAAGTACTCGGTAAAATTTGAACAAGGCAGTTTAGAACAGGCGCTGGGCGTACTCCGTAAAACAACGGGCGTAAGTATTGCCTTTAGCAAAGAAGAAGTAAATGGGGTTGCGATAAAATCAGCGGAATACAACAACAAAACGGTGGAGCAGATTTTAAGCGGGCTGGTCACCAACATTCCGTTTACTATAGAAAGAAAAGGCACTGCCTGGTTGGTTAAAAAAGCCGCGGATAAACAAACGCCATCTGCCACTCCCCAAAAAGCTCCTGGAAAAATCAGCGGGAAAATTATTGATGAAGAAAACGGTGATCCTATACCTGGTGTCAGCATCCGCATTGGCAATAGTGGGACAACCACCAGCATAGATGGTTCTTTTAGTATTGCGCTGCCAAAGGGAGCCTATCAGGCAGAAATCTCGTCCTTAGGTTATGGCGCCAAACAGGTCACCGATATCGAAGTAAAGGACAATCAGACTTTTACATTAAACGTAACGCTTAAAAGAACGAAGCATACACTGAGTGGCGTAGTGATTACCTCTTCTGCAAAAAAAGAAAGCATCAAAGCGCTCTATGCCCGCCAAAAGAACGAAGCAGGCATCTCCAACGGCATGAGCAGGGAACAGATTGCAGCGTTGCCCGACAAAAACATAGGGGAAACATTAAAACGGATTTCGGGAGTGAGCACTAATGACAACCGGCGTGTAGTGATACGAGGTATTGCGGAGCGCTACAACCTTGCTATGATGGACGGCGCCATATTACCCAGTACGGATGTACAGGTGCGCGACTTTGAGTTCGATATTGTTCCCAGCAACCTGATCGACAATGTGATCGTATCTAAAACGGCAACGCCTGATATGAGCTTTGGCTTTGGCGGCGGGTTGGTACAGATCAACACGTTTGCGATTCCTGATCAAAACTTTACAACAATAGGTATTGGCGGAAAATACACAAGCGGAAGCACAGGAAAAGATTTCCTGGGTTATGGCCGTGGAAAAAATGACTACCTCGCCTTTGATGATGGCAGCAGGGACCATTTCCCCAAAGACCTGCTGATCTTTACCAATCAAAACTATAATCCTATCAAGCCGTATGATCTTCCTCCCAAAGGTATTCCGGCAATAACACCTGAAATGATTGCAGCGCAGAACAAAAAAATAGGCGGTTTGGAACGGATAGGCGCCAGGACCTACAAGGCATTACCGGGGCAAAACTACCAGCTCAGCCTGGGACGTAGCTATAACATTAAAGATAGCCGTTTCGGTTTTGTGGGTTCACTCAGCTACCGCAATGAGCAATCTATTGATGATATTTCCCATTTTGAGCGGGGCGACTGGGAGAAGATCGGCAATCGCGTTTATAACGTAGCCACCGGAGAAGAAATCGATCCTACTTTTTCCAACCAGTATAATTTCAATACCACCTGGGGCGCCTTGGTCAACCTGGGGTGGCAATCAAAGCATCACAAGATCACTTCCCGCAATTTCTATTCACGGGTATTTAATAACCAGTTTTCCCGTATCGTGGGATATGGTAATGACATTGGTTATGGCGAACGTCCTGCCATCCGGGAATATGACCGTCCAAAGTTTATTGACCTGTTGCAAAACCGTATCAATGGTGAACACACCTTTGGTGCTTTCCGTTTTGATTGGAATGTGGCCCGCAACAAACTCTCCAACCTCGAAAAAGATGCCGTGGAAGCCTGGCTGATGCCTACAAGTACGCTTAATGGAAGCAGTTACAATATAACACCCAGTGGCGTTACCAATCCAGGTGGCGGAACATTCAACCGGGCGCAATACCTGTATGAGGAAACCAATAAAATAGCGGAAGGGTCCCTGAGCTATCATTTCAACGTACTTGGAAAAAAGCAGATAGTAAAGTCCGGTTATCAGTATATGGAGCGCCAGGGTCTTTACGACTGGACCCTATTGCCGATCAGTACCGTACGAACAGTAGGTAGCGTATATGCGCATGTTCCTGTACAGGAATGGGGACAATTCCTGGAATTCAAAGATCCCATGAAAGACTTGTTATATTATCCTGCCAGTTTTTCCCAGAACGGATATGAAGGAAAGAATACCAATCAGGCCGTTTATGGTATGCTGGATAACCGTTTTACCAACTGGCTGCGTTTGGTATGGGGTGTCCGGGCTGAATACTACAATTACGAAAGAATCAGGAGCGGCGCCAATGACCTATCTATCAGTACGCTCATAGAGCGGGGCGAAAAATACAGGTTCGTGGACCCCGAAACCGGAAAAATCGTAACACCTACAGCTGATCCGGAAACCGAAGAGAAAAAATGGCGTTACCTGCCTTCAGCAAGCCTTACCGCTACACCATTGAAGGATTTTAATATACGGGCTGCTTATTCACAATCGGTGGTAAGACCCGCACTGATCGAAAACTCCCGGATGATCCGCTATGATCCGGCCATAGGTGCTTTTCGCCGGAATGAAGGTGTGCTTTCTACCTTGATTGACCATTATGACTTACGACTGGAATGGTATCCCAAACCTGGTGAGGTGATCTCTGTTGGTTATTTCTATAAGTATTTTGACAAACCGGTAGAGCTGTACCGTATACAACCGGATGCCACTATGCGCGTATATGTATCTACCCAAAACTCAGATTGGGCAAAGGTGAACGGGTGGGAATTTGACCTGCGTAAAAGCCTGGGTTTTATCTATCCGCAGTGGAAATTGCTTGATAATATTTACCTGAGTGGTAACCTTACTTTACAGCGTTCCGAAGTACAGTCTGCTATGTTTGTAGGAAAAGGTATGATTGAAGACAAATACGACAGAAGCTATGAGTACCGCAGCAAAGTATTCCAGAGAGAAAAAAGACCATTATATGGACAGGTGCCTGTGCTATACAATATAGGACTGCAATATGATGGCAACCGTTTAGGAGCCAATATGGCCTTTAATCACATGGGCTACAAAACCTTCTCCACAGGCATTACTCCGAATATTGTAGAGTATGAACGTCCACGCGATCAGCTGGATGCCCAATTAAGCTATAATTTTCTGAAAAACAAAAAGCTGAAGGCAAAGCTGAACATCAGCAACCTGCTAAACACTCCTTACCGCTTTTATATTAATAGTACTGACACGTATAAGCTGCTTGATAAATGGAAAGGCATGCCTATGTCAGAAATTTCTTCTACAGGAGCCACAGAATGGAGTGATATCTACGAATGGAAATATGGCTTCTCCCAGAAATATGAAGAAGGTTATTATGAAACATCAGCAGACGGGAAAACTAAAACCCGGATTGGTGACAAGGATACCTTCATTCGTAAGATTGGCACCTCTTTCAGTTTGTCCGTTTCATATTCCCTTTAGATTTCATCTGATTATAATAAAACCGTAACGTCATGAAGACAATAAAGATATTTTATACCATACTGGCAGGTGCCTTCCTGTTGATACTGGCTGCCTGCAACAAAGGGGAAGACGATTTTTTATACAAGGAAACTATAGCGCCTGTGATGTTGAAAGGCTATAATAGCAGCAACGAAACATTGGAGATAAAACTGGATACCTTTAAGATCAATTATCCATTATCACCCAATAGTGCCTTTGATCTTATCGATGCGTATACGTTCTATGGCAATACCAATAAAGTAAAGCTGTCATTAACAGAAAAGGGAACGGGAAAAGTGGTGCTGGAGAAGGAAATAAAAAGGGGAGATGGCCCCACCAACCTCAAATTTCTTTATCTGAATGGTAAAGTAAATGACCTGCCGGAAAAGCCGGTGGTTGAACAGGGAAAAATAAAAATCAGTTACCTGTTCATGCCAACGCTTACTAATTATACAGCGCCTGTAGATATTGTGCTGATAAAATATTATTTCACACCCAAGGCATTTGAGGAGATCATCCGGATTAAAAATGTAAAGCCCTATGAATTCAGTGAGCCTGTCACTATTTCCAGCTTTCCAACTTCGGGGCAAGAATATAATGGACAGCCTACCAGTGTGCTGTTTAAGGCTTATATCTACAAAGCAGGTACGAATGAATTTTACACGGAGGGAATGGGATATACCTGGCATGCCACTTCCTCCAGTGCTCCTATACCAACTGCATCAGTGGCATCTTCCAATTTGTATATATTCAATGAAAGCACTGCAGGAAATAGTATAAGGTTTACCAAATTATTTGAACTATAACTAATAAACGAATCAATGAAGCAATTAATACAGTACATGAAAATAGCCGGTATCATTACCATGCTTATTAACGTGCTTGCAGCGTGCAACAAAGAGGAGCTCAACCCGGAAAAAGCAATACAGGTGATCATCAGTGGCTACAATGGCAGTGCGAACGAATTGGAAGTATCAATAGATACCACCAGGTACGACAAGAGTTTGGCCAACGGAAAATTTATACTCCAGCCAGCCTCTTTAATAGGCTTTAACGCAGTATATACCTACCGTGACCCTGCGTTACGTTCGAAGGTTACCCTAACAGATCCTGCTACCGGGGAAATAGTCTTTAGCAAACCACTTCCTGCATCAGGCACAAAAGCCTGTTTTAATTACATCTATTTAGATGGTAAGGTGGTAGAAGTAAATCCTCCGGCAGCCGAAGCCACCACCAATAAATTGGGTTTTTATATTCACTATGCAGATAGCGATGCGCCCTTTGATATTTTCCTGTACAGAATTGATAACACCACCGGGCAGGAATACCGGGAATACCTGGCAAAGCATGTAAAACGGAAATCATGGATTTATATAGATTATATTCCTTCCGCTGATTTTGATAATAAAAATGCCCTGAGCAATAGCAGTGTTTGTTTTACGAAGGCAGGCACCACAGATCAATGGGCCTTTCAGGATAATGAAACCATGAGTAAACTGCCAGCAATGGGAATGGGTTTTCCCCTTGCCGGTGAAAAAGGTTTGGTGTTGCCTTATTTTATTACGCCTGGCTCCTGGCAGTTAGAGCAGTCCCGTTTGTTTTTCTATCCGGACAGGTTCTAGTAAGTGAACTTTTTCGGGTTACCCCTGTTAACTATGTATCACTATGAAAAACACCTATAGCGGCAAAGCCCTCCTGTATTTGTTTTTCCCTTACATGATTTTACTGAAATGATGAAGATACGGTTGATAAACAGGCACAACATCTTGTAAGAGATGTGCAGGGGCGGGCCCTTAAGCGATGTAGCGCCCGCCCTTTTTATTTAAGTAAGACTGAACATGAACCCGATCCCATAAATATTCCGGATACTGATATTTTCATTTCCCTGGAAGTATTTGCGGAAGCGGGATACAAATACATCTAAACTTCTTCCTACAAAATAATCATTTGCTCCCCATACCTGGTGCAGGATATCTTCCCGCCGGATCACCTTATTGCTGTTGTGATAGAAGTGCAGCAGCAGATCGCTTTCCAGCGGCGTGAGAATGGTTTCCTTGCCATTGCCGATAAGCTTCAGCGAGTCTTTGTGAAAACGCATACCTCCAAGTTCAATGGCATTGCTGGCGGCTATGCTGTTTACGATCTGGTTTCTTTTCAGGATGTTTTTTATGCGGAGCACCAGTTCATCTACATCAAACGGTTTTACGATGTAATCGTCTGCCCCGATCTTCAGGCCGTACAGGCGGTCTTTCTTTTCACCACGTGCTGTGAGGAAGAGGAACGGAACGCTTGGTTGTATTTTCACCAGTTCCTGCGCCAGTTCAAAGCCATCCATTTCGGGGAGGTTGATATCTATCAGGATGATATGCCAGGCCGTGGGAGTGGCGGTAAAAGCCTCCAACGCCGATTGCCCGTTTTGTTGCCAGTCGACAGTGAAATCCATCAGCTCCAGGTATTGTTTTACAACGTTACCGAGATCCGTTTCATCTTCTACCAGCAGAATGTGATGTTTCATAGCTTTATATTTTTGAAGGTATGGTAATTACGAAAGTACTTCCTGCACCGGGCTCGCTGCTCACTTTAATCGTCCAGCCATGTGCATCCACGCACTGTTTTACATAGTAAAGCCCCAGGCCCAGGCCTTTTGTGGGCCTGGACAGATTAGGCTGGTGCCGGTAAAATTTCTCAAAGATATGGCGGAGGGTAGCGGCGTTCATGCCGATACCATTGTCTTGTATGATCAATGCGGTAGATTCTTTTTCCGGCAGCGTAGTAGTAGTAATGGTGATGATCTTCTCCGGCTGGTCGTTGTACTTCACGGCATTATCCAGGATGTTTTGCAGCAGGGTAGTAAAATGAAAGGTATCTGCTTCAATCATCACCGGGTGGCCGCTGTTGTTGAAAGTGAAGCGGATGGCCTGCTTCATGGTATTAAGACTATACACCGCCAGTATTCCGCTGATCAGTTCATTCAGATCTGTGGTAGTGGTTTTGAGCGCCAGTTTTTCCGTAGCTGCAATATTGATGACCTTTTCCACCAATAGTTTCAGGCGTTCTGCCTGCCTGTGTATAATCTCGGAAAGAGCGGTAACGCTTTGTTTGTTATCCAGTGTTTTTTCGTTCTGGATATTTTTATTGGCAACGATAATAGCCGTGATAGGCGTATTAAACTCGTGGGTGATGTTATTGATAAAGTCTGATTTCATATCAGACAGATGTTTTTGCCGGATCCATTTGAACAAGGTAATGGCAAACAGCGTGATCACCGCCAGCAGGGTAAGTATACCAGGCAGGATGGTATATTTCATTTGCCGGAGTACGAGCGTGCGGCGGTTATAGGGATCTGCATAAAATGAGAACGACAGGGAATAGGAGTAGGGCAGGGGCGAATTGGCCACCAGCGAGGATGCCGCGCTGTTTTCATTGAGATGCGGCAGGTTGCCGCAAATAAAGAGTCCCATTTCCTTTTGCCTGTTGGCCGGGATGAGCGGGTATTTTTTAAAGCGGTTGTATACGTTCACGTACTGACTGTCTTTGAACTTGATATCCAGCCGGTGAATGCACAGGGCAAACAGGAGGGAATCCTTGATCCCGTCGTTGGCTTTAATGGCTTTCAGCATGCTGTCGGTGTTCTCATGCTTTACCAGTTCGCGGATAATGCGGTTCACGAGGTGTTGCGCGGCGGTGTCGAAGCCGTGGCGGTTGGTGTTGTACAGTTGTTCCAGGTAAGGGTACTGTGGCACAATGATGCTGTCCAGCAGGGGTTGCCCTCCCGGGAACAGCTTATCGTTGGCGATAGCCAGGTTGTAGGCTTCACCGATCCTTCCTTTTTCCACGTAGTTAAAACGACTGTCCAGCAACTGATAAGTATTATATACCAGGAAAAACTGTACAATAGCCAACGCGATAATACAGATAACAGCTGTCAGGATATACAGCTTGATGGAATGCCTCATGCTTCGCTTTGTTACTTTTGGTTGATCTTTCCTGTTCTTCAATTGATAACGACGTCCGCTCCTGATACTTTTAAGTTTTGTTTACAATCCGTTAGGGATTTTTTAAAATTGATTCGATTCCTGTTGGCTATTTTCACCATTAAGATACTACTTTTTTGGTATTAGAAAATCGATTTAGCATTTTTTATAAAAATCCCTGTATGAAGAGATATTTATGCTATGTATTATTAGTTGGTGGCAGTCTTTTTACCCTTGCCACCTTTGCTTCGAAAAATACCGGGTGGATGCCGTCTTTGGTGAAGGATACCACGGCCACGCCACCGCTTACCTGGAAGGAGCATTGGTTTGAGCACGCGCAGGTAATGCGCCGGGTATTCAGCAATTCGTCGGTAACGGTGTATTACGACAAGGAAACGCCCGAAAGTATTACCTGGCCGGATACGCTGTTAACGAAGGTGTGGAACTACACCACTAAAACTTATGGCGCCTTTGGCAAGGATAACCGTTTGTTTGTGTTGCTGCATACCGGCAAATATGGCGGCGGTCATCCGTCTACCTATTTCGACGGCAGCCATGACTACCGCAATGTGATTGATGTAGGACATGAAGGTGATTGGGTGAGCAATACCGGCTGGAACCTGGATGCAGCCGTGCATGAGGTAGGACATATTGTGGAAGGCGCGGCTAAAGGAGTGCATGGGTCGCCGGCTTTCCCGATATGGAAAGACAGCAAGTGGATGGAGATCTATCAGTATGATGTATACCGGGCATTGGGCTGGGATGCAGAAGCGCAGCGCTGGTTTGATATGCAGATGAAGAGCATGGACAATTTTCCGCAGCCGGGAACACAGTGGTTCAAAAACTGGTTTTACCCGATCTACCATCAGTACGGCGGGGCTAAAGTGCTGAACAATTTCTTTACATTACTGGCCGCCAACTTCCCCCGTAACGGCAACGCATATACGCGTGATATGAACTGGGGAGAGTTTATCCATTTCTGGAGCGGCGCTGCGGGCGTAAACCTGAAACCACAGGCCACCATTGCTTTTGGCTGGCCTGCCGGTTGGGAAGAGGAGTTCCTGCAGGCGCAGAAAGAATTTCCGGGAGTAAAATATACAAGATAAAAAGCGGAGGGAATGCCCTCCGCTTTTTATCTTGTATAATACCTACGTGCCATGAAGGAAAGTGGTAATCCGACCATTGCCATCAATATAAGCATATTAATAACGGAGTTGACTAAACGCAGCGGCCCATGCGGTACCTGGCTTAACGGCACTACCACCAGGTTCATTACACACCACACCAGTAAACCATAAATGAGCCCGGTGGCCACCGGGTGTTTGTGCAGTCCTGTTATCTTCGGATAGAGGACGAAGAAAACAAACGACCACGTCAGCGCAATAAGATAATGAAACAGTAACCCCCACCACATCATGGCCGGCCCCCCGCTAAAGGCGGCTTTACCAAATACACCGCTGCTGATGTATACCAGTATTTTGCTGACAGGCTGGCCATGACTAACAACCGAAAAATACACAAAAGCAGAAAGGATGTCCAGGGTGCCGGTAATGAGGCCGGCCAGTAAAACAATACCCGGAAAGGAGGAAACAGCACGCATGTGATTTATTTTTATATAGTAAAACAGGGCAGTATGACTATCTCTCTTAAATTATAAAATTCTGCTATAAAAACCTCGCTATTGATAGGATTTTCTTCTTTTTTATTAAGCTATTATTAAGGAATATTAAAAACAGCTTAAAATTTCAGACGTTTTTATTGATTATCAATTTTATACAGTTTTAATTATTCGAAATTTAAACAACCGGTTAAATAAACGCTTGTTTAAATTAAACGTTTGTTTAACTTTGCTCTATCAAATCTAAAAAAGGAACATGGAAGAGTATAGTGAAAAACAGCTCTCAATTTTAAGGGTTGCAGAGCGGCTATTTGCCGATCAGGGCTTTCATGGCACATCGGTAAGAGATATAGCGCAGGAGGCGGATGTGAACATCGCCATGATCTCCTATTATTTCGGTTCAAAGGACAAATTGCTGGAATCTATTTTCAAATATAGAATGGAGGCTTCCCGGAAGTTCATCAATGAATTACTGGAGAACGACACGATGGAGCCCCTGGAGAAGATAAACAGCCTGATCGACCGGTTCATCAATAAGATGCTTGGGGAGCAGTATTTCCAGTGCATCATGAGCCGCGAACAGCTGAACAGCCAGCAAAGCCCGGTCAGGGATCTTATCTGGCAACTGAAAGGAGAAATGCTCGGTCTGATGCGCCCCATCGTTACAAATGCCCAGGAAGCGGGCATCTTTTATAAAGATGTAGATGTGGAAATGCTCATGACTTCTTTATTCGGGACTATCCATCAGGTAATACCTGCCCAGCATATATTAAGGACGAACCCTGAAGCGAAGGACCTGAACGACGATGAATACAGGGAGTATTTGAAAAACAGAGTAAGTACACATTTAAAAAAATTGTTCAAAGCAATCCTAACACATGAATTCTAAAAGCATATACACACGATTATATGCGCTTGCATCGGGAATCCTGCTGACTTTTTTCTTTCAGACAGCATCCGCACAACAGAGCGTAAAACCGCTTTCGTTAAATGAAGCCATATCGCTGAGTATACAAAACAGCAAACAATTAAAGGTGAGTCATGCTAAAGTGGATCAGGCTACTGCCTCACTGAAAGAAGCCAATGAACGCCAGTTACCGGATGTAAGTGTTTCCGGTTCTTATCTCAGGCTTACGCAGCCTAATATCGACATGAAACTTAAACTGGGAGATGATAGCAACGGTGGCACCAAAAGTGAAAGCCCCAAAGTGAATTCAGCAGCTTATGGTATTGCCAGTGTATCGGTACCCATCTTTGCGGGTGGATTGATACAAAGTGGTAAAGAATCTGCCCGTTATCTGGCAGAAGCTGCGCGGCTGGATGTTGATAAGGACCGTGAAGATGTGATCCAGAATACTATCGCCGCCTACAGCAATCTTTATAAGGCAAAAGCCGCAGTAGCACTGGTACAGGAAAACATCCGGCAGTCGGACGAAAGGGTGAAAGAATTTTCCAACAAGGAAAAGAATGGTCTCCTTGCCCGTAACGACCTCTTAAAAGCAGAATTACAGCAATCTAATTACCAGCTGGCACTGATGGACGCTGAAAACAACCTGAAAATTGCCAACCTGAATATGGATATCATGCTGGGCCTGCCGGATAACACCATGCTCCAGGTAGACAGCACCGTATTCAAAGTAGATGACAAGGTAGATGGACGCGGAGTAGCAGAGTTTGAACAACTGGCTTACCAGAATCGCAAAGATGCAGCTTCTCTCACGGCACGTGAAAAAGCAGCCAATGCAGGAATAAAAGGAGCTAAAGCGGATTATTTCCCGTCGCTCGCTGTAACCGGCGGATATGTGGCCGCTTACATTCCTAATGTGATCACCATTACCAATGCCGTAAATGCAGGAGTGGGGCTGAAATACAATCTTTCTTCCCTCTGGAAAACCGGATCAAAAGTAAGTAATGCAAAGGCGCAGCTGGCAGAAGTACAGGCCAACGAGGCGCAGCTCGTGGATGGTATTCACCTGGACGTATACCAATCTTACGAAAACTACCTCCTGAGCCACAAGAAAATGGATACTTATATCAAAGCGATAGAACAATCAGAAGAAAATTACCGGATTACGAAGAACAAGCACGATAACAACCTGGCTACCACAACAGATCTGCTGGATGCCGACGTTGCAAATCTGCAGGCGCATCTCAACTATGCGTACGCAAAGGCAGATGCACTGGTAGCATATAACAAACTGTTACAGTCTGCAGGTATACTGGAATCCAACAACAAATAATACCAACAAACCAATAAATATCAAAGCCGTGGAAACGCAAACTCAAACAAAACCTACTAACAATATAAACATGCAGGAAACAACCGCGCCTAAAAAGAAAAGCAATGGATTCGTTATAGTGCTGGCAGTGCTGGTGCTGGGTGGCGGCGCATTTGGTATCACCAAGTATGTTCATGGTCAGCACCATGAAGAAACTGATAATGCGCAGATCGATGCTAACGTGAGCCCGGTTATACCCCGTGTATCCGGTTATGTGAAAGAAGTAAGAGTGAAAGATAACCAGGTGGTGAAGAAAGGTGATACGTTAGTGATCCTGGACGACCGCGACCTGGCCATTAAAGTACAACAGGCTGAAAACGCCCTTTATGCGGCACAGGCTAACCTGGGCGCTGCACAGGCCAGCACCGCTGCTGCCGAAGCAGGTATCAGCACCGCACAGGCGCAGGTAGGTACTATTGATGCACAGATTGAAGCTGCCAAAGTAAACCTCTGGAGAGCCAGCCAGGATTACGACCGTTACGCTAACCTGATTAAAGATCATTCTATCACCCAACAGGAATTTGAACAGGCTTCTGCTGCCAAACAAACTGCTGAACGTCAGCTCGACGTACTGGCCAGGCAAAAGGCGGCAGCCAACCGTCAGACAAACGTAGTGAGCTCCCAGAGTGGCGCTACTTCCAAACAGATTAACGTAGCCAATGCAGGTATCAAACAGCGTGAAACAGATGTGGATGATGCGAAGCTGAACCTGTCATACTCCGTGATCCTTGCTCCGGAAGATGGCGTACTGTCAAAAATTTTCGTACAGCCGGGACAGTTTGTTACAGCAGGTCAGTCTTTATTCAGCGTGGTACTGAGCACTACTCCGTGGGTAGTGGCCAACTTCAAGGAAACACAGCTGGATAAAATGAAACTGGGTCAGAAAGTAACCGTACATATCGATGCTTATCCTGAAAAAGGACTGGAAGGCAAAGTAACTTCCTTTGCTCCGGCTACCGGCTCTAAATTAGCCCTGCTGCCAGCGGATAACGCTTCCGGTAACTTCGTAAAAGTAGTGCAACGCTTACCGGTAAAAATCGAGTTCGATAACCCTAATGATGAACTGGTAAAACAGTTACGCCCGGGTATGAACGTACTGGTAGACGTGCATCTCAACTAATCATATACATGAATAGCAACGTATCCGGAGTTAATAATTAGTGGGAACCATGCAATAATTAACAGACAGGCGTAATCGATTAGCTTAACAACAGATCATCAACAGAAAGGTCATGTTCGTCATTAATTATTAACTCCGGGTAGTGTTGTTCTCATTCAAAATATAAGTGCTGCATGCAACAAGAATCATTGATAGAATACGGCTCGCGCAGGGTGATCATTACGATCACCGCTATATTCTGCGCTTTGCTGGAGATAGTGGATACCACTATCGTAAATGTAGCGTTGAATGACATGCGTGGTAACATGGGCGCCACGCTCAGTGAAATCGGATGGGTCATCACCGCATACGCTATCGGTAACGTAATCATAGTACCGATGACCAGCTGGTTATCACAGCAATTTGGTCGTCGTAACTACTTCGCGGCGTCTATTATTATATTCACCGTTTCCTCTTTCCTCTGCGGTAACGCAACTACCATGTGGGAGCTGATTATATTCCGCTTCATACAGGGTTTGGGTGGAGGTGCATTGCTGGTAACCTCTCAAACGATTATCACTGAAAGTTATCCGCCCGAAAAACGCGGTATCGCCCAGGCCATTTACGGATTGGGTGTAATTATTGGTCCAACGTTAGGTCCCCCGTTAGGCGGTTATATCACCGATAACTATTCCTGGCCTTATATCTTTTACATCAACATTCCGATCGGTGTAATCGCTACCCTGCTCACACTGCAGTTTGTACGCAGCCCGAAATATGGTGAAAAAAGGGCGATGTCAGAGATAGATTTCCTCGGTATAGGACTCCTGGCGTTGATGGTAGGGTGTTTACAATTTGTATTGGAACGCGGACAGGAAGACGACTGGTTTAACGACTCCACGATTACCGCCCTCACCGTAACAAGTGTATTGGCCCTGTTCTTCTTTGTATGGCGCGAGCTTACCTATAAGAACCCCATCGTGGAGCTGAGGGTGCTCAAAAACGGAAACCTCCGGGCAGGTACCATCCTGTCGTTTATCATGGGCTTTGGCTTATACGGATCAACCTTTATCATCCCGCTGTACACACAAGGTTCGCTGGGATGGACCGCTACCCAATCCGGTATGCTGATGATCCCTGCGGCATTGACTACCGCAGTCATGATGCCGCTCATCGGTAAGATGCTGGAGAAAGGTATTCCGCAACAATACCTGGTGGCTAGTGGTATGTTCCTGTTCTTTGTGTTCTGCTTCTGGGGTTATAAAATTATCACACCTGCAGATACCGGTTCAGACGCTTTCTTCTGGATGCTGATCGTTCGCGGGATAGGTATGGGTTTACTCTTTATTCCTATCACCACGTTGTCGTTGTCTGGTTTGAAAGGACAACAGATTGGCCAGGGAGCAGCCTTCACTGGTATGATGCGTCAGCTGGGAGGATCATTTGGTGTGGCTTTGATCACTACGTTTATGGCCCGCCAGAATATGCTGCACCGGAGCGACCTGGTATCAAAACTGGATACCAATAACCCCGATGTAATTAACCGGGTAAACGGGTTACAGCAAAGCTTCGGCGCCAAAGGAATGGACCCTCACCAGGCGCTGAACACAGGCTATAAATTACTGGATTACAGTGTTACGAAACAGGCCGCCATATTATCCTATATGGATGTGTTCCTGTACCTGGGCCTGATATTCCTGATTTGTGTACCGTTTGTACTTATGGTAAAAGCTAAGAAAGCTGCAAAACTTGATCCGTCTGCTATGCACTAACGGAAAACAGTTTTTCAAGATAAATTATTGTTGCAATAACAGTGTAACAGTTGTAGGTTTAGGTAAATAAGCCCCGATTTTAATCGGGGCTTTTGTTTTTTCAGGAGCAATGAATTAAATTCATAGAAACACCCCGCTATGGAAACATTCGGCCATGTAAGAATGGTGATAGGATTTATTCTGAGTCTCAGCATTGCCCATCTGCTCAAAGGCACTGCCAAATTCATTCAGCATCCCGACCGGGAAAAGCCATACTGGATACACCTTTCATGGGTAGCCTATATCTTCGTGCTGCTGGTACATTTCTGGTGGTGGGAAATGCCATTGCACGCATTGAAGAAATGGACTTTCCCGGAATATATCTTTATCATCTCCTTTATAACTACCTTTTTCCTGCTCTGTGCACTATTGTACCCGGATGATCTGAAAGATTATAAAGGATACCAGGACTACTTTTACTCACGGCGAAAGTGGTTCTTCGGGGTACTGGCGTTTTCGTTTATTGCAGATGTAATAGATACGCTGATAAAAGGACAGGACTACTTTCATCATTTCGGGATAGAATACCCCATCCGCAATATCGCCCACTTTGTCCTTTGCCTGTTGGCCATCAGGATCAGTAACCGCACTTTTCACGGGGCGCTGGTCATTATATTTATGTTATACGAAATGAGCTATGTGCTGCGGCTTTATTTGTCGGCCGCCACATGAGACCCCTTACAGGCGGATACCCGCTTTTTTATAAATAAAGCTCAGCAGCCAGGCCGGCCCGATGAGCAGGAATTGCAAATCCTTGAAGAAAGAAGGTTTTGCGCCTTCAATTTTATGACCTATAAACTGCCCGATCCAGGCTACTACGAAAATAAACAGCGCCACCTGCCAGATCACCAGCGGAGTGGCTGCTATGAGGCGCCATAACCATAAACAGATCACGCCGATCAGCAGCATGCCAGCCGCCAGCGAAGGAGAGAGGCGCAGATAGTAAATGATCAGTAACAGCAATGCCACATGTGCCACCGAAATATAAGAACGCACGCTACCAAGAGGCAGCGGGATCGCATATAAAAAACCGACGATACTGAAAAAAATAGCGGGCACACAAATCCAGTGAATCAGTTTATTGGTATGGTTACGGTGGCTGCTGCCGTACTCGTCCAGCCATTGATGGATTGTTCTCATAGCGGTGGAGTTTATAAAGTGCTGCTATTAAAATACGTTAAATAACCCAAAATGAGCGATGAGGGCATCAAAGTTTATTTACTCTTGAGATATTATTTCTTTAAAAAATCCACCTACCAACAAAGCCGCAATTAAATATGTTTTATTAATCGTTTTAAATGATAGATTTGAATCAACAAGTAATAACTGAAGAATTATGGAAACCATTGGATTTATCGGCACAGGCCATTTGGGCTATCCCATTGCAGAGAACCTGCTGAAGGCAGGATATACTTTAAGAATTTATAACCGTACCCGGGAGAAGGCATTGCCGCTGGAGCAGCTGGGCGCCATACTGGTGAGCAGCCCGGAGGAAACCGCTGTGAAAGGAGGGATTGTACTGAGCCTGGTGGCAGATGACAAGGCGCTGGAAGCAGTGGCCACCGATGCGTTGGCGCAGGCCCTCGGGGAAGGGGGCATCCATGTGTCTATGAGCACCGTTTCGCCGGATATATCGAGGGAGTTGTCGGTGCAACACGGCAAGCACGGCGTATTATTTGTAGGTGCGCCGGTATTTGCGCGGCCGGAGGCGGCAGCGGCGAAAGCGGGTAATTCGGTGATTTCCGGTCCTGCTGCGGCTAAAGAAAGGATACGCCCTTTATTAGAGGCAGGATTTGCCCGCAATATTTTTGATCTTGGAGAAGATGCCGGCAGCGCCAATGTGCTGAAGCTGATGGGGAATTTTATGATTGCCGGAGCGCTGGAACTGATGGCAGAGGCTTTTGCGCTGGCGGAGAAAAACGGGGTAGATCCCAGGGCGGCGTATGAAATGCTCACCACTACTTTATTTTCGGGTCCCATTTTCAGGAATTATGGCGCCATGATCCTGGATCGTAAATTTACCGGCAGTCCTTCTTTCAGTGCGGAATTAGGATTGAAAGATATGGACCTGGTATTACAAACGGCGCGGAAATCATATACGCCGATGCCGCTGGCTAACCTGGTGCAAAACCGGCTCACCACCATCCTGGCGAAGGATGTACATGATGCCGACTGGACCGCGCTGGCTTCCGGTGCGCTGGAGGACG
Organism: Chitinophaga sp. G7 BAM 1005; assembly: GCF_057126945.1. NCBI lineage: Bacteria > Pseudomonadati > Bacteroidota > Chitinophagia > Chitinophagales > Chitinophagaceae > Chitinophaga > Chitinophaga sp. G7 BAM 1005. The sequence goes on along the minus strand of NZ_CP181478.1, from coordinate 4,222,462 downwards.
CCGGGCTTGCTGTTTAACCGTTATCAGCCATAGCCGCCACGTTTTTTTCTTTGGATGCCTGGCGTGCTATGGCATCGTCCCGGTGCATAGTTCCCCAGTCGGAGATATGCTGCAACATACTTTCCATGCTCCATCCCAGCGGGGTGAGTTCATATTCCACCCGTGGAGGTACTTCAGGGTACACGATCCGCTTAACAAGGTGGTCGTTTTCCAGTTCCCTCAACTGCAGTACCAGCACTCTTTCAGAGATGCCTGTGATCGACTTTTTCAGTTCGTTATAGCGTAGTTTACCATCCAGTAAGCGCCACAGTATGCTGGGTTTCCAGCGTCCGCCGATCAACGACAGGGTATACGCTGTTCCGCAGTCGCCGCGCAGCTGTTTTCCGTTGATGGCATTAGAGGAATTTTCTTTTCGCATACGTTCATTTTTTCTTTCCGGGTATAAAGATACGTAATGCACTGCTATAGTGAAGGATACCGCTATCCTTTTGGTAACCCTGTTCTCTGGTGCCTTACAGTATTGATAACCGCAAGGCATAAAGCAAAAAGGGGAAGGTGTGCGCCTTTCCCTTTTGTTATGCTTCGCTTAGTGTTATTCTGCCTGTTTTCCGGCTTCGTTTTTCTTTGCTACATCTTCCAGTAATTTGAGTCCGAGCAATCCGCTGATCGGACCATTGGCGCCGTCTCCGCCGCTGATGAGTACATCCGGCATAATGCGGATCTGCTGTGATCCGATGGCTTCCATTACTTTCAGCTGGGTAAAGTTGTTGCCACCCATTGCTTCTACCGCCAGTTTGTAGGATTCCGCGCTGGACTGACCGATGGCGAGGATCTTCTCTGCTTCTGCTTTACCGGTGAGGGCAATTTTTTCTGCATCGGCTTTTGCAATCCACTCGGTGCGTTCCGCTTCTGCTTTGGCCAGCAGGCGTACTTTTTCCGCTTCACCGCCGGCCAGTAATTTCATCCGGTCGCTTTCTGCGTTGGCTTGCAGCCGCACGCTGTTGGCGTCACCGGTGGCTTTTTTCACGGAGGCGTCTGCATGTCTTTCTGCAATCCAAACGCCCTGGTCGGCTTTTACAATTTCCTTCTGCATTTCTGCAATGGCGGTTTCTTTTTCCAGTGTCTGACGGGTTTCCTGTGCCAGTCGCTCTGTATCGTAGGTAATTTTCTGTTCTTCTGCAATTTTACGATCGGTCAGTGTTTTCATCAGTGTTGCCGGTGGCACAATGTCGCCGATAAGGGTATCTACCCCGAACACATTATACTGATCCAGTACCTGGCCGATATGTTCCTTCGCGGAGGTTTGCCGTTCCTTACGGCTGGTGAGGAAACTGATCACATCTGATCCCTGGGCGGAGTTACGGAAATAGTTACCGATGGTAGGTTCCAGTACCTGCGTTACCAGGTTACTCATGTTACCGAAGCGGGCAATTACTTTAGGGGCCTCCGTGGTTGGGATGTGGATGATCTGCGCTACATCGAGGTTAAAAGTAAAACCGTCGCGGCTTCTCACGGTGATGGTAGAAAGGTTTTTATCCAGCTGGTGGGCCTCACTTCTGGCGGTGGCCCAATTCAGTACCAGGTTGGTGGTAGGCACCAGTTCTACTTTCATAATATAGGGATTAACAGGATACTTACCTGGTCCCAGTGGTTCGGCCCATACGCCTTTGGTGCCTTTCGCCACGATGTTACCGTGTTTGAATTCTGCGCCGCTGAGATCCACGCCATCATTTCCCACGAAGGAGATCACTACGCCTACATGGCCGATGGCGATTTCCGTCATACGCACCATTTCCAGTTTGGCAAACCAGGGGTTAATAAAATAGGAGCCGGCCAGGATCACCTGTTCCTGTAAGCCTTTATAACCGCCTTTTTCGAGGAAGGCATCCACATCCTGGAAGTTGTTGTGTTTGTCGATGGTTTTACCCGCAATGGAGCCGGTTTCAATGGCTTGTCCTTCGAGGGTGGTAACAATTCCCACGGCATTATCGGGGATGGATAGCATGTCGGTGATTTCCACTTCAAACAGGAAGGTATTGATACGGTACGATCCGGGTGTGATAATGGCGGTTTGCCGGCCTTTGCGGCCACCGTTCTGCAGGAAGGCTACGGCATCCTGGAAGGAGTCGCAGGGAACTTTGCGGGCCAGGATGGAACCGGTTTCCAGTTCGGAACCATCTTTGGCCAGTACCAGTCCTATTTTGCCGGTAGGGATGATGGTAAAGGGCTGGAAGGTAACGCTGTATTGCCAGATCCATTTCCAGAAGTATACGCCGGGAGCAAGTGTTTGCGCCTGGAAGCCTGCTTCGCCATTGGTGGCGAGGATGCGGCCTTCCGGCAATTCCTGTTTACCGATCAGTACAAATTTTTTAGTAACCAGACCGATACGGTCTTCCGGAACAATGACTACGCCAAAGCATATACGAAGAATTACTTTGTACAGTACAAGACATAGAATGGGCAGGCCGATAAGCAAAGCCCATCTGAGAAATGTGTTTTCCATTTGCAGGGTTGTTGTTAAGGTATGTGTTTTTGTCAAGATGAATTTAAATGTAGGGCGATACTGCTGACGGACCTGTCAGTTCAGCATTTGGGCCATGCATATATGCTTCAGAAAAGTGGGGGCGAAGTGTTGAAGTTCGTAGCGATATAAACTATCAGGGTGTTGTTGCCGGAGCAATGACCAGATTCCATTGAAGAATGAATTTCGGATGTAAAAGTGATGATTATTTTTCATCTGTCAAAATAATTTCCGGCAGATGATCACAGAGGTTAGCCCGGAATTTCAGACAAATGTTTCCGGAAGATCTTTAGGAATTGTTTCAGATAATGGCGGACTGGTTTCTTTGATAACCATTGAAAATTCCCCCGTTTTTTTTGATTTTTGGAAAAACGCCCTATATTGGGAGCTATTTAACTGTTTTTCACTCTGCTAAAACGATTTTTCTGAGCATGTCAACCAAATAGTTTTTTATATTTGTATAGCTTTAACGATTTAGCAAACATTCTAGTATTGAATTTATGACAAATTCCACGGCGTTAGGAATAGATATCGGCGGCTCTCACATTACCGCAGCACTGGTAGATCTTAACACAAGATCTATCATAGAAGGTTCATGGAACCGCACCCGTATTAACTCACAGGGCGAAGTCGCAGATATCATCGATGGCTGGGCGGCTGTTATCAGGGAAGTATTCACCCACGCGGCAGCAGATGTCCGGCATATCGGTATCGGCATGCCGGGTCCGTTCGACTATGAGCACGGGATCAGCCTCATGAAAGGGCAACATAAATATGACGCATTATACAACCTGAACGTAAAAGAATTGCTGGCAACACGCCTCGGAATTTCACCGTCACAGATCCGCTTTATCAACGATGCCGGCTGCTTCCTGCAGGGCGAAGTGTTCAGCGGCGCCGGCAGAAATCATCAGTGCGTGATCGGGCTTACACTGGGCACAGGCCTGGGTTCGGCCATCTACCGCGATGGCGCAGCCAATGATGCCAACCGCTGGTGTTCTCCCTTTAAAGATGGCATGGCAGAAGACTATCTCTCTACCCGCTGGTTTGTAAAACGCTATGAAGAAATAAGCGGCGAAACAGTGGCGGATGTTAAAGCCCTGGTGGCGCGTATAGGCGTTGACGATAGGATACCGCAACTGTTCAACGAGTTTGCGGTAAACCTAAGTACTTTACTGACCAACTTTATTAGAGAAGAACAACCTGAAATTGTAGTGATCGGCGGCAACATCGCCAACGCAGCAGACCTGTTCTTGCCCCAACTGAGAAAAGAACTCGAAAAACAACAGATCACCATCCCGGTAGTTACCGCTACCCTCGGTGAGGCCGCGGCCCTGATCGGCGCAGCCAGCTTATGGCATGCCTTCCAGGAAGCATAAGCACAGCCTGTTCATCGAAAACATAAAATAAAAAGAAGCTATTGGCGCAACAACCAAAGCAGGTAGATTCCGGACATATCCATCTCCGGAAAAAATATCCGCTCCGGTGTTTGTGCCAATAGCTTTTTGTTTAATGCTTTCACCTTTCTGCTTTTTCCTTTATATTAGGGGCATCAACCACTTCTAAATATTTACTGTTTGAAAGACCGCCTAATTGCAGCTGATAATATTTTGTGGAACAATGTCATCCTGGGGGATCAGCAAGCCTACAGGGAATTGTATGAGATGTATGCGGATATGCTTTTCCGGTATGGCTTAAGATATCTAAAAGATACCAGCACTATAAAAGACTGTATCCAGGAGCTTTTTACCAGTCTTTATCACTACAGGAATAACCTGGCCCACGATGTGAACATCCGGTTTTACCTGCTCCGGTCGTTCCGCAGGAAGATCCATCTGGCCGTAAAAAAGAATGCCACCATTCTCCATACTGCCAATCCGGAAGACTACTTCTCCATCGTTTATGAACCGGATGCTGAACAGCTGCTGATTGCAGCCGAACAACAGCAGGAAATGCTGCGGCTGCTGGCCCGTGAACTCAATGAATTACCTGCCCGGCAGAAGGAAGTCCTTTTCCTTAAGTTTAACTGCAACCTGTCGTATGAAGAAGTGGCCGGCATCATGAAAATAAGTGTGCCTACCTGCCGTACCCTTACCTACAGAGCCTTCCGGCAACTGCGTGCCAACATGGAAAAAGTGCCGGTACTGCCGTTAATCATCCTCTTCATGTCCTGGATTTCCCGGGAGCATCCCTGAATAAAAAAAAGTTTCGTTCCGGAGTCTATATCCTGTTTGTTTGTTGCTCTATATAGCAAAGATGCCGTAAGATGCCCGATAAGAAACACCTGAAACTGGAAGACCTGCTTGGCAATGACCATGAGCCGCCTGCACAAAGCGACGATCCCGTGCAGCAGCAGATGGCAGATGCCGTGCAACGCATGATCACAAACGCCGGCGCAGAAACATGGGACCCGGCCGATAAAGCCTTGCTATGGCAGAACATTGCCGCGGATTTAGTGTCCAAACCAGCTGTATACAGGTACCTGTTCCTCAAAATCGCTGCCGCGGTATTAGTATTGCTGTCGGTGGCTACCTGGTTGTTCTGGCCCCGGCCCATGCACTCACTGGTACAGTTTGCTCAACAACAACATGTGGAAAGCGCCAACGATACCCGCCTGATCCTCGGGCAGCAACAGGCCATTGTGGTACCCGGGAAAAATGCATCGCTTGTATATGGAGGTAAAGGAGTAACCATCAATGCCGACAGCACCCTGTCGTCAGCAGCCCCGTATAACACGCTGCTGGTGCCTTATGGCCGCCGCGCCCGCCTGCAGCTGGAAGACGGTACCATCGTGCTGCTGAATGCCGGCTCCCGCCTTGTCTATCCCGCTACCTTCCAGCAAAAGAAACGGGAAGTATACCTGGAAGGAGAAGCCTTTTTTGAAGTGGCCCCTAATGCGCATGCTCCTTTTTTCGTATATGCTTCACGTATAGAAACAGAAGTGCTCGGTACCTCCTTTAACATCAGCGCTTATCCGGACGACCGGCAGCAAAGCCTGGTGCTGGCTTCAGGCAGTGTGCGTATGCACCTGTCGTCACAACATCTTTTTGGAAAACATTCCCGTCAGCTGCAACCCAACGAGATGGCTACAGTAGGCATGAACAGCGAAGACCTGCAGGTAAACACCGTAAACGTGGCTACCTATACCGCCTGGAAAGATGGACGCCTGTTGTTTTACAGCGCGCCGCTGAAAGAGATCCTGAAAAAGCTAACGCGTTACTATAATATACAGCTGGACCTTGCATCAACACTACCCGGACTGGAAACCTGTTCCGGTGACCTTGACCTGGAAGATAATCTTGAAAACGTATTGGATGTGATCTGCGCCACCAACTCGCTGCGCTATGAGCGCCACGGACAGCGCATCATACTGAAAGAGAAAGACTAAATACCATATATATCACCAAAAAAAACCGGAAGATGGTGGGACATCTTCCGGTTGCACTGCCCCGCCGGAAGCGGGGACGGGCTTGTCTTTTTGTTTAACTAAAAAAACTGTAGTGAAGTTATGAAAAAAATCTATGCACAATGGCGCGTACCGCCAGGCAATGTTTTTGCCATTAAACTCCTGAGAACAATGAAACTGACTGTAATTTTACTGTTCACCGCTATCCTTGGGGTTTCTGCTACCGGTAAGTCGCAGGACGAACACCTCAACATTAAACTGCACCAGGGTACTTTACCCCAGCTGTTTAACCAGATCCAGTCGCAAAGCCGCTGGCGCATCTTTTATAAAGATGAACTGGTAAACAGGGAGCAACCGCTTACCCTTGAACTGCAGGACAAAAAAATTAACGAAGTGCTGGACAAAGCCCTGTTAAATACAGGTCTCAGCTACCGCATTATGCGTAACCAGGTAGCCATCATCCCAAAAGAAAAAAGTAAACCCGATCAACGCCTGTCCGCCGTCTCACCATCGGACGACAGTAGCTATCTCATACGTGGACGGGTATACGATATGCATGAACCGCCGCAGGCACTACCGGGCGTGACTATACGGGTGAAAGATAATAACAGTATTGGTACCACTACCGATGCCGATGGCTATTTCACATTCCGTGCTAAGAAAAATGCCGTGCTTGTTTTTACGCAAATGGGTTATCTCCCCGAGGAATACACCATTATCCGCAGCCACAATGCGCTGAACATTTCCCTGAAAGAAAACGTAGCTGCACTGGATGAAGTAGTGGTGGTGGGCCTTTCAGAGCAACAACGTAAACATATTGCCAGCTCCATCAGCTCTGTAAATATTGCGCAGCAAACCAATGGCAAGCCCATTACCGCATTATCACAGGCGTTGCAGGGTGGTGTTACCGGTTTGCAGGTAACGCAGAACTCCGGCCTGCCCGGCGGCGATGCCGCCGTGATAAAAATCCGCGGTATCAGTACGCTCAACGCCTCTAATCCACTCGTAATGGTGGATGGCGTGCCGATGGATATGAACTACATAGACCCTGTTACCGTAGAAAGCGTAACTATCCTGAAGGACGCCGCCGCCGCTGCTGTGTACGGCGCCCGTGCTGCCAACGGCGTAATACTGGTAACTACCAAACGCGGCGTAGCCGGAAGGGTAGCCGTTACCTATGATGGTTATTATGGCGTGCAGTCGCCCTCTTCCATGCCGGCGCTGGTGGAAGCGCCGCAATACATGCGCATGTTTAATGAAGCGCAAGTGAACGCCGGCAATGCGCCGTTTTATTCCGAAGAAGATATTCAACATACCGAAGCCGGCGACGACCCGGTAAAGTATCCCAACACCGACTGGCAGAAAGAGATCCTGAACCGCGCGGCGCCTATTACCAGTCACTCGGTGGGAGTGAGCGGCGGTAACAGCCTCGCACGGTTTGCCTTAACCGCCAATTATCAGAACCAGCAGGGGATGATCCCACTCAACCACTCCAATAAATATAATATCCGCGCCAACACCTCCATTACGCTTACTAAAAAATTCCTGGTATACATGGATATGCTGGCCATCAAACGGAATACTTTTTATCCTAACCGCCCCAATGGCAGTAATGGAAACAGGATACTGGAAGATATTTTCCGTGTACCGCCCACTATTCTTCCCAAATACCCGGCAAAAGATGGCGCCCCGGTAATATACGGGCGCTACGTGGACATTGTAAACCCGGTGGCTTATGCAGAACATGGCGGCAAGGCGGCTAATGAGTACGGGCAATCCAGTATCAATTTGCAGCCTAAGTGGGAAGTTTTACCCGGACTGAATCTCCGCGGACAATTCAGTTTCCGGCTGAATAGTGATGTAACCCGCACCACCCGCGATAATTATTACTTCTTCGATTATTATACCGGTAAACTGGTACAAACGTGGGGTGTGCAACGGTCTGCCAGTATGGGTAGGACTACTTACTATTATGCAGGCGTTACGGCCGACTATACCTATGATCTGAAAGATCATCATTTTTACCTGATGGGTGGTTATTCACAAGAAGAGAACAACAGCGGAAACTGGGATGTAAATTCGCTGCTGTCGTTTTATGGAAAAGTAAATTATTCTTACAAAGATAAATACCTGCTGGAAGGAGCCATTCGTACAGATGGTTCATCGCGTTTTGGCCCCGGTCATAAATACGGCACTTTTCCCTCCGTGGCATTGGGCTGGAATATACATAAAGAGCCCTTTATGGCGCTGGTGTCTTTTATTAATAGCATGAAACTCCGTGCATCTTACGGCCGGCTGGGAAACGAGAACATAGCTCTTTACCAGTATCAGAATATGATCAGCGCTACCGATGGCGTGGAGTCCGTATTCGGTAACCCCGACATCACCTGGGAGACCGTAGATATGCTGGATCTCGGTATGGACCTGGCTTTGCTCCGGAGCAAACTGGAACTCACTTTTGACTTCTACAACAAAACTACCAATGGTATTATCCTCTGGCCGCCGGTATCCTATGTGGGGGGGATGGGAATTCCTCCTATCAATGCAGGCCGGTTACGGAATAAGGGCGTGGAGTTATCGCTGAATTATAATGGTCGCATTGGTAAGGATATCACCATTTCTATGCGTCCGGGTGTTTCCTATAACAACAATACCTTCCTGACCGTAAAGGGTGGTCCTTATATCGATGGTAAAACAATTAACAAGGAAGGTTATTCGCTGAATAGTTTGTATGGCTATAAAACAAACGGTTTGTTGCAGGCAACGGATTTCAAGCCGGATGGTACGCCACTGGTACCGGTAATCGCCAATGCCAAACCGGGGGATATCCGCTACCTGGATCAGAACGGAGATAATATCATTGATGGCAATGATCAGACTGTGATCGGCAATCCTACGCCCCGTGCCGATTTCTTTGCCAACTTCCGCATTACCTATAGAAAATGGGAGCTGGAAATGCTGCTGCAGGGCGTGAGCAAAAGCGATGCGGTACTGGCTGGTATGCTCGCCTATCCACTGGATATGTCCTTTGATGGCGGCGTTCCCACAAAGTATTATGCAGATAACTACTGGACGCCGGAGCGCACCAATGCCCGCTTTCCGCGCCTGACCACTACGCCGGATATCAATAAGCTATCGTCCGATTTCTGGATACAAAACGGCGCATATATCAGGATGAAATATATCCAGCTGGGTTATAATTTCAGCAGTACCACTTTAAAGCGTATAGGCGTTAACGGTGCCAGGGTGTATGTGAATGCACAGAATCCGTTTGTATTCACTTCTATGAAACTGGTAGATCCTGAAAGCCAGGGCAACCAATGGACTTATGGCATTATGAAAATGTATACAGCAGGGGTAAGTATTCAACTATAACCATTCAACTTTTTCACGATGAAAATGAAATTCAACATAACAATGATACTGGGCCTGGTATTACTGTGCTCACCGGGCTGTAAAAAATTTCTCACCCACGATAACCCGTCCGGTGTAACCGACGAGGAATGGTGGAAAACGGAGAGTCATGCCTATAACGCCCTCGGCTCTATTTATGCAGGCGTGCCGGCAGGTTCCAGCGGCAGGAATGTAATGTTCTGGTCTGGACTGAGCGATGAAGCGGTTTGTCGCGGCGATTTCAGAGGTAACTATGATATTTATACACGTGGCTTGCAGAACCCTACCTGGGACGTGGCGGAATGGATCTGGCGGGATGATTATATAGATGTACGCCGTGCCTGTCGTTTTCTTGAAAACGTAGATAAATGTTTTATGGACGATCAGCTGCGCACCCGTATGAAGTATGAAGCCCGTGCATTACGTGCTTTTTATCATATGGAGATCATGTTGTTTTTTGGTGATATTCCCATTGTAACGAAGTCGGTTACCCCGCTGGAGAATCACCTGAAAAGAGATCCGGCAGAGAAAGTGTATGAATTTATCCTGAATGAATTAAAAGAATGTGCAGAAAATTTACCAAAAGAATATGACAGTGATGAAACCTGGCGTATTTCTGCCGGGGCCTGTAATGCGCTGATCGTGCGGCTGGCCTTATTTTTTCATCATTACGATGTGGCCAGGGATGCAGCGGTAAAGATCATCGGCACAGGGGTTTATAAATTACACCGCAGCGAAAAAGCGGGTGTAAACAGTTATGCTGAATTGTTCAGTTATACCGGTGAACTCAACAAAGAGCGTATTTTTTTCAAAGCCAATGGTTGCGATAACGCATGGACCACCTTCGCGCCTTATGGTATTGGGGGAGAAACTTATGTATCGCCCACCGCGCAGGTAGTAGATAACTTTGAAACCAGGCAGGGTAAAACGCCTGCGGAGCTTGGACCGGATTCTGTGGCCGTATACCACAAGGATCCCAACTACAAAAATAACCGCGATCCCCGGTTAGCGGTATCTGTTCTGTATCCCGGCCAGTCGTATTTAGACGCCAACTATATTCTTTCTCCCTTTGATAATTCTACGAACAACACTGATAAGATAGGTGTGCAGAAATCTACCGCCACCGGCTACTGGATCCGGAAATACCTCGATCCACGCGACCGGCAGGGTAGAAGCGGTTCACTCGATTTTATGTATATCCGCTACAGTGAGATATTGTTATCCTATGCAGAAGCCATGATTGAGCTGGGCAACTGGCAGGATCCACTGATCATACAATACCTGAACGACGTTCGTACCCGGGCTGGTATGCCGGCGGTAGACCAGCAGCGGTACAACAGTGCGGTTATGCTGCGGCAGCTGGTGCGCCGGGAACGGCAGGCGGAACTGGCATTTGAAGGACAGCGCTATTTTGATATCAGGAGATGGGGACTGGTTAAGCAGGTGATGAACGGGCAGGTATTCGGCGCCACCAATCCAGCAACGGGTATTGCTGTAAAGGTGCAGGATCGTTCGTATACCGACCGGGATTATCTCTGGCCGATACCGGAAAAAGAAATGTTATCTAACCCGGAAATGACACAGAACGCCGGGTATTAATTTCTTACCGTTTATCAAATTTCGGTTACTGTACTTGCATATCATCTTGTTAGATTATATCTTACCATCCAGATAAACCACGATGTGACAGTACAGTGAATATATCATCATACAGTGAACTAATACTATCAATCAAAACAAATCGAGGCATTCAATTAAACTGAATTATGGCGAAACAAAACAGCGATTCAAGGCGGGCATTTCTCAAAAATTCCCTGGGAGCGCTTGCTGCATTTACAATTGTGCCCAGGCATGTGCTGGGCCGCGGTTACCTGGCGCCCAGCGACCAGCTGACCAAAGCCGTTATAGGCACCGGTGGCATGGGACGTGGTCACTTTGGCTATGCCGGCACACGGGTAGTGGCGCTCTGCGATGTAGACCGCAGTCACCTGAAACTGGCGATGGACCAGCTGGGTGATAAAAGTAAAGGCGTAAAAACCTTTGCGGACTACCGCGAAGTGATCACCTTACCGGAGGTAGATATTGTACACGTGGCCACCCCGCCGCACTGGCACGGTATCATTGCCGCAGACGCTGCGCGCGCCGGCAAAGACATCTGGTGTGAAAAGCCGATGACCGCCACCATTGGCGAAGGCAAACGCCTGGTGGAAGCAGTGCAGCAGCATGGAAGGATCTTCCGCCTGAATACCTGGTTCCGCTTTGAAGACCGTTTTTATGGAATGGGCACCACCGTGAAGCCGATTAAAAAACTGGTAGACAGCGGTTTGCTTGGCTGGCCGCTGAAAGTGACCGTGAGCAAGCATACCGGCTTCGACTGGAAATTTTACTGGGTAGGTAAAACCAATCTGGAAGCCATGCCGGTGCCGAAAGAACTGGATTATGATATGTGGCTGGGCCCTGCGCCTTATCGCCCGTATAACCCGCACCGTGTGCACCAAACCTTCCGTGGTTATTGGGATTATGATGGGGGTGGTTTGGGAGATATGGGTCAGCATTACCTGGATCCTATCCAGTATTTCCTCGGTAAAGATGACACCAGCCCGGTAAGTGTGGAGGTAGATGCGCCACAACAACACCCTGATGCGGTGGGCACCTGGAGAAGAATTACCTACACCTATGCAGATGGCTGCCAGATCATCCTGGATGGTGACGGCGCCGACGAAAAGGCCGCTTATATAGAAGGACCCAAAGGAAAACTGTACCCCGGCTTCCGCTCAGATATCCAGGACCTGGAAAAGAAACTGGCTGCATTCCCTGAGCCTGCACCCCAGCAAACAGATTTTGTGGATGCAGTGAAGAACCGCCGGAAATTTGCGCTGAACGAAGAAAATGGTCATCGTTCCGCTACTCTCGTGAACATGGGTAAGATTGCCCTGCGCCTGAACCGCTCGTTGAAATTTGATCCGGTGAAACAGGAATTTATAGATGATGCAGGCGCCAATGCGCTGATCTATCAGCCAATGCGCGGGCCGTGGACTATCTAAACAATCAAGTAAACGAATTATGAAAAAGATACAGTACTTACTCGTTGCATTACTGGTTGGCTGGAGTAGCCTGGTTTCCGCACAGGGGCCATCAGACCAGCGTGCGTTTCAGACTAAAATAGCCGATGTGCTGGCGTTGATGCCGGCCCCCAATAAAACGCAGTTTAACACCAATATGGAGTCGATTGCGGCGCTGGGGGAAGAAGGGCTTACTACTATTGCCGGTATGCTGGCAGCGCCCGGGAAAGGCAATAATACGCAGCTGGAATATGCACTTGCCGGATATGCTTATTATGTTACCCAACCGGGAAAAGAAACCGCCCGCAAACAGGCTTCTGCGGCGCTTTGCAAAGCACTGGCAAAAACAGCGGAGCCGGAAAATAAATTTTTCCTGATCACCCGGCTGGAAACCCTGGCAGATGATAATGCTGTCAGCACGTTGCAATCATATCTCACAGATAACCGTTTGTGTGATCCTGCTGCGCGCGCACTGGTAAAAATTAACACGACCGCTGCACAGCAGGCCCTGTTACAGGCGCTCAGCACCGCTTCCGGCAACAACCGCATCACCCTTACAGAAGCGTTGGGTGATAGCCGTTATACTCCCGCTGCTGCCGCTATTGCACCACTGGCAACCAATGCCGATAAAAAACTCGCCAAAGTAGCGCTGTATGCCCTGGCACAGATCGGCGCGCCCGCTTCTGCTCCGGTATTAGCTACAGCTGCCGCCAACAACGGTTATTCCTATGATGTAACCGATGCTACCGCTTCCTATTTGTACTACGCTGCCAATATCACTGATAAAGCAGCTGCGGCAGAAATAGCAGAGCACCTGCTGAAGCAAACAAAAACAGATGCACAGGTACACACCCGTACGGCAGCATTAAAACTGCTCACCGCCATCCGTGGTGAAAAGAATATGCCGCTGCTGTTAGCCGCTGCGGATGATAAGAATGCAGAATACCGGGATGCCGCGCTGAAATTTGCAGGCCAATATGGCCTGGCAGCCAACGCATTGTGGTTGAAGAAACTGTCGGGTTCCGATAATGCCAATAAAGCCGCTGTAATAGGTATGCTGGGAGATAATAAAGTGGCCGCAGCTTTACCTGCCCTTCAGAAATTGCTGGGTAGCAAAGAGGAGAGCGTGAGACTGGCTGCTATCAAAGCGGCCGGCAAAACCGGCGGCGCCGCGGCTTTAGCTTCCCTGCTGCAAACCATGAAAACAGGAGATGCCGCTACCGTGGAAGCTGTAAAACAGGCGCTCCTGATTATGCCGGGTGAAGAAGTGGCTGCACAATCGGGCGCCTCGCTGGCAACCATGCCGGCAGCCGCGCAAACGGCTTTACTAACGGTACTGGCTGCACGTAAAGCAGACAACCGCGTAAATGACGTATTGCCGCTCACCGCCAGCACAGATGCCGGTACACGCAGTGCGGCCATCGCCGCCTTGAAGGACGTGGCCACAAAGTCAAATCTTCCTGAACTATTTACGTTACTCAATAACACCACCAGCGAAACAGATATCGCCAGCATACAGGCAGCGCTCATCAGCGCCGGCGCTACCAGCAACGATGTGCTTGCACAAATGAAGCAGGCGCCCGCCGGTCAGCAATCCCGCTACCTTCCTGTATTGGCAGGTATCGGTGAAAAAGATGCCTTATCACCGGTAGTGACCTCCTTTAATAACGGTGACGCTGCTACGAAAAAGGCAGCAGTAAGAGCATTGTCTACCTGGAAAAATATTGACGCCACCCCGGCCCTGCTAAAAATAGCCCGTGAAGATGCCGCCTATCGGGATGAAGCGCTTGCCGGCTATGTAGCGCTTACCCGCCGTTCCGCTTTGCCTGCCGATCAGCAGCTGCTGATGTTCCGCAATGCAATGGAGCTGTCGCCCTCAGCTGTTATCCAGCAGAAGGTGCTGGAAGGTATAGAGCGTTGCAAAACATTGCCTGCGTTATTATTTGCGGGCAACTACCTCGACAATACACCGGTGCAACAGGCTGCCGCCAACGCAGTCATGAACATCGCACTGGCGGATAAAAGTTATAATGGCGCTATCGTTCGCTCTTTGTTAGAGAAAACATCCAAAGTACTGAACGGACCCGATGCCGATTATCAACGGCAGTCGATCCGCAAGTACCTCGCAGAAATGCCCGCAGGCGAAGGATTTGTTCCGCTCTTCAATGGTAAAGACCTTACCGGGTGGAAAGGACTGGTAGAGAATCCCGTAGCACGCGGTAAAATGGATGCCAAAGCACTCGGCAAAGCACAGGACAAAGCAAACAACAACATGCGCAAAGGCTGGTCGGCAAAAGATGGTTTGCTGGTATTTGGCGGCAGCGGCGATAACCTCTGCACCGAAAAGAAATACGGCGACTTTGAAATGCTGGTAGACTGGAAGATCACCTCACAGGGCGACGCCGGTATTTACCTCCGTGGCTCTCCCCAGGTACAGATCTGGGATACCTCCCGCACCGATGTGGGCGCACAGGTTGGCTCCGGTGGTTTATACAACAACCAGCAACATGAAAGCAAACCACTGAAACTTGCAGACAACGCTATCGGCGAATGGAATCATTTCCGCATCCTTATGCAGGGCGATCGCGTAACGGTATATCTTAACGGAGAACTCGTAACCGATAACACCATCCTGGAAAACTACTGGAACCGCGGATTACCGATCTTTCCCGAAGAACAGATCGAACTGCAGGCACATGGTACCTATGTGGCTTACCGCGACCTGTACATCCGCGAAATTCCACGTCCGAAGCCTTATGTGCTGAGCGACGAAGAAAAGAAAGCCGGCTACAAAATGTTGTTCGACGGCACCAATATGCACGAATGGACAGGTAATACCAAAGACTATGTGATCGATAACGGTAATCTCGTGATCTATCCGACGAATGGCGGTCACGGTAACCTCTATACGAAAGACGAATACAAAAACTTCTCTTTCCGTTTCGATTTCCAGCTGACTCCCGGCGCAAACAATGGCCTCGGTATCCGCGCACCACTAGAAGGCGATGCCGCCTATGAAGGTATGGAGTTACAGATCCTCGATAACGAAGCAGACATCTATAAAGACCTGCAGGTATACCAGTATCATGGCTCCGTATACGGTGTAATCCCTGCCAAACGTGGTTTCCTGAAACCTGTTGGTGAGTGGAATACAGAAGAAGCAATTGTAGATGGCACCCACATCAAAATAATACTCAATGGCACCGTTATCCTCGACGGTGACATTGCAGACGCCCGTAAAAACGGCACACTGGATCATAAAAAACATCCTGGTCTGAACAGGGAAACCGGTCATATCGGCTTCCTGGGACATGGATCGATTGTAAGGTTCAGGAATATCAGGGTGAAAACGCTGTAGTTTTTTGTTTGAGATATAGAACCGTTCCTGCGTAAGTGGGAGCGGTTTTTTTATGGTTGTAACTTGATAAGTATAAAAAACCTCCAAGATATTAAATACAACGAATGTGTTAACCATTTATTAATGAATACTCGTTTTCTTTGTAGCCAAGATTGTTGACCTTTAATTAACTGTAGCGTTCAACCCGTTATTTTTCCTTTATTTATGAAATATTTAATATCCCTGATACTTTTCGTATTGGCTATCACATCCGATGTGTCAGCACAGCTTGACTCAGCTAAATATATCCTGAATCGTACAGGCCCGACTCAGGTGGCCAATTTTAATATCGCTGGTTTTGGAGGCTTTGTTCATAATGGCTCCAACAATTTTTCAAGCACATTATTAATGCAAAGTGTTTCCACTACTGGTGGAGTAAACATGCAGCTGACCGGTGATGCCCAACCGGGGTTTGCTACCTGGATGCACAATGGTACCGGCTTCGTGGAGCAGATGCGGATCCTGAGCAATGGTTTTGTGGGAATAGGACAGACGGTGCCTATTGCAAGATTGCACGTTACAGGGGTACAAGGAAATGCATTTGCAAAATTTACCCAATCTAATATATCTCCCACCGATGGAGTGTTAACTATCGGCAATGCCACCAGCGGTGTCGGCAATTATATTCCTAATATTGTTGGGCGCACTTATATGCCTGGCAGGTCTTTTGGACTTTACATAACCGGGGAGGCTGAAGATGTGCTCCCTGCATTTGATAATTCAATCGGGGCAATCATACTGGATGGCAGAACCAAAACGGCTACACAACTTAATACCAATAACGTCCTGGCGGTTAACAGTGCCGGCGTAAACCTGATGTTGGTAAAGGCCAACGGCAGTGTGGCTATAGGAACCACCGATACCAAAGGCTACAAGTTAGCCGTGAACGGCAGCGGCATCTTTACAAAAGTAGTGGTGAAATCCTACGCCAATTGGCCTGATTTCGTTTTCCGGTCAGACTATAAATTGCCAGCTCTGTCTGAAGTAGAACAGTTTGTTACAACAAACCAACATCTTCCCGGTGTCCCATCTGCCACTGAAGTAGAGAAAAACGGCGTGGATGTAGGAGAAATGAACAAACAATTATTGCAGAAAGTTGAGGAACAAATGTTGTATATTATAGAGATGAATAAGCAACTGGCTACTCTTTCAAAAGAAGTGGAAGTACTTAAACAGAAGATCGCCACGAAATAACCCCTGATTTGCCATGAAAACTATTTATCAACTGACCTTACTATTGTTTGCCTGCCTGTATACAGCCCAGGCCCAGGACAGCCTGTTGCAAAAAGCGAATGCCATTCCGGGTAAATACCTGTCGCAGGTAAAACAAAAGTCCGATAAAATGGAACGGCAAATCACCCAGCGCAGTGAAAAAGCCCTGAGCCGGTTTATGAAACAGGAAGAGAAGCTGAAACGCCGGCTGGGCCGCATCGACTCCCTGAAAGCCAATAATCTTTTTGCACATTCGATCGATTCCCTCGGAAGCCTGAAATCCCGTATGAAAGGCAAGCTTGGGAAGTATTCCGGTGCTTTAACCCAGTCCGGCGGGCCTTACCTCGATAGCCTCAGCAATTCACTGTCTTTTCTGAAAGACTCCAAAGGCTTACTGGAACAATCCAAAGGGATTACCGATAAATTGAATGGTTCGTTAAAGTCTGTCGATAACCTGAAAGATAAACTCGCCCAGGCAGAGCAGATCAAAGCATACATCCGGGAGCGTAAACAGTTGCTGAAAGAACAATTAAGTCAGTATACCGGCTTCACCAAAGATCTGCAGAAGATGAACAAAGAAGCCTACTATTATGCACAGCAACTGAAGGAGTATAAAGAGGTTTTTAAAGATAAAAAGAAGGCAGAGCAAAAGGCGATGGAAGTAATTAAGAAGATACCTGCTTTCAATGACTTTATGCAGAAACATTCCCAGCTCGCCAGTTTATTTAATATACAAGGCGCCACTGCATCAGCCCCAAACCTCGAAGGACTGCAAACACGTAACCAGGTGGAACAACTCATCCAGCAACGCTTAGGCAGCGGCCCCAATGCCAGTGCCGCTGTAAGTCAGCAAATGGCCGAAGCCCGCAGCAAATTCGACGAACTGAAAAGCAAGTTCCCCGACCTTGATAACGCTGCAGAGATGCCGGACTTCAAGCCAAAGGAAATGAAAACCAAAAGCTTCTTGCAAAGACTGGAGTTTGGTAGCAATATCCAGTTCCAGCGCAGCAACAAATTCTTTCCCACCACCGGCGATCTCGCCGGGCAAGCCGCCTATAAGTTCCATAAAAATGGAAGCGCGGGTCTGGGGCTTTCATATAAACTGGGCATGGGCACCGGCTTTGATAATATCCAGTTTTCCGGTCAGGGTATAGGGATCCGCTCTTTCATCGACTGGAAGCTGAAAGGCACCTTTTTCCTGAATGGCGGCTATGAGCAGAATTATCAGCCTGATTATGCCGGCGTACCGGAAGGAGTAGGGCAGAAGTGGACCCAGAGTGGGTTGATTGGTATCAGTAAGAAGTATAAGATCAATAGTAAGCTGAAAGGGAACATGATGGTGTTGTTTGATTTTTTGTATAATCAGCATGTACCGCGCACGGATCCTGTTAAAGTGAGGCTGGGGTATAATTTTTAATTTCTTTGTTAATCAAACTATATTCTGAAATGCATTCTTTTTTTAGCCCATACCGTTTTTTAACCTGTATCATTTTAATTATTTCCAGCTTAAGTGCAGAAGCCGTCCCTGTAACCGGGCCGGGCGACTGGCTCGCAATGGGTACTACCAATGCCGGTGTATCTCCCTATAATTTTTACTATTATAAAGTAGCTAAAATTAATAGTGATGGACATCGATATGCTACTACTATTGAATTGGATATACAGGGAGATGCCAATGCTTATTATATGCAGGGTACCTACCGTATCCGTATCAACAAATATGAAAATACAATCGGAAGATTCGACGGATTAGAGATCCGCTCTATTTCAGGTAATCCGTCCGCTGCCACTTTTTATGTTTTTAATGACGCTTTATGGGTAAGATCCAATTACAAATGGGGAAGTATTTATTATCGCACTATTGACTATCTGACTACAAGCCCGATAAATACAACACCTTTCGAACAAACCATCACTGCGCCGACTGGCTTTGTCGCAAGTACCAGTACCTATGGCCTGAAATGCGATTTTGATAATAACCAATATTATCAGTTGGCCTGTGAAGATGTGCAGGGCAATACCATAAATATGGGGAAAATGGGAGTAGGCACTGTGCCGGCATATGCGCTGCATACAGTTGCACCTGGTAATACAACTAAGGCATCTGCCTATTTATGGGGAGAAAACTATGGCGTGGCAGTAGGTACCTTGAATGCATCGGCTACAACTATTCGTTTGCTGTTTTGAACAATGCCAATACAGATGGCTCTAGTGCCGCTGGCGGAGGTAAACCACTACTGTACGTTAGAGGAGATGGTAATGTAGGTATAGGTACAAATGCTCCCCAGGCAAAGCTGGCAGTGAAGGGGGATATCGTTGCCCAGAAAGTAAAGGTTACGCAGAGTGGTTGGGCGGATTTTGTATTTCATGCGGATTATGAGTTATCATCATTACAGGAGGTCGAACGCTTTATTAAGGCGAATAAGCATTTGCCGGAGATTCCTTCGGAGATAGAAGTGGAGAAAGAAGGGCTGGATGTAGGAGAGATGAATAAGAAGTTGTTACAAAAGATCGAAGAGCTGACGTTGTATATTATTGACCTCAAAAAAGAAAGTATAGAGCAACGGAAGGAGTTGGAGATGTTGAAGGAGAAGTAAAGGAGTTATACTATTTATTAAGGAATAGTTATTTCAAACCTATGTTAAGTTTATTAAACAGTAAAATATCTATTTGGTAAGCATGTCAACCAAGATTAATACAATATGTCTAGTGATTTCTATCAAAAAGTGAGATGCCTTTCAATCTTTCTTTCTATGCTCCCTTCATTTCTGAGGGCGCAGAATAATTATCTTAATACAAAAAATGTTGTATTACCATCTCCTAATGTAGCAGCTATACAACGATATGGAAACTGGCCGCTAGGTAGTTTCACTGGAACTGCCCCTGTCAGTATTCCTTTATTTGAAATTAAATCCGGAGAATTGTCCTTACCGGTTTCACTGTCTTACAGTTCAGGAGGAATAAGGGTCAATGATGTTGGCTCAGAGGTAGGAATAGGATGGTCTATGAACGCTGGTGGTGTGATCAACAGAACCATGATGGGAGGACAGGTAGATGACAATTCAAATGACGGATTCTGGGCCCGGTACCCGATAACATTTGTTCCAAACGATCCTTATATGGAATATGAAAGGGTGAATCTTTATAGTTTAGGGAAGCTGGATGCACAGCCTGATCTTTTCAGTTATAACGTTGCAGGTATGAGCGGTAAATTTGTTTTTGATTACCAGAAGAATGTTTACCCAATCCCTTATTCCAGTAATCTGATAACTCCGATAATCCGGGGTAGCTATATAAATTCATATACAGGTATTACTGTAGCAGATGCTATTGTAGGGTTTAATCTTACAGATGAAAATGGTACTCAATACCAGTTTCTGACACCTGAATTGTCTGTAACAACACCATATACCTACATCAATGATGATTTCAGTCCACAGCCCCCTGATGATTTTATCCATGTATCTGAAAGTTATATATTCAATTGGCATTTGACCAATATTATAAGTGCCAGTAAGAAAGACACTATCAGTTTTGTATATGAAACTGCTGATACCTATTACTGGACTTCTGGTTCGAGTGACATTCATTCTACTAAACAATTAGCCGGCAATCTTTCGCCAAGGCTTACACCATATAAAAGTAGGACCACCTTTAAAAATCAGATCGAATCGCAGAAAATAAAGTATATAAGATTCAATGGTGGTTATCTCCAATTCTTCGGAAATACGGACCGAAAAGATATGCAGCAAGGAAAATGTTTAGACAGTATTGTTCTTTATAACGTGAAGAATAATAAAGTAAAGTCATACAATTTTGAATACCAGTATTTGTATAAAACCTTTTTATATAAAGATGCTGAAGTGCCCGGAACCGCTGCAAAAGAGGAGCTGAGGTTAATGTTACGTAGCGTTAAGGAAACTGGTGGAAGTGGTAGCTCCTTACCCCCTTATCTTTTCGACTATGAGCATTCAATAGGGTTACCTTCACGATTGATGTCCGGTGGAGATACCTGGGGATTTGCCAACGGGAAAAGTTATAAAGGGATTGGCGACATTATTCCAGGCAGAAGCTTTGATGCATTTATGGGATATCAAAAGGATCTGACACTTTTAAAAAAGCCGGATTTTAATTATGCGGTCCAGGCTGCTCTTACAAATATTCAATATCCTACCGGTGGCAGTACGGCTTTTGTGTATGAGCCTCACTTCAGTGAATCTATATCAACAACTGAGCCTGTTGAGGTATGTGATGGTAACATTAACACTAATTTTACCGGAGTACAGTTTGCACCTCTTATTCCCAATGATCCGGATGCTCTGGCACCGCGTGAATTTCATGTTTCTGCTAATAGTTCTGCTGTAGAAGTTGTCACTTCACTTGATGCCAGGTATAGTAATTTTCCACCGTATTACTACATCGAAATAAGAGATAGTGCCACTAATAATCTCATTTACACCTATCGGAATAGCTCGTTATTTTGTGATAGTTATTCGCAATATCCTTATCCCACGTGCACAAAAGGTTTGATATTGAATAAAGGAACATACTATGTGTATCCTAAGAATACCGGCCAGACTTACCCGGGAAGCGCGGATGATATTTTTTGCAATATGAAGATTGCGCCTTTTAATTGTCATACGGAGTATATCACAACAGTAGACAATGTTGCAGTGGGTGGAATAAGACTTAAAAGTGTTACAGACATCGATTCAGTATCAGGAAACAAAACGGTGAGGGATTATGAATATAGTAATGGTGTAAGACCGCCCTGGAACGGAAATTATTTTTTTGAGAAGTATGCTGATTTCCTCAATACTGATTTATCCGGGCAAAACGATGGCTACTCTAATGAACAGGAGAAAGTAATCTCTTCCAGTAGTCTTTATCCAATTCTAGATATGATGGGCGGCGTAATTGGGTATGGCACAGTCAAGGAAACCCAACGTAATCTAACAACTGGTGCTACCAATGGATACATGATTACCTACTTTGATAATAATATTGACGATTCTCCCGGTGGAGAAAATTATAAGTTTATACCTTATCCACCATTTACAGGTAATAGCTGGACCTATGGGAGATTATTAGGGAAATCCGTATATAAAATTCAGGGAACAGGAACATCCCTGGTATCAGATGAGAAAAGAAGTTATTCCGACTTAAAGCGTAATAGAAAAGCTTATGGGGAAGCTTTTTTTGCGTCCAGGTATTTGGTGCCGGGTAGCTCCTATCCATTTTGGAGCAATGCTCATCATGAATACCAGTTACAGGAGTATTTCAGGCATGCCACCTTTCACTATACATCAGGATATAGCACACTGGATAGTGTTGTTGTAAAAACATATGACGATAATGGGAGTGTAAATATTGTTAAAGAACAATATGATTACGATACTACTACCACTTTGCTGAAGCAAACAAAGAAGAGCGATAGCAAAGGAGAAATGAGCATTACTAATATTCTGAGACCATCTGATTATGGGAATTTGACAGCTACGGATGCGACAACTGCCGGTATTAAGCTATTACAGCAAAGACATGTATATGCACCGGAAATAGAGATGAGTAGTTATAAGGCAAATTCAGATGGTACCAATCAACGGTTGTTATCTTCCTATTTCTTCTCATTTCGTTCAGATTTACCTCAGAAGGATAAGGTTTACAGTTTAGAAAGCAGTGTGCCTGTAATTGATTTTATAGCATCCAGGAATCTGACAGGAGCTGTTGTAAAAGATACTCGTTATACAGAACGCATTTCTTTCAATAAATATGATGTCAGGGGAAATCTGACAGAACAGCAAAAAATAAACGATGTTAAGGAAGCTTATTTATGGGGATACGGAGGGATGTACCCCGTGGCCAGGGTGATAGGGGCGGAGTATGATACGGCGAAACAGTATGTTAATCAAAATATTCTCAATAATCCTACTGATGATGCCCAGTTACGCGCGGAACTAGCAAATTTGAGAATCAAACTTCCGGGGGCACTGGTAACTACATATACCTATGGCCTGTTGAAAGGGATGACATCTGAAACAGATCCTTCTGGTAAAACAATCTTTTATGAGTATGATGGTTTGGGAAGACTTAAGCTTATAAAGGACCAGAACGGAAAGATATTGAAGCAGTTTGATTATCAATACAAGCAAACGAATTAACTAATCGCAGACGCTTAAAGTAACTATATGTTTTATCTGTCGCCCCGTATATTAAAAATAGCCTCTTGTATATTGCTGCTTTTAATCGCAGTCAATGCACAAGCCCAAACACCAGGAGGAACGCAGTTACCTACTGCAACACCTGTACCTTTGCCATCCGCTTATACCAACCCGGTTATCAACTACGTCCGTACCTGGGAACCCGCATTGCCAACTACTGATACTGCTTATGTAGCGTCAGCCAGCCGGTCGGTTGCTGAAGTGAGGCAAACAACAGCCTACGTAGATGGACTTGGCAGACCATTACAAACCGTGTCAAAAGCAATGAGCTTTGGGGGTAATGATATCGTATCTCCCGTAGTTTATGATCAATTTGGAAGAGAACAAACTAAATATTTGCCCTATGTTCCGCAAGGCGTGAAAGATGGCAAGTTTAAAACAGATCCATTTAACGCGCAGAAGAGCTTCTATCAGACACAAATGCCTGGCGCCAGTGGGGAAAGTGTGTATTATAGTCGTGTTGATTATGAAGCATCGCCTTTGAACCGGGTGCTGAAAACCTATGCCCCTGGCAATAGCTGGGCAAAAAACGACCCTTCAACAGTGGAAAGAGGAGGGAATCATCCGGTGGAAAGCCAATACCTGATAAATGCGGCGACAGATTCAGTGCGTATATGGGACTTTGCTGCCGGGGCCATCATTCCTACCAGTGTAGCAGGACGCATATATGCAGCCGGGCAGTTATTTAAAAATATATCAATCGACGAAGCCAGGAACCAGGTAGTGGAGTATAAGGATAAGGAAGGAAGGGTTCTTCTTAAGAAAGTACAATTGGGTACAAACCCAGGTACTGGCCATATGGGGTGGCTATGTACCTATTACGCCTATGATGACCTGGGTAACCTGCGTTTCGTAATCCCTCCAAAAGCAGTGGAAGCCATTATCAGTAACTGGACAATCAGCACTGCTATTGCAGCTGAACTCTGTTTTATATATCGCTATGACGGACGTAACCGTATGATCGTTAAAAAGGTGCCTGGCGCTGACTCCACAGAAATGGTCTATGATGTACGCGACAGGCTGGCCTTCTCCCGGGATGGCAATATGAAGGGCAAAAGCTGGCTGGTTACTTTTTATGATGGATTGAACCGGCCTACGATGACTGCTCTTTACAATGTTGCCACCGACCGGGCCACATTGCAGGGATCTATGAATAGCGCAACCAGCAATACGCAAAATCTGTCCTATAATTTTCCAGGAACAGCGGACCTCGTATTGGCATCTCATAATGGAAGCGCTACTTACGTGGCCACCAACAGTATTACACTTACAGATGGTTTTGACACCGGAACGGGGGGAGAAGTGATCGCTGAAATCAATGCCACAGCCAGTAATGGGACGGCCAATGTTACTGTTACTAATCCGCTACCAAACATACCCACCAGTGCATTAACATTTCTTACTTACACCTTTTACGAGAGTTATGGATTTGCCGGTAAGCAAAATTACGCCAGTACAGATATTGCTAAACCGCAAGCCGGCAGCAATTTAAATGCAGAAGCGCTACCTGCCGTTGCCAGCACTATGATAAAAGGGCTGGTTACGGGGACCAAAGTAAGGGTGCTGGGCACCGATCAATGGCTGACAACCACCAACTATTACAACGACAAAGGCCGGCTGATCCAGACTTTATCTGATAACCTGAGCGGAGGACAAGATGTGGCCACTAACCTGTATGATTTTAACGGAAAGCTGTTAAGCACCTATCTCCGTCACAGAAATCAACGCAGCGGCACTATCCCTCAAACCGAGGTATTAACTATGTTGGCATATGATGCCGGTGGTCGCCTGCTTAATATCAAAAAACGACTGAACAATGATGTAAACCTTGAAAGAACTGTAGCCACAAATGAGTATGATGAACTTGGCCAGCTAAAGAAAAAGCGTTTAGGTATAAACGGAGCCGGCGCTCCGCTGGAAACCTTAAATTACGACTATAATATCCGTGGCTGGCTGAAGGGAATTAACAAAGATTTTATTCCTGCAGCTGGTAGTACTACAAACTGGTTTGGGCAGGAGCTGAGTTATGACTACGGTTTCACCACGTCTCAATTCAATGGAAACATTGCAGGAGCGAAATGGAAAAGCCGTAGTAATGGAATTGCACGCGCTTATGGATATGGTTATGATAGGGGCAATCGCCTGACAGGAGCGCAGTTTACCCAACAGAATACGGGCAGTACGAATTGGACTGATAATGTGGCAAATTTCACCGTAAGCGGACTGTCATATGATGCCAACGGCAATATCCTGTACATGAACCAGAAAGGACTGAATGGCGCCGTAGTGCAAACCATTGACAGCTTAAAGTATGGTTATCTTGCAGGTAGTAATAAAATATCATTCGTAACAGATAGAAAGAATAACACGCAAAGCCAGTTGGGTGACTTCAAGGAGATCAATAATAATGAAACAGCCGATTATACTTATGATGTCAATGGCAATCTTACAAAAGACGCCAATAAAAATATAGCCGCTATTCGTTATAACCATCTCAATTTGCCGGATAGCATAGCTATCACAGGTAAGGGCCTCATTAAATATCAATACGATGCGGCTGGGAATAAACTAAGAAAGATAGTTGTAGATAATACTCTTACCCCGGCCAAAACTACCACGACGGATTATATCAACGGACTTGTTTACCAGAATGATACCCTGCAGTTTTTAGCTCATGAGGAAGGGCGGGTGCGTGCCGTTTTTGAATCAGGCCAACCACCTGCATTTGCATACGATTACTTCGTAAAGGATCATCTCGGAAATGTACGGATGGTGTTGACAGAGCAAACAGATTTATCAATGTACGCAGCAACAATGGAAACATCGGCAGCTGCAACGGAAACGGCCTTGTTCAGTAATATTGATAACACCCGTTCAGCTAAACCGGCGGGATATCCATCAGATGAGAGCGCAGGTACTAATGCCTCCGTGTCGAAATTGACCACTGCCAATGGCGGTAAAAAAATAGGGCCCTCCCTTGTACTGCGTGTTATGGCTGGAGATACGATCCAGATCGGTGCAAAAGCCTTCTACAAATCCACAGGACCTCAGAATAAGAATAATCCATCGGCGCCTGCTGAAAGTATGCTGGCAGATCTGATACAGGTATTTAATGGTGGCGCTACTGCTGACGGCACTCACGGTATAGCATCTTCTGAACAGACAACGCCGTTTAACAGCAGTTTTTACAACAATGATTACCAGCGGCTGAAGGAAAAGGAACCTGATCAGCAGAACACTGACAGACCCAAAGCATACCTTAATTTTGTTTTGTTCGATGATCAGTTTAAATTAGTAGACGGGAACAGCGGAGTTAAACAGGTAAAAGCAGAACCGGACCAATTACAGACATTGGCCCAGGATAAAATGGTGATGGAGAAGAGTGGCTTTCTGTATGTTTACACAAGTAATGAAAGCCCGCAGGAGGTGTTCTTTGATAATGTAATGGTGGCGCAGGCGAGTGGCCCGTTGTTGGAGGAGACGCATTATTATCCGTTTGGATTGACGATGGCGGGGATTAGTTCGAATGCATTGAAGGGAACACAATACTCAAAGAATAGGAAAGGGTTTAACGGGGTAGAGCATACAACAGATTTGGATCTGAATCAGTATGATGCGTTTTACAGAAATCTAGATCCACAGATAGGTAGATGGTGGGAGATTGACCCTAAAACAGATATTTTTGAGGATTACAGCCCTTATAGCCATGTTCTTAATAATCCAATTGGATTGAGTGATCCATTTGGTGATGATACAGTGCATGTGAGCGATTTACCCAAAGTTTGGAATGAATTTAATACTAATACTGATGTAGTAAGATTAAATGGAATAGACGTTTCACCTACAAAGGTTACCACTGGTTGGGATGAGTATGGATATGGATTGACCTTTGGGATTGGGTATAAAGCAGGACCTTCCAGAAGTCCCATGGAAGAATATTTTGGAGGCCAACGGCAGAGGGGAGGGCACGTTGTTAACCGGGCAGGTTATATAACGTCTGATTTGGCTACTAGATATATTGCAGGGATGCCTCCTGATTATGTCGATGTGGGAGGGGTTAACCTTGGCAAGAATTTATGGAAAATTAGAAATGTGTTGGGAACGATCAAGGCTATGAAATTTTCTAAAATAGGAAGAACAATAGTCGAGTCTGGTGATGCAATAAAGGTTTTGGATAAATTGGGCCCTTCAGCAAGAAAAAGTGTTGAAGAAGCACTGGAGCTAATTCGACATGGGAAGGCGGGAGGAAATCAACACATTTTAACGGGAAATTTAAAAGGTTTTAACGCGATTGATGTTAAAGGGAGTGGAAGAGGTAGAGGGGCGCTTCGTATAGTTTTTCAATCCACTGAAGATGAAATATTTATTCACAGTATACAAGATTATCATTAACTAATAATATGAGCATTAAACAACTTAAAATAAATGTGAATGAGCCAGTTTCTAAGTGGCATGATTTATTAATGAATAATAATTATTTTAATGACTTTATTTTGTTTGAAAATAACCAAGATAAGTTAATTTGGTTTATAACAAACTATACTCAATATTTGATTCGAAAGGGCGCTAACGAGGTTGTTCCATTATACGGAAATGCCATTAATAATTTAAAGACTTTTATTTATCAGGTGAATTTAAGCTTGCCAGTAAGTTACCAGTTGGGCCCAAGATTGGATGCACTTTATGACCTGTTGCTAAATTTTGAAACAGAGCCAGAGGGGAGATTTATTATTTGGAATGATTCAAGTTATTTGTTCAATAATAATAAAGTTGATTTTGAAAGTATTTTTGAAAGATTAATAGTAGCCGCATATTGTAATAGGAATGGCATTTCAACTATAAAGGAAGATGGAACACGTTATAAAGTCGATCAAAGAAATATATTCATTTTTAATGATAATAAGTTAAAAGACATAAGGGATTTATTGGATAAAGAATATTTTATTCCATCTATAATAGACGAGCAATATCAATTAGATAAGATTATGGACTTTAATTTAATTGAATTAATTGGAGTATAGAGGCAGAAAAGCCGCAGATATTTTCCTGCGGCTTTTCCTTCAATCCCTCCTCACCCCTTCCCAACCGGGTCCTGCCTGAATATCTTCACCAGCATCCCATACAACTCCGGGTGCTTCTCCGCCAGCAAATCCGGCCGCTCAAAAAAGTACTCCGATATCACCGCAAAAAACTCCGCTTCATTCATGGCGCCATAAGGATTAATATCCGTATGCCCGTCTGAGATCTGTTGAATCGTTTGATGCACCAGTTTCATCCACGGGATGCTGTAGCTATGATCCAGTAATTTACTGGGGAAGCCATCTATGGAGCCGTCGGTTTTATCGAGGAGGTGTACAAATTCATGAATGGCGGTATTGTTTTTATCGGTTACATTGGAGAACCCTTCCCGCAGGGCGGAGCGGGAGAGGATCATTTGTCCGTTCAGTGTGCCGGTGCCTACCATGCCGAGGATGTTACGGCGATTGCCTTCATACTGGTAGGTTTCGTCGAAGGTATCGGGGTAAAGGATTACGTTGGTAAGATTGAAATATTCCCAGTCTTTGAATCCAAAGATGGGGATGATGGCGCTGGCGGCTACCAGCACGCGGTCCAGCGGTGCTACTTCGGTGCCTACGCCTTCTATGCTGGTTCTTTTGAGGAAGCGTTGCAGCATGAATTCAAAGCGCGTTTTTTCTGCGGGTTGCAGCTGCCGGTAGTAGCGTACATGTTCTTCTAACAACGATTGGTACCCTTCCGGTACCGCCGTTTTCTTCCCTTTCCTGCGACTGTACATATTCTGGAAGTACAGGAACAGGATAAGACCTATCATTATCAATCCGAATAAAACCATGTCTGTAGTTATTTTCTGTATGCTTTAAACTCTGAGCCTTTCTTCCATGCAGGGAAACTGCTTTCATTGCTGAGGTGATAGCCCACGTCGAATAAGAGGCGGATATCTTCTACCATGCCGTCCATGTTCCAGGTGGCGGCGTCAAATTTATCGGCGGGGGAGTGGTAACGCAAACGGTTATACGCAGCGGTCTGTTCTTTTCCCCAGCCGGCTTCATGCCCTATGGCGTCATTACCCGGACCGATATACAATCCCGGCACACCCTTTTTTGCAAAGTTGAAATGGTCGGAGCGGAAAAACCAGCCCCCTTCAGGATTGGCTTCAGGAACGGTAATACGGCCTTGCTTTTGAGCGGCGCGCAGCGCGTATTCATCCAGTTCGGATTGGCCGAAGCCAATAACAGTGATATCACGGGTACGGCCAAACGTATTGAGTACATCAAGATTGATATCTGCTACGGTTTTCTCCATCGGGAACACGGGATGTGCGGCGTAGTATTCCGATCCCAGCAGCCCTTGTTCCTCGCCGGTAACGGAAAGGAACAGGAGGGTGCGGGCCGGTGGCTGCGGCAGCTTAGTGAAGGCGGTAGCCAGTTCCAGCAGTCCTGCGGTGCCGGTGGCATTGTCTACGGCGCCGTTGTATATGGAGTCTCCTTTAACGGGCTCGCCTATACCAAAATGATCCCAGTGGGCCGAATATACTACGCATTCCTGCGGACGTTTAGCGCCCGGTAGTATTGCCAGCACATTATGGGAAGTAGATTTTTTGATAGTATTATTTATAACGAGAGAGGTGTTTAAGCGGAGGTCTACTGGCTTGAAACCTTTTGTCCTGGCTTGCTGCATAATATCGGGCGATACGCCGGCCAGCTGGAAAATCTTTTTGGCAGCGTCCAGTGTGATCCATCCTTCCAGTGCGGTACGAGGCATATTATTATTAGCGGTTTGCAGGTGCAGCTTGGAGTTGGACCAGCCACTGCGCACTACCTTCCACGGATAGCTGGCGGCGGCAGTTTCATGAATGATGATCACGCCGGTGGCGCCCTGCCGCGATGCCTCTTCAAATTTATAGGTCCAGCGGCCGTAGTAGCTCATGATGCGGCCTTTAAACAGGGTGCTGTCGGCGAAGCCGGGGTCGTTGATCATGACGATCACGGTTTTGCCTTTTACATCCAGCCCCTTATAATCGTTCCAGTTATATTCAGGCGCTACAATGCCATAGCCGGCAAACACCAGTTCACTGGTGGGGATGGTTACCTGCTCCTGTACGCGGCGGGTGGCGGCTACAAAGTCTTCGAGGTACTGCAGCGATACTTCGCCGCTGGCGCCTTTTATGACCAGGTTGCCGGCGGGTTTGGAACCGATAGACACCATCGGCACTTCCTGGAAATAGCTGTTGCCATTGCCAGGCTTTAATCCCAGCTGCTTAAATTGTGCAGCCAGGTATTGAATGGAACTGTCTTCTCCACGGGTAAAGGGTTTACGGCCCTCAAAAGCGTCGGATGCAAGTACGCTGATGTGCCGGGCGAAATCTGCCGGGTTAATGGCTTTGATGGCCGTTGAATCCTGCGCTTTCAGCCCAATACCGGGTAAAAGCGCTGTGAGGGCCAGTATGATAGGTGCTTTCAATATTTTACGGTTTATTCAGGGCAAAAATTAGCAGACTTAAGCTAGAATTCCAAAAAAATAGGTATGGTGATAATATGCGGATATTTTTTAAATATCGGTGGAAGATGGGTTTTTTCGGTTAAAATCTGCGCAGTATTGATTAATTACAGCAGCGTGCTATCGGGCCTCTCCGGCTATTTTTGTTGACATAAAAAAGATAGGAAAAATGGCAGCAATTAACTGGCAAGGCGTATTTCCCGCACTGCTCACCCCTTTTACTGCGGATGATCATATTGATTATGAGATGTTCGACAAAAACCTGCAGGCACAGATCGATGCAGGCGTTAATGGTATTATCCTTGGCGGCTCGCTGGGAGAAGCCAGTAGTTTACTGAACGAAGAAAAGTATGCGCTCGTGAAGCATGCAGTGGCTTTTCTGGCCGGTAAGGTACCGGTAGTTATGAATATTGCGGAACAAACTACTACAGCGGCCATCGCCTGCGCTAAAGCCGCAGAAGAAGCCGGTGCAGCAGGCCTCATGCTCCTGCCTCCCATGCGCTATAAGGCAGACGACCGCGAAACAGTGGCTTACTTCCTCGCCATTGCGGGCAGCACTTCTTTACCGATTATGATCTACAACAACCCGGTGGATTATAAAATTCTCGTAACGCTGGA
This sequence comes from Chitinophaga sp. G7 BAM 1005, assembly GCF_057126945.1. NCBI lineage: Bacteria > Pseudomonadati > Bacteroidota > Chitinophagia > Chitinophagales > Chitinophagaceae > Chitinophaga > Chitinophaga sp. G7 BAM 1005. Next base: position 4,191,117 of record NZ_CP181478.1, on the reverse strand, counting down.
TATGTTTGAAGAATTGTCGAAAGCGCCAAACATCCAGGCAGTGAAAGAATCTACCCGCGATACCACCAACGTAACCCGCATGATCAACCGCTTTGGTGATCGTTTCAGTATCCTCTGCGGCGTAGATACGCTCGCGCTGGAATGTATGCTGATAGGCGCCAATGGCTGGGTAGCCGGACTGGTAGATGCTTTCCCGCAGGAAACAGTAGCCATTTACCGCCTCGCCAAAGCAGGCCGTATTGCGGAAGCACTGGCTATTTACCGCTGGTTTATGCCATTGCTGGAACTGGATATCGTTCCTAAACTGGTACAATATATTAAACTGGCGGCTACCGCTACCGGTATCGGCAGCACAAATGTACGGGCGCCACGACTGATACCGCAAGGCGCCGAACTGGCCCACGCAGAGAAAGTAATTGCAACAGCACTGGCGGCACGCCCGCAACTACCGGATTATTTAAAACTCCCTGCATGATAACAGGCAAAAATATCATAGGCTTCGCGGCGGCGGCAACGGGAACGGATACACTTCGTGCATACGATCCCGTTAGCAACGCCATGCTGCCGGAAATATTCGTCACCGCAACAACGGAGGAAGTAAACCTGGCGGTTTTAAAAGCCGCCGCGGCCTTCAAAACATACCGCCACACTTCCCCGGAACAACGGGCAGTATTCCTCGAAGCCATCGCCACAGAAATACTCGCCATCGGCGATCCGCTGCTGGAAAGAACGGTAGCGGAATCCGGACTTCCCCTGGCCCGCATCACCGGCGAACGTATGCGCACGGTTAACCAACTCCGCCTGTTTGCAGCAGTGCTGCGGGAAGGCTCCTGGGTGGAAGCTATTATCGACCCCGCCCAGCCGGAACGTACCCCGCTACCGCGGGCGGATATACGAAAAATGCTGGTGCCGCTGGGCCCCGTGCTGGTATTTCCTGCCAGCAATTTCCCGCTGGCATTTTCTACTGCCGGAGGCGATACGGCCTCCGCACTGGCTGCAGGCAACCCCGTTATAGTAAAGGCGCATGAATCACATTTAGGCGCCAACGAACTGGTGGCTACTGCCATTCAAAAGGCCGCCCAATCCTGCGGTATGCCCGATGGCGTGTTCTCCAGCCTGAACGGCGCCGGCGCTTTATTGGGACAGCAACTCGTAAAGCATCCCGGCATTAAAGCTATTGGCTTCACAGGCTCCTTCAAAGCAGGCATGGCTATCTTTGATGCAGTAAACCAAAGGGCGGAACCCATCCCCGTGTATGCGGAAATGGGCAGCATTAACCCGGTATTGCTGTTACCCGGCAAACTGGCCGCATCAGCGCAGCAAACGGCGCAACAATATGCGCAATCCATCACGCTGGGTACAGGGCAGTTCTGCACCAACCCCGGCCTGCTGATAGCTTTGGCCGGCGAGGCTACGGAGCAATTTGCGGCGGCATTGCAAAAAGAGATGGCTGCTATCAACGCAGGAACCATGCTCAACCCCGGTATCTGTTATCACTATTATGAAAACAGGGATCAGTTGTCGCGCCGCAAAGGAGTGCAAACACTCTATGCCGGTCCGAAGGAAAAGGAAGCTACCAAAGGATCGCCTGCGCTCTACCGCGTAGATGCAACGGATTTTATAGCCAGTGAGGAACTGCAACAGGAAGTGTTTGGACCCGCGTCCCTGCTGGTAGTGTGTAAAGATGATGCGGAACTGTTAAACTTGTTGTTACATTTACATGGCCAGTTAACAGGTACGGTGATGGCTACAGATACCGACCTGGAAACCTACGCAGATGCAGTGGAAGCACTGTGTCAGAAAACAGGCCGGGTTATTTTGAATAATGTGCCTACCGGTGTGGAACCTGGCTACGCTATGCATCACGGAGGCCCTTTCCCCGCTACCACGGATATACGAAGTACCTCTGTGGGCGCATCGGCGATCATACGTTTTGCAAGACCGCTATGCTTCCAGGACTGGCCACAGCACCTGCTTCCGGATGCGCTGAAAGATGAGAACCCAATAGGCATCTGGCGGAAAATAGATGGTCAGCTGACAAGGGACACCGTTAGTCGTTAAAATATTAAATGCTTATGTCGACCAAAACTTTTTTTTGTATAGATGCGCATACCTGCGGCAACCCGGTTCGACTGGTGGCCGGCGGCGGCCCGGTGCTGAAGGGAAACAACATGATGGAGAAACGCCTGCATTTCCTGCAGGAGTTCGACTGGATCCGTAAGGGGCTCATGTTTGAGCCCCGCGGCCATGATATGATGAGCGGCAGCATCCTGTACCCGCCCACTGATGAAGCGAACGATACCGGCGTATTATATATTGAAACCAGCGGCTGCCTGCCAATGTGCGGTCATGGTACCATCGGTACCGTAACTATCGCCATTGAACAGGGGCTTATTATTCCAAAGGTCCCCGGCCAGCTGCGACTGGAAACACCAGCCGGACTGGTACTGGTGAGCTATGTAAAGGAAGGGAAGAAAGTGAAATCCGTAAAGCTCACCAACGTGAAATCTTTTCTCGCTGCGGAAAACCTGGAAGTGATGTGCCCCGATCTCGGGTTGCTGAAAGTAGATGTAGCTTACGGTGGTAACTTCTACGCAATAGTAGATCCGCAGGAAAACTTCAAAGGACTGGAAAATCATACGGCCGATCAACTGGTATCCTGGAGCCGCGAATTACGGAAAGGACTAAACGAAAATTATTCTTTTGTACATCCGGAAAATGAACATATCAAAGGACTAAGCCATATCCTGTGGACAGGCGCCACTATCAGCCCGGAGGCAACGGCGCGTAACGCCGTGTTTTACGGCGATAAAGCCATCGACCGCTCCCCCTGCGGCACCGGTACCTCCGCAAGGATGGCACAGTGGCACGCCAAAGGAAAGCTGAAAGCAGGCGACCGCTTCATCCATGAAAGCATCATCGGCTCACAATTCACCGGCACCATTGAGGCCGAAACCACCATCGGCGGGAAACCCGCTATTGTACCGGGTATTGAAGGCTGGGCAATGGTAACCGGCTATAACACTATTATACTGGACGACGACGACCCGTATGTACACGGATTCCAGGTGATCTAACTTATTAAAACATGAAAGCAATCGTCATCGGTGGTGGAATTATCGGCCTTTGTACCGCTTACTATCTGAACGAAAGCGGTTGGGAAGTAACCGTACTGGATAAAGGAGATTTCAGTAACAACTGCTCCTATGGAAACATGGGCATGATTGTTCCCAGTCATTTTGTACCACTGGCCGCACCGGGCATCATCTCACAGGGAATCCGGTGGATGTTTAGCAGCAAAAGCCCCTTTTATGTAAAACCTTCGCTGAATAAACAACTCATCGGCTGGGGACTCAAATTCATGAAAAGCGCTACCGCAAAGCATGTGGAAGCCTCCGCGCTGCCCTTGCGGGATATCAATTTACTCAGCCGCTCGTTGTATACGTCGCTGGCGCAACAGCCCGGGTTTAACTTCGGACTGGAGCGCAAAGGCATCATCATGTACTATAAAACAGCGGCGGTGGCGGAAGAAGAAGCACACCTCGCCGCCCAGGCCAATACAATGGGACTGGACGCTGCAGTACTGGATAAAGCCGCATTACAGGCGCTGGAACCACAGCTACAGCTGGATGTATTAGGCGGCGTACACTATCGCTGCGATAGCCATCTCTATCCCAACGACCTGATGCAGCAACTGAAACAATACCTGGAACAAAAACAGGTGAAGTTCCTGCCACAGCGCGAAGTAACAAAGATCAAAACCAGCGGCAATAAAGTAACAGCCGTAATAACCGGGGAGGAAACGCATTCCGCAGATGTATTTGTACTGGCAACCGGCTCCTGGAGCCCTGCTGTAGCACATCTGGCTGGTGAACGCCTCCCCATGATGCCGGGCAAAGGCTATTCAGTTACCCTGGAAGCCCCGTCCGTGAATTTAAATATCCCCGCAATCCTTTGCGAAGCACGGGTGGCACTAACGCCAATGGGTAATCGTTTGCGTTATGGCGGTACAATGGAAATAGCGCCGGTGAACGACCAGGTAAATATGAACCGTGTAGCCGGAATCGTGGATTCAGTGAACCGTTATTTCACCAATCTCCCTATACAAATACCAGACAAAAAACAGGTATGGAGCGGTTGCCGCCCCTGTTCACCGGATGGCCTGCCCTATATCGGTTATGCACCCACCCACACCAATTTGCTGATGGGTACTGGTCATGCTATGATGGGCCTCAGCCTGGGACCCGCTACCGGTAAGCTGTTGGCGGAACTGGCCAATGGTTCCGATACCAGTATGGATATTGCTGCATTTTCTCCCGCAAGATATCGTTAGCTAACAGCTAATAGTTATATTTGTTCCATGCAAACAGATATCGGTAAAAAAGCAGCAGGCGAAAAAGCTGCTGAATATATTAAGCCTGGTATGATCGTTGGTTTAGGTACAGGCAGCACAGCGTATTATACTATTCTGCGTATAGGCGAGTTAGTTAGATCGGGACTTGATATAAAGGCGGTGGCTACTTCCGCTCAGTCGGAGCAGCTGGCCATAGCGCAACAGATTCCCCTGGTGGATTTTGAACAGATTGGGAAGATAGATATTGATATAGATGGGGCAGATGAAGCCGATGCGCAGCTGCAACTGATCAAAGGCGGCGGCGGCGCATTGCTGCGGGAAAAAATTATTGCGGCAGCATCCAAAGAAATGCTGGTGGTGATAGACGAGAGTAAATTCGTGAAACACCTGGGCAAATTTCCTTTGCCGGTAGAAGTAACCACCTTTGGATGGGAGCTTACCTTCAAACTACTGGCGGCGCTGGGAGCGCATCCCGTTTTACGTTTAAAAGATAACAACCGTTTTGTAACGGACAATGGCAACTATATCCTCGATTGTCATTATCAGAAAATACATAATGCGGCAGCGCTGCATACACAGCTGAATAATATTCCCGGCGTAGTGGAAAATGGATTATTTCTCCACTACGCTACCCGGTTGATCATCGGTAATGCCGATGGCTCTGTCAGGGAAATTACGCATCCCTATCAAGCAAAGACGTCTTTTTAGTATCCCGCGAAGTGGCGTATACCAGCAGCGAAGTAAAGATGCAGATGGTTACATACCAATAGTACAGCGGTTCGTACCCGATCTTTTTAAAATAAAGCGCAATAGGTTCTGCGGTGCCGCCAAAAAGCGCCACCGTAATGGCATAGGGGAATCCAACACCCAGTGCCCGCACTTCTGCGGGGAACATTTCCGCTTTTACCACGGCATTGATGGAGGTATAACCGCTTACAATCAGCAGCGCCATTAAAATAAGCCAGAAGGCCGTCCATTCGGAGGCAGCATGACTGATGCCCGTTAAGATTGGAACGGTAAATACTGTCCCTAACACACCAAACCCGATCAGCAAAGGCTTCCGGCCATAGATGTCTGAAATCCAGCCAAAGAGCGGTTGCAGAATGGCGAAGATGAGCATGAGGAAGAAGGTGAGGGTAGTGGCATGTTCTATGGTCAGATGCACGGTATTTACCAGGAACTTCTGCATGTAAGTGGTATAGGTATAGAAGGCCAGCGTGCCGCCCATTGTTAATCCCACTACCGTCATCACGGCCCTGGGATGCTTTTTAAACAACAGCTTCAGGGAACCTTTATCTTTTGTTGCTTTTATTTTTTCGAAAGAAGTGGATTCCTGCATATGCCGGCGCAGGTAGAGCGCAAAAAATGCCAGCGCAGCGCCAATCACAAACGGGATACGCCATCCCCATTCGTGCAGCTGGGCGGGTGTAAGGAATATCTTCTGCAGCAGCATCTGTACACCAAGTGCCACCAGCTGCCCGCCTATCAGCGTTACATACTGAAAACTGGAATAAAAACCCCGCAGGTCTCTCGTAGCCACCTCGCTGAGGTAGGTGGCGGAAGTGCCGTATTCGCCGCCTACACTGAGCCCCTGTAACAGGCGCGCTATCAGCAGCAGCGCGGGCGCCGCCAGGCCAATGCTGTTATAGGAGGGCGTAAATGCAATGAGCAGGGAACCCAGCGACATCAGGAGTACCGACAGCGTCATGGAGGCTTTACGCCCCTGTTTGTCGGCAATGCGGCCAAACATCCAGCCGCCGATGGGCCGCATCAGGAAACCCACCGCAAATATGGCTGCTGTATTGAGTAACTGGGCGGTGTAACTGCCCTTCGGAAAGAAGACAGGCGCAAAATAGAGTGAAAACGTGGCGTAAATGTACCAATCATACCATTCTACAAGATTACCGGCAGAACCGGTTAATATGGCTTTAATTCGCCATGCGTCAGGATGTTTCATATAGAATGCGAAAATATATTTTAATATGGAATTATGAGCCAGCAGGCCATAGTGGCGAAGAAAAAGTTTAAAATAAATTAGGGTTGTATTCAGGAAATCACCTATCTTCGTACCGCTTCTTAAGGATAATGTATTTCAATTCTGTTGGTAGATCACCTCTTCACATTCAGCTTTTTCTTACAGTCTTTCTTCTAGTTGCCCAGGTAGCCGCCTGCTGTAATAATGGCGAGAACACGTTCACAATTAAATATTAAATATAATGCAAACAGGTGTAGTAAAATTTTTTAATGAAGCTAAAGGTTTTGGATTCATTAAAATCGAAGGTTCAGGACAAGAAATTTTTGTTCACGTATCTGGTATCAAAGAAAGCATCGGCGAAAATGACCGCGTAGTTTTTGACGTGGAAGAAGGTAGAAAAGGCCCGAATGCTGTTAACGTAAGACTGGCATAATTTATTTTATAATAGTTCGTTATAAACCGCGCTGGCTTTGCCAGGGCGGTTTTTTTATGCATGAAATTCCACGCGCTGTTCATTTTGTTCAGTCTCTTCTTCGTGGCTCTCCGGCCAGCCTGTTTTCGTAATTTTAAGGAAACAGATTTATCAAACAATGGCAAAACAAACAGGGATCGTCCTTTTTACCGGTAAGCTGGAAAACCAGGTAGGTTACCGGAGAAATGGAATTTACTTTATCCGCGCAATGGCGCAATCAGTGCGGCAAACCGGCGCTACCAGGCAGTCTGCCCGGGAGTTCGGCATTGCCAGCACAAAGGCGAAGCTGATCCGGCATGCCATTGGCCCGCTGCTGGATATTACGCCGGACGATACCTGCGTGAACCGCCTCAACAAAGCACTGATCCGGGCCGGGAAAAACGGCCTGCAGGAGCTGCAGGGCTTCCGGTTCAACAGGCATACCGCGGTGGAACGGTTTTTTAGCAGGCAACCGGTACTAACACCCGCCGGAACCTGGAATATTCCTGCACAGGAGCTGCTTCCCCAGGGCAATGCCACACACCTCCATATCACCGCTATTGCCGTCCGCATCAGCTTTATGCAACGGCGCATCATCAGCAGCCGCGCAAAGGTGGTCACCATCGATTTAAGTAAGCCCTTTCATGGCGCAGCACTGGATACACGCCTCAGTGGCCACGGCACATTGCTGCACGTATTACAAATAAATACATCCGCTAACAAGGCTAACCTGGCCAGCCGCCGCTTCACTGCCGCCGATATCATGCACGTGGTACCCGCCCTAACCGGGAAAATAAAAACCGCCGGAACCCCTACTGGCAGTACGTTTCCCGATCAAGTCCACGTCCCCTCCACGTGAACTCCACCTTCTCTCCATGTAATCCCCAACTCCACTGTATTTCCTATCCCATCGCCAGGTAATATCCCTGTAATAGCCATGTTATATCCAACTCCCGCAATAATGGCCTCCATCTCTGACTGAAATAATCAAATCAGACAAATCAGTATAATCAGCGTAATCAGTGTTCCAGGACAATTTAAAAGCGCCGAAGGCGCTGCACATCCCCGTTCCGGGAAACAAAAAACCGCTCCACAAGGGAACGGTTCCTTTATACAAGAAGCTAAAAAACGGGTTATCTTAAAGCTCTGTAAACATATGTCAGGAGTTGCAAAGATAACCGGCCAGCCGGATTTCCCGGTTTTATTTAAGGCCAGTCGGCTAAAACCCGCAACCAATCGCGTTTTTTTATTTGTATTACAATTTAGTTTAAATTATCATGTTCCTGCACTGCCGGCAGGAATGTAGTATCAGCAGCGCCTTTATATGCCACTGCTGCCATAGCGCATTTACGCCTTTTCCTGTAGCCACACCTTTTGTATGGGCGTATGCGCCGCTGCAATCACTTCTCCATACAAATCGGGCCGGCGCCCACCGGCTCCCGTGCGTTTATTTCGTGTAAGCGTAGCCGTTACTACGTCATTGTCCGGTTTCCGGCATTCTGCAATCACATCACCAAACGGATATACAGCTGTTTTCGCCACTTTTTCTGTATATTCGCCCTTTCAATTTAACAGCAAATGCCCCAACCGGATAATACAAATACTATCTTTCACCTGGCGGCAGATTTCATAAATCATACACACCGTCATATTTTCCTTACCGGTAAAGCCGGTACAGGGAAAACTACGTTCCTGAAGTATATCAAAGAACATACGCGTAAAAACACGGTAGTAGTAGCGCCTACAGGAGTAGCCGCTATCAACGCCGGTGGTGTTACTATGCACTCTTTTTTTCAGTTGCCCTTCGGACCTTTTATCCCCGGCACTAAAAGAGGGTTTGGAATGGATGAAATCAGCAGTACAGATAAACACGGCCTGTTCCGCAATATTCGTTTTACCAACGATAAAAAAGTATTGCTGCAGGAAATGGAACTACTCATCATCGATGAGGTAAGTATGGTGCGCTGCGATATGCTGGATGCTATCGACGTTATCCTCCGCCATTTCCGCAATAAACCACTGCTGCCTTTCGGCGGCGTACAGGTATTGTTTATCGGGGATCTGTACCAGCTCCCGCCCGTGGTGCCGGATGCGGAATGGCGCATGCTCTCCGAATATTACAACAGCACCTTTTTCTTTGCAGCCAAAGTAATAGAACAGGCGCCGCCACTGTATATTGAACTGAAGAAAATTTACCGGCAAAATGAACAGCACTTTATTGATGTGCTGAACCGGATCCGCAATAATGAAGTACTGCACGAAGACCTGCAGTTGCTGAATGAACATTATCAGCCGAATTTTAAGGGAGAAGATGAAGAGTACATCGTACTCACTACCCATAACCGGAAGGCCGATGAAATCAATGCCAGGCGCCTGGCAGATATGCCCGGAAAAGTATATCGCTTTGAAGGAAAGATAGAAGGGGATTTCAGCGACAAGGCCCTGCCTACAGAACTGTTGCTGCAACTAAAGGTAGGCGCACAGGTAATGTTCCTCAAAAACGACCTGGCGCAACCCCGCCGTTACTACAACGGCAAAATCGCTACCGTAAAGGAAATCAACGACGAGGAAATTATGTTGGTGCTCGCAGGCTCCCATGAAGAACTTAAACTGGGAAAGGAAACCTGGCGAAACATCCGCTATTCCTATAACCAGGACGAGAACAGCATCGAAGAAGAAGAAATAGGCAGCTTTACCCAGTTCCCGGTACGCCTCGCATGGGCCATCACCATCCACAAAAGCCAGGGCCTTACCTTTGAACGCGCCATCATCGACGCAGGATACGCCTTCGCACCCGGACAGGTATACGTGGCACTGAGCCGCTGTACCTCACTGGATGGATTGGTACTGCATTCCCGCATCGGGCACGGCAGCATCAGAACAGACCGCCAGGTAATTGAATTTGCAGAAAAAGAGAACGAAGCCAATGAACTGGTAGTGCTGCTGGAAATGGAAAAGAAGAAGTTCCAGGCCACGTCCCTGCTGCAACTGTTCGACTGGTACCGTATGCAGGCTACCATCCGCAGCCACGCCGTATGGATCCAGGATAAAAAACTCCCCGACTTCGACGCCTCCATTAAACTAAGCCGCTCCCTGTCTGCCAAAGCAGAACAGCAACAGGAAGTAGCCGCCAGGTTTGTGACACAGCTACACCAACTGCTGGATACCGCCGTGCAAACAGGGGAAATGGAACAGTTAAAACAACGGGTAAATAAAGCTATCGGCTATTTTACCCAAAGCATTTATGAAGATCTCATCCAGCCTTTGCAAACACACATCGCTGATGTAAAAAAAGCAAAGTCGAAAAAATATCTCCTCCAGCTCATGGCCCTCGAAGCCGATTGCTGGAACAAACTGCGGCACGTTTGGGAAGTATCCTACGCCGACCTGGACTTCACCACCGGCTTAAAAGACTACACCAAACTCAGAGATGCGGATGCCGCTGCTGCCGCCGCTCCTGTTACCGCTGCTAAGGAAAAAGCCGCCAAAGGCAAAGTAGAAAAGGGCAGCAGCCGTCGCGGTACACTGGAACTATATCTCGCCGGTAAATCTATCCCCGACATTGCCACGGCGCGCCAGCTCGCCGTCAGCACCATTGAAAGCCACCTGGCCCAATGCGTGGAAGCCGGTGAAATGGACATCAACCGTTTTGTTACAGAAGGCACCATGCGCCTTATCCTCAGGCATATTGGCGAATTAGGCGCCACCGCCGCAGGCCCTATCAAGGAAAGAGTAGGCGATGCCGCTACCTTCGCGGAAATCCGCGTGGTACAATGGTATCTCAAAAAGAAACAGGAAGAACAGATCATGAACGATTAGCGCGCCTTCGGCGCTTTTAAATTGTCTTGGAGCAGGATTACGCTGATTATAATGATTTATCAGATTTGATCATATTTGATTTTTAAGGATTAAGGGAGATAAAAGGGAGATATTCGCTTATATCTCCCTTAATCATTTAAAAAATCCCAAAAAATAAAATCAAGGTAATCAGTATAATCAGCGTAATCCTGCTCCAAGACAATTTAAAAGCGCCGAAGGCGCGCAACAGGACAGACCGGGTTGCCAACCTCCAAACACTGCTTTAATTTGGATCAGTGAAAAATAAGCCAGTAACCGGTAAAAAAGAGGGAGGATTACTGTCGCATTGCCCGCTAAATTTGCGGGTCAGCAATGATCATTTAAATTACTTTACCCGTGAAAGTAGCATTATTTATACCATGTTATATTGACCAGTTCTACCCGCAGGTAGGCATTGCCACCCTGCAGCTGCTGCAGAAACTGGGTTGTGAAGTGGAATACCCCCAGGGGCAAACCTGCTGCGGTCAGCCAATGGCCAACTCAGGATACGAACATCTTACGCACCAGTGCAATAGCCTGTTCATTAAAAACTTTGCTGACTACGACTATATTGTAGGCCCCTCCGGTAGCTGCGTATTACACATCAAAGATCATTTGCACGATCCGGCAGCAGAAATAGCGGCCACTCACATACGTGAACGGATCTACGAACTCACGGAATTCCTCACAGATGTACTCAAAGTAGAAAAGCTGAGAGCCCGCTTCCCCTGTAAAGTAGGACTGCACCAGAGCTGTCACGGACAACGGGGCCTCGCCCTCGCACAGATGAGTGAGCTGGTGGCGGCGCCTTTCTCCAAACCGGAGCAGTTGCTGCGCATGGTGGAAGGCGTGGAGCTGGTACCGCTGGACCGGCAGGATGAGTGCTGCGGCTTTGGAGGCACGTTCTGTGTTACCGAAGAAGCAGTATCCGTAAAAATGGGTAAAGATCGTGTAGCCGATCACGTTAAACATGGCGCAGAGGTAATCACCGGAACAGATGTGAGTTGCCTCATGCACATGGAAGGCATTTTACGCCGGCAGCACGCCGGTGTAAAGGTGATGCATATTGCAGAAATTCTCAATCAGAATATCCATGAACAGGCAAACAGCTGATCACGCCACGCTGGCAGATAAGTTCAACGGGGATGAGCCGCGGGTGGACTGGCACGACCAAACCCTCTGGTGGGTACGCGCCAAAAGAGATAAGATGGCCTGGAGCATCCCGGAATGGGAACAGCTGAGAGAAACCGCTTCCGCCATCAAGCTGAACGCCCTGGGCAACCTGCACGATTATCTCGTTCAGTTTGAACAACAGGCAACACAGAATGGCGCCATCGTTCACTGGGCCGCGGACGCAGAGGAGCATAATCAGATCGTGACAGGCATACTGAAAAAACACGGGGTACGTCATCTCGTGAAAAGTAAGTCCATGCTCACGGAAGAATGCCATCTGAACCCTCATCTCATGGCAAATGGCATCGAAGTAATCGATACCGATCTGGGAGAACGGATTGTACAGCTCGCCAAAGAGCCGCCCAGTCATATTGTACTGCCCTGTATTCATAAAAAGAAAGAAGAGATAGGAGAGCTGTTTCACGAACACCTGGGTACGCCCGCGGGGAATGCAGACCCGCAATTCCTGACCGCTGCCGCAAGGCAACACCTGCGGAAGGAATTCCTGCAGGCCAAAGCAGCTATCACCGGCGTGAACTTCGCCGTAGCGGAAACCGGTGAAATGGTGGTGTGCACCAATGAAGGAAACGCCGACATGGGCGCGCACCTGGCAGATGTACATATTGCTTGTATGGGCATCGAAAAAATAATCCCGCAGCGTAAGCACCTGGGCGTGTTCCTGCGCCTTTTGGCCCGTAGTGCTACCGGGCAGCCCATTACCACCTATTCCAGTCATTTCAGACAGCCCCGGCCCGGCCAGGAGCTGCATATTGTACTGGTGGATAATGGCCGTTCCAGGCAGCTGGGGCGGGAAGACTTCCGCAATTCATTGAAATGTATCCGTTGTGGCGCCTGTATGAACACCTGCCCGGTATATCGCCGCAGCGGGGGCCATAGCTATCATACCGCCGTAGCGGGGCCTATTGGCGCTATCCTGGCGCCAAACCTGGATATGAAGGATTATGCCGACCTCCCTTTTGCGTCCACACTATGTGGGTCCTGCTCCAATGTATGCCCCGTGAAAATAGATATTCACCAGCAGCTGTATAAGTGGCGGCAGGTATTGGTAAAGGAAGGCTATACTACGTCCGCAAAAACAGCCGGCATGAAGGCAATGAGCGGCGTATTATCTACGCCCGCTGTTTACCGGACGGCCGGCAAAATGGGTCGATGGGTAATGCGCGCATTTCCCGGTATGGTGAATAACCGCTTAAATCCCTGGTATAAACAAAGAGAGATGCCGGCTCCACCGAAGCAATCCTTCTCCCAGTGGTACGAAAAAAATAAAAAATCATGAGCAGCAGGGACCAGATATTAGCAGCTGTGAAGCAACATCAACCGGAGGCATCCGTATTGCCATCCCTGGAAGGGTTATCCGGTAATATGCCGGGTACGCTGGCCGCCTACCGCAAAGTACTGGAAGGATTAGGTGGCAGTTTGTTTGAGGTAAAAGATGAAAGTGAAATACCTGCATTACTGGCGGCGCATTATCCGCACTTGCAGCGTATTATCAGGGTAGGGGATGAGCAACGTGCATGGATAAACGAAGATCCGCACCTGCTGGAAGATGTGGATATGGCGGTTGTGCCCGGTCAGTGGGGAGTAGCGGAAAACGGCGCCATATGGCTCACAGAAGCCGAAATACCGGTAAGGGTATTGCCTTTCATCTGCCAGCATCTGGCCATTGTACTGCCTGCTGGCAGGCTTCTGCCTACGATGCACGAGGCTTATGAAAAAATCGGTGCGCCGCAAACCGGATTCGGGGTATTTATTGCCGGTCCTTCCAAAACAGCAGATATCGAACAATCGCTGGTGCTGGGCGCACATGGGGCGAAGAGTTTGGTGGTATTTATTACAGCCGGGTAATATCTTTTACGTATATACGGCTATTTTACATAAAAAACGGCCTCACCGGTTACCGGTGAGGTTGAAATCAGAAGCCTTGTTTTCTATTCTATAGGCTTTGTAGATGGCGTTAATTTAAAATTTAACACAAGGCTGTCACCTTTTGAAAGAGTAACCTTCTTTACCGATAGTTCATTGTACATAAATGCTTTTTCCTGTTACAATTGCATTGTCGTCGCCTCCACCCATACGTTTTAGTCTTACGCCCTCAAACTCATTTCCATTCTCTTCCGAATACTGTTTAGTACCCAGTCCTGATTTATACCATGAGCTGCAGGAACATAAAAATAAAAGGAGGGATAGACTTATCAATAGTTTATTCATATTCAATATCTTTAGTTTTTATTGCACTTAGTTACAGGCTCTCTGCAAGCCACCCCAGACCATATCAGCGTAATACTGACTATTGTGTACATAACCTGATTTCTTTACGCCAATTCATCAATCAAAAATGGACTCAAAATTTCAAGGATTAAACATCCTTCATCTTTTTAATAGCACAGCACGTTACAGAATATTTTCGTTATTTTTTAACAATTGAAGCAGTATAATAAATACTTCATTAACTTTGGGGCGGGAAATTAAATAGATCCCCGAAATTGGTATGGTGTTTGTTCAATTGCGTGCGTTGCAAGAACCGAATACAAATAGCGCAGTGATTTTTTTAACCATATTAGCATAGCCATATTTTTAGCAGCTGCGTTAACCAGAAAAATTGAAAGACCATGTTTCATCTATTTAACACTTTAGAGCGGCATCAGAACAAGTCGTTACAGCAAGAGAGCGAGGTGCATCACCACCAATGTAGCATCACTGGTAAGTTTTCTTTAATAGTATGCAAAATGGACAGCATGATTGGCTGATCCGCATTTTTCGTTTATCCGATGAAGTTATTTGTCGCAATGTGCCAACAGGTCAGCGTTTGAGCAGATAGCCCACCGGGAAAATGGTTGCCATAATCGCTTAGTTAAAGCGGTTCGGAAACGCTTTGTATTATTGATCTTTCAGAAAGAGTAGGCCGGTGAAATTTTTTTTAACAGTTTACTTTTTCATAACAGAACTTTTCATTTTTAGTAGTTATCTTGCGCTAACTTTGAAAACCGAAAGAAAGATTGTAATCAATTAATTCTCCGTCCTGTACATTAACTAAGCGCCTCTATGAAAACCTTGAAACTTGCGCGACCTTAGTTAAACAGGCGAGCTTATATTTAATAACCATATCTTATTATTGAACCTATGGTGCGTAATTCATCATGGATTACCCCGTCATGGCTAATTTTATTGTTAGACCTGGGGTGCTCTGTCATCGCAATCAATTTAGCATTTCTCCTGAGACTAAATTTTGATGCATCTGCTATTGTTTTGTATCCATTGGAGAAGATAGCATTACTTACCGGGGCTGTTACGCTCGTGTTATCTTTGCTGCTGCACACTTACAGGGGAATCGTCCGTTTTACAAGCCTCGCAGATATCGGGCGTATTGCAGCATTAAACATCATCAGCTGTGGTATCTATCTGGCCATCGGCTACAGCTATGTGCTGGATCCGGAACAGGCTGTTTTTCCAATGTCTGTGATCCTGATCAATTTCTTTATCAGTTCCTTCCTGTTGTTGTCCTACCGCCTGCTGGTGAAATGGATTTTCAAATATTATAATAATTTCCGCGCGGTGAACAGAACCCGTGCTGCGATTTATTATACAGGACATTCCAGTCTCATGCTGCGGAAAGCTATCAGCGATGATCCGCACTCGGATATCCGTATCACCGCTTTCCTGGCAGACACGAATGCACACGCCGGTAAGTCGCTGGAAGGGCTACCCATTTATGCTTCCCGCAAAGGAGAGCTGTATAAGCTCGTAAAACAGGCAAAGGCAACTTTGTTGCTGATTCCTGAAGATCACCTGGACAGGACACATCTCAATGAACTCGTAGAAGAATGTATTGCATTAAATATACGTGTACAAAAAATCATTCCCGTGAGCCAGTGGACAGAAGGTAACACCGATAGCGGTATCCAGTTAAAGGATATCAACATAGAAGATCTTCTTGAAAGATCTGTTATCAACATCAAAAACATGCAGCTCAGTAAAGAACTGAAAGGAAAGAGTATCCTGGTTACAGGAGCTGCCGGTTCTATTGGTAGTGAAATTGTAAGACAGGTAATAAAGTATGAGCCTTCGGTAGTTATACTCTGTGATAAAGCAGAATCGCCGCTGCACGAACTGGAGCTGGAACTGGCGGAAGCCGCCGGCGGGGTTCCGGTGATTCCTTTTATCGGCAATGTATGCGACCGTGTACGGATGCAGCAACTGTTTGAAATCTATGCGCCGGTGATCGTTTATCATGCCGCTGCTTACAAACATGTGCCCATGATGGAAAAGAATCCTTCCATTGCAGTAGTGAATAATGTACTGGGTACTAAAATAGTGGCGGAACTGGCCGTGGAATACGGCGCTGAGAAATTTGTTATGGTATCTACGGATAAAGCGGTGAACCCTACCAACGTAATGGGCGCTTCCAAACGTATTGCCGAAATCTTCTCCCAGTCGTTCAACAACCACCTGAATGAAAAATACCAGAAAATAGGACCGGTGTATGGTACACCTCCCACACGCTTTATCACTACCCGTTTTGGCAATGTACTGGGCTCAAACGGATCTGTAATTCCACGTTTCAAACAACAGTTGGAAAAAGGTGGTCCGCTAACGGTTACTCATCCGGATATTACACGTTACTTCATGACCATCCCCGAAGCCTGCCAGCTGGTGCTGGAAGCCGGTTCTATGGGACAGGGAGGCGAAATATTCGTGTTTGATATGGGTAAACCCATGAAGATTGCGGAACTGGCGCGTAAAATGATCCGTATGTCCGGCAAAGAACCCGGAAAAGATATACAGATCGTTTTCACAGGGTTGCGCCCCGGGGAAAAACTGTATGAAGAATTACTGAACAATGCCGAGAATACCTTACCCACTTACCACGAAAAAATTATGATTGCCAAAGTACGCGCATCAGATTTTACCGAGGTGAATGAACAAGTGAATCAATTGATAGAATCCGCCAGGAAACATTATCTCACGCCAACCGTGGCGAGGATGAAACAACTGGTACCGGAGTTCATCAGCAAAAATTCTGCTTATGAAGAACTTGATAAGGGAAAGATGATCATCTGATCATCCGGTATTCATTACTAAATAGGAAACAAGAGCAATCAATATGTGTGAGCGATCTATCAGAGATTTTAAAGGATTATTAATTGTGTTGTCGGGTGTGGTCACGTTATTTATCACTTCCTGCTCGGCGCCAAAAAACATTACGTATTTCAGAGATGTACCGGATACTATCAAACAACACGAAATACAACAGGCCACTTACTCAACGCCGTTAATCCAGGCAGATGATATTTTACAGATAACCATCCAAACGCTTGATCCAACGGCTACTGCCATGCTGAATCAATCCGGTGCAGCAGTGCCGGTAAGTGGTAATACCGCTGCAGCACCCGCTGCCGCAGCAGCAAGCGGCTACCTGGTAGATAAAGACGGCTACGTGGTACTGCCACTCATCGGTAAAATAATGGTGCAGGGCAAAACAACCGACAGCGTTAGAGAAGAGATCAAAACAAAGGCGGCGACCTACTATAAAGATCCGGTAGTGAACGTACGGTTTGCCAATTTTAAGATCACAGTATTGGGAGAGGTGAACAAGCCATCTACCTATGTGATGCCCAATGAGAAAGTAACCTTACTGGATGCACTGGGTGCAGCCGGCGATCTTACTATCTACGGAAAAAGAGAAAATGTATTACTGATCAGGGATAACAATGGAAAGAAAGAATTTGTAAGACTGAATCTGAATCAGAGCAATATTTTTTCATCTCCTTACTTTTACCTGCATCAGGGAGATGTAGTATATGTAGAACCTAATAAATCGAAAGTGTCCAGTACGGACTTTGCACAGGTAAAACGTATTTCAATCCTGGCATCTGTTTTATCATTGTTGATCGTGGCGGTGTCGAGAATTAATTTTTAATTTTTTAATAAGAAAATATGCCAGAGCATATCTTTACGAATCACGCAGCTCATTTAAATGGGCACGAGGCAAGGGAGCCGGAAAAAGACGGCGGGATCAACCCCCGTTATATACTGGATACCCTGATGAGGCATTGGTACCTGTTTATTATCTTTATAATAATGGGTGTGTCTGCTGCGTGGTTGTACCTCCGCTACGCCACTCCAAGTTATAAAATCAGTGCTAAAGTACTGGTGAAGGATGACCAGAAAGGTGGCGATATCCCCGGTCAGGAGATATTGCAACAGCTGGAAGTTTTTTCCAATAAGAGCAGCGTGGACAATGAAGTGGAAATATTAAAGTCACGTACCCTCATGCAGAAGGTAGTGAACAACCTGCAACTGAACACCTCTTATTTTGTGGATGGAAGGGTGAAAGAATCCGAGCAATACGGTAACCTTCCTTTTTCATTGCAATGGCTTTCCCTCAATGATACCATTAACAGAACTTCCTACGTTATTTCGCCATTGGGGAATGATAAATTTGAATTGTCCGGCAAAAAAGGTACACGTACCGCTGCCTGGAATGATACGCTTCACCTCCAGGAAGGCGTGGCAAAAATATCCCGTACAGCGTTTCCTTTCACCCGGTCGGCTTACACCGTCAAAGTGGCGTCTGTAGATGAAACTACGGCTAATTACCAGCTGCTGCTGGATGTGCGTATTCCCAATAAACAGGTAAGTACCATCGATCTGAGTTTAGATGCACGGATTCCTGAAAAAGGAGAAAAAGTACTGAACAACCTGCTCACCACCTACCTGAAAGCGAGTGTGGAAGACAAGAACCGTATCGCCGACAGCACCATCGCCTTTATCGACAACCGCCTCGTTATTGTAACACAGGAGTTGTCGGGGGTAGAAAAAAATATACAGCAGTTCAAACAGGATAATGAACTGGCAGATATTGAATCACAGTCGAAATTACTGGTAGAAGGTACCGGCGATGCCCGTAAACAGCTGCTGGAACAACAGGTACAGTTAAACGTGGTAGAGTCGCTGGAACAATATATGCGCGACACCGAAAACAATAAAAGGGTAGTGCCTTCTTCCCTCATTGTACAGGACCCTACCTTTGTAGGATTGGTACAGCGTTACAACACCCTGCAGCTCGACAGGGAACGCCAGCTGATGTCCAGCACAACCACCAACCCGGTAGTGGTGAATATGGACCAGCAGCTCGCAGGCATCCGTTCCGACCTGCTCAGTAACCTGGCTTCTCTGAAAAAAGGTATCCAGGTGGGCATCGAAGAACAACAAAAGAACGCCGGCGCCCTCAATCAGAAGATCAGGCAGGTGCCTGCCAAAGAAAGGGTATTCCTGGATATCTCCCGTCAACAGGCCATCAAGCAGGAATTATACCTGTTTCTCCTGAAGAAAAGAGAAGAATCAGCGATTTCCAAAACCTCTAACCTGGCCATCGCCCGCATTATTGATGATGCCAAAAGCGATGCACTGCCTTTCAAACCAAAACGCATCCTCATCCTCCTGTTGGGACTGGTACTGGGCGTAGCACTCCCGGCCGGATACCTGTACATGAGGGAACTGTTAAGCAGAAGGATCCTCAATAAACAAGACATCACCAGCAACACACCAGTGCCGGTACTGGCGGAAATTGGTCACAGTTCCTCAAATATGATTGTCACCAAAGCCGATTCACGTACGCCGGTAGCAGAGCAGTTCCGTGCTTTAAGAACCAATCTCCAGTTTGTATTGTCTGATATCAGTAATAAAGCGGTGATTGTTACCTCCAGTATGGGAGGAGAAGGCAAGTCCTTTGTGTCTACTAACCTGGCGGCCATCCTGGCCCTTTCAGGGAAAAAGGTAGTGCTGATGGAAATGGATTTGCGCAAGCCTAAAATCGCGGAGCGACTGAGCCTGTCCAACCATGAAGGCTTTAGCACTTACGCCATCGGTAAAACTTCTATGGAAGCGCTGATCAGGCCATCAGGGATTCATGAGAATTGCTGGATCATCAGTTCCGGTCCTATTCCGCCAAACCCTACCGAGTTGTTATTACAGCAAAGGACAGAAGCGCTCTTTAAAGAACTGAATGAACGCTTTGATTATATCGTTATTGACTCCGCCCCGATAGGGCTGGTAACAGATGCGCAGGTACTGGGCCGCTATGCGGATGCCACCCTGTACCTGGTTCGCCACGGCTTTACCTTCAAGCAGCAGCTGCAGATCTCCAAAGACCTGTACCTGCAGCGTAAACTGCCCCGGATCAATATCGTGATCAACGATGTGAAGAATAAGAGCGCCTATGGCTATGGCTACGGGTATGGATACGGCTACGGTTACGGCAATGAAGACGCCGGCGGTAAGCGTTTCCTGGGGAAATGGAGAAAGCGGGCCGTGCTGGACGGGAAATAGCATTACGATATTATGTATATTCGTGTATGCATCGCCATTTGGCCCCGGATATACCCTGTACTTATCAGTTGGATGGATGGCAGGACTGTATTAAAAGACTTAAAAAAATAAAAGACAGACAAATATTTTATGGTTAAGATTAGCAACAGCGTTGAGAATATCCATCTTGCCGTTATAGGCCTGGGCTATGTTGGTTTGCCGTTAGCAATTGAATTTGGCAAAAAATACGATGTGTTGGGATTTGATATCAACAAGGAAAGAGTAAAAGAGCTGGCTGCGGGCGCTGACCGTACCAGGGAAGCTAACATGGAAGATCTGACCGCCGTGATAGCATTGAAAGCCGGGAAAAAATCAGACATTGGGCTTTCTTTCTCTTCCAACGTGGAAGATCTGAAAAAGTATAACACGTTTATTGTAACGGTTCCCACACCGATAGATGCGTTCAAGGCGCCGGATCTCCGCCCGCTTATCAAAGCATCTGAAATGCTGGGAAGCATCCTGAAAAAAGGTGACCTCGTGATCTATGAGTCTACCGTATACCCAGGTTGTACAGAAGAAGATTGTGTTCCGGTATTGGAAAAAGTATCCGGACTGAAATATAACACCGACTTCTTTGTAGGATACTCCCCGGAAAGGATCAACCCGGGTGATAAAGTAAACACCCTCACAAAGATCAAGAAAGTAACCAGCGGCTCTACCCCTGAAATTGCAGATAAAGTGGATGCCCTGTATGGTTCTATCATTGAAGCAGGTACCCACAAGGCGCCAAGCCTGAAGGTGGCCGAAGCTTCCAAAGCTATTGAAAACGCACAGCGCGACGTGAACATTTCATTTGTGAACGAACTGGCGCTGATCTTCGATAAAATAGGCATTGATACCAACGACGTTATTGACGCCGCCGGCACCAAATGGAACTTCCTGAAATACAAACCAGGATTGGTTGGTGGTCACTGCATCGGTGTGGACCCTTATTATCTCGCACACAAAGCAGAATCTGTAGGCTATCACCCGCAGGTGATCCTGTCCGGCCGCCGTGTAAACGATCACATCGGTCACTTCGTAGCCAATAAGGTAGTGAAACTGATGATCGATAAAGATCACAAAATTAAAGGATCAAAAGCGCTCATCATGGGAATTACCTTCAAGGAAAACTGCCCGGATGTACGTAATACCCGCGTGGTGGATATTTATCACGAACTGAAACAGTTCGGTCTGAATGTAGATATCTACGATCCGTGGGCCGATCCCGCAGAAGTGGAAGAAGAATACGGTATAAAAATCTTAAACGCCATTGATAAAGGCGCTGTATACGACGCTATCATCGTGGCAGTAGCACATAAAGAGTTTTTAACCTTTGATTACCTGAAGTACAGACGTAACAACGGGGTCATTTTTGATACCAAAGCTTGTGTAGATAGAAGCCTGGTAGACGGCAGGCTCTAAAAGCAGTTAACGCAGAAACATATATGAATAATTTGGAAATTGATATTTGATGTCAACGAAAGGGATGAGCTATGAGATGTCGCTAAACTTAGGGACTAACTTTCTGGCTTTGGTTTTAAATATTTTACTGGGGCTGGTAGTAGTACCTTTTTATATTGCGAAGATTGGTGTGGATGGCTATGGTATCATAGCACTGGCTACTTCTTTCAGTTCATATTTGTCTATCATTACCATTGCTATTGACGCGGCGGTAGGAAGGAACTTTACACTGGCAATGAGAAAGGATGATCATGCGTCTTCAAACGCCATCTATTCTTCCTCCATCATTTCAGCCACCTTGTTAATTGTTGCCATCCTGCCGCTGATAGCCTGGTTCTTGTATAAAATAGACAACATTATCAGCTATCGCGGATACGCCGTGGGAGAAATGAGGTGGGTGTTCATCGCCATTATCACCTCTTTCGTACTCACCTTTATCCGCGGACTTTTCCTGGTACCGGCATTTGCGTCGAATAAAATTTATATCCAGCGCATTATTGCCATCCTGGAAATAGTGGTAAGAACAGCGCTGATCTTTTTACTGCTGAACACTTCGGCAAAGTTGAGCCTGATAGGGGTTTCCTTCTTCCTGGCTTCACTGGTGTCATTTGCGGCAGCGCTGATCTGGATCATCCGGAAATTTCCCTTCCTGAAATTGCGGATGGCCAGTTTTGATAAGAAGATAGTGAGATATGTGGCCTCCATGAGTTTCTGGCTGGTGATTAACCAGATAGGCACCTTGCTCTTTATCAATATTGACATCATTTTACTGAATCATTACTATGGAGCTACAGCCACCGGTGAATTCAGTACAGTAGCCCAATGGCATACGTTATTACGTTCATTTGCAGGGGTATTTGTAGCCATATTTACACCAGTGGTATATAAATATTATGCAGATAAAGACTTCAGCAACCTGCTGAAGTTTTCAAAGTATTCGGTGGTGGCAATGGGACTGGTACTGGCTATTCCAATAGGCATTATCGTTGCCTATTCGGATGTGATCCTCCGGTTGTGGGTAGGTGAGAAGTTCACCCATTTTTACCCGCTGATGATCCTGCTGACCGGTCATTTGATCTTTAACCTGTCGGTATTGCCTATACTGTCTATCAATTCAGTATACAACAAAGTGAAAGTACCGGGACTCACGTCCTTTTTCTGTGGCATACTGAACCTGGTATTAGGCATATTGGTCATAAAATATTTTAACTGGGGCATCTATAGTGTAGCCATCGTATCGGCAGTATTATTAACGGTGAAGAACCTGATTTTCTCACCCACCTATGCTGCTAAGATCCTGGAACAGAAACCGTGGTTTTATTACCCCAGTATTTTGCGTGGATGTGGATTGTTTGTGTGGGTACTGTTATTATCGTGGGGGTGCAGGAAGTTCATGTTGCCTGGTTCCTGGGGCGGGCTGATGGTATCAGCCATCATAATCGGCATTGGCAGTGTTCCTTTTGCCTGGTTTGTAAGTTTAAATAAAGATCAGCGATTATTGATCGGAAAATTGATAAGAAGACAAATATGAAAAAGGCGTTAATCATTAATGAAGGGTTTTCCAATAATCTGGGTGATCAGGCCATCCGTGAAAGCATGACCAGTTTATTGCGGGATAGCGATTTCAGTACAGATTTTGCCTATTTCACCAACCCCGGTATGAACAGCATGCCGGCATATAATTACCTGGAAGCAGGAACAGGCGCTATAGCGCCGCCTGCGCTGTCGTTTGCCAAAAAAGCAAGGTTGAAACTGGCTGGTTTATACTGGATCGGTATCAACTATAAACATATCCGCGCCAAATTACGCAAAGGGAATTACGACATCGTGGTGATTGGCGGCGGACAACTGATTGAATCATCAGGGAAAGACTATCCCAGCCGTTTTGCAATTGCCATGTACTGGTGGACGCTCCTGGTAAAGAAATTTACCCGTGCGAAAATTTATATCATTGGCGTAGGAGTGGGCACTACCTTCAATACAAAAGAGCAGTCCCTTTTCTCAAAAGCATTGTCAAAGGCAGACCTCATCTGGGTAAGAGATAGCTATTCCAAAGCATCCCTGTTTGAAAAGTTTGGCCACAAAGCAGTGCTCACGCCGGATATCGCTTTTTACAGCGGTAAGAACAGGATTGAAGAAGAAAATACGAACAGGAAAGCACTGGTGGGAATTACCAGTTTTAACGAGGTGTTTGCGAAATATAATCAGCCCGGTAAAACCAATGCAGATTACTATGAAGAATGGTTTGCAGTGGTAAAAGGATACCTGGATGCAGGATTATCGGTAGAGCTGTTTTATACCACCATCACCGACGCGGCTGAAACAATTGCTTTCCGGAATTATATAAAACTGAATTATCACCTGGAGTTGCCGGTGGCGAGGCTGTCTTCTGTCAATGACCTGAAGCAGCTGTACCAATCCGCTTCCGATGTATATTCCGGCAGGATGCACGCATTGATATTAGCCATGAAACATCAATGCACCGTGAAGGCTTACCTGATTTCGCAGAAGTTAAAATCCTTTCACCAGGAATATATTTTACCAGGAAATCAGCCTACGGAATACAGCCGGAAGATCCGTGGAACATTTAATGATCTGATGCTCAATAATGTAAAACCGTAGCTTATGAGAGTCAGGCAATTGATTAAATCAGATTTACACCGGTATCACGGAAAAACAGATGCAAAAAGCTTTGTAAAGGCTTTCTTTTTAATAGAAGGATTCCGTTACATGTTTTTTTTCAGGCTGCATAAAGGCGCTGCGGCTCCATTCAGAATTTTGCTGCGGTTAATACTCCGGCATTATTCTTATAAGTATGGATTCCAGATACCACATACCACCAAAGTGGGTTATGGATTGTATATCGGGCATTTCGGTACGATTGTTATCAATGGGAATGCGCAACTCGGGAACAATGTAAATCTTTCGCCCGGCGTAGTGATAGGCCAATCGAGCCGCGGCCGCCTTATGGGCGTGCCGGTGGTAGGCAACCGGGTGTGGATTGGTTCGAATGCAATAATTGTAGGTAAAATTAATATCGGAGATAATGTGATGATAGCACCAGGGGCATATGTAAACAGGGATGTTCCTGCTAACTCGCTGGTGATGGGTAACCCCGCAGTGATTTACGAGGGAAAGGATGTAGAGGGGTATATCTGTAACGAATGGGGTCTATGAAAAATGTTTTAATCATATCTTACGAATTTCCGCCTATCATCGGGGGCGCGGGCGTGTATGCACACGACCTGGCCATAGGACTGGTGAAAAACGGGCACCGGGTGAGCCTGCTCACCTATAAAACGCCGCGTAATGAAGCCTTCCTGGCATCATTCGAAAAAACGTATGGCATTCACTGTTATACTATCCCCGAAAAGAAATATGTTCATTTTTATCTTTTCTTCCGTCAGCTGAAGAAGATAGTAAAGGAACAGTCGTTTGATACCATCATTTTCAGCGACGCCCGTGCAAAAAAAATGGGCGCCCTGTTCCACCCGGCATTAAAGGACTTGTCGGCCTGCTCCTTGTCGGTGCTGCATGGCAGTGAAAAAGCCAGTTTTTTTGAAAAGCCATCCTTCCTGTTGCGCGCTTTTGGCATGCAGCGACGGATGTTGAACTTCCTGCAACAGCAGAAGAAAATAGTAGTGGTCAGTGAAGCCGAATATGAGTTGTGGACGAAAACTGCACTCAAGGAAAAGCTGCTGCTGATCCGTCATGGAATTGATACGGATATTTTCCACCAGCGTACGCCGCAGCAGGTAAGCGCCATCAAAGCCAGGCTGGGTATAGATCCTGGTCGCCCTGTGCTTTTCAGCGCGTCCCGCCTGGTAAAAGAGAAAGGGCAGGAACTGGTCATTGAAAGCCTGCCTGAAATAGTGGCAGCGGTGCCGGATCTGCTGTGCATTATTGCTGGCAGCGGTATTTATCTCCCTTCATTACAACAACAGGTAAAGGAACTGAAACTGGAAAAACAGGTATTGTTTACCGGGGGCGTTGCCCGCGAAATACTCTCCGATTATTTTGCAGTCTGCGACCTCTTTATTCTTCCCAGCCAGTTTTATGAGTCTTTCGGATTGGTATACCTCGAGGCGGCAGCCTGCGGCAAAACAGCGATTGCAGGCAACCGGGGAGGAACCAATGAGGCGGTGGTTAATGATGTAACCGGTTACCTGGTAGATCCTGTATCAAAAGAGGAAATCATCAATAAAGTAGTCACTGTTTTGAAAGATGCAGATCTGAGGAACAGGTTGCAAACCACT
Source organism: Chitinophaga sp. G7 BAM 1005 (assembly GCF_057126945.1). Classification (NCBI taxonomy): domain Bacteria; kingdom Pseudomonadati; phylum Bacteroidota; class Chitinophagia; order Chitinophagales; family Chitinophagaceae; genus Chitinophaga; species Chitinophaga sp. G7 BAM 1005. The sequence goes on along the minus strand of NZ_CP181478.1, from coordinate 4,165,240 downwards.
GCTTATACACGGGCCATATCGGAGTTTTCAAATGTAACGATGGCCGGCAAAATTATTAATATCTGATAGGAATGAGGAATAGCAATGCCAATACCAATTTACTGCTCCTGCTGAATTTTATATTCGCTTGTATTGCTGGTATTGTATCAGTGAGTGTAGCCACTTTCCTGTTTAATATGCTCCTGCTGGGCGCCGGCATGCTGATTGTAACAGCTATGTTTAAGGAACCGGCCCGCAGGCAAACAGGCATGCGGCTTTTCCTCTCGTTCTTCCTGGTGTATGGTATCTTTATGCTGGTAACGAATGCTATCTATATCCAGGATCCTTTCCGGGATATTTTTTATGCAAAGGATTCTGTGACGTTTTATACCTACATCGATAAAGTAGCGTCCATGCGGACGTTGGGCGATATTACAGCATATTACCGGGATGATTTCTTCTCTGCCGACTGGAAAGGCTTCGCCTGGTTTTCCAGCGTGCTGGGCTTCCTGGCCAAAGGCATTGATAATAATACACTGGTATTGCAGAAATTACAGATCGTGTTCTGTTCGGCGCTTATCCCCGTGATCCTGTTCAGCATCTTATCAACTTATATCAATCGTGAACTCAGCATAAAGTTTACGGTCGTATATGCTTTCCTGTCTTATAACTTTTTCTTTTCTGCTGTTTACCTGAGAGATGTACACATTGGTTTGCTGTTTGGTTTGTATTTCCTGCTGATCATTAACAGGCAGGGACTTGCAGGTATTTTTTACGGCATCCTGCTTACCGTACTGATCTATTTATTCCGGCCTGAGCATGGCTTTTTCAGCGCCTCTTTTTTAATGGCGTATATCTATCTGCTGGTAACAGACAGGAATAACAAAACACTCAATAAGTTTAAGATACCCATCTTAATCCTGCTGGCATTGCCGGCGTTAACGCAGGTGGTTTACCTGCAGCAGGGCTTTAACACTATTCAGAGTACCAGTGAAAATTACCTGGATTCCTCCATGTCAAATGCCGGGTTGGGTTCATTTGGCAGCTTGCTGCTGAAACTGCCTTTTGGTGTGCGGCACGTGGTGGTGGGATTGTTTTCCCAAACGCTGCCGTTCCCTTTTTATGCAGTGCTGGAGGAAAACCCGTTCTTCATTCCCTGGGCATTGGCGGCCCTTTTCTGGTTTGTGGTTTGGGGGGTTATTATTTATACCGCTATTATTAAACCGCGTAATCCGTTCTTTAAGATCAGGGAATTACGTTTCCTGTTCATCATTGCAGCGCTGCTGATCCTCGGGGCCAGCTCCAATGCGGATACGAGAAGGATTATGTCGGTATACCCGGTTATATATGTTGTTTTTGCAGGTGGATTTTTATCACTGGATAAAGTAAAACGCAAGCAGCTCATCGCAGCATCGCTCCTGTTTTACTTTGGGTTGGTATTTGTTTATGCGTTGATTAAGTGACAAATTTTTTTGCTATGGTGAGATCAGTATTTTTCCTTTTTTGCATGATGCTGACGATACAGTTTCCCGCTGTTTCCCGGCAGGCCATCTCCGGGTGGCAATGCAAGGTAATGCCCGCACCAAATTATAGTCTTACGAAAGATCAAAGCCAGGTAACCTCTTTATCTGACGGGAAATATACTACCGGTAATTCTTTCTGGAAAGATCCCGGAACATTGGGCTGGCAAAACACCGGTAAGATCACCATTGATATTACTTTGCCGCAGCCGGTACCGGTAACGGGTATTAACCTCAATACCGTAACGGGGCAAAAAGCCCAGGTAACGCTACCCCTGAGCGTGCTGGCGTTTGTAAGCAATGATCAGAAGAACTGGTCATTTGCAGGCGATATGATGGGGCAGTCGCCCGTGAAAGATGAGTACTACCGTATTGTGCCATTGTCGCTCCGGAACATTGGTATAACGGGTAAGTATATACGGTTGATAGTGGTTCCCAATGGCAGTTATTTTTTTACAGATGAGATACAGGTGTTTACGGGTAAGCAGGCCGCCGGCAAAAAATCGATGGTGGTGGCTTCTTCAGCGATGGAAGGATTTGTAAAGGAGCAACGTACAGCTAGTATCAATAAGCGCTTTTCTGCTGAAAGCGTGGGCGGGGGTGCACCGGTTGCCAAAGGTATGGCGCCTGCCGATGGAAGTGGTGTAACATTAACGCCGCTGGCTTCCGGTTTGGCGGGTTCGGGTCAAACAGCCAACGGAGATATTGCCATCCAAACCCTGACCGGTGTTTCTGAATATGCAGCTTTTTCCTTAATCAATAATAGAGCGGCTGCTACCGGTGTGAAGGTTACTTTTACGGCCTCCACACCAGCTGTCCGTTACCAGGTGTACTGGGCGAAGCCGGTGAAAAGCCGCGATTTCAAAGTAGTGCCCGATGCACTCATGGAAGTAAAGAGCGGGGAAACAATGAACCTTGCCAGAAATGAGTCGAGGCTGTTGTTGGTGAAAGCAGTGGCGGTGGAAAGCGGTGCGGGCAAACTTACATTGAGTGCAGGCAATACCAGCAGGCAGCTTACCGTTACTGCCGGCAATGGCGCTTTATCTGCCTACCGGCAATACAAACCAGATGTAAATGTATGGCCTTACTTTAATGATACTTTTTTTAAAGGACGTGAAGAAAGCGCCCGGCAGGATTTGCTGGCGCACTATGTAAATACCTTTGTGTTTCATCCGGGTATTTTGTTGCCCAATATAGAACTGGTAAAAAATGAAAAGCTCCGTAATAACCTGTCTTACGTAAAAGGATTTCAGAATGTGTTACTCTTCCTTGATTTTTCCGGGAAGAAGGAGGGTTTTTTATCCGATGCCTGGAAGCAATCTTTTTTAACATGGTATGATGCGATGGTAGCTGCCTTACAGCAACAGGGCATCGCGGCATCCAATATTTACCTCTATCCTTTTGACGAAATTAAGCCGGCACAATTGCCGGTGTACAGGCAGTTTGCCACATGGGTGAAGTCGGTAAGGAAAAATGCAAAACTGTTTGCTACGGTGTCTAATGCCACCGTGTTAAACGGCTTATCCGGACAGGTGGATATCTTCCAGCTATATGACAACGGCAATGTGCTGAAGGCTTACCGCCAGCAACATTTATCGGCCCAACAGGTATGGCTATACGATACAAAAAAGCCTACCAAATCATTGTCGCCCTACGGCTATTACCGCTTAATGGCCTGGAAAGCGTATGCAGATGACGTTACCGGTATCGGATTCTGGCAGTATGCAGATGCGGGGCACGAGGCAGGAGCCACCTCGCTCTGGGATGATTTCGATGGTAAGTCGGCCGACTTTGCCGTAGTATACGATAATGGCAGCCAGGTAATTTCCAGCAGGAGATGGGAGGCTTTTAAGATGGGCGTGGAAGATTATATGCTGCTGAATGCCTATGCTAAGAAATATGGTAAAGCTGCGGCCATGAAAATATGTAACGGGGTATTAAGCGACGCGGACAACCCGCAAACAGGCGATCAGGCAAGGACTCAACTTATAAAAGAACTGGAATGAAGCAACGCTCAAAATTGTTAATACTGGCTACCATGCCGCCGCCTATTGGTGGTGTGACCATTCATATACAAAGACTATTACAATTCCTGGATAATAACGGATATGAGTATACGTTTACAGATTTCCGTAGAAGTACCAAAGGCAATATTTTAAAGCAGATCAGGCAGCACCGGTTCATTCATTTTCATATTTATCACCCGGTAGTCCGCTGCTGCTTTGTGCTGTTGGGTACAATATTTGGTAAGAGGATGCTCTTTACTTTGCACGGAAACCTCGGCAGGCACAATACTTTGTACAACCTGCTGGATCAGCTTGCATTCAGGATCGCTTATATGCCCATTGTATTGAACCAGAAAAGCTTTGAAAAAGGCAGGAAATGGAACAAACGGACACAGATGATCGGCGCGTTTATTCCGCCACAGCAGCCTGAAGAACTATCAGCGGCTATCCAGGCTGCGGTGGGGGAGATGCAGGCGAAATACGCAGGAATATATGCCACTAATGCGTCTACTGTTTCCATTGACAAGGCCGGTAATGAAACCTACCAGGTAACACTGCTGGTGAATATCTTCCGGAAAATGAAGGACAACGCGCTGGTGATTTCAGACGCTTCGGGCCGGTATAAATCATTCCTGGAGCAACAGGGACTTGAAATACCCGCCAATGTTTTATTGATCAGCGAACCACATCCATTCTTCGAGATCCTGAAAAGGTCGGATGTGTTTTTAAGGATCACTACTACAGATGGTGACTCCTTATCGGTGAAAGAAGCCTTGTTTCTTGGTAAACAGGTGCTGGCCACTGACGTGGTGAACCGGCCTGCAGGCACACAGCTGGTGGCGTTGAACGAATGGGATATTGCAGACGCTATCGGTAAAATGCGGCATGATAATACCGCATACAAACGCCACACATTACGCAATGGGGGAGAGGAATTACTGGAACTGTATAAAAAAGTAGTAGCATAATAAACGTGCCGGATAAACGAAGTATCCCGCACGCATAAATGAAAAACCAGATTGAAAAATCCCCTGCGCCTCCGGGATCGCAGGGATAAACCATATTAAAACCATATCGATATGAAGTTAACCATCATCGCGGGTGCGCGCCCTAATTTTATGAAAATAGCTCCTATCATCGCTGCCGTTCAGGAAAAGCGAAAGGAGGGTTATAACATCAGTTACCGCCTGGTGCATACCGGGCAGCATTACGACAAAAACATGAGTCAGTCGTTTTTCGAGCAGCTGGGTATCCCTGAGCCCGATGCAAACCTGGAATCTGGTGGCGGTACACAGGCGGAACAAACGGCGAATATCATGATCCGCTTTGAAAAGGAACTGACGGCGCACCCCTGCGATCTGTTGCTGGTGGTAGGCGACGTTACTTCTACCCTTGCCTGCGCCATTGTAGCCAAGAAAATGAAAATAAAAGTAGCGCATGTGGAAGCTGGCATCCGCTCCGGCGATATCACTATGCCGGAAGAAATTAACCGCCTGGTAACAGATGCTGTCACCGATTACTTCTTTACCACCTCGGTAATTGCAAATACAAATCTTCAGAAAGAAGGTAAATCACCGGAGCAGATCCTTTTTGTAGGAAATACCATGATTGATACCCTGCTGAAACAGCGGAGCCGCTTTACACCGCCCGCTATCTGGCAACAGGCAGGATTGCAGCCGCAGCAGTACCTGGTAATGACCCTGCACCGCCCGGCGAATGTGGATGAAGAAGAAAACCTCGCTTTACTGATCAATGAAATTATGATTCATAGCCAACAATTGCCGGTCATCTTCCCGGTACATCCACGTACCGCTAAGAACCTGGAAAAAATTGCAGTGGCACATCCGCGTCTGCACCTGGTAGAACCACTGGGATACCTGGAGTTCAATTACCTCGTAGAAAATGCAAAGGCCGTTATCACCGACTCCGGCGGCATTACAGAGGAAACCACTGTAATGGGTGTTCCCTGCATGACATTGAGGGATTCTACTGAAAGACCGGAAACATGTCTCACCGGTACCAACGAATTACTGGGTACTGATCCCAAGGCATTGGCGGCGGCTATGCAGAAATTATTTGCCGGCCAGTGGAAGAAAGGTGCCATCCCTGCTTTATGGGACGGTAAAACATCAGAGAGGATTACCGAACATTTAACACAAATATTTGCTGTAAAACAGCAACAGACAGAAGTGGTATGAGTAGTTTGAATACAGTAATAAATGGATTGAAGGTAGTGAGGAATATGGGTTGGCGCTATGTGGCATTCCGTTCTGTTCACGAGTTGAACCGCAGAACCGGGCGCCTAAAAAAGCGCTTTCCCCAGGCGCCTGCATTTCAGCGTTATCTGTCATTGGAAGAGTGGAAGAAGCAACCAGTGGTGTTCTTTTTCCAGAGCAGGGAAGAAGTGACTGCTGTACGGAAGCCGGAACCAGCGCTGGCAGAGCGCTTTAAACAGATCAAAGGAGGAAAGCTCACTTTTTTCAACGGTGCTACTTTATCGCTCGGCAAAAATTTCCCCTGGATGAAAAACCCGGATTCGGGATTCATGTATAATGGAGAACAACACTGGACGGAAGTAAACGATTATTCAGCAGAAGCCGGCGATATCAAGTATGTATGGGAGAAAGCCCGTTTCGCTTACCTGTACGATATTATCCGGTATGATCACCATTTCGGAAAAGACAATGCCGCACTGGTGTTTGGCGATATCCTGTCGTGGATCAGCGCCAATAAAGTAAACAGTGGTCCGCACTACAAATGCAGCCAGGAAATAAGTTTGCGGGTGCTGAACTGGACCTTCGCCTTATATTATTATCGGCACTCGCCAGCACTCACCGAAGAAGTTTTTGACCAGATCCAGTACGCTATCTACTGGCAACTGCATCATGTATTTCATAACATCAATTTTTCGCGGATCGCTGTGCGTAATAACCATGCGATCACGGAAACGCTAGCATTGTATCTCGGCGGATTGTTGTATCCAACATTGCCCGGCGCCGCTACCTGGAAAGAGCAGGGACGCAAATGGTTTGAAGAAGAGATTGCTTACCAGGTATATGACGACGGCACCTTCCTGCAGTTTTCCATGAACTACCACCGGGTAGTGATCCAGCTGTTTACCTGGGCATTGCGCTTGTCGGCGCTCAACGGGGAATCCTTTGCGCCGCATGTGAAAGAAAAAGCGGCTAAGTCGCTGCGCTTTCTGCGTGTATGCATGAATGATGGCAACGGCTGGTTACCCAACTATGGGGCCAACGACGGCGCGCTGTTCTTCCGTCTTAATAACGAGCATTACCGCGATTACCGTCCGCAGCTGCAGGCGCTTGCCACGCTGCTGCAAATGGATGCGGAGTTCCCGGAAATCAGCGAGGACGTATACTGGTACGGATTGCAGCCGGCAGCATATGAAACTACTGTACTGGAAAAAGATCAAACGCTGTATTCGTTTCCGGAGGGTGGATATTTTATCTGCCGGGAGATGGAAACGCTCACCTTCCTGCGTTGCGGAAATCACCAGGACAGGCCCTCGCAGGCGGATAACCTGCACCTGGATATCTGGTATAAAAACGAAAACCTGCTGATGGATGCAGGCAGTTATAAATATAATACCGATGAAGAAACGTTGCGTTACTTCATGGGCACCGCTTCGCATAACACCGTTATGCTGGATAACTACGACCAGATGCTGAAGGGGCCGCGCTTTATCTGGTATAACTGGTCGCAGTGCGCACGCGCAAGACTATACGAAACAACAGATGAATATATCTGGGAAGGCGCCATGAGCGGATTTCAGCATGTAGGACCTGATATTGTCCACATCCGCCAGGTGCGGAAGAAAAAGAATGCGCCGGTATGGATAGTGAAAGATCATATCCAACACAAACCTCCTTACCTGGTAATGCGGCAGTTGTGGCATACCAGCGCACCGGAGAAATTAATTGCCAAAGCGGAAGACAGCAGCGGCGCCATTTTGCAGCCGCTGTGTAAACCGGGTATGTATTCATCTCTCTATGGCATGAAGGAAGAAAACAGCAGCATCATATTTACTTCGGATGCTGATACCATTATTACTGAGATCATAATTTAATATCCATGAAAATTTTATTAGTACACCAATACTTTTTAGAAGAAGATGATCCGGGTGGCTCGCGGTGGAATGAAATCACGAAGTCCTGGACAGATCAGGGCGCAGAAGTGACAGTGCTGGGTGGCATGATGCATTACAACGGTTCCGCAAAAAGAGATGAGTACAAAGGAAAATACTTTGTAAAGAAGCAACAGGGCGCTGTTACCGTATGGCGTTGCCATGTGTCGGAGTCTTATAACGCTAACTTTCTCGGCAGGCTGTGGGGATATTTCTCTTTTATGTTTTCCTCCCTCTGGGCCGGCCTCTTCAAAGTTAAAGGCAAGTTCGACGTGGTAGTGGTTACCTCTCCGCCTTTATTTGTGGGCTTCTCCGGCTACCTGTTGTCCAGGTTGAAACGGATGCCGCTGATATTTGAAGTGCGGGATCTCTGGCCGGAATCTGCCATTGATACCGGCGTCCTGAAAAATAAGCTCGTCATTAAACTGGCCTATTGGGTAGAGGATTTTATTTACCGGAAAGCAGACCTGATCAATGTATTAACGCCTGCGTTTTATAATACCCTGCGGGATAAGAAAAAAGTGTCGGAACAGAAACTGATCTTCATTCCGAATGCGGCAGATTTTTCTTTGTCGGATCACCTGCTGCAATCCTTTGACAGCGAGGCTTTCCGCCGGCAACATCAGCTGGACGGAAAGTTTGTAATCACTTACGTTGGAGCGCACGGAGTAGCCAACCACCTGGAACAGATCCTGGATGCGGGCAAAGCGCTGGAAGATACCCCGGTGTTATTCCTGCTGATAGGACAGGGAATGGAGAAACCCCGGCTGCAGCAACTTGCCGCCGAAAGAGGGGTAACAAACGTGCGTTTCCTGGATGCAGTGCCAAAGGCAGAAGTATTCAAATATATCCTGGCGTCTGAAATGGGCGCTTCGGTATTAAAAAGAGTAGACACATTTAAAACAGTTTACTCCAATAAAACTTTTGACTATATGGCCTGCAAAAAGCCCATCCTGATGGCCATCGACGGCGTATCAAGAGAGCTGGTGGAAACAGCCGGGGCAGGTTGTTATGTGGAGCCGGAGAATACAGCGGCCTATAACATTACGATCCGCAGTTACCTGCAGGACGCACAGCGTCTGCAACGCGAAGGTGAGAGCGGCTTCCGGTACGCCAAACAAAATTTCGACCGGCAGGTACTGGCCCTCCGGTATCTGAATTATATCAGGCAGAAAGTAACAAAAGAAATAAAAGCAACCGATGCATTGGTACAGGAATCTATTTAAACCACTCGTGGATATTTCCGCGGCACTGCTGGCACTGGTATTACTATCACCGGTACTGGCAGTGCTGATCGTATTACTGACCATCGCCAATAATGGTAAGCCTTTCTTTTTGCAGCCCAGGCCGGGAAAGAATGGCCGTGTATTCCGTGTTATCAAGTTTAAAACCATGAACGACCGGAAAGATGCAGATGGCCGGCTCCTGCCGGATGAAATCCGGCTCACACCCGTGGGGAAATTTGTGAGGAAAACATCGCTCGATGAAATTCCCCAGCTGATCAATGTATTGAAAGGAGATATGAGCCTGATAGGCCCCCGGCCTTTGCTGGTAGACTATCTTCCGTTATACAATGCCACGCAGCACCGCCGTCATGAAGTACGCCCCGGTATCACAGGCTGGGCCCAGGTGAATGGCCGGAATGCCATCAGCTGGGAGCAGAAATTTGAATACGATGTATGGTATGTAGATAATATCAGTTTGGCACTTGATATAAAAATAGTCTGGATGACCGTACAGAAAGTAATTAAATCAGAAGGGATTAACGCGGCCGGTGCAGCTACAATGGAGCGTTTCATGGGCAATGGATGAAATAATTAAAATAAGCAGATATGTATTTATTCGGCGCCGGCGGACACGCCAAAGTGATTATCGAAATATTACAATCCCGGGGAATCCCTGTGGACGGTTTGTTTGATAGCAACCCGGATATAAAGCAGATCTGGCAGTACCCGGTAACGGCGTATTCACCCGCATTATCATCTCCGGAAATTATTATCTCCATAGGTAAAAATTCGACCCGGAAAACCATTTCAGAACAACTGCCGGGCCGCTTCGGAATGGCCCTGCATCCGCGGGCCAATATCTCCGTTACTGCCATGATCGCAGAAGGAACAGTAGTGATGGCCGGTGCTACCATTAACGCTGATGTGTTGATTGGCAGGCATTGCATCATCAATACCAATGCGTCGGTAGATCATGATTGTGTGCTCGAAGATTTCGTTCACATTTCTCCTAATGTAGCCTTATGCGGAAATGTAAGGGTAGGAGAAGGCGCACATGTTGGCGCCGGCGCTGTAGTTATTCCTGGTATTACTATTGGCAAATGGGCTGTAATCGGCGCCGGTGCTGTAGTTACCAAAGATATTCCTGATCACAGTGTAGCGGTGGGCAACCCCGCACGTAAAAGATAAACGCAAAAAAATTATCATTATGAACAAAAAAATATGGTTATCGTCGCCTCATATGGGAGCAAATGAACAGGTGTATGTGAAAGACGTATTTGATTCCAACTGGATCGCCCCTTTAGGCGCCTATGTGGATGGGTTTGAAAAAGATCTTGCGGAGTATACGCATACTGCATATGCTGCGGCATTGTCTTCCGGAACGGGCGCGCTGCACCTTGCCCTGATATTAGCGGGTGTGGGTGTCGGCGATGAAGTGATTTGCCAGAGCATGACCTTCTCTGCGTCCGCCAATCCAATTGCTTACCTGGGCGCAACGCCCGTTTTTGTTGACAGCGAAACCAGTACCTGGAATATGGACCCGGCGTTGCTGGAGCAGGCCGTGAATGACAGGATCGCAAAAGGTAGAAAGCCTAAAGCCATTATCCCTGTTCATTTATACGGCATGCCGGCACAAATGAATGAAATTATGGAAATAGCCAATCGCTATGAGATCCCGGTAATTGAAGATGCAGCGGAAGCATTGGGTTCGTTATATCACGGACAGCCATGCGGCAGCATCGGCAAGCTGGGGATTCTTAGTTTTAACGGCAATAAGATTATCACCACCAGCGGTGGCGGGGCCCTGATAGGCAATGATGAAGCTGCCATCAGCAAAGCGCGCTTCCTGGCTACACAGGCCCGCGATCCTGCTCCGCATTATGAACACACGCACATCGGTTACAACTACCGGATGAGCAATGTTTGCGCCGCTATCGGTCGCGGACAAATGGAGGTGCTGGATGTAAGAGTGTCCCAGAGGAGAGCCAACTACCAGCATTATGCAGAGCAGTTATCAGATCTGCCAGGTGTTACACTGGTGGCGGAACCAACCGGTTTTTTCAGTAACCGCTGGCTTTCCACCATCCTGATTGATCCGGTGCTGAGCAATGGCATTACCCGTGAAACGGTACGTCTCGCACTCGAGAAAGAAAATATTGAATCCAGGCCATTATGGAAACCAATGCACATGCAGCCGGTTTTTGAGCACGCGCCTGCCTATGTAAATGGTGTTTCAGAAAACCTGTTTAAGAATGGACTGTGCCTGCCGAGCGGGTCTAATCTCACAACAACAGATCTTTCAGGTGTTACAAATCGTATAAAAGAATTATTTGCAGGGAATACAGCAGAAGTGAACGTTTCCCGTGCTTATGCTCCGCAGGACTAAGTTCATTAGGACGATTGCGCTGATTTTATTTTTCTTTGCAGGAAACCTATTTTCCAATTAGGTTTTTGAGAAGATAAAATCAGCGTAATCATCCTAATCAGTTTAATCCTGAGAAAGATAAAAGGCTTTCTATCCTCAAAACCATTCTAACTATGAAACCACTGCTGTTGAAATATTCCGATATTATGTACGGTGTATGTAAACACCTTGCAGCAGTATTGTTCTGTACTATGAGCGCCTTGCATCCCCTTACCGCACAGAATATTTTACTGAAGAATCCTTCGCTGGAAGGAATCCCGGGGCAGGGTAAAGTGCCCCCTTCCTGGCGAGGAAGAAACACGCCCGATATACAACCGGGCGCCCTCAATATCACACAACCCGCTTCGGATGGAGCAACTTATATAGGGCTGCACAGCGGTCCCACATGGCTGGAATCCATTAGTCAGGAGGTGCCGCTCATTGGCGGTAAAAGTTATACAGTATCAATGGATCTCGCCTACGCTCCTGAATACGCTTTCCTGGCCTGTTACGCAAACCTTACAGTGTATGGTGGCAATGCTCCCAGCGATACGGCAGAAAGATTGTCGGGTACCGGGGCCTTCTTTCATACCAACTGGAAGCGCTATACTTTTGTTTTTCATCCCACCCGCAACTATAAGTTTATCACTTTCATGGCAGATCCGGCCATTCCCTGCGATAAAAGTATTTATGGCTCAGCACTATTGATAGATAATATTTCTGCTGCACTACTGGAAACGCCACAGCTTTCCCTCACATTAAAACATACATGCAAAGGGGAACGCACCGGTGAGGCAAGCGTTAGCATTACCGGGGTTACCAGCAATTGTACAATCCGCTGGAGCCCGGGTGGAGAAACCTCTTCACGCATAACAGGGCTGGCGCCCGGCGATTACGAGGTAACGGTAACACATCCGAATGGCGTGAGCGTAACAAAACGCGCTACGATTATTGGAAAGGAAGTGAAAAGTAAAGTCGCCGTAACACCTTCGCCGTGTTACGGCGACAACGACAATACCATCGTACTGGAAACGGATGGCGGTACGCCGCCCTATCGTTATTATTTCAATGGCAGTACTAGCGCTACCTATACGCCATCTTTCCAAAAACTGTCGCCGGGCAATTATAGCATGTTGGTGAAGGATGAAGAAAACTGCGCTGAGCAACTCGATAGAATAGAAGTGGTAGAGCCTTCGCCGGTGAGCATTGCGGAAGTACGTAAAAAAGATGTGAGCTGCAGTACCACGATGGATGGAAAGATCATGCTGGACATCACAGGAGGGACACTTCCTTATACCTACAGTCTGGATAATGGTCACTGGCAGGGAGATGGCAGCTGGTCGGGATTAGACGCAGGCACGTTTCATTTCAAAGTGAAGGATACACACAGTTGTGAAGTTGATGGCAGCACGGATATTATCCGCAACGTCCGTGAATGCGCCGTTTTCGTACCCACCGCGTTCTCTCCCAACGGCGACGGGCAAAATGACCTGTTCCGGGCAAAAGTACATGACGATGTGCATGATTATAAGCTGGAAGTGTATACCCGCTGGGGACAAACGGTGTTCAGCACCAGCAGTCCTGATGGTGCGTGGGACGGCCTCTTCAAAGGAAAGATGTTACCAACCGCCGCTTATGTATGGGTGCTTTTGTATACTGATAGCAAGCAGCAGGCGAGGAAGCAAACTGGTACGGTGATGCTGATCCACTGATTATAGTGCGGCGTTGCCGAATGGATAGGTTTCCAGTGTTTTGCGGAGCTTTGTGTTTTTGGCAATACCGGCAATGGCGCGCAGGTGCTTCTCATGATGAAGGTCGGTACCTATCAGGTCCGGTAAGCCGGCAGCCATGAGTTTTTCAGCCGCCTGCTGTACATGTTTTCCGTAATAGCCGGTGAGCGACAACAGGTTAAGCTGCAACAGGCAGCCCTGTTGTTTTAACTGTTCGTACTGTGGTATGTTTGCGTGGTAGTAGCCATATCTCTCGGGATGGGCCAGTACCGGCTGGTAGCCGGCAGCCTGTATGTCAAACAGCCATTGTGCCAGTTGCGGAGGGGCCGACATAAACGAAATTTCCACCAGCACCATATTCCCGGAGATGGTAAGCAGTGGTTGCTGCATTAATGGCACAAACTGTTCATCAAGATAGTATTCTGCGGCAAAGTGAAAAGGGAGCGGGCTGTTTTTCCGGAGCAGCTCCTGTTGTACCTGCTGATACGGATCGGTTAAGGTCCCGGCGGAATTAGGGTACCGGTCCATCATAATGTGTGGGGTGGTAATAATTTTCCGGATCCCCATTGCCTGCAATTGTTCAATAAAATGTAAAGATGTAGCCACATCAGGTACGCCATCATCCACACCCGGTACGAGATGGGAATGGATATCTGTCGGCATGAATGCCAGCAAATCTGCAGGCGGCGTTGTTTCGGTATTTTTTTTTCTGAAAAAAAGCATAATAAATAATGGTCTCTCAATAAAGCGATGATATAAAAATCCGCTTTGCTATCACACAATCAGTGCCACAATTTCTTCCAGGTATTGCTGATCAGTAACATCAAAATGAGAAAGATGTTCACTATCCACATCCAGTATGGCTGTTACTTCGCGGTTGCGGATCAGCGGTACCACTATTTCAGATTTAGATAAGCTGCTGCAGGCGATATGTCCGGGGAAGGCTTCCACGTCCGGCACAATAAGCGTGCGGGCCTGTGCCCAGCTGCTGCCGCAAACACCCCTGTTCTTACGGATACGGGTACACGCTACCGGACCCTGAAACGGACCAAGCACCAGTTCATCTTCCTTTACCAGGTAAAATCCTACCCAAAGCCACCCAAACTGTTCCTTCAGCGCAGCGGCCACATTGGCCATATTGGCCACCAGGTCGGTTTCCCCCTCCAGTAATCCTTTGATCTGGGGAAGGAGAGAAGCGTACTGCTCCGCTTTATTTCCTTTGATGATTTGTAAGTCTTCTGCCATTTTTGTGGTTGTTAATATTGCAAAAGTCCGGAAAATTTATATTATATTTATCCACGTAACCGTTAAAGTATTGTTGTTAACCATTCAACCAATTATTATTTGTTTAAGCATAGTTTTTTGATTCTTTGTCCTATTTTCATCTGCCGGAATCGTAAATAAAATATCTTTGACAGTCTATGAAATCACCGGACGTAATATTAGTGAACGAACAGGATGAGGCTATTGGAACGATGGAGAAGATGGAAGCCCACGAGAAAGGATTGCTTCATCGTGCGTTTTCTGTATTTATCATCAATGATGCAGGCGAGATTTTATTGCAGCGCAGGGCGCTGGAGAAATATCATTCTGCCGGGCTGTGGACCAACGCCTGTTGCAGCCACCCGTATCCAGGTGAAGATACTGCAGCAGCGGCGCACCGGCGCTTAAAAGAAGAAATGGGGTTTGATTGTGACCTGCAGGAAATTTTTTCTTTTACTTACAGAACCGGTTTTGATAACGGGTTAACTGAATATGAATTTGATCATGTATTGCTGGGTACCTATAATGGCAGTATATTTCCCGAAGCATCCGAGGTGTGTGATTACCGCTACCTGTCACCCGGCGAAATACTTGAATTAATGGAAAAAGAACCGGCTGCGTTTACCATCTGGTTCCATCGTGCACTACCATTGGTACTGCAATATCTCGGTACGCCGGTCAGCGCTGTTTAGTTAAACTTTTATTTTACTATGCCAGTTTTTGCTGTTAACCGGGTTGTTTTAATCTAAATAAGATTATAGCCTGCCTGCCTTGTTTTCTGCTTTTAGGTAGCGGCTGTTTTCCTGTGCCCCGCTCCTTTACATCCTTTCCGGGATTCCCTCCCGGCAATGCCAGCGTCATTTTTATTACCCACCATAGTTAACTATTAAACCAAAAACACATGACAACTATCCAAATGCCAACTATTGGCTATCCATTCCCTTCCGGCGTTAACCAATACGCACATGAAGCCCAGCAACACATTGTTTCCTGGGTACAAACTTATGGTTTGATCACCTCCGAGCTTGCCTGGCGGCGCTTTGAGAAAGCCCGTTTTGCCTGGCTGGCTGCCAGGGCCTTTCCTGATGCGGCGCTGCACGAGCTTTGCATCATCGCGGATTTTAACACCTGGCTGTTTATCCTTGATGATCAGTGTGATGAAGCAGGTATGGGGCGCAAAGCCGATTACCTCAAAAGCATGATGGCCGGGTTAATGAACGTACTGCATCATAACCGGCAGGTAACACTGGAAAGCGGCGGTCCGCTGGCGGCGGCCCTGAGCAGCATATGGGAGCGTATGCGCGCCATCAGCAGCCCGGCCTGGCGCCTGCGCTTTATCCGTAGCATGGACGATTATTTTACGTCCTGTATCTGGGAAGCCGAAAACCGCGAGGCGGGTATTGTTCCCTCCGTGGCCGATTATGTACATATGCGGCCCTTTACCGGCGCGCTTCTGGCCGATATTGAAGCCATAGAAATTATCGAAAAAGTGTATCTCAGCCGGGAAATAATAGAACAACCCCTGATACAGCGTATGATCCAGGCCTGCAACAATATTGTTTGCTGGGCTAACGACCTGTTTTCCTGCATGAAAGAAGCCCGGCAGGGCGACGTGCATAACCTGGTGCTGGTGGTGCAACATGCCCGGCAATGCAGTCTCCAGGAGGCAATTAATGAAGCAACCCGTATGCACAACGAAGAAGTAGCCATTTTCGTTACCCTGGAAAAACTGCTTCCCCTGAAAGGCGTTGAAACCGATTATGAATTGTTAAGGTACGTGTCTGTACTCCGGTCCTGGATTACAGGCAATTACGACTGGAGTGTGAAAGATACCGGCCGCTATGGCATAGCCGTAGGAGATGTAGTAGCAGCGTAGAAGAGCGCCTGCGGCGCTTGTTTTTTCAGAAAGAAGCATACCGCCGCAGGCCTTTTTATTTTCGTTCGCTTCCCTGTTTCATCCTCTTTTCAATGAGCCGTCCTACCCACCAGAACGACAACGCCAGGATGCCAAAGAAGAGTCCCTTATTGGTAAAATCCCAGAGATACTCAAAATAGCGGGTATACAGGTCCAGCAGCAGGAAAGCAACACCCAGATCACGCAGCAGGTCGTCTTTTAACCGGAGGCCCAGCAGGAATACACCGGTACACAGCATGGTGTAAATGATCACCCATTGTAATAAGTGAACCTGCCGCAATTGCTGCCATTCGTCCCAGGTACCACAATTACCAAAAATAGAGATCAACCAGCCGGAAATAAGTAACAGCAGCCAGCCCCCGCTCCAGGTAATATCCTTGATAGGCGCATACACTTTGAACTGACGGAGGAGCCAGGCCACTCCCGTGAGCAGCACTCCCAGCAGGGCCATGCGGCAGGGGAGGTTCATGCCCAGGAAATAAGCCGCGTCGCCGGTAAGGAAATAGGTGAGCTTTACATAAGCCGGGATCAGGCAAAGCAGGGTGGCAACCCATAACAGCCGGGAGTGAAGCGTAATGCCCAGCACGCCGTAGCAGGCGGTAGCCAGCAACCAGAAGGCGCCATAATTGCCCTCCAGGTAGTTAACGCTTTTGCCCAGGTAAACCACGCTCACGCCTATACTAAGAACAGGCAGCAGCCAGAAAATCTCCCGGTTAAACGAAAACAGTGGTTGATGTTTATTGCGACGCCATCCTTCGTAACAAAGAAAAATAGTGAGCGCGCCAAATACCAGGGCAATCACGCTGTCAGTCAGCGAAAACTTCTTCCGGAGAATCTCTATCCACTTTTCATCCAGCACCAGCGATCCGAAAGCCATCAGCGCGCAGGAGATGGCCGCAATAAAAATATAGAGCGTAAGGGTTTGCCAGTCTGTATTCACCACTTTATAGCTTTTCTGCAGCTCGCCGGCCTGCTCATCGTTGATGAGGCGGTCCTGCTGCCACGACTGAATAGCCCGTTGCACTATCTGCGCTTCCTTTTTATCTAGTTCTAACATAGGCTGCTTTTCAGTTGTTTGTCCCCATTTTGTGTACCAGGCGGAGCGTATTACGTTTCTTTATCTTTAAACGGAAATAATTAAATAAAGCCAGCGCAGGGATCAACATATAACTGATACGCTGGTACGCTGTATTTTCCGGGTACAGGAAATAGGTCATGGCAATGCAGGTGAAACCTGTTGCCATAGTGAGAAAGCCGTATTTAAACCGCTGGTATAATAATTCTTTTTCGGTATGATGACCGGCAATGGCCAGGTCCGGATTTTTCTGGAATACATAATAACTGATCCAGAACAAAGCCGCCAGGCAACCCGCCAGGTTACACAGGTAGATAAAGAAAGGCAGCATAAAATGAACACTCGTATGCAACAACGCCGAAGTAGAAAAAGGAAACGTCACAATAAAAAATAAAAAGAAAAGATGACGATGAATCAATCCTTCATTGTAATTTTGGAGAAACCGGCATAATTGAAGATGCCGTACCCAAAAGTTCCCGATAAAGACAAAACTTACCACGAACGTTAAAAATTCAATAGCGGTAGGTTCAAAAAAATCCCAATAACCGTTGGCAGGCATTTTCCCTGGAAGGGCAGGCAGCTTTATTCCGATGATCAGTAATGTAATGGCAATGGCAAACACCGCATCACTGAAAAACATCAATCGCTCCAGCTCAAACTCACGATGAAACGGTTTGGGTTCTTTTATGACAGACATAGACATAGTTAACAATAACTTTTCTGAAAGATACGAAAATAGCTTTTAGCTGGCAGTTATCAGGCATTCTGCTCATTTTCCGGAGACCGTACAATAGCCGGCTCCTCAACAGAACCTTTTTACCTGTTTGTTGTTAAGTATTTATCAATCATCATATACTTTCAAAGTAATACGTATGCATTGTCGTCTTTTTCTATTCACCTTTGTTTTACTTTCAGGGATAACAAGAGCTTACGGGCAAACAGATACGGCGCAACAGGGACCCTTTGCTTTTAATCTGGCGAATTGCATACAGTACGGTCTGGCCCATCAGAACGATGTCGTAAATGCCCGGCTGGATATCAATTTCTCCCGGGAACAGATCCGGGAAGCTACCGGAAAACTGCTTCCCCACGCAGATATCAACGCCAGCTTTACAGATAACCTGAAACTGGCCACCTCCCTGATCCCGGATATCGCCAATGGTAACTACGACCAGAAGATCCCCGTGCAATTCGGTACCCGCTACGCCTCCACCGTAACCGGGCAGGTAAACCAGACCATCTTTAACAGCGACTACTTTCTCGGACTGAAAGCCGCAAAAGTATATGGCGGCCTGGCAGAAAGAACCTATAAAAGAACAGAGATCGACATCCGCGTGGCCATTACAAAAGCCTATTATGCAGTGCTGGCCAACGAAGAAAGTATCCGCCTCTCCAAAGCCAATATGGACCAGCTGGAGAAAACCCTCAAAGATACCAAAGCCCGCTACGATGTAGGGGTGGCGGAAAGAGTGGATGTAGACAGGATCCAGGTGTCCTATAATAATGTGGTAACCGATATTGAAACCCAGATCCGCTTACTCGTGTATACGACCCAGTTATTAAAATTTCAGATGGGCATGCCCCAGGAAGCTAAACTGGACCTCACGCAAACGGTGCAGGACCTTAACGTGGAATCATTCATTTCAGATACCGTTGATTACCAGGTACAGGACCGGGTGGAATACGGGATGCAAACCACCCAGATTGCCCTGAATGAACTGAACCTGAAAAGTAAGAAAATGGCCTACCTGCCATCTTTAAATGGTTTTGTGAACTACGGCTGGAACTATTTCTCCACAGATTTCGGGGATCTGTATAAAACAGGTTTCGGCGCCTCCGCATTGGGACTAACCCTGGCATGGCCTATTTTTACCGGTACCGAAAGGTTACACCAGATCAGGCAGAATAAAATTACGCTGGAGAAATCAGAGAACGACCTCAGCTACCTCTCGGAGCAGATCAAACTGGAAGTAACCAACGCCAATACACAATATCTTAATAACAAGTCCCGGTTCGTGACCCAGAAAACAAATATGGGACTGACCCAGGGTATTTATGACCGTATTGTGCTCAAATTTGAACAGGGGGTAGCGAGCAGTCTTGATGTGATTTCAGCAGAAAGTGAACTGAAACAGGCGCAGGTGGATTATGTGCAGGCCCTGTTAAACACCCTGATCAGCAAAACAGATTTGGATAAAGCTATGGGCAAAATTAAATAAAGTATCAGCATTCGTAATTCGCAATTAATTTCTCATATGTATCTAATAAATTACAAGCGGACCTTTTATGTGGCAGGAATGATACTCTGTGTAGCCTGTGGCAACAGCAAAAAGCAACAGCAACAGGCCGCTATGATGGGGAAGATGAAGCCAACCGTAGTAGCCGCAGAAGTAGTACCGGCCGTGTATACCGTGTCGGAGAAATTCCCTGCTACCCTGATGGCCCACGATATCGTGCAGCTGAAGCCGGATGTTTCCGGTTACCTGGAAGCCATCCGGGTGGCCGACGGCAGCAACGTAACGAAGGGCCAACCCCTGTATGATATTGACAGAAGCCGCTATGCCGCCGCCTACGGACAGGTAGCCGCCAGCCAGCAACAGGCAGAAGCCGACCTGGCACAACGGCAACGCGACTACGAAAGATATAAATCCCTCCTGGACCACGATGCCATCTCCAAACAAACAGTAGATCAGGCTTATACCGCCATGCTAACCGCACAGGCTAATGTGGCGGCTGCAAAAGCTTCGGTGGCAAGGGCTGGTACCGATGTAAGCCATGCCGTGGTGCGTGCGCCCGTAACCGGTAAAATTGGTATCGCCCAGATAAAAGTAGGAGACGTAATCAATGCCGGGCAAACCCTCATCAACACTATCGTAAATGAACACCCCATGTTTGCGGATATGGATATTCCACAGGCCCGCCTGCCGGAATTCCTGCGCATCCAGAAAGGTAAAGGCGGTGATGAAAAATTCTATATCCAGTTTGGCGATGGTACCCGCTACGGCGAAATCGGCAAAGTGTTAACCATCAATAATATTGTAGATCCGCAAACCGGTACCGTTAGGGTACGACTCGTTTTTGAAAACAAGGATAACATGCTGAAGTCAGGTATGAGTATCGTAATTGTGATGCAATACGGCACTCCCGCCACACAGCTGGCTATTCCGGCGAAAGCAATTATCCAGAATTTATCAGAAACAAGCGTGTATACCATTTCAAAAGATAATGTAGTTGGCGCCCAGGACATTGTTCCAGGCCCGGTTACAGATACCATGCAGCTGGTTACCAGCGGACTGAAAGCCGGCGACAGGATCGTGGTGGAAGGTATCCAGCGGGTGAAACCGGGAGATACCGTGAATATCGCCGGAGCAGGAGCAGGGGCAAAACAATAAATCCTAAATCACCATCACAGTATGATCTCAAAAACATTTATAGAGCGCAAGAATACTACGATCGTAATTGCTATCATTATTGTGATTGTAGGGCTCATCTGTATGTTTAACCTCCCTATTGCACAGTTGCCGGATATTGCACCGCCGGTAACAGATGTAAGGGCCAACTACGTAGGAGCCAACTCCACAACGGTAGAGGAAACAGTAACCACCCCCATAGAAAACCAGGTGAATGGTACACCCGGCGCCATGTACATACAATCAGTAAGTGCAAATGATGGCTCCATGAGTATTACCGTGAGCTTTAAACTGGGTACCAACCCGGATATCGCTACCCTGGATGTACAAAACCGCGTGAGCCTGGCGCTGCCAAGTACGCCGGATGAAGTACGTCGTGTAGGGGTAACCGTTAAGAAACGTTCTAATGATATGTTGATGGTAATCGCGCTGAATTCTCCCAAAGGAAAACACTCGCGCGAATTCCTCGATAACTACCTGAACATTTACCTGAAACCGGAGCTGGCCCGTGTGGCCGGCGTGGGCGACGTAAATGCGTTTTCCCAGGATTATAGTATGCGTATCTGGCTGAACCCGGATAAAATGGCGGCTCTCGGATTAACCGCCGGCGACATTGCCCGGGCCATTACGGAACAGAACCAGCAGGTACCTGCCGGTAGTGTGGGCGCAGCGCCGATGCGCAGCACACAGGCTTTTGAATATACCGTAAGCGTAAAAGGCCGTTTGGCTACCACCGAAGAATTTGGCAACGTAGTAGTGGCCACCAGCCAGAATGGAAGCCTCGTTCGCCTCCGCGATGTGGCCCGTATAGACCTCGGCTCCTTTACCTATGCCATCGAAGCAAAAGCAGATGGTAAAACCGGTAGCGGTATGGCCATCTACCTGGCGCCAGGCGCCAACGCACTGGATGTAAACGACCTGGTAATGGCCAAAATGGAGGAGATGTCAAAACGCTTTCCGGAAGATGTGAAATGGCTGGTGCCGTTTGAATCTACCTCTTTCGTAAAAATTTCTATCGAAGAAGTAATAGAAACCTTTGTGGAAGCCCTGATACTGGTGGTGATCGTGGTATTTGTATTCCTGCAGAACTGGCGGGCAACCATTATCCCCATCCTGGTAATCCCGATTTCACTGATAGGAACTTTTATATTTTTCCAGCTGCTGGGATTCTCCATCAATACCCTCACCCTGTTCGGTTTCGTACTGGCCATCGGTATTGTGGTGGATGATGCCATTGTGGTAGTGGAAGCGGTGCAGCATCATATTGATGCGAACCTGATGTCGCCGCGGGAGGCCACTTTTAAAGCCATGTCGGAAGTGCAGGGACCGGTAATTGCCATCGCCCTCATCCTGGCGGCAGTGTTTGTGCCGGTAGCCTTTATTCCCGGTGTAAGCGGACGGCTGTACCAGCAGTTTGCTTTAACCATTGCCTTCTCGGTGTTGTTGTCGGCATTCCTGGCACTAACGTTAACGCCTGCACTTACTGCTATCCTTTTAAGGCCCGCGCACCTTTCCCAGAAATCCACAGGACTGAATAAGATCTTCTTCAAATTCAATGAATGGTTTGGAAGATTTACCAACCGTTATGGTAAAGGCGTGATGTTCAGTATCCGTAAAACGCCGGCAGTACTGGTGATTATGGCGGTACTGTTCGTGGCTGCATTCTATCTCTTTAAGAAAACACCCACCACCTTTGTACCCCAGGAAGATATGGGCGCCATGTTCATAGCACTGGAACTGCCGGAAGCATCCTCTTCCCAGCGAACAAAGGAAGTAGTGGCGCAGATCAGTGATATCCTGCTCAAAGACAGTGCAGTGCTGCACTTCTTTGGTATAACGGGTATCAACTTCGTGGCGAATGCCACCAAGCCTAACTCCGGCACCTTTTTCGTGAGCCTCCGGCCCTGGGATGAGCGATACAAACACGGAGATAATATGGGGACGGTATTAGGAAGAATTCAAATGGAGACCAGTCGTATCGTTGGCGCCAATATCATCTGTATTCCTTCACCCACGCTCCGTGGATTGGGTAATACCGGTGGTTTTTCCTTTATGCTGGAACAACGGAGTAATCCTGACATCAACCAGTTCCTCCAGGTAATGGGGCAGTTCCTGATGGCCGCCAACCAGCGGCCGGAAATAGCGAGGGCATACGCTTTTTTCAGCGCCAATACCCCGCAATTCAACGTGGAGGTGGACCGCGATAAATGTAAGCAACTCGGCGTAGCCGTCAGCGATGTATTCAACGCATTGCAAACTTTCCTCGGAGGGTTGTATGTAAACGACTTCACCAAATTCAGCCGGAGCTTCCGCGTGGTATTGCAGGCAGATTCTACCTACCGTACCAGCATCAATAATCTGAATACTTATTATGTCCGCAATGCTACCGGGCAGATGGTGCCGCTCAGCGCACTGATCACCACCAAAAAAGCTTCCGGCGCCCCGGTAATCAACCACTTTAACCTGTACCGCTCTGTTGAAATCAACGGCGACAGCAAAGCCGGCTACAGTAGTGGTGACGCCATCAATGCGCTGAAAGAAGTGGCGGCACAGGTGCTGCCGGAAAACTTTTCCTTCGAATGGGCCAACGTATCCCTGCAGGAAATTGAAGCCGGTAACAGTAGTGTACTCATCTTTGGGTTATCTATCCTGTTTGTGTTCCTGCTGCTCACGGCCCTGTACGAGAGCTGGTCTGTTCCGTTCTCCGTATTGCTCGCTGTCCCCATCGCATTGTTCGGGTCCATCCTGGCGCTGTCGTTAACGAAACAATCCAATAGTGTATATTCCCAGATCGGTTTGATCACCCTGATTGGTTTGGCGGCGAAAAATGCTATCCTGATCGTGGAGTTCTGTAAAGAGCGCGTGGACAGGGGGATGCCGCTGCTGGATGCCACCCTGGAGGCTGTAAAACTACGTTTGCGTCCTATCCTGATGACTTCCTTCGCCTTCATTTTAGGGGTGCTGCCCTTGTGTCTGGCACAGGGCGCCGGCGCCGCTTCCCGTGTTAATATAGGCTTCACCGTAGTAGGAGGGATGCTTGCCGCTACCTTATTGGGAATCTTTACCGTACCGGTTTTGTATGTGCTCATCACTAAACTGTCTTACGGTAAAAAGAAACTGGCCGACCTCGAAGCACACGGTAATGAAGAGAAAAAGCCAAAAGGATTAGGAGAATAACCCTAACTTCATTACGATGAAAAATACAGAACGCTTCAGCACCCGCGTAGATAACTATATTAAATACCGGCCACACTATCCTGTGGCCGTTATTCCTTATCTCGAAGCCGAAACCGGCCTGACACGCCACACCATAGTGGCAGACATAGGAGCAGGCACCGGTATTTCCGCCCAGCCATTCCTCGACAACGGCAATAAAGTATATGCAGTGGAACCCAACAAAGATATGAGGGAAGCCGCCGAAAAGCTGCTGAACAGGTATCCGAATTTCATTGCCGTTAACGGCAGCGCTGAACACACCACTCTCCCGGATGCCGCTGTGGACCTGATAGTGGCCGGCACCGCCTTTCACTGGTTCGACCAGCAGGCTACCGCCGCAGAATTTCGCCGCATAGGCCGCGAAAACGCAAAGGTAGTACTGATGTGGAATGTACGCCAGGCAGAACTGCCATTTGAAAAAGGCTACGAAAAACTCCTGCACCAATACGGCACCGATTATAAAGATATGCAGCACAGAAACGTTGGGGCGTCGCAGTTAGCTGGCTTTTTCCAGCCCGGTACCATGCAGGAAAAAGTATTTCAGAATGCGCAACTATTCGATTTCCCTGCGCTTAAAGGAAGATTGCTCTCCTCTTCCTATGTCCCGGAACAGGGCCACCCGTCGCATACGCCCATGATGCGCGCGCTGGAAGACCTGTTCGGGAAATACCAGGAGCAGGGGATGGTAAAGTTCCACTATGAAACAAAACTCTACGTGGGCAGGGTTTAACGCGTAGCGATCGCCTTCGGCGATGGGGAAAATCCGCGTTAAGCCAGGCTGTTGTACAATATCTCCACCGGGTGCAGCGCTTTTACGCCGGTACCATCCTTCACCTGGTGACGGCAACTGGTACCTGGCGCGGCTATAATCGTTCCCTGCGCAGCATTGCGCACTGCCGGGAATAATACCATTTCACCAATTTGCATGCTCAGGTCGTAGTGTTCTTTTTCGTAACCAAAGGAGCCGGCCATACCACAGCAACCGGAAGGAATTACTTCAACGGAATAATTCTGCGGCAGGGAAAGCATTTTTTTGCTGTACAGGGCAGATGATAATGCCTTTTGCTGGCAATGGCCATGCAGTTTAATATGTTGTTTGTTGGCGGTAAACTGTTGAGCCGTGATATGTCCCTTGTCCGCTTCCGCGGCAATAAATTCATCTATCAGGAATACATTTTTTGCCAGCGCTTTTGCCTGTGCGCGAAGCCCTTCACTCACAAGGTCGGGGTATTCATCGCGAAAACTCAATATGGCAGAAGGTTCTACGCCGAGCAAAGGTACATTGTCGTTAATAACGTTACTGAATATACGAACATTCCGGTCGGCATACTCGCGCGCTTTGCGCAGTAATCCTTTCGACATATAGGCGCGGGCGCTTTCCGGGTGTTCAATCATTTGTACGTCGTAACCCAGGCGGTGCAGGAGTTGTACCGCTTTGATACCGATGGTGGTATCGTTATAGTTGGTGAACTCGTCACAGAAAAGATATACTTTTCTATTACCGGCAGTGCCCTGTTTTTCCTTCGGCCATCTTTCGTAGAACCATTTCCGTAAGGTAATGTTATGCAGGCCGGGCAGGGAGCGTTTGGCGGCAAAGCCGGCAAACTTACGGATGATGCCACCGGTGAAGGAGTTATTGATCATCGCATTATAAATGCCGGGCGCAATAGCAGCCAGTCCGGATAGTTTGGAGAAGTTGCCGATCATATTGGCACGTAGCGGAACACCGTTGGCATCATGGTAATGCTGCAGGAACTCCATTTTCAGCTTGGCCATATCCACGTTGGAAGGGCATTCGGACTTGCAGCCTTTACAGGCCAGGCAAAGATCCAGCACGTCATAGATTTCTTTATGGTCGAAGCGGTTTTCTTTGGTGCTGTGGGTGAGGAACTCGCGGAGGATGTTGGCCCTGGCGCGGGTGGTATCTTTTTCATTGCGGGTGGCCATATAGCTTGGGCACATGGTACCGCCGCTGAGTTGCGTTTTGCGGCAGTCGCCGGAGCCGTTGCACTGCTCTGCGTGTTGCAGTATGGTTTGATCCGGGAAATGAAAAATGGTTTTCAGTTCCGGTGCTTTTTGTCCGGGTTCG
Organism: Chitinophaga sp. G7 BAM 1005; assembly: GCF_057126945.1. Taxonomy (NCBI): domain Bacteria; kingdom Pseudomonadati; phylum Bacteroidota; class Chitinophagia; order Chitinophagales; family Chitinophagaceae; genus Chitinophaga; species Chitinophaga sp. G7 BAM 1005. The sequence continues at coordinate 4,139,263 of NZ_CP181478.1, read as the reverse complement.
TAGCGCAGCATCGTGTTCATGGATGGGGTGTCTACGATCTTGTTGGGGTTGAAAATGTTTTCAGGATCCCAGGTATATTTGATCTGGCGCAGCAGTTCATAGTTTTTGTCGCCCACCATCTGTTTGATAAACTCGCCTCTGAGCCTGCCGTCGCCATGTTCCCCGCTGAGGGAGCCGTGGTATTTTTTTACGAGGGTGGCAATTTCTTCTGCGATTTTACGGAACAGTAAATTTCCTTCTTCCGTTTTCAGGTTGATGATAGGACGGAGGTGGATTTCACCACTGCCGGCATGTGCATAGTGCACGGCGTATAATTTGTATTGCGCCAGTATATTGTTGAAGTCGCGGATAAAGGCGGGGAGGTCTTCCACGGCAACAGCGGTATCTTCAATCACGGGTACGGCCTTTTCATCGCCGGGGAGGTTGCTGAGCAAACCCAGACCCGCTTTTCGCAGCGCCCAGATCTTTTTACTGTCGTCGCCGAATAGCAGGGGAAAATGGTATCCCAGTCCTGCCGCCCGCAGCGTGGCTTCCAGCCGCCCGGTAATTTCAATGATTTCTTCCCGTGAATTGCGGCAAAACTCCACTACCAGGATAGCGCCGGGATCGCCCTGCACAAAGAAGCGGTTCTTGCTTTGTTCGATGTTATCTTTTGTACATTCCAGGATGTAGTGGTCGATGAGTTCACTGGCGCTGGGTTTGTATTCCATCACAAGGATGTTGGCCCGCAGGGATTCATCTATATTATTAAAATGTATGCAGAGCAAACCTGTTTCCTTTGGAGGAAGCGGGTCTACATGCAGTTTTATTTCTGTGAGAAAAGCCAGGGTACCTTCAGAACCGGCGATGAGTTTACAGAAGTTAAAGTCTTCCGTACCGGCGGTGAATGGATTTGTTTCCAGCAGCATATCTACGGCGTAGCCGGTATTGCGGCGGGGGATGCTTTTTTTCGGGAATTCTTTCCGTATTTCTTCCTGGTAACTGTAGTTACTGAGACTGGTACGGATCTGTTTATAGATCCGGGTTTCCAGTGTATCGGGACCTTCGCATTTCTGGTGAAAGCTTTCTGCGTTCATGCTGCCAAAGGTTACTTCTTCTCCGTTGCTGAGGAGGGCTTTTACTTCCAGCAGGTGTTCGCGGGTGCTGCCGTATACTACGGAGTTGGAGCCGCAGGAGTTATTACCCACCATACCGCCTATCATGGCGCGGTTAGCGGTGGAGGTTTCGGGGCCAAAGTAAAATCCGTGCGGTTTGAGGAACATGTTCAGCTCATCGCGGATAACGCCCGGCTGTACGCGTACCCATCCTTCTTCTTTATTAAATTCCAGTATGTTGGTGAACGTGCGGGAAACATCGGTAATGATCCCGTTGCCCACCACCTGGCCGGCCAGCGAGGTACCTGCTGTACGTGGTATGAGGGATGTTTTATTTTCACGCGCAAAACTGATCAGTGTTTTGAGATCGTCGATATGCTGCGGAATAGCTACTGCCAGCGGCATTTCACGGTATGCCGACGCATCGGTGGCATAAAGTGTCCGCATGGTATCATCTGTATAAAGCGTGCCTTCCAGTTTCCCGGCTAATTGCTCTAGCTTGTCGCGCATCATGGTAAAAACCTGTTTTGAGAGGGCGAAATTAATATTTCAGTCCGTCTTTTTCATCCCTTGTAATGTATTCGTAAAAAAAAGCGCTATTCTTTTACAAATTGAGGCTTTTTTACGTCTATCCCGCAAACGGCTTCCAGCTTGTCTACCAGGTATACGGCCAGCTCCGGCGAGGTGGCTTCATCGTGCATATGCATAAAAAAATAAACCTCTTTCAAACCATTGTCCAGCCAGTATTTGATGCGGTTGGCCCAGTCGTCGATCCGGGTATAATCCGTTGGGTGCAGGCTGTTGCCTACAAACCGGATGAACACTTTTGGGATGGTGAGGTGCATATGCGCTACATCCCTTCTGCCGGCAGTATCAGTAATAACGAGGCCCACATTGAGTTTGTTGAGCTTTTCGTACAATTCCAGCCGCACGGCTTCATCTTCAAACCATTCTTTATGCCGTAATTCCACAAAAAACTGCAGGTCGGTGGGCAGGGAGGCGAGGTATTCGTATAGGTATTCCCGTTTGGCGGGACCATATTTATCACTTAATTGTAAAAAGATAGGCCCCAGGTGTTTACCAAAGGCCAGTACCCCTTCCAGGAAGGCGGTGGTTTTAGGTCCGGAGCTTACCAGGTTGCTGAAATGACTGATCGCCTGCGGTACTTTGGGGCAGAATTTAAAATCCATTCCCTGCGCTTTGGCGTCCCATTTGGAAATGGTTTCCGGGCCATAGATCTGGTAATGGGTGGCATTCAGCTCGATGCTGTTGAAGTGTTTTACATATTCGCCGAGAAAATTGGCCTCTTTGGTACCTTTGGGGTATATTTTCCCGATCCATTCCTTTCGCCCCCATTTGGCGCATCCCAGCCATGCCTGCGGCTTTTTTACGGGTTTGCCCTTCAATACCTTCTTATTAAAAACAGGTTCTGCGGGCAACTTAAAATCAATGTCCATCAGCATATCAGTAGGAACGCGACCAAAATCCATGAGCATTCAGCATTTAGAGGTGAGACACATAACAAATTGCTGTTACAAATATAAACTATCGTAACGGCTCCTATCCCCGCCGGCGGGGATATTCATAATAATCATAAAAAATCACGGGGAAGTCTTTGTTTTCTTATTTTTCCAGTTTAACTTAATAAGGATTATCAACTAACCAGCATGGAGATTTTACACATCAGCGCGGAATGTTACCCGGTAGCCAAAGTAGGTGGACTAGGTGATGTGGTGGGGGCATTGCCCAAATACCAGCACCAGCTTGGCAACTTTGCCAAAGTAGTGATACCGGCCTACAGGAATAAATATTACCACACCCACGAATTCGACGTGGTACACCAGGCCGGCATGTGGCTGGGACACAACTGGTACCACTTTAACGTGATAAAGGAACGGAGCAATGAGCTGGGTTTCGACCTGTACCTGGTAGATATCCCCGGTTTGCTCGATACCCCCGGCGTTTATGGCTATCCCAATGATACAGAACGGTTCCTGGCTTTCCAGGTTGCCGTGCTGGACTGGATCAACGAATGGCAGCACCAGCCGGACGTGATCCATTGCCATGATCATCATACCGGGTTAATTCCTTTCCTGCTGAACTACGGGTATAAATATGAGCGGCTGAAAAGTATACCCACAGCGCTCACCATTCATAATGCACAGTACCAGGGCCAGTTTGGCTGGGACAAACTATACCTCATCCCGTCTTTTGATTTGTGGAAGTCCGGTATGCTGGACTGGGGCGGGGCTATTAATCCATTGGCATCTGCTATCAAGTGCGCCTGGCGGGTAACCACCGTTTCGCCGGGATACCTGGAGGAACTGTATTATAATGCCAATGGCCTGGAAGCACTCATCAACCAGGAGAGAGCGAAAATGGTGGGTATCCTGAATGGTATCGACAATGTAGTATGGGACCCGGCCTCCGACCGGATGTTGCCGCTTAATTATGATGAGGATACCATCACTGCAGGCAAACAAACCAACAAGCAGCACCTGTGCGAACGCTTCGGACTGGATGCCTCCCTGCCGCTGATATCCTTCATTGGCCGCCTGGTGGGCGATAAAGGCGCCGACCTGCTGCCGGAAATAATTGGCAGATCCCTGCATGAATTGGCCGGAGAGGTGAATTTCCTCGTACTGGGGAGCGGTGACCCACATATTGAATGGTCATTGCAACAAACCCGTACAGTAGTGAGCTACGGTTTCAATGTACACATTGGTTATGATGAATCATTATCCCATCAGATATATGCCGGCAGCGATTTTCTGCTGATGCCGTCCCGGGTGGAACCCTGCGGACTCAACCAGATGTACGCATTGCGTTATGGAACTGTTCCCGTGGTACGTAGCACCGGCGGACTGAAAGACACGGTCATTGACTTTGGAGACAAGGATGGCGTAGGCATCCGCTTTAACCAGGCCAGCGTTTGGGATGTTTGTTACTCCGTAAAACGGGCCATCGAATTGTACCGCGATTCCAAACACCTGGACGAAGTACGATTAAGAGGCATGAACATTGATAATTCCTGGGACAGTTCGGCACAACGGTACCTGGAAATGTACAAGAGTATGAAATAGTTTAGAATAATTGAGTGATGACCTTCTAAAACCAATTCCCATTATGACTAACGATGTAATATCCATTATTCTCGGAGGAGGGGCCGGCACCCGCCTGTATCCGCTTACCCGTCGCCGCTCAAAACCAGCGGTGCCCCTGGCAGGTAAATACAGACTGGTGGATATTCCTATCTCCAATTGTTTGAATGCAGAACTGAACCGCATCTTTGTATTAACGCAGTTCAATTCCGCCTCCCTGAACAAGCATATTAAAAACACTTATCACTTCAGCAATTTTGATAAGGGTTTTGTAGATATCCTGGCAGCGGAGCAAACTCCCGATAACCCCACCTGGTACCAGGGAACAGCCGATGCTGTAAGGCAATGCCTTCATCACATGGAGAATTTTGAGTTTGAGTATATCCTCATCTTATCCGGTGACCAGCTGTACCAGATGGATTTTAAAAAGATGATCAAACATCATATCGACACGGGTGCGGAAATATCTATTGCCACTATTCCCGTAAGCGCGAGGGATGCTTCTGATTTTGGTATTTTAAAGGAAGATGAAACCGGCGCTATTGTGTCTTTTACAGAAAAACCATCCCAGGCCGTTCTTCCACCGTGGGCGTCGGAAGTAAGCGAGGAAATGCAGAAAGAAGGCCGCGTATATCTGGCCAGCATGGGGATCTATATCTTCAGCCGCGAAGTACTGTTCGATATGCTCAACGCACAGCCGGAAGCTGCCGATTTTGGTAAGCAGCTCATCCCGCAGGCCATCGAAAACAAACGCCGGATCTACAGTTATCAATATGAAGGCTACTGGACAGATATCGGGAACATCCAGTCTTTCTTTGAAGCCAATATTGGTCTCACCGATGAAATCCCCTTATTTAATCTCTTTGATGAATCCCAAACCATCTATTCCCGCGCCCGCATGTTGCCGCCCACAAAAATTTCCGGCCACATGGAGAAAACAATGATAGCCGACGGTTGTATTATTATGGCAGACAAGCTGGAAAGAGTAGTGGTAGGCATCCGTACCCGCATCGGTAAAGGCAGCGAAATCAGCAATGCATATATCATGGGGAGCGACTACTACCAGACGCTGGATGAAATAGAAAAATCACGCGCAGAAGGGAGTCCGTTAATGGGGATAGGAGAGAACTGCGTGATCAGTAATGCCATCATCGATAAGAACTGCCGCATCGGAAACGGCGTACATATAAATGGCGGAAAACACTTAGCTGATGGGGACTTTGAGAAATATACGGTAAAAGACGGCATTGTTGTTGTTAAAAAGGGAGTGGTCCTGGAAGATGGATTCAGTATTTAACAAACAAGATAACCATGCGATTGTCCATAGAGCGGAAGAGTACAAAAATTTATCCTGACCTGAAGAGGGTAGTAGCCAGGTTTTTTTTCAACGGAGAGGCCCGGGCCAAGTCTATCATTCAACTGGTAGCAGCGATGAACGACTCCGAGGTGAATCTAACGATTATGCCTATACTAAGAGAATTTTCCCGGCGTCACAGGAACATTACGAGGATATTTGAACGACATGCAGACCGGCTGAGACATCTGTTTCCCGGTTTGCAGATCGATTACGAAGGACTCTCGCTTAAACGTAAATTGCTCACCGGTTCTTATTTCACCAACGAATATTCTATCGAATCAGCCGCATTCTTCAACCCTTCCCTCGTGGAAGATGTAGATCAGAGCGGGCTGGAAGAAGGACAAAAGCGCGTGATCATGAGCTTCCGCGCAGTAGGGGAAGGACACGTATCTTCCATTGCTTTCAGATCCGGTATTATCGACAAGAACAACGAAATCTCCCTGATAGCGCCCGGTAATTATGTAGATGAAGCGGAAATTATCCGCAACTCTATGTACCATAAACAAACTTTTTTTCAGAATGCAGCATCCATACGGCTGCCGGATTCTGTGATGCGCGAAATACAAAACTCCCTGCCGGACCAGTTTGAATACCTCACGCTTAAAAAGGTGATCCGGGAAATGCAACAACGGTTCCAGGTAGATCATCTCCTTAAAAAAGGGCTGGAAAGGGTACTATGGCTGGCAGACTCCTATTATGAACTGAACTTTTCACTGGATACCGACCTGTCCGACCGCGTAATTTTTCCTTATTCAGATGCAGAAAGCAGGGGTATTGAAGACGCCCGCTTTGTGAAATATACCAGCGAAAACGGGAGCGTTACTTATTATGCCACTTACACAGCCTATGATGGGATTACGATCCAGCCCAAGCTGCTGCAAACAAAAGACTTCTATAATTTCAAGATCATGCCGCTTTACGGAGAAGGCGCACAGAATAAGAACCTGGCGCTTTTCCCCCGTAAGATCAACGGCAAATATGCGATGATCTCCCGCATTGATGGCATCAACGGGTATATTATGTACTCCGATAAAATCAATATATGGGAAAACCCGCAGATCCTTCATGTGCCCAAGTATGCCTGGGAATTTGTACAGGTAGGCAACTGCGGCTCGCCCATTGAAACGCCAGACGGCTGGCTGGTGATCACGCACGGCGTAGGTCCTATGCGTACCTATTGCATCGGCGCCAGCCTGCTGGACCTGGAAAACCCTGAAAAGGAAATAGGCCGCTTACGCGAGCCCCTGCTCATGCCCAACAAGGACGAAAGGGAAGGATACGTCCCCAACGTATTATACTCCTGCGGATCTATTATCCACAACGATGAACTGATCATTCCTTACGGCCTGTCGGATTATGCCTCCGGCTTCGCCACCGTCAACCTGGAAAAACTGCTGACGCAGATCAAGGAAGATGGCGTGTAGCACGGCCTTTTACAATTGGTTATATACTGCGATGTACTTTTCCGTCATTGTTTCCGCGCTGAAATTATTTTTTGCGTGCAGGTGGCAATCCTGCCGGTTGATCAGCGAAAGATCTTCCACACAGGCAGCGGCTTCGTGTAAATTATTTACCAGGAAACCTGTTTTGCGGTCATTGATCAGCTCCGGCATGGAGCCGCGGTTGTAAGCGATAACGGGCGTGCCGCAAAGCATCGCTTCCGCCACACTTAAGCCAAAAGGTTCTTCAAAATAGATGGGATGCAGCAGTGCGCTGGCTTCACCCAGCAGCATGCTGCGTTCCTCTCCGCCTACCGCGCCGATGTAAATGATCTGTTCATCATCTATATAAGGCTTTATTTTCTCATTAAAATACGCTTCATCCTGTATGATCCCGGCTATAATCAGCTTGCGGCGGGAGTGCAGGGCTATCTGCACTGCATCATGGGTACCTTTGTCGGGATGGATCCGGCCATAATATAAGAGGTAGTTTTCAGGCGCGGGCTCAAAGACGAAATCTTCTGTGCGGATGCCATTATATACAGTGGCTGCGTAATTCAGCGACGCATGGCGGTCGGAATTACTGATAGACACATATCTCCCTATATCATTATACCGCTGGTACACCGGTAATATTTTGTGAGAGGAAAACCCGTGAATAGTGGTTACCATAGGCGTTTTAATCAGCCTGGAATAGGTGAGGGGGAGGAAATCGAAGTGATTATGGATGATATCAAAATCCCGGGCCTGCTCCATCAGGTAACTGATATGCATACACTCGTTTACTTTGGCGTCTGCCTCCCGGTCTTCTTCATACCCCTGGGCGCAAATGGCCGCCAGGATGCCGGAAGTGAGCGAATCGGCCGTGGCAAAAAGGGTTACGTCCATTCCTTTGGCTACCAGTCCTTCCGCCAGGTTGGAAGCCATTTGTTCCCAGGGGCCGTAATGCCTTGGAGGTGTACGCCAGGCTATCGGTGACAGTATTGCAATCTTCATAATGGTATGTTTTTCCAACATCACCGCTGTAAGGCGTTTGTTGTTTGCAACATAGCTGTCAAAACAAGCGCCAAAGAAACCGGTGTACCGGAATGATTACCGGTCAACCAATAATCTGATCAACCAATTGACTAATTACCTAACTTCGTACATTCAAAAATTTCGATGTGTTGGCACTGCATCGTTTTGTATTGGTAATTTGTAATTCGAAACTCAATATGCCCGAATATATTCCTTATGGGAAAACTGGTTATTTTAACCAGCTGGTAACAGATTTTTTAGCAGAACGTCCGCAGATCAGACCATTTTATACCTATTCTCCTGTACATCCGGATTTTGGCGCCGCGATAGCCGCCCGTCAGCATTTTGATACACCAAGAATCGCACTGGTAGCCGCACTGGAACAGCAATACACTGCCCTGGAACCTGTAAAGGCAGTACAGGACAACATCACCGCCCTGCTGCAGCCTAATACCTTTACGGTATGTACGGCTCATCAGCCTAACATATTCACCGGCTACCTCTACTTCGCCTATAAGATCCTGCAAACCATTAAGCTTTGCCACGAACTGAAACAGCAATACCCGCAACATAATTTTGTACCGGTTTATTATATGGGCAGTGAAGATGCCGACCTCGAAGAACTGGGCAGCATCTACCTGGAAGGGAAAACCCTTACCTGGAACACTGATCAGCAGGGCGCTGTAGGGCGTATGAAGCCGGAGGGACTGGAAACGCTGATTGGTGAAGTGAAGAAAGGACTGGGTTATGCGGCTCACAGCGATGAACTGGCAGACCTGCTGCAAAAAGCTTACCTGGAACACGCGAATATCCAGGAAGCCACACTGTACCTGGTACATGCGTTATTCGGCCGCTTCGGACTGGTAGTACTGGTGCCGGACAATGCCGCATTAAAACGTTTATACCTTCCCGTTATAAAGGATGAACTGTTTAACCAGGCGTCGCATGCTATTGTAAGTGATACATTGGAGAAGCTGGGCGAACATTATAAAGTACAGGCCAATCCGCGGGAAATAAATCTTTTTTATTTACAGGATGGCTCGCGGGAGCGTATTGTTCAGGAGGGTGATCAGTGGAAAGTATTACACACGTCGTTGACTTTCAACGCCGCTTCCCTGGAAGCAGCATTGGAAACACATCCTGAAAATTTCAGTCCCAATGTTATTTTACGGGGAATGTTCCAGGAAACCATCCTGCCAAATATTGCATTTATTGGCGGTGGCGGTGAAATTGCTTACTGGCTGGAATTGAAAGGGCTTTTTGCACATTACAAAGTGCCTTTCCCTGTTTTGCTGCTGCGTAATTCCCTGTTGCTTACTGATGAACTTTCGCAACAGCGGATCCATAAGCTGGGACTCACTACCACCGATCTTTTCAAGGGAACGGAAGATATTGTAAACGATTATGTGAAGCGGCATACCAATGCTTCGCTGGTATTGAAAGAAGAGTATGCCGCCATTGAGCAGTTGTTTGATGCGCTGGAAGAAAAAGCCCGCAGCATTGATGTAACACTGATTGCTACCACGGCCTCTGAAAGAAAGAAAGCGTTGAAGTCGATTGGTAAGCTGGAACATAAGTTCCTGCGTGCCGAGAAGAAAAAATTCGCGTGGCAAACAGATCAGATCCGTCAGATTAAAAATAAATTATTCCCTGCGGGTTCTTTACAGGAACGTAAAGAGAACTTCATGCCCTGGTATGCCCAGGAAGGTCCTGCTTTCTTTGACAGGGTGCTGGCTGCGTTAACGCCTGTTACCGACCAGTTTACCATTTTAGGGGAGTGATCGCCTTCGGCGATGGGGGAATTGTCTTGGAGCAGGATTACGCTGATTATACTGATTAGCTGGATTTTTACTTTTTTTGATTTTATAAAGGATTAAGGGAGATAAGAGCGAATATCCGCTTCTATCTCCCTTAATTATTATTAATGATAAAAAATCAAAACATAATCAAATCGGCGTAATCAGTATAATCAGCGTAATCCTGCTCCAACACAATTTCATCGCCAAAGGCGATCTCCTACGCACTCTGCGCTAATGCTTTACTCATATCTTTTACGAGCGACAGGATCGCTACGAGCTGGTCGTGCACCTGCTTGGTTTCCAGCATTTCATCACGGGTAGGCGTAGGGCCTTTGCCTTCATTGATTTCCTGCTGACGCAGATGTACCAGGCTTTCCAGGTGGGCGTCCAGCCGTTCAAAGGCGCGTACCTGCGGAGAAGGCTGGGCGCTGCTGCTGGTGGCCGGATCAGTGAACAGGGTGAGCTGGTCCATATAATGGAGGAGATAATCCGTAATTTCGCGGTATTCCGGGCGGGGAAACTGCACGCCGTGATGCATGCTGTAAGCCGCCAGGGTGGCGGTGTGCGAGGTGAGCGTATGATTCAGCACCACGAAATGATACACCTCGGAAGCGTTTTTTTGTTTGCTTTTTGGCTCCGACAGCATGCGTTGAAAGGCCGACATCATATTGGCTGCGGCCACGTAAGTATCTTTCCTGGCCAGTTTGAAATCTGTAACGGCTACCTTTTCATCGGAATAGGCGCGCATTACCAGTTCAAAATATTTCCGGTTGGCTTCCATCATCTTTTTCATGTAATCCGGGAGGAAGTTATGCTCCCAGGTAGGCCACAGCAGCATGTTGGCAAAGAAGGCGATGCCTCCGCCGATAAAGGTATCCAGTACCCGCTGCGCTACATTATACAGGTCTGAAGGATGGAGGAAGTGCAGCAGGAAGATGATAAACGGCGTTACAAAAAATACGCTGAGGGTATATTGGAAGCTCATAAAGCTGTAGGCACCCAGGATACAGATCAGCATCACGATAAAGATCACCGTATCGTTATGCGTGAGGTAAAGCAGGCCGGCGGCAAACAGGGCGCCGGTAACGGTACCGATTAAACGCTGTATGCTGCGTGATTTTGTAAGCCCAAAGCCTGGTTTCAGGATCACTACTATGGTTAGCAGGATCCAGTATACCCGGTCGAGATGAAGTGCGATGCCCAGCCCGTAACCCAATACGGTAGCCAGGCTCACGCGGATGGCGTGCCGGAAGATATGTGATTTGAAAGTAAGGTTATCCCGGAACGTTTCAAAGTCATATTTCTGGCGGGTAGTGAACTTCGACAGCTCCAGTTTTGGATCTATGGATTCGTCTTTCAGTCTTTCCAGGCGGGTGAGCCGGTGCAGGTTATAAATGCGCTGAGCCATGTCCTGCAGGTTTTGCAGGATGTTGCTCAGCGGGATGGTGCGGGTTCTTTCTTTGAGGGTAGGCAGTTTCATGGTAATGTCGGCAATGGCCTGTTTTACCTTTTCCATCTCAAACTTCAGGTTGGCTTTTGGCAGGGAGCGCTGACCTGCTGCCACGGCCATTCCTATATTTTTCAGCTCCTGGGTGAATTCAAGGATGAGGGCATGGAATTTTTCCAGGATTGCCAGGTCTTTAAAATCGGCCTGCAGGGCGTTATAGTCGGTTTGAGAGGCCATGATCTGTTCCTGGAGGTCTACCATATCCAGGAAAATGAGTACCATGCTTTTATTGAGACTGGTGGTACCTTGTTGGGCGGATCTTCTTTTCAGCAGCAGTTCGCGTACATTTTCCTGTTTTTCGTTGACGATCACCTGCTGTGCCAGCACGGCTTTATAGTTCTCGCTTACATTTATGCCGGGGGTATAGAAGTTGGCCCTTACTTCGAGGTAGCGGGCGGTTTGCAGGATACAGTCGCCCAGCGCCTGCTGTACGTTAAGGTAGGGGCGGATCTGCCAGAGGATGAGCGCCAGCACCGCGTACCAGATGCTGCCCAGCAGCACCATAGAGGAATGCAGGAGCGTGAGCTTCGGGGTGAGCTGGGTTTCCCCGAGGATAGACACTACTACCAGCAGGCAGCCGGTACCAATGTTACCGCCGCGGTTACCATACACCAGCAGCATGGCAAACATAAAACAACACACCGCTATCCAGATGGCCATCGGGATTACATAAGGGATCAGCAGACCCGTGCCCAGCGCAGAAAAAAAGATCAGTACGGTACTGATGATCAGGCCGTTCCGCTTATGTACAATGGTGCCGGGTACGTCGCTGAGGGCCGTACACAGGGCGCCCATCGACATAGCGATGCCCAGGTCCAGCATACCGAAGTACGCGCACACCAGTGAAGGCACTACCACACTGATGGTGGTACGCATACCGTTGCTGAAATGATAACTGTAAAGGAAATTTTTTATGTTATTGATCTGCTGTTCTGTACGCAAGCGTAAATGGGTTTTTGCTGGCGCAAAGATACGCGGATTTTGTCTTTCTCCGGATTACGCTGATTAAACGGATTACAGTTTTTTTATTTTCTGCAGATGAATATATTAATTTTGACTTTAATTTAATACCTGATTCAGAAAATATCATCATATTAATCAGTTTAATCAGCGTAATCCGGAGAAAGGCAAAATCCGCGTAATTTTCTAACAGCGAATTAAATTCTAATTGTTCTTTTTACTATATTTATAACCAGTCTTTTAGACTTTAGTTGCGTGCTGCGGACAGAGGCAAATGACCGGTAATTGTGTATAAATAATTACTGTATATCATTGCATCTCACTTAAATTACTTTTTGATTCGGGTAAAATTATATCTTTGACGCCTTAAAAAACCTCGGAGTACGACGTGCGCTTAAAAACACTAGAAATTAAAGGCTTTAAAAGTTTTGCAGATAAAACCGTTTTGCAGTTTGATGAGGGCATCACTGGGGTGATTGGGCCAAACGGTTGCGGCAAAAGTAATATCATCGACTCCATCCGCTGGGTAATCGGCGAGCACAAGATCAGTAACCTCCGGTCTGATAACCAGGCTGGACTTGTGTTTAACGGTTCCAAAAGCCGCTCTGCAAGCGGTATGGCGGAGGTTAGTCTCACTTTTGAAAACACCAAGAACGTACTACCCACCGAGTTCACTACGGTGACGATTACACGCAAATTTTATAAGAACGGCGATAGCGAGTACCGCCTCAACGACGTGGCCTGCCGCCTGAAAGATATCCATAACCTGTTCATGGACACGGGCGTAAGTACCGATTCCTATGCCATCATCGAGCTGGGAATGGTGGACGATATCATCAAAGACAAGGAAAACAGCCGTCGCCGTATGCTGGAACAGGCGGCAGGCATCTCCATATATAAAACCCGCAAAAAAGAAGCTAAATCCAAACTGGACGCTACTGAAGGAGACCTCAACCGTATTGAGGACCTGTTGTTTGAAATCAATAACAACCTCAAAACACTGGAAAGCCAGGCCCGTAAGGCAGAACGCTTCTATGAAGTAAAAAAAGAATACCGCGAAATTAGTATAGAACTCGCTAAAGCCGCACTGGAAGGCTTTAACGTTACCTTTAAGGAACTGTCGGACACCCAGCAAAACGAAAGCGACCGCAAATTGGCGCTGGAAACAGAGATCCTCACCGCAGAAGCGGCCGTGGAACAGGATAAACTGCACTTTGTAGCAAAAGAAAGGGAACTGCAAACCATGCAGAAATCTTTCAATGAGCTGGTATCCACTATCCGCACCAAAGAAAACGATAAGAACCTCGCCACGCAGCAACTTACGTATCTGCGCGAGCGGGAAAAAAATATCAGCGACTTCCTCAACAATGCGGAAGGACAACTGCAGGGACTTACCACTTCCATTGAATTTACCGAGAAACAGGTGGAAGAAGAGGGAGAAGTGTTTGAAACAATGGCAGACGAACTGGACACCCTCCGCGATATGGTAGAGGAAAAGAAAGAACGCTTCCATCAGAAGAAACAAGCCCTCGAAACCCTGCGCAACGACCAGCAGCGCTGGCAACGTCAGCAATTTGAGGCCGAAAAGAAAGTAGCCGTTGCCGATACTTCCGTGATGAACCTGCAACGCAGCATGCAGCAACTCCAGGAAGAAAAGACCAGCCGTCAGCAGCAGATCACCCAGCTCGAAACAGAAAAGGAAGCCCTGCAGCAAACACTGACTGGCAGCAAAACGGAACTGGAAAACATGGTCCGTTTCCAGGAAGAAACCAAAAGTAAAATACTCGCCACCCAGTCCGATATAGAAGGACTGCGTGATAAACTGGTAGACGAGAACCGTACCCTCGATTCCAAAAAGAACGAGTTTGACCTGCTCAAATCACTGGTCGACAGCCTGGAAGGCTACCCGGAGAGTATCAAATTCCTCAAAAAGAATCCCGACTGGAATAATAACGCTCCCATCCTGAGTGATATCTTTTTCTGTAAAGAAGAATACCGCACCTGCGTGGAAAACCTGCTGGAACCTTATCTGAGCTACTATGTAGTAAACAATGTACAGGAAGCGGTACAGGCCATCCAGTTGCTTGATAACAACAAAAAAGGTAAAGCCAATTTCTTTATCCTCGATCAGTTCCGTACTGATTACAGTTCGCTGCTGGCGCCGGCAGGCACCATTCCTGCGCTGGAAGTAGTGGAAATAGAGGAAAAGTACAGGGGCCTGGGACAACACCTGCTGGGTAAAGTATTTATCGGGGAAGACCTTACCCGCCTGGAATTCAGCCAGGTGGCTGATGAAAGGATGCTGCTGGTGGAAAAATCCGGTCGCATGCACCGCGGTAAATACAATATCAGCGGAGGTTCTGTAGGATTATTTGAAGGCAAGAAGCTGGGAAGGGCCAAAAACCTGGAAAAACTGGAAACAGAGATCAAAGACCTCGAAGTAATAGTGGGCCGCCTGAAAGTGGCGCTGCAAAGCAAACATGACGAAGTATTAGGCTACAACAGCCAGTTAAATGAAAATAATATCAATGCTGCGCGGGAAAGAGTAAACCAATTGAGCAATCAGCTGTTTGGCTTACAGAACAGGATTGAAAACTTCCACCACCTCATTGAAGCCGGCGATAAACGCCTCGAAGAGATGCAGCAATCCCTGGAAACCAACCAGGAAAGCATTTCCGGCGTGAAGGACGAACTGGAAAGCCTGAACGAAAGAGTCACCGAATTGCAGGACAGCATCGCAGACGCCGACAGGATGGCCCAGGAAGCAGAACAGCAGTTCAATATGGCTACGGTGCAGTTCAATAACCAAAACCTGCAACATACCCGTCAGCAAAGTAAAGTGCAGGCCCTCAAGCAGGAACTGGAATTTAAACGCAAACAACTGGCAGACCTGCACGTGCAGATCACCAGTAACAAATCGCAACTGGAAGACGCCGTGGCCAATATCGCCGGCGCCGTGGATAAGCTGAGCCACGCGGACGACGGACTCGTGGAACTGTTCCGCCAGCGCGAAGAAGAAGAAAAAGCACTCAACGAAAAAGACCAGGAATACTATAACTTCCGGAACCAACTCCAGGAACTGGAAACCACGCTGAGAACAAAACAGCGCGCCAAACAGGAACTGGAACAGCAACTGAATACCATCAAGGATAAAGTAAATGAACTGCGACTGCAACTGGCTTCCATGAAAGAAAGGCTCAGCGTGGAGTTTAAAGTGAACCTCGATGAAATTATAGATGAGCAACGCAGCTCGGAGTTGTCGGTGGATGAATTAACGGGTAGTGCAGAGCGACTGAAAAAGCGCATGGAGAACATGGGAGAAATTAACCCCACTGCCATTGAAGCCTACCAGGAAATGAAAAAACGGTACGAGTTTATACTGGAGCAGAAAACGGACCTGGTAAATGCGAAAGATTCCCTGCTGGCCACTATCCAGGAGGTTGAGTCTACCGCTAATCAGAAATTCCTGGATACTTTTAACCAGGTAAAGGAAAACTTTATCCGGGTATTTAAAGCCCTGTTTACGGAAGAAGATCAGTGCGATATGATCCTGAGCGATCCCGAAAACCTGGCGGATACCGGTATTGAAATCATTGCGAAGCCAAAAGGGAAGCGCCCGGCAGCGATTACGCAGTTATCCGGTGGTGAAAAAACACTGACGGCTACCGCGTTGCTGTTTGCCATTTACCTGATTAAGCCGGCGCCATTCTGTATCCTGGATGAGGTGGATGCACCATTGGATGATGCCAATGTGGGTAAGTTTACCAACATGATCCGCAAGTTTTCGGATAATTCACAATTTATTATTGTAACACATAACAAGCAAACGATGGCTGCTGTAGACGTGATCTACGGCGTAACCATGCAGGAACCGGGTGTAAGCAAGCTCGTTCCGGTTGATTTCAGGAGTTTGAACTAGCCAGTTGGTTTGGTTGTTGTAAAGAGAGTTCATTACTTTTATTCTTGATTCTAAAAAAATAAAAAAACGTAAACACTATGGGCGCATGGGGCACCAGGAATTTTGAAAATGATGGATCACAGGATTGGATTTTTGACCTGATTGATAATAAAGACGGTGGTTTGGTGGCTGACACGTTAGCGCGTGTTATCAACAATATCGAAACACTGGAAATTTCGGATTGCGAAGAGGCGTTGGCCGCTGCGGAACTGGTGGCAGCATTGGTGGCACGCCCAAGCGAAGATTTCCCGGAAGATCCGTTGGATCAGCTGGATGTGCTGAACCTTATTGGTACGCGCGCACTCAGAAACCAGGCAATCGCTGCTGTAAATAAAATTGTAGCAGCCTCCGAAATGAAGAATTATTGGGAAGATGCAGGTCAGGGCGAAGCATGGGCCGCTGTACAGGCAGGTCTTATCAAACGTTTGGAGTAGCAGGGGCGCCTTCGGCGCTTTTAAATTGTCTTGGAGCAGGATTAGAATGATTAATCGTGATTACACTGATTTGATTAGGTTTTGATTTTAAATATTTTGGGGAGATAAAGCGGATATTTTCGCTTTTATCTCCCCAAATCATTTATTCAAAATCCCGGAAAATCAAATCAGTGTAATCACGATTAATCATTCTAATCCTGCTCCAAGACAATTTAAAAGCGCCGAAGGCGCTCCTGTCTAAATCAGTATCCCCGCAATAGAGGCCGACATATAAGACGCCAGCGTTCCGCACAACAGTGCTTTCAGCCCCAATTTAGCCAGATCCGCCCTTCTGTCGGGCGCCAGCTCACCGATACCGCCGATCTGCATGCCTACGCTGCTGAAATTGGCAAAACCCGCAATGGCAATAGTAACAATGGCAATCCCTTTGGAGCTTAGCACCGGTACTGTTTTGTCAGTGAGGCTTTTAAACGCCACAAATTCGTTGATGGTAAGTTTTTGTCCGAGCAGGGTAGCTACGTTTTGTACATCTCCCTGTGGTACGCCCATTGCCCAGGCCATTGGCATAAACACCTTTCCAAAGATCCAGTCGAGACTGAGATCAAACTTAGGATTGAAAATATGACCGATATGAATGAGGCCCCAGTCGATCAGTGCAATAAAAGCAATGAACCCGATCAGCATGGCTATCACGTTCATGGCTATCTTAAAACCATCGCCGGCGCCGTGTGAAATGGCGTCGATCACGTTGGTGTAATTACTTTTTACTTCCATTTTAACGCGGCCCATCGTTACACTTTCCTCTGTTTCCGGGAAAACGATCTTGGATATCACGAGTGCGCCCGGCGCGGCCATCAGGCTGGCGGTGATCAGGAAGGGCGCAATATGCAAACCTGCCTGTAATCCCATGTTCACATACACCACCAGGATACCACCGGCAATACAAGCCAGGCTTCCACTCATGGAAGCGAGGATTTCACTTTTGGTCATGCTTGATAAGTAAGGACGGATCATCACCTGCGCTTCTACCTGTCCTACGAAGGCGCTGGCCACATTGCTCAATGCTTCTGCGCCGCTTACACGCATCACATAATTCATGGCGCGGGCAATCACTGCTACCACACGCTGCATGATGCCATAATGATATAAAACCGCTACCAGCACACACACCAGGATGATGGTGGCCGTAACGTTAAAGGCAAATACAAAACCTCCGGCAGCATAATCCTTAATCCCTGTGCCATCGGGCTGCGATACGCCAATACCGCCATACACAAAGGCGGCGCCTTTGCGGGCAAAGGCTTCCAGCTTTCCCATCGCATCGCCTACCCGCTGGAAAAACCAGGTAATAGGGGGCACCTTAAATACCAGGAAGCCGATTAGTACCTGTAAGCCAATACCACTGAACACCAGCCTGTAGTTGATCTTACTTCTGTTGTTAGAAAATAGAAAGGCTATACCCAAAATAAGTACAATGCCTATGATGCCCTGAAAGCGTTCCATAAATGCAAATAAATCGTAAAATGTATGCAATGAAGCGACGAAGATAAGTTTTTTTGCCGTCGCTCACATAGTAAGCTGTTATCTCATATAATTTTTCAGAAAAAATATATTTAGAAATGTATTTTTATCGCTTTCGCAATCGAACAATAACAAATGCAGCGTATTCATTATCGTTTAATCACCACGTTATCCCTGGCTTTATTTGCCTGTGGACAAGGGAACCAGCAGGAAAACGGGAACAAGCACGAAAAAGATTCTATTGCCATGCGGGAGCAGTTTGCTACTTCACCCGTATTGGATGGCAAAACAGGCATCGGGCACATGCAGGTTGATGAGGGGCTGGAAGTACAGCTGGTGGCCGCGGAACCAATGGTAGTGGCGCCAGTAGCGATGACCTTTGATGAACGCGGACGCATGTGGGTAGTGGAAATGACCGGCTTCATGCCCGATACTGCCGGTACCGGGGAAGATAAACCCGATGGTAAAATTGTGATCCTGGAAGATACCAACCGCGATGGCGTTATGGATAAACGCACCGTATTCCTTGACTCACTGGTACTGCCACGGGCCATATGCCTGATTGAAAACGGGGTACTGGTAGCCACACCGCCGCAATTGTGGTTTATTGAAAACAACAGCGATAAACCCGGTAAAAGAACCCTGGTGGATGACCAATACGCCACCGGCGGAAACGTGGAACACCAACCAAACGGATTGCTGCGTGCAATGGACAACTGGATCTATAACGCAAAATCGGATAGGCGTTACCGTAAGGTGGGAGATAAGTGGCTGAAGGAACCCACACATTTCCGCGGACAATGGGGCATCACACAGGATGATCATGGCCGTCTTTATTATAACAACAACTCCGAAAACCTGCTGGGCGATTACTTTTCCCCGGGACTGGGCGGCACCAATCCGCAACAGAACAATGCCGCTGGTTTTGATCAGAAAATAGTACCTGATAACCGTACGTATCCCGCGCGGCCCACGCCCGGAGTAAACCGCGGTTACCAGAAAGGCTCCCTGGACGACAGCCTCCGCCTGGTGAATTTCACCGCCGCCTGTGGTCCGGTGATTTACCGCGCTAACCTGCTGCCGGCCACTTATGCCGGTAATGCCTTTGTAGCAGAGCCTTCCGCCAACCTCATCAAAAGGAATATTTTATCAGACAGCAGCTACATCGTGAAAGGTGTACAGGCCTATCAGCGGAAGGAATTCCTCGCCAGCACCGACGAGCGTTTCAGACCGGTGGACCTGCGCACCGGCCCGGATGGGGCCTTGTATATCGCCGATATGTACCGGGGCATCCTGCAGCATAAAACTTACCTTACCGAATACCTGAAGAATGAAATAAAGATGCGTAACCTTACGCAGCCGCTGAACTGCGGACGTATTTACCGTGTTATTCCTATCGGCAGTAAACCGCAACCGGTAACGTTTGAACTTACACCTGCCTTTCTCGGTAAAATGCTTGGTAATGAAAATGGTATTTTGAGAGATAAAGCGCAACAGCTCATCATTGATCAGCGCTTAACCACGATGGCGCCGGAACTGAGGACCATGCTGAAAGACGCGGCGCATCCGCTGACGCAGATCCACGCGCTCTGGACGCTGGAAGGGCTGCACAGCCTCACCGCAGAAGATATCAGCGGTATCTGGCAACAGGCAGATCCTGCGTTGAAGATGCAGGGGCTGGCAGCATTGCCATCTGTATTAAACAGCAGCAGTATCAAAGCAGCGGCTGCGGCACTGGACTCCTTGTCGGATAACCCATACCTGGCGCCGGTTGTAGCTTATGTATTGCCTGCAGTAGAAAAACTGGATAAAGCCGCCGCCACCCGCCTGGAAGATAAAATGATAAAAGCGTATGCCCCTAACCGTTATGTGGCAGCAGCGCTGGTAAACAATGCAACAAACAGGGAAGCGGTATTGCTGAAAGAGGTGATTGCCTGGAATCCTGATACCACGCTGGTGTTGCGCCGGCAGCTGGAAACAGTGCTGAAGAACATGGACAGCAAAGCCAATGCAAAAAAAATGGAGGCATTGCGGAAAGAACTGCCACGAGGATATAAGATTTTCAATACCGTATGTCAAACCTGTCATGGTAAAAGCGGGGAAGGCATTGCTTCTATGGCCCCGCCGCTGAATGAAAGCAATTGGGTAAACGGCAACAAGAAAGCATTTATATCTATTGTATTATACGGTCTTACCGGTCCGGTGGAAGTACACGGCAAAGTGTACAAAGCGCCCGAAATAAATGGCGATATGCCGGGTATCGGCGCCAGTGATGAATTCAGTGATGCAGATATTGCACAACTACTGACGTTCCTGCGCAGTGCCTGGAATAATAAAGCCGATAAAGTTTCCGCCGCAGATATCCAGCAGGTGCGGAAGCTGAACAATGGCCGCCAGAAGCCTTTCACAGCGGGAGAATTAACACATTGACCGTTTGTTGCAAATAAAAGCCTTATCTTTGCCGGATACAATTATTTATTAATTGAATCCGGCAACTAACATATTAGTCTTACTCAATACACCCCGTGCATCCAAACGCATGTGTGGGTTCCTGTTGCCGTTCTTATCCTGCCCAAAAGACTTCAACAATTAAGCCCGGGCAACTTTTAGTACATAAAGTGTTGTACCCGGGGGGATAACTACCTGCGTAGTTTTATTCCGCTAGTATTTTCCAAACAATCTTATAAAATCAGTTTGATGAATCATCGGATAGCACGATGGCAATCATCTGTAAACAACTGACATAAAACCCGGTTATCATGAAAAAGAAGCAGATTATTGTGTCCCTACATGATTACGAAATCCTTAAAACCCTGTGCTATCATGCACCGGGTACCGATAAGCTGAGAGAAGAGCTCGACAGGGCCACTGTCAGGAAAGGTAAGGTACCTGCCGATGTGGTACAGGTAAACTCCACCCTTAAATTCAGAGATGAGCGCAGTGGGGCCATCAGAAATGTACAGCTGGTATTGCCGGCTGCCAGCAATTTACAGCTGGGTAAGTTATCGATCCTTTCTCCCATAGGCACGGCCTTACTGGGATATAGTACAGGGGATGTTGTTGACTGGGAAGTGCCTGCCGGAAAAACGCAGCTGCATATCCTGGATGTAACAAACCCGGAAGGTACTGTATAAAAGAGGCTCAATAAAAAGGAAGCCCTGGCAAACGCCAGGGCTTCCTTTTTATTGATAAGTTATTTTATCGCCGTATTTAATGTGATACTTGTCGCAGAATCCACCGTTTACTTCCAGCACGTATTTGGCTTTTTTGAAAGAAGGAAGACTTTCTTCCGACAGGGGGGTAGCGTATTTCTGAATGGACACAATTTCCAGCTTATCATCTATGTAGATAATATCAAGGGAGATGTAGGTATTTTTCATCCAGAATGCGCGTTCTTCCATATCGGGGAAAATGAAAAGCATACCCTGATCGTCTGTCATGGATTTGCGGTACATCAGTCCATCGGCGCGCTGTTCGTCTGTTTGGGCCAGCTGGATATCTATTTTCCGCAGGGTATCTGCTCCTGATTTGGAAACGAATGCCAGGGCGCCTTGTTTTTTGAACGCGATGCCATTGGAAGTTTCACCGGCAGTTTCCGTAGTGGTCGCCGTGTTGGTACCGGTGGCTGCGGAACTGTTGGTGTTACTGTTGTTCTGATGACAGCCAGCGATATATAAACTGGCTACCAGGATACATTTCAGGTGTAATTGCATAAAACAGCGATACTATTTGGTCAGCAGTTCTTCGTCTGAAAAAACTACATCTGTGTAATCTCTTATTTCATTGTACACGGTATCTCTTTCCACGGGCCTTCTGCCGGCCTGTTTGATGAGCATGGTGAGTTGGGCGGTGTTCATGGAAGGGTTTTGTTCTTCCGAACCTGCCATAGAGTAAATTTTGGTGGTATCGTCTATCGTGCCATCGAGGTCATTCACACCGAAAGACAGGGTAAGCTGTGCAGTGTTTCTTCCCAGCATAGGCCAGTAGGCTTTCAGGTGGGGGAAGTTATCCATGTATAAACGTGCGATGGCGTACAGTCGGAGGTCTTCCACGATGGAGGATTCCGGGATATGCGACATGTCATTACCTTTATTCCGGAACTTCAGCGGAATGAAGGTATTGAAGCCACCGGTTTCATCCTGCAGGGAACGTAAGCGTTCCATGTGGTCGATGCGGTCTGCAAAAGATTCAACATGACCGTACAGCATGGTAGCGTTGGTATGCATGCCGCGGTTGTGGGCTGCTTTATGAATGGTGAGCCATCCGTCGGCATCTACTTTATCGTGGCATATTTTAGCGCGTACTTCGGGTGCAAATATTTCAGCGCCGCCGCCTGGCATGGATTGCAGGCCAGCTTCGTTGAGGATACGCATGCCTTCCTCTACACTTACTTTGGCTTTGCGGAACATGTAATCCAGTTCTACAGCGGTAAATCCTTTGATATGCAGGTCCGGACGGTGTGCCCTGATCTTCTGGATCAGTTCCACGAAGAAGTTGAGCTGCATTTTTGGATGTACGCCGCCAACAATATGTACTTCTGTAACGGGTTGGTTATCGTATTTTTTAACGATGTCCATCATCTGGTCGATACTCAGTTCCCATCCGTCTTCCCTGTTTTTATACAACCGGGAATAGGAGCAGAAGTGGCAGGTGAATACACAAACGTTGGTAGGTTCAATATGGAAGTTACGGTTGAAGTAAGTCTTGTCGCCGTGCATCCGCTCCCGTACCAGGTTGGCTAACGCGCCCAAAAAGCCGATATCGCCTTTTTCAAATAAGATCAGCCCTTCTGCGGGTGTAATTCTTTCCTGTTGAAGGATCTTTTCTGCAATGCCCTTCAATGCTGCGTCCAGGTTGGGTTGCTGAAGGAGCGTTTGAACAGCCGGATAATCTTGTCTCATCGTCATCTTACTTTCATTAATTTGATGGTGTTGGCCCTGTTCCTGTAAATTAATTTTACAAAATAAACACCATTTGGCTCATTTACCAAATTAAAGGTCAGCCGGCTGCCGGCGCCGATTGCTGCGGCCGGGCGGCTCATAATAAACTGCCCCTGTACATTGTAAATAGATACCTGCAGCAGGTCTTCCGGTATTTCCAGGAATGTTACCCAAACGATGCCGTCTGTTGGGTTGGGATTTACCAATACCCCTTTTTCACGGAGGGTTTGATTCACTGATTTGGTGACAATATTAATATTATCAATATAAATGTTATTCTCTGAATTTGAGATGTTTCTGAAGGCTACCTGGAACTTTCCTTTATGGCTTACAGCGGTCAGATCCACAGAATCCCGGCGCCATTCGGTGGCGGTAGGGATGTATTCTGTTTGAACAGCTGCAGGGTGTGTAATAAGATTGGGCCCCCATTTGGAATACAGGATCTGGCCGGTTTCGCGGCAGTCGTTGGTAACCAGCACCTGCAGGGTATCCCATGCGTTTCCGGTGGCAGCGGGGTCGGTAAATACGGCGGCGGCTACGTCGAAAAAGAGGAATACGGAGTCGGCGCCCTGCGGATCAATGACCGGTGTAATGAGATCGTCTGTCTGGTCGTTGGTATTGTATCCCAGGTTGCGTATGAGGGCGGAGGCGCTGCTGCCTTTGCCCACATTCCGGACGCGTTCCCAGGTGAAGCTGTGATCAGGATTATAGAGGTCCCAGCCCGGGGGCGGGAAGCTGTCGTTTTCAAAGCCTTGTTCAAAAGGCAGGGTGGCTTCCGCATCATAACGGAAACGGATATCCGCTGTATCGTTGGTAACATTTCCATCCTGTTGGCCGTTGGGCGATTGCGTATATGCTTTCAGGTTATAGCTGCCGATCGCTACATTGGAAGAAGGAAGTGTAACAGTGGTTTGCTGCAAACTAGCCAGGTTGCCTGCCCACTGGTAAGAGGTAAGGGCGCCGCTGTTTACCTGGTACCAGATCCTCACAGCAGTGAGAGCGTTGGCGCCGCGGTTACGCAGGGTTACTACCGGTGTAATATTGTTGTTGCATATTTTGCCATCCGGGGCGTTGATGCTAACCAGGGAGGCGTCGTTATTCACCATAGCGGGAGGTACGCAGCCGTTGGAGGTCATCAGGCTGGCGGTCATATTTTCCAGTACAAAGCGCATGCGATCCACCTGGCCGGCGGTAAAGAGGTGCATACAGGCGTCATCTGTATAATCCATGTAGTTCATGAACATAACACCCGGTGAGGTAGCGGTGCAGTTGTCGAGCCGCGGAAAGGAGGGGCATCCATATGTGTTATCGCCTTGCAGGGGCGTATCGGTGATGCCATCATCAATGGTACATCCTCCGTTATCATCTCCCCAAACATGTTTTAACCCGAAATAATGCCCTATTTCATGCGTGGCGGTTCTGCCGAGGTTGTAGGTACTGCCTACGCTGCCGGTAGTCCCAAAAGCGGTGTATTGCACCACTACGCCTTCCTGTTCAACAGGGTAGCCGGTACCCGGAGGAGCGGCCACGCCGAGGTAATTGCCGGAAAGGCGGGTGACCCAGATGTTGAGGTATTTGCTGTGATCCCAGGCATCGGAGCCGCCGGTGTTGTTGTACTTGGCGTCTGCCGCTGCGTTGCTGATGGAGAAGCTTTGACCGGCAGCAGTTTGCACCCTTACAATGCCATTGGTAGGTTCGTCGTCGGGTGTTCTTTGGGCGAGGCAGAAATTGATGCGGCTGTTGCCGATTAGCGCCTGCCATATTGCGGGCACCTGGGAGATATCGGGATTGGCGGCGTTATAATCCCGGTTCAGGGCATCGATCTGGGAGGCGATCTGCGCATCGGTTACCAGCGCCGGATTATCCAGTACTACGTGGATCACCACGGGAACAGATACTGTTTGCGGAATGGCTTCCACCATCGCACGTTGCTGTTGCCGTTGCTGGCCCAGCATCATTTTATTTTCGTTATTCTGTATAATATTTTGAAGAGAAGGAATTTCTTTTACCCGCTGTTGCAGTGCTTCGGCAGTGCCGCATTTACGTTGACCGTTGGCCGTAGCGCAATAAAAAAAGGTAACCAGGGCGAGGATATAGTGACGCAAAAAAGTAGATTTTGGCTTTGAAGATACGCGAAAAATGTGTTTCTGGATCTCCCGCAAAAAAAAGCGCTCCGGATCAAACCGGAACGCTTTCAAAACTCAGTTTTTATAAAAATTACATATTGGCCTGTATTTTTTTATCCAGTACGGATTTAGGCACAGCACCTACCTGTTTGTCTACAACCTGACCGCCTTTTACGAAAAGGATAGCCGGGATGCTGGTGATACCGTAGTTTACAGACAACTGTGGATTCTGATCCACGTTAACCTTTCCGATATTTACTTTACCTGCGTAATCTTTAGACAGTTCTTCGATTACCGGACCGATAGCGCGACAAGGACCACACCATTCCGCCCAGAAGTCAATAACAGTTAATTTATCGGAATTCAGAACTTCCGTTTCAAAGTTCGCATCAGTGATTTCTAAAGCCATATTCTTTGATTTTAAAATGTTTTTATTTTAACGATTGTTTTGATTTTTATGATTGCGTTATATTATAATCAAATCTTGATCCGAGTGCAAATTACTGCATTTTTGACATCTTACTTATTGATTATCTCTATATACACATCAATATCCGGCTGTTTGTGAAGGAAACCCGCCAACTCGTCATTCATCTCTATATTCCGGTTAAAAGTATGCAGTTTTGCCTGGGTTTGATCGTCGCGGTCGGTCAGGTGTACATGCAGTACGCTGTTGCCCGGGAAGCGGTTTACATTGTCTACCAGGAAGTCTACCATTTCCTTTTTGATGAATTTGGGCATTGTGTTCAGGTACACCTGTTTGGTGTGCGTTTTCTTCACTTCCTGTAACAGCTGGATGCTGCTTACTTTGAACTCATATTCATTGTCATTAAACCGTTTGGATTTGAAGCCGCCGTTGATAAACAGGCAAAGGCCCGGTTTCAGGTAGGGGGCAAAGCGGATGAAATCTTCACTCCACAGGGCAAATTCAAACTTACCGGTGTAATCTTCGATGGTCATTACGCCAAACTGGCGGTTATTACGGGAAATCCTCTCCTGGGCGTTGGTGATATATACCGCCAGGCGGAAATTGCGTTCCCTGGAGCGGCCGCCGTTGCCGCCCGGCTGGGCTATTTCGGTCTGATATTCCACCAGTTCCTGTACGGAATTCATGTGGTAATGCTTCATTTCAAAGCGGTAGTCGTCCAGGGGATGGCCGGAAATGTAGATACCGGTGATATCCCTTTCATTGTTGAGCTTCATGATCAGCGGCCAGGCGTCGCAGGCTGGGATCTTTGGTGGTTCCACATCCGGGAGGTCGTCGGCGCCGAAGAGGCTGCCCATGTTGGAAGAGCCTGCTGTTACCTGCTGCCCGAATTTCACGATTTTATCCAGGCCGGTGAGTTGTTCGCCTTCCGGTTTGTGGAAATACTGCGCGCGGTGCAGTTCGGGGAAGCTGTCGAAAGCGCCAGACATTACCAGGGCTTCCAGTGATTTTTTATTTACAGCGCGTTGGTTAACGCGTTTGATAAAGTCGAAGATATTTTTGAAAGGACCGTCTTTTTTACGTTCTTCCAGCAGGTTTTCGATGGCGGCTTCACCTACGCCTTTCAGGCCACCAAGACCGAAGCGTACCTGGCCCTGTTTATTTACAGCGAAACCTTTGAAAGATTCATTCACATCGGGCGGCAGTACGTCGATGCCCATGCGTTTGGATTCTTCCATGAAGAAGGTGATCTTTTCAATATTGCTGGCGCAGTTCAGTACGGCGGCCATGTATTCGGAAGGGTAGTGGGCTTTCAGGTAGGCCGTTTGATAGGCCACGAACGCATAGCAGGTGGAGTGGGATTTGTTGAATGCGTAGGAGGCGAAGGCTTCCCAGTCGGTCCATACTTTTTCGCAGACCTTTGGATCATGGCCGTTTTTGGCGCAACCTTCCATAAACTGCGCCTTCATTTTATTTAGTACGGCGATCTGCTTTTTACCCATCGCTTTACGCAGTACGTCCGCGTCACCTTTGGAGAAGCCTGCCAGTTTCTGGCTCAGCAACATCACCTGTTCCTGGTATACCGTGATACCATAGGTATCGTTGAGGTATTCCTCCATTTCGGCGATATCGTATTGCACCGGTTCCAGTCCGTGTTTACGGCGGATAAAGGAAGGGATGTACTCCAGTGGTCCCGGGCGGTACAGGGCGTTCATGGCGATGAGGTCATCGAACCTGTCGGGTTTCAGTTCGCGCAGGTATTTCTGCATACCGGGCGACTCGAACTGGAACGTTGCGTTGGTTTCACCTTTCTGGTAGAGGTCATATGTTTTGGCGTCGTCCAGCGGGATATTATCTATTTCGATGGAGATGCCGTGGTTCTGGCGGATCAGTTCCAGCGCGCCTTTGATGATGGTAAGGGTTTTCAGCCCCAGGAAGTCCATCTTGATTACGCCGGCAGATTCAATAATGCTTCCTTCAAACTGGGTTACCAGCAGGTCGGAGTCTTTTGCGGTAGATACGGGGATCAGGTCGTACAGGTCCTGCGGGGCAATGATGATACCTGCCGCATGGATACCGGTATTACGCACGGAACCTTCGAGTACACAGGCTTCGCGGAGCACTTCAGCCTGGAGGTCAGTGCCTTTGATGAGTTCCCGCAGCTTTTTCACGTTCTCAATGTCTTCACCTGCGAGACCTTCCTTATCGGCGAGGCTCTTTTCTCCTTCGAGGGGGGCGTTGAAGATACGATCCAGCTGGATACCGGGTTTATCCGGAACCATTTTAGCGAGGATGTTGGATTCTACCAGGGGGAGGTCCATTACGCGGGCCACGTCCTTGATACTCATTTTGGCGGCCATCGTACCGTAGGTAATGATCTGTGCTACCTGGTTGCGGCCATATTTCTGTACTACGTAGTCAATTACTTTCTGACGGCCTTCATCATCGAAGTCCGTATCAATATCGGGCATGCTCTTACGTTCCGGGTTTAGGAAACGCTCAAACAGGAGATTGTACTTGATGGGGTCTATATTGGTGATGCCAATACAGTACGCTACGGCCGATCCGGCGGCGGAACCACGGCCCGGACCAATAAATACGCCCAGTTCACGGCCTGCCTTGATGAAATCGGCCACAATGAGGAAGTAACCGGCAAAACCCATGTTTTCGATTACCTGCAGCTCAAAGTTGATACGTTCTTCAATATCGGCGGTCATTTCCATGTACCGGGTACGGGCCCCTTCATAGGTGATATGACGCAGGTACTGGTCCTGGGTAATAAATTCTTTCGGAATAGGGAAGTTGGGCAGCAGGATATCTCTTTTAAGATCCAGCAGCTGTACTTTATCTACAATTTCGTTGGTATTATCGATGGCCTGTGGAAGATCATGAAACAGTTTGCTCATTTCTTCCGTTGTTTTGAAATAGAACTGGTCGTTATAAAAAGCGAAACGCCTGTTCTTTCCGCCACCACTATCATCGTCAGAAAAATCTTTATTGGTAGGGGTGCTTTTCTTTTCGCCGGTGTTGATACAAAGAAGGATGTCGTGTGCATTGGCATCGGCCTGGTCTACATAGTGAGAGTCGTTGGACGCGATCACCTTCACATTATACTTCTCTGCAAAGCGGAGCAGGACTACGTTTACCTGTTCCTGTTCCGGAATGCCGTGGCGTTGTAATTCTACATAAAAATCTTCTCCGAAAATATCCAGCCACCAGCGGAATTCTTTTTCTCCTTCTTCTTCACCTTTGCGCAGGATGATCCTGGGTACAGAGGCGCCGAGGCAGCAGGTGGTGGCGATGAGCCCTTTGTGATATTGTAATACGAGTTCTTTATCGATACGGGGATACTTACCATACAGTCCTTCCATATAGCCAAGGGAGCAAAGTTTGATGAGGTTGCGGTAACCCTCATCATCTTTTGCCAGTAACACCTGGTGATAACGCACATCTTTTTCTTCTCTTGTAAAAGCTCTCTTGTGGCGGTTTTCCACTACATAGAATTCGCACCCTACGATGGGCTTTACTTTCAGTCTTTTATCTTTCGGATCGCCCGGATTTAGTTTATTGTTGTATGCTTCTGCCACAAACTGAAATGCGCCAAACATATTACCATGATCTGTAATCGCCAGTGCGGGCTGATTGGAAGCCATCGCTTTTTTATACAGCGATTTAATGTCGGCAGCCCCATCCAGTAAAGAGTATTGGGTGTGAACGTGTAAGTGGGAAAAATTCATCTGCTAATCTGTTTCGTCAAGCGACAAAAGTAATGTAATTAGTGCAAAGGAATCGCCTTCGGCGATTTTAAATTCTCTTTTTGCCTGATTAGACTGATTAACCGTGATTTCGCTGATTTGATTGTGTTTTGATTCTTTTGATTTCTTTATGATTAATAATAGTTAAGGAAGATAACAGCTTGTATATCCGCTTATATCTTCCCTGATCCTTTATAAATCCATTATAAAATCAAAACACAATCAAATCAGCGAAATCACGGTTAATCAGTCTAATCAGGCAAAAAGACAATTTCCATCGCCGAAGGCGATTCTTCGCGTAAAATCAACAATTGTAAATCGCTATATATTTGTATTTTAGCAAAAATTTAGCCAGCGCTTATGATCAGAGTAAAGGGACATCTACTTGTGAAGTTATCGATATGTGCATTATCGCTCAGTTCCTGCGCTTCATTAAAGAAAGGTACCGCTAATAAGAAACCTGCCACCACACCAGCCACTGCCAACAACCGTATTGAATTTATAGATGGTATCGCTACCAGCCGTACTTCCCGCAATAATACTTCTCACTATAACAGCAAAGATGTAAGCATCAGTAAAAACATTACCAGGGGCAGCGCCAACCTGGAAAATGCACAGAGCTGGCAATTTAAATATGCTCAGTTACTGGATGTGGCGGTGGAAGAAGTACTGAACCAGAAACTCTACAGTTTTATCGACGACTGGTACGGCACACCTTACCGGCTTGGCGGGAAAACGAGAGACGGCATCGATTGTTCGGGGTTTGTGAATACCCTGATGAACACCGTGTTTCAACTGGGCCTTTCCGGGAATTCCACCGACCTGTATTCACAGGTGAAAAGATTAAAGCCGCATGACCTGCATGAAGGTGACCTGGTATTTTTCAGAATCCATCATAAACGTATTTCCCATGTAGGCATCTACCTGGAGAACGATAAATTCGTACACGCATCTACCAGTGCCGGCGTCATGATCAGTGATCTGAAAGAGCCTTACTGGAAGCGTTATTTTGCCGGCGGAGGAAGACTATAGCCACTTCTACACATTTGTTTTATTGTTATTTTTATACGATTTTTACCCTTTTAACCTAACAACTGCGCTGCGCAGTACTTTTTTATATCATGGAATTTGCTCCCATCGTATTATTTGTATACAACCGGCCAGAGCTGACCCTGAGTACTTTACAGCATCTGAGTGAAAACAGGGAAGCAGGGGAGAGCACCTTGTATGTTTATTGTGATGGCGCAAAAGAAGGCGCTTCCGAAGAACAACGGCAGCTGATCAAACAGGTGCGCGACATCGTACACAGCCGGCAGTGGTGTAAAGAAGTGAATATTTTAGAGGCGACAAAGAACAAAGGACTGGCTACCTCCGTGATCGATGGGGTAACAGAAGTGATCAGCAGGCACGGGAAAATAATTGTATTGGAAGATGATCTTACGGTATCTCCCTTCTTCCTGAAATATATGAACGATGGGCTCACAAAATATGAGCACAACGAAAAGGTAATGTCGGTGCATGGATATCTGTATCCGTTTAAGATGCCGGCAGATTATAACGCCTCTACTTTCCTGGTGCATGATCCGGGCAGTTTGGGCTGGGGTACCTGGCAGCGGGCATGGAATAAGTTTGAGCGGGACACCGATGTGGTAATAACCAAAATAAAAGAACTGGGTTTGAAAGCGGCGTTTGATTTCTGGGGAGCTTATCCTTTCTTCCGGATGCTGCACCAGCATAAGCATGGGAAAGTAAGCTCGTGGGCCATCCGCTGGAGGGCCACCGCCTACCTGCACGACATGCTTACATTATACCCGGTAAAATCGCTGGTAAGACATGATGGCAACGTAGCCTCGGCCACCCATCATTACAAGGAGGAAGATTGGCTGTATACAGACATTTATCAGCATCCCATTGCGGTAGATGACATTCCTGTAAAGAATAATTTGCCGATGGAAAAAGTGTTTGCAAAATTCCTGCGGGCGAACGCCGGTATGACGATACCTGCGAAGATTAAAAACAGGCTTAAAAAATACTGGAGAAAAATAACCGGCCATGCTTAAAGTAATCAGGAAGATATTCAAAAAGATGAAACGGGAAGTAATATCTCCCGTTTCCTGGGATAATTTAAGGAGATTGCAACCGCTTGCCACAGGCTTTGGTTACAATCGTGGTACCCCGGTAGACCGGCACTATATCACCTCTTTTCTCAGCGCCCACCGTGCCGATATTCACGGGCAGGTACTGGAAATAGCCGAAAGCAGTTATTCAAAGCAGTTTGGTACCAATGTGAGCAGCTATGAAGTATTGCATGTGCAGCCAGGCAAAGACGTGACCATCATCGGCGACCTGACCAACAAAGCATCGCTGCCGGCCAACTATATCGACTGTTTCATTTGTACGCAAACGTTTAATTTTATCTACGATTTTAAAACAGCCATCGAAGGAGCGCATCACCTGCTAAAGCCGGGAGGCGTGTTGCTGGCTACACTGGCCGGTGCTACGCAGATCTCCGTATACGACGAACAACGGTGGGGCGACTACTGGCGGTTCACCATACAATCGGCCGCGAAAGTTTTCGGCGAAATTTTTGGTAAAGACAATATCGACATCATCTCTTACGGCAATGTACTCACCTGTACGGCTATCCTCCAGGGAATTACCGCAGAAGAATTATTGCCGGAAGAACTGGATTACCGCGACCCGGTATATCCTATTATCATTGCGGTGAGGGCAAAGAAAGCGTAACGATTAAAAACTGTACTATTATCTGATGGGAGACCTGAGTAAAAAAATATTTTCAGTGATGCACTATGTGGCCAACAAGGTGCAGCAACCGGCGGTTATTTTACTGTACCACCGGGTTACTACCCTGCAGCAGGACCCACAAGACCTCTCTGTTACGCCGGAACACTTCAGCTCACATTTAGCGCACCTGGCCACCGACTACAATGTGCTGGATGCCGAACAGTTCCTCTATCATGTAAAAAACAAAAAAGTCTTCCCGGAACGCTCTGTATTTGTGACGTTCGACGATGGCTATGCAGACAACTACCTGGAGGCATTGCCTTTACTAACCAGGCACCAGGTGCCTGCCCTGTTTTATATCACTACCTCTAAAATCAATACTGCTTACGAATTGTGGTGGGACGACCTTGAAAGAGTGCTGCTCACGCCCGGTAACCTGCCGCCTGTTTTACAGATCACCATCAACGGGCAGCCGGCGCAATACACCACAGATACGCTTGCGGCTATACGCGAAACATATTACGCGCTGCAGCAGGTACTGCGTTTCTGTAAACCTGCGGAAATTGAATCGGCCATGCAGCAGCTGTATGAATGGTCCGGAAAAACCGCTACCGGTCGCTCTTCCCACCGGTTAATGACCTGGGAAGAAGTAAAAGCAATGGGCAATGCTCCCTATGCTGCCATTGGTTGTCATACCCACCGTCATCCGGCAGTGGGTATGCTGAGCTATGAAGAACAGTATACCGAAATTGGGATGTCCAGGGAAATACTGGAAGGCGTACTGGGCACTCCACAGGTACATTTTTCCTATCCTTTTGGCGGCAGAAAGTTCCTCGGCACCAAACGCTATTACAACGCAGACAGCATCAAAGCCTGTAAGGCGCTGGGTTTGCAGATGGTATGCGCTAACTACCACGGGCAGGTACATAGCTGGAGCAATCCGTATGCGCTGCCCCGTATCCTGGTGCGCAACTGGCCACCGGACGTATTCCGTAAACAAATGCAACAGTTCTTTAAATACTAGCCGGTGAAAGTACTTTTTATCAATAAATATGAGAACAGCGGCGGCGCTGCCATAGCGGCGCAGAGGATCGCAGCCGGGCTGGCGGAGTATTATCATACCGTCAATGATTTCCTGGTGGGCACCCATACCGCTTCTTCCCGCGCTACTGCTACCCGTCCGGGTGCGGTGCGGAATGTTATTGAAAGAGGTCTTAATGTACTGAGTAACCGGGCAGGATTACAATATTTATATTTTCCTTTTTCCACTTCTGCCATCATGCGGCATGCACAGGCTTATCAGCCTGATGTGATCAGTCTGCATAATATTCACGGCGGATATTTTGACGCCACCTTATTACCGCGCTTATCCGCTATAGCCCCTATTGTATGGACCCTGCATGATATGTGGGCCATCACGGGCAACGCGGCGCATACCTTCGGCGACACTGCCTGGAAAAGCGGGGTGGCCGGCAAAGGGGAGCACAAACGCGCTCCCGCTATGGGATTGCCTACCGGCAATTATCTCATGAAGCGAAAACAAAAGCTGTATGCAGGCAGTGACCTGCATATTGTTTCGCCTTCGCGGTGGTTGTATAACATGACCGCTGAAAGTCCGCTTACAAAGAACAAACCGCTGTATCACATTCCGAATCCTATCGACACGGATTATTTCCGGCCGCAGGATAAAGCCGCCTCCCGCCAGGCACTGGGCCTTCCGGGAGATGCCTCCGTGATCACTTTTGTTTCCGAGCGGCTGTTTAACAGCGAGTTTAAAGGCGGCGCAGAACTGCTGCATATTTTACACCTGCTGGATGCACAGCTGGACCGGAAAGTGTACCTGCTGATGATAGGTAAGGACCAGCTGCCCGGAACATTTAAACACCTGGAATGTGTGTATACCGGTTATGTGAAGGAAACAGAGAAAATGATGCAATGTTACAGTGCCAGTGATATCTTCTTTTATCCCACCAAGGCGGATAACCTGCCCAATGTGCTGATAGAGGCCGGTAGTTGTGAAACGGCCTGTATTACTTTTGATGTAGGCGGATGCCGGGAAATAGTGCAGGAAGGCGTAACGGGATATGTGGTTGCACCCGGTAACCAGCAAGAGTTTGCCGCAAAAACGCTGCTGCTGCTGAACCAGCCGGATACCTGCCGGCAGTTTGGCAAAGCGGCCAGAACATTTACAGAACAGTATTTTGGAATGAAAGTAGTAGCCGGACAGTACTTTCACCTGTTTCAATCAGTGGTCAGGAACCCGCAATAATAAGATACATGAACAAAGCATCTTCGCCGGTATTAAGCATCATTACGGTGTGTTTTAATGCTGAGAAATTTATTGAGAATACCATTCAGAGTGTGCTGGCGCAAACTTACCCGCACATTGAATACATCATTGTAGACGGCGGTTCGCTCGATAATACAATAGGGGTGATCGAAAAATACCGCTCCCGTATTGCCACGGTGATCTCTGAAAAAGATAATGGTTTGTACGATGCCATGAATAAAGGCATGCAACTTGCTACAGGCGGGTACCTGTTGTTTCTCAATGCGGACGATGTACTGGCAGCACCCGATGTGGTCAGCAAAATGTTCGCCACCTGCGAAGATGCCGATGTGTATTACGGAGAAGCCATGTTTATGGATGGGGACGGGCAGGACATTGGGTTGAGATCTGAACAAACACCGCACAGGGTGCCGGAGCAACTGACCTGGAAAAGCCTGAAACATGGCATGGTGGTATCGCACCAGGCATATGTGATCCGCCGCAGTTTGAGTCCGTTATACGATTTGCAGTACCGGGTTTGCGCGGATATTGACTGGATGATCCGTACATTAAAGGCATCGCGCAAAATATGTAACACGCACCTGGTAGTGGCAAGGTTCAGGGTGGGCGGTACGTCCAAGCAGCACCAGCAACTGGCGTGGAGGGAGCGTTACAGGATATTGAACCACTATTACGGTAAGCTGGCCAACCTGGTGAATCACCTGTTTATCGCAGGCAGGTACCTGGTTCGCAAAAAGTACTGATTGTTCCGTAAAATGAACCACAACGGATATCGTATATTGAAAATGATGTCTATCTTGTGAAGGTCGTCTTTCTGCGGAAAGTGAATGATTTAAAAAATTAAACCATTATAATGAATCGCATTGCTGTCATTAAATCTTTGTTGCAGAGAACAAAGGCCAAAGTTTACGTTGAAATAGGAGTAGATACCGGATATGTGTTCTTTTCACTGAATGCGCCGGTAAAAGCAAAAATTGCTGTTGATCCTGAATTCAGGTTTTCCTTCAGGGCCTGGTTACGCACAAAGCTGAGACCGGGCAATGCCAAATACTTCCAGGTAACCAGCGACCAGTTTTTCGCAGATCAAAAAGAGATGCTTCGCCGGGATGGTATTGATGTAGCATTTGTAGATGGTTTACATACTTACAAGCAATGTTACCAGGATATCGTTAACTGCCTGGAATTCCTGAACGACGGTGGTTTTATTGTGGTGCATGATGTGAATCCTCCCAATGCTGCCTGCGAATCGCCGGTAGGAGCTTCACAACAGGAAGTGCTGGCAAAGGCTGAAAGAGGGGAAATTCCTGACTGGACCGGCGCCTGGACCGGCGATGTGTGGAAGTCGATTGCCATGCTGCGCACCCGTAAGGATTTGCAGGTGTTTACCATCGACAGCGACTGGGGCATCGGCGTTATTACCAAAGGCACTCCGGAAAGTGTGCTGGACGTGAGCATACCGGCCATTGAAGCCATGAGCTATGCCGATCTTGAAAAGAAACGGTATGAACTGATTAACTTAAAACCTTCCCATTACTTCTTTGAATTCCTGCAAGAGAAATACAGAAAATAGCCGGAATGAAAAAGGTATTTGTTGTTATTGTCACCTATAACGGAGCGAAGTGGATACATCAATGCTTTGGCAGTTTACGGTCGGGCAGTTATCCGGTGCAAACAATCGTGGTGGATAATGGCTCAACAGATGCTACCATTCCTATGCTGGAAGCGGATTACCCGGAAGTAACGCTGATCCGTTCGGGCAGGAACCTGGGATTTGGACAGGCCAATAATATGGCTATTAAACAGGCATTGCAGCAGGGAGCAGATTATGTTTTCCTGCTGAACCAGGATGCCTGGACAGAAGGGAATACTATTGCGGTGCTGATCAATGTAATGGAGCAATACCCGGAATACGGGATAGTAAGCCCGGTACATCTGAGTGGCGACTACAGTGGTATGGATGCAGGGTTCGCACAGTATTACAGTGCCAGTCAACCTGCGCCTGGAGAACCGGCAAAGGACATATACCCCGTGGAGTTTGTAAATGCCGCCGCCTGGATGATGAGTAGAGCCTGTCTGGAAAAAGCGGGGTTGTTTCACCCGGTATTTTTTCATTATGGAGAAGATAATAATTTAGCGCAGCGGGTACTTTACTACGGGTTTAAGATAGGTGTATGCCCGGCAGTAACCATTTGCCACGACCGCCACGCCCGTAAGGAAACCGAAGAGATGATCATTAAACATTACAAGGTGTACGGTTTGGTTACCTTAATGGATATACGAAGAAGAAATCTCTTTGTAGCTTATCTGAAAGCGTTGAAAGACCTGGGAAAGCCGTTCTTGCTGGCATTAGCGAAGCTGAAATGGGGCAATGCGTGGAAAATCATCCGCACTTATACGGGTTTGATATCACTTTACCCGGTGGTAAAAAAAGGCAGAAGCGAACAATAACAAAATATTATATAAAAGAAGAAGGGCGGAGATGATTTTCCGCCCTTCTTCTTTTATATAATATTACAATGCTTATTTTTTAGCAGCAGGTTTTTGCGGAGTCACGGGTTCCGGTACAACGCCTGTTTTGTTTTGCCTGATCACCTCAAAGACGAGGGAAGCCGCTACCAGCAGGAGCAGGAGTACAGAAGTGATATTGGCTATTTTCAGTCCTTTCAGGAATGTTTGCGGCTCAAATTTCATTTCTATCTTATGCTCTCCCGCGGGTATTTTCAGTCCGCGCAGTGCATAGTCGGTGCGGATAATATCAGTGGGTTTGCCATCGATAAATGCGTTCCATCCGGCAGGGTAGTATATTTCAGAGAATACGCCGAAACCTTCCTGGCTGTTGCGGGAAGTGTATTCCAGTTTATTCAGTCCGTATTTGGTGAGTTTGATGGCAGCGGTGCTATCGGCGCCTGGCCTGAAGCTGCCCAGTTGTTTTTCAAACCGTTTGTCGATCACTGCGGAGTCGCGGGTATTCAGCGCATCCAGCGTTTTCATTTCTGTATTGGCATCGGGCGCCCATACGATATCACGTACAAACCATGCATTACCATAGGCATCCGGATTACGTTGTGCTACCGGCTGACCTGTTTTCTGATCGGGTACGATAAAGTATTTTGTGTTGAGCATGTTCAGCACATGCATATTGTTTTTGGCGATCTGGTGAGAGATGAGATCCTGGTAGATCCACAATTTAGCGGGGCTGTAGCCGCCGATATTTTTGTGGAAGTAAGAAGGGGATGCATCATCAAACGGAGAGGTGGTAAGATTGAATACGCGGTAGTATGGGTCCGGGTCTTGTTTGATTTGAAGATCGGCAGGGGACGGCTGCAGGTCCTGCATGTAGCTCATATCATCCACAAAGCTTTCGCTGCCGAGGTAGTTTTTATCTACCTGCCACAGATCGATGGTAACGGCTGCGGTGATAACGATGGCCGCTACCTGCCATTTCATTTTGTTTACGAGGAAAGCCCATATAGCGCCGGCAGCCACCAGGATAAAGAACGCAGAGCGGAAAGCGTCTGTCAGCAACAGGCTGGCGCGGTCTTTCTCGAGGGCGCGGATAAGAAGCTTACCGTTTTCCTCCCCCCCCATCATTTGGGCGAAATATTGCAGCATGTTATCGTCGCTGGCGGATTTGAAGCCCACGAAGAAGTAGCTGATGAGGACAAAACCGAGGATACATGCACCGGTGATCAGTGCAGATTCTTTCAATTTTTTCAGCAGTTCTTTGGTAGTATGTTTGCCATTGGCAATTTCCTGTAAGCCCCAGCAGGCCAGTACTACAAAGGTGAGTGATGGCAGTACCAGTGCTTGCGCCGGTGCGCGGAATTTATTATACAGCGGCAGGTTGTAGAACAATGGATCGTTGATAAACGCCAGGTTTTTACCCCATGCCAGTATAAAGCCGATCACCGTTACAGCGATCAGCCACCACTTATGCCAGCTCTTCACTAACAGTAACGATAGTATGAAAAGGAAGCAGATGATAGCACCTACATATACCGGGCCGGAAGTACCTTTCGACTGGGCGCCGTAGTAGAGCGGTAATTTCTGCTGGCTCAGGAACTGTTCCACCTGCGGCTCGGCCGCGCCAAGACTGATCATTTGCTGACCGAAGTTGGAGCTTACCTTCAGCTTCTGGCCGGAGGAGTTACCCACATAGCCGGGGATCAGGAGTGTACCCGATTCTGCTTTACCATAGCTCCAGTCGTATGCGTAATCAATATCCAGGCCGGTGGACTTCTTCTGGTTTACATCATCTTTGTCCAGGGTGAGTTCCGATTTGCTGCCACGCATGGTGTAGTCGGTGTATTCACGCAGGATCATCAGGCTGTCCATAGAAGTGAGTACCGCCAAAACGCCGGCTACGGCGAGTAAGGCCGAAGCTTTGAAGAACTGGAGCAGTTGTTTCTCCCGGAAAAAATGTATAAATGCACACACGGCCAGGCAAAGCACCATGATCAATGTGTAGTAGATGATTTGCAGGTGGTTATTATAGATCAGCATGGCGGTGGCCAGGGCTGTTAACGCAGCGCCGGTGATCAGGCGACCGCGGTAGGTGAGCACAATGCCTGCGAGTACAGCGGGCATCAGGGCGATATCGTACATCTTGGTAACGTGACCCACATCGATGAGGATCACATTATAGGAGCAGAAAGCAAAAGCGATGGCTCCCATTACCCGGATCCAGTATTTGAAATCCAGTATACAGAGAAGCAGGTACATGGATATCATGGCCAGGAACAGCATATTAACAGGATCCGGCGTATACAGCGTCACAATTCTATTCATGTACGCTATTTTATTGGCGCCCGGACCCGTATATATCACATAGGAGGGCATCCCGGCAAACATACTGTTGGTCCATAACGGACGTTCGCCGGTTGCTTCATAAAAGTCCTTTGCCTCTTTCGCCATTCCTTTTACATTCTTCATGTCGCTCTGATTCACCACCTTGCCTTCAAGGACAGGAGCGCAATAAACAAATGCCAGCAGGAGGAAGAGCCCTATTGCTGCAACATGTGGAAGAATGGCTTTTAGCCAGTTTTGCTTCATCGGATATCTTGGATTTAGTTTTAAAGAAACAAAAATAACTGTAATTTATCCGAAATTTCAATATGCGCTGGATCCGGTTTCTCTTAAAATTTGCATTTATATGCAATCTGTGCTTTATAATCAGTGAAATCCTGCGCATTACAGCTTATGACCATTCTTTTGATAACGTGGTGAATCATATACTGGTATTGGGTGTGGGCATTGCTTTTCCGTTGAATGCCTTTTTATGTATGCTGGCGGGTGTGTTATTATTGTTAAAAAAAATACAATGGAAAACATTACCGCCCTGGTTATATTTGTTCAATATTGCTATCCTTGTATTTCAACTTATAGTTAATTACTAATGCTCAGAAATCTGTTAAACGATAAGCCCACCAAACTGTTCGTGATATTTACCAGCTTCTTTGTGGCGAATGCGCTGATTGCAGAATGTATTGGCGGTAAATTATTTTCCCTGGAGAAGTTACTGGGATTGCCTGTGCATACCTTCACCCTGTTTGGCGAAAGCGGATTGGCGTATACCTTAACGGCTGGGGTACTGTTATGGCCGCTGGAATTTGTGATGACGGATATTGTGAATGAATACTTTGGCCCGAAGGCAGTGCGCCGTATTTCTTACATCGCCGTGGGGTTGATCTCCTATGCGTTTATTATGTTTTGGGTAGCTATGAGCGTGCCTGCCGATGGCTGGTGGAAGGGCAGCCGTGCAGATGCCGGTATTCCCGACATGCAGCATGCCTTTACCAGCATTTTTGGTCAGGGTATGTGGATCATCCTGGGCAGCTTAACCGCTTTCCTGGTAAGCCAGATCGTGGATGTGACCGTGTTCCATAAAATTAAAAAGCGTACCGGCGAAAAGCATGTATGGCTGAGGGCAACCGGTTCCACCATTGTATCGCAGCTGGTAGACAGCTTTATTGTATTGTACATTGCCTTTAAGCTGGGTAACGACTGGAGCTGGCAGCGGGTACTGGCTATATGCCTGGTGAACTACAGCTATAAGTTTGTGGTGGCGGTGGCGCTTACTCCGTTGATTTATTTTATAGAACACCGGATTGAACGTTACCTGGGGCATGATACCGCTAAGCAGATGAAGGCGGCTGCGATGGGTAAGGAGCAACCGTTTGAAGAACCTGTTACTAACAACTGATAAAAAGAAGGGGGCTGTTTGATCAAACAGCCCCCTTCTTTTTTAGTATTTTGCTTTTACCATGTCTGCCACTACTTTATCGATGGGCAGGGTTACGGCCATTGATGAAAACTCATCCCAGCTGATCCAGCGGGCGCGTTCCACTTCTTCCACGCCTTCCGGTATGGTAAAGTCGAACGGCGTAGTGCTTACCGATGCAATGAACGGCGACAGCGGCGTTACGAGGTAATAAATAGAAATGATCTGTGTAACGTTATCGAAAGCTGAGATCTGGAAGAAGTCGGTGGTATAGATATGTTCTACCACTTTTACGTCCTGGTCCAGTTCTTCCTGCCATTCGCGGACGATGCACTCCAGAGTGCCTTCGCCAAATTCCAGGCCGCCGCCAGGGAATTTGGTATAATAACCCCCACGTATATACTCGTCGCTCACCAGCACCTGCTTCTGATCGTTGATCATGATGCCGTATACTCTTACGTTAAATCCTGTTTGCATATGCTTATTTAAAAAGGGCTAAAACCACTTCTTCTTCATAAAATACCAGCTGATAACTACAGAAATAGCGATCGACAAAATAACCGGTATATAGAAGGCGTGAAGGGTATGCTGGTAGGGGATATCCACGTTCATGCCATAGATACTGGCCACCAGCATGGGAAATGTAAGGATAATGGTAATGGAGGTAAGCCGCTTCATCACCACGTTGAGGTTGTTGGAGATGATGCTGGCAAAGGCATCCATCGTACTGCTGAGGATGTTCGTATACACATTGGCCATTTCCAGCGCCTGGGAAGTATCCACGATCAGATCCTGCAGGAATTCTTTTTCATCTTCATTCAGTCCCAGGAAATTGGTCCGTTCCAGCTTCATGAGCAGGAGCTCATTACTACGCAGGGCGGTTACAAAATACACCAGGCTTTTCTGGATACGCATAATACCCAGCAGTTCCTCGTTCCGGTTGGAATCGTATAATTTAGCCTCCAGCATGTTCCTGCGCTGGTTAATTTCCTTCAGGTAATCGAGGAAATTGATGACCACTTTCTCAAATATTTTCAGGACCATCATATTCCTTTTCTCAGGAGAGCGGTTATGAAAAGTATTCAGGAACTTTTTGATGGCGGTATTGTCGAAGGAGTTTACCGTAATGATCTGGTGGTGGGTCAGGATAATTACGATGGGGATGGTGATGTAATAGGCTTCGCTTTCGTTGATCGAATTATTTTCGGTCGGCGTTTTCAGGACAATGAGCTTTACATTGTCTTCCAGCTCAAACCTGGCTTTTTCGTCAATATCGAGGGAATCCGTGAGGAAGTCCAGGGGAATATCGAGTTCCTCGGATAACTGTTCAAATTCAGCCTGTTTAAGCGGGGGGGTAATATTTACCCAGGCACCGTTTTCCGGCTGGTGTATTTCTACAGTTTTGGAATCTATATTTGTAAAATACTGGATCATCGGGCGCAAAGGTAGTTAAAATGTTGAATCCTGTTTTCATTTGATGTAATATTGTGCAACGGGAAACAGTTAAAATATTTTATATATAAATGGGAGTTGTAAAACATCAGAGTCTGCGGTCGTCGGTGTTGATTTATTTGGGCTTTGCGATAGGCGGGATCAATACGTTATTACTGTTTCCGGTATTTTTCAGCGGGGATCAATTCGGGTTAACCCGGATCATAGGGGATATAGGGGTGATTGTGGTGCCGTTTTGCACGTTTAGCACGGGTTTGATGATCAACCGGTTTTATCCTTACTACGCCTATCATTTACCGGAGAAGAAAAATGACCTGATGGGTTGGGTGGTAATTGCCACCCTGATAGGGCTGGCGTTGTTCTTTGTGGGGACCGTGGTGTTTAAGGATCTGATCGTCAGGAAATATGTAACGAAGTCGCCCCTGCTTATAGAATACTTCTATTTCCTGTATCCTTTTGTGACGGGGATTGTACTGTTTTCGGTATTTGAAAGCTATAGCTGGTCGCGGCATGAAACGGTAGCACCCAACTTCCTGAAGGAACTGCTAATCAGGATTATGACTTCGGCCATTATTGGCCTGTATGTATTCAAGCTAATCAGTTTTATTGTTTTCATGTGGCTTTTCAGCCTCCTGTATATCATTGCGCTGGTGCTGTTGCTCTTTTATCTCTGGCGCAAGGACCTGTTGTATTTCTCCATAAGGGTGAGCAGTGTTACATCCCGGCTGTATAAGCGGATGATGATCTATGCGTTTTCTCTTACATCGGCGACTATTTTTAACCTCCTGTCGCAGAACATAGGGGCGTTGATCATTGCGAGCATCAGCGGATTGGATGAGGCAGCGTATATGACCATTGCCACTTACATGGCCCAGCTGATACAAGTGCCGCAAAGGAGTATTTCTTCTATTGCCACACCTATTATCGCCCAGTCGTGGAAGGATAAGAACATGGCTAAGATTGATGAAATTTATAAGAAATCGTCGATTTTACAGCTGGTAGCTGCGCTTTTTATTTTCTGGGAGATATGGCTCAACATTGATGATATATACCGGATTATGCCGCACGCGTATTCTTCGGCTAAGTACCTGGTATTTTTTATGGGTGTTGCCAAGATTATTGACATGGGCACCGGGGTGAATCAGCAGTTACTCGCTACTTCCCGTTTCTGGCGGTTTGATCTTACTTCGGCCACTGTGCTGGTGATATTGTCTATTCCACTGAATTATTTCCTGATAAAGAAGTATGGTATGGTGGGTTCGGGTTATTCCATGATGATCTCGCAGTTTGTGTTTAACGGTATCCGCTTATTGTTTATCCGGAAGCGTTTTGGACTGCAGCCATTTTCCATTAACACATTGAAGGCAGTAGCAGCCAGTGTGACGATTTATTATATCAGCAGCCTGCTTCCGCCCCTGGGTAATCCTTTTATCAGTATTGTAGTACACGGACTGTTGTTCCTCGTGTTGTTTGGCGGCGCTATATTGCTGATGCAGGTATCGGAAGATATTAATCATACTGTTGCGGCTACCTTGCGTAAGGTGGGCAACAAGGTGTTCAGAAGAAAATAAGGTTACGGATATAAATAAGAAAGCCGCCCAATTGTTTGAGCGGCTTTCTTATTTATAGTTTTTCTTATTTAGAAATCTCGCCTTCAAACACCAGCGTAGCAGGACCACAGAGCCAGATATTTTCAAAGGTACGTTCACTGGTTTTGGTGAAGCGTACTTCCAGTTGTCCGCCTAAAGTTTGTACCGGCACTATGTATTCCTTTTCTGCGGCGCCTGCGAAAGTGAGTGCAGCGGCGGTTACGCCGGTGCCACAGGAGTAGGTTTCATCTTCCACCCCTCTTTCGTAGGTCCGTACAAATATGCCGCTTTCAAATTTCTGTACAAAGTTCACATTGGTGCCTTCTGCTGCAAAGCGGTCGTTGTAGCGGATGCTACGGCCTTCGTTAAACACATCTACTGCCTGTACATCTTCCACAAATTTTACAAAATGCGGGGAGCCGGTATTGAGGTAGTAGTAGAGGGGGCCATGTTCCACATCATCCACATCCTGCATTTTCAGGTTTACCCAGTTGCTGCCATCGATGGTAGCTTCATGTTCTCCGTCGACTGCAATAAAGTAGAGGTTGCCGTCGCCTACGCCCATTTTGTTGGCAAAGGCTACGAGGCATCTGCCTCCATTACCGCACATGGTACCTTCGCGGCCATCTGCGTTGTAATATTTCATGGCAAAGTCGTAGTCTTCACTTTTGTTGAGCAGCATTAAGCCATCGGCGCCGATGCCGAAGCGGCGGTCGCAGAGTTCATTCACCTGTTCATCTGTAAGCCAGTCGTATTGCCCTTCCCGGTTATCCATGATGATAAAATCATTGCCGGTTCCCTGATATTTATAGAAATGAATATTATGCATGGGTACAAAGATAAAAAATTAACTGAAGTTGGCGGAGCGATACCGGTGTTAAATGGCCGCAATGATCCCCAGTCCTTTTTCAATCAGTGCTGCCACTGCTGCGCCGCCGTCTTTACTGAATTCCTGGCGGATACGGTTGGCAACGATGGCGCTTATGGAAAGGCATTCGTGCCCCAGTATGCGGCCCATGCCGTAGATGCCGGAGGTTTCCATTTCGAAATTGGTGATGCGGTGGTGTTCGTAGTTGAAGCTGGTGAGTTTATCGATCAGGTCTGGATTAGACAGGGCTCCCCGGAGTACGCGGCCCTGCGGTGCATAAAAACCCGGGCAGGTAACGGTAATGCCTGTA
The DNA here is from genome assembly GCF_057126945.1 of Chitinophaga sp. G7 BAM 1005. Classification (NCBI taxonomy): domain Bacteria; kingdom Pseudomonadati; phylum Bacteroidota; class Chitinophagia; order Chitinophagales; family Chitinophagaceae; genus Chitinophaga; species Chitinophaga sp. G7 BAM 1005. The sequence continues at coordinate 4,094,354 of NZ_CP181478.1, read as the reverse complement.
TGAAAACCATCTGTGAAATGTTCCTGTAGTTTTGCCGATGCTTCAAAGAGACAGGGGTTGGCGCCGCCGGGCTGGAGGAATACCTGTCCGCGGAACGACTCTAACAATTGCTTTTCTGCGCTGGTATTTTCGAATACATAATAGTTCATGAGATTGTCGAGGCCAAGCCCGTGCGACGATACCACGAAGCTATCCACCGGTATGTTTTCCTGCAGCGCGCCGGAAGTGCCGAGGCGGATGATTTGCAGGGAAGTGAGCGTTGGTTTTACCTGGCGTGTTTCAAAATCTATATTTACGAGTGCGTCCAGTTCATTAAGTACGATATCGATATTATCGGTGCCGATGCCGGTAGAAACCACGGAGAGTCGTTTGTTGCCGATATAGCCGGTATGCGTTACAAATTCACGGTGCTGATATTTACCTTCTATTTTATCAAAGTGTTTGCTTATTTCACCTACGCGGTCAGGATCGCCTACGGTGATGATGGTATGAGCCAGTTCATCCGGTCTTACATCAAGATGATAGATGGCTCCGCGGTTGTTGATGATCAGTTCTGATGCTGCAATACTGTTATTCATTATACTAATTTTTATTATTCGCAAATCAACATTTCCAGTGTCAATATTCCTTTGTTCTGCTATATTATCAAAATATTTTTTCAGATATTTTTTAAATAATATTTGGTGGTTGTTATAAATTCACTACTTTTGCAATCCCACAAAACGAATGAGATGTACGCCAGTGGGGCACTTACGGCGAACATTTTGAAACTGATGGTTCCGTGGCCGAGTGGCTAGGCAGAGGTCTGCAAAACCTCGTACAGCGGTTCGAATCCGCTCGGAACCTCTACATATCTTCTTCCAAAAGCCGCGGTTTACGCGGCTTTTTCATTTCCGGTAAGGCTTTAATGGATTTTAACAATAACAGAGGGGCATATTTATGTGCCACTGCGGGATATGGTGGTATACCCGGCGTATTCCCGGGGCATCCATGAAGTATCCCCGGAGTATAGGTGGACTTGATGCGGAGATGCCCACTGCTGGCTGGCTTCAGAGGTAAAAAAGAAATAATGAAAAGTATGCTGAAATATCAATCCAAAAGATTATATTGCATACCCCGCAAGAGGCAGGTGAGGTTATCAGAAGGCAAGAGATTTATCAATAATTTACTATAGCTATCTAAACACAGCGTGTGTAATTGATAATAAAGATATCGGCGGCATTTTCTATTAAAATATGGAGCTGCCATCATTTTCCGGTCAACAAGCCTTCTGCATGCAGAAGGCTTGTTGCGTTTTATATACATTAAAAAGAAGTGGTTATGACAGAGATTATTAAAGTAACCGCCGAAGATTCCAAGCACCTGAACCAGGTGAAGCTGCTTTTTCGCGAATATGCCAATTGGCTAAATGTTGATCTTAGTTTTCAGCAATTTGAAGATGAGCTGGCGAACCTGCCGGGTGTGTATGTGCCTCCAACCGGTGCATTGTTCCTGGCGTTGGTAGATGGACAGCTGGCCGGATGTGTGGCTATCCGGTCATTTGACGACAGTACCGCTACTGCGGAAATGAAGCGTCTTTTCGTAAAGGATGCATTTAAAGGACACGGCGTTGGGAAAGCCCTTGCCAGTGCAGCTATTGCAGAGAGCCGGGAGCTTGGATACAAGCGGATCCTGCTGGATACATTGGCGCATATGCGTCCTGCAATTGATCTGTACACTTCACTCGGATTTCAGCCGATTGCTGCGTATTATGATAATCCGATCAGCGATGCGGTGTATTTGTCGTTGAACATTGAAGAGGATAGTTTAACTTAAAAAAAATGCAGCGGAGGATTTCCTCCGCTGCATAACATATAAAAGGATGGTGGCTTACAGGGGTCTTATCCAGATGTTCCTGAAGCTTACCGGATTTCCGTGGTCCTGCAGTGCGATGGATTTAGCACCGTGTTTTACATAGGTTGGTTTGCCGATATATTCTGTTTTACCTTCCAGCTCCACATTATTCTGCACCAGTACGCCATTTTGCAGTACAGTGGCTCTTGCAGGAGATTTCAGGGAACCGTTGCCGTTAAATCGGGGAGCGGTCCAGATCACATCATAGGTTTGCCATTCGCCTGGTTTTTTGCAGGCATTTACCAATGGAATTTTTTGTTTGTAGAAGCTGCCGGCCTGTCCGTTGGAGTAGGTGCGGTTGTTATAATTGTCCAATACCTGCAGTTCGTATTGTTCCTGCATAAAGATACCGCTGTTGCCGCGGCCCTGGCTTTCGCCTTTTACTTCAGCAGGGGTACGCCATTCGATATGCAGCTGGAAGTCTTCAAACTGTTCTTTTGTTTTGATAACGCCACCCCCTTTTACAACGGTCATAGCATCGTCTTTCACTTCCCATTTGGCGGGGCCTCCTTTTTCCGATTCCCAGCTGTCGAGGTTCTTACCATTAAACAGTACGATGGCATCTGACGGCGCCGTAAGGGTTTCGGTGCCGGGTGTAATTACTTTTGGTACCGGTTCCCATACTTCCGTGGCCTCAGGTTTCATCTGCTCCTTGTTTTGTGCTGCTGCGGTAACGGCAAGCAGTGTACAGGCAGATAGCAATAACGTACGCATGTGTCTTTTATTTTTTTTCGGGTAGATGATATTTAAACTATGTTTTCGTTCAGGCCGTAACGTTAGGCAGATGGTACCCGTTATGGTACTGTGCTGCTAACAGTTTGTTGGCATCGCTGTCGGTGAATTTACCTGTTTGCTGATCCCAGTACACTTTTTTACCGGTGCGATAGGCGATATTACCCATTTGCGCGGTGGTGGCCACAAGAGAGCCCACCTGTACGGAGGCGTGGAGGTCGTCCAGTTTCCTGGATTTTACTACTTCCACAAAGTTGGTGGTATGGAGGTCGAGGCCGTTATCGACGGATTTTTGCCGTGGTACGGCTTCCATTTTTCCTTTTTCGGGGATTACTTCCCAACCGCCGCGGTCCAGCACCAGCGTACCGTTGTTGCCAATGAAGGCAATACCATGATCGCGTCCGTAAGGGCCGCCATCAATGCCTATGGCCTGTTCCCACTGGATGTTATAGTCTTCAAATTCATAAACGGTGGTGAGTGTATCCGGAGTTTCGGCTGCATCGTCGGGGTAGGCGAATTTGCCGCCTGCGGCCATGATGGATTTTGGTGCGCCGGATTTCATGCCCAGCAGGGCGTAGTCGAGAAGATGCACGCCCCAGTCGGTCATTAAGCCGCCTGCATAATCCCAATACCAGCGGAAGTTGAAGTGGAAGCGGTTGGGGTTAAAAGGCCGTGTGGTGGCGGGGCCCAGCCAGGCTTTGTAATCCACGCCTGCAGGCGGGGCGCCATCTGGTTTTACGGGAATGGATTTCATCCAGCCCATATAGGCCCAGGCTTTTACCAGGCGTACTTTACCCAGTTTGCCCGAGTGTACAAATTCGATGGCATCTCTGAAGTGTTTTTGGCTGCGTTGCCACTGACCTACCTGTACGGCGCGGTTATATTTCTGTTGTGCGCCTACCATTGAGCGGCATTCGATGATAGAGTTGCCCATTGGTTTTTCTACATATACGTCTTTGCCGGCGGCGCAGGCCTCTGTCATTTGCAGGCAGTGCCAGTGGTCGGGTGTACCGATAACAACGGCGTCGATGTTTTTATCTTCCAGGAGCTTGCGGTAGTCGCTGTAGGCTTTTACTTTGATGCCTTTTTGCGCGAGTTCGGCCACCCGCTTGTCCAGCACGTTTTTGTCCACGTCGCAGAGAGCAACGCATTGTGCGGCGGGGTTTTTCAGCATGGAGGTGAGGTCTGCCCATCCCATGCCGTTAATGCCGATGGCGGCGACATTGAGCCGGTCGCTGGCAGCTACTGTTCGCAGTGGAAATGCCTGTAGCCCGGCAGGCAGTGCAGACACCAATCCTGCTCCGGCCATCAGCGTGGAGGCAGACTTGATAAAGTTTCTACGGGAATTATTCATGTAATAAAACGTTTGTGGAATTGTTAAATTGACAATTAAAAATACAAAATAGGGAAAAAAGCGGATTTATTTGTACGGATTTTATGAGCGGTGGGGATCGCCTTCGGCGATGAAAATTGTCTTGGAGCAGGATTTAACTGACTACATGGATTACGCTGATTTTATTTTTTTCTTTGGGAACTGGAATATTTTAGATGGGGGCTTTTGGGAGCAAGGTATCTATCTTGCTATTTTAATATTATTTTAAAATAGTATCGGCGTAATCACTGAATGATTACGCCGATACTAAACAAGAGCATTAATACTTTAAGTTAAATAAGAACATCAACATCCATCAAAAGAAAACGTTGAAAGCAGCTAAGAGCCTTTGTTATAAAAGAGCTAAAATCAGCGTAATCTATGTAATCAGTTTAATCCTGCTCCAGGACAATTTTCATCGCCGAAGGCGATTTCCCTCGCTATTCTTCCTCCGGTTCTTCGCTTTCTCGGCCGAGGCTGAAGTTCATCATAGTGCCCAGCAGGTCGCTGAAGCGTGTTTCGTTTTCCACCACTTTTTTGCTGATGAGCGAGTAGGACGAGAGGCCATGCAGTACGAACTCCATGAGCAGCAGGGCTTCTTTGCTGTTGGCTTTCGGGAAGCGGGCTTTGATGAGATCTTTCAGACCTTCTACTTTACTGAGGGTAGCATCGTATTGTTTGTCGCTGATATCCTGCAGGAGCTGAACGGAATTACCTTTGTCGAACCACTGGATCACGCTGCGGTAGGGGTTTTCAGCGGGTGCGCCGGCTTTCTTTTTCTTAAAGGAGTCCGGGTTGGGGAAGTAGAGGGCAAAGAGGGTACGGATGGCTTTGTCGAGCAGGTTATGAGCTACCTGGAGCGGGCCTTCCTGTTCGCCTTCGTATACCAGTTCTATTTTCCCGGTGATGGCAGGAATGATGGCCTGCAGATCGGCGATGCGCACCTGTGTTTCCTTTTCCTTGTTGATAATGGCGCGGCGTTCGCCGGCGCTCACCGCGTTTTCGTAGGCGGCGATGGTTAAGCGGGCGGACACACCGCTTTTCTTATCAACGTATTCGCTGGAGCGGGCTTCAAAGGACACCTGTTCGATAAGGCGTTTCACCATATCGGCGATTTGTACTTTGGCCTGTTGCTCTTCGTGGATATCGGCTTCCTGTTCTGTGATAAGCAGGGAGTTTTCTATTGTTTTCGGGTAGTGGGTAATGATCTGGCTTTCGATCCTGTCTTTCAGCGGCGTAACGATAGAGCCGCGGTTCGTATAGTCTTCCGGGTTAGCCGTGAAGATAAACAGGATATCCAGCGGCATTCTCACTTTAAAGCCCCTGATCTGTATATCACCTTCCTGGAGGATGTTGAACAGGGATACCTGTATGCGTGCCTGGAGGTCGGGTAGTTCGTTGATCACGAAGATGCCGCGGTTTGACCGTGGGATGATACCAAAGTGAATCACTCTTTCATCTGCGTAGCTGAGTTTCAGGTTAGCGGCTTTGATAGGGTCGATATCGCCCACGAGGTCGGCAACGGACACGTCCGGGGTGGCCAGTTTTTCACCATACCGTGCGCTGCTGTGGAGCCAGGTGATGGGCGTGTGGTCGCCTTTTTCGGCGATCAGGTCTTTGGCATAGCGGGAGAGCGGGTGAAAGGGATCATCATTTACTTCAGATCCTTCCACTACGGGAATATATTCATCCAGCAGCTCGGTCATCTGGCGGGCTATGCGTGTTTTCGCCTGACCGCGTAAACCGAGGAAGAGGATATTATGTCTTGACAGCAGGGCTCTTTCTGTATCGGGGATCACAGTATCTTCATAGCCAATGATGCCGGGGAAAGTGCTTTCCTTTTCTTTTAATTTTTTGATCAGGTTACGCCTGATCTCTTCTTTTACGGAAACTGGTTTATAGCCGCTTTTTTTGAGTTCGCCTAGTGTTTTTATGTTTGTGTTCATCTTTGATAATTACGCATTACAAATTGGCAGTAGCTTTTAGCGGATGCGGAGATCCGGTTTTCACTATGCTGCTGTTTACTATTAATAAAACTTTCTTTTGCCGCTTTCGAAATCGCGGAAAAGAAACTGTCCCAGTTTATCGGTGCCGGAAAAGAAGGCTTTACCGCTGTTGGTTTCGGTAAATTCTGTTACGAACTTCTGGAGCCACGGATCGGTGGCTACCATGAAAGTGGTGATGGGTATTTTCAGTTTTTTGCATTGGGCCGCCAGGTTGAGGGTACGGTTGAGTATTTTCCTGTCGAGGCCAAAGCTGTTTTTATAATACTGTGATCCAATTTTCAGGCAGGTGGGTTTTCCATCTGTGATCATAAAGATCTGTTTGTTCGGGTTGCGCCTGCGGCGGAGCAGATCCATAGCCAGTTCCAGCCCTGCCACGGTATTGGTATGGAAGGGACCTACCTGCAGATAGGGAAGGTCTTTGATTTCTATCTGCCAGGCGTCATTTCCAAATACAATGATGTCGAGGGTATCCTTCGGGTATCGGGTGGTGATCAGTTCTGCCAGGGCCATTGCTACTTTTTTGGCGGGCGTAATCCTATCTTCCCCGTAAAGGATCATGGAATGGGAGATATCGATCATCAGGGCGGTAGACGTTTGTGTTTTGAAGTCGGTTTCTTTTACTTCCAGGTCGTCCTGGCTGATGGAGAAACTGTCTATACCGTGATTGATCTGCGCGTTACGGATGGAAGCGGTAATGTCCAGCTGATCAACGCCGTCGCCAAATTCGAAGGGGCGTGTTTCGGCGTTGAGTTCATCGCCCATGCCGGATTTGCGGACATTATGATTGCCGGTAGCTGATTTTTTCAGTTTACCGAAGATTTCTTCCAATGCGTTTTTACGGATGGTTTGTTCTCCTTTGGAAGTAATTTCTATAGCGCCGCTTTCCTCGTTTTCGCGGATGTATCCTTTATCTTTCAGCTCCTGAATAAAATCGCCGATACCGTATTCCTGGCTGGAGAGATTATATTCGCTGTCCAGCTCAGTGAGCCATTGCAGGGCTTCTGACACGTCTCCGCTGGTGTAGGTGAGGAGTTGGGTGAAAAGGTCCAGTAGTTTCTGGAAAGGTGGTTTTTTGTTTTCGTCCGGGTTGAACCTGGTAAATTGTATTCCTCTCATAGCTTAGCTCAATCTTCTGAATTAAATTTACCACTTTTCGCGGAGAATCGCCTTCGGCGATTTTAAATTGTCTTGGAGCAGGATTACGCTGATTATACTGATTAGGATGATTTGATTATGTTTGATTTTTTTATGATTAATAATTATTAAGAGAGATAAAAGCTAATATCCGCTTATATCTTCCTTAATCCTTTATAAAATCCATTATAATCAAAATATAATCAAATCATCCTAATCAGTATAATCAGCGTAATCCTGCTCCAAGACAATTTAAAATCGCCGAAGGCGATCCCTACGATTTTTCTTCGCTTAAAACTTGCATTTTAGATTGAAAGCAACTACTTTCAATCATCAAAAAAATATCTATATGAAAAAATTGAGAAATGCATTGATGCTGGCAGGCGGCCTGGCGGTTGCATTATTTGCAAAATCGGCAGCTGCCCAGAGCAGGGCAGATGCATTGGGATGGAAGCTGGGAGCGCAGGCGTGGACATTCAATCATTTTACATTGGCGGAAGCGCTGGATAAAATGGACAGCTGCGGTATCCAGTACGTGGAAGCATATCCTGGCCAGGTGATTGGTGGTGGTATTGAAGGTAAATTTGATTACCATATGCCGCCTTCCAAACAGGAAGAGGTAAAAGCGCTGTTTAAGAAGAAGCACAAAGTGCTGCTGGCTTTTGGCGTGGTAGTACCGGAATCGGCTGCTGAATGGCGTATGCTGTTTGATTTTGCCAACAGGATGGGAATCCAGAGCATTACTTCCGAGCCCAAGCCGGAAGATCTGGACCTGATTTCTTCCCTGTGTGATCAATACCAGATTAAGCTGGCGATACATGATCACCCGAAACCAAGCCGTTACTGGAGCCCTGAAACGGTGTTGGAAGCGATTAAAGGCAGAAGTAAATTAATGGGCGCCTGTGCGGATATTGGTCACTGGGTACGCTCAGGACTGGATCCGGTAGAATGTATCAAAAAGCTGAATGGTCATATTGTGAGCCTGCATTTCAAGGATCTGAACGACAAATCTCCTGATTCCCATGATGTAGTTTGGGGTAATGGTGTTTGCCAGATGCCGAAAGTGCTGGAAACACTGAAAAACCAGCAATTCAAAGGTTTGTTTTCTGCGGAATATGAATACCACTGGGATTTCAATGTTCCGGAAGTGAAGGCCAGCGCTGCTTTCTGGAGAACTATCGTAAGTAACCTGTAATAACATATCATCCTTGTTGGATGACGGATCCGAAGATAACGGCCTTGCCGGGATCTTCGGATTTTAAGAGCAGAGTAGTTTTCTTTATTATATAAAAAGGAAAGCCCATACCAACCGGTATGGGCTTTCCTTTTTATATCGGGTATGTGACGGTTACTTTGCGGAATCCGCAGCACTTTGCGGTACTGCATTGGAATCGCCGGTATTCACCTGTACGGCGCCGTCTTTATTTTTTCTTGTACCATTAGGACCAAATTCACCTTTCATCTGGTTTAACCAGGTAATGAACTGTTGTGCATTCTGACCATCGCGTTGTAAATCGTTAGTCATCCTGTTTGGCGGCAGGGAGCTATAGTAGCGCAGCTGCTGTTCACAGTCTTTAATCACCTGGTTCGACAATTCTTCTGCTCTTTTCGCATCGCCGGCCATGTAATAGGCGTAGATGGTTTGGATAGAAGTATAGTTGTGCATGTTACCAGGTGTGGTGAGTGCATACGGGAAGTTGGTTTCCATAATGTTTTTGTCCATGTAGCGGAGTACGTTGAGGGCGCTGTCTTTGGCGGCTCCTTCCTGTGTCATGGCTACCGACAGTTTGGTAAATGCCTGACGTAGGTACATGATCATTTTCCTGTTTGGCTCATCGAAGTAGGTACCGCGTGTTTGAGCACCACCGAATTCAAATTTGTGCATCAGGTTATCATACATCACGCCTACGTTCGCATTGATGTCCATGCCCAGCGGATCGGTAGATGTAGCTTTTGGCAAAGGCACCAGGTGGTAGGTAAGACCATCGGTTTGCATGTATTCATTCAGGCCAAGATCGGTAGGGCTGGTGAAATAGATAGGCCGTTTCCAGTCGTTGGCAGCGATGATATCATATACTGCGAGGTCATTTTTCAGCAGGTAGTTTTTGGTGATTTTGAAAGGCATGGAAGCTAAGATCTTCGCACTGTCTTTCGCCGCCACCACGCCATTGGAGAGGATGGCCTGCTTGTCGACCGGAATAAACAGCTGACGGGTAGGCAGGAAGTTTTCTGCGCCGCCATCCTGTGTGGTTACTTTACTGTTTACATCATCGCTTCCCATGAAGTTCATGATTTCTTTCAGGTTAAAGTATTTGTCGGCAGGAATATTTCCCGGATCAAAGAAGCGGATATAGTTGCGGTTTTCGCCTTTATATTTATCGGCAGACCAGGTCATCGGAATAGCAGGGCTTTCGTTTACGGCTCTGCGCATTTGATCGATGTACCAGTCTACCCCGAGGAGGCTGAGGTTGATCACCCTGATATCGGGGCGGATGCCTTCTACTTCCTGTGCGTACCAGAGCGGGTAGGTATCGTTATCCCCGACGGTGAACAGGATGGCATTTTTCTGGCAGGATTCCAGATAATCTTTGGCCACGTCCCTGGCTACGTATTTTGTAGAGCGGTCGTGGTCGTCCCATTCCTGGAAGGCCATCAGTACCGGTACGGCGAGGAGGCAGATAGCAGTGGCCAGTACGGGAGTGACAGCGCTTTTGATCCTCTTTTTGAGGAAGCTGTATACCGACAATACGCCTAAACCGATCCAGATAGCAAATGCGTAGAAGGAGCCTACGTAGGCGTAGTCACGTTCACGCGGCTGGTTACCTGCCTGGTTGAGGTAGATGACGATAGCGAAACCTGTGAAGAAGAACAGGAGGGATACGATGAGGGTATCTTTACGGTGATTATTATATTGATAGAAGAAACCGATGACACCAAGAATGAATGGCAGGAAGAACAGGGTGTTGTGTGCCTTGTTATCTTTCAGACTGTCTGGTATCATGGACTGGTCGCCATATAAGAAGTTATCGATAAACGGAATACCTGAGATCCAGTTACCGTCACGTACGTTGCCATAGCCTTGTGTATCATTTTGTTTACCCGCGAAATTCCAGAGGAAGTAGCGGGCATACATGAAGTTCACCTGGTATTGCAGGAAGAATTTGAGGTTGTCGCCAAAGCCTGGTTTTTCACCTTGCTGGAGGCCCAGCCAGGTGCGGTAGTAATCGGCGTGGCCCTGATCGTTGCTGGCATCCCAAACGCGCGGGAAGAGCATCATATCCGCCGGATCGTATTCCGGTTCCATTTTCTTGCCGGCGATTTCATATTTTTTGGCACCGCGTGCGTAGATGTTACCGCCTTCTTTGTACCCGGTTGGGCGGGCAGTGAACACCTGGCCGTATACCAGCGGGAAGTCGCCGTATTGTTCACGACCGAGGTAACCTACCAGGGAGATGGGGTTATCTACGTTGTACATATCTACTGAAGGATTGGCAGTAGAGCGTACCATAGTGGTAATATAAGTAGAGTAGCCTACCAGCATGAACAGCACGAAGGAGATGGTGAGCCGGCTGAAGTGTGCTGTTTTGGATATATCCATTTTCACGCCTACTGTTTTCAGCAGGTATGGGATGGCTATAAAGAAACCAGCCAGTAAGAATTTGAAGGCGATAGCGCCGCCACTTGCCTCGTTAAATGCGGGTACCAGGATGATGGTAGCGATAACGATGAAAGGTGCGTAGATACCGAATTTAGGTTTCTGGTAACCGATTACCAGCAGGGCTATGATGAGTACGAAATAGAAGATAAATCCGGAGAAGTATCCCATTCCGAGGCTATTTACGAAGAATACGTCCATATATCCGGATGCCTTTACGGTATCCTGGATGAGGTATTTCTGTACGAGACCGGTGATACCGCAACCGATGATGAAGGCCCAGAAGGTTCCCCAGCCGGTTACTTTAAAGCGTCTGAAGTAGTACACCATTACCATAGCGGGGATGGTGAGGAGGTTGAGCAGATGGACGCCGATAGAGAGGCCGAGGAGGTATCCGATAAGGACGATCCAGCGGTCCGCATAGGGTTCATCGGCTTCATGTTCCCATTTCAGGATGGCCCAGAAAACGATGGCGGTAAAGAAGGAGGACATACCATATACTTCACCTTCCACAGCGGAAAACCAGAATGAATCAGAGAAGGTGTAGGCTAAAGCGCCAACGGCGCCTGCGCCCATGATAGCGATCATTTTTTCACGGGAGATCTCTTCACCGGCTTTCACCATGAGTCTGCGTGCGAAGTGGGTAATAGTCCAGAACAGGAACAGGATGGTGAAACCACTGGCCAGGGCAGTCATGGTATTTACGCCCAGGGCGGCCTGAGATGGTTTCAGGAACATACTAAACAATCTTCCAAGCAACACGAACAACGGCGCTCCGGGCGGATGGGGAATCTGTACTTTGTAAGCACTTGAAATAAACTCGCCGCAGTCCCACAAGCTGCCTGTAGCTTCCATCGTTTTAATGTAAACAAAGCAGGCAATGATGCAGATGACCCAGCCGACCATGTTGTTGGTCCTTTTAAAATTCATAAGGTTGTTTTAAGGTCCGACAAAAATATAAAAAACAGCAAATTATGCTAATCTGGTGAACAGTTTTAACTTTTTGTAAATATCTTTTTAGCTGTTAGCCTTTGGCTAGCAGCATCCGGGCGCCGGATGGGAGTTTTCCGGGAGATTAAAAAGGCATTATAATTCAATGATTAAGCGCTGAAGGTTACAGGCTCACGGCAGTTTGGACGGTCCATGCGGCGGGTTTCGCATTGAAAAGCGCTTTGGTGGCCGCCCATGTTTCCCGGAAGAGGGGGGACTGGCGGTACTTTTCGAGTGCGGTTTCAGATTCCCACTGGCTGAAGGTGAACCAGGTGTTTCCGGAAGCGGCATGTTCCCATAGTTCCAGGTGGAGGCATCCGGGGAAGTTCCGGATGAGTTCCTGTTGTTTGGCAAAGAGTTCCCGGAAGGTGTTTACTTTTTCCGGGTCAAATTCCATTTTGACGATACGGTTAATCATTGAAAAATTATTCTGACAGTTTGGTAGTATGACAGTTGCTGGTATCCGGCAGGCTGTGTGAGCTGGTCGCGGCGGAAGCCCTGCAGGCCGAACAGGCCGGCTGCATTTCCTTTATTGATGGCTATTTCCAGGTAGCCGGCAGCGTTGAAGAGGGCGAGTTTGGTGCCTTCAGGAACGTCTGCATAGGTTTCGCTGATCTGGCTGATGACTTCATCGCGGCGGAAGAAGATGCGGAATTTCCGGTTTTTGCATTGCATATCGAATTGTTGCCGGGTAATATTCACCACTACGTTTTCGAAGCTGTCGATATGAATGATCTGTCCTTCTATGAAGTCGTCGCCTACAAGTGGCTGCAGGTTGTGTTTTACGTGGATCTGCTGGGTGAGCGGGCCCAGTTCGCCGAGGGCTTTGCCGCGGCTTAGTTCCCGGGCGGCGGAGGCCATCAGCTGGATGATGGTAAATGTGTTCCTGGGCGCATCCGGCGGGAGGGGCAGTTTAATGACCTTCTCCGGCATACCTCCGGCAATCATGGTGAGCAGGCCATTGTCTGCGCAGCCGATGTATTGTCCGTTGTGTTCAGCCACCAGTACGTGATCCGGTCGTTTGTCGAATAAATTGATCAGTACAAAGTGGAAGGTTCCCAGCGGGAAATAGGCAAAGGCGCTTTTGCAGATATAAGTAGCCTGTGGTAAATTAAAGGGGCTGATATGGTGTGTGACGTCCGTAACATGACATTCCGGGCAGTATTGCCAGAGCTGCCCTTTAATGGCACCTACCAGGTAATCCTGCATTCCTATGTCTGATGTTAAAGTTATAATGGACATGCCCGAAAATCTAAATCCAAATCCCAGTGTTCAAAACCCACGAATCAATTCCCGTCCTCACTCGTCTATCCGTTTTTCATTTATCCGGAATGGCAAATTAAAAGTGCGCTTTCCTTCCAAAAAAGATGCCATTGGGGGTTAAGTGAAATAAACTTAGTGCAAATAAAGACAAAAAAGCCGAGGCGATCGTATTTTAAGCGGAATTTTTTGCACTAACGTTAACGGCTACAGTGAAAAGATTGGTTACTTACTGAAGAGGAGAACCGGGTTCTTTTTTAAAGTGATTGTAAACCATTTTGTCCAGGAAGCCGGGGAGGAGTTTACTTAACAGCACGGTGAGCTTGCCCTGCCCGGTGAGTACCAGCGTACGTTTTCGTTTGGCGATGGCGGTGGCAATAGCTGCTGCCACTGCTTCTGCGCTCATCAGCTTACCTTCATCCAGCGGAGTTTCGCTCTGTGCCTGTCCCTGAGGATTGAGAGCGGTATTACGTATATTCGACGCCGTGAATCCGGGACATACCCACATCACGTTAACGCCTGTATGTAAATTTTCGGTGCGCAGCGCTTCCAGGAAACCCTGCATGGCAAACTTGGAGGCAGAGTAGCCGGTACGCGCCGGTAAGCCCCTGTACCCGGCGATGGAAGATACCCCTACAATGGTTCCTTTGTTTGCCTGAATAGAAGGATATGCAAATTTGGTACAGTATACGGTTCCCCAGAAATTGATATCCATCAGCGATTTCAATACGCTTACATCCAGGTCGCGGAACAGGGCGCGCATGGAAATGCCTGCGTTATTAATAAGGATATCTATTTTTCCGAATTTACTGATGGTACTTTCAATAAAGGCTTTACATTCGGCCTCTACACTAACATCCGCAACGAAAGTAAACAGCCGGGTGCTATTGACTTCCTTTTGCAGGTCACTGAGGGCAGCCTGCTTTCTGCCACAAACAGCCACATTAGCGCCATGTGCCAGCAATTCTGTTACAAGGGCTTTACCAATTCCTGACGATCCGCCGGTGATGACAACCGTTTTATTCTGAAAGTACATTTTCATGGGTATAATTTAGCCCCACAAAAATAGGTGAGTAACATCAATTTATTACAAGGCATTTACAGAAATGTAATGAACTATTTTTGGGTGTGTGGTGTTATAATACTCTGTAGTAGTATGTTTGGGAATATTTTTGAATAAAAGTTTGGCGGAAATAAAAATATTCCTATTTTTGCAACCGCTTAACAGCAAAGGATCTCCTAGCTCAGTTGGTAGAGCAATACACTTTTAATGTATGGGTCTTGGGTTCGAGTCCCAAGGGGATCACCATCAGGAGTAAAACTAGATACTCTCACGTAATTAAAACCTTGTAGAAGCTGATTCTACAAGGTTTTTTTGCTTTTAGTGGTAAAGTTGTGAAAAGATAAGTAAGGGTAGAAAAGTGAGCGTTGCGGTTAGCAATAGAATTATTAAATTGTGCAAACCGTCACAGACCCAAAATGCTGCACCGTGTTGCGTTTGACCAATGTTAAGTGATGTCAGGATAAGTGAAGTTGAAACAATTTTGGTTAACTTAAAACAAGTGTTGTATGACCAGTTTTTCTGTTCTTTTCTGGCTTAATAAAAGCCGCTCTAAAAACAAAAAGCCCGCTATTTATCTACGTCTCAGCGTAGACGGCAAACGTGCAGAACTTTCCACCTATCAGTATGTAACCCCTTCTTTATGGAACGCTGCTACCCAATCAGTCAAAGGAAATTCCGAGGAAGCGCAGGCGATTAACCGGCAATTGGTGACCCTGAAAGCCAATTTACACAAGCATTACAGCCATTTAGTTACGTCCGGTGGGCTGGTAACCGCTGCTGCTATTAAAAATTCTTTCGCTGGAATTGCGGAACACTCGCGGACATTATGCGAAGTGATAGACTTCCATAACCGCCGGTTTGCAGAGAAAGTAAAAGCCGGAATGAAGTCTGGGCGCACCCTGAAACGCTTTGAGATCACGAAAGAGAAGATCGTAGCCTTCCTGAAAGCTCATTTTCATGTTTCAGATAAGCCGCTTTCTGAAATCCGTTTTTCTTTTGCCCCGGATTTTGAACACTTCCTCACCATCACGCAGGGGATAGGAGCCAACACCGCTATGAAGTATGTGAAGATTTTAAAACAGATGCTGAAATTGGCCGTAGATCAAGGTTGGTTGGTCGTTAGCCCATTAAGCGGTTTTAAATGTAGCTATGAAGAACCGCAGCGGGAACGGCTTACAATGGATGAAATCACGTCCTTGTATAAAAAGGAGCTGATTCCACGATTGGCAGAAGTGAGAGATATTTATTTGTTCTGCTGTTTTACGGGCTATGCTTACACAGATGTACTACATCTTACCCCCGACAATCTCGTTATTGGCATTGACGGCGAACGATGGATTATGAAGGACCGGATGAAAACCAACACAGCGGAGCGGGTGCCGCTTTTGCCAATTCCGTTAGAGATAATAGACCGGTACAAAGAATCCCCGTATTGCCTATTGTATCGCCGTTTGTTGCCGGTTAATAGTAATCAGCGGTATAATACCTACCTGCAAGAAATAGCTGTCTTATGCGGCATGAAAAAGCATTTAACAACACATACTGCGCGACATACTTTTGCTACCACGGTGACGCTTGAAAATGATGTCCCGATTGAAACGGTGAGCCAGATGTTAGGACATAAATGTATCCGTACAACACAGATTTATGCAAAGATCACGCAGCAGAAGGTGAGTAATAATATGCGGGCTTTGCGGGATCGGTTGGCAGCTCCCGGAGTAGGATTACAGCAGATCGGTTAGCCTGGTATCGCTGCCGCGGGCTGGTGCCTTATGAATAGATGTTTTTTGCAACGGTGTGGTTCTCTATTGGGCCGCATCGGAAAAAACATCTGTTCGTAAGGCACTTGTTTTTTTGTGGGATATCTGCTTTTTTTTTCACCGGCAGAAAAAAAACAATAAGTTAGTATTCAAAATATCCTTTATAGTTATGGAAAGAACTTATCCTGTTTTTGTCCCCGCTGAGCATATAGACGAAGACGAAATGGAGCATAGTGATGTTATTGATTGGTGTACTCAAAATCTAAAAAGCTCTAGTCCTAATGCCTTGTTTTTGAATTTGGACGATGTTTATCTTCTTCAATATAAGAGTCAGATATTGGATATAATAAATGAAGAAAACGACGGAATGCTCGGAGAGGGAGAAGATGATTGGATACTTTCATCTGAAGTTAAACTCAATATTTTGGTAAGATTGACAAATTATGCAGATACAATTGGGAATGGTAGAGAAATGGAAATTCTTCAAGGGCTATTAAGGCTGTTGGATATTTCTCTTGCCACTAAGAAAAATATGTACTTTATATTTTAAAGGATGAATGCGGTCTTATCGAGTAATACGAACTGGAGGTAACGATGAACGTACTCCGTTTGCGAAGATGGAACAGGCGGCGAGGCCGCCTGTTCTGGGATATAATACAGGTAGCTTCGCTGCCGGTATGCGGAGATAAACCAGCCGGCTTCGCCATCTGGTAGCGGACGCTGAACGGATCTTCGCTCCGTTAGCGAGCGGTGTTTTTGCTTCGCAAAAACTGCTCGCCTTTTGTTCCCGTTGGTCATAAAAGGAAATGCAGCGGAGATTAAAAGGGAGATCGGATTGCCGGTGAAAAGAAAAAAGCCGTATTGTGTTGGCTCAAAATCGGTTTTTATGAATGCGGGAGCATGATAGGTTTAGGTGTTTTGGTATTACCAAAACATAGCTGGCAATACGTAGTTTTTAAGATATAGTCAGTTTGTTTTTATATATTTGAAACTTATAATGCGAGATAGAACTCATTATTTTATTTGTACAATTCATTATGGATCATCTTAACGATATTGACGAAGCAACACCTGCTCTTTATTCCAGAATCTTAATTTTAATTTATTCGTTTTGTTTAACACCTATTGGCGGGGTTATTTTGATGTCAATCAACTTAATAAGCGTAGGGAGATTAATAAACATTATCTGGCTTGTTATAGCACTTTTGCTTTTTGAAATGGGACACGTAGGATTGATGGTGTATTATGGCCCATCAACGTTGACATTTTTCTTGCCATTGGTTTTGGGGGCTATTTTGTTCGCATTCCCTGTTTGGAATATACTTTTAAAAGGGACCGACACCTATAAGAAGAGGAGTGGTTTGGTGCCAGTAATAATTTTGTTGCTTATTTGGGTGCCTTTAATGGTCCTTAATTTTGTTAAGTTCGGAGACTGATATACGGGCAATTAAACTTAATCTAGTTTTGTATTATTGAACTAATGTTACTTATATTTGCCTATCATTACTCCTGACTATAACGGTTACACGTAATCAGGTTAGCATAACGGTTAGCAATAAACGCTCACCACTATCAAACACAGATACTACAAGACATTACGAAGATACGTGCTACTCCCAAGGGGATCACTGGAAGATTACAAAGCTCGCGCTGGTCGCGGGCTTTTTTGTTTTGGTCTATTTGTTAGTCTATCAAAGTGCGGATTCGCCGTTCGTGTTTACTTAGTTTTATTCGGGTTGACTTGTCTATACTAAAATACAATATTTAGTTTTAGAAATTTGCGTTAATCTCGGTTTTAGTTTTTTATTGTAGTTGTTGGAACTAGGACCATAGAAAGTATATAATCAAGAGGAGATGCAAATAGTTTGCATCGCCTAGCGATAAGGTGAGCTGCCTTCCTCAGATGGAAGGATGGTATTATAATCATTGTGGTATATTACTTAGGTCTATTTATATTGATTTATTTGCTATATTTGGTACTGGTTTTTATTGTCTTGCTTGAAGAATGAAAATACTGATTGATACTAATATATATTTTGATTTTTATCGCTCTACTAATGAGGGGCTAAATTTATTGACTGAAATTCTGGAGAAAAGTGAACATATTATTCTTACCGACCAGATAATTCAGGAATTTGAGCGCGGAAGAGAAAAGGTAATCAGAGACGTTCAAAAAAATTTCGATAAGGAGTCTCAGCTCGAAAATTTTTCTTCTTCATTTTTGCAGGACTATCCAGGGTTTAAAGAGTTAATCGCTATTCAGAATGAGTACAAAACTAAGCGAAATGAAATTACAGCATACATTCGTGAGATCTTAGTAGACCCTTCAAAGGACAAAGTTGCTACAGCCTTTAAACAACTGACTGATGAAGCGGTTAAGAATGATAGATTGCTGTATACAACTGATGAAATAATAGCCAAGGCTCAAAAAAGGAAACTAATTGGTAATCCTCCAAGTAGTGACAAATATTCAATAGGAGATGAGATCAATTGGGAAATTATCTTAAGCAATTTAAATGAAGATATCATTCTTGTTGGAAGAGATAATACATACAACGATAACTTCAGTTTTCTACGTAAGGATTTTCATAGAGGAACCGGTCGATTGATTTATAGTAAGACCACCAAAATTACAGATGCTTTCGAACAGATCGGGGTCCATCTGTCAAAAGCGCTTGTAGACGCGGAAGAAGAGTTAATAAAGACGATTAAAGATTCAGGTTTTGCTGAATATTGGAAAAGGAAGGATAAATCGGAAGGCGAATAGCATTAGTTTTCGCAATTTATCTTGGAATTTTGAAAAATAAACATCATCCGTATAGGATTATCACATGGGGAAATTTGTAATTAAGAGAAGCCAGAATAATCAATATTATTTCAATTTAAAAGCGGATAATGGCATGATTATTCTTTCTAGTGAAATGTATAGCAATAGAGCTGCTTGCGATAATGGCATTGCATCTGTTAAGACAAATGCCGTAAATGATTCACGATATGATAAGCTAGCCTCACTTAGGGGGTCGTTTTATTTCAATCTCAAAGCAGGCAATGGACAAGTTATTGGAACTAGTGAGATGTATACAACTGAAAGTGCACGGGATAATGGAATTAATTCTGTTAAAGCCAATGCGCCAAATGCGCCTGTTGAATCTGAGGCATAACGATTTGCTACGAGTTGATTCAGCATGTTGTCCTAAGAAGATTGATCACAATGAAAATTTTAAACCTGCGCGCTGCGCGGGTTTTTGTTTTTTGTCTATTACATGTAATAGCTACTACTTGATCTGACAGTACAGGGATTTTTTGTTGGTTAAGTAGTAGCTAAAGTTAACTCATTTATTTGTTTCTCTCTAGCCAGGTGTTTACTTGCAAGAAAAGTCTCCATGGGAGTTTTTCCATAACAATATTTTCCGCTGTGAGGTCTTTGATTATTGTAATATTCAAGCCATTCATCCAGATCAGCTTGTAGTTCTTCTAATGTTGTATAAAGACGTTTACGGAAGGCTACTACGTAAAATTCCTCTTTAATAGTCCGATTAAGCCTTTCGCATATGCCATTGGACTGAGGGCTTCGAACTTGGGTTTTAGTGTGTTCTATGCCCTCAATAGTTAAATACAGTTCATATTCATGATGTTCGTACTTCCCTTTATACTCGGATCCCCTATCCGTTAAAATACGCATCATTGGTACTTGCTGTTCCTCAAAAAATGGGAGAACCCGATCATTAAGTAGATCCGCAGCAGTAATAGCGTTTTTACGATCATAAACCTTGGCAAAAGCAATCCGGGAGTAGGTATCAATAAAGGCTTGCTGGTAGATTCTTCCAACTCCTTTGATGTTACCGACATAGTAAGTGTCCTGTGCTCCAAGGTAACCTGGATGTTCTGTTTCAATTTCGCCAAAGGCTTCCCGTTTCTCTTTCTTGCGCTCAATGGCCATCATCTGAGCTTCAGTAAGAATTACTCCATCCTGAGCTACTTTGACTTCCAGAGAATGTAGTCTTTTTTCAAATATCTCTAAATCATGTCTTTGCCACACACTCCGTACGCCTCCGGCGGAGATAAAAATTCCCTGCTTTCTTAATTCATTACTTACCCGTTGTTGACCAAAGGCAGGGTACTCGAAAGCGAGCTTAACTACAGCATCTTCAACTATAGGCTCAACCCGATTCTTCAATATCGGCTTGGATCTGCTAATCTCCTGTAGGGCTGTTTCTCCTCCAGTATCGTATAATTCCTTAATCCTGTAAAAGCTATCCCGGCTATAACCCATTACTTTGCAAGCTTGGGATACGTTACCCAAATTTTCTGCTAATTTGAGTAATCCTAATTTGGTTTTAATTAACTTGTCATTACTTTTCATTTCTGACAGTTTTAGGGGGATTAATTAATAAGTGTGGTTACTTAAAGTTAATCCCTTACTGTCAGATTAAGTCGTGACTATTTCATATTACATATTAGGTTGCGAATTCGCGTTTGGGGTTATTTAGTTGTAATTTATATTGACGACCGACAAAGGCAAAACCCTTCCCAAGTTCCAGCATGAAATGTGTGATTTTCTTTGTTAGGGTCAGTTCAATTTCTCGTTCCTGGGCATTTTCTTCTAATCCGGGGAAATCAAAATGATAGGGATCTTTAATGCTTTCAGCTGCCAGATCAGATTGCGGTTTGGGTAGGATCGATTCAAAGTTGTAATCCGCTTTTCCTTGTCCTAAATGATAGTTACTTTTAATATTAATTTCAAGTTGTGTCCTTGACCAGCCATTTTTGTGCGTCGCTTTGGCATACTGGATGGCTATTTTGAGTTCTTTTATTTTTGAAATCAGGAGTCGTTGATAAGACCAGGGTAATTGTGCCACAGGTTGTGGCACAAATTCAAAATCTTGTGAAAAGAAGAGGTACCATTGCCGGATTGTATATAGATTTCTCCGCGAACATCCCCCAATTTACATGAGCGAGAATAGTTGTCTTTCATTTATATATATTATAAATCCAACAGTTAACACCTGCCTTCATTGTGATGTGAATCATTACTTTAGTTGACGTTGATCATGGCATAGAGATTAAGGCCCTTGTACCTTCGTATAAAGTTATACGATGAAACAGATTCTTCATCTAACAGATTTTTCTGATAATGCACGTAAAGCACTACGATATGCCTATTATCTATCGCAGAAGCTAAGCGTGCCTTTGTGGGTTGTTAACATTGCGGAAACACCAACCATGTTAAATACCCCGCACGCATTTACATTTGAAGAAATGGATGATCAGAAGAAGGCCTCCACAATTGATCATTTGAAAGACTATTGCGATACAGAACTTGGAATGATTTCAACCTTGTCAACTGTCAATTTCTCTTCGGTAATCAACAATTCAACAGTTGACGGAGCACTCGCTTTCATTAAGGAAAATGATGCCAGCCTGGTAGTAGTTGGCGCGAAGGGAAAAAGCAGGCTAAGAGAAGTAATTATGGGAAGTACTACAAGAAAATTGATTGAAAAATCTACCAGCCCTGTACTTGTCATACCAGAGCATTTCGTTTTTGGTGAAATAAGAAAAATTGTATACGCATCGGACTTTGATTGCCATGACAGCAATCTATTGAAAAGGCTTTCAGAATTTGCATCGAAGATGATGGCGTCCATTACCGTCCTTCATATATTTTCTACAGTGGCAAACGATAAAACAGGAATCAGCTCCCTGAAAGAAGACCTAAATAAGTACGCGCTTTTAAGATATGAAAGCCGGGTTTCAGAAAATGCAGGCGAGGCTATTGCAGAATACCTTCAGCAATATGAAGTGGATTTGCTGGTGATGTACGAAAAAGAGAAGATTGAACTTATCGACCAATTGTTTCATGCGGACATGGTTAAGCGGTTTGTGGCTCATTTAAATGTTCCTTTACTGGTATTCAACACTTTAAATTCAAATGTAGAATTGTAATCAAAATTCAACCGTATGGCAAAGAGAGTATATACAATATTGGGTGTCTTTTCACTTGCATTTATCCTTTACTTCATATTTAATCCTGAAGTTCTGGATGTAAAGATACTTGTATGGGTAGTGACTTTGATTTATGCATTACTAGTAGCAAGTATCCATGGGTTCTTGTCACATGGCCTTACCAGCAAACAGAAAGGGAATCTTATCTTTTATCCCCTGTTGATGGGAATCCTATTTGCTATACTTTCCGGTATTTATATTTTTGCTATACTCCCCCAACTTGTACCAGGTTTTATGTATTGATTGTAAGAGAATGGGGGCTACCACCACGCAAATGACTTTAGTAAAACCTATCCATACCAACCTGCACGTTGTCAATTTCGCTCATCATGTAAATTTTATATTAAGAAAGAAAATTTTCTTTGCAAAATTGGAAAGTTATCGTAATATTGCGATGTGCTAAAGATATAATATTTATGGGAGCTACGAAATCAGATTTATTTACTAAACAGCAAAATGACATAGCCAACATGGCTAAAGCGCTGGCACATCCTGCCCGGATAGCTATTTTGCAGTACCTCGTTAAAAAGAACGCCTGTGTTTGTGGTGACCTTGTGGACGAGCTTGGCCTGGCGCAGGCTACAACTTCCCAGCACCTGAAGGAGCTGAAAACAGCTGGCCTGATTCAGGGAACTATCGAAGGAGCCAGTGTTTGCTACTGTATCAATCCAAAAGTTTGGAACCAATACCACAACATACTGGGAGCATTCTTCAAAGAAGCAGCGGAGACAAAATCTTGCTGCTAAAAAAATTTGCTATCATATATCGTAATATTGCAATTATACAATAACTTTTTATTATGACTACTGATGAACAAATGAAGGAAATAGTAAGACAGAAGTACAGCGAGATCGCTTTACAGGACAAAGCCACCAATGAATCTTCTTGCTGTGGCTCTGGTTGTTGTTCTACTGAAGTATATAATATCATGAGTGATGACTATACTACCCTTGAAGGTTATAACCCGGATGCTGATCTGGGGCTCGGATGCGGCCTTCCTACTCAGTTCGCAAAAATAAAGAAAGGTGATACAGTAATAGATCTTGGTTCAGGCGCGGGTAATGATTGCTTTGTAGCAAGACAGGAAACCGGTGACGAAGGAAAAGTGATCGGTATTGATTTTACACCTGCCATGATTGATAAAGCCCGCACAAATGCAGAGAAGCTGCACTTCAATAACGTGGAGTTCCGCCAGGGCGATATCGAAAAAATGCCGGTTACCGCAGCTGTAGCTGATGTAGTGGTAAGTAATTGTGTATTAAACCTCGTTCCAAATAAGAATAACGTAATTAAGGAGATCTTCCGGGTATTGAAGCCTGGTGGTCATTTTAGTATTTCAGATATCGTTCTGGAAGGCATTTTGCCCGATAAAATCAGGGAAGCAGCTGAAATGTATGCTGGTTGTGTATCTGGTGCTATCCAAAAAGATGTCTATCTCGGGTTGATTTCAAATAACGGGTTCAGGAATATTACGATCCAAAAAACGAAGACCATTCAAATACCGGATGACATTCTTTCTCAATATCTATCCGCTGATGAAATTTCAGCTTTCAGGCAAAGTAATACAGGCATATATAGCATTACTGTTTATGCAGAAAAACCAGCTGAAGCAACTTGCTGTCCTCCGGGATGCTGCTAATCGTCAATAAACAAAAGCATATCCATGATTATTTACCCAATGACGGAGGACCATGCTGAAAGCATTCTTCAGATATATCAGGAAGGTATTTCTACCGGGAACGCTACTTTTCAAACAACAGCCCCTTCGTGGGAAGACTGGAATAAATCACACTTTTCTACCTGCCGTTTAGTTGCTGTAGAAAATGATCAAGCCGGTATATTCCCTGAAAACACAGGCAGTGTAAAGATTCATGAAGCAAACGGTTTCAGACAGACAGGCAGAAGAGAAAGTATTGAAAAAATGGGTGACTGGTGGCGCGATACCTTGCTGCTGGACAGAAGAAGCACCAAAGTAGGTATTTAAATAACGAACTTATTTCTATTGATATGCAAAATTGTAATCCGGCGCAACGCAAAAAACTGGGCTTTTTAGACAGGTATCTTACATTATGGATCTTCCTGGCAATGGCTATCGGTGTCAGCATTGGCTATTTCTTCCCATCGTCATCAGGGTTTATTAATTCCTTTTCTTCGGGAACCACTAATATTCCGCTGGCAATTGGCTTAATTCTGATGATGTATCCTCCATTGGCGAAAGTGAAGTATGACAAGATGGGAGAGGTTTTCCGCAATACGAAGGTATTATCGTTATCCCTGTTGCTAAACTGGGTAATTGGTCCAATCCTGATGTTTGGTTTGGCAGTATTGTTCCTGCACGGGTATCCGGAATACATGACAGGTCTTATTCTTATCGGTCTTGCCAGATGTATTGCTATGGTGATCGTCTGGAATGAGCTGGCAGACGGTAGCCGTGAATACGCAGCAGGACTGGTAGCCCTCAACAGCATTTTTCAGGTACTACTTTACAGCGTATATGCTTATGTATTCATCACCTGGCTACCAACGGTATTTGGCATGAAAGGCATAACGGTGGAGGTGTCTATCGGAGAAATTGCTAAAAGTGTAGGTATCTACCTCGGTATCCCATTTGCAGCCGGCGTAATCAGTCGCTATAGCCTGATTGCATTAAAGGGCGAGGAATGGTTTCAGGAGAAGTTCATACCATTTATTTCTCCCATTACCCTGATCGCTTTGTTGTTTACCATTATCGTTATGTTCAGCCTGAAAGGTGAACTGATTGTACAGATTCCGATGGACGTGGTAAGAATAGCCGTTCCACTGATGGTATACTTTGCTATCATGTTCCTGGTGAGCTTCGCGTTAGGCAAAGCAGCAGGAGCAGATTATTCCAAAAATGCTTCTATCGCGTTTACAGCTGCCGGCAATAACTTTGAACTTGCCATTGCAGTAGCCATTGGCGTATTTGGTATTAACTCCGGACAAGCATTTGTAGGTGTTATCGGCCCACTGGTAGAAGTGCCAGCTCTGATTGCCCTGGTCAATGTTGCCTTCTGGCTCCGCAAACGCTGGTATAGCAGTGGTATTGAATCTCCGGCTAAGACGGCAGAAGCATAGTTTTAAAAAACATAAATCTTTATACAATGAGTAATTCAAAAATGACCTGGCAGGCTTTTAAAGACCAGCTGGAAAAGCACCCTGAACAAATATTGCAGTTTCAATATGCGGAAGATAAACTTGTAGATCCTTCTTACCATATCACTGAAATCAAACAGGCGCCAATCACTTCAGTGGATTGTGGGGGTAAAGTAAATGCCTGGACTGAGATCATCGTTCAGTTATGGGAGCCGGAAGAACAACAGACTGATCGTGCAATGGCTGTCAATAAGGCCTTGAAGATTGTAGCGCTGGTTGAAAAGAATCTGGATCTGAACCCAAAGGCTACCGTGAAAATCGAATTCGGTAATTCTGAATTTGATACCCGCCAAATGTATCCGAACGAATTCCTGCTGGAAGGTGAAAATCTGATCATTAACCTGCAGCCAGATGCCACCCAATGTAAGGCAACAGAGCGAGGTATGACCTGCGGAACACCGAAAGCTAAAACACTCGAAATACCGGTAGCAATGGAAGCCGGCCAGTCCTGTACACCAGGAAGCGGCTGCTGCTAATCTATAAAATAATCACATGAAGAAAGTATTAGTGCTTTGCACCGGCAACAGCTGCCGCAGTCAGATTGCAGAAGGTTACCTGAGATATTTTGCAGGTGATAAAGCAGAAATTTATAGCGCAGGGGTTGAAACACATGGTGTCAACCCTCGTGCCATAGCCACAATGGCGGAAGATGGCATTGATATTTCAAAACATACTTCTAATAATATTAATGAATATCAGGATATTGATTTCGACTATGTAATCACCGTATGTGACAATGCAAAAGAAAGGTGCCCCTTTTTCCCGTCATCAGCCAGGATGCTACACGAAAATTTTCCTGATCCGGCAAAAGCCACCGGTACTGAAGAACAGGTAATGTCTGATTTCAGAAACGTGAGGCAGACAATAAAAGATTACACGAAAAATTTTGTTGAACAATATTTATAAAACAGAACTTATCCAATCTTCAAATTTCTATTTATGAAAATAGCGTTGTTCAGCGATATTCATGCAAATTTACCAGCCCTTGAAGTATTCTTTAAGGATGTGGATCAAAGAAAGCCCGATGCCATTTACTGCCTGGGCGACTTTGTAGGTTATAACATATGGCCCAACGAGGTAATCAACGAAATCAGGAAGCGTGGTATTCCTGCCATTGCAGGGAATTATGATTTTGGTATTGGCAGAACAAGCGATGATTGCGGTTGTGCTTACAAAACTGACAGTGAGAAAGCTAACGGAAGCGTCTCAATCTCTTACACTAACCAGATTGTAACAGAAGACGAGCGCAAATATCTCCGTACACTGCCAGCTCATATTAAAGTAGAATTTCAGTTAAACAATGATAAACTGAATCTGCTATTGGTACACGGTAGTCCGCGTAAAATCAATGAGTATTTATTTGAAGACCGGGATGAGAAAAGTATGATGAGGATTATGGTAGATGCGGATGCTGATATCATGTGCTTTGGGCATACACATAAACCGTATCACCGGATATTGCCTTCCGTGCCGGATGAAAATACACACTACAGGCATGCCATTAATATCGGTTCAGTAGGTAAGCCTAAAGACGGTGACCCGCGTGGAGGCTATGTAATGCTGCATATTAATGATAATAGCAGCATTCATGAAAAAGACAGTATTCAGGTGGAGTTCATCCGCTTTGAGTATGATGTGGAGAAGGCTGCGAAAGCGGTGGAAGACAGCCCCCTGCCTGATGCCTACGCCGAAAGTCTGAGAACCGGTATCTAAGCTTCTTCTTATTGATAATTTATTTAGAATCATGCAGCTGATATCTTGTCGGTCGCATGAAATACTTTCTTACTGCTATCTATCAAATGAAAATTGCATTATTAAGTGACATTCACGCCAATTTACCGGCCTTACAGTCTTTTTTTGAAGATGTATCAAAGCAGCGTCCGGATGCCATTTATTGCCTGGGTGACCTGGTAGGATATAACATCTGGCCTAACGAAGTAATCCGGGAGATCCGCCAACGGGGAATTGCTACCATCGCAGGGAATCATGATGCGAAAGTGAAGGGGCAACAACCAGCAGAAGCCTCTACAGGTGGCAAAGGCTATGCTTATGATATCATAGACAATGACAACCGGGTTTATCTTCAAACATTGCCAGCACATCTGCGTATAACCTTCCAACTAAATAATGCCCCTCTAACTATGCTGTTGGTACATGGTAGTCCGAGAAGTATTGATGAATACCTGCTGGAAGATATGGAAGAAGCTGCCTTGCTGAATACCTTTTTGGAGGCTCATACAGACATTTTATGTTTTGGTCATTCCCATAAACCTTATCACCGGATCGTGCCGGTTAATGGAGATGAACAGCCCCGGTATCTTCATGCCATCAACACTGGTTCCATTGGAAAGCCAAAAGATGCTAATCCGCAAGGAGGTTATGTGCTTTTGCATATTAATGATAACAGCAGTATTTTAGATAAGGATAGCATCCAGGTGCAGTTTGTCAGATTTGATTATGATATTGAGAAAGCTGCACAGGCAGTAGAAAGTAGCCCGCTACCCAACGAATTTGCGGATATGCTCCGAAAAGCATACTAAAAGAACATTTGTATGTGTTTTAAGAAAACTTTTATCGTCGTCTTTTCTTCAAAAAAAAGAACCATGATAGTGAATAATTCCTCCATTTATTGTAATATTGCAATGTAGCAATATCTTAGTCTGTCAACCTATTTTAACCGTAAGTATATGCGGCATATAACAACATCCATGCACAATGCTTTTTGTGATAAACTGAAATCGCTTTCTGTTGAACCAGATCTGGTAAATCGTGAGATTATAAACAAAACAGACATAAAGGATCAGCTGGAAGAAGATAGAAAGCGCCTGGAAATACTGCATTTTAACTATCAGCAATACATGGATCAGATCCTGAAGATCCAGAAGGAATATTTCAATATTCAAAATCAGGCCCGTATAAAGCTCCGGAAACAATATATGCGGAATTCAGCAAAAAATAAATAAGTAATTAACGGCATAAAAAAAACCGGTATGATTTTGTCATACCGGTTTTTTTATTGTTTGCAATAGGAAGTTATAAGGATAAACTTAATTTAGTCCAGCCCTTCCACCAGTCAGCATCAGGAGTACCCGCTGGTCCAACTGCTCCGCGGTAGGTAACAGGGGTGAAGCCCGTAAGCGCTGGGTTGGTAAATGAAGCGCCCGTTAATAGGGGAGACCCTGCCAGTGGGGTGAAATCTGGTGTAACATAGTTGAATGCTGCGGCCAGTTTAACTTCGGCATTCGTTGCCAAAATGGTATTGCCATATGTGGCAGTCGTGAACCAGGCAGTTACATCGGCGGCTGTCCAGCCGGTAGGGGTGCTACTGAGCGCATAATCTGTTGGTTTTACGCAACCTGCAATCAGTGTATTCTGAACAGCCAAAGTACCCGCTTTGATATTATTATCTGTCGGAACTCCTTTACTCGCATCAATTAGTACGCCTGTTGGATAACCCATGATCACGGAATTGAATATTGAGATGCTTGAGTTACGACGGATTTGCGCGCCACATAAAAACAGGCTGTTACCCACGTTTGTTGATGTAGCGCGGGGGCCAATGGCCGTGATGTTACTATATATTGCTTTTGTTTGTGGAAGTAAAGCGGTACCATTTGCGTCATTATCACTTTCCCAGCTTTCGGATTTGGAGATATCTGCAATGGCTGAATCACGCATTACAATACCGAACTGTACTCTGCCGCTATATCCGTTATCAGTATCAAAATCGTCATCAAGGGTGCTGATGAATACTGTATGAGATAAGTTGACGGTACCTCCAAAACATTCAATAGCGTCATCGTTTGCCTTGAAAATTTCTACATAATCTATTGTTGTTGCATTACCTACGCCGGCAAGTGTTAAACTATTCAATTCATTGTCGGGTAGATAGGCATATCCTGCATATTCAATACGGACATATTTCAGTGTACCTGAGTTATCGGCGGGATTTGTTCCTCCGAAAAGTCCCAGTCCTTCACCGTTATTAACCCCTCCTTCAACCTGGCCCACGCCCTGTGTGCCGTTAAAGGCAGCATTAGTAGGCGCATTACCACAAATTACAATGCCTCCCCAGTCACCTCTCTTTGGAGTTGCCGCATCAGAGGTGAAAACGATTGGCTTGTCCTTTTCGCCGTTTGCAATAATCTGAGATCCTCTTGTAATTACTAAAGCGCCCTTTGATTTGGTTTCTCCATGTATTATTGTTCCGGCCTCAATTGTTAATTTGGCGCCGCTGGTTACATACACAATGCCTCTCAGCGTGTAGGTGGAACCTGCTTTTAATGTACGATCTTTAGTGATTTTACCTTCCAGGAGCGTAACCTCATCGCCTCCACTATTATTATTACTACCATCAGTACCTGTGCCATCAATCTCAATTTTGCGACAGGAACCGGTGAATAAACCAATGATAGCTGCAAATAAAAATAATCTTTTCATATAGTTTTTTGTGAGTGTTCGTTATGTTAATCGTAAGCGATTGTTAAAAGTTATAGCCGAAAATAATGCTGACGTTAGTACCATAGTTACGGCTTATTGCTAAAGCATCAGAGGCTTTGGAATAGCGCTTGTTATCGTCAAGATCATGATAGAATTTGGCTCTTTGATTGATGATATCCGAAACGTTCAGCTTAAGTTCTCCCTTTGATTTTAAGATCTTCTTGGCAATCTGTAGGTCCAGTAACGGTCTTGGCGCTTCCCATATTTCAGGTACTTCTTCATTGCCTACAAATAAAATTCTGCGGCCAATTTCATTGAATAATATAGTAGAGGTCAATCCCAGTTTCTCGTTATCATATAATAATCCCGCGTTGATCAGATAAGGAGATTGTCCCTGCATGGGCCTGTCTTGTTGCTTATTATCAAATCGTACTCTGTTATAGATATAAGAGGCATTTCCCTGAAATGTGAAGTTCTTAAGTTCTTCGCCCAATACATCCAGTTTCTTCCTGAACTCTAACTCAACACCAAAGCTTTTTGCTGAAGTGGCATTGACGTAGTTGAAACTTCCGGATGAAACTCCGGATTGATTAAATCTTAGTTCGATTGGTTTCTGGAAATCCTTGTAGAATGCTCCTATCGTTAGTACTTCACCGGCTCTTGGGTACATTTCATAACGAAGATCAAAATTGGTAATATTGGTTCTTTGAAGTGTCTTGATACCAGTAACAATAGCGCCTAATTCAAAGTCATAAAATGCGAGATTGGTCAGCTCTCTGAATTCAGGTCTTACCAGTGTTTTAGATCCGGCTACCCTTAAGTTGTTTCTCTCATTCAACTTAAAAGTGATATTTAATGATGGAAGGAAATCACCTACACGGGTGTGATTAAATCTGGGATCGGATTTACGGGTGCTTCCCACCAGTTGATCAAAGTTTTCATATCTCACTCCCCATACTACCCGCAGCCAATCCGTAAATGAGTTATCGAATTGTATGTACCCGGCATTCATAATTGTATTTGCGAGGTAACGATATTGATCTCCGCTTGTTTCTTCAAATTGTAACTGGTTATCATCGGTACCGAAGTTTTCCGGAGCAAAAATATGATCCTCGTCTAAGGCCCGGATTGCCACATTATTGCTTGGCAAGTGAACATTGAGGGGCCTGGCATCATACAAACGATCCTTTATTTGCAACAGATACCCGCCTTTAATGGATTGTTTACGTGACCACAGGTCAAGTGATTTGGTCACATCGCCACTTGCTGTGTAGATATAGTCAGACAGTGTAGAATAGAAAATGCTACCGCTTTTTTGGGAGAGTGTATTCGTTAATAAGGCGAGATAACGTTTATCATTTGAAACCTGAGACTGATTGTATTGTATACGACGCTGCATAGGGATATACTGATCCAGTATATTAAAGCTACCATACCAGTTGAATTTCAGCTTTTGTACGGGAAGGTTGTGTTCTCCTGATAATACAGTGTTAAAAAAGGTATTCGCCTTAAAGCCTAACTCCCGTGCGCGGATAATATCCCCTACCGGTGGTTCTGCGTCGTAATCTATACCCTGTCGTAAGGTGGTATAGTCTGTTGTATTGACGTTCAGAATATTTTTGAGAGATATTTTATTGTTGGCATTTAACTTTAAAGAGAAGTTGGCCAGTACGCCTTCCAATATTTCTGTGCTATATTTATTATTTGAGTAATCGAAGTTAGGTTGAGCAATTTTGCCGTTAACGTTAAAGAAACTATTCTCATACTCTAATCTGCGTACGGAGCGGTTATAGTTAAGGGCAAACACACCGCCGAAATCTTTATTAAACAGGGTAGTGTGCACACCGCCGCTTATTTGTACAGATTGACCCAATGTAGCAAGTGCATTGTTATTATTTGAAACGGAAAAGTTGTTGCCGGCTATTTGTTTTCCGAAATTGATTTTATCCTGATCGCTTAAGCTTGCAAAGCCTGATTTTGTTGGGAAATTCTTCGGTAATGCCCGGGTACCATCGTCAAATCCCAGCCAATCAGTTTTACCACCCTGGTAGGAGTAGAAATCCTGTCCGACTGTATTGGTGTTAAAGTTGGTGCCGATTTGTACATTCAGGAATTTTCTATTGGGAATGTCTTTGGTATTTACTTGTACCAACCCGCCAGCCCATTCTCCGGGATATTCAGGAATGAAAGTGTTATTGATAATAATGTTATCAATCATGTTGGAAGGGAACAAATCAAATGAAAAGGTTTTTCTATCCGGCTCGGTGCTGGACAGCAATACACCATTCAGCATGGCCTGATTATACCGGTCTGCCAACCCTCTAACCACCAGGTATTTACCTTCCTGTACACTGGTACCGGGAATTCGCTTTAAAACCTCGCTGGTGTTCTTATCCGGCGAACGACGGATGGCTTCTGCAGAAATGACCTGTGCCACGGCATTGGTATTTTTCTGGAAACCGATTAATGAATTGATGGATTCCTTTTTATAGGTAGTGGTAATGTTTACTTCCTTCAGGTTCGATACATTCTGTGTCAGGATAATCACCAAATCTTCCTGCCCATCTGACTTTACCTCGATATCACTAATGGTTTTGGTCGTGTAACTCATCGCTGATACCTGGATGCTGTATTTATTACCGGCAGTTACTTTGAAGCTGAAACGACCTTCCACATCCGTTACTGTTTTCAACGGACTTGCCGGAACCTGTACGTATGCTCCGATTACGGGACTATTCTTTTCGTCAACGACCCTCCCGGTTATTTTTGCGTTCTGTGCGAATACGAGCTGGGATAAAAGAAAAAGCAATGCTACACTAAGTAGTTTCTTATACATCGCGGGATTTGGTTTTATTTGCGAGCAAAGATCGTAATATAGCAATATAGTAATGTGCGAATGATGTTAAGGAATTATTAACTCTGAATTAGAACCTCGTTAATTCTGTTGTCTAAATTTCGACTTTCAGACCCCGTATTGTAATATTGCAATAAGTAAATGGAAACATGGGAATAACAAAGACAGGATTATTTAATAAGAGACAGAATGATTTCGCCCAAATGGCCAAAGCATTGGCCCATCCAGCCAGAATAGCCATTTTACAGTATCTCATAAAATCCAATACTTGTATCTGCGGAGATTTGGTAGAAGAATTAGGACTCGCACAGCCAACGATCTCCCAACATCTGAAAGAACTGAAAAATGCCGGACTGATACAGGGAACTGTAGAGGGAACCAGCGTTTATTATTGTATAGAGCCGGAGGCCTGGCAAAAATACCGGAGTTACTTTTCAGGGTTCTTTGTAGAGATAATAGGGTTGAATAAAGATTGTTGTTGACCTGAATAATTGATTTATAGTGGATTGGTTCTATCCTACCAGCCAAATTTATATATTTTAACATGTATAAATCATTTGCTTTTTGAGAGGTTTGCTGCTATACCTGCGGTAACCGCAATTACGGTATAACACGCGGGGGTATATTTACCGTTCTTCAGTAGTTTGTGATGGAATTGTAAATTAGTTCGTGTGATAAGCCTTCTGTCATCGCTATATCAACCAGGGAAGACAGATTATAAACAAAAAGGCCGGAAGCCCGGCCTTTTTGTTTAGCTATTGCAACCTATTGTATAGCCTTAACTGGTTTAGGAATTTCCCGTACTTCCACCGTGCCGTCATATAAGAGAATAGGGCAGGATTTTGCCAGCTCTAACGCCTCCTCCATCGTTTTCGCCTGAAGAACGATATTACTTACAACTTTAAGGTTACCGGAAAGAACGGTTTCTTTTTTTACCGATTTTCCGTTTCCTGACACCGTGTAGCTCTCTCCCGGAAAAGCGAAACTCAAAACATACACGCTGTCGGCTTTCCATTGTGCGAGCAACTGCTCCCATTTTGGGCCTGCTACTTTTGCCTGTTCTGAACCATAAGTTTCGGGAACCCTTACTAATAAACTGTATTGTTTCATTGCATTATTTTTTGATGGTGACGCAGTAATATTTGCCTGTGCATAAGTTTTACTACTCATGAATGCGAAGCAAATAATAATCGCCAATAAACCTGATTTCATTTGTTTTATATTTTGATACAAATGTCGGTTTGCAGGATTCTCCATCATTGTAAAAAATCATTGATTTGCTCATGCCGGGACTTATGGGATTTTGGGTATAAATGGAATAACCTGGTGTGAAAAATTAACCCCGGTATTCGATGTAAGCGGGTGCAGCGGATTACTTCTTTACAAGCTCCACCCGTCTATTCTTCGCTTTGCCTTCCTCTGAGCTATTGTCTGCAATTGGCTGCAGGGAACCAAATCCTTCGGAACTCAGGCGGTCAAACTTGCGTTCAACAGGTTTGTTCATTGTCGTTAATCCTTCCGGTAAAGTAAAAAAGGGGAAAGCGCCCAGTTCTTTCTCTGATACCGGAACGTCATTAATGTTAAAAGCGGTTGTTCCTTTTACCGGCTTTTCTTCAGTGGTAGTAACAACATCCGTCTTCGGCGTAGAATCAGCAGTGGCGGCCTGTTGCTTTCCTTCATTATTGCAGGCGCATGCAAAGATCAAAGCGGAAATGCCGAAGAATAATGATCGAATGTATCCCCGAAAACATATACCCTTATCCGGTGTTTTTTTTCTCCCGATTTCCAGGTATTTTTTATGTGCGCAAAAATGCGGATGTCTAGAAAATGAAATTGGTGCTGAGGAAGTCGGAGCTGTGTTCATTCACAATATCTTCCAGCAGTTTTTTATTGGTATCGTTCATCTTTGTTGCTACCAGTGAGCGGATAGAGAAGGAACGCAGGGCATCATGCACAGAAAGGGTGCCTTCTGCACTGTCTTTCCGGCCTGTGAAGGGGAATACATCCGGTCCGCGCTGGCACTGGCTGTTGATATTCACCCTGCTTACCTGGTTTACCAACGGGTCGATCAGTGTAGCCACTTCTTCATGGTTATTGCTGAAGATGCTTACCTGCTGGCCGTGTGGCGATTCGATTAGATAGTCGATCGTTTCTTCTATATAATCATAAGGCACTACAGGAATTACCGGTCCGAATTGTTCCTCGCGGTACAGTGTCATTTTATCATTCACCGGGTATACCACAGCCGGGAATACAAAGGATTCGTTGGTAGCGCCACCATTTTCATTAACAACAGCCGCGCCGTGGGCGATGGCGTCATCCAGTACTTCACGGATATAAGCAGGTTTGCCGGGTTCCGCTACTGGTGTAAGTTGTACGCCTTTCTCCCAGGGCATACCGAATTTCATTTTGCTGATGGATTCACCGAGGCGGGCATTGAATTCGTCTGCAATAGAACGATGTACAAATAATATTTTGATGGCGGTACAACGTTGACCGTTATACGATAATGCGCCGAGGATACATTCATTCACGGCCACCTGTATATCCGCATGCTGTGTAATGATAGCGGCATTTTTGGCATCCAGGCTCAGCACGGCGCGCAGCCGGTTCAGCTTAGGATGGTGCTTACGCAGATCGTTGGCCACTTTACTGGAACCGATAAAGGCCAGTACATTGATTTTACCGGTAGCCATGATACCTGGTATCACGGAAGCGCCGCGGCCATATATGGTATTTACCACTCCTTTCGGGAAAGACTCCATGAATGCGCGTAACAACGGGTAATGCACTAACGTGCCGTGCTTTGGCGGTTTGAAAAGGATGGTGTTGCCCATGAGCAACGCCGGGATCAGCGTGGTAAAGGTTTCATTCAGCGGGTAGTTGAATGGGCCCATGCAGAGTACCACTCCTAATGGGGAACGGCGGATCTGTGCGATGGTACCTTCTTTAATTTCGAAGCGGGAAGAGCTGCGGTCTATTTCCTTGAGCGCATCTATGGTGGCGTTAATGTATTCTATGGTGCGGTCAAACTCCTTGATGGAGTCAGCAAATGATTTCCCGATTTCCCACATGATCAGTTTTACGATCAGGGTGCGTTGCTCCGTCATTTTGCGGGCAAATACAGACAAACAGTTGATGCGCTCATCCAGTCGCATCGTAGGCCATTCACCACGACCGTTATCATACGCCGAGAGGGCGGCATTCAGCGCTTCAAACGCCTCTTTTTCGGTGGTTAAGGGGTAAGTGCCTATCAGCTTGCGTTTCAGGCCATCCGCAGTAGGAATGTTGATAGGGGAGTACACTTCACTCACCGGCCCATCCCATTGTTTCATTTCCCCGTTTACCAGGTACTCTCTCTGATGAATTTCAGAAATACGGAATTCCTCGGGTATTTCATTTTCTTCAACAAAAAGTTTCTTCAGCTCATCTTGAAAACTCATGTGTTAAAATTTTATGCGTACAAATTACACAAAACTGACCGGATAATAAGCATAGAATGTTTCGATCGGGGTGTGTGGAAAATCTATAGGATAGATTTTGGGGAGATGAAAAATATTGGCTGTACCCGCGCTAACTTTTTTATTTTCAATGATTCACCTAATATTGCGGGATATTTTAGAGGAGAAAATTAATACATCTTGCGCATGCCCTTGACGAAAGTTTTGATCACTGTTAAAAGTTACCCTACCATATCTTCCCATTATGATGAACAGGTTAGCATCGCCGGTTTCAGGGAAGATGGCGTTTTTATCAGGATATACCCCATCCCTTTTTCAAAGAAAACCTATGAAGAACAATATCAGCTCTACGACTGGGTGGAGGTGGATCTTGTGCGGAACACCAGGGATTTCCGGCTGGAAAGTTTCAGACCGGTAACGGTGGATGCACCGGTAAAAAAGACAGGGCATCTGGGTATGGAAGATCACTGGCAGGAACGGAAAGCCATTGTGCTGAAGAATGTATACCGCGACTTGTCCACGGTGATCATGGAAGCGAAACATGAAGCATTTTATACCTCACTGGTTGTATTTAAACCTGCGCGGATACTGGATTTTGTGGTAGAAGAAACGGAGCGGGAATGGAACAGCGACCGGTTGAAGATACTACAGGAAGAGATGTATCGTGGCCAGGTATCTGAGCAGCCGGAAGATCCATTTACCGTGATGGAAAAGCTGCCCTACAGATTTTCCTTTCGTTTTACGGACAACAGAAATGAAGAAATCACCCTGCCGGTGGAAGACTGGGAGCTGGCATCGCTGTATTGGAAAAGCCTGAAAAAGCAGCGGGGTACTGATAAGGAACAAAAAGCCATTCACGAGGTAAGGAAGAAGTACCTGCAGGAATATGCCAGGAATACCGATTTGTATTTCTTCCTGGGTACTACACAAAATGCACATGCGGGTTCCAGGCAGCCGTTTACCATTATTGGGTTGTTTCATCCTACCATGCCGCCGGCTGTGGTTCAGGGCAGTTTATTTTAACGGCTGACAGGTATTCTATATTCCTACTCAAAAAGCACGCTATGCAAAGGAATGGCTGCAGCAGTATCTTTAGGATACATACCGTCCTGTTTGCAAAAAAAAGGAGCCCCCGGTGACGGAGGCTCCTGTTATTTTTCTGATTAATTAAGCAAGATCAAACCTGTCCAGGTTCATCACTTTATTCCAGGCTGCTACAAAGTCTTTCACAAATTTTTCCTGGCCATCTGCACTTCCGTATACTTCTGCATTAGCTCTCAGTTCTGCGTTGGCGCCCAACACGAGATCTGCACGGGTACCGGTCCATTTTACTTCGCCGGTAGCGCGGTTGCTGCCTTCATACAATTCTTTGTCTTCAGAAACTGCTTTCCATGCAATGCCCATGTCGAGCAGGTTTACAAAGAAGTCGTTGGTAAGCTGGCCCGGACGTGCCGTGAAGACGCCATGTTTGGAGCCATCAAAATTAGTGTTCAACACGCGCATACCACCCAGTAATACGGTTAACTCCGGCACAGTAAGGGTAAGCAGTTGAGCTTTATCTATCAGCAATTCTTCTGTAGGTACGGGGAATTTTGATTTGCGGTAGTTGCGGAATCCGTCGGCAACAGGTTCCAGGAAGCCTACTGATTCAACATCGGTTTGTTCCTGGGAAGCATCCATACGGCCGGGGGTGAAAGGAACAGTGATCGCATGTCCTGCATCTTTCGCTGCTTTTTCAACAGCAGCGGCGCCGGCCAGTACGATGAGGTCTGCCAGTGAAACTTTTTTACCGCCGGACTGGGCGCTATTAAATTCTTTCTGAAGGCTTTCCAGTGTATCCAGTACTTTTTGTAACTGCGTTGGATTGTTTACTTTCCAGTATTTCTGGGGAGCCAGGCGAATGCGGGCGCCATTGGCGCCACCGCGTTTGTCGGAGCCACGGAAGGTGGAAGCAGACGCCCATGCTGTGGAAACCAGTTCTGATACGCTCAATCCTGATGCCAGTACTTTTGCCTTCAGGGCTGCAATAT
The DNA here is from genome assembly GCF_057126945.1 of Chitinophaga sp. G7 BAM 1005. NCBI lineage: Bacteria > Pseudomonadati > Bacteroidota > Chitinophagia > Chitinophagales > Chitinophagaceae > Chitinophaga > Chitinophaga sp. G7 BAM 1005. Next base: position 4,056,527 of record NZ_CP181478.1, on the reverse strand, counting down.
CTTTTTCATCTATCAATGCATGGTCAACCGCAGGGATAGGATCCTGCCAAAGGAGTTCTTCCTGTGGCACATCGGGGCCCAGGTAACGGGCGCGGGGGCCCATATCGCGGTGCGTTAATTTAAACCATGCACGGGCAAAAGCATCTGCAAATTCATCGGGATTTTCCAGGAAGCGCCTGGATATTTTTTCATAAACCGGATCAAATCTTAAAGAGAGATCGGTGGTAAGCATGGTGGGTAAATGCTTTTTGGCACTATCGTATGCGTCAGGAATAATACTGTCTGCATCTTTAGCTACCCATTGGTGCGCACCGGCAGGGCTTTTAGAAAGCTGCCATTCAAACCCAAACAGGTTTTCGAAGAAATTATTGCTCCATTGGGTGGGCGTTTTCGTCCATATAACTTCAAGTCCGCTTGTAATGGTATCTGCGCCTTTACCGGAGCCATAACTGTTTTTCCAGCCGAGGCCCTGCATTTCGAGGTCGGCAGCTTCCGGCTCTTTGCCTACGTGGGTAGCAGGTGCAGCGCCGTGGGTTTTACCAAAGCTGTGGCCGCCTGCTATGAGGGCAACTGTTTCTTCGTCGTTCATAGCCATGCGGCCAAAAGTATCACGGATGTCTTTAGCAGCTGCAATGGGGTCGGGGTTGCCATCGGGGCCTTCCGGGTTTACGTAGATCAGTCCCATCTGTACGGCGGCCAGTGGCTTGTCCAGGTTGCGGGTGTGAATATCGCCATCTGCCTTGTCGTCTGATACCACCACGCCATGATGCTCTTCCACGCCGGGGGAGCCATGTGCATAGCGAATGTCGCCGCCGAGCCAGGTGGTTTCGGAGCCCCAGTATACATCTTCATCCGGTTCCCATACATCTTTACGTCCGCCGGCGAAACCAAATGTTTTGAAGCCCATTGATTCCAGTGCTATATTGCCGGTGAGGATCAGCAAATCTGCCCATGAAATTTTGTTGCCGTATTTTTGTTTGATGGGCCAAAGCAGCCTGCGGGCTTTATCGAGGCTCACGTTATCGGGCCAGCTGTTAAGCGGCGCGAAACGTTGCTGGCCTGAGCCAGCGCCACCACGGCCATCTCCCACACGATAGGTGCCTGCACTGTGCCATGCCATGCGGATGAACAGGGGACCATAATGCCCGAAGTCTGCCGGCCACCAATCCTGCGAGTCGGTCATAAGTGCATGAAGGTCTTTCTTCACTGCTTCCAGGTCGAGGCTTTTAAAGGCCTCGGCATAGTTAAAATCTTCACCCAACGGGTTTGATTTGGAGGAATGCTGGCGCAGGATATTCAGCTTTAACTGGTTGGGCCACCAGTCCCGGTTCCTGGTGCCACCACCGCCAACATTGTGCTTCATGCTGCCATTATGAAACGGACATTTACTGATGTCGTTTGATTCTGTTCCCATTTTTAGAAGTTTTTATGGTATTGAAAGAACACTTACCTGCACCTTTTAGTTGTGCATAATGATAAAGTTATGATATAGAAAGAATAATCACAATCAATTAATTTCTATATTTCAATAGTTAAAATCTATTTGTACATGGGGGCTTATGAACGGGGGGAGGCTACCTGTTACTTCCGGGGTACTTCTCCGGTGCTTCGGACATGGGTATCTCATGGACTATCCATGCACTATCTATACAGTCCTCATGGACTCCTCATGGACTATCAATGCACTATCAATGCACTCTCCATGCACTATCTATACATTCAGGATGCCTGTGTCCGCTAAAAATTACATTTTTTTAGCTGGATAATTTATTATTTAATAAAGTCTCTAATTTTTTCAGTTTCGTTGTCCAGAATTTATCGAAGTAGGAGATCCAGTGCTGCAATTCCTTAAACCCGTCCTGTTTCAGCGTGCAATATCGCTCCCGGCCAATATCCTGGATGGAGATAAAGCCCGCGTTGTGCAATATTTTAATGTGCTTTGAAACGGCGGGACGGCTCATATCAAAATTATCTGCCAGGCTGTTGATAGTCAAACTATCTTCTGAGAGCAGCATCAGCATCTTCCGCCTGCTCGGATCTCCGATTACCTGGAATACATCAGGTGTTGGTGTTGTCATGTTGTGCCTTGTTTATACGTTCCGCAATTTTGTGTATATTCTTAAGCCAGCCATCAGTCAGTGCGTTGAGCATATTCAGGTTTTCTTCTTTCGTGAAACCGCTGTGCTCCAGGAAAAGCTCCGTGCCTTTGTCGGTTGGCTCCAGTTTCCATACTACTACAGAATCCAGTGTAATCCTGCCATCGCCGGGGCCGCACTTCCAGGAATAGGAGAGCCTTTTAAAAGGAACAACCTCTAATACCTTACAGTAGAAGATCCCGTCGAAATTGACGCTGGGTACCGGGTTTGTTCTGAACTGAAAGTCGAGTCCAACGATGGGCTGAAAATCATTTTTCATGAGCCATTGTTCCATCAGTTCAGGTTGGGTAAGATAGTTCCAAACCGTTTCAGCCGGATGCGGGAAGAAGAACCGGTGTTTAATTGTCTTTATCATAATAAGTAACTTTAAGGTTACATAAATATATGTGTAACTTTTGAGTTACGCAAATGTTTTTTAGAAATAAGTATAAATGGCAAAGAAACGGGATGATATTTTTTGGGTTGTCAGACGAACAACATTTATTAAATCTTTGTTAGCAGGTAAGAATTACCGTTAAACAGACCTAAATTGATAACATCTGAAAAATTTATCACCAAGTAAATAAAGCCAAACAAAATGAGTAAGATCACAGTAAAAGATGGTACTGAAATTTATTACAAGGACTGGGGAACAGGCCAACCCATTGTTTTTCATCATGGCTGGCCTTTGTCCGGTGATGACTGGGACGGACAAATGATGTTTTTCCTGGAGCAGGGCTACCGGGTTATTGCCCATGACAGGAGAGGTCACGGAAGATCCAGTCAAACCGCCAATGGCCATGACATGGATACTTATGCAGCCGATGTAGCGGAGCTTACAAAAGCGCTTGATTTAAAAGACGCCATCCACGTTGGCCATTCTACGGGCGGCGGGGAAGTAATCCGTTATGTTGCAAAACATGGTAAAGGCCGTGTGGCAAAAGCAGTACTCATCAGCGCAGTAACTCCGCTGATGGTGCAAACAGCCAACAACCCCGATGGCGTGCCATTATCCGTATTTGATGACATAAGAAAAAATACCGCCACACAACGCGTCCAGTACTTCCAGGATTTTACGCTGCCATTTTATGGGTACAACCGGGAAGGAGCAAAGATATCGCAGGGTGTGAGAGATAATTGGTGGCGCCAGGGCATGATGGGAGCCATCAAAGCACATTACGACTGCATTAAGGCGTTCTCTGAAACAGATTTTACTGAAGATCTTAAAAGTGTGGATATTCCCGTGCTGGTACTGCATGGCGAAGATGACCAGATCGTTCCGTTCCCCATTTCCGGGGCAAAGACGGTAGGCCTGTTAAAGAATGGAAAACTCATTTCCTATCCGGGATTCCCTCATGGTATGCCCACTACAGAAGCTGCCACGATTAATAAGGATCTCCTGGCATTTATCAAGTCGTAATACACCTGTATGCCAATTCAAATAGCAGCACAAAGCGTGATACAATCCGAAAGAATGTATCACGCTTTGTGCTTGCTGCTTTGCTGAAGTAATGATATCACCAGGCTTCATTCTGCCACACTATAAAAAGCAACATATGAAATTTCTTTCCCTGCAACCATTTGTTCCTTCGGGAGGTGATTTTGAAAGATCGAAACAATTATTTTCAGCATTAGGTTTCAACATCAGTTTTGAAGCTCCTGGTTATGCTGGTTTTGAAAAAGACGGATGCCGGTTTATTCTGCAGCATTATGATGTTCCCGATTTTGCACAGAACTTTATGATCACGGTACAGGTTGAAAACGCAAGTGAATTCAGACGCGAGGTGCTGGATAAAAAATTACCGGACCGCTTTGGGATACGGATCGGGGAAGTAACACAGCAGCCTTATGGAAAAGAAGTGAATATTATTGACATAGCAGGAGTATGCTGGCATTTTGTTGAATAATCCGGTTTTGGAACGATTGCTCTGGCTTTCTTACACATTCACCCGCTGCAATAATTTCCTGCTCTCCTTACTCACAAAAGTAATCGGCACAAACTTGTCTGTAGGCGCGCCGATATAATACACAGTCCACTCCGGATCGTGGTGCGACAGCATTTCACTGATACAATCTGCCCGGTGCCCCATCGGGTTGGAACAATCGTCCCAGTAAAACAACTCCACCCGGTAATGCAGTTGTTGCTTCTGGTTGTTAATGGTTACTTCAACTTCGATCTCCTGCTTACCCGGGAGTGGTGGAATAGGAATGACAATGTGGCTCATGGTGTTGGTATTATACAAGCGCTTCCACAAGAAGGTTGCCATATCCGGGCAGCAAACAACATATATCACTTATGTATAACTGTTTTCTGTAATTGTTCATGGGCGGGCAGTGCATGTCCGGAAACGGACAATCTGAAAAGCAAAAGGTCAATGAAGTGTTCTATTTATTGAATAAGGAATTGGGCGGATACCCGAAATAATTTTTAAACGCACTTGAAAAATGCGAGAGGTTTTCAAAGCCTACTTCAAAATAAACATCAATAGGTTTTCGCTTTTTCTCCGACATCTCGTAATGCGCCAGTTGCAGCCTTTTCTCTGTCAGCCATTTTTGTGGTGTGGTATGATAGGTTTTTTTAAAATCCCTTCTGAAAGTGGCCAGACTGCGGCCTGTAAGGTAGCCAAAGCGGTCCATCGTCATGTTAAACATAAAGTGCCGCTCCATAAAGTCGGAGAGATTTATTTTCCCCGGCTCTTCAAAGTCGGCCAGCAAGCCATCCACGCTTTTGTCGATGGACCTCAGGATACTAATGGCCTCCTCAATTTTAATAGCGGCGATATCGGGAGGCAGGTTTTCACCAAGATCAAAATAGGGGATCAGTGAAGCAAGACAACTTTCCAGCAGCGGGTGTTTGGAGAAACGATATACTTTTGGATGAGACATTATTCTGCCCACTGCTTTATGCCTGGCATAAAAGTCCTTCAGCCGTTCCCTGGTTAAATGCATCGCTACTGCTTTGTGCGGCGCTCCGTCTTTCGGGTAATTGATAACAGTGGTGAGCTGATTACGGGGAATGAGAAAAATATCACCGGAATGGAAAGTGTAGGCCGCATCGGCCTGTATAATTTTTGTTTCACCTGAGATAAACCAAACCAGGATATGGTGTTCAAATATCACTTCTGTTTTGAACCCTTTGCCTTTAAACTCCGACAGCTTAATATCCGGCGTAATATATTTCGTTTCAAATTCCATTTTTCAAACGATAGATTTACGGAAAAAAATAAGCCGAATATATGAATTCGGCTTGTGATAGAAGATTTTAATCAGCTGACAGGGAACGCTACGCCTGTCAGTTTCTCCGTTAGTGCCCACAGTTTCCTGGCATTTTCAGCATCAACTGAGTAAGGTTTTACGCCTCTCAGCGAGGAAGGCTCATTATAGTTGTGTGCAATATTCCCTTCATCCAGCTCGGCTACGTCCGCATCCTCGCAGTATACGCCACCCATACCATTTAATAGGGGGGTAGTGGCGGACCATACCGTTGTAGCGGCGCCCTGTTCAATACTTTTGAGTTTGGCAGCAACTTCCGGTCGTATATTCCCGGCTTCATCATGTGTGCCCATTTGCTGAAACAAAGCCATTGGGGCAACACGACCCAGGTCGGTACCATTTACTGATCCGGGATGTACAGAAAAAGCGCGTACGCCAAAAGCTTTGCCGCGAAGGTCCAGTTCTACAGTAAAAAGATTATTGGCAGTTTTGGACTGCCCATAGCCCTGCAGTGTTTCATATGCCCGGTTTGTAAAATTGGGATCCTCGAAATTGAAAGGCGCCATCTGGTGACCGTATGAGGATACATTCACCACACGCGCGCCAGGGGCCTTTTTCAAGGCAGGCCAGAGTTTTGCCGTTAACTGAAAATGACCTAAGTGATTGGTGGAAAGTTGTGATTCGTAGCCCCGTTTATCGCGCTGCAAAGGCACCCACATAATGCCGGCGTTATTAACCAGTATATCAAGGGTATCATTAGTGGTGAGGAATTTTTCCGCAAAAGCATCGATAGATGCGGGGTCCATAAGATCCATTGCTTCGATGGTTACATTATTTATACCTTTTAAATTATTGCCTGCTTTATGGATATCGCGGGCGGGCACAGTTACTTTTGCGCCGGCGGCAACAAACGTTCTTACAGTTTCAAGCCCTATACCAGCATAGCCGCCGGTAACGATAGCTGTTTTACCGGTAAGATCGATACCTTTTATAACATCATGTACCGTTGAGGTAGCGTCAAATCCTGAGTGGACGGGCTGTTGAAGTGCACCACTATAATTGTCTTTTAAATTCATAGTTTTAAATTTTATGAGACAAAGCTAGTGACCGCGTGATGAAACCATTTTGTTTAAAACGTCAAAGTACTTTGTTTAAAACGTCATTTCCGGATCTTACCGGGAGTGCACCAGGAAGCTGAGGGCCATCCAAACGGATGGACCCCTATTACTTAGGGGTTGGTTACTTAGCAATTGTTGTTCCGGTGTATTGGTATAGAAAGAAGTCAGTTCTTTCTCCAGCTTTATCCCTGCCATCCTGGTTGATTAGTTCAAATCAATCTTTTCCTATATTGCAGTATGAAAATATTATTGATAGCCCTAACATTAGCCGGTTGTTAGCACGAAGAAGCAGGCATTTGCTTTCCTGATTTTTAACCCGTATTACCCGCCGGACACCGGAGTAACCTGATAAAAAGAATGTAATATGAGCATGCACCAGATTGAGGACCTGGTAGAGGAAACTGTTCACCTGATAGATGCGGCTGATTTACCTGCTCATCAGAAACGCGGGCTCCTGGGTAATTTATTTGCCCTGCAATCCTGGTATTTCGATACCAGTTACACCCACTTCAGGGTCATTGATATTTTGCTGAAGTACCGGTTTGTTTACAAAATACAGCTGGAACAATATCCTGATCTGGCGGTATCCATGAACTTCGCTCCGGATGCCAGCGGGGAAATGGAGGGGTGGGTGAAAAGCAATGACGGTAACGAAACGCCATTGGCTTATGCGCTAAAGGAAAATGGACAAACCTGGCTTTATTTTGATGCCGGCGAAGCCATGTGGCAGCAACTTTGCAGTGAAGGGATGCTGTTGGGAGATGATCAGCAGCCACCGGAAAAGTTTTCCATCTTACATTTAATTAACCTCCTGCTGGAAGAAGCAGAAAAGCAGCAGCAACCGGCCCTGCTGGTGCAATGGTACGCCTTGCTGGTGAATGGTATACTGGGTGCTGATTTTTCCGGGGAAGATGGCATCCCGCAAACATTCACCGGCTTTTTACAGCACGAAGTGCTGGGTAATATCCGGGCAATTGCGCAGAGGAATAAAGCAGGGGAAAGCAGGCGTAAAACCAGTGATAGCGACGATTACCTGGCGCTGCCCGCCCTGAAGCCAGAGATAGATGTTGCGCAGGATGTGGAGGAGGTTTGTAAAATCCGTTTCCTGCTCGACCTGAAAAAAACAGTGCAGGCACTTGCAAACATATATGAGAAAGAAAGTAAGACAACCGATAACCCGGAAAAGAAACTCCGGTTGATCTTTGAGAAGATGAATGCTTTCCTGGCCCCGCACAACTGGACCTTTATACCGCAGCAACAACCGGAACGGTGGCTTTGGTACAAAGATACCCCGATGCAGCACCGGCGGTTTATAATGCTGGACCTGGACATAAAAGAGAAAACGCTTTTTTGTAAACAGGCCCTTCAACATGGCCTGCTGTTGAAATGGCAACGCAGGGAAGCAGATACGGCGCCCCGTTATTTTCATTTTTACCGCGATATTGTTGCCTTTCTTCCGGATGATTGGATGGAGGAGAATAAGCAACACCACAGTCAGTGGGGTGGCTGGAAATACGATATTAAGAAGCCGGAAAGTGCGCTCTTGAAAAGTATCGGCAACCTTACTGCAGCACTGGAGGTTTTGGGAGATACCTATTTTGATTTTTTAACAGGCGAATTTCCGGACAAATTCTTCGCAAGGGACCCTGACCAACTTTTATACGTCCTCGAAAATGGGGAAGGGGATATTGGTATTGTTCCGGAATACGTGTTGTTTGACTCCAAATATCATATCCTCCTTGCATTTGCGCTCCACTATTTCAACAAAGGCGATAACGCGAAAGGAGAGGTATTGATGGAGAAAGCGAAAGTGATTGCTGAGTCGGGGAAAATAAGTACGCATTTAAAAGAAGTCGTACTCGGTCCGGTATTTGAACACTGGCTGAAAGGTGGGGAACCTTATTTTCCTGTTTCCTGGAATAAGTACATGTTTGATTATCTGCACCGGCAGGCGGTCAGATAGGAACACTAATATTCACTTTATTTTAAACTATCATGAAAGAACTGATCATCAATAAAGATTATGAAGGCATTAAAAAGGCGCTTTCTCAAAATCCTTCACTGGCCAATGAAGGGATCCCTTTTGATGAAAAGAATACTACCAAAGCGCATCCGCTGCACCGGATCTGTGATGGCGTATTTGCTGGTACCTATACCGATGAGGAAGCAGTAGAAATGGCCCGGATATTTTTAGCGCATGGGGCAAACGTTAACGGCTATGAATTAACCGATGGACGGGATACGCCACTGATTGCAGCTGCCAGTCTGCATGCGGAGGAGACAGGTATTTTGTACATAGAAAACGGCGCCGCTATTGATCACGCAGGATGTCATGGAGGAACCGCTTTACATTGGGCTGCCTGGGTGGGAAGAGATAAGCTGGTGGAAAGACTAATCCGTGAAAAAGCAGACATTCATAAACGCTGTGTTGACTTTAAAGGCACCCCGCTTTTATGGGCTGTTCATGGGCTCAAACATGGAGGCGCGGAAAACAGGCGTCACCAGGTGGAATGTGTGCGGTTGCTAAGGGAGGCCGGCGCCGATAAAACGGTTCCCAATATAGACGGAACTACCCCATTGGAATTTCTTGATGAAACGGATACTGAGTTAATCAACCTGTTAAGATAGCACAGGTTTATTTTTGCCCGGTCCCCGCAAGCGCACTTAACTGGAGAAAATAACATACCCTGATTCTGATGGGTGCTTTAAATGCTATTGAGTGGATAAAGCTACCTTTACTTCCTAAAATTAAAAAGCCGCCTCATTTATTTATGAGACAACTTTTTAATAAGGCAATCGTTATTTCTCCCCATAGATCACCAGCGCGCTGGATTCAATCATCACATCTCCGGAAGGATATTTCTGGTTCACGGCTTCATACACTTCTCTCTTTATTTTTTCTTTCATAGCCTCATCGCATTTGCTGAGCGCTGCCACAATGGGAGCGCCTATCTCGGTCATCATATTCCAGTATACATCTGTTGTTTTGCAGTTCAGTTTCCCGGTAATTTCTTTTTGAGAGATGTTTTTGAGTCCTGCTTTTGCGAATAAGCCGGCGATCAGCTGATCATTCGCGCAACGGAACATTCCCGGCGCATCCGGAGGTGGCGACGGCAGTTCCATATTCCGGTTAATGGTTCCCATAATAGCGGTGACCCAGAAGTTTTTCTCCGGCACATTCCATACTGATGTGGCCATTCTGCCACCGGGTTTAAGTACCCGTAGCATTTTCACGGGCTATTTCCAGCATGTGTTCAGCGAGGTCGGTAATTACTACCCTGCCGTTCTTCAGCTTTGATGCAATGGTTAGTCCCGGCTCACCGGTACCTGCGGCTATATCCAGCACTACATCGTTTTCTTTAAGATGAAGCATCCGGATAATTTCATCGCCCATTGGCTGCAGAAAGTCCATCGTAAGTTCATCCCATTTTTTCCACCCGGGAGAGAACTTATTCCAGGCGTCCTTTTGCTGATCGCGGATTTGTTCAAGTACTTGTTCCATAATGTGGGGTTTAATTAAAAGATGATAATATTTAGTCTTAACTCCTGTTGAAGCATTTGTGCCATTGTTAGTGAAAGTGCCAGGTGTTTTGCTGACAATCAGGTGTTTTGAGGTGCGCTGTGGCCCGGCGGTTGATCTGTTTTGCCAAAAGTAAGGTCTTTTGACGGGAAAGAGCCGGATGTTTTTTCCGATTTGAGCAGGGATGATTTTTTGCTGCCGGTATGGAAATGTAGTGCAGTAAAGGTTTTCCGGGCATCCGCCCAGGGAAATGGTTTTTTCTTAAAATTCCGGATTACATAAACACCTTAGCCGCGCATGTATTCACTTTGCAGTACTAAATTTTAAATATGAAACAACGTTACCAACCTGATATCTTATTTTATCTTTCTGCCTTTCTTTTATTGCTGCTGCCATTGTTTGGGCTTGCGAGAAATGGTGTTACCGGCATAAAGGGCCAGGTGCTGTCGGCCGACGGTAAACCCGCGCCCGGCGTAACCGTAGGGTTAAAGTCGACCCGGTATTATACGGTTACCAATGAAAAAGGGCTTTTTGAAATAAAGGCGCCTGCGGGCAGTTATACGTTAATGGTTTCCTTTATCGGCGCTAAAAGCCTGGAACAGCCGGTGGTGATCACCGATGCAACGGTTACAGATCTTCCGGCTATAAAACTGGAAGAAACCGCTTCTTCACTGGGAGAAGTGGTAGTGGTAGGGAACCAGTACCGTGTAGCCAATAAGGAAAGTGAGTATGTAGCCAAAATGCAGTTGCGCAACCTGGAAAACCCACAGGTATATTCGGTAGCCTCCAGGGCCTTATTGCAGGAACAGGCCATCGTGGATTATGTATCCGCGCTCAGGGCTATTCCCGGCGTAAGCGGGGCGCTGATAAGGCCTGGATACAACAGCTGGGTATACCTCCGCGGGTTTGTTGCCAGCGATAATTTCAGAGATGGAATGTATGTGGACCAGGGAGTGAATGCTGATCCGGTGAACACGGAAAGAATAGAAGTGATCAAAGGCCCTTCCGGTACGCTGTTTGGCGCCAACGGGGTTTCCTATGGCGGATTGATCAACCGCGTTACCAAAAAGCCTTTCGACAGAAGAGCCGGTGAGATAGACGCCAACCTCGGCAGCTATGGCTACAGCCGCTTAACAGTAGATGTAAATACGCCCCTGAATGACGACAAAACAGCGCTCTTCCGCGTTAATGCCGCCGGCAGCTGGGACAATGGTTTCCAGGATTACGGATTTAAAAAATCCTATACCATTGCGCCTTCATTTTCCTATAAACTGGACGACCGTACTGATGTTCTCTTCAGTACAGAGTTCCTTAACATGAAGGCCAATTCACCGGTGCGGGTGAGCGGTATCGATGTGCCGGGCGTTACAAATATCAACCAGTTACAACGCGATTACTTTAAATCATATGGCTCCAATAAACTGAGCGGCACATTTAATATCCGGAGCTTCTATACAAGGGTCACCCACCGCTTTTCGGACGACTGGAAGCTGGATATGAATGTAAATTACTCCGACTACAGCTATGAGATCGGTAACGTTTTCCTTAGATTTCAGAAAGATAGCCTCTGGCGTTATTACGGCGCTTTTTCCAACGCCACCAAGTCACTGGCTATACAACCTAACCTGACGGGCGATTTCAAAATAGGCAAGCTGCGTAACCGCCTGCTGGTAGGTTTGGATTACCTGCATCGCGACACCCGTTATTCGCCCCTGGGAAATACGGTACTGGTAGACGGCCTGGATTACACCAAATCCTTTGTGCCGCCCATCAATGCCGCCAAAGTACTGGCAGATGGTGAAGCCGCGGCGGTAACTACCCTCAGCAAACCCGTGAGCTATGCGGCCTATATAACAGATGTTATCTCCCTCACGGAACGGCTGAATGTATTGCTCAGTTTACGGCTCAACTACTTCGATAATAAAAAAGGAACGGAAGTACTGGAAACCGGTGAAATATCGGGTAACTATGATCAAACGTCGCTGTCGCCAAAGTTTGGCGCTACCTACGAAATTGTAAAAAGCAAAGTTTCCCTGTTTGCCAACTACCAGAGCGGGTTTAATAATGTATACGGCCAGGATATTTTTGGTATCAGTTTCAAACCGGAAAATGCGCGGCAGGTGGAAGGCGGTGTGAAAATGGAGCTGTTGAACGGACGACTCAGCAGTACCGTTAACTACTACAACATCCACGTGGAGAATGTAGTACGTCAGGACCCCGGTAACCCGGCAGCGAGTATCCAGGATGGCACCGAGAAAAGCCAGGGCGTGGAAGCCGAAGTTACCGGCACTATATTGCCAGGCTTAAATGTAGTAGCAGGATATGCTTACAATGATATTCATTTCGTGAAAACTGATAAGGGATATGAAGGGAAAAGACCGGCAGGCCCCCCCGCACATGCTGCTAACCTATGGGTAAGCTACAGCTTTGTGAAAGGACGTTTAAACGGGCTTGGCGCCGGATTTGGCGGCAACTACAGCAGCAATGCTTTCTGGAATGATCTTAACACCATCACGGTACCGGGATACACGATTTTAAACGCCGTAGTGTTTTATAATACAAAGCGGTACCGTTTTTCTGTGAAAGCAGATAACCTGTCGGATCAGCGCTACTGGGATGCCAGTGGTAACCCGCAGATGCCACGGCGGTTAATACTTGGTATTGCTTTTAAATTTTAAGAAATCCTATGTTACCCCGGTTATGCCGTTGAGTTGGTATGGGCAGCAACTGCAGGAACGCAGTGAAATAAAACCGCTGCTTTTCCCGCGGGAAGTATGGAGGAAGTGACAACGCGGTGGGACAATATAGCAGAAACGACCAGTATTTTAGTACCTTTGCGGCGATTAAAAGTTTTTTCAGGTCTGATCAGGTGAAGCCGGCCGGGGGAACATCCCCGGAAAGCCACATTATAAGACATATATAATCCCCTCAGGGGCATCATAAAAAGCTTCAGATCTTTCTGAAGCTTTTTATATTAAATTTTACAACGTTGGTAATGGATAGTGTGGTTTATGAGCCGTCTGTATTCAGCCCTTTCGACGAATCAACAGCCGTTAATGAATTAGCCGCAGGGCTTACCTTTTCGTTGAACGGCGCACCCCATCCGCTTTGCCTGCTGGCAGCAGGCCATTTGCAGGCACATTTGCAGCAACAGCAGGAGTGGGAGCATAATTTTGGTTTACCGGGCAATGCAGCAGGTACAATTATCGGAAAGATGTTCGGCGTATTGATTGTCAGAACGAAGGATAATGAACTGGGCTACCTGGCGGCATTCTCGGGCAAATTAGCGGGTGGCAACCACCACGCGAAATTTGTGCCGCCCATTTTCGACGGACTGGAGCCAGGAGGGTTTGTGAATACCGGCATGCTGAAACTCACAGCGATCAATGAAGAAATTAACATCCTGGAAGCGTTTGATGATGACGCAAGCGCTGAACAGGTCCGTCTTCTCAAAATATTACGGAAAAATCACTCTACTGCACTGCAACATAAAATTTTTGAACAGTATCACTTCCTGAACAAAGCCGGGGCATCCAAAAGCCTAATGGAGATTTTTGAGCACACGCCTTCCGGTAAGCCACCCGCCGGTGCAGGCGAATGCGCGGCGCCGAAGTTACTGCAATACGCTTTTCGTTATGCGATGGAGCCGCTGGCGCTGGCGGAATTCTGGTGGGGGCAATCGCCTAAATCAGACTACTGGCAGCATGGCCACTTTTACGCTCCCTGCCGCGAAAAATGTGCGGCCATATTAGCACACATGCTGGGAGAGTAGGAGTACCCGGGAGGAAACGCTGGAAAACGTCCGGGATATGAGGGGAGGCAAAACCTTATGGAGAGATAAATAAACTGTTCGGCGAATATTAAGTATTTTAGTCTGCAACCAGGCGGATATTATTATTCTGTAACTTTTTGTTATAGTTTGCAGCCGGTATTAAATGGATTATTGATTGGCGATCAGCGGGAAATATTATAATGTGGAAGAATTGCTCCTGCAGGTGGCTGCAGGCGATGAAGTGGCTTTTGCCGCTTTGTTTGACAGCTATTGGCCGGGTGTATATGCACATATACTGAGCTTTTTAAAGGACGCCAGCCTGGCGGAAGAAGTAAGCCAGGATATTTTCATTAAGCTGTGGGATGTAAAAGCAACCCTCGGCGCCGTGAACGATTTCCGGAGCTATCTCTTCATCGCTACCAGGAACCGCATCTTCTCCGAACTCCGGAAGAAAAAAACACTGCTGGAAGATACTACCCTCGATCATTTCCCGGCCCCCGCTCTCCAGCCGGACGAACAACTCGGCTACAAAGAATTTTATCGCCAGGTAATGGATGCTATAGAACAACTGCCCGCCCGTAAAAAGGAGGTGTTTAAAATGAGCCGGCTGGAAAACCTGAGCCGCAAAGAGATTGCCGCGCAAACCGGGCTAACTTACGGAACTGTAAACCAGTATCTTATTGATGCTACCGTATTTATCCGGAGCCGCTTAAAAACTACCTCTGCTGCTACCGGCCTGTTGGTAGTGTTCCTGTTTTTTCTTCATCGCTGAAATTTTTTTTTCTTTCCATACTACATATCCTTTTTTTGTTGCGTCTTTAATAGAGAACGCTGATTATGGGAGATAAAAATGACATCCAGGCTTTAATTGATCAATACTTAACCGGTACGCTGAACCGGGAAGATATGGCTGAATTGCAGCGTATCATCAATGATCCCGCTTATCAGCAGGTGCTGGATGAACTGGCCGACCAGTATTTGGCCGACCGGTTGCAGGCGGATGACGCTTTCCCCGCTGCTCATACCAGGGTGAAGAACGCCGTATTACAGCATATTCAGCAAGCGAAGCCCGTTCACCGGATTTCATTTATCCGAAAATGGGGCTGGGCTGCAGCCATCTTGTTACTAACAGGCGCCGGTACGTTGGCAGTAATACTTGGCTCCGGCAATAAAAACAAACCGGTCGCTGGAAACACGCCACCCGCCGATGTTGCGCCGGGAAAAAACGGCGCCATACTCACATTGGCAAATGGTTCGAGCATGATACTCGACAGTCTTGGCAACGGCGTGGTCGCTACACAAAACGGCGCACAGGTAGTATTACAAAATGGCGCCCTGTTATATGATAACACAGCCGCCACCACCGGCAACCTGGTATACAACCAGGTGACCACTCCCAAAGGCCGCCAGTTCCGGATCACACTGCCGGATGGAACAGCGGTATGGTTAAATGCTGCCAGCTCTATCCGCTACCCAACAGGGTTTGCAGCCAGCGGGCGACAGGTGGAAATAACCGGGGAGGCTTACTTTGAAGTGGCAAAAAATGCTGCATCGCCCTTTCGCGTAGTAGCTAATAAAAAGGCAATGGTGGAAGTACTCGGAACAAGCTTTAATGTAAATGCCTACCAGGATGAACCGGTGATAAAAACAACCTTGCTGGAAGGCGCGGTAAAAGTCAAAGAAACACAATCCGCACAACCGCAGCCTCCCTTGCTTCTCAGGCCGGGACAACAGGCGCAGGTGTCAAATAGCAATGAATTGCCGGCAGCTTTACAGTTGGTCACGGATGCAGATATCAGCAAAACAATGGCCTGGAAAAGCGGTCTTTTTGATTTTGAAAATGCCGGGCTGGAAGAAGTAATGAAACAATTATCCCGCTGGTACGATATAGAAGTCGTTTACCAGGAAGGCATACCGGATATTGAATTTGTAGGAAAAATAAGTAAAAGTATTTCATTGAATGGAGTACTCAGGGTACTGGAAAGGGCAGGGGTCCATTTCCGCCTGGAAGGAAAAAAATTATATGTTCAGCCAGCCTGATCTGAGAGTAAGTTAATACACTGTTGATATGAGAAATGTATATGTACGCATCCCGCGGAGAGATGCAGCAGGATTGCTATTGCCCGGAAAAAAATCTTTCAGGAAAAAAGAAATACATCTTCAGCCAAAGAATTACAGGCTATAAGAGATCAAAAAAAGAAAACCGGAAGTGTTCGTACCACCTCCGGCAGATTGTCTTTGACGATCCTTACAACGCTTGTCCGCTAAGACTGCTTCATTGATAAAAATCAACCAAAAAACAACTGCAATTTATGAAAAAAAACTGCAATTGGTTACCGGTATGCCCCCGGGGGTACCGCGCCATTACCAAAATCTTATTGGTTATGAAACTAACCACTTTTTTATTGACCATTGCTTTAGTTCAGGTACACGCTGCCGCTTTTTCTCAAAAGATCTCCCTGTCAGGAAAGAATTTATCCCTGAAAAAGGTTTTTAATGCTATTGAGCAGCAAACCGGCTATGTAGTATTCTGTAACAAGTCGGATCTCCAGTTGGCGAAGCCGGTATCTGTTATCGCGGATAACATTTTATTAAGCGATTTTCTGGAGATAGTATTGAAAGATCAGCCACTCAGCTATACTATAGAAGATAAAACCATTTCCTTGTCGAGGAAAACGCCGGTTACCTACTACCTGAAGCTGGGTGTGCCCCTGCCTTCCGTCCAGAAAGAAATAAATGAAACCCGTGTTACCGGCATTATCCGTTCGGCAGCAGGAGAATTTTTACCAGGCGTTTCCATCAGGATAAAAGGATCAGCCACGGGCACTACTACTTCCGCCCAGGGTATGTTTTCATTGAGCCATATTAAAGAAAATACCGTACTGCAGGTAACAATGGTAGGCTATGGATCTCTTGAAATAGGTTTTCGCCGGGCAGGTACAGGCTTTACCGCTTACACCCTCAGTAAAAGCCAGGCGGGCCTGTTGAAGTTAACACCGCTTCCCGGAGGCGATAATATATTGCTGGCCATCAACCTGGAGCCCAGCTCCTCAAAACTGGATGAGGTACAGATAAAAGCGTATGGTACTACTACCCAACGTTTTTCAACAGGTAGCATAACCACCATTACCGCGGAAGAAATTGGCCGCAATCCCGTTCCCAATGTGCTGGAAGCATTACAGGGTAAAGTGCCGGGCATGTACATTCAGCAATACAGCGGCAGACCCAACACCCCTTTCAGCGTGGAAATACGCGGAAGGAACTCTATCTCCAACCTCAATAGCGGAAGAGGAACTTCTCCGCTGGTAATGGTGGATGGCGTCGCCTATCCGTTCGATAACCTGCCGCTTTTAAGTTATGCCAACACCCCCAATATTCTGCAGGGTGGAAATGGCCTCGACTTTATTGATCCCTCCCTGATAGAAAGTGTGAGTGTACTGAAAGATGCAGATGCCACCGCTATCTATGGATCAAGGGGCGCCTACGGCGTAATTGTGATCACTACCAAAAAAGGAAAGGCCGGCGCCCCTACGCTGAACTTCAATACAAAGGTAGGTTTCAGCAAACAAGGCGTATCGCCCGAAATGCTGAATACAGAACAATACCTCATGCTGAGAAAAGAAGCCTTTGCCAACGATGGCGCAACGCCCAAGGCAACAGACTATGATGTGAACGGCACCTGGCCGCAGGACCGCTACACCAACTGGTATGATGAATTCCTGGGCCACACGGCGTTTAAAACCATGAATAACCTCAGCTATTCAGGCGGTACCGAACAGGTTTCTTACCGGCTGGGGGGCAACTATAATGTGCAGAATGATATACAAAGTGCAAAAGGTACTGTTAATACCGGCGGACTGAATTTTAATATCAATACCCGCTCCAGGAATAATAAGCTGATGGCCAGCTTAACAGGCAGCTATTCTTCTACCGCTAATGACATGGTGCCTTATGATTTTTCAGGCACCAGCGGAACAGATTACCTGACAGCCGCGCCGAATGCGCCAGGGCTCTATAATGCAGATGGTACGCTCAACTGGGAAACCGGCGATAATCCCGCCAAAGTGTATAACCAGATCTATAAAAATAATACCAATAACCTCCTGAGCAACCTGGATGTAAGGTATACACCACTACCAGGACTTAACATCAACGCTACTTTAAGCTACAATGTAATGTCCGGTAAGGAAATTAACGGCCAACCCAGCAGCTTCTTCAACCCGGCTACCAGTTATACCACCAATAGTACGCTGAATGTATTTAATATACGCACGCTTACATTTGATCCAAATATCAGCTACCAGCGCCGCTTGTCGAAAAAAGGACAGGTAACCATTACCGCCGGTATGACCATGCAGGATAAACTGCAGTACTATACCCGCACACAAGGCAGCGGATTCCTGTCGGATGATTTGCTCTATAATCCTTCCTTTGCAGACAGAGACAAAGTGATTACCTCCTATAACCAGTTCCCGAACCGTTACCTCGGTTATTTTGCCATCCTGAACTACAGCTGGAATGATAAATACCTGCTGAACTTATCCGGCAGAAGAGACGGCTCCACAAAGTTTGGGCCCGATAGCCAATACGGTAATTTTGGCTCTATTGGAGCTGCCTGGATCATCAGTGAAGAGAAATGGTTCAGGAATGTACTCAGCTTCGTTTCCTTCGCCAAACTGAGAGGAAGTTTTGGCACCTCCGGTGGCGACAACATCAGCAACTATGGTTACCTGAGTACCTATTCCAACGGCGGGCAATACCAGGGCGGTGTAAGCCTTGTGCCTACCAGTCTTGCTAATCCTTCGCTGCAATGGGAAGTAAGCAAGAAAAGAGATGTGAACCTCACACTGGAATTCCTGAACGGACGCATTGGTATCGATGCTACCTATTACAAGAACATTACCTCCAATCAGCTGGTAGGACAAATCCTGTCTAACGTAACCGGCTTTAACGGCATCACGGTAAATTCACCGGCTGTGATCCACAATTGGGGATATGAATTGGTATTGAATACCGTGAATATAAAACGCAAGGACTTCGCCTGGACCAGCAACCTGAATATCAGTATTCCAAAAAATAAGTTGGTTGCTTATCCGAATATAGACATCATAACAAGCCTGAACTATATTATTGGGAAACCGGTTACAGGCGTGAAGCTCTATAAATATGCCGGTGTGAACCCGGAAACAGGTGTGTACAATTTTTACAAGAATGATGTGAAAGGCGAATGGACATTGTTCTCCGGCGGAAGTCTGGACCCTAACACCGATAAAACAGAATTTATAGATCTCAGCCCTAAGTACTACGGCGGGTTCCAGAATAATTTCCGGTATAAGAATTTCTCGCTGGATGTGCTGTTTACCTTCACCAACCGTATGGGGAAAAATTTCCTGGGTTCACAGTTGTTTTCCGCAGGATTCATGGGGCAAAATACTTCCACCGTGTTTCTGGACCGCTGGCAGAAGAAGGGAGATATTACAGATGTCCCCAGAGCAACACAGAATGCAGCCATCGGTTTTTTCTCGCAAGGCAATTTTATCACCAGTACCGGCGCATATAGCCAGGCTACTTATGCGCGTTTGCAAAACATCAGTCTTTCTTATGCTCTTCAAGGCGCCTTCCTGAAGAAAATGCACCTGAAAGGATGCTCCGTTTTTGCACAGGGACAGAACCTGCTTACCATCTCCGAATTCGGTGATCTGGACCCGGAAAACCTCGGTGTGGGAACTGCACCGCTGCAAACATATATGTTTGGTTTAAACGTAACCTTATAAGCTGTTATATGAAAAAGATAATCATGATGCTGCTGTATAAATACTTCATAGCAATTACCGGGATAACAGCCTGCCTGTTTATAACCGGATGTAAGAATTACCTGGACATCCCGCTGCCGGTAGATAAAATTTCCGGCTCCAGCGCTTTTACCAACGATAAATCATGCGCCGCCACCCTCAATGGTATTTTCGGCACGTTAGCCGGCGGCAGCAATTTCGACGGGCAGGGGATTGGCTACCAGACAGGTTTGTATACCGATGAAATCATCAATTACGCTGTTTCGGAACTGAACAGGGCCATTTATTCCAGCGTGGTAACACCTGGGCAGGTATCTGACCAATGGACTACTTTTTATGCCCAGATCTATAAGGTGAACATGGCGCTGGAAGGCATCAGTGCTTCTACAGCTATCCTAAACCACCGCGATCAGTGGTTGGGGGAAGCGTATTTCCTGCGCGCGTTGCTACACTTTTATCTCACTAATCTTTATGGTGATATACCGCTGGTAGTTACTTCCGATTACCGTTTGAATAATGTATTAAAAAGAAGTCCGCAGAACGAAGTATATACCCAGGTGGCGGAAGACCTGAAGAAGGCCGAAAGCCTGCTGCCGGAAGCTTACAGCGATGTGAACGGAAATACTACCATAGACCGTGGCCGGCCCAACAGGGGCGCAGCCAAAGCGTTGCTGGCCAGGGTGTATGTCTATACCAGCCAATGGCAGGCCGCATCAGATAAGGCATCTGAAGTGATTGCGCAAACCGCGCTTTATTCGCTGTCTGCACTGCCCACTGCCTTCACTATTGCCGGTAATAAAGAATCCATCGCCACGCTGGCGCCTGTCTCCACCAACTCGCTGTATCCTTATGTGAAAGACCGCTACATCTACGTGGCTGGCGTTACAACGGAAGAAATACCCGCCGGTAAAACACTCACTTCATTTGGTGTGAATGGTATCATGAGCAAATCGCTTGTGAGCAATTTTGAGCCGGGAGATCTACGCTTTACCAACTGGGTGTTCCCGGCATACCAGGTAACCAATGGCGATACTGCAAGATATTATCTCCCTTATAAGTATAAATCAACGGTAAACGGCGCCGAGTATGTAGTGTTGCTGCGACTGGCAGAGCTATACCTGCTGCGCGCGGAAGCTAAAGCAGAACTTGGCGACCTGCCGGGTGCGAGGGCCGATCTGAACGTAATCCGGCAGCGGGCTGGATTGCCGGTTAGTACTGCTGCCGCTAAAGACGCCCTGATAGATGCCATTATGCATGAAAGAAGGGTAGAACTGTTCAGCGAAGAAGGACACCGCTTCTTCGATCTGCGCAGGCGCAGGTTGCTGGATAAAGTAATGTCCGAAGAGGTACTGCTTAAAAATAGCTCCTGGAAAACAAGCCAGCAGTTCTGGCCTGTGTCTCCATCCGAAATACAAGCAAATCCAAATTTAATCCAGACACCAGGTTACTAGCTACCATGTTACAGGATGCCGCTAACCCGGCGGCATCCTTTTTATAAATCATCCACTATGCATTTACATTTCAAAGCAACCGCTTTTTGCGGTCTGCTGGCTATTGCCATGCTCGGACAGTATAATGTGCAGGGCCAGCAGAAAGATAGTTCCCGGAAAGCCATGCCGGGTGCAAAGCGCGATTTACCTGCCAATGGACTGAAACCCTATGCAGAAGTGATCACGGCAAAAGCTGTTACCTACAGCAGTTTTGTGAAGGTTCATGAGGTAGACAATAAGTATTTCCTCGAAATACCGGATACACTGCTTGGCCGCGAAATCCTTACAGTGAACCGCATTTCACAGTCGGCCGCCGGATTCAGAACCGCCGAAACCCCTTTTGGATATGCCGGGGACCTCATCGGGGAAAATATGTTCCACTTTAAAAAAGGAGATGGAAACAAAATTTTCGCAGAAATGAAAAGTTATAAGGAACGCTCCACCGACAGCTCCGCCAACGGCCTGGCGAAGTCACTGGAAAGGAACAACGCCGCCGCATTGGTGCAAAATTTTCCGCTGCGCGCTACTAACGACAGCGCACACACGCTGGTGATCGAAATCACCGATTACCTCAACCAGGACAATGGCTTGTTTGGCTTTGCCCCCCGGATCAAGGCGGCTTCCGGGCTTGGTGCAATGGCGGCAGACCGCTCCGCCGTGGAAAGTGTAAAAGCATTTGACGATAACATCAGTTTTAAATTCATCCGCACCTACAGTAAACCGGTAAGTAAACTCTCTTCCACAATCGTGCCTTTTACTTTCCGGTTGAGCAGCGCCATGATCCTGTTGCCGGAAACGCCAATGACCGGTCGCCTGGCAGATAAACGGGTAGGCTACCAGGAGTCGGGGTACATCGATTTTGATAAGAACCCGCTGGGCGTAATCAACGAAGGCAATATTTACCGCTGGCGATTGATACCCGGGAATCCGCAGGACTATGCCGCCGGTAAACTCACGCCGCCGCTTCATCCCATTACCATTTACCTGGATCCCGCACTGCCGGCCAAATGGGCCCCTTACCTCAAATCGGGGATTGAGGCATGGAACGCCGCTTTTGAAAAAGCAGGGTTTAAAAATGCACTGCGCGTTTTACCACTCAGCACAGAAGAATATAAACGTTATGCCGATGATGCGCATGTAAGCGCAGTGGTATTTAAACCCGGCAGTGGTAACGCAGAGGAACATATGATCATTGATCCGCGCAGCGGGGAAATAATACAGGTACGGCTGAATTGCTACCTCTCCACCCTGAACAGTTTGTATAAACAATATTTTATCCAGGCAGGCGCAGTTGATAAAGCGGCCAATAAGCCCGCATACGACGATCCGTTAATGGGCCGGCTGGTGGAGGCCTGGACGATCCAGAAAATGGGCCGTTTGCTGGGCCTGCGAACGAATGCCGGCGCCTCTTTCATGAACCACCTCCCGGACCTGAGAAATAATGCCTGGCTGAAAGCCAACGCATTCAACGGCTCCGCGATGGATGAAGCACTGATAAACTATGTGGTGCAACCGGAAGATCATGTGGAACCGGCCAACCTGTTGGCAAAAGTAGCAGACACAGATGGATGGCTGATCCGCTGGGGATACCAGTTGCTGCCTGCAGAAGAAAGCGCTGTATTAAACAAATGGATCGTGGAACGGAGCGCAACCGGGAAACTGCTGCTGCCGGATGAATCTCCCAAAACAGATAACCGGAATGTAACAGACCCGAGAAACCAGCTGGGAGACGTAAGCAATGACGCCGTAAAGGCTGCTACCCTCGGTATCAATAACCTGAAGAAAGTAGTGCCGCACCTGCTGGAATGGACACATACACCGCTCAACGGATACGACCAGGCGGCCGGCATGTACAGCGATCTGGTGGACCAATACCGGACTTATGTCCGTTACGTGATTAACCAGATTGGGGGAATTTATACAGATGTTAAATATAGCAGTCAGCCCGGCAGCCTCTTCAACTTCGTGCCCCTGACCATCCAAAAACCGGCGCTTCAGTTCCTCCTGAAAGAAGTATTTGAAACTCCTTCCTGGCTCGTGAACAAAGAACTCTATAGTAAAACTGCGGCCAGCTTCGACACTGTGATGAAAGTACAAAAGGAAGCGCTGAATGATATCATGGATATAAGAACCCTCATGAAACTGCTCAGTGCGCGCGACAACGCTTCTGCAGCAACTTACGAGCCGCAGGTATTTTTGAAAGATCTGGGCGCAGGTATTTTCTCAGAGCTTGGCACAAATGCACCGGTGTCTGTTACCCGCCGCGAACTGCAGAAGTATTATGTTATAAAACTGCTCGCACAATTACAGGCTGCGGAAAAGATGGACAACGACCTTCCCGCTGTTATCAAGTCGCACGCTAAACAGCTGATGGCTAAACTGAAGCAATCATCCCTGGTATATACCGGTATCTCAAAATCACATTTAACAGACTTGTACGAACGCATGTATATGGGCATTCACCTGCCGCAACAACAAGCCGATAAAACAACACGCACAGGAAGATGAGAAAGATAAACAGATTTTTTGCAGCATTGTTACTGATGATCTCTACCCGCGCCGCCGGCAGCGTACCGGGAATGTTGCTCAAAGACTCGGTAAAGCCCTACGCCACGGTAGTACCTCCCGGCGCCATTACCAGCACCGGTTTTATTACCGTGCACCAGGTGAACAGCCATTATTTATTTGAGATCCCCGACAGTATTTTCGACAGGGACCTGTTTACGGTAAACCGTATCACCCAATCGCCGCAGGACTGGCGTAATCCGCTGGGCGGACTTTGCAGCTACGGAAATGATTGGATCGGGCAGTCGGTGTTCCGGTTTGTAAAAGGCGACGGTGATAAAGTATGGCTAGAAGCAGTCAGCACCCGGGAACGCGCTGCGCCCGGAGATACAGCCCTCGGTGAAGCGTTGAAGGAAAACAGCCTGATGCCGGTGTATGCCTCTTTCCCGGTACAGGCATACGGAAAAGAGCATCGCTCTGTGGTGATAGACGTAACGGATTTCCTCAACAGCGACAACAATGTATTTGGTTACCTCGCAGACATCAAAGGGCTGGCCATGCCGGGAACTTTTGTACAGGACCGCTCCTTTATCTCATCTATAAAAGCTTACCCGGTTAATATAGAAGTAGCCAGCACCCGCACCTATGCCGCCAGCTCCAGCACACTGACCGGCGAATACAACAGCTCCATCATCCTGTTGCCCCAAATACCGATGCATGGCCGCCGGCTGGATGAAAGGGTGGGCTTTTTCGGTGTGATGCCGGCCGACTTTAAAGAGGTGAACAGTGATGGAACGATTACCCAGGCAGCCAACATCTGGCGCTGGCGGCTGGAGCCCAGGCCGGAAGACCTGCAAAAATATTACCGCGGTGAATTGGTGGAACCACAAAAACCAGTGGTGTTTTATATTGATCCGGCTACACCCAAAAAATGGGTGCCTTACCTCATTGCCGGTGTGAAGGACTGGCAAACAGCTTTTGAAAAAGCCGGGTTTAAACAAGCGATCATCGCCAAAGAAGTAGATCCCGCCGACAGCACCTTTGATATCAGCGATGCACGGCATAATGTGATTGTATACAAAGCCTCTGCCATCGGTAACGCAATGGGCCACTCCCTGCAGGACCCGCGCAGCGGGGAGATCATCGAATCGCACATTCAGTGGTACCACAGCGTAATGGAAATCCTGTACAAATGGTACCTTACACAGGCCGGCGCAGTAGATACCGCTGCGCAGCATCCCACATTCAGCGATGAGTTGATGGGGCAGCTGATCCGCTTTGTATCTTCTCATGAAGTGGGGCACGCCATTGGCCTGCGGCATAACTGGGGCGCGTCTTCCACTACTACCGTTGCACAGCTGCGCAGCAAACAATGGGTGGAAGCGCATGGCCACACACCTTCCATCATGGACTACGCCCGCTTTAATTATGTGGCGCAGCCGGAAGACAGTATCAGTGAGACAGGATTGTTCCCCAGGATAGGCGACTACGATGAGTGGGCGATAGAATGGGGATATAAACTATTGCCTCAGCATACAGGTAATGCACAGGAAAAACAGCTGTTAAACCAATGGGTGGTGGACAAGCTCAGGATCAGCGACCGATACCGCTTTGGTATTGGAGACGATCCTTCTGCCCAATATCCCGCTAATCAGCGGGAAGATCTGGGAGATGATGCCATGACAGCGGGCGCCTATGGTATAAAAAACCTGAAACGCATTGTGCCGGAACTGATAAAATGGGTGCAGGCGCCGGGCGATTCCTACAACCGGCTGGAAGACATTTACAAAGCGGTCGTAGCCCAGTACGAATGGTATATCAAACACGTGACCGCTAATATTGGCGGGAAGTACTTTACCCCGAAAACAACAGAGCAGGCCGGAGAGGTATATAGTTTTTTTTCAAAAGATAAACAGCAAAGAGCGGTGGCATTCCTTCTGCAGGAACTGTTTGTTACGCCGGAATGGCTGCGTAACAAACAGGTGTACCTGCTCACCAGAACTGATTTCAGCGTAGTGGAAGATATACAACGTAAAACACTCCGCCAGCTGCTGGATGAGAAACTCTTTGATAAACTGCGGGCAGCAGAAATAGCCGGTCTGCCGGATGTTTATACCGTTACGGATCTTTTAACTGCATTGCACACCGGTATTTTTTCAGAGTTGAAAACAGGCGCCGCTATTACGGTTAACAGGCGTTCTTTACAAAAAGTGTATGTGACTGACCTTGCTGGACTGATCGCTATTTACAAGGATAAGGAAGGCGATGCCGGCTCTGTATTGAAAGAGCAGGCGAGACAACTGATGAATGAATGTAAAACAGCTGCCGCAGCAGATCGTGATGAACTGACCCAGGCGCATTTAACCCATCTTTATGAGGTGTTGTATGCCGCCGTTAGTAAACCGCTGCAGCTATCAAATTAAGCGTGTTGTCCCCGTCCGGCGATGTCAATCGTCATAGGATATAAACAACGCAGTATGAATTCCAGCAGCTTATTCAGGCCATTCGCCCTGAAGTCATTGCATACAAAGAATCGCTTTGTAATGTCCCCTATGACCCGGTCATGTTCTCCGGGCGGCGTTCCAGCCGCCGACGTAGCCGGCTATTATAAACGACGGGCCGAAGGAGAAGTGGGCCTGATCATTTCGGAAGGAACCGTGATCAACCGGCCTTCTTCGGCTAATGATGCCAATGTTCCCAGGTTTTATGGGGAGGAATCGCTGGCCGGCTGGCAGCAGGTGATCGACAGTGTACTGGCTGCCGGCGGCCAGATGGCGCCACAGCTCTGGCATTGCGGCATACAGGAAAATCACGCGTCCGGATGGCTGCCGCCCGCGCCGTTTGAAGGGCCCTCCGGAGCAGGCAACGGTATCGCCATGACCGACGCAGCTATTGCGGATACGATCATCGCTTTTGGCCGCGCAGCCGCCGATGCAAAACGCATGGGATTTAACAGCGTGGAAGTACAGGGCGCGCATGGTTATTTAATCGACCAGTTTTTCCGCAGCAACACTAATACACGGACAGATTTTTTTGGCGGTAAAACACTGGCGGAACGCAGCCGGTTTGCCATTGCTGTCACCAAAGAAATACGCAGGCAGGTGGGAGATGATTTTGCTGTTATGATGCGGCTGTCGCAATGGCATCTTACAGACCTCCATAGTAAACTCGCCACAACGCCGGCGGAAATGGCGGCATGGTTAACGCCACTGGCAGATGCAGGGATCGATATCTTCCACTGTTCCACACGCCGTTTCTGGGAGCCTGAGTTTGAAGGATCAGGACTGAACTTCGCCGGCTGGGCAAAAAAGCTTACCGGGAAAGCCACTATTACAGTGGGTTCTGTAGGTTTGGATAAAGACATTATTTCATTGCACAGGGGCGAGGATGCCGCGCCTGCATCTCTTGAAAACCTGGTGCGCAGGATGGACGATAACGAATTTGACCTGGTGGCAGTAGGGCGGTCTATTCTTACAGATCCTTACTGGGTGCAAAAGGTAAAAGAAAACAGGTTGGGTGAATTGCAGGGATTCAACCGGGAAGCGCTGTACAGCCTCGTGTAACCCCGTATCAACAAGGCGTTAACAATAGATAACAGTTCTCCCATCACTCTGGCATAGTTTTATCATTTATGATAGATGAACAAGAAGCTTAAACCGCCTGCAGTCGCTTAACTTCCATCTATTCATCACACATTCAAATTTTGCCATCATGAGAACGTTAAAATATCTTATCGTTACAGTTATACTCATATCCGGGTTAAGCAGTTGCCTGGTTGTGCGCGACAGGCCAGGGTATTATCCGCGTCATCATCATCATTATCATCACGGATATTACAGGTAAAACATACAGTAATAAACTTTCCCTGTTCTCCGGAATAAGAACGGGGAAAGATTATAATCCTGGCGCTATCCGTTGTAATTCTTCCACTACTTCATCGCGTTCACGCACGATCAGCTTCATCACTTCATTTCCTTTTTTTATAAACTCAAAAGTGAGGTCACGTTCTTTCGAAAAGAAAAGATTTTCTTTCTCTGCATAAAGCGAAAATTTTTTATCGCCTATCTGCATAATGAGTGATCCGGCTTCTGCTTTTATATACATAGCAGCAGTTTGAGGGCCTTTATATTTACCGGTGTAGCTACGCAGTACATCAGCCGGTAATGCAAGGGCCTTTTTTTTATTGATATAAGGCGCCGGGCCGTGGTCGTAACTCAGTACCCGCGTCATTTTCCAGCTACCGTTTTTCAGCAGCCACAGATGGGTGAATTTTGCGAGTCCCTCTGCACGTTCCTTCTTTCCTTTTTCCTGTACATAAAACAGGTGGCTGCCGGTAAGTATGGCGCCGTATATCACGCCATCTTTTTTGAGCGGGAATACTTTGATGCCGCTGTCGATTACTTCTCTTCTTAAAATAAAACTATCCCTGTTGCTGCAAACTCCTTTTTCAAATGATTGCGCCAAAGCAGGTATACCCAGGGTGATGCCTCCTTTGTCGTGGTAGAATTCTATGTCTTCCGAGAAGTAACTCATCATTTTTGATACGTCACAGTTATTATACGCCTGCCAGAAAAGACTATCGTTATGCAGGATGATGGCAGAGAGTTGTTGATCGTTGTTCTGTGCCACGGATATGCTGCGGAAGGAGAGTATACTTACCAGTACCAGGGTGGCGGTTATAAGCTGTTTTTTCATCAGGGGAATTATTTATATAATTATAGTGGCGTATTCAATTTTGATTGCACCGTAGCCACATGATCACCTTTTACTGCCTCGAGGTACAACCGGTAGTGTTCCGGATTTTCAGGTATGGAGATAGTAATGAAGGCGCCCGTGCCCAGCTTTCTTAAAAAAATGTTGTTGCCGTCACTATCCGTTTTTACAAGATACCATTCAAACTTTACACCGGGGCTGTTAGCAGCGGGTTGCCATTCATTGTTGTTGTAAATAAGTGCATGATAGGTGAGCCGGTTGTTTGGATAGGTGGTTCTGGCCGGTCGCAGTATATGGATACGGGGAATAGCAGGTTCGCGGAAGGTATTGCTCCATAAGTATCCCAGCTGGTAGAAGGATGATTTATATCTTCCCCAATGGTCGGTGAGGCCGTCAAATGTTACATAGTCCCGTGTTTCCAGGTCCTGCCAGCTGGTGATGAAAACAGGTTGCCGGTGACCTGGCAGATGGGTGTAAGCCGTTACCGGTACCTGGCTGAAATAATGCGGAAGGGTGATGGATGCCAGTTGCGACAACCCGGTGGTATCATTCCCCATCACAATGCCGAACGCATCTGCCTGTGGTAACTGCTGATGCAGCATTTCCAGGTCGCCGGCTATATGGCTGTTCATGGCCACGTCTATTGTCAGTGGCCTGGTAGCATCTATGGCCTTAATGGCGGTCATCAGGTTGCCGAGCCAGGTAATAAAGATTTGTTGCTGATAAAGCAGCGTTGGTTTAAAGTACTCCTTTGAAAGCTGCTGCCATACAGTGTCGCCGATGTTCCACGCTACTATGCTCCGGTCGTGTTTCAGTGCTGTTACCCGGTGAAGAATGGTTTTCCGGAGATCAGACAGCATGGCGGCATCTTTATCCATATCTGTTATGGCTGGTATCCAGAAGCCGTAATGAATATTTATATCCAGCTCTTTTGCCACATGCAGGATGTTCCGGTCGTATACACCGGGTCCAAAGCGGCGGATGGTATTTGCGCCAAGTGCTTTCATACCGGTGAAATCTTTGGTGATCTCCCGGCGGGTAAGAGCGTGTAAATTCCTGAACCAGTTTTCTCCTTTCTGATAATTTATTCCCCTGATGCTATCCGGTAGCGGTATAACAGCTGTTACCCGGCCAGATGGCGGCGCTGTAATGATGTTTCCATAAGGGATTGTTTTGCCGGACTCACGGATACGGCTGTATTTTTCTGCTGTGGCAAATACTTTTCCGGGCTCCTGTAATTTCCAGTTAAGCTTGTCTCCGGCAACGGGGCGTAATACATTTTTATCCTGGTCGCTGTTAAATAATACGAAGGCGTGTATTTCACTGAATGAATGATCAATTGCGCTAAAGGCATCGTTTAGCCATAGCTGTTGGTTGCCGGCAGCGGCAAGCGAGCCCATTTCAGCTACCATCACAGGCAGGCCGGAGCGGAATGCCGGCAGCTGATGGAACGGGGCATACAGCTCCCGGAACGCATATGATTGCCCGTTCTCATTTTGCGGTCCATAGTTAAGAGCGGTCACCCCGATCCAGTCGACATACGATGTTCCCGGGAAATACTCCATTGCAGCAGTGGCGCGCCACGGGTTCCATACCCAGATAACATTGCCGGCGCCATTGTGCTGAAAGAGATCGTATACATATTTCCACGCGGCCCTGAACTCTTCGGGGGTGTTGTTACCGGTTTGCGACCAGGGATAGGCGGGGTTATCCGCTTCATGCGCAAAACGAAGGTACACCGGCCGGTTCAATGATTTAATCCGGGCGGCAAACCGCAGCAGGTACTCATCAAAAACACCTGCGCTGATACGCGCAAACACTTTTTGTTCTTTATGCAGTACTGCATTTTCAAACAGGGAGGTCCAGGGCTCCCAGGTGATCATGGGCAGCGACCCGTTGTTGTAAATGGCGGCTATCAGCGAGTCGGGTAAATTGCATTGCGGCGCATCTCCCCAGGGCAGATACAACGATATGATGTTGAAGCGGGTGTTAAACTGTTGCTGGTATTCCTTTACCTGTTGAATGGCAGTAAGACCGTTTGTTTCATCCGGACTGAATATCCCGGTGTAAAATGTTTTTTGTTTATGTGTTGGCGGATGCACAACAGCAGCGGGCTCGGGATTGATTCCCATCATATACCCCGTTAATACAACAATTGCCAGGAGTAAGGGCAACCCCAGTTTACGGAAGGCAGCATACAAATGAAGATGCCGGAAAAGCCATAATTGCTTCTTTAGCAGTAACGGGTATATGAGCAGGATCCTTAGCCAGTGATATTTTACAGACAGGCGGCGCAGGCGCAGACTGGCAATAATATTGAACATCATGATCAGGCAGTTCACGCCCGCGATGCCGGCCATCACAAGGGAATAGGGATTCCAGTCGTACGACAGCCCGTAAACAATAGCCGCCAGCGAAATGAGCAGCACCAATATATTTGGTATGTTCAGCTGCCAGTTATCCGATCCGCTGTCATCTTTAGGGGTGGGAATATATGGTACTTTCTTCCGGATAACAGTGTACACTAATCCGAGAATATAGATCCACCAGGTACCGATCAGCAGGAGTCCGCCTACCACGTGAAAGCCTCTTTCTGTTTCTTCCATCACCCATCGCTGCACAAAATGACGGATCAGGATAATCGCTGTAACAGTAGGCAATCCCAGCAGGGCAAAGTTGATAAAGTCTACCCGCAAAGGTATCAGCCCGGTAAACAGGGAGAGAACAGGGATGAGGAAATTTATAAAGAAAACAATGCCGGATAAATAATGAAAGGGAATGGTGCCGTAGTGCAGGCGTTGCCGCCATGTAAAAGACCGGAATAATTTCGGGTAGGAGGTAACCAGTAATTCCAGGGTACCCCGGGCCCATTTCAGTTGTTGTGCGTAATAGGCCGACATGGTGGCAGGCACCAGACCCCTGGAGAGTACCGCCGGTACATACACCGATTTCCAGCCTTTGGCATGTAGCTGCATAGCAGTATGCATGTCTTCCGCAAGACCGCTGGCGTGCCCTCCGATAGAATCCAGTGCAGCTCTCCGGAAGGTGCAGTTAGCGCCTATGGCCAGCACGGTACCATAACTATTCATGGTAGCCATGATAGGGCCATAGAACTGGAACGTTTGCTGGGCTGCGCCTTTGGCCACGAGGCTGTCGCCCAGGTTGCTGTATGCCTGTACAATCTGTACAAACCCTACTTCCGGGTTATTGAAATGTGATACAATCACATCGAGGAAGTCCGGTGAAGGAACATGATCCGGGTCCATCACCACGCAGAGTTCCCCGGTGGCCTGCCGCAACGCATTGTTGATGTTGCCTGCTTTGGCATCTTCGCGGGTAAATCTTGTTACATGTTTTACGCCCAGCTGTTTACACACCTCAATCAGGTAAGGGTCGTTGGCTTCATCGCAGAGGTAGGTGGTATGCGGGTAGGTGATGGCCTGTATAGCTGTTAACGTTTCCACGATCATGGCGTAAGGTTCGCCCGGACAAAAGGTAGTAAAGATGTCAACCGTAAAGGGATATTGCTGTTCCGGCGTTTCCGGTACTGAAATGGAAAAATAGTGATACCATTCATGGAGTATGGTGAGGCAGTTAAAAATAAGCCCGGCCATCAATATCCAGTAGAAAGGAGCATAACCTATCTGCGCCTTGTTTAAAAGACAATACAGCAGGTAAATCATGCCGCAGGTGCCCAGCAGGATCATGAGCCGAAGCGTAAAGCGTTCCCGGCGCGAAGGTGGTAAAATAGGTGACGGTCTATCTATCATTGACTGACTACGTAAAAAGGTGTATTGGCGGTAGCAAAATGTCCTTTATTATCAGAAACGGTAGCAAAGATCCTGTAAGGTCCTTCTTTTACAGGAGAACGGAACGTGATCTTATTTCCCTGCGAAGGCAGCAGCAGGTTGTTGTAAGCAATGGGTTGCTGTATGTTGGGCTCGTCCTGGTTTTTGGTGTGCCAGTCTTCCGCCAGTATCTCCCAGGTGATCCGTAAGGGGCCGCTGGCGGTGTCCTGTAACAGCACTTCCGCGGTTTGCAGGTTGTTAGGATTTAATAAGATGTTATCCCTGGCGCCTTTGCCGTTTAACAATACATACTTTAATGACGGCGCCCTGTAGGGAGGCCATTTGCCGGTCCACAGGTATTCCATCACGGCTACTGTTTCCGAAGCTTCTCCCTCTTTTGTAAATAAGCTGAACCATGTATGTGTTACTTCCTGTTTATTGCCCCAGTAAAAAATGCAGGCGCCCAGGAAGCGCGGATCTTTCACCGGCATATACTGTTGATAAAGTTGCAGGTATTGTTCCGCCTTTTTAGTACTGGTATTTTCAATTGGCGCTCCCCATGTGGTGAACTCCGATTCCCACGGGCCGTTAATACCCCATTCGGTGATCATAAAAGGACCCTCCCAGTACCACGAGAATTTTTCGAGGTCGCGCCGCAGGTGCGGCAGCTCGCCAAAAATATTCATAGAAATCAGGTCGAGGCCCGTTACTTTTAACCGGATGTTATAGATACACCGTTTGTTGAAATTTATCAGCGCAGTAGTTACCGGGTGATCGGGATCTTCCGTATGGATCATTTTCAGCAGGCGGTTATAAGCCGTGTAAAAGTTGTTGTACTGTGGTTTGTAGGGGAAGTCGATTTCATTGCCCAGGCACCACATCAGCAATGCTGGATGCGACTTATACCGGTTTACCACACTCCTGAAAGCCGCGTATTGGGCTGCTACTTTAGCCGTATCGTTATAGTAAGGTAAAAATCCGCTGACAGGCATGGGGAAACCTGCTATCACTGCTATGTGATTGGCATACGCGTCGTCCAGTATCTTACCGAGGTGTAAGGTATCCCAGGTACGGATGGTATTGCCACCGGCTGCATATAGTTCCCGGAGGTTTTCAAAACCAGCTGCCCCCTTTATTGTAAAGGGTTGCCCCTCGCGGTACAGCTGGTATTGGTTGCCCTGTTTGCCGATGTAAACCTTGCCCTTACGCAACGGAGCAGGGGACGACAGGCAACCGGTAAGCACAGTGAGCAACGCAGCATGAAAACAGATCTTTTTAAACATTCACCAGCTATAATATATTATATTACTTACAACACGAAACCGAATATAACATAAAATCAGAAACTTATGCGGCTGATGGATTTCCCCGACATAAAGGAAAATTGCTTATTTTCAATGACACAGGCCACTAAACGATTATGATGAAACTACGAAAAGTACTCACCGGGGCAGCGCTTTGGGGTATGCTGTTCTTTTCTGCCAGCGTGCTGGCACAATCAGGAAAACCGGGCGTTACAGATATCACCTTCCATATGCTTACCTGGGTGAAACACCTGGATAACGATGTCGATAAATATTTCAAACGTGAAAAAGGGGAACAGTTGAACCAACAGCTGGAAGCCCTGAAACAGGAATTGAATAATTACCGCAAAGCCAGGAAAACACTTTCAGACAGCTTGTTCCGGAATAATATTGCCCCCGGTAAAAAAGACGACTATAACCTGGAAGCGCTGAAAGTAAAAATGAGCGCGGTGATGGAAAAATTACGCGGGGTAACCGACCTGGTGAATCCCGAACTCCAGGCGGAAGGAGATAAACTCAACGAAGAAATTTACAATGCTTTATACAGTGACCAGCCTAAGTATTTATCTTACCTGGAAGCATTCCTGGGCGGTTTGGAGGTCACTAAAAAAGACCTGGCGCTGGATGGCAGCACGGCTTATTCGCGCCTCGGAGACTGTGTGAATATCATTGCATCACTGGAAGGGAAAATTAACAGGAAGATGGGGCAGTAAGCTTCACAAGCCTTTCCCTTTGCTTACCCAATCATTGTTTTTAATGCTGAAACGGTAGGGGAGATAGGCGTCTTCCCCTGCGTATTGCACGCCTACACGGGTGGACACCACAATAGCATCTTCCGGAATATCTTTACCGGATTCAATCCATACTTTCTTCCCGGTGAGGCTTTCCCCGTTCAGGCCGGCATCGATGCCCATTGCCTTGCAGAGGCTACCCGGACCCGCTGTGAGTTTGGCGGAGGGCTTGTTGTTATAACGCTGCTTCATCATCTCTATACCATCAACAGGCTGTAGCGCCCTGATCAATACCGCATGCGGCGTATCTTCGATGTTGGTAACCACGTTAAAAAGATAGTGAATGCCATAACATAAATACACATAAGCAAATCCGCCCGGCTTGTACATTACTTCCGTGCGTTTGGTACGGCGGTTATTCCAGGCGTGCGAGGCCCTGTCGCCGCTGCCTGCATAGGCTTCTGTTTCCACAATCATACCAGTGGTACGAACGCCATTAATATACGTAACCAGTATTTTTCCCAGCAATTGTTTTGCAATGGTAGTCACCTCGTGCTGCTGATAAAATTCATGCTTTAACTTAGCCATCGAAATAAATATCCCTGTTTTAAAAAATGAATTTATGTTATTTGCATAATTATAAACACCATTATGGAAGAAATAAAATGGGGAATCATAGGTTGTGGAGATGTGACAGAAGTCAAAAGTGGCCCGGCTTTTAATAAAGTACCGCATTCATCCCTGGTAGCGGTTATGCGCAGGGATGCCGCAAAAGCGCAGGACTATGCCCTGCGGCATGGCGTGCCTAAATGGTACAGCGATGCCGAACAACTGATCAACGACCCGGAGATCAATGCCATATACATTGCCACTCCGCCTTTGCAACACGAGGAATACACCTTCCTTGCTTTGTCGAAAGGAAAACCGGTATACGTGGAAAAGCCAATGACGCTGGATGCCGCATCGGCCACCAGGATGAAAGCCGCATCGGATAAATACAACGTAAAACTAAGCGTGGCGCACTACCGGCGCGAGCAGCCCGTATTCTTAAAAGTAAAAGAACTGCTGGCGGATAACGCTATCGGGGATATCCGTTTTGTATCGCTGCAAATGCTGCAGCCGCCGGCTTCCAGCCTGATTGCAGATTCGGCGGTCAACTGGCGGATAGACCCCGCTATTTCCGGTGGCGGCCTGTTTCATGACCTGGCCCCGCATCAGCTGGACCTGATGATCTATTTCTTTGGAAAGCCAAAGCACGCCGCCGGGATCGCCGTGAACCAGGCAGGAGCAAACCAGGCCGATGATCTCGTAACCGGGCATATCTTATTTGAAAACGGTGTGGTGTTTAACGGCATGTGGTGTTTTACGGTGTCGCCCGCTGATCAGAAAGATTGCTGCGAAATAACCGGATCATCCGGCAAAATCAGCTTCCCCGTGTTTGGCAGTAAAATAACACTGAGCAAAGACGGGCATACAAAAGAATTTATTTTTGATGCGCTGCAACATGTGCAGCAACCCATGATAGAAAAAGTAACGGCTTATTTCCTGGGCAAAGGCGCCAATCCCTGTTCCGCAGAGCAGGCCATCTTATCAATGGAGCTGATGGATGGGTTCACCAGCGGATTTTGTCTTTCCCGCTGATTACGCTGATTTTACTGATTTAGGGATTTGATCACTTTTGATTTTAAAGGATTTTGGGAGATATAAGCGGATCTATTCGCTTATATCTCCCAAAATCCTTTATAAAATCCAAAAAGTAAAATCAAACAAATCAGTAAAATCAGCGTAATCAGCGGGAAAGACAAAATCCGCGTAAATCTCCAACTATTTGCGTATCTTAATTCCTGCAGAGAGCAGCATTCAACCATATCGCTCATTCAGCAGAACCAGTTGAACAGGACCCACGTTATTAATTAACTACTTAACCGAGTAGTGTAATGCAGGCATATCCTCCCGGATATGAACTTTATGTTACGAATGCAGTGAACACTTAATATTCAAATTATCCTGTAATATTTTCGCGCTCATGAAACCTATCTTCACACTTCTGTCCGTACTGTTATTATGCTGCATAATCAGGCAGCCATTGCTTGCACAAACAACCCAGGCGTCGATTTCAGGGATTGTCTCTGATGATACCAAACAACTGATTCCAGGTGCATCTGTACTGGTGCGCAACGAATCAACCGGCTTTAGCAGCCGCACTATTTCAAACGCCAAAGGAGAGTATCTTATTAAAGAGTTGCCACTCGGCGGACCATATACTATCCAGGTAACAGCGATGGGATATGCCGAACAAAAACGCACCGGGTACTCACTCAACCAGGGTGATGTGATCCGCGCCAACTTCCAGATGCAAACATCTGCGGTAGACATCAGGGAAATCACGGTGTCGGGCGCAGCGCTCCGCAATAAAACAGAAAACTTTGGTGCAGCCACCACGGTATCGGCAAGGGATATTGCCCGTCTGCCGGTGAATGGCCGTAACTTCAGCAGCCTCATAGATCTTTCGCCGCTCAGCAGCGGAAGCAACCTGGCAGGACAGCTCGGCTCTTCTACCAACATCACCATCGATGGCACCTCCGCAAAGAACCCGACTTCCAGCAGCGGTACCAACACCCGTATCGGCGGCCCATACGCTATTTCAATGGAAGCCATCCGGGAATTTAAAGTGGTTACCAACCAGTATGATGTTACCTTTGGCCGCAGCGGCGGCGGTACCATCAGCACGGTAACCAAATCAGGTACCAACACTTTTTCAGGTAGCGCCTTCACCTTCGTAAGGGCCGATGCGTTATCCAGTAAATACGACGCCCGCGGTAACAGGCGCCAGAACGACTTCTCCACTTATCAATACGGCTTCTCTTTAGGCGGCCCTATCATTAAAAATAAACTGCACTTCTTCGTAGCATGGGATCACCAGGCAGATTCACGTCCCCTGCAGCTGGCGGATATCAAAACACCGGCAGATGAAAAACGGTTCAACGTTACACAGTCAACACTGGATACCTACCTCGACATTGCACGCAGCAAATACGGAGTAGCCTCTACGCCGCAGTTCGGGTCTTTCAACAAGAAACGCGGCACAGATGCGGCATTTGCGCGTATCGACTGGCAGCTCAACGAACGGAACCTCCTCACCATCCGCGATAACTATGTAAACGACCGCGCACCACTGGGCCGTGACGATAACACCGCCATCAATCTTTACGAAGTATATGCAGATGCGCATGCCATCAACAACAGCCTGCTGGCTACCCTGCGTACTGTGGTGAATCCCAGGATTACGAATGAGCTGAAACTGCAACACCTGTATACTTTTGAAGAAAGTTCACCCGGCAGCCAGCTGCCTTCACAAAATATTCCACGCGCTATCGTGGAAAGAGTGGAATCCAGCATTGACAATAAATCCGTGTTTACCTCCATCCAACTCGGCGGACAACGTTACTCGCCGGAACACTTCTACAACAATGTATTCCAGCTGGTAGATAATCTTTATTACAATACCAATAAAGCAAACTATACTTTCGGCGCCGATATAATGTACAGCCACATGAACTCCCTGTATGGCAGTGAAATGAACGGCCGTTATTATTTCACCGGTATGGATAATTTCAATAACCTGAAACCTTACCGTTATGCCCGTGAGGTAGCGCTGGCAGATGATCCCAGCGTGAACCAGAACATTCTCAGCGGCGCTTTGTACGCGCAGATGCAAACCTACCTGTTCCCCGGTTTTGAAATGATCGCCGGTCTCCGTGCCGATTATACCACTTACCTGAACAAACCCAACTTCAATCAAACCGTGTATGATGAGCTGGGCCTGAGCACAGATAACTCGCTGAAAACTTTCCAGCTGCAGCCACGTATCCAGTTTAACTGGGACATCAAAGAAAAGCATACAGATTACCTGCGCTTCGGTGCGGCCATCTTCGGATCAGACATAAACAACTATGCCATGATCAACAACATGCTGTTTGATGGTACAAAAGTACTTACCGTGGATATCCAGGGCGCAGGTGTACCCGTTCCCGATTTCCCGGCATACCGCAAAGATCCGTCTACCGCACCGGGTAAGGAAATGTTCGATAAGCTCGGACTGCCGCGCCAGGGTACCATCAATATGAATGGTAAAGATGCCAGGATCCCGGTAGTGTACAAAGCGAACATCTCCTATAATCACCTGTTCTCCGACCGCTTTAAAATGGGGGTGACGTTCTTCACCACTATTGCGCGTCACAATTATATGTATGTAGACCGGAACATGGCTGATCAGCCTTTCTTCCGTTTGTCGAATGAAGGTAACCGCGGTGTATACGTGCCCGCATCCACGATCAATGTAACCAATGGCGCTACCGACTGGACCAAAGGCCGTAAGAGCACAAATGTAGGACGCGTGCTGGAGCTGAACAGCGACGGTAAAGTGAACCAGTTTGCATTTGTGGTGGATGGTACCTTCCGTTATTTCAGAGATGGGGAAGTTTCCGTTAGCTACACCTGGAACGATGCAAAAGATAATACCTCCTATAACGGCGACGTAGCCAACACCGCTACTTTAGCGCTGATGGTAAAAGACGATCCGCGCAATCTCAGCACCATGAGCTATTCCGATAACCAGTTCCGTCATAAGGTAGTGGTATACGGTACACTGCCCACTTTCTGGGGAATTAACGTAGGCGTGCGTTATTCCGGTATAGGCGGTACACGTTATTCACTGGCTGTAGGCGGTAACGTAAATGGCGACTTCGTAAACTCAAACGACCTGGCCTATGTATTTGACGTGAACAATGCCAATGTGCCGCAAAAGATACGTACCGATCTCCAGGCGATTTTGGATAATCCTTTAGCCGATGAAAGCGTGAAAGACTACATCCGCAGAAGCAGTGGGAAAGTAGCAGAAAGAAACGGCGGTATAAACGGTTTCTACGGTGTATGGGATCTGAGGATCGCAACAAAGATCCGGTTTGGCAAGAAGCAGTATCTTGAACCATCCTGCGATATCTTTAACCTCGCCAACGTGTTTAACAAAGAATGGGGTACCAGTAAATTACTGGGCAAACAGAATATTTATTCTTTAGGTGGTTTCGATCCTGTTACATCTACTTATAAATATAACGTGAATGTGAATTCAGGTGTGGTAGTGCCAGGCGGTAACCCGTGGCAGATTCAGCTGGGGCTCCGTTATGGTTTTTAATAAAGAAGATATAAAAAGAACAGGGTACGGTAATGAAGCCGTACCCTGTTTGTTTTTTTAGAGAGAAGTGACTACCACGCACCCAACTCCGATAGCACCGCATAATGCGAGCCCGAGTAATTGGAAGCGGTTACAATCTTGATATATTTTGCAGAAATGGCAGCCCCGAAAGAGATATACTGCTTACTGTTTACATTCGTTAGCGTAAAGTTCCCCCTCGATGTATACGTTACATTATCGGTACTGGTGAACACCGAAATATCTTTTAATGAACCATTCAGATTTGCCCGTTGAAGGAATGCCAGTCCTTGTATAGATTTTATTGCACTCATATTTACGATCACTGTATGCGGATGCGCAGGTTGTACCGTTTTCCATTGCGTGTGCCATACCGTTGCCTGGTCGTTGTCCAGCAGGTTGGTGGCGGGACCATCGTCTTCCTGGCTGCTTACAGCCGTGATACTCCAGGACGATTTATTCAGTTCATCTTTAGTGCTGATATCCAGTACGGGTTCATTGTTTACGAAAGTATACGGGTAAGAGATTTCTGTAGAAGAACCATTGGTATACAGGAAACGGATACGCAGGGCGTAGTTGCCTGTCTTCTTATGAAATTCACTGATGGGCATACTCAGCTGGAAACTATCGCCGGAGGGGGCCGCCACCCACGGCACGGCATCATAATCATTTCCTCCTTCCGGATCATTATATACGTTTACATTATTCACCGTTTGCGTGGAAGAGAACTTTACTTTCAGCTCAATGTTGCCGCCGGTATAACTGGCTTTGATGATATTAATGGTGGTGCTTCCGCCGCCGTAAATACCGGTGGCGGTGCTGGTGCGGAATACCTGCGAGTTGTTGAGGATAGCGGCGCTGGCGGCAGTAAGAAAGGTAGGGCTTTTACCGTAAGTGTAGTTACCGCTGCCCATGAGCGCCGTACCTTTAGCCGGATCAGCAGCTTCGGATACCTTCTCTTTGTTATGCGGCAGGTTAAGGCCGTGGCCCAGTTCGTGCATGAGGCCACCGATCCATTTGGTAGCGCGGTTGCCCAGCGTGGTATTCTGACCCAGGTAGCTGGTATCCATTTCTGCATAGTCCAGCGCAAAGCACCACCGGCCCAAGCCATAGAAGGGTACACCTCCGGGATCGCCATCGGAAGCGTAGGTGCTGGCGGGCATAATAACCAGCGTGTGTTCACTGTGCTTATCCGCAGGATGTGCGGCAAACCAGGTGTTCAGTTCACCGATAGCGGTGTTGCCGCCTCCTTCATAAGGATAGCCGGTTTTTGGCAGGGCGCCTTTTACTACCGTGATCTTTATTTTACCGGTGGAATCCAGTGGCAGTCCGAAGGAGCGGTCGCCATAGCCGTAGTGGTTCATCCACTTTCCGTAGAAACGTTGCCCTTGTTGTAAAATACCGTTTAGCCGTGTCCGGTAGTTCACGATGGTGTCGCCATCGGAGGGCACAAAGTAAACAACGTTTAGATCGTACGCGCTGGGTACAAAGTTTTGCAGGCCGGATTTGTTTTTATCTGCTACGGGCTGCAACTCCCCGCCGGGAGATCGTTTACAGGCCATAAAAAAGGTAGGTAGCAACAGCATACCTGCTAACAGGGAATGAAGGTTTTTCCTTTTCATTGTTCGGATTTATTGATTAACAAAGACAGTAAGAATCGACAGATTTTGGTTTAAGGTTTTCCGGGTTACGCAGTTGGCGTTTCACATATTCAGGCAAACTAAATTAAGTAATTGTTTCAGAAAGCAAAAAAAAATAATAATATTTGGTGAACGGTTCCGGAAATGCCCCAGGTATTAAGCAAAAAAGAACAGCAAAGAAGATTTCTTTCAGGATGCAGTTATGCCTTTGACGGTTCGCCAAAAAGGCGCAACTGGAAGAAGGTTTTTGCTTTATGGTATCCGGCTGCATCAAATGGCCATAAGAGAGCGCAGTTTTATGTAGGCACCTGTTATGACTATGGGAAAGGAGTAGAGAAGAATATGGAAGAGGCATTTTACTGGTACCTGAAAGCCGCTATGCAGGGACATATGGATGCACAGTTTAACGTGGGACTCTTTTTCAGGAGTGGAGAATATGTGAACCAGGATTATGGAAAAGCAATAGAATGGTTTATGCTTTCAGCGAAACAGGGAGATATTGATGCCTGGAGAGAATTGGGGTATAGTTATTTTTGTGGCCACGGCGTGGCAGAAGATCCTCAGAAGGCTGTTTACTGGTATAGAATGGCAGCCAGGAAACAAGATCTCTCAGCGCTTTACAATTTAGCCCTGTGTTATAAATGGGGACACGGTGTGGTGCAGTCTGACCGGTGGGCAAAGTATTATTTTGAAAAGGCAGGAAAGGAAGGGCATAAGGGAGCCTTGAGGCAATTAAAGAATTATCCGAAAAGCACGCTCAGATAAGTTCCCCCGCTCCAACATTAGTTGTAATATTTCCCTTTCTTCCGGATAAGAAATATTTATCGCAAATTGGTCTCCGTAAATATTAAGAACTTTGTTCAAGTACCTGTACCTGTCAAGATTGCTGTTGGCAGCCCCGCCGCTCTGCCGGTAAAAACAACTTTTTTGCCGGCGTGATACTGTCATTAACCCATTTTAACTATGCCGCAGTAGTCCGGCTGCCTATTTTCGTATTCATTCCTAAAACAATTATCGTATGAACCAGGCATATGAAATTAATGCGATCAGGCAGGCGAACAACGCCATCTATCACTCCTTCCGGACACTGGATTTCCGCAGCGCTTCCGTGTACCTCACGGAAGATTGCGACTACATTACATTTAACGGCATGCACTTAAAAGGACGGGAGGAATACATCACCCTGCACGAGCAGCTGATGAATAACTTTATGTTCAGGGGCGCGCGGTTACACAGACACATTGAACAGGTACGTTTCCTGGATGAAAATGTAGCGGTAGTGGTAGCCACCGGCGTTATCCGTTTCCGCTGGCAGAAAAAAATACCGGAAAGCCGTCAGTCGGTGAACACCACTGTATGGGTGAAAAGCCCCGAAGGACAATGGCAGATGTCTGCCTTTCACAACTGCCGTGTAAAGAAAATGAATTGGCTGGCCAGGTGGATCATGGGCTCCGTGAAAAAAGACGCCTGATAAAAAAAAGAAGCCGCAAATCACCCCTTAGATTGTCGGAACCGCACCCCGGAGTATTCTCCGGAATGAATATTTTTGTTGTAAGAGATACATCTTACAAAATTATTCAAAACAAAAAACAGGCGCTATGTCATTCCAGGCTTATTTAGACAATATCAAAACGAAAACCGGCAAAACGGCGGACGACTTTAAAAAACTGGCGGAGAAGAAAAAGTTCCTGCAAAACGGTGAACTGGATCCAAAAGTAAAAGCAGGCGAAATTGTGAACTGGCTGAAAGAAGAATATGAACTGGGCCACGGTCATGCTATGGCGATATTCGCCTACTTCAAAGGGAAGCGGGAATGATTCATCTCCGCAGCAGATCCACACTCCAGCCGTGTGCAGGTTACGTGGATAATAAAAAACTTGCGGCACAGGCGGTAAATACAGAATAATTCAACGGTGCGGATATACCTGACGCTATGGTCATAGCCAGGGCAAAACCAAGTAACAAAATACCGGTGCCAATGGCTGCCCAGCGTGTCCCGGAAGCCCATTGTTACCCCGCCTGTAAATCTCCCTGTTATTTACTATTTTCAGGGATCAAAAAAATGTTATTATGAAGAAATGGTTGCCGGTACTGCTCATCGCCACAATAGTGGCTGTTACCGCTTTTACGCCCCGGAAAATCACGTGGGTAGCCATCGGGGACTCTATTACGTATCTGAATGAACACCCCGATGAA
Organism: Chitinophaga sp. G7 BAM 1005; assembly: GCF_057126945.1. Taxonomy (NCBI): domain Bacteria; kingdom Pseudomonadati; phylum Bacteroidota; class Chitinophagia; order Chitinophagales; family Chitinophagaceae; genus Chitinophaga; species Chitinophaga sp. G7 BAM 1005. The sequence continues at coordinate 4,013,398 of NZ_CP181478.1, read as the reverse complement.
ACCGGTAACAGGATCACCAAAGGATACCTGACCCGCGTAACAGAAAAGCTCCCGGATATACAGTACATCAATAAGGGCTATAACGGATGGACGTCCGGCGGCATCGCCGATGCCATAGAAAAACTGGATCTCGTAAAAGCAGATGTATACTCCGTATTCCTCGGCACCAACGACTGGTGGGGCGGCCGTCCTGTCGGTACTTTCTCCGACTATCTTCATAAAACCGGCAAGAGCACCGTGTACGGCGCATTCCGCACCATCATTGATAAGCTGAAGTCACTGAATAAAAACGCGCACATCATCCTCATCACCCCGCTGCAACGCGGCGATTTTGTATACATTGCCGATATGCACAACAACGCCTGGGGTTCCTACAAAGAAAAGAAGGGACAGCAACTTTCACAGGTGGTGGCCGCCATCGATTCCATTGCCGGCTACGAACACTTCGATAAATTAGACCTGTATCATAACAGCGGTATCACCCTGGAGAATATGGTGAAGTATAAACGCCTGAAAGACCCTGCCACCGGTGAATACAAGGACTACCGCTGGCCGGAATATAAAGACATCCCCTTTCATCCGGACACCGACGAATACCCTTACCCCGTTTCCGCCATCGATATGACGTACGACGGTTTGCATCCTTCCGATAAAGGATTTGCCGTAATTGCGGATATGCTGGTGGAGATAATGAAACGGTATTAGCCTCCTTTTTGACACTTGAAAAGTTGGTTAAGTGTTGATAACATTAACGCTATATATTCTCTGAAATAAATATGCTATATTACCCCTGGTTTAAATTTTGAATAATGGCGATTAACTTACAAAAGGGACAACGAATCGACATCGGCCTCTCAAAAATCAGTATTGGTTTAGGATGGCATCCTAATGAAGGAACAGGCTCGGCTTTCGACCTGGATGCCTCTGCATTTATGATCGATGAAACCCGGCACATTCTCCAGGAAGAATACTTTATCTTCTACGGAAATACTGATTCTCCCGATGGCTCGCTGCATCACACCGGCGATGACCCTACCGGCGGCAACAGCGCCGATGGCGATGATGAAACCATCCAGGTAGATCTCACAAAAATAGATCCCCGCATAAGGGAAATCTTATTCGTGGTAACCATCCATGATGCCATCAGCAGAAGACAAAATTTCGGACAGGTAAGAGATTCGTATATCCGTGTTGTTGATGAAGGCACCGGCAATGAAATTGCAAAGTATGAGCTGGGAGAAGATTTCTCCATTGAAACAGGCGTGGAATTTGGCCGCCTTTACCTGAAAGATGGTAAATGGAAATTTGAAGCATCCGGGATTGGCTATAAGGAAGATCTGGCTTACTTCTTATCCAAATATTTTAAAGGTCAGATTATTAAATAATCCCTGATAAACTACCACCTATGGCTATCAATTTAGTAAAAGGTCAAACTATCGACCTCCGTAAAAACGACAAAGGAGAAGAATTCGATTTATCAACGGTCACTATCGGATTAGGCTGGGACGTACGGCAAACAAAAAGCAAAGAAGGCTTCCTTGGAAAATTATTCGGCGGCGAAAAAAAAGAAGCTGAATACGACCTGGATGCGGTAGCCATGTTGCTGGACAGTAGCGGTAAAGTGGCCAACCTCGGCAGAACCGTTCAAACAAAGGATGGCCGGTCTGTAGGATTGTTTGAAGGAGATGTGATCTTCTTCAATTCCATGCGCCACCCATCCGGCAATATCTGGTTAACCGGCGATAACCGCACCGGCGCAGGCGACGGCGATGATGAACAAATTATTATCAAGCTGGATCAGCTGGAAAGTAAATACGAAAAGATCCTGTTTATGGTCACCATCTACAATGGCCGCGCCACTAACCAGCACTTCGGTATGATCGATAATGCCTTTATCCGCGCAGTCGACAGCCGGGGAAAAGAAATTGCAAAATTCAGCCTGTCGGGCGACAGCACCTACAACGGTATGTGCTCCATGACATTTGCGGAAATTTATCGTAAAGATGGCGCCTGGAAATTCAGGGCCATTGGTATTCCACATCAATCCGATAGCTTTGTGGATGAATTGAAAAAGTTAACCTATTCCTGATAACAAAAAACCTATATTCAGCATATCTTCATCCTGCGGAAAACGCAGGATGAAATGTTACCCATTTTCAACATGCCAACACTGGTATTAAATTAATGCAGTATGAGAAGATTACCCGTGTATCTTTTATTAGATACTTCCGGTTCTATGAATGGAGAACCCATTGAGGCAGTAAAAAATGGTGTACAGATAATGATTAACTCATTACGCCAAAACCCACAAGCCATTGAAACCGCCTTTATCAGTATCATCACTTTCGATAGCTCGGCAAGGCAGGTTGTACCCCTTACCGACCTCGCGTCTTTCCAGATGGTGGATATAAAAGCCACCGGCACCACCGCACTGGGAGAAGCGTTGCAGCTGGTAAGCAACTGCATCGATCGCGAAGTGGCCAAAACAACTACGGAAAGGAAAGGCGACTGGAAACCACTCGTGTTCATCATGACGGATGGCATTCCTACCGATAGCTGGCAAAGCGGATTGACGGCATTTAAACAACGAAAAGTAGCTTATACAATCGCATGTGCTGCCGGCTCCGGTGCAGATACCGCCATACTGAAACAAATAACTGATAATGTACTCAGCCTCGATACTGCCGACAGTCAGAGTATCGCCCGCTTCTTTGCATGGGTAACCGCTTCCATTGGCGTTACCTCCACAAAAGTGGAAGATGCCGGAAAAGAATTAATAGGCTTAAATGAACTGCCGCCACCACCGGCAGAACTGAATATCGTGGTGTAAGAAATTAAAATATTGATATGCGACGATTACCGGTATTTTTCTTATTGGATACCTCCGGATCTATGTACGGTGAACCCATTCAGGCGCTCAATAACGCCCTGAGCGGCATGGTAAACACTTTGCGGATGGACCCCCAGGCAATGGACTCCCTGTGGCTCAGCATCATCACTTTCGACCGGGAAGTAAAAGAACTGACACCACTGGTGGAACTGGCCAACTTCCAGCTGCCGGAAATCACCTGCCCCCAGAGCGGCCCCACACACACCGGCTATGCACTGGAATTCCTTCACGCAAAAGTGAATAGCGAAGTACGCAAAGGTACCCCCACGCAAAAAGGCGACTGGCGCCCGTTGTTATTCCTCTTCACGGATGGTAAACCCTCGGATCTGCAGCTGTACCGCAAAATGATCCCGCTGATAAAAGGGCTAAACTTCGCCACCATCGTAGGTTGCGCGGCAGGAAAAGCAGCAGACAACGGCATGCTCAAAGAACTGACAGATACCGTGGTGCATCTCGATACCGCCGACAGCGCCACACTTAAACAATTTTTTAAGTGGGTATCCGACACCATAGAACAGGGAAACAAAAGCATGGGCACCACCGAGCAGGTAACACTGCCGCCGCCCCCCAATGAAGTGAATTTAGTCATCTGATAATAAAAAGAATGAACGTAAAATTGATCGGACATGATTTTAAATGTCTGGAAGTAGAATTATCCCAACAGGAGAAATTCTTCTGCGAGAAAGGCGCACTGATCTATCATGAAGAAGGAATTACTTCAAAAGTCAACGTATTCGATAAAGGCGTAGCCGGGCTGATAAAAAGAAAACTCACCGGCGAAAGTATTTTCCAGGTAGAACTGTGCAATACTAATCTTAATCCGCGCAAACTGGTGGTAGCCGGTAAAGTAGGGCTGTTGCCCATTAATCTCAAGCAAGTCACTACCGGCATTGTTTGTAAAGCAGGCGCCTATGTAGCCTCCTCCGACAAAATTGATATTGATGTAAAAATGAACCTTACCTCCCTCATCGGCGGTACGGGCCTGATCATGCAGAAAATAACAGGATTTTGTACTGTTTTTTTAGATGTAATTGGCACACCCATTACGCTGGACCTCGCACCCGGGCAAACCGTTTTTGTGGATGAAAAAAGCTTCATCTGCATGAATGCAGATATGGTAAACCGGATGTCGTCACATTTCTCAGGAAATAATCTCCTGGGAGGAGAAGGATTAAGTATGTTGAAAATTACCGGTCCGGGTACAGTATATATCACTTCTGTAAATTTTGGATAATGAGAAGACTTCCTGTTTATTTCCTCATAGACGTCTCCGAATCAATGGTAGGAGAACCCATTCAACAGGTGGAAGAAGGTCTGGCACAAATCATCCAGGCACTGAAAACAGATCCCTACGCCATAGAAACAGCGTGGATCTCTATTATCGTTTTCGCCGGCCAGGCAAAAACGCTGGTACCCCTGCAGGAAATCATCAACTTTTATCCGCCACGTTTTCCCATCGGCGGCGGTACCTCTTTAAGCAGGGGACTGGGACACCTCATGTATGAACTGAGAAAAAACCAGGTGAAAACCACCTATGATATGAAAGGCGACTGGAAACCCATCATCTTTCTTTTCACAGATGGCGTACCTACAGACGATACCAGCGCAGCCATCACGGAATGGAAACAGAACTGGCAACGTACCGCCAATATGGTGGCCGTTTCCTTTGGCAACGAAGCAGATACCAATTTGCTCAAAGAACTGACAGAGAACGTGGTGCATTTTAAAAACAGCTCTCCGGCAGCGTACAAACAGTTCTTCAGATGGATCACCGACTCTATCAAAACCAGCAGCGAAAGCGTTGAGAAAAATGCTTCCGGATTTGAACTGTCGAAAATACACGATACCGATACACTGTCGAAAATTGATCTCTCAAAGCCACAACCTCCCCGCAGTTACACCGATAGCAACTTCGTGGTGATGGTAGGGAAATGCCAGCATATGCAACGCGACTATCTCATGAAATACCGCCGCGCTGAACAGGACGCAGAAATATACGGCCTGAACCTGAACCGGCTGTATTACCGGCTGGTAGGGGCGTTCCAGGTAGATAAAACCTACCACGAACTGTCCGACAGCAACGCCAAACCAGCTATCATCAACAGCGAAGAACTGATCGGCAACCCCACCTGCCCCTGCTGCGGCAACCAGTGGGGATTTGCACTGTGCTCCTGTGGCCAGATCCATTGCATCGGCGAAGAAAAGCTCAGTACCTGCCCCACCTGCGGAAACACCGCAGCCTATGGCGCCAGCGAAGGCGGTTTCGATGTAAACCGGGCACAAGGCTAACCGACAAAAGATCAACATGGACAGATCCTTTATCCAGGAATTATTTAAAGCAAATAATATTACGGTTGGCACTAACCGGCAGCACCTGTTCGACGCATTTGTAAACGAGGAGAAAAACAGGCTTGCCGTGAAGCAGATCATGGAAAATAAAAAGCTACTAATGGATACCTGGCAGTTTAAAAACCGGTTAGCAGACATTCAGCAACAACCCGTCAGCATCCCGAATGCCACTGCCGGAAAGCCTTACGAGGTGAAACTGGACTTCGGACAGCTGAATTGGAACGACTTTTCTTATTTCCATATCGATGGGCTGGAAGAATCCGGCCTGCAATACGATCCGGAAACAAAAGTCATCCGGGGCACACCGGTTAAAAGCGGTGATTTTAAACTCACGCTGAAATACCGCATCAACGGGGAAGACGAAACCGCCGCGCCCAACGAAAAAAAGGTGCCGCTGGTGATCAACCCCAATCCAAAATCGCTCTGGAAAAATATGGAGAGCGATAAAAACGATCCTTACTGGAAGGAAGACAACGTCGCCGAATATGCCCCGTTGGGCGACAGGCACCTGCTGGCAGCCTCCAAAAGAGGCCGCTCACACGCCAATACCGGCGGCTTCCGGGAAGATGATTTTGCCTTTAAACACTTCGCCGACACCGGCTGGAGTGTATTGGCCGTTTCAGATGGCGCCGGCAGCGCGCGGCTTTCTCGCGCAGGGTCCAGGATAGCCTGCAATGGCATCGTGGAGTACTTTGAGCAGTACTTTACGCCCGAACTAAGGAATACATTTGATGCACTCATTGCTGCACACACCGCCGCAGCAGGCGACAAAACACAAAAAGAACTCACCCGCTTTGTATACGATAACCTCGGCAAAGCAGCGTTTACCATACATAAAAAGCTGGAAGAATTTGCCGCCACCTGCGCCGCACCAGTGAAAGATCTTCATTCCACACTTATATTTGTACTTTTAAAAAAGTACGAATCAGGTTATGTGATCATGAGCTTTGGCGTAGGCGACTGCCCCATTGCTTTGATAAATAAGGATTTTTCAGATATTGCGTTGCTGAACCGCCTGGATGTAGGGGAATTTAGCGGGGGAACCCGGTTTATTACCATGCAGGAAATCTTTAAAAGTGATACCTTTGCAACCCGCTTCGGGTTCAGGCTGGTGCCGGATTTTTCGTACCTGATGCTGATGACAGACGGTATTTATGACCCCAAGTTTGAAGTAGAAGCCAACCTGGAGAAGCTTCCAGCATGGAAAGCACTGCTGGAAGACCTCGGCGGTAAGAACGATGACAACGTAAAAGTAGACCTGGCCAGCCATACAACGGAAACCGCCAACCAGCTATCTGCCTGGATGGACTTCTGGAGCCCCGGGAATCATGACGACAGAACTTTAATGATCATCAGTTAAGTATGCGGACTATATGAGCACAAAAACGGTGAATTCCGTCATCAATGCAGGAAAAAGTTATCAGTACGTTGATAACGGAGAACCTATGCGGGGCGGTATGAAGGACGTTTACTTCAGCCCGGATAAATCATACGTGGTGGCATTCTATCGTGATGCACAGGACTACGCTTCAAAAGAACGGTTGCGGAAAATTGTAACGGATTACTATAACAGCTTCTTTAACCGCGAAGGCGGCGACTACTACCGGGATCTCTATTGCTGGCCCACAGATATGGTGGAAGCAGATAAAAAGGTGGGCCTCGTAGTACCGTGTTATCATGCTAACTTTTTTTTCAAGAAGGGATACGCCTCAAACGACCTGATTAAAGGAAAGGAAAAAGAAGGGAAATGGTTTGCTTCACCCAAATTCAGGAACAAACAGTTTACCCTGCGCCTGGATGAAGCAGAACTGGGCAACTGGTTGAGCTATTTCCAGATTGGTGTAAATATTTCAAGAGGTGTGAAACGCCTGCATGCAGCCGGACTCGCACATTCCGACCTGTCGTATAAAAATGTGCTGGTAGACCCGGTAAGTAAATCGGCTACCATCATCGATATAGATGGCCTCGTGGTACCCGGCTTATTTCCACCCGATGTTATTGGCACCGCCGATTTTATCGCACCGGAAGTACTGGCCACCAAACACCTGGACGGGAAAGATCCGGGCAGGAAACTGCCCAACCGCCTTACTGACCTGCATGCACTGGCGGTAATGATCTATATGTATCTTTTATACCGTCATCCCTTAAAAGGAGGGAAGATCCATGATCTCGACGCAGAAAAAGACGACCTGCTGGCAATGGGAGAGAAGGCGCTGTTTATTGAACATCCGCAGGATACCTCCAACCGGCCGAAACTGAATCACCTTAATCCGAAGGAATTGCCCTGGGCAGATGTAAATAAGCTGCCATATACCATTACAGGGCCTTACCTGAAGGAGCTGTTCTACCAGGCGTTTGTAACCGGTTTACACCAGCCAACCGAACGCCCGCCGGCGGAAATGTGGGAACAGGCGTTATTAAAAACAACAGACCTCATGCAGCCCTGCAGCAATGCCGCCTGCGAACAGAAATGGTACGTTTTTGATAACACCCATTCTCCCAAATGCCCCTTCTGCGGCACACCGCATAAAGGCACCCTGCCCGTGCTGGACCTCTATTACGAGTTTAAGCCAACGGTATGGAAACCGGAAAACCACCGGCTGATGGTGTATAATAATCAGTACCTGTTCCAGTGGCACGTAAACAGGAATACCATCCGCAATGAAAGGATTACCGCCGCGCAAAAAGTGCCGGTCGGGTATTTTGTATTTCACCAGGGAAAATGGGTGCTGGTAAACCAGCAGCTCACTTCTTTAAAAGATCTGACGGAAGACAAAGAAATTCCCATCGGCGCAATGGTGGAATTAACGGATGGAAAAAGACTGCTGCTGTCAAGGGAAGAGGGTGGAAGAGTAGTGATCATAACGATTGCCAACAAATAGAAACCTATATAAAAAATAAAGTGAAATGAATGAATTAATCCAACAAATTATTGATAACCCAATACCTTCGGCTATCATTGTCGGGAATCTCGTGATCATTGAAAGCTTACTGTCGGTAGATAACGCCGCCGTACTGGCTACAATGGTAATGGACCTGCCCGAAAAACAACGCGACCGTGCCCTTAAATACGGTATTTTCGGCGCTTACCTGTTCCGTGGTCTGGCCATGCTGTTTGCGTCTTTCCTGATCAAGATCTGGTGGCTGAAACCATTGGGCGGTTTATATCTCCTGTACCTGGTATTCAGCTGGTGGAAAAATAAGCAAACAGAAGGAGAGAAAGAAGAAGAGAGCATCGACAAAGGTCAGAACTGGCTATACAAGGCCACAGTGGGGGCTATCGGGCCTTTCTGGGCTACAGTGGCACTGGTGGAACTGATGGATATGGCCTTCTCTATAGATAATATTTTTGCTGCGGTAGCTTTTACCGATAATATATTACTGGTTTGCTTGGGCGTGTTTATCGGTATCCTCGCCATGCGTTTTGTGGCGCAGGCTTTCGTGAAACTGATGACGAAGTTTACCTTCCTGGAATCAGCAGCCTATATCGTTATTGGTATCCTCGGTCTTAAACTGAGCCTTTCTATTTATGAACACTTCTTCCCGGAATCGCCCATCACGCATTTCCTGGAAAGTTCACAGGCAGATATCATTACCTCTATTATAACAGTATGTGTGTTTGTGGTTCCGATCATTACATCGGCGCTGTTAAACTTCCCTAAAAGGACCCCTGCTGCAGAGTTGGAGAAAAAATGATGCCGGTAACAAACCGGATCAACTTAATAAAGGTTTCTATGGCGCCAGTCCGGAGACTGGCGCCTTTTTATTTAAATGACATTGGTATTGAGCATTGTTTTGAGAATGTTGGTCTGTACATCGAAGCGGCCAATATGCTGGAGGAAATCAACATCGGAAATCTTCTCATAATATTCTTTCAGCAAAGCCTGCACATTGTCCGGGATCACCGTTTTCAGTACATTGGCACGGCTCATCAGGTTGTCATTCTTATCCGTTAATTCCTGTACAATCCTTGTTTTTTTGGAGAGGGTATTGGACCAGTCAACATCTGTAATTTTTGAAAGATCGCAGAACAGGAATAAATTTTTGGCGGGGAAGAAGAGAAAGTAACGGTCCATATTAAGGAAGCGGTACACTTCCAGGATGAGGTTACCGGCACTGAGCCCGCAAAAGAACTCGGTTTTAAAATCCATTTTGCACAACAATCCCATCAGCTTGCGCTGTATGATGGCGGAGTTGTTCCGGTACACTTCTGCCGGGTTGAATTTAATCAGCTCGTTGAGGGCTTCGGTGGAAATATCGAAATAAAAATCCTGGGAGAAACGGGCGCTGAAAGCATTGATATTTTTGGAAAAAGGGTAGTCTTCGGAGTTGTCAGACAGTACCTGGTACAGCTTCCGCAAAGATAAATTGATCTTCAGGGATTGCTTCTGCTTATCCTGCTGGTAATTTTTCTCTGAAAAAACGGAGTCGTTTATATTTTCGATCAGGTCCTTGTTAATCTGGATTTCATCATATAAAATACTCACGTTCCTTTCGTTGCTGGCTTTTATTTTCCGCAGGAGGTCAATCACAGTAGCGGTGTATTGCAGGTGAAAGAGTTCCAGCTTATTGATATCGAGTTCCGGATTGGTTTCAAATAATTTATGGACAACCTGGCTTCGGAGATAGATCTTGTATATTATCTCTTCTTCAAAAAAAGTGGACAGCAATTGCAATTTGCTGATAGTTTTATTTGAGTCATTTAATATGATTGCCAGGTTATCCTCCATTACTTATCCTCCGTTAGCTAACGTTTGTTACATTTTTCTTCAGCTCTGTTTCCAGCGTCTGCAATTCACCATTCAGCACTTTCCGGCTTTCGGTGCCCTGTTCGTGGATCTTCTTCACTTCATGTAAAGTTTCAATCAGCGACTGGGTAGTTCTCTTCAGTGTTTCAATGGATACTACTGTTTTCTCATTCTCTTTCGCTACCTCAATACTGTTTTGTTTCAGCAGGTCGGCATTCTTCTGGAGAATGGTGTTGGTGGTATCGGAAATCTTCTTCTGCATTTCCACGTTGGCTTTCTGTCTTTGCAACGCTACCGCAATGGTGAGCTGGTTCTTCCAGACAGGGATCGTGGTGGAAATGATTGATTGCGCCTTTTCCGCAATAGAAGTATTGTTATTTTGTACCAGCCTGATCTGGGCTAAAGACTGCAGCATAATAAAGCGTACAATCTTCATGTCGGCCAGCCTTTTATCCAGGCGGGTAATGAAATCCCTTAAATCAGCGATCTCATAATCATTGTAATTGGCGGCATTCACCTCCATTTCAGCCAGTTTCTGGCTAAGCTCATTAAATTTCAGCTGACCCGAAATAATGAGATCTTCCATTTGTTTGATGTAAGATACGTTACTATCAAACATGGTTTGCAAAGAACTGTTGTCTTTCAGTGAATTGATACGGCCCGCTTTAATCTTGTTGGTGATCTTATCAATGTTGCTGACAACGGTATCGTATTTCTGGAAAAGCTTTTTGGCATCAAATACCAGCTTTTTCAGGAAAGGTATTTTAGAGATAAAACTCTGCAAAGCACCCTGGTTCAGCTCATCTACGTCGATATAATTAAGTTCGGTCAGCAGATCGTTGATCAATCCGCCTACTTCGCCGGAGTTATAGGTACGTACAGAAGTCAGGAACTCGTTACTGTATTTTTCCATTGAATTCTGTACTTCTGTACCGTAATTCAGGATGGAATTTACATCGGTGGTTACCAGTGATTTACTTATTTCCCCGTATTTCTTCGCGTCGTCCGGCGTAATAACCGCCAGATCCACATTTCCTTCTTTGTCGAGCCTCACCGCGGGAAGGGTTTGGTCGGTAATATTTGGGTTTGCTTCCATAAGGTATCTGATTATAAATTGATATTATCTTATCAAAAGTAAATCCTACAGGTAGTTCTGCGCAACGGTGTTCACGGTTTCCTGCAGCTTCTTATCTTTTGTAGGTTCACCGATCGCATTAAATTTCCATTCGCCGTTCTTCTTGTAAAAAACACCCATCACCATAGATACGTGTCCTGCAAAGCCGGCGCCGCTGGCAATATCATAGGTGGCAAATACTTCATTCACGCGGGCAGGGGTACCTTCATAAATGCGGATAGACGCAAAAGGGATGGTACCGAAATCGTGTCCGCGGAAGCTGTTCAGCACAAACGCCACGTAATTGGTATTGGCATCCAGCCGGGAAAAATCGAGGGTGATGACTTCATTGTCCAGGCCGTCGTTGCCGTTCAGGTCACCGGTAAGATCATCGCCGCTATGTTTTACCGCGTTGTCTTTGGATTTCAGGTTACCGAAGTAAACCACTTCCTGCAGCTGTTTCTGTTCTGTAAACATGGCGCAGCTGCCGTCCAGGTCTACCGCTTCCTTGGTTTTAGACAGGCCAAACAAGCCTTTCTTTTCAATGGCGCCCCAGTTGATCCCCACGCAAATATTCTGGAGTTTGGTACCATTGCTTTTTTCGAGATTTATACGCTGACCTTTTTGAAGATTGATTGCCATATTGACTTATATTTTTAGATATAGTGGTGTATAGATTAATTGTATTTGTTCAGGTAGTCCTGCAGGCCGCCTTTCATGCCAACGCCTACTGCTTCAAATTTCCATTCGTCGTTACGTTTGTAAATTCTTCCGAATTCTACCGCTGTTTCAATAGAGAAATCTTCTTCCAGTTCGTATTTCAGCAATACCTCGTTGGTAACCGGGTCGAATATACGTACAAAGGAATTCCTTACCTGGCCGAAGTTCTGCCGGCGTGCTTCCGCATCGTGGATGGTAACCACCACGCATATTTCGGTGATTTTTGAATCTGCTTTGGACAGGTCAATCTTGATCTGTTCGTCGTCGCCGGTGCCATCGCCGGTGAGGTTATCGCCGGTGTGCTCTACGCTGCCATCGGGCGTTACGAGGTTATTGTAAAAAATAAAGTGCTGATCGGATAAAATCTTTTTATTCTCTCCCATTACAAACAGGGAAGCATCCAGATCGAAGCTGGTGCCGGTAGATGAAGCATTAGCGTCCCAGCCCAGGCCAATTACGAATTTGGGCGCATTAATCGTTTGCCGCTGACCTTTTTGCAAATTAATTGCCATGTTGTATGCTTTTATGTTTTCTGTTAAATAAGTAATTTTTAATAAAGTTCAGATTTCTCTGGTAAACTTCTATCGTATGATAACCGTTTCCCAGGGCCATATTATACAAAAGATTTACGAATTTATCTGTTTGATTTTGCAGGAAAATACAAAATGAATCAAAATCGTAGTTCAAAATATACTTTACAATCCGTGTATTAATAAAAAAGTGTTCCCCCTGGATGATCTTTTCCAGGTGGAAAATAGACTTTACAAAATGATAGTTCAGGTGGTTTTCAATGTTGGGATGAATGCTTTTATTCTGCAGTTCCGCATAATAGAGCAGGTACACATCATTGGACAGGTCATAGGCATCCACCATTTTCAGGATCATCCTTTCATGGCCGCCCGTAATTTTGATGTCATCCAGGAAAATCACCTTTTTCCCGATCAGGAAGTGGCGGTCGATGTGGAAGCTGTCGTTGCCGATCAGCTTTAACCGTTGTTCAGCATCCAGCTCACCATAATCCTCCTTGTAGGTGATGGTACGATGCACTTTGGTTTCCTGTAAAACGGGGTGTCCGTGCGCCGCCAGCCACCGGTTCAAATGAAAAACGAAATAGTTTTTCATGGCAAAGGTAGCCGTTGGAATGAAGGAGTACGGACTGGAAACTACCACAAACTGCGGTACTTCCTGTCCTTTCAGGTGATGCTCAATAAACCCTTCGGCCAGGCTGGTCCCGAATTTTTCGGCAACGGCGTCGTCCCCGAATTTAAAACGGCTGTAGTCATCGGGGCAAAACCCGAAATGGCCGGCATGGGTGATCTTATGAAGTGAATAGGTTGTTGTCATCAGTTAAGTAAACTTGAAATACATTGATTATTGGAGTTGACCAGTAAAGTACAAATGCCTGTCACCTGTGCCCCATTGATATCTGCTTTTACATTATCGCCAATATGTATGATGTTACTTAGCGGGATTGCCGTATCATTTCTTACCGTTGCCACGTTTTCCAGCATGAGGCGAAACATTTTTTCATTGGGTTTCGACATACCGGTTTCATCTGAATACAACTGGAAATCGAAAAAGCGGTCCAGTTCCAGTTCCTGTAATACGCGTCTTAACGTGCTGCCTTTTATAAAGGCCGTATTACTGAGTAAACTGATGGTGCTATCGGACGATTCTTTTATCCTGCGCAATGTTTTCACTGTTTCCGAACAATAAATAACCGGGAGGTATTTAAGCACCAAGGCATCCATCTCCTGGTAAAGTCCTGCCAGATCAATGTTTCCAAAGGCATTGTCGTAATCATTCATTTCACTGATCACCATGAGATACATTTCTTCCGCATCAATATTGCCGCCTGTTTTTTCATTGATGGCATTGCATAGCAGATCTGTTTTGCGGAATATACGGCCTACCTCTTCCAGCGTTTTTTGGTGTTGATTGAAATGGTTGTAAAAAAAGCGCGTCCTTTCCTGTTTAAATAAAGGATTCGATTTTATTAAAGTTAACCATAGATCAAAAGAATAATGTTGGTATATGTTCATGTACTTTTTATAGCATTTACGTCACGCCGGTAATTGTTAGTTGGTCCGGTTCCCTGTAACAGCATACCTGTTAGGGTTAATCCAAAATGTGATAGCGTAACATTAATATAAGTAATATTTAGTTGCTCCCGTTTAATCTTTTTGTTACCAAAATCAGTTAGTTATGGGTTAATACCAAAAAAAGCCAGCATATTGCTTTTTTTCAAGCTTCTAATATAGGATTTTATCTTTCACAAAAAACCAAAACTATCTGTTAATGTATTGGTAATTCGCTGTTCCCCGGCGGCTAAGCTACCAAAAAGCATCCATTCTTCACCTGCGGAAATTCCCAGGTCGGAACTGCTGTTTTTGGCATGCTCTATGATCTGGCCCACGGGCTGGCCCTTGAACTGGCACAGGATATTGAATTTCAACACGCCGGTTTTTTTGAATTGACCGGCGGGAATGTCTCCATCACCCGTAATTGCTGCCAATGCGATAAAAGTATACGTATCCGGCTGTGATAACTTATCAAGTGGTGGCCGGTGTTATACCGGGCAGAAGGATTTTTGATCAGTTCAATTTTTGAGATCTGGCTGGCAGACAAGGACATTAAATACCGGATCAGGTCGATGCCGGCCAGCAGTACCAGGCGGTCGTTCACCATCACTTTTGCAGCTCCGCCTGCGCATAAGCGGGGAACGCCTTTTAATATCCGTTTACATTTGTTTAAAATCTATTGACAGGTTACCGTGAAAAGATGTGTTAACTTATCTACCTGAACAACCAAAACTGCATTGAGTAGCAACTGCCTCACCAGGGGCAGTTGCTCATAATTGAAAACCCGAAACCCCCTTCATTAATTCATCTTAAAAAAAAATGTATGAAAACTTTATTGTTTGCTGCAGCATGTATTGTGCTGGGCATACTGTCCGGATGCGAAAAGAAAAGCGCTCCCGGCAGTGATCTTCAACCCGTTCCCGGAAAAACAAACCTGCAGGTATTAGCCACGCCACCTGCCACCTGGCAGGAACATTGGTTTGAACACGTACAACTGCTGAACCGCGTTTTTTATGATACCAGCGTAGCCGTGTATTTCGATAACGATGTAAACAGCAGCATTACCTGGCCCAATACCTATCTCGCGCAGGTATGGAACTATACAAAAAGTACCTACGGCGCTTTTGGCGACGATTCCCGCCTTTTTGTAATCCTGCATTCCGGCAAATATTCCGGTGGCCACCCTTCTACGTATATGGATGCCAGTCATGATTACCGCAACGTAATAGATGTAGGCTCCTCCGATCCCAATGCCTGGATCTCCGGCGCAGGCAACGACATCGACCTCACCACCCATGAAGTAGGGCATATCGTGGAAGGCGCTTCCAAAGGGGTACACGGCTCCCCGGCCTTCGGTATCTGGCACGACAGCAAATGGATGGAGATCTACCAGTATGATGTGTACCTGGCCCTGGGCCGCAGCGCCGATGTTACCCGCTGGTACAACATGAAGATCACGCAAACGGATGCTTACCCCCGCGCAGGCACCTACTGGTTCAGGGATTGGTTTTACCCGATCTATAATAACTACGGCGGTGTAACTGCATTGAATAAATTCTTCGTACTGCTGGCGCAGCATTTCCCCAAACAAACCTTCAACAACGGCATCACCACTTACCCCGAATATACCCGCGGGCTTAACTTCGGGGAGTTTGTACATTACTGGAGCGGCGCAGCCAATAAAGACCTGAAGCAACTTGCACTCACCGCCTTTGGCAATAAAGACGAACAGGGCAACGACTGGACCGCACAACTAAAGCAGGCAAAAACGGATTTCCCGGGCATCACCTATCCATCGGACGACATCACCGGTTCAGGCACTATTACCGTGAGTAAGGAAAACAACGGCGGCGCCTCCGCACCAGAAGGCTCTCTGAAGCTCACCGATAACGTATATAGCACTAAATTGTTTGTAAATGCCGTGCCCACTGATTTTAAAATGCAGCTGCAATTTACTGCCGCGCAAACCGTGAAATCATACACCCTCACTTCCGGTAACGACGCCATAGACCGTGATCCTAAAAACTGGCAGCTGAAAGGTTCTGATAATGGCATTACCTGGACTGTACTCGATACGCAAACCAACCAGGTATTCAGCGCCAGGAATCAAACCAGGCAGTTTGCCATTCCCAATACCACGGCCTATAAGTATTACGCCGTGTATGTAACAGCTACTAATGGCAGTGTGGATTTTCAGCTAAGCGAATGGAGATTGTTTAAATAAACAGGGGAGGGCTGTTGCTGTAAAAAGGAACAGCCCTTTATTTTCGCAGGCAGGTAGCCGTTACCCCATATCCTCAAACCGGCGCAGTATTTCTTCCAGCTGCTTCCTGGTCAGATCAATGTTCATCCCCTGCGGGTCCAGGATATTTTTGGCCCTCAGTTCTTTCAAGGTCCTGTTAAAACTCCGGGTAGTAATACCGAGGTAAGCCGCCATATCCTTTTTGGGAATAACAATGTCCTGTTCCGCTTCCAGTGCCAGCAGGCGAAGCAACGCATACTCCACAGGGTATAGCTGCTGGTAAGACGCGCGGATACAGGTTTGACGGATACGGATAACCAGTTCCTCCAGCATTAGCCCGTTGAACTCCCTATTGTTGAGCAGCAGCCAGCTAAACAGGGTATGCGGAATGGCATACACCGTTACGGGTGTAATGGCTTCAATATTACAAAGACATTTTTCTTTCCTGATCCCTTCCAGATCCCCCGTAATTTCGCCCTTGCCCAGGAATTCGAAAATATAGTCTTTCCCGTTATCTTCTTCGATATAACATTTTGTAATACCTTCCCGTATAATATAAACATGGCTGATGGTATCGCCCTGGCGGATGAGCCGCGTACCGGTAGCATAGGTTTTAATCGCCACCGCTTCGCTTTCCCTGCCGCCGGCAGTGAACCGTTCCATGAAATGAAGAAAAGCAGGATTAGTCCGTAACATATTTTTAAGAGGTGAGACAAATGTCCCGATTTATAAACTGCCGGTTTCTATTTTTGCATCCGGAAAAACGTAAAAATAACAATGATCTCTGATATTAGCGTGATCGCATTCGATGCCGATGACACCCTTTGGGTAAATGAGCCCTACTTCCAGGAAACAGAAGCCCTTTTTTGTAGTCTGCTGGAAGATTATCTGCCGCATCATACCGTGTCGCAGGAACTGTTTAAAACAGAAATGGCGAACCTGGAACTCTATGGCTATGGCATAAAATCTTTTATGCTCTGCATGATAGAAACCGTGTTGCGCGTATCTGAAAATACCGCCAGCCCGGAAGTATTCCATAAAGTGCTCCAGTACGGAAAAGAAATGCTGGATAAACCCATTGTACTGCTCGACGGGGTAGAAGAAGTGCTGCAGGCCCTCTCCGGCAAATATCGCCTGGTAGTGGCCACAAAAGGCGATCTGCTGGACCAGGAACGCAAACTGAGAAAATCGGGCCTGGAGCATTATTTCCATCATATCGAAATTATGAGCGACAAAAAGGAACGTGACTACAGCAAATTAATAAAGCACCTCGACTGCCGCCCCGAAGAATTCCTGATGATGGGCAACTCCCTGAAATCAGATGTATTGCCGGTGCTGGCATTGGGCGGTCATGCTATCCATATTCCGTATCATACCACCTGGCAGCACGAACACATTGATCATACCATCGACGACCCCCGTTTTTACCAGTTTAATACAATGGCAGACATCCTGCCGCACTTAATATTATGAAACAATTATTAGACCTGGATACCTGGGTGAGAAAGGAACACTTTAATTTTTTCCGCCAGTTTGAGGAACCCTTTTTTGGGGTCGCCACTGATATCGACTGCACCACCGCCTTTAACAAGGCCAAAGCCAGCGGGGATTCCTTCTTTTTAAGCTACCTGCACAAATCACTGGCAGCCGCCAATGAAGTTACCCCTTTCCGCTACCGCATTGCCGGCAACGAAGTCTGGGAATACGACCAGGTACACGCATCGCCCACTATTAACCGGCCCGATGGTACTTTTGGTTTCGCATATATGAATTTTTATGAAGATGCTGCTGCTTTCGAAGCCAGCAGCAAAGCGGAAATTGAAAGAGTACGTCAAAGTACAGGGCTGATACCGGCTGTGTCAGGAGAGAATGTGATCCATTATTCCTCCCTGCCCTGGATTAATTTCACCGCAGTATCCCATGCGCGGAGCTTTTCGTTTAAAGATAGCTGCCCTAAAATTACTTTCGGTAAAGTGAAAGAAGTGGGAGGGCGGAAAATGATGCCGCTGTCTGTACATGTACATCATGCGCTGATGGATGGGTTTCATGTGGCACAGTTCCTGGATGGGTTCCAGCGAAGAATGGAGGAAGGGGAAAATCATATATTGGGGGAATAGCCGGAATTTTATAGTTTAGCAAGGAAATCAATAACGTTTAATACCCCCTCTATGGATAAAAAGCTCTCTGAATTAACAATGGATGAACTGAACAAACGGAAAAGTTCATTAAGCGGCGTACTAATTGGAACTGGCATGGTACTCCTCATTGCGGAAGGGGTACTTTTGTACCTGATAAGTAAGACTCAAAACTTTGCGCTAATTGCAGTTATTCCCGGTTGTTTGTTGACTATGCTGCCAGGCATAATCAAATTGAATCAGATAAATACTGAAATAAAATCACGCAGTTAAAAGTTAATACATATTCCCGGTAGTATTAGTCCATCTGTCAGATATAGTTTTAACACTTGTCAAACCCCGGAGAAAGACCGATAACGCCTCAGCCTATAATCAAGCTCCAACATTGCCTGTAATGACTTCTCCGGCCCGCTTGTAACTCGCTATAATAACTCCTTTTGGTGTCACATGGCTTTCTGTTAAGGTAAATGCTGCCGGGATCGCGCCGTTTTCGAACAACTTTTTTCCTTCACCAAGAATCAACGGGTAAATTTTCAGCCGGAATTCATCCACCAGGTCATGTTTAAGCAACAATTGAATGAGCTTACCACTACCCCAAACCTGTATATCCGCTCCCTCCGAATTCTTAAGCTTTTCGATGTCTGCCGGACTTTTGAGGAAAATGGTGTTTTTCCAATCTGATTTTTCCAGGGTCTCCGACAGTACGTATTTGTTGCCATCATTGATGCCTGGCCAAAAGTCAGCATGTTGGGGCCAGTAGGATGCGAAAATATCAAATGTTTTTCTGCCCAAAAGATATTCTGCCGGTTTCATCTCTTCTTGCATAATCTCGCCAAAAACCTTGTCACCATAAGATGCTGTCCAGCCGCCATATTTGAAGCCACCTGATGTGTCTTCCTGGGGGCCGCCCGGTGCTTGCATTACGCCATCTAATGTAATCATTGATAAAACAATTATTTTTCTCATAGTATTATAGTTTATTGTTTAAAAAAAGGTTTTGTTATGATTTAAGATTCGCTTTCAGGATGCCTGGCAATATCTCTTATTCTTATTATGGTTACTTTAAAAAAGTATCCAGATAACCCAATATTGTTTTAGTCTGCATCATCAGGCCGACATGGCTTTGCCCAGGAACAACGGCCAACTGCGATTTAGGCATTACTCCAAAATCAGCACATATAGCACCTCCCAGTAGTTGATATGTTTTTATCAACTCAATTTTATCCAGGCCATCATTGTCGCCCGAGATCAGTAATACAGGCGAAGTAATTTTCGCAATATTTGTTTCGCCCAGGTTGAATGGTACATGATTAAAAGCGATCATCTGTTCCAGGAACTTTGTCCATTTTGTTTTATCAGGCGCCACTGCATCGTATGCGGCTTTCATTGGAGTGTTGGTAAAAAGTTCAGGCTTCATTGTTTTAAACGCATTGCTTACTTCGGGTAGCCAGCCATTACTTTTATAGGTAGAAGAAATGATTACTAATTTTCTTACCCGTTTAGGGCTTTGTATCGCAAGTTGGTAAGCCACTGTGCCGCCAAAACTATATCCTGCTATATCAGCACTGTCAATTTTCAGGTAGTCCATTATTCCTTCTACATCACTTGCTAAAGTTGCATGCGATAATTTTCTATCTGAAAACTGTGTACGTCCATGTCCCTGCAATTCAATGGCAATTACTTTCCTGGTTTTCGACAGCTCAGGGATTAATTCACCCCAGTTTGTATCAATTGTCATAAAAGCACCATGTAGTAAAACGATAGGCCGGCCTTCGCCATGTACTTCATAATACACTTTGATGCCATTAACAGGTATGTAACCACTGTCGGAGGATTTGGCTTGTCCGTTTGAGGGGGATGCTGCAAACATAGTAATTGCAATTAGCAGGATTAATTTAAGAACATTATGTGTGCTGAGTAAATTTTTCATAAGGTCGTTTAAATTTTAGTTTGAATTTTATTGACAATACAAAACTAGCATTCACTTCAGGATTTGACCCGGGGTAAAAACGACAACTTGAGGGATGAATTCCGACAAAATGAGTTTATTGTAAGCCGTTCGGAAATAAAGGTGGATAACAAAGGATATGATACGAAGAAATACCGCTGGAAAGAAAGGGAATGCCGGTGGAAAAATAAATTAGGATTTACTAAATAAATTAGTATTTTTGTTTCAGAAAGCAAATGAATAATGTAAAAAAGCCTTGATAACCATGCTGTAGTGGCTATCAGGGCTTTTTTATTTTATGTGGGTACTAACTATCTTAGTATCTTTCCTGGAACGTTAAATTCAGTCCATGCATAATCCCCTGGCGTTGCTCTTTCCCGAATTAGTGATGTCTTTGGCAAAGCATGGCTTCATTGCTTTCGTAAGGCAAAGCTATCCGCGCGGGAAAGATCATTTTGATACAGACACCATAGAGACCTTTCTCGTTACACCCTATAAAACCCTTGTACAGGCAAATGAGCACATGCTGCACATTTCGGCGGATCATAGAAAAGGCATTTACCACGCCGCTAACCCGGAAGAAATGAAGAAGCTGATGACTGCTGCCGCGCAACCCAAAGGATATAAAGTGTATGTAGCCTTGCTGAAGATCCGGAAATGGAAAGGTACCGCACAGTTGCAGGAGAAACTTAAAAGCTACCTGCAAACAAACACAAAATGGAAAGTAAAAGACGGCGCTATAGTGGCCGATCTTTACCTGTATTACGGAGAACTGATGTTGAAGCTGGTAAACCCGGTGGCGGAAATCAGGTTGCCTTTAAGTGAAGTGGAAAGGCTCTAAACAGGGTGCCGGTGATTTCCTTTTCATAGGAATAGGTATTTAGTGAGTAATTGCTTTGAGTTGTTTTTTAGAGATGGCCACCATAGATTCATAATACCTGCTGAGGAAATGATAGATCACCAGTTCATGTTTACGCTGATTGGATAACAGGATCCTGTTAAGGAACATATGAATGTAGCTGCAAAGCAGATCGTCGCGGTTGGCAAGATGTACGCCCGAAAGTTGTTGCTGTATCCGGGCAGAGCGGATATGAAAGCAAGCCACCGCTGCTTCAATACCATGTTCGCCATCCTGCAGGGGATCAAGAATACTGCTCACTGTCCGCATCTCTTCCCGGTATTTGTCGTTGAGCTGCACCAGTAGCGGCTTTTCACCGCCAAATTCTTCAAAGAAACTTTTCTGAAGCATTTTTAACAGGGCCGATTTAGCAGGAAGCGTGTACCCGAAATCATCCAGCAGCATGTCCACACCTCTTAACGCGAGCATCCAGCGGTAGTTTTCGCCTTCTTCTTCCTCCAATAGATCCAGTATACCGGTTACGCAGGTACTGTCGTAGTGAAACACCGCTTCACTAAATAGCATGGTATCGGCGCCGTAACGTTCAATTTCTCTTTCGTAAGTATCTGTCTGAATCCGGTATATACTGTCAGTGGCCAGTACCGCGTGCAATTTTTCCAGTACCGTACTCCAGAAACGCGGGTGAGTGCTATGATGAAACCTGATCCGCAGGTGATGTCCGGGATCGGTGTACCGGATAAAAAACCATTGGTCAATGATGTTTTCCTGCATCAGCTCCTGCGTTAACGGCAGGATCTTTTCTTTCAGGATATTTTCTGCGCTCCGTGTGCCGGCGTACAGTTTAACATATAACCATTCACTGCCGGTACTGAATTTTCGTTGGGGCGTAGCCGTATGCGCAGTAAGTATTCCGGGTGTTTGTTTTTTTTCTTTTTCGGAAGATATATTCCGGAGCGGAATAATAAATTCGTTGGTATGCGCGCCATCGGGGCCGTTGATCCAGCAGTTTTCAGGTGTATGGAGAAATTCCTGCAGGGTCACCTGTTCTTTTTTGAGCAGGGTGGTTACCAGCAGGTGCACTGCCACTTCGTTTTCCAGGTCGGCGGGTAGTTCATTGTCGCCTTCCTTCACCACTACATAGCGGGGGAGTTCCAGCCGGGCGCTGATCTCCCGGAAAATTTCCATATACTTTTCCGGGGTTGCTTTAGCCAACGCCGGGTATGTTTTTTTGTGCAGCATCCAGGTGCTTTTGCTGAGGATGATATTGCCGTATTGCACACGCGGGTAAAAGGAAACCTCGCCGGGGATCTGCCAGTGCCAGCCAATGCCGGTATGATAGTCCTGGAATTGCAGATCGCAGAGGAATTTATACACCGGCAATCCCTGCCGGTAGTTGTGTGCGGTGCTAAGCCGAGGTACAATAATTTTATTCAGTCGACGGGAACGCAGTACTACTTTATTACGTTGTACACTCACCATCAGGTCGGAGAGGTGCAGCTGGTACTCTTCCGGCGCGAGACTGTTGGCCAGGTATACAATTTCGTACTCCCGTAGCCGTGGCCGCATCAGGATGTTGCCTGTCCTTGATTCCGGCAGGTGAATAATTTCCGCATAGATCTTTTCCGGGTCGCTGGCTTCCTCGGCTTTTAAGCAGGCTTTTACATGGGCGGCGAGTTCCTCGTCACCATGACAAAACCTTCCCAGCAGGTTAGCCGCCGAAGGGCCGCTGCAGCCATTCATATCAAAGAGGTAGTCGCCGTTATCGATGGCGG
This sequence comes from Chitinophaga sp. G7 BAM 1005, assembly GCF_057126945.1. Lineage (NCBI taxonomy): Bacteria > Pseudomonadati > Bacteroidota > Chitinophagia > Chitinophagales > Chitinophagaceae > Chitinophaga > Chitinophaga sp. G7 BAM 1005. Next base: position 3,990,540 of record NZ_CP181478.1, on the reverse strand, counting down.
CGGCGCTGTTGCTTAAAATGCTTCCCATCAGGTACATGCTGTGGGGGAGGGAAGGCATTTCCTTTTCCCGGAAGCTTTCCAGGTGGTCGCGGGTAAGCGTGATCACCTTTTTATTTTCTTTCAGGCACTGGAGCAACTGCTGCAGCTGGAAGTCCTGCAATTTACTGCGGGTACCCGCAGTTGCAGTGTTACGTGGAGGAACATGTATATGATCTACCAGCGGCGTATGATCTGTATTGCTCTGGCTGTGGGCGCCGTAGCCGATACCGGCTTCGCTGTCCAGCGCCAGGCTGAGCGGAATTTCCTGCTCTTCATACCGTTGCCGGAAGGCGTCGCAGAATTGCCGCAGGTCGCTGTTATTGTCGTTGCTGGCCAGTTTCCACAGTTGTGCTACCTGGGCCGATAATTCATTGATAACGGTATGACTCAGGGTGTTTTTTGCGGTGGAAAGAAACAGATCGGTTTGTACCAGGTCTTTATTGCTCGTTTCTGTGAGCAGCGACTGTACCAGTTTATGCGTGGTGGTATACTTGCCGGTGCCTGTTTGTTGCCCGTTAAGCATACTTTGTATGGCCGTCAGCGGGACCGTTACTTCCCCGGTATGCTCCAGGTTTTTCAACCGGTTCACCAGGTGTATAAAAAACTCCCCGCCGGTAACGGTAGGCTCCAGTTCACTTACCAGCAGCTGGTTCTGCAATAGCTCCTCCGTAAAGGCTTCAGCTTCTTCCGGGCTGATATCTTCTTCTTCGCTTACAATGCTGTTGCGTATATCCGTTAGCGTAGCGCCGGTACTGGCTGTTTCCAGCATTTTTTCCAGGTAGCTGCTATAGTTTACGGCCGTGAGGTAATAATTGCGGATCTTATTTTTAACGCTGTAGGCAGCGTAGCGGTATTGGGCGCCGGCAGCGTATAAGGAGTTGTTGGGATAATACAGCAGTTGTTCCCTGATGGCGGGTACGGCGGTAATGGCGGCGGTCAGCTCTGCCACGTAGTTCATGTCGAGGCGGCAATGCTTTTTATGCAACTGTTTATCGTTCAGCTGAATAGCCGTATGATCAGATAACCCGCCGGTGGCGCAGCCTGCAAAGAGGCCGTAAGGCGTGCACCTGCTGCTCATCCGCAGCAGGTAGCGGTACAGTGCTGATGCCAGCTTCTGGTTTTCGCTGTCGGTGGCCAGCCATTTCTGCAATTCCTGGTATAACTCCGGAGAGGCAATATAGATAGCTTCCTGCAGGAATTCGTCCCGGAAAATAGCTTTGATAACAGGAGCAAGGGAGGCGTGAGAGATATGGTGTAACTGAGTGACAATATTCACCGGTAATAACGGTGTTCTTACCACATAGAAGTTTTCAGCTCTGATCATGGCGCAAGGTCAACATTAAAAAAATGAAGGTAATTTTTTCTGCCACAGCAAAGTATCACGTAAAACCGGTAAAAAGGGTGTTTAAACATCATTATCTGAAAAATCACGTTTTTACGTGATCCCGATATTCTTACTTTCTCCCTACATTTATCATCCATCCTGTAAATCTTATAAACCTGTATTTCGGATGACCCTATTATACTAAACCTGCCAAATCTTATTGTCTATTTATTTTTCAACCATAAACATTTGCGAAATGAGAAAAACACCTGTAAAAAAGTTGGCCCTCGGTAAATTGAAAGTGGCTAAACTCAGTATCAGCAGCCAGGAACAGGCCGATGGTAAAGCACCTACATATACCGGCTGCAGCCTGTTTATGAAATGTACTCCGCCTATTTCCAAAGATCCTTGCTTCTAATTTAAACTGAACAACCATGAAAAAATCCGGTAAGAAACTGAGCCTCGGTAAAATCAAAGTGGCCGACCTCAGCAAAGTAAATACTGAAAACAGGGAAGCTGCTCAGTTTATCCAATCACTGGCTTGTGTACCCAGCATTAAGATCACCTGTCTTAGCCAGGGCGCACCCGTATGCAGTGAAGACTCCTGTATTTTCTAATTTCATCATTGTACTGTTTAAAAAATTGTGTCATGAAAAAAGAATCAGGCAAAAAACTCAGTCTGGGTAAAATAAAAGTGGCCAGTCTTTCCAATGCAACAGGACAACAGATGGCGGCTACTGTCGGCACCTGTTCCGTTCTGTGCTCGCTCCGGATTTGTACTGACAACATCAGCCAGGGCGCACCTATCTGCAGCCTCGACTCCTGTCGCTACTGATCAATAACGGATCGATAATATTCACAGCAACCTGACTGTATGGCAAAACATGTATTGCAGTATGCATACGTGTTTTGCCATTATATATTTTATAACGGCAATTTATTTTATGGATCAACAGCAAGAGGCTACCTCCGCACTGCAAAGGATCTGCGCGGCGCTGGACCCATTTATCCTGGAAGATACCAATACCAGCCTGCTGGGAGGATATACCGGCGTAGCTTTGTTTTATGCCTACTATTATCAGCTTACCGGCAATGAGGAACACTTGGACAAAGTTCATCACATCATTGAAAAATGCCTGCAGGCATTATCTGAAGAACCCATGAATGGCTCTCACTGCAGCGGAATTGCAGGCGTGTCCTGGTGCATCCAGCACCTGGACGCTATGGGGTTTATTGAAGCAGATGATACGGACGATACCTTTGCAGACATCGATCTGCTGGTAGCGGATTTCATGGCATCCGAGTTAGCGGAAGGCAGGAATGATTTCCTGCATCATGGCCTCGGCACAGCGCTTTATTTCCTGGAACGATTGCCGGCCACTGCTGCAGTTACCCAATTGGAAAACCTGGTGGCGCACCTCGAAGAAAGCGCCATCTCTTTACCTGGCGGCATCGCCTGGAAAGATCATTTCTCCAGCAGAAGCCAGGAGCATCCGGATGAAGACCTCTTTAATCTAGGGTTGGCGCATGGCGTGCCCGCCATTATTTCGGTGCTGGCGCGGTGCTATGAAAAAGGGATTGCAAAAGAACGCTCCCGCAGGTTAATCGACCACAGTGTTCAATGGCTGCTGCGCACAAAAAATACCGCGGCAGAAGCTACACATTCGCGTTATCCCACCATAGTAAACACCGCCAATAAAGTAATGGGCGATGCACACAGCAGGCTTGGATGGTGCTATGGCGATCTTGGTATTGCCCTCACATTGCAGGGCGCCGGCAAACGGTTAAACAGAACAGATTACCAGGAGGAAGCGCAACAACTTTTTAAACATATTGCCACGCACCGGAACGTTAAAAACGGCGCCGTGCATGATGGCTGTTTATGTCATGGCAGTGCAGGTATTGCCCATATCCTGCAACAGGCCGGACTCGCTGCCGGTGGTGATGCCGCACTGCTGAACGCTTCCCGCTACTGGCTGCACAATACCCTGCAAATGAATACCTGGGACGATGGGCCCGCAGGATATAAATTTTATCATCATCCCGATTATATCAACAGTCATAATGTATTGGAAGGTATTGCGGGCATCGGGCTGTCGTTGATCAGCTTTGCAGATACCTCTATCAAACCGGCATGGGGAGAATGTATGCTGATAGATTAAACTTGTCTTGATTTTTTTACTATATTACATACATAGTAAATGAGCATTTCAGTTGTTCGCCCGATATTATTTATGCCATCGCATACAGACGTTACAGCAAACAGAAAAACCATGATCCGTTTATATTTCGTTGATGATCATCCATTGATACTCGAAGGATTGCGATCTTTACTCAGCAGGGAAAAAGATATTCAATTGACAGGCGAAACCAGGAACGGAATTTCCTGTCTTCATTTCCTCGATCAGCACACCGCCGATGTAGTACTACTGGATACCCTGCTACCCGATATCAGTGGGGCAGAACTTTGTGCCAGCATTAAAAAACGATACCCCGATGTGGCAGTACTGGGATTAAGTTACCATAAAAACGACAGCGGTATTGCCGGGATGCTGGATAGCGGTGCAAGTGGCTGCCTGATGAAAAATGTCGATAAAGAAGAGCTGCTGCGGGCCATACACGACGTATATTCCGGGCGCACCTATCTTTCGGCAGAATTAAAGCAGTCGCTTAAAAAAAACCTGCTGCCGTTACATATTACCAAAAGGGAAAGGGAAGTGTTATGGCTCATTGCCAGCGGCCATACCAATCATGAGATTGCAGAAAAGCTGTTTATCAGTTCAGATACGGTAGATAGTCATCGCCGGAACCTGCTTGGCAAATTCAACGCACGGAATACCGCGATGCTTATAAAATGCGCCGTAGATAACAAAGTGCTGATCTGAGCCAGGCTCGTGCATATAAACAGGGATTTTTTTCACAGTGGTGCAGCACGATTTTTCGACAAAAACAACTACCAGCTCCGGCCACAACCGGAGCTGTTTTTATGCCTTCACTGCCGGTAATGATAGTAACGGGATATTGGAATCATAGGCCAGTTTTTTGGAAATGCTGTTATGGAAAAAAGAAGCGACTACCCCCAGTTTTTTTGGCACTACAATAATGATGGAAGCATGGTGACTATTGGCATATGATAAGATGCCTTCTACCGTATTATCTTTATTGATATAATCAAATGTTGCATTGTATTTATCAAAAATGTCATGCAGTGTGGCAATAGATTCTTTTGTTTCTATTGTATAACTTTCGCCTGCGGCTTTATCAACGTTTATCACCTGTACAGCGGTTCCGGGAAAGGCATCCAGGAACTCATACAGCTGATGCGCCGGTATGGACGCATGGTCTTTCAGATCGGTGGTAAATACCACAGAATTTATGGGTTTGCCAATCAGCGTGCTGTTGGGAACAATGAGTACAGGTACGGTACTTTCCTGTATCATCATGGAAGTAGTGCTGCCGAGTAATAATTTCTCCAGGCCCGACCGGCCGGAAACCCCCATCACCACAATATCTATTTCTTCGCTTTTGCATAAAGTACTGATATGTACAGGCAGGGAAACATCTTCTGCCATGAGGTCGATCCTTACATTTTTTGCGAGCGTGGATAAGCGGTCCTGTTGCAGGCCCAGGTTTTCCATACTTTCGAGATATATCTGCTGGTCATTAGCAGTATTGGTTACAGGTAAATCGGTACCTATAATGGTGCTTTGGTAAGCGTGATACAAAACGATCCGGCTGATTTGAAGAGGATCCACCAGCTGGGCTGCATATTCCGTTGCCCGGAAGGCATTTTCTGAGAAATCCGTCAGGATAAGCATTGTTTTCATATGCATGTGTTTTGGTGCAAACTGATTAGTACGAAATTACTGCCAATAACTGTATGAACAATCGAAGAAGGCTTATGTTCAGTGAAAATTAACAATCGGACGCCAGGCCGTAATGTTCATTTTTGTACAGAAAAGTGTTCATGTTTGAACAAAAAAACGCGGCAGGTTGTTGAAATCCGCTATGATACTGGTTTCTGTGATGTGGCATTTGTTTTGGCCGGACAGGGAGGCATATTTAAATGATATATCGTCGTAATTACCTGAAACTATGATCAACAGCTATTTTAAAATTGCCTGGCGGAGCCTTTCAAGGAGTAAAATGTACTCTTTGATCAATATCATTGGCCTGACCGTAGGAATTGCCTGTTGTATCCTGATAGTGTTATATGTGAAAGATGAATTGTCGTACGACCGGTATCATAAAAACTACTGACAGATTTACCGGGTGTTGCATGCATACCGTGAGAAATCCGACAAGAAGCTGCCACCGCCGGCACCGGGCGAATACCAGGTATGGGGCAATGCGCCTGCAGCACCGGCTTTACCCGCTGACTTCCCGGAGATAAAAAAGACAGCCAGGTTCACCAGTCCGGTGACTTTATTACTGCAGTATGCTGATAAACGTTTCCAGGAAAGCAACCTGGCATTTGCTGATTCTACGATGTTTGACATCTTCAGCTGGAAAATGTTGTATGGCAACCGCGAAACAGCATTAACAGCACCCAATAGGTGGCGAGTTTGAAGGTGGCGTGATTTCTATTCAGAATTTAGTATTAGGAATAAATGGAACTTCTAGTTACTGTTAGTTTGGGCTCTTAATGTTTGTATAACAGATTGCCACTCGTCTTTGTCCTTTTCCTGAACAAAGTAGAATTTACGCCCCGGATCATAAAGAAAACCACCGTAGCCACTTACTTTAAATTTCCTCTTTTTGCCATCATTGAATTCGACAACCAATAAATATTCATCCTTCCAGATAGCAATTTTTTGTTCTTTACATTCCGAGTTACCCAGAATACGTGCAGCATTATTGATTTTTACTGGCCTTAATTTCTCAATATCTGCCCATTGAATTCTCTCTGTGGAGATATTTCTTGGTAAATTATAGAAATAAAAATCCCTGGCTTCATTCCAGTTGACGCACTGTTGCTCATTTGTATTGAAGTAAAGAAATGCTAAAAGATACAAGATTATGTTATTCATAGCGATGGTTATTTACATTGAAAAGTATTGGAGGGAGATGTCCCACCTGTAAGATTTTTTTGCGTTATGGAAGTGGAATTAAATAGCCTGAGATCTTCCCCTAAATCTGCGGGATTTGCCCCTTGCCCCAATGGCCATGTACCAATTGTTTTAGGCACATTTAATCCAATGATATTTAAAGCAGAAATACAGATATCCGTACAATTATTCCAGTTTAAATTATAGTTGCCTTTTGTTGCAGCCGCAAATTGATCCATTGCTGTTTTAAATTGGGCGCCTGATACTTTGAAGGTAATAGAAACATCATATGCCGTATTAGAATTATCGGCAATCGCACCGGGGGTTTCAGGTAAGAAAGGCGATACCATTGTCGACGGGTAGAAACCTACATACCGGCTAACCGGTGTTGATGCCCCACCAGATTGGGCAAATCCTAAGAAGGTATGACCCACAGTTAAAGAATTTAGATCTAATGAACTGGGCAGCTTATTACCGTAACCATCGGAAACAATGATGCGGGAGTTGGGGATCGGCTGTTTTACATACAGTGTAATATTGTAAATTGAAGTACTATTTATATTGAAACAACCGAAGTACTTTTGAAGATCAGCAATCAATCTATCTGTTGCCGGTGCTACTATCCATCTCGTAAACCTGATAGCCGGAACTGAATTATAGTCAAAATTACTGCTGCCAATTGGATCTATCGAAGGATTGTTGTTTATGGGATTTCCACCACCATTGTCCGGTACATCCACACATTGACGGGTACTGTAATTGTATGTACATCCGTAGCTGATTCCCCTGAATGACAAGCAGGTATACCAATCTGTTTCAATGCATAAAGAACCTCCTGGCATTCTTGTTAAGTGATTTTGATAGCGAAGGGTATCTATATTTGTGATAAATCGGTTGATACCATCGGAAACAAAACTACGTGATAGCCTTCCTGAATTATCAAAAATGAGAATTGACAGGCTGTTTTTTGCATCATTATTGGCAAAAAATGTTACAAGCTCAAAATTTATAACTCCACTCTTATTCTTACGAAATAGGAGATATCTTTCGATATTAGGAGGATACTTACCGTTCTGGTTTTTGATTTGCCTCGTCGGAGTTGGGTGAATGTCTAATATCAAACAGGACTCTCCACTAATTTGTCTTTCATAACAAGTCTCCCAGTTTACGTTTTTTGGTAAACTATCATTCATGCCAATAGAATTCTTGATATCAAACGTCGCATATATTTTGCTATAACTTTGCTTTGCCTCAGAAATAGTAATTTTATCTGATAATATGGGGTCTTTTCTTTTACAGCTACATATGAGTATAAGAAAAGCTAAACAGTAGTGAAAAGGTTTCATTAGGATCATAATTTTGGTCTAATCAAGTTAAATGATTTCCCCTATTCAAAAAATTGATATATGTCAAATATATGTATTGACTTAATTTTCATTATATTTAGACCCTGAAAACAGTACCCATCTCAAAATAACTAACCTAATGGATACCTTATTCGCTTTATTATCACAGTTAGGCCCTGTTTCAGAGGACCTGAAATCACAAATATCTGCCAGGCTACAGTTTGCAAAGTTTAAAAGAAAACAAACCATATTGTGGCAGGGTAATGTTTGCGATAATCTCTTTTTTGTATCTAAAGGATTATTGAGAGCATATTATGAGAAAGATAATGAAGAGATTACCAGTTGGTTTATGATGGAAAACGATTTTATTATATCCGTTTTATCTTTCTTTAGAAGAATTAAAAGTTATGAATCCATTGAGGCATTGGAAAGCTGCGAACTGATATACATCACTTATGATGACCTCATGGAGCTGTATGCAAATTCCCTGGAATTTAATATCATTGGGAGGAAACTTACTGAGCACTACTATTGTAAAAGTGAAGAGCGATTGTTGGCAATCAGAAAACAGACTGCTTTCGAGAAATATGAATTCCTCATACAAAATTATCCCGATCTCGCTCAAAGAGTTCCTTCAAAGTATATTGCATCCTATCTGGGGATTACACAGGAAACATTCTCAAGAATAAAAGCCATTTATTGACCTTTATCTTTTCAAAAAATCTCCTGCATTGTATTTGAAAACAACCCTTAGAGGATGGAATTGCGTCAAAGGATAGTGATTGCAAAAAAAAGGAAGGCGCTTACACAGGAGCAATTAGCTGTAAAAATCTGGATTTGATCGTACAGATAAGATGCAACAGACACTATTTGGACAACAGTAGTAATTAATTTGCAGCACCTTACACGTGGGTTTTCTGCAAGATTGTCCGGTTCTGAACACAAGATTGTAACGAAATCGGACAAACGAAGGGATTGCAGATCATCATGTGTCTGATTTACAATAGTTTAGTAAACCGGCACTTTTATCGTTCTTTTCTGATCAAATGAGAGCGACTTATGCTTAAAAACTATTTCAAGATCGCATGCCGCAACCTTGTTAATAACAAAGTTCATGCTTTGATCAATATAACAGGATTGGCCCTGGGTATGGCCGCTGCAATCTCGCTATTGTTGAACATTCAGTATGGGTTAAGCATAGATCAGTTCCATGAAAAGAAAGCACATATCTATCAAGCCTATCATAAAGGCATCATGAATGGAAGGCTGTCGTGTTGGAATTATACTGCTGCACCCTTGGGGCCGGCCTTGAAAAAATATCCGGATATCAGGAATGTAGCGAGATTAGCTGCTACTAATAAATTATTGCGGCATGGGGATAAGCTGATACCCGCAGCCGGTAACTTCACAGATCCGGCGTTTTTATCCATGTTCAGCTTCCCTCTCATAGAAGGGAATGCGCAAACTGCATTAAAAGATATAAACAGTATTGTCATCACACAGCAGCTGGCAGTAAAACTTTTCGGTAGCCAGGACCCTGTTAACAAAATCATCACTGCGCCCACCGGCGATATTTTTACCGTCACCGGCGTACTGAAAGATCTGCCTGCCAATACCCAGTTCAAATTCGACTACCTGCTACCCTGGGAATATTTGCGCGATGCCGGCGCCTGGAACAACCAGAACGTGCTTACATTCATTGAATTGCAACGTGAGGCCAACGTTGCTGTTGTCAATCAAAAGATCGCACACGTGGGCCTCCCGGATAACTCCGTGACGCATTCTTCACTAACCAGGCAGACGACTTTTCTTTACCCGTTGACAAAAGTTTACCTGGAAAACAGGTTTGAAAATGGCCTGCCTGCCGGGGGGAATATAGATAACCTGAAAATGTTGGCGATCCTGGTGGTTGTCATCCTGTTGATTGCCTCTATTAACTTTATGAACCTAAGTACTGCCAGAAGTGAAAAAAGGGCGAGGGAAGTAGGGATAAGGAAGGTAGTAGGCGCCGCCCGGCGCTCACTGATCATCCAGTTTATCGGGGAATCTGTTTTCCTGGCCTTCCTGGCAGGAATAATCGCGTTGGTACTGGTGCTATTGGTCCTTCCCTACCTGGGCGCTCTAACCCACGTAAAGCTATCCATTCCCTGGCAAACCCCGCTGTTTTGGGTGGCCGCACTGGCCTTTATTCTCCTTACAGGCTTAATGGCGGGCAGTTACCCAGCCTTTTACCTTTCCTCCTTCAGACCCATAAGGGTGCTAAAAGGTATTTTACAAAATGGAAACGCCCTTGTCACTCCACGCAAGATATTGGTTGTTGTACAATTCGTCTGCGCTGTTTTTCTGATCAATTTCACTTTCATTTATGAAAAACAGGTACAATACCAGCTTAGCCGGGAGGTCGGTTTTATAAAGGACAATCTCGTTTATCATCCGCTTACCCCTAATCTACGCCGGAACTATACCTCCGCTAAAAATGAACTGATTGGTACCGGCGTCGCTCTGTCCGTATCCCAATCCAATGCCAAGGCTACACAGATCAGCGCTGTAGAATCCGGTTTGAAATGGAACGGAATGGATCCGAACGCCAATCCTGGGTTTGTGTTAATAATAGAAAACGGGGACTTCATCCAGACCAACGGACTTTCGCTTCTAGCCGGAAGAGACATCGATATCGAAAATTACCCTGGTGACACGCTTTCCTGTGTAATTAATGAAGCCAGTGCAAAGGTGCTGGGATTTAAAGACCCGATTGGGCAAATTATCCAGGACGAGGATCTGCGCTGGACAATTGTTGGTGTCGTAAAAGACTTCCTCGTGGGAGCCGCAGACCAGGCCTCCCAGCCAGTGCTGATCAAAGGAGGTATCAACGCCGGGTATATGGGCATTCGCATAAGCTCAAACCAGCCATTCTTTCAAAATGTCCAACGGGCCGAAGCTATTTTAAAGAAATACAATCCTGAGTTTCTCACTGGATTGGAGTTTGCGGACAAGGACTATGCCGCGAAATTTCAGCAAGCCCGGAATACAGCAATGCTCATCAGCACTTTTACTCTTATAGCAATCTTTATCTCCTGCATGGGGCTGCTGGGCTTAGCCATTTATATGACGGAAAATAGGACCCGGGAAATCGGCATCCGAAAAGTGCTGGGCTCCAGTATAGCCGGCATCGTGTCGTTATTGACCAGGGAATTTGTTCAATTAATACTTGTTTCCGTCCTGATTGCTTCACCCCTTGCCTGGTTTTTCATGCGTTCCTTTCTTCTGCAATATGCCTACAGAGCGCCGGTAAATGGATGGATATTGGCAGCTACGGGAGCAGTAACGCTTTTGATGGCGCTCGTCACCATCAGTTTTCAGGTTATGCGGGCCGCGCTGATGAATCCGGTGAAGAATTTAAGGACAGAATAATGTAAGACTAAATGCTGTCTTTATTAGTTGATTGTCAGAGTAAGTAGTGACTATTACAAATTAGTGCAGCTGGCAAACGTTACAGCTGTAAGTTACATCGGTCTTGACCAAAAATATTTCCTTCAAATTCTGGGCTTATCCGCGCATGTGCAGGCATTAATATTCCCTTCTGACCAGGTGGGTGCGTCATGGGAGAGTCTCCACAAACTCCCCATGACGCATTTACGGGTGCCACCATGTTTTTGGACATTTTAAATCTGGTTGTGGCAATATTCCCTGGAAATGGTGCTATTACCTCCCGCATGCTTCTCCAATACTTCGGACTTGCGTATATCATGCACTATCAATACATTCTATATGGACTCCTCATGGACTCCTCATGCACTATCAATGCACTATCAATGCACTATCTATACACTTAGGTCACCTGGAAAACAGCCCCAATAGTAATATCTACGATTTATCAATTCCATTTCTTGATATTTATCAATGCTGATTCTTGACATTTATCAATTTTATTTCTTGATAATTATCAATTAAAAATTCAATTCAAATCCCCTAATTTTGATCCCGAAGCGCTAAATACTAATCAAGCATTATCAAAGCAACAAATCCATTATCTTTTTAAAAGACGAAATCCCGTAGTAGCTACATTCAATCTTTACTTCCGGTTAACAGGACATTGACTCAATACCAGATATTGAAGAGGCAATCGCATGGAACAAGAACTTCATTCATCCATTAAATAGCCCAACCAAAACAACCCACTTTATTGTAGTGGTGTACAATCAAAGTGGTAGGCTCTCCCTTTCCTCCATCCGTTTCGGGGTGGGGGAAAACGGGAAGCTGTTCCCCCTGCATAAAACCCCATTAACAAATTGATCACTTCCGGTGTTAGTAAAAGGACAGTACCCTCAAAATGGAATTCCCTTATTACTAAACCACTCATATGAAAGCTATCAGGAACCTCACCATATGGTTATTGTTCATTTCCTTTACTGCTATACAGCCTATTGAAGGCTTTGCCCAGGAAAGGAAGCGGGGAGGAGCGCCGGCCAAGAACAGACCTGCCCGCACACCACAAAATGCACCAGCCAGAACCCGTCCGGCTCAGCCTGCAAGGCCCACGCAAACGGCCAGGCCCGCAAGGCAACAAACCCGCCCGGTCAATCCTCCACAAAACAATACCGTTAACCGCAATACCGGCAACCGCGTCAATAACTCCGGCAACCGGGTTAATAATAACCAGCGGAATGTAAATATCAATATTGATAACAGCCGGGATATCAATGTACACAACAACCGCAACACCGTAGTACAACACAATAATATCAATACCTACCGCAGACCACCATATGCATATGGCGGACGGAGATATTACGCATATCATCCTTATTATTATCACCCTTACAGACCCTATGTATGGGGACCAGTTTGGCATCCCTGGGGATTCTTTATCGCTACACTGGCTACTACTGCTATCATTGTGAGCCTCAATAATGCAAAGTACCACTACGATCAGGGCGTGTGGTACCAGCAGGCCAATAATGGTTATACCGTTGTACAGGCGCCGGTAGGGGCTACCATCACCACTGTGCCGTCAGGTGCACAGCCGGTAGTGGTAAATAATGTAACTAACTATTACTACGGCGGGGCATATTATGAGAAAGACGGCAGCAAGTATACGGTTGTTCCTCCACCCGCAGGAGCAGTTGTGCAAAATCTGCCTGCTGGCGGGCAGGAGGTAAAAGTAGGCGATCAAACCTATGTCAAGGTGGGAGAAACCTACTACCAGCCGGTAAATCTCGATGGTAAAAGCCAGTATGAAGTAGTACAGGTGGAAGTTGGTGCACAATGAAAAATTTCTTCAGCTATATAAAAGTAACCATTGTCGGTGGGGCGTTATTACTGATTCCCCTGTTTGTAGTGATAGCCGTGCTTCTTAAAGCAGGCAGCCTCATAAAGCGGGTGGTTACGCCTATCGCCCACAGGCTGCCTGTTCAGATCCCCGGCATCGGGAAGGAAACTTTGTTAGCCATCCTCATCCTCCTGGTACTTTGTTTTCTCGCCGGTATCTTTATGCATACCGGCGTTGCCCGGCGTTTTAAAAGGATCCTGGAAGATGATATCCTGGTACATATCCCCGGATATTCTTATCTGCAGGCACTCTCCACCGACAAACTCACCAATAGCCATGCTTCTACCTGGAAACCGGCCACCGTACTGATAGATGGTAATGAAGTTATTTGTTTTGTGGTAGATGAAACAGCGCACTACTGTTCTATATTCTTCCCTTCGGCGCCAACTCCTTCTTCAGGCACGATCTGCGCCAGGGAGAAACAGGATGTTCGCTACCTGCCCATCAGCGTATCAGAAACCATCATCATACTAAAGCGACTAGGACAAGGCAGCGCTGCCGCACTGGAAAAAATAAGAAATACCTGAGCTTCCCGGCAAACTACATTTGAGCCCTGTAACAAAATCCCGCAACCATTTCCACCCGACCTTTGCCTAAACAAAAAACAATACTCATGACAAAAGTTTGGTTTATCACAGGAAGCTCCCGGGGCCTGGGCCGTAATCTTACACAGGCAGTCTTCGCCAGTGGCGGTCTGGTGGCCGCTAACGCCCGCAACCCCGAACAGCTAAACGACCTCGCCGCACAACATACCAGGCGGCGAAGTTCGGCCTCGGCGGATTCAGCAGGTCTACTGATCACAACGATGCAGCGGACTTCTCCGGAACAACCGCAACAGATAAGTTCGCCACAAAAACAGCACAATCATGAAAATAATAGATCAGATTTATATCAACGGCGCCTTCGTAACACCACATGGCGCCACTACCTTCGATCTCATCAACCCCAGTACCAATCAACAGATAGGACGGGTAACACTGGGCGATGAAACAGATGTCAACAGGGCCATCGCCGCTGCAAAAGCAGCCTTCACCACTTTCTCAAAAACTACCGTGCAACAACGGAGCAACTACCTCCAACGCCTGCACGATGCAATGATAAAAAGACTACCCGACCTGGTGGAAGCGGCCATCACCGAATACGGTGCGCCCTCACAACGGGCGCTGGCCAGCAATCAACTGGCGGCCGACAGCTTCCTGCATTATAAAAGAGTCCTGGAAGATTTCTCATTTACCCGCAAAGCAGGAACCTCTGAAGTGGTCATGGAACCACTAGGCGTAGTCGGAATTATTACCCCCTGGAATGCGAATGCCAGCTATATTTGCAATAAACTGGCTACTGCTATCGCAGCAGGTTGTACGGCTGTTATCAAGCCCAGTGAAATGAGCGCCATTCAAACGCAGATCGTGGCAGAAGCGCTTCATGAAGCACAGCTGCCACCGGGAGTATTCAATATCGTAAATGGTCTCGGTAACGTAGTAGGATCAGAAATTACACTGCATCCCGATATTGCAAAGATCTCCTTCACCGGCTCTACTGCCGTTGGCAAAATGATCGCACGCGGCGCAGTAGATACCATGAAACGGGTCACACTGGAACTCGGCGGCAAGTCGGCCAATATCATCCTCGATGATGCCGACTTCCATACCGCCATTCCAATGGCAGTAGCGGCCTGCTTTATGAACAACGGACAGGCATGTATCGCTGGTACACGACTGCTGGTACCGGAAGCAAGACTGGAAGAAGTAAAGACCCTGCTGAAAACAGCCGTAGCAAACGTTAAAACAGGCGACCCCATGAACGAAACAACGACCATAGGCCCGCTCGTAAGCAGGAAACAATACGACCGCGTACAGCAGTATATTCAACTGGGCATCGATCAGGGCGCAGAATTACTGACAGGCGGGGTAGGACAGCCCGCAGGACTGGAAGCAGGGAACTTCGTACAGCCAACTGTATTTACTGGGGTTACACGGAACATGCGGATCGCCAGTGAAGAAATATTCGGACCAGTTATGTCTGTGATGACTTACAAAACAACCGAAGAAGCCATCGATATCGCTAACGATACCGTATATGGCCTGATGGCATACATAAGCTCATCCAGCGAAAAGAAAGCAAGGGAAATAGCGGGAAAAATTGTAGCGGGAAGAGTGCTGGTAAACACGCTGAACCATGATCCCCTGGCGCCCTTCGGCGGATTTAAACAATCAGGTGTCGGAAGAGAATTTGGCGCATACGGACTGGAAGAATACCTCGAACCGAAAACCATCATTCTATAATATTATGTCGAAGGAAATTGTTTATTCCTGTTACGTGAACAGGAGCAGGGAAGGAGAACAGTTTGTTCCGGTACATGTTTTTAGTTACCAGATCGCGGGTGCTGTCACCTTCAACGACGGACAACGCACACAAACTTTTGATGAAGGAACATTCCGTTTCTGCAGACGGAATAAACTGCTCAAATTCTTTAAACAACCACCGGAAAATGGTGAGTTTAAAACAATCTCCGTTTATCTCGATGAAACCACACTGCGGAATTTCAGTATGGAATACGGCTACACTGCCGATAAACCGGTGGATAGCGAAACCGTGATAGCACTGAAACCCCACCTGCTGCTGCAAAGTTATGTGGCCTCACTGCAGCCCTACGAAAAGCTGAACGAACCGGACAACGATAACTTGTCGGCCCTGAAACTGAAAGAGGCTATCCTCATCCTGCTGAAAGTAAATCCTGCACTCAAAAATATATTGTTCGATTTTACAGAACCTGGTAAAATAGACCTGGAAGCTTTTATGCAGCAAAATTATCATTTCAATGTAGAAATAAAACGCTTTGCGTACCTGACCGGCAGAAGCCTCGCCACCTTTAAACGCGATTTTGAAAAAATCTTTCATACCTCGCCCAACCGCTGGCTCCAACAGAAACGGCTCCAGGAAGCTTACTATCTCATCAAAGAAAAAGGAAGGAAAATATCAGATGTATACCTCGAAGTAGGATTTGAAGACCTGTCGCATTTTTCTTTTGCTTTTAAAAAGACGTTTGGCGTGGCGCCGTCGATGCTGGTATAAAAAAGGGCTGTCGTTTAAGACAGCCCCATGATACTTAGAACCTTTGACCGCCAATCGCCAAACCGCCATCTACCAGGATACTCTCCCCGGTAACAAACGATGCCGCCGGACTACTCAGCCACAACACCAGTTCTGCCACCTCTTCAGGTTTCGCAAAACGGCCAAGAGGCGCATGTTTCTTAAAAGGCTCCTGTAATGCTTCGGCGCCCTCCGTTGGAAAGAAACGGTCGAACATCGGTGTATGAATATAACCCGGCTGAATATTATTCACACGGATCCCCGCCGGCGCTGCTTCAATAGCAAGCGCCCGGATCAAACCATCGGTACCTGCTTTACTGGCGGAGTATACGCCCGAACCGGCGCCGGCCCCGCGGGCCAGCCATGATGAGGTATTTACAATCGCCCCGCCGGTACCCTGTTTCTTGAATTGCTCAATTTCATATTTGCAGGATAACCATACCCCCTTTAAATTGATACCAATCACTTTATCAAATTCTTCTTCCGGCGTGTTTTCAATCAACCCGAATTGCCCTTTAATACCGGCGTTGTTAAACGCAATATCCAGTCGCCCGAAACGCGCTACCGTATCCGCTACCAGCTTTTGCACCACCGCACCCTGCGATACATCGGCCGCAATAAAATGTATATCGGAACTGATCTGCTGTAAAGTGTGTAATGCTTTTTGTCCTTCTGTTTCCCGGCGCCCTGCAATCACCACTTTGGCGCCATTGTGCAGAAACAATTCAGCCGTTGCGAAACCTATACCGGTAGTGCCTCCTGTAATCAGGGCTACTTTGTTTTTTAATACTTCCTGTGCCATATATTTTTTATTTATGACACAAAGATAGCCGGTGCGTTACTCCCGGAATTATGCGAATCAAACAGGTAGTTATGAAATGGAAACAGCCGCCTTCCGGAACTGGTTGGGCGTTTGACCGGCTTGTTTTTTAAAGAAGATATTAAAGTTGGAAGCATGCTCAAAACCCAGGCAGTAACCAATTTCCGCGATATCGCAGTTGCTGTGCAACAGCAGCGCCTTTGCCTCGGCGGTTATTTTCTCCGAAATCCACTCTGTAGTGGTTTTCCCGGTGGTTTCTTTTAATGCCCGGTTCAGGTGATTGGTATGAACAGATAAATGCTCGGCATACTCATTGGCGTTTTTCAACCGGATCACCTGGTGCGGCGGATCAATAGGGAACTGCCTTTCCAGCAAATCTATAAATAATTCACTGATCCGCTGAGACGCATTGCCCGCCTGGTAATAGGTTTCAGGCGGCTGCATTTTGAGCGCTTCATGCATAATGATCTGTACATAGCTCTTCTGCAATTCCTGTTTATTGGCATAGCCGGAATCCATCTCCCGCAGCATGTTCTCAAATATCTGCCGGAGAAAATCCACTTTCTCTTTGTCAGGAAAAAAGATGTGGTTGCCACCGGTTTTAAATAACGGTGATTGCGCAAGACTGCCATTCTTTAAATGAGCATCTATAAAGCTTTCCTGGAACAGGCAGAAGTAGCCGGTTTGCAGGTTGGTAGCCGGTTCCCAGGAATAAGGGATCATGGGGTTCATAAAAGAAAGACAGGCGCCTTCGATCCGGATACTTTTATCGGAATAAGATAAAATACCACCGCCTTCTACAATGAGCGAGATCTTATAAAAATCCCTCCTGTTGGATGGTAAATTGGTAGCACTGCAACCAAATTCCTCCAGCCGGTTTACACTGAACTGCCCGCTTGGATATTCCTTTCCGTGTAATTCAAAAAAGGATGCCACACTTTCTTTTGCTTTCATCCGGTAAAGTTATGCAATTCAAACGTAACAATGAATGGATAACCTCCTCCGGGTAACCCTCTTTTTTCAACAATTCAACCCGTTAAATCCGCAGCTCCACGTTGTGGGACCGCGTGTTTGGTACCATGTTCTAACTTAGGATAACATACCGCTTCCTATCTCCCAAAATATATATTAATTTACGGGAGATGATAACGCTACTGGCATTACTGATCAGCAATTGCTGCGCGGAAGCCCGCCACGATACCCTGTCTCCGCAAAGCAGGGATACGGTGCACCTGTCTTATACCGTGGCCCCGGCGAACGACTGGAACGCGCTCTTTACCCGTAACTCCGGCTGGTTTGGCGGCGATGGCATTTTCAGCATTCCCATGAACGGCGTAGATACCGCCGGTGCAGCAGATAGCACCTTGTTGCTTTTCAGCGATACCATGACGGGTACCATCCAGGATGGTAAACTCCAACCGGATGTAGCCATGATTCACAATTCCGTAGCAGTGCTGAAAGGCAATGAACCGCTGGAAAAGAATATCCGCTTTTACTGGAATGCCGGTCCCGCTGCCGTATTTGAACCCCGTACGCCCGCTGCCGTTAAAGGCGACTATTACTGGCTGGGCGATGGTTTCGTGAATCACGCAAAAGGAAACAACACCTACATCGTAGCTTACCGTATCCGCAATATCAGCAACAAAGATTTCGGTTTTGCTGAAACCGGCAACGCCTTTATTGTATTGCCGGCCGGTAGTAAACCTCCTTTTGCCAACCACCGGCAACTGGATACGCCGTTGTTTCAGTCCGTTGATAGCAGCCAAAACATCACTTTTGGCGCGGGCATCTTCGCAAACACCCAGCAGGCCGGTGCTCCCAATCCCGATGGCTATGTGTATGTGTATGGCGTAAAAGGACCACAGAAAGAAGTGCTGGTAGCCCGTGTATTACCATCAGATATGGAAGATTTCGGGAGATGGCGCTACTGGAACGGACAACAATGGGCCGCAAACATCCAACAGGCCGCCGCAGTAACCGCAAATGTCTCCAATGAACTGAGCGTAACGCCGTTAAAGGATGGCCGTTATGCCCTCATCTTCCAGGTAGATGGCATGAGCCCCGCAGTAGGACTGCGCCTGGGACTCAGCCCCGCCGGCCCTTTCGGACCGGTCATCAAAATATGGGATTGCCCGGAAGTAAAGGAAAACAAACATTTCTTTGTATATAACGCCAAAGCACATCCCAACTTATCAAAGCCCGGCGAACTGCTCATCAGCTACAATGTCAATGCGTTCGATTTTTTTAATGAGCTGGCAGCACAGCCCCAATTGTACCGTCCGCGGTTTATCCGCCTTACCTTCAAATAACCACTGGTCATTATCTCCCTTGATAAAAAGCAGTTATTTTTATACATTGGTGCACCAGCTTCTTTAGCTGGTTAACAACAGATTTCTAATCACCGCTTATGAAGAGATTATTATTCGGATGTGCAGCCATCCTCATGGCCGCTACTGCCTATGCCCAGGAAAATGCCCTATGGCTCAGGAACCCTGCTATCTCTCCCGATGGTAATACTATTGCCTTCGGCTATAAAGGAGATATTTACCGGGTAGATACGAAAGGAGGAGTGGCCGTTCCTCTTACCATTCATGAAGCCCACGACATGCTCCCGGTATGGAGTCACGATGGCAAATACATTGCCTTTGCAAGTGATCGTTACGGCAACTTCGATGTATTTGTGATGCCCGCCACAGGTGGCGCACCGGTACGGCTTACCAGTAACAGCGCCGGCGATTTCCCTTACGACTTCACCGCCGATAACAAACAGGTGCTTTTCGGAAGCGCAAGAAACGCGCCCGCAGCCAGCGTAAGGTTTCCTTACCGTCTCTTCAGGAACATGTATACCGTTCCGGTAACCGGTGGCCGCGCAACACTGCTCAGCGCCGCAGGAGCGGATGTAGCGCATTATAACAAAGCAGGCAATAAAGTAATTTTCCAGGACCGGAAAGGATATGAAGATCCGATGCGTAAACACCACGTGTCGTCTGTTACCCGCGATATATGGGTAATGGATCTTGCAAAAGGTAGCTACGAAAAAGTATCGGAATATACCGGGGAAGACAGGGAGCCCGTATTCGGTAATGGCAACGATATTTATTATCTGAGCGAAAAAGGCGGTATCTCGCAGAACCTCTTCAAAGGCGCGCTCACAGATAAAGCCAGCATGCAGCAGCTCACCACCTTTACCAAACACCCGGTGCGTAACCTGTCCAGGGCAGATAACAACACCCTTTGCTTTACCTATAACGGTGAAATATATACGCTGAAAGAAGGCGAACAACCCCGTAAACTGGAAGTAAGCATCTTCAACGATGGCAGGGCCGGTACTGTAAAAAATGTACCCGTGAGCGGTAACACTACCGAATTCGTCATGAGCCCGGATGGCAAGGAAATGGCGTTTGTGGCCAGGGGAGAAGTGTTCGTTACCAGCGTGGAAGGCAATCTTACCAAACGCATTACCAACACGCCGCAACAGGAAAGAATGGTGCAGTGGTCGCCCGATGGCAAACACCTCATCTATGCAGCAGAACGCAATGGCAACTGGGACATCTATCAGACTACTAAAGTACGTAAAGAAGAACCCTACTTTTTTGCCGCCACCCTGCTGAAGGAAGAACCGGTGATCGCCACATCAGCAGAAGAATTCCAGCCGCTGTTCTCCCCGGATGGAAAAGAAATTGCCTATGTAGAAAACCGTAATATCCTCAAAGTATTTAACATCGCCTCCGGTAAAAGCCGCACGCTATTGCCCGCAGGCCGCAACCATTCCTACTCGGATGGCGACTGGAGCTTTGAATGGAGCCCCGACGGTAAATGGATAGCTGCAGATGATCAGCAGGGTTATTTCATCACAAAAAATGCTTCGCTCATCCCCGCCGATGGTAAAGGAACATCCATTTATCCTGTGAACAGCGGCTTCGGCGAAGGCAACACCAAATGGGCCGCCAACGGAAAAATGCTCACCTGGACCAGCAGCCGCGAAGGGCGTAAATCCCTCGCGCAGCAAGGCAGCCGGGAAGTAGATATCTATGCCATCTTCTTCGACCAGGAAGCTTACGACAATTATAAGCTGTCGAAAGATGAATTCAATCTCCTGAAAGAAAAAGAAGCAGCCGGTGGCAAAGCAGCGAAAGACTCTGCGCTGAAAGCCAAAGATTCTGCCGACACGAAAAAAGCATTCCATCCCGATTTTAATAACCTCGAAAACAGGAAAGTAAAACTTACCATCAACAGCGCCTCCATCAGCGACTATGTGCTGAGCAAAGACGCCGGCAAGTTATACTACATGGCCGCTTTCGAAAAAGGATACGACCTGTGGGTAACAGAACCAAGAACCGGCGAAACAAAGATCCTCGCCAAATTAGGCGGCACACCCGGCGGCATTGAACTAAGCAAAGATGGCAACACCCTCTTCGTCAGCAACCGTGGCAGCGTAGTAAAAGTAGACGCCGGCAGCGGTAAAATTACGCCGGTGTCTATTAGCACGGAACTGTCGCTCAACCAGGACGAAGAACGTAAATACATTTTCTGGCACGCATGGAAACAGGTAAAAGAGAAATTTTATGATCCTACTATCCGTAACATCGACTGGAAAATGTACGGCGATAACTACGCCCGCTTCCTCCCGCATATCAGCAACAACTATGATTTTGAAGAGCTGCTGAGCGAACTGCTCGGAGAGCTGAACGGCTCCCACACCGGCGGCCGCTACTCTCCCCAGCTGCTGAATGGCGACGCTACCGCATCCTTAGGATTACTGTATGATGAAACCTCCACTGCCGACGGCCTCAAAGTAGACGACATCATCGCCGGCGGTCCCTTTGATAAAGCCGCCAGCAAACTGAAGAAAGGTAACATCATCGAAAAAATAGATGGCGTAAGCATCACCGCTGCCTCCGACTGGGCATCGTTACTGAACCGCAAAGCCGGAAACAACATACTGGTAAGCATCTACAACCCGGATACCAAAGCCCGCTGGGAAGAAACCGTGAAACCTATATCCGCCGGTGAAGAAAGTACGCTCATGTATAAACGCTGGGTAGAACATACCCGCGAAATGGTAGATAAACTCAGCAACGGTAAAGTAGGCTACGTACACGTACAAGGCATGAACGACGCCAGCTACCGTTCCGTATACGATGAGGTAATGGGCCGCAACCGCGATAAGAAAGCCCTCATCGTAGACACCCGCTTCAACGGCGGCGGATGGCTGCACGACGACCTGTACAACTTCCTCAGTGGTAAAAAGTACCTTGAGTTTGCACCGCAGGGCGAAAAGCTCAAAGGCGGTGAACCTACCGGCCAATGGCAGGCGCCGAGCTGCGTACTCATGAGCGAAGGCAACTACAGTGATGCATTTATCTTCCCCTATATCTACAAACAAGGGAACATCGGTAAACTCATCGGCATGCCCGTACCCGGCACCGGTACTGCGGTTTGGTGGGAAACACAGATCGATCCAACAATGGTATTCGGCATTCCAATGGTAGGCACTATTGGTAAAGAAGGCCGCCCCACCGAAAACCTCCAGATAGAACCGGACATTAGGGTGCCGCTTCGTTATGAAGAGTTCCTGGCGGGAAAGGATGCCCAGCTGGAAGCTGCGGTGAAGGAGATGTTGCAGGAAATTAAATAAAATGGGTTAATGATAGGAGAGCCCCTGTAGTGAATGCTGTGGCGTTATTGTTAGTATGAAGGTATACGGGGGCTGCCAATGCAAATCCGATAAAGAGATTGCGTACTGAATAATGTATGTTTTTGAGAGATGAGATTAAAATGGAGCACCGGATAGGCAATACCGATAGGTTTAAAGGTATATACTTTACCCCAACCAGCCTTTGGATCAAAAAAGGAAGTGTGAGATATTTCACTGGTGAAAGCTTTTTGATGATCAGTAGAGCAGCTATTGGAAATAAGCGCCGGGAATATAAATGAAAGTAGATATTTAATCTTTAACTGTACCATAGAATGCACCATTTAAACTCGCTGTTCTTTGGAAATTAGGATATTGAGAGGTCCAGCCGCTCACTGCCATCTTTAAAGTATAGCTTACTTCCCCAGAGTGAACCCCGGTTTCATTTTTTGCGCTTTGAACGGTAAACCCCGCCTCAATTTCCGAACCAATTTCTATGACTTCAGCATTAAAACCAGCAGTAACAATAGTTCTTTTTTCGCTGGCACCATAAATTGCATTTCCGTTTGTTTGCAGTGTCTGAAGATGGCTTGTTGCCTGAACAACTCCTACAGAACCATATGAATAGGTGTCTACTATATCTCCAGGGGTTCCAATAAAGCTCTCCACTGGATTCCCATCACCTTGTTCAGCGGGACCAATTTTGTAAATGCGGCCATTATACCTGTTGTAGTCATATTGATAGGGAATAGTGACCATTACCTGCAGATTACGTGTTCCGTAACGTCCGATAATTTCCAGCTTGCCGTAGTAGTAGTAGTAGTAGTAGTAGTAGTAGTAGTCCACCTGGTGAACCTGACCATCTATAATACTATTGTAAATACCAGGGCCACCCCAGTTATAGTCATGGTTTCCAACTATGACATCGTTTTTACTACCGGTTACTTCATCCGAATCTTCTGTGGTTGTATTGGCGTTAACGTTCTTTTAGACAACCGGACATGAGAATAGTAAAGCCAATTAGCCATGTTGCGATTGGTTGCTTCATATATAGCGTTTAAAAGATGAAAATATATGTGAATTGCAAAAAAAAACTTGAGTAATCGGGTAATCGGGTTATTAAATGAACTTGTTGATATAGGGTTTTAAAATAACTCCTTAATGGATTAACAAGGTTCTTACTTTTTCTTAAAATGCTTCATTAAAAAATGGCATTTCGGGCACAATGATACAGTACAAAAAAATAAAGTCCAAATTATCTTAATAGTTATATATAATAAATGTTCAGGAATTATCCAGTAGTATTGTCTCATTTTTCGATGTCAAAAGAATGGAGCAAATCTCCTATAAAATCTACTCAATTCAAACCAGCTATATAAAACTTCGCCACCCCCTCCACTAATGATTCCGGGCTACATCCTGTTAAGTTGGTTAGAATTATAATCGAAACATCATCCTGGGGATAAATAAATAAGGAGGCGCGCCCTCCTCCAATCGGGGCTACAGCCGGATGCCTGGGCCGGTCCACAACGGGCCATCCAAGCGCATAACCATTGAGGATACCGCCAAAGCCGTCAAGAGATCCGTTATTGAGACGCACAGGCGTCCACATCGTATGAATACTTTTTTTGTCTTTCAGCAGTTTGCCCTGTTGCAAAGCTATGATCCAACGGGCCATTTCTTCCGCTGTACTGAACATCCCCGCATCGGTAAACAGAAATGCCGGGAACTCCTCATATGTCTGCATCAAATGATGCTGCTTTACAAATTCTCCTTTATCATCTCTGTGATAATAAGTATAAGTAGGCGCTTTTTTAGGGGTTACATCGAAAGAATTCCCAAAGGTAGTTTGCTGCATATTCGCTACCTCTAATTGTTTATGTTGAATAAAGCGCACGAATGGCTGACCGCTTAATCTGTCAATGATCATTCCTAACAGGAGATAATTGGTGGTATTATAATTAAAGCGTTCGCCTGGCTGAAAAAACAGGGGCAGGCTTTTTACTTTCATCCAGGAGGAGTCTTCTCCTTTTTTACTTACTAGTTCATCCGTTATAGTATCTGTAACATCCGGAAGACCGGAAACATGACCCATCAGTTGCCGTATAGTAACTTTTTGCCAGGCCAGGGGCAAACTGTCGAGATACTGCGAAACAGGAGATTCAATATTCACTTTCCCTTCCTCCACCAGCTGCATAATGGCAACCCCGGTAAAAGCTTTGGTGATAGAGTTGATGGAGAATACGGTACTATCTGTTACCGGAACAGAGAACTCAACATTGGCCACACCGTAGTTGCCCATCTTAACGATCTTTCCATGTTGAATAACAGCCATCTGTAACCCGGGAATTGAACGTTCTCTCATATCGGTCTTTATGAAAGCATCCACCTCATCAGGTACTGTTTGGGCATAAGCACCCTGGCCCATATCAGATAAGATTAAAGAAAACATCACCGTAATAGCTCTTATTGTCATTTTAATACACATAAAATTGAAACTTACAAATTAAGGTAATTCGTTTCCTTCCAATCAACAAATCTCTCTTTTCCCTTTCCCCTTGTTTCTCATTCCCTTATACGATTTCTGGGCCAGCTGGTGTGGACCCTGCCGGAAAGGCAATCCCCACCTGAAGGAGCTATACGGTAAATACAGCGCCAAAGGCTTTGAAATCATCGGGCATTTCCGACGACGATTCTAACCATGAAGCCTGGAAGAAAGCTGTTAACCAGGATGGTATCGGCATCTGGCGGCATGTACTCCGCGGGCTCGATTGGAGCAAGCGCGAAAAGAACCTGCCCAACCCTGAAGATGTGAGCAACTACTACGGCATCCATTCTCTCCCCACCAAAATCCTGATCGATCCCAATGGCGTGATCATCGGCCGCTACGGCAGTGGCGGGGAAGACGATGAAGCCATGAATAAGAAACTGAAAGAGATTTTCGGCGCAAAAACCAGGAATGTCCCCGCAGCAAAACTGCGGGGATTTTTTTTGGTATTTCCGCCGCTCAGGGTTATCTTTGATGGTATGCGTAAAACATTGATATACAATATCTTTCTCCGCAAAATCTTCACAAAGAACGCAAGCGGACTCTGTATAGCACATTGATGCCCAATACGTTACCGATCAAGTCCACGTCACCTCCACGTCACCTCCACGTTCTCTCCATGTCAAAGGCATGTTCAATGTATCTCCAAAGCATGTGCAAAGCAACGGCAAAGTATAGCCTCTGTCATCTCCAGGCGTATCTTTCAATACCCCATCCCCAAAAGAAAAAGTAAAATCAGCAAAATCAGCGTAATCCAGGGAAAGACAAAATCCGCGAAAGACAAAATCCGCGAAAACTTCAAATTTGCTATAAATTTACTCCGCACTTTGCACCCAGGTGTGTTTTTATGAAAGTACTGATTGTAGAAGATAACAAGGAACTGGCCAGTGGTATTTCCGATTACCTCAACGGGGAAAAGTATATCAGCGAACTGGCTTATGATGTGGAAACAGCCCGGGAAAAGCTCTCTCTTTTCACTTACGACTGTATCCTGCTGGATATCATGCTGCCGGATGGCAACGGCATGGAGCTCCTCAATTTCATCCGCCAGGAGAATATCAGCAGCGGGGTACTGATCATCTCCGCAAAAGATGCACTCGATGATAAGGTAAATGGCCTCGAACGCGGTGCAGACGACTACGTTACCAAGCCTTTCCACCTGCCGGAGCTGCATGCCCGCCTGAGGGCCATCTACCGCAGGAAGAAGCTGGATGGCAATAACCTCGTCGTTTTTAATGAAATAGAACTGAATACCGACACAATGGAGGCCCTCATTAATAACTCCCTCCTGGACGTAACACGCAAGGAATTCGACCTGTTGTTGTATTTTGTGGTAAATAAGAACCGTGTACTGTCACGACAGGCCATCGCCGCTCACCTCTGGGGTGACTATACCGATAACCTGGCTAACTTCGACTTCGTTTACCAGCACGTAAAAAATCTGAGAAAAAAGATCAGCGCCGCAGAAGGAGTAGACTACATAGAAACGGTTTATGGATTAGGGTACAAGTTTAATACATCCAAAACATGAAGCTGCTTAATAAAGTAACACTCTGGTTTATAGGGATCGTGTTCCTGATAACACCTATTACAATGGTGATATCGCGTAATAATATCAAGAAACATCTCGATGAAGCGGAAGTAGCCCGCATGACCGCCGTGAACGACCGCGTGGCACAACAAATGAAGGCCGGCGAAAAACCCGACCGCTACACCCACGGCCGCCCCATTGCCATTACTACCTTAGCAGGCCCGCTGCCGGAAAAGAAGGTAGTTGCCACAAAAGATAATTATATAGCAGAAGATCTCGGGAAGAAAGAATGCCGCATCACGGTAGATTCCTGGTACAAAATCGGCGATCAGCAATATAAAATATCCTCCTATAATTATGTGATCAAGTCGGAAGAAATATTCCGCGGTATGCTCAGCACCGTAGTATGGAAAATGCTGCTCATGATTTTCGCGGTATCGGTTACCGCAAGATTGCTTTCCCGGAAAATATTTTCCCCGCTGCGCCGCACCATGAAAGCCATTCACAGCTTCGACCTGAAACAAAAGAATAAACTGCAGCTGCCGGAAACCAGCACCACCGAATTTAAAGAGCTGAATGTATTCCTCGGCAAAATGACGGATAAAGCAATGGAAGATTACGCCGCCGTAAAAGAATTCAGCGAAAACGCCTCGCACGAACTACAAACACCGCTGGCCGTAATCCGCAGCAAAATAGAATTACTGTCTGAAACCAATATCGATGGCGTACAGGCCGCACTGATAGGAGATATGCAGAATGCGATCGAAAAGCTGTCGCATATTAACCGCTCTCTCATCCTGCTCACCAAGCTGGAAAACCAGGAGTTTAAAGTGACCGAAAGCCTCAAGTTTTGCCGCGTGGTAAAAGATGTGATTGCCACTTATGAAGACTGGATTACCATGCGCGAAATTGCCCTCACCACTAACCTCGATAAAAATATTCCGCTCAATATCCACCCGGCCCTCGCCGAAATGCTCATCAGCAACCTGCTGAGCAATGCTATCCGGCATAACCGCGATGGCGGACAAATAAAGATGTTGCTCACCCACCGCGAGCTAAGCATCAGCAATACCGGTATACCGCCGCAAATCCCTACGTGCGAACTGTTCCAGCGGTTTAAGAAAAGTAACCAGAGCAACGACAGCATCGGGCTCGGACTGGCCATCGTAAAACAGATCTGCGAGGTGAACGGCTATGATGTGGATTACAACTATGCCGATGGATGGCATAAAATACAGGTGTGTTTTTACAAAAAACAGACAGTAAACAACGATGCCTTGCCCGTAGCGGCCGAAGTAGCCGTTTAAATGTCCATCTCACAAAAAAAAATCCATATTTCCCCTTTCCTTCAAGTTTCCTTCAAAATGATACAGAAATTTTGCGGTTGAATATCCTTCAGGACATTTCAACCGTAAAATCTATTTATTCATGTGGAGTAAGAAATATTTGCTGTTGGCGCTTGTATCCCTGTTTTCAGGCTACAATTTATATGCACAACAGGTATTTACCTTAAAGCAGGCTATTGACACGGCCATTGCCAACTATGGAACTATCCGTGCCAAAGCCAGCTACACCGCAGCTTCCAGGGAACAGGTGTCCCAGGCGCGCCGCGACTACCTGCCTAATTTCAATGTGGCAGCACAACAGGACTATGGTACCGTAAACGGCCAGAACGGCCCCCTGTACGGCTTCGGAGGTTTAGCCGTGGCTTCCTCCGGCTTACCACTCGATCATCAGAACTGGAATGCCGCCTTCGGCGCATTATACCTTACTAATATCAACTGGGATTTCTTCGCTTTCGGCAGGGCAAAGGAGAAAGTTAAAACAGCATTAGCGGCCGCCGCTCAGAACGATAAAGACTGGCAACAGGAGATTTTTAAGCACAAAATAAAAGTGGCGGCCACTTATTTAAACCTCGTAGCAGCGCAACAACTCACACGCTCCTACCAGGAAAACCTGGAACGTGCAGATACCATCAGAAGGGTAGTGGTTACCCGCGTGCAAAACGGACTGATAGCAGGGGTAGACTCCTCACAGGCCAACGCGGAATACTCCAACGCCAGAATTGCCCTCACCAAAGCAAGGGATTTTGAACAAACACAAAGCAATGAACTGGCGCAACTGCTGGGCATCACCCCCCGGGAATTTATTCTGGACACCTCTTATGTAGCCCGCATCCCGGCACTGCCGCAGCAAACATTTTCCCCGGAAAATCACCCGCTGCTGCAATGGTACCAAAGCAGGATCGCCCTCAGCGATGAACAGGCAAAGTATGCTAAAACCTTTTATTACCCGGCGTTCACACTGGTGGGCGTATTGCAGACAAGAGGCTCCGGGTTCGGCTATGGCTATGCCACGGATCAAACAGACTTCACCCATAACTACTGGGATGGTATAAAACCTACCCGCACCAACTACCTGTTCGGTGTAGGCGTTACCTGGAATATCACGCAGCCCTTCCGCATTTCGCGGCAGGTAAGATCGCAACAGCTCATCAGCCAGGGCTTACAGGACGAATACAACCTGGCAGACCAGCAGATCCGCGCACAGCTGAATCTCTCCGATATAAAAATCAAAAACGCATTGGATAACTACCTGGAATCGCCTGTACAGGTGAAAGCCGCCTCAGATGCCTATCTCCAGAAATCAGTATTGTATAAAAACGGACTGACTAACCTGGTAGATGTAACACAGGCACTGTACGCACTGATCAGGGCAGAAACAGACAAGGATATTGCATATAGTAATGTATGGCAGGCGCTATTGCTGAAAGCCGCCGCAGTAGGAGACTTCAGCATCTTTGAAAATTAGCTTTTCGTTAAACGGACGCCATTGATGGCTTTATTTATCAACACTTCATTACCATGAACTTAATCAGTTTTGCATTAAAAAAACCTATTACCATCCTGGTACTTGTTGCCGGCCTGTTCTTCTTCGGGATCAAAGCAGTCAATACGATTAAGATTGACATCTTCCCGAAGCTGGACATGCCGGTAATCTATGTGTCGCACCCTTTTGGGGGATATACTCCCAAACAAATGGAATCCTTCTTTGCCAAACAATACATCAACATATTCCTGTTTGTAAATGGTGTTAAAAGTATAGAAACAAAAAATATCCAGGGGCTTACGCTGATGAAGATCAACTTCTACCCTGGCACCAACATGGCGCAGGCTGCCGCTGAAGTGAGCGCCTTTTCCAACAGGATTCAGGCCATCTTCCCGCCGGGTTCCAACCCGCCGTTTATTATCCGCTTCGACGCCTCTACCTTACCGGTAGGCCAACTGGTATTGAGCAGTGATAAACGCTCCAACAACGAATTACTGGATATGGCGAACGTGTATGTACGTTCTTCCTTTACCTCCATTCCGGGGCTGATAGGCTCTACGCCATTCGGTGGTAACATGCGTACCGTGGTGATCAAAGCCGATCCTGAACTGCTCCGCCAGCATAATATGACACCGGATCAACTGGTGGAAGCCATGCGCCTCAATAACCAAACAGCTCCTTCGGGTAACGTCCGTATCGGGAATAATAACTACATCACGCCCGCCAATACCACGATCCGTAACGTAAAAGATTTTGAAAATATTCCCTTGTTTAAGGGAGATGTACAAAATCTTTACCTGAGAGATGTGGCTACTGTTGAAGACGGAGCGGATGTTACCGCCGGCTACGCATTGGTAAACGGCCGCCGCTCGGTATACCTGAGCATCGCCAAAGGCGCGGATGCCTCTACCTGGGAAGTAGTGCAGAACCTGAAAAAATCATTGCCGAAAATGCAGGCCCAGTTGCCGGAAGATGTGAAACTGAGCTATGAATTTGACCAGTCGACCTACGTAATCAACTCCGTAAAAAGTTTGCTCACAGAAGGTACCATCGGCGCTATCCTCACGGGTTTAATGGTGCTGTTGTTCCTGGGCGATCCGCGCGGAGCCATGATCGTGATCCTCACCATTCCTACCTCCATTATTTCAGCCGTACTTTTCCTGAGCCTGTTCGGGCAAACCATCAATATCATGACGCTGAGCGGATTGGCGCTGGCCATCGGTATCCTGGTAGATGAAAGTACGGTAACCATAGAAAATATACACCAGCACCTGGATATGGGGAAACCCAAAGCGCTGGCTATCTGGGACGCCTGCCAGGAAATCGCCTTCCCGAAATTACTGATCCTGTTTTGTATCCTCGCGGTATTTGCGCCGGCCTTTACAATGGGCGGCATCCCGGGATCCCTGTTCCTGCCGCTGGCCCTGGCCATAGGATTCAGCATGGTCATCTCTTACTTCCTTGCACAAACATTTGTACCTATTATGGCCAATTGGGTGATGAAAGTAAAACATCACAAGAAAGCAGATGGAGGAGAGATGACCGACGCGGAGGAATTTGCGGCTGCTGGTCTTTCCGGGGAGAAAGATACCTGGGAACAGAAAAAAATATTAGTAGAGCGCGGAGATTTTAACGGCAATGGAAAGATCAGCCGCTTTGAACAACTGAGAAACCGGTACCTGCGCTTTATCAAAAGGATGATGCCTTACCGTAAACCTATTGTGATTGGTTACCTGGTGGTGGTTTGCGGGATCGTGGTATTACTGCTCGCCAACATTGGCCGTGATGTACTGCCAAAGGTAAACGGCAGCCAGTTCCAGGTAAGAATGCGCGTACCGGATGGTACCCGTATTGAACGTACGGAACAACAAACCATCAAATTGCTGGATGGTATTAACCAGATTGTGGGAAAAGAAAATGTATCCATTACTTCGGCATACATTGGCATGCACCCGCAGCTGTTTTCTACGGCGCCTATCTTCCTCTGGATGGCAGGCCCGCACGAAGCAGTACTACAGGTATCACTCAGTGAGCATTATCACACCAACCTGGATGAGTTAAAAGATAAGATCCGGGAGAAGGCAAAGGCGATTGATCCAACGATGAAACTTTCTTTTGAACCCATAGAACTAACGGATAAGATCCTTAGCCAGGGCTCACCAACACCCATTGAAGTAAGGTTCGCCGGTCGTGATCGCAAACTGGGTGAGCGATATGCACAGAAACTGATCGCCGAATTAAATAAATTGCCTTACCTCCGCGACGTACAAATAGGACAGTCCATTAAGTACCCTGCCATCAATGTAAATATAGACCGTATCCGGGCAGCGCAGCTGGGCGTGGATATGAATGATATCTCCCGTTCACTCGTGGCGTCTACTTCTTCTTCCAGGTTAACGGAAAAGAATATATGGGTAGATGAAAAAGCCGGGTTGAGCTATAACGTACAGGTACAGGTGCCGGAAAGTAAGATGAACAGCAAAGAACAGATTGGTGAAATACCGCTCCTGAGAAATAACTCGCGTCCGTTGCTGAGCGATGTGGCCAGCATGTCGGTTGATACCACTTATGGGGAGGTAGATAACCTCGGCGCCATGCCTACACTAACGGTAACGGCTAACCTGAATAATACCGATCTTGGTTCGGCGGCAAAGGATGTAAAGAAAGCCATTGCGGGGTTGGGTACGCTGCCGCGTGGCCTGAACGTGGACCTGATCGGGTTAAGCAATACGCTCACCGATACGCTGGATAGTTTGCAGAGTGGCTTGCTGGTCGCTATCGTGGTGATTTTCCTGATGCTGGCGGCCAACTTCCAGTCGTTCAAAGTATCCGCGGTAGTACTGGCCACTGTGCCGGCGGTATTGCTGGGATCACTGGTGTTGCTGATGTTGTGCCGTTCTACCCTGAACCTGCAATCTTACATGGGTATGATCATGTCGGTAGGGGTATCTATTTCCAACGCGGTATTGCTGATCACGAATGCAGAACAGCTGCGCAAGCATAACGGCGATGCGCTCCTGTCTGCCACCGAAGCGGCGGCATTGCGTTTGCGGCCTATCTTAATGACAGCCCTGGCAATGGTGGTAGGTATGATTCCTATGGCCAGCGGACTGGGTGAAGCCGGTGATCAGTCGTCGCCACTGGGAAGGGCAGTAGTAGGCGGACTGATAGCTTCCACCTTTGCAGCACTGTTTATTTTGCCCCTGGCGTTTGCATGGGGACAAGGTAAAGCAGGTACACAAAGCGTATCACTGCATCCAAGAGACGAAGAAAGTATTCACTATATCCCATCAGACGAAAAAGCCTGACCATTATCTAATTCTATTAAAATATACTATATGAACAGCGGTTTCCGTATTACATTTCCTTTATTGTCAGCAATGGTGACCATCGCGGGACTGTACAGTTGCAGTACCTCCGGCGCCAAAGAGGGGAAAGAAACATCCGCCATTGCAGCAGCGCCTGCTGTTGAAGTTTTCTCCCTGACCCAGGGCAGCTTGTCGTCTTCCATACAAATCCCCGGGGAGCTGATCGCTTTCCAGCAGGTAGATTTGTATGCCAAAGTGAGCAGCTTTATTAAGAAGATGAGCGTAGACGTGGGCAGTGAAGTATCCGCCGGTCAGCTGCTGGCCACTATGGAGGCGCCAGAGATCAACTCACAACTCTCCGGTGCAGAATCCCGGTTAAAGTCGCAGGAGGCCATCTATTTGTCCAGCAAGGCTACCTACGACCGCCTGCTCGAAACCAGCAAAACCCCCGGTACCGTTTCGCAGAATGACCTGGACCTGGCCTTTGCCCGCCAGAAATCGGACCTGGCCCAGCTCGACGCCGCCAAAGCCGCACACCGCGAAGTAGGCGATAACCGCAACTACCTCGAAATCCGCGCGCCTTTCAGCGGGGTGATCACCGCTCGTAACGTAAGCGCCGGCGCTTATGTAGGCCCGTCCGGAAAGGGTTCTGAAATGCCCATCTTCACCTTACAGGAGCAAAAGAAACTCAGGCTGGTGGTAAGTGTACCGGAAGCCTATACCAGCTACCTCACTAACCAGAGCGAAGTGGCTTTTAAAGTAAGATCCCTGAACAATAAAGCGTTTAAAGGAAAGGTGATCCGCCTTGCAGGCGCACTGGACCGCAAGCTCCGTTCCCAGCATATTGAAATTGATGTGGCCAATAACGATAAATCATTGTTACCCGGTATGGTGGCAGAAGTAGCCATTCCGCTCACCGGCAACGCCAATAACTTCGTGGTACCTTCTTCTGCAGTCCTCAATTCCACCACCGGCGTGTTCGTGGTGAAAATACAGGACAAAAAAACGAAGTGGGTACCGGTAACTACGGGTCGCAGTGAAAACGGTAAAACCGAAGTGTTTGGAGAACTGAACGCCGGCGATACATTGGTGGCTACCGCTACGGAAGAAGTACGGAATGATGCGCCCGCTCCTAATGTAAAAGTTAAGTAGATAGATAGTGGATGAAGAGAAAAGTCATTCCCGCAAGGGGGTGGCTTTTTTTTTGGCTGCCCGGATATAGGCAGAAAGTCCTTCTTAATTATTTACTTAAAAAAGTGTAAATTGAATATATGAATTTTTTCCCCATAACATGGATATATCTACGAAATTAACCATATTTCTACTGTTTGTCGCACTACTTTCCTTCCAATATCCTAAAGCCTATGGCCAGTCTGCTTTGATATGGGAAGAACAGGCGCGGCTTTCGTCTCTACATGACAGCATCGAACTGGTGGATGGCATGAATCGGGTAGGGCTGCTTTACCAGGCTAAAAGTATTGACAGTTGTTTTTATTACGGGATGAAAGCGAAGGCGCTCGCCGGCAGGCTGCACTATGTTAAAGGTGCAATAGATGCGGATAACGTTATCGGTACAGCCTTCAGCTGTGGAGGATTATACAGGGAAGCACTGGCAGTGTACAGTGGGGCGCTTACGGGTTACCGGCAACTGGGCGATACCTCTAATATTGTCCAGGTACTCATGAATATGGCGCTGGTGTATGCAGCAATACCTGATAGCATAAAATCTGAATCATTCTTCCGGCAGGCCATGAAGGCAGGTCAGCATCTAAAGCAGGACAGTATCCTGGGTTTACTATATGTTAATTATTGTATGTCTACCCAGTTGCTCAGCAATGATAGCATCAGCTATTACCTGGGCCAATCATTAGCAATTGCCCGCCGGTATAAGATGGAATGGGTCCGCATTCTTGTTATGCAGGTACAGGCAAACCGCCTGCTTGAGCAAGGCCACAGGAACGAAGCTCTACTCGTAATTGAGGAAACCCTGCACAGGTCCAGGGCTATAAGTATGGAACTCCTCGAAATAAATAGCCTGGCCCTCCTGGGTGATTACCATATGAATAATGCAGACAGTGCGCTGAAATACTATCAGCAGGCTTACCAGCTGGTAAAAGAATCGGGCTACATGAATATGATGGTACCGGCGTCCCGTACAATCGTAGAGGCTACCCGCTTAACCGGTAATGCCGCAAAGATCGACCAGGCGCGTGAGTTACTGGAAGACGCGCTTACAAAAGAAAACGAAAACCTGAAAGATTTCATCGGCGACTATGTTAAATACAATAGTGTAGAGGAAGACAATAAACTACTGGAAATTAGTAACCATAGCAAACAAGCGAAAATCTGGCTGTTAATCGTCATATGCGGTATCAGCGCATTGCTGGTAGCTTTTATTTACTGGCAATACCGGGTGTTGCACCGTTTGAATCAGAAAATATCCGAGCAGAATAACAACCTGCAAACAACGCTCTCCGTGTTGGAGCAAAGCCAGGACGAAAACACAAGGATAATGAGAATAGTAGCCCACGATCTCCGCAGCCCTATTGGCGCTATGACCTCCATCGCTACACTACTACTGCAGGAAGTGCCGCGCTCTGAGGATGATGAGATGATGCTGAACCTTATTAAAACTGCGGGAGAGAACTCGCTGGAGCTGACCTCGGATCTTTTACTGATAAACAGCCGCGTAGAAGAATTAAAAAAAGAAGCAGTAGATATGTATCAGTTGATTCATTATTGTGTGGACCTGCTGCAGTTCAAAGCAGAAATAAAAAATCAAAAAATTCATTTGCATGCATCCCATATAACCTCGTATGTGAATAGGGAAAAGATATGGCGGGTAATAAGCAATCTGATCACCAATGCCATTAAATTCAGCCCCAACGGAGCTAATATTGGCGTACAGCTGGAGGAAAAACAGGACGAAGTGGAGATTGTTGTGAAAGACAATGGGATTGGTATTCCTGCTGAGATGCAAGGTAAAATATTTCAGATGTTCACAGAAACCAAGAGGAGAGGCACTGCCGGGGAAGAATCTTTCGGGCTGGGACTGGCCATATCCAGGCAAATTGTAGAAGCACATAAAGGCCGCATCTGGTTTGAAAGCATGCCTGGCAGCGGAACAACTTTTTTTGTTACTTTGCCTAAACGTATTCCTGCATTAGAAGCCTGTTAGTTGCATCACTTTAGTCAGACTCCTGCTTACAAAATAATTTTTTCCCGATTGCGTAAATCAAATTCCGTATCCGTCTGCCTCCGCATATCATCTGTCCCGAACTTTGCACCTGCAAATTTTAAGGAAACAGACAATGGAGAAATCAATGATAAGGGAATTTTTAAAGAGAACAGCATGGTGCTTACTATTCCTGACAACAATCGTATCCGGCACATCATTCGCCGAAGAAACAGAGAACGGTGGCAGTATCAAAGGGCTCATTACCACATCAGACAACAAACCGGCGCCGGGCGTGGTAGTAGCACTAAAAGGTACCAGAAAAACAACCCTCACAGACGATAACGGTACTTATTTACTCCGCAACATCACACCAGGCAATTATACTATCCAGGTATCGCTCACAGGATATGAAACTACCAGTCAGCAGGTAACCGTGGAAAAAGATAAAACCGTTACCGTAGATCTTCAGCTGAATATCTCTGAAAAGAACCTGAATGAAGTAGAGGTAACCGCCTCCCGGAACAAATACACTAAAAGAAGCAGTGAATATGTGGCAAAACTGCCGTTAAAGAATATTGAGAATCCGCAGGTATACAGCGTTATCTCCAGCGAACTGATAAAAGACCAGGTGGTAACCCGCTACGAAGATGCGCTCAACAACGCGCCTGGTATCAGTAAACTATGGTCATCTACCGGTCGTGCCGGCGATGGCGCGGGTTACTTCTCGCTTCGTGGCTTCGCGGTACAACCTACGTTGGTAAACGGCCTGCCAGGCTTAACTAATGGCGGACTGGATGTAGCCAACATAGAAAGGATTGAAGTAGTGAAAGGCCCGTCCGGTACGCTGTACGGCAGCTCCGTAATTTCCTACGGCGGTTTGATCAACACCGTTACCAAAAAACCTTACGACCACTTCGGCGGTGAAATCAGCTACACCGGCGGCGGCTATGGCCTCAACCGCATCACCGCTGATATCAATACCCCGCTGGATAAGGATAACAAAGTGCTGCTGCGCGTAACCGGCGCTTATCATGATGAAAACAGCTTCCAGGATGCAGGCTTCGTAAAAAAACGCTACATCGCACCGTCGCTTACTTACCGTGCCAGCGACCGCCTCACCCTGATGCTGAGCACCGAATTCCTTTCTACGGAAAGTACCAACCCAACCATGCTGTTCCTCGACCGCGGCGCCGCGCTGTTTGCAAAGAACCTGCAGGAGCTGGGATACGATAACAAACGCTCTTATACCAGCAATAACCTCAGCATCAAAACGCCTACCAGCAGCATCCAGGCACAGGCTATCTATAAATTGTCCGATACCTGGACCTCACAAACCATCGTATCAAGAGGAACCGCCAAATCAGAAGGATATTATTCTTACCTGTATGAAGCTTCTTCAGCCATACCAGGTTTCCCAAATATTTCACCCACGTTTGCCCGGTATATCAGCTACCAGAACGGTAGTACCAATACCACCGATATCCAGCAGAACTTTACGGGCGACTTTAAGATAGGCCAGTTCCGTAACAGGGTTGTAGCCGGACTGGATTATTTCAGCCGTCAGACACAAGGCAACAGCACGGGGTATGTAATGAACGGACTGGTAGATATGGCCGGTAACGACAACGGGATCCTCTCCAGACAACATACCGATTCGTTGCTGAATGCTTCATCAATAGATAACTCCAACCTCACACAGGAAACATATAGCGCTTATGTGTCGGATGTTTTCAATATCCTGCCCAGCTTATCTGTAATGGCCAGCTTGCGTGTAGATCATTTCAAAAATGGTGGTCTTACTGCCGGCGCCAACGAGAAATACGAACAAACCGCCCTGTCGCCTAAATTTGGTATCGTGTACCAGCCCATCCTGAATACACTGTCCGTTTTTGCGAACTATATGAATGGTTTCACCAACAGCGCACCAAGACAACGCACCAGCGATAATGTTTGGCAAACTTTCCGTCCTGAACAGGCCAATCAAATGGAAGGCGGTGTGAAAGTAAACCTGTTAGGTGGCATGATCACCGGTTCCGTGAGCTACTATGATATTAAAGTGAAAGATATCATCATGCAGGTAGGAGGAGGCCCTACAGGCAGCTATACACAAGGCGGAGAAAGAACCAGCCGTGGTATGGAAGCTGAAATTGTTGCTAACCCCGTAGCAGGGCTGAACATTACCGGAGGCTACAGCTACAACGACAGCAAATTTGTGAAAACAGATAATAAAGACTACGAAAACAGGCGCCCCGAAGAAGCCGGCCCTAAAAACCTGGCGAACCTTTGGGTAACCTACAAATTCCAGAACGGTCCGGTGAAAGGCTTTGGTATTGGCTTCGGCGGTAACTATGCCAGTGAAAACATGATCCTGAACAGGCTCACCACCGGCGTATTCACTTTACCATCCTACACCGTGTTAAATGGTTCTCTGTTTTATAACACCAACAAATTCAATGTAGCCTTCAAACTAGATAACATCGGTAATAAAGAATACTACAAAGGCTGGAGCACCATTGAACCACAGATGCCAAGACGTTTTTCCGGAAACGTAACGTATAAGTTCTAATGCAGCGGATTTTGTCTTTCTGCCTGATTACACTGATTATACTGATTTAGGGATTTGATCACTTTTGATTTAAAAAGATTTTGGGAGATATAAGCGGATATTTTCGCTTATATCTCCCAAAATCATCTAAAATCCTTTATAAAATCTAAAAAGTAAAATCAAGGTAATCAGTATAATCAGTGTAATCAGGCAGAAAGACAAAATCCGCTGCATTTTTATGCGGCAGTACTGTTGTTATTAACCGCCGGCGGCCCTTTCTCTTCAGCATCCACCATCCATTGCGTGAATTTATATTTCGGCAATATTTCATTCAGCTTTTTCTTCAGCCACTTGGAAACAATTTCAAACACAATAAAACCGATCACGATAGAGATGGTCCATTCCATTGTATTGTAGGTATGTTTATCTACCACGGTTTTATGGGCGGTAAGTCCCCATAAATTCCGGATGCTGCGGGTGGTAAAGTAGTGGGATACCAGGCGGGTAGACGCCATGCCGATAACGAATCCTAAAAAATTGCCCACATAATTATTGTAAACGTATTCCAGGAATTTTCTGATAAGCTTAATTTTCATGTAAGGGATCTTTGCCCGCTAAGCTAATATCAAAATTTTCTTTTCATGCAGATATTTTTCCGGAATGTTAAAACGATGCCGTTTTCCTTGTTCTATTTTTGCAAAAAATTTCGCATCCAACCATGAAGAAACTGCTGTACTGCCTGATTTTATTACTGCCGCTGTATGCTTTCTCCGATACAGAAACTGATTTCGGTACTATTAAAGGAATAATAACCACCAGCGATAACCAAACCGCCGCCTCGGTAACCGTGGTGATAAAAGGAACATCAAGAAATGCCATCACCGGGAATGATGGCACATTTACCATTCACCGCGTACCTGCCGGCGCCTGGCAACTGGAAATTTCACTGATCGGATACCAAACGCTCACACAAAACGTAACCGTGGAGAAGGGCCAGACCACAAACGTATCCCTCCGGCTGGAACTGTCTGATACACAACTGCGGGAAATTGTTATTAATACCAACCGCAATAAATTTGTTGATAAGAATACGGACCAGGTAGCACGTCTTCCGCTGAAGAACCTGGAAAACCCGCAGGTATACCAAACAGTAGGCAAGGCCCTGATGCAGGAACAACTGATCACCGAGCGTACGGATATTTACAGGAATATTCCCGGTGCAGTGCCCAACTTCGCCGTAGGCGGTTCCCAGGGGATGACCATCCGCGGTTTTTCCAACGCCACCGGTATGCGGAACGGCATGGTTACAAGCGCCATCGTGCCTTTGAACCCTGCCATCCTGGAACGTATTGAAGTAATAAAGGGCCCTTCCGGTACTTTATTTGGCAGCAACCGCAACATCACTTTCGGTGGACTCTATAATTATGTGACCAAAAAACCGTACGAACAGTTTGGCGGAAACGTAAGCTTCACAGGCGGGAGCTTCGAGTTTGCGCGCTTTACCGCAGATATCAATACCCCGCTCAATGAGGACCATACCATGCTGTTCAGGCTCAATGCCGCAGGGCAAACGGAAGGTTCTTTCCAGGACCAGGGATATGCTAAAAATTATACCATTGCTCCCAGTTTTTCCTACCAGGTGAACGACCGGTTGAAATTCCTGGTAGATGTGGAAATTACCAGGGGCAACTTCGCCACCGGCACCTATGCCGTAAACGATTTTAAAAATGTGACCGCCAGAAGCTTTAAAGATCTTAAGACCGGGTATAAGCGCTCATACATCAATAATGGAGCGGATATCAGCAATGGCATCAACAACATCCAGGGCCAGATCGAATACAAAATATCGGACGCCTGGACCTCCCAAACCAATTACCTGTTTTCCGAAGGCTTCTATAAACATTTTTACTGGACCAACATGACCCTGCTCACCGATTCTACGATGGCGCGCAGCGTGAGGAACCAGAAACCCGAAACGTTTGGTAATATCCAGCTGCAGCAAAATTTCATAGGCGATTTCCGGATTGCGTCATTAAGGAACCGGTTGGTGATTGGCATCGACTACAACTATAATTATAATAGCCTGAACCGGGTTACTGTGAACTACGATGTAGTGAATATAAATCAGCCGGTAAAAGAACTGAATCCGGATTTGATTGATGACCTGTCTTATCAGAAAGGATTTTCTGCTACCCGTACAAAGTCTAACAGCTACAGCGTTTATGCTTCTGATGTGCTGAACATCACCCCGGCGCTGATGACCATGCTGAGCCTGCGTGTGGATCGCTTCTCTACCGGCGGCACTTACACCGTGGCTACCGGTAAATATGCCGGTGATTATAATCAGACCTCCTTGTCGCCCAAGCTGGGAATAGTATACCAGGTGTGGAAAGACAAGGTATCTTTGTTTGCCAATTATATGAATGGTTTTGTAAACCTGGCGCCGCTTGTACAACCGGATAATACTATTCTGAACCTGAAGCCGCAGCAAGGCAACCAGTGGGAAGGCGGTGTAAAAGTGGAGCTGTTCGACAATAAATTAAGCGGTTCCGCCAGTTATTATAACATTGATGTTACCAATGTTACCCGCACGGAGATCGTGGATGGAAAAACGTTTATGTTCCAGGATGGCACACAACGCAGCAAAGGATACGAGCTGGAATTGACGGCTAACCCGGTAACGGGCCTGAATATCATTGCTGGCTATGCTCATAACGAGAACAGGTATACGAAAGCGTCTCCCGCTATACAGGGCAAGCTGATTGTGGGCAGTCCTAAAGATATAGCCAATATCTGGGTAAGCTATCATATGTCCTTCGGAAAGATGAAGGGACTGGGCTTTGGCGCCGGCGGAAACTATGTAAGCGACTCCTGGTTTGAATCCAGCAATACTTTTCTTTTGCCGGGATATACCCTGCTGAGCGCTTCCGTATTTTATGATCAACCGAAATACCGGCTGGCATTGAAAGGCAATAATCTCCTGGATGAAAAATACTGGGATACCAATGGTATCGCGCAAAAGCC
The DNA here is from genome assembly GCF_057126945.1 of Chitinophaga sp. G7 BAM 1005. Classification (NCBI taxonomy): domain Bacteria; kingdom Pseudomonadati; phylum Bacteroidota; class Chitinophagia; order Chitinophagales; family Chitinophagaceae; genus Chitinophaga; species Chitinophaga sp. G7 BAM 1005. The sequence continues at coordinate 3,948,946 of NZ_CP181478.1, read as the reverse complement.
TGTGAACTTCCTGGCAAGCGTCACCTTAAAATTCTAAAGAGAAGGCGACAGCTCTGCGGGGTTGTCGCCTTTTTTCCGCTCCAGCCACGAATTAAAGATCGTATAGAACACCGACAGGATAATAGCCCCTTTGAACATACCTGTAAAACCCCAGGCGGCCATCCCGCCAATAACACCGATAAAAAGCACCAGGAAAGGCAGCTTCTTCCCGCTCTTTGAAATGAGAATGGGCTTCAGTACCGTATCTATTCCCAACACAAACAAGCCATATGCAATAACAAAAACCGTGGCGCCCGTATGTCCCTGCATCGCTGCCCATATCATCATAGGTACCCATACCGCCAGCGGACCTACCTGGATCAGCACACAGAAAAATACCAGGGCGCAAAACAATACCTTGAAATGAATACCCGCAATGGCAAACCCAATCCAGGAAATAACTGCGGCAATGAATGCCGTGCCCATTACACCGATGGAAACCCCACGGATAGCGTTATAGGTAGCACTCAATAAAGTAAGACTGTCTCTTTTTCCCAACAGGTGCCGGAGCGTTAGCTTCAGCGGGTCCAGTATTTTATTGCCGCCTGCCAGCAGCAGTGCGGAAATAATAATACCAAGTATCACCTGTAACGATACGCCGATAATTCCTGCGCCGCCGGTCAGGATATGATGCAATACAATTTTCAGCTGGTGCTCGTGCCCCGTAAGGGTTTCTTTGGGGTTTTCCTGCAACTGCTGCCAGAAGGCGGCAACAGGTTCTCCCACTACCGGCAGCGTAGTAACCTGTTCCGGCAGCGGCGGCACACCATGCTCATTGATGGTTGCAGCAAAATGCAGCAGGTCTTTCATATGCTTTCCCAATGCAGTAATGATGTAGGCAAAAGGGATGGCCACAATAATCAGCAACACCACCGTATACAGGATGGCAGCCAGCTTTCGCCGTTGATGCAGCAATTTGCACAGCCATTCATAAAATTGATTGAAAGAGGCAAAGAAGATAAGTGCAAAGGTAAATACGCCAAAAAATACCTTCAGCACGTCGTACAATGCTATAAGCAGTGCGAGGAATAAAAGTAATACAAGAATAGTTTCAATAATGCTCCTGGAGGAGGACGGAACGGAATAACGCATATCGTATGAATTAAGCTAAATGATGGCAGGACAAACAAGCTTTCAGCTGTTAACCGTACTGATCACACCCCTGAAAAATCCGGCGGATTCGGCAATGCCCGGCAGCGGATCACTCATATCTTTTTCAAACTCCAGGCTGCACACGCCTGCATAATTAATTTTCTCCAGCGCCGTTACCAGCTTTTTGAAATTAATGGCGCCCCGTCCCAGTTCAATGGCTTTGCCATCTTTGACTGCTGCTGAAATATCTTTGATGTGCAGATCGAAGATCCTGTTTCTATAAGCCAGGATGGCTTTGGAAGGATCTTCCCCGGCGCGTGCGGCATGACCTATATCCAGGCAGAGGCCCAGGCGCTCGTCCCTGTTTTTAATAAGATCGTATGCGTTCTTTGGGCCGGGATACAGCTTGTCTTCCGGACCGTGGTTATGTACGGCCAGGCGGATATTATACTCCTTGATCTTTTTCTCGGTGTAGTCCAGCAGTTCCGGGTTAGGCACGCCTACAATTAACGGAACGCCTACACGTTTGGCGTAAGCGAAAGCTTCATCTACTGCTTTTTCTGTTTTCATGTAAATAACGCCTACGGCGTATACGCTAATACCCGCTGCGGAAAATTTACCCAGCACTTCCTTTATTTTTTCCGGAGAACTGTTTAGGGGAAGATGGATATCTTTTATAGAGATGTTTTTGATATTCACCCGGTTCATCATGGCGATGGCCTGGTCGAGATCAAATTTGGCAAAGGTATAGCCCGCCATCCCGATGGGCAGCAGTGCTTTTTTTGCCGGGCTGCCGGCAGTTGCAGCAACAGTGAAAGGCGCCATAGTAGTGGCTGCCATGCCCAACGCCGTTTGAAGCAGGAAATTTCTTCTTGATGACATATTTGTATACTGTTTACGTGGTTTTAGCAAAATGCACTGCCCGGAAAATATGCGCCGGCAGTATAATGGACTAAGATCTTTAAAAAAAGTTGTTTTTTATAATAATAGCTGTTGAATGTTCAGGCACGTTAATTGCGGCGCCCGAAACGCATTATTATAACACCTAAGCAAGTGATCATGAAGAGATTAGTTTTACTATGGATGGTATTATTTTACGGCTTAAGTTCCAGCGCCCAGTTCAGCGACTCGGTGCATTACTACATTAAATACGCTTCAACGGGTTCGGTGAACAGGACCAATGACGGCAACTCTTTCCTGCTCAATAATAACGTGGGCTTTAAGATCAGTAAAAAGAAGATGACCCTGAATATGGGCGCCAGTTACGTATATGGAAAACAGGACCATAGCGTTACCAATAACGATGTTTCTACCGCGATGGATTTTAATATTTACCGGGGAGAAAAGAAAGTGTATTTCTGGGGATTGGCCAACTATGATAAAAGTTATTCCTTAAAGATCAACGATCGCTTCCAGGGCGGCGGCGGCGCGGCATATGACGTCATTAAACGGAAGAACGCCACCCTCAACCTGAGCGACGGACTCCTGTTTGAAAACAGCGATCTTTTCCTGCACGACACCATCCCCGACGTGTATCATACTTTCCGGAATTCCTTCCGGGTGTATTATAAATGGGTGATTAAAGATGTGATTGTGCTGGAAGGCTCCAATTACCTGCAAAACTCGCTGTCTCACGGAAACGACTATATCATTAAATGCAATAATTCCCTTTCCGTGAAACTCCGTTCCTGGCTGGCTATCACCGCTGCCATGACCTACAATAAATTAAACCGTACTGAGCGCGAAAACCTGCTGATGAATTACGGCCTCACCATAGAGAAATTTTTCTAGCGGGGCCACTGCTCCAAAGGGTAAATATTTTATCTTATTTTGCCGGGGAATTGATATTATGGAGCGTTTATTCCAAACTATTATTTTACTGGGCGTAGTCCAGGGTTTTATCGTAAGCGGACTGCTGTTTTTTTCCACCAGGAAACGGGCGGCAAACCGTTTTTTAGCGGCGTTGATCTTCCTGCTCAGCATGGCCGGTTTTTGTTTATGTGGCGCTTATTATCATTGGTTTAACTCTCCGTGGCTCAACTTACTGTCGCAGTTACTACCGCTCATTGTGGTAATGCCGGTGGGGCCGCTGATGTATTTCTACATACAATCTTTTTGCGATCGTGAATTTAAACTCACCCCGCAACGGCGGCGGCACTTCTGGCCGGTGGTCATCGACCTGGGAGCACCGGTTGCGGCTAATGTTTTTGTGGTGGGCGTGCTGGCGGGCGTATTGAAGAATAACCCGCAGCCGTGGGGCATCTTTATAGACGCCTACAATGTATATTCAGACATTCCGCGATGGATGTCGCTGGCTGCTTATACGGGGTTATCTTTTAAATTCCTGGCGGCATATAAACGCAGTCACCCACCCGGCGCGGGGTTGCGCTGGCTGCAACAGCTCACCTGGATGTTTGCCGGCTTCCTTGTTATCTGGCTGGTATACCTGGTGCCGTATATTATTCCCCGTTATACCGATGTGATACTCGATAAATTTGACTGGTATCCTATTTATGTGCCCATTACTTTCCTGATCTACTGGCTGGGGATTAAAGGGTATATTATTTCCTTCCAGGAACTGGCAACCGCTAGAAAAGCGGAAACCATATTGCCGGAATCTACTACAACACCCGCAGTAATGTTGCTGAAAAAAGCAATGGAGGAAGATCAGCTGTTTTTGAATGCCGCACTTACCCTGCAAATGGTGGCGCAGCATACCGGTTTACCGCCAAAATCTATTTCTGCGGTGCTGAACCAGCATCTGCATAAAAATTTTAATGAGTACGTAAACGGCTACCGTGTTAGCCTGTTCAAGGAAAAATTGTTACAGGAGGATGCCGATCAGCTTACCTTCACGGGCATCGCATATGATTGCGGCTTTTCTTCACCGGCTACTTTCCAGCGGGTGTTTAAGCAGCTTACCGGCATGTCGCCATCCGAATTCAGGAAAAGCGCCCCCGAAGCGCAGAAATCAGCGCTTTAATATGTCTCAAATCCGGATATGAGTAGGTGGCAACGCGGTAAACAGAGAGCTTTGCCATCAAAATAAATAACCCGGATGGTACATCGCTCCACTTTCTCCTTTTTGATGATCGCCTTATTTTTATTTGCCTGCCGCACCAGCCGGCCGGTCAGAAACAATGCGCCGGTCACCTCCCGTGATGCAGTTTGGAATGCTGCAGAAATGACCCGTTTTGAAAAGAAACTGGAACATCTCCGGGAAAAATATCACATCCCCGGTATTTCTGTGGGCGTGGTAAATGATCAAAAACTGGTTTGGAAAAAAGGCTTCGGCTATGCCGACCTGGAAAAACAAACCGTGCCCGACGAAAACACCGTTTACCAGGTGGCTTCCGTTACCAAAACGTTTGGCTCCATTATTCTCATGCAGCAGGTACAGGCCGGGAAGGTAAGCCTGGATGATCCTATCGGTAAATACGGGATCAACCTGGGCGCCCGCTGGGGCAGCGATCCACGGATCAAAGTAAAGCACCTGCTCACACATACCGCTATGGGCAGCATGTTTAACAGCTATAAACCCGGCTACGTATTCCGCTACAACGGCAGCTGGTATAATCAACTGGGGAAGGTAATCGCGCAATCGTCCGGGCATAGCTTCGGGGAATTGCTGATGGAACAGATTATTGTGCCGCTGTCGCTGAAAAATACCGTGCCCAGTACTGATGATAGTGTCAACTTTGCATTAACCGGTTATGATAAAGCGGCGTTTATGCAGCGGGTAGCCAAACCGTACGACTGGAAAAACAAGCAGTTGCAGCCCATTACCTTTTCATATGGTTTTGGTCCGGCGGCGGGCATTATGAGCAATGTGGCCGATCTGGCGGTTTACTCCACCGCCATTGATAAGAAAATGTTCCTGGCAGATAATACCTGGGAGAAAGTGTTTACGCCTTATGTTACCCCCAAAGGTAAAACCATCCGGTACGCACTGGGATGGTATGTAAAGTACTACAAAGGCGTAAAGGTAATATGGCATACCGGCTGGTGGACCGGCTTTTCCGCCCTGTTTGTGAAGATCCCGGAGCGGGACCTGACATTTATTATCCTGGCTAACTCGCAGGATTTGAGCCGGCCTTTTTATCACCTGGTGAAACCCTTGCCGGGCATTGGGATGTTTAATCCTTTCCGGCGTAATTTAAACAAAACGCTGAGGGCTTCCGCGTTTGGCGAAGCCTTCCTGGATCATTTCCTGGAGTGAATCCCCGTTTAATGCGCGCCGGGATCCGGTTCAAAGTCCAGCGATACGGAATTCATGCAAAACCGCTTATGCGTAGGAGGAGGGCCATCATCAAAGATATGCCCGAGGTGGGAACCGCAACGTTCGCAGATCACTTCCGTCCGTTGCATACCGAAGGAATTATCTTCCTTGTAGATCACGCTGTTGGCTTTGAGTGGTTCAAAAAAACTGGGCCACCCGCAGCTGCTGGCGAATTTAGCGTCTGATCTGAACAGGGGATTGCCGCAAACCGCACAATAGTAACTGCCTTTTACGTCGGAATCCCAGTATTTGCCTGTAAATGCCCGTTCGGTAGCATTTTCCCTGGCTACGGCATAAAGGTCGGGCGGCAGTATTCTTTTCCATTCAGCGTTGGTAATATGCAGTTTCCGTGTATCCGTTCTGGAATAGTAAGGATTTTTCACTGGCGCTTGTTTACTGTTGCTGTTCTGGCTATGGCAGGCAATCTGTGTGGCCAGGATCAGTGTTAAAAGAAATATTATTCTCATCTCACAAAAAAATACTGGTGAATAATACGATAACCTAAAATTACCGCTTTAAATCCGTAATAAAGACGGCTATGCTGTTGGACGGATGAACCGTCGTTTCCTTACAAAATCTTTTAAAATAAGAACTCATTGCAAGGTGAGCGGAGGGATCGCCTTCGGCGATTTTAAATTGTCTTGGAGCAGGATTACACTGATTATAATGATTACAAGGATTTGATCATATTTGATTTAATAGATTAAGGGAGATATAAGCGGAAATATTCGCTTATATCTCCCTTAATCATTTCAAAAATCCAAAAAATCAATATAATCAGTGTAATCCTGCTCCAAGACAATTTAAAATCGCCGAAGGCGATAGGTGGTCGTATACATTTTCCCGTTTTTTTTCGGGAGATAATTATCTTAGAGGATATCTTCATGCTTAAATCATCATCACATTGTTACGTAAATTATTCTTTGCCTTCGGTATTACGCTTTTCAGCGGTTTTGTTGCACATGCACAGCAATACTATCTATTCGTGGGAAGTTATAACCGCGACAAGGACAAAGACGGCGTATACCTGTTCCGGTTCAACTACCAGACCGGTGCATTGCAGCAGGTATCTGCCACCAAAGGCATTCTCAATCCCTCTTTTCTTACGTTATCGCCCGATGGGAAATATATTTACGCCTGCTCTGAAGCCCAAACGCCTAATGTGGGTGGCGTCAGCAGTTTCGCTTTCGACAGCGTGAAAGAAACGGTAACGCTGCTCGACCGGCAGGACAGCGGCGGCGATAACCCCGCATATGTAGGAGTAGACCCAACAGGCAAATGGCTCATCTGCGCCAATTACAGCGGCGGCAGCCTGTCCATTTTCCCACTCACCGGCAGCGGACATATAGCCCCTGCCAAACAAACCATTGCTTTTAAAGACAGCAGCATTGTACGAAGCCGGCAACTCAGCTCACACATCCACGCGGCGGTTTTTTCTCCGGATGGTCAGTATGCTTTTTTCCCTGATCTGGGTGCAGATAAGATCCATGCCTACCAACTGGCGCCGGATGCGGCAGAGCCTTTACAGCCGGCTAATCCGCCGTTCACGCGCACCACTCCCGGCAGCGGTCCCCGGCATATCACGTTTCATCCCAGGCTGCCAATGGCTTACTGCATTGAAGAAATCAGCGGCACTGTTACGGCGTATCAGTACCACGCCGGTAAACTGGATAGCCTCCAGCGGGTAGATGCCCGCCTGGCAACCTCCCAGGCCGATTTTGGCGGCGCCGATATCCATATCTCACCCGATGGCCACTTCCTGTATGCCTCCACCAGGGAAGACGCCAACAGCATATTTATCTATTCCATTAACCAGCAGAACGGGCGGTTGAAGCAAATAGGCGTGGAATCCACACAGGGTAAACACCCGCGGAACTTTGTGATTGATCCTACAGGTAAGTTTTTACTGGTGGCAAATCAGAAAACAGGGAATATTGTTGTTTTTAAAAGAGATCTGAAAAGCGGACTGCTGAAGAAAACAGGCGTGGAGGTAACCCTGCCAAATCCATCGTCCCTGCAGATCAGGGCTTACGCCAGATAATAATGAGCAGCGTGAACAACAGGAGATATAATACCCACTTTACTATTTTGTAAGTATTGGTTTTGAAAAAGGTATTCTTTTTAATGGAGCCGGTATCATCAAAGCGTTCAGTGATCCTGGAGAATTCTCCGTGGGCGAGTTTTCCCCACAGCTCCCCGGCATCGTTTACCAGCTTCAGGATGGTAACATGAAACATCACTCCAAAGGAGCTGCCCGGGAAACGTTTTTTGATCATCACCGCCGTTGCCGCGAGTTCTACAGGTAAGCTACCTGCAGCAAACAGCAACACAGGGATGATCCAGCCAGGAGCCGTAAACAACAGCACCAGTGCTGTAATGCCGCAAAACAATATTGTTTCGGGGGTATTAAGCAAATTGCGGTAGGTATAAGTTGGATTGTACTTGCCCAAACGGCTGTTGCCAATTCCATACCGGTAGGGCCGTTTGTAATTAGCACGGCCATCATCCCACCAGGGATGGGTAACGGCAGCTTCCGGCAATGATCTGAAATTTTGCCCGTTATTTCTGTCGCGCACATGCAGGAAGAAATCAACATCTTCACCACCACCAGCTTTGGGGTAATCGCAGGAAAAGCGCACATCACCCACCGCACTTCTTTTCACCATGATATTCGCGGTGGCGCCCCAGGTAAACGAAGGCTTATTCGCTGCCACAGAAAAGATATTTACATTGCCGTTGGCCATCAGCGCCCTGGCAAAATCACCGGGTGGCGGTGGAAAATGAATAAGACCAATGAATCCAATTTCATCCGGATGTTCTGCGGCAGCAGCGGCATACCTGAACAACAAATCATCTGTTACGGTAACATCATCGTCCAGGAACAGGATCCAGTCGCCTTTTGAAACGGATATGCCCCGGTTCCGGGCGCCGGAAGCACCCAGGTTTTTTTCATTGATATAAAGAAATACATGGTTGTTATCTGCCAGTGCCCGGATACTTTCAGCAGGCACTATGTCCGGATTATCTGCCATCAGGTAAAACTTAATGACAACATTATCCGGTCTCGGCAAGCGAAGCACGGGAAGCACATATTTTTCCTCCAGCCGGAAGGACGGCATTACAACATCTATAGAGAGTTTCATACTTAGCAGATAACGGTAGAAAAATCAGGCAGGAACAACACTAACGGTTACGGCGCCCAGAGGTCTTCTTCGCGCAGCAGTTTTTTCTTGTAACGTTTCACCAGCATACGCACATACATCCACCAGCCCATTCCCCTGCGGATCAGCTGTAATTTATCTTTTAAAAATTGCCTGTCTTTATTGTCCGAGGAAAACCCGGTCATGTTATACAATACAATGGCAACGGGATAATGCTGCTTCTTAAAACTGCGGTCGCCCCAAACGAGGAGGTTAAGTGCGTAATCAGCCAGTACTTTATATTGCAGATCGTAGGAATATTTCCGGAAAACGCTTTTCGGGTAAATAATGGATTGATGGTTCATACAATACTTGGCAAGCCGGTATTCGCTGAAGCTGCCCTGTAAAAGCGGATATTCAACGGGGCCGTTTGTGTTGAACCCGGTGCTGTTGCCATAGTAAACAGTGTGGCCATCGCTGAGATGTGAGGAGAGTTCACTGAAACCCGGCAGGAGACGGTCGTCGCTGCCCAGGAAATATAACCAGTTTCCGCTTGCCATCCCGATGCCTTTATTGAGCGCGTCATAGATGCCCTTATCCGGTTCACTCACCCATTTCACCAGCTCCAGCCCGGATTCCTGTACAATAGCCAGGGTATTATCTGTGCTGTCTCCATCTACAATCACTACCTCAATTCCTTTCACAGTCTGTTCCTTAACAGATTGCAGGCATTCTCTGAGGTGCTGACCGGCATTATATGTTGCGATAATTATGCTGATCAATACATCACCGGGTCGTTCATTCATTCGATATACTAGTTGATTACCGGGGCTAAAATTAGGGCTATTTGTTTGTTTTTTTTATTTGGTTATTTGGATATTTTGTTGTGATAGCCCGGCATGATGTAACGCCATATCCAAATAACCAAATATTAAAAGAGGGGAATAATTACTGGTTTACCCTGAACTTTTCAGTAGCCCCGATAGTAGTACGGTTGCAGGTCATAGGCTGTGTACCGCCTTCGCTGGAAACATAGCTGCCATTGCTGCCCCTGAGTGAAATGGTGCCGTCGCTGTTGCTGATCCAGTCGAACTGTTCCCACGGACCAATAGTAGTACGGTTACAGTTCATGGCCTGGGTACCATTCTCTGAACATACATAAAAGCCGCCGTTTACCATTGCTACTTTACCGCTGCCGGCGCTTACCACGGAAAACTGTTCCCATCCCTGGGCCGCGGTGCGGTTGGCATTCATGGCTTGTGTGCCGTTTTCGCTGCACACGTACAGGTTATCGGAGCTTTTAAGGGTGATGGTTTGCCCGATGGGAGCGCCGCCACCGTCGCCCGCCACAGGCGCGGTAGGACGGGTAGCCGTTAAGCCGATTTGTCCCTTCAGCATTTTCCCGCCGTCGCCGGTCAGGCGCAGGTAGTAATCCGCGGAGCAAACCACGCCATCTTCATCCAGGGTCACAAAGTTGGAGCCCGCTGGAATAAAGGAGGCGTTTTCTGCTGTTTTGGCAATCTGGTTCCCTTCGTTGTACTCGTCGAACATGGAGATGTAAATGCCCTGGGCGCCTACCCGTACCATGTTATAAAACTGGCGCCACATGAAGTCGCCATGCGCGCGTTGGTGTTCCTGTAAATCACCCGGTAGTACGCAGGGCTGGTAGTCGATCCCATTGTTATTGCAATACGCCTGGTCCGGTGTGTTTACATTGGTGTAGAAATTATCCACATCAGCGACATTACCGATCCTGCCTACCATCCACGGTGAAATCATATTCAGCGCGCTGTAGGTGGCCAGGAAGCCGGGTCTGGAATCGCTGGTTTCGGTACGCCAGTGCGTGGGTACGCCGCCGATTACATAGCAGCCCTGGTTTTTGAACCAGTTGATCACATCCAGGCATACGGCGGCAGACCACGGGTGATTGGAGTCGTTGAAGCCAAAGCCCCAGATACACACCACCGGCTTGCCATTTTGTTTGGCGTAAGCGGAAGAGGAGGTGTAGGCCGACATCTTGGTGGTCCAGTCGGTTTTAATCTCCGATTGCATGTTGGTCCAGCCACTGACATCATACATGATGTAAAACTTGCGGCCATAATTTTCCGCAGCAGTTTTCACTTTGGCGGTAATGGCGTCGCGTACCGGTCCTTCGGCGCCATTTGGGTTAAAACGCTGCAATGCGGCGGCGTCGATACCGTTTTGCTCCATCCACCCGAAGTGGGTGTTGACGGTTTGGTCGTTGAAAGAAGAGAACAGTTTCGCGGGTTGACCATTGCCGAGGTTTGCCCAGGCGGTTTGGTAGGTGCTGCTGTAATCCCTTACATCGGGCCAGGACTTAATACCATTATTCGTGGCAGAGGGCGACGCGCTCCAGTTCTGTGTCCAATGCCACCAGGCATTGATGGGGGAGCCATCGCCATTGGCGGCAAACCAGCCCTGGTAGCCTACCGTGATTTTGCCGACTACGTCGCCAACAGGAGAGCCCAGTGCGCTGATGCCTGATTTTTTGCCATCGGGCGACTGGAGTGAATTGACGGCCTCTTTTTTGGAGCAGCCAACAGACAATGCAACAAGGGTTGCGAAGAGAAGATGCAACTTGTTTTTCATGTGTGGAACAATTGATGATGATTAGGAATTACTATCGGATTTGCTACCGTGGTTTTCTTAGAACAATGCCGGGCTATGGATAATGAAACGTGGAAGTTTTCTGGTGCAATTAAGGAGAGAGGCACTAATCAGTGCATTAATAAAGGGCTAATAAACAAATTAGGGCTGATTTTTTTTCACCCGGAGCCGTATTAGGGTAACTGGTCAGGGAAATCCTGCGTGTAATTCGTTCACCGTATTAAAGATATAATCGGGAGAGGCATCCTGTAGTTCCTGCGTACTGCCGTAACCGTAGCCAACTGCAATGGCCGGCAGCTGGTTTTTTTGTGCGCCTATAATGTCGTGCTTACGATCGCCCACCATAACGGTGTCGCCGGCGCTCAATTGTTGTTCGGACATCACATAGCGGATCAGTTCCGCCTTGTCGGCCCGTGTGCCATCCAGTTCACTGCCATATACCGCTGTAAAATAAGGCTCCAGGTGAAAGTGCCGGATCACGATATCGGCAAATACTTTTGGCTTGGAGGTGGCAACAAACAACCGTCGGCCCTGTGACCGCAGCGCCGTGAGTAATTCCGGAATGCCCGCATACTGCTCGTTTTCATAAATACCAGTCACTTTGAAGTACTCCCGGTAAGCGCCCACCGCTTCCCATGCCTGCGATTCTGTAAAGCCATAATATTCGATGAACGACTGCTGCAGGGGCGGACCAATAAACGGAAGCAGCTTTTGAAGGTCCGGCTCGGCAATACCCGCTTTTGCCAACGCATACTGAACAGATTTGGTAATACCGGTTTTAGGATCTGTAAGTGTACCGTCGAGGTCAAATAAAATATTGGCGTATTTCATAACGCCTGCAATATAATTTAAAAAGAGGACGTTGAATAAGTTTACATTATTTCTTAGCTTACAACTGAATACAACTGTCACATGAATGATTTCTTCCGGAACTCCCTGTCCGCTATTATCGCTATTTTTCTATTCGCTGGATGCAGTAAAAGTGAATCCCAAACCATTATCGCCACCGGTTATAGTGATGTGGACCAGGTGCTGAACGATTCTGTACCTGTTGCTTTTGATGGCAAATGTTATGCAGTGATTCATGAAAATGGCAAAACCGTATATGCCAAAGGATTTGGCGGCTATACCGGCAGCACGCGCCAGCTCATTGCCTCCTGTTCAAAATGGTTATCGGCGGCAGTGGTCATGAGCCTGGTAGATGAAGGAAAAATAAAGCTCACCGATAGTGTTGGAAAATATCTGCCCGTTTTTACTACTTATCATAAGGGAGATATCACTATCGCCCAACTCTTCTCCCATACATCCGGTTTCCCCGGAAATTCTTCCCAGGGATATGAGTCCAATGTACTGATCACGCTCACACAGGCGGCAGATGGTATTGCCCGGAATGTGGCGCTGTTAAACCGGCCCGGCACCACCTTTTATTATGGCGGCGTAAGTATGCAGGTTGCCGGCCGCATTTGTGAAGTGGCCTCCGGTAAAAGCTGGAGCGCCCTGGCCGCGGATAAAATATTTACGCCCTGTGGCATGACCAGCACCGATTTCGGACTCACGGCCAATCCGCAGATTGGCGGCGGTGCGCGGAGTACACCGGACGATTATATCCGCTTCCTCGACATGATTATGAACAAAGGCGTAGCCGCCAATGGCATCCGTGTGCTCAGCGAAGCCGCGGTAGCAGTGATGGAGGAAAGCCAGACGGCCCATGTTACCGTCACTTATTCCCCTTACCCCGCTGCACTGCTCAATACAAAAGATTTCTACGGCACAGGCAACTGGAGAGATGTTACCGCTCCCGGTGGCGCGCTGATTGAAAACAGCAGCCCAGGCGCCTTTGGCAGCCATCCGTGGGTAAACCGCGATAAAAAGCGCACGGGTTTCATCTTCACTTTTATTGCCAGCAACGGTTATCTTGCTACCATACCTACCTGTTTAAAGATCCGGGCGTTGGTGAGGAATAAATAATAAATGCCTTATTAAGTCAATATAGTGTCTGTTTTAGTCAATTTTCAGGGAGAGTTGTTGCGCCGTTGCCGTTAATTTTGACGGCATACAAATTCCACGGAAGAGGTCATATACCTATGGTCTGCCACAGTCGGAGATTATTAATACATAACAGGCGTACCTGCCTGTTACATCAAAAACGTTATCCGTAAAACATGGATCAGCAACCTTTTTCTTTCAGGCATATTGCAATAGCCGGCATCCTGTTGATGGCCGGTACAGCTGCAGCACAGCAGCAACCATTACGGCTTTGGTATAACAAGCCGGCAAAGGTTTGGGAGGAAACTGTGCCACTTGGGAATGGCCGCCTGGGCATGATGCCGGATGGCGGAATTACCCGGGAGAAGATAGTTTTAAATGATATCACGCTTTGGTCCGGCGCACCACAAGACGCCAATAATTACGATGCCTACAAACAACTGCCCGCTATCCGGCAGCTGCTGACCGAAGGAAAGAATAATGAGGCCCAGGCGCTGATGGATAAATCATTTGTATGTACCGGCAAAGGTTCCGGGGATGTTCCTTTCGGATGTTTCCAGATGCTGGGCGAATTATCGTTGCAGTTCAGCTATCCCAAAGCGGATAGCCCTGCCCGTTATGAAAGGGCCTTGTCGTTGAATGAAGCGGTGGCCACTACTGCCTATACCATTAACGGGGTCGCCTATACGCGCGAATACTTTACAGACTTTAACGGCGATGTGGGCGTGATCCGTTTAACGGCCGGCAAAGGCGGCCAGCTTAATATGCGGGTTGGTATCAGTCGCCCGGAAAGGGCCGCCATCCGCACTGAAGGACAGGAACTGCAAATGTCCGGTGAATTGAAAAGCGGCACTGCCAATCCTGGTATGAAATACCTGACCAGGGTACAGGCAAAACTGAAAGGTGGTCAGCTGCTAACGGACAAGGATACACTGGTTATTAAAGATGCCACGGAAGTAATCCTGTATGTATCCACCGCTACCGATTTCAGGAACCCCGGTTACCGGGAACAAACGAAACAACTGCTCGCTGCAGCCATGCGTAAAGGTTATGCGCAGCAGAAGCAACAGCATATAGCCGCCTATCAGCGTTTATTCAACCGCGTTAGTATGGAGCTGGGCGGCGCCAGTGCGGACCAGGCGCCTACTGATCAGCGGCTCATCAATTTTCACAAGGCGCCTGCGGCCGACAATGGATTGCCCGTATTGTTTTATCAATATGGCCGTTACCTGAGCATCAGCAGCACCCGCGTGGGTTTGCTGCCGCCTAATTTACAAGGGCTGTGGGCTAACCAGATCCAGACGCCCTGGAATGGCGATTACCACCTCGACGTAAACGTGCAGATGAACCACTGGCCGGTGGAAGTGAGCAACCTGCCGGAACTTAACCTGCCACTGGCGGAGTTGGTACACGGACTGGTGAAGCCCGGTGAAAGAACCGCCAAAGCTTATTATAATGCAGAAGGATGGGTAGCGCATGTGATTACCAATATATGGGGCTTTACAGAGCCAGGGGAAAGCGCATCGTGGGGCGTTACCAAATCAGGGTCCGGATGGTTGTGTAACAACCTTTGGGAGCATTATGCTTTTACCAATGATAAAAAGTACCTGGAAGATATATACCCGGTGTTAAAAGGCTCTGCTGAATTTTACAGCAGCATCCTGGTAAAGGATGATAAAACCGGATGGCTCGTTACTTCTCCTTCTTCTTCTCCGGAAAATTCTTTTTATCTGCCCAATGGTCAAACTGCTAGCATCTGCAACGGACCTACCATTGATAACCAGATCATCCGCGAGCTGTTTATGAATGTGATCACCGCTGCCCAAATACTCGGTAAGGATGCTGCATTCACTACTACGCTGTCAGAGAAACTAAAACAGCTGCCGCCCGCAGGCAGGATAGGTAAAGACGGACGACTGATGGAGTGGCTGGAAGAATACAAAGAGACAGAACCCACGCACCGCCATATTTCACATTTATACGGATTGTACCCGGCCTCGCTGATTACACCGGAAGCCACGCCGGAACTGGCCGAAGCCTGCAAACAAACGCTGGAAGTGAGAGGGGATGATGGCCCCAGCTGGTCTATTGCTTATAAGCTGTTATTCTGGGCACGACTGCACGATGGCAACCGCGCGTTTAAATTGTTTGCCGGATTGATCAAGCCCACTTACAATACAGACATCAACTACGGCGCCGGTGGAGGCATTTATCCAAACCTGTTTTCTGCGGGGCCTCCGTTCCAGATAGACGGCAACTTCGGCGGCGCAGCCGGACTGGCGGAAATGCTGCTGCAAAGTCATGCAGGCTTTATCGATTTATTGCCGGCACTGCCCGATGCCTGGAAGGCATCCGGTACGGTAAAGGGACTGAAGGCACGAGGCAACTATACCGTAGACATGACCTGGAAAAATGGTCTCGTTACCAATTATAAAATACGCGGCGCCGCTACGCATAAAGTAAAAGTAAGAATCAACGGGGTAATAAAAGAGATACAACCAACGAAAATATGATCAGGAAATTAGCAGGGTTATTATTGAGTATATCCGTTACCGTTAGTGCGCTGGCGCAGGAGCAATTTATCACCCGTTATGGCCGTCTCGATAATGCAAGGTATCATATCAAAACGGATAGAAAGGCTACCATCACTTTCATGGGTGGCTCTATCACCAATATGGAAGGCTGGCGCGGTAAGGTGTGCGACTATCTCACCGCTGCGTACCCGGCTACGGACTTCCGTTTTATCAATGCCGGGATTCCCTCGCTTGGCAGCCTGCCACATGCGTTCCGGTTCGAACAGGATGTATCAGGCAAAGGGAAAACCGACCTGCTATTCCTGGAAGCCGCCGTAAACGACCGGGTGAACGGTACCAATGAAGTAACGCAACGCAGGGCTATGGAAGGGATTATCCGTCATGCACTGAAAGCCAATCCACAGGTGAATATTGTGCTGATGGCTTTTGTGGATGAGGACAAGATGGCCGATTATCATGCCGGTAAAGTGCCGGTAGAGGTACAGGTGCATGAAGATCTTGCCAGGAAATACCATCTGCCGTTTATCAATCTCGCCAAAGAAATTACTACCCGCATAGATGCCCGTGAGTTTACCTGGAAAGACGATTTCAAAGATCTGCATCCTTCTCCTTTTGGGCAGCAGTTATATTTTAATGCGATCAAACGATTACTGGAAGAGGATTTTAGCGCAGCGGCGCCCAAACATTTATCATCAGTGAAACTGCCCCGCGCGGCAGATCCGCTCAACTATGAAAACGGCGCCTATGGCGATATACATGAAGCAGTTAATAAAAGTGGTTTCTCCATCATTGAATCATGGGAGCCCGCTGATAAGGTTGGTACCCGCGAAGGATTTGTAAAAGTGCCTATGCTGGTATCAGACACGGCGCGTGCCAGTGTTAAGTATCCATTCACCGGGCGTACTATTGGTATTGGCATTGTTTCCGGTCCGGATGCAGGCGTAATCAGCTATCGTATTGATGGCGGGGCTATGCAGCAAAAAGACCTGCGCACGCAGTGGAGTAAAAGCCTGTACCTGCCGTGGTATCTCATATTGGGCGATGATCTGAAGCCAGGCAAACATATGCTCAGCCTGCAAAAGGTCGGTGATGGATCTGTTTGCCGGGTGGTATATTTCCTGGTAAATTAATCCAGCGAGATAACGTCTCTCTTGTAGTCTCTCGGGGTTTTCCCTTTAATTTTTTTGAAGAAGCGGTTAAAGTGCGTGGTATTCCTGTACCCGCACTTATTCGACAGTTCTGCCATCGACATTTCCTTTTCCTGCAGTAGCCTGCAGGCGTAACCGATTCTTAATTCATTTACAAAATGAGTAAATGATTGCTGTGTTCTGCTTTTGAAGAAGCGGCAGAAGGAGTGTACGTTGATGCCTGCCACAGCTGCTATTTCCGACAATGGGATATCTCTCTTAAAATGGCGGAAAATATACTTGAAGATATCATCCATCCTCGACTGATCTTTATCGTTATACAGGTTTACATAGTTAGTGCCGGCGAGGAGTTTATATTCTTTGGTGGCCATCATTTTTTGTAACAGGGTCATAAAGGAGATGGTTTGCAGCAGGTCGTGCTGTTCCAGCATTTGCTGCATTAATGCGAGTATCTCAGTTTTGGCTTTGCCATGAAACTGGATGCCCCGCTGCGCCTTTTTGAGCCAGGTTTTAAGGGCGCTGGTATTGGTAAAGGGGCCAAGATGTTCTACCAGGAGATCCGGCGAAATATACAACGCCAGGGACTTTGCCTGGAGCTTGTCTTTCCCTTCAAAATACTTTTGCTCATTGTGCCATACATGCGGGGTGCCGGAGCCCACAAATATCAGTTCCCCGCTTTCAAAATAGCTGATGTTATCGCCAATGATACGTCGCCCGGCGCTTTCCACTACGTATACCAGCTGGCATTCGTGATGGAAGTGGAACTCCGTGGAAAAGTACGGCTGTGTAATTTCCTTGACCAGGTATACACTTTGTTCGAGGGCTTTATCGCCCGGTATGGCAAAAAGAGGCTTCATATTATCCGCCTAAAATAGGTAAATTCAGTAAATAAGTCAAAATAGTGTTGATTTAAGTCAATTTCACCGGGATGCCCTACCTTATCCCGGCTTACTTTTGAATTATCCACGGAAAATGAAAAACGATGATACTGCAAGATAAAATAGTGCTGATTACCGGCGGCGCATCCGGCATTGGTGAAGCCTGTGCACAGGTTTATGCAAAACAGGGCGCTACCGTGGCGGTGATTGATAAAGACGCTGCGGCATTGCAACGTTTGCAGGAGCTGATGGGCACGCCGCATATTTTCCTCACAGCAGATCTTAACAGCGGCACGGCTATACAACAGTGCATTGACACGGTGCTGCAAACCTACGGCCGGCTCAACGCCATTCATAATAATGCAGGCGTTGCCAGTCCTTCGAAACCTTTACATGATACCACCGGAGAAGAGTGGGAACTG
The DNA here is from genome assembly GCF_057126945.1 of Chitinophaga sp. G7 BAM 1005. Classification (NCBI taxonomy): domain Bacteria; kingdom Pseudomonadati; phylum Bacteroidota; class Chitinophagia; order Chitinophagales; family Chitinophagaceae; genus Chitinophaga; species Chitinophaga sp. G7 BAM 1005. Next base: position 3,930,800 of record NZ_CP181478.1, on the reverse strand, counting down.
GTGATGAATGTAAATGTGCGTGGCATCTATTATACCACGCGCTATGGCATTGCTGCGCTGAAAGCTTCCCGCGGCTGCATCCTCAACACCAGCAGTATGGTAGGGGACATAGGCCAGGAAAACCATGCGGCCTATGCAGGCAGTAAAGGAGCAGTAAATGCACTCACCAAAGCAATGGCGCTCGACTATGCCGCCGATGGCATCCGGGTAAACGCAGTGGCCCCGGCAGGCGTATGGACGCCCATGTTGCGCCGGTGGAGCAACGAACAGCCGGAACCCGCACGTATAGCCCAATATCTCAATGGTATCCACGCGTTGGGATATTGCCCGGAGGCAGATGAGATTGCCGACGTATGTGCGTTCCTGTTATCTGAACAGGCGCGCTTTATCACCGGCTGTATTATGCCCGTAAGTGGCGGGGCCGAACTTGGATATAAGCATACCTTATAAAATGAAGTGAACAATGAAAAAATTAGCTACTTTCTGTTTGTTGTTGCTGACACTCCAGGGCAAAGCCCAGACCAATGCACAACTGGATCCAAAAATACTGACCAGTAAAAAAGTGATGGACCAGTTTATGGACCTGCGATTTGGCCTGTTTATCCATTGGGGGCCTGTTTCCCTGAGAGGTACGGAAATAGGATGGTCGCGCCACAGCAAGGTGCCGGCTGCAGATTATGACACCCTGTACCGTCAGTTTAATCCCGTGAAATTTAATGCGGAGGAATGGGTGAAAACAGCCAGTGATGCCGGTATGAAATACCTGACCATCACTGCCAAACATCATGACGGATTTTGTTTATGGCCATCTGCCTATACTGATTATAATATTACTGCCACTCCCTTTAAGAAAGATGTGGTGGGCCTGCTGGCAAAGGCATGTAAGAAGTATCATATTAAGTTCTGTATCTACTACTCGGTGCTCGACTGGCATCATCCGGAATACCCTGTTGACAATCCGGATGATACAACGGCAAAGGGTATACGAAAAAATGCACGCATGGACCAGTATGTGGTGTATATGAAGAACCAGCTGAAAGAACTGGTAACCCGCTACGATCCTTATATGCTGTGGTTTGACGGCCCCTGGGAAAAGCCGTGGACACCAGAGATGGCGGTGGACGTGTACACTTATCTTAAAACGCTGAAGAAAGATCTTATCATTAATAACCGTCTTGGTAAAGCGTTTTCCGGCACCGGCGCTTCGGGCACGTCTACCTTCCTGGGCGATTTTGATACACCGGAACAACGCATCGGCGACCTGGACATGAACACGCCCTGGGAAACCTGCATGACCATCTGCGAACAGTGGGCTTGGAAGCCGGATGATAAAATGAAGTCACTGCAAACCTGTATTCAAACACTGGCAAAAGTAGCCGGTGGTAACGGTAACCTGTTATTCAATGTAGGTCCCCGCTCCGATGGAGCTATAGAACCTGCACAGGCAGCCCGTTTAAAAGAGATGGGCGACTGGCTTCATAAATACGGCGTTGCTATTTATAACACGCATGGCGGTCCTTACAATCCCAACAGCAAGTATGCCGCTACGCGGAGTGGTAACAAGGTATACGTGCATGTTTTTGATCCGGCGCAGCCAATCATTGAACTGCCTGCGATGCCAGGCGTAAAAGTTAATAAAGCATATCTCCTGAAAGGCGCTGCAGTGAAGCTGACTACAGCCGCCGATCGGTTCACGATAACATTGCCCGCTGTATTGCCCGATGCCAATGACACCGTAGTGGTATTGGAAACGGATAAGCCGGCGCTTAGTGTTGCTCCTATAAAATGATAACATAAAATGATCAGTAAGATAGTTGTAAAAGATGCCCGGTTCCCTTTAACAGATGGCGCCGGTAGTGATGCCATACATCAGAACCCCGTATATTCATACACGGTAGCCTGTTTGTACGACGACAAAGGTAATTGCGGTACCGGCCTGGCTTTCACCCTGGGAGCAGGCAATGAACTGGTATGCGCTGCAGCGCGGTTCTATGGCGAAAAGCTGGTAGGAAAAGAACTTACAGAAGTGATGGCTTCCTTCGGCGATTGGTTTAAACAACGTTCGGATGAGCAGCAGTTCCGCTGGCTGGGCCCTCACAAAGGAGTGGTGCACCTGGCCCTCGCGGCCGTAACCAATGCCTGCTACGACCTGTGGGCCAAACAACAGCAGGCGCCCTTGTGGAAATTGCTGCTGGACCTCACACCGGAACAGGTAGTGAATACACTGGATCTCTCGTACCTGGAAGAAGTACTGCCCCGTGAAGAAGCAATCCGTATGTTAACAGATATGCAGACCTCCAGGACTTCGCGTGAAGGCGTGCTGCGCACGGGTTACCCGGCCTACGATACTTCCGCCGGCTGGTTTAATTATTCCGATGACCAGCTGGAAGTTAATTGTAAACGCGCATTGGATAACGGCTTTCGCGCACTGAAATTAAAGGTAGGGGCCAGGGACCCGGACACGGATATACGAAGAGCGCATATTGTAAGAAATACAGTTGGCGATCAGATCAGAGTAATGGTAGATGCCAATCAGCAATGGAATCTGCCGCAGGCAATTGCTATCGGTAAAAGACTTGCAGCTATTAATCCTTACTGGATAGAAGAGCCCACGCACCCGGACGATATCCTTGCGCATAAAACACTGGCGGATGCGCTAAACCCCGTGAAACTGGCCTTAGGAGAACATGTGCCCAATAAAGTGATCTTTAAGAATTACCTGCAAACAGGCAGCGCCGGGTTTATACAGGTAGATGCGGTAAGGGTAGGAGGTGTAAGCGAGTTTATTACGGTAAGCCTGTTATGTAAAAAGTTTGGCGTGCCGGTGGTACCGCACGTAGGCGATATGGGACAGCTGCATCAGCATCTTGTGTTGTTCAATCATATTGGTATGGGACATGAAGCTTTATTCCTGGAGCATATACCGCACCTGCGTAAGCACTTCGTTCATCCTGCACTTATTACAGACGGCTTTTACAAGACGCCTGAAACACCGGGCAGCAGTTGTGATCTGCTGTCGCTTAATACTTTCCCCGGATGATAGCTACTACCGATATTATCATCAGCATTTGCTATGTGGCCTTTATTGTGGGGCTGGGTTTCTGGGCGGGATTATCCGGTAAGAAGAATGATTCAGCGGCAGGAGAATATTTCCTGGCCGGTAAATCGTTGCGCTGGCCCATGATAGGCATGGCATTGTTTGCCACTAACATTTCGTGTTTGCACCTGGTAAGTCTTGCCCAGAGTGGCTTTGATACCGGCTTGCTGGCAGGTAACTTTGAATGGATGGCCGCCTTTACATTGATATTGCTGGCGCTGTTCTTTATCCCGTTTTACATCCGTTCAGGGGTGGCCACGCTGCCGGATTTCCTGGAGCGGCGTTACAACAGGGCGTGCCGCGACTGGCTGGCGATTGTTTCCGTAGTATCGGCAATTGTGATCCATATTGCGTTTTCTTTCCTGGCGGGTGGCATAGTGCTGGAAACGTTGTTTGGCATAAACATGTTTACCAGTATTATCCTCATTGCGTTGGTAACGGGCGCATACACTATTGTAGGCGGGCTCCGGGCCGTGGTGGTAACAGAGTCCGTGCAAACGGTGGTGTTGCTGGCCGGCGCGGTGATCATCACGGCATTGTCGTGGTGGAAGGTGGGCGGCTGGCAGCCGGTGGTGCAGGTGCTGCAGGAGGGGCATCAAATGGATAAGCTGTCGATGTTGCATCCGGCGGGCGATCCGAATGGCTTGCCCTGGTATGCGGTGTTCCTCGGCTATCCCGTTATAGGCATCTGGTATTGGTGTGCGGATCAAACTATTGTACAGCGGGTACTGGGTGCGAAAGACGAGAACCATGCACGTACCGGCGCCCTGTTCTGTGGTTTTATAAAAGTGTTGCCTGTTTTTATATTCATTCTCCCGGGATTACTGGCGTATGTGTTATTTAAACAGGGACACCTGGACCTGGAAGTGTTGCGGCAGGCCGATGGGCAGCTGCATACAAAAGGCATCTATTCCGTAATGATTACGCGGCTGGTGCCTACCGGGCTGGTGGGTGTGCTGGTAGCAGCATTGCTGTCGGGCCTGATGAGCCAGATCTCCGGTGCGCTGAATTCTATTGCTACACTGGTGAGCTATGATCTGTATAAGCGGAACCGCCCGCAGGCAACAGACCGGCAACTGGTGAAAACAGGCCGTATTGCAGCCGGTTTAGCGCTTGTTTTATCCATTGGGCTATTACCATTACTGAACAGGTATGAGAGTCTTTTTAACGGCATTAACGACGTAATATCACATATTGCGCCGCCCATCACCTGCGTGTTCCTGTTAGGTGTGTTCTGGAAAAAGGCATCTTCCCTTTCGGCGCAATATACTTTGTGGATAGGATCTGCGCTGGGTGCGGGCGTATATCTTACCGGAAAACTTTACCCGGTTAACATCCCGCCGCTGATGGTGGCTTTCTACCTGTTTGTGGTTTGTGTTTCATTGCAGGTGGTGTTGTCATTTGTATTCCCGGTGCAGCATACCGCCGAAAGCAGCCGTCTTTACTGGGAAAGCCCTTTAGCGCCATTGCGGGTAAAAGGGTGGCCGGGACTGGCTAATTATAAAGTATTGTCTGCTGTGTTATTGTTGATGATGGCGGCGCTGTACTGGTTTTTCCGATAATAATTCCTGTTATGAAGAAATTATATTGCGTAGTTATTGCAGCAGCTATTTTTCAAACCGTTGCTGCACAAACAAAGTGGACATCCCTTTCAGCGGAAAAGACCGCTGCAAAACATATGCTGGTTTACGACAAGCCGGCGCCCGGTTTTTTTGAAGGCGCGCTGCTGGGTAACGGCGGAATGGGCGTAGTGGTAACCACACGCCCGGATGCAGTGGTACTTTATTTCGGACATAATAATGTGTGGGATATCCGTATCGCCGAAAATCACCGCGACTCCATCCGTGATTTTAATTACGTGTTTAACCGGGTGAAAGATATCCCCGACCTCGCAACAGATAAGTGGTACCAGCAATATAGTGAAATGGCGGCAGAGAACTACCGGAAATCTTATCCGCGGCCGTTTCCATGCGGATCATTGGTGCTGGGATTTGACCGTCGCAAAGCGGAACTGATAGGTCATACCCTTGATATTTCGCGCGGGGTTTGTACGGTGAAATTTTTACTGGAAGACAGGAGCACAGTGTGGCTGGAGCTGTTTACCAATATGCAGCGCGATGAATTGTATATGCAGCTCACCGGCGCTGCCGGTAAAGCGGCGACCAATATTTTTAACCGGGTAAAACTGGTAGCAGATCCTTCCACTCCGCATGAATTTCCAACGTGCAGTAAAGTGGAGGACCTGGCCGCAGGCATCCTTTCTTTCCGGCAGATCATGCCCTCACAGGAGCCGGATAAATACAATGCGACCACAGGTCATCCGAAAGATAAGGCCCTTCGTTTAACCGTACAGGTGAATAGCGCTTTATCGAAGCCGGCGCGTATCAACTGGAGTGGTGACCGTGAAGAGATGGGGTTGCTGGAAGCAGCTATGGGAGACGGTTCCGGCTTTCTCGGCGTAGTTACGTTACAGGAAGGATTAAACAGCAACGTAAATAATGAGGTACCACCGCTATCGCCACCTTCTGCAGAGCAGTATCAGCTTGCGGCCGCTCAAAGCCGCCGGGTATGGTCCGACTACTGGCGTAAATCGGCCGTACAGCTGGGAGATGATTTCCTGGAGCAAACCTGGTACCGTAATCTTTATTTTCTGAATTGCGCAGCGAAGGAAGGCGTTACCTGCCCGGGGTTATTTGCCAACTGGAGTTATAATAATATTGGTACCGCCTGGCATGGCGATTATCATATGAACTACAACACCCAGCAACCATTCTGGGTTACCTTCTCCAGTAATCATACAGAAAAAAATCTGCCCTATGTACAACTGATAGAAGCGCTGATGCCGGTGAGCCGCAAATGGGCGCAGGAATATTATCATCTTCCCGGCGCATATTTCCCGCATTCTGCCTACCCGGTGGAGATGACCATGAATCCTTATCCCGTGCCACACTGGGGCTGGGAAGTGAGTGAAACGCCCTGGGCAGTACAAGGGTTATGGTGGCACTATCTATATACCGGCGATACTGCTTTTCTGCGCAACAGGGCTTATGAGCCTATCCGTGCCGCGGTGCAGTTCCTGGTGGCTTATATGAAAAGACCCGATGCCCACGGGGGGGAAAGATGGAAAGACGACCGGTATCATATTTTTCCTACCGTGCCTCCGGAGCTGTACGCGCTGAGAACCGGGTTTAAATACAACTACGACTGTACCGTGGATCTTACCCTTACAAAATATATCTTCCATGCCTTTGAACAAGCTACAAAAGTAATGGGTACTACCGGTAACGAACAAACGTTGCTGGCGGATATTAAAGATATCCTTGCACACTATCCGGCTTATGCTACAGCTATGTCGAAAGCGTATGGAAAGGTACTGGTATCTGTGCCGGAGGAGCATGACCAGGTGGTGTACAACCTTCCCAACCCGCTGGTAACCGTATTTCCCGGTGAAGAACACGGATTACATACCACCGGTGATACTGCAGCAATCTTAAACAACACTTTCCGCCATCAGCAAAATGAAGGAGGGAACGACCTGGTGATGCAAAACCTGCAGGCGGCCCGTATGGGGCGGTTAGACCTCGATCGTTTCAGCCGGCAGGTGCGCTATTGTTTGCTGCCCAATGGTACGGCTACGGATATGGTAATGCAAACCGGCGGCCGCTATAGCGATCAGACCGCGTTTGATTACATGGCGCACATGGGCATCTGGTTTGAGAACTTTGCGTTGCCGGCAGTAATCAACGAGTGCCTGATGCAGGGATATAACGGCACCATCCGTTTATTTCCCAACTGGCCGAAGAATAAGGATGCCGCATTTGAGAATCTCCGGGCGGCCGGCGCATTCCTCGTGAGCGCCAGGCAACAGCAGGGGCGTGTAACCAGCGTAAAGATCCTGAGCGAAAAAGGTCAGCGGCTGAAAGTGGTTGTACCGTGGGGTGGTAAAGGAAGTTATACGAATGCCTCGGGAACACATCCGGTCACGAAAACGGAACTGGAGTTAAATACTGTTCCCGGGGAGATGATTACGTTGAATCCTTAATATTTTATTTAGACATCTGCTGAATAATTGCTTCTTTAACACCTGTTTACACTCATGCCAATGGAGTGGAAGATAAAGTCCACGCCGCCGCCAAAGTGTTCTTTAATGCCCGAATTGCTTTTGCAGATCCAATTGCAAAAACCAGAGTTCTTCCACCGGCACAGCCCTTTTGCTTATGTTATTCAGGTCTTTCCCTTCTTTTGTAAACAGGAATGGCACAAAGCTGAATGCCTGGTTGCCGTTTATTTCCGCCACATCCCTGAGCCAGCCTTTCCAGCGGAAGGCTTCGTAAAAGCCGTCAATATCACCGGAGCAGCAAAAGGAAATAAAATCGCTGTAGCTGATTTCCATGTTTTCCCATTCCAGTGTATCGGGGGCAAAGTAAAACACGCTGCCAATTCCTTCCTGTGCGGCAATGCCGCCGGCATTGATGGCGAAGAAGCCGCCCACTACATCATCCGCTATTAATAAAAAGCCGGGTTGCTCACCGGAATGCATATACGATTTTCCTTCGTTCCAGGCAGGCAGTGTACGGTCCAGCTTTTGGTGGCCGGAACCGAGCACCCGGATCCAGCCATGATCTACCAGCAGTCCGCCGGTTTCATAGATGATGGCGCCCATCGGTGAGCGGGTGGTTACCTGGGTTTCATACAAAGCCTGCTCTGCCCGGGCACTGTCTTTCGGGAGAATTTCTATATGGTTGTTACCATCTTTAATCCATTCCTTTACCAGGTCCCAGCCTGGTTCTTTTGTATTAATCAGTTCATTAACAGGTTTCATCTGTGCAAATTAAATAAAAAACGCGGGTGAACAAGAGGTGTTCATCCGCGTTTTAAACAACCGGTGGGCTGGTTATTTTATCTTACGTTTTAATTCATCAATTTCTTTTTGTTGTTGAATGAGGTATAAGGTCAGTTCCTCTATTTTTTGCAGCAGGAGTTTATTCATTTCTCCGACGTCTACACCATTTTCTTTTACCTCTGCTGCTGTTGGAATTTCCGGAAGGTGACCATTTTTAGCGATGAAGTTCTCCACTTCCTGTAAAGAGGGTAGTTTATATTCCGGGTGAAATACAAAGTCCGCCCAGTTAGGTTGTTGGGTTACTTTTATACGCCGGGCGCCCAGGGTGCCTTCTACGGCGAGTTTGTAGCTTTTAGGTGTTAGTGTGCCGATGCCGATGTTGCCGCTGTTGGTCATTACAAAGTTATATCTCACGGGCAGTGCCGTGGTATCCGTGTCGGTGGAAAAGAAGCAGAGCAGGGAATCGCTGGTGGCGCCAATCCCGAATTTACGGATGCCTGCTTCCAGTTCAATGGATTGGGCGGTTTTTAGTTTGATCGCTTTCCCCCAGCCATTTGCGGTCCACGGAGCAGCGCCGGAAATTTCAAGTTTTGCGGTGGGAGCAGCGGTGCCAATGCCAATATTCCCGGAAAAATAATTAAGGCCGCCGAGCGAGTAAGTACTACCTGTGTAGGTACTTCCATTGGTATTTACATAGCTGTCGATGGCCGTTTTGAAAGTATGGGAAGGTCCATTATTGGGCTCGATGTATGGGAGGAGCCTTCCGGCAGTACCGTCATATACGGCGACGTTGTCGTTATAACGGGAGCTATAATTATAACTGGTGCTGCCTCTTAACCATATAATGATAATCTTTGCGTTATTTCCACCAGTTGCATCTCTCCAACCCGCTACAAATTTATTGAAGGGCAACGCGGGGTTAATATATTGCCGGATATCAGCCTCAATAAACTGGGAACCATTTCCCCAGTTGGTTGTATGATACCTGAACGTGGCGATAGTACTGCCTTTCCAACTATTTGTACCGTCCTGATGTACGCTGGAGCGGCCTATCTGAAGTTCCGAGGCTTCATTATAGTTCCATGCGGAGTCCGTAAATATAACCGGATAATATTTGTCGATATCGCCATTTACTACAAAGATGCCACGTACCTGTGCCTGTGACGGAAAGCAGCAGAGGGCTAATAAACAGGCCAATAGCAGGCCGGGTAACTGGATGAATTTCATACATATAGGTTTTAAAGAAAAACAAAAATACAGGGTTTATGCTATTATCAAAATAACATTTTAATTTGATCAGGGCATAAAAAAACCGGTTGCAATGTAGCAGCCGGTCTTTCAGCAAAATATTGAACCTGGTTATATCTCCCCTTTCTTCAGTTGCTGCACGGCATAGTCCACCGCCCTGGCGGTCAGCGCCATGTAGGTGAGCGATGGGTTCTGTGTGGAGGTGGAAGTCATGCAGGCGCCATCCGTTACAAACACGTTATTGCAGGCGTGCATCTGGTTCCATTTATTCAACACGGATGTTTTAGGATCGTTGCCCATACGCACACCGCCCATTTCGTGGATATCCAGTCCGGGCGCCTGTTTGGAGTCGCCGGTATGTATATTGGTGAAACCGGCTTTGGTAAACATGTCGGTCATCTGCTCAAAGAAATCCTTCAGCATTTTTTCATCATTATCGTCGTAGTCTACGTTGATATTGATTTGCGGAATGCCCCATTCGTCTTTCTTTTGGGTGTCCAGTGTAACGGTGCTGATTTCTTTTGGAATAGTTTCGCCCATCATGTGTGAGCCCACGTACCAGGGGCCTGTTTCGCTGTTGAAGAGCTGGTCTTTCAGCGTTTTGCCAAATCCGTCGGTGTTGGTATGTGAGCCCCTGCCGGAGGAAAATCCTGCCGCATATCCACGAAGGAAATCTGTTTCCTGTTTGTGTACATTACGGAAGCGGGGCAGGTAGGCGCTGGTAGGGCTACGGCCATCGGTGGTAGTGTCTTTGAACCCTTCGTATTGTCCGCTGATATGTCCGCGGTAATTATGGAAGGCGAAATATTTTCCCAGTACGCCGCTATCGTTGCCGAGGCCATTAGGGAAGCGGTGGGAGGTGGAGTTGAGCAGTACGGCATTGGTGTTTACGGCAGCGGCGTTTACGAAAATCACTTTTGCGTAATACTCCATCATTTCTTTGGTGTTGGTATCCACTACGCGCACGCCGGTGGCTTTTCCTTTTTGTTCATCAAAGATGATGGAATGTACTACGGAAAACGGGCGGAGTGTAAGATTACCGGTTTTTTCTGCCCAGGGAATAGTGGAGGAGTTGCTGCTGAAGTAGCCGCCAAACGGACATCCGCGCTGGCAAAGATCTCTTTTCTGGCATTGTCCTCTGCCCTGGTCCAGGTGGATCTGCTGGGGTTGCGTTAGGTGGGCGCAACGGGCGTAGATCACCTGCCTGTCTTTATAATTATCTTTTACAAAATCCTTAAAATAATTCTCTACACAGGAAAGCTCCAGTGGTGGAAGAAATTCTCCGTCGGGGAGGTTTGGCAGGCCATCTTTGTTTCCGGAGATGCCCACAAATTTTTCCACATAGCTGTACCAGGGCGCAATGTCTTTGTAACGGATAGGCCAATCGGTGGCAAAGCCGTCGCGGGCGGGACCTTCAAAGTCGAAGTCGCTCCAGCGTTGTGTTTGCCTGGCCCACATCAGTGATTTCCCGCCTACCTGGTATCCCCTGATCCAGTCGAACGGTTTGGGTTGACCATAAGGATGATCGGTATCTTTTACGAAGAAGTGCATGGCATCTTCTTTATAGGCGTAGCAGCGGCTGATTACCGGGTTGGCAGCCCTGATGGTTTCCGGTATCTGGCCACGGTGGGGAAATTCCCACGGGAACTGGTTGGTGGTGGGGTAGTCTTTTAAATGTTTTATGTCACGGCCTCTTTCCAGCACCAGTGTTTTTAAACCTTTTTCTGTGAATTCTTTTGCTGCCCATCCGCCGCTGATGCCGGAACCAATAACGATGGCATCGAACGTACGGTTTTGCAGGCTGGTATTATCTTTACTCATACAATTAGTAGTTAGGCAAGCTTCCGGGTAATGGGTTTCAGCGGTACACAACCGTGGTATCGCGCGGGTACCAGTTCATAGATATTTACTTTGGTAAGAAAATATTTAGAATTGGTATATGCCTGGATGGTAAGACGTTTGGTAGCGCGGTAGAAAAAAGAAACGTCGTCCTTGTCGTCTTTGGCGGCTTCCAGGGTTTTGAGCAGGGCTTCCCGTTGTGCGGGAGTGCTGTCCAGGAAAGTATGTCCGTTTAGTTTCTCAGATGCCTGCTCAAATGATTTCATGCCGTTGATCCAGCGTTGCTGGTCTTCCTTTTTATAGCAATCGTCCATCATAATGAGGGTAAATAAGTGGGCAGACAGCTCTTTGGCGCCTGGCGTGGTAGTAGCGGGAATGATCGTATCCACCAGTTCGGCCAGCATTTTCTCCTGGTCGCCATCTACCGGAATGTTCTTTAATGTTAATGATGTTCTGCTGGTGTGCTGCAAACAGGCAGGCAATATGGCCATACCGGCTGACACATACAGCAGCTGCCTGAGTGCAGCTCTTCTTGTCACTGCCATTGATCGGAATTTATTGTAAGAAAACAGGAAATTATCAACATCTATTTAATTCTCTAATGTTTGCAAAAACGTTTTTTTACTGCTTTATAACGTGAAAATCAGCTTAAATATAGGAGAATCCACGATTTTTTACAAAGATTATTGACAGAATGAGGCTGCATAGGTGTTTCAGTAATAAATATTTTTTTAAATTATCTTGTATTTATTCCGGTGAATCTATATATTTGTTTTGAGCAATCAATCACACTTGTTATTTAACTTTTACCGGAGAGCAAACTACTTGTTTAAGTATATTTTCTAAACCGATCAACCAAAATCAACAAAGCCTTAAACCGCCAGCCCGGATGGTGTTGCATGGATAGTAATTACCTTACATACACTGGGTTTTCGCGTAGTTTATTACATACTTTAACTAAACCGGAATAGAGCAGGCTTTGCAAAAAAAGCCCGGGGTTTCTATTGTCAATTAAGCACAACTATGCTGTTATATAAACAGTCATAAAGGGGATTTATGTCAACATAATCAGACTATCACACCCGGGATTCTTATCCTGCAGGGGATGGTATGCTGTATGAGGAAATATTATCACTAAACCAAAATTTGAACAATGGGCAAATACCCGCCGTGATGCGCACTGCATCAATAGTTATTTGATTTTAATGATTGCTCATCTTCCGGATAATTTTTAATGATTGTCTTATTGGCAATTAATAATCATTTGCCCGGTGCACATTATTTAACAACTAAACCAGCATCTGAACACGCGCAACTATCAACAGTTTCAGCGCCAACGGGATTGCTATGCCCTATGCATAGCCTGTATCAAAAAAAATTGCTCGCAGGAAACAGGAAAAAAAACAGGCAGGCGTTGCCTGGTATACTCCCGTGCGGTATAGTACCGCTTATTGGCCGCTTTAAACAACAACCAGCATCTGAATCTAACTCTAAATCTAAAAACTGCACTCATGAAAAAAAATGCATCATTATGCTTTATGCTGATGCTTTTCGGGTTGCTCGCTTCTGCGCAAACCCGAACTGTTACCGGACATGTATTGGACGGAAGTGGCGCCGGAATTGGATTTGCTACAGTCCAAATTAAAGGTACCACTACCGGAACAATGACTAATCCAAATGGAGACTTTGAAATTCATGTAAAAGGTAATGTTATTTTGGTGGTATCTTCAGTAGGCTATGTTAGCCAGGAAATCCCGGTTGCCGGTCATAATGAAGTAACCATAAAACTGGCAGTATCTTCCAAATCAATTGATGAAATAGTAGTAACAGCCGGTGGTATCGCCAGCAGGAAAAAAGAACTGGGATATGCCAATACCGTAGTGAAAAGTGAAACACTGGTGGCGGCAAAACCTACCAACATCGCCGGAGGGCTGCAGGGTAAAGTAGCCGGACTGATGATCAATGGCACCACCGGTGGCGTGAATCCCAATTACCGCATCGTTCTGAGGGGACAGCGTTCTTTAACAGGCAACAACCAGGCGCTGATCGTGCTGGACAACATGATCGTTACCAATGATATTCTCGGTTACCTGAATCCGGAAGATGTGGAAACCGTTACTGTGCTGAATGGCGCCGGAGCGGCTGCCCTGTATGGTTCGCAGGCTTCCAACGGCGCAGTGATTGTAACAACTAAAAAAGGGAAACAGGGAGTTACTTCCGTAAATGTTTCTCAAACTACAACGATTGAACAGGTAGCATTTTTCCCAAAGATCCAGAAAAAATTCGGCGCCGGTGGTACCGGTTATGGTACAGATGAAAACGGAAACCCTCCTTTTTCCTATCTCGAAAACCAGTCTTACGGACCTGCTTTTGATGGCGTAAAAAGGCCCCTGGGACCCGCACTGGAAGATGGATCACAGGATTCTGCCTACTACCAGTACAATGATGGTCATAATAAATTCTGGAATAAGGGCCTGACCAATCAAACTGATTTTTCGATGTCTACCGGAGATGAAAAATCTACTTTTTATTTATCAGCACAATACCTCACCACAAAAGGAACTACACCGGATGATAAATATAACCGGGGAACTGTCCGGGTGAATGGAACAAGGAAAATAGGCAACACGATTAACATTACCTATCATACCGATTATGTTCAGAACAAATATGATATTACCAATGCCACCGCTTCCATGTATGCGAACATGCTAAACATGCCCAGCAACGTGGATATTACCAAATACAGCGATTGGAAAACAAACAAATTCGCTAATCCAAACGGGTTCTATAATCCCTGGTACCTGAACCCTTATTTCAGCAAGGATAATTTCAGATCTGATCAGAAAAATAATTACCTCACCGGAAACGTAGAACTGAAATTCACGCCTCTTGACGGACTGGATTTCGTTGCCCGCCAGGGAATTGTTGCCAAGAACTATAACAGCAAAAATACCAACGGCGGATTTACCTATACCGACTTTGCCAAACATACAGATGCCAGTTCCAAGGCGGACATTGCGGCTTCTGTAGTAGACAACAGCAGTTACAAAACACAATATCTCACTGATTTCTTTGTTCAGTACGCGCGGAAGCAGGGGCGTTTCGACATTAAACTTCTCGGCGGCGGCCAATGGCGTGAGGATCAGTCAAAATATGTTACCAACTCAGCGAACGGACTGGTGGTACCGGGTTTATTTAATGTAAGCAACGGAGTAGGTACGCCAGGCGCAACGGAAGCCAATTATAAAGCCAGGCAGATGGGTGTTTACGGAAGTGCTACCATCGGGTTCAACAACTACCTGTTCCTGCATGTTACCGGCAGAAATGACTGGGTATCTACATTAGCTGCGGCCAACCGCTCCTTCTTCTATCCTTCGGCAGATCTCTCGTTTGTGGCCAGTGACGCCATCACCGCATTGCAGGGTAATAAAACAATCAGCTTCCTGAAATTAAGAGGCGGCTGGTCAAAAGTAGGACAGGTGAACCTGGGCGATAGTTACGACTTCGGCGCTTACCAGCTGGAGCCTACCATCAGCGGCAAATCGTATGGATTTCCATATGGCACCCTCGCCGGCTATACAGTTGATAACACGCTGGTATCAAACAATCTTAAACCTGAAATTACCAAGGGATATGAAGTGGGCTTCGACCTGAATATGTTTGATGACCGCTTTGTTTCCAATCTTACCTGGTTCAGTACCAAAACGGATGACCAGACGGTAAACACCCGTGTATCCTATGCTACCGGCTACAGTGTACTGAGAACCAATACCGGGCAGACACAAAGCAAAGGCCTGGAAGTGACTGCACATGTAACGCCTGTAAGATCAGCAGACTGGAGTGTAACTGTAGGCGGTAACTACACCTGGCTGGATAACAAAGTGAATTTTATCAATAGTGCCCTGCCAAGACTGGCACTGTCCACTTACGGTGCAGATGGTCCGGGCTCTTACGCCGTACCGGGGCAAACATTCCCTGTTATTATGGGATTTGATTACAACCGCACCCCGGATGGAAAAGTGATTGTAGATGGTAACACTGGTCTTCCTTCCAAGGCAGATACTATTTCCATACTGGGAAATGCAACGCCGCGGCATCGTTTGAGTCTTGATGCACAGGTAAGATATAAACGTTTTTCCCTGAGTGTGTTGTTTGAGTATCGTGGTGGTTACCAGGTTTACAATGCAATGGGTCCGGAAATGGACTGGTCGGGAACCGGCTACAGGACTGCCATATATAACCGCGAAAGATTTGTATTCCCGAATTCCGTGGTGGCAGATCCGGCAAATCCGGGTAAATATATTACCAATACCAACATAACCGTGAAGAATGGTAATGGTAACAATGGTTTCTGGACAGATGGCATCAACAGGGACGTTACCTCTAACTATGTAACCTCCGGTGATTTCTGGAAACTAAGGGAAATTTCTCTCTCCTACAATGTACCAACAGAAATACTGAGAAAAACAGGATTTGTGAAAGGGTTAACCATCAGTGTACAGGGACGTAACCTGTTCCTCTGGATGGCAAAAGACAACTACTATACCGATCCGGAGTATAGCGATGCAGGTAACGACAGTAATGCTATTGGTCTTACCGGTCTGGGACAAACACCTCCTTCCCGTTATTACGGAGCCACCCTGTCTGCGAAGTTTTAAAATTGGATGAAGATCAAAAAAAAATTATTTGCCATGAGAAAACTGAATTTTATCATATTTATGGGAATGCTGGTACTGGCTGCTTCCTGTAAGAAATACCTGGATATTAACCAGGATCCGAACCGGGCGCTGGCCTCTTCCGCCACCGCCGAACTGATACTGCCGCAGGCGCTTACTGCCACCGCTTCAGCTATGAATCAATTCAACTCCTATGGTATGGAGTTGGTCGGTTATGGCGCCAATGCCGGTGGTTTTGGCGGGTTCGGACAAGCAATCTCCTATAGTTTTTCTTCCACTTACTTTACCGGTTTGTGGAATAATACTTACGACAACCTGGAAGATTACGCCACTATTATCAGTAAATCGCAGGGCCAGCCTACTTACAGGTATTTTGAAGCCGTAGGCAGGATCATGCTGGCAAATAATTATCAATTGCTGGTAGATACTTACAACGATGTGCCTTATACAGAAGCGTTGAACGGCGCCAATAACCTGAGTCCTCAGTATACCGATGCAAAGCTGATCTATAAAGACCTGGCTGCACAGTTGGACACTGCCATCCAGCTTATCAATGAAGGCGATAATACCGTAGCAGTTCATGCACTGGGTAACGCTGACGTGATTTTTAACGGAGATGTGGTAAAGTGGAAACAACTGGCCAATACACTTAAATTAAGGATCATTTTACGTGGCAGTGGTAAAGTAACTTTTAACAACACTACGTTCAGCCCGGATGGATTTCTTACCACCGATGCGCTGGTAAACCCGGGCTATATAAAGGATAACGGAAAGCAGAACCCCAAATGGGAGAGCTGGGCGTATAGCAGTACCGGTACAGATGCCACCAAGGCATGGATGCCGAATATGTTTGTATTTAGCTATTATAACGGGGTGAAATTGTCAGATCCTTACAGGGGTGGTAACGTGTATTATAAGTTCCCGGCAACGGGTCTGAACAGGCTTGGTGTGGAGAACAACAGCGTGCCTTCCAGTGTTTCCGGCAATTTCTGGTATCCTGCAACAGGAAGGGATGGTAAGGCCGCCGTAGATACTACCGGTGTGCTGAAAGGTCCCGGCGCCGGGTTTCCTTTACTCACTGCCGCAGAAAGTTACTTCCTGCAGGCAGAAGGCGCCGTCAAAGGTTTAATACCGGCCGGTAATGCCGCTGCGCTTTTTAACAACGGCATCGGTGCTTCTTTTAAATATTTATATACTATGGCCGATGGTAAAACTATTCATGGTGATCCGTCGGGTGATGTGGTAAAATATTTATCCGACAATGAGCTTAGCCCGCTGGTGAATTTTACGCTGGCAGCTACCACAGAACAGAAGATGGAAGCCATTATCACGCAGAAATATATCGCATTGAATTTCGTGAACAGCCAGGAAGCCTGGAACGAATACAGGCGCACACATTATCCAAAGATCAGTAACGCAGCCAGTGCAGATGGTTACGCCACCTTTGCATCTTCTGTATCGGAAAGTACCCGCCCCGACAGGCTGCCTACCCGCCTGTTATACCCTTCTTCCGAAGGGGCTTATAATGCGGCAAACATGCCTAAAGGCATTAGTCCTTTTACTTCCCTGATCTTTTGGGCTTTATGATCAAATTAAAATCTGTGATATGAAACAATTTAAAATAAGCACATTATTTTTCTCCATGCTCTTGCTGGCCGGACTTACATCCTGTTTGAAAAGCAATGACGATAAGATGGGGCTGGATATCAGTAAAACAGGCAATGTCATTGAATTTGCCAATACAGGTGATAACGTGGCGGTGGCAGCTTCTACCTATCCACGATTCAGTACAGACCTGGGGGTAGTGGCGCTGGGAGATACCGTTTTCCTCCATGTTAACGTGAGCTACTCCGGCTCCTCGGATGCGCCGGAAGATATTACGGTGGGCCTGGCAGTAGATACTGCGGCATTGGCACTTTTCAATACGCAGAATGGATCAGACTATGTAGCGCCTCCTACCGATCTGTTTAAGTTCTCTCCTTCGGTTGTGATAAAGAAAGGAACACGGAAAACGAAGATCCAGGTGGCGATTATCAATAACGGCAATTTCGATTTTAACGTAAATTACGCTTTGCCGCTGCAGATTAGCAGTGCTTCCAAAGGTATCGTCAGCGGAAATTTTGGTAAAGCCATGTATTCCTTTTCAGCCCGTAATAATTATGATGGCGCCTATACGATGGCTGCTACTGCTCCGATGGTAGACGTATTAAACGCTGGTCTCACCGGTTTTTACCCACTGAAAATGCACCTGATCACCTTTACGGGTAACTCTGTTGCATTATATGATATTGATGGTAATGCTGCAAAAACATATGGGCACCCGATAAAGAGCGGAACATCTGCATCGTATTATGGCAGCTTCAGCCCTGTATTCTTTTTTGACAGTAACGGTAAGATTACCAGCGTAACAAATTATTATGGCCAGGAATCCGGTGGTAATATGCGGTCTGCGGTGCTGGATCCAACCGGTGTAAATAAGATCACATTTAAAGAAGATGGTAAAGTGGATTACTTTGAAGTGAGTTACATCATGACGCAGAGTATATCTTCTCCGTTTTTACCAAGAACGTATTTCCATGAAAAATTTACCTACCTGGGCGGAAGGTAGTTTTAGATGCATGAGTGATGAATGAACGTACCACAATGAGGAAGGTGACAAACCGGAATCATTGTGGTACTTTAATTTTATTTCACTCCTTTTTCAGGATTCCAGTTGCCCCGCAATTTACGGATATAAAGGATCTGGCCAATATGATAGGCGTTATGTGTATTGATATTGGCAATAGTGCTGTATTGTGATGCGAGCTTTTTTTCATCGGCTTGTTCAATAGCAGTTTCCCAGGCAGTGAGCACGCTGTCGATCCGTTTAACGGAAGCTTCCCATTGCTCCTGTGTAGCGGGGGAAAAGGTATCATCGTTATTAATGTTGCCTTCCGGCTTTTCTTTTCCTTTGAACTTTTCGAGCAGCCCCAGGTCCCAGAAAATGAGGTGGTTCACCAGTTGCGCAATGGAGTGGTTACCGGAGCTGTCTTTCCAGTTGGCCTGTTCAGAATTAAGTCCTTCTATAGCAGTGTTTACCGGTACAAACCATTGTGCATGGGCTTTATCGTGGGTAGTACGTAACTGGTCCAGCAGTATAGATTTAATGGCAGCCGTTTGGCTGTAGCTGAAAAATGACATTAACAGGAACGGGAGTACGAAAATAATTCTCATAGCGGGTATATTTTGGAGTTTAGCTATTTGGGTGCGGATCAAATATAATGACTTTGTGATCTCAAATGACGAAAAATTTAACCGGTAACGTTCTCAGTGAAAAAAAATAAATGGATGAGGCAAAACTTTATCTTTATCGGCATGGCTACTTTATGGAGTGAGCAGAACTAAGTACGACACCATAAAAACTAATTGAATGAAACAACGGACAGCTACTGTAACAGCGGGATCACTCAGCAGGCGGGATACCGTGATATCCATACTCATTGTGGGTTTACTGTTCTTCGTATTTGGTTTTGTGACATGGGTGAATGCCATCCTGATTCCGTATTTCAAGATTGCGTGTGAACTGAGCAATTTCCAGTCGTACCTGGTGGCCTTTGCCTTTTACATCTCCTACTTCTTTATGTCGGTGCCGGCTTCGTACCTGTTGAAGGCAGTGGGTTTTAAGAAGGGGATGATGATAGGTTTCTGGGTGATGTCGCTGGGAGCGCTGATATTTATACCGGCGGCGTATACACGCACTTATGAGATATTTCTTGCGGGGTTGTTTATTATTGGTCTTGGCCTGGCAGTGCTGCAAACAGCGGCCAATCCATACATCACCATCCTGGGGCCTAAAGAAAGTGCGGCGGCGCGTATCAGCATTATGGGGATCTGCAACAAGGGAGCGGGTATAGTGGCGCCACTGATCTTTGCTGCCGTGATACTGAAGGCTACCGATGGCGACCTGTTTAAGGAGCTTGCCCATATGACGGGGGATGCCCGCAACGCTGTGCTGGATGGGCTGATCAGAAGAGTGATAGCGCCCTATGCAGTGGTGTCGGTGGTATTGTTTGCATTGGGTTGTATGGTGCGTTTTTCTCCTTTGCCCGAAATTGACACAGAGCATGAAGATGCAGCCGTCGCTACTGCCAATGCGGGTAAAACGAGTATTTTCCAGTTTCCCCACCTGATCCTGGGGGCGCTTGCGATATTTTTACATGTAGGTACACAGGTAGTGGCCATTGACACCATTATTGGTTATGCGGGATCTATGCACATTCCTTTGCTGGAGGCAAAAACATTTCCTTCCTATACGTTGTTCGTCACCATTTGCGGTTACCTGTTGGGGATATCGCTGATACCGCGTGTGATCAGTCAGGCTAATGCCTTGAGGGTATGTACTATACTGGGTGCGTTGTTTACGCTGGCAATTGTATATATGCGTGGCGAAGTGACGTTGCTGGGGCATGTAACGGATGTTTCTATCTGGTTTGTGGTGATGCTGGGTTTTGCCAATTCGCTGGTGTGGGCGGGCATTTGGCCGCTGGCGCTGGACGGACTGGGGCGGTTCACCAAACTGGGGGCGTCTGTGATGATTATGGGGTTATCCGGTAATGCGATGTTGCCGGTGGTATACGGACTGGTGGCGGATATGTACAATGTACGGTTGGCCTACTGGGTATTGTTTCCGTGTTACCTGTACCTGGTGTTCTACGCATTTTACGGGTACAAACTGAGAAGCTGGCGTAAGCGGTAGGCCTGGAGCGGTCGTTTATTAAGGTGCCAGGTGTTTGGCCGGATAAAAAATTGTATACTTGAGGATGATAAGGAGGCGTATCCGCACCTGACTGATGACGATTTTGTAAAGACGTTCCTGGCACAGGAGCGTAATAAAAAAACTTCTGCTACATGCTTAAAGAAAGAATCCGGCAATTAGCCAGCGGACTGCTGGAGGAGGCAACGGCCAACCGTCGTCACCTGCATACGAATCCAGAACTTTCCTACCGGGAATACCAGACGGCGCTTTTTATAGAAGAGAAGCTGCGCGCGCTGGCCATTCCGTTTGAAAGGATGGCTGATACCGGGATTGTTGCTTTATTGCAGGGGGAGGCGGGCCCATCCGACAAGGTGGTGGCGCTGCGGGCGGATATAGACGCCCTGCCCATTATTGAGCTGAATGAAGTGCCCTACCGGTCGCAGAATACGGGGGTGATGCATGCCTGCGGGCATGATGTGCACACCTCTTCCCTGTTGGGCGTGGCGGGGATCCTCAGCCGGATGAAGGAGGCGTTTTCCGGTACGGTGAAGTTTATTTTCCAGCCGGCGGAAGAGGTCATTCCCGGCGGGGCCAGTTTGATGATAAAGGCAGGGGTATTGGAAAATCCACGGCCGCATCATATACTGGGGCAGCATGTGATGCCGGAGCTGCCGGTGGGCAAGGTGGGGTTCCGTTCCGGGCGCTATATGGCCAGCAACGATGAAATTTCCATTACGGTGAAGGGGAGGGGCGGTCATGGTGCAATGCCGCACCTGGGTATTGACCCGGTGGTGATTGCCTGTCATATGGTAATAGCGCTGCAGCAGATCGTAAGCCGCCGTGCCAACCCGTTGCTGCCATCGGTATTGACTTTTGGTAAGATGCATGCCAACGGAGCCAGTAACGTGATCCCGGACGAAGTGAAGCTGGAGGGTACATTCCGGTCGCTGGACGAAACCTGGCGTAATGCGGCACATGAGAAGATTAAAAAGATGGCCATCTCCATAGCAGAAAGTATGGAAGGCTCCTGCGATATTAAAATAGAAAGAGGATATCCTGTACTGATCAACGAAGATAAACTGACGGCTGCCAGCAAGGCGTATGCCGTTGACTACCTGGGGGAAGAGCAGGTAGCTGACCTGGATATCTGGATGGCGGCAGAAGACTTTGCATCCTATTCACAGGTGGCGGATGCCTGTTTTTACAGGTTGGGGGTACGCAATGAAAACAGGGGCATTGTATCCGGTTTGCATACCGCCACCTTTGACGCCGATGAAAAAGCGCTGGAAACCGGCGCCGGGCTGATGTCTTATCTCGCACTGAAGACTTTAGGTAACTAATGAAAGCGTTGGGGCCACACTTATTATTTTGTTAACCGCCGGTTAACAACGGCAGATTCATTGCATTCACGGGCAATAATTATGCGTTCACAAAATAAGGTGGGCAACTAACGACCATGAGTATATCTTTGTATCAGGTTTTTCATAGGATATGGTTAAAATATTAAAGGGGAGGTAGTCTTGCCACCCCTTTTTTTTTATGTCCGCTATGCTGCGCGCTGTTTCCCCGGTAATCTATTATACTGCATTTTATAAGTAGTGATGTTCTTGTCAATTTCGTTTAGTCCTCACCGTTATCAATAGATGTTAACAATATGGTTAGCTTCAAATATATATTTCATTTGCATTATGAAAGCAAATAAAATGTTATTTATCTTCGCGCCCTATGTTGACAATTTCAAATTCGATTGATATTATCATTCCTTCTTTCCGGTTGGATGAACAGTATCTGCTACCCTTGATCCATTTGCCGAAACCTGCGGGCTGGCAATTCACCTACTATGTAGTGGTGGACAATCCACAGGTAAAACCGGGAAAGGAGATACTCCGTTTATCGGAGGAGGGGGCGATTCATCTGTTTATTAACCCGGAGAACCTGGGCGCCGCGGAAAGTCGGAACAAAGGTATCAATGCGGGTAATGGTGAGTGGATGTTGTTTTTGGATGATGATATTGTAGCGGAGAAGGATTTGCTTTTTCAATATGTGAAGGCGATTGAAGGCCACCGGGAAGCGATCGGATTTATTGGGCTGACGGATTTTCCGGCTCCCATGAATACTTTCACCCGGTCGTTGATGGCGGCGGGGTTGACGACTATTTTTACGATTGCCAACAGGAAGGAGGAATTTATGTGGGGGGTGACGGCAAATATGATGTACAACCGTGCGGCCATGCAGGAACTACGTTTTTCTCCGGTCTTTCCAAAAAGTGGCGGGGGAGAAGATGTGGATCTGTCGGCGCAGATCTGTTTACGGAACAATGCGCGTTTTATTTGTATAAAAGAAGCCAGGGTTACACACCCCTGGTGGAACGACGGGCAGCCGCACTATAAACGTTTTGAACGTTATGGTGTAGGTACCGCGTTGTTGCTGCCGCGGTTTAAAAAATTTACCTGGTATGCGTTTCCTAATCCCATAGAAGGATGGGTGCTGGCATTGCTTTGCGCGCCTTTGTTTTTTATATTTCTCAGCTGGCAGAAATGGCTGATCTTTTTAGCAGCTATTCCTTTAATTGACATGGGTATTAACTATGTAAGGGCTGCCGGTATGGGGTATCGTGAATTGAAAGTAGCGTATTACATGACGTTGCTGCGGTGCAGTACAGAATGGGGTATGTTTAAAACCGTGATAGGACAGGGTAAACCGGCGTATTTTATGAAGCGGATCAATGTTGATTTTACGCGTCCCCGTCATTTCCGCACCAACCGGTGGCGGATCACCAAGCTGGTCATCTATCTTATCTTACTATCGTTATTGATCTTTATAAAATAATCAGTTCCTGCTTTTTTTGTTATCTTTCTTCTCAGGTTACTGACTGCACATTAAACGTTCATGAATGAAGAAGGTACTGGTGCCACTACCTGATTATGGTTTCGATCCCACTGAAGCGGCTATACCCTGGTTGTTGCTGACGGCAAAGGGATACGACGTGCAATTTGCCACGCCGGGCGGTTACAGCGGGATGGCAGATCTCCGGGTACTGAGGGGAGAGCAGCTCGGTATGTGGAAGTGGTTGTTGCAGGCGCGGGAGGATGCGGTAATGGCTTATCACCGGATGTCGAACAGTGAATCTTTTTGTACCCCTTTAAAGTATACTCAAATCCATCCGGAAGATTACGACGCGCTTTTGTTGCCTGGCGGCCATGATAAGGATGTAAAGGTTTATCTTGAATCATCCCTGTTACAAGAGGCGGTTGCTCATTTTTTTATGGCGAAGAAGCCGGTAGGGGCTATTTGTCACGGGGTAGTGCTGGCCGCGCGAAGCAAAGACCCGCGGACGGGGTTATCCGTTTTACATTCCTATAAAACCACTGCCTTACTGGCCAGCCAGGAGCGTATGGCTTATCACCTTACCCGGTGGTGGTTAAAAGATTATTATCTCACGTATCCGGTTACCGTGCAGGCCGGGGTGACGGCGGCGCTGGGCGATCCTGCGCAGTTCCTTTCCGGGCCGCTGCCTTTGGCCCGGGATGATGCCCAACATCCGGAGCGGGGGTTTACGGTACAGGACCGGCACTATCTATCTGCCCGCTGGCCGGGAGATGCATATCGTTTTTCCACGGAATTTATTCATATGCTGGAGCATGCTTAGCGGGGGGCAAGTGCTTACCTAAAGTATATCACCCCCGTTTCCGTGGGCCGCAATGCCCTAAATTTGTAACCATGAGTAAGCATGGATTAAGACGGCCGCTGTCGGTTTTGGACCTGGCACCGGTAACAGAAGGAAGTACGCCTGCAGATGCATTCCGGAATAGCCTGCGGCTGGCACAACACGTAGAAAAGTTGGGATATAAGCGTTTCTGGATGGCTGAGCACCACAACATGGTGAGCGTGGCCAGTTCGGCTACAGCGGTATTACTGGGGTATATAGCCGGTGGTACCAACACGATCCGGGTAGGTTCGGGCGGTATTATGCTGCCGAATCATGCGCCGCTGGTGGTGGCCGAGCAGTTTGGTACCCTTGCCTCGCTGTATCCCGACCGGATTGACCTCGGGCTTGGAAGGGCGCCGGGTACCGACCAGGTAACTGCGCGGGCATTGCGCCGCGACCGGCTTGGGGCTGGTCATGATTTCCCGGAGCAGGTACAGGAATTACAACAATACTTATCGTTCGATAACCATACCAGCGCCGTGAGGGCGATACCCGGTGAGGGCCTTGATATCCCTATATGGATACTGGGTTCCAGCACCGACAGCGCTTACCTGGCTGCGGCTATGGGGTTGCCCTATGCGTTTGCAAGCCATTTTGCACCCGCACAATTGCATGCTGCGCTGAAAATATACCGGCAGCAATTCAAGCCTTCAGAATTTTTATCGGCGCCTTATACGATGGCCTGTGTGAATGTAATTGCCGCGGATACCGATGCAGAAGCCAACCGGTTGGCCACCTCGTTTTACCAGTTGTTCCTGGGTATTATCCGTGGTAAGCTGCGGAGGCTGGGACCACCGATAGATAGTATGGAGGGCGTGTGGACTGAGTATGAAGCGGCGCATGCACAACAGATGCTGAGTTGTTCCTTTATTGGTAGCACCGCTACTGTGCAGACAGGCTTGCAGCGTTTCCTGGAAGAAACACAGGTAGATGAGCTGATGGCTACCGCGCACATTTATGACCAGGATACACGGCTTCGGTCGTACGAACTGTTGAAGGGAATCGCGGATAATTTATAAGTTAAGTAAAGAACAATATTAATAATGGCGCTGTTTTTGACAGCGCCTTTTGTGTTTACGGGCTGGTGAAGGTTGAGGGGATGTATACGGGGTAGCTTTTTATTGTATCTTTATGTAATGGGTTGTCAGGTGGCAGCTTAAAAATCGATCTATGGTTCAAACAATGCGAACAGTTATAACCGGTACTGGTAGCTTCATTCCTGCCAACAAAAAACTAAATAGTGATTTTTTGCAACAGGAATTCTACAGTGACCGGCAGGAAAGAATCCCATCTGAGGCGGCAGACATTATCCGCAAATTTGAGGAGGTAACGGGGATTTCTGAACGCAGGTATGCCGATATAGATATGAACGCCACGGAGATGGCAGTAGCGGCGGCGGCAGCAGCTATTAAAGATGCGGGAGTGGACCCGGAAACGCTGGATCAGATTATCCTGGCGCATAATTTCGGGAATGTATTAACAGATACGATTCAGTCGGACGCGGTACCATCGCTGGCTTCCAGGGTGAAGCAGGCATTGGGTATCCGCAATCCTTCCTGTATACCTTACGATATTTTGTTTGGCTGCCCGGGTTGGATCCAGGGATTGATCCAGGCCGATGCGTTTTTTAAAGCGGGGCTGGCAAAGAAGTGCCTGGTAATAGGAACGGAAACCCTGAGCCGGGTGATTGACCGTTACGACCGTGACAGTATGATTTTCAGTGATGGCGCGGGCGCCGTGATTGTAGAGGCTTTCAAAGATACAGCAGATACGGCGGGAATTATCAGTGCGAGCACACAGTCGTACGCAATGGAGGAGCTGAATTACATTTACATGGGTAAGTCGTATGCACCGGAAGCGGATAAACGTGTACGTTATATCAAGATGCTGGGCCGCAAGGTATATGAGTTTGCGTTGAAGCATGTGCCGGAGGCAATGAAGGCTTGTTTGGATGCAGGCGGCGTGAACATTGCAGATGTAAAAAAGATCTTTATACACCAGGCCAATGAGAAGATGGATATTGCCATCATCAAGGCTTTCTACTTATTATATGGTATTAAAGAGATACCGGTGGATATTATGCCTATGAATATCCACGAGCTTGGCAACAGTTCTGTGGCCACGGTTCCCACTTTATTTGACATGGTACGTAAAGGGCATATCGCCAACCAGGAGGTGCATGCCGGCGAAGTGATCCTGTTTGCTTCTGTGGGAGCGGGTATGAACATCAATGCGATTTGTTACCGGATGTAATTATCGTATAAGCGTTACCGTACCTTTTTTGCTGAAGCGGCGTCCGGTATAATCCACGCCCTGCACCATCCATACGTAGGTGGCGGCGGGAGCGGGGCGCCCCTGCCAGTTACCGTCCCATCCGCCGGGGAGATCGGCGCTCCGGAATATTTCCTGGCCCCAGCGGTTCCAGATACAGAAGAAATCCAGTTTGGGTACGCCTGCGGCAATCACGCGGAAGATGTCGTTGCGCCCGTCGTTGTTGGGGGTGAATGCGTTTGGTACATAGAATGCCGGTCCTTCATACACTTTTATGCTTACATCATCATGGTCCTCACATCCTTCCGGGGAGGTGAGGGTGAGACGGTATGTCTGGTCCTTTTGCAGGACGGCAACGGGGTTGGGCAGGTAGGGATCATTGAGGCCGGTGGCGGGCGACCAGGCATAGCGGATACGGGGATTGAGCCATTCCGCCTGGAGCTGCAGGGGCTGGCCGCTGGCAATGATGGTATCTTTCCCGGCTTGTGCGAACACGGAAGTGACCCTGACGGGAACTTCCACTTCGGGTGAAACGCAGCCATCGTTGCTAACAGCGTATAACCGTACGGGGTAGTAGCCGGTATCTGCGAAGCGGAAGGCGCCCTGTTGTTGTTGCAGCGTGTAGCCGTTGCCGAGATCCCAGTGCCACTGGCTGACAGGCGTGACCGGCGTGAGATTGGTACCTTCAAAGCCGGTAGGAACGCCGAGGCATACGTCTTCACCTCTGCCGCTTACCTGCGGCGTATTGCTGACCAGGATTGATTTGGTGGCGTTGCTGCCACAGCCCTGCGCTGAGGTAACCGAGAGTTGTATTTGCCGGGTACCTGGCGTAGTGTAGGGGGCTGTTGGTTGCTGACCGGCGCCGGTTGTGCCATCGCCCCAGTTCCATTCCCATTTTTGAAGTGTTCCTACGGTAATGGTAGTACGATCTTCCATCTGCATTTTAGCATTGAGGCAAAGGGGATCGGGGCCAAAGTCTACTACCGGGTACGCACCTACGGTGAAGGGCGCTTTTAAGGTGTCGGACATGCAGCCGCTGTTATCTTCAATCACCAGTTTTACTTCATAATGACCGGCCGAGGGATATACGTGAGCAGGCGGCAGTGGAGCGGTGGAAAGGGTTCCATCTCCCAAATCCCACCACCAACGGGTGATGGACCCGAAAGAGCTGGAATTGTCCCTGAACTGGATAGGGGTACCATCGCAGAAAATCTGCTGAGGACTGAAATTAAATTCCGGGCGGAGAGCGGCGCAAAATTCCTGTTTGTTGGTGCTGCCACCTGTAGATCCGGCAAAGCCCCAGAATACACTGGGATCTCCGCCGAAAATATCGTTTACAATGTCTTTGTCGAGTGTGAGGCGCAGTTCATTATCCACGCTTATTTCCATATGCTTTGTCGCCGCGTTCCACTGGATGCGGAAGAGGTGCCAGTTGCAATCCTCAATATTATCGCTGTTGGCCAGCACGGTTACCGGTGTGGTAAGATTGCCGGTGGGATCGCTGTGATCCGTGATGCCGTTCATTTGTATGGCAATATGATCGTAGGCAGGGTCATTTTCATCGTTGTTTTGCCAGGTATCAATAATGATACCGAGAGACGGTGAAATGCCTTTAAAACCGATGCCCTGACCGGTAGCGCCGAGATTAGTGCCTTTGGTTTGCAGGATGAAACCAATACCATCTGCGCCGGTAGCATCTTTACAACCCAGGTTTACATCAAATACATAATTAAACGACTGGTTAAGGTTGATCTTGTTTTTATTCCATACGGTGCCGCTGGTAGCCGGCTGGTCGGGTGTGAGCACATAGCAGTTGCACGTACGCTGGGTAGCTGCACCATTGAGTATATATGGTAGCGGTGTCTGGCCCGTGAGCGGGGAACTTTTCAGCAGCAGGAAACCGGTGATCAGGCATAGTATTCTTTTCATGTCGGGGAGCGGGACAGATTGCCGGTAACAAGTTACATTCTTAGTGATTAACATCAAAGCATAAACCAGATGAATATCATTATAGATTATAAAAACAGGCAGATGTTCCTTTCCCGCACCGATGACACCAGGTACTCTTATATACCATGAAACTGCGGAATCGCAATACGGGAGCAGTGGAAGCATTTTTGCCCGGTTTTAAGTAATTTGCGCCTAATTATGGATATAAGTGTTAACAAATACATCAGTGAAACGGGCTTTTGCAGTCGCCGCGAAGCTGATAAATATATTGAACAGGGCCGCGTGACGATCAATGACAACATTGCCTCCAAAGGGAATCGCGTTAGAGATGGCGACGTGGTAGAAGTAGACGGAGAGCCTCTCAAAAAGAAAAAAGCTACTGTGTACATTGCCCTGAACAAACCCAAAGGGATCACCTGTACCACAGACCTCAAGGATAAAACCAATATCATCGATTACGTAAACTTCTCCTCCCGCATATTCCCGATAGGCCGGCTGGATAAGCGTTCCGAAGGACTGATATTCCTCACCAACGATGGCGATATCGTGAACAAAATCCTGAGAGCCGGTAATCAGCATGAGAAAGAATATATCGTTACTGTCGACAAACCCATAGACATCGAGTTTCTCAAAAATATGCGCAACGGCGTGCGCATCCTCGGCGTAATGACGCAGAAATGCTTTGTGCAGCAGGAAGGCGCCAACCGTTTCCGGATCATTTTAACGCAAGGGCTCAACCGGCAGATACGCCGGATGTGCGAAGCACTGGGCTATGATGTAGTGGCGCTGAAACGGACACGTATTATGAATATGACGCTGAAAGACCTGGCACAGGGAAGCTGGCGGTATTTTACGAAGGAAGAGGTAAATAATTTGAATGCCTTGGTGGCGAATAGTAAGAAGACCGCAGGGAATGATGCGGATGGGATGGATGAGTAATGGGGCCATTAATGGCTACGCGCACCAGGATAGATCCCGGCACGCGTACAATCATTTCCATCAGCTGGAAGAAATGACAAACCATTAGTTAATGATTGGAATAGAAAGGTATTTATGGCATTACTTTCTTCAACGCAGCCTCTAAAGCCTCGCCACGCAGGTATTTAGCGATGATTTTTCCATTTGGATCGATGAGGAAGTTCATTGGAATTGCATTTACTTCGTACAGCTTAGCCGCTTCGTTGTCCCATGCCTTCAGATCGGATACCTGTGTCCACGGTAAACCATCTTTTTCAATGGCTGCCAGCCATTTTTCCCTGTCTTCCGGCTTGTCCAGCGATACACCCAGTACAGTAAAGCCTTTGTCTTTAAAAGTATTGTAGGCTTTTACCACATTAGGGTTCTCTCTTCTGCAGGGACCGCACCAGGAGGCCCAGAAATCAAGCAATACATATTTGCCCCTGAAGTCGGAAAGTTTCACCGGTTTACCGCTGGCATCCAGTTGTGTGAAGTCGGGAGCCACAGCGCCTTCCTGCGTTTTTTTCACCTTTGCGATGCGGGTCCCCAATTCCTTACCCAGATCTGATTGACGCAGGGATTCATCGAACAGGTTGAATTCCTTCTCCGCGGCAATAGCATCAAATTCAGGCGGCAGGGTAGAGTTGAAAGCCATCAGCGCCATGTACTTGCTGTGGTTGGCTTTTACATATTTCATCTTGGCGGCAATGATCTCCTCTCTGATGGTATTGGCTCTTCTGTCGAGACTGTTCAGGTAAGCGGTATCCTTTTGCTCTTCGGGCGACTTCGATTTAAACTCGTCATTCAGTTTTTCGTACTGATCGTAGATGGGCTTCAGCATGGCATTAACTTTCGCGTTGTCGTCGTTGGCCACACTACCGGTAATAGTTGCATTTTTGATGGAGTCTTTTGCTGCGATGGCGATGGTCTTATCTTCAAGCAGGAAGGGAAGAATATCTTCCACGGGACGGGTCGTAGGGTCGGGAGGAAGGTTGTTGTGTTTCACCACCAGGTGAGCTTCTTTAGGCGCATTTACGCTGCCTTTGAAACTGAATCTGCCACCTTTCATGATGGTGGAATCTATGATGCGTTCACCGTCCACTTTATAGGTCAGAAATACTTTTACGGGTTCCTTGATATTACTCACCCTACCTTTAATGGTATAGGACTGTTGCGCTACTGTTGCCAGCGGGGCACACATACCAGCTATCATTATCAACTTATTTAAAGTCATGTTATATTTTTTGAAGACGATTACTTTTTCTTTGCTTTCCGTGTTTCCTTTACATTCTCTTTAGCTACCTGGGCGGGTTTCAGCACACTGTTTATCAGCGCGGGCTGTTCCAGCAGTTGCAGTGCTTCTTTAAAGCTGCCGTTGTCGGTGTTTAATACCTGCAGGTAGTAGTCGTTGCCGGCGAACAGCTGTGCGGCAAGCTGGCCTTTTATTTCGAGAGAAAGCAGGGGGAGGATCCTGTCTTTACTGCCCGGCAGCAATGGAAGTCCTGCCGCTTTTGCGGAACCAACTACTTCCTGTACAAGGTAATCCGGAACGTTATATTGTTGATTGAATGCTTTGAAATCCGGGTAGTCGGCCAGCAGCTTTGCACGGTTGGTATCCAGGTAATCGAAAGTGATTTTGCCTGTGAGTTGATGATCTGCTACATTCTGCAGCCAGCCGTTGTATTCAACGGTATCCAGCGGGATGAAGCGATCAGGCATAATACCACCACCACCGTAAACAGTTCGTTTGCTCGTCAGCGTAGTGAATTTTAAAGAATCCGGAAAGTGAATCACCTTTTCGTTGGTGAGTTCACCGCTGGCCAGCCGGGTGTATACATTGTCGCTGTAGGAGGAGCCGTGGTAGGGCTTTTGAATAGATCTGCCGGAAGGCGTGTAGTAGCGGGCGCCGGTCAGTTCCAGCACGGAGCCGTCGAACACGGGCACCGGACGCTGCATCAGTCCTTTACCAAAACTTCTTCTGCCAACAATGGCCGCACGATCCCAATCCTGCAGGGCGCCGGTGAGTATTTCACTGGCGGAGGCGGTATACTGGTCGATCAGCACTACCAGCCGGCCTTCCATGAATCTGCCGAAGCCGCCGGTGTAATAATAGTCTTTGCCTTTGTCCCTGCCAACGCTGTAAAATACCAGTTTGTCTTTAGGAAGAAACTCGTCTGCCACCCCGATTGCTGCTTCTACATATCCGCCACCATTGCCCTGAAGGTCCAGGATCAGGCTTTTCATGCCTTTGGCCTGTAAATCAGTGATAGCCTTATCCATTTCATTACGGGTGGTTTCACTGAAGATGCGCAGGGAAATGTATCCAATGCTGTCGTTGACCATATAGGCGGCTCTGACAGACCTGTCGGCTACCACATCACGAAGGATCTCTTTGGTGATATCGGCCGGGTTGTTCCGGTGGCGTATGACCAGTGTCAGCGGTTTCCCTTTTTCTCCCCGGATCTTTTTCATCACCTCAAAGTTGGTAGCGCCGGTAACGGGTGCATTATCTATAGAGATGATCCTGTCGCCGGCCTGCAATCCTGCTTTTTCAGCCGGGCCGCCGCTAATGACCTGGGTAATATAAACGGTGTCTTTCTCTGCCAGGAACTGAATCCCAATGCCCGCAAATTTACCTTTCATCGCTTCCTGCATCTGTGTGGATTCAACGCCTGAAAAGTAGCGGGAGTGCGGGTCCAGCCCACGCATCATACCGGCAATGGCTGCATTCACCAATGCTTCATCTGTCAGGGAATCCACATAGTTGCCCTGGATGGCTTTTAATGTTTGCCAGAGCTTTTCTTTCGGATTTACCTGTGCTTTCAAACTGAATGAAAGTCCCACCAAACCCATAGTAATCAGGGAATATCTTTTTAGCAACATAAATTATTTTTCTGCTTTTAAAAGTTCAATCGCGTAGGTCAGTTCATCCACCAGTTTACTCGGACTACCGGAATAGCCTTCTGCGGTATAGCGCATGACACCATCTTTCAGGATTACTTTTCTCGGGATAGCGGAAGAGTTGAAGAAGGGTACAAAGGTTCTGAAAACAGCATCCTGGTGACCGGTTTCTTTGTTGATGTTATCATGCAGCAAATGGAAGCGGAAGCCTTGTTGTTTGATATACCCTTCTGATTTTTCTTTGTAGTTATCGTACTGCATGGTGCCCACCATGTAAATAGCCACCTGTGGGTCGTTGCTGTATTTATCTACCAGCATCTGCATGCCGGGAAATGCACTGATACAGGGTTTGCACCAGGTGGCCCAAAAGTCCAGTACCACGATTCTGTTGCCCCATTCGCTGGATCTGATGGTTTTCCCTTCCGGGTCCTGCATGGCAAAAGGCACATATTCTTTATTGGTCATGCCGGCTTTTACTTCGGCGATGAGCGCTTCCTGATCCTTCACGGATTTGAGGCTTTCGAGGTATTGATCGTATTTGCCATCTTTGTTTTTAGCGATATACACTTCCTTCAGCTTGTCGAACATGGGGCCTGTCATCGCATTGGCCCTTACGCAGTTTTCAAGGAATGGCTGAATGGCGGGCTGATCGCCGGTTTGCTGCAGGATGTCCAGGTGGAGTGCATTCAGTTCGGCTCCGCCATAGGCTCCCTTTGCAGAAAGATGCCGGAAGTATTTTTTTGCTTCTGCATATTTTTTCATGCTATGCAGCAGGGTAATATGGTTGGTCAGTTCATTATCGAGTTGTTCGGCAGCATTGGCGGCGGCTTCTTCTTTATTGAAAACACCTTGCTCCTCATAAGACCTGTCGTTCACTTTCTTCACCAGTTCATTGATCATCCGGGTGGAGATGTTGAACAGGGTGTCAGTGCCCACCATTTTAAAAACAGTGGCCCGCATCACATTCCAGCGATAGAGCTCATTTTCTGTTTTGAAGTTCAGGGGAGATGACAACTCCAGGAATTTATCAAACTGTTTGGTGTCGAAATAGGAACTGCCTAATGTACGATGTGTTGTATAGTAGATAAACTCCTGTCCGTTGGGCTGTTTGCGCCACTCATCATATGGAAATGCTTTCAGAAAATCTTCAGATTGCGCGATCATGGCTTCCATTGTTTTCGCACTGGAAGCTTTATGAAAGGCCGCAAGGCGGGCGATGGCCCCTTTGGGATATTTCTGAATCAGCAGTTCCTGTAGTTCCTGTCCTCTTTTTGTGTCTTTCAGCTCAAACTGGAAGTAGCGCTGAATGGCACTCAGCTGTTGCTCGTTGAGCGTTGTTTGTTTGATGAGGTCTTTGGGAGCTGCATCCCTGTATTGCTCCTTGTTGACCTGCTGGGCAAACGCGGCAGCAGTACAGAGTAAAAGACCACATCCGATTAAACCTATTGTTCTTCTCATGTCTTTAGTTTTATCTTGGGTTCTGCATTAATTCAGGATTCAATTCAATATTTTTTGGAGGGATGGGATATACGTAGCGGTCGCCGGCAGTGAGCGTATAAATGGCGCCTTTGAAGTCGCGTGTAACGGCTTCCGCTAAAGCTGGTTCCCTGCTTAGCCGGCGTTGATCAAACCAGCGAAGACCGGTACCAAACAGTTCCCTTCTTCTTTCGTCGAGGACTATACGTAATGCGGCGGGAGCATCGGCGGCGGTGAGGGCGGTATAATCTGCGGCCCTGAAGCGATGCTGCCGCAGGGAATTGACCAGGGTCATGGCAGCGTTTGTGTTACCCGCTCTTGCAAGCCCTTCTGCCTGTGTGAGCATCATTTCCGGTACGGATACGCCAACAGCGATGTTATCGCCTTGAAATACCATATCCCGGTAAGAGCCGCGTCCGGTGAAGGCTGGCTGGAAGGTGCTGCCATTACGGGTAAACAGGGAGTACCGTACGTCGCGGGTATCAAACAGGTTCACCAGCTTACTGCTCAGCGGCAGATTAAGATAGCCCGGCCTGGAAGCCTCTTTCGACATCAGTACCTCGGGATTCTCCAGTCTTCTCGGATATGCTTTGGCGCCATCTGCATAGTCGCCCAGGTTGAGCAGGGACGACTGGTAGGAGAGCGACTTCGCCGCATTTTCTGCTGCCTCCGGATAACGCTGCATGTAGAGATATGTTCTTGCGAGTACCGCGTAACCGGCCGCTTTACCGGGATGCAGGTTGTTGGTAGTTACGTCCGGCAGTACAGGAATGGCGGCGGTCAGATCTTTGATAATCTGATCATACACTGCCTGCACGGATGGGCGCTGTAAGCTTACAAAAAGATCAGGCGACAGCAACAGGGGGACGCCCATATCGGATGCCGCGCTGCTGCTGTTATACACGCGGGAGTAGATGTTCACCAGCGTCAGATAGGTGGTGGCGCGTTGTACCTGTGCCTCTGCATAAACACGCTGCTTTTGCAGCGTGGTGCCGTTTTCACTTTCCATGACGAAGGCAGTGACCTGGTTGCACACATACACAAGATTGTAGAGTGCATCCCAGCCGGCGTCGCTTTGATCGGAAGTATAATAAGTGTCGGCCCAGGTGTACATATTTCCTAACCCGTTGGTCAGGAGATTCTGCATACTGGTATTGCTTTCGAGGTTAATGTCGTCGCTGGAAAGAATCGGCATGCTGGCCGATCTTTCCATTACGTCTACATTGTTCAGCAGTTTTTCAAAATCTGCGGTGTATTTAAACTGGCGTTGGTTGGGTTGTTCTACTTCCACATATTTGCGGCAGGACACAGCGCCCATTGAAAAAGCCAGCAGCGATATATAAACAAATTTCATTTTCATTTCGGTCATTTTTTTCTGTGTTAGAAAGAAGCGTTCAAACTCATGAAATAGCTGGGTGAAGGAGGAAGGTTGGAATAGTTGTTCCTCATCACATAGCTGGGATCCAGTCCTGATTTGTTTTCACGCCAGATGATGCCCAGGTTTCTAACCGAGAAGTTGAGCCCCACCGATTTTACCATCAGGCGGGAGAGTGCTGCCGCCGGAACCTGGTAACCGATGTTGATTTGTTGCAGGCGGATATGGCTGGCACTTTCTACCAGCAGGTCAGACATCTTGTAACGGTTACTGCTGTTGGTAGTCACATTGGGAAGACCAGGAACATTGGTAAACTGTTCGTCGCCAGGTTTGCGCCAGCGCAGTGCAAGGTCTTTCTGAGTGCCTATCACGCCGTAGTAATTGTTGGTGGCGTAGTCCGGATAGTTCTCGATAGAAAGACGGCGGAATACATGGCCCATTTCATAGGTAATACGCACACCGAAAGTGAACGACTTATAGTTGAAGTCATTGAAGAAACCACCAAAGTAAGGAGGTGTGGTACGGCCCATGTACACCAGGTCTTCCTGGGTGATGGTGTTGTTGCCCGCATCTGCTGAAATGATCTTTCCATTTTTATCATATAGCTGGGAGCGGCCTTTGTTGTCCAGTCCGGCCCAACGGTAAGCATATACATAATCATTCGGCATGTCCACGATGGGTGTACCGCTATTTACTGCCTGGCTGCTGGTAGGTTTGGTGAAGCGGGAATCAGTTACCTTGTTGGTATTATAAGAGAAGTTAAAGGTAGATGCCCATCCGAATTTACGTCCCCGGATGATCTCTCCCCGGATGCCTACATCAAAACCGTGACCGGTCATGCTGGCTGCATTATAGGCGAGTGAAGTCCAGCCGTAGGTACTGTTGATCGGGAATGTCCAGAGCAGATCGGTAGTGCGCTTGCGGTAAGCATCCAGGCTCACATTCAGGCGACTGTTTAATACGCTGAAGTCAAGCCCCAGGTTGGTGGTGCGGGTAAGCTCCCAGCTGATCTGGTTATTAGCGGGGGATATTACACTACCAAATGGTTCGCGGGTGATGGGATCCAGTCCGTTTAATGAAAGGATGGCCGCATTGCTGGCGCTGGTGGGAACAGATCCGGCGGTTCCGTAAGTAAGACGAAGCCCAAGTTTATTGATCCAGCTTACCTCTTTCATAAAGTCTTCTGAGGTAATGTCCCATTTCACACCGGCAGACCATAATGGTTTGGCGCGCTGACTGCGGGAGGCGCCGGCAAGGGTGTAATCATCAAATCTCACGCTTCCGGACACCACATAGCGGTTATTGAGGATGGATAAGGCGCCATTACCGTAGTACGACAAAAACCTGTTGATAGACCGGAGGATGGTACCATCACTATATCCTAAGCTGGAGCTCCAGCCCATCACGGTCATATAGGAAGTGGTTGGATTCCAGGAGGCGGAAGAGTAGGTATCTTCGTCAAATCCAAACCTGGTTTGCTGGTAGCTGGTAGCCTGGTTTTCCCGGATTTCGGTACCCGCCAGTGCATTGAGACTGAAAAGAGTGCCCCAGGATTTATTTACGTTTACCTGTCCGCGCAATCCATAGCTGGTTTCCGTACGGTTATGACTGATCATCTTACCGCCGTATGGTACGCCATATACCAGGCGGCCATTGGCGCCAATGGTAGTACCATTATTTACCAGCGCTCTTGTTTCGTAGCTGTTCAGGTTAGAGAGATATACATCTTCTCCGTTGTTACGTTGCAGGGAACCGGCCACACTTACATTCACCCAGTCGGTAATTTTTGTGTTGATATCCGCGTTCAGGCGGATACGGTTTTCCTTGTCGGTCGTATTGCCGTAGTTTAGTTCCTGCAAGGGGCTGTAGGTCCAGGGCAGGTAACCTTTGCTGAGGAAGTCGGCAGCCACTTCATCGCGGAAATCGATAGACCGGGCGATAGGGTTGCCTGTGGCATCCGCCAGCATTTCGTAAGGGCGGAGGCCCTGGCGGCCCTCACCGATTGCATTCAGCGCAGCGGTGTTAGCCAGGCTGTTGGCATAGTTATAATTGATACCGGTATTTACCGTTACGCGGTTATTAAATAGTTCGTTACTCATGTTGGCTGTAACAAAGTAGTTTTCACCTTTATTACCCCTGAATACCGGCAGGTCGCGGGTATAGTTGGTAGATACATAGTAGGTGCTGTTTTGCCCGCCACCGGAGAAGGAGAGATTGTATTGTTGTGAAACCGCGCGTTGCAGCAGCAGGTCGCGGATCTGGCCGCGGTTATCCATATTGCCGAGCGCGGTGAGGGCCGAATCGCGTTGCGCAGGGGTAGCGGCGCCGCGGTCCACCTTGAACATCCATTCCAGGGCTTCACTTACGGGTCTGTTCTGGTTGAAGGTCATCCAGCTGTTGTCCCATTTGGCGGGATCGCTGAAGAAACCCAAACCTTTCATTTCTTTTTCCAGGTCAATATATTCTGCACTGCTCATGCGGTTCAGATTTTTCATATTGGCGGGATTGGAAACACTCAGGTTTGTACTGAAGTTCAGGGAAGAAGAATTCTTTTTTCCTTTTTTAGTGGTGATCACAATCACACCGTTAGCCGCTTTGGCGCCCCAGATAGAAGTGGCGGCAGCATCTTTCAGCACGGTGATGGATTCAATGTCTTCCGGGTTATACCTGCTCAGTATGGCGCCGCCGCTGGCGTTATTATTGAGCCGGTTGGACAGTTCCTGGTCAAGCGCAGGGAATCCATCTACCACGATCAGCGGGCTTCCGCTACCATTAAGGGTATTGACACCGCGTATGGTAATCTGATTGTTTCTTACATCGAAGCGTACGCCGGGTGTTACACCTTCCAGGCGTTCCATCAGGTTAACAGCGGGTACACTTCTGATTTCTTTCGCGGTAATCTGGCTGAAGGAGCCGGTAGCGCGTTCTTTAGGTATGGATTGGTAACCGGTAGACACCACGCTTACTTCCTGGAGTTGATGTACATCTGTTTCCAGTTTGGCGTTGATGATGGTTTTGCCGTCTACATCCACTTTCAAGGGGTTCATGCCTACGAAGGTGAAGATGATGGCGTTTGTTTTTTCTTTCAAACGAAGGGTATAGCTGCCATCACTGCTGGTGATGGAACCGAACCGGATGGCAAAGCCTTCCGGGATCACGGTGACGCCTACCAGCGGGTGACCCTCTTTATCCGTAACTACGCCGGTGAGTGTTTGTACATAATCATCGGAGGCAGTAGCAGGTGCAACGCTGCCAGCTGCTTCCCGCGCCTCTTCTCCTTTATCGGGCCGGGTATCCCTGATGATGGTGTAGTAGTTTTCCTGTACGTAAAGGAAGATGAATCCTTTTTTGTAGAGTAAATCTTTCAGGACACTTTCTACTGGTTCTTTCTTCGTCAGCGGAGTTTTAAAATTCACATAGATGTTGTCCAGCAGATGGGCTTCGTATGAAAATTTAGTACCGTAAACGGCCTTTACTTCCTCTAAAGCAGCTTTTAATTTCATTTGTTGCTGGGCAAATAAACTTCCTGGCAGTGTTCCCAGCAGGAAACACATGACAAATAACATTCGTTTATTCATTCTCCTAATTTTGGCTGATAATTAAATGATTTGCTTTTTGATCGATTTTAAGATTAAACACCTTTCTGATAACAAAAAGGATGTCGTCGGCATTGGCAGCGGGTACAGTTCCCGAAAGCTTTTTCTGTGCCAGCGCTGGCGCTTGTAAGCTGATCTCATAACCATAGGTATCTTCCAGCACATTCAGTATTTCAGAAAGTGTGTAGCCATCCAGGTCCATTTCGTTGTTGGTCCATGCCTTGTTGGCCTGTGGCTTCCTGTTCATGGTGGTCAATACCTGTTTGCTGCTGTCGTACATGAAGGCGTCTCCCGGTTTGAGCATTTTGACAAAGGCTCCGGCGCCGTTTTTTTCAATTCGCAGACTACCTTCCAGCAGGGAGATTTCAGTGATGCTGCGACGGTTGCGGACATTAAATTTTGTACCTAATACTTTTAATTCCAGGTTGCTGACATGCACCAGGAAAGAGTCTGATTGTTGCAGGCGGTTTTTCGTGGCTACATGTTTTACCTCGAAGAATGCTTCCCCCCGCAGCCAGATCTCTCTTGGCTTCTCTGATTTCCAGGTACGTGCATAATGGATGGCTGAGTTGCCGTTTAAGGTAACAACCGTTTCATCTGGTAATACTACCTGTTCCCGTTTACCAAAAGTGGTACTGAATTTCTTTTCTCCCAATGAGGCCCATTCCCGTAATGCGACTAATAGTATCAGGGCTGCTGCAGCAGCGCCTATCCACCTGGAGGCAATTTTCAGCGGCCGGTACACCCGTTGCTGTCTTTGTTCATCTGCTGCTATTTGGTTGGCAATCCTGTCCCAAAGCTGCAACTTGCCGGTGGCAGGGTGATACGGCTTTTGTTTGTTGATGAGCAGTATCCAGGTGCGGGCTTCTTCCATCGCCGCCCTTTTGTCCGGATATTCACCGGAAATACGCTCCCAATAAGCCGTAGACAGATCATCTGCTTTCAACACATGCCGGATGAACTGCTCATCTTTAAAAAAAGACGTAGTGGTGTAATGATTGTAATCGCTGTGCTGATGTTCCATGCCTGATTATATATACACGACCCTTTAAGATTTTATCCCTCCCTTTATTAAATAAATAATAATTTTATTTAAAGGGCGATAAAATGAATAATTTCTAATTACGACTTTAAAAAACAGGGCGATCTTAGATTTTTTTCAAGGATATAACAACAGTCAAAATAAGGAGATCAGTTTTGGAAAGATAATTCCGTAGTACATCTATTGCTTTATATACCAATTTATAGGTACTGGAAACGGAAATCTGCATCAGGGCAGCAATTTCTTCATATTCCATTTCCTCGTAATACCGGAGGTGGATAATTTCTCTTTGTCGTGGCGTCATTTTTTCCAATGCAAGACCCAGGTTGGTGCGTATGTTCTCCAGCCTTTCGCGGCTGATCATTGTTTGGTCATAAGCAAGCTCCTGATCCTGGTCTATCCACTGATCAAGGACCAGGAAACTGTATTTGCGCTGCTGTATATCCAGCATGTGCAGCAGTACCCTACGGAATGACTTATATAAATAGTTTTTAACTGATTCGGTGGCATTAATGGATTCCCGTTGTTTCCAGAGCTTAACGAATAAGTCCTGCAAGGCATCTTCTATGATGTGGTCATCCTGCGTAAACTTGTGACCATAGTTGAATAAGGGGGTATAATACTTGTCAAAGATAATTTGCAGGGCAGATTCATCTCCTGAACGAAAACCATCCCATATATCTTTGTCATCAGTCATAAATCCTGCACGATTCAGTTTGGCTTATGTGCGAAGGTGCTAAAAATGTTTTACATTTCAAACCGTGGGGGAGTGTTAATTCAAAATCTCATATAAGTCTTTGATACCCACCAGCAGGAAGTTCGGTGGGATTACTGTATAATTTAAGAGCGCTGGCGCGCTTCTCCGGTTATTTACTCATCTATCGCCATAATCCCTTGCTGTTTCAGCATTTCCAGCCCATCTTTCATTGCTTTGATTTGCTCTGGTGAATGTCTTTGCCATACAGTAACCTCACCAACGACCTTAAATGGGTGTATGGAGCGATAGGACATCGTAGGATTACAAAATTTGAGTTAAAACCGGTTTCTATAAGATCCCCGATTTTTAAATCCGCTTTGGTGCCATGAAAGAAGGTTTGGGAAAAAGGATTCAGAATAGACGTTTGGATTTCGGTTGTACTCATTGCGTTACTGTTTTTGATTTATCGTTTGTATTTTACGGTCCATTATTTCCATTGCATCTGAGAAATACTTCTCCAAAACTTTTAATTCTTCTGATGAAAATGTAGCAAACAGTTTTTCGGTGCTGCTCTGGAAATCTCCATAAAGAGGTTTGAACAGCGCCGTTATTTTTTCTGTGTCCGGTACAATGATAACTTTTCTACGGTCTGCTTTATCAGGTTGCCGTTTTACCAGTTTTTGCTTCTCAAAACGGTCTGTTAAGCTCGTAACCGCGCCGGTGGTGAGGCCCGTTATATTAGCAAACTCCCCGGCTGTCATTTGCCCCTGCTGAAGTAAAAACCCTAAATATTTATGGTCCGTGCCGGACATGCCTGCTTTTCTGCCAATGGCTTCGTGCATTTGGATAGTAGTATAGGCAAATTGCTGGCTTAGCTTCCTTAGCTTTCTGATTTCTTCTTTGGCGGGCATATGTCTTGATTATTAATTATCTTGATTGTAAAGATAAATAATAAATACTCAGTCGTCAAAATAAAACAGGTTCCCGAATTACTTTCCTTTATTTCTGATCATTTTTCCGGTAGCCCATAGGTAAAAAGTACAACCAGAAGAAACCTATAAGGAATAAAAACAGCGAGGCCAGAAATGCCGGCAGGGCAATATCCGTGTTCTCACCGAGTGCAT
This sequence comes from Chitinophaga sp. G7 BAM 1005, assembly GCF_057126945.1. Taxonomy (NCBI): domain Bacteria; kingdom Pseudomonadati; phylum Bacteroidota; class Chitinophagia; order Chitinophagales; family Chitinophagaceae; genus Chitinophaga; species Chitinophaga sp. G7 BAM 1005. Next base: position 3,889,261 of record NZ_CP181478.1, on the reverse strand, counting down.
TATTAAGACTGGTATAGAGCAGCCATATCTGGATGCTGATATTCAGGATAAGAATAATGATGAGGGCAGATATGAGCGTATTTGTTTTATTCGGGTGCGCTTTATTTTGTGCATCTTTAAAATTGCTCATTTTTAATGTTGTTAGATAGATTCTTAAATAGCAGCTGTATTTTTAGCGCCGCTCTGATTCCCGGCTTTCACATACACATCATCTCCTTTCAGTAATACTTCCAGCGAAGGCAGTGGCCTGGGCGGTGGCCCTGCCAGCACTTCTCCTGTCATGGCATCAAAGAAACCTTCATGACAAGGGCATACCACCTGCCCGGAGTTCGGTTTATAATACACTGCACAGGAAAGATGGGTGCATTTTTGTTCATATGCCCTCCAGTTGCCGTTCTCCAGGCGTATGAGAATATAAGGGATATTGCTTCCTTCAATAACAAAGGAGCGGGTACCCCCTACAGGAACGCTTGCAGCTTTACAAACAAAATGTTCTCCTGTTACTTCTTCGGGTGGAAAGAAATTGGCTTTAACAGCTACATAGGCGCTGCCCGCTGCAAGACCGCCGGAAACCAGGCAAAGGAAACGGGCGAAATCCCGCCGGCTTACTTTGGTGGCTTCGGTTCTTTCTATCGGAAAATCCTCTTTCCAATGAGGTGCTTTTGCGGTTTTATCGGACATACTATTCAGTTTAATGGATTTTCAGAAAGGTGCTTCCTTTGGGCATCATGATATTTACTTTCGTGGTAACCTCCTGTTCTCCGAAAATGAATTTATTTACCGGGGTGCTGTTAGGGCGCATCCGGTTAATTTCTTCCCTGGTGCCGTAAAACAAAGCCTGGCTGGGGCAAACGGTGGCGCACATCGGCTTTTTGCCGGCGCTGGTCCGGTCGTAGCACATGTTGCATTTCATCATCATGTCGTATTTCTCTTCTTTGATCGGTACGCCAAAAGGACAGGCCATCACACAGTTGGAGCAGCCTATGCATCGCGCGGTATTGGCGCTGTGCACTACGCCAAAGTCATCTTTCGAAATAGCATCAGCAGGACATACCTTAGCACATACCGGGTCATCACAGTGCATGCATACCTGTACGGTAGTTTGGATGGTCACTGCACGTTCCACATAGTTTACATGGATCATGCTTTCGTGGCCATTGGTTTCGCATTCTGCACAGGCCATTTCGCATGCTTTGCAGCCAATGCAGCGCTGCATGTCCACGAAAAATTCCATATCGGTTTTGTAGGCGGTAACTTCCATCAGGTTTTCCTATTTTATGTGAGTCAAATACTGTCAAATGCTTGTGTTTCGCCGGGCTGGGTGAAAACTCCCAACGGCTCCAGCTGGCAGGCGCACACTTTGAATTCCGGGATCTTTGACACGGGGTCCAGTGTGCCGATGGTCAGCTGGTTGGCTGATTTTTTGCCAGGCCAGTGATAGGGAATGAATACGGTATCTTTCCGTATCGTTTCCACAATATTTGCCGGGAAATCGGCTGTACCGCGCCTGGTGGTAACCCTTACAGTTTCGCGTTGCCGGATATTATAACGTTGCGCCAGTTCCGGATGTATTTCGAGCAGCGGTTCCGGTATCAGGCCTACCAGTTTGCCGATCCGCCTGGTTTGTGTGCCACTGAGATACTGGGACACCACACGGCCGGTGGTAAGTACTACCGGGTAGTCGTTGTCCGTAACCTCCGATGGTTCCCGGAAGGGCGCCGGGTTAAAATGTGCTTTACCATCCGGGGTGGCAAATTTTTTATCTTCCCACAGTCTTGGCGTGCCTGGATGATCTTCGGAAGGGCAGGGCCAGAAGATGCCCATATTATCTTCCACTTTTTTATAAGTGATGCCATAATAATCGGCTGTGCCGCCTTTGGAGGCTATGCGCAGTTCATTGAAAATGGCTTCTGAGTTGGCGTAGGTAAATCTTTCGGCTTCTCCCAGCCTGGCTGCCAGTTCCAGGATAATGGAAGTATCTGTACGGGCATTTCCCGGAGGGGTAACGGCCTGGCGTATACGAACAACGCGGCCTTCTGCGGTAGTAACGGTACCTTCTTCTTCTTCGTGCAGGGATCCTGCCAGCACTATGTCCGCGTGCCTGGCGGTTTCGTTTAAAAAGAAATCGATACAAACATAGAATTCCAGTTTTTCGAGGGCTTCCCTTACATAGTTATTATTTGGTAAAGATACCAGCGGGTTAAAGCAGATAGACAACAATCCTTTCACCTCGCCGCGGTGTATGGCTTCTATTAATTCCCAGGCGGTGAGTCCTTTCCCGGGAAGCGCCGATTCCGGGATATTCCATACGCCGGCAATATATTTCCGGTGTTCGGGGTTGGTGATATCCCGGTTGCCCGGCAACTGATCGCATTTATGCCCGTGTTCCCGGCCTCCCTGTCCGTTGCCCTGGCCGGTAATAGTGCCGTAACCACAGTAAGGCCGGCCAATGCGGCCGGTAGCCAATACCAGGTTGATGCAGCCTAATACATTATCCACTCCTTTGGAATGATGTTCAATGCCGCGGGCATGGAGAAGAAAGCTTGTACTGGCTTTGCCCCATAGTTCCGCAGCCATTTGTATTTTTTCCTTTTCGATACCGGTGATAGTTTCCGCCCATTCAAGGGTATAATCCTGCACTGCTGCTATCGTTTCCCGGAACCCGGTAGTATGCTGATCAATAAAATCATGATCCAGCATATCATGATCCACCAGGTATTTAAGCATGGCTCCATACAGGGCGGAATCCGTTCCAGGTTTTATTGCCAGGTGTACGTCTGCCGTTCTGGCCAGAGGAATAACCCGTGGATCTATGACGATGAGTTTTGCACCGTTATCTCTTGCCCGCCACAGCCAGTAGGTGAGGGTAGGGAAGGTTTCGCTGACGTTGGCGCCGGTTACAATGATCACTTCTGCATGTTCCAGGTCTGCATAGCTGTTGGAGGCGCGGTCCAGTCCGAAAGCTTTTTTATTCCCCGCGCCTGCGCTCACCATACATAATCTGCCGTTATAATCCAGGTTGGCGGTTTTTATGGCTACCCGGGCAAATTTTCCCATCAGGTAGCTTTTTTCATTGGTGAGTGACACGCCGGATAAAACAGCAAAAGCATCTTTTCCGTGATCCGCCTGTATTTGCCTGATAGCCGTAGTAACCCGGCTGAGGGCATTATCCCAGGAAACCGGCTTAAAGCCTTCTCCTTCCACACGCTCCAGTGGTTCCATTAACCGGTCGGGATGATTATCCTGCAGGTATCGCTGTACACCTTTCGGGCAAAGCCGTCCTTCGTTGAAAGGAAATTCCATCCAGGGTTCGAAACCCACCACTTTGTTATTTTTTACCAGCAGCTGAATACCGCATTGCATGCCACAGAAGCAGCAATGCGTTTTAACAGTGGCATCGGGTTCATCTCTGCCGGTGTATCCCTCCTGGGGAGCAAAGTTGAGATGAGGACCAAAACGGTGAATAATTTTATCAATGGATACGGGTAGTCTGGCCATGCTGATTGTATTTTATTTTCGGGTGATGCTTCTTAGCGTTTATCCAAACAGCGTACCGCCTTCCAGCCGGGCTTTCAGGTGTGCCTTCGCCAGCAGGGAACGTTTCCCTTCCGGGCTGTAATCAAGGTGAGAGGTGCCGTCTTCCAGGGTGAAGTCGAACCCCACTTGTTTGGTGACGGTCTTCAGATCATCTACATGTAATTGGGTAGTAAATGCTTTGCCGGTATGGGGGCAAACAGCCATGCCTCTTTTTTCTCCTTCCCGCTTATAAATATGCGCTCCTATCTGGGCAGGACGCTGGATAATATGAAAAAACTTACCAAATGGGATCCACACCAGGAAAAGGATTACGGAGATGGCATGTGTTACCGACATAAAATCATACGCAATACCCTTCATAAAGGCGTAACTGAAATTCAGTCCCAATCCCGTTACCGAGATAATGATCAGGAGAATAAGGGGGAGCAGGTCGCCTTCGAAGGTTTGAGATGCGATCAGTCCCGCATTGGTTAATCTTCTTACTAAAAAAATTACAGCGCCTGCTATAACAAACCAGGAGCACCAGGTTAAAGCATGAAAAATTAAAAATGCCATAACCGACCCCAGTTTAAAGTTCATTACTTTAAAGCCAAAGAAGTTGGCAGCATATAATTTAGTGGCTCCCGGATCCAATGCAGATGCGGAGTCTAGCGTAAAATTGATCCAGCCAAGCGTGAGCGGAATGGTAATGGCAAATGCCGCCAGGCAACCGGAGGCCAGCATAAAATGCGCTATCCAGCGTTTTTTGCTTCTGGGGTAGATAAAAGACTGGAACAGGAGATTTTTTATGGAATCCCATAGCAGGGAAAAAATATGACTGAAGATTTTTCCGGAGAAGACCAGCTGCCAGGTGCGTTTGAAATACATCCAGGTAGGTGGCCTTTGCAGCCATACGCAATAACGGTAAATAGCTCCGAACACTGCAAACAGGGTTCCGAACAAATAGGCAATTAAGGCAGGATCAAAATTTTGCAGCTTCCTGGAACCATAAAAAGAAAGCACCACGCAAATGAGGGTAGCAATAATTGAAATAATGGCCGCTTTCTTATTGAGAGAATACCGCATGGGTACAATTTTGGATATCTGAAATAAAACAAAGAAGGTTATTTCTCTTGTATTTTTTTTGCTGAAAAAAAATCAATGAATAAACCAATCATTACGATCACCCACGTACCTAAAGCTAATATAACAAATAAAGCGGAAATAGGTTTCAGGAAACTGAAACCAGTGATGGCCGCATAGGTATATGTACATACGCCGTACATGCCCAGCGGGAAAACCATCGACCAATACTGGGGATCATACTTCAGTTGCACGCCGGCAATAAAGTGCCGGTAGAAGAACATAATGAACAACAGGGGGATCCACCAGCTGGCGAAAGCCCAGAAAAACATCGTGAACGCCTGCACGAAACCAGCCCAGTCACTGAGTGTTTGGTGTGTATGGGCATACATGACAAGTCGGGACCCTGCCAACGTGATGATCGCCACCGCGCCCATATTAATCCAGTAGGGCGGCGTAAGGGTTTCTGCTTTCATACTGAAAAACAGCCAGCGGTAAAGGATTAGCCCGATAAGTACAAAGTAAAACATGCCACCTATCATATAGGTACACAGGGAAATAAATGCAATCAGCCAGTGAAACGTGCTGCTGTTGGCAATAATGGCGCCCAAAACAGCCACCGACTCTGTAGATACAACAATCAACAGCCAGGCGCCATTGATGCTCTGTTCCAGGGAAGGTTTGGGCTCCTTCATAATATTTACAAGGAAGAAGGTATATAACAACAGTATCCAGAGTACAAACCCCGCTATCCATAATATCAGGGCAATATCCATGCGTCCGGTGATAAGCGCCACCTGGCTGCCCAGCACGTTGTTACCCGCCACCAGCGTAAGGAAGGTGACGCCCCTGGCTGAATGATGAAGATCATTCCAAACCACTACCGGGAATTTTATAATCCGGAGAATAAGGATGATCCATAACAGGAGGTAGAAGAATACATTTAAACCGAGGAAAATGCCGGCCATCCGGGTATATGACCAGAGGAACAATCCTATAGAAACGATACCTGTAGCCATTATTAGCGCAAAATAACCAGGGAAGAAATTTTCCAGAGATGTGTTGTTAACCGGTTGACCAGGATGTGCGAGTCCAGCTTTAGACATGATCAGGGTTTTCTGTAATTTAAGCTTTACCGGGCATAAAGATCTTTTGGGTACAATAAATCTTTATGTTTTCAAATCATTATTGATTTCAGGCCAGGCAAACCCAACTCCTCCGTGCCGGTATCTTTCAGTTTCCAGATAAAAAGAATTCACTCCCTGAAGTCCAACACCTGCATAATAAACGAATTTATCTACATGCTCCTGATATTCACCAAATTCACGATATTCTGTTTGTAAGGCAAGCACTTTAGCTAATTCTTCATTATGGATGCGGAATGCCTGAAAACAGGCATCCTTCAGTGAAAGATTATATTCCTGCTGCAATACAAAAACCAGGTTAAAAACTTCTGTTCCCTTCGCCATTTCTTTTGCGAGGGAATGAATGTCATTTTGCCATGCAACAACCAAGGTCATATGAGATATCATTTTTTGAACAACAATATGCTCAAAAATATGTTTCGGTAGTACAAGGCCCGATTCGATCTCGCCAAAAATCAGGTACGGACGCATAAGAACAGAATACTCACGGATTGTTTTGAAAAGCGTGAGCGACGGCGGACGTTGTGCTATTTTATAAGGATATTCCAATTCAATCCCATATCTGAAGGATTGATAAAAATAGTAAATAAAACGCTCAACCCATAGATCAGGCATCAAAGCGCGGAATTCATCCCTTATCAACGCCATATGTTGATAGAGTGCATTTTCCTCTGGTTTTGGCTGAGCGCCCCTGAGAATGTCTACACAACGAATCCGTAATTGTTGGATTTCCTCCAGGGATGAATGTTCTACCTGGTCGTCAAGAACGACATACTGGAGCATAAACCTGTTGCAGGGAATACTCTGTTCATAGGTCAGGTCAGGCCACATACGTGCAGTACACATATGTAGTCTCATTTTCTTGTATATTTTGCGTTGTTTTTCTGTAAGGAAAGTATAGTCATTATCAATCCATCCATCCATATCCTTCCCCATATGTTCTGCATGCGGATTGATAAGGTCCGGCCAGGGATAATGACCGGCTGCCAGATAATCCTTTGAATTATATTCTTCTGATTTCATTTTGCTTAGGATTTAAGTTTTGCAAATAATGTTCTTTCTGTGGCCATTTTATCTGCATGCTTATGCCAGCTCTATAGATACTTAATTTCTACTCTGTCTATCGTCTCGCCTTTTCCATTGGGGGGCACAGCAAATCCGCCAGGTTCATACCGTTTTGTTCCGCTTTTATAATACCAATTATTTAGGCCGCTGATCATTTGTTTTATGTAATAAATAAATTCCGCTGTTTCCTTTTGGTGCGGACTGAAATCCGGGAGATGATTTGATAATGTTACAAATTCGTTTACAAGCTCATCATGAATCCTCATTCCTTCCTTGCAGGCTTCCTCAAAAGATATTTTATTATGATGCTGTAATAATTTGATGATATTGAACATTTCTGATTCTATTGCGAGCTCTTTGCCGATAGTTGCAAAATCGTTCTGAAGGGCAACAATGATTGATTGCAACATAATAATACGCTGGATAACGGTATGATTATAGATATAATCAGGTAAAGCAAAACCAGTTGTGGGACAAATCAAATCAACAAACGGAATCATTCCTATGGAATTAGCGCGGATTAAATGAAAGAGAGGAATAGGAGGAATGTCCTTACTGATTTTATAGGGTGATTCTTCCATAATTCCGTCAGTAACAAAACGATATTTATAATTTTTAGCTATCCGCTCAAGCCAGAAGTCTGGCATCCCAAGCGCAAGCCACTCCTTTCTGTTTGTTTGCATTTGACGAAATATTCCCATTTCCCCTGGTTTGGGATCGTCCCCCATCATTACCTCAAAAATCCGGTCTCTGAAGGCTGCGATTTCCTTTATTGGCAAAAGTTCTGCATAATCATCAGTTACTGTCATATAAATGGCAAAACGTGTTGCATGAAGGACGCTGTCCTTTTGAGTAGCAGCAGGTACCATAAAGGGGCCTACATCAACTAATCGCATTTTTCTGTACCTTGCCATCGCTTCTTTTGATAAGAATTGATAGTCCTGGTCATACCAATTGGTTTCTTCTTCGTAGAAGGCTCCGGCGAAGGGGCTTTGAAGGGTTTCCCAGGGATATATTGGTTTAGGCACATTAAATTGCTTGTCCATAATATTTGTTTTTTAATTTAAATTGATGAAAAGTTAGTATTCATGCTTAACAAGTCGCTGTAATAAGCAAATTGAAAAAGCCTGTTTGTTGATAATATTATATTTGATTTAGTTTTTCTTTTAATTCTTTTACTTCCGGAAATTCCATAGCATTATAACGAGCTAGTTTTGTGGATATATTTTTCCATCCGCTGAGCACCATACTCATATAATGTACCCAGTTAACAACAGCGTCCTGCCATATTCCAAAATCAGGAAGAGAAGCTTGTAATTGCACAAATTCCTTAAGATCTTCATTATGAAGCCGCAGATCTTCAAGACAGGCCTCTTCGAGAGAAATCTGCTGTTCGTTCTGGATCACTTTTACAATGTTATAATAAATGCTTCCTGTAGCTTCATCTTTCATTACAGACTGTACCTCATTGAAATAAGCCACCAAATGACAGGCTAAGGCTTGTAAACGACAAATGACAGGATGCTCATGTATCTCCGGAGGCAGAACAATACCGGTTTCAATTTCTGTGAGCTGAAGGAAAGGGTATAGGCAGATGGAATTTTCCCTTAAGGCAATACATTCCGTTATAGTTGGAAATATTTTGTTTTTCTTATACTTCAGTTCTGTTTCCAATCCGGTAAAGTACCTGTTGATCATCTGACTGAAACGAAAGATTGATTCCTCCGGAATGAATTGAAGCAGTTCCTGCCTTAGTGAGATCAGCATAGCTCCCAAAGGTATTGTTGACTCTGCAGCGCTGATTTTCCCATTCAATATTGCAATAGATTGGGCACATATATTTTTAATATCATCGGGTTCACTTTCCTCATAGAGATCGTCATTATATAACGTCCAGAGCATTAACCTGCAGATGGGTTTAAAACGTTCAATTGGTGCTGTAGGAAACCATTGGGCAGCAATATGTGCAGTTTTGGTTTTCTTGTACTTTTTCCGCAGATCGGGGTTATTTTCATAAAGCCATAGGTATTCTCCATCGATCCATTGGTTTTCTGTAATTTCCTGCAGCTGATCTGCATTTGGGTTCTTTAATGTCGGGAAGGGATACTTAAATTGGGTATTAAGCAGTTCAAGGGTGTTCATGGGTTACTGTTTTTTAATTTCACATAAGTAGAATATTTATCTGTAAAATCGGGTCCGGGCTGACACGGGGAAACGAGCCGGAAAAGTTCCGGAGACAATTTAATCTCAAGCCAATCACCATTAGTAACCGGGTGTAACGAAGGATTGATCTGCAGGGCCTGACAATGGTTATTGGAATTAAAATGCTGTCACTTTCCGATTCCGGAGGGGAACAAAATTTTCATAAGTTGTTATTTTGAGGGTTTTAAGTTTCGTATTAGTTTTATTCTACTAAGTTAGAAATTTATTTAACATAACCTAATTTTCACGCAAAATTGATATTTAATGTAGATATTTTGCAGCGGTAGAAGTTTATAGTAGCGGTTTGCCTTTCGATTAACGAATCAGGTATTACATCCGATTTTTGTGATAAAACCGGTTGTCCGGGAAAATTTTATCTTTCGCCGCCATTTTTATGCCTCAAATCTTTTAGTCGGACAATACTATTTTTAAATATAAACAGATAAAGAATTCACAATACACTTAGGATTCCAAATTATTGATTAGCTCCTGGCTGAAACTTGTCTCTTTTCTAAAAAAGATTTCGAATGCATCCGGTGTAAAGTACCATTCTCTCAGAAAATGATCTGAAGAGAGGTAAAATGTGTATTTTTATTTTCATCAGCAAAAACCTTATTTTATGACAATAGAACAAATTGCAGCACGTTTGGCAGCGCTTTGCCGGGAAGAAAAATTTGATATTGCGCAGAAAGAACTGTATGCGGATGATGCGGTCAGCATAGAGTCATATGTCATCCCTGGCTTTGAAAAAGAAACCAGAGGGTTGGAGGCTTTAATTGAGAAAGATAAAAAGTTCAGCGCTATGGTGGAAGCCAGGTATGGTACCATTGTTTCGCCGCCATTGATCGCGGGCAATGTTATTGCTTTTGTACTCACAATGGATGTCAAACTGATTGGCAGCGATCGTACAAAGATGAATGAGCTTTGCGTATATCATGTGAAAGATGGTAAAATTATTTCGGAGCAGTTTTTCATGTAACAGATCAGAGATTGAGTTGCCAGATCAAGGTTATACCCATGTTAAAGTCGCCGTAGTTAATATTTCAGGCCGGTATTAAAGTACGCATCAATAGAAGTGGTACTACGTTTGGGCGTTCCCGTGCCCCGGAATGTAAGAAATGTTGAAAATACACTTAATTATTTTTATCTTTCCGGTATTCAATCATACGCGTAAATTCCATGTCTACACTCTCTCAAATACTCGAACATAAGATCATTGCTATCATCCGCGGTGTGGAACCGGCAGATGTGCTGCGGGTGGCAGAAGCCGTATATGCCGGCGGGATCCGCCTGCTGGAAGTGACGATGAATTCAAGCGAGCCGCTGGCCGTTATCAAAGAGGTGTCTGCGAAAATGGGCGACAAAATGATCATCGGCGCCGGCACTGTGCTGGACGCCGCTACAACCAGGGAAGCAGTTGCGGCGGGAGCGCGTTTCATACTTTCTCCCATACTGGAGCCTGAAGTAATCAGAACAGCCCGGGAACTGGGTGTAGTGAGCATCCCCGGCGCCTACACGGCCACAGAAGTTTACGCTGCCTACAAACAAGGGGCAGACATGATCAAGGTTTTCCCGGCTACTTCTGCAGCTTATATCAAAGACATCTCAGCGCCACTGCCCAAAATGCATCTGTTGCCTACAGGCGGCATTACACCCGGGAATATCAAAGATTTCCAGAAAGCCGGTGCTGCCGGCTTTGGTATTGGAAGCGCCCTGGTGAATGCCGGCGCCACCATTACACCGGAATACCTGCAGCAACTTGCAGTAAAGGCGCAACAGTTCATCCGCGCCATTCAATCCTGAAAAAAGTAATACATCGTTATGAAAATAAAAAGCTATGAACTATTCCAGGTGCCGCCACGCTGGCTGTTCCTGAAAATAGAAACGGATGAAGGCATTATTGGCTGGGGGGAACCGGTGATAGAAGGGAAAGCCGCTACGGTTAAAACCGCGGTGGACGAGTTGATGGAATACCTGTTGGGCAAGGACCCTATGCATATTGAAGACCACTGGAATGTGATGTACCGTGCCGGCTTTTACCGCGGTGGTCCCATCCTGATGAGCGCCATTGCGGGCATTGATCAGGCGCTGTGGGACATCAAAGGAAAATATTATAACGCGCCCGTTTACCAGTTACTGGGTGGCAAAGCGCGCGATAAAATGAAGGTTTACTCCTGGATTGGGGGCGACCGTCCTGCAGAAGTAGGAGAGGCCGCCCGTAAAATGGCGGAACAGGGCTTCCTGGCCGTCAAGATGAATGCCACGGAGGAACTGCAGTACATAGACAGTTATGAAAAAATAGACGCTGCCATAAAACGTATTGCCACCGTGCGGGAAACAGTGGGGCCAGGAATAGGTATTGGTATAGACTTTCACGGCCGGGTACACAAGCCTATGGCCAAAATACTGGCCAAAGAAATGGAGCCCTTCCGCCCTATGTTCATCGAAGAGCCGGTACTGCCTGAAAATAATGAAGACCTGCGCGAAATTGCACAACACGTGGCCATCCCCATCGCTACCGGTGAGCGCATGTTTTCCAAATGGCAGTTCAAAACGCTACTGAAGGATGGTTATGTAGACATTATTCAGCCGGATGTTTCCCACGCCGGCGGCATCACCGAATGCAAAAAGATTATCTCTATGGCCGAGGCTTTTGATGTGGCAGCCGCGCCGCATTGTCCGCTGGGGCCTATTGCGCTTGCCGCCTGCCTGCAGGTGGACGCTACCTGCCACAACGCTTTTATACAGGAACAAAGCCTGGGCATTCACTATAACCAGGGCAGCGATCTACTGGATTACCTGGTGGATAAAACAGTGTTCCAATACAGTGACGGCTATGTGGAGATACCCTCTAAACCGGGGCTGGGTATAGAGATCAACGAAGCGCATGTAAGAAAAATGGCCGCGGAAGGACATAACTGGCGCAACCCCGTGTGGCGGCATACTGACGGCAGTGTGGCGGAATGGTAAACACAGATCTGCAAAAACTACATGAAAGCACTCAATCCTAACGCGAAGCCGTCAAAAATACGTTACCAGGTACTGTTCCTGATATTTGTGAATGTAGTGATCAACTACATGGACAGAAGCAACCTGGCTGTAGCCGCTTCTGAAATAGACAAGGAGTTTAGACTTACGCCGGTACAACTGGGACTGGTCTTTTCCGCCTTCAGCTGGACTTACCTGGTTTTCCAGATACCGGGCGGCATACTGGTGAACCGTTTCAGCCCACACATCCTGTATGCCATCTGCCTCATCAGCTGGTCGCTTGCTACCGTGATGCAGGGATTTGCAAAGGGCTTTGCCTCTCTCTTTGGCCTCCGCATGGCCACCGGCATGTTTGAAGCACCAGCCTTTTCCATCAACAACCGGGTGGTGAGTAATTGGTTCCCTGACAATGAGCGGGCCTCCGCTATTGCCGTATATACCTCCGGCCAGTTCCTGGGGCTTGCCTTCCTGATGCCGGTACTGTCGATGATCCAGCTTGAAGTGGGCTGGCGAGGGCTCTTTGTGGTGACCGGCCTCATTGGTACTGTTTGGGGCATCATATGGTACCTGCTTTACCGGGACCCGCTCAAACACAAGGCAGTCAATGCTGCGGAGCTGCAGCATATTGAGCGCGGCGGCGGATTGCTGGACAAGCAGCAGTCCGAAAAGAAAACCGCTTTTCGCTGGACCGACCTGAAGGCAGTGCTTTCCTATCGTAAACTCTGGGGTATTTATATCGGCCAGTTTGCGGTAAACTCCACGCTCTGGTTCTTCCTCACCTGGTTCCCGAAGTACCTGGCAGACTATCGTGGCCTGGACTTCATCAAATCAGGCTATTGGGTTTCCATACCTTACGTGGCGGCATTTACAGGCATTTTGTGTTCCGGCTTTTTATCTGACTACCTGGTAAAAAAAGGGGTATCTACTGCAAAGGCGCGCAAACTGCCTATCATCATAGGTTTGCTGTTATCTGCCTTTATATTGGGCGCGAACTACGTAAACATGCCCGGGCTCATCATCTTTTTTATGTCCCTCTCATTTTTTGGGGTAGGCTTTGCTTCTATCACCTGGATATTTGTTTCTACGCTGGCGCCCAAACACCTCATCAATCTTACAGGTGGTGTGTTTAATTTTATCGGCCAGCTGGCGGGCATTATTGTGCCCATCGTAATAGGTTTTCTGGCCAGCGGTGGCAGCTTTGCACCGGCATTGGTTTTTGTGGCGGCACTCGGACTGCTGGGTGCATGCTCGTATATTTTCCTGGTGGGGAATGTGGAACGGATAAAAATAGGAGAGGATGAATAGTTTAAACAGGTAACAGATGAATTATTTTTTAAGCTGTGACTGGGGCACCAGCTCCTTCCGGCTACGACTGGTAGAAGCCGGCAATCTGAACATCGTGGCAGAAGAAAAATCCGGTGCAGGTATTGCCGCCACTTACCAGCAATGGCAGCAAACGTCCCTGCCCCGCGAAGATTTTTTTGCTTCGGTCATCAACCGGCAGATTGATACACTGGCCGGGAGAACAGATATTTCACTGCAGGACGTGCCCGTAGTGCTGTCCGGCATGGCATCTTCCAGCATTGGCATGATAGAGCTCCCCTACAGGGAGCTGCCGTTTAGCCTGAGCGGAGCAGATCTGGCCGTACATACCTTCAACCGGTTCATTATTATTTCCGGCGTATGCAACGGGTACGATGTGATGCGTGGCGAAGAAACAAAAGTAGCAGGCTGCATGGCATTGTTACCGGATACCACAAAGGAACAATGGTTGCTGATACCCGGCACACATCCCAAACACGTGATAGTAAACCGCCACCAGGCAGTTCGTTTTCAAACCTTCATGACAGGCGAATTTTTTGACCTGCTATCCACTCACAGTATCCTGGCCACATCGGTAAGTAGCGGGGGAACACTGGATGACCCGGCCTCCCGCACCTGCTTTACAGAGGGAGTGCATGCCGGACAATCAGATAACCTGCTGCATACAGCCTTTATGGTACGCACCAACCAGCTGCTAAAAAAAATCCCGGCTACCCATAACCACTTTTATTTAAGTGGCCTCCTCATAGGTGCAGAACTGAAAGCAATACCAGCCAATAGCTCCGTATACCTGGTGGCGGGGCCGCAGCATGCGCCGCTTTACACCCTGGCCTGCGAGGTATTGAACATTCATGTGGCGGCACTGATAGATGCAGATGAGGCGTTGATACGGGGGCAACAAGGGGTTATTTCAGGTTTGCAGCGGGGAGGATAATGTTGTAACAGGTAGAAGAATACAGATATCAGGTTACCGCCGGAACCAATTTATATCTACATGGCCACCTGCAGATGTGCCGGTATTGAAATTAAATAATGCAAACCGGTTGGCTGTCCAGTCGAGTCCCAGGCCCATTTTTAGTTCGTTTCCGATCGGGAAAAAATCTTTGCCGTTTGTACTATAGGAAAAAGTGGCAACAAAGTTTTTCTCCCTTACGCTGGATTTAAACCAGATTTTATTACGCTTTAAATTAACAACTGCTACAACACTGTCATTTTTAGCCATTATAATTTCTTTTCTACCACCGGTTTGCCGGACTGCCACATAAGCATAAGGAACCTGGAATATACCCAAACCTGCTATATCATTATCTCTCATTCCACTGATTTCTATTTCTGTGGTTCCCTCTGAAAACGGACCTTCTACCCGCTGACTCAAAGTGTTGATGGCATGAAATAATGTGGGAGCTTTACCTGCTTTTAAACGGAGATGCCCCGGCCGTTCACTCAACGACCATTTGCTGTTATCGGGATTATGATTCCATTGCCATTGTAATGCCAGTTCGGGGGAGTTGAATTCATCAGAGCTGGCAGGAACAATAATTGGGGAAATTACTCCGGTCACCGGTTTAGGGAACGTATCCACACCTATCCCATTTTTACCCGGTATGGGCCAGCCATCTATCCAGGTAACAGGTTCGAGGTTCGGTACGCGGCCAATAGGGCCGCGATCCTGCATAATAACAAACCACCACGAGCCATCTTTCAACTGCACCATACCGCCCTGATGCAAGCCATTGCCGGGATAGGTATGATCATCCTGCATCACTACTTTCGATTCATAAGGCCCATAGATACTATCTGAACGCAAACAAACCTCGCGGCCCCGCGTACCGCCGGTAGAACCGAGTATATAATATTTATTATTGACTTTGTAAAGATGCGATCCTTCGAGATAAGGAAAGCCGGGATTGTCGTAAATTTTCTTCTGAGGAACTTTTACAGACTTCGCATCGCTGTTTAACTCGGTGATATAAAGGGTTTGCTGTCCGTGCGCAACGTATACTTTGCCATTATCATCAAAAAAGAGTCCCGGATCATATAGGTACTCATTGAATATCGTTCTTGTCCACGGGCCATTTATATTTTTGGCGGTACAGATAGAAAAATGTCCTTCCTTTGAATCCATCCGGGGGGTGCAGAATCCCACATAAAAGGTGCTGTCGTGATAGCGGATGGTGGCTGCCCAGGAACCGCTCAGGTACATATCTCCTCCTTTCATATCATAACGGGGATCTTCTTCATATCTTGAAACCGCATAACCTGCCATCTCCCAATTTACCAGATCGCGGGAAACAGCAATAGGGCAGCCCGGCACATAATGCATGCTGGTGGAAATAAAATAGAACTTATCGTCCACCCGGATAATATCCGGATCTGGCCAATCGCCCCACATGAGGGGGTTTTTAAAATATCCGTTACCCAAATCGGGTGTCCAGCTTTTTGTAGTTTGTGAGAAAATAGTCGTGACGCTCAATAGGAGTGTAAATAATGCTAACGTTCTTTTCATTGATCACTGTATTTCGTTTTTTAAAATAATAACGCATATAGATATCAGGCGGCAGGAGGAAAGATAATAGATTTCATGACAATAATACGATGCAGCTGTAGTTACGTGTAATAATACCGCCCTCCTGCAAAAATAGCATTTGTAATGGTCAAATTAAGCGTTGTACACCGGGTGGGATTGTAAGATCTTTAGGTAGACCAGAGATGTCATCAACCGAACAATGAATTACTATTCCACAAATTTGCCACCTGTACAATTTTTTTTATGAACCAAACTAAGTCGTTATTATGGGCGATTGCGTTGTTGTGCATATTGCTGCAATCCACGCGTATTTATTCCCAAAACAAGATTAGCGTTAAAGGTATTGTCACCGATTCCACGGGAGCGCCGCTGCCTGGCGCAACTGTCAGCCAGGAAGGGAATCTGAAAAACGGAACGGTATCCGGTCCGGAGGGCCGTTTTGAATTAAACACACCTCCCGGTAGCCGCCTGAGAATTACGATGACCGGCTTTCGCACGGTGTTTGCTGTTTCCGGTACTTCACAGTTGAACATCACATTACACCCCGTTGTCACAGAATTAACAGATGTGGTGGTGGTAGGGTATGGTACACAGAAACGTACTAAAATGACTTCTGCTGTTTCCTCTATTAACGCAGAGGATATACAGCTTATTCCTGCTACCAATTTGTCAAATGTACTGGCAGGACGTATGTCGGGTACTTTTATCAGTTCGCCAACAGGCACACCCGGTATTGGCTCTAAGGTTAAAGTGCGTTCCACATCTTCCTTCAGTAACAGCGCTGTTGAACCGCTATATGTAATTGATGGTGTAGTACGGGATAAAACCAGTTTCGATGCGCTGGATCCCAATGAAGTGGCGGATATTACCATTTTAAAAGATGCTTCTTCCGCAGCCATTTATGGTTCCCGCTCTTCTAACGGCGCCATCCTGGTAACAACAAAAACGGGTAAGAGTGGTACGGCAGTTATCAATTTTAACGCTACCTACAATACGCAACGTGTAGGTAAACTGCCGGAATATATGCCAGTTAAAGATGGATTGAATTTAAGCAAAGCGGTGAATGGAGGATTAAGCGATGAAGAAATTAACTGGGTGCTTAAAAATAATCCTAACGGCGACAATTACTACAAAGCCGCTTATACCAATCCTTCCAGCCAACGTTACGCATTAAGCGTTTCAGGAGGTAATGAAAAGATAAGAGCCTACATAGGAGGTTCTTATATTAAAGAAGATGGATTCCTGCCACAGGTATCCTATAAGAAATATAATCTGCGTGGAAATGTACAGGCCAACCTGGTGAAAAATCTTACACTCGGTTTAAACCTCGGAACAAGCTATGGTACCCGCAGCCGTTTCAACTTTACGTATGATTATGGTTCCGATGACCTGAATAATCTTTGGGGCAAGCTATTGTACTGGGATGTATTTGCAAGTCCGTATATAGATGGCAAACCGAATAACCCCGGCTGGTTGGGAAATCCGATAGAGATGATGAAAAACGGCGGATATTGGCGTAATAACAACCAGCAGATAGATGCGTTGGTTACTGCCGAGTACAAAATACCTGCGGTTGAAGGATTGAGTATAAAAGGTACTTACAGCAAAAACTTCGACAATAGCTATATAAAAACCTTTGCCAAAAAACAACAGCTGTATAATTTTAAGAAAACAGGCCCCAATGGTTTGATCTATACTGATACGCTGGTGGGTAGTGTTTTAAGCGGAGATCCCGGCACCCAGTATTTAGGTAATGAATACAACAAATCCAATACTTACCAGCTAAACGCACAAATTAATTACGACCGTACATTTGGAAAACATACGATTGGCGCCCTGGCTGTTTATGAGCAATATGAGGGGTACACTAATTTTTTCAGCATGTACCGGTATAATTTCCCGCTCGTTGCCACCGATCAGTTTTTATATACCAGCGCCAACAATGCCGACTGGTCAACAAGTGGTAACGAAGGTCAGATCGGAAGGCTGTCTTATATCGGAAGGATTAACTATGACTATGATGCCAAATACCTTTTTAGCGCATCTGTCAGGAGAGACGGATCTACCAACTTCGCACCGGATAAGCGCTGGGGTTGGTTCCCGTCAGTGTCCGGAGGTTGGGTGATTTCAAGAGAAGGATTTTTTCAGTCGTCGGCAATTGGTCATGCTGTTGATTTCTTAAAATTAAGAGCATCCTATGCTACTACCGGTAATGATATACTGGATAAAGATGATCCTAACAGCAGGTGGAGATGGATGGAGCAGTATATTATCCAGGGGGGTACCTATTTTCTTGGCGCTTCCGGCACCCCGGCATCACGCCTCGCATACGGTGGATTGCCTAACAGCAATTTAACCTGGGAAAAGTCGAACTCCGCAGGTGTTGGTGTGGATGCAACGGTCTTTAGAAATGTACGCCTCAGCTTCGATTACTGGAAACGCCAATCCTACGATATATTAGGTAGCCGGATCCTGGCTATTCCCAACGAGTTTGGAGCATCCTTACCACCGGAAAATTACGGGAAAGTTAGTTCCAATGGTATTGAAATAGAGCTTGGCTATAACAATAGCATCGGCAAAAACTTCAGCTACAATGTAAAAGGGGTGTTTACTTATGCTACCAATAAAGCTATCAGGAAAGATGTTGCCGCTAATACCCAGGACTATGCTAACCCAATCGGGAAAACGCTGGCGTACGGATATGGTTACCAGGCGCTGGGCGTATTACGCACCCAGGAGGATTTAAATAAGTTGCCGGCAGGTTACACCATCAATGGAGTGGCGCCTGCGTTGGGAGATATGCTGCTGGCGGATCTTAGTGGCCCCGACGGTAAGCCCGATAATAAAGTAGACAGTTACGACCAAACAGTGCTGGGCAAATATTTTGGAGCAGACAATGCCCCGATGTCTTATGGATTAAACATCTCATTATCGTATAAAGGATTTACGGTAGATGCCTTGTTTTCCGGGCTCACGGGATATAAAATAAGTTACAATGATGCCTGGGGCAGGAATTTTGGCGGCGGCGGAAAAGTACCCCAATACCACGCTGATTCCTGGAGTACTGAAAACCCCAACGGCTCTACTCCCAAAATGTACCCGTGGGGGGACCCGCACTCAGCAGGTTATACATGGACCTCTACCTTCAACGTATACAACGGCGGTTTTCTACGGATGAAATACCTGAACCTCAATTATAAACTGCCCGATATCGTATTAAATAAACTGGCGATTAAAGATACCAGGATTTTCCTGGCAGGATCAAACCTGTTCAATATCACCAAATTTAAGTTGTATGATCCTGAAGTGTCTCAGTTCATGAGTTATCCAACCATGAGAACCTTTACCGCAGGAATTGACATAAGGTTGTAGAAAAGTGTGTTTAAATTAAAAAAACAAGAAAATGAAGAATAAGTTAAATATAGCAACCCTCATCTTTTTCGTTCCTTTTTTACTGATGAGTTGCAATAAAGTACTTGATAAAACGAACCTTTCGGCAGTAGGTCCGGACCAGGTATGGTCGGATGTAAATATCGCAACCGCCTATTTAAACCAGATCTATTCGGCACTGATGCCAGGTAATACATCCGGCGGTGGCAACAATACTGACGAAGGCGTACCATATCAGAAACAAACTAATGAGTGGTTCAGGGGTACAGCCACGTTCGACTCGCAAAACAGCTTTACAACGTATAACAATATACGAACCATTAATATTCTGTTAGGGAATATCGACAAAGCTACCTTCAGCCAGGTGGATAAGGATAAAATTAAAGGACAGGCGTTGTTCTGGAGAGCCTGGGCTTATCATAATCTGGTAAGTAATTATGGCGGTGTGCCGCTTATACTGGAAGCACAACAGCCTACTACAGATTTAACAACACTGCAGAAACCCCGCAATAAAACATCAGAATGTGTAACGCAGATCTTAAAAGATATAGATGATGCTACCACATTATTGCCCGACGCTTTCACGGATGATGATATGGGCCGGGTGGATAAAGGCGTGGCGATGGCTTTTAAAGGAAGGGTATTATTGTTTTATGCCAGTCCGTTGTTTAATGGTCTGGGAGGCATTGCCACCTGGCAAAAAGCATACGATGCCAATAAAGCGGCCAAAGAGTTCCTGGATGCCCGTGGAAAAGGATTGTACAGCCCTTACAGTAAAATCTGGGATGATGAGCTGAACAAAGAAGTTGTAATGGTTCGCCGGTATAACTACCCGCAGGCGGTTTATTTCCAGGGAGGTTTAATTCCTTTGGATTGGTCTAAAGACGACGTAGGTTATGACCGGCCCTCATTGGAGCTGGTGAATACTTTTCCCATGAAAGATGGCTCCAGCTGGGAATCGCAATCAAGAAGCTATGATACGTTGTTTTTTAACAGGGACGACCGGTTTTACGCGAATATCTATTATAACGGATCTCCTAATCAATACCTGAAAGGGATGCGTGATAGCAAAACTTACCTGTGGACTTATTTTACCTCGATAACAAATTATAATGGTAATACAGGACTGGAAGGCGTGCATAATGCAATAACACCGGACCCCTTATGGTCTAACTCAAGTTTTTACCGCATAAAAGCAATTGATAAAACCATTGATAAGGGAAGTGTTTACAATGCAGGTGTTGATTGGGTTGAAATCCGCTATGCTGAAGTATTAATGAATTACGGAGAATGTGCCAATGAAACAGGTAACACGGCAGCAGCATTGGATGTATTAAAACAAATCAGGGCCCGCGCAGGTGTTCAGCCAGGTATTGCCGGTAACTATGGCATTGCAGCGGTGCTGCAACCCGACATACGCAAGGCCTATCAGAAAGAACGTTTTGTGGAGTTTTGTTTTGAAGGAAAGCGTATGAGTGATCTGCGCCGCTGGAAAATGTTTGGTTACCTGAGAGGGCTTGCCCAACGTCATGGAATAGCTGTATTGCTGAAAGCCGGTCAGCCGGATGCAAGCCCCATGTCGGATATAAATACAATATGGAACAGGTTTACCACTACTGTTATTCCAACAGATGCTGGCGATATAGCGATTAAAGATCAGTATTATATTTATGGTATTCCTAAAGCGGTTTTGGACAGAAACCCATTGTTAAAGCAAAATAATAACTGGGGTGGCGACTTTGACCCCCTGCAATAGATTTCAGGTAAATGATTTGACCGGTAACCAGGGAAAGGGAGGCTTTATATGCCTCCCCATTTTCCCAGGGCAAAAAAACATCGGCGACTGCAAAATTAGCGGATGTTTATATGTATTGATTTATAGTAATTTTGCTTTACTGTCATACAACCTAATGCGCTTGTTTCAGCGCAGTCTTCAAGGCTCAATCAATAGCAATAAATGAAAAATAATAAGCATAACGGGAAGTGTTTAACCGCGGGGGTAATAATTGGTACATTGTTGACTTTTAGCATGCATGCAGGCGCGCAGCACATGGCGTTTACAACAAAGTATTCAGCTGTTGATATCAATGAAAAAGGGTTTATTACCAGTATCAGGGATAAACAATCAAACACGGAATATAATCCCAAAGGACTAAGCTCGCCATTGCTGACACTGGAAAAGGAAGGGGAAAATATATACCCGGCAAGAGCGAAGCTACAGGGCAAACAGTTAAAGCTGATTTATCCCAACGGCTCGGTCGCCACATTAACCGTGGACCAGAAAAACGATTATCTGCGCTTTGAATTGCTGTCGCTGTTTCCGCGAAATGGTGTTGACAATGTTATATGGGGACCTTATAAAACCAATATCTCTAAAACCATCGGCGAAATATTATCCGTAGTAAGAAGCGATAATTTTGCCATTGGCATACTGGCCCTTAACGACAATACTACCAGTGGCCCGCCCTGTAATGGCGATATGTACCAGTCATGCTATGTTATTCATTCGCCTGATCCGGTGAAGTACCCGCTGCCGGCTCATCTCAAAGAAGGCCAACGGTTCCGTATCGGTGGAGATGGCATAAATGATGTTGCCTTTTATTCGCATCCGGAGGAATATTACCGGTATATGAATGGCAACGGCGCCAGCCTGGAGCCGGACTACGGCTCTTCTATTGTATTGCATTCGCGCGACAGAAAGAAACCATACACCATTTTTTATCCGCATTTTAATGATTTTCCCGGTGTTAAATCGCCCCGTCATATGGAGCTGACGCCGGTTGATGTGGACTATATCGGCTCTGCAATCGCCTTTTACGCCTGCCCTGATTCACTGGGGCTGCGGACAATTGAACAGATTGTAAAAAAAGAAGGCTTACCTTATATTACCCGGAATGGGAAATGGGTAAAAGATCCATCCAATTATCAAACGGATATGGCCTGGTGGGGGCCGCACGACAGCCTGGTGTCCTACGCCGGCCAGTTAGGGCTGAAAGCCGTTCAGGATGAAGGATTGGGAGAATACTATACCAATCCCGCCAACCGGTGGGGCGATAAAAAAGTGACGCTCAGTCAGCAAAAACGTCCCATCAGCGACTTAACAGCCTTAACCAATAAAGAAGGAATTGCCTACGGCTTGCATACGTTAACCGAATTTATTCAGCCATTTAGCAGCGATGTACACCCGGTACCCAATGATGGTTTATGCACCGTGTTAAAAACCCATATCGCTAAAGCAATTAGTGCAAATGATACATTGATACAGGTGGCAGACACCAGCTATCTGAATGAATTTGGCGGGTGGGACGACAATAAAGTGAATGTATTAAAGATCGGGAAAGAGCTGATCAGGTATAAAGGGGTAACCACCACAAAGCCCTATACACTCACCGGCGTGGAACGTGGCGCCCTCAAAACCAATGCTGCCGCACATGGTGCCGGAGAACAACTGGCCAAACTCCAGGTAAACTGTTATGGTGGGTTTATCCCGGATATTACGCTGCAGGATGATTATGCTGCGTATTACGCCAACCTGCTGCACGACGGCGGTATGAACTATATCGACTTTGACGGCTTCGAAAGCTTTACCTACCAGGGACATGGACAATACTCTTTCAAACGCTTTCTGAGAGGCATGTTTGCCCATCTTGAAAAAATGGGGGCGCCTTACCTGAGAGTAATGGGATCCTGCGTTTTTGAAGGAAACTGGCACTATATGAGCGTATGTAATGTGGGTGGCGGTAACCATATGTTTGATCCGGTAAATAATAAGTGGGGTATTGAAGGGAAAGACATACGTTATTCTTTCAACGGAAGTTATTTTCCGGCTACTTTTGGGATACAAAATCTGCAGCGCGACTGGACCGTACAGGTGATAGAGAATCTTCAATGCAAATCCATTGCCTGGGATGCGACCTACATGCTGGGGTTAAGCCAGGA
The DNA here is from genome assembly GCF_057126945.1 of Chitinophaga sp. G7 BAM 1005. Lineage (NCBI taxonomy): Bacteria > Pseudomonadati > Bacteroidota > Chitinophagia > Chitinophagales > Chitinophagaceae > Chitinophaga > Chitinophaga sp. G7 BAM 1005. The sequence goes on along the minus strand of NZ_CP181478.1, from coordinate 3,866,083 downwards.
TGCCGTAGAAAAAAGAACCGACAAGCAGGCTATATTCAAAGCTTTCCGGACCTGGGAAAACGCAAAGAATGCCGGTGCATTTGGAAACGCATTGAAAAAAGAAATGCAGGAAGAAAAAAACAGGTATCACCTGGAGCAACTGGACGATAACAGCTGGAAGCTTTACAAAGTAGCGTCAGATGGAGCTTTGGTTAGCCCGCAAACACTGATGCGTAGCAAAGCAGGTTGATAATATTTTACTTTTGTTTGGTACTACTACACATTTGTTTATGACCAGCGAACGTTTGGTACTTGGTACCGCCGGGTTAGGCGGTGTTTGGGGAAAGGTTGATCCGCATCAATCTGTATTGACAATTTTATCTGCACTGGAATCGGGTATAACTGCGATAGATACTGCGCCGGCTTATGGAGATGCTGAACGCTACCTGGGACAGGCGTTGCAGCAATGGCGTGGAAACAGGCCCGTTATCAGTTCCAAAGCAGGGCGACTGAAATCTTACGCTGCCGACGAAGCTTATTACGATTTTACCGACAGGGCGATGGAGGAAAGCCTCGGGAACAGTCTCCGCACCATTGGCATTTCTTCTCTCGACATCCTGTTTTTACACGATCCCCATGCGATCACGGAAACGGAGGCGGAGCGGATCATTGACAGGTTAATAAAGTTCAGGGAACAGGGCCTGGCGAAACAGTTAGGCGTGGGAGGGAACTGGCCTTCCTGGCTGAAAGCATACCTGGATGCCGGCGTTTTTGATGTAGTGATGGAGTTTAACCGTCTTAATGCCTCAAATGTAACAGCATTGCAGGATTCGTTGCCTTATTGCTTATCCCGTAATATACAATATTATGCGGCGAGCCCTTTAAATATGGGGCTGCTTGGAAGATGCATCAGATCGTTTAAACAGATGCGCCCGGAATGGCTACCCACGGAGGCGCTGGAAATGGCTGTACGCCTGGAGCAGATAGCGGTAAAACACCAGCTCACCTTACCGGCTATGGCGCATCGGTTCCTCCTGTCTTTACCCTATGATTTTAATATTGTACTGGGGCCATCCAATACATCGGAACTGACGGCCAGTATTGAAAATTTTAATCAAGGTAAATTACCGGAAATTATCCTGACAGAAATTCTGAATTGCAGTAACGGGTAAAAGAACTTAAGATGTGTAATATCGACAACGAGATCTTTAATATTCGAAGTATACAAATAAGGGAATTAGCCCCGGTGCAGGTGGTTACGCCGTTCCAGGACGCCACTATGGGACCATTCCCTGCTTTTGGGATGTCCATGATCACCATTGAAGATGAAAATAACAATATTGGTGAAGCACCGGTGTACAGTAGTTATACCAATATCCTGGAAGCATGCCTGTTGCCTCATTTGCTGTATTCCCATAATCTTTCCTATAGCCAGTTATATTCCAGGTTATACTGGTCTATCCGCAACGAGGGCTTCCGGGGCCCTGCATCTGCGCTGTTGGGACAGGTGGATATGGCATTGCACGACCTGGCTACCCGCCGGCTCGGCGTTCCGTTGCATAAATATCTGGGTGCCGACCGGAACGAGGTAAAAGTATACGGCAGCGGAGGCGGAACAAATTATAGTTATGAGGAACTGGAAAAAGAGGTAGCCTATTTTACCGCAGCAGGTGTAGATTGTTATAAGATGAAGGTGGGGAAGGATTTTGGGATGAACATGAAAGAAGATGTAAAGCGTGTAAAGTTTGTACGTAGTCTCCTGGGAAAAAATACCAGGCTTGCCGTGGATGCCAACCAGATATGGAGTTGTGAACAGGCGCTCCGGTTTATTGATCAAACAGCCGGGGAAAACCTGGCCTGGTTAGAGGAACCTACTCATTCGGCATCTTTTGATCAGATCGAAGCACTGTGCCGACAAACACCGTTGAAAATTGCTTTCGGAGAATCAGAACGTACTGCGAGGGTATTTCCCACGTTGGTAAACATAGGCGTAGCCCATTTGCAGCCGGTGCCCGGTCATTTAGCCGGTGTGAAAGAATGGATGTCTGTGAGGGACCTGGCAGCAAAAAACCAGGTAGATTTTTCATCCGGTGGATATTCATTGTTCACGGCTTCCCTGATGACTACTGCGTCTGAACAATGCGAGGTGGAGTACTTGTATTCAATTATGTCGGGACTGGAAAGCTATTTCAATGTAAAACCGGCATGGGGCAACGGGAAATTTTTGCTGCCGGAGTTGCCCGGTTTTCCTGTCAGGATAAATTGGAATCACTGTGAAGATACCGGCCAACTGGTCAAAACGCGGGTATGGAATAAAAAGAACGTCCGGGAATACAAGCCGGTTGTATCTTTGTGATTCTTAAGCTTTTTCCGTGAAGATAACATTAGCTGGCATTGATTATCTGGTCCTCGTTGTATATGTAATTGCGCTATTCACTTTTGGTTTCTATCTTAAATCTTCCGGGATACAATCGGGAGGAGATATTTTTCTGGGCAGGCGTTCTTTGAAATGGTGGCAGATCGGCTTTTCCATGTTCAGTGCCAACGTGGGCCCGATGATGCTGATAGGCCTATCCAGCCTGGGTTTTTCGCAGGGGGTGGTAGGAGGTAATTTCGAGTGGCTGGCGTGGATATTCCTGATGTTGTTGTCTGTATTTTTTATTCCACGTTATATTTCAGCAGGGATCAGCACTATTCCGCAGTTTTTGCTTTTGCGTTATGGCCGCAGGTCTTATAATTTCCTGGTAGTTTACAGCCTGATGTCAATATTATTTGTGTGGCTTGGCAGTGCATTGTATGCAGGCGGACTGGTTATTTCTGAGATCTTCCAATGTTCGCTACTGGAAGCGGTGGTGCTGATCACCCTCATTTCCACCAGCTATACCGCTATCGGTGGCATAAAGGCAGTAGTGAGAACCGGTGTTTTCCAGTCGCTGATCATTATTATTTCTTCCCTGATACTAACGGTACTGGCTATTGGAAAAATGGGTCATGTGGCAGATGCGGCCAAAGGAGTTCCTCCCGACTATTGGAAGTTGTTTCACGCCAGGTCAGACCCTGAATACTCATGGCTTGCTATTGTGGCGGGTTATCCCGTGGTAGCTGTTTATTACTGGTGCGCAGATCAAACGATTGTACAAAAGGTATTGGCGGCAAAAACTGTCAAAGAGGGACAGCGGGGCATTCTTTTCCTGGCGGCGCTTAAAGTGATCACGCCTTTTATTTTTGTGTTGCCTGGTATTATCTGTTTTCTGTTATACAGAGATAGTACCACGCCTGATAAGTCTTACATTACGCTCGTCAAAAACCTGATGCCCGATGGGCTTCGCGGGCTCTGTATAGCGGCGCTTGTCGCTTCGCTGATCGATACCGTATCTTCGGGTCTGAACTCCTTCAGCACTGTTTTTACATTGGATGTGGTTACGCAGTTTGTATCTTTAGAAACAAAGGATAAAACAAAGGTTGGGAGATGGATGACTGCTGTAGGCGCTTTTCTGGGAGGAGGTATCGCGGTATTGTTTTCTTACTCAGATAAAAGCTTGTTTGAATTAACGCAGGGGCTCGTGTCTATCCTGGCGCCACCATTATCGGTGGTGTTTTTAGGCGGCATATTCTGGAAACGCACGCACCGGGTAGCGGCAGAAACGGTGTTGTTTGGCGGCGGATTTCTTTGCCTGGTGATGGGTGTTTGTTATGTATTGAACTATCCGTATAAAGGATTCTGGCCACACTTTTTATTTCTTTCTATCTATATTTTTATTTCCCTGGTAATTTTAATGGTGCTGATAACCCTGATTTTTAAGGCGCCCGAAAAGGACCGGGTACCATTTACTTTTCCCGACAAGGCCGGATCGGGTATGGATAAGTGGTTATGGGCAGGCTGGGGAACGCTGGCCTTAATAATGACAGCGATCTATATAGTATTAAATTAACGAATCATGAATAAAATATTGTCCGCTATGCGCAGGATATTACTGCTGGTTGCTGTTATTATATTTACTGCATGTAATGCGTCCAAAAAAGAAGCAGCGCTGCAGGAGCATGTTTTTGTGGTGAATATTGTACATGATCCGCACAAGCTGAAAGCGTATCTCGATTATCATCAGCATATATGGCCGGAAGTGGAAGCTGGCTTCAAAAAAGCGGGTTACCGGAAAATAACGCTTTACCGGTATGAATACCTCCTGGTAATGACCATCACAGTACCAGCCGGGGCGGATCTGGGGCAAATGGGAAAAACAGCTGAATCCTATGATAAGCGTTGCGCAGAGTGGAACCGGTTAATGGATGGTTATCAAACCGGTGTTCCCGGTGCGGGAGAGCATGAAAAATGGGTGGAGGCAACACCTTTTTACCGTTTTATAAAAGAGTGATTACAGGCTTTGGGTGCTGACGCTCTTTTTTCCTTTGTCTTCGTATTGCCGGATGAAATCCCTGGGAGACAATCCTTTTATTTCCTTGAAGTGTTTATTAAAATTCGAGATATTATTATAGCCACTGTTATAACAGGCTTCTGCTACGTTGTGATGTCCTTCCAGTAAAAGTTTAGCGGAATGCCCGATGCGTACTTCTTTCACAAAGTCGATCAATGTACGGTTGGTACTGCGTTTGAAAAAGCGGCAGAAGGCTGCAGACGACATGGGAATAAGGTCTGCCACGTCCTGTAGCAGGATGTCGTCTCTGAAATTTTGAAAGATGTAATCAAATACTTTGTTGAGTTTTTTTGCTTCTCCGGAGCTTTCAACGGTATTATAATAGGGAGATGATAAGACGGTTGAAGATGCTGATTGTGCGAGTACATCCAGCAGCCGGATCATCAGCGCCACCCTGCTCAGCCCCGATACATAGAGCATCTGGTGCATGATCATTTTGGCGTCATGGAGTGTGTTGTCTGTAAATAGCACCCCTTTTGCCGCTTTGGCGAAAAGCAGGTTCAATTGTTTGGCTTCCGGTTTTTCCAGCAGTTCCTTTCCGAGGAAATCGGGAAAGAAATGAATGACCACCGCCTGGGTAGGGATAAGCGGATCTGTGGCCTTGTAATACTGCCAGCAATGCGGCAGGTAACTGCCCAGCAACACCAGCTCCGGCCCGTCGAAATCCTCGATGTGATCGCCGATAAATCTTTTACCACTACAGTTTTCCAGCAAGGCGATCTCAAAATTGACGTGCGATTTTAAGGCAGTATACTTTTTTATTTCAAGAATCTCTGATCTTACCGTAAATGACTGGTCCGGCGGAAATGTAAAATTCTCGTATATGTATTGCATCGGATTGTAGGTCTGGTTGTGTGTTACAGGCGATTCAAAGATAATAAAATAAGGCAGAAGTTTAATGTGGCAAAAATAGTATCCATAATGGTCAAATTAAGGGTTGCGTTCCTATAAAGCGAATCAGAACTTTATACGCTGCGGCAGATGTCCCTTTCGGGTTTATTGCAGCCGTATTAAACAGCAGGTATGTATCGCATTAAAACGAAGTATTTCTTATTGTTACTGGTAGCTGTCGCCACATCAAATAAGTCTTTCTCCCAGCTCCCTGATCCGCAGATGAACAGGATGCTGCAGCAGGTAAGCGGCTCCGTTACTTTTTTGCAAAGACAATATAATGGCGCCAACCTGGTAGCAGAAAATGTTTTTCGCGCCGGCGGGCTGCCGGGTTCCTGGAAACTGGCACTGAAAGCGGACGCGGTGAAGGAATGCAGCAATGCGATAGATATAGAGGCCACTTTCAGGCTGACAGCAGGACAGGCAACTTCCACCACCGTGGCAGTGAAGTTTGACTTCAGCAACTGGAGCGCTGCCAACTATGTGCTGGTGCCGGCATCGCTTTATAACGGAAACCGCTATCGCTCCATAGGAAACGGTTATAATCCCGGCTATCCGCGTGATATGTATTATAATCCGCAGGTTCCGCTAACGATTTCAAATAACCCCCGTTTGTCGATAGAACAGGATAAGGCTTCCCTGGTAGCACTACAAACAGGTAATATGGCTACTCCCGCTGTTTGTTTTTTTTCTCCGGCAGCGCAAACGGGCTTTATCCTGTTAACAGCGCAACAAACAGAATGGGGAAACAATGGAGTTACCATCACGGAGAATGCCCATAAAGATCATTTTTCTTTTGACATCTCAGCACCCGCTATCCGTAAACTGGCTGCCGGCTTCGGCGACTTTCATCTGAGCGGCGACCAGGCGCCGGATTGGAAGGCCGGCGATGAAGTATCACTACGCTTCCGGCTATATGTGTTTAAGGCAGCGGATATCCCGGCTTTGCTCACGAAATTTTTTAAAGTACGGAAAGATATTTCCGCCCCTTCTGCTCCCCGGAACCTGGTACCTATGAGCAAGTTGCTGGAACTGGGAACGGGCATATGCAGCAGCAATTTTACACAACAGCAGATGGGCAATTATTATAAACCGGAAAACAACAACGATTTCCAGCTGGGGTGGGTAAGCGGTATGATTAACACCTACCCGATGTTGTCACTGAACGATGAGAAGGAACGCAAAAGGGTAGGTGAGGAACTTGATTTTGTAGTGCGCAGATTGCAGGGCAAAAGCGGCTACTTTTATGGAGGTATAAAGTCAACCGGCGAAATTATCGGGGAGAAGATGTCGCGCGATTTCCCGGAAGTACAGGCAATGGTGAGGAAGAACGGAGACGCCTTGTTTTGGTTGATGAAACATCTGTTGTTGTTCAGGGCAAGCGGGCATGCCGGTATGATTAACAAAGATTGGGAAGATGCAGCCATAAAACTGGCTACTGCTTTTGCAAAAACCTGGGAGAAGAATGGTCAGTTTGGTCAGTATATAGCACCAGAAACGGGTGAGATTGCGGTATTTAACTCTACTGCAGGCGCCATTGTCCCGGCGGGCCTGGCCCTGGCAGCGCACTATTTTAACAGGGCCGGTTGGTTGAAAACAGCAGCAGCTGCCGCTGATTATTATTACCGGCGCGATGTAGCCGGGCAGGGGCTTACCGGCGGCGATTGCGGGGATATTTCGCAGGATGCCAATTCAGAATCGGCTTTTGGATTCCTGGAGTCTTTAATGGCACTATATAGTTATACGGGTGATCGCAGGTGGTTGTCGATGGCCGAAGTACAGGCCGCTCTTTGCGGTACCTGGACCTTGTCTTACGCACCAGTTTTTCCCCCGTCGAGCACCATCGGGAAATTACAATGCAATATGACGGGAGCCGTTTGGGCCAGCATACAAAACAAACATGCAGCGCCGGGTATCTGCACTTCGTCCGGCGACTATCTTTTCAAGTTATTCAGAGCCACCGGAAAATCATTGTATGCGGATTTAATCAGGGATATCCAGCATGCACACACAGAGGCGGTTAACATGCCAGGGCATATTACCAGCAATTACCTCGTAGGCTCTTCTATGGAGCGTATTCAGCCAAGCGATGCAGAAGGGAAGGAGAGCATCGGAAATTTTATATATACCCGTAACTCCTGGACAGAAACCAACGGCATGCTGATGGCACTTGAACTGCCAGGTATTTATGTGATCAGCGACAAATCAAAATGCTATGTTTTTGACCACGTGGAGGCAACAATCATTAAGAACGATAATAAGGGAATGGTGATAGCGTTACACAATCCAACGGCCTATGATGCCAGCGTGGCCGTTATGTCGGAAACCAGTGCGGAAGCGAAGCATCCTTTGGGTTATACCGCTTTTCTCCATTGGCCGAAAGTACCGGTGAAGGCAGGGGGCAAAACCAGGGTGCATATTTCGGGGAGGGAGGTGAAATGGTGAATTTGGTGAAGGGATGAGAAGATGGCGTTGGGTGATTAGGGGTTATGTTAATTCCTAAAGGAAAAAATATTGGATATCTGTTGATATTATGCCTATCTTTTACGCTTCTATGCTAAATATTTTAGTAAATGTAAATTGATCCTCTTAAATTTGTTGGTAGGAATCGAATAGCTGCTAGGTTTTAGCAATGAATGCATTGCGTCTATGATAGATTTAAGTAGCCGGTAATGCATGTTATTTTAATTTTATAAATGAATTTGGGATGTTACTTCTTGAAACGGAGAGCTTAGGGGTTGAAAATAAGAAAAAGCAAGATTACACGGCTACTTTTGCAGACAATATGTCTTTGCCGATTCATCGTTGGTTTCGATATACCGCCGGGTTTTCAGCAGCCTGGGTGAAGGAGTTGATAAAAACTGAAAAAGGCAATGGCCGTTTGAATATAATTGACCCTTTTGCCGGATCCGGAACAGTTCTTTTAGAAGCCGAGTTTGAGGAAGTTAATTCGATCGGGATAGAAGCGCATCAGTATATTCATAAGATTGCCTCCGCTAAACTATTATGGGATTATTCTCCGGATCTTTTTAAAGTAGCCTGCCTTGATTTTCTGGAGCAAGCAAAGAGAAAAAAGGTAAAGCCCCGGAAGTACCCTAAGCTTATTGTGGAATGTTATACTGAAGAAACACTTCAGAAACTTGAAAGTCTCAGGCAAGTTTGGTTAAGTTATAAAGGAGAGGAAACTATTAAAAAGCTTATATGGTTTATTATTACTTCGATATTAAGAACCAGCTCGGGAGTAGGAACCGCTCAATGGCAGTATGTTTTACCTAATAAGAAAAAAGCCAGGGTGTCTGATGCCTATCAGGCTTTTGAATTGAAGGTATTAGAAATACACAGAGATATGGTGTTTATTCAGGAAAAAAATCTGCAGCCGGTTAAAGCTAACGTTTACCATGAAGACGCCCGAAATATCCGGTCAATTCCAGATGGATGGGGCGATTTGGTTATTACCTCACCTCCCTACGCCAATAATTATGATTACGCAGATGCCACACGTTTAGAAATGACATTCTGGGGAGATATTGAGGGATGGGGGGACTTACAGGATACTGTTCGTAAAAATTTAGTAAGGGCGTGTACTCAACATGTGGCCGGCATGGGTGATAAGATAGAGGAAATCATGGCTAATCCCCGGCTGGCTCCTATCAAAGACGAATTGCGGGAAATATATAATGAATTAGGCGCAGTCAGACTTACAAAGGGGGGAAAGAAGAACTATCACTTTATGATAGTGGCTTATTTTAATGATCTGGCTGATGTGCTTCATTCTTTACGGAGAGTAACGAAACCTGGAGTAAAGATGTGTTGGGTTATCGGTGATTCAGCACCTTACGGGGTATACGTGCCTGTTGATAAATGGCTGGGTAAAATTGCCATTGCTGCCGGGTTTACTGACTATTCTTTCGAAAAACTCAGAGACCGTAACATAAAATGGAAAAACAGAAAGCACACAGTTCCCTTACACGAAGGGCGGCTTTGGATAAATGGATAATTATGGCAGAATCACTTGCACACAAATTCGGACAACTAATCGGCGATTTCCTGGAAATTGCAATTGAACCCCATTTAAGAGATTTTGCGACTAAACATGGGTTGTTCTTAGATATAAAAGGCGAGCGGAAGACCAGATCCGGAGTTAAGTTAACCTGGATCGATGTAAAGAATAACAAACATGATTTGGATTTTGTTTTAGAACGTGGTGGCTCCGATACAGAGTTAGGCACTCCTGTTGCTTTTATAGAAACGGCCTGGCGTAGATATACTAAACATTCGAGAAATAAAGCACAGGAAATACAGGGAGCCATACTCCCTCTTATTGAAAGATATAGCAGTGCATCTCCTTTTATTGGCGTTTTATTAGCCGGAATGTTTACAAGTGGCTCATTGACCCAATTAACTTCTCAGGGTTTTACGGTTCTCTATTTTACATATGAAAGCGTGGTAAATGCTTTTGCTAAATTTGGTCTTGATGTTCGTTCAAATGAAAAAACATCAGAAGATGAATTTAGGGAAAAGATAGCAGCGATGCAAAATACACCTTATAGAAAAGATATTGCTCAGGAGCTATTAGCTGCAAATGAGGCTGGGGTTGATGCTTTTTTGCAGGCATTGGAACTATCTGTTACGCGTAAAGTTGAAAGTGTAATTGTTTGGCCTTTACATGGTAGCGGCTCCTCTCTGGAGAACACAGAAGAGGCAGTAAAGTTCCTTAATCACTATGTGGAACAAGCGTCAGCATTGCCATTTGTGAAATATGAAATAGTGATAAAGTATAATACCGGTACAGTAATTAATGCAACTTGTATGAGCAAGAGGGAAGCGATTGATTTTCTGGAGCGTCATGCTAAGGGGAGATACTAATAATATGTGTTAAGTTGGCATGTAAATAATCCTCACCTGATTCAATAACCTATACGGGTACGGTAATTTAAGAACAGCTCGATATTCGATGCAATCAGTTTTTTGCTATGCTTGTCTATAGACTGTCTGCAATTCAATATGGTTCCGCCATCTTGATGAGTATGGGGACAAGGATAAAGGGGGAGCTGCTGTGCTTAAAAAGGCTGGCCAGATCACACACCGGCCAGCCCTCTCTTATTAAATGTAAATACTATTAAGCCACCGGTTCTTCCACCGTTGCGGTTGGGGCATTGTTCTTAACAGAAGTAATGCCACCGTCGCGGCCGGAAGTACTTTCGTACATTTCACTGGTACCAATGATTTGTCCGTTTGCGGCCTTGAGATTAAAGTAATGTTTCCCATTAGTGGAAGTTTTTTTGTCGAACCTTTCATCGATCTGGGAATTGGTTCTCACGGACTCAATGCCGTTGTCGCAGCCTGATCTGGCGGCATAACCTTCGCTGGCAAGTATTACTTCGCCATTACCTGCTTTTAATTTAAAGCGGAATTCACCGTTGCTGCTTTTTGAGACAACAAATTTGCTCATAGGAGATTATTTTAATGTAGTGGAAGGTACTTAATAAATTCCAAAATGAACGATCCCGCATTTTAAGAAACTGCTAACGTTATTTACGCTTTTCTTCAATTTTATATAACCCTGCACCGTGACTGGCAATAACTGGTGAAAAAGTACCGGAAAAGCTGCCAGCGGATTTTCCAGACCAGAGGTCCGTAATTTTACAGGAACCGGTAATTCCTAAAGTGCTGAGGTCAATAGGAATAGTCATGGTTGGCGTTGAGGGCTGATCCGCCGTGTTAAATACGGCCAGGTATTTGGCGCCGGTAGCGGGATCTTCTGCCATCCAGGCCGCTTTATCATCTTCCGCAAAAAGCGGACGGTTGCCGGTGCTGGAGTTTAATACTTTCAGTACGTTTTTATTAGTGAGTAAGGAAAGCGTAAAAGGATCGTTGTCGGGCAGGTTGCCTCCAAACATCAGGGGCGACTTAAAAATGGACCATAATGTCATCAGGGTGTATTGCTCGTCTTTCGTGAACCCGCTCATACGGGGATGTCCTCTTTCCGCACGTATCCCGATACGGCCGAGTGGCAGCATATCTCCATCAGGATAGGCGCCGGGCGCTCTCCATTTATTCCAGCGTTCAAACACCTGGAAGTGTTCTTTTAACTGTTTCCAGTTATCCCAGAAGTCGCCTACAGTCCGCCACATATTAGCATATTGCTGAACATGGGCTGCGTGGTCAATGGGCGTTTCGCCGGGAGAGGTGCTTAAAACTATTTTTCGCCCGGTGCGGTCTATTGCTTTCCTGATCATTTCTATTTCGCCTGCAAAATAGATAGGAGAGGAAAGGTCATCTACTTTTACAAAATCGAGGCCCCAACCGGCATACATTTCAAAAAGAGAATTATAATATGCCTGGGCGCCTTCCTTTTCCGGGACGATGGTGTACATATCATGCAGCCAAAGGCACTGACCTTCCTTTGAATGGATGTCAGCTGCTTTTACAGCAGTACCTTTCACCGGCATATTTTCCACTACTGCCTTAACGGGTATGCCCCTCATAATATGAATACCAAACTTTAATCCTTTGCTGTGGATATAATCGGCCAATGGCTTAAAGCCCTGGCCGTTTTGGGCAGACGGAAAACGATTTACTGCCGGAACAAATCTCCCATATTGATCGATGTTATATTCAGGATCTGTTTCATTATAGCCATGTGATTTATCGTTGCTCACATACCACCTGATGTCCACCACTATATACTCCCAACCGAAAGGCTTTAAGTATTTAGCCATGTAGTCGGTATTGGCCTTTACTTCCGCCTCCGTTACCGTGGGGCCATAACAATCCCAGCTGTTCCAGCCCATTGGTGGCACGGGCGCCCATTTATGAAAGTCCTGGCCTTGTACATGCTGTCCGGATAATATCGTGGTGAGGATGATCAGCGCAGTTAATCGCATCATGGTGATAAATCTCTATGTTGTTATGAATAAAGTGGAATTTGACTATTGAAGGTTGAAAATAATAAATTATTGAATAATAATTGTCAATTTAACACTTTATTTTAAACTGATCAGCAACACGATAATAGGCATTATCCAGCCTAAATTAGGCCACCAAACCCAAAGGTAACCAGAAGCAATGAAGGTAAGCCGTACGATGTAATAAAGGCATATTGGAAATCCTTTCGCATCCGCCAATTACCTGCTGCAACTGGTTAAGGTGATTGTCCATAGCAGCCGGCATAATGGTGTCAATATGTTTCTGTTTGTTTTGTTAGCTGGACAGTGATTTTCTTGTGAAAAGATACAAGGAGTATAAAAATTTACCGGAAAATCCTGATCTTATTGTTTTATTGGCCCATGTCCCAATTCACGCCGGAGTTGTTTTACTTCATGCTGAAGATCATGGACGCGGTTTAATAAATGGGTGATCGCTTCTATGCCTTCCAGGTTGATGTCCATGTCGTAGTGCAGGTGCACATATTTCTCAAGATCGGGCAGTTGGTCGTAGTCAATAAAATATTCCTCTTCTGTTTGCGTCAGCCTAATCAGGCCATAGTCGTTCAACGATTGAACAAACGTTGTTTCAATCCTATAATAAGTGCAGCATTGCTTTACAGATATATTTCTTGAAGTATCCATAACTACCTTTTTTGGCGCTCTTCAGCAAGTTCTTTAAATAATTCTTTTTCCCTTTCTGTCAGGTTCTTTGGAATTTGTACCTGGTAAGTGATGTAGAGATCTCCGAATGTTCCTTCCTGTTTATACACCGGGAATCCTTTCCCTTTTAAACGCACGCGGGTGCCGCTTTGTGTTTCCGGCGCCACCTTTAGTTTTACTTTTCCGTCGAGCGTATCTATCGTTTCCTCTCCGCCCAGGAGGGCTTTGTAAAGATCCAGGGGGATATCGGTGTAGAGGTCGTTCCCCTTGCGCACAAAGGCCGTATCGTTATGGATCACAAAAGTAATATAGAGATCGCCGTTGGGGCCTCCGTTTGTACCTGGCGCGCCGAAGCCTGCAATCTTTATCTCCTGGCCGTCTTCGATCCCCGCAGGAATGGTGATCCGTATATTTTTTCCGTTGACCGTAAATGTTTGCTTGTGGGTTTTGTAGGCATCCGACAAATTCACCTGCATGGATGCACGGTAATCCTGTCCTTTAAAGCGGGCCTGCCGGCTGCCTGCTCCGCGGTTGCCGAACATGGAGGTGAAGAAGTCGGAAAAATCGCCGTCTTCTTCATTGAACGACTGGTAGCCGCCACCACCGGCTCCAAAAGGGTTGCCCCTGGCGCCTCCCGAGGCTTGCTGCTGCCGGCGCGCTTCTTCAAACTGATCGGCATGCTTCCAGTCGGCGCCGTACTGATCATACTTTTTCCTGTTTTCAGGATCACTTAATACTTCATTCGCTTCGTTGATCTGCTGAAAAGTTTTCCCGGCCTGCGGATCATTCGGGTTTAAATCCGGGTGATGTTTACGCGCGAGTTTCCGGTATGCCTTTTTTATGTCTCCCGCAGAAGCATCTTTAGGGACGCCCAGAATCTTATAATAATCGATATAATCCATTCCGTTTAAATATTACTTATTGATAGATAAAATCACGCTGTGTCATCTGAAGTATACTGCTTCAGCATGTCCATTGACGGGGCAAAGAAGAGGCTGCCGGTATGGGCCGTACTGAAATCAAGTATCCTGTCGTAATTGCCTGCCGGCACGCCGATAAACATTCGTTCCAGCATTTTAAAGGTAGTACTGAACGGGATAACTTCTCCCATGCTTCGTATCCGACCCCCATTACGCAGGTAGCGCGGCCACCGGGCGCCCGTATAATAAAGGTATGATTAAGATTAGGTACCAGGCCGCAAAGCTGCTCAAAAGCAGGTTTTATTTTCACATTCTCCCTAAACTTCCAGACGGTGAAGATGGTGTTATTGTTGGGGTAGTCGGTGACATCCTGCGATTCATGGCGTATTGCTCTGCTCATATTAAAAATGCTATTGGATTGTAAGAAATTATACTAAGTAACAACAAATCATCACCAGATTGGTGTTTATACTGCAACGGAATTTAATGCATTTTCAGCTATTCTGTGTATAACCAGCCTCTGCTTTTTTTGGTTCAAAATATCATAGAACAAAAAAGCCCTGGAATTACTCCAGGGCTTTTGATATTGTGTGTGGGCTTAATATCCATCGTTTTGGATCAGCACCGGCGCGTTCCGGTCTATCTCCGTTTGTGGGATGGGCCAGAATTCATAGTTGGCTTTGTATTTAGTTTTGACAGTAGGTTGCAGTGGATTGGGTACAAAACCATCCAGTTTTTGAACGGCAATACCCCAGCGTCTCAGGTCAAAATAGCGGATGCCTTCCAGTGCAAATTCAACTCTTCTCTCATGCCGGATCCTGGTGCGCATTTCGGCCTGGGATAGCCCGGCAGGCAGATCGGGCATATTGCTCCGGTTTCTGACAAGTTTGATGGCGGCATATACCGAGGCATCGGGACCGGTTGCTTCATTCTGCGCTTCTGCATACATGAGCAGGATATCTGCATAGCGGAGCAGCACAAAGTCGTTATCATCGATAGTGCCGTAGTCGGGATCGGTAAGGCCTGGATCCAGCCATTTTTTTACGGCATAGTAGCCGGTGGTCCAGCTATCTTTTCCGGGTGTGGCTATTGCGAGGGCGCCGGTAAAGGGCCATCCCTGCGCTTTGGTATCGCCTGGGAAGAAGAAGGTCAGGCGCATGCGGGGATCGCGGTTTTCAAACGGTTTCCCTTTTACATATACAGCTGAGGAAGCGGTATCCTTGCCATCTGCGGCTTCATATTCATTGATCAGGTCCTGCGTTCCCTGTTCTCCTTTCCAGCGCTGGAGGTTTACAGAAATAGCCACATCCTGGTGCAGGATATTGGGGCGCTGGTATTTCACAGAGAACATGATTTCCTTGCTGTTATTCTGATCGGGCTTATAAAAGTTGGCGGCGTAATTTGCAAAGAGACTGAATTTGTTAGCCGTCATGATTTCCTTTGCCAGCGCGGCAGCTTCAGCGTAGCGTTTCTGAAACAGGAGTACTCTTACTTTATATCCCTGGGCAGTGGCCTTTACGGCATGGCCATTTGTATAACCTGCATCGGGCAGGGAGGCGATAGCGAGATCCAGGTCGGCCAGTACCAGTTTTAATACTTCGGCCCTGTCGGATTTAGCCCGGGTGGATTTATAGTCTTCCTGGAAAGGATCATCCGTAAAGATGATGGTATTGCCATAGAGCTGCGCCAGCCAGAAATAGTGAAATGCCCGCAGGAAATACGCTTCTGCTTTATATTTTGTTAACTGATCGCCGCTGAGCACTTTGTCTACGTTGGCAAGAAAAGAATTGGCGGCAGCTATCGCCTGATAACAGTTGCTGTAATAGGAGTATACAAAATCGCCGGACTGGGGAGTGATACCCGAAGTGAGGGCGCTTAAACCGCCACCGTAGTTATACTGACCGTAGGAGTCGTCCGTAAAATTATCCCAGGCGAAAACGGTAAACTGTGAGGTGGCGTATCCACCACTGCCGGCGTAGAGATAGTTGTACAGGCCGGTGAGCGCCTTGTCTGCATCGTCGGGTGTTTTCCAGAAAAAAGCCGATGATAGTTTATCCGGAGGCGTTACATCCAGCAGGTCTTTGTTGCATCCGCTGCACAATATAAAAGCCGTTGCGGTTATCGTGAATATTAATTGCTGAAACTTTTTCATAACTGAACTTTTAACAGAGGAAATTAAAACTGAACCATAGCGCCAAAGGTGTATGTTTTGGTTTGCGGATAGGTAACATAGTTGCCGTCTCCTACGCGTTCGGGATCAAGCCCCGGGAATTTGCTGATGGTGAATACATTTTCAGCGGTAAAGAACACCCGCAGCGATTTTATACCTATCCGGGTGATGGTGGCCGCCGGCAGGTTGTAGCCCAACTGCACATTCCTGAGCCGGAGGAAAGAGGCATCTTTCAGGAAATAAGTGGAGGCATAGTTCTGAACGGGAGCGTATCCATCGGCTACGTATATTTTAGGCATGGTGGTGCTGGGGTTTTCCGGTGTCCAGCGGTTGCGCCAGTCTGTGGTGGGCACGGAGCCTTGCCGGAATGGTTCTATTCCCCATCCGTTTACATAAATCTTTTGTCCCTGTGAGCCATAGAATTGTGCGCTCAGGTCAAAGTTTTTCCATGATGCGCCAAGATTAAACGCATATTGGAAAGTGGGATATTTTCCTTTGGTATAGGTCCGGTCTTTATCATCGATCACGCCATCACCATTCACATCTTTAATTTTCAGGTCGCCGGGAGTGGCGTCTACAGGTTGTTTGGGTGATTTGGCAATTTCATCTGTGCTCTGAAAAATGCCATCCCATTGGTAGAGGTAGTATTCATCCAAAGGGTGTCCTTCTTCCCGGATGGTGGTACCGCTGATTTCGCGCTTGCCAAATTCTTCCAGTATATTTTTGTAACGCTGGAAATTGGCGCCAATATACCAGGTAAAGTTTTTACCGATTTTATCGTTGTATTGCACGTTGAATTCAAATCCTTTGTTTCTTACGGCTCCGTTATTGATAATAGGCGCTGCTAATCCCAGCCACAGCGGCACCTGGGAGCTACGGAGGATATCAAACGTGTATTTATTGAACCAGTCGCCGGTAAAGGTAAGCCGGTTATCGAATGCGGTGAGATTAAGACCGATATCCAGCACCCGGGTGGTTTCCCAGGTAAGGGTGGGATCTATAATCTGGCTGCCGGTAAAGCCGGTGGATACATTGGAGCCAAAAGCATAGGGTCTGTTATCGAGTGTGGATTGATAAGGATAGGTACCGATGTTCTGGTTGCCCAGTTGTCCCCAGGAGGCGCGTATCTTCAGGTCGTTTATCCAGGAAACATTTTTCAGGAATGATTCTTCCGATGCGCGCCATGCGCCGGAAAAGGAATAGAACAATCCCCAGCGGGTATCTGAAGGCAGCCGGGAAGTGCCATCGTATCTTACACTGGCGCCGAGCAGGTATTTATCTTTATAATCATAATTCGCATTACCATAAAATGAGCGGATAGCCCATGTACCGGACGTACCGTTATTGGCCTGTCCTTCTGTAGGGCCTGCATTCAGTTCTCTCAGCAGATTGGTGGGAAACTGTGTACGGCTGGCATTGAGGGTATCGGCTTTGTTTTGCTCCTGCTGATAACCTGCCAGGGCGGAGAGGTTATGGTCGCCGAATTTATTTTTATAGGTAAACTGGCTGTAATAAACGGTATAGATGTTACCGGTGTTGCCCACCGTCAGTCCGGGTGTACCGTCGTCGAGCAATCCGGCAGGGCTCATGTCACTGAAATAATAGGTAGGTACAACGGGTCTGAAGTCACTGTATTTGTAGTTGTCGTAATTCATGCCGGCCCTGTTTTCCCATCTTAATCCATCCACAATGTCCACGTCGAGGGAGAGATTGCCCTGTGCGTAGTAGTCGTTTGTTTTAACCCGGATATCTTCATCAACGATCGCCACGGGGTTTTTGTTACCCAGTTCATTGGAGTAGGCTTTCTTGATCCATTTTCCATCGCTGGAAGCAGGGTAGAGGGGCGACTGCGCCAGGGCAGAAAGGAACATATCGCCTGCCCCGTTTTCAGGATACTTCCTGTCGGCGTACCGCATCTGCACATTGGTGCCGATGGTCACCCTTTTGTTGATCCGGGAGCTGAGGCCCAGGTCCAGGGTATATTTTTTATAATCGAAGCCGATTAACACGCCTGGCTGCGTGCTGATACCTAAACCAAGACTGTACGTAGTATTCTCTTTTCCGCCGCTCATATTCAGGTAATGGTTCTGGGTATAAGCCGTGCGGAAGATATCGTCCAGCCAGTTGTGATTAGGGTATTTAACCCGGTCGGTGGCCTGTTGGTACAGATCGATCTGCTGCTGGGTATAAAGCGGTGCGAGACCTGAATTAGTCCGGGCTTCGTTCGACAGCTGCATGTATTCTGCCGAGTTGGAAATAATCTGCGGCAGTTTGGCAGCTTTTGAAACACCGAGATTATATCCATAAGTGAGCGAAAAACCGCTGCGTCCTTTTTTTGTTTTCACTACAATTACGCCGTTGGCGCCGCGGGAGCCATAAATGGCTGCTGATGCGGCATCTTTCAACACGGAAATGGATTCGATGTCGTTGGGATTTAAAACGCTCAGGCTTCCCGGTAAGCCATCTATCACCACGAGCGGGTCGTTGCCGGCCCCGCTAAAAGTGCTGATGCCGCGTATACGTAGCTGTATATTTTCATTTCCCGGTTCGCCTGAGCCCTGCGTTACCTGCAATCCTGGTAACTGGCCCTGCAGCAGGGATACGGGGTTGGTAGCTACCCGTTTGTTCAACTCTGCACCGGAGATGGTAGCCACAGCACTGGTTAGTTTATGTTTTTCCTGTGTGCCGTAACCCACTACTACTACCTCATTTAATCCCGATACATCTTCTTTCAGGGTGATGTTGAAGGAAGATTGACCGGCAACGGGTATTTCCTGTTTGAGGAATCCGATGGCAGATACTACCAGGATGGCATTTTCCGGCACCTGCAACGTAAACAACCCTTCCGGCGTTGTTAATGTGCCGATGGTAGTACCTTTTACCTGCACCGTCATGTTAGGTAGCGGAAGGCCTTTTTCATCTACCACCTTCCCGGTAATTTTTTTAGTTTGAACCCGGTCGCCGGCGTTTTTAAATACCACCATACTGTTATCGAGGATGGTATAATGAAGGCCGGTTTTGAGTGCCACGGCATCCAGTACTTCCCGGATATCAGCCTTTTCCATTGTGAGACTGAGTTTGGGTGTTTTCTCTGTTTCGTTGTTGCTGTAATAAAATGTGTAGGTCGTTTTTTTCTCGAGATAGCGGAACACTTTCTCGATATCTGCATTGACGAAGGACACGGATATCGTATTCTGCGAAAATCCTGCTGCAGTGGCCTGGAAAAACAGCAGGAACAATACACCGGTAAATTTGATCATGAGAAATAATTTTCGTCTATTATAAAGTAAGGCGAACGTGGTTTGTTTCAATGCTATTTTCATAACCTGGAAGTGAGCTTATAAAATCAATAAATCTGAAAATCTGTGGAGGTCCATAACGGAGATTCCGGGCATAGCAATGCCGCTAGGGAGGTCGCTCCCCAATCATGATACTATTTTTCATAACTTCTGGTTTACTTGATTGTCACTATATCATCCTGAATGGAATAATTAAATGGTTGAATATTCTGGAGTACCTCCAGCAGTTTTTCAATAGAAATATTATCTGCCCGTCCGGAAAATCTTAACATGGCCAGTTGCTGATTTTCAATGTTGATTTTCACTCCATACCAGCGTTCCAGTCGTTGTGAAAGTGCCAGCAGTGATTCATTACGGAATATGAGTTGGTTGTTCATCCAGGCAGTTTCCATTACATGAATGGTATCTGTTGATGAAAGGACAGACAGTGGCTGACGTTCAATTTTTGTTTGTTCTTTACTACCCGGTCCGGCGATGCTGTTGCCTGTTCCGGTATGATCGTTTATTGTTTTCCGGAGAATTACTTTCTGGTTTGGCATAACCTTTATCACTTTACGTTCATCCGTTGCCGTTACTTCCACTGCTCCTGAAATCACGGAGGTTTCCTCGAAATCCTCTTCTTTATAGGAGCGGACATTAAACGCGGTACCCAATACCCTTATATCCATTTTTTGTGCATGGATGATAAATGGCCGGTTAGGCGCCTGTTTGATATCAAAATAAGCTTCCCCGCTCAGGTATACTTCTCTTTTGGCCCTATCCAGTTTTTCGGGATACCTTAAAGTGCTGCCGGCATTGAGCCAGATAATACTGCCATCAGATAACCGGATCTTTGTTTTCATACCGGCATCGGTGGATACGATCTTATATCCGGGATGTTGCCGGTACAGGTACACAAAGGTGAGCATGGTCGTTATACCCAGCACGGCAATGGCTACGGATAGCTGGTATTTATAAGCGTGCAGGAACTTTTTCCGGGAGCTTTTGCCGGTTAAAGGCGGTTCTGCAGTAATGGTTCCCATCACCTTGTTTATCAGTGCATTGGTGTGTGCTTCTTCCTCAGCAGCCGGTATCTTTTTAAAAGATAGCTGCTCCAGCTGTCCCGTCCGGATCCAGTCTCCCGGATGCTCCAGCAGGAGTTTGTCCAGTTCCGTTTTTTCTTCCGTGGAAATCTCGCCGCTCCAATGCAGCGCCAGTAATTCCCATAATCGTTTGGTCATTTACAGAAAGTATGATTTCAGTTGATTCCCTATTAAGACAACGCAAAAAAGAAAAACAATTAAGGCGGGCAAAAAAAAGTCAGGAATAGGAATATTGTATGGAGGAACCCAGTGCCGCCGATATTTTTTTGAAGGCGATGGTCATTTGTACATTTACGGTAGCTTTGGAGAGGTCGAGCAGGGTGGCTACCTGTTCATAGGTGAGCCCTTCTTCTTTTACGAGGATGAATATCTGGCGGCAGCGGAGGGGTAAAGAGCTGATGGCGGCATTGATGTGCGATAGCTGTTCCTTACTGATCAGGATGTCTTCCGGGTTTTTGGAAGTAACGCGGTTTACCTGTATTTCCCAGGCGGTATGGTGCGTACTGCGGCGGCCATTGCTTTTCAGGTAGTTGAGCGCGGTATTTTTAACGGCTTTAAAAAGATAATACCGGACATCGTCAGGGGAGGGGACTTGTAGTCTTTGTTGCCATATTTTGATAAATACATCTGCCACAATTTCTTCCGCTTCTGCCTCATTACCTACAATATTACCGGCGAAATGCTTCAGGGAAGGGGTGAACGCTTTCATCATTTCTTTAAACGATGAAAGGTTCCCTGTTGACCAAAAAGAAGTATAATCGTGGTTTTGACTGCTCATAATAATGACCAGAGCAAGATAACTTTTCTTTAGATAGGTACGCTATGCAGTATTACCCAATTTTGATATTATATTATCATAAGTAGGAAGTCCGGTCTTTGTGTTCAAAAGCGGACAATTTTTGTATCGAAAATGAACAAAGCTGTATTTATTGTACAATTACTTTATTGTAAATCAATTAAATAAGTATCCGGCATTGTCTTGGCGCAGCATTCCCGCAAATCCCGTACGTTGCAGTCCGGGAGTCATCCAGGTATTATGATTAGAAATTTCTTCAAGGTCGTTTGCCGCAACCTGCTGCGTAATAAAGGTTTTTCAACCATCAATATTACGGGGCTTGCTGTAGGCATGGCCGCCGCTATACTTATTTTGCTGTGGATACAGAACGAACGGAGCTACGATGGGTTTCATGCCAACAAAAAACGGATATACGAAATATGGAACCGCGTACCTGTTGATGGCAAACTCTCAAGCTGGAATACCGTTTCCGCATTAACTGCCCGCGCGGTGGAAAAAGATCTGCCTGAAATAGAGCGTGCGGTAAGGGTAGGGTCGGGTAGTACTTCTCTTTTTTCAGTGGGAGATAAAAAGCTGATAAAATCGGGGATCCTGGTGGATACCGGTTTTCTCCAGATGTTCAGTTTTCCCATGCTGAAAGGCGATCCGGTTTCGGCGCTAAACGACGTGCATTCGGTGGTGCTTACCGAAAAAACCGCTAGAAGTTTATTTGGCAATGAAGACCCGGTAGGGAAAATTGTAAAAATTGAGAATAAAGATAATTTCACGGTTACCGGTGTTTTAAAAGATCTGCCAAACAATACCAGATTCGATTTTGAATACCTGTTGCCCTGGTCCTATTTTAAGTACAGGGATGGAGAGGATTTTGGCTGGGGAGATAACAGTACATCTACTTATGTACTGCTAAAACCCAATGTAAGCTATGCTTCCGTAGCGGCTAAAATAAAGGATCTGAAACAGCGCTACAGCGATGAGGCAAAAGAAATGAAATGGGAGCTGTTTATTTACCCGCTCGACCGCTGGCGTTTGTATTCAAGCTTTACCAATGGTGTGGAAGATAACGGAGGACGCAGCACATTCGTAAAGATATTCAGCATTATCGCCGGGTTGATATTATTGATTGCCTGCATTAATTTTATGAACCTGAGTACCGCACGCAGTGAAAAACGGGCAAAGGAAGTAGGAATAAGAAAAGTAGTGGGGGCACAGAAGAGTTCACTTATCAGTCAGTTTATCGGGGAATCTGTTTTTATCGCCTTTCTGGCCGGTATGGTGGCGATCCTGATTGTTCAGCTAAGTTTGCCTGCCTATAACCAGCTTACGGATAAAAAACTATTTCTCAATTTCAGCAATGTCTATACCTGGATGGCGTTTATCGGGTTTATCCTGTTTACCGGTTTGTTAGCCGGTAGCTATCCTGCCTTCTTTCTTTCCTCTTTCCAACCCGTTAAAGTATTAAAGGGCACCTTTAAAAAAGCAAACGCACTGGTAACGCCGAGAAAAGTATTGGTGGTACTACAGTTCACATTTGCCACTGTTCTTATCATTTGCACTATTATTGTAAAGCAGCAGATAGACTATGCCCGTGAGCGGGAAACAGGATATAATAAAGATAATCTTGTGTATCATTTCATGACAGGTGATATATCGAAGAATTACGCGCTGATAAAAAATGAATTGCTTGAATCTGGTATTGCGAAATCAGTGACAAAAACAAACTCCCCGCTTACTGAAAGGTGGAGCAATGGATGGGGCCAGGATTGGGAAGGAAAGGACCCGAATGATAAAACATCGTTCGACCGGTATTTAGCTGATGAAGGGTTAGGCGCTACTGCGGGGCTACAATTTATTGAAGGCCGTGATTTTGATCTTAAAAAATTCCCTACTGACTCAACAGGATTGATTGTAAATGAATCGTCGCTGAAAGTATTGAAGTTCAAAGATCCGATTGGTAAAACAATCAGTGATCTTGGCATTAAGTGGCACATTGTAGGGGTTATTAAGGATTTTATTCTTACCAGTCCCTATGAACCAACAAGGCCGATATTGATATGCGGCGCCAAAAGCACCTTCATGAATTTCCAGGTGGTGCAGATAAAGCTAAACGGAGATTATGCTACTGCGAAAAATCTTGAGAAAATGGAGTCTATTTTCAAAAAATACAACCCGGATTATCCGTTTGAGTATAAGTTTATAGATGAAGCCTATGCACGGAAATTTGATAATGAACAACGCCAGGGCACTTTAGCCGCTTTGTTTGCGGGGCTTACCATTTTTATTTCCTGCCTGGGGTTATTTGGTCTTGCTGCGTATATGGCAGAAAGCAGGATCAAGGAAGTGGGTGTGCGGAAAGTATTGGGCGCCTCAGTAGCTGGTATTACTGCCTTATTGGCTAAAGATTTTGTAAAGCTGGTTATTATTTCATTTGTAATAGCGGCGCCATTATCATATTGGACGATGTATAAATGGCTGCAATATTATGAATATCGTGTTGCCATTCACTGGTGGGTATTCGCACTTGCGTGTATCCTGTCTGTAGTAATTGCCATCGCAACAGTAAGCTACCAGGCAATCAAAGCGGCATTAATAAACCCGGTGATAAGCCTGAGAAAAGAGTAGGTTCCCCGCCCTGGGCATTCCCTTTGTCATGCGGGAAGTTAGAAAAGTCCCTGTAACCCAGTAGAAAAAAATCCCTGGTTACCAGTAGATCAATGAGCTGGAAAAGCATTTACTTTTGATGGTGAAAGATGGTAATCTAAGTATATTGCAGATTACAAGGAAAAAGACCGTTTCAGAACCGGTTACCTGTATTTTGGACAAAGCATATTAAATCAACATGATCATTCATCCTTTTAAGTATTCCCGGGTACCGGGCATTTTTTCTACGCTGGTACTTCTTATTACCGCGGGTTTGTGTAATGCGCAAGTTGCCTTAACACCGGGAAGGATTCCTTTTGAAACAAAATATCTCAAAACCGGGAAGTATGAAATGGGCTGTTATATTGTAGATGGGGGCAGGGAGACAGAGATCAGCTCATTTATCATTGATATTAATGCGAACAAAGAGACGATGTCTATCGTTACCACATTAAACCAGGTTGGTGACGATGCTCCCCGGATTGACACCATCATTTCTGATGGGAAAACTTTCACCCCTCTTTACCGGTCCTCATTTAACAGCAAGTATAACTTGATAATCAACTATGGAAAGGAAGTTACCGGGTATCATTACGACAAGCAAAGCCGGAAGAAACGCGTCATCAAAGAACCGGTAAACGAAGCTTTTTTTGATGGTTATTGCTATCCTTATTTACTTGGATTGCTCCCCCTTACTTCCGGATACAGTGCCAGCATGCCGGTGTATGATTACAGACCAGAGAATACCGTTAATCTGAAAAAGGCGCTTATTGAAGAAGTAACCAGCGGTATGTATACCAGCAGTCTTACCGGTGCGCATAAAGTTTGGCTGGTGAGTGTTTTTGAGCAGGCTACCAAAGACAAGTACGTGTATTACATCGATAAAGAAACCCGCAGGTTATGGAAGGTGGATATATTTTCCAATGCCGGCCAGCATATTCTGATGGTGGATAGAGAGACAGATTTTAATCCTTTTAAGAGCACTTTTGATAAAGTGGCTACCATGAAACTGATAAAGTCGGGCAGTGCAGTGATCAGCGGGCAGGCGTTCGCAAGAGACAATGAGAATGAAGGAGCGCTTAGTGGTATTGCAGTACTCAATATAAATAAAAAACAATACGCCCGAACAGGTACATCCATCGTTTTAATCCCTTATACCGATTTCTTCAAAGAATGGATAAAATTAAATGAGGCATCCAGGAAAAAGGGAAGGGCAGTGCCGCTCCCAAAAGAAGCCGCCGAGTGTATTAAAACAGTAACGGTATATGACGACAAGGGTCATTTTGAATTTGTAAACCTGATGCCGGGCGACTACCTGATCTTTGCAGAATTTGGTTATGTACATACGTCCAGGCGAACTGAAGTAGTTGGCTATACGGATACTTATGTAAATGGACTCTATCAGGGCACCCGTACTAATACCACCACCAGGAGTTATGCCGGTAACGCCGGGGCCAGTGTTAAAAAGGTAGTGACTATTGACAAAGAAGGCGAAAAAGTAGAGATAAAACTGAAGAAGACTTTATAGTTATCGTCGAATGAATTTTCAGGCAGCCGGAGATTCTCCGGCTGCTTTTTTGTTTTAATAGTATATGGCTGTATTCTTTGGTATTAGTGTTACCTTGCGGGTAGCCGGTGTATCCGGAAGGGATCTTTGATAATGTTGTTGGAGATTAAAAGAAGAAGGAGGAACGATGTGTTTTTCTGCCGGGGCCAGTTTTGGAGCTGGTGCAATGCTTTTGGGAGTGGGTTCTGCGTGTATGTATAAAGCGGAGTCAACACCGCAAAGGGTACTTGCGGGTATCCCATTGATGTTTTCCATTCAGCAGTTTGATGAGGGAATCGTATGGCTATCTCTTTCAGGTAGTAACTACCTTCAATGGCAGCAACCAGCCATACATTTCTTTTTATTTTTTGCGCAGGTGATCTGGCCGGTGTTTGTTCCGTTAACCATGCTGTTGCTTGAAAAGGACCCGGTACGTAAAAAGCTGTTGCGTATTTCCCTGACTTTGGGCGTGTTACTGGGCGCCTATCTTCTTTACTGCCTCTTTACTTACCCTGTAAGTGCGGTAGTGACCGGTCATCATATCAGGTATGATTTTACTTATCCACATACACACGGCTGGTATAGCGGGTTGCTATATTTCATTCCAACGGTGGTATCGCCGCTTATTTCCGGAAACAGGAAGCTGCAACTGGTTGGCGTGATCCTCCTGGCATCCTATCTTATATCGAGGGTGTTTTTTGATGAGTACCTGATATCAGTCTGGTGTTACTTTGCCGCTTTCCTAAGCGCTGTCATTTATTGGGTGATTGTTTCCGGGAAAGAAGAAATGGTTAAACGGATCGCGTAAGCGTTCCGTTTAACCAGGCAGCAATTTACTGGACGAAACATGGCGTTATGGACGCGTTGGAAAATCAGTATGCGTACCAATTGGCCTTACATCTAACCAAAGTGTATATTGATGACCATTCGTTAGCCACCTGTTAAATAATCTCGCTTCGAGGAACATCCATCTTTGCTTAATTCTTTTTTTAACGTTCACCGATGTTGCACTGTTGTAATCATCTGATAATTTATTCATTCTCTGTACAAAGTCCACCTCGTCATTGTAAATGGCCAGCGCTAACTGATGATCCGGGTTCAACCCAACTTCATGTTCGCCACGGCCACGATCTTCGCCTACCTCTGCCTCTTTCTCCTTTTTACCCGTTTTCTCTTTCTTCTCCTCCCTGATTTGCTTTAGCTGATCCCGTACCGATACCGCTTTTACAAAAGGAAAGCATCTTTCCGGAATAACAATTTCCCCACCTCCGGACATAATATAGTAGCATAATTCGTTCCCATGTTCCTTATCAAGGATCGCGGTATGATTACTTTCCTCGTTAGGTGACCGTACTGCTCCAATGTTTGATTTGATATATATGGCAACAAAACTATCGCCATATACGATACCATCAACAACGCTTGCCAGCTTCCTATTTCCTACAAATGTTACATAAAAACCACGTCCTTTGCCTATATGATTAGCCGAATCCACTTTTTCCACCGCGGGCCCGTTGGCTACAAGGCCCTCCAGGTTTGCGAAATCGGTTTCATGCACACCAAGTTTTTTCAGACCCTTGTAGGTTTCAGGAAAGTTTTCCCATCCAAACTCTTCGGGCGTCTGACGGCGTTTCGGCTGCTGGCTTACCTCGGGTAATGAAAAGTTTTGCACTCCTGTAAAATCTTCCTGTCCGAATCCCGCTTCATCCCCAAATCCCGCTTCATCCCCAAATCCTTCTTCATATCCTCCATCTTCCTCTTCTTCAGATGCTTCTTTTTCCAGTTCTTCAACTATATCTCCCACGCTGTCATCGTCGCTCTTAAGCAGCCGGATCAGCCTTAGCAGTTCCGTTTTTTCGTCCTCTTTCAGCGGCTTGGTTATTCCCAGGTTGGAGCTCCAGCCTATGGCCTCCCTGAGGTCAGCCAGTTTTGAGGATTCGGTGACGTCCACGCCGTTAATCAGCATCAGTTGGGCGGTAGGTACAGCTGATGCCGCTGCCTGATGTTTGAATCTCCCGGTGGCAGGATCTTCCGACAACTGTACAGCCTTTTGTCCCATCTCATCCGCTTCCTTTTCCAGTCCTGAATCATTATTGATGTTTACCTTACCCTTCAATTGCATGGTAGGTGTTACCCGTCCCTGTTTCTGCTGTACAACATGCCAGGCTTCATGCGGCAGGTGCTTTTCCTGGCCGGATGCCAGGTGTATATCCGTTCCCTGGGCAAAAGCGTGCGCCTGTAATTGTGAAGGCTTGCCGGAATTGTAATGTACGTTTACATCATCCATTGAATAACCCGACAGGTTTTCAATGCCGGATTTAAGATGATCGGGCAAACCGGTATTATTGGACTTTAGTTGAAATGGCTTAAGCCCGTTACGCATTTGTAACGGATCTTCTTCCTGATCCTTTTCAACAGATGCTCTTTGAACTGGCTGAACGGCGGGCTTCGATGTTCCTGAAATACTATGGTTGTACGCGGCAGCGGAGGATGGTGAATGTATCACCCCGGTGTGCTGGTTTTCATGTGACATAATATGAGGGATTGGATTATATCATAGATTGTAATTTACATCATTTGGGTTATAAAATGAAGTAAAGGTTCGGATTCATGACAAGCCAGCTAAAAACGATGGCTTTGCCGTCAAGATAACCGGCTATATAATTAAGGGCTTTTTATATACCGGAGAAGAGGAGGGCGCATGAAAAAAGCCTTCGGATCATCAGGGCCGAAGGCTTTTAAAAAAATATGATAACAGATTTTATCTGAAAAGATGAATGACCAGGTTTACTTCAAATGTTCCGTTGGTATAATTACGCAAGCCTGCCGTCTGCGAATTGTATACCAGCTGGAATCCGGCTATGGACCTGTAGTTTACGCCTGCGCCCGCACTAAAGCTCTTCGAAGAATGATACATGGCAAACGCATTCAGTTGTTGTTGCAGGAAGATGAAATTAGCGCCGGCGTCAATAATATTATCATACCCTTTTACACCACGCATACACACTTTGGGTTCTACTGAATTAAGCTGGCCGTCCATTTCAAATTTATACCCGGCTGCGGCGAAGTACAGGGCACGATCTATTCCATCGTCTTCGGCTTTGTTTTTAACAAAGCTAACCAGGTTTGGGACAGATGCCTGTACCGTAAGCCCTTTTCGGGTGTAGGCCATGCCGAAGTCGCCTTCAAAGTAATTATCCCTTCTGTTGAATGCATTGATGTAGGTGTCGGTTATATCGCCATTGAGCCCTTTGGTGTCCAGCCGGCGGTTTATAAATGCGGCCGACAGGCCAAAGTGTAATACACCCGCGCCGCTCAAACTCAATGGAAGGTGGTAAGCATAAGTGAATGCTATTTTTGTACTGTTAATCAAACCGGCTTTATCATTAAAAATATTCATGCCAATGCCTACACGTTTTCCGAGCATATAGTCGGCCGTAAGAGCTTTGGCCACCGGTGCGCCCGGTATATCTGACGACTGTCGCTGGTAAGCCGCATATACATGTAACCCGGTGTCGATACCGGCCATTGCTGCATTGGCCATGTACTGATCCAGGAAGTATTGCGCCGCCAATGGCTCATACATCATGGTAGGATTGCCCGCAGTTTGCGCGCCTGCATATTGACTGCTGAGAGCGAAAGCTCCCAGCAGCGTGATGTATCTCACATACTTTTTCATAGTCGTTTGCTTAGTAATTTGCATTGACAATTGTGATAAACCCTTTAAACTTCGGTGTGTTACCGCCAAGATCAATGATATAATAGTAGGTTCCTTCTGCCAGTCGCTGACCATTTACGGTACCATTCCAGTTGTTGGTATAGCCACGTTGATGGAACACCATTCGTCCTGAACGATCAAATATCTTTACTTCATTCTGCGGGTACATATCGATATTCTTTACCACCCACAGGTCGTTTTTACCGTCGCCGTTCGGAGTCAGGATATTGGTGGCTTCCAGTTTATAGTCCTCTTTAACAGTGATCGTAATATCCTTCGTAACGCTACAACCGCTGCTGCTGGTAATGGTTACCTGGAAGTTAGTGGTAACCGCCGGGCGGGCTATGGGAGAAGCGGTATTTGGATCGTTCAGTCCTGTTGCGGGAGACCATAAGTAGGTATGGCCGCCGGAGGCCGTGAGCGTGATCGTTTCTCCCTTACTGATTGTAGTGTTTCCATTTGCCCGTACATTACCTGCAGGTAATGGGTTTACAGTTACTATCACTGCTGCGGAGAGTACGCCGAAGTTGTTAGCGTAAATCGCTTTTACAGTGTAGCTGCCGCTTTCGTTTACGGTCAGCGACCGGCCGGTTGCGCCGCGTATCAGGGCGCCGTTGCGGTACCATTCATTGGTGGTTGTGCTGCTGGATTGTAACGTCAGGCTATTGGATTCGCAGAATGTAGTACTGCCCTGGGCCGTGATTACCGGCGCAGCCCATGCGGTAACAACGATGGTTTGTATGACCGTTTGCGCCGGCTCGTAATTACTGTTACCGGCCTGTGAAGCGCTGATGTTGGCAGTGCCGGCGGTTCCCACGTGCGCCGTATTGCCATTGATACTAATGGAAGCGGTATTGTCGCTGGTAAGCGTAACCGGCAGCCCGGAGCTGGCAGTGGCGGTAAGTATAAAATCAGGATCTCCCTGGTTCTTATTACCTGCTGTTGTGAAGGTAATTTGCTGCGGCGCTTTTGCAATTGTCAGCTGACCATCAATGAAGGTGATGTTATAATTGTT
The DNA here is from genome assembly GCF_057126945.1 of Chitinophaga sp. G7 BAM 1005. Lineage (NCBI taxonomy): Bacteria > Pseudomonadati > Bacteroidota > Chitinophagia > Chitinophagales > Chitinophagaceae > Chitinophaga > Chitinophaga sp. G7 BAM 1005. The sequence continues at coordinate 3,836,008 of NZ_CP181478.1, read as the reverse complement.
GCCTGTTAAGCCTGCAGGCGTAATAATGTAGGCGCCTGCATCTACAGCCCCCTGTGAGGTACCGGTGTAGGCAAGTGTGCCGGTTAAACTGGTAGCGTCGTCGCCATTCACGAACCCGGTATAATCTATCCCGTTGCCCCCCGTATAGCCGTTACCGGTATAGATGCGTACCTCGCCTTTGGCTTTAATGGTCAGCATGGCTTTGGCAACATTGAATGTTTGCGTGACCTGTGGCGCCGCCGAGTAGTTGCCGTTGCCTGCCTGATCTGCTGCAATGGTCACATCGCCAGTGCCGGTGATGGTAACGGTGTTGCCGCTGATAGTGGCCGGCCCGCTGACCACGCTGTAGCTCACCGCTAACGTACTGCTGCTGGTGGCGTTAAGTGTAAAGGCGGCGTCGCCATATGTTTTACCGGTGATGGCCGGGAAGGTGATGATTTGTGAAGTCAGTCCAACGGTTAAGGTACCATTAACAGCAGTGAAAGTATAGTTCGCCGCAACCAATGGCGTTATGTCTACAGTAATAGGATAGGTACCCGGTACGCTGCTGTTATCAGCAACAGTGCTGAGTGCCGGCGTCCCATTCACCACCGTGCTGTTTTCGCCGTTTACAAACCCGCTAACGGTGTAAGTGAGCGCCGGATTATTAGCGCCGTATACTTTCTGTTTATCATCTGCAGTTACCGTCAGCGTGGCTGGCGTAACCTGGAACGATTGGCTCACAGCCGCTGCTGCGGTATAGTTAGCGTCTCCTGCCTGTGTGGCTGTAATAGTTACATTGCCCGCGCCGGTGATGGTAACGGTGTTACCGTTTACCGTAGCCGGACCGGAAGTAACGGCGTAGGCTACTGCTAACCCTGCATCGCTACCCGCGCTGAGTGTAAAGGCGGCGTCACCATATGTTTTACCGGTGATAGCCGGGAAGGTGATGGTTTGTGCTGCTTGGGTAATGGTGAGTGATCCATCTACAAAGCTGAAGTCGTAATTAGCTGCTGCCAACGTACCTGTGGTAGCCGTAATAGGATAAACACCCGGTACACTGTTGATATCAGCGGTGTGCGCAATGATGGCGTTGCCGGATACTACATTGATGGTTTCGTTGTTTACAAAACCGGTAATGGTGTAATCCGGTGTCGGATTAGCTTGTTTGTACGCCCTGTTCTTATCATTAGCCGTTACAGTTAGTATTGCTTTAGCAACATTGAATGTTTGCGTTGCCTGTTGTGCAGGGGAGTAGTTGCTGTTGCCTGCCTGATCTGCTGCAATGGTTACGTCGCCAGTGCCGGTGATGGTAACAGTGTTGCCGCTGATAGTGGCCGGCCCGCTGACCACGCTGTAGCTCACTGCTAACGTACTGCTGCTGGTGGCGTTAAGTGTAAAGGCGGCGTCGCCATATGTTTTACCAGCGATGGCCGGGAAGGTGATGATTTGTGAAGTCAGTCCAACGGTTAAGGTACCATTTGCAGCAGTAAAGATGTAGTTCGTTGCGGTCAATGGCGTTATATCTACAGTAATAGGATAGGTACCCGGTACGCTGTTGTTATCAGCAACAGTGTTGAGTGCAGCCGTCCCATTCACCACTGTGCTGTTTTCGCCGTTCATAAACCCGCTAACGGTATAAGTGAACGCCGGATTATTAGCGCCGTATACTTTCTGTTTATCATCTGCAGTTACCGTCAGCGTGGCCGGCGTAACCTGGAACGATTGGCTCACAGCTGCTGCTGCGGTATAGTTAGCGTCTCCGGCCTGTGTGGCTGTAATAGTTACATTGCCCACGCCGGTGATGGTAACGGTGTTACCGCTTACCGTAGCCGGACCGGAAGTAACGGCATAGGCTACTGTTAACCCTGCATCGCTACCTGCGCTGAGTGTAAAGGCGGCGTCACCATATGTTTTACCGGTGATAGCCGGGAAGGTGATGGTTTGTGCTGCTTGGGTAATGGTGAGTGATCCATTTACAAAGCTGAAGTCGTAATTAGCTGCTGCCAACGTACCCGTGGTAACCGTAATAGGATAAACACCCGGTACGCTGTTGATATCAGCGGTGTGCGCAATGATGGCGTTGCCGGATACTACATTGATGGTTTCGTTGTTTACAAAACCGGTAATGGTATAATCCGGTGTTGGATTAGCTTGTTTGTACGCCCTGTTCTTATCATTAGCCGTTACCGTTAGTATTGCTTTGGCAACATTGAATGTTTGCGTGACCTGTGGCGCCGCCGAGTAGTTGCCGTTGCCTGCCTGATCTGCTGCAATGGTTACATCGCCAGTGCCGGTGATGGTAACGGTGTTGCCGCTGATAGTGGCCGGCCCGCTGACCACGCTGTAGCTCACTGCTAACGTACTGCTGCTGGTGGCGTTAAGTGTAAAGGCGGCGTCGCCATATGTTTTACCGGCGATGGCCGGGAAGGTGATGGTTTGTGGCGCCAGGCCAACGGTTAAGGTGCCATTTGCAGCAGTAAAGATGTAGTTCGTTGCGGTCAATGGCGTTATATCTACAGTAATAGGATATACGCCGGGTACGCTGCTGTTATCGGCGCTGGTGCCAGGAGTAGCAACACCAGTAATCACGCTGCTGTTTTCGCCGTTCATAAACCCGCTAACGGTATAAGTGAGCGCCGGATTATTAGCGCCGTATACTTTCTGTTTATCATCTGCAGTTACCGTCAGCGTGGCCGGCGTAACCTGGAACGATTGGCTCACAGCTGCTGCTGCGGTATAGTTAGCGTCTCCTGCCTGTGTGGCTGTAATAGTTACATTGCCCACGCCGGTGATGGTAACGGTGTTACCGTTTACCGTAGCCGGACCGGAAGTAACGGCATAGGCTACTGTTAACCCTGCATCGCTACCTGCGCTGAGTGTAAAGGCGGCGTCACCATATGTTTTACCGGTGATAGCCGGGAAGGTGATGGTTTGTGCTGCTTGGGTAATGGTGAGTGATCCATCTACAAAGCTGAAGTCGTAATTAGCTGCTGCCAACGTACCCGTGGTAACTGTAATAGAATAAACACCCGGTACGCTGTTGATATCAGCCGTGTGAGTAATAGTGGCGTCGCCATTGACCACGCTGTTGTTTTCACCATTTACAAAACCGGTAATGGTATAATCCGCTGTTGGATTAGCTTGTTTGTACGCCCTGTTTTTATCATTAGCCGTTACCGTTAGTATTGCTTTGGCAACATTGAATATTTGCGTTGCCTGTTGTGCAGGGGAGTAGTTGCCGTTACCGCCCTGGTCGGCGGTGACGGTTACATCACCTGCACCGGTAAATGTCAGGATATTGCCATTAAGTGTTGCCGGTCCGCTTACCACGTTGTAAGAGATGGGCAAACCTGCGTCGCTGTTGGTGTTGAGTGTAACCGGTCCATTGCCGTATGTTTTATTGCCTATCGCCGGGAAGGTAATGGTTTGCGGCGCTATTGTTACCGTCAGTATTCCGCTGGCGGGAACGATATTATAGTTAACAGCACTTAGTGAGGCGGCGTTGGTAACTGAAATCTGGTACCCCCCTGGCACACTGTTGATATCTGCCGTAGTACTGAGCGCCGGGGTGCCTGTTACCACACTGTTATCTTCTCCATTCACCAAACCGTTATAAGTATAGGTTAATGCAGGGTTATTTTCTCCATATAACCGCTGTTTGTTATCCGCAGTTACAAGTAATGATTTTTTCAGGACAGTAAATCCGCTGGATACAATGGTGGCTGCATCGTAATCTGTGTCGCCGCTTTGTGTGGCCGTAACAATTACATTTCCTACTCCGGTAATGCTTACGGTGTTGCCGCTGAGGTTAGCCGGACCGCTAACACTGAAGTCCACCGTGAGGCCGGAAGTGCTGGTAGCGTTCAGGGCAAAAGGAGCGTCGCCATATGTTTTATTCGTCAGGGCAGTAAGGGTAATTACCTGCGGTGCTTTGTTAACCGTGAGCGTACCGGGCGTGAAACTGAACTGGTAGTTTACAGCAGTTGCGCTGCCGGCGCTTACAGTGATGGGGTAGTTGCCGGTATGACTATCGATATCCGCTGTGGTACTGATTTCCGCATCACCGCCTATCACGCTGCTGTTATCACCGTTCACGAAGCCGGTAACGGTATAATCCAATGTGGGATTAGCCTGTTTGTATGCCCTGTTTTTATCATTAGCCGTTACCGTTAGTATGGCTTTGGCAACGTTAAATGTTTGTGTTACCTGTGGCGCTGCAGCATAATTTGTATTTCCTGGTTGATCGGCGTTGATGGTTACATCGCCTGAGCCGGTGATCGTGAGCGTATTGCCGCTAACGGTAGCCGGACCGGAAACCACGGTGTAAACAATCGCATTTCCTGCGTCTGTATTGAGTGGTAAAGTAATCGGGGCCGCGCCGTAAACAACGCCCGTCAGCGCCGGGAATGTGATGGTTTGCTGCTGTTGGGTAATAGTTAATATGCCATTTGCCGCCGACAGGTTGTAGTTGGCTGCGCTGGCGCCGCTTACATCTGTGGTAATTGTATAGGCGCCAACCGGGCTGTTTATATCACCTGAATAGTTAGTGTTTACTGTGCCGGTGATAACACTGGCGTCATCTGTGTAGGCAAAACCGGTATAGGTAAATGTGGCCGCCGGGTTCGCCGTATTATAGGGCCGGCTCACATCATCTGCTTTTATAGTCAGTCCTTTTTTAACGACGGTGATGGTTCTTGTTACAGGAGTTGCAGGAAGATAAATATTGGTAGCTGCCGCATGAGCAGTGATCACCGCGGTACCTGCGCCGGTGGTTTTAATTTTTCCGTTCACCACGTCTGCAACGGCTGTATTGTTGGAAGTATAGGTAACAGTGGCATCTCCGGAAGTAGTCGCTTTCGGATCAATATCTGTATCTCCATAAGTAATAACAGGAGTGGCCGGGAAGGCCGGGAAAGTGATCGTTTGCGGTATTGCCTGTATTTCATAGGCGCCCAGATCAATAATGCTATTGCTGATACGTGTTTTTTTGTCGAGATCCAGTGTATCTGCCTGTGCTGCATAACCTGCATTATTGGTTTGCGGATCGCCTTTGTTGATGCCGGCGCTGGCAGCGGTTAACCGCAGGTTGCCGTTGGCGGGGTCATTAAACACCACGTCGGAAACAGGTTGTGAAGTACCTGCGCTGCTATAGTACAAGCCACCAAAAATGCTGTAACGGATGTTTTGGGTTGGACCTGAATAGTCGCCGCCACCATTGGTAGAGGTATTTTTCGCTATCACACTGTTGTAAGAAGTAAAGATGCCGCCGGTGCTGGTTACAGCAGATCCGCTGGCGGTGTTACCACCCACCGTAATGTTCACAAGATTAATATTACCGGAAGTCATAATAGCGCCTCCATCCAATACAGCTTTGTTGCCAAAGAATACGCAGTTAATTATTTGCAGATCGCCGCCAAGTTGGTTGATGGCGCCACCGTTCTGGGCGCTGTTGTTCCCATAAAATTGCGTGTTCTTTATTGTTAAGGCGCCAAAGGTACTATAGATCGCACCTCCTGCTCCGGTGGCCTGGCCTCCGGTAATGATCATGCCGTCCAGAATAGTTGCAGCGGGACCGACTACCGTAACCACGTTGCGGCTGTTGCTACCCCGGATATTGGTTGCAGACTGGGTGACATTATTAGTAAGAACATCATTAAGATCAACATCCCCGCTGAGGATTACGGGGTTGGCGGGAATATTCCGGTCAGTAAGTTTAGTTTCGGTAGCAGCAAAGCCACCATAAACAGCCACACCGGAAGGGATATTAAATGAAACAAAGATGTTCCCGGTATAATTAGGGCTATATGTTCCTTTGGCCACCCATATTTGTGTAATACCATTCAATGGGTCTGCAGCTGCAGGGAGTGCCGTGTTCAACTCACGCAGGGCGTTGGCCCAGCTGCTGCCGTCGCCGCTTATGGAAATCTGTTTGTTTACATATACAATACCGCTGGTATCCGGGTTCACCACCGTCATGGAGCAGGGCGGTGTGGATACAAGGCTGAATGCCGTTGGGGCTGGCGCCGACAAGGTATAGTCCTTCGCCCAGTTGGTGGTATCCAGTACAAGGTTACGCAGCCGGGCGGAAGTGCCGGTAACTACCGAACAATTATACCTTGCGTTCACTGCATTTACGCTGGGAAAATTAAGAACGCTGGTAGTAGTTGGTTTTAATGATTTGGAAGAAGTGAATTCAGCGGCATCGAGAGATGTTTCCCAGGTTTTGCGGTTTACATTGATACCGGCAATGATGTTGGGACTATTGATGTTGCCGGTGAGCGCGAACAACTGGTCGCCGGCGATGCCAAGACTGATATATTCTTTATTGACCTCCGCTGTAGTGTTGGCGGTAGGGGTGGAGCCGGCAAGGTTAAGTACTCCGGAAGACGCGGTGGGGCTATATTTACAGAAAATAGTAACCCGCGTTCCTGCGGCCATTTTGGTGGCGCCGGGCGACCATCGGAGGACCCCATCTGTTTTCGGGCCTATGGCGCTGTCGGCGGAAATCGGCTGAAAGCCGCTACCCGTCCATCCAAGATCAGTAAAATAAATGATCGTATTTGCGGGACAATCACGGAGCAATACAAATGAAAACGCATCATTTTGTACGCTGCCGGTATTGTCGTCATCAAAGATATTGACGCCTGTAAAAACAAGATCGCCGGGGCCGAAAGCCTGTGCCTGTGTGCAGGTGGCAATGCCTGTGAGTAATAAAAGGGATATCAGGGTTCTACGTAAAATTAACTTCATAGAAGGCGAGCCTTAGGTATAAGAAATATATAGACATGCATCCTGTTGTTCAGGATGTTAAATTATTTAGAAGTACCTCACCTGATCTTTATCAGGCGCAGAGGTAGGTGTTGATCCAGCCAGAAGACACGCCGTGTATCTTCGTATGCACAATTTCCTGCCAGATCTGCGCCGTATTATCTGTTCCGCCAATTATTTCAGGTTCAAACGCCTCATTTGTTTTCACCAGCCATGCAGGGGCAATCATATGGTGAGTAGCTGCATCCATACACAGCGGGCCGCGCGGACTATCCAGTGTTACGTCGTTGAGCGCCAACAGGATGTCCCGTGCCCTGAACCGGTGTGTATCTGCTGTATTATAAATATGCTCCAGTATCATACCGGTGTTCCAGCCATGCATACCAGGTAAATTGACTTCGCGGCCGGTGTAAGCGTTGAACTGCATTTTCAGCAATTCATTAGCGTTATTTTTGAGAGATGATATCCAGGGTACATATCCGCTTACCTGGAATGGTATTTTCAGCTGGCCATGCACCGTTGTCAGGGTTTCATCCAGCAGCATGGGGCTGCCGAATACCTGTAAGCCCTCCGCTACATCCGACGCCTGCAGCTGCTGAAGAAAGCAGTGCGCCAGGTCGCCGTTGTAAAGCGCCAGCAACGTTTGTACGTGTGCGTTAGTACGCAGAAAATCATGCAATGGCTCCGAAATAAAATCCTTCACTTTATACTGGCTTACAAAGTTGTAGGCAACACTACCGCCGTTATCGGCGTACGACTGCACCAGCGCATGATTATGAGAATAGCCGCCGTCGTAAAAAGAGGTACATACCGCTGCCTCTTTTGAGCCGGTGGCAGCATAGATCCCGGTAAGCCGGCACTGAATAGTATTATTAAGTGTATGCGACAATACCACAGGATGTGGTTCCCACTCATGCATATATTTTGCGCCGTTGTGTACCAGTAACACCAGTCGGTTCAACTGCTTTGCAAGGGCTGCTATGTTGCTTACCCCTGGCTGATCTGCATATACCACCAATACATCGGCATGATGCTCCAGCAGCATTTTTTCCGCCTCCTGCAGCACCATTTCGGTATTGGTGCCAAACCCGATATTGGCGGTAAACCAGGTTGTTTGTACGCCGTGATATTGCAGGTAAGCTTCCATCCCCTGGAGGAAGTCGTGTTGTAACAGTGGGTGAAAGGTAGATCTCGGTAATAGTACTCCTATTTTCATATAACTGGTCCTTATTATGTCGTAGGAAATACGCCATACAGGGAAATAATAAAATTCACAACCAGGTATGGTTGCATGTTGTCTGTGCTTTCATTTCCACCTACAGGCTGTACGGTCATGATTAACGAATCACCGTCAGGCGCAAAACCCGTGTGTGCAACTTGTAAAGGCGCCAGCCTGTTGGTGTCGCTTTTAACAGTGCTGTAAACTTTGTCTGAATTGGTGATAGCAAAGGAACGATCCTGTGGATTGGTTGCGCTGGCGGGGTTTTCTCCCAAAGCTGGCAGGAATACCGGTCCTGATATATAATGCACGTGCGGTGGAAGATTATTGGCATTCAGCATGATGTTTTCTGCTCCTCCATTTTCGCCTATTTGATAGCTTATACCACTAACGGGATCGGTGCCCATATGTAAAGGCACCCTGCCCCGCAGATCGGGCACGCCAAAAACAGACAGACCATCACCTCCGTAGGTGGTACCAATAAGTTGAAACAGGGCGTCGTTTTCCGAAATGGGAAGTAATTGCCCATCGCAAAAGGCCCATCCCACCGGTGCAAAATTTCCTGCAAATATTCTTATTTCTCCTATAAAAGGCATTCGTATTGGTGTTTGAGTGTGATCGTTTATTATTGGCGGGGAGGGAATACTCCTGCCGTTGCTATAGCAAACATAATGGTAAGAGTTGGTTGGTAATTGTTCACCGGCGCATTGCCTCCTGAGCTTGTTGCTTTTAACCTCGACCTAACATTTGCCATTGTTCCGGTTCCCGCCGTTTTACTGTAGGGAAGGCCGGAAGCGGCTATGCCGGGATAGTTATTGATGGGATTGTTGGTGTTGTTATTCCCACCTGTGGGCAAAGACATTGGTCGCCGTTTGATCATATGTGTATGCATCGGCATTTGGTTGATGGTCAGGACGTTTGATTCCGCGCCAGACGACTCGCCCAGGAACCGATCTGCTAATCCTTGCCCCTGTCCGGCCCCGATGGGAACTTTCCCCCGCAGGTTCGGCAGGGCGAAAGTGCTCTTGCCATCCCCTCCGTAATTGGTACCCAGGATGGAGAACAGCCCGATGTTCTGAGAAATGGGGAGTAGTTGTCCATTACAAAGTGCAAAAGCTTTTGGTGCAAAATTGAAAGGGATCATAATGATTTCACCAACGAATGGATCGGATGCTGACATATCTGTGTATTGAAAATTATTGAATTGAAGGAAATATGCCCGTCAGGGAAATAATATAATTCAGCGTCAGGTAAGGCATCATGTTACTAACGGGATTATTCGGAGAGGGATTGGCCTCTGTAGCAAATGCACCGTTCCCGGTATCCGTTACCAGGTCCTGGCCCTGCACGGCAGCCATTTGTTCATCCGCATTGTTGCTGTATTTGACGCTGGAGGCAACTGCAGGATAGGCATTGGCAGAAGAATCCGTATCTGCAGTACCTCCCACCGGCATTTTGAGTACGGCAGCGATATTATGTTCATGTAGCGGAAGATTAGCCGTGGCTATTTTAGTAGTAACACTGCCGGTTACACTCCCCTGGAGATGCACGCCGTCCTGGTGCATAGGAACACGTCCCCGGAGGTTGGGTAAGGCGAAATTAGTTTGACCGTTACCGCCGTAAGTAGTGCCCAACAAGGAAAATAAAGCCTGATTCTGGTTAATGGGAAGGAATTGCCCATTACATAGTGCATAGTCTTTTGGCGCAAAATTAAAGGCCACTAAAAAGATTTCTGATAGGTAGGGCATCGAGTCATTTGCCATCGTTGTATCTGGTATTACTAAGGGAAAATTGATTACGTTATCTATGGAAAACTGGTATAAAAGTATAGCTTATTTTTTTTTCAGCGTAATATTTATTTGGTTTAGCAAGAAATCAAAGGAAGTGTTTATCTTCACATCACTTTTTACAGATCCCCTATAATATGAATAAAGAACGCCGTTCCTTTCTACGGAATACATCACTGGTAACAGGCTTATTGCTGTTGCAGAATCCCCTCAGAGCATTGACTTCCGCTTCAGAAAACGCCACTTATCTTCCCGGCGATAACCGGGAACTCCTGATCTGGCATACGAATGACCTGCACGGTCAGCCGGCCGGTCACCGCCCGGCAGGGGAGCAGGGCGTGTTCCTGGATGCAGGCGATTTTACCAATGGAACGGATAACGTGAACGCCTGTATGGAAATGATCAGGGCCATGAATAAGGCCGGTTATCATGCCGCCACTATCGGTAACCGGGAGCTGGCCAACGGACAGGCAGCACTGGCAGCACTGATTCCGCATATGCAATTTGCACTGGTAAACTGTAACTACCGTTTCACCGATCAATCGCTGGCGCGCCAGGTGGTACGTCACAAAATCGTATATGCGGGCTCGTTAAAGATTGGTATCACCGGGGTAGGGCCGCAGCTGCCGGAAGTTCATGGCGTTACTTTCCTGCCGCCGGTGGAAACCGCTGATGCGGTAGCCGCCACGCTTAAAAAGGAACATGGCTGCCAGGTAGTGATCTGTCTTTCCCACCTCGGGTTCCAACAACCGGGTGAAACGGCAGACAACTGTGATATGGCCACCAAATCTACGCATATCGACTTTGTAATAGGCGGTCATCAGCGGAAGATGATCACAACTACGTCCGTGTTCAGGAATAGGACGGGCAACGAGGTATACCTCAGCCAGGCCGGATGGAACGGTATGATGACCGGGAAGATGAAAATGTTTTTCAATGAACACCGCCAGGGTTGCGGCATTCAGCCTGCTTGCCTGGTGTCCTGATAAAGATTATTTCACCGACCCTCTTTCTACGCTTTTAATAGTTTGCGAAAAAAGCGTGGCACTGCTGTTATGGCGTTGTCGCGTTTTTTTTTGTAATTTCGGTTATGTTATATGAACAGCGGATGAAAGTAGAACTGGAGATCTGGCAGCATAAAATGCAGGATCAGCCTTCTCTCGCAGACCGGTTGTCCAGATCGGTGCAGTCCCGTATTAACCGCATTATTCCGCAGAAAGTGCATGATGCTATTACCGTTACCATTAAACAAATGGTGCGGGGTGTTTTGTTCGGTTCTATGTACACCGTACCCAGCCAACCTGTTTTTGCTTCGTTGTATGATATGGAAGAAGCGGTCCTTCGCCGGGTGGACTTTTACCGGAAAACGGCTGCGGCTGAAGGCGGCCTTACCGGCGCCGGCGGGTTCTTATGGGGCCTTGCCGATTTCCCGATACTACTTGGCATGAAACTGAAATTGCTTTTTGACATCGCTACCTTTTATGGTTTTGATGTAAAAGATTATAGGGAGCGGCTGTACATCCTTTATATTTTCCAACTGGCTTTCAGCAGCCAGGAACACCGGCGCAATGTGTATGAGCATATAGTGGACTGGAAAGAGAAAAGCCGCCAGCTGCCGGAAGACATTCACAGTTTCGACTGGCAGCGCTTTCAGATCGAATACCGTGATCATATAGACCTGGCCAAGATGGGTCAGTTGCTTCCCTTAGTGGGCGCGGCTGTGGGCGTAGTGGTAAATTACCGCCTGGTTACAAAGCTCGGCGCCACCGCTATGAATGCCTACCGGATGCGGATACTGGACTGATATTACATTTTCTAATAGAAGAATTGCTCCAGTATAATCTCCCCGTCTTTCACTTCATATAACATGATCTGATCGATTTGTATTCTTCCAAATCCTTCTACGGTAATATCCACGCGCCGGCCTACGGAAAAATGATTACCACCAACAACGGGTGGGGTGGTAGAAGCTCCATGAACTTCCCGGATTTTCGATACAAAGTCCTTACCCTTTTTGTGAACTGCCGCTTTGCCTTCTGCATAGCCAAAGTAGGGAGAATGAGCCGGGTCAACGCTTCTTACATTATCGGCAAAAAATTCGTCCTGGATTTCAAACCACTTTTCCTGTTGGGCCAATTCGTTGAACCGGGTTGCTACTTCCTGGGTTGTCAGTGTGGTATTGGTGGCTGTTGTCATAATATTCAGATTTATCAGGTGATGTGTACCCGGCCATCGCCGGTTGCTTATTACATCATAAAAGTAGTCATCCTTCCGGGATGAAGTAAGTGGCGGAAATGACAAAAAAGAAGGCAATATTGCCATATCTTTAGCCCAAAAAGAACTCCATTGCGTATCGCTATTCTTGATTATAAAGACGCCGTTCCAACATGTGTGACAGGTCCCGCTGATATCTGGGGCGGGCTTAAGAGGATGTACCCATTGGTAACCGGTATGCCGTTAAAAGAAGATATCGGGATCGATTTTATTACCGAAGCGGATGGTCAGTTCAGCCGGAGGCCGATGGGGAGCAACGAGGTGCAGCAGCTCAGTCCGCGCGACCGGTACCGCTTAGTTATTATTCCCGCCATGCGCTATGATAAGATCGATGAAGTGATGGGCCGCGAAGGCCGGCTGATCGCATGGCTGAAGCAGCAACGCCACAAAGGCGCCGATCTGGCAAGCATCTGCGTGGGCGCTTTCCTGCTGGCAGAAACAGGCTTGCTGAACGGCAAAAAAGCCACCACCAACTGGTTGTTTGCAGACCGGTTCCAGCAGCGTTACCCGGCTGTCAGCGTGCAGGACGATAAGATCATTGTAGACGAAGGAGCGGTGTGTTCCTGTGGAGGCGCGTTTAGTTTCACCACCTTTATGATCTACCTGATAGAAAAATTAATAGGTCACCAGGAAGCCGTAATGGCTTCAAAAATATTAATGATTAATACGCATGAAGATTCGCAGCTGGCCTTCTCCGTGTTCCGCTTCCAGCATGATCATGTGGATGACCCGATAAAAAAGATACAGCAATTCATCGAGGCCAACTACCAGGAAGCAATCATCCTCGAAAAGCTGGCGGGCGACCATCACATGAGCGTCCGGAATTTCATCCGTCGCTTCCGGCAGGCAACGGGCAATACTCCGCTGGAATACCTGCAGCGTGTACGCATTGAAGCAGCTAAAAAGCTATTGGAAAATACCCGCGGGAGTATTGAAAGCGTGGCGGTGCAATGCGGCTATGAAGATATCAGCTTCTTCCGGAAAGTTTTCCGCCGGCAGGTAGATATGAGCCCGAAGGAATATCACCTGAAATACGGTAAACTGTCGGAGCGGCAGAAATTGAAAGCCTAGCGGATTTTATAAGGTCCGTTTAAATGAGCAAAACAGGAAATGTTGCGTGGTATTAAATGGCGTTATATGGTTTTCAGTGATACATTTTATCTTCTCAAAGCCGTTGTAGAGCCGGGCTGTCAGTGAATCCTCATCATATTGTTTTATAGGAAGACCGCTGCATTTTTCGGGACCATCAGTAGAAAAGGTGCCTATAATGGCATAGCCGCCGGCATTGATATTTTGCCTGGCTATATTTAAGTACCGGTCAATCTGCTCCGGTGCAGTGAGGAAATGAAAGGTGGCCCGGTCGTGCCATATGTCGTACGAAGTAGTTGGCTGAAAGGTGGTAATATCCTGCACGATCCATTTAACAAGACCCGCTTTTTCACCAAGCCGTTGTTGCGCTCTTTCCAATGCTTTGGCCGAAATGTCCAACACGGTAATGTTGGTGAATCCTGCTTCGAGCAGGAAGTCGGCCAGTTTACTGTCGCCGCCGCCGATATCAATAATGCCCGCCGTTTTCGGGAAATTTCCCGGGAAGATGAAATCGAGGGAAGTTTGCGGTACATCCTGTGTCCAGCTTACTTCCGAAGGCGTTTTAGTGTTGTAAACATTCTCCCAGTGCTGTTTATTTTCTTCCATTCCGGATATCATTTAAAATACAAATGTAGGAATTATGGAACAAGACAAGATAGCCATATTTAAGGCCCGCCAGGATAATAAACACAAACCTTTGTACGTATATTGTCAATACCCGTACAAAAAACGCACTAAATGAAAAGATATCTCTCTTTCCTATCCGGCCTGTTGATGTTGATTTCCAATGACGTCTTCTCACAAAATCTGTCAAAAAAACAACTGCTGGAGGACTTAATGTACTACAGAGACACCCTCCCGGTAAAGCACAAAAATCTGTTTAACAAAATTACCAAAACCGAATTTGAAAGTAAAGTTGCCCGGATAGCCGGAAAAATTGACACCCTGAATGATGAAACCTTTATGGTGGAGCTGTTCAAATTAAACGTGTCCATCGGCGATGAGCATACCCGGATTGAGCCCCGGTTTACATTGGCCTTGCCCATAAAATTTACCCCATTCGACGACGGTATTTTTGTAACCGGTATTGCTCCTCAGCAGTCAGTTGCTCTTTTATCAGAATTAACCGCCATTAACGGACATCCTGTTGATGAAATTAACCGGAAGTTTAAAGAAGTAATTAAAGCCGACAATCAATCCTATTTTGAGACCTATCAGCAACAGTTCCTGAATAATCCTTCTTTTCTCAAAGGACTGGGCATCTTAAACTCGGATAAAAGCGCGGAATTTACATTGCAAAGCCGCAACGGTGAAATCCACCAGGTAATACTTCAAGCCGTTAATAAAGACAGCCTGAACCTGGCATTGTCCCCCCAATATGGCGCCATGTTGCCATACCGGGAACCCGGAAAAGACTATTGGTATGTGTATGACTCAACAAAGAAAACGATCTATTTCAACTTTGTTCATTGCATAGATGATGAGCAGTATCCATTCGCGCAATTTAATAAGGAACTGTTTTCAAAAATAAACAGCTGGCATCCCGATAAAATTATTGTGGATCTCCGGTTTAACAGTGGCGGTAATTCCGCTGTACTGGAACCTTTCATCGACAGCATTAAACATAGCTATTTAAATAAAAAGAAACATTTTTATGTACTTATCGGGAAGCAAACTTTTTCTTCTGCCTTAATGAATGCCATTGAGTTTAAAAGATATACTAATGCCATCCTGGTTGGACAAATGACCAGCGGCAACATTAACCACTATGGAGAAGTGCGCGGGTTCAGGCTGCCAAACACAAAGATCGTGATCGGTTATTCAACAATGTATTGGGAAAACTGGAAAGGAAAAAAAGGCGCGTTAATGCCTGATAAGGGAATTACATATAGTTCTTTAAATTTTATTAATAATAAAGATGAAGCCCTGGAATATATCTATAAACGGTAAATTATAATTATATAAACATTCCCTTGAATAGTGTAACGCCTGTGCCCACATTGGAACGTAGCTTTGTAGAAAATCAGCAGTATATGTCATCAGCTATATCATTACAACAGGAATCAACAGCCACCAGGCAACACAAAGCAGGCACTACAAAAGAAACCTTTCCCGTATTGGAAATGACCTGTGCCGCATGCGCTGTTAGCGTGGAATCCATGTTAAAATCGGTGCCCGGCGTACAGGACGCCGGCGTTAACTTCGCCAATCAAACCGCCTGGGTACAATATGATCATGCCACTGTTACCCCTGCTATGCTGCAAAGCAGCGTTCGCTCAGTGGGGTACGACCTGGTGATAGACAAGGAAAACCAGGATGAAGTAAAGGAAGAAGCGCAGCAGCGGCATTACCGGGAGGTGAAGCAACGCACCATCTGGGCGTCGGTGTTATCGCTTCCTATCGTTGTTATCGGGATGTTCTTTATGGATATACCATACGGTAACTGGATCATGATGGCGCTTGCCACGCCGGTGGTGTTCTTCCTGGGCCGGAACTTCTTTATGAATGCCTGGAAGCAGGCCCGGCACCGCAAAGCCAATATGGATACATTGGTAGCGTTGAGCACCGGTATCGCCTGGTTGTTCAGTGCTTTTAACACCATATATCCTGAGTTCTGGCATCAGCGCGGATTGCATGCGCATGTATATTTTGAAGCAGCTGCTGTGGTGATAGCGTTTATCTCGCTGGGTAAGCTGCTGGAAGAAAAAGCCAAATCCAATACCTCATCTGCCATAAAAAAACTCATCGGCCTGCAACCCAAAACAGTATTGCTGGTGGATGAATCCGGCAACACCCGTGAAATCCCTGTTTCTGATGTAAAAGTACAGGACCTCCTGCTGGTAAAGCCGGGCGAAAAAATTCCGGTGGATGGAAAGTTAGCAGATGGCGCTTCTTATGTGGATGAAAGCATGATCACCGGTGAGCCGGTGCCCGTGGCTAAACATGCCGGTGACGCAGTATTTGCCGGCACCATTAACCAGAAAGGAAGCTTCCGGTTCCGGGCCGAGAAAGTAGGCGCAGACACACTACTGGCGCAGATTATCAAAATGGTACAGGAAGCACAGGGCAGTAAGGCGCCGGTTCAGAAGCTGGTAGACAAGATCGCCGGCATCTTTGTACCGGTGGTAATAGGTATTGCTATCCTCACCTTCGTTTCCTGGATGGTGTTAGGCGGTGATAACGCTTTCACCCATGCGCTGCTTACTTCGGTAACGGTATTGGTGATCGCTTGCCCGTGTGCATTAGGACTGGCAACGCCCACCGCCATCATGGTAGGTGTAGGTAAAGGCGCTGAAAATAATATCCTCATCAAAGATGCGGAAAGCCTGGAGCTGGCGCATAAAGTGAACGCCATCATCCTCGACAAAACCGGTACCATCACGGAAGGTAAACCGGTGGTGACGGACCTTATCTGGCATGCAGCCGCCAATAGTACCTCCGGATCTGTATTGTATTCCCTTGAACAGCCATCGGAACACCCCCTGGCAGAAGCCGTGGTCGCTTACCTGAAAAACGACGGCGCCACGCCCGTTCAGTTGTCGGGCTTTGAAAGCCTTACCGGTAAAGGGGTACAGGGAACTTTTGAGCAAACCGTTTACCTGGCAGGTAACCGGAAGCTGATAGATGAAAACCATATTACTGTTGATCCGCAGCTGGCAGCACAGGCCGCCGCATTACAGGAAGATGCCAAAACAGTGATCTATTTTGCAGCAGGCAAACAGCTGCTGGCAATAATCGCTATCGCAGATAAAATAAAGGAAACCTCCCGGGAAGCGATTGCCTCCTTACAAAAAGACGGCATTGAGGTATATATGCTTACCGGCGACAACACCCACACTGCTGCAGCTGTAGCCAGGAAAGTAGGAGTGAAACACTATAAAGCAGAGGTACTCCCTTCCTATAAAGCTGCCTTTGTAAAAGAACTGCAGCAATCCGGGAAAGTGGTAGCGATGGTGGGCGATGGTATCAACGACTCACAGGCGCTGGCCCAGGCAGACGTAAGTATTGCAATGGGCAAAGGCTCGGATATTGCGATGGATGTGGCAAAGATGACCCTGATCACCTCCGATCTGAACAGCATTCCCAAAGCGCTGAAGTTGTCGCGCAAAACCGTGAGCACTATTAAACAGAACCTTTTCTGGGCATTCATCTATAATATCATCGGTATCCCAATTGCCGCCGGTGTTTTGTTCCCTGTTAACGGATTTTTGTTAGACCCGATGATCGCAGGCGCGGCTATGGCCCTCAGTTCTGTAAGTGTTGTGAGCAACAGTTTGCGTTTGAAAGCGGCACGTCTTTAAAATAAATTTTCAGGAAGCATGAACAATATACAGATCTGGCGCACTGCCGGTATTATCCTGGAAACTGCATCAACAGTAACCGTACAATTTGATACCGGCAGCCAGCTGTTTATATATAACCCCGGCTGACTTGTGGCGAAGTGAAAGAAACGATTCAATAAGAGTGCTTTCAGCAAACCTAAAATGTAATTACATTTGATCAACATTGCGGGAGTGAATAACTTCACAGCAATGAAGTTAAAATGGACAGGATACCCATCAGACATATTGTAGCGGCGCAGCAAGAAACAGATTTGTCTGAAGGCTTTGGTATCCGGAATCTTCAGGATTTGCTGGCCGGGGAAGACATGGTGCAGGAATATCACCGGCATGATTTCTTTTATATGCTTGCTTTGGACAAAGGAGGTGGTAGTCATGATATTGACTTCACCCCCTATGCAATTGGCGACCATGCTGTTTTTTTTATGCGTCCGGGTCAGGTGCACCGGCTGGTACTGAAAGCCGGCAGTACAGGGTATATGATGCAATTTAGCGCCGGGTTTTGTTTTTCTCATCACAAAGTATCCAGCCAGCTGTTACGCGCAGCCAGTCATATTAATCACTATCAGTTTACTACCAGCGGGTTTCAGAAGGTACTGGCGATATTAACTGATATTCATCGGGAATATACCGGCAAACAGGAAAGCTATCAGCATGTTATTAAAGCGAATCTGGATGTTTTGTTTATTGAGCTGATAAGACAGCATCGCCATCATTCTTCCGGTAATGCGAGCCTTTACATGCAGGAGCAACTGGATGCGTTCCTCGGACTTTTGGAGACGCATGTGTTGAACTGCAGGCAGGTATCCCGGTATGCTGCTATGCTGAACCTTTCCAGCTATCAGCTGAATGCTGTCACCAAAGCAACGGTAGGTAAAACCTGTTCGGAGCTTATTAACGGGTATATTATACTGGAAGCCAAAAGACAGCTGCTGGCAACCTCCGGGCAGATAAGTCAGATCGCAGATCATCTTGGATACGAAGATGTTTCCTATTTCATCAGGTTCTTCAAAAAACACACAGGATCTTCACCTGAAATGTTTAGACGCGACCACCGCTAAATCCTATAGTACTACATTTTTGTCCTACTCTTTAGTGTACCACCCCAATTACCTTTGCCGGAACTTTAAAATATAAATCAACGCATATGAATCAATCCTGGGACGAGCAATACAAAAATATGTGGGATAACAGGTATAAGAATGAAGAGTACGCCTATGGGAAAGCCCCCAATGAGTTTTTTAAGGAATGGCTTCAGCAATTTGAACCCGGATCTATATTAATGCCGGCCGACGGAGAAGGACGTAACGGCGTATTTGCGGCACGGATTGGATGGAAAGTAACTTCATTTGATCTGAGTGCCGCGGGGAAATCGAAGGCATTGCAACTTGCAGCAGCGCATCACGTTGCCCTGGAATATATAGTGGGAGACCTGGAGCAGCTGAAGTTTGAAAAGGAATCATTTGACGCCATCGGCCTTGTGTATGCACACTTTGCCGCCGGTAAGAAATCCTCCTTCCACAAACAATTAAGCAGCTATCTCAAACCGGGCGGCGTAATTATTTTAGAGGCTTTCAGTAAAAAACATATACACCTCAAGCAGCTGAACCCTGCCGTGGGCGGGCCAAATGATATTGATATGCTACTCTCCAAAGCAGAGATAACTGCGGACTTTGAAAATTATGATATCCTGATGCTGGAGGAAGAGGAAATTCTTTTAAGTGAAGGGCCGTGTCATATAGGAAAAGGTGGGGTAGTGAGATTTGCAGGAAAAAAGCGCGGTTAGCGTTGAAGGGCCCCCTGCCTCCCGGATGCTTCTCCGGTGCCCCGGACTTGCGTATATCATGGATCATCCATGCACTATCTATACTGTTCGCATGGACTCCGCATGGACTCCTCATGGACTATTAATGCACTATCAATGCACTATCCATACACTTAGAGCGTCTGAGGTCGGTAAGGCCCCAACTTTTAGCTCAGCCCTTTAGGGTCAGGAGCCTTCACTTTCGGTTGTGATGTTATGTGTTGATAATCAATATTTTTAGTGGATCGAACAGCAGGCCGGCTACCTTTGCGGATTTATTTTAGAGAAAGTTAGCGTCCTTTTTATTAGCTTGTATGCTGCCAAAAACGTTTGAAACTATACACTAATCGTTTGATCTCTTCAACAATGAGCACATTAACAGCATTGCCGGAAGCACCCGCGGCAATAAACCGTGACAATGAAAAAAAAGCCCGGCTTTACTCACTAGATGCCCTCCGCGGATTTGATATGTTCTGGATTATGGGCGGCGGCGCCATCTTTCATGAAATTGCCAAAGCCACCGGATCGCCTTTCTGGGCGGCGATAGATGTACAACTGGAACATCCTGCGTGGAATGGGTTCCATTTCTATGATCTCATCTTCCCGCTTTTCCTGTTTATGGCCGGTGTGTCTACCCCGTATTCAGTAGGCCGGGAGCTGGAGAAAGGTAAAAGCCGGAGCCGGTTGTTATTGCGTGTAATAAAGAGGGGACTGGTACTGGTGCTGCTGGGGATCATTTATAATAATGGGTTGCAGCTGCAGCCGGTATCACAGATACGGTTCTGCAGCGTATTAGGCCGCATCGGCCTGGCTTATATGTTTGCCAACATCATTTATCTGTATACAAAGGAACGGGCGCAAATGATCTGGTTTGCCGGTATCCTGGTGGCGTATTGGCTGCTGCTGAAGTTTACAGCGGCGCCCGGATTTGCGCCAGGTGATCTTACGATGGAAGGGAATTTTGCATCGTACCTCGACCGCTGTATCGTTCCGGGTAAGCTGTACCTGGGTATCCATGATCCGGAAGGATTTACGTCTACCTTCCCGGCCATCAGCACCGCGATGTTGGGGATTCTCACCGGCAATTTATTGCGGAACAGTCCCATACCTCCGGTGAAGAAGGTGGGAGTGATGGCCCTTACCGGCGTGATTTTCCTGGTGCTGGCACAGTTGTGGAATCTTGATTTTCCCATCAATAAAAATCTGTGGACCAGCTCATTTGTGCTGCAGGTAGGAGGTATCAGCCTGTTGTTGCTCGCACTTTTCTATTACGTTATTGATATTGCAGGCTTCCAGAAATGGGCGTTCTTCTTCCGGGTAATAGGAATGAACTCTATTCTCATTTATATTTCCGGCCACTTTATCGACTGGGGTTACAGCAACAATGCATTTTTTAAATGGCTTGGGCAGTTGGTAGGAGACCCGTTTGGAGCGGTAGCCCTCAGCATCTCCCTGGTATTTCTAAAATGGTTGTTCCTGTATTTTGTGTATAAGCAGAAGGTGTTCCTCAAAGTTTAAAGGCTATCCTTACTTATTTACGTCATTGAGAATAGCGTCCTTTCTCTCCAGTAAATAAATTTTTCCAAACTTTTAATACATTTGTGCTTTGTGATAAATTTTTAGCAAACAGGGATGAAGGGGAAAGATCTGACAAACCGGGAGGAACAACTGCAGCAGGAGCAATTTACTGCTTACTTCCGCCTGTATGAATATCCCCTTTATTGCTTTGCCCTTAAAACCATCCAATCCGAATTACTCGCCCGCGACATCATCCAGGAAGTATTTATTAAGTTATGGTCGGTCCGCGATCAGTTCAATGAGATCAGGGATATAGAAGATTATCTTTATAAGATGGTGCGTAACAAGGTGCTGGATGTACTACGCCAGCTTGCCAACGACCGCAGGTTGCGCGCAGCCTACTTCAACGACCACCAGTGGGAGGAAAGCCGTACCTACGAGAATATTGTGGCCAAAGAATATGAATTTGCCCTGGCAGAAGCCATCAACCAGCTGCCTCCACAACGCCGGATCATTTACCAGTTGAGCCAGGTGGAAGGCCGCACCCGGAATGAAATTGCAGCAGAACTCCGTATTTCCCCATCTACCGTAAAAAACCAGCTAACCGCCGCCCTCAGCTATCTCCGCAAAATAGTAGCCGGCCAGATTAAATTATTCTAATTTTTTTCTTCGCCCGATAGGACATCCCCTTTTTTCAAACGTCAGTAATATATAGTCCTGTATCAGGACGCGTCACATTAATACTATCGGAGATTGGATCAGGCACATTTTACACATCTTTTCAGGTTATACATTTCCGGCAAATGCTCGCCGGAAGAAAGGAATGAATTCTTTGACCTCCTGGAAGCCAACAAGGAGGACCACACCATGATTTCCCTGCTGGATCAGCTTTATAGTGAGGTGAGACTGGAAACACCGTCGGCTACCTATGTCAATAACCGCGGTGAAATTGACCTGGCTGTTCATCCTTCGGCTCCTGCAAAGGTGGTGCCTTTTTATAAACGCCGCAACACCACTCGCCTGGCGGCTGCCGCCTCCCTGTTGTTACTACTGGGTACAGGCGCCTGGATGCTTTCCACTAAGCGTAACCCTGCTCCGCTGGTTGCCGGCGGGCAGAGGGGAGAGAAGCTGGAGTTAATTGCAGCAACTACCACCATCCGCACCGGTAACCAGGAACGCAAAGTGATTGTACTGTCAGACAGCACCCGCATTGTATTAAACAGCGGTACGGAAATCAGGTACCCCGATCAGTTTGATCCGCAAAAAAGGGAAATATTCCTGGAAGGCGAGGCATTCTTTGAAGTATCCAATGCGGCAGCGTGGCCTTTTGTGATCCATTCTGCCGGCGGCATGGCCACCACCGTACTCGGTACCTCCTTTAATATTAAAGCCTATCCCGGCCGCAGCCAGGCGATCGTGTCTGTTGTTACCGGAAAAGTAAAAATCTCAAAAGATAAAAAAGATATATCCACCCTCATAAAAGGGCAGGAGCTGCATCTCACCATGCTTACCGGTGAAGTGATGCAACGCAATATAATCAGCATTAATACAGCCGGATGGCAAACAGGAGATATCAGTTTCAGCGATGAACCATTGGAAGATATAATGAAAGATCTTCAGATCTTTTACGGCGTAAATATAAAGATCAGTAATCCAGGGTTGGCCAACCTGCTGATCACCACCGGATTTAAGAAGAACACATCTGTTGACAGTGCCCTTGATATAATATGTGAACTGGCCAATGCGAAGTACGCCAGGAATCAGGACGGTTACGTAGTTTACTGACTACACATTTAAATCAACCAATTAAAGTACGAGATGACAAAAAAGATTGTTGTAGTGCTGCTGGCATTGCTATGCCTTAACTATTCCCTTTCTTATGCACAGCAAAAAGAAACCAGGGTTACCCTGCACCTGACCAATGCCACACTGAAAGAAGTGTTTCGCCAAATGCAAACACAAACAGGGAAGTATTTTGGTTACCAGTCGAAAGACCTGGAGGGGCTTCCCCGCCTGCAATTTGATTGTACCAATGAGCCGTTGGAGGAAGCGCTGAAACAGCTGTTGCACAACACCGGTTTAACCTTTGTGGTAAAAGGAAATAATGTGCTGATTAAAAAAAGTCCCGAACCACCCGCCGGCGCGCGGCAGGTAGATATTGCCATCGCCCGTGTGGGAAACAGAACGGTAGCAGGAAGGGTGATCAATGGTGAACAGCAGGGCATACCAGGCGTAAGTATCCTGGGCCTGATGTCAAAGAAAACAGCCTTTACCAACGATAACGGGGAGTATTTTATTCAGATACCGGAAGATGAAACGATGCTGTCTTTTTCCAGCGTGGGTTTTCAAAACCGGAACGTAATGATGGGTACAGCAAAAACATATAACGTAACGCTGCTGGAACGGGTGGGTAACCTGAAGCAGGTGGAAGTAGTATCTACCGGTTATGTAAACCTGCCAAAAGAACGTGCCACCGGTTCCTTTGGCGTAGTGACCGCAAAAGACCTGGAAAAGATTCCCGTGCCCAATGTGATTCACCGGCTGGAAGGCCAGGTGGCAGGCGTACAGCTGAACCTCACAGAATCCGATAATAGTTTTGTATATACGAATCTGAATGGCGCTGTGCAGGGAAACGGCAGTTATGATATTACCATCCGGGGCGCCAGTACACTGAATAATGATGTAAATAAAAAACCGCTGGTGGTAATAGATGGATTTCCTACGGAGATGGATATACGCACTATCAATCCTGCCGATGTGGAACAGATCACCTTCCTGAAGGATGCGGCAGCGGCCTCTATCTGGGGCGCACGCGCATCTGCCGGCGTAATTGTGATCACCACCAAAAAAGGAAAAATAAATGATGGCGCTCCACGCATCTCTTTCTCTGCAGGGTTAGGCATGAACGGCAAGCCAAGGTTATCCTCGCTGCCACTGATGAACGCGGCACAAATGATCGACTATGAGCAGGAACTGGTGAACAAAAGATTTATCACGGACCCTGCCAGTTTGCCGGCCGCCAGCCAGCGGCCCATCAGCGAGGCGATAGATTGGATGTTCAGGCTCAAAAGAGGCGAAGTTACCCAGGCGCAGGTAGATGCCGCATTTGCCGTACTGAAAGGCCGCGATTCCCGCAAACAGGTAGAGGAATACCTCCTTACCCCGGCTTCTACCAGGCACTACGACCTCAATGTGAGCGGCGGTACCGGCAAGCATACCTATTTCGTTTCCGGCGCCTACGATAAAGAAAGCACCAGCACCAAAAATACCTTCGGGGAAAGAATGACCCTGACGGCCAACCAGGAATTTACCTTCTTTAAAAATGTAACCTTATCCGCCAACCTGCGTGGAAGCTGGTTCCGCTACCGCACCGGCGGATTGGGAATCAGTGTATATGGCCGTTCTTCCAACCCGTTGATGCCTTATGATCAACTGGTAGATGATAACGGCAACAGCGTCAATTATTCACGCGCTTATTACTCCGGCAGGCTCAGTAACCTGGAAGCGCAGGGTTATATGCCCTGGCGCTACAACTATATGGATGAACAAGCCCTGTCGGATAATACCACCAATGAAAGTAACTACGCCGCCAGCTTTGCCTTAAATATCCCGCTGTATAAAGGTTTGAGCTTTAATGCCCAGTATATGGCCGAACGGGCTGCTTCCGGCGTAAAAAACTATAATAGCGACAGTTCCTACTATACCCGTAATATGCTGAATACCGCTACCTCCATTGATGCCAACGGCAAACTGGTATATGGTATTCCCTTAGGCGGTATCATGGAAACAACAGATTACGCAAAAAATAACTACAGCATCCGCGGACAGCTTAATTTAGACCGTAACTTTTCAGGTAACCACCAGGTGAATGCCCTGCTGGGCATGGAAGCCCGGCAAACCATTGATGGCTCCGGCAGCAACCGCATGTTTGGCTTTAATACACAAACGCAGTTTAGCAAGCCGGTTGATTATGTAACCCCGTACGTGACGGTAGACGGATACCAGTCGGTGCCGCCATATAGCGTAAACTACTCCTCCAAACGCAGGCGCTATCTTTCTTATTACGGCAATTTTTCGTATACCTATGCAGGTAAGTATACCTTGTCGGGGAGCGCACGTTACGATGATTATAACAACTTCGGACTCGACAAAAAATACCGCGCAAAACCTTTCTGGTCGGCAGGTGCAGCCTGGGCATTGTCCAAAGAAGACTTTATGCAAAACATTAGCTGGGTAAGCGGACTTACACTCCGCGCTACCTATGGCATCAACGGTAATATCAGCACCACCGCATTGCCATACGATCAGCTATACCTGCTGAGCGACTATCAATACCCTTTTGATCCCTACTCAATGGTGGGATCACCTGCTAACCCATCGCTGCGATGGGAACAAACCGGCGTGTATAATGTGGGACTGGACTACGCATTGTTTGATAACCGCATGAACGGAACCGTAGAATTCTATTATAAAAAAGGCGCCGACCTCTTTGCTTCGTTCCCGATCGACAATACCGTGGGCTTTGATAATATCACCCGCAATACTTCCTCCCTGAGTGGTAAAGGAATAGACCTGTCGCTCGGCGGCAGTATTATACGCAACAAACAGTTTGAATGGTCTGCCAACCTGGTATTCTCCTATAATACCAATAAGGTAACAGATGCGAGGTACAATATTACCAACTCCCTGCTGCAATCCGCCGGTGTGGGCGGTCCAATAAAAGGATTCCCCACGGATTACCTGATGGTTTTCCGTTACGCCGGACTGGATGGCAACGGCAGTCCGCTGGTGATAGGAGGTAAGGGCGATACGCTGACTATTTATCAATCGCCCAAAGATATCAGCGATCTGAAAAATGCCGGCCGTTTGTCGGCCCCGTACTTTGGCAGCCTGCAGCAAACAATCCGCTACAAAGGGTTCTCTTTGTTTGCCCTGGTTACCTATAAGCTGGGCTACGTATTCCAGCGGCCCGTACCCGGTGAATACCCCGGCCGTTACGGTTTTCAGAACTACGACTATAACAAACTCCTGGATCAGCGCTGGCGTAAACCGGGCGATGAAGCCTTCACCAATGTGCCAGGCCTCAGCGGCAACAGCACCGGGCAGATCAGGTATATCAATGCAGATATCAACGTACTGCCCGGCGATCATATCCGGTTACGCGAAGTGTCGCTCACCTATAGCGTGCCGGCAGCATTGTTCCACCGCCTGCCTGTTAAAAGTATTTCCCTTACCGGCGCAGCCAGGAACCTGGCGCTACTGTGGACAAAGAATGAAGATGGTTTAGATCCCGATTTTCCGCCAAGTACCCGGAATGTGAAATTGCCGCCATCTGCATCGTATAATTTTTCACTGAACGTCAGCTTCTGATCTTACTTCAAAACGCAGTCAAATGAAACGATATAAAATATTCCTCCTTTTTATTGTTGCCGGCACACTTATGCAGGCCTGCAGCAAATACACGGATATAAAAACAGAAGGCGCGCTTACGCCCGATGATTACATCAACTACCGCTACCTGATGAATAACCGGCAGGGACTGGAACGTTCGGTAGACATGCCGGATATGACCGCAGATGATATTGTGTACAGTGATGCCGCTATACAACAGGGTTTACCGGCCGAGTCACGCAACGCCTATATGTGGGCGGCACAATACTATGATGTGGTAGCCGCCGACCCTGACTGGAAAATACTCTACGCCGCTATCTATCCCTGCAACCTTGTGATCAGGGATGTAATGAACAGTAACGGCGGTACGGCACAACTGAAAAAACAAGTATTGGCGGAAGCGAGGGTACACCGGGCATACAGCTATTTCACGCTGGTAAATATGTATGGGAAGCAATACAATGAGAGCAGCAAAGCTACCGACCCGGGAGTACCTTTACTGCTGGAGCCCGATGTGGCCATTGTAGCCACCCGCGCTACAGTACAACAGGCATACGATCAGATATTGAGCGATTTACAGGCAGCTATTCCTGATTTGCCCGAGAAAAATACCTATAATATTTATCCGTCAAAAGCCGCCGCGTATGCGCTGCTGGCAAGAACCTACCTGCAAATGGGACAGTATACAGCAGCAGAAAATAATGCAGACAACGCATTGAAGATCCAATCAGGTTTACTGGACCTGACCACCCTTAGCAGCTACCCGCAGCGGACAGACAACCCGGAAATCATTCTTTCCAAAACAGCAGGAATGAGTCATCAATATTCCGCTATGCAGGTAATGAGCAGCCAGTTGCTGTCGTTATACAACACCAAAGATTACCGGTATAGTTATTTTACAAAGAATTATACCGTATCAGGAAATACTTACCGCGTTTATTCCAAAGAAGCCGTTATTGGCGGCAACCGCAATATAGGTCTGTCTGTACCGGAGATGCTGCTTATTAAAGCAGAATGCCGGGCCAGGGCAGGCGATGCCAACGGCGCCATGAGTGCTGTAAATACACTCCGGGCCAAACGCTTTACAGCAACTGATTTTACGCCTGCAACTGCCACCAGCGCAGAAGATGCATTGGTAAAAGTATTGCAGGAAAGAAGACGGGAATTATGCTTTACCTGTATCCGCTGGTTTGATCAGAAACGTCTTTTCACCGACCCCCGCTTCGCGGAAAATATCACCCGTACCAACTTTACCACCGGCGAAACGTATACGCTTACGCCTGGCAGCAACCGGTACCTGTTTCCCATTCCGCAATATAATATCCAGTTGAATCCGTCGTTGGAGCAAAACCCGAGATAAACACTAAAAGCAATCTTCAGATGAATAAAGTAAAAATCGCCTTTGTGATGCCGTGTATGTTGTTCTCCGGAATGGCCTTTTCACAACAGGCAATGACAGTGACGCCGAAAAGGGCTATTGCAGGCGATTCGGTGACTATCAGTTATAACCCGGAAACCACTATGCTGAAAGGGCAGGCGCCTGTTAATGGCGTGATCTATCTCTACAAAAATAATCAGTGGGAAACACACGACCTGCATATGAAGATGACCGACTCAGGCTGGGTAACCCGGTATTATTTACCGGAGAAAGCCGCATTGATGGTTTGTAATTTCACGGCCAACGGCATTACGGATAAAGGTGGCGCCCCAACTTACGCTTATATGTTGGCCGACCGCCGGGGCCCGCAAATGGCTACCGCCTACGCTGCCTGGGCCTTTTTACGCACACCGGCGTTTGTGGGTGAAGTACCGCCTGCAGTAGATGATACCGTGAAGATCACCAACGAAGTGGCCATGTTCTGGATGAACAACGAACTCCGGGATCACCCGGAAAGCAGGCGTCCTATTTTTTATAACGCCATGACGATCCTGAAAAACACCGGCGAGAAACGTGCTGATACCGTCATTCGCCGTGAAATTAATTATATCAGTAGTTTGAAAGATGCTACCGAAGCGGAGTTAATGGAGGTGAGCAAAGCGTATAAGAATTTGTTGGGAGACAGGGCCCGCGCCGACTCCATGAATAATGTAATCATCGCCCGCTTTCCTTCCGGTATGGCAGCCAGGGATGCGATGGTGTTTAAAATGTTCAAGGGGCAACCGGGTGGCCGCTACCCGCTATGGAAGGAGTTTGTGACAAAATTTCCGCCACAGCAGTTTGAAGGAGTGAATACAGAAATACAGCAAATGTATTATAACAAGGCTTTTCGCAGCATTGTTTATGAACGGGTAATGGCCAATAAAAACCTGGGCTTCCTGGATGAAATAATGGATATAGCGCCATTGGAAGGACTTACTGAATTTCATCGCCTCCTCATCATGAATGCACTGGCACACGATGAAATCAAACTGGCAGATGCATTTCCATATTCCAAAAAGCTGGTGGAGCGCATCGAAGCATATACCACCAGGATGAATGACGCCGGCAGCCGGTTCTACTCGCCGCTGCAATGGAAGGAACAGGTGCTGACATATGCCTTACCGGCTTTTATGGGCCATGCTTCCCTGCTGCATAAACAAGGCGATGATAACACCGCCCTGCAATGGATGGAGAAAGTAAAGGATAAGCCGGGTGCTGAAAGGGCTGATTTCCTGAGCCTGTATGCTACCTTACTGGAAAATACCGGCCGGCATGCAGATGCTATGCAGGTAGCTGAAAATGCCGCCAGGGCTAATAAAGCCACCCCGGAAATAATTGCGCTGCTGAAACAGGAGTATGTACGCAGGCACAAAAAAGAAACGGGGTTTGACGCTTATTTCCAGGGTATGAAAAGTGCCGATGAATTATCTGCAGAACAGGAAGCTTTGCGCGCACAACTGATCCGCAAGCAAGCCCCGGATTTTAAACTGGAACAACTTACCGGCGGCGTAGCCAACCTCGCCAAAATGAAAGGCAAAATTGTGGTGCTGGACTTCTGGGCTACCTGGTGCGGCCCCTGCAAAGAAGCCATGCCGGGCATGCAGATGGCAGTAGATAAATACAGTAAAGACAAGAACGTAAACTTCTTCTTTATTGCCACCGAGGAAACCAAACCGGACTATCGCGACCAGATTAAAAAATTCCTCCAGTCGAAGAGTTTGCACCTGAACGTATTACTCGATGCTAAAAACACCGCCTCCGGTCATCTCGATGATACCTATAACAAATACACCAAAGCGCTGTCTTTCTCGGGCATCCCGGCGAAAGTGATCATTGATCAGCATGGAATGATCCGTTGGCTGGGAAGTGGTTACAAAGGAAGTCCGAGCGCCCTGGCAGACGAGATATCCTATATCATTGAGTTGCTAAAGAAAGAAGGATGAGTAACGCAGGCAGGTTTTTAGCTGTAATTTCTATCTGTATGATGGCGTGCATACAGCGGGGGTATAGCCAGGCAGGCGCACCCCAAAGCAGGAATGTTTATTTCAGCAACAAAGATAAAAGTATCCGTTTCGGTGGTACCCTTACCATTCCGGCTAACCGCAAAAACTTTCCCGCCGTGGTATTGCTGTCAGGCACCGGTAAGCAAGACCGCGATGGTACAATGGCCGGCCATAAAATGTTTAAGGCACTGGCAGATTCCCTTGCAGCAATGGGCGTTGCGGTACTCCGTACAGATGACCGCGGCACCGGCGAAACAAATGGGGTATATGAAACTGCCACCACCAAAGACTTTGCAGACGACGCACTCGCTGCCCTCTACTATCTGCGGCAGCAGCCCGGCGTCACCAAAACAGGATTGATCGGACATAGTGAAGGCGGCGCTGCCGCTATCATCGCAGCAGCAGAGAGTAACCGCGTTGCCTTTGTGATCACACTCGCCGGCCTGGCCACCAGCGGCATCGAGGCACTGAAGCTGCAAAACAGCGCTATCATTGATGCGGCGCCCATTTCAGCATACGATAAAAACCGGCATCATACCATCACCACACGGATGTTTGATACAGCCTACCGCTACGCCTATACGCCGGAGCTGGAGCCACGGCTCCGTGCTACCTATGCAGCCTGGAAACATGCGGACGACAGCGCCTACGCAAAAGACAAAGCCGGGGAAGCAGACCATATGCGCTTCTTCCTGGAATCTTATGTCCGGCAGGCCACCGGCTCCTGGTACCAGTATCACCTGCGGTACAACCCTGCGCCTTTTCTGCAGCAGGTTAAAGTACCCTTTCTTGCGCTGAACGGCGATAAGGACATCATGGTGCCTTATAAGGAAAACCTGGCTGCTATCGGGGAAAGCGGCAACCCGGAGGTAACCGTAAAAGTACTGCCGGGTTTAAATCATCTTTTCCTGCACTGCGTAAGCTGCACCAATGAGGAGCTGCCCCGGCTGAAAGGTGATTTTGCCCCGGAAGCCTGGACTGCTATAAAAAACTGGATGCAATCGTTTTTATAAAATCAAAAATCAAAGAGTGATGATGGCCATCCCTGTAAGGGGGTGGCTTTTTTTGATGCAGCACTGTCAGCTTTAAAAGGACGTTTTGTAGGTATATTAATAATTCCTATATTGTAGGGCATTAATTTTTTGAAGTAGCACGTAGCCCCTGATTGTGATTCCTCATCCCTAATACTTACACACATGAAAAGACTCCTTTCATTATTATTCCTGTTGCCTATGGCGGATTTGTACGCTCAAACGCCTGATACCATCCTGATTAATTACCAGGACTTACCCAAATCAAAAATAAAACGCCGCGTGAGTCATGGTAACCTGGTTGTATTGGAGATCATCAACATTAACAAAAGCCGCTACAATATCCAGGTAAATAATACCAGCACCAATTTCTTCCTGCAACAACCTGATATCCTCAAGAAACTGGATGGGTCAGCCGTTGATCTCAGTACAGCAGAGGATCCTAAAGAAGGGCTGGAGTCGTCATTTTTAGGTGATGGTGGTTTGAAACAAAAAGGATTGTGGGATGCTGAGTTAATCCCTTTTAAAGCTAGTCATAAAAAGCTAAATGAGAAACTAGACAAGTACTGGGAGAGTCTGAATAAGTTCAAGAAAGCAGTTGAAGTACTGCAAAATAGTCTGTATTATAAAAATGAACTGGTAACAATAAGGGAGGCCTGTGATGGAACTTATCCAAAGGCGGAGAAAGATCTGTTAGCAGCAACCACTATTTTTGTCAACAAAAATAAAATCGGAGCGGAAGTCGCTGCTACATCAAAGGATCTATTGCTTGCCCAGGTTACCAATATCCTGGACCATTACACGGAGGTAGCCACCACTGAAAAGGCGAATCTCGAGCTGCTGGAGAAGGAAATTAATGAAGTGGCGAAGTCATTTAAAGAGGATGCAGATAAGCTGATGGCCAAATTGTTGACCTTAAAGAAGGCCGGTAAGGCAACTGATTTTGAAAATGATAACCCTACTCTTGATTTGGCAATCAGAGAGACAAATCAAAGAGTGGATTCAATGCAATCCAATGAGGAAGCTGTTAGAAAAGCTATAGCGTTTATTGAAAATTATAAGCTGCTTGATCAGAAGAATTTAATAGTGAATAGTTATAAAGTGATTAACCCGGTAAATTATACGATAAGACAGGCTGCCGTTGCCGATAAAGATGAACTGAAATTTGACATTAAAATAGAACCCAAAGACAACACCATCTGCGCCGATCCTGGTATACAAACCCCCATTATTGTCAGAACGTATGGCGGGTTTAAACTCGATTTCAGTACCGGCTTCTTTCTGAACTTCGGGAATAACAATTTTTTTGATCAGTCTTACCGGCTGGACAGCATCCCCGGCGATCCGGATAATGTGAAAATAGGAAAAAATGATAACCGCAATAAAGTAGTACCCGCCCTCGGTGCATTGATGCACGCCTATTACAGAACAGGGTGGGACTTTCAGCCTGCATTGGCCGTAGGGGTAAGCTTGTCTACCGGATCTTCCACAAAGTTCAATTACCATGTGGGAATTTCCGCCGCCATAGGCCGTGAACAACGGTTTATTGCCACTTTTGGATGGGTCCTCACCCAGGCAACATTGCTTTCATCAAAGTACCAGGAAGGACAGATCGTACCAAAAGCTACTATTGGAACAACGGTGGAAACGGAGTCGTTTTACAAATGGGGGAATTTTCTGGCCATCACCTATAACCTCACACGATAATGGCAAAGTATATAAAGTACCTGCTTTTAGGTACAGCTGTCATGCTGTTGCTGGTACAATATAAGGGATATAGCCAGGCTATTCCTGCTATACAGCCGCTTAATGATACTATTCCGGAGGATGAGGATTTTCTTTTTTCATGCAGTTTTGTTAGCAATAAGCTGGAAGATAAATGTGTTCCGCGTATGCAACCATCATTAAGCCCGGATGGCTTTACGCCTGCAATGGTAGTTATTAAGATCCAGGGATTATTAGGAATGGAAAATGAAAATCAGGTGGCTGCAAATTTTATACTCTATGAATGCCGTTTCCGGGGACCTGTGTTTAAAGCGGTAATGCTTCGCGGCGACAGTACCCGGTATATTTTATACAATCGCCAGTACCTCGACAAACTGGTAGCCAAGAATACAGATTGGGTGGCCTTTGCCATCTTCGCTCATGAGGTAGGACACCATTTTCTGGGTCACTCCATCCGGAACCAGGCATTAACTTACTCCCTTTCCAGGCAAAGAGAATTAGCGTCGGATTTTTTCTCCGGGTATATTATCAAGAAACTGAATGGAACATTGAAGAACGCGCAGTCGGGGATTATGGCGGTTGATAAACATCCTACCCCGGAACTCGAAGCCGGATGCACTCACCCTACCAAAGCCAAACGGCTGCTGGCAATAACCGGGGGCTATAATTTCGTAAATCAGCCGGGGGCTTCCCTGAGCAGTTTTTTAAATATCGATAGCCTGGTGAAGGCCGAAGGTATAGAACAGTTGCTTAACCGCACTAACCAGTTGTATCAGCAGCAGAAATTTCAGCAGGCGCTGGATCAGATCGACAAGTTATTTGATAGGGTCAGCAGCAACCAGCTCCCCATGATGTTTAATAACAGGGGAATGATAAAACTGAAGCTGAACCAGCAGATTTCTGCCTTGGAAGATTTCAATAAGGCAATAATGATTAATAATAAACACGCCGAATTCTTTGAGAACAGGGGCCGGCTGAAAACGCAGCTGGCTAACGAAATCAATATAAAGGAAGCACAAAAAGACCTGAACAGGGCTAACCTGCTGAAGCAACAGCAGAAAGTGCAATGATACCGCCCGGCGTAGCCTCTACTGCGGCTCAAAAGAAGAAATATCCACGTAGTACCTGCGTGGATTATTTCTATCTATGTATACGTCTATTTTTTTATTAAGACCAATCATCGGGGTAGGGTCAGACCATATAAAGCCACTCTTGAAATGGCGGCTTTCCCCGGTGAGCGGATCTTTCCAGTTGCACCGGATAAAAAAAGGATGACGATGGTTAACGTGAACAAACCTGTTAATGTCTACCGAATCAAAGTCGGCCTGGATCAGCTGCCCCGATTGTTTGAGCTGGTCCCTGCGCGAGTGGCTCACCTTTCTCACAATATAATAACCCAGTCCAATCAGGCTGAATACTAACCCGAGGCCACCAACGATGATAACGCCAAAATACTCCCGCCAGCCAGCTATTTCTGCATTGTCGGGATTTTTGGGGTCATAATACATGCCCACACGTTCCCCGATTTCGTAACCGGCAGGATTGGAAGAAACGCTGGAAATATATCGATGCTTCACACCCGCTTCATCGTAATAGGTAACAACCGGGGCGTAAGACCGCTTACCCTTCGGTATGAGGTCCACTACCGTTCCGCTGGTTTTTACCGCGGATGCATTGAATCGCTGAATATTGTAGTATATCACCGAGGCGCCGGTGACCATTAGTAAACCAATCCCCAGGAAGATATTAAAAGTAAGCGACACAACATTACGTTTCATGCAGGCGAACAAATTGGGTAAGGGCGCAAGATACCAAATTGTACAGATAAGGAAACAGGGCGCCTTCCCGGCATTAAGTAGTAAAGCCCCCTGTTCACTTTTTCAGGAATGAATAAATTGAATACGCCCGGCTGCATAAATAGCTGTAATTTTAGTAAAGTGCAGTATTCTCCTGACGGCAACCAATAAAAGGATTAGGTTATATTATTCTGTTTATGGGTTCACTGAACAATGTTCATTTCATCGCGCTGCCGTAATGAATGGCATAAGTTTGCATGATCGTGCAATTGATAAATGCCCCTTCTTCCGGAGGAAATTTAAAGATATCCTCCATTGTATATTCATAAAATACTGAATTGTTTTCCGCCGGGTTATATGCCACAAAAGGAATAATGACCGCGTCTCCTTCTTCCAGATCCTTTTTCACCAACTCTTTCCAATCCACACTGTTATAATTTTCCTTTGCCGTTAACTCAGGAATCATCTTAGCGGGAACATACTTTGAAGGTTCAATTTTTGAAATCTTTCCCTGGGAATTAAATCTGATTCTTAAAGAAAATACAGCTGCCTGTTTTTTCTCACACAATTCCATTGGGAAATGGGCGTACCGGTTCAAAACTTTTATTAACGCCGCATTTGCGCTGTTATTTGTTGCTGCTGATGTTTGGCCGCAGGCGATCATGTGGTTGGTAAGCAGCAGAAAAATAATGAAACCGGCGGAAAATAACTTAATCATGAAAAACAAATCTGGTATGTCCAAAAATATATTAAAATTTTTGTACCTAAAATTACATTTGTTGGCACAACGAAAACGCTAATCATGAAAAAAGTAACCGGTTTTGGAGGTGTATTTTTTAAGTGCGATAACCCGCAGGCGATAAACGAATGGTACGCTAAAAATCTCGGATTGGCTGCCGGCGAATACGTCAGCCAGGCCATTTATGATTAATTACCGGGTGGAAAATATTGTTGCACTGGTAGCCGAATTAAAAAAGGAGAACCTGACGATCGTAGATATGATTGCGGACTATGATTATGGCAAATACTTTGGGAACCCAAAGATGATCCGGATCAGGATAGCGTGGCGGGGTAACAAATGCAACTACTTTACGCCTGAAGTATGAACACTGTCGCCCACCGGCTCTAGCCAGGCCACGGGGCCATGATCCAGGTTAGGACCAATGGCAATATGCACCATCGGATCAGCAGGCGTTGCGCCGTGCCAGTGCAAAACATTGGGCGGGCACTTTACCACATCACCTGCACGGATGATCCGTTTGGGTTGCCCCTTTTCCTGGTAGTATCCTTTACCATTTGTTACCAGTAAAATCTGGCCGCCGGGATGCGAATGCCAATTGGTTCTTGCTCCCGGCGAAAAAGATACATTCCCGATATTTGTATGGTAAGTGGTATCGGCATCCACCAGCATCTGCAGGTAAACGGTACCGGTAAAATTCCTGCTGATAACCCTGTTGCCTTTAGGAAACAGCTGCTTGGTACTATCAGCATTTCCGTTACCGGATTTTTTTACCTGTCCGTTGCAGCTGCTGAAAGCTATCGTCATTATAAAACCTGCTATTCCAATCAACCGGATCATAACGTTTATTTAAGATGTTCATTAAAAAAAGCGCCTAGCTTTTTTACTGCCTGTGGTACATATTCCGGTTTATCGTACATGTCAATATGCGAAGCGCCCGGCACTTCAAACAGTTCTTTAGGCGAGCCCGCCCTTGCAAAAGCATCATCACTGAAATAGCGTGAATCCGCCACTTTACCTACAATCAGCAGCAATGGGCGCGGAGCAATCATTTCCACATGATCGAGTGCTGTAAAGTTCATGAGTTTAATTAAACTGGTGAACGTATACTTGTTCTGTGAATTTGGATGCTGACCGCGAGGCGTTCTGTAATATTCATAACCTTCCTTGTACATGCCTGTTGCACCGGCCGGAATCTCATCACGGGTATTGAATACATAGTTGACATACTTTACCGGCTCGCCATTGGCTTCGCGTGTACGTTGTTTGCCTGCTTCATCCAACCGCTGCTGCATTTGGGATTTTAAAACACCCTCTAAACCCTCACGGCGGAGTAGCCCCAGGTCAACCATGCTTACCGTTGCTACTGCCTTAAGCCGGTGTTCCGTTTCTGCGGCTTTGATAGCAAAGCCGCCACCTGCACAAATGCCCAGCACACCTATCCGTTGCTGATCAATGGAAGGATGAATACTTAAATAATCAGTTGCTGCGCGGAAGTCTTCCACCCGTACCGCCGGATCTTCCAGGAACCTCGGCTCGCCGCCGCTTTCGCCCTGGTAAGAGGCATCAAACGCCAGCGTGATAAATCCCTGCTCTGCCAGTTGCTGCGCATAAATACCGGCAGTCTGTTCCTTCACACCACCGGCGGGGTGACCAACCAGGATAGCGGGGTATTTCCTGTTCTTATCAAAACCTCGGGGAAAGTAAAGATTTCCAACAACAGCAATATGGTCATTCGGAAAGGTAACCTTCTCTACACTCACTCCGTTTGCGGTTACTATTGCCCGGCGTTCCTGTGATTTAAACATATCGTCGAGGTATTTTGATACCACATTACCCTGCTGCCAGCCAATTTTTGTGGAGATAATAAAAGCAATGTCCCTCAACTGTGGTTCAGTAAGTCCCACATTCCTGCCTACATTCAGATGCGCTTTTAACTGGGCTTCTACGCCGCTCATACTTGCCAGGGCTGTAATGGTCGCAATCTCGCGGCTTTGATCATTCAACACATCCCTACTGAACACATCTGCAAACAAATGTTCTTTTAAAAAAATATCAATTACCGGTACAAATTGCTGCGCTGCACCAGTGGCGGTGCTGCCGGTTAATCTGGTTTGTACGTTTTTACCATAGGCAAACTTTGACGGCTTAAAACTCACCTGGGATGGCTTATTGCCTTCCTCATCACTGATACCTTTTTGTTTACGCTCTTTACTAACCGTTTGAAGTGTACTAATGGCATTCAGGCTCCGGGGAAACCCCGCATAAGCATATAGCTGAACCAATATCTCTTTTATTTCTGCGAGGCTCAACCCCGCGTCCAGTCCCTGTTCCAATGCAGTTTTTAAATAAGCCTGTTCTCCATTGGCGGTAAATGCCGCAATGGGTACCATGCTTTGCTGTTTAACAGAAAGATTGGCTTGTCCCTGCCCGGATATACTCCCGGTAGTCACCATTAACATGCTCATCATCATCATCATTTTACTGAATATTCTCATCATCATATCATCATTTTAATCAAGCCCTTTGTCTTTTAAAAACGTCGACAGCAGGTCCGCAATTTCTACATTGTTCAGATCGGCAAACGGAAAGTGTGTATTACCATGAATGCCAATTTCTGGAAGGTGTACCAACGTAACATCACCACCATGCTTGTTCACCACATCCTTCCATTTTTTTGCTACTTCCAGGAATACCCGCCATTGTTCCTGACCCGGATTCGTGCTTGGACTGCCAGGTATATTATCGCCGTAGTAGATGACTATCGGTATTTTGGTGAGCTTTTGAAATTCCGCTAAGGGAATGGTGGGCGGCTTTATGGTGCGCCCGCCAAGCACAATAGAATCAGGTGCTTCTCCTTCAGGAAACACATAATCCCCGCCCGGCTCGTAGGATACGATAGCCCTGATATTGGCATTCTTTAGTGCAGTACGCCAGCCCAAACCTCCGCTCTGTGAGTGAGTGACCAAAATTCCTGAACCGATCTTGTCAAAAAGGGCCGATACCGCATTGGTGTTCACCTCTACATTATACGGTCCCGTGTTGGGCGCCCCCTGGCGAAAGAACTGGTTCAGGGCTTCGGGATCTTTTGAAAACTGCACGTCGGGATAAAAATCAGGCCATACCCCCAGCCGGAAAATGCCAAACCAAAGCTGGTCGTCCGGTGTAGGAACCAGGTTCGCAGGCTCCGTACTCCGGCCTCCGTGCCCGCGCCGCGGCTGGTCGATCATGTAAACCGGAAACCGGCGTCGCAGAAAGATCGTCTGGAATCCTTCACGGCCGTCGGGTGTAGTTTCCCAGGTCTTTGTAAACTGCCCGTGACCATGCCAGAACACCAAAGGCAGCTTACGCGGTTTCACCGGAACCTGGTAGAAAACATACGCATGGTCGCCATGCAGGGTCTGTCCGTCGGTAGGCGGATTTACGGGCTGGTATGCGCCATGTTTTATTGGATCAAAAGTACCGGGTCGAGTGATCACCGTGCCGCCCACCGCAAAGCTGCCCTGTTGCTGAATCATCAGCGGGCCGCTCTCCTGGGCTGCGCAGCTGTTGCCTGCGGCCAACGCAGTCATCAGTATCCCGGCAATAATGTTTATCTTATTATACATATCTATACTTTTAGAAGAAGGCACTACTGGCCAAGCAAACGGGTGAAAGAGAGCGATCCCAGCGTCCATTTACTACCCTGCTGCACATATACTTCAGTCACCTGGAAAGGATTAACCACCTCATTACCGCCTACAATTGCTGTAAGCCGGATTCTGTTGAGCAGGATAGCCGTGTTATCAATGAAGCGCACCGAAGTTTCAAAAATCTCCGCGTGCTTGTATTGAATGCCCCCGCTTTTAATGGTGGCCATTTCCTGCGCTTTATTCATGGTGCCTCCCATATGAACAAAAACTGCCTTTTCATTAAAAAGCGCGTCCAGTGAATCTGTTTTCCGGTCGGCCATCCAGCGCCATTTCGCTTTGGAAAGGTCGATGAGCGTTTGCTCCGGTCCGGTGGATTGTGCGCTGGATAACTGCACACCTATAACAAACAGCAACAGCCCGATAATAGTTGTTTTCATTTTGGTAGTTCTTTTTTACAAAAGTAGAACTGAAAAAGGAGCACTTGGTAGATGGATTCCTGTTTTTCCTACCAATATTACTGACTAACCGGAGAGGGGAGCCTACGCGCTGCTATTATCCTTAAATTTGACGGAGCAAACGCTATTGATATGGACAAGGCATATAACTTTAAAACTATTAACGAATACAATGTATTCAATAACCATGAAACCATGCATCCCCTGGTAAGCGTGATCGATTTTTCGAGGGCAAAGCAAAGAACAGGATCTAAAATGAACTTTGAGCTATACTGTATTTTTTTAAAAGACGTAAAGTGTGGCGATTTAAAATATGGCCGGCAGTATTATGATTACCAGGAAGGCACACTGGTTTTTATTTCACCTGGACAGGCGATTGATGTGGAGAATAAGGTGGACTACTACCAGCCGCTGGGGCATGGCCTGGTATTTCATCCCGATATGTTGCTGGGAACTTCACTCGCAAAGAGTATCGAGGAACGCAATTTTTTCAGCTATCACACCAATGAAGCCCTGCACCTCTCCGGGAAAGAACGTCAGATGGTGCTTGATCTTTTCGCAAAAATTGAAGCCGAACTGCAACAACCCGTTGATAAGCACAGTAAGAAGGTGATTGCATCCGGCATCGAATTACTCCTGAACTACTGCGACCGCTTCTACGACCGTCAGTTTATTACCAGGGACGCGGCAAATAAAGGCGTACTGGAGAAGTTCGAAGAATTATTGAATGGCTACTTTTCTTCCGCGAAACCATATACTATCGGGTTGCCGAGTGTGGCTTATTGCGCCGGGGAACTGCATTTTTCAGCAAAGTATTTTGGTGACCTGATCAAGAAAGAAACAGGGAAACCTGCCCAGGAATATATTCAAAGCAAGATCATTGACGTTGCAAAAAATAAGATTTTTGGCAGCGACAAAACGGTGAGTGAAATTGCCTACGAGCTGGGATTCAGGTACCCGCAGCACTTCACGCGTCTTTTTAAGAAACGCGTTGGCTATACGCCCAATGAATTCAGGATGCAAAATTAGACACATCACCCCGTTGCCAGGATCTTTGCACAACCTGCATATTTAACCACGTCAATCACCTCGTTGGTAACAGGCGTTCCTATTTCAATGCCAATGCCCGCCAGCAACATTTTGGTGTTGTCCGGTTCTACGAGGTCTGTGAGTTGCAGTACCATCTTTTGCGCCTCAAAATCCTGTTTTACCGGTTGCCATTCGGTATGTGCAGTTGCTGGGAAAGGTAGCTTTTCCCGGCTTTGGTAATTGTTTTCTTTGCATACAACATCTGCTACCATCCCGAACGTAATGGTAAACCGGAAAAAAGGATATTGCCAGGGTACCACTAAATTGAATCCGGACCTGAGTTGCGGAAGTTGTATCTCCATGCTTCCTGTTTCTCTGTCAATAATACAGCCGGCAGGATGTCGAACCACACTATCGAATGTGTTCTTTTTATTCAGTTGAAACCCTTCCAGCAAATATCCATGTTGGGATAGCAGGATACTCCTTTGTCCCCTGTCGCCGGTTTTGTCCTGTAGCTGGATACTTTTCGCCAGTTTATTCAGGCTAGGCGTGAAATTGTAATCTGCCAGGTGCTTTACCGGAAACAATACCTGCCTGATAGTTTTGGATGCATAGCTGCAACCGCCAAATTCCATATTGTTTTCCCGGGTACGTTCAAACTCCGGGGAATGTTTGATCTGCTCTTTGGAAGCGCCTCCTTTGGAGCGGACAATAACCTTGTCAGATCCCCTCACTTTATAGGCCGTCAAATTGCCCATTGCGCCCAGAAAGGTAATGCCATTAGTAAAATAAGCCATAACTGATATATCTGTTTTTATAGGTACTTTCCGGGTATAGTCATATTACACCCGGAAATAAAATAATGTTTACCCATATATAACAGGTATCTTATAGGTACGGGTTATCTATGACTCAAATATGGGTTATCTATGGGTTATCTATGGCTTATCCTGTTTTGGAGGCAGCCTGAATTTATGATTTTCCTTTAAGATACCTTTACTTCCTGGCAAATGGCCGGCGGCTTGCTGGTGCTGGCAGGTATCTGGTTAAGTTCAAAACGGGTAAACAATAAATCGCCGGGTGGTAAAGTTGACCAGATGCAGTAATTTGCGGTGAACGAATCACCAGCAACTGTAATATGATCACCAGCACTGTTAAGCAGAAAAGGATAAAAGATAAGAACTTAGGAATAGCCACCCTGTTGGCTTTTGCCATGATTCCCATGTCGGGGTTTGCCACGGATATATATATCCCGTCGCTGCCGGGCATGACGCATGCCCTCGGTATTTCCAACAGCCAGGCCCAGCTTACGCTGAGTCTTTTCCTGATCAGCTACGGTTTATCGCAGCTTTTTATAGGTGGCCTGCTGGATAGTTTTGGCCGGTACCGGATTTCATTGGTGGCGATGCTGATATTTTGTGCATCGTGTGTAACCATTGCCAACACGCACAATATTTATGTGATTTACGCCATGAGGGTGTTGCATGGTATTACCATAGCAGCGATGGTAGTGAGTAAGCGTGCTTTTATTGTAGACCTCTACAAGGGGGAACAGTTGAAACATTACCTGAGTCTTTTTACGATTATCTGGTCTACCGGCCCTATTGTAGCGCCTTTTATCGGGGGATATCTTGAGGTAAACTTTGGCTGGGAATCCAACTTCTATTTCCTGGGTGGTTTTGCCGCAGTGTTATTATTGATGGAGTTGATCTTCAGCGGGGAAACCATCCAGCATACCACGCCGTTTCACCCCGCAAAGATCCTGTCTATTTATTACGGGATGATACGTACCGGCAGTTTTACACTGGGTATAGTGATGCTGGGACTGGCCTATTCGATGGTGATGGTATATAACATGTCCGGTCCTTTTATTATTGAGCATTATTTTAACCTGTCGCCCGTGATCACCGGTTATTGTTCGCTGTTCCTGGGTTTTGCCTGGATGGTGGGTGGATTTTTAGGGAAGGGGATGATCAACAAGCCATTTGTGAAGAAGATGAGCATCAACGTGGTGTTGCAGTTGGCAGCGGCTTTGCTGTTGCTGGCGATGTTTTCCCTGTATGGCGGGTTGTGGACGATACTGGTGTTTGCTTTCCTGGTGCATGTGGGTGCAGGGTTTACCTACAATAATTACTTTACTTTTTGTTTGCAGATATTTCCCAAAAATGCAGGGATAGCCGGCGGGCTCACGGGTGGATTGTGCTATGTAATTGTTTCCATGCTGAGTTATGGATTGATATATGTGTTGCCTGCCGAAGATGGCAGACACCTGTCGTTTAGCTATGTATTCCTGATCCTTGCGAGTGCATTGGTGATGTACCGCGTGTTCCTGTTGTACCGGAAGCGGAAAGCGATAGGAGATGATACCGCTCCGCAGCAGGTTTCCTGTTAAGGTAACCATTGGCGCGTGGCAGTATGGGGTGAAGGCCAGTATTAATACCGCGGTTCTCATTTACCACAGTTGTTATATAACAAGAAAATAACTGATCATGCAAAGATGCCTGTTACACCTGTTTATGCTCTTGCTGCTTTTACCGGCATTGCCGGGTAATGCGCAGCAGGACACGTTGTTGATAGGAGTAGATGCCCGGAAAAGCAAAGGACCTCTGAAACCCATATGGGCCTGGTTTGGCTACGATGAGCCCAACTATACCTATATGAAAGGTGGTAGGAAATTACTGACGGAAATTGCTGCATTGAGCAAAGTACCTGTATACGTGCGGGTACATAGCCTGCTGGTAACCGGCGATGGTACGGCTGCGCTGAAATGGGGCTCCACCAATGCGTATACCGAAGATGCCAGCGGGAACCCCGTGTACAGCTGGACGATCATTGATAAGATCTTTGACACGTTTGTAGAACGTGGCATGAAGCCTATTGCGCAAATCGGGTTTATGCCGGAGGCGTTATCCGTGAAGCCGTCGCCTTACCGGCACCACTGGCAGCCGGATAATAAGTATGGCGATATATTTACCGGCTGGGCATATCCTCCGAAAGACTATCAGAAATTTGCGGCCCTGGTATATGAGTGGGTAAAGCATTCCGTAGCGCGTTATGGAAAAGCGGAAGTGGAAAGCTGGTACTGGGAGTTATGGAATGAGCCTAATATCGGTTACTGGAAAGGCACTACAGAAGAATATATTAAGCTGTATGATTATACTGCAGATGCGGTGAAGCGGGCATTGCCCACTGCCAGGATTGGCGGTCCGGAGGTAACAGGTCCCAACTGGGATGTATCTGCAAAGTTTTTTAAAACGTTCCTGGATCATGTGGTGAGCGGCAAGAATTACGCTACCGGCAAAACCGGCGCGCCGCTGGATGTGATCACCTTTCATGCGAAAGGTTCGCCCAAAGTGGTGAATGGAGCGGTGCAGATG
The DNA here is from genome assembly GCF_057126945.1 of Chitinophaga sp. G7 BAM 1005. Taxonomy (NCBI): domain Bacteria; kingdom Pseudomonadati; phylum Bacteroidota; class Chitinophagia; order Chitinophagales; family Chitinophagaceae; genus Chitinophaga; species Chitinophaga sp. G7 BAM 1005. The sequence goes on along the minus strand of NZ_CP181478.1, from coordinate 3,792,629 downwards.
AACATGGCTGCACAACTGCGTGATATCGATAAAGGGTTTGAAATAGTGGCGTCTTATCCATCGCTGAAGAAGCTGCCTGTTATTATCGGTGAATCAGATCCGGAAGGGTGTGCCGCGTGTTCAGAAGCATTTCATCCTGCCAATGCATACCGTAATGGTACGATGTATTCAGGTTATACCGCCGCCTCTTTTGCGCGGAAGTATGACCTGGCGGCTGCCCGTGGCGTAAACCTGGCAGGCGCCGTTACGTGGGCCTTTGAATTTGAAGACCAGCCCTGGTTTGCGGGTTTCCGCGACCTGGCTACCAACGGCGTGGATAAACCCGTTTTAAATGTATTCCGGATGTTTGGCCTGATGCAGGGCAACAGGCTGGAGGTAAGCGGGGCAACCAATTATAACTACCGGCAGATCCTCGATAGCAGCGTGCGGGGCGCAAAGCGTGATATTAATGCGTTGGCGGCCGGTGATGAGCATAGCGTTAGCGTAATGGTGTGGAACTATCATGACGACAACATTATTCCGGCACAATCATCTCCCGTAAAAATAAAAATAAAAGGACTACCCGCCACCCGCGTATTATTAAAGCATTACCGGATTGATGCTGCACATAGCAATGCATACGAAGCCTGGAAGAAAATGGGATCGCCTCAGCACCCGGATGCTTCACAGATCGCGCAGCTGGAAAGCGCAGGACAGCTGCAGTTACTGTCTTCACCCGCATGGCTGCAACCGGAAAATGGTGAAATAGTGTTGCCAAATGATTTACCCGGACAAGGAGTATCGTTGCTCCAACTAACGTGGTAACATTTATATCTGTCGCAAACTCCCCTTTTATTGTCTTATTTTGCCCTTTCATTTGAGACTGAACTAAATACCTTTGTGCCTATACATTTCTACCGGTAAAATCAAGTGTTTTACCGGTAGAATGATGATCCTGACCGGAAAGGTTTTCTATTAAAAAACAGGGGTGTCTATATTTGAACCAGGATGACGATACCACGTTGTGAGAAAGAAAAACATCCGCCAGAGATCTATCGGTTATTATACAAAATCACCAATATGCACACATCCAGAAAGGCCGCTATCAGCTTTATTTTTGTTACGCTATTAATTGATGTAATGGGATGGGGATTAATTATTCCCGTGATGGCCGACCTCATTGCACAGTTAAAACACATCCCGGTTAACGAGGCTAGTACTTATGGCGCGTTGTTGTTATCCGTTTTTGCGATCACGCAATTTTTATTTTCCCCGGTGATCGGTAACCTGAGTGATAAATATGGCCGCCGGCCAGTATTGTTACTTTCCCTGTTAGGTTTTGGGATCGATTATATTATCCTTGCATTAGCCCCTGCGTATGGATGGTTATTTGCAGGACGTGTTATTGCAGGTATTACAGGCGCCAGCTTTACTACCGCTGCTGCTTACATAGCAGATGTAAGTACGGATGAAACTTCCAGGGCAAAGAATTTTGGGCTGATAGGCGCCGCTTTCGGATTGGGATTTGTGCTGGGGCCGGCGCTGGGAGGATTGCTGGCCAACTGGGGGATCCGGGCGCCTTTTTATGCCGCCGCTGTATTATGTTTGGTGAACTGTATATGGGGATACTTTTTCCTGCCTGAATCTTTAAGTAAAGAAAACCGCCGGCCATTTGAATGGAAAAGGGCCAATCCGTTTGGTTCGCTGAAATTTTTAACCAGGCATCCGGAAATAAGCGGGCTGGCATTCGGCTTCTTTCTTATTTACCTCGGCGCCCAGGCAGTGCAGAGTAACTGGAATTTCTTTACCATTTATAATTTTAACTGGAGCGAGAAAATGGTGGGTATTTCCCTGGCAGTAGTGGGTGTATTGGTAGGAGCCGTACAGGCGGGATTAACAAGAGTGGTTAACCCGAGGATCGGTAATGAAAAAAGTATTTATCTCGGGCTGGCGCTTTATGCGGTGGGCTTGGTGTTGTTTGGCTTTGCCACGCAGGGTTGGATGATGTTTGTTTTCCTGATTCCTTATTGTTTGGGTGGAATTTGCGGACCTTCTTTACAGTCGGTAATATCGGGTCATGTGCCGGCTAACCAGCAGGGAGAGCTGCAAGGTGCGCTTACCAGTTTGATGAGTCTTACCACTATTATCGGTCCACTGATCATGAATAGCACCTTTGCCTATTTTACATCGGCCCAGGCGCCGTTCCATTTGCCTGGCATACATTTCCTGATAGGCGCCGTATGTATTTTACTCAGTATCGTTATTATCCATAAGGTGCTGAGCCGCGAAAAGAAGGAGCATCCGGAGTTAGCGGAGGTAATCAGCAGCCAGGATCTGAGCAGTACGCCTATGCACTAACGGGAAGGGATATACTATTTTAAAATATCTTTATAAAACAGCAATGGCCGCCTCTTACAGGCGGCCATTGTCACATGTTCCCGTTTATTACGCCCTTATCATGCCGTGCGGATCAATCACAAACTTTTTCGCTGCGCCTTTATCAAAATCGTGGTATCCTCTTACGGAGTCGTTGAGGGTGATCACTTCCACATTTACCGCCGCCGCTATTTTTACCTTATCGTACAGGATGGCGTTCATCAGCTGGCGATGGTATTTCATCACGGGGCACTGACCGGTATGAATGGAGTGGGATTTTGCCCAGCCCAGCCCGATGCGGATGCTCAGGCTTCCTTTTTTGGCGGCTTCATCTACTGCGCCGGGATCGCCGGTAACGTATAGTCCGGGTATGCCCAGTTGTCCGCCTGCGCGGGTAATTTCCATAATTGAATTCAGTACGGTGGCTGGTTGTTCCACATTGCTGTTGTGTCCATGTCCTTTGGCTTCAAAGCCTACGCAATCCACGGCGGAATCCACTTCGGGTGTGCCGGTGATAGCGGCAATCTGGTCGGGGAGGGAGGCTTCTTTTTTCAGATCGATGGTTTCGCAGCCGAAGCTCCTGGCCTGCGCCAGCCGTTCATCTATCATATCTCCCACAATCACTACGGCCGCTCCCAGCAGGTGACAGGAGGCGGCGCATGCCAGTCCTACCGGACCGGCGCCGGCGATGTACACAATACTGCCGGGGCCTACGCCTGCGGTAACGGCGCCATGAAAGCCGGTCGGGAAAATATCTGTGAGCAGTGTGAGGTCTCTGATCTTTTCCATTGCCTGGTCGCTGTCGGGGAATTTAAGCAGGTTAAAATCGGCGTACGGTACCATTACGTATTCCGCCTGGCCGCCCACCCATCCGCCCATGTCCACGTAGCCATAGGCTGCGCCGGGGCGGGCAGGGTTTACATTGAGGCAGATGCCTGTTTGCCCTGCTTTGCAGTTGCGGCATCGTCCGCAGGCGATATTGAAGGGCACTGAAACCAGGTCGCCTACCTTGATGAATTCCACGTCCCTGCCGGCTTCAATGACGAGGCCGGTAATTTCATGTCCGAGTACCAGTCCGGCGGGAGCGGTGGTGCGTCCCCGCACCATGTGCTGATCGCTTCCGCAGATATTGGTGGATACTATTTTCAGGATCACGCCATGTTCGCATTTGCGGTCACCCAAAGCCAGTTTGGGGTATTCAATTTCCCGTACTTCCACCACGCCGGGTTCTATATAAGCAACGCCATGATTTTTACACATACTGTATCTTTTTAGAGATTATTTAATTGCATCTGCGCCAGCCTGCGCTACTAAATGATCATTTTCCACCGAATCGCCGGATACGCCTATTGCGCCAATGATTTCGTTCTTTGCATTACGGATTAGTACGCCGCCGGGAAAGGTGATGAGTCCTCCGTTGGAGTGTTCTATATTATACAGGGAGCCGCCTGGTTGTGACAGCTTACCGATTTCGCCGCTAGGCATATTGAAGTAACGCGCAGTACGGGCTTTTTTCTGTGCGATGTCTATTGATCCCAGCCAGGCATCATCCATATGAGCAAAGGCGATGAGGTTGGTACCTGCATCCACTACCGCAATGTTCATCAGTGTTTTAATTTCCGTGGCTTTTGCTTTAGCGGCAGCAATAACAGCTTCCGCCTGTTTTAGCGTAATATTCATAACAGGATTTTTGGGTGAAGGAATTACCAATATTAAGCATATTGGTGGTGGGGGAATTGAACGATTATCCTGATTGATAGAACGATGCTATTTTTTATTTTATTGATTATCCAACGGGAATTTATCGATAAATTTATAAGACGGAAACGTGCATGATGATAAAAAATTCCACCATGAACCAGATATGCCATCTTTCTCCCATTAACCTGAGTGATACCACCTCGCTGGATACGATGGTAGAGCATCGCCGGGTGTTTAATTTGCAGCACTGCGAGCTGAACATCTTTGAAACCTTTCACCGCTGCAGTAATGTGGCTTTGTCTTACAACGGGCTGGTAGTGTCCAGTATGATGCGGGGTAAAAAGATCATGTCGTTATCCGGATCGGAAGAGTTCTTTTTTTTGCCGGGAGAAAGTGTGATCCTTCCGGAAGGGGTATCTATGAATGTGGATTTCCCGGAAGCGGATGAGCGCCATCCGGTGCAGTGCGCCACCCTGGCGCTGGACTGGGATATGGTGAATAAGAACCTGGCTTTTCTGAACGAGCAGTATCCCAACAGGGAAGCGCCATTTGAGTGGCAGCTTAATTTCAGCCGGTATCACTTTTTAAATAACAAAGAGCTGGCGGCCAGTATGAATAAACTGATCGGGATCAGCATGGAGAGTGATCCTGCAAAAGACGCGCTGGCAGATCTTTCCCTGAAATTTTTATTACTACGTATTATACAAACACAAAACCTGGTAGCCATTAATGATGCAGGCGTGAGTGATCACCGGTTTACACCTGTGTTGCAATATATCAAGGAACATCTTACCCAAAAGATTACAATCGATGCGTTGGCAAAAGTATCCTGCATGAGCCGTTCTGTTTTTTTTCAGGCGTTTAAAGAACAGTATGGTATTTCACCGCTGGAATATATCCTGCGGGAGCGGATCCGGCAGGCAAAACAGATCATGGCCGATCCGGCATTGAGTATCACGGATGTGTGCTACCAATCGGGTTTTAATAACCTGAATTACTTTATTAAATTGTTTAAAAGAGCAGAAGGCATTACGCCCAGGGAATACCGTAAATAGCCTCAGGGAAAAGTGATAACACTATTGGACGCAGGAAGTTCATGATGTACGGGCTGTGTGAGTTTGATATAGGGAATGTTGCCGAATTTGTTAAAGTCGGGAATTGTGCCTGATAAAGTAAATTTTTCAAATACAAAGGGAAGTCCTTCTGCACCCAGTGGCGCATCGGCGTTGGCCACGTGCAGGTGAAGGTGCGGGCCGGTCGACTGCCCCGTAAATCCCAGCCGGGCGATCACATCTCCTTTCTTTACCCGCTGGCCTGCTTTTACAACGATGCCCGCCGGTTGCAGGTGCTCATAAAAAACGTAGGTGTTTTCCGCTATTTTTAAAGAGATATAATTGCCTGTGGCGAGATGGGCGGCATAGTCCGGGTGACCGGATAATGTGGCGCTTTCCGGGAAATCGGTTCTTGTGGAACTGACAACGCCATCTGCTACGGCCAGTATACCGGCGCCATAGCCGTACCAGTTAGGGATCCTGTCATCATCGCCGGCAGCGAATTTGCCGGTAGTGTCGAGTTTTATGAAATCAATGGCAAATCTTCCGGGGATGCGTGCTACGCCATCTTTTACAAAGATCACCCGGCGATGTCCCCGTGCCCAGGCAGGATTGTAGATAGCCGTCCACGGCCCTCCTTCAAGCGGTGGGCCAAGTACAATAGCGGGTCCGGTTACCGGTATTGTTCCGGCGCCGGTGATAGTGTATTCCGTTGTGGTATCACGAAGGGTATTTTTGAAAGATACCCGGTGAATAATTTCAGCAGGGAATTGGCCGGCGGCAGATGAATATTCCATAAACAGCACCGCCACATTACCCGGTGGTATGGTGGCAGTGGCCGATTGCTGGCCGGGAGCAGAGAGCCGTTGTAACAGGTTGTTCTCTTTTATCACTGTCAGGGTATTGGTATTCGCTGCATCCTGTGCTTCCACCTTTGTGATGAGCAATGGTCCGGGAGAGAAGTTAGTAAGATGAATTTCGTAGAAGAGTGCAGGAAGCCCACCGGTTGCTACCGGTTTGGGATCCTGAAGAACTTTTATTTCAAGCGCGGGAGGCAGCGCAGGGATATGGTTGTCCTGTGCCTGGCTGATGACGGTGAGCAGGATGAACAGGGGAAGCAGCAGCGCTTTCTTTTGATCTTTTATCACGGGTGTTATTTAGATGAAAAGATAAGGAACTTCTTCTTCCGTTTGCTGATTACCAGCGAAATACAAAAAAATATTCCACGTGACGTAGTAATGCCGTAGTGCCGGATGCAGGTTCTTGTATGCTAACTCCTATATTTGAAAGGATTAATCCGCATTTCTTTTCAACCAAAAACTACCCGTATGAAACCATTTCTAAAGCTGTTAGCTATCCTCCTTGTTTGTGCGTTTAACACTATTGCCCAAACCCCTTTCCGCGTTATTGGATATATGTCTTCCTGGACCCAAACCTTCACTGTAAATACCGGCAGCATAGCCGGCTCCAGTGACCCTTCCTGATGATAAAACCTATTTTCTCACCCACAATTACACATTCATGAATTCCACTGTTTTCTCACGTACTGTTGCAGCAGCGGGACTGCTGTTATTAGGCATCAGTTTTATTTCCTGTAAAAAGGAACTGGCCAAATCCAATCTGCCGGACAACCCATCCCTGGCTGCTGCTGATGCAGCCATAGGAATTAATGCCATTAACAGCACCTGGTCTGTTAACTGGGACAATTACGCCAATGGCGCCACCTACACTTCCACTAATGCGGCCAATGATTTTGGGAATGTAACCGGTTGGAATAACAACCGCGGGTATATCTCCAATGGCAACCTCCGTATCCAGCTGGATCCGAACGCGCTCTCTGCTGCCGGCGGGGTAGTGGCTAACATCGATGTATCTGATGGCGCCGCATATGAAATGGATTATGATATCCGTTTCCACAGCCAGTTCGACTGGAGCCGTGGCGGTAAAGTAGGTTTCGGCTTCTCCATTGGTGATGGAAACACGGGAGGCGACCCTGCCTGGGATGGTAATGGCGGTACCCTCCGGCTCATGTGGTACCGCAACGATGCCAACAGGGTGTACTTCCAGCCTTACCTGTACTACAGGGACCAGCCGGGCCAGTATGGCGACGACTTCGGGCTCACTTATCCCGCCAGCGGCAGCATCCAGAAAGGAACCACCTATCACGTACACCTGTACATTAAAAGCAACACCGGCAGTAATACCAATGGCCACGTGCAGATCGTGATCAACGGCGCCGTGCTGCTCGACCGGGATATCCGGTGGACGACCAACGACAGCAAACGGCTGATCAGGGGCGTTACCTTCCACACGTTCCGCGGTGGCAGCCAGTCTTACTGGGAATCATCTACCGTAGGTTATATTTATTATGATAACCTGAGCATTCATAAGATCAATTAATTACTGGCTTTGAGGTCTGCCGGCATCATGCCGGCAGGCTTTTTATGCGGGTATTTTTCAGAGAAGAGCGGGTGTATTATCTGCAATTAAAAAATTAACCCAGCACAAACCGGTACCCTATGCCCTTTATGGTAAGGATCTGCAGGTTGTCATCCTCTTTCAGGTGTACCCGCAGCCGGGTGATATACACGTCGAGGTTGCGGCTGTTGAAAAAAGAATCATGTCCCCAGAGCAGGTCGAGGATATTTTTCCGGTCGATGATGCCATCGCGGTTTTCGTATAGTAGTTTGAGTAGTTCGCTTTCTTTGTACGACAGTTTTTTTTCTTCTATGTCGTTGGCCAGTACCTGGCGGTTGGTATAAAACCGGAACTTGCCGATTTTGATGTGGTTGATAGATGGAGTGGGTGTTTTATCCGATTTACGCAATACGTTTTCTATGCGTACAATCAATTCTTCCATACTGAAAGGCTTGCGGATATAGTCGTTGCCTCCCAGCGTAAAGCCTTTTACGAGGTCGTTGGTTTGTGTTTTGGCGGTGAGAAACAGGATGGGTACTTCCTGGTTGATAGCACGTATTTCGGCAGCAATCTCAAACCCGTCTTTGTTAGGGAGCATAACATCCAGCACACATACGGCAGGATTTACCTGGTTAAACAATTGCATTACATGAGCGCCATCGTTTTCCAGTATTACTTCGTATCCCCGCCGCTGTAAACTTTCTTTCACTATTTTGCCCAGCGACAGTTCATCTTCGACATATAAAATTTTAATACTCATTTCATCCTATTTTAAGCTTTATAACCCGGCGGCCTTTGTCGTATTTAATTACCGGTGCTTCCGCAAAAGGTAGCTTGATGGAAAAGGTACTGCCTTTATGCAATTCACTTTCCACTTCAATAAAGCCCATATGCGACTGTACAATGTGAGATACATAACTCAGGCCCAGGCCGTATCCTTTGATATTATGCCGGTTGCCGCTGGGTACGCGGAAAAATTTCTCAAAGATCCTGTTTTTGTATTCGCGCGCAATGCCTATACCGTTGTCGGTTACACGTAGTTCCAGGTATTGTTTGTGATCAATGATATGAATGAGGATATCAGGGTCCTGGGTACTGTACTTTAGCGCATTATCCAGCAGGTTGTATAGTACGCTGGTCATATGTAGTTTATCGGCGGTGATGATAAAGTTATGACCGGTTCTTTTCAGCGTAGTAATAGCCCGCTGTTTTTCAAACTGCAGTTTCATCGAAATCATTACGCTCCGGGTAAGGTCCGTAAGATCAAAGGGTTCTTTGTTTAAAGGAATTTCCCTGTTTTCAAACATCGAAAGTTTCAGTACTTTATCTACCAGTAGTGCGAGCCGGTTCATCTCATTGGCCGATATATCGAGGTATTCGAGTGTTGTTTGCAGATCTTCCAAAGCATCAAAATTCCTCAATGCTTCAATTGCTACGCTAACGGTGGCGATAGGCGTTTTCAGCTCATGCGTCATGTTGCTGATAAAATCATTTTTCAGTTGCGCCAGCCGTTGCTGCTGTTTCAGGTTCCGGTAAAGTAACAGGAAAGAGAAGATGGTGACAGCCAGGAGGAAGAAGGATACCAGTATCGGCTGACTGATACGTTTCAGCAGGTACCAGGTATTATTTTCAAATAAAACCTGGTAGCTCATGGGTTTGGTAAAACCGATGGTAACCGTATTGCCTTCCAGATCGTCCGGGAAGGCATTGAACATATGGTTGGTGGTATCTACCGGGATGGTATTGATCATAAAGGAAACGTTGATGTTTTCCCGATCCAGTGCGCGTTGGTAGCGATCCGTAACTTCTTTTACAGTTATGGAATCCCGCAGGGAATCTACACCGGCCAGGAACTGGAATACCGTTGTAGCGGGAGCTGCCTTGGTGACGCCATATCGCACATTCACGGAGTCGTCTTCAGCCATCGATGCGGCGTTTACTGACACGAACATCGTCCGTTTCATGCCGGGCATAGCGGGGGCTGTCATGGCAGAATCTCTCATTCTTTCCTGCAGCACATTGGTGATCCCCGTCATTCCTGCGCGGTCGTGCACCCGCAGGCTGATATTGGAATCGAGGTTGAGCTTTACGGCCTGCAGGCGAAAGATCGTTTCCCGGAAAAGAATATTGGTGCGGACGGTAAACAGTCTTTTTTCTTCCCGGTAGTTATTACTCAGCCAGTATGCCTGGAAAGCGGTGATCAGCAGGATGGTCAGCGCAATCAGGAAAACAGTAGCCGGTGTGGAAAGTTTATATCGCACTATATTGATTGAATGGTAAGAAATAACAATACTACCGCAAATGTATCATTTCCTGCTTCCCAACGCGGAAACATTAACCTAAATTAACATTAAATCAAGTGACATTAACCTCTGTTCCGGTGGGAAGGAAATAGCTTTATTTTCTTAAATGTATTTAACATGAAGAAGATAATTTTTACGCTGGCCATCAGTGGGTGCCTGTTCACCGCCAGTGGCCAGCAGCAGCAAGGGCGCGTACTTTATGAACGCACTATACAGATGAAGATGCGTATGATGGGAATGGCCGCCGGCGCGGATGAAGGCGCCGAACCCGATAACGTGCTGCCGCATTCCAGGAAAGATAAGCTCGAAGTATTGTTTGGTAACGGGCACTCGCTCCGCCGTGCCGTGGAAGAGGATGCACCCGAAGAATTTGCCGCCGAAGGCGGCATGCACATCCGCATGATGGTAGCGGGCGACAACGACGTTACCTACACCAGTTTTTCAAACAACCGCGTGGTAGAACAACGTGAGTTTGCCGCAAAAAACTACCTTATCACAGACAGCATTCATAAACTCAACTGGAAGATCACCGGCGAAACCCGCACCATCCTCAATTATCCCTGCCAGCAAGCCGTAACACAGCGTATTGGTAAGCGCGCCATCACCTCAATGGTAAACGGGCAGATGAAAACCAGCGAGGTAGCCGATACCGCCAATATCACGGCCTGGTTTACACTGGCTATCCCCGTACCAGCCGGGCCGGATTACCAGGGACAGCTCCCGGGTCTTATCCTGGCTGTTGATATCAACAACGGCGCAACAGTGTACCAGGCGCTGGAAATATCACCACAAACAGATCTCGCAGCCATCCGTGAACCCTCCAAAGGAAAAAAAGTAACGGAAGAAGAGTTTAGTAAAACACGCGAAAAGCTGATGAACGACATGCAGCGCAATGGCGGCGGAGCTACACGCACCATCAGGATAGGACAGTAAACAAAATAATAAGAAAAGGGGCCTGGATGATATTCCGGCCCCTTTTTTATATACCTCACTCTTTATCGCCGGATCATCCTGATACCCGGTGCAGCGGCGCTGGAAAGGCCGTTCTTACTAAGGCTGTAAGTAAAACTCAGCAGGAAAAAGCGTTGCAGGTTTTTGGTGCGGCTGTCTTCAATATAATTCTGGTTCGTACTGCGGTTGATGCCCACATTTTCATTCAGGATATCAAATGCACTCAGCTTCAGTTCTCCGCGGTTAAAACGGAGGAACTGGCGGCTGACAGACGCATTCCACAACGGTACCTTCGCATTAAATCCATCGGTACGGCGGCTGTTAATGGCATAGTTAAAACTGGTGCTGACATAAAAATTTGCTGGCAGCTGCCAGTTTACTTCCCCTTCATATTGTTGCAGAAAATAGCCGGTGTTAAGGGCTGGCTGCAGGGAGTAAGCCGTTTTGTAGTAATTGAAACCCGCGCTGAACGACAGGTCCAGCTTGTCCGCAGGGTTCAGGTCAAAGCGTACGGAAGGCCCCAGCGTAACCGTACTGATACCGTTGGATACGTTATTGATAAACTGTTTGGTTTTGCTGTAACCCACGTTGCTGCTGAAGTTAACCGTGCCTTTCAATGCGCGCAGGGGCAGGCCCAGGTTGATGCTGCCGGTCATGTTAAATACGCCGTTTACATTCACCGGCCGGCTGTATTTGATACCAAGACTATCCACTACATCAGCGTCCACGATCTTGTTCTGCGTTTCCTGGATGTTGAAAAAAGCAAACAGGTTTTTATTTCTGAAAGGATTTACGGAGATGAAGTTCAGCTGTACCGCATGTGTTAACTCCGGCTTCAGGTCGGGGTTTCCTTCGCGGATGTTGAGCGGATCGCTGATATCCGGAACCGGCTGCAGTTGCGACATATCAGGCTGGTTGGTGATGGCCGCATAGTTGATGCTGAGGTTGCGGTAACGGGTAAAGTCGTATTGAAAACGCAGCGCTGGCAACAGGTTATAAAACGTTTGGCGGATAACGGAGTCTTTAGTGCCGGCGATAATAGTGCCTTTCAGGGAAGCATCCTGCCAGTTGAGGCCCGCAGCGAGACTGAATTTTTTTTGTTTTGTACGCAGACGGATGCCTGCATTGGTATAGCTGTAGGCATTTTCATAGTTGTTTGTCAACGCAGGATTTGGCTGGTCGAACTTTCCATTATCACCGTTGTAGTCATACGTGATTTTATCGGAAGTAGTTTTCGTATAGCTGTTACCGATACTAAACTCCAGGAGCGAGTGTTTGAATAGCGGTTCCGTATATACGGCGCGCGCGTTGTAGCTGTTCATATCGCCGGATATGGTATTGCGCTGATGAATGGAATCGTAATTGGGTTGCGAGGCAGGGCGGTTATAGAAATGATTGACGGAAAGCAGGCTGCCATTGCTTTCGCTGTTATTGGAACTGTTTTGCAGGCTGAGTGAAAATGTTCTGCCTTTGCGCTGGAATTTTTTACGGAACAATACATCATTGCGGAAATTGGAACCGTGACCGGTGGAGTAATTGTTGCTGAAGCCTTCATTAGCCAGCTGCTGATCTTCCGAAAGCGTTTCATATTTGCTGTAGCTTTTGCTGCGGTTTTCCTGGTAGCCGAAAGACGAGGATATTTTAACCGAGTGTAAAGAATCGATCTGGATATCGGCGCCGAGATTGAGGCGGTGGGTATTATTCAGGTTGTCGCTGGTAGCACGCTGGTTATAAAAATAAGAAGAGTCGGGCAGAAAATACTGGCGCTGTATTTCACTTTCCTGGTAAGGATTATAGCGGTTATAGAAGTAGCTGCTGGTAAATGCTGTTTTTTTTCCGATGATGTTATTATAATTGATCCCGCCACCCCATACGGTGTTAATGCCATTGCCGCTGCCGCCGCCCATGAGCGCAGCGCCCGGATCGTCGGCGCTCATGGTGAAGCTGGCATTACCGCTGCCGCTTTGCCGCATGCGGTTCAGTTCTCCGCTGAAGCTCATCATATCCATAAAGGAAAAGCCTTCCGCATTGGTGTTGTTGGCCATGCCGATAGCGGAAAACTGCCGGGCGCCTTTAAAAGAGTTGATGTTGAATCGCCCTTCATAGCGGTCGCTGGTACCTGCGCCAGCCATTGCTTTTCCAAACATGCCTTTCTTTTTATCCTGTTTTAGTTTCAGGTTGATGGTTTTTTCGCTGTTACCATCATCAAAGCCGGTGAGTTGTGCGGCGTCGCTGAGACGGTCGTATACCTGCACTTTGTCTACCACGTCGGCAGGAAGATTTTTGGTAGCCATTTTAGGATCGTTGCCAAAAAACTCTTTGCCGTCTACCAGTACGCGGTTCACTTTCTGGCCCTGTGCCTTTACGGAGCCGTCTTTGGCCACCTGAACACCCGGGAGTTTTTTCAGCAGCTGTTCCACGCTGGAGTTGGGCGGTGTTTTAAAAGAGCCTGCGTTATACTGTATGGTATCGCCAATGAGCGTTACCGGTGGCGCCTCGCCAGTTATCTCCACTTCATTGAGGTGGATGCTCAGATCATGAAGGATCAGGGAGGGGAAGTTTACTACCGGCGTGGCAGCGCTGATAGTTACAGCGCGCTGGAGGGAATGATATTTTACGTGGGTAATGAGCAGGCGGTACTCGCCGGCAGGAATACCGGTGATTTCAAAAGATCCTTTTTCGTTGGTCATGGTAAAGGATACCAGTGAGGAGTCTTTTTTCTGTAGCAGGGTGATAGTGGCCGATGCCACTGGTCGCCCGGCGCTGGTATCGGACACGGCGCCTTTGATCACGCCATTCTTTTGTGCGTTGGCGGCAAGGGATAAACAGGAGATAAGAAGCCACAGGTAATATTTTTGCATAGCAGACATTTACTTTGTTACCGAAAGTAGGTCCGGGGGCAGGAAAAGCAGGTTAACAAGCCTTGCATTAATGTTAAGGAAGGTTAATAAAATTATATAAAAGCCCTGCCCGGTAGAGGCAGGGCTTCGCAGCAACAGTGGTTAGTCGAGGTACAGGGCCTTTACAGCTACGTCATATTTATTGCCGTCTGTGCCGGTGAACAACCCTGCGCTGTTCGGATTTTCATAGATAAATAGGGTAACTACTTCATAAAGTTTGCCGGTGGTGTAATTCATGAGATCAATGCCGAAAATGAAATCGGTATGTAGCCGTTCATGTGTAACCGGGTCCAGGATATAAAAGATCGTATACCCATCAGTATTAGTAGCATCCGGTGTTGGATATAACCCATAGGAGTCGAAGGCGGTTTTTAACTGCGGGATGGTGGCTACATTTGTGATGTCGCCCAGGCTGAAGTCCATCATTAACAGTTGCAGGTCCACTTTACCGGGAAAGCAATGAGTAGCAAAATTGGCTGCCTTTATTTTCATAAAACCTGCAGGCGGTTTGGATTCAGCTGCCTGGTTATTGACTAAGGCAATGGGAGGGGTAGTTGCATCCGGTTGAAACAGGGTGAACCCGTAGGTTTGTGCCGCTTCTACCTGCAAAAGACTGTCGAAAAGAAAAACAGGTTTATCCGCCGGGTTTTCTGTAAGTCCCCATATCTGCAGATGATTGGCGCCTGGTTCCAGCTTCATGAAGTCGGTCGTTTGCATTTGTTTGGAATAGCCTTCCACTCCGAATCGGAGTGCGCTATAGGAGGTAGCGTTATTTATCTTCAGCTGTCCGAATACGGTAAAATCATCTGCCGGTGTTTCTTTTTTGCAGGAAGTGGCGCTGGTTAATAAAATGATCATCAATATAGAAAAATGAAAGAATTGTTTCATGGCAGATGGTATTAAAAATTATAAGAGAAAGACAGGTTCATGTTGATCCCTCTTTTGATGCTGTAAGTTTTCTGATCGCCTTGTTTTGCGCTGTAGTTGTCTGTTAACTTTACAAAATCACCATAGCGGTAGTCAGGGTTTCCGTTGGCTGGCGGGAAATAGCTGTCGGCAGGAACATAGTACTTCAGTTTAATGATCTGGTATTTACCATTGATGAAGCCTGTTTCATAGCCTTTGATATTACGGTAGTAAAATTCTTCCTGGTTAAGCAGGTTGGTAATGTTCAGTTTGAATTCAGCTTTGTTGCGGAATAATTTTTTGGAGAATTGCAGATCCAGCTGACTATACGCGGCGCGGAATTCCGAAGCGCCTGGCTGACCATCTACCGCGAAGTTGGGACGGTAGCCGGTGCGGTTAAACACGATGTTACCGCTAAAGCCGTCTTCTTCATACAGTAATCCGAGATTTACAAGATAGGGGGATTGGCCCATCAGGGGCCGGTCGAGTTCCTTCAGTAGTTCTATTTTTTTTCCTGGGTTGGCCGGATCATCTACCCGGTTGATTGTATTTACTTTCGAGGCGAACCAGGCGCCGTTACCATAGATGGTCATATTTTTCAACAGCCCTGAAATAAAGGCCAGGTTCTTTCTGAATTCCATTTCCAGTCCTTTGCTGGTGGCGGAGTGCTGGTTTTGATAAGCCATGCCGATAGGGGTGCTGTTGAGTGAATTCACCACCAGTTCCACGGGTTTATCGAGTTTTTTATGGAAAGCGGAAACAGACAACATATCGCCGGGTTTCGGGTACCATTCAAAGCGCAGATCTTTATTATCTATTTTGGTGCTGCTGATATTACCACCGCTGATAAGTGCGCTCATGGCCGGATCCGGGAAAGACGTAACGGATGTTTCGCGGAAGGTGGGGCGTATCATTGTTTTGCTGTAAGCCGCTCTCATGTTTATCTTACTGGTAATACTGTAAGTGAGATTGGCAGCGGGAAGGAAGTTCCAGTTCTTTTCGCCGGTGAGCACCGGGAGTGTACCGTTATAGGCAAGATCGGGATGCTCTTTTTTAAATTGTTCTATCCTTCTGAGTTCAGCAAGTTGCTGATTTGCCAGTCCGAAGTGCTCTGCTCTCAGACCATACACCAACCGCAGTTTTTGAAACATGCGCTGATCCAGCATAGCGTATATCGCGTGGTACCGGGAGCCTGACGCTGCCTGGTCGCCATTTTCCAGATCACCCCAATAATAGGTTTGTCCTTTTCCCACGCCTACATGATCTGCGTCCATCTGGATATGATAAGGCAGGAATTCAACATCTATGCCGCGGTAAGCGGTATAGATTTTAAAGATATCCATCGACTGGCGGCGTTTTTTGTCCCAGCCATTGTACCCGGCTTTCACGATGCTGTTACCACGGAGGAAATGGAAAGGCTGACTAACATCCATGCCCCAGGTATAATCTTTTTGTTCCACATTGGACCACAGCCGGTATGGCCACGACCAGCTTGCCTGTGTGGCCGCATTGCTGGAGGGATTACTGGCCTGGTAAATATCTCCAAAGGTATTATTGGTGGGACCATACTGAAAGCTACGCACATCATTATAGGCCTGGTTCATGGCGGCATAGCCAGCCATCCAGTTGAGGGTGAGTCCACCAGGGGTGATACGGTGTTCACCTTCCAGTTTATGTTGTTGTATGGAGGTAGACACCGGCATTACCAGGGAAGTCTGCTGCCGGCCATGACTCATATCATCTGTGAATTCCAGCGAGCGGTAGTAGTCTTCCGCAAAACTCCGGCTGTAGAGGTTCCGCAATGTGACTTTATTTTTCCGGGTGCTATAGCCAATGTTCAGCAAGGCTGTGGCGATAGTACTGAAACTATATATTTTCCCTTTTCCTGCGGTATCTGTAACGAAGTAGTCCCGCGAAAGATCAAGTCCGCGGGTAGTGCTGAATTCATCCGTTTGATTCCGGTTGCGGTAAGTGATACCGCCGGTGAACCCGACTTTCCTGTTGTTGGCGGTATCCAGTTGATACACCCTGCCCATAATATATTTGAAATTGAGATTCGGATAGGCGGTGGTTTGATAAAGCCGGAAGCCATCGGGGTTAAACCGTTTACTTTGGTCTATGGCGCCTTCAAATCCATATTTATACCCGTTGGCGTCGGTAACTATTTTTGTTGGATCTTCCTGTTGGTTGTAGAGCGCCCAGGAAACGGTATTGCCGGGGATGGTACGTTGACCGCCTTCCACTGCGAAATAGTCGCCTGTTTGCCTTTTGCCCAGGCTATAAAAATCTTTGCCGGTTGTTTGGGTATTGATACTTTCGCCAATGCTGATAACGGTGAAATTCCGGGAAGGTATGTCCAGTGTTTTTACCATCACCTGACCACCTACAAATTCGGCGCTGGCATCGGGGGTAGCGGTTTTGTTAACCAGTATTTCGCCTACCATTTCATTGGGGATAAGGTCGAAGGCAAAGTTTCTTTTATTGGCATCAGTGCTGGGGAGTATCATACCGTCCAGCATGGCCTGGTTGTACCGTTCGGTCATGCCGCGTACCACTACATATTTATTGTCCACCACCGATACGCCGCTGATTCTTTTCAGGGCTGCACCCACATTATTATCCGGGAGTTTGTTGAGTTGTTCAAAAGAGATCCCGTCGGTTACGGTGGCGGCATTTTTTTGCCTGGTATAAAAGGAGGCCGTGCTTTCCTTGCCGGCGCTGGATTTTACTACAATGCCCGCCAGCTGACCTTTTGCTCTTTTTAAGGTGAGATGTAAAGGAAAGGGCTGATTATCTTTCAGTTCAATTTTATTGATTTCTTTTGTTCCATACCCGATGAAACTTACCGTGGCTACATAATTACCAGCGGGCAGGGAAAGACTAAAAGCACCGTCGGCGTT
The DNA here is from genome assembly GCF_057126945.1 of Chitinophaga sp. G7 BAM 1005. NCBI lineage: Bacteria > Pseudomonadati > Bacteroidota > Chitinophagia > Chitinophagales > Chitinophagaceae > Chitinophaga > Chitinophaga sp. G7 BAM 1005. The sequence continues at coordinate 3,775,143 of NZ_CP181478.1, read as the reverse complement.
ACTGGTGGTTCCCGTGTTGCCAATCCGGATAGTAGCACCCACAACAGGCTGACCGTTTTCTTCATCGATGATTTTGCCGGTTAATTTGCCGGGTCCTTTTTTTGCCGGCGTGTTTTCCGCCGGTTGTTTAAACAGGAGGATCATATTGCCCTGTTGCCTGAAGGTTGCTCCGGAGCCGTGTAATAGTTGTTGTAAAACTATATCCAGTGGTTGCTGACGGGCTTCGATCGTTACTTTTTGCAGGGCATTGATTACATTGTCCTGGAAGTTAATGGTATAGCCTGTTTTTTGTTCTAATTCTTTAAAGATCTCTTTTAATGTTTTGTTGCTGGCAATAATGGTAACGGGTGTTTTAACAGGTTGCTGACTGTAACCGGAAAGACAGATAAAGTATAGCAACAATACTGCACCTGCTTTTTGCAGTAGTATCCTGTTTTTTAGAAGTAACAAAAACTCTCTGATAAAATACATACTTTTGAAATTGATTTTGATGTTCATGATAATTTATGATGGACTTCGCCGCCCTGCCGCAAACAGGGCGGTTTTTTTTATTAATTGCAGGCCTGACCAGACACTTCGGTCAGGCTGTCTTTTGCCTGGAATTTCACCTGGCTCATGAGTGCCAGTGTCTGGAGGATTTCTGTTGCCGTCATGTTATTAAAAGTGGCGCTGAAGGTACAGGACAGTACCGCGGGGTTTACTACCCGGAAACGCAGGCCGTATGCACTTTCCATGTCGTGAAGGATGCTGTACAGCGGTGTTTGGTCGTAATGGAATCGCCGGTTTTTCCAGGCTCCGATAGTATTAAGCGCTACGCTGCTTTTATGTATGCCTGCCGGATCTTTGAGGCGGTAATAAACAACTTCGCCCGGTGTGAGGTAAGCGACCGAATCTGCCGTTCCTGCAACGGTGGCGGCTACACGAACTTTACCGGTAGCTACGGCTACTTCGGATACTTGCTGACCGGCAGCCGATTTGATATTAAAAGAGGTGCCCAGTACGGTAGTTGTAAAAGCAGGCGCGTGGATGATGAAGGGGTGACTGGAATCTTTGCTTACTTCAAAGAAGGCTTCGCCATCGAGGTATATTTCCCGGGTTTTACCGGTAAAGGAAGATGGATAACGCAATGTGGTTCCTCCATTGAGCCGGATCCGGGTACCATCTGCCAGTGTAATATTACCCTGGCTGCCATTGGGAGTAGCCAGCGTTTGGAGCGTTGCCACCGGTGCGCGATAAGTATTGAAAACGCGATAAGAAGCCAGGCATACCGTTAGCAGCACAGCAGCTGCTGCGCTGATGCGCAGGAGTTGGCGGAGTAAAGACCGGCGTACGGGAATTGCAGGAGCAGTTGCGCCGGTTAAGAGGGCAAGGATCCTTTCTTCCATACCGGCAGGCAATGTACTATCCGGCATGGACGTGAGTTCCTGTAACGGGAACAGCTGCTCTTCCAAACCAGGGAGGTGGGCGTTGTTTTTGATATATTGCTGTAAAGCGGCCTTCTCTTCCGGGTTGGCCTCGTTGGCCAGGACTTTATGTGCGAGGCGTTTTGCTTGTTGTAAATTCACGTTGACAATACTTTATACCAACAGGTACAAAATTTTGTTCGGCTACCCGTATGCCGCAGTGTTACCAAATTATGAACAAAAGGCAGAGGACATATGGATCGCTCATTTTACCTCTTAGTAAGTGGAGTGTAGCCGAAATATGTTTTTCAACGGTGCGGGAAGAAATACCCATTTCTGTGGCAATTTCCTGGTATGACAATCCCTTTTCGCGGCTGAGGATAAAGGCTTTGCGGCGTTGAGGGGGCAGCGTGGAAAGCGCTTCGTAATAGGTAGCTTTTGTTTCTTTGTAGCGGATCGCTTCTTCCACATGTTCATATGACAAAGGCAGCGTATCTTCCGGAAGGGTAGTAGTAGCAGTGGCTACTGCTTGTTTGAGGTGATTGTACAGCTGGTTCCGGGCGCTTACAAATAAATAGGCGGTGATATTTTTTTCCTGTTGCAGGCGATCCCTTTTACTCCACAGGTTGGCGAATACTTCCTGCAAAAGATCTTCTGCTATCTCATCCCGTTTTACATATTTTTTAAAATAGAAGAAAATCTTCGCCCCATGCTTACGGAACAGGTCCGTAAACAATTGCTGATCATGATCCGCATTGGGATACGCGATATATAAAGTAGTGGAAGGCAAAATAAATAATGCACAAAATAGCTACTCATTGTTACCGGAAGGTTAAGTTGCTTTATTCATCATGGGGTTCCAGTGTAAACAGCTGTTCCACCGTAGTTCCAAAGATGCGCGCTATTTTTAACGCCAGTAAGGTAGAAGGAATAAACTTACCCAGTTCTATGGCGTTAATGGTTTGCCTCGATACATTTGCTTTCTCCGCGAGTTCCGCCTGCGTGATATTTTGTTTGGCCCGTGCTACTTTAATCGTGTTTTTCATATTGCCTTACTTATTGTAGCTGCCGGTGAATCATCACCGGCCGAAACCCCTTATTTTTATAGGATACCTTATCAATGAAAGTATTTATGGGCGCCAAAGTTCAGCTGCTTTTTTCCTTCCCGCGGCGATGCTTTTCAGCGGGAAGTAAATATCCGGTACTGAACAGACGCACCCGCCTGTTCAGTACCGGAGGCTGTTTAATCATCATCCCGTCTTTCATCCATTAATTTCATGCCTTTTATATTTACCAGTCCGTGTAGAAATATCCTGTTCATTTCACGATAAACCCTTTCCGGGCCAACGCCCAGCATCCGGATGTCTTCCAGGATGATCTGCAAACAGGTAAAGTGTATTTCCCCGATGAGAGCCCGGTCGATGTTGCTGCGGTAAATTTCTTCCTTATGTCCGCGGTCGATATTTTCCACGAGGAAAGGAATAAGGGCATCATTCCTGAACTGATCCAGTTTCTTCCAGCTGCCTGCATAGTACTTTCTGAGTTCATGAAAAAAGATGGGCTTAATGCGCCGGAGGATACTTTCGGTGATGCGAAAAAAGTTACTCATTTCTGAGATGGCATTCACCGACACATACCGGTTCAGCGACAGGTACCGGACGGATTTCGCAGTCCATTGTTCCATGATAAAATCCACCAGGTGATCTTTACTGTTGAAGTATTCATAGAAGGTTCTTTTAGACATGCCGCAGTTTTTCATGATGTCTTCCACTGTAATGCTTCTGATACCGCTGTGGCAGAACAATGCCGATGCGGTGGCTACTATCTTCTCCCTTTCTTTTTTCATACAATGCAGTTTTAGCTGTTACGGGAATTGATTATTGCAGGGTGCCGGTTGCTTTTTTATAAGCCGCTTCGTTGATCTTATATTCTACTTTACTGTCGATAATGCTGCTGTATGCCTGTTGCCAGATGGCCTGCGCTTCCTGTACGTCTTTACCGGTGATGGTGCCGGCTTTGAGCCGGTCGTTGGCCAGTTTGAGGTTTTCCTCGGCCTGTGCCAGCGACAGGAGTGATTTATTTATTTTTCTGACAGATTGATTAAGGGCAAGATATGCCTGTTGTACTTCAATGCTGATCAGTTCCTTTGTTTCTTCCAGCTGTTGCTGTTGTGCAGAGATTTTAAAAGATTGTTCTTTTATTTTACTGGCTTTTTTGCCCCAGTCGAAGATGGGGATGCTGATACTGGCAAGACCGTAATAGGATCCCATGAAATCGTTGCCGTTGCTGATATTCACGCCTTTTCCGGCGGTAGCGAGGCCCGCGGCGCTTACACCAATGGTGGGGAGCCGGTCGCCTTTCAGTATTTTTTTCTGTAGTTCTTCTGCTTCCAGCGAATTTTTCAGGAGCTTTATTTCCGGGCGGTTATCTGCGGCGGTTTGCCATTCTCTGAGGGTAAGTTCGTTAAAGTTGCCCGTAACCGAATCCGCTACTGCAAAAGCGGTATTGCCCGGCATGCCTGTGATCTGCGCCAGGTAAAGTTTTGCGAGCACAAAGCCATCTTCCGCCTGTGAAAGATTCACTGCGGCTTCATTCAGATTTACTTCCACGCGGAGCAGGTCATTTTTGTAGATGAGTCCTGCGTCGAAGGAATTTTTTAATTCTTTTTGCAAAGATGTCAGCATCTCCTGGTACCTGCGGGCGAGAATTATTTTTTCGTTGGCCTGAACAATCTGCCAGTATGCTTTATTTACATTCAGCAGTACTTCTGCGGAAGTAAGGGCTTTCTGATTTTCCCGGATACTGATACCTTTTGCTGCGGCGGCTTTGCCTGTGCGGATCTTTCCGCCTGCATAAATGGGTTGTGTGGCCGTAACGGAAGCAGTGGCAAAGTACTCCGGGATGGCGCCGTTTAATGCGCCGCCAATGGGTTTGCCGAGATATGCACCCAGTACCGACCCGTCGATAGAAGGGTAGGCATTGGCTTCCGCTGATTTGAGGGCAGCCTGGGCCGCGTTGATTTCAAATTGTGCCGCCTTTATTTTTTTATTCTGTTCCAGTGCCAGCCGCTGGCAATCGGCGATGGATAATACCGGTGTTTGTGCCAGTATCACATTGCCCGTCAGCATAGCCATTATAGTAAATATGGATCTTAATTTCATTACTCTTGTTTTATAAATATGGCAGTATGGATAAATTAATGCGTCGGTTTATACATGATTTCCACGGCAGCATCAGGCGCTTCCGCCGTTTCCGGTGCGGGTCTTACAAAAAGGTAGTAAAGCACGGGAATCACAAACAGGGTAAGTACCATCGATACAATTAACCCCGACGCCAGTACGCTGCCCAGCGGCGCCCACAGCGGCGATTTCCCGATGATCATGGGTAACACGCCAATGGCTGCTGCCGCCGATGTGAGGAAGATGGGACGCATACGCCGTTTGGCTGCGCCGAGTGCCGCGGCTTTTATCGTATAGCCGTGGTCCCGTATCAGTTCATCGGCATAGTCGACCAGGATAATACCATTACGCACCACGATACCTATCAGGCTGATGATACCCATGAAGGCGGTCATGCCCATTGGATTACCGGTTATATACAGGCCGAGGAAGGCGCCCAGTAAACTGAGCGGGAAAGTGGCCAGGATGATGAGCGTTTTTCCGAAGGTTTTAAACTGGAACAGCAATGTAAGCAGGATCAGGATCAGGCTGGTGCCCAATGCCAAGCCCATGCCCGGGGCATTTTCGCCGGACGATTCCGCATCGCCGCCATATTGTATACTGATGCCCGGCGGCAGCTGCAACTTCTCAATTTCAGGTTGCGCTTTCTTCAGTATTTCGGAGGCCATTACGCCCATTTGCGCTTCAGACAGCACCGTGAGGGTACGGATGCCATTCCTGTGGGCTATTACGCCCGTATGCCACGAAGGCGTGAGTTCCGCTACTTCTTTCAACGGCACCTTGCTGCCATACATGCTGATGAGATGAAGATTGCTGAGGTCACTGAATTCTTTCCTGTTATTGGCATCCAGCCGGAGGAAGATGTCTACGGGTTTATCTCCCTCCCAGATCTGGGACACGGCAAAGCCTTTCAGGCCGGCGCCGATGGTTTGTGTGATCAGCTGGTTGGAAACGCCCAGCCTGGCGGCGGCATCTTCTTTTATTTTGAGGCTTACGCCGAGGTAATCGTCTTCATAGTCGGAGCGTACCCAGTTGGCGCCGTGCGTATGCCGGAGGATTTCTGTTACCTGTGCGGCAACGCGTTTCTGATCATGCAGATCTTCGCCGATGATGCGCACGGCCAGCGGAGATCCTTCCTGCATGCTCAGTTGCCTCAGGCGGATATAGCCGTTAGGTACAAATCCTTCAAACTTTGGCAGGTATTCCTTTACGAGGTCGTTGGTAGCATCATTGCCGGAAGTGGTGATAAATACCTGGGCGAAGTTCCTGCGGGGCATCTCCGGTGCATAGGTAACGTTGAACCGGGGAGAGCTGGTGCCTACAAAGCTGGCGATGCTGGTTACGCGCTTGTCTTTTTGCAGTTCCTGTTCCACGAGCTTTACCACCCGTTCTGTTTCTTCCAGGGAGGTGCCGTTGGCCATCCATATTTCGGCGTTGAATTGTTTGCTTTCACTCAGCGGAAAGAACTCCTGTTTCACTTTTCCTGCCAGTACCAGTGACAGTACGATGGCGCCTGCGGCAATGCCCACGGTTGTTTTCGGGAAGCGGAAGGCCAGTTCAATGCCTTTGTTAAAGGTATTCTGTAAACGATCCAGCAGGCTTTTTCTTTCTTTGGTGGTACTTACTTTATGCTTCAGCCCTTTCTTGATAAATACATAACAGGTGTATGGCGTTAACAGTAAGGCTACCGCCATTGAGGTGATCAATGCTACTGCAATGGTTACCGGCAGGGCGGCGATGAAATCTTTGGAGATGCCGTTCATGAACAACGCCAGGGGCGCGAAGGCGAAGATGATAGCCAGTGTTGCGGTGAAAATGGGGAGCGACAACTGTTTGGCTGCCTGCCAGGCAGCGGTCCACGGCGTGATGTCTTCATCCAGCTTCTCAATATAATTGTCTACCACTACAATCGCATTATCTACCACCATTCCCAATACAATGATCAGCGCAGCGAGGGTTACCTGGTGCAGTTCTATGCCCATGATATTGATCAGGCCAAACGTAATCAGGATGGAGATAGGCGCTGCAAGAGAGGATACAGCTGCCACGCGTACGGGCAACAGCAGCATCACTACTATGATAACGGAGGCAATGGCCAAACCAAACTCCTTCATAAAGTGACGGATGCTTTCATCCACTACTTCCGGCTGGTTTACGATGGTGGTTATTTTTACATCTTCCGGAAAATCCTGCTGGATTCCTTTCAGTTTATCCTGTACAATATGACCGAACTGCACGATGTTGTTGCCGGGCTGCATTTCAATAGCGAGCATCATCACCTGGTCGTCACCTATACGGATAAACGAAGAGGGTTCTTCAAAGCGGCGTTCAATTTTCGCTACGTCTTTCAATCGCACTACTGTGCCCTGCGGCGTGGTGTAAATAATCTGCGATGCGATGTCTGCTTCGGTTTTATACTGGCTGTTGGTAAATACCGGGAAGGTATTGGAGCTGATAGTCATTTCTCCTGAATAGCCGGTAACGTTCTGCATTTGCAGGGTGCGGATAATAGTTGACAGGTCAAAACCATACTGCTGCATCTTCTGATCATCGATGGTAACATATAGTTGTTGCTTCTGGCCGCCGGACCTGTTTATTTTGGACACTTCCGGAATGATTTTGAGCCCGTCTTCTATTTTATCCAGGTATTTTTCTATCTCGGCATAACTGCGTTGATCAGAGGATACCGTAATGATTTGTGCGGTTACATCTCCAAAATTACTGTTTACTACAGGGCCAATTACACCGGAGGGAAGCGTTTGCCTGGCTACGGTATTGAGGCCGTGTTGCAGGGTGCTCCAGAATTTTTTCCGGTCTTTGATACTGGTGTGTAATTCCACGGTGATGAAAACCTGTCCGTCTTTTGTTTGTGATTTGGTTTTCGCTTTATTTACTTCTTCAAAGGAAAACAGGTATTGTTCTATTTTATTGGTTACCTGTTTTTCCATTTGTACTTCGTCTGCGCCGGGGTAAAATGCGTATACCATTGCTACGGGCATATCTATCTTCGGGTTCTCGGACCGCGGCATATTAAGCAGTGAGTAGGTACCCAGCAGGAGCAGCAATGCCGTTACCACGATGGTCACCTGTTTATATCGCATGGCAGCTTCAATGAAGCTGATCTTTCTTTTTTTCATTCTTCCAGGATTGTCGGACTAAGTAAAAATTGTTTAATGCTACAGGCTGATGGCGGTACCGTCTTTCAGGTTGGAATGTCCTGCGGTAACTACCAGTTCGCCGCCATTTAATCCGGTTGTTACCACTACTTCATTTTTGCCGGTGAGGGCGCCTACGGTGATACGTTTGCGTACGGCTTTGTTTTGCGCGTTGGTGATAAACACGTAGGTGATATCGTCCGCATCCCTTACTACTGCGGTGGCCGGAATGGTGAGTGCATTCACGGTGCTGCCGGTATTCATTTTAATGGTGGCCAGCATACCGGGAAGGAGCTGCCCGTGTTGATTGTTCAGTTTTATTTTGACGCTGTAAGTACGGGAGGTAGCATCGGCCTGGGGGTTGATGATGGTGACCTTCCCGGCGGTGCTGTCGTTCAGCGTGGGGATAAATACCATTGCGCCGGCGCCTTGTTTCAATGCGCCTACTTCACTTTCAGGTACGGTTACTTTTGCGTACACCATATCTGTTTTAATGATGGTAAAAGCCGGAACGCCGGGAGCGGCTGCGCTGCCTCTTTCAATTTTCCGGGCGGTAATGATGCCGGTGATGGGCGCATAAAGACGGCTGTCGGCGATATGTTTGGCGCTGATCAGTTTATTGGCTTTGGCTTGCGCCAGTTTTGTTTTTATGTCGATATAATCTTTCGCAGGTAAGCTACCTTTTTCGTAGAGTGCATTCAAACGGCCATACAGATCTTCTGCCTGGTCGAGTGATGCGTTGGCAATGGCGAGTGCATTGCTGTATTCGGTGGCGTCGAGCGATGCCAGTAACTGTCCCTGTTTCACCAGCTGTCCTTCTTCCACAGTAATATTATTTACCACGCCTGGCACTGCAAATCCTATCTCCGCGGTATTATCAGGTTCTATGGTACCGGAGTAAACCAGCTCCCGGGCGATATCACTTTTCTGAACTTTGAACACGTTCACTTTCACGGGAGATTGCTGCGGTTGTTTTATTTCATTGCTGCCACAGGCGGTAAGTGCTGCCGCCATGATAAAAAAGGAAACTGGTTTAAACGTCGTTGACATAAACGGATTTTATTACTATGATGAAATACAAGTATTGTGTGCACAAAATTAGGGGAGATGGCAGCGCGGAAAAAGGTTCATAAATCGGGTAATATGGTCTGAAAGTCGGTTTGTTTTTAACTACATACGGTAATGGGTATACGAAAAAAAGAGGCCGGGTAAGAGTATCCCGGCCTGTACCTTAAACCTACAACTGTTACACTGTTAGTCGTAACAATAATCTTTATTGATGAATTGAGCGGAACTCTTTAGGGGAGTAGCCCGTATGTCGTTTGAAGAATTTACCAAAGAAAGACTGGTCGCTGAAATGCAGCAGCTCTGCTACCTGTGAGATGCTGAGTTTAGGATCATCGAGCAGGAGTTTGGCTTCCAGCATCACAAAATCGTCGATCACTTCTCCCGCATTTTTACCTGTCATTTCTTTAACGGTTTCTGTCAGGTATTTAGGCGTTACAAATAACTGTTCTGCATATTGCTGCAGGTTGCGCTGGTGCCTGAACTGTAGCTGTACCAGGTTGGTAAAGCTGATTACCAGGCTTTCCTTTCTTGAAATATTGGACGTTTTGTGTTGTTGGTATTTTTTGCTCAGCGCTGCCAGTTCATAAAGCAGCAGGAAAAAAGTATGATGCAGTAATTCTTTTGCAAAAGGCGCTTTCTGCAGCAGGTTATCGGAGCGGATGGCCAGTTGGTTAAGGTGTTCCGATATGATATGCGCATCTTCTTTACTAAGCTGCCAGTGCGGTGAATACCTGGTAGTGAAGTAATCATACAGCTCCATTTTTGCAGGAGGCATTCCAATGGCCACCAGGAAATCCAGTGTAAAACTCACCACAGAAACCACAGCTGTTTTATCAATGGAGATCATTTTTTTGTTGCTGCTGGGTGATGCCAGCAACAGGCTGTTGGGGCCCATTGTATGCTCCTCGCGGTTTAAGGAGCCTTTGATTTTTCCTTTTTTTACCAATAGAATGGTAGTGAAATCTGACCTGAAGTTTGTTCTTATATTATTAAAATCAGCCAGGCTCATATCATTAAAGATGGAGATACCAAAGTTGTACGGCAACTCCGGAAATCCATTTTCACGCATAAATTCCGCGTGTTTGTATATCTCGCCCCGTCCCTGGTTCATAGTGCAAAGTTTCATTGATCTGAGTTGCCTTCAAAGGTTAATAAGTCGGCAATATTGGTCAAAAAGTCGGTTGCCCGTTTACCATGCAAGATAAAAAGAAATATTGCCTACTTCGTGATGTGATAATCCGTTGATCACGGGCGACATGGTTCGCTGGGTGAGAGAGAAACCTACTTTCCCGTATACAGCCACCAGTCCGAAGTCTATACCTGTTAACAGTTTATTACTGGCAAATGTTGGGTGGTTGCCTGGTTTGGGTGGTTGTTGGGGATCTTCCGGGGGAGCTACGCCTTTCACGAGTGCGTTGGTGAACATCAGTTCCACACTGGGCCGGATGGTGGCGTAGAGCTGCCAGCGCTTTGTGGTGGCGTATTGGGAAATATACCCGTTATAGTAAGGAAACATTTTGCCGATCCTGATCAGGGAATACACGGCGAAACCATTCAGCATGGTGCCGGTGTATAACTGACCGCCTGCGGTTACTTCTGCTATCTTTTTATACGCTGCTAGTTGTTTTTCTGCGGTGAAATTGAGATTCAGGAGCAGTTTGTTCCCGATCTGGTTACGCCATCCACGGGGTCTTGTATAGCCGAGAATGCGGTGGGCAATGGTTTGTGTTTCTTTTGCCAGCGCCCAGGGGCCCATTACACCGGCAAACCATTCCGTTTGGAGGTTGTATTTACGAACGGGATTGGAAGAGTGGAGGGTATGCGTGATAAACAATCCGCCGGCATAGGCAAAGTCGCCCGGTACGGGCACCACTTTCCGGAGGTCCTGGGGGGTAAACATCACCTGCATAAATCCCCAGCCATAGGTATTGATGCTTTCTTTGCCGGCTTTTGGCATCCAGCGGTCGGGAAGGGCATGCGGAGGATGCTGCCTGGTATAAAACAAATCGAACCGGGTACCATTGGTATATGCCTGGTCCGTTCCATTACCATTCAGGTTAATGAAGTCGTTATCTTCGTAAAAGCGGAATAACCGCGTATTTTCAGTGGAAGCCTGTGCTCTCAGATCATTCCAGGGTGTGCCTATTATGCCGCAGTAAACCAATACTGATAAGATCGTCTTTTTCATCGAGTGCCTGACATCTTTGCAAAGATCGGACAATGAAGATAAATAAAGATGGTCGATCTATCGGAATAATTGGTAAAAAAGCCGGTTATCTGTCAACCGGCTTTTTTATCTGAAATGATCATGTAAAGATAACATGACTATTCTGCCTTTAAGCTTTTCACGGGGTTGGCGAGGGCTGCTTTTACCGATTGGAAGCTTACTGTTACCAGTGCAATGAACATAGCAATGATGCCTGCCAGTACAAATATCCACCAGGAGATAGGCGCGCTGTAGGCAAAGCCCTGCAGCCACTTGTGCATGGCATACCAGGCAATGGGCGCAGCCAGCACGGCGGCAATGAAAACGTACCGGAGGAAGTCCTTGCTCAGCAGGGCCGCAATATTACCCACGCTGGCGCCCAGCACTTTCCGGATACCGATTTCTTTGGTACGCTGGCGGGCAGTAAAGGCGGCGAGGCCAAATAAACCAAGACAGGAGATAACAATGGCGATGGTCATGCCGGTGTTCATCAGCTGTTCCATTTGTCGTTCCCGTTCGTAAAATTTACGGATGGTATCGTCATAAAAATGGTAGTCGAATTTTTCGTCGGGGTATACCGAAGCATATGCTTTCCTGATGCCAGCAATGGTACGCTGCAGTTGTTCGCCGGTATAACCGGCCAGCGACAGCTTCACATTTACAAACCGGCAGATCTCCAGGGAAGAAGTGATGAAAACCGGCTTGATCTGATCACGGAGTGTAGCGGAATGAAAGTCGGCCAATACGCCAACAACGGGTATAATTTTCCGGGATGGCCCGTCACTCATACCCGACTCTACAAATTTACCGACCGCATCTGCCGGGTTTTTAAATCCCAGTGCTTTGGCGCAGGTTTCATTGATCAGTACTTCGCTGATGGTATCTGAAGAGTGCAGGTTTCTACCGGCTACCAGCTTTAACTGGTACAGGGGCAGATAGTTTTCATCGCCGAATTCGAGGTGGCAATTTGCGCGCAGTTCGGTTTTGTCTGTGTATTTAAGATCTGTGCCCCAGTGGCCTTTGTCGGAAGGAGGGCCCTGGCTTAAGCTGACCATTTCCACCTGCGGCAGCAACCGGATCTTCTCCGCTAATACACGGGGAAGGGTTTTGGCATATGCGCGGTTAGTATCAAAGGTGATAATCGCATCTTTCGTAAATCCAAGATCTTTGTTCAGCATATACCTGATCTGGTTATTGATCACCAGGGAGCCAATAATAAATACCAGGGAGATGGTAAACTGGAAAACGACCAGGCCTATACGAAGATATCCCCGTTGGTTTCCTTTCAGCCCGGTGCTGCCTTTGAGACTTTGTACCGGTTTAAACGAAGACAATATTTTGGCCGGGTATAAGCCGGACAGCAACGTGGTAAACAGGGTGATGAGCAACAGGAAAAGGAGGGTAGGCCAGCTGAATAAATGCAGCGACACACCTTCAGGCATAAACGAACCGAAAATTTCCAGTAAAGGCTTTACCGTTAAAAGCGACAATAACACCGCAGATGTTGTAAGGAGGAATGTTTCCGTAAGGAAATATATCACCAGGCTCCGTTTGTTGCTTCCCAGCACTTTCCTGATCCCTATTTCTTTAGAGCGCTCCACTGATTGGGCAGTGGAGAGATTTATGAAGTTGATGGCTGCAATGATCAGTATAAATAACGCGATGGCCATGAGGCCGTACATGGTAGGCAGATGTGCTTTATGTCCGAATTCATCCGAATAGTCGCTGTTAAAATGGATGTCCGCTAATGGTTGCAGATGAAAGGCTTTGCTTACACCGGCTTGCCCCAATACCCGTTCGTTTGCAAAGGCCGCCAGCTGCCGGTTCAGCAGTACCGTATCAGCGCCGGGGTTTAGTTTTACATATGCCTGTGTGCCGCCGAACATGCCCCACTGGCCGAACCCGAATTCATTTTCGAACGGGCTGTTCTTTACCGAGGCAAAGGAGATAAAATCGTTGAAGAGGAAATCACTGTTTTGCGGAAGGTCTTTCACAATACCAGCTACAGTTAACGGGATAGAGTCGTTATAGGTAACAATTTTCCCGAGGTATTTTTCTGCAGGCAGTTCGCCGAAGTATTTAGCTGCTTTGCCGGCGGTTAATACTACTTTGAAAGGTTCCTGTAAAGCAGTGGCAGGCTTACCGGCCAGCCAGGTATATTGAAACACGCTGAAGTATTCAGGGTAAGCGATCACCACATCGGGTTTATTGCCGCTTTCAAACTTCTTCACCACGCCGTTACTGCCGGAAACAGAGACTTTGGGATAAATAGGATGAATAGCCGCCAGCGTTTGAACGCCTGCAAATTTATTGGATAAAGCCTCCGGTGCCGAATCCGGCACACGGGACATTTTACTGATGCCGCGTTCCGGAGAATTGAGCTGCGATACAACCCGGTAAATGCTTTCTTTGCCGGGGTGAAAGTTATCATAACTCAGTTCAAAATGAACACTGAGAAAAATCACCAGGCAGGCGCTGATGCCAAGCGCCAGGCCAATCACATTGATGGCGGCATACACTTTGTTGCGGAGCAGATTTCTCCAGGCTATTTTTATATAACTTTTGTACATAACTGGAAGTTGTGGGATTGACCGCTAAAGAATGAAAAATATGCCAACAATAACAAGTACTGATATTGATAACGTTATGATTCTTATTATCATGTTAAATGTCCGCTTGTGCAACCGGCGTGTCCGGAAATGGACAGGTAATGAAGGGAACATTTTAAGCAGTTGAACGTTAATCATTATCATGACAACCGTAGCACTCCGTAGTTCCGAAGGCAGATGGGTGATGGTAGCCACCATTCTCGCTTCTGCTATGGCTTTTATAGATGGCACCGCATTGAACGTGGTGTTGCCTGCCCTGCAACATAACCTGAACGCTTCTGCGGCAGACTTGTTCTGGGTATTAAACGCCTACCTGCTCATGCTGGCTTCGCTCATATTGATAGGTGGCACACTGGGCGACAGGCTGGGCCGCAAAAAAGTTTTTATGGCCGGCATCTTTGTATTCATCCTGGGTTCTGCCGCCTGTGGGTTTGCCGGCACTGCCACGCTGCTGATCATTTTCCGGATGATACAGGGTATCGGCGGCGCGCTGATGATTCCCGGAAGCCTCTCTTTAATTACTTCTTCCATCAATGAAAATGAAAGAGGGAAGGCTATAGGCACCTGGTCGGCCATCACTACGCTGGTGACAATGGGCGGCCCTATACTTGGCGGTGCGCTTGCGGATGCCGGGCTGTGGCGGTATATCTTTTTCATCAACGTGCCTATTGGCGTGGCCGCCCTGGTGTTCCTGGCATTGAAAGTAAGGGAGAGCAGGGATATGGAAGGGGTTCAGCGGCTGGACTATCCGGGTGCGGTGCTTACTGCAGCAGGGCTGGCCCTGCTCACTTTTGGATTTCTGTGGATGCCGTCGCTGGGGTTCCATGATCCGGAAGTATACGGTACCATTGCAGGCGGCGTAATATTGTTGATTGTTTTTATAGTGGTAGAAAATAAAAGCCGTCACCCTATGCTGCCGGTACACCTGTTTAAGAATTTAACTTTCACCGGTACAAACCTGCTGACCTTCTTTTTGTATGCAGGTCTTGGCGCCGGGATGTTGTTCCTTTCGCTGGACATGGTGCAGGTACAGGGTTACACCCAGCTTCAGTCCGGGCTTACCTTTTTACCCTTTACGGTATTAATGATCATCATTGCGCGTTTTGCGGGGAGTCTTGCTGATAAATACGGTCCCCGTTTATTCCTGGTGGCTGGTCCGTGTGTTGCCGGCAGCGGTTTGCTGTTGCTATCCTTTGTAAAACAAACGCAGGGCGCCGCCGATTACTGGACTACTTTTTTTCCCGGAATGGTAGGTTTGGGATTGGGCATGTCTATCACCGTGGCGCCGTTAACTGCTGCTGTAATGGGTTCGGTGAGCGATCATTTATCCGGCACTGCCTCCGGTGTAAACAATGCCATTACCCGTATTGCCGGTGTTTTTGCCAATGCTATTTTTGGTGCGCTGGCAGTATTATTCTTTTCGGGAGCAGTGCAGCGGGAAGTCCGTGAGTTGCCGTTGAATAGCGCACAGCAGGAAGCGGTAGTAGCGCAAACCGTGAACCTGGGAAATGCCTCCGTGCCTGCGGATATTGACAGCGCACATCATCATGCCATCCGTAAAGTATATAAAGATGGGTTTATTGCGGCTTATGGAAGTATCATGCGGTTATCCGCAGGACTGGGTTTTATGGGCGGCCTGATGGGTTTTCTTTTTATCCGTAAACGGCCGGCTGCCAATCTTTACTGATATTACGTATAGCTGTAGCCGTTATATTCCCCGCGCATGCGGTAGTGAAGATCTATAGATAGTTTTATACTTATTGTAACTTTGCTGGTGATTGCCGCGGAGAAGCGGCAGGAGGGGAATGTTTAACATCACACTTTTTACAATGAAATCAGCATGCTGGCTTTTAATTATTTTCCCGGTAGCACTTCAGGCGCAGAATGGAAGCGAAAAGTTATTTGGGTATCGACATCTTCAGACCTTATATAAGGGCGACACCGTGGACATACTGGTAAAATCAAAGGAGGGAGACGAGGAAAAAAGAAAACCGGTATTTCTTTTCTGCCAGGGAAGTTTGCCAATTCCACTTATGATTACCTATGAAAGAGGCGGGAAAAAGGAGCTGGGGAATGTATTTGTTTTCAATCCCGATGTGTTAACAGATGAATATCACCTGGTGGTTATCAATAAGCCGGGAGTTCCTTTGAAGGTTGATCAGCAGAGACTGTCTGATGATTTTACTTTTAAAGACAGTATGGGTCATTTTCCGCGGTCATACGTAGAACGGAATCTCCTGGATTATTATGTTGAAAGAAATAAAGAAGTAATCCGGTTTTTGCGAAAGCAAAACTGGGTCTCAAAAGACAGGCTGGTAATAGCGGGGCACTCCGAAGGAAGCACTATCGCTGCTAAGGTAGCGTTAGAAACCAACGCCGTTACGGCACTGATCTATTCCGGCGGGAATCCCCTGGGACGGATTATGACCATTATTGAGCGCAATAGGTTGCTGGAGAAGGATTCCGCTGACTTAACAGCAGAGAATATGGATCATTGGCAGAAGGTAGTAAATGATCCGGAGCAAATGGATGGCAACAACAATGATACCTATAAAGCAACGTACCAGTTTTCAGTGCCACCTATGGAATATCTTGAAAAATTAAAGATCCCGGTGTTGGTTTCGTATGGTTCAAAAGATGCTATAGCTCCATTTGATGCGTATTTACGGGTAGAAATGATCCGACAGAAAAAGAAGAACTTTAGTTTCCGCGTTTACCCGGGAACAGAACACAATTATTTCCCGGTAACTGCAGATGGAACAATAAACTATGACATTTTTAATTGGGACAAAGTGGCGGCAGATTGGCGTAAATGGCTGATGCAAATGGATAAGGGAAGATGAATGTACTGATCCTTTTTACCCAAAAACAATCCGGTGTACCGACCAGCGCCAGGTTTCCAATATCGCTTCATTATCCAGTTTACACAGGTCTTTCAACACTGTAATAGATTCTATCCCGAAAAATATACTCAACGCGTTTACCGTGTGCTTAAAGGTTGCGGGATCAGTAGTTTTTCGCAATGGCTTCAGCGCTTCTTCTATCAGTACAATACGCCGGCCCGCTCTGGAGTAACCACTTTTTGGATGAATGGATTCCGATATCACAGAACTGAGGAACAATCTGAATTCCGTTTCATTTTTTGTAAAGAGTTCAAAATGATAATCGATCAGTTTATTGACCCGCGTTTTCAGATCCTTTTCGGGGATGTTGGCAAATAAGTCGTCGCTTGTTTTGGCTTTGAGCTGGAGTGAAGCCTCTCTTCTTAATACTTCCGTTCCTGTGAAATAGCGGTAGGCCGTAGCTTTGGAGATCCCGGCTTCTTTGGCTACCAGTTCCACGCTGATGTCCTTTCCCTGTAACAGGAGGGTGTTGGCCACTGCTATCAGCGTTTCCCGTGTTTTTAATTTCTGCGCAATCCTGCCTCCGTCCAATGATAATTTGGCCATGCGGTTTTTAAAATTTGATTTTAGATATAAAGATATCACTTCCGTGATACTAAAGTCTCATTAATAATGAAACAGCATATAAAAAGGGAAAAGTTTTTAATTTATTTTATTATCTTTAGGGGAAGGTATCCAATTCTACGGATGCTTCACTGCGACTATACCGCTTCCTGCCTTTATTCATTCCATGAATTTTATTGAATCACAAACCAGTTCATTAACAAACAGCTGATTGCTATGAAAAAAAAGGGATTTTTAATCGACATGGATGGCGTAATCTACAAAGGCAGCGAACCAATTCCCGGTGCTGTAGAATTTATTAATGGTCTCAGAGACAAAGGCTTTCCTTTCCTGTTCCTTACCAACAATAGCCAAAGAACCAGCAGGGATGTATGTTATAAGCTGAACAAGATGGGCTTTAAGGTAAACGATACGGATATTTTTACCTGTGCAATGGCTACCGCAAGATACCTGGCGTCCAAAAAAGAAAATGGTACCGCCTATGTAATCGGCGAAGGCGGTTTGCTGACAGAGCTTTACAATGCCGGCTATTCTATTGTAGATGATCAGCCGGATTATGTGATTATAGGAGAAGGAAGAACTATCATGCTGGAATCCGTTGATAAAGCGATCAACATGATCATGAAAGGCGCGAAATTGATCGCCACTAATCTCGATCCTAACTGCCCGATGGGCGATGGCAAATACAGGGCAGGTTGCGGCGCACTGGTAGCGATGCTGGAATTTGCCAGCGGCATCAAAGCCTTTAGTGTGGGGAAACCCAGCCCGGTAATGATGCGCATGGCACGCAAGACATTGCAACTCACAACTGACGAAACCGTGATGATAGGCGATACAATGGGAACGGATATCCTCGGTGCGGGCTCTATGGGCTTTACCACGGTGCTCACCTTATCAGGTGTAACACATGAAAGCGACCTCGCACATTTTGGCTATTCGCCTGATTTTATTATTAAATCAGTGAAGGATTTGCTGAACGAAGAGTTGTTTATGAAAGTAATAGGAGATCCGGTACTCGCGGAAGCGGAGTACTAAAATAATTACAGGGGCGCATTGATGCGCCCCGTTTTTTTATTCAGCGCCCTGCAGGTAAACAGCCGCAAACTCCTCCGCAAAATGATGGAAGGAATGAATGCTGCCGGCTGCACTATCCTTGTGTTCCCGGTAACTATCGAGCAGGCTGCCTTCTCTTAATGCTACTCCTATTTCTATTACATATACTTTGGCCATTTGCTCCGTTAGTCCGTTCTGCATCATACCATATAGCAGGTCGTTGTCAGAGAAACCGGTCCAGGCAAGGTCCGGCTGGCCAATCGCTTTGCCCAGTACAGCGGCTACTTCGCCACCGGTTATTTCATGGCCTATATAACGTATATGCTTTCCCGTGAATGATAAGGTATCCAGCGCTTCCGCAGCAACAGCGGCAATATCGCGGGGATGCGTAAGCACCATGTTTACGGCAGCATCAAAGTTATTGCCGATGATACGTTGTTGTTTTATCAGGGGGATACTGCCAAAGAAATTGGTATAAAACATACCAGGACGAAGATGGAGTACATGCGTATCCGTTAGTTCGTTCAGCCTCGTTTCTACATAGTGATTAGCGCCGGCAGGACCAGGGCCATCGGGCAGATGTGCACCCACGCTGCTGAGATTTACCACATACTTTACGCCGTTGTCAGCGATAGCGCTGGCATAGCCATCACCCACCGACCGCATATACTGCCTGATATCGGTAGCCTGGAAACCGGGCGGTATCATAGTGTATACGGCATCGGCGCCTTTAAAGACTTCGCGCATAAAGCCGGGATCGTCTACAGATCCAATTGCGGGAATGGCTTGTATGGCTGTTATGGCGTTTGCCCGGTCCGGGCTGTGACTCACCACTGTAACGCTATGCCCTTTACTGATTAACTGCTGCGCCAGCGGCAAACTGATATTTCCTAAAGATCCTGTAAGTGTAATTTTCATAATTTTACCTGTTTATGTAATGCTTGCACAAAAGTAAATTTGTACTTACTTTTGTACAAGTACTTACCCTATAGTATGTATCATGACCAAAGTAAAAGAAACCTCTGTAATACAGGCAAACAAGCAGGCGGCATTTAACGAATGCCCTGTTACTTATGTAATGGAGAAGATAGGCGGATACTGGAAACCCATTATCCTATTCCAGTTGCTGTCGGGCAGTAAACGCTACAGCGACCTGAGAAAGGCGATTCCCGCTATCACCGAAAAAATGCTGATCCAGCATCTCAAACAGCTGGAAGCGGATAACCTGGTAGCACGTATAGCCAAACCCGTAGTACCGCCACATGTTACCTACAGCTTAACAAAAACAGGCGCTAACTTAAAACCTGTTTTATATGCAATGGCTGTATGGGCCGTATCAGACAGTAAAGAAAATTCAAAGGTATTCGCCAGGAATCTGAAGAACTTCCCCGGCATTTGATAATTTATATTCCTTCTTTTTTTATCTCCGGCAGTTCATACACCCTGATCTCGCCAGCACTATGCGTAACCACCAGTTGGCCCCGTTTATTTAAACGTACGGTTACAATATCCCCGCCGTAATCAACAATAGCTGCGGGGTTAGTGGTGGGGCTTCCGTCCGCATCATAGGCCCTGATATCGCAGCCCTCCGGTAACAGCTCTCCAAAGCAGGTGAAGGAGTGCCGGTCGATCAGCAGTAATCTTCCAAAGCGGGTAAAGGCCACTAAAGTATCGTTATTAATAAACAATACCGTGAAATCTACATTGTCAGGATCCTCGGCGGCCTTGTAGCGGTCGTTGATATTGAACAGTTCTTCCTGCGATAGCTCCGCTGTTTTTTCCATGCCGGGAAAGGAGAACAATTGTATGGCTTCCTCGTAGTGTGGTCCTGTAACAAATGCTTTTCCATCGGGAGAAAAATTGCCTGCCACGCTGTCGTTGCACTGCACCAATTCTTCCATTCCCATTTTATCATTGCTGAATTGAACAAGATACAATGTGATGTCATCCTGACCAGCAGGCGTTTCGATGAGAAACTTTTCTTTATCCGGTGTAGCATGAAAAATATAACTGCATTCCTGGTTGGCTTTCAGCGGGTGGCTATTTATTATCGCAAAATCAGAGAGGCGGAGCATATGCAAAGTGTCCTGATCGCCGGGAGATACAAACCACATATATTGTGTATCCGCGGAAAAGAAGCAGCCGGAGCCCAGGAAATGATACCAGGATGCATGCCCGTATTGCCACAGCAGCTGGCCGCTGTTATCCGTTATCCTTACTGCCGTTTCGCCCGAAAGCGCTATCAGTTTGCCATCCGGGGAGACAGCCGTTTCGCAGGTAACATAATGCGTGGTTTGTGCCTGGAGGTCTTTACGCCACACTACCTGCAGCGAAGCATCCAGCAGGATCACTTCCGGGCGCGCACTGAAATTGAGGAGATATCCACCGTTTGTTAAAGTGGTGATGCCTGCCGGGTTTTCTTCCAGTGATAGTTGCTGATGAATGGGTAGTGATATACTTCTGAAAGGTGCAGCCATAATTTCTGTAGAATAAGCGCGAAGGTAACATTCTTTCAAAAAAAATCAGCGGCAGCCTTTTGAGGGAAAAGACTACCGCTGACCAGATATTGTTTTTTTACTCCGCAGGATAGTACTGCTTCAGCCAGGTAACCAGCCTGGAGAATACGTCTATCGCGGCAGTGCCGCCAACACCATGTTTTTCCTGTGGGTATAATTCCAGCTGCGTGGGGATGCCGAGTGCAATGAGTTTGTCGTGCAGCTTCACTGCCTGACTTACATGCACCAGCGGATCTTCACCGCCATGAAATAAAATAGTGGGTACGCCGCTTTCTTTTGTAAGCCGGTAATAAGGGCTGGCATCAGCAGCAATTTTAGCAGCGGGGTCGGGCTCGCCGAGTAAGCGGGCTACCTTTTCATCGGCGTCTTTATTTTCCTGCCGTACTTTCTTGTCGGTGAAATCGGTGGGACCCCAGAGGTCTACCACGGTTTTTACCTGGCGCAAACTATCCATTGCATAAGCATATTGCAAAGCCAGGTAACCGCCGGCGCTGCCGCCCATGAGGGCAAACTGGCTGCCATCGAATTGTAGTTTTTGGGATTTGGAAGATATAAATTCCAATGCCTTGCGTACATCTTCAAGTTGGGCAGGGTAGCGGTCTTTACCATCGCGGATGAGGCGGTAGTTCATGGATACTACGCCATAATGCAATCGTCCAACCAGTTCGTCGATGAGTTCTTTTGGCAGTTCTTTTTTGTCGCCACCCGTCCAGCCGCCGCCATGCAGGTACACAATGATCTTAGTACCGGCTTTGTGGTTGTCCGGCATGTAGGCATCCAGTGTGTTATCATCCCCGGCGTCGCCATAGGACACGTTGCGTAAGGTGCGGTAAGTGGGCGTCGCTGCTGTGATTGCGTTGCCGGCCGCGATGCCATCCCGGAGATGATGAGCCTGGAGATAACTGATCAGCGCTGCGGGGTGGTCCGTTTGTACGCCCTGGATTCCTTTGTTCATGGCTGTCTGCCAGCTGGAGGGGCCTTCATCTGGCGATTGCACATCCAGCCATACTGCGGTGTTATATTTACGGGTAACCGCCAGCATTGCCGGGTCGGTAATATTATCGAGTATGGCTATACGAATATTTTTCAGGAAGAATTCCAGTTGCTCCGGCGTTTTTATTTCTTCCGGGAGACTGGCCATCAGCGGTGCTTCCGGCGCTGTTTTTTTCCAGGCTTTGTATTGATCTTTTTCATTGAGATATACTACCACCTGTTTTTCCATGCCGGAGGCCTGTAGTTGTTTCCAGGTTTCAGGGACATCGGCGGCTTTGAAATCGAGGTAGATGTTCAGTTTACCTTTGCATGCCTGCAATGCTTCTGCAAAGGTGGGCACGCGGTATACTTTTCCATCGGTACTGTGTACCTGTAGTTTTTTGATATCCGCCAGCGTGAGGTCTGTTACATTACCGGTGCCATTCGTCATTTTATCTACGGTGGCATTGTGCATGAGTATGAGTTGTCCGTCTTTGGTGGTGCGGAGATCCAGCTCGGCGTAGTCGGCGCCGCAGCGGATGGTTTCTTCTATGGCGGCCACGGTATTTTCGGGTACGCTTACATGGTTGCCACGATGCGCCACCACTACAAATTTATTTCGTGTAGCCGGTAGCGTTTGGGCGAAAGCGGTAATGGCGAGGCAGCAGGTAGCCGCCAGTAATAACGGTGACTTCATCAAAGGATGGCTTTAGTATCGGTAACGAATACACGTGTACTAACGGTGTAGGTACCGCCGGTGGCGTTCTGGTACTTCAGGTCAACGTAAAAGGCACGGTAGCCGTTAGGAGGCAGGGTGGTGGTTACTTTTACTTTCGACTGATGCGCCAGCCCCAGGCTTTTGGATTCCCATTTATCATTGCGGAAGTCCAGGTCCGAAGAGTTGGCCGACCACAGGATTACATCCAGTAAGCGGTTGGAGGTGGCTTTGGCGGTAAGTTGTACTTTACCGCTATGCGTGCGGGTTGTCCAGCTGCAATCGGGGTACGACTGCTTGCTCAGCGTCATCCCGAAGAAAGCGCTGAGTCCCTGGAAAGCCTGTACTTTATCACCGAGGTTATGACCGGCATTAGGTACGTAGTTGATTAAATTTTTACCGGGAATGCTGTCGATGTAATTCTTGACATTATCTACTACCCAGTATTCATCGTTGGTGCCCATGAAAATCATTTTGGGGATAGACAGGCTGCTCCTGTATGAATAAGGATCAATCATGGTGTTGATAGCCATGCCCTCGGTGGTATGAGCCGTTTGGGGAATGCCCAGTTTCACGTAATCTTCTATCTGCACACTATATTCCTTCCATGTTTTGATCTGGTAATCCAGGCTTACAGGCATATTCAGCACATCGATGACCATTGGTGCAATGGCTACCACACGGTTGTCGTTGGCGCCGGTGAGCCAGGTGGTCCAGCCGCGTTTGGAAGCGCCGGATACCACAAAGCCATTCACTTTACGGTTCAGTTGCCGGCCGGCAAATTCCTGGATCACATCCATTGCTCTTACGGCACTTTTTACCATTGGAAACAACAGCGGCCAGTTGTAGTCGCCATCTTTTTTAAACTGGTGAAGGGTGTAGGAGATCAGCGCATCTTCTGTTAGCTTACCAAAGAGGGGCTGGTTGGGGGTTTGCCGTAATACGGCCGTTATAGCATGATTCACTGCGGCAACTTTCCCCATTTGCTGGTACAGTTCATCCGTAGGTCCGTTCCAGTTAGGCAGTCCTTCTTTCACGGAGCCGCCGGTAATAAACAGCAATGCGCCGTCGTATTTAATTTCGTCGGGCACAAAAATAGTGAGCTGGTGCGTCCAGGTGTATTCCCGCCATTTCTGCGAAGTAAGGAGTACGTTATAGCCTTTGCCGTTAGTAACGTTGAAAGAATCCTTCAGTTCCCATTTCAACGAAGTATCTCCGTTGTTCAGGTAGCTTTTCAGCGCGTTGGCGGGTGTTACGGTTTGCTGCGCAAAGGTGTTCGCCTGGCTTAGCAGGAGTACAAATGCAGTGGCAGCATTTAAAAGAAGTTGCTTCATATCCGGATAAATTGTTTTAAGGGTTGATGAAATATAAGAAATTACCAGGGTTTTCCGGTGCCCTGGATGATCCAGGGTTTCGACCACGGACTGTTTTTGGTGCCATTGGCGCCAAAAGACGAGTAGGTGGTTACTTCCAGCCGGCCTGCGGCTGCTTCCATGTTTGCTTTATTCAGGTTGCGTTCTTCCAGCATATAGTACAGGCGTACCGGCACTACGGGGCCTTTTGCATACGGGCCGGCCTGCAATACGGGGTAGCCTGTCCTTTTATAATCGGCCCAGGCTTCGGTGGCGGCAGTCCAGCTGGCGATCCATTTCTGTATAATGATCTGTTCCTGCGTATGATTGAATTTTACGGAAGGCTGCGCGAGATAAGCGGCAGCGCTGCCGGCTACTCCCCAAACATTGAGCGATGCCTGAACGCCCGCGTTGTAATGCGCTTCTGCATCACCGGCGGCCCATCCTTTTACGGCAGCTGCTTCTGCAAGAATAAAATGTACTTCCGATGCGGAAATGATC
Organism: Chitinophaga sp. G7 BAM 1005; assembly: GCF_057126945.1. Classification (NCBI taxonomy): domain Bacteria; kingdom Pseudomonadati; phylum Bacteroidota; class Chitinophagia; order Chitinophagales; family Chitinophagaceae; genus Chitinophaga; species Chitinophaga sp. G7 BAM 1005. Next base: position 3,750,947 of record NZ_CP181478.1, on the reverse strand, counting down.
CTCGACTTCAACAACGGTCCTTTGGGTTGTTTATAGATATCGTTGAGCCAGGAAACATGCGGGTTCCTTGATGCCTGGCTGGCATCGGGACTGAGGTTATATACCGCCGGACCGGAGATAGCCGGGGGAAGTCCCACATAATTTTCGTCCTGGTTTATATCATTCACGGTAAGTCCTTTGGAGGCCAGCACGTCCGGTGAAATGTATCTTACCTTCCGGGGTTCTCCTGCTATCACCGTGTCGGTGGCTTTATAAACGTTGCCGGTGCCGGCTGGTTTGGTATCATCTACCAATAAAAAACACTGCACTTTACTGGCCCATACGCCCAGCCTGGGATCGTGTTTTGATTGCAGGGCATTTACAAACGTGCTGCACATTTTTAACCGGCGGTAGTTGCTGCTGTCGGTATCGTACGCCACATTCATTGGCCAGGAATCCGCATTGCTATTGCCGGGGAACGACATGGTGGCATCTTCGGAGCCATCGATGTTGAGGATAAGCGGATATTGCGCGGGATCGGCTACTATTTTTTCAATACCGGCTTTTGCAATGGCCGGTAGTTTCTCAGACAGGCGCACATAATACCGTAATGCGAGGGAATTGGCCATTTTACGCCATTTCACCGGGTCGCCCTGGTAATACACATCCACGGCGTCAATAGGGTTGGAATAGGCGCTTTTAGGCTTTGAAAGGAGGGTGTTTGCTTTTTCAAGATCAGCGAGGATGCCGGTGTAAATAGTTTGCTGCGGATCAAATACCGGCAGCGTGGTTTCGGGTGTGCCATTTTCTCCCTGCAGGGCGTAGGTGTAAGGCGCATCGCCCCAGAGATCCGTGATCAGGCCAAAGAGCAGCGACTTCATCACCAGCGCTACGCCCTGGTGCAGTTCACTGTTCAATTCTACTCCACGCTTATATACCAGCTGGTTGTTTCTCAGTACATCGTAATAGTCGGTCCAGCTGTTGGAACCGGACCAGTCGTATTCGTTGTGAGTGCCGGTCCAGCCATCTTTTTGTGTATGCTGCATCACCCCTGCCATATCCTGGTAGCCCAGGAATACCAGCTGGAACCCTGTGGTGGTAAGCACCGTGGACAATACCAGGTTGGGGTTGATGGTAGCAGGATTGGCGCCGTTGGGATTTTCGTTCATGTTGATCAGGTCCTTTTTACAGGACGCAACGGATAAACAAAGCAACCCGATACTGAGTATAATAGATTTACGCACTGTTTTCATATATCAGAATTAAAGGAACACTTAAAAGGTGACATTCAGTTTTGCGCCCACCGGAATAGCCCAGGGGGTAACATTGTATCTTTCAATACCCTGCTTGAACTGCATACCAGAGCCCTGTACGGCGGTAGAAGGCTGATAGGCATTTTCCGGATCGATGCCGATCTTTGCGGCTGTCCACAGGATAATATTCCTGCTGTATACAGAGAAGCTGGCGCGTTGTAACCTTGCGGTACTGATCATTCGCTGCGGCAGTTCATAAGTAAGCGATACTTCTCTCAGCTTCAGGTACGATGCAGGGAATAAAAACGCTCTTGTAAATGACCAGGCGGTACTGCCGGCATAAGGAAGCGTGAGGGTGCCATCATTACCAAGATTTTCGAGATAGCCGGTAGGGTTACCGTTGCTGTCGTATCCTTTTGCCCTTACACCCGGAATAAATACGCCGCCATAAGGCAGCACATACGGACCATAAGTAAAAGGAAAGCTGTTGTATTCCGGCGTAGGACCACCCACCAGCGGGAAGTTGTTGCCGGAGGGGATCACCAGCTGATCCTGGTGGCTTACCAGGTAGTCGCGCAGTTCCTGGCCTTTCATATTACCTGGGTCCGTGAGCTTGTCGAGGAACAGTTGTGAGTTGCCATGTTCTTCTCCATAACGATAGGTTTGCGATACAAAATCACCGCCATTCCTCCAGTCGAAGGTCATGTTTAGTGTAAAGTTTTTATAAGAGACGGATGTTTGAAAACCCATGACAAAATCAGGGTTAAAATTGCCGATTTTATTTTTTGTATTGATTGCATCTATACTTTGCCATTTACCGGTGTTATCCAATATCGGGTAGCCATAGTAGGGGGACGATTTGTCTGTAACCGTTACCAGCTGTGCATCGTAGATGTCGCCGATATCTTCTCCCACATAGGTCCAGGCGCCGCCTTTCCCTTCTTCCCAAAGGGTATAGTAGGGCATATCATCCGGCAGGGAAATGATACGGGTTCTGTTGCGGGTGAAGTTAAAGTTCACATCCCATCTCCAGTTTCTTGTTTGCACAGGTGTGCCGCCAAGCGTTAATTCAATGCCCCTGCTCCTGAGCAAACCGGCGTTGATGCTGCGGGAAGAGTAGCCTGAAGAAGGAGGTGTTTTAGGACTGAAGATCTGGTTTTTGTTTTCAACAATATAGTAAGTGCCGGAAAAGTGCAGGCGGTTCTGAAACAGGTTGATATCAACCCCGCCTTCATACGAAGTGGCGATTTCGGGCTTCAGGAAAGGATTCAGCAAGGTGCCGAAAGTGGTGAGCCTCGGTATATTTCCCCAGGCGCCCACGCTGCCTAACGTAGCTACCAACTGGTATGGCGAAGCATCGTTACCCACCTGCGCAGCGCCGCCTCTTAACTTGATCATGTTGATATTGGAAGAGGTAATATGCGCCATTTCATTCAGGAGTACACTCAGTGAGGCCGACGGATAAAAGTAGGAGGCTGCATCGGGGAGCGTGCTGGACCAGTCAGTACGGCCGGTTACATCAAGATAGGCCATCCCTTTATATCCTACGTTCAACATACCATAAATACTGTTCACGCCTTTTTCAAAGGTGTTGCTATAGTAGTTGAGGTTTGCGGGAGAAATATTCTGAATGGTATACACGCCGGGCGTATTAAGGCCGGTACCGTCTTTAGTGGAGGTGTTAACGTTACTGCCTGTCTGGTAGCGCATATTGCCACCGGCAGAAACGGACACGTCGAAATGATGGATGGCTTTTTTATAAGTGAGCAGCACATCCATGTTGCGCTCGTAGTTATCGATGTTGATGATACCATAAGCGCCACCGGGATTATTCAGGTAACTGTTGGATATTTTGGTTTCTCTTTTTTCGCCGTAGGTATCCAGTGCATACCGGGCCATGAAAGTAAGGGATGGCAGTATTTTCCAGTCGGCCCGGATATTACCAAACAGCCGGTCCCGCACAAACCCGTTCTTTACTTCATACGCGAGGAAGTAAGGATTATTGAATACGCCGTTGTATTGGGTACGCTGTTGTAGCCCTTCCTGGCCCGGCATCCAGTAGTCGGCCAGGTCGCGTACATCAATGTGCGGGGAGATGCTGTATACGGCCTGCAGCGGGTTGGCGCCACGGTCGCCGGCAGCGCGGTTGTTGGAGTTGTTGCGGCTGAAGTCGATGTTGGTACTTAAGCTGAGCTTTGCGTTCACCTGCAAACCGGAGTTCAGGCTCAACGTATTTTTATAGAGATCGGTATTCGGGATGATCCCTTTGTTCGACATGTTCGCATAAGAAACGCGATAGGAGATCTTATCGTTGTTGTTGGCTACCGAAGCGCCGGCAATAGTAGTGACGCCGGTGTTGACAAAATTCTTCACATTGTTTTTATGTGATACCAGCGGCATAGGTATTTTTTTGCCGTTTGCATCGAGGGGACTGTTCCACTGCACTTCTTCATAACCCATATCCAGCTCGGCGCCAAAGGTGCCGTCTACATTTTCCTGGATAATGGTGCCAAAGGGATTGGTGAGCAGGTTACCGCTGCGTGAAAAAGGAATGCCTGCGAGTTGACCGGAGCCAAACTTCGTTTGCCAGTTCAGGTATTTGTAGGGAATGTCGAATACGGAGTTTATATACGCATCCACTGTTACCTTATTTACTTTTTTGCCTGTTTTGGTGGTGATGAGCACTACGCCGTTGGCAGCGCGTGAACCGTACAATGCTGCGGCGCTGGGGCCTTTCAGGATAGTCACGCTTTCAATATTATCGGGGTTGATATCGGAAATGGCATTGCCATAGTCCACCATATTATCTTTACCGATCTGGCTGATGTTATTCACGGTGTTGGCTACGGGTACGCCATCTACTACAAACAGTGGCTGGTTATCGCTGCTGAGGGAGGTAGCGCCGCGTATGATCATACTTACAGACGATCCTGTGGTACCGGTGGAGTTAATAGTTACGCCTGCCACTTTTCCGGACATGGAGTTGAGCACGTTTTCCTGTGCTACCCGGCTAAATTCCTTGCCACCCAGTTCTTCCACAGAATAGCCCAGCGCTTTCTTTTCCCGTTTAATGCCCAGTGCTGTAACGAGTACCTGGCTTAACTCTTCCACTTTTTTTTTCAGTACAACCGATAGGGACAATTTACTGGAGTCGTTGATCATATATCCGCGAAGCGTATCCGTGGTGTAACCCATTTGTGATAGTACGAAATGATAAGGACCGCCCGCAGGGAGTTTGGCAAAGGTAAAAATGCCTTTTTCGTTGGTGACAGTGCTGGCTAATACTTTATTATCTGCGTCTTCCATTTTCACCATCACACCGGGCAGGCTTTCATTGCTTTCATTTTTTATCATACCGATGGCCGCAGGGCGCGGATTTTGCGCCACGGCGTTCCCGGCAATCAGTTGCCAGAGCAACAGCAACAGCCAGATGATGGTGGTGGGGCGTGATTGTTTGATTTTTACACACATAATATGTTCGTTTTTTAGGCAAAAGGAAGTCCGTGCAGCCTCATGGAGGCTGCCTGCGTTGTAAGTATGGGAAATTATTTTCCGGGATTATTGTACTATGTAGATAACATCATCTTTCTGATTAATAGTAAGATTATTTAACGTACCAATAGTCGTCAGGAATTCTTTTAATGTTTCTTTGCTACTGTCGAATGTTCCGGTGAAATTCATGCCTGTAAGGCTGCTTTCTGTATATTGGATGCTCACTTGGTATTTCTCAGACATCTGTCTGAAAACGCCGGTGAGCGGTTCATTGTTGAAAGTAATCATTTCGTTTATGCGTGCCGGTATTTTCTCTTTTTTATTGTCGATGACCGCATTCACGGTTACGAGCATTTTTTGCCGGTCGTAGCGCAGTGCCTGACCGGGAAGCAGGTAAACATCCTCTACCTGTGCATGATCCTGCTTTACCACTACCTTGCCGCTGATCAGCTGTACCTGTGTAACAGTTTTCTTATCCCACGCCGTTATTTTAAATACGGTGCCTAATGCGGTGGTGCCAAGCTGGCCTGCATATACGGTGAACGGCTGCTCTTTATTACCCGTTACGCGGAACAGGGCCTGTCCTTTTAAATAAACATCCCTGCGGTTGCCGGCAAATGGTTCCTGGTATTTCACTTCGCTTTGCGGCGACAGTTCTACAACGCTGCCATCGCTCAACTGCAGCGGCATTGTATTGCGGGTGTTGTTCATCACCGTACGCAACGCTGTAGCCGGAGCAACGTTTGTTTGCTTAGGTTTTACGGCCATTGTTTTATTCACGGGCGATGGACGTAATAAGGTCCATAGCAGTCCGCCGGAAATAATCAGTACAACAGCTGCTGCCGCTGCGTACCAACGCCTGTTTATTTGTTTCTTCTGAAAAGTACGACCTTCGATCACCGTCATCATTTTACCGGAAATTGCTTCCGGTAATAGCTGGCAGGGCTGAAAAGCATGCCAGCTTTCTTCCGTTAAGTAAGGTTGTAAAGCCTCCGGATGCTGCGCAATGTATTCTTTTACCCATTGCTTCTCGGCTTCATTGCATTCATCCCGGAGAAACTTTTCAATAAGTGTTGCTGAATGCTTCATAGTAAGTATTCGTTTGAAAACAGTAAATCCCTCACTGCATAACATTTAGTTAATAGATCAGGAGGAGCAGCAGTAGCAGCAGGGAATTTTTTAATTGCCGGATAGCCCGTACAATGTGGTTTTCAACTGTTTTAGGGGAGATGGATAACTGCCTGGCAATTTCTTTGTGCGGAAGCCCTTCAAAGCGGCTGAGTTTAAAGACATTTTTCCGGATGGGAGATAGTTGTTCTATACCGTTGTACACCCGTTTCAGTTCTTCCTTTACAGATATATCTGTTTCCACGTGCCAGGTGGTGGTATCCTTTACCAATGTTTGCGTATGGCGGTTACGTACCTGTTGTTTGCGGAGCAGGTCCGTCATCACGCTTTTGCCTATACGAAAAATCTGTGTGGAGATATTGAAGTTTGTTGAGAGCTTTTCACGTTTTTCCCAGAGGAGTATGAAAGTAAGCTGCACAGTTTCCTCCGCTATGTAAACGGAGTGCGTACATTTCAGAACGTAGAAGTAAAGTTTTGTGTGGTACTGTTGGTATACCATCTTAAAACTTTCGATATTCCCATTGATAATATCCTGTACAATACTTTCCATAATTGCCAGCAAATATCTGATCAGCCTAAACAAGATACAAGGAATTACCGATTATATTATTGTTATTTTCAACAATAGCATGCGATATCTCCGCGGTTCGTTTATTTCTCTAATTTTAATATTAAGGGTACCGTAGCTACACCGGGGATTGTTACCGTGAGGGACAGATCCAGGTTGGTGCTGCTGATATTTTCGATCCAGTGCGGATCATTTTCTCCTTTGGCGGAAATAAGTTTCAACACTGAATCATGCACATCCAGGTCCCACGTACCGCTGTTGCCTGCAACAGGCAGGATCAGCGTGGTGCAGCCTTCAATGGCAAAGGAGCCGTCGGCATTAAACCGGTAGGTGTTATTAACGGTACAGGTAAAGAGGGCGCCGCCCGGTCCGAGCAGGGGAGCCAATGCAATGATGCTGGTGCCTGCGGGAATGTTCTGCTTATTCAGTTTAACGGCTACGGCCAGCACGATGTCCTGTTGTTTCCAGGTACCCGTCACCAGTTCATACTTAGGCGATTTTTGGGGCGTTGCAGGCTTATCTTTTTTACAGGCGCCTGTAAACAGGCAAAATACAGGCAAAATAAGAAACAGATAACGGGGGATAAAAAAGCGCATGTGTTTTGGTATTAAATGATGGAAGGAGTTTCGTTCCTTCTATATATTCGTTTTGAAACGGCATATCCCTCACTGCTTAACAATTGGTTAATATAACCTAGCCTTTGTCCCTGAATTTTTTTGGCGACACCCCCATGATCAGTTTAAACGACCTGGAAAACGTGTATTGGTCGGGGTAACCCATTTCCTGTGCAATTTCTTTTACGGTAAGATGGGTATCTTTCAGCAGCTGGCTGGCCTTCTGCATCCGCAGGGAGGTGAACAGCTGGATGGGAGAGTAGCGTGTTTTTTCTTTAAAGAGGGCCGACAGGTACGACGCAGAGAGACCGATTTCCCTGGAAAGGTCGGCCAGGGTGAGGTGCTGGTCCAGCTTTTGTTTCATGAGCTGGATACATTGCTCAATAATATTGTCGGCGCCCTTTTTCATATAATTGAAAACCGTCAGCCGGAAGGTGCCCAGGAAGCTATAGAACCGGAAATTGGCATACAGCAGGTTTTCTATATTATTCATGAGGTCGAGGTGATGGAGAATATCATCGAACTGTGCATTGCGCCCTACGAGGGGCGGAATGGTATGTGGTTTCAGGCCGGTGCCGAGGTAGCTGTAGATGTTATCTGCCAGCTTGCCGGAAAACTGTACGGCGTAGATGCGCCACGGTTCTTCGGCCGCTGGGCCGGAGCGGAAGGCGGCGCCTTTCGGGAAAAGCAGGTATTGATTGGGGTTGATGACCACTTTCTTTTTCCCGGTTTCCAGCCATCCTTTTCCATGTGTTACATATAATAAGGTGTATACCGGTGCGCCCTTTGATTCGCTGATTTCGCGGGCAGCATTTTCAGGATAGAGACCGATGGTAGTAATAAAAAGGTTTCTGCCAAGCGGATGCTTTTCCAGCTTGCGTTTCAGATGGTCCGGTAAGTTCCAGGTGGTCGGTGTGTTGGCGGCCAGGTTGTTCATCGCAATAGTAATTTAAGCTATTCTTTTCATAACATTCAACATTGTTTGATCCATAAAAATTAGCAATCTTCGTGTAACGACTTTAATATTTTTTTATCCACGTATTGAACTGGTTTTATCAACCAATCGGAGAATCGTTATGCACCAACTGCCAATAATTGATCTGGCTGTAATCGCCATTTACCTGCTATGTATGATTGGAGTGGGGGTATGGTTTTCACGGAAAAACAGGAACGCGGCACAATTTACTACGGCGTCCGGAACTATACCGGGCTGGGCTTTGGGGCTTTCTTTGTATGCCACGTTTTTAAGCAGTAATACTTTTCTCGGCGTGCCGGGAAAATCATTTGGCAGTAACTGGAATGCTTTTGTATTCAGTTTATCTATGCCGCTGGCAGCTTTTATTGCCGCAAAATATTTTGTGCCGTTTTACCGGCGCAGCGGAGAAGTGAGCGCCTATACGCACCTGGAACACCGGTTTGGTCCGTGGGCCAGAACATATGCGATGGTTTGTTTTATCCTGATGCAGCTGGCACGGATGGGCTCCATCTTTTTTGGTGTGGCGCTGGCGCTACAGGCGCTTACGGGGTTGGAGATGCGTACAATCATGGCCGTTACAGGCGTATGCATCATCATATATACGGTGTTGGGCGGTATGGAAGCAGTGATATGGACAGAGGTATTGCAGGGGATTGTAAAAACCGCCGGCGCCATAGTGATCCTCTGGCTGGTGATTACAGGGATGAACGATGGGGTGAAAGATATCTGGAAAATAGGAATGGCAGACGGGAAATTTTCCCTGGGCAGTTTTTCCCTGCGGGATTTTAGTACGTCTACTTTCTGGGTGGTATTCCTGTATGGCTTTTTTATTAACCTGAATAATTTCGGGATGGACCAGAACTATGTACAGCGCTATCATACGGCCCGTTCAGAAAAGGAAGCGTCGCGCAGTATCTGGCTTTGTGTGTATTGGTATGTGCCGGTGAGCATGCTGTTCTTTTTTATAGGCACTGCCTTGTATGCGTATGCGCAACAGCATCCGGAATTGCTGCTGCCGCTGAAACAACAGGTGGCTGCGGAAAGACAGGTGCCGCTTGCATCGCTGCAGCCAGCTGATTACGGCGATAAAGTATTACCCTGGTTTATGGTAACCAAAGTGCCAAAAGGACTCATGGGCTTAATCGTAGCCGCCATCCTTTCTGCTGCGATGAGTACCGTTAGCAGTGGCATGAACAGTACAGCTACTGTTTTTCTGAAAGATATTTATCAACGGTATGTTGACCCGAAAATCACGCCTGCAAAGGAAATGCGGGTACTGTATATCGCTACTACCTTGTCGGGTTTGCTGGCTATTGGCTTTGGTATTTCCATGATAGGGGTGAAGAGTATCCTGGACATGTGGTGGGAGCTATCCGGCATTTTCGCGGGAGGCATGCTGGGATTGTTTTTGCTGGGTATTATCTCCAAAACAAAAAATGCCACAGCGGTTACCGCTACCATCATTGGTATTATAGTGATCCTGTGGATGTCGTTATCAAAGTATCTGCCCGCCGGATGGGTAAGTTTGCGCAGCCCGTTGCATGCGCATATGATTATCGTGGTGGGAACTTTATCAATATTCCTGGCGGGCATGCTGCTATCGCGGCTGCAACGCCTTAAAACTTCCTGATTTATTTAAACCCGTTTGTTATGCAAAAGAAATTTGTACCGGTGATGATCACCCCCTTTAATCTGAAAGCGCAGATTGACCATGACATGGTGGAGCACCTGGTAGATTTTTATCTGGATGCCGGCGTAAAAGGTTTTTTCGCCAACTGCCTGTCGTCCGAAATGTACAGTATCAGCGAGGATGAGCGACTGGAGCTTACACGTCACGTAGTGCGCTATGTGAATGGCCGTGTGCCGGTAGTGGCCACCGGGTCATTTGGTCTTACCATCAAAGACAAGGCGCTGTTTACACAAAAGATCTATGACACCGGTGTGGATTCCGTGATCATGATTACCGGTCATTTTGCCAATATAGATGAACCGGATGCAGTGCTGCTGCAAAGATTTGAGGAATTGTTTTCGCTGACCGGCGATATCCCGTTAGGCTTATATGAGTGCCCGGCGCCTTATAAGAGGGTGATTACACCTGAGATTCTGCAAACCTTACTGGCTACCAACCGCCTGATTTATCACAAGGATACTTCCTGCAAAGTAGAAAACGTGCGCGCCAAACTGGCCGTAACAGCGGGTAGCCGGCTGGAGTTCTACGATGCGCATACGCCTAATGCGGTAGCATCTATGCAAATGGGAGCAGCCGGTATGTCGGCTATCTCCGGAAATTTTTATCCTGAAATACTGGTATGGCTGTGTAATCATGTAAATGATGAAAGCAAGCAGGAAGATGTGCGCTGGATACAATCGGAGTTACAAAGAGTGGACCCGCTGATCCATGTAGCCTATCCGCTGAGCGCAAAATATTTTCTGCAGTTGAGGGGTATTCCTGTACGTACCATCAGCCGCGCCCATGCGCTGGAGCTGACGCCGGAACAGAAAGAAACCTTGCAGCAGATTTACCGTGATTTTAAAGGCTGGTGCGGGCGTTTACAGATCCGGGAAGTGGTGTCGGCGCCTTTGCCCTCACATTAAATCGATGTTATTTCTGACAGGAAGTTATGACGGCAACCGGCCAATGTGTAGTTTAGAGAAAGATCCTTATGCTAATTCACACAACAGATGTCAAGCAGTCCATACAATCCTCAGCAAGATGAACAGTTCCTGTGGGGCCGGCTCTGTAACGGAGACCGGGACGCCTTCGGGGAAATATACCGGCGCTACTTTCCGTTGCTGTTCCGGTACTGTATCCGGTTTACAACAGACCGCGCATTGGTAAAGGATATGTTACAGGACTTCTTCTCGCAGTTGTTTGTGCAAAGGGCCGGCCTTTCACTTCCTGTCAGTCTCAAAAGCTACCTGATGGTAGCTGCCAGGAGAAAGCTGTTCAGGTATCTTGAGAAGTCGGCGCAGGGCCCTGCAAGCCTCGACGAAGGCGCTGCCTCCAATTTCTCCCTGGAACTTTCCCCGGAAAGTATCCTCATCAACCGGCAGCGTACTGAAAACACCACCCGGTTGCTGCAACAAAAACTGGATGCCCTTACCCTCCGCCAGAAAGAAGCCGTATACCTGCGTTTCTATGAAGGGCTTTCCTACGAGGAGATTGCCGATATTATGGTGTTGAAAGAAGTAAAATATGCCCGGACCCTGATATACCGGGCGATAGCCGAATTAAAAGAGCTGCTGGCACAGGACGAATCGGCCCTGATGCTCCGTTGAACAACGCGGATTTTGTCTTTCCCAGGATTACGCTGATTATACTGATTTAGGGATTGGATCATTTGGATTTTTAAAGGATTTTGGGAGATACAAGCGGATATTTTCGCCTATATCTCCCAAAATCCTTTAAAATCCTTATAACATCCAAAAAGTAAAAATCAAGCTAATCAGTATAATCAGCGTAATCCTGGGAAAGACAAAATCCGCGTATGCAAAAAAAATATGCGTTTCCGTGAGGGTATTTTCTCGATTCGTGACTCTTCTTATTGTACAAGGTACTTTTTTATGAACTATAGTGAATTCGACGCGGCAGATTTTGCTGCGGATGACTTATTCCGTGCGTGGGTGCTGGAAGAAACAGCGACTGCTTTCTGGGAAGGCTGGATAACGGCTCACCCCGAAAAGGAGGCGGTACTGCAGGATGCCCGCGCATTGGTGCTGGCACTACGGTTCCGTACCAACGAAGTAAGCATAGCAGAAATGGACGCCGTGAAAGATCAGATAGATCGGTTGCTGGACGAACCCGTTATTAAAAAAAATAACGAAACTGCCCGCAGGCGCTGGTACTATGCCCTGGCTGCTGCGGCAGCTGTATTACTGTTTGCCGGTATACGGTATACACAACAAAGCGAACCTCCCATTGAAAACATTTTTGTTCAAACCGGCTTCGGGGAAACCAAAACACTGCAATTGCCAGATGGTTCTATTGTACAGCTGAACGCCAATTCATCTGTTTCTTATCCCCGCAAATGGACAAAGGAAAATGTAAGAGCGGTAACGCTGAACGGCGAAGCCTATTTTAATGTTTCCAAATCACCCGCCGGATTGCATCCCAAATTCCGGGTACTGATGCCGCAGGTAACCATTGAAGTAAAAGGAACTGCCTTTAATGTATATCACCGTCATGACCAGGTGAAGGTATTACTGGAAGAAGGAAAGATTGTAGTGAACGATAGCCTGGATATGAAACCCGGCGATATGATGTCTTTTACACCAGGAGCACATCACCGGATACAGGCAGACCCCGTGCAGCTTACCGCCTGGAAACAACACCGGCTCCTGTTCAGGGATACGCCGTTGATAAGCGTTGCACAGCAACTGGAAGATATATACGGTTATAAGATTCAGTTCAGAAATAAGAAAGTGGAAGGGCTGTTATTCACCGGTTCAGGCCCTGCTGATGATCCTTCGATGTTGTTGAAAGCTATGACCACCGTACATCAGCTGAAAATGAAACAAAACAATTCAGTTATCATTTTTGAATAAGGTTTTTAAAATTTACAGTTATGCAAAAGAGCTTTACGAAGCTTTATTCTCCCTGGAGAGCAATGCTGTTGTTGTTGCTGCTGCTGACCACCGAAACCAGCGCACAGCAATTAATGGTTAGAAGCGGAGATACTCCGGGGGAAGCAGGAACCATCCCACTCCGGCAAATGCTGAGCAACCTCGAAACAAGGTTTAACATCAGCTTTAATTATTCGCCTACGCAGATGGCGGATAAATTTGTAGCAGGAAAACAACTCCGTGTTACCGACAGCAACCTGGAAGCCCAGCTAACGAAAATGCTTACACCACTGGGTTTGCAGGTAGTAAAATTAAGTGATCATGATTATGCAATCCGCTCTTCCGGCGGAGAAGCCATCACCACCAAAGCACAGGAAGTAACCGTAAAAGGCACCGTCACCGATGAAAGCGGTGTAGCCCTTCCCGGTGTAAGCGTACATGAAAAGGGCACCTCGAATGGTACGGCTACCAACGTAGACGGACAGTTTACCATTAAAGTAGCCGGCAGCAATGCAGTTCTCGTATTCCGCTCCGTTGGCTACCAATCAAAAGAAGCAGTGGCCGGCAACGGTAACCTGCAGGTGCAGTTAGTGGCTACCGTACGTAGTTTGGACGACGTGGTAGTTACCGCCCTCGGTATTAAGCGCCAGGAGAAAGCACTCGGCTACTCTATTGCCACGCTGAAAGGCGACCAGGTAAGCACCGTAAAAGAAGTGAACATTGCCAACGCCTTAGCCGGTAAAGTAACCGGCGTAAACGTAAGGAGCACCAGCTCTGATCCGGGCGGTACTTCATTGGTAACCATCCGTGGCCAAAGCAGCATGGAAGGCTATAACCAGCCTTTGTATGTAGTGGATGGTATTCCCATTGCACCGGCCGTACGTAACCCGAAACAACCCGTAGGACAGGTAGTAGTGGATTATGGCAGCACCATCTCGGATATCAACCCGGATGATATCGCCAGCATCTCTGTACTGAAAGGCGCCAGCGCTTCCGCTTTATATGGCTCCCGCGCTATCAACGGCGTGATCCTCATCACCACCAAATCCGGCTCAGGTACTACCAAAGGATTAGGCGTTTCCGTTAACTCCAGCGCGATGTTTGACCAGCCCTGGCTGTTTCCGAAATTCCAGAATGAATTTGGTTCCGGCGACCGCGAAGGTTCTGATGAAACGATTTCTGATGCTTCCTGGGGACCGCGACTGGACATCGGTACCAAACATGTACAGTGGAACAGCCCTAAGGATGCGAACGGACAACCCATCCCGACCGACTGGGTATCTTACCCCGACCGGCATAAAGATTTTTTCCGTACCGGATCTACCTTCACCAATAACATTGCCATCACCGGCAATAACAAGGATGGTAACTTCCGCCTGTCGTTTACCAACCTGAAAAATGAAGGCATCATTCCAAATACCGACCTGAAAAGAAATACGCTCAACCTCGCAGCGGGATATAATCTGAATCCCAATATTAAGGTGAGCACCAATATCGGCTATACGAAAAACAGCAGCGGCAACCGGCCTACTTTTAACCGGGGAAGCGTGAGTAACATCGTATATACCACTACGCCGAACGTAGACATCAGGCAGCTGCGCAACTACTGGCTGCCCGGTAAAGAAGGACTGCAGCAGTTTTCACATGTGCCCGGATCTACTGATAACCCTTACCTGGTGGCATATGAATTCATCAACGGGTTTGACCGTGATCGTATGACAGGTAACGTGGAACTGAATATCCAGATCACGAAAGACCTGTCGCTGATGGGCCGTACCGGTATGGACCTCTACTCTGAAACCCGTGAAAGTAAACGTCCTTTCAGTGCAATAAAGAGTCCAACCGGTGCGTATGCTTTTGAAACAGAATTTTTCAGGGAACAGAATACCGACTTCCTGTTGAGTTATAAAAAGAATATCAACTCCGATTTCTTTGTATCTGTTTCCGCAGGCGCCAACCGTATGAACCAAACCGGCAAAGGTTCCAGTCAGAAAGCAGAAGCGCTGGTGATACCAGGGTTATACAATATTGCTAATGCTAAAGCCGGTTCGGTATCGAATACTTCCAGCAGGTATACCAAACGGATCAACAGCGTATATGGTATGGGACAGGTGAGCTTCCGCAATTATGCATTCCTGGATCTGACAGCGCGTAACGACTGGTCCAGCACCCTGCCCGCCGGCAACAATTCCTATTTCTACCCTTCGGCTTCACTGAGCCTCATTGTATCAGATATGCTGGGTATTAAATCGGATGTGTTGTCTTTTGCAAAGATCCGTGCCAACTGGGCGCAGGTGGGCGGCGATACCGATCCCTATAATTTGTACAACACCTTCAGCTTCGGTCAGGACTGGGATAAAACGAAACTGGCAAACATCAATAATGTGCTGAAAAATAACCGGCTGAAACCACTGATTGCCACCTCGCATGAATTTGGGGCTGATGTTCGTTTCCTGAAAGGAAGACTCGGCATTGACTTTACCTACTATAACACGGTGAACCGCAACCAGATCATCAAGATACCGGTAACAATGGCCACCGGTTATTCCAACATGGTGACCAATGCCGGTAAGATCAGGAACAGAGGTATTGAGATCGGGCTGAACGCAACACCGCTAGCAGGGCCTTTCCGCTGGGATCTGCAATTAAACTATACCCGTAACCGTAATAAAGTGCTGAAGCTGATAGATGGCGTGAGCAATTACCAGTTAGGCAGTGCTGAAGGGATCCGCTTCCTCGTAAAAGAAGGCGCTGAAATGGGAGATATGTATGCGCAAACCTGGGCTACTGTACCGGATGGGGAATTTAAAGGACAGCCTTTATTGAGTGATGAAGGTGGTTACCAGCAGTTAAATGATTATGTAAAGATAGGTAACTATAACCCGGACTTTATGTTGGGTATCAACAACACCTTTACCTACAAAGGATTTACACTGAATGTGCTGATCGACTGGCGCCAGGGAGGCAATTTCTTCTCTTATGTGGCAAAGAACCTGTTGAGCGATGGCCGTACACAAACCACGGTTCCGGGTCGTGATCCGAAGAGTGGTGGCCTGGCCTGGAAAGATGATGATGGTAACAACCGTACAGATGGCATGATCCTTTTCGGTTATGTAGATGACGGAAATGGTAAATACAAACTCAATGATAAGGTTACCGATCCGGAAAACTACTATGGTGAATACTACTGGAGTTTCAATGGCCGGTCTACTTTCGATGCCAGCTATGTAAAGCTCCGGGAAGCATCTCTTACCTATACCTTTTCAAAGAAAACACTTGGTAAGCTGCCACTGGGAAATCTGAGCGTATCACTGATTGCACGCAACCTGTTTACCTGGACTGCTGCAGAACAAGGTTACGATCCGGAAACAGCAATGACGATCTCCAACGGTAGTTTCTCTCCGGGAGTAGCCAGCTGGGGATTGCCTTACACCCGTTCTTTTGGCGCTAAAGTAGGTTTTAATTTCTAAACCAATAATTGTATGGTTATGCAACGCATGCCTTTTAAATACCTGATACTGATCTTTGGTGTTCTTTTTGCTTCCTGCGAAAAAGGACTGCAAGATCTCAATGTGAATCCGAATGAATCGGAAGTGATCAATCCTGAATTCCTGTTATCCTCCGTGTTGATCAATACCGCTTATGATTACCAGAAGGAGGCTTACTTTGATGAACCTGCTTCCGCCGGCCGTTATATTACGATGGTGCGCAATGAGGGAAATGATAAGTTCGACTGGGGGCCTCAAAGCTGGGATAGCTATTATTCAAAGCTGTCGTCCAACCGGGAAATGATGGATCTGGCGAAGAAGCTGAACGTACCGCAATATGTGTCTGTAGGCAAGGTACTGGAGGCTTTTAACTTTGCGTATGTCACTGATCTGTTTGGCGATATCCCTTACAGCGAGGCGTTGCAACTGAAGAACCAAACGTTGGCGCATCCTAAGTATGATCCGCAACAAACCGTATACCCGGCTTTATTGCAAACGCTGAAAGAAGCAAATAATGAGCTGGCCACTATCACCGATAAGGTAGATGCTACGGCAGATGTGATGTACAAGGGAGAACCGCTGAACTGGCGCAAATTTGCCAACTCGCTCCGTTTGCGGATGTTGTTACGCATTTCTAAAAACTATCCCACTGCATTCACAGAGATGCAGGAGATCCTGAATGACAAAAGTAAATATCCCATTTTTGAAAGCAATGCAGATAACGCGGAAATCATTTACCAGGGCGCTGTAGCGGCCAATAGCTGGCCGGGTAGCCCGCAGGGAAGTTCCTTTGATGAATTCGATAAACGCAAGCCCAGCAAAGAAATTGTAGATGCTTTGTTACAACGCAATGATCCCCGCCTGAAGGTATGGATAGCACGGGTGGATTCGCTGAAAGAATGGACAACAGATCCCAATCCTTATGTAGGCGTACCCAATGCGATTCCTGCACCTTATGACTATAATGGCGGTAAGTATCATATTTCCCGTCTTTCTTCTTTGTTCAGCAGCACTAAGGGAGATATGTTAAAAGCCAGCATGCTCACTTATGCAGAAGTGTGTTTCATCCTCGCAGAATGTGTGCAGGCGGGTAAAGTAACCGTGCCGGGTAAAACAGCGGAAAGTCTCTACTATGACGGCATCCATGCCAACATGAAATTTTATGGCGTAGATCAGGCTGCCATTGATTCCGGTTATTTCAACCAGGCGTCTGTAAAATACAATGGTACCCTGGAACAGCTCATCGGTCAGAAGTGGATTGCCGGTTTCCTGAAAGGCGCGGAAGCATGGTTTGATAACCGCCGTACGGGCCTGCCTAAGTTTGTGCTCGGTCCCATGTCGTCTACTACGGTGCTGCCTAAACGATATATTTATCCTACCGGCGAAAGAGATACCAATGAAGAACAATACCAGAAAGCACTCACCGTATTTGGAGCAGATAAACAAACCACGCTGATGTGGTACCTGAAGTAAAAGCTATGAAGAAAATACTGATAAGCGGGTGGCTGCTGGCCACCTGCTTTTTACAGCAAGCATATGCCCAGCGTTTGCGACCCGACAGGATTGTAATGAATGTAACGGCAAACCCTTCCCGCTCAGCGGCAGTTACCTGGAGAACCAGTGAGGATGCAGCTATTAGTTATGCTGAACTGGCGCCTGCTACTGCCGATCCGCGTTTCACGGCAACGGCTGTACGATATACCGCGGCTACAACACCGCCTTTCGCAGATTCCTTACCGGTACGGTATCATCACTTTACATTCGACAGCCTCCAACCCAATACCAACTACGTGTACCGCGTAGGGCAGGGGAACGACTGGAGTGAATGGTTTTCATTCCGTACAGCAGGATTGCCGGGCGAACCCTTTTCATTTATTTACCTGGGAGATGCGCAGGCCAACATTCTTTCTATGTGGTCAAGAACAATCCGCAAAGCCTGGTCGGTGGCGCCGGATGCACGCCTCATCATTCACGCGGGCGACCTGGTGAACCGTGGCAATAATAACAACGAATGGCAGCAATGGTTTGAAGCAGGCAGCTTTATTCATAGCACCGTTCCTGGTATGATGACCACGGGTAACCACGAATATTACGAAAACGCTGCAGGTAAGGATGTACCTTCTGCCTTCTGGCGACCACAGTTTACCTTGCCGGAAAACGGTCCGGCGGGTTTGGAGGAAACCTGCTACTATACAGATGTACAGGGCATGCGTTTTATTTCACTCAACTCGCAGGAGGTGGAAATATCCGATACGTTACTCGCCCGTCAGAAGGTGTGGCTGGAACAGTTGCTGAAAAACAATCCCAACCGGTGGACGGCCATCACGTTCCACCACCCGGTCCTGTCTACCAAGAAGAGCCGGAACAATGAGCGGCTGCGTGAAAACTTTAAGCCGCTATTCGACCGGTATAAAGTGGACCTCGTATTGCAGGGGCATGACCACACCTATGCCCGCGGGCGGGATGGCAACAAAGGACCGGTATACGTGGTGTCTGTAAGCGGGCCCAAAATGTCGGAGATAGATCCACAGCCGTGGATGACCCGCACCGGCTCTTATACCCAGCTATTCCAGGTAGTAGATGTAAAACCAAAGATGGTATCGTTCCGCGCCTATACAACTACCGGCGAATTGTATGATGCCTTTGACCTGGAGAAACAAGCCAACGGAGAAAATCTCCTGAAGAATAAAATGAAATAACCGTCCTGTTATTCCTTTTTCTACTAATCAGTTTATGAAATAATGAGAGGATTCCTTATCATATTATTTTTCATTCCGCAACTTTGTACAGCACAGGTGACGATTGTATCGAAAGATAAGCAGATCGCCGCACAGGTATTACAGGAAGAAGTGAAACGCCGTACTGGTCTCGTATGGCCCATTACCGCGCGGGCTCCGGAAAACGGGAGGGTGATCATCTTTCAAACAAAGAAATGTAACAAGGAGTCTTATCATATCCGCACCACAGGTCGTACTATTTTCGTAGAAGGAGATGGCCCCCGCGGTTTGTTATATGGCGCAGGCTACCTGCTGCGTATCATGCAGTACCAGCAAAAGGAGGCAGTGTTGCCAGCGGTGATCAATGCAGATGCCACACCTGAAAAGGGGATCCGTGGTCACCAGATCGGTTACCGCAACCTGGCTAACTCTTACGACGGATGGACGCCGGAACAATATGAGCAGTATATCCGCGACCTGGCCATCTTCGGGGCTAACAGTATAGAGGCCATTCCGTTTATGCCGGCATCGCCGCATTTCACCGTTTCCTCTAACGAGATGACCCGCCGGATCAGCGGGTACTGTAAAAAATACGACCTGGATTTTTCAGTATGGACACCTGCTACTTTTGATCTGAAGGATACTACTAAGAGACACCATTTCCTGATGCAGTTTGATACGCTGTTCCGCGAATCGGTGCGGCTGGATGCGGTGTTCTTCCCCGGTGGCGATCCCGGTAACAATGCGCCGCAGCTGGTGCTGCCGTTGCTGGAGGACTTAGCCGTTCCGTTAAAGCAGTATCACCCGAAGGCCGCTATCTGGTTGTCGCTGCAAGGCTACGATTCCACGGAATGCGCATTCGTTTATTCTTATATCCATCAACACAAACCATTGTGGCTGGGAGGCATCGTAGTGGGGCCTTCCAGTCCTTCGCTGGAAGATACGCGGGCGTCTCTGCCGCCGCAATACAAGATCCGTCATTACCCGGATATCACCCATACCGTTCGCTGCGACTATCCCGTAGTGTGGTGGGACCCGGCATTTGCGTTTAGCCTTGGCCGTGAGCCGGTGAACCCGCAGCCGGTATATTATGCCAACGTCTACCGTTTTATTGCGCCTGATATGGATGGCTTCATCAGCTACTCCGACGGCGCGCACGACGATATCAATAAAATGCTCTGGAGTATGCTGGGCTGGAACAGCCAGGCCGGTGTGCGGGAGATGATGATCCAGTACGCCAATTACTTTTTCCCTTCCGCGTCACCGGAGCTGATAGCAGATGGCATCCTCGCGCTGGAAAAGAACTGGGAAGGCCCCGTGGCGGAGAATGGCAGTATAACGGCCACGCTTACACTGTGGCAGCAACAGGAACGGCTACACGCAGAATTGTCCGGCAACTGGCGCTGGCAGATGTGTTTGTTAAGAGCTTATTACGATGCGTATACCCGTGAGCGCGCCATCCGGGAAGCCGCGCTGGAAGCGGAGGTAAACCGCACCCTGCTGGAACATAAGGGCAATGAGATGGCCAATGCAGAAAAGATATTGCAACAGGCAGATAAAAGAGTAATGCCGCAATGGCGCGAGCGTATTGTGGCGTTGTGCGATGAGCTGTATAAATCGGTATCCCTGCAAACCAGCGTGGCCAAGTATAAAGCCGCCGGGCCGGAAAGAGGGGCGGTATTGGATTTCCTGGACCGGCCGTTAAATAACCGCTGGTGGCTGGAAGATCAATTCCGTTATATCAAAACGCTTCCGTTGGCGGAGCAGCGTAAGGCGCTGGATACTTTAGGGAGATGGGAAAATCCCGGGCCAGGCAGCTTCTACGATGATATCGGCAATGTATCGAAATCGCCGCATGTAGTCCGGAGGGAAGACCTGCATACCGATCCGCTGATGCGCCGCAGTGATACGCCGGGCTTCGACTGGTGGGAGAGTGGTTACAGCCGCAAGCGGTTGTCGTGGATGGTGAGCCTGCGCTGGCCTTCTGCCATGCGTTATGATCACCTCGATACTACTGCACACTACGTTGTAAGAATAACAGGATATGGTGAAAGCCTGCTACGGGCGAATGGCGTATTGCTCAAGCCATCTCTTTATAACAAAGGAATAGGGGAGATAAAGGAATTTCCTGTACCCGCAGCTATCAGTAAAAGCGGCACCCTGCTGCTGACATGGGATAATATCGATGAAGAACATCTTAACTGGCGACAACATTCAAGGGTTACAGAAGTGTGGCTCATTAAATTATAAAATTATTGGAATGAAAAAAATAGCTTACCTGGCGGCGGCCCTGCTACTGTCGTGCTCCGCCCGTGCCACGTCCGACCTGCCTTTTACGCAGGCGGTTTCCGTTAAGTACAACGTTCCGCAGGGATTGGAGCTGATCAAAGTGATCACCGATTATAACGATAACGTACAGGTGCTCACGAAGCAGGGCTTTTATCGCCTCAGCGGAAACGACCTGGTGCGCGATCTGCGTTTCCGCCCGCTGGCACAGAAGATCCCCGTAGATGTTACTACGCAGGAAGGGAGCGGTCATCTATATTATCTCTATGCAGACAAATGCCTGACCAATGGTTATGCAGGCATCCCGTATATCAATCTCCCGCAGGGGAAATTTAACCGGGTGGCGGTAGATGCTGCCGGTCGTATGTTATTGTCTGGTAGCAACGCACTGGCTATTGGCAACAATGGAAAATTGGAGGAGCTGCCACTTATTGCTGAAGGCGTGCAACGGATGGAAGCTAACGGAGGCACTTTCTTTATCTTAACCAATAAAGCCGTTTATGTACTGAAGGATCATCGTTTTGTACCGGTACATACGGTGAAGGATGCTACAGCTATGGCTTTCAAAGGAAGCGATATCCTGCTTGGTACAGCTAACGGCTATTATGGTATTAACCGCAATAGCGGTGATACCAGTATGTCGCTGCAAACGCGTGTACCCGTTCCCGTTATCAATGAGCTGCTGGTAACTAATGGGCACATCTGGGCAGGCACCGGTGCGGGCGCTTTCATGCGCACCGATTCCGGCGCCTACCGTTACTTCGCATCCAAACGCTGGCTGGATCAGGATGTGGTGAAAAGTATGGCTGCCGATAGCCACGGTGATGTGTATGTATTAACCGGTACCGGTCTTAATAAAATTGCTTTTATACAACAAACACTCGCGCAGAAAACTGCCTTCTTTGAGCGCAAGATCCGCGAGCGGCACATCCGCTATGGCTTCATCGCCAACCTCCACCTGAATCCTCCCGGAGACGTAGGATCAGCTGAAATGGCGGATACCGATAATGATGGTTTATGGAGCAGCTTTTATCTCGGCAGCCAGGCTTTCCGGTATGCGGTTACACATGAGCCAATGGCTAAAAGATATGCCTGGGAAGCTTTTGAAGCATTTGAAAGAATTTTATCGATCAACCAGTTAACAGGATTTCCTTCCCGCACATTTGAAAGAAAAGGCTATAAAAATTCTGATCCTGAAAGATGGCGCGATTCACCTGATCCCGAATGGGAGTGGAAAGGACATACCAGCAGCGATGAATATGTAGCCTATATCTGGATCACCGCGGTACTGAATGAGATGGTGGCAGAAACACCGGAAGAAAAGAAGCGGGTCACTGATTTTATTGATAAGATCATGACGCACATTGTAGATCATAAGTATACGATGGTGGATATCGACAATAAACCTACACTCTGGGCCCGCTGGAACCCTGAGTACATCAACTGGTACCCGACTACCATCGGCGACCGGCGACTGGGCAGCACTACCATCATTGCGGGTTTACAGCTGGCGTATAAATTAACAGGCAAAGAGAAATATAAAACAGAAGCGTATAAATTGCTTAACAGGTACGGCTATCTGAAAAATATACAGATCGACTACCGTACCATCAAACCAACACCAGGATACCAGCACCAGGGAATTGATATGGGAATGGGCGGCTGGAATCATTCTGATGATGAAATGGCTTTTCTTACTTATTGGGTGTTGTATAAATATGCATTCACCGATGAGCTGAAGGCACAATATAAAGGCGCTATCCGTAACCACTGGGAAGTGGAGCAACCGGAAAAGAACGCCGTATGGAACCTGATTGCGCTGGCCACCACAGGAGATTACGACGCATCTGCCACTACCTGGTGGCTGCAAACTTTCCCGATGGACCTGATCACCTGGAAAATTACCAATTCTAACCGTAAAGATATTACACTCCTTCCGCCAAATTTCCGGCATCAATATACCGAAGTGCTGCTGCCGCTGGATGAACAGCCGGTACACCGTCATAACGCCAACGCCTTTACCCTGGATGGTGGCGGCAACGGTGAATCCGAGCTGGCAGGAGATGAATTTTTGTTACCCTACTGGATGGCGCGTTACCTGAAAGTATTAGAATAATTTAAAAGTATGAAACAACTTTATACAGCAGGCATCCTGTTGATACTGGCGGTGACTGCAGCGGCGCAGTCGCCCGCACCCAAACCCCGGATTGTGGTAGGCATGATGGTAGACCAGATGCGTTGGGATTACCTGTACCGCTACGCCGCGAGATATGGGAATGGCGGCTTTAAGCGCCTGTTGCGCGAAGGTTTTAAATGCGAACAAACGTATATCAACTACGCGCCTACGGTAACTGCCTGCGGACATACATCTGTATACACCGGCAGCAGCCCCGCAGTGCATGGCATCGTGGACAACGACTGGTACAGCCGGGAGTTGCAGCGATCCATGTACTGCACGGAAGACAGCACCGAAACCACGGTAGGCGCAGAAGGGAAAGCGGGGAATATGTCGCCCCGCAATCTCCTTGTTTCTACCGTAACAGATGAGCTGCGGCTGGCCACCAATTTTAAAAGCAAAGTGGTAGGCATAGCGTTGAAAGACAGGGCCTCTATTCTTCCTGGGGGACATACGGCCAATGCAGCTTTCTGGTATGATGGCAAGTCGGGCAACTTTATTTCCAGCAGCTATTACATGAAGGCGCTACCCGAATGGGCGCAACGCTTTAATGAACAACAGCTCCCGGTGAAATACCTGGACAAAGGCTGGGAAACATTATATCCCATCACCAGCTACACGCAAAGCGATGCGGATAATAAAGACTATGAGAAATCATTTGGTCATGAAAAGGCGCCGGTGTTTCCGCATACCTTCACCGGCAGGGAAAAGAACTCGATACGTACCACTCCTTATGGCAACACACTTACTTTTGCCTTTGCCAAAGCAGCCATAGAAGGGTACGCGCTTGGCGCCGGTACGGAAACAGACTTTCTGGCCGTCAGCTTTTCTTCTCCCGATGCCGTTGGCCACCAGTTTGGCCCTAATTCTATTGAAGAAGAAGATCTTTATTTGCGACTTGATAAAGACCTGGAAGCATTCTTCACCTATCTCGATACACGATTCGGCAAAGGAAACTATCTCTATTTTATCACCGCTGATCATGGTGTGTCGCAGTCGCCCGGCTTCCTTGAAACACACCGGCTGCCAACCGGTTTGCTGGATGCAGATGTTGTGTTGAAAGACATTAACACCGCTATCGCGGAGCAATTTGGTGTGGCAAAAGGTGTAGTAGCTTTGTCGGCTTACCAGCTATATCTCAACCGGCCCGCTTTTGCCGCCCGGAACATTCCGCTGCAACAGGTAATAACACTGGTGATAGAGAAGCTGAAAGCTACTCCCGGTATAGCCGACGCCGTTAGTTTACACGACCTCGGTACGGCCGCTTTGCATGAGCCGTTACGCACCATGCTGATAAATGGCTACAATAAGCAGCGCGGCGGCGATGTGATCCTGCTGATACAGGCCGGCTGGAAAGATGGTGGCCGCAGCGGCGCTACGCATGGCCTGTGGTATCCTTATGATGCACATATCCCGCTTGTATGGATGGGCTGGGGGATTAAGCCCGGCAAAACCTACCGTACCACCGGTATGACGGATATTGCGCCTACTGTGGCGGCGCTGCTGAATATCCAGGTGCCCAGCGGGAATATCGGGGAGGTGATCTGGGAGGTGTTGAAGTAGATGAAGCCCAATATTCCTGTTACTTCCCGGATGCTTCGCCAATACCTCGGACTTGCGTATATCATGGACTATCCATGCACTATCAATACTGTTCGCATGGACTCCTCATGGACTCCTCATGCACTATCAATGCACTATGAATGCACTAAGGCCGCCTGGGTCCGTTAAAAATTCCTCGCCGTCGCTACCCCTCAAAGCCGTTCGGTGAGCTTCACCGTTACGGCATCCCCGGCTTCTTTCCCAAGTAGCTTTCTTAGCTCCACTTTTACAGGAAGCTTGTGGGTGCCATCTCCCAGGGCCATAAACGAGCTCTGAAAAGGGTGGTTGTCGATAGTGCCTTTTACCTTTACCAGGCCACGGGTGCCAAAAAAGGCCACCGAATCAGGCCATATCACGTAGGTCCAACCTCCGGCGTTGGGACTTTTTTGTAGTGTTGCGCTAAACTGCTTGTTCAGCTTGCCTTTTGCGGGTGCTTCTTTTACAGTTGCCATATGAATATGATTTTGTAAGATAAAGATAGCGCTGTTGCTGAAGAGGGAAGGTCTGTTTAAACGACATTCTTAGGGGCGATTTGCGACAATTGTGAGATTGAATGGATCAATAAAAAAATCCGCTCATAAAGCGGGATCAATCTTTTATCAGGCATGAGCAACATACCCGGCTCAACCCTTCATAACGCCACTCAATGGTTTCCGGCTATCGGCCTTGCCCGCGGACATGGCAGTCAGGCTATCGAGGAACGTAACGGTTAATTTATCTCCTTCAAATACGCATTGAATCCTGTCGCCGTGCAGCGTTTCCACGAAGCGGAGGTTCAGCTGCAACGTGTTGTTGTTGATCCAGGTAGCGGTGCCGGCTACTTTGGTGGGCTGATGGTTCAATCCTATTTCAGGAAATTTATAAAGCTGCCGTTCCTTATTCAGTATCCATTTTTCCCAGCCTAAGCGGATACTGGCAATGCCTTCGGTTGTTTGGGTGGTCCAGGTACAACCGGCCGGTGAGAAGTCGAACTGCATGGAGGCGGCATTAAAATCGTTTTTATCCAGTGTCCATATTTTGTGCTGGTACCGGGAAGCTATGTCGTTGGCAGTGTTGCCTGTTACTACGGGCAGGGCTAAACGCGCCAGTGCTGTTTTCAGTGCGGCCTGTTCCGAAGGATTATCCGGCAGCACACCTTCGTGCAGTGCGGGCAGCAGGTGTTCCCATATGATGTTAAGGGATTGCTGCATGTCGGCGGTTTGACTGGTCACTGCCAGCACGGCGTCTTTATCGGGCATTACAATGCAATACTGACCGAAGGCGCCGTCGCCGCGGTAGGCGCCATGCCTGCATTGCCAGAACTGGTAGCCATATCCCTGGGCCCAGTCGCCGTTGCCTTGCTGTGAGGAGGTCTGGTAACCAGTGGCATCTTTTACCCAGCTTTCGGTGAGTAGTGTTTTACCATTCCATTTTCCTTTTTGCAGATATAGCTGCCCCAGTTTTGCGATGTCTGTTGTTTTAACACGGAGGCCGTATCCGGCGGTATTCAACCCCTGTGGAGAGGTTTCCCAGTCGTACCCGGTAATATCCAGCGGCTCAAACAGCCGGGGAGCGAGGTATTGCTCCAGCGTTTGCCCCGTAACGGCATGAAGGATCGCCCCCAGCATATAGGTGGCGCCGGTATTGTACAGGAAATGGGCGCCGGGTTCAAAGTCTACGGGTTGTTCCAGGAAAGTTTGTACCCAGGTTTTATTTGATTTAAGCATTGGTGGCAGGGTATCTGCGCCATTGCCGGTGTTCATGGTAAGCAGGTGCTTCACCGTCATTTTCCGGAGATTGGGAGACGGGTTAGCCGGTACGTCTTTAGGGAAAAATGAAACGACGGGGCTTTGGATATCCAGTTTGCCTTCTTTTACCAGCATGCCGATGGCGGTGCTGGTAAAGCTTTTGGAGAGGGAATACAGCGAGTGTGTAAATTCCGCCGCATAAGGATTCCACCAGCCTTCTGCCACAATATGCCCGTGCCGCAATAAAACAAAGCTATGCCAGCTGATGCCGGAGGCATTGGCGGCCTCGATAAAAGAAAGGATTCCGGCGGATGATACTCCCTGCGATTCGGGAAGGGCATGGGGCAGCAGTACGGAAGGGCGCCATAGTTGACCGATAGGGCCCAGCACGGGAAGAAACCCGATCCCTGCAAGACCCATACCTGCGTTTTTAATAAAATGTCTTCTGGATTGCATCGTGTTCATGGGAATTAAAGTGAAACGTGGAATGGTTAAATAAATTTACATCTTAATAACACCCGTTATACTACGGGAGCTGCATCTTCGGGGGCTTTGCGCCTGCCTGCTATTACCTCCGCTATAACAAATACGATCCCTTCTCCCACAAGGATCAACAGGTAATGCAGCGACCGCGTTTCATATTTCCCCGACACCCAGAAAAACAACAACGCGGAAAAGGCGCATACGATACCGGTTAGTAAAAGAAGCCATTTGGCAAACACCATTTGCTGATATGCCTTGTGTACTTCAGGCGTGGAGGGCGTTACATCCGGTTTTATTTTATTCAGCAAATAGCCGTTTTCCATTGCATCAAACAACCAGGCAATGAGCTGGAGCCATGCCAGGCATTCAAAGAATATTTCGCCGGCAGGCGTCATTTTATTGGCTACCTGTGTGCACAGCAGGAAGATACTTCCATAAAGGGCCGGCATAAAAAGGAAATCGACCCACAATTGTCCGCGGAGTGCAGCAAGCGTGCGTGATTGCTGCGGCGCCGGCAATGCATAGATGCCTTTGATCAGCTCCGGAATTTCTTTGGAAGAAGCCGGAAACTGCAGATCGATGATGCTGAATTTGCGCACCACTACATCCAGGAGATAAAAGTGCCGTGCCTGCCGGAGCATAATAAAAGCGGTGAGCAGCAACAGGGCTGCAGAAAAACATAACCAACACCAGGCATTTGCAATAACAGGTTCCATATTTATTTTTTGAGTTGGATTTGAAGATCTGTGCGGTCGTTTTTATAGGTATCCCAGTCGAAGTTTCTTAGAAATTCACAGGCAGCTTTGGCGCCGAGTACGAACATGTCTATTTTATCTTTATCGGACAGGAAGAAGTTCAGCCAGTTGTACTGGTCGGACGACATATCCACTTTCCCCACCCCGCGCTGATACACTTCATTTTTAAGCAGGAAATCTTTATCGTAGTAGTTACGGATGGTATTAAACATGCGTCCGAAATACCCGGTGAGCGACCAGCTGAAGGCATTCTCCTGTTTGTCCGCCGGCTTGCTGTCGTCCAGGTCAATCCCAAATGATGGTAGTCTCGGTACCGTTACATTGGCATTGAAAAAAATACTGATCGGGAAATTGGACAGGATACCGCCATCTACAAAGCGGGCAGTGGAAGGCGGCTGTGTGATGCCGAAAAACTTTTTCCACGCGTCTTTGATCCGGATATCGTCTGCCGGAATATCATTGATCATATAAGATTCAAAGAAGAGGGGGATGGACATCGACGCGCGGATGAATCCTGCGGGAGAGAGGGTATCCACATCGGTGCGGAACAGGGAACACATGGCCGGGAACTGGATCTTATTCTGGGTAACCAGTTCGGAGGCAATAAAGGTGACGTCTCCTTTCAGTTCTTCCAGCCCGCTTTGATTGGGCACCCGCAATTGCAGCGCCGGGCAGATGGCAGCTTTTCTATTCAGATCGCTCACCGTGGTCACCTGGTTTTCCCGCAGCAGCCGTTTGATCCAGTCATAAAAAACATCTCCCGGATTTATTCCGTATCCTGAATTCTTCAACCGTTTAAAGAGGTCGATCACATAGGAAATACCGATGCCAAGCACCAGCGATAAAAATCCGCTGAGGATAAAACAGATACCGGTGCATACGTACAGCGTGGGGTATTTGTTGCTTAGTCCCACCAGCACTACATCTCCGGCTATCAGCAATGCAAATGCCGCCAGTACCACTAACAGTTTGTTTTTGGCTTTATCAATATAGTTTTTCCGGGTAATAAAATTTTTGATCAGTGTGCGTGCTGCAGGATGTCCATCTACCAGCGAAAAAAAATCCAGGTCGCAGATGGCCTGCAGTACTTCCGCGGATTTTTTATCGGACTTATTTTTAATCACCGTGATCAGGGCCGTATTGATGGCTCCCGCGCTGGTACCGGCCAACCGGAGGAACCGGATACCCATTTCTTCCAGGATATAAGTATATCCTACGAGGGCAATACCAAATACGCCACCACCTTTCTGTACCAGGTTTACATATTGATGCCCTTCGGCATCGAGTACGTCAGATACGATCAGAGGTTTGCCACCACTGGCGGCAGGATCAAAGGTTTCCTTTAAACTCTCCAGCTCCTCTATCACTACGCGGTTGTGAATAAAGTCGGATACGGTTAATTTAACAGGGTTTTTCGCCGGCATAATGTTATGTATAAGGGGTATCCTTCTAAATTAATCATTTTTTTGATTTTTTCATCCGGGGATAAGGTTGCAGAATCGTTGCTGATCGATTATATTTATCTGTTATTATTTTCCACGTTATTCAAATTGCTGCTTATGCACCGGTCGTTCCTGTTATTCATTATTAGTTGTTGCGCATTCACCGGGCTTCTCCGGGCACAGGAGATGCCGGAGAAAGCCAATCAGTTTATCCGGTTGCTGAGTAAAGCGCAGCAGGCGCAAACATTGTATCCTTTTGATACCGGGGAACGCTATCATTTTGCTTATGTGCCCCGTGACGACCGGAAGGGTATCTCTGTAAATGAGCTGAACCCCGCGCAGCGCAAAGCGCTCATGGCTTTGTTGAGCACCGCATTAAGCGAAGCTACCGTGAAGAAGGTGAATGATATTATGCAGCTGGACCTGGTGCTGAAACAACTGGAGCACCGGGAAGAAAACGATCAC
Organism: Chitinophaga sp. G7 BAM 1005; assembly: GCF_057126945.1. Classification (NCBI taxonomy): domain Bacteria; kingdom Pseudomonadati; phylum Bacteroidota; class Chitinophagia; order Chitinophagales; family Chitinophagaceae; genus Chitinophaga; species Chitinophaga sp. G7 BAM 1005. The sequence goes on along the minus strand of NZ_CP181478.1, from coordinate 3,721,233 downwards.
TACCGCGATCCCGGCAAATACTTCCTGACCATTTTTGGGGTACCTGCCGCCAATACTATCTGGGGCTGGCGGTTTGAAGGGCATCATGTGGCATTTAATTTTTCGGCAGATAAAAAAGAACTGGTAGCGGGCACCCCGGCTTTCCTGGGCGCTAATCCTGCTATTGTGCTGGAAGGACCGCAAAAAGATAAAGAGGTATTGAGAGAAGAAACAACGCTGGCCTTTGATCTCCTGCATGCCTTATCCCCGGAGGAGTTACAGAAGGCGCTGGTAACCACTAAGGCGCCGGCGGAAATCATTACAGGCAACAGCCGTAACGCGATGATTGCACATCCGGAAGGTATCCGTTTTAAAGAGCTGAGCGCCGCGCATCAGCAGCTGTTACTGGGGCTTATTAATGTGTATGTACATCGTTTTACCAAATTGTTTGCCGATAAAATGCTGAAGGATATTCAGAAAGATGGGTTGGATAATTTATGGTTTACATGGGCGGGAAGTACGGTACATGCGTTGGGAAACCCTTGCTACTACCGTATTCAGGGACCGGGCCTCATTATTGAATACGATAACACACAGAATAACGCCAACCACATTCACACCATCGTGCGGGATATGAAAAACGATTTTGGCGGGGACCTCCTGTTGGAACATTATCGTGCCAGCCATGCGAAGTAATGCAGCGGATTTTGTCTTTCCCGCTGATTACGCTGATTATACTGATTTGCTTGATTTTACTTTTGGGATTTTATAAAGGATTTAAAATGATTTTGGGAGATATAAGCGAAAATATCCGCTTATATCTCCCAAAATCATTTTAAATCCAAAGTGATCAAATCCCTAAATCAGTATAATCAGCGTAATCAGTGAGAAAGACAAAATCCGCAGTAAGCCCCTATCTACCTTGTGGCTTGTGGCTTGTGGCGGATCGCGTCCAGTTCTGCTGCCAGGGCCTGGGTTTTGTCGGGGTATTGTGTGGCCACGTTGTGCTGTTCGTTGGCATCGTTAGCCAGGTGGTAGAGTTGTGGCGCTGTATCGTTGCCCAGCTCAATATTTACATCCAGGTCGATTTTTGCGCCTTTTGAGGGCGATATATATTTCCAGTCGCCTGAAATAATGGCGAGGGCGCCGGCATGCGTAACCAAATAGGGGCGGTTTTGACGGGATTTGCCCAGCAGCTGTTGCAGCATATCAAAGCTGTCAGGCGCTTCATCGGGCTGTATGGTTTGGCCGGTTAACCGGGCAAAGGAAGCAAAGAGGTCCAGTTGACTGATAAGTGTGTTGGAAGTTTGTTTTGCTTTGATCCCGGCAGGCCATTTAACGATGAAAGGCACCCTGGCGCCGGCTTCAAAGGCGCTGTATTTGCCGCCTCTCAAAGGTCCTGCGGGATGGTGGTTGCCGGCCAGCTCTGCTGCCTGATCCAGGTATCCGTCGTTTAGTACGGGGCCGTTGTCGCTGGAAAAAATGATCAGGGTATTTTGGGTCAGCCCCAGGCTGTCCAGTGCTTTTACAATTTCACCTACGGTCCAGTCGAGCTGCAATATTGCGTCTCCTCTCAGGCCCATGCCGCTTTTGCCGCGGAACAAACTATTGGGGTAACGGGGTACATGGATATCGCCGCTGGCGAAATAGAGAAAGAACGGCTGCTGTTTATTTTTGCCGATAAAGTCAATGGCTTTGCGGGTAATGATCCCGGCAATGTTTTCATCTTTCCAGCGGGCGCTGTTGCCGCCGCTCATCCAGCCGATCCTGCTGATGCTGTCCACGATGGTTTGGTTATGTCCCTGGCGGGGATCGGGGTGCATGCGCAGCTTTTCCGGGTTTTCCAGCCCGGTAGGATCGTTACCGGTTTTATGTTTGTAGTTTACTTCGATAGGATCATTAGGATCCGCATTTACTACGTGGTGGTCTTCCACAAACACACAGGGCACGCGGTCGAGGGTGGCGGGCATAATAAAGGAATAGGTAAATCCTGCTTCCAGCGGACCTGGGCTGATGGATTTGTTCCAATCGATCCTGGCGCCGTCGCCAAGACCCAGGTGCCACTTGCCAATAACGGCGGTCTGGTAACCGGCATCTTTCAGCATGCCCGGAAGGGTGCGGTGATCCGTAGGAAGGATCAGCGAAGCATCGCCGGGTGCGATACCTGTATTTCTTTGCCGCCACGGATATTTGCCCGTTAAGATCCCGAAACGGGAAGGGGTACATGTAGCAGAAGTTGCATAAGCATTGCTGAACCGGACGCCTTGCTGCGCCAGCCGGTCGATATGCGGTGTCCGGATCTTCTTCATGCCGTAACAGCTCAGGTCTCCATATCCAAGATCATCTGCATAAATAATAACGATGTTGGGTTTTTGCTGCGCAGATACTGTTAGCGTGAGTAAACCGCATAACAATCCGGTGCTGATTTTTTGAATGAAACTCGTTTTTGTCATCAGGATAATTGTTCACCATTTAGCCCCCGATAGCGGAGGGCGGATAAATATAGTTTTTTCCCGTGGGAAGCCGGGCTGTTTTGTTTACTTTTTTGACCGGCTGTATTAACCAGCATCCAGATTTTTCAAGGGGTTGGCGCCAACGGCGCAGATCACCTGGAAACTGACAGTATAAATGCCACCCGTTCCGCCACGGTGGCTTCAGGCAGCTTTACCAGCCTGTATCCCAGCCGGCTGTAGACTTTTATCATGCTTTCATAAGTTTGCACGGCTTCTTCAAAAGACTGTTTACGTTCTTTATCGTGTTCATAAATGGCCATCCACGGCGGGGCGAGGAACACAGTTGGATTAAACCGGTATAAGGCGGCGGCGCGCTCCATTTCTTCCGGAACGGGCAGCCCGCATAGTTCAAGATACCCGATGGTATCGGCGATACCCCGGTCGAAAAATACGGGGCGGTTGATTGCCGGCTGCTCCAGGTAATCCTGCAGCGACTGCTCAAACATCAGCCGGGCAAATGCCTGCCGGTTGGCCCAGGGCAGCGCCTGTTCGCCGGCAGCTACCTGCTGCCGGATAATTTCCCGGCCCGTTTCCGGAACGGTGATATGTCCCTGTTCGCGCAGCGCCGCTATGATAGCGGTTTTGCCCATGCCGGGCCCACCCGTGACAATAAAAAAGTGATCTCTTACTTTTTTGTTCATCTTAATAAATTAAAAAAATAAATAATTGGGAAAAGGTGTGTGAAGAAGGGACGTCCGGTTAAAAAAAATATCCTGCTGACAAACGTTATAAAGTATCTTTGCGGTATCTATGCTGCAGGGAGTCAAGCAATTTCTATACCGTTCAGCCGAATATCACTGGAACAACATTGTGAATGTTGGTGTGCATCCTGCTATGCCTTATATAGAATCCAGGCGCACAAAGTTATTGAATTTGCTCTCATTGCCCTGTATTCCCTTTATGTTTTTCTATTGTATTTTAAATACGATTCAGGGCAGGTACATATTAGCGGCGCTGAATGCCATTACTACCACCACTTCGGTACTGGTACTGATACTCCATAAAAACCGGATGTACCTTAGCGCAAGGATAGTGCTTATTTGCATCAGCATTGTGATCTATACTTTCACCGGTGTTTACTTTCATAACGGGGCGGAATACTTCTTACTGAACATCCTTTTTATCGTGATCCTGATTTACGACAACAAGTGGATAGTGGGCAGCATGAGTGTGTTGGTGATCGCAGCTTTTATGCTGATCGTATTTATGCCGCGGTCGTGGTACCTGGCGCCGCCGGTGCCGGCGGAAAGGGTGTGGTGGAACGTGGCGATTGCGTTATCGTTTGTAGTGGTGGCGCTTAGCTTTTTTAAGTATATCCAGTCGGATTACCAGCGGGAAATTGAGCAGCAGCGACAGGCATTAGTGTCGATGAACAAGGATAAGGAAAAGCTATTTTCTATAGTGGCGCATGATATCCGCAGCCCGCTGGCCACGCTGGAAAGCCTGCTGGACATGTTCCGGAAAGGTCAATATCCCCGTGATGATATGGAGGAAGCGGCGGATGTGCTGCACAAAAAAGTGGCGCAGCTGGGTGTTACGCTCGATAATGTATTGCGTTGGAGCACCCGCAGCATGAAAGGCATTCAAACCCGGCCCCGGCATTTTTTACTGGCGCCGGTGGTAACGGAAGTGCTTCATTTCTTTGAACTGATCATACAGCAAAAGCAGATTACGGTAGAATTGCAGATACCTGTATCCACGGCTTTGTATGCGGACCGCGACCAGGTGTCGGTGATCCTCCGCAACCTTTTCAGTAATGCGCTGAAGTTTAGTTATACCGGCGGGCAGATTGAAGTAAAAGCGCAGATAACAGATGAAGTGGTGATCACTATTACGGATCACGGCATGGGCATGTCGCCGCAGCAGCTCAGTACCCTGTTCACTTCCCACCAGCATCCGGAATATGGTACAGATGGTGAGCGGGGCACGGGACTCGGGCTATTGCTTTGCCGGGAATTTGCAGAACAGAATGGCGGCGTGATTAAAGTAACGAGTGCGCGCGAAAGGGGTACCAGCTTTACCCTGCTTTTTGTAAAAGGCGATTTTTCCCCGGAAGACGAGGCGGCTTTCAATTAGTATATTATTGCAGGGCTTCCTGCATGCGTATCACATGGTCACGGTTAGTAAGTCCCCATTGATCAATGGCGGCCACCACCGGCAGTATACTTTCCCCGGTGGCCGTGAGGTAATATTCCACTTTCAGGGGGGCGCCTGGAAAGATCTTTTTACATACCATTCCATATTCCTCCAGTTCGCGTAGCTGCATATTGATTACCCTCGGAGCAGCGCTACTGATGGCGGTGTGCAGCTCACTGGGCCTGCGGACACCTTTGCTGATACTGTCCAGTATACAGGCTTTCCATTTGCCGCTCAGCACCTTCATGCTCACATTAATACCGCATTCCAGGTCTTCAGGTATTTTTCTCTCGTACATATACAGGTAATTATTCTACAATTTTAAAGAATTATTGGCGGACAGGGAATAAAGATTCCCGCAGGGAATAATTTTTCCCTTATTTTTTCTCTGCGCCGTTCTGTGGAAGTTTGTGTCATAAAATTTGAATGTATGACACAAACGATTAACAAAGAAAACGCGGTTACCGTTATCGGCTTAGGCGCTATGGGTATTACGCTGGCGCAGCTTTTACTGGCGGCAGGATATAAAGTAACTGTATGGAACCGCAGCCCGGAAAAAGCAGCGGCGCTTATTGCTAAGGGAGCGGTGCTGGCGCCGGATGCCGCACCGGCCATTGCTGCAAGCCCGGTTACCATTATCTGCGTATACAACCAGGCCGCCACACTGGCAATACTCGATACACCCGCAGTAAGAAACGTCCTCTCCGGCCGTACTTTATTACAGCTCACTACTATCAGTCCGGCGGAAGCCCGCTTTACCGCCGCCTGGGCAAAGGATAACGGCGCCGCCTATATGAATGGCGCCATCCAGGCCGCCCCGTCACAAATGGGCCGTCCGGATACGCCTCTCCTGGTTTCAGGAGAGGAAGCCACCTACACGCTGCTCACGCCCGTGCTACAGGTATTTGGTGGCGGCATCTCTTACCTGGGCGCGGCTGTTGGCGCTGCCCCTACAATGGACCTGGCCACGCTGTCGTATATCTACGGATCGGTGATCGGCTTCCTGCACGGGGCAGGGATCAGCGAGTCAGAGGGCCTGGGGGTAGATCAGTACGCCGCTATTGTAGCTGGCATTACGCCCACGTTTGGCGACTTCCTCCAACACGAGGGCAATATGATTCATACCAATAACTTCCAGGTAACGGAGAGTCCCATGCGTATTTCCATAGAAGCTACCGCACGGCTCGAAGCAACGGCCCGTGAAGCCGGTATCAATGCAGCTTTTCCTGCCTTTGCTTCGGCGCTGTTTAAGAAAGCGGCGGCTGCGGGTTATGAAGATGAAGAGGTGGCGGCACTGATCAAAGTGATGCGCGATCCTGCCTGAGCTGCCAAACGTAGGATATTTCCTGACGCATCAGGACACTACAGGATAGTTTATTACAGGTATTCATTATCTTGTTCTGCTCCACGTTTAACTGTTCAATATGAAAAAATTCCTTGTTCCTGTTGCGGGATTATTTTTACTTACTGCAGTGGCCTCCGCTCAACCTGCTAAAGGCCCGGCGCCACTGAAATTTGAAATGCGGCAGATCGCTGCCGAAAGTTATGAATCCGTGGCAGTGATGGATGTAAACAATGATAAGATCCCCGACCTGGTATCCGGCGCTTTCTGGTATGAAGGACCGGCGTATTTTAAGCGTCATTACATTGGCCCGGTGAAACAGTTTGGCGAGTACTGGGATGACTTCTCCACGATTCCGTTTGATGTAAACGGCGACGGCCGCATGGATTACTTGACCGGCGGCTGGTTTGGAAAAACACTGGTGTGGAAGGAGAACCCGGGGAACGACAAGGAATGGATAGAACACGTAATCGCCACTCCCGGCAATATTGAAACCACCCGCGCCTGGGACCTTGATGGCGACGGCATACCGGAAATTATTCCCAACACGCCCAACGATCCGCTGGTGGTATATCATCATACCAAAGGCGCATTTACAGCGCATACAGTACTGGACCGTAAATCGGGGCATGGCCTGGGCAGCGGGGATATTAACGGCGACGGCCGTACGGATCTCGTAGTGCCGGAAGGATGGGTAGAAGCGCCGGCATCGCCCTACAGCGCCGCCTGGACTTTCCACCCGGAGTTTAATCTCGGTACAGCCAGCGTGCCGGTAATAGTGGCCGATGTAAACAAAGATGGATTGCCCGACCTCATTGTGGGCCAGGGGCATGATTATGGGCTCGACTGGTACGAGCAAAAGAAAGATACCAAATCAAACAGGCGGTTATGGATCAAACATGCTATTGACCCTTTCAATTCGCAATACCATACCATGTTGTGGGAAGATATAGATGGAGATAATGAGCCGGAGCTGATAACCGGCAAGCGTTACCGCGCACACAACGACCATGATCCGGGTTCTGATGATCCCTGCGGTATCTATTATTTTAAATGGAACGGCGCTTCTTTCACCAAACAGGTGATCAGCTATGGATCAAAAGGAGCGGGGTTATATTTTGTGACCCATGATCTTACCGGGTCCGGCAGAAAAGATGTGATTGTAGCCGGCAAAGATGGATTGTTTGTCTTTTATAACAAGGGATCTTTATAAAAATACTGCCTGCAGGATAAGCAGGCAGTATACTGTGAAAAAAAATGTTCCTGCGGATCAGGAATTATTCTTCGCCAGCCAGTTCTCAATGGCGGCTCCTATATTAGCGGTGAGAGTAGTTTCATTATCCTTGCCCTGCTCAAACCAGTGGTTGGCTCCTTCGTTGTCCTGCTTTTTTTCCAGGTAAATTGTTTTCTCAGGAAGACGGACGATGAACACATCTTCGTCGCGGCGCGTAACCCCTGTTTCGTGGTTGTCGAGTTGTATGCTGAAGGTATTCATGGCTACAAAGTTTATCATTTACGGTACAATCATTATGCCTTATGTGGGCCGGTTGGTCCTTTTTTTGTTTCTTCGCAGCTGAGTCCTCTTTATCCTTTTTAACAAGACCAACAAAATGTGCGTATGATCATTAAAGAGTTACCTGTTGTTATTGAAACTCCGAGAGGGAGTGGTGAAAAATACGATTTCGACCCTGTATCCCGGTTTTTTGTACTCAGTAAGCTATTACCCGCCGGTATGGTGTTCCCTTATGATTTTGGTTTTATCCTTGGAACCAAGGGGGCAGATGGAGATCCGCTGGATGTGATGGTGATCTCCGAATTTAAAGGCTTTCCCGGCTGCCTGATCAAATGCCGTTTGCTGGGCGCTATCAAAGCAGAACAAAAGGAAAGGGATGGTACGGTAATCCGGAACGACCGGTACATAGCAGTGCCGGTGTTATCAAAATTATATAAGGGAGTGGATGCCGTGTCGGCGCAAACCATCCGCGAAATAGAACATTTCTTTATTACCTATAATGAGCAGGAAGGAAAACAGTTTACTCCACTCGGATATATAGAAGCAGCTCCTGCTTACGAACAAATAAAATTTCCTGAAAAATAAATGTCGCGGTTGACCTGTGGAGACACGGCGATTCGACACGATTATTGTAATTATAACGGGAGCAGTGCTGGCCAGGGTAATTGCAGGCGCCTCCCCGTTTGGAAGTACTGTAGCCGCCGCCGCTGTAATGGTAGCTATTAACAGGAACCTGGCCTGGATCTCTTTGAAAGGCAATACGATCAACCGCCTGATAAAAGAATGCGCGGAATAAATGATAGTTGTGCATTTTATTACACGGTTTTATAGTTGATTGTGGAATTTTAATGGCATCACCATAGCAAGGATCAACCAACATATATTTTAGGATTATATATTTTGTACAATGATAAATGCCCCGACAAAGGCAACTTTAAGTGAACCGGCTACGGCGTCTGGTAGGTTTCCCCCCGGTGGAGGTGAAACAGGTGAACTGATCCGTTCTTTTAACTGGAGCGCTACTCCCTTAGGGAGAGCAGACCAGTGGTCGCAAAGTTTAAAGACCTGTATACAGATTTTACTTTCATCCGCGCAGCCCATGCTCCTGTGCTGGGGCAATGAAAATATCTTTATATATAATGATGCCTGCCGGGAATTACTTGGTCATCAGCATCCTTTGTCGATGGGGCAACCGGCAGCAACGGTATGGCCCGCCTTATGGTCTGCCCCTGAAGCGGCTGTAATAACTCCGCAGCTGCGGCTGATGCAGCCGGATGGCAGCTGCTACCAGTTTAACGGCATGCCTGTAAAGGATGATACCGGTGACAGCGGCATCCTGTTCACCGGAGCTTCCCTGTATAACGGGAAAGCACCTACGTTTGTTAAAACAGATCTTAGTAATTTCACCAGAACATTGCTGGAGCAACTGGACCCGGTGATCCGGGAAGCAGGACTAACCCTCGTTATTAACCTGGGGATTGTTTCGGAAGATGTTTATATAGACAGGGACATCTGGGAACAGATCCTGTTATCATTGCTTACTAATGCGCTTAGCTATACGTTGCAGGGCGGCGTGGCGGTAAGACTTAGCCAGGAAAACAACCAGGTAATACTTTCAATAGCAGATACCGGTATCGGCATCACACCCGGACTGTTGTCTGAAATCAATGCTGCATTGCAGGGGCCGCCCCGAAGCCTTGATGGCCTCACTGTTGCAAATGAAGGTATCCTCCTGCATGGCGGCGGGCTGCAGATCAGCAGCATCCCCGGAGAAGGAAGTATTTTTACCATCTCCATTCCGGCAGGCCACGCACACTTACCTGCCGCGGAAGTAGTTCACAATGCTGTTCCGGTACATAAGGCTTATCATGGTTATCTGCCGCACATAACTTCAGCTATCCGGATGTGCCGGGAAAAACTCCGGCAGCAACATGCAGGGGTACATTATCAACTACTGGAGGCGCTGCCTGCCGCTATCGTGGAATTTTCAGATGATGCCATTATCAGTAAAACGCTGGATGGTATAGTTACCAGCTGGAACCCGGGCGCAGAAAGGTTGTTCGGGTATACGGCGGAAGAAATGAAAGGAGAAGCTATCACCCGCATCATCCCGGCCGACAGGCTGGATGAGGAACCCCGGATCATTGAGCAGCTCAAGGCCGGCAACAGGGTAGATCATTTTGAAACAAAGCGTGTCACCAAAGACGGGCAGCTGCTGGACATCTCCCTGACTATCTCCCCGGTAAAAGATCTCTACGGAAATGTAATAGGCGCTTCCAAAATAGCCCGGGACATTACGCAACAAAAGAAATTATTCCAGGCGCTCCAGGAAAGCGAATCCCAATATATGCAGCTGGCTGTCAAACTGGAGGCAATAGTGGAACAGCGAACCAAAGAACTGGTGGAGGCGAATTTCTATCTCGAAAAATCAAACCGTGAACTGGAACAGTTTGCCTATGTAACCAGCCACGATTTACAGGAACCTCTGCGAAAGATCCACACATTTGCAGGCATGCTGTTTAATGTGAACAAAGACATCCTTTCCGAAACATCCCGGATGTACATTGAAAAAATAATGCAAAGCGCCAAGCGGATGTCGCTCCTGATCAGTGAACTGCTGGATTATTCCCGGCTGGTACACGTAAAAGATCCGTTTGTGGAAACGGACCTCAACGAAATCCTGAAAAATGTACTGACAGATTTTGAGGTGATAATCAGTCAGCACGACGTAACCATTACCGCAAAAGAACTACCCCGTCTTACCGTAAGCCCCCTGCAGATGAACCAGCTGTTTTATAACCTCATCGGTAACGCGATTAAGTTTTTGTCGCCCGGAAGAAAACCGCAGATCCGTATTTACGCGGAGCAGCTTAGCGCCGCGGACCTGGCCGTATTCCCGGACCTGGAAAAGGGCAGGGACTACTGCGCCATCACGGTGACGGACAATGGTATCGGGTTTGACCAGGTATATGCCAATAAGATCTTCCAGATCTTTCAACGGTTAAACGACCGTGCTGTTTATGAAGGAACGGGAATAGGACTGGCCCTGTGTAATAAGATCGTATTAAACCATAAAGGAGGAATTTATGCGACAGGCATACCGGATAAGGGCGCTGTTTTTAGAGTGATCCTACCGGCGTAAGGGGTGTATACCCAATCTGTTGTGTTTTTGTTAATTGTGTTTGTTTTTTGAAGAAAGGCGGATTATTGCAGGCCGGTGATTTTTTCGGGAACATTTCCTGCTGTACTTTTGCAACAGTTACAACTTTTCTTTTTCCTCTTTGTTTTCATAGTACGAATTGTTACCAATTTATCCTGCCATTAAACTGCCCTGCAATGAGAGAGAAATTAATCAGCTTACTAATTGATCCGGACCGCGACCGGCGTAACCAGTTCTATCTGGCACTGGACCTCCTGAACGTGAGCAAAGCCTGCATTTCGCAGGATAACACCAGTAAAGCGCTGGACTATTTTAAGAAGCACCCCGACCTCGTCCCGGACTACATTTTTTTAGACAGCCTGTTACCTTCAGATGAAACGCCCCAGTTTCTGCGCGAGCTAAGAAAGATCAAACGTTTGAAACAGGTACCGGTTATCTGGTATGCCGCTTCTTTTGAACCCGATCAGCAACAAGCCATCCGCGAAGCAGGATTTGCAGCAGGCTTAGCCAAGCAGAGCGATCTGTATAAGCTCAAAGGAAATCTTAAAGTACTCTTCCAGAGCGAACTGCAGGAAAATGTGATACCGGACGAAGCTTCTGCTGCCACCCGCTTTAAGATGAAGATGAAGGAAATGTTACTGCAAACCCAGTCATTACTGGAGGCGCCGGAACACCTGCTTACCCATTCCTGATTTATTTTATTCCGATTGCAATGCCTTCACAGGATTGGCCATCGCAGCTTTCGTACCCTGGAAGCTGATGGTGAGTAATGCAATGAGCGCCGTAAGGATGCCTGCTGCTGCAAACATCCACCACTGCAGCGATACCCGGTAATCGATATTGCGCAGGGCTTCCTGCATGGCCAGCACCGCCAGCGGTACCGTAATCACAAAGGCGATGAATACCGGTTTCAGGAATTCTTTAGCAAGCATATACCAGATCCTGCCCACGCTGGCGCCCATAATTTTACGGATACCGATTTCTTTGCTACGTCGCTCCGCGAGGTAGGTAGATAAACCAAATAACCCCAGGCAGGAGATCAGGATAGCCAGGCTGCTGGTCCAGTTAAGCATGAACCCGGACGAACGCAAGCCTGTAAACATTTTCCGGTAAGCTTCTTTGGTGAAGTTGAATTCAAACGGAAATTCAGGATTACTTTTTTTGATAGCGGCTTCTATCTTAGCAAGGGCTGTTTCCGGGTGATCCGTTTTACGAAGCCGCACAAAAATATGGCTCATGGGGCCCGAGCCAAAATAGATGACCAGCGGCGGCGATGCCCGGTAAGGGTTATTGGCCACAAAATCTTTCACTACCCCAATGATTGGATTACTACCAAGCATGGTACCGATCACCGGTTCCTTCAATCCCATTTTCTTTACAGCGGCTTCATTTACGAGGCATCCGGCGGAATCGCGACCATACTCCGGGCTGAAATCGCGGCCTGCGGCGAGTTGTAGCCCGGCGGTTTTTACCCAGTCGTATTTCACCCAGGTAATATTAATGGAGAAGTTCTGATCCGCGGTTTTCCCGGGCCAGGCAATGCCATCGGTAGCGCCGCCAAATCGTAACAGGTCGTCCGTGCCGGCTGACACGCTTTCTATTTCAGGAATACGCAGCAGGTCTTCCTGAAGCAGGAGGTACTTGTTCGCCATTTCGCCGCGGGCGGGTATTTCCAGCAGGTTGTCCTGGTTGTAACCCACAGGCCGGTTTTCGCCATACTGTAACTGTTTGTATATAACGATGGTGGTGATAATAAGAAAAATGGAGATGATAAACTGGAACGTCACGAGGCTTTTCCGGAATAGTCCGCCACCACGATTGGTGGATATGACGCCCTTTAACACCTTTACGGGACGGAAGCCGCTGAGGAAAAACGCCGGATAGCTGCCGGCTACCAGGCCGGTGAACAGGAGCAGTAATAATAACCCGGTCCATATCTGCCAGTTCATAAAATCAAGGCTGATACTTTTACCGGATATCCTGTTAAGTCCCGGCAGTGCCAGTTTCGCCAGCAGTATTCCCAGGAGCAATGCGCCAAAGGTGATGATCAGCGCTTCTATGAGAAATTGAAGGATGATAGTGATCCGCGATGCGCCCAGCACTTTTCTTACGCCTACCTCTCTTGCGCGGCGCTCTGCACGTGCAGTAGAGAGGTTCATGAAATTAATACACGCAATCAGTAAAATAAAAAGGCCGATGGTGCCCAGCAGCAGCATGATCTCTATACGCCCGCCGCTGGGCTTACCATTTTTGAACCCGCTGTGGAGGTGCAGCGCGGTGAACGGATAGGCAAACAGGTAGTTGATACTATCCGTAGCATTTGCTATCCTTGAGTCCTTCAGCTTTTTGTTAAAGCCCTCCACGCTGCTTCCCGGCTGCAACAGGGCGATGTTCCCAACACGGTAATTATCCCAGCGGTTGATCCAATCGGCGTTCTCCAGTTCATAAAGGCGGAAGGGGAGCACTACATCAAATTGAATGGAACTGTTTTCCGGTGCATCGCGGATCACCGCTGCCACCCGGAGGTGATGCTGATTATTATGTTTGATAATACTGCCAATTGGGTCTTTATCGCCAAACAACCTATGGGCGGTACTTTCCGTAAGTATGATGGCGCCCGGGTCCTGAAGGGCGGTAACGGGATTCCCGGAAATAGCCGGGAAGGTAAAGATGTTAAAGTAATCAGGGTCGGCGTACATGCTTTGCTGGTAAATACTTTTCTTACCGGTGCTGAGCAGCTGTTGCCCGCCATATGCCTGACGTGTGGTATATTTTACTTCGGGGAACCCAAGTTTTATTTTCTCTGCCAGTGGCGCCGGGGTAGCGTCCCCGGTAAACCACCTGCCATCGTGGTACGAATTACTCATCAGCTGGTAAATACTTGCTTTGTGCTGATGGAAGGCATCATAACTAACCTCCCCGTTGATCCATAACAGGATAATGATGCCCGTCGCCAAACCAATGGAGAGGCCACCTATATTGATAAGGGTGGAGAGTTTGTTTTTAAGGAGATTTCTCCAGCCGTGCCTGCAGTAGTTTTTGAACATAGCGGATAGTTTTGGGAGAAGAACGGGGGTTCTTCTATACTACCTGAAATTAGCTGCGGGCAAGGAACATTTATTTATAATGTGACAGAAGTTGCATTTGCTGTGATGAAAACAGCTTTGCGTTATGCCGATCAACAACTGTTTGCCTTCCGGTGCAGGGCTGCAAAACGCAAACGCCAGGCCACAAAGAGGAGTATTGCGCCCAGGCAAGGCGTTAAAACCTTAAACCACGCATATTTCATATTGTGCTGGTTTTCATGTTGTTTGGAAAGTATAATTAATGTGGTTTTTAATTAAGTGCGGTCTTTTTTGTTATTTACTTAAAGTTTTACTTTAAGTAAATATCCGGGTGTTGTTTCATTTATAAACAGGTGCTTTTACGGTGGAAATATAATAAATGCACAGTAGTCTATTGGCGGCAGCGTTTTTATCACGAAGAGCGTTCCGCCGTATTCGCAGGTGTTCAATACCCACCAGGTGCGCATTACCACCAAAACAGGCGTATAACTGTTCCACACAAATAGCGGTTGCATTCGCAGAAATATTTATATCTTAAGCCGAAAGATGACCGTCTTTGCGGCGGATAAAGAACTACTGACATGCGAATGAGCGTTTTGCCTGTGGGCATTTTATTAACCATACTATCCTTTTCTTCCGGGCTCAAGGCCCAGCAGGATACCCTGCAGCAACTGCCGGAGGTAGTGGTACAATCCTATTATTCAAAAGCTTCCCTGCAGCGTGTACCCACGGCCGTGAGTATCCTGTCGCCCGCCGATATGCAGCTTCAGCAGGGCGTTTCCCTGTTACCAGCCATGAACACGGTACCGGGTATACGAATGGAGGAAAGGTCGCCGGGCAGTTATCGTTTATCCATCAGGGGTAGTTTACTCCGTTCTCCCTTTGGTATCCGGAATATTAAAATTTATGCAGATGATATCCCGCTGACCGATGCGGGAGGCAATACTTATCTCAATCTTATAGACGCTGACGCGGTAAGTCGCGCGGAAATACTGAAAGGACCGGATGGCAGCCTGTTTGGCGCCAACTCCGGCGGGGTAGTACGACTGGATCTTTTTCCGCCGCAGGCGGATACACCTCATTTGCAGGTAAACCTGCAGGGAGGCAGCTATGGCCTGTTTCATGGCAGCATGGCCTGGCAGCAGCAATGGAAAAACTACCAGGTGCAGGTGTTCCAGGGATACCAGCGGGCAGATGGCTACCGCGAAAATACCGCCATGAAACGGTCTTATACCCAAACGGCTCAACGATGGGAATACAAACCCGGCTATGCCCTGAAGCTGCTGGCGTTTTATTCTGATTTGTCGTACCTCACACCGGGAGGGCTCACCCTGGCGCAGAGTGAAGCCAACCCGCGCGCGGCACGCCCCGGCACGCCCGCTACACCGGGCGCGGTGGCACAAAAGGCAGGCATCTATAACCGTACCTTCCAGGGCGGACTGGTCCACGAAGCACAGTTCACCCCACGGCTGCAGCATGTGCTGTCGGTGTTTGGCGCCAATACCCATTTCGAAAATCCTTTTATCACCAACTATGAAGCCCGCGATGAAAATACCGCCGGCTTCCGCACCTACCTGCAATGGACCAACGATCCGCAGCGCACTTCCCTGTTCCGGTGGAAATGGCTGAATGGCGCTGAGTGGCAGCAAACCACCACCGACGTCATTAATTATGGTAATAAGCAGGGAAAGCGCGATACGGTGATAGCTGCCGATAAATTAAAAGCGGGCCAATACTTTTTCTTTACCCGCTTCCAGGCCAACGTGCAGGCGTTTACCTTTGAAGCGGCCGCCAGTTTAAATTATTATGGCTACAGCTACAACAGCAACGGGCACACGAAAGTCAATTTCACGCCGCAGCTGATGCCGCGTTTCTCATTGTCGTACCTGTTTACGCCACACGTAACGGGCCGGGTTACGGTAAGCAGGGGCTATTCCCCACCAGCTACGGCAGAAGTTCGTGCATCCGACAACGTGATTAATACGGCGCTGCAGCCGGAAACCGGCTGGAACTATGAAGCCGGCGTACGCGCGGCTTCCCGCAACCACACGGCAACCATCGACGCAGCCTTGTTCTATTACAAAATGCAGAATGCTATTGTGCTCCGGCAGCACGACAACGGCGAGGAGTTTTTTACCAATGCCGGCGGCGTTCAGCAGAAAGGGATAGAAGTACAGGGCATGTGGTGGCTAATGAAACCACGCACCGGTGGCGTATTGCGCGGCATCCGGTGGCAGGAGGGCTATACGCTGAGCGACTTCCAGTTTAATCACTATGTAAGCGCTGATGGGAAAGACTATTCGCGGAATGCACTCACCGGTGTGCCGCAGCATGTACTGGTGAGCAGTTTGCTGTGGCAGTTCCCGGCGGCGGTGTCGTTATATGCACAACATACGTTTACCAGCAGCATACCGCTGAACGACGCCAACAGCGCTTTTGCCGGCGGCTACCACCTGTTGCAGGCCAATGTGAGCTGGAAACTACCGATGCGTTCCCGTTGCAGCATCAGTGTACGCGCCGGCGCAGATAACCTGCTGAATGTAAATTACAGTCTGGGTAACGATCTTAACGCCTTTGGCGGCCGTTACTACAACCCTGCGCCGGGCAGAAATTATTTCGGCGGCATCAGCATGCAGTTATAATAACCAGCTATTCACCACCACAGATCATGCAGCGGAACAACATTCCGCTGCATTTTTTTTGTGCAGTTGGGGAAGATAATGACCGTAGTGTGAAGGGACATCCTCACGGGGAATCATGCACATGCAGCGACTTCCGGCGCCACGGGGCTAAAAATTGCCATCACAGCGGGGCCTTACATTAATAGCTCCGTATTTAACAAAAGCGGCATAGAATTGTAATAAGTGAGTAAGCATTTACAAGAAGATGAATTCTACCAACGGAAAATCGGATAAGCCGGTCATAACCGCAAAAATTGATGGCTTTTTTCTCCAGTTTTATGATATCGCCGTCTTTATAGCCCGCTTTTTCAGGGAGGCATTCCGGCCTCCTATTGAATGGGACGAGTTTGTGCGGCAATGTTACCAGGTGGGGTATAAGTCGCTCGCCCTTGTTACGGTAACAGGGTTTATCACCGGCGTGGTGTTTACGGAGCAATCCCGTCCTACTTTATCGGAATTTGGGGTTACGGCGTGGCTGCCGTCGCTGGTGGCTATTGCGGTGGTGAGAGCGCTGGCGCCACTCATCGCGGCATTGATCTGTGCCGGTAAGGTGGGCTCCAGCATTGGCGCCGAGCTGGGGTCCATGAAGGTAACAGAACAGATTGATGCGATGGAGGTATCCGCGATTAACCCTTTCCGTTACCTGGTGGTAACCCGTGTAATTGCCATGACGGTTTGTTTGCCGTTGCTCATGTTTTACAATGCCCTTATTGGTTGTTTGGGTTCTTATTTTGATGTACATGCCCACGAACAAACCAGCCTGGTGGCATTTTTTGATAATGCCTTTGCGCAGATCACGTTCCTTGACTATACCACGGCGCTTACTAAAGCTATCCTGTACGGGTTTACCATCGGCATTGTGAGTTGCTACCAGGGCTTTAATGCGAGCCAGGGCACCACGGGCGTGGGTAAGGCGGCGAATGTATCGGTGATCGTATCCATGTTCCTGATATTTATAGAAGAAGTAATTATTGTTCACGTGTTTAATTCCATCCGCTAGTCATGAAAACAAACGGTCACCAGATAGATATGAATGAAACCGTGATCAGTATCCGGAACCTTTATAAGTCGTTTGGACAGAAGCATGTGTTACAGGGAATAGACCTCGATCTTCACAAAGGCGAAAATGTGGTGGTGCTGGGTCGTTCCGGCACCGGTAAATCGGTGCTGATAAAAATTATCATCGGGTTGCTGAAGCCGGATGCCGGTACCGTAAATGTATTGGGAGAAGAGGTGGATCAGCTCAAAGAGGCCGCCCTGCGCGCATTGCGGCTGAAGGTAGGGTTCTCTTTTCAAAGCAGCGCCCTGTACGATAGTATGACGGTAGGGGAAAACCTGGCCTTCCCATTGAAACGTAACCAGCGGGATATGACCAAAGACCAGATCCGGAAAACGATAGATATTGTACTGGAAGCCATCGGGTTACCGGAAACCATCAACCAGATGCCATCGGAGCTATCGGGTGGCCAGAAGAAAAGAATAGGCATTGGCCGCACCCTTATCCTGCGGCCGGAAATTATGCTGTATGATGAGCCCACTGCGGGTCTGGATCCTATCACCAGTATGGAACTGAATAAACTGATCATCGCGGTACAGGAAAGGTTCAATACGAGTTCTATTATCATTACCCATGATCTTACCTGCGCCAAAGAAGTGGGCGACCGGGTAGCAGTAATGGATGAAGGAAAATTTATACGGCAGGGTAGTTTTGAAGAAGTATTTAATGAGAAGGAAGGACTTATCAAAAGTTTTTACGACTATAATTTTATACAGTAAGTTATGGAAGCAGGAAAAAAACGCGCAGTCATTGTAGGCATCTTTGTATTCGTGGGCCTGGTCATTTTTGTTACTGCCATCATGATGCTGGGCAAGCAACAGAAACTGTTCAGTAAGTCCATCCAGGTGAAGGCTTATTTTAAAGATGTAAACGGCTTGTCTGCAGGCCGTAATATCCTGTACTCCGGCGTAAAAATCGGTACTGTGAAGAAGATCAGTTTTGTAAGAACCAACCAGATCCTGGTGGTGATGAATATTGATGAAAGCTCGCAGGAGTTTATCCATAAAGATGTAGAAGCCCGTATCAGCTCCGAAGGTTTAATGGGCAATAAAATTGTGATGTTGTCCGGCGGTACGCCCAGTATGCCGGTAATAGAAAATGGCGATCAGCTGCATGTGGGCAGTGGGTTAAGCACCGAAGAAATTATGAGTACCCTCCAGGTAAACAATAAAAGCCTGGTGGAGATTACCGACAACCTGAAAGTGATCACCAAAGGTATTGTAGACGGGAAAGGTACTTTAGGGAGATTGCTTACCGAGGATACTATCTACAAAGATCTCAATACCACGATGGCCGGTCTGAATGATGCGGTGGTGAATACCCGCCGGCTCACGGGCGCTTTATCATTGTATGCTGCCAAACTGCAAACCAAAGGCGTGTTGTCCAACGACCTGGTAACCGATACGCTGATATTTGCGAAACTTCGTACCGCCGTTACCGAAATGAACGGCGCTGCGCTCAACGCCAACCAAACCGTGCAGGAGTTGCGGCAGGCCAGTGCGGGGCTGCGCGCCAACCTGGATGATCCCGAAGCGCCGGTGGGCATGCTTTTAAAGGATACCTTGCTGGCGGATGCTTTTAAAGAAACGATTTATAACCTCGAAAGCAGTACCCAGAAGCTGGATACCAATATGCTGGCGTTGCGGAATAATTTCCTGTTCCGCGGCTACTTCCGGAAACAGGCGAAGCGGGAAAGAAAAGCACAGAAAGAAAAGGAAAAAGCTGAACGCCAGGCGCAGAAATAGCCGTTTTATTTTCAAAGTGTTTCTCCCCGCGGCTGTTAATGTCCTTTTTCAGAGAATGCTGTAATAGGCGTGAGGTCTACCTTGCGGAACTCTACTTCGGAGCCTTCTGCCTGAAGGGCAATTTGTCCTTTGCCGGTGGTGGCGTTGGTGCCGTAGTTAACGAGGTCGCCGTTTACCCATACTTTAATGGCATTGCCTACACATTCCACGATCATGGTATTCCATTTTTTCAGCGGCTTCTCTGAGTCATCAGTGAGGTTGATGATGCGGCGTTTTTTGCCATCCACGGCGCCCCATTCACTTTTAGGGCCCCTGCGTTTTTCCATGTCCGGTACGGTGATATCTTCCCCTATGCACCAGAAATCACCCGCATCGTTATGCTGTAATTGTACTTCAATGGACTTTGGGAACATATCATATAATACCCGCGGGGTAGAAGCGAATACCAGTACGCCGCAGTTGCCTGGTTTGGCCGGGAAGCGGTATTGTACTTCCAGGCGGAAGTTCTCGTAACTGGCGTCGGTAATGATATGGCCCTGTGGGTTAGCCAGGCTTACGAAAACGCCGTTTCTTACAATGAAAGGGCTTTTCACGTTGGCGTCTTTGTCCATAGCGGGAACGTCGATATGCCACCCGCTGAGGTCCTTAAAGTTGAACAGGCTGCGCGTTTGTGCGTGTACGTTGGCACTGCCGCCCAGCAAAGCGGCGGCAGTGAGGGCAGAGAAAAGATACTTCTTCATAAACTAAATATAATAAATTCAGCGGATGTTGTCTTTCCCAGGATTACACTGATTATACTGATTACCTTGATTTTATCTTTGTGATTTTATAAGGATTTTAAATGATGAAGGAAGATATAAGCGAAAATATCCGCTTATATCTTCCTTCATCATTTAAAATCCTTATAAAATCACAAAGATAAAATCAAGGTAATCAGTATAATCAGTGTAATCCTGGGAAAGACAACATCCGCTCCACCACGCTAGTTGAGGACTAACTCAACAACAGGGATTTCCATATTGGGTTGTTTGTCCGGCAGGTTTAATATGATGTTGTTGCCGTCAGTGGTGAATTTCACTTCTGAGTTATCATGCAGCAGCTGGGCGTATTTTATTTTGCCTTTGTACTGCGGCAATTGAAGGCGGTTGTTGTATTCCAGCAGGTGTACGTACAATCTTTTGGTGATGGGATTGTAGGTGAGCATGGTATTTTTTGGCACTTCGAAACTCTCCGGTGCATAGGTGCAGCCGTAAATGGATTCGCTGTTGCCTTTCATCCAGCCGCCGATATTGCCGAGGGCACTTTGTGCGCGATAGTCGAACAGGCCGCGGGCGGTGGGGCCTACGTTCAGGATGAGGTTACCGCCTTTGCTTACGGAGCCGATGAGGAGTTCCAGCAGCTGGTGCGTACTTTTCCAGGAGTTTTCATCGCGGTAGTAGCCCCATGAGCCGGAGAAGGTCTGGCAGGTTTCCCATGTTTTACCACGGTATTGCGCCAGCTCTTCTACTTTCACCTGTTCGGGGGTGAGGAAGTCGGCGCCATCTTCGTATTCCTCGAGGTTGAGGCGGTTGTCCACGATGATGCCGGGCTGCAGTTTGCGGATCATTTTCAGGAGGTTCACGGCATCCCAGTCGTCTTTACCTTTTCCGTTTTTGCCGGGGTAGGAGAAGTCGAGCCAGAGGATATCAATTTTACCGTATTGGGTAAGCAGTTCCGAGATCTGGTTGTGGAGATACTGCCGGTATTTGTTCATGTTCCTGCCTTTGTTGAGCCGTGCGTAGGTGCTGTCGGCGCCGTTCTCTACCCGTTGCGGGTGCATGCCATCGATGGTGAAATCAGGATGATGCCAGTCGATCAGCGAGTAGTAGAACCCTACTTTGATGCCTTCTGCGCGGAAGGCATTTACAAATTCCCGTACCAGGTCGCGGCGGGCTTTGGTGTTGGTGGCTTTGTAATCGGTGTACCTGGAGTCAAACAGGCAAAAGCCTTCATGATGTTTGGTGGTGAGTACGGCGTACTTCATTCCCGCGGCCTTTGCCTGTTTTGCCCAGGACTTCGGATCAAACTGGTTGGGGTTAAATAAGTCGAAATAGGTTTGGTATTGTTCATTGGTGAGCCGTTCGTTATGTTTCACCCATTCGTGGCGGGCGGGCAGTGCATACAGGCCCCAGTGGATGAACATGCCGAAGCGGTCGTGTGTCCACCAGGCCATGCGTTTTTCTTTCCGGGCCGGCGTTTCCTGTCCGATCATTTTTTTCTCCTGCGCCTGCAGGTTGATGAGCGGGCTGCATAACAGCAGGATGATCCCTAATTTCCTAAGTTGTTTGTTCATGATGCAATTGCTATTTATCTCTGATCAGTAATACTTTGCTTATTCGGATGGTTTGTTCTGTAGGATTGGTAAAGGTGCCGGTGAACCCCACGGTGACGGTAGCCGGCGTTGCCAGTGTGAATGCAGCAGAGGCGTATTTATTATTATTGTTTACAAACCTTGCGGCGCCCAGTGCGGTATTTACCAGGTCTATATCCGGTAGGGCATTGCCTTCGGCCACCAGCAGCCAGGTATTTTCCAGGGTGTTGTCAATATTGGCGGCTTCTGCTTCAAAGCGGTATTCACCGGCGGGCAGGGTAAAGGTCTGGTAGATCTTTCCGTTGGTGATAGGGCCGTTGCCCCAGATCCACATGGTGAGCCTGCCGGTACCATCAATATTATCATAAGTACCATTTTTGGATGCTTCGGCGTTGTATTGCCAGTCTTTCACCTGCCCGAAGCGGCCACTAAACGGTTTGGTATCATCGAGCACAAAAGGATTGCCCGGGTTACGTATATACGTTTGCGTGATATCTTCCTTTACGCCTTTTGTTTCGTAGGGTGTGTGAAAGGTATCTACCGCAAGTTTATCCGGCATGTACAGGGTACGGTAGCGGAAGCTGCTCATAGAAAGATAATTATTAAGCACGGTTACCTGGCCTTCTGCTTCTGCGGCGATAACGGTGTCGTGTGCTACGTTGTCGCTGGTGGTGTATTGCAGTTGCATACCAATGATACCGCCGGTGGTATCGATGTTGGCCCAGGTTATTTCGGCGTTACCGTCTTTCATTTCTGCGTTGCTGAAAGCCCTGGTCAGCAGGGCATCTTCATAAAAACTACCATATACAAAACCGGTTGCCTCGGATCTTACGGAAGTGTTACCATCGCGGTCGTAGTTATACACTTCAAAGGTATAGGCCCGTTCTTCGAGGTTGCTGATGAAGTAGCGGATAGTATCTACGCCGCTGGTGCGTTTAATATCGAGCGTGGCGGAATCCCTGTGGTTGTTCCAGTAAATTTTTGCCCGGCTGATCTTTGGGTCGGAGATCAGCAGCCAGGATAGCTGTACGCGGTTACGGCCTGCGTGTACCTGTAGTGAATCTGCTTTACCGGTATAAAGTATTTCACCGTTGCCCAGGTATTTTTTATAATCGCTTTGTTTGGTGCAGGCGCTGATGGTTGTCAGCAGTACACTATATAATATGATAGAATGAAGGATGCGCATAAATTTTGTTTTTGGTAGATGATCATCATTTATCGTTACCCCAGAACTTCATTTCCTGGATGTTGGCGGCGTATCCGCCATCGGTCCAGGTGCGGAGTATTTTTACGCGGATATACCTTACACGTGGAGCGTCCAGAGGTACGGTCATTTGTTCGCCGGCGATGCTGGCATCTATATCGTCCTGTGTTTTTTGTCCTACGGGCAGGCCGGAAGGCTTGATCACGGTATGTTCCACGAGGCGGGTCCAGCTTTCCCAGCTGCCATCGGAGGCGGGATTGGTGGAGCCCCATATTTCAAACTTGCGGACATTGTTCTGAAGATAGATCCATTCATTAGGCCGTTGCCACAGGGTAATGCGGCTCAGTTGCGCGGTTACGCCGAGGTCGAAAGTGATGGACATGGGCATGCCATCAAGTTTATCTGCCGAGTGCCACAATGTTCCGTTCCATAGGTTGGCGATGGGCATGCCCCAGCCGTAGTCCACATCTCCCGGTAATTTCACTTCCTGGAAATTTGCTTTGTCCAGCAGTTTTTCAAAAATCGGGGACAGTTCCTGTATGAGGGTATCTGACTGGTTACCCCATCTGTCTCTTACAAAAAATCCAAATTTTCTTTTTTCTGCGGCAAAGCCCCTGATGGAATAATTACCGCCTTCCAGTTTGGTATAATGAACATCAGACGAGGTGAATGCACCTAAGGAATCGGTGGTGAGGGTAACGATGGCAATATCCGCTTTGGTATCGTTTTTAAAGGTGATGTTGATACCGCCAAAGTCTGCTTTTATTTCCAGCGATTTGCGTACAATCAGCATGGGCGGCGATAGTGGCTTGATGGTGGTCTTTACGGCATCGGAGGCCGTTTCATTACGACTCACCACGTACAACGAAATTTCGTGGGTGGCGGAATCGCCAAAGCCATCAACCACGAGGAAGTTATTATAGTAAGATGATCTTATTTCCCGTTTCTCTCCCGGCCTGATATCATACACGGCCTTTACATACAGGATATCCTTGTTATCGGGGAGACTGTAAGTAATTTTTGCGGCGCCCGGCAAGTTTGTAACGCTGAGATTTGTAACTACATCAGGTTTTTCGCCGGAGGTATTTACCGGCTGATGTGTTTCTTTCTTGCATGCGGCTGCCAGCAGCAGGCAGGCAAGCGGCAGGATATATTTATAGCTGTTCATGTTGAGTGCGTTTTAAATAAATGAAAGGTTACCATCCAAAGCCCTGCACCAGTTTCGGATTGTTGAGCAGGTCCCAGTTTTCCAGCGGCCAGAGGTAGTTGCGGGTCTGGAACGTTTGCCGGTAGAGGGTTCTGACGCGGTAATAGAATACGGGATCCGACTGATCCACATCCCAACCGGTAACAGGTTTGTTCAGTTCTTCCATACTTTTTTTCCAGCGGCGGAGATCCCAGAAGCGGGCGCCTTCCATTGCAAGTTCTATTAATCTTTCCTGCTGAATGATCTGGCGGAAGCCTTCTTTGGTCTGGTATTTTCCGGGTTGCCTGGAGTAGGCCGTCCATGCGGCTTGTACGCCGGGCAATCCTGCGCGGGCCCTTACTTTATCGATATAAGTAAATGCGGCGGGTTGCGGGCCTGCTGCTTCGTTCAATGCTTCTGCGTAAAGCAGGTACAGGTCGGCGAGCCGCATTTCCGGCCAGGGGTGT
Organism: Chitinophaga sp. G7 BAM 1005; assembly: GCF_057126945.1. Taxonomy (NCBI): domain Bacteria; kingdom Pseudomonadati; phylum Bacteroidota; class Chitinophagia; order Chitinophagales; family Chitinophagaceae; genus Chitinophaga; species Chitinophaga sp. G7 BAM 1005. Next base: position 3,696,835 of record NZ_CP181478.1, on the reverse strand, counting down.
GTTTCTACAAAGAGGCCTTGTCCTTCGAGGATTTCACTTTTCCAGTTCACCAGTTTTTTTGCGAAGTAGCCGGTAACGTTATTGTCGTAGATATTTTTCCGGGTTTGCCATTGGCCTGCTTTGGATTCTATATGAAACATTTTCTTTTGCATCATCCATATGGCGCCGTCGAATGCGAGATCGGCGTAGAAGCGTGGCTCGCGGTTGAAGTGCATGGCTGCGGTGGTGTATCCTTCCTGTATGAGTTCTCCTTCTGCTTTCACCGCTGTTCTGAGTTTCATGCGGCCGGCGTAATCGAAGGTTTTATCTTCGCTCATAGGCACCCCTTTATCGGTATAAAATTGTTCTGCAATTTTCATAGTGGGCGCCAGGCTGCCCAATACCGATTCGTTGCCTATGCGGGCAGGATCGAGGCGGGGCATGGCCTGCCGTTGTATTTCGTAGGTGCTTACACTGGGATTGGCCCAGATAATTTCGGGGTTCCATTGTTCACAGACACTGTTGCGGATGGACATCTGCCGGGTGAGTGTATCCGACAACGTTACCCCGAGCTGGCTGAAGGTGTAGAGCAGCATGTCGGTGCTTTCGCACGCATCGATGGCTGCCTTACAGGCGTCGGCGGCTGTTTTCCATTTGTTGGGATCGTATGCGGTGTTGAAGAGCGGAGCCCCGTCAGTGTTTCTGAAAGCAGTGTAATCGGTGTTGCCGTTGTACAGCGGACTGGCAGCGGCAACCAATACACGCGCTTTGATGGCGAGTGCAATCGGTTTGGTGATGCGTCCCAGTTCAGTAGAGCGGTCCGCGATGATTTCCGGCAATCCTGCGGCGGCAGTGTCCAGCAGGTGTGAGATGTAGCTGAATACCGTATCCACATGTTCGCGTGGCACTTTGGTTTCTTCCGCGGTGCTGGAAATGGGGAGGTTGTACCGGATCACGGGAACAGGGCCGTACTGGCGGAGCAGCAGCCAGTGATAATATGCTTTGAGAAAAATCACTTCTGCACTCCAGCGGTTTACTTCACTCTGGCGCATGTCTACCACTTTATGGATATTTTCCAGGAAGATGTTACAGTCGCGCAGCGCCTTGTAGTACCTGCTCCAGATAGACATATACACGTTGTTGGCGCTCTGGAAACCCTGTGCTACCTGCCAGGGTGTTTCGCTGGTGCTGTAGGGTCGTACCATCCAGAATTCATCGCCTGCCACGAGGGCGGGATTGGTGGATAGGTCCGCGCTGTTGGGGAGATAGGAGTAACAGGTAAACAGGTATTTTTCTGCTTCTGCGCGCATGGTGAAAGCATTATCGATGGTGGCCACATTATCCGGCACTACATCGAGGAATTTTTTACAGGAAGCGGCAGATAACAGCAGTATGCATAGCCCGCACCATTGCAGGTATTGGCGTATATTGAGCGTATTGGTATGTTTCATATTTGCACAGTTAAACGGTGAATCAAAGTCCCAGGGTTATTCCCATATTGATAACCCTTTGTACCGGGTAGCCAAGTCCGTTGCCTCCCATTTCAGGATCCCAGGTTTTAAATTTGCTGATCGCAAAAAGATTGGAGGCATTGGCGTAGATGCGTGCGTTGGTCATGTGTACACGATCCAGCAGCCTTTGGGAAAAAGTGTATCCCATTTCGAGGGATTTTAACCGGAGGAAATCGCCGCTGCGCATCCACCAGGTGGACGTTTGGTTGTTGTTGTTCACGAAGTAATCGCTGAGGCGTGGCCACATAGCATAGAGGTTGCGGTTACTTTCGCTCCAGTGATCATCTGCAATGGCTTGTAACAGGCCATGTTGCCCGCCTTCATTGAGTACGAACGGTGAAATTTCGTAGGAGCTGATAAAGAAGGAAGAACGCGCAGAGCCCTGGAAGAAAAAGCTAAGGTCCAGTTGTTTGTAGCCAAAAGAAAATCCGAAGCCGTAGGTGATTTCCGGTGTGGTGGGTAACCCGATGGGAACGGCATCGGAGGCATTGATTTGCCCGTCGCCGTTTACATCATGGTATTTAATATCTCCGCCCATTACTGCCTGTCCCCAGTTCTGGTAGGCCGAATTGGCTACTTCCTGTTCGTCTACAAATAATCTTTCTGCGATATAACCCCAGGTTTGGGAGAGTGGTTGTCCTACGCGGGAGCGGTATGCTTCGGGGTAGATGGGTTCTTCATTTACCAGCAGTTTGCTGGTAGCGTAGGTGAAGTTGCCGCGGAACTGCACGAAGGAATTGTTGTTGAAACTTTTCGTATAGTCGATGGAGAGATCCACGCCTTTACCGGAAGCTTCGCCTACATTGGCCTGCGTGTAGGCGTTCAGCCCCATCGTATTGGGGATGGTGCTGCGTGTCATGAGGATATTTTTCCGGTGTTCCTGGTACACATCCAGGGTGATGTTCATGGCGTTGAAGAGGCCGAGTTCCATACCGAGATTTGTTTTGTATGATTTTTCCCAGGTGATGTCGCGGTTTTCGTAACGGTTCACGGATACGCCGTCGCGGTAGTAGCTTCTTCTTTCGCCGAAGAAGGCGCCTTTGCTATTATCGTTCATATTTACTTCCGACAGGTAGAAGAAGCGGTCGTTTTCATTTCCGATCTGGTCGTTGCCTACCAGTCCGTAGGTAGCGCGGAGTTTCAGTTTATCAATTGTTTTGGCGAATGGTTGAAAGAAGGCTTCGTTCTGGAGGTTCCAGGCGATACCGGCAGAGGGGAAAAATCCGAAGCGGTGGTTGCTGGCAAATCTTTCAGAGCCGTTGTATCCAAAATTAAATTCCGCGAGATAGCGGCTGTCGTAGTCGTACGTAAACCTGCCGGATACGCCCTGGTTGCGGTGCGGCAGGGATGTTTGCAGCGAGCCGGCGTTTGCGGTGAGGTAGTTGCGTACCAGGCCGATGAGCATACCGGACACGTTATGTACTTTATTGAACTGCTGATTGTAGTTCACCGCGGCTTCCATATATGCAGTGGTGTTGAGTACTTTATTGCCGGGTTCATAGCCCAGGTATTCGGTACCGTTTGTATTGAGCGAAGTGAGCATCGGTTCTTTGGTGAACTGATCATACTTCATGGTATAAAAGTAAGGGGTGTACCTGCGCGTAACATCGAAATAGGAGTAGCGTTCCGTGTAACCCATGAGCCGGGCGGTGAGTCCGGGCAGCAGGAATTTGAAATCCTGTTTCAGTTCCAGCTGCACCAGCAGTGTAGAGGTATTGTATTGCTGATAGCCGGAAACGGAGTTGGCGTAAGGGTTGTTATAGAGATTGCCTCCGTTGCCGGGCAGACTGTTAAAGCCTGGTTTTACAGCGTTACCAAACAATGGATGTTTCAGTTCCGGTGCATAGCTGGCGGGATAAACTGCGGGGAACATCACTGGATTGGCCCACACGGTTTGTGAAAAGAGCCCGGCGCCGCCGCCTACGGGTCCGTTATAATCATCGAACTGGCCGTAGGTGCGTACAATTGCCTGCGAAGTGGGGGTGAGCTTGATATTCACGTTAGAGCGCAGCGAATAATTTTTTAGTTTGATGTTGCTGTTGAAGTTATTCCGCTGATCTACGTTCAGCACGCCGTTGTCGACATTATAAGTACCTGCAATATAGAACTGCGCTATTTTTCCACCGCCTTTCAGGCTGAAGTTGGTGCGCTGGTTTACGGTGTAGTCCTTGATCAGCTGTTCTATCCAGTTATTATTCGGATACAGCAGCGGATCATCGCCGGCGGCAGTATGATCTATCTTTGACTGGGAGTATTGTACATCCTGCAGCGGGAACCTGGTGAGTACGGCTTCATTAGCCAGCTTCATATAGGTGATGTTGTCTGCAAATTTGAAATTGCGGGTATTGCTGGAGATGGAGTTTTCGAAGCGTACATTAAAAGATGTTTTTGCTTCCACGCCGGATTTGGTAGTTACCAATACCACGCCGTTGGCGCCCCTGGCGCCGTAGAGGGATGATGCGGTGGCATCTTTCAAAATAGAAAACCCGGCGATATCATCCGGCTGAAGGCGGGCGAGATCATTGGTGCTGGATTCCATACCATCGATGAGGATGAGTGGATCTACTTTACCGGTTCCGAAAGTGGTGATACCGCGTATGAAGAAGCTGGCATTATCCCTGCCGGGTTCCCCGCTGCGCTGGTAGGATATTACACCCGACAGGCGGCCGGCGAGCATGGTGGTAAGGTTGCTGGTGGGGCCTTTCAGTTCTTTTGGATTGATGCTGGTAACGGCGCTCACCATGCTGGTTTTTTTCTGGGTACCATAGGCTACTACCACTACTTCCCCTACATCCGATACTTTTTGCTGCATCGTTATTTTAATAAGTTTGTCGTTTTTCACCTGTACGGCCTGCGGCAGCATGCCGATCATGGTGAAGAGGAGGCTGTCGCCCACATTGGCTTCTATGGTGAAGATGCCGAGTTCGTCGGTGAGGGCGTTGGTGCGGGATGTTTTATTAACAACGGATACGCCTGCCATAGGGGCGCCGTTGTTTTCTGTTACCTGTCCTTTTATTTTTATGCGCACCACACCGGTGGGAACGGTGGAGGCGATGAGTGTTTTCTTTTTAAGGATAATTGTTTTTTTAACGATGGTCCAGGTAAGCGGCTGATCCCGGAAGATGTCGTCCAGCAAGCGTTCCAGGGGAACGTTTTCCAGCGAGCAGTTAACTGGTTTGGCGTTTTCCACCATTTGCAGGTCAAACACAAATACATACCCGGTTTGTTTCCTGATTGATTTAATTACTTCTGTCAGAGGGGCTGCTTTTACGTGGAGCGTAACGGCCTGCGCATAGCCGGTGGCGTGGGCCTGCAGAACGGCGGAGAGCAGTAGTAGAAAGGTTAGTTTCATAAAGCATAATAGTTTTTGGTTCGATGAAACATGCCACCGGTTATGGCGGACTTTCAGAAAAGTTTGCATCATTTTTTACTGCGATTTAGCATGTTATTAAGGGTGATGATGGAACAGGAACATAAGGGCATAACTACGCCAGTGCGTGCAGGCCGCTGATGCATATTCACTGTCGGTAAAAGCTTTGAATGTTAAGCTGTTGCTGATTTTGGCTGACTTATTTCTTTTTTCATAACTAAAAAAATACGCGTGGTTTTACGGACTTACTGTAATGGTTTTATCGTTGATGTTGAAATGAATACTACCTGTTAATTCCAGTTGTTGCAAAATATCTTTCAGGTTGTCGTGCCGGGAAAAGGTACCGGCGAAAGCTTTGTTTGTGAACTCGCCTTCATATACAAACTGTACATCGTACCAGCGGGCCAGTTCGCGCATAATACTTTTGATGTTGCCATTAAATTCAAAGCGGCCTTCCTTCCAGGCGATGGCCGCATCTACATCGGCGTTGCTGATGCTGATGCCATTATGTTCGCGGTTTATGAGCGCCTGCTGGCCCGGTTTCATTTGCCGTACCATGTTTCCGCTGATGATGTTTACGGCTCCTTCCAGCAGGGAGGTGCAGATATTTTGTTCTTCTTCATATGCCATCACATTAAAGTGGGTACCGAGTACCGCTATTTTCATGGTGTTGGCTTTTACAATAAAAGGCCGACTGGCCTGTTGCGCTATTTCAAAATATACTTCTCCCTGGATGGTTACTTCGCGGGTGCTGTCTGTGAATGCGGTGGGAAAACGGATGGAGGAAGCGGCGTTGAGCCATGCTTTGGTACCATCGGGTAATACCAGCTGGTAGGTACCTCCTTTATTAGTATAGAGCGTATTGACGGTGGGGGTAATGGTGCTGTTGCTATTATAGGAAAGTGTGTTGCCTTTGCGGGCCACGGATACGCCGGTTTGCACATCTACTTTCGCATCTTTATGTTGTTCCAGGTCGATCACCGCGCCATCGCCACGTACCAGGCGGGCGTGTTCTTCTTTACGGGCAGGGGCGCGGTTGCTGGCCACGGGTCTGTTAACCGCGCTGCTTTTCACGTATAATTTATAGCCTGTTACCGCAAGAACGCCAATTACGCAGGCCGCTATGGCTGCGCGTTTCCATACCGGCATAACGCGGACGGGCACGGGCTGTGGTTCGCTGTTTTTTGTTTCCATGATCTGTTGCAGCATGTTGGCTGCGGTGTTGTCCGGCATGGCGCTGGTGTGGTCATCTGCGTGCAGCAGCAGTTCATCGAGCAGGCGTTTTAGTTCTTCGTCATGTGTTGACTGTTCCATCAGGAGCATGAACTCCTGTTGTTCTTCCGGTGTGCACTGCCGGGTATAGTAACGATCAAACAGGTATCTGAATCGGGATACTGTCATGAATAGCGATTTGTTTAAGGAGACTATAAAAAGAAGCACATGGGTTAGTGCCCGGGAAATTTTTTTTTAACTGGACATCCATAACAGGATGAGGAATGTGTTGAGGTCCATGCGGGTGAGGCAAAAAGCGCGGATAGAGCGCATGGCGTTGGCCAGGTGTACTTTAATGGTTTCGGGGCTTAGCTGCAGGCGATCGGCGATTTCATTTCTTTTCAGCCCTTCTTCTTTACTGAGTTTATAGATCAGCTCTTGTTGGGGTGGAAGTTGCGCGATGGCGTGTCGCAGGATCTGTTCATATTCTTTGTGGATGATGTGGGCGTCTCTTACACCATGCACTATAGTTGCCGACAGTTCGGATTCCATGAGTTGTTCACGGGCCAGTAGTTTCAGCGAGGTGAAAATATGATTGCGGGTAGTGGTAAAGAGGTATGCTTTGAAGTGACTGATTTCATGGAGTTCATAGCGCTTCAGCCACATCTTCAGAAAAACATCCTGTACAATATCCTCGGCCTGCGAGGCAGAGTTGAGCAGGCGGAAGGCAATAGCGTATATGCGGTGACGGTAGTGATGGAATACACCCGCAAAGGCATGATCGTTGCCTTGAGCGAGGCTCAACAAAAGTTCCCTTTCATTGTAGGTGTTAATTTCCATACGTGGTTACAAGTGCACCCAAATTACTTGATTTACAGATAGCTTGTTAACCGTAAATTCGCCGCGATTAATAGTATTTTAGCTTTTAGTAAATGCAGCGGAGAGGTGGTCCACTGCATTTACTAAAAAATTTATGAAGTTTACATACCGCCGCCGGTGCCTACCTTATAATTTTTGATTCTTTCTTTTATTATTTCCAGTCTTTCATAATCTGTGATAGTGATCGGGTCAGTATAAATATTGCTCTGCAGCTTGCGGGGAGGATATTTTGCATAAGTTTTCATAAACTCACTGATTTCGTCCTGTATATTTGGAAGGAACCACGTTTTTTCTGTGAAGTTGTTCATGAACAGATCATATCTTTCCTGCGGGTCCTGCCAGAGATCAAAGATCTGTGAAGCAGTGGCTACATATTTTTCTTCGCCTTTCCATCCGAGGTTGGCATCTACTGCGAGGCCGCCGGTAGCCATGCCGCCATCTCCCCTTAAGTTGAACACTGCTTTAAACTGATCGATGCGTACGGCGCCGGGCGAGAGCTCGTTTTCTGTGAAGTACATCCATGTATGTCGTTTTGATTTGCCGGTACCTTTTAATACCATCGACATATCGTAGCTATCGAAGATGATGGGTTTTCCGCCGCGGTCGTTTTGGGGAAGGGCAACGCCTGCCAGTGCCGCGAAGGTGGCCATAAAATCGAGTGAGCCGAGGATGTCATGATTCTGGCTGCCTGCTTTGATGGTACCGGGCCACCACATGATAGTGGGTATGCGGTTGCCGCCTTCCCTTACCGTACCTTTCGTGCCGCGGAAGGGTGTATAACCGCAGTCGGGGTACACATCCTGCCAGGTGCCGTTATCTACTGTGTAGATCACGAGCGTATTTTCGGCAATGCCCAGGCTGCGGATCTTATCCATGATCTGACCCACGCGGGTGTCCAGTTCTACCACGCAATCGGCATATTTATTTTTTCCGGTTGATTTATTTACAAAGTCGGGGTGCGGCAGGTTAGGCTGGTGATTTTTAGCGAAGCAAACCTCCATAAAGAATGGCTTGTCGCTTTTAGCTGCCTGTTCCAGCCATTTAATAGATTCACTTTCGGTGGTTTCATCAAGATATGGAATTACACTGCCATCGATTTTCTTCACTTCGCGGAAGCCTTTGCCGGCTTCGCCTTCCAGTGCGCCTTTGGTGCCTTTTGCCCAGCGGTCCCGCAGGGAAGGGGGCATGTCCGCATTCCATTTGGGATCAGCATAAGTATAGGCGTTGAGGTGATAAAGGGTTACGTTTTTCATTACATCAAATCCATGACTAATGGGCATGGCATAATCTGCTTCACCGAGGTGCCACTTGCCTGCAAAGAAAGTGGCGTATCCGGCGGTTTTCAGTACAGAGGCCAGCGTCCATTCTTCTTTTGGCAGCCCGCCGCCATCGCCGGGGAAGGCAACGGTAGTCATACCACTCCTGTTGGGAATACGGCCGGTAATAGCCGCGGCCCTGCCGGGGGTACAGCTGGGCTGGCCATAAAAGTCCCAGAACAGCATACCTTCCCGGGCCATCTGATCGAACGCCGGCGTAGGCGCTCCGCGACCCTCGCCGCCGCCATAAGGTCCAAGATCGCCCCAGCCGGTATCGTCGGACATGAGGATAATAATGTTTGGCTTCTTTTGTGCAGTGGCGGATGGCAGCCAGCCGGCCAGCAACATACATAACAGCATTAACATTGTACTCTTCATACTACGGTTATTTTGGGTGTTTGAAATTGGAACCGGTGAAGATTGCTGTTTTATGCCAGGAAGGAAAAACGGGAGAGGGATATCGTATAATTGGAAACACCGGCAACGCGGATATGGTTCATTTTGCGGGGAAGATTTAGTGTTTCCCTGCGGAAAGATGGTGTTGGCGCCGGTCACCGCCTGCTATTCCTAAATGATTTAAATTAGCGGTTTAATATTATATAAGGACGATTAAATGTGACCAGGATTATGGAAATAGCAAATGACGCAACATACCAGGCCGCTTCAAAGGTGGCCGGAACAATAGAAGCACATTTTAAGAAACATCTCTGCGCCGCGAAAGAGAACGGAGAGGATGATCTCGCCACGGTGCCGGCCGCCCGGCAGGTGGAGAAGATCATTGACGTAGCCTTTTGGGCCAGCCTACGTAAGGAAGAAGGGAACGCCATCCGGATTTCCCTGGCGTTTTTGCCTCCTGTACAGGCCGGCAAACCCCTGCTTTTTGAGAAACCCCTGCTGCTTACGCCGCAGCTGCTCACCAAACTGGCGCCGGGCGTGGAACGTCCCGGTATTCATATTGGCGTATGGCCTGTGGGCGACGAGCTGTATGTATGGGGCACTACCATAAAACTACCCAACCTCTGCTTTGTGCTGGATGTATCGGAGCCGGGACTGCTGGTAGTAAAACACCGCCGCGCAGCCGGATTGGGTAAATTCACCAATGTGGCCATGCTCCGCGGCGACCAGGTGAAGGTGGTGAATGAAGACAGCGGGACATTGCCTGATAGTCCGCCGATCCTGAAATCCCTGCTGGGCTTAACGCCTTCCTGTTTATGGAACAACAGCGTAAATGTATTGATACAAATAGCCGTGTCCATGCGGGCGCATAAGCGGGGCGGTATTTTACTGGTAACGCCCTCCAGCAGCGACGCCTGGCGCGAATCCATTATCCACCCGCTTCAATACCCCATCAACCCGGCCTTTTCCGGGGTGGCGGACCTGATGCGTTATGATGGCAAAAGCGTAACCGAAATCTTCTGGCAGAATGCGCTCCGCCGCGAAGTGGAGAACATCACCGGGCTTACTGCTGTAGATGGCGCCACCATTGTAAACGATCAGCAGGAGTTGCTGGCTTTTGGCGCCAAGATCACCCGTGCCAAAGATGCCTGGCCGATCGATAAGGTATTGCTGGCCGAGCCGATAGAAGGCGGCGTTCCTACGCTGATTCATCCGTCTGCCATCGGGGGAACGCGGCATTTATCTGCCGCCCAGTTTGTACACGACCAGCACGATTCGCAGGCGCTGGTAGCTTCGCAGGATGGGTACTTTACTATATTTTCCTGGTCGCATCACCAGCAGCTGGTACAGGCGCACCGGATCGATATCCTGCTGATATAATTCCTTACTTTGCAGCCTCTTTATGCACAGATACTTCATTATTAACAAGCCTTTTGATATGGTGTCGCAGTTTGTCAGCTCTCATGATGTGAGATTGCTGGGGGAGCTGCCGTTTGATTTCCCGGAAGGGACCCATGCTATTGGCCGGCTGGACAATCATTCCGAAGGGTTGCTGATATTAACCACCAATAAAAAGGTGACGCGGTTGTTGTTCCAGGGGAAGATGCCGCATGAGAGAACCTATCTCGTAAAAGTAAAAGGGGAGATGAGTGAAGCCACCCTGCAGCGTTTGAAGGAGGGGGTGCCTATTTGTGTGGGAGAGGGCGAGGAATATATTACCACACCGTGCCGGGTGGAGATAGTGGAGCGCCCGGATGGATTGTTTGATCATCCGCGGGAGCTGCCCATTAAAGTGCCGCATACCTGGCTGCTGATCACCTTAACTGAAGGGAAATTCCACCAGGTGCGTAAAATGGTGGGGGCGGTGAGTCACCGCTGCCAGCGGTTGATCCGGGTGTCCATCGAAAACCTGCTGCTGGGGGATCTGCAACCCGGCGAAGTAAGGGAACTGCCCGAAGAAGAGTTTTTTCACCTGTTGAAGATAACAGATTACAGCGATTAGCATCTGCGGCGGATGAATATAGCTACATGATAAGCGAAGATCCCATTAGTTTACTGCAACGTTTCTTATTAGGTTTGCCGTTTGGACATCATGCTTTAACGAGATTTTTTATGAAGAAGATTTTCTTGCTTGCAGGGGCTTTGTGTTTACTGATGCAGGCTACCTTCGCGCAATCTGAGCGCTATCCCTTAATTCCTTATCCGCAGCAACTGGAGGCCAGGACCGGGTCATTTGTAATTACGCCTGTTACCAGACTGGTGCTGCCGGCTAACCGGACGACCTTTTCTACCGAAACGGCGCAACTGCAATCGTTGTTGACCCAGGCATTGGGCAAACCATTACGCGTGGCAAAGAAGACCGTGAAAGGCGCCATTGTGCTGCAACAGAACACGGCGCTGGCAGGAGCGGAAGATTATACGATGGACGTAACCGCGCAGCAGTTGCTGATCACCGCCGGTACACCGGCAGGATTTTTCCGCGCTATTCAAACATTACGACAACTGATGCCGGCTGCTGTAGAAACAGCACCTGCGTTAAAAAGCATCGCCATTCCGGCCATGCTCCTGAAAGATCATCCGGCCTACGGCTGGCGTGGTATGCACCTGGATGTATCCCGTCATTTCTTCTCCGTTGATTATCTCAAAAAATTCATCGACTTACTGGCATTATATAAAATGAATAAGCTGCACCTGCACCTGACCGATGATCAGGGCTGGCGCATAGAAATAAAAAAGTACCCGTTGCTCACCTCACAGGGCGCCTGGAGAGAATTTAATAACCAGGATTCTGTTTGTATGAAGATGGCTGTTGACAACCCTGACATGGCCATTGATACGCAGCATATTATTCATAAAGATGGTAAAACGCTGTATGGCGGCTTTTATACGCAGGAGCAGATGCGGGATATTATCCGCTATGCGGCCGACAGGCAGGTGGAAATTATTCCTGAAATAGACATGCCGGGTCATATGATGGCAGCCATCAGGGCGTATCCTTTTCTTGCCTGCAGCGGTGAAACAGGCTGGGGTAAGACTTTTTCCACGCCGATTTGTCCGTGTAACGAATCTACTTTTGCTTTTGCGGAAGATGTGTTTACAGAAATTGCCGCGTTGTTTCCTTCCAAATATATTCACCTCGGCGCCGATGAAGTAGAGAAAACCAGCTGGGCGGCCTCTCCGCTGTGTGCCGAAGTAATGAAGGCCAATAACCTGAAAACAGTAGAAGAGCTGCAGAGTTATTTTGTAAAACGGATGGAGAAATTTTTCCACTCAAAAGGCAAGGTGCTGATTGGCTGGGATGAGATCCTGGAAGGCGGTATCAGTTCTACTGCGGTGCTGATGTACTGGCGCGCCTGGGTGCCCGATGCTCCTGTAAAGGCAGCGCGGCACGGCAACGCAGTGATCATGACGCCAGGCAACCCGCTGTATTTCGATGCCGTTCCCGATCGCAACTCCATTTATAATGTATATCATTTTCAACCGGTGCCCAAAGGCTTAACGCCCGATGAAGCAAAGCACATTATGGGTGCGCAGGCGAATATCTGGACAGAATACATTCCTTCAGAGAAGCGTGCGGACTATATGTTTATGCCGCGCATGACAGCGCTGGCCGAAGTGTTGTGGACCAACCGCAACAACTACGACAACTACCTGCAACGCCTGAACGAACAATACAAACGCCTGGATTTGCTGGGTGTACATTACCGCTTACCTGACCTGGATGGTTTTACAGAAGATAATGTGTTTGTAGACTCCGTAACACTGGAGGTAAAGAAGCCACTAACGGACATGACTATCCGCTATACAACGGATGGTACTATTCCCGGTGAGCAGGCAGCCGTGTTACCGGACAACTATGTTATCCGTGAGCCGCAAACGATAAAGCTGGCGGCTTTCAGTCCGGCGGGCAACCGTGGTGATATTTACACCCTTCGTTACCGCAAAGAAGCCTACCGCAAGGCTACCGTAGTGAAAGATGCGCGGCCGGGTTTAAAGCTGGATTATTTTGAAGGCGCCTATAAAAGCGCTACCAAAATCAAGGAGCAGGCCGACAGCTTCATCCGTGTGAACAACGTCCTCATCCCGGAAGGCATGGGTAAAGGCGGCGGTCCGTTTGGCGCAAGGGTGTATGGCTATATCAACGTGCCAGCTACTGGTATCTACAGCTTTTACCTGACCGCAGATGACGGCGCCATATTATATATCGACGACCAGGAAGTGGTGAATAATGATGGCTGGCATGCACCATTGCAGAAAAGCGGGCAGGTAGCGCTGGAGAAAGGCTGGCATCCCATTAAAGTAGCGTTTGTAGAAGGCGGAGGCGGATACACGCTGAAGCTGGAATACAGCGTAAACAGCAGCAAGCTGCAACCCGTGCCGGACAGCTGGCTGGGAGCAGGACTATAAAAAGATGTGTTTTAAAAATAAAGGAAGCGGGTAGCGGTAAGCTATCCGCGCCTCCCTTAGTTCTGAGCAAAGCTTCGCGGTTGCAGGCGCTCCGGGGCGTGTTTACCGCGTCCCGGCTGTTGCTGGGGCTGGCTGCACTGGTGGCCGCTTTTGTTGTGGACGCAACTAACGGCCATCCTTACACGCCGGTATTTTGCGAAGCAGTATACGCATATCATTCTGCAGAGTTTTGATCATTACAACACGCCGTTGCAGACTTTTTATATGTATCTGTGCCGGCGCTTCTTACATCCGGTGCGGTGTTGTGGGGGGTGTTGTTATGGGCGCCGGTACTGCTGAAGGAGGCATTGCTGATGCTGACTGTTTTCCTGACGGGGGCGCTGGGTATGGCTGCGCTGATATGGGGGATTGCCACATTGATCCGTTCCCGTCCCGAATGGTTTGCGTTCTTTCACTAATATTTAGTGAAGAATTTGATGCAAAAGTGTATTTTTGCGCTCCTTACATGCACGGCATTTAATTAATTTAAGATACGCGCAGATCCGAAAACGTACTGACAAGGCTTCTCAGGGCCTCCAAGGCGGAAGTAGGGTTTGCGCTTTTTTATTTTCTTTCCTCCGGAGATATTTTATTCGACAGCTAGTACTAACCACGTTTATGGATGATATACAAGTGACCGGGCCGTTTTTTTATGAACGGTTATGAATCCCCCGGAAAATGTAATACATTTAATAATTGTACTTTATACGCTTAATCGATTTATCAAATCCCGTTATGGTGAGAACATTTGCATTTTTAGCCCTGCTGGGCATTGGCGGCAGCGCCGTAGCACAACAGAAGGCGCCGTCTTATCCTTTGATCACGCATGATCCTTACTTCAGTATCTGGTCGGCCACCGATGAATTGAATGGCAGCACCACCAAACACTGGACCGGCGCATCTCAATCGCTCACCGGGCTTGTAAAGGTGGACGGCGTTACCTACCGGGTGCTGGGGCAAAACGAGCAGAGTTACCAGGCCATAGCCGCTACCAGCGATGAAGCGCCTTACCAGGTGAAGTACACCGAAACCACCTCTGCAGAGGGCTGGATGCAAAACTCCTTTGACGACAAAGCCTGGAAATCAGGAAAAGCGCCGTTTGGCGATAACGTAGCCTCCGGAGGCACCCACTGGGAAAGCCGCGAGCTGTGGACCAGGAGAACCTTCGATGCCGGCGACCTGAGCGCCGCGGAGTTATTCCTGAAAATCTCTCATGATGATAATATTACCGTATACCTCAACGGAGAAGAGATTTACGGGCATAAAGGCTGGCTGAATCAATATATCTACAAACCGATACCAGATGCCGTAAAAAGTAAGTTGAAGGCGAAAGGCAACGTACTGGCCGTACATATCCTCAACACCGCCGGCGGCGCCTTCCTGGATGCAGGCATTGCGCGTTTGGTGCCTCCTCCGGGCAACAAAGGCATAGAGAAAGGGATTCAGACAGCGGTGAACATCAACGCCACACAAACCAGCTACCAGTTCACCTGCGGCAAAGCTGACGTAACCCTCACGTTTACCTCTCCCTTGCTGATGGACGACCTGATGCTGCTGTCGAGGCCCATCTCTTATATTTCCTATAAAGTAACTTCCAACGATAACGCCGCTCACAAAGTGCAGGTGTACTTTGGCGCATCTACCAACATCAGCGTAAACGTGCCCGCACAGGCAGTAACGACTTCTAAATATAGCAACGGCCAGCTCTCCATTTTGAAAGCCGGCACCAAAGAACAACCTATGCTGAAAAAGAAAGGCGACGACCTGCGGATAGACTGGGGTTACATGTACATTGCCACACCAACGGCCACCCGCCCGGTGCAATATGTAAGTAACGCCGGTGATGCCATGGCCGCATTTGCCAACGGTACCACCGCCAGCACCAAACTGGATAAGCAACTGGTGCTTAGCACCGCTGTGGACCTGGGCACCGTAAACGCTACGCCTAAAGAACAGCTGTTCCTGCTCGGCTACGATGACCTTTACGCCTTACAGTATTTCAATACCAACCTGAAAGCATGGTGGAAAAATGATGCCACCCAAACCATCGATAAACAACTGAATGCCGCCTATACCGATTACGCTTCCATCCTCGATAAATGCGCAAAATTCAATGCGCAACTGCATAAAGATGCCGTAAGCGCCGGTGGCGAAACGTACGCCAAACTCTGCGAACTGGCCTACAGGCAAGCTATTTCCGCACATAAACTGGCTAAGAGTCCGCAGGGAGAAATCCTTTTCCTCTCTAAAGAAAACTTCAGCAATGGCTGTATTAACACGGTAGATGTTACCTACCCATCTGCCCCGCTGTTCCTGCTCTACAACCCGGACCTGCTGAAAGGCATGATGAACGGCATCTTCTATTTCTCTGAAAGCGGCAAATTCACCGAGCCTTATGCCGCACACGACCTGGGTACTTATCCACTCGCCAACGGACAAGCCTACGGCGAAGGCATGCCGGTAGAAGAATCCGGTAATATGCTGGTGCTGGCAGGCGCTATTGCCCGCGCAGAAGGTAATGCGGACTACGCCAAAAAAAACTGGAAAACGCTCACCACCTGGGCGGAATACCTGCTGAAAGAAGGCTTTGATCCCGCTAACCAGTTATGTACCGATGACTTTGCGGGTCACCTTGCGCGCAATACCAATCTTTCCCTGAAAGCGATTGCGGGTATCCGCTCATACGCCATGCTGGCGAAGCTGCAAGGTCTTACCGATGTTGCTACCAAATACGAAAACGCCGCAAAAGAAATGGCCGCCAACTGGGTGAAGCTCGCTGATGATGGCGATCATTTCAGTCTTGCTTTCGAAAGCAAAAACACCTGGAGCCAGAAATACAACATGGTATGGGACAAAGTGCTCAACTTTAACTTATTCCCCGCGGCGGTGTACAAAAAGGAAACAGACTTTTACCTGACCAAACAACATAAATTCGGACTACCACTGGACAGCCGTAAAACCTACACCAAATCAGACTGGATTATGTGGACGGCTGTACTCACGGATAACTCTTCCGACTTTGATGCGCTCGTAGCACCTTTATATACCTATGTAACGGGCACGACTACACGGGTGCCGCTAAGCGACTGGCATGAAACTACCAATGGGAAGATGGTGGGATTTCAGGCAAGGAGTGTAGTAGGAGGGTATTTTATGAAGATGCTGGATGCGAAGTTTAATCCTGCTGCTGTTTCTGTTTCTTCGAAATGATTTGCTTTGCGCCCTTTCTGCGTTGCGCAGAAAGGGCGTTTTATATATTCATTTCAATTGATGTGGATAAATTATTCAAAATGAGTTTGGAAGTAATTTAGAAATTCCTATCTTTGCACTCCGTTAAACAAAAAAGGAAGATTCCCTAGCTCAGTTGGTAGAGCAATACACTTTTAATGTATGGGTCTTGGGTTCGAGTCCCAAGGGGATCACTGGAGAAACTTGAAACCTGCGCTTAGCGCGGGTTTTTTGTTTTTGGTCTATTTGTTAGTCTATCAAAGCGCGAAAAGTGCGGATTCGCGTTTCAAAATTCGCATTCTTTTGCCAAAACAATTTTGACAGGATATAGTATTGCAGAAACAGTGCTCTTCTATCGCTGTTTGTGATTCTGTGCCCGGAAAAGACGCTCCGCTTTCAGGAATGAACCGGGAAAAACTACGTTATAAATGAAAAGAAGGCAAACCCGGAAATGAGAAAAAAGGGTGACGAAATCTTGTCAAACTCTTGTGCAATAATTTGAATCTCCTATTCCATTTGATTGTATATAGGAAATAGTTTTCAAATTATTTCCTATATTAGTCTGATGCCACGGATTCATTAATTTGTTTAAACCCGACACTACTATTATGCTCACGACTAAGTTCCTCCAACTTTTTAAAAGGCGTACCTCCGGATCTTTAAAAGAAGGAAAGTCAACATTTACGGATGATTGTGTGAGAAAAGTCCATTGTACAGGTAATAGACAATGGATCAGGAAATTAAATACCCAATGGAGAAAGTTCGTTATGGAAATAGAACCTTTCCCTGCCCGTTTTTCAGGAAGAGGGATTGTAATTTGTGCAGGGGGCGTGAATTATTTCACCTGTGCCTGGATCAACATCAATATGTTAAGGAGAAATGGCTGCACTCTCCCCATAGAAGTATGGTATACCGGAATAGAGCTGAATGCAGAGGCCATCGCGGCATTGGAAGGATTGAATGTAAGGTGCAGGAATTGCCAGGACCACACTACAACCGATCTTACTGCACTCACGAGCTACGCCATGAAGCCATTTGCCATTTTACAAAGTGATTTCAGGGAAGTGTTATACCTGGATGCAGATAATAATTGTATCTCAGATCCTGCATTCCTATTTGACAGCAAAGAATACCTGGAGTATGGAACGGTTTTTTGGCCCGACTTCTGGACAACCGACCGCCATAATCCTATTTGGAAAATTATTGATTCCGAAGAGGATGGTTCGATAGAGCAGGAGAGCGGGCAGCTATTGATTAACAAAGAAAAGTGTTGGAAAGAACTTAACCTTTGCCTGCATTTTAACCTGAATAAAAAAGACTATTACAGGATGTTATTGGGAGATAAAGATACCTTCAGATTTGCCTGGAAAGCGCTGCATACTCCTTATTATATGATTGCAGCCGGCGTAGGACTATGTGGAATGGAAGAATCTACCGTTGGCTTCTGCGGTATGTCAATGGTACAACATGACCCGGCTGGGGAAATATTATTTCTCCACAGAAACTGGTTCAAATGGGATATTATGAAGAACGACGAGATCATGTGGACAACCATCAAAAGATACCAGCCGGGAACCACCAGGTTATTCAGGTTGAAATTTTTAAATAGAGGGAAAATCAAGTTGAAATTTCTGGATCTGGGTGGGGATGTCGAAACAGTTTCATTCCGGGAACTATTCGGCGACTATGAAATCAGATGCCTCGAAATACTTAAAGAACTGAGGTCCAGTGAGCTTTATAGCCGGTTCTTGCAACATACCTATTTTTCATTGTCAAGACCGGCTTACGCGGATGGACATACGGAAAACATTTTTTCCGAATCCCAGATGGCTGTCTTATCTGAATAATGATTTATATCGTTTTGTCAGGTTAATTACCGGTGATGGCTGCCTCCGCTTCTGTTAGATTCAACTCTCCCAGGCCGGGTGCAAATGTTATTTTGTATTGTATGTTTTCAAATTCTTCCAAAGATATGATGTCCTTTTTAAGCATCACTTTTGAATTGTGCAGGATGTGTGCTGTCAGGTTCTTTCTTAATTTCGGTGAATTCATTTTAAGGGCTTCCAGGAAGAATTTCGGTCTTGGTATAATATAAGCCAGGGCAAGCGATTCAGTCAGGGTGAGCTGATTAGCCGGTTTATCAAAATAGAAGTAAGCCGCTTCCTGGACGCCATAGATACCTGGACCCAGCTCAATGATATTAAGGTATATCTCTAATATCCGGTCCTTTCCAATGGAAAACACTTCTTCCAGGTACCACGTCAGGATAACTTCCTCTATTTTTCTTTGAAAATTTTTTCTATGATACAGGAAAAGATTTCTGACCACCTGCATGGTTATGGTACTGGCGCCACGGCTTAGTTTCCTGCTTTTTATATTGGATGCAATAGCAAGAAAGATAGCCTCAGAGTCAATTCCTTTGTGAGTGTAGTAATGGGGGTCTTCGGTACAGATAATTACCTTTTTAAGATCTGTTGAGATCTTGTCCAGCGGAAGGAAAAGAGAATTGCCGCTGTCAAGGTTAATTGATTTTACAGCGATATCTCCATCATAAACGTTATGAACAAAAGGTTGTTTTAAATAAGAATAGTCTGCGCCGCCATGATCCAAAATGCGAAGGTTGTTATCCAGTTTGATTTCAAATTCTCTTTTGAATGAGTTGGTTAACTCAAACCGTAAGCGGGAAAGGAAGCCCAGGGTACCGGAAAACGAACTGCTGTATAAACTTTGTGTACTGAAGTCCTGAAAAGATTTCAATATATCCTCCATTTGACAAGAAACCAGGTTTACTCCCAATTCGATAATGTCATTTTCCCTGTAAAAATGATCCAGGTAGAATGGGAATCTGAGGTTATTCAGATGAAAACAGGATTGACGGTCGATATGAAATCCTTCCAGATCGGGTTTGGCATACAGCATCAGGCCCAGGTCACAGGTAAATGCCTGCTGATTACTTACCTTACTATTGTGTAAGGTGAGGTTATGCGTATTGGTTTCAAGATCATAAGAGGTCCCGTTGTTTTCGTCTTTACCCCGACTAAGTCTGAATGTTAATTGTTTGGCGGTTACTGCGGTGGAAGGAGTATCTGTCTGTAGATCAGCGATCATGGTGAAATTACCGACATCTACCGTCAGCTGTTTTTCCGCAACCAGCTTCCTGGATATTCCTTTTGGCTGGAAGCGTCCATCCTGGAGACGGGTGTCAGGCGCCGAGTTGTAATAGCGTTTGTTCAAAGCAAGCGAACTGATTTTTACCTGGACATTTTTGGAGCCCGAAAGAATTATTTCCAGGTTCTCAATGTTAACCTGCGGAGGAATCGATTCAAACGCAGTGTCTACCCGGGTGGATAAGCGTTTGTAAAAATTTCTGATCATATCCTGGGGATTGGTAACTACCGTGCTCTTCGCTGTCATACTTGCAGGTATGTTTTCTCTTTTGTTAATGACAATTTTGCAATCAGATATTTTTACAGAGATGAGTTTTATCCTGCCTTTTAAAAGGGAATACCAGCTGAACTTAACATGGATACTGCCGGTTTCGCATATCATATTCCGGGCGTTATTATATAAGCTAACAGGCTTTATTTTTATGCTGTTGATGCTGTTGATGCTGATAATACCGAGATCTGCGCTTATCCCGTAGCGTGATTTTATTTTAAGAAGGATTTTTTCTTTTAAGGATCTGGCTACAGATGAGGTTTGGAGCTTCGTTAATAAACCGGGTTTTGTAACGTTGGATTGCATAAACAGAAATTAATTGATAATTGAAGATTCAAAATGTGTGATGCACTATAGGAAGGCATATGGATACAGCACAGTAAACATTGGGTTATTATACAAAAAATAGAAAAGCAGTTTTGACTCTTCTAATAATTTTGAAATTATCATTTAAAACATTATTTTGCAAATATTAAACCCGAATTTCTCAGTTTTTTTTATTGACCCTCGATTTGTAACAACCTTCAGCGGAGCTGTGTCTTGCTCCACTCAAATTCAACCTGACACTCATTTTGCCGTTAGCGTACTTGTTTTTCAGCATGTAATAATTCTGCGAATAGGGTAAGCTATGCGATAAAAATTTATGTTGTGCCACTATGTGATTGCACTGACAGGATTTTCCTGTAATTCCACGCGAGCATTCCGCTGAGTTTGGAAGCCAGATCTGAGTTAATTAAGCGATATGCGTATAACAAATCTCACTCAACTTATACAGGCACAAAGTACATTAGGAAATGCTGGTATTACCTTTATTGAAAGCCATACTGATGAACATTTCCTGTTGTATGAAGATTTGTATGAAAAAGCGTTGCAGTGTTTACTGGTGCTGCAAAAACGGGGCGTTTGCCGAAATGACGAGGTGATCCTGCAAACCGATGATAATAGATCTCTTCTCATTGCTTTCTGGGCTTGCATATTAGGAGGAATGATCCCGGTGCCGCTGGCAACGGGAGGAACGGATATGCATCGGCAAAAGCTGTTTAATGTCTGGAAGATATTGAACAGGCCTCACCTCATCTCCTCTGCAGCGCACTTTGAAAAGATGACCGAATATGACCTCTCAAACTCTCTTTTTGTAAACAGTGACGCGATCAGCAAGCGTTACATTAATGAGTCGGAAGTGCTATCGGCCGGCGCGGCTGCTGAGCCGGTAATGGTAAGCCCGCAGGACATTGCGTTTATCCAGTTTTCTTCAGGCTCTACCGGAAATCCCAAAGGCATTGTGCTTACTCATGAAAATCTTATTGCCAACATACAGGGCATTAGTAATGCTGCCCGATATTCGGTTTCAGATTCTACATTGAGCTGGATGCCACTGACCCATGATATGGGTATGATCGGCTTTCATCTTAATCCTTTACTGCATGGAATGAATCAGTGTCTGATACCAACAAGCCTGTTTGTTCGCCGGCCTGCACTTTGGCTGGATGCGCTTTCCCGGCACGGGGCCACCATTACCTGCTCACCTAATTTCGGTTACCGGTATTTTCTGAAGCATTATACGCCCGATGATCATCACAACTGGAACCTCTCCAACCTGCGGATTATCTATAACGGCGCTGAGCCCATATCTACAGAAATCTGTAAAGAGTTTACAGATAGCATGAAAAGATTTGGGTTGAGGGAACAGGCAATGCGCCCGGTGTATGGACTGGCAGAAGCGAGTGTGGCAGTTACCATATCGGATCTTGATAGCGATGTGGTATCTGTAATGGTCAGTAGAAATCATGTTAATATCAATGATAAGGTTGTGTTTAGTGAAGAATCTACTGACGCTGTTTCTTTTGCAGATGTTGGCAAACCGGTGGATGGCTGTTCACTGAGAATAGCGGATGATTATGATCATCCGGTTGATGCTGCTGTAATAGGCCATATACAGATAAAGGGAGATAACGTAACAAAGGGCTACTACAATGACAAGCATGCTTCCGGACAAGTATTCAGTGCGGATGGATGGTTGAAAACAGGTGACCTTGGCTTCCTCAGCGACAAGGGATCATTATTTGTCACCGGAAGAGCGAAAGATATCATCTTTATTAATGGTCAGAATTTTTACCCGCACGACATTGAACGCATAGCGGAGGAAATTGATGCCATAGAACTAAACAAGGTAGCCGTTGGTGGCTTTTTTAACAGGAGTACACAGAAAGACGAAGTGATTGCTTTTGTGCTTCACCGGGGCGAGCTTTCCTCGTTCATTCAAACCGCAATGCAGCTGAGGAAATTGATCAATACCAGGTGTGGATTTGAGATTGACGAGGTGATTCCTGTAAAGAATATACCCAGAACTACCAGTGGTAAGCTGCAACGCTTTAAGCTGATAGCTCAATACCTCGACGGTAAGTACAGGGAAACAATGAATGCATTCTTTCGCTTAACGGAAGATGCGGCCAATGATTTTGACATGTTCCGCCCGGGCACACCTATCGAGCAAAAGCTATTTGATATCTGGCAGCGGATTCTAAAGCATCAGCATTTTGAGGGGAAAGGTCACTTCTTTGAAAATGGCGGGGACTCTTTAAGGGCATCTGAGGTATGCATGTTGGTGAAAAAGGAATTGGGAGTGGAGATGGGCCTGGAAGTACTCTTCCGCTATCCTACCATCCCGGCACTCGCTGCTGAAATAGCCAACCTGGAGAAAGCGGCGCCTTATCATTCCATCTCCCGTGTAGCACCGGCAGATACATATGTATTGTCTGCTGCACAAAAAAGGATGTACTATACTTGGGAAGTAGATCAAACGTCTACCGCATACAATATACCTGTTATATTTAAGATAGACGGTCCTGTTAACCGGGAGAAACTGGAGGCAGCCATAGAAACACTGATATCCAGGCATGAAGTGTTACGTATGTCATTTAAAGGCTCTCAACAGCCGGCATACAGGATTCATGAAACAGTGGCTTTGCCGTTTGATTATATAACTTCCACTCGTGAGAACCCGGATCAATTATTACGGGAGCTGATTACCCCTTTCGACCTGCATCAATCACCACTGTTCAAGGTCCGCCTGGTAAACATTCCGGCGCAGCAACATTACTTGTTTTTAGATTTTCACCATATCATCTGCGATGGCATATCCGTGAATATTTTCATACAGGAATTATTCGAATGCTACAGGGGGCATGAGCTGCCTTCCATTGCCGTTAATTACAGTGATTACTCAGATTGGGAGCATCGTATGTTTGCATCGGGCTGCCTCCAAAGGCAGGAATTATTCTGGAAACAGCAGTTGGCTCAATCCGTTCCGGTACTAGACCTGCCCATTGATTTCAACCGTCCCGTTATTTTTAATGCTAAAGGAGAAAAGCTGGAAGTAGTGCTGGATAAAGATATCACCGCCAGTCTTTCCCGGATAGCTTCACAGTATGCCTGCTCACTGAACACACTCCTGTTCACATTATACAGCGTGCTGTTATCAAAGTACAGCGGACAGCCACAGGTTGTGATAGGTATTGCCGCCGCTGGCAGAACGCACCCCGATCTATTGAATATAGTCGGCATGTTCGTCAACAGCCTGCCTGTGACAAGCGATATTCCCGCCAATACTTTTTTTCCTGACCTCCTGGAAAAACATCATCACCTGTTAACGGCCGTGTTGGATAACCAGGATTATCCCTTTGAAGGAATGATACAACAGGCGGGGGGACCGGCTGATGCCAGTCGTAATCGTCTTTTTGATACCATGTTCGTTTATCAGAACATTGGCTACGAAGATATGAAGACCGGCGATCTGCAGGTGCAGCGCTATTTCTTCGATCCGGGAATTGCCAAGTTTGATCTTTCGATGGAAGTATTTTATTATGACCAGACATTAAAGTATGTCATTGAATACAACACAAACCTCTTCAAAAAGGAAACGGCTGAACGGATTTCCGGTCACTTTGCTAACCTGGTAAAACAAATAACGCAGAAGCCGGACATCAGCATTCATGAAATAAATTTGTTGAGTGAGATAGAGTACCAGGATATCATTCATCATTTTAATGACACCGCCGCAGATTTCCCGCTCCATACCACTATCCATGAACAGTTCCGGCGGCAGGCGGAAGCCACGCCGGAGGCGATTGCGATAGAATACGGGGATGATACTATCACTTACCGTCAATTGAATGAGCAGGCTGACCGGTTATCATTTATTCTGAGAAGCAAAGGTATCAACGCGGAGAGTATTGTGGCAGTGCTGATGGACAGGCGTCCTGAACTGATGGTGGCCATACTGGCGGTGCTGAAAACGGGTGCCTGCTTTTTGCCCATTGATATATCAACGGGTGCCCGGAGAATCAGCTACATGCTTACAGACAGCAGGGCAAGCATGATGATCACTGGCAAAGAGGAAAATAATCTGCCGGAAGTAGCTTTGCTGCTTTCTGAGTTGCCCATGTTGGAGGTATTGGATATCAGTTCGCTGACACTACCGGAAAATGTTCCTGCCACTTATAGCCCAGCTGAGCCAAACAGCCTGGCTTACATCATTTATACTTCCGGTACCACCGGTAATCCCAAAGGCGTAATGATTGAGCATCATTCATTAGTCAATTATATTACCTGGGCTTCTGACATGTATGTGAAAAAAGAGGAAGCAGCTTTCCCGCTGTATACCTCTATTTCATTTGATTTAACCATCACCTCTTTATTTTTACCGTTGGTAACCGGTAACAGGATCGTTATTTATAGCGCAGCGGAAGACGAGTTTTTGATGCGGAGAGTGGTGCTTGATAATAAAGTGGCGGTGGTTAAAGCTACTCCCTCGCATTTGATATTGATCGCGTCCTGCATTTCCAGAGAGGTTGCACGCAACAGTAAAATAAAACGCTTTATCGTTGGTGGTGAGGAATTGACCCGCTCCACCGCGGAGGAAATACACCTGCTTTTTGGTGATCACATAGAGATCTATAATGAATATGGACCGACAGAAGCGACTGTAGGATGCATGATCCATCAATTTGACCCGGCAGACAAGGCCGTGGCAGTGCCTATTGGCATACCTGCCGCTAACACCCGCATATATGTGCTGGATGATTCGCTTAAGCCGGTACCCATCGGAGTTAAAGGGGAATTGTATATTTCCGGCGAAGGGGTGGCAAGAGGATATCTGCGTAGCCAGGAACTCACCGGGCAGAAAATCATCAACGACCCTTTTGTGGAAGGGTTAAGAATGTATAAGACAGGCGATATTGCGAAGCGCCTCCCTTCCGGCCTTATTGAGTATGTAGGCCGGACGGATAAGCAAATTAAGATTAGCGGCCATAGAATTGATCTGACTGAAATTGAACACCAGGTGGCAACATACGAGGGCATTACTTCTTCGGTAGCCATCATAAGAGAAGGGAAGAAATCACCTGTTATAATAGCTTATTACATTGTTTCGGGGATGCAGGAGACCATTGCTGAACCGTTGCTCAGGTCATACCTGTCAGATAGATTATCCTACTACGCAATGCCGGCTTATTTTATTGAACTGGATGCTTATCCGCTTACCTCTAATGGAAAGGTAGATCATGCAGCACTTCCGGCGGTGGAATTTTCTGAAGCCTCGAATGTCCAGGAGATAGATGCACGTGATAAAACTTTTATAGCGATTTGGAATGACGTATTTGGGGTAGATAATATTTCGGCCAGTGATAATTTTTTTGAACTTGGCGGGGATTCTATCAAGGCTATCCAGATATTGTCCCGGTTGGCTGATGAAGGCTTTATGCTGACCATAAAGGATATTCTCATCTATCAAACAATCCGGCAGATCGTCTCTAACCTGCAGAATACGGAAAGTCGCCGGGAATATGAGCAGGGATATATAGAGGGCTCCCGTGAGCTGATGCCCATTGAAGCCTGGTTTTTTGATCAGGATTTTCAACGTCCTGATTTCTACAATCATTCCATGTTGCTTTCGTTTCATGAAGAGATCGATCTCCATTTGCTGCAGTTGTCGTTTCAGGCGCTCATCAGGCAACACGATGGAGTGAGAATGAACTATGATTGCCGGCGGAAAACATTATTCTATAACAAGCATCACCGCGATAGTCCATTCACCATAACATCATATGACCTGGAAGTTCAGGGCCAGGAAATGAGTGAAATATGCATGTCTCTTAAAAACAGCTTTGATATTTCAAGGGATCTTCTTTTGAAAGCAGCTGTTTTCAGAATAGGAGGAAACCGCAGGATGTTATTTATCACAGCACATCATTTAATTGTTGATGGGGTTTCCTGGAGAATCTTGTTGAAGGACCTTTATACTACGTACAAAAGTCTGAAAAACAATACCCCGGTAAAATTCCCCGCTAAAACAGCAACTGCCAAAGAGTGGTGCGACGCTTTGCTGCGTTATCCGCATGTTGAAGGCAATGCAGCTGAGCTGGCATTCTGGCAATCAGTGGCCGATGTTCCATTTTCACTTCCCCTGGATGAGCGTCCGGCAGACTGGCGCACGATGAATGCTGCAAATGAAAAACGTACGATAGATAAAGCAGGCACGCGGGCGTTATTGAAGCTCGCACACCAGGTATATAAATCAGACATAACCATCCTGTTAAATGCGGCTTTGGCGCTGTCTGTCAGGGACTGGACAGGAAAGAATGTATGTGTTATCGAGCAGGAAAATCATGGAAGATATCTCGATGATCTGAATATCTCCAGGACTGTTGGCTGGTTTACTTCTATGTATCCTCAGCGACTGCAACTCTATGAGGGGTCTCTTGAAGCTGTTATATGGGAGGTCAGGGAGCAGATGACCCACGTTCCCGGCAATGGGCTGGGATACGGTATTTTCAACTACCTGCATCGGGCCCTGGAGGTTAACAGGGAGAAATTGTCTGAAATCAGGTTTAACTACCTCGGACAATTTGACCAGGAGTTCGACAATGATCTGTATGCTTATTCTGATGACACCACGGGAAGTAATGTGGACCCGGACAATGTGATGACGGCTAAGGTGGAGCTCAATGTTATTGTATTAAAGAATACACTGGAAATAGATATACAGTATAATCGTTTAGCCCATGAGAAGGCTACCATTCAATCATTTGCAGACAACCTGGTGAAATGGCTGCTGCATATGGTGGCATATAATAAATTCAGGGAAGAGTTACCAGTTACTTCTTTTTCCCTGGGCGTACGGCCGGATGGACTTGACGACGATGAATTGTCAGTTCTTTTTAATTAAAAATTACCGGTTATTTCTTCAAAATATTACCCACTTAAATCCTATTCCCTTGAAAAAGAAGCTTGAGAAATCAAATGTGCAGGAGATCAGCGAGCTTAGTATGGTCCAGAAGGGCATGTTGTATCATTATTTGAAGGAAGCAGATTATAATCTTTATAATGTCCAGATATCCTTCGCGGTATCGGGACCGCTCGATATGAACGTCCTGAGACAGGCATTCTCCCTGCTACAGTCGGAGAATGATGTATTGAGATCTGTATTCAGATGGGAGGAAATAAAGGCTCCTATACAGATAATTCTGAAGTCCTGT
Source organism: Chitinophaga sp. G7 BAM 1005 (assembly GCF_057126945.1). Lineage (NCBI taxonomy): Bacteria > Pseudomonadati > Bacteroidota > Chitinophagia > Chitinophagales > Chitinophagaceae > Chitinophaga > Chitinophaga sp. G7 BAM 1005. The sequence goes on along the minus strand of NZ_CP181478.1, from coordinate 3,669,525 downwards.
GATCTCGACATTAAATATTACGACTACTCAAAAGATAACCCTGAGACAGCTGCAGGTATAATCACGCAGGAACTGTTGAACGATCAGCAGGAGAAATTTGACCTGACAGTCTTGCCTCTGCGGGTTCGTGTCTTTCAGAAAGCAACGGAAGATTTCATTATCGTCATCACACATCATCATATTTTATATGATGGATGGAGTACAGCAATCGTGATAAAAGATTTGCTCCGGTATTATAATAGCCTTAATAAGGGGGCTCGGCCTGAACACACTGATAAACCTGGCTTTGGCGCTGTTTATGCGGATAGCTGGCAACTGGTGGATCACGAGGCGTCAGGAAATTACTGGAAGAACTACCTGGAGGGATATGAAATTGGACACCCTTTGTCGGAGGTTGCTAACCAGGGAGAAGTGTCGCAGGATGTCAGCAAGCTTAGGATCAATAAAAAACTGGATGGCCTTGATGAATTTGTGAAAAAGAATAAAGTTACGAAAGCGGCAGTTATTTATACGGCTTATGGCCTGCTGCTGCAACAGTATGGTAATACAAATGATGTGGTGTTTGGAACGACCGTATCTAACAGGAACCCCTTTGTGCAGGGGAGCCAGGCGGTAGTGGGGAATTTTATCAATTCTATTCCAATAAGAATTCATGTTGATGAGCGGATAACGATCGAATCGCTGGTGAAAAGTGTGAATAAGGGATTGATAGAGAGAAGTCAATTTCATCATTCATCTTTGCACGAAATTAACCAGGCAGTTGGCATCACCGCAAATGAGAGCCTGTTTCAGTCGAGTATCGGCTTTGAAAACTATCCGGTTGATCAGCATATTCTAGACAGCGTAGATGGATTGAATATCGTCCTGTACGGGTATTATGAGAATACAAACCTGCCGCTGTCTATCCAGGTATTTACCGATGAAGCATTGGTGATCGACTTCAACTACAAGAGCAGTATTTTTTCAACGGACTATATAGAGAAATTTGCAAGCTACTTCATTCGCCTTATCGGGGATGTGCTAACTTACCCGGATAGGCTTGTCAGTGAGGTGCTGCTGTTAGACGCGGCTGAAAAGGATACCATCCTGTATGCTTTTAACGATACGAAGGCCGATATACCACCTTATCAGTCTGTTATTGAAATGTTTGAGCGGCAGGTGGCTGCTTACCCGGATCATATTGCGGTAGTATTTGGAGAAACCAGGCTTTCCTATGCCGTATTAAATAAGCGGGCCAATCAGGTGGCGGCCGCGGTACTGAATAGTCATCCGGGTCTGGATATCATCGGTTTGCGGGTAGAACCCTCCGTTGAAATGATGATAGGAATGCTGGGAATATTAAAAGCCGGGGCTGCCTTTTTGCCTGTCAACCCTGAAACATCTGTATCCAGGCTGAAGAAAATTTGTGAGGATGCAGGCTGCCGGTTAATATTGACGCAGCAACAACTGTTGGTTGATGTTCCTGTTGGAATTGATCAGCTGGCGCTGGATAATCCGGACCTGAATAACAGTTCCCCGGAAAACCCGTTGGTGACCATTAAGCCCGGTGATTTGCTGTATGTGATATATACTTCAGGAACCAGTGGCATACCTAAGGGCGTCATGATTTCAAATGAGAATGTGATTAATTATACCGCCTGGATTAACAAATTCGCAAAGATAAACTATACTGATAAAACCGCATTGGTAACATCATTTGCATTCGATCTGGGTTATACAGGAATATTTTCCTCCATATTGTCCGGTGCAGAATTGCATATATTACCTGCGGAAGTTTACATGCAGCCCGCCTTTTTTCTCCGGTACATCCGGCAAAACCATATTACTTACCTGAAGCTGACGCCTTCCCTGTATGGCGCTGTAACAGATCATCCTGATTTTAAAACCGCAACCGGCTTAAGGTTGGTGATACTGGGCGGAGAAAAGATCAGGGTGCGGGCAATAGAACAAACATTCGTACAGCATCCATCCATAGAAATTATCAATCACTACGGACCAACTGAAACAACTATTGGCGCGGTAGCAAGATATGTTCGCCGCGATCAGCTGTTGGACTTTAAGAAAGCACCCACTATTGGAAAACCAATCAGCAATGCCCGGTGTTATATATTGAATCAACACCTTATGCCTGTTCCTATCGGCATGAAAGGAGATTTGTATATCGCAGGAGCAGGAGTGGCCATTGGATATTTGGGGCAACAGGACTTAACTGATGAGCGGTTTATCGCTAATCCTTTTGAAGGCGGGGCCAGAATGTATATGACAGGGGATGTTGCCCGGTGGCTGCAGGATGGGAATATTGAATTTTTAGGAAGAAAGGATCACCAGGTAAAAGTAAGAGGATACAGGATAGAGCTGTCTGAAATTGAAACGGCGATGCTGTCGCTTGATGGTGTTGACCAGGTATTGGTGAAGGCCGAAGCGCAGGATGACGATACTATTTTGATGGCCTATTATCTCTCTGAAAGTCTGTTGAGCGAAGTGGGCATCAAAGATTTTCTTGCTGATGTGTTGCCGGACTATATGATTCCTGCGTTTATTGTTCATCTGACAGCATGGCCTTTAACTGCGAATGGCAAAATTAACATGAATGCCCTGCCGGCGCCATCCGTAAAACAACTTGGTTATACCGCTCCCACCACCGAAACAGAAGAAAAATTGATTGAGATCTGGTCGGCTATTCTGAAGCGGAATAAGGAGGACATTGGTATCGATCGTACGTTCACAGAGCTTGGCGGTCACTCCCTGCACATTATAGTGCTGGCGAGCAGGGTTTATAAGGTATTTCAGGTATCTGTTTCCATAAAAGACTTCTTCCAACACCAGACAGTAAGAAGTTTAGCGTTATTACTGGCGCAGTCGGAAACCCGTAAGCATATAGACATTCAAAAGGCGCCCGCGCAGGAATATTATAAGCTTTCATCCGGGCAAAACCGCCTTTATTTCTTATATCAGTATGATAAGCATTCCATTGCTTACAATGGTGGTATCGTGATGATGCTGGAGGGGGCCCTCGACAAATCGAGGATTGAACAGTCATTAAAAATACTCGTATCCCGTCATGAAATTTTACGGACTGGTTTTTTTGTGAAAGATGGAGAGCCGGTGCAGTGTGTGTTTCCGGATGTAGCGATGAATTGTGTATACTATAAAGCACAGCTTCCGGATGTGGAGGAGATGGTGAAAAGCTTCGTTAAACCATTTGATCTTGAAAAACCCCCATTGATCAGGGTGGGTATTATTGAGTTGTCGGAGAAGGAGCATATCCTGATGGTAGATACCCATCATATTGTTAGTGACGGCGTTTCCCAGCAGGTGCTTTTTGATGAGTTTATGTCTTTGTATAACGGAGTGCACCTCCCTGAACTAAAACGCCAGTATAAGGATTTTGCAGTTTGGCAGGCCGGTGAAGTGCAACAATGCCAGATGCTTACCCAGCGGGACTTCTGGTTGAAGGAATTTTCGGAATCGCCTCAGCAGCTGGATTTGCCGGCAGATTTTCCAAGACCTGTAATTAACAGCTTTAATGGACATGCGGTTGATTTTTCTATCCCCGTCCGGGAAACACAGCAGCTAAAATCAATAGCAGAAAAAGCCGGCGCTACCATGTATATGGCAGTAATGTCCGTCTTTAACATCTTTTTGTGCAAACTAACGGGGGAAGACGATATTGTTATCGGAACAGGGGTAGCAGGGCGACAGCATGCAGACCTGGAAACGATGGTGGGTATGTTTGTTAATTCATTACCTATACGAAATCATCCTGCTGCCGGCAAATCTTTCAGTGGATTTTTACTGGAAGTGAAAAACAAGATGTTGTCCTGCTTTGATCACCAGGACTACCCATATGAACAGTTAATTGATGATCTCAGTATTGAAAGAAAGACGAACCGCAATCCCTTGTTTGATGTGGCACTTTCGTACGAGAACTACAGAGAAAAGGAGCTCGTACTCCCTGGTCTGAAGATTTCTGTTTTTAAAACAGCACATGCCATTTCAAAATTCGATATTACCCTACGGGCATACGAGAAAGACAGTCAGCTGTTTTTAAGTTTTGAGTACGCGACAGATCTGTTTAAGGAAGCCACCATAAAAAGGTTTGTGCAATTTTTCACAAATGTAGTATCGGCGGTTACCTCCGATAGGAACATCAGTATCGCTACGATCCAGCTGATTAATCCTGTTGAACAGCATCAGATCCTGCACGAATTCAACTGTATTACACCTGCCGGCACGCAGGCGGCTACCGTGCTGGAACGGTTTAAGCAACAGGCAGCACAGCATCCGGATACCGTGGCCATTCGGGATGAAGTAGCTAACCCGATGGAATTATGGCCTTCTACGGCAGAGTATTTTATTTATGATGACATGTTGTACCATGCGATGACGAACGATGTAAGACGAAATGCATGGTATGAAAACGAGATCAGAAGACATGTGAAAGGAAAGGTGGTGGTGGAAATCGGAACAGGTCCGAATGCTATATTGTCGAGGTTATGCATAGAAGCTGGTGCGGAAAAAGTGTATGCGATCGAAATACTGGAAGAAACCTATAACAAAGCAAAACAGTTTTTAAAGGATGCCGGATTGGATCAGAAAATTCACCTGATTCACGGAGATGCCATGCTGGTGAACTTACCCGAGAAAGCTGATATATGTTTGTCGGAGTTGGTAGGCCCTATAGGAGGCTGCGAAGGCGCCGCTGTGGTGTTGAATAATGCCAGGCGTTTTCTGAAAGAAGACGGTATTATGATTCCCGGCAGAAATCTCACCAGGATTGCACCGGTTAGCTTACCCGGATATTTTATTGATACACCAGGTTTTTCTGATGTTTCTGCTCCTTATGTCCGCAAAACATTTGATTACATCGGTGGAAGTGTAGATATAAGGCTTTGTCTGAAGAACTTTTCAAAGGAATATCTTTTATCCGGCCCTGAAACATTTGAGGACCTGGATTTTAGTGAGGGAGCGGTAAAACCGGAAGATAGCCACGCTGTGAAATTCTATATCCGGAGGGTGGATACTATACAGGGATTCCTGGTGTGGTTAACAATGCCAGGCACAAATGGAGAAGTACTGGATACCATTAACTATGAATATTGCTGGCTGCCGGTATTCGTGCCTGTTTTTTACCCCGGGCTTGCGGTTGGCAAGGGCGATATGATTGAGATGGTGATTGACAGGCGGCTGAATGATAACGGAATTAATCCCGACTTTAGCATCAAAGGTTGTTTGACCCGGACCTCCGGTGAGAAAATTGATTTTAATACCGACTTGCCTCATTTCCCGCAACGTTTCCGTAGTGAACCATTCTACCATAAAATCTTTAGCGAAGAGGGCGCCGTTGTAACCACAGGCAGCCGGAAGGTGTATGAAAGCATGACCTATAAACGGCTGGATGAGAGGTCTGATCAGGTGGCCGGGATACTGATGGAGAAAGGGGTATTGCATGGTGATATTGTAGGTATCCTGCAGGAATGCTCCGCTGCTACAATTGCCAATATACTGGGCGTGATGAAGGCCGCAGCAGTTTACCTGCCACTGGATCCGCGTTGGCCGGCGGGGAGGATCTGGTCAATCCTGGAAGAGAGTAAACCGGGATATTGTATCACTGACAGGCAATATCGTGACTTTCTTTCCGGAGGCACACGGGTTATAACAGGCCAGGAGGGTCTGCCAGACAGCTTCCTGCCGGATTTTCTATTACAGGATGATTTGCTCAGCGAAGGAGATCTGTTTTCCGGTACGCCCGGTGGCCGGGAAGTGCAGGAAAGGGATAATGCTTATATTATTTATACATCCGGATCTACCGGAAGGCCGAAAGGCGTGCTCCTGGGGCATAAAGGCCTGGCTAACCTGGCAACGGTTTTTACAAACGTATTGGCACTCGCTCCTGCAACCAGGTTGCTACAGTTTTCGTCTCTGGGATTTGACGCGTCTGTTGCGGAAATTTTCCCGGTACTATCTTCTGGAGCTACATTAGTCATCTTCAAAAGATCTGATACTTTTTCTGCGGATGTTCTGTATTCAGTGCTGAAAGAACAGGCTATTGATGTTGTTACGCTTCCTCCATCTGTTTTAAGGGTGTTGCCCGCTGAGGGCCTGCACCAGCTGAGGGCCATTATTTCTGCAGGAGAGGCCTGTGACAGGAAGATTGCATTGCAATGGGCGCCCGGGCGGACTTTCCTGAACGCATACGGACCTACGGAATATACAGTTTGTACTTCCATTCTTGCTATGAAGAATGAGGCGCCGGCACAGATTACGATTGGAAAGCCGATAGCCAATACCAGGATATTGATCCTTGGGTTGAATAATGAATTGCAACCTGTTGGCGTACCGGGAGAACTTTGCATTTCCGGGTATGGACTGGCAAAGGGATACCTGCATAATGAATATCTCACGTCGCAGAAATTTGTGCCAAATCCTTTTTATCCCGGTGAAATGATGTATAGAACAGGGGATTTTGGGATGTGGGATGCTGACGGTAATATCGAATTCCTGGGCAGAACAGATGACCAGGTAAAGTTGCGTGGCTTTAGAATAGAACTGGGTGAAATTGAAAACTGCCTGCTGGAACACGAAGAGATTCAGGGAGCAGCGGTGATCATCAGGGAAGGGAATGGAACAAAATCACTGATCGCCTACTACGTATCAGCGTCACCCGTTCCTGTAGCTTCGTTGCGTGCTTTCCTGCAGCAGCAACTGCCGGAGTACATGATGCCTGTCCTGTTTGTACAACTGGAATCTATGCCTTTGACTTCGAGCGGAAAAATCAACAGGCGCGGTTTACCCGATCCTGAAATATCCTCAACCGGAGAGTTCGTACCGGCTGTTACACCGGAGGAAAAGCTGCTTTCAGAAATATGGTTAAATGTACTGGGAATCGCAAGGGTTAGTGTAACGGATAATTTCTTCTCACTGGGAGGTGATTCTATCAAATCCATACAAATCATGTCCCGGCTTCGTTCGGCAGGGTATGAAACAACGATCAGGGATATCTTCGACAGTCAGACCATCAGGGGATTATCGTTAAAGCTGAGACGTTTATCAGCCATCTCTTCCCAAACAGCAGTAACAGGAGACGTTGGATTGACGCCCATTCAACAATGGTTCTTCCAGAACCCATTTGAACAACGGCATCATTTTAACCAGTCGGTAGTGCTTCACTTCCCCGGGAGGATAGAGACAAACCGCGTACTTGACATATTCAGAAAGCTGACTGATCATCACGATGCTTTACGCATGGTGTTTGAAGAACAGGGAGGGACAATTGTTCAGCGCAACCTAGGTACCGGTGTGCCGGTGTCCCTGGAAGTAATTGAACTATATAAAAAAGATGACAGGCACGCAGATTTCATATTACATTGTAATGCCCTTCAGTCGGGTATCAACCTGGCCACAGGCCCGCTGTTGAAGCTTGGATTGTTTTATACGCCAGACGGCAGCCGCTTGGTGGTGATTGTTCATCACCTGGTTATTGATGGTGTTTCCTGGCGAATCCTGTTTGAGGATATCGAAACGTTATATCGTCAAACCGCGCAGGGAGAAACGCTATTGCTACCGTTGAAGACGGATGCTTTCCAGCAGTGGTCTGCTGCTTTGTTGCGGTATGCAGAAAGCGATGCCTTCCGTTCGGCCAGTGCGTACTGGTCCCGGATCGATGAGCAGCCTGTCTTCCGGCTGCATCGGGACTACCCCGTTGCGCAGGGACGACGCACTTCCTTACGACGCGAAGCCTTTACCTTAGACCGTAATACCACTGTGAAGTTACTTTACCATGCGCAACACACGCAGGTGAATGATATGTTGTTAGCCGCCCTTTACCTGAGTATGCGCAGGCAGTATGCGATACCGGTATTACGTGTTGACATGGAAGGACATGGCCGCTCAGATATTGGCGCTACGGTCAATGTAAGCCGCACTATAGGCTGGTTTACGACTATTTATCCCGTTATACTAACAAGCGACAGCGATGACCTCGGCGTATTGATCCGCGATGTCCGGCAAACGCTCAGCAGTGTTCCTAACGGAGGGATCGACTACCTGCTCATGCAGCAGCACAGGTCAGTTCCGGAAAGGCACGACAAGTACACCGGGATCAGTTTTAACTACCTGGGACAATTCGACAGCGACACCATGGGCAGATCTTATGGTATCTCTTCAGATCCACATGGGGAAACCATCTCGCCGGAAGAAATACGGTTGTATGATTGGGACATCATCGGGATGATCAGCTCCGGTCAGTTACAGGTACAGTTGAATTATAGCACGTCTCAATATCGTCCGGATACGATAGCCGCATTCATGGATGTATACAGGGAGTGTTTGAGTGAAGTCATTGATTACTGCAGCTCCGGAGAGAAAATATTACTGAGTCCTTCTGATCTCACCTGGAAAAGCATCCCGGTAAGTTTGCTGGATGAGTTACAGGAACAACAGGAGGTGGAAGATATATACCCGCTGTCTCCCACACAGGAAGGGCTTTTATTTCACGCTTTGTTGGATAAAGGATCCGATCATTACTTTGAACAGATGCTTATCCATATGGATGGCGAACTGGATATTGCGGCGGTTGAATCGGCCATGAATGCACTGGTAGCACGTTATGCAGTACTGCGGACACGGTTTTTGCATGATCGTTATCATCGCCCGCTGCAAGTAGTGTTAAAGAGTGGAAAAATCGACTTCCAATATCACGACGTTCGTGAAGAATGCCTGGAATCAGGTAGAAAGCAGGTGCTGGAAGCTTACCGGCATCTTGACAGGTCCCAACCTTTCCTGTTGGAGGAAGACAGGTTAATGCGGCTGACAGTTCTCAAAACGGGGCACAGGGAGTATGAGCTTTTATGGAGCCATCACCACATACTGATGGATGGTTGGTGTATTGGTATTATCGTCAGGGATTTTAAAGAAGTTTATACCAGGATGTTGTCCGGCGAATCCATTTCAATGGGTATGGTAACGCCATATTCCCGTTATATAGAGTGGTTAGAGACGAGAAACAAAAATAAATCGGCCGCCTACTGGAAGGAGTATCTCGGGGGATATACCCAACAGGCGGATCTGCCCGGGAAAGCCTTGCGTATTTCAGATAGTTCATCCTATACTATCGTTACACATCAGGCGCCTATCAGTGAGGAGCTGACAAAATCCATTGAATCACTTTCTGCAAAAGTGGGGGTAACCATTAATACAATATTTAAAGTAGCCTGGGGAATAATGCTCGGTCGCTATTGCAATTTGGACGATGTTGTATTTGGTACGGTCGTATCCGGCCGCCCCGGTGAAATTGCCGGTGTGGAATCGATGGTCGGTTTATTTATTAATACCGTACCAGTACGAATTATACTGGATAATGCAGCGGTAGTGGAAGAACTGCTAAAAGATACACAGCAGCAGGACCTGGAAGCGAATTTACACCATTATTATCCGTTGTCAGAAATACAGGGACTAAATGAATTGGGCAGCCGTTTGTTCACCCACATCATGGCCTTCGAGAATTACCCGCTTGATGAAGACGTGAAGAATATCAGCGATGGACTCAGCATCACAGCGGTAGAAACATACGAGAAAACGAACTATGACCTTTGGGTAACGATATATCCCGGGAAAGACATCCTGCTGAAAATCAGTTATAATAGTAACACATATGCTGATGAGATTATCAGAAATATGTTGCATCACCTGCAACAGGTACTTAGCCGGATGGTAGCTGCACCTGCATTAACCCTATACGGAATCGAGCTGCTCTCTGAATTGGAGAAAGCAGCACTGGTAGATAGCCTGGACTATACCAACAGCCACTATCCTAAAGATAAAACGATACTGGACCTGTTTGATGAACAGGTAACCAAGTGGCCGGGGAATACAGCCGTACAATATGAAGGCGTCGCTATTACCTATGCCCAGCTGGATGAACAGGCGGGGCAGGTGGCCGCGCAGCTAACGGCCCGGGGAGTGAAACCTGATGCTGTAGTAGGTCTTTTGATGGACCGTTCGATAGAAATGGTAGTAGGCATGCTGGGTATTCTGAAAGCCGGTGGCGCCTATTTGCCGGTTGATATTACCTATCCGGAGGAAAGGAGGAATTACCTGCTGGATAATAGTCAGACGCGACTGGTGCTGACAACAGAGGAATTTGCTGACCAGGTAAAGCCAGGTATAGCGGTGGTGCGGATAGAAGACCGGGAGCAGTTCCCCGCTGTTTTGGCTGACAAGCCGTTACCATCGAACTTATGTTACGTTATTTACACCTCGGGAACAACAGGGAATCCCAAAGGAGTGATGGTAGAGCATCGTAATGTAGTGCGGTTGCTCAGCAACGATGATTTCCAGTTTTCTTTTGGTCCCACGGATGTTTGGACGATGTTCCATAGTCATTGCTTTGATTTCAGTGTATGGGAGATTTTTGGGGCATTGTTAACCGGCGGTAAGGTGATTATCGTTCCGAAGATGACAGCGCGTGATACAGGTTTGTATCTTAAATTATTGCGGGAAGAAGGGGTGACGGTGCTGAATCAAACGCCCAGCGCTTTTTATAATCTTTTGCAATTGTCTGTAACGGGGCTGTCTTTACGCTATGTTATTTTCGGGGGAGAAGCCCTGAGGCCGGGGAAATTGCAATCGTGGCGGGAGATGTATCCTGCTGTTAAGCTGATTAATATGTACGGGATTACGGAAACGACCGTGCATGTTACCTATAAAGAGATCACAGAAAAAGAGATCGGCAGTAATATCAGCAACATCGGCAAACCTATCCCTACTTTATCTGTTTACCTGCTGGATGCGCATCAGCGGCTGGTTCCGGCAGGGGTCACCGGTGAGTTATACGTAGGCGGATCGGGCGTTTCCAGGGGCTACCTGGGCAACGAAGCCTTAACATCTGCAAAGTTTGTACAGGATCCGTATAAAACCGGCGGGCGGCTTTACCGCACCGGCGACCTTGGCCGTCTGTTGCCCGGTGGTGAAATTGAATACCTTGGCAGGAAAGACCACCAGGTACAATTACGAGGTTTCCGAATAGAGCTGGGAGAAATAGCGCATGCCTTATCAGGTAACAGCCATATTGGTGAAGTGGTGGTGGAAGCCCGTGAAAAGGAAGACGACAAATACCTGGTGGCCTATTATACTGCTGAGGAGGAAATAAGCAGTACCACATTGCACACCTACCTGTTGGAGAAAATACCGGACTACATGATCCCGTCTTATTTTGTTTACCTGGATTACTTCCCGTTAACCTCAAACGGAAAGCTTGACAAAGCAGCGTTACCCATGCCGGGGGTTGGAAAACAGGATGCCGGTACAGCGCCTGAAACAGACAGCGAGAAAATAATGCTGGATGCGTGGGAAGAAGTACTTGGTACGCGTGCCATCTCTTTATCAGATAATTTCTTTGCTATAGGAGGCGATTCCATCAAGGCGATAAGGCTGCTGCCCGCCATCAGGAAACGGGCCGCTACGGGTATCGGGTTAATTGACATATTTGAGTGTCCTACTATCTCCCTGTTGGCAAAGCGATTCGAAACAAAGCAACAGGAACCTCTTGCTGTTGCCGCTGCCGGGAAGGTTATGCAGGAGCTGGATGAGCTGAATGCCAGTTTTATGGGCCGTGAAAATATAGCGGAAGTTTTTCCGATGAGCGATATCGAAAAAGGAATGATCTATCATTCTCTTTCTGCCAGTGAAGGCGCTTTGTATCATGATCAGAGTACATTCAATGTTCGCTATATCTCATTCAACGCCGATTTGTTTCAGCAAGCCTTGCAGTTGATGGTTGAAAAGCATGGGGTGCTCCGGGCTGCCTTCAATATGAGTGATTATGAAGTGCCGTTGCATGTTGAATACAAACACATTGACGCAGCTATCCGTTTCTCTGATATCTCACACCTGGAGAAAAATGAGCAACAGTCCACTGTAATTGAATTTATGGCATCCGACAGGCAGGCGCCCTTCAATTATGAACAGCCTCCTCTCTGGAGAATGAATATTTTCAGGTTGTCTCATGAAAACTATTTCCTGGTATGGGTATGTCACCATTCGATTATGGATGGATGGAGTGTTGCCTCATTCATGACGGAACTCAATAACACTTATCTGAAATTATTGGCGGATCGCTCGTTCCGCCCGGCAGCCATCAACGTTTCCTATAAACACTATGTGATACAGGAACTGCTCGCCAAACGTAATAAGGCAATATCCCAGTACTGGCAGGAGGAATTGCATGACGTTGCCAAACAGGAACTGGCGGATACAGGGCATGTAAAACGGCATAGTGTAGGACAGGAACAGCAACGGCTTTCAGGCGAGCTATATGAAAAACTGACCTCTTTTTCCAGGGATAAAGGGATTGGTATAAAAACAATCCTGGTGTCGGCCTACCTGGCTGTTCTGAAGATGTTTACTTATAACGATGAGGTAATTGTAGGACTGGTATCCAGCAACCGCCCCGCGGAAGAAGGCGGAGACCAGGTACTGGGCTGCTTCCTGAATACCGTGCCTTACAGATTCAGGTTCCCCAATGAGCTTTCCTGGAACGGATTGCTGCAGCTGGTCGATAAAAAGATGATTGATGTTGGCAGGTATCAGCAGTTGTCATTATTTGACATACTTAAACTCATTGATCGCGCAGGGGTTAACGAAAATCCGCTGTTTGATTCGATCTTTAATTACGTGGATTTCCATATCTACAATGAGGCCTTATACGAGACTGACAGGCATGCGCCCGCAACGATATCCGCCGACCTGGATATCAAATCTTATGCAGTTACAAATACCGATCTCGATTTTAACATCAGTACCAGGAATGGGAATTTTGAAATCAGCATAAACTACTCGACACAGAAATTCAAACAAACCTTTATTCAACGATTCATTCAATATTTTGAAAGCGCACTGAATAATATTGTAATGTCCCCTCATGCCCTGGTAATTACAGGCAACCTGATGAATCAGACAGAAATAGACCAGTTGCTGGTTGAATTCAATGATTCCGCTGTTGACATTGATCAGGAAGAAAATATTATTTCACTGTTCGAAAAACAGGTGGCAAAAACACCGGATAATATTGCAGTCACATCTGGTAGCATAGCCGTGACATACCTTGAACTAATGCACAAAGCCCGCCGGATCGGACTGTACCTGAATAAAGAGCACGGTGTTGGCGTAAATCACGTGGTAGGCGTACTGATGCAAAAATCAGAACGCCTGGTGTTTACTATCATGGGAATTTTACGGTCGGGCGCCTGCTATCTTCCGATTGATCCCAAAACGCCTGTTGAAAGGATCAGATTTATGGCCAGGGATAGCAAAATGAAAGTACTGATCACTGATATTCCGGAAGAAGATGTATATAGCATAACTGATACAAACATTTTGCGGTATGATACACTGGAACAAAGCATAAAGGATGTTCCTGTGACCGGGACTTTCCCGCGGGCTTCCGCTGCCGACCTGTTCTACGTGATCTACACTTCAGGGTCTACCGGAAACCCGAAAGGTGCCGCCATTAAAAATATTTCGTTCCTGAACCTGGTGAACTGGTATGTGAGGGCGCTGGATACAACCACAGCCGATAATTTCCTGCTGATAGCCCCTATCGCCTTTGACCTGGCACAGAAAAACTTTTTCGCACCATTAGTAACAGGATCAAGGTTGACTTTGGCAGAGGAGATACAGCATGATTATCTTAAAATGTTAGCTACAATAGCAGCTGAAAAAGTAACCATGGTAAACTGTGCGCCTGCAGCCTTTTATCCTTTACTGGAAGAATGTGCTCCCAATAAATATGATCGCCTCAAATACATCAGATATGTTGTATTGGGAGGAGAGAATATCAATATGGGTGTTTTTGCCGGCTGGATAAAATCCGGCCACTTCCAGGCAAAGGTCATGAACTCTTACGGCCCTACCGAATGTACGGATGTAGTGTCCTACTATGTAGTGGAGGATTATGATGTACAGAAGAATCACATTATACCGATTGGAAAGCCGGTGGACAATACCCTGTTATACATACTGGATAGTCGTCAACAGCTGCAACCGCCTGGCGTAAAAGGAGAGATTTGTATTGCAGGTATCGGGGTGTCAAAAGGATACCTGAATAATAACGATCTGACCAACACGAAATTTTTACCCGATACCATCAGCGGGTCGGGATTAATGTATAGAACAGGCGATTTTGGCGTGTGGCTGCCGGATGGTAATATCGAGTTCCTGGGCAGAATAGACAACCAGATAAAGTTACGTGGGTTCAGAATAGAATTGAGTGAAATCGAGAATTGCCTGCTGAAACACGAACAAGTTCAGGGGGCGGCGGTGATTATCAGGGAATTGAATGGAACAAAATCCCTGATTGCGTATTTCGTGTCGGCTTCACCTGTTCCGGCAGCTTCATTGCGTACTTTCCTGCAGCAACAGCTGCCGGATTATATGATTCCTGCCTTGTTTGTGCAACTGGAATCCATGCCTTTAACTCCGAACGGAAAAATAAACAGGCGTGGTTTGCCTGATCCTGAAGTGTCATCATCAGGAGCGTTCGTACCAGCTGTTACGCCGGAAGAGAAACTGCTGTCAGAAATATGGTTAAGTGTACTGGGCATCGCACAGGTAAGCGTTACCGACAACTTCTTTTCATTGGGTGGCGATTCTATCAAATCCATACAAATTACCTCACGTCTTCGTTCCGCAGGATATGAAACAACAATCAGGGATATCTTCGGCAGTCAGACTATCCGTGAGTTGTCGTTGAAACTGAGACGTTTGTCCGCTATTTCTTCTCAGGCAGCGGTATCGGGGGAAGTTGGGTTGACGCCGATCCAGCAATGGTTCTTTGATGGCCCACTGGAACAAAAGCATCACTTTAACCAGTCGGTGGTGCTTCACTTCCCGGAGCAGCTAGCCGAAGATCGGGTGCTTAAAATATTCAGGAAGCTGACGGATCATCATGATGCATTACGTATGGTGTTTGAAGAACAGGGCGATACAGTGGTTCAGCGCAACCAGGATACTGGTATGCCGGTATCACTGGAGGTGGTTGACCTGTATAAGAAAGATGACTGGCAGGCCGATTTCATATCACATTGTAATGCCCTTCAATCAGGTATCAACCTTGCCACGGGCCCGTTGTTAAAGCTCGGGCTGTTTCATGTACCGGACGGCAGCCGCCTGGTATTGATTATTCATCACCTGGTCATCGATGGTGTTTCCTGGCGGATACTGTTCGAGGATATCGAAACATTATATCGTCAGGCTGTGCAGGGAGAGACACTGTCACTACCGTTGAAGACAGACGCCTTCCAGCAATGGTCCGCTGCTTTGTTGTCGTATGCGGAAAGTGATGCCTACCGGTCAGCCGGCATGCATTGGCTCCGGATAGATGAACAACCGGTTTTCCGTTTACCTCAAGATTATCCAGGTGCCCGGGGAATGCAGGCCTCCATACGTCGAGAGGTTTTTGCCTTAGACAGTAACCTTACCATGAAGCTAATACACCATGCGCAACATACGCAGGTGAATGATATATTGTTGGCCGCCCTTTACCTGAGTATGCACAGGCAGTATGCGGTGCCGGAACTACGCGTTGACATGGAAGGTCATGGCCGCTCGGATATTGGTGGTACGGTCAATGTGAGCCGCACTATAGGCTGGTTTACGAGTATTTATCCTGTAGTACTAACCAGCAACAGCGATGACCTGGGTGTATTGATCCGCGATATTCGGGAAACACTCAGAAATGTCCCGAACGGAGGAATGGACTACCTGCTCATGCAGCAGCGCAGGTCAGGTCCGGAAGGGCAGGAGAAAGGCGCCGGAATCATGTTTAACTACCTGGGTCAGTTCGATAGTGATACCGCGGGCAGATCTTATAAGATCACTTCGGATCCTCATGGAGAAACGATCTCGCCGGAAGATGTGCGATTGTATGATTGGGATATTGTTGCAATGATCAGCTCCGGCCAGCTGCAGGTACAGCTGAACTATAGCACATCACAGTACCGTCCGGATACGATAAGCTCGTTCATGAATGCATACAGGGAATGCTTAGGTGAGTTAATTGATTACTGCGGCTCCGGACAAAGGCTATTACTGTGTCCTTCCGATCTTACCTGCAAAAGTATCCCCGTAGGTTTGCTGGACGAATTACAGGAGCAGCAGGAGGTGGAAGATATTTATCCGCTGTCTCCCACGCAGGAAGGAATTCTGTTTCACTCGTTATTAAATCCTGATGCAGAAGATTATCATGGTCAAACCGTCATTCATATTGAAGGCGAGCTGGATATTGCCGCGGTTGAATCGGCCATGAATATGCTGGTAGCACGTTACGCAGTGCTACGGACACAGTTTTTACATGACCGGTATCATCGCCCGTTGCAGGTAGTACTAAAAGAAAGGAAGATGGACTTCCATTATCACGACGTGCAGGATGAATGCCTGGAATCGGGCAGGGAACAGGTCCTGGAAGTATACCGGAACCACGACCGGTTGAAACCTTTCCTTTTACAGAAAGATATGCTGATGCGACTGACCGTACTCCAAACTGGTTACAGGAAATATGAATTGATATGGAGCCACCATCATATACTGATGGATGGCTGGTGTATTGGTATTATCGTAAAGGACTTCAACGAAATTTATACGAAGCTGCAATTAAGTGAATCCCTTATCAATGCTGCTGTTAAACCGTATTCCCGGTATATAGACTGGCTGGAGAGCAGAGACAGGAACGAATCCGCACGTTACTGGAAAACTTACCTGGAAGGATATGATCTGCTGGCAGGTTTACCAGAAAAAGAAATTGCTGTGGGTGAAATGGCGCAGGGCAGTCACCTGATCAGTGAGTTAAAGCTGACACAGGAAGTGGTCGCATCACTGGCAAAGGTTTCCGTCGGATATGGCGTAACAATTAACACCATTATAAGAGTGGCATGGGGTATCCTGCTTGCCCGTTTTAACAATGTGAAAGATGTTGTTTATGGAGCCGTGGTTTCAGGTCGCCCTGCGGAGATTGAAGGGGTGGAAACCATGGTTGGATTGTTTATTAATACAGTCCCTGTCAGGCTTAAAATAGACCTGGACTGCAGTTTGAGCGAATTGCTGAAGGCAGCGCAGGAGGATGACCTCCGGAGCGAGCAGTATCACTACCATTCTTTATCAGAACTTCAGTCTTTCAGTAAGTTGGGCAGGAAGCTGATAGATCATATCATGGTATTTGAAAACTACCCCGTTGCCAGGCAACTGGAAGATATGTCAGCTGCAGAGAAGAATGGGAAAGGCTTTGATATCATCTCTGCAGCCTATAATGTCAAAACCAATTATGACCTTATTGTACGCATACTGCCGCAGAATGACTTTACCATACAACTTGATTTTAATCAGTGCAGGTACGATCAGGCTACTATTGACCAGGTGCTCAGTGGACTGAAGCATATTATTCACAGTATTGCCATCCGTCCATTGTCCACTTTGAGCAGTATCAGTGTGTTCGATGAGGCGGCTGATGCCACAATGAAAGCAACGTTTTCAGCTGACATCGAAGTAGCGCATGGCAGGATGACCATACAGGAACGGCTCCGCACATCATTTCGTCAACATAGCCAGAACGATGCGGTAGTATATAACGGTGTTGCACATTCCTATGCGGAAATGGAATCAACCATCAACAGAATCGCCAATACTATTTCATCGTTGAGGTTAGCGCCCGGTTCATTTGTGGGTGTTTTTTGCAGAAACAAATACCTGCAGGTATGTTCGATGGTAGCACTCTTAAAAGCCAGGCTGGCATTTGTACCATTGGACCCAACTTTGCCGGATCATCGGCTGGCCGCAATGGTGAACAGTGTGCAAATGAAATTGATCCTCACTGATCAGGAATCGGAGGTGGTAGCGCAGTTACCTTTTGCTGGCCGGCCGGAGTGGGTGTCTGTTACCGGCGAGGAAGCTGAGCGTGCTTCTTCACTGTTTGAGCGGGCAAACGATTATACAATAGAGGATATTATATATGCTTACTTTACCTCCGGCACAACCGGTACCCCTAAAGGAGTGGCGGGCAGGAACGGAAGCCTTTCGCATTTCATCGGTTGGGAAATCAGTACATTGAAAGTAGAACAGTCCTGCAGGATCAGTCAGTTCACCAGCCCGGGATTCGATGCATCCATGAGAGATATTTTCGTAGCGCTTTGTGCCGGCGGTACGCTTTGTATTCCGGATGAAGACATCTTTGCCGACGGAGATAGTCTCATTGCCTGGATAGAGCGCGAGCGGATAAATCTGATTCATTGTGTCCCCAGTCTTTTCAAACTGATCAGGACAGGCGATTTGTCCGGGCCGGTTTTTCACCAGCTGAAATGGATATTGCTGGCCGGTGAAAAGATTTTACCCTATGAGTTGAGTGACTGGTATGCCAGGTTTGGAGACAGCATTCAGCTGATTAATCTCTATGGTGCTACAGAAACAACACTGGTAAAAGGATTTTATTTCATCAAACCAACAGACCACCTCGCGTCCTTCATACCTGTAACTGCTATGCCGGGAGCCCAGTTCATGGTATTGGACGATACATTGAACGCTTGTCCGGAGAAAGTAAGGGGCGAAGTATATATACGTACGCCATATAGAACCGCCGGCTACCTCGTGGATGCCGGGATATCCAATGCCCTGTTTATACAGAATCCGTTTGCTGAAGACAACAATGACCTGATATACAGAACAGGGGATATTGGCCGCCTGCATGAAGATGGTAAACTTGAAATTTTAGGTCGTACAGACCAGCAGATTAAAATACGCGGTATACGTATTGAGCCGGATGACCTGAAACATAATATTCTCCGGTATGATGGCATAACGGATGCGGTGGTCATGGTGAGAAGCGACAATGGTGCAGCGCCTTTTTTATGCGCGTATTATGTTGCCAGACAGAAAACAGATAAGTCAGACCTGAGAAAATATTTAAGCACCTTGCTACCGGGATATATGCTTCCGGCATACCTGGTTCAACTGGATCAGTTCCCCTTGTCGTCTAACGGAAAGGTGGACCGCAATGCATTGCCTCCTCCGGAAATACAACAAACAATGGATATTGCAGCGCCTGCAGATGACCTGGAAAGGGCACTGGTCATCATCTGGGCGGAAGTGCTGAAACTGGATGAGCAACAGATAGGGGTAACAACAAGCTTTTTTGAGCTTGGGGGACACTCTTTGAAAGCAATTACTATGTTAAACAGGCTGAATAAAACTTTGGGAGTACGAATTCCGCTAAAAGAAGTTTTTGTCAGACAAACCATAACAGAGCTTGCATCTTATATTGCCACCATACTGCCGGCTGAACATGCGTTCGAAGGCGATGATGACGTAATTGAAATATCGTTATGAGAATAGATGAGTACATCACCCGGTTAAGAAAAGAGAATAACATTGTAATCTCTGTTGCTGATAACGATGTAAAAGTCCGTGGCGATAAGGCGGCACTTACACCCGAAGTTATTGCATCTATCAGGAGCCGGAAGCCAGAGATACTTGACTTTTTCAGTTCAGCGAGTTCAAATGAACTGGCCCCTCCTGTTCGCATAACGTCCGGTACCGGCTGTTACCGGCTGTCGGCCGTTCAGAAACGGCTTTATTTTCTCCATGAAATGAACAGGATGTCCCTCGCTTATAATATGCCGCAGGGCGTAAGAATTGTAGGTGCGTTAGATGTGCTGAAGCTGGAGGATAGCTTCAGGCAGCTGATCGGCAGGCATGAAGCTTTACGGACACAATTTAAAGTGGTGGATGGAGAAATAGTGCAAAGCGTGTTGGCAGCACCCGGTTTTTCCATCGAACACTATCAGCAGGAACACACCGATATGCAAACAAAGGTACAGGGATTTATCCGGCCCTTCGACCTGAAGCACGCTCCTCTTATAAGGGTGGGGCTTTTTGAATCTGACGTGGAAAAAATACTGATTGTAGATATTCATCACATCATTTCCGATGGAATATCCAACAGTGTGCTTATGCAGGAATTCCTCTCCCTGTATAATGATCAGCCGCTGCCCGGGGTGAGATTGCAGTATAAAGATTATGCGGAATGGCAACAAAATAGGATAAAGGAAGAGCAAATACAGCAGCAGCGGGCATTCTGGGTTGCCAAATTTTCGCCCGTTCCCCCGGTGATTGATCTGCCATACAATTTTTCAAGACCGCTTCATAAGACCTATAAAGGCAGTGCAGTTATTTTTCAGTTAGATGAACTTCAGTCGGCCAGGCTTAGGAGTATAACGAGGGAGGAGCATACTACTATATTCATGCTGTTGCTAGCTGTGTATAATATCCTGCTCAGTAAGCTGACAAATCAGGAAGATATCGTAGTGGGTACACCAACTTCCGGCAGGTTTCATGAAGACGTGGAAAGGACAATAGGCCCCTTTGTCAATACGATTGCATTGAGAAATTTTCCACGTGCGGATCGCTCTTTCCGGGACTTCCTGCAGGAGATAAAATTAACAGCTATTGAGGCTTTCGATCACCAGGACCGGGATTATGAAATGCTGGTAAGAGACCTGGAGATAGATAGAGGAAGCGGCCGTAATCCCCTGTTTGATGTTTTTATGGCCGTGCAGAACTTTGAACAACAGGAGTTTTCACTGCCAGGGATGAAATTGTCGAGGCTGAAAGCAACAAAGGAAATTTCCAAATTCGACCTCTCCCTACTAGTGGCAGAACACCAGTCCTTATTTACTTTCGAGTTTGAGTATGCAGCGGATTTATTTGAAAGGCAGACGATTGAAAGATGGGCTGGCTATTTTCAGCAGATAATCAATGAGGTAGTCAATAATGTCAACATCAGCCTGGCAAATATTGAAATGGTTCCCCCCGATGAGCAGCACCTGTTGCTTCACCGGTTTAATGATACCGCCACAGCCTACCCCAATAAGACCATTACCGCGGTATTTGATGAGCAGGTGGGAAAGACGCCGGATAATATTGCGCTTCGTTTTCATCATGGGAGCAATACTTACCTGGAACTCAAGGAAAGGGTTGACAAAACAGCCCGTTATCTGAGTGAAGTAAAAGGTCTGAAGAAAGGAGAGCTGGTTGGGGTAATGATGGAGCGCAATGAGTGGCTGATACCGGCTATATTTGGTATCCTTAAAGCCGGTGGTGTGTATGTTCCGGTTGATCCCGGCCATCCCGCGCAAAGAATAAAGTCCGTTTTAAAAGACGCCGGTATTCGGATGGTATTGGCCCGGAATCCTTCCGGCGACATGCAATGCAGCAATGATTACCAGCTGCTGGATTTGAACAGGGTAATCCCTGAAATACTTTCACAGCCGGCTGGATTTGAAAATGCGGGGTTGTCAGGTCAGGATCTTGCCTATATCATATTTACATCCGGTTCCACCGGAAAACCCAAAGGGGTGATGATTGAACATCATTCAGTTATCAACCGCCTATACTGGATGCAAAAGGAATACCCGCTCCGGGAAGAGAGTGTGCTGCTACAGAAAACGCCGCTGGTATTTGATGTTTCTGTTTGGGAACTCTTTTGGTGGGCATTTACCGGTGCTTCGCTTTGCCTGCTGGAGCCGGGAGCTGAAAAGGAACCCTCGAAAATAGTTGCTGCCATATCCGAAAATGGCGTGACTACCATACACTTTGTTCCGTCTATGTTGAGTGCCTTTCTCCCGGCGCTAGATGCCACATTTGATTTTACCCGCCTGCATACCCTGAAACAGGTATTTTCAAGTGGGGAGGAGTTGAAGGCCGAACATGTTGTCATGTTCCGGGATTCTTTATTCAGGAATTGTGGCAGCTCGCTGATCAATTTATATGGTCCTACAGAGGCAACGGTGGACGTTACGCACTACAACTGCACGATGGAGGAAACATCGAAGCCTGTGCCGATAGGTAAGCCAATTGATAACACCAGGCTATATATACTCAGTGCAAATGGTATACCTGTACCGGTAGGGGTTGCCGGTGAACTGCACATAGCGGGTGCAGGACTGGCCAGGGGATACCTGAATAATCCGGAGCTGACAGATTCAAAATTTATACAGCACCCCGTTATAAAAGGGGAAAGGATTTACAAAACAGGAGACCTTGCAAGATGGACTCCCGATGGTAATGTGGAGTTTTTGTGCAGGATCGATAACCAGGTAAAGGTCAGGGGAATCAGGATAGAACCGGGGGAAATAGAAAATCAACTGCTTTTGTCCGGTATGCTGAAAGAAGTAGTGGTGACTGTAAAAGAAAGAGGCAACGACAAAATCCTGGTAGCTTATTATACTGCGGAAGATCAGATCAATGAAACCCGGCTAAGGGACTTTTTGAAAGGCCAGTTGCCCGGTTATATGATTCCTGGGGCTTTTGTACAGCTGGAACAGATGCCGCTCACAGCCAGCGGCAAACTGGACAGGAAGGCTTTGCCGGATCCTGAATTCCTGCCATCAGAAAGCTATGCACCGCCCGCGAATGCAATGGAGGAAAAAATGATCGTAGTTTGGGCGGATGTTTTGCACCTGGAGAAAAATAATGTTGGGGTGGAGGACAACTTCTTCGCCATCGGCGGACACTCCATTATCGCCCATCGCTTAATTAATGCCATTAACAGTACATTTTCTTCGGTAGTTACTTTAAGGGATATTTTCGAACACCCCACCGTAAGAGGGCTTAGCAGCCTTATTGTGAACCATCATAAAAATCTCCTGCCTGCTTTTATAAGAGCCGGTGAAGCACCTTTTTACCCGGCTTCTGCGGCGCAGCGCCGGTTGTATTATGAACAGGTGTCCCAAAGAGACAGCCTTGCTTATAACATCAACAGTGCCTACAAGCTGGAAGGGGAAGTAGATCCTGATAACTTACAGCAAACATTTGAATACCTGATCCGGCGACATGAGGCATTGAGAACCTGCTTGTTTATGGCAGATGATACAGTGGTTCAACAAGTGGAAGAAGTGGTAACGTTCAGTATTTCCAGGCTGGACGCCGGGAAATATAACGATGCCGCCGCCGCATTGGCTGATTTTGTCAAACCGCATGATTTGTCCACCCCTCCGCTGCTAAGAGTAGGTTTGTTAAAGGACAAAAGACTGGGGAATATTTTGTTGATTGACATACATCATATTGTGTGTGATGGCATTTCGCTTAACATTTTAATGAATGAATTTAAGTTGGCGTATAAGGGTGAAGAACTGAAACATCTTCCCTACAGGTATATCGACTATGCAGTATGGCAACACGCTGAAGGAGGTGCGTATACTGCTCAAAGGGAATTTTGGAGGAGGCAGTTGTCTGGCGAGCTGCGTGCTCCCGACCTGCCGGTGATGATGAACAGGGATAAAGTGACTGTTTACACCGCCGCCAGCAGCGAGTTGGTAATTGATGATGAACTTTATGCCCGGATCAGGGAATTTACTGCCAGTGCAAACGTATCGGAATTTATGTTCCTGCTCTCCGTGTATTATATCCTGCTAGCCAGGGTGTCAGGTAACACCGATATTATAGTTGGGTCTGATACAATCGGCAGGAACAGGCCTGAGTTCCGCGATATAGTCGGCACATTTGTAAATGAGCTGCCACTGAGAGTGCAGGTAGAAAGGGAATTGCCATACGACGGTTTTTTAGCAGCGGTGAAAGATTGCGTTTTAAATGCATTTGACAACCAGGGTTTTCAATTTGATGAGATGTTGTCGCTGATAAAAAGAGATAAACATGAAAAGCTTATTCATATTCATTTTTCCTATGCAAACTTTCTTGACAATGAAGTGGAGCTGGATCTGCTGGCGTTCACAACAATAGACACGAGAAAGGAACGGAGACTAACCCGGTACGAACTCAAAGCGGAAGTATACCCCGGTAAAGGAGAAGGCATTCGCATTGCATTTGTGTACAGTAGTGAGTTGTATGAACATGCCACTATTCAAATATTTATGCGGTACTACCAAAACATCCTGGTGAATGTTCTCAATAATCCTCACGGTCGTATCCTGGATATAAATATGAAAAAATCCTGAACGTATCTGTTGCCATTTCTATTTAAACTCACAGAAAATTAAATTCTTTAGCAAATGTGTGGTATCTGCGGATTTATAAATTTTAAACGCCCGGCTTCCGGAAATGATCAGGCCATTGTTCAGCAAATGAATGCGCAGTTGATCCACAGAGGGCCGGATGCACAGGACACGCTGGTGTCCGGAAACCTTGCCTTTGGATTTAGCCGGTTAAGTATTATTGGATTAAAAAACGGGATGCAGCCCATTCACAATGAGGACAACTCTGTTGTACTTATATGCAATGGGGAGATATTCAATTACATTGAAATCAGGAAGGAATTGATGGAGAAAGGACACCGCTTTGCCACCGGTTCCGATGTGGAGGTGATTGTTCATTTGTATGAGGAACACGGCATGGGATTTCTGAATATGCTCAATGGACAGTTTGCTTTTGCACTTTATGACAAAAAGTGCGGCTCGCTGTTCTGTGCCAGGGATCATATGGGTATTATTCCCTTCTTCTATACCAAAACGAGTGACAGTTTCATTTTCGGATCGGAGATAAAAGCCATTTTAAAACATCCGGATGCTCCCCGCCAGGTGGATTTTGTAGGGCTTGACCAGGTATTGACGTTTGCGGGATTAATTAGCCCCAGAACCATGTTCCGGGATATTTACAGCCTAGAGAACGGCCACTACCTGGAAATCGGTGCCAGCGGAAGTTTGACAAAACACGAATACTGGGACCTTGTTTATCCTGAACAGCATGCAGACATCCCGTTTCAGCATGAAGCATGGTATATTGACCAGCTGGAGTCGCTGTTCGAGGCTTCCTTAAAATTGCGTTTGCGCTCCGATGTTCCTGTTGGACTCTATCTAAGCGGGGGATTGGATTCTTCCATGATCCTGATGAAAATGCGACACCTGCAGCCTTCTATGCACATAGATGCGTTTTCAATAGATTTCGTGGAATCCGGTTTGTCAGAGTCGATGTACCAGCGGTTGGTGGCGGATCGTGCCAATGCCCGGCTGAGTCAGAAGACTTTTTTTTATGATGATATAAGCCTGCGCCTGAAACATGCGGTGTATCATTGCGAATGCCCTGTAAAGGAAACCTATAATACAGCTTCGCTTTCCTTATCTGAGGCTGCGGGCGGGGCAGGGGTCAAGGTCATATTATCCGGTGAAGGTTCGGATGAATTGTTTGCCGGTTATGTGGGTTACCGTTTTGATAAAATGAGGCATGACAACGGAGGTGGAAGCCCGGCTACGATGGCTGAAGAGCGCCTGCGGCATCATGTGTGGAATGATAGGAGTTTTTTTTACGAGCGTGATTTTCTCCAGTTTAATAAGGTGAAGAAACAATTATATTCCGAAGAACTCAGAGCCATTTTTGACGACATTGACTGCCTTCAGCACCCTGTTGTGAATACAGACCGGATCAGGAACAGGGATGTGCTGCATAAAAGGGCCTACATAGATTATAAACTGCGGCTGGTGGATCATCTGATCTCAGATCACGGAGACAGGATGGCGCTGGCGAATTCAGTGGAAGTAAGGTATCCGTTCCTGGACAAGGACCTGGTGGAGTTTTCTACCAGGATACCCGCTCAATTGAAATTAAAGGATTATACGGAAAAATATATACTGAAGAAAATGGCGGAACGGTTTGTTCCGCAAAAGGTAGTGGATCGGGAGAAGTTTGGTTTTGTGGCTCCCGGAAGTCCCTACCTGATACAACGCAATATCGCGTATATCAATGAACTGTTGTCTTTTGAAACAATTAAGGAACAAGGCGTTTTTGATCCGGCAGAAGTGCAGCGGCTTGTCAATATTTACAAACAACCAGGTTTTTATATCAATGCGCCATTTGAAGATGATCTGTTAATGACCGTTATCTCATTTGGCATTTTGCATGATTTATATTTTTAGTGTCAGTCCAACCCTAAATAGACTATGGAATCGCCCGTTCATCACCATCAAAATATATAATGCTATGAATATCGCAGGAAACATCGACACTGTCAGCGCTTTATCTGACGCAGATTTTAATACATTCTACTATAACAGGAAGCCGGTAGTAATTAAAGGCGGCCTGGAAGGCAACACCTGCTTCAATAAATGGTCGGTTGATTATCTGAAGGAAAAGATCGGATCGACCACAGTGCGGGTGGCCTATACGGAGAAGGGCAGTTATAACTATGCTATCAGGGAAGTTAAGTGGATCGGCGGCCCTTTCGATGAAGTATCCGATTTATTCACCTTGCCAGCCAGCAAGGGAACCTCTTATTACCTGGCGCAGTTATCAATACCCGGATTCTTTCCAATGCTGATGGATGATCTTGAAATACCTGCATTCATCCGGGATGGGGACATCCTGGATAAGGTAAATTTATGGATGGGCGGAGCCGGTTGTGATTCAGGGCTGCACTATGACAACAGTCATAATTTCTTTTACCAGGTTTGCGGAAGAAAAGACATGGTGTTATTTTCTCCGGAAGATACACCGTTATTGTATCCTAGTCAGCTGCCGGGTAAATGGCATATGAGCGAAGTGGAACTGCACGACGCAGATGTAGAACAATTTCCGCTCTTTTTACAGGCGCAGCCTTATCATTGTATTGTTGATCCGGGTGACATTATTTATATACCCACAGGCTGGTGGCACAATGTGTTGTCGCTTGATATGTCCGTCAGCGTTAATTTCTGGTGGCACCGGTTTGACATTCCTATTGGAAAGGGCATTGATATGTTTAGTGTTCCGGAGTTGTCATCTTTTCTGCAACGCTTCCTGCAGAAGGGGGTGGATATAGATCAGCCTGATGCTGACGGTGAATCATTGTTGATGCGTGCAGTAGATAAAGGGCATGTGAATTTCGTTGATGCCCTGCTTTGTAACGGCGCCAGCCTGGCATCTGTTAACCGCAAAGGAGAGTCTCCTGTTGAATGTGCGCAGAAGAATGGGCACAGGGATATCGCAGTACTATTATTGAAACATGCTGAACAGGAAGCGAATATAAAAAAATTAGAAAAGCATTAAAATAGTTTCGAAAACCTGAAGTAAATAATTATATTGTGAGAAGATAGGCAAATAATTTTCATTAAGTTCTCATTTTTGTTTTGTTGTTAACTTTAAGTTGTGACAACCTTTAGCGAAGCTATGTTTGCCCGAACATTCAACTGAAACCTTATTACTTTATTAACCCGGGACTATGCCAGGCCACCCTGCCTGAAGCTGTCGCACACGCTTCTCTTACAGACGCAACATACTGTGTTGCTGAAAGTTTGTAAATCTGTTTTCCCATAATAATTTTATCATGATTCTACAAGCGGAATTAAACAAAAGTCTGCGTGCACATGCAGGCAAAATTGCGATTGAAGTAGACGAGGAGAAAATATCATACTCCAGGTTGTTATCCATCTCTGACAAAATCTCCGGTTTTTTTATACAGCAAGCTTGCCCGGCTGACACCATCGTTGTGGTAGTAACTGACAACAGGCTGCTGAATATTTATGCCATGATTGGCATATTCAATGCCAGATGCGTGTATGTTCCTATCGACGCATCGCTTCCCCAGAAAAGAATGCAGGCCGTCCTGGACGAGCTGCAACCTGCTTTTCTGATCACTTCCACCACAGACAACATCGCCGCCATGTCCGGCAATTATTGTTCCGCCCGGGTTATCCTTGCAGAGGAACTGCTGGAATCCACTGCGGACTATATTGAGCAGCCATTTGACTACCCGGCGTTTCAAGAAAATGACAGCATATATGTATACTTTACCTCTGGCTCTTCCGGGATACCTAAAGGCATTGTTGGCCGGAACAGTAGCCTGATACAATTTTTGCAGTGGGAAACAGGCGCGTTCCAGGTTACTGCAGGCAGCAGGTTCAGTCAATTCATCAGCCCCTACTTCGATGCATATCTCCGGGATATTCTTGCACCGCTGCTGACAGGTGGTACTATCTGCATTCCGCCTCCTAAACAGGAGATTTCATTGCCGGAACAAATGGTTGCCTGGGTAAATGATGCTGGTATACAGTATATTCATTGTGTACCCAGTTTGTTCAGGATAATAAGTTCAGCAGCATTATCACCGGATCTTTTCCGGCACCTGAAATATTGTTTGCTGTCAGGAGAAAGAATTAACCCATTGGAACTGCGGGGATGGTATGGGGTGTTTGGCGTCCGCATCCAACTGGTGAATCTGTATGGTCCAACAGAAGCCACCATGATAAAATCCTGCTACCGGATTAAGCCAGAAGATGTAAACGCTGCAAGGATTTCAGTGGGTACTGCTATGGATGGTGCAGCCCTGCTGATCCTGGATGAGAACCTGGAATCTTGCGATCCGCTTATAGTGGGCGATCTGTACATTGCTTCTGCTTATCTCACAAAAGGATACCTGAATAATCCGGAGTTGACTGCGCAGAAATTCCTGACTTTCAGGTCTGCTGCCGGAGACGAAACAGCCGTCTATAAAACAGGAGACAGGGCAAGGTTGATGCCCGATGGAAATGTAGACCTCATTGGCCGGGAAGACCGCCAGGTGAAAATAAGAGGAATAAGGATAGAACTGGATGAAATTGAGTATATGCTTCTGACAAGCCCCTTTATAAAGGAGGCAGTAGTGACAAAGCATGCAGGAGAAAATATCGACGATGCCCTGGTTGCCTATATCACCAGGAAAAATTTTCAAGACGGTGCCCAACAGCTCTCTGACGCTGCCATGAAGCATTTGCAGGAACTGATGCCCGCATCAATGCTGCCTGCATCTATTGTAGAAGTAAGTGAGCTTCCATTGCTAGGCAACGGAAAGGTAGACTACCAGACGCTGCAAAGTAAAATTGTAGCCCGGGAAATTTCCATCCCGGAGAATGAACTGGAAGAAAAAATACTGGAGATATGGAAAGATATTTTAACAGATAAATCGATATCTGTTAATGAAAATTTTTACCGCATTGGGGGAAATTCATTGAGTATAATGAGATTATCATCCAGGCTCTTCAAAGAGTTTGGCGTCAGGGTTTCTTTAAGTGAGCTGTTTGAAAATCTTACGATAAAGAAACAGGCAACGCTTGTCGGATCATTGATGAAGGATGATGTATTTATCATACCCAAAGCAGATGTAAAGCCGGCCTATCATGCTTCTTCCGCCCAGCGGCGTGTTTATGCCAGTTATCAGCTGGATAGAAAAGTGACGTCCTATAATCTTCCTATGGCTTGGGATGTTTCCCAATCATTCGACCAGGACAGAATTGAACAGGCGCTGCACGCACTTGTGAAAAGACACGAAGGCCTTAGAACCGAATTCCATATCAGGGATGGGGAGCTCTATCAGCATCTCCATGATAAAGTAGATTTCTCCCTGGAGCATATTACCACATCTGCTCCAGACCTCCATAATATTATTTTAAAACTTATACATCCATTTGAACTGGATAAAGCCCCTCTTTTCCGCTGCACACTTATTCACCAGGAAGGCGGCCGGAAAATACTGGTAATAGATTGCCATCACATTATCTGTGACGGCATCTCAAAGAAAATTCTTCATCACGACTTCTTGAACAGCTATTACGGTAAGCGCCTGCCCGAACTGGAAATACAGTATAAGGACTATTCCGAATGGGAGCATAAATTCCGGCTTACGGAAGAATACCTCTCGCACAGGGAGTTTTGGCTGAAGACATTTGAATACGGTGTACCAAGGCTTACGCTTCCTGTAACAAAAGAAATCATCGATGGGGTATCTCATCATGGAGGGAATGTTACGCTCAAAATTGACAATCATCTTTTAATGCCGTTTACTGATTTTCTGAAAGAACAACATGTAACCGCATTTTCAGGGTTTTTTACTGTATATTTTTTGTTCCTTTCCCAGCTTTCCGGGCAGGAAGACATCGTTGTGGGAACCGCTGCTTCCGGCAGGATGCAGGAGGAAACAGAAAATGTGGTGGGCATGTTCGTGAAGATGTTGCCTGTCCGCTACCAGATAAATCCGTATACCCGGTTTAAAGATGCAATCGCTGAATTACATAATTATATGCTGCAAGCCAACAGCAGGCAGATATATGATCTGGGAGATATTGTAAGAGAGCTGAATAATAACAGGACCAATCCTGTTAAAAGCCTTTTTGATGTGGCTTTCGTTTTCCAGAATTTTGAGGACAGAAAGGAGAGACAGCAAGATGAGTTTGTTATATACCCGTTTGAAAACAACAGCTCCAAATATCCGTTGACACTGTATGTATATGACAGCGATCAGTCATTTACTTTCCGTTTCGAATATTCTTCCGACTATTTTACAAGACCCGATATAATATTGCTGGCCCAGCAGTTCAAAGCATTGCTGGAGAACGTGGTGGGCAGGCTGGATGAAGATCTTGCCAGTATCATTCAAAGCTCGGATCAGGCAATAGATCTGATGGAAGATGATATCTCCTTCAATTTTTAACCCGGTACTTCCTCTCTTTTTGTCGCAGTTTATCCCGGCTGCAATGTTCTTTACCCTAAAATGTATTTGGCGATGTCTGAAAATTCTATGTTAAATATTAAAGCTTTAGAGTCCAACAAAAATATATCTGCCAGGAATTACTGGAAGCAGCGATTAAAGGACTTCAGGGCTGAAAACTACTTCGATGGCGTTACCGACGATCAGCAGCTGCCTTCAGGGAATACCTATGGAGTTTATACAGTGGAAATACCCCGGCATGTCAGCGGGAACCTGAACGGTATTGCCTCGTCAGATAAAGCGAAGCATATTGTGCTGTTGTCTGCGCTGTCGGTACTGATACAAAAATATTCATCGACCGGCAAAGTATTGCTGTTTACCCATACTTATTCGGAAGAAGAGAAACAGGATGCAGGAAAAGGCGTCATACCTGTAGGCATTGACATTGCTCCCGACACAGATTTTAGCGCGCTGCTCAACGCTGTTAAGGAAGATTTATTCAATGATTTCCGGCACGCCAGGTATCCGCTGGAAAGAATCCTGGCAGGTAGTCCGGCTATCAAACGCATATCAGGTGTAGGTTTGGGTATGAAAGGTATTGCCTTGCCAATCGATGTCAATGGCTGCTCACTGGATCTTTACTTTTCTTTTCATGCAGAAGAGGACCAGAAGCTGGATGTCTGGTATCATCATAGCAGGTTCACTTACAACTTTGTTCAGAATATCACGGCTGTTTTTTTGAGCCTGCTTTCCAGGATCACACAGAACAGCAGGAATTCCCTGCAAAACATCCCGCTGCTCACTGAACAGGAGCGGCTGCAGGTATTCAATGAATTGACGGTGTCCGGCAATCGTACTTCCGAGGCAGAGTTGGTCCTGGTACGCACATCTTATCACCAGGAAAGATTATGGTTTATTGATAAATTCGAGAAAGACTATCTGTACAATGGAAGCCCCGTTTATCACAATATCCCTTTGGAGATTGACCTGAAAGGAACGTTGAATGTTGGATGGCTGGAAGAAAGTGTCAATAGCGTAGTAAGACATTATTCCGCACTCCGAACCTGTTTTGTTGAGGTGAAAGATATCATCTTCCAGCAACCTGTAAATGATGCTGGTATACAGCTGGAAAAAAGAACCTACCGGCACAAAGACAGTTCCCTGGAAGCTGAAATTACGTCGGAGAGAGATAAGCCTTTTGATCCTGCCAAACCCCCGATAAGGGCCGTGCTGTTTGAAATAGATACAGATAGCTGTAAGCTGCTGCTCATTTTTCATCACCTCGTGGTGGACAGGCACGCTACTTTACAGATAGCGCGGGATATTTTGGAAAACTATCGGAGAAGATCACAGGGTGAACTTTTCCTGGAAGAAACAGAGAGACTGCGTTATGCACAGTTTTCGGAATGGCAGCGGGGCCCCTTATCGAAATTGTATTTTTATCTTTTCCCTTACTGGAAACAACGGTTGGGAACAAGACTTAAAGCACTGGAGTTACCAACAGATCGTCCACGGTCTGCCGTGCATATTTATAAAGGGGCGGCAATTGATGTCAGCTTATCTCAGCACATTTCTTCCCAGGTGCTGCGTTATGCAGAGCAACGGCTCATTTCACCCCGGCTGATCTTAATGGCGGCTTTTAAAATCTTACTTTATAAATATGTTCAGCACGAAGAAATTGTTATTGGTACCAGTACAGATAACAGGAACAATGGCGCATTACAGGACGTGGCAGGACCGTTGGCGAATCTGCTGCCTGTACGCAGCCAGATATTTCCCTCAGATAGTTTCCAGGAATACCTGACAAGGCTTAACAACCAGTTTAATGCGGATCTTTCGCATAGCGATATCCCTTTTGATAAGCTGGTAAGCTATCTGGCTCCTGAAAAAGATATGAGCAGAACAGCATTGTTTGACGTGCTGTTCCAGTATGAAAATAAATCTTACGAAATTCCCCGGATTGACGATCTGCATATTGATTTATACGAGTACAACTACGGATATGGCAAGTATGATCTCAATCTCTTGCTGCTTCAATCGGAAGATGGGGTTGAAGGTAAGATGCTGTATAACTCGGAATACTTCGACCAGGCTTCTGTTGAGTTAATGATGCAACGCTTCTCCAGGTTGTTGGATAGTTTGCTCCTGCAACCTTCGCTGCAATTATGGGAGATAGATATCCTGGATGATGCAGAAAAGCAGGGATTGCTGGATAGCCTGGACTATACCAACAGCCATTATCCTAAAGATAAAACGATACTGGACCTGTTTGATGAACAGGTAACCAAGTGGCCGGGGAATACAGCCGTACAATATGAAGGCGTCGCTATTACCTATGCCCAGCTGGATGAACAGGCGGGGCAGGTGGCCGCGCAGCTAACGGCCCGGGGAGTGAAACCTGATGCTGTAGTAGGTCTTTTGATGGACCGTTCGATAGAAATGGTAGTAGGCATGCTGGGTATTCTGAAAGCCGGTGGCGCCTATTTGCCGGTTGATATTACCTATCCGGAGGAAAGGAGGAATTACCTGCTGGATAATAGTCAGACGCGACTGGTGCTGACAACAGAGGAATTTGCTGACCAGGTAAAGCCAGGTATAGCGGTGGTGCGGATAGAAGACCGGGAGCAGTTCCCCGCTGTTTTGGCTGACAAGCCGTTACCATCGAACTTATGTTACGTTATTTACACCTCGGGAACAACAGGGAATCCCAAAGGAGTGATGGTAGAGCATCGTAATGTAGTGCGGTTGCTCAGCAACGATGATTTCCAGTTTTCTTTTGGCCCCACGGATGTTTGGACGATGTTCCATAGTCATTGCTTTGATTTCAGTGTATGGGAGATTTTTGGGGCATTGTTAACCGGCGGCAAGGTGATTATCGTTCCGAAGATGACAGCGCGTGATACAGGTTTGTATCTTAAATTATTGGGGGAAGAAGGGGTGACGGTGCTGAATCAAACGCCCAGCGCTTTTTATAATCTTTTGCAATTGTCTGTAACGGGGCTGTCTTTACGCTATGTTATTTTCGGGGGAGAAGCCCTGAGGCCGGGGAAATTGCAATCGTGGCGGGAGATGTATCCTGCTGTTAAGCTGATTAATATGTACGGGATTACGGAAACGACCGTGCATGTTACCTATAAAGAGATCACAGAAAAAGAGATCGGCAGTAATATCAGCAACATCGGCAAACCTATCCCTACTTTATCTGTTTACCTGCTGGATGCGCATCAGCGGCTGGTTCCGGCAGGGGTCACCGGTGAGTTATACGTAGGCGGATCGGGCGTTTCCAGGGGCTACCTGGGCAACGAAGCCTTAACATCTGCAAAGTTTGTACAGGATCCGTATAAAACCGGCGGGCGGCTTTACCGCACCGGCGACCTTGGCCGTCTGTTGCCCGGTGGTGAAATTGAATACCTTGGCAGGAAAGACCACCAGGTACAATTACGAGGTTTCCGAATAGAGCTGGGAGAAATAGCGCATGCCTTATCAGGTAACAGCCATATTGGTGAAGTGGTGGTGGAAGCCCGTGAAAAGGAAGACGACAAATACCTGGTGGCCTATTATACTGCTGAGAAGGAGATTAAGGTATCAGAGCTGCGTACTTACCTGTTAGGGAAAATACCGGACTACATGATTCCCTCTTACTTTGTTTACCTGGATCACCTCCCACTAACTTCAAACGGAAAATTGGACAGAGCAGCACTTCCGGAGCCTCACGTATCCGCTACGGATGAGTATATACCACCATCCGGATTAGTAGAAACGAAGCTGGTGGAAATATGGGCTGATATATTGAAGCTGGATAAAGATTCGATCAGTGTAAATTCCAGCTTCTTCGACCTGGGAGGACATTCGCTGAGGGCAACTGTACTGGTGAACAAAATATTGAGCGAGCTGGGAACAGAGGTGCCACTCAAAGAAATTTTTGAAAGACGCGTGATTGCCAGCCTGGCGGAGTATATCCGGCAGGTGGGGGCAATGCAGGTGTCCCGTGTGCCCAAAGCAACCCCCAAGCCTTATTATAGCCTCTCGCCGGCACAAAAAGCGATATACTACTTTTCAGAATACGACAAACAGACCCTCGCTTACAACATGCCCAGGGTAGTGGTGATAGAAGGAAACCTGGATAAAGACAAGTTGAAACAGGTAATGGAGCAACTGGTAGCCCGGCATGAGGCATTCCGTACTTCTTTCCAGGTGATAGGGGAAGAGGTGGTGCAGCAGATTGCAGATAGTGCTGCGCTTACCATAACACATCATGTGGCTGAAGAGGAAGATGTTAAACAGCTGGTGCAGCAGATCATTGCACGTTTCGACCTTTCCCGCGCACCGTTGTTAAGAGTAGCATTAATTGAAATGCAACCGGAAAAGCATGTACTGGTAGTGGATACCCATCACCTGGTAATGGATGGTACATCCTGGGGAATATTTATCAGGGAATTCAAGACATTGTTTAATAATGGCACACTCGCGCCGTTAACGTTACAGTATAAGGATTACGTGGAATGGCTGGATACAGAGGAGAGAAGGACCGAAATGGACAAGCAGAATGATTTCTGGTACCAGGAGCTTTCCAGGGATATGCCGCAGTTAGATTTGCCGGTTGACTTTGAACGGCCGGAACAAAAGAACAATCATGCAGGAAACGTCAACTTCAGAATTGAAGAGGAACATACCGGTCGTCTCAAGGCAATTGCTGATAAAGAAGGAGCTACTTTGTTCATTATACTGCTTTCCGTTTACAATATTTTGCTTGAAAAAATTACCAACCAGGAGGATATCATGATCGGTATCCCCGCATCGGGAAGGGATCATAGTGACCTGCAGCATATGTTGGGCATGTTTGTTAAAATACTGCCCTTCAGAAATTTTCCGGCAGAACAACTAAGCTTCCGGCAGTTTATGAATGAGGTGAAGGAAAGGACATTCGCTTTCCTGGAGAATCAGTCCTATGAATATCACCGGTTATTAGACAGGTTAAAGATCAAACGGGCAAGAGCGCACAGCGCATTGTATGATGTCATGTTCGTATTTCAGAATTTTGAAGAAACCAGGTTTGTTATTCCTGATTTAAAAATATCCTCCTACAAAGCCAGCCATCTCGTAGCTGAATTTGATATGTCTTTAACTGCGTTTGAAAATAATGGTGAAATAAGACTGGCTATTGGCTACCAGGACAGCCTGTTCAAACCGGAAACTATCTTGAAATTTGCCGCTTACTTCAGAAAAATAGTAGCAGCGGTGGTAGCAGATCCTGACATTAAAATTGCCGATATTGATGTAGTCAGCGAAGACGAACGGAAAGCACTGTTGGGTCGTTTCCCGGGAAATGGAAATAGTATGCAAACAGAAACGATTCTCTCCCGGTTCGAAAAATCCGTTAGCCGTTTCCAGGAAAAAACCGCTATAAGATATAAGGATGTTTCCTGGAGTTATGCGGATATTGACCGTATCTCCGGTCAGATAGCATATCACCTTAAAGAAAATACAGGTGTCGGGAAATCGATGCTGGTTGGTGTAATGATGGAGCGGAATGAATACCTGGTTCCTGCTATATTAGGCATTCTCAAAACCGGTGCAGCCTTTGTTCCATTGAATCCCGCTTATCCTCCCGGTATTTCCGATACGCTTATCAGCAAGGCGGGCGTTGGGGTTTTAATAACGGCGAACAACACGTTAGATGTTTTAGCTATAAATGTAAAGGTCCTTAACATACAGCAGGAGTGGAACTCCATATTGGAATGCAATGAACTTCCATCGGCTTCCGGTGTAACTGCCGATGATCTGGCATACGTCATATATAGCCTGGAGTCTTTATCAAATCCTGTTGGATTCATGTTCAGTCACCAGGCACTCTTCAGCGCCCTGGCAGGAATGCAGGATACATACCCGGTACAGGAAGCAGGCGGCTACTTATTAAGAACAGATACCAGTCTGCAATCTTCCGTGCAGGAGATATTCAATTGGTGTTTATCAGGAGGATGCTTGTCCATTCTTCCTCCGGAAAACGAAAGCGAAATAGATAAGATCATAAGCTGGATAGAGGTTTATGGCATCACACACATACATTTTGAAGCGCCGGTATTCAGTGCGTTTACTGACGTGTTAACACGCCGGGGACGGGAGAAAATTAAATCCCTTCAGCATATCTTTCTCACCGGTATCGGCGCCTGGGCAGATCCTGTTCGCAAATTCAGCCAGCTGAATACGGATATCCTGCTGGAAGACATGTTTGGAACACCGGAGTATGCAATTTTTGTCTGCGGACGTACGCTTCCTGCACCTGGCGCCACAAATGCCAGGATACTATACCAGGCTTTACCGGGAGCTGCTTTATACATCGTTAACAGGAACAACAAATTACAGGCAGATGGCTTATATGGCAGTTTATGTGTAGGTGGTACCGGCCTGGCCAGTGATTATCTGACGGAAGAAGAACTTTGTCGCCAGCTATATTTTCCGCTCCCGGAACTGGGAGTCAGTGTAATCAAAACACCCTGGCAGGCAAGATACTTAGCGGAGAAAGGAGTCGGGTTTTCCGCAACGGAAGCCGGTCCGCTAATGCTGAGTGGGCACCGGGCAGACTTATCAGAAATTGAAGCTGTGATCATGCGGCATGGAGAGGTAACCAATACTGTAGTCATTATTCCAGGGAATCAGCAACCTGGCAAGAGGCTGCTGGCATTGGTGGAGCTGCCTGAGAAGTCGGCGACTGTTGGAAAGATAAAAAAGTATTTGAGAAGCCAGTTGCCCAGGCATATGATGCCTACCGATGTCATAAAATTTGGACACCTGCCATTGACAGCGGCTGGAACAGTGGACCGGGATGCCATTCCTGCATTGCTGGAAAGATCGGCCATTGTGATAGACGAAGCTGCTCAGCCACAAACAGCTGTGGAAAAACAGATTGCACTGATATGGAAGGAATTGATGGGACTGGAACAGGTGACACTAAATGATACATTTTTTGGTTTGGGCGGACACTCGTTGTTACTGGTGATCAATAACGAAAGAATGAAGAAACAATTTAATGTGGATCTCCCCTTCAGTATATATTTTAATTGTACCCTGAAACAGATTGCCGAAAAAGTTAGCCAAACCTCACCGCACAAAGTAGCAGAATGAGCAAATTCATCGCATCTTTTATCGTGACTGCCTTAAAATTTATACCGGTTTTTGTTTTTTTACTGGTATACTCCGGCCACCTTTGCTTTGCCGGCCCCAGGGCTGACACTATTCCACTACATGCGGTAGACTCCATTGTGAGTAAGCTGATGAAAGACGGTAGCATTCCGGGACTTAGTGTTGCTATTATCTCGGGGAATACAACCGTTTTCAGGAACTACGGGTTTGCTGATTTGGATAAAAAAATACCGGTCACCCCCGCCACATTATTCCAGATAGGTTCATGCAGCAAGGCTTTCACTGCATTGGCTGCACTTAAGCTGCAACAGGCAGGATTGCTTGACCTGGATGCTAATGTTAGGGACTACCTGCCGTGGTTTCAGGTGAGTTACAACGGCCGGCCGGCGCAAATAAAAATCAGGCATTTATTGCATCATACGAGTGGGTTGCCCTGGAAAACAATTTCACTTATTCCGGAAAGTGACAGCAGCAATGCCCTGGAAAAGACCATACGGAATATTTCCGGCGTCAAACTGGCGAATAAGCCGGGCCTGTACTTCGAGTACGCCACGGTGAACTATGATATACTGGCTTATATTATTGCGCTACGCAGCGGAGGTTCCTTTGAAGACTATCTGCAGAAAAATTTACTGGATTCCCTCGGCCTTACACAAACTACTATTGGCGCGCCGAAAGACAGCAACTTCATGTCTGCCGGTTATAAGATTGGCTTCTTTAAACCCCGGAGATATGATGCGCCTGTGTACAGGGGAAATAATGCGGCGGGATACATCATATCTGATATACGGGATATGGCGAAATGGCTGAAGCTGCAAATGGGTCTGCAGCCTTCAAATCTTTATCCGCTCATAGCAAAAACACATGAAGGGGACGTGACTGTGCCCATACATGATATGTCTTCCTATGGAATGGGCTGGCAGATTTCATTGATGGGAGATGGGGCTGTTTATCACGGGGGACTGAACCCTAACTATACTTCTTACGCAGCATTTGATCCCGGGGAGAAAACCGGTGTAATAGTGATGGCTAATTCAAACAGTGGCGCTACGCGTATTATCGGCGCCTCACTGCTGGACCTGGTGTCAAAAGAAATAAGAGACAGGGAATTTACGGTTCCTGATGGCAATGATAAAGCTTATAGTATTGTATGTGCGGCACTGTGCATCTACCTGCTGGTACTGCTCGGCTTCACGGGAATGGTGATATACCAGATATTCACGGGCACGAGGCGCCTGGAAGGAGCGAACATCTGCACAGTGGGACGGATAGGACTTTCAATTGTGCTGGTATTGCCATTTTTATATGGATTTTATATGTTACCGCACGCCCTGTTAGGGATGAGCTGGCAGCCCGTTATTGTCTGGAGCCCGGTTAGTTTTGTGGCAATGGTAGGCCTTGCGTTATTATCGCTGGTGACAACCTACCTGGCATACTTTATTACGTTGCTGTTCCCCCAGCAGAACAAGTACAAACGGGTGATTCCAAAAATATTGCTGGTAAGCATCGTGTCTGGAATGTCTAACATGGTATTGATACTTTTGATTGTATCTGCCATTAACAGTAAGGTAGAATTACAGTACCTGGTGTTTTATTTCCTGTTAACAGTTGCCGTGCATATGTTCGGGAGGAAGTTTGTGCAATCCAGTTTAATTGAGCTCTCCAAGGGTATCGGATTTGAACTGCGGATCAAGGTCTTTGAGAAAATATTTTCTACCTCTTACCAAAAATTTGAGAACATGGACAGGGGAAGGGTATACACCTCTGTAAACGATGATGTGGACACCATCGGTAATTCTTCCAATATGGCCATTACGCTGGTGACCAGTGTATTCACTGCTGTGGTCGCCTTCCTGTACCTGGCTACTATGGTTTTCTGGGCAACGCTCATGACATTAATACTCATTGTTGCGTTGGCGACGCTATATTATTTTGTCAGCAAAAGCACCAATAAATATTATGAAGAAGCCCGTGATACCAGGAATATTTTTATGCGACTGACCAATGGCATGATCGACGGGTTTAAAGAGATCTCTCTGCAGCGGAAAAAGAAACTGGAGTATTATAAGGATATTACAGATGCAGCGGATAGCTATCGCCGGAAAATATCATTCGCAGCCATGCGTTTTCTCTATGCATCTTTGCTGGGAGAGTCTATGCTGATACTTTTGCTGGGTACGGTGGCATTTATTATCCCGCGGTTGTTTACAGACACTAAGTCAGGTACCATCATGAATTTTGTGATCGTACTTTTATATCTTATCGGACCGGTAAACAGGTTACTGACGGCAGCACCTTCTATATTACAGTTGAGGATTGCCTGGAACAGGATCCAGCAATTTTTATCCGAAATACCGTCCAATCTCGACTTACATGAACTTAGTCCTCCTTTGGAGTCCGAAGTGATGAGCATAAAGGCGCAAGGTTTGAAGTTTGCCTATAACAGCCAGGAGGGTTTCCAGGTAGGGGCCATTGATCTTGAAGTGAGGAGCGGAGAAATACTCTTTATCATTGGAGGAAACGGCAGTGGTAAATCCACGTTGGCTAAACTGCTCACGGGTTTATACGAGCCCTCTGAAGGAACGATCACTATTAATGAAAAAGAGCTTAAAAGCTGCGACCTGAGCGAATACTATTCCGCGGTATTTTCCCCGCTGTACATCTTTGGAAAACTGTACAATATTGACACTGTCAATAAAAGAAATGAGATAGAAAAATATCTGCGTGTGCTGAACCTCGAAAATATCGTCGGTATCCTGGATAACAAATATACCACTATTAACCTGTCTGGCGGGCAGCGAAAGCGATTGGCGCTGTTGCAATGCTACCTGGAAGATGCCCCCATCTACCTCTTTGATGAGTGGGCAGCAGATCAGGACCCTGCATACCGTAATTTTTTCTACAGAACACTACTGCCACAAATGAGGGAAGCGGGAAAGATCGTTATAGCCGTTACTCATGATGACCATTATTTCGATGTGGCAGATAAGATCTTGAAAATGGAACATGGCAAGCTGGAAATTTATAATGACGAACGTTCCTTTACATCTCTCACAATGAAAATAGAGAAATTCTAAATGGCCCAGGCAATCATTCATCTTATTATTTTTTTATGAGAATATTTGATTTTTCAGTGGCATATGCCCGGAAGTTTTTGAATACAACGGTGGTATCAGTGTTATTGCTCACCGCGTGCTTTCAGTATAGTCCGGGTCAATCACCGAAATACTTTAAAACCGACGGCAGAAAGGTGGATATCAAGGCATTTAATGCCGAAGTAAACCACATGATGGAAGAGGTGGGGATTCCCGGTGTATCCCTGGCCGTTATAGAGAATAATAAGGTTGCTTTTTACCATGCCTATGGTTACAGGCAGTCGGGGCAGCCGGAAGCCGTAAATGATGAAACTCTTTTTGAGGCCTGTTCACTCTCGAAAAATTTCATGTTGTTCATGGTATACCAGTTGGTGGATCAGCACAAGCTTGACCTGGATAAGCCCATGTACCAGTACCTGGAGTATGGGCGGCTTAAACATGATGCGCGGTATCGACTGATAACTCCCCGGATGATTCTGGGTCATTGCTCTGGCATTGAGAACTGGAAATCCGATTTTAATCCCGATACCCTCGATATTGTTTCTAACCCGGGTGAGAAATTTGTTTATTCAGGGGAAGGGTTTCATTACCTGGCCCGGGTAATTGAAACCATACTCAAAGAGCCTTACCAGGATATTGAAAAAAGGATGGTTTTATCGCGGTTGGAGCTGGAAAGAACCTTTACCAGTTTTAAAGATAGTGTTCCGGGTAATTATTCAAATGGACATGATGTGCTGGAGAGAAAAATTCCAAAATGGAAAAATAAGTCGGTTTTTCCGGCTGGGGGTGTTAACACTACTGCCCTGGACTATGCTCATTTGCTGATAGGCATGTTCAATGGCAAATATTTATCACGGGATCGCATAAACGATATCCTGCATAAAACGACAAGCCTGGATGATTATTTTCCTCCCAACCATTACTTCGGAGGAGGGTATGAAGTTATTTATACGCCAAAAGATACCATTATCGCACATGGAGGCAGCAATCCCGGTTATAAATGCCAGGTTTTCTATTCTGTTGTTCATAAACGGGGCATAATATTTATGACCAACTCGGACCGGGGTAAGCTTATTTCGCAGCGACTCGTGGATATGTCTGTCCGGCTGGATATCAAATCTGAGTTTGCCAAACAATATTATGAACAGTATCCCAGTAATGCCATTACATTGCTAAAAAAGTACAAACAGGCAGGCGGAGATGCGATGATAGCAGATGCAGGAAGATTAAAGAGCGAACAAAAGCTGGGTGTAAATACGTTGAATGAGCTGGGACATATTTTTATCGGAATAGATACTGCCGTAGCCCGGAAATTACTGACGGAAAATACTACCCTGTACCCGGATGCATCCAGGGCTTTCTACCTGCTGGGCACACTGGATATGAAACAGAAAGATTTTAATGCGGCCTACCGGGATTTTAGCAGAGCAAAAGCCCTCCATTCGGAAGAATTTACATTGGATTTTAATTTGAGAAAATGTGAGAAGGAGCTTCAGAAGCAGGCCGTTTATTCCGGCAGCAGCAGTGGAGCTGTTTCAAATGATTAATACACCGGCAATTTTATTTTCTATGAAGACGAGGACGTATGAAGAAATCACGGCGAGGGCTGATGAAGTGAAAACCCGTTTGGCAGTCATTAACCACGAGATAGAGAAGGAACTCTCCCGGCCGTTCCTCGACAGATGCCAGTTCCGGTCAAGGGTACTGGACCAGAATAAAAAGGTATGTACAGCAGCTTTAGAACAATTGAACTGGATTTTAAATGCGTGAAGAAATTATTGTAGTTACCTGGGGTGGTATCGGTGATCTGATGCTCTGTACCCCCGCTTTGAAAGCCCTCAAAGAGGAAAATCCCCACTCAAGGATTATTGTGTACTACCAGCACTTTCATCCGGGACATAAGCAGGTGTTACTGAACAATCCTCATATTGATTCATTGAGGGAATTGCATGTTACCTCCATGTGGAGGTATCCCCGTCACTTGTATGTATATCTTTTTAAAAAGAAAAAGTGGATCAAAGACAGAAAGTATTATCACATGTATCTGAACTATGTTCCGGCTACATGGATATACGAAAAGAATTATAAAGAAGTAGCGGCTGATGTTTTCGATGTGAAGCTGAATGGGGATCGTAAGATACAGCTGTTTTTCACAGCAGCAGAGGAACAGCAGGCCCGGGAGCGGATCAGGTTTTTTAAAAACGTTGTTTTTATTCATACCTATTCCAAATGCTCCGTCAATCATTTATGGGACATTAAAAAATGGAACCGCCTGGTAAAAGAGTTACCGGAGTTAACGTTTATCCAGATTGGGATGCCAAATGAACCAACCGTGGAAGGAGCCATTGACTGGAGGGATAAATTATCGCTTCGCGAAACACTTTGCCAGCTTAAATATGCAACTTCATTTGTGGGGGTGGAATCAAGCTTTGCGCATGCAACCAATGCTTTCAACCTGCCCGGCGTGGTATTGTTCGGAGATACAAGTCCCTTACACTGGGGACATGAAAACAATATTAATATTTATAAAGGCGTGGCTTGTTCTCCTTGTTTTCACTATTTGTGGGGCCGGTCATGCCCGATTGGTAATGATTGTATGAAGCTAATTGAAGTGGAAGAGGTAAAGGAAGCCCTGATCAAGCAGGTAAGTGCCAGCAGAGCCGGTTTCCGGCGGGAAGCACCGGTTGCGGAAGTGATCGGGAAATTACATTCATAATACTCATTTTAACAGATATGAAGCCCGGACGAAACAAGGTAATTGGTATTATAGGCGGAATGGGGCCTGAGGCAGGGCTTGCCCTTTTTAAGAGCATTCTGTTGATGACGCCCGCAACGCTTGACCAGGAACATTTGCCGGTTATATTGATGTCATTTCCCGATGCTATCGGCGACAGGACCCAATACCTGGACGGATATATTTCGGTAAACCCTGCGTACAGCATTATTAAGATGATCCGGAAACTGGAGGTGGCCGGCGCGGAGGTTGTGGGCCTGGCTTGCAATACTGTGTATTCGCCTGCCATATTTGATGTTATTGCCGGCAGGATACAACACCCCGACAGTCGTATTGCTTTGCTTAATATGCCTTTTGAAACCTGCCGGCATATTAAGGATAACCTGTTGGGTGTGCGGCGTATAGGGTTGATGACCACCAACGGTACTTACAGGTCCGGTATTTATAAAACCGTCCTGGAAACAATGGGGTTTGAAGTGGTGATACCGGATGCCCGCTTTCAGAATGATATTATTCATAGAATGATATATGATCCCCGCGATGGTATCAAAGCTTGTCCCGGTAGTATAACACACCAGGTAAAGCAATGGAGCGGGCAGGCACTCAGTTATTTCAAACAGCAACAGGTGGATGCCATTATCCTGGGGTGCACGGACTTGTCCCTGGTATTTACAGAAAGTACGGTAGATGAGATGATTATAGTCGATTCCACGGCATCTTTTGCCCGGGCCCTTATCAGGGAGGCATTGGCTGAAAATCCGTTTACAGGAGCGGGTAAACAGGAAATCTGACAGGAGCATTCCCCAGTCTTTTAAGCCATAAAAAGAAATTTCTGAACGCTGCAACTTTTTAGATTTTATTGGTGTCTACTGGGGGAAGATCATCTTATAAACGAACTGACATGCATCCTAAAACTTTGGTATTTCTTTTACCGGTAGCGCTTTTCATAACAATTGCAGTGGTGATAGTGGCCTATTTCAACTATAAGTTGAAAAAACATATTATAGATTCAGGTATAACAGATGCCG
Organism: Chitinophaga sp. G7 BAM 1005; assembly: GCF_057126945.1. Classification (NCBI taxonomy): domain Bacteria; kingdom Pseudomonadati; phylum Bacteroidota; class Chitinophagia; order Chitinophagales; family Chitinophagaceae; genus Chitinophaga; species Chitinophaga sp. G7 BAM 1005. The sequence goes on along the minus strand of NZ_CP181478.1, from coordinate 3,625,104 downwards.
CCGCAGTAGCGTTCCTCGGGCAGCTGTCTACTTCCCGCCGCGAGGCACTTAAATGGGCGCTTGTACTCTTTTTTGGGGGGCTGGGCCTGGTGGTGATCGGATTCCTTTCTTTTGCTGACGCCGAATCCCCGGTGCCATACGGTATCGAGGCTATTTTCATTGCATTGGGTTTCGGGCTTTATTATCTCATCGTACAAAAGGACAGGTAATTTGTTCATCATCAGTTTTAAACTCAAGGCAATGAATAAATTAACCTGGAAAACCTGTGTGTTCTTTACTGTATGTTGCTTGTTTGTGCTACCAGTATTGGGCCGGGCTCCCCTGAATGATTCAACTATTACTGGTGTTGTGGTTGATTCTGCTACAGGATCACCTCTTGCTTATATCACCATCGGATTAAAAAACGATACCGGTATTATTAAGGCTGCAGTGACGAAGGAAGACGGTTCTTTTATATTTTCTGATTTGAAACCGCTCAGTTATTCATTAACGGTAATGGCTATGGGGTTCCGTAAGCAAACGCTCCAGGTAAACCTGGCTGCGGCAAACGGACATGCCGGGCTCGGCAAAATAAGTATTGTAAGAGAATCAAGTACCCTGAAAGAAGTAAAGGTGACAGGGGAGAAACCTATTATTACCCAGCAAATCGACGGCATTTCTTACGACTTTCAGGCCGATCCGGATAGTAAGGGCAGTAATGTGCTGGAGATGATGCGGAAAGTACCGCATATTTCGCTGGATGCCGATGACAATATTTTGCTGAATGGAGACGCAGGGTACAAAATACTGATCAACGGTAAACCTTCCAGTATGGCAGAAAGAAATCCGAAAGCCATTCTGCGATCCATGCCAGCTTCCACTATTCAAAGGATTGAAGTAATTACAACGCCTTCCTCAAAATATGAAGGTGAAGGCTTTGCGGGGATCATTAATATCATCACCAACAAACGCCTGGCAGATGGATACAAAGGCACCATCAACCTCAACGGGCGTACCCCGGTGGGCGGCCCCGGAATTGGCGGCTCCCTTTCCCTGAAAAGTGGGAAATGGGGCATATCTGCTTCCGGCGCCGCCAGTATTTATAACTCCCCGGAAACGGGAACTACGATAGACAGATCGGCGACCGGCGCCAAAAAAGACCATCTGCTTCAAAACGGAACACAGAAATCCAATAGTAGCAATGGTTATATTGGTGCGGAAATCAGTTATGAAGCAGACAGTCTTAACCTGGTATCGGTGCAGCTGAATATCAATGGCAGCAGGGATAAGGATAATAATAAGCAACAATCCGTGCTGACGGCAAGTGATGGCTATCTGCAAGGTTACGATATAGCCGGAGAGGGAGAAACACATGGTAATGGAAAAGATATTTCCCTGAATTATCAGCTTGGATTCAAAAGGAATAAAAAAGACCTGCTGACATTCTCTTATCGTTATTTTACATATGACTCGAGGAAGCATACAGATGTATCAGTATTAGATACCATTAACTACCCGCTGTCAGATTATAAACAATTGAACAGGCAAAGCGCCTCAGAGCAAACAGCACAGGTGGATTACGTGTTCACTATAGGTAAAGTGGCTGTTGAGTCGGGAGTAAAAGCTATTTTCAGAAAAAATGAGGGGGATTTCCAAACAAGTATATTTGACCATTTAACAGGTGATTTTAACCAGGACACCAGCCTCGGTAACGTACTCCGCAACCGGCAGAATATACTGGCCGCCTACAACACATACGAGTATGGAATTAATGGCTGGTCTTTTAAAGGAGGGGTGCGGATTGAACAAACCACCATTGATGCAGACTTTATTTCCAATGCCTCAAATGTTAAGCAGAATTACTTTAATGTGATGCCTGCAATTTCCATTGGCAAAAAGTTAAGTAAGAAAAGTATGATGACGCTGGGATTCAGACAGCGGATAAAGCGCCCGGGTGTTAACCAGCTCAATCCTTTTATAGACCGTTCTAATCCTAATGTGGAACATACCGGTAATCCGGAGCTCAGCCCGGCGTTGCTTAACGGCGTTCAGCTGGGATACACCCATTCCGGTAAAGTGGTCATTGTAACAGGTGTGGACTATGCCTATTTTAATAAACTGGCGATACCGGTATCTTTTTTTATTCCGGAAACAAATGTAGTGCGAACAAGATTTGAAAACGCCGGCAGCGGCAAGGGATTAAGCGGAAGCCTGAATATCAGCTATCCTGCAACGAAGCGATTGAGCTTAACCCTGAATAATAATTTCGTTTATATATGGACAAAAAGTGTTTCCAAAGGAGCCAATATTGATAATCAGGGTTTCATGTACACCATTGCCGGCTCGGCAGGCTATAAGTTTGATAAGGGATGGCGTGTAAGCGGTAGTGTAAATGTGATCAGTCCGAAAGTAACCTTTCAGGGGACTTCTAATTCCGTTGTTACATCTTCATTTGGCTTGACAAGATCCCTGCTGAATGATAAACTGTCGCTGTCAGCCGCGCTCATCAACCCTTTCAGCAAATTCCGGAACGATATCAGAAGCACTTTTGGGAATGATTTTGAACAAAATATTACCAGACGGTTGTATTTCAGAGCAATTAGCTTTAACTTAAATTATAATTTCGGAAAACTTAGAGAAACGATCAGGAAGAATAAGCGTGGAATTAAGAATGATGATGTATCCAATGAAGACTTTAATCAATAATATCCATATGATGATACCCATAACCACCAACGCCGAATTCCAGAGAACTTATGGTTGATGAAAAAGAACTGATTCCTGTTATCTTAAAGGGCGATTTACACGCATTTGAGATACTGGTGAAGGAGTATCAGCGGCTTGTGTTTTTTATTGCAGGTAAAATAGTAATAAACAGGGAAGAAGTAGAAGATGTTTGTCAGGAAGTATTCATCAAGGTGTACCGCCATCTGGGTAGCTTTAAATTCCAGTCGAAACTGTCAACCTGGATAGCCCGCATTGCCTGGGTGACCGCTGTTAACCATAATAGAAAACAACGACGGGAACACAGACAGAAAATCACAGAAATAGAAACCATTGAGCAAGCCAGCGAAACCCCGGAAGAACTTTTAGATAGAAAAGATGTAGCAGCTTATCTGAATCAGCTAATAGATCAAATGCCGGAACAGTATCGGACAGTGATCGTATTATATCATCTGAACGAATTTTCTTATGAAGAAATTACGCAGATAACAGGAATGCCATTGGGAACGATAAAGAGTTATCTTTTCAGAGCGAGGAAGCTATTGAAAGATAAATTAACGGGTAGTTTAAAAAAGGATATAGTATGAGCAATACAAACGATGAAAGTATCCAGAGAATGCTGGAAGAAAAGGGGGAGAGGGCCGGTGAACAGGCGCCTTACAATGACCCCCGGTTCAGTGCAGATGTAAAACTGTACCAGTTATTATTTGATGAACTGAAAAAACTGCCTGAAGCTGATCCTCCACCGGATTTTGCCCGGAATGTTACAGCTGCATTAGCAGCTTCCGGTAAGGAAGTGAAGACTGATCGGGAAGAACTTGTTATTGTAGTATCCCTCTCCGTTATTGGCATATTGCTGGCTGTCAGCATGATAGGATGGATAGGTATGGATACGATTCCATTGGCCTCCGTTGCTTCGCCCGGTATGCTGTTTATTTCCGTATTTGTATTGACCTGTTTTCTGATTATGCAATCGCTTGAGAGCAAGCTGTTGAGGAAGAAGTACAGTTAAAATTATGTATGTACTAAAAAATGTTGCCACGTAAAAGACCCTTATTGAATAAACGCGATTTAGTACAAGTAAAAAGTACCGTTAGTTAATCCATCTGTTATATTTGATTAGCCCACCTATATTCCACCATCAAAAATGGGGATTGCCTCAATTTGCCAGTAGCATTATTCTTTGTCAGCATATTCTTTACTCAGCTTAAAATACACCCTATGCGCGAATTAGCACTTCAGCAAACTGTATGCAGTTGGTATGTTATTTATACATACCCGCACTATGAGAAGCGAATTCTCAATCAATCCAAAAAGATAGGTATTCACTGTTTTCTGCCTACAAAAAAAGTTGTCAAACAATGGAGCGACAGGAGAAAGATTGTCGATGAACCACTTTTTCCGAATTACGTTTTTGTATATGTGGAAGAACAGGCAAGGTTCAGGTTGTTGGATATTACGGGGGTGTCACGTTACGTGGCCTTTGAGGGAAAGCCTGTTGTTGTATCAGAAGAGGAGATGAACACCATTAAAAAACTAATGGTTGAACCGGAGGTTACAGTTGAGCCGGAACTGCAAAGTGGCAGTAAGGTGCTGATCACAGAAGGACCTTTCATTGGAATAGAAGGCGTTATTTTTCAGAAGAAAGGAAAAACAAGATTTGGGGTGAAAATTCCGGTGCTCAACCACTCCATTTCTGTGGAAATACCAGCTTCCTCATTCAGCAGGATCTGATGGCATGTAATACTCAAATTTTTTACCATTTATGAAGAGAAAAATAATAGTGCTGTATCATCGTCAGCCATATGAAGAGGTGATGGTTAATGGCAGCACCATTTACAGGCGGGATGCTGGTAAACCAAATGGTATTATTCCCCTGTTGAAGGGATTTTTTTCCGTAGTGCCTGACGGCATGTGGATTGCCGGAAGTGAATTCGTGGATAACCCGTCCGTTCCGGTTTATGAAAGGATTGATATGCCGGAAGCAGGGGCAGCTTGTACGCTTAAACGGGTGCTTATTATAAAAGAAGAGCTTAATTGCTTCTATCATAAAACATCGAAGGAAGGATTTTGGCCCATATTGCATTCATTCCACGAAAACTTTGACTGCCAGAAGATCGACTGGGAAAATTTTGTAATGATCAATAAAAGGTTTGCTGATGCTGCATTGGAAGAAGCTGATAGCAATACTACTATCTGGATTCATGATTATAATTTGTGGCTTGCTCCATACTTTATAAGAAAGAAGGCGCCGGATGTGAAAATTGCTTTTTTTCTCCATACGCCATTCCCCGGACCGGATATCTTCAATGTTATATCGTGGAGGGAAAAGATTATAGAAAGCCTATTATGTTGTAATCATATTGTTTTCTCTATCCCCAGGTACATCGAGAATTTTATAGCGGTTGCCAAATCAGTGACCAATATCTCGATTAAGCAACGTAAGAAGGTAACACCTTATTTTTCGCGATCCGGTAATGCCCTGAGCGAGCCTGTAGTAACATCGAAAGTGTTGTTTGATAACAGAACTGTTCAACTGGATGCTATCCCGGTGGGTACCAGCTGCGTCCGTATTAACCAGCTACTTAAAGACCGGCGCATAAAGAGTGGCGTATCAGCTATCAGGAGCCAGTTCAAAGACAGGATACTGATTTTCGCGGCTTCAAGAATGGATTATGTAAAAGGAATGGACAAACTGTTGGAGTGTTACAGCCGTTTGCTGGACAGGCGGCCGGAATTAAAAGGTAAAGTGGTGCTCTCCCTCGTAGCGGTACAACCGGCGGCCGGCATAACCGCTTATGATCAGTTTCAGATAAAAATCAGGCAACAGGTGGCCCGGATTATCAACGCCCATGGCGACGCGGATTGGACCCCGGTTATTTATTCGGAAGCAGCCCTTTCTTTTGAGGAAATGGTGAGTTGGTTTTCCGCTACAGATATTATGTGGGTATCCTCGTTGCGGGATGGCACTAACCTCGTGTGCAAAGAGTTCCTGGCGGTAAAAAAAGGGGGGAAAGGCGTACTCGTCTTGTCTGAGTTTGTTGGCGCTGCTGTTGAGCTTCATGAAGCAGTACTTACAAATCCTTATTCCTATAACAGCATGGACAATGCGATAGATCAGGCATTGGAGATGTCTGTACAGGATCAGGAAGCGAGGAATCGTAAACTTTACCTGAAAGTCCGGCATTCGGATGTGCAACGTTGGTCGAAACGCCTGACGGATCTTGGTGGGAAAAAAATGAACAATCACCGGTCTTTCGCTTTGAAAACAAGTTAAATATAACATCATGAACAAAAAGGCGCCCAGCATCAGTATTATTATTCCAACGTACAACAGGGCATATCTGTTAGATTACACATTAATGAGTCTCAATGCCCAGACACTGGATAAATCCCTGTTTGAAGTGATCGTAGTGGATGACGGGTCGTCGGATAACACCAGGGAGACTGTCGGTAAATACGAAGGCAATTTTCCATTGAAGTACCTGTTCCAGGAGGATGACGGCTACAGGGTGGCAACGGCCAGAAACCTGGGAATTGCCAATGCAGAAGGAGACATCCTGTTGTTTATTGATTCCGGCATTGTACTGGATCCCGGCTGTGTCAGCGCACATCTGGCGTCGCACGCAGACCAGAACCTGGTCGTGATCGGTTATGTGTTGGGTATTGAAGAAGTATATGATCCCGGTGAAACCCTTTTGAAAGAGATTGATCTGCTGAACCCCGGGGATACGATCAACAGGTTTATTGCCGGAGATAAATACCTGGATATCAGGGAACCCGTTTACGCTGCCTGTGGCGATGATATTATGGCTCTGCAGGCGCCCTGGGCTATGTTCTGGACTGGAAATTTGTCCGTGAGATCGGCTGAACTGCTACGGACCGGTGTGTTTGATACAGCTTATGATCAACGATGGGGCGTGGAGGACATCGATCTTGGCTACCGTATCTATAAGAATAATGTTCGCTTTGTACTGAACAGGAAAGCGGCTTCACTGCATTGCCCGCATTTCAGCGACACAACGGAAAAACTGCGTCAGGAGCATCACAACAAGTTATATTTCCTCCGGAAGCACAATATCCCGGAAGCGGAGGTGTTTATGTTGTGTACCGCGAGAGACCTCAACTTTGAACTGGAACAACGCAGGGCAGGTATTCCCCTGACCTAATCCAGGTTATTTAAGAAGCTTTTGATATCGGTTTGACTATCGCTGGTCATCATCTCCAGTATTTCTTCAAATTGCGCTGCCAGGAGCTCAATAAGTGTTCGGTTGAAAAATTGAAGATGATAAGACCATTTCAGCACCACGGTATTCTTGTATTCAAACGCCTGGCAAACCAAAGGTGATTCTGCCCAAACATTGCTGCTAAAGGCGGGTTCTTTATAATTATACAGGGAATTATTCTGCATTTCCTTTGGCAGAAAGTTAAAGAACAGGAAGTTGCCTGTAGTGAGCTCAAGAGGATTTAGTTTTTCTGAGCTGAATATAATATGAGAGGTCGCTTCCTGGTAACGGAGGCTTGTTTTGTTCATCAATGCTGAAACGCTTTCATCAGGATGGATGTCGGTAAAAATAAGCAGCTTGCCCAGTAAGTTGCCTATGATATTCGCGGTAATGGCTTCCTGCCGGCAGGCATGATGACATTGTATCAGTATTTGCCGGTTATTGGTCAGCTTTGTACCCAGCAGGTTAATGGCAGTAAGCAGGATATTCAGCATGCCGGATTTTTCATTATAGCGAAGTTGCTGTAGCTGTTCATAGAGACGTTCGCTGATAGCAGTAGTATATGCTTCTCCCGTGGGGTTCGCGATAAGGTCTGTGCCTGTCAGTCCCTTCCATGCAAAAGCCCGTTCGGCTGGCGGAGGTGACAGCAGGTTCCGGTGAATGATATCATAGTCTGAATGCCAGCTTTTTGTTTCCAGTTTTGATTCCCAGTACCTGATTACGTTGTCGTGATGTTCATTATAGAACGCCGTTTTGGAAAGTATATAGGCTCCGAGCTGTTCAGATGGCATTTCACTATGTGTTACCTGGTTGTTGGCATGTTTGAGGTACAATTGCTGCAGGTCATTTTTGATGATGTTGACAGACCACTGGTCCGAAATGATGTGATGGACGATAATGTGTAGCCTGTAAAGCCCGGCTTCTTTTTTACAGGCTATTCCCCGGATCAGAGGTCCGTTTTCCAGGTCCTTCATTTCCCTGATAACCATTTCAGAAAGCATGTGCAGAGAGGAAGGCGTATATTCATCTACATACATCAGTTCAAATTTGCCGGAAAGTTCTTCCACCTGTTGTATAACCTGGTTTTCAATTACCCGGAAGATGGTGCGCAGACTTTCATGTTTTTGTATTAACGAAGAGAATGCGGATTTCAGCGTGCCAATATCGATGCCGGCCAGATCAGTTTCAATTCTCATGATGGTGGGTGGCACACCGGCCTTCAGGTTATAATTATATTTCCAGTCTTCCAGTTGCCTTGGGGATAGAGGGTATTGTTTCATGGTGTGTTGATTGAAACCTATGGGTCTATTTTTTTAACACGTAATAATCTCCGAAATCTAATAAAAAAATATGTCAAATAAATACCTGGAGCATCTTATTCCGGAATTCAAAGTGAAGGTTGAAGCATTGATCGGGAAATGCCTCGACAGGAATGTGGTAATGCGCCCTTTCGAAGGTATCCGTAATCCCATTGTTCAGGCAAAATACTGGAGGCAGTCAAGATCTGATGAGGAAGTCAGCAGCAAGTTGAAAGAATTGGAAAAGGAGGGAGCATACTTTCTCGCCAGCTGCATCGCTATGGTGCGACCACAAGCCGGAAGAAAGTTAACTAACGCAATACCGGGTTTGTCGTGGCACCAATGGGGAGAAGCCGTGGATTGTGTATGGATAGTAGATAACAAAGCGGTATGGGATGTTGACGGGCTGATTGACAATGTGAATGGTTACCATGTTTATGCGGAGGAGGCGAGGGCCCTGGGGCTAGACTCCGGGTTGTTCTGGCCGGGGTTGGTTGATGCTGTTCATGTTCAGTTACGGACTGCTGTCAGTCCGCAGGAACTCTTTTCTCTTCAATACATTGATCAGTTTATGGAACAGTGTTATTCCAGGTTGGTGGATAATGTTAAACTAAAAGATCATTAATTATTTCATCGTATTTCAGTTATATGTCAGGAACGCAGTTATTTGTTATACACTTTGCGGGAGGCAACTCTTATTCGTTCAAGCCCATCCTCTCTTTGCTGAAGGATATAGATATTATTCCCGTTGAATTGCCAGGTAGAGGCAAGCGGATGGCTGAACCCCTTCTGATTGATTTTGAAGCCGCCGCCCTTGATCTTTTTAATAAGGTACTGGACAGCGTGGAGTATCCCGGTTTCCTGCTATATGGGCATAGTATGGGCGCCTCTCTTGCATTTAAAGTATGCAGTATGCTGGAAGAGGTAGGGGAGTCGCCCGGGCATCTTATAGTAAGCGGCAATGCCGGCCCGGGAATAAAAGCTCAGCAAGCTAAAAGCCTGCTGGCGGATAAGGACTTCATAGAAGCGATCAGGAAGATGGGAGGTATACCGGCTGAGTTGCTCGATAACAGGGATTTCCTGCATTTTATATTACCCATTTTGAGAGCAGACTTCCATTTATCTGAGAATTGCCAGCTAAGCAGGATTCCACCTGTTAATACACCTATCTGGGCTATAATGGGAAGCGAAGAGGAGAATGCCGGGAATATAGCCAACTGGAAATCCTTTACCAGCGCGGGGTTTAAGGATAGTATTTTGCCCGGTGGGCACTTCTTTATCGATCAGCATCCTGAGAAAGTGGCGGAAATAATCACGGATTGTATTAAATCATCCTCTTTTATTTCAAAATAGAAGAGTGAACAACTTATCAAATCGTATGAGTAAACCAATTTATGTACTTGGTACAAACCTTTCGCACGATGGGTCAGCCTGCCTGTTAAAGGATGGGGAGATTTGTGTTGCTATTGAAAAGGAGAGGATAACAAGGAAGAAGCATGACGGAATGAATGACACCGCTGCCATTCAATACTGTTTGAATGCGGCAGGCATCACCATAAATGAGGTGGACCTGGTTGTTCAGAATGCGCTTTATGGTGGAAGCTTTGATTATGGTAACGGAAGTTTCAAAGGTCCAAGGATTTTTACGGAGGATGTAAAAGTTCCTGTTGTCACCATTTCTCATCACCTGGCGCATGCCTATAGTACCATTGGCACCAGCCCGTTTGAGGGAGATTTTAATGTGCTGGTGATAGATGGATCGGGAAGTCCTTTCTGCGAATGCATTGACCTGGAAGGAGCATTCATTCCTGACAGTGAAAAAATTCATGCAGATGTATCCCACTTGTATTTTGAGAAAGACAGCTTTTATACCTATCAGAACGGGTGTCTTACACCTGTTATAAAAGATTTTTCCCCTTATGGAGTTTTCTATAAAAATGCGCCGGTAGAACCTTATACCATGCATTCTCTGGGAAGCGCCTATCAGGCTATCAGTCACTATTGCTTCAGGAATATGAGTGACGTCGGAAAACTGATGGGGCTTGCTCCATATGGGAATCCAGGTGTGATAAAGGAGGACATATTTCACCTGCAGGGCGGACGGGTTTTTATTAACTATGATTTGATGAAGTCACTGAACAGACCGGCCGGCACGCATAGTGAATTTAAAAGAAACTTTACCTACTATGCCAATATTGCGTATAAAATGCAAGAGGAGATAGAAAGGGCAATTTTATACCTGGTGGAGGACCGCCTAAACAGGGGAGTGGGAGACAAATTATGTTATGCCGGCGGAGTAGCGTTGAACGCGGTAGCCAATAATCTTATTTTGAAAAACACCAGAGTCAGTGATTTGTATATTCAGCCTGCCGCCGGTGACAACGGTATTGCTATCGGGTGTGCGTATTATGGCTGGCTGGAAGTAATGAAAAGGGAGCGGAAAATAAAGGCGTCCAGGTCTACCTGCTTTGGCCAAACCTATTCGCAGGAAGAAGTAAAGAAGGCCATTTACTCCTATTCCAATACGCATCACCGGGATAATATCAGGACGCGCATCGACAACTTTTTCCGTTTGATAGAACAACATGCTGCCACCGGGAAGGCGAAGGGAGCGGTAAGCCTGATTGAATTCAACATCAGTGATTACTGCAGATACCAGCTGAGGGTCAGTGACAGCGGGGTTTATATAGAAGTGGATAGTGAAGGCCGTGCAGATTGCATTGTAAACATTGATGCGCATCAGTTGGGTGCTGTGATTATGGATCCTTTATATTCCGGTATTTTACTGGACGCAGGCAATGTACAGGTATCTCATCCTCCGTCTATTGGCCTCTTGGGTAAAGTGGTGGACCTGGGAAAAGTATTTGGCAACAAAGAGCTTTTTAGCGGAACGCTCCACCGAAGTATTATAGAGCAGGTTATTTACAGTGATAATTATATCAAACAGGCAGCGCAACTGCTGGCAGCAGGGAAGGTGATTGGCTGGTTTCAGGGGGGGGCTGAATTTGGGCCGCGCGCACTGGGCAGACGCAGCATATTAGCCGATCCCCGGAATAGTGGTGTACGGGATTATATTAATACAGAGATCAAGTTCAGGGAAGACTTCCGTCCTTTTGCCCCTGCTGTATTACGTGAAGATGTAGGAACATATTTTATTACCGACAGGGAGAGTCCTTATATGATCCTGGTCGATGATGTAAAACCGGAATGGCATCAGCAAATACAAAGTATTGTGCATCGCAATAATACCTCCAGAATACAAACCGTAACAGCAGATTGGTCACCGGAGTTTCATCAGCTCCTGATTGAATTTAAAGCATTAACCGGTATTTCATTGCTGCTGAATACGTCGCTGAACAAACGGGGAATGCCTATTGTGGAAACACCGGCAGAGGCCCTTGACTTCTTTCATTCCTGTAAGTTAGATCACCTGGTGATCGGCAATTATATTGTTGGAAAAGAGCTGCAGCCGGTGAACAACGGTCCGGCTAATCATTTACTTGCAGTAAACAGCAGCGTTTCGGCCCGGAATGAGAATGACCTGGAGGACGATGGGATACTATTTGAACGTTGACGATCTACTGTTGATCAACCTTAAAATCTAAAATATGCTGGAGAACGAGCTTGTTAAACAAAGAGCACTCTCTGAATATGGTCCGTGGAAAATATCATTCTGCATTATCTGTATGAACAGATTATACCATTTAAAGTAAACATTGTTAAAGAATCTTACTAATAATACCGGGTATCCGGGGCTGGAAGTATTGCTGCTTGATTATAACTCGGGCGACGATATGGAGCAATGGGTAAAAAACAATTTATCGGACCACATAGAAAAGGAGGCATTAGTTTACTATAAAACTTTTGATCCTTTGGAGTTCAATCATAGCCATGCCAAAAACATGGCGTTCAAACTTGCCTCTGGTGATATTGTTTGTAACATAAATGCGGACAATTTTATAGGAAACAGGTTTGTATATTATATAGATGAGGTTTTCAGGACGAATAAAAAGGTGTTTATGAGGCCTTTAGGATTACATCCCGGTGTAGCGGGCGTTGTATGTGTGAACAAGGTCGACTTCCTGTATGTAGGTGGTTTCGATGAAAGGATGTCTGTTTACGGATGGGAAGATGTAGACTTCAGAAACCGTCTCCGATTTGCAGGCATAGAGGAATGGAAGATCAGGGAGAAATTTTACCTTGATGCCATTGGTCATGAAGAAAAGTATGACAAGCGAAAACTTCTTTCCAGGATTAAAGCTGCTTATGTAAGTGAAGTCAATCCTGTTAATGCGTTTACTACAAAAGTGCTGATATTATTTGAGGATTACAAATTCAAATATGGTACCGTGATAAATAACAAGAGAAAAGGAGGGCAATTTGAGTATCTGTTTGATCTGGAAGAAATTTATTGGACAGAAGGATATTGGAAAAAAGAGGGCCGCGATCTGAAGTTGCTGGATGAAGCCCGTGATATTGCATATGATGCAACTATATTTGATAGCCGCAATATACGATTACCTGATAATAATGCCGGAAGTGTGTTGTTGTACCATGTGGCAGACGAGTATGTACTGAATATGATAAGCTATTTTGAGATGGATTATCGTAATCGTACAATTATGATTAATAATATGGAAAGTAAGATAATTGCCGTGAATAATGGGATGTTTGGGCAGGGACGTGTTTTTAAGAATTTCAATTACGAAGTGAAGATAGACATGGCGTAAATAATTTTAAAAGACAATTGATAATGATTCAATCCGGGTATCGTGGAATAATACCTTACAATTCCCGGGTAGTAAGCAGCCCGGAAGGTATTGCTATTGGGAACTGAATGGAAAAATGGCTATGTTAAAGGGGCAACCGAATTTCGTTGATAAGACCCGGTAAATAATATACCAGGCTTTTGATCATCCTTAAAGTAAAATAATGGAAAGCAATTTTTTTGGCAACATACCTTCAGGTCCGGCAACGACCATAGACACAGCCACTTCCGGTGTGAACAGATCATACCTGAATGATGAAGCCAGGCTCATGCCTCTCGTAATCAGTTCTTTGCAGCCTGACGCAGATCTTGTAAGTTGGATGAACGCCAATAAGGCAGTTTTTGAAACAGATCTGGTAAAACATGGAGGCATACTGTTCAGAGGTTTTAATATCAGCACCCCTGCGGACTTTAAAGAATTCATGAATTGTTTTAACACTGATCCGCTTCCTTATCTGTTCAGGTCTTCTCCAAGAAAAGAACTTTCATCTGATATCAGGAATATTTACCTGTCTACAACATATCCGCAGGAGAGACCCATTAACATGCATAATGAAACTTCATACAGTCGCGTATGGGGAAGGAAGATCGTTTTCTGTTGTCTTGTGCCTGCTGAAAAGGGCGGGGAAACGCCTTTGGCAGATTCTCGGCTTGTACTGTCCGATATTCCACCGGAGCTGCTGACCAGGTTCCGGGAAACAGGGGTAAAGTATCGCCGGAATTTGTCGGAGGGACTTGGAATGCCCTGGCAGGAAGTGTTTCAAACAAACGACAAGGAGATGGTTTTAGGTATATGTAAAAGAAATGACATTACCTGCGTTTTTAAGGGCAGGAATGATGCTGTTATAGAATGGGTGAAACCTGCCGTTTACCGTCATCCTGTTTCCGGAGAGGAGATGTGGTTCAATCATGTGCTTTTCTTCAATAAATATGCCCGTTATGAGGAAGTAGGGCTTGATCGTAATAGCTATCTGCCGGAGGATTATCTCAGCTCTGATACTTTTTTCGGGGATGGTTCAGATATCAGCTATAACCAGTATAGGAGTATATGGGAAGCGTATGAAAAAAATAAAGTAGTATTTTCTTATCAGCAGGGGGATATCATTTTTCTCGACAATATGCTTACCTCACATGGCAGGAATCCGTATTCTGGCGAAAGGGTAATAGCTACTGCCATCATTGAAGCCGCGTATGATGACGGATACTCAGCTGTATCCTTTAATGTGTAACCCGGTAAACAGAAAATATGGTTAGAAAGGTCAATGGGGATAAACAGTCTGAACTGGGTTCTCAGAAAATATTGCTGGAGCTTATTTTATAATGCCTTTTTTAAATTTTGTACCTTACACAGGTTAACTATCTTTTATTTAAATACGAGATGTTCGATTGAGATTTACGTACCTTTATTGATGTTGTATCATCCCAGATTGAATTCGTCTTAATTATCGGTTTAGCGTATGTACAAAGAAATAGAAGTATTTTATGATCAATACATTGATGGAACTAATCCTAATGATCCATCTTTTTTAGGTCATTTTGATGTTTTTCATTGGGAAAATCTAAAAAATGATTTATCTGCGTGCGCGCGTTTGCAACGCAAACCTTTTTACAAGATTGCCCTGCTAAATGGAAGCGCCACCTATTATTCCAATAACGAGCAACTCCCCATCTCAGGTTATACAATTGTATTTACAGAACCGATGACAAGATCCGGTTTTATAACAGATGATAAAAACTTCAGTGGCACCTATTGTGTATGTAGTGAAAGCTTTCTCAAGGGATCTGCAAAGCTAAACTTACGAAATTGGCCGGTATTCAAAGAACGGGAGGTTTATGCCCGATCCTTAAGCGGGGAGGAGTACCATTATTTGTCCCGACTTATGATGGAAATAGAACAAGAGAAGGATTCAGATTATCCTTTTAAAGAACATCTGGTGCGTAGTCGCGTGTTTGATATCATACATTACATACAAAAATCAATAAACAGCAATGATGTTCCTTCTATGCATACGGGAGATACTCTTTATGAGCGCTTCTTTAATGTGCTCGGAAATGCTTTTTTCGATATCAGTCCGGAAAAAACCTTGGCTGGTAAAACCCCGGCCTATTTCGCTGATTTGCTACATACCACGGTCGATTATCTGAATAGCTCGCTCAAGAAGGCAACGGGCAAAACAACCCAGCAAATCATTCACGAACGTATCGTGGAAGAAGCTAATGTACTATTAAGACACTCGAATTATTCGGTGAAAGAAATTGCCTGGTGTCTGAATTTTCAGGAAACACCCCATTTCTTGAATTTTTATAAGAAACTTACCAATACGACTCCACTTGCTTATAGAACAACATAGGATTTTTGCATCTATTTACGGTTTTCTTGTACCCTGATGACCTTCCAGCCAGTATACCTTTGTACCGGAAACAATTTCAGTACATAAAACAGATCAAAGGTGAATAACTCATTTTTAGTAATTGGAACAGGAGAAGTCGGCCTGTCTATGTTGCAGGGCTTGTATGATTATCAGGAAGTGCATCAGTCAAACCTGGATATTACTGCACTGGTACCGCCTAATAGGGAAGTCATTCAGGGTTTCGAACGAAATGCGCAATTCCGGAATGTAAAACTTGAGACCGTAGACCTTGTTACGAGTTCGGTGGCGGAATTGGCAAAGGTATTCGGGCACTATGACACTGTGATTTGCTGTAGCGGTTTTTCGATTGGGCAAGGTATGCAGGTAAAAATTACCGAGGCCGTATTGCAGGGTGGTGTCAGACGTTATGTGCCCTGGCAATTTGGAGTTGATTATGATCGGATTGGGAGAGGGAGCGCACAACCTGTTTTCGACGAACAGCTTGATGTAAGGGATCTCTTGCGCGGTCAGGATAAGACGCAATGGTTAATCGTATCTACCGGGATGATTACAAGTTTTTTATTCCGTGAAGATTTCGGTGTGATCAGTTTGGAGAACAAAACCGTCCATGCTTTGGGCGCCTGGGATCATTTGTTGACGCTTACCTGCTGCGAGGATATCGGAAAACTGACCATCGAGGTTTTATTCCACCAACCTGAAATTGTCAATGAAGTCGTGTTTGTTTCCGGCGAGACAGCCACGTTTACGCAAATTGCTGAGCAGGTAGAAGATGTGTTCGACACCACTTTTGAACGTGTTCTTTGGAGCAAAGAACACTTATCCTCGGCGTTAAAGCAAGATCCGGATAATGTTTTCAATAAGTATCGAATGGTATTTACTCATCCAGGAGTCAAATGGCCGATGGAGCAGACATTTAATTACCAACAGCAGATACCAACCATCGGTATTGTAGAATGGGCAAAGAAAAATATTCTTTTATAACACGATAGTTGGGAGAGGAATACTTTTTTAATTTATGAGATTATTTACGTTGCTCCCAAGATTTGAAGACCTGCGCGGTGCGCGTGTCTTCTTTTTTGCTCTATAATTTACTCTATAATAATTGTGTAGGGCGGTAGAGTTTACGAGGCTTTACAAAGAATACAACTGTCGCAACAAAGATATCTATTTTATTGTGACATATCAATTGTTCAATAGAACTCTCGAAAACGTAGTTCATTATGCTTAATTCTGTAACACTACGTCTAGGGGGATCAATTGATGAACTATTTTAATAAATTATTAAGAGAACGTACTAGAACAATTATATTTCGAATCCTAGGATAGGATTTACCAATCTTAGAGAAAATTTCATATTGAAAAGTTGTAATAAGAACTGTCTCTATAATCATAAAAGCTAACCACTTCTTTGTCGACTTCCCCACTGAAATAGCTGCTAGTTTCATAGTCATAACCTGAGAACTTATTTCCTTTAAGTTCTAATGAAACATAAGTAGATGTTCCATAATCATAAATTGAGTCCTGGGATCCTGATAAATAACACGAGCGAGAATAATCATAAACATTAATCTTATCAGAAGTTGTTCCTGAGTAACTGAAATATTCTGAATATGAGTAGTCGAAAATCGCGCTTGATATCTTTCCGGAGATTAAACGTCCTGCTATATAGGCGACAGCGCGCCTCTTGAAATGAAGCATTTTCCTAGTTTTTTTTGCTATTGCGAAATATCACTGTGATATGTTATGATTCTGGTGTTTTACAAAGGCATTATACTTGACCCCTTAGAAAAATTAAGTTGTTATATTGCCCCATAACTTTTGAGGAGCTTGAGGAGTTTTTCTAATTTTTCTGGATCCATCGATGGATCGACATCAATATTCACATTTATGTTAGAGATCTGTCCATGTTTCTGAGCATACTTGGGGTTTGAGTTATTATGTGATGGAGATATGTTATCTTTTCCTTTTTCATTTGCATCCTCATCTGCACTTGCTTCTATTTCATCAGTAATTGAGTCGGTGGTTTCAGTGGGTAAGTTTTGTAATAGGGATGAAAAGGTTATAGAATTTCCCTCAACTGATGCCAAATCCGAGATTACAGCTGATTCAACTAAAATATTTACAAAATCATCTTTCCTATCGGGATGTACTTTTAATGTGCTCACTGCGTACTGTCCGATTTTAGATTTATCTGTTTTCGAATTTTGAAAAGTATTAAGTGTGTTAACGAAAACAGATACTTTGGCAAAGGATTCTTTAAGGTATCGCTTCAGTTCTTCCCCTTCACTCATTGTGATCTTGGATGCTAGTTCTGTAGCTTTTAGCTTCTTAGAATCACCGGTTAAAAGGCCAAATTGTCTGAGGGCAGAGCTTTTTACTTTTCCTGCTGTTGATTTGGAACTGATGCCGAAAACACCGGCATTTAACTGTTCTGTAGTAATAGGGTTTGTATGGGTCTTACTAGTTAAATTTTTGAGAAGGGGACGTAAATGAAGAAGGCTATATCTTGGAAATGATGTACCACCTTTTTTCCCCCTTTTTCCCTCGAGATTCTCCGAATTTGTTTTTTTCATTTAATCGATTTAATTAGTTCACGTAACCCCAAATTGTATGATTGGGTAAAATCCGCATATTTTTTATCGCGGATTAATTGGGGAAATTCACATTCAGATAATTTAATAGGTAGTATCTTTACTTTCTTTGATTCAATTTCCTCAATTAAGATAGAATTCAATTCTTTCCGTACCCACTCCGACTTAGCGGAATGGTCACTCATCGCAATGACAAAATAATCAGATTCAGCAAGACCTTGGCTAACCTTATCATTAATTGAGTCACCAACATTTATTTGTTGCTCATCCAGCCATACAAGTATATTTTCTTTCGCCAGATCAGCAGCAAGTTGCCTAATGAATGGCTTATCCTTTGAACTATGAGAAAGAAAGACGACTTTTTCATCTTTCGAATCCTTGTGCCGTGTCTCTTTATGTTTTACACCTTCTTCAATGAAATCTTCAGCCGTCATTTCCAGTGAAAGTGCCTGTAATTGTATAGCCCATTTTATGAGAGGATCGATTGATAATTTATTGAAGTTTTGAACTTTCTGTACTGTTGCGGCTTTTCTTAACGCATCGTCTAGTTTATCTCCTAATTTTAGAAACTGTCTCATGCTAACTATTAAAGGCATTTTGAATATTGATTCCTTTAAAACAGCTTCTTTCTGTGCTTTTGAACCTTTGTACGGATATCCAACTGTAAGAGAGTAAAAGTTAGTTGCAATTTCCTTCACGATTCCAATTTGGGTACAATTTTTTATTGCTTTGCCTGCGGTTCTGGGATCAATGCCTGAAAATTGCGCAATCTCTTTGATGTTTGGTTCGTCAAGCCACGATATTCCGTCTAGGATATCGTAAACTGAATCTATTTTCATAGACTCAAATCTTAAGCTACATTTTGGATCCTTTGTTTCAGTTTTAATATTTACTTTTTTTAATTCTTTTTTTTCCATTTGCAGTATATAAGGTGCATGGGAAGAAGTGTCAGTTACTAGGTTGAAACTTCTTCTTGTAGGTCAAAATTTTATTTAGAATATGGCGGAAAGTACAATTTGGATTTCAATAAGACGGGGCTAGAATTTAAGAAATTCACATATAATTCAAACGAATATATGGAATATGAGAATAATAAAGAAATTTTTATAAATGTAATATCATCCAGGAAACTTGTTGTAGGATACTCAGTTCCTGCTTCACCGGAACCCGCGAGGTGTTCGATTGTGTCACAATCGGTCTTGTAATTTCTTGCTTGAGGATTTCAAAATAATGACTCCATGTTAATTTGTGAGACAGTGTCTCACGTTTTAGGGAATTATATAATAATTTACTCATTTGTAGCAGGTTGGATCTGCTGAACCATTTGCAAAGAAGATAGTGAGATCCTTGGATAGCTTGCCAAATAACTGTATACAATGAATTAATCGTCTTTATACTACTTAAGAATGTATTCTCGCCACTATATTTAGCGCCTTTCTGCGGTTGCAAGAATATTTATTTTGAGGGGTCTAAATATTTAATATTCTATGTATATTTATTACATATGAATGTATCCAATGGACTCTACTAAGGTTGAAATTGTAAACAGATCATTTGATCAGCTGGTTAAAAAGTTGATCGAGAATACTGCTGATAGGCCTTCTATTTGGGATACTATTATCCCGCTTTTGATTGGTGCTGGGTTAGCTCTGTTGACACAGTTCTCAATAGAGTGGTGGAAATCAAGAAGAGAAAGAAAAAAGGAGAAGCAGAATCTCATATCAAAAGGATGGGCAAAGACATATCTGATCTCCCAGATTTTGAAGGATATTTCTATGTATAAAGTACATAAACAATATTATTTAAGGGCAAGCATTTTGGCTAATGAGACAGCCGAGAAGGAAGATAGTTTTAAAAAGCATTATGAAAAAGGCCAGGAGCAGCGACTGGCTGAATTAAGACTTGATGATAACATTGCCGAATATTTTCAACTTGTTACAGAATATACAATTCTTACTGGAAATACGAACCACTTTAAATCCTATTTTCAAAGCATTTTCAATTACGTGCATCCTAAATCAAGCAAATTTCAGCAATGTAATAGTGAAGATGAATTAGTAAACGAGTTGAATAATGAAGAAGAGCGGATAAATAACAAATACGAGGAATTTAGAACTATATTTGATAGAATACAGTCTGAGATGATATAGAAACGAAATATTAGTAGATGAAAAGTAAGTTGAGAAAAATTGTGGTAGACAATAATAACTATAGGTATTATGTCTCTTTTAATGAATGTGAATATCGAGGCGGCGGTATGGTTGTCAAGATATTTTTAAATGGCAAGAAAACTACGCCGTTAGTTCTACATTTTTTGACTTTCATTGATCCAATCAAAGGTCATCCGTTAAATAATGGAATTGATTTATTTAATCGCTTAACAAAAAGCAAAGTAAGAGTGAACATTCATGAGCCTAAATATATCAGAGAATTAATTCTGGAAGGATTAAAGAGAGGATGGACAGGCAGTAATCATATTGATAGACAAAATGGTATTGATTATTTAACCAACTGGGGTTTTGATACGAGTGGCTTAATCCCTATTAGTCATATGCAACTTTACTTCCGATCTTCTGATCATATTTTAAAGAGATGCTTTAATTAAATTTTATACGATTAACGGCGTACTCGAAGAATTCATCGGAAGTAATCCAATCATAAATCGACGGGATATGTCTGATGTCAGCTAGAGGTATTGTCAAGTTCAGCCCTAAGGCACTTACATGATCTTCCGTTTACTATTTACACCTTTTTATTTCGAGATACCTGATAGCCCTTGCTTTACGTACTTTTTCTTCTCACGAAATTGATGTAATTTCTTCAATATAAAAAGTATAGTTCATTGCTAATTTGTTGGTGTTTATCCCAATAGCTGAAATTTAAGACCTCGCCATATCGATTATTGTTACATAAGAAGCATTTGATTATCTACTATACACAGCTGACCTATTAAAGGTACTATAGTAAATCTTTTCTAGTAAACGCAATGCAAACAAGTTAGCAGTAGTCTCTTTCCTCGTAATTTAAAGATAGAAAAATACCTGAAGAATTCAGGCCATACAAAAGATCACAGAATTTCTGGAGTGAGTAAGTATATTACACGGATAATTATACTGCGTTTACGAGTTAAAATAGCTCGTTTACGAGATTTTAAACTCAGAATTCAAAAGCAGTAATTAATTTACAATAATTAGGTTGTTATAAAATAGTTTTCAGTTCGTTGACCTGTGCTGTTGAAGACTCTGACCTGCTAAGACGAAAAAGCCCATGTAACATCTCATATTTGACGATGATATCTTCAACGTAACTTTACTAAAAACAAAGACTTGGTTTCAGATGATACCTTGATTAATAAGACATAGTCACTTCAAGCATCAACAAGTATCACTTAACCTAGAAAATAAGATCTAATCGTACGGGACGGCAACTGCTGCAAGGACTACAAAAGATTTTTAATTTATATCCTCTATCTGGCCCTATATAATCGCAAAGGTGTTCAGTTTACTAGATAGCGGATTGGGACTCAATTGGATGGTAGGACATGAAGTAACAGGTAGGATTTCAAGGTATATGACTTACTTCCGAACTAAGCCTATATCGGCAGCACAGAGCATTGTACATCTTTTTTCAACAAGTAAATAATATTATAATGAACTTCCTAGTAGTAACATATGATGTAGATCGTGAGCATGTTAAGGTAAAACAAGCTATGATTCAAAGGGGATATATGAAGACCTGGACTGCAAAAAACAATACCTATTATCTGCCCAATACTACGTTGTGGAAGCAAGAGGGTTCAACAGATCAGGCAATTGAAGATATAAGAGCAGTTTGCCAGCCCTTGGGAGTAAAGCTGTTAAGAGCTGTGTCGGTTATTGCGAATTCATGGTCAGCAATTGAAGGAGAGAATTTTGATAAATGATTTTTTCATATCCCCTCAAGACTTTGAGATTATGGTTAATTAACAGTGGGCGTTGGGGAGAGAAGCCAATTTATGTAGCATTTCTCATGTGATTAGATGTAGCCTCGCCTTGCGTGCCTCTATCTTTTCATTCCATATTAGAAATCGGTTACCGGGATTTATTAACCTAACTATTGATATGAAAAAAATATCTGTTAAAGATCTAGTTGAATTTAGGCGGAAATCTGATAAAGGAAAAAAGACGTTCGTTGAAAATATCAAATCCAATAAAATTGAACTTCCTACAGAAGGAGGAGGCGACTATTGGATAGCTAGTTTAAGTGCTGTTTGTAACTCATTTAAACAAGGCGATCCAGACCTAATCGATGAGAAGATCGAAGAGTTACAGGGAAAGCTAACAAATGCAAGGCATAATATTACAAAAAATATGTATCAACGAAATATTACAATTCTTCAGAAGTATAAGAGGATGGATTTAGAAAAGCTACATCCCGGTGGAAAGCTATCGTTTCTCAAAAAATCCACTGGTAATTCGTTGTTAACTATTAAAGGATTGGAAATTGAGGCTAAACCAAGCCACATCTATACATTTGGAAAGAAAGAGGAAGAGAAAGTTGGAGCAATTTGGTTTACCGCAAAAGTGAATGGCTATCGTATTGAGGAAATCGGTATGTTTTGTGACATGTTATATAGATTTCTTAAGCAGAATTACTCACAAAATTATCGCCTGATGCCCAAATATTGCATAGCAGTTGATATGCTGAGTGGTCAGGCGATAGATTACTCTGAGATAGAAGGCGGAAGTCTTTCAAAAGTCTTGCCTTTGACCTTAGAAGAAATTAATAAATTTATGTGATTGCGACGTTACTGGTATTTTATCTTTTCAGGTCCGTTATCAATGGACAACAACATGAAAGTCAATATTAGAGTTTAAGCTTTATTGATATGATAATTGGAAAATGGGGGAATTTTCTCCTCACTCAACAAAAAGTGCGTGGTTTAAGATAATATCAAGGTTGAGGTATACTATAGTTTGGGAAATAGCAGATACAATTCTGCCTCCAGTGCCTCTGCAAGCTTTACGATAGAATGAAATTCAATATTCTTCTGTCCATTTTCGATTCTGCTGATATCACTATGATCGATACCTGATCTAACTTCAAGATCTAACTGGGTTAACTTTTTTTCTTTCCTTAGCTGTCGCAAGCGTCTGCCTAATTTTATAAGTTCGTCTGAATATCTATCTGTAGCCATTTTTTTTATTAATTCTTTCAAGCTCGTAGAAAAAAGTAATAAATAATTTGGTTTATAACACAAATTATAAAAAAGATCTTATCTTTACAAAGTGAAACTGGATTTGTGTAAATGCCTATTTGGGTAAATTTCTAAAATATTAAAGCTTTCGCTTAATTCTCACCTTGGGAATCTGAGAAATTATAAGGGAAATGAGAACGACAAGTGAATATTCCATGCCCTATGTGGGGTCACTTACTTGTTCCTGAAGGCTTCTCAGGGCCTCAAAAGCGAAGAGTGGGCACCGCGCTTTTTTGCGCCTAATACCCACCTTCCAATTTCATAAACTCATATTAACAACCACTGGTTATTCAGCCTTCACGGCTGATAGGGGAATCGTATTGCATTTTCAGAACTGTATTTATTCACTTTAAATATTCTGTTATGGAAAATCTGTTAACCATCTTAACCCGCATCACCGCCTGTGGCACCTCCGCAGGCTTCATCGAGCTAGTCGAAAACGAGCTATGCAACGTTATCGGCAGTACCTCCGCTAATAACTGGTCCCCAAATCAGCGGGCTGAGTTCATGGCGTTTTATACCATCTTCAGAACCACCGCTACTGCCGCTTTTAACATCAAAGACGCACTGGAAAGAGCCAATGCAGAAGACCTGACCAGGGAGCTGGTAACGGAGTTAGAAAGTGATCTGTATGAGTTATCGAGTTTCCAGGCGGGTATTGAATTAGATGAGTTGGTAGCTGCGCTTGATCAGTACATAGAAATACTGGTTGACGGGGATAAGGGGATAGACGGAACCATCGCCGCTATTACCGGCAATTACTTCCGGACCTTTTTCCTGACGCTGCATTCTCTGGAGATAGAAGAACGGATTAGTATCGCTAAAATAGACCATCACTTTTCAACTGTACTTTATGAGTATTGAAACCCAAAAGAAAAACTTATTACTGGAGTTGCATACGGAGTTCTCTAAGTTACCTGTTCTTTTCAGGGAGCGCGTTTGCGAGGAATGTAACTATGGCACGCCAACTTTTTACAGGAAGTTGCGGGGCAGCGATAGGCTTGTTGAAGGCAAGTTAATACCGGCGTTAAGTAAAGCGGAAAAGAAGATGATCCGCGGCATAGGAGAGGAGCTTGTCAATAGTTTACTCAGCGCTGTTTTCAGGGACGGTGAAAAGTGAATATACAAGGGCTACCCAGTGTATCCGTGGCAGCCCTTTACTTTTTTTATTCCTCTGTAACGCTTGCTCCGGGGGCATTACTTTTAACGGATTCAATGCCGCCATCCCTGCTGGAGGAAGTAGTATACATTTCACTGGTACCGATAACCTGGCTATTTCCGGCTTTGAGTGTGAAATAAAACTGCCCGTTTTTAGCGGTTAGTTTTTCGTAACGACTATCATTAGGTGCGTTAGCTTTAACAGACTCAATGCCGTTGTTGCAGGCTGCTTTGGTGGTGTACATTTCACTGGATAAAATTGGTTCGCCATTGCCGGCTTTCAAAACAAAGTAGTTCTGGCCGTCTTTGGCTGTTTTGATGATAAATTTTCCCATAACATGCAGGTGTTTAAATGAATGAAAGAATACCTGAACAATAACCAGCCGGAGGTGGAATTGTTTAAACCAACAGGCTGATTTTTGAGATTTTAATAATTTTTAAAATACCCCTTTGATTCAGTTTATTGCGTAACCCCTCTGATACATGTCGCATACTTCTTGGATACTTCTCAGATACTTAGGACTCGTCTATGCGTCGTACTCCCTATACAGTCCCCATACACTCCCCATACACTTCCCATACACTCACCATACACTCACAATACACTTCCAATACACTCCCCATACACTTAGGATACCAAACTACCCATCCATGAACTCCCTCACTTCCTCCTCGTCCAACCCGGTATATTCGCAAAATTCAGCTACTGAAATGTACTGCCAGTCCTGCTTTCCAAACATCCGCCGGAGCTTTTGCATGAGCTCCCTGGCAGAGCGGTCGCTCTTGCCCATGATGTTTTGAATGTCTTTGGTGTAGATCACCATCCTATTGTGAACGTTTTTCGGCATAATCCGGCAAAAAGCGGCAAAAGCGGCGGGTTTGTTTTTCCACACTTCTGCCAGTGAATAATTTCGTCTTGTATTTCGAAGTACAACACTATCTGATCAGATGGAAAAGCTTAACAGGCATAGCTATAGAAACTGCCTATTCTTTCAGAAAAAACATTTTAATTATGAGTAAACAAGACGGATTGCTACAATTTGACGGCGCAATCGAAAACCTATCGTTTTATAAAACAAAGCGTGGATACGCAGTCAGGAAAAGATCTGGCGTATCAGGAGCCCGGATCTCCAACGACCCGGCCTTCAAACGCACCCGCGAAAACGGCCTGGAGTTTGGCCGGGCAGGCAAAGCCAGTAAACTGCTACGTACAGCTTTTCGTGATATGATAAAGAACACGGCGGACAAAGGGGCTACCCCCCGCCTCACGAAAGAATTCGTAAAAGTGGTAAAGGCCGATGCTACCAGCGATCGCGGCTTACGGAATGTAATCGACGGAGAAGTTGGGTTCATTGAAAACTTTGAGTTTAATATGAATAGTCTGATGGATACGTCACTCTTTGCTCCCTTAACGGCTAACATTGATCGCGTGGCCGGTACCGGAACAATAGAGCTGCCGCCCTTCAACCCGGCGGAAGGCATTCAATCTCCCCAAGGGGCAACGCACTTCATTATCACCTGTGGCGTTAGTGCTATCGACTTTGCAGGCGGTAAGTTTGAAAGTGCAATAGCTGCCAGCGAAGTATTGGTACTGGATAGCAATAATACCGCTCCGCTGAAGCTCACCGCCACCGTTTCTCCAAACAGCACGTTCCCGATGTTCCTGGCACTCAGCATTGAGTTTGTACAGGTAGTGAACGGGAAGCCTTACAAGCTGTCCAATGGTACATACAATTCCATGAAGGTAATGGCGGTATCCGCCAACGTTTAAGGATGCGTAATTTTTCACCCTTTAAAACAGATCCTGTATGGAATTAGTACAACGATTAATTGCCCCCACACCACCTTTCTTTGTGAAGGTGCGCAACATAGGGCTCATTCTCACTGCGCTGGCAGCAGCAGTGATAGGGTTACCACTACAACTCCCGTCAATAGTAGGGGAAGTAGCCCAGGTATTAGCAGTAGCAGGCAGCATCATGACAGGTGTAAGCCAGGCCGCTGTTAAAAATGAGTAGCAGGAACACCCTCTGCTACCTGTTCTGAGGAAAGTTGCAACAATTCAGAACAGTTTTAAGCGTCCCCCGCAGGCATGCGGGGGGCTTTTTTAACAGCAGGCTGCCGCTAATGGTAATAATCAGTGTGGTGTTTGTTTGGTTTGAGTAATCATGACCAATTTATTTTGAGGTTAAGAAACACTGAATACTCATAAGGATATACTGAATGCAGTCGGGCGACTTTTCTTCCCCAAAATTAGGAGGCGGGTTTAAGAAGATTGTTAAGATATATGACAATTTTCCGGGCTTATAGCCGCTGCCCGGGAACCTGGGGATACTTATTGATGCGGTACTTCTTGATAGTACTTAAATATTGCCGGGTAATACCGAGATAGGAAGACAGATCTGTGTCCGATATCCGGTTCTCCAACCGGGGATATGCTTTAAAAAGGAGATGGTAACGTTCCTTCGCAGCATAGTTGATCCATATGGCCCTTTCCTCTGCCAGCTCATAGTAGTGCTCCGTCAGTTTCCTGCCTACCTTATTAAATTCCGGGTATGCTTCATATATAGCTTCCAGTTTTTCCCACGGTATAGCCAGGCATATGGTAGGTTCTTTGGCAATGAGCTTATCTGAACTGGCAGCCTGGTTAAAGAAACTTCTTACTGAAATAATCATATCATGTTCTGTAAAAAACCACTTCGCCTTTTCAATACCGTCTTTTATATATCTTCCCGTAACCAGTCCTTTGATGCAGAAGTAACAGTATCTGCACGTTTCCCCATAGTCCAGTATGATATCATTTCTTTCAAATGAGAATACTTCGCAACTGTCGATAACAGTGTTTGTTAAAGCATCTGAGAGAAAGGGGAGATGTACTTTTATGTCGCTGATCAATGTATCAAAATAACTCTGAACTTCCGGAGGCATGCAATTTACCCTATACATCACCTTCGTGCCGCGATTCGGTTTTTTCATAGCAATGCTTGTGTTTTGAGATGAGTGAATAGCCAGGGATAGGGGCAATTGGCAATTAATCTCCCTCCGGCAATAGAGAACAGTCCCAATGCTATCACAAAATTTACGGTAATTTGGGCAAATTCTTCATGCTTTTCTATGATAGCTGTTATTCATTTTTTGTGCATAAGCAATGCAAAACGTGAATGAAGGGGAATAACCTTGCAATGATCCTGATTTTATCACCTGCTAAAGACAAAGGGATTTCCTGACCTGGACAGGCGATGCCATCAGAGCAGTTTATTTCAAAAATGGCTATGATTCTATTATCGAAAGCGGGATGATATGGAATGGTTTTTTGACATGGACCCGCTCAACCACTCCATGAAAATACTCACTTAATCCAGTAATTCAAATTAATTTGCCAGTACCCGTATAGTGTTCTATCCTCTCCCCTTAAAGGAAAATATAAACTGCCCGACGGCTCAATTGAAAACTGACCAAGGAAGTACATCACATGTAGATTAGCTTCCAAATTACTAATGGTAAAATTGTTTTCCTCGCTGATGGTGTAAGTGTTAGTAGCAGTTGTTGAACCACCGCCCTGGTTATTATTTCCCCTACCTCTGCCATAACCGATACGGCTTGCTTTCGTATTTTGTGAAATATAGCCACTGGTACGCAAAAATTTATAATATCGGTCAGTGCCTGCATTTAATTGCAGACTGGGCCTCATGGCAAAGGCATTGTTTTTGTTGACGCCGATATTTTCCTTTATAAAAGCATATGCTATGCCCGCAAAAGCATTAACATCGTAAACTGATTCGTTATTGTTTTGATCGTCGTTTCCGAATCCTATATCAAGGCCAGCTCTGGGTTCAATGTATTTTGTTTTGATTCGAAGGTGAGCATATAATTCATTTTGTATGGGTGAATAAGGAACCGCAGGATTATCATGCTGTATATATCGCGAATAGGAGATATAAGGAAGTACCTTACCGCTATACATTGCGAAATATGGAGATATAGATGTTAAATAGAATCCTGGGTCGCTGCCTCCTATAAGTGCGTAAGTTTTTAGCTTTATCCCCAAGCCGCTTTTGTGATAATAGTCAATATAGGGTGAGAGATATACCCCAACGCTATTACTGTCTTTTGTATCTGTATTTATAGAGGAAGTAGTACTTGTTTCAAGACCACAATATAACTGACTATAATTTTTATTTCGGCCTGTTATATTTTTCGAGTTTTCTTCCTGAGCGTCTACCTGAATTGTACTTGCCAACATCAATATCAAAACTAAGCAGTTTTTCATAATAACAATTTTATAATTGAAATTCATAATTCACTACATTCTATGGCAAGATATCGATCTGCTACAGAAAGTTCAATGACTGCCATCACAATTAAAGATGTTTAGAATCATAATCCCATATGATTATGGTTGCTTGATTTCGTATTTCTGATTGCTAATTTGCTTGTGATATTTCATTTTTTTTAAAACAAAATAATTTAGATCATGAAACAGATGTTTTTTGTATTGGTCACGCTGTTTATAGTGAGTAGCACAGTAGTTGTAGCGCAAGATCAAACCCGTAAACAAGACCGTATTCATCAGGAAGATCACCTGACGCTGCGGGATGGTAGCTGTTACCTCGTTAAGCAGGGAATTCAAACAGAGTTAAAAACACAATTAAAACTGAACAATGGAGTTGTAGTAAATCCTGATGGTTCTTACCAGTTGCAAAGTCAACAAAGGTACCAATTGCGTGACGGTGAATGTATGGACATGAATGGCAACCGTTACCTGAATCAGAACAAGTTTAACAAAAGGGTCATGATGACGAATAAACAGATAGAAAAAGTGAGAACAAATAACATGAATAAAAACATGCCTGGTAATAAAGGAGGTACAAGAAAGAGCGGCTCACCTAATTCTAATTAATAAGTTTCGTATTATCGTTTTAGCATCATTCGGAAAACATAGAACTATTCTGATAAACGGAATGTTAGTGGACCAGCAGAGAGCATATAGGCCGCATATATTGAAAAGTGAAACCTGGATTTATTGGAATCAAGTCCTCGCAGCTTAATATTTTATTCTACAAAAAGGTTCCGGTTTTTGTATCATAAGGACGAAGAATAAAGAAGCCTTCAAGTCGCAGGATTTGAAGGCTATTTTATGCACCAGGTATGTGGTAACCCTCAAGGGCGCAAGTCCCGAATGCACTTTGCAGTAGGAAGCATTAGCCAAAAGCAAGGTGCCTTCCCTCTAAGTATTCGTTTTCTGAACATGTATTGCTGTATTACCTACTTCCGTATGCCGGATCTGGCCGCCCAGGTATCCTGTCCATGAAGCCATACCGAAGCAGATGAGCGATATAATCAGGACGATAACTGAGATTGCTTTAGTAAACTTCGACTTTTTCCAGCTTAGGTACCCTCCGGCAATAGAGAACAGTCCCAATGTTATAACAGCTATCAGGGTAATTTGGGCAAATTCCTCATGCTCTTCTATCGTGCTTTTCGTAATCCCCTGGATATTCTCAACTGTTTCTTCAGCGGCCTCACCAGTTGAAAAAGCTATGATGCCTCCCACTGCTGCTGCCAATAATAAAGCGTATGCAGCCATCCTGGTATGATAGCTGTTTGTATACATGCCATATAGGAGTATTAACATGCCAATGATAGACCCAAATATTGGCAAATGTGTGACCAGTAAATGTAAATGTGTAAGGCTCATATTCATTTTTTGTGCATAAGTTCCAATTAATATGGTTGTATAAAAATGATCTTCATCAGCGCTTGTACTGATTTAACTCATATTAATTCAGTCCATCCTGCATCCAATTATCTAAACCAAAAGAGGTAGACAAATTTTTAATATGTATAATTTTCACCACAGGGGCAATAACTGACGTACGTCATTACCTGTCGTGATGCACATCAGCATCAGCGATCTTTGATTCACGTAATTTTAAATTGAAAAGTAATTGATAGCCATGAAATTAGTGACCACCATTTTTTTTACATTGTTTTTTTTAAGCTCTTTCTCGCAAAATGCCAGGGAAATTGTAAAGAAGGCTGATGAAAAGATGCGCGGAAGTACCATGCAGGCAGAAATGATCATTAAAATCATCCGGCCCACATGGACACGGGAAATGCAATGCAAAACGTGGATGAAGGGGAATAACCTTGCAATGATCCTGATTTTATCACCTGCTAAAGACAAAGGTATTGTATTTCTTAAAAGGAAAAAAGAGGTATGGAACTGGATGCCAATACTCGAACGCAATATCAAACTCCCCCCATCCATGATGAGCCAAAGCTGGATGGGAACTGATTTTACAAATGACGACCTGGTCAGGGAATCTTCCATAGTAGAAGACTATGACCATACCATCATTGGTGACACCGTTATCCAAAACAGAAGCTGTTATATCATCCTCATGATACCAAAAACTACCGCAGCGGTTGTGTGGAGTAAAGTGATAGTGGGCATCGATAAGAGGGACTTCCTCGAATTATATAGCGGTTTCTATGACGAAAACGGCCAACTTATTAATACGATGAATAGCTACGATATAAGATTGATGCATGACCGCATCATTCCTACCCGTTTTGAAATGATCCCGGCTGATAAAAAAGGACAGAGAACCGAAATGGTTTATAAGAATATTCTCTATAACAAACCAATTGATGACGGATTTTTCTCCGTCGAAAAAATGAAAATTCTGAACTAACATGTGGTTGATAAAAATGGCATGGAAGAATATATGGCGCAATCGCAGCCGGACCATTATTACGATGGCGGCAATCTTCTTTGCTGTTATTTTATCTGTTATAGCCAGCAGCCTGAAGGACGGGATTTTCAATAATCTGGTAAAAAACGTGGTTAGTTTTTATACAGGCTATGCACAGGTACATAAAAAAGGGTTTTGGGATGAGCAGATCCTGGATAATAGTTTTGAATTATCCTTAAAGACAGAACAGCAGATCCTGGGCGCGAAGAATGTGACCGCTGTTACTTCAAGACTCGAGTCCTTTGCCCTGGTATCTTCAGCTGATATTACCAGGGGGAGCCTTGTTGCAGGCATTGATCCTGAAAAGGAAAATAAAATCACGTCGCTGGAGAAAAAAATCATTCAGGGTAGCTATCTGAAAAATACAGACTATGCCGTGCTGTTGTCGCAGGGGCTTGCTGAAAGGTTAAAGTTAAAAATCAATGACACAGTTGTATTAATTGGACAGGGTTATCATGGCGCCACTGCAGCCGGAAAATATCCAGTTAAAGGGATTGTAAAATTTGGATCTCCGGATTTGAATGACAGATCATTATTCATGCCTTTGGCGGTGGCACAGGATTTTTATAGCGCTGATCGCAGAATAACTTCCTACGTTCTTTCATTAGGAAATACAAAGGATTTGGCAACCACTTGTTCGCTACTAGGGGCAAAGTTGGGCGCCGCCTACGAAGTGATGACGTGGGAGGAAATGATGCCTGAGGTAAAACAGCATATTCAAACCGATTCCAGTAATATGAAATATGTGCAGGGTATTTTATACCTGCTTATCTGTTTTGGCATCTTTGGGGCCTTGCTGATGATGATGGTAGAACGGAAATTTGAAATGGGAATGCTGGTTTCAATAGGTATGAGAAAAAGCAAACTCATTATCTTATTACTTTATGAGTCCGTGTTTACAGTACTCGCGGGTTGCCTGCTGGGTATTATTGCCAGTATCCCACTTGTATACTATTTGAACCGGTATCCGATAAGAATTGGCGGTGAGACAGCCAAAGCCTACGAAAAATTTGGTTTTGAGGCTGTATTTCCGACTTCTATGGAGGCATCCATATTTATTTACCAGGGTGTAACGGTACTGATCATTGGCTTGCTGCTATCGCTGTACCCAATGTATATAGTAATCAGATTGGATCCTGTAACAGCTATGAAGCGATAATATATTTGATATGATTTTCATAATGGCATGGCGGAATATCTGGCGCAATAAAATGCGGAGTATCATTATCATTTTATCAATATCTATCGGAATGTTTGCTGGTATTTCTGTACTGGCGTTATATAAAGGCATGATGAAAAGCCGGATCCGTAATGTGATCGATTCGGAGGTAGGTCATTTACAAATGCACAACATTAATTTTAAAAAGGAATATGATCCCCGGTTTATATTGGTAAACGGCGTCGAAGCATTAGAGGTCGTCAGAAAGAATCCTGAGGTCAAACTTGCCGCATCCAGAAGTATTACTACGGGGATGCTGGCAACACCAACCGGCAGTGCCGGAGTGCAAATAAATGGTGTTACTCCGGGGCTGGAGTATCAGTTGTCGCAATTGCAAAAAAAAATCATCAATGGGAGGCTATTTGATCCGGCAAAGAAAAATGAAATAATGGTTGGCCGAAAACTGGCTAAAAAGATGAAGCTGAAACCACAATCAAAATTGGTACTAACTTTTACGGATACGTCAGGCAATATGGTATCAAATGCATTCCGTGTAGCTGCTATTTACCAAAGTGACAATGCGCCCCTCGATGAGAAAATTGTATACGTAAACATCGATGAGTTGAATGCTTTGATTGGCATTCAAAAATCATTTCATGAGATCGTGATTTTATTGAAAAATGATGCAGATGTAAAGAAAATACAGCTGAAATTCCAACAAAAATTCCCTGCTTACCAAATTGAATCATGGTGGGAAATTTCACCGGAAACGGATCTGTTGGTAAAAACAGTTGACCAATATTCCTATATCATTATGTTCATTATCATGTTTGCTTTGGCGTTTGGTATTGTAAATACTATGCTGATGGCCATACTGGAGCGTACACGTGAAATAGGCATGATGGTGGCTTTGGGAATGAACCGCGTGAAGATATTCTTATTGATTTTCCTGGAAACCATTTTTTTAACCCTGGGTGGAACACCCGTAGGGATTTTTATCGGTTGGGTAGCAACCGCATATTTTAATAAACACGGACTTGATCTGTCGGGGATGGGACGTGAAATGATGAGCAGCTTTGGTTTAGGGACGATAGTTTATCCAGAGTTTCCCGCGGATAAGTTAAGTGGGGTATTGCTGATAGTAATCGGAACCGCATTGATTTCATGTTTGTTTCCTGCCGTCAAAGCATTGCGTCTGCAACCAGTAGATGCTTTAAAGGGGATAAATTAGAAACAGAAATTATGCTTTAAAATGAATGATTATGAATACAGTTATCGATGCCCATGATGTAAGTAAGGTATATAATAAAGAAACTATTCCCGTGTATGCAGTAAACAATGTGCATTTGCATATAGAAAGAGGTGAGTTCACCGCCCTGGTAGGGCCATCCGGATCAGGAAAAACCACCCTGTTGAATTTAATTGGCGGGCTGGATAGACCTGATAACGGCAATGTATTTATTAATGATTTTGACATCACAAAGTTATCGGCCAATGAATTGATCGAGTTCCGGCTCAGGAACATCGGATTTGTATTTCAGTCATTCAACCTGATCCCTGTTCTGACAGCAAAGGAAAATGTAGAATTTATTATGCTGTTACAGGGTGTAAAGAAAAGCATAAGAGATGCACGGGTGAAGCAATTGTTCAGGCAGATAGAGATGGATGATAAAACGGATGTCCGGCCGGCGCAACTTTCAGGGGGGCAACAGCAGCGTGTAGCAGTAGCAAGGGCTTTGGCAAGCAAACCAAAGTTTGTATTAGCGGATGAGCCAACAGCCAACCTCGATTCAAGATCAGCCTCCAATTTATTAGATATTATGGCAAAACTTAACAAGGAAGAGCTTATTACCTTCCTTTTTTCCACACACGATCAAAGAGTGATCGAACGGGCAAGGAGAGTTATAACATTGGTTGATGGCAGAATAGTAAGTGATACTGCCCTTGTCTCCACTAAACACGAAAAGGCTGATGTGTAAAAATGAGAAAGCTGGTGTCATTATGTTTCGCATTTTTGTCTGTGCTTATTGCAAATGCACAGGATAGTACAGCCGTGTCTCATACATTAACGGTTAATGGATATCTTAAGGATCTGCAAACCCTCAATTTTGATAAAGACTTTGGCAATCTGATTGCCGGTAACCTCATCCATAACCGCGTTAACATAAAGTGGAAGGCATCAGATAAAATTACGGGCACCGCCGAATTTCGTAACCGTTTATTTTGGGGGGAGGAAGTAAAACTTACCCCCGGCTTCACTTCTCTTTTGAGAAACGAAAATGAAGCAATAGATATGCAAAAGATATGGATAGAAAGCAAATCAATTGTTCTGCTTACCAACGTAGAAAGATTGTATTTTGATTATGGGAATGATAAGTTGAACGTTCGCATTGGCAGACAACGTATAAATTGGGGAGTAAACACAACCTGGAATCCGAATGATATTTTTAACTCTTATAGCTTTCTCGATTTTGATTATGAAGAACGCTCAGGTGTTGACGCCGGAAAGATCAGGTATCTATTTCCGAATTCCTTTAATATAGAATTTGCCTGTACCCACTCAGGTGAAAGAAATGGAAGTGCCGCGGCGTTAAAATATGCTCTTAATAAATGGAGCTATGACATGCAGTTTATTACCGGCTGGTATCACGACCGGCCAACTGTGGGCGGCGGTTGGGCCGGCAGTATCAAAGATGCCGGTTTTAAAGGAGAAGTCCAATATTTTTTTGCAGGAAGAGATTCATCAGATCACCTGAACCTTGCTCTTGAAGGGGATTATATGTTCAAAAAGGGTTGGTATCTGAGCCTGGGATTGTTGTTCTACAATCACGGGTTAAATACACCTGTCGGTAACTGGAACAATTTGAACCTGGAAGTTTCGCCGGTAACCCTAATGCCCACCAAATGGAATATAATTGTTACGAACGTCAAAGAAATCACTCCTTTATTATCTATAAATATTAGTGGTTTATACTCGCCTGGAACAAATCTGGTTATTTTTTACCCTTCCTTTCAATACAATATCGCCACAAATCTCGATGTAAATTTGGTATGGCAGTCCTTTTACGCTGAACAAGGACAAGGATTTGAGGCTGTTAGCCATCGGGCATTTTTACGCCTGAAATGGAACTATTAGATGTCCAAAGTGATTTTAATCATTCGATGGGCTGCTGAAGATCATCATTCTTCCTCTAAGATCTGGGTAGCTTTAAAAA
Organism: Chitinophaga sp. G7 BAM 1005; assembly: GCF_057126945.1. Lineage (NCBI taxonomy): Bacteria > Pseudomonadati > Bacteroidota > Chitinophagia > Chitinophagales > Chitinophagaceae > Chitinophaga > Chitinophaga sp. G7 BAM 1005. The sequence goes on along the minus strand of NZ_CP181478.1, from coordinate 3,589,623 downwards.
AGGAAAAATAGAACATACATTACTTAATACCCGATTTTATGTCCAAACCTCATATAGTTATCCTCGGCTGTAACTTCGCCGGCCTTACAACGGCCAGGTATATTCATGCTTTGGTAAAAGACAAAGCTCATATTACCATCATCGATCGCAAATCATTGCTCACTTTTGTCCCCAATATTCCGCTACAGGTGCTGGCAAATATCAACCCGGCAATTGACCTGCAATATAAATTTATGTCGTACCTGGAACATGATGGGAGCGAATTTATCCAGGCGGAAATTACGACCATCGACGCGGATACCAACACGGTTGTTTATCAACCTAATGAAAGGCCGGGTCATCCCGTAAGAAAAATTAAGTATGATTACCTGGTTATCGCGTTGGGAAACCGTTTGGCCTATGATACTATTGATGGCTTTAGTGAATACGGCCATAGCGTTACGGACACATTCCTGGGTAACCGGTTAAGGAATTACCTGCACAATGAATACAAAGGAGGGCCCATTGCCATTACCTCGGATGTTTTCCACCAGGGGAAGAGCGATAAGCTGCCTGAAAATTTGCCTATTGCCCTGACCGCTTGTGAAGGCCCGCCGGTTGAATTGGCGTTTTCATTGGCACATTGGATGGAGAAAAAACAAAAAGGTAGTTCCGCTGATATTTATTTATCTACGCCTGCAAAAGTAATTGCTGAAGATGCCGGAGAAACCATTTTGAATCAGCTATTGCCTATGATGACCCGAATGGGATATAATTACCAGGCGAATACAAATGGAATTAAAAAAATTTACGAAGGGGGGATCGAATTTAATGACGGTACTTCCCAGGAAGCCGAAATATCCATTCTTTTTCCAGATTGGCAGGCGCATTCGTTTTTAAAGGAATTGCCCTTTACAGATGACCAAGGATTTGTAATAACTGATCTGTATATGCGTAATCCTGATTACCAGAATATTTTTGCGGTTGGTGACGCTGCATCTGTCACCGTTCCTAAAATTGGTTCATTAGGCCACATGGAAGCCGAGGTATTGGCTAACACATTAGCGAAAGAATTAGGCTCTATTAAGGGAGACATACAGCCTATGAAGTTTGAGTTGCTATGTATGGGCGACATGGGAGGCATTAAAGGGTTTTATATGCGTACCAACGAGTGGTGGGGCGGAAAAGAAAGCCACCTGGAAATGGGTATTACGCCTTATGCACTAAAAATGGGTTTCAAGCAAATGTACTACACCCTCGGTGGAAAAATACCTCAATGGGGATTGGCATTGAGTGAAATTATAGGTGATCATACAGTTATTTAAGCCTGAAAGTACATTCGCAGGAAGGTGATTTTGACTATATATTCTAAATCATCTTTAAATGTAACTAATGTCACCGTCTGCCATTTTGGCCATCGCTAATTTTGTTTAAAATAAAAAGTTAATGAGTCGAACAAAATACATTGCTGCCTGGTTCGCTACTATATTCATTCTTTTTTTAGCATTTGCGGGTAGCGTTGCAGCGCAGGAGAACACTAAGGATATTAGCCTCAACGAGGCCATTGCGGGAGCTTTAAGTAATAATAAAGATATTCATCTTGCCAGTATCGATGAAAATATAGCAGCTGCCAATTTTAGAAAGACGGCGGCCATTTTCCTGCCCCAGGTAAACCTTTCCTATACGGGTATTCACACAAATGATCCGCTGAATTCATTTGGCTTTAAACTGGAACAGAGAACGATTACGCAAAATGATTTCAATCCTGCCCTTCTAAATAATCCGAGCGGAACCTCCAATTATATGACCAAATTGGAAGTGCAGCAGCCATTGCTCAATATAGATATGCTTTATCAACGTAAAGGGGCCCAGAAACAAATAGAAGTTTATCAATACAAGACACAGCGCACCAAAGAATATCTGACGTTTGAGGTGCAGAGGGCCTATCTGCAGTTACAACTGGCATACGACGCGTTAAAAGTTTTAGAGGAAGCGTTACAAACTGCAAAATCGGTTTACACCTTTACAGATAACCATTTCAAACAAGGATTAATTCAGAAGTCAGATCTGCTGAATGCACAAGTGCATGTTACATCTGTTGAAAGCGGCCAGGCCCAGGCACAAAGCGGCATAGAGAACGCCTCCGATTATCTTGGTCTTTTGATGGGGCAGCCTGCAGGAACCATATACAAGCCTCAGGGTGAACTCCCGGCAGCGCCATCTGCCACAGATACCATTCGGGAAGTATTTTCAAACCGCTCTGATTTCATGGTCATGCAAAAAGCAATAGAAGCATCCGACCTGATGATCAAATCAAGCCAGATGAGTTATCTGCCCAGGCTTAATGCATTTGGTAATTATCAATATAACGACAGCCGTTTAACTGGTTTTGGCGCAAATTCTTACTTCTTCGGGGTTCAGTTATCATGGACCATTTTTAGCGGAAATAGAACAAAGAATGGTATCGCCGTGCAGAAATCAGAGCGGGACAAGCTGGCTACCCAGCTGGCGCAACAAAAGGATCAAAGTCAGTCAGCTCTGAATAAAGCTTACAGGGACCTTTCGGATGCGCGGTTTGAAATTGTACATGGAGAACAAGCCATTGAACAGGCATCAGAAGCGTCGCGCATTTTACAAAACCGCTATGACCAGGGCCTGGTAAACACCACAGATGTACTGACCGCAGCAACACAGCTTTCGCAGCTTAAATTTTCGCTTGCGAAAGCCCGGTTTACTTCAAATATAACCAGGGCCTATATACAATTCCTAACCTCAACTACTAATAAATAAACAATCAATATGAGATTAGCTATAAACCTGACCAGGACATTACAACTACTTACGGGAGTTAGTTTATTGGTGATCAGTGCCTGTTCTCCGAATGGGAAAAAGGAAACTCAAACCAGCGCCGATACTGCAATCCTGGTAACGGTCATTCAACCCTCTGCCGACGCGCAGCAAGGATTGAATGTGAGCGGCCAGATCGAAGCCGGCCAAACCGCCAACATCAGCACCAGGATAATGGGATACATCACCAGGCTGAATGTAAACGTGGGAGATCACGTCAACAAAGGACAACTGCTGGCAACGATAAGCAATGATGATATCCTCGCAAAAAGAGCACAGACCGACGCGATGATCACCGAAGCAGAGGCCGGATATAAAAGCGCGCAAAGAGATTATGAGCGGTTTAGCAATCTGTATAAGCAGCAAAGTGCATCAGCAAAAGAACTGGATAACGTTACGCTGCAATATAGCTCTGCCAAATCAAGACTGGATGCTGCTAAACAAATGCGCAATGAAATAAACGCGACGCTGAGCTATACTAATTTAACCGCCCCTTTTGCCGGAACCATCACACAAAAATTAATGGACGCGGGTAGCATGGCTAGTCCCGGCATGCCGATACTAACTATTGAGCAAAGTGGCAGTTATCAGATAAGTGCCGCAGTCCCTGAAAATTCAATCAGCCAGGTAAGCCAGGGAGCTGAAGTGACCGTAACTATCAACGCCGTCAATAAAGTAATTAAAGGAACTGTCACCCAGATCAATCAATCCTCCCGGTTTACAGGCGGCCAGTACCTTATCAAAGTGCATATACCGGACAATGAGAAACAAGGTCTGTTTGCCGGCATGTATGCTGATATTTTTATCCCGGTAAAAGAAGCGCCCCGGGATTCCGCGGGCAATGACCAGGTAATGGTGCCGCTATCCTGTATCGAATATAAAGACCAGCTGGCAGGTTTATATACTATAGGCAACAATAATACCGCGCAGTTGCGCTGGGTAAGGCTGGGTAAAACTGTGGGAAACCAGGTTGAAGTATTAAGCGGGCTGGGCGCACACGAGCAATTTATTGCAAGTGCCGATGGCCGGCTATTTAATGGTGCTGCAGTGAAAATAAAAGAGCAATAGCCCATAACGGCCTCGCTATCATTAATAACAAATCATTATATTATAATGAAAAACGGATTATCAGGAAATATAGCAAAGGCATTCATACAATCGAAACTAACGATTTTGTTGATGATCGCCTTTTTATTGGTCGGTGGGTATAGTACTTTTCTAATTCCACGTGAGGAGGAACCCCAGATACAGGTACCGATGGCCGATATTTTTATTGGTTACCCCGGCGCATCCCCAAAAGATGTGGAAACCAAAGTGGCAGCTCCATTGGAGAAAATGATCTCCAATATTAAAGGAGTGGAATACGTTTATTCAACTTCCATGCAGGGACAGGTAATGGTGATCGTTCAGTTCTATGTAGGTGAAGATGTGGAGCGTTCACTGGTAAAATTGTATAGTGAACTGATGAAGAACATGGATAAAATGCCGCAGGGCGTTACTCTTCCATTGATCAAAACCCGGGCCATTGACGATGTTCCGGTATTAGGGTTAACCATCTGGAGCGAAAAATACGACGACTATCAGCTGAAGCTGATAGGGCAGGAACTGGCCAATGAAATAAAGAAAACAGAGGATGTTTCAGATGTCAATATCCTGGGCGGGCGCAACCGCGAAGTAAAAGTGCAGCTGGATAAAAATAAAATGGCAGAAAATCATGTTGATTTCTTATCTGTCAGCAAACAGATTCAGGGCAGTAATATGCAGCTCCAAAGCGGGGAATTGTTGCAGAGGGACACTGCTTTTTCCGTGGAAACAGGCAACTTTTTAACTACCGCTGATGATGTGGCCAATCTGGTGGTCGGCGTTAACCAGCAACAACCTGTTTATCTTAAACAAATAGCAAAAGTAGAAGAAGGCGCTGAAACGCCTACCCAATATGTATTGTTTGGATATGGAAAAGCTGATGCCGCAAACGCGCATACATTTAAATCCAACTATCCTGCAATAACCTTATCTGTTGCTAAAAAGAAGGGCGCTGATGCCATGAAACTGTCTGAAAAGATCATCAGCAAAACAGAACACCTGAAGGCAGGATTATTACCGGATGATGTACATTTAACGGTTACCAGGAACTATGGAGAAACAGCATCCGATAAAGTATCTGAATTGTTGTTCCACTTGTTTATTGCTATTGTGGTTGTTACAGTATTTGTAATGCTCGCTATGGGATGGCGGGGAGGCCTGGTGGTATTTCTATCAGTGCCGGTTACCTTTGCCTTAACGCTCTTTTCTTACTACTTTATGCATTATACGCTTAACCGCATTACCCTGTTTGCGCTGGTATTTATAACAGGTATTGTGGTTGATGACTCCATCATCATAGCGGAGAATATGCACCGTCACTTTAAAATGAAAAAATTACCGCCTTTAAAGGCGGCTATATATGCTATTAATGAAGTAGGTAATCCCACTATACTGGCTACATTTACAGTAATTGCTGCGGTTTTGCCAATGGCCTTTGTATCCGGCATGATGGGACCATATATGAGCCCGATGCCTATAGGAGCGTCTATTGCGATGTTATTATCATTAATAGTTGCACTAACGCTCACCCCATACCTGGGCTATATATTCCTCCGGGAAAAAGAAAAGCACGGCGCTTCAGATGAAACAGCAGCGCATCAACCTCTTGCGGAGACACGTATTTACAAAATATATCGCTCATTCATCCAACCGTTACTGGAAACACGCTGGAAGCGCTGGACGTTTATTTTGAGTACTGCTGTGATCCTGATTGCATCACTGTTTATGTTTTATACGAAAGCGGTTGCAGTCAAAATGCTTCCCTTTGATAATAAGAACGAATTCCAGGTAGTAATAGATATGCCCGAAGGCACTACCCTGGAAAAAACGCAGGCGGTAGCAAAAGATATTGGCGCCTATATTTCAGAACAAACCCTGGTTAAAAACTACCAGTCTTATATAGGAACTTCTGCGCCCATCAGCTTTAATGGCCTGGTACGTCACTATGACCTGAGAAGAGGTGATAATGTTGCGGATATACAGGTGAACCTGGTTGATAAGAAAGACAGGAACATACAAAGCCATAGTATTGCTAAGGAAATGCGCGGCCCCATACAGCGCATTGCTAAAAAATACAACGCGAATGTGAAAATTGTGGAAGTACCACCTGGCCCACCCGTACTATCAACACTGGTGGCAGAGATCTATGGCCCCAATTATAACGAACAGATAAAGATTGCTAAACAGGTGGAGGCCCTTTTAAACAAAACAACAGATGTGGTGGATGTGGATTGGATGGCCGAAGACGATCAACCGGAATATCAAATTGAAGTTAACAAGGAAAAGGCGATGCGTTATGGTATTGCTACAGCACAAATAGCTGCCACCGTTAATGCTGGTTTATCAGGTATGTCTGCAGGGAATATCTCCCAGCCGGCGGCTTACAATCAGGTTGCTATAAAGCTGCAGTTAAGCGATGCTGATAAAACCAATATAGATGATCTGCTTAACTTGAAAATTATAAGTATACAGGGTAATGCGATTCCCATAAGGGATCTGGTAACCGTAACAAAACAGGTTAAACCCAAGAGCATTTACCGTAAGAACCAGAAAGAAGTGGTATATGTGTTAGCGGATATGGCTGGCAAACTGGAAAGTCCCTCTTATGCTATTTCGGATGTTTCAGATAATTTAAAGAAGGTGCAGGTACCCAAGGGATATTCATTGAAAGAAGAGTATACCCATCAGCCCGAACTCGAAGATAATTATAGCCTGAAATGGGATGGGGAATGGCAGATTACTTTCGAAGTTTTCAGAGATCTGGGTATCGCTTTCGCAGTGGTAATCATTATGATCTACATTTTAATTGTCGGTTGGTTTCAGAACTTTACTGTGCCGCTGGTAATGCTTGCTGCCATCCCGTTATCATTGATTGGCATTGTAGTAGGCCATTGGCTGTTTCACGCCTATTTCACAGCTACTTCCATGATCGGTTTTATTGCGCTCGCAGGGGTTATGGTTCGAAACTCTATACTATTGATAGACTTTATTAATATTCGGCTAAAAGCAGGAGTTCCGCTGAAACAGGCTATCATTGAAGCGGGGGCGGTACGTACAACTCCTATTTTATTAACAGCAGGAGCCGTGGCATTGGGCGCCGTGATTATCCTGTTTGACCCTATTTTTCAGGGATTGGCTATTTCATTAATGGGTGGCACTATTACCTCCACATTCCTGACATTGATTGTAGTGCCGTTGTTGTACTTCAAGATGATGCGTAAAAAAGATATTAAACAAGGAGGTCTTTAGTATAAAGCAAATAAGAACTAAAAATATGAAAGAGAGAATTGTACGTGCTGTTGCCGGCACACTTGTTTTAACCAGTATAACCCTGGCTTATACTGTAAATATCAACTGGTTATGGCTGGGCGTATTTGTAGGAGCAAACCTGCTGCAATCTTCGTTCACCAAATTCTGTCCATTGGAAATGATCTTAAAAGCGTTTGGCGTTAAAGATTAATAATTGCTGATCAAAAGAAAAAAAATGAAAAAATTAAAAGATATAATACGTTATAACTGGAGCTTTCCACGCGTACTTTGGGTAACTATTGGAATTGGAATTACAGTTGAAGCCATATACAGAAGGGATCTTGGGAGTGGTATTGCCGGATTGATCTATACCGGCCTGGGGTTATTTAACAGAATGTGTATTTTTTCAAGGAGTTGCTCAGTTCCTGTTAAACAAACTAAAGGAAACCTGAGCGCATCAGCTACAGAAAAGCAATCATAAATGATGGTATCTGCCCGGTTATAAAAAGCTGAACAGGGCGATCCGGAATAAGTAAAAAAGTGTTATGAATATATTTAAGCAATTGTTCGGCGGTTCGCCGAAAGTGGACCTGGAAGGTCTTATTAAAGAAGGTGCGTTTTTAGTAGACGTACGTACTCCCGCAGAGTTTTCAGGGAACCATGTAAAGGGGTCGGTAAATATCCCCCTGGATCAGGTAGCTACACAACTTTCAAAATTCAAAAACAAAAAAAGTATCATTGTGTTTTGTCAGAGTGGTGGCCGAAGCGGGCAGGCGAAATCCATCCTTGAAAAGAATGGATTTACAAATGTAGTCAATGGTGAAACCTGGTATAATGTGGCTCAGTATTGTAAAACCTCGTGAATGAGTGTATGGAAGAGGATCCGGGTATTAGCCCGATGAAGGTCTACACCCTTAATGATCCACGAAATCCCCTGGCGCCATAGTAAGATTCTGCGCCATTATGATACACGAAAATATGATCATAACGACGATCACAGAAGAGCGCGCCACCAAGTTTCCTTATTGCCGGAGGCGTTACTATCCAGCTGGATGTTTTTGTATCGAAGTTGCCAAGTTGCTGCAAGTCGCGGTATTGTGCTTCCGTTAAAAGCTCAATACCGATATCTGCAGCCATTTCAACGGCGCTGTTCTCCGGTTTGTGTTCTTTCCTCGACTCCAGGGCTTCATGGTCGTAACAGATACTTCTGCGGCCTTTAGGACTTTCTGCTGAACAATCATAGAAAATGTATTCGTCCTTACTTTTATCATAACCTACTACATCTGGTTCACCACCGGTTAATTCCATTTCATCGAGCGACCATAGTTTTCCCGGATTCGCTTCCAGCTTTGCCTGTATCTTAGCCCAGTCGAGCCCTTTGTGACGGTTCTTGTTTTTTTCAAAGCGGGTTTTCAATACGCTGAGTAGTTCCCGGGATTGTTCGGAAGACAACTTTCGTTTAGTGTTTTTCATATGGTTAATAGTTTAGAACTTCTATTTTTCTGCAAAGTCGCCTGGAAGGGAGATCGTTTCCTGTTCAATAAAAAAGAAATAGACATCCTTGCAATTTATTAACAACTGCCACGGATGCATTTACCGGGGAACAGTATCTTTCTGACCGGGCTCCCAATGGACCAGGGCCGGGTAAGCAGAAGGCTCCTCTTTGATAGGTTCCAGTTTCTTCGCCATTAATTAACAACACGAATTTACCTTCGCCTCTTTCGGTCCATTGTCTTTCCATAAATATACAGGTCATTTTTTCTCCTTAGATACATTTGTGGTACTTTGGATATATGCATGGAGATCGTTATTGAAATCTGCCCGGTGTACCAGGTTATATCGCCTGCCGGCAGGGAACATTTGTGCGATACCGATAACGTGGTTTTCTCCAACTTTCCAGATACCTTTACGTCCCTGGAAGGCGGCTGTGGTAGCACTGTTATGCATGTGATCATTGCGGTCGTTCGTCACGATTTGTCTGCTGGGTTCATAAATATCCGGCTTGCTTTCCCAATACTTTTTCAAGTTAATCATATCCGTCACCAACTCTTTCCGGTATTGCAGGCTGTCGGCATTTTGGGGAGTGATCAGTCCGTCCATTTTAGCCTGGAAGCCGGTCCATACCTGGTTGGTCATCATTTGATGCAGAGCGAGTCCTTCGTCTTCGCTCAGCGTTTCCACTTCCTCTTCGTACAGGCTTTTTACGGTATTCAGTGTTTTCCAGATGCCGCGTACTGCCATGAGGAAAGGCGTATCTCCGTTGGTGGTGGTTTGTATTACCTTCACCATGCCACCTGCAAAAAGATGATAGAAGAATTTTAATCGCAGGCCGGCTTCATCGCCGCGTGTTTGATGGTCTTCAATGGGTTTGAACGCCGCCTCCTGCCAGTACAGGCCGTTCTGGCCAAACAGGTGATTGCTGTAGGCGACTTCTGTTTGCCGCCGTTTCTGTGACTCTCTGTGTTCTTCACCCACTACATTCAGCTTGGAGGCATCGATGCTGATACGCTGTACCACCTCTTGTTTCAGCTGGGTGGCGACAGTCAGCGGTAACGCACGGGCAGTGCTGTATAGTTGCAGTGCTTTCTGGCCCATTACATCGGCCTCCAGTTCAAGTCCTTTGTCGTCGTTAACAGGGATGCCCTGTTTTAGTTGTGTGGTGGCCTGTACCCGTCCCTGTTTTTGCTGCACTACATGCCATGCTTCATGTGCCAGGTGTTTTTCCTGGCCGGGGCCGAGATGGATGTCTGTTCCCTTTGCATAGGCGAGGGCCTGCAGTTGTGCGGGTTCAGCGGAGTTGTAATGCACGCGTACATCATCCATACTGTGACCGGATATATTTTCTATACCGTTTTTAAGATGGTCCGGCATACCGGTTTTGTTTTCTTTTCTCTGTACCGGGAAGTGCTGGCTGCCGGCTTTCAGCTGCATAGGCCGCGGGCGATGGTCTGCCAGTACTTGAAGGGCTTTCTGCTGCGTTATTTTGTCGTTGTTGTTTGCCAGTTGCTGATAGGGGCGTAATTGTACCGCCTGGGAGCCATTGTCCGCAACATGTATGGCCGCCGGCGTTACATGACCTGCAGTAGCAGGCTGGCGTTTTCCGCTGTGAGGGTCTTCAGCATGTGTGATCATGAGGTTACTTTTTCCTGGTAATATGAAGATAACAAAAACCAGTCATTAAATGTAATTTCCCGCAACCTGCTTAACCAGCCTTCCTGGCAGATTGCTTTTTGTCAAAACGATTTTTTGCGATAAGATAGGCTTCCTCAATTATTCTTTTACCCGTGCAATTTCAATTTTGTTCATAGCGCCGTTTTTATTCAGGTGTATGATAAGCCTGCATTTGCAATTTGAAGATAGGATATTTTTAAAATTGAGATTACACTATAAATGCAATTAAAATTTGTTGATGGAACAGCAATAATTATCTTGCATCTTCGTAATTAATTTCCGACTACACTATGAAGCACAAGTTTAGGAATGGCTGCATCTGGATGCCTGTTTTTTGTACGCACCTGATAATGCTGTCCGCCTGTAACGGCGATGGTGAAAAATCCCAAAGCAAACAGCCCGTTGATAGCGCGGTTAGTACTGATACCACGGCGCCGGCGCCCAGGCAGGTTGATACACCCACCTTATCTATATCTACAGAAACATATATTTCCGCTATCATCAGCAGGAAGCAAGCCATCAAAAAACAATTGCCGGGCATAAAGGCCCAAACGGCCGCCCTGCTTCATGATTCCCTGGCGCTTTATATGGACACCGCCCTGATAGCAATTACTACCAATGAACAGGCATGGCTGAATGAGTATGTAAGCTACTATTCTGAAACAAAGGGCGCCATTGTACCGCCCGCGCACGTACAACAACGCATTAATTTACTGGCTACCGCGGGTATTGAACCCTGGGAAATAGGCGAGGGGTATACGGATCTTCGTACCGTTCCCACATTCTATACAAATTTGTTCAAAGCTTCCCTGCCCGCCGATTACAGCGCATACCTGCAATTGCGGGCAGATGAAGATACGGTACTATATAGCGCTGATGCGGGATTGGTAATCCCATTCAGCCTCATAGGAAAGCGGGCGCTCAACTGGGAAAAGTTCGTGGAAACTTATCCCGATAGCAAGTTTTTGGAAGCGGCCAGGGATCTGTATAACCGCTATTGTGAGGATTACCTGTTTGGGCAAGACAATACGCCTTCCTTTGAAAACAACCAAAACCTTCGTTCACTGATCCCGGAGAACAGGGCCGAATATCTTTCCTTTGTGGAACAACACGGCGATACCAGAACCGGTGGCATTGTACAACAGTTCCTGGATAAAGTAAACACCGCAAAAACGTATGATGAACTGCGCCAGGACATACAAAGTGCAATTGCGCAGTTGTAAAATAAAAGTCCGGCTCACATCTTCACAATCTTTTTTACCAACTGTTTGCCTGCTCCTTTTAATACCAGTAAATACATTCCCGGCTGCACATCACTCATGGGGAAATCAAACTGCTGGCGCCCATCCAGTTTTTCCATTTTCACCACTTTACCGGCGGTGTCACGTAATTCTGCTCTCAGCCAACGTTCTGTTGTGTTTACATAAATGAATGCGCCTGCCGGGTTGGGATAGATGCTGACACCATCTGTTTTCTCCTCCATTGCGGGCAGCATCTTACGGAGCATGCTTCCCGTGCTGCAAACGAGTACCGGCCGCCGGGTGCTGTCGCTGTTCTCGCGGGAGGTAAAGATGGCGTCGGTAGTAGCGCCTGCCAGTCCGGATACGAGCTTTAAAGTAAGCATGCCATCGGCAGACTGCTGCGCGAGTGCGATATCCGTTACATCCCATTCGGCATAATTGCCTGCGGTACGGCCCGTGATCGTATCCACCGCGCTGGTGGCGGCCGGCATGTTGTTATAGGTGATGCCGGTTTCGGTCCAGCTGTCGTTGCTCACATAGTGCGCAATCCAGGGTACGGTGGCGATGCTGGTGTTTGCATAGTTCACGTACATCCGCAGCTTTACCTGGCTGGTACCTGCGGGTAGTGCGCCCACATTGAACCGCAGAAATATTTCCCGTGTATAGCTCACCGTTGCATCCTGCTTCAGCACAAGCGACTCCGTGCCATAATTTACCCCGCCGTAAGTAGAACCCCCTCTTACATACGCATCCGCTACAGCGGTAATAACAGAGGCGGTATAAACAGGCGTTTGGCTGTTTACATGATACGTGGCAGTGGAGCCTGCATAAGGACCGGAAGGCAGGGTAGCAATCAGTTGCCGTGTTTGCGGAATGCCCGGCAGGTTCAGCTGAATGTTAACAGGTGAGGAAGATTGCGCCGGATCCGCAACGGATACCGTTACATCGGAAGTACCTGCGTTGCGTAGCATCAGCGTACATAGCCGGTCGACGGTTACGGTCAGCGAATCTTTATGAAAGGCGCCCGCCTGGTAGAAGACCATCTGCCAGATATTTAATCCACGGTGATATACTACCTGCATGTTCGCATTATTCTGCTCAATGCGTACTGCCGTGGTATCATAGGTGCTCATATTTTGCCCTGGCAATACATAATATGCATACGTGCCATTGGTGGGCGCAGTGCCGTGGTTGAACCACAGCTGGAACACATTCATGTTTTGTACGGTGGTACTGCCGCCGTTGTTAATACTTCTCCAGGTACCGGACTGCGATTGCATGCTCAGCTGCACCTGGCCTCCGGCCGGAAAGTAATAGCTGATACCATTATGCGTGATCCATTTCAGCGTGTTGTTGTAGCTGTAAGTGCCATTGGCAATGGTGCTCACCGTGCCGCTTACATTGGCAGATACGGCGCCGTTCAGCAGGCATTGGTTCACAGTGGTATTAACAGGCTGCGTGGCGGTGGAGCTGATGCCGGCGCCCAAACAAACTACTTCATTATCAAAAAAGAACCAGGCTTTCCGGGCCTGCGTATTGTAATCAGAAAATTGCAATGCGGAAACGCCGTACAGGGAATCCGACACGCCACCGGCAAAAGCGGTAGTGCCAAAGTTTACGCCCCAGGCGGTACGCAGCGGAATAGTAGTAATGTAAGGTACTGTAGTGCCGGGGATCCTGCTCCAGTCCCACACGGCAGGAATGTTATAATACTCATTGCCGCTGGCGGCGATATGCGTGGAACCGTCCGAGAGGTAATATCCCTTGAGGTTCTCCCCGTTACCGTTTTCCTGTTTGGCCGTGCGGGTAGAAGTCATATGCACCCCAAAGAGGTAGCCGGTGCGGTGATGTACGGTATAATCGGAGCGCCAGAAGTGGGTATGCAGGGAGGGCAGGAGGTATCCCGGCGACTGGCTACCGTTCAGTCTTGCTATGTTTTCGTTGTATTCAGTAACATGCGCGGTGTCCAGCACTTTGAGCTTTTCCAGGTGGTTGGTAACGCCAACGGCTAATTGATTTTCCCGGCTGATGCTGCGGCCATTTGTGCCATAATCGATATAGCGGGTCCGCATGGCTTTGAGGAAACCGTTCCGTACAAAGTCGCTGAAAACAGTTAACCGGGACCCCGACAGGGCATAGGGCGTGCCACGGAGATAATAGGCTACATTGGTTTCGCCGCTCACGAACACGGAACCATAGCCAAAGAAATACAACTGTGGCCCATGCTGGTGATAAGACAGATCATGCTGGATACCCTCGTTGGCGGTGAGTACGAGGGGATAAAATGCCTGGTCCACGCTGTATTGCATCAGGGAGTCGTTGGCGGTGAGGCAGGACCGGTACATAAAGTGCGTAGCCTCATCCAGTTTGTTGGCGCCTGTTTGACCGGAAGGGTTGCCGCGGCTCATTTGCGTGAGCAGTGCATCGCGGAGACTGCCCAGGCTTTGCTGCGCCGTGTCCAGAAGGATCAGGATTTCACCGATGCGCTGCGGATTGGAGATATGGTTATGGTACCAGTTCCAGCTTTGCGGATCGGAGGTGTTCCAGTAAGTAAGGCTGTTCACAATAGCGGTAAAAAGGGTTGTACTGTGGTAATATGAACTGGCTGATTTCGTATAGGCCAGCGCGAACGTTTTTACCCGGTTGATGTGTACATCCGCCGTATAAGTGGTGGCGCTGTAGGCATAGTTTACATCCGGCCAGGAGCCATTGCTTTGCAATGTGCCCAACGTGCTGGTTACGTTGTTGTCCAGCGTGGTGGTACTACCGGACTGTGAGAGCAGTTCCGCCCGGATACGGTCCATAATAGTGGTGTATGCCGTTTGGCCCCATGCATGGGACATAATGCACAGGAAGCCCAGGATAAGCAGCATGCTGATTTTCATAACAGTGGATTTACAACAAATCTAATGATCCCAGCCTGTCAGGTGGGGTGATTTTTCCGAGTAAATGGGGTGAATTTTCACAAATCAGGGGTTTCTGCAAACTCGGAAGGTGTTTTACCAAACTGTTTCTTGAACTCCCGGCTGAAATATTTCCGGTCGTTGTACCCCACCATATACGCCACCTGGTAAATGGTATGCTCACGGGTACGTATAAGGGACGCGGCTTTTTTCAGTCGCAGCGATTTTACAAAGTCGTTCACCGACATATTGGTGACGGCCTTCAGTTTCTTATAAAGCACAGGCTGGCTCATGGCTACCTTACGGGCCAGCATATCCACGCCAAAGTCGGGGTTGTCCATATGTTCTTCCACCAGCGCGATCACTTTTTCGAGGAAGGCATTATCCAGGCTGCTGGGTAAAGCATCCGGTGTTATTGTTTCCGTTTGCAGCTGGCGGCTGTAGCGTTCGCGCATTTTTTCGCGGGAGGCGATCAGGTTGCGGACGTTGAGCGCCAGTACCCGGGTACTGAAAGGTTTGGTGAGATAGAGGTCTGCCCCGGTTTCAAGGCCGCTTACATGATCGGCCTGCGAGCTTTTGGCGGTAAGCAGTACTACGGGAATATGACTGGTACGTTCATCTGTTTTAAGTGCCTGGCAAAGCTGAAGGCCATCCATTTCGGGCATCATCACGTCGCTGATCACGATGTCGGGGATTTGCGCGGTGGCGGCTGCCAATCCATCTGCCCCGTTCACGCTTTCCAGTACGAGGTATTGGTCGCGGAAGGTTTGGCCGATGAGGGTACGCAGTTCCGGGTTGTCTTCCACAATATGAATAGTAAAAGGTTGCGGCGTAGCTGGAATAATAATATCCGGGGTTTCCGGTGCGGGCGTCGCTTTAACCGGTGCAGCGGGCATTGCAGGCATGCCGCCAACGGTGTGTTGGGTGCCTTCAAAATGTTTGGAGCCGGTAGGCAGGGAAACGGTAAAACAGGTACGTCCCTCTTTTTCCGGGGTGGAAGGTTCGCTTTCCACGGTGAGGGTTCCTTTATGCTGCTCCACAATATTTTTGGACAACGCCAGCCCGATACCGTACCCGGTGTTTTGTAAACCGTGATCCTGTACCTGGAAGAAGTTGGTGAACAGTTTGTCGAGGTATTCAGGTGCAATACCACGGCCATTGTCGGTGACAGTGATCACCGTGTTTTGCCGTGAATGTGCGATGTGCAACTGGATGCGGCCCCCGTCTGGTGTGAACTTGAAGGCGTTGCTGAGTAAATTGAAGAACACTTTCTCCAGCTGCTCCCGGTCGAAATAAACCCAGGCATGTTCCATATCATGCGCGAACACCATGCTGATGTTCCGGTCAAGCGAAAGCTCACGGAAGCTGGTGTAAATATGATCGAGGAACGGAATCAGGTCGAGTTCCTGTACATGCAGTTTAAGGTGATTGGTTTCTGCCTTGCGGAAATCCATCAACTCGTTCACAAGCTTCAGCAGCCGGTCGGCATTGTTCCGTAACTGCAGCAGGGTGGATTGCAGCGGATCATCTTTCTTCAGCATATCCATCATCTTTTCTACGGGTACCAGCAGGAAAGTAAGGTGGGTACGGATTTCATGGGAAACATGTGTGAAGAAGTTGAGTTTCACCTGGTGCAGTTCTTCTTCTTTGCGCAGCAGGGCCCACAGGAAAAAGAACCGGGTAACGAAGAAGAATAATAATATAAGCCCCAGTGCGTAAACGCCATATGCCCACCAGGTTCGCCAGAATGGTGGCAGGATAGTGATCTCCATCTTTGCCGGTTCGCTCCAGATGCCGTCGTTGTTGGCGCCCTTTACCCAAAAGGTATAGTGACCGGATGAGAGGTTGGTGTATGTCACCGCCGGGTTATCGGTTTCTATCCAGTCGCGGTCTGCGCCTTCAAGCCGGTAGGCGTAACGGTTTTTGCTGCTTTTTACGTAGTTGAGTAATGCAAATTCCAGCGTGAATACTTCCTGGTCGTGATGAAAACGTAATGCTTTGGTATAGCTGATGTCCTGTTCCAGCAGCCCGTTGTCCTGCGCGATGCCTACTGGCTTGTTGAACAGCCGCAGGCCGGTAAACCGGATAACGGAGGGATGCGGGTTGGTAATGATCTGGTTGGGGAAGAAGCTGGTGATGCCGTTATATCCGCCGAAGAGGAATTCGCCCTGGCTGTTCCGCAGAAAGGAGTTGTAGTTGAATACATTTCCTGCAAGACCATCACTTACAGTATAGGTCTGGAAAGAGTTGCGGGCAGGATCAAAACGTGCCAGGCCGTTATAGGTACTGATCCATAAATGATGCTGATCGTCTTCCAGTAAGCCAATTACATTGTCGTTCGGCAAACCATCTTTCTGAGTATAACGGGTTTGCTTTTTCAGTTCAGGATCATATCTGATCAGACCTCCAAAATACATGCTCACCCAGATATTGTGCTTTGAATCTTCCTGGATAGAGTTCACATAGCCTGGCTGAATGAGCCGCATGGTGTCTGCTTCAAATACATACAGGTTGCTGATGGAACCGATGAAGATACGGTGACGCGAATCTTCAATAATATACCGGATCGACTGGTGCGTAGCAATACCCGTTAAAATAGAATCGGCCCGTTTCTCCAGCTCATGGCCATCCCGGTGCAGCAGGTGCAGCAGGTTGTTGGTGCCCACCCAGAACCGTTTCCGGCTGTCTTCCAGTACGGCGGTTACTTCTCTCGAAAAAGTACCGGGATCTTTGGTATCGTAGAAGAAGCGTTTAAACCCTCCGTGTTGCAAGAGGTTTAATCCACCGCCATGTGTGGCCGCCCAGATGTTGTGGTCTTTATCTTCATACACTACTTTAACCAGGTTGGACCCGAGGCTGGCAGGATTATCTGCATCATGTTTATAGCTGGTAAAACGTTGGGTAGTGCGGTTATAATAATTCAGGCCACCGCCTTCTGTACCAATCCAGTAGTTGTGTTGTGTGTCTTCCAGCATGCTGCTGATCACATTGTTGCTGATACCATTGAGCGGGGGATGTTGCTGCCAGGCAGTAAAGGAGGTGCCATAAGGATGTACCATATTTACGCCGCCGAAGTAGGTGCCCATCCAGATCACGCCGTTGCTATCCTGGTACATGCTATGAATGGAATTCTGGCTAAGGCTGTTGTTGTTGCGTGGCTCCTGCCGGTAGTGCCGGCCGGTCATCTTAACCGGGTCAATGATGCTGAGCCCTTCCTGGGTACCTACCCACATGTTGCCGGCTTTATCGCGGAGTATCCTTCTTACTATATTATTAATGATGGCAGGTTGGGCCAGCAATGAAAAACGGCCGGTAGCAGGATCATAAATATTGATACCACCGGTTTGTGTGGCCACCCATAACCTGCCCAGCCCATCTTCGGTGATGGCGGTGATAAAATTCATAGCCAGACTGGAAGGGTTTCCATCTTCATGGCGGAATGTCTGGAAATCATGGCCGCTCATTTTTGTAAGGCCGTTGCTGGTACCGATCCAGATATTACCCTGCTTGTCTTCATACACACAACGCACTACATACCCCGCGATTTTACCGGGTATGAGAAATTCTTTCCGGCTGCCGTCCTGTAGATAAAGGCCGTTGTTGGCGCCTATCCAGCGGCGTCCTTTACTGTCTTCATAAATACAATTAATGTTTGTTTGCCGCCCCGGATCAAGGTCGATGCGCTGAAAACGGTCGTGTTCCGGATCATACTTAGCCAGTCCCGCGGAAGTACCTACCCAAAGTACATTTTTCCGGTCGCGGTACAGGCTCATGATCTGGTTGCCGGGGAGGGAAGTGGAATCGTTCGCCTGCTGGCGGTAAATTTTGAAACGGTATCCATCGTACCGGTTAAGGCCGTAATGCGTACCATACCAGATGAACCCCTGGGCATCCTGTACAACAGACAGCACGGCGTTGTGCGATAATCCATCTTCTACCGTAAGGTGATTGAATGTCACATCCTGCCCGCTGCTTTTTGTAAAAACAGCGAGGATCAGCAGGCATAAGAACGGGAAGCACCTCGAAATCATGCTCTAATATAAGAATTGTATTTCCGCAAACGGGTGTTTTTTATAAATATCATTCTTTTACTATTCTGATAATCAGCAGGTTGAAGGGGGATTTATAAAATTCACCCCAATCATTTATGATTGTCCCCCTGTGATCCGGACTGGTTACCACATATTTGTGCATCAACCGTTATTTCTGCTCAATTCCACAATTTATGAAAAAGACATGCCAATCAGCCAGCGAGGGAGGAGGGTGCAACTTCACCTTCCATTATTTTTTTACGGGAGTCATGTGGATCTTACTTTTTCCGCTTTTCCTTTTTGCACAACAGAAAAAAACAGTATCCGGTACAGTAAAGGCCAAAGATGGTACGCCATTGATTGGGGTAACTGTAATGGTAAAGAATGAAAAGACCGGCGCCCATACAGACGCAAACGGCCGTTTTACTATTTCCGCAGCGCCAGGCGCTACACTGGTGTTCTCTTTTATCGGCTTCGGTAAAGTGGAACAACCGGTAGATAACAGGACGGAATATAATATACGGATGAGTGAGCAGGCCGGCACGCTTAACGATGTGGTGGTAGTGGGATATGCTACCCAGCAACGTAAAGACCTCACCGGTGCAGTGGGCAGTGTGAACATGAAGGATTTTGAGAAGGCGCCGGTAAAGTCGTTCGATGAAGCGCTCGCAGGAAGGGTAGCCGGGGTAGCGGTAGCGAGCAACGACGGTCAGCCGGGCTCCATTTCCAATATCGTGATCCGCGGCGCAGGTTCCATCACACAAGATAACTCCCCGCTTTACGTGATCGATGGCTTCCCTACTGAAAGTTCCAATGCTAATGCGATCAGTCCGGGCGATATTGAGTCGATCGATGTTTTGAAAGACGCATCTGCCACCGCCATTTACGGCGCCCGCGGATCAAACGGAGTTATTCTCATTACCACTAAAAAAGGGAAGACCGGCGCGCCGCAGGTAACCTATAACGGGTATTACGGCTGGCAGCAGGTACCCAACAAAATCCCGTTAATGAACGCCTACGAGTTTGTACAATACGTGGGCGATGTGAACCCATCTATGTATGATTCCGTGTACCTGGCCGGCGGCGCCAAACTGGAGGATTACCGTAACAAGGAATCCATAGATATGCAGGACTTCGTGTACCGCGTAGGTCAGAACCAGAATCACGACATCGCCGTACGGGGAGGAAATGATAAAACGAGGTATGCTGTCTCCGGAAATTTTAATAACCAGAAAGGGATCATTATCAATGGTGGTTTTAAACGCTACCAGGGCAGGTTTTCACTGGATCAAACGGTGAGCAGCAAGTTGAAAGTAGGCATCAACGCCAATTATGCTTACAATGAAACTTACGGTATACCGGTTTCCGCTACCAACTTTTATGCGTCTGCCACCACGTTGTATTCCGTATGGGGTTTCCGGCCTACCACCAGTATTTATGGCCGCGACAGCGCCGTGAACCTCGTGGATGAATTTTATGATCCGGGCAATGAGCTGGCTAATAACCAGGACTACCGCGTGAACCCCTTGCAGAATATCCAGAACCAGTATACCATGAACAAGGTGAACAACCTGTTCGCCAACGCCTACGCAGAATACGCCATCACCAACGGGCTGACATTACGTATAGCCGGTGGTATCAATACGGTAAATACGGAGATCGATATTTTCAACAATTCCAAAACACAATCCGGCAGTAAGTGGAATTCCAATGGCGTGAATGGCAGCATAGAAACCAAGCCCACTTCGCTCTGGCGTTCGGAAAACTCGCTGACATACCGCAAAAGCTGGAACAAATTACACCACCTCACCGTGCTCGGCGTATTGGAAGCACAGGGGTACAAAAATTCACAGCGCAGGTTTTCGGCGAATCAAATCCCGAATGAAGATCTCGGTCTGGATGGAATTGATCTGGCAGCACCGGCCAATACCTCCCTGCTTTCGCTCAGCTCCGGTTGGACAATGGCCTCCGGCGCCGTGCGCGTGAACTATGATTACAATTCAAAATATCTTTTCTCCGCTTCCCTCCGTGCAGATGGATCTTCCAAATTCGCAGCCGGTAACAAATGGGGATACTTTCCTTCCGCCTCTGCGGCCTGGCGCTTCAGCAGCGAAGAGTTTATGAAAAATGTAGGTTTCATTTCCGATGCAAAGATCAGGTTGGGCTATGGCGCATCGGGAAATAACCGGGTAGGCGACTTTGCTTACCTGCCCCAGTTGCAGCTTACCAGTAACCAATACTGGTATTCCATTGGAAATGCGCCACTGGGCATCGGGTCGGTGATGGTATCTTCCGGTAATGCGAACCTGCGCTGGGAAACCAATGAACAAACCAATATTGGTTTGGATATGGCGTTCCTGAAAAACAGGCTCACACTCACCGTAGACGCCTATCTGCGCACCACGAAGGATCTGTTGCTGGATGCCGCATTGCCGTATGCACATGGTATAGAAAGCGGGAAGGGAGTCAAAAATGTGGGCCAGTTACAAAACAAAGGGCTGGAGATCACCATTGCAGGCGTAATTGCGGATACCAAACAGTTCAGCTGGAACAGCAGTTTTAACATCAGCTTTAATAGTAACAAAATACAATCACTGGCAGAAGGACAACAGTCTATTCTCATGGGCTCCGGTACTTTTTTCAATACTACCTACTCGGGTCTGTTCCCTTATATCTCCGTGATCGGAAGACCGCTGGGTGAGATGTATGGCCTCGTGTTCGACGGAGTGTACCAATACTCCGATTTCGATGTGATGCCCAACAACACCTACCTGCTGAAGCCGGATGTGCCCACCAATGGCGCGGCGCGTAACGCAATCCGCCCGGGCGACATTAAGTATAAAGACCTGAACGGCGACCTGCAGGTGAACAACCAGGATTACACGATCATTGGCAGCGGGTTACCAAAATATACCGGCGGTTTCAGCAACGATTTCCGCTACCGCAATTTTGATTTGAACGTACTGCTGCAATGGTCATATGGCAATGATATTATCAATGCCAACAGGTATGTGTTTGAAGGCGGTATTGTAAACAATCCGAACCTGAACCAGTTTGCCAGCTATGCCAAACGCTGGACGCCCACCAACCCAAGCAACACCATGTTCCGCGCAGGTGGTATGGGGAATGCGGCGTATTCATCCCGCGTAATTGAAGACGGCTCTTACCTGAAACTAAGAACGGTTTCGCTGGGATATAATATACCAGGCGAACTGTTGAAACGTGCGAAGATAAAGAATGTACGCATCTATGGCGCTGCACAGAACATTTATACATGGACGAAGTATTCCGGTATGGATCCCGAAGTGAGCGGCAGACCAGGTAATCTTACCCCTGGCTTCGACTATGCCGTTTACCCGCACTCATTGTCTTATGTGACCGGTTTAAATGTAACCTTCTAAAATGATGAACATGAAACGTATTTGCATCCTGGCATGTATAGTAATAGCAGGGCTTACATCCTGCAAAAAATTTCTGGATACACAACCAACAGATTTTTATACCACTACCAATTACTACGGAACAGAAACACAGCTTCAGCAGGCGTTGAACGGCGTGTACGGCGATCTGATGCGGCCCGAGTTGTACGCGCAGGTGATGGGCTTCAACTTTGTGTCCACCACAGATGAGGTGATGTCCAATCGTACGGCAGATGGCGATGCGCGCGGTCTCCGTTACAATTACGATGCATCCCTTGTACATATCGCCAACATCTGGCGCTATGCATATGTTGGCATCAACAATCTCAATACATTACTGGATAATATCGATAAGCCAACGATGGATGCATCCCGCAGGAATATTATCAAAGGACAGGCATTATTCCTTCGCGGGTTCCTGTATTTTATTCTTACCAGTAATTATGGAGATGTGCCTGTAGTACTTCACACACCCGCTATCAATGACGTAAACATTCCGCAGGTGAAGCAGGCAGACGTGTATGCGCAAATTGAAAAGGATATGAAAGAAGCAGAAGTGCTGCTGAAAGATTATACCGTTACCCAGGCGAAATTCAATGATGTAGTTACGCTCACCGCTGTGCAGGCTATGCTGGCGCGGGTGTATCTCTACTGGGCCGGTTATCCGCAAAACAACACGGCCAAATACCAGGAGGTGATCACTTACACTGATAAAGTAATTCTTTCCGGTCTTCATGCACTAAACCCCGATTACCGCCAGGTATTCATCAACCTGGCCACAGACCAGTATGATGTAAGAGAAAATATCTGGGAGCTGGGCTCCCTGGGCGCAGCCGCCGGGGTGGTAAACAAGTCAGGGAATGATATCGGCAACTTTGTGGGCATCCAGTCGGCACTTACTGCACTCGATTCTACTTCCTACAACTCCGCCGCATGGGTGTGGGCTACTAAGAAGTTATTTGACGCGTATGAAACAGATCCCGGCAGCACTGCCACGCCTAACAAAGCGTCGCTGGATATCCGCCGCGACTGGAACTGTGCCAACTATATTTACAGCGGAACAAATCCCCGCGTAAAAGCAGCCCGTCCGAATCCCTGGCAGATGTGTGCCGGTAAGTTCAGAAGGGAATATGTACCACAGGCAATCCGCAATACCAATGGCGTAGGCGGCACCTATAATATCAACTGGCCCATGATCCGCTATTCAGATGTATTGCTGATGCGCGCAGAAGCAGAGAACTACGTGAACGGCCCTACGAATGCATATAACTATGTGAACCAGGTGCGGAAACGAGGATACGGGCTGATGAATGGAAACGTAGTGAAATCCATTACAATGGTAACCTCCGGCGATGGCTATACGAAAGCGCCGGCAGTAACCATCACCGGCGGTGGTGGCAACGGCGCTACCGGAACAGCGATTATTACCAGTGGAAAAGTAACCGGTATTTACCTGAACAGTCCGGGTGCATTGAGATTAGGTTCCTACTATACTACTCCGCCTGTAGTAGTGATAGGCACCTTCTGGATGCCGGGCGCCAGTTATACAACAGGCGCACAGATCACCAATGGCGGTATCCTGTACACCGTAACAACGGCAGGCACTGCCACCAATACACCGCCCACCAATACCTCCGGCGCTTCCGACGCTGCGGTAACCGGCGCTGTATTCACGTATGCCGGCACAGCCGCAACGGCTACTGCCGCTATCACCATAGGAAATGAATCCGATCTTACGCCGGGGCTTAGCAAAGATGCGTTCCAACTCGCTATCCGCGATGAAAGAATGCGTGAGCTGTGTTTTGAAGCGGTGAGAAAAGCAGACCTGATCCGGTGGGGCAGTTTTGTAGCAGACATGCAAAACTTCTCATCATGGGCTACTTCCAATGGCGCGGGAGTTACTTCTACCGGTAATCCCAACGGATTGCAGGGCGTGCGCAATGTAAGCTCCAGGCATGTGATGTTGCCCAAACCAACTTATGAACTCAATCTTAACCGTTTACTGACACAAAACGAAGGCTGGTAATGCTAAAAAACATCCACATGAAAAAATCATTCATCATACTGTTGTCTTTCTTTGCGGTGGCCTGTTCTAAAAAGCTGGAAATAGATACGCCGGACTTCAACGTGGCCCTCGATCCCGCAAAGCTGGTGTCCGACACGTTCACGTACCGCCTGGGAGATACCACCCGCTTTAAGTTCAGCGGCAGCGCGGGCAATATCGCATTCTATTCCGGGGAACCCGGCAAGCGTTACGATGGCCGTACGTCCGCAAACAAACTGGGAAAGATCACACTGGGCTTTTCCTCAAAATCAGAATTTGGTACGCAAACAAATACCCTGCAGGTCCTGGCCACCAACAAACTGTCCGGCCTCGATTCTGCTGCTGTGGTAAATGCGGCATGGACAAATATCACCAGCCGCGGCACGGTGGCTACTAACGCAACGGTAGTGCCTTTTGGCGCCGCTGACCTGACAGACCTGGTAGCCAACGAAAACGATTCGCTCTTCATTGCTTTCAAATACAGCGGCGTAACAGGTTCCACACAACGTACCTGGACGATCACCGAATTTACCGTAAACAATGTACTGCCGGAGAAAACTGTTTTGCTAAGCTCATTCTCAACAGATGTAGCCTACTGGACCCGTTACGGCAATGTATGGAGCCCTACGAATGGCCGCTGGACAGCATCCGCCACGGATCTTAAAATCACCGGCGGCGGTGGCAGCGCGGCCACTAATACCAGTTGGGTCATTACCAAACCGCTATACGTGGGCCGCGTACCGGGCGATGTGAGCACCGGCATCAAGAGTATCAACGAACCGGATAAAGAAGAATATACTTTCGTTTATCCGTCGCCGGGAGTGTACAAAGCCACCTTCGTGGCATTTAACCACACACTGGATCAAGAAAAAAGTGTGATAAGGGAATTGATCATTAAAGTGATACCATAAGAATATGAAACCATTGCTTTATTTTATTTTAGCCGCCGGTCTGACTGCCTACACTGCAGGCGGGGAGAAGGATTTTATCAGCAGTAACGCAGGTTTTGCCAGGCAACAGCTTAAGCACATGCTGAAAGACACGGAATCCCGCGACAGCCTGGCTTTTCCCCGCACTATCAATAAGGAAGGGAAAATGATCACCACCACTATGTACGACTGGACACCCGGTTTTTTCCCCGGCTCGCTCTGGTATGCATATGAACAAACCAAAGATCCTGTGTTGCAGCAGGAAGCTGTTAAATGGACGGAGAAGCTGGAGCCGCTGAAAGATTTTACACAGCATCATGACCTCGGCTTCATGATGTATTGCAGCTATGGCAATGCTTACCGCCTTACGGGTAACAAAGCGTACCGCGATATCCTGATCCAGGGCGCCCGCTCGCTCAGCACACGTTTTAACCCGGTAACAAAAAGCATCAAATCCTGGAACGCTTTTAAATCGTGGCGTGGCCAGCAGCTCTACTATTATCCCGTGATCATCGACAACCTGATGAACCTGGAGCTGTTGTTTTTCGCATCTAAAGAAACCGGCGATACCAGCTTCCGCCACATCGCAGTGAGCCACGCGGAAACCGCCATGTACAACCAGGTACGCCCGGATTACAGCTCATACCACGTAGTGTGTTATGATACCACCAATGGTAAAGTGCTGGCCCGCGAAACCGCGCAGGGGTATGCTGATAATTCCACCTGGTCCCGCGGCCAGGCATGGGGTATCTATGGGTTTACGATGATCTATAGAGAAACACATGATCCGCGTTTCCTCAAAACTGCCGTTGGTATGGCCGACTGGTTCCTGGATAATAAAAATCTTCCGGAAGATAAAGTACCGTATTGGGATTTCAATATACAGGAGAAAGGATACATCCCCGGTGTACGCTCCAATGCCAATAAAGTAAAAACAAAGTACCGCGATGTTTCCGCCGCTGCTATTGTGGCGTCGGCATTGTTTGAGCTGAGTGGTTATGCCGGCAAAGAGAAAGGAACACAGTACCGCCAGGCAGCCATCACAATATTGCATTCGCTCGCAGGCAGCGCGTACAGGGCGCAGGAAGAAAAGAATGGTAATTTTATATTGATGCACAGTGTGGGAAGTATCCCGCACAATGCGGAGATTGATGTGCCGCTGGTGTATGCAGACTATTATTTTTTAGAAGCCCTACAACGCTATAAGGCTTCGCTGGATTGAGCAGGGGAGGCATCGCATAAAAAAGGACAGGCACCTGGTCATCCGGGTGCCTGTCTTTTTAGTGCTGTTTACTGCTGTCCTTTTACTACTTTTACGACAAGAGGGACAGGGTTTACTTACATGCCAGAACGATCACATACTGATAAGGAACTGCTACAATTAATCTCGGAAGGCAACGAAGCAGCCTTCCGCAGTTTTTTCCATGCCTGGCAGGGGCGGCTGTTTCATTATATCCGTACTATCATCAAATCTCCGCAGGTGGCGGAAGAAGTGGTCATGGACGTTCTCACCAAATGCTGGGTAGGCAGGGAATTGCTGCCCCGCATTGAACACATTGAGGCTTTCATGTTCCGTATCGCCTACCACCGCGCTATTGACTTCCTGCGCGCTGCCAGCCGAAACCCGCAACTGGTGGATCTCCTGTGGGAAGAGATCCAGATGGTGGATGCCACGGAGGCCGACAACCAGCTAATAGTGAAGGAATATGAGACAAAACTCCGGGAGGCAATTGGTTTGCTCAGTCCCCAGCGCCGGAAAGTGTACCAGCTAAGCCGGGAGGAAGGGCTTTCCCATAAAGAGATCGCCGGGCGATTGTCTCTTTCCAGGCACACTGTCAATAACCATATCACCGAAGCCCAACGGTTCATCCAGCAATACCTGGCCGATCATCTTAACCTGGTAACGGTATTTGCCCTCCTGTACGTTGTTTCAGAAAAAGTTTAATTTTTTTTTCAAATCGATTAGTTATTCCTCCTTTTCTCAGCGTCTAGCTTTTAAAGGCAGTTATTCCCTGCCATCCACGTATGAGTAAAACTGATAACAGACTACACCTTCTGTTCGAACGTTATGTTGCCAATACCTGCACGCGCGAGGAGCTGGAAGAGCTGTTGGAAGCCGTGAAGCAATGGCCGGCGGATGACGCCCTGCGCCTGGCAATGGAGCAGCATTGGCGCAACAGTCGTGATGCAGCAGGCATCCCGGATGCCGAAGCCAAACTGGAACATCTTCTCACCAACGCACGCCCACCGGCCAATCAACAGGAGCATGAAAGCCGCATTCCCGTTATCCCGGTACGCAGGGTATACCGCTGGCGTTACGCCGCCGCTGCCGTAGTAGCGATGGGACTAGGCGCTATGGGATACCTTTACCTGCAACGATCACCCACTCCTTCTGCCATAGTTCATCACAACATATTAAAACAGGATGTGCCACCCGGAGGCAACAAAGCTATGCTCACCCTGGCGGATGGTTCCACCGTGGCGCTGGACAGCGCCTCCGGTCGCGTGATGCAACAGGGTAATACCTCCATCCATTTGCAGAACGGCCGCCTGCAATATGATGTAAACGGCGCAAGCGCCGCTGCGGCCCTTAATACCCTGGCCACACCCCGTGGCGGACAATACCAGCTGGTGCTGCCGGACGGCTCCAAAGTATGGCTGAATGCGGCTTCCAGGCTGAAATATCCCACGGCGTTTATAGGAAAGGAGAGAGTGGTGGAACTGGAAGGACAAGGATATTTCGAGATCGCAAAGAAGGCAGGACAACCGTTCAAAGTGCGCGTTCGCAACCTCGAAGTGCTGGCACTGGGCACCAGCTTCGACATCATGGCCTATGATGATGAGCGCACCATGAACGCCACCCTGCTGGACGGCGCCGTAAAAGTAAGTATGAACAAGGAAACAACGCTTTTGCAACCCGGGCAACAGGCCGCAATTGTACGCGGCGCTGACGCCATCGCCGTCAACGAGGTGAACACGGACCATGTGGTTGCCTGGAAAAACGGCTACTTCTCCTTTGTGAACGCGGATATCCACACTATCATGCGACAGCTTTCCCGTTGGTACGACGTGGAAGTAAGCTATGCAGACGGCATGCCGCAGGGACTCTTCTCCGGGGAAATCGGGAAAGGCCTCACCCTGGCGCAGGCGCTGCAAACACTGGAGCAGGCAAGGGTGCATTTTAAAATAGAGCACGACAGGCATATCGTCATACTGCCGGAATAAATAAGTAAATAAACGTATCAACCAATCTTCCATGTTATGTACAAATTAATGTTATCGCTATTCTTGTTTTTTTTCCTGAAGGCCACTGCTGTCTGTAACTCCCAGCAGATCACCTTCAGCGGGAAGAATGTTCCACTGGAAAAGATGTTTGCCGTGATCAAACAACAGACAGGCTATGTATTCTTTCATCGCAACGAGGACATGGCCGCGGCCAAACCGGTCACCGTTGCCTTTAACAACACACCGCTGGAAACAGCGCTGAAGATGATGCTGAAAGACCAGCCACTGCGCTATTCCTTGCAGGGCAATACGGTGGTCATCAGCCGTAAAACAACATCGCCCGCGCCGCAGGGACCGGAGCAACCCGCCATTGACCACCTGCAGGGTAAAGTGGTGAATGAAAAGAGGGAGCCGATACCCGGCGCCACCGTGCAGATCAAAGGCACGGGTCGGGGCACCACCACCAATGCAACCGGCGTATTCACCTTCACCAATGTGCCGGAGAACGCCGTACTGGTGGTTTCCGCACTGGGACTCAAATCAAAGGAAATAACTTTGTCTCCCGGGCAGAACAGCATCTCTATTACCCTGGAAGGCGATACGGAAGCCCTGGGAGAAGTAGTGGTAGTAGGTTACGGCCAGGTAAGAAAGAGTGATCTCACCGGCTCCGTTACCTCCGTGCCCGTAGGAGAAATCAAGAAAGTGGCCGTTACTTCGCTGGACCAGGCCTTGCAGGGAAGAGCCGCCGGCGTGCAGGTGACGCAGAACTCCGGCGCTCCCGGCGCCTCCACTACTATCCGTATCCGCGGTGGTAACTCCATACAGGGCGACAACGAGCCGCTGTACGTGATAGATGGTATTCCCTTCAAGAATGCCGGCGCAGGCAGCGGCTCCGCCTTTAACGTACTGAGTACTCTCAACCCGGCAGACATTGAATCCATCAACATCCTGAAAGATGCTTCTTCCACAGCCATCTATGGCTCCAGGGGCGCCAACGGTGTAGTGATCATTACTACCAAAAGAGGAAAAGCAGGTAAGTCTGTTATTAATTTCGACAGCTACTACGGCACACAGAACGTGCGCCGGAAATACCCGGTGCTGAACGCAAGCGAGTATGCGCAGCTTGTTAATGAAGCCAATACCAACGATGGACTGCCAGCCGTATATACACAAGACCAGGTAGATGCTTTTGGCAAAGGCACCGACTGGCAGGACGAAATACTCCGCACTGCTCCCATCGCCAATTACCAGTTGTCTGTCAGCGGTGGTGATGAAAAAACACAGTATGCGTTGTCTGCCGGCTATTTCACACAGCAGGGGATTGTCAAAGGATCCGATTTTAGCAGGTATTCCTTTCGCGTAAATATCGACAGGAAGCTGACCAGCAAAATCAAGATAGGCAACAGCCTGACGGTGAGCCGCACGGTGAGTAACCAGGCGAAATCTGATGGTAACCTGGGCTCCGCCGGCCTGGCAACAATGGCTGCCCTGCAGTTTCCTCCGCTTCTTTCCGTATACGATAAGGAGGGTAAATACCTGATTAATGATCCCAAGCTCGTTTTCCCGGCTGATAACCCGGTAGCGCTGGTGCAGGACTCTAAGAACCGCAATACTGCCTATCGTGTTTTCGGTAATATATTCGGCGAATACGAAATACTCGAAGGGCTTAGCCTACGGGTGATGTTTGGAGCAGACGCCATTCTGCAAAAACAGGATAACTACCTCCCGCGAAGTGTGGCCAGTGGCCTTTCCCAGGGTGGTATAGCCTACATCTACAATGATCAGAACATTACCTGGCTGAATGAAAATACCCTCACCTATACGAAAAGATTCAACCGTGTACACAACATTACTGCCCTGATAGGTTATACCCAGCAGGTAAACCAGACGGAATACAGCT
This sequence comes from Chitinophaga sp. G7 BAM 1005, assembly GCF_057126945.1. Classification (NCBI taxonomy): domain Bacteria; kingdom Pseudomonadati; phylum Bacteroidota; class Chitinophagia; order Chitinophagales; family Chitinophagaceae; genus Chitinophaga; species Chitinophaga sp. G7 BAM 1005. Next base: position 3,559,602 of record NZ_CP181478.1, on the reverse strand, counting down.
CCTCATCTTCCCGCAGTTTTGTAAATGACAACCTGGGCTCGGGCAACCTGGGCGCAGGCGCAATTCCCGTTATCCCTTCTTCAGGCGTTGGCGGATGGGGACTGGAGTCTTATCTGAGCAGGATAAATTATAGCTATCGTGATAAATATTTACTCACTGCCTCTTTCCGTGCAGATGGATCTTCCCGGTTTGGCGCCAACAAGCGTTTCGGCTATTTCCCTTCTGCCGCACTGGCATGGCGGGCGAGCGAAGAGCCTTTCCTGAAAAGCCTGAAACAGATCAGCGAGTTGAAAGTCAGGGCTACCTACGGTACTACCGGCAACCAGGATGGTATCGGGAACTATCCCGCGTACTCCCTGTTAGGCACCCAGAACTATGTGCTGGGCAATGCAGTGGCCACGGGTATTGGCCCTAACCAGATCGCCAATCCGGATCTCTCCTGGGAAACCACCTCGCAGGCCGACCTGGGCGTTGACATCTCGCTGTTCAACAGCAGGATCAGCCTCACGGCAGACGCTTATCTGAAAAGGACCAGGAACCTGTTGCTGAATGTAACCATCCCCGGTACCTCCGGCTATTCCAGCGCTTATAAGAACCTGGGCCAGGTAGAGAACAAGGGGATAGAGCTAAGTCTTTCCACAGTGAACCTGGATGGCGCTTTCAAATGGACCACGGATATCAACTATGTAATCAATCGTAACAAAGTGCTGGACATTGGCGGCGCTCCGCAGATATTTGCCGGTGAAGTGGCCAACATTGCACAGAACCTCAACTCCGGTATTATCCGCGTAGGTGAGCCACTAGGCTCTTTCTACGGCTATGTAACGGATGGTATCTACCAGTCGGCAGAAGAACTGTCCGCATTGGCGGACCCTAATGCAAAGAAACCGGGCGACCGCCGGTACAAGGATCTGAACAACGATAAGAAAATAGATGATGCAGACCGTACCATCATTGGTAATGCGCAGCCTGAATTTTTAGGTGGCATCAGCAATACCTTCTCCTATGGAGGGTTTGACCTCAGTATTTTCTTCCAGGGCGTATATGGTAACAAAATACTGAACGCCAATCGCTTTGAACTTGAATATCTCAACGGCACTCTGAACCAGGACCGGGACATGCTCGACCGCTGGACGCCTACACATACGAATACAGATATTCCGCGCGCCACCAATGCCCGTCCTACTAACCGGATCTCTACCCGGCAAATTGAGGACGGCTCCTATCTGCGGCTCAAGAACCTGCAGCTGGGCTACAACCTGCCCGCTTCTGTACTGAAAGCCATCAAGGTGCATTCCATACGTGTGTATGGAAGCGTACAGAATCTTGCTACCTGGACAAATTACAGCGGCTATGACCCCGAGGTGAACCGCTTTGGGCAGGACAGTCGCAGCCAGGGTTTCGACTACGGCAGCTATCCTACCGCCAGGACCGTGCTTTTTGGGTTAAATGTCAGCTTCTAACAAAAATATTTCTGCATATGCAAAAGTTTATTCTTTTTTTACTCTTGATAATAGGCGTATCCTGCGGAAAGCTGAACGAAGCGCCGCAGTCCAGCTTCACGCCTGCCAATTTCTACAAGAATGCGGACGACGCAAAGGCCGCTGTTAATTCCGTATATGACCTGCTGAACACCGCCAACCTGTACAACCAGTCTATGTGGGTACTGATGGATCAGGCCACGGACGATGCTGAATGGGGTGGTGGCCGCTCCACGGTTAACCAGTCGAAGAACGATCTTGATAAATATACTTTTACGCCGGCTACCACTACTTTCCAGGTGGTATGGAGTACCTGCTACCAGGGCATCAACCGCGCCAACACCGTGCTGGGGCGGGTACCGGCTATCTCTATGGATGATGCGCTCAAAACGCGTCTGCTGGCCGAAACAAAATTCATGAGAGGGTTCTATTATTTTACCCTGGTACGATTATTTGGCGATGTGCCGCTGGTCTTGCAGGAAACCACCTCACTCAACGACCTGGCCATACCCCGGAAAACAATGGACGAAGTATACCAGCAGATCGTAACAGATTTTACAGATGCGGAGAAAGCGCTGCCGCCATCCTACACGGGCGCAGACAAAGGCAGGGCCACTAAAGGTGCAGCAACAGCTTTCCTGGCAAAGGTTTACCTGACCCGGCAGGATTGGGCCAAAGCCTCTGCCAAATGCAAGGAAGTGATAGATCTGGGTGTGTATGACCTCTGGACCAATTTTGCAGACGCCTTTGCTATTGCCAACAAGAATGGCAAAGAAGCGGTATTTGAAGTGCAGGCGCTGGGCGGAGGCGTAGGAGAGGGCAGCTACATGCAGGGTTATATGCGGCCTGGTTTTGACAAAGTGAATGGCGTTTCCGGCTTTGGCGACAATCCTCCTACAAAGAACCTGTATGATACCTATAGCCTGCCGGACAAGCGCAGGGATGTAACCATCAGGCTTTATTCTGCCACTACCACACCATCCGCACCCGCCAATATTCTTTTCCCGGGATATGTATGTAAATACCTGGACCCTTCCGCCACGGCTACAGGGGAAGGCAGCAACAACTTCCCCATTATCCGGTATGCGGATGTGCTGCTGATGTACGCCGAAGCATTGAATGAGCAGGCCGCCGGTAACGTGGAAGCCTATACGGCAATTAACCGGGTAAGGGGAAGGGCCGGCCTTGTGGATCTGCTGCCCGGGCTGAGCCAGGGTGCATTCCGCGACAGCGTACTGTTGGAAAGACGCCTGGAGCTGGCCTTTGAAGGGCATCGCTGGTACGACCTGGTAAGGACTAAACGGCTGGCCGGCGCGATGAAAGCCCAGAACCCGGCTATTGTTGTCCTGGATAAACACTACCTGTACCCAATCCCTCAAACAGAACGGGATGTAAATAAGAACCTGACACAAAACACTGATTATTGATGATGCATCGCAGAACATTTTTACAAACAGGTCTGCTCACTACCTCGGTGGCCTTCCAGGAAAAATACTTCCCCCGGAAGCCTGCCGTGAAAGCCATGCCGGCAGCGGACCCGCAGGTGATCAATGCGGGTGTTGGCGGCAACAATACCATTGACCTGCTAAAACGGATCGACCAGGATTGCTTGTCCCACCGGCCGGACCTTACCGTGCTGATGGCAGGCACCAACGACATGAACAGCGTGAAGTATGTGCCGTTGCCGCAATATGAGGAGAATGTCCGCAGTATTGTTAAACAGATCATGAACATCAACAGCCAGGTGCTGCTGATGACCATCCTGCCAGCTTACGAACCTTACCTGTTCACCCGCCACAGGAAGGAGTTCTATGAGCCGGAAGGTTACCAGGAACGGAACCGGCAGGTGAATGACGTGATCCGTAAAATCGCGGCAGATAATAAACTGCCGGTGCTGGATATGCACCATGTTTTTGAAAAAACAGGTAATATAGGCACCGATGCGGATAGTCTTCTCCGTAATGAAGCCAACAGCGGGAAAACGGACGGCTTGCATCCCACCCCGGAAGGATACCGCCTGATGGGCGTTGTGGTATATGAGGCGATCATGCAACTGCAGCTACCGCATAACAAGGTGGTTTGTTTTGGCGATAGTATTACACTAGGCGATGGCGGCGTATCCGGGAAAAGTTATCCCGCCGCCCTCAAAAGATTGCTTGGTTCCTGAAAAATAAATTATGAAAAAATTCCTCGTTAGTATTGCAGTATCCATCTGTTCCTTATCCGTGGTTGCAACGCCGGTTCCCGGGAACGTGACGGCCGACGTGATTATTTATGGTGGCACCTCTGCTGCCGTTGTTGCCGCCGTACAGGTGAAAAAAATGGGCAGGTCTGTTATCATTGTATCTCCCGACACACACCTGGGCGGCCTTTCCTCCGGAGGCCTGGGCTTTACCGACACAGGCAACAAATCCGTTATAGGTGGGTTGTCGCGTGAGTTCTATCACCGTGTATACCTGCATTACCAGCAGCCTGACGCCTGGCAATGGCAGCAACAGCAGGAATACGGCAACAAAGGCCAGGGAACAGTAGCGATGGACGGTGCAGAGCGCACCATGTGGATCTTTGAGCCGCACGTAGCAGAACAGGTGTTCGAAGATTTCATAAAAGAAAACAAGATCATTGTATACCGGGATGAATGGCTGGACCGCGAAAAAGGGCTGATCAAAAAAGATGGCAACATCACGGCCTTCACCACCCTCAGCGGCAAAACCTTTGCCGGGAAAATGTTCATTGACGCCACCTATGAAGGCGACCTCATGGCCGCTGCCGGCGTCAGCTACCACGTGGGCCGTGAAGCCAACAGCGTGTACGGCGAGCAATGGAACGGCATCCAGGTAGGTGTGCTGCACCACGGCCATCACTTTAAAACAAACATAAGCCCCTACAAAATGGCGGGCGATTCCTCCAGCGGGCTGCTGCCCTGCGTTTCCGGCGACGACCCCGGCAAAAAAGGAGACGGCGATAAACGGATACAGGCCTACTGCTTCCGTTTGTGCCTCACCAACGACCCGCGCAACAAGGTGCCCTTTGAACGGCCTGACGGTTACGACTCTACGCAGTATGAACTGCTGATACGCGTCTTCAATTCCGGCTGGCGGGAAACCTTCAATAAATTCGATCCCATTCCCAACCACAAGACAGACGTGAATAACCACGGCCCTTTCAGCATGGATAACATCGGGATGAACTATGATTATCCGGATGCTTCCTATGAAAGAAGGAAGGCCATTATCGAAGAGCACGGGCAATACCAGAAAGGTCTGCTGTATTTCATCGCCCACGATCCCCGCATACCGTCAGACGTACAGGATGCCATGAACAAATGGGGCCTGTCGGCAGACGAGTTTAAGGACAACGGTAGCTGGCCGCACCAGCTGTATATCCGCGAAGCACGGCGCATGACGGGCATGAGCGTGATGACGGAACACGAAGTGCTGGGCAAACGTCCTGTGAGCCAGTCTGTGGGCATGGGCTCCTATACGCTGGATGCGCACAATGCGCAGCGTTACGTGAAACCCGACGGCTTTGTGCAAAATGAAGGCGATATAGGCGTGGAGGCTAAGCAGCCCTACCGGATCTCTTATGGTGCTATTGTGCCGAAGAAAGGAGAATGCAGAAACCTGCTGGTACCGGTATGTATGTCCAGCTCGCATATTGCCTTTGGTTCCATCCGCATGGAGCCGGTGTTCATGATCCTGGGACAGAGTGCTGCCACCGCCGCAGTACAGGCCATAGCTGATAAAAAAAATGTACAGGATATCAGTTATGAAAAGCTGAAAGCACAGTTACTGAAAGACAAGCAGCGGCTGGAGTAGTGATGATATAAAATAAAACAAGGCCGGCTGAAAAGTAGTTTTATACTTTTTAGCCGGCCTTATAATTCTTCAGCTACTTATTCAGTATCTCCGCAAGCCTTTCCTGCAGGGCTTCTCCCCGCAGGTTTTTAGCAATGATACGCCCGTGCGGATCGAGGAGGAAGTTTTGCGGGATGGCTTTTACCTGGTACAATTTCCCCGCTTCGTTTTTCCATCCTTTCAGATCAGATACCTGTTGCCAGGGCAGTGCATCTTTTGTCACTGCACCGAGCCATGCGTCTTTATTGGTATCCAGGGATATACCAACGATGGTGAAATTTTTCCCGTTAAATGCCTGGTATGCTTTCAGCACGTTGGGATTCTCTGCCCTGCAGGGACCGCACCAGGATGCCCAGAAATCTACCAGCGTATATTTCCCTTTGAAATCAGAAAGCTTCACCGCTTTGCCGTTTACATCATTCTGGGTGAAGTCGGGCGCCAATGCGCCAATAGAAAGCGGCCCCAGATCATACAATGTTTTTGCGAATTGTTTGCCGGTTCTGTTGTTGCGTACTGCCGGTGAAAGTCTTTTGAAAACAGGCTCAATACGTGGTACGTCCACATCCGTGCCTGCCACTTCTATCAAGGTAACCAGGCTGATATACGATGCAGGATTTTGACGGATGAAAGCATATTTCATGGAGTCGGTTTGTTTTGCAATCACCTGGTATTGTTTCATCACCGAATCCATAAATCCGGGATCTTTTTTTTGCTGATCTGATGCAGCATCCACATCTTTGCTCATCTGTTTCATGCGATGCAGTACGGTGTGTTTGTACCGTTGGTAATCACTGTTTACAGGGCCCCCGGTAACCTTTGCGTTTGTTACGGAGTCAGTGCCGGTAATTTCGATAGCTCCTTTTTCCAGGTAGCAATCATTGATATCAGCCGTCTTTTTCCACTTTGTGAAATCTTCACCGGTATGATCAATGAGTACATGCACATTAACAGGTTCTTCCAGTTGACCGCTAAACCGGAAAGCGCCTTTGTTGAAGGTTGCCGAGTCAAGCACCTGCTGATTGCTCCATCCGTAGTTTTCTACCAGGTATGCTTTTGCAGGTGTGGCAGATGTATGAAGTTTGATGGTCAGTGTGTATTTACCGGACTGGGCGAACATCCATCCGGGCGCCAGTATGGCTGCCAGTATCAACATCTTTTTCATGAAAAATAATGTATTGAGAACAGGCAGGATGGATGTTTGATCACCATCCTGCCTGATATGTTATTGAAGATATCCCGGGTTAGGGGTTAAATTAGGATTTTGAAGAAGGTCAGCGGGCGGAATGGGCCAGTAAGACATATAGCTCATCCAGCTGGTGGGTTTGGTTGGCGCTACGGTAGCCATTACGGCATCGATGACGCCGGTGCGTTTCAGATCGAAAAACCGGTGGCCGCATTCGGTGAACAGTTCGGTTTGTCTTTCTTTGGCGATGGCGGCGAGGACACTGGCTTGCGTGCCTGTTGTCAGCCCTTCCAGGCCTGCACGTAACCGCACAACATTCACATCTTCCACGGCATTGCTTTTATTTTGCATGGCCCTTGCTTCTGCGCGGATCAGGTATTGCTCTGAAAGCCGCAGCAGAACCTGGTATTCTGCATTGGTAGCCGGTGATTTATATTTACCGGGGAAATAATACACCGTGGCCGGAGTTGCAGAGGAAGCGGCCACTGTGGAAGTACGCACCCAGTTGGTGAATCGCTTGTCGCCAGGTTCAAACTTATTGATCAGGATATTGCTCAATGCAACAAATACGCTGGAGGAAGCGGGGCTTTGCGGCGGTACAATTGTTTCCGGCATACCATTGTTATAGAGGCCGTATTCATTGGCTGCTTTGGGGCTGTTGGTAGCCAGCGCCCAGATGGTTTCCCGGCTGTTGGCAAGAAACACCTGGTTGAGCGGCAACATTTCATAACTGGTGTTGCCGATCAGTTCACCAGCCTGCGCTTCGGCATTGGCCCAGTCTTTCGCATAAAGATAAACTCTTGCCAGCAAAGCGGTAGCCACGGCCTTATTAGGACGAAAGCGGTTAGTGGTGGTAACGCCGTAACCATTTTTGTACTCGTTGCTTAAAAGGGATTGCGCCATTTTAAGATCGGCAATAATTTGTTTGTACACATCAGCTTTCGGCGCGCGGGCCAACCGGTTGTTTATGGCGTAGTTGTTAGTCAGCGCCAGCGGTACAGGACCATAAATATTAACGAGATAATAATAAAAATAGGCCCGCAGGAAATAGCATTCGCCCAGCCATTGATCTTTGTAAACGAGGGCGCCTTTGCTGGTGCTGATGCCATCAATAGCTGTGTTAACGGTAAAGAGTTTTTTATACAGGTCAGACCAGTTGCCGCTTTGCCCGCTTTGAACCGCATTCTTGTAAAATACATCTGCAAAATTACCAGTCAGCAAACTTCTGAGTTCATCGGTATACAAGCCCATTGTATAACCAATATTGCCACTCGCGGAGCCTTGAAAAGGCCCGGAGCTGTTCATGTTCAGATAGATACCTGTAACAACCGTTGATATCATATTGTCGGTGGAATAAACATCCACCGCCGCAATGGTATTGGCCGGCAGCTGTGTATTGTCCAGGTATTTTTCGCAGCTGGTGAGAGTGGTGCCCAGTGCAGCGGCGATGGCAAGCAGGTGTTTTGAAAAACTATGATTGGTAAGAAAAATCATCTTCATTTTCGGTACATTAAAGTGTAACATTAATTCCGGTTGTAAATACACGCAGTGGCGGGATCACGCCCGCATTCAGGTTTTCGGGGTCAAGACCATCGAATTTGGAAATGGTAAGCAGGTTTTGTCCCTGTACGTACACCGACAGATTTTTGAGATGCAGCATTTTGTTAACTTCCGGGCTGAAACTATAGCGGATACTCACATTCTGTAATCGTGCATAGGTGGCATCACTATAACCCCCGGTACTGTTTTGCAGGAGGCTTTGCCTGAATATACTGGTGAACTGGCTGCTTAACTTAGGGATGTCTGTAATATCACCCGGTTGTTGCCAGCGGCGCAGCCAGATGGTAGAACCATTTAAGCCATACAATCCGAAAGGAAAGGCGGTTTGACCAAGAAAATTCCTGCCTGTACGGCTGGTAAAATTAAATGAGAAGTCGAGCGTAAGCCGTTTATAGGTAAAGGAATTTTGCAGTCCGCCAAAGTATTTCGGGGCCAGGTCTACAAATTCGGTTTTATCTGCCTGGGTTAATCCGCCGGAGTAATCGGATACATTGCCTTTCGCATCGGTGAAACTGTAGTTGCCGGTTTCCGGGTTTACGCCATTGTATTTATAAAGCAATATGCCGGTAACGGGTTTGTTTAACACATAATTGGCATTTTGTGTACTGGAGGGTAATCTCAGCAGCTTGCTTTTAGGTATTGAAATGTTGAACCTCGTTGACCAGGTAAAATCACTGCTTTTGATATTAATGGAGCTTACGCTGATTTCCATGCCGCTGGTACGGATCAGCGCATCGGAATTTAAAGTGTAGCTGGTGTAGCCGGTAACGCTTGACAGGGGCTGGCCCAGCAGCTGATTGCCTGCACGGTTGGTGTAGTAGCTAAAATCGGTTGTAAGCCTGTCGTGAAAAAATCCCAGTTCCAGACCGGCTTCCGAGTTAAAGTTACGTTCCCAGTTTAGCAATGGATTGGGAAGTGAGTTGGGAGTTAATCCTACTTTGCCATCATAGGATCCGCTAATTACACTATACGTTCCCAGCCACCTGAAATCGCCAATAGCATCGCCGCCAACCACGCCGCTGCTGATCCTTAGCTTACCAAAGCTGAGCCACGGCAGGTGATCGCTGATCAGTTTTTCGCCGCTGAAAATCCAGGCCAGCGCTGCGGAACCAAAGTTTCCGATGCGGCGGCCGGGCCCGAACTTGGTAGACCCATCCCGCCGTGTATTGATATCTATAATGTATTTCTGGTCCCATACAAATTTTATAATCCCATACATCCCGATGGACCGGTACTCGGTGAGGTTATAATTAGTAGTTACCGTAGATCCGGCGGAGGGGTTGTTCAGCAACGCATCAGAAGGAAACCCGGTTCCGGTGATCTCGTCGAAATACGTAACCTGGTTGTTGAGTTCACCACCGAGTTTCACGCTTAAATCACCTTTCCTGCCAATCAGCGTATTGAATTCGCCATAGGGTGAAATGGTGAAAGAGCGGGTGTTATACTGGTGTAAAATGCCCACCGTTTGCGTAGGCGCCTGGGTGTTGGTAGGATTGAACACCGTTGTTGGATAGCCGATCAGTTCCTTTCCGTTGATGGTGTTGTAGCCAAAAATACTGCGGAGCGTTACTTTTTTGATGGGCCGGTAAGTAAGCGTGGCGTTGGCGAGGAGGTTGTTGGTGGCGTTTTCATATAGCCTGTTGGCGTTACTGGCCGTACCGCTGCTGTTAAGGTCGCTCCCGATAGATGCCCAGTTGAGACTGCCATCTTTGTTATAGGCTGGTGGCGCGTTTGGCGGCGTTAATGCGCTAACGGAAAAATCGTAGGGCACCATATCATTTTTTGAAGACAGGTAAGTGCCGGTGATGCCCATCGTGAACTTATCGTTGGCCGAGCTGGTGTTTAATGCAAACCGGAGCGAGCCATCCCTGTTTGATCCCTTATGCCGTTGTATGTTGCCAATATCGCGGAGGCTTCCGCTGATCAGGTAGGTGGTATGCCGGGCGCCGCCGCTGTAAGAGAAGTTTGCGTTGGAAGTGGCTGCCGATTTTCCCATGAATTCTTTCCGCCAGTCGGTGTAGCGGTCTGCCGGCCAGGCGCCGTTCAAATCGTTGTCGCCGGCGGATACGTCGAGATTATCATTGGCCAGCGCTTCGCGGCGAAGCATCAGGTATTGATCGGTATTGAGCAGGGGAGGCGTTTGCCCGTTTACCGATATACCAGTGTAGATATTAGCATTAAAAGATTGTTGGGTAGCCCTGGATTTTTTGGTCGTGATCAGGATTACGCCGTAGGCGCCGGAGGAGCCGTAAATGGCGGTGGCATCCACATCTTTTAGTACATCGATGCTTTCAATATCGTTTGGATTGATGTAATTAAGGCCGCTGCCTCCCTGCAGGAAATTTTGTGTACCGTAGGAGGTGTTGGTGGAGAGAGGTAACGTACCACCGGGATAACGTACGCCGTCCACAATGATCAGCGGCTGTGTGGCCCCGGTAGTGAGATTTGCGGAGCCGCGCATCCTCACGGTAAAGGCGCCTCCCGGCTGACCGGTCACCTGCTGGATAAACAATCCGGGAACCTTTCCCTGCAGCGCTTCCAGCACGTTATTTACCGGGTTTTTCGCTATTTCTTTAGATGTCACCGTGGTAATGTTACCGGCATTAAATCTTTTAGTCGTGGTACCATAGGCCGTTATTTGGACTTCATCAATGGGTGAAGTACTTAACGCAAGCTGGATAATGAGCGCAGCAGGATTTCCGGAAACCAGTTTTGAAACGCCTTCTGAAGAAACACTTTCTCCACCGGAAGATTTCCGTTTAGCAGGCAGTTCAGACGATACTACCTGGAAATTACTGCCGGTGAAACGGAGGGTGAGTGGAGCGAACCCAATGGCAGATACCTTAATAACATCTCCCGTATTCACATCAAAAGAAAAAGAGCCATTGGCTACAGAGGTAGCGCCTTTATTGGTCCCTGTAATTACCAGGTTCACTCCCGCTAAAGGTTGTCCGTTAGGAGAACGGATAAAACCTTTAACAGGAATGAAGGTGGCAACAGGAGGGGCGGAAGGAGAAGCCTGCTGGCCGGAAGGCGCAGCCGGGAGTTTTCGGGAAACAAGAATCGTTTTGCCCTCGATCACATATTCTAACGGTTGATTTTTAAAGACGTCGTTTAATAGTTCCCGCAAAGGCAGGTTATCAGCAGAGAGCGACACTGGTTTGGCATCGGCCAGCACTCCCTTCTGATTCAATAACACATAGCCAGTTTGCTTTTTAATAGCGGTGAACACCTGTTTCAGCGTCAGGTTCCTGCCGGAGATGGTAACATTTTGAGCCATACTGGCGGCATGGGCATGAATAAAGGCGGCAGTTAATAAGAAGGTCGTTAATTTCATAGCCCTCATGATTTTGGTTCTTATTCTAAAGGACTTGCTCAATCCGTCGTTGGCGGATCTGGCAATGCCCCGGTGCTGCCCCGCACGAACAGGGGGGCAATAGCATTTTTTTTGCATAGATTTGCAGCAGATTTGGTTGTTAATAAAAGTGGTTGGTAGACCGTTTTTTTGACTAATTAAATTCATCCACCGTCACAGTTAGCGCTGTGACGGTTTTTTTATGATTACTGTTATTATTGCACGATTAGCTTTCTGCCCTCCAGGCGAAAATGAATATCGGTTCTTTTGAGCATCACCAACAGGCCGTTTAGCGAAACATCTTTGGTCATCTCTCCTTCAAATTCAATATCCGGAATCCCGTTTTCATACACCACTTCAATATCGTACCATCGCTCCATCTGGCGCATGATTTCAGCCAGGCTGACTCCATCAAAATAGAACAGGCCATTCTTCCAGGCGATCACTTTATCGATGTTGGCATTTTCAAGAACCCTGATTGTTGTTTCAATCTGCGCCTGCTGGCCGGGCCGGAGGATTACATTCCCTGGTTTATGCCCGCCTGCCAGGGCCGCCACACGTATAGATCCTTCCAGCAGGGTAGTGGCAATAAATTGCTCGTTGTGATACGCATTCACATTAAAATACGTACCCAGCACGGCTATTTCCGCTTTATTGTTTACGCGCACGCGGAAGGGCATGGCAGGATTTTTCGCCACTTCAAAATATGCTTCGCCGGTAACTTCCACTTTTCTTTCCTTACCTGAAAACCGGGTAGGGTAGCGTATGGAACTGGCCGCGTTGAGCCATACCTGTGTCCCATCCGGTAAAGCGATCCGGAACTGCCGCCCCTTCGGGGTAGACATCGTATTATATACTGTTTCCCCGGTGGACGCTCCCGCCGGATTGTAAGCCAGTTGGCCGTTTGCGAGCACCAGCTGAGCGCCGTTCTGTTTGGCGATCACGCCATTGCCAAGACTATCCAGCGCTATCCTTGAACCATCGGCCAGGGTAAGGATGGCGCCCTCCCTGCCGGGGGCGATGTCCGCCGGTTTAGCTGCCATAACAGCCGGTGGTATATTTTTTTTATGGGCAACCCGGAAGTAAGCGCCTGCGGCCAGTACCAGGAGGATGATGGATGCCGCTGCCCAGCTTCTGCGGGGCAGGAAATGAATGCGCCGTGCGGGCTTGTCGCTGTTTAAGGCCCGTTGCAGTAACGGCAACAATGCTTCATCCTGCGGGACGGTTGTATCCAGCTCGCCTGCCAGCTCCTCAAAAGCGACCTGTAATGCCTCCTGGTGATCAGGGGCCTGCAATAACTGTTGAAATTCCGCCTGCTCTGTGCCGCTCAGGCTTTTCTTAAGGTATTGCTCTGCCAGGTAATATATGCGTGTATTTTCCATGCGCTATATAATAAGATGCGGGAGAGAGAGCGTTGTCACTATCACTTTCTAAAAAAAAGTAAAAAAATAATAATGGCGGGTAAGCGGACGGATTCCGGGAGGAAGCTCCGGATAGCCTGGAGTGCGGCGCTAAGCGCATTACGTACATATCCGTCTGAAAGGCCGAGATGAGCGGCTATTTCTTTTGTGGTCATACCTTTTTCCCTGCTCAGCTCATAAATGATTCTGCGCTGGGGCGACATCACCTGGAGCGCGCGTTTCACGGCCAGTTGAATTTCTTTTACTGAAATGGTACTCAGCGCCTGGTTAAAACTGGCGCCTTCCAGGCTAAGGTTGCCAAGCTTGGTATTATATAGGGAAGTTTTGCGGAGATGTTGCAAACATTCGTGAACCGTGACTTTCCTGAGCCAGGGACCTGGGAGCTGTACGTCTTTCAGTCGGTCCCTGTTCAGCCATATCTTAATAAAAACCTCCTGCAGCACCTCCTGTTTGGCCGGCTCGCTGTGGAGCATACGTAAGGCGAGTGAAGCTAATGGCGTGGAATAAAGGTTAAATAACGCTGCAAAAGCGGCTTCGTCCCCCTCAGCAATACGCAAAAGCAGCTCCTTCTCAGTATATGTTTGGTTTGATGACAATTATCTTTTAAGGCCGGATTATTTTGCAAACTAGGGCAAAAAATAATAAGAAAGTAGTGGTTCGTGTAATTGATTGGTAATAATCTATGCGGAGGGCGGTCAAATAAAAGGAAAAAATTGTAAGGTTTCCTGGTCTTTTCCGACTAATGTGTGGCATCAGAAAACCGGAAAATATATGCAACGAGATCAAACCGAAAGCATCATTGCTGAAAAAAATACACTGGATCCACATTCCTGGGTAAGCAGGTATGCGGATTACCTGTATACCTATGCTGTTACACGCATTAATGATGAGGACCAGGCGAAAGACCTGGTACAGGAAACCTTCCTGGCGGCCCTGGAAAAGGCAGATAAATTTGAAGGAAGAAGCTCAGAGCGAACCTGGCTCACCGCTATTTTAAAATTCAAGGTGATCGATGTGTACCGTAAAAATGCTTCTGCCTTCACGAAACGCGCTGACCATAGCCATGCTGAACAGGAGCACCAGGATTTTTTCGACGCCGTTGACGGACACTGGAATGATCAGCACCGGCCCGGAGAACTGGGGATAGAGCGACCAGATGCCCTGGAGAATAAAGAGTTTCAACGGATCCTGCAACTATGCATGAACAAGTTACCGGTGCTGTGGCTCTCTGTTTTTACCATGAAGCACATGGACGATGAATCTACAGAAAACATATGTAGTACACTAAAGGTATCGGCATCAAATTTCTGGGTGATTATACACCGGGCAAAAGTAAATCTTCGTGCCTGTCTTCAAAAAAACTGGATCTAAAACCATGAATGCATTAAAAAAGATAGTTTATAACTGCCGGAAAGCCACTTTTCTGATTGAGAAGCAGCAAATAGGCCGCATTACACTCCGGGAGAAACTGGAACTGAAAATCCACCTTGCGGGCTGCTCCATTTGTAAAACATTCCAGCAGCAAAGTATCATGATCAATCAAATGGTGCGCAATTTCTTCCATTCAGCTGGCCAAACTGAACGGAAGCTGGATGACAAGTTCAAACAGGATCTCCAGAAAAGCATTGATGATAAACTGAGATAAATTTATATTTCATCCTGTAGGGAGCCAGCAGCAGCTTTTAACAGGGAGGCGCTTATCCGTTGGGTAATATCCGGGTTAATGTATTCAAATAAGATGGCTCCCTTTCTGCTGATGATAAAAACAGATGGTACAGGTAAAAGTTTATCTTTATTTCTGCCACCAGACGTTTCCGGCAAAAATGAATCATAGTTCTTTGGTCCTTTAAAAGCAATTCCGAATTTTTTGGCAGCATCCAGATCTGCATCTGATAAAAGTGTGTAAGTCAGATGCTGTTTATTCAACGTTTTTTTCAGATTTTCCGGGCTGTCTGTGCTGATCGCAATAATCTGGTAGCCCATATTTACGAGGTCCTGCTCAATTTCCTGTAAACCTGAAAGTTGTTTTGAGCAGTATGGACACCATCCTCCACGATAAAAAACGAGGATAGCCGGCTTCTCTGCAACCGACTTATTCAAATCAAAGCGCTCTCCTGAAGAGGTGGGCAGTTTCAACATTGGTATGGTTTCCCCTATCAGCAGGGGGCTGATGTCTTCCGGCTTCAGCGGAACGCCTGAAATCATCTCTACCGTATCTTTTACGGTTGCCATTCCGTATTCAGGAGCAGCAATGGCATTATAACCAGGGCTTAAAAGACCCATCAGCGCTACAGCAATCCCTGTATTCTTCCAACCAGCAGTGCTGAATTTTTTTACGTTTGTTTTCATCTGACCTGTAGATTTTTTATGTTAGTCGTATCAGCTACCCAGTCCTTACAAAAAAACTTCTTTAGCCGGATCCGGTAAAAAAGAGGAGAAAGATTGTAAGGAATAAGCAAGCTTCCCGACAAAGTGGGAAAGACCATAAAGTATGAAACACATAAAAAGAATTGCCCCGTGGGTTGCTGCTGCGCTGATACCTTTGGCACTGCCTGCCTGTAAAAAAGATCATTCAGATGGCCCGGATGGGTCAGCCGGGAAAACGACCATCACGGTAGAAAACGTTTTAAACTCCAGGCCCCTGGTAGAATCCGGCGCCTTCCAGGGAAGCGGAACACCGGCACTGATTTTACCCGGACAGTCTGCTGCAATTACATTTTCTGCAGCCAAAGGGGAGGCCATCACCTTTGCAACGATGTATGGTGCGTCCAACGATTTGTTTTTTGCACCGGAAAACCCGGGGATAATGGTATATGACCAGGATGGAAAACCTATTGAAGGCGACGTTTCGTCACAGGTAAAACTATGGGACAATGGCACCCGTGTAAACCAGGTTCCGGGGGCAGCCGTAACGCATCCGGGTACCGCTGAAAATAAAAACATCTCCGAAGTTAGCGCTACCGATGCACAGGGGAATACCTATCTCTCTGCTTCCAAACTGGTAAAAGCAACCCTGAAATATAACGGGAACTCGCAGTTTACTTTAACCCTGCAAAATATCTCCGCCGGAACGGCTAACGAAACGCCTTTAAGTCCTGGTGTATGGGCGATATCCTATATAGCAGGTGGAAATTTACTCAATGCTTCTCCATTGTATGTTAAAGGGCAACCATCGGCTAACGGTTTAACTTCCATTGCGGAAGCAGGAGACAACATGCCGCTGAAAACTTATGTAAGCAGTATTACGGGCATATTTACGCCGTTATCTCCCGTGCTGGTAGTGGTTTACAACGGCATAGAACATCCGTTGTTTAAAGTGGGAGAGAATGACCGGAACGAGGGTCTGAAAGAACTGGCCCAGCAGGGCAACGCGAACATACTCGCAGCTTCACTGAAAACAAAAAGCGGTATTAAATCAGTTTATGTTCTCTCCGCAGCCAATACTACGGTATTGCTTCCAAAGATAGGAGAACAGGCCGGGGGTAATGTTTCCCAGGAAATCACGGTTACCAAAGGAGACAGGGTAGCGATAGCCACCATGTATGGATTCTCCAACGACTGGTTTTTCGCCACTGGCGCAGACGGTATCGATCCGTTCAAAAAAGGGGATGCTTCCACCAGTATCGCCTTATATAACAATGGAACTGCGATCGATCAGTTCCCTGGAGCAGGCATTACACAGTTCAATTTAGCAGGAACTCCGTTGACGGAAAGCAACCCGATTTCTTTAGTTCCTAATCCCAATCCATTTACCACTTTACCTGGCATCGCGGAAATTATAAAGGTCACTTTAAAATAGCCGTCATTTCGGCTACATCAAAACTCAATTTGGCAACATCCGGCTTCCTGCACTATCAGACCTTTGAGATGTAAAATTAAATACATCAACAAATGAAAACGATCTTCATTACGGGAGCATCAACAGGCCTGGGCAAAGCAACTGCCAAATTATTTCAAAGCAAAGGATGGCAGGTAATTGCCACTATGCGTAAACCGGAGAACGAAACAGAACTTTCACAATTGAAAAATGTTGTGCTGTTACCGCTCGACGTAACCAATGCCGTACAAATTAACGATTGCGTAAAAAGCGTTACTGAAAAATATGATGTAGATGTGGTACTCAATAACGCAGGATATGGATTGGTGGGCGCTTTGGAAGCGTTGAGCGATGAGCAGATTGAGAAACAACTGGATACCAATTTGCTCGGCGTTATAAGGGTTACAAGAGCATTTATTCCCTTTTTCAGGGAAAAGAAACAGGGCTTATTTATCACTATTACTTCCGTTGGAGGTTTAGTTGGTTTCCCGATGGCGTCTACTTATCATGCCACCAAATGGGCGCTGGAAGGCTGGAGCGAGTCTTTATCTTATGAATTGGCCCAGTACAATATCGGTATCAAAACCGTTGCACCAGGTGGCATTGTTACAGATTTTGCGGGCAGGTCGCTGGATACAGGCAATCACCCGGCTTACGATGAAATGATGCAAAAGGTTTTTGCATTATTCACCCCTGAAAGTTTCTCTTCAGCGGAGGAAATAGCTGAACTCGTGTACGAATCCGCTACCGACGGGCAAAATAAAATCACCTATGTGGGAGGTGAGTATGCGAATGCTTTATACAAAAGACGTTTGGAAATTGGTAAAGAAGCAGCCCGGATTGAGTTGGGTAAAAATGTATTAGGCAATTAAGTCTTAAATTTGGTAAATGAAGAAGTCAAATAATACCCCTGCAAGAATAGACTCCATTTCTGAACTGAACAGGTTAATGGACTTGCCAAAACCCGTGCATCCTTTGATTGGTTTTTTCGACAACACGAGTATCAAGGTTGATATCGGTCAGCTACCTGAATCTTTGCTGTTGAATTTTTACAAGATATCATACAAACTTAATCAGAAGGGAGGAATGGGTTATGGGCAGGGGTATTATGATTTCGACGAAGGCGGAATGGTGTTTACTGCTCCCAACCAGCTGATCATCATTCCAAACGAAACGGTGTACGAAGGGTTTTCCCTGCTTTTCCATCCCGATTTTATCAGGAATTATCCCATTGGGCAGAAGATTAAACAATACGGATTCTTTTCTTATGATACCAATGAAGCCCTCCATTTATCGGACAAAGAAAGACAACAGATTTTTGCTGTCATAGAAAGTATAAAAGACGAGCTTAATAATGCCATTGATGCATTCAGCCAGGATCTTATTGTGTCGTATATTGAAGTACTGCTCAACTATAGCAACCGTTTTTATAAACGGCAGTTCATTACCCGGAAATCTGTGAGTCACGATCTGCTGACCGGCATGGAAGAACTGCTCAATAATTATTTTGATAAAGAAGATGGCCTGCAGAAAGGACTTCCGACAGTTGAGCTGCTGGCAGATAACCTTCATGTTTCACCACGATACCTGAGTGATATGCTTCGCTCGCTCACCGGGCAAAATGCACAGCAGCATATTCACGAAAAGTTGATTGAAAAGGCAAAGGAATATTTGATGTCCACCCATTTGTCGGTGGCCGAAATTGCTTATCAGTTGGGTTTCGAGCATCCTCAGTCTTTTAATAAGTTATTCAAACGTAAAACCAGTTTAACCCCGGTGGAATTTAAACAGTCATTTCATCAATCGTAGTTTTATCCGGCTTATTTTTTATCCATGATTTGTTTTAATGCAGGTTTCAGCGCTGTGGCATGGCCGTTTTATGGGGGAGCATACGGGCTTTTCTTTTGCGGAGGCGTTGCAGGCCATTTCCTGTTACTTAAATGACTGCCTGAATTCCAGATGCACCACGCGCTTTACGCCCGACTGCTCAATAGCCTGTTTGTAGTTATAGCCAATCTGGTTAATGGTACCGATAAAATCAATATCCGGGTTAAAGAAGCCACCGGCGGCGTCGATTGTTTCCATTACATACACTATATCTGCGCCTTTGAAAGTGGCTGATAGAAAACCGGCATCTTCCATTGTGCCGATGACTGCTTTTGCACCAGTTCCTGTGCATCAGTAATTTGAATATATTGTTCGATATTCTTTCTGAGTAATTTTATAAAAGAAAACAGATAATGGAGCAACAAATAGTAATTGATGGAGATGTTATCAGCGATATTCCTTCTTTTTACAGGGAAATAAACCGTGTATTCATGGCTGGTGAGAACTGGCAGCTGGGCGATAGCCTGGATGCTTTTAATGACCTGCTTTACGGGGGATTTGGTGTCATCAGCAATAACGAGCCGGTGGTGCTGTTATGGAGAAGTATGGAAAGAAGCAGGGACGCTTTGGGCTATGATGTTACCAAACGGTATTATGAAGAGAAGCTGTTGCCCGACTCACCGTTCAATAAGGAACATTTCCGCGAAAAGCTCGACGCACTGAATAATGGAATGGGTCAAACCTATTTTGATATACTATTGGAGATCATTGCAGCTCATCCCAATATTACGCTGCAGTCAATTCCCTGATGGCTACCTTTCTTTTGCCGGTCTGCCATTTCCTTACCGGTTCATCATAAAATCGCAGCACCGGGTACCCAAAATGAAACAGACAGATGATCATGTACCTATGCTATTCATGACATTCCTATGTCATATACCAGGCCCAGGCATACGTCATTTTAGGATAACCCATAGATAACCCATAGATAAGCCGTATATAACCCGTATATAAGCCGTATCTATATAGATACGGCTTATATACGGCTGATCACTATTTCTGCTATGGTTATTTTACTTCCAGCCGCCTCCCAGGTCCCTGTAAACATTAATCACGGCATTCAGCTGTTGCTTCTTGGTTTCTATCAGGTCGAGTTTAGATTCCAGTGCATCCCGTTGCGTCATCAGCACTTCCAGGTAATCGGCCCTGGCAGATTTGAACAGGTCGTTGGAAATGTTGATCGACCGGGCGAGGGCATCCACTTGCTGCGACTTCAGATCATAGCTCTTTTCCAGGTTGCTGATGCTGGAAAGTTGATTGGACACCTCGAAGTAGGCGTTCAGAATAGTGCGCTCATAATTGTACATGGCCTGGAGTTGCCGCGCATTGGCGTTATTGAACTCCGCTTTAATGGCATTCCGGTTAATAAGCGGCCCTGCGAGGTCTCCGGCGAGGGAGTACAATAATGATTCAGGCAGCTTAAACAGGTAAGATGGCTTAAATGCCTGGAATCCTGCTCCCGCGGAAATGCCCAGGGAAGGATAGAATTCTGCACGGGCAATTTTTACGTCCAGCTTTGCCGCAGCCAGTTCCAGTTCTGCCTTCTTAATATCCGGGCGATTGGCCAGCAACTGTGAAGGAATACCAGCGCTTACCACCGGAGGTACTGCACTTAAGAAAGCACCTTTATCCCGGGTAATCTCCTGCGGATAACGGCCCAGCAGGAAGTTGATCTTGTTTTCTGTTTCTTTTATATTTTGAAGAATGTCGAACTCCAGGCTTTGGGACTTCAGTACTTCGGCCTGAAATTTCTGTACCGCCAGTTCGGTTGCCCGGGTGGCTTCCTTCTGCACTTTTACAATCTCAAGGGCATTTTTTTGCAGTTCAATGTTTTGTTTTACAATTGAGAGCTGGTTGTCGAGGGCCAACAGTTCATAGTAAGAATTGGCTACTTCGGCCACGAGGTTGGTCAGCACAAAGTTTTTGCCTTCCACGGTGGATAAATACCTGGTTACTGCTGCCTTTTTAGCGTTATGCAGTTTTTTCCAGATATCCACTTCCCAGTTGGCATAGGCGCCTATCGACAAATCAGTGAGCGGATCGGGCATTTCCTTGCCGGGAGTGATCTCCGTAGAGGCGTCGCCGGCGCCCTGACTGGTATATCTTCCTACTTTTTCTACGCCGGCGCCGGCTCTTGCGGTCACTGTGGGAAGTAATGCCCCCTGCCTGAACCGGATATCATTCCTGGCGATTTCAATTTCCTGGAGGGTCGCCATCAGCTCCTGGTTGTTTTTCAATGCCGTATCTACCAGGTCCACAAGGTGCTTATCTGTAAAAAAGGTTCTCCACTCAATGGCCGACATATTCGTCGTATCCCCGTTGCCGTTATACGACCCGGGAACCGGCCTGTTTTCCGCTGCAGGCATGCTGGCCGGCACCCTGCAGCTGGCAATAGCCAGGCAAATGCCAAGCAGGCCGATGCCGCTATGTATCCTGAATTTATACATTGTGATCAATTTCTTCTGTTAAAGGATTCTCTTCTTCGTCTTTCACAAGCGCATGTCCTTCTGCAAGTTTGCCGAATATGTAGTACAGTCCGGGTATGATCAGCACGCCGAAAATAGTTCCGAAAAGCATACCGCCTGCGGCGGCGGTACCAATTGTTCTGTTACCCAGCGCACCTGGCCCGGAGGCCACCACCAATGGGAGCAGCCCTGCAATAAACGCGAAGGAGGTCATGAGGATAGGACGGAACCTTACCTTAGCGCCTTCCATTGCCGCTTTCAGCACCGTTTCTCCTGCCCGGTGTTTCTGTACGGCAAATTCCACGATCAACACGGCGTTCTTACCCAGCAAACCAATGAGCATTACCATTGCTACCTGCGCATAAATGTTATTCTCCAGCCCTAAGCATTTCAATAAGAAAAATGCGCCGAAAATTCCGGGAGGTAAGGAAAGAATTACTGCCAGCGGCAGGATAAAGCTTTCGTATTGCGCCGCCAGGATCAGGTACACGAAACCAAGACAGATAAGGAATATATAGATGGCCTGGTTACCCTGGGCTACCTCGTCTTTGGAAATACCGGCCCAGTCGATCCCAAATCCTCTCGGGAGGCTCTTTTGCGCCACTTCGTTGATAACCTTAATGGCTTCGCCGCTGCTATATCCGGGTGCGGCGGCGCCGCTTATTTCCGAGGCGTTGTACATATTATGCCGTGTGATCTCTGACAAGCCATACACCTTTTCCATTTTCATGAAATCCGAGAAGGGAACCATCTGATCATGATCATTCTTTACATACAGCTTCAGGATATCATCGGGCAAGGCCCTGTACTGTGGGGATGCCTGCACAATCACTTTGTACTGGCGATCGAATTTGATAAAACTGATTTCGTAGTTACTGCCCACCAGGGTGGAAAGCGTGTTCATGGCATTGTCGATGCTGACGCCTTTTTGCTGCGCGATATCGTTATCCACCCGCAGCATATACTGGGGGAAGCTGGCGCTGTAAAAACTGAATACGGATGATAGTTCCGGACGTTTGCCCAGTTCTCTTACAAAGTCCCTGCTCACCGTTTCCATCTTTTTATAATCACCTGATCCGGCTTTATCAAGCAAACGTAATTCAAACCCACCGGCGGCTCCGTAGCCCGGCACGGCGGGCGGCTGGAAAAATTCGATAGTGGCGCCGGTGATGTCTTTGGATTTTTCTTCCAGTTCATTGATGATTTCCTGGACAGAATGTTTCCGGTCCTCCCAGCTTTTCAGGTTAATAAGACAGGTACCGGAATTGGAACCGGTTCCTTCTGTAAGGATTTCATAACCTGCCAGGGAAGAAACGGATTGTACGCCTTCCACGCCTTCCGCGATTTTCTGCAGCTTTTCGGCTACCTGGTTGGTTCTTTCCAGGGATGATCCCGGAGGCGTTTGGATGATGGCATAAAACATTCCCTGATCTTCGTTGGGAATAAAGCCCGAAGGCACGGTTTTATTCATGATCCATATCCCCGCGCAGAAAGCCACCAGTATACCAAAGGTGAGGGCCCGCCTGTTAACGATGGCGCCCAGTATTTTCTGATACTTTCCGGAAGTGCGGTTGAATGAGTTATTAAAGCCATCCAGGAATTTGTCGAGTACGTTTTTCTTTTTGGGTTTTCCATGCGTATTCTTCAGGATCATGGCGCACAGCGCCGGCGTAAGCGTAAGCGCCACCACACCGGACAAAATAATGGCGGTGGCCATAGTGATGGAAAACTGCCGGTAGAAGATCCCCACCGGGCCCGACATAAACGCCACCGGGATAAATACTGCTGCCATTAAGAAGGTGATGGCCACAATAGCGCCGGCGATTTCGTGCATGGCTTTTTTGGTGGCCTTCAGTGGTGAAAGATGCTCTTCTTCCATTTTGGCATGCACCGCCTCAATTACCACGATAGCATCATCTACCACCACGCCGATAGCCAGCACCAGCGCGAACAGCGTGATGAGGTTGAGCGTGATACCCAAAAACTGCATAAATACAAATGTGCCGATCAGGGATACCGGTACGGCCATAGCAGGAATAAGGGTAGAGCGCCAGTCGCCCAGGAACAGGAATACTACCAAACCCACCAGTACGAAGGCTTCCAACAGGGTGTGAATTACCTTTTCAATGGATGCGTCGAGGAATTTGGATACATCATAGCTGATTTCATAGTCCATTCCTTTTGGAAATGAATTGGCTTTGATCTCCTTCATCTTCGCCTTTACATCCCTGATTACCTGGCTGGCATTACTTCCATATGATTGCTTCAGCACGATGGCGGCTGAAGGTTTACCATTCAGGTTGGAGTAGATATCGTACATCGAGCTGCCGAACTCCACGTCGGCTACATCTTTCAGGCGTAATATTTCACCGTTCGGACTGGATCTCAGGATAACATTTTCGTATCCTTCTTTATTCGTAAACCTTCCGGGATATTTCAATACATATTCAAACGTCTGGGATCTTTTACCGGAGCTTTCGCCGGTTTTACCGGGAGATGCTTCCAGGCTTTGTTCGCCCAGCGCCTTCATCACTTCATCGGCGGAGATCTTGTAGGCCAGCATCCGGTCCGGTTTCAGCCAGATCCTCATGGCATATTCCCGGTTACCAAGAATATCGGCGAAGCCAACGCCATCTACTCTTTTTAATTCCGGTAGGATGTTGATATCAGCGAAATTGAAAAGGAATTTCTGATCCGTTTGGGGATCATCACTGTAAAGGTTGATGTACATGAGCATGTTGGATTCCTCACGGGTAATCTTTACACCTTCACGTACTACCAGTGGCGGCAGTTTGTTCACGACGGATGCCACGCGGTTTTGAACATTTAACGATGCCTGGTTTGGATCGGTGCCCAGGTTAAATACTACCTGGATAGACGCCTCTCCGTCGTTACCCGCATCGGAAGCAATGTATTTCATTCCCGGAACGCCGTTGATGGCTCTTTCCAGCGGAATGATCACTGATTTGATCATTAATTCACCGTTCGCTCCGGGATATTCCGCTGTTACATTCACCTTTGGCGGCGATATGGAAGGGAATTGTGTTACCGGCAGCTGAGATATGGCCAAAACTCCGAGAAAGACGATAATGAGCGATATTACTATGGACAGAACCGGTCGCTGTATAAACTTATTTAGCATTGATCTACACTATTAGATTAACTATTCCGCTTTTAATCGCAGGTGGGAAATAACTTCCTCGGGTTTCCGGTATTCATAGCTGATCTTATCATCATCTTTTACCTTCTGAACACCTTCGAGCAGTATCTTATCAGTTTCTGAAATGCCATTTTCAACCACATACATGTCGGGCATTTGGCCACGGATGGCAATGTTCCTGGATCTTACCACATTCCTGTTATCCACCACAAAAACGTACACTTTATCCTGTATTTCGTAAGTTGCTTTTTGCGGAATGACTAATGCGTTTTTAAGTGGGATGGTCATCAGGACTTTGCCCGTTTCTCCATTCTTTAAAAGCTTATCCGGGTTTGGGAATCTTGCCCTGAAGGCAATGTTCCCTGTTTCATTGTTGAATTCACTTTCGATGGT
Organism: Chitinophaga sp. G7 BAM 1005; assembly: GCF_057126945.1. Taxonomy (NCBI): domain Bacteria; kingdom Pseudomonadati; phylum Bacteroidota; class Chitinophagia; order Chitinophagales; family Chitinophagaceae; genus Chitinophaga; species Chitinophaga sp. G7 BAM 1005. Next base: position 3,535,023 of record NZ_CP181478.1, on the reverse strand, counting down.
TTCCACATCTCCTTTATAGCGGAGGGGCTGATTATTGGCCAGCAGCAGGCTTACCTTGTTGCTTCCGCGGCCTTTTGCATTGGTGGCATAGTCGAGATATTCCGGCTCAGATACATTGAAATAGGCGAACATCTGGCTGTTGTCTGAGAGGCTGGTCAGCAGGCCGCCCTCATCGATAACGCTTCCCAGTTTGAACGGAATACGGTCGATGGTGCCATCGAACGGCGCCCTGATTTCTGTGAATGAGAGGTGGAGTTTTGCCAGGGCCATTTCGGCTTTTGCCTGATCCAGTTTGGCCTGTGCCATTGCCTGCTCATTTTTTGACACCACATTTTTATCGACCAGGGTTTTTGTATTCTGCAGTTCTATCTCTGCTGCCTGGGTTTCTGCTTCTGCTTTCCGGAGTTCTGCTTCATAAATTTTCGGCATGATCCTGAACAGCAACTGACCCGCTTTTACAAACTGGCCCTCATCCACATAGATGTTCTGGAGGTAACCCCGTTCCTGAACCCTGATCTCAATGTTCCTGACAGATTTTATCTGCGAAACATATTCGTTGGTAAATGAAGTATCAATTCTTACCGGGCTGGTAACGGTATACTTGCCCGCTTCTTCCTTTACTTCTTTTTTTGATGTACAGCTTGTATGGCACAACATGACAAACAAGCCCGTAAACATGACAATTCTACTCATGATATTAAATGGATATTAAGCGATGGGATGCTTGTAAGGCAGGGATGCCTATGGACGTAAGGTGATCTGCCTTAACGGTAATGCAGGAGGAAGTAGTATTCATATACATCCGCCAGGCATGCATGATCACACCTTCGGTAACTGATGTATATTATTGATCAGATCCTTAAAACGCTTTGCGTAATGTATATATTGGAAAGATGCCCCAGGTAAGGTGCGGGGGCTTTAAAGCACTTATGGAGATAACTTAAAACGTCGGGGCGGGGGAGGGCAAGATAGTACCTGGTGAGCAGTTTATATTTTCTGGCAAGAAAATTATCCGCATCGTCCTCTTCAATATCATCACTTATCAGGCATTCTTCTTCATTATCTAAATTGCTGACAACAGAATAATCCTGGTTGGTGTCTGTAAATTTAATCCGGTGTTTGTATTCAATGTTCCTGGCGAAAGAGTTGGAAACATCGTTATGATGAGTAGCGGTAAAAGCATAGCCCTCCCCCCTGAGCAGGAGGAAACACAAATATGCGAAAAATATAGCTACTCTCATTTGGGGGCCAAAAGTAATAAAAGTTTGAGAGCAAATGAAAAAACATCCCGTTTGACTTGTGAAGAAAGTGTTATTTTTAGTTCTGAACCTTTTTTATAAACATGGTGAAATATGTAAATATATTTACCGGAGAACCCGGAAGCCGTTGGTGCGGTGCATTTTAATCGATACCGAGATCACTTGTAAAAGATTTATCAGGGAATCTGGATACCGAAATAGTTTTCGCCCGGAGCTGCAGGGTTAACATACGTTCCGTCAGGTAAGATCACATTCAATTGGTATCGCCCAGCGCAGGGTATATCGCAGGCTCCGTTGCCACTGTAGATGGAGGAATGCGGTATCAAGCGTTCTGCTCATTGCCTTACTCTTCATCAGAAAACGGATCGGGCGGATCGGGCGGGTAGTGAACTGTTGTGAAGCTTATGACCTCCACCATTAAGTTGCCAATAAGATCCACGTACTGTAAGCGAAGTAGCGGGAACAGTTCAGCGGGCGCCTCATCACTCACGTAGTAAGCATTAAGTTGTTCTACGGATAAATTTAACCGGTCTGCGATCTGGGTATGCGTAACTATGGCGCCTTTCTCTTTTGCCCTTTGTTTCAAGGCTCGTATTGTGCCCCGGAAAGTTTCCCTCCGGGTGCATGATTCTTCGTAGTCTTCGTCTTCCATCATAAGGAGTAATTGTTGTTTAAAGCTATTCAATTTACGTTTAAAGTTTAGCTAAATTCATAGGATGAAAATTTGCCCTTGCTGAAAAAAATACTCTGGCCGATAGCCTGTTGGGTGGCAGCACTGCGGTGGCGGGCTTATTGTGGTTCGGACTTTAGCTGTTTTCCTCGGTTTGCCCGTGAATATTGTTGCGATAATAGCGGTTGTTACGCTGGCATACCTTGTTGACGTTAACGCTCACTAATTTCCCGACGGATACTATACATCAGCATCTGAATTTTTATTGGAACAGCTCGTTGGTGATCCTGAAAAAAATGATGGAAGGCTTCCCCCCGCAAAAAAAAACTATCCCAAATATTTTGCGCAACCAATTAGTTGCTTATATTTGCAACTGATCGGTTGCGCGAATAAATTAACGGAGAAATGAGAAGAGATGTTTTTCAGGCTATTGCCGACCCGACCAGACGGGCCATTATATTACTTATTGCAGTTCAGGCAATGACGCCTAATTCCATTGCTGAACATTTTGATATAAGCCGGCAGGCTGTTTCAAAACATCTGCGCATCCTCACAGAATGCGAGCTGGTAAACCAGGAGCAGTCGGGCAGGGAAATTTTCTATCAGCTTAATGGAAATAAAATGCAGGAGATTGACAAATGGCTGGAACAATTCAGAAAGTTATGGGAGGGGAGATTTAACGAACTTGACAAAGTATTGTTAACTATAAAAAACAAAAAGAAATGAGCAAGAACTTAGCCTTTGATTTTTCTGTCAACAAAGAAAACAAAACCATTACAGTTAAACGGGAATTTGCTGCGGAACTCCCGCTGGTATGGGACGCCTATACGAAAAGTGACATCCTGGATCTGTGGTGGGCGCCAAAACCCTGGAAGGCCAGAACAAAAACAATGGACTTCAGAGAAGGCGGACATTGGCACTATGCAATGGTAGGCCCGGAAGGCGAGGAACACTGGGCATTGGCCAACTACAAAAACATCCAGGAGCAGCAAAAATTCACCGTGCTTGACGCTTTTGCAGATGCCGCCGGAAATGTAAATAAAGATATGCCACAAGCGGAATGGAACGTCACCTTTGTTGACAAAGGAGCGGTGACCTTGGTGGAATTACACATTTCCTATGCGGATCTGGCTCAACTGGAAGCCACTATCCAGATGGGCTTTAAAGAAGGCCTTACAATGGCTATGGAAGAATTGGACGAACTGTTGCCATCATTGAAAAAATAGAATTTCTTCACAACTGATACTGCAGATTTACTGCAAATAAAAATGAAATGTATCTTTACGGAAATTAAACACTATGAAAAACAAAATCCTATTCGTAGTAAGTCTGCTTTTCGGACTTATGTTCATTAACGCGGGACTGAACAAATTTTTTAACTACATGCCGGTACCCAAAGACATGCCTGAAAGTCTGATGAAATTAATGGGCGCCTTTATGCAGATAAGCTGGTTAATGCCACTGGTTGGAGTAATAGAAGTAGTTGGCGGCGTGCTTTTTATTCCTAATAAGACCAGGGCACTCGGCGCAATAATTATTCTCCCGGTAATGGTAGGAGTTGTTTTAACTAACATTTTCAACGCTCCATCAGGGCTGCCTATTGCGCTTGTGATGCTGGTAATTAATATCTGGGTAATTATTGAGAACCAGAAGAAGTATTTGCCGATGGTGAGCTAGTGTAGGGTATTGAGATAACTAACAGGAAGAAGTTCACTTTGTTTTTCTACCAGTATGTAAACTGGTAGGGATCAAAAAACTGGTAAGTCACCGGGTAAAAACTATTCCTGTCCGTTGCACTGGTTTGTACATCACCAGCTTCCGGGTACGCTATATTGGCCCAGAAGCCAAACCCGCCTTTACCCGAGGCTACTTTGACAGTGAGAATATTTTCACCTGCGGAAAGGGAAACGGGCAGGATAAATTCGTTTTCCCGCTTCTGGTGGTTGGCGTCTACACGCAGGATGGATTTCCCATTCAGCCATACCTCCATCCAATAGTCAACGCCCATACGAAGAATGGCTTTTTGTGCCGAAGGACTGCTAAGGCTTTTGGTTACATATGCTATGGCATTGTCATCTATGCCACCGAAGGCTTTACTGAGGTCCACAAAGCCATTACGACCTGCATCTACTGTTTGCCGCCAGTCCAGCACTTTGCCATCAACCGTTTTATAGGTGAGGTTCGGATTTTCAGCGCCGGCAATGGCATCCTGTTGTCCGGGAAAGATAGTGGCCAGCGTTTTTGCTCCGCCTGATGCAGTATAGGGCCCCAATACTTTCCAGGAACTGAGTGTGCGGAAAGAAAGCGGGCGGTTCACCTTACAGAGCTTGCGGGCCATTGCGGGGGAAGGCGCGGCGCCGATGTTGGTAAGCAGTTGCGCCAACAATTGGTGTATACGGATCACGCTTAACCGGATGGCTTCCTGCTTTTCCGGGGCAGCTGTATAACGTTGTGCCAGCTGACCGGGAGTGAGTTGCAGATAGATGCTTTTTCCTTTGCCGGTGTTTACTTCAGCAAGAAGTCCGCCGGGTAATGAAGAAGACGTGAATGTCGTTGCTTGTAACGTATCCCGCCAGCGCAGCAGGTTAGGGCCGATGGCCCGGAGTAATGGAGTTGCTTTACCCGGGTGCGCCTGTATCATGGTTTTAACTACTGTATTTAATCCTTGTCCGGCGAGTAATGATTGTTTTTGAGGGAGATAAAATGCAATGCCTCCGGCGGCAACAAATGTATTGATCTGTGGCGGTACGGTAGTTTGATCCTGCCCCACTACCCATATGGCATTACCCGTGGCCGGCCCTTCCCGGAGGGCGATGCCAGCGTTGATGAGCAGTTGCCTGCCGGTGCTGTCGCCGGTATAATATACCTCGCGTAACCCGGGTAGTGGAGCCTGTTGTGAAGTGAATAGGTTTTTTGCCAGCAGGGTGGCAGCGGGATCAGCGCCTGTGCGGCCGGTAAGATCCAGTGAGCAGAAAGTTACTTTGCCTTTACCATAGCGCCATTCCAGCAAAGGCGTATATGCCATATCAAATTCCGTTTGCAGGATGGGCGTGAAACCGGCCACCTCAGGGGTTTTCAGGGCCACGGAGGCAACGGCGTGGCGATTGGTCCATTTGGGCGCATGTTGTGTGTCGTAGCTTTTTGCCTGCCTGCCTTCCGGCAGCAGATCGGGACTGCCCCGCCAGTTGATCATGTCTGTAGGCTGCAACCCTTCGAGGATGAGGCTTTCCCGGTCACGGATAAACGTATAGCGCGGCATGGTTTCTATCGTTTCAAAACCCATCCCTTCCCATACGGCAGGTTGCTGTTCCAGTATCACTACACGTAATCCTGCGGCCACATCCTTCTCCGTATAGGGCAGCGTATCGCCCGGCTGCAGGGCCTCACGGCCTATCACTAATACGGCATCCGGGGAAATGTGGCTGCCTTTTTCCCAAACGGAATACTGTATGCCCAGTTGCTTCAGTGATGCAGCCGATTTTCCTGCGGGATCATACAGCAACACCGGCGCTTTCATAGCCGCAGCTGCGGGTCGCGGGAAAACAGTGACCGGGAAAGTATCGTTGCCTGCCCCGGCAACGGTAAGCACCAGTTGCATATCTGTTCTGGCAGTTACACGCGGCGCTTTCAGGGAAAGTGGAAATAGCTTTATTTCGCCGCCGTTTACTGCCAGTGACACTGATCCCTGCTGAAATACTTTACCGCCCTGTTTAAGCATCCATTTTGCCTGCGGCGCTATCTTATGCGGACCGTCCCATACCACGGCAATCTGTTTTTCAAAAGATTCACCGGCGAAGAAGGTATGTGTTTTATCGGTATGTACCGGCGATCCGGCGAGGTAAACAAGCAATGGCTGATTAGCTTCTTTGAAAATATCGTAACGCGGATTTGCCCACGCGGGTTTGCCGGTTAACGGGGCCGTGAGTGATTTGTAACGTTGCGTAAAGCTTTTTAATTTTTCCCCGTCAGGATTGCCATAGCCTTCCAGCAGCCAGTACAGCCAGCCTCCGTTGACGCCCCAGGTACGCCACGCGCGGTTGGTGTTACGGGTAAACAATTCCTGGAAACGCCAGAAACCGGGATACTGTTGAAAGTCCATTTGCTCCCAGGTGGCGCTGCTGGCAGCATTGCTTTTTGCGATCGTTTGCCGTAGTCCTTTTTCTCCTTCGGCGGCATAAGCGGCATCGCCGAGGTACATCGATAAATATTCCGTAAGCAGGAACTGTTTTCCTTTCCAGAAGTTGTTCCAGTAAGGCGGCCCGAATTCAACGGCAGAATAAGGCATATTCCCTTCCTTCGCCCAGGCCATCGGCCATTCTTCCCTTTCCTGCAGGGGCACGAAATTCAGGTACACGTTGGCGGAAGAGATGTCGCCCACGCTGCCATCGGCATGGGCAAACACCAGCCGGGTGGGATCTTCCTTTTTCACGATGGCACACGCCAGGTCTATCACTTTGCCCTGCGTAGAATAAACGGAATCGCGTTTCCCCATCCTGGCGGGATCGATATTGGATTTTGGATTGGCGCTGTTCATGGCAATCACCCAGGCGAGGATACTGGGGTGGTTGCGGTAATGCCGGGTAAAGTAGGCGGCTTCCTGCTGGTAGTCGTGCTGCAGCTTTGAATCGTGCAGCAGTTTATCCCGTATCACGGAAACCGAGGGCCCTGGCACCGTACAGCCCATTCCCGTGCGGTCCATTTCATTAAGCATGTCTTCATTAAGAAGGGGCGTTTCTGCATCGTTTAGCCACCACAGTTTGTGATGAGGCTGGAATTGTCCTACGTTGTAGCCGATCAGCCGGTAAAGCGACAAGCCATACTGATTGGCGCCATACACATCGGTAAGGCGCCAGCGGGAGGGGTGGCCGTTCATAAACAGCTGGTTGCCGGCGGTCCATATTTCCCTGAATCCGAAGGTGACATCGGGGTAGCGGCAAAGCGTTTTGCCGCCCTGCATTAATACCACCTTTGCCTGGTAGAGGTAAGGACTGTCCAGTTCCCAGCAGATGGGATTTTGCCAGTTTGCCGTTACACGGCATACCTGTTTCCCGTTCACCAGCTGGAGTGTTTTGTTGGAGAGGGTAAGCACGCGGGTATGTTGTTGATCAGTGATCTCCGCCTGCAAATCATAAGTGCCGGTGACATTTTTTGCGTCCACTTCAATTTCAAGGGTGAGCGATTTATTCCTGAAAGAAGGAATGCAGAACACGTCTGTAATGGCCTGCGGCGACCGGGCAATAATGGTAACGGGCGCCGTAATGCCCATTGGCCAATCGGCCACAGGGATGATGTTCCCGCTGCCGTGCCTCGACTGATAACGAAGCGGATCTTCTGTAAAACCCCGGGAGATACCGTTATAATCCCGGGTGATAAAAACGCGAAGCGTATTTGGTTGACCGTAACGCAGAAAGGGACTGAGGTTTATTTCCCCACCGGGTCTGAGTAGTTCTCCCACACGCTGATGATTAAGAAAGATGACTGCATCGCCTTCGATCCGCCTGAAGTCTGCGATCACATTTTTGGGCTGCCAGTCGGCAGGGATGTTTATTTGTTGTTCATACCAGAGGCTGTTTACTTTATCCTGCGGCGTATCAGCCCAGGCACTGTTTTTCCCGGTGGTGATCCTTCTCCAGTCTGTAGTGGTGACAGCTCCCCATTGGCTGCTATCGGGAGCAATGGTCTGCGATTGTGCGGGCTGTACCTTCCAGGGGCCGTTCAGGCGGAGGGTATCCTGTGCATGTGCTGCAAGGGTGATCAGGAGGGCGGTAAAAGAGGCAATGATACGGTTGTTCAAAATAGTAAAACTTAAGTGCTGAATATACAACGCATCTTTAGGACTTAAATTCTACGGATATGGGTGAACGGTAAAAAATGAATTATTTCAGGTGCAGCACATTATCCCTGTAATAATATTGAACGCCGGAAGAAATAGCAATGTTGGTAAGGAATACATCCAGTGGTTTACGCTTGTCTATAGCGCCGGACAGCGTTTCGTTAGCCAGGGCCGGGTTATCGAATATCACAGGCACTTCAAACCAGCGGGAGATGATCACGGCAATGCTGCTTAGTTTTTCATCATGGAAGTGGGTGGTGCCGTCCATCCACGACAGGGTATTGTATGTGTCGAAAGAAGTGGTAATAAATTTTCCATCTTCATATACCGACTGATAACCGGGGGATAATTTTATTTTGATATCTTTTTTGCTGCTTACCACAGCGCCCTCAACGAGGGAAGTGGTAACGCTGGCAGGTTCGTAGGCATGGATGTTGAAAGCCGTACCCAATACTTCCACCGTTGTTTCCCCGGCATGCACAATAAAAGGTTGCTGCTCATTTTTTGCTACTTTAAAATAGGCTTCGCCAGACAGGTATACCTCCCGGTTACGACCCCTGAAAGCATAGGGGAAGCGGAGGCTGGACAGTGAGTTTAGCCATACTTCTGTGCCGTCTTTCAGTACTATTTTATAATCCAGTTTTCCCGGCACCATCAGCGTGGCCCATTCATTGGTGGTGTTTTCGGGTGCGGTATAAGTAAGACTGTTGCCATTGGTAACCAGTTTCATGGAACCGGCAGTAATAGTGTTACTGGCGGAAGAGGACAGGGGAATATTCTTCCCATCCGATAACCTTAGCTGCAGGGTGTTTTGGGCGAGTGGTAAAGGTGGTTGCCGGGGAGAAATATTTCTGCCGGAAAAATACCAGGCCCCGCCGGCAGCTATTATCAGCAATGCAACGGCTGCGGCCATGCGCCATTTCCGTAGGAGGAATATTTTTGAATGCGGTTGCAGTTGAGGTTTTATGCTGTTCCAGCCGCGTGTTTCATCAATACCGGCTATGAAGCGCCGGCCTTTATCATTGTCCAGTTCCTGCCGGATGTTATTCCACATAGCAGCTACGGCCGCATCATTTTTAATGGCAGCGGTCACCAGCCGGTTATCTTCTTCGCTGATAGATCCGGTTACTTTCTCAAAAAGTAATGCTCTTATATGTTCTCTGTTTACTTCCATCTGTAACTTAAAGACGATTTTTGCGCAAAAACGGGTGATCGTTATTTGTAGCCCGCAAACTTTTTTTGTAAGATTTTTAGTGCCAGCTTCAGGTGCGTTTTAACAGAGTTAATGGTGATGCCCATTTCTTCTGCCGCTTCTTTATACTTTTTATCTTCCAGGTACACCAGGCTGAAAGCCCTTAAACGCTGGTTGGGAAGCTCATTCAGGAGAAGGTCTATCTGTTGTGCAGTCTCTTTATTCTCGACAATATTTTCATTGATCTTATCTTCCAGTGTGTTGGCATACGCGTGAAATCTTTTGTGCTCATTTTTTCCTTTCTCAATAAAGCTGAGGCATTTATTACGGATAGCGGTGTGGAGGTACGACTTAACGGAGTAGGTAATGTTAAGATACAGTTGTTTATCCCATATTTCGATGAAAAGGGATTGTACCTGATCTTCCGCTTCTGTTTCATCTTTTAACAGGTAGTAAGCGTCAACATTCAGTGATTTGTAGTATTTCCTAAATAACTGTTCATACGCTTTTATATCACCCTTCTTGAGTTGGTGCAATAAAAGCCCGTCGTCATTATTATTCATGAAGAGATACTTATTAACGTGGTAAAAATCTCTATAACGTGTACTTAAAGTTAATATCTCTTTGTTAAGTTTCCCTGATTTATTGCTAAAATCTTTTTCATCATTTGTTTTGGTTTGTCAGGCTGCCCAATAGCAGCAGCCAGCCTGCATAGCATGCGTTCTCTTTATATTTCTCCAGGTTGCCGGGCTGGTTGTCGCCTGTTTTCAGGATGGCCATTTTATCTAATTTTTTTGCGGATACTTCCAGGTTAATGCTGTGTGGTCCTGCATCGAGCAGGGGCAGGAAAAAGTAGTGTGACCGGTAGTACACGGCGTGGCGGTCGAAGCGGGGATATGGTTTAGCTGCTTGTCCATCTATCGTTACTTCATACTGCCCACAACCGGGGCCTACCAGGTCGTATAAACCTGCCAGGCGCCCATTGAATCTTATCTGCAGCGATGATCCGGGTTGTGTGGCTTTAACAAGCAATGGAAAGCGTTGGCGGAATTGAACCGCTACGGAGTCGTTACTGTTGGAAAGATCAACCCACTGCCCGGTCCGGGGCAGGTCTTTCACAGCAATCAGCTGTGCATCTTCCCAGTTATCTTTGGTATAGGGATCAATAAGGGGGTGTTTAAACGGATGATCGTTGTTCCTTAGCTGCTGCATGGCGCGCACCAGCGCTTCGGTGTACAGGCGGTGGCCTGTAGTGGTATTGGGATGGATGTTGTCGCCGGAGAAAACAAGTTTGTCCGGGTACTGATCGGGTTTACCCTGGAATACCAGTTTGCCTTCCTTCAGCAGCGCCAATACCTGCATGCCCAGTTGTACCGAAGGAATGCCATAGTGCTGTGCAATATGTTCCATTGCCAGCATGGTGGGCCATAGTTGTCCCTGTTGCAGCACCGGCAGCATGTTACCGGCTACCGTGTATACAAAGCAAATATCTGTAGCCGGATTGGCTTTCCAGATTTGCCGCACTATTCCTTCCATTGTTTGATGTACATACGGGCCGCCGTCATTTACGGCGAATTCCACAAACACCAGATCTGGTTGTTGCGATAACACATCGCGGTGCAGCCGGAAAACGCCGAGGTCGGAACCGGTGCCGCCTACGCCGGCGTTGATCTGTTTTATTTGTGCCTGCGGGTATTGCTGTTGAAACCATTTTACCGATTGATCGCGCCAGCCACCGGAAGCCGCGGTGATACTGCCGCCAAAGTAAGCGATGGTGACCGGGCTGCCTGATTTCAACTTCGCAAAAAAGTTGGGTAAGCCCTGGCGGATGCGGTATTCCTGTATGGAATTAAGCGAATCTGTTTGTGCATGCAATGATAGTGATACAAAAAAGAGCAGCACTACACCTGTCAATCTTAGCGGCATATCTATCTGGTTAATTCATTTTAAAAACCCATACGGCTTCCCCGGCCAGCTGCTCACGCGCTGCTTCCGGAATGCTGATGGTGATGGAATCGCCCGTTTGCTTCCATGTCAGTTGTTTTTTTACACCCAGCAAAGTGATAGCCGCTTTGCGGTTTACCTCTTTCAAAGGCATGCTGATAGTGGCTGGTAACTTATTTTCTTTTTCTGCCGGGAGATAAGAAAGATAACGGGCTTTTTCACTTTTTGTAAAAGCCCATTTATCCTGGCGGTAAGGAGCAACAGGTTTGGCGCCGTAAATAGATTCGCTGTTTGTTTTCATCCATTTACCAATATCGGCTAACCGCTGATAGGCTTCTTCGTGCCAGTCGCCATCAGGACCGGGGCCGATGTTGAGCAACAGGTTACCGTTTTTGGCTACGATGTCTACCAGCATTTGTATCAGCTGCCGCGATGGTTTATAATTTTCTTTTACGATGTACGACCAGGAGCGGCCCAGCGTCATACAGGTTTCCCACGGAACGGGAATGTAGTGGTCCGGGATCTTTTGTTCCGGGGTGAGATAGTTTACATATGCTGCTGCGCCGTGGCGATCTACCACAATCAGGCCGGGCTGGTGTTTGCGTGCCATTGTTACAATGGGCTTCATATCCATGCCTGCCCAGCTGCCGTCCAGCCAGAGGAGGTCCAGTTTACCGTAGTTGCTCATCAGTTCTTCGATCTGGTTATACGTGAAATCGCAGAACCGCTGCCAGCGTTCGGGATATAACTTTTTATCGTAGCTCTGGTGGCGGTCTTTCGGCGGAAAATAGGACCACCAGTAATCTTCCGAGTGCCAGTCTGGTTTTGAAAAGTAGGCGCCGGCCATAAAGTCTTTTTTACGGAAGGCGTTGAAAACTTCCAGGGAGATATTGCTGCGGGGATTGGATGAAAAAGGTGTTTTGGTGCTGGTGATTTTATAATCGGTGTACTTGGTATCAAACATGCAGAAGCCATCGTGATGTTTGGTAGTAAACACTACATAGCGCATCCCGGCTGCTTTTGCGGCGTCGGCCCATTTATCGGGATTAAAGTGGGTGGGGTTGAAAGTGGTTTGCAGGTTTTCGTATGCCTGTTTGTATTGAAACCAGTTTGCCGCGTAGGGGCCTGTACGTTTGGTAAAGGGATAGTCTTCCGGGGATAGCGACCATGATTCCACGATACCCCACTGACTGTAGGTACCCCAATGCATAAACAGGCCAAACTTCAGGTCCTGCCAATGTGATAAATTGGCTTTCACGGCTTCTTCGGTTGGCGCGGCATAGGTTTTCTCAGGGTCGTATGCTTGTGTACCCTGGCCGCCGGCGGATAAATGACTGCTGCACCAAAACATGACCAACAGCGTATTCCGGATAATTGATTGCTTCCCCATTATTGTTTTCTTTTGTCCTGCACGCTGGTATATAAATCTTATAGACGGATTCTTTCTTAAAACGGGTGAACGCCCGGAAAATTATCCACCACAGGCAGGGTTCGCCTGTGGTGAATGGTTTAATAGATGATGGTATACGGTATCGTAACACTATTGCCGGTACCCGGTTTCAGAAACAGGTTAATAGTAAAGCCGCTGGTAGTTCTGTTACTGATATAAGGCGTGTTGATGAGCAGCAGCGGCATACCGGCCGTTACCACTGGCAAACCCAGGGAGATGATCGCGGCGGCTGGCAGTAAAAAGTTAGGAAAGCTGACCAGTGTTACATCGCTGCTCTGGAAGCTGGATGCGGCAACATCTGCAAAGGTGTCCATATCACTGATGGTAACAGTACCGGAAAAGGTGGTGGCTTTTTCCACGCGCACAGATCTTACGGCAATGTTGTCCCATAGCGGCTGATTGGCATTGTCGCGGAACCAGGCGGAGAAGTCTGCCACCGGCATAGTGGAAGGAATGGCAAAGCCGGTGACCACGTACTGTTTATCTTCGTTGAGCGGGATGTTATTGAAGTCCCATCTCCCTAATAAATTAGTACCACCGCTGGCAGAACACTGCATACTGAACCTGCCTGCAGAAGCGCCTGCCGCCAGCCGGCGTAGTACCACTGTAGCTTTCATGGGTGTATTGTAGGGCGGGGCATTGTCGTACCGCAGTTTTATGCACGACTGGTTATCGCTGATGCTGCCGGGATCAACGGTTGCCTTGAAAAATCCCCAGGCGGCGCCGAATCTTTCCGTAGAGCCGTTGGCGTTAATGAACTGGTTATCTTTCACACCCCTGGCATCTCCAATAATGTATACGTCGTTGTTGGTTTCGCGGTAACGTTTTAACGGGAAGGGGCCGGTGTTTTCTTTTACAAAATTCCATATCACGGTACCGTCGGTGATGCCGGCGCCTGTGCCGGTGGGGCCGCCTGCAACATCAGAGGTCCCGGCTGTTGCTGCGATATATACATTCAGCCCGTTTTGTACGGTTTGCCCGGCTGCATAGGCAGTGGCAGGCTTCCACCCGGTATACTCCGAATAATACGCGGTAGCGAAATCGTTGCCTTGTACATCCAGTCGCTGGAAATCGGTGCCGGAGGTAGCCAGCCCGGTGTTGCCGGCGTTGGTGATCACCACGGGGTTATCCTTAAACGAAACGCCCCTGGCCACGATCCGCGTAAACATCCCCGCTTCCACGAGGACGCCGTATTGCGCCCTGCCGTTGTTGGCGCCGGTGGCAGCGGCGGTGTTCAATACAGCGCCTCTTTCCAGCAGGAGGTCCGACCGGAAGGGCGATTGCGTACCGTCTTTATGCATCCATATCAATGCTTTGGCTGCGGCGCCGGTGCTGCTGCCGTTGTTTACTTCCAGGGCAGTGTCGCGGATGATCAGGCCGCCGTCGGTATCAATCATTACGCTGTTGGCATCGGGCGAAATGATGAGCGGCTCCGATGTTTCTATTAAGTTCCGGCCGCCTATGTACTGACCTGCTTTGCCGGCCCTGGTTTGCCTGGTATAGATGGCTGCCACCGGCGGATTGCCGTTGTTATAAATGCCTTGCTGGGTGGTTACATTGATGATACGGTTCATGAAACACCCGATGAGTTTTACGCCTATTCTGCCGCCGCGAAGCAGGCACCGGTCGATGGTGCCGAGGTAAACAGGTTCCCACCAGACGCATGTTTGCGTGGGATCGGCAATTTCTTTCAGGCGTATATCTACATTTTGCAGGGTGGGGCGGTAGCAGTTGGAATAGTTGGTGCTGTAATAGCGGATGCCGGTAAGGGCTTCGCCGCAATTAAGCGTGAGGTTCCTGATAGTGGGTCCTGTAGCGCCGATGGTGGCGTCGAAATTGAGACAATGGATGTTGCCGGTGGCGGTGGTAAAGTCCAGGATGGTAGGTGTGGGGGAGTCTACTATGCCATAGTCGCCTTGTTCGCCGGTATAGGTTTGTCCTGTTTTAAGATTGATCTGTGCGGTTATTTTGTAATTGCCTTTTGGAAAATAAATGATCCTTCCGTTGGCAGCGGTATCAATGCATTTCTGAATGGCCACGGTATCATCCGTGGAGGCATTGCCTTTTGCGCCAAACCATTTTACGTTAAAGAGATTGGTGTCTACCCGGAGCCATCTGCCGGCGCCGGCCACCACGATGATGGTGCCGCGGTTATCGCCGGTGGTATTGGCGGGCTGCCAGTAAAAGTCTCCGCCGCCGCCGTCGCCCGGCGTATAATATCCCAGCAGATTACAATGTTCATTAGCGGTGGTACCTGCTGTAGTTTCTAAAAGAGAGATGTTTGTGATAGTCATAGTTACAAGGGTTTAATGTATTAAGGGATCACCGGGAATACCGTCATGCGTAGCCTGGTAGTGCCATACGGCACCAGGGTGATGGTATCGGTCGTTGTTTCATAGTGGAAGGAACCCGGTGTTGGTAAAGAGGGTGTGTAACGGTTTTCTGATAAATGCCAGTCGTTAATTTTCCTGGCCGGTACCTTTATGGTAACAGCGGCTGTTTCAAAGGGATAAGTATTACTGTTGCTTTCTGTTACCTGCCATTGCGCGGGATGCGCCAGCAGCGCATAGTTCCAGGGGCCGGCAGGACGGATATCCAGCGCGGGAAAACCAGGATCTGCTGATCTTTTGCCACCGAGATTAGCATAGGTAGCAGTGTCTGTGGTTACTTTTTCCGGAACGGGATACGCGTATAATAAAGGGCCGCGTTCTACGGTAACGCCCCACTGGCCCCACTGTACCAGCTGCGGCTGCATAGGGAATTGTATATTGATTTGGTCGTTGTTACGGAATTTCCGGTGCAGGGTTACAAAGGAACCAGGCATTAATGCGCCATTGTATTTTTTTCCATTGATGCTCACCACAGCTGATTTACACCAGCCGGGGATGCGAAAGGTGAAAGGCATGGTGATGTGGTGCTGCATCTGAAAGGTAAACTGCAACTGATCCGCAAAAGGGTATCGGGTGCTTTCGGTAATGGTAAGTGGATGTCCTTTGTACTCAAGCGTTTCGACGGATGGGCCGTAAAGCGCTGCCACCGGGCCTCCCGCGGTGTCGCGCAGCCACATGCGCGCGGCGTAGTTGGGCATAAAACGATGTACATTACCGGCGCAACATTCCGTTTCATGACAGGGCCAGTAAGCCATCCAGGTAGAGCCATGCGCAAATTTATTATGGTTGGACTGCCCCGTGGCGATAACCTGGTTAACACTGGAGAAGTACTGAAGATTTTTAAAGTCTTTGGATACCGCGCCTGGTCCGGCGTTGAAGATGGCCTTTTCCAGTTTATCGGCCCAGCCGCCATCGCCGGTGGCCATCAGCAGGTAACCCACTGCCCAGGTATAGTCGGTGATATCACAGGTTTCATGACTCTGCAACGGATCTTTGCCCGCGAGGAATTCGTTGGAGCTGGGAATGCCATCGGGTAACATATGATCACGGTCCAACTTATACAGGGCATTCAGCGCTGCATCGAGGTACAGTTTTTTACCGGTGTAAGTATACAGGATGGCAGGCAGCTTGGCCATTTCCATATAGGTAACGCCGTGCAGCACCAGGGTATCCGGGCTCGAAGCCGTTTGCATATTCAGTTCAAAACCGCCTTTGGCATAAGCTGCTTCTGCAAGCGCCAGCAGTTGTGGATCGTTGGTTTTACCATAGGTCCACAACATGCCTTCGATGTTTACAATGGCACGTTTGGCATTGCCTATTTCTTCGGGCGTATAGCTGAGGTAATGTTTGTGCAGGGCAGCAATGATCCGCTGATCGCCGGTGGCGGCATATTCTGCCTGTAACACCCGGAAGTAAACAGCGATAGGCCATTGACTGGCGAACAGCTCCGGGCCCAGGCGACCATTGGATTGTACATGCGCCAGCGTATAGTTAATACCGGCGCGCGCCTTATTTACGAGTGCGGTATCATTTAATAAGTAACCCAACCGGAGGATGCCATCACTGTAGTAGGCGGTTTGTTCATATCGCCACCAGTTGGCGCCGTGTTGTTCGCCTACCCGGTCAATAACGCCTGCCCATAAGCAGGAATTGAACGGATATGATAATACTTCCGGATGCCCTGTAAGACCGCTGCGCTGCCGGAGCAGGAATTCTTTCAGCCAGCCCTGTGGATGAACATCCGTAATGGCCTGTTCCCTGAATTTATCGAACCTGGCTTGTGCCATTGCGGGCATAACAATATACAAGGCAGCGCTGATCAGTAAGGATACTTTTTTCATGTGCGTGGTCTTACAGAAATTTTTATGTCGATATTATTCGTTTCAAATAGTAGTGGAATGGCTTCGAGCCCGGGTACAAAATTGAAAGCACGATCCGTTAATGCGCGGGTTATTTTTATGGGAGCGCTGGCGCTTATCTCCACAATACTATCCGCTTTGCGTATTTCCAGTTTGTTTCCGGAAAGCAATGTGACGGGTTCGTTGTGCGTACTGATAACGGGTAAACTATAAACGGCCTTTTCGTTTTTCGCGGCAGCGTGAATATGAAACACCTCTTTCTCAAAAACATAACTGACCGCACATTCCGGCGAAGCAGCCGGTAACTGGTTTTCATCTACCAGTAGTGAATGCGTGTTAAACATTATCTGGCTGGTGGTGTCCCGGTAGTCAATGGCAGACTTCAGATCATTGGTGTGCTGGTACAGCTGCGTACCTGCCACTATTTTAAAGCCGGGCGTAAAGCAAATGGACTGCGGATCATTATCCCGTTGCATGTTGAAGCTCTCTACCATCTGGTACCGGTTCATACTGGCAACAAGGAGGGGACCAATATCTTCATGCCAGAGCATGGATAAAGCGCCGCCGGTAGCATGACCGCCTTTCATAGAATATTCCTGGTCGTACCCGGTGATGGTGCCGCGCCATTTATGAGTGGAGATCAGCCAGGTATTAATTTCGGGGAATGACTTCACGCCGTATATGCGTTCACGTGGGAGCGGGGCGGTAGTATCTTTTATAGCTGTAGCCTGAAGCAAAACTGTGGTTAATGCTTTGCTATGCGCCAGCGAATGACTTACACAGGGCAACACCCCGTGTTGCACATAATGAGGGCCGCCATGTAATAACCTGTTATGCGTGCATTGCGCCAGCAGCCGGGTATTTTGCAGCGCTGCTTTGTAAAATGCGGGATCAGTGTCAGCCATCAGGGCATAAGCCGGCTGACAACCATCACTGGTTCTGCTGCCCCAGTATGTCCATTTAAAATTCCTGGTTCCCCAGCTGTTATCCCAGCCGCCATCGGGCAGCATAAATTCCAGGTGGGCTTTTAAGGAGTGCGTCAGCTTGTCCAGCAGGGCAGTGTCATTCATTAGTTTTGCATACAGCACCAGCGAAGGAAGGGATTCTTCTACGTTATAGCCCAGGTCCACCGAGTAACAGCCTTTCGCGCTTTTCTCCGGCGCCGGTTTACCTTCCCCATATATCAGGCCATTGGCGGTAAACCAGGCGAGGCATTCCTTTGCGAGGCTTTTGCCTTTGGTAATAAAATGGGGTTGTTGGAGATAGGTACCTATCAGGCATAAAGCATAACTGCCGGCGATAGGGTAATTGATATTCCCGGTGTTAACAGTAAAATTTTTATAGAGATAATCACCTGCTTTTTGTAACCGGTTTTTCCATTGCTGTTGGGTGGGTTTATCCAGCAGATGTTCAAAGTGGATCAGCGCTTCCGCCAGGCTGGTAGCGCCAAACACCGTGATACCTTTCCAGTCGCTTACGCTTACTTCGTTTACCCAGGCGCCGTCGGGCGTGCTTACCATGTTTTCCATCCAGTTGTACAAACGGATGGCCGCATCTACATACTGTTGTGCTTTTCTTTTGTTGGCAAGATATAATAACGGGAAGATAGCATCACCGCAGCGGCCATGTATGGTGGCGCAGGCGGGGCACAAAATACCACCGTGCAATCCGCGTACCTGCGGCTGGTTTACCTGCAATGCCAGCAGGCTTTCGCCCCATTGTTCCAGCAGCTGTTCACTCAAGGTTGTCAGTTCGTCTTTATACACGCCCGCCCATGCGGTGATGGGTGGTAACAGCAAGCCTGCACTACTAAGGGTGGTAATTTTCAGGAAGTTGCGCCTTGATGTAAACATGAGTTATTTTTTTTGTGTGGTGCTGTCGGGCCTGGGCAAATGAGTGATGGGCCAATGGCTTACCTGTGCGTTTTCATTCAGCGCAATGGCTGCATCCGGATCGTTGTGTGCTTTTATATTTACATTGAAGCCGTCCACCAACACCAGTGGCTTGTTGCCTTGCAGGGCTGCTTCGCTGGCTTCTATCTTAATTGTTTTTGTTTCATTGGGACACAGCGAAACATAATTATCTGAATAGAAAACGGGCAGCACCCTGCCGCCGCCTTGCCGGTGCAGCTGCAGGTGCGCCATTACCGCGATGTGCGTAGATGGGTTATGCAGGCTCACCTCCAGCAAACATTTGTTTTGCACACGGCGGCGTTTAACCGTTGCCGTGAGGGTCACCACTGGTATCTTTTCGAGGCCCGTAAGCTGGTCTGATCCTAATGGAAGTGTGTTCCAGTAGAAGTTATCGGAGAGCAGCGTGCCCGTGGCATCGTGTAAGGTTAGTTTTACAAAATGCACCGGCGATATATCAGCGGGCCATTGCACCAGCCCAAGATCTGTTGCCACGGCTGGTAAGGCCGTTACGTTATAATCCTGTTGCAACACTGGTGTGCCATCTGCGTTGAATATAGTAAGATGTGCGCGCGCGTTTTTTAAGGTGGCCGGCCCGTTGTTGATCACCTGGATATTTCCTTCTTTTTCGTTCAGCTGGATATGTATTGGTTCGCAGGCTTTTTGAACGGCAAACAGGGCAGCATTAGGCTCCAGGTCGTGGTGATACAGCTGCCATACAAAACTTGGCTGTGCGGGATTGCTCATCCAGGTAATGACCCCGGTGGATGGATTAAACATTTTTGCATTGCGGCCTTCATACATAGCGCGGTACGACTCATAATTGGCGAGTTGTGATTTTCTTACAAAGTCGGCCAGGTTGGCTACTTCGCCAAAGCGTTTGGCGATCATGTTGCGGTAATATTTCGTAGCCAGGTC
The DNA here is from genome assembly GCF_057126945.1 of Chitinophaga sp. G7 BAM 1005. Classification (NCBI taxonomy): domain Bacteria; kingdom Pseudomonadati; phylum Bacteroidota; class Chitinophagia; order Chitinophagales; family Chitinophagaceae; genus Chitinophaga; species Chitinophaga sp. G7 BAM 1005. Next base: position 3,515,598 of record NZ_CP181478.1, on the reverse strand, counting down.
GTGTTCGGCCCAATCGTCGTTGATTACTTCCCAGTCTTGCTGCGGCATCATGCCCTGCACCGATTCCATTGTTGGAATAGAGAAGCTGCCGATCTCTGTTTTGAAAGATTCCGTGAAAACATAATACTCAGCGGGTTTACGGGTATAATACGGACCGCCGGAGTGTACGCCGCGGCCGGAAGTAGAACTGGGCTGGTACAGCCGCAGCGGTTCCAGTTCGGCTATGAGGCTGCGTAATGAATCGTCTATTACTTTAGGCGGGTTGCCTTCATTACGTGCGCACCAAAGTATAATAGACGGATGATTACGGAAGCGCAGCATTTTTTCCCGTACGTTGGCGAGGTACAAATTGATATCTGCGGGGTCGGGGCCATCGGAGGGATTGGGCTGGAAGAACTCATCCCATATCATGAGGCCATATTTATCGCAGAGCGCATACAGGTCTTCGCTGGTACTCTGGCCTACCCAGTTGCGGATGATATTGTAATGGGCCTGCTGATGCATGCGGATCTGTGTTTCCAGTCGTTCTGCTGGAATACGTTTCATGGCTTCATCCATGCCCCAGTTGCCGCCTTTGCAGAAAACTTTTACGCCATTCACTGAAATGGTAAGATCTTCTGAGGCCGGTGTGGTGTAGCTGATTTCACGGATACCAAAATCAAGTTGTTGTTCATCTGATACTTTGCCCTGCATATTAAATTGTAGTTGCAGGGTATATAAATTTTGCGGGCCGTAGCCATTGGGCCACCAGAGTTTAGGTTGTTTTACTTTTAGCTGTGGCAGTGTGGCGGGGTTAAAGGTGATCCGCTTGCTGCTGTGAGGAGGCAACTCCACGGGTTCGCTGAAAGTAACGTTGCCGAAGGCGCCATTCAGGATACCCTGTTGCGGCTGGTCAGTTATATTTTGTACGGTGGCGGCAATTTTTACATCCGCTGTATTCAGTGCGGGCAGTGGAAGATGGGTAGTTACCAGCGGATCTTTTACAAGTACGGGGCCGGTGGCGTTGAGATATACGGATTGCCAGATGCCGGTGTTCCGGTCGCGGATGGCAGGGATCCAGTCCCAGCCCATAGCACATAGGAACGTAGGGCCATCCATTGCGCTGATGCCGCCATTTTTACCCATGCCCTGCGCAATGGTATGTTCGTGTGGCACGCCGGGGTTGGGTTGCGGCGATATTAATACTGCTATGGCCGCCGTTTCTCCGGGCTTTACGGCACTTGTAATATCAAAGATGCCCCGGGCAAAGGCGCCACGTATCTCCCCGATATGCTTTCCATTTACCCATACCTGTGCGGTGTAGTTAATACCATTAAAGTGCAGCCAGGTATTTTTATTTTTGTAAGATGCCGGTATTTTCATTTCCGTGCGGTACCACCAGTTGGTGCGGCAGAGAGTTTCGGGAATCCTGCCGGGGCGGTTGTTTTCGCCATATAACGGTTCCGGGTATACGTTGTTGTGTACCAGCGTGGTGAGTACTGTTCCGGGTACAACGGCAGGATACCAGCTATTGGTAGCGAAACCGGGTTGTGCTATTGCGGCGCCGGGCTGTGGCACTTTTGATGCGTCCTGAAGCAGCCAGCTACCGGCAGGCGTTACCTGTGCAAAAAGTGTTTGCGAAAAGAGTAGCAGCGCCATGATGGCCGGAAGAAAAGATCGGTTCATATTTTATGTCAGGGTAGAATTTTTAATGTCAGCTGTTTCACCTGGCTCTTACTGTCTTCCAGGCTGTTATTAGTAGCTACAAAGGTAACCTGGTAGGTACCTGCTTTTTTGAAAGCATATTTGTAGGTGGCCGATTTCAGCGCTACTTCATTCTGTACTACTACACCAACATCGGGTTTGGTGGTTTTTAAGTCGATGGACGAAGTAATGAGCCAGTCGTCGTTATCCTCATTGTCAATATTGGTACCCGGATCGAACGTAACAGGGTAGGCGTTCCTGATGGGAATGCCGTTGCTGTTACGGATGCTATCGGCCGTAGAAACGTTCCAGGTACCTACGTTCCAGGCGTTGAAGCCTTTATAGTTATTTTCGGTTGTTCCCGGTTGGCTGTTGTTAAGCAGGCTGGCCTGTACCCAGCCGGTGTTGGCAAAACTTGTAAATAGCGGGGTGTTGGTACTGTCGGGCAGGCTATTATAGAGGGAAAGGTTTTGTATCACCCATTTTCTTTGTGGCATCGTACCGGTTTTTTTATTCAGCACACGGAAGGCGATGTTTACGTTATCTGCCTTATTGAAATCTGATATATCGATAGAATCGGAGGTTGTAAAGCCGGTGGACAGCGACTTGGGCCATTTGCTGTTACGGCTGGTGATATTTGTCCAGGTGGCTTTGCTGATATGTTCCGCATCATAGCCTTCCAGGTTGGTGGAGATCAGCAGCTGCAGGGAATCCGGGCAGGACTTTGGCGGCACGGGGCCTTGCTGCATGGATGTTTGGAATACGAGGCGTTCCACACCGGGCATCAACTTCCGGTTACGGTTTTCGTATGCTTTGCCGGTTTCGCCGGAGAAGAAAACAATAGCGCCGGCATTGCCGGAGATATAAAATGTAACGGAGTCGCCTGCCTGGTAGGCCAGCTGATCGGTGTTCACGTTGAACTCCGGCATGGTTGCTTCGTTTCTGCGACAGCCGGTAAACATAACAGCAACGAGGAAGTAATACATAATGGATCTCATACTATTTTGTTTAATCAGTTTTTTTATTGCCATCCGGGGTTTTGTGTTAACACCTGGTCCAGTACTATTTCACTGCCGGGAATCGGCAACAGGGAATACTTTTGAGGATCAACCAGGAAATTGGTAGCAGCCACTCCTGCGGGCGTAACGTAGTTGGTGGGCGCATAGTTGTCGTTGTTGGTAAGCACCTGCTGCATGGCCTGCGTCATTTTGCCCCAGCGTATCAGGTCCTGCCGGCGGATGCCTTCAAAACAGAGTTCGCGGGAGCGTTCATCCATGATATCCTGCATGGTGAGCGTGGTGGCATCAAAGCCCGGCACAGGTGTGTTGGGCGGGTAGCCGTAGGCGCGTCTTCTCACCTGGTTATAATATTCCAGTGCTGTAGCGCCCGTGCTGCCATTGGCTTTCAGCTCCGCTTCCGCCGCCATCAATAGCACATCTGCATAACGCATGATGGGGAAGTTGCAGGAAGTATTATTCTGCAGGCGGCTTGGCGGCAGGTTAATTTCATATTCCCTTCTCCATTTACCTACACAGCGGTCGTATGTTGTTGGATAACCCACTCCGCCGGATACCACGTTGATAGCCGTGAGTTTCCCGCCGCTTACGGTGGCTGTAGCTACGGCTTCATTGGGCGCTGTAACAGATGGGTTGGTAGATGAATTGGTACCGTAAGAAGTAAAGCTGATGGCCGGAGCGGAGGTGTAGCCGCTGCCGGGGTTATCGATTACCACAGATGTAATGGCGCCCTGTGCATTGGTATAAGCCGTGGCGGTAGCGCCGGTACCATCGCCGCTGATGTTTACAGTGAGGGTGTAATACCGGGTGGTGGCGGCGCTTTTATATACATAGGGTGCAATGGCCCAGTCTCTCCGCTGATCGCCGGGGCCATACAGGTTGTATAAACCCGGATGTACCCGGTAAGTGCCGGGCGAATAGCCATTCACACCTGTAATGCCTGCATCGGGGCAATATACGCCCATTACAGCACCCAGCTGTTGCGTAACGAGGTAGCCGGTGCCTGCATAGGTGCCGGTAACATTTGATTTGGATAAGAATGCGGCATCCCAGATGCTTTCCGTGGCGCCGTTATCATTCATATTATTCTGCATCTTGTTGATGAAGAGGCGGGCATATGCCGGGGTATTGGGATAAAGCGGATGTGGTGAACTGATTAAACTGTGTGCATTTGAATTGATCAGCTTTTGTGCCCAGAACAGGGCATCTTTATAACGCGCTGCGTCATTCATGGGGTTACCGGCCATTTTGAGGTACACCCTTGCGAGAATGGCTTCCACGGCAGATTGTGTAACAATGGTAGGCGTGTTTACCTGTGCCATTTTGGGTACGAGGCTATCGGCTGCTATCATTTCTTTCACAATAAAAGAATAAATATCTTTTGATGGGGTACGGGGGAGATTATAATTGGTACCCAGCTCTGTGGCCAGCATTGTTTTGAGCGGCACATCCCCGAAATGGGTCACCAGCAGGTAGAAGTAGTAAGCCCTCAGGAAGCGGGCCTGTCCTTTAATCTGCGAACGTTTGGTTTCATCCATCTGTGGTTTGTCGGCCACATCGAGGATCACGTTGGCATCTTCAATACCCTTGTATAAATTCCGCCATAGCAGCAGTACATTCTGTTCGGTATTACTGATATGGTAAAACTCCGTGAGCGTAACGGTATAACTGGCGTTGCTGCGGAAGCTCTCATCGGCGCCGGCGTTAATGTAGCCCCATAACCCAAAGCCATACACCGGGTCCTGCTGGAGGATATTGTACATGCCGGCCACCTGTTCATCCAGCTGCGCTTCGGTGGTAAACGTGATAGGGCGGAAGGTGGGAGGATCGAGCGTTACATCCATCTTACAGGAAACTGCGAGTATGCATATGAGTGGAAGTAGTAATTGCTGCAAGTTTTTCATAACAACATTTTAAACATGGAATCAGAAAGTAGCGGTAATACCAAAACTGAGTGTAAATGCGCGTGGATAAGCCGTATAATCGAGTCCGCCGGATAAGGCGGAGTAACTGCTGCTTGGTTGCAGGAACGTATAACCGGTACCGCTGGTGGCGGTAACGCCGGGGGTGTTTCCCGGTGCATTGGCAGGGTTTTGTACCCTGAAAGACGACACCTCCGGATCAATGCCGGAGTATTTAGTGATAGTGAGAATATTCTGCGCTGCTACATATGCTCTCAATCCTTTGAAGCCTGCGCGGCGGATAAGTTCGGGTGGAAGGTCATATCCCAGCGAAATAGTCTTGAGCCGCAGGAAGGAGCCATCTTCTATGTAGCGGGAGGTTACTTTCGGCGTAGAGCTGCCGGCATCGCCCCTGTTGTTGTATAATGCCCTGGGCACATCGTTGGTAGGATTGGTTGGGGTCCACCGGTTGGCGTACTCTGCAAACTGGTTGCCATTCGGGAAATAGCCACCGGTGGAAGCAAAGGCCATCCTGTTGGCGTTTAGTATTTCATTGCCATAACTCCATTGCAGGAAAATATTCAGGTAGAAATTTTTATAGTTAAAATTATTGGAGAACCCGCCGGTATGAATAGGAAGCGGGCTACCCAGCGTAGTTTGGTCGTTTACATCCACTACGCCATCGCCGTTAATATCCTGGTATTTCGGATCGCCGGGCTGAATACCGGTAGCATAGCCGGGTAAGCCGTTTTTCAGGATATATTTGCCATTGCCTTGTTTAACAAAATCATCGTATTGATATACGCCGGCCCATTTATAGCCATAAAACTGCGAGATGGGTGCATCTACTTTGGCAATCCAGCCGGTGGTGCTGTTACCACCAGGAAGATCGTAGCGTGTTTGCATTACTTCAAAGCCGTCATAAAATTTAACAATCTTTCCTTTATTAAAACTAATATTGAAGCTACTGCTCCAGTTGAAGTTTTTTCCTTTGATATTAACGGTGTTGATGGTGAGTTCAAAACCTTTATTGCTGATTTCCCCGGTGTTTTGGTATTGGGTATTGAAAGAAGTGATACTGTAACCGGCTAAATATGGAATTTGCACCAGCAGCAGGAAGTTTTTTGTTTTCCGGTTGTAATAATCTGCATCCACGGAGATCCGGTCGTTGAAGAAGCTGAGGTTCAGCCCGAGATCCAGTTCTGTAGTGGTTTCCCAGGTGAGGTTGGCGTTACCGTTTCCAAAAGGTACGGTACCTCTCGTATAGGAGTTGTTGAAGGGATAACCGAACTGTGTGCCGCCGGCCAGGGTAGCCAGGTAGCTGAAGTCGCCCACCTTGTTGTTGCCCACGCTGCCGTAACTGGCCCTGAACTTACCATCGTTCAGTACCGACCGTAAGCCCGCTGCGAAAGATTCTTCCGTAAATCTCCAGGCAAAGGCGCCGGAAGGGAAGTATCCCCATTGCTTGCCTGCTGCGAATTTTGAAGAGCCATCGGAGCGCGCGGTGGCGGTGAACAGGTATTTATCTTCAAAGGCATAATTCAGCCGCCCTAAAAAAGAGAAGATCTGCCAGCGCGAACCGCCTGAATTGGGCGAAGCGGCGGTGCCGCCACCAATGCTTTTAATGCCCAGGTATTCGGTCGACTGTGGCACATTGATGGATCTGAAACCGGTATAGTTGTTAGTAGCATATTGATAGGTGAAACCTGCCAGCGCATCAATCATATGTTTTTTCCCGATCGTAGTTCTATAGTTCAGGATATTTTCACTGAGATAATTACTGTTCAGCTGATTGTTGATAGTACCGTTAATACCGTTCACATTTGGTACAGCGCCTGCTTTGTTTCTGAATAAATTGCCCTGTTGTGTTTGTGAGTTATAAAAGGTTTCGGATTTCAGGTTGGTGGCGTTATAACCGCCGGAAATTTTCAACCTGAATTTTTTCAGGAAGGTATATTCCAGGAAGGCATTAATAGTGCCCGTGTTGTTGATGCTTTTCCGGTATTCATTCTGCGCCTGGAGTAACGGATTTACAAGGTTATTCCCCAGGGTGGCATTGGAGGTGCCGTTGTTGAAATCTTCCAGTGCAAGGCTGTCGATTACTTCATTAAGCAGGTCCTGGTTGCCCACGCCGGAAACTGGCCGGTATTGCCACATGCCCTGAACTACGCCGCCGCTGGCAGCTGCGGCAGGTATGGTGCCATAAGACGTGGAATTGGAATATCCGGCGGTGATGCCCATCCGTATGTTTTTATTCAGCCGTTGATCAAGCGTGAATTTGCCGTCATATCTTTTCAGGCCGGTATTGATGATAATTCCTTTCTGGTCGTAATAGTTGCCACTGATGGAATACCGGGTGTCTGCGGTGCCGGCGCTGATATTCAGGGAATGGTTTTGGGTAAGACCGGTTTGCACCAGCAGGTCCTGCCAATCGTATCCCGGATTGTTTTTATAGGAGTCCAGTGTAATGCCGTGCGCAGGATCGAGGTAAATGAGTGCATTGGTATTGACTGGTGTGCCGGGTGTACTCCTGATACTATCCAGTTCGAGTTGTAGTTTTACAAATTCGTAAGGGCTGAGCATCTCCATTTTCTTTGTGATTTGCTGCATGCCCAGTGCATAGCTGTAAGTAACTCTTGGGGGGCCTGGTTTCCCTCTTTTTGTATTGATGATGATAACGCCGTTGGCGCCTCTTGCACCGTAAATGGCGATAGAAGAAGCATCTTTGAGTACTTCCAGGGAGGCGATATCATTTGGGTTGATGGAGTTGATATCCATATTTTCAATGGGGAAGCCGTCTATTACAAACAGGGGAGAACCATCCTGGCTCACGGAGCTTCCCCTTACCACAATTTTGGAGGCGGCGCCCGGCTGTCCGTCGTTGGAGCTTACTTCCACGCCGGCAATGCGCCCGGCCAGTGCCTGGTCGAAAGAGGCTACGGGGGCTTTCTGCATGTCTTCCACATTGGCCTTGCCTACAGATCCGGTGAGGTCTCTACGCGTGGTAGTGCCATAGCCGATCACAATTACTTCATTGAGGCCGCTGTTAGCGGGCTTTAATTTGATATCCTGGAAGTGCAGGTCGTTAACCGGTACTTCCAGCGGCTCATACCCAATAAAGCCGATCTGTAAAGTGCCGGTGGGTTCCGGCAGGGCGATGGAGAAATTTCCGTTAGCATCTGTAACCGCCGCCGCCGTTGTATTTTTAATCCGCACCGACGCCCTGGCTAAGGGCTGGCCGGTATCGTCCGTAACCCTGCCCTGCAGCTTTTCCTGTTTAGGGGAAGGTGAAGCAGCATTATCTTTCTTCTTCAGGATAATATAGGTATCGTTAAATGTCCACTCGATATTTTTATCTTTCAATACCGTATTAAGTACTGCCGGTAAATCGCTTCCGTTGAAGTCCACTTTCATTTTTTCCTTATCGTTCAGAATAAGGTTGTTATAAAAAACGGTGTAACCGGTTTGCTGCCGGATGGCTTTGAAGATGTCTGCCAGGCTGATGGCGGCATTCCCGCTTTTCAGGGTTACCTGTTTTTGCCCCTGCGCAAAAACAACCGGCTGATTAAGCCAAAAGAAGAGCAGCAGTCCTTGCAGGAAAGGACTCCATTTGGGTGGAATTAGCTTCATAACGTAGCATTTGGTATCTATTAGAGACATGATTTTATTTAAAACGGGTGAAGGGGGGCCAGGAATCCTTCGGGCCTTCATTTTTCTATCAGAAAAGGGACCCTGCATCTTCATGAAATTTTTGCTACAGTTTTTACAGATAACGGTGCATCGGAAAGGACTTTAATCAATAACGGCCTGGTAAAAGAAGGGGAGCTGGTGGACCAGTATAAAGTAGACGATATTTATAAAAGCGTTTATCAATACAGGTTAACGAAGCAGGAGTATGAGTAAGCGATCTCACCCATATGAAGGGGGGATAGTGCATGGATAGTGCATTAACAGTGCATGAGGAGTGCATGAGGAGTGCATGAGGAGTGTATAGATAGTGCATGGATAGTCCATGAGATACCCATATCCGAAGTATTGCAGAGGCATCTGCGAAGTAACGGGTATATCTCATGTGCACAATTATTGAAAATGATCACTTTTGCAGGGTGGCATAAAAATGAGAAATTTAGAATTCCGGTCAAGAAAGGGGAGTCTCTACGCATTCAACCATTCGTATACTTCTTTTAATAATTGCCACTCTACCCATTGCCGCATTTCGCCATCACTGGATACCTGGTCGGAGGGAATACTCCTGGAATGCCAGCCTATCTTTGACCCTTCCTTAACAGCCATGCCGGGATAGCACTGTAAGGGAATATACATGACTGCATTGCCATCTGACTGGAGCTTTAATTTTTGCTGGATCTCGGATTGTAGAAGCATGCCTTGTGCCGGGAAGTTGGTTCTGCCCGTAGGAAATCCGTGCCCGACAGTAACCAGGACGGTTTTAGCGGATTTGTCAATAAATGGCTGAACATTGGAAAAATCACCTGCATATGGTATCCAGCTATTTTGAATATAGGGATTTTCCCGTCGTATCAAAAGGTTATCAGCGGGGCGGAATACTTGTACATGCGCTCCCAGGGAGCCTAATATTTTAACGATGTCGTTTACCTGTTTGGCATGTATGCTTTCCTGTTCCACGGCCTGTTGCACCCCGCTATCTTTGACGTTTCCTTTGTGAAGGTTGTCCATATCCTCATCCGGGTGAAACCGTACCTTACTAAAGACGGTCTTTGACCACCCCTCTGCACCTCCCTGATCCACATCAGGGTCGGAATGGCCTATTGCGGCGTTTTTGATGGCTGTTATCTGAAACTCTGTTAACTGAGTACCTGCCCAAAGTACCACCGCTTTAAAATCAATGGTGATCGGTTTTACAATGACAAATTTTTCCCCTTCATCCTTCATTTCCGCTTTACTGCTTTCTTTCTCTTTTTCGACTCCTTTCGCTGCTGGTTTACTTTCTTTTACTGGTTCCTGGTAATCATAAAAGTCCTGCTCTTCTTCCCATTCCTCGTTTTCTTCCCATTCCTCGTTTTCTTCACCTTCCTCGTTTTCTTCACCTTCTTCTTCCAGGTCTTCTTCATTTCCTTCCTCCTGGTCTTCTTCAGGCTCTCCCAATAGTATGTTAGTGATCTCCATTTGGTCATAATCCCTTCCTGATTCGATCATCCTCTTAAATTTCTGATATTCTTTAGAACGTTCATTATGTAATCCCTCAAATATTTCACCCAGATCTTTGAGCAGGTCCTGCACTTTTTTATCCTGCATACTCCGGGAACCGTCGTACGCACGCTGAACTACTTGTTGTGCTGAAAACTGGGATGGTACTGCCGGCAGGGATATGCCTCCTGACCCAGCCAGGTTTCCGGCAACAGAACGCCCCTGGGGTTGATTCGAAGAGGATTTGCTATTCGCTTGTTTCATAGCATATGGTTTACTTTTGAGGGAGACTTCATTAAGGTAAGAAAAAGTTTTCAAATCTGATGGCGTTGGCGATCCTGATGAGCTTTAATCGCCTCGTTCAATAAATTTTTCAACGCGGGTTCCCGGATGTCTTTTACTGAACGGATCTCCACAAATTTATGCACTTTACCTGTTCCTGTGAGCAGATGAGCCGGGTCGGGCAGCTCCGAGCCTTTATAAAAGCCCAGTTTCACGCCTTTTTTGGACAGCATAATAGTACAGATCATATCTTTATACCCGGGGCCGTAGCCATAGCCCACGATGTTCGCCGGCTGGTCGGCCTGCTCAGTAATGTTTTCAAGATGCTCCAGTAAAAACACCCGGAGCTGAAATGCCAATGCCGAAATATTTTCGTCATACCGGTTAAGGATTTCTTCTACTGCTGCATTCCCCGGCGATGTTTGAAGCGGTTTCATAGCAAGTGGTTTTGTACCTGCTGCAAAAAAGCAGGATAGCAACGACAAAATAACAAAAAGGGTGCTCCCAACAGCACCCCTTACTTTTTTACCTGGCTGGTTCAGCCGGACAATATTGATACTACATGTGAAATACATTAAACTTATGACCATCAGGATCAGCAAACACGAAGCCATAATAACCCTTTCCAAACTCTTCCGGCCTGGAAACGATTGTTCCCCCCGCCTGCTGCACCTCTTTCTCCCAATTATCAACTTCTTCCTTTGTATCAGCAGAAAGGGTGAATATAATTTCATTTCCTGCTTTGGTATCAATTATTGGTCCCATTATGGCGGGTTCAAGTACATCCTTCAAAAAGAAATGGATGATAAAGTTTTCTTCACCAAAGAAGAAGCTGGTCAGTTGCTCCGACGCTCCGTTTGATTTAAACCCAAGTTGTTGATAGAATTTAGTGGTTCGTTCTAAATTCTGGACACTGAAATTGGCCCAGATTTTTTTTGCTTTCATAACTAACGGTTTTATGTTTAATAGCTTTTCTTTTTGATGCGCCGGATTTATAAAAATGGAACATTCTTTCGGAATGCTCATCAGCGTCTCAAAAATAGTCCATAAACTTATTAATCAGGGTGGCAATTTGTGAAATCTTCAGGGGGTATTTCTGCCATTCTTATAGTACAAAGGGCATAAAGCTTACGAATATTCCAGATGCCTGTTTAAAGTAAATTCGCTACTTTAAAGCAAACATTTCCTTACATATGCATAAATGGTTGCTGTTACTGATATTAATTCCTGCACTGGCTTTTTCGCAGGAAGACCGTAAACTTGAAAAGGGGTTGAAGGATATCATCACCGGGTTTCACGGTGATGTAGGGGTGTATGTGAAGAACCTGAGAACCGGCAGGTATGCAGCGATCAATGCCGATACTATTTTTCCTACGGCCAGCATTGTGAAAATTCCTATCCTCGTGGGCATGTTTGATAAAATTGAGAAGGGCGAGCTGAAGTATCATCAGCCGCTGATTTACCGGGATTCCATTAAATATGGCGGATCGGGACTGATGCAGTTCTTTAAAGACAGCACCGCTACGGAGTTGAGTGTGCTGCTGGCGCTGATGATGTCTTACAGCGATAATACTGCTTCCATCTGGAACCAGTTGCTGGCAGGAGGGGGGCAACGCATCAATGAGCTGATGGAGCAATATGGACTTGCGGTTACCCGGGTAAATTCCCGCACTCCCGGGCGCGCGGAAATCTGGAAGGTATATGGCTGGGGCATGACTACCCCCCGCGAAATGGCTACCCTGCTGGTGAAGATCCGTAATGGAGAGGTGATCAGCAAAGCAGCTTCCGAACGGATGTACCGGTTAATGACCCACGGATATTATGATGAAACCGGCCTGTCGGCTATTCCGCCTTATGTGCAGGCCGCGCATAAAACCGGTTCACTGGATGCGTCCAGGTCCGAAGTGATACTGGTAAATGAACCGCGTGGGGAATATGTTTTTTATGTGGGCACCAAAAATAATAAAGATCAGCGCTGGACAGATGATAACGAAGCGCAGGTGCTGATTAAGAATATTTCTGCTTACCTGTGGAAGTATTTCAGACATTAAAATTTTAAAGAGAATGGTGGTGTGCTCAATACGATCGTATAAATAGGGAAGCCCGGCCCCATCTTGCCGGGTTTTTATAAAGCCGTAAATCCCAGCTGCAATACTTCTTCCAAAAACGGCACCTGTTTTTCATTGATCAGCTTTACGGCCTCCTGCGAGGTAAACCAACCGGCTTTGTCTATTTCAGGATAGGTTTTGTGCTTCCCGCTTTTAGGAGGCCACTCTATTTCAAATGTATTGCTTACTATTTTCGCAGGATCGGGGTTGCCGAATGCAGCCCAGCAATGTACCTGCTTGCCACCTTTTTGCGTAATGGAGGTAAGCCGGGTGAAAGGAGGAGCCGGCTTATAACCGGTTTCTTCTTCAAACTCCCTGACAGCAGTGTTTAGCGGATCTTCGCCCGGCATAATTTCTCCTTTGGGAACGGTCCACCAGCCGGCGTCTTTCTTTGCAAAAAAAGGACCACCCGGATGTACCAGGAAAAACTCAGGCCCGTTGTCAGCAGAACGGAGGAGCAAAATGCCGGCGCTTTGTTTCATATGGTGAAGAATTTATACGGTGAACTTCCGGATCAAACTTACAACAATCCCCATACCAGACCGCAAAATTCCTGCTGGCAGGCAGCGAAGTATATAAACTGTAATTAACGGTGAAAAGTTTTTTCCAGGCTCCTGCCTTTCTTTAACCGGAAGTGCAGGAATAATAAAGCAATAGCCACCAATAGCACGCATAAACAAACAATGAGGCTCCATTCCAGGCGAATCTTCCCGGTGTGGTAAAAAGACAGTATGCCTTCTATGGCTACGCACAATACCGCGCTGCCAATAAACGCATAGGCAATAAGATTCACACCTTTCGAAAGCGTACGCCGGATGACGTCAAGCAAAATGGCGGTAATAAGACTGGCTACCAGTAGTACAGGAATCGCGATGGTGGCAGCCCAGCTGAGCCCGCCGGTAAACGCATCCAGCAGCAGTAAAAGAACCGCTGAAGTGATAAATCCTCCCAGCATACGGGCCGTACTGCTACCAGACCAGAAGGCAAAGAAAGAAACATACGAGAAAATAGTAAGACAAACAGCCACGGGATATTCCGACCAGGAAATGGTTTTATTTATAATAAGATTGATGAGCAGCGCTGCCACAATGGAGGAAATCAGCACCAGGGATACAATTTCCCACACCAGTTTCTTTTGCTGCCTGGTGAGCGTTGCAGCCGGTTGCATTGCTGTATTCCTGCTATTGTCAAGGGGTCCAGGGCTTGCGCTGCTTGTACCGGCTTCGTAACCACACAGCGGACATACCTGCATATCATCTTCCAGTATTACGCCACAGTTATTACAATACTTCATATGGTCACGAATTTATTATTTTAACAGCGATGCCCTGATGCGTTAAAAATGTCAGAAAATATCTTTCCAGTTCTTTGGATGTAGTGATATTACCAAAGCTTAATACGAGGTTGTCGCCAAATCCGGCAACGCCGCAATTTACTCTCAATACCTTGTTGGGCGGCGGCGCTATAAATATAAACTGCTTAATCAGGTGATTGGCATCCGCGCCGAGGTCTATCTTTCCCAGGTTGGTTACCACACCACTATATTGCTTCGTGCCAATAATATACAGCCTGGAAAGGAACAGTGATTTCAGGAAAAGCGGGATATTCCTGACAAGCGTATTGCGTTCACCGCCCACATTGCGCGAAATCATTTTATTGATCAGCTTCTGATCGGTTTCCAGTTGCATCTGGTGATATACTGTTTTAACGATCTCCTCAAACGTATAATGTCCCAGCCGGAGATCAATCTGTGGAAGTATATACAGCGAGAAGTTTCTCATAGACTGTGTGGGATACAACTTGCGCAGGTTAAGGGGCACTTCAATACGTAATATTTTCCTGTTGATATTCTTTTTTAACCGGGGTTGCTGTTCGTGAATTTGCTGGAGTGCGTGGAGATAAACAGCGGTGAGATATACGGTGAGGCTCACTCCCAGCGCCTTTGCCTTTTTTGAAAGCTGGGCTATAGGCATGATGGCCGTAAGCACACTGAACCTGGGTTTTCCTTTTAAAGAGAAGGGAACATGAAACGCGCCGGGCGTTTTTATATGCGGCGCATCAATCTTTTTAAAATACCTGCTATAGGCATCTTCATATTCTTCCGGCGCCGGCTTTTTCCCGGGATCATAAAATTCCGGTTTATCAGCAAGCGGAATAGAGCATTTTTCAAAATACACCAGTAGTAATGTCTTCAGAAATTCAAACGCCCCGGTGCCATCTGTCAGGATGTGCGAAAATTCAACGCTGATCTTATTTTCCTTTACCAGTATGCGGAACATCAGTTCCCGTTTTTTGAAGGCGCGGCAGGGTGTCCCCAAATCTGCCTCTACCGGGATGGGGCCGTGTTGCTGTTCGAGGTAATACCAGAAAAAGCCTGCTTTAAGTGTTACTTTATAATAGGGGAAACGGTTCTCAATTTCATTAACGGCTTCCAGCATGGCCTTTGCCTTGACCCGGTCTTTTAATACAACAGCCACGCGGAAAACAGAGGTCAACTCTTTATCCTTGATTGCCGGATAAATTTTTGCTGCATTATCCAGGCGGAGCCAGAAGTCGTTTGTTTGAATATTAGGCATACCTTACCGATTGTAAATATTATGCCAGCAACACCGCTGTCATATTTAAAACAGATCAATTTGGCCAGTATACAAAGTAAATTATTCGCTTTTTTTCTCCGGTTAATCGGGAAGAAGCATTTTTTAAAAACACTGCTGGCCGCAGGCAGGCAAAATTTTTATAGTAGTCCGGAACCAACAGCTAAGGTATACAAATTTTGTGTAGTGGATAAACGTCTGATAAACGACCATCCTGTTTTTACCCTGCAATCCCGCGCCGGGAGAGGGCGGAAGCATATTCTGTATTTGCATGGGGGCGCTTATGTACAACGCTTTACCTCTCACCACTGGTCATTCATGACCAGATTGATCGCGGCCACACATTGCACCGTTTCTGCGCCGGATTATCCGTTAGCCCCGGACTTTACCTTTGAGGATACGTTTAATATGGTCCTGGCGCTTTACAAAGAACTACTTGAAAAAGTAGCAAAGGAAGATCTGATTGTTATGGGCGACTCTTCAGGAGGCGGCCTGGCATTGGCTTTATGCCAGTTATTGGTAAAGGAACAGCTGCCGCAGCCAGGGCAGCTGATCCTGCTTTCGCCCTGGCTGGATATCAGTCTCAGTAATCCTGAAATACATGAAATCATTACGCAGGATCCCTTTATAGGACTGGAAGGGCTTTTACAGGCCGGCAGGATCTATGCCGGCAATGCGCCGCTGGACCATTACCTGCTTAGCCCCATCTATGGTTCGTTTAAGGGATTGGAGCATATTTCTGTTTTTGTGGGGACCCGGGAAATCCTGGTGGCAGACGCGCGCAAACTGAAGAAAATGATCGATCCGGAAGAGGTACAGTTTATTTATGTGGAGTATCCGGGTATGGTGCACGACTGGATGCTCGTTAACTTACCTGAATCCAAACAGGCACGGCAACAAATCATTTCCATTATTGAAACCGGCGGGTTATAAAATGGGGGGCAATCAAATCCAGTAAAATAAATATACGACCGGTGCTAAAATAAGCGGCTAAAATTTCGTTACTTGACGGGAATTTTAAATTGATAGCATCCATGCACGAAGATATAGCATCGTATCAGCCGGAAGCAGCCGTAAAACGGAGTTTGTACACCAGGATCTTTACCAATCTCACCTTTTGGGTGCTCATTGCTATTATTGCCGGAGTATTATTAGGCAGCCTGGCGCCTGCCACCGGTGTAAAGATGGAAATCATAGGAAAAACCTTTATCGATATTATCAAGCTGTTTATTGCGCCGATTATTTTCCTGACCATTGTTTTGGGCATCAGCGGAATGGATGATCTGAAAAAAGTGGGTCGTATTGGTGTTAAGTCGCTTCTTTATTTTGAGGTAGTTTCCACTATTTCACTGGCCGCCGGTGTGTTGATGGCATTATTGATCAAGCCGGGAAAAATTGATAAGTCGAGCCTGCAAATTGAAAATGCTTCCAAATATACTTCCGGTGCAGCAAAGAGTTTCGACTGGCTTTCCTTCTTTCTGAGTAATATGACGCTGCAGGTATTGGTAGCCGCTATCATCATCGGGGTATTGCTCAATTACTCGAAATACCGGCTGGTGGTGATCAGGGGCCTGGGTAAACTCTCCAAACTGGTTTTCAAGGCACTGAAGTATGTGATGTACCTGGCTCCGCTGGGGGCTTTCGGAGGAATGGCCTATACCGTTGGCAAGTTCGGTTTGCATACATTGGTACCACTGGCCAAATTAATGGGCACTGTATACCTGACGATGGCCGTTTTCATTTTCCTGGTACTCGGTGGTATTTTGAAGTACTATAAAATGAGCATCTGGCGTTTTCTTAAATATATCAGGGAAGAACTTTTACTGGTACTGGGTACTTCCTCTTCAGAATCGGCCTTGCCTTCTATCATGCTGAAGCTGGAAAAAATGGGTTGCAGTAAATCGGTAGTAGGACTGGTAGTGCCAACCGGCTATTCCTTTAACCTGGATGGTACCTCTATTTACCTGTCGATGTCTGTTATTTTTATTGCCCAGCTATATGATGTACATCTCGCTATCGGGGAAATCCTCACTATTATAGGAATACTGATGGTTACCTCGAAAGGCGCCGCAGGCGTAACCGGCAGCGGCTTTATAGTATTGGCTTCCACACTTACGGCTATTCATAAAATTCCGGTAGAAGGGCTTGCTTTCCTGTTGGGCGTAGACAAATTTATGAGCGAAGCGCGTGCCATCACTAACATTATAGGGAATGGCGTGGCTACCATAGTTATTGCAAAAAGTGAAAAGGAATTTCATCCACCGGCGGAAGAAGCCGTAGAGTATGCAGAGGAAATGTACTAACAGAACAGCCGGCCCTGATATGGAGAGCCGGCTGTTTTCATTTATCAGTTTATTTTTACACGGGCTACTTTGCCATTAATGCCTTTGCTCGGTATGAGTGTTACCACCACAAATTCATCTTCATAGCTTCGTTCAAAAATATTCACCAAATACTCAGGTGAATCCTTTTTTACATTAATAATGCAGAAGTCATCGTTCACAGATCCGTCTGGTAAATCAGATGCCCTGATGCTGCAACCTGGCCTTACACCATATAGTCTTAAGGAACGGATTCCATCATTATGTACCGGCTCGAAATCCTGGCCGGGAACGTCTTCTACTGTTTGTACAATGTTCTGGGTGGCATTGTTGCCTTCATAAAAAACGATAAGCCCCATTTGATTAAAATTTGAGGGTGAAGAATAAATAAATAATTACCTGATAATCCTGCAGGATATAAGTTTAGGAGCCAACAACGGTGCAACAACTATAACAATAAGTGATCAATGAAAAAGGATCTGGGTTTTCCGGGTTTCATATATGGTTATTTTCACGGCGATGAAATTAATAAGAATATTCATCATTAAAAAATATTATTGGCATTCCTAACGTGATATAGCAATGTTTGATAGCTGTTTATTTTTTTATAGGAATCACTTATTATCATTATTTTTAAGTTAAGTAAACAGATAGTATTGGAAAGAACAGAATGGTTCAACAGAATATTCAACTACCGGTTACCCATAAACGTTAAAATAACATCCTATGCGCAAATTATTATTGTTGCTTATCAGTGTATACCCTTTTTCCCTCCACGCCCAGGATCACTTTGAGCTGAGCGGAAAGGTAGATGGTTTGCATAATGGCGACAAAATTTATCTTGTTTACCAGGTGGAAGATCAACGGATCACAGATTCCACAATGGTGACAGATGGCCGTTTTGTTTTCAGGGGAAAACTGGAATACCCGGTTTACACAGGGTTATTTCTTAACCAGAATCCCTATGTGCAGCGATTGACAGCGGGCCAACAAATGGACTACGTGAGGCTATACCTGGAACCCGCCGCCTTTACCGTGGAATCCCGTGATTCACTGAAAAACATTGTGATCAAAGGCTCGCCTGTAAACGATCAGCAGGCGGTGCTACGGTCTATGCTGAAAAAAAATGATGAGCAGTTTACTGCGCTGACAAAAGAATTTGAAGCGCTGCCGGAAGCCCGGCAGAAAGACAAAAAAGTATATGATGCTTTCGTAGCGCGCGAAAACCAGCTACTTACGGAGTCGTACCAGGTTTACCTGGAGTTTGCCCAAAAACACCCGGCATCTTATCTCAGCGTGGTGAGTCTTACCCAGGCAGCCGCCCATCCTGGAATGGCTGCAGCAGCAGGGAAGGCATATGAACGCCTGGCCCCCCATCTGAAAAATTCTCCCCTGGGAAAAAGAATCCCGGTTTTACTCGCCTCCAGAACAAACACAGAAATGGGCAAGCTGGCGCCCGACTTTACACAATACGCCCCCGATGGCAAAGCAGTAAAGCTCTCCTCATTCAGGGGCAACTATGTATTACTTGATTTCTGGGCCAGCTGGTGTGGCCCCTGCCGCAAGGAAAACCCCAACGTGCTGAAAGCCTACAATAAATACAAAGAGAAAGGATTTACCGTATTGGGCGTATCGCTGGATATGCCCGGCCAGAAAGACGCCTGGCTGAAAGCAATAGAAAGTGATCAGCTGACATGGCCACAGGTGTCGGATCTCAAAGGCTGGGATAACGTGGTGGCGCAACAATATGGCATCCGTTCCATTCCCGCTAATTTCCTGATTGATCCCACCGGTAAGATCATTGCACAAAATCTCCGGGAAGATCACCTCCAGGAGGAACTTGCACGGATCTTCAAAGAGAACTAACAAGGCAGTTTATAACATAGCTGGCGCATCCTCAATTTTGCGTCTCATCAGGATCTGCCGTTTCGTCGAGGTTATCTTTTCCGGAACCCTTGCGTAGCTGCACTTTGGGATTGCTCTGTGTGCCGGTAACGTTGAAGGGTATACCGAAGATGCCAAGGGGCGGCAGTCCCAGGCGGCCCTTCAGGTTCAGTTTCCCATCAAGACTCACCTGTCCCTCAAAGCGTGGGCGGAAGCCGGCTACCCGCATTTTTGTCCTGGCAATGGTGATGATATTATTTTTGATGGTCGACTTAATATCTATTTTAGAGAGGTCGGGATCTTTCACTTCGTCTTTGCCGGTAGAGCTGCTCATGGCGTTGAACAGTTTAAAGCCTTTCATCTTTATTTTCTTCACAGACAGTACGCCTTCTCCTTTCAGGGAAGGGTACACCGGGTGCATGTTTTCATCCAGTTTACCGCTAAGCTGGTAATCAAGTCCCACTATGCCGCTGGCGCTGGATGCGGAGGAGGCGATATCATGAAAGATCTTTATTTCGTTGTAGGCCCGTTTTATATCAAATTCTTTTGCGCTGATGTGATAGTCGAATGTTGCTTTCTTAGGCTGAATACTTACATACGTGGCTTCCATTTCTACCGGTGCGCCAATAACAGAGAAGCCCGTTTTACTCAGGCGTACTTTGTTGCTGTCTACATTGAGCTGTCCGCGGAAGCTGTCGATGGCGATGCCCTGGAAGTTTATTTTATTCACGGCTGCATTCAGTACCAGCGACAGGTTAGCGGGTACCATTACAACGCCGGAGGGCGTAGTGGCGGGCTTGCCGGCAGTTTTCGTGTCGCCGTTCACCATCAGTTCATCCACCAGGATGTAATTGCTTTTCAGATCGAATGTGCCATGCAGCGTTTGATTTTTCTGTGTAGCATAACCGATTACATTGCTGAGAAAGCCATTCAGCGTAATAAACGATTTGCCATAGCTGGCATTGAACTGATCGAACCACATTTTGTCCTGGTCGAAACGGAAAACGCCGTTTTTAATATTGAATGGCAGCGGGAATAGTTCGGCGGTTAAAACAATATTCCTCACCACCAGCGAACCTTTATTGTTTAATTTATTGTACCTGCCGGCGGTGGCATCGCTTTGCGTGCCGCGCAGTGAGAGGTCGGTTTTTATAAAGCCCTGTACATCGTAGCCCTGCAATGCAAACACCTTATATATTTTGCCGAGGTCGATGATACCGTTGGAAGTAATGTTATACCGGAGATCATCAAAGTTATTGAGATCGGCCTTTAGCATGAAGGGTTGTCCTTCAAACTCAAAGGCCACCGGTTTGAGATCTACCTGCAGGGAGCGCATGGTGCCGGTGGTATTGGTAATGGTGGCGTCTACATTTATTTTCTGAATAGGCTGGGGGTAGTATTTCGTTTGTACGGTACCGTTATTCATGGCCAGTTTGGCTGTGGTAACGGGAAACAGTCTTTTTGCGGGTACATAGCTGCCTTTTGTGACGATGTTGATATTCAGATCGCCGGTTACATCCAGGCTGTCCATTTTATAAAACTGTTTGATATCGCCGAGATGTAATACCGATGCGAGCTGCGCATCAATCACTGGTTCCTGCGCGTTGTGAAGCCGGAAGAAACCTTTGATGTAGTTACTCAGCATATCCGCGTTGATGTCGGCAATGTTGAGATACGTATGTGCGTAGTCGTTATCCGGGCAGCCGGCGTCCACATTGAAGCTGATATTATTGAGCGCCTGTGGCATGGACGTGAATTTGAAGTAGCCATTCCGCAGGGTGGACTTCAGGCTGAATGCGGGAACGCTGGTGATCACCGTATCCGCCTGCTTGCGGAGGCCGCGGTATACAACACCTTTGGCATACCTGCCATCGGCCTGCAGGTGTGCCTGCAGCCTCCCTTTCATATCAAAGGATTGTCCGCCTATCGCCTTGTTCCATTTTTCCAGGTCGATGTCGGTATTCAGCTTTACGTGAATGTCGGGTGTGGCAAGTCCCTGTACACGGATCACAGAGCTGAAATAATCTTTATCAATATTAAAGAAGATAGAATCCACATTGATATAAAGGCTGTCGGGGTTAAGCTGTGGCAGCCTCGACTGGAAATTGAGGAAGAGATGCTTTATTGGAGCAGGGGCTTTGTCATTGGTAATTATGCCTTCCCTTACTTTCATGTTGAAGGTTACATCGGGCATGGTGTTGGTTTCCGCGATGTATTGCCCGATCAGGCTGGCATTCACATCGGCGGTTCCCTGTATATCTGTTTTATTCATCCAGGTCACGTATTCCGCGGGGAGTGCGCTGAAAATGGCATGCAGGCCTGATTCCATCGAACTAAGGCGGAAATCCATCCGGTAGCCGTTTTTCAGGAATCCGAAGGAGCCGTTCAATCGTACCGGTAGCTCATTCAGTTTCAGGTCATTCTTTTCAAAAATCAGGTCAAGGGAGTTGGTGTTGATCTTGGTGATCAGTTCTCCGTTTAATTTTTTCGACAGGATATAGGAGGTACCCGCATAGGTTAGGTCAAAGGCGCCGATGCTAACCCGTGAGTGCAGGTCGAACTGCGCTTTGCTCAGATCGCCTTTACCGGTATAGTTCACATCTTTGGCCTGGATGTACATGGGCAGGGACTGGTCATCATAAATGATGTTGCAGTTTTCCAGCTGTATGCGTTCTATTTTCAGGGAGGCGCTGCCGCTGTCGGCTTTGCTGGCGGCGGTGGCTGGCGCGGATTTGTATACATTATAATTCGGATGTCCTGCGGCATCTACCAATACGTGAATATCTCCCCGGGTCAGGTAAATTTCATCGATGTTGATGGCGCTGGAAAAAATGCTGGACAGGTTCACACCAAGTGCTACCTCGTTGGCCGCTATCAGGGTATCCTGTTTAAAAGGAGCGGCGCCCTTTAAGCTAAAATCGTAGAGGGTAAGCGTCAGCGAGGGAAAATGGTTGAAAAACGACAGCCGTGCACGGGAGAAGTTCAGATCCCCGGTAATACTATTATTGGTCCATGTTTTTATTTTATTGGAGATGGCCGTTGGAAAAAGAACGGGAAGCAAAAATAATAAAAGAAAGATAGCAGCGATTGATATTGAAATAATTTTCAATGTCTTTATAGCTGTTCTTTTTACGATAGCATTGCGCATAGCCTATGGTTACGCGCTAAAGGTAGTTATTTTTTATGAGCCCGCTTAAATTGCGCTATGGTCGGAAAGCAAATAAGCGCTCCTAATGAAAGGACTGCCGGAATGCAAGTGGCGACACATTCGTTTTTTTCTTAAAGAGTTTGTTGAAAGACTGCGGATGTTCAAAGCCCAGCCTGTAGGCTATTTCGGCAATAGTAAGATTTCCGGAGCTTAATATCTCTTTTGCTTTTTCAATGAGGTGGTGGTGGATGTATTGCTGCGTGTTTTGCCCGGTAAGCTGACGAAGCATATCGCTTAAATAGCGTTGGGACACCTGTAGTTTGTCCGACAGGTATTGAACGGAAGGTATTCCATTCATCAATGCCTCATCATTGTTAAAGTAATCAGTGAGCAGGGCTTCCAGTTCCGCCAGCAGATCGTTGTGCAGGGCTTTCCTGGTAATGAACTGCCGGCTGTAAAAACGGTTGCTGTAATTGAGCAGTTGCTCTATCTGTGACAGGATGATATCCTGGCTGAAATGATCGATCGATAAGGATAATTCATGACCAATATTTTTAAAGATACCAGTAATGATTTCTTTCTCTTTTTCGGAGAGATACAATGCTTCCGATGCAGCGTAGGAGAAAAAGCCATAGTTTTTAATGCTTTTACCCAGCGGGTAGTTCCTGATAAAATCAGGGTGGAATAACAGTGTATATCCGCCGTAGTTAGCTTCTTCCGCGCTGGCAGCAATCACCTGTCCGGGCAGTACAAACGATAGTCCACCCTCATCAAAATCATAATGTCCCTGCCCGTATTTTATCCTGCCTTTGAAATCTTTTTTGTAGGATATCTTATAGAAATTCAGGATCATTCCTTTCCCGATTTCTGTGATATCGGCTTTGATATCACTGTAGTCTACAAGGCTCAGCAAAGGATGCAATGGTTTAGGAAGTCCCAGCGCCTGGTGCAACGCTGAAATGGAATTAAATATATGAGGAGGATTTCTTTCTTCTTTTTTCATACACCCGGATTATGACAGGAGCCCCCGGAGAACAGGGGGTCCTGCAAAGTTAAACATTAAATGGTCAGGGTTGCATCAGTTTGGTCATGCTGATCCTGTAGCCATCTGCTCCTTCCCGGTTCCTTTTATCCACCAGTATTTTCGCATCTTCCCCGGCCAGGTAGGTTAGCTGGTTTTTACCATCTGTGGCGGCTTCATACACCGTGGCGGCAATTATTCCCGGTTCGGTGAAAGTCAGCATCCCCTCTGAAAATACGGCAGACATACGGTTCATCAATGCGTCATAATCCTGATGACCGGCTATCTGCATCACGTTCATATAATTGCTTTTAATACCACCCGGCGCCACTGTTTTGATGCCTATATTGAATTGGGCCAGTTCATAGGAAATACTTTCGCTCCAGCCTTCCAGCGCCCATTTGGTAGCATTGTATACACTGGAAAGCGGGTTGGAGATGATACCAAAAACGGAAGTAGTGGTAATAAACAAACCGCTTCCCTTCTTCTTAAAATGAGGAATAAAAGCTTTGGTAACCCTTATCACACCGGTAAGGTTGGTGTCAATCTGTGCGGTGATCTGTTGTTCTGTACTGGCTTCCAGTGCGCCCACCAATCCGTATCCGGCGTTGTTGAATACCACATCTATATCGGCCAGCTCCGAGGCTGCTTTCACGGTGGCCTCTACCTGCCCGGCATTGGTAACATCCAGTGGCAACAGGATTACATTTTCGGATTGACTCAGTTCCGTTTCTTTTTCCGGTGAGCGCATGGTGGCAATTACCCGCCAGCCTTTCGACAGGAATAATTTTGCAGTGGCTTTACCCAATCCGGCTGAAGCACCCGTGATGAAAATTGTTTTCATATTGTATTGTTATTTTAAAAAGATGAATTCTTAATGATGTAATAACAATACAAAGGTGTGCAGATGCTGCCTGAACGCTGTAGCCGGTTTGGTATTTATTGTAGCCGGAATGGAATTATCCTTTCAAGATCTTCGCCTTCTCCTCGTCAAATTCAGCGGCGGAAAGAATGCCTGCATCGAGCAGTTCTTTCAGGTCAAGTAAAGCCTGTTTCTTATCTGCCATGCTTTTCCCGGCAGGCGCTCCGGCCGGAGGCGCCCCGTTTTTTACCACTTTTGCTTCGGGGGAATTATAACTGAGCAACAGGGCGGCAATTTCATTGTAGCCTTTTATGGAGGCGTAATCAATGGCCTTTTGTTCTTTGGTATTAACAACAGATACATCTGCGTGTTGTTCCAGCAGGTATTTTACGATATCCTTTTTACCATTGGAAGCGGCGTAATGCAGGGCAGTATTCCCTGATTCATCCTGGATATTTACGTTGGCGCCGCGCTCCAGCAACAGCTTTACCATGCTGAGATGGCCATTTTTAGCGGCTACATGTAACAGGCTTTCGCCACCGTAGCTATAGGTGTGATTGAGGGTAAAGGCGCTGTCCATAGAAAGACTGGAAGCGCTTTCCACCCAATCCAGGTAGCTGTTCATACTGGCGGTATCTGCGGAGAGCGGCTGACTGAAATTAACATCAATGCCCTTATCAAGGAAAAGGGTGACGATCTCTTTTTGATTATTGGCGCAGGCGTACCAGATCGGGGAAAGACCGTTTTTAGAGGTGATCAGTACATCAGCGCCGTGCTGCACAAGCAGGTTGGTCAGCGCCCGGTTGGTATCATAGCAGGCGATCAGCAGTGCGGATTCCCCCGCGTGATTGGTATGATTTACATTGGCATTATTTTGAACCAGTGCATCGGCCATTGCCAGGTTTTTGGACCGTACCGCCACTATAAGCGGGCTGTCGCCGGTTTTATTGGTGGTATTCACATCGGCGCCATGATCAATGAGCGTTTGCACCACTTCTTTATTGCGCCAGGCGGAGGCAATGAGCAGGGGCGTTTCGGCCTGGTTGTTTTCCGGGTCAACAGTAACGCCTTTTTCCAGGAGTTTTTCTATCAGTTCCTTCTGACCGGTTTTAGCGGTAAGGTGTAACAGGCTGTTTCCCTGGAGGTCGTTGATATCAATACGTGCGCCTTTTTCCAGCAGGAACAGCGCGGTTTGTTTTTGTTTTTGCAGGCAGGAAAAGTAAAAAGGTGTTTCCCCGTTATGATCTTCGTAGTCGAGATCTGCGCCGGCGTCCAGCAACAGCTTTGCAATATCCAGGTAACCGTGATGTGCAGCGTAATGCAGGGCGGTCCTTCCTTTCTCATCGGTGTAGGTAACATCTACCTCGTTGTTGGCAAGTAAAATTTCTGCTATTTTACGTTTGCCGCTTTCACAGGCAATAATAAAAGACATGGACATGGTACTACGCTTTATTTTT
Source organism: Chitinophaga sp. G7 BAM 1005 (assembly GCF_057126945.1). Lineage (NCBI taxonomy): Bacteria > Pseudomonadati > Bacteroidota > Chitinophagia > Chitinophagales > Chitinophagaceae > Chitinophaga > Chitinophaga sp. G7 BAM 1005. Next base: position 3,490,155 of record NZ_CP181478.1, on the reverse strand, counting down.
TAAGAGTAACTCTACTGTTTTTGATTTCAGGTTGTCCTGACCGGCAAGGTCTATTGGCCGCTGATCAAGATCGTTGGTGGCATTTACATCTGCTCCGTGTTCTATCAGCAGTTTTGCCTTGCGGTAAAGTTGCCTGGCCGCTTCCTGCTCATAGTTTACGTTGTAGGCACACACTTTATGAAGAAGGGTATTGCCTTCGTCATCCCGGCGGTCTACTTCTATCGCACCTGTTTCCAGCACTGCCTGTAAAACATCTGCGGAGTGTTCCGCGATCCAGTCAAGCGCCGCTTTATCTTTTGCATAGTAAGGAGAGGTCTGGTAAATATCGGCGCCATCGCGGATCAATGCTTTCAAAAGCTGTACTTCTGATGGAGAGCCCTGCCTGCGCATACGCATAGCGCCACAAAAAACAGTTTCCCCGTTTTTGTTGGCAATATCGAAATCCACCGGAGCATAGGCGGCCAGCTTCTCATACCGTTCCGCATTACACACCTGGTGTACGATGGCCGCATAGAAAGCTGTTTCGCCGTCTTTTCCCGGTTGATTCAGGTCTGCGCCGTTTTGCAGGAATAAGTCGATATATTTTTCCTGCCATTTACTGATGGCCAGATGCAGCGGTGTTTCCTTTACGATATTTCCTGCATTGGGGTCTAATCCTTCGCCGATAAGGTATTCCAGGTAAGCCACGCCTTTATCTTCTTTGATCGCATATTCGCGGACGATCTTATACAGGTAGTTTTGATCGTAATTATCTTTGTAATGGACATTACAGCCTGCTGCTACCAGTATTTTAATATGTTCAATGGGAGCGGAGTTGTCAAAGGCAACACTTAACAGTGTTTTATCCTGGAGGGCATCGTTGATATTATCCAGTTTTCCAACGAAGGAAGTAAGAAAGTCCAGGTCTGCCGGCTCATTGCCCAGGTATCTGAACAGGCCGGGGAAGATGGTCTCCTCAAATTTTTCATACTCATAAATATCCGTTTCTATGATCCGGTCTTTTACCAGGGTATCGATGAGTTCAAAGGCTTTTGCCCTGATGAGGGTATCATAGATTTGTTTTTTGTCGTAAGATGACAGGTCTTTGGGTAATTTTTCACCTTGATCGATCCGTTCTTTTGCTGCTGACAGGTTGCCTCTCTTCAGTGCATCTGTCAGTGGGTTTACTTCGTACATAAGCCTGGTTTACTTTTTTTGGGTCCTTTGGCTCAATTTTCCTGCCAAATATACGATAGGATTGCTAATAGCAAAACATTGCGGGGGGTAATATCCGGCAGGAAGGTAATCCGGCAGCCGCATCATTAAAACATAGAAAATTGTTAATAATTGAGGCTATGCTTGCTTATGTTTCTATCCTGTCTTAGATTGAGATGGAAATGAGCAAATTTTTACAAAGGATATTTATATTGATAGTATTCGTCTCGCTTCACCTGGCATCCGCCGGGCAGGTGCGGGTCCGCGGCACTGTATACGACCGTACGGCCCGTTTCGGGATGGCGGGCGTAAGTGTGAAGAGTAACTCCGGGGCCGGCACTGTTACCGATTCGGCGGGTCATTACAGTATTATATTGCCTGCCAGTGATTCTATCAGTTTCTCCTACCAGGGGAAAGCCACTATGAAATTTGCCGTAAAAGAGATCCCGGTTAACCGCACGTTCGACATGAGCCTGCATGTAGATATTCATTCTTTACGTGAGGTAGAAGTATCCGCTGCGCGTCCGCGCAGCTACGGGCAGGATTCCGCGGAGTTCCGCAATGAATACCGCAAAGTGTTCGACTATTCGCCGGAGTACCTTACCAGTGGCGGCAGCGGAATGGGCGTGGGTATTAGCCTGGATGCGCTTTTCAGCATGAAAAAAATTAAGCGGATGGAGAACTTCAGGCGTTTCCTGGAGCGGGAAGAACGGGAAAAGTACATTGATCACCGTTTTAATAAAGCGCTGGTAAAGAAGATCACGGGGCTGCAATCGCCGGCGCTGGAGGTTTTTATGGTGGAATACAGACCCAGCTATGAACTGCTGCTGAGTTTTGAAACAGAATACCTGTATTATAAATATCTCAAAGAGTGTGGTAAATATTTTTCCGAAAAATGGGAAATAGAACATCCGGTTAACAAAAGCCGCAGGAATAATATACTCTTTCAATAATGGGCTACAGCTAACATTGTTAGCCGTAGCCCTGTAACTATCTTATTCATATCCATTCTTCAGCACCAGCACCGCTCCGGGAACCGCTGTGAGAGAAAGGAATCCATCTTCCGAACTATTTACTACAAATCCTTTATTGCTGGCAGCAAAGAAAGTTTTAAACGGCAGCTTTAAGCGGGTTTGTCCGCCTTTTTCCGCAACAATCTTTACTTCATCCACCTGATTGCCCTCTTTCCTTGCACTTACCAGGAAAGCGCCTTCTGCGCGCAATTGCTCAAATGATACATTGTTCCACGCGGCAGGTATGGCGGGCATGATCTCTATAAAGCCGGCATAGCTTTGCAGCAGCATTTCCTGTAGTCCTGCGGCAAAGGCGAAGTTACCTTCCAGCGTAAAAGGACGGTACTGGAATTTTGAAAGCCCTGATCTGGTTTGATCGCCGTTCAGGTGAAAGCTGTTCACAGAGCAGAAGGCGCGGGCAAAGGTTTGAAGGTCTTTCGCAGCTCCGGCGCCATCTTTCGCGCGTGCTTTGAGATTGCCCATCCACGCATAGGAGTAGCCGCACCAGTAGTCTGGCCCGATACTGTCGGCCAGGTGTATCGTGTTTTTGATAATCGTTTGTGCTTTGGCGCCGTCTTCCCATTTGATCAGCCCCAGCGGGTGAATGGCCATCATGTGGGAGAAGTGGCGGTGCGATTGATTATACGACATGCCGGGGGCAAACATCAGTTCATTGCCGGGAGAGAGGGCGAAGTCGCCAAACTCCGAAAGTATTTTATTCCAGTGTGCGGCCTCGTTGCTCAATCCAAGTACGGTGGCCAGTTCTGCGGCTTTGCTGAAAGTAAATTTCATCAGCGCCAGGTCGTAGTTGGTGTTTTGGAGGAACCAGGCATCCAGGCTATTGTCGTTTATTTCGGGGCTTGAACTTATTTTCAGTTTTCGGCGCCCGTTGTTGTCTTTAACGGTAATATTTTCCAGGAAGGCCCCGGCGCCTTTTATCCAGGGGTAGGCCTTTGTTTTCAGGAATTGCTTATCCATGCTGTAACGCCATTGCAGGTAGTAGTGTTGGGCCAGCCAGGACGAAACGGTGGGAGAGAGCGAGTACTGGATCCATCCGCCCATTTCAGTGCCATCCAGCGTAGTAACGCCTGGTACAGCAAGACCGTCAGCGCCAAAATACATTTTGGTATAGCGCAGGTAATTTGCTTTGTTGGCTTCGAGGTGATTAATATACCCCATTGCTTCATCGAGGTGATTGGCGCTGTAGGAGGGCCAGTAACTGAGCTGGGTGTTGAGATCGTGGTGGTAGTCGCCTTTCCAGGGCGCAATGCGGCCGTTGTCGGCGGTCCACACAGCCTGGAGGGAAATGGGCGGCGCATTTTTTCTGGCGGCGGCGCCAAACTTATATTGTTCGAGGTACCATTGTTTTTCGAGTAAGGTATCCGGTACATGAATAGCGGATTGATGCCAGAAGCGTTGCCACCAGCTGCTATGCGTGGCCAGTTCTTTGTTGAAATCATTGGCAGCAGCTTTGGCCGTTACCTTTGCGGCCAGTTCATTCACCGGTTTACCTGGATATTGTGAAGAAATACTCCATACGCCTTCTATGGTGGTAGCGTTTATTTTCTTCCAGCGCACATTGATTTCATATTTAAATCCGCCCCAGCCTTCCTGTTGATAGGTAATGCTGTTGCCGGTTTGCCGGATGCTGCCCTGTTTGTAACCAAGCCGGGACAGGTCGTCGCCGCCCACCGGGTCCGCTATATTTTTCACGATGCCCTGGTATTGAGGCGCCAGCAGCTGCGGCGCAAAATCAGCGTTTACATTTTCAAAACGAAACCAGCCCAGCGGCTTTACAGCATCTACAAAAGTTTTCATGCGTGCGCCACCGGCCCATGTAACTTCACATAATGCGTTGGAAAGGGTAAGATGAACAGATTGTACGGCGCCCCAGTTCCTGGTGTCAAATTCCAGCGCACCTCCGGGGATTTTTGAAGGCGCGGCTTCCTGGTCGTAAGGTGCATCCAGGTATTGTTGTACGGGCTTGTAGTCTTTTTTATTAACCTGGTCTATCACCCATTGGTAGCTGAATTCTTTGCGATGCAGTCCTTTCATGGGGCGCATATCCCAGAGGTCGGCCCTGTCCAGTGAAAGTCTCAGGTGATCGCCTTTTTGCCAGATCAGCGCACCCAGTAAACCATTGCCAAGTGGTATGGCTTCATCCCAACGGGCAGCCAGTTGATTAAATTGCAGGTCATGTTGGGAAGATTGACCGGCGCTCGTCAACGCCAGCAGGGAAAGCGACAGTGCCGCAAAGAGTTTGTTCATCTGTTCTGTTTAAAACGAGGATACTATAGCACAAACAATTTAATACTTTAAACGAAAAAAGCAAAGCGCCTTTATTATGAGGGCGCTTTGCTTTTTATATCTGCAGATGATAAGTTTACACTTCTGAACTGTCGATCACGGGGGCGCCCGCTATTTTCTCCATAACCGATGCCGGTAAATAAGGGCGGCCTCCGGATGCCGGGATACAGGTGCCTGTAAAAACCGCTTTGGTCATCACCTTTCCATTGAGGAGGATAGATTGCCTGAAATGCAGTCGCGGCCCGCCGGATGGATCAGCAAACAACGTACAGGTAACTGTGAACTGATCTCCCTTCTTCAGTGATCTTAAAAACTGGATCTTATAGCCTGATAAAACCATATAAACACCATTCCTCGCCTGTTCCTCAAAATCAAAACCGAGTATTTCCCGGATATAGTCGTGGCGGCAATACTCCATGTAGAACGGATAATACAGCCCATCCATAATATCCTGTACATCGATATGCTCTTCTTTTGCAACGTATTCCTTTGTGTATTCCATTATCTGTTTAAATTTAGTTATTTTACAACGGCGCATTCAACGCGCTGTTACCCGCCCAAAATAGTATTAAATTGTGAATCATAAATAATGATGACCATATTGAAATTGAAATCCTTTTTACTCATTGTATTGTTAACCGCCATCCTCAACACTGCCGGCGCGCAAACCGATAAATGGACCGGCATCTGGAAAGCAGCCCTTCACCCCTGGGGAAACCAGACACCTATCACCATGCAACTGCATATTGGCGAGGCACAGCAGGGTGTGCTGTACCCGGCGGTGATCACCTTGCAATACGGAAAGTTTACGGGCATCTATGAACTGCTGCTGGCAAAGAAAAACGACGGACAGTTAGGAATAGGCCGCAACAAATATCCGTTGCAGGAAACACCGTATAAGCTCGGCATCTGGATGTGGTACCTCAATGGTACAATGGATTACAAGGATAACAGTATTTCGCTGAACCGCATGTGGATTAACAAAGCCAGCTTCTGGATGCGCGGATTGGATGACGACGACGAAATTTATGAACAGTCCAAAGTGGCCCTGCGCGACTTCCTGTACCGCGGAGATTTTAAACTGACAAAGGCCGGGAATAAGCCATTGCCCGATTCCAGCGTGCAGCGGATCATGCACCCGGAAACGAGCCAGATCTATTTTGGTATTTACGACAGCATCGTGGCGAAAGACAGTGAGATCCCCCTGGAGATAGAAGATCAGGAGAAATATGATGAAGATACTATTACGCTTCTCCACAACGGCAACACGATCTTCGCCAGGGAACAGATCAATGATCATAACCGCCACCTGAAAGCGCGGCTGGACACCGGCCGGAACTACTTTATTCTTTTTGCAGATAACTACGGCGGGCTTCCGCCCAATACCGGCCGTATTCGTACTACCATTAACGGTAGACCGTATGGATTTGATTTCAGCGACCGCTCCAATGCCTGGGCCACCTTCCTGGTAGCAAATATTTATCGCTCTTCTGCTGATAATAATACAGACACCCTTACCAGTAACGTGATCAAAAGAACAGCGGTGCCTGTAGCCACTATACCGGTTCGCACTGCTGATATTATTTTAGAACTGAAAGATACCCGGATGCAGGACGGCGACAGCATTTCGCTGCGGTTGAACGGCCAGTGGGTGGTTACCGGCTTCCCTGTAAAAAAAGCTATACAGCAAATTACTATCCGGCTGCAGCCGGGTGAGAACATACTATTGTTTACCGCAGATAACCTGGGTTCCATTCCTCCTAACACGGCGGAGTTGCGTATACGGTTTGGGAAAGAATCAAAAACGCTGAACCTTAGCACTGATATGAAAAGGAATAACGAAATCCGGCTGGTACTGGAGTAAATGTAATTCGCATCAGACGGATTTCATCTATCCATCTACACCATATCAGCATATATTGTGGCCAGCCTGGTATGGGTGTTCCAAAACGGGGGAGGTGTTACGCCTTCGAGGTTGGCGATTAAAATATCCAGGTGTGTATGCCATCCACCGCCCACGCTGCTGCGGGTTTTTACGTCGTCGGCCAGGTTGCGGTGCGTAAGCGTTAATAGCACGCGGTCATCTTTTTCAGATAACTCCATCGTAACTTCTGATCCGCCTTCCCAGGTGAATACCAGCAGTCGTAGTGGTTCCACCTTTAATACCGTGCCTGTAAAATGATGACCATCTTTCATGTCGCGGTATTTTTCAGGAATATTATCCGGAAGCGGGCTAAGCTCCTGGTGAAGAAAATGCAGATGAACACTGCCTCCTTCAAATAAGTCCATTTCCCCGCTGGCAAGCCATTTGCCGCGTTTTTCGGATTCGGTGAGATAGGCCCATACTTTTTCAATGGGACCGGGCAAATTGCGCTCAAAGCGAATGGCGCCGGGAGAGATGATCTGTCCTGTTTTTTCCATGTCCTTTAGTTTAGAAGGGTGAAAATTATTTTAGTGTGCAGCTACACCTTTTGGAAGCTTGCCATTGTGTAATATTTTAGAAGGAGTAAACAGCTATGATTCGGGTTCGTCCAATAGTTGTTCCAGTTTATCCAGCCGGCTGGTCCAGAACCGGCGGTATTGTGCGGCCCACTGTTCCACTTCTTTCAATGCTTTAAAACTGGCGGTGCAATGCCTTTCTCTTCCTTGTTTTACGATGATCACCAGTCCGCATTCCGTGAGGATGCGCATATGTTTTGATATGGCCGGCTGGCTCATGTTGAAGTTGTCCGCTACCGTGTTGAGGGTAAGCGTTTGCTGAGCCAGCAAGCCTATAATAGCGCGCCTCGTAGGGTCCGCGATGGCCTGGAACACATCTCTTCTTGCTTTCATAATACTAAACCAAATGGTTTAGTAAAAGTATATATAACCATTCGGTTTAGCAAATATTTTTTTTCCGGCGAAGGGTAAGGGCACAAAAAAGGTGGCCGGTAAAGCCACCTTTCATTTTTTAGTTGTGTTTATTTTATTGTTGCAGGAAATGCCCCAGTGTATTCAGAAGTGCGCTGCGCCCGCCGCTTTCAGGGTCGGCCTTTTCAGCTACCTTCGGTGAAGTGCCATCTTCATCAAAGCTTATACGACCAGTACCCTCCTTGATAAAAATGCCGGTTCCGCCAAGACTGTTATCGACATTGATAATGGCTACCCGCACGTTTTTCAGGTCTTGTCCTTCTTTGGCGCCGGTAAAAACCAGGGCGAATACAGCGGAGTAAGTACCAATTGTCGCTTTCACTTTGCCATATACCGTAAAGTTGTTACCGGAGCCGGAAATAGCAGTGGCAATGCTGGTATCGGCGTAGCTGATGAAATTTTTACCGATAAGGTTGATGCTGTAATCTGTTGTACTCTGTTCCGAAAGAGATACTAACCCATCTCTGAAATATGTTCCGGGGCGGTCGCCCACAATATTACTGGTATCCAGTTTATGTGGTGCGATCTCATAGCGGCCTTCTACATTGGGTGGATTCACGCCCTGGTGAATATCCAGTCCCAATAGTTTTAAAGTGTCAAGATATTTTTGCGGAATGATGTCCGCAATTTTCTTTGTCAGGATTTCTTCATTGCTGGGGCCTTTTGCTTTTTCGTCCTTACTGCAGGAAAACAAAACAATGGAAATCAGGAAGCTAAAAGTAAGTATACGTTTCATAATTAAGATGATGGTTCCACTTGCAAAAGTACCCAGCACCTGGTTATGTTTATATACCCGGAAGCAGGTATTTTTAGTTCCGTGGTAAGGAGGCCGTCTTGCCGGATGAGATAAATGCCTGGTTACGCTGCGCGGCCATCCTGATCATGGGTTGCGACGGATCTATGCCGGTGATAAATACGGGCGCCGTTAGCATCTATCTTCCCCGGAAATTCTTGCTGTTGGCGGCTGCGCTAACCCAAAGGTAAGTGGTAACCTTTAGCATACTCCGGGTAAATCGAATACAAAGATGGATAGTTTTGCAATATCATCAGTAGCAAAAAAAATAAATCATGAAAAAGATATTAGAAATTGTTTCGAGCGCCCGGGGCGATGCATCCAACAGCACACAGCTGAGCAGCGCCATCATTGAAAAATTAAAGACGCAATACCCCGGCAGCACAGTAACCCAACGGGACCTCGTAAAGAAAAAATATCCGCACCTGGAAGAATCACATCTCACTGCGTTTTTCGCTCCTCCGGGAAACGAAAGCGAAGCATATAAAGCGGCTGTACAGCACTCTGATGAAGCCATCGCGGAACTGGAAGCTGCCGACATTATTGTGATTGGTGTACCTATCTATAATTTTAGCATCCCCTCTGCGCTGAAAGCCTGGATTGATCATGTTGTACGCGCCGGCAGAACATTCAGCTATGGTGGCGGTCATCCCGAAGGGTTATTAAAAAATAAAAAAGTATACCTGGCCATTGCATCCGGCGGCGTTTTTTCTGAAGGTCCGTTGAAAGCAATGGATTATGCAGCACCTTATCTGAAATGGATATTTGGATTTATTGGTCTGCACGACGTTACCACCTTCCGTGTGGAAGGCCTAAGTTCGCCGGAGTTCGGCGCAACAGCTTTGCAGAAAGGATTGGAAAGTGTAGTTGTCTGATAACAAACCAATAAAAAATGCGGCCGGCAGTTATTCCATCTGCCGGTCGCATTATTTTATTTAGTTAATTCGGGTTGCGGTGCTTTCCATTCGCCATTCAGCAGCGCATGCTCTGGACCATAAATTCTGATGATGTAATAAAATGAGCCGGTGGGTGTTGGCAGCCAGTTGGATACTTTATCTTTTGAAGGCGCTTCATGTTGCAGGTACAACGTGAGATCCCCGTTGGGTTCATATTTGAGGCCCGCGGTACGGTCGCCGATGGAGTACCTGTTGATCGGGTTTTTTACAAGGAAACGGCTGGGTAATTCATACAGCGTAACACTCCAGAAATATTTACTGGGAGGTGTTTCGCCTTTCGGAAAGCGTAAGGTATAATTATTTTTTCCTTCGAGGAAGTTACCGGCTTTGTCTGACCTGTTGCCGATATAAACAGCTTCCTCTTTAGTATTGCCAAATAAACCTCCCGCGGCGCCCAATGCCCGTTTGAAATAATCCCCCTTTAACATATTCCTGGTGCCGAACAGATCGGAGGCATCGGTGATTTTATTGGAACCTTCTTCGACCTCTTTCGCTGCACTTTTTACCCCTTCATTTATAGCCGCCAGTATAGCAGGAGAGAAGGCAACGCTGTCGAATGGCTTACCTGCCTGTACGCCAATCCTGGCAAATCTTTCCAGCACTTCTTTTTCTTCCGGAACAGGCGCGGTATACTGGAGCAGGTTATTCAGCAATCCGATAAATGCATAAGAACCCATTGCAACCGAATTGTACACGGGCATCGGTAGCCCATATTTCTTCGCAGGTGGCGCCGGTTGTTTGGTGTATTCATGCAGCGGGATAATCTTAAATCCATCCTGTATTTTTTTTACGTTGGCAATATCATTAGGCGCCATTTTGAGTTCTGTTCTTCCGAGTAAGGTAACAAGACTTGTTTCAGAAGAAATAACGCCGCTGATGCCTTCCGGCTTATCTGGTTGCTGCCCCGGGCCTGTTATTAAATATCTGCCGGCCCCGTCGCCAGTGGTTCTGCTGCCAATATAACCGAAGTTGAACGTATACAGGTCTACCAGTTGTAATGCGTAATACCTTTTGTCTGTAACAGCCGGTACTTCTATGATCATAGGTTCATCGCTCAGATCAAGAATGGCCCAGGAGTAAGGCGTGTCGTTATTCGGCGTAACTACGGCTGTATCGCTGTAGGTAAAACTTTTCGCATAGTTCCTGAACATATTAAATCCGCCGATATAGTCCGGGTAACTTTTATCCATTGCATAGAGATACATTGTCCGGTAATTGGTAGACATCGGAAATGCATAAATCCAGGCATCATGTGCAATGGCCCTGGCAGAGTCTTCCGTGAGCTGGTTGCCGCCACCGTTATTTTTTCCGGCTTGTTGTACACAGGCGCTCATGATCAATAGCGTTGATAACAGGATAGAATATAGCAATCTCATATCTTTATATTTTTTTACATTAAAAAATAAAAATGACTGGTGATGAGGATTGCGTATTTATGCGAAGGAGTATAAAAAGGATATAACCAGTAACACCCGGAGAGGTATTTTGGTTTGATTGAAGTAAATTTATTTAAAATTCACCGCATGCTGTTTAAGCAGGGATACCTGGAAGGAATCAGTTCGGGAAAAGTATCGCTGGCTTTCCGTAAATGGAAGAAGCCGGCGGTGAACAAAGGCAGCCTGATCAATACCAATACCGGAAATTTTTAAGGCAAGAATTTATGTTATATGAAAATTACGTACTTATACGTAGAATGTGGTAGATAGGAATCATAACTTACCTGAAATTTCAATGAATAGATTGAATACCTGTAATGCTTAATGGTGGATTGTTTATGAAGAATGGTAAATGTAGTTTACCGGTATGTTGATAGCGTATTTTCCGCAGGATGATTTTTAAAAAAGGATAATTTCAGAAGATGTACTGAAGATGCTTGCTGGTATTGTGTTCTGTGATGTACTGATGTAAAATACAGTTGTACGAAAATTACATCTTAAAAAAATATTTATTTCCGAATTAAAAAATGTTCTTTAACTTAGTTAACAAGAACGTTTTGAAAGACATAGAAGAGACAGGTAATTGAACCCCAAATTTACTGAACCCCAAATCCCCTCGTCATTCGTGATAAGTAACGCGCTTACATTGATACGTGATCATTTGCAGGCATTCTTTGCGCTCAGAGGATTCCCTGCCAATAGTGTGATCGTTGAAAACATTGGTTTGCTGGAAACAACGCATGCCAATAACTTCAATGGTAATGTTATTATCTCCCTTGTAAATGTGGAAGAGGAGAGTACGCTTAAAAACAGCAAAGCGTATACCACCTGGCCGGATAACCGCGCCCGGTACCAGCATCCGCCGGTATACCTCAACCTGTACGTACTATTCACTGCCGTGCTTTTTGGAGACGCCACACACGACTACTATGAAGAAGCACTGCACCGGCTATCGGCTGTGATCAGTTTTTTCCAGGCACAGAAAACTTTCAGGAATGCCGACGGCTCGCTGGATCTCACCCTGGAATTGTACACACTTACATTTGAACAGATTAACCACCTGTGGGCATCACTCGGCGGACGCCAGGTCCCCTTTGTGATGTATAAGGTACGACTCGTTGCTATCACGGAAAACGCTGTACTCAGAGTAGTACCGCTGATAGAGGAAATCGAAGACACACAACACCCTACTTCTTAAAGTTTTTATGTCTGTTATTTACAAGATATTGTTTGAAGTGCAGTTGCTGCACGAATATTATCTGCAAAACAGTAAAGGGATTTCCTTTTTTGAGCAGACAACCGATCAGCAACGTGCAGATTTCCTGATGGAAAAGCTGCGGCAGGACCAGTACCGGCTCCTCCGCGACTGGGACATTCAACCATTGCCGGCCACCGCTGTGCTGATGAAAAACTATCACCTCCGGTTACTGCCTACTGCTACAGGTTTCAAAGGAGCCATAGAAGTAAAGAAGGTAATGCAGGGCGCCACCCTCGCGTACACTCCTTTTGTGCAGATCCCGCCGGATACCGCCTTCCGGTTTGCGATTGTACCACGGAATGCAGGCGCACTGGCCTTTACCAGCATGCGGATGCGCCGCGCATTACCAGCGCAGTATTATTTCTCCAACGACAACACCGGTAACACAAAAACATTTCCATCGCTTTCTGTTCCGGTGCCCGTAAATGATAATACCCGGCAATATGAACAGGGAGAACTGGCTAAAGTAGGCGCCGATGTATCGGAATATCTCAACAAACCCGGTACGCCCGCCAACGATCCTTCGCAGTGGCGTAAGATCAAAGGCAACGGTTTTGTACATGAAGGCGACCGGTCGTTACTGCCGTTCTCTTTCCAGTATTTCTTTCCGCCCACCACACCAGTGACCGCCGGAACCGCTGTGCTGGAAAGTATTGCAGGCAGTACGACTTTACAACAGTCCTTTACTGCTACCAGTATTTTATCACAGGTAAAACTGGACTTCTCCGGGCCGCTGCCGGATAAAACCCTGCCCGGTGACGGCTGGTATAACCTCAAAGTAACCGGCGATAACAACTTCAGCGCGCAACACCTGGTGTATGTAAGCCGCAACGAAATGTACAGGGCGGGCAATATCGGTGTGGTGGACCTCCGCGTAAATACAGCCGGTGGCGACTTTGCCATGCTGGATGCCGACGGCGCCCTCAAAACAAAACTGCAACAGAACGGTACAAAAATCCCGCACACGATTTATGAATTGCGTTTCAGAAGCAGGAATTCCTATTGGCGCTATTCACCCCAACACGGGCAAACACTGGTGTTCAGTAACCATGCCAACACACTGCTCTCCGTAGCAGACGGCAACGGGGCTCGCACCACCAAAGAGCCCTGGCCGTTTTCTTTTAATAACCGGTTGTTCCCCGTTACAGAAAACAATATCACTAATTACGAACAACTGTTACCAAATCCACGTGGACTCTCCATTACCAGTGATGCCGATCAGCGGCTGTACGCAGATGTGGTAGTGCTGCTCTCAAAAATATTTCCGCAAGGGCCTTAAGTTCAGCGTATGATCTATTCAAACAACAATTAAAAACAGTTAAAACCCCAAACATATGGCAGAATATAAAACTCCCGGCGTCTACATCGAGGAGATCGTAAAATTTCCCCCCTCCATAGCCTCTGTTGAAACAGCTATTCCGGCGTTCATCGGCTATACGGAATCTGCTCAGAACAAAGTGCCAGGCGATCTGGTGATGGTTCCCACACGTATCACTTCTATGCTCGACTATAACCGCATCTTCGGCGGCCCGCAGCAGGAAGAAGAAAGCATTACGGTGAACATCGACAGCTCCCAGCCACAGGCAGTGATCAAAGCAGTGATAGATCCGTTAAAAGCAACCAAATACCTGATGGCATACCAGCTGCAGATGTTTTTCAACAATGGCGGCGGCCCATGCTACATCGTTTCTACAGGTGATTATAGCACCGGTGGCGTGATCTCGCTTTCTACGCTCACCGACGGACTGAACGCCGTAGAAAAGATCGATGAGGTAACGCTCCTCCTTTTCCCGGATGCCATCAACCTCACGGATGCAGCTTCTTATTACACGCTGCACAAATCAGCACTGGATCAGTGCAGCCTGCTGAAAGACCGCTTTACCGTTTTTGATATATGGATGGACCCCGCCATAGGCCCCGCTGAAAGCATCATTGATCATAACGTTACCCTGTTCAGAGATGCCGGTTTTGGGGAGATAGAAACCAAAAAATATGGCGCCGTTTATTTTCCGCGGGTAAATACCCAGCTCGCCTATGCATACGATGAAGCGACTGTACAAGTGGTGCAAACCGGTGGCGATGGCTCTCTTAACGGTACCCTCTCTGCATTGAAAGGTATCAACAACGCGTTTTATTACCAGGCATTAAATGCTATTACACAGATAAGAATGCTGCTGCCTTCTTCCGCCGCGGTAGTGGGCAAATATGCTGAAACAGATAACAGCCGCGGCGTATGGAAAGCGCCCGCCAACATCGGCATTGATTACGCTGTAAGCCCTGAAGTGATTGTTACCAAACGCGAACAGGACGATCTCAACGTGGATGTACGCGATGGTAAATCCGTCAACGTGATCCGGTTCTTCCCCGGCCGAGGTCCGGCTATCATCTGGGGCGCCCGCACACTGGCAGGTAACGACAACGAATGGCGTTACATCTCTGTTCGCCGTTTCTTCAACATGGTAGAAGAATCCGTGAAGAATGCCACCCAGCAGTTTGTGTTTGAGCCAAACGACCTGAATACCTGGGTACGCGTGAAATCTATGATAGAAAACTACCTCACGCAGCAATGGAAGGCCGGCGCACTAATGGGCACTACCACCAGGGAAGCCTATTTTGTAAAAGTTGGACTTGGCGAAACCATGACGGAGCTGGATGTATGGGAAGGACGTATGATCGTGGAGATTGGAATGGCAGTGGTACGCCCTGCAGAATTCATCATCCTGCGCTTCAGCCACAAAATGCTGCAGGAATCTTAATCCTTTTACATTCAGACCAAATAAACTGAATACTGTATGAACGCAATGAACCCCACCCAATCATCGGCCAGCAATGGCTGCGGTGACTCCACCAATAAAACGCAGCAATACATCGATAACAACAAACGCGGAATCTGCAGCGCCTTCTCAGATTCGCTGAATGTATTGCGTATGCGGGAAGGCGAGTACAAAGGTTATAAACCGGTGTACAAATACAAACAGTGTTTCTTCATCAAAGCAGAAGAAACCTGGCGCTTCTACCGCTCCATCGACCTGTGCGCTACATTACCCGCCCAGAAAGATGCGGACCTGATAAAAGACAAACTGAGCAAGGCAAACGACGTGAACAAAGCCGTGGCCGCCGCTCTCGCTATCGTTGCCAAAAACATCCAGGACGCCAAACAGAAGTTTGCCCTGCTGAGTGAAGCAGCCCATAAGCTGAACAACAAAGCAGAAGACAACTGCAATAAAGCACAGCGCGCCGCACTGGGTAAACTAAAAGCCGGCAGCAAAGATTTCAAAACCTGCTTCGATAACATCGTGGACGGCTCACAGGAAATGTACGCCTCTGAAGGCGGTTGCGGCGATGGCGAAACCGTTAGTATCAACAAGCTGCACTGCGCCATCGGCGACGTTTCCGGCATACAGTCGTTTACCAGCCTGGAAAACGTGATCGCCCTGCATAAAGATCTCGCAGACGCCATTAAAATCTTCCGCGATGATGTATTGCAGAATATCAAAACAGGAGAGGACGATCAGAAGAAAACCTACGGCGAACTGGGCGATGCAAAGATCCAGAAGGTAACGATCCGCGAAACACTCTGGTCTGCCAGAACACAGACACAGGGAATTGACGATATCCGCGAATTCCTTTGCACACTGCCCTGCGGCGATTTGCCCACTATCAAATCCATCTGCGAACAGGCACAGGGTAATTACTGCAACAACGGCAACGGCGGACTCTGTGATGACTGATTCCCGTCCGGCAGAAAATAAATATTCCTGATCACAAAAAATACTCACCATGAATTGCGATAAAGTGTATGACCCCTTTATAGAAAGTGAAGACTCCTGCTGCGCCACCATTCCCGGCGGCAACGAAACGGAGTGCGGCTGCGTGGACGACTGGAAAAAAGAACTGAAAGCAAAAGGCAGCCTGTATCAGCAGAAAGCAGCCGAAGCAGCCAAGAAAAAAGAAGAGCTGGCCCGCGCGCTCGACTGGCGCAATAAAGTAAAACTCTACTTCGATAACGTACAGAAAAGCGCCGAGAAAGCAGACGCCATCACCAGCAAAGTAAAAGTAGTGCTGGACATCCTGGAAAAACTCTGTAAAAGCACCGGTTTCTCTGTAACAGCTATTGAAATTCTCTTCTGCATGACCAAAGAGTTATATACAAAAGTGGATGAAGTGGCCGCCTGCTACAATAATATTTCCAAAGCCATCGACTGCTCCAACGACCAGGTGCTGAAGAAAGGCGGTATCACCGATGCCTGGGTGGACTATGGCAAAAAACTCCAGGACGTGATCACCATCGGCAATGATATTTTCAATAATATCGTGATTGCCCTGAAAGCTGCTACCATCCTGGATGAAACCATCTGCGAAAAGGACTATGGCATTAAATCGGCCATTGCCGGTATCGGCTGCATCTTTAATCCCACCGGCAACGGTAATACTGCCAATGGCGGTATCAAATCCGGGGAAGATGACATGGAAATATGCTGCACCGATAAACTGGTATGCCCTGTATTCCCGCTCAAAAATGATCATTACTATACGCTTACCGAAAAGCACCTCACCAATGCCGATACCCGGCTGGCGGCCATTAAACCGGAATACGATAAAGTAAGCCAGGAAGCAAACCGCCTGCAGGCATGTACTGATAGTCTTACCAAAGCTATCAAACAGGCCCAGGACGCCAAAGCCTGTAAATAGTGGCGCCTGACCATTAAGCATTGTTCAAATTTTTATCATCTTTTAAATTTAAAGATATGCCCGCAAAAGGAACATACCCGTTACCCAAATTTCATTTCCTGGTAGAATGGGGGAAAGATGTACGACTGGGATTTACAGAAGTTTCCGGCCTCGACTTTGAAACAGAAGTGATCGAATACCGGGAAGGTAACAGCAAGAAATACAATAAAAGTAAACAGCCAGGGCTTACCAAATATGCCAACATCACTCTGAAACGCGGCATATTTGAAGGCGACTACGACTTCTATAAAGCCTGGCGCGAAACATACTACTTCCAGGAAGGTAACAAAGCCGGCAGCAAATACCGCCGCGATGTAACCATCAAGCTGCTCAATGAAAGCCATGAGCCGGTGATCACCTGGAAAGTACTGAACGCATGGCCTTCCAAAATAACCTCCACTGATCTGAAAGCAGATGCCAATGAAGTAGCCATTGAAACAATGGAACTGGTACACGAAGGGCTGGAGATCATGAACGTCGATTAACATGGCACAAGCAGTGATAAAGCCCGATAACTTCTGGCAAACGGTAGGCTTCCATTTCTCTGTCACCTTTTTTGGATTACCCAAAAACAGCGGTGGCAAAGATTCCGGCTCGGATCTCGATATCCGCTTTCAGAGCGTTACCGGT
Organism: Chitinophaga sp. G7 BAM 1005; assembly: GCF_057126945.1. Classification (NCBI taxonomy): domain Bacteria; kingdom Pseudomonadati; phylum Bacteroidota; class Chitinophagia; order Chitinophagales; family Chitinophagaceae; genus Chitinophaga; species Chitinophaga sp. G7 BAM 1005. Next base: position 3,472,927 of record NZ_CP181478.1, on the reverse strand, counting down.
CTGGAAGCCAGCATCGGTACCGAGCAGGTAAAGGAAGGCGGGGAGAACAGGTTTGAGCACAACATCCCCGTACGGCGTACTTACTCGCCGCTGATACTTAAAAGGGGATTGCTCCGGCCGGCTGATTCTTCTTTGTCGTCCTGGTGCCGAAAGGCGCTGGAAGACCAGCAGATCAAGCCTTTGCAGCTGGTAAAGGTGGCGCTGCTGGATGAGGACCATAACATCCTCATGTACTGGAACCTCGCCTGGGTATGGCCCCGCAGCTGGAAGCTGGCGGAGTTGCACGCAGAACGCAGTGAAGTGCTGATAGAAACACTGGAACTGAACTATAACCGGTTTGAATTTAAAAACAGCTGAGTCATGCCCATAGAAATCCGTGAACTGATCATCAAAGCTGAAGTAGCGCCGGATAACGCCTCCGGCGGATCTGCCGGCAGCAATACAACAGCCGCCGGCGATGGCAGCCATGCAACAGAAGCAATGATCGCATTGTGCGTGGAAAAAGTATTACAGGCATTGAAAGAAAAAAATGAACGATGACAGACGCAAAAGTGGAAAAGATCTACATCCTCACGTATTCTGACAGGTTGCAGCAGCAACTGGATAAGAACCACAAATTTACCATCCCGGTAAATGCGGAAACTTATACCCGGTCGCTGAAAGTTGACTATGACATCCGCCGTGAGCCAGGCAGCCAGAAAACAGAAGCGCGTTTTATTTCTACCATCCCGGAAGAACTGAAGCTCGACTTTGTACTCGACGGTACCAACACCATAGAAGGATACGGTTATCCCGGTATGGACGTACAGGCGCAGGTAAAGCTGCTGTTGGATACCGTGTACTACATGGATGGGGAAACACACCGGCCACGTTTTCTGAAAGTGTTCTGGGGAAAGCAGATCGCATTCCCCTGCGTAATGTCGAACCTGGACCTGAACTATGTGCTGTTTAATGCAGACGGAAGCCCGCTCCGGGTAAAGGTCAGCGCTACCTTTCTCAACTACCGCGCAAGGGAAGCCAATGAAAGGGAGCAAAGCAAAGCATCGCCTGATCTTACACACCACCGCGTTTTTAAACAGGGCGACCGGCTGGATCTTTTCAGTTTCAAGATCTACCAGGAACCCAAATACATGTTACAGGTAGCCCGGCAAAATAACCTCACCTCTTTCAAAAGAGTACCGGTTGGCAAAGAGATCTATTTCCCTCCATTCGATAAAAGCGAAGTATCATGAACGAAACAGGAATACCCAATACTTCAGCACATGATGTAGCGAGTTACAACATCCTGTTGAACGGTACAGAGCCGTTGAATCCTGTGTACGAGGTGCTGTCGCTTACACTTACACAGGTGGTGAATAAAATCCCGGTGGCAAAGATCGTGTTACGCGACGGCGCCGCCGCCGACCAGGATTTCGCTATCAGCAATACCAGCGATCTCCTGCCCGGTACAAAACTCACCATCAAGATCGGTCGTGATGGCTCCAACAAAGTATTATTCAAAGGCGTAATCGTACACCAGGGCATCAAATTCCGCCAGGATGGCAACCCGGTGCTCACGGTGGAATGCCGCGATGAAACCGTGAAAATGGCCATCGGCAGGCATAGCCGGTATTATGAAAAAGTAAAGGACAGCGAGGTAATTGAACAGCTCATCAGGGGCTACAGCAGTTTAAGTGCAGAGGTGGAAGCCACCACGGTACAGCACAAAGAACTGGTACAACATCACAGCACCGACTGGGACTTCCTCCTGCTTCGTGCAGAAGCCAACGGTAAACTGGTGATCGCCGACCAGGGAAAGGTAAAGGTAAAGAAACCGGATACCACGGCATCGGCGGTATTACAGCTCACTTACGGCGCTTCCCTGATGGAACTGGAAGCTGAAATGGACGCCCGTTATCAGTGGAGTTCTGTACACGCCAGCGCCTGGGATTACACGGGTCAGCAGTTATACGAGGCAGAAACCTCTTCAGCCGATTATACGGAGCAGGGCAATGTTTCCGGCAGCACATTAGCGGGTGTAATCGGTTTACAACACTATGAACTGGCACACAGCGGCCGCCGCGCAGCAGAAGAGCTGCAGCAGCTCACCAATGCCGCCATGCTCAAAAGCAGGCTGGCAAAGATCCGCGGCAGGGCAAAGTTCCTCGGCTTCTCCGGCGTATCGCCCGGCGATATGGTTACGCTCCAGGGCATCGGCAACCGGTATAACGGCAATGCTTTTGTAACCGGTGTGCGGCATGAAGTAGCGCACGGCAGCTGGGATACGCATATCCAGTTCGGGATGGAACCCGACTGGCTCGCAGAAGCCTATAAGGATATTTCAGATATTCCCGCAGCAGGATTGCTGCCCGCTATCCACGGCCTGCAGATCGGTAAGGTGGTGCAGTTGCAGAATGATCCCGACGGCGAACACCGCATCCTGGTAAAGATCCCGGTGATAGATAACGCGGCGCGCGGCATCTGGGTGAGAGTAGCCAGTTTGGATGCAGGGAATAACCGCGGCGCTTTTTTCCGCCCGGAAATAGACGACGAAGTGATCGTGGGTTTTATCAACGATGACCCCCGCGATGCCATTGTGCTGGGAATGCTCAATAGCAGCGCAAAGCCGGCCCCCATCAATGCGCAGGACGCCAATGACGAAAAAGGATTTGTGACCAGGAGCGGCATGCGTATTCACTTCAACGACAATACGAAAACAATCACGATAGATACCCCCGCAGGAAACAGTATTACGATCGATGAAGCGTCCACCAGCATTAAACTGAAAGACCAGAACAGCAACACGGTAACGATGGATACTTCCGGTATCAAGCTGGAAAGCCCTATGAACGTGGAGTTGAAAGCAGGCGTAAACCTGGTGCTGTCGGCCGGCGCGGCCTTGTCCATAGGAGGCGCCAGTATATCCGCAGCAGCAGATGGCGCAGTAGAGCTGAAAGGAGCGATCGCAAAATTATCTTCACAGGGTATCACTGAAATAACAGGTTCTTTAGTAAAAATAAACTAGCCGGCAAACCCCAAAATGAACAACGATTGCCGGTCACTTAAATTGTTAATCTCATGCCTCCTGCAGCACGCATCAGCGACTTTCACACCTGCCCCCTGTTTTCAGGGCCGGTACCTCATGTAGGGGGCCCGGTGGTAGGGCCGGGCGTACCCACGGTGATGATTGCCGGTATCCCGGCAGCCGTAACCGGTGATATCTGCACCTGCGTAGGTCCGCCCGATGCTATCGTGAAAGGATCTGCCACCGTGATGATAGGAGGGCGGCCCGCCGCAAGAATGGGCGACCTCACCGCACACGGCGGCGTAATTGTGATGGGAGCCCCCACAGTAATTATTGGCGGATAAAAAATATCAGACACATGTTACAAAATGATCCCCGTTCATTCCTCGGTACCGGCTGGAAATTCCCGCCAACATTTGATCTGCAAAGCGGAGCAGTGGAACTGGTGAGTAATGAAGCCGATATCAAAGAAAGCCTGGACATCCTGCTGTCTACCAGTTTGGGAGAAAGAGTGATGCAACCCCGCTACGGATGCGATCTGCAGGACTATATTTTTGAACCGCTCAATGCAGCCATGATCGGCTTCCTGCGCGACCTGGTGGAAAATGCCATCCTCTTCTATGAACCACGCATCAAAGTGGAAGAAGTAGGCGTGGTAGCGATGGATAGCCCCGACCTGATAGAAGGAAGGTTTACTATCTCTATCGACTATACGATTGCCAGTACTAATTCAAGGTACAATTATGTGTATGATTTCTATTTGCTGGAAGCAGCGCAAAAACCCTGACCGGCGCCTCCGCTACAGGGTCATCAATTAATCAGTTAAATCATGATCGTACATCCTTTTCAATATGAACCAGGCATCAGTCAGCGCAACCGGCTACTACCGGCCCTGGATGCTGCCTCCGCACCGATAGACGGGAGAAAGCTCGCGGACCTGCTCCATTATTTCGTACAAATGGCGCCGCAGATCAATTATTACCAATACAAAGATGCCTACCTGATCAACGACTGGCAGCCTTTCTTCCGGAACAGCCTCCCTTTTCTGCTGGCACAACTGGCTAAAACAAATACCAGCCAGCTGAAAGATAATTTTGAAGGATATGTAAACCAGGTATATGAACGCCCCACAAAAGATACGCTTCAACTCCTGATCAATTTTTTATATGATGATGTAATTGTTCCCATTGCACAGTGGCAACTGGCTTTTCATGGTACAGGACTGCCAATGGAACGTAGTATAGAAGCCATTATACAGCAAAAGCTCCGTACGCCGCTGTCCCGGTTTATCCAGTTCACCAACGGCGCTGTGAAATGGTTTTGTGTTCGTCCCCTCGATCTTTCACAGATTAAAAATGAAGAGATCTGGGGCATCGATCCGCTGTTTGCCTACCTGGAGTGGAACGAAAGTTTTCATTACGCCGCCACCTCCCGCGAAAAAGCATTACTGCTGTTGCAGGCTTACCAGTCCATCTTTCAACCGTTCCTGGATGCCATTGCCGCTATCGCCGCACTGGCGCCGGACAGCATCGCAGAAAGCCTGCAACCATTGAATGAAGCCTATAAAAAGAATCATACACCACACCTGGGTCTGCTCTTTGCATTCCTGTACCTCTTCACACATGTACAGCAACAATTGAACGGGTTCACGCAAAAACATCTCGATTTCTTCTTTCAACAGGTATTAAAACTGGTACCCAAACCCCTCACGCCGGATAAGACGCACGTGGTGTTTGAAGTACAGCAACCCTTTCCCCAATACCTGCTCCCGAAAGGAACCGCCCTCCGCGATGGAAAAGATAAACTGAAAACAGATGTGCTCTTCCGGCTTGATGATGAAATAGTAGTAGACAATGCCGCCATCTCCAGCTTACTTACCCTGTATGTAAACCCGGTAACAGCATTCAAAAGAACGCTGACAGACGGGCCCCCGCTTTGTTATAAAAGGAATTTTATCGAAGGACTGTACATCACCACCAAAGCCAATATGGCGGATGGGGTGGATAAACCCTTCCAGGAAAATATGCCGAAGAACTGGTTTACCGCCGGTTCCCGCTACAGTAAATTTATTGCGCCGGGCAAAATACAACCGGCGCAGCATCCATATGCCCGCCTCGGATTCATGCTGGCTTCGCCGGTATTACTTCTGCAGGAAGGCGCCCGTAAAATCACGGTGGATATTGAATGCATCCTTTCTGAAAACTGCGATGACAATGTTTTGCTGCAGGACAGCGATTACTTCGATGCACTGCAAATTATCCTCAAAAATAAATACACCTGCCTGTCGGACGACCTGATTGCAAAAGCGGAAGAAATGGGTGTGGACGCCGCCACCATCACCATATTGCGGGATGCGCTTACTGATGTAAGATATGCTTCAGATGGTACACACGCGGTGTTAACGGACAACGGCGTAACCCCTGATTCGCCTTTAACGAACATCAACGCATTGCCGGCGGCAGTAAAAGAATTGTTTAAACCCCGCAGCGTATTGCAGCTGTTTTTCAGCGGTGCGGAAGACTGGATTGCTCCGCCAAAGCTGGCAGACATCTCCATTGTTACACAACCCGGTGGTTATAAATTGACACTGAAAGTGGAGCTCCCGCCGGAAGTGCCCGCGGTTACTTTTTATGATAAGAAAGCGCTCAGTGGCAACTACAATACTACGCTGCCCGTGTTACGCGTGGAAGTGGATCAGCAGGTGAAATTAAGTCTTGATGATATCCTGGTTGAAAAAGTAGGTGGCGATTGCGGTCAGTGTAAACTGGAACGCCAGCCAAAGAACACCGTAACCGCTATTGCGCTGTATCACTTCCTGCGCGACTTCCGCATAAAAAATGTATCCATCAAAGTGGATGTTTGCGGGGTTAAAAATGTGATCGTGCAAAATGATGAAACGGTGCAGGATGTTAACTCGCCTGTTTATCCCTTTGGTACCCGGCCTGCGCTGATTGATTTTGAAATACTGAAAGGTAAAAAGGAATTTTCTACCACTGCTAAAGGCCCCAGCTTCTACATTGGCTCTACAGAAATTTTCGGGAAGAAATGGGACAAGGTATATGTGAACATGAACTGGAAAGATAAACCGGCCAGTTTTGAAGCGTATTATGCCGGCTATGTCCAGGGCGGATTAGCAGAAGCCGACTTCAAGATTAATAAATATGTGTTGCAGGATGGAAAATGGTTTAAAGAGAATGCATCGGCAGAAGAATTATTTACCAAAAATGAGGATGTACCCTGTGATCCGCAGAAGGTATACGATTACTCCATCGCTTTCGATCAGCCGACTGCATTGGGTTTCAAAGATCAGTTCAGTCTTACCAGCGACAAGGTAACCCGGTACAACGCGGATACCCGTAACTACTTCGCTAAAATAACGCTCACCCGGCAGGACTTTATGCACAAAGATTATGCATTTGTACTGGCCCGCCAGATGACCGCCTTTAACCGCCTGCTGGATGATCCGAAAGATCCGAAGAACAGGATCGATACTGCCGCTTACTACAATTCAGTGGGCTCCCCGGTAGTGTTCAATTTGAAAGAACTGAAACAACTGGTACAGGATACTTATGCAGATGCTTTAAATCTCAATAAATATATTCAGGGCCCCAGTGGTCTTGATGGCAGGATTCCTTCTGATAGCATGTCGCCCCCCTGGGCCTGGACGCCTACACCGGCGGAAGCGTTAACGATCCGCTACATTTCCAGGGGCCCCAATCCCCCGGACTTCCCCTTACGTGGCGGCTTCTTCCAGGGCTTTGAAGGGCTCACCGAACTGGCAAAAGATATCAAGGAAAAGCTGGAGGACATCCAGGTTTCCGTGGTAGACACCAACACGCTGTCTGCCATCATCCCCAACGAACCCTGGACACCGGTGATCAGCCAGATCTCCATCGACTACAGCGCTACCGCTATCCGGGAAGATGTGCAGCTCCTGCACCTGTATCCTTTTGAAAATACGTTTAAGGAAGAAGTACTGGATGTCGAACCCTCGCTGTTACCGGTATTCTGCGACGAAGGCACTTTGTTCGTAGGGCTGGATCGTTTGCAGCCATACGGCAATCTGAATCTCTTATTCCAGCTGGCAGAAGCTACTGCTGATTCTGAATCGAAAAAAGCGGAAGTGGAATGGTTTTACCTGTGCAGCAATGTCTGGAAGCCGCTTCGCAAAGGATTCGAGGTACTCAATGATGATACCGACGGGTTAACCCGTTCCGGCATCATCAAAATAGCCGTGCCCGGCGATATTAATATAGTCAACACCGTTATGCCCGCCGGTACCTGGTGGCTGAAAGCCGTTATCCCCCAAAACGTGGCCGCCGTATGTGAAACCATCGGTGTGCATACGCAGGCCGCACTGGCCACTTTCACCGTGTTGCCGGAAAATGATCCGATGCGCCTGGGGGAAGTATTAAAGGCTGGCAGTATCACCAAACTGGCAGAAGCAGATGCGCATATCAAAACCGTTACACAGTTGTATGATGGCTTCAATGGGCGGCTGCCGGAAGCAGCGGGACATTTCTACGTACGCGTTAGCGAACAGCTGCGCCATAAAGGCCGCGCTATCCAGTCGTTTGATTATGAAAGACTGGTACTCGAAGAATTCCCGCAGCTGTATAAAGTGAAATGCGTAAACCATACGCTGGGCCTCGGCGCCAAAGTATACCAGCAAGACCTGGTAGCTGCCGGCGGCTATGTGGTGGTGGCGGTAATCCCCGATCTGCGCCAGCTTTCAGCGGGCAACCTGGTGGAACCCAAAGCGCCGTTAAGCCTGCTGGAAAAAATACACACCTTCCTCAAACAACGTTCATCTCCCTTTGTGCGGTTGAAGGTCACCAATCCAAGATATGAAAGAGTAATGGTCGATATCTCCATTCAATTATATAAAGGGAAAGATGAAAAATATTATACCGAAAAACTGAAAACAGACCTGCAGGAATTTTTCGCCCCCTGGGCGATAGGAAAACTGGATAAACTGTCGTTCGGACAAATCGTGCACCAGGCGGACGTAGTCAGGTTTGTGGAACAACTGGATTATGTAGACTACGTAGAGTGCCTCACCATGCAGCATGAGCTGGAAACAGCGCCATCGCAGCATATGGAACCGCATACGCCCCGCTCAATCCTGGTAAGCGGCAGCATCACCGTAAGCACGCAGAAGAACGCAGTGGTTTGCCCGGATGTGGTAACCCGCATCCCTGAACGGGAAACAGACTGTAATATCCCGGAACCCCTGATACCGCCATGTAATAATACACGGCCGGAATCACCTGAGGAGCCGCAGGGCCCTATCATCAATTAACTACATCGTTATGGCTGAGGACACAAATACCAAGAATGTGATCATTAAAAATGATCCTGCTTTTCCACCGGAACTGGATTTCGAAAAGTTGCGGAGCGAAGGCATCGACTACCTGGGAAAACTTTCCGGCAAAATATGGACCGATCATAACGCGCATGATCCGGGTATCACCATCCTGGAAGTGTTGTGTTATTCCCTGTTGGATATGGGCTACCGTACCAGTTTGCCGCTGGAAGACCTGCTCACCATGAACCCCGCAGGAAACGGGAAGGAAGATAATTTCTTCACACCGGCAAAGATCCTCACCGTTAACCCGCTTACCATTACTGACTACCGCAAACTGCTCACCGATATCGATGGCGTAAGGAACGCCTGGCTGGAAATTGCTACCAATATCCCGCCGGAAGTACATTGGTTTGGAAATGAAGGATTGGAATGCCGCAGCCGAAATCCGCAGCTGGCCGCCAGCGGGGAAGATATCTCCCTGCTGGAACTGAACGGGCTCTATAACATTTTTATTGAACCCGAAACACTGCCGGACGACAGCCAGGAGAGGGCAAAGGCCCTGGCCGACCTGAAAGAACGCATCCGCAAGGCATTGATGGCACACCGTAATTTGTGTGAGGATTTTTATAAGATCACCATCCTGTGTCATGAAGAGATTGGCGTATGCACCGAAATTCAGCTGGAGGAAGATGCCGATGTAACCACCGTTCTCAACGAACTGGTACTTCAGTTATATCATCTCTTTTCTCCCCGCGTTACCTTTTATACCCTGCAACAGATGCTGGAAGAAAAAAGGGTGACGATGGAAGATATTTTTGCCGGCAGGGCCTATGCTGCCGGGAGTCATGGTTTCATTGACACTGCCGAACTGGAAGCAATCAAACCTCTCCGGGAAATCCGCGTATCAGATGTATATCATGTAATGTTTGACGTGCCGGGTGTATCCACTATTTCCGGTCTTAGTATAGCCGGCTACGTTACAGGCGACAATACACCCGTAGCCAGCACGCACGGCACTGCCTGGATTCTGCCTTTGCTGGATGGCCACCTGCCGCTGCTGTCGCTGGTTTACAGCCGGTTTGTGTTTAAACGCGGCAGTGCCACGTTTACTTTTGATGGTACCAACCTGCAGCAATATTTAAATGCTTCGCTGCTGAATGGTACCAAAGTATGGTATGATCAATCGTCCGCATATCTTGATCATGGAGTGCCTTCCGGTTTTTACAGGGAAGACCTCGGCAATTACTATTCCCTGCAACGCGATTTTCCACGGGTATATGGCATCGGCAACGGAGAACTGGGCAACGATGCTTCGCCTCAGCGTAAAGTACAGGCGTGGCAGCTGAAAGGCTTCCTGTTGTTCTTTGACCAGCTCCTGTCCAACTACCTGGCGCAATTGCAGCACCTGCGCGACCTGTTCTCTATGTCGCCGGATGCGCCCGCACAAACGTATTTCAGCGGCGCCGTTACCGATGTTCCGGATCTCGATAAACTATTGCGTTTCCAGCAGGGCGGATTCTATGCCGATCTTGGCTGGAAACAAAATGATACCCTCATGCTGCCGGTTGGAAAAGAACTGCTCAACGAACTACATACAGGCGTTACCGTTAAGAAGGATGTGATTCAGCGCTGGCGTAATAAATACTACCCCTTCGATTATCTCTCTGCACGGAATACCGCAGTGGAACAGCTTTTACTGGATATGAGCCACCAGGGTAATGCCGCCAACATCACCACCTATCTCTATGGCGACGGCTGCTGGTGCTTTGTCATAGCCACTCCCGGAAGGGAATATGTATTGCTCGGATGCCGCTATTATCCCTCTCAGCAAAAAGCAAAAGAGGCAGCGCAATCCGCCATATTCCTCGCAGCATACCCGGAAAACCTCCGTTCATTCGGATTTAAGAATGCTGCCAATAAAGACCAGTATGCGTTTGATGTGGTATTCAGCCTGGCCGATTACCAGGGCTACCTGCAAAAGATCGTGGAAGATAAAACCCTGTATCAGCAACGCCGCGAAACCATGCTCAATCACCTGCTCAGTCGTTTTGCAGAAACATTCACTGATTATGCGTTGGTGTTATATGGTATCAGCGACCGGCAACAGGCTGCGGAAAAGGGTTTGCGCGTCAAAGCAAACTTTCTTTCTTCCTATGATAAATTAAGCAGGAACCGCGGTAAAGCCTACGACTACCGCGTTAACAAATGGAATACGGCCAATACTTCCGGCTACGAACAACGGGTGAATGCGTTGGCAGGTATAGAAAGAAGTGACCGTCATTATTTGTGTCCGTTTATTGTTGGCCCTTATGAAACTTTTTTTTATGCAGAAATAAAAGATGCGGATAACCAGGTGCTGTTCAGAACAAGTAACTATGTTACAAAGGAAGATGCCTCTGCCGCACTGATCCATCTTGCGCAACAATTAAAACACCCGGAACAGCTGATCCGCACAGATGATCCTGTGCAGGGGAAGTTCGGTTTACAGGTTCCATTGTCAGCAGGTAAGGCATTCCTTGCATCTCCCGCAGCTTCACCGGAAGAACGTGAGAGCCGGTTGCTGCAGTTACAGGAACATTTTACGCAGCAGCCGCTGAATGGCACAGCAGAAATCAGCCGGTATGATCATTTTATTGAAGTGGCCGATCCCACCGGGAAACCGTTGCTGCATTCAAATGAGGCATTTCCCGATCAGCAAAAGGCTATAGCTGCCACAGATGCTTTGCTGGTGGAAGTGAAGGACACTGACTGGAACATTCCGCCAACAGTGGACTTACCGGTATTGCAGTTGCTGCCCGTAAACGCCACACACACCACTTTTATTAATCTTGCTGCCTTCCAGGCAGATAATATCCAGCAGAAAGGTGGAAAATTACAGGTGCAGATCAGCATCGAAGAAGATGCGTTCATTATGTTCACTTCTGCATCGCCCGTGAAAAATGAGCAGCAGGCTACGGAAGAATTTCACCTGCTCCTGCAACTGGCCGCTACTCCGGCGGGTTACCTGGTACGGCAAACCACCGATGGCAGGTATGAAGTGGTACTGGTAGAACGCAGTAATGTAAAAGCGATGCACCCTGCTTTATTCGATGAAGAGCTGCAGGCCGATAACACCGTACTGCATATACAACAGATTGTACAGGCACAACTATACCAGGTGTCTTATTCAAAACAGCCGGCAGCATGGAAATATAAAGTACAGCTGCAGGGCATGGAAGGAAAGCCTTACCTGTTTAACAGCGAAGAAGAATATTCCACAGAAGAGCTGGCAAAAGCAGAAATGGATACTTTTATAGCATCGCTGGATCAGCTGGAACTGAAGGCAGAAAAGGGAGTCAAACCCGTTTTGCTGCATGCCGGCTTAAATAAAAAGATCATCATGCCTGCGGCAGCGGCAGCCGGTAAACTACAGAGTGCTTTATCACTCGCACAGTTGAGAAGCGGCGCAGCTCCGGCGGACATCGGTTCCTATATTCATAGCACCACTGTTAACGCAGAAGGGGCCTTTGTATACCGCGTGATCAATAAAACCGGTTGCTTTGCCCGGTTCCCCAAAACCTTTGCAGACAAAGCGCCGGCCACCGATCGACTGGCAGCCTTGCGGAGCCGCAACCAGCAGGGGATCGATTACCTGGAAATATGTATGGGAGGAGAAGAAGTGGTTACCTGCGTGAAAGATCCGCAAACACAGGCCGTTAGCTACTATTATGTGATCCGCGGCATTGAAAAGAGCTATCATTCACCCGTCTATCCAAAAACAGAAACCGAATATTTCCGCAGTTATAAATCTTACAGATCTTCTGCAGAAGCACTGGCCGCATTCCGGCAACAATACCTGCAACTGGTACACCTGGCGGGCAATCCCGCTGCCTGGGGCAGCAGTATTATCCTGGAAGGCGATCCGTTAACAGATATCATTCCGTTAGCCGTTGTACCCGCAGATACTATTACCCAGTTTGGCGGAAAAGCCCAGCTGCTGGATATTGTGCCGCATATCATGCGGAGTTTCCCTTATCATTGGCTGAGTAATGTACAGCGACTACGGGTAAGCCTGTACGATATTACCAAAAGAGAAAAGATCTGGAAACTCTGCAACGGCTTTGTGGATATGGCCGCTGCCAGCGAAGCGCTGAAACTATTCCTGGCATTGGCCCGGTATGCCGGTAACAGCGGCGTACGGCTCAATGAAACGAGTTGCCGCTACCAGGTAGTAATGAATGAAGTACTATTGGAAGGTACCCAACATTATAATTCCCCGGAAGATGCATGGGGTACCGCCACGAAAAATGCCAAGGGTGATTACGTGTACACCGGGCTGGAACTATTGCTGGACGCTACCCGCCGGGGCAACAGCGCTTATTACGGATATGTAAAAGACGATGGCTGTTACAGTTTTAAAGCGGTGAAGAAAGGCTACCGGCTGGCAGTACATCCCTATGAATACAACACGGAAGATATCAGGGCCAAATACCTGCAACAACTACAAATGATCGGGCTGAAGCTCGGCAAAAGCTGCCAGGTATCCCTTGAAATAAAACCTTATTACGCGGGTAACTATTTCCAGCTGCAGTTAATAGTCAGCGGTGAAGTGATATTGGTATCCGGGCAGCAATACACGTCGGGTACCAATGCAGGAAGGGCGCAGGACGACTGGCTGTTTGAAGTGCTATCGTTGTTGTGGAAAGATGGCAACTACTCCCTGAACACCACGACCAACCGGTTTGAACTGCAGAATGGTAACGTAGTGAGCGGCTATTTCAATCCATCAGGCGATGCTGTACTATCAGTGGATGACATGAAAGAATGGAAAACAAAATTGCAACAAGGCGCGCTTTATTACCCGGTGCGTCGTGTAAAAACAGCCTTTGGCTACAGTTACTCTTTCCGTTTGTATCACGATGATTTCATTCCGGAAGAACCCTTACCGGATGAAAACGGGGGATGCGCCTGTGATGCGCCGCCACCGGTACGTAAACCCGGCGCCATCATCTGGGAAAGTGCAGAACAGTATGAATGCCTGAATGCCGCCATCAAGGGCTTTTACCGGTTCTGCGTGGCATTGTCGGTTCCGGATAATTACAAATCCACTCTTGGCGAAGGTTGTGGCCCGTTTGGCATTGAACTGGTAGACGGCACTTACGTGCTCGCCGCCAATCCGCAGTGTTATCCCACCTTGCCTGCAATGGAAGATGCTATTGAGCGCACGTCCGCAGCCGTTAATGATGAAGGCATGCATGTAGTGGAACACATCCTGCTCCGGCCACGTGTAGCGGACGATTGCCAGTGTTTACTGCCGGTGAAACCTGAACCGCTTTGCAGGCTGCCCTGGGAAGAAGAAGTGGTAGGCTATGATGTAGATCCGGAAGATGCGGTGTTTGAAACAACCGTGGTTCCGTTTACGGATCCTTATTCCTTTGTGGCCACCATTGTGTTGCCGGGCTGGCCCGTGCGTTTCCGCAATACCAGCACCCGCGCCATGATGGAAAACCTGCTCCGGAAAGAAGCGCCTGCGCATGTGCTGCTGAACATATTGTGGCTCCGGCCACGCAGCTTCTGCGAGTTTGAAACCCTTTACCGCCGCTGGTTACAGCACCTCGCATGTAAACCTGTTTGCGGCGATGATGCACATATTCAATGCTGCCTGATCTGTTACCTCTTCGGACAAACCGATATCATGGATGCAGTACCTGATACTGCTACGGATCCCGATTGCGAACAAATCACGCCATCCTGCTTTGACGATAACAGGCAGAATAGATTACCCGAATCTGATTTCGGTGATTGGATCAATCGCCTGTTCCGCAAAAGCTGCGACATGCAGGAGATAGATTGTCTCTCTAATGAAAGCACGCCGCCTCCCGGAATAATCCTGGCTGATAAACGGAACATCGCACCGGCAGTAGCACCACCACAACTGGCGGCAGCTGTTACCACACACAGAAGCAATTCGCCGGAAGATGTGTTGCTGCGCGACCGGAAAGGCCGTCAACGTATTTCAAAATACAAACAACAGATCCTGCCGGTAGATGCCGATAATATTGTAGACACGGAAGCATATGACCGCACCGGTAAATTTATGGAAGCCGGTCCGCTGAATATGCATAAATACAATACGCTGGCCGACTTCTTACTAAAAAATATACCGGCCGGGAAAAAAGCAGCTACAAGTGAACAGGCGCTCCTGCTGCGCAATGCCACCTGGCTTTGCCTGGATCAGCTTCTGCTGCGGGCGCCGGTAAGCATTGCCGCGCACGAAAAGAAACAGCTGCAGCAAATACTGCGCAGAATGAAAGACAAAGGAATCAACCTGACGGCACTGGCAAAAGACTGGAAACCGGAAGACCTGATATCTGACGAAAATGAAGACCTCGTAGCACAATGCCTGCGATGGATGAAATAAATAATCATGTTGCATAAGATCCGTAAACAAACACTCCTGCTGACAGTGCATAACAAAGACACTGTTTTTACCTGGCAACACCAGGTAACAGCGCTGTATTGGAATAAGATCATCCCTGCACTGGAGAAGCTGTTCGACAATCACAGCAGCGACGACACGGTTATTTATATAGACCGCCTCGAAATTGACCTGGGAAAAATTAAGGCGGCCGATCTTAATAATGATCATTACGTGGCCCTGCTGCTGGAAAAAATGACCGCCGCATTAGCCACGCTCCACGTAAAAGAAACGCCGCGTAAATCCCTGCCGGAGCACACCTTTGATCAGTGGCGCTACTACATGGAACATGGCACACTTCCCTGGAATGCCGCACGGCCCGGTGATGTGTGGTACCAGCAGGTATTACAGCTATTGGCTACCAGTTACGAGGCTATTACCACGCTGCGCAAACAGCTGTTGAATAGCCCGGATTATCTCCGGCGCATCCTGATGCAGCACTCGACGGAATTTATTACGCAGCTGCTGGCCATCATCACCGCCAAAAAGCAGGACAGCTGGATACCCATAATCCATCAGCTCTATGACGCCTATCGCCTGCTGCAGCTCACGCACAAAGGCGGCATGAGCCGCCGCGCTTTTGAACAGGCATGCTGGCACGAATTGTTAGTACAGGCAGCAAAGAACCCAACAGTAAGCGAATCCGCACAAATGAGTGGGCTGTTGATCCGGCAGCCGGTATTTGTTACGCAGATCCGGGAACTGATAACGGTATGCCGCAATAACAGCTGGGATAAATTATTAGCTGCCGCTACTTCTTTTAACCTGCAACATACCGCAGCGCTGCAAAACAAACAGGCGGATACACCATTAGCCAATGAGCCTTCCGCTGATATGGAAACAGATATATCTGAAGAAGAAATATCAGAAGCCGCTACCGGCGCCCCTACTTATTACGTGGTAAATGCCGGGATCATTTTGTTGCATCATTGGTTGCTGCCCATGTTCCGTCAGCTGGAATGGACCGATGGTAAACGGTTACTCAATGCTGCGTGTAAGCAGCAGGCCATTATGTTGCTGCATTACATGGCAACAGGCGAAACGGAAGCGGACGAGTTTGAAGTAGTATTGCCAAAACTATTGTGCGGCTGGCCGCTGAAAAGGCCGCTGGATACGAAGCTGGCGCCAACAGAAGAAGCGATGGAAGAAGCTGACGGACTGATAGAAAATGCCATCAGCCACTGGAAGGCATTAAAAAATATTTCTGCAGATGGGTTACGGGAAGGGTTCCTGCAAAGGCCCGGAAGATTGATCACCGGCACTGATAAGCATCAGCTGCAAATGGAGTCGGATACCATTGATATCCTGCTGGACCGTTTGCCCTGGAACATCAGTATCATCAAGTTAAAGTGGATGAAAGTACTGCTGCATGTGCAATGGAGATAAGTTCCTTAAATCAGCATAATCCGCAAAAAATAAAATCAAGCTAATCAGTATAATCAGCGTAATCAGTGAGAAATACAAAATCCGCACAGCCCGCAAATATGCAAAGAGAGGCCGCATCGCCCGCCTCCGGCCTTAAACAGCCGGCAGCAACCCCTTTCTGGGGGAAGCCCGCTGCGCAACCTTTTTTCCAGCCCACCATCCAACGTAAATGTGCTCATTGCGAAGAAGAGGAAAAGAAAAACAACGTGCAGCGGAAGGAAGCCTCCCCGGCTGCCATCTCCCCAACAGCAGTAGAAAGTAATATCAACAGCACCAAAGGACAGGGAGAAGGATTGAAAGGAGATACCCTGCATGAAATGAACGGCGCTTTTGGCGCAGATTTCAGTAAAGTGAAGATTCATACCGGTAACAATGCAGCAGGACTTAACCGCCAGCTGAATGCACAGGCGTTTACCACCGGCAATGATATTTATTTTAATGAAGGAAAATATGCTCCCGGCAGCAGCTCCGGTAAACACCTGCTGGCGCATGAGCTGACACATACTTTACAACAGGGACAAGGAACAACAGGCATAGCACGGGAGGTAGCTCCGGTGAAAGAACATGGTGACTTGTCGCAGGTGCCTGCAGGACTGGCCTGTCCCGTGGATACCAGTACTCCGAGGGTGGAAGACAGCTATCCCTTCACCGTATCTTCTTCCGGCTTATCACCTGCCAACCAGCGGCTGATCAGTGGATTTGCTGCTAACTGGCATCGTCTCGGCGCCAGTGCTACGGTGAGGATAGATGGTTTTGCCAGTGTGGATGGTTCCGATGCGTTCAACTGGGGGCTGTCGTGCCAACGCGCACAGGCGGTAAGAGATGAGATGATCACTCCAGCTGATGGCAGCCCCGGAATTGGCGCAGGG
This sequence comes from Chitinophaga sp. G7 BAM 1005, assembly GCF_057126945.1. NCBI lineage: Bacteria > Pseudomonadati > Bacteroidota > Chitinophagia > Chitinophagales > Chitinophagaceae > Chitinophaga > Chitinophaga sp. G7 BAM 1005. Next base: position 3,455,864 of record NZ_CP181478.1, on the reverse strand, counting down.
TTTATTTCCATTTTTGCACATGGGGAAACCAATCACTTTTCCCGCACCGATCCGGTGGCCAACAGGGTAGCCGTTATCAGTTCGGTAGTGCCTGTACCGCCGCCACCGCCGCCTGGTCCAACGCCCCCCGTTGTTCCTGAAAGAAAATGCGGCCCAAATGTTACCACGGAAATAGCACGGGTATGGGCACAGGTGCAAAGTAATTTCAATAGCTGGGGATTCACGGATAAATTGAATGCCTGCCGTTATCTCATTCAACCTGTGATTGTGGGCAGTGGCGGACCAGAACTGAATAAAGATGCATTTGATACATTCGGTTTATTCCTGAATACCGCCGGCTGGACACAACAAGGCCCTTATCATCCGCCATGCGGCGTACCCGGATCAACCGGCGATCCTTGCTGGCCACGGGATCCATTGCATGAAGCAGACGACGTATGTTCCAATACCGTGCAAACAGGAAGTGGTTGCTGGAAATCAGGTACCGTGAATTATGGTACCTATGGTATCATGATGCGGCTGTGCAACGGTTTTATTTCCCCGATCGGATTTTTGCCGCCGCCATTTGGCATGTTGAGCGGCGCATTCTCTTACGCTTCTATGGTGGCGCTGATCACCGCCTATAAGCTATACGACCGCGAAAATCCAATGGACCCCATTGCCTGGGCCAGCGCTACTTATAATGGCGGACCATCAGGCGTGCCATCCGGTGGTAACAAACCCAATTGCCCGGCTACCTGTAACGTACCATTTACAACCCCTTCATTCGATTACGTATGGGAACCCGTAAGACAACGTTCATCACTGAACGGCGCGCCTTACGCATACCCCTGTACAACGCCGTAATGAAGACGACTTAAATAGTATTGCATGAAAAAATCTCCGAAAACAGTTAAAAACAAAACTGCAGAAAATGATAAACCTTTTTTCAGTAAAGCTGAAAACGGGGAGTCTTTTTTCAGCAAACCCGGAGACAATACGCTGCAACTGCAACCGGCGGATACAAAAGCCAAAGATGCCGTACCTGCTGCAGCCGTGGCTGATGCGTGCAAGGCCGGCAGCACGCCGGAATCCAAATGGGCCAACGATAACCCTGGACAGGTATTTGGTGTGGAAGATGGATCCGCCGGAAAAACACAAAGCAATGAACTTATTTTCTGGAACTATTGTGTGGGAGAAGCAGCCATGCGTACCGCCCACCGCGAACGGCTAAACGAAGTGGCCGACCGCTGGGTGGAGATATTGAAAAAAGACAGCGCCCTGAAAGTAAAACTACAGGGCGCTGCCAGCACTTCCGGGAATGCAGACAGTAACAAGGCTCTTGCCGCAGAGCGGGCAGGCATCATCAGGGATTTCCTCATCGCTAAAAAAATTCCCGACAGCCGGATAATTATAGATACTACTTCCAGTCCCAGGAGCCTCGCGCCGGAAACATCGCCGGAAAACCAGGCCCGCAACAGGAGAGTGGAACTGTTCCTGTTCCGCTCCACACCCGTGGTTAATAAACTACCACCCTGGGTAGATGTGCAGGTAGAAAATCTGCTTATTAGCCAGCAGGGTAAACCCACACCCAATCCTCTCTTTGATGAAAGAGAGAATCTTTTTGCCCGCAACCATTTTTCCATGAAGGCATCGGCAGATATCACGCTTACTTCGCTGGGCGGTACCGGCGTCGGTTTTTCGCAGGTACTCACACGGGATACGCTCATGGCGCAATACAGCGACAATGCCGGCCGTACGATGTTGCTGGATTATGGCAACTGCAACCTGTTGCCCTGCAAAGACCTGGAGAATGCTACCAGTCATTTTGCACTTGATGGCCGGAGCATGTTCAATACCGGTCCGGGTACCACCACGGGGAAAGTATCGATTAGCGACCGGCCGGGAGCCGTGTTCCCGCTGCATTATCCCAACTCTAAAACGGGCCCTTTTCACCTCACACATTATTTCTGGATGATGGATTTTGCGGTAATACTTGGCGTTAGAGAAATGGGCGCCTTCATTCCATTGAATCATGCTTTCTGGAGTGTGATCGCTTCGGAGGATGTGGATATTAAAAAGAAATCGGTAAGCGGTTTGGCGCCCGCTTCAATTATAGGTGACTGGCAGCCGGGAATGGCGCCAGGACTGAACCTGGAAGCCATTTATGGCGGGCCTACGTGCAGGTATGTAAGAAGATCGGAACAGAATTCCGGTGAGAGGAATGTATGTAAACCCAATGAAACGATTGAATAAAAGCTTTTAAAAAGTGGCAGCAGTAAATACACAGATACAGCCCCCCGGACTAAAATCTTCTGCACCGCAGCAGCGGGAAGGACCGTTTTTTGGCCCGGCCCCTGTGAAAGATCCTTTCTTTCACAGGAAGCAGCAGCATGGAGAAGAAGACGGTACCCTGCAACGGGAAGCCACCACCAACAACACACCGGATGTAACACCTGCAGTTGAACAACAGCTGTCGCAAAGTAAAGGTGGCGGAGCGCCGCTGCCGGCGCGGCGTAATGAAGAAATGAGCCGCGCCTTTGGTACAGATCTCAGCGGCGTGCGTATCCATGAAGATGCAGGCGCCGCAAACATGAGCAGGCAACTGCAGGCAAAAGCATTTACGCACGGAAAGGATATTTATTTCGGGGCAAATCAGCACAACGACAGCGCTGAAGGCAAGCACCTGCTGGCGCATGAGCTGACCCATGTGGTGCAGCAAAGTCCGGCGCAGATGATTTCCCGCGTGCCATTGCCGTATGTGTATTCCAAATTTAAACTGGAAAATAAAGTAGCGCTTCTTGGCGATGGTACGGCTGCCAACACGGGTATGTCGCTCGGCGAATTCAACAGCTACATACGCCGCCGGGCCGATTGGTTTGCCGCAGCCTCACTAAAAGAGGCCGACCGGAAAGCTTTGTGGAAGATGATCGCCAAAATAGACGAGGGATCACATATACTGGCTGGCGGCGGCGATCTGAAACTAAAAGACCTGATTCCGCTAACACCGGATGAATGGACGAAGCTGGCGGCTTTTGGTAACGGCTGTAACCGGGGCGACACCGTAATAATATTAAACACCACTCCGCCGATAGCACGGCGAATGGCATTAGGCAAAACGATGCTGGAACTGGAAAAGCTGATCAGTGGCAAAGTGATACGCGCAACAGTGTCTGAACTGCAATTGATAGATGTAGAAGCAAGACCTGTTTTGCTGACGAACCTGAAAGATTACTGGAAAGACTTTAGGCCGCACCTGCAAAGGGTATATTCCCCTGGCGCAGGCGCAAGAGGCGCCGAATTTCAAAAGATGATCAATATGTTCACCGGTCTTGCACCGGCTGTTTATATCGGGTTGAAAGGCAAAGTACGCAACCTGCACCGTTTCTCCATTGCGGCGCTCAATAAGTTGTTGTTTAATTATGGTAATACGCTGAAATTACTTCCGCTGCATCTGATCATTCATACCGGTATCGATGCCAGTGCATTCCAGGATGCTGCGCCGAAATTTGAAGATGTGATCATCAATTCACCGAACCTGGTATTGATGCTGGAAGGACAGGATTCAATCGCTGATATTGTTAAAGAAGTACCAAAGATTGCAGCTAAGTATGGCAAGGGCTCTCAGATTGCACAGGTAATCATTGCCGGGCATGGTTCCCCGCATAGTCTTGAACTGGCGGGAACAAGTGCGCCTGCTGTTGTAAAGGGCCGCGTTGATTACACCTCTGAAAGTCTTGATATCAGCAAACCTGCGGAGAAGTTAAAAACACAGGCCCTGCTGGATGTGCTGATCAAAAACCTTGATCCTGCTACCGCCCGGATCGTATTTGCCGGCTGTCTTGTTGGAGCGCACCCGGTACCTACAGGCACCGCTGCGGCCAATGTAGCGCCGTATTTAGCGGCTAATCCCAATGTGGTGGAGTTTACCCGGCAAAGGGCGGCGGCGCTTGGAAAGCCGGTACAGGTAGAAGGTGCCCGTGCATCAGTAGGGCTTTCCGCAACTACTTTGAGGGACCCTGTCAGCAATGATCTTCATATCAACTATCCTTTTGATCCGCAGGCTTTCGGTACAGCCGCGGCTTATCTGGCGGTTGGTCGTGAGCCCGAGGGCATTATGAGGGCGGCGGTGGAAGTAGCGGCTGCAAATCCTGCTACAGCTACGGTGTTGCTGAATGGAAGAAAGGGAATCGCTACCACATCATGGTGGGATGAATGCGTAGTAGCTTTTGTGAAAGTCGCATTGAAAGGATTGGGTCCTAACCCGGTTAGCCTGGCTAAATTGCTGGAATTGGCACAGGTAGCGCAATTCCCGTTCCTTGCAGGCTTCGGAACAAAGTACGGAATATCCGCTGCACACTTTAAAGGCTGGATCAACCGTCTCGCATTTGCAGCGGAGATCTATGATGAAATGCTCAAAACACCATCGATGATGGCGCCGGCAGATACAGATAAACGTATCGGCAGATTTTTGATGGAACAGGGATGGCTCAACTTTGATCCTGCAAGAGCAGGCGCATTCGTGACTTTCCTTGAAGGCGTGCCGTCAGACTTTGTACGGCATATGGAGGTCCATCTTGATGTAGCGATTATCGGTGCGTCGGATGCTACGCTGTTTGCTCCCGCGGCTCCGCATACGCCCGGAAGGATCAGGCTCGCACTGGCGTGGCTTCAAAATGCACCAGGAAACGCATTGGTAAAAGCATTTTTCAAAGATGAGATTTCAAATACTGCCACCGGTCCGGTGCTGTCGCCGCTCGTTACAGCGGAACTGGCAGGCCATCAGCCGGATGAGATCCTCAGACCACTGGGCCGCCTGGCGCCAAGATCTGATAAACCAGGAGATGACCGGCCACTGGCCAATGCACGCATCCCTGGACGGGGATTTAATAACTTACTGATTGATCAGAAAGCATATATCGCAACAGTAACATCACTGAAAAAACTTCCTGTGTACAGAGGACCTGGTCCAAAACACAAAGGCATTGGCTGGGTAAAACCAGGCGATCTGTTACAGGTAGCGGGCTTTACCAATGCCTGGGCTGCATTTGATTTTAATGGCAAACTGGGATATGTAGATAAAACGCAAATTACCCCGCCATAAGCAGGTAACTTTATACAAACACCCCGCGGACAAATGTTGTTATAGGAAGTAGTGCAGCAGTTGCACATCTCCCGGAAACAAAATGATAAAAAGAAAGATGAAGAACTGGAAAACATTAACAGGTAACGGCGGCAACAAACTGGTGCTCAAAAACAACTATATCATAGCTGCTTCGTTGCACCAGGTAGCTGTATGGAAAGAAGATAAGCCACTGCTGCAACATCATACGGATGCGCAGCAGCCGGGCTTTCCAACGCTCATTGGCGATCAGCTGTATTGGGGCGCCGGCATTCTCGACCTGGCCGCCAATGTGCGGCATGAGATCCCCGGTATGCAGGAGGCTATCAGAACAGCAGGAGGACAATACCAGGTGTCTCACGGAAATGAATACACGCCCAATGTTTTTGCATGGGCGCCGGACGGCAGCGCGGTGGCGGTATCAGTGCAATGGATCGGTAAGCCCGGCCCGCCGCCCGCAAAGGTGCTGCTGCTGGACAAAGAAGGCCGCCTGCTGCAAACCCTTTGGGAAGAAAGCAACCTGCCGGTGGCAGCCTTGTATATCAGCGATAAATGGATACTGGCAGGCACACCGCAGTTCCGGGTGTTCGACAAAGAAACTTTTACAGCCACCATCATCCCGGAACAATTGCCCGCCGTGAGAATTGAAATGACGGCAGATGAAAAACAACTGCTGCTGTTACAGCATGATCACATCGGCTTATGGGATACTGTCACAGGAAAGGAAATGAACCGCTGGAAAGGGAACTGGAATGACGCCACCATCACACCGGATGGAAAGTATATAGTAGCTGTTGACTTTGAAGGTAAAACGTTTCTTATCAGCACCGCTGCTCCGCTTGAACAGCAGCAGATAGATGCCCCCGGCGCTATCTTCTCCGTAGCGGCAGACAACGAACGGCTGCTGGCCTTTTTTATGCATGGTGCAGTTGTCAGAATTACTACATTATTATAAATGAAAAGATGATATGTCAACCCCGACAACACTCGTAGTGCAATGGAACCAGCTGGCAGTGGAAGCAATCCGCTGCTCGGCAGTTTCGCCGCCACTGGCCGCCCGCGCACTGGCTATGGTGCATACCGCCATGTACGATGCGTGGACGGCCTATAACCCCTGTGCCATCAGTACCAATACCGGCGCCTATATCAAACGCCCCAAAGAAGAACATAAAGCAGCATATAAACGCAAAGCCTATAGCTACGCCGCTTTTCGCGTGCTCACGGAACTCTTCCGGTTAATATTGCCACCGGAAAATAAAAATATGTTCCACGATATGATGCTGCATCTCGACTATGATCCGGCCATCACCACATTGGATATTTCAAAAGCAGCAGGTATCGGCAACCTCGCCGCCCGCTGCGTTCTGGAAGCTTTTGCCGGCGATGGCGCCAACGCATACGGCACCCTGCAAATGCCTGCCTGGTCGGATTATACAGGCTATAAACCGGTGAATACACCGGAGCAGCTGAAAGAACCGGGCCGCTGGCAACCGCTGCTCATCCCGGATAGCAACGGGCACGTTAAACCGCAACAGTTCCTCACGCCGCATTGGTCGCTGGTACAGCCTTTTGCATTACATCGCCCGGAACAGTTTCGTCCGCCGGCGCCTTATCTGCCCGGTAGTACAGAGTTTCAGCAGCAGGTGGACCAGGTGATCGGACTCAGTGCAGGACTTACGGACCTGCAAAAAGTAATGGCAGAATACTGGTGGGATGGCCCGGGAACCGTAACGCCACCCGGTCACTGGTGCCAGATTGCACAGTATGTATCTAACCGTGATCAGCATTGCAACCACCAGGATCTGAAACTTTTTTTCGCCCTCAGCAACGCACTACTGGATGCCAGTATCGCCTGCTGGGAAAGCAAACGGCACTATGATGCGGTGCGTCCTGTTTCAGCCGTGCGCTATGTGTACAAAGGGCGCACCATAAAGGCCTGGGGCGGCCCCGGGCAGGGCACTAAAGAAATAAAAGGAGAGGAGTGGATGCCATTTCAGCCAGCAGCTGCTATCACGCCTCCCTTTGCAGAATATGTTTCCGGTCACAGTACCTTCAGCAGCGCGGCCGCATACATCCTGGCGCAGTTTACCGGCGGCGATAAACTGGGCGCCACCGTACTATGCAGCAAAGGTAGTTCACTGATAGAACCGGGCCATACCCCTTCACGGGACATCTCATTAAGCTGGAACACTTTTTCGGAAGCGGCCGCACAGGCAGGCATGTCGCGGTTATACAGCGGAATTCATTTTGCGCGCGGCAACCAGGAAGGGCAATACCTCGGTCAGAAAGTAGGAAAGATCGTATGGGAAAAAGCAATGTATTTTTTCAACGGAACATTATGATTAACTGATTTTTTATGACGGTAATATCGTTGGCTATTCAGAAAGGAGGTTCCGGCAAAACCACTACCGCTATTAACCTGGCTGCCGCCTTGCAGCTGGCAGGCAAGAAGGTGTTGCTCGTAGATGCCGATCCCCAGGCGAACCTCACGCAGGCGCTGGGATATGCCGAAGATCCGGCGCAACACCTGTACACCGCATTGAAAAAAGAGATCGCGGGAGAAGAGGCGTTGTTGTCGCAGGTGATCCTTACCTCACCGTGCGGACTGATGCTCATTCCGTCGTCGCTGGACCTGGCAGGTGCAGAGCTGGAGCTGGTAGGCATGTACGGACGCGAGCAGGTGTTTAGCTGGATGCTGAAACCTTTATTGCCGCAGTTTGATTTTATATTGATCGACTGCCCGCCGGCTATCGGGATGCTCACTGTAAATGCACTGGTGGCCAGCGATTACGTATTGCTACCACTACAGGCAGAATTTCTCCCGCTGAAAGGTGTTCGCAGTTTTATGTATCATTTTGAGAATATAAAAAAGAAGCTGAACACCAACCTTGAAGTGCTCGGTATTGTTTTAACCAAGTACGACGACCGTAAATCAATGAACCGGCAGGTGTTAAAACAACTGGAAACGGAATACATCGGCAAAGTGATGGATACTTATATCCGCTCCAATATTCAGCTGGCCAAAGCACAGGAAGCGGGTATGGATATTTTCAGCTTTGATCCGGTTTCGCATGGCGCAAAAGATTACCGCAGACTGGGAGAAGATTTTCTAAGCAGAATAAAATAGTTGGTTATGTTTGATAGTAAACAATCTTTACCCGCCGCCGCTTCCGCGAAAGAACCCTTCTTCAGCGGCGTGCAACAAAAGAAAGAAAATACTTTCTTCCAGGCAAAATTATCCGTGAACACACCCGGAGATGCATTTGAGCGCGAAGCCGACTCCGTAGCCGATAAGGTGGTAAGCGGCGGTGGCGGCACAGGCCCGGTAGTACAGAAAAAAGACATCAGATCCGTACAGCGGCTGGCTACTTCAGAAGCAGAAGAAAAACTAAGCACCAACGACGCCCGCATGCGCCGTGATAAGGATATTCAAACCAAGCCCGAACTGCAACGGAAATGCGCCGCCTGCGAACACGAGGAAGAAGGCAATGTACAAAAGTCCGAAGCAGCGGCAGGAGGAGGCAGTACTTCCGCTACGCCACAGCTCTCCGCACAAATTGAAAACTCCGCTGGCAAAGGCAATCCCATGAGCCGGCAAACGGCGCATGAAATGCAGCACAAATTCGGGGTAGACTTCAGCCATGTTAACATCCATACCGGCGCCTCCGCCATACAAATGAGTAAGGAACTGGGCGCGCAGGCATTTACCCACAAAAATGATGTTTATTTCAATGCAGGAAAATATAATCCTGATACCAGTAACGGGAAGCACCTGCTGGCACATGAATTAACGCATGTGGTACAACAGGGCGCTGCCAAAGAAAAACCAGTCACACAACCGGGAGGGACAAACATATGAGTAAGATCAACAACACGGTATCTCCAAAGAAAACAACCGCGAAACAAAAGATAACGGCAGCGCCCATTGCAGAAACTACCGCGATGGCGCCGGAACTTGCCTATTTGCAGGCATTGATCAATTATCAGCTGGGTACCTACTTTAAAAAAGAAGGCACACCTTCCAAACCGCCTGCCGTACCCGCCAGGACCACCTGGCAAATTGTACGGCCGGAAGCCATGCAGCAAAATAAGTGGAGCGATGAAGAACTTACCTTATTACTGATTGCACTGGTACCGCATATCCTGCCGGAGTTTTATGATACCGCTATCCAGCAATTCCTGCCACAGGCCGGTGAATTTCCGCAACTGGGTGGTGTGCGCGGAAAACAATTCCGCGGCTTCCTGCCCACCGGGGAAACAGCCCTCTTCCTGCTGGCCGGTACCAACTGGAAAAAACGCCTGGAAGTACAGGAACTGTTTGAACCGGATCATGAATTTGCGCTCAAAAGAATATTATGGCTGGAAGATGTGCAGGCAGCGGAGCCCCTGATGAGCGCCCGCATCATGATGGACATCGACTATGTAAATCTCTTTATAAAAGGAAAACCCGGGAGGCCGCATTTCAGTATGAGCTTTCCCGCGCGGCTCATTGCTACAGCACTTACCTGGAACGACCTGGTGCTGGATGAATCCATTATGGTACAGATCCGGGAACTGGAAACATGGCTGCATCACAACGATCAGCTGATGAACGAATGGGGCATGAAGCATAAGCTGAAGAAAGGCTACCGTGCATTGTTCTATGGCCCTCCCGGTACAGGCAAAACTTTCACGGCCAGCTTACTGGGTAAATATACCGGCAGGGATGTATATAAAATTGACCTGTCGATGGTGGTATCCAAATACATCGGGGAAACAGAAAAGAACCTCGAAACACTTTTTGCAAAAGCTGCCGACAAAGGCTGGATCATTTTCTTTGATGAAGCAGACGCGTTGTTTGGTAAACGCACCAGCGTAAGGGATGCACACGATAAATACGCCAACCAGGAAGTATCTTACCTGCTGCAGCGGATAGAAGATTTTAATGGCCTGGTAATACTGGCTACCAACATGAAAAATAATATTGACGACGCCTTTATCCGTCGCTTCAATGCCATCATACAATTCCAGGTGCCCGGAGAACGGGAGAGGGCAGCTATCTGGCAGAAAACCTTCCCGCCAAACGTAAAGTTCCTGGATGAAGAAGATATTCCGGGTAAAGTGAAAAAGTATGAAATCACCGGCGGAAATATTATCAATGTAGTACAATATGCCTGCCTGAAAGCGCTGGAACGTAAGTCAGCACTGGTTTCCCTGGATGATGTGGTAAACGGCATCCGGAAAGAAATGAACAAAGAAGGAAGATCGTTTATTATCTGATATCCGTGTAAGTGAACTGCACTACATTTTCCGGCGTACCGCCGGTAGCACGGTAAAACTCTACAGCATGTACATCGGTGGCTACTGCCTGTACAAAAAAAGTGGCGTAGTTATTCTTCCTGCAGTAGTCCGCGAAGGCGGAAAGTAAATGTTTGCCAACACCCTTTCTCTGAAAGTCGGTATGCACCGCAAAGTCATACACATATATCTCTGCAGCGCGTGCGTAACAGGAGGGCAGTACATAGGCAGTAAGCCCGCCTATAACGGCATTTTCATGCATGGCGGTATACATAATCAGATCGTCTCCGTTCAACAGGTTTTTGAGATAGCTCTTATCGGGCATATGGAAATGCTGCGTGTCAAATACTGCTTCATATACCTGGAGCAATTCTACAAATTCGGCGAGGTGATGCGTAGTTAACCGCTGCGTGGTAATATTCATGGCTATTAAAAACTATCTCACTGAACCGGGGCCGTGGCAAATGGGATTGATGGGCTTTGGCGAATGCCTGCCCTATGAAGAAAATAAAGTAAGCCTGGATCATAGCATTAAAGACGCCTGGGGCCAGCCGGTGCTGCAATTCAACTGCGAATTCAAAGACAATGAACGGCAGATGCGCAAAGACATGGACCAGGACGCCGCCGCCATGCTGGAAGCCGCCGGGTTAAAAAATGTAACGCCTTTTAACCGGGACTCCTACCCGGGAATGGCCATTCACGAAATGGGCACGGCACGCATGGGCAAAGATCCACGCACTTCCGTACTGAATGAATGGAACCAGGTACATGCTGCCAAAAATATTTTTGTAACAGACGTGGCCTGCATGACATCTTCCGCCTGTCAGAATCCATCACTGACATACATGGCGCTCACTGCAAGGGCCGCGGATTACGCCGTGAAGGAACTAAAACGGCAGCAATTGTAGATTAACTTTTTATTAAGCCGGTAGAAATCTTCTGTGAATTGATATACTTTCACAGGATCATCCTGTCCGTCTCTTAAAAAAAATACCTGATGAACCGTTTATTATTAGCAGCCTTATTTGCAATCAGCCTGCCGGTATCTGCACAGCAAAAAATGCCTGTAGCCGCTATCCTCAATGAATTTCAGCATCGCCCGGAACACATCATGGTGGCGGCACATCGCGCTTCCCATAATAAATACCCGGAAAACTCACTCGCTGCTGTAAAGGAAACTATTGAACAGGGAATCGATATCGTGGAAATAGATCTGCATGAAACAAAGGATCATATCCTCGTGGTCATGCACGATGAAACCATTACCCGTACCACCGGTAAACCCGGAAAAATAAAAGACTATACCTACCAGGAACTGCAACAGTTTCCTTTGCTTTTTAAAGGACAACCTACCACCGAAACCATCCCTTCCTTTGAACAGGTACTAAAGCTCGCCAAAGGAAGGATCATCGTAGATGTGGATTTTAAAGAAGATAGTGAATCCGCCGCGAAGCAAGCCTATTCACAGATTGCGGCGCACGGCATGGAAAACCAGGTGTTGTTCTTTATTTATGATCATCATACGGCGCCTGTGCTGCACAGCTGGAACCCGAAGATCCCTATAATGCCCCGCGCGCACAGCGTCGCGGAAATAGCAGCAATACAGCAGATGGCTGCAAAGCAGGGCAAGTTCCCTGTGATTCACGGAGATCCTTCTTTTTACTCCGATTCCCTGATGAAAAGCATCACCACCGCCGGCACACGGGTATGGATGAACGCTTTGGGAAAGTATGATAAACTGGAATCGGAAAAGGACGATGCCGGTTTTGATCAGCTGCGTAAAGAGGCCGCCTTTGCCAATGTGATCCAGACGGATTACCCGGAGAAGTTATTGGCTTACCTGCGCAGAAAGGGTTTGCATAAGTAAAAACAATGCTTATAACAACCCCTGCTGGGCAGCAATTTTAATCAGCGCCGCCACATTTCTTACCTGGAATTTCTGGATCAGGTTTTTCCGGTGCGTTTCTACGGTTAAAGGACTCAGGTTAAGCTGCTGCGCAATGTCAGGGGTGGTTTTACCATCTGCTATGAGGTGCAGTATTTCCTTTTCCCGTTTGGTCAGCTGCGGAATTCCTTTCAGTTCACTGATAGACGGGCGCGCCATAATTTCTTTGGCGCCTTTGCTGAAAGTGATCATGCCGCTGAGGGCTTCCTGGATACAGGCCACCAGTTCTTCGGAAGAAATATTTTTTAAGAGGTAACCGGTAGCGCCGTTCTGGATCATCTGGAGGATCATACTGCGTTCCGAATGATTACTCAGCGCCAGTACATGTGTATCGGGCGACAGTGCCTTAATTTCCCGGCATAGCTCTATCCCGTTGGCATCCGGCAGCGTAATATCCAGCAGCAGTACATCTACTTTATTTTCTTTCAGGAAAGACATAAAAGCCAGTCCGGAAGTAAAGCACCCGGTAATTTGTATGCTCTTCACATTAGTGAGTAACTTTTGCAGTCCCTCAAGCACAATCGGATGATCGTCTACAATAGCCAGTGTGGCGGGATTAATCAACATGTAATTCAATATTTATAGTGGTGCCTTCGTTCACGATGGAGTCGATATCAATTTTTCCTTTCAGGAATCCCACCCTGTTGCGGATGTTGCTTAACCCGATCCCTTTCTCAGTACCTGCGGCCTGCATGTCAAAACCCTTGCCATTATCTTCCTGGGTAATAAAAAAGATATGATCATTCTGGCTGCATTGCAATATGATGTTGGAAGCCTGTGCATGGCGGATCGCATTGGACAGCAGTTCCTGTACAATGCGGTAAATGTGGATCTGCACTTCTTCCCGGAGGGTATCTTCAAATCCCAGGTCCTGGAAGTCGATGTGGGTAGCCTCGCTCATGAGCGATTCGCAGAGGTCTTTGAGCGCTGTTTTCAAGCCAAACTTCAGCAGGTTAACGGGCATCATATTATGAGCGATGCGCCGTAGTTCCGTAACGGAATGATCCAGCTGGAGGGTAATTTTTTCCAGCTCTGCGCGTTGGCCCTGTGAGTAGGTATCTTCAATTTGTGCGGAGAGGTTTATTTTGGCGCCTGCAAGCATACCTCCCAGGCCATCATGCAGATCCCTGGCAAGGCGGCGGCGTTCCTGTTCTTCACCCTGTAACACGGCCTGGCTGAACTGTAGCTGTTGCTGTTGTTCAATTTCGTGCAGGTGTTGCCGGTAGGTCAGCTCTTTTTGCGCCGCCAGCTTTTGTTTGCTGCGGTAAACGAAGATCGCAAACAGCAGTATTACCAGTAAAATTACGCTGGCAGCGCCCAGCAGCCAGTTTACCAGCCGGGCATTTTTGGTGTACAACGCATCCTCGATACTTTTGGCTTTCAGCGCATCAATTTCTTTCTGCTTCTCTGCGTTCCGGTATTTAATTTCCAGGGCATGAACATCGTTTGTCAGCCGGGCTTTGGAGAGACTATCACTTAGCTCACTGTAACGCTTCATCCATGTGTAGGCGGGCGCCATCTCGTGAAGGTTTTCACAGGTAAGCGCCATGCCGTAAAACAACTGGAGCCGGTTAGCAGCGAGCTTCATCATTTCTTCCTGCTGCATGAGCAGGGTGGCCATTTCCTTTGCTTTTACAAAATTATTATCATTGAAGTAGGCATAAAACTGTTGCATTTGTAACCGTTGTTCTTCATACCGTAAGCCTTTTTTCCTGGCCAGTTGTATTCCTTTATCAAGACTGGCCAATGCATCTTTGAACTTCCCTTCAAGGGTATAATACATACCTTCCGCGGCGTAATGATCCAGCAGGTATTCGGATTCCGGGAAAGGCGCCAGCAACTTCCAGGCGCTGTCCAGTGCCGGCCTGGCTTTGGCATTCTGAGCTGACAGGGAATAGTTTTCCGCGATAGTATGATAGGCGGTTACCAGCTCATGGGTGGGAGAGTGTGCATCCCGGAATATTTCTATGGCCTTCAGGCAGTATGTCTCTGCTTTATCAAACTGCCCTGCATTTTTAAATACGATGCCCACTGCCAGGTAGTTTTTTCCCACCACTGTCTGATCGCCGGCCTGCTGCGCCAATGGAATCGCCTTATTCAGTAAGATGTCTGCAAATGCTTTGTAGTCGTCTTTCCGCTGGGCAATAACGCCATAGTCGTACCATGCCTTCGCCCGGAAAGAATAAGCCTCCGCTGTTTTAAACCTGCTGAGTAATGTATCTGCTTTCAGGAAGTTGGCCTGGGCTTTATCAAGGTTCGACTTATTCTGCGTATTTGCTTCGTAATAATAATAAAGCGCCTGCAGGAAGGGATTCTTTCCACCGTATTGTTTACCCTTTTCCAGGTATTGTGATGACTTCACAGTGTCTTTTGCGGCCCAGTATTCCGACAGGGAATAGTGCGCCCGGGCGCGGATGCTGTCTGATGTAGTCTGTTGCAATACACTTTCAAGGCTGTCTGTATGCGCCTTTTCATTCAGCGGAGGCATCTGCCCACTACACCAGGAACTTACTGCAAGCAGGAATATCAGGAAAGATCGTCTTCTCATAAAGCCAAAATATAAAACAATTGCTTATACATGATCGTTGCCGGCAAAAATACCTGAAAACAGGTATAAATAAATCATTGTATGCCGGTATTGTGCAAACAGCCCGCCCAGGGTACATTTGCGGGGACGATGATAAAGTTTTTAACCATCTGTATTCTGAGGAATTTATAACAGGGCTGCCGAAAACTGTGCATTAAAAAGAGTAGGCATTTTACAATTGTCATTTATGAAAATACTTAAAAAGATTTTGTTCCCGGCTTTAATGGTAGCCGCATTGTTTACTTCCTGTAGCAAAGACGACGACAAACCAGCCGCTACCTCCCACAAAGTAGTTTTTAAAGCCATCGGCTCCACTGGTGTAGAATTGGATATTGCTGTGTTTGGATATGATGATCAGGCAACTACACTCTCCAACCTGAGTGGTAATACCTGGACCAGCAATGAAATTACAGCACCGGCTTCTGCAAGGAACGTGAAAGCAGTGATCAATGGTATAGGACCAAATGCATCTGCAACACTGAAAGTACAGGTATTGGTAGATGGGGAAGTGAAGGCAGAAGGAACTTCTTCCGGCACCGTTCTATCCGGGCTTGCTTCTTACAATTTTTAATTTCTGATCATATGGGAAAAGGAATGCCAGCAGTTTTGTTTCTTAAAAGCCGCCATTCTTTTTTGTCAGGGCTACCCGTTTTTGCGAGGTACCTGTTAAAGGAACCTAACTGAAAAGGAAATGATGCCGGTTGGTATCTACCGCCTGGCAGGACTACAATTACATAATCAGATTTACTTTGAGTTGATAGCCTTTGGATCGTAAGGATTCAAGGGCTTTTTTCTGTTATATCAGGAAAAGCGAAGGTAACGGACTTTCTTTGGCATATCGGGCGCTAAAAATACAAATTTCAACTCTACGGCAATGGCGGCCGTGAAACTTTATCCCACAATCTATTCATGACCACCTGCTGGATCACTGCCTCCCGGTAATTCCGGCTAATGGGGATCTGGTGCGACTGAATACAAATTTCATTTCCCTGGATACTGTCTATTTTATTCACCGCCACAATGTAAGACTTATGCACCCGGATAAATGCCTGTGCGGGTAATTGCTGTTCCAGGTTTTTGAGGTATAGCAGGGTCATATATTTACCCTTACGGGTGTAGATGCTTACGTAGTTCTGCATGCCTTCCACAAAAAGGATATCTTCCACCTGGATCTTTTCATACCGGCTGCCACATTTGATAAAGAAGTGATCCGCGCTGGTTTCTAAGGGCACAGCATCGTTTTTAATGCCGGGGTTTACCAGTTGGTAGTAGTCTCTTGCTTTGGTGGCTGATTTAAAGAACCGGTCGAATGTAATGGGTTTTAATAAGTAGTCCAGTACATTTAGCTGGAAGCCTTCCAGCGCATATTCAGGGAACGCCGTGGTGATAATTATCATAGGCGGATTTTGTACCATTTTCAGGAAATCCAGTCCGCTGAGTTTTGGCATTTGTATGTCCAGGAAGATCAGGTCTGCCGGTTGCCGCTTTAACAGGTTTACCAACTCTACGGGGTTTTCACAGATGCCTGTCAGTGTGAGGAAATCTACTTCCTTTACATAATTGGCGATGCCTTCCCTGGCCAATGGTTCGTCGTCTGTAATCACGCAGTTGATCATAATAAAGGCATTTAAGTAGATAACAATTGTGGCACCCTCAGTTCGGCCAGCTGGAGCCGCAGCTTTATTTCAAAGCTGCCGGTTTCCCGGAGGATCTTCAGTTCATATTGACCGGGGTATACCAGGTCCAGGCGCCGCTGCACATTTTTTAAACCGATACCGCCATAATCAATAATGGGTGCGCTGTATTCGTCTGCTGCGCTGCTGTTGGAAACAGTGAATGCCAGCAGCGGTCCTTCGAGATGCAGTTGTATCCTGATCCAGTTAGGGCCATCGGCATGTTTGGATACATGCTTGAAAGCATTTTCCACAAAGGTCATCAGGATAAAAGGAGCGATGCTCAGGTGTGACACCGGCTGCCGGTAATATTCAAAAGTAACTTCCACGTTGTTATTGAGCCGCAGCTTTTCCAGCTCAATGGAATTTTCCAGGTAGCCGATCTCTTTGCCGAGGGAAATTTGTTTATCGTTGCACTCATACAGCTGGTACCGCAGCAATTCCGAAAACTTCGCCAGTGAAGCGGAAGCCACATCGGGATTTTTATGGATCAGGAAGAAGATGGAGTTAATAGTATTAAAAAGAAAATGCGGATTAAACTGGTTCTTCAGGAAGTTAAGTTCTGTTTCCAGCTTTTCTTTTTCCAGCAGTTGCTGTCGTCTTTTTGTTTGCAGCCAGCTCCGGGTCAGCTTTATGCTCATGGCCAGTGTCATGCTGGCGAGGGTGGAGGGCAGGGCATTGCCAAAGAAATGCAGGAAGCAATAATCTCCCGGCCCGAAAAGCTCCGCAAATGTTTTCTCCGATACCGCTGAGCAAAGATAATACCCGCCAACAATAGCGCAGGCGGTTGCGGCTATGGTCATTACCAGCAGTGTAATGTAGGCAGTATACCGGCCCTTCTCCAGGTATTTCGGAATCAGGTAATACAGGTTGAAATATACCGCGGCTGCCTGGAATATCACATAAAACGCAAACTTGATATAGAAAGGGAATAGAATAATAGAGTTCGCAGCTTTCACAGGATTCCCTATTGCCACTACCCACCAGAGATAATGGTAAAGACACCAGAAGGGGATGTGGTAAAGTTTATATTTCAGCAGCCAGTTCCGGCTTGTGGTGGTATTCAGCATATAAAAAATTACCTGTTACTAAAGATAGCCACATTTTGGGGATTCTTCTCCCGTACTATATCAACGGCAGCAAATAAATGACCATCTGCGCAACGCAGCTGCTGAACGGCTGCATTCCCGGTGTTTAAGGGGTTTTACCGGGAAACAGCCCGTTTTTTGCAGGTGGTCAATTTCCTGCTGCCCGTGGTCATCCGGGTTTTTCCATCGGGGAGAATACGCATTTATTTGCAGCAGAAGTTATCTTTTATGAACTACTTACTCCTTACCTTATTCTTCCTGCCATTTGTTTCGGCTGCCGGCCAGTCTGCCGCACCGGATAGCCTGCCCCTTTTAAAGCAGCTGAAAGAAGTGATGGTGCGGGCAAATAAACCACTGCTTCAGCAACAGGCGTATGGAACGGTTGTTAATGTACAAAGCAGCGTACTTACAAAAGGAAGTTCCGTTCTCGAAGTACTGGAACGCGCTCCGGGTGTAAATATCGACCGGAGAACCAACGGGATCGCCCTCAACGGCAAAAGCGGGGTGATGGTGATGCTGAACGGTAAACTGTTGCGCATGTCTGCCGACCAGCTCATGATCTACCTGCAGGGCCTGACGGCCGCCGATGTAGAAAAAATAGAACTGCTCAATACTCCTCCTGCAAAGTATGACGCCTCCGGCAATGCCGGGATGATCAATATTGTAATAAAGAAAAACCGGAACCAGGGGAATTTCTCCCTTACGGGTGGCTATGGCTATGGGGAGAAAGCCGCTGCCAGTCTCAATTTTGGCCGCACCATCCGAAACGCCGGCGTGTATGGAAGCTATTCTTTTTCGCACGACCAGGCCTATTACGACTGGTTTGCCCGCGCCACTGATGATATGCAGTTGCTGGGAGGCCCCAGCTCCTCCGATTTTCTCAGCGTGATAAAGCCGGTAGGAAACACGCATAATATTATACTGGGAGCAGATGTGAACCTCACCCCGCGGCTTACCATCGGCGGCAGTATCAACGGTAACATCAGCCGGGTGGCAGATCATACGATAAATCACGGGGAATACCTCGTGAACAATACTACTGCCTATAACATGGATGCAGATATCAGGGTTAATAATAACTGGGATAACCTGGGCGCATCGGTGTACGCAGAAAAGAAAATACGCGAAGGGGAACAGCTGAATATCGACCTGGATTATCTATATTATAAAAACAACCGCCCCTCTTCCGCTACCAGCTCCTTTGTAGATAGCGCCGGCCATACGCCTGGTACCAACGACACGCTTTTTGCCCCGGTACAACAAACCTTCTCTGTGTCGTCGATGCGCATCGGCGTGTTTAAAATGGATTACAGCAGGCAACTATCTTCCAAAATAAAAATTGAAGCAGGTATAAAAGGAACCTATACAAAAAACAACAGCAACTCCAGGATAGAAAGTTTCCTCGATGGCGCCTGGGTAAGCAGTACCGCCGCTACCAATAATATCATCATGAAAGAAGCGATAGGAGCTGCCTATGGTTCGCTGGAAACGCAGCTGCATCCGGCACTCCGGCTGGTAGCTGGTTTGAGATATGAATACTCGCAAACACAAATGGATGATCCGCAAAAGAAACAACGGATCACCGGCCGGACACTCGGTAAATTTTTCCCGGGCATTTTCCTGACATGGAAGAAAAAGGAAGCGGAATGGCAGCTGTCTTATACAAAAAGGATCAGCCGACCTGCGTATAATGACCTGGCCTCCTTTGTTATTTACTCCGGGCCTACCTCGGTGGAAACCGGCAACCCCATGCTGAAGCCAACCATCACCAATAATGTGAAGCTGGGATATAACTATCATGGCTACTCGTTTTCCCTGCTCTACAGCAAGGATGATGCGCCGGTGGCCCGCTATCAGCTCACACCCAATCCCGCCGGCGAAGTAATATGGGTGTCTCCGCAAAACCTGCTGTTCCAGCATAACCTGTCCCTCCAGGCACTGGCGCCGTGGAAGGTGAACGACTGGTGGAACATGAACTTCGGATTTACCGGTGGCTGGCGGCAGTTTAAACTGGACTTTACCGCCACACCGGTACAGAAAGCATATTTCGGCTTTAATACCAATTTCTCCGCCACCTTTACATTACCTGCCCGTTTCAATCTCGAAATCTCCGGCTGGTATAACAGCGCGACGTACGATGGTTCCAAAAAAGCAGATCCATTCGGTGCGCTGAATGCAGGACTTAAAAAAGAATTAAACAATAACGGGGGAAGTTTGCAACTAACGGTAACGGATATACTACGCACGGTGCGTATCAGCAGTTATTTCGGTACGCTGGCAGAAGAGGCGTTTAACCTGAAAAGTAAAGTGACCTTCCAGGCAGAATCAGGTAAAGCGCAAATCATAAAGCTGACATGGGCGAAGACGTTCGGAAACCAGCTACAGCGCAGGCAGCGGAGCGGGACTGCCGAAGAAAGCAACCGGGTAAGGAAATAGCATTACTTCCGAAACCGGTGAACTGGCCGCTGCGCTGGAGGAAACTGCCTGTTATGGGGAATGTATCTTCCAAATTATCAATACTATACAGATAGCTAATTTCGTATAACTATAATCCCTTTACAGGCGGCATCTTCAAAAATAAATTCCGGTTTTAACATTGGGTTAATAGTGGGGGCTTATTTTGGTTTCCATATTCTAAGATGCATGTCTGCAGAGATATTTTTTATCAGGTTGTATAATGTTAACTACCAGAAAGTCTATGACTTTTCTTATAAGCTTTGCGGTGACCGCCACCGTGCTAAAGACATTACCCAGCAATGTTTCCTCCGCCTATGGGAAAAAATAGATACGATCAGCAGTGATACAGAAGACATATTTCCCCTGCTGTTTGTGATCGCCAAACGGGTAGTGATCGATGAAAGCAGGAAGGCCACCACGTCGGCGTTAGCCCATAAAGATATCTACCATACCAGCCCCGGAACCGTAGATGAAACCGAAAGCAGGATGCACTATAAACAGCTCAGGCACCGGCTTAGCAATGTGCTGCAGTCCTTGCCGGATAAACCCCGCAAGGTATACCAATACCGCGATTCCGGTTACTCCCATAAAGAAATTGCTGATATGCTGAACATCTCCATCACCACGGTACGTACCCATTTAAGGACCGCCACACTCCTCATTCGTAAAAATATAGGGAATACCACTGTTATCATTGCCATCGCCTGCACACTGTGGGCATGCGGTAAGGATAAGGATCCGGCTACTCCCACAGGCCCCGTTACCACCGCGGAAATAAACCGCTGGATCCTGGACAGCATGACCTACTTCTATTACTGGAAAGATGGCCTGCCGGCAAACCCCGATCCGTCGATGGAGGCAGCTGCCTGGTTCGGTCAGCTGAAAAATGCGGACGACCGCTTTTCCATTATTTACGATCCTTTAGTACCTGCTACTTACCCGGCCGGCCTGCGCAGCATATATGGAATGGAAGCTACCGTGATCAGCTACGCCAAAGCGCCGGGCGGAGCACTGGGCGTTGTACAGCTGGTACAACCCGGATCGCCCGCTGCCTCAAAAGAACTGAAACGCGGACAACTCTTTACACGCATCAACGGCACACTGCTCAATACCGGCAATGCCGCCTCCCTGCTCGCCAAACTGGTCACCGATAAAAAAGGCGACCTCACAATGGCCACTCAAAGTACAGACGGCGCCATCACTGAAACCACGATCCTGAAAGTAACTGCCGGTGGAATCACACAGGAACCTGCCATACAGCAGTCAGTAATCCTGGATAACACTACTCCTAAAACAGCCTACCTTTGCTTCAACTATTTCGATGATACACAGAGCGCCGCGTTATTGCAAACATTCACCAGCTATAAACAGCAGAACGTAAAACAGCTGGTGCTGGACCTGCGCTATAGTCCGGGCGGCAGCACTGCTATGGCAGCCATACTCACCGCGCTTGTCGGGAACAATATTAATGCAGAAAGTATCTTTGCCAAATATACCGGTAACAGCCGGCTGGGAAACCGCATCATGACCTTTGCGCAAACAATGGCGCTCCCGGAAAGCGGTACGCCGGTTGCCTTTGACCAGGTAAAGCCTTTACAGCTGCAATTAAGTAAGATCTATATATTAACCGGTACACACACTGCTTCCGCCGCAGAAATGATCGTTAATAACCTTAAACCCTATACGAATATCATACAGATAGGCCGCACCACCCTGGGTAAAGATGAGGGTATGATCACCATTGCAGATGGCCGCAACCCTAAGCGCATCCCCTGGGTACTGATGCCCATTACCTATAAGTTACAGAACGCAGCAGGAGAGGGCGGTTATAGTACCGGTATTGTGCCGGCCTATCAGATAGATGAATTGGCCTCGTTACCACTGCAACCACTGGGCAACACCGCCGATCCCCTCACCGCCAGGGCGCTGGAGCTGATAGGCGTTGCCGGCGGTCGTATTTCCAATAGCGGGTTAAAAACCACCCAAAATGCCGCCACATCGCCTGCTATGGCCTATCCTGTATTGATCAGCCGCCCCTGAACGGCTCCGTGAACCCTTTCCAATGTTACCAAAATGTGAAGTCCGCTTTTTTACCTACTCACTTTTTAATGCCCATACGTACTGTATGTATAGTCCTGGTATTTAGTTACATCATTCAAAATAAAAAAGGTGATCACGAAGCAATTACTGGATCGTTATTTTAAACAACAATGTTCTGCAGAAGAACGGATAACTGTTGAAGCGTACCTGCAGGGAGCAGATCACACCCTGCTGGATGAATTTTTACATGGCAAATGGGCAGAAGCAGCAGCAGGACCCACCATACAGGTAGTGCCACCTGCTATTGAATTGCCATCGCATACAAAAGTACGGCACATGGGTCTGAAATGGGCGGCCGTATTCACTGGTATGCTGATCCTCTCCGCTGCCGCATATTTCCTGTTTTTAACCTCCGGAAAGAAAACGCCGTTGAACCCTATCGCCCGCCAGCAGTGGAAGGAGTTAAATAATCACGGCAACGATATCAGGTCTGTGGTAATGGGAGACGGCACCCGCATATGGCTTAATAAAAATGCCGTGCTCCGTTATCCTGATAATTATAATGAAGCGTCCCGTGATGTGGAACTGATTGGAGAAGCTTATTTTGAAGTAGCGCAAAACAGCAGTCTGCCTTTCCGCGTGCACACGGCGCATGTAACCACTACCGCCCTGGGAACTGCCTTTAACATCAGTGCATTCACCCGGCAGGATACGGCTATCTGTATCAGTTTACTGGAAGGAAAAGTAGCCGTGGCATCGGCCGACAGCAACGATACACAGGTACTCACACCGGGAATGGCCGTGAACTTTGAAGGAAATAATATGCAGGAAGCCATCACCGACAGCGCGGTTTTTAATGCTACCGGCTGGATGAAAGATAAAATCTATTTTAATAATGCCACGTTGAAAGAAGTATGCAGAAGATTATCCTGGCAGTATGGTGAAAAGGTGATTGCAAAAGGGGATGCAGGTCAGCAGCGTATCTCAGGGATGTTTAATACGTCAGACGATTTCAAAACAATTATATCAGCCATCACCTTCGTACACAAACTACAGGTGAAATATACACCGGAAGGATGCACAATCACTAAAAACTAATTACATACCTGTTCATATTTTTTAACCTGTCAGCAGTCGAAACTACTGTGCAGCTATACCATTGCCCATATGGGGCGTTTTTAAAAACAATATAAAAGCTATACGATCAATGATGCCATTTGTACGCAGATTATGCTTAATGATGTGTTTTGTTTCTCTCCTCAACAGTTCACTTTTGCACGCCCGGCAATACCAGGGATTATCGGAAACGGTAAAACTCCCTGCCGGAAAACAACCGGTGAAAGACATCCTGAAATCATTGCAGCAGCAGGGAAACTACAGGTACCTGTATGATCCCGCCCAGGTGGAATCTTTAAGCATCAATATTCCCAAAGGCCCCCTTTCCTTATCCAGATTATTACAATTACTGGATCAGCAACTTCCGCTCGACGTGGAACTGAAAGACAATATCATCGCTATCCGTAATGAAGACCGTAAAGCTGCTGCGGCCAGTAAGGCGCTGACAGGCACTTTGCAGGGAAAGATCTTTAATGACCAGAATGAATCTATACCCGGCGTTACCATTTTTGCCGGGGATAATAATCATGTTACTACTTCCCGGGTAGATGGTACTTATAGTCTTCAGCTGCCGGAAGGTACGTACAACATACGTTTCAGCCACCTGGCCTTCTCTCAGTCCACCTTTAACAATGTGGTGGTAAAAGCGGGTAAGGTAACATTGAAAGATGTAATGCTGGCTACCTCATCATCCAATCTCAAAGGAGTAACGGTAAGCGCCGCGGCAAAACGGGAAACGATTTCCGCGCTTTATAATAAACAGAAAAATGCCGCAGGCTTATCCGATGGCATCAGTGCAGAACAGATTGCCCGCACACCCGATAAAAATGTGGGAGAGGTGCTGAAACGCATCAGCGGGGTAACAACAGTAGATAACAAATACGTGGTGGTACGTGGTATGAGCGAACGTTACAATGCCGCTATGCTCAATGGCCAGATCATGCCCAGCACAGAACTGAACAGGAAGAACTTCAGTTATGATATTATCCCCTCTAATATTATTGATAACATCACCGTATATAAAACCATCACACCAGACATGAGTGCGGAGTTTGGCGGCGGACTGGTGAACGTGGAAACAAAAGCCATTCCTACTGAAAACTTTTTTACCATTTCCATTGGTGGCAGCATTAATGATAATACTACCGGCAAAGCATTCAACAGCCTGGAAATTGGAGGCAGCGAGTATCTCGGCAAACCGTCTTCTCACCGTAATCTCTTTGGAAAACTGAACTGGAAAAACCTGGATGACATCCTGGCCAATACCAATCCAAGCAGTACAACAGGTGGTGGGCATGTACTAAAAGATCCGGCTTCTATCTCCAACAACTGGAAAGTATACCAGAGGAATGCACGTCCTTCGCAAAACTACCAGTTGTCATGGGGACATGTGCTCAATCTTGGTAAAGACCGGCAGCTGGGTTTGATAGCAAGTGCCAGCTATCGCAACACCTTACAAACGCAAGACGTGCGGATGGGAGGGAAAGACGGATATATGTATGCACCCAGCCTGGTAAATGGGAGTGACTCCGTTTTGTTCAAAGGTAAACAATACGGTTTCTCCACCAATACCGGATTCCTTGTGGGAATGGGATATAGTGCTGGCAAACATAAAATAAGCCTGCAAAGTCTTTACCTGAACACACTGGATCAGCAGCTTCTCATGGGAAAGGGAACAGATGGCAGCGGTATTGCAGATGCACCGCCGATGATTGGTTTTTATGACAACGTGCAATGGACAAAATTATGGCAAACACAATTGAAAGGAGAGCATGTAGTTGGTGGTAAAGGCATTAAAGTACAGTGGTCTGGTACTTATGTGCACCTCGACCGGCAACGGCCGGATAATCACTACCTGCGTTCACCTGCTCCGGCCGACAGCCTTACTACTTCTCCTATCATGATGGTAGGCCCTCCACAATCCCGCGGTATTGATGGCGCCATGCGCTGGTGGACACGTGCTTATGAATCGGATCTGAACTGGGATCTGAACACCGTAGTGCCCTTCCGTTTTAATATCGGGAATGCCACCGTTACCAATACTTTTAAAGCAGGGTATGCCGGCTGGTATAAGGACCGCTCCTTTTTCGTAGCCCGTGCCGGCACAGGTGGATACAATTCTAAAACTCCCCAGCCGATAGATTATTTCTTTAATCCTGCTCATGAAGGTTATATGTTTGCATTTGATGACTTCTCTGATAATTTCCAACGCAATGCTACTCTGCACGCCGCTTATGGCATGTTTGATCACAAACTGGCTGGTAAGCTCCGGCTGGTATGGGGGGTGCGGGCAGAATATTATGACATCAACCGGATTAATGAGGTGCTGGAAAAAAGTATCGGTGAAATTACAGACCATGACGCTTACGACCTGAGCGCATTGTATAACAGGGAAAAGAACTGGAACCTGTTTCCTTCTGCCAGTCTCACTTACAGCCTTACGCCTAAAATGAACTTCCGCGCAACATACGCCCAGAGCATTATCCGGCCGGATCTGCGTGAACTGTCCTTTTTCAGCGAATATGATTTTGAACTGGGTGGAGAATATAACAGCTCAACACCTATCGTATCCAGCAAATTAAAACACCTGGATTTCCGGTATGAATATTACCCCGGTCCCGGTGAAATCTTATCCCTGTCTATTTTCTATAAGAAAATAGCTAACCCGATGGAGATCTACCAGGCTAACGCTGTTAACGAGTTCTCCCTGCGTAATAATCACCAGGCGGAGAACCGGGGGGTGGAGATGGAAGTCAGGAAATCGTTGTCTTTTATTGATGTGCCGGTGATCCGCAACCTCACCTTGTACGGCAATGGAACCAGGCTGTTTTCACGGGTGCGGAAAGCCACTAACCCTACTTATGTGGAAGAACCAGCGGGATCAAAGAAGATGGTGCTGAAACAGGATATCGGGGATTGGGAAGAAAGACCACAACAGGGGGCCAGCAACTATATGATCAATGGGGGTGTGTACTACGATGTGAAATTCATATCCGTTAGCATCCTGTATAATTATGTGAGTAACCGCCTGTTCATGCCTAATCAGAATTCTTATTTATCGCTGTATGAACGCCCGGTAGAAGCGTTTGATGGACAAATTGCCTTTCACCTGCTGAAGGATAAAATGTTATTTCGCGCCAATGTCGGTAACCTGCTCAACAGCTATTCTATCATATATCAAAATGCGGGAGATGGAGATATGGGAGAAGGGAAGAAACATCCTGTAAAGGACATGTTGTATCAGGAAAACAAGGACTTATTATTTTATCAGGCAAAGCCAGGCAGGACTTACAGCTTTACGCTGGGATATAGCTTTTAACAATAGGCAGGCATTTTACTTAATCTGAATGTATTCATACCGGTATATACAGTTTCGAACATTGTTATTTTCTAATTTAAATCCTTTATTTGATGACCAGGTTTAACCTCTACGCCGCAGCTGCAACTATCCTGGCTGCCAGCGTGTTCACAGCATCTTGCAAAAAAGATGTACAACAGGACAACCGTCCTGTAAGTGCAACCCAGATTGTGCCCGCAAACGGTGCCACTCTCAGTGGTATCTTAGGTACCGGAAAAACTATCCGTGATACCATTCACCTCACAGGTGGTACTTACCTGCTGAGCGGACTGGTATACATCGATACCCTCGATGTTATCCAGATCGATGCCGGTTCTGTTATTAAAGGAATTCCAGGTACTCCTGGTGTTGCCCCAGGCGGTGGTCTGGTAGTTTCCCGCGGTGGAAAAATTGAAGCCAACGGTACTTCTACTTCTCCGGTTGTGTTTACTACCAATAGCGCATCTCCAGCTGCCGGTCAAACTTCCGGTATCATCATCCTTGGAAGAGCTTCTACCAACAATGGCGATACAGCCAAAGTGGAAGGTATTGGCGGTATTCCTCCATTGACTCCTTACTACGGAGGTTCTGTTGATACAGACAATTCAGGTAAACTGAAATATGTTCGTATCGAGTACGCAGGTTTTGAACTGGCAACAGACAATGAAATCAATGGTCTTACCCTGGCCGGCGTTGGTAGCGGAACTGAAATCGACTACGTAGAAGTGTACAAAGCAGCTGATGATGGTATCGAATTCTTTGGTGGTACTGTAAATGTAACACACGTAGTAGTTGTTAACCCGCTGGACGATGGTCTGGATTTTGACAACGGTTACCGTGGCCGCATTCAGTATGCACTGGTAGTAGAAGATTCTACCCGCGCAGATAAGAGCGGTTCTAATGGTATCGAATCAGACAACAACAACATCGGTCAGCCACGTTTGCCGATTACTAAACCACTGATCGCCAACCTGACTATCATTGGTCTGCCTAACCAGGCCCTGGCTACCAAAACTACTTTCCTGCCTTCTTCTACCGGTAAATATGGTGTAGCAGCACAGTGGAGAAGAAGCAGCCGTTTTGAAGTGTACAACTCCGTATTCCTCGGCTTTAACAATGGTATTTTGCTGGACAACACCGTTCCAACCGGTGGTACTGCAGCAGACCAGACTACTCAGCAGAGATATAGCGATGGTACTTCAATCATTAAAAACAACATGGTACATGCTTTCAACCTGGCATTTACCAGCAGCCCTGCATATGCCGGCACCAAACCTTATCCTGATGGCGTTGACAACAACACATCATATGTTGCTGCTGATCCAAATGCTTCCCTCAAACTGGTTGCTCCGTTCAACAGAAGCACTGCTGGTTTCTACCTGCCAAGAACAGGTACTCCTGCTATTGCTTCACCTGCTTTAACCGGTGGTTTAACTACAGGTTTACCAGCTGGTTTAACCGGTACTACCTACAGAGGCGCATTTGATGGTACTACTGCCAACAATTGGGCCAGCGGATGGACTGTTTTTGCTTATTAATTATTCTTTATGGCGTGGCTGGTCTGTTTTGCAGATCAGCCACTTTTTAATCAACGTTTTATAAAATGAGGTATTCTACTGTAATATTTTTGTTGGGCATATTATTCGGTATGCAGTTGCTGTCTTGTAAAAAGGGAACATTGCTGGAAGGGGAGAAATTTGTGGAAGTATAT
The DNA here is from genome assembly GCF_057126945.1 of Chitinophaga sp. G7 BAM 1005. Taxonomy (NCBI): domain Bacteria; kingdom Pseudomonadati; phylum Bacteroidota; class Chitinophagia; order Chitinophagales; family Chitinophagaceae; genus Chitinophaga; species Chitinophaga sp. G7 BAM 1005. The sequence continues at coordinate 3,427,532 of NZ_CP181478.1, read as the reverse complement.
ATCCCTTTTGTGTTTAATACCGGTGATACATTGGATTTATTGGTAGATGGGAAACTCGCACAAACCCAAACAACAAGCAGAAGCTTCTTTAACGTGGTGCTGAAACAAAAGAACCAGTTAAATATCAGTATCCGGAAAACCGGTAGTACTGATGTACTAAAAGATACTACGGTGACGGTTAGTTCTGAAAAGATATCACTCGGCTATGCATATGAACCTTCATTGGGATTTAACCGGTTTGTAAAGCCAGGTGATTTTGAACGGCCCTCCAGTGATAGTATCGCTTTCATCCTTATAAATAAATATACCGGCTTTGGCTCAGGGAAAATAAATGTTACTATCTATCGCAATAACAGTAAAGACTATACGGCAAATCCTGCCGATTCCGTTACTACCATAAGAAATATTGCCCTGGGCACAATGTCGGAGAAAATCGTATTACCTGCCAACAGTGAAGATGGTACCAGAAATCTGTATGTTGCCATAATACGGGATGCGGTAAGTGGTGTGGATGGCTACCAGGAATATTACACAGATTACGGGATGCCGGCGAATTCTGCCTCTGTTTTCATTAATGAAGATAATGCTGCCAGCGCCGTAAATGGTGTTATTAACGGCATTTCAATTGTCCCTTATGTTTATGACACCGGCTCAAAAATATATATGCTTCCCGACGTAATGGTAACATTCCAGTTATAATACCTTATAGCCTGGCCCAGCCAGGCTTTTTCCCCCTTTCCCTCAAAAATATTCCCCCAATCATCCGGTTTATTTACTTTTCTGTCCGTTTTATTTTATTTTAACGGGAATCCGGTATAGCCGCAGACGTAGTAATAAAACTGTGTGAACCCATGAATGTAAAACCAGGATCAATACTGGAAAGCAGAATCATATGAGGGAGGTATCAGCCTGTTGCCATCTTTCAAAAATAGAAAAACAACCGGGCACGTCAAATGGGCGCAAACATACCAGGTATTTCCAAAACCGGGCAGCCGGAAAAAAGAGAAATGAAAATAAAACTTCTAATTATTTATATGAACAAAACCCGTATGTCACGTAAACTGCTGATGATAGCACTGCTGGCTGGCAGTATTTCCTGTAATGAAGCAAAAAAGCAGGATAAGAAACCCGAGTGGGTGTCCCTGTTTAATGGAAAAGATATCAACGACTGGATCGTGAAAATCCATCACCATGAAACAGGAGAAAACTTCGGAAATACTTTCCGGGTGGAAGACAGTATCATCAAAATACGCTACGACCAGTACGGTGATTTTAACGATCAGTTCGGGCATCTCTATTACAAACAACCCTTCTCGCATTATCATCTCAAATTTGAATACCGGTTTGTGGGAAAATGGTATCCGTCTGCGCCGGAATATACCCTGCTGAACAGCGGCGTAATGTTTCACTCCCAGGACCCGCGTACCATGCCTAAAGAGCAGGATTGGCCCATCTCAGTGGAAATGCAGCTGCTGGCCGGTTTGGGAGATGGAAAGCCACGGCCCACCGGTAACATGTGCTCCCCGGGCACCAATGTGGTATACAAGGGAAAACTGGACGAAACGCATTGTATTGAATCTACCTCCAAAACATATGATGGCGAGCAATGGGTAAGGGGGGAACTCATTGTACTGGGCGATTCCCTGATCACACACATCATCAACGGCGACACCGTATTACAGTATTCCAAACCGCAGATTGGCGGCGGCGTGGTAAAGAACTACGACACTACCATTAAAGTAGATGGCAAACTACTCTCCAAAGGCTTTATTGCCTTGCAAAGCGAAGGACAACCCGTTGATTTCAGAAGAATAGAAATATTGAACCTGGAACATTAACAGGTATAAAAAAGTATGCTGCTCCGGTTATTTCTTCTTGTAAATACATAATTTAGTCCCATGAAGGAAACCATTTTAGACAACCCCGCCTGGGGTGCGTTAACCAGTGAGCATGCACGCTTTGCACAAGGAACAGACCAGGCTAAAAGGTACCAGCGGGAAGTTGCGCCCTTTGTTGCCGCCCGGCAAACGAATGACGCCAGCATCGCTGCACTTGACGCTTTGATTGATGCGGGGGAAACATTTTATATCATCGGCGAATTGCCCGTATTACCAGGCAGATGGACAGTAGAAAATGAATTGCCCTGCGCCCAGATGGTACGGAGAGCTATGCCCGTACCTTTATCAGAAGAAGACGCGGCAATGATTTCCCTGCTGGGACCGGAAGATGCCGGCGATATGTATGAACTGATCAATAGCATCCAGCCCGGCTTTTTTAATCACGGTACCCGCCTGATGGGCAATTACTATGGCATCCGGCACAACGGGCGGCTCATCGCTATGGCTGGCGAACGGATGCAGCTAACCGGGTTTACAGAATTAAGCGCTATTTGCACACACCCGGAGCATACGGGACGCGGATATGCGCAAAAGCTGATTACACAGTTATGTTATCAGCACGACAGCGCGGGCATTACCTCCTTTTTACATGTAACCCGAACTAATGAACGGGCGGTCCGTTTATATGAACATATGGGCTTTGAACAAAGAAGGAACATCAGTTTCTACCGGGTGAAGAAGTAAGGGAATGGAGCTACTTCCCATACACCGCCTGCACAATAAAATAAAATTTGCTACCAATGGCCGCAAACAACGACCCAACGCCCGGTCCAAACCGGGAATCAATACACTATATGGGAAATGTGGGACAGTATGGATAGTGCATGGATAGTCCATAACATAAACATACCCATGTCCGGGGCATTGCCGAAGCATCCGGGAAGTAATCAATCAGTGCTGCTTTTTCTTATTATCTGCCGGGGAGAGTTTTACGGCTTTTACAAGCCACGGTAAAGAAATACCCTGCCCGATAAGGGTAAACAACACCACTACCACGGAAATAAATATGATCGCATTCCGCTCCGGGAACGGCGCATCGTCTTTCAGCGTCAACGGCAGGCCGATGGCAATAGCCAGCGATACAATGCCCCGCATACCGGACCAGCTGATGATCAGGCTGTTCTTGAAATCAAGCAGGGCGTTTTCAGTGATCCTGCCCTTGCCCTTTTTGAACGCCTGGTCTAAATTGATCTGTTGGAGGAATACCCTGCCCATGCGTAACAGCAGGGCGGCTACTGTAATAATAAACCCATAGCCGATATATGGCAGGATCTGGTCACTGGGTATGCTTTTAATGATATAGGGAAATTGCAGCCCGATGATAATAAAGATAAGCCCGTTCAGCAGGAAGATGATAATATCCCAGATGGACCTGGACTGCTGCTTCAATTTCTCCGGGAAAACCTTCCCGCTGATCCTTGCAATTACCAGGCCCAGCACCACTACGGCAATCACGCCGGATACATGCAGTTCTTCTGCCATCAGGTAGGTAACAAAAGGCATGAGCAGCATAAAGCTGATGGTAACCAGGTCGTTTTTATGCACCTTTTTCAGGATCACGGCCAGTATCCTGCCCACCACTATGCCTGCCAGCGCGCCGCCGGCCATAAGTATAATAAATTCCAGCGTAGCCTTCCAGAATACAAAGGCGGTTCCAGTGGCTGCCGCAATCGCAAAGCGATAGGTTACCAGCGCGGAAGCATCGTTGATCAGGCTTTCCCCTTCAAGGATGGTGATCGTTTTATGTGAAAGCCCCAGTCCTTTGGTAATGCTCATCGCAGCCACGGCATCTGTGGCCGACAGGATAGCGCCCAGCACAAAAGCCAGCGGCCAGCTCATACCGGGAATAAGATAATGCGCAATCACCGCTACTGCCCCAGCTGTTAAAAATACCAAACCAATTGCCAGCGTGCCAATAGTGTTGAAGTTGGTCTTAAATTCCTGTGGGGAGATGTTAAATGCAGCGTCATAGAGCAATGGCGGGAGAAATATCAGAAACACAATATCGGGGTTCAGCGTAATATTTGGCAGGGCAGGAATAAATCCAATGCCTATTCCCGCAGAAATCAGCAGCACCGGGTATGGTAACTTTATCTTGTCTGCCACCGCAGACAGCACAATCATAATGGCCAGTATAAAAATGACGATGCTGTAATTCTCCATAACATTTGCTTGTTTGCAAATGTATAGTTTTAATGAGATAACCGGTTCACCTGGCAGATTGCTCTACCAGGCTCACCTTAATACGCTTATACATACTTCTTTCATCGAGCGATTTCTCCAGTTCAGATAAAAGCTGCAAAAGGTCTGCGCTGGCTTCGGCCAGCCATTTCCTGTTTTCTTCTTTGATCACCTGCAAAACAGGACCGATCTTTTTATGCATTTGCTTACCGGCAAGCGTCAGGGATATAAGTCGTCTCCGCGCATCTTTGGTATCGGGCGCTGTTTTAATAAGACCATGCGCCTGCATCTGCTCCGCAAACTGTACCACCGCAGCATGACTCAGTTGCAACGAAGAAGAGATCTCCGTAATAGCCATCACTTTTTCACGGCTCAGCAATTCCAGGATCAGGTACCATTTTGCTTCAAAGTCCAGATCCGATTCTTTGTATATCTGGCTCACATCCTGCGACAAGCGTTCCGCCAGCCGTTTCAAACGGGTGGCCAGGGCCAGTTCTTCCAGTTCGGTAACTAAGTTCATACAATAAAAGTATAAATTTTTATCCTGCCCTGCGTTTTTCCTCTTCGGCGCCGCCGGTCTTCTTTTTAATGTTACCGGCGCCATTCCCGCCAAATTTATAATTGAAGGTGAGCGTGGCTACCCGCGTATCCCTTTTCTGCTTAAATGTTTCGCCATAGCCGGTAAGCCGGGTTACCGCATTGGTTTGATTGGTAAAGAAAATATCGGCCACATTCAGTTTTACGGATGCCTTCCGGTTCCATAGCTGCCGCTGCGCACCGGCACTAACAAACCAGAAACTGCCTATATCCAGGAAACCGTAGTACGACCGGCTTTCATAACTGCCCGTCACTTCAATAGTCGTCACCGGATTTAAAGTGATCGTGTTCACCGAATTGAAATTGAAGGATACCCTGCTCACGTTAAGATCCGTATTTACCAGGTTACCGCTGTAGCGGCCGTAATACACCAAGGCGGTATTAGTGCTGCTCAGCCACTTGCGGATATTTACAGGGAAGCCCAGGCTGAGATTATAATAATCGTACTTCGCCAGGTTCCTGCCGGTTTGGATCACCGCACCCGGTGCTTCATCCGGCGATAATACGGTAAGGATATTATCACGGGTACGGCTATACCCTAATTTAGTGGTGTACTGCTGCCGGAAGGTATGCGTTACTTCAAACGAGTTGGTGATTTCCGGCAACAGGAAAGGATTTCCGGCAGAGGAAGTCAGCGGGTCAAGGAATACTTTAAAAGGATTCAGCTGGCGGTAGGAGGGCCGGTTAATTCTGCGGCTCACCGAAAGCCCCAGGTCGTGCGTGGCATTGAATTCATAGCCTGCATATCCGCTGGGAAACAGCTGGGTGTAGTTCCGGTTAAATGTCTCGGCGTTGGTTACCTGGAATCCGTCGGCCTGTGTATTTTCTACCCGCAGGCCCAGCTGGATGCTTAAACGCTTCCATTTTCCGGAGGCATTTACATAAGCGGCATTGATATTTTCTTTATAAATAAAACGGTTGCTTTTTCCCTGGTCTAAAACATTGCCGCCATTGCTCCTGTCAAAAAACTGCACATCGTTATCTGATTTCACCCAGCTGCTTTTAACGCCCGCGTCCAGTTTGGCGCCAATCATTTTCAGGGGTTGCGTGTAATCCACTTTCACAGAACGGATACTCAGCTCGCCGTTTAAGTCGCCAAAAAGCGCATAAGGCGTTTTGCTTTCCACCTGCCGGCTATCGTAGTAGCGGGTAATATAATTTTGTTTTTCGGAAGAGGAGAAACGGGCGTAGTCCAGGTCGGCGGTGAGTTCCCGCCCGCTGGTATCCAGCGTGTGTTTGTAATTCAGGTTGATGCTCCGGTTGTTCCTGCCGGGATAGTTATCACCCAGTGTAATAAAGGAACCCGTATTTGCCTGGTGCGCATCAACAGATTGGGCTACACTATGGGTGGTAATGTTGCTGGCATTGAACATGCCATTGGCAGCAAAGCCCACTACTGCATTTTTACTGATGTTGTAATCAGCTCCCAAACGCACATTGTGATTGTTGTTCCGGAATTTGAAAAAGTTCTGGTAGTTGTTGCCGCCGGTATAGGCATTATTTTCATCATAAAACTGCCTGTAAATGGTAAGATCATTTACCTCTTCCCGGTAATTATAATTATAAGAGCCGAAAATATTGAGGCGTTGCTGTTTGCTGTTGAAGTTGAAAGATGGATTTACTTTGGGATACCTGCCCTGGCTCAGGCTGAGAGACGCATTCCCGTTGGCGCCGGATTTCTTCCCTTTCTTCAGCCGGATATCGATAATACCGGCGTTGCCGGCGGCATCATATTTAGCAGAAGGGTTGGTGATCAGGTCGATGGTTTCAATCTGGCTGGCCGACATATTCCGCAGCATATTGGCCAGGTCCTGCCCCGACATGGGCACCTGTTTGCCATCTATCATAATAAGTACGCCCTGTCTCCCCCGCATGGCAATATTATCGTTCTGGTCAATGGTAATACCAGGCGCCTTTTCCAGTACTTCCAGCGCCGTGCTGCCGGCGGCGGAAATGGAACCTTCCACGTTCAGTACTGTTTTGTCGTATTGCTGCTGGATAAAGGGTTTCACCGCTGTAACCGATGTTTCTTTTAATGCGGTTGACTTCATCTGCAACGCGATAGTACCGGCCGCTGTATTTTTTTCATGCAGGAACGGGGCAGATTCATATCTCCCGAAAATCATACTCTGCGTGGCAATCACATAACTGCCCGCAGGGATTTGCTCAAAGGTAAACCTGCCGGTGCTGTCGGCGTATTCAATTTTTACCATCTTCTTATCCGTGGCGTTCAGCAATTGTATCACCACGTCTTTCAGCAAAGCCGAATCATCGGCACGGAGCTGGCCGCTGATGTTAAAAACCGGAGCTTTTACTTGCGAAAGGCAGGTATTTATGTAAGTGGTGACGGAAATTATAAAGGCAATAAATAAGACCGTTTTCTTTTTCATCTGTAGGGGTTTATTTCTTGCTAATGTAGATTATTTACGGGATTTGTACGCTATGACGGGAAGGTTATTACAGGAAATATAGGTATGTACTTACCGGATGTTTTAGAAGATGATGAGCGGCAAATATACAAACGGCTGATAGATGCTATCAGCCGTTCCATTTTGGGGGAGATTTATTTTTTCTCATAGTGCAAACACACCACGCCCGAATCAGGAAAGGCCGTACTTGTCACTAATTTCAGGGCTACCCGTTCCTTAATATCTTTAAACAGGGGAATGCCTTCGCCTAATAGTATGGGATTTACAAACAGCCAGAATTCATCTACCAGGTGGTGTTGCATGAGCGACCGGGTGGCGCCGGGACTGCCAAACATGATAATTTCTTTGCCGGGCAGCTGTTTCAGGGCATTGATTTTTCCGGAGATGTCATCACTGATCACCGTGGTTTTATCTTTCTGTACTCCATTCATCGTGTTAGACAACACGATTTTATCTACCTTATTATACCAGGTGGAATGCTCAATATCGTGTTTACTGGCATTGGGTTGGTCGGCGGCATTAGGCCAGTAGGCGTCCATCATTTCGTAGGTAACCCTGCCATATAAGGCGGTATCCGCTTCGTTGGCACGTTGTGCGGCGAAATCAAATATTTCATCGCCCACACTGATCCAGTCCATTTCTCCGGCAGGTCCGGCTACAAAACCATCCAGGGAAACATGCATGAAGGAAACTATTCTTCTCATAATGATATGTTTTTAAGTACAGCACAAACATACCCCGGAAATTGAATACCTATGTGGTGCAATTCTGACATTTATGGGCGGGATTCCGTCAGGGATATTGCTGATCAAGTCCGCCTCAAAAGCGTAGATGAAGCGTACTTAAAGCGTAGATGAAGCGTACTTAAGGCATAAAACAACAAAGCCTCCCCAAAGGGAGGCATTTGTTTTATAGATTGTCAGTATTGCCTAAAGTAATTTTAGCACTTCTTCTCCCATCGCGTTGGTACCCAGTATTTTATCGGCCGGCGTTTGCTTGTCGGCGATATCCCCGGTCCGGAAGCCGGCTTTCAATACACCATCAACAGCGCTGATCACGGCTTCTGATTCTGCCTTCATGCCAAAGGAGATATCGAGTAACAGGGCAGCAGATAAGATGGAAGCCAGCGGGTTGGCTACGCCTTTACCGGTAATGTCGTGCGCGGAGCCATGAATAGGCTCATAAACACCGGTGCCATCGCCAATAGAGGCGGAGGCCAGCATGCCCATTGATCCGGCTATCTGCGATGCTTCATCGGTCAGGATGTCGCCAAACAGGTTAGCTGTAACCACCACATCAAAGCGGCGCGGGTCCTTGATCAGCAGCATTGCGGTGGCATCCACAAACTGGTGTTCCACTTCCACGTCAGGATATTCCAACGCTACCTTTTGTACTACTTCACGCCAGAGACGCGAAGTTTCAATTACGTTGGCTTTATCTACGGAACACAGTTTTTTCCGCCTGGTTCTTGCCGCGTCAAAAGCTTTACGGGCAATGCGTTCTACTTCATAGCGACTGTATTCCGCTATGTCATAGGCGGTGTCGCCGTTATTTTTTCTGCCTTTCTCACCAAAGTAAATGTCGCCGGTCAGCTCCCGGAAGAACAGGATATCGGCGCCCTTTAATATTTCGGGTTTGATGCTGGATGCGCCCAGTAATTCATCAAATAATTTAATCGGACGGAGGTTGGCATACAACCCCAGCTCTTTGCGCATTTTCAGCAGGCCCTGTTCGGGTCTTACTTTGGCAGAAGGGTCGTTATCGTATTTAGGATGACCTACCGCGCCAAACAGCACGGCATCTGACTTACGCATCTTTTCCAGCGATTCGTCCGGCAATGGGTTGCCGGTAGCTTCAATGGCTACGTGGCCTATCAGCGCTTCATCATAAGTAAAGGTGTGCCCGAATTTCGCAGCAATTTTATCCAATACTTTTTTTCCTACTGCAGTTACTTCCTGTCCGATTCCATCACCCGGAACTATTAAAATATGTTTGGTAGCCATTCAGTTGTTATTGATAGTTTAGATTAGGTTCAGCATTTTTTGTGTGGCCTTAATGGCAGATACGGTCTGGTCGCTGTCCAGTCCCCGGGTTTTGAACTCTTTGTTGTTCAGGTTCCAGGTAATGATGGTTTCGCACAACGCATCACTTTTACCACCGGGAGGAATGCGCACCGCGTAATCCGCCAGGGTGGGCAGTTCCAGCTTTAGCTTTTTGTATACTTTCTTCAACGCATTCATGAATGCATCGTACTGGCCATCGCCCTGTGAATGTTCCTCGAATACTTCCCCGTTAATGGAGATCTTCACGGTAACAGAAGGGTTCAGGTTTTTGGAGTGGGTGAGCACATAGTTTTCTACGGTCACCTTTTCCTCGATCCGGTTGCTGTCCAGTACATCGGAAATGATATAAGGCAGATCGGCCTGCGTAAGCACTTCTTTCCGGTCGCCCAGCTCAATGATCCGCTGCGTTACCTTTTTCAGATCGGGGTCCGACAGCTTAATGCCCAGCTGTTGCAGGTTGTTTTCAATATTGGCTTTGCCGCTGGTTTTACCCAGTGCATATTTGCGGGTACGGCCAAAACGCTCTGGCATCAGGTCACTGAAGTACAGTTTGTTTTTTTTGTCGCCATCCGCATGAATACCGGCTGTTTGGGTAAACACATTTTCTCCCACAATCGGTTTATTCACCGGGATGCGGAATCCTGAAAAGGTTTCCACCAGCTTGCTCACGGTATACAATGAAGTTTCTGCCACGGAGGTTTTTACATCCGGCAAAAAGTCATTTAATACAGCGATGGCGCTGGCCAGCGAAGCGTTACCGGCTCTTTCACCCATCCCGTTAATGGTCAGGTGAATGCCGTGTGCGCCTGCTTTTACGCCTTCCAGTACGTTGGCGGTGCCGAGGTCGTAGTCGTTGTGCGCATGAAAATCAAAATGACTTTTCGGATAGCGTTGCACGATGTCGGAAACAAATTCCTTTACTTCATCGGGCGTGAGTACGCCTAATGTATCCGGCAGCATGATCCTTTTTACAGGTACCTTCTGGAGGAAGTCGAGGTACTGGAATACATATTCCCTGGAGTGTCGCATACCATTGCTCCAGTCTTCCAGGTACACATTGCATTCCAGTCCTTTTTTATTGGCCAGTGCAATCACGGCGGCTATTTCTGCAAAATGTTCCGCGGGCTTTTTCTTTAACTGGTGGGTTAAATGATTGAGCGAGCCTTTGGTGAGCAGGTTCATTACTTTGGCGCCGGCTTTCAGCATCCATTCTACGGAAACGTCGCCATCCACAAAGGTGAGTACTTCCACTTTGTTCAGAAAGCCGTTGGCTTTGGCCCATTTGGTAATTGCCTTTACCGCAGTAAATTCACCCTCTGAAACCCGGGCGGAGGCAATTTCAATCCTGTCAACCTTTACCTCTGTCAGTAAAAGCTGTGCAATGGTTAGTTTCTCTGATGGCGAAAAAGATACTCCGCTGGTTTGTTCACCGTCACGGAGTGTGGTGTCCATTATTTCAACGTGGCGCTGGGTCACTGGCATAATACTTATGGAATGTTTTAGTACAGGCTCTTGCCGGCGAATGTTGTTATTTCGTCCTTCATGGCCTGCAGGTAATCAATATCATCATAGCCATTCATCATGTTGTGCTTTTTATAGCTGTTGATGGCAAAGGACTCGCTTTCCCCGGTAGCCGGGATGGTAATGGTTTGCGCTTCCAGGTTGATTTCCACTTCCGCTTTGGGATCGGACTCTATCGCTGTGAATATTTTATCGAGGAATTCGGGGCTTACCTGTACTGGTAAGATACCGATATTTAAAGAGTTGTTTTTGAAGATATCGGCAAAGAAGCTGGATACTACGCAACGGAACCCATAGTCGTAGATCGCCCATGCAGCGTGCTCACGGCTGCTGCCGCTGCCAAAGTTTTTACCTGCTACCAGTATTTTGCCGGAATAGATCGGGTTGTTTAAAACGAAATCTTTTTTTGGCGTGCCGTCTGTTTCATAGCGCCAGTCGCGGAACAGGTTATCGCCAAAGCCGGTGCGCTCAGTAGCTTTCAGGAATCGTGCAGGAATGATCTGATCGGTGTCCACATTTTCAATGGGCATGGGTACTGCTGTACTCCTTAATATCGTGAATTTATCGTAAGCCATTTTTTGTTGATCGTTTATGAAATTTGTAAGAAGGGGATGATTAAGCAATCAGTTCTCGCGGGTCAGTTACCACGCCGGTTACTGCAGCAGCAGCGGCTACCAGCGGACTGGCCAGCATGGTCCTGGAACCAGGTCCCTGTCTGCCTTCAAAGTTCCTGTTACTGGTGCTCACGGCGTATTTGCCGGCGGGCACTTTATCATCGTTCATCGCCAGGCAGGCAGAACATCCGGGCTGACGCAGCTGGAAACCGGCTTCTGTCAGGATATCCAGGATACCTTCTTCTTTTATCTGCTGCTCTACGATGTGTGATCCGGGAACGATCCAGGCAGTTACATGATCTGCTTTCTTTCTTCCTTTTACAATAGAAGCAAATGCACGGAAGTCTTCAATACGACCGTTGGTGCAGCTGCCTATAAATACATAATCTACTTTTTTGCCCAGCATGGCTTCTTCTTCGTGGAAGCCCATGTACTGTAATGATTTTTCGTAGCTGGATTTGCTGTCGCCTGCCAGCGCAGAAGGGATATGTTTGGTGATGCCCATACCCATACCCGGATTGGTACCGTAAGTGATCATTGGCTCAATATCGGCCGCATCAAAAGTGTACTCTTTATCAAACGTGGCGCCTTCATCTGTACGCAGCGTTTTCCAGTAAGCCAGCGCGGTATCCCATGCTGCTCCTTTTGGCGCTTTCTCACGTCCTTTGATATAGTTGTAGGTGGTTTCGTCCGGCGCAATAATGCCACCGCGCGCACCCATCTCAATACTCATATTACAAACGGTCATACGACCTTCCATGCTCATGTTTTCAAAAACATCGCCCGCATATTCCACAAAGTACCCGGTAGCGCCGGCTGCGGTGAGCCTGGAAATAATATAAAGGGTTACATCTTTCGGCGTAATACCTTTTCCAAGTTTGCCCGTTACGTTGATCCGCATTTTCTTTGGCTTCGGCTGCATAATACACTGGGAAGTAAGTACCATCTCTACTTCAGAAGTACCGATACCAAATGCAATAGCGCCAAAAGCGCCGTGGGTGGAGGTGTGGGAATCACCACATACAATGGTCATACCCGGCAGGGTGATACCATTTTCCGGACCTACCACATGCACAATACCATTCTTCGGATTGCCTAATCCCCAATGAGAAATACCATACTTGTTGGAATTGGTTTCCAGGGCTTTCAGCTGGTTGGCGGAAAGCGGGTCCTGTACCGGTAAATGCTGGTTAATAGTTGGCGTATTGTGATCAGCTGTGGCAAACGTCTTTCCAGGAAACATTACCTTTAAACCCCTGTTTTCCATTCCAAGAAAAGCCACAGGGCTGGTTACTTCATGAATAAAGTGGCGGTCGATAAAAAATACATCCGGACCATCTTCAATTTTCCTCACAACATGTGAATCCCATACTTTGTCAAATAAGGTAGCGGGTTTATTGCTCATTTTTTAAAATTTTAAAAGTAGCTACTTGATTGTTCAAATTTATTCATAAAATCTATTTTATTTCAATATTTTTTCTAACGATACGCGTTAAAAGGCCCTGAAATAGCAGAAGGAACGGGCGTTTGAGCCTGGTTTACAGTGTATTTTGCTGATAGTCAGTGATTTGTAATTTTTTGAAAGGAAGCTTGGAAACCACCTTATTTTGGATAATCACACGCGGTTAGTAATACGTTAAGGAGATATATACTGTGTAAAAACGTAATGTGTTTAGGGCCGACGCACGGAAGATCATAAAAAAGCGGAGACCTTTTTTGAGGAAGATCACCGCTTTGTCACAAAAAATAACAAAAAATATTCAACTCGTTTTCCGGTAATTAAAGATGGCCCATCCATTTAGCAACAGGGCAAACAATACAAGATACAACAGCTCCATCTGTACATCTGCAAAGCCGCTCCCTTTCAGCACAATCATCCGGATTACTTTTATAAAATGCGTGACAGGAGTTAAGTTGGCGATCATCTTTGCCCAGGGCGGCATACTGTCCACGGCGGTGAACAACCCGCTCATCAGCATAAAGATCATCATAAAAAAGAATGCTACAAACATGGCCTGCAACTGGTTATTGGTATAGGTAGATATCAATAAACCAAAGCCCAGCAATGCTACCAGGTATATCGCGGCAAGTACATAAAGTGTTACAAAACTCCCCACCGGCCAGATGCCATATATCCCCCAGGCCACCAGCAAACCAAGTGTAAATACAATCATGCCCACTACCCAGAAGGGAATGAGTTTACCGAGAATAAATTCCCACTTCCGAATGGGGGTTACATTGATCTGTTCTATGGTGCCTACTTCCTTCTCCCGTACAATATTGAGGGCCGACATAAAGCCGCCGATCAGTGTAAGCAGCAACACCAGTATTGCCGGCACTATATAAAACCGGTATTCCGCCAAAGGATTAAACCAGTTGGAATAAGCTATATCAATCATACCCGCCGGCTGCGTCATGTTCCTGCCGGTATTAATGGGGATATCCTTATTGAAGTCAGCGATCACCCTCATGAGGTAATTGCCGCCGATGGCAGCTTTGGTGCCGTTAATGGCATCTACGGATACCCCTACACGTTGTTTCCCTTCCCTTACCAGGTTGCTTTCAAAATTGGATGGGATCTCCAGCACCACATCGGCTTTTTCCCTTTCAATATAGGTAATGGCACGCTGAAAGGAAGGCTCGGCTGCTACTATTTTGAAATAACCGGAGGCGCCTATTTTCGCAATCAGCTGACGGGAATAGGAACTGTGGTCCTTGTCCACTACGGCAAGATTGACGCTCTTCACGTCAAAGTTCATGGCAAGAGGGAGAATGACCAGCTGTATGATAGGCATGGCAAACATCATGGCCAGGATCGTTTTATCCCGGAAGATCTGCCTGAACTCCTTTTTCAATAGATAACCCAGCACTTTCATGATAACCGCGTTTTAAAGTTTTTGAGGGCAACAGTGAGCAGTATAATGGTCATGCCCAGCAGCACCAGCGTTTCTTTCCAGACATATTCAAATCCGAGTCCTTTAAGCATCACCGATTTGATGATCAGGAAATACCACCGGGAAGGAATAATATAGGAGATGATCTGGAACACCTTCGGCATATTTTCAATTGGGAACATAAAACCTGTAAAGATCATGGTAGGGAGCATCAGCCCCATCATCGACAGCAGCAACGCCGTTTGCTGAGAGTTGGTGGTATTGGAGATCATCAGCCCGAATGACAAACAGGTAATGATAAACAGCATACTTTCCATAAACAACAACAGGATACTGCCCTTAATGCCTACATCCAGCACAAATACCGCCAGCACCAGGATCAGGACAAAATTTACCAGCGACAGGATCAGGTAAGGAATCGTTTTAGCAATAAGCACCATCAGCGGTTTAAAAGGAGATACCAGTAATATTTCCATTGTACCCAGTTCTTTTTCGCGTACCACAGATACCGAGGTGAGTGCGGTACATACAATCATCAGCACCAGGGCCATTACACCGGGAATAAAATTCAGGGAGCCGTTGCCTTCTTCATTGTACAGCATCCTTGATTCAGGAACAATGGTATAAGGTAACTGCTGCGACGGACTGATTTCCTGCTGGTAAGCCGTTGTGATAGCAGTGATATAGTTTACCACGGTTTTGGCGGTGTTGGGATCGGAGCCATCGGCAATGATCTGTAGCTGCGCCTTTCCGCCATGCTGCAGATCGTTGCCAAAGCCTGCAGGGAAGATCAATGCGCATTTTGCTTTTCCTTTTTTAAAGGAGTCTTCTATATCGCTATAATCGATAGAAGTTTCATTTACGATAAAATAGGAAGATGATTTTATTTTACGGATCAGCTGCTGCGTATTTACATCCCGCGAGTTATCAATCACCGTAAGCGTAATATTCTTTACCTCGCTGGTGAGTGCAAAGCCAAACAGCACAATCTGCGCTACCGGTAAACCAAACATAATCAGTAAGGTCCGCCTGTCGCGGAATACATGAAAAAATTCTTTCCGGATAAAAACAAGAAGCTGTTTCATAGAAATGTTTTAGTCGCCCGACCTTTTGGCCCTGCGGGCCAACCGGTAAAATACTTCGTCCATATTATCTGCCTCAAACTGCGTTTTCAGGTTAGCAGGAGCATCCAATGCTTCTATTTTTCCATCTACCATGATGGTAACGCGGTTGCAATACTCCGCTTCATCCATATAGTGGGTGGTTACAAAAATGGTGATGCCGCCTGCTGCCGCTTCATAGATCATATCCCAGAACTGCCGCCTGGTAACCGGATCCACGCCACCGGTAGGTTCATCAAGGAACACAATCCGCGGCTGATGAAAGATAGCTACTGAAAAAGCCAGCTTTTGTTTCCAGCCTAACGGCAGCGCACCTACGAGTTTCTTTGCTTCTGCTGTGAGCCCTAATTTTTGGATCAGGTTATCGCTTCTCTTGCGGATCTCGGAAGAAGAAACCCCATACACGCCGCCAAAGAATTCAATGTTTTCTACTACTGTCAGGTTTTCATACAGGGAAAATTTCTGACTCATATAACCAATATTCTTCTTGATGGATTCTGGTTCTTTATATACATCAAAACCCGCTACAGAGGCCTCGCCGGAAGTAGGGTGGGAGAGCCCGCAGAGAATTCTCATGGCAGTGGTTTTACCTGCTCCGTTGGCGCCCAGGAACCCAAAGATCTCTCCTTTGTTTACCTCAAAGGAAATTTTATTGACGGCGTAAAAGTCGCCAAACCGTTTCGTGAGATCCTTACATACAATCACTTTTTCTTCCATGATATCCTGTTTTATGCCTGGTTCATTAACCGGATGAAGCTATCCTCAATGCCGGGATGAATTAATTTTATATCTACGTGTGTATGTCCCCGTTGTATTATGTTACGCTGTAGCGTATCGATATCCGCGCCGGCATCTTTCAGTGTAACATGGATGTATTCTCCGAAAGCAAAGCTGCTGTCTATTTCCGGCATACTACGCAGTTCCGTCAGCAGGTGATAGATATTGTCCGCCTTGATGGCATAGAGTTTCACCGGGAATTCTGCCATGATATTATCCGGCGTGTCTACCGACATAATTTTACCATTCTGTATCAGTGCAATCCTTTCACAAAGCACAGCTTCATCCATATAGGGAGTAGACACCACGATGGTAATGCCCTGTTGCTTCAGTTGCTTCAGCATATCCCAGAATTCTTTACGCGATACCACATCCACACCGGTAGTAGGTTCGTCGAGGAATAATACTTCCGGTTTGTGGATCAGCGCGCAACACAGTGCCAGCTTTTGTTTCATCCCCCCGCTGAGCTTACCCGCGCGGCGGTCGCTGAAAGGCTTTATCTGTTCGTAGATATCCTTAATGAGTTCGTAGTTTTCTTCAATGGTGCTTCCAAAGAGGGTAGCAAAGAAGTCGAGGTTTTCTTTTACTGTCAGATCCTGGTACAGGGAAAATTTCCCCGGCATATAACCGATCCTGTTACGGATCTCTTTATAGTCCTTTATACAATCATAACCACGTACACTGGCGCAGCCTTTATCAGGCAGCAACAAGGTGGTGAGGATGCGGAAGATCGACGTTTTGCCGGCGCCATCCGGGCCTATCAGGCCAAACAGCTCGCCTTCCTCCACCTGCAGAGAAACATCATCTACTGCCAACACCTTACCTTTGTCGTAAGTTTTGGTGATATGATCCAGTATTACCGCGCTCATTTGGATGCTTTATTAATCAGCATTTCACCATACATGCCTATTTTCAGATAGCCATCATTCTTTACCCTTACCTTGATGGCGTACACGAGGTTGGCCCGTTCATTTTTTGTTTGAATGGTTTTAGGCGTAAACTCAGATTTATCAGAGATCCAGGTAATTTCACCGGGGTATGATTTATAATTCTTTTCGCCCTGGTCAATGCGCGCCTGTACCTGTTGCCCCAGCTTGATTTGCGGAAGGGTAACGCCGGTTACATAAGCTTTCAGGTAAAGGGTATCGATATTGGCAATCTTGTATAACGGTTTGCCAATGGTGGCCATTTCTCCCTGCAGCGCATATTTCAGCAGCACTACACCGCTCACCGGGTTAATGATTTGTCCTTTGCGGATCTGTTCTGCATACTGTGCCAGCGATTTTTCCAGCGGGGCTTTTTCACTGAGTATGGTGCGGTTTTGGGTAGAAGTATTGGAATTGTTGAGTTGCAGTTGTTGCCGGGTTACGCTGAGTTGCCGCTCCAGCTGTACAATGAGGGCATTGATATCATCGAGTTGTTTCTGCGTGGCGGCGTCGCTTTTTACTAGGTTTTCGGTCCGTGTTCTTTCCCGGTATTGTTGCTGCAGTTGTGCTTCCTGCACCAGCAGTTGCCTGCGTACCAGTTCCGTTTGCGGTACGGGATCGTGGGTTTTTTCTTTTAGCGCATTGATAGATGCCTGTACCTGTTCTCTTTGCAGGGTAGGGATGGTTACATCAATTTGGCCAACGGACTGCCCGGCAGTGAGCTTGTCGCCTTCTTTAATGGTGAAGGACTGTATTTCACCGGTTTGTTCTGCAGATACGATTACTTCATCTGCTTCAAAATTACCCGATGCGTCATAGTCATTTTTGCCGCTTCCGCAGGCGTGGATCATCATCACAAGGGCTATACTAGGTATTATGTTGTATTTCATATGCAATAATTAATCAGTTCCCGGAGGTGTTTTTATAATTGTATTGAGCCTGTAACAATTGTATGCTGTGGAGGATCCGCGATTGTTTCGCCAGGTTCTCTGCATTCAGCTGGGAGATGTATTCATGCACGGTGATAACACCGTTATCCAGCTGCGCCTGTGCCGACTTCCGAACAGATGAGCGGAGCGTGATGGCATTGTCATCCTGTTCTATCAGGGTGGCAAACTTATCGATATCCTGGTTTTGTTGCTGCAGGCTCATGCCGGTATTGAACACGAAAGTTTCCCTGCTCACATCAAGGTTTTGCCGGTTGATGTCCAGCAGCTGCCGGTTGTTTTTCAGGGAATAGAGACTGCCTAGCGACCAGCTAAATCTTACGCCGCCCATCCACCAGGTACCGAATTTATTATCAACGATATTCAGTGTAGGCCGGCCATAGGCGCCCTGGAAAAAAGCGCTCAGTTTAGGAAGGTAACCTGATTGCAGTTGTTTTTCCTGTACGTCGAAGGCTTTTTTCCGGATATCATAATAAGTAATTTCCGGTCGATGTATACCTTGTTGTGGCGCCACGGGTGCAGGCCATGCCAGGTGGGTGCTATCGCTCAGCGGCTGGTGTATGAAAGCTTCCAGCATTTTCATATAGGCTTTCCTGTTAGCGCTGAATTCAGTGGCCGCCATGTCGGTGTTCATGATTTCCGCTTTGAGTTCATCCACATTACTACGGTAGGCTACTCCATTGTTGAGGGCTGCCTGTACTTTATCTGTGGCGCTTTGCAGATCTGCTTTCCTTAACCTGTTTTGTTCCAGTTGCGCGTCCATCAGCAATATGCCGAAGTAGAGTTGCGTAACCCGGTCGCGGATGGCGTAGAGGTTTACCTCCAGCTGTTGTTGCTGTATGGCTTCATTGGCGCGGCTGCTTTCTTTTTGTAGCTTGCTTACGCCGCCATCATAGATTTGCTGGGAGATCTCCGCCTGTATTTTGTATTGGTCTTTGCTAAGCGAAGGAAAAGTTACACCGGGCGTTGGAGGGATCACCTCGCCAAAGTTGATGGTCTCCGATTGGTACGTTGCCTGTCCGCTTACGGTGAGTTGCGGCAGATACAGCTTGCCCGCATTTTCCACCGAATACCTGCTGCTGCGGCTGATCAGGTCGTATTGTTTGATCAGCGGATAATTCTGCCGGGCCAGGGTATAGCACTCTTCAATGGTGAGAGCAGGCGGCTGGTCCCATGCCCTGTCCACCGGAGGCCCCAGTAGTATGAAACAGCACAAAGCTTTAAATAAGTTCATAGTGCAACATTCAGTTTGAATTATTGTTTTGAAAAGTTGTTCAATTTCCAGGCAAAAAAAAGCAGCTATTTCAGCATGCCTTTGATCCAGATGGGTATCAGCTTTCGCCGTTCTTCCATCAGGGCAGTGAATTCCCCTGATTTTACCACCTTATTCCTTTCCAGCAACGGCCGGGCCAGGAAAGGCATTACCACAAAGCCTATCAGGTTCATCATTAACTGTATCGGGTGGATACTCAGCTTTCCTTCTTTCTGCAGGGCGGCCAGCTGTTTAAAGAAATGCGACTGGAAGATGGCATCTTTACGGTTATCCTTCAACAACTCATCGGTGCCGGCAAAGATCTCATTCACCATAAACAACGGGAAGTCCGGGTTTTTCAGCAATAAGTTGATATAGTGATTGGCCACCTGCTCCACCTTCTGCTGCACGGTTAGCTGCTCGTTATTGAGGATCAGCGTTACCGCGGTAATTAATTTCTCCACTACCTCCGCCATCACAAACTGGAACAGCTTTTCCTTACTGCGGAAATAATAATTAACCAGCGAGAGGTTAATATCTGCTTCTGCTGCAATATCCCTCACTTTGGCAGCCTGGTATCCTTTCTTTGTAAACACAGTTCTGGCTGCGGCTTTGATCCGCTCTTCCGTGGAAGCATCCATATTTCCTTTCTTTTCGCTTACCGCCATATCGGGTGCTGGGTTTAATATTTTTACAAAGATAGAAAATTGAACAGCTTTTCAAAACATTTGTTCAATATTTTTTGAGCCCTGCCAATGACTGTTTTGGTGTGCCTTTTATCTTTCGACAATGCCCTCCTCATGACCCGCACCGAACACGAATGGCATACACTTACCGGTTGTCCTCATCCATAGCCGTATATACCGGATAACAAATACATAATGTGAGACGCCGTTGCATTCTTTGAGAATGTTTTTTATTTTGTTAGATGAACAATGTAAAACCCACTCAATCGGAATATAAATGGACTCACGCAGAGAATTTCTAAAAAAATCTTTATTATTATCTGGTGCAGCTGGCTTATCTACCATGATGCCCGCATCCATTCAGCGGGCACTGGCAATAGATCCCGCTCCCGGCAGCACCTTCCTCGATGCGGAACATATTGTGATCCTCATGCAGGAGAATCGTTCCTTTGATCATTGCTTTGGATCTTTACAGGGTGTCCGCGGATTCAACGACCCGCGCGCCGTATGGCTGCCAGACGCAAAGCCGGTGTGGTTTCAATCCAACGCAGCAGGCGATACTTACGCACCTTTCCGGCTTAATATCAAAGATACCAAAGCCACCTGGATGGGCGCATTGCCGCACTCCAGACCCAGCCAGGTTGATGCCTACAACAAAGGCCGCTACGATAAATGGCTCATCGCAAAAACACCCGGCAACAAAGAATACGCCGCCATGCCTTTAACAATGGGATATTATACCCGCGAGGATCTTCCCTTTAACTACGCAATGGCAGACGCTTTCACGGTATGCGATCAGAATTTCTGCTCAGCCATGACCAGCACCACGCCCAACCGCTCCTTTTTCTGGACGGGTAAAATTGTACACGAGGAAGATGGATTGCCAAAAGCATATATCCGCAATGATGACTTCAGCTATGGTAAACTGCCCTGGAAAACATTCCCGGAATTACTGGAAGAAAATAATATTGCCTGGAAATTTTACCAGAATGAAATCAGCTGTGGCGGCGGATGGAAAGGGGAAGAAAGGGCATGGCTCGCAAACTTTGGTTGTAACCTCCTGGAATTTTTCACTGCCTATAACGTGAAGTTCTCCGAACGCTATGTAAACGGATTACTGAAACAGGTGGAAACCCTGCCGGACGAAATCAATAAACTCCAGGAGGCCAGCCCTTCTTCGGATGCTGCCGCTGCAAAGATCCGCACCGACATCTCCAAAAAACAGGCAGTGCTGGACAACGCCACCCAGGAACTGCTGAAATGGAATAAAGAAAGCTATACGAAATTAACGGACCAGCAGAAATCGCTGTACCAGCGGGCTTTCGTAGTCAATAAAAACGATCCTGCATTCCGGAGCGTAACGGAAGTAAGCTATAAAGACGGATCAAAGGAACGCACCATCACGGTACCCGCCGGAGACGTACTCCACCAGTTCCGTAAGGATGTGAACGAAGGCGCATTGCCACAGGTATCCTGGCTGGCAGGCCCGCAGAACTTCTCCGATCACCCCAGCGCTCCCTGGTACGGCGCCTGGTACGTATCTGAAATACTGGATATCCTCACGCAAAAATCGGAGGTGTGGAAGAAAACTATTTTCATTGTTACCTATGATGAAAATGATGGTTACTTCGACCATGTGGTACCTTTCTCCATCTGCGATAATAGCAAACCCGGTACAGGAAAATGCTCAGCAGGAATAGATACGGAAATAGAACAGGTACGGCTGGCACATGAACTGAAACAGGGCATAAGTGAAAAACAGGCCCGGGAAGCCCCGGTAGGACTGGGATTCAGGGTGCCTATGATGATTGCATCGCCCTGGAGCAGGGGAGGAAAAGTATGCTCACAGGTATTTGAACATACTTCTACCTTACAATTCCTGGAAACATTTTTTAGTAAGAAGTTAAACAAACAGGTGCACCTGGATAATATCAGTCAGTGGAGACGCACCATCAGCGGCGATCTCACTGCTGCCTTCAGTCCGTTTAATACCACCACACCGGCCCGGCAGATTTTCCTGGATCAGCGCCACGTAGTGGAAAATATTAATAACGCCCGCTTTAAGTCAGTACCCGCAGGATTTAAAAAGATCACCAGCGAAGATGTAAAAGCCTTTGCTAACGGCAGCGGCACTACGATTTTACAACAGGAAAAAGGTACGCGCCCTTCCTGCGCATTGCCTTATGAACTGCTGGCGGATGGCCGGTGGGAAGCCGGCGGGCAATTGCTGACTCTGAAAATGAAGGCGGATAAACAATTGTTCGGTGATCGCGCACATGGCGCTCCGTTTACGGTATACACCAATCTTCCTTATAAAAACGAACAAACCGGTGAAACAGAAACAGGAAGAACATGGTCGTTTGCGGTAGCCGCAGGCGATACCATCACGTATGAGTGGCCGGCCAATGCCTTTGCGGATAACCGTTATCAGCTGCACCTGCATGGCCCCAATGGATTTTACCGCGCGTTTGAAGGCTCCGCAAAACATCCGCAGCTGGACCTGGAACTGGGCTATGAAACAAACGGCAAGCTGAAAAAGAAAGCAACCGGTAACCTGGTTTTACGTGTAGCCAATACCGGTAGTAGTGCGCGTGATTTCAGTATTACAGATAATGCGTATGGTGGAAAAGCAATCCAGCGGAGCATTGCCGCCGGGGCCACGTTGGAGTTGGTATTGCCGCTGCAGAAAAGCCACGGCTGGTACGATTTCAGCGTACAGGCTGCAGGCTTTGATACGTTTAGTCAGCGGTATGCAGGAAGAGTGGAAACAGGAGCAGAAGGGATAACAGATCCATTTATGGGCCGCGTATAAATCTAAAAATCCGGGAGGATTTTCATTAAATGGAAATCCTCCCGGAGTATATTATTGCAGTATTTCTTTTACCGGTTTGCCTACACAGCCATTCGGCATTTGTATATGCAGCATGGCAGCCAGGGTAGCGGCAATATCTGTCATATACACGGTTTCATTGGAAGCGCCATGTTTTACATGCCATCCCATAAATACCAGCGGAATATGGATGTCGAAAGGATTCCAGTTGCCGTGGGTGGTGCCTTTCAGCGAACCTTCAAACCATCCTGGCTCAGGAATCACAATTACAGAACCGGTACGTTTACGGTTGTAGCCATTGATCGCCATTGTGTTCAATGGCTCCGGCAAAGGATTCACGCCGATATTGTCCAGGTCGGCGGCAAACTGGATCCCCGGTTGTGCCTCAAAGTATTTCACGGTTTCTTTCTTCACGGCATCGTAATCCAGTTTTGACGCAGCAATTCTTGCTTTGTCGAAGCTCACGTGGTAGTTCATAAATGAAGATACGAGTTTGCTTACGCCAAAACGCACATTCAGGGTGCTGTCCAGGCCTGCTACCAGTTTCCTGCTTTCTGTTATGCCGGATGGCAGCTTATGTTCTTCCATAAATTTAATGGCATGAGCCGCGCCGTGATCGGCCGTGAGGAATACGAGGTAGTTACCTTTTCCCACGCGCTGGTCCAGGTACGTGAATAAAGCCGACAGGTCTTTATCCAGACGCAGGTAAGTATCTTCCACTTCTATGGAATTAGGACCATATTTATGGCCCACATAATCGGTGGAAGCGCAGTTGATGGTGAGGAAGTCGGTCGCGGTATTATTACCGAGGTCATATCCTTCAATGGCAGCTTTGGCAAAGTCCAGTGTGAGTGTGTTTCCACCGGGAGTAGACCTCAGGTTACCCGGATCTTTTTTATAAGCATCTTTCAGTGCATGAGGGAAAACAGGCGCTTTTTCACCTGGGAAAGTACCTTCCCAGTTTACGTTGTCTTCACTGCTTTGTACATAAGTAGTGATGGGATATAGGGTTTCCCAGGGTTTAGACATCAGCTGCTGCGGCTCTTTGCGGTCGTTGAAACGTTTTACCCACTCAGGCAGTTCTTTCATATACCAGGTGCTGGTAATAAAGCTGCCGTTGCTGTCGTCCAGCCAGAAAGCGCCATTGGGCGTATGTCCCGCGGGAAGAATAGAGGCGCGGTCTTTTAGTGATACGCCTACTACTTTAGAGCGGAAGTTGGTGGCCAGTTTTAATTCATCTGTAATAGTGGATGCCAGCAGGTTGCGCGGCGACATTTTGCCTGCGGAACTGCTGCTGCCAACGGCTTGTACAGTAGTATCTTCTGTGCAATACCATTTTCTGCCGGTAAGCTGATCGGGCCAGTCGTTGCCGGTAATACCATGAATAGCGGGAACACTGCCCGTATAAATGGTGCTGTGCCCCACGGCGGTAAAGGAGGGAAGGTGGCTGATAAAAGTGTTCTCACAGGAAAAACCATCCCCCAGCATACGTTTGAAGCCGCCCGCTTCGTAGCGGTCGTAGTAACGGTATAAATAATCCCAGCGCATCTGGTCTACCACAATGCCTACAATCAACTTAGGCTTTTCATTCGATTGGGCTACTGCGGTGAGCCCCTGTAGCGCTGTGAACGCGCCCAGGAATGCAGTGGCAACAGATTTAGTCATTCCGTTCATAATGCAGATTTTTTTCATTTCTTAGGTTCACGCCCCAAAATGGGAATCGGCAAACGTAATAAAAAAATAATAAAACCCGGCACCTTTTCGTTGAGCGGAAATGAGTAATCACCGGGAAAACCAGTAACGGCAATACGGGAACATAACGCACCTGGTAACAGGGATGGCTGGCTTCATAGGAAAAGTATTTGATATCTTTTTAACGAGATATAAATTATTCCCGTTTTCTGAAAGATCCGCATATTTGCATATCTTTTCATAAGCGGAATACCATTTCATGAATGTAGTAAAACAGATGCGAAAAAGATATTTACTGGCAGGACTCCTTTTAAACAGCATATCCCTGCATGCACAAGAGCCCGTGGTTGCGGGCTACCTCGGAAGGTTCGATGGACAGTTTGCCCCGGTATTGATTAACCAGCAAAAACAATGGCTGCATATTTCCGGTGCAGTATTGGTAGATAAAACGGAAAATATAGGCTACTATAATACCATCGTAGCCGTGAAACATAATGCTTATGGCGCTATTAGCAATGCCGGTAAGATCATTGCCCCATTCAAATACGATGAAGTAATCCTGGCTGATGAACATGATGATCACGATTCTTCAAAAAATTATTGCTTTGTCATTACCCGGCTCAATGGAAAATACGGCGCCGCAGATACACTCGGCAACGTTATCTGCCCGCCGGTATACAGTGAGGTAAGCACGCTCACGCCCCATGTACTGAAAATGAAGAAAGATGGCCGCTGGGGATGGATAGAGATTAAAACCGGTAAGGTATTACAGGAACCCATATACGAAGACGCAGATAAGAGCTACGTAAGGGATAACACCATACAAATAAAAAAGGCGGGTAAAGTTGGACTGGTAGCGGAAGACGGCGCCATCATTGTTCCGGCGGAATATGAATCGTTTGATTATCTCGGTGGCAGTAATCTTTATATGGGCTTTACGGCCAATGGTAAAGCCGGCGTGATGGATAAAAGCGGCAGGATCGTTCTTCCAGCTGTCTATGATAAATGCGCCGTGGGACCAACCCAGGAACTGTTTGCCGTTACAAAAAATGATAAAACAGGTTTCGTGGATTCGCATGGTAAAACACTGCTCCCGTTTCAATACAGCACAGCCACCAGGACAGGCAATGTCATGAAAGTAAGCATAGGCAATAAATACGGCGTGGTAAATGCCGAAGGCAAAGAGATCATCCCGCCACGATACAGTGATATTAAAGCCATCAATGCAAGAGGACAGGAAGCTTATGACGACGGCATAATAATGGCGCCCGGGCAAACAACAATGGACGAGAGATCGCCAATACCTGCGGTATTCCTGGTAAGCGATGCCACCGGTACCAGTTTGCTGGATGCCAATGGAAAGAATCTCTCAGCTCGTACATATAGCCGCATAACGCCTTTCTCCTGGCAGGACATTCCCTGGCTGGCAGTAGAACAAAATGGTAAAACAGGACTATTGGGAATGGATGGAAAAATGATCCTGCCAGCGGCTTATGATGGTTTTGTAAATGGCTACGGCAGCGGATTCTCCTACCTGGATGATAACGCCGGGGAAAGCAAAAAAAATTACCTGCCCGTTTCAAAAGGAGAGCGGATAGGATTGGTTGACATCATCACCGGTAAAGAAATCATCCCCGCCAGGTACGACTGGATGCAGTGGCGAAACAGCCGGATACTGCTCCTGCGCAATGGCGATACCTCCTCACTGGCAGATATAACAGGAAAGATCATCCGCGGCGGAAAAAAGTATGGATTTTTTACCGTGGTAGATACCAACAGGATCGTGGAAACACAGTATAACAACGATGGCACCACCACCAGTATACTCACTGACCTCGCCGGCAATACGCTGTATAGCAGCCAACGCTGGGAGTTTAAAGAAGACAGGGCCACCCGGGTGCTGATGCCGGAAAGCGAAAAGAGGAGCGGTGCAAGATTCAATGACGGGCTGTTAAAGATATGGAGCGATGCCCGCAACAATGTGTTTGTAGATACCAACGGGAAAGAAGTGGTTTTTGAAGGCTACAGTTTTGTAGGGGATTTCTGGAACGGCCTCGCCCTGGCGGGAATAGACAGCACCCCACAACATACGCTGTACGGCATTATCAACCGCAATAAAGAAATTGTTTATCCTGTTACAGCCGATGATATTCTGGGCATGGAAAACCTGCTCGTGGTAAAAAAAGGAGACCTGAAAGGACTGATCACAAAAGAAGGTAAAGTATTACTCCCCACCGAATACGGGGATATCGACAATATCTATGATTCGCCTTTTTTCAAGATATCACGCAATAACAAGTATGGCGTAGCCGATGCCCTGGGCAGGATAATTTTACCGGTAGAATTTGAGGATATCAGCTACCGGAAAGATGAAAAGTTATTCCAGGTAACCCGCGCAGGTAAGTACGGCATCGCAGATGCCACCGGTAAAATGATCATTCGCGCCATCTATGATGACATGGACACTAACCAGGGATATGGAAAAAATATCTTTCCATTACTGGTACAGGAAGGTAAATGGTACTTTTACATCGATGCAGAGGGGAAAGCATTCCCATATAAATCACTGAAGAAAAAAGGATATGACGATTAAAGGTATAACAGGCAGGCATATACGTTCTTTACTGGCAGGTAGTTTTTTACTGGCAGCCCACACTTTATCAGCACAACAGGGATCCGTGTTTCATGGCGGTTTTGCCCGTATGGAAGAAGCTGAAAAAAGCTGGTACATCGATCCCGCCGGTAAGAAAGTATTTGATCAGATCATTGCCATGTATCACCCGGTTAGCACCACACCGGCAGATGAAGGAGGACACTCCCTGATTACAACCAACGAGCAGGAAACCATGTTACTGGTAAGCAGCAACGGCAAAACAGGCATTGTTGCCGGCAATGGAAAATGGCTGCTGTCACCTGTATATGATACCATCGAACTGAAATGGAAAACTTACCTGGTATTGCATCAGCAGGGTAAAATGACCTATGCAGATACCTACGGCAAGCTGCTGCTGCCGCTGCAGTTTGAAGACGCAGGCATATTGGATGATGAACACTTTGATGTGAAAACCGGTGGTAAATGGGGCATTTACAGTACACCGGAAAAACGGCTGCTGATACCGGCCATCTATGAATCATTCGACTACTGCGGAGGATGCGGCCGGAAAGGAGATTACCTGTTTGCGCAGAAAAATGGTAAATGGGGCATCATCGACTTTGATAACAACATCCTCATGCCTTTTGAATATGAACATGAACACGCCTTTATGCGCAGCGACAACTGGGTACAGTGTTTAAAAAAGCAGGGACACGAAGTAACCATCAACCTGGAAACAAAAAAAGAATACGCGGCGCCGGAGTATACAGGCATGACAGTAATAGGTAATGGTTTACTGAAAGCGCAAAAGAACGGGAAATATGGACTGATCGGGCAGAACGGCGCTACAGTAGCCGATTTTATTTATGATGATATCAGCGATGTGTACGACGAAACAGAAAGCGGACCCTATCTACGGATCACCCAAAACGGTAAAACAGGTATCCTCCGGGAAGATGGAAAAGTAATCATCGCCCCGGCATACGAAGGCGATATCACAGCATCAGGGGAGTATTTCATTATTCCTGTTGATGGTAACTACAATCTCACGGATACCACCGGTAAAAAGTTACTGGCAAAAGATTACAACGAAATAACAACGCCGGATAAATATTTCCCGGTTCCTCTCTTCAAGCTCAAACAGAAAGCACTGTATGGTTTTTACAACCCGGTGAACAGGAAAGTAGTAGAACCCGCCTTCTTTGATATCGACCGCACTACAGTTACTGCTCCCGGTATGGATTTACTGGAAGTAAGTTACCAGGAGAAATACGGCTTGTATAATGCAGCAGGGGAGCAGGTATTGCCCGTGGTTTACAAACAACTGGATGGCCTGGTACCCGGCCTGGTAGCGGTAAAGAAAGAAACAGGCGCGGGTGTGTATGATATCAGGAACAAGAAAATGCTGATCCCTGCCACCTATCACAGCATCAGCGTATCGGCGGCAGACACCAGTTTATTATTTGTATCCCAAAACACTTCCGAAGGCGGCTACAGGGAACTTTTCTTTAATCACAATGGCATGAAGGTACCTGCGCCTAAAGCGCCACTTATCCAGGAAAAGAAATCCCAATTGCTGAAAAAAGAAACGGCCAATGGAGAATATCCGCTTTACGGTTATACCAGCAGCAACGGTAAGGTGATGGTGCCTCCTATATACGATCGCTTACTCGTGGAAAAGAACGGGCAGGGCTTCCTGGCGCAAAAAGCCGGTAAATTTATCGTGCTGGATAAAGCCGGTCAACCGGTAAGCAAACAGGTTTTTGACGATGTAATGCTGGAAGAAATACCTGGCTATGGCGCCACGGAAGTACAGTACGGGTTCCCGTTGCTTTGCAGAACAGGAGATACGTATCAGTACCTTACTGCCACCGGGAGTTTTCTGCCTGTTAAAATTACCGGCATCGTAGCTTTTAGTCCGTACGGGATATACGGCATTCCCGGACTATAGCATTTTTTTTGACGGCTAATATTAAAACCCTATTTTAGCAAGTCGAAAAAGTAACCATAATAGAAAGTACCAGAATCCCCGGTTGTTATTGGACGTCATATAGTAGTGACCCTAAAAACTGATTAGCTATATGCGGAAGTCGCTTTTATTGTTTGTCGCGTCACTGGCACTGGTTTTCCTGTTGCTTGTGGTATTGTTTTTTTCCGGTTATAAGATCCATCGCCAAAGCTCCCAAAGGTTGCTGCAGGCAACAGACACGTTGATGGAGGAAAATCCATCCGTTCATTTAATGGACTCCGCATTATTTACACTCAATGATGCAGAGAACAACTTCCGTTTGTATACAGCCTTGTATCAACGGAAATACCTCGAAATATTTTCGGCGGATCTTGGTAACGTTTTGTC
Source organism: Chitinophaga sp. G7 BAM 1005 (assembly GCF_057126945.1). NCBI lineage: Bacteria > Pseudomonadati > Bacteroidota > Chitinophagia > Chitinophagales > Chitinophagaceae > Chitinophaga > Chitinophaga sp. G7 BAM 1005. Next base: position 3,398,155 of record NZ_CP181478.1, on the reverse strand, counting down.
TATGATAGATACTATCAGCAGTTCACTGAATGGAAAATCTGCCGGCGTATCCTTTGCTGGTTTGATGAAAGAGAAAGAAGACCTGTCCCGTAAAATTGCTTCGCTGAAGCAGGCTACCGATTCTATGCTCACCCGTTCCATCAAAAATGAAATGATTGATCAGCTGCTTAGTGGCATCCCGGCTTACTCTGTGAAGCAGATCAGAAAAGAGAAGGTAACAATAGACACGGTGAATAATGTGCAACAGCCGGCTGCCGGGAAGAAGAACATTTTCAAAAGACTGGGCAATGCCTTCTCCAATAAAAAAGATACGGTGAAAGCGCAGATCAGTATTGTGGTGAAAACGAAGAGCGGAAAGGTGATCGACAAGGAAACCTACGATGCCATGCAGCTGAAGAAAGTAGTAACGGATATCAACGGCTATTATAAAGATATTCTGAAACAGCAGCTCCTCAACCGGATGAAGCTGAATGAAAACGAATCGTCATTAGCAGGCGCCAACATCGCCATGATGGAGGAACTGAAAGTATTACTGATTTCCCTGCGGGAACATGCCGCCATGCAGGGCCGGGAAGAAAAGAAGGCCGCCCGCAACGTGGTTACCGGTAGTACGGCCAAAATGCGGGGTATTGTGCTAACCGGTTTAATAGCCCTGTTGATTTGCCTGGCAGTAATTGCCGCTGCTGCCTGGAAGGTGCGTAAAAACAACCGCCTGCTGAAAGCCGGTAAACTGGCCGCGGAAGAACAAACCCGTATGCGCACAGACTTCCTCAATAACATGAGCCATGAAATGCGTACGCCGCTTACTTCGGTGGCAGGCTTCACGGAACAGCTGTCGTATACCCCGCTGAACCCCGTCCAGAAAGAGTTGGTAACCTCTATCGACTCAGCTGCCAACATGCTGGTGCAGGTGGTGAACGATGTACTCGACTTTTCAAAACTGGAACATGATTATATATCTTTCACCCTGCAACCTTTTGTGTTGTACCAGGTATTTAATGATACTGTAAATATGATGCGCGTCCAGGCGGCAAAGAAAAACCTGGAGTTTAATGTAAGCTTTGAAGGAGATCGTAACGGGCAGGTAAATGGCGACATCTTTCGCCTGAAACAGGTGTTGTCAAACCTGATCAGCAACGCTATTAAATACACAGAAAAAGGCGCAGTAACGGTAACGGCTATATTGGAACCCGGAAGTGAAAAACAGTGGCAGTTCCGGTTTACCGTTGCGGATACCGGCGATGGCATCAGCCCGGAAGCGCAGCAACACCTGTTTGAGCGGTTCTTCCAGGCAGGGAATGCCAAAAGCCAGTTGAAAGGTACCGGGCTGGGACTGGCTATTACCAAACGCCTGATTAGTTTGCAGGGAGGAGATATTACGGTGGAGAGCGAACTGCAGAAAGGCTCCCGTTTTATCTGCCGGATCCCTTATGAAAAAGTAAGCATCCCGTTGATGGTGCCCCGGCATAGCAACGAAGGGGCCGAAATGGTGGGCGCACACATGGAAGGCCGCTACGTACTTATTGCCGACGACCAGGAAATGAACCTGTTGTTGCTGAAGCTGATCCTCACCCGCTGGAAATGCCGCTTCGATATGGCTACCGACGGACAAGCCGCGCTCGAACTGTTTCAGCAATATAATTACGACCTCATTTTACTGGACCTGCATATGCCCGGGTTGAATGGCATCGAGGTGATGGAACATATCCGGAAAGACAATGATCCCGGAAAGGCAGCAGTGGTAACGCTGGCTTTAACCGCCAACATTTCCGCCGACGATGAAGCCGCCTTTACAAAGGCCGGCTTCAACGGCTGGCTCCTGAAGCCTTTCCGGGAAAAGGATATTTACAAAGCGATCATGGCGCACCTACGTGTTTAACGCCAGCACATCATCCACGCCTACTTCCTTAATAAAATCCGGATCATGGGAAATAACCAGCAGTGTGCCTTTATACTCCCCGAAAATCTGCGTCAGTATATTAATGTTCTGCAGATCGAGGTTGTTGGTGGGCTCATCGAGCAGGATCATGTCGGGCGCTTTGTCCTGTAAGGTCATGCTGCAGAGGGCCAGTCGCAGCATTTCGCCGCCACTGAGCACTGCGCACAACTTATCCCAGGTATCCGGACCAAAAAGAAAATTCACCAGCATCGTTTTTACCATCGATACTTCCAGCAGGTTATTGTTGTAAGACAATGCCTGCTGCAATACCGTTTTGCTCCGGTCGATCAGCGTGTAATCCTGGTCCAGCAGCAAACTGCGCGTATCGGCCGTATACAGCTCGCCCGTTGACGGCGCCAGCCTGCCCAGTATCAATTGCAGCAAGGTGGATTTGCCGCTGCCGTTAGGCCCTGTAATGGCCAGCCGCTGGCCGCTGCGGATGGTAAAGGTGAGGGGCGTTATCCAAAGCATATTTTCCGGAGATGCCAACCTTGTTGGCTCGTTGGATGGCTGGTGATCAGGGGCCGGGAGTTCCGCTTGTGCTGCAGGCCATCCGAAATTCACCTCGTTTGCCTGCACCAGCACTTTCCCGGTATGAAGGGTGGACTGCTCAAAATAGCCCTTCATCATGCGCTGGATCTGCGTCATAGCGGAGAGTTCCTGCCAGCCGGCACGCAGTTCCTCCACTTTTTCCGTGTGTACCTGTTTTATTTTTGCGGTAGATACTTCTGCATTATTTTTCCTGCCATTCAACAGTATTTTTGGAATACCTCCTGTTTTGGCCTGTTTCCGCGCCTGTGCATCGGCATGTTGTTTGCGCTCTATGGCCTCCTGCCGCTGCTTTTTGGCTTCTTTGAGCGTTTTCGCCTGGTGATCTACGCGTTGTTGCAACGCATCTGCTTCCACCGCTTTTTGCGCTGCGTAGAAATCGTAGTTGCCGCCGTACGTTTTTATGCCATTGGGTTGCAGCTCCCAGATGGGCTCGCAGAGGCGCAGCAGCTGCCGGTCGTGGCTCACAATCAGCAACGTGCGCGATGTGACGGCCATCCATTCGTATAGCTGTTGCCGTGCGTGGTAATCGAGGTGGTTGGTGGGCTCATCCAGCAACACCACCGATGGCTCAAAGATGTCGATACCAGCCAGGAAGAGCCGTGTTTTTTCGCCCCCGCTGAGGGTGGACAAAGGCTGATCTGGTAGTAATGCACGAAGGCCCCATTTTTCAAAGGCCGCTTCACTGCGCGCGGCAATGTCCCAGTCGTCCCCAAGCACGTCGTACAGGTGCGGACTGGTTTCGCCCGCCAGGATTAATGCAAGGGCATTGAGTTTTTGTGCGGTGCCTGCTGCCTCCGCCACGGTGAGCGTATTAAAATGGCCAAAATGCTGCGGCACATAATAGCATGGTTCTATAGTCCGGATAGTGCCGGAAGTCGCAGTTTCCTGGCCGGCAATGATCTTCAGTAAAGTAGATTTGCCCGCGCCGTTGGGACCCGCAATAGCTGCCCGGTAGCCTTTATGAAGCGTGAAACTGACATCCTGGAATAAATACTGCCCCGATGGAAGCTGGTAACTGACTTGTTGTGCGCTGATAAGCATGTGAAATCACTTTGAAATGAACAATGGCGACGACAGGAAGCGTCGGGTTAGCGGGTCGGGAAATGACAGTACGCATTTTCATGGCAGTAAAATTTAGTTGAATAAATCAGCGTATGCAGCAGCATCGCTGTATAACGGTAAAAAAATATGGAAACGGGAGATAAAACACGCCGGAGCGGCATGTATACAGGTATCAGCCTGCTATTGTATGTAGTGTATTGATCACATGGTTGGGCAAAGGTAGAAAAAAATTCTTAAATTTTGGGTGATATTTCACCGGTTAGTGACACTAGTATATAAAACCAGGCTTATATGCGTACTCATGAAGATCAATGGTTGGAAGATATATACCGGAACACCCTGCCACGGGTAGCAGGCGTCATACACCGGATGGGTGGCCACCTGGAGATGGCCAAAGATATTTTCCAGGATGCTGTAATTATCTATCTCGAAAAACAACAGCAAAACAAACTACCTGACGGGGTACCTGCGGAAGCATACATTACAGGCATCGCCAGGATTCTTGCTATCCGGAAACTAAAACAATCCGGTCCGCATATTCCACTGGATGACATGGACGGCGATATTGGTGTGCCCGCAGATTATTATGCGCCTCCACCTGTGGCAAAGCCGGTACTGGAGTATGTGAAAGCCGCCGGGAAAAAGTGTTTGCAGCTCCTGCACGCATTTTATTATGATCATCTTTCCATACAGGAAATAACGGCAGGCTTTAATTTTAAAACACAACATTCTGCCAGCGTACAGAAATACAAATGCCTGGAAAAAGTAAGGGAACAAATTAAACAATCAGATTATGCGGAAACAGTTAGCTGAAGCACAGGAAATAGAACAATACCTGCTGCGGGAAATGCCTGTTTCCTCCCGGCTGGTGTTCCAGGCCAGGATGCTGGTGGCGCCTGCATTGCGGGAAAAAGTGAAGTATCAGCGCAAAACGTTGCAGCTGGTGCGCTGGCTCGCCCGCGAAGAAAAACGCCAACAGCTGGATCAGCTTTTCCTGCGCCTCATGCAGGATACTTCTTTCAATAATTCCATCACCTCCATTTTTAAATAATATGGCATTCCTGGTTCCTACCGTAATCGACGGCGACAGCCGCGGGGCATTTGATATATACAGCCTGTTGCTGAAAGAAAGGATTATTTTTCTCGGCACCGCCATCGACGACCAGGTGGCTAACCTGGTTGTGGCGCAGCTGCTGTACCTCGACAGTGAAAATCACCGGCCTATTAATATGTACATCAACAGCCCGGGCGGCGTTGTGTATGCAGGCATGGCCATTTATGATACCATGAAAATGCTGAAATCGCCGGTATCCACTATGGCAATGGGTTTCACCGGCAGCATGGGTACTATCATTCTTACTGCCGGCGCTACCGGTCAACGGTATGCGCTGCCCAATGCCACTATTCACATGCATCCTGCAAGCGGCGGCGCCAAAGGATATACGGAAGATGTGCGTATTGCCTTTAATGAACAGGGCCGGCTGCAGCAAAAACTTTTCCAGATCATTGCCCTGCAATCGGGTCGCTCCGTGGAAGAAGTAACGCACGCTTTCCGGAATGATCATTTCATGGCTGCGGAAGAAGCCCGGGATTTCGGGCTGGTAGATGAAGTGCTGAACAGCGCTGCTACACTGCCTGCGCTGGCATTCCGGCAGGAACTATTGCCAGCCGCCGCCCAGCGCACGGTATAAAAATACCACTGCCTGTAACTGCTGCAAATGATCGTTGATCCTGCCCAGTTGCGCCGCTAAAAGGCTCTGTTGCGCATTCAATACTTCTGTGTAATTGGCAAATCCGTACCGCACCAGTTCCTGCGTATAATCAACCGACAATTGCAGATTTTGTAATTGCAGCCGCCGCGAGTTTCCTTTTTCCAGGGCTGTCTGGTAAGAATATAATGCGTTCGATACTTCCTGTCCGGCCGTTAATACCGCGGTATGGAAGTCCAGCGCCGCCTGTTCCTGCTGCTCTTTCGCTACTTTGAGCCTGGTTTTATTAATGCCCTGGTTAAAGATGGGTTGTGTTAAACCCGCCGCCAGGTTGCTGATCCAGGAGCCCGGTCCCGTGAGTGACAGGTAGCTGGTATAACCGCCCGAAGCAGAAATAGTGAGCGCGGGGTAAAAATACGTACGCGCTACATTGGTCAGTTCATAATAGTAACGCAGGTTATATTCCGCCGCCTGCACATCCGGCCGGTTGGCAAGCAGTTGTGCCGGCACGCCGGTTTTCAGCAACATTACCGGTCGCTGGTCGTCCATGCTGCTGCGGCTGATAGGGCCAGGCGCGCGGCCCAGCAGGAGGTTCAGCTGGTTCTCTGTTTCACGGATCGATTGCTTCAGATCAGGGATCGTTACTTCTGCGGCATACCTGCTGGCTTCACTTTGCACTACCGCCGCGCCGGTTACCACATCTCCCTTTTTCAGTTCTTTCATCACCTCTACGGTGGCTTGCCAGTTTACTACGGTTTGCTGCGTTATTTTCAGTTGCTGATCCAGTGCGGTGAGGTTATAGTAGTTGGTGGCAATACCGGCAATCAGCCCGGTTTGTACGGCCCTTGCATTGGCGGATGCCTGCAGGAATGCCGCCAAACCAGCGCGCCTGCTGCTGCGCAGCTTACCCCAGATGTCCGCTTCCCAGGTGGCGGCGAGCCCGGCGTTGTATTGCTGCGGTATAACGGTTCTGCCTGTACGCTGTTGGTTGGAGGCGCCGGCATAGGCGGCGCTTACATCGCCATTTACAGCGGGGTACAGTGCCTGCCTGCTTTGCGAATAGTTGGCTTCTGCCTGCCGCATGCGCGACCATGCCACCTGGAGGTCGAGGTTGTGCTGAATACCGGTGTCAATGAGTTGTTGCAGGAGGGAGTCCGTGAAAATTTCTTTCCAGTGAACGGTAGCCAAACTATTGGTATCCGTTGTATTTACATCCCGGTACAGGTGATTGTCTGTGATGGCGGGCGATTGGTAAGTCTTCGTGATGCCACAGGCAGTTAGGAATCCTGCCAGGACTACAGTGAGTAAAATATATATGCTGTTACGACCATTCATATTACCTGTTTTGAGATCTGCCTGCGGCAGAATTTTTTTAAGATGCCGGTGTTGTTACCGGCGGCTGCGCGTCTTCTTCATCTTCTTCTTCCGGCGCGCGTTTTATTTTTTCCTGTAAGGTTTGAAAGATGATAAACAAAGTAGGTGTAATAAATATACCGAATACAGTACCCACCAGCATTCCGCCAACAGCGCCTGTGCCGATAGACCGGTTACCATTGGCGCCGGCGCCGGAGGCCAGCATCAACGGGATGAGGCCGAGGATAAAGGCGAAGGACGTCATCAGGATGGGTCGTAGCCTGGCCTGCGCGCCGCTCACCGCCGCTTCTGCAATACTCATTCCGCCGCGGCGTCTTTCCGCTGCATATTCTACAATCAGGATCGCATTTTTTGCGAGTAATCCTATCAGCATGATCAGCGTGATCTGTACATAAATATTGTTGCTCACACCAAACAGCTGCGCAAACAGGAACGCGCCGAAAATGCCCACCGGTATTGCCAGCAGGATGGCAAAGGGTAAGAGGTAACTTTCATATTGCGCGCTGAGCAGCAGGTACACAAAGATGAGGCACAGCAGGAAGATAAAAATAGTTTGACTGCTCCCTGCTAATTCTTCACGGCTAAGTCCCGAAAACTCAAACCCAAAGCCGGCTGGCAATGTTTCCGCTGCCGATTCCCTGATGGCGGCAATAGATTCACCGGAGCTGAACCCTGAGTTGGGCGTACCATTTACGCTGATGGAATTGAACAGGTTAAACCGCGTAATGGCTTGCGGGCCGTAGGTTTGCGAGAGACTCACAAATTCCGTGATCGGCACCATCACCCCCTCGCCGGTGCGCACAAATACGGCATTCAAACTTTCTTCCGTCATCCTGAACTCCGGCGAAGCCTGCACCATTACCCGGTATTGCTGACCAAACTGGTTGAAGTTAGAAGCATAAATACCGCCAAAATATCCCTGCATGGCATTGGTGATATCTGTTACATTTAACCCGGCATCCTTTATTTTCGGCACGTTTACATTCATCAGGTATTGCGGGAAATTAGGATTGAAAGAAGTGGTGGCAAACTGGATTTCCGGCCGTTGGTTTAATACGGTGAGGAAGTCTTTGCTTACTTTATAAAAGTGCGCAATATCGCCACCGGTTTTATCCTGGAGCTGAAAGGCAAACCCGTTGGAGGCGCCAAAACCCTGGATGGTGCCGGGAGCAAAGAATTTGATCTCTGCTTCGGTCATGTCCGCGGTTTTCTTATTCAGTTCCTTAATGATCTGCTGAATGTTCCGGGTGCGCTGATTCCAGGGGATGAGGCGCATCACCACCATCGCGTAGTTGCTGCCGGTGCCGGATAATTGCCCGCGTCCTGTAACAGCCAGCACGTTGTTGATTTCTGGTATGGTGGCCGCTATCTTTTCAATTTTGCGTGTCACCACATCGGTGCGTTCCAGCGAAGCATCCGGCGGTAGGCTGATGTTACAGTTTACCGTACCAAGATCTTCTTCCGGCACAAAAGCGGTGGGTGTCATCCTGGCAAGGATCACCAGTCCTGTACAGAAAGTTACGAGGATAATAACCGGGATCCACTTTCGTTTGCTGAAGAAACGCAAGGTACTGGTATAACGTTTTGTGAGTCTTTCAAAAGCCACATTGAACGCCTGATAGAAACGTTGCAGGAAGTTCATTTTCGTATGTTCCTTCCCGTGAGGCTTCAGGAAAATGGCGCAGAGCGCAGGACTCAGCGTAAGCGCATTGATCGCTGAAAGCACAATAGCAATGGCCAGCGTAAGCCCGAATTGTTTATAGAAAATGCCGGAAGATCCGCCGATAAAACTAACGGGGATAAATACGGCAGACATCACCAGCGTGATGGAAATAATAGCGCCGGATATTTCATCCAGTGCGTCGATACTCGCTTTGCGGGCGGATTTGTAGCCGGTATCCAGGCGTGCATGCACCGCTTCCACAATTACAATCGCATCATCTACCACAATACCGATGGCCAGGATAAGCGCAAACAGGGTAAGCAGGTTAATGGTAAATCCAAACAGTTTGAGGAAGAAGAAGGTGCCTATAATGGCTACGGGAACGGATATCGCCGGTATCAGTGTAGAGCGGAAGTCCTGCAGGAAAATAAACACCACTACAAACACCAGTATAAATGCTTCCACCAGCGTATGCAGTACTTTATCGATAGAGGCGGTGAGGAAGTCGTCCACGTTTTGCAGCACGACATACTTCACGCCTTTGGGAAATGTTTTGGAGGCTTCGTCCATTACCTTCAGTGTTTCGCGGATCACATCGCGGGCGTTGGAGCCGGCCACCTGTGCAACGCTTACGGAAACTGCGGGGTAGCCGTTGGTGCGGGTGCTGTTGAAATAGCTGAGGGCGCCCAGTTCAATGCGGGCCACATCTTTCATCCGCAGCAAACGGCTGCGCAGGTTGGAGCGCAACACGATGTTGCCGAATTGGGTGGTGTCGATGAGTGTGCCAGGGTACCGGATCACGTATTGGAACGATTGTCCGCCGCTTTCCCCAAACTGACCGGGAGCGGCCTGGATATTCTGCTCGGCCAGCGCGGCGGTGATATCTGCGGGTACCAGTCCGTACGAAGCCATTGCCTGGGTATTGAGCCAGATCCGCATGGAGTAGTCCATGTTACCGGAGGCGGAAGCATCGCCCACACCGGGGATACGTTTAATGACCGGGGTGATATTGATATCCGTATAATTTTGCAGGAAGGTTTGATCGAAAGATGGATTGGTGCTGTAAACGGAGAAGATGAGCAGGTTACTGGTCTGCTTCTTTTGCACGGTAACGCCGGAGCGGGTTACTTCCTGCGGGAGCAATGGTGTGGCGCGGGCCACCGCATTTTGTACATTCACTGCCGCCATATTGGGATCGCTGCCAATTTTAAAGCTAACGGTAATATTCGCGGAGCCGTCGTTACCGGCAGTAGAGGTAATATAATCCATGTTCTCCACGCCGTTGATCTGCTGTTCCAGCGGCACTACCACGCTTTTCAGCACCACGTCGGCATTGGCGCCGCTGTAGGAGGTTTGCACCTGTATGGTGGGCGGGGCAATGTCGGGATACTGGGAGATGGGTAGTGATACCAGCCCCAGTATGCCCAGCGTCACAATAATGACAGACACTACTGTTGATAATACCGGCCGCTCTATAAATCTTTTTAACATGATATTGTTTTAAATGGATCAGAGACTGTTGTAAACACTGTCTGCGTTTACCAGGCGGGGATTGATCACCAGGTCTTCCCGGAGGTTGCTGATCCCGTCTACCACTATTTTATCGCCTGCTTTCACGCCATGCTGCACTACAAACGATTGCCCGGCGGCGCTGGCATTAGAGCCGATGTCTACTGATCTTACTTTATTATCTGCATCCAATACATACACGAACAGTTTGCCCTGGATCTGGAAAGTGGCCTTTTGCGGCACCAGCAGCGCGGTATCTACCGGCTGGGGTATCCGTACAATGGCGCTGCTGCCGCTGCGTACCAACCCATCGGGATTGGAAAAGGTGGCTCTCATATTGAGTGCCCCGGTGGAAGGGTTAATTAAACCGCTGGCAGTTTCCACGCGTCCTTTGCGGGGCAGCACAATGCCATTGGCCAGCACCAGTGTTACCGGCGGCAAGGTGGCCAGCTTTTCCTGCATGGTGGCGCCTTTGGAGGCCAGGAAGAAATCCAGTCCCTGTCTTTCATTGATAGAAAAATACGCGTAGATCTGGGTAATATTGGAAACGGTCGTCAGCGGGTTGGGCGTGGTGCTGTTTACCAGGCTGCCTATTTTGTAAGGCAGGATACCTATCACGCCATCGGCCGGACTGTAAATAGTAGTATAGCTTAAATTGGTTTTGGCATTGTTAAGCGCTGCCTGGGCCTGCGCCAGTGCGGCCTGTTTGGATTGGAGGTTATAGGCCGCAGCTTCCAGTTCATAGGCGCTGATGATGTCCTTTTCTACCAGGGGCTTTACCTTGTTGAGCTGCATCTGTGCGGCATTTACATCTGCCACCGCTATTTTAATATTGGCCTGGGCAGTATTTACATTCTGCTCGTATTGCGGCGCGCTGATACGGAATAACAGCTGTCCTTTTTTTACGGTAGCGCCTTCGTCGATGTAGATGGCATCTACATATCCATCTATCTTGGGACGGATCTCAATATTCTGGATACCTTGAATGGTGGCGGGATAGTCGGCATTGATGATGGCATTTTTAGGTTGCAGTACAATAACAGGGTAAGGCTTTACAGCGGTTTGTGTGCTCCCTTGTTTCTTGTTTTTACAGGCACATAACAGCAACAGCAGAAGAGCAATTGTAGATCTACTCATAGCATTTTACGGTTCATTTAAATAATACAGACAGCAATCAGGTACTATGAGTAACTATCCGTTTGATGGTATTGTTCAAAAACAGGCGATAATTATCCGGTAGCTGGCTACGGGATATTAGACGGGCATCAGGCTAATTAGTTTATTATGACAATGTTAACTACTGTTAAAGCCGCGCAGGCGCCACCGTGTGGAATAAAAAAAACTGGAATAACGCTAAGATTACCGTGGTTTCCTGCTTTATCTCTTCATAAACCAACTATCTAAAGTTAATTTATGAAAATAGGGATGTTAATAGGAGCACTGGCGCTGCCGGCCATGACCTTTGCACAGCAGGCATACACACTGAAAGGTAAAGTGGGACAGGTGGAACCCGGCGCCAAAGCCTATCTGGACCGGCGCGTGAACGGGGAAACCTTTCTCGACTCGGCCGTTATCAAAAATGGCAGCTTTGAATTTAAAGGCACGCTGAAGTCGCCCTACCTGGTGATGCTGACGGTGGATCATAAAGGTACAGGTGTTGGTAACCACGGGACTGATGCGGACCGCCGGCTGCTTTACCTGGATAACGCTACCTTTACCATTGCCGGTACGGGCAACATCAGCGATGCAGTGATTACCGGTTCGCCTGTAAACAAGGAACACGACCGGTATAAATTATTTATTTCGGCCTACGACTCTGCAATGGCAGGCATCAATAAGGATTTTGGCGGCGCTACAGCTGCGCAAAGGAATGATACCACCTTCACCAATAAGCTGAATACGCGCTTCCATGCGGCCATTGATGAAAAGAAAGCGCTGCAGCGCCGGTTTATCAGCGAAAACCCCAACTCTTTTTTCAGCATTGTAGCGCTGAAAGAGCTGGCGGTAATGAATAATATGAACCTGAAGGAGCTAACGCCTATGTACAACAGCCTTACGGCTGCGCTGAAGAAAAGCCCTGCCGGCCAGGAGTTTTACCAGTCGATGGAAACCGAAAAGGCACTGGGTATTGGTGCGTCCGCACCGGATTTTACCCAAAATGATATTAACGACAACCCCGTGAAGTTATCCGACTTTAAGGGGAAATACGTGTTACTCGATTTCTGGGCTTCCTGGTGTGGACCCTGCCGTGCAGAAAATCCTAATGTAGTGGCTGCCTACAAGAAGTTTCATGATAAAAACTTCGTCGTGCTGAGCGTATCGCTGGATCAGCCGGGGAAGAAGGCTGCCTGGCTGGGCGCCATTGAAAAAGATGGGTTGCAGGACTTTGTGCATGTATCCGATCTTAAATACTGGGATAATGCGGTGGCACGCCAGTATGGCGTACGGGGCGTACCCACCAACTACCTGATTGCGCCGGATGGAAAAATTATTGCAAAGAATCTCCGTGGCGAACAACTGGATAAACAGCTGACGGGGTTAATCGTCAACAAATAATAAGGGACCATCTCCTATATCAGTCATATAAATTAAATACAACAGCCGGTTCAGTGGAGTGAACCGGCAACTTATTATTCCCATTTGAACGACCGGATGGATAATCCCGCAATCAGTATACCCCATACGATCAGGCCCGCCAGTTGCAGCGGTATCTGCCAGATATGCAAACCTTCAAAGGCAATTTTGCGTAACCCGTCTACAAAAAAAGTAAGTGGTAATAATTCGCAAAAAGTGCGTAACCATACCGGGTAATTATCTATCGGGAAAAATAAACCACACAGTAATATCTGTGGTACGGTGAGCGTGTTGGCCACCGGCGCAATAGAGCTTTCATTGCGGATCATGCCGCTGATAATAAAACCGATGCCCATAAAAATCACCAATCCAAAAACAGATAACAGCAGCATTTCCATAAACGTGAGAAGCCCGTTTACCAGTGTGAACTGAAACGCAAAATATCCCAGCGCGGTGATAATAATAAAGCAGATGATCTGGAATAATAACCGGCTGAGCATTTCTCCCAATAGTATGGCGGCACGGCTCACCGGCGTTACGTATATGCGTTTCAGTACGAGCGTATGCCTTAGGTTAAACAACAGGAATGCAGAGCTGAATACGCCCGCCATGAGCAGGGAAAAACCCAGCTGTCCCGGTAAAATAAAATCTATCTGGCGATATACACGGCCGGGAATGTTCACTACATAAATGGAAGCGGGCGCTGGTTGATCCGGCAGTATGCGTTGGTTTACCTTGCTGGCGGCTTCCTGCAATGCCGCCTGGATCAGCGGCATTTTATCCGCTACTGCACTACTCCCCAGCAGATCCGTCCGGAATTGGGGCTGGCCGTTTACTACGGTGGGTGCATGAAGATAGAGAACGCCGGCAATCCTTCCTTTTTTCAGATCCGACAGCATCGCCGCTGAATCGCTGCCATAGGAAAGGTCGAAGATAGGGATGGCTTTAATGGCTGCATACATCGGGCTGGAGCTGTCGCTGTGGGGCGACAGGCGGATCTTTACTTTCACAGCGGTATTGTCCACCATTGCGCCAAAAACCGTAACAAAAATAACCGGGAACAGGAGTGCAAATACAACCGAAGTAGGGCTTCGCAGGGTGGCGATAAGGCTTGCTTTTGCCATCACCAACGCTGCTTTAAACTGACTATACTTCTTTGCCATATGCGTGTTGTTACCAGATAAAAGGAAGTAATGCTTTTCTGTTGGCCGGGTATTCGGGGAATTGTTGCTGATACCAGCGGTGGTTAGCCATTGCACGGGGCAGGAGGTTGGCGCAGGTCCAGATAAAGAAGGCCAGTGCCGGCAGGCTCCAGGTAAGCAATGCATAGCCTCCCCATTCTATGATTTCACCAGCCAGGTTAGGAGAGGAGATGTATTTGAAAAGCCCGGCCTGCGGTATTTTATAACCGGTTTCATGTTTTTTTCTCAGGTGTATCAGCTGGTAATCCGACCACCAGTTGATACCCATACCTGCCAGGAATAAAAACAAGCCGATTATAAACGGGGGTGTGTAATACCAGGAAATAAACGCGTTGTCCGGGTAATGTCCAAAGGCCGCAAACCATATGCCCAGCAGGGAGCCATTCACCGTATTAAACAACATAGCCGACAGCATAATTACCACCGGCATTTTTTTGCCTTTGGTACGTATCATGAACGGATATACGAAACTCCGGTGTACATAATGCAGCAGGAAAAGAAAGATCATAACGCCGGCGGGGGAACGCCATTGAAAAGTACGGAGCGGGATCCATATGAGGAAGGTAACCAGCACAGTAGCTTCCATCAGCAGCCAGCCGAGTTTGTTGGAGATCATGGGTCCCCATTGGTTGCTGCTGTAGCGGCCGTAGGGCGCTTCCCTGCGTAACAGGTAAATGCCTGCGCCAATGCCGGTGAGCGCCCAGCAACAAACAAAAACAACATAACCGCGGAGTGGTAAATAGTCAATCATTTGATAGCGCCTGTTTGTTTGAACCAATCAATTGTATCCCGTAGGGTTTCCGTAAAAGGCCGCGGCCGGAAATTGAGTTCCGCAGTGGCCTTTGCATGATCAATTTTTTTGTTACTGTAAATCAGGTTGTACACCGACTGACGCGTATAAAAAGGTGGTCCGCCGCTGATGGCCGCCAGTATTCTCACTAATGGCAGCATACTGAATACGAGCCACAAAGGTACTACCCGCAGCGTTACCGGCTGTTCTTTTATCCGGCCGATTTCCCTGTTCAGGGCAACGAGTGATACCCACTCGCCGCTAAGGAGGTATACCGCGCCGGGAGTTCCGCGGCTTAAAGCACTCACAATGGCTCCCGCCACATCCCTCACATCTGTGAAATCAACGCCGCCGGGAATGAGGGCGGGAATTTTTCCTTTGTACATATTAATAACCGCTTTGCCTATCAATGATGGTTGACGGTCGAATGGCCCCATTACAGCTGTTGGCGCCAGCACGATCACTTCCATACCGTTGCCGTTATATTCCAGCACAATAGCCTGCGACACTGCTTTGGAATAGTCGTAACCGTAGCGCTTGGTTTTTACCACGTCGCGGTTTTCATCCATTGGCTGGTCGTAGGGCGCCTGGTTGTACGCGGTAACGGAACTGAGGTGAATGAACCTTTTGACGCCGGCCTCTTGTGCGGCGGCGGCCAGTAACCGGGTACCACCGGCATTGATATGAAAGAGGGTTTTATCGGGCCGGTCATCTACCGAAATCACTGCTGCCAGGTGTATCACAGCATCAGCACCTGCAACAAGGCGGCGGATAGCCGCTTCTTCTAACAGGTGTCCCTGTACGAAAGTGATACCCTCCGGGGCCGTTTCCGGTAACGGTTTACGGGTAAGCAGCCGCAGGGTATGGCCGTCGGATAACAACAGGGGAACCAGTACACCGCCTATATAGCCGGAAGCTCCGGTTATTGCAATTTTCATCTTCAAATATAAAATAGAATTAACCCGTAGAAGATAACGCTTATAGGTCGCTTTGGTTGACTTTTTTAATATTTGTATATATTTGTTTCAGAAGAATGCAGTACTGAGCACCTATAGCCCACATGTCCATGAAATCAATAAATTACAAACCTCATCCGGCTCTGAGGGATCTCGTGAGTTATTTGGGTATCTATGAAGTAGATTTTACCCAAAACAAGGCGCTGTCAAACATTTACAGGTTTGTGCCCGCCTACCAGCGGTATATTATATTTTACCTGGAAGACCCGATCAAAGTAATGAAGGCGGGTAGGAACGACTTTGTTACCAAAACAGTTTGTGTAACCATCGGGCCGCAGGAGCAGGCGGTAACCCTGGACATGGGAAGCCGGCACCTGGCGCTGTGTATCTGTTTTCAACCCAGCGGCCTGCACCGCCTGCTCAAGATTCCGATGTCTGAAATATACGACCAGGATTTTGATACCCGCTTACTAATGGGTGGTAATGAAATTGATGAAATCACCGAACGGTTGAAAGAAGCCGATGATTGGGATCACATGATAAGTATCGTTGAATTTTATCTCCTTAAAAAAATATCCCAGGTAAAGCCGATACTGCCGGTAGACAAAGCAATGGCTGCCCTGGTGAACATCGGTGGAAATGGTAGCATAGAAAGCCTGGCGTCGCTTGCCTGCCTGAGCCTGCGGCAGTTTGAACGGAAATGTACCGAACGGCTGGGGATGCCGCCCAAACAATATGCCCGGCTCATCCGGTTCTGCAAAGCCTACCAGCTAAAGGAACAGTTCCCAGAGAAAACCTGGACCGAGATCGCTTATAAAAGCGGTTACTATGATCAGATGCACTTTATCCGCGACTTCAAAAAATTTGCAGGCATTACCCCTTCCTTTATCCATGAAGAAGAACTCACCAATACCATCCGGCTGCACAAAATAATGGTGTAAAAGTAAAAGATGTCGCTTTTGTACTATGTCCCTGCCATTAATCACGATAATTTCGCCACGATCAACGTACGACCTTTCTCCATAGGAGTAGCATCCCAATACCTGTATAGAACGCCATTCTAAAATCGGGTAATATGTCATCCAGCGTTGGTTACCCCAAAATCAATATCATGTTTACCTGTAGGCGGGCTATTTACATAGCCGGCTCCATAAATAAATATGATATCCTGTCTATTGCCCCTCTTCCTACTACGACTATCATTTTTAGAAAAAATTCTCCGCAGGATTGATTACAATTGTAAAAATTGACGGAGTCATATGCGGTTAAAATTTTATTCCACGTTACTGTTAGGCGCCTGCTGCTATCTCAGTGCAGATGCGGTTGCACAGGATACCATTCCACCAACGGTGGCTGAAAATGCCCGGCTGGAGCTGGTTTCAAAACAATTCGATTTTACGGAAGGCC
This sequence comes from Chitinophaga sp. G7 BAM 1005, assembly GCF_057126945.1. Classification (NCBI taxonomy): domain Bacteria; kingdom Pseudomonadati; phylum Bacteroidota; class Chitinophagia; order Chitinophagales; family Chitinophagaceae; genus Chitinophaga; species Chitinophaga sp. G7 BAM 1005. The sequence goes on along the minus strand of NZ_CP181478.1, from coordinate 3,381,418 downwards.
CTGCTGCCGATAAAAAAGGGAACATCTATTTTACAGATCAGCCCAATAATAAGATCTGGAAGTACGATACCAAAGGGAAGCTGTCTGTTTTTGTAGAGAAGGCTGGTCGCGCCAACGGATTGTATTTCGATGGCAAAGGCAACCTGGTAGCGTGTGCGGATGAGAAATACGAGTTGTGGTCCATCTCTCCCAAAGGAAAAATAAAGGTGCTGTTAAATAATTTCGGCGGTCATCAGTTCAATGGCCCCAATGATGTTTGGGTGGCCCCCGGTGGCGGGATGTATTTTACCGATCCTTATTATCAGCGCGACTATTGGGAGCGCAAGCAACCTGATCTGAAAGAAGAAAACGTATACTACCTGGCGCCCGGCGCCAAAGAAGCCGTAGTGGCTACGGCAGATATTAAGAAGCCCAATGGTATTATCGGTACCCGCGACGGGAAACTGGTGTATGTGGCGGATATCGGCGCCGGCAAAGTATACCGCTATAACGTGAACGCAGACGGCCATTTAACCGATCAATACCTCATGGCGGAAAAAACTACGGATGGTATTGCACTCGATGAACAAGGCAACCTTTATCTGTGCGGAAATGGCGTTACTGTAATCAATAAAGACGGGCAAAAGATCGGCCAGATCCCCGTTCCGGAAGGGTGGACCGCCAACGCGTGTTTTGGCGGGAAAGATAATAATATCCTGTTCATCACCGCCGGAAAGGGCATCTATACCCTGCGTATGAACGTAAAAGGCGCTGAATAACACCCGGAAGTTGTAATATTGCGGTCAGAAAAAATTACGATTATGTCAGTTGCGATGGATATCATGCGTGCGCTGGATCCTGCGGGATTGGAGAGGTTTAAGATTAACCTGGATACACCCGCAGAACCGGAAAAGATAGGAGAGGTGTGGACGCTGAAAGTAGTGCCTTTTGAACAAACCGAATCTGCCCGGAAAGCCTTTAACCAGCTGTTTGATAATAACAGGACCGCCAAATCATGGGTGGTGGAAAATAAGGAAGAAGCCATTGCGGTGGTACAGGAGTTATACCTGCAATACGCGGATAAACTACCGCAGCCCTTTGACGAAACGCAACTGCATATCGGTCATTATCCCCCCACGGGCCGTTACTCGATCCTCATTCATATCAAAGATATCTGGGAATAAAATTACAGCAATATACGGTGAAGTATGGTTATAATACCCGCTATGGTAGATACAGTTCGTAGTACCGTTTTACCAGCGCGTTGATAAATCTTTTAAGATAGGCTTCGTTAAAAAAAGAATTAGACCAGTTGTGATACCTGTCGCACTGCACTCCCAGGTAAAAGAAATACATGCATACGCCCAGTGCCGGGATCAGTCTTTGCTCTTCCGCACTGAGAGGGGTGATAGCCGTATAGCCTTCAAGAAAACGGTCAATTTTAACCTGGCACTCCGGCATATCGCGGATCAGGCTATGGAGTTGCAGGATATAGTAAGCCACATCCAGGCATTGCCAGCCATTTCCGCAGAAGTCGAAATCGAAGAGCGTAATTTCCTGGTCCGGGCGAATATTCATATTATCGAACCAGACATCCATATGCACCGCGCCCTGCCGGATGGCAGCGGGATCGGCTTCCTGCAACACCTGTAAAAGACGTGCCTGTGCGGTAGCCATGAAGGTCATTTCAGGCGTATCTGCCGGAAGGAATTTTTTAAGCGACTCCAGCGGGTCAACCAGCAGGTTTTGCGCGGTATAAGTAACCCTGTTCAGGGTAACGGGCTGTGTAAGCTCGTGCATGCGGGCCATGACCATACCGGCTTTTACATGTATTTCATCATCGTAGTACAGCAACTTTTCTCCTTCTGCAAATGAAAACAATACGCCATACCGCTCGCCTTCCGGTGCGTTCAGGGTTTGTATAAAATGGCCCTGTTTGTCGGCCAGCGGCCACGATACCGGGATACCGCCTTCTTTAAGCAACAGCAACAGCCGCAGCTCCTCGGAGATGTCTGTGCGGGTTCTCCAGTTCAGGCTGTATACGCGGAAGATATATTTACCGGCGGAAGTATTCACCTGGTAAGTATCGTTCACTCCTGATTTAATCAGGTGGCAGGTAGCGTTGTTCGCCAGGTTGTATTGTGATTGCACAAACATCGCCAGGTGTGGCGCAGAGAGATTGGAACTGGAAACCGGGAAATAACTCATGAACCGCGCTTTGAAGTGAAAAAGGGCGTCAAATATAGTGAAATAAATTTATTGCACCTTATGCAGCGGCAGGTTTAACCGCATGATAAGATCCGTTTGTATTTCAGTTCCCAGCTGAAACGGATGTGTGGCAAACTCCGCGAAGCCATTTTTGCGGTAGAAGTCAATGGCTTTCGTATTGTGTTCCCATACGCCCAGCCACAGGAAAGGGGCGCGGGCTTCCATAGCAAGGCTTAACGCCTGGTTGAACAGCTGCTGGCCTACTTTTTTCCCCTGGTGCGACTTTAAAACGTATATGCGTTCCAGTTCTACCGCCCGGCTGTTGTACAGCTCAGATTGCGCCGATCTGAAATTCACTTTCATATAGCCGATGGGCTGATTTTTCAGCATGGCAAAATAGAATTCAGAATCCGGCTCGGTCAGCTCCGCAGTTAATTTGGCAATACTGAAACGATCCTGCAGGTATTGTTTCATATTTTCCGGTGTATTGTCCGCGGCAAAGCTCTCCTGGAAGGTTTCACGGGCTATTTGCTGTAACAGTTCCACTTCTGCCGTAATAGCCGGCACGATAAGTATGTCATTCATTTTTTACGGCTTATATTATAATTGGATCTATTTTTACTTAAATTCGGGCTTATGTCAGGTCTCAGAAAAATTATACTAACAGTACTGGCGCTCACCATTGTAACAGGTACGTTGATGGCGGGGCGTTATATTTTCACGGGCAAACATCTCTACAAAAAATCAATAGCAGCCGTTCCGGTTGTACAGGAAGGGGATATCATTTTCCAGGTATCCCAGTCAGACCTCAGCACGGCCATTCAACAGGCTACACATTCCAAATATAGTCATTGCGGAATAATTTTTAAGAGAGAGGATGAATGGTTTGTGTACGAAGCCTTACAACCGGTAAGATATACCCCGCTGATGCAATGGATTAACAGGGGAAAGGGGCGGCATTTTGTAATAAAAAGACTGAAAGATGCGGATGCTGTACTCACGCCGGCGGTGGTAGCTAAAATGAAGACAGCAGGAGAGCAATACAATGGCAAAGACTATGATTTTTATTTTGGCTGGTCTGATGAGCGGATCTATTGTTCTGAACTGGTATGGAAAATTTATAAAGAAGGAACTGGTCTTGAAGTGGGTAAGCTCCGGCAGCTGAAAGATTTTGACCTGGGCAGCGCGGCTGTAAAGCAGCAAATGAAAGAGATTTATGGAAACAATATTCCTTTGTCAGAGCAAATTATTTCGCCGGTAAGCATGTTCGAATCCCCGTTGCTGGTAACGGTGGCTGAGTAAATGAACGGTGTTTCCAGGAAAAATGTCTGTTTCTCAGATGAACTTGTTATTTTACAAGTTTGAAAGTTTTTCTATCATGATGAGAATACTACCTGTCGCCCTTTGCTTCCTGGTGTTTACCGCCACCTGTGCGGTAGCGCAAATGAAAAAGCTGGATATTGTTTTTATCGGCAACAGCATTACGCAAGGCGGCGGCCTGCCACACCCGTTACAGGAAGCGCCTCCTGTGAAGGCATGGGAATGGCTGAAGCGCGCCATGCCGGGCCGCGAGGTTCAATACAGCAACCAGGGCGTAAGTGGCTCTACAACAGTAGATTTTCTTCCTGCCACCCGTCGTTTATTCAATAACGTTGCAGCGGCAGCGGATGCGTTTAAAAACGATCAGAACGCCATCCTGGTATTTTCTATGGTGCTGGGCACCAACGACAGCGCCATAGAAGGACCAAACGGATCGCCGGTAGCGCCGGAGCAGTACAGGCTGAATGTAAAAGCGATTATCGACCAGCTGTTCACTAACTACCCCGGCTGTATCATTATTTTGCATCACCCCATCTGGTATAGCGCTAATACACAAAACAGTTCCCGGTACCTCGCGGAAGGGCAGGCCCGGTTGCAATCTTATTTCCCGGTGCTGGATGCCATCGTTACCAGCTACCGCACCACCCATCCCGGACAGGTGTTCACCGGCTACCGCGACGGGTTTAACTATTTTAAAAACCACCCGGAACTGTTTATCCAGGAGCAGGGTAAGGCAGGCATTTTCCAGCTGCATCCCAACGTAAAAGGCGCAGAAATACTGGGCACTTTCTGGGCGCAGGCTATTAAAAAAGTAGTGAACTGTTTAAAGTAACAACATACATCATGAAAGGGGTTATCACACTCATCTGCACCTTGCTGCTGCCGGATTTTCCTTCTGCCTCCGCAGTGGAATTTCATGACGGCAGGTTGTATCTTATTGGAGATGACGCCACCTGTATCCAGGTACTGGATAAGGATTACCGCATTATTAAAAGTATTCCCATCTCCGGCCTGAAAGAAAAGCGCGTGGCGAAAGCGGAAAAAGCAGACTATGAAGCTTCCGCGCTGATTACCCTGCATGGTAAAACCTACCTCCTGGTATCCGGTTCGCTGGCAACGGAAAGGCGCCGCCAGCTGCTGCTGCTGCCGCTTCCGGATGGCGACTCTGCCAGTATCCAGTTTATTCCCTATCCGCCGGCCTTTGCCACGCAGCTGCTGAACAGCGGGATCCATGAACTGAATATAGAAGGCGCCGCAGTAGTAAACAATACCTTGCTGCTGAGTAACCGTGGTAACAATACCTGGCCGCAGAATCAGCTGATACTTACTAAGCCGGGCTTCTGGGAACAGGCGGTTCCGCCGGTTAGCGTACTACCGTTTACGTTACTAACGCCAACGCCTGTATTTGCCGGCGTGTCAGGACTTTGTTATGTACCGGAAAAAGACCTGTTACTATGCACTTTATCTTCCGAAGCCACTGCCAATGCTTACGACGATGGCGATATTGGCGATAGTTATATTGGCTGGATCAGTAACATCTCCCGGAAATTATCACAAACCACCCTTACGCCTGATGGTATGCTCAATTTAACCACCGCAGATCCCGCTTTTGAAGGCGAAAAGATAGAAGGTATTTGCCTGGAAAGTATACGGGATAACGTACTTACGCTTCACCTGGTATCCGATAATGATGCCGGCGCCAGTCGCTTGTTTAAAGTAAATTTTACCATTACTACCAACTAAATAATCTTAAAATTATGGATATACAATTTGATGAACGAACACTGTATGTGAAGTATGATGAAGATATTGATAACACGATCTTCTGGGACGATGTAACATACATTGCAGGCTACAAAGTATATGCGTACCCGGGAGAAGCGGCTTTCCTGGTGTTTAAAACAATGGAAGGCGAAACACTGGAAGTGTCGGACGAAATGAGCGGCTGGCTGGAGCTGCTGGGCGGCTTACATACCATCTTTAAACTGCCGGTGGGCTGGGAAGAACAGCTGGCAGACAGCGAGCCGGATGGAGAAGATATTGTTTTTTATACAAAATAGACAGCAAAGGCGCAGTACATAAACGGTACGGGGCCTTTGCCCCCATTATTCTGCCTGCAGGCTGTTCACCGGATTTCACATCGTTCATCGCCGTGCGGGGATTGCCTGCCAGCAAAGGATAGGGCAGCATCTCCAGCAGGGTGCTGTCGGCAAATTGCTCCGGGTTTTGTTCCATCTGCCCGATGTGGGGTATACTTCCGTCATTATTTTGCCGGTGCTGAAATGATCAGATGCGGCGAAAGTAGATTTCGAGTTTCATCTGGCGTTTTTTATTTTTAAAGATTTCCTCATCTTCCCGGAAGATGACCAGTTCTTCCGGGTTCATGGTCCGGATTTTAAAGGTGATGCCGAAGCCGCCGCCTTCCTGGAGGGTAAGTTCTTTGGTGCGGCGATCAAGGGTATAGGCTTCGTACTGCTGGCCGCCGTCTTCCAGCATGCCGTTGTCTTTAAAAATCATTACATCATTGGGGCTGAAATTGGAATCCGCTTTTTCAAAGGTTTTTTTGCCGTCTTCGATGCAGCTCATCACAGATTTTACAGGTAGCCAGCGGCCGGTGATTTTCCCGTTTGTTTGGTTTGGCTTTGCATTGCTGCAGGCCAGGGAGAGAAAACAGCTCACTAAAAGCGAGTATATGCTATTCATATTCCGTATCTTTAAATATCAACAAATTGTTTCCCCATGCGTATAGATTACTCTACGGCGATGGCGGTATTTACAATTACCAGTGTGTTGACAGTTGTGGGATTCGTGCTTTTAATGAAGCGTAAATATGATCAGAAGTGGCGCCGCTCTGCCGCATCGTTTTGAGTGATGGAATTATCAGGCTTGCAATGCATTGTCCGTACTTTTACCCCTTAAAGGTAGTGTAATATAAAATTGGCACAAGTTTTTTACCGAAATACTTACATTATTATTTTACGGCAAATATTAAAGTTATGGCAGATAACATTGCGGCGCCATTTATTCCGGCGCAGTATACGGGCGAAGCTACCACAACTTCTGAGGTGAAAATACTGGTTCATGAAGCAGCGGCGCAGGCGTTTTTTAAAACGGCGGTTGCGCGCCTGCTGGATGTAAATCACTGGGCTACGCTTAGCGGAAGTATGTCGTCGGGGTTTCAGTTAACCGATCTGGCCGGGAAGCCGGCTGCCGGCAATGCGGAAACGGGAATGTATATACGAATTGATATTCCGGGTCCGGGTACTAATGCAGGGAAGGGGTTCGACTGGGTAAAGATTGAGCAGAAGGAGCATGTGGTGCTGAATGAGCACCAGGAAGTGTTTTTTATCAGGGCGCGGCCATCAGAGCATCCTATCCAGAAGAGTGCGGGTATTGCGCATTTTCTGCGCAAGGAAGCCAGTAGTTCCTTTGTATTGGTGCGTAACAGTGCGGAAATAACTGCCACTGTTTACGGACGTAATGAGGTGCCAAATACACAAACCAATGATCTGGGCGACAGGATCCGGAATGCAGTGGTAGGAGCTACCGGCGCCGTTGGTATATCAAAACTGCAATGGAAGGCACTGGTGAACGGGCTGCTGGCATGAGGCTTACAGCTGTTGCGCCCTGTCGAAAAAACTAAACGATTTCATTTGTTGCTCTACCTCCTCAATGGCTTTCATCAGGTTATTTTTTGTATCTGTCAGCGCAGTAAGGGCCACTACCATTTTATTCCATACGGGTTGCATGTCGGTGATGAGTGCTTTCCCTTTTTCCGTAAGCAGGATAAGCCGTTTCCTTTCGTCTGTTTTATCTTTCTTTGAGCGGATCAGCTTTTGTTTTTCCAGTTCTTTCAGCAGGCTGATAGTAGAGGGGTGGGAGTACCCGATTTCCACGGCTATTTCCACCACACTGAGTACCGGTTTCAGATGCAGCGTATAGATAACCGGGAACCATTTTGGCTCAAAGTCGATCCCGTTGGCCTTGTAAATCTGCAGCCCGTCTTTCCGCAGCTGATCACTGAGTCGCTGCAACCTGGTGGAAATAGCCAGTATCCCTGATTCATCAATTACATTTGTCATGCTTCTCAATCATTAATGTGTAAGTGATAAAATACATTATCTGCATTCATCAGGGGAAAATACGATGGTAAATCCGTTTTTTTTATTTCTTTAAAGTGATTGCGTTCGTAGAAGCGGCGGGCGGCGGCGAGTTTGTCGACCGTGCCCAGGTACAGATCTGTTATCTGTACTGATTTGCAATAGGCGATCAGTTCCCCGAGCAGTTGTTGTGCAATGCCATATTCCTTTCCGCGGAATTCCTTTTTTACAAACATTTTCCGGATGGCTCCCGCCTGGCGCCCGATGCTTATCAACGCAATGGTGCCGGCCAGTTCTCCGTTTACAAATCCTCCCCAGAAACCTCCGCCTGTCTGGTGGTAGTTGGTTTCAATATCGTGCAGGTCCGGCTGGTCTTCGAGCGTAACAGGCACATTGAATTCCTTTTGCTGGATGGGCAGGATGATGTCAATTATCTCCTGGCAATATTCATTATAAATTGGTTGTATAACAGGTATTGTACTCATTCATGTCAATTTATAGTACAAAACTACGTAGTTGACTACATAAATAAAAATATATTTTAAATGAATATGGGCAGATGAGATAAAATCCTCAATTAGCCTACAAAAGTCCTCGATTAGACTACATACAGCCAGCGGCGCTTCCTGATCTTTGCTTCATCAAAAATTAAAAGATATGAAGAGTAAAGTTTGGTTCATTACCGGCGCATCGCGTGGTTTTGGACGCGTTTGGGCGGAGGCCGCCCTGGAGCGTGGCGACAGCGTGGCAGCAACAGCACGTAATATTGATAGTTTAGCCGGACTCAAAGAAAAATATGCCGGAAGAGTATTAACCCTTGAATTGGATGTGACCAGACCAGGTCAGGCAAAAGCAGCCATAGCTGAGGCGCACGCCTATTTCGGAAGATTGGATATTGTGTTGAATAATGCGGGTTATTCGCTGATCGGCACAATTGAGGAGGCGAGTGCAGAAGATGTTAAGGCGATGTATGAAACCAACATTTTCGGGACCGTTGCTGTTATCCAGGCTGCGCTACCGTTGCTCCGGCAGCAAGGCGGCGGACATATCCTTGGTACTTCCAGCAGCCTGGGTCATGTGACTTTGCCGGTAATTGGCTACTACTGCTCGTCGAAATGGGCATTTGAGGCCATTCACGAAAGCCTTGCCACAGAGGTTAAAGACTTCGGGATCAAAGTGACCATTATAGAACCGGGCGCTTACGCTACGGAATTCGGCAGCAAGGACTCTTTGAAATTCGCACCCGGCATGGAAATATACTCGGACTTTAAAACACAATTCTTCGGAAAATTAAAAGACATGGAGAGAGGTGATCCGAATGCTACGCCACAGGCGCTCTTTCAGGTTGTAGATGCAGAAAACCCGCCGTTACGGTTCCATCTGGGCAGTCATAATCTGCCCTGGGTACGTGCTGCTTATGAAGAGCGTCTGGCGCTTTGGGAAAACTGGGATGCCGTTTCGCGTTCAGCCCAGGGAGTAATTAAATAAGAACTGATCATAACCGGCAACTGAAATGGTTACCGGTTATGATTATATTTGTTTTTGAAATGAAAAAAGAAGAGAAAAGCCCGCATAAATTTGAGACGCTGGCCGACGCCCACCGGGCCTTTGGCTTGCCTCATCCAAAGCATCCGTTAATCAGTATAATCAACGGCGCGCCTTCCTGGCAGGAACTACAGCCGCCGTCCCAGCATCATGTACTGGGATTTTATAAAATTTCTTACAAGCCAAAACTTGGCGGTAAATTAAAATATGGCCAGGGTTATTATGATTTCGATGAAGGAGGCTTGCTGTTCGCTTCGCCCGGCCAGGTAATGGGTGGCGGAGAAAACGAAGAAACAGTATGCTCTGAGTATACGTTGTTAATCCATCCGGATTTCTTTTTAGGTTATCCCATCGCTAAAAAAATCAGTCAGTATGGGTTCTTTTCTTACGCAGCCAACGAAACGCTGCATCTTTCCGAAAATGAGAAAGCCACCATCATTGCTATTTTCAGGATCATGGAAGAAGAACTGAACAGCCGGATTGATGACTTCAGCCAGGATGTAGTGATATCCCAGATTGAGCTGCTGCTGAATTATGCCAACCGCTTCTATAAGCGCCAGTTCATTACCCGTAAGATCGTTAGTCATGATCTGCTGCAAAGACTGGAAGACTTGCTGGCAGATTACTTCAGCAATGAACATGCTTTAAGCAACGGAATACCGAGCGTTCAGTATCTTGCCGACAACCTGCATTTGTCGCCCAGCTATTTAAGCGATATGCTGCGCGCCCTGACCGGCCAGAATGCGCAGCAGCACATCCATGATAAACTGATTGAAAAGGCAAAGGAGAAACTTTCCACCACTACGTTATCGGTGAGTGAAGTAGCCTATGCGCTGGGCTTTGAACATCCGCAGTCGTTCAGCAAGTTGTTTAAGACTAAAACGAAATTGTCGCCGCTTGAATTCAGGCGGTCGTTTAATTGAAGGGGAAGAGGGTAGCGGTAATTTAACGGTTTAAGGCGCCCAGGAATTTTTCGGGATAGCGCGTTCCTGAAACTATTCCTGCCGGCATCGTCGCTTCGATTGTCCGGAGGTCTTCCCTGGTTAGCTGCACGTTTTCAGCAGCCATATTTTCTTCAAGATGTGTGATGCGCTTTGAACCTGGAATAGTGATGATATCCCCGCCCCGGGCTAACACCCAGGCGATTGCCAGCTGGGCAGGTGTACAGCCTTTTTCTGCCGCAAGCGATTGAATTTTCTCTACCAGTTCAAGATTCTTATAAAAGTTTTCACCTTGAAAACGAGGCATGTGAACCCGGCTATCTTTGATATCTTCCGGCTTTTTGAAAGCGCCGCTTAAAAATCCACGGCTTAAAGGCGCATATGCAACCAACCCAATACCCAATTCACGGATGGTTGGAAGCACCTCATACTCAATTTCCCTGCTCCATAAAGAGTACTCAATCTGCAGTGCGGTTATGGGATGCACTGCGGCAGCCTTGCGGATAGTTGCTGCAGATGCTTCAGACAGACCAATATAACGAATAATCCCCTTTTGAACGAGGTTGGCCAGTGCGCCAATTGTTTCCTCAACCGGAACATCCGGATCTATCCTGGCCGGAGTGTAGAGATCAATATAATCGGTTTTAAGCCTGCGTAAACTGTATACGATCGCATTTTGCAGATAATCCGGCCGTGTATTTACAGATCCGGGCGCCATGCCTCCATTAGGAGCGGGGGTAACCAGCTGACCTGTTTTAACCGAAAGGAAAGCTTTATCGCGTTTACCTTTGATGGCCCGGCCGATCAGCTCTTCGTTATGGCCTGCGTAATAATAATCTGCGGTGTCTAAAAAGTTGTGTCCGGTTTCCAGCGCCCGCTGAATAGTTGTAATGGATTCGTTTTCGTCCGATTGTCCGTAAGCGCCGGACATGCCCATACAGCCTAAGCCTATAGCGGAAACCAAAGGACCATTTATTCCTAATGTTCTGTTCATAGATTTGATTTTATCTGATGAACAAAGATTGACAGAACATCCCGGAAAGAACCGGACAAAATGCATTAGTACCCTGACAAATCCTGAAAGAAACCAACAATAGTTTTGCCGGTAACTTTTTTAAATAGCCGGGAAAAATATTCAGGGTCATTGAAGCCGAGTTCAAAAGCCAGTTCCTTGACGGAGGAGCTTTCGGCATAATATAGCCGTCGCCTTGCTTCCAATATCAGCCGGTTAGTAATAAATTCTTTTGGCGAAAGTCCTGAATAGTGCTTAACAATTTGATATAAACCATTTGTATTGATGGCGAGCTTTTCTGCAATAAGGCTGATGGACGGATGATCCGTAAGATTATTTTCTACAAAAATCTTAAAATCGATATACTTCGAAAGCTTTTCATCCGCCGGTATTTTACCGGCTGCAAAATAGGAGGTGTTGATTTCTGTGAGTAAGCTATTGAGGTGAGCCAGAATAAGTTCAGGATCTGTATGCCTGCTGCTTAATAATTCAAGCAATATTTTAAAAATAGCTTTCAACCTGCCGGCGGCGGAAGTCGTAAAACTTATTTTTTGATTGTTTAACGGATTGATCAGAAAAGGGTATTGTTTGGGTAACAACGAAAGGCAGCTTTCATCAAAACCTATCTTGAAATAATCTGAGCCGTGTTGAGCGCCCGGCAGTTCGTGGATCTGGTGCGGCAGTATGAAAAGCAGCTCGTTATTGTTGATTTCAAACGGTTGAAGATCAACATTGTGCCAGCTGCATCCGTCCAGCATAAAAAGAAAAAAATAATACGGGGTACGATAGATGGTACCAAATTTCCCCGCTTCATCGGGCGACAAGTGACCAAAACCCGGTGAAACCATCCTGATTGGTAATTTATCGTTCTGTTTAAAGCGATCCAGGAAAGATTCTATGTTTTTCATTGACTAAAGGTAGTTACTTCTCCCATACCTCTCCCATACCTCTCGGATACTTCTCGGATACTTAGGACTCGTCTATGCGTTGTACTCCCCATACAGTCCCTATACATTCACAATACACTCACAATACACTCACAATACACTCACAATACACTCACAATACACTCACAATACACTCACAATACACTTCCCATACACTCCCCATACACTCCCCATACACTATGTTTCGTCCTGAAATAGCTATACAGGTGAAAAAATAATCCTGAATCTGTTTTACGGAGGTACATATAATCCTGATTCTTGTTATACAATCCTATATTGTTGAGTCTGGTATTAGTTGTTTTTTGTAATTCTTCCATCTTTTTTTGAGTGCGCCAGTTTGCGGGTGTGCCTGCGATAGTCAAAAGGCGGAATGGAGGAAGGAGTGGGAGGGTAAGGAAAGGCCGGGCAACTTAACTACCCAAACCCTGTAAAAAAGCATTCAGGTCATCTTCTTTGTCCAGTCCCAGCTTCTGTTTGATCCTGTAGCGGCTCATTCTTACGCTTTTGGCTTCAATATTCATCAGCTGGGCAATTTGGCGGGTGTCCATTTTAAGATACAGGTAAGCGCAAAGCTTCAGGTCCAGCAGGGTGAGTTTCTTTTGGGCTTTATCATTGATCAGCTGAAAGAAATCGGGATGTATCTGTTGAATCTGGACTTTTGCATGTTCAAAATCGTTATCGATCACCATTTCTTCCTTTAGTATTTTCTGCATGTTTACGGAGTCGCCTTCCGTTAATTTGTCTTTGATATGCAGCAATGTCTGGTGCTTATGTTCGAGATGCAGCACATTGGCCATTACCTCTTTTTTGAGTTGCTGTTGTTGGGTTTCCAGGAGCTGCTGCTCGGCTCTGAGCCTGGCGTGTTCTTCTTTTTCCAGCTTTACCTGCATTTCAGACTCGTGTTTTTCCAGTTGCAGCTGCTTTTCCCGCTGCAGGGAGTAACGTAACCTGAAATGATAGGAGCGGAACATAAATATCAGCCCAAGCAGGGAGGCAAGCGCAATGCAGGCGTATAAATAATTTTGCATGGTGCGGCTTTTCTCCCGTTCTTTCAGGATCTGCATTTCGTTGTTTTTCTTTTCAGTTTCGTACTGTATTTCCAGCTTTTGGGTATTGAGCGCCTGCTGCTGATTAAAATTTTTGTTGTTATATAGGGTGGCCTCTTTTTGAAACTCCAGTGCTTTCCGGTAGTTCCCTTTTTGTTCATAAAAATTAGACAGTGCCTGCACCACATTGATCATGGTATAGTAAGAATGACCGTTAGCCGTTTTCATCACCTGGTAGGCCTCCAGCAGGTAATTTTCTGCCTGAGCCTCGTTGCCTTCCCTCCGGGCATATTCGCTGAGGATGCCTAAGCTGCTGGCAACCACTTCTTCGCTGTTGGGGGCATCTTTTAACACCGACCGGGCAATACCGGCATAGTGAACGGCTTGTGTTTTGGCCCCTGCATCATCAGCGGGGAAGTATTTCAGATAGCAGTTGGCAATATTTATACAGGCAATGGCATAGGTATAAGGGGCTACCCTGCCCGGGTACTGCCGGTAAAGCGCCTCCGGTTTACCCAGGTAAAATAGCATACTATCCAGCTCCTGCCTGTTTTTGGTAGTATTGAATTTATATTCATGGGCTACCGACAGGGCAGTATAGCAATTGCTCAGCAGGTTGTAATCATTTGTTTTGAGCGCATTGCCAGTTGCCTCCCTGGCGTAGATATTTACCTTTTCTTCATTGTTCCAGCCTGAATTAATAACATAAAGCTGGTAATATATTTTAGCAGCAATATAGGGATCGGGGGTTTTGTCCAGTTGCCTGAGACCTAGTTGGCAATATTTTACCACATCGTCTAACTTATCCAGCGTTTTATATAACAGTGCACGGGCATAATAAGCATATGCCATTGCCACGGGATCGTTGGCCTGTTGTGCGCTGGTGAGTACGGAATCAACGGTTTGTTTCAGATCGGCATATTGCTGCGTGTTGAATTTGATATTTGCCAGCATCGCGTAAGCTTTGGTGGCTTCCCGGTAATTTTGATGCCGGAGGGAGAGGGCCACACTTTGCCTTGCCGTGGTTGTGGCAAGGGAATAGTTTTTATTGGCCCGGTATATCTCAGCCAGCTGATTAAGTAAAGGCGGTTTCTCCTTTTCATTGAAGGCGGGGTTAGCGGTTACTGATTGTAAACTATCCGACAACGGCATTTGTGCAAATGCGAAAAATGACCACCCGCATATACAGATCAGCAGACAAACAAAGGGTAGATATGGTAATGACTTCATGCGGTTAAATTACTATAAATCACTAATAGTCAGCATGAAAAGATCAATAAAGTCATGAATATTTATATTTGTAAGATAATAATAGTAAGTGATTTGAAAATGTTGTAGTCATATTGTAGACGCCCTTTTTTACCTGGGTAGTCGTTTTGTAGGCCAGCGGAATGCCTGGTTAAGAAACATTCGCCGCACATTTGCACAGGCAATAACGCCAACGAAAAAACCTTGAACCCATGAACAGCAAAACATTATCTATTTTATCATATGTAACCCTGATCGGTTGGCTCATTGCCTACTTCTCCGGGAAAGAGAAATCAGACAGCCTGCTCAGATATCACCTGAGGCAGTCGTTAGGACTCGCCATTGTGAGTATCCTGCTCAATATTGCCTTAACTGTTATAGCGCACCTGGTGCCGTCTTTATCTTTCCTGGGCCTGATCGGGTATGTGATCCTTATATTCTGGATACTGGGAATCATCAATGCAGCTAACCAGGCAGAAAAACCTGTTCCTGTGTTCGGTAAAGTATTTGAGAACAAATTTTCATTTATCAATTAATCAGGATCCGGAGATCTGTTATTAATTATATAGCCATATTAGAAATTACCGCATGCAGCCGCTTCAATATTTTACCCGGGAAGGTAATGTGTATATAAAGAAATCCCAGACAGCACTCTATTGTTTGTTGGCCCTTTTATTATCTGGTCTGATCATATTTATCCTATACAATAATCCAACCCGTGGAGCAAAGGTGAGCAGCCTGTTAATAGGTGCATTGGTAATCTTAAACTTGTAGTGATGGCATTGTATAACGGGAAAGCTGTTGATGGGAAACTGAGGACAGGTTTGGCAGGAATTATGCTGTCAGCGACTATTTTCCGGATACTAAGAAAGGAAGAAAGCGACAGGAAGTATTTGAAACGGAAATACTGGATGCTATAAACGACATGCTATTTACGGTCAAAGCGCCGAATACTTAAATCTTGCCCGATGGGATTACCTTTTATTGAAATCATTGAATCTGTAACACCGGATCCTAATGCGTTAATGTGGAAATTTGCTGACGCCGATAAGGAAATCAAGGATGGTGCAGTACTTACAGTAAGGGAAAGTCAACACGCCCTTTTTCTCAACGAAGGGCAGCTGGCAGACGTATTTCCTGCCGGGAAGCACTCCCTGAAAACCGAAAATATCCCAATCCTTACAAGACTCCGGGGCTGGAAATATGGTTTTGAAAGCCCCATTAAAGCAGACATTTATTTTTTCAACACCCATCAGTTTGTTAACCTCAAATGGGGTACCCCCGCACCGGTGTTAATGAAGGATGCCACCTTTGGGCAGGTACGTGTGAGGGCTTTTGGTACGTATAATATCCGTATTACAGACGTATCAAAGTTCTTCAAAGAATATGCAGGTACCTGGCCACGGCTCGGTATTACAGAGCTGGAATTACAGTTACGCGATTTTATAGCACCGAAGTTTGCCGAAGTACTTGCACTGGCGCAAATTTCCGTGGTAGATGCAGCAGGTAATATTTCCGGGTTAAACGAAAAAATACAACCTCTCCTTCAGCCATACTTCACTGACTTTGGCCTGGAAATTACCCGCTTCACCATTACCAGCATCACCCTGCCGGAAGAAGTACTTAAACAATACGACAAAGTTACCGGTATGAACATGGTAACAGACATGAGTAAATTTTCGCAGTACAGCATCGCCAATGCGATGGACAAAGAACATGCTGATATAGGAGACGGCGCCCGGCAGGCGGTAACGATGGGCCTGATCACCAATATGGTTACCCAGGGAGCCATGCAGCCCAAACCCGCTCCCGCAACAGATATTACGGAAAGACTTAAACAACTGAAAGCGCTCTTCGATACGCAGCTGATTACAGAACCCGAGTACGCTGCCAAAAAGGAAGAACTGCTGAAATTACTTTAACCCTCAACCTGCAGGTATTATGGCAGCGGAAAAGAAGAGGATACAAGCCTACCTGGAACAGCTCAAAAATAAAGTGGAGACCCAGGAAAATTATGGCGGCGAAATAACAAACGAAGAAGCCAAAATAGATATTCGTGACTGCCCGGAATGCGGTGCAGGACGAGCCTGTCACAAGGGACTTACTGCCTGTGCCTACTGCGGTTTTATATTCATGGATACCAGGCTAACGGATGGCGTGAATATCAAAAAGGAAAATAATTCATAAGTGATGTTCAATTTATTCAATAAGAAATATGAGAACACTGCCCTGATCGAAGAGATGAGGACCCGGCAGGAGAGATGGTTTGTTTTCCTGGATAAGCTGGAAGCCCGGATGGAAGAGATGAACACCGCTGCCGTGCCTGAACTGCAGAACGTTTTCCGCCAGGACACAGATCCTTATAAACGCGCGCACATCCATATGCTTTCCGGGCTGATAGGACAAATTAACCAGATGCGGAATAAGGCGAATGAGATCCGGGAAGACAATATTGTTTGCTTTATACATGAAGCGGAAGCGACGCTTCCCTCCGTTGCTTCCAGGGCTGGCAGTGAATATTACAGTAAGCTGTATACTTTCAGGATGGCTTGCCTGAACCGGCATAATGTTTTTGAAGAGAGAATAAACCATTCCATTTCCCTGCTCCAGGGCGCTGCCGGAGAACAGGACCTGGAATCCGCATACCAGGAAGAACTGGCAGCATTTGAACGGATACGTGATAAATTCAGTTGTAAACAGTGTGGCGGCAATATCACTATTCCCAAAATGTTTTTTATTGATACTTATATTACCTGCCCGTTTTGCCAGTCGCAGAATACTTTCAGTCCTTCTACGGGAGCGCGTATGGTATTGCATCAGGCCCGCAGCCTGGCAGAGCAGCGAACGGCTCATTTGCTCCGGAGCTATGAAGCCAGTAGCCCGAAGAACCCGGACTTGTACCGGCACTACCTGCGATGCATGTTTGATGAATGGAATAAGATAGTACCGGATATGGTAACGGAAAATGAGAAATTCTACGGGCGTTTAATGAATGAATACAATATTAATCATCATCCTTAAATAGAAATTATATGTCTGGTAATCCATTATTAGAACCTATTCACGGCATTACATTAGAAGATTACGGCGCCGCCTGCGCGAGACTCGGCAGCGGTTTAAGTGAAGATGAGGTAGCAAAGGCTTTAGGGGTTGAATTACCCGTTTGGCAGGAAGTCAACCTGCTATGGCCTGAGCGGATGAAGCAGGACGAAACCTTCCACATTGTTACCCTCTTTGGCCAGTACTTTGGCCAGGCTGATCAGCATCCGAAGTTCAGCGGCGTAAAAGCCGGTGTTTCGCCACTCGGTGCGGGCAATATCGAAAAAATTAAACAGGATAAAGACTTCTACCAGGAGCTGGAAGTGGCCAGGCAGGTAGCCTACGATTATGGCCTGGACGGCGCGCAATGGATCATGGACAATTACGGAATTCCCATCGGAGACTTCCAGATTGCTGCGTCTTTATGGAATGACCAGATCCACCGGGATATCCAGGCTGATTATGCCGGGTATAATCAACGGCAGGCGGCCTACCAGGCGAAGTATCAGCAGTTGTTTGCTGAAAAGCAGGGTGGAAACGTAGCAGATGATATCGAGTTTTAAAGATATTCTTTTGTAAGACTCCAAATAAAGAGAAAGGCTGCATCACATGATACAGCCTTTTCTCATTTGGGCGCCTGACCGGAACATACAATTTCTTTAGTAGTTCAACGACAGCACCCGCTGGGCTAAGCCCTTTCCGGTGAGGCTACCGGTTTCACTGTCGAAGTCGTAATGAATACCGCCATACACTCTTGAAATGGAGGCTTCAGTAATCATATCAGTGAAGCTGTTGAAAGAACGCGGTGAGAATCCTTCCGGTACTTTTTGTTTATCCGTAAATACGAAGCCGCTGCCAAATCGTGCTGCCAGGATATTGCCTGCCGCGCTGGTAAAAGTAGCATGACCGGATGTGTACGACGGAAAAGGAGGAGTGCCTATCAGCGGCGACCAGCTGCTGTCTATATGCGAATGGATATACGTAACAGGGCGAAGCAGGTTATACTGGTATTTATATTTCCAGCAAAGGATGCCTGCGTCGTTCAGGCCTATTCCTACCTGTGCAAACAATGTAGCTGCCTGGCCGAGGCTCAGGTGTTGCTCCGTAGCCAGTTGTGTGGTGAGTGCAATCAGGTGACCTGGAGGCGTGAAGGTCCCCCCGCCATCTGCCCAGTACCGGGCAATGAGTGTTTCTTCCGGTGTAAGTGTTTTTCCTTTCTGGTAAACAAAATACGCGGCCTTGTAGAAGGTACTGAAAGTATCTGTTGAAAAAGCAGGATGCGGTATCACTGCTGAATCAGCAGCCGTAGGCTTAACCATTGGGCGGTTCTTTCCCCAGTAAGGTAACATGGCGCGCTGGAAAAGTGGCGGAGTGGGTACCCAGTAAGCGGGTCCTACCGGCGGCGTATAATCGGTAGGGAAGTTGTTCAGGTAGCCGTCTTTTCCCCCGTCTGAAGCAGACCATTGATAAATAGCGCTGGCGATTGATTTGCCAAAACTGATGGAACGGGTCACCACTTCGGGTGAGCAGCTGTCCGTATGTGCCTGGAGGTTGTCGCTTTCCAACTGGTTAATCAGCTGGAGGTTTTCAACACTGGCATTGGCAAAAAGGCTTTTAATAATCTGCGCCATCGCACTGTTGGCAGCTATGGCCCAGTTATACCGCTTCCATCTTTCCGGTGCGGGAAGACGACCAAGCCCGTTTAGCTGTCCGCCCAGCGAAGGCGCTCCGTTCATACCGCCCAATACTGCCTCGCGGAGCGCAACGCCTGTGTAGGCAATAGCCCTGGCTGCCACGGGTGGACTAAACCCAGGCGTTTCTTTTATCAGCTTCAGCTCCAGTGCATACCAGGAAACAGGGACGGCCACGTCTCCACCGGATACCAGCGTACCGGCTATCATGTTTTTCGATGCATCAGGAACAGACTGAAGAAGCGTGTCATTTTTTTTACATGCCACTATACTGACAAGGAGAAAAAGTCCCGCACAACGGGATAACAAACAATAAGATTTCATTTTTTCTTTCTTTTTAAGGTTAACATAAAGTGGTTAGATACAAACAATTCCGGCGTCTCTCATCAGGGAGAGGCATTCGTACAGCAATCAGCGTATTTGGATTTACCCTACTAAAGTAGCAAACGGTTACGCAGCCAATCAGCGTAGTGCGTGCTTTTTTTAATTGAATAAAAGTTTAAATTGTAAATGATCCGTGAGTACCCGGATTCAGGCAGGAAAATCTATCTTAATAAAAGAAATTTTTATCAGCGCATAACAGCTCCTAAAATTAAATATAGTATGAATGCTGAATCATTAATCAGCTATGGAGGGTTACTCATCGTATTCCTTTCGGTATTCGGACAAACAGGATTGTTTTTCTGCTTCTTCCTGCCCAGCGGCGGCCTGATGTTTACTGCAGGCGTACTAACGGCCAACGGGAATTTCAATTATAATATACTGGTGGTTTGCGCGCTGTGCGCCATTGCCGCCATTGCCGGTAATGTAACCGGGTATTGGATTGGCCGGAAAACCGGCCATCTGCTGAAGAATAAGAAAGACTCCGGGATATTCCGCCGGCAATACCTCGTATCAGCAGAAGCATTCTATAAAAAGTATGGCGCCACTGCGCTAACAGCAGGTATATTTCTTCCACTCATCCGCACGTTTGCACCTGTTGTGGCAGGGATGATCGGACTTGGTTTCCGCCGGTTCCTTTTGTTTGTAACCATTGGCTCCATAGCATACGGATTCAGTTTCGTACTGGCCGGTTATCTCATTGGCAACATGCCTTTTCTGAAACCTTATCTCAAATATTTTATCATTGTTATCATCGTTACGGTCACCATCCCAGTAGTGATACGCATTGTGAAAGAGTTCCGGAAATCATCTTCCTAACTATATATTTTTGCTATTGTATTTTTATATTTTTCCGTGACCACCTTCCTTTTCAGACTGAGCTTTGGCGTCATTTCCCCGCCGGCAATACTCCATTCCCCGGTAAGCAGTTCAAACTTCTTAATTTGTTCCACATGATTAAAGTGCTGGTTGTAATTGTTCACTACCTCCTGGTACATGTCCAGTACCTTCGGTATTTTAACCGCATCTTCATTGGTAGTGTAAGGAATACTCTGCTGGTTCATCCAGTATTTCAGGTAGGTGAAAGCAGGAACAATCAAAGCGCCTGTAAATTTCTCCCCTTCGCCCACCACCATGATCTGTTCAATAAAAGGACTTTCCTTGAATTTATTTTCAATAGGCTGGGGGGCTACATATTTACCACCGCTGGTTTTAAACAGCTCCTTCTTGCGGTCTGTTATTTTCAAAAAATTATCATCTATCCATGATCCCACATCCCCGGTGTGCAACCAGCCATCAATAACCGTTTCGGCGGTGAGATCAGGACGTTTATAATACCCCATCATTACCGATGGGCCCTTTACACAGATTTCACCATCTTCTGCCAGCTTTACTTCAATACCGTTGATGGGCGGACCTACGGTGCCAAACTTTGTACCACCCGGTGTTTTCCGGTTCACACAAATAACCGGACTGTTTTCGGTAGGCCCGTATCCTTCATACACAGGGATCTGCGCGGCATTAAAAATACGCAGCAGTTTTTCCTGGCAGGCAGCGCCACCGGTTACTATAAACCGGATCTTATTACCGAGCGCCAGCCGCCATTTACTGAATATTAATTTATTGGCAATGGCCAGCTGCAGGTTGTACCATACGCCTCCGCTGATATTGTTATCATACTTTCCGGCAAGGGATACTGCCCAGAAAAACAGTTTACGTTTGATGCCTGTTAATTCGCTGCCTGTAGCCATTATTTTTTCAAATACTTTTTCCAGCAGACGTGGAACGGTAGTAAAGCCATCCGGACTAATCTCTTTCAGGTTGGCGCTGAGTGTATCCATGCTTTCCGCATAGTAAATACTGATACCGCTATACAGGTAGATATAAGTTACGCACTTCTCAAAAATGTGATTCAGCGGTAAAAAACTCAACACCTTACAGGGTTGCGGCGCATCTTCAAACGGAAAACTTTCTTTTGACAATAAAACATTCGACACAATATTATGGTGCGACAGCATCACACCTTTGGGTGTGCCGGTGGTTCCGGAAGTATAAATGATGGTGGCCAGGTGATGAGGATCGATACCCGCTTTGATGCTTTCCACCTGCTCCAGCAAAGCGGGAGTAGCCTGCGCTGAAATAACAGACCAGTGTGTGGCGCCGGGTATTTCATCAAAGGTGTAAATATGTTGTAAAGAAGGAACCCCTTCCCGGATACTGTTTACTTTATCGAGCAATTCCTTACTGCTCACAAACATATATTTTACCGCCGCATCTTTCAGGATAAATTGCAGCTCGGCAGGGTTGGTAGTAGGATAGATGGGCACCAGCACGGCGCCCGTTTGCTGCACGGCCAGATCCGTGAATACCCATTCCGGACGGTTGTTGCTGATAATAGCAATTTTATCGGCGCCTTCGGGCGTAAAGTCGTTCCCGCCAACACCCAGTTGCAGCAGTCCCGCACTGAATCGATTTACAATTTCAACAACACTGGCAGTGTCATAGGTTTTCCATTGTCCGTTGATCTTAGCCGCAAGCATATCAGGTTTAGGGAATTGGGATAACTGCCAGGCTACAGCATCAAAAAGCCTTCTCTTGGAAAAATTGTTCATACGTGAAAATTAAGGTGTATACTTTACCGTTAAGATAAATATACTAAAAAATCAGCATGATTTCAAGGAACTGTCCACCGCCTCCAATAACACCGCCTCCGGCGTGACAAACATTACTGATTTTGTAAATGAAGGCAAGCCCGTTTACATCGCATTCAAATACACCGGTCAGAAAAATACTTCCGCACAAAGAACATGGACTAACCCTGTGTTCACCGTTACCAACGCTGGAAGATGGCAATCTGAAAATAACATTACGCCATAATACTTTATAAAAGCAATCAGTCATAAAGAAGGCGGCAAAAAATGTCGCCTTCTTTATTCACAGGTGTAAAACGGACAATTAAAAAACGGCTTTCTTACTGATGTTTTTATGTTATTCCTTTATGGTATCTGAATGATATTTGACTGATTGATAAAAAATATTTACATTTCGGGTACATCCAAAACTTTAGCCAACCCAATTGATACCAAGATCAGTTTTGCCGTAAAAGATCCACGCATGCCTGCAAGAAAAGACGTTTGTTTTGAGGAAGCTGCTTTATGGAAGCGATTTAAAGGTGGCGATAAAGCTGCTTTTACGCTGATTTACCGCGAATATACCAGGTACCTGTTTGAATACGGTTTCAGGTTTTGTACGGACCGGGAGAAGTTGAAAGACATGATCCATGATCTTTTTATAGAGATGTGGAATAGCAGGGATACCATCAGCGACGAAGTGGCCATACGCTTTTATTTATGCCGCAGCCTGAAGTATAAACTGATCAGGGCCAATTATCAATACCGGACTGCTTCCGGCAGGCAGGATAAATTTCTTCACCAGCATAACCAGGTAGAATCTACCGTAGAAGAAAGGATCATTGATGCAGAAATCAGTGATTCCCGCAGTATCCTGCTCGACAATGCGATCCGGAAATTATCGAGGCGGCAGCAGGAAATTATCACCCTCCGCTTTTATATGGGCTTTACCAACGCCCAGATTGCAGAACTGATGCACATGAAGTACCAGTCTGTGAGCAATCTCCTTTATAACGCCCTGGGGCGCATCAAAGAAACGCTGGAAACCACTCCGTTTGCCCGGCGCCTGCTGGAAACCTTTTACCTCTTCCTCTGATCATCCTGTTCCCGCTATGGCAGGGCTTTTCCGCCTAAGTTAAAAAAACTTTAAATTTTTTGAGTATAAAATGAGCGTCTTTGTCACTTATGATAAAGGGGCAGTTAATTGTCTCAAAAAAAACAGCTGCATGAAGCATTTTGGAGAGGATACCTGGGAATTTATCCGGGACGATAGCTTTGTTCAATGGGTGTTACGCCCCGATGCGGCCAATACCGCCCGGTGGGAGCAGTGGATGGCAGCGAATCCTGAACGGATCGCTGATCTCGAAAAAGCCCGCAGTATGGTGCTGGCATTGGGCAATGTGCCGCAACCCGCAGTAGATGAATCGCTGCTGCAGGAAGTATACGCCGCCCTCGACGAACATATCGCGGAAGAACGCCCCGCTATGGAATGGGCGCCGGCCCGCATAAGAAAGATTCCGCGTTACAGGTGGTGGGGGGCAGCGGCCGCAGTGCTGGCAGGTATCACCCTGTTATCCATCTACCTGAAAAAAGACAACAAAACGCCGGTAGCCGCGAAGCTGGACAGCCACATGGAAAATGAGCAGCTTACCCGCATTAATACTACTGATGCCAACCAGGTCGCCTGGCTGACAGATGGTTCCGCCGTAGTGCTGAAAGCAGGCGCCTCTATCCGCCACGATGCCTTTTTATTACAACCAAAAAGAGAAGTATTCCTGAAAGGCGATGCGTTTTTTGATATCGCCAAAGACGCTGCCAGGCCATTCTTTGTGTATACGCCGGAAGTGGGGATCAAAGTGCTGGGAACAAGTTTCCGGGTAACAACAGAAAACGGGAATTTAACGGTAACCGTAAAAACCGGTAAAATAGCCGTGTACAACCTCGCTGATAAAGAACAGCGCAGCTATGTAGTTACACCTAATCATAAGATCCGTTTTAATACCCGTACCTCGGCATTTGTGGCCGATTCGCTGAATACCAGCGATGTGGCAGCATTGCTGCCTGCCGTGGAGCCGCCGCCTTTTGTATTTGATAATACCGCCGTTACAGACATCTTCCAGGCAATGGAAGCGGCCTACAGTATAAAAATTAATGCAAGTGGGGAAGTGTTTGGAAAGTGCATGATCACCACTACCATCACCAATGAATCATTTGAAAATAAACTGAAAATCATTTGTGCAGCTATCAATGCCAGCTATAAAATCAGCGGGGGCCAGGTATATATTACCGGGAAGCCCTGTAGTTAAAAGTATTGTTCACTCGTAATTCCGCTAAAATGATCCCTGAGTTCACTTGACTATCAACCAAAAAAAAGTGGCGATGCACTAACACCGCCACCCTGTAATTTTTTCCTGTAACGTCTGGACAACTGCCACAGGAAAGGATTTGTCGTACTAACGTTTTCATTAATCACAACAAAACACTTGAAGTTATGCACAAAATTGCAAACTCCAACCGGACTGTCATATTTTTTATGAGGGTTACTCTTCTGCAAATAGGTTTTCTGCTCAGCCTGATCACCTGCACATTCGCCCGGGATGTGCACGCACAGGAAGTACTGAGCAAAAAGGTGTCATTAAACATGCCGCCCACCGACCTGCGTAATATCCTCAGGGCAATTACGGAGAAAACTGCCGTAAACTTCACCTACAACAACAGCACATTACCCGTTAAACAACGCGTTGCGGTAAAGGCCAGTGATGAGCAGCTGGGCGAGGTGTTACACCGCTTGCTCAGTCCTTTGCACATCACTTTTGAAGTGATCAATGAGCAGATTGTACTGAAGAAAGAAGCCCCCATGAATATTGAGGGGTTTAACGCGCTGTTTCAAAAAATCAGCGGCATCGTGAAATCCAGCGATGGCAGCCCGCTGCCGGGTGTGAATGTAATGGTGGCCGGCACCAACAGAGGTACCGTTACCAATGTGGAAGGGCATTTTGAGCTGGATGCAAAGGAAGGAGATGTCCTTGTATTTTCTTCTATTGGTTTTGCCCAGCAACGCGTAACAGTGGGCGCCAACCCGGTGCTGAATATCGTGATGGCTACTTCTGCAACCTCGCTGGATGCGGTAGCCGTAACTGCATTGGGTATCAAAAGAAGCGTAAGAACATTGGGCTATTCACAGGAAGAAGTAAAAGGGGGAGAAGTGGCTAAATCCAATGCTCCCAATATCGTGAATGCACTGGCGGGAAAAATGGCAGGCGTGAATGTAACCAGTCCAAATGGTGTGGACGGTGGTACCACCCGCATCGTTATTGGCGGTAACAACACCATCCAGGGCGATAACCAACCCCTGATCATTGTGGATGGTATGCCTATGGCCAACGACCTTGCGCAACCTTACGATGTGCGTAATGCACCTACCGGTAGCGCCATGTACGCAGGAAACAGCGCAAACGCTGCCAGTACCAGTTCCCCGAAAGATTTCGGTAGCCCTATCAACATGATCAATCCCGAAGATATTGAAACCATCAGCGTGCTGAAAGGCCCCACTGCCGCCGCTTTGTATGGCGGTAAAGGCGCTAACGGCGTAATCCTGATCACCACCAAAAAAGGCGCAAAACGCAACGGTTTGGGGGTGGACTATACCTATGGCTATAAAAATATTGACCCATACCGTTTCCTCCAGCTGCAGAATGAATATGGTGCGGGTGGTATGGTGTCGTTAGATCCGCCGCAATATTTAACAGATGCCAACGGCAACCCGAAGTTAACAGAAAACTGGAACGGCATGTTTGTGGATCCTAAAACAGGCTCCGGTCCCTTTGGCGTAAATACCTGGAACCAGGTGGGATGGGCCGGTTCAGGTCTTTCCTGGGGCCCGAAAATGGATGGCAAAATGGTCACCTGGTGGGATGGTTCCCAACAGGCAGATGTGCCGCAACCCGATAATACTAAACTGCTGTTTCGTAATGGTACACAGTCAACACATAACGTATCCCTTTCCGGCGGTAACGAATGGGGATCTATCCGGGCATCCTATTCCCGCCTGGATAACGAAGCAGTATTGCCTAACAGTGATTACTACCGTAATACCTTCAACCTCGGCGCCAACATGAAGCTCACAAAAAGAGTAAGTGTGCAGGTTACTTCTTCCTATATCGTTAACCAGTATCATAACCCTCCGCAACTGGGTAACGATGATGCCAATTCCTGGATGAAGCGCCTGATATACAATGCCGGCAGGAACTACCGCGGCGAAGATATCGGCATCTATAAAAATGAAGACGGTTCACAGAACACTCTTTCCGGTTTTCCGTGGGTGGGAAACGGCGGCTATACCGTGTGGAATATCTTTGAAAATAACACCGTTCAAAACAGGCGTAAATTACTGGCCGGCGTACAGCTGAATTATGAAGCCACCGATTTCCTGGATTTTGTTTTCCGGGGAGGACTGGATAATAATACCAATGAGCTGACCATCAAAAATAAACCTACGGATGTTATAGGCATTACCAAAGGATATTATGGTCATGGTACAGAGCAGGATAACGCCTCCAACATGGACTTCATTGGAACGCTGCATAAAGAAAACCTGCTGAACGGTGTGCTCAACGCAAAGTTCTCACTGGGTGGAACTATTTACCAGCGCGACATGTACGGCATGTTTAATTACAACGATAACTGGGCGATCCCAAATGTATATTCGCTGAACACAGGTACTTATCTCGGCAATCCGCACCCGGTAACAGAAAGCCAGTTGCGTAAACGCATGAATTCTGTGTACAGTTTTATTAACCTGTCGTACAAAAATTATCTTTACCTGGATGTAACCGGTCGTAACGACTGGTCATCCGCCTTACCCAAAGGGCAGTGGTCTTATTTCTTCCCGTCCTTTGCAGGCAGTTTTGTTTTTTCTGATCTGCTGAAGACAGATCCGGCTATCCTGAGCTTTGGTAAAATAAGGGTAGCGTGGGCGCAGGCAGCAGTAGATCCTGCACCTTACCAGGTCAACTATAATTATTCCAGTTTAACATTCGCGGGCCAGGCGGCTAACCTGTTGCCAGGCTCACTGCCGGCGAAGGACTTCAAACCAGCTATTAACACCACTGCCGACTTCGGCGTTGTGTTAGGCTTTCTCCATAACCGTTTGAATGCTGATTTCAGGTATTATAAAGGAAAATCCAGGAACCAGATCCTCAGCTCTCCACTGCCTATAACCTCCGGGGTAAGCACCATTGTGGTGAATACCGGGGTGCTTGAAAATTCAGGCATGGAACTGATCCTGCGTGCCAAAGTAATTGACCGGAAAGAATTTGGATGGGATGTATCGCTTAACCTGGCGCACAGCAACAATAAATTGTTGTCGTTGTCTGATGGTACTGACCGCGTAGATATGGCGAGCGCCTGGAACGATGGCGGCGCACACGGCCCGGTTATTTCAGCAAGAGTGGGCGACCAGTTTGGTACCATTTACGGCCATGATTATGTGTACGATCCAAAAACCGGCCTGCCACTGATGGTGCAGAATCCTTTTGGCAATGCAGCCATGAATGGTACCCTGTACCAGGCTACCGACGGATTAGTGCCTTTGGGCAACGCTACACCTAAATTAACCGGTGGCATCACCAATACCTTTACATTCAAAGGCGGCATTTCTGTAAGCACGCTCATTGATGCAAAAATCGGCGGCGACATCTGGTCCGGTACCTATGCTACCATTATGCAACAGGGACAGGCGCCGGAAACACTGAAGGAAAGAAATGGCGGCGGGTTGCCATACACTACGCCCAATGGCACACAAACCAACTGGGGCGTAGTATTGCCCGGTGTGTTCCCCGATGGAAAAGTGAACGACAACGTAGTGCATTACTATTATAAATACATGCCTTATGGCGTATGGAGCAGTACCGATCTGGGTGGCGGTGTGAAAGGAAGCGACTGGATCAACAGAGGCGCTGTGCTGGAAAATACCTGGGTGAAGATGAGAGAGATTGCTGTTAATTACCAGGTGCCACAAAGCTTTGTAAGAAAAACAAAAGTATTCCAGGCCGCATCGCTGTCGCTCGTAGGAAGGGATCTCTTTTACCTCTACACTTCATTGCCCGATCATATCAACCCGGAAGGTGTAAACGGTGCAGGCAATGCCCAGGGGCTGGAGTTTATGTCTATGCCGAGCTTCCGCTCTTTAGGTTTCCAGGTAAGGGTTTCTTTTTAAAGAAACAGATCTACTCACCGATTAAAATGTGCAAAACATGAAGAACACAAAGAAAATATTCCTTTATATAGCCGGTGCATCCATCATGCTTGGCGCTTGTACCAAAGATTTCCAGGAGATCAATACCACGCCGGGATTACCAACCGCTACTACCATACCGCCCATGATAAACGGGGTAATCAGTACCCTGTTCCTGAAAGGGCAGGAGCAGGCGGCCATTCATAACGAATACTACTACCCGGTTACGCAGCTGGCTACCACTAGTGGTAGCTCCGGTTACCTGGTGCAGAATGGCGCGCTGGACATCTGGAATGATTACTATGGTACGCTGCAGAACCTGAACCAGATCCAGGATAAGATAAATGCTTATACCGGAGATAAAGCGGAAATGGATAATATCCAGTCTATCACCTACATTTTGCGCGCGTATAAAACCTTGCGTATCACTGATCAGTTCGGGGATATTCCTTATTCAGAGGCAGGGCTTGCGTATACTTATAACACCGCTAATTACCGTCCAAAGTATGATTCACAGGAAAGCATCTACAAAAGTTTACTGGAACAACTGAAATGGGCGTCTGAACATCTTACCACTGCCGCCACTACACCAGGCGGAAAAGCCTATCAATCGCTGGGCGCTTCTGAAACTTTATTTGCCAATAACATCAGTATGTGGCAGAAGTTTGGCAATTCATTGCTGCTGCGTTACGCCATGCAGATAGTGGAAAAGGATGCAGCTACCGCCACGCCTTACCTGCAATATGCACTGGGTGGTATTCCGCTGATAGGCGAAGGAGAGGATGCCGGTATGTGGCCGGGCAAACTGGGGGGCTATGTACTCAACGACAGCCGCTTCTGGTCTTTCACCTCGCATAAATTTGTACGCTTAAGCACTACCTGCTGGAACCTCATGGCAGATGGTACAAACGCGGTACAGATCTTTGATCCGCGGGCAGTGTTATTTTTTGAAACCAACCAGGCAGGCGCCTGGGCGCCGCTTCAGCCAGGCAGCACCGCCAGCGACAATACCAATCCTTACCAGGATAAAAGGGATGCAGATATCACCAACAAAGACAACTGTAAATTTTCTCCCTTTAATTATTATATAGTAAGAGATATTTATTATCAGCCTGAATTGTTTCTGACTGCCGCCGAAGTACATTTCCTGAAAGCAGAAGCATATGCACGCGGCCTCGGTGTAGCGAAGAACATGGTTACCGCAGGTACGGAGTACACCGCCGGTATCACTTCTGCCGTGAATTTCTGGTACTTTATTGCGCACAATACCAATGTTACCAATGATGCCTGGTCGAGTGTAGCGCCTGCCAGTCCCACGCCGGTACAGATGGCGGCATTCCTGGCTAATCCGAAAATAGCCTTTACCGGCACCGACGATCAGAAGCTGGATAAGATCTATGCACAGGAATGGTTATCGTTTTTCCGTCAGCCCTGGCTCGCTTATAACTTATGGAGAAGAACCGGCCGCACGCCGCGTGACGGCAACCCGGCTACTTATGTGAACTTTAACAGGCTGCAATATCCGGAACAGGAATCGATCAATAATACCGTAAATTATAAAACACAGTCCGACCAGATGGGCGGTAATTCCAATACCGTAAAAGTTTGGTGGATGAAATAAGACTGTGAATTTAGATGAATGATAACAGCTCCGGGGAATTCATTTCCCCGGGGCTTCTTCATATGATCCCTCCCAGGAAAATAGTAATTCGCAATTAAATTTTCCTACATTAGCAGGGGGCAGTCCATATGCATGCGCAGCTATATAACGATAAAGAACTATTCCGGCTGATTTCGGAAGGCGATGAAACCGCTTTCCGCATGCTCTTTCGCCGGTATGTTCCGGAGCTGCGGCCACTGATATTACATCTGACCAAAACAGGATCCGTGACCGATGACATTGTCCAGGAAACATTTTTGCGGTTATGGATCAGCCGCGACAAGCTCCCGGAAATAGAAAATCCCCGTTCCTGGCTGCTGCGGATCGTTTTTCACCTGTCGTTTTCTTATCTCCGCAAACAGGTGGTTCATCACAAGGCCATAGACGCCATTACATCTAACTATACTGCGGATAGGCCGGCCAGTTCCACAGAAGAAACAATGGTATACAATGCCATGATGAAACAGGTAAGCACAGCAGTAGCACAACTGCCTCCACAGGCAAAGCGGATCTATCTCTTAAGCCGCGAAAAGGGACTTAAAATACCGGAGATCGCCGGAGAACTGTCCATTTCCCCCAACACCGTTAAGAACTCCCTGGTAAGGTCGCTGCAGTTTATCCGGAAGCAACTGGAACTGTCGGGGCACCTTTTTCCTGCCGTGGTGGCGTGGTTGCTGACCCGTTAAATTTTTTTTCTTTTCCATAGGTCCTAAATATTTAGCTGCGCGTCTGTATGTATAATACCACGTTTTAATGAAGCGACCACGTTCACTGATTAACAATCAAAAACGATCATAAATTGTCGATACAAGACCGCTTAGCATACCTCCTGCAGCAGGCTGTAAGCCATGCTGCTACTGCCGCCGAACTCCAGGAATTGTCAGACCTGATCCAGGCCGATGATACCGGACATACCGCCCAGCTGGCGGAAATGCTGCTGCGAAAGGAACTTCCCGGCGAAGCAGCGGATTACGACGAAGCTTACTGGAACCAGGTAGCCGGCAATATACTGGCCGCCGACCGCCCCACAGAAAGGGTAGCACGGGTCCGTTTGCAATACCGGCGCGCATGGCTTGCAGCAGCCATTATATCCGGCGTGTTGCTGTTATCCGGCGGCGCGTACTGGTTGATGCAAAAGCCGGCTCCCGCTCCACTGGCAACGGTTACTCCAACGCCGGCCAACGATGTGGCGCCCGGCAGCAACAAAGCGGTGCTTATACTGGCCGATGGTACCCAGGTGCCGCTGGATAGCGCCATTAACGGCACACTGGCGCAACAGGGCAATACAAAAATTTCCCGGCAGGGCGCAGGACAGCTCACCTATACCTATAACGCGGCATCACATGATGCTTTGGCCCTGCAATATAATACGCTGCGCACCCCGCGTGGCGGCCAGTTCCAGGTAACACTGCCGGACGGCACCCATGTATGGCTGAATGCAGAGACCACTTTAAAATACCCCGTTTCCTTCAACGGCCGCAACAGGCAGGTGGAGCTGAATGGGGAAGCCTATTTTGAAGTGGCTGCCAACGCACGCCAACCCTTCCGGGTAATGGTGCCCACCCGTACAGATAATGGAAAGGACAGCCTCGAAATCGCCGTGCTGGGCACCCATTTCAACGTGATGGCATACGACAATGAACAGCAAATCAAAACCACGTTGCTGGAAGGCGCCGTACGCGTAAGCAGCAATGGCAACAGTAAACGCCTGCAGCCGGGCGAAGGTATCGCGCTTAATAAAAGCAGCAGCACTTTATCTGCCCCCGCAAATGTAAATATAGAAGAAGCAGTGGCCTGGAAAAATGGATTTATCCAGCTGGAAGGCAACGACATCGCTTCTGCCATGCGTTTGATAGCACGCTGGTATGATGTGGAGGCAATATACAAAGCGCCTGTGTCTGCCCACTTCAGGGGAATCATACCCCGGAATGTGCCGGTGTCGCAGGTATTGAAAATGATGGAACTAACCGGTGAAGTACATTTTGAAATAAAAGGAAAACAACTGATCGTATCGCCCTGAATTCTTTTTCCACGTTACAAAAAACATTGACGTTATGAGTCCTTAATGTTTATTCCATTACCAGTTTTTGAAGTGCCCAAAAAAACCGGGAGCGTTCGCTGCGCCCCCGGTAAGATCCGGGCCTGTAATTAAAATCGCTTTCGACAATTATCATTATCAACCCAAACTACACAAATGTATGCAATTGACGCTTTTTTCCCAAAGCGGGCAACCAAGCCCTGCATGGGTCAAAAAATTTCCACGATTATCAGTAAAAACGTTCCTGATTATGAAATTAACGGTGCTTTTGATGACCATTACCCTACTGGAGGTACATGCAGCCGGGTATTCACAAACAGTTACCTTATCGCAACGTAACATATCCCTGGACAAGGCATTTAAAGAGATCCGAAAGCAAACCGGCTATACTTTTTTGTATACCGATGAACAACTGCTTCACATCAGCAAAATAAGCCTGCAACTGAAAGACGCTTCCCTGCAGGAAGCGCTGGACGCCTGTTTCCTGGATCAGCCACTCACTTATACCATCACAGATAAGGTGATTGTTATTAAACGGAAAGGCGCGCCGGTAACACCCGCAAACGCTCCGCCAGACAAGGAAGTGAAAGGGCGGATCACCAACGCAAAAGGAGAACCCCTGCCCGGCGTAACCGTGCAGGTGAAAGGTACCAACAAAGGCGTGGTAACAAATGAAAACGGCGAGTACACCATCACCGTACCAACCGAAAACGCAATACTGATTGTTTCATCCATTGGTTATAATAAAGAAGAAGTACCGGTAGGCGCCAAAAGTGAGCTGCCGGTCATACTCCAGTCCAGTGCTTCCAGTATGAATGAACTGGTTGTAGTAGGTTATGGCGTACAAAGACGGGTGGAGCTCACCAATGCAATTGGCACGGTTACCGCGGAATCGTTTAAAGACCAGCCCGTGAATCGCCTGGACCAGGTATTGCAGGGCAGGGCCGCCGGTGTACAGGTAACCAATGCGGCGGGTTCTCCCGGTGGCGCCGTTAGAATCCGTATCCGTGGCGCCAACTCTATTAACGGCAACAATGGCCCTATTTACGTGGTGGATGGTTTTGTAGGGGCCGAATTTTTTGCTATCAACCCGGATGATATTGAATCCATCCAGGTACTGAAAGACGCATCCGCCACCGCTATTTACGGTAGCCGCGGTTCCAACGGCGTTATTATTGTTACCACGAAGAAAGGCAGCAAAGGCGCTTTAAAAGTGAATCTCACCAGCCGTTTTTCTTCTTCTACCGTTATAAAAAAACTGGACCTGCTGAATGCCGGTGATTTTGCGGAAACAGCTAACGCACACGCTACGGCGGTAGGCACCACCAAACCATTTACAGACGAGCAGGTAGCTGGCTACCGCGCTAATGGCGGCACCAACTGGCAGGATGAAATTTTCAGGGCAGCGCCCAGCCAGGAGTATTTATTGAGCCTCGCCGGCGGCAACGACAAATCCGGTTATTTTATTTCCGGCAACTACCTGAACCAGGATGGCGTGATCAATAACTCTTCTTACAAACGTTATACAGTAAGATCTAACATCAACTCGCGTCTTTCAGACAGGGTATCTGCCACGCTTAACATCACCGGTTCCTACAGCACCGCGCAGAATGTAGACATTCCTGCCGATGGCCCCAGCAGCCCGCTGGCGCAGGCCATCACCTGGTCGCCTACAGTGCCGGTAAGAAAAGCCGACGGTACCTACACGCCCAGCGATCCGGTGGGTTCCCTCTTTTTCAACCCGGTGGCATTAACTACCGATCGCCTCGCGGTAACAGAAAGGATGCTGGCTAACATGATAGGAGGTTTCCGTTTTGAGATCCTGCCAGGCCTCAGTTACCACTTGCAATATGGCGCGAACTACCTGGGATACGAGAACAAAAGTTTCGCCGGAAAAATCACCAACTCAGGCTCTGCCACCAGCAGTATCCGGTCCAACAAAGAGATCACACTCCAAAATACCAACACCTTAAACTACCGGAAGTTATTTAATGATGTACACAGTCTTGATGTAACAGCGGTAATGGAATACCAGCAGTCTACCTATAATTATGTATCTGCCGGCGCCTCCAATCTTACTTACGAAAACTTCCAGTGGAATAATCTTACGCAGGGTACTGCAGGAAGCCCGTCTTCCGGCTATTCCAAATGGGCCTTGTTTTCTCTTGTAGGCCGTGTTAACTATGGTTATAAAGATAAATACCTTGTTTCGGCCGCATTGCGCCGGGATGGCTCTTCCAAGTTCCGTGGCGATAACAGGTTCGCTTATTTCCCTTCCGTGTCTGCAGGTTGGGTGATTTCAAATGAACCATTTATGCAGGAGATGCCAGCGCTCAGTAACCTGAAGCTGCGTGGCAGCTGGGGACTTACAGGTAACCAGGGCGTAAATCCTTACGTTACTTATTCGTCTTATTCCAACAGGGTGGCCTCATTTACCAACTCCACTTTCCTGACCGGCATTGTCATGGGTAATATTGGTAACCCCGATCTGAAGTGGGAAACTACCGAGCAAAAAAATGTAGGCCTGGATATTGGATTTTTAAACAACAGGATTAGCCTGACGGCAGACTACTTCATAAAAGATACACGCGACTTGTTGCTGAACGAAACGTTGCCGCTTTACCTGGGTAATAACACCATTACCCGGAACGTTGGTACCGTGCAGAATAAAGGCTGGGAATTATCCGTAGAAGCTGCAGTAATTGATAAAAGCGCCGTAAACTGGAACAGCTCAGTGAATGTTTCTTTTATCAAAAATAAGGTAGTGTATATCGGCGATGGTAAAACGATGATCTTTGATCCCAATACCCGCAAAATTGGAGGGGGCATGTCACAGCAACCCGAATTCGTTGTAATGCCGGGACAGCCGCTGGGCGCTATCTGGGGCCTCACTTACCTTGGCACCTGGAAACCAGGCGATGCAAAGGCCGCGGATTTTGGCGCTAAACCTGGCGATTCAAAATACCTCGATATCAACAGCGACGGAAAGATAGATGCCAATGACTATGGCGTAATTGGCACAGGGATTCCGAAAACTTCCATCGGCTGGAATAATACCGTTACTTACAAAGCATTTACATTGAACCTGTTTTTCCAGGGACTTTTCGGATTTGATAAACTAAACTATAATAACGCTGCAGCCATGTACTATGGCGGAGATGCAAGGGAAGCCACACTGGCTGAAATTAAAGACAGGTATATTCCCGGCGTGAACGAAACATCAGATATCCCTGCCTTCAGTACCACGAACAAGAACTTCACACAAAGTACCCGCTTCCTGGAAAAAGCAGATTTCCTGCGCCTTAAAAATGTAAGCCTGTCTTACGACATACCAAAATCAAAACTGAAAAATGCCCTCGGTATCAAAGTGTTTGTGAACGCCACCAACCTGTTCACCATCACCAATTACAGCGGGATAGATCCTGAAGCCAATTCCGCTGACGGAGATATCCGCCAGGGAATAGATTTCGGTTCTTATCCAAATGCGAAAACAATTACCGGAGGCGTTACGCTTAGTTTTTAAAAATAACGTACATGACTAAACGATTCCACATGAAAAAGATATTTCTCGCAGCCACGTTGTTATTCGCAGCAGGTTGCAGCAAGGAGCTTACAGAAAGTCCGAGAGGTTTGGTAGGAGGCGCAGAGGCATTAAGCAGCCAGGCAGGACTTGAATCAGCGCTTACCGGCGCATATGGCAGCTTAATGGTGCCGTGGACCAGCGGATTCACCAGCGTATCACAGATCGCTATGACGATGGGCGCCGACGACCTCACCACGCATCCCGGTTCCAATAAAGAAGAGTTCCGCGAATTTGACCGCTTCAATGTTACCTCGCTGAACGGCAGGATGACACCCATCTGGCTGGGCTGTTATAAAACGATCCAGTCTGCCACCAATATCATCAACAACTACTCACGGGTAACAGACGGCGATGCCACGAAAACACAAACCATTGTGGGAGAGGCCAGCTTCCTGCGGGCTTTATGTTACTACTGGCTTACCCGCTTCTGGGGAGAAGTACCGATCATTCCTTCTGAAGTTTATTCTCCCGAATTTCTTACCCTCAAAAAAAGTAAACCTGCCGATGTTTATAAATTGATAGAAGAAGACCTGGCCCGGGCAGAACAATGGGTGCCCAACAAAAAACGTGATCCGGGAAGACCTAACAAAGGTTCCGTGAAAGCCTTGCTGGCAGATGTATACCTTACAGAAGCCGGATGGCCGCTGAAGGATCAGTCGAAATACGCACTGGCAGCCGCTAAGGCAAAAGAAGTAATAGACAATAAGGCAGCATATACTTTCGACCTTTACCAGGGAGGTTTTTTAAAGATCTTCGTAGGTGGTACAACGGAAGATGTGTTCACGCTTTTTACCCGCGGGCAATGGTCTACCTACAATTCATTTTACGGTCTTTCTACCATGCCGGAAAATGAAGGTGGCTGGAGTGATTTCTTTCCTGAGCTGAAGTTCTTCAACAACTTCCCGGCAGGCAAACGAAAAGACGATACCTTTTCCACGCAGTTTGTAGTGAACGGCACTACCATTCCCTGGCAGCAAACTACTACCAAACACCCTTACTATAAAAAGTTCACGATCCAGCAAGATGGGGATAAGGCGGTATACATGTCAAACAACCCTGTGATCATGATCCGTTATGCGCATGTATTGCTTATCTACGCAGAGGCGCAGGCCCGCTCGGCCGGCACGCCTAACAGCGAAGCATATGCAGCTATCAATGCCGTGCGTGACAGAGCCGGATTAGCACCACTGGCTGCAAACCTGTCGGGCGCCGACTTCGCTGCTGCGGTGGTAAATGAAAGAGCCTGGGAATTTGCAGGTGAATGGAGCCGCTGGTTTGATCTTGTGCGGCTGGACCAGGTAGCTGCTGCCAACGCCGGTAAAGATCCCGGCGACCTGCAGCCTGCCGGGGCTATCACCCAGGCAAATTACTGGTTGCCTATACCAGGTGTAGATGCATTGGTAAACCCGAATTTATAATAACCACGGTTACTCATCCTAAATGAAGCGTTATGAAAAACATCTCAACACTTTTGGTGTTGTTGCTCGGCGTGTTCCTATGTAGCCCGCTCCAGGCACAATACCTGCTTTTAGATAACATGGAAGGTAGTGGCCCCTGCTCCGGCAGGTGGACCTACTACGCCGGTAATACCACTACGGGGAAGGTGCAGTTCGGTGTACCTAACCCCAGTGTATCCGGGCTGAATACCAGTCCGCTGGTAGCCAAATTTATAAAGGATACTACCTGCTTTGAGTACATGAGCGCAGGCAGCAGTTTAACTGATTCATTCGATCTGTCTACCAACAGCACCTTTAAAATGCTGGTGTATGCCAGTACGAAAGACGAGATCATGTTCAAGCTGCAACCCGGCGACAACTACGCCAAAGCGGTGTACTTTACCTACAAAGTAACCCAGATCAATCAATGGGAAGAAGCAACATTTAATTTTCAGAGCGTAAAACAACGGACAGATTTTAACCGCATCGAAGTACATTATATCGATGGCCGCAAAGCCAATGGTATCCTGTACTTCGACCTGGTGCAAGGTCCCAACCCAACTGGTATCACCGTAAAAGACACCAGCATTTTAATGGGGCAGGAGAATGGCGCAGTACTCACCGCCACGGTGCGCGGAGGCGTATTTGATTCTGTACTCACCGCCGCCAGCTGGACCGCCACCAACCTGCCTCCCGGCGTTACTATCGGCAACGTGCAACGGGTAAATGATACCATTGCGCATGTTACGCTCAGTGGCAACTCACCCGCTAATTATTCCCGGGCTATTTTAAAGCTGACGGTTGCCGGAACGGAACTGGTAAACGCCAATACCACTGCATACAACGTAAAAGGGAATGTTGTATTTGAAGGTAATCCTAACTGGACGGTCATCTTCAACGATGAATTTAATATCGATGGCATACCGGATATTACCAAATGGAAAGTAGATCCGCAGCCCAAAGGCTGGATTAATGGCGAACAGCAGGTGTATACAGATACCACGCACGACAATGCACGTGTAAAAAATGGTAAGCTGATCATCAAAGGCAAGAAAGATTTCCCCAATGGAAATACCACCGAGCCCTGGTCGTCTGCCCGTCTTATCACACAAGGCAAAATGGACTTCCTGTACGGCAGGGTAGATGTACGCGCACGGTTGCCCCGTGCCCGTGGCTCCTGGCCGGCCATCTGGCTGATGCCTACCAGCAGCGTTTATGGCGGCTGGCCCAAAAGCGGCGAGCTGGATGTAATGGAACATGTAGGCAATAATTTTGGTACGGTACTGTCTACCGTACACACGCAAAATCATAACTGGACCAATGGCGGCCAGGTGTCAGGCACCAGAATTTTACCCGATGCAGATACCACGTACCATGTGTACAGCATGGAATGGGGGGCAGACTCCATCCGGTTTTTATACGACAGCATCAAAGTGCTGACGTACCCTAATCCGCATACCGACTGGAAAGACTGGCCCTTTGACCAGAAGTTTTTCCTGATCCTGAACGTTGCCATCGGCGGCGGTATGGGAGGTAGCATTGTGGAAGCAGATTGGCCGGATAGTATGATGGTGGATTATGTACGTATCTCCCAGAAAGGATTAGGCACACCCATACTGGACACGGTGGTGGTAACACCCGCCACGCTCACATTCCTCCCCGGTAAAACGCAGCAATACACCGCTAAAGCACTGGATCAGAACGGGCATGTGATGGCGGTTACGCCGGTGTGGAGTGTTACCGGCAGCGGTAACAGCATTACCGCAGGCGGGCTTGCCACACTCAACGACACTGCTAAAATTACCGCCACCATAACAGTAGACAGCGTCACCAAAACGGGCGTGGCTATTGCCAACCGGCGATCTGCCAACTATAAGCCGATACCCGCAAAAATAGAGGCAGAGAGTTTTGACAACAGCAATGTATGCTGCACAGAGTCGACATCAGACACCGGCGGCGGGTTGAATGTAAGCTACATTGGATCCGGTAGCTGGCTTGAATATGATATCAGCGTACCGGACAGCAGCGAATACAGGATTCAGTTCCGCGTGGCCGTTAACTCAGTTTCCAGCCTGAAGGTAATGCTGGATACCGCTACACTGCAAACCGTGAGCCTCCCGGCAAGCGGTGGGTGGCAAAACTGGATCACAGTAACGTCGGCGCCTATACGCCTATCACCCGGACAAAAAACCATCAGGATCCAGGCCGGTAAAGATGGCTGGAACTTTAACTGGCTGCGTTTCATCCGTGCGGATTCCATTTCATTGGCATGGCTTACTGTTAAACCGGATACGGCAACATTGATTACCGGCGCCACAAAACAATACACCGTTTCCGGCTATGGACAAGACAGCAGCGTGTTCACCGCGAACCCTGTTTGGTCTGTTTCCGGTACAGGCAACAGCATCAGTACCGCTGGTTTGTTCCAGGCCAACGTGGTGGGTAATTATACCATTACGGCAACTGCGGGGACAGTGAGTGACACCGCCAGTGCGCAGGTAATTGCCGCACCCCGGTTAACGCGTATTACACTTACACCGGATACGGCTGCTGTACCGTTTGGCGCATCGCAGCAGTTTACTGCTAAAGGGTATGATCAGCGCGACAGCCTCTTTGCCTTTACGCCTGTATGGGCCACTACCGGTGCAGGTAATACGATCAGCGCAACGGGTGTATTCACGGCTGGTAATACAGCAGGTAGCTTCACCGTTACTGCATCCCGTGATTCCATCAGCGCTACAGCCGTCGCTACTGTTGGCAATTTCTGTTCGGTTAATAATAAGTATGAGGCAGAAAGTACCTCCAACCGCTCTACCAGGCCAATCCTGCAAGCCTGCACGGATGTTGGCGGCGGGCAGAACTTCACCAATATGTATGGAGGCGACTGGTTTGCTTACAACACCCTGAATGTGCCTGCAGCCGGAAAGTATACCATCAGCTTCCGGATTTCGTCCACAGCGCCGGCGGTGATATGGATAGGGCACAGCGGCTCTAATTTTGGCAGCATTACCCTGCCGTCTACCGGAGGTGTATGGCAAACTATCAGCGACACGATTACGTTGCCGGCACTTAGCTATACAGGTATTCATATAACATCCGGTACCTTTAAGTTCAACTGGTTCAGTATCGACAACTGTCCGGTATCACCCATTGACTCTTCTTCCGCCCGTATGGCTTCAGCTTACAGCGATGTAAAATTAAAGTACGCACCTGAATCAACAGACACCAAAAAGGTGACCTTCTATCCAAATCCAACAACAGGACAACTTACCCTGGAGTTAAAAGAACCGGTGTATACGTTGCTTTCTGTGCTGGACATGCATGGTGCAGTAGTTAAATACTGGCGCATCAGTAAAGGACAAACACGCATCAGCCAGAATATCAGTTCACTGCCGGCAGGTACTTATCTGCTTAAACTGGAAAATGAATTTAAGGCCATCACATTTAAGGTGGTTAAACTCTGACAGATGTATTTGCTATGGGGGAGAGGCGCTGCTGGTCAGCGTCTCTTCTTTTTTAAACTGGGTGGCAACAATAAAAGAGATAAAACATGCCAATGCAGTAATTGTACGCAGCGCATTATAAACATCCCAGGTCCCCGATGCTTCTATTGAAGATTTTTGTCGCAGTCAGTTAGCCACCGTTATAAAAAAGAAGAAAACGATTGCCCCATTGGTCCCATAGACACGAGGTTTTCTGCAGTTATTCAAAAACAGAAGAATAAGAGTTTTAAGGAGATATATGCAGAGAATAAAGCTGTTTGAACTGATAGGCTTGGAAATTGGCTCTGACAGACGGACTAATCCGTTGAAACGCAATAGTGCAGCTGACAATGCTGTAATTTTGGTTCCCCGGGGACAGATTTGCCCGCTGCCTGGAATGCCGGAATTATTCGGTCCCGGTGGGGAGATAGTGCATGGATAGTGCATTAATAGTGCATGAGGAGTGCATGAGGAGTGCATGCTAACAGTATGGATAGTGCATGGATTGTCCATGAGATACGCAAGTCCGAAGCATTGGAGAAGCATCCGGGAAGTAATAGCGGGATTGGAGACGAATGTTAGCTAATATTTATATGTTGCTGGGTAAGTGCT
Organism: Chitinophaga sp. G7 BAM 1005; assembly: GCF_057126945.1. Lineage (NCBI taxonomy): Bacteria > Pseudomonadati > Bacteroidota > Chitinophagia > Chitinophagales > Chitinophagaceae > Chitinophaga > Chitinophaga sp. G7 BAM 1005. Next base: position 3,340,285 of record NZ_CP181478.1, on the reverse strand, counting down.
TGATAATCTATTGATCCTACTCTGATAAAATAAGGAGGCTTTTGAACTATCTTTTAGCTGTTTTAGCCTTTGATGAATCAATTTGAAAATTTTCCTTAATTAATTGGGGCCTGGAAGGTCTTACCTGGCTATTATCTACACCAGGTAGTTTTGTTGTGGTGGAGGTGCTTTGGCGTGTTTTATTAGAATCTTTTGCCATATGCGAAGTTTCGTTAGAGGTACTGAATTTATTCACAATTTTTACTTTCTGAACTTTATCATCTTTAATAGCAATTTGAAAACCAATGCATAGCAAATAAGGAACACTTGCTAGAATTGCAAAAGTAAAAGCTCTGTAATAAAATAATCCCTTTCGTTTAAATATTGCGTTATTTACTCTGACAGCTTCCTCAAGTTCATTTATATAGGAAGCTTTTATTAACGCATCTACTTCATTTCTTTCTCTGTTTTCTTTTTCGTAACCTATCCTGTATTCCTCATAATAAAGTTTGGGTTCCTGTAAATAAGCTACTTCAACAGGTATTAGTAAGCGGATTGTGTTTGCCAGTGAAATGGAGAATAGGGAGATGAAAATGTAAAAGGAAACGTGATGTAACCATAAACACTTTGTTTCTGTAAAGAAAAGAGACTGTATGACAGGAATAAGAAAAATTGCGAACGCAGAGTATATACCAGAATATTAGTAAACTTGTCTATGTTTTTTTGGTAAGCATTGGAATACTGTTCCAGTCTTTTTTCATTTATTTCAATTATATAATCCAAATCATAAAAAGAGCCCATAAAAAATGACTACTGGTTTTTAATAAAGATCTGATGATATCGCAAGTAAATATTTAGAAAAGATTCATAGACCTTCACTTATCCGCAGAAAACCAGCTTAACCAATTAATAACAATAGTCAATATCGTGCTGAAATAAGTCAAAGAAACCACCACATCATTCCTCCGTACCCGCTAACTTCGTAGCCCAAACCACGATTATGAAAATTCACCACCTGCTATTGGCGGCATCGCTGTTTTTATTCTCCTGTAAAGATACTGTCCGTCAAAACAGCCGCTATGGAATGGTTACAGGCCTCCGGCCGGAGAAAATAGAAGCCTATAAATCGCTGCATGCAAAAGTATGGCCGGATGTGCTGAAAACGATTGAAGCATGTCATATCCACAATTATTCCATCTACCTGAAAAACATAAATGACCACTGGTTTTTGTTCAGCTATTTTGAATACACCGGTACAGATTTCAAAGGGGATATGGAGAAAATGAAGCAGGACAGCACCACCCAGCAATGGTGGAAAGTAACGGCGCCCTGTCAGCTTCCTTTACCGGATGCAGCCGCTAAAAGAGAAACGTGGTCGGGTATGGAAGAAGTATTCCATGTGGAATAATGTAGCCTAAAATTAATACATCCCGTATCGGTTTTTCATTAAATTTATGCTCTGTAATCAAACCGGTACGTTTGTCATTCGTTCAGTTATACAATGAAAAAGAGCTCCTTGCCAGCGTTTCCCTGGGAGATGAAAAGGCATTTCATGCCCTCTATTATCATTACAGTCCACGTATCTACAGCAATTTATTAAAACTGGTCAAATCAGCTGACCTTGCCCAGGAGTTGCTGCAACAGGTGTTTGTAAACATCTGGCTCCGGCATGAGGCGATTGACCCGGAGAAATCTTTCCGTTCTTACCTGTTTACCACTGCAAATAACCTGGTGATCGACTTTTACCGGAAAGTAAAGCGGGACAAGCTTTTGATGGATAAGTTGCTGGCAGCGGCACAGGAGTATTACCTGCATACAGAAGAGTGGCTGCACGAAAAAGAAACCATGCACCTCATACAGGCTGCTATAAACGATCTTCCTCCCCAGCGTAAGATCATATTTACACTTTGCAAGCTGGAAAACAGAACCTATAAAGAAGTAAGCGAGTTGCTGGGCATTTCCCCTGCCACGGTCAACAGCCAGATCGTAAAGGCTACCAGTACCATCCAAAAGAAACTGATGGCCAACCGCGATGTGGCCGGTATCCTGCTGGCCTACCTGATCCTGCGTTAACAATTCTTCTCAATGCGGAAACTGGTTTAAATTTTTTTTCCTTCCGGGTAAATGTAAACCTTCGTTCGTTCGTATTAGCTGATATGAACCAAGATCCTGATGAATCTTTTTTAAAAGAATTATTTGCCAGATTTCTGGAAAACCGTTGCAGTGAAGAGGAGATCATCCTGCTGATGAAGTACGCGGAGAAAGAAGAATACAGGGAAATATTTTCGGAGATGATCAACCAGGTGGCAACAGAGGAGCACCCGGAGGAGGAAGATCTGTATGCCATGCATAAAGAAGTGATCGACGGGGTAGCTGCCCGGATTACGCCACCGGTACCGGTCCGCAAAGTTAAAACGCGCCGGTGGCTGCCTTACCAGGTGGCAGCCGCAGTGGCCTTCCTGTTACTGGCAGGAGGGGTGTGGCGCTGGTATTCCCGCTCTTCTTCCACAAGACCGGTGGCACAGCATACCGTTGCTCCTGCACCTGCGAATGATGGGGCGCCGGCAGGAAAAAAAGCCATCCTGATTTTGGCTAATGGCGTGTCTGTTACGTTAGACAGCGTTGCCAGCGGCCTGCTTACCCAACAGGGGCAAACACAAATCATTCAATCGGCCGGCGGAAGCCTGGTGTACAGTGCTGGCACAGGGGCATCTGCAGAGCCGCTCTATAACTCCATCATTACACCACGTGGCGGGCAATACCAGGTAACCCTGTCAGATGGCACTAAGGTATGGCTCAATGCCGCGTCTACCCTGCATTTCCCGGCGGCGTTCACGGGGGCGGAAAGACAGGTAACATTAACAGGGGAAGCCTACTTTGAGGTAGCAAAAAATGCAGACAAACCTTTTTTAGTTGCTGTGAATAACTTACGGGTAACAGTGCTTGGAACCAGTTTCAACATCATGGCGTATGAAGATGAAATGGACGTTAATACCACGCTGTTGGAAGGCGCCGTAAAGGTAACCGAAGGCAACAACGCCACACTGCTGCAACCCGGGGAACAGGCCCGGCTGGGCCGCCAGGGGGGCATCCGCGTAGTGAAACACGCCGACCTGCATGCAGCAATGGCCTGGAAAAACCGTCTCTTCTGGTTTGAGCAGGATGATATCCATACCGTAATGCGGCAATTGTCAAGAGAATATAATATAGCAGTGGAGATCCGGGGGAATATCCAACGTCATTTTACCGGCTCCATCCCACGCGATGTGAATGTATCAACCGTTTTGGAAGTACTCGAAAAAACAGGTGGCGTACACTTTACAATGAACAATGGAAAAATAATTGTCACACCTTAAAACATTAGTTATGAACACCTGACTGTAACAACCGCCAAAAAAACCGGAAGCGCTCTAACGCTCCCGGTCAGTAAGGCAAAAGAAAACAATTCTTTCTGGTAACCGTAATCTTTTATCCCAAATCAAATGTATGTATTTGAATGCTTATTTCAAAGGCAGGGGAATCCTGTGCCTTCTCAATTCCTCAACTGCAAAGGTTATGCAACTCACCGCTATTGTATTGCTCGCTGCATGTCTGCAGGTATGTGCTACTGCCCGCGCTCAAAAGGTAACGATATCCGGCAGGAACATATCTTTAAAGGAAATCTTTACTGAGATCCGGAGTCAGACCGGTTATAACTTTATTTATACCAACGAAGACCTGCAACACGTAGTGCCTGTAACGCTCGACGTAAAGAACGCTGCACTCCGCGATGTACTGGATATCTGCTTTGCCCGGCAACCGCTTGATTATGCCATACAGGAGAAGATAATTATCGTAAAGCCCAAAGTGCCGGTATTGTCCGCTGCGGCTAATGTAACGGGAACCGTTACCGACGCGGTTACCGGCAAACCGTTGCCCGGTGTTACCATCCAGGTAAAAGGCACTTCCACCGGTATCGCTACGGATGAAAAGGGCCACTACAGCCTGAGTGCACCGGATAATGCAGTGCTGGTATTTTCGTACCTGGGTTATATAAAGAAAGAAGTACCGCTGGCCGGGCAAACAACGGTGAATATTATGCTTTCACCTGCCAATACCGGCCTCAGTGAAGTAGTGGTGGTAGGCTACGGCACACAACGAAAAGTAGACCTGTCCGGCTCTGTGTCCTCCATCAACTACGACCAGCAGCTGCAAAACCGTGCCATCACTGATGTATCACAGGCATTGTCCGGGCTCGCCGCCGGGATCTCGGTATCGCAAACTTCGGGGCAGCCGGGCCGCGATGGCGCAGTACTGCGTATCCGCGGAGTAGGTACGCTCAATAATTCAGATCCGCTGGTACTCATTGATGGCATTGTGGGCTCGCTGAATAACCTCAATCCTAACGATGTGGCCAGTATCTCCATCCTGAAGGATGCGGCCTCCGCTGCGATCTATGGCTCGCGCGCGGCCAACGGCGTAATCCTCGTTACCACCAAAAGAGGTAAGAAAGGTAAAACGGTGATCAACTACAACGGATCTGCCGGCGTACAAAAAGCCACGCATCTCTTTGAACCGGTTACCGACTATGTTACCTACATGCAGCTGATGAACCGCATCCAGAAAGCAGACAACCCGGGTAACACCGACCTCTTCAAACCTGCCACTATCGACGCCTGGAAAAATGCCACTGACCCGGTATTGTTTCCCAATACCAACTGGATGGATGTCATCTTCGGCCAGGGTATCATCACCCGGCATAACCTGTCGGTGAGCGGTGGAAACGAGAAAACAGATTATTATCTCTCTATGGGATATCTTTATAACAAAGGGATCATGGAATCCACAGACGCTACCAAATATACCCTGCGCCTGAACCTGGATCACAAAATAAGCGATAAGATAAAAATAGGCGCTAACCTGAACTCCTACTGGAATAAGGTGAACGAACCCTTTGACGTAACCACCCTGTTATATTACAGCGCTAACTCTGTACCGGGTGTAACGCCTGCTATGACAAAAGACGGCGTTACAAGATACGGCGGCCGTAACACAGATGATGAAAGCCCCAATGCCATTAACCCGCGGCAATATATGGATACCTGGTTTTATCCGCAGGTGGGCCAATACTCTTTTGCGAAGTTATACGGCGAATGGGAAATTATGAAAGACCTGAAATGGCAGGTAAACGGCAGCGCGGAAATATATAACAAGGAAAGTAAGCAATATAAATATTCCGGCGCTGTGCAAAATCTCTGGAACTTCCAGAAGGATGAAGTAACCGTGAGTAACGCCTCCGTTCCTTCTACGCTGTATCAAAGAAATGATAACAGTCTCGCACTTACTTTTTATACTACCCTCAACTACGATAAAACATTTGCACAGGATCATCACGTAGCCGTGTTGCTGGGCGCCAGCAGGGAAACCAGCAGGAACGCCTGGTTCTCCGGCAGCGTGCAGGGCTTCCCCTCCAACGATACCTGGGAACTGAGCGCGGGCCTGTCGCAACCCATTGTGGGAGGTACCTCGTCTTCCTATGCACTCTCTTCCTACTTCGGACGGGTGAACTACAACTACAAAGAAAAATACCTGCTGGAAGCGAACCTTCGCTACGACGGATCTTCCCGCTTTGCCGCCGGTAACCGCTGGGGAATATTCCCGTCGTTTTCAGGCGCATGGCGATTGAGCCGGGAAAACTTTTTCCGCAATGCAGATCTGTCTTTTGTAGATGATATCAAGATCAGGGGATCCTGGGGTAAACTGGGTAACCAGAACATCGGGCTCTATCAATACATGGGCCTGTATGCAGCAGGACAAAACTATATTTTCGGCAACAGTCTGTCGGCCGGTTTAGCGCCAAAGGCATTACCCAACCCGGATATCACCTGGGAAACTACCGCTACCACAGATATCGGGACAGATATCAGCCTGTTCAGGGAACATTTTGATATTACGTTCGACTGGTACAACCGCCGCACCAGCAACATCCTGGTACAGCTGCCGCTGTCGTCGTTATACGGCGCGCTTACCCCGCCATACCAGAACGTGGCAGTAGTGCAGAACAGGGGATGGGAGGCCGCACTCGGCTATAAAAACATCGTGGGATCTTTTCAATACGCTGTTAGCGGTAACCTGAGCCACAACTCCAATAAGGTGCTGCGCTTCCAGGGTAACCCCGATGTAATACAAAGCATCGGCAATAACTCTATCATCAAACAAGGACTACCTATCGGCGCATTATACGGCTACCAGGCGCAGGGCACTTTTAAAAATCAGCACGATATCGACAACTGGGCGAAACAAAAATTGTCGGGTTCCAACAAACCGGGCGATCTTAAATACGCGGACGTAAAACAGGATGGCGTGATCAATGGCGGCGACCGGACTTACCTTGGAAGTGTAATTCCTGAATATACGTATGGTCTTACACTACAGGCAGGATACAAGGGCCTCTCTTTATCAGTGCTGTTCCAGGGCATCACCGGTGTAAAAAGGTATTACCAGAACCTGTGGTATACCAGCGCAGTACGTTATGGCCGGGAAATCAATTCCTATTTCCTCAACGCATGGTCAACGGATAATCCCAACAGCGATATCCCGCGGTTAACAACAGACAGCAACAGTGATAATACGCAGGCATCTTCCTTCTGGGTACAGAACGGTTCTTTCCTGAGAGTAAAAAATATGCAGCTCTCTTATAATTTCCCGGCAGGCTGGCTGAAGAAAACATTTATTGGAGGGATACAGGTATACGCCGATGCGCAGAACCCTTTCACCTGGACAAAATATAATGGACTGGACCCGGAAACAGGTAACTACACCGATTACCAGATTGAGAATCCAAATGTGCGCACTTTCTCTTTGGGAATAAATGCCTCATTCTAAACTAGTGTACCATGAAAAAAATAATGCTTGCGCTTTATATAATCCTGCTGGCAGGATGCACAAAAGATTTTCTGAATTCCAAACCCTCGGATCAGCTTTCAGACACCAACTTCTGGCAGTCGGATGCAGATGCGCTTTCCGGCATCACCGCCATTTATGAGCAGATGCAACACAACTACCAGATTTACGGCTACAACCCAATGACAGATGGGATGACGCCCAACGCCTGGATCTGGAGCGACTACCTCGAAGGATACGGCGGTATTTCCAAAGGCAACCTGCTGCCTACCCTCATCACACCCGTAAATGATAAATGGGTGCAGCTATACAATGGCATCTATAAATCGAACCTGGCGCTGGAAAAAATACCGGGTATAAAAATGGATGAAACATTGAAAGGACGATTGCTGGGAGAAGCGCAGTTTTTACGCGCACTGTTTTATTACAACCTGGCCGACTATTACGGAGGCGTACCGCTCATTGAACACACGCTGCAACTGGGCGCAGATCTTCCCGGCAGAAATACCCGCGAAGAAGTGCTCACCTTTGTAGAAGCGCAATGCGATGAAGCGGTGAAATCCCTGCCCACAGTGTATGATAAAGCCAACACCGGCAGGGCTACACAGGGCGCTGCCCTGATGCTCAAAGCAAAAGCGCTGCTGCTGGGAAAACAATATCAACAGGTAGCGGCAGTAGCCAAACAGATCATCGATAAAGGTCAGTACCGCCTGTATGATAACTATGAAGCCATGTTTACAGATGTGGCCGCAGAAAACAATGCCGAAGTAATATTTGATGTGCAATATGCCGGACTCGGATTAGGAGAAGGCAGCCCGCTGGATGGATTTATGGGCCCTCAAAGCTCTTTCGGAAAGGGCTGGGATCAGGCATATCCCACGCAGGATCTTGTAAACAGTTATGAGATGAAGAACGGGAAGATGATCACCGATCCTGCTTCCGGGTATGACGCTGTCAATCCGTTTAAAGACAGGGACCCGCGGCTGGATTATACCATTATCCGTCCCGGCTCTGTATGGAAAGGAATTGCTTATGATAATATCAAAGTAGGCGGTGCAAAATCAACCTTTATCGGCTACCTGCCGAGGAAACATGTATTAACGGTGGATGGCTTCAACTGGGGCGATTCCCCGTTAAACTACATCGTGTTCCGGTATGCCGATTTACTGCTGCTGTATGCAGAAGCAGAGAACGAAACAAACGGCCCGGATGCTGCCGTGTATGATGCCATCAACCAGGTAAGGGCAAGAAAAGGCGTAGAGATGCCTGCCATCCCTGCCGGCAAAACAAAGGAACAAATGCGTGATATCATTCGTCATGAAAGAAGGATAGAACTGGCCTTTGAAGGTATTTACTATTCTGATATCCGCCGTTGGGGTATTGCCAAAGAACTGATGGACGGCGCCGTGATTAAAACAATGACGGGGCAGCAACTGGATGTCCGCCATTTTGTGGATGCCCTTTATCTCTGGCCGGTTCCGCAGGGAGAAATTGACTTGAATTCAAAATTGAAACAAAACCCCGGCTACTAATTTCCGCGCTATGTATAGATACCTTTTACCAGCCATGATACTGTTTGCGCAATATGCACATGGTGCTGTGGCCTATGACACCGTATACGTAACCAGCTTCGGTGCGCGGCCTGATAGCCGCGCCGACGCTGTAGCTGCAGTGCAGGCCGCACTGGAAGCCTGCCGGGAAAAAGAAAACCCGCTGCTGTTTTTCCCGGCAGGGCGTTATGATTTCTGGCCGCAGCACGCAGTAAAGAAAGTGTACTACGAATCCAATACCTCGGATATCAACCCGAAGTACAACGCCATCATGATAGCAGGATTTAAGAAGCTGGTGATAGAAGGCGCCGGATCGGATTTTGTGTATCATGGCAGGATACAGCCGTTCACTATTGAACGGAGCAGTCATGTTACACTCCGCAATGTTTCCATCGACTGGGATTTTCCGCTGACGGCGCAGGCAGCTGTATTGGATACCTCCGCTTCGTATATAGATGTACGTATAGATACCACGCAGTATCCCTACACCATCGTAAACGGGCAGCTCCTGTTTGCCGCCGAAGGCTGGAGTGGTAAAATCACCGGCATCATGGAGTATGAAAAGGATACGCATCTTATTGCGTACAAAACAGGCGATGAGCCCAGCGCCCTGGGGCCGGACTGGCGGGGATATAAAGCCATTGCTATGGACAATGGCGTGGTGCGGTTGCATCATCCTTTCCGGCGGAAGCCTTCACCCGGAAACATACTGGTATTGCGGCACAACAGCCGCGATCATGCCATGATATTTGTAACGCACAGCGATAACATTGTAATGGAAAAGGTGAACGGCTACCATTGCGCAGGGTTAGGTATACTATCGCAGTATACCGCAGATCTTACTTTTAAAAACATCTCCATTGTTCCAAATATAGCAAAGGGAAGGTATTTCAGCGGTCATGACGACGGGCTGCACTTTTCCAATTGCCGTGGTAATATTTATGTAGACAGCTGCCGCTTTGGTGGCCTGATGGATGATCCCATTAACGTGCATGGCACTTATGTGCGCATTATCAGCAAGCTGGATAAAAACAGGTTACTGTGCCGCTTCATGGAGCCCATGAGTGTAGGCATGGAATGGTCGGAAACAGGCGATAACATCGCGTTTATAGATCACCATTCGCTGGCATCTGTTGGCAAAGGAAAGGTAACGGCATTCCGGAAAAAAAGCACCACGGATTTTGAACTCACGCTCGCCGGCGAAATACCGGCGCATGTAAACGAAGGGGATGGCCTCGAAAATATGAGCTGGACTCCCGCAGTTACAGTGAGGAATACATCTTTCGAAAGCTGCAGGGCAAGAGGGCTGCTGGTAACCACGCCAAAAAAAGTGATCATTGAAAACAACAGCTTTGCCTCCAGTGGCTCGGCCATTCTGATAGCAGGCGATGTGAACTCCTGGTATGAATCCGGCGCCATCACTGACCTGCTGATAAAAGGAAATAAATTCCTGGCTCCGTGTAATACATCCGACTACCAGTTTACAGAAGCAGTGATCAGTATTTACCCGGAGATCCCTGTGATGAATGATAGCACACCGCTTTACCATAAAAATATACGGATAGAAGGAAATAGTTTTTATGCGTTCGATTATCCTATACTATTTGCGCAATCGGTAAACGGGCTGCAGTTTATCGGCAATGATCTTATCAGGAGCTACGACTATAAGCCCTATCACGCCCGGAAAGCCACCTTTTTCCTGTCGGGTTGCAGGAACGTACGCATACAGGATAATAAGATAGCTACCGATTTATTAGGGAAGAATGTGGCGTTTAAATTTATGAAGAAGAAAGAAATACAATGTCAGGAAGAACTGGTCTTTTAAGCATTTTAGTACTGCTCATTTTTCCGTTAAGAAGTTTGCCGCAGTCGCATGCCGGTCACCTGTCACTGCCAGCAGTGATAGGTGACCATATGGTATTACAGCAACGCTCAAAGGTTGCGATGTGGGGCTGGGCGGGCAAAGGCAGCCAGGTGAACATTGCGCCCGGCTGGACATCGAAAATATATACTGTTGTTACAGACAGCACCGGAAAATGGCAGACGCGTATCCCTACGCCACCTGCCGGCGGCCCGTACATCGTTAATTTTACCAGTGAGGCAACGCATATCCGTGTGAAAGATGTATTAATCGGGGAAGTATGGGTATGCTCCGGGCAATCCAATATGGAAATGCCTTTGAGAGGATACAACAAACAACCGGTTTTAAACGCATCTGCTATTATTGCGGACGCGGTCAATCATCCGGATATACATGTTTTCCGCGTGCCTAAAGTAGTGTCACCGGCGCCGTTACCCGATTGCGATGGTAGCTGGAAGACCACAGATACTGCCACCGTAAAGGATTTCAGCGCCGTCGCTTATCAATATGCAAAAATTCTGCATGAAAAGCTGCACGTACCCATAGGCATCATTGCCACTTACTGGGGAGGAACTGCCATACAATCCTGGATGAGTGAGGAAACGCTGGCGGGCTTCCCCGAGGTATGGTCTACCAACAGGCCAGATACCATCAAAGATCCCGAAAAGAATCCGGAGCATTCGCCATCTGTTCTGTTCAATTCCATGATCCTGCCGGTTTCAGATTATACGGTGAAGGGGTTTATCTGGTACCAGGGAGAATCAAACAGGGAGCATCCGTTACTTTACCGCAGGCTGTTGCCTGCTATGGTGCGGGAGTGGAGAACGCGGTGGAGAGGCGGCCGTTTGCCCTTTTATTATGTGCAGATAGCGCCCTACGGATACGCTGATCCCCGCCATGAGGAGTTACCTGCTATCCTGCGGGAGTCACAATTGCTGGCGCTGCACGATATCCCCAACGCCGGCATGGCAGTGATACTGGACGCGGGTGAAGAAAAATATATTCATCCACCGGATAAAACGGTGGTAAGTCAACGCCTTTCTTACTGGGCGCTGGCAAAAACATATCATCAGAGAGATATTTCCTGCGTTTCGCCTGTTTTTAGAAAGATGAAGATCAGGGGAAGCCAGGCTTATCTTTATTTCGACTTCGCCAAACACGGACTCACGGCTAACAACAAGCCGCTGGAACATTTTGAAATGGCAGGCAGCGATCATGTTTTTTATCCGGCTGCAGCGGTTATTGTTCACCGTAACCAGGTGAAAGTTCAATGCGATTCAGTGGCAGCGCCGGTTGCAGTGAGGTACGCATTTAAGAATTGGGTAAAGGGGAGTCTTTATAACCGGGAAGGGCTACCGGCTTCTTCTTTCCGGACCATCTTCTGAATTTAACCCCGTTATTCTGTTAGTTACAATATTTGTAATATCTTGTAACTCATCACCACAATAAACGTAATTTTTATATGGGATTTTTTTCAGGTCTTATTGGCAACGCAGCCACCGTTAGCCAGGAGCAGTTGACGAAAGATTATGGCAAGCTTCTGCTCGATTCAGAGCGGGTAGAACTGGGTTTTAAGCTGATCAGGGATACTTTTATATTTACCAATAAACGTCTTATCCTGATCGATAAGCAGGGACTTACCGGCAGTAAAACAGAATACCGCAGTATCTCCTATAAAAGCATTTCCAGGTTCAGCGTGGAAACAGCCGGTACTTTTGAACTGGATGCAGAACTGAAGATCTGGATCTCCGGTGAAGAACTGCCGAGTATCAAAAAGCAATTCAGCAAATCGGTGGACGTATACGAAGTACAGAAGGTACTGGCGCATTATGTGTTGAACTAAGTTTCTTATTAAAGCGTTTATCATATCGAAGCCACCAATGGTGGCTTTTTTAATTGTTTATATTTAACATCGCTAAAAGAATTGATCATGGAAGTAGGAATAGATAGCTTTGCCGCCACCAACGGTTTAAACAATAAGCCGGCCGCAGAAAGCAATATGGATGAAATGGCAGATCTGCTGGAGAGGATTGCGATGGCCGATCAGGCAGGGCTGGATGTATTTGGCATCGGTGAACATCACCGGAAGGAATTCCTGGATTCAGCACCCACCGTTATCCTGGCGGCTGCAGCAGCCCGCACAAAACATATCCGTCTTTCCAGTGCGGTAACCGTACTCAGTGCCGCCGATCCGGTAAGGGTGTTTCAGAATTTCGCCACACTGGATATTATTTCCCGTGGCCGCGCCGAAATGGTAGTGGGCCGCGGTTCCTTTATAGAAGCATACCCGCTTTTTGGTTATAGCCTCCAGGATTATGATGCGCTCTTCATCGAAAAACTGGACCTGCTCCTGAATATCCGTGATCATGAAGTGGTTACCTGGAAAGGCCGTTTCCGGCCGGCACTTAATAATATTGCTATTTATCCGCGCCCGGTGCAGCACCCATTGCCCATTTGGCTTGGGGTAGGCGGCACCCCACAATCGTTTGCGCGTGCAGGTACGTTGGGATTGCCACTCATGGTAGCCATTATAGGAGGGGAAACGCACCGTTTCCGCCCGTTGGTAGACCTCTACAGGGAAGCCGGCAGAAAAGCCGGACATTCTCCCGATAAGTTAACCGTAGGCGTGCATTCGTTGGGGTATGTTGCGGAAAATAAGCAACAGGCCGTGAGCGACTATTTCCCCGGCTACGCCGAAACTTTTACAAGGATTGGAAAAGAGAGAGGATGGCCTCCGGTAACACGCGCGCAGTTCGATGCACAGATAGGCCCCACCGGCGCCTTGCTGGTAGGCGGCCCTGAGGAAGTAGCAGAAAAGATCCTCCGCCACAGCGAAGCGCTGGGAGGCATCTCCAGGATTACTTTTCAAATGGATAACGCAGGGTTATCCCATGAAAAATTGCTGAAGTCCATTGAATTGATCGGTAAGTACATCATTCCGCTGGTGAATCCCGGTTAAATGGCTAAGCCCCCAGTCCGGTAGGCAATCCGTCCATACTCACCAGGTTCTTCTCTGCTTTGTAGGCTTCCAGTCCTTCGGGACCTTTCTTTTCCGCCCATTTGGCGGCATGATCCCGCTCCCCGGTGTATTCATATAACGGAACGCCAAAGCCGCAGGAGGTTTGTACTTTGTGGATATCCGCCACAATGATCTGGCGGGTGGCAGGCAACAATGTAAACAGTGCCGATAGCTCCGGCCATTCCGGATCACCCGGTAATACCGTATAGCCTTTACCGTATAAACGCAAAATATTGGGCGGTCCGTCGAAGGCACAGAACATAAAGGTAATACGGCCATTCTCCCGGAGATGCGCGGAGGTTTCATTTCCGCTGCCCACAATATCGAGGTAGGCTACGCGGGTGGGAGAAAGCACCCTGAAACTGTCGAGCCCTTTGGGCGAAAGGTTTACATGGCCCTGGTCACTCAACGGCGCGGAGGCTACAAAAAACAATTTCTGCGCAGCAATAAAGTCCTGGTGTACGGTCCTGATATCGTCAAAAAACTTTCCCATATAAAGTGGTATTTAAGCGTAGTCCATACAGAAAGGTACGAACTTTTTACGGACAGATGCCGTACATTTGTAGATTGTAAACTACCAGTGAAGCACTGCCCGTAACATTCGGGCAGGAAAAACATACTACATGAAGGCAATTAAAATTCTCTTGCTCCTCCTTATATTGTCTTCCTGCAAAAGTAAATGGGAAAAGACACACCCGGTGGTTGAAAATATCACTGAATCCGTGTACGCTTCCGGCATCATTAAAAGCCGCCGCCAGTACCAGGTATTTTCCAAAGTAAACGGGTTGATCGTTAGCATTCCGGTTACAGAAGGAGATACGGTAAAGAAGGGAGATGCCATTATCCATGTGCTGAATGAAACTGCGAAACTAAATACGGAAAACGCCGCCCTTTCTGCTGCCTACGCCGCTGTGAGTGCCAATACAGAAAAGTTAAACGAGCTAAAGGTCAACATCGATCTTACTAAAATAAAACTCAATAATGATTCGCTTTTACTGGTCCGCCAACGCCGGCTATGGGAACAACAGATCGGTAGCCTGCACCAGGTGGAACAGGCAGAACTGGCTTACAAAAGTTCGCTGACTTCCTACAACATCGCTTTGTATAAGTACAACGATCTGCGGAAACAATTGAACTTCGCTGCAAAGCAGTCCGGTAAGAACCTCGAAATCAGCGCTACACAAAACAGTGATTATACTGTGAGGAGTGATATCGACGGCAAGGTATACAGCCTCCTGAAAAAAACAGGAGAGATGGCAAATACTCAAAGCCCCGTGGCCGTTATTGGCGAGGCAGGTAACTTTTACCTGGAGCTGCAGGCCGATGAATACGATATTGCCCGCATCCGGTTGGGACAAAAAGTATTTATTACGCTCGACAGCTACAAAGGACAAGCCTTTGAAGCAAGCGTGGAAAAAATATATCCCATCATGAATGAACGCTCGCGGTCCTTCACCATCGATGCCGCTTTCGTAAAACAGCCACCGGTCATTTATCCCAACATGACACTGGAGGCGAATATCGTTATTCAAACAAAAGAAAAAGCATTGGTCATCCCGAGGAGTTTTTTATTGGAAGATGATTATGTAATGCTGGAAAATAAGGAGAAGAAGAAAGTAGTAACGGGCCTGAAAGACTATCAGAAAGTAGAGATCCTGGGAGGTCTTACAACGGCCAATGTTATCATGAAACCTGCGCCATGAACTACAAACTGATTTTCAGTATATCATTCTCCCTGATGAAGGCGCGCTGGAGACAAACGCTGGTGGCGGCAGTGGGCGTTACCTTCAGTATCACCATGTTCATAGCTTTACTGAGCTTCATGACAGGGCTCAATGGTTTGCTCGACGGGTTGATACTCAACAGAACACCGCATGTACGCATCTACAATGATATTAAACCCAGCAAATATCAGCCTGTCAATCTTTCCGGCGAATACAAACAATCGCATAACTTTATTAAATCCGTGAAGTCTGCCAGCGGGCGCCAGGAAATATATAACAGCGCCGCTATCCTGGAGATGCTGAAAAAAGATAACAGGGTAACAGGTGTTGCCCCGAAAATTATTGCGCCTGTTTTCTTTAACGCCGGTACTATAGATATTACCGGTGTTATTAACGGGATTGATGTGCAGTCGGAAAGTACCCTGTTTCATTTTAATGAATACATCATTACAGGCAAACCCATCGATCTGAAAAATGTACCCAACAGCATCATCCTCGGAAAAGGCGTAGCGGAAAAATTACTGGCAGATCCCGGAGATGTAGTACAGGTCACTACTTCGCAGGGCGATATCATGCCGCTGAAAGTAGTAGGCTACTTCCAGTCGGGGTTACAGGATTTCGACAAGGTACAATGCTACACTTCTATCAGTACCGCGCAAAAACTATTGGGAAAGCCTAATAATTATCTCACAGATATCCAGGTAAAACTCACTGATCTGAATATGGCGCCCGCTGTGGCGAAAGAGTATGGTGCGCTGTTCCAGGCCGATACAGAAGATATACAAACCGCTAATTCACAGTTTGAAACCGGTAGCTTTATCAGAACACTGATTTCATACTCAGTAGGCATCACCCTGTTGATTGTGGCCGGTTTCGGGATCTATAATATCCTGAATATGATGATCTATGAAAAAATGGATGCTATTGCTATTATGAAAGCCACCGGCTTTTGCGGTAGTGATGTGAACCGCATTTTTATTGTGATCGCCCTGAGCATTGGTTTGTTCGGCGGTGTGGCAGGGCTGTTTCTCGGATTCGGACTATCTGTTATCATTGATCAGATCCCGTTTCGCACAGCGGCGTTGCCTACTATCACTACCTTCCCCGTGAATTATAATCCGGCCTATTATTCTATAGGCGCCATATTTTCATTGGTCACCACTTACTTTGCAGGTTACTTCCCCGCAAGGAAAGCCAGCAAGGTAGATCCTGTTGTTATCATAAGAGGAAAATAAGATGAGCGAGGTTATTCTGCAGGCCAGTCATATCAACAAGTCGTTTCACGACCCGGTAACCATACCGGTACTGAACGACGTGAGCATGTCTGTCAATAAAGGAGAATTTGTTTCGGTGGTAGGCAAGTCAGGGTGCGGAAAATCCACCTTGCTTTACGTTCTTTCCACTATGGATACCGATTACGAAGGACAGCTATGGATCGATCAGCAGCTGGTTACCAACCAGAAAGAAAAGCAACTGGCCCGCATCCGGAATGAAAAGATTGGTTTCGTATTTCAGTTCCATTATCTGCTGAACGAATTCAGTGTGCTCAGGAACGTGATGCTGCCCGGTTTGAAGCTGAACCAGTATTCGGAACAGGAAACAGAGCACCGCGCTATGGAGCGGCTTAAAATGCTGCATATCGACGAGCTGGCATTAAAGAACGCTAACCAGTTGTCGGGCGGACAAAAGCAACGGGTGGCCATTGCCCGCGCACTGATCAATGATCCCGCCATTATAATGGGGGATGAGCCCACCGGCAACCTGGATAAGAAAAACGGTCAGCTTGTGTTCGATATCTTCCAGGAACTATCGTTACAATACCAGCAAACATTGCTCATTGTAACGCATGACCCGGAATTTGCGGAAAATACCAACCGCATTATTGAAATGGAAGACGGACGGATTATCAGGCAGTAACTACAGCAATTTCTTCGCTGCATCTTCCCAGTTCATGATCCGCTCATAGCCCTCTACATGTATGTTATGATGCCCGTGATACAACAACGGCCTGCCTTTGAAATTGCTGAAATTGCGGATCAGGTCATCTATCATGATATCGGTTTGTACGATAGATTTATCGCCGCACAGGCAATACTGCCGCCAGTCAAGAAAGGGGAAATGTTCCTGCAGCCAGTCGTATTTGTCTTTCAGCGAAGTGGGGAACTCCATAGCTGCGGATACGATATACAATTTATATTTTTTATTCAGCTCTTTTATTACTTCCACTGCATTCGGGAATATTTCCAGGTCGCGGAAAAAGCCGGGCGTATTCAGGTATTCCTTAATCTTCGCTTTGTGCTCTTCCGGCAGGATATCCGATAGTGTTTTGCCGTGCAATTCCTCGGTAGTAAATGTTTTACCATAGTCTCTGTAATACCATGTCCTGGCTTTTTTGATTGGGTCTGCAATGGTTTCGTCCATGTCGATGGCAATAGATAACTGCATTGTTTCCTGTTTTTGTGCAGCTAATATAATAAAAAGCGCGGAGGTTGTCTTTCCCAGGATTACGCTGATTATACTGATTTGCTTGATTTGACCTTTTGGATTTTAAGTGATTCGGGGAGATATAAGCGGATATTTTCGCTTATATCTCCCCGAATCATTTTAAATCCTTATAAAATCCCAAAAAGTCAAATCAAGCAAATCAGTATAATCAGCGTAATCCTGAGAAAGACAAACCCCGCGTCTAAAGCTGTTTCAGCTTAATATCGCGGTATTCCACTTTCATAGGCGGACCTACATGTACCTGTACGCCCAGCAATCCTTTGGTTTTTCCGTTCACCGTGTCGTTGTCGGTTACATCGCTCATCAGCACATCGTTGATATAGTGCTGGAGGTGATTGCCTTTTACAACGAGCCGGCATTTATTCCAGTCTTCGCTTTTAATAAGCGTTTGCAGTGAATCAGAGCTGCCGAGTGAGCCGGTAACAACAGCGGCACTCCAGGCGTTATTCTTCACGCCGTTTTTCAGCGAGTCGGTTGCTTCAGGAATGGTTGTTTTCTGTCCGCGGTAGGCCAGGGTGGTACGGCCTCTTTCCTCGTAATTCTGACCGGTGTAGCGGTTAGCGCCATCAATATCGGCCTGGTATCCTTTCAGTGCATGTGGTACATTCTCTACCATTACGCTGCGGTAGTTGATGCCGCTGTTGCCGCCGCTGGTGATTTTGAATTCACAGGTGAGTTCAAAGTCAGCAGGCTGATCGCCCTGCCAGATGAGGAAGGTGTTGGTTTTTAGTAACGTTTCAGGCGTTACTTCGCCAACAATATGACCGTTTTCTGCCCGCCAGTGGATAGAGTCGCCTATCCATCCGTTCAGTGTTTTACCATCAAAGATCTGTACAAAGCCTTTATCGGTACCTGTGCTATCGCCGGTGTGGCTGTCGCCTGTTTTACTCACGCCGTTCTGGCAACTGGCCGTGGTAAACAGCAGGCCGGCTGCGGCCAACGGAATAAGGAACGCACTGGTTCTTTTCAGCATAATTGATATTTTAATAGTGTTTGATATTTTTTCGTATATCCGGTGGAGATAGTAAGCATGATGCGTATAACCGTTACCGGTAGTTAGGCAGCATTGGTATCTTTCCAGGAACCGGAAGCGGCAGAATCGAGTACGGCCTCACATACTTTTTGCGTTTCCAGCGCTTCCTTAAAGGTGGGAGAACAGGGCGTACCGGTTTCCAGGCTTTTCAGAAAATCCGCTACCTGGTGTACAAAGGAATGTTCGTAGCCGATGCCCAGCCCGGGTACCCACCATTTATCCATATATGGCTGATCGCCGTCTGTTACATGGATAGAGCGCCATCCACGCACCGTAGAGGCGTCGGCGTTATCAAAGTATTCCAGCCGGTTCAGGTCATGCAGATCCCAGCGGATGGAAGCATTTTCGCCGTTGATTTCAAACGTATATAAGGCTTTATGTCCGCGTGCATAGCGCGTTGATTCAAAGAGCCCGAGAGAGCCGTTGCTGAAGCGGCACAGGAAGGAGCAGGCATCATCGATGTTTACCTTCTCTACTTTGCCGGTGAGCTGATGCATGCGTTCTTTTACAAAGGTTTCGGTCATGGCGGTTACGGTAGTGATGCTGCCGTTCAGCCACAACGCGGTGTCAATGCAATGGGAAAGCAGGTCGCCCACAACGCCTGAACCGGCTACGTCTGCATCCATGCGCCACAATCCTTCGCCGCCCTGTGGCAGGTTGGCGTTAATGGTCCAGTCCTGCAGGAAGTTGGCGCGGTAGTGAAAAATGCGCCCCAGCTTGCCGGAGTCAATAATCTGTTTGGCGAGGGTAACAGCCGGCAACCGGCGGTAGTTGTACCACACGGTATTGGGCACGCCTGCTTTTTCAATAGCGTCAACCATCCCGGCCGACTCTTCCAGCGTACGTGCCAGCGGTTTTTCGCAGAGGATCATTTTGCCCGCTGCAGCTGCCGCAATGGCTATTTCAGCGTGCTTGTCGTTAGGCGTACAAATGTCTACTGCGTCTATATCATCGCGTGCAATGAGGGCTTTCCAGTCCGTTTCCACGGATTCATATCCCCATTGCGCTGCAAATGCTTGGGCCTTACTTTCTGTGCGGGAACATACTGCTTTCAGCACCGGCTGAAAGGCCAGCTCCGGGAAGAAATTTTTCACACGCAGGTAGCCGTTGGAGTGGGTTCTGCCCATAAAACCACAGCCTATTAATCCTATCCTCAGTTCTTTCTTTGTTGTCATAGTTGTCACGGATTATTAATTAAAAAACTATTCCTGCCAGCCGTGTTGCTGTCTTACAGCGATCATGGCGGCAAGGATATCGTTCCAGGTTTTGACCTGGGTCATCACGGCATTGGGGAACATACAGCCATCCCAGCAGATATGTTTTACTGCCTTCGTCAGTTCGCCTTTGTCGTCGCGCAGCCAGAAGCCGGCATCTTCTGCAATATTCAGTTTCCCGTTGGGATCAGTAGCCAGGCAGTGACGGCCGGTTTTATCGTGCGAGCCGGTGCCGTGCACGGTGCCATCATTCTGCGCCACATGGAAATCGATCATCCACGGACGAAGGGCATGTGTAAGTTTCCGGAGCCCTGCTTTGATGGCTTCGCGGTCGCTCCACTCAAAGTTTGCCGGCAGTATCCTGTCTTCCGGGCTGTTATACCCCAGCAGGTACAGGAACGTATGCGACATATCGGCCTGGAACCCGATGTTGGGGCGGTCTACAGCCTCCAGGGTATCCAGCATTGCTTTCCAGCTATGCATGCCACCCCAGCAGATTTCACCTTCTGCGGCGAGTTGCTCGCCATAGTCAGCGGCTACGTCACAGGCTTCCCGGAAGGTTTGCGCAATCAGTTTTGTGTTGCCTGCGGGATCTTTGGACCAGTCTTCCGGACTGCAGGCGGAGTCGATGCGTACTACGCCGTTAGGCCGGATGCCGAGGTCGCGGAGCCGTTTGCCTACGTGGCACGACTTCCGCACCTGCTCTACAAATTTTGCCCTGTCTTCTTTGCTGCCCATTGCGGAACCGCCGCTGGGAGGCCAGATCGGCGCCACGAGGCTGCCTATCTCCAGGTTATAGGAAGCTACTTTTTCTACCAGTCTTTTCAGGTCATCGTCTGAGCTGTTTGCGGATACATGCGGGTCAAACAACCCGATGTCGATACCATCAAACTTAACGCCGTTCACTGCTGCGTTAGCCGTCATTTCCAACAGCGTATCAAACGGAATGATGGGCTCTGCACCATCTCCTTTTCCTACAATGCCCGGCCAGGTGGCATTGTGCAGTTTTGGATAATTATTATTTTTCATAACGTAGCTTTTAACAGGTTATAACACGAGGTCGGGATTACCCGGACCAAAATGCTTCAGCATTACAATCGGATCGGTAGCAGAGTGGTTTACAATTTTCACTCCTGCAGTAGCCGCTGCTTCGCTGATAAAAAACTCATCGTTGGTTAACTGCCCGTAGCGGATCAGCGCGGGCGTATCAATATCCCACACACCCATTTTGCCATGTCCCTGCATCAGGATAATACCATACGCGGCACTGTCTTTAATAACTACCGTTGCGCCGGGCGCTACAGTCAGTTCTTTGGCGCTGAAAGCATCTGATTTATAACATACCCAGTTTTCCGTATAACCTTCCCCGTTAGCCGCTGTTTTAGGCGGCATAAAGCGATTCTGGAACTGGTTAGGATCTACGTTCAGCTCCCAGTCGATCACGTCCATGAGGGCATCATAATCGCCGATGCTTTCTTTGGGCGTACCATTCCAGAGCAGTACTTCAGGAACGATGGCTTCGTTTACGAGCGACTGGTACATGGCAAATACATCGGAGGCTTTCTGTGGTTCGTAAGTACACAAACTACCCGGCGCATGCAGCAGTCCCGGCGGAACATCCCAGCCGGTACCGGGTTCCAGCTTGTAAGCCTGTGAGTAGTTCGTGATCTTATTGTCGCCTTTGGTAAAATTCACCAGGCATTCCTTAATCTGTTCGCGGGTGGTGCCAGGAGCAATACCCATGAAAGTATAAGGGAAATCACCGCCATGATTATTCAGCTGCGGCGGAAAGTAATAGGCTTCGGGCTTGCCGGCCTGTCCGATCAGCGCTGCCTTTTCATCGTTGTGATGAATATGGTGGGGGAGCGGTCCCATGTTATCAAAGAACTTGGAATACATCGGCCATGCGCCATAGGTATCCCATAAACGTTTCCCGATCAGTTTATCCTTTAATTCGCTGATGGCATCTTTCAGTAAAAATTGTTGTGTGCCGCTACCATCATTTACGACCACCATGCTTAAACCCTCATTTTCGCCTGTTAAAGGGCCGTTCTTCGCCGGAGTGGTGGACGACAGCCAACGTTCGTCGATGCCGCCACGTTCGCCTCCCAGTACGTAATAATCGTCCGGGTGTAATTTGATCCGCCGTCCTGGCACACAAAATGATCTGGGTACCCAGTTTGGCGCCAGTCGGAGAATCCCTTGTCCCTGTTCGAGTGCTTTTTCTGCTAAGCTTGTTTTTTCCATGAGCTTTAAAATGATGATTATAAAAGATCAGTGAGAAATGATTTGATGTCTTCGTTGGTATGCAACAGGTTTATCTGCAATTCATATTCGCGGCGTTCGCCCGGTTCCATAAAAAGCAGCGTCCCTTCCCTGCGGGCTTTTGCCTGCCCCGTAGGCGGATGGGTGCCGGGTTCCAGCCCCATCACATATTCGGCTTTACCCCAGTGCTGCCAGTTGGTAAGCACCGGCAACTGCGCTTTTTTAAACCGCAGCGAAAATGCCAGTTGCAGTGCAGCGTTGTGTACACCACAGGTACACCACCCGCCGGCATCTGCCACGGGATCAATGATGGCGGCCTCTTCGCCGCCACCGGCATGACTGTCCAGCGGAGCAAGGCATTTTTTATAATTGTGATCCGCATTAAAAATATGATCCGGATTGCCTTCCCTGGGAACCCAGTTCCCCTTCCAGCAGATATCCGCACCCTCATCTGCCAGCGGCCACCCGAAATTGAAATGATACAACAACATATGCGGCGAAGTGATATTGCCCCTGTTGATCACTTCATCATGCACCCGGATCTCCGCCTTACCCAGCGTACCGGAAATGGTACGTTTCAGCATCAGCTTGGGACCGAGCACGCTGGTTTGCAGCATGATCCCGGTAATGCTCATTTCCATCTGCCCGGCCACAGGGTCGGGTTGTATGATGGACACAATTTCAGCAGGCGTATTACTGATAGGCCCGTGCAGGCCGCGTTCTCCATATTCATCGGTTTCCGGACCGCCCGCATGCATCAGCCCGCAGGTGGTTATCAATCCACCGCCAAAGGTTTGGAGCCAGTCCAAACCCTTGTTCGCCCCCCGCGTGGGGGCAGTAATACCGCCATGACTTAACCAGGCCAGGCTATGCTGATGATAAAAGGCATCCGCAATATCCATAGCCCGGTCGATGACCACCTTATAACGTAACCCGGTACCGGTATTGATCCAGGCGATGCGGGCGCCCCTTCCGGGGCCATTGTCCAGCACCGCCGTTTCTATACCTCCCAGTTGAAAATGATTCGAGAGTTTATGTTGCCACGACTGATTATTAAATGCCATCCACGCGTTATTTATCTTCCGGGAAAAAATATTATTTACGACCCAGTTGCTTGGAAGCAAGGAAAACAGAATCCTGTTTATTGCCGCCGGATTTCAGATAGGCCATTAAATCCCTCAGCTCATCTTCATTAAGACGGTTAATTAATCCCGGCAGCATCACAGAAACTTTGGATGCTTTTGTTCCGGTTACCTCTTTCTTCAGCAGCTCCCGCTGGTCCTGTGTAGCAAAAGGGTTCTGGGAAATCACATACTTATCTTTGTCCTGGCTTACGAGTCGTCCTACTACGGAGCTGCCGTTCTTTAAAGAAAACACGGTGGCTTCATATTGGTCGGAGATGGTTTTGCTGGGTTCAATAATTGCTTCGAGAATATCTTTACTGGAAAAACGTGTACCCAACTGCGTTAGATCCGGTCCGGCTACGCCGCCTTCGCCGCGCATACCATGACAGGAGCTGCACAACGCCGTGGCAAACATTGCCCGTCCCTGTTCAAAATCACGCTTGGTAGTAGTAGAGCTGTCCACTATTTTAAGTGCCTCTTCTACGGTCCATCTTCTGCCCGGGCCTTTGGGTTGCGCAAAGCCAGCCGCGAGGTTACCACCACTGTTTAACAGCGAGTCGCCGGAAATCTTGTTGAAGTGTGCAAACTCTTTTTTCGGCACATTAGCTAACGCATTTTTCCTGGCGGTATTGATAAAGCCAATAAAACTATGTCCGCCTTTATAGGTGAAAGCATTGTAAAACCAATTGAAATACTGTTCCTGTAATTCAGGTGTCCAGCCGCTTTTCGCCTGGCTTAATACCGTTGCATACCAGGTTTGCTGTAATGGTGGCATTTTAGATAACATACCGGCAATGTCCAGTCCATACTGCGGATTACGCATGATCAGGTCAGCGGATTTCATGGCAGTTTTAGCAGCAGCGGTATCATCTTTGGCATTGGCCAGCAATGCCATTGTTTTTTCTACGGCATTGGGCGCATTGATGTATACCAGTACTTTACTCAGCGACCTGTTCAGATCATTGGTGCTGGCGGGATACTGCGGATCAAGGTAGGCGGCTATTTGCGCCGATTGTTCTGCATCGGGTTTACCCATACGTACAAACACCAGCTCAAAAGCACGCAACAGGTCAATCTGCTGGGAAGGCGACAACTGCGCATAGTTGATCGTCATCAGTTGCGGCAGCAGTAATTTCTTCACATCTTCCTTGCTCTGACGCGCCAGCGCTATGGTTCCCTGGATCAGTGTTTCAGGATCTTTCTCCTGTAACACCCTGTTCTGCCATTGACTCACCGGTTGATTTTCTATCGCTATCCTTGCTGCAAAGCGGATGAAGCGATCACTGTTTTTCAGGTAAGGCCATGCAAAGTCAACGGCTCCTTCTTTTGCACCGCCGTGGTAGGCTTCCAGCTGTTTGCGGATGTTAGCGCCTTCTGTTGGAGGAGTCACCGCCAAAGGTTCGTTATCTTCTTTATTGTCTTTATAATATACACGATAGAGGTCAGACTCCAGTCTGCGGCCACCCGTCAGGAAATACAATGCACCGTCGGGACCAATCACACCATCCGTTAACGGCAGTGGTGAACCAGACAGGAACTCTTCTGCACCTGCTCTGTAGGAGGCGCCATCCGGCTGCAAACTGATGGCGTAGATGATGCCAAAGCTCCAGTCGAACGCAAATAATGACTTGCGGTATTTCTCCGGGAACTTTGCATTGCCGCCATAGATCAGGTTGGTAGGGGAGCCCTGGCCAATGTTCAGTAATGGTGGTAAGTTATCGGGATAGGCCGGAGACCATTTCTCTGTACCCGGGCGCCATCCGTATTCACTGCCGCTGGTTACCTGGCAGATGCGGGTAGGGCGGTACCAGGGAGTGCCAAAATCCCATTCCATATCTGAATCGTAGGTGAACATATCACCGGCATCATTAAAAGTAAGATCGAAAGGATTACGGTAGCCGGAGCTGATGAGTTCCCAGTTGGTACCGGTAGAATCGATATGCGCAATCCATCCGCCATGTGTATTCACCGTATTGTCGTGACCGTTAGGGTCCTTGATAAATGGTAATACGTTATCGATGTTCCACGATGGAGGCGCCTTGTAGTTATTCATCTCCGGAATTTTGGTAAAATTACCGGCGATCACATAGATGGATTTTTTATCCGGAGATAATACAATGCTGTGTGGGCCATGTTCTCCTTCGCCATCCAGCGCCTTCAGCAGCGTGATCTTATCAAACTGATCATCGCCGTTGGTATCCTGTAAACGATACAATCCGCTGCCTTTGTCGAAACGCTCATCACTGTTGTGATTCACCATTACATACAGGCTGTTGAAGGCATACAGCAATCCCTGTGCATAGCCCATAGATACTTTTTGTGTAGAAGTATCATTGCCGATCCTGAGTTGTTCAATTTTCAGTTTGGCAGAATCTTCTCCTACGGCAGGGAGTTGCAACCGGTAAAGAAAACCATACTGATCGGACACGATCATGCGGCCTTTGGTGTCAAAGGTCATAGATACCCAGGAGCCCTGCTTGTTGTCGCCCGGACTGTACAACCGCTCTGCCTTAAAATTATCAGGTAATTTCAGGGCATCGATTTTCGGATTGCCGGTTAGCTTTGGCTCTGACGTTGAGTCGTTTCCGTTATTACAGGCCACACCGGTCATCAGAACGGTGGAAACCAGCAACAGCAGCGGGAAAGCTCTTTTACGTGACGTGGTCATAATATAATCTTGAATAGGTTCCTGAGTTGATACTATTGATATGGGAAAACGTTTACTATAGCTGTAGTAATATAGTAAACGTTTTCCCGTTTTTTCTAACTTTTTTTACCAGCCGGTGTTTTGTTCAAATCCATTCAGCCTGATTTCTCTTTCAGGAATTGGAAATAATAACTCGCGCGGCTGTATGTTATATGAAGCTGGGCTGAGCCTGGTCAGCCTTTTCTTTTCTTCTATACCGTGGGCGGTCATTACGGAAACGGCTTTGCCGGTGCGTAATAACTGGTACCAGCGATTGTCTTCAAAGGCGAGTTCTACACGCACCTCGTGGAAAACGGTATCGCGGAAAGCGCCCTTGGCCAAAGCAGGTAAAGGATCCAGCCCTGCGCGTTGGCGTACGGGGTTGATATACTGCAGTGGATTACCGGTACCGGTTTCGTTGATCGCTTCTGCCAACATCAGCAATACCTGGGAGTAGCGGTACACGGGCCAGTTTTCATTCGCACGACCATCAAGTGCATATGGCGGATGATAGAATTTCCGGATGAGCGGTAATTTACCGCCAAAGGCGATTGATTCTGCAAAAGCGGCATTGGTAGGACTGGAATACATAAAAATGGATGCATCCTTTCTTTTATCCTTTGCTTCATACGCGTTTACAATACTGGGAGTAGGCATGTTTACGCCGCCCAGGTTACCATTGAAGCCGGTCAGATCTTTTTTACCGTTGCGTGGACCGAAGTTGAAAATGTAGTTGCTACTTTCTGTTTCGATGCCGGAGTTGTACTGTACTGAAAAAATAGATTCTGAATTGTTCTTCTTCGCCGGATCAAAATTATCTGCATAATTATCTACCAGTGAATAGTTCAGTGTGGTTACCTGTTGAAGGGTAGTTACTGCCTTTGGATAATCTTTCATCGTCAGGTATACTTCTCCGAGCAAGGTTAATGCTGCGCCTTTGGTAGCACGGCCAATATCTCCGCCGGAGAAGCTGGCCGGCAGATTGGCTGCGGCTTCTGTGGCATCTGCAATGATCTGGGCATATACTTCTTCTACCGTTGCTTTCTTCGGGGTGGAAGCTTCATCCGGGCTGGCCACTTCTTTCACCAGCAGTGGCACACCGCCAAAAAGGCGCACCAGGTGAAAGTAGTACAAGGCCCGGAGGAATTTAGCTTCACCGAGATACTGTTTTTTAGTTGCTTCGTTGGAAAATTTAACGCCATCAATACGGGTAATGATCACGTTGGATTGCTGTATGTTTCTGTATATCTGTGTCCATACATTATTCACGTAGTTATTGGTGGGAGTGATGAGGAATTCATCGATCTCCTCCCGTTGTTGTGCGCCACGGTCGCCTGCATCATACTGGTAGTTGGTATTATCCGCCCTCATTTCAGCCATCGCCCAGTAGTCGCCGGTATAAAATTCCTGCAATACGCCGTAGCAGCCGTTCACGGCACGGAGCACCTGTGCTTCGGTAGTATAATAGTTAGATCCGCTGGAAAAGGAATTTGGCTTTACATCCAGCATGTTGTTACATCCATTCAGTGCGATCGCAAGCAGCGCGATAAAAGGTATCTTCGTTTTCATGTTGCTATTCTTTTTTTGACTGAATTAAAAGGAGAGATTGGCGCCCAGTGAGTAAATTCTTGGAACCGGGTAACTGGAATAGTCGATACCAGGTACCAGTGCGCCGCTTCCGCCCTTGCCCATGTAGTTGGTTACTTCAGGGTTGCCGCTGTAGTTGGTAAACAGGATGGCATTCTGCACACTTACATATACCCTGGCACTTTCCACAAATCCCATCTTCGGAAGGGCATAGCCCAGCGTGATATTTTTCACCCATGCATAATTGTTTTTCTCTACAGTCAGTGAGCTTACGTCGCGATACATTACCCTGCCACGGCCGGAACCATTGGTGGTAGGCACTTTGCCATTGCCTGGATTGGATTCAGATCTCCACCTGTTAGCTACATCTTTCCGTACATTAAATACACCATCAATGTTACCATTGTAATCATTGGTGGCATGTAAACGGTCGGCGCCCATAGAGCCCACTACCAATACACGCAGATCAAATTTTTTGTAATTCAGGATATTGGTTAAGCCCCAGTTGAAGTCGGGGTAAGGATTACCGATGATCGCAAAGTCTTCCCGCGGATTGATCACCCCGTTGCCGTTGATATCCTTGAAGCGGATATTGCCGGGAATAGCGCCGGGGAAAGCCGGGCCTTTATCTACTTCTCCCTGGTTCTGGTAAATGCCGTCAAATACATATCCGTACAGCATAGCCAGCGGCTGGCCTATGATGCTCACATTGGTGGGATTACCTTCACTGCTGTTGCCGGAATAGATAGGGGCATTGTCTTTTCCCAATGCCAGCACCTTGTTGCGGTTGAAGGCAATGTTAAAGTTAGTGGTCCAGGTAAAAGATTTAGTTTCTATGTTACGGGAAGAAATGCCGATTTCCAGTCCCTTGTTTTCCATATCGCCACTGTTTTCAGTTACGGTAGTAAAGCCGCTGGACTGCGGTACTTCTACGTTTAACAGCAGGTCCTGTGTATTTCTTTTATAGGCATCGATAGTCAGGTAGATGCGGTCTTTCAGCAAACCAACGTCAACGCCTATATTTAATTCACGCATTCTTTCCCATCCAAGATTTGGATTGCCGAGCGTGTTCATTACACGGCCACCATTCAGCGCTCCGCCCAGTACATAATCGCTGGTACCGATGCTGCTCATGTAGGTGTAGTTACCGATATTGAAGTTCCCGGAGAAGCCATAGGAAGCCCTTATTTTCAGGTCGCTGAATACACGGGACGACTTCATGAAATCTTCCTGTGAAACACGCCACCCCAAAGCTACAGACGGGAACGTACCCCAGCGGTTGTTGGGACCAAAGCGGGAAGAACCATCACTTCTCACAGTAGCCGTTACCAGGTATTTATCTTTATAAGCATAATTTACCCTGGCTAAGTAAGACAATAATGCCCATTCTGTTTTATCAGTTACATCAGGATTATTGGTAAGGGTAGCTGCACCGTTGATGGTTTTGATATCATCATCCGGGAAGTTGGCTGCATTGATACCCACATTTTGTTCCTTCTGTGATTGCACACTGTATCCCAGCAATCCGGTAATAGCATGCCCGTTGCTGCTGTTGTACTGATAAGTGAGCGTATTTTCATTCAGCCAGTTCAGATAGTTTCCGCTGATGTAGCCTCCGGAAGGAATACTTGGCGGTGCAGCATTGGTACTACCAATGGTGGAGGGCCGGAAGTATTCGCTGCTTCCTTCCTGGTAATCTACGTTGAAGGTGGATTTAAATTTCAGGTTCTTTATAATTTCATATTCTCCGTAGGTATTAAAAAGAATCCGGGTGCTCTTGGATCTGTTGGTTACCTCATTGAGCATCATTACCGGGTTAGGAAGACCAAAAGTACCCGGGCTCTGGATATATTCATTATAGCTGCCATCTGCTTTATAGATAGGCTCTATCGGACTGGCAATACCAAAAACGCCTTCGCGGCCTTCACCGTTAGTGTTGCCCTTACGGGTGGTATATGAAGGGGCCACGTTGAAGCCTACTTTAAATCTGTCTGAAAGATTAGCGTCTACATTGGCCCTTACGGTAAAACGTCTGTAGCCTGAGTTGATGATCACCCCATCCTGGTTGTAATAACCTGCGGAGACATAAGTCCTGATTTTATCGGTACCGCCACTTACGCTCAGGTTAATATCCTGCATGGGCGCGGTACGTGTAATGGCGTCAAACCAGTCGGTACCTTTGCCGATCAGTTCAGGATGGCGGTAAATTTCCGGTATGTCTGCATCCGTTGGTTCCCGGTGCTCGGTAAAACGGATATTATCTTCAATCGCTTCTTTTCTGAACTGGGCAAATTCCTGTCCGTTCATCAGGTTAGGGCGTCCTTTGTCCGGGATAGACTGGATACCGTAATTGGCAGAGAGCTGTACCCGGGGAAGGCCGGAGGTGCCTCGTTTGGTAGTGATCAGTACCACGCCGTTAGCGCCCCTGGAACCATAAATAGCGGTAGCGGAAGCATCTTTCAACACCGCCATAGATTCAATATCCTGCGGGTTAATAGCGTTCATAGGATCTGATACCTGGTCGGAAGAAGACGCCAGCGGATAACCATCTACCACATATAGTGGCTGGCTGCCTGCGCCCACTGCGCCGATGCCGCGTACCTGCACCTGTGGACCGCCACCGGGAATACCATTGGAGGTACTCACCTGGATACCGGCAATCTGGCCGGCCAGTGCCTGATCCGGACCGGCAACAGGCATGTCTTTAATGTTCCTCATGGTAACAATGCCAACAGATCCTGTTACATCTTTTTTCTGTTGTGTACCATAACCTACTACCACTACCTGGTTAAGTACTTTATTGCTTGGTTCCAGCTGTGCGCTGATGCGGGTACGGGTACCCACGTGATAAGTTTTGCTTGCATAACCGATTATGCTAAAAACAAGAGAGTCGGACGGGCCGGCGGAAATGGTATATCTGCCATTCGCATCAGTGAATGCACCCTGGCCGGTGCCTTTAACGCCAACGGTTACACTGGGAAGCGGCGAGCCCGTTCCGGCATCTGTTACCTGGCCGCCAACGTTATTCTTTTGTGCATAGGTGAAAGTGCTGATGAATAACAAGGCAGAACAAGTGAAGCCAAAACGTGCGAGGCAGGAAGATCCTTTTTGATAAAGGATAGAAGTTCTGATCATAACGAGTGGAATTTGGTTTGATGAAACGGCATTACTTTACGGAAATAAATTTAGCGGAAGAATAATACATTCCTGTCCTGTTGCGTCCTGTACTGTCCTGTACTGTCCTGTATCAGGGCGTGTTAACTGTTATGAAAGAGGCGTTTGTAAAAGCCGGAAAATATTGCTACTTTCCACTGCATTTACTAAAATGCAGACAGTTAAAAATCTGATGTATGATCATGAACAGAAAAAGCCTGAAACTGGTAGCCCTGTTTGCCATATTGGGCACTACGGCTTTTGCACAGAATACCACGGACGCTGATGCCGCCGCAAAAGAAAAGAAGCAACGCGAAGAACTGATGAAACAGGACTGGGCCTGTTTAAAATGTTTCCAGGAAGCCAACGCCCAGGTGGGCGCGCCCAAACCGGGCGAACAGCGGGTGGTATTTATGGGAAATTCCATTACCATCGGATGGGGAAGCCTGAACCCGGAGTTTTTTGAAGGCAAACCCTATATCAACCGGGGCATCAGCGGGCAAACCACGCCACAAATGCTGATCCGCTTCCGCCCGGATGTCATCAACCTGAAACCGAAAGTAGTAGTGATCCTCGCGGGCACCAACGATATCGCGGGGAATACCGGCTATACCCCGGTGGAAACAATTTTTGGTAACATTGTATCGATGGCGGAACTGGCTAAGGCAAATGGTATCAGGGTGGTGTTGTCGTCCGTAATACCAGCGTTTGATTATCCATGGCGCAAAGGACTGGAGCCGGTTGGGAAGATTGCCGACCTGAATGAGCGTCTTAAAAACTATGCCGCCAAAAACAACTGCGTATACCTGGACTATTACACTGCAATGGCCGATGAAAGAAAAGGGCTGAAAGCCGACCTGACATCTGACGGTGTACACCCGAACAAAGCTGGCTACCTCGTGATGGGGCCACTGGCGGAAAAAGCAATAGCCATCGCATTAAAAAAGAGATAAATTGACAACCCGTTCATTCATTCTTACCGGCATCCTGGCATTGGCAACGGGATTGGTTACCGCACAGCAATCACTTTCCGCCAGGCTGGATTCCCTGTTAACGATCAAAAGTCCCCGCCCGTTCAACGGGGTAGTGCTGATTACACAAAACGGGAAAACGCTGTACGCCAAAAGCTATGGCTTCGCCAACCGCGAAACAAAGCAGGCGCTGAACATCAACGACCCGTTTATCATTATGTCCGTTACCAAGCAAATAACGGCCGTAATGGTATTGCAAGAAGTGGAAAAAGGACGTATCCAACTACAGCAAACATTGCATTCCTATCTCCCGGAAATAAAAGATAGCTGGGCAGACAGCATTACCATCCACCAGTTGCTCAATCACACTTCCGGCGTGGTGTGGTTTGATGCGCCGCTGGCTTTCCGTCCCGGAACAAAATACGCTTATTCCAACTTCGGTTATTCGCTGCTGAAATCCGTACTGGAACGTACTACCGGTAAGCCCTATACGGAGTTGGCAGCTGCCTTGTTTAAAAAATCCGGCATGACGCACTCCGGTATCACCGGCCATATACCAGCAGTAAAGGGCTACCGGGAAACACCGTCTGGTGGCCTGGAAGCAAGCACCGATACTATACCAGACTGGCACTATGCTGGTGCGGGCGTGGTATCCACTGCCCGCGACCTGGTACGCTGGAATGAACTATTGTATGGCGGAAAGTTACTGAAAGACAGCAGCTACCAGTTGATGACGCATGTTTGGGAACACCGGCAGCACACCGTATACGGGTCTATAGGAACCGGCTATGGTATTGTGGTAAGCGACGATAAGCAGGAGATGGGACACACCGGGTATATGCCGGAGATGGGATTTACGCTCATCAATTTCTACTATCCGGCAACCCGTGCCAGTCTTGTTGTTATGGAGAACGCCGGCTACAGCGAAAAAGATATACCCAGGGCTTATTTCTTTGAAAGAAGCATCCGCGAAATATTATTACCAACTGTTATAAAGAAGCAATAACAGCTATTTACATAATTCCGCTGCGGTGATATGTTATTTTTTTGTTGTAACGTTTTCTTATTCAGATATTTTGTTGTAGTTTCATTACTCACCAAAGAAAAGGAGGTATTCATGCTATCTACAGAATATTCATGGACACCTAAGGTTAATTTAGTTTAACCCGGGCGGCTCCATTAGAGAATCTGTTAACGCTTTGGCGTTAAAGGCATCCTGGCATAGCCGGGATGCCTTTTTCTTTGTTATATAATATTTTTATATTTTTGTGAGATGTATAACGCATTGGTTACCCCAAAGCAACAAATTATAACACATGGCTTTTATTATGGTGGACGTTGAAACAGACGGTCCCATTCCCGGCGATTATTCTATGATTTCTTTTGGCGCCGTCCTTGTAAATGAACAACTGAATCAATCTTTTTACGGTCAGCTAAAACCCATTTCCGCTAAATTTATTCCCGAAGCACTGGCAGTATCCAGTCACACGCGTGAAGAAACCCTCGACTTTAATGATCCCGCACAGGTGATGCAGGATTTTAAGCAATGGATCACTTCCGTTAGTAAGGACCGCCCCGTTTTTATCAGCGATAACAACGGTTTCGACTGGATGTTTATCTGTTGGTATTTTCATCATTTTATTGGTGAAAACCCCTTTGGATTCAGTTCCCAAAATCTTGGAAGTTTGTATAAAGGCATCACGAAAGATACTTTCCAGACTTTCAAACACCTGCGCAAAACAACCCATACGCATCACCCGGTAGATGATGCAAAAGGTAATGCAGAAGCCCTGCTTACCATGAAACGCGAAATGGGTCTGAAAATTAAACTGTAGCTACGTCCGCAAACTTTTAACCGGGTTCACCAGCCCGGCTTTCACCGACTGATAAGCGATAGTGGCTCCTGCTATTAATACAGATACCGAGATCGCAACAAGGAAAGTACCGCCACCGATATGGGTCTGATAGGCAAAATTGTCCAGCCAGCGCGTCATCACAAACCAGGCGACAGGCGCCGCCACACAAAAGGAAACAAAGATCAACAGGATAAATTCTTTTGCAAATAATCCGACAATATTCAGGAGGGATGCCCCTAATACTTTACGGATACCTACTTCTTTGGTACGTTGAACCGCTGCAAAGGCCACCAGGCCATATAATCCGAGGCATCCAATGATGATGGCCAGTGAGGAAAACAGCTTAAATGCGGTGTATATTTTTTGCTCCTGTATATACATGCCGGCGATACGGTCGTCCAGGAATTGATACTCAAACTGGTTTTCTGTAAATAATGCAGACCATAATTTATCTATACCTGCAATGGTATTCCGCATTTCAGTGGGCTTGATCCGGACATTGACCGTTCCGAAACCGCGGGCACTGTATTCCAGTACACAAGGTCTTCTCTTTTTATACCGGGATTCACTCTGGAAATCTTTCACCACACCCGTGATCAGCGCAGGGCCATCGTTGATGTAAAAATGTATTCCCAGTGCTTTCTCCGGGTTCTGAATCCCCATTTTATGGATCATTGTTTCGTTTACAAGCACCCTGCGAAGCGTGTCTGCATCTGTACCTGGGCGGATCTTTTCGCCTGCCAGTAACTGTATCGAAAACATGTCCATATATTGTTCGTCGATTGCTTTTACTTCGGTTACATCACCTTCCGTAAGTCCTACCTCGGGGCAGCGGAACCCGCCGAAGTTGCTTCCGTTTACCGGTGAGCCGGAGGCAAAGCTCAGCTGCGCTACACCGGGATTGGCAAGCAATTGCTCCTTTAAAATATCCCGCTTATTCCTGTCGGGTACCGGGAAAGAAACGACTGCTTCTTTGTTAAAGCCCAGGTCCTGGTTCTGGAGAAAGTCCATCTGGTAACCAACTATCAGCGTACCCGCAATCAGTATCTGGGAAATGCCAAACTGGGTGGATACCAATATCTTTCTTAATCCTAATCCCCGGAATGTAGTACCTGTACTGCTTTTAAGGGATGCTGCGGGTTGAAAGGCCGACTGCACAAAAGCGGGATACAAGCCAGCTAAAAGTATAACCGTTACCGTTATTGCCGCCAATACGGCAACAATTACCGGTTGCATTAATTGCGATACCCCGATCTTCACGTTCATCCAGGTGGCTACAAATGGCAGCAAAACTCCTGCTGATATGGTTCCCAGCACAACTGCGATCAACACCAGTAAAGTTGTTTCACCCAGGAATTGACGGATGAGCTGACCGCGGTAAGCCCCCAGCACTTTACGTACGCCTACTTCCTTTGCGCGGCGTATAGCCTGCGCCGTAGCCATATTGATGAAATTGATACAGGCCGTGATGATGATAAACAGGGCCACCATTGCAAGGCCCCAATAGGTTTCCCTGCTGGTGGTAGGACTGGCAGGGTTACCCAGATAGCGCTGATCAAAATGGATTTCCTTTAACGGCTGTAATAACAGTTTTGCTCCGGCAGCAACATCGGCGCCCCAGTTTTTGGTAATAAAGGCGGGCATCCTGGCCTGCAGCTTCGCTACGTTATAATGTTCAGGCAGCACCACAAATGCACTGCCGCCATTGATGTTGTAAAACGAGGCCTGCTCCAGCACTTCCTTCCTGATGGTTTCGTAGGAGGCCAGGAATACAAAAGGTTGACTGGTATTGCCCGGCAGGTCTTCAATAATACCGGTTACCTTAAGATTAAACTGGTTGTTCAGGTTAATCACCTGGCCCATTGGATCCTTACTACCAAAGTATTTTCCGGCAATGCTTCGTGTGAGCACCACCTGGTTGGGTTCCGACAATGCAGTGCGCGGATCTCCGGCCAGCCAGTGATAATCAAATATCTGAAGGAAAGAAGCATCTGCAAAAGCAAACCCTTTTTCATTGTACCGCGTATCACCCGCTTTTACCAGCCCGGTGATCTGGTACCAGTATTGCGACACCTGCTCCAGTTCGGGAAAGTCGTTGCGCAGGGCGGGTACTACTGCCAGCGAGGTACTGGGATTATAATCGAGGGCATTTAATGTTACACGGTAAATGCGATCCGCTTTTTTGTGGAAGCTGTCATAACTCAACTCATTTTTTACAATGAGAAAGATGATCAGGCAGGCGGCAATACTGAGCGTTAAGCCAAATACATTGAGAAATGTATAGCTGAAATTCCGCGTGATCGTCCTGAAAGCTGTTTTAATATAACTGCTGAACATGGAATGCAATTTATAGAATGGAACTTACTTTCCGCGAAGTAAATGCCATTATATTAAAATGCTGGTTTTCAGTAGATAAAGAGGTGTTGAAGAATTAAGAATGTCCGGTTTTGAAGGGTGGGTGTCCGGTTCCGGACATTATTTTAATAATTTCTTCCTTAAAGAATACACGTAAAAATCCTCTACTTTTTTGCGTGCCCACGGTGTTTTGCGAAGAAATTTTAAACTGCTTTGCACAGATGGATTGCTGATAAAGCAATTGATCCTTACCTGGTATCCCAGTTCTTCCCAGCCATAGCTCTCATAAAGATGTGTCACTATTTTTTCCAGTGTAAGTCCGTGCAGCGGGTCTTTGGATGCGCCTGGTGTGTCCATGTTGTTCCGTTTTTTATGGCCCAAAGGTAAGTTAATTACAAAGATGCCCGCATGGTTACATAAAACGGTACTTCTATCTGTGCGCGGGAATTATCCAGGATCAGCTGTGCAGCCATTTCCCCCATACATTTAAAGTCGGTGGAAATAGTGGTGATGCCGTTGAGGATGAATTTCTTCAACGGCGTTTCGTTATAGGAAATGATCCCTACATCCTTGCCTATCTTCAGGTTTAAGGAAATGATCCTTTCTATCAGCAAGACCAGGTCGTTTTCCCGCAGGTTAATATATACATCTCCCGGCTGAATATTTTCTTCTCCTATTTCTTCTACTTTTTTACTGTTGAAAGCATAGTTCTGGCAGAACTGCATAAATCCTTCGTAAATTTCTTCTGGGTAATAGGTATTGTCGGGGTAAATGATTTTAATGGTGTGGTATTGCTGTAGCTTGTCCCTGGCCTGTTCCAGGGCGCCGTAAATATCTTCCTGGAAATTTTCATATACTGCGCCGTATTCGCCGGTTACGCCTTTCAGCTTTTTATCCAGCAGGATCAGTTTCTCTTTCGGGATGGTATTGATCACTTCATCAACATGTTCCCATCTTTCCCGGAAGTGCGGAAGTATCACAATATGTGTATATTCATTGATATTTTGTGATAACAGTTTTTTAAAAAGACTAAAATCGCTGTTATAAATATAGAAGTCGATATTAGCCTGTTCTCCCAGCTTGCCTGCAAACGAATCATAGATGATTTTTTTGTGCTCGCTCAGTTTGTTGAACAGGAGCAGTATCTTATATTGCTGGTCAAGATTGGTTTGCGACACATAGTAGCCTTTTCCGGGTACGGACCCCAGGATACCCAGTCCCTTCAGGTATTTGTATGCTTTTTCTGCGGTATCCCTCGAAATTTCAAAGGCGTAACTGACTTCATTGATGGACGGCAGTATATCATCCTGCTGCACTTTCTTGTCTACAATAGCTTTGATGATAGAGTTGGCCAGCTGGTAATATTTAGGCGTAGCAGAAAAATCATCAATAAAAAGGTATTTAAAAATCGGATGCTGTTTCATGGCTCATCAGGTATTAATCCGTGGAATTAGCTATCAGGTGCTGACATGGCTGTTTTCCCGACAATGATAGTGATTTAATTCTACAAATACTATCTCCTGCCGGAACCATGACAGTCCATGACAGTTTTAAAAGTTACATGTTTTATTTTTATGAAACTTTAATCTCCACGTTACAAATTACTATATCATTATGCAGGCTTTACTGGGAGTTTTATTTCACTTTATAGGTGGGTTCGCATCGGGAAGTTTCTATATCCCTTACAAAAAGGTAAAGGGATGGAGCTGGGAAAGTTACTGGATTGTTGGCGGGATCTTCTCCTGGCTGGTGGTACCGCTGGTAGCTGCCTGGTTAACGGTTCCGGGTTTTATGGATATTATCCGTAATACGGAAGGTACTATTCTTTTCTGGACCTATTTCCTGGGCGTATTGTGGGGTATCGGTGGTTTAACGTTCGGGTTATCCATGCGTTACCTTGGTATGTCGCTGGGAATGGCGGTAGCACTGGGCTTTTGTTCCGCTTTTGGCGCGCTGATACCACCCATTTACCGCGGCCTGTTTACAGACGACCCCAATACGCTGGGCGCTATGCTGCATAGCAGCAGGGGATTGTATGTATTATCCGGTGTGGCGGTATGCCTGGTGGGGATTGCTATTTGCGGAAGAGCGGGTATGCTGAAGGAAAAGGAACTCACCGGTGAGCAGAAAACTGAAAGCATCCTCGAATTTGACCTCCGTAAAGGGCTGGCGGTAGCCATTGTTTCCGGTATCCTGAGCGCCTGTATGAGTTTTGCCATTACTGCCGGCAACAGCATGGGTAAGGCAGCGGTGGCCAACAATGCCAATCCTTTGTTCCGGAACAATGTTATTTTTGTAGTGATTATGCTGGGAGGGCTCACCACCAATTTTATCTGGTGCATGCTGCTCAACAGGCGTAACCGCTCATTTAATGACTATACAAACAAAAGCACCCCGCTGGTAAAGAACTACTTGTTTGCAGCAATCGCCGGTACTACCTGGTTCCTGCAATTCTTTTTTTATGGGATGGGAGAAAGTAAACTGGGCAATGATGCCAGCTCCTGGATCCTGCACATGGCTTTTATTATCCTGATTTCCGGTATGTGGGGCTTTGTGCTGAAGGAATGGAAAAATGCCAGTAAAAAAACATTCGCTACTATCTCCCTGGGTATATTCACCATCATTCTTTCTGTAATCCTGGTCGGATATGGTAATTCTTTAGAAAATTAACCCTCAGCATTATCGCAATTAAAAACGTAAAAATTATAGAGTATGTCTTTAGATGGAACTACTACGCAATTCAGGCATGTCAGCTATTTATGGGATGAAGCAACAGCCGCCGCTATGGCTGGTGACGAAGTAGCCTTGCTGATCTATCGTTCCAATTTACTCGGCGCAGACCTCCGGTTGACAAATTACGGCGGTGGCAACACCTCCTGTAAAGCCACCGCAAAAGATCCTTTAACGGGAGAACCGGTAGAAGTGATGTGGGTAAAAGGCTCCGGCGGAGACCTGGGCACGCTCAAAAAAAGTGGCCTCGCTGCCCTGTATGTAGATCGTCTCCGCAGCCTGCAAAATATTTACAGGGGAATAGCGCATGAAGACGAAATGGTGGAATTGTTTAACCACTGCATTTATGATCTCAGCTCAAAAGCGCCCTCCATTGATACTCCACTGCATGGTTTTCTTCCTTTTAAGCATATCGATCACCTCCATCCGGATGCTGCCATTGCTATTGCAGCGGCAAAAGACGGCCGGAAAATCACGCAGGAGCTGTTTAACGGCGCCATTGGCTGGGTACCCTGGCAAAAGCCCGGATTTGACCTCGGATTGCAGTTAAAACAATGCCTCGATGAAAATCCCGGTATCCGTGGTATCATGCTGGGCTCTCACGGTCTGTTCACCTGGGGCGACACTGCTTACGAAAGTTATATCAATACCCTGGAAGTAATTGAACGCTGCGCGGAATACCTGCAGGAAAATACCGGTCGCAATAAACCGGTGTTTGGCGGCGCTAAAATACAATCACTGTCGCCCGACTATCGCAAAGCCCAGGCCGCTGCACTGGCGCCGGTTTTACGCGGATACTGCTCTTCTCAGCAGAAAATGGTAGGACACTTCACCGATGATCCGAGAGTGCTTGAATTTATCAACTCCAATGACCTCGACAGGCTCGCACCCCTGGGTACCAGTTGCCCCGATCACTTCCTGCGTACGAAGATCAGCCCGCTGGTACTGAACCTCCTGCCGGATGCGGACCTGAAAGAAGTGACCACCGTGAAAACATCCCTGGCGCCATTATTTACCGCCTACCGGGAAATGTATAAAGAATACTACGATACCTGCAAACATCCCAACAGCCCGGCAATGCGCGATCCTAACCCCGTGGTGATCCTGTATCCCGGCGTAGGCATGTTCACATTTGCAAAAGATAAACAAACCGCCAGGGTGGCCGCTGAATTTTATATCAACGCCATCAACGTAATGAAAGGCGCGGAAGCCATCTCTGAATACACCTCCCTGCCACGGCAGGAAGCATTTAATATTGAATACTGGTTGCTGGAAGAAGCCAAGCTGCAACGCATGCCAAAGCCCAAAGCGCTTACGGGCAGAATAGCCCTGGTAACCGGCAGCGCTGGCGGCATTGGTAAAGCCATCGCTAAAAAGTTCGCGGAAGAAGGCGCCGTAGTGGTGATCAACGATAATGATGCACAACGACTGGCATCAGCCACCGAAGAGTTTAATAAGCTGTACGGAAAAGATGTATTTGCCGCCGACCTGCTCGATGTAACTGATTCCGTATCTATTCATAAAACCTTTAACACCGCAGTACTGGCCTTTGGCGGGGTGGATATCATTGTAAACTGCGCCGGGCTGTCGATCTCCAAACCACTGGAAGATCATACGGAAAAAGACTGGGACCTGCTGTACGATGTACTGGTGAAAGGACAATTCCTCGTTACACAAACCGGCGTAGAAATCATGCGCAAGCAGGATACCGGCGGAGATGTACTGAACATCGTTAGTAAAAACGCATTGGTTTCCGGTCCTAACAATGCAGGATATGGATCAGCCAAAGCAGCGCAGCTGCACCTGAGCCGTCTTAATGCCGCTGAACTGGGCAAAGATCGTATACGCGTGAACGTAGTGAACCCTGATGCGGTGATTTCCGATAGTAAAATATGGGCCGGCGCCTGGGCGGAAGGCCGCGCCAAAGCATATGGCGTAAAGGTGGAAGAGCTACCTGCATTCTATGCAAAGCGCACCCTGCTGAATGAAATCATTGTACCGGAAGATATTGCCAACGCCTGCTATGCTTTTGTAGGCGGATTACTTAACAAGGCTACCGGCAATGTGCTGAATGTGGATGGTGGAGTAGCAATGGCTTTTGTGAGATAAAAATATTGTTTTAT
Organism: Chitinophaga sp. G7 BAM 1005; assembly: GCF_057126945.1. Taxonomy (NCBI): domain Bacteria; kingdom Pseudomonadati; phylum Bacteroidota; class Chitinophagia; order Chitinophagales; family Chitinophagaceae; genus Chitinophaga; species Chitinophaga sp. G7 BAM 1005. The sequence continues at coordinate 3,299,668 of NZ_CP181478.1, read as the reverse complement.
CTGCGTTAAAAAGGATCCTCATGAGAATCGAAAAATATAGGATAGAAGAACATAATCAGGCCGGAATGGCAGCGCAGCAGCGGGCATTTGAATATCTCTCCGGGGAAATTAAAAATGTGCCTGAAATATTGCAGCAGCTGATCGCTTTCCAGGTGGGCATTCCCAGCTGGGCGCTCGGAACCGGTGGTACCCGCTTTGGCCGTTTCCCCGGCGGCGGTGAACCCCGGAACCTGGAGGAAAAGATCGAGGATATTGGGTTGATTCATCAGTTAAACCGCTCCAGCGGCGCCATTTCCCTGCACATCCCCTGGGATATTCCATCCAATCCTGCACATATCAAAGCAATGGCTGCACAGCACGGCCTCCGCTTTGATGCGATGAACTCCAACACTTTCCAGGATCAGCCGGGGCAGGAGTGGAGCTATAAATTCGGCTCGCTGCAGCATGTCAATAAAGATGTCCGTAAACAAGCCATTGAACATAATATAGAAGTGATCCGTCATGGTATAGAACTGGGCTCCGACGCACTCACTGTGTGGCTGTCTGATGGTTCCTGCTTCCCCGGTCAGCTGAATTTCCGTCATGCTTTCCAGAATACGCTGGAAGGGTTGCAGGAAATTTATGCGGCGCTGCCGGATCACTGGAAAATGTTCGTGGAATACAAAGCCGCAGAACCTAATTTTTATTCCACTACGGTGGGCGACTGGGGACAGTCGCTCCTCTATGCCAATAAACTGGGTCCCAAAGCCTATACGCTGGTAGATCTCGGACACCACCTGCCCAATGCCAACATTGAGCAGATCGTAGCCCTGCTGCTAATGGAAGGTAAACTCGGCGGCTTCCATTTCAACGATTCCAAGTATGGCGACGATGACCTCACCGTAGGGAGCATCAAACCCTACCAGCTGTTCCTGATTTTCAATGAACTGGTGGAAGGAATGGATGCCCGCGGCATGAATCATACTACCGACCTGGGCTGGATGATAGATGCCTCGCACAACGTGAAAGATCCGCTGGAGGATCTGCTGCAATCTGTGGAAGCAATCATGATCACCTATGCGCAGGCGTTGCTGGTAGACCGTAAGAAACTGCTGGCTGCACAACAGAACAACGATGTGGTTACCGCGCAGGAAGTATTACAGCAGGCGTTCCGTACCGATGTACGCTCCCTGGTGGCAGCCGCGAGGATACAGGCCGGCGGTGCATTGAATCCGTTAGCTTTATATCGTGCTGAAAAAGTAAGAGAACACCTGATCCGTGAAAGAGGCGCTAAAACAATGGCGACTGGTTTGTAATTTAAATGTGTCTATGAACGAAATTCCCGTTATTGCTATTTTTGATGTTGGAAAAACCAACAAAAAACTGTTTCTCTTTGATGAACAGTACCGGATCATCTTTGAGCGGACAGCCCGTTTTACGGAAACCGTGGATGAAGATGGCGCGCCCTGTGAAAACCTGGAAAGCCTCCGGCTCTCCGTATTTGATTCCCTGAGAGAAGTATTCAGCAGAAAAGATGTAACGATTAAAGCGATCAACTTTTCAACCTATGGCGCAAGCCTGGTGTACATCGATGAAGAAGGGCGCCCATTAACTCCATTGTACAACTACCTGAAGGAATATCCGGAGGAATTGAGTCAGCAGTTTTACAGTAACTATGGTGGTAAAACCGCTTTCTCTGTACAAACGGCGTCACCGGTATTGGGAAGTCTCAATTCCGGTATGCAGCTGTACCGGCTGAAGTACGAACAACCGGAAGTATTCAGCCGAATGAAGTATGCGCTGCACCTGCCGCAATACATGAGCTTCCTGCTGTCGGGTATCGCCTGCTCAGATATCACGAGTGTTGGCTGTCATACCAACCTGTGGGATTTTAAACAAAACAATTATCATTCGTGGTTAATAAAGGAAGGGGTGCTGGAAAAGCTGGCGCCTCTTTTTTCTTCGGGAGAAGTAATGCCCGCTGCCTTTCCGGGTAACAGCTATGCAGTAGGCACAGGGTTGCACGACAGCTCCGCTGCACTCATTCCTTACCTGGTAAATTTTCATGAACCCTTTGTACTGATATCCACCGGCACCTGGTGCATCAGCTTAAATCCATTTAGCGACACACCACTTACGCCGGAGGAACTAGAGGCAGATTGTTTATGTTATATGTCCTTCCAGGGCAAGCCGGTAAAGGCTTCCCGGCTTTTTGCCGGTTATGAGCATGAACAGCAGGTAAAGCGCATTGCAACCCACTTTGATCAGCATACCGGCAGGTATCGCGGGGTAGCGTATGATGGCAGCATCATCCGCCAGTTAAAAGAAAGGAATAAGCAGGACACGCCGCAGCTGGAGGCCGACCAGCAACGGATGCAGGCATCTGTATTCGGACAGCGGGATCTCGATACTTTTTCTTCAGATACAGAAGCTTATCATCAACTGATGCTGGACATTGCCAGTCAGCAATACATCGCTACCAGCAGGGTATTGAAAGGCGCCCGCGTAAAACGTATATTCGTTGACGGTGGGTTCAGTAAAAATGTCATCTATATGAATCTGCTGGCCGCTCTGTTCCCCGACATTGAAATCTTTGCTGCCTCTATGGCGCAGGCTACTGCAATGGGAGCAGCACTGGCCATCCATTCATCCTGGAACAGCAAGCCCATGCCCAACGATTTGATAGAACTGAAATATTATTCGGTGACACATGATGCTACTTTATGAAGTTTTGATTATCATTACTGCCAATAAATAATATTATGCGCGCCCTCCTTATCCTGCTTTTCAGCTTCGCTGCCATTGTTACCAATGCTCAAACCGTAATGCCGTTATACAACGGGCTTCCTCCCGGCGGAATTGCCGCACCGGATGAGGAAGTAACAGACAAAGACAATAACCGCACAAATACCAGTGTGCCTACTTTAACGGCTTACCTGCCGTCAAAGGAAAAGGCTACCGGTACAGCGGTATTAATTTGCCCGGGTGGCGGCTATCGCGCGGTAGTGTTTCAGCGGGAAGGGCTCAACATCGCTGAGTATTTTGTGAAGCAAGGCATCGCTGCCTTTGTACTCAAATACCGCTTACCGGATGATAAGATCATGCAGGATAAAAGCAGCGGTCCTTTGCAGGATGCCCAGGAAGCCATGAAAATAATCCGCTCGCATGCCGCTGAATGGAACATCGATAATAATCGCGTAGGCATTATGGGATTCTCTGCCGGCGGACACCTGGCTTCCACAACAGGTACACATTTCAATAAGCCGGTGCTGGCAGCCAATGCGGGCATCAACCTGCGTCCCGATTTTATGATCCTGGTGTACCCCGTGATCAGCATGGAAAAGAACCTCACCCATCCCGGTTCCCGTTTGCGGCTACTCGGCAGTCAGCCGGGAGAAGAGGCCATAAAAAATTACTCCAACGACCGGCAGGTAACACCGCAAACACCACCCACCATCCTGTTTCATACCGGCGATGATACCGTGGTAGATGTAGATAACAGTCTCCTTTTTTACCAGGCCCTGCGCCATCAGCACGTACCAGCGGAAATGCATATTTATCCCGAAGGCAACCACGGCTTTGTATTGAAGCTGCCAACAGACGTATGGATGCAGATTACCATGAAATGGCTGGGCCGCATGGGTATGCTCAACCCGGGCAATCCATTGCTGCAGGGAGGTACAGGACAGTTATACTGATAACGTTTTTTACTTTGGGAGATATCCTGAAATAGCCTGTTGCTGACAATAGTTCCGCAACGGGGCAGCTGGTGCTATAACTTTTACGGTTAAACGAAGATTCAAAGTATGTATACTCCTGTTATAAAAAAGTACGGCGCCGCTGCGCTGCTGTTGTCGGCTGCATTAACTGCCAGTGGACAGCAAACACCTTTACACCGCGGATTTGTAACACCACCGGATAGCGTTAAACCAAGTGTATACTGGTACTGGATGAGTGATAATATTTCGCAGGAAGGCGTAAAGCAGGATGTGGAAGCAATGGTGAAAGTGGGCATTGGCCGGGCTTTTATCGGTAATATAGGTTATCCGAAAGAAGAGGTTCCCTACGGAAAGGTAAAGCTGTTTTCTGACGAATGGTGGCAGGTAACCCGTACGGCTATACGTACTGCCTCAGAAAAGGGGCTGGATATTGGCCTGTTCAACAGCCCGGGATGGAGCCAGAGTGGCGGCCCCTGGATTAAGCCTTCACAATCGATGCGCTACCTCGCCGGCGAAGAAGTGACTATTCACGGTCCTCAGCAATATACCCAACAGCTGCCAACAGGGCCCGCTGATTTCCAGACGGTGGCTGTAATGGCTTTTCCCGTACCAGACGGCGATGCCGACAATATTGGTAAACATACGCCACGTATCACTTCCAACATCGTGTTTCAGCATATTGAAAAACTAACAGATGGAAACACTACAGAAGAAGTTATCATCACCACACCGGTTGGCCGTCCAACACCGGCTCACATCAACCTGGAAGTAGCCGGCAACTTTACCGCACGGAGCCTCATCATTTACCCGGCAGCAAAGCCTTTCAAAGCACAGTTTGAACTACAGGTAAAAGAAGGGGATAACTGGCGTAGCATAAAGAGCTTTGAATTTGACCGCAGCAACCCGCAAAATAATGTAGGCTTTAAACCCTATGCACCGGTAGCCGTTTCCTTTAAAGCCACTACCGGAAAGCAGTTCAGGCTGGTGATCAGCGAAGGTAATCCTGCGCTGGCAGAAATAAAGCTACTCACGGCGCCACGCATCGAACGCTTTGAAGAAAAGCAGCTGGCCAAAATGTTCCAGACGCCATTGCCGCTATGGAACGAATATCAATGGCCGCAGGAGCCGGAAGTATCCGGCGCCGGATTGATCATTGATCCCACCAAAGTAATTAATCTCACTAAAAATTTATCGGCCAACGGTACCCTCACCTGGAAGGTGCCGGCCGGCAACTGGATAGTAGTGCGTTATGGTATGTTGCCTACGGGCGTTACCAATGGCCCGGCTTCACCGGAAGGCACAGGGCTGGAAATAGACAAGATCAGCGATGAATGGTCGCAGTACCACTATGATGCCTTTGTGGGCAAGATCCGCAAAAGCATTCCTGAAGCGGAACGTACCTCACTCAAATGGGTGGTGGCAGACAGCTATGAAACCGGTTCGCAAAACTGGACAGACGACATGGCGGACGATTTTAAAAAACAATATGGCTATGATCCCTTGCAGTGGCTGCCCGTATTATCCGGAAGGGTAGTAGGCACACCTGATCAATCGGATCGTTTCCTCTGGGATCTGCGCCGCCTGATAGCCGACCGGGTAGCCTATAAATACGTAGCCGGTTTGCGTAACGCCAGTCATAAAGACGGTATGAAGCTATGGCTGGAAAACTACGGCCACTGGGGCTTTCCTTCGGAGTTCCTGAAATACGGCGGCCAGTCGGATGAAGTTGCAGGTGAATTCTGGAATGAAGGCACACTCGGTAATATCGAATGCCGCGCTGCTTCTTCTGCTGCGCATATTTATGGCAAAACAAGAGTAGCCGCAGAATCTTTTACTGCCGGCGGCAACGCGTACGGCCGCTATCCCGCACTGCTGAAGCGTCGTGGCGACTGGTCCTTTACCGAAGGGATTAATCACAGCCTCCTGCATGTGTTTATTGAACAACCCTATGATGATCGTGAACCCGGTGTGAACGCGGGTTTTGGAACAGAGTTTAACAGGAAGAACACCTGGTTTTACCAGGGGAAAGCATTTGTAGATTATATCAGGAGATGTAACTACCTCCTGCAGCAGGGTAAAGCAGTAAATGATGTCGCCTACTTCATCGGGGAAGATGCACCTAAAATGACGGGCGTAAGAAACCCCGAATTACCCAAAGGATATTCCTATGATTACATCAATGCAGAAGTAATCCAGGAACGCCTGCGTGTAAAGGATGGGAAGCTGGTACTGCCGGATGGTATGAGCTATCGTTTATTGGTACTGCCGCAGCTGGAAACCATGCGGCCGGAGCTGCTGGAGAAAATTGCGCAGCTGGTAAAAGAAGGGGCCACTATCCTGGGACCCGCACCCCAACGTTCGCCCAGTTTACAGCAGTATCCGGCTGCAGATGTGAAAGTAAAACGGTTGGCAGCGGAACTGTGGGGCAATAACCACGAGCATCAAAGGAAATATGGCAAAGGACAGGTACTCAGTGGAATGGATATGCCGCAGGCATTGAGCATCCTGCAATTGTCTGCAGATGTGGCGCAGCTGCCGGAACAGGTATTATATACGCATCGCGCCACTGCAGATGGAGAAATATATTTTGTCACCAATCAGTCGGATCAGCAGATCACATTATCGCCTGCCTTCCGCGTGGCGGGTAAACAACCGGAGTGGTGGGATGCAGTAACGGGTGAAACCCGTGACCTGAAGGAGTTTTCGCAGCCATCAGCACATACCGTAGTGCCGTTAACGTTAGCCCCGTATCAGAGTGGATTTATCGTATTCCGTAAGAAGACAGCAACAACAGGCAACGGCGTTAATTTCCCTGAAGCGGTTACGCTAACGCAGTTACAAGGGCCCTGGAAAGTGAGCTTTGATGCGGCAAAGCGGGGACCAGCGCAACCGGTGGTATTTGATCAGTTAACCGATTGGAGTACACACGCCAATGAACAGATCCGTAATTACTCCGGTACAGCTGTTTATGAAATTACTTTTAAGGCAGATGAACTACCGGCGGAATCCACACCATACCTGGATCTTGGCGCCGTGAGTGTAATGGCGGATGTAACCCTGAACGGCATAGCGCTGGGCAACGTATGGACGGCGCCCTACCGCGTAAATGTAAAACATGCATTAAAAAAAGGAGAGAACAAGCTAACCGTAACGGTAGTAAATACCTGGGTAAACCGTCTCATTGGCGACAGCAAACTACCTCTTGCCGAAAGAAAAACATGGAGTAACGTGAACCCATACACGCCAACAGCTACTTATCAGTCTGCCGGCCTGATTGGTCCTGTAAAACTCACTGCGGTAAAGTATTAAGAACATTTAAAGGAACCTGATCACATGAAAATATATAACCGGATCTTACAGGTGGCAGTCGTAATATTATGTGCTGTTTCGTCCCGGGCCCAGCTGCCGCCGGTGTTCGACAGCAGCCGTATGGCCACGGTCCAGGCAACAGCTACCGTTCGCAGGTATTTATCTCCCGAAAAAATTATATGGCAAACACCCAATGCCGGTGAGCACATTATCAACGCGCAACGTTTCCTGTTAGCCGGCAACGGACAAGCCGACCTGGCCAATCAGAACATGTGCATACTGAAAAGCACGGCTGCCGTACATCCTGCCTTGTTGTTTGACTTTGGCAAAGAGCTGCATGGCGGTTTACAACTGGTTACCGGGATGTATAAAAGCGGTAAGCCGGTAAAGTTGCGGGTACGCTTTGGCGAATCCGTAAGTGAAGCGATGAGTGATATTGAGCCCGGAAAGAATGCCACCAACGACCACGCCGTACGCGATATGATGGTGGAAGTGCCGTGGCTGGGCAAACTGGAAGTAGGCAACACCGGTTTCCGTTTCGTCCGGATCGATCTGCTGGATGATAACACGGAACTGCAACTGAAAGAGGTAAGAGCCATCTTTGTATACCGCGATCTGCCTTACCTGGGCTCTTTTAAATGCAGCGATACGTTGCTGAACCAGATCTGGCTGACGGGTGCATACACCGTGCATCTGAACATGCAGGACTATTTATGGGATGGCATTAAACGGGACCGCCTCGTGTGGATTGGTGATATGCATCCCGAAACATCTACTATCAGCGCGGTATTCGGGTATAATGAAGTGGTGCCAAAGAGCCTGGATCTTTCCCGCGATATCACGCCGTTGCCACAGTACATGAACGGCATGGTATCGTATTCCATGTGGTGGGTGCTTATTCAGCGCGACTGGTACCTGCACACCGGTAACCTTGCATATCTGAAACAACAGGCCGCTTACATGAAAGGATTACTCGATCACCTTTCGAAGAAAATAGACGCTAATAACAGTGAAGACCTGCACGACGGTACCCGTTTCCTCGACTGGCCCTCCAGTGAAAATAAACCCGGTATTCATGCAGGACTACAAGCCATGATGATCATGACGCTGGACGCAGGCGCCGCATTGAGTAAAGTGCTCAACGATGTAGTTACGGTGAAGAAGTGCGAAGCCGCTATTGCCCGGCTGAAACAAAATGTGCCCGATGCCAATGGCTCCAAACAGGCCGCTGCATTAATGGCGTTATCAGGTTTGGCGCCTGCAAAAAAGATCAACGATGAAATTATTGGCGTAGGTGGCGTAAAGGATTATTCCACCTTCTATGGTTACTATATGCTACAGGCAAAAGCAAAAGCGGGCGACTACCAGGGAGGGCTAAACGATATCCGCACTTACTGGGGCGCTATGCTGAAACTGGGCGCCACTACGTTCTGGGAGGACTTTAATATGGACTGGCTTCCCAATGCTTCCCGCATTGATGAAATAGTGCCGGCCGGGCAAAAAGATATTCATGGCGACTATGGCGCTTATTGTTATAAAGGTTTCCGTCATAGTTTATGTCATGGCTGGGCCTCCGGGCCTACGCCGTGGCTCACGGAGCATGTACTCGGTATTTCGGTAGTGGCGCCCGGCTGTAAAGTGATTAAGGTGGCGCCTCACCTGGGAGATTTGCAATTTGCAGAGGGAACTTTTCCAACTCCGTATGGCATTGTAACGGTGAAGCATACACGTTTGGCCAACGGGAAGATTAAATCAACGATCAAAGCGCCTGCGCAGGTGAAGGTGATCAGGGAATAGTTTTATTTTTCTTAGGAAGATAAAAAAAGAACGGTCTGCTACGCGCCGTTCTTTTTATTTATGTTGCTGAAATATTTATACCACCGGATGTATCCAGGGACTTCTATACGGCCGTTGCAATAACGCGGTGGCAGCCGGATCACCGGTAATGATCCGTTTTTGCGGGTCATATATTACGGGCCGTCCTGTTTGCATCGAGATATTAGCGAGGATACAGCTGGCAGTGGAAATATGCCCTTCTTCTATATCAGCTACCGGCCTGCTGCCATTTTTAATAGCGCCCAGGAAGTCCAGCATATGCAGGCGCGTAGCCGGTGCAGCGTTTAGCTCAATAGCAGGTTCTGTCAAGTCCTCCGGGTACTTTTCCTTTTCAAACACTACATCTTTATGAATAGGAGTACCGTTGCCTTCAGGGATAAAGTCGTACGACATGGTGCTGGCGGCGAGGGTGCCTTTCTCTCCATACAATTTAAATGACCACGGGTATTTGGGGTCGGCGGCTGTTCCCCAGGTGCGGTGCTGCCATACACAGTTTAATCCGGCGTATTCAAAAATGGCCGACTGTGTATCTGATATATTCGACTTGCCTTCTTTCTGAACATAGATCCCGCCGGTGGAGCTGATGCGTTTAGGCCAGCCCAGTTGCAGCATCCAGCGTACGGTGTCAAACATATGCACGCACATATCACCCATAATACCATTGCCATATTCCATGAAGGTACGCCACCAGCGTACATGTGGTAGTCCATCGTAAGGCCGCAGGGGAGCAGGGCCGGTCCACATGTCGTAGTCGAAATAGTCGGGTACTGCCTGTACGGGGGGATTACCGTTGTTACGCATGTGATAGTAGCAGCACATTTCCACATGTGATATTTTGCCTAGCAGACCGGCATCTACAATTTTCTTTTTGGCATCAATAAGGTGTGGCGTGCTTTTCCGTTGAGTGCCCACCTGCACCACCCGGTTGTATTTGCGGGCGGCCGCCACCATCGCTTCGCCTTCTGTTACATCCACGCTGATAGGTTTCTGTACATATACATTGGCGCCGGCTTTGAGGGCTTCAATGGTTTGCAGGGCATGCCAGTGGTCGGGAGTGCCTATCAATACAATATCCAGTTCATTTTCTGATAGCAGTTTACGGTAATCGGCGTACAGGCGGGGTGTTTCACCGGAGGACTGTCGTTTGCGCACCATTTCTGCAGCGGCCTGCAGCATATTTTTATCCACATCACAAAGGGCTACTACTTTTACCGGCGCTACCTGGATCAGCCGGAATAAATCGCTTTTGCCATACCATCCTGTGCCAATAAGCGCTACCCGTAAAGGTTTCGCCGGGTTGATGAAATCAAGTGCACTGGCGCCGATGGCAGAAAGTGCGAGCGTAGCCGTGGCTCCCTTGAGGAAACGGCGACGGTTAATGTTGAAATGCTCCATAGCGTGGAATAATTAAATAAGGTTTACAAAACTATAGGAGAGAAAGATAATAATTCAGCAGAAGAAATTATAGCCTGCGTATAATATAATGAGCAACGGCTGAAAGCTACGTATTAATGTGTATTTTTGCGCCTCTTTAAACCGGACCTTTAATTTTCTCTGATGAAGCCTTTTGCAGGGTTATTTAATTTTTCTCAGCAGCCCGATTATAAATCGGAGATATTGGCCGGGCTTACTGTAGCCATGACCATGATTCCTGAGTCCTTGTCCTTTGCTATACTGGCGGGTTTTCCTCCATTGGTGGGATTGTATGCTGCTTTTATAATGGGACTGGTCACCGCCGTTTTTGGAGGCAGGCCGGGCATGGTATCCGGAGGCGCCGGGGCCACGGCGGTGGTGCTGATTGCGCTGATGCAGTCGCACGGACTGGAATATGTATTTGCGGCAGTACTGCTGGCCGGGGGATTACAATTGCTGGTGGGTGTATTTAAGCTGGGCAAATTTATCAGGCTGGTGCCGCAGCCGGTGATGTATGGATTTGTAAACGGACTGGCCGTGATCATTTTTGTGTCGCAGTTCCGGCAATTTAAAACGATGGTAGGCGGAGAACTGGTATGGATGAGCGGAAATCCGCTGTGGACCATGATCGGGCTGGTTGCACTGACTATCGCCGTAGTCGTCTTCTTTCCAAAAATAACAAAAAAGATACCTGCCTCCCTGGTGGCGATAATCGTGGTGTTTGCAGTAGTGCTGGCATTGGGTATTTCTACCCGTACGGTGAGGGATATTGCCGCCGTTAGTGGCGGTTTCCCGCCATTCCACATTCCGCAGGTGCCTTTTACTTTTGAAACGTTACAGGTAATATTCCCGTATGCGTTGATTATGGCAGGAGTAGGACTCACAGAAAGTTTGCTGACACTGAACCTGGTTGATGAAATGACCGCTACAAGAGGCAACAGCAACCGGGAAGCGATGGCCCAGGGCAGCGCTAATATGCTCAACGGGGTTTTCTTTGGTATGGGTGGCTGTGCTATGATTGCGCAAACATTTGTAAATCTTTCTGCAGGCGCAAAATTGCGGTTGTCGGGGATTATAGCGTCGCTGACTATCCTGGCCGTGGTGCTTTTCGGTGCGCCGGTGATAGAGCGTTTGCCAATGGCGGCGTTAACAGGTGTGATGCTGATGGTGGCTATTTCCACTTTTGAGTGGGCCAGCTTCCGGATCATCAACAAAATGCCAAAGGCAGATATTTTTGTAGGCATATTGGTAGCTGCTATTACGGTGTGGTTGCACAACCTGGCGCTGGCGGTATTGATAGGCGTGATTATTTCAGCGCTGGTGTTTGCATGGGAGAGCGCCAAACGGATTCGCGCGCGCAAGTACACGGATGAACAGGGTGTTAAACACTATGAAATTTATGGTCCTTTATTTTTTGGATCGGTAGTGGCGTTTAATGAAAAATTTGAAGTAACTGGAGATCCGGCAGAAGTAGTGATTGATTTTAAAGACAGCCGTATTGCAGATATGAGTGGTATTGAAGCCCTGAATAAATTAACAGCCCGCTATCACCAGGCAGGCAAAAAGCTGCATCTGCGGCACCTGAGCCCGGATTGCCGGCAGTTGTTGAAAGATGCAGCTGGTGTGATCGAAGTAAATATTATAGAAGATCCCGGATATATGGTAGCGGTGAAATAACAGGTTATTCGTCCGCGTGTCTTTTCAGAATATTGTTGATCATCGGTTTAAGGGTATCGTATTCCTTCTCAGTAAAACCCATGCTGCAAGTGATCTTTTCGGGGATGTCTGCTGCCTCCTGCTCTAATTGCCTTCCACTGGCAGTTAAATGAATATTCACGCTGCGTTCATCTTCTTTGCTACGCACACGTTTGATGAGCTTTTTTGTTTCCAGTCTTTTCAACAGGGGCGTTAAAGTGCCGGAGTCCAGCATCAGTTGCTGGCCCAGCGCTTTTACAGATAAGATATCATGTTCCCATAGCGCCAGCATCACCAGGTACTGCGGGTAGGTAAGATCCAATGCGCCAAGTAAAGGCTGGTAATGTGAAGTTACCAGCCTCGACAAGGCGTAAAATGAGAAGCAAAGTTGGTTTGATAATTTCAGTTGTTTCAAAGTAGCTTATTTAGCAACACAAAATTACGCTAATGTTTCCATTAATATCCGGGCTACAGCCGCAGAGGAGGCAGGGTTCTGACCAGTGATCAGCAATCCGTCCTTCAGTGCGTATGAGTGCCAGTCGTGGTCCTTGCTGTAAATCCCTCCCAGTTTCTTTAACTCGTCTTCTAACAGGAACGGCACTACGCTGGTGAGCTGTACCGCTTCTTCTTCCGTATTACTGAAGCCGGTTACTTCTTTTCCTTTCACAAGTGGCGCGCCATCCGGGCCTTTTACTTTGAGCAATGCAGCAGGGGCGTGGCACACAAATGCAACAGGTTTATGCTGGCGGTAGAACGTTTCAATCAGTGAAATAGAACTTGGATCATTGTGGAGGTCCCACAGTGGACCATGACCGCCGGGATAGAACACCGCATCATAGTCTGAGGCATCTGCTTCGTTAAGCTTAAGAGTAGTAGCCAGTTTTTGCTGCAGCGCTTCGTCTCGCTTAAAGCGGGTGGTGGCTGCTGTCTGGAATTCGGGCAGCTCGCTTTTCGGATCAATAGGAGGTTGGCCGCCTTTGGGAGAAGCCAGTGTAACTTCAGCTCCCGCATCCGCCAGCACATAATACGGGGCAGCAAATTCTTCCACCCAGAAACCGGTTTTATGGCCGGTACTGCCTAATTCATTGTGCGAGGTTAGTACGATTAATACTTTCATGACATAGAGTTTAGATCAATGCTAATTCTACTTCAATATTACCACGGGTAGCATTTGAATAAGGACACACCTGGTGGGCTTTTTCCAGCAGTTCCTGTGCCAGTTTTGGTTCCACGTCCGGAATTGCTACCAGTAGCTTTACTGATAACCCATAACCACCGTTATTGTTCTTGCCCAGGCTAACTTCTGCATTTACCTGCGTAGTGCCTGCGGTTACTTTCTGCGTTCTGATTACCAGGTTGAGGGCGCTGTCGAAGCACGCAGCGTAGCCCGCAGCAAACAATTGTTCAGGATTGGAGTAGGCGCCGCCACTGCCACCGAGTTCCTTTGGCATTCTTACTTCCAGGTCCAGTACGCCGTCTGATGAGCTAACATGTCCGTTTCTTCCGCCGGTGGCGGTGGCGTGTGCCGTGTATAATTTTTCAATCTTTTCCATGAGTGTTTTATATTTATTGTGTAAAATTAGATTGTGTGCAATTAAATACCAAATTTTTTTTGGGAAAGAAAGAAGAAGCAGGTTTTTTTAGCATTCTCCGCACAGGTTCGTTTATTAATCTCAACACACCGTTTTCTATCTCCCGAAAAAAAATATACACGTTAGCAAAATATTTCTTTACTTTGCGTCATAATGACGTAAACGAATTTTGAACCCTGCACCTGTGCATTGGAATTGTTAACCCCGCCAACATTCCTGCGCCCCGGTGAAAAACTGAAACAACATGAACAAGAACAAAAGAATGGCCATCGCCTACGAAACACTGGATATAATGGATGCAGGCCATTACTTTAACCAGCGCAATGAGAAAGTAGATATCAGCGGCGATTTACAGGCGGCGGTTAACCATACTGTATTATACAAGCCGGACGATTTTGATAAAGTATTCAAACAACGGGATGACCCGGAACGGCTGAAAGACATGGCATCCGTGATGCTCGGCAGGATAGAAAAACTTTTATCAGTGGCAGTGGTGCATGGGCAAACTACCCTGGTGCTGGGCGCCTGGGGCTGCGGCGTATTCCGGAACGATCCAAACGATATCGCTGCATGGTTTGCGCATCATATCCTGCATAACGATTCCTTTAAACACGCCTTCCGCCATATTGTATTCGCCGTATATGACAGGTCCGAAAAACAGGTAAACCGGCAGGCTTTTCAACATAAATTCGCTTACAATGAAGTACGATAACAACTGGCTGATCGCAAAGTATCAGTCTAAAGAAAAAATAAAATTCCTCTTCTTCTGGGGACATCGGCCATCTGCAGATGGCAGCGTTACCCAAAGCTGTTTCAGCCAGTGGTGGCAGGCTCCTTTCGTCGTGGACGGCATTACCTATAAAACGGCGGAACACTGGATGATGGCTGGCAAAGCCAGGCTGTTCAACGATGATGTTACTCTGCAGAAGATCTTGCTGGTGAACACACCGGATGAAGCTAAAAAGCTCGGCAGACAAGTAAAAAACTTCGATGCCGCCACCTGGGACACGCATAAATTTGACCTGGTAGTGAATGGAAATCATCACAAATTTTCACAACACCCGGCATTAAAAACTTTTTTACTCAATACACATGACCGTATTTTGGTAGAAGCCAGCCCGATGGACCGCATTTGGGGCATTGGTATGGCAGCTTCCAGCGAACATGTGGAAAATCCCCTGCAGTGGCGCGGTCATAACCTGCTCGGTTATGCGCTCATGGTAGCGCGGGATCAACTTAAATAATATGAACAACAAATCAATCAGTAAACTACTGAGCTTTATTCTCCGGCATAGCCCGGATGCTATACAACTCACGCTCGATGCCCACGGCTGGGCAAACGTGAACACACTGTTGCAGCAATGCAGGGCAAACGGACATCATTTCACGATGGAAGAACTGGAAACTGTAGTGGCGGAAAATGATAAGCAACGTTTTTCTTTCAATGAAAACAAAACAATGATCCGCGCCAACCAGGGACATTCCCTGGAAGTATCGCTGAACCTGCCGCCGGCCACACCGCCGGAATTCCTCTACCACGGTACCGTGGCAAGGTTTATCGTACAGATACGCAAAACCGGTTTGCAGAAAATGAACCGGCAGCACGTACATCTGACAAATGACAGGGCCACGGCAGAGAAAGTAGGCAGCAGGAGAGGCGTGCCACACATCCTCACCATCCGCAGCGGCGACATGCACCGGAGCGGCATCCTGTTTTACCTGTCTGATAACAACGTATGGCTTACCGACGAAGTGCCTGCAAAGCATATCCAATAAATCTTATCTTGTGAAGATGTACCGGTGAATTGATCCGGAGAAATATTACTTTGCGCCACGTTAATAACATAAGCCTATATGTTTAAAAAACGCTATCAACACATTGTTAAAACAATCTGACGACGCCTGCATAACCTGTGAGCTTTGTTTTTTTATCAGTATTTTTAAAGAAAAATAACTATGTCTATAACTACAGAAGCTGAACTCGATGGCATGAAAAGAGTGAGTGAAGCCGTTGCAGTTACGCTGAAGGAAATGAGAAATTATGCCAAACCGGGTATGACAGCAAAAGAAATAGATGAATATGGCGGAGAGATATTAAACGCATTAGGCGCTAAGTCGGCGCCAAAGCTCACCTATGGCTTCCCGGGCTGGACCTGTATCAGCGTGAACAATGAAATTGCGCATGGCATTCCATCCGGCAAAAAAATACTGCAGGAAGGCGACCTGGTGAACATCGATGTATCTGCGGAGCTGAATGGCTACTGGTCAGATAATGGGGGGTCCTTTGTGCTCGGGGAAGATATCCATCAGCACCAGGCGCTGGTGAGCGCTTCAAAAGCGATTCTTTATAAGGCTGTCCAGTTTATCAAAGGAGGCACACGCGTGGCAGACGTAGGTAAGCTGATTGAAACCGAGGCGCGTAAATCAGGTTACACCGTGATCCGCAACCTCGCCGGACATGGCGTTGGCCGTAGCCTCCACGAATCACCGGATGATATCCTCAACTGTTATGTCCGTTTTAACCGCACCCGTTTTAAAAAGAATTCCGTAGTGGCAATAGAAACCTTTATTTCCACTCTTTCATCTTTTGCCAATCAAAGCAATGATGGCTGGACACTGGTGGGAAACAAGGGCGGTTTTGTTGCGCAACACGAACACACCATAGTGGTTACCGACCGCGAACCGGTGATCCTTACGGCTGCCAATGAAATCTGGAACTAAGTTTATTTCAATTGTAAAGTAACTGCACGGATATTTTTCCGGTCGTCGGTATACGTGATATGCACCAAACCATCTGCGGTGGCGATTATGGCGGGATAGCTGTATTCGCCGCCTGCACGCTTCTCCAGCTGATATACATCTTTCCAGCTACTACCGTCTTTTGAAATGGCTACCCGCAGCTCATTGCGGCCATCTGACCAGTCGCTTCCGCCTTTTGTTGGATTATATACCAATGCCATTGCGCCATTGGGAAGGGTTACCGCATCAATGCCGGAATTGGGATTGGGCAGTTTTAGCGCGGTAACGGGTGTCCAGCTGGCGCCCTGATCTTTCGACCAACTGGTGGCTATTACATGCTGGCGGCTGCGGAACAGCAACTGAAGCCGGCCGTCGAGGTGCGTGAGTATCGTAGGTTGTATAACGCCAAACGTGTCGCAGTCGATAGCTACCTTTTGCCATTGATGCCCCGTGCTGTCGCTGATCTCCATATGAGATACCCATTGATTGCCTTTCACACTCTCTGTGCTGGAAGGGTGCAGCAGGCGCCCGTCCGGGAGCTGTATACATTTGTTCTTGATAGGGCCTAACATGCCTTCCGGTAGTTTTTCGGGAGATGACCAACTGCCGCCGTCATCGCTGCTGTAGCGGGCCATGCCCCACCACTCCCGTGGATTTGGACCTACTTTATAAAACAGGCAAAGCAAACCGGCCCGGGTACGGAACAGTACCGGGTTCCAGCAGGGATAGCGAAGCGTGTCGTTAATAATACCATCTGCCAGCTTCACGGGCGCCTGCCATTTGCCGGAGGTAAAGCGCGACGACCAGATCTCTACATTTTTACTCCCTTCCTCATCGCCGCCAAACCAGGCGCTGAGCAAATCTCCGGAAGACAATGCCGTAATGGTAGACGCATGACTGGAAGGCGTAACCGGCGCCGGCATAATGAGTTCATTACGCACAGGCACTGCTTTTGTTTGCGCCTTCGCCGGGAAATACAGGACCGCCGGCAATAACAAAGAGAGATAAAAACGCATGGGTGCTGAAGTATGTTTGAACTGTTAAAATAAGGAATGCAGGGGGATTATCATAAAGATTGGTAAATTTGCGGCCTTATGTCATTATATACAACAAAGGGAACCGTTACCATCACCTGTAACAAACGCCTGACGCCTTACCTGGAGCAGGAAGTAAAAGATCTGGGTTTTACTGTAGACGAAACATTCGTTACCGGTGTGCGGTTGAATGCCTCTCTCAATGAGTGTATCCGCCTTAACCTCAACCTGCGTTGCGGCAGCCAGGTGCTGTACAGCCTGAAACAATTTGAAGCAATCGACGGCGATGAAATATACAATCAGCTGAAATCCTACCCCTGGGAAACCATTCTCCCGGAAGATGGTTACTTTTCGATTACCAGCAATGTGCAGAATGAAACGATCAACAATAGCATGTTTGCCAACCTGAGGGTAAAAGATGCAGTGGTAGATCGCCTGCGCGAAAAAACAGGCAAGCGCCCTTCCACCGGTGCGGAGCTTACCGGTGCAGTGATTCACCTGTTCTGGAAAAATGAAAATGCAGAAATATTCGTAGATACCACCGGCGATTCCCTCGCACGGCACGGATATCGTAAAATACCTGGCCGCGCTCCCATGCTGGAAGCATTGGCGGCATCTACTATCCTGGCTTCCCGCTGGGATCGTAAAGCGCCTTTCATTAATCCCATGTGCGGGTCCGGCACCGTTGCCATTGAAGCCGCATTAATCGCTACCAACAGCCGTCCCGGTCTTTTCCGCGATAACTACGCCTTTATGCACCTCCGTGGCTTTGATGAAAATGTATATCTCAATGAAAGAGGATTGCTGGAAAAACAGATCGTGGAAATGCCGGAGCTGCGCATTATCGCTACCGATCTGAGTGAAATGGCGATTGTAAACGCCCGTAAAAATGCAAAGGCCGCCGGTGTGGAAGATCTGATTGAGTTCCGCGTATGCGATTTCGCCAGCACAGAAGTGCCGGAAGGCGCTGCCGGCGTGGTATACATGAACCCGGAATATGGATTGCGTCTTGGAGAAATTGAAGCGCTGGAAGAAACGTATGGCCGTATCGGTGATTTCATGAAACAGCAATGCGGTGGTTATTTTGGATACGTGTTCACCGGCAACCTTGAACTGGCAAAGAAGATAGGCCTCAAAGCCAAACGCAGGATAGAGTTTTATAACAGTACCATCGATTGCCGCCTGCTGGAATATGAGCTATATGCCGGTACCCGCGATGCGCGTAAACTATAATTCATTGTTCCGGCAGCGCACTGGTTGCGCTGCCGGAAACTTCGTTTATCCGTTAACGAAAAACATAAAAAAAACGCTGCTCATAAAGCAGCGTTAATAAACAAAGCATTTTATCATCACACTACTTCACTGACATTAATAGGTCTTGAAAAACTCTCTTCCAGCGAAATAATTGTTTCTGTTCTTTCTATTCCCTTAATATGCTGCAGATCGTCCTGCAATATTTTGCGCAGCTCCCCGCTGTCTTTGCAGATGATTTCTGCAAACATGCTGTAAGAACCGGTAGTGTAGTTCAGTCTTACGATCTGAGGAATCTTTAATAACTGCTTGGCTACGTTTTCATACAAGGAACTTTTCTCCAGGTAAATACCAATAAAGGCCAGTACATCATACCCGATTGCCCGCAGGTTTACCTGTAAACGGGTGCCTTTGATCACCCCCATTTCATGCAGCTTTTTGATGCGTACATGAATAGTACCACCGGATACAAAGAGTTTCTTACCTAACTCTGCGTAAGAGATACCGGCGTCGGTTGACATTTCCGAAATGATCTGTAAGTCTAATTTGTCAATATTTAATGGGTGACTCATTTTGGTGATACGATTTAGAATATTTTCTAAAAATAGGTATTTTTTTGAAATAATCGCAAAAATTATCCTTCCACTTGTTTCGCGTAACTGCCAGGTACGGGAAGGCGCCAAAATGATATTCGTATTTTTTGATTAAATTAAAGGGGGAGTTCATAAAACACTATCCATGAAGGAAGACGTCACGAGTAGAACCGCGCAATATATGGCCTTATTCCGGGCGCTGGAAACCACCCGTTCCCGGGACCGGCGCCTCTTCACCGATAAGTTTGCCTCCTGGTTCCTGGACAGCAGGCTGAAAATAGGCGTATGGCTTTGCCGGATACCAGGCTGGAGGTCGTTCGCTGAATGGATTATCCGGAAGAAGATCCCGGGCGCCTTATCTTCCGGTATTGCCCGTACAAAGTATATAGATGACCTGTTGTTGCAGGCGGTAGATAAAGGCGCACAGCAGGTATATATTCTCGGCGCCGGTTTTGATACGCGCGGACTGCGTTTACCTTTTCTTCGCCAATTGAAAGTCGTGGAAATCGATCATCCCAATACGGCCGCCTACAAACTGTCGAAATTACGCGCACATAAGCTGCCAGCCAAAGTATATTATTACCAGATAGATTTTAACCGGCAAAGCCTTGACCAGCTGAGCGCGCTGAATAACTTTGATTTTACTGTGCCCACCGCCATTATCTGGGAGGGCGTAACCAATTACCTCAACAAAGAAGCCATTGACAGCACCTTTGCATTTCTGCAACGGTTTGAACCCGGCTCCAGGGTCATTTTTACCTATGTGCACCAGGCCGTGCTGGACAATCCTGCCGCATTTTATGGGGGCGAAAAACTGCTTAAAGACGTAGCAGAGCTGGAAGAACGGTGGACGTTTGGCTTTGAACCGGCCGCTTTACCCGCTTACCTGCACCAGTATAATTTTCACCTGCTGGAGGATCTCGGCGCCAGCGAATACCGGAAACACTACTTACCCGGCCGGTCGGAAAAAGGATATGAATTTTACAGGGTAGCCTGTGCAGAACGCGTAGGAGAGTAGCCGTTTACACCTTTGCATATAAGTGCAGCTTTTCCTGCAGCAACCGGCACAACTCATTGAACCGGGCAGGCTTGGTAATAAAATCTACTGCGCCCAGTGATTTTGCCCTGGCTATTTCATGTTTCTCATCACTGGTAGAAAACATGATCACGGGGATATGCTCCAGGTGAGGAGTAGCTTTTATTTTTTCGAGGAAAGCAAAACCGTTCATTAACGGCATATTCATATCTACGAATATGATGTCCGGTATAATAGTCCGGGTATGGAGCAGATCAAACGCTTCCTGCCCGTTACCAGCCGAGGTAAAGGTGATTTCTTCCCTGATGGTGCCAAGCGCCAGTTTGAAAAATTCCTGGTCATCCTCATCATCATCCACCATTAACAGGGTCGTTAATTCCCGGTTATTATCTGAGTTCATATTCATATTGTGCTGGCATATAAATGTACACCTTATTACACTTATACTGCCGGGATTGTTAAAACCGGATTGTCATTTTTTTGGCCTAAACTTTTTACAGGGTGCCTTGTTGTTCTATTGCAGCATTTAGCTGCATAAAACAAATTTTATGAAAGCGATCATCACATTCATGCTGGTTGGCATGGGGCTATTATTGGGTGCATGCGGTACCACCGTGCATATGACCGGAACCTGGAAAGCGCCGGAAGCCCCTGTGGAAGGGTATCATAATATGCTGGTGGCCTCTCTGACTTCAAACATGGGGGCGCGGCAGGTGGTGGAAACCCAGATGGCGGCAGCCCTTCAGAAACGGGGCGTCGTGGCCGGAAAGGGGCTGGACCTGTTTCCGCCTAAATTCAATCCGGTAACAGAACAGGATAAAAGCGCTGCCACGCAAAAAATAATGGATGCAGGGTATACCGCCGTGTTAACTACCTCGCTGGTAAATAAGGAATCCCAAACCAGGTATGTGCCGGGCACCGTTTCCTATGCTCCTTACCCGGCATACGGCTGGTATGGCCGATTCTGGGGATATTATGGCTATATGTACGGATCTGTGTATTCTCCGGGTTATTATACCACCGATAAAAGATACTTCCTGGAAAGCAACCTGTACGACCTGAAACAAAACGGCAAACTGGTATGGTCCGGTCAATCTGAAACCTATAATCCCAATAGCCTGGAATCATTTGCGAAAGCCTTTGCTATCCAGGTGTCTGACGCACTGCAGAATGGAGGGCTATTGAAAAGATGATCAGTGGCTGTTATCGTAATAAGTGTTGTCTTTCTCAATTTTTCCATCATCTATGGTAAACACCGTACAGATGGGCAGGCGCCACTTTTTGCCATCAGGGCCGGTGGCGGAGGAAATGAATTCTACGGTAATATGGTTTTTATCGCCGTATACATTCAACACTTCATCGTGAATGTCGGGGAACATCTCTTGCAGCTCCTTATATTTCCGGGCGGTTTGTTCCCGGGTGCGTAATACAGGTTCCGGTCCCAAAGAAGGGTCCAGGAAAGTGGCGGTATCCTTGTAACAGGCGGCCAGCTTTTGCCAGTCGTGTGCATTAAAAGCCTCAAAGAGATCCTTTACTACCAGGGTGTTGGAATTAGCCAGGCTGATTTTAGCCCCGGGCTGTACACATCCTGCAAAAGAAAGTACCAGTAACAGTATCAGGGAAATTTTCATGCATGATTATGTTTGAGACTATTACAAATTACGAAGAAGCGCGGGAAAATGGATTTATAATTTTAATTTGCCGGCTTAATGATAAATCAGTTTTTTATGGAGATGTCACAGCCCGATCCGGAAATGTTGCAACAACTGGTAGTGATGAAAATGCCGTTTGGAAAGTATAAAGATGTGGTGCTCTGCGACCTGCCCGTGAGTTACCTGGAATGGTTCCAGCGGAAGGGCTTCCCGAAAGGCAAACTGGGGATGCTCCTTGAAACTATGCTGGTGATAAAAATGAACGGTCTTACCCAATTGCTCGACCCCCTGAAAAGGAAGTCGCAATAAAAAGCGGTTGTTGCCGTCAAAGGTAACAACCGCCCGAACGAGGTATAAAATTGGCAGTAATACTTGTCAGAACCAGCTGGTGTTCTTTTCTTCTTCTTCATGGCCGCCGGTTTCAGCATCTACCACGGCAGACGCCTTGATTTCCTCCGCAACCGGGGTCTGACTAAGATCGGTTTTCAGAACAGGCTGCACGTTTTTGCGGATAGCGCCTTCCACTACAGCGCCTTCTTCTATTTCCAGCACCATCGCGTTTACATCGCCTTTTACCAGCGCTTTATTGCTGATATGGGCTTTGTTGGTAATGTACACATCGCCATACACTTTCCCGTGTACCACCAGGTCGGCAGCATATATATGGCCACGGATGCTCGCTGTTTCACTAACCACCAGCTTGCCGCTGGTTTTTACATCGCCTCTCACGTTCCCGTCAATACGACCGGAAACAGAAGCATCTATACTACCATTCACGGAAACTGTTTTAGGGATACGAAAGGCTCCGGGAACAATTATATTTCGGAAAATATGTCTGACATTGATCACAAGGATAAATTAGAGGGTGATGGGATTAGGTGTAGCGGAGGTATGCTGTGTTACATCTTCAAAAGTAGACACAATAGAACTGGAGTTACCCAGGTCAAGCCCCACACTTCTTTGAGGTTTATTATCTGATATTCTTAATGAATTATAAAGATAACCGATACTCATGAGTTTTTCAGGTTCAGGAGCAACTTCTACCGGGATGAAATCACGGAATTCTTCTACAAAAGCATCTGTCAGTTCACGATAGTGAGCGCCACCGCCCATCAGGTAAATCTTTTCACAGGTTTCAAAATCCAGGTCCGTAAAATAACTGCGCATCAGGGGAGAAACCACTTCCCGGTAATACTGCGTAAGCACACCTTTACGCATTTCACGCAGATCAATCCGTTTGCGGTTGGTGAAAATAGAACCTTTCATGAAAGCATCATCCACCTGGTGCTCGTTCTTCATTTCCAGGTAGTGTTTCTGGTTCAGCTCACGGGTAAGGTTGTTAATGGCATAACGGATACCGTGAGAACTGAAGCAAGTACGGTGAACCAGCCCATCGCCGGTGGCCATGCCGCCTTCAATGGTACCAAACCCAAAACTGATGGCAATGAAGTTGTCCAGCTGGGGCTCATTGATACTTTTCTTTAACCCAATGATACCACCTACAATTTCGGGGATCACTTCATACTTCTCAATATCAAACATGGCCTTCTTGAAAGAACCTTTGGTATTGTAAGTCTGCGTATCGTAATCGATCAGGAAATGACGTTTACTTAAAAACTGCTCCGCAGCGTTTTTGTAGATATTGTAAGTAGAGAAGGGGAACCCTACGGTAAGGGCAATAGGTTGTTGTACTTTATCAATGGTATTCAGCAAAGCAGCTTTAAACAGTATTTCGTAATCCTCTTCTGTGGGCGACGCATTGGTAACTCTGCCGGGATTGATCCCACCCCGTTTTGCCAGGTTGCCTACCAGGTACCAGGCTTCATCCTTTTTAATTTTTAATCCGTTGAGAAGATCCTTACTTGAATTTTCTGTGTTTCCGAATGCGGTTTCAAAAACGCTTGGGAAGCTGGTTGTTGATACTTTCATAGTGCTTTGTTATAATAACGAATGTAGCCGTGACTCTCCGTGAAGGAGGGTTTTCATCGGGATTGAAATAGCGGTTAAAGATATAAAATATTAGAACAAGGGGATGACAACCAATGAATTTCTGCTAAATTTAATACAGCGTTGTTACATTTCAAAATGCATCATCGCCGGTAAAATCTGAACATAGCGTTCCCCGCTGATAATAAACACCCCGGTTTTACCGTTTAAAAGATGTCCCCCCTTTGCCTGTATTCATTCTTATTTTCTATTAGTATGAAATACCTCGTATTGGCTGCCGGTATCTGTTTATGGGCCTGTCATTCCTCCCAAAAGGTGTACCAGGCGCCCGCAGTGGGAGCGGAGGCCCAGTTTGAGCGGGGACTCCGGCCGGAGAAACACCCTAAATATCTCTTTGATAAAAAAACAATGAATGATATGCAGAAGCAGGGTTCCGTAAGCGCTTACTCCCCCAAACGCCGCAATACTGCGCCCACAATTCCGTTACCCGGAAAAGGAGCCAACGGAAAAGACAGTACGAATTCAGCAGCCGACAGTTTGCATACCAACCCATCAGATAGTTTACATATCCCGGCAGATTCTGTTAAGACGCCGGTGGATACTACCCATATCCCATAGCACTTCCTTCTGCCACGCCATTTCCAGGTAATTCCCTACTTTTGAAGCCACCGCTTTTTATATAGCTTATGAGGAAATATTGTATTTTATGGTGGCTGCTGGCAGCGTTTCAGCAGGCTACCGCCCAAACCCCTTTGTATATGCCCCTGACCATCAAAAAGGCATATGACAATCAAACCCGCAGCTACAGCGGCGCCCCGGGCGCCAGGTACTGGCAGAACAAAGCAACATACGATATTAAAGTGGCCTTTGACCCGGCTACAAACGGCGTATCCGGCTCGGAACAGATCCGCTATACCAACAACAGCCCCGATACATTAAGGGCCATTAACTTTAAACTGTTTCCCAACCTCTTCCAGAAAGGAGCCGTGAGAAGTATGGCGGTGTCCCCGGAAGACCTTACCAATGGCGTAGTTATAAAGAACATGAAGGTAAACGGCGAAGCCAAACCAATGCCGGTTACCATTCGCGGCACCAATATGCCGGTATACATCCCCGATCTTTACCCGGGACAGTCGGTACAGTTTGACCTCGGCTTTTCCTATACCCTGAACGAAAATACGCACATCAGAACCGGCGCAGTAGACTCCGGCGCTTATTTCATCGCCTACTTCTTTCCTCGCATTGCAGTATACGATGATATCAACGGATGGGACCAGATCCCTTACATGGGTACCCAGGAGTTCTACAACGACTTCAGCGATTTTCGTGTAGCCATCACAGTGCCCGGCAACTACCAGGTATGGGCTACCGGCGATCTGAAAAATACCGCCGCCATATACAACGATAAGTATGTGCAGCGCATTGCTGCCGCGGAAAAGAGCAACGATATCATCGCGGTAATAGATAGCACCGATGTGCGGGAAGGCAACATCACCCGCCAGCGTGGTTCCAATACCTGGCAGTATGAGGCCGCCAACGTCACCGACTTTGCATTCGCCATCAGCAACCACTACTGTTGGAACGCCACCAGCGTGGAAGTGGATGCTGTCACCAAAAGACGTACCCGCGTAGATGTAGCCTTTAACCCCGCACATGCCGATTTCTTTGATGTAGTGCACTACGCCCGCGCCACCGTAGACAAGATGAGCCACCACTTTCCTAAATGGCCGTTCCCGTACTCGCACGAAACGGTATTCGACGGACTGGACCAGATGGAATACCCGATGATGGTAAACGATAATCCACTGGCCGATAAAGCCCAAACCATCGAGCTAACCGACCACGAAATTTTTCATACGCTCTTTCCCTTCTACATGGGCACCAATGAAACACAATACGCCTGGATGGATGAAGGATGGGCCACCATCGGCGAATGGATCATTTCTCCGCTGATCGACAGCTCCATCGTGGATGATTATGGCATGTCGCCTTACAATTACATCGCCGGCAAACAGGCAGACCTGCCCATTATGACGCCCTCCAATCAAACCACGGATGCCTATGTAACCAATTCCTATCCCAAACCAGCCCTGGGATACCTTTATGTAAAAGATATGCTGGGAGATGCCCTTTTCAGGAAAGCGCTGCATTACTATATGTCGCAATGGAACGGTAAACACCCGCAGCCGTACGACTTCTTCTACTGTATGAACACCGGCGCCGGCAGGAACATGGACTGGTTCTGGAAAAGCTGGTTCTTCGACAACGGCTTCCCGGATCTCGGTATCACACGGGTAACACAAAAAGGAAAGCAAGGGACTATTGAGATCACTTCCGTCGGGAATAAGCCGGTTCCGGTGGATGTTACCATTTACTTTGATGACAACAGCACCAGGAAATTACACCGGAGTATCGCGGTATGGGAGAAGGGCAACAAAACAATTTCACTCCTGTTTTCATCTCCCGAAAAAATAAAAAAAGTAACGTTGGGAAGCACCTGGACAGCAGACATCAACCAACGGGATAACACCTACGAAGTAAAATAACCGGTTATAGTTTATCGTAATAGAGATAGTACAATTTCTGGTAACTGCCTCCTACAATACCAAGTCCGCCCTGTGTATTGCTCCTGAGCTGAATGGCCTGTATAAGGCTGTTCAGCCCAGGGTTACGCTTTACCTTTTCATATGTAAGCAGGAAATCATAATATTCTTTTGAGACAGATTTTACATATACCAGCACCCTTCCTACCGGCGCAATGGCTTCAGCGGGATTGGAGCTGAGGGCGGTGGCATTGATATAAAAATAAGTGGTAAGCGGCTTGCCCGATTGCGTAAACAGGATGCTGTTATAGTTTTCATTCAAACCACCAATCTGGTTATTGTCGGCATTCTCATCCTGTGTATAGCAGGGAATACGGAGATAATCATTGAGGAAGCTGCTATCTTTTTTCGGATTACAGCCGGGCAGGTTTTTTACTTTCTGGTAGAGGGAATCGTGTTCGCTCTTCCTATACCGGTTACCCCTATACGAAAATGTAGTGTCCGTGGTAACGCTTTGCTTCACTGCTTCCATTACCAGGTATTGTTTTACACCGGGAATGGGATTCACGGTAAAATGAAAGCGTAACACGGGCCGTCCGTTGAGCAATGTACGAAGGGTATCCCGTAGTTCCACTTTAAAAGGAGGAGGGATAGAAGCCATTGCGGTAACGGTTTTCAGACCGGGTACCATCACCTGTATTTTATAATTTTTGCCTGCATCCAGCATTGTTTTACCGCGGTACACACTCATGGCATTGCTGGAATCCTTCATGTACGTAAGTGTTTCCAGCTGTTGCCCGTTTTTATCCATCAGCTGTACATCTGCATTTTCCACCAGGTCAAAACCGGTGTTGATACCAGGGCCTACCGGTTTACTTTTGCCTACCCGTACTTCCGGTATGCTGTTGGCTACCAGTTCACTGTACACCACTTCCCTGGGAACGGCATTGTTGGGAGGAAGCGGCAACTCCTGCTCACACGCTGTTAGCAGCAGAACGATCAAAACCGGCAATAATATAAACGGGTACTTCATGATTAAAATTTGAACGTATAAGTCAGGTACGGCAATGTTCTGAATAAACTATATTGATATAACTGTAACGGGTATACGTCACTGTAATCAAAATAAGAGAACTGGTCAAAGCTTACGATAAAAGGATTCGTGCGGTTATAAATATTATATACACCCGCAGTGATCACATGGTGAAAGCGTTTTTCATTGCCCAGGTTTAAGGTGGCGCCCAGATCCAGGTGATGCACCGGGTGCAGGCGGTAATTATTTAACCGGGAGATGTAAGGCAAATAGTTTAGCTGGTAGGTGGAAAACGGTGAATAGCGCTCATCCAGGTACCCTTTGATATTGCGGCTCCAGTCGAAATCCGGGAATATTTGCACCGGCAGGGTGAAAGGTGCGCCGGAGGCAAACTTCCAGGAAGCGGACAGGCTCCATTTCGGATTAAACCGGTATTTGAGCGCCAGGGAAAGGTTATGGCGGCGGTCTTCTTTATAAGGAAACATCTTCCCGGCATTCAGCCGGTCGAACTGCCGCCAGGCCCACGACAGGGTATAAGAGAAGATCCCCGTCAGTTTGCCTTGTGTTTTTTCCAGCAGCAATTCGCTGCCGTAGTTATAGCCGTTGCCGGCGATCACTTTTTTCTCCCAGAGATCAGAGTTATCGAAGATATTCAGTACGGTATTGGTGGTAACAATATTTTTCAGTTGTTTATAATAAAGGTTCACATTAAAGCGCCACTGGTTGCTCCATTGCCGCTGATAGGCGAGGCTGTAGGAGTAAGCATGCTCCGGTTTAATATTCTCGGTGCTGGGTACCCACAGGTCGGTAGGGAGATTGATTACCGGGGTAGTCAGCTGATGCACAAACTGTGTCATTTCAGCAAACGAAGCCTGTACATATTGAGAATGGGGCAGTTCCCACCGCAGCATCAGACGGGGTTGTAAGCTGGCATAAAAGGAGGTACGCTGCGCCAGCGCGCCGAAATGCAGTCCGGGCCGCACAATCAGCCGGTCGTTCAGTAAGCTGAGTTCATCTTCTGCATATGCGGAGAACTCCGACATATAATAAATGGGCGCCTTGCGCTGTGTGGCTTCTCCCGCGGAGATGTTATTATGATAGGCTGTTGGCGCAAAGTTGTGATAGGTATACGCGCCGCCGAAGGAAATATGGTGACTGTTGCTCACCGCATACTCCGTTTCATTTCTGATGGCTACGTCCCTGATCCTGGAAACGCCTTTTCCTCTTACAAACAGGGAGTCGTAGAAGGAGAGGGGGATGATGGAATTTTGCGTAAAGAGGTTATAAAAACGGCTGTAGGTGGCGGTGGTGCTGGAAAATATTCGTGGATTCACTACACGGGTCCATTTAACGGCAGCGGTAATATTGCTCCAGTCAAAATTGTAATCATCGAACAGCTGGATAACGGGATTCTCGCTCCTGATAAACATTTTATCCTGTCCTTTATAGAAGCTCACATAGATCCTGTTTTTGTTATCGATAACCTGGTTGAGTTTGAAGTTTACATCGTAGAGATAATACTTGCCATAATCTTTCAGATAAGCTTTTCCATAAAGGGCATCTACCAATGATCTTCTTACAGACAAAGAAACAGAGCTGCGGTCTTTTACGATGGGGCCTTCCAGCAGGAAGCTGCCGGAAACAGGACTCAGGGTAGCGCTGCCATGCCACTCTTTCATATTCCCGTCTTTTGTATGGATATCCACTACCGAAGAAAGGCGGCCGCCATAGCGGGCCGGGAAGGCATCTTTATAAAGCGATACATCTTTCACAGCGTCTCCGTTGAAGATGGAGAAAAGCCCGAACAGGTGACCGGTATGATAAAGGGGAACACCATCCAGGAGATACAGGTTCTGGTCTGCGCCGCCACCTCTTACCAGCAGGTTGCTGCTGCTTTCCAGGGAGCTGCCGGTGCCGGGATACAGCTGCAGTGATTTCAATACATCTTTTTCCCCCATCAGGGCCGGGAAATTGGATACATATCCAACGGGCATATTAATGTAGCCGGGCTGGGAATTAACGGTTTCCTTTTCGCCGTTTACTACCACCGTTTGCAGCATACTGCGGGCTTCCATGTGTATGTCCAGCTGCCCGTCGTCGGGCGGCGGAAGGCGCTGGAACACGGGTTTGTAGCCGATATGAGAAAACACCACGCCCAGGCAGGTGTCCGGTACCTGCAGGCTGTAGAAGCCATAGGCATTGGTTTCAGTTCCTTTCCGGGTAACGGGGTCGTACACGGAAGCGCCAATAATCAGTTCATTGCTGTTTACTTCTTTTACAAATCCGCTGATGGTATAGTATTGTACCTGGGAAGTTTCGCGGAGCAGGAATATTTTCCCGTTCAGTGCGGCGGCCTGGATGCCGGTACCCTGGAGGATGGCATTCAGTACGTCGCCGGTGGTATGTTCTGTGCCGCTGAGCTGTACTTTTTTATTGAGGTGTAAAAAACTGGAGCTATAGGAAACGTTGATACCGGTTACTTTCTGGAGATCCTGTATATAAAATAAGATGGTTCCCTGCCTGGAAGCAGGGGTATAGCTTTGATGGAGAATATCCTTTCCGTTGTGCTGTGCCTGCAGGAATTGAAACGGGAACAGCAACAACAGCATACCATAAATAAGGAAAAGAGGGTTTGTTGTTCTACTGGCTGATGACGATGGAATCGCCGTCCTGTTGATAGTGGAACCCAAGCAATAGTTGTAATTCATGCAAAACATCATCGCAGGACTGATTGCGGAATGTAATCGTAGCTTTTTGCTGCGATGCGGTTTCCCTGTATTTTTCATCAACCCTGATATCTTTTGCGTAAAAGTCGGCTAATTGTGGCAATATTTCAAGTAGTGTCTGGTCATTAAATTGCAAAATACCCGTTTTCCATGCAATGAAATTCAGGTTGTGGTTATTGTTGGCATACAGCTGCCCGTTGCCCCACACGCCGCGCTGTCCACTATTCAGGATAACAGCGGCGGTATCGCCTTCCACACCGAGTTTTACGCTGCCGGAAGCAACGGTAACGGCGGTACTGTCTTTCCCCGTTTGTACAGTAAAGGAAGTACCCAGTACTTCAATCACCGATTGATTGGGTGTTTTTACTAAAAACGGATGTTCCGGATCACTGGCTATTTCAAAGAAGGCTTCCCCTTCCAGTTCCACGATACGCTTGTTGTGGTGATAACCGTTGATATACCGGATCATAGCGCCCTGCCGGAGTGTTACCATTGATTTATCAGGTAATTCCAGGCTTTTTATTTTACCATCGTTCGCTGCCAGTTCATGTTTCTTCAGCGACGAGCGTGTTTCCAGCCACCAGGCGCCGGCAGTCAGCAATATCAGGATAGCCGCAGCGGCGGCATATTTGGTGTAAAGTACCTTTACACGGGATGGCGCCGGCTGTATGGCCTGGTCTGTTTTATCCCAGGCGGCAGCTGTGTTGTACTCCCGTTTTGGCAGAACTGCAGCTGGACTGTCCTGCCATAGTTTTGCAAGTAGCTCATATTCTGCCCGGTTTTCAGGAGAAGCTTCCAGCCATCGTTGCAGGGCAGCAGATTCAGCTTCCGTACATTGACCAGACAGATTTTTGGCAATTATCTCATGCAGGTAGGTATCAAAATGCTCCATAATACAGTGTGCTCTACTTAAATAACGCTCATTAATATAACAACCCTCTATAGGGGCATGAATATTTTTAGTAAAAACAGGATACTTACGGGCAGTCCATACTGTTGCAAATATTTCCGCAGCAGCTTCAATGCCCGTCCCATGTAATTTTCAACTGTTTTGGCCGAAAGTCCGAGTTTGGCGGCCGCCTGCTGATGTGTCATTCCCTGCAACCTGCAGCAGGTGAATACTTCCCGGCATTGCGGGGGAAGGTTGGCAATAGCTTCATATACCAGTTGCTCATAGTAAGGCTTTGCGTTTTCAATTTCTTTTGCATCAGGATCTTCCGCCCTTTCCGCCAGCCATTCAAAGCCCTTGTTACCGGCTTCCTCCGTACTTTGTTTACGTAGTACGGAAATAGAATTATTCCGTACCGCACGGAACAGGTATGCCTTTATATTAGGTATGTCTATCAGCTGCCGGTGTTTCTCCCAAAGCTTAATAAAGGTTTCCTGTACCACATCTTCTGCCGCTGCATCGTCTTTCAGAAAACTATAGGCATAGTTACATAAGTCATTGTATTGTGAATGAAATAATTCTTTATACGCCTGGTAAGAAGGTGATGTAATCATTTAACCTTCAGGAAGTTTTAGTATATGAAATGATCGCTGCGAAAGTAACTATCTTTTTGAAAACAATTACAGTTTATACATTACAGATAATATTTTTATTTAGAAGAAAAGATTAATATTTTTTTTGAGAGAAATAGAGGGATATGGGATTTTCTGCGTCAGCAATATAATAGTTATCCCTATATGTTTGTTAGAAGTTAGTTTTTTTTAGTTGTGTTTTAAACCTGGGTTGCATATGGTTCTATGCAACCCTATTTTAAGTCGTCCCCGTTAAAACTACAACCCCAAATTATCTAGGGGATCGCCTTCGGCGATTTTAAATTGTCTTGGAGCATGATTACGCTGATTATACTGATTTTTCGGATTTGATTACTTTGGATTTTTTTAAGTGATTGGGGAGATAGGAGCGAAAATATCCGCACCTATCTCCCCAATCATTTAAAATCTAAAATTCCAGAAAATAAAATCAAGGTAATCAGTATAATCAGCGTAATCATGCTCCAAGACAATTTAAAATCGCCGAAGGCGATCCCCCCGCGTAAATCACTCAGATTCCGTATTTTTAAGCAAAACCATGTCAGATGTCCGGACCTCTCACCAAACTGAAGAATGCATACCACCTGCTGAAGAGCATTGATTTCGCCATGCTGGCCAAACTCTCCGAAAAAGTAGACCTGCCAAAGGTAATGGAGTCAGTAGGAAAAATGGATGATACACAACTGAACGGGTTAATGAAAATGCTCACCAGCGGTAGTAAAAAGAAAGAACCGCCGCCTATTGAAGGCGACTTCTACGACCTCGGGGCAAAACTTAATGCGGAAGACAGGGCCCTGCAACTGAAAGTACGCGCATTCATGGAAAAGGAAATCAAGCCCATCGTTAATGAATACTGGCTGAAAGCAGCATTCCCTTTTGAAATCATTCCCAAATTCAGGGAGCTGAATATCTGCGGAGTTACTTACGACGGATATGGGTGCCCTAACCGGTCGTTCCTGATGGAAGGCATCATTGCAATGGAAATGGCCAGGATAGACGCTTCCGTGGCAACTTTCTTCGGCGTTCAAAGCGGGCTGGCAATGGGATCTATTTATATGTTAGGCTCCGACGCACAGAAACAGGAATGGCTGCCAGGCATGCAGCAGCTGAATATTATCGGCGCCTTTGGTCTCACCGAACCGGAAGTAGGCTCCGGTACAGCAGGCGGACTAACCACCACGGCTAAACGGGAAGGTGATACCTGGATATTAAATGGCCGGAAGAAATGGATTGGCAACGCCACCTTCGCGGATGTAATTGTAATATGGGCGAGAGATGTGGACGATAACCAGGTAAAAGGATTCCTGCTGAGAAAAGATACCCCCGGCTTCAGCGTGGAAAAGATCCATGATAAAATGGCGCTTCGTATTGTGCAGAATGGATTGATCACGTTGAAAGATTGCCGCATTGCAGAATCCGACCGTTTACAAAATGCGTCCTCCTTTAAAGATACAGCCCGCGTACTTCGCATGACGCGCGCGGGTGTGGCCTGGGAAGCAGTGGGGTGCGCCCGCGGCGCTTATGAAAATGCATTGGCGTATACGCAAACACGTAAGCAGTTCGGAAAGCCTATTGCCGCCTTTCAGCTGATCCAGGGACACCTGGTGGAAATGTTGTCTAATCTTACTGCCATGCAAACAATGGTATTCCGCTTATCGGAAATACAGGATGCCGGTGGGTTAAAGGACGAACATGCTTCACTGGCCAAAGTGTTTTGTACACTCCGTACCCGCGATGTGGTAAGCCGCGCGCGTGAAGTGATGGGCGGCAACGGTATTTTGCTGGAATATAATGTAGCACGCTTTGTGGCCGATGCAGAAGCCATTTACTCGTACGAGGGTACAAAGGAAATCAATTCCCTTATTGTGGGCAGGGCAATAACCGGTTTCAGCGCATTTGTATAAAATATCAATTCTTTTTTATAGTTTAAGTGCCTGATTGCGGACTATGCCGCAACTAACATTTAATCCGGATCGTTATGAATTCATCAAACAGACGTAATTTCCTCAGGAACGTTTCCCTGGGAACCCTTGCTGCCATCAGCATTCCAGATATTGTTGCCGCTGCAACGGTAACAGAAAAACCTAAGAAGATAATACTGAAAAAAGAAAGCGTGGTATTGTTCCAGGGCGATTCCATCACCGACGCAGGCCGTAAACGGGATAACGATCAACCTAATGCAGGTGGCGCGCTGGGCGGCGGTTACGCGCTGATGGCCGCATCAGCCATGCTGCTGAAAAATGCAGATAAGAATCTGAAGGTATATAATAAAGGCATCAGCGGAAATAAAGTATTTCAACTCGCGGACCGCTGGGATATCGACTGCCTGGTGATTAAACCGGATGTGCTGAGCATCCTGGTAGGTGTAAATGATTACTGGCACACGTTGAGCAACAACTATAAAGGCACCGCACAAACCTACCGCGATGACTATGATAAATTGCTGGCGCGTACACAGCAACAATTGCCCGGTGTACAGCTGATCATCGGTGAACCCTTTGCTGTAAAAGGTGTGAAGGCTGTAGATGATAAGTGGTATCCCGCTTTTGATGAATACCGCGCTGCCGCACGGGAGCTGGCAGATAAGTACCAGGCTACTTTTATTCCTTATCAGTCTGTTTTTGATAAAGCACAGAAATCGGCGCCGGCCGCCTATTGGACCGGCGATGGTGTACATCCCAGCGTAGCCGGCGCCCAGCTGATGGCGGAAGCCTGGCTGCAGTGTATAAAATAAAATTCCGTCCTTCCCCTCATTTTTTTGATTAAGTATTTATACTGAGATGTGAAACGCAGGTGTACACTAGCTTTGCACCCATTAACCCTTTGTTTCACAATTTTATATTTAATCATGAGAAAAATTTTAATGTTCCCCCGGCAGCGTGTTGCCCTCTTACTGGTTGCTTTTATGAGCGTATTGTTTTTTGCGCAATGCAAAAAAGAGAAGAACAAACCAGGCAACACAGAAGGAATGAACGCTGCTTTCCTGGTGGGCAAAAAATGGCAGGTCAAAGCCATGACTGTTAGTCCCGGTTCAGACGAAGAAGTGCAGGATCTTTATAAAGATTTTCCCGCATGCACAAAAGATGATTACGTGATCTATAATGCAAATGGCACAGGTGTGGAAGATGAAGGCCCTACCAAATGCGACGGGAATATGCCACAAACGCGCACCTTTAACTGGAGCCTGAAGGCAGACGGCACACTGGAACAACCGATAGAAGATGATTTTACCGGAACTTTTAAAGCCGTGAAAACAAGCGCCACGTCATTTACTATTACAGGTACCGGCAAATTCAGTGATGATACCGTAACCCGGACCATTGTAATTACCTGCAACGCTATTTAGTCAACCAGGTCAGGAACCAATAACTCTTGTTACAGTGCTGTTTTCATTAGCATAAACACCGACAGGATCTGCATATCCTGCCGGTTAGATCCGAACACGGCTTCCCTTTTGGGAAGCTGTCCTTTTATCTGCTCCTTTCTTTTATTACATTTGTTTCATTACATGAATTTGAAAATCCGGTTATGAAACAAATAGTTATCTTATTAATGATGTTAGGAGTAAATACAACCATTTCCGCACAACAGCGGCAGATCCATCTCTGGCCCGCTGCGGTACCCGGTGAAACAGCCGCCAAACAAACCGCAAAGGTAACGGCAGATGGCAGTAATAATGTAACCCGGCTCACCGATGTTACCGACCCGGTACTGGAAGTATTTCCGGCCGAAGCTTCTAACAGCAATGGCGCCGGCGTCATCATCTGTCCCGGAGGCGGTTATAATATCCTGGCCATTAACCTGGAAGGATACGAAATAGCCGCCTGGCTCAATAAACTGGGTTACACTGCTTTTGTACTGCAATACCGGGTGCCTAAAAAAGAAGCCGGCGCCCTGCAGGACGCACAACGGGCTATCCGCCTGGTGCGCAGCATGGCATCAGAATGGAAGCTGCAACCCGGCAAGATAGGAATGATGGGCTTTTCGGCAGGAGGAAGTCTTACCGCCAGAGCCTCTGCGCAATATAACGTGCATACCTATACGCCAATTGACAAAGCTGATTCCTTATCGGCACGCCCGGCCTTCAGCGCACTTATTTACCCCGCTTATCTTGATAAAGGAGAAAACAGGGCGCTCACCCCGGAACTGACATTAACCGGTGAAACGCCTTCCATGTTTCTTTTTGCCACCGCCGACGATCCCTATGGCAACAGCGCCCTGGTGATGGCCGGCGCCCTCCGCGATGCCAAAGTGCCTGTAGAGCTGCATTTTTATGCCAAAGGCGGCCACGGATATGGTTTGCGTAACGGCAACCCGGCAGGGGAAGCCTGGCCTTCGCTGATGGAAAAATGGCTAAAAACCGCGGTGAAGTAAGTTTACATAAATTATAACTTTTCGTAAGTAACTTTTCGAGGGAATAATTGGCTAAATTTGATCCATGCTAAAACCTGTTTACTATGGGAATTTTTGATAAACTCAGGAATGAATTTATTGACATTATTGAATGGACCGACCCGTCCGCAGATACCATTGTGTGGAAGTTTCCCCGCTACCAGAATGAAATAAAAATGAACGCCAAACTTACCGTGCGTGAATCACAGGTGGCTGTTTTTATGAATGAAGGTAAGATTGCCGACGTATTCCAGCCCGGCATGTATACGCTTACTACACAGAATATGCCTATTCTCAGCACCTTGCAGGGATGGAAATATGGCTTCAACAGCCCCTTTAAGGCCGACGTGTTCTTTGTGAGCATGCGGCAGTTTACCAACCAGAAATGGGGTACCAAGAACCCGGTAATGCTGCGTGATGCAGAGTTTGGACCGGTACGGCTGCGCGCATTCGGCAGCTACGCTTTCCGCGTAAAGGATGCTGCACAGTTCCTGAAGGAAGTAGCAGCTACCAATCCCGAATTCACGGTGGAAGGTATCAACGAGCAACTGCGTAATCTCGCAGTATCGCGTGGTATGGAAGCTGTGGCAGAAGCAAAGGTGCCGGTACTGGACCTGGCAGCCAATTATGATGAGGTATCCACCCAGATCACCGGGAAAATAGGCACTGAATTTATTGAACTCGGACTGGAACTGACGAAGTTCCTGATAGAAAATATCTCCCTGCCACCGGAAGTGGAAGCCGCTCTGGACAAACGCAGCAGCATGGGTATCGTAGGTAACCTGGGCGCGTATGCGCAATTCCAGGCTGCCAACTCGATGGAAAAGGCAGCGGAAAATCCATCCGGCGGCGGGCTCGCAGCTGCAGGCTTAGGCGCCGGCATGGGCGCAGCTATGATGGGACAGGTAGGTAACATCTTCCAGAATAATAACCAGCAGGCCAACGCAGGCGGTGGCGCACCCCCTCCGTTACCCGGCGCTGCACCATTTTTTGTGGCGGTGGATGGCAAACAAACCGGCCCCTTTGACGCGGATCAACTCCGGCAGCTGGCCGCGGCGGGCAATCTGAATGCCCAAACCCTTGTGTGGAAAACCGGTATGGCCGCATGGGCCGCCGCCAATACAGTGCCTGAACTGGCGCCGGTATTAGCCACCGTACCACCACCATTACCTTAACAAAAGCAGGCCCGCCGGCATCATGGGATGCCGGCGAGCATTATATATCTATACGTTCCTATGTCTTTTGAGGAAAAAACAAGCGAAACAGTTAACTCGTTGAAATGCCAGAACTGTGGCGCTATACTGCATTATGCACCAGGCACCAACAGCCTGAAATGTGAATACTGCGGTACGGTGAATCAGATAGAGGATGACACGCAACCCGCTGCTATACAGCCCATAAATTATGACGCTTTTATTGCTTCACAACAAAATCATACAGAAGCTACCCAACAGGCGGTAGTAGTGAAATGCGTTGGTTGCGGCGCTTCCACTACCATGCTGCCCAATGTAACCGCCGATTCATGCCCGTTTTGCGCGTCCCCGTTGGTGGTGGATACCGCGCAAACCACGTCCATCCTGCAACCGCATTATGTATTGCCTTTTGTGGTGAGCGACAAAACCGCAGTGGACCACTTTCAAACCTGGATGAAAAAACTCTGGTTTGCCCCATCCGACCTGGTGAAGAAAGTAAAAGACAACTCCTCCCGGCAACTGAAAGGCGTGTACATCCCGCACTGGAGCTATGATACAGATACCTATACCGAATACGCCGGTTCCCGCGGTGAATATTATTATACCACGGAAAGTTATACGGTAGAAGTAAACGGCCGGACGGAATCCCGCACCCGGCAGGTACGACATACCGCATGGTATCCTGCTTCCGGCAATGTAAACAATAACTTCCGCGACGTATTGGTATCTGCCAGTCCTTCTTTACCCCTGAAAATGGCGCAGATCCTGGAGCCCTGGCACCTCGATCAGCTAAAGAAGTACGATGGCCGCTATCTCAGCGGATTCCGGGCGGAACTGTACCAAACCAATGCGGAACAGGCGTTGGTCATCGCCAAAAAAAGAATGGACCCGGTGATCCGTGATGAGATCTGTAATGATATTGGCGGCGACGAACAACGCATCGATGACTACGACGTGGAATACAATCAGCTTGGCCTGAAATACCTGCTGCTGCCGGTTTGGATCAGCGCATACCGGTACAAGGGTAAACTCTATCATTTTGTGGTAAATGCATGTACCGGCGAAGTAACCGGCGATCGTCCGTACAGCTGGATAAAAATAGTGGGCCTTATTCTCGCTATCATTGCCGCCATCATTATTATTTATCAGTTCGCTCAATCTCAATAAGAGAAGGCGTTTATAAAGCAAAAAAGGTTATCGTAATAGTTAAAATAACCTTTTTGCCTGCGCGTTACGGGGAAAACAATCTACATTTTTCTTGTGTCAGTCCGCTTTTTAAATTTCTCTGAAATCCTTTGCTGTATTATGTTTGAAGGATATTTGTTTTCAGGGTACCGTTTTTGCAAAGTTAAACTATGTAAAACAGGCACACCTATTACAAACCCAAAACAATGTACAATGAAGAAGCTACTTATTTTATCAGCAACATTTTTAACCGTTTGGATGACACCGTCGTGTAACAATACCGCGAAGAATCCACAATCGGAAACACCGGTAGACAGTGCGAAAGATATTAATGAAACTGTTAAGCCGGTAGATGCAAAATCATCTGAATTTGCTGTAGAGGCTGCAAATGGTAGTATGATGGAAGTAGAAATGGGTAAGCTGGCACAGGAGAAAGCACAAAATACAAGGGTTAAGGCTTTTGCTACCATGATGGTGAACGATCACTCTAAAGCAGTGGATGAATTAAAGGCGCTGGCCGGAACAAAAGGCATTACTTTACCAGCAGAATTATCCACGGAAACAAAGAAACATATAGAGGATCTGGGCAAGAAAACCGGTAAGGCGTTTGACAAGGAGTATATGAGTATGATGGTGGACGACCACGATGAAGACGTGAACAAATTTGAGAAAGCAGGAGACAATGTAACGGATGAAGACCTGAAAACCTGGGCAAGAAATACATTGCCTACACTGAAGACGCACCAGGATTCCGCGAAAGCAATTAAAGATGCTTTGAAAAAATAACTATCAGTGCATGTAGAGAATAGCAACTATAGCTTCAAGGGCCAGTACCTTGAAGCTATTTTTTAGTGTGGAAGTCTCGGTTTTAACGCACCATATATCCAGGTGCCTGCAATAGCACTCAGCAAAGTAATACCTACCACTGGGAAACCGATGCCGATCTGTGCAAACAGCGGACCCGGACAAGCCCCCGTGATGGCCCATCCCACGCCAAAGATCAACCCTCCGAAGATATGTCCCTTATTAAAAGTTTTAGGCGCTACTGAAATGGGTTCGCCCCCGATGGTTTTGATATTAAACCGTTTAATCAGTTGCAGGGAGATTATTCCCGTAACTACCGCGGTGCCAATTACGCCGTACATATGAAAGGACGTAAGCTGAAACATTTCCTGGATACGGAACCAGCTGATCACCTGCGCCTTTACCAGCACAATACCAAAGAAAGTTCCTGCAACCAGGTACCTGATATTTTTCATGTTAGTTCAGCCATTTAAAGAGGTAAGGAATAAGCAGGTTGGCGCTGAAGAAGCCACCGGCCATAAAACAACATGTAGCCACGAGCGACGGCCACTGCAAATTAGATAGTCCCATAATAGAGTGACCGGACGTACAACCGTTGGCATAGCGGGTACCAAAGCCCACCAGCAAACCGCCAAGAACAAAGAATACCAGTCCTTTCCAGGTAAACAGGTTGGACCAGCTGAATATTTCCGGCGGCAGCAGGGCCGAATAATCATGCACGCCGTAAGTGGCCAGCCGGGCCTGTGTAGCCGCTGCCACCTGAATATCGTTACCATCCTGCAGGTAGTACCCCGCAATAAATCCGCCCAGTAGGATACCGGCTGCAAAGAAGAGGTTCCATGCCTCTTTTTTCCAGTCGTATTTAAAGAAGGAGATATCCGCCGGGAAACATGCCGCGCAGATATGCCGCAGTGAGGAAGAAATACCAAAGGCTTTATTGCCCAGCAGCAACAGCACGGGTACCGTAAGACCAATCAGCAACCCCGATACCGACCAGTGCCAGGGTTGCTGAATGAATTTTAAAAATTGCATAGAAAAGGAATTTAGGAGATGGCAAAGTTATTATAAAAGATCATTGTATTCGGGATGTCTTTTCATATAGGCATTCACGTAAGGACAGTAAGGTTTTACTTTCAGGTGGTTTTCCCGGGCGTATTCCAGCACGTATTTGGCCAGCTGTCCGGCGATGCCGCGGCCTTCCAGTTCCGGTGGCACTTCAGTATGCATAAAGGCAATGCCGCCGGGAAACAGGGTATAGGCTACCAGTGCGGTATGGCCTTCCACTTCCGTTTCAAACTGCTTCTTTGCGGTGTTGTTCCTGATGGTGAGTTCCATATAAAGGTTGATTAGGATTTGTCTGGAAAATTGATTTTAGTATGCGTACCATTCTATTCTTCCGCGTCTGCATTCATAAAGAAGCTCAACGCGCCTGAAGGGCAATGTTTGATCTGTGATATAATCTGCTCAGTGGTGGCTCCCTGGGCATTGATCCAGGGCTTTTCGTTTGGATTGAATACGGACGGAAGCCCGTGAAAACACATCTCCGAATGGATGCACACATTGGGCTTCCATACAATGGTTACCTCTCCGTTGGAGTAGTGTTTGGTGATGTCTTTCATCTTTATATAGCTTTTGTGTTCATAATAATGGGATGGCTTAATACTTTATGAATAGGGCAGGAGCGGGCTATCTGCTCCAGCCTGGCGATCTGTTCTTCACTGAGATTACCGGTAAAGTGCATGTCGATATCGATTACGGTAGTAAGCGGATCCGGCTTTGCGGCGCTGTTAAAGCGCAGCTCAATTTCAATGTTTTCCACGGGCCACTTCTTCCTGTCGGCATACATTTTAAGCGTGATGGCCGTGCAGGAGCCCAGGCTGCTCAGCAGTAATTCCCCGGGCTGGGGACCGGTGTCGCCGCCACCGGCTTCTATTGGCTCATCGGCCAGCCAGCGGTGGTCTCTTGTATCTATTGACACCTGGTAAGGACGGCCGGATAAACTTACTCTAACTTCCTGGTCCATATGTTTTTTTTACTGAAAATTATCTTTCATCCATGCTGCTGCCAAAGTAATATCGCGTTGTACCAGGTTATGACCGGCAGGAATATCGTATGTGCTTACTTTAAAGCCATTGCTGTTAAGCAGGGTGGCATAGGCGGCCGTGGCTGCGGGATCTACGGTGCTGTCCTGCGTGCCGGAGCTCATAAACACCGGCTGTTGCCGGGGTGTTTCAAAGCTGTCTTCTATACCGCCCAAT
The DNA here is from genome assembly GCF_057126945.1 of Chitinophaga sp. G7 BAM 1005. Classification (NCBI taxonomy): domain Bacteria; kingdom Pseudomonadati; phylum Bacteroidota; class Chitinophagia; order Chitinophagales; family Chitinophagaceae; genus Chitinophaga; species Chitinophaga sp. G7 BAM 1005. The sequence goes on along the minus strand of NZ_CP181478.1, from coordinate 3,258,200 downwards.
GGTTGCATAGGACGGAACAATACGGCGCCGGCCAGCAGCTCCGGGTATAAAATAAGCACGGCGCCTGCAATATTGGCGCCATTGGAATAGCCAACTGCAATCAGTTTATTGATATCAAAGCCCTCTTTTGTGGCTAGTTGTTTCAGGAAATGCACCATTTCATGCGTCCTGAAATGTACATCTTCTTCATCAAATACGCCCATGCCTAAACGACGGAAGAAACGTGGCATGCCGTGTTCCTGTACGTTGCCTCTCAGGCTGAGGATATTGAAACCTTGTCCCAGTGATCCTGCCAGTGGTAATAAATCCCGTTCGTCTCCGCCGGTGCCATGCAACAGCAGTAGCGTATAGGCGGTGGGGTTACCCACCGCTTCATATACATACTGCATAGGTTTGAAATCCATATCAGTCCAGTTTAATCAGTTTTTTTACAATCTCTTCGCGCTGCGCCTCGTACTGCGGCGGCAACATCAGGTGCGTGCCCAGTTCGGCTGCCGGCTCATCTACGGTGAAGCCAGGTACATCGGTGGCCAGTTCAAACAAAACGCCGCCCGGTTCCCGGAAGTAAACAGACCGGAAATATTTACGGTCCAGCTGTGGCGTAACGTTTAAGCCACGGTCTTCCAGCAGCTGACGGTAATGCATTTGCATGTCGTCATCTTTCATCCGGAAAGCAATGTGGTGCACACTTCCGCCGGCAACATGCCCGCGGGGTTCTCCTTTGGCTTCTACCAGGTCAATATAATTGGCGGTATCGCCGGCCGGACTCACAAAGCGGTAACGGTTAGTATGATGTTTATCCAGTTTGTAACCAAACACAGATACCAGCAGGTCGGCAGTAGGCTGCACATCCTCCAGCGTAAGGGTAACATGATGGAAGCCACGGGTAGCATTTTCTTCACCCACTTCACCGGTTATCCACGGTGTACGGTTGTCCGCCTTTTCCGGAACGGTCAGTTCCACTTTCAATCCATCGGGGTCAATAAAGGTCAGGTATATTTCCCCGAATTTGGAAGATGGTTTATTATAGATGATGTTCTCTTTTTCAAATCTTTTTAACCAGAAGTCAATGCTGCCTTCCGGAATGCTATAGCCTACCTCGGTAGCCATGTGGGTACCTCTGCGGCCGGCCATAATATCTTCCCAGGGGAAGAAAGTGAGGATAGTACCGGGTGTACCGGTTTCATCTCCATAATAAAAGTGATAGGTGTGGGGATCATCAAAGTTCACCGTTTTCTTTACAAAACGTAATCCCATCACACGGGTATAAAAATCAAAGTTCTTTTTCGCGTTGCCTGAAATGGCCGTGATATGATGCAGGCCTGTTATTTCATTCATAATTCCCCCTTTTTAAAAGTTGGCTGTTAGTCTTTGCGGGTGCAAAAACTAACAGCTGATAATCTTACTGCTTCTTGATCAGTTGCACTTCTCCGTAAATTTTTACATCGTCGCCCACCAGCACGCCACCCGCTTCGGTAGCCGCGTTCCAGTTAAGGCCAAAATCTTTACGGTTAATTTTCCCGTTAATGGTAAAACCGGCTTTGGTATTACCCCAGGGATCTTTTACCACACCGCCGAATTCTACGGCAAGTTTGATGTTTTTGGTTATCCCGCGGATGGTCAGATCTCCGTAGAGTTCATAAGAGCCGTCGTTGTCAACGTTCTCATATCTGGTCGTTTCGAAAATGATATCCTTGTAGGTGTTTACATCAAAGAAATCGGGAGAACGAAGGTGTTGATCCCTGTCGGCGCTGCCTGTTGAAATAGAATCTATATCTACCGCTACTCTTACTTTAGCAGTCATAAAATCTTCTCCTTCTGTTTCTGCGTCCACGGTGAAGTTGTTGAACTTACCATTGATATTGGTAATCATCAGGTGACGGATTTTGAATCCAAGTTCACTGTGACTGCCGTCGGCTACCCATTGTTGTTTTGCCATAAGTAAATGTATTTTTATAATGAATCAAAGAATTGTAATGCCGCGTAAACCGCTGCAGGACTTTATTTTAACAAGATCAGGAACTTATTGTTCAATCTTTTGTATCACAAATATCGGGTGAAAACAGCTGGGTTCAAATGGATCAAATACACATAATGATGTACTTTTTGTGTAGCGTTAAAGGTAATAAATATTACGATAAGCTCTTTATTATCAATTGATGTATAATTTTTTTCAAATACTTCAAACATTATTCATGAAAGATTGTTTTGAGGTGTTAAGGTCAAACCGGAAACCTTCCTGATGTAAAGAAAACCGTATGAGATATTACTTGTTTTTAATTCCGTTACTGCCAGTATTGTGTGCACACGGTCGGCAAAACGGACAACAGCTGACTTTAAAGGAATGTTACCGGCTTGCCAAACAGGGAAATACATTGGTGCAGCAGGCGCAGCGATCCCTGAAAGCCCGTGAGTATAACCTGCAGGCAGAAAACAGGTCGTATTACCCCAAAGTGGATCTGCTGGCCGGCTACAATTACCTCGGCAAACCATTGGAAATAAATCTGCAACAGGTGAAAGACGGGGTGGTGAACGGATCATCAGCACAAAGCGTGAATACCGCCAATACCGTTTACCAGCAAATTACCGGGCAGCCGCTTCCGCAAAATGTGCAGGACGTTATTTATAATACCACCAAAGGGATCATCAATACGGTATACCCCGATTATAACCCGGAACTGACCAAACAGTCTTATTTCACCGCGGCGCTCGCACTGCGGCAGCCCATTTACCTGGGCGGCAAAATTGCCACCGCGCAACAGCTGGCCAGAACACAGGTAACCGCCGGGCAGTTTAACCAGCAGGTAGTGGAAAAAGGATTATTCTTTGCCATCAGCGCGCAGTACCTCCGCATCCTTTACCTGAATACTATTCTTGCCCATGAAGCGGTGATCGTGGAATCTTTTAAAAAGAACCGCGACTATGCCATCTCGTTAAAAGATAACCAGATCTTACCACCTTACCTGCTCAACTGGGCACGGGTGTCTTTTGTGCAGTCCACCAACCGCTACAACAACCTGGAACTGGAAAAGGAAAATGCGCTGCTGGAACTGAACGACCTGCTAGGACAGCCGATTGAAACGCCTATAGCAATTAACGACACACTGGAATATGAACTAAAGCCGGTAACGGAAACGGGCCAACTGGAATTACTCCGCAATAACCCTACCTATCGCCTGGTGGAAAATAAAACGGACCTGGCGAATGTAGCAGTGAAAGCTTCACGGTCGCTCGCCCTGCCAAATATTTTTGCCATCGGCAGCCTGAACCTGTATCAGAAAGATCTGCCGGTAACTATACCGCCGTGGCTCATCGGTGTGGAAATGCAATGGAACCTCTTCGACGGCTTCCAGAAATATAAGCGCACCAAAGCCAGTAAAATGCTGGTGGAAGAGGCACAGATGGCCGCCCTGAACACCAAAACCTCGCTGGAATTGCAGCTGAAAGTAGCGATCAATAAAATGAAAGCCCTGCAGAATGATGTGGCATCGCTCGATAGCGCACGGCAACAGGCGCACCTCACCACTACGCTGGTAACCGACCGTATGCAGAACCAGTTGTCATCTGTAAAAGATGTAAATGATGCACTCCTGCAGGAAGAGGAAATGCAGAAGATCTACTACACCGCCGTGATGGGCTACTACCTTGCACTGGCGCAATACTGGAATGTAATAGGTACACCGGAACAATTTGCAGAGTATGTTGACAGATAAACAGATTTTTTCATGAGAGCTGTATTAAAAAATTATTGGGCCCTGCTGATCCCCATTGCTATCCTGGTGATCGCACTGATCTTCTTTGTAAAGAAGCCTGCAGCTGCAGATAAATCAATGATAGGCATGGTGGACGCCGATTATGTGGATGTGGCGGCAGAATTCCCCGGCCGCCTGGATAGTCTCCTGGTAAAACAGGGCGATACCATCCGCAAGGGACAGTTGCTGGGTGTGCTCCGCTCTACCGAAATCAATGCCATCCGCAACCAGGCGCAGGCTGCCATTGATGCGGCAAAAGGACAGCTCACGCTGTTGCAGAAAGGCGCCCGCCCGGAAGCCATCAAAGCAGCCGATAACCTCTACAATATTACCCAGCAGCAGTATGAGCTGATGCAGAAAACCTATCAGCGTATGCAAAACCTCTTTAATGATGAGGTAATTTCAGGGCAGGAAAAAGACCTGGTATATTTCAAATTACAGGCCGCCAAAAAAGAAATGGAAACGGCCAAACTAAATATGGATATGTTGCAACAGGGCAGCCGGCCGGAACTGATCACCACCGCTTCAGCCATTGTACGGCAGGCGGAACAGGGCTATGAACTCACCAAAGCACTATCTGACAATACTTATATACATGCGCCATCAGATGGCATTATCACTTCTATGGTAATAGAAGAAGGCGAAATAGTGGCCATCGGTTATCCGCTGATGACGATCCAGAAACCGGCCACCTATCATATTACGTATAATGTGCGCCAGGATGATATGCAGCGTTTCCCTTTAGGCGCCCGCATGTCCGTGCGGGTACCGGGATGTGATCCTGAAAATTTTGAGGCCGAGGTATATAAAGTAGCGCCCTCTCTCACTTTCGCCAACTGGGTACCGGTAAAAGAACAGGGCAAATTTGAACTGCGCACTTTTACGGTAGATCTGAAACCCGTTAACCAGGCGGCTATCAAAGGCTTACGCCCTGGTATGACTGCCTCCATGAATTTGCCATGATGCGTTCCATCATCCATATCATGATCAGGGAATGGAAGCGCATACTTACCCTCCCGGAGCACTACATTGTATTGCTGGTATTGCCGCCGTTGGTATGCCTGCTGTATGGTTATATCTATAATAACCAGTTTGCCCGCGATTTGCCGGTGGCCATCTGGGATGAATCGCATTCGCCTTTGTCGCGTAAGTTTTCGTTTATGCTGGAGCAAACGGAGAGCATCCACATCACGCAGCAGGTAGATAATGAAGCCACCCTGCAGAAGATGATGGAACAGGGCATCATCCAGGGCGCTATCCATTTCCCGGAGAAAATGGATGACCATATCAAAAGCCGTCAACCGGTATATATTACCGTGTACACCAATACCGCCGCCGTAGTAACGGCTAAACTGATCTATAAAGATGCCGCCAAAGTATTGATTACAGCCGGTTCGGGCGTTACGTTACAGAAGTTTGTAAAAACAGGCATGCCCGCCGGTAAGGCGATGGCGCTGGTACAACCCATCCGGCTCACGTCTTACCTGCTTTATAATCCGCAGTACAATTACCAGCAATACCTGGTGCCGGGATTAATAGCGGTAGCGCTTCAGATGATGATCATCATGGTAACGGTGCTTGCTTTGAACCTCGAAGAAAAAAGAGGCACCTTTGCAGAACTGAATGCAATGGCCAATGGCTCTGCCTCCAATGTATTGCTGGGCAAGGGTTTGGCGCACCTCAGCGTGGGATGGCTGCATTACATCCTGGTAACTTGTATCGTATTCCCGCTTTTTGCACACGGAAAGATAGGTGGCTCATGGCCGTTGTTCCTACTATTTACGCTGCTGATTATGGGTTGTATCAGCATCGGCCTGATGGTGTCTGCCATTGTGAGCGATGTAATGGTGGCCTGCGATCTGGGGCTGTTCTATACTTCCCCGGCTTTTGTATTCAGTGGTTTTACTTTTCCCCGCTGGGCCATGCCGTGGTACGACCAGTACTACGCCTGGCTGATGCCCTTTACGCCTTTCCTGGATGGATTCTTTAAAGCGTATTTTATGGAGTTGCCTATGCATTATGTATATAAGGAAGCCGGGCAGCTGCTGATTTATATAGCAGTTACCTTCCCGGTGGCATTATTGTTCCTGCAACGGAAACTGAATAAACGCTCTTTACAGCATGCGTGATTTTTTTCAACATATAAGCCGGTTGTTCCTGCGGGAAGTGAGGCTGGTGGCTACCGACCACAGTTTGTTGCTTACCCTGCTGATAGCGCCGCTCCTGTATGCTTTTTTCTATGGCAGTATTTATAGTTATAAGGTAGAAGAGAAAGTATTACTGGCCGTTGCGGACGACGACAAAAGTGAACTATCCCGCGCCTTCCTGCAGCAGCTGGATAAAATGCAGATTGCAGCGATAACAGGCGCCAGGGACTTACAGGATGCACAGGACAAAATGTACTATGGCGAATGCCAGGGCTACCTGTATATTCCCCGCGGCGTAGAGAAAAAAGTACTGGCCCTGCAACAGGCCGATATTGTGCTGGCTGTGAATGCTGCGCGGTTCCTGCCTTCCAGCGAACTGGCCGGTGGTATTACCACGCTGGCGCTCACCGTAGGGGCGGGGATACGGCTGAAGTATAATGAAATGCAGGGGTTGAATGCACAGATGGCTTTGCGGGAAACCCAGCCGGTGAATCTTGACTACCGGCCAATGTATAATGCCCGCTCCAGTTACGGGGCATTCCTTTTACCGGGGCTGCTGGCGCTGATATTACAACAAACGCTGCTGATCGGCCTTTCGGAAAGTATGGCGCTCGACAAAGAAAAAGGGCGCGTACCGGAACTGGTGAAAACCGGCGGTGGCAGCCTGTCGGCCACTCTTTGGGGGAAAGGGCTTTTTTATATGCTGCTTTTCTGCTGTTATGCTTTTTTCTTTATGACCGTTAACTATACCACCCTGAACATCCCGTTCCGCGGACGGGTGCTGGATGTGGCGGTGGTTTTCTTTCTTTTCTTTTTTACGCTGATCCCGCTGGGGATATGGCTGGGAAGCATGTTCCGCAGCCAGCTGATGGCGGCACAGATGATGGTGTTTTCCACGTACCCGGTATTCCTCATCGCCGGTTATGCGTGGCCGTATGAATCGCTGCCGGTACCACTGCAGTGGTTATCGTCGATGGTGCCCACCACACCCTTTCTCAGGGTGTACCAGTCCATCGTACAAATGGGCGGTACCCTGGGGGATAATGTGGCTTCCGTATTGCATTTGGTGGCGCTCTCCGGGTTTTATACCCTGCTGGCCTTACTTGGATTAAGGCGCTTGAATAAGCGGTAACAATCCATATATTTGTAGCTGATGTATGCAATTGTAGATATTGAAACGACAGGCGGGCATGCCAGCGCCAATGGTATAACGGAGATCGCCGTTTTCCTGTATAACGGGAACGAAGTGACGCAGCATTACCAAACCCTGGTAAACCCCGGAATCCCCATTCCATATTATATAGAATCACTAACAGGTATCAGCAACAGCATGGTAGCGGATGCACCTCCTTTTGAGGCCATCGCTCCTTTATTATATGATCTGCTGAAAGACCGGATCTTTGTAGCCCATAACGTAAACTTCGATTACTCCTTTATAAAGCACCAGCTGGGGAATGCAGGTTTCGATCTGCAATCAAAGAAGCTGTGCACGGTACGGCTGGGCCGCAAAATATTCCCGGGGCTGAAATCATACAGCCTGGGTAATATCTGCCGTCATTTCAGCATACCGGTAAATGGCCGGCACCGGGCCGGTGGCGATGCGGAAGCCACCACCGTGCTTTTTGGAATGCTGCTGGCCAATGATAAAGAGAAGGTGATTGCTTCCATGCTGAAAGTGGGATCAAAGGAACAGTTCCTGCCGCCTAACCTGCCACCGGAACAGGTGAAGGGATTGCCGGCTCACCCCGGTGTTTATTATTTCCACGACCACAAAGACAAAGTAGTATACGTAGGTAAAGCAAAGGACCTGGCTAAACGGGTGAACAGCCACTTTACCGGGCATAGTACCAGCCGCCAGCGACAGAATTTCCTGCGCACCATCCATCGCATTTCCTGCCAGGAAACGGCTACAGAGCTGATGGCCTGCATCCTGGAGTCGGTGGAAATAAAGCGCTTGTGGCCTGTTTTCAACTACGCCCAGAAACGGGTGGAGTTCAGGTATGGATTTTACCTGTTTGAAGACCAACAGGGATACCTGCGGCTGGCCATAGAAAAGAAGCGGAAGTATTCGCACCCGGTACATAGCTTTAACCTGCTGATAGATGGCCACCGCCTGTTACGTTCCCTGATAAAGGAATTCCAGCTGTGCCCCAGGCTCTGCTTCCTGCAAAAGGGCGATGGTACCTGTGCAGGCATTACTGCCGGTACGTGCAAGGGCGCCTGCCAAAAGGTAGAATTGCCCGAAAGCTACAATGAGCGCATGAAAGCGGCGATTGCATTTTTACAGGAACAGCAGCCCTCTGTGATTATCGTTGACAAAGGCCGCAACAGCAGCGAGAAAAGCTGTATCCTGATGGAGAAAGGCCGTTTCTACGGAATGGGTTATGTGCCGGCAGAAGTAAATACCGCCGAAGCAGCACACGTGCGGGATTATCTTACCCCTTACGCCGAGAATGAAGTGATCATCAGCCTGCTCCGGCCTTACGCCGGCAACAGCCGGCAGTTGTGATGCGGATATTGTCTTTCTCAGGATTACGCTGATTATACTGATTTAGGGATTTGATCATTTGGATTTTAAAGGATCCGGGGAGATATAAGCGAAAATATCCGCTTGTTCTCCCCGGATCCTTTAAAATCCTTATAAAATCAAAAAAAGTAAAATCAAGGTAATCAGTATAATCAGCGTAATCCTGAGAAAGACAACATCCGCTAAGAAAAAAAACGCGTCATCGTAATAATTCACCTGATTCCTGATTACTTTTGCATCTCGTGATTTTCATCTTTAATTATTAATATTTTTTTATTCATGTTAGAGTCAAGTTTCAAATTACCAGGTCAAACTGCCTTTTACAAAGGGAAAGTACGTGATGTTTACACCATTGATGACAGGCTGATGGTAATGGTAGTAAGCGATCGTATCTCTGCATTTGATGTGGTACTGCCACGCCCGATTCCCTACAAAGGACAGGTATTGAACCAGGTTGCGGCCATTATGCTGGAAGCGACTAAGGATATCGTTCCTAACTGGGTGAAATCTTCTCCGCTGCCAAATGTAACTATCGGGCTGAAATGCGAAACTTTCCCGGTGGAAATGGTGGTACGCGGTAACCTCACCGGTCACGCCTGGAGAACTTACAAATCCGGTCAACGTGTACTGTGTGGTGTAACCATGCCGGAAGGACTGAAGGAAAACGACTTCTTCCCGTCGCCCATCATCACTCCAACTACCAAAGCGCATGAAGGACATGATGAGGATATTTCCCGTGAAGAGATCATTGCACAGGGATTGGTAAGTAAGGAAGACTACGAACAACTTGAAAAGTATACCCTCGCATTATTTGAAAGAGGTAAGGAAATGGCCGCCAAACGCGGACTGATCCTGGTGGATACCAAATATGAATTTGGTAAGATCGGCGATACAATCTATGTTATCGATGAAATTCATACCCCTGATTCTTCCCGTTATTTTTACGCGGAAGGTTATGAAGAGAACCAGAAAAACGGCGCCCAGCAGAAACAGCTCAGCAAGGAATTTGTACGTGAATGGCTGATGGCAAACGGCTTCCAGGGTAAAGATGGTCAGCAGGTACCGGAAATGACAGATGAATTTGTAACAAGCGTAAGCGAACGTTACATCGAACTGTTTGAAAATATAACCGGTCAGAAATTTGTGAAAGAAGAAGTAGCGGCTGCGGATGCAGAATCCAGGATAATAGCTGCACTAAAAAGTTTATAATCACTCAATCGCTCCGGAGCAACGCCGGAGCGGTTTTTATCCCTTTGTGCACGATGAAACTACAATTGATCTCCGCAGCAGTTTGTTTGTTAAGCTTTGCAGCCTGCAACAATGTGTCCAAATCCCCTAAAGAATTAAGCAGCGAAGAAGTACTGGAACTGGCGGGAAAATCGCCGGGCATGAATGCCGGCAGAGGCACCTTTACGGTAAATACTCCCACCGGCTGGACGAAGATAGATACCGTGATGAGCCGGATTGAATACACCTTTATGATGGCGCCGGTCACCGGCGACAGCACCTTTCAGGCCAATGTAAATATCGTTACACAGGAACTGAAGAAAGGATTTACGCTGGATAAGGTGATGGAAAGCACCCAAAAAGAAATGGAGAATTTCTTCATGGATTATAAAAAGATGGCTACCGGCGAACGTACCGTTACCGGCGTAAAAGCCAAATGGATGAAATGCCAGTATGCCCACCGCGAAAGTGGCACCCTGCTTAACGGAGAGGTAACCATCCTGGTAAAAAATAATATCGCTTACGCTATTACTCTCACTACATCCGCCAACGACCTGGTGAAATATGAACCGGCGCTGGAAGAGATCCTGGGATCTTTCACTGCGAAGTAAAATATATATTTTTTGAGAGAAGACCCGGGCGGAGCGATTATCTGCCCGGGTCTTCTCCTTTATAGCTATATGCTTTGAATGCCTTATTTTTGTTTGCAAATTGACAACCATTGAAACACCTTGCCGCACTTAATAAATACTTTCTTACCAATAAATGGCTGCTGATCCTGGGATTGTTGTTTTCTGCTATATCCATTGTATTCAGTGTTTTCCAGCCTATCATGGTACGCCAGATTTTTGACCTGCTGGCGCATAATATCGACGAGTACCGGTTGCTGGATAATACCACGCTGAAAGTGGCATTCCGGGCGGATTTCACGCATGTACTGGCGTTTTACGGGGTGAGCATCCTGCTCTTTGCATTACTGAGCGGATTCTTTTTGTTCCTGCAACGGCAAACGCTGATTGTGATGAGCCGTCATATCGAGTATGATCTGAAGAATGAAATTTACCAGCATTATCAGCAGCTGGATCTTAACTTTTTTAAGATGCATCGTACCGGTGACCTGATGAGCCGTATTACGGAAGATGTATCACGGGTACGTATGTACGTAGGGCCCGCTATTATGTACGCATCCCGTACTTTATTTCTTATTGTGATCATTGTATACCTGATGTTGCAGGTAAACCCGTTGCTGACGCTGTATACCTTGTCGCCATTACCTTTTCTTGCCTTAACCATTTATTATGTGAACAGGATCATTCACCGCAAAAGTGAACGGATCCAGGCGCAGCTATCCAATATTACTTCCATTGCGCAGGAATCTTATTCCGGTATCCGCGTAATAAAATCATATATCCAGGAAGATGCGAGCGCGCGTCATTTTGAGGAAGCCAGTGAAGCGTATAAAGACAGCTCTATCAGTCTTGCCAAAACAGACGCCCTGTTTCAACCCACAATGGCGCTGATGATAGGCCTGAGTGTGATCCTTACTATTTTCATTGGCGGTATCCAGGTGATCCAGGGGAATATTACGGTGGGTAACCTGGCGGAGTTTGTGATCTACGTAAACATGCTGATGTTCCCGTTCTTTTCTATCGGGATGGTAGCGTCTATGATCCAGCGTGCGGCGGCCTCACAGCAACGTATAAACGAATTTTTACAGATAGCGCCTGCTATTAAAGATGAACCGGATGCGAAAACGGTGAAGTTGAAAGGAGGGGTGCGCCTGGAGAATGTAACCTTTACTTATCCGCATACGGGGATTACCGCCATCAGCCATTTTAACCTGCATATCAAACCGGGGCAGAAGGTGGCGGTTATTGGGAGAACGGGTTCCGGTAAAAGTACGCTGGCGCAGCTGCTGATCCGGATGTACGATCCGCAGGAGGGGACGGTGATGGTAGACGACCAGGATATCCGTCACCTCCGGCTGGCCGATTTGCGTGGCCAGATCAGTTATGTGCCGCAGGATGTGTTCCTGTTTTCCGACAGCATTGCCAATAACATTCGCTTTGGCGACCCCAGCGCCAGCATCCAAACGGTGCAAACCGCTGCCAGGCAGGCTTCTGTGGAGAAAGACATCCTGGGCTTTAACGAGGGCTTTGATACCGCCATCGGGGAGCGGGGCGTAACGCTCAGCGGGGGACAGAAACAGCGGATCTCCATTGCAAGGGCGCTGATCAAGGACCCCAATATCCTTATTTTCGACGACTGCCTGTCGGCCGTAGATGCCCGCACCGAAAAAGAGATTATAGGTAACCTGTATGCCTATCTGAAAAACAAAACAGCCATTATTATCACTCACCGGATCTTTGCCTTGTTTGAGTTCGATAGCATAATCGTACTCGATGAAGGAAAGATTGTAGAGCAGGGGACACATAATGATTTACTGTCATTGAATGGATACTACGCAGAGCTGTACGCGCGTCAGCAATCCGGCGACGATGAAAGTGTAAGTGAATAGCAATCATGTGCTTGTATATGCCCTGCCGCAGCCCGTTACACGCGGCTTTTATGATTTTTCAAAATCATTTAAAAATATTTTGATATTTGTAAAACAATAGTATATTTGTCTCTTATTGTAACAGGATTTGATTCGTTAACACTTAAATCTATCAACTGTGGCGTACGAAAACAACAATCAACAGGAAAGAAACAATGATAGCATCTTTTCTAAACGATTGAAAGCGGGCAAAAGAAGAACGTACTTCTTTGATGTAAAGACCACTCGGGGAAACGACTATTTTCTTACTATAACAGAAAGTAAGAAGCGTTTTAATGACAACGGTTATGACAGGCACAAGGTATTCCTGTACAAGGAGGACTTCAACAAGTTCCTGAACGCACTAACCGAAACCATCAACTATGTTAAAACTGAGTTGATGCCCGATTTCGACTTTGATGCCTACAACCATGATTATGTGCAGGAAGAACAGGACGAAACAGAAGCAGATGGATCTGAAGTTCGCGCTTCAGTAGTCCCTGTAGAGGTGGAAGTACCTGTTGAGGCGTCAGTAGCCGCCCCGGCTTCACATAGCTCTGATGAGGTAGACAAATGGTAAGATTTTTACTTAGAGATTTTCACAAAAAATAATAGGCAACCTCCGGATTTCTCCGGGGGTTTTTTATTGCGCGCGCGAAGTTTGTCTTTCCCGGGATTACGCTGATAATACTGATTACCTTGATTTTACTTTTTTTGATTTTATAAGGATTTTAAAGAATTCGGGGAGATACAAGCGGATATTTTCGCTTATATCTCCCCGAATCCTTTAGAATCCAAATGATCAAATCCCTAAATCAGTATAATCAGCGTAATCCCGGGAAAGACAAAATCCGCGTTCGCCGAAGGCGAACAACTACGCCGTACGCATGCCTTTCCAAGCGTTGATCAGTCCATTCGTACTGGCATCATGGTTCAGTATGATGTCGTTGTTTTCCAGTTCCGGCAATATCTTGCTGGCTAATTGCTTACCAAGTTCCACACCCCATTGGTCGAAGCTGTAGATGTTCCAGATCACGCCCTGCACAAAGATCTTGTGTTCGTACAGCGCTATCAGCGAGCCCAGTGAGCGCGGTGTTATTTCCTTTACCAGGAAGGAGTTGGTGGGACGGTTGCCAGGGAAAATTTTCGATGGCAGGATCTTCGCAATTTCTGCTGCAGGGGCGCCGGACTTTTCCAGTTCTGCACGTACTTCTGCTTCTGTTTTGCCATTCATCAACGCTTCTGTTTGTGCAAAGAAGTTCGACAATAGTTTTACATGATGATCACCGATAGGGTTGTGGCTGATGGCAGGTGCGATGAAGTCGCACGGGATCAGGCGGGTACCTTGGTGGATAAGCTGATAGAACGCGTGCTGACCGTTGGTGCCTGGTTCTCCCCAAACGATAGGACCGGTTTCGTAACTAACGGTATGGCCTGTACGATCTGTGGACTTACCGTTGCTTTCCATATTACCTTGCTGGAAGTAAGCGGCAAAGCGGTGCATGTACTGGTCGTACGGCAAGATGGCTTCTGTGGCGCTGCCAAAGAAGTTGCCATACCACAGGCCGATCAGCGCCATGATAATGGGTATATTTTGTTCCGCAGGAGTGTCGGCAAAGTGCCTGTCTGCCGCATGGGCGCCATCGAGTAACTGGATGAAGTTGTCGAACCCGATGGTGAGTGCAATAGATAAGCCGATAGCAGACCACAGGGAATAGCGGCCGCCAACCCAATCCCAGAATTCAAACATATTTTTAGGATCGATACCAAAGGCGGTTACCGCTTTTTCGTTGGTAGATAAAGCGGCGAAATGTTTAGCCACAAATTTTTCATCTTCCGCGTGTTCCAGGAACCAGTTACGTGCAGTGTGTGCGTTGGTCATCGTTTCCTGCGTGGTAAACGTTTTGGAGGCGATGAGGAACAGGGTTTCGTCCGGTGTCACTTTTTTCAGTGTTTCCGCGATGTGTGTACCGTCTACGTTAGACACGAAATAGGTTTGTATGTTAGGCTTCCAGTAAGGTTTCAGGGCTTCTGTAACCATTACCGGGCCGAGGTCGGAACCACCGATACCAATATTCACGATATAACGTATAGGCTTGCCAGTGTATCCTTTCCATTCGCCGGAGTGGATCTGGCGGCAGATATGATCCATTTTGTTCAGCACTGCTTTTACATCGGGCATTACGTCGCGGCCATCGAGTAAAACAGGTTTATCGGAGGTGTTGCGTAAAGCGGTATGCAGCACGGCACGGTTTTCTGTAACGTTTATTTTTTCTGCACCAAACATTGCTTTGATCGCATCGGCTACGCCGCACTCTGCTGCCAGTCCTAATAACAGGCTGCGGGTATCTTCCGTAATAATATTCTTGGAATAATCGAAAAGGATGTCTTCAAATTTCAGGGAAAACTCGCTGAAGCGTTCTTTGTTTTCCATAAACAAGGCACGCATATGTACCTTCTTCATTTCTTCAGCATGTTTCTTTAAGGCGTCCCACGATTTGGTGGTTGTTGGATTGGTAGATGGAAACATAGTCGTGTATATATTAAATGCGCATCAAAAATAATCTTTTAGATTTATGATTTCTGTTTCCTGTAAAATTGCCAGGAAATTGTTATAGCGATCACGCCAATAGCAATAATGCAGGTATGGATGATGGAGTTCTCGTCCATTACATCAGCGGCCCTTCTTTTCAGCAGGATGCCATAGAAAGCCCACACAATAACAAGGGCATAGGTGATATTGTTGCGCAGCAGTACCATGCCTATACTCAGCAGGGTGCCCAGGCTGATCATGGCAATGGCCCACAGCACCTGGGCATGACGGTTGCCTTCCCATCCGGCGTATACCAGCAGCGCGGTGATATTGGCGATGGTGGCAACAGAGATCCACCCGAGGTAGATGCTGAAAGGAATATGAATGAAGATCTTCTCCGTCAGCGTAGCAGAAGCGATGCCTATACCAAAGTTGAGATGTATGATGATCAGCGAAATCAGGAGGATTACCATGATAGCCACGCTCACCGGTATGAGATGATAATGCCAGGCAAACAGCCAGCAGGCGTTGGCCACACAGGAAATGAGGAACCAGTCTTTCATACGCCGCATCACATATGCCAGCGTTGCCGGTTCTTTATTGGAAAAAGATAACCATAATTGATATATGATAAAAGCTGTTAAAGAAAGATAGATAACACTCCAGATAGAAAAGGTGATTCCTGCCGGTATAAACAGGTTAGGATATTCTTCCGAAATCTGCGCAGTGGTTCTACCATTGATGGGAAGCAGCACTGCCAGCGCGTTTGCAGCTATCATAATAATAAAACCTAGTGTGTTGAAGATGGACCGGTTCTTAAAGTGGAGGGTTTCGTGGCTCACCATAACAGATGGGTGCTTTTTATAATATTATTGACATGGTTACCATGTTACAACACAAAAATTATGCTAAAGTAAACAATCAAAACAAAGTTTGAAGGCCGTTAGTATATATCTCCATTTTTTCCATACTTTTGCCAGCTATGACAGCTGAGCAACTTAAAGCTATGAGGGACCGTTTATATGTCCTGGGAGGTTTTCTTTAACGTACCTGACCGATTAGCAAAAATAGAAAACGACAAACAATTAAGCCTGGCGCCTGGTTTCTGGGACGACAACGTAAGGGCCACTTCGATTCTGAAGGAAATAAAGGTGAACAAATATTGGGTAGACCTTTACGATCAGGTAAACGCTGCTATTGACGACAGCGCTGTACTGAACGATTTTTTCAAAGAAGGAGAAGCTACGGAAGAAGAGGTAGAACAGGCTTACAATGCTGCAGTAGCAGCGCTGGACGACCTGGAATTTAAATCTACCCTCAACCAGCCGGAAGATGAAATGCCCGCTGTATTAACCATTAACTCCGGTGCAGGCGGCACGGAAAGCCAGGATTGGGCCGAAATGCTGCTGCGTATGTACCGCATGTATGGTGAAAAGCAGGGATGGAAAGTATCAGAAATTGATACGCAGTATGGTGACGGCGCCGGTATCAAATCCGCTACGCTGGAATTTGATGGCGACTTTGCATATGGCCACCTGAAAGCGGAAAGCGGCGTACACCGCCTGGTTCGTATTTCACCTTTCGATTCCAATGCACGCAGACATACTTCTTTCGCCTCCGTATATGTTTATCCGTTAGTAGACAATACTATCGAGATTGCAGTAAACCCGGCAGACCTGGAATGGGAATTTTATCGTTCAGGCGGTAAGGGCGGACAGAACGTAAACAAGGTGGAAACAGCCGTACGTTTGAAACATATCCCATCCGGTATCATCATCGAATGTCAGCAGGCACGTACGCAGGGGGAGAACCGCGAAAAAGCGCTCACCATGCTGAAATCACGCCTGTATGAAGAAGAGATCCGCAAAAGGGAAGAACTGAAAAATGCAGCCAACGCCAACAAACGTAAAATCGAATGGGGATCACAAATCAGATCATACGTATTCCATCCGTATAAGATGATCAAAGACCACCGCACCGACTTTGAAGTAGGCAATGTAGGACCTGTAATGGACGGCGATCTGAACGGATTTGTGAAAGCATACCTGATGATGCAGAAGGAAGAGGACAATAATTAATAAGTATCGACTAATTATTAATAAGCGCGTAGGCGTTGTATCACTTAATTTTGCTGCGGAAACAATACTCGTAGTCATTTGTTTATTTGATTGTTTGTTTGCCTCCGGGTTTACAAATGATCAAATAAACAAATATAAAAATTAGGATACCATGAATACAGGATACTTTGAGTACGCAGCGCCTGCTAATGAGCCTGTGTTATCTTATGCACCCGGTTCTGCTGAGAGAATTGCATTAAAGAAACAATTAGCCGCCTTTAAAAGCGAAGTAGCAGATATACCTATGTATATCGGTGGTAAGGAAATCCGCACCGGAAACACCGTTGATCTGCGCCCACCACACGAAATCAAACACAAATTAGGTCACTTCCATATGGGCGACGCTTCTCATGTGAAATCCGCCATCGCAGCAGCGCTGGAGGCACGTGAAAAATGGGCCAATATGGACTGGGAACAACGCGCCGGCATCTTCCTGCGCGCTGCCGAACTCCTGGCCACCAAATACCGCTATCATATCAATGCCGCCACCATGCTGGGCCAGAGTAAGAATCCTTACCAGGCTGAAATTGACAGCGCATGTGAACTGATCGACTTTCTCCGCTACAACGTACACTTCCTGAGTGAAATTTACCGCCAGCAACCGGTTTGCGCTCCAGGCATCCATAACAGGGTAGAATACCGCCCGCTGGAAGGGTTTGTACTCGCCGTTACTCCTTTCAACTTCACCGCTATTGCCGGTAACCTGCCTGCTTCTGCCGCTATGTGCGGTAACGTAGTAGTATGGAAACCAGCCAATACACAGGTGTTTGCAGCACAGGTGATCATGAAGGTATTGATAGAAGCAGGGCTGCCCGGTGGCGTTATCAACCTTGTGTATGCTAATGGCCCCGTTGTAGGCGACGTTTGCTTCGCAGATCCTCACTTCGCAGGTATCCACTTCACCGGCTCTACCGGCGTATTCCAGACCATGTGGAAAACCATCGGCGAAAACATTCACAAATACAAAGCATACCCACGCATCGTTGGTGAAACAGGTGGTAAAGACTTCGTACTGATCCACAAATCAGCGGACGTTGATATTGCCGTTACCGCTCTCGCCCGCGGCGCTTTTGAATACCAGGGTCAGAAATGCTCTGCCGCTTCCCGCGCATACATACCAAACAATCTTGCTGACGATATAAAATCCAAACTGGTTGCGGAACTGAAAACCATGAAAATGGGAACCACAGAAGATTTCAGCAACTTCATCAACGCAGTGATCGATGAACGCTCTTTTGATAAGATCGCCCAATACATCGACAATGCGAAGAAAGATCCGGCCGTAAAAATCATTGCCGGCGGTAATTACAACAAAGGGGAAGGTTACTTTATTGAGCCAACCGTCATCGAAGCTACCGATCCGAAATACATCACCATGTGTGAGGAAATCTTCGGACCAGTATTAACGATCCACGTGTATGACGCAGAGAAATTTGAAGAAATCATGCAGGTGGTAGACAGTACTTCCGGGTACGCTTTAACCGGCGCAGTTATTGCACAGGACCGTTACGCAGTAGAACTGGCCACCCGCACACTCGTAAATAGTGCCGGTAACTTCTACATCAACGACAAACCAACCGGCGCAGTAGTAGGACAGCAGCCATTTGGCGGCGCCCGCGCTTCCGGAACCAACGATAAAGCCGGCTCCATGCTGAACCTCTATCGCTGGTTAAGCGCCAGAAGCATCAAAGAAACTTTTGTACCGGCTACCGATTACCGGTACCCGTTCCTGAAAGAAGCTTAGTAAATGTTCATGATTTATATGCAGGCGGTGGATTTATATCCATCGCCTTTTTTGTACCTTGCATCTTCATTCAGTATCCAGGAAATTATGCAGGCAGATATCTTACAAAAATACTTCTCAGAACACCATGAGCACTACCGCGTAGCAGACCTCGAACAATTACTGCTTGCCGACGGAACGCCGCAACCCGACGCCAGTATCGCTGCCGCCGGCGCTTTTGATGAGTATTTTAAGAAACAACTCCGTAAGAAAGGCACTAAAGCAGCCATCTTTTTTGGCGTGGGCCTCATTGCCCTTATCCGCGTTATTACCCTTACAAACCGCGAAGAAGGTAGCTTTATGCAGGTATCTTTATCCCTGGCGCTGGTAGCTTTTGCGCTGGTACTTGGGATCATATGGGGCATGCAGCTGTTTGCGCTTAAAGAAGAGATTTCTACGTTTAAGGATATGAGGAAATTGTAGTTTACTGCAACTTCTGCAACGCCGCCAGCGACTCTGTTACATGTTTCTCTCCATCGCGCAGCGAATTAAATTCATGCACAATCACGCCATTCTTATCTACAATATAAGTTACCCGGCCCGGTATCACAAAGGTTTTAGGCACGCCAAATAATTTGCGCACTTCATTTTTCGGATCACTGAGCAAAGTGAAGGGAAGGTTATGATGCGTGGCAAAACTGCGGTGCGAAGCCACGTTATCCGCACTGATACCAATTACCATTGCGCCGTATTTCTGGAAGTCCTGGTACGAATCACGGAAAGAACAGGCTTCTTTTGTACATACACTGGTTTCGTCTTTTGGATAGAAGTAAATGACCAATGGTTGTTTACCGAGTACTGTATTGATATCAAAAGTTTTCCCGTTCTGATCCTGTAAGGAGAAGGCCGGAATTTTATCTCCTGTTTTCAGTTGTCCCTGGGATTTACATCCCCATAATTGCAGAAAGGCGGTCATAGCGAAAATGATCTTTAAAAGTTTCATACCCCGATTATTGATACTACTAAAGTACGAAGAGAAGGGCAGCAACCTGTCATATTTTTATCTGTAGCATTTAATCATTATTTTTGGCCCCTAAAACGTTGTGTTTTGAAAACCATACTAAACGGCAGGCAAATGGCTATTACAATAGACAGGCTTTGTCATCAGTTGATAGAAAATAACTTACAGTTTGAGCAAACCGTGCTGATTGGATTACAGCCCCGGGGAATTTATTTATCCGGCAGAATTCATCAGACCTTGCTGAAATTGCTACCAGGAGCGCGTATCGACTACGGTAAGCTGGATATTACTTTTTACCGGGACGATTTTAACCAGAGTAAAACCCTGCATGTACCCAACGAAACGAGTATTGATTTTTCCATAGAAAATAAAAAGGTAGTGTTGATAGATGATGTATTGTATACCGGCCGTACAATCCGTTCGGCGCTGGATGCGATGCTGGATTTTGGCCGCCCTGCGGCTGTAGAGCTGCTCACGCTGATCGATCGCCGCTTCAGCAGGCAGCTGCCTATTCAGCCGGACTATACCGGACGTACCATTGATGCCCTCATTTCCCAGAAAGTAAGGGTGTTGTGGAACGAAAGAGATGGTAAAGACGAAGTAGTTTTGATTGACTAATATGAATCCGGATTTCAGAATTCAGATTTCACCCTTTATATTTGCACATTAATGTCACTTTCTGTAAAACACTTACTCGGAATTCGCGATCTGCAGCGCCAGGATATAGAGCTTATTTTTCAAACAGCCGACCAGTTTAAGGAGGTTTTACAAAGACCTATTAAAAAGGTGCCTACGCTACGCGATACAACAATTGTAAATTTATTTTTTGAGAACTCTACCCGCACACGCATCTCTTTTGAGTTAGCGGAAAAGCGCCTGGGTGCAGATACGGTTAACTTTTCTGCCTCCGGATCTTCCGTATCCAAAGGAGAAACGCTGATAGATACGGTGAACAACATCCTGTCCATGAAAGTGGATATGGTGGTGATGCGCCACTCTGCCAGCGGTGCGCCGCATTTCCTGGCCAGGCACATCAACGTGCCCATCCTCAATGCAGGCGACGGCATCAATGAACATCCCACCCAGGCATTGCTCGATGCCTTCTCCATCCGGGAAAGGCTCGGTAGCGTGGAAGGCAGGAAGGTGGCCATTTGTGGCGATATCATGCACTCCAGGGTTGCCCTCTCCAATATCTACTGCCTCAAAAAACTGGGCGCAGAAGTAACGGTGGTCGGCCCGCCCACACTGATTCCGAAATACATGGCCGCCGCACTTGGCGTAAATGTGAGCTACAATATCCGCGAAGCCCTGCAATGGTGCGATGTAGCGAATGTGCTGCGTATTCAGCTGGAAAGACAAAACACCCCGCTGTTTTCTTCTCTCCGCGAATACTCCCTCGCATACGGTGTAAACCGCGAGTTGCTCGATAGTCTGAATAAAGAAATTGTGATCATGCACCCCGGACCCATTAACCGCGGTGTGGAAATAAATTCTGATGTGGCGGATTCCGGTCAGTCCATCATCCTCGACCAGGTGGAAAACGGTGTGGCTATACGTATGGCGGCATTGTACCTCCTCGCAGGAAAGAAAACAGAGTAGTAAAAATATTCCCTGTTGGCTTCTGATTATCAGAAGCCAACAGTCAACCCCAGTGTATATGATCTGAAAAACGGATATACGTTCCCGTTATAACCTCCCGCCTGTTCCGGATCATAATATTTAATCTTCATTTTAGTGGTTTCCCACAAATCCTGCCCGGAGAAATAAATACGCAGGTTAGTAATCCATATTTTCTTCAGCCAGCTGGCAGGTAAGGTATAGCCTAACTGCAGGTTTTTCAGCCGGATATAGGCGCCGTTCATCACCCAGTGGGAGGAAGGGGCGGTATTCTGCTGGTCGTTGAGATACAGCCGTGGAAATAACGCATGAGGGTTTTCCGGCGTCCAGTAGTCCTGGTTGATATCCCAGGGCTGCTGCCAGTTGCTGGTAAAAGGAAGATTATAGCGCGGATCGGGCATCACCTTGCGGTGAGCCACCCCCTGGAAGAAAACAGAGAAGTCGAACCCTTTCCAGGCAAAACCCGCGTCGATACCGTAGGAGAGTTGCGGATCGGTGCTGCCCAGGTATACCAGGTCGGCATTGTCTATTTTGTTGTCGCCGTTGATGTCCTTGTAGCGAAGATCGCCCGGACCGGTGTTTTCATGCTGAAAGGCGTGCGCGCTCACTTCAGCAGCCGACTGGAAGTAGCCATCAGACTCGTAGCCAAACAGGGAGGAGTAAGGATACCCGGCAATGCCCTGGTTCCAGCCTGCCTGTGGCGCCACATTATCATTCCTTAGTACTTTATTCCGGCTGTTAAAGAGGTTCCCGTTGATATACCAGGTAAAGGGGCCCTGGTCGTCCCGCCAGCCTATATTTATTTCCCAGCCCCAGGTTTTCATTTCACCACGGTGAAAATCCAGCGGCCAGGCGCCGTCTGTGGAGGCGGTGAGTACCGGGATCTGCATGTCCCGGTTATGTTTGATAAAGTAATCTGCTGCGATAGTCAGCCTGCCCCTGAATAAGGTAGCATCCCAGCCGTAGTTGTTGGTAGAAATGTTTTCCCATCCCTGTGCCTGGATGATGGGGTTCTTATATACAAAGGGCAGAAAACGCGGAAGGGTATTAAAGCTGAAAGTTTGTAACCGTTCATCATTGGGGATACTGTTCCAGCTGTTGATATTCCCCAATCTGCCCCATGACCACCTCAGTTTGAACTCATTGAAAAAAGGCAACGCGCGGTTAAACCATGTTTCGTTATTCAGGCGCCAGCCGGCGGAGAACGACGGGAATGCCTGCCACTGTTCGCCGCCGATAAAGGAAGTACTGTACTGTGATAAGCGCGATGCGATGAGGTTTGCTTCCAGCAGGTAGCGGTTGTCGTAGTTATAGCTCATCTTACCAAATATCGACAGTAAAGAACCGCTGGCGGCCAGTAGCTGCGTGTATTCGGGCGCGTTATTAAAGTGATTGGAATTGACTTCAGCCTGAGTGATATTGTAAGATGCTGCTGTGTTCTGCGTGGTGTTATATGTTTCCTGTGTGGCGCCGCCGAGCAGGTGGATATTATGTTTATCTTCTTTTATATCGTAATCGGCCAGCAGCTGGAGATTGCCGCCTTTTGCCTCCAGCTTGCTCTTCTGCAGCATATTATGCGGCTGTATCAGCATGGCGGTATCCACACGGTTCCATAGGGCAATGGTGTTGCGGCCCAGGTTGTCCTGCAGGGTGTGTTTTTGCGGGCTGTAAATAAGCCGGAGGGTGAGTCCTTTTGCGAGGCTGTCGGCCCGCAACGTAAATACTGCGTCGATATAATTATTCTTTTCATCACGTTCGCCGCCATCTTCTAAAACAGCGTATCCCGACGCGCCGCCATAGGCGTAGTTGCTGGTGTTGGGTACATACACCGGCACATTCCCTGGTCCGCGGAAAATGCCTGCCAGCAAGCCGTTAGGGCCTTCTACCGGCTGGGAAGGGGAGAAGGTATTGGTTTGCGCATACGACAGCCGTGTTTCCAGGCTGAAGTGTTTACTGAAGCGGTTGTTCATGTTCACCCGGGCATTCACGCGGTGGGTACGGTCCGGGCCAACGGCAAATAGTCCCTGTCGGCCGAAATAGCCCAGTGATGCGGAGAACTGGTTGGCGCTGTCGCCGCCTTTTACCGACAGGTTATAGTTTTCGATACCGGTTCTGCTTTTGGTAAGCACCGGTAAAGGATTGTAGTTGTAATAGTATTTGTAGTAGTCAGGATTTTGATAGTCGATCGCATAATGGTTCCCTTTCTTCATCAAATCTATTTCCAGGGGGTCCCAGGGGGCGGTTTGACCGGCATTTTCGGCGGCCGTATTCTGCATGGCGGCCGATTGCCAGGAGGGTAGCCGGTTTGGCAACCGGATAGGGGTTTCAAATCCGCCGAGGGTATTGAAATCCACTTTCAGCTTGCCGGGTTTCCCGGTGCGGGTGGTAACCAGCACTACGCCGCCTGCGCCGCGGGCGCCATAAATAGAGGCGGCAGCCGCATCTTTCAGGATGGATACCGATTCTATATCGTCGGGGTTGAGTACGGCGAGGGAGCCGGGTACGCCGTCGATGATCACGGGGGTATTGCTGCCGGAGGAAGAACCCACGCCGCGTACCTGTATGTTAAATCCTTCGCGGCCAGGCTGACCGTTACTGCGCGTTACCACCAGCCCGGTGGCAGTGCCCTGTAAAGCCGCCATGACGTTGGCCACCGGACGACTTCTAAGCCGTACGCCGTCTACCTGCGCAATGGCGCCGGTGATGTTGGCGCGTTTCTGCAGGCCATAACCCAGTACCACCAGCTCGTTGAGCTTGCGCAGATCGGGTTGCAGCAATACTGATATATTCCTTCTGTCTCTCACGGCAATCTCTTTGGTTTCAAAGCCAATCAGGGATACCTGGAGGATGGCCTGCCCGCTGGCCAGGTCTACTTTGAAGCTGCCATTTTCCGTAGTGGCGGTACCGTTAGTAGTGCCTTTTTCCCGGATAGATACGCCGCTTAAAGGCTGCATACCATCTGAAACGGAGCCGGTAATGATCCACTTATTAGTATCGGAATTGTTATTACGGGGAGGTGTCAGATCAGCCGCAGTGGCGTTGAGCGGGATAACGATGATTTGTCCGTCTTTTATCTCTACTTTATATTTTGCAGGAGGAAATATCTTGGGCAGTACTTCCCGGAGGGGGCTGTTGTGAACGTGTAAGCTAACGCCCTGGCGGGTTTCCAGTTCTCCGGAAGAAATAGCAAAGGTATACTTTGTTTGTTTTTCTATTTCCCGGATCACGGTTTTCAGGCTGGCATTTGTAAACTGAAGGGAAATCTTTTTGGGAGGGGCATTAGGATTCTGCGCCATAGCTACAGCATTGGCTAATACCAGGATAACAACGAAAATAAAATCAGGCACGCATCCAAACCTGGAATTGGAGATACGCGCCTGTAGCAATAATTGCTGCATAAATAAAAGGTCAGGCGCGCATTAGTAGATGTCTACCAGGTCGTTTTTATGCGAAATGTTAATTTGAAGGGTTTTTCTCATAATGTCCAGTACCTCATCCAGCGACATGTTGGGGAAGGTAGCCAGCAGTTTTTTATCAGCCAGTTGCTGATTGCTGATGTTGATCTGTACATTATAAAAATCTTCGAGGGCATCCGCCACTTCTGTGAGCGGGGTATCGTCGAACGTTAAGGTCCGGGTTTTCCAGGCCAGAATATTGTTGTTCTTTTTATGGATACGGGTATCTATTTCGCGGGCATTATGTTTCAGAGAAGCTTCCACACCGGGGGTAAGGATTACCTTTTTCTCTGTGCCTTTGTAGGCGGCGCTTACTTTTCCAGACTGCACGAATACTTTAACGCCACTATTGGCGGCTTTTACGTTGAAGGCCGTACCCAGTACCTGTACTTCTACTTCGGGGGCATTTACAATGAAGGGGAGGGCATCGTTTTTGGTAACATCAAAAAAGGCTTCTCCTTTATCTATTTTAATCTGTCTGTTATCTTTTCCAAATCCGCGGGCGTAGCGTACCTGTGTATGAGCGTTGAGGTACAGCATAGAACCGTCGGGCAGGCGCAAACTATCCTGTTGCCGGGCGGTGGCGTAGGTTTTATACCCGCCGGGCCCCAGCCAGGTCCAGGTGCCGGCAATGAGCAGCACAGCGGCGGCGGCCCACCAGTACCTGTGGTTCATCCTGATTACGCGGGTATTTTTCTTTTGTGCAGGAAGCGCAGCAGCTACTACAGGAACCTTATCCAGCATGGTATCCAGTGCCTGCCATTGTCCCTGGGTGTCGAAAGCAGAGGCAGCAGGGAGCGGATCGCCGTGCCACATGCCTTTCATATCCAGGAAGATGTCCAGGTTACCAGCATCCTGTTGAATCCATTCGTTGAGCTGCATTTTGTGCTGCTCATTGTCCGGATCTTCCAGGTAACGGATCACTATATCTATGTCTGTTTGATTATTCATGGCTTCTTATTAGTAATACAACCAGAGAACGTTATACCATTAAGCGATAATAAAAAAAATTTCGGGCGCATTCTACGACTTATTAATAAGGTCTACCCGCAATCGTTTTAAAGCAGTGGTCAAATGGGCGTATACTGTATTGATAGAGATATTCAGTTGTTCGGCGATTTCGGCTGGCGACAAGCCTTTCAGGCGGCTCATTTCAAAAACACGGCGGCATTGTTCCGGTAATTTCTCCAGGGCAGAGCGGTATTTGGCTTCCAGCTCCTTGTGTTCCAGCAGGGAATGATTGTTTTCTGACGGGCTGGCGGTTTGCATTTGCTCCTTTGCGTATACTTCTTTCCGTTGTTCTTTTTTTATGCGGTTTAAACAGGTGTTAACAGTAGCTCTTGCGAGATAATGATTAATAGGGGCTCTTTCATCCAGGTTTTCCGCACCTTTCCACAAGTTGAGGAAAACATCCTGTACCATATCATTCGCGTCGTCTTCATCTTTTACATACCGGACCGCTATATTATACATAGAAGGGGCGAACTGTTTAAAAACAGCTTCGAATACATCTTTGTTTCTGCTCCGGATGCCTTTTACTATTTCGTCGTTACTCAATTGCAACATGCTTTTGATCTTTTGTCTTGTTTCCGTAGTGCGAAGATAATTTTTAAAATTACTAATTACGAAAGCAGCCAGTATACTGTCTCATAATTCTTTTTTTCACTTTAACATTTCTTTGACTAATGGTAAGTGAATTGTCGGATGTATTGTTAATATACGGTAGCCAACGATGAGGGCATATAACAAAAACCATGCACATTCATCCGGGCCGGGGATATTCATCATAAATATTAACCATACAAAAAATTGATGCCATGAAAAAATCAATTGTAGGAACGCTCGCTTTAGCAACAATGGTAATCGGAATGTCTGCTTTTAAAAGTGCTGATGTAACCGCAGTAAAATCTGTAGACAGCACTGCTGCAATGGTAGATTCAATTGCAACAGATTCCCTTGTTAGCCTCGATTCAGTAAAGGTTTTCAGTGTTGATTCATTACAGCGCCTGGATTCTTTAAAAGGATTTGATTCCTTAATGACAGTAGATTCCTTAATGGGAATCGATTCTCTCCAGAAAGTAGATTCCCTGAGCGGAATTGACTCATTGCAGAGAATGGACTCCTTACAGGTAGATTCCCTGAGTGGAATGGATTCCTTGCAGGTAGATTCTTTAACCGGAATCGACTCATTACAGAAGGTAGACTCTTTACAAGGTAAAGATTCCCTGAAAGTACTGGCTGTAGAAGGTGGTTCTATCACTGGTAAAATCACGCCTGCCGACAGTGCTACCGAAGTAGAAGCAGACAATGGCACAGATAAGCTGAAAGGCGCTATCTCCCAGGGTGCATTCACCATCCCGGCTGCAAAAGCAGGTGCTTATACTATCACTATTCTCGGTAAAAGCCCTTACAAAAATGCCGTAATCAAAGATGTAAAAGTTGAAGACGGTAAAGCTACCGATCTGGGCGAAATCAAATTAGAACAATAGTCTTTAATAATGAAATAGCAACCAACAACACAAAATCAGTCCATGATGGAAAACCCATTTTGGTTTGATGCAGGGGGGCCTCTTACGGTCCCTCTTTTTTTTTGCGCGCGCGGATGTTGTCTTTCTCAGGATTACGCTGATTATACTGATTTTACTTTTGATTTTTGGAGCATTGATTGGGTTAGCTGCAGGTGGGTGCTTATTTTTTCTGGGAGATGACAAACGCGGCCTCTATTAACCGGTATAACGCTGTAAAGCAGGACAGCACTTTCATTCGCTCACTCAGGGTGCTATCCCAGTTACTTCCCGGATGCTTCTGCAATACTTCGGACTTGGGTATCTCATGGACTATCCATGCACTATCAATACTGTTCCAATGCACTCCTCATGCACTATTGATGCACTGTTAATGCACTCCCCATGCACTATCTCTCCCTGGAAACCAGAAAAATAATAGTTTTGGGCAAACTTTTAATCACACATGCGCACCATCATTCTGCTCACTATCTCTAATACCTTCATGACTTTCGCCTGGTACGGCCACCTCAAACACCAGGATGTTGCCCTCTGGAAAGTGATCCTCATCAGCTGGGGTATTGCCTTCTTTGAATACTGCTTTATGGTGCCTGCCAACCGCTACGGCGCCCAGGAGGGTTTTAGCGGCTTCCAGCTCAAAACTATCCAGGAAGTGATCACCCTCACCGTTTTCAGCATTTTTGCAGTCACTTTCCTCAAAGAACCCCTGAGATGGAATTACCTGGTTTCGTTTTTTTTCCTCATCGGCGCGGTATATTTTATGTTTAAAAAGTAGTGCGGTAATAAAGCAGTAAAGTCTATATACTTTAGAATCAATTCATATTATACAAAAAAAGATGTAAGACAAGATCAAATTAAAAAAAAATCTGTATTATCTTTAGGGATCAACTTTCAACCAAAAACCAAATCATTGAGGGAAGAAGCTAATATACAGCTACTGGTGGAACGGGTGGCATCTTTAGGGGATGAACAGGCTTATAAAGCATTGTTCAGGTTGTTTTACAAACCGCTGAGTCAGTTTGCCTTTTCCATTGTGAAGTCCTGGGAGTCTGCGGAAGAAATTGCGTCAGATGTGTTTATGAATGTCTGGAAGCAGCGGGAACGCCTGCTCCAGGTAGAGAATCTCCGGGTATACCTCTATGTATCTACAAAAAATATAGCCCTTAACTACTTAAATAAGGAAGCCCGTACCCAGCATTTCAGTCTCGATGAAGTAACGGTAGACATTAGCGTTAGCTACGCTACGCCGGAGCAGATCTTCATTTCCGGGGAAATGGTGAAAAGGATAGAAGCCGCCGTAAATGCACTCCCACCCAAAAGGAAGATGATTTTTAAACTGATCCGCGAAGATGGTCTTAAATATAAAGAGGTAGCCCAGATCCTCGATATTTCTGTGAACACCATCGATGTTCACATGGCCCAGGCACTCAAAAAAATCAGCGAGGTAATTAACCTCTCCTTCATTAAAACAAAATAATTTAAATTTTTTTTCAGACGGAGTAGTAGATTCCTGCAATTTACTTGTCCTTCTATATAATCATGCTTTTGTATCATACACATGGAACAGGAAAGAATATGGCTTTTGATGGGAAGGAAAGTATCGGGCGAGGCCACGATGGAGGAGTTGCGTGAACTGGAAGCATCATTGCAGAAAGATCCGGATCTGAGATATAAATTATCCGTATTAAGCAACTGGCCCCAGCCGGCCGGTAATACAGAATGGGAAACCAGAACGGAACGTGCGCTGGATAAACACCTGGAAAGAATGCAACAGGAGTTTCCACAGGAAGAATTGCCCGTTAAAAGAGTAAGAAGGAACTTCCGCAAATGGGTGGCTGTTCTTTCCATACTGGTAGTGGTACTGGGAGGCTATTGTATTTATCTCTTATCAGTAAAGTATCCGCAAAAAGCCGGAAAAGCAGCGGTGGCGGCCATTTATACCCGCGATGGCTCCCGCTCCCGGGCACAATTGCCCGATGGAACGGAAGTATGGCTCAATGGCGGCAGCCGTTTAACCTATGATCCTGACATGAACAACCTGGGCAGCCGGGAAGTTACTTTGGAAGGAGAGGCGTTTTTTGATGTAGCGAAGAATGCAGCCAAACCTTTTTCTATCCATACTTCCAAAATGGAGATCAAAGTATTGGGCACCTCCTTTAATGTAAGAGCATACACAGGAGATCATACTACAGAGGCTACGCTCATCACCGGCGCAGTAGAAGTAACACTGTACGACGGCGTGGAAAGGAATGTGAAACTGGCGCCTAATCAAAAGATCATCTTAGAACATACACCAGCAGATAAACTGACCCAACCCAACCTCGTAGCAGGCTACAAGGTAGAAAATATTCGCAGTAACACGCAGGACAGCATGGTGGCGGAAACCGCCTGGTGCGACAACTACCTCGTGTTCGACAACGACAACTTTGAAAATATTGCGCTGAAAATGGAACGCTGGTATGGTATTAAAATCCATCTCAACGGTAGCAAATTAAAAGACTACCATTTCACCGCCACTTTTAAAAATGAATCGTTTTCAGAAGTACTGGAAGCGCTGAAGGTTACAACATCATTTCATTGCAGGATAGTAAGCAATGAAGTATTTATTACCCAGTAAAGGGGGAAAGTCAACAGAAAATCGATACCTCTCAGATAAAAAAAAGGGCAAATGCTGCAAACATTTACCCCTTTTGTTGAGATCAAACGGCAGTCAGCTTCACTTGGCAATGTAGTCCTGTCGTAGTTTTATGACCTTTTACAACCTAAATGTATGGAAAAAAAACATACATTATGTAATCCTTTTGCGTCTAAAAACATAGGGAAAAGTTGTACTGATAATGAAACTGGTGTCCTTTATTATTCTTATTACCTGTTTGCAAATAACGGGGAATGTCTTCGGTCAACAGGATCGTCGCATTTCCATCAAAGCAGATTCATTGCCATTGACACGGCTGCTGAAGATGATCGAAAAGAAAAGCGGTTACCGTTTTGTTTATCGCAACGATCTTATTCCGGCAGGTAAAAAAGTGTCGGTGAATGAAACCAATGCTTTGACTGAAGATATTTTAAAGAAGATACTGAAAAACACCGGCCTCACGTTTAAGCAGCTTTCTGCCACCCTCGTGGCAATAGCGCCTGAAAACAAAGAGATCAGGAATATCCGTATCAGCGGAACAGTAACAGATGTTTTCGGACATCCGTTGCCAGGTGTGAGTTTGCGTATTGCAGGGCTCAATAAGGGAACTACTACAGATGAGAATGGAGCATTCCATATGGAAGCGCCTTCCTCAGCAACGTTGATCTGTTCTTTCATCGGTTATGAAGAACAGCGGGTGACGGTTAACAACACCACCCCTCTCAACATCATGCTGAAAGACGATTCCAAAGGATTGAACGAAGTGGTGGTAGTGGCTTATGGCGTGCAAACAAAAAGTTCTTTGACAGGTTCAGCTACTATGGTAAGTACTTCATTGTATGATAAAGCACCCCGTAGCAGCTTCCAGGAAAGCTTACAAGGCAATGTACCCGGCTTACAATCTACCAATGGTTCCGGCCAGCCCGGTTCCATACCCAGTATTCACATACGTGGTATAGGTTCTATTACCGCAGGCAGCTCGCCACTTTACGTGGTAGATGGCACACCTGTGGTAACAGACAACCTCACCGATTATAATGTTAATTCCCTCGCAGGAATTAACAGCGCAGATATCGCTTCAATCTCTGTTTTAAAAGATGCTGCTTCTGCGTCGATCTATGGCTCCCGCGCTGCCAACGGCGTAATATTGATTACGACGAAATCCGGCAGCCAGGGCAGAACAAAGATCAGCGCAGCGATACAACGAGGCAGCAACCAGCTCACCATCCCGCAGGCCAACTATCCGCTCAATACCAAAGAGATGATGGAACTCCTCCGCGAAGGATGGGCGCACAAAGCAGATGGCACAGGAGAAGCCGGTTTTCAACGGGAACTCCGCGCACGTGGCGTGGATACCACCGTTAATACCAACTGGATCGATGTGCTAACGCGCCACGGAAGCTATACACAGGCTAATCTATCTGCCGCAGGCGGAAGTAATAAAACAAAATTTTATGTTTCCGGCGGCTTATATGATTCTAAATCAGCCCTGAAAGGAGTGGACTATAAACGTATGACGGGTAAGCTCAACCTGAGCAACCAGGCCACCAACCGCTTATCGTTCGACGTTAACCTGTCGTTATCCTACCAGCGCGCAAACGCAGTAGGAGATGTAGGACTAATGGCCAACCCGGTACGCTCACTCGTCCGCTTACAACCGTGGCTGAAAGTGTATAATGCAGATGGCAGCTACGATTTCAGCTACAACAACACCTTTAACCCGGTGGCCGTACTGAACGGCGATACCCGCACAGGTACCATCTATGGCCTGCTCGGAGGCGCCGGCGCCAAATACGCATTCACTGATTTTCTTTCCTTTGAAACGAAAATCAGCCTCGACCTCAACTACGCCCGCAGCAATTCATTTTTTGCACCGGGATTCGGGGACGGAAGAAATACCAATGGCTGGGTATCGGTGAACAACAGCCTGTGGAACAACTGGGTATCTACCAATATCCTGCGGTTCAACAGGAGATGGGGCTACCACGGGATCAACACTTTTGTAGGATATGAAGCGCAAAAAACAACCAACAGCGGCAACGCATCGGCAGCCTCCAACCTGCTGCCGGATCTGCAACTGCTGGCCGACGCCTCCAAACCGGAAAGTGTATCCTCTGTATCCAGTGCCAATTCACTAACAGGATTATTCCTGAATAACAGTTACGACTACAAGCAGAAATATTACCTGACAGCCTCCATCCGGAGAGACGCCTCTTCGAGATTTGGCCGCCAGAAAAGAAGTGCCGCATTCTGGTCCATCGGAACCGCGTGGAATATCTACCGGGAACCATTTCTCCAGAATGTAAACGTCATTAACGAATTAAAGATAAGAGCGAGCTACGGCAGCAACGGAAACCAGGCTATTGATAACTATGCTTCATTGTCGCTGTATAGTCCGGCAAATGATTATGACGGGAAACCGGGGTATGTGCTCACGCAATACCCCAATCCCTTTCTTACATGGGAACAGAACAGGCCATTTAATATAGGGTTCGATTTTGCCCTGCTCAAAAACAGGTTGTCCGGTACGGTGGAATACTATAACAGAACCACGTCGCGGTTACTGCTTAATGTACCGGTATCTTCTGCAAATGGTATTACCACTGTTTTTAGAAATAACGGAGAGATGAAAAACAGCGGCTGGGAAATATCTCTTTCCTCCCGCAATATCATCGCAAAAAATGAAAGTGAATTCTCATGGCGTACAGATGCCAACATCTCAACGCTGAACAATAAAATTACCCGGCTGGATAATCCGATTACCAACGTCCCATACAAAAGAGAAGTGGGGACAGATTTCTACCAGTTTTTCCTGGTAGGATTTGCAGGGGCTGATCCGCAAACTGGTGAAGCGCTGTGGTATAAAGATGCGTCTAAAACCACTACCACCAATTCTTACGGCGAAGCGCAACGGTTTAACCAGGGAAGCGCCCTGCCAAAATTTTATGGCGGCGTTACCAACTACTTCAGCTACAAAGGATTTGATCTGAGCTTCCAGTTCTTTTATAACTGGGGAAATAAAGTATACGACAACTGGGGCACATTCACTGAATCAGACGGCAGCGGCGGATTCGGCGGCGGCGCAAAAATGTCGCGCCTTATCTACGAAAACCGCTGGCAGAAACCAGGTGATATCACCAACGTACCAAAGGTGGTATTCGGTGGCACACAATCAGGGTTAAGCAACCAAAGCTCGTCCAGGTTCCTGTACGATGGTAGTTTCATCCGGCTGAGGGATGTGATGCTGGCTTACAACCTGCAACAAAACTGGTTAAGGAAAGCCAACATCAACGAAGTGAAAATATATGTACGCGGCAATAACTTATGGACGTATGTAAAAGACAAGTATCTCACAATGGACCCGGAAGTACCGGTAACAGGGGATTACGACCAGCGTCCGCCGGTATTTAAAACCTTCCTGATAGGATTGGATGTAAACTTTTAAGGTATTCATGCAAAAGAAATATACATACGGCGTACTGATATTACTGGCTGGCTTACTCGGCGCCTGCAGCAAGGATTTCCTTGATCAGAAGCCGGATCAGTCAACAGAAACCGGCCGCGCTATTACCGATCTGCCCGGACTGCGGGCAGCCATTAACGGGGTGTATTCGCTGATGCAGAATGAAAATTATTATGGACGTACCATGCCGCTGTTGCCGGATCTCCGGTCCGACAATGGTTTTATCAGCGTCATCAACAGCAACCGGTATCGTAACCAGGATCAGTACATCGTTACTGCTAACGATCAGTATACCACCGATTCGTGGAACCAGTTATACGCCGTAGTAGCCAATGCCAATATGGTAATTATGAAAGGACCTTACATTTCCCTGTTACCATCGGCGGCCGACAGCACAGAGGCAAAACAGATTGTGGCAGAAGCATACGCATTGCGGGCGCAGGTGTTCTTTGATATAGCGCGCATGTTTGCGCAACCGTATAATTATACGCCCGGCGCCACTCACATGGGAATTCCTATTGTGACCATCACTAACGTGGATTCGGTACAGTCGCCCTCACGCAGCAGTATAAAAGATACCTATGCGCAAATCATCCGCGACCTTACTACGGCAATCAGCAGGTTTGAAGAAAGCAAAAGCACCGATTTTTCTTCCGGACGTATTAATGTGTATTCCGCCAAAGCATTGTTGTCGAGGATCCTGTTGTATAAGGAAGACTGGCAGGGCGCCGCCACTTATGCGAATGCGGTGATCCAGTCCAATAAATACGCATTGCTGCCCAACGAAAAACTGGTGAGCGATTTTAAGATCACCAATAACAATGAAACAGTTTTTGAAATCATCAATACCCCGGTAGATAACCGGAACACAGATGGTTTAAGTTATATGTTCAGCCAGGATGGATATGGGGATGTACTCGCAACAAATAACATCTACAATATCTACCAGGCAACAGATGTAAGAAGGGACTTTCTGCTGAAAGGTAAACGCTCCGGCAACGGCGGCGAAGATCCGGCTAACATCATTACCAAATACAAGGATGTGAGCACGTTTACAGAAAGTATTAAAGTGATGCGGCTGGCGGAATTATACCTGATCCGTGCAGAAGCAGCAGCACACCTTGGAAGCACCGCGGAAGCACAGGCTGACCTGGAACTGGTGGCACAACGCGCCGATCATAATGCCCCGCCGGTAACGGTTACCGGACCGGCCCTCCTGGACGCAATCCTGCTGGAAAGAAGAAAGGAACTGGCCTTTGAAGGGCACCGGCTGTTTGACTTAATCAGAACAAAACGTTCATTCACCAAATTCCTGGCGAGTGACAAAACGATACCCGTAGTGTGGCCTAATACGAAAGTAATATTGCCCATACCACAAAGAGAACTGGATGCTAACCCCAACATACGCAACCAGCAGAACGAAGGTTACAATTAAATCTAAACCGCCTTTGTTAATAATTGGTTTTTGCTTACGAGCTGGTTGGATTTTTGCTTATGAAGAAATAAAGTCCCGGTGGTTCTCACCGGGACTTTTCTATTATCCTATGTTCTGCTACGCTCATCATATTTATCTTCCTGTC
The DNA here is from genome assembly GCF_057126945.1 of Chitinophaga sp. G7 BAM 1005. NCBI lineage: Bacteria > Pseudomonadati > Bacteroidota > Chitinophagia > Chitinophagales > Chitinophagaceae > Chitinophaga > Chitinophaga sp. G7 BAM 1005. The sequence continues at coordinate 3,223,342 of NZ_CP181478.1, read as the reverse complement.
CCACTATTTAATTATTACTTTTGACCATCTGTAAATTCACGTACCATCAAATGTTTATAAAACGATCTACCGCACTGGTTATAATTTTATTGGCAGCATTGGGTTTACCCGCATTGGCACAGCCTTCACCTGTATGGAACGCAGCCGACATAAAACTGCAATTAAAAAAGTTAGATACGCTCGGGAGCGTATTGTACATTGCCGCCCATCCTGACGACGAAAACACCCGTTTGCTTGGTTACCTGGCAAAGGAAAAACTGTATCGCACCGGCTACCTGTCGCTCACCCGCGGTGATGGCGGGCAAAACCTCGTAGGCAATGAGCAGTCAGAGTTACTGGGCCTGATCCGTACGCAGGAATTGCTGGCAGCGCGCCGCATCGATGGAGCAGAACAATTCTTTACCCGCGCGCAGGACTTCGGCTTCTCCAAAAATCCGCAGGAAACATTTACCATCTGGAACCGGGAACAGATCCTGGGAGATGTAGTATATATGATCCGTAAATTTCAACCGGATGTGATCATCTGCCGCTTCCCGGCCGACAGTCGCGCCGGACACGGACATCATACCGCTTCGGCCATGCTGGCGGAAGAAGCCTATAGCGCCGCCGCCGATCCAAAACGCTTTCCGGAACAGTTAAAACTGGTAAAACCCTGGCAGGCCAAACGCATCCTCTGGAATACCTTCAGCTTCGGCAATGTAAACACTACCTCCGACGACCAGTTTAAAATAGATGTAGGCGCTTACAACCCGTTGCTTGGAAAAGGCTTCGGGGAAATAGCCGCTGAAAGCCGCTCCCAGCACAAGAGCCAGGGATTTGGCGTACCTGCATCCCGTGGCACCTCGCAGGAATACTTCCTGACCATTAAAGGTAACACACCCAAAAAGAGCTTACTCGACGATATCAATACCAGCTGGACAAGGATTTCCGGCGGCGCTAAAGTAGGCGCCCTGGTAAACGCCGCACTGGCGGCTTACAACATGGAAGATCCTGCGGCCTCCGTACCGGCCCTGCTGGAAATACGCAGCGCTATCCAGGCTTTACCCGAAGGATACTGGCGCAATCTCAAACTGAAAGAAACCGAGCAGCTGATCTACGCCTGTGCAGGCTTATGGGCAGAAGCATACAGCACATCGCCCACCGTAGTGCCCGGAACCAATATGGAAGCTACCGTGCAGCTGATCAACAGGGGCCCGGTAAAAATAACGCTGGATAAAATCGATCTGCCCGGCAACACCACCGCAGGAGATCCGCAACCACTGGCCTTCAATAAATTTACCAGCATCTCTAAAACACTGCAGGTACCCGCCGGCACACCGGAGTCGCAGCCCTATTGGCTGGCAGACGCGCACCCGGTAGGCACCTACATCATCAATGATCCGCTGTTGGTAGGCAACCCGGAGAATATTCCTGCGTTGCAGGCGCAAATCCATCTTACTATCGGCGGACAGCCATTTACCATTGCGCGCCCCTTACAATATAAATACACCGACCCTGTAAAAGGAGAGCTGTACCAGCCGCTGGTGATAGCGCCGCCAGTGGTGGCCGATCTCAGCAACCAGGTATATATATTTACAGATACCAAAGCGCAGTCGGTACCGGTGAAGCTCCGCGCTATGTCCGATAACACACAGGGAACTGTGCGGCTGCAATTACCCGCCGGCTTTGCCGATGGCAACAGCCAGCCCTTTAGCCTAAAACAGAAAGGGGATGAGGTGGAACTCCGGTTTGATATTAAGCCGGTTAAAGGAGTAGTGGAAAATCATGCAGATACTTTTACTGTTGTAATGACCTGTAACGGTAAAGAATATACGCAAAGCCTGCAGCAGATCCGCTATGATCATATTCCGGTGATCACCCTGTTCCCACCGGCGCAGGCCAGGCTGGTATCTGTTAACCTCAAACATAACGGCAACCGCCTCGGATATATCCCCGGCGCCGGCGATATGGTAGCGGCGTCGCTCCGCCAGGTAGGATACGATGTAACCGAGCTGGGCGAAAAAGATATTATGAATGGTAACCTCCGGCAATACGACGCCATTATCACAGGGGTGCGCGCTTATAACGTAAACGCACGTATGAAATACTGGCAGCCAAAGCTGATGGAATATGTAAATAACGGCGGCAAACTGGTGATCCAGTACAACGTGAATGGTTCGCTGGTAACCGGCAACCTGGGACCGTATCCGTTCAGCCTGTCGCGCGACAGGGTAACAGATGAAAATGCTACTGTAACATTCAACAACCCGAAAGACCCGGTGCTGCATTATCCAAACGAAATTACCGCCGCTGATTTTAACGGATGGGTACAGGAAAGAGGATTATATTACACGGCTAATGCCGACAAAGCATATGATAAGCCTTTCAGCATGAACGACAAAGGGGAAGGGCCACTGGATGGATCCACCCTCGTTGCTCACTATGGAAAAGGATGCTACGTGTATACCGGCTTATCATTTTTCAGGCAGCTGCCTGCCGGCGTACCCGGCGCCTATCGTTTATTTGTAAACCTGATTTCTGTAAAATAGGGATGAAAGAAAATGAGTAAGAAGCATCAACAAAATCGTCCCAGGCTAAAGATCGCCGCCGGCTTTTGTATTATCCTCGGCCTGCTGATCGGATTTACCATCAAGCGTGTGCAGGTGGGATTGATCATTGGTATTGCACTGGGACTGTTGACCAGCAGTATGTGGACTAAAAGCAATTCAAACGATTAAACTATGGCAGCAGATAACCTGCAGGAAGAAAAACCGCCGTTGTTTCCATCATGGGCGTGGTGGTATGTACTGGTAATAGCATGGTTGCTGTTACTGGTAGTACTCTTCTACTTATTCACCAAAACGTTTTCATGAGTCCTTTAGATTGGATGGTACTGATTGGTACCCTCACTGTAATCATATTTTATGGTGTCTGGAAAAGCCGTGGCCAGCGAAACATGGAAAGTTATTTCCTGGATAACCAGTCTATGCCCTGGTATATCATTCTGCTGTCGATCATTGGTACCCAGGCCAGCGCCATTACCTTTATATCAGCGCCCGGCCAGGCATATACGGATGGGATGCGCTTTGTACAATATTACTTCGGTTTGCCCCTGGCAATGGTAGTGCTTTGTATTACGTTTGTTCCCATCTTCCATAAACTGAAAGTATATACGGCTTATGAATTCCTGGAGCAACGGTTTGATCTGAAAACGCGTACCCTCGCTTCCTCATTATTCCTGATCCAACGCGGTTTATCAACAGGTATCAGTATCTGCGCACCTTCTATCATCTTGTCTTCCCTGCTGGGCTGGAACCTGTACTGGACAAATATGATCATGGGCGGATTGCTGATTATTTATACCGTGGCGGGCGGTACACGCGCAGTGGCTTACACACAAACGTTCCAGCTGGCTATCATCTTTGGTGGTATGTTCCTCGCAGGCTGGATGGTAGTTCACCTGTTACCGGCCGACATTGGTTTGAAACAGGCGTTGCAGGTGTCCGGTAAAATGGATAAGCTGAATGTGATTGTTACGAAATTCGACTGGCAGGATAAATATAACATCTGGAGCGGGGTGATAGGAGGGTTCTTCCTGGCGCTGTCGTACTTTGGTACGGATCAGTCGCAGGTAGGCCGGTACCTTACAGCGAAATCGATAAAAGAAAGCCGTATGGGTCTGCTGATGAATGGCCTGGTGAAGGTGCCCATGCAATTCCTGATCCTGCTGATAGGCGCCCTGGTGTTCGTTTTTTACCTGTATTTCCGTGCTCCCATTTTCTTTAATGAGGCACAGCTGGCAAAGGTACATAAAACCGAACAGGGGCCGGCGCTGCTGAAGCTGGAAGATCAGTACAATGAACTGGGTTCGTTGAAACAGCAGCAGGTAAAGCAACTGGCCGCTGCGTTGGAAACAGACAACCATACACAGATTGCATCTGCTAAGAAAGCGTTGCAGCAAACGGATGATGCATCGCAGGTGGTAAGAACTGAAGCATTGTCGCTTATCAAAGCATCTGACCCTACTGCAGATACCAATGATACCAATTATATATTCCTTCATTTTGTGGTGAACAGTTTGCCAAAAGGGCTGGTAGGACTACTGATTGCCATCATTTTCCTGGCCGCCTGGGGCAGTATTGCTGCGGCGCTGAATTCGCTGGCGTCCACCACGGTGATAGATGTGTACAAAAGATTGTATAACGAGCAGGCATCGGAAGCGCATTATCTCAAAATATCCAAACTGTGGACATTGATCTGGGGGGTATTCTGTATCCTGGTAGCGCAGTTTGCCGGCAGCCTGGGTAGTTTAATAGAAGTGGTGAATGTATTGGGTTCCTGGTTTTACGGGGTGATCCTGGGCATTTTCATGGTGGCTTTTTACCTGAAGCGGGTAGGCGGCACCGCTACTTTCTGGGCGGCTATTATCGGGGAAATAGTGGTGTTGGTGATTTACTGGACCGGTACAGTGTCTTTCCTCTGGCTTAATGCGATTGGGTGTCTGCTGGTAGTATTGCTGGGTTGGATCTTCCAGTATTTTGTAAATACGCGGAGGTTGTCTGACTCAGGATTAAACTGATTATACTGATTTAGTGATTTTACTTTTTTGATTTTATAAAAGATTAATAAGAGATTCGGGGAGATATAAGCGAAAATATCCGCTTATATCTCCCCAAATCATTTTAAATCAAAAGTGATCAAATCCCTAAATCAGTATAATCAGTTTAATCCTGAGAAAGACAAAATTCGCTTTCTACTTATTTTAAGGTAGCCAGTAACTTCTTGTTCAACGTTACATAGTCGTCGTTTTTGGCAGTAGTAGCCAGTTCTATTGACTTCTGTGCTGCTTCTTTTGCCACCTTTACATTTTTAGCTTTCGCGTTAATGCGGGCTTTCTGATACCATATCCAGAAAGCGTCGGGGCTTTGTGTAGCAGCCTCATTGATCCATTCTACGGCTTTGTTAATGTCTTTACCACTTTCGTAGTAATATACAGCTGCCTGGAAGTAAGGTTTCTTTTCAGCGTTCTGCATGGCGTCGTTGATCTGGGCGGTGATTTTGTCGTCGATATCCGCTTTGATCACTACGGGTACTTTGGTTTTATCCCAGCTGAGGGCCAGTACCACGGAGTTGGAGCGTACATTTTCAAATCCGATGGTAAAGCTTTCCTGGCTGAAAGGAGTGGCTACCGGTTTTACGTTTACACGGGCAACATCGTTTTCAGGTTTGTAGGCGGAGGGGCTGGTTACATCGAGGCTGCTGGTCAGGATAACGGTCCACGACTGGGCGCCGGGGATAGAAAGTAAACCATATTTACCAGCTTTCACGGGTACGCCGCCGAAAGTTACATCTTCTCCGAAGGTAACGGTGGTGGCGCTGTTAGCGCCGGTTCTCCAAACTTTACCATAAGGCACCAGGTCGCCCATGATTACACGGCCGTTTTTCAGCGGACGGGAGTAGCTCAGCTCTATATTGGATAAAGCGAAGTCCTGTTTGATGGTTTGCGTAGGACTTGGCGCAGGCATTTTAATGCCCTGGGCCAGGGTAGTGCCGGCATACAACAGCAGCATAGCGCCCGCTGTAGCGGCAAAGGTTCTGATAGTACTCATATTTGGTGGGTATTTAAAATTATTCTATTAATCCGTTACGGAATGCATACAGTACCAGGCCAACGCTGTTTTTAACGTTGATTTTTTCCAGTAATTTTTGACGGATACCCTCTACAGTGCGGGGACTCAGGAAAATCTGTTCAGAAATTTCCTGGGTCGTCAGTTCATTGCAGATCAGCTTCAGTACTTCCTGCTCCCGGTCATTGAGCTGGATTTCGTTCTTGAGTGTTGGCTTAAATTGTTGTTTGTTTTTGTGTAATACTTTTTTTAACAGTGCCAGGTTTACGTTATCATTAAAGTAAAATCCTTTTTCAAAGGTAGTACAGATGGCTTCATAGATCTCTTCCGGTTCCGCATTTTTCAATAGATAGGCGTTGGCGCCGTTTTCCACCAGGTGTACAATGAAGTTATCGTCTTCATACATGGTGAGTATAATGACCTTTACATCGGGATACTTTTCCTTTACCTTAATGGTGGCTTCTATACCATCCATATTAGGCATTTTAAGATCCATCAGGATAACATCCGGTTGTTGTGTTTCCATGATCTGCAGCAGATGTACGCCGTCGTCGGCTTCAAAAACGAAGCTGATATTTTCATAAGGAATCAGTGTGTTTATGACTCCACTGCGGAAGATCTTGTGATCATCAGCAATGGCCACTTTTATGTGTGCCATAGGTGGACAGTTAGAAGATTTGCTATTATTTTATTTAGAATAAATTACTATGAGTCATGTTGTTACAAGCGGGTTCAACACAACCGGATGGCAATTTAGTAATAAAACAACATAAGTATCAACTATTCTGTGCAGGTGACTGATAATTCTCTACACTTATCGTAGCAATGGTACCTTGTGGTGTTCTGGGAGTGAAGTTAATGTTTCCACCGATAATATTGAGGCGGCTTTCAATATTTTTAAGCCCCAGGCTACCGGTTTTGGTGCGGGAAGCGGCCAGCGACGTTAATAAAGCGCCGTTTCCATTGTCTTCCACGGTGAGGGTAAGCAGGGAAGGAGTGGTTTGATAAGTGATCAGTACTTCCGTTGCCTGTGCGTGTTTCAGGATATTATTGATCAGTTCCTGCACTACACGGTACGCGTTCAGTGCTTTCTCACGGTCAACTGTTTGCCCGTTGCCGGCTGTTTTAAAAGCTATTTTTACCTGCTTGTTTTTGTTCATCAGGTTGCAGAAGGAGTCCAGCGCATGTGCCAGGCCCAGGTTTTCCAACGCCTGTGGATGCAGGCTTTGGGAGATGAACCGCAGTTGTTGTATAATGGTATCTGTGAAGTCTTTGGTTTCCTTAAGCCGCTCCGTTTCGCCGTTGCCGGTTTTCAGCAGTGGCTGCAGGCCGCCCAGGTTGAGTTTCAGTACGGATAGCTGCGCGCCCACTTCGTCGTGCAGGTCTTCCGCAATACGTTTACGTTCCTGTTCCTGCCCCTGGAGTACTGCGATGAGGCGTTCCCGTTGGAGCTGGAGGTCCTTGTCACGTATATCAAGTTTATGTTGGATAACCATTTTTTGTTGGAGCATTACCAGCAATATCACGATAACTCCCAGCATTAACATTACTGTAGTACCAATTACAATAACATCAATAATTCGCATGTTTTAGTTTTTTGATCTTAGAGAACCCAATATAAAGAAGAATCATTGATATCATTCCAACAATATAATTGATACTCAATATTGCGATGGTCATACCCATTCTGGCAACTCCCGTGGTGAAGAGCGCCTGTAAGTGGTTATAGCTGATGCAAAATAGAAATTCGGTACAGGCAAAAATGAAGATCCCTGAATTATACCAGAATATTGGTAAAGAGTCAATGTATATTGAATTTTCAATAAGATTCCGGTCTCTCAGCAGTTGTAAAAAGAGATAAAGACCATAGGTAAGTACTACAAGCTGCTTAACACCCGATGAGATGGAATTAAAGGCACGCACCCCCTCTATGAAAAACAGGTCAAATATAAATATCGCCAGTAACAAGAAAGGCATATACTTTATAATGTTTTTCATAGTGGGGCTATGAATACTCCGATAGTAAAATATAGAAAGGATCGCAAACTGGATGAAGTGCATAAGACTGAAAAACCACATGTTATTCCCGATATACCGCTGTACAAGATCGGACCCCCCTGCAAAGACAATACAGCTTACTATATAAAAAAACAGGCACCTGGATGAAAAATCCAGGGACTTATAATTTAAAAGGAAGGGGATCAAGACCAGCGCTTCGACCCCCATCATGCTGTAAAAAATGGTAAAAAATATAGTTACATTCACGAGATGGCTGTGTTGATGATATTATTTATCACTTATTCTTTTCCTCCTGGTTTTGAGCAATATTCCGGGCATGGTAATCCAGAATCAAGAATTTTTGCCATAGCACCTTTGGACACTACGCCACCAGGGCCGGCATTGGTGGTTTCTGCAGGCAGTATATCGTTGCCCTCTTCATCTACAGCTACCAGGATCATTTTCTTCTCCTTTATTCCATCTCCGTCGGTATCTACCTTAATACCATAATAGATCCTTAAAGCAGTGGCGCCAGGCTGGTCCAGCAACTCAATAATTTTATCCTTACCAAAACACATCGCCTTAACATGGGTACCAAAGGATTTCTGATTTACATGATCCTCGTCGTGATTTTTTGTAAGGGTGGTCATTTCTTCCAGGGAAATGAAAGCGCCGGTATCCGAAGGGATCGGCCTTTTTGGAAAATCATTCATAGTGGGTAAGTTTTAGTTTGCTGTAAAATTATTATAAATAATCGCATATACAATCCGGCCACTGACTGCTAATATAAGTCGCAACTGCGTTTTTACGCAGGGGGAATGCGGTGTGCTATTGGCTTTGCGCGATTTTATGGATCTCCATACCCATACCGGATTACGTAGCCGGCACTTCAAAATGCGTATTTATACGCATCACTTTTTGCATACCAGGAAACAGCTAAAAGGCGGATACCGTATTTCCCTTCCTCTTTTTGCGTAATTCTACGCAAAGCTTTTTTTCAGTTGTTAAACGCTTGACTGCTCCTTTAAAGTTCTCAATCTTTGTATTGTCAACCGGCTTTAAATCTATTGTCCTCAGAAAAGTTCATAGTAATTGGCCTTTCTACCATGTTTGTTTTTTTCGGTTAGTATTATGCAGAATCAATTCATCAGGTGATGCTCGTTAACCCCTTTTTTTTTCTTTAAAAAAAATAAAATTATGAGTTACCTATTAATCGGAAACATCTCTGCACTTATTTGTAACGATTGCGTAGAGCCCCTGGCAAATGCGCGCATCCGGGTTTACCTGCCTGCCGTATTGCAGGCGGCAGATCAGCCCCACGGAATTTTTAACGACATGAAACCGCTGTCGGCACGGGAAGTACTGATGAAGGCAGACAGGTTACTGGCGGAAGCTACCCTGGATGAAAAAGGCAACTTCAATCTCCTCTGGCAGGAAGTACACCTGTTCACCGAAGCATTGGAACTGGATCTGTGCCTGGATCAGCTGCCCGGGAAAAACGGTACGAAACAGTCCCGCAATTTCCACCTGAGTAAACTGGTGTTGCATTGGAAACGCAACAGCGGCGGCTATGTAGGCGCCTATGCCTATGTTATTCCAGCTGCCGCCTGGCATAATATATACGCCAACGCAGGCGCCTGGGTGATTACCGGACTGGTAAAGCCACACATGGCGGCATCAGGACAACCACACCTGAAAGTAGAAGCCTATAATGCCCTTACCGGTAAACTGATCGGGCAGGCGCACACCAATGAGGCAGGACGCTACACCCTTCACTTTTCAAGACAGCACCTCGCAAATGGTGTAATGCACTCCCTCATTCCCGGCCGCAGGAACCTGGGCCCGGATGTATATTTCAAAATTTACAGGAACAACGAGTTACTGTGGGCAGAAGACGAAAAGATGGCCCGGATGCCTAACCGGCAAGACCTGGGCCCCTGCAGCAATGTAAATATAATTTACCGGCCGTCACGGGTGAAACGCGCCTCCGACCAGCTTGGCCACTGGTTCAGCGATGTAATCACCCTCACCAGCCAGAAGAGAAAGAAGAGTGATAAATACCGCTTACTAACCCATAGCTTATTGTAACAACATTGTTTGTGTATACCTTCCTTATCATGGCAAAAACTACCCGATTGTTTGTGACCTTCTAACAGCAGAAGTGAAACAGCTACCTTTCCCCGGTAGCTGTTTTCGTTTATACGCTCAAAACCTGGGATGAAAACGCATCAGGGTATCTCTTAAATATTCCCTGTCCAGGTGGGTATAGATCTCCGTGGTAGTAATGCTCTCATGCCCCAGCATTTCCTGAACGGCCCGGAGGTCGGCGCCGCCTTCCACCAGGTGGGTGGCAAAGGAGTGCCGGAAAGTATGGGGCGACACATTTTTATGAATACCCGCTTTTTGGGTCAGCTCCTTTATAATAAGGAAGATCATCACCCGGCTCAGTGCGGCGCCCCGGCGGTTGAGAAAAAGGGTGTCTTCCTGGCCGTGTTTAACGGGCAGCGCTATACGAACATTTCTCCGGTAAATATCTATCTGCCGCATGGCGTCTTTCCCGATAGGCACCATCCTTTCTTTGTTGCCTTTCCCGATTACCCGGATAAATCCCACATCCATATGAAGCTGGGTGATCTGGAGGTTAATCACCTCGCTTACCCGCAGCCCGCAGCTGTACATGGTTTCAAGGATTGCTTTATTCCGGTGTCCTTCCGCGGTGTCCAGCGGTATCTGGGCAATGATCTTTTCGATCTCTTCAAAGGTGAGCACGTCGGGCAGCTTGCGTAAAATTTTCGGGGCTTCCAGCAGCTGGGTAGGATCTTCATGGGCCATGTCTTCCAGCAGCAGGAACTTGTAAAAGGCTTTGAGTCCGGAAATGGTTCTGGCCTGGGAGCTGGCGGTCATGCCAAGCTTGGCGATCCATTGTACACAATCCTGCAAATCTTCAAAGGTCACATCCTGGGGCCGGAGTTTCTCTTTCCCGTGAGCGAGGAGGTATTGCTCCAGTTTCTCCACGTCCCTTACATATGCTTCCACGGAGTGGTCGGACATGGACCGCTCCAATCTTAAATACCCTTTAAATAGTTTCCGGAATGATTCCCACATATGCCGGCAAGTTAAATGCTTTTTTACAAAACCACGGTAACGGCTATCCGGGAAAATATCCTTTAAGTGGTAAAATAATACCAGGAAAAACAGGTGTTTTTGGAGGTGAAAAGAGGGTAGAAGTTTTACTTAAAGTAAGATGATGGTATTTTGCTGTAATTGTTTGATAATGACATTTTTAGTGAGAAATCAAAACTGCTTGTTTTTGCGTCTGAAGCGTTCATTTTCGCCTGTTTTCAGGTATCATATTTTCATTTAAAACCATGTGATTGCGCCTTTTTGTCAGTTTTATCTTCCTGTCTAAAGTAATTCTTCTTATAAGTCTTATAAATTATTTTAAATGAATTAGTTAGAATGATATAAAAATAAAAAGGAGACAGCTTTTTGAAGCTGCCCCCTTTCGTAATGATTTTACCAATCAGTACTAGAATTTCTCCAGACCGCTGAAGAAGAAGTTACCTTCTATAGCAGCGTTCTCATCAGAGTCGGAACCATGAACCGCGTTGCGGCCGATAGACTCTGCGTATTTTTTACGGATGGTACCTTCTTCTGCATTGGCAGGATTGGTAGCACCGATCAGTTTGCGAAAATCTTCTACGGCGTTGTCTTTCTCCAGGATAGCCGCTACGATATGGCCGCTGCTCATGAATTCTACCAGTTCACCGTAAAATGGTCTTTCCGCATGTACTGCATAAAACTCACCAGCTTTAGCAGTAGATAACTGCGTCATTTTCATGGCTACGATGCGGAAACCTGCAGCGTTGATCATGTTTAAAATGCCGCCAATGTGCCCGTTTGCTACTGCATCAGGCTTGATCATAGTAAATGTTCTGTTGCTCATATAATGTTTAATTCCGAATTACAGATTAGGCCGCAAAAGTAATTACATTTTCTTTAGTGGTAAAAAATTTTGAAATTCTGGCTCAAATAAAGATCTTCGCACTTCGTTTTCTGTTTCAACCACTTGTTGTGATTGGAAATCAACTCTTAACATTACAGTTTTTTAATGAAGCCGATCGAGGAAATTAAGCCTTTGCTGGAGAGCCCTAAGAAAGTGGTGATTACGATGCACCAGAAGCCGGACGCGGATGCGATGGGATCTTCCTTAGCAATGTATCACTACTTAGTACAGAAAGGGCATCAGGTAACTGTAATCTCACCTACAAATTTTCCGGATTTCCTGAAGTGGATGCCAGGCGCGGACGACGTGATTGACTACGAATCCTCTATGGATCGGGCTATTCAGGCACTGGAAGGCATTGATCTCCTGTTTTGCCTGGATTTCAACGCACTCTACCGCACCAAAAATCTGGCGCCCCACCTGGAAAAACTGGATTGTATCAAAATTCTGATAGATCACCATCTGGAGCCACAGCCCGGCTTTGACTACGGGGTGAGCGATACAAAAGCCAGCTCCACCGCCCAATTAGTTTATGAAACTATATATAAATTGGGAGATGAGCAGTATATTAACCTCGAAATTGCACAGTGTATTTATGCCGGCACTGTAACAGATACAGGATCTTTCCGCTTTGCATCTACCTCCGCTGCCGTACACCGTATGGTAGCCGACCTGATGGAAAGAGGACTGAAACACGAGGTGATCCACCAGGCGATCTATGATAACTTCCTGGAAAACCGCCTGCGCTTCCTCGGACATAGTCTGCTGAACCGCATGGAAGTGTTCTATGAATATAATACCGCCATGCTGGCCATCCCGTATTCCGATCTTAAACGGTTCGACCTCCAGACCGGGGATACCGAAGGACTCGTGAATTTCCTGTTATCCATACAGGGTATCAAGATGGCCGCTTTGATCATTGACCGCAACTCAGAAGTGAAACTGTCGTTCCGCTCCAAAGGCGACTTCGACGTAAATACCTTCGCCCGCAAATATTTCGACGGGGGAGGGCATTTCAACGCTTCAGGAGGTCGCAGCACCGATCCGCTGGAAAAAACAGTGGACCGCTTTATCAAAGCCGTGGAAGAGAACGAAGACCTGTTACAATAAACTGTAAATAAAGTATTTCAACCTACTAATACAATCAAATGAAAAAAAACAATCAGTTTTTAGTTGCAACTGCGGCTTTAGGCTTTCTTTTAGCCAGTTGCGGTACAGGTGTTAAAAAAACACCGGGCGGTATTGAGTATATCGTTCACAAATCCGGCAGCGGAGCACAACTGAAATTAGGCGATACTGCCCTGGTGAATGTTACCCAGCGTATCAATGACTCCCTGCTGGGCGATTCCCGTAAAATGGTAGGTGCTGCGATTCCGGTGCTGGTGGCAAAACCACAGAACAAGTACGATCTGATGGAAGGTATTGCGCTCCTCCACGAAGGTGATAGCGCTACTTTTATTATTCCGTGGGATTCATTACCAGCTCAGGAGCGTCCTCCATTTGGTAAAAAAGGTGATAAACTGAAAATCACTTTCGCAGTAGAAAACAAATACTCTGCTGCTGCCCAGAAAGAAAAAGACGAAAAACTCATTAAAGAGTACCTGGATAAAAACAAGATCAACGCCACTAAAAATGCTGAAGGCGTATACGTAGCAGTAACCCAGGAAGGTACCGGCAGTACGCCTAATCCAGGTGATACCGTTTATGTACACTACACTGGTAAGCTCACCACCGGTAAAGTATTTGATTCCAGCCAGGATTCAACTATGCGCCCAGGTATGCCTTTAGAACCAATTAAATTCCCTATCGGCCGCGGTTTCGTGATCAAAGGATGGGATGCTGGTTTAAGCGGCCTGAAAAAAGGTTCCAAAGCTACCCTGGTAATTCCTTCTGTACTGGCTTATGGCTTACAGGGAAGTCCTCCGGTAATTCCTGGAAACTCTATCCTGGTATTTGATGTACAACTGGTAGACATTAAAGCAGGCGCTCCGGCTCCGGCTCAACCAATTACTCCAGGTAAGTAATTATCAGCTTATAAAAGGAAAGCCCCCTGCCGCTTGGCAGGGGGCTTTCCTTTTATAAGATTTCTTCAGGTCCGCCTCATCGTCGTAGATGAAGCATGGATGAAGCGTCGGTTGACTGATCAGGAGTATCCGTCTATCAACACCTCGTACAATTTCACCTTCAGGTCTTCCAGCGATACATCCTGGGTAAGCACCCCGTCGATCGCATAAGACACCGTACCCCTTTCTTCAGAAACAATGATCGCCAGGTTATCGCTATGCTCCGTAATCCCCACGGCCGACCGGTGACGCAACCCGATACGGGTAGGCAGGTTCGGATTCTCCGACACCGGCAGGATCACTTTGGCCGCCAGGATCTTATTGCCCACAATGATCAGCGCTCCATCGTGCAGCGGGCTGTGCTTCTCAAAAATGCTTTCAATCAGCTTCGCACTCACGTTCCCATCAATAGGAATACTGGATGCAGAATCAAATTTCAACCGGTAGGTAGTGGCAATCACTATCAAAGCCCCCGTACAGGTGCTCTGCATCCGGCTCACCGCCACAATAAGTTCATTAATAATGTTTTCTTCTTCTTTATAACTCTTAAACTTATCAGGCAGGAACAGTTTGGTTAAAAAACTATCCTTGCTCAACGGCGTTTTCTTGCCCAGCACCAGCAGGAACTTCCTGATCTCCGGCTGGAAAATGATGATGATGGCAATGATACCCACATTAATAAAGTTCTGCAGGATAATGGTGAGGATAGGCATCTTCAATGCCCTCACCAGGAAATACGCCGCATATACCATTAACAGGCCAACGAAAATATTAAAAGCAAGACTACCCTTTAATAAACGATACAACTGAATGATTAAAAAAACAACAATCAGCAGGTCCAGTAGATCCAGCCATCGAAACTCAACTCCATAAAATTCTATTACTTCCTTCATAGTTGTAAAAATAGCAAGATTAAATTATCCATTCATTTTCTCCATAATCCTTACCGCTTCCACAGCGGCTTTTACATCGTGTACCCTTAATATATGCGTGCCTTGTTGCAAGGCAACAGTGTTTAATACGGTGGTGCCGTTCAGCGCTTCGGCAGGGGTTATGTTCAGTAGTTTATAGATCATCGACTTACGGGAAATGCCCGTCAGCACAGGTACGCCAAGTATATCGTAAAACAGGCGCAGGTTTTTCAGCAAGGCATAGTTATGGTCAATTGTCTTTCCAAAGCCAAATCCCGGATCTGCAATAACGTCCTTTATACCCGCAGCGCGGCAGGCGGCCAGCTTTTCTTTCAGGTAATCCAGTACGTCGGAAACCACCTCTTCATACTGCGGATTTTGTTGCATGGTGGCAGGCTTACCCTGCATGTGCATCGCAATATAAGGTACCTGCAGCGTACCAACAACCGGAATCATAGCTGCATCCATATCCCCGGCGCTTACATCATTAATAATTGCGGCGCCGGCATGTACCGCTTTTTCTGCCACAGCGGCGTACCACGTATCTACAGATATGATGGCGGCAGGATACTTATTCAGGATGGCATGGATAGCAGGGATCAGCCGGTGCATCTCTTCTTCCGGCCCCACCATCTCCGCACCAGGCCGGGTACTTTGCGCGCCCAGATCCAGTATGGCGGCGCCTTCCTCCAGGTGTTGCTTCGCTTTCTCCATCACCTGGTGCAGCTCATGCATGCGGTTGCCCTCATAAAAGGAATCGGTGGTAACATTGATAATACCCATTACAGCAGGAGTAGCCAGGGATAACAATTGGCCCCTGCAATTTATTACCGGTGAAGATGTTGTTGTCGGGATATGGTGTGGTTTCATTTGAATGCGTTAAGAAGTTGCTCCTGATTTTTCACATAGTTCCGGCCTTTTACCTGAAATTCTTTATTTTGCCTGCAAATCTAAGAAGGAAAATCAATCATTTCCGAATTTAGGAATTTAGATGTTTAATTTCAGAAATAGATTTGACGCGCTGTCAACTCACTTTCAGATACGCTCATCAATTTCCCGGAAAGGTAAACCCTGATTGTTCTTATCTTCACGGATCACTTAACCATTAAACTATTTTATGAAGATTATCCTTAACCTGTTACGTATAATCGTTGGGGTGTTATTCATTTTCTCTGGTCTGATTAAAGCCAATGATCCGTTAGGACTCAGCTATAAAATGGAGGAGTTTTTCGAGGTGCTCCATCTCACATTCCTTTCTCCCTATTCGCTGGCATTTTCCATTATCATGAATGCCTTTGAAATTATTGCCGGCGTGGCAGTACTCATCGGCTACCGTATGCGGGTCTTTTCCGTACTGCTGTTGCTGCTTATTATATTCTTTACTTTCCTCACAGGATATGCGCTGTTCAGTGGTACCATCCGTGAGTGCGGCTGCTTTGGCGATTGTATCAAACTCACCGCCGAGGAAACTTTCTGGAAAGATGTGATCCTGCTGGTAATGATCCTCGTTATCTTCTTTTACCGCAACACAATACAGCCGCTCTTTAAAGGAGCCGGCGCGGTATTCCTGCTCTCCGTCCTGTTCGCCTTCGGTATCCAGCGGTATACTTTAAAACACCTGCCTCTCTTTGATTGCCTGCCTTATAAAGTAGGTAATAATATTCCGGAGAAGATGAAACTGCCTCCCGGCGCTACACCAGACGTGTACGAGATGATCTTTATATATGAAAAGAATGGGGAGAAGAAAGAATTTACTGCCGACAACTACCCCTGGTCAGACAGCACCTGGAAATTTGTAGACCGCAAAGATAAACTGGTGAAGAAAGGAAACGCGGAACCGGCCATCAAGGATTTCATCCTTACGGACCTCGATGGGGTTAACCAAACGAACGCCATCCTGTCTGAATCGAAACCGGTATATCTCTTCCTGGTACTGAATACCCAGAAGGCCGGCAGCGGGTGGGACGAGAAAATAAAAGCGCTGCAACAGCAATGGAAAAACCAGCAGGTAGTTATATATGGAGTAACCGCTTCCACCAAAGAGGAAATTGCCGCCTTCAAACAACAACACGGCCTGGAGTTTCCTTTTGTACAGATGGATGGCGTGGCTATTAAAACCGCCGGCAGAAGCAATCCTGCCCTGATCCTGCTGAACAAAGGCACCATTAAAGGGAAATGGCACTACAATGATATACCATAATAATATGTATGCTTCGTTTTCTGCTTCGTAAAACCGGATATGGATTGCTGGTACTGCTCGGCGTAGTGGTGCTGGTGTTCTTCCTGTTCAATGTGCTGCCCGGCGATCCGGCGCGGCTTACATTAGGGCAGCGGGCCGACGTGGCCTCCCTGGAAAACGTGCGCCGGGAACTGCATCTCGACCAGCCGGTTGGGACGCAGTTCCTGTATTATCTGAACGACCTCCTGCCGGTTGGGATCCACTCCCAACAGGAGGCAGATGAAAATCTCCGCTATCTAACGGTAGCGCGTATATCAAATGATAAGCTCCTGGTATTGAAAGCACCCTATCTACGCCGCTCGTACCAGGGTAAAAAACAGGTGTGGGATATTTTAATGGAAGCATTGCCGGGTACCTTGCTGCTGGCGGTAGCAGCAATGGTATTTGCCACCATCACCGGTATCGCCCTGGGCGTATTATCGGCGGTGAAGCAAAATACCTGGATGGACACCGGTGCGGTGTTCGCCAGCGTGGCGGGTATTTCGGCCCCTTCATTTTTTGCCGGCATTGTACTCGGGTACCTGTTTGGCTTTGTACTGAGTGATTACACCGGCCTGCATATGTCGGGCAACCTGTTTGATGTAGATCCGTTCAAAGGCAGGGTACTAAACCTGCGCAACCTGGTGTTGCCGGCCATTACCCTCGGTATCCGCCCGCTGGCCATCATTGTGCAGCTCACCCGCAGCGCTATGCTGGATGTATTGCACCAGGATTATATCCGCACCGCCTACGCCAAAGGGCTTTCCCGCTCCACGGTGATCTGGCGGCATGCACTGCCCAATGCACTCAACCCGGTGATCACCGCCATCACCGGTTGGTTTGCGGAACTGCTGGCAGGCGCTTTCTTCGTGGAATACATCTTTGGCTGGAAAGGCATCGGCAAGGTAACCGTGGAGGCGCTGGACAAATTCGACTTCCCCGTTGTAATGGGCGCCATCCTCTTTACGGCCGGCATCTTCGTGATCGTCAACCTCCTGGCCGATCTGCTCTATACCCTCATCGATCCGCGGATCAAGCTGGAGTAGGGCGGAGGGATCGCCTTCGGCGATGCGGATTTTGTCTTTCTCAGGATTACGCTGATTATACTGATTTTAAGGATTTGATCATATATGATTTTATAAAAGATTCGGGGAGATAGAAGGGGATGTTCCGCTTTTATCTCCCCGAATCTTTATAAAAATATAATCAGTTAAATCAGTTTAATCCTGAGAAAGACAACATTCGCTTCTATCTCCCCGAATCTTTTATAAAATCATATATGATCAAATCCTTAAAATCAGTATAATCAGCGTAATCCTGCTCCAAGACAATTTCCATCGCCGGAGGCGATCCCCGCAAAAAAAATATCCGCATCTTTGTAACATCTTCTTTTTACAGTCGTCTTCTTTCAAAACGTACTATTCTGCATGTCATTAGATCGATTCCTTACCCAGGTAGTTCCAGTCAGGCAAAAGCTTTACCGCTTTGCTTTCCGCCTGCTGGGCAACGAGGAAGACGCGCAGGATATTACCCAGGATGCCCTGATGAAAGTATGGGACATGCAGGAGAAGATGGCGGAGCTGCAAAACATGGAAGCATGGTGTATGCGCATCACCCGCAACCTGGCCCTGGACAAAATCAAAGCCAGGAAATACCGGATGTCTGATGAACTGGACAAGGCAGGAGAGTTGCCGGCAATGCACCAGAAAAGTCCGCATGCGGTCACAGAACAGAACGATGTAATGGAAAAAGTGCATGTGGCCATCAATGCCCTGCCGGAAAAGTACCGTACCATCCTTCAGCTGAGGGACATCGACGGACATTCCTACCAGGAGATCGCCGACATACTCGATATAGACATGAACCACGTTAAAGTGAATTTGCACCGTGCCCGTAAAACGGTACGCGAAAAACTACAAAACCTGCAGGTATATGGATTATAAAGAAATCACTGTATTGGTGGAAAAGTACTGGGAAGGAGAAACTTCCCTTGAAGAGGAAGCGGTGTTGCGGGATTTTTTCAGTACACCACATCCGGCCCTGCCGGAAGCATTGCAGGAAGCAGCCCCCTTGTTCGGATATTTTCACCGGGAGGCGGAAAAAGTATGGGAAGCGCCGCCGGTAAAAGTGGTGAAGCTGTCGCCCTGGCGGCACTGGATGAAGTATGCTGCCGTGATCATGGTAGCGGTAGGTATCGGCTATGCGCTCAAACAGCACCAGCAGCGTGAGCAGCAGGTACTGGTGGCCTTACAGCAGCAGGAAATGAACGATCCGCAGAAAGCGCTGGATGAAACAAAGAGAGCTTTGCAGCTGCTGGCTAAAAACCTGCACAAAGGCACTTCAAAGATGCAGCAGCTGTCTTATTTCAATGAAGCTACCGCCGTGGTAGAAGGCAAGGAAGACTAACGGCCATTTTAAAACCTGATATAAATTTAGAAAGATGAAACGATTCTTGTTATTACTATTGGCGGTCTTCGCCAGTTTTCACCTCTTCGCGCAGCAGGGAAGCGTTATAGAACGGTTTTTCCAGAAGTATGAGAACGACCGCAGTTTCACCGTTATCACCATCACACCCAAAATGTTCAGCATGTTCGCCAAAGTAGATCCCGGCGATGCAGATGCCAAAAGCATGATGAAGGTGATCCAGAAACTGAAGGGACTCCGTATCCTCACAAAGGAAAGCACGAAAGACGGCCCGCGGTTATACAAAGAGGCAGCGGCCTTCCTGGGCAGCGATTTTGAAGAGCTGATGACGGTACGCGATAAAGACAGCGACCTGAAGTTCCTTGTCAAGGAAGATGCAAAAGGCAATATCAATGAACTGGTAATGCTGGTAGGCAGCTCCGATGAGTTCCTGGCTATGAGCCTCGTAGGCACAATGGATCTCAATGAAATATCCCAGATCGCCAACGGCGTGAATATCCAGGGAATGGATAAACTAAAAAATGTGAAGAAGAAATAACTTTTAAAACCACCCCCATGAAATCATTACTCATTGCTGCAAGCTGTATTGTTCTATCTGCTACCGCTGTAAAAGCCCAGGATAAATGCCTGCGTGAATTCCGCAACAAGTACAAGGGAAGCGCGGAAGTGCATACTGTGAACATTGGCAAATTTGCGCTCCAGCTGGGAAGTTTATGCCTGTCGTTTGATAGCGAAGATGCCGATGCCAGGGCGATCAAACATGCGCTTAAAAATGTGCGCAGGGTAAAGATGTATACCATCTCCAACGTAAAGGGCGCTACGGTGAGCTACGACGATATCGCCGATCTGAAAAGTAACCTGCAGCGGAATGAAAATTTTGAGATGCTGATGGAAGTGAGAGAAAAGGGAAGCCTGGTTCATATACTCAACAAGGGGAAAGACGACGAGCTGGGTAATGTGGTAATGCTGGTGCAGGACGAAAATGATTTTTTGATCGTAAACCTGCAAACCTCCCTGAAAATAAGCGATATCAACGAACTGATTCACCAGTTTGCCTCCAACTGATACTTACCGGATCATCACTTCTTTTACAATGTTCTCTCCGAGCATTTCGTTCACCAGCTTGATGATCTTGTCTTTCGAATAAGTTAATTCCTGTTTTAGCGGCGCTACCGTAGTTGTAACGATCAGATTATGATCAATCAACTGGATACTCTGTGTGTAGCGGGCGATGGTTTTACCCATCAGTTTCTCCCAGTTTTCCTGGATGCGCACTTCCGTGAGACGGGGTTTCATCCTGCTCTTGTTCATAAATTCCCGGAGCGCATCTCCGATACTGGTAGTTCCATGACGCATGGTGCGAAGCTAGTGATTTTTTGCTTCTCAATGATTGGCTTTTAGCTTTTGGTGATCAACTTTGCCGGGGAAGCTAAAAGCTATATCGTTATCAGCTGTATAGCTTCGCCGGTGCCTGCAAATGCCTGTTGCAGGCGCTCTGCGTGTGTATCGGTGATGAACACCTGGCCGTAATTATCGCTGGCTACCAATGCAATCAGGCGGCTCACTCTTTCCTGGTCCAGCTTTTCAAATATATCGTCGAGCAACAGGAGCGGAGGAAACTTTTTATGCTGGCGGATCACTTCAAACTGTGCCAGCTTCAGTGCAAATAAAAAGCTTTTGCGCTGTCCCTGTGAAGCGCTGCTTTTCATGAGGTGGCCGTTCAGTAAAAAGAGGAGGTCGTCGCGGTGAATACCGGTGGTGGTGCGTTGCAATTGCATGTCGCGGTATCTGGACTGGTGCAGCTGTACCGCATAATCCTCTTCCTGAAGGGTGCACTGGTATTGAATATTCACTACTTCGTGGGTGCCGGCAATATAATCGTACAGGCGCTGTACCTGTGGGATAAAGGTTTGGAGAAAAGCTTTGCGGGTTTCGTACACAGGTACGCCGTGCATCACCAGTTGCAGATCGAATACATCCAGCAGGCTGTCCTGGTTCTGCCCGGTAGCTGCCATATTTTTCAGGAGGCTGTTCCGTTGTAATAATATTTTCTGATAGATGATCAGGTGATCCAGGTACTCCGGGTACAGCTGGGAGAGGAGGCTGTCCAGCCATTTGCGTCTTTCTTCGCTGCCTCCCAGAATGATGTCCGCATCGTCCGGGGCAATCATTACCGCGGGAAACTGCCCGATATGCCGTGAAAAGCGGTCGTACCGGTCTTCGTTAAGGCTTACCTCTTTCCGGCCTTCTTTAAGGGTGCATACGATTTTTTCTTCCTGGTTATTTTTTTCAAGATAGCCTTCCAGGCGGAAGCCGTTGGTTTGGTACTGGGTATTCTGACTTTCGCTGCTGGTAAAATAGCTGCGGGTGAAGCAAAGGTAGTAGATGGCGTCCAGCAGGTTTGTTTTACCGGCGCCGTTGCGGCCGGTGATGCCTACGATCCTGTGTCCGAAGGAAAAGGTCGCCTGGCTGTAATTTTTGAACTGGACGAGTGATATTTTATTTATATAAAGCAAAGAAAAAGATTATTCGTAAATAATAATATGCGAAATTTATTACTTATATAAGTGATAAAAAACCGCTCTAATGGGAACTTCCCTGTGATTCCCGTGCAAATAAATGCAAAACTGTTTGAAATTGATGAAATTGCATAATTTAATGGGAATTAGAATTGATATTTATATTTTACGATTTTCCTGTTATATTTGCGAACAAATTTAGAAAGAGTGCAAACTAAAACAGACGTGAAGACGAAATTCACCAAAGAGACATATCTGTACTGGTATGAATTGATGCTTTTGCTGCGCCGCTTTGAAGAAAAGACAGGCCAATTGTACGGGATGCAAAAAATCCGTGGCTTTTGTCATTTGTACATAGGACAGGAAGCAATTGCTGCTGGTGCGATGACAGCTACCAAGCCGGAGGATAAATTCATCACGGCCTACCGCGATCATGCGCTGGCAATTGCAAAAGGAATTTCCGCTAAAGCTTGTATGGCTGAACTGTATGGTAAGGCAACCGGTTGTTCGAAAGGAAAGGGAGGCAGTATGCACTTTTTCTCCAAAGAGCATGGCTTCTTCGGTGGCCACGGTATTGTTGGAGCTCAGATAGGTACGGGTGCCGGACTGGCGCTTGCAGAGCAGTACAAAGGAACAGACAACGTTGTGTTGTGTTTCTTTGGTGATGGCGCTGCCCGTCAGGGTATCCTCCATGAAACCTTTAACATGGCCATGACCTGGAAGCTCCCGGTAATTTTCATTTGTGAAAATAACATGTACGCTATGGGTACTTCTGTAGAACGTACCTCCAACGTACTGGATATCTATAAGCTGGCGGATGCTTACGAAATGCCGGCCGATTCTATCGATGGTATGAGCTGCGAAGCTGTACACGATGGTATCGAAAGAGCGGTGAAACGTGGTCGTGAAAACGGCGGTCCAACTCTCCTGGAAATCAAAACATACCGTTACCGTGGTCACTCTATGAGTGATCCCGCCAAATACCGCACAAAAGAAGAACTCGAAGAATATAAGGAAAAAGATCCGATCAACGAAGTACTGAGAGTTATTCAGAAAAATAAATGGGCTACCGAAGCAGAAATCGAAGCGATCAACGAACGCGTAAAAGCAGAAGTGGAAGAGTGTGTAACATTCGCAGAAGAATCTCCGTGGCCAGCCGATGATGAATTGCTGAAAGACGTTTACGTTCAGGAAGATTATCCATTCATCGTTGACTAATGTATTTAGCTATCTGCTTTAAGCCTTTAGTAAATGTAGCCCGGCTGCATCTGCTAAAGGCTTAAAGCCTACAGCTAAACCCTATATTTAATAACCAAGCAATCACAATTACACCTTACAATGGCAGAAACTAAAGATAAAGCCACCGTGCCTCAACCTACAAAAGATTTTAACCTGGAGAAATCCATGCACAAGGCGGAAGATTTCTTCTATAAAAACAAAAATGTTATTTCTATAGCCGTATTGGCTGTAGTAGTAGTGGTAGGCGGTTTCTTCGCTTATAACCGTTTTGTAAAACAGCCAAATGAAAACAAAGCACAGGAAATGATTTTCCATGCGCAGAACTACTTCGCGGTAGATTCATTCAAACTGGCACTGAACGGCGACGGTAATAACTATGGTTTCATCCAGGTAGCAGATAAATACGGCAGCACCAAAGCCGGTAACCTCGCTAAATACAGTGCAGGCGTTTGCTATATCCGTTTGGGCGATTACCAGAAAGGTATCGACATGCTGAAATCTTTTAGTTCCAATGATCTGCTGCTGCAACCCACTGCCTACGGTTTGATCGGCGACGCTTACATGGAGCTGAATAAAGCAGAAGAAGGTATTGAATCTTACAAAAAAGCAGGTCACTACAACGATAATGAACTGACGGCCCCTGTATACCTGTTCCGTGCAGGCCAGGCCCTGGAAAGAGCTGGTAAAGCACAGGATGCCATCACTATCTACAAAGAAATTAAAGAGAAGTTTCCTACGACTAACGAAGGTCGTGAAATGGACAAATACCTGGCAAGACTGGGAGATGTAAAGAACTAGCTATTAGCCGTTAGCTGTTAGTTTTTAGCTGACAGCTAACTGCCAACAGCCCAAAGCTATAGAATATGTCCGAGCACAATAAAAGCTTATTAAATGACGCTGGCATTCTCAACCTGGAGGATGCCAGTGTTGTTATGGTGTATACCGAATGGAATGATGCCATCGTGAATGAACTGGTAAACGGCTGCGAAAAGACCCTCACACAGTACAACATCACCAAATCAGAAAAAATAATTGTCCCTGGCGCTTTCGAATTACCTTATGCCTGTAAACAATACTGGGAAACCACCAAAGGCACCGGCAAACAGCCTGGCGCTATTATTGCTTTCGGTTGCGTGATCCGTGGCGAAACACCTCATTTTGATTATGTGTGTAAAGCCGTAACAGAAGGTATTCTTCAATTGAACCTTCAGTTACCCATTCCTGTTATATTTGGAATTCTGACGGTAGATAACGAACAGCAGGCGCAGGACAGACTCGGCGGGGCTCACGGCCATAAAGGGGAAGAAGCTGCCATTACTGCACTGAAGATGATTGCATTGCAAAGAAAGTTAGCTAAGAGCTAAGGGCTAATCGCTAAAAGCTATAGAGATGAATGTACAGTTATTTATACCGTGTTTTGTAGATCAGCTGTTTCCTGAAACTGCCTTCAATATGGTGAAGGTACTCGAGAAACTGGGATGTAATGTAATGTATAATGCGGAACAAACCTGTTGTGGTCAGCCGGCCTACAATGCCGGGTACCAGGATGAATGCCGTACCGTAGCTACCAAGTTTGTAAAGGACTTTAAAACCTTCGACTACATTGTTGCGCCCAGCGGTTCCTGCACCGGTTTTGTAAGAAACTACTATGGCAAATTGTTCGATAATTCAGCCGCACACAACGATGTGAAACTGCTGAAGAAAAACCTCTTCGAGTTTACCGAATTCCTCACAGACGTATTGCATGTAACAGACCTGGGCGCTACCCTCAACGGGGTGGCTACCTATCACGACGCATGCGGCGCCCTGCGGGAATGCCATATTAAAGAAGGCCCCCGCAAACTGCTGGAAAAAGTAAAAGGACTGGAGCTGAAAGAGATGAACGACTGCGAAGTTTGCTGCGGATTTGGCGGTACTTTCGCCGTTAAGTTTGAACCTATTTCAATTGGAATGGGCGAACAGAAAGTACACAACGCTGTTAACAGCGGCGCCGATTACCTGATCTCCACCGACCTTTCCTGCCTGATGCACCTGGATGGTTATATCCGTAAACATGGTACCAACATCAAAGTGATGCACATAGCAGATGTATTGGCCAGCGGCTGGTAATTCCAACAATCTGATTACGAAAATTGAATGCTATATGAACTATTGGCTGGTGAAATCTGAACCATTTAAATATTCCTGGGATCAGTTTGTAAAAGATAAGATCACCTTCTGGGATGGCGTGCGTAACTACCAGGCACGCAACAATCTCCGGGGCATGAAAAAAGGCGACCAGGTACTGTTCTATCACAGCAATGAAGGGATGGAAATAGTAGGGCTGGCCACTGTTGCCAAAGAAGCCTACCAGGACCCCACTACACCCGATCCAAACTGGGTAGTGGTAGACCTTAAACCATTAAAACCCTTTAAAAAAGCCGTAACGCTGGCACAGATGAAAGCCGAAAAACGATTGGCTAACCTGTCGCTCATCCGCCAGGGACGCTTATCTGTATGCGATGTGAAACCGGAAGAGTTTGAGGCGATCATGGAAATGGGAGGTATGAAGAAGTAAGTATTTTTACAGAGATATGAATGCGAAGGTTGTCTTTCTTTTGGAAGATAACCTTCGCCGTTTATGGAATTCCGGTCAGCTATTCGTCAGAGAAAATTCCAGCTCATGGCCAATTCAGATCCGCAGTCGCCGGGATTCCTGCAGCGGTCCTGGTTGTCGTTTAAAGACGGCTGGAACGGGCTTCTATCTTTTGCACTGGGCATATTGAGTGCATGGCCTTTGATTGTTGGTATTGTTTTTATTTTTATTTTTATAAAAAAGGAATTGGGAGATGGAAATCCCGCAGAACCCCAACTAACGTAAACCAATAAACGAATTCACATGAAACCAAGATTGGTGGTGCTGACCGGAGCCGGCATCAGCGCCGAAAGTGGCCTCCGGACTTTCAGAGACACGGACGGATTATGGGAGGGCTACGATGTATATGAAGTAGCTTCCCCCCAGGGCTGGCAGAAGAACCCTGCCCTGGTGCAGGACTTTTACAACGGCCGCCGGCAGGATGTGAAAGCGGCGCTTCCCAATGCCGCGCATACGGGCCTGGCAAAGCTGGAAGAAAAGTATGATGTAAGGATTATCACCCAGAATATCGATGACCTCCATGAAAGGGGAGGCTCTACCCGTGTGCTGCATCTGCACGGCGAAATTTTCAAGATGCGCAGCGTAGATAACGAGGAACTGATTTATGAGATCCATGAAGATATTAAGATGGGCGATCTGGCAGAAGACGGCGGACAGTTGCGCCCGCACATCGTTTGGTTTGGCGAGGCAGTGCCTATGATTGAAAAGGCCGCGCGGGAGGTATGGGAGGCTGATGTATTTGTGGTAGTAGGTACTTCTTTGCAGGTATACCCGGCGGCAAGCCTGTTGCAGTATGTAAAGCCGGATGTGCCGGTGTATATCATCGACCGTAAAATTCCTGAAGTAGGAGCAGCAGATAACCTGCACCTGATTGAAAAGCCCGCTACAGAAGGCGTGTTGGAATTACTAAGTATCTTATAAAAATAAAAACCTCCCCGTTTCAGGGGAGGTATCACAAGTCCTTGTGCCCGATTAGAGTCCATCATAGGAAAAAAATAACTTTGCGCTTATTCAAAGCTTTCTTCAAATCTGATATCGTACTCTTCTAATTCTTTTAGAACGGGGTTATATACTTCCGGCATTACCGGTATTTGTAGTCCTGTTAATGTTACCTTGTCCTGGAGGAGCATCTTGGCCATGATGCCCAGCGGAAGCCCCACTGTTTTAGCCATTGCGGTGTGTATGTTGTCTTCGCCCTGAACAATCATGTAACTGTGCATCCTGGTGGCCATGTTGCGCCGTTCAAACTCAATTTCGTGCATCATTACAATCATGTCTTTGTCGGCAGGTTCCATTTTAAGTTTGTTTTCTACCAGGAACTGGAGGACGCCGGCGTTGGTTTGCTCCCCTAAATTTATGACTTCTGTATTTAATAATCCCAGGAATTTTAACTGGCGGATCACTTTGGACTTGGTACTAACGCCCAGGAACTGGGCTATATTCTCTTCCGGGGTACCTGTTCCTTCTTTAACGGATTTGGTGGACCAGTCAGTATACGTAAGTTTATCTGTGGCAATTTTATGACGATCGTCTGTCAGACCCAGCTTTATCAGGGCATTCCAGCCTTCACAAAAGTCGGGGTACCGGAGGGTTGCGCGCATAAAGGTGGCCAGTTCTTCCAGCTTATACGCCTGCATATATCCGAGTGAATCGCGGTTGGGATAGAAGGCCAGTTTACCGATGCCGGGTACCTGGATGGTTTTGGTATGATCAAAAAGTTGTTCGTAGCTGAGTTCCTTTACTTTTCCTTTTTCTTTGTAGGTGGCGCCGGAAATGCCTGCCATTACAATGTTCCGGGCGTTCCAGGATACTTTGTACTGCCAGGGATTATCATTGCTGTCGGGGGAGATAAGACCACCGCAGTAGGATTTAAAGGAGAAGATCTGTCCGCCTTTCTTTTCAATGGAGTGAATGAGCTTCATGGCCGACATGTGGTCAATGCCCGGATCCAGTCCCATTTCATACATAAAGAGCAAACCGGCTTTTTCAATTTCGGGTTGCAGTTGCCGTACTTCTTCATCGATATAAGAGGCGGTGAGCAGGTTCTTTTTTGCCGCGAGGCAATCTTTAGCCACCAGGATATGCAGGGTGGCGGGTAAAAGGGAGATCACGAGGTCAGTGTCCCGGATCAGTTGTTGTCTGGCCGCACTGTCTTTGATATCAAGTGCGGCGGGGGTAGCATAATATGATTTTCCTGTTTTGGATTTGATGAGCGAAAGATCGTGATCGGCCACAGTGATATGCCATTTTTGCCTGGGTGCATTTGCCAACAGATAGTCGATCAAACTGGTGGCCGATTTACCGGCTCCAAACAACAGTATGTTCTTCATAGTCTTCTTTAGAAAAGTGATTAAGAATCAGGGGAATAACAGCACTTTTTATACTTATGTTCGAATTTTAAGGCAAATTCGGATTTGTTCTTATTATATATATGTTTTCCGTTGATTCGAACAATTGATTATCAGTCTCTTAGAAACAAATACTTTGCCAATATTTATATTCTAATATATTAAAGGGTCTTAACATATTGCAGATAAATCAAAAACAGGGTTGTTTTACTATAACACAAATGCCATATAAATGGTTCTTATTCATTGTGTAAATCAATCATATATCGATATTGCCATATAATCGTTAATCCCTATGGTGTTTTTTATTCACATTCTTTGATTTTTAGGCCGGAATAAGGGCTGAAATGGCTATATTTGCCTTTATCTGTTTTACGCAGAAAAAACTGTAAATCAACACACAAAATGACAGAGCATACGGAAAATCATCAGGAAGGGAGAATTGTCCAGATAAATATCGAGGAGCAAATGAAAACGGCCTACATAGATTACTCTATGTCCGTGATCGTAGGCCGTGCCTTGCCCGATGTGAGAGATGGTCTGAAGCCTGTGCACCGGCGCGTTTTATTCGGAATGAATGAACTCGGCAACCACAGTAACAAGGCCTACAAGAAATCAGCGCGTATTGTGGGTGAGGTAATGGGTAAATATCACCCGCATGGTGATGCTTCCATTTATGACACCATTGTACGACTGGCGCAACCCTGGAGCATGCGTTACCCGATGGTGGATGGTCAGGGTAACTTCGGTTCGGTAGATGGCGATATGCCGGCTGCCATGCGTTACACCGAGATCCGCCTGCAGAAGATCGCAGAAGCCATGCTGGAAGACATCGAAAAGGAAACGGTGGACTTTACCAACAACTTCGATGACACCCTCGAAGAGCCTACCGTGTTGCCTACCCGCATTCCCAACCTGTTGGTGAATGGCGCTTCCGGTATCGCCGTTGGGATGGCTACCAACATTATGCCCCACAACCTCAGCGAAGTGGTGGATGGCGCCATTGCCTACATTGAAAACAAAGAGATCACTATAGAAGAGCTGATCAAACACATCAAAGCACCGGATTTCCCGACAGGGGGTGTTATTTATGGTTTTGAAGGCGTTAAGCAGGGTTTTGAAACCGGCAGGGGCAGGGTAGTGGTAAGAGGTAAAATTACCTCCGAAACCGCGAAAAACGGCCGCGAAAAGCTGGTGATCTACGAACTGCCTTACCAGATCAACAAGGCAGTGCTGCACCAGAAAATTGCACAGCTGGTAAATGATAAAATAATTGAAGGCATTTCCGATGTACGCGACGAAAGTGACCGTGAAGGTATGCGCCTGGTAATTGATCTGAAAAGAGAAGCTATCTCCAATGTGATCATCAACCAGTTATTTAAATACTCCGAACTGCAAACATCTTACGGTATCAATAACGTGGCGCTGGTAAAAGGCCGTCCGCGTATCCTGAACCTGAAAGATATGATCGCGGAGTTCATCGATTTCCGTCATGAAGTAGTAGTGAGAAGAACCCGCTTCGACCTGCGTAAAGCAGAAGAAAAAGCGCATATCCTCGCCGGTTACCTGATCGCACTGGATCACCTGGACCAGGTGATTGCACTGATCCGCGCCGCTGCTACGCCTGATATTGCGAAGGAAGGGCTGATGACAGAATTCGGATTGTCTGAGTTACAGTCGAAAGCTATTCTGGAACTGCGTTTACAACGTCTTACCGGTATGGAACGCGATAAGATCCGCGCTGAGTACGACGACATCATGAAACTGATCACTTACCTGAAAGAAGTATTGGCTGATGAATCTTTACGTATGAAGATCATCCGCGAAGAACTGGAAGAAGTGAAGAAGAAATTTGGTGACGAACGTAAAACAGAAATTCAGTACCTCGCCAGCGAAATGAGGATTGAAGATATTATTGCAGAAGAAGATGTGGTGATCACCATTTCTCACCTGGGATATATCAAACGTACTTCTGCCTACGATTACCGTCAGCAGAAACGCGGAGGCCGTGGCGCCATTGGTGGTAAAACCCGTGATGAGGATTATATCGAGCACCTGTTCGTAGCCTCCACCCACCATACCATGCTGTTTTTCACGGAAAAAGGCCGCTGCTACTGGCTGAAGGTTTATGAAATTCCGGACGGGGAGAAGAGCGGTAAAGGACGTGCCATCCAGAACATGATCCAACTGCCGGCCGATGATAAGATCCGCGCTATCATCGATATTAAAGACCTGAGTGATAAAGATTTTATCAATAACCATTATATTGTACTTTGTACCAAGAAGGGTATCATCAAGAAGACGATGGTGGAAGAGTTTTCCCGCCCGCGTCAGAACGGTGTGAATGCCATTACCATCAACGAAGGCGATGAACTGCTGGAAGCTAAACTGACCACCGGCGACAGCCAGATCATGATGGCCATCCAGAGCGGCCGCGCTATCAGGTTCCCTGAAGCTACGGTGCGTGACACCGGTCGCGGCGCCATCGGAGTAAGAGGAATTGAGGTAGACAGCGACAAAGATGAGGTGGTTGGTATGGTTTGTGTTAATAAAGAAGATGAGCAGAAAACCATCCTGGTGGTTTCTGAAAAAGGATTCGGTAAACGCACCAACATCGATGAGTACCGTATTACCAACCGTGGCGGTAAAGGGGTGAAAACCATTAATATCACGGAGAAAACCGGTAACCTGATCGCAATACTCGATGTAACAGAGAAACATGACCTGATGATCACCTGTAAGTCCGGTATCACCATCCGCATGGCTGTTGCAGATATCCGCGAAGCCGGCCGCGCCACACAGGGGGTACGCCTGATCCGCCTGGATGATAACGACGAAATTGCCGCTGTAGCACGGCTGGATGAACAGGAAGAAGAAGTAAGCCACGCAGAAGAAGGCGAAGAAGGTAGCGAAACGCCCGCTGTAGCAAGTAATGAAACACCTGAAGCAGGTGAAAATGACAATACACCGGAAGGAACCGACGGTGAAGCTACTGACACTACAGAAGAATAAATAAATTATAGCCGGTAACAGGTCCTTAACCCGGTCTGTTACCGGTTTCTGATAAAAAAAATACAGCCAGCTTTTAGTGGTAACTATACTACTGGTTGTATTACTGTTTATTGGAGCACCATACTCTTATTGTAATCAGCAACTAAAAAAAACAAAAGCATGAAAAAATTATTGGTATCTCTTCTCTTTTGCACGGCCGGTGTATCGGTTATGGCACAACGGGCAAAAGTTAGCAGTGCGGATGAGAACCTGAAGAAGCAAGATCTGGAAAAAGCCAAAGCGGATATTGACGCAGCATTACAGAATGAAAAGACCAAGAACGACGCTAAAACATGGCTGGTAGATGGTAAGATCCTGGAAGCTATGGGCACCAAGCAGAAAAGTTCTGCACTCGCAACAGAAGCTTTTGCTGCCTTCAAAAAAGCGTTGGAAATAGATCCTAAAATGAAAGAAGCTGTTCTGGAAATGAACCAGCCGTTATTCAATGTATATGCTACTATCGCCAACGCCGGTTATGCTAACCTGAATGAGCAGAAATGGGACTCCTCCCTGTACAACTTCAAACAGGCATTTGAAGTAGCTGACTTCTATAACAGTAAAAACCTCGGTGGCTCTATTCCTACAGATACTGCCCTCACTTTCTACGTTGGTTACGCTGCCAACCAGGCCGGTAAAAAAGATGATGCTTTCACTTATCTGAAAAAAGCAGCAGATCTGCAGTTCAAAGGCGAACCTGCACTCTATGTAATCCTGGGTCAGCTGTATGAAGAAAAAGGCGACCAGGCAAACTGGCTGAAAACTATTGAACAGGCTAAAGCTTTATTCCCTAAGGATAAACGCTTTAACGATATGGAAATGGCTTTCTACAGCAAAACAGGTAAAACCAACGAATTACTGACCATGCTGGAAAAGAAGATTGCCGAAAATCCAAACGACCAGCCAGCTGTACTGGATTACGCTATCCGCGTAGATAACCTGGCTAATCCCCGCGATGATAAAGGCGGTGATGCTCCTAAACCAGCTAACTACGAAGAACTGATAGGTAAAGCAGAAGCAGCTTACAAGAAAGCTATCGAAATGAATCCTGCTGATGCTACTGCTAACTTCCAGCTGGGCGCACTGTACTTTAACCGCGCAGTTGTTTTCAACAAAGAACTGAATGGTCTGGACAGCAAACAGCAAACTTCTCCCAAAGCCAAAGAATTACAGGGAAAAGTAGAAGGACTGATGGGTCAGGCAT
Source organism: Chitinophaga sp. G7 BAM 1005 (assembly GCF_057126945.1). NCBI lineage: Bacteria > Pseudomonadati > Bacteroidota > Chitinophagia > Chitinophagales > Chitinophagaceae > Chitinophaga > Chitinophaga sp. G7 BAM 1005. The sequence goes on along the minus strand of NZ_CP181478.1, from coordinate 3,191,123 downwards.
TACCTTTCTTCGAGAAAGCTGATGCAGGCTTTACTGCTAAAGCCAGCAGCCTCGATGCAAGCGACAAACAAACTTACGAAAGCTGCCTCTATGCACTGCAGAAGATCTATGCGATCAAAAACAACACTGCAAAAGTAGAAGAAGTGAAAAAGAAACTGGATGGTTTGGGTGCTAAACAATAACCGTGTATTGATATCATTGAAAAGAGTCCGCTGCAAAGCGGGCTCTTTTTTTTGGTGTGCCAGGCATGTGTTATAGCTCTGGGGTGCAAGTCCCGAATGCGCTTTGTAGCAGGGAGCATTAGCCCAAAGCAAGGGTGTCCATCGTAAGGTGGAATCTGAAGGAAGCTGGCGGCAAACATTCGAGCTGACGAACAGAAACTGTATATGAGGCGGGGTTACAAGGGTGATGTTGCCAAAGAAACAGAAGCCCGATGCTACACAGATTGTAACAACGTAGATGCAGCGGCTACATGAATGGAAAGCGATAACACTTACCCTGGGAGGCCCTGTTTTTTTTTTCAGACAGGGAGTCAGCCGAGGTCATAGTAGGTAGGAAGTGAGCCATCTCCCGAAGTACAAGGGTAAAGTTGGAAGTCTCACAGACAAACCGAAGGACCGAATGTTAGAATGGCAAAGAAATTGGCCGATACATAACAAAGCGTTAACAACCGAAACACGTAAGAGAACTGCTATATTGAGTTGGAAGCCGGAAGTAGAAGACCATACAGCAGGAGTTGAGCCGCGTTATTCGACCGGGTAAAGGACAATGCCCTGTAATTTTTTTTTCAGACAGAGTGAGGTAAACGGTGCTAAGACAAAAATCAGCTGTCCAACGAGCAGTGTATTATTAAGGTTCTGTTTTTTACCGCGATTTTAAAGGGAAGTATCGAATGAGAATACCATTGTCAAGCGAACAACGGATCAAAGCCAAAATTAGAGAGTTAACCGGCCGCAGTAGCGCAATGCCAGAAAAAGACCGGATATCGCGGTTGGAATCTATCATCAGAGGTTGGGTAAACTACTTTAGAATAGCTGATGGCAAGAAGTTGATGCAAAAATTAGATAGCAAGGTATACGAACGATTAAGAATATGCGCGTGGAAACAATGGAAGACGATCAAAGGGCGATGGCGACATCTTACAAAACTAGGCATCAGTAAGCGTCAGGCGTGGCGATGGAGTAACACAAGTTTGGGTTATTGCCGTACAGCCCACAGTCCGATACTATGTAGTACACTCACGGGTGAATACTTCAGGAAGCAGGGGTATGTAGGGTTCCACCAACACTATTATCTGAAAACAGAACATCAGAAGAAATTATTCTAACAAACCGCCGTATACCAGACCGGTACGTACGGTGGTGTGAGAGGACAGTGAGGGAAATAATCCCTCACTTCCTACTCGATCCTGTAGTGTGGGATCCCGAAGGCGATTCCTCACACAAGAAAAAAGTCCCGCCAGCCGGAAAGGCCAACGGGACAATTAACTCAAACGCTGTATGGTACTGAATTATGCTTTCTTAGCAGCAGGAGCAGCTTTCTTGGCATGTTCATGTTTAGCGGCTTTCTTAGTAGTATCAGCAGCTGGTTTTGCTTCAGCTTTTGCTTCAGTTTTAGCAGCTTTCTTTGCAGGTTTAGCAGCTGGTGCTTGTGCGAAAGATGCAGCAGAAATGCTCATTACTACTACAGCGGCGATCAGGCTTTTTTTCATGATGTTGTCTTTTTAAAATGATTAGATGAAGAATATTTTGTTATAGTTTCTGTAGTAAAAATACATCAGCAAAGGAGGGATTGGCAGCATGTTTCGGTGAACAGGGAATTACTGTCGTTGAACAGGGGAAATTGTACGGTAATATATAGCAGGGAATTATAACAGGATATGGATTGCCTCCTGTACAGCCTGTATACACAGCTGTTTCAGGGTATTGAACTGGTTGGCCACCATACCGGGGTGATAGTTGTTTTCCTGTAGTTTTTCCAGCGGTTCCAGGATAGGATACAAATGATCCTGTAAACCGATAAAGGATACGGTTGTTTTCAGGTTGTGCGCGGTGGAACGTATAACAGGAATGTCTTCCGCTACCACCGCCTGTTTCAGCAATGATAATTCCTCAGGCAGTTGCGCAATGAATTGCTCCAGCATCGTTTTTTCGAAGTGGCTATTGCCTTTGGAGAGATCATGGAGATAATTCAGGTTGATAAGATGCTGCGCGCCATTTTCATTTGGCAGGGGATAAACAGCCGGCAACTCCCGGGGCGGCAGTTTACCAATGTACACCTGGATCATCTTATACAGTTCCTCTTCAATAATAGGCTTGGAGATATATTCGTTCATGCCCATCTGGAGGCATTTTTCACGCTCTCCGGCCATTGCGTGGGCGGTCATGGCGATTACGGGAATAGTGGAATGCAGCTCCTGCCGGATGGCCCGTACAGCGGTATAGCCGTCCATTTCAGGCATTTGTATATCCATCAGCACCAGGTCGTAGTGTTGCCGGTCTAATGCCTGCAATACCTCCCTGCCATTGTTAACAATTTTATGCTGCAACTGCCAGGTACCCAACAAATGACGAAGCAGGTTCTGGTTCATCTTATTATCTTCTGCCACCAGCAGCCGCACGTCGGGGTGTAAGGGGAGTTGGTCGTTCTCTGTAAAATAGTGATGTCCTTCTTCTGATAATGACTCACCTAATGTATAGGGCAATTCCACTTTGAATGTAGCGCCTTCACCGGGTTTGCTTTCCACGGAAATAAAACCATTCTGTAATTCTATCAGTTGTTTTACGATGGCGAGCCCCAGGCCTGTTCCTCCAAACTTGCGCGTGGTAGCGGCTTCCGCCTGGTGAAAGCGGTCGAAGATGCTTTGCTGCATAGCGGGGTCAATACCAATGCCGGTGTCACTAACGGAGAACAATATACGAACTGCATTCTCTTCTGCCCATACTTTTGCCACATGTATGCGTACTTCGCCTTCGCCGGTAAATTTAATGGCGTTGCTGGTAAGATTTACCAGCACCTGTGTCAGCCGCATTACATCTCCATATAAAATATCCGGTACATCTTCCTCAATGGTAACAACCAGCCGGAGTTGCTTTTCTTCGGCTTTGGGTTTGAACATGGTGTTTATGCCATGCAGTACACTGCGCAGGCTAAAGGAGGTAGCTTCTATGCGCATCATACCGGATTCTATTTTGGAGATATCCAGGATGTCGTTGATGATCTCCAGTAAACTCTGGCCGGCGCTTTCTATGGCGCCTACATATTCTTTTGATTTATCGTTGAGAGGCTGTGCTTTGAGCAGGTTGGTAAAGCCAATCACTGCATTCATGGGGGTTCGTATCTCATGGCTCATATTGGCCAGGAACTGGTCTTTTATGGTAGCCAGTTTCTTCTCCTGCTGCTGCGATTCATCCAACGCTTCTATGAGCTGCTCCTGGCGGTGGATACGGCTGGTGATATATAAAAACGCGAGCAGGCTCATTAAACAGGCAAAGAACACCAGTACGGTGCCCCAGCGCTGGGCTTTTTGCCCGCTGCTGTCTATCAGGTGGGTAGTACGGTTCACCTCCGATTGCCGGGTGGTATCCAGTTGCCGCAGAATGCCGTTGATGGCTTCGCCCAGCCGTTTTCCTTTCTGGTTGTTGATCAATCTTTCAGCTGCCCATTTACCCTGACTGTAAAACGTATCCAGCACCATCAGGTTAAAAGTGTTCTTTTCATCTACCAGGTAGTTGAGCTGGGTGAGCAATTTCTCGGTACTATCGTTTTTGATGATTTTATTGATCTCTTTAAGATCGGCCTTAATAATGGCTATTTCGGCTTCAATGCCGGTAATATGAATAGTGTCCTGGGAAATAACAGCGCCGCGTACCTTGCTGTCGGTTTTGGCCATATTGGTTTGCAGCTTCTGGAGTTCGTTCTTTACATTCAGTTCCTGTAACAGCTGTTCATTGCCTTTGATCAGCTTATGGATATTGTTGGCGGAGTTGAATTGCAGCACCACAAATAATATCATTCCGGTAATGAACAGGCCGAGGAGGTAATATTTGATTCTTTTAGGCTGCATGACAGTTTAGTACATATAAACGCTGATATAGGAAAGCCGGTTCAATAAAAGTAGCAATTTTATTGCTCCTTCCTTCAGATAATTAGCCTCAGCGTGATAATTCGCTGAGGCTAATTATGTTGACAAAGCAATGTAATTATTTTGCTTTGGGTGCAGCCGGAGCAGCAGCAGCAGGTTTTGCTGTATGATGATGCTTCGTATGTGTTTTGTGAGCAGGCGCCTTTGCAGTCGCTTCTTTTTTTGTTTCTTTTTTAGGCGCAGTGGTCTGTGCAAAAGATGATGCACTCATAAACAACATAGCTGCGGCGATTACAATACCAAACTTTTTCATGGCTGTATATTTTATTTAGTGATCAATTGTTTGACGACCTAAAGGTACATCCGCTTCCAAAGTGATGGTAATACTAATGGCCCAACAGGCAGCAGCTATCGGTCAAAAAGGGGAAAGTGTCGTTGAGCTACAGGAGGTTCAGTTTATTATTCAGGGCAGAACGGTAAGCATCTGCTACGGGAATCGCGTTCTTATTGATAATGATGGCGCCATCTTCAATAGACTCAATTTTGTCGAGCGCTACGATATAAGACCTGTGCACGCGCATGAATTTCCCTGCTGGCAGCTTTTCTTCCAATGCTTTCAGCGTGGTATGGATGGCGTGGAATTTCTGCGGGGTATTTAACTTTACATAATCGCCCATTGCTTCCAGGAAAAGGATGTCTTCTGTTTTTATTCTTTTCAGAATACCATTATCACGTATAAATACAAACTCGGTATCGGATACCTGTAGTTCGCGGTGATTACTGTCGGCGATTTCGCGGGCCTTTTCAATGGCCTGGATAAAACGGGCGGGTTGTACGGGTTTAATCAGGTAGTCGGCCACATTCAGCTCAAACGCTTCTACCGCATAGTCTTTTTTTACCGTGGTGAAGATGATCACCGGACGTTTCTTCCCCAGGTTGCGGGTAAGCTCCAGGCCACTCATACCGGGCATTTCTATATCCAGCAACAGGAGATCTATCTTTTCTTTCTGTAAAAAATTATATGCTTCCATAGCGCTGCTGCACTCACCTGCCACCTGTAATTGTTCCACATGGCTGGCTAATTGCTTCATGGCGGTACGTGCCAGCTTATTATCGTCTACTATCAGGCAATTCATGCGGCTAATTTAAGTACAAATCGTAATATAAAATCATCTCAGCCGCAACTGCGATGCAGTTTTTTCCGGCGGGGTTTTAAGTTTAATTTTTACATTTGTAAAGATGAAGTGGTTACTTTACATACTAAGCTGTTATATCCTGCTGCTGTCGTGCATTCCCTGCAACGACTATCAGCCGGTAAACAGCAGTGTAGCGGTACAACTTACCACTTCCCACGACCACGAAACGCAACCGGACTACTGCTCGCCGCTGTGCGTATGCAGTTGTTGTAATATACAGGCTACTCCCGGTGTGGCAGTCTCCGTTTATTTTATGGCACAACGGATCATTATGGATTACCCGTTGTTGCCCGTTAACCCGCTTCCTTCCTTATCAGATAATATCTGGCAGCCCCCACAGCTGGTTTAATCCGTTTTACAGATGTTTTGCTATGAGCATATCCGTGCCTTTTACCGGTGGTGATATGGCTATGGTACGTCATTTTATTACTTATTGAATCAATCATGCTGGATAAGATCATTCGTTTCTCTGTGAGGAACAAATTAATGATAGGGATATTTACGTGTGCCCTGGCGGCATTTGGCGTGTATTCCTTATTACGTTTACCTGTAGATGCAGTACCGGATATCACCAATAACCAGGTGCAGGTGATTACACAATCGCCTTCCCTCGCGGCGCAGGAAGTGGAAAGGCTCATCACCTTTCCCATTGAGCAAACGATGGCGGTAATACCGGAACTGGCGGAAATACGCTCTATTTCAAGGTTTGGACTGTCGGTGGTCACCATTGTATTTCATGATAATGTAGATATTTACTGGGCCCGCCAACAAGTGAATGAGAAGCTGGGCGAAGCCAGAACCAATATACCGCCCGGCATCGGCACCCCGGAAATGTCGCCCATTTCCAGCGGCCTGGGAGAAGTATACCAATATGTGCTGCATCCGCAGAAGGGGTATGAGGAAAAGTTTAACGCCCGCGAGCTGCGTACCATACAGGATTGGTATGTAAGACGGCAGCTGCTCGGAACACCGGGTGTGGCCGAAGTAAACAGCTTTGGCGGGATGCTGAAGCAATACCAGGTAACGCTGAACCCGGACAAACTCCGCAGCCACCATCTGGGCATTGCCGATGTGTTTAACGCAATGGAAAGGAATAACCAGAACACCGGCGGCGCTTATATCGATAAGAAGCCCAACGCTTACTTCATCCGTAGCGAAGGACTGATCAGCAGTTTGGCGGATATAGAAAAGATAGTGGTGAAGAATACACCGGATGGGTTACCCGTACTGATAAGAGATATTGCTACTGTGCAGCTGGGAGACGCGGTTCGTTATGGAGCGCTTACCCGTAATGCAAGCGGAGAGGCCGTTGGCGGCATTGTAATGATGCTGAAGGGGAAAAACTCCAATGAGGTAGTGAAAACGGTGAAAGCCAGGATCGCGCAGATACAGAAAACCCTGCCGCCCGGCGTGGTAATAGAACCTTTCCTGGACCGCAGCGAATTTGTGGGCAGGGCAGTGGGCACCGTACAAAAGAACCTGGTAGAAGGAGCGCTCATCGTTATCTTCGTACTCGTACTATTCCTCGGTAACCTGCGCGCAGGGCTGATTGTAGCCTCCGTGATCCCGCTGTCGATGTTGTTTGCTATTTCCATGATGTACCTGTTCGGGGTATCGGGCAACCTGATGAGCCTGGGAGCTATCGACTTCGGGCTGATCGTAGATGGCGCCGTCATTATAGTAGAAGCCACTTTACACCATCTTGCCGGTAGAAACAAAGCCGGGCAACTGGTACGCTTATCACAGCAGGAAATGGACACCGAAGTATTTGATGCTGCCAGCAAGATCCGCAGCACCGCCGCCTTTGGTGAAATCATTATCCTCATCGTATACCTGCCTATACTCGCCTTAACCGGTATTGAGGGTAAGATGTTCCGGCCTATGGCGCAAACCGTTTCCTTTGCCATCCTCGGCGCTTTCATCCTGTCGCTCACCTATGTGCCTATGATGTCTGCGCTGATACTGAGTAAAAACCTGGATAATAAAGTTACGGTGGCCGACCGCCTCATGCGTTTCTTTCAGCGTATATACGACCCCGTTATCCGGGGCGCATTGCGCGCAAAAGCATTGGTAACGGGAGCGGCTATACTGCTTTTTGTGATCGCCTTATTTTTATTTGGTAAGATGGGAGGAGAATTTATTCCCACCCTGGAAGAGGGGGATTTCGCCGTGGAAACAAGGCTGCTCACCGGTAGCTCCCTGTCGGAAACAATCGACAAAGTGAGCCTGGCCTCCGGTATATTAATGAAACAGTTTCCCGAAGTAAAAGAAGTGATTGGGAAAATAGGCGCAGCAGAAATACCTACAGACCCGATGCCGATGGAAGCCTGTGACCTCACCATTTTATTGAAACCCAGGAAGGAATGGACCAGCGCCCGCAGCCGGGAAGAACTGGCTAATAAAATGCAGGAAGCCCTGGAGGTCATACCTGGTGTGAGTTTTGGCTTTTCGCAACCCATCCAGTTACGATTCAATGAACTGATTTCCGGGGTAAGACAGGATGTGGGAATTAAGATTTTTGGAGAAGACCTCGCCACGCTGGCTTCATTGGCCAACAAGATAGGCCGTATTGTGAACCGCACGCCCGGCGCCAAAGACCTGTACGTAGAGCAAACCGGCGGGCTGCCACAGATAGTGGTGACAGCCGACCGGGACAAGATAGCCCGTTACGGACTGGATATCGCTACCATTAATCAAACTATCAATACCGCTTTCGCCGGCCAGAGCGCCGGACTGGTATATGAAGGGGAGAAGCGTTTCGACCTGGTACTGCGACTGGATCAGCAAAGCCGGCAGCAGCTGGCGGATGTACAAAACCTGTACATCACCACGCCATCCGGCAACCAGGTGCCACTACAGGAGGTAGCCGAAGTAAAAATGACGACTGGTCCCAACCAGGTGCAAAGAGAAGATGCGAAAAGGCGTACCATCGTTGGTTTTAATGTTCGTGGTCGCGACATCACCAGCGTGGTAGAGGAGATTGAAGCAGCTATCGGCAAAGAGGTAAAACTCCCGGCTGGTTATTTTATCCGGTACGGCGGGCAGTTTGAAAATCTGAAAGAAGCCAACCGGCGTTTAGCCGTTGCCGTGCCCGTGGCGCTGTTGCTGATTTTTGGCTTGCTCTATTTTACTTTTCACTCTGTAAAACAATCGCTGCTCATATTTACCGCTATCCCGATGTCGGCCATAGGCGGCGTTTTTGCGCTCATGCTGCGCGGGTTGCCTTTTAGTATTTCTGCCGGGGTAGGATTCATTGCATTGTTTGGCGTGGCCGTATTAAATGGCATTGTGCTGATAGGAGAGTTCAACCGGTTAAAACAATCAGGCATGAATGAGCTGAACAGCGTGGTACTAAATGGAACGGCTACACGATTACGGCCGGTGCTCATGACAGCCTTTGTGGCATCTCTCGGATTTTTGCCGATGGCCCTGGCAACCAGCGCCGGAGCGGAAGTACAACGTCCGCTGGCTACCGTGGTAATAGGAGGATTGATTACTTCTACCTTGCTCACCCTCCTGGTGTTACCCTGTTTATACATCTATTTTGAGAAAGGTTTTTCAAAACATACATTATGAAGATCTGGATATTAACAGGTTTGCTGTTTCCTGCGATAGCCGTGGCGCAATCGCAGGCACTGACGCTGGAAACAGCGGTGCAGCTGGCCTTACAGCAAAACAAAGGACTGAAGGCTGCCGATGCTTCCGTCGGTTACTACCGTAAAATGACAGGCGCCAGCGGAGAGATCCCCAAAACAGATGTGAACCTGCAATACGGACAAACGAATAGTTATGTTTCTAATGACAACAACTACAGCGTAACACAAACTATTCCTTTTCCCACCGTATTTGGCGCCAGGAAAGAACTGAATAATGCGCAGGTAGATAAAGCCGTTTGGTTTAAAGCCGTTACGCAGAATGAACTGGTGTACCAGGTGAAACAGGTATATGTACAGCTGCTATACCTGCAGGAGGTCAAAGCCCTGATTATGCGGCAGGAAAGCATCTTCACCAGCTTTGTCCGCAGCGCGGATCTGCGCTACCGCACCGGGGAAAGCCGGATGCTGGAGAAGATCGCTGCTGAAGGACGGCTCAACGAAGTAAAGAACTCCCTGCGCCAAAACGAGGCGGATCTTAAAATTTATACTGCCAGGCTGCAGGCATTGCTGGGCATCACCACGTCCGTTACTATAACGGAAACGACTATACCGGAAGCTACGCTCTCCCTCGTGAATGATTCCGCTGCAGTAGTTGCCAATCCGCAACTGCAATACCTGAAACAGCAGGTAACCATTGCGGAAAAGCAAAAGAAGCTGTTCAAAGCAGCGATACTGCCGGATATCATGGTAGGTTATTTTAACCAGTCGTTTATCGGCGCCCCGCTGAATGCTTCGGGCACTCCGGTGGCCACCAACAGCAACCGTTTCCAGGGATTCCAGGTAGGACTGGCATTGCCGATCTGGATGGGACCACTTAAAGCAAAAGTAAAGGCGGAAGGAAAGCAGCAGCAGGCTGCCAGTTTACAGTTTGATAATAATGTGATACAGCTGAAATCCCAGTATGAGCAGGCGGTACAACAGTTTATCAAAAACAGGAACAGCCTGCAGTTTTATGAAAGCACGTCGCTGCCAAACGTGGAGTTGCTGCTGAAGCAATCTGAGAAATCATATAGCAGCGGAGACATTGGCTACGCTGAATATTTTCTTAACCTGGAGCATGGGCTCTCAGCCAGGCAGGGATACCTGCTTGCCCGCAATGAAGTAAAACAGGCAGAATTATACATGGCTTATCTGGCCGGTCAGCAGTAAGGTCATCAACAAAAAAAATATCATTATGCAGTTATTCCAAAAACATATAGCCTTTACCGTTATCATCTTTTTATTTGTTTCCTGTGGAAGTAAACAAACACCCACTACTACAGATGCCCATGATCATGAAGAGGAGTCCGGTGTTGTAGAGTTGACTGCTGCGCAGTTTAAAACAGCAGGTATCACTTATAGTAAACCTGAGAACCGGCAGATCAGCGGCGCCGTGAAAGTAAACGGGCTGCTAGATGTACCACCGCAGCAACAGGTAAGTATTTCTGTACCGATGGGTGGATTTATAAAGCAAACCAGTTTGTTGCAGGGAATGCCGGTAAAACAAGGGCAGGTAATTGCGGTACTGGAAAACCTCGACTACATCCAGTTACAGCAGGATTACCTCGAAGTAAGCAGTCAGCTGGAGTATGCCACAAAGGAATACGACCGCCAGCAGGAATTGGCCAAAGAAAATGTGAATGCCCGGAAAACGCTGCAGCAGGCCAAAGCCAGCTGGCAAACCCTGCAGGCCAGAGAAAATGGACTCAGGCAAAAATTGTCGGTACTGAACATCAACCTGCCTGCTTTACAAAAAGGGAATATTCAGCGTACCATTAACGTATATGCGCCAATCAGCGGTTACGTAACACAGGTGAATGTGAACCTGGGCCAATTTGTAACGCCGACGGATATACTTTTCCGCATTGTGAATACGGAGCATCTGCATGCGGAGCTGACCGTGTTTGAAAAAGATGTACCCCGGCTAAAGATCGGTCAGTTGGTGCGCTTCACGCTCGCCAATGAAACTACGCCGCGCACAGCCACGGTTCACCTGATTGGCCGCGAAATAAGCCCGGAACGTACAGTAAGGGTGCATTGCCACCTGGAGGAAGAAGATACACAGTTGCTTCCGGGCACTTACCTCCAGGCGATGATTGAAACCGGTGCTGCTGCCGTAAAGGCATTGCCCGATGCCGCTGTGGTGAATTTTGAAAACAAGGCATATGTATTTGTGAAGAAACCGGGCACAGACAGCACCTTTCATTTCAATATGCTGGAAATAAAGAAAGGCAGCAGCGAACTGGGTTATACGGAAGTGACCTTCCCGGAAGATGCGCCGGAAGGTGAGGTGGTGGTAACAGGCGCGTATGATCTGCTGGCTAAGCTGAAAAACAGCGGCGAACATGAAGGGCACTAGCCAGGTATTCATCTTATTAATTTAAATAATTTCATATATTTGAAATTATTAATTAGTAAGATGATGAACTATTTGAGATGGCCCGCTCTTTTGGGTGCTTTGCTGATCACCAGTTTCTCCATAGCCCAGGTTCCGGTAGTAACCCTGGGACCCGACTTTGCCGGGCCGGGGGATGGCTGGGATAAACTGATGCAGTTGAGGAATGGTAACACGGTATACCTGCATTTCTCCAAAAAGGACGGGCTGCTGGTAAATATTTATGACACAGCCCGGGCGCTGAAAGCGACAGATACCGTGCACGCGCAGCAATGGAATGCGGCCGACCTGGAGTCTACCGAAATAGATGGCATCTTTGAAATAAACGGTCAGCCGGTACTCTTTTTACAGCAACTTGTAAAGTACAATCCCGTGATGTACCGCCTGGTACTGGATGGGGAAACAGGGAAGTTACTGCGGGAGGACAAACTGGGGGAACTGCCTACCATACAGCATCGCAGCGTATTTGTAGATGACAACCTCGCCTCCCATGATATGTATGTGGAGAAAGATGCCTACAGCGATTACTATGCAGTAGCCCTGTTTTCGGGTGCAACTATCCAGAAAAACGACAGCGCTCATGAACGCATCCGCGTACTGCACTTTTCACCGGCTCATGAAATCATTAACAGCGGATTGTTTTATCTGCCGGATTCTTCGTATAGCTATTTCAGTTATATCAACATGGCTGTGAAGGGAAAAGAAAAAGTATACCTGGGCACAGTGGGTTTTAATGCCAAACGAAAAGACGACGCAGCGGCGAAGGTACTCTTCTCCATGTTATCACCCGATTCGGCTACGTTTGCACACGAGGTGCTGGATTATACCGCCGGTTTTGGAAATGTAGGCGGAGAAATCCAGGTGGCTGCTTCACAGGTGCGGCTGCTGCTCTATGTATCTTCCAAACAAAAAGAAGGGTACACGGGCATAATGATGAATACTTTCCTGGAATCTACCGGTAAACTGAAGAAGCACGTGCAGCTGTCGTTTCCGGAGCTTTCACGTAATGTGCAGCAAAACCTGAATTATAAAGAGGAATATACAGGCACACCACAACGGTTATACCTGAACGAAGATGGAAGCAGCACCCTGCTGATGGAAAGTCTCTCATTTTTTAAACAGGGCAATTCCCAGCTGAACAAACTGCACACTAATCTTGGTGATATCGGGATCACCTTACTGGATACGGCAGGAAGGGAGAATTCCACCCTGGCCGTTTCCAAATACCAGGTGATTACAGGTGTTTGTGAACCTTTTCAGTTGCAACGCCGCAGTAAAAGTGAATGGGTGTTTCGCAATAAGATCGCCGCGCTGAATACCAACACCTGGTTGTCGTACGACTATATCCCCGTGCCCGATGTATCCTTTGTACTTTTCAACGACTATCTCCAGTACCTCGATACCGGCGGACAGGATAAAGTGCGTAAGCCCCTGAAATATGCAACAGATGCAAACTTTGTTTGCTACCGTTTTTATAAAGGAAAGATGGACCGGTTGTTTCTTTTCGGTGCGCCGGAAGTAACGAAGGGATATGCGTGTATGATGGGAGCGGCAGACTATAACGCACAAACGCGGATATATGCCACGGTATTGGTTTCAAGAAAGGGCCTGGAGAAAAAAGCGAATATTGCGTGGATAAAGTTCTAGTCGGACAGATGCAGTATTGGTTCAAAGGCTGGTCCAACCTTTGGGTATTACGTTCGTCCGGAATTGGTTAACCGCGTTATGCGCCAGTTTTTAATTCCTTTTGCATGATGGTGACTTCCGGAACGGTAAGTCTATTGTAATTGATCATGGATTCCGTTATTTATCTTCTGCTCAGAAAAGGGTTAACTGGTCGCCGCCTTTGGGTGCGGAAGGTTTTACAGCTTTTCCGAAAACGGTTCTGCCGCCGTATCTCCAGGAATCACGGCGTTCCTGTTCTATTACGTTATCAAAATTGGTATTGGGCTCAAAATCTTTTTCAATCTGCTGCGAAAGTACCGATAGCTTTCTGATGGCATCCTTCTTATCTGATTCCCCGACCTTAGCTTTTTGCAACGCTTCCTTCAGGGTATGAATGGTTTCATCATAGATCCGCGTGGGTACAGGGAAAGGGTGACCATCCTTGCCTCCATGCGCAAACGAAAAGCGGGCGGGATCTTCAAACCGGGAAGGAGTGCCATGAATCACTTCACTCACCAGCGTAAGCGACTGCAGCGTTCTGGGGCCTACGCCTTCCAGCATCAGGAGGGTTTCAAAATCTGCGGGGTTGGTATCGTGTGCCAGGGCCAGCACGCTTCCCAGTCTTTTCAGGTTTACATTTTCTGCTCTCACATCATGATGGGAAGGCATTATGAGGTTGCGTATTTCGGGCAGCAGGTGCGCCGGTTTTTCTTTTGTAAGCTGAAGGATCCCTGTTTTGGTAGCACCGGCCTGTAAGTCGGTGAGATTAAGGATCCTGCCCTGGTTACGCCCATAGATAAAGGTATGGGGCGCTTCAGTATACGATTGGAAGGCCGACGAATGCCAATGATAGCGCCTGGCCATACTGCTCGCATCATTCATGCCCTGTTGCACTACTGCCCATTCGCCTTCATCTGACAAAATGAAGGAATGCAGGTAAAGCTGAAAGCCATCCTGAACGGCGGTGTTATCTACTTTAGCGGTAAGTTTGCTGCTGTACACGAGCTGGTCGCCGGGCAGGCCGGTTTTGTTGGCAATGGCAGTGAGTTCTGCCGGCGTTTGTTTGCTGTGGCGCCCTTTACCGCCGCAGATATAGATACCCAGTTCAGCAGAGCGGGGATTGATTGCTTTTTTCAGGGCGCCCATTACGCTGGTGGTAATGCCTGAAGAGTGCCAGTCCATACCCAACACGCAGCCCAGCGCCTGGAACCAGCAGGGATCACTGAGTTTTCTAACCACTTCTCCTTTACCGTAATCGGTCACAATAGCCTCTACAATAGCGCCGCCCAGAAGGCTCATCCGCTTTGCCAGCCAGGGTGGAACCTGGCCGTAATGTAAAGGCAGATCTGCATATGATGGCATAATATTTCAATTAAAGATCTTACGATGGGTTGGCCTGTATCTCGTATTGGGAGATGTTGCTGTTAGTCAGCAGGAAATTATCAAACTGCTCCATGTTTTCGTGGCTGCCCCGCACCGCGTAATTTACTTCCACAATATGGTCCTTTCTTAGTATCATCATTCTTTTATACTTCAGGTTAAACCCCTGTAGGATATTTTCAACCTCTATATGTGGAAATTTTTCTTCATGAAAAAAAATTGTGTAATAACGTTTAACATTTATGTCCGCAATTTTTCTTTCTACAAATTCCAGTATAATCAGTACAATCAGCGCACCGGCAAGGGCTGAAGCAGCCAGCAGGTATTGACTCATACCAACGGCCATGCCAATGGCGGCGGCAATCCAGATAGATGCTGCAGTGGTAATGCCATCTATGCTGTAATCCCCTTTGAAAATAACGCCCGCTCCGATGAAACCCACGCCCGTAAGGATGTTGGAGGCTACACGGTCTGCCGAATGTGGATATCCCAATTCAGCAGAAAGTATCGTGAATACGGTACTGCTCATGCATATCAACGTCATGGTACGCATGCCTGCCGCCTTTCGTTTATATTCTCTTTCAAGACCCAGTAATGCACCCATTACCAATGCTATCAGCACTTTCAGTATCTGGTCTTCTTCTACGATATGCAATACATCTTTCATTGTCTGAAAATATATACCTGCAAATGTACGTGTTGGCACAATTCTTTCCTTTAACAATTGTAACAGGATATTGAACTGCTTGCTTTAATGTCTGTTATAAATACAATCTATCTATCACTATAAAAAAATCAACAATGGAAGCCTTTTTCTATAAATCATGCGTGGTACTTTGTTTAGCCGGTATCCTGAGTTTTTTTCTCTTTGCGTGTAACAGTTCCAAAGAGGCCGGCCAGGAAGCCGATTCCGCCGCTGTATCCATGCCTTCGGTAGACAGTACCAGCGTTATACCTGTAGATACCACTAAAACCAAACCGGATTCAACCCGTTTGTAAACTGTTACGCCTGTTTAAGGAGGACGCTTTGTTAACTGATATAAACGCATTACCTCACCCTTAAACACTCAGTTTATGAAAGTAACACACATGCTCATGCTGGCAGGTATATCGGCATTAATGCTCGCTGCATGCGGAAACGGTAATAAGTCCGGGACCGATTCAACGGTAAACACCACCGATACGGCCGGTATGATACAACAGGACACTGTACCTGCGGCACAGGCGCCTCCGGGAGCCATCAATCCGGGGGAAGATTCTTCCCGCTTTGGGACAGGCGCCGGCGATTCATCCAAAAACAGACCACGGCCTTAGCCGTACTTATAATGCCTCTGGTATTTGTATTTCCTGTAACGGAAAGCGATTCCCCGGAGGCATTATAGATTTTATCCCGCTTTTTGCAATATATTTGGATACGTTTCGTCTACCTCTATCAATAAAGATTATATCCGAATGCAAAACGACACCACAACCCCGGCGGCAAAGCAACCCATTAAGGTAGCCGCTCTGAAAAAAACATTCCGCCTCTTCCGTTATGTAAAACCCTACTGGCCTGAGTTTTCGTTAGGTCTTATTTTTCTCCTGATTTCAAGTTTAGCCGGATTGGCCTTCCCGAAACTATTGGGTAACCTGGTAGATCCGAAAAGCAATGAACACTTGTTTAATGGCATGAATAAAGCCGGCGTACTGCTGATTGGCGTACTGGTGGCCCAGGCCATTTTTTCTTTCTTTCGCATTGTGTTATTCGTTAATGTAACAGAAAAAACACTGGCAACGCTTCGCCAAACTATTTATAGCCATCTGATCCGCCTGCCGATGAAATTTTTCCTGGAAAGAAGGGTGGGAGAGCTTAGCAGCCGTATTTCCTCAGATATTTCCCTCTTACAGGAAACGTTTACCACCACCCTGGCAGAGTTTATCCGGCAGATGATTATCATCATCGGGGGAGTGGTTATTTTATTGGTTACCTCGCCGCATCTGACCATTTTTATGCTGGCCATTTTACCACTGATGATGGTAGCCGCCGTGGTTTTTGGCAAATTTATCCGTCGTTTTTCCAAACAGGTACAAGAACAGGTAGCTGCTTCCAACACCGTGGTGGAGGAAACATTGCAGGGCGTTTTGAATGTAAAGGCTTTTGCGAATGAATTTTTTGAAATTGCCCGCTACCGGCAGCGCACCAATGAAGCAGCCAGGCTGGGTATGAAAAGCGGGAAATTCCGCGGGGCCTTCTCTTCCTTTATCATCATGGGCATCTTTGGTGCACTGGTAGCCGTTATCTGGAGAGGCGTTTCCATCGGTATGCCTACGTCAGACCTCCTGTCATTTGTACTGTACTCCCTGTTCATAGGCGGATCTATTGCGGGGCTTGCAGAAGTATATACCAACCTGCAGAAGAGCATCGGCGCTACGGAACACCTGCTGGAAATACTGGATGAACCTGCGGAAGATATCACCGCGGTAACGGCCATTGCACCGGAAAACCAGCTGGACGGGCAAATCAGCTTCCGCAATGTATCCTTTCATTATCCTTCCCGTCCGGATCTTACTATCATGAACGATGTTTCCTTTGATGTATATGCCGATCAGAAGGTGGCATTGGTTGGCCCCAGCGGCGCCGGGAAAAGTACGGTCGTGTCCTTACTGCTACGCCTATACGATCCGGTAAGCGGCAGCATCCTCTTTGATGGCAAGGAAAGCACCGCATTTCCGCTGTCGCAGCTCCGTTCACAAATGGCGGTGGTGCCCCAGGATGTGTTCCTTTTCGGCGGCACCATTGCAGAAAATATCGCCTATGGCAAGCCTGGCGCCACTCCTGAAGAAATGGAGGAAGCCGCGAAAAAGGCCAATGCCTGGGAATTCATACAGCGGTTCCCGTTAGGTCTTCAAACAGTGGTGGGGGAAAGGGGAATACAACTTTCCGGCGGACAGCGGCAGCGTATTGCCATAGCAAGGGCGGTATTGAAGAATCCCCGCATCCTGATACTGGATGAAGCTACATCTGCATTGGACTCTGAATCAGAGAAACTGGTGCAGGACGCGCTGGACAAGCTGATGGAAGGCCGGACCTCGATCGTAATTGCGCACAGGCTGGCTACTGTACGCCAGGCCGATAAAATAATTGTACTGGACAAAGGGCATATTGTGGAAGAAGGTACACACAGCGAATTAATAGGACTGGATGGCCTGTACCGGACGCTGAGCGATATGCAGTTCGCAAGTTAGGCGCCTTCGGCGCTTTTAAATTGTCTTGGAGCATGATTAAACTGATTATACTGATTTTAAGGATTTGATCATATGTGATTTTATAAAGGATTAAGGGAGATAAAAGCGGATATATTCACTTTTATCTCCCTTAATCCTTTATAAAATCAAAAAGTAAAAATCAAGCTAATCAATATAATCAGTTTAATCATGCTCCAAGACAATTTAAATCGCCGAAGGCGATCTCCACTACATGTAGGGTCTCATCTCCTCATCGATATCTTTCCGCAGATCCATTAGTTTTTTTGCATAGCCTTCCATACTTATTTCGTTGGCAGTTTGTGGCGTCCATTTAGGAACAGGCACGGTTTTGCCGTGATCGTCCACAGCTGCAAAAACCATTACGCAGTGGGTGGTTTTTGCTTTCTGCTGCTGACGCGGATTGCCCGCAAATACATCAATAGAAATATGCATGCTGGTATTGCCGGTATAAATGATTTTCGCATCTATTTCCACCAGGTCGCCGATGGAGATTGGTTTAAAAAAACGGATCCCCCCTACGTATACCGTAACGGCATATTGCCCGCTCCAGTTGGCCGCACAGGTATACCCTGCCTGGTCAATCCATTTCATAACAGAGCCGCCATGTACTTTCCCGCCGAAATTTACATCTGATGGTTCAGCAAGAAACCGCAGGGTAATAGTATGATAAATAGAATCCATAAGTGTCGTTTACAAACGACAAAATACGAATTAAAAATTATCACCTCCACCCATTTCTCCGTTGTTGTTTTCTTTGGACTTGTTATTCTTTCTTTTAAAGAGATGCGTGTCCATTTTACCAAAGCGCCAGGTGGCGTTGAGTCTCAGCTCACGGGTGGCGCGTTTACGGTAATTTTCCTGCTCGGAAAAGCTGGTAGTGGTATAGGTAAGATTACGATCGGTATTGAATATATCCGCGATCCCGAGGGAGATGGACAATGCTTTATTTTTAAGCAGGTCCTTTTTAATGGCAGCATCGGCCGACCATTTCGGCTCTCTTTCGCCCTGTGGCAGAATTTGTTTAGATTCATACTCAGCGCTCACCTGGAAAGTGAGGTTCCACGGCAGTTTGGTGTTGCTGTTCAATTTACCAAACCAGGTAAGTCCCTGGTTAGAAAGATTGCTGCCATTGCTGGTAGCGTCTATCTTTGTTTGTGCCAGGTTTACGTTGGTGGTCAGGTCCCATATTTCTGTAAGCTGACTTCTCAGCGTAAATTCTGCGCCATATGAATTCCGGGTACTGGCATTAATAGGATAGGAGAGCAATACATGCTGATCCTGCCCGTTCAGGTTGAGAGTGGTATCTACATAAAAATCAGTGATGGCATTGTTGGTATTGCGGTAGTATAGGGATACCAGCAGGTTGTGTTTATGCGCAATGTCTTTCAGGTAAGATAATTCAAAGGAGTTGGTGAACTCCGGTTTCAGCTGCGGATTACCGGTACTGGCGCTTTGCCCGCTGTAGTCGATGGTGGGCAGCAGATCGCGGAACCAGGGCCGGCGGATCCTGCGGCTATAGTTGAGTTGCAACTCATGATCGCCCTTAAATTTCTGCGAGAGGAAAATGCTCGGGAACAGGCTGATGGGATAATTGATCTTATAGGAAGATTTCTGCCCCAGTCTCGTTTCTCCGTCGTAGTTCGATTGTTCTGCCCTTAAGCCAACCTGGTAGCCGAAATGATCTTTAGCGCCGGTGTAGCTTACATAACCCGCGTTGATCTGTTCCTGGTAGTGATAACTATTGGAGAGTGCTGTATCCAGTGAGAAATCGCCGGATGGATAATTCTGGCCATAGGTATTGGTAAAATTATCAAACTGGCGGGTGTTGCTGCGCAGCCCCATTTCAATTTTGGATTTTTCTGTCAGCGGTTTTACATAATCCACCTGGGCGGTAATATATTTGGTAGTTCCTTCTCCGCTGCCATAGCGTAGTTCGGGCTTTTTAGGATCATAGATCGGCCGGCCGGAAAGATCAAAATATTGCAGGGAATAATCGGAACTGTTGTTGCCGGTAGCATAGTTATAGGTGAAATCTGCGGTCAGTTCTTCTCCTTCTTTGGCAAACGTGTGCTTATAACCCAATTGTGTAGTGTAGTTGCGGAATCCGTTCAGTGTATTGTTGATCCCTGTACCATAGCGTACTTTCTGCTGCTTGTCGTCCAGCTCATTTAATATTTGATTATTATACCGGTTGAAATTACCGCCGGTGATATTTTCAGATATCGTGATGGTATTACGGTTATCGATGAACCAGTCGAACCCGATGCGGCCGGTCTGGAATTTCCGGTAGAAGTCACCGTCTTCCAGCTGTTCCGTATATGAGGTGGTATCAGCCCCCAGGTTTTTACGGAAAAGGCGGCTGGTCATAGGTGATTTGCGGTTACGGAGATTATAATTGATAAAGAAGTTAAACTTCTCCTGGCGCAGGTTGAAGTCGACACCAACATTGGTGCTGCCGAGTGAAGTAATGCCGGCATTGACAGCGCCGTTGATGCCTGCTTTCTTATTTTTCTTCAGCACAATATTGAGGATCCCGCTCATGCCTTCTGCGTCGTATTTGGCGGAAGGGTTGGTGACCACTTCAATGTTCTGGATAGCGTCTGCGGGGATCTGGTCCAGTGTGAGGGTAGAAGGGCGGCCGTCAATGAAGATGGTGGGAGCGCCATTGCGCACGGTTACGTTTCCGTCGATGTCCACATTCACAGAAGGTACTTGTTTCAGTACATCAGTGGCGGTACCGCCGATACTGGCGAGGTTCTTTTCTACATTAAATACTCTTTTGTCGATAGCCATTGTAAAGGCTGGTTTCTCGCCCACTACATTCACGGCGGCGAGCGATTTTACATTCGCTTTCAGTTTGATATTACCGATGTCTACACTGTTGGTTCTGTCAGACAGCACCGTAGTTTTATAAACGGTTTCATACCCGATAAAGTTAATCTTCAGGATATATTTACTCAGCGCAATATTTTCAAAACTGAAGTCCCCGTTGGTTTTGGAGAGCATACCTGTCTGCACAGAGGAGTCAGGGCGCAACAGCGCTACAGATGCGTACTCAATAGGTTTGCCGGTTTGTGCATCCAGCAGTTTGCCGTAAATAACGCCCGTGCTGGCGGAGGCGGCTTTCCCACCCGGTTGTTGCGCCACAGCAGTAATACAAAACAATAACAGCCAGCCTGTAATTAACGATACAATTTTTCTCATAATAGCTTCCAACAATTTATAGCCCTGTAAAATTACCTTTTATGAATGAAGAATCACCTGTTTTTAGGATGAAAGGTTGGTTGGAACCCTTTACAGTCCGCTGTTTCAACTACATAATTACGCAGGATTCCTTGTGGTAGCCGGTTGTAGGAATATGCAGAGAAAATACCACAAGTGTTAATTAGTGTTAAGCCTGTTTTTAAACCGGCATAATTGAGTGGAGGCCAACGCATAGCATACGCTAATTTTTGTGGATAAAAAAGAGGTCAATACAAGTTTATCGTTTCTATTGTATTACAGAGCTACGTATCTTTACAGCCAGCTGTTGCGTTATTTTAATTTTTTTATATGCATAAGGATTACCGACCGGACTGGGATATTTATACGTGCCATATTGAAGAAAGTCCAGCAGTAATAGGCCTTGACCTTGATCTGAGACGATTTGCACCATTAAAGGAAAAGCCGAATGCCATATATATAACGGTATATCTTAACAATCCACGTGAGGACGGATTCCCGCAGAACGATGAATTTGCCGTCATGGGTGAAATTGAGGACAGTTTGGTGGAGCAACTGCAAACCAAACTGGATGCGCATTTTGTAGGCCGCACCTTTTCAAATGGCGTACGTGATTTTTACTTTTATTCAGGCACCACATTGCTGCATGACAAATTCATTGCGGATGCAATGGTTAATTTTCCTGATTACCGTTACGACTACGGCGTAAAGGAAGATAATAACTGGGAACTATATTTTGATTTTCTCTTTCCTGATGTATACGAATTTCAGCGCATTCAAAACAGGAAGGTGCTTCGTATGCTGCGCCAGCACGGGGATGCGTCAGAAAAAGAACGTATCATTGAGCATTGGATCCACTTCAGAACAGAGGAAGATAAAATTGCTTACTGGGAGCATATCAAGGAAAATGGTTTTGCGCTGGCCAGAGAAGAAAAAACAGACAACCCTGAATTTCCCTATAAATTATGCATTTCCCGCTCCGACAAAGCCAGTGAGGCCACCATCGACAGCGTGGTAATGAGCCTTTGGGAACTGGCCCAGCAGGTGAATGCAGAATATGACGGCTGGGAAACCAGCATCATGAAGTAGTTTGTGGATTTTGTCTGACTCAGGATTACGCTGATTATACTAATTAATTTGATTTGATCAGGTCTGATTTTAGAGGATTCTGGGAGATAAAAGCGACTTATTCGCTTTTATCTCCCAGAATCCTCTAAAAGATCCAAAAAATAATTCAAGGAAATCAGCATAATCAGCGTAATCCGGCTCCAAGACAATTTACAACCGCCGAAGGCGGTTCAACACCTATTTTCGCAGCATGCCTGTCAGTAAAGAAATAGCAAATAACACCAGGAAAATGTAAAAGAGGATCTTGGCGATAGATGCTGCTCCGGCGGCGATGCCTCCGAAACCAAATACAGCTGCGATAATAGCTACAATAAAAAAGATGAGTGCCCAGCGTAACATAACGAGAACTTTAAGGTGAACAAATAATATTAATATCTGTAACACTTTTCCAGGTAATCCGTTCAATTTTACACAATTATCATTCCGGTAAGTACAATAATTGCGGTTGTTACTATTTCATTTTTTTTCGATATACTTGTTACCTGCTGCTAGATTTGAGGAATTATTTCAAAATATGGCCTACACTAACTGTCTTATGCTGGCTGATTGGCCTGCAGAGTCCTGTCTGTTTATACGCAGAAGGCCAACAGTTCCCGCTTGCAGCGGACACTATCCCCCATAAAAGTAGTGGCCTCTTCAAAAAAATCGGGGAATACCGCGATTCTATGCGCAATAAAGAGTACCGTCAATTGCTGATAAAACGTATTACCAAACAGGACGAACCGGTACATTCCAATGATAACGACAGCACCATCATCAAAAGTGAGGCGTATTTTACCCCCTTTGCGGGCAAAGTGATCAGAAATATCTACTATAGAAAAGTAAAGGTTTTTGGTCCGCGTAATATCAATGATACCACCTTCACCACCAGCATGAAGCTAATCCACCTGGCCAACCGTATGCACTACGATTCCAGGGAATGGGTGATCCGGCAGTCATTGTTCTTCCGGGAAGATCAACCGCTGGATCCCTTTGAAATGGCCGACAATGAACGTTACCTGCGTAACCGGCCGTTTATACAAGATGCCCGTTTGTATGTGAAAAACGCCGCCGGCGATTCCATCGACGTGGAAGTGGTGACAAAAGATCTCTTTGAATATGGCGTAGACATTTCACAGTTTAGCGCCAAAGATATCAGGGCTAATGTATCCAACAATGACCTGTTTGGCGCAGGACAGGGCCTTAGAGTTGGCATGCAGTGGCGTTCCGATTATTCCCCCACCTGGAACACGGAAATGAGGTATACAAAATACAACCTGCTGGGATCTTTCATAGATATGAGCCTCGGCTATACCACCCTGAATAACTATGCCCAGCTGGATACCAACGCCTTTGAAGGCGCGGTATTTATTAATTTCAATAAACCGTTGTACCGCAACTCTGCTAAGGTGGTGGGCGGTTTTGCACTGTCAAAGAACTGGTCCATTAATATCCGCGGATCATTACCGGAATCCGGCGACAGCATTTACCGCGACTATGTATATTCTGTGATAGACGGGTGGATCGGCTATAACTTCATCAACAACTATAAACACGATGGCACCATCGGGAAAAAGCCCAATTTTGCGGTGCTGGCCAGGCACTATAACTTATCTTTTCAGCGAAAGCCGGACCAGCTAAGGTATAAAGACGATCCCGTTTATAATAATCACCGCCTCTACCTGCTGGAACTACAGGCTTACCGCATCGATTACTTTAAAGCCCACTACTTTTTTGGCTTTGGCCGTACAGAGGATATTCCCCTGGGATACAATATCAGCGCCACCAGCGGCTGGGAAAGCTGGAAAGACCGGAGAAGGATCTACACCGGTATTGAAGCACAGAAATTCTGGACCACCAGGAACCAGGGACTTTTTAATTCTACCATCGGTCTTAGCACCTTCTGGCTCAACAACGCCTGGGAAGACGGCGTAATACATGCCCGCCTGGAATATTACAGCCGGTTGCTGAATATCCGGAAATCGCGGTTCCGCCAGTTCCTGAACATCGATTACCTCAACAGCCCTAACCCGTTTTTTAATAAGCCGCTCAACATCAATATGGAATACGGCATCTGGGGGTACAGGAATACTATGATCAATGGCTTTCAACGCCTAAACCTGGGATCAGAAACCGTGTACTACAGTCCCCTGAAATTCCTAGGTTTCAAATTCAATTTCTTTACGGCGCTACAGGCATCCATGATCACCAACAAAAGTGATGACCTGCTCCGCAACCCGGTTTACCTCGGACTGGGAGGCGGTTTCCGGGTGCGTAATGAAAACCTCTCGCTGAACACGATCAAAGTTTCCGGCTACTATTATCCCAATGCGCCGGCCCCCATGAACAAGCTGATGCTGGAAATTACCACGATCGTTGATTTTCGCTTTGATGTATCTGCACTACGCGCACCCACGGTGCTGAACTTCCGCTAAAATCATGCACCGGAAAGCTCGTCATTCCGTAAATTTATAATACTAAACCGTTGTGTCATGGAATGGAAGAATGAACTGACCCGTATGCTGGGGATCACTTATCCGCTGATACAGGCGCCTATGTTGGGAATCACCACGCCGGCGATGGTAGCCGCCGTGAGCAATAGCGGGGGAATGGGGTCCTTACCGGTAGGCGGACTGCCACCGGAGAAAATAACAGCGCTGATCCGGGAGGTAAAAGGATTAACACAACAACCGTTTGCCGTGAACCTCTTTGTTTATGAGCCAGCGGAACATTACGACCGGAAGATATTTGAAGATATGCAGGAGTTCCTGCAATTCCTGTATGGCGCCAACAGGCTTGCCGCTGCACCGGTGAACTTCGACGAAGTACCTTTTTATTCATGGAGAGACCAGCTGCCGCTTATCCTGGC
This sequence comes from Chitinophaga sp. G7 BAM 1005, assembly GCF_057126945.1. Taxonomy (NCBI): domain Bacteria; kingdom Pseudomonadati; phylum Bacteroidota; class Chitinophagia; order Chitinophagales; family Chitinophagaceae; genus Chitinophaga; species Chitinophaga sp. G7 BAM 1005. Next base: position 3,166,324 of record NZ_CP181478.1, on the reverse strand, counting down.
AGCCGGTATCAAATATGTGAGCTTTACATTTGGGATGCCTGATGAAGATGGGTTCCGGCTGCTGAAGGAGCATCATGTGCTGCTGATGGGAACAGCCACCTCGGTGGAAGAGGCCACCGTACTCGCTTCAGCCGGAACGGATGTGGTGATTGCACAGGGCTTTGAAGCGGGTGGGCACCGTGGCTCTTTCCTGCCGGGGAGGCTGCCGCAGGTAGGCACGCTCGCGTTGATACCACAGGTGGCAGATCGTGTACACGTGCCCGTTATTGCCGCCGGGGGAATAATGGATGGCAGGGGAGTAGCCGCTGCAAAAATGCTGGGCGCCGCCGGGGTTCAATTGGGCAGCCTGTTCCTCAAGGCCCATGAAAGCCTTGCTACACCTGCACATAAAGCCGCATTGGCCGATATAACGGACACGGGTACACTGCTTACCCGCGCATTATCCGGTCGTTGGGCAAGAGGCGTCCGCAATACCCTGATCACGGAAATTGAAGCCTCCGGACTACCCATCAGTGAGTATCCTTACCAAGATGCGTTAACGCAGCCGATCCGTAAAGTAGCCAGGGAGCTGGGTAATCCTGCGTTTGTAAATATGTGGGCCGGACAGGCAGCCGGAAAAGCGCGTGCCTGGAGTACTGCAGATATTTTTGCGGAGCTGGTCCGTGAAACGGCATTGCTCTTTAATAAGTAATGCGTTGGAAGATCCCGGGATAATCTTTCACAATATCATTTTCATCAAAAGGCAGTTCTGCCGTGAAATCTGTGGATACATTATCATACAGGTATTCGTGCTGGCCAATGCGGGTATAGCGTTGCTGTACTTTCTGCAGTTCAAATTCCGGCAGGTTGATGTACAGCATATCCAGCAGTTTACTTTCCTGTAATTCGAATTGGAGTCGTTTTACCGGTAGTGTATTGGTAAAAGGAGTCAGTGAAATATCAATGTCGATGCAATTATCAAATGCGTCGATGTGGTTATTATCTTTATCAAACCAATGGCCATGCAGGTCGGAAGTGAGCTTTAGTTCTGTTGGCGTGAGTCCTTCCTGTTTAATATGAAAGGACGACACCTGCCATAATGCTGTGATCTCAATTTTATAATGAATACAAAATGGTTGTTGATTCCTTACTCCGTTGATACAACCGGTGGCGAGCTTCCCCGTTCCACTTTCCTGCAGGGTAAAATATTCAGTTGCCGGCCATAATAATGCCTGCCATATAATGGGTTGCATGCGCTATTTTTTTATAGTCGATGATTTTATTTTGATAATCACCAGTTTTGATGTAGGCGTATTGCTTTTATCTGCTACGCTATCTACCGGCACCAGTACATTGGTTTCCGGGAAATAGGTGGCGGTACATTTTTCAGGTATGTGATAAGATACAATAATGAAGCCATATGCTACACGTTCTTTGCCACCGTGATAATTATAGAGATCTACCACATCGCCCGGGTGGAATCCGGCAGCGGCAATATCCGCAGGATGCATGAATATCACCCGCCGCTCATGGTACACACCGCGGTAACGGTCGTCCAGCCCGTATATAGTAGTATTGAACTGATCATGGCTGCGAATGGTCATCATCATATACTCGTCGATGGCCAGCGGTGTGGTTAATACATCCGCGATGTTGAAATTGGCTTTGCCATTGTAGGTATTGAACTGTCCATCCCGCGCACCGTTGGGCAGATAGAACCCTCCCGGATGCCTCACCCTTTTATTATAATTATCGAAACCCGGAATTACTTTTTCAATATCGTTGCGTATGTGATCATAGTGCCGGGCATAGTCCGCCCAGGGTACGCGCGACTTTTCGCCGAGCAGGGTCATGGCCAGTTCGCAGACGATAAGGGGCTCGCTTCTCATATCGTTGGATACCGGTTGCAGGTTACCTTTGGACATCTGGATGACGCCCATAGAGTTTTCGCAGGTCACAAATTGTTGTTCGCCATGCTGGATATCTTTATCGCTGCGGCCGAGGCAGGGCAGTATCAGGGCTTCTTTGCCATGCACAACATGGCTGCGGTTTAATTTCGTAGATACGTGCACGGTAAGATCACAGCTACGCAGTGCTTCCGCGGTATACAACGTATCCGGTGTGGCGGAGAGAAAGTTGCCGCCCATTGCCATAAACACTTTGGCATCTCCGTGGTGCATGGCGTTGATGGCATGTACCACATCGTAGCCGTGTGCCCGTGGCGGCTGGAATCCGTATACAGCGTTAATTTTATTGAGGAGCTCAGCAGAAGGTTGTTCATAAATGCCCATCGTCCGGTCGCCTTGCACATTGCTATGCCCGCGTACCGGGCAGGTACCTGCTCCGGGCTTGCCGATACTGCCTTTCAGCAGCAGCAGGTTCACCACTTCGCGGATCGTGTCTACTGCATTTTTGTGCTGGGTGAGTCCCATTGCCCAGCAGGCAATGATCTTCCTTTTATGGAACAGGGTCTGTGCCGCCTGTTGTATCAGTTCGGGCGCTACGCCGCTATCGGCTATCAATTGCGGGAGCGACTGCGTTTTCAGATGGGCGATATAATCCTCATAGCCCTGGGTATTTCCGGCTATAAATTCCTGGTCGAATACGCTGCCGGGCACACGTTCTTCTTCCTGTAACATCAGCAGCAACAAGGCTTTCAGCAGGGCCATATCTCCATTGATCTTTACCTGCAGAAAAATATCTGTGAGATGCGTTTTTATATTTAATACCCCTTTAATGGTTTGCGGATTCAGGAAATTCAGCAGACCTGTTTCGGGTAAAGGATTTACCGATATGATGGTAGCGCCGTTGGCCTTTGCCTTCTGCAAAGCCGTGAGCATACGCGGGTGGTTGGTTCCGGGATTTTGTCCTAATATAATAAGGACTTCTGCCTCATGTATATCTTCCAGGGTAACAGATCCTTTACCTATTCCAACAGCATCACTCAGGGCTACGCCACTGGATTCGTGGCACATATTGGAACAGTCGGGCAGGTTGTTGGTGCCATATTCGCGGACCATTAACTGGTAGAGGAAAGCCGCTTCATTACTGGTTCTGCCGGAGGTATAAAATACGGCTTCATCCGGTGAGGATAATTTATGAAGATGACCGGCAATGATTTTATAAGCGTCTGCCCAGGCGATGGGAGTATAATGTGTGGCGCCGGGAGCGAGGTGCATAGGTTGCGCTATCCTGCCTTTCTTGCCTATTTCGTAATCCGTTAATTCCCCTAGATCAGCGACGCTGTACTGCGCAAAAAAGTCAGGTGTCACTCTTTTTGTAGAGGCTTCTTCCGCAACGGCTTTAGCGCCATTTTCGCAATATTCCGCGATGCCGGATCTTTCATCATCGGGATCGGGCCATGCGCAGCCGGGGCAATCGAATCCATCTTTCTGATTGAGTTCCAGGAGTGCTTTCATGCCACGAAAGGCATTCATTTCATGGAGGATGTGCCGCATGCTGGACACTACTGCAGGAATGCCTGCTGCTACTTGTTTGGGTGGCTCCAGTCTGATACCAGTGAACCGCACCGGGTTTTCTGCACTATCCATAAAAGGTAATTTTATTAATTAAGCATCAATTCTTTCTGCTCCGCTGTAAATATTAAAACGTTGATCTTTCAGGAATCCCAGCAGGGTAATGTTCCATTCAACGGCCATTTTTACTGCCATGCTGGAAGGGGCGCCTATGGCGGCAATAACAGGTATCCCTGCCATAGCGGCTTTCTGTATCAGCTCAAATCCTGCACGGCCGCTGAGTAGCAGGATACATTCATCCAGCGGTGTTAACTGTTGTTGCAGGGCGGCGCCTATGAGTTTGTCCACCGCATTGTGGCGGCCAATATCTTCCCGCAGCAGGAGTAATTCCATGTTGCGGTTGAAGAGAGCGGCGGCGTGTAATCCGCCGGTAGATTCAAACAGCGCCTGTTCATTACGCAGTATAGCAGGCAGCCCGAATAATTGTCCGGCCGTGAGGCGTAAGGAAGTGCGATTAACGGAAACGCCTGTATGAATGGCGGCAATATCAGTTTTGCCACACACACCACAGGCGGCCGTGGCGGCAAAATTCCGCTGGGTATTGCCCAGTTGAGCTACTATGGCAGGTTTCAGATGAACGGTAGCAACGCTGCCGCTATCATTTTCCGACAAAATGATTTCCTGGATGGCAGCCTGGTTACCGATCACCCCTTCTGTAAACAGGAAGCCGGCGGCCAGTTCAATATCCTCACCAGGCGTACGCATGGTAACAGAAATGTTCTGCTGCCGGCGGTTATGAGAAGGCCCATGCACCAGTCTTATTTCGAGTGGATCTTCTGTAGCAAGCGTATCACTGGCATCAGTGATATTTCCGGCGGCTACTTTTTTAACGCGGGTGTGAACAACTGCATTTGTCATACTCAAAATTACACTTTCACTACCATCTTACCGCTGTTTCTTCCCGAAAATAATCCGAGGAGTGCTGATGGCAAATGATCAAATCCTTCTTCCACAGTTTCGGTATATTTTATTTTCCCGGCTTTTACCCATTCCGACAATTGTTTGAAACCTTCGCCGAACCTGCTGGAATAGTTGCCGATAGTAAAGCCCTGCATAAGGATGCTCCTGGTTACCATAAGGGGCTGGATACGTGGCCCCACGGGTATTTCCGTGGAATTATACAGCGCAATCTGCCCGCATAGCGGTACCCGTGCAAAGAAATTGAGGTGTTTGATCACAGCGTCGGAAATATCGCCACCTACGTTGTCGAAATAAATATCTACGCCATTAGGGCAGGCCGCAGCTACGGCAGCATCCATATTGGCGTTGCCTTTGTAGTCGATGGCGGCATCGAAATCAAAAATATCTGTGAGCATCTTTACCTTTTCGGCGCCGCCGGCAATACCTACTGCACGGCAACCCATTATTTTCGCAATTTGCCCTACAATGATGCCTACCGCGCCGGCAGCACCGGATACCACCACCGTTTCCCCGGCTTTGGGCTTGCCGATATCGACCATACCAAAGTAGGCGGTTAGTCCAGGTACGCCGAGGAGACCGAGATAATAAGTAAGCGGGATGCTGTCATCAATTTTACGGAGATGGCCGGCAGGAAAAATGGCGGCTGTTGCCCAGGGCAGGAAGGGGCGGGGACCGCTGCCCATTACTTTATCACCGGCTTTAAAAAGGGCGCTTTTACTGTTGGTGACTTCTGCCACGCCGCCGCTTTCAATAGGCTCGCCCACCTGGAACGGGGGGATATAGGACCTTGCGTCATTCATACGGCCACGCATATACGGATCTACGGAAAAGTAAAGTGGTTTTACCATTACTTCATCTTCCTGCAGTTCCGGCAAGATGGCATCCACTATTTCAAAGTTGCTGGCTACAGGTAATCCTTTGGGCCTGGCGGAGAGGAGGATCTGCTTTATTTTCATACACAGGGGTGTTTATAAGTGAGGAATGGCAATGACTATTTAACAGGTAAAAAATGCTTTTGTTTACCCTGGGGGAAAAGAGTGGAATTAACGATGAAAAATGTACATTCGGGGTAAGAATCTTCACCACTTAAATTTAAAATCTACTATGCGTCTTGATGATGAAGAAATGAGCGAAAACGTCGAGAAACGGACCGGTGGCGGCATGCGCAAAATCGGTGTTGGCGGCGGTATTGGCACCATTGTCATTATAGTGCTGGCATTGATCTTTAAGCAGGACCCGCAGCAGATAATGCAGGCAGTTCAGCAGGTAAGTCCTGGCCAGGAACAGGCCGGAACATCTGAAAAACTCACGAAGGAAAATGCAAGTCCTTTTGAGGTGATGTCTTCCAAGGTACTCCGCAGTACCGAACGGGTATGGAAGCAGGGATTCCAGGAGAGGAACAAAACCTACGAAGTACCGGGTATGGTGTCTTTTGAAAAAGGTACCAATTCCGGTTGCGGCTTTGCGGAATCAGCTATGGGACCGTTTTACTGCCCGGCCGACCGTAAAGTATACCTGGACGTTTCTTTCTTCAATGAACTGGAGCAGCAATTTGGTGTAAAGGGCGATTTCTCAAAAGCTTACGTGATTGCACATGAAGTAGGGCATCACGTACAGAACCTGTTGGGTATCAGTAATAAGTTACAATCCATGCGTTCCCGGCTCAGCGAAAAGGAATACAATAAATTATCGGTGATGCTGGAATTGCAGGCGGATTTCCTTGCCGGCGTTTGGGCCAACCGCGCCAATAAGATCAGGCCTTTCCTGGATCCGGGCGATATTGAATCCGGGTTGAATGCCGCCAGCGCGGTAGGCGACGACCGGCTTCAACAGGCCAGTACCGGCCAGGTGGTACCGGATGCTTTTACCCACGGAACTTCCGAACAAAGAATGTTCTGGTTTAAGAAAGGCTTTGAATCCGGGAATGTGGCTGAAGGGGATACAGGTATCGGCCTGGGGAACTGGTAAGTGACGGTTTCCGGATTTGTTACCTGTAATATGCAGCCAAACAAATCCGGAAACGGTCTGCTGTTAAATATCCAGCATTTCCTTTGCCAGTTCAATCATCCTGGGATCGCCGGTATATTTCCCGTTTACATCAGACAACTTCACAACAGGCGTCCACCGGGTAGCATCTTCGGGCAGGGCCTCATACATCTTAATTACAATATTCAGGGCTGTTAATCCTACATCGTTGGTAAAATTGGTACCGATGCCAAACGACATCCCTATCTTTCCCCGGCAATAGGCGGCGATATCTGCTACTTTCTCATAATTAAGGCCGTCCGAGAAAATGATGGTTTTGCTGAGTGGATCTACGTTTTTGCCCTTATAGTGAATAATAGTGCGGTCTGCAAATAATATAGGATCGCCGCTGTCGTGCCGCACACCGTCAAACAGCCGGGCGAATTTTTTATCGAACTGCTCAAAGAAAACAGGCGTGGTATAGGTATCTGAAAGCGCAATTCCCAGGTCCCCGCGGTATACCTGTACCCAGTTTTCCAATCCAAGCATATTAGCCATCTTAAAGCCGTATTTAGCTGCGTGAAACATAAACCATTCGTGTGCGTGGGTCCCCACGGGCTTTACGCCATTCCGCATGGCCAGGTGTACATTGCTGGTGCCAATAAAACAGCCTTCTCCATAGTCGCGCAACGTTTTCACCACCAGCTTATGAACGGCGAGGGAATGCCGCCGCCGGGTGCCAAAGTCCGCGATAGTAATATCCATCTCTTTATATTTCTCAATTTTTCCCCGGGTAATACGGATTACTTCTTCATCGGCTACCCGTTCCTGGCCGGTTAACTGGTAGTAGAGTTCACAAATGAGCGACATCAGCGGTACTTCCCAAAGGATGGTACGGTACCAGTAGCCATCTGCACGTACTTCCAGGTTTTCGCCCTGTTGTGCAATATGTACTTCAGCAGGATTATAGCGGTAGCCCTGCAGAAAATCGAGGTAGGTGGGATCGAGGTATGGACAGGTAACAGCCAGGTATTCTTTTTCCTCCGGGGTAAGTTGCAGTTCCTGCATGTTATTCACTGCTTCCCGGAGGGCTTCAGCAAAACCCGGCGGAAATGCGTGCTGTCCGCGGTTAATGAAAGTATAACGGGCACGGGCCTTCGGAAACAATTTGATAACACCATGTTGCATGGTGAATTTGTAGAAATCATTATCAAGTAGCGAAGTAAGGATCATATTTGCCGTTTAGATTCACAATAAAATTATATTTTTGCGGTTAACCATATTGTTAGTTACCATGCAGCAGTTTAAAGTTAAATGGCCCCTTAACCCAAAGGAAACCGTGTTATTCAAAGTAAATGGTGTGTACATCAAAAACAACTTTCAGGCAAAACAAGGTACATTGTATATTACAAATGAGAGAATTGTTCTTGAATCAAAGCCTATGATGATGTTTCTTTTATTTGGTATCATTGGTTGGTTGCTTACCCGTAAAAAGATCACCCTGGAATTTCAGCTGTCCGATATTACGGATTTCAGAAGAACTAAACACGGGTTTAATAAAAAAGTGGCCGAGTTTGACCTGATAGATGGCCGCACTGTACGCATCGGTGTTTCCGGTAAATGGGAAGTTTTTGATGCAGCTTACCAGAAGGCGATGATGGATGTACAGCCATTATTCAGTGTAAATTAATTACTCAGAGTTTATTGCCGCAGTATTTGCAGAAGTCCGCATTGGCATCGTGTCCTTCACGCATGCAATGCGGACAAACTCTCCGGTCTACGTCTTCACGGCTACGTATCCTGCTCATCTCTACTGTAACGATCCCTGTAGGCACTGCTATGATTGCATAACCCATTATCATAATGAGCGCTGAAAATGCTTGTCCCAGCGGTGTTATAGGCGCAATATCCCCGTAACCCACGGTTGTTAGTGTAACTACTGCCCAGTACACACTTACCGGGATGCTGGTGAATCCCGAATTGTGCTCAGACTCTATCACATACATGATAGCGCCTAAAACAACGGTTAATAATCCAATAAAAAAAAGGAAAACAAATATTTTACGCTTGCTTTGTTGTAAAGCAAGCGACAGTTGTTTGCTTTCATTCAGGAAGGGAACCAGTTTAAATATCCTGAAGATACGCATGAGCCGTAGTATCCGGATAGTGAGCAGGAAATGCGCACCGCCATAAAAAGCTTCCACATAGGTGGGTAGAATGCAGAGCAGGTCAACAAGCCCGTAGAAGCTGGTGATATAAGCCTTTGGGCGGTAGCTGCACCATACCCGGAAGAGATATTCAAGGGTGAAGATAATAGTGAATATCCATTCCAGTATATGAAACAGGCGCCCGAATTTCTCCTGCAAAGGCATCACGCTTTCCATCATTACAATAACAACACTGATCAGGATGGCAACGAGAAGGATAATATCGAAAGCCCTTCCTGCCGGTGTGTCCGCCTCAAAAATGATAGTATGCCATTTCTCCTGGAAGGGAGTGAGTTCGCGTTTGATATTGTTAGTCATCCTGTTGAGTTATGCACTTTAAACAAAAACATGTTAGTTTATGTTTAGGGAAAACTTTAGATGATTCCCTGCTTTTCCTATCTTTAGCATATGCTAACCGGAATTTTGATTAATTTATTTGAGCGGGATCTCAGCAAACTGGAAGAAGAGATAGCCGCATATGAAACAGCAGCAGGCATTTGGCGGGTTCCTCCCGGTATAACAAATGCTGCAGGAAACCTCTGTCTGCATCTCTGTGGTAATCTGCAACATTATATAGGCGCGGTACTGGGAAAAACGGGGTATGTCCGCAACAGGGAACTGGAATTCAGCGCCCGGAATATACCCACGGAAGACCTGCTGGTGCTGATCAGTTCCACCCGTCGTGTAATCCTTACCGTTATAGCCGGTTTAACAGCGGAAGATCTTGAGAAAACTTACCCCGAAAAGGTTTTTTCAAGCGCCATGTCTACCGGGCACTTCCTGGTACACCTGAGTACACATCTTAATTACCATCTCGGACAAATAAATTATCATCGCCGATTAACCCAGTCGTGATACCATGAATGCCTTTCTGAAAAATTTCATTAAAGTATACCAGGAACTGAAATGGCTGGTATGGCCATTTGCAGTCTTAGTAATCACGGTGCTGATAATGCGGCTGGTGGTTAGTCGTCAGGATGCATATTTCTTTATCAATAAACTGAATACGCCTGCGGGCGACTTCCTGTTTCCCCGGATAACAGAGCTGGGAAGCGTTTCAGCGGCAGTACTCATTTCATTGCTGCTGCTGGTTATTAACCGGCGTACCGGCGCTATGATGGCTACTGCCTACCTGTTTACTGCAGCTATCAGTTTCACACTGAAATCATTGATCGGCTTTCCCCGTCCGCACCGTTATTTTGCCAGCCGTTTACAGGAAATTTATTTTGTACCCGGTGTGTCTGTACTTGATAATTTCAGGAGCTTTCCTTCAGGGCACAGCGTATGTGCGTTTACGGCAGCTACTGTGCTTTCCTATTACGCAAAAAATAAGTACTGGTCGCTGTTATACCTGGCACTGGCTATGATGGTGGGATATTCCCGGATGTATATGAGCCAGCATTTCCTGGAAGATGTTACCGCCGGCGCTACCTTGGGCGTTTTCTTCTCTATGGTTTGGTTAAGCATCTTCAGGGGTAAAACGGCACAGCTGTCAGGACAATAAATCTTTTTTGTCCTCCATTTCCTGTATCAGCGAGTCCTGGTGCTGCGTGAGCATTTCATTATATAGTTTTGCGGGAGATGTCATTTCGGTGTCTTTTTCTTTGTGCCATACAGGGGCAGGAGTGTACCGTGCCCACAGTATTTCATACCCGATGTAGATCTGGTATTTCCCTTCCCTCACATGATCGGTGTGTCCCAGCCGGCGTTCTTCTCCGGGAGCGAGGTTTTCGATGAGGCGGGCCTGGTGGGTGGTTCCCATAGTGGTAGTGATCACCTGGTCAATCGCCACGGTCATAAACCGTTTGTCCGACAGGTTCTTTACACTGCGGAGATATTTGGATACGCTGAATACACTGTTGGAAACACCTATTATCCTGACGGCATGAATGGCATCTTCTCCCGCTATAGGCTTTAATTTCTTTTCTTTGAAAGACGCACTGCGAAAGCTTTGGGTTCGGAAATGAATGTACCACAACGTGAAAAAGAAGAAAATAATTACCGGAACATACATAATTAACAGCTTTTGAGGATGGGTTTGGTAAACACGGGATCAGTTTTATTTTGAGTCGTTTGCAGGTCAGAGGGCTTTAATTATTATCATATTGATAATGCAAAAATAACGGGTCCGGCACAGGCAACTGTAAATTCTATGTTAATGAAAGTACGATATTTTGCACAGATCACTGGTTTTCCACGGGGCCTGGTGCAAAAATGGACATTTTTTTTTCACGTTAACAATTAAATCACAAAATTTCTCAGGATAAACCTGCAACTTTACTGAATTGCCAAAAACAGGTGTTTGTAACCAGGTCAGCTTTAGGGGTTAACCCCCATGTATTCTTTAATTAACACTCCAATTAATATTTTAATATATGTATTTTTCACATCCGGGAGAGATGCAGCATCATGGCGCTATATAGGCGTTATGACATGTTTTATACTTATCAAGTTGTTTAGTGGGGAAAGAAGATAAAGCTGAGGCCAGCGCTGTGAAATTGCGGGTTGTAATAAGGCATGATTACCTTATCTGTGGAGCGTGCAGGATCTTTAAAGAGCTGTCGTTGTATCCAGGGGTACATCCAATAGGCCGCTTTGGTACCCAGTATACCTATTCCGGCGCCGGCTACCACATCACTGAGCCAGTGTTTATTATTATACATTCTTAACGCGCCGGTGGTGGTAGCCGCTAAATAGCCCGCCACGCCGTACCAGGGAGATACGTCTTTGTATTCCTGCCGGAGATATTCTGCGGCAGCGAAAGCCGTGGCTGTATGCCCGGAAGGAAAGGACAGGTAATCGGAGTGATCCGGCCGGTCTTCATGCGTACCATTTTTTACAATTTCCACCGTACTGGCGGTAATCACCGCAGAAATACCCAGGAGGATGGTGCGGTCGCGCAGGTTATGTTTTCCCTGTATACCGGCGGCATTCAGGATATAAACAGCTGCAACGGGAGCATACTGCAGGTAGTTATCAATATGGGTGCGGAATAGAGGATGGTCTTCCTTGATTTCCGCCTTGGTAGTGGCGTTCAGGTCCCGGAGGGTTGGATTGTTGAGCGCAAGTACGCCATAACCGATCATCGCCGCCGGAACGGCAATACCAGTAACACTGGTATGAAACTGTTTTGTTTGCCAGGCAGGCAGCTGGCTCTTTTGTACAGGATACGTGAAACGGATAGCATCATTTCCGGCAGGCAGAGAATCTATTTCCTGTGCATCAGCACAATAAGAACAGGAGAGGGCGCCTAATGCCAAACCTGTTGATAATATCATCTTCTTCATGCATCAGTCCTTATAGCAACAAAAATAAAGGCCGATTCTGAAGCAAATCTGTATTATTTTATTCCCCGCCGCGGTCGGGTTTCGGAAGGATCATTTCAGCAGTTTGTTTTGTATAACGGTTATGGAAGATGAAAGTAATCAGCAATCCAAGCAAACAACCGGCTAACACAGACAGTACCCTCGCCACCGCAGTATCCCATACATGTTCACCAGCCTCGTGGGTCATTACAATAATAGTGGCCGCCAACGCCGTACGCGTAGCCGCTTCCAGGTTCAGCAGGTTGCAGATCACCACAGTAACAAATACAGAAGTACTCATCATCAGTAACATATTCGGATGCACCAATATCAGCAGGAACCCCGATATACCACCCACCACATTTGCCTTAATACGTGTAACCGCCAACGTTACTGCGTCTGATCCATCCGGTGATAGCACCAGCATCACGGAAATAAGCACCCAGATGATGTCGTTGTAATTTACTAACCACGATAGACCAAGCACTACCAGTACGCCGGTTACGCATTTGGCTGCATAGATTAATATTCGCCTGATTCTTATTTTGTCAATCATGATTGAGCTTTTGGCGGTTGGGAGTTGTTCCGGTTATTTAACCAATAACGGCGTGAAAATAAGGAAACTATATTATTTGACCACGCTGACTATGCGGGTAAGCGAATATGTGGCGCCGGATGGAAATCAATAAAAAAAAGCAGCAGCGACAAGGTCACTGCTGCTTTTTTTTATCCAATCCGGATTAGTATTTCGCTGCCTGTCCTTTTTTAGGAAGGGATGCACGGATAAAATCGCGGATATCATTATTGCCTGTTGTCAGATCATCTTTCCGGAGGTACATCATATGACCGCTGCGGTAGCCGCGCCACGAGAGGCGGTCTTTCAGCCTTCCACCCGGATCCATCTGCCACATGCTGTATTTGGCATTGAAATAGTCACAGGCGCCATCGTAGTAGCCCGATTGGATCATTACGTGCAGGTAGGGATTGGCAGCCATTGCTTCGCGGAGGTTTTCGCCGGTATTGTCGCCGTTCTTATCCCACGGATGTACCGGCCCAAACATCATGTATTTAAGATCGGTGCTGAATTTCAGTTCCTGTCTCAGGTAGATATTAATCGCCGGCGTAAACGCATGCAGCCAGGAAGTCAGTTCCGCATTGTAATCAGGGCCGTTGCCTGCATCTTCGCGGTCGAGGCCCCGGTAGCGGGAATCCAGCCGGCCTACTGTAAACCCTTTATCTCTCAGTAATTCTTTCCAGAAAAAATTCGGTGGTACATCCAGGTTATGTTGCAGGATCACTTTTTCTGACAACCCGGAGTAGCGGGCCATCTTTGCTGCGATATTCTTTCTTTGCTGATCTTCCAGGAATCCGCCCTGGCTGATAGCCGGTATTAATTCATGGATGGTGAAGTTTTCTACTTCCGGTAACACTGCGGTGAGATCTTTCTGTTGCAGATCCGGTGGCAGCATTTTATGGTACCATGCGGTGGCGGCAAAGTAAGGAAGCCGCAATGCCGCATCCACAGGGCCATTACGGGAAATACCCAGTTCGGTGGGGGATACGAGGATCACGCCATTGAGATACATCCATTGGGCATTCTGTAATTCCAGCGCCAGGCCGGAAACACGGGTAGTACCATAGCTTTCACCGATCAGGTATTTGGGAGAAGCCCATCTGTTTTGCCTGGATACAAAAGTGTTGATCCATTCTGCCAGGTAACGGATGTCTGCATTTACTCCGAAGAATTTTTCACGGGGTACATCTTTTCCCACAAGCCTGGAGAAGCCGGTGTTGGCCGGATCTATATAAATGATATCTGCGATATCCAGGATGGTTTCCGGATTTTCGTGTATGCCATAGGGTTGTACCGGGTATCCTTCGTCATCGATATTGAGTAGCCGGGGGCCGGTATAGGCAATCTGCATCCATACGGATGGGGTACCGGGGCCGCCGTTAAAAGAAATGACCAGTGGTCTTGCTGCGCGGTCTTTTACATCGGTCCTTTCATAATAGGTATAAAAGAGCCCCGCCATTACTTTGCCATCCTGGTCCCATACGGGTTGGGTACCAGCAATGGCCTTATAAGGGATCTTCAGACCCTTTACCGTTACTTCATGGAAGGTGGTAATTGCCGTATCCGGGTTCAGTACCACTGACCTCTGTGGTGGCGTTTCTTCTCTGGCAGTGGGATTAGCTTTACCGTTCTTCTGCTGCGCCTTTAGTTGCAGGCTAATAGTGCCTGCCAGCAATAGCGGCAGCCATAGTTGATTTCTTGTTACGTTCATGGATCGGATCTTGATTGCACTTAAAGATTGTGCAATTGCCGCAAAAAATCAAGCATATTCGGATGAATGGGTTATGGCTGAAAGTCGCTCGGTCTTTTACCTACCAGTTTGAAGAATGTATTACTGAATGCGGAAACACTGTTGTAACCGGTATCCCAGGCTATTTCACTGATCGTTTTCTCTGTTTCCAGCAAATAACCCATTGCTTTAATCATCCTGGCCAGTTTCAGGTATTGAAAGAAAGAAATATCCATTGTGGAGCGGAAAAGGCGTGTGAGTGTGCGTTCACTGTGGTTGAATTCATGGCCAACCGTTTCGAGGGTAAGTGGTTCGCCAAGATTCTCCTCTATATACTTTAAAACCGGTTGAAGCCGGGGATTATCGGTAGTGGGTAAGGTAATGGGAAGCGGCACCGAGCTGATTGCCGGCAGCATGTATTTAATGGCTTTGATAAAAACAAAGCGTTTGTCGCCCGGCAATATGTCGCCATCCCAGGCAGCCGTATGCAGGATCATTTCCAACAGGAGATTACTGACAGGGTAGATGCCCGTTTTGGTATAAAAAGGATGTTCACTGTCTTCCGGCTCACCAAAGAAATAAATAGTGCGTACATAGTTAGCCGGGTACCTGTGCTGAAAATAATGCTCCGCACCAGCCGGCACCCACATATAATGACGGGCGGGCAGAAAATAAGTTTTGTCCTTTGTGTACAGGAAAGCCGCGCCACCTTCCACATAGGTCAGCTGTCCTTTATTATGCTTATGAAGGGAAAAGTGATGTTCTGTTTTCCAGTGCCATATATACGCGGACTCCGGGATGGCATCAACATCTTCCAGTATAAGCCGTGGATTAGTATCTTTCATTTGGCCGGTTCTAACAATTTTATGGCAATTTATAGAAAATAAATTAACTGGCTGGATCGGAACTTTGCATCTTCATCACTATAAATATGTCTACAATTATTAATAAGTGGCTTGGAAGGGCAGTCATGTTAACGCTTTTCTCTACGCAAACTGCCACTAGTCAGAACCCTGAGAAGAACACCCTAACGTTAACGGATGTATGGAATAAAGCAGCAACCTATAACCGGCAGTTGCAGATGCAATATCTCAGTGTGCAGAGCATGGATGAGCGGACCAAAGCCGCCAGGGATGAGCGTTTGCCAGAAGTAAAGGCCAATGGTATGTATGCCCGTGTTTCTAATCTGGCTATTTATGAAGATGGCTTGCTCAATAGTCCCACGCAATACCCGGTAGTGCATGGTTACTACCAGTTTGGCGCAGATGCCTATCTCAACGTATATAACGGAGGTAAAACTACCCGCGAAATTAAAGTAAGACAAACCGAAACAGCACTGGCGCAGGAGCAGAAGAACCTCACGGCTGCAGAAATCCGGTACAAAGCTGCCGCCATATACCTCGATATCTATCGTGGACGCATGTACGAAAAAGTATTGCTGCAGGATATTACCGAGCGGGAAAAAGAGCTGGAAGAGATCCGGCAGCTGAACAAAAACGGCGTGGTACTGAAAAGCGACCTGTTACGCGCGGAGCTGAAACTCTCCAAACAGAAAATGACGCTGCTGGAAATAAGGAACGGCATCCTGATCTCCAACCAGCGCCTGAACATCATGATCGGGCAACCCGACAGCACAGACAACATCGTAGCACCGGATACGCTGATACTACCTGCACGCACCTACGAAGATTACCTGGCAGATGCCTATGAACATTCTTTTGCCTTTAAGATTTCAGAAAAGGAAACAGCCCTGAGTGAATTGAAACTGAAAGATGTAAAGAGCAATATCCTGCCTAAAGCAGGACTGTATGCTGAATACGCCTATACGTATCCGCAGATCCTCTTTTATCCTTACTCCATCGCACTTTATGGCTTAGGACAGGTAGGCGTAAAAGCAGGAATACCTGTCTCCGCATTTTATCAGAACAAACACCGGAAACAGGAAGCAAAGATTAACCTGCAACGGCAGGAGATAGAACATGCTAATACCAAAGACCAGGTAAGACAAGAGGTGAAGTCCGCCTACCTGCATTATACTGAGGCTATCACCCGGATAGATGTAGCTAACAACAATGTGATCCAGGCAAAAGAGAACTTCCGCATTGTAAATAATACTTACTTCAACCAGTTATCACTGCTGACCGACCTGCTGGATGCAGAAACGCAGCTGCTGCAATCCCGCTTTGATCTTACCACCGCACAGGTAACAGCGCAGTTACAATACTATCAATTACTGAAAGCAACAGGCAACCTTTAATATATGAACAAGACGAACACTAACACTACTACCAACAAAACCGACAGGCTTATTTCCCGTATCACTACCATCATAGCTTTGGTTGTAGTGGTATTCCTGGTGATATGGGGAATAAAAACGTTGCTGCATCAATGGAAGTTTGAGGAAACAAATGACGCACAGATCGATGAATATATTAATCCTGTTGTAGCTAAAGTAACCGGATATGTACAGGAGATCCGGTATGAAGAAAATCAGGAAGTAAAAAGAGGCGACACCCTGATTATCATTGATAACAGTGAATATGCGGCGCAACAACAGGAAGCCGAAGCTTCCCTGATGAATGCCAAAGCGCAGGTATCCATATTGGAAAGTAATGTTTCCACCACCGCCCGGTCTTCCAAAGTTTATCAATCACAGATTGCCGCTGCAAAAGCAAAACAAACGCATCAGGAGCAGGAATACGATCGTTATAAAAAATTATATGACGTGGAATCCGCTACCAAACAGCAGTTGGAAAGTGTAGAAGCGGCGCTGGCAGTGGCGCGGTCGGAGTATAATACCGCGCTCGATGCGTACCAGGCTTCCCTCGCAAAGATCAATGATGTCAGCATACAACAGCGCGCGCTGGCAGCTGAAATCAAAAGGAGAGTGGCCGTGGTGGCAAAAAATGACCTCAACGTTTCCTATACAATTATCACGGCGCCTTATAACGGTAAAATGGGACGTCGTACCATTCAACGCGGACAGCTGGTTTCAGCCGGACAGGTACTGGTCTACATCGTGGACTGGGAAGCCGGTAAGTGGGTAGTGGCCAACTTCAAGGAAACACAGATCCGACATATGACCATAGGCGAAACCGCGCATATATCAGTGGATGCTTTCCCGGGAACCACGTTCACGGGGAAAATTGAATCGCTGTCCGGCGCTACTGGCAGCCGTTTTTCATTGTTACCACCAGACAATGCCACAGGCAACTTCGTGAAAATAGCGCAACGGATCCCGGCTCGTATACGCCTCAACGGTACCCCTGAAGAACTAAAACAACTTTCCGCTGGAATGAATGTGAATGTATCCATTGCAAAAGAACGTAAATAATCATGGGGCAAAGTAAACAGACATTCCGTTCCTGGGTACCCGAATGGCTGATCCGGCTCACGATCTTACTGGTATTATTTCCAACGGTGATGCTGTTCGCATTATCAACGGCTAACGTGAACGCAGCAACGGGATTTTATGGCGCAGAACCATCCGATATCCAATTTTCGATGCTGGTGTATTATGCCGCCCTGGTGGCTTTTACACCATTGGAGAAGCGGTTCTTCAGCCGTATTGCCACTAAAGAATATTTCCTGATCTGCCTGGTGCTGCAGGTAATTGTTACGTACTGCTGTTATCATACAAGGGAAGTATCTGTACTTTTTATCTGCCGTTTTTTACAAGGCATTTTGAACTGCGGGGTTACCAGCATCTGTTTAACATTGCTGTTCAGCAGATTGAAATCGGAGCACGCACGTGAAACAGGATATGCCATTTTCTATGGCATGATCCTTTGTTCCGGCTCACTAACTTCCCTGGTAACAGCACCGTTGGTGGATGATTATGAATACAATGCGCTGTATAAGATGATTATATACACCTTTATTCCCGGTGCCGTGTTATTGTTGCTGTTAATGAACCGCGTGCATCTGGTCCGTAAAACGCCGCTGTACCAACTGGATTGGACCAGCTTTGTAATATATGCGCCCATGCTCATTTTGATGGGATATGTGATGATTTACGGACAGCAATATTATTGGTTGCAGGACAGCCGGATAGTGTGGAGCATTGCGGGAATTATTTTCCTGACTACTGTATTTGTAATAAGGCAGCGTTACAGCAAACGGCCGTTCATTAATATGGAGGTGTTTAAATCCAGGGGATTCCTGTTTGGCATCACGTTACTGGGAGGGCTTTACCTAATCAGGGGATCGTTCAATGTAACCACCAGCTTTTTCTCCACAGTATTGGGTATGGACCCCATACATACTTACGAATTGCTCGGCTATAATCTCGTGGGCAATTTGATAGGCACTGTTGTTGCCGGGCGGCTGGTCATAAAAAAGCGGCCATTACAATTCATCTGGCTGGTGGGATTTTTCCTCTTACTGATTTTTCATGGCGCTATGTATTTCCTTTTCACGTCTGAGGCGGACCAATCGATCTTTATACTGCCATTGATTATCCAGGGTAGCGGGGCGGGAATGCTGCTTACACCCATTGTGCTGTTCATCATTTCCTCGGTACCGGAAAGTATCAGTGTGTCGGCTTCCACGGCAGGAGTGTTTGTCCGGTTCACCTTTTTTGGAATGAGTTCTGCGCTTATCAATTACAGCTCCCTGTATTTTACTAAAATCCACACCATGCGGCTCAGCGACGGGATTTCAAAAGCAGATAATGGCCTCGCGGAGCGGCTGTATACGTACCAGTCGGCATTGCAATCACGCGGACTGATGGCAGACCAGGCAGCAAAGCTGGCGCCGGGGCTGCTGGATAAAGCTATACAGAAACAGGCTTTCTTGAAGTATGCAATGGATTATTATGAGCTAATGGGCATTCTCATACTGATACTGATGCTGTTGATTGTGTTAACGCCATACATCAACCGTACCACTATCAATGTAAAAAGTAAACAGCCGGCCGCGGCAACCGTATAACGGTGTGGTTGGGCCTAAAGTTGCGGAGACATTTCACCGTACTTTTCGTCGTTTGGCGTGCGAATAAATTCTGCCTGTTAATGGGGGAGTGCTCTGAACCAATTCTTTTACTGCCTTTAGAATTTTGCCTAAAGAAGATAGATTACAGATCTAAATGCCGTAGTCCATTTCTTTATTTAACATAATATAAATTATAAGATTAATCTGGATCCTTTATAAAGAATACTAGTCCTTAATAAGCCAGGCGTCTTTCGACCCTTTAAAATGTGATAATTACTTAAAAATGAGTTCTCTGAGAATCGCGTATAAAAATAATATCCGTATATCCGGTGGGATTTCGCATCTACAGCGGGATTGGGTTTTCAGGATCCGCATCGAAAAAGCCGTTTGAATAAGAGTGAGTTGTTCACTCCCATTCAAACGGCTTTAATCTGAGTTGCGCGAAATATTTACAGGCAGTCCGCCAGCATTGACGCCAGCGCAAACGACTTATCTTTTCACTGCAGTCGCATCTATTTCCACCAGCATACCATCCAGCGCAAGTCGCGGAACGGGAATCAACGTATTCGCAGGAAACTTTTTATCTGCCCAGCGACGCAGGGATTCTTCGGTGAAGATTTGCAGTTTTTCTTCATTATGATCTACGATCAGCGTGGTTAACTTCACCACATCGCTGAATGCTAACCCCTGAGATTAAAGCATAACAGAATCAGCGTGATAAGCCGCCGTGGCGTCTTTTACAGTAAATGAAAAATGAAGTAAAGCTCCGGCCACCGGTGTTTCGCCGTCCTGGGCACGACGGCCCTGGGTAGCAACATTCGCTCCCCTGTCAAATATCTCCACAAAGGAAGAGGTTCCGGGAATGCGCATTAGCGCAGCGTATTCGATATTGAACTCCGGCAAAGTCCAGCTGTGGAACAAGGTTAGTCCCAGCGACTCATAAAATTTAATAGTAGCCTTATAATCTTTCGCCTGGATGGCGACATGGTGCATGCCTGTTATGTTTGTCATCCAGCAAATGTAAAAGCTGCCGACAAAAGAATATGGTACTGACAAAATTGTTAGTGCAACTTTCTTACTTCCAGTCGCTGGGCGCCATAAATCCCAGAGTGGCCGCTGAAATAATAAGCCGTAAAGCAAGCCACCGCGAAGTATAAAATGTGTTCGGTGCCAAATAATTCAGCACCCATTAAAGTACAGGCAATGGGTGTATTGGTGGCGCCTGCGAAAACAGCAATGAAACCTAATCCTGCAAACAGATCTACCGGTGCATTGAATATCAGCGCCAGTGTATGGCCTAAAGTGGCGCCTATAAAAAACAGGGGTGTCACCTCTCCCCCTTTGAATCCCATTCCCAGGGTAATAGCCGTGAAAACCAGCTTCCAGAGCCAACTCCAGTCGCTAATATGACTATTAGAATCAAAGGCTGCCAGTATACTAACGTTTTTACCGTAGACGCCCAGGCCCAGGTAATCGGTGGTTCCCGCTACATAAGTCAGCAATATGATCATTACGCCACCTGCCACCGGAATCATCCAGGGTATTTTAATATAGGTCTTTGCGTTATACCTGATGTTATGAATGAGTTTGGAGAATAAGAGGCTGCTCAATCCAAAAAACACACCGCTTACAATTACCTTCGCCAATAACCAGAGATCCCGGTGAACAAAAGGAAGCCAGTTCATGAAGGGATTGCCCTTATAGAATATATGGTAATGGGTATGTTCAATACCCCATGAGGTGCATACGATGTCTGCGAAAACGGCGGCAATTAAACAGGGTATCAATGCATCATACCGCATTACGCCGATGGCCAGTACTTCCAGCGCAAACACGGCTCCCGTAAGCGGTGTACCGAATACAGCGCCAAATCCCGCGGCAATCCCTGTCATCAGTAAAATTCGTATATCCGGCGCCGGTAGCCCCAGTTTTTTGCCTATAAAACCGGCCATGCTGCCGCCAATCTGCACTGCTGTTCCCTCCCGTCCGGCGGAGCCGCCAAACAAGTGGGTGATGATAGTGGTGATCAATACCAGTGGCGCCATACGCGCGGGTACGCCGCCACCGGGCTGATGGATCTCTTCCATGATCAGGTTGTTGCCTTTCTCTGAATCGCTTCCGCCAATGCGATAGAGCCAGTAAACCAGTATGCCCGCCAGCGGCAAACCAAAAATCAGCCACTCATGCTGTATACGCAGGCTTGTTACTACATCCAGCAGCCAAAGAAACAAGGCTACTAAAGATCCTACAATAATGGCAACCGGTGTTACCAATAAGGTCCAGCGCAGCAATTGATTAGCCACGGACAATTGTTCCAGCAAAGATTTCGTTTGTTTCATATCCTACAAATAGCAGTGTTATATGGCAGCTTTGCTACCATTATAATATTTGTAGGCGCCATCAGACAGCCCTGGGCTGACGGTTTGGGTCAGGAAGACACCATTTCCTGTTATCTGTCTCCCAAAAATAAGTTTATTCTTTTAATAATCCGGCATAAAATGCAGCGCCCCATAAGGCGGATTTATCGTTGTTCACGATGTGGATGGGTACACTGGCCAGTAATTCAGCCATGCGATCGCCCTGCATATAATGATGATAGAACTCGCCCGTTTCCAGCAGCACCGCTATCTTTGGCGGGATTCCACCACCCAGGAACAAGCCGCCCGTGGCTTTCATTTTCAACACCAGGTTGCAGGATTCCCTGGCAAGGTAACGTACAAACAGCTCCATCGTTTTTATGCAAACAGGAATCCTTCCGGCTATTGCAGCTTTGCTGATTTCAGCAGCCGCGTCGCCGGCATTCATTGCAGCCCGCAATTCGGCGGGTTCGTCCATACCTTTTATATCCCGGAGAAATTCAAAGATATCGTTGATACCCGGGCCGCTGATAAGACGCTCCCAGCTCACTACGTCATATTTTTCCTGGAGGTACCTGAGTAATAAAATGTCCAGGTCTGTTCTGGGCGCAAAATCGGTGTGGCCTCCCTCCGTGGGAAACGGGTGATGATACTGGCCATCCCAATACAGCCCAGCCATACCAAGCCCGGTACCCGGCGCTATGATGGCCATATTCCCGGTATGATCCGGCGCGCCCCTGTGAAGGGTGATAAGCTGCTGCGGTGATAGGGTAGCTAATCCGTAGGCGGTAGCTTCCAGGTCGTTGATCAGGGCCACGGTGTGGATCCCCGTGCTCTGCCGGATTTCCTCCTCGCTCAGCTCCCGGCTCAGATTGGTCAGTTCCACCTTTCCCTTCACCACAGGCCCGGCTACGCCAATGCATATACGCTGCGGTGGAGTATCGTTACATCCACTGAGAAAGTGCTTAATCATCTCCGAAAAATTCTGATAATCACGCGAAGCATACTTCTCCTGCTTTATCAGATCCAGTTCTCCATTCCCGCTGCTGAACAAGGCCAGGTTTGTTTTGGTGCCTCCCAGATCTCCCGCCAGCAGGTAGGTTTTGGTATCACCACTGTTTACCGGCTCCATAAAATAAGGAAGGTATTGCTGCTTTTTCAATGTTTGCATCTTTGTGGAACTTTATACTTAAAAATAAGGGTTTCCACCAAGAATACAACAGGAATATGTTTTGTTAATAATTGTCCCGGATACATTATTGGAACAGCTTTTGTTCCGGGGGATGAACAATTCCAGTAGAAAAATGTAATTCAAAACACAAACGTAAGGCCCATATGGAAAGACACACCTATCAGACAGGACTTATTGGCAACTGTGCGTTTCTGGCGCATATTAACAAGAATACAAACATCGATTGGCTTTGCTGGCCGCGCATGGACAGCTCCTTTGTTTTCGGCGGACTGCTTGATAAGAAGAATGGCGGTTCCTTCTCTGTTTTACCGGAAGCGGATTTTTCTTCTCATCAGTATTACCTGGAAAACACCAATGTATTGTGTACTGAAATTACTACCACGGAGGGTAGCTACCGGGTAACCGATTTTGCCCCGCGCTTCCTCCAGTACGAACGTTTTTTTAAACCGCTCATGCTGATCCGGATAGTAGAACCACTGGAAGGCTCTCCGCGGATCCAGGTAAAATGTGAGCCTACCTGCGACTATGGCGCGTCAAAGCTGCGTCCAATGCGAGGTAGCAGTCATATTGAATTTACGGGCTGCGAAGAAAACATCCGTCTCACTACCAACATCCCTGTCAGTTACCTGATTGACGGCGAATTTTTTGTGCTGAATGATACCCGGTACCTGATCCTTACCTACGGGCATCCGCTCGAAGCTCCATTAGCCAGTACCGCAGAACGTTTTCTCCGGGAAACTATTTCGTACTGGAGAACTTGGATCAAGCATTCTTCCATCGCCAATTACTTCCAGCCTTATGTAATCCGCTCTGCTTTAGCGTTGAAAATACACCAGTACGAAGATACCGGCGCCATCATTGCAGCCAGTACCACCAGCTTACCCGAGTTTCCTGAAAGCGGGCGTAACTGGGACTACCGCTATTGCTGGATGCGCGATACCTACTATATTATCACCGCCCTGAATCACATCGGCCATTTTGAAGAAATGGAACGGTACTTCGGATACATCACTGATATCTCTTTTTCCGGCGACTTCCGGTACCAGCCGCTGTATGGAATTACCGGCCAGAAAACCTTATCGGAAACCATCCTGCCACACCTCGACGGCTACATGGGAAATAAACCGGTGCGTATCGGCAACCAGGCATTTGAGCATATCCAGAACGATATATATGGACAGGTGCTTATTTCCATGCTTCCATTATATACTGACCACCGATTTATTTTTTCTGAAAGAAAAGATTCTGACCGGTGGATTGAACTGCTGCTGAAGAAGATAGAAAAAACGATCGACGAAAAAGATGCAGGCATCTGGGAGTTCAGGAATATGGCTAACGTTCATTGCTATACGAACCTGTTCCAGTGGGCAGGCTGCGCAGCCGCCGAAAAGATGGCCCGCACCATTGGAAACGAGTCGTTGCTGGAACAGGCAATTGCATTGAAGAACCGCGCTGCGGCTCATATTGAGAGCTGCTACGACCCGGTAAGAAAAGTATATACCAACGCAGCTGGCAGTCAGCACCTGGATGCCAGCACCCTCCAGCTCATTATGATGAACTACCTGGATCCGGCCTCTGAACGGGCCCGCGATCACCTCATTGCGCTGGAGAAAGAACTGAAAACACCGGAAGGATTGTTTTACCGCTACCGCCACTCCGATGATTTTGGTAAGCCCAAAACTACTTTCCTCGTGTGTGCATTCTGGTATGTGGAAGCCCTGGCCTGCGTAGGCCGGCTGGATGATGCCAAGCGGGAATTTGGTAAGCTGCTGCAATATTCCAATCACCTGCTGCTTTTCAGCGAAGACGTGGAATCTGATACCGGTAGCCAGTGGGGGAATTTCCCGCAGGCATACAGTCATGTGGGATTGATGAATGCCGCCTACCGGATTGCTATGAAACTGGATACCCCCATTTTTTTATAGTTATGTATACATATAATAAAGGAGGGGAGTTTGTGCTCCCCTCCTTTTCTTATTTAAACGCTTTCCCTGTTGCGTAATGTTCTCAGCAGATGCCGCACCTCATGATAGCTTCGCAGGTAATACTGCGCGGCAGATACCTGGCTGCCCACTTTAACAGTAATGGCTTTATGCGGAAGCGCTTTGAAGATGTCTTCGTCTGTTACATCATCGCCCATCGCCATAATAAACTCGTATTTCTTATGATTCAGCCAGCTCAATGCGGCCTTGCCTTTGTTGATTTCTATGTTCTTTACTTCTATTACCTTGTCGCCGGGTAATACCTGTAATCCTTTCTCCACTGTAAAGTAACGCAAAGTGTTCATCAGTTCATTGGCGCGTAATTCGCCGAGCCCCGATTCTACTTTACGGTAATGCCATACCAGCGAGAAACTTTTTTCTTCAATGAAAGCACCGGGTGTACGGTCGGTAGCCAGTTCCATGATAGGCAGCAATTCCTTTTTCCACTTGTCGGTGAGACCGGGTAACTGGTACCACTCCCCTGCTTTTGTTTTTTGCCACGCGCCGTGTTCTGCGATGAGATCCAGTTTCAGATGACCAAACCACTCACCCAGCGTATCATGATTCCGGCCACTGATCATTACGAGATCGTTTCCCGGTATGGCCGCCAGCTCCCGCAGCAGCTGGTACAGATCAGGATCCGGAGATGCCATATCGATGTTGGGCTGGAAACCAACCAGTGTGCCATCGTAATCCAGGAAGATGATCCGCTTTTTGCTGTTGAAATACTGTTGCCGGATCAATACGGCCGTTTCCTGGTTTACACGGCGGGCCAGCATGTTTTGCTGCATTTCATTTACCTCCTGCAGGCGGGTCATAAACAGCTTTACCCAGTGGTTGATATTGAACTTGGCTACCACGGTGCGCATTTGTTTCATGCGGCGTTGTTGTTCCGGCAGCGGCATGTTCAGGGCATCCACGATGGCGCGGGTAATGGCGCCGATATTATTTGGATTGACGATGATGGCATCTATCAGTTCTTTAGATGCTCCCGCCATTTCGCTCAGGATCAATACGCCATCGTTGTTATTCCGGCTGGCTACGTATTCCTTGCTTACCAGGTTCATGCCATCGCGCATAGGTGTTACGAGGCAAATGTCTGCGAAATTATAGAGGGCCGATAATGTTTCCAGCGGAAACGAACGGTAGAAGTATTGGATGGGATGCCAGGCCAGTGTACGGAACCGGGCGTTAATATTTCCCACCTGTTTATCTATTTCGTCGCGCAGCTCTTTGTACTGTGGCACCTGGTCGCGGGAAGGCACCACGATCATATACAATACCACCTTCCCTATGTATTCGGGATGCAGTTGCAGCAGCAGTTCAAAAGCCTGGAGCCGTTGCAGGATTCCCTTGCTGTAGTCCAGCCGGTCGATAGATAGTACGAGCCGGTCGTTCTGGAAGTTCTCCTTCAGGCTTTTTATCTGTTGCAGTACTTCCGGGTCGCTGCCCATCTCTGCATACTTGTTATAGTCGATTCCCATCGGGAATGTTTCCACTACGATGGCGCGGTCGTTATAAGACACTACGTTGGCGGTGGTGTTCACCGGCAGGATACGGCTGGCAGCATTCAGGAAGTGGCGGGTATCATCAAAAGTGTGGAACCCCATCAGATCGGCGCCCAGCATCCCTTCCAGGATCTCGGCCCTCCAGGGGATGAGGCGGAATAATTCAAACGAAGGAAAAGGAATGTGCTGGAAGAAGCCGATGGAGATTTCCGGCATCTCTGCGCGGATCATTCCTGGTAACAGCAACAGCTGGTAGTCGTGAATCCAGATGGTGTCTCCGGGTTCTGCTACCTTCATAATAATATCCCTGAATTTTTTATTTACCTGGTAATAGGCATCCCAATAGGTTTGTTCATAGTGGGCATAAACAGCCATATAGTGGAAAACCGGCCACAGTGTTTCATTAGAAAAGCCTTCGTAGAAGTTGTTGATTTCGTCCTGTGACAGGTATACCGGCATCAGGTTCATCTTGCGCAACTTTTTTGTTACTTTCTCCTGTTCTTTCTGGTCTGTGATTTCCTGTCCCGGCCAGCCTATCCAGATATTATTTCCTTCGCGGTAGATGGAGCCTAAACCCGTTGCCAGGCCCCCTTCGCTGGGTTGAAGAGAGTAGTCCCCCTCTGTTTCCGAAATCTTTACTGGCAGCCTGTTCGATACAATAATAGTCTTTCGCATAGTCAGTTTATATAATCTATTATCTAATTACATTCAATTGGAATAGCACCCAACAAAACAAAAAATGCACCCCAAAGAGCGGAACCTACATATATAAATAAATACAATGCTGCTACAATGGCTATGGTTCATCAACAGGGTTTATCCGGAGCGGATAAGGGCTACACCTGTACATGTGTGAAAATGCAAGATAATCATTATCAGGGGGAAAAGGAAGTGGAAATATCTCCACTACCCTGTTACGACTTACGCCCGAGCGTCATCAGCACCACGCCGCAGATGACAATGGCGGCGGCAATACCTACCAGGGAGGTAATGGCTTCATTACCGATAGCCCATCCCAGGAACAAGGCTACGATGGGGTTAATATAAGCATAGGTGGCCGTGAGCCGTGGCGGCGCATTCTTTGATAGCCAGCTATAAGAGGTGTATCCTACCAGAGAACCGATCAGTACAAGATAGGAATATGCCTGCCAGGCTTCGGCGGTCATCAAAGGTAAAGTGCTGAGGCCACCGGGTTCAAGCACAAAGCTCATCAACAGGGAGAAAACGCCACCGGCCAGCATCTGGATGGCGGTGCTGGTAATTTGCGTGGGCATGGGGAGCCGCTGTACCAACAGGGTTCCTACTGCCCAGCAGATATTTCCTGCCACGATAACGATAACGGGCCACAAAGGAAATTGTCTTGCTTCATGGTGGGCAAAAGGGTTAAACAACAGGAACAGTCCTATAAACCCTACTATAATTCCCAGCATGGTCATAGATGAAGGGCGTTGCCTGCTGAAAAAGGCCCAGTCCATGCCCATGATCCAGGCTGGCATGGCGGCCACTATCAGCGCCACAATCCCGGAAGGCATGTAGTGTACGGCCAGCGCTACGGTGGTATTCCCGATACCTATGAGCAGCACGCCAATAAAACAGGCAGAGATAAACTGCTGGCGTCCGGGCCATGTTTTCTCCCGCAAACAGCCTACCAGCAGCAGGATGCCGCCCGCTACGAGGAAACGCATCGACGATAACAGAAATGGCGGTACCACTTTCGTCGCTATCTTCATGCCCAGGTAGGTGGAACCCCAGATGATGTATACGGCCAGCAGGCAAAAGATCATTTTGGAGGATAACAGGCCTATCTTCTTGTTCATGTTTTCTTTCTTTTGGTACGCTGATAGTTCCGGGTTACTTTACTAACATCCCCGCAGGTACTCATGCTGCACCATTTACGGGAACCGTTGCGGCTTTTGTCCAGGAAAAGCCATCCACAGGCAGGGCACTCTTTTACTTCCGCCGGTTTGCCGGAGGTGTACAATTCCACTGCCGATTTCACCAGCCACCAATACACCTGCTCCAATGCGGGCGCGTTGAACTGCAAGGCGCCCGCGCCGGCCGACCAGCTGATTTCAATGTTGGCGTATGCCTCCCCGATATACGCATTGAACTGCATACTGTCGGCCGCGGAGGGTTGCTTTTTTGCAATGCCTGCCGTAAACAACCGGTGCAGTAACTCCCGCAAAGCGATGCTTTTCCCGAAAACCACTGCCGCCTTTTGCGGATAATCTTTCGCCAGCCGTTCGAGGGTATGGATAGTTTTGGGAGATAAAGCACGGGTATGACCATACCATTGCAACAGCTCTTTGAAACCGTTGAGATAGTCGAGCGGTATTCCCTTCTTCCGGTTGTCGATGGTGTTCACAAAATCAAGACACAGGATACCGCCGTCGAGCCGGAGTGATGTGATAGATTTGGGAGCTGACATACGATTTTGTCTTTCTCAGGATTAAACTGATTATACTGATTACGATGAATTTCTCCTGACCATTTCTGGTACTTTGCGTAAAGGTAAATCTTATTATTAACCGGTAAAAGTTATTTTACTGGTTAATAATAAATGGGGGGAAAACAGGGTATTCATCTACTTGAAACAATACTTAAATACCTGCTTATTTAAATATTAATAATCAATTTGTTATAAAACTAAAAACAGCTCCCGTAAGAGCTGTTTTACCAGTAATAATAATAGTATTTTAATACCTGGTGATTACCGGGCGACGTTATTTTCGTTATTTCGTTCTACAAGATACATTATTTATTTAACATATACTTCTATAATTGCATTAGTAGGTCTTCTGGGAGCGAGAAAGCTGTCTACCTGGTGGTAATGTTGCTTCAGTTCACCCCTCAATGCAAAGGGATAAAAGTTGTTTAAGTTGGGGGCATATTCATAGATCACCAGGTCGTAATGATGGTCGCGTATCTTTTGGGTAAAGGTGGCCAGCTGCCTGTTAAACATCCCTACTCCCAGGTGATACCATAACGGGTAATCGGGACCGGTTTCCAGTTTGTAAGGCATTGCTGCCGCCAGCGGGGTAAGCTCCGACATGTTCAGTACTTTGATATCTCCTTTCTTTTCGGCCACCACCGGCAGCGCCATGATCTTCTCCATTCCCTTTACCGTGGAAGCAGGCATATATATTTTACGGAAAGGACGGAGATCGGAAAACACCCAGGACGATACCGGCACATCGGTAGTGTCGGTATTCAACATAAAGTTATGCCGGTTCACTACATTTTCATGACCGGGAGTTCCCATCGCCACTGTTTCCTGCGCCGGAAACAAACGGTCGGTGAAACGGCCTATATATTTCCACCAGGTACCAGACCACCAGAAAAGCACGAGAAAGGCAGCTCCGAGCAACGGGCGGAACGAGTTGATATTTATCTTCAGTAGATCCAATAAATAAGAAGCAATAAACGCAAACGCAAAACTGTGGAAGAAGATATTATTATCCGGCGGCGTGTAGCTCGTTACCTGGAAGATAGCGGCTTCGCCCAACATACCCAGCGTAAGCAATGCAAACAGTACCTCCCGGCGCTGCTGCAGCCAGCCGCCCCATGCTTTCACTTTTGCCACAATACACAGCACCACCAGCACTACATATGCCTTGATCCAGTTGGAATTGCCGAATATTTCATCGGTAAAATCGTTGAAGGCCAGGCGGGAGCTGTGTGGTGGCTGCCCGTGGTTAAACCAGTACCCGAATCCCGGCATCAGGGGCAGGATCATGATGGCAGCAATCACGGCGAACATGGCTACAAAGATGGGCAGGTCCAGCCAGCGGCGGGTCTGAAAACTATTATACGCCAGGAACAGCAGGCATAGCATAAACGCCATTCCGCCGCCGTCCTGTTTGGTGAAAACAGAGAGGAAGATAAAGAAGGCAGCTCCAAACATCCACAGGTAACTGCGTAAACGGCTATCCGAAAAGAAGGACCGGAACAGGAAGCTGAGTCCTACCAGTTCAAATACAATTACCGTATGATTATACCAGGGCCAGAAATTAAAGAAGGAATAGGATAATACAAATACCAGCACCGACAGGAGCCTGACACCAGGCTGTACGCCCATGCTTTTCAGGATAGAACGGAAAGCAAAGCCGGCCATGATATTCAGGAGCACCTGCGCCTTTACAAGGGAAATGAGTTCCGGTCCGAATAGTTTAAAGAAGATGGCCGGGAAGATCCAGAAGCCATAGCCGAGTGGTGAGCCAAAATCCCGGAAGGGAATTTGGCCGGATGATATCCGGTAAGCGCCTTCCCAGGAGAGGAAAATATTAACACGGTACGGGAATGTTACAAATAACGGCACCAGGGCCAGTGCGATGATAATGAAGCTTTCGGCAATGGCCGGCCGACGGCCTTTCAGTGAAAATTTGGGCATAGTAGATTGGGATTCGCTGTAATTGCTGACTATTCAGTAATATGAATAGCTGCAAAAGTAATTGAATAAATTGTAAATTAGACCCGTATAACATACCAAACAACTCCAGGTTCCGTGAAATTTTTAAAGCTGCTACGACCCAAACACTGGGTAAAGAATGCCTTCCTGTTTATTCCCCTGTTCTTTGCGGGCGAGATCTTTCATCCTGATAAACTGCTTGATGTCCTGGTAGGGTTCTTTGCCTTCAGTTTCATTGCCAGTAGTATTTATATATTGAACGACTACCGCGATATTGAGGCAGACCGCCTCCATCCGGTAAAATGCAAACGCCCCCTGGCTTCAGGGGCTATCAGCCGGCCGGCCGCCCTCGCCCTCTTTATCATCTGCGTTTTCGGCGGCTATGCGTTCGCCGCTATGGTGGGTGAAAAGTTCGTTTTTGTGCTGAGTATCTATTTTGTGTTAAACATCCTGTATTGCCTGGGGTTAAAGAATATTTCGATCCTCGACATTATAATTGTATCGACCGGATTTGTGCTGCGGGTTAAATCCGGAGGTGTGGCCGCCAAAGTAGCGTTATCGGAGTGGCTGGTGATTATGGTATTCCTGTTGTCTCTTTTTATGGCTATTGCCAAACGCCGTGACGATATCCTGATCAAACAGGATTCCGGGATAGATATGCGCAAAGCGTCGAGCGGTTACAACATGGATTTCCTGAACGTCATGCTGGCGCTTGTTTCCGCTGTTATCATAGTAGCTTACCTGATGTATACGATTTCCCCTGAAACCCAGGCCAGATTTCATACCTACCGCCTTTATTACACCACCCTGTTTGTAATTGGCGGATTATTACGATATTTGCAAATAACCTACGTACAGAACAGTACTGGTTCTCCAACCAAAATCCTATATAAAGACCGTTTTATTCAATTAACCATCTTCCTGTGGGTCCTGAGTTTTTATGTATTAATTTATTTACCGACAGATAAAACATTTTTTGAATAATGCAAACACGGTTAGCTAACTGGGGGAACTTCCCTGCTGTTGACAGCGACGAAAAGGCTTTTACCCAGGAAGATGAGCTTCGTAAATATGTGGTGGCCAATACCCACATGATTGCGCGGGGCAATGGCCGCTGTTATGGCGACGCATCCCTGGGAAAGCACACCATTTCCATGCTGAAGTATGATAAGATGCTTTCCTTTGATACGGCCAACGGAATCATGGATGTACAGGCAGGCGTAACGCTGGACCAGATACTGGATATTATTGTTCCGAAAGGATGGTTCTTACCTGTAACACCCGGCACCAAATATATTACCGTAGGCGGCGCAGTAGCCTCCGATGTACATGGAAAAAACCACCATGTAGATGGCGCCTTCTCAGGCCATATCATTGATATGGATGTATTAACCGCCAGCGGCGAAACCATTTGCTGTTCCGCCACACAACATGAAGATCTTTTCTGGGCTACCTGCGGCGGCATGGGCCTTACCGGGGTGATTACCCGTGTGAAATTCGGCCTCAAAAAAATAGCCACTGCCTATATCCGACAAACACAACTGAAGGCTAAAAACCTGGAGGAAGTGATCCGCCTGTTTGATGAATATAAACACTATACCTACTCTATGGCCTGGATCGATTGCCTCCAGAAGGGCGATTCCTTTGGCCGGAGTATCCTGATTGTTGGTGAGCATGCCACCCCGGAAGAGCTTAATGCAGCACAACAGAAAGCTCCGCTTACCCTCCCGGCTAAACGAAAACTGACCCTGCCGTTCAACCTCCCCTCCTTTGCACTGAACACTTTTACCGTGAAAGCGTTTAACTGGTTATACTATGGGAAGAATTATAAAAAGGTGATGCATAAGGTAATCCCGTATGAACCCTTCTTTTATCCGCTGGACGCCATCCTTCACTGGAACCGCGGGTATGGCAAGGCCGGGTTTGTACAATATCAGTTTGTGGTGTCCCTTGAGCAGAAAGATGGCCTGGTGGCTATCCTGCAGCGGATCAGTGAAAAAGGCTGGGGTTCGTTCCTGGCGGTATTGAAGGTGTTTGGTAAACAGGACAGCCTGATCTCCTTTCCGATGGAAGGATACACCCTGGCGCTGGACTTCCCGATCCGTAAAGGTTTATTTGAATTCCTGGATGAACTGGATGAGATTGTACTGCAGTATGGTGGCCGTTTGTACCTGTCGAAAGACGCGAGGATGAAGCAGAAAATTTTCTGGAGCAGCTATCCTAATGCCGGCCGGTTTGCCGAAATTGTAAAACAATATAACAACAACGCGCGTTTTGAATCCCTCCAATCGGCGCGTTTATCACTGACGAAATAGTTTACCCTGATAATCAAGTACACTCATGCCTACCCTTTTAATACTTGGCGCAGGTTCAGACATGGCGGTTGCCATTGCCCGGAAGTTTGCGTCTGAAAAATATGATATTCAACTGGCCGGCAGGAACACGGCCGCTTTGATGCCGCAACAACAGGATCTGCAGGTGCGTTACGGCGTTAAAGCCACCACACATGTGTTTGATGCAGCCAACTTTCCCTCGCACGCGGCTTTTTACGCCGGCCTGCCTGTTCCCCCCGACATCACCATCTGCGTTTTTGGTTACCTGGGCGACCAGGAAAAAGCACAGCAAAACTGGCAGGAAAGTGCTACCATCATTAACAGCAATTATACCGGGGCCGTTTCTATACTGAACATTGTAGCGGAAAGCTATGCAGCCAGGAAGCAGGGAACCATTGTGGGGATCAGCTCTGTGGCGGGTGAAAGAGGACGGCAAAGCAATTATATTTATGGCAGTGCGAAAGCAGGTTTTACCGCTTATCTCAGCGGGTTAAGAAACCGTCTTTTTCGTAGTGGCGTTCACGTGATAAGTGTGCAACCGGGATTTGTGAACACCCGTATGACTCAGCACCTGACCCTGCCCCCCTTGCTGACCGCCCAGCCGGAAGAAGTGGCTACCGCTGTTTTTAAAGCAGTGAACCGTAAAAAGAATGTGCTGTATGTAAAGTGGCATTGGAGATACATTATGCTCATTATCAAATTAATACCTGAAGGTATTTTCAAAAAACTCTCCCTGTGACCATCGCTTTTTTCGACTTCGACGGAACCATTACTACGAGGGATACCCTATGGGAAATCATCCGCCATCACAGGGGCCGTGCCGCCATGTATGCAGGTATGATCCAACTGCTGCCGGCGCTGCTGCGTTTCAAATTAAAAATGTTGCCGGCGCAGCAGATGAAGGAGGAAGTATTACAGTATTTTTTTGGAGAGATGCCGGCCCATGATTTTTCCGCAGGCTGCGAAAGTTTCTGCCGGGAAAAACTACCGGCTTTAATTCGTCCGCAGGCGTTGGCTGCTATACGAAATCACCAGCAACAGGGACATCATGTGGTGGTGGTATCCGCTTCCGCGCAGGACTGGGTAGCGCCCTGGTGCCGGAGGGAAAACATCGTTTGCCTGGCTACACGTCTCGAAGTAAAAAATAAAGTCATCACCGGTAATATACAGGGTATCAACTGCAATGGAGAAGAAAAGGTAAGACGCATCCACGAAGCGTACCGCCTGGAAAACTTCGGGGAAATATATGCTTACGGCGATAGTGAGGGCGACCGGCCTATGCTGGCGCTGGCGCAACATGTTTCTTTTAAACCCTTCCGGTGATGCAGGTTTGTCGCGGAGGTTGTCTTTCTCAGGATTAAACTGATTATGCTGATTACTTTGATTTTACTTTTGATTTTATAAGGATTTTAAAAGATTAAGGGAGATATAAACGGATATCCGCTTATATCTCCCTTAATCTTTTAAAATCAAAAATGATCAAATCAAAATAATCAGCATAATCAGTTTAATCCTGAGAAAGACAACCTCCGCGTAAATAAAAAATGCCTCACCATTACGGCAAGGCACTTTCTATTATTGTAACAGATTGATTGTACGAAGTATGATCAGGCAGCTTTCGCTTTCTTCATCTGCGCCGTAACCATTGCGGGTTTCAGCTTAATGATACCAACGAAGTTCAGCAACTTCATTACCTGGTAGCTTGGATCCAGTTCATACCATTTCTTGGCAAAGTTAGGACTGTCTTTAAATTTGTGGTGGTTATTTTGGAACAGTTCGCCCATCAGTACAATACCCCACGGAGAAGTATTCCTGGAATGGTCGTTGTTATCAAAATTCTGGTAACCGTATTTATGTCCGCACCAGTTAACGATTGCACCCTGTACAGGTCCCATCAGGAAATGGATGGGCAGCAGTAAATAAAGGTACCACATACCGGCAGGAACGAATGCTACATAAAATGCTACATAAGCGCCCATCCAGAGGAAACGGGTAATGTTGCTGTCGCCGAATTTATCCATTGCATCCCACTCAGGTAACGGGTCTTTGGTAAATTTAGGATCCACTTCACTGGTACGGGTTACAAAACCATTGTAGATTTTGCGGGTTTGTACCATCATGCCCCAAACGTCTTTAAAGAAGTGTGGAGAATGCGGATCGTGTTCGGTATCGCTGAATTCATGGTGCATGCGGTGCATAACGCCATAAGCTCTTGGAATCAGGTATGATGAACCCTGGAAAAACCAGGTGCTGAAATAAAAGAATCGTTCCCAGAATTTACTGGTAGTATACATCTGGTGAGATGCATAACGGTGTAAGTAGAATGTGTGAAAAAACAAGGAAAAGAACCAATGCACACAAAAGAATATCAGGATCGCCGTCATTTCTATACGTTATAAAGTGACAAATAAGCGCCAAAGGTAAGCTAATTTAGCGGATATCAAGCCAGTTTTACGGTCACAGGTGGTGAAGGAAATGTTAAAATAATTTTAAATTTTAATTTTTCTTTACCCGACGTAACTCTAAGAGATTCATGCCGTTACCACTGAATCCGGAGATGTTTGGCTGTACCAGTCGCACTGCTTCATCATAGAACAGCGGCACTACTACGGCGTCTGCCATGATCATGTTATCCATCTCGCGGTATTGGATGTACCGGATGCTGTCGTTGTTTTCCTCCAGGGATGTTTCGTACAACCGGTCGAACGCCGGGTTATGGTAGCGGGTATAATTCGGCGGCGCCGGGTTTTTACTGTAAAACATGGCCAGGTAGCTTTCTGCGTCGGGGTAATCGGCGATCCAGCTGCCGCGGAAAAACAGCGCCTGTGATTTAGCGGTTTGCTCCAGCAGCAGGCTTTTCTGCACCACCTCCACCTGGATGCGGATGCCAACGTTTTCCAGCTCATTGGCCACGTAGTTGGCGAGATCGGCGTAGATGGGAATAGACAACAGTTTGATAACGGGCAGTCCTTTTCCGTCCGGGAAGCCGGCCTCGCGGAGCAGCTGCCGTGACATAGCTGGGTTGCAGGGATAGCCCTTTACTTTCTGTGCGTCGAAAGAAGGCAGCCCTGCGGGCACAAATCCTGCTGTGGCGGCGGCGCCTATGCCATTGCGGAGATAGGTCATCATTTTCGTACGGTCGATACCGTAGTTGATGGCCTGGCGGACTTTTTTCCAGCGGAGCGGTGATTCCTTTACGAGCGCATTGGTGCTGTCTGCAAGAAATCCGAGGTATTCTGTATTCAGATAAGAATGTTTGTTCAGCACCATTTTGCCCTCCCACTCCTTCCGTAGTTTCCCTTGTTTGGTGAGCACTTCATCTTTAAAGGAAGCGTCTATATCGTTCATGAAATCCAGTTGTCCCTGGCGGAACAGCAGGAACTCCGATGCTTTGCTTTCGAGGAAACCTACCTGCACGGCTTCGAGGTAAGGCAGGCGATGGCCGGTGTCGTCTGTTTCAAAGTAAGCGGGGTTGCGGTGCAGCACCAGCGCCTGTCCTTCGTCCCAGAGGAAAAAGCGGAATGGCCCGGTGCCACAGGGATGGTTGCGGAAGTCTTTCCCGTATTTCTCAATGGCTTCATGTGGTACAATGGAGCAGTACTGCATACTGAGAATTCCCAGCACCGGGTGAAACGGCCGGTAGAGTGTGAGTTCAAAGGTGGAATCGTTCAGGGCTTTAAAGCCGCTGTCGGCAGAGAGTTTGCCGTTGAAGATCCAGGCGCCGGGCGAGGCCGTGGCCGGGTCCATAATACGTCTGAGACTATACGCCACGTCGTGGGCGGTCATCCGGCGGCCTTTCCCCCCGGGGAAGATGTCGCTGTCGTGGAAGTACACGTCTGTCCGGAGATCAAATGTATAGGTGCGGTGGTCGGCGGATTCGTGCCACTGTTTGGCCAGCGAGGGGCGGATCACCAGGTTGGTGTCCGGTTCCACCAGCGTATTGTACAATTGCTTTACCGCCCATATTACTTCCTGGCTTTTGGCAAATGCGGGGTCGAGGCTGGCAAGTCCGTTGGTACTGTTATACCGGAATACCCGCAGCGACTGTTCTTCCGGGCTACCGCATGCCCTAAGTAAGAGGCTGCATAGCACTGCAAGCCCCCATCTGCATATAACCACCTGACAATAACAACTTTTCATTTGGCAGTAAATTAATATCTTTCAGGTTAAAATATACGAATAAATATGCGCGGCATACCAATGCTTTGTATGGCCCTTCTGGCAACATTAACTGCAGGGGCACAACAGTTCAGCAGGGCTGACACGCTGAGAGGCAGCATTACTCCTCAGCGCGCCTGGTGGGATGTGACCAGCTACGACCTGCATGTACAGGTAAATCCCGACGACAGCACCTTCAGCGGCTTTAATATCATTACCTACCAGGTGCTGAAAAGCGATTCCGTAATGCAGATAGACCTCCAGGCGCCAATGGTGATAGACAGTGTGGTACAGGAAAAGAAGTCGCTCGCCGTTACCCGCGACGGCAATGCCTGGTTTATAAAGATGAAATCGCCGCAGGCAAAAGACAAATCAAAAAAGATCACGGTGTATTACAGCGGCAAGCCCCGCAAGGCGTTAAAAGCTCCGTGGGATGGCGGCGTAGTATGGGCCAAAGACGAAAAGGGCCGTCCGTGGATAGCCACTGCCTGCCAGGGTTTGGGCGCCAGCATCTGGTGGCCGAACAAAGACACGCAAAGCGATGAACCGGAAGACATGACCATCAGCGTAACCGTTCCGGCCGACCTGACCGATGTATCCAATGGCCGTTTAAAAAAGACCATCGACAACGCGGATGGCACCAAAACCTTTGTATGGTATGTGGGCAGCCCCATCAACAATTATGATGTAGCGGTGAACGTAGGTAATTATATAGAGATGAAAGATACCTGGCATGGCGAAGGCGGCAAACTGGATCTTGGTTTCTGGGTATTGGATTATAATGAAGACAAAGCGCGGGAACATTTCAAAGTGGTGAAGCCTATGCTGAAATGTTTTGAATACTGGTTTGGCAAGTATCCTTTTTATAAAGACAGCTACAAACTGATAGAAGCGCCGTTCCTGGGTATGGAACACCAGAGCGGTGTGGCGTATGGCAACAAATACCTCATGGGTTACTCTGGCAGGGATCTTTCCGGTACCGGCTGGGGATTGAAGTGGGACTTCCTCATTATCCATGAAAGCGGTCATGAATGGTTTGGTAACAGTATTACCAGCAAGGACCTGGCAGACATGTGGATTCATGAGTCTTTTACCAACTATTCCGAAACCCTTTTTACTGAATGCCAGTATGGGCATAAGGCCGCAGAGGAATATGTACAGGGTATCCGTAAGAATATCTTAAACGATGTGCCCATCATTCCTCCTTATGGCGTAAACGCAGAGGGAAGCGGCGATATGTATTATAAAGGCGCCAACATGCTGCACAATATCCGGCAGATCATGGAAGACGACGAAGCTTTCCGCCAGCTGCTGCGCGGGCTGAACAAAACATTCTATCACCAAACGGTAACCACGCAGGAGATAGAACAGTATATAAGCCAGGTAGTAGGTATGAACCTCAGCAAGGTATTTGACCAGTATCTGCGCCATACCACCATTCCTACGCTGGAGTACCGTTTCAATGGACAGCAGATCCAATACCGCTGGGTATCTGATGTAAAGGATTTTAATATGCCGGTGAAGGTGAAGCTGAGTGATAACGGGTTTAAGCTGATATATCCTGGAACCTTATGGCGGAGTTCCAATATTACTTTAAGTAATCTGAAGAACTTTGAGGTAGATAAAAATTTCTATATAAATTCCAGGCAGGTGAAGTAAGTATATGGGCGCGTGCATTTTACGCAAAGCACCTGCTACATAAAAAGAGGGATCAGCTGAAAGCGGGTCCCTCTTTTTATTTTATCGTTTCAGTAATTTGAATGCATGACCGGTGCTGTCATTCAGAAAGCCGTAGGCGGCCCATAAAATGGAGAGAGGTTCTATGCTGCGGCTCATTTCTATCTT
The DNA here is from genome assembly GCF_057126945.1 of Chitinophaga sp. G7 BAM 1005. Classification (NCBI taxonomy): domain Bacteria; kingdom Pseudomonadati; phylum Bacteroidota; class Chitinophagia; order Chitinophagales; family Chitinophagaceae; genus Chitinophaga; species Chitinophaga sp. G7 BAM 1005. The sequence goes on along the minus strand of NZ_CP181478.1, from coordinate 3,127,393 downwards.
TCCCATATCAGCCACATCGAGCCAGCCTATCTGGTGCAGGAGATTAGTCACTTCCCGTTTGGCATCGTTGCTGTTACCGGCGATAAACATGGTGGGGGCTCCTTCTTTGAAATCCGGGAGCAGCATTTTTTCATGGCCAATACAGCTGAGGGCCTTTACTACATTGGTATCCGGAGGTAGCCAGGCTTGTATTTGTTCCCCTGCCGAGTTATTATGACCGATGGTGAAGGTAAGTCGTCCGTTTTCATCGGGGCCTTTACCATCGAGTGGATTAGTAACATCCACTACTGTTTTGTTTTTGAAGTTCCATATCCCGGCGGCTTCAATGGCTTTTTTGGTACCGGCCCAGCTGGTACAGATCAGCAACAGTTCCCCGAATTCGGATGCCTGTCTGAAAGTGCCTGCCATCGCCTGTTTACCTTGCTTTTTTATCCATTGCTGCAGGGATTCCCTCGAGGGGTTACGGGTACCGATTGTAACATGATGTCCTGTTTGAATAAGCCCTTTACCAAGAGTTAATCCAACGGGACCGCTTCCAAGGATACCGATTTTCATGAGCGTAGATTAATTTAAGCAGATAATTGTGCGAATCATGAAGATACTTAAAAAAGCAGAAAGGATAAAGTGATGCTTTATCCTTTCTGCTTCAGATATACTTTGCCTATGCTTCAGATATGCTTTGAACATGCTTAGGACATGCCTTTGACATGGACTTTATGTGGAGGTGACGTGGAGGGGACGTTGACTTGATCATACAACCCTCTCCTGTAGCAGGTATCCGAGGAATTTTTGCATCCCCTGTCGCTTCGCCGGCGTTAACGGATAACTGATATTATGAATATAATAAGTGGTAAGATCGTAGACTGCGTATGGGTTTTCGGCTACTACCGCCGGAATATTCTGAATTCCGATACCGGTGGCATTGTTAAACTCCGTTATAAACGCTGCCGGCAGTTGTTTGTTACTGATCCAGGCGGCGAAAACAAATGGCAGGCTGGTAAAACGTACCCAGTTTTCTGCGAGGTCATATATATATGGTGATACCTTGCGTTGTTCCAGGGCGCGGTCGCCGATTACCAGGCCGGCATCGGTTCCCCTGATCTTGTCCTGGTAATCCCCGTTGGTATCTACAAACTCCACACCAAGCTTCCAGTATTCGTGTACCAGTACTTTGAGCAGCGCTACAGAAGTGCGGCTCTGGTAATCCAGGTAAATACGTTTTATTTCATTCAGAGGCACCTCGCTGTATAAACAAACAGATGCTACTGGTCCTTCGGCTCCGATACAGTAATCTGCTATGATATGATATTCCTTTAATTCAGGAATAATGGCTACCGGCACGAGCGCTACGTCTACCTCTCCGTCTATCAGCTGCCGGGCTATTTTAGCGGGATAATCCATCGATAATTCCATCATCTCCATCACCGGATGATTCCTGAATCCATACAATAAAGGCTTCGTATTCAAATAACTTACAGCCGCAACTTTTACTTTCCGTTCCAATTTCAGTAATTTTGAAGCTGCAAAAGTAGTTAAATCCCGGTTAACAAGTTCCAAATGAATAATTGTGATACTGTAAATCAGGATTTAGGGAGAACTTGCAGCCATTCAAACGCTACTTAATAGTAATACTGGAATACATACATTATGCAACTACAACCTTTAACTGCCATTTCTCCGCTGGACGGGCGCTATCGCAAGCAACTGGACGAGCTGGCCAATTATTTTTCTGAATTTGCGTTGATCCGTTACCGTGTGATGGTAGAGGTGGAATATTTTATTGCGCTCTCCGAGCAGAAGCTGTTTACGCTGCCGAAAGCCAAGTTCCCCGCCCTGCGTAAAATTTACCAGGAGTTCACCATCGAGAACGCACAACTGATCAAAGACACAGAGAAAATTACCAACCACGACGTAAAGGCAGTTGAATATTTTCTGAAGAATGAATTGAAGAATCTGGGTTTGGAAGATAAACTGGAATGGGTGCATTTCGGTCTTACTTCACAGGATGTAAACAATACCGCTACCCCGCTGTTCTGGAAAGACGCTATAGAACACGTGTACATGCCGGCACTGGCCAATCTGATCCTGGAGCTGAAGAAGCTGGGATTGTCCTGGATGAAAATACCGATGCTGGCGCGTACCCACGGTCAGCCTGCCTCTCCTACCATTTTGGGTAAAGAGATCCTGGTGTTTGTGGAACGACTGGAAGGACAGGTGAACCTGCTGGGGCATATTCCTTTCGCAGCGAAGTTTGGCGGCGCTACCGGCAACTTCAACGCGCATCACGTAGCTTTTCCTAAGATCAACTGGGAAAAGTTTGGCGAGAAGTTCGTGAACACCACGCTGGGCCTGCAACGTATGAAATATACCACGCAGATTGAGCATTATGATAACATTGCTGCTCAATTTGATGCACTGAAACGGATTAATACTATTTTGCTGGACTTCTGCCGTGATATATGGACTTATATCTCTATGGATTATTTCAAACAGAAGATCAAGAAGAATGAAGTGGGTTCTTCTGCGATGCCGCATAAGGTAAACCCGATTGATTTTGAAAATGCGGAAGGCAATCTCGGACTGGCTAATGCCCTGTTTGAGCACCTGAGCGCCAAGCTGCCTATTTCCCGCCTGCAGCGCGATCTGACCGATTCCACTGTATTGCGTAACCTCGGCGTTCCGTTTGGTCATACCCTGCTGGCTACCAAATCTATTCAGAAAGGACTGAGTAAACTGATCCTGAATGAAGCCAGGCTGAAAGACGACCTGGAAAATAACTGGGCTGTAGTAGCAGAAGCCATTCAAACCGTATTGCGCCGGGAGAATTACCCGCAGCCATATGAAGCACTGAAAGAGCTGACCCGTGGCGGAGAACAGATTACACAAAAAAGTATGCATAAATTTGTGGATGGACTGAAGATCAGCGCTGCCCTCAAAAAAGAACTGAAAGCCATTACACCACACAACTACACCGGTTTGTGGTAAGCATAAAAGCTCCGTCTTGCAAGACGGAGCTTTTTTTTACTTTCTGACTCCCGAAAGCAACTTCCTGTGATCAATGCGTTTAGTAGCGTAATAGCCGCGGTTAAACAAACGCTGTCAAATGTGTATTAATTTTTACTCCCCTGTTTCTTTCTTTGTTACTGGTATCGCCGTTATTCATCTCTCCTGTTGGTATAAATAAACTGCCTGCACAGGTCGCGCTGACCATTGCACCAGATCTTTTCAGAGAAAATGTTTTGCCTGAAATCTACCGGGATACCGGGGGTGTATAACAACTCAGGGGTAGGTTCTAAAAGCTGGTACAAAGATATATAATATCATAGCATTAAAGAATAATCACAGGCATTTTTTTGTTAATAACTAGTTAACGATCAGAAGCAGGAAACCCGCGTTCAGAACACATCTTTCAGGTGTTCCAACTCATAATTTTCTCCTGAAAATGTGATGGCAATAATATCAAACCGGATGGCTGCCGGGTTAAGGTTATAATACAGGAGATAGTCGGTCGCCACGCTGCGGATATGTTCTTCCTTGCGGGCGTTCACGGCTTCTTCGGGCCAGCCGAAGCGATCTGTACTGCGTGTTTTTACTTCTATGAAATAAATCTGTTCGTTTTTCCGGGCGATGATATCGATTTCCTTCCTGCCGGATTTCCAGTTTACATGCAGGATGGTACAATACCGGCGAACATATGCCTGTGCAATTGACTCGCCCTGTTGCCCGAGGGCCAGATGATTTACCATTTGCTATTGGGTTTGGGTATCACAAACAACTGCCTGAATAATTTACTTCCCGGTGCAGGGGAATTATTTATGGTTAACACCTATTTTTGCAGGCATATAAAATTATCAATTCTCTGGTATTTAACAAGTAAAACAGATTACTATATATGAACTTATTCAGACTGGAAGGAAAAGTACAGCATTACGCATGGGGCGGATATAACTATATTCCTGCGCTGTTGGGAATTGCCCCTTCAAATCAACCCAGTGCAGAATACTGGATGGGCGCGCATCCCAGCGCTCCTTCCACTATTACTACCGCCAGCGGACAACTGCCGCTGAATGAACTGATTGGTCAGGACCCGGCCAACATCACCGGTCCGGCAGTATGGGAACGGTTTAAGGAGCTGCCTTTTCTCTTTAAGATCCTGGATGTAAAAGACATGTTATCTATCCAGGTACACCCTACCAAAAGTGAAGCAGAGAAAGGATTTGCAAGGGAAAATGCAGAAGGCATTCCTTTGAGCGCCCCAAACCGTAACTACAAAGACGATAACCATAAACCTGAAATTATGGTGGCCCTGAGTGAGTTCTATCTCCTTCACGGCTTCCTGCCACATGAACAATTACTGGAAGTGCTGAAAACAGTTCCGGAGTTCACTTCACTGGTAAGCATATACGAAAAAGAAGGTTATTATGGCCTGTATAAAAATGTAATGGAAATGCCACAGTCGCTGGTGAATATCATCCTCCGCCCGCTGACAGACCGCATGATCCTTCCTTACAAATCCAACAAGCTGTCGAAAAATGATCCTGGTTTCTGGGCTGCCCGCGCGGTTTTAAATGACCCGAACAGCAGGGAAAAACTCGATCGTGGCATCTTCTCTATTTACTTCTTTAATATCATGCAGGTACAACCTGGTGATGCGGTGTTCCAGGACGCCGGCATTCCGCATGCTTACCTGGAAGGCCAGAATGTAGAACTGATGGCTAATTCAGACAATGTGCTGCGTGGCGGTCTTACCCCGAAACATGTGGATGTACCGGAACTCCTGAAGCATACCCGCTTTGAGGGCGTGCATCCGAATATCATTAAAGGCGATGTAAGCGCTGATGGACTGGAGAGAATTTATCCTTCCCCCGCGCCGGACTTTGAGGTGAGTAAAATTGATCTTACTGCCGGCCAGGTATATAAGCATACCGCCAAAGCTGCAGAAATACTGATTGTAATGAAAGGTAACGTCACTATTAAAGGCGAGGATACGTTGACTTTGCAAAAAGGACAATGCGCTTTTACGGCCTATGGCGCTTCTTACGAGATCAGTACTGACAGCGGGGCGGAGTTGTTTAAGGCAACGGCGGGTATTTGAACGCCTTCGGCGTTTGGAAATTGTCTTGGAGCATGATTACGCTGATTTTACTGATTTTAAGGATTTGATTTTTTTGATTTTTTTATAAATGATTAGGGGAGATAAAGTGAGTATTCACCTTATCTCCCCTAATCTTTAAAAATCATATATGATCAAATCCTTAAAATCAGTAAAATCAGCGTAATCATGCTCCAAGACAATTTCATCGCCGAAGGCGATCACTCAAATAACGATCACTGTTTTTCCTTTCCCTTTCGCCTGGCGGCTCAGGGCTATGGCAGCCGGCACGTCTTCCAGTTTAATTTTATTTTCTACGGGGATAGTGAGCGCACCCCGGTCGATGGCCAATGTTAAGGTATCCAGCGAAGCTGCGCTTCCTTGTGTTTCAAAGTTGCCTCCGCGGATATTCCTGTCTTTCAGGGCATTTTCTTCTGCTACAAACTGGGTGGTAAATGCAGTGCCGCCGGGTTTCAACAGATCCAGGTTCGCCTCAAATCCGTCTGTTTTACTTACCAGGTCGATCAGCCCATCGAGTCCCTGGGGGAACTTTTCTTTTACCTGCTGGGTTAATGGCGCTTCTTTATAGTTGATAGTTACTGCGGCGCCTAGTTTCTTCATCCTTTCAGCACCGGCTTCATCTGAAACGGTGGCAATTACCTGTAAGCCCTGTGCGGCTGCCAGTTGTACCGCAAACGAGCCTACGCCCCCGGTGGCGCCGTTGATCAGCAGCGTATTTCCTTCCTGGAGGTCCAGTTTATCCAATAGTTGCTGGGCGGTCATACCGGCAGTGGGTACCGCTGCGGCTTCAACGGCCGACAGGCTGGAGGGCGCTTTGGTAATCCCTGATTTTTCAGGCACGATGGCGTATTCAGCGTAGGAGCCCTCGCCGATGGGCGAATGAATAAACTGACCGTAGATTTTATCGCCTGCTTTGAACCGGGTAACGCCCTCTCCCACTTCTTCTACGGTGCCTGCACCATCTACGCCCATGATAAGCGGAAACTGGTGTTTGGTTTTCCCGTCGTCCATAATGCCATCGATCATTTTCCAGTCGAACGGATTCATCCCTGCTGCGGCTACTTTCACCAGCACAGTGCCTGGTCGTACTACAGGTTTTGGCAGGTCCATCACCACAGGAATGTCTTTGAATTTTGATACGGCTACGGCTTTCATAATTATGTTTTTTTAATGTAGAAAGATGCTTACATGGTTACAGTCTCGGATCTACCGGTTCGCTCTCCAGTGCTAAAATACCAAATACGCATTGATGTACCGCCTGCAGCGACGCATTATTTACAAACCGGTCGAGCCCTTCGAGGCCCAGTGCAAATTCACGCAACGCCAGGGAGCGTTTGCCCGACAGCTTGCGGCTGCGCAAACGGTGGAGGTTTTCCGGCGCATCGTATTCAGGACCGTAAATAATGCGCAGGTATTCTTTTCCGCGGATCTTTACAGCAGGCTGAATGAGTCCTTTTGCATCCCTGGCCATGAAAGTGGATGGCTTGATCACCATGCCTTCGCCACCAGTAGCTGTAAGGTTTTCCCACCAGGTGATGGCTGCTTTTTCACTGGCCTCATTCCCTATTTCCACTTCCAGGAAAGGGGTAGCGATCAGTAACTGTTCATCGCCGGCGCAGATATTTTTTATGGCAGACAGATGCCATGCATGGTCTTTATCAAAATACGTTTTGCCTTCCGTGGCCATGATATGGAACGGCGCCAGCTTATAGTCGTTCAACGACTCCACCGGCCAGCAATACCGGCGGTATGCCTTTACGTAACTGCTGGTTTGTTCGAGGCGGCGGGAATACTTTTCCAGTAACGCCTGTGCAGGCACGCCCTGTGTAATGGCCTGCTGCAACGCATCCACCACTACAGGCAACGCCTGCCCTGCGGCAGTACCCACGGCTGCGTACTGGTTTTGCAGCAATGCCTGGGCTTTTGCGCTCCAGGGCATCAGCTCTGTATCCAGGCATACCCAGTCGGTTTCAAAGGTTTCGTAAAAGCCGGTGTTGATCAACGCGGTGTTGATGCGGGCAATAAAGTCCTGCTCCGTTTGTTTATCGCTGAAGAAGCTGCGGCCCGTTCTCGTATATACCACACCGTTACCTTCCCCTGCAATGCCAAACCGTTTTACGGTGGTGGCTTCGTCGCGGCAAACAATTACCACAGCGCGCGAGCCCATGTGTTTCTCCTCACAAATTACTTTTGCTATACCTGCCTCTTTATAATATTGCAGCCCCTCTACAGGATGCTCCAGCATTCCTTCTTCCCGGCTGGTTTCAGCGGGCGACATGGTGGGTGGCAGGTATATGAGCCATCGCGGGTTGATGGTAAAACGGCTCATCGCTTCCAGTGCTGCAATGTTGTTCTCTTCCCGGATGGTGATGCTATGACTGTAGTTTGTCTGTAATATTTTCTTCCCGATAAAATCTGCTATATCCAGTACATTATCGTACTGCTGCTCCAGGCTCAGCGCACTTTCCAGGTTGTAGCCAATGGGACGAGCAGGCGCGGCGTATTGCTCCTGTGCGGGTACTGACACCAATATCTTTTCAGGGTAGCGCAGTGCGGTAAGGGTAGCGCCAAATACGCAACCCGTATCTATGTCGATGGTATTGTTTAAGAATTTGGCTTCAGGAACCGGTGTGTGGCCGTATACTACCATTGCTTTGCCTTTGTATTCCAGCGCCCAGTTATATCTTACGGGCAAGCCGAATTCATCTGTTTCGCCGGTGGTTTCACCATACAGGCAGAACTCTCTTACCGCGCCGGAGCCACGCCCCTGCATACTTTCTTTTAACCCGGCGTGCGCTACCACCAGTTTACCATTGTCCAGCACATAGTGACTGACGAGGCCATCCAGGAACTCTTTTGCCGCCGCAAGGAACTCCGGTGTTTCACCTGCCAGCTGGGCCACCGTTGCTTCGAGACCGTGCCGTAACACTACGTTCTTTCCATTCAGGTAGCGGAGTAGCTTGGCATCATGGTTTCCCGGTACACAAAGCGCCATGCCATTGTTTACCATGTTCATTACCAGGCGTAGTACTTGCGGTGACTTCGGGCCACGATCTACCAGGTCGCCTACAAACACAGGTTTGCGGAAACGCGTATATCCTTCTGCGTTAGTAGTGAGCGGTGCAGTGATCAGGGTACTGTTTTCTTTATCTACTTCGTAGCCCAGTGTACCCAGCAAGGTACACAGCTCGTCGTAGCAGCCGTGTACATCTCCTATGATATCAAAAGGTCCGTGTTCATCTTTCTTATTATTGTACAACGGGTTACGGGTAACGGTTTCCAGCTGCTCCACCTCTTCCGGTGAGTGCAGTTCAAAAATATGCCGGAAGCCTTCTTCCCGGAGGTGTCGGATACCGCGCCGGAGCTGGCTGATCTGCTGCGGGATCACATGCGTACCGAAGTTACGGTCGCTCCGCAGGTTATTGCGCTCCTGGCATACTTTCTCCGCCATATTAAGTACAATGGCCACCGGGAGTACATGATACTCGCGGGCCAGCCGCACCCATTCCTTGCGGGCTTCCGGCTGCACATTGGTGGCGTCAATCACGGTGAGCAACCCCAGCTTCAACCGTTTTGCAGCAATAAATCCAACTACTTCAAAAGCGTCAGCAGAAACCGCCTGGTTGTTTTCATCATCGCTGATCAAACCCCGGCAAACATCCGACGAAACAATTTCGGTGGGCTTAAAAAAGCGGCGGGCAAAGGTGGACTTACCGGCGCCAGATGGGCCGATTAATAATACCAGTGATAATTCCGGTATGGAGATATGTGATAATTGTCTATTTCTTCGGGACATAAAATTCGTCTCTTATTCTGATTAACAGGGTGGCCGCCAGTTCCGGGTCCGGGTGATCCGGAAGATCGGAAGCGGCATACAGCTGTTCCATGTCATTTAATTTTTGGGCAGCCATATCCAGCAGTTCGTTGTATGTAAACTCACCGTTGCGGATACGAAGCAGAAAATCGCGGTCGTGACGATACACCCGTACTTCCTTATATCGTGCAATCTCTTCCGCCATTGCGAGCAGGCGGAAGGTATGCATCATGTGTTTGCTGTCGTAGTCAGCGCCAAGTTCGCGGTTATGTTCATAGCGGGCTTCATTGCGCAGCTCCACCCATTCCCAATAGGCTGCAAAGTCTTTGCAATACACCGTATAGCCATCTTTATTAAACTGCATAATCCCCAATGGGGCCGGACCTTTCGGGATGCTACTGAGTTGTACATCATTCGCATCTGCGCCGGAGAAGATCCCTTTAAAGGTAACGCCGGGTTCAAACTGGCTGATATGATACAACGCGTATACATCCCGGAAATGGTCTATCCGTGCAAGGCCGCAATCGTTTTGCACAAGGTTATTTTCGTGTAGCCACTCCTGTAAGGGAACGCTTTGGCCGCCGGCAATCACGTAGCAAAATTCGGTTACGTTTTTCCGTGCTGTTCCGTGCGACTGATTGATTTTTTTATTCAGTCCTTTTGCTTTCTTTATCTGTGTTTTGGCATAGCCTGCAAAAGTTTCCAGGCATAGCTTTGACAGGAAATCTTTGGGCTGAATGAGGTTCATCAGCGGATGACGGAACAACAGGCTGCCATTTGTGGTGTTCAGCAGTTCCAGGATATTAGGATTGTTTTTATCCAGGAGTTCCAGGAAGCGTTTTATTTCAAAGTATACTTCATCGTTGCTTTTATTAGCCACCTGCGGGGTGTAGGTCATTCCGTACAGTTCGCTTTGCGGTAATATGAATACGCCTTTGATGTCTGTATCTGACGTGGGTACCTGCAGGTTATACGCCTTGCTCCCGCTGATACATTCCAGCAGGATGTACTCCCGTTGTTGTTGCAGTGTCTCAAAAGTCATACGAAATATATTTCCGGAAAAGCGTATCCAGTTCTGCGGTATCGTTCTTTATGGCCGGCAATTCTGCTGCCTGCATTTTACAATCTTCCAATGTGTATGCCATCCACTGGTGCAGTGCAGCATCGGGTGTTACCGTGGCTTGTTCATCCGCAGTGGCTTTTAACTCCAGCAGTTTGTCGATAGTGGTATGAATAGCACCGTCCGTAATTAACGTACGTAACGGTTCCAGCTCCATCGGCGGCACGCCTTTACCGGCGAGGATCCACTGGCAGGCCAGCATAGGACGTAACACATAGAAGTACTTCTTCAGCTTGATGGCTTCTCCCTGTAATTCGTTGGAGAAAACATTGAAAGCCATAGAGAGGTAGTGATGACAACCTGAGCGTGGTGAAAAATACTTTTCCATCAGGTTTGTCATGGTTTGTTTAAAATCTGTTTCTTCCTTGTAGATGATGGGCGACTGTAACCATTCATACAGCGGGGCATTGGATTTCAGGAACAGCTGTAATCCTTTGCGGATATCCCATCCGCTTACATCCAGTACTTCATCTACCGGTAATTCAATCACATCCCGTGGCTCCGTGATACTCAGGTAGCTATCCCTGTGCCGGGTGTAAATATAGCGCACATCGTAATCGCTGTCGGGGGAGGCAAAGCCCCATGCGCGGCTGCCGGATTCGCAGGCATACAATACTTTTACCTGGTGCTGTTGTTCCAGTTCCTCTATTTTCTCTAATATAATATCTCTCATAATGATCGTTTAAACAAGGCCAGCTGGCTGGGTCCGCCCAGTGTTTCATCTATTTCTCCAAGTGGCTTGAAGGATACAATATAACCAAATTGTGCGGCTACGCGGTTTGCCCATGTTTCAAATTGTGCGCGTGTCCATTCAAAACGGTGATCTCCATGCCGGAACGTGCCAGCGGTAAGCTTTTCATACATCACATTATATTCTGCATTTACCGTGGTAATGATCACGTGGGCAGGCCGGGCGTATTCAAATACTACTTTTTCCAGTGCCTGGAGGCGGGATTCATCCAGGTGTTCAATCACTTCTACCAGCACGCCGGCATCAAAACCTCCCAGGCGTATATCCCTGTACGTTAGTGATCCCTGGATGAGTTCTATGCGGTTACGCTGCATTTCGGGGAGGCGATCAAGCTTCAGCTTATCTTGTGCTAATTCCAGTGTGCGGTAGCTCACATCCATTCCCAGGATCTTTTTGAATTGCGGTTTCTCCATCAGCAAGCGGAGGAGCTTCCCTTCCCCGCACCCCATATCTGCTACGGTGGATACATTTAGTTCCAGGAGTATATCCCTTACCGTTAGCAGGCGGAGATCATGCAGTTTTATTTTGTCTTTCGCCGGTTTTTCTTCTACCGGTAGTACTTCGTCTTTCATGATCAGCTCCAGCGCCTGTTTTGCCAGTGGCGCAATATTCCGGAGGTAGCGGCGGGTAATGAGTTCTTTAGCAGGATGACTATCCAGCCATCCCTCTCCTTTCTCCATCAGCTTTTCAATTTCATGGCCGCCCACGAAATAATGTTTGTCGTTGTCGCAAACCGGCACCAGGATATACAGTTGTTTCAGGATTGTTTTCAGCGGTAATGTGTGGCGGAGTGTTACATTGAAGTAACGGCTCTGGCCCCATGCGGGATATTGTTCGTCCAGCAGATGCGACTGCACATTCACTTCATAGCCCAGCGGTTCAAAGAACTGGCGCAGTAAAGGTTCACCGCCTTTCACCGGCAAAACAGACAGTCCTATTTCAAATGGAATGGCTTCATCCACCAGGTGTGGCTTATCTTTACAACGGCCGTTCATGGCCGTGGCGTAAGCCTGTGATATAGCCGCGCTCATAAACGACGAGGCTACGTATGGGCGGTCGTTTACATATTGTTCCAGTGCAAAGTCGTGGCCGTTTCCGTTTCCGCGTACCAGTCGTACCGGATCAATGTCCAGCAGTAAAGCGGCGGTGCAGGAATGGTCTGTTGCTTCCGGGTAAAAGATATGTGCACTCCCTGCGGTCAGTTCAACGGTTTGTACTTTTGCAGGATGTTTATGCAACAGGTAGCCCAGGTCTGTGGCGGGGTAACGTTTGGTGGTAATAGTTAATAACATCGGTCAACTGCATTTCTTCACGTAAACATTCATTTATGGCGCCGAAGATATTATTTTTTGTGTGAGAATCATGTTAAAATACTTTATTATTACGATTAGTCTATTATATTTGTAGACTTATATTCAAACCTTTAAATTTTCCGGTTATGTCCAATCAGCCATTACATTTTGACACCTTACAGGTTCATGCGGGTTATCAGCCAGAATCATCTACCCATGCGGCTGCGGTGCCTATTTATCAAACCACTTCCTATACTTTTGAGAGTGCGGAACACGCGGCGGATCTTTTCCAGCTGAAGCAGTTTGGTAACATTTACACCCGTATTATGAATCCCACCACGGATGTGTTTGAGAAGAGAGTGGCAGCGCTGGAGGGCGGCGTAGGCGCGCTGGCAGTGGCATCCGGGCAGGCCGCGCAGTTCATCGCCCTGCATAATATCCTGTTACCGGGCGATAATTTTGTGACTTCCTCGTATCTGTATGGCGGCACTTTTAACCAGTTTAAAGTGAGTTTCAAGCGTATTGGTGTAGAGGCGCGTTTTGCGGATCTTGATAAGCCGGAAAGCTTTGAAGCGCTGATCGATGAAAATACAAAAGCGCTTTATATGGAAACCATCGGCAACCCGGGGTTTGCCATTCCGGATTTTGAAAAGATCAGTGCCATTGCGCGGAAGCATGATATTCCGCTGGTGGTGGATAATACTTTTGGTGCGGCGGGTTATCTGGCCCGTCCGCTGGAGCATGGCGCCAACGTGGTGGTAGAAGCAGCCACCAAATGGATTGGCGGGCATGGCACCAGTATTGGCGGTATCATTGTGGATGGCGGCAACTATAACTGGGGCAATGGTAAGTTTGTACAGTTCAGCGAGCCAGATGAGGCTTATCATGGTATGAAGTTCTGGGAAGTATTTGGCTCGCATAGTCCGTTTGGCAATATTGCCTACATTATCCGGGCGCGTGTGGCCGGTTTACGCAGCTGGGGACCGGCACTGGCGCCACAAAACTCTTTCCTGTTCCTGCAGGGGCTGGAAACCCTCTCCCTCCGGGTACAGCGAACAGTAGATAATGCGCTGGCGCTGGCACAATGGCTGCAACAACATCCGCAGGTAGAATCGGTAAACTATCCGGGGCTTCCCGATAACAAATACCATACACTGGCAAAGAAGTACCTGCAAAATGGCTTTGGTGGCGTATTGAGCTTTAAGATCAAAGGAGGAAAAGATACGGCCGATAAATTCGTACAGGCGTTAAAGTTAATTTACCACCTTGCCAATGTAGGCGATTCCAAAACGCTGATCATCCATCCCGCTACTACTACCCATCAGCAGCTGAGTGAGGAAGAGCAAAAGAAAGCGGGTGTTGCGCCGGGCGTGCTACGCATTTCGCTGGGTATTGAACATATTAATGATATTAAGGGAGATCTTGAACAGGCTTTCCAAACGGTAGCTTAAAAATAGTGCGGTGACTTTTGCGATGGTCCGCAAGAGTCACCCTTTAACCGCCATCTCCTTTCCCCAGCTTGATCTTCACTTTACCATCCTTTTCAGATACGGCGTGCAGGTGTATAACAATCCCTTTCCTGCTGCGTTTGCGCTTCTCTGCCCTATCCGTAATGGCCGAATCTTTCGCCGGGTTTCTCAACGGAATATCCAGGTTGATATTGGTACCCCCATTTATTCCGTATACCCCGTTCACATCAATATTTATGGCGCTGGAAGCGATGCGCATGGGTGGAATCAGTATTTTATTTCCCTGCACCTGCAAGGTGTTGGACAGGTTGTCGATGGTAATACTATCGAGGCGGCGTTTGCGGAAGGCGAAGTTGCCGATATCTGCGAGCGGACCAAAGTTGATCAGGGCCCCATTCTTCAGGTTAAAGTTGATGGCACCGTAGAGGGAGTGTTTAGCCAAACTTCCATTATCCAGCACATTCCCTTTCAGGTTCACCTTTGCTGATACATTTCCTCTCAGGTTATCTGATTGCAGGGCCGCCATTCCGAAGTTATCGAATGCGTAAAACAACTGGCTGATGTGCACATTGTTCACAGTGGCGTTCATGTTGAAGTTGTTGTTATTCCCCTGCTGGTGCAGCACGCCGGCCATCTGCATATTTCCGCCTGCATGCTGCAGGGCGATTTGCTTTAATAGTATATCCGTATTCGTTAGTTGCACGGATGCTTTTACATTTTGCGCGGTGAAACGCTGAAAGATGATCTTATCCAGCTGCACCAGCATGTTTACATTGCTGGAAGCCAGCACCACATCCAGTTGCCGGTTCACGCGCGTCATTTTTGCTTTCTGCTGGCTGCGGGATGGTCTGGCTTTTCGCCGGGGCGCCAGGAAGCTTTTGAATTCATTCAGATCTACCAGCTGGCTACGGATATTCCAGGTGAGTTCAATTTTGTCTGGTGTGGTAAAATAGAGGTTCAGGAGATTCTTCACCATACCGTCCATCTGCAGGCTACTTTTCTGTGTTTGTATGTGGATATTTTCCAACATCAGATCCTGCCCGGTAAAACGCAGTGTGGCGCTGGCATCATGAAAAGACAGGTTACGCGGCAGGTAGGTAAATGCGCCTTGTTTTACCTGTACCACGCCCTGCAGGGATGAAGGTGTGTTATCGTTGGCCAGTACGGGGCCTGTGTAATACAAGTCGGCATTGGCGTTACCTTCTTTGAACAGGATGGGGCTTTCCCCTGTATCGCTGTTCAGGTTGGTCAAAGGGAAATTTGACCGGAAGTGGCCGTGGAGCAAAGGTTGCTTCAGGTTTACCACCCGGATGGTATCCGCTTTCAGCGGCACTCCTGCCAGCGTAGCGCTCAGCTGGAAAATATTGACGGCGGAATTTTCATCATTGTGGCCTTGTCCAGCTAACACCTCGTTATTAAACCTTCCCGTGAAATTACAGTTGGTCCATTCGCCCATTGTAGTCACCAGTACGTTGTTGGTAGTCTTCCAGGTGATGAGTACTTTAGGCGTATCCCTGTATTTCATATGTCCGTTGAGGTTAGCCTCTGCGTCCAGTGGTTTGGTGAGGGTAATGCTGCTTAATTTAGTGCTGATAGCGGGCGGCAACCAGGATGCGGCATCATGCAGCAATACCTGGTTGGCATTAATTTTCAGCTGGAAGGGCGGCGGCTTTTCGCTAAAGCCAAACTGCCCTGTAATGAGCACCGGGTGGTCATCTATCCGGATTTCCTGTGATGGTATAGTGAGAATTTTTGTGCGCTTATTGAAGATCACGGAGAGGTTTAATTGCAGTTTTTTATCCTTCAGATAACTTCCTTTAACGGTGTTGAAAGCAAAACTTTTAGACAGGATATCTGATATTATGGTAACCTGGACACTGCTATCGGAAGCACTTACCTTGCCATCCAGCTGGCGTATATCCAGTTGGAATAACTTAAACTTCTGCCGGTTATCTATAATAAAACTGATGTTCGCTAATGTCAGTTTTTTGATGTTGACATCTTTTGAGCCATTACTTTTCTTTGGCTCCGACTTCCGTTGCAGCACATATGAGTTAGAATAACCGGTGGTATCTGTATACAGGAAGATAGTACCATCCTGCAGGGTGATTTCATTTACATTTACGTGTTTGCGTAACAGTGATAACGTGTTTACCCGTACGAAAATATAGTTAACATCCAGCAAGGGGTGATGATGTTGCTGAAAGAGGCTGTCTTCCAGCACTACTTTTTCCAGGGCGATAGATACGTTGGGAAAGCTCTTCCACAGGGACGGCTCCATATCCCCGATGCGGATATTCCCGCTCAGGTGATCATTCAGCTGGACGGTGATCTGTTTCAGGAAATTGTCTTTATTAGCATGTATGTACCAGGTCATACCCAGGATTAACAACACCAGGAGTGCCATAAATATACCGCCGGTAATAAGGGTGATCCTGAGCCATTTTCTCATGTGGTAAAGGTTTATCTGCTATAACAGCCAAGCTGCTTAAACAGTTCACCAACCCATAAAAACCATGCCCGTTCCACAAAGCGTAACAGCAGCGCCACTGATGGCTGCCATATATCTTTCCGTGGCAACAGGTTTCATGAGGGAAAACCCATAATATCCCAGCAGTACCATGATGATCATGGTGAGGATCGTGAAGAAGGTAAAAGTAGCTATCAGCATTACAATACCGGGTACAGATTGTTGCGCGGCCGGGTAAAATAATAACGGCAGCAAGGGTTCAGAGGGGCCCATTACGAATATCACAAACAAGATCCACGGCGTTACGCGGATCCTTTTCTGCGGCGCTACATAGGCTTCATTATGACGATGCTGATAAACATACATATCGCCGTCGTCGTATACATCAAAGTGTTTGTGTGGCCTGTTGGCGATGGCCTTGTATAATCCCCAAATGAGGTAAAAAAGCCCCAATATCAGCAATGCCCATCCCGCAATGCCGCCGCGTACTTCTGTAATAGCAGTAAAGCGCGACAGCTGCCATCCCAGCACCACGCCGATCATCCCGATCACGAGTGAACTCATTACATGTCCGAGGCCGCAGAGGGCCGTCCACCCGATGGTTTTAGCCACCGACCATTTCCGCGTACGGGAAAAAACGATGAAGGGCACGTAATGATCCGGTCCGGAAGCCGTATGAAGACAGCTGATAGTAACTGCCGTTAGTAATAAACTGTTATCGATAAATGACATACTACTGTTTTAAACAGGTAAAAGCTTTGCCAGGTGTTGCTGACATTCAAATAGTTGTTCCCCGCTATGGCCCAGTATTCTTACCATGATACCGTTGCCGGCAGTGCGGGTTACGCCTGCCAGTATATGCGGTTGTTCTTCCAGGTAACGGTGAAGCCTGTCCGCAGTTTCGTTAAGAGTAACCTTTTCATGGGTATCGAAAAACAGGAAGGTAGCCTGGTGGGTGTATTCTTCCATCCAGCCCACTGCCTCCAAACTGGTAACGCCGGGTTGCATCAGGAGGTTATCCCTTAACAACAGCTGCTCTCCTGAAAATACCTGCGTGATGCTATGCAGTTTTGTAAAGAGAAATACTTCCCCGTTTAATTTCCGGCCACAGGTAATGATTTCTCCCCAGATGAGACGGCAGTTGTTTGCCAGGTGCAGGTTCGTATAGCCGGTGTAGGTAGCCTTTTCATGCGGCACCAGCGGGTGTGGTAAAAAGGTGAACGTACTTCCGGCTTGCAGCCATACGCGCATTTCCTGTGTAGCGCCTGTTTCCATATTAAACAGCCGTTGGTATGCCTGCGTTTGCAGGTGTAAAGCCGTGCCTGCGGCAACGGTAATATCCAGCTGGTAATGATCTTTATCCAGCATTCCCGGCGAAGAGCTCATCATCATGAGGCGCAATACGGGGTCACCGCGTTCTTCCCGCACATTTGCCACTTTAAAAGGCCGTGTGCAGTAGCATTCCTTCAGATAGGTGCCACTGTCTCTTTTACCGGTCAATATCTTCAGTTCACTGATCATGTTAAGAGATTGGGCGCTGCGATGTCTTCCAGTAATGCGTATCTTTTAATCCAGTTGATCACGTGTTCCAGCCCGGCGCCGCTCATAAGATCTGTAAACACGAAAGGCTGTCCGCCTCTCATTTTGCGGGCATCCCTTTCCATTACGCCAAGATCTGCATGTACATAGGGGGCGAGGTCAATTTTATTGATGACAAGCAGGTTGGAGCGGGTAATACCCGGACCACCTTTACGCGGAATTTTATCTCCTTCCGCTACGTCTATCACAAAAATGGTGACATCCGCCAGGTCGGGGCTGAAAGTGGCGGACAGGTTATCGCCGCCGCTTTCTATGAAGATGATTTCGATATCAGGGAAGCGGCGTACCATTTCTTCCACGGCTTCGAGGTTCATGCTGGCATCTTCACGGATAGCGGTATGCGGGCAACCGCCGGTTTCCACGCCGATGATCCTTTCCGGTGGCAGCAGGCTATTCTGCGTGAGGAATTCCGCATCTTCCTTTGTATAAATATCGTTGGTGATCACGGCCACCTGGTAGTGTTGCGCCATTTGTCTTGTTAACCGCTCAATGAGCGCTGTTTTCCCGGAACCTACGGGGCCGGCCACTCCTACTTTTATATATTCTCTGCTCATGGTATCATTAATTATAGTTACGACATATACAACCGGCTGTACAGGCGTTCGTGCTGCATGCTGCGGATATCAAATGCAGTGTTGCAAAGCCCGAGCAACGATTTATCGGGTTGTATTGTTGCTTCCGTCAGTTCTTTCAGTAAAGGTTGCAGGTCAAAGATGATATCCTGCCCGTCCATTTGCCCGAGGGGCACCAGCTTTACGCAGTTGGTCACCATTCCCATAGCGGCGTTGTAGTAGAATGCGTACAACGCAGCCGGCAATGGAATACCGGTGAGCTGCGCATAGATGCCAAACACCAGGCAGTAGTGCGGGCTGTTACCCGCAGCTGTTTCATATTGCGTAACCAGT
The DNA here is from genome assembly GCF_057126945.1 of Chitinophaga sp. G7 BAM 1005. Classification (NCBI taxonomy): domain Bacteria; kingdom Pseudomonadati; phylum Bacteroidota; class Chitinophagia; order Chitinophagales; family Chitinophagaceae; genus Chitinophaga; species Chitinophaga sp. G7 BAM 1005. The sequence continues at coordinate 3,108,860 of NZ_CP181478.1, read as the reverse complement.
TCGCTGGTATACCTGCGGCTGAAAATGCGTGTGAGCCGCGCGCCCAGCTTCTGGCTGGCTTCCCGGAGTTCACGCGGCGCTTTTACGGCGGTGCATAAGTGATGCAGCCCCAGCAGTTCGCTCACATTGTTTTGTGTAGCTGCGGTGTAAGCCAGGCTCATAAATGCAGCATCATTGTAACGGATATTATTCTGCAGCATATTACGCACAAAGGTGGCCGCGGTAGCGGCACTGTTCACCCGTCCCTGTTGCACAAAGGTTTCCAGCCCGGCAGAATGTGTGTAGCCGCCAATAGGCAGCGTGCTGTCTGCCAGGTGTAGTAAGCTGCCGAGATAATGCTGTTCCATATGCTTTATTTTGACGCCAGTTCCAAAATCTTCTCAAAAAATGAAGGGCCGTTGTTTCCGTGCGTGTGTGGCTGCACGTTAGTACGCAGGATGTGCAGGAGCCTACGCCGTTCTTTTACCACCGGGTACCCGGCTGCATGCAGCCAGCGGTACAGCGGCTCATCTGCCGGAATCAGCAGTTGTTCTTCTTCGAGGAAAAGCGGCAGGTGTTTGTTGCCGATCTCGTAGCACACCTTTGCCATTTCGGCCATGTTCCGCGGGCTGATCACGATGGCTTCGCAGGGAAGGATATCTACCACGATCATCAGGTCGTCGTCCTGATAAAGGATATCATTTTGCCTGAGCTGCTGCCCTTCCTTTGTAAATTTCAGTGCTACTTCACGGCCGCCGGCAGTGTGTTTCCGCTGAATACGCCGGGAGGTTTCAAACCACTCCAGCGGCAGCAGGTCTGTTTCTTTACTGCTGCGTGTATGCGTATCCGTATTTCCTATGATTTCCCTTACCAACATATCTCCTCCGGGTTAAAATAAAAAATAGCGCTGTGCCAACGACAGTTCCTTTAACGGTTCGCAGGTAATTTTTTCACCGTCTACCTGTACTTCATATGTTTCAGGATTTACGGTGATATCGGGTGTTTTATCGTTGTGGATCAGGTCTTTTTTGGAGATGTTACGACAGTTGCTCACCGGTAACAGCTGTTTCTGCAAACCATATTCTTCTTTAATTCCTTTCTCTAACGATAACGCAGATACGAACAGTACGCTGGTATGCAGCAGTGCTTTTCCGTGTGCGCCAAACATATGGCGGTACACCACCGGCTGCGGTGTTGGAATAGATGCGTTGGGATCGCCCATACGGCTGGCATTGATCATGCCGCCTTTGATGATCATTTCCGGTTTCACGCCAAAGAAAGCGGGTTTCCACAGCACGAGATCAGCCATCTTACCGGGTTCCAGGGAACCGATATGCGTGGAGATGCCGTGTGCGATAGCCGGGTTGATGGTGTATTTGGCGATGTATCTTTTTACGCGGAAGTTATCGTTGTCGCTGTTTTTATCTTCTTCCAGTGCGCCACGTTGTTTCTTCATTTTATCTGCGGTTTGCCAGGTGCGGATAATGACTTCACCGATGCGGCCCATCGCCTGTGAATCGGAGCTCATGATGCTGAATACGCCCATGTCGTGCAGGATATCTTCTGCTGCAATGGTTTCCGGGCGGATACGGGAATCTGCGAAGGCCACATCTTCCGGCACTTTTTTATCCAGGTGATGGCATACCATCAGCATGTCGAGGTGTTCATCGATGGTATTTACCGTGTAGGGGCGCGTGGGATTGGTAGATGCGGGCAATACATTCGGGAAGGAGGCTGCACGGATGATATCCGGTGCGTGGCCGCCACCGGCGCCTTCGGTGTGGAAGGTATGTATTACGCGGCCGTTGATGGCGTTGAGTGTATCTTCGAGGAAACCGGCTTCATTCAGCGTATCGGTATGAATGGCGATCTGTACATCCAGTTCGTCTGCTACTTTCAGGGAAGCGTCTATTACGGCTGGTGTGGAACCCCAGTCTTCATGAATTTTGAGTCCCAGCGCGCCGGCGGCGATCTGTTCCACCAGTGGTCCTGTGGTAGCGCAGTTGCCTTTACCAAAGAAGCCGAGGTTTACCGGGTATGCCTCTGCGGCCTGCAGCATGCGCTGGATGTTCCATTTCCCTGGTGTTACCGTGGTGGCGCTGGTGCCATCAGCCGGGCCTGTACCGCCGCCTATCAGGGTAGTTACACCGCTGAAGAGCGCGTGATCCACCTGTTGCGGGCAGATAAAGTGAATATGCGTATCAATCCCCCCGGCGGTGGCGATGAGGTTGGCGCCATTGTGTACTTCGGTAGATGCACCGATGATGAGCTGCGGATGTACACCGTCCATTGTGTCGGGATTACCGGCCTGCCCTATTGCAACGATCTTACCGTCTTTAATCCCTATATCTCCCTTCACAATACCCCAATGGTCGATGATGGTAACGTTGGTGATCACAAAATCGAGCACGCCTTCGCTGCGCAGTGCAGTGGCCGATTGCGCCATGCCGTCTCTCACGCTTTTTCCGCCGCCGAATTTACTTTCATCGCCGTATACATTGTAGTCTTTTTCTATTTCGATGATGAGGTCTGTATCTGCCAGCCGTACGCGATCGCCGGTGGTAGGACCGTACATGTTTACATATTTTGTTTTGCTGATGGACAGGCTCATAGTTGTTCAGATTTAAAGTTGAGGGAAGCTGCTTTGGCGATGGCAGCGGCCTTTACGGCAGGATCGGTGGTATCGCCGTTTACGAGGTTGTTGATACCGATCACTTTCCGGGCGCCGCCCAGTTCCACCAGTTCTACTTCTTTGGCTTCGCCTGGCTCAAAGCGTACTGCGTTGCCGGAGGGAATATTGAGCCGCATACCGAATGCTGCTTCCCTGGGGAAGGACATCATGCGGTTCACTTCAAAAAAGTGGCAGTGGGAGCCTATCTGTACCGGTCTGTCGCCGGTATTCACCACACTTACCCTGACCGTTTTCCGGCCGGCATTGGCAATGATATCTTCTTTCTTCAAAAAATATTCTCCGGGGATCATGGTTGTAAGATTTAGTAATGGTTAGCGGATAGGATCGTGTACGGTGACCAGTTTGGTGCCATCGGGAAAGGTAGCTTCGATCTGAACTTCATGTATCATTTCGGGTACTCCTTCCATTACATCTTCGCGGGTAAGAATGGTAGCGCCGTAGTGCATGAGCGCAGCCACGGTATTTCCGTCGCGGGCAGCTTCCATTAAGCGGCTGCTGATAAGGGCAATGGCTTCCGGGTAGTTAAGGCGCAGTCCTCTTGCTTTTCTTTTCTCGGCCAGTTCTCCGGCCAGGTGCAGTAATAATTTCTCGGTTTCCCGTGCAGTCAGGTGCATATGAATAGATTGTTGTATAAAAACTTGTTTCCGGGAGATTGGCTGGTGTATGAAAGGAGTGGTAAAGTACGAATTTTCCGCGGAATTTGTCTTTCTCAGGATTACACTGATTATACTGATTTTTCTGATTTGATCATTTTGGATTTTTAAAGAGATTAGGGGAGATATAAGCGGAACATTCGCTTTTATCTCCCCTAATCTTTTTAAAAAATATAATCAGTAAAATCAGTGTAATCCTGAGAAAGACAAATTCCGCTTTAATGTGCTGCGGAGGCTATTTTACCAAACCGGGTGCGTACTGCGTCCAGTTCTCCGCGTTTCATTTTTGATGTTTTTTCGAGGATGCCTACAAAGTATTCCACTTCTTCTTTCCGGGCAGGGCAACCAACATTCTGCAATTTGCCTGTAGGACTTTTCATGCGGCTGTCGGCCAGCATTTCACCGTTGGTGTTTAATACCAGCCAGAAGGGAATACCTTCCTGATCGCCGTGGTATTTTGCCAGCAGGTCAGCGCCGCCTGGGTTTTCCAGTGCTTTGTTGGCGCCGTTTTCCAGCACGGTGATATGACGGATCTCGTAGTTATTGTCGAATGCTTTCTTAACACTGGCATCGTTCATCGCGGTATCCATTTTATGACACCATCCGCACCAGGATGCGTGAAAGATGAGGATTACTTTTTTATTGGCTTTTGCTGCCTGTGCGCAGGCATCTTTTACTACCTCTTCGGCCGCAGGCGGGGCCTGTTGGGCTTTTACAGCAGAGAACGTGAGCGCGGATAAAACGAATGTTAAAGAGAGAACTAAAGAACGCATGGGTGATTGGTTTTCTCAAATATAATAAATTTGGTGAACGCGGAGTTTGTCTTTCTCAGGATTAGACTGATTATGCTGATTTAGGGATTTGATCACTTTGGGTTTTAAATGATTTTGGGAGATATCAGCGAAAATATTTTCGCTGATATCTCCCAAAATCATTTTTAAAATATAATCAGTAAAATCAGTCTAATCCTGAGAAAGACAAAATTCGCTTAATCATCCAGTTTGAGTACCGCCAGGAATGCCTCCTGTGGTATTTCCACGTTACCTATCTGGCGCATACGTTTCTTACCTTCTTTTTGTTTCTCCAGTAATTTACGTTTACGGGAGATGTCACCGCCATAACATTTCGCGGTTACGTCTTTACGCATAGCGCTGATATTTTCGCGGGCAACAATCTTTGCGCCGATGGCAGCCTGGATGGCGATGAGGAATTGCTGGCGTGGCAGCAGTTCTTTCAGTTTTTCGGTGAGTTTACGGCCAAACTCCTGTGCGCGGCTTCTGTGGATCAGGGCACTGAGTGCATCCACTTTTTCGTTGTTCAGGAGGATATCCATTTTCACGATATCGCTGTCGCGGAATCCGATCGGCGTATAATCGAAGGAGGCGTATCCGCGTGTCTGACTTTTCAGTTTATCATAAAAGTCGAATACGATTTCCGTCAGAGGTATTTCAAACATCAGTTCCACGCGGGTGGTGGTCAGATAGCTTTGATTCAGGAGATTACCGCGTTTGCCGAGGCACAGGGTCATGATGTTACCGATATATTCGGGTTTGGTGATGATCTGTGCGCGGATGAAAGGTTCCTCGATCCTGTCCAGCTTAGTAGGATCGGGCATTTCGCTCGGGTTATTTACGATGAGTACTCCATCGCGGGTGGTGTGTGCAATGAAGCTTACGTTGGGAACGGTGGTGATAACGGTTTGGTTGAATTCCCTTTCGAGGCGTTCCTGGATGATTTCCATGTGGAGCATGCCGAGGAATCCGCAACGGAAGCCAAAACCCAACGCCTGTGAGGTTTCCAGCTCATAGGTCAGGGAAGCATCGTTCAGCTGCAGTTTGTCCATACATTCACGCAGCTCTTCGAAATCTTCTGTATTTACAGGATAGATACCGGCGAATACCATTGGTTTTACTTCCTGGAATCCGTTGATACCTTCCAGGCAGGGGTTATTTGACAACGTGATGGTGTCTCCTACCTTTACTTCCTTAGCACTTTTGATACCGGTAATAATATACCCTACATCCCCGGTGAACACTTCCTTACGGGGATCGAGGCCCAGTTTCAGGATGCCTACTTCATCTGCAAAATATTCTTCTCCACTGTTAAAGAACCTGATCTTATCTCCTTTTTTGATGGAGCCGTTGAACACGCGGAAATACGCGATGATACCACGGAAGGAATTGAATACGCTATCGAAGATGAGTGCCTGCAATGGCGCGTCGTTACTGCCTTTGGGAGCAGGAATACGGTTTACGATGGCTTCGAGGATATCTTCGATGCCGATACCGGTTTTACCGGAGGCGAGCAGGATATCTTCTCCTTTTACGCCGATGAGTTCAATGATTTGGTCTTTCACTTCCTCGATCATGGCGCCCTGCATATCAATTTTATTGATAACGGGGATGATTTCGAGGTCGTTTTCCAGTGCCAGGTAAAGATTTGAGATAGTTTGCGCCTGGATACCCTGTGCGGCATCTACCAGGAGGAGTGCGCCTTCGCAGGCGGCAAGTGCGCGGGATACTTCGTAGGAGAAGTCCACGTGGCCGGGTGTATCGATCAGGTTAAAGATATATTTTTCACCATTTTTTGCAGTGTAATCCATTTGGATGGCGTGGCTCTTGATGGTGATACCTTTTTCACGTTCAAGATCCATGTCATCCAGCACCTGGGCCTGCATGTCGCGGTCTGAAATAGTATGTGTAAACTCCAGTAATCGGTCTGCCAGGGTACTTTTACCGTGGTCAATATGGGCAATGATACAAAAATTGCGAATATTCTTCATATGATGTTTTGCTGTTCCGTAGCCCTGCTGCAATGTATTGCATCGGACCTTTTCAGCCGGCAAAGGTATTGAAATTAGTTCATTAGTTAATGCGTTTAGTAATTATGTTTTGTTATTTGGTTTTTAAGGAGATAGAAACCATAGCGCGGGCTTTTTTTGATATATTAATATATAAAGCTCAACTTTATAGACATAAGGGAAAAATGAGGGTGTTAACCCGTATTATTAAAAATTCAAAATTCACCGCACATGGAACTAACTAGTCAGTTTGAAGAGGCAGTGGCAGCCAGTAAAACCCTGCCGGAGAAACCGTCCAATGAAATTTTGCTGCAGCTGTATGCCTTGTACAAACAGGGAACAACCGGCGACGTGGATAATGACGGCCCTTCCAACCCATTTGATTTTGTGGCGAAAGCCAAGCATGAAGCGTGGGCGGAGCTGAAAGGTAAAACGAAAGATGCGGCCATGCAGGAATATGTGGACCTGGTAAAGAAGCTGAAAGGAGGCAATTAGCCCGAAGCTGTTAGCTGACGGCTAACAGCTTCTTTCATCTTTTTCCTTACTTTTGAGTTATGGTACCTTCATACACGATAAGCGAAAAATCACAACATTACCTGGCGCTGGAAGAACAGTATGGCGCCCATAATTATCATCCGCTGCCGGTTGTACTGGACCGGGGCGAAGGTGTTTATTTATGGGATGTGGACGGCAAACGTTATTATGATTTTCTATCCGGCTATTCTGCCGTAAACCAGGGGCATTGTCACCCTAAAATTATTGCCACCCTTATAGAGCAGGCAAAAAAGCTGACACTTACATCCCGCGCATTTCACAACGATCTGCTGGGAGAATACGCACAATACATCACCACTTACTTCGGATATGATAAAGTGCTGCCCATGAACACGGGTGTGGAAGCGGTGGAAACAGCGCTGAAGCTTTGCCGCCATTGGGCATATATTGTAAAAGGCGTTCCGAAAGACAAGGCAAAAATCATTGTATGCGCCAATAACTTCCACGGGCGTACGCTGAATGTGATCTCTTTTAGTACGGATCCTTCAGCACGTGATAACTTTGGTCCGTTTACGCCGGGTTATGAAGTAATTCCTTACAACAGCTTAACCGCACTGGAACAGGCTTTACAGGATAAAAATGTAGCCGGTTTCCTGGTGGAACCCATACAGGGGGAAGCCGGTGTGATGGTACCGGATGAAGGATATTTGTCCAAAGCGCGGCAGTATTGCCAGGACGCCAATGTACTGTTCATTGCAGATGAGATCCAGACAGGTTTGGCCCGTACCGGTAAAATGCTGGCATGCGATCATGAAAATGTGCGCCCGGATATACTGATACTTGGAAAGGCATTATCTGCCGGCACCCTGCCGGTGAGCGCCGTACTGGCCGATGATGAGATCATGCTCACCATCAAGCCCGGCGAACATGGCTCCACCTACGGCGGCAACCCGCTCGCCTGCAAAGTGGCCATTGCTTCCCTGCAGGTACTGAAAGATGAAAAGATGGCGGAAAACGCCGCGGAAATGGGCCTGTTGCTCCGCAACGGCCTGAAGGAACTTCATTCGCCATACATCACCACCATCCGTGGTAAAGGACTGCTGAACGCCATCGTTATCGAACATAAAGACCCGGAAGCCGCCTGGGACCTTTGTCTTACTTTAAAAGAAAACGGCCTGCTGGCCAAGCCTACACACGGTGATAAAATACGGTTTGCACCTCCCCTGTCTATCAATGCCGGACAGATCAGCGATTGTGTGCAAATCATTAAAAGAAGCCTGGAGCAGGCTTTCAGTTAGTGAACCTTTGTATGACTACAACCCATAAAGCCATCCGTAGTTCCGGATGGAAGACAGATTTCTTAATCGGGTTCCCCGATGGGCTTTTCCTGCTGTTCTTTGCTACGCAGGTGATACAGGTATTTCCCATTGAGATCCAGACCTTTTACACCATCCACCTGTGTGCGTGGATCATCGGCGCGATGCTGGTGATGATCAGTGCGTTCCAGGCCAATAAAGGCGACCTGCAGCACGACAACGCCCTGTTGTCGGACCAGGAACGAACCAAGTTGCAACGCCTGGATATCACCCCACGGATGATTGCGCATATAGAACAGGAAATGGAGAAGGATGCCCATTCATGGGAGCTGATACTGGAACATGAAAAAGTAAAGGAATCTGCGTTTAGCCGTTCCCGTGCTATCAAGAGTGCGTTGATGACGGGGTTTTTCTTTTTGCTTGGCGGTATCCTTTCGCTGGGACCTTATCTCTCCAATGAAAATTTCGCGGCTGCCTCACAAACCAGTATCCTGCTGGTTTTCCTGGGGCTCACCGTCTTTAGTTTTATCAAGGCGAAGGTAACTGCGCAACGTCCACTCCCGGTAATTTTACGGTATTGGCTGATGGGAGCCGGTATCCTTGCAGGCGCATGGATCTTACATAAAACCATCTTCTGAAAATAAAAAAGCGGCATCCGGAAATTACCCGGATGCCGCTTTTGCTATTCGTTCCTTATTTACTGCTTTTTGGCGAGCGTGTAAACAACACGCAGGCAAAAGCCACCAGCGCACCGGCGAAAGACAGGTACAGACCGGGTTGCGACTGCGGGCAATCGCCCATTTCACATCTTGAATACAACAACATATTCCTGAAAGTCCAGGCCAGCAGGAACCCTACAATAAAGAGGTTCACCCTGGACACCCACTTATTCTTCACCAGGAATATTCCAATGGCCAGTACAGAAAGGATAATACATAACCGGCCGGGCTCCCCGTAATTGGAACCTGTTCCGTTTACGCCTGTAAATACCAGGTGCCTGCCTTCCACGTCTACCACCGACCACGGCAAAAAAGCGCATACAATCACCAGCAACACTGCCAGTATTCCAATAATAGCTGTCCTGGACATACTTTTCAATTTAGGGAGGCAAAGGTACTTATTTTGCGCCCGGTTCACAATGCGAACGCAAATAATTAGTATATAAAGTAGACAGGTGCTCGAAAGTTCCTTGTCCTTCAGAGATACTGTGCGTGCGGTTAGGATAAGCCATAAACTGGAACTGCTTGTTATACCTGATCAGTTCATTCAGCAGCATTTCCGCATTCTGATAGTGTACGTTATCATCGCCGGTGCCGTGGATGTACAGCAGGTTGCCCTGGAGATTTTTTGCATAAGTGATAGGCGAACCTTTTACAAAGTCGTCCCGGTTTTCTTCGGGCAGGCCCATATAGCGTTCCTGGTAAATGTTATCATAAGTAAGCTGGTTGCCTACTGCCGCAATAGCGATTCCTGTTTTATAAATTTCCGGATACTGGAACAGGAGGTTCAGCGTCATAGAGCCACCGCCGCTCCAGCCCCATACAGCGGTGCGTTGCGGATCAAGAAAAGTATATTTCTGCAATAACGCTTTAGTGCCCATTGCCTGGTCGCGTGCATTGATCAATCCAACTTTGCGGTACACGCATTTACGCCAGCTGCGGCCTTTCGGCAACGGGGTGCCCCTGTTGTCCATTGACACGTATACATATCCATCGGCGGCCATGTCGCCATCATAGAGAAAGTTGCGGCCTGCGCCGATGGCGTCCAGTGTAGTAGCGCCAGCGGGTTCGCCGTATACATAAAATACCACGGGGTATTTTTTTGCGGGATTAAAATTGGCAGGTTTGCTCATCCAGCCGCTCATGGTAACACCATCAACAGTAGTGATGCTGAAAAACTCCGGTTTGTTGGGCGCTGCGGCGCCTTTGGAGATGGCATTCAATACTGTATTGCCATTGCTTTTATGCGCCGGCAGCTGGAGGTATTCGCTCACTGGATAAGTATAGGCGTTGCTGAAGTCGTGGATAGCCCAGATCCCGTAAGGCGAAATTTTATATTCATGGGAGCCGGGTTCGTTGGCCGGCGTGATGCGTTCCGCCTTGCCGCCGTTTAACGGCACCCTGTAAAGATACTGCTGGGTGGGATTATCCGGTGAGGCGAGGAAATAGATGGTATTAGTGGCTTCATCAATTTTTGCAATGCTGATCACATCATAGTTACCGGGTGTGAGTAAGGTAGCTTTACCATCTTCTGTAGAAATATTATAAAGATGACGCCAGCCATCCTGTTCACTTACCCAGATAAAGGATTTGCTGTTGCGGATAAAGTCCCATCCGGCGATGTTGTCATCATCCCAGCGCGACTTTACATCGATCCAGGCGCTGTCTTTTTCCTGGTAAATAGAGCGAACGTTTCCATTAGCTGCATTGCAGAGCATTACTTTGCTTTCATTTTGTTTGCGGTTCAGCTGCTGGATGATAAGGGTATTTTTACCGGGTACCCATTCCATACGGGGAATATAGTGTTGTTGCTGATCGCCGGGAACCTGCATCCAGGTTGTTTTAGCAGTTTGTATATCTGCCACGCCGATGCGGCAGGCGGAAGGGCTCTCCCCTGCTTTCGGGTATTCCACCGGAACCGTAAAGGAGTATATAGAGTCGGTATTGTCTATCATGAGGAAGTCGCGGATCTTTGTCGCATCAATCTGCCAGTAGGCGATGCGCTTACTGTCGGGGCTCCAGCGGAAGCCGTCGCGGCAGCCGAATTCTTCTTCATAGGCCCAGTCGAATGTGCCATTGATAAAACGGCGGGTGCCATCGGTGGTGATAGGAGTAATGACGCCGGTGGAGAGGTCTTCCACGAAAATGTTATGCCCGCTTACATAGGCCGCTTTGGCGCCATCCGGTGATAATTTAGCGAACATAAGGGAAGACGCGGGTTTATCTTTCCCGAGCTGCAACAGCTTTCCGCTGGCAATGTCCAGTAACCAGTAATCGCCGCGGGTTTCGTAGCGCCATACTTTTTTTGAGTTGGTATAAAGCAGTACTTTTTTTTCATCTCCCGAAAAATAAAAATCCTTTATGGCAAGGCTATGATAGCTGGCTGCGGGAATTTTAACGGAAGAAGGTTCACCGGATAGCGGGAAAGATTCGATCCCGGCCGGGGTGGCTTTAAAATAAGATTTGCCGTCGGGGCTCCACCGGATGCCCTTCCCGGGCTGCGCCTGTGCGGGTAAATAATACAGCGCAATAAAAACAATGAGTAGCGTAAGTTTCTTCATTATGTAAGAATAATTTGCAATGGTAGCCAAATTATAATAGAAAAAAAATGAACAATATAGGGATGGTAGCGTTAACTGGATAAAAAATCACCCTTTCGTATTAAAAAAACAATTTCTTTTTACCTATTTTTATGTCAGAATTAATAATTAGATAATGAAAACCAGCCGGTTAACCATATTTTAACCGGTAATCCTAAATCCTGCAGAAAAACCATCAGTTATGTTACAGATTACCTTATCTTATAAAAACCGTGAATACCGGCATTTTGAAGATTCCCCCCTTGCACAGATTGCCGAAAACACCCGGAAATTACTTTGTGCTTTACTGGAAGACATTTATGACCTTGTTTCGAAGGAAACGGGCCGTTTCCTGATCTACCTGGATCATCATCCGAAAATTGAAGTGGAAGGATTCAGTCATGGCCTGCGTAACCAGATAGAGCGTACGCTTCGTGGTGAATCTGCCTATGAGGATGATTATTAAGCAGCACTGATTAGTTGCTTCTCTCCTGTTATAGTCATATAAAGTATCCTTACCTTAGTTCATAAATAAGACAAGGAGAATGCAGCTTACCTTCATCGAGGCTCACCAACAGTGCTATTATTGTGGCCGCCATTATTGCCGCACTATTTTTTTCCTATGTAAAAAAACTCACCCGTTTACTCAGCACTTTTGATGCGATAGGGCTGGGACTCTTTACTATTACCGGAATCAACAAAGGACTGGCAGCGGGCTTCCCATGCCTATATGTGTGGCGCTGGGCGTAATTACCGGTACTTTCGGCGGGCTGCTGCGCGATGTTATCACCGGGGAGCAGCCCATTCTTTTTACCCGTGAAATATATGCAGCCGCGTCCATAGCCGGCGGCATCCTGTACCTGGTTGCCGGGCACTTTACCGGTATTTCCGGAGATATCGCCCAGGGTATAGCCGTTACCGTTATAGTGAGCATCCGGCTGATAAGTCTGCGTCATAACTGGCAACTACCCCGGTTACGTTCCTAGCGGGGATATTTGCTGATAAATAAAATTTATTATATTGCTGATATGATGGCATTATTTGATAATTATATCGCGTTTGCGACTACAGTATTCATGGGATTACTGGCAATTGTAAATCCTGTTTCAGCCATCCCTGTTTTCATGGAGCTGACATCCAATATGGATAAAAAAGCGAAGCGAAACATTGCCACCAAATCTGTGATCATTGCCTTTTGTATTATTCTTGTATTCAGTGTGGCGGGCAAACTCATTTTTCATGTTTTTGGCATCACGCTGGCCGCACTGCGGGTTACCGGCGGTATCCTTGTTTTTGTGATTGGTTATGAAATGGTACGCGGAGAAAAGGAGAATAAAAATGAGAATCCAAAACTCGGTACACAACCGGTGAAGGCCGACCACGGGATCAGCGTAGCCATTACCCCGCTGGCGATGCCGCTGCTGGCGGGCCCCGGCGCTATTACTACTTCTATGAGCTATTCAGCTGCCAAAGATCTCTCACATCTCGCAATTGTAATAGGCATTTATGCATTTATATGTTATATCACCTATCTCCTCTTTATTGCAGGTGAACGCATTGTAAAAATTATCGGCACCAATGTAATGATGGTGATCACAAAAATGATGGGACTTATCCTGGCCGTTATCGGCGTTCAGATGTTTGCCCTCGGCATCCGCGAACTTTTTAATTTTTAAAATAATTTTTCAGAGAACAATTTTAAATTGTTTCGTGTTATTATTTCAGATGCGCATTAAAAGGATTATTTAGGGGAAAAACAAAAAGGAAAAAATATTTAAGAAGATAGCAGCCATCATCCGCATAGCGTTAGCCCGCTATGACTGTCATTACGCATCATACAAAAAATCCAAAACCATTTTATCCTATTGAAACTCTTCACGTAAAAAGCGTAAGGGAATCTTATTGCCTTCTTTAAAAACTTTTTTTAGTTGAACAACAGGTAAATCCGTTATTGATTACTAGGTGGATGTTATTTGTTCTCTTTTTTTAATAAGAACATAAGAAAATCAATATAGACGGAACAGTTAGCAGAAAAGCCGTCCCGATTCTTCGGGACGGCACTTTTTTTTGCGTTACGGAATCATGATACCTTCTTTAACTTCATCTGTTGCAGGCGCAATCACACGTTCATCTGCCTGCAGGCGGCCGAACACTTCCGTGGAATCATTGTGGTGATTACCTTCTTCTATATCAATCCATTTTGTATGATGATTTCTTACGGCGATAACATACTTTCTTTCCGTAGACATCACGATGGCGCTGGCGGGCACCAGCAGCGCCTGTGCCGAGCCTTTCAGCGGCAGCATTACTTCCGTATACATTCCTGCTTTGAGTAACCGTTTCGCATTCTGTACATCTATTTCTACAGCTTCAGAGCGGTATTTATCATTCAGCGTACCTGCCTGCCGGGCGATGGTACCCTGGAAGTGCTCGCCGGGAATGGCGTTTACCTCAAATGTAATCCCCGATTGTTCTGATAGCTGGGCGCTGTATATTTCGGGCACCTCCAGCATCAGCCTTAGCTTATCTTCCTGCTCCAGCATCAACATGGGCTTATCATCTACTTTGGTATCCGGCCCTACCAGCGCGCCGGGGTGAATATTGCGTTCCGTGATCACACCATCGAAGGGCGCCGTAACGGTTAAGTAACCGCGGTTCACTTCCTGTGCGCGGAAATTGGCCTGTTCGCTGTTCATTAATGCGCTGTCGGCCAGCATACGGGCTTTGGCCAGCTCCAGGTCGTGCGGGGAAATGGTGCCTGGTTCTTCGCTGGTGGCCACGGTGCGTTCGTAGTTATCTTTGCTGGAGGCGAACATGGCCGCTGCCTGCAGGTATTTGGATTGTGCGGCGAAGTAATGCTGGGTTACTTCCGGCGCTTCCAGCACCAGCAGTACCTGTCCTTTTCTCACTTTGGAGCCGCGGTCTACCGAAATGCTTTTCACAAAACCATTGATCCTCGGGTAGATGCTTACTTTCTGGAAAGCAGCCAACGTACCAGGCAGGCGGATACTCCCTGCCAGCGGCCGTTGTACCACCGTTGCGAGGGTATAATGACGTTCGTCCTTACTTGTTTTCTTTTTATCGGTCATGGCGGCTGAATTACAGGCGGCCATGACAACGATCATACTTACAGTGAACAGATAATATTTATAGTGCTTCATCTTGTTAGATTTTATTTTGAATATTGCCGTTGTCGGGCATTAAGGAAGGCGACTGGTAGCCTGTTTTACGCTGCACCAGCGCATATACCTGCGGTAATATGAGCAGGGCTGCGAGTGTGGAAGCTATCAGTCCGCCGATTACGGCGCGGCCCAGCGGCGCCGTCTGATCACCTGCTTCCCCCAGGCCGCTGGCCATTGGGATCATCCCTGCAATCATGGCCAGGCTGGTCATAAGGATGGGGCGTAATCTTACGCCGGCGCTCACGACGGCTGCTTTCCGGGCATCGCGGTATTCCACCCTGAGCTTTTCCGCATTGGTAACAATCAGGATGGCATTGGCCACCGACACACCGGTAGACATGATCATGCCCATATAAGACTGCAGGTTTAGCGTGGCCCCGGTGAGCAACAATGCGATCAGTGCGCCGGCGATCACCGCCGGGATGGTAGTAAGTACCACCAGTGATAATTTAAACGACTGGTAGTTGGCCGCCAGCAACAGGAAAATAACGGCTACTGCTATCATCAGCCCGTTCTGCAGGCTGTTCAGCGTTTCCACGAGGAGACTGGATGCGCCTTTCAGTTCTGTGATTAATCCCTTCGGCGGCGTACCGGTTTCCCGGATTGCCTGCTGTACCGCCGCGGTGGCGGCGCCAAGATCTTTACCGGAAATATTGGCACTAACGGTAACGAACCTACGCGGACCGGAACGGTCGTATTCCCCCGGCATTTCCGTTTGGGTAAAAGTGGCCACATCTGCCAGTACGGGCCGCGGCTGGCCTTGCACCAGCGGGATCTCTTTCAGATCATTTAATGCTGTCATGTTATACTCCGGCACCTGTACCTGCACCTGGTAGGTATAGGCTACCTTTTCATCGAGCCATTGATTTTTTTCAGTAAAGCGGCTGGAGGAGGTGGATGCGGTAACAGAGCGGGCTACCTGGTAAATATTTAACCCCATCTGCGCCAGTTTAAGGCGATCGATGTGAATGCTGATCACCGGGAAATGTAGTGGCTGCGCAATCTGTACATCCCGCAGGAATGGAATGTCGTGGAGCTTATTCACCAGTTGTTGTGCATAGGTGGAGATCTGTTGCATATTCTTCCCTGCCACCCTTACTTCTATGGGTGTGGCGGCTCCCTGGCTCATAATTTTTTCCGTGAGATCTATCGGCTCAAAAGACAATCGCATCTCCGGTATTTTCGCCGTGATGTTCTTCCGGAGCTGATCTTTCAGTGTTTCAATATTTACTTTGTAGTTTTCCTCCAGGTTCACCTGCAACACAGCTTCATGGGTGCCGCTGTTAAAAATATAAAGGTTACTGGTGCCATAGCTGCTGGGAATTAATCCCACATAAGCCGAGCTGATGGCCACATGCCCCTCCACGGTGCTGTCCACTACCGACAGCACCTCATGCAGTGCGGTTTCTGTGCGTTCCAGGCGTGTGCCATCGGGCATGCGTAAACGAAGCTGGAACTGCCCTGCGTTGATGTGGGGCATGAGGTCCTTTCCTATCCATACATAACAGCCACCTGCCAGCAGCAGCGAGCCTATGATATAAACGGTAACGACTACACGCGATTTATTCATGCCGCTTTCAAGGACCTGCATGAAGCCTGATTTGAAACGTTCGAAGCCTGTCGCTTTTTCCGGATGCTGCGCGGCGTGTTGCAGGTGCTCATTCACTTCTTTTACTTCTTCCGCATCCAGTGCCATAACGGCGTGCGCATGATGCTGGTATTTATCTGCCTTTAGCCACCAGTTGGCTATAACCGGCACCAGTGTTTGCGCCGCGAAATAGGAAGCTACCATCGCAAAACCGATTGACAGTGACAGTGGCAGGAACATGGCGCGTGGTACGCCCGTCATGATAAATGACGGCGCAAATACCGCCAGGATACAAAGCAGGATGAGCAACAGCGGGAATGCAATTTCCTCGCACGCATCATAAATCGCCTGCCGCTTGGATTTCCCCATTTCCAGGTGCTGGTGGATGTTTTCAATAGTCACCGTGGCCTGGTCCACCAGGATGCCAATGGCCAGTGCGAGGCCGCTCAGCGTCATGATGTTAATGGTTTGCCCGGCTAATTTAAGCCCCATTACCGCGCATAACACCGCCACCGGTATCGTAACTACCACCACCAGGCAGCTGCGCAGGTCCCGCAGGAACAGCAGTACCATCAGGCCCGTGAGCAATGCTCCCAGAGCGCCCTCTGTGATCAGGCTTTTCACGGCATTGATCACAAATACCGACTGGTCAAATTCGTACGATACGTTTACATCGTCCGGCAGCAGGCTTTGCATTTCCGGGATTTTGGATTTCAGTGTTTTCACCACGTCCCAGGTGGAGGCGTCGGCTGTTTTTACTACGGGGATGTACACCGAGCGTTTACCGTTGACCAGTGCATAATCCACCGTTACATCCGTGGCGTCGGCCACGCGGGCTACATCGCGTACAAACACATTGTTGTTGCCATTGGTAACGATGGGAATATCGCCAAAGCCCGCCACTTCCTTTTCGAGGGAGTTGATGGTGGTCACGAACATCGTATTATTGATACGGATATTGCCGGAGGGCGTCATCACATTATTTTTTGCGACGGCCTCCACTACTTCATCGGCGCTGAGGTTGAAGCTGCGCAGCTTTTGCGGATCAACATTTATGACCACCGACCGGGAGTTGGCGCCGAAGGGCGGTGGCGCGGATAGGCCGGGTACCGAAGCAAACATAGGCCGGATGCGGGTAGCGGCCAGGTCGTAAATTTCCTTCAGCGACTTTTTCGGGCTGCTGAACACCAGCTCGCCTACCGGAAGGGATGATGCGTCGAAACGCATTACCTGCGGCGGAAGGGCTCCGGGCGGAAAAAATTTCATGGCGCGGTTTACCTGTAATGCCACCTGGGCGGAAGCTTCCGCCATATCTGTATTTTCATAAAAGGTGAGTTTTAATAACGTTAACCCCTGTATGTTTTTGGTGGAAATACTTTTTACACCATTTACATACAGGAACTGATCCTGCAGCCGGGTGGCAAAGAAGCCTTCCATCTGTTGAGGCGACATTCCCCCGTATGGCTCTATCACATAGATAGTGGGCAGGTTTAATTTCGGAAAGATGTCGATGGGTATATTGAAGATAGACAGCAAAGAAAAAAGCAGCAGTCCGCCGGTGATCACCACCACCGCAATGGGCTTCTTCAGTGCCGAAGATACAAATGACATAATGAATAGCGTTTAGTTCAGATCAGGTAAAAGTTGTGAAATAGTGTTGCCCGCATAAGCGGCACGGAACAGCGCTTTCCAGGCGGCATCGCGGGTTTGTACCAGGTCTGTTTCAGCGCGGTTCAACACAAACAAAGCGGTGGTGACATCAATAATATTGGTGAGTCCTCCTTTATACAACGCCATTTTCTGCCTTGCAGCAGCACGGGCAGCCGCCAGTTGCAAAGGCAATTCCTTCAGTTTATCACGCGATGTTTGTATATCCGACTGCGCCTGTTGCAATAAGCCGCTGAGCGTGGTGCGGGTAGTGGCCAGTTGTTGCGCGGCTACTTCCGAGCGGTATTGCTGTACGGCTACTTTTTCATGTGTACGTTTCAGGTCCGTAAGATTGTAAGTGATCCCCAGTCCGAGTAAATAGTTGTACCTGCTGTATCCCAGGCCGCTCCACAGGTTTTTATCATATACATCATTGAATGATCCGCTGGAACCGCGCATCCATCCAGTTGCCATCAGGTTTACTTTTGGCAGCCGTGATTTGCGGATCACATCTGCGGCGGCGCGTTGTTGCTGGTATACGGCATTATAGTACGCCAGCATAGGATGGGCCGCCAGGCTGTCCGGCGCTTCGCTGTCCAGCAGTACCGGCAAGCGTTTGTTATTAACGGTATCGGGCTGTATCTGTGCAGTATCAAGACCCGTAAAAACGCCCAGCTGGATGCGCACCTGGTTGTAGTTGTTTTTTATATCCAACAGGGTGAGTCTTGCTTTCGACAACTCCGCGGCTGCTACGGCGCTGTCCACCCCTGGTTTGAGGCCATGCAGCACGGTAGCCGTTACCGCCTTTAACACTTCTGCATTACGTTGGATATTGTCTGTGGCTATTTGCTGCAATTCGTATAGCCGGAGCAGTTCCAGGTAGTTTTGAATAACGGATACAGTGAGCTGGTTAGCGGTATTGTTCAGATCTGTTTGCTGTACTTTCAGCGACTGGGCCGCTTCTCTCTGTTCACTGCCATAGGCGCCGAAGTTGTAAATCTCCCATTGCATGGCTGCCATTGCGATGTTGCCACTCATTAGGGCGCTGTTATTTTCTGCGCGGATACCACCTGATGTGGAAGGGATCATGCCCAATGTGAAGTAAGATCCATAAATGCTGTTGTCTGTACCGGCATCTACCTGGTCGTGCAGTTTTATGGCCGGATACCAATTGTGTTTAATATCTGTAAGACTGGCCTGTCCGGCGTTTACCTGGGCCTGTTTGGCCTTAATAGCGGGGTAATGCGCGAGGGTAAGCGTAATAGCCCGCTGCAGCGAAAAGCTATCCGCTGCAGATTGTGCGAACAAAGAAGTGAAGGGGACAATACATAGCAACCACCAACACCTCTTCTTCACGATCCTATGTAAGTTCATAAATCGCTAAAAAAGAAAATGAAATAAATAAAATGATAAAACGGGTTATCAGGCGGCAGGTGGGCCTCTCCAGCTTCTTAGCGGCGTGGGTACGCTGAGGTAAGGATTGAAATAATATCCTTTGAGGATTTTGTCTACATAAATAAACCGGGTAGTAACCGCCGACAATAAAAGCGGGCAAACCTTTTCGTGGCCGTAGCTGTCGTTGATACCAACGGGGCGGCGTTTGAACCGGTTAATGGTAGCGCGGAACCGGGGCGCTTTCTCTACCGCTTTAAATGTGCTGCCGGTGGCTGCGTGGATATTATCCGTGCCTTTTAACTGTATCTTCCCGGCCAGCCCCTGCACCTGTGGCAGGAACATCACCGCGATTAATACAAAAAATAAATGCCGGAATAATTTCATGTGGTATACTGTAATGAATTTACTAAGGTATTTAAAAGTACCAGCTTTGGTAGCCCGTTTGTGTTTTTTTAACCTGATTTTAATATACTAGAAAAAACAGATCAGACAGAGTTCTTCCATTTTCAGGAGGGCGTTGGCAAGGCGGAAGTCCTGCATATTAAGACAGGTGAAGGATTGATATTCATCCAGGCAGGTACCGGCTGCAACTATTTTCAGCTCATGTTCATCCAGCTGATCATTTACAAAGTCCAGCACGCCTTTGGCGAAATCCTCCGCACCGATGATGGCTTCAAAGTCGGCCGCATCCGGCGCATTCAGCGTAATACCGGCCTGCCGCAAAGGGGTAAGTTCATTCAGCGCATCAATGCCGCTTTCCGCAAATTGCTGCCATTCAAATTCCACCACGTTGCCGGTGGCTGATAATGCCGTGTATAATTCTTCCCAGATGGCGGTGGCATTTGGCAGCACGATATCCGGCAAATGGCTGATCTGCTCTTCGGCATCGTCTTCATTAAAGATATCGAGATATAGCTGTACCAGTGGTTCACGGGCATTGGAAAGACCGTGCAGGTTTTCCAGCATCTTTAGTTCCTGCATGAGGGCAGCCCAGCGGAGCAACAGCTCTTCTTCATCTTCCTCATTCATCTCATCCGGGATAAGCACTGCTTTGTCGTGCAACTTATAATTATCCAGCCTGTTTTTCCGGATGTGCAATCCTGGCGTACCAAAAGAAAGCTCATAGGAAGCACAATTCAGGAAGGCAGTACCAATAAGTACCTTATCCATGAATATTTCATGTACCACGCTTTCTTTGGTATCTATGTGCGAGTAGCCACTCTTCTTTCCATAGGTTTGTGTTAACCAGTTAAAATCTTCGCGTGAAATAGCAGGCATCTGTTCTGGCATAAAAATTAGTCGGTGAAAGACAAAAGT
The DNA here is from genome assembly GCF_057126945.1 of Chitinophaga sp. G7 BAM 1005. NCBI lineage: Bacteria > Pseudomonadati > Bacteroidota > Chitinophagia > Chitinophagales > Chitinophagaceae > Chitinophaga > Chitinophaga sp. G7 BAM 1005. The sequence continues at coordinate 3,088,498 of NZ_CP181478.1, read as the reverse complement.
AGTTAAATTACGTACGGGATGTACCCGTAGTATGAATCAATAAAGAAAAATACCGGATGAATTTACTGCAACCGGTGCATAAAAAAGGGAAGGTTTTTAGCCTTCCCTATCTTACCTGTTTGTTTATTGTCACAACCGGAATTTCAATCCCGCATTCAATCCCAATCCCCCGATATTGATATAGGATTTCAGGTCATTGGCCGGTTTATTATCATCTTTATAAATTACTTTGGTGCCCTGCTGGTTTACCGGCGTATTGGAGCTCTGATCCAGCGTGGTTACGTATTTTGTATTCTTTTCCGCTACCGACAAATCGTTAATAGTACGGCCTGGCAGGGATTGCATTACCGCACCGGTGGTACCGTTGATGAGGGTATTGGTTTCATTGTATTCAGTGATCTCCTTTTCTTTGCTGCGCACCGGTACATTTTTGTATTCTGTTTCCACGAAAACGTCAAAGCGCGGCGATACCGTAAAGGATACACCGAATGCTCCCTGGAAGCCGACGGTAGGGTTAGGCTTAATTTCTTCTTTCCTGTTGATACTGGTAACTACCTGCGTACCGGTGGGGATGCCGGCAGGACTGGACACCTGGGTGGCATCTGTTTCAATATACAGTCGGCCCCATAATGGTATTATTACCCCGAAACGCACATATGGATTTACTTTTTCGAAACCCGGACTTACCACGAGACTCGGTGCAAAATCTATTGCGTTTACATATCCGTGCGATTCCACATGTCCCAATTCCCTGCCGGAACCGGCGAGGGTGGTGCGCTGACGGGTCATCAGGTTTTTCTTGCTGTGGAAATAATTAAAGGTTCCTTCTACCGCAAAATATTTGTTGATATTGTAGCCAACGGAAAGCCCTCCCCTGAAACCTTCTCCGTAGGAGCCAGTGAGTACCTTACGGCTGATAGTGTCCACGCCGGAGGCCGGGTTAAACTCTGTGTGCAGATCCTGCGGAGGATATGGGCCAACATTCGGGAACTGCCCCGGGGATACGCTGAAGAAATAACCACCGGTAACTTTCAGATAAAATTTTGAGCGTGAAGAAGATTGGGTGCTGGAATTGTCCTGGGCCTGTGTGCTGTGGGTAACAATCAAAAGCATGGCGACTGCCCCTAGCAGGAATAGATTTTTCATATGCAACGGTTTTGGAGTACGATATTTAATCTATTGAAAGTTAACAAATTATTACCACATAACCAGCACCGGAAGCATTAACTAGAATGCTTCCGCCAGAGACAGATACAATCCTTTTTGCCTGGATTCGCCGCTACGTATCTCTCCAACGGCATAGTCTATACGAATAGTGAGCCTTGCATTTTCGTCGTAGAAGTAACGGATTCCGGCGCCATAGCTTGGTTTAAATCCGCCGAAACGGAAATCATGATTGGCGAATACGGCACCGGTACCTGCAAATGCAGCCAGTGCAAATTTTGGTTTGATATCTACAAACCAGATATGAATGCGCATTTTAGGATCGATGAGATAGCGGTATTCCGCCTGCCCGGCCAGGTAGTTCTGGTTGCGGTACCTGCCGGTGTAATAGCCACGCATGATCAGGTCGTTCCCCATTTCAGGCAGCAGGTAAAAGGGCAGCTCATTGCCCTGGAGACTATTGAAGATGCCATTAAAGCCCAGTGTACTTTTGCGGGAGATGGACAGGAAATGTGTACCCTGTGCTTCTATTTTAAAGAGCGGATGTTTGCTTAAAAAAGAAGGCGCGTATGCCAGGTTGAGTTTCAGCCAGGAGCCGTGGCGGGCATAGTTTTCATTATCGCGGTTATCGAAGATACCCGTGAGCCCGAGAAAGGTAACATATCCGCCTTCTTTGTCGGTAAGCGGCATGGTGGTATAAATGCCTTTATCGTCGCCGCTGCTGTAAGTGTCGTGCTGGTATAATATGGAAGCGCCTGCGTAAAAGTGTCCGCCAATACGCCGTTCTCCTTCCACCTGTACTTTATAGCGGCTGTTGTTTACCAGCGACCGGTTATCGTAGTGGGTAGTATCGCCTATGCCGAAGAAATAGAGCGGGTAGTTATGATACCGGAGATTACTTTTAAAATGCCAGGTATTGCTGCGGGTCCAGATATTTGCTTTCAGGTCTATCTTAAACTGGCTCTCCGTGGTAACCGCGGGGATCAGGTTGAGGGTGGAGTTCCGGGTAGCCCTGTCGGGATTCTTATTATCTGTATAAAAAGAATACAACATGGCGGCGCCGATTTCCAGTCCTTTTTCCTGGGAGTAGCCCAGCACCGGCAACGGAAAGAAGCTCCGCTTACGTAACCATACGCTGTCGTATAGCCCTTCCCGTAAAGAAGAAGGGGTTGTTGTAGTGCTATCCTGCTGAGCCTTTGCGCCTATTGCTAATAAAAGTGATAAAGCCGTGATATGGAGGTATTTACGCATAGGCTGCAAATGTAAAGATTTTAGCGGAGGATCACCAAAGGCGGGCCCTCTGCTACGGACGATCCGAATGCCCCAGGCTCTTTTCAGGATTCACGTGATCCCGTACCAGCTGCTTCAGGAATTTGATTTCCGGGAAATGCCCGCTTTCCTTGCGGTCGAAGATCTTTTCTTCACCGAGCCAGATAATATAGGAGCCGCCAATTTCACTGGGACGAAGGGTAACGCCTCCCAGCTCATCTGTAAAAGTAGTGAGGAGTTCCTGGGCCATGTAGGCAGCCCGGAGCAGCCAGCCGCATTTCGGGCAATATTCTATGGTAATGAGCGGTTTCATGGTTATTAAACTTTGCGGAAAGATACAACCCTAATTGATTTATAGGGTCATAACACTAAATTCATCGCCCCGTTCCTCACTTTTTTCTCAAACTTACTTTGAATCGTGGCACATTATCTTTAATTTCAACCAATATTAATAAAGTGGACCGTCCCCGAATCGCTCCACCCTTGTCACTGCCAACACTATTAAATATGCTGCCGGCTAGTCCTTTGAAGAAGTGCGTTTTAATCCCATTATACCTGATTTTGCTGTCGCCTGCGGTAACAGCGCAACAGTTTATCAACGACAGCCTGCTGGCAGTACTGCATTCCCATTCACAAAACGATACCACCCGGGTGAACCTGCTGAACCAGGTGTCCAGGACGTATTTCACTATAGACGCCCCTACTGCAGCAAAGTATGGCGCCGAAGCGCTCCGGTTGAGCGACAGTCTTCATTATACCAAAGGAAAAATATGGGCCTGGCGCAACCTTGCCCTCGTGGAAAATACCAAAGGGCACCTGGATCAACAGATGCAGCTGACCCTCAATGCCCTGAAACTGGCGGAAGTACTGGGCGATTCTTATACCCTGGGCGTACTGAATAACGATGTGGGGAATATTTTCACAGAACTGAACACCCCGCGGGACGCGCTCATTTATCTTAAAAAGGCCCTGGCCATCAAGCTGAAAAGAAACGAAAAAACAGAGATTGCCAAGACCCTGAATAATATTGGCTCCGCTTATATCTCCCTGAAAATACCAGATTCCGCCATGCTGTTCCTGGAAAAGGCCGAAAAAATAAAACTGGAGCTGCATGATCAGCGCGGACTGGCCTATACCTATGAAAACATGGGTATTGTTGCCATGCTCCGGCACCGGTATAATGATGCGCTGCGCTACCACCAGCTCTCCAACACCTATTACCAGGATGCCGGCAATTTACCCGGTGCGGTGAAATCGAGCCTGAATCTCGCTGAAATACAAACCATGCAGGGCGATCTGAAAGGCGCAGCCAAAAACCTGGAAAAAGCGAAGCTGTTAAATGATACGCTGGGCAATGTGAAAAATGAGATGATCTATTACAAGATCCGTTATGAGCTGGATTCTGCCCGTAAAGACTATGCCTCCGCCTTTGAGAGCTACAAGGAATTCAGTAACCGGAACATCGACTTTTTCAACGCCGAAAAAGGCCGGCTGATATCCCGCTCCCAGGAAAAATACGAATCTGAAAAAAAGCAACGCGAAAATATTTTGCTGAAGAAGGAACAACACATGCACCTCGCTACCATACAGCAACAGCGGGTGCTGGTACTGTCGGCTGCGGCACTTTTCCTGGCGCTGCTACTGATTACCGTAATGGTGTACCGCCTTTATAAAAGGCAACAGGAGCTGTATCTCGAACTGAATAACAAGAACCGGGAAGTATCCATGCAGAACCGCATTATCCTGGAACAAAATGCCACACTGGAAAACCTCAACCAGGTAAAGGATAAAATATTCTCGGTTATCTCTCACGACCTGCGTTCACCACTGGCCATCCTGGAAGGATTACTCTTTTTGTTGAAAGATGAAAAAATAGATGCGGCGCAGTTCCGCATCTATACCGATGAATTATGGAGGGATGTAAAAAACACGGCTTACATGATGGACAATATGCTGCAATGGGCCAGCAACCAGATGAAAGGTATTGGTGTGAAAGCGGATGATTTTGATGTGACCTTGTTATTAAACCGCGAATTTGAGCTGTTGCAAACCCTGGCGCGGCAGAAAGAAGTGAAGCTGTCGCACGAACTGAATGAATGCATTATGGTATACGCAGACCCTGATATGATCAGGCTGGTAATGCGTAACCTGATCAATAACGCGATTAAATTCACCCCTTCCGGCGGTGAAGTACTGATTACCGCCACACATGATAATGAACAGGCGGAAATCACGGTAAAAGACAATGGTACCGGTATTCCCGTGGAAAACCAGCACCGTATTTTCTCCAACATCTACTACTCTACTACCGGTACGCAGAATGAAAAGGGCTGCGGACTGGGGCTGCATCTTTCAAAAGACTTTGTAGAACGCAACCACGGGCAGATCTGGTTTAACAGTATGCCTGGCAGCGGAAGCAGTTTCTCCTTTACCATCCCTTTGTCTGAAGAACCGGAACCTACCCCCCGCGCCTATACGGTGGTGTTGCAGGACCATCCGCTGGGCGGCGTAAGTGTGCTGAGGCGATAACTATCCCAGCCGGAAAGCTGTGGTGTGCTTAATTTCCGTCATTACGAAAGAGCTGTGTACCTGCCCGATATTTTCAATGGCCGCCAGTTTATTGGTTAAAAAATGCTGGTAGCTGCGCATATCGTTTACCACTACCTTCAAGAGATAATCGTAGGTACCGGCCACATGATAACACTCCATCACTTCTTCCATTTTTGCGATAGCGGTTTCAAATTTCTTTATCAGCGGCTGTGAATGCAGCTGCAGCGATACATTACAGTAGGCTGCCAGCGTTTTGCCGGCTTTATCGCCATGCAGCAGGGTTACATAGCTTTTGATCACCCCGCTTTTCTCTATTTTCTTCAGCCGTTCATAGGTGGGTGTAACGGACAGCCCTATACGATGCGCAATTTCTTTGGTGTTCAGGCGGGCATCTGCCTGGAGTGCCTCCAGTATTTTCCGGTCTGTTTTATCCAGTGTATCCATAGTAGTTATATTTTTCTTTAAAAAGATGTCCTGCGGTTGCCGGGTAGTGCTATTTATCTTCCAAAAACTTAAAAGTAGTATATATTTTCTAATCATATCAATATACCAGTTCAATCAGATTATCAATACTTATTTTTACAGCATCATACACCTGTAAAATACGATTATGAAAGAGTACCGGCTGGCTGCGGCAGATGCCGCGGCGCTGAATGAACTGTTAGCGCAGGTACAAACACGTACCAGGGATTTCCTGGGATATCCTGTATCCAAAGATTTTGATTATAGTCCCCTCCTGCCTTTTTTACAATATCCGTTAAATAACCTCGGTGATCCTTTTGTACCCGCCACTTATGCAGTGGGATCCAGGGAGATGGAGAAATACGTTGTTTCCTTCTTTGCCGGCCTTTTCCGTGCACCGGAAGACGACTGGTGGGGATATGTTACCAACGGCGGCTCCGAGGGCAATTTATATGGCCTGTATCTCGCGCGGGAGTTGTATCCCAAAGGGATGGTTTATTATTCCGAAGCTACTCATTACAGTGTGCAAAAGAACCTGCATCTGCTCAATATGCCGGGGATTATTATCCGCACATTGCCCAATGGCGAAATAGATTACGACGACCTGGAAAATACGATCCGTATGAACAGGCATCTGCCGGTGATCATGCTGGCCAACATTGGTACTACCATGACGGAGGCGCGGGATGATGTAAAAAGGATCAAGGGCATTTTGAAGAACCTGGCGATACGTCATCACTATATCCATGCAGATGGGGCGCTGTCAGGCAGCTACAGCGCTTTCCTGGAACCGCGGCCCGCTTTTGATTTTGCGGACGGGGCAGATAGTATTGCCATCAGCGGGCATAAATTTATTGGCGCCCCCAGCCCCTGCGGCGTGGTGATTGCAAGAAAATCCAACCGCGACCGGATTGCCCGGTCGGTGGCGTATATCGGGAGTATGGACACCACCATTACCGGCTCAAGAAACGGCCATAGTCCATTGTTCCTGTGGTATGCACTGAAAAGCCTGGGTGTGGAAGGTATGCGGGAAAGGGCCAGGCACAGCTTAACAGTAGCTGCGTATGCAGTGGAACACCTTAACGAAAACGGCATTCCGGCATGGCGCAATCCCGATGCTATTACGGTGGTGTTTCCGGATCCTCCCGGAAGCATCCGCCGGAAGTGGCAACTGGCTTCAGAAAACGGTTGTTCGCATATCATTTGCATGCCTAACGTAAGTAAGGCGCAGGTAGATGAATTTGTGGACAGCTTCGTAGGCGCGATGGCGTTGGTTTAATTTACACCCTCTGCAATGGCCATGATCTCGGTGTTGAGCGCCCGTCTGATGAGGCGTTCCGTTTCCCTGTTGGTTTGCGGCATCAGCAACTGTACTTTAAACTGTACAAAATCTTTCTTGATCTCGATTGTTTTCAGCGAGAAACTTTCCGGGGTATAGCTGCGGGAATAGGCGTCTATCGAGCGTTGCAGCCGGTCTTCCAGTCCGCGGATCGTGAATGGATGTTTATGATCCAGTTCAAATTCAATAGTCAGTTTCCGGATATTTTGTTTGGACTGGTTCAGTACAGTCGAAGTAAACACTACCGAATTAGGAATAATAACAATATCATCGTCATCGTTCTGCAATACCAGGTTAATGAGGGTAATATCCATCACCCTGCCTTTGACTTCACCGATCCGTATGTGATCGCCGAGCGACAACTGATCAGAAAACATAATGATAAGGCCATTGATCATATTGGTGATATAATCTTTCGTAAGCAGGGCGATAGCTGCTGCCACAATAGTGATGCTGGTTACAAGCTTCAGGAGGTCTACACCAAAAAAAATGGTGATGGCCAATATGAGAAAAAGTGTATTTAAAACGGAAGAGATGCGGTTGATGCCGAGGATAAAATTATCCTTTTCGATAGGCCGTTGCCTGTTGCGGCGGCGGGTATACCACGAGAGGATCACCAGCCAGGCCAGGGAGATGAGGAGATTGGCGCCCAGGAAAAAAGAGAGCGCGTTGGTGAGCTTAAACAGCCATGTAAATTTATCATATACGGCAGGGTGTTCAAGGTTAAAATAAACAATGCCCAGATATATCAGCAGTTTTACGAGAAATATAACCCTTTCCCTGCGATTAGCGTTCTTATAGGTTTTATCGGTTACCATCATAGCAATTCATACTCGCTTTGCTGCGAAGGTACAACCGTAGTGGTGAAGCAACAAAGCCTTATTTCATTTTATCCAGAATATCTTCCCAGATAATGCGGGCAATCTGTTCGGTTTCTACCGTGCGGATGCTTCCCTCCAGGGTATCTTCGTGATCAGCAGTAAAAGCCGTACTATGGGGTTCAAATTCATCGAGCACATGTGCGCTCACATCAGGAATCACTTGAAATGCTGTTTCCAGAGCGCCCTTGTCGATCGTAATAATCAACCCATAGGGCTTCCCTCTGATGATCACAGTAATGCTGTGTTTTTCCATACCTGAAACGCTGCAAGCGATATACCATAAAAAAAGACCGGCGCTATCCAGTCACCGGTCCTTTTGTATATATTGAACGGATAAAACGTTCACGGAAGCCCGTTATTCATGCAGTTGTGGTCGATTTTTTACGGGCGGCTGACTTTCTCTCAGGCGCTGCTTTTTTTGCGGTAGCTTTTCTGGGCGTTGTTTTTTTAGCAGCCGTTTTTCTTCCGGCAGATTTCTTAGCCGCGGCTTTTCCGGGAGCGGCTCTTTTAGCGGTTGTTTTTTTAGCGGGAGATTTTTTCGCTGCTGCTTTCTTTGGCGCTGTTTTTTTTGCAGTGGATTTCCTGGTAGTGGATTTTCCCGCCGCCGGCTTTTCAGGCACCTTTGCGCCCTCTTCGCGGGCTTCAGACAAACCTATAGCGATAGCTTGCTTAGGATTCGTAACCTTTTTATTGCTTCTTCCGCTTTTCAGTTTTCCTTCATGCATTTCGTGCATACTTTTCTTCACTTTATTCTGTGATTCTTTTGAATATTTTGCCATAACAAAAAAATTTAGATGGGTTAAGAAAGAAATAACGCTGATGCAAAAACAAAATATAAGCCACAGAAAATGAGGGAGTTCCTGTTTAAAAACTGTAGAATGGACAATAAAAGTGTGTGGAAAATTCTATGGATTGTGGAATGTATTGCCCCATTTCATACCCCCATGAGCCTGAAGTCCGCTACCAGAGCGGCTGATCCGTGATGGCACATATCTTGTTCCGGGTTAGCGTAAATGTTTAACTACTATCATTAAAAAAACCTCAGGATTATGGAAGACATCAGATATCAAACTGCCATGCCGGTTAATCATGTTTCGGAAAAAAACTCCGATCAAAAGAGTAAACACAGTAAACGCGGATTTGCTTCTATGGACCCTGAACAGCAACGTGCTATTTCTAGAGAAGGTGGAAAAGCTGCGCACCAGCAAGGTGTTGCCCACAAATTCACTTCTGAGGAAGCCCGTGCTGCAGGCAAAAAAGGCGGTGAAGCCGTTAGCAGAAACCGCGAACACATGGCCGCTATTGGCCGTAAAGGTGGAACCAACCGCGGAAAAAAGAAAAGCAGCGTTGAAAGTGATAATCAGCAATAACCCGATCGCCCGGGTTATTGCATCGCGTAAGGGGCCGCAGGTCCCTTTTTCTCTCTCCTGACCACATTCATATTCCAGATTTCTTTGCTATATTTACCGCTTTTTTAACGTATGGTAGCAAAAAGGCGCTGGATTTACCTTTCCCTTATTTTACTGAATATCCCTTTAGGACTCGCCACCAGGTGGGCTCCTCAATATTTTCCTGACATCATACGTATATATGGAGGCGATGTATTATCTGCCACCTGTATCTTTTTTGGCATTCGCTTCCTTTTCCCGGTGGCCCCCCTGTGGAAAATTGGCATCAGCAACTACGTGGTTTGCCTGCTGATAGAAATACAACAGCTGTACCAGGCAGAATGGGCCGTGAAGTTCCGGAACACGCCTGCCGGCATCCTGCTGGGACATGGATTCCTGTGGAGCGACTGCGTATGTTATGCCATAGGCACCTTGCTGGCACTGGCAGTTGCCTGGCTTGCAGAAAGAATAATTTGACCTATATTTATTTATAAACCACAACACTATGCTGGTACTCATCAAAATACTGATCGCTTTTGTGATGCTGGAACATCTTTATATCCTTTGGTTTGAAATGTTCGCATGGACCAGCAGGGGACCTAAAATATTCAAGCAACTGCCCAAAGAGCTGTTTCCTCCTACCAAAGCCCTGGCGGCTAATCAGGGCCTGTACAACGGATTCCTGGCTGCAGGCCTCGCCTGGACCTTTTTTATTTCAGACCCGGTATGGAGCTTACGGGTAGCCACCTTCTTTTCAGGTTGTGTGGCCATTGCCGGTATATATGGAGCGCTTACCGCCGATAAAAAGATCTTTTTCGTACAGGCATTACCGGCATTGATCACCCTGTTGCTGATTATATTTTATTAAGATAAAACATGATAGAAGAATCAGACATACGGATAGGCAACTATGTATCCTACTTTGATTATAACATGGAAGAAACAGCCTTTGTAGTAGAAGGCATTTTGCAGGGCTTTGTGTATAATTCAGGACTGCCTCTCAGTAAACTCCCCTATGCAAAAGTAAACCCGATGGTGCTGGATGTGGACCTGCTGCTGAGATTTGGCTTTATCAAAGGAGATCCCGACTACGGCGAAGATGTAAATGTATATTCCCTGAAATATAACCGGCTGCACAGTGTACATATCAGGCACGAAAACGAAGTATTCCAGCCGCTTACAGATGCCGCAGAAGGACTGGTACCCTACGGCCGCGCCATTGTACATGTACACCAGTTACAAAACCTTTTTCACGCAGTTACCCGCGATGAACTGACCTTATTTGAGTAAGATCACTTCCATTTTCCCGGCTTGAACAACACGGGAATGCCTACGAAGCACAATAATACATTTTCTTTTACGGCAACCTTCTGCGCATGAAGTTTGTTGACCTATGTGTGATCATTTTTATACAAAAAAGGAATACCATGACCAACAACACTTCTCTTATTCCCAATCCTGCTGCGTTGGATGAACTATGTATCAATACGCTTCGCTTTTTATCGGTGGATGCCGTGCAGAAGGCAGACAGCGGACATCCGGGGCTGCCATTGGGAGCTGCGCCGATGGCCTATGTATTGTGGACCCGGTTCCTGCGCCACGACCCTTCAGATCCGCACTGGTTTAACCGCGACCGGTTTGTTTTATCTGCCGGGCATGGCTCTGCGTTGTTATATAGTTTGCTGCATGTTACCGGGTATGATTTACCGTTAGAAGAACTAAAACGATTCCGGCAATGGGGCAGTAAAACGCCGGGGCATCCCGAACGGGGGTTGGCGCCGGGCGTGGAAGTAACTACCGGTCCGCTTGGACAGGGATTTGCCAACGGTGTGGGCCTCGCTATGGCAGAAGCCTACCTGGCAGAGAAGTATAACCGTCCGGGTGATACAGTAATTGATCATTATACCTATGCGCTGGTGAGCGATGGCGACCTGATGGAAGGCGTGGCCTCCGAAGCCGCTTCCCTTGCCGGCCATTTACGGCTGGGCAAGCTGATCTATTTGTATGATGATAACCGGATTACCCTGGCATCTGCCACACCGGTTACCTTTACAGAAGATCACGCCAAACGGTTTGAATCATATGGATGGCATACCCAGAAAGTAGCGGACGGCAACGACCTGGAAGCCATTGATGAAGCAATTCGTAATGCGCAGGCGGAAACAGACCGTCCCTCTGTCATCCTGGTGCGCACGCATATTGGTTTTGGTTCCCCGAAACAGGATACCACCGGCGCACATGGTTCCCCATTGGGGCCTGAAGATGTAAAGCTGACGAAAGAGAAACTCGGCTGGCCGGTAGCACCGGATTTTTTAGTTCCTGCGGAAGCCCTGGATCATTTTCGTTCAGCCGTAGACGTTGGGAAAACATTATCTTCCAAATGGGAAGAGCAAATGATCATCTACGGACAAAAATACCCGGAGCTGGCAAAAGAATTACGTTCCCTGATACATGATCGTATTCCGGAGAACTGGGATAAAGATATCAGCCCATTCGCCGCAGATCCTAAAGGACTGGCTACCCGCGCTGCATCAGGAAAAGTGATACAGGCATTTTTCAAACATCTTCCCGGCTTCATCGGCGGCTCTGCGGATCTCAACACTTCCACCAACACTGAATTAAAGGATGCCGGTAATTTTGAAAGTCCGGCTATGAAGCAGGGCGACCTGCAGGGCGCAGCCGGCGGCGTATGGGGATACGATGGCAGGAACATCCAGTATGGGGTGCGCGAACATGCTATGGGCGCTATTTCCAACGGTCTCGCTGCACATGGCGGTATCATCCCCTATTGCGCCACCTTCCTCACCTTTTCGGATTATATGCGGCCATCTATCCGGCTGGCGGCACTTTCAGAGCTGAAGGTGATCTATGTTTTTACGCACGACAGTATTGCGATGGGAGAAGATGGCCCTACACACCAACCGGTGGAGCTACTGGCTGCACTTCGCGCCATACCTCACCTGGTAGTGATCCGCCCGGCAGATGCCAATGAAACCATTGCAGCCTGGCAGATTGCGATACTTGAACCGGACAAACCAGTGGCGTTGATCCTCTCCCGCCAGGCGGTGCCTACGCTGGATCGCAGCAAATATGCAGCAGCCAATGGCCTGCGTTATGGCGGTTACATCCTCGCAGATGCGCCCGATGCAAAACCTGAGCTGATCCTGATAGCCACCGGCGCTGAAGTGGATTTGATTGTGGCTGCGCAGGAAAAACTGCAAGCACTTCATATTGCCGTGCGCACCGTATCCATGCCCAGCTGGGAGCTGTTTGAGGCGCAGTCGCCGGCCTACCGCGACCAGATACTTCCACCTGATGTCACTAACAGGATAGTAGTGGAAGCGGGTATTTCACAGGGGTGGCACCGTTATGCGGGCGACAAAGGCGGGATTATATCCATCGACCACTTTGGCGCGTCCGCACCGGGACCTGTGTTGTTACGCGAGTTTGGATTTACTGCCGATAACATCTGCGAACACGCACTGGCCTTACTAAAAAAATAACCGCAACAAATGAAGAAGCTGGTGGTATTTGACCTTGATGGCACGTTGGCGCAAAGCAAGTCGGCCATTGATGAAGAAATGAGCGGATTATTATATTCACTCTTAACTGTGGCCCGGATGGCGATTATTTCCGGCGGCGCCTGGCCACAGTTTGAGCAGCAGGTACTGGCAAAACTGCCAGGCAAAAAAGGGCTGGAACGGTTATCCATTCTCCCTACCTGCGGCACGCAATTTTATAAGTATACCGGTAAATGGAATAAACTATATGCGGAAGATTTTACCACAGCAGAAAAAAAGAAAATAACCGATGCTTTGAAGGAAGTGGTAAACACGCTGGGCTACAAGGCTACCAAACTCTGGGGACCCGCTATTGAAGACCGCGGCAGCCAGATCACCTTTTCCGCGTTAGGACAGGAAGCACCACTGGAAGAAAAGAAGAAGTGGGACCCTGACTTTGTAAAGCGGCAAAAAATGAAAGCTTTGCTGGGTGACATCATTCCTGAATTTTCTGTGAGCCTGGGCGGCACCACTTCGGTGGATATCACTAAACCCGGCATCGACAAGGCTTATGGCATCCGTAAACTCCGGGACATTTTAGGTATCCCTATTAAAGAAATGTTGTTTGCGGGAGATGCCATTTTTCCCGGTGGCAATGATTACCCGGCAAAAGAAACCGGCGTAACCTGTATCAAAGTGCGTAACCCTGATGAAACGAAACGGGTAATAGAAACAATTATAGCCTGCTATGCAGGATAAGCCAGCAGCTCATTGAGCAATGCAGTTAAGCTGATGCTTCCGGTGGCGATCACCTCATCGCCGGCGCCATAATAAATATAGAGGGTATCGTTAAATACGACCGTGCCTGTAGGAAAACAAACATTGTCCACATCTCCCCTGATTTCCCAATCCCGCTCCGGCGCCAGTATGGGGTAAGGTAACCTCGCAATTTCCTTCATGGGGTCATCCAGATCGAACAATGCCGCGCAGCCAACGTATACATACCCTTCAGGCGTTTCATGCACACCGTGGTATATGAAAATCCAGCCATGCGGGGTTTCCACCGGCGGACAACCAGCGCCCACATAACTCATTTCATGCTTATACTTTGGCGTTAGTATGATATGATCCCGGAGATGGAGATAATAATCTTTCCAGAACCCCGGCGTGAGGTCCGTTATTTCGCTCACCGCCACCAGTTGTATATGCGGCTTTATACGGTGCAGAAAATAGAATTTGCCGTTAATCTTTCTTGGGAAAAAAACAACATCCTTATCCCATAAACGGGGATTAAAATCGTTGTACCGGATGTATTTTTCATCCAGTGGTGCATTGGTTTCCGCGAGCTGTTTAAACTCGGCAAAGTCCATCTGTGCCACTATCAGCCCATGTTTTTCAAACTGCAGGCCATCTGAAGAAGTGGCCAGTGCTGCACAGGCGCTCACCCCATCGTAAGCGGTATAGGTGAGGTAGTATAACCCGTCGATATGCACAATACGCGGGTCTTCCAACCCTTTGGCCTCGTAGTCGTATTCCGGAAATAAAATGGGTTTACCCAGGCGTTGTTCTATCGTGAGCGGATCGCTTAATTTACAAAAACCGATACTGGAGTGATTGCCTTTCTGCACTGCCCGGTAGTAAAAGAGCACCTGGTTTCCCGCGCGGATAGTGGCTGGATTCAGCACGCCTTCGTTTTCAAATTCCAGATCGCTCTGTTTCAGGAGTATGCCTTCTTTTTTGATCCGTATCATAATTCCCGGTTTCCTTTTGGGTAAAACAATTATCAGTTTGTCAGCAGGGAAACTTTATATTTTGGATAGTCCACCAGCAGCTTGTAAAAGATAGTATTTTTTACTGATCCGGAAACGATTACCTTATAAACGCCTTTTCTTCCGGTGGTAGCCCAGGCATAGTGCAGGCTGTCGATAAGCGCCTGATCGATGGTACACTCTCCTACCGTATAAAAGGCAAAGCCCCATTTTCCGGCAATGGCCTGCTCCATCTCCACTCTTTCAACATCCGGGAAGTCATAGGTAAGGAAATAAATGTATACCAAATATAAATAATACAATTAACGGGGACAGTCCAGTGTATATAAACCTGTATCCCGCCAACTTTACCAGGCGACAAAGAATTCTTCATTTCGTAATCGCATTATAAAAAAATCAATGCAGGACTTTGAGCTCTCCTTCGTTTTCTGAAAACTGCTTTCTCCAATTCAACAGCAAAAAACACCAGCGATGAAGCTGCGCCAACCAGCAAAAATTCGTTTAGCGTTAATGCTTCAGTTTGAAAGATGGGTTGAAAAAAGGGAAGATACGTGATAATAAACTGAAGCAGAAAAGCGATAAGCACTGCACTTATAAGCGGCTTATTAGAAAATATTCCTACACCAAAAAGGGATTGGGTTTCAGAGCGGATAGCCAAAACATGCCCCATCTGGCATAGGCATAGTACATTAAAAACAATAGTTTGCCAATGTAGACCATTTCGAATAGCCCATCCCTGAAGCGACAACGTAATGCCCGCCATCAACATTCCTACCCAGATCATGTGCAATCCACGACCGTTGGCAAAAACACTTTGCTGCGGAGGACGGGGTGGCCTGTTCATAATATTTTTTTCACCTTTTTCAAATGATAAAGAAATAGCTGGCAAACCGTCTGACACGAGGTTTATCCATAAAATATGTATTGGCAACAATGCCACAGGCAAACCGATTACAGGGCCTAACAGCAAGGTCCATAATTCACCGGAATTGGTTGTCATCAGGTATTTAATAAACTTAAGTATGTTATCATAAATTCTTCTACCCTCCCTCACCGCTTTTACGATTGTGGAAAAATTATCATCCATCAAAATCATGTGGGCTGCTTCCTTAGAAACGTCTGTTCCCGTAATCCCCATAGCTATACCAATATTTGCCCGTTTAAGAGAAGGCGCATCATTGACGCCATCACCTGTCATTGCTACATAATGACCTTTTTGTTGCAGTGCTTTTACGATCTGCAATTTTTGTTCAGGAGATACGCGGGCGTAAACCTTTATTTTTTCGGCTTTGGAAAGAAAAATGTCATTATCCATCGCCGCCAGTTCCTGACCTGTAACAACCAAATCCTCATCCCCACTTAAAATTCCTATGCGCTGTGCGATGGTTTTTGCAGTAAGGGGGTGGTCGCCTGTTATCATCACGGGTACAATACCTGCAGTTTTACATTGGGATACTGCCTCAAATACTTCTTCTCTTGGCGGATCAATAATTCCAGTTAAACCTAAAAATTGTAACCCTGTTTCGTGAGTTTCACTTTCTGGATTTTCAGGTATTCTATCCCAGTAGCGAAAGGCAAATCCCAGCACCCGCAAACCATTAGCAGCCATTACATCTATCTGGTTTTGCATAGCCTGAACGTCAACGTCAACGCATCGCTGCAACAAAATATCCGGAGCTCCTTTTGTGAAAGCAATTATTCGATCATCATGCTTATGAAAGGTTGTCATTAATTTTCGGTCGGCATCAAAAGCAATTTCGGCAATTCGTGGCCAGTCGCTTGTTTCAACATGTTGTTCAATCGCTACTTCCATTAAGGCAATTTCAGTGCTATCACCCTTTATATTACTATCCGCATCCTTGACTGCATCATTATTTAATGTAAATGCCTTTAGCATCAATTTCCCATATTCATGCTGTTCGAAAGAGGCCAGTTCTTTTCGTTCATACCGTTGTCCATTGACAAACAGTTCATCCACATGCATTTTGTTTTTGGTAAGGGTACCTGTTTTGTCAGTACAGATATAGGTAACGGATCCCAGGGTTTCTACTGCTGGCAATTTTCTGATAAGCGTGTTAAACCGGATCATTCTTTTAGCCGCCAGTGCCAGCGAAATGGTGATAACAGCAGGCAATGCTTCCGGGATAGCAGCAACAGCCAGTGAAATACTTGTCATAACCATTTTAATTACGTCCTCCCCCCGCAGCCAGCCTGCAACAAAAAATAAAACGCACAGGAATAATACCAATACTGATAGTTTTTTCCCAAACGAAGCCATGCGCTGCTGTAATGGTGTAAGGGGCTCTTCCTCCTGCAGCATGTTGGCTATCCGCCCAAGTTCTGTTTGCATACCAGTAGCAATTACTATGGCAGTACCCCGTCCGTATGTTACAAACGTTCCCTTGAAGGCCATATTCTTTCTATCTCCTACAGGCAAATCATCTATTTCCAATGAATGAACAATCTTATCGATGCCATGTGATTCGCCGGTCAGAGCAGCTTCTTCAATCTTCAGATTCACCGATTCAATGATCCGTACATCAGCCGGAACTGCATTACCGGCTTCTAATACAATTACGTCGCCAGGCACTAATCCCGTAGCTGGCATCCAGGTGCTTATCCCATCACGCAAAACCCTGGCCTGTGTAACAGCCATCTGCTTTAAAGCCTGCATAGCTTTTTCAGCGCGGTATTCCTGAAGAAATCCAATAATAGCGTTTAAGAAAACAATAATAAGAATAACGATTGTATCAGTAAGATCACCGATAATACCAGATATAATTGCTGCCGCCAGTAAAATCAAAATCATCACATCTCTGAATTGGGTTAGCAGCATAACAGCTATACTTTTCTTTTTCCCTTCCTGCAACTCGTTAGCGCCGTATTTCAGCAGTTTAGCATCAGCATCCGGTGTACTTAATCCCTGTGGCTTCGTATCCAGCAATTCATAAGTTTCTTCTATGTTTAATCTATGCCAGTTCATTCAGCCTGATTTAATTTTTCATGAATAAGTACATAATAAGTGACACGTATAGAAAAAGAAGGATGAAAGTATCCAGACTTAAAAGCCATAACTGTTTTTTCTTTGGCTTAAAAAGAAGCCCCAGCCCAACTACGGCAGTCATAATTATTGTTATGAATACCGATAATAAATGAGATGTTGATATATCTTTAAATAAAGAACCCTCCCTGTAAAAAACATCATCTATACCCAGGATAAACATATTAAATATATTGCTTCCCAATAAATTTCCTACAGCCATATCCAGTGCACCCATTCTTAGTGCAGCTAAGGAAACCACCAATTCAGGTAACGAAGTAGCGGCAGCTATAAATAATGTGCCGAAAAATGTATTGCCCAAACCGGTATGCGCTGCAATGTGTTCGCCAAAATAAGGAAGGAATACGGCAGCTCCTACCACAATCAGGGCATTCATGGCATACGCTCCGATTGCCTTTTTCAGGTCGGCAGATCGGGAGGCAGAGTGTAGGATAGTGGAGGGCGGCGATTCAATTAGTGCAGTATGTTCATATTTGAAAATACCCCACACAGCTACCAGGTAAATTGCAAAAAGTAAAAATGTAAAACTGCTTATCCACAAGAAAGACGGAATTTCATCAGACAGGTAAATCGCCATGCCTGCCACCATTAACAGAATGATTCCAAAAATAGCGGCAACAATATGGCTGGATTTGACTATAGAGAAAAGAGGTTTCTTATTACGGGCGTCCAGCACAGAAAGTATGAGCAAATTAAAAACACAACTGCCAAAAATATCACCGGCTGCCAGATCCGGAGCTTTAACAATAGCTACGGAACTTATACCTGTTATTAGTTCCGGTAACGAGGTGACGGACGCCATTAAGATAAGTCCTATCCATGCTTTTCCCATACCGGTAAGGTCAGCAATTTTATCGCCATAGAAAGAAAGTTTGGTTCCGCTGTAAATTATTACAGCAGCACATGCAACAAAACCAAGAATGTGCAGGTATAAATTCTCCATGGTTAAAATAATGGCCTTTAAAAAAAAGATTTAATTAGTTTGGATGCGATTTCTTCAAAATAAAATATCCCGCCAGACCTGCTATTACAGAGGCAAACAAAGACAAGCCCATTTATTTTGTTGAAAGGAAGAATATATTCTTTCATTGTATTAACTTTTATGATTTAGCAGACGCTTACCTTACTCTTCTTCTGGAATTACCAGCAAAGGTTTATTGGTTACATAAGCCATATTTTGTGTGAGGCTTTTTATAAAGAACTTTTCAAGAAATGTTTTCTTTCTCCTCACCATCGCCAGGATATCATAGGGAAACTTTTTATCCAGTGTTTCCATTGTTTCAGAGACGGAAGGTGTTTCCAACAGGTGAAATTTCATTTTGGATTCATTAAATTCTCTTTGAATAGAGAATGCGTAGGTATCAAAATCATTTTTTTCCTTTATTTTTTCTGATTCTGCGGTGTCAGTACTGAGAAAATGTAAAATGGTGATGTCTGCATTGTATAGTTTCGATATTGTTTCAATTATCCTTAAAGCCCGCTTATCTGAAGGTTGATAGTTGGTAGCAAAAACAAATTGCCGGGGCTCTTCCATTTTATATTTTGCAGGAACAAGTAATACCGGCAGATCCGACTTTTCTATAACCCGTGCCGCTATAGAACCTATGATTGTTTTTTTCAAGCCACTGGCTCCCTGCGTTCCCATTATTATCAGGTCAATGTAGTTATGTTCGGCAAAACCAAGGATATTGTCTATCAATGGCGAACGCCCAACAATGGTTGAAACAGCCACATCAGCAGCATCCCCCATTACTTTCTTTTTTAGCCGTTGCAGCCTCTTCGCAATATTGGCTTCGTTTTGCGTATTATATTGTTTCCGGGTTTCCTCAGTACCTATAAAAGTGCTTTCCACCGGTATATAAGTGTGATAGAGGATAACCGTTCCCCTGGCTTTTGCTGCTATATCAACAGCAAAGCGGAAAGCTTTTTCAGCAGTAGGGGAAAAGTCTGTAGGCACTAATATTCGTTTCATGTTATATCAGCTTATAGAAGTAACGTATTTCGATTACCCGCCTTCTCATTTTGCCGGAATAGCCAGCAGTGGAATGTTGATATGATAACTCATCTTTTTTGTTTTACTGGGGTTGAATATCCTTCTCCAGATATTTTCTTCTTTCTGATAAGTAATCATCACCAGTATATCTATGCCTTTTTCCTTAATATGTTTCTGAAGGGTTTCTTCAAACTCCAATCCGTACAAATGTGTGGCAATAAGTGTTTCCTCCTTGTACCGTTGTTTGAGTAGGTTTTCATATTGTGGTGTTTTGCGGATATGCTCCATGTAAGTAGCGGCTTTGTCATCATCTTCGTCTGTAAATACAGCCACCTGCACCTGCGCCATATATAGATCTGCCAACTCAAAAATATAATCAAGTATGGCTGGTTCCTTTTCAAAACGATTCGTTGCAATCAGGAATGTTTCCGGTTTCTTCCATTCGTATTCATAAGGTATCGCCATAACTGGTATGCCGACACTCCCTATAATGGATGCAGTCTTGCTACCCAGGATCTTTTCTTTAAACCCGCTTGCTCCTAATGTGCCCATTACAATCAGGTCAGCATTTACTGCAATGGCTGTTTGTACCACTGCCTCTTTTACTGCTCCCTTGAATATCCTGGTTGCAACAACAACTTCCTCCGCTTCTTCAATGCTTTTTTTTACCTGCTCCAGTTGCTTTTCCATATCATCCCGTACAGATTGGTTGAATTCTTTGCGTACCCCCATATAGTCGGTATAAATGTCTCCTGCTAAATCGTAGGCATGGAGCAAGATGATTTCTGCCGGGAGTATTTTAGCAGATTGAACTGCAAAGTCAATTGCATTATTAGCACAAGCAGAAAAATCAGTAGGAACCAATATCTTTTTCATTTTAGTTATTTTATCATTGTTGTCCGACTAAAATCGGGTTAAAATTGTCTATATTCCTTTTTGTTCTCCAATAATCCCAGTTCTGGCTTCAGCACGGCTGTTACAAAGTAGCTCCACCAGCTTGGGACTTCCGGTTACAAAAACAGGCTTTCCGGTTTCGGGGCTGATTACCACCACCGAAATCATACAGTTCAGACTTCTTTTTATCTTAAACGTGGTAAAGGAAATTGGCCTCACCAATAAATCACTGTTTTTAAGACCGGGAGCTGCCACTTCAACGGTAAAAGCATCTGGAGTTTCCACCACATTCATCAATGGAACCGAGGACCCTTCATGCGATTGTTGCAGCGCTGTGCATATTTCATCCATAGTAAGCGGCGCTGGTATATATTCGCCGGGATAAGTACAATGTGATCCGGTGATATTTAATTTCAAGTATGTCATAGCACTGCTTTGAAGAGGTTCAATTTAATTTTATAAACACGAAAACCCCATGATGTGAATCAAGAACATAGATGATACCTGTCATGCTAAATGGACGGAAGAATGTTTCAACAGGTAAGAAATGGGAAGGAAAGGCTGTATAACCTCAAAAAAGAATCAACCGATTAGCAGTTAAGAGCGTTTCTTATTTGCTCTTCTTGCGGTAAAATATTAACCGGTACCCTGGAAGTTAAATTGTTTGATGCTGGTAGGGCTATCGACAATATCAGCGAATTACTGGACAAAGCCCCCGGCACGCTTCGAAAGATTAATTGCCTGTATATGGACGGAGATATGAGGAAAAAGCAAGCGTGAGATCATCGGTTCGATATTCCCGGAAAATCTCGTTTTTGACTGAATGAATTATGGAACCACTCGACTGAACGAGGCCGTTAATATGATATACAGTCTGGGCAAGGGTTTCAGCAAAAATAAAAATGGACAAACCAGCCTTAATACTGATTTGTCCAATTCAGTGACCTCATCTGGATTCAAACCAGAAACCTTTTGATTCGTAGTCAAATGCTCTATTCAGTTGAGCTATGAAGCCGTTTCCCCGTTTCGGGATTGCAAATGTAGAACAATTTCTTATTCTAACAAATTATTTTTCAATTTTTTATACCTGAGCGCTTTTCTTCAGATTTTTTCTTTTGACAGAAAATGCTGCATTAACTGCAGCATTTTCTGTCTTTTTGTGACCTCATCTGGATTCAAACCAGAAACCTTTTGATTCGTAGTCAAATGCTCTATTCAGTTGAGCTATGAAGCCATTTCCCCGTTTGGGATTGCAAATGTAGGAATTGTTTTAAATTAAACAAAAAAAATTAGCTCTATTTTTCCAGAAGGCTATCGTTAACGGGTATACGCAGCTTATGTAAATAGCTATAATGTCCTGGCATCATGAACACTACTCAAAAAATTCATGCGCATATTCAACTGTTCCTGTAATCCCTTCCAGCCCTTTCGGGACAAGTTCCACAGCCATACAATTTTCCGCAGGAACTTCAAAGGGTAAGGAAATACCGAAGCTAACTGTTGGCACGTAACCGAATTTCGGGTAATATTCAGCATGTCCCAGTAATAGTACTGATTTGTGGCCTGATTCAACTGCGATACGATGCGCAGCCATAATCAATTTCCCACCAATTCCTCGTCCCTGGAAATCAGGATCTACAGCTACGGGAGCTAAAGCCAATGATGGCCATTCATTGCTGCCGTTTTTGATGCTGAGCTTTGTCTGTAAAATGTATCCAACAATATCTTCTATCGTTGTAGAAGCGAAAATCGTTAATTTTGAAACGACAGATGCTCTTGATCCGGTATTTTATAAAAGGAAACCGGCTAAAAAAGGAAACCCCAGGCATCGCGCAGGTTTTTTCTCTCTTCTTGTGACGCCGTCAGGACAATTCCCGAACCGGTTTCATGAGCAATTGAAGGCTTTATATGAATTAAATAAATTGATAACCACATAATTATAATTATCTTGAAGCCCATCTGGATGGCAGTTATGTTGGGTATTAGCAATAAGGCAATGGAATAAAATAGTCAATAGAGAACATTCGGGGGCTGTACTAATTCTGAACGGGTATATAGAAGATTTACGCAAGGTTTGACGATACTGCCCACAAAATGGCATAAATAAAGCAATCATGAACAGAAGAAATTTCATTTCTATTGCAGGAATTACCATTATAGTAGCAGGAGGAGCGTATTACCTATCAACCGACAAAAGCAATTTTGTAAGAGCGGATGTTAAAGATGATTCATCCGGGAATATTCCTCTTAAAGATGACGAACGGGCTATTTTGTACTTAGCCTCACTTGCCCCAAGCGGACATAATACGCAACCATGGTTTGTTAAATATATTGAACCTTATCATTGGATTATTGGCAACGATAAAAGCAAATGGCTATCAGGTGTTGACCCAACTCAACGGGAAACAATTTTATCTATAGGTGCTTTTCTGCAAAATTTAGAATATGCCGCAAGTAAATCAGGGTATGCCTGCCAATTTACTTTGCTGGCAACTACCAATCAGGATGAAAATGTGGTAGAAGTTAAATTGATCCAGGCAATCAATTCAATAAAATACGACATTCAAAAAATTAAACAGCGAAGAACCTTACGGTCAAATTATTTGAGTGATATTTTAAAGAAAGAAGATATCGCTTACTTAACAGACAATGAACCTGATTGCATCCACTACATTCCAAATTCATCAAAAGAATGTCAATGGCTGAATGAACAAACCATTGAGGCAAACAGAATTCAGGCTTACCGTGATGATGCCGAAAAAGAATTGGCAACCTGGATACGTTTTTCAAGTAAAGATGCTAAAGCGCATTGCGATGGATTAACTATTGCAAGTATGGAAATAGAAGGCGTTGCAGCATGGTATCTAAGAAATTTCTATGGAGAATCTGATGTAATGAAAAATAGTTTTAGAGACAAAAGTATTGACAGCGTGAAAAAGCAAGTTGATAAATCGGCAGGCTGGTTACTCATTACAAGTAATGATAATTCGGTAGCAACATTGCTGGAAACGGGAAAAAGGCTTCAGAGATTACTTTTGAAAATCCGGGAAAGACACATTGCCATTCACCCTATGACACAAATTCTGGAAGAATCCGCAACCAGGCAAATATTACATTCATCTATCGGCATTAACGATAACATACAATTTATTTTGCGGACTGGTTATGTAACAAATTACCCGCAACCTGTTTCACTTCGGAGACGTGTTGATTTGTTTGTGCATATATAAACTTTGACGCATCATGCAAAATGATTACCATTAACCAGGCATCCAAATGTATATGCGCCTGTATGGGTTTCGGGAGGCAATAGATCGAGTTGGTTAACATTCTCTTTTTTACATCCCCCATATTAAAACAGCTTTCTCAGAGAATTTGTGAGTAGTTGGTGAAATTTATTTTTGAGCGAACATTATTGCAAAATATTTTTTTGAAATAAAGCTGAGGTACGCAAAAGTCGTTTTGGGGCAAATAAGTTTATATAAAAAAATAAAACAGGAATGATGCTATAAAATGTAAAACCCCGCTTACACAGCGGGGTTCGATTTGAGAACTTACTTTCTTGTGACCCCGTCAGGATTCAAACCTGAAACCTTCTGATCCGTAGTCAGATGCTCTATTCAATTGAGCTACGGAGCCATGTATTTATGAATGGACGCCAAAGGTAGGAGATTTTTTGAAAATCCCAAATAGTTGTTAAAAAATCTCCGCAATCTTCTGATTTACACTTACTTTTACAACAATTGTTTAATTATTATAAGAAGTGAAAATTCAACTCTGGAGCATAGGAAAAGAACATGATCCCTACATCAGGGATGGGATGGCTGTTTTTCAGAAGAGACTGCAGCATTACGTGGATTTTGAGGTAAAACTGATCCCAACGGTAAAGCAGGCGGCCAGTTTATCTGTTCCTGAATTGAAGAAACAGGAAGCAAAAATTATCCTGGATATGTTGCAGCCCACCGATTTTCTGCTGGCGCTGGATGAGAAGGGAAAAATGATGACCACCATGCAGTTTGCAGACTTCCTGCAACAACGCAATAACGCAGGTACGCGGCAGCTCATCATATTAATTGGCGGCGCATTTGGGATCGACGATGCCGTGCTGCAAAGAGCCCAGCTGAAAATGTCTCTGTCCCCGCTTACTTTCCCGCATCAACTGGTACGTCTCATTTTTGCTGAACAATTGTATCGTGCCTATACAGTTTTAAACAGAGAAAAGTATCATCATCAATAAGTACCTTTACCATCTAAATAAAACGGTTATATGACGCTTTCCATCAGTTTGATCATTATCATTATTACCTGTCTTGTTTCCTATACTGCCCTTAAAAACTATGACCAGCTGGACAAGATGAGCCTGCAGCCCTATATGGTACAACGTTACAAACAATATTACCGCTTTATT
Organism: Chitinophaga sp. G7 BAM 1005; assembly: GCF_057126945.1. NCBI lineage: Bacteria > Pseudomonadati > Bacteroidota > Chitinophagia > Chitinophagales > Chitinophagaceae > Chitinophaga > Chitinophaga sp. G7 BAM 1005. The sequence goes on along the minus strand of NZ_CP181478.1, from coordinate 3,063,820 downwards.
ACTTCAGGGTTTGTCCATGCCGATTTACAGCATCTCATTTTCAATATGCTTACGTTATTTTTCTTTGGTCCGGCCATTGAAAATTTATTTATGCAGCTTTTTCACAGCAAGCTGGTTTATATTTTATACTATATACTGGGAATCATTGTTGCGAATATTCCATCTTATATAAAGCACCGGAACAACTCCAGTTATTCTTCGATTGGGGCTTCCGGGGCTATCTCCGCGGTAGTGTTTACAGCCATCATGATAGATCCGTGGAATACGATCTTTCTGTTTTTCATCCCTATCCCTGCTGTAATTTATGGCGTTTTATTCCTCGCTTTATCGGCGTACATGTCGAGAAAAGGCGGAGACAATATCAACCATGATGCACATATGTGGGGCGCATTATTTGGCATCATATTTCCACTGATCTTCCATCCTGAACTGGGCACCTATTTCCTGGAGATGCTCATGCATCCAAGATTCGGACGATAAATGAAACAGCCGGCAGTGTTGGTACTCCACTCCTGCCGGCTGATTGTTATTTCGCAAAAGCGATACTAAGCATTGTTTTCGTTTTGGGAGTAATCTTCACACGGTCATCTACCCGCATTCCTACCAGCCACACAATACGTTTGTTGGATTCCAGCACCCATACGTTTTCTTTTTGCGGCATTGATAACTTCTGATCAATCAGGAAACGGCTTACCTTCTTCTTTTTAGGCATACCCAGCGGGTAAAAGTAATCGCCCTGTTTCCATTTTCTCAGGATCAGCGGAAAGCTAACCTGCCCGGCATCCAGCCAGGCAATTTCCGGCGCTGTTGGAATACCGGCATTGCCCCGCTCCTGCTCACGGATCTGTAATTGCCCGCCGCCGAAGTGAATGTGTTGTTGCCCCGCTTCAATCACCACCAGCGGCGACGCTTCCGTTGCCAGCGGGGTAATGAGCAGCCATTGGCGGTTACGCACTATGCGGTGACTGGCAGTATCAACATATCTGCCGGACTCACTTTCCAGCAATGACAATACCTGCTGCGTTTGCGCAGAAGAACAGCCAAAAGTACGGAACAGTTCCCAGGCAATTGTTTGCAGCGGAATTGTTTTCTGCAGCTTCAGCACAGGCACCATCCAGGTATTTCCCTGCTGAAACAGCAGCCGTTTACGGTGCTTTGTCAATGCTTCCTGGTAAAGGGTTTCCGCCTCCTTCATCCGTTCGATGGTAGCCGACATATTTTTCACCACACCGGGAAACACTTCCTGTAAGCGTGGGATTACCTGGTGACGAAAATAATTACGTGTATACTTATCAGTTATATTGGAGCTGTCTTCTACAAAAGATATACTATTCATAGCAGCATAAGCTACGAGCCTGTCTTTCTCCGTAAATAACAACGGCCGGATCAGATACTCCTGCTTTGGCAGAATACCATGCAGGCCGGCGATGCCGGTACCTTTTGCAAAATTCATCAGCGCTGTTTCCACGCTGTCCTGCATATGATGGGCAGTAGCCACATACGCATATCCTTCAGCAGCGCGTACTTCTTCCAGCCATTGATAGCGTAGTTCGCGGGCGGCTACCTGTATGGCTACACGATGCCTGGCCGCATAGGCATTGGTATCGAATTTTATCACATGCAGCGGCAGTTCCAGGGTCGCAGCCATCTTCCGCACAAAGGCTTCATCCCGTTCAGATTCTTCGCCCCGCAGCTGAAAGTTGCAGTGGGCAATACCGGCACGGTAACCGGCATTTTTAAACAACCAGGCCATTACGATGGAATCCACACCGCCGCTTACGGCCAGCAGCACCTTTTGTGCAGGATCAAATAATTGCCGGCGGGAGATATAAGCAGCGAAATCAGTTACTAGATGTTGAGGCATGCGTTGTTTGTTGGATTAATAATATCAGTATACCAGGTCTTCGTAGGCCGACTGTAATTCGTTGTATGCATGTCTTTCATTACCTGCTTTAGCCATTGCCATCCCTTTTTCATAGGTGCTGATGGCGGCGGCATTATCACCTGCCCGTTCCAGTAACTTCCCCAGGTGATAATAAGAGCCTACATAGCCGGGTTCATGAGCCAGCAGTTCTTCGAACAACTGCCTGGCGGTTACATCGTCGTTGAGCTTAATATATTCCAGTGCCAACGCATGCTTCAGGAAGCTGTCGTTTGGTGTGGCTGCCAGGAACTGCCTTATTTGTGCGATTCTGTCCATTCTGTTTGTTATTATTTAATTGTACAATATGTCGACCACTGACACTGATTAAAATCATCTTCCCTTCCTGCGGTTGGCTTATATTATTTAGATATATTTGCTATTACCGCATTTTAAAACAAAACAGTTTAAGGCCATGAAGATTTTAGTATGTATCAGCAAAACTCCGGACACGACTGCAAAAATAGCTTTCACGGACAATAACACGAAATTCAATGAGGCTGGTGTACAGTTTATTATTAACCCATACGATGAATGGTATGCATTGGTAAGGGCGCTGGAGTTGAAAGAAACCATAGGGGCAGATGTGCATCTCATTACGGTAGGCGGTGCAGATTGTGATCCGGTGATCCGAAAGGCCCTTGCTTTGGGCGGAGACGAGGCCTTCCGCGTAAATGCGGATAGTGCAGACAGTTACTATATTGCATCGCAGATAGCTGCGCATGCAAAGGATAAACAATACGATATTATTTTTACCGGGAAAGAAACCATTGATTACAATGGTTCCGGCATAGGCGGTATGGTGGCGGAGCTGCTGGAACTGCCCTATGTATCCATTGCCGCCAAATTTGACCTGAATGGTACAGTAGCTACTGTTAACAGGGAAATAGAAGGTGGAGAAGAAGTATGTGAAGTATCGCTGCCGGTAGTTGTTTCCTGCCAGAAAGGAATGGCAGAAGCCCGGATCCCCAATATGCGCGGTATTATGGCCGCCAGAACCAAACCCCTGACGGTGGTGGAACCTGTTGCTGCAGATGCCCTCACTTCCGTAGTAAGCTTTGAACTGCCTCCTGCAAAGGCCGGCGTTAAGCTGATCAGTCCTGATAACGTGGACGAACTGGTGAAATTACTCCACGAAGAAGCCAAAGTGATCTAAGGGTAAACTATCTCTCAACTACTAATTAAATTATTCATGTCTATATTAATATTCGCCGACCAGGCACAGGGTAAAATCAAGAAAGCGGCGCTGGAAGCCGTGCAATATGGCGCTAAAGTGGCTGAACAGCTGGGTACTACTGCTACAGCGCTGGTACTGGGTCCTGTTGACGCTGCCGAGCTGACCGCACTGGGCAACTATGGCGCACAGAAAGTTTTACACGCCTCAGATGCCCGCTTACATGAAGTGGAAAGCATTGTATATACCAAAGCCATTGCTGAAGCAGCAGAAAAAGAAGGCAGTAAGGTGCTGATCTTCCCTCATAATTTTGATGGTAAAGCCATTGCGCCAAGAGTATCTGCCAGGCTGAAAGCGGGTCTGGTAGCTGGCGCCATCTCCTATCCGGATACGACCAATGGATTTGTGGTAAAGAAGAACGTATTCTCCGGGAAGGCTTTTGCCAATATCAATATTACTTCTGATAAGAAAGTGATTGCTATTATACCCAATACTTTCCCTGTGAACCCGGGAACTGCCACTGCCACAGTAGAAGCCTTCTCTCCCGCTATCAGCGATGCTGATTTTAAAGTGAAGGTGGTGAAAACTGAAACCGTAAGCGGTGAAGTGCCATTAACGGAAGCTGAGGTAATTGTAAGTGGCGGCCGTGGTATGAAGGGCCCTGAAAACTGGGGGATCCTGGAAGACCTGGCAAAGGCGCTGGGAGCTGCAACCGCAAGTTCCCGCCCGGTAGCCGATGCCGGCTGGCGTCCGCATCATGAGCATGTGGGTCAGACTGGTTTAACGGTGCGTCCCAACCTTTACATCGCGGTGGGTATTTCCGGCGCTATCCAGCACCTGGCCGGTGTAAACGGCAGCAAGGTGATTGTGGTCATTAACAAGGACCCGGAAGCGCCTTTTTTCAAGGCGGCAGATTATGGCATAGTAGGTGATGCATTTGAAATAGTGCCCAGGCTTACGGAAGCTGTGAAAAAACTGAAACAGCGCTAAGCAAACGTGTTACGGTATAAGAATTACGAATGAGGTATTCAATTTTTAAGATCGTGTTGATTTTTCATTCGTAATTCCTGTACCGTAATTCTTATATCATAGATTTATCATTATAGATTTTTTTTAGATAAGGAATATTTTTCTAACTTCACGGTCTTACAAACTATTCAGCGACAACGCAAGACAGATATGAGAAAAATAGAACTGGAAATAGTTGCTTTATCGCACAGCATTACGCAGACTCATTCATATGCCGTGGTACTGGGAGAAGTAAACGGTTTGCGCCGTTTACCTATTGTGATTGGTGGCTTTGAAGCGCAGGCGATTGCAGTAGCTCTGGAAAAAATGCAACCAAGCCGGCCTTTAACACACGACCTGATGAAAAACTTTATGAACGCCTTTAATGTAGAATTACAGGAGGTGGTCATCAGTAATCTGCAGGAAGGCATTTTTTACTCAAAGCTTATCTGTTCTAACAACGATGAAACAATAGAGATAGATTCCAGGACATCGGATGCACTGGCCCTCGCAGTTCGCTTTGGATGCCCTATTTATACTTTTGAAAATATCCTCAACAGCGCAGGGATCCTGCTGGATGACCCTGCCGGTAAAAAAACCAATAAGCCGGTAACCCCTACTATTTCAGAGCATGAGAAAGGTGTGGAAGATGACCTGAAAGCACTGAATGTAGAGGAATTAACTACCCTGTTACAAGAAGTGCTGGAACAGGAAGATTATATCCGTGCCATCGCTATCCGCGATGAGATCAACAGCCGCAAAAGCAAATAACTTTTTATTTTATATACTCCCCTGCAGCCGGCGGTGTAAAAACTGTAGCTGTTGGTTTGCTGTGCAATTATGATTGTATTTCCAAACTGTAAAATAAACCTGGGCCTGCATATTACCGGTAAGCGCCCCGACGGTTTCCATAACCTGGAAACCATCTTCTACCCCCTGCCTGTTAATGATGCATTGGAGGCAATTACCCATACCCAACTTCAGTTTGAAAGCAGCGGCATTCCGGTTCCCGGTGATGCAGCTGATAATCTTTGTATACGGGCATTCCGGTTATTGCAGGCCGACTTTCCGCAGCTGCAGCCGGTGAACATTCATTTGCTGAAAAACATACCCATTGGCGCCGGCCTGGGTGGTGGTTCGGCAGATGCCGCATTTATGCTGCAGCTCCTGAACCAGAAATACCAGATGGGGCTTTCTGAAACTGCGCTGGTGAACTATGCTGCTCAGCTGGGTAGCGACTGCCCCTTTTTTATTGTCAATAAGCCTTGTTATGCTACCGGGCGTGGAGAAATCATGGAGGAGATAACGCTGGATCTGTCGGGCTATTCCTTTTTGCTGGTGTATCCGGGTATTCATGTAAATACGGGCTGGGCATTTAAGCAACTCATTCCGGGTGCCCCGGTTCATTCGCTCCGGGCAGCGATCCAACTGCCGGTGGAGGAATGGAACGATGTAGTGACAAACGATTTTGAGGCGCCGGTGTTCCTGGCGCATGCTGTACTGGGGGGGATAAAGGAGCAGATGTATGCTTCCGGGGCGATATATGCAGCGATGAGTGGCAGCGGTTCCGCGATATTCGGGATATATCCTAAAAACAAAATAGCTGACATCCTGTGGGATGCCAGCTACCGGGTATTTACTATCAGGTAAGTCTTACTTTACAGAAGCTACCAGTGTTTTAAATGTTTCTGGTTCATTCATAGCCAGATCAGCGAGAACTTTTCTGTTCAGGTCGATATTTTTACCGGCTAATTTGTTCATAAACACAGAATAGGTCAACCCTTCTGCTCTAACAGCAGCGTTGATACGGGCGATCCACAGCTGGCGATAGTTTCTTTTCTTTAATTTACGGCCAACATAGCTATAAGTAAGTCCTTTTTCAAGAACGTTCTTTGCTACGGTGTACACATTTTTTCTTTTACCGTAGAAGCCTTTGGCTTGCTTTAAGATCCTTTTTCTCCGGGCTCTTGAAGCTACGGCATTAACTGAACGAGGCATTTGCTTTGTTTTTTTCTCAGGTTATAAAATTCGATTCTTTTGACAGATACTAGCGCATTCCAAGCATTCTCTTAACCAGGTTAAGATTTGCTTCGTGAACCAGTGTACTACCTCTTAAGCTACGTTTTCTTTTCGTAGATTTTTTAGTCAGTAAGTGGCTTTTGAAGGCCATGAACCGCTTAATCTGTCCGTTCCCACCAACCTTGAACGTTTTCTTGGCACGGGAATGTGTCTTTACTTTGGGCATCTTACATCAAATTTGGTCTGCAAAGGTAGGAAAATAATTTAATAAAGCACAGTCTCCTGCAAATAATTCAGCTCCCTTCCTGAATGTGGATAACTTTTCTGATATTTTTTTACCCCCTTTAAGCAATTGACAATCAATTTTTCGCTATCCCATTTCCTCAACTTATCTGGCACACTGTCATATTATAAATAATAACACTTTTTTTATTTTCCTATATTAGATCTAATTTTAATCTTAATTCATTTACATATTTTAGCCATACCATGTATAAACACCTGACGCCTATGAAACCATTTTACACTTACGCCACCCTCTGCCGGAAAAAACCGTCCGGAAAAGATAACCGATGTAAAGAGTTGAGATACAATATGGATTGAGTAAACAAACTGCTCTATTCCGATCCTTTTCTTACTTAACTGTTTGCACCTATGAAACGACTATTAACCTTTTTGTACCTGATACTGGGGGTTGTGCTGCTTAATAAGCAGGTGGCAGCACAATCTGCGCCGGCAAACGGCACTCCTTTTATGAACCTTCCCGATACCATATGTAAGGGAAGTTTCGCCAGTATGAATGCCTTTTTCTGGAATAACACCAGTAACTACGCAGATTCCGCTACCTGGACCATCACGGGAGGAGCTTACGATGTGCTCTTTACCACTGATACCCGGCCCGGTCACGAATTAGTTGGCCAGCGGAGAGATACCTATAACTCAGGCGGCATAAATATCAATAAGAACTCCCTGACCATTAAGTTCAATGATGCCGGACCGTACACGGTGAAGGTGGTGCTGTTCAGGGGAAATAATACCTATCCTGTTACAAGGTCCATTTATGTAAAAGACTGTACTATTCAACCCTGTTTGGGTAATACTACCAGTAAAAGCGATTTCCTGGAGGACTTTGGTAAATTTAAAAAGAATGCTACCGATAGCCGATCCAACGCAGCGGTTACCGGATATAACTATGTACCCATGCCTCTGAACGGGGCTAATTTTATTGATGACAGTTACAATATCTTCTGGCATACACAAATAAGAAGTGAGTGGGTAAAGGCAACTGACCACACGGGAAGCACCATAGATTCCGTGGGTGGTATGCTTATCGCCAACTCATCTATCAATAAAAAATCTTTCTATACTAAAAATAATGTGCAGGTATGCCCCGGCTCTTCTTATAATTTCAGCGCCTGGTTCCTGAACGTAAACAGCTACAATGTATTTAACTACAACTGTTCGTCAGGTAACTGGGATGGCTATCACTATGCCGGCGTTACCTTCCTGATCATTAATAAAAAAGGCAGCACTAACGCTGCCCTGTGGGATACACTCGCCAGGTTTAAAACCTACGATGTATCCATGAACCTGTCATATTCAGCGTGGCAGCAATATGGTGGCAGCTTTAAAACACCCGGAGGTGTAACTGCCGTTACACTGGAAATTGTGAACGACCGTCTTGGTGATTGCGGAAATGATATTGCAATAGATGATATCGGCTTTAATTATTGCAGCCCGGATATCTACTCATTTATCGATGGTCAGATTGATACAGAATTAAGAGCAGATTCACTTTGTGAAGGCGCTCCTATTACTATTAAAGCGTTATATAGTCCGGATGGTCATCTGCCGGATGGTACTTATGATCCCAACCAGGATTATTTTAAGAATCCAATATACCAATGGTTTTACAGTAACACCGGGGACGAAAATAACCCGGCAGACTGGTTTCCTGTTGTAAACGGAAACGGTATAACGGGTGCCGCCACCAACACGCTCACATTTGCGGATGGTGCGCTGAAAGGGGATCCCAACCAGATAATACATAAATACTACCGGGTAAATATCCTCGAATCGGGGAACGTCAGCAACTGTGCGTCTCCCTCGAAATACACCAAGATCACCATTCTCCCAAAACCTAAAGTAACCATTTCGTCCGGCAGGATCTGTATCGGCGAAAGTGTGGACCTGACGGCAGATGGAGGATATAGTACCTATGAATGGAAAGTGGACCCGGTTTATGTTGGCCCTAAAATGACCGTATTTCCCGACAGCACCAGAGACTACTGGGCTATCGGGATTGCTGATTATGGCTGGAACTCCGTGAAGAATGAACCACGGCAATGTAAGGACAGCGGATTTGCCCGGGTTATTGTAGATAAAAAACCGGTAACTGCTATCACAGGCGGACCGGTAAATATTTGTCTTGGTGCACCCGTTAACCTGAACTTAGGCATAACAGGCGCACCCGCCGATAGTTTGAACTGGATGTGGAAATACGGCCTGGATTCTATCAAAGGTAAAGTCCCTGCTATTACCCATGTTCCGGCAGACACCGGTACCAAAGCGTATAACGTTGTGGTGACCAACAAAACCTGCGTGGTGGTTGACACATTCAGGGTAAATGTGCGGTCGGTGCCGGTAGCGGATGTGGATACTACCTACAGACAATGTAACTCCTCTACTTTTAATATTAAAAGAAGCACGCCTCCCGCAGATCAGAAAGGTACCTGGTCATTTAACGGTTCAAACAAAGGAGCTGTTATTACCAGTGCCACTACTCCCGCCACCAGCGTAACGGGTGTTCCCGCGGGTGACACGGTACATCTCTTCTGGATCATTACCAACAAAGCGTTGTCTGCGTGTACAGATACCAACCGGGTCACACTCATTAATACCAAACCGCTCACGCCAAGTGTTGCCGGCCTGGATCAGGTACAATGCGAGATACGTGATTTCCCGCTGTACGCCAGTAAGCCAGGTGTTGGTGAAACCGGTAAATGGACATTAGAGCCAGGTACCACCTCTTCGGATATCACCATTAATTACGACACTGCTTATAATGCGATTGCTTCCGTTGTCAGCAATGCACGGCCTAAAACCTTTGTGCTGACGTGGACTATCTCCAATGGCGTTTGTCCTGGTCCGAACTCAACTACCGTTAACGTCACCATTAAGGATAAACCTACGCTGAGTGTTACAGCTGCAGCGGTTTGTAATAATGTGGATTCCTTTACCGTAGCCTACACCAATGTAAAACCGGGAACTTTAACAAAGTATGTACTCGATGTAGCCAGCACCCGGAAGATGCCCGGTTTTGTAACAGTGACAAAAGCATGGCCATCTAACAATACCTCCGGTACTTTTAATGTAAAGCTGCCTGCTAACACACCTGCTGGTAGTTACGACTTCGTAATTACGGCACAGGAAGATACCCTACACGGATGTAGCGTTACTGTACCGTTCTCTGTTTCTGTGGAAAAACCATCCATAGCTCCTACTGCTATCGATGCCAGCACAGATAGTATATGCGTTTCCGGTAATGTTACTTTAAAAGTGACCGGCGGTTCCCTGGGAACTGATTCTCTCGGTAATACCCATAAATGGAAATGGTATACCGGCGGCTGTCCTGGTTCACCAGGCAGTGTAGCTGTTACTCCTGCTTCCTCTATTAATAATGGAGCTGAAGTGGTGTTTAATAATGTAACCGCCACCACTACTTATTATGTACGTGCGGAAAGTACCGGTCCTTGTGGAAACACCGCCTGCGCAAGTGTAACAGTAAAAGTGTTTGCCAAGCCTAATGCTGCTAACGCAAGTACCGATCAAACAGAATGTGACCGTGCTACCGACTTCCAGTTAGCCGGTAATACGCCTACTCCTGCAGGCGCAACGGGCGTATGGACATCTCCTAATCCAAGAGTGACTATTACCAATCCAACACAGTGGAATGCTACAGTGAAAGTACCTGTTGGTGATACCGCCTCATTGGTGTGGACTATTTCCAACGGATCATGTTTGACTACCAGTGATACGGTATTTATTACCAATTATAAACAGCCGGCTGTTCGTGATGCCGGCTCCAACCAGATTGCGTGTGATAAAACCGTGTTTACTCTCAATGCTACTGCTCCTACTGAGCTGGGTGCTAAAGGTACATGGTCATTTACACCCGCGACTGCCTCTGTAGTTTTTGCTGATAAAAACAAAGCCAATACTACGGTTACCGTTCCGGCAGATAGTACCGTGTTACTCTTCTGGCAGATTTCAAATTCAAAGTGTTCTGCTGCAACTTATGATACTGTAAGAATCACCAGCCTGAAAAAACCGATCGTTCGTGATGCAGGGTCTAACCAGATTGCCTGTGACAAAACAGTCTTCACCCTCAACGCTACTGCTCCTACAGAGCTGGGTGCGGTGGGTACATGGACGTTTACACCGGCTTCGGCTTCGGTTGTCTTCGCAGATAAAAACAAAGCCACCACTACGGTTACCGTTCCAGCCGATAGCTCCGTGCTGCTCTTCTGGAAAATTGCAAACACTGAATGTGCCGCTGCTAACTTTGATACCGTAAGGATCACCAGTCTGAAAAAACCGATCGTTCGTGATGCGGGTTCCAACCAGATCGCCTGTGATAAAACGGTATTCACCCTCAACGCTACTGCTCCTACTGAGCTGGGGGCGGTGGGTACATGGACATTTACACCGGCTACCGCTTCGGTTGTCTTCGCAGATAAAAACAGCGCCACCACTACAGTTACCGTTCCAGCAGATAGCTCCGTGCTGCTCTTCTGGAAAATTGCAAACACTGAATGTGCCGCTGCTAACTTTGATACCGTAAGGATTACCAGCCTGAAAAAACCGGTGATGCGTGATGCAGGGTCTAACCAGATTGCCTGTGACAAAACAGTATTCACCCTCAACGCTACTGCTCCTACTGAGCTGGGTGCGGTGGGTACATGGACGTTTACACCGGCTTCGGCTTCGGTTGTCTTCGCAGATAAAAACAAAGCCAATACAACTGTTACCGTTCCGCCAGACAGCTCCGTATTGCTCTTCTGGAAAATTGCAAACACTGAATGTGCCGCTGCTAACTTTGATACCGTAAGGATCACCAGTCTGAAAAAACCGATCGTTCGTGATGCAGGATCCAACCAGATTGCCTGTGATAAAACGGTCTTCACCCTTAACGCTGCCGCTCCTACTGAGCTGGGGGCTGTGGGTACATGGACATTTACACCGGCTTCGGCTTCGGTTGTCTTCGCAGATAAAAACAAAGCCAATACAACTGTTACCGTTCCGGCAGACAGCTCCGTGCTGCTCTTCTGGAAAATTGCAAACACTGAATGTGCCGCTGCTACTTATGATACCGTAAGGATCACCAGTCTGAAAAAACCGATCGTTCGTGATGCGGGTTCCAACCAGATTGCCTGTGATAAAACAGTCTTCACCCTCAACGCTACCGCTCCTACGGAGCTGGGCGCGGTGGGTACATGGACATTTACACCGGCTTCGGCTTCGGTTGTCTTCGCAGATAAAAACAGCGCCACTACTACGGTTACCGTTCCGGCAGACAGCTCCGTATTGCTCTTCTGGAAAATTGCAAACACTGAATGTGCCGCTGCTACTTATGATACCGTTAGGATCACAAGCCTGAAAAAACCGATCGTTCGTGATGCAGGATCTAACCAGATTGCATGTGACAAAACAGTATTCACCCTCAACGCTACCGCTCCTACTGAGCTGGGTGCGGTGGGTACATGGACATTTACACCGGCTACCGCTTCGGTTGTCTTTGCAGATAAGAACAGCGCCACCACTACTGTTACCGTTCCGGCCGACAGCTCCGTGCTGCTCTTCTGGAAAATTGCAAACACTGAATGTGCCGCTGCTAACTTTGATACCGTAAGGATCACTAGCCTGAAAAAACCGATCGTTCGTGATGCAGGATCTAACCAGATTGCCTGTGATAAAACCACCTTTACCCTCAACGCTGCCGCTCCTACTGAGCTGGGGGCTGTGGGTACCTGGACATTTACACCAGCTTCGGCTTCGGTTGTCTTCGCAGATAAAAACAGCGCCACCACTACGGTGACCGTTCCGGCAGACAGCTCCGTGCTGCTCTTCTGGAAAATTGCAAACTCCGAGTGTGCCGCCACTAACTTTGATACTGTAAGGATCACCAGCCTGAAAAAACCGGTGATGCGTGATGCCGGGTCTAACCAGATCGCCTGTGATAAAACGGTATTCAACCTCAACGCTACTGCTCCTACTGAGCTGGGGGCTGTGGGTACATGGACATTTACACCGGCTTCGGCTTCGGTTGTCTTCGCAGATAAAAACAAAGCCAATACAACTGTTACCGTTCCGGCCGACAGCTCCGTGCTGCTCTTCTGGAAAATTGCAAACACTGAATGTGCCGCTGCTAACTTTGATACCGTAAGGATCACTAGCCTGAAAAAGCCAGCCGTTCGTGATGCAGGATCTAACCAGATTGCCTGTGATAAAACAGTCTTCACCCTCAACGCTACTGCTCCTACAGAGCTGGGTGCGGTGGGTACATGGACGTTTACACCGGCTTCGGCTTCGGTTGTCTTTGCTGATAAAAACAGCGCCACCACTACTGTTACCGTTCCGGCAGATAGCTCCGTATTGCTCTTCTGGAAAATTGCAAACACTGAATGTGCCGCTGCTACTTATGATACCGTAAGGATCACCAGTCTGAAAAAACCGATCGTTCGTGATGCAGGATCTAACCAGATTGCATGTGACAAAACAGTATTCACCCTTAACGCTACTGCTCCTACTGAGCTGGGAGCTATGGGTACCTGGACATTTACACCAGCTACCGCTTCGGTTGTCTTCGCAGATAAGAACAGCGCCACCACTACTGTTACCGTTCCGGCCGACAGCTCCGTGCTGCTCTTCTGGAAAATTGCAAACACTGAATGTGCCGCTGCTAACTTTGATACCGTAAGGATCACTAGCCTGAAAAAACCGATCGTTCGTGATGCAGGATCTAACCAGATTGCCTGTGATAAAACCACCTTTACCCTCAACGCTGCCGCTCCTACTGAGCTGGGGGCTGTGGGTACCTGGACATTTACACCAGCTTCGGCTTCGGTTGTCTTCGCAGATAAAAACAGCGCCACCACTACGGTTACCGTTCCGGCAGACAGCTCCGTATTGCTCTTCTGGAAAATTGCAAACACTGAATGTGCCGCTACTACTTATGATACCGTAAGGATCACCAGTCTGAAAAAACCGATCGTTCGTGATGCAGGATCTAACCAGATTGCCTGTGACAAAACAGTCTTCACCCTTAACGCTACTGCTCCTACAGAGCTGGGTGCGGTGGGTACATGGACATTTACACCGGCTACCGCTTCGGTTGTCTTTGCAGATAAAAACAAAGCCACCACTACGGTGACCGTTCCGGCCGACAGCTCCGTGCTGCTCTTCTGGAAAATTGCAAACACTGAATGTGCCGCTGCCAACTTTGATACCGTAAGGATCACTAGCCTGAAAAAACCGATCGTTCGTGATGCAGGATCTAACCAGATTGCCTGTGATAAAACCACCTTTACCCTCAACGCTGCCGCTCCTACTGAGCTGGGGGCTGTGGGTACCTGGACATTTACACCAGCTTCGGCTTCGGTTGTCTTCGCAGATAAAAACAGCGCCACCACTACGGTGACCGTTCCGGCAGACAGCTCCGTGTTGCTCTTCTGGAAAATTGCAAACACTGAATGTGCCGCTGCAACTTATGATACCGTAAGGATCACCAGTCTGAAAAAACCGATCGTTCGTGATGCAGGATCCAACCAGATTGCCTGTGACAAAACAGTATTCACCCTCAACGCTACCGCTCCTACGGAGCTGGGGGCGGTGGGTACATGGACATTTACACCAGCTACCGCTTCGGTTGTCTTCGCTGATAAAAACAAAGCCAATACAACTGTTACCGTTCCGGCAGATAGCACCGTGCTGCTCTTCTGGAAAATTGCAAACACTGAATGTGCCGCTGCTAACTTTGATACCGTAAGGATCACCAGTCTGAAAAAACCAATCGTTCGTGATGCAGGGTCTAACCAGATTGCCTGTGATAAAACCACCTTTACCCTCAACGCTGCCGCTCCTACTGAGCTGGGCGCTAAAGGTACATGGACGTTTACACCGGCTACCGCTTCGGTTGTCTTTGCAGATAAAAACAGCGCCACCACTACGGTTACCGTTCCGGCCGACAGCTCCGTGTTGCTCTTCTGGCAGATTTCAAATTCACAGTGTGCCGCTGCTACTTATGATACCGTAAGGATCACTAGCCTGAAAAAGCCAATCGTTCGTGATGCAGGGTCTAACCAGATTGCCTGTGATAAAACGGTATTCACCCTCAACGCTACTGCTCCTACGGAGCTGGGCGCTAAAGGTACCTGGTCGTTTACTCCGGCTACCGCTTCCGTGAAATTTGTCAACATTAACGATCCTAAAACTTCTGTTACCGTTCCGGCGGATAGCACCGTGTTGCTCTTCTGGCAGATTTCTAACTCCGAGTGTGCCGCTGCTACTTATGATACTGTTAGAATCACCAGTTTGAAAAAGCCAATCGTTCGTGATGCAGGGTCTAACCAGATTGCCTGTGATAAAACAGTCTTCACCCTCAACGCTGCCGCTCCTACTGAGCTGGGAGCTAAAGGTACCTGGACATTTACACCGGCTACCGCTTCCGTGAAGTTTGCTAACATCAACAGCGCCACCACTACGGTGACCGTTCCGGCGGATAGCACCGTGTTGCTCTTCTGGCAGATTTCAAATTCACAGTGTACCGCTGCTACTTATGATACCGTAAGGATCACCAGTCTGAAAAAACCGATCGTTCGTGATGCGGGATCTAACCAGATTGCCTGTGATAAAACGGTATTCACCCTCAACGCTACTGCTCCTACGGAGCTGGGCGCTAAAGGTACCTGGTCGTTTACACCAGCTACCGCTTCCGTGAAATTTGTCAACATTAACGATCCTAAAACTTCTGTTACCGTTCCGGCTGATAGCACCGTGTTGCTCTTCTGGCAGATTTCTAACTCCGAGTGTGCCGCTGCTACTTATGATACCGTAAGGATCACCAGTCTGAAAAAACCGATCGTTCGTGATGCAGGGTCTAACCAGATTGCCTGTGATAAAACCACCTTTACCCTCAACGCTGCCGCTCCTACGGAGCTGGGCGCTAAAGGTACATGGACGTTTACACCGGCTACAGCTTCCGTGAAGTTTGCCAACATCAACAGTGCTACTACTACGGTGACCGTTCCGGCGGATAGCACCGTGTTGCTCTTCTGGCAGATTTCGAACTCCGAGTGTGCCGCTGCTACTTACGATACCGTTAGGATCACAAGCCTGAAAAAACCGATCGTTCGTGATGCAGGGTCTAACCAGATCGCCTGTGATAAAACGGTGTTCACCCTCAACGCTACTGCTCCTACGGAGCTGGGCGCCAAAGGTACCTGGTCGTTTACTCCGGCTACAGCTTCCGTGAAGTTTGCTAACATCAACAGCGCCACCACTACGGTGACCGTTCCGGCGGATAGCACCGTGTTGCTCTTCTGGCAGATTTCGAACTCCGAGTGTGCCGCTGCTACTTATGATACCGTTAGGATCACAAGCCTGAAAAAACCGATCGTTCGTGATGCAGGGTCCAACCAGATCGCCTGTGATAAAACGGTGTTCACCCTCAACGCTACCGCTCCTACTGAGCTGGGCGCCAAAGGTACCTGGACATTTACACCGGCTACGGCTTCCGTGAAGTTTGCCAACATCAACAGCGCCACCACTACGGTGACCGTTCCGGCTGATAGCACCGTGTTGCTCTTCTGGCAGATTTCGAACTCCGAGTGCGCCGCCGCTACTTATGATACTGTAAGGATCACCAGCCTGAAAAAACCAATCATGCGCAGCGCAGGCGCCGATCAGATGGAATGTGAGAAAACTACCTTCACCCTCAACGCTGCCGCTCCTACGGAGCTGGGCGCTAAAGGTACATGGTCGTTCCTCCCGGCCACAGCTGCAGTATCTTTTGTGAATAAGAATGATCCGAAAACCAATGTAACAGTTCCTGCCAACACCGCGGTGCAACTGATCTGGAAGATTACCAACGTAACCTGTGCGGCTGATAATGCGGACACCGTATTGATCACCAGCCTGCTTAAACCAATTATGCGCAGTGCAGGTACCGATCAGATGGAGTGCGAGAAAACTACCTTTACCCTCAATGCTACGGCTCCTACGGAGCTGGGCGCCAAAGGTACCTGGTCGTTCCTCCCGGCTACTGCTGCGGTGACCTTTGTGAATAAAAATGATCCGAAAACCAGCGTAACGGTTCCTGCAAACACGGCAGTGCAGCTGATCTGGAAGATTACCAATGCGAAATGTGCGGCCGACAACGTGGATACCGTGTTAATCACCAGCCTGCTCAAACCAGTTATGCGCAGCGCAGGCGCCGATCAGATGGAATGTGAGAAAACCACCTTTACCCTCAACGCTACCGCTCCTACTGAGCTGGGTGCGAAAGGTACCTGGACTTTCTCACCGGCTACGGCTTCGGTAAAGATTACCAACATCAACGATCCTAAAACTTCCGTTACCGTTCCGGCAGACAGCTCTATCCTGTTTACCTGGAAAATCACCAACGCGAAGTGTGCGGCCGACAACATCGATACCGTAAGGATCACCAGCCTGAAAAAACCGGTAATGCGTGATGCCGGCACTACTAAAATAGCATGTGAGCAAACGACCTTCACCATGAACGCTACTGCTACTACTGAGCTGGGCGCCATTGGTACCTGGACCTTCTCACCGGCTACGGCTTCCGTGAAAATTGCCAACATCAACGATCCTAAAACATCCGTTACCGTTCCGGCCGACAGCTCCATCCTGTTTACCTGGAAGATCACCAACCCGAAATGCGCCGCAGACCTGGCAGATACCGTAAGGATCACCAGCTACAAAACACCTGCTGCCGCCACGGCTGGCCCTGACCAGGAAAAATGTGATGACATCAACTTCATCCTGAATGGCAGCAAACCTGCTGGTTTACACGTAACCGGTACCTGGACAAATCCTGCCGGCACCGCCGGGGTGAATATTTCATCTCCATATCAATACAACACCACCGTAACTGTTGCAGCAGGTGTTAGCGTAAAACTGGTGTGGAGAATCACCAATGGTACCTGCGCCGCTACTTATGATACGGTAATGCTTACCAACTACGCCAATGCCAATAAAGCAAATGCCGGTCCTGACCAGGCCATCTGTAACAATACAGGCGACTTCATCATGGCGGCAAATGTACCAGGCGTACCAACCGCAAAAGGCGCCTGGACTGATATCAGCCCGGTACCTGGAAAAGCGAAGATCAAATCACCCAATAGTCCGACTACCGCGGTTACGGTGCCTGTAGGCGATACCGTGGTACTCCAGTGGGCTATCGCAAATGGGGTATGTGATACCAGCTTCAGCAGGGTAACTATCATCAACTACAAAGCAGCCATCACGGCAAATGCCGGTCCTGACCAGGAAAAATGTAACACCGCTGCCGACTTCATCATGAAAGCCAGTCAGCCTGGAGCCTCCAGTGCAACAGGCACCTGGACAGATGTAAGCCGTGTTCCTGGTAACGCCGTTATCAAATCGGTAAATGATCCGAATACCGCGGTAACCGTTCCGGTTGGCGATACGGTGATCCTGAAATGGACCGTAACAAACGGTAGCTGTACCAGCACCAGCAGCACAGTTACGCTTATTAACTACAAAACCGCTGCTGCTGCAAATGCAGGAACAGACATTGAAATGTGTAACAACACCGGCGACTTCACCCTGGCAGCAGATCCGGTATCTGTACCAAGTGCCAAAGGTTTCTGGTCTGTGATTAAAGGCAATGCTGCGATCAGGTCTATCAACAGTCCAACTTCCAATGTAAACATCAACGTAGGTGATACAGTTACTTTACGCTGGACAGTGACCAACGGCGTGTGCAGCGCTACCTGGGATGATGTAACACTCATCAACTATAGGTTACCGGTACCTGCCAATGCGGGTAGTAATCAGGAACATTGCGATGATGCTACCTTTAATATGAATGCCAGCGATCCTGGTGTTGCAGGGGCAAAAGGTACCTGGATCGTAACCAGCAACAACGCAGCCCTGATCAACATCAGTGATTTTAACAGGAAAGATGCTACCATCACGGTTCCTGCCGGCGAAACAGCCCAATTAACGTGGGTAGTAAGCAACGGCGTGTGCGACGCTTCCAGCTCCAGTGTCACCCTGATTAACCGTAAACCGATACTCGGTAACACCATCCAGGATGATCAGACGGTTTGCGTAACAGAAACGCCAATGGCTATACGCAGTATTGCGTTGACCGGCGGTAATGGCACTTACACTTACCAGTGGCAACAAAGCACTGCCGGTGCAAACGGACCATTCACCAACATCACCGGCGCCACCAGCGCTACTTACCAGCCTGGTTTGCTTGCAGCCAACACCTGGTACAGAAGAGTAGTAGCTTCCGGAGCTTGTATCAACAACATCAGCAACGTGGTGAAAATCACCGCTATCACTATCAGCCCGATTGTTACCTTCACTCCTCCGGCCATTACAACGGAATGTGAAAGAGGTAAAGACTACACCACCCTCTTCGGAGATCCGGCGTTCAGTCATGCGCCTTACAACAACGAAACACTCACTATTACTTACAATGATGCAACCGTGGTTACCTCGCCTTGCCTCAGTACCATTACCCGTACCTGGACAGCGACAGACAGATGCGGTCTTTCTGTGAGCGCTTCACAAACCATTACGGTGAAGGATACCAAAGCACCGGTATTCACTACACCGGCGCCTGCCGATACCACCGTAGATTGTGATAAGGTACCTGCCAGAACTGACCTGAAAACCAACGACGACTGCGCAGGAGAAATCATTGTTCCCGTAGTGGAAGTTCGCCAGGATCTGCCAGGCAATTGTACCAACAACTACCTGCTGATCCGCACCTGGACCGCCAAAGACGAATGTAATACAGGCGTGACCCTGAAACAGGTGATCACCGTGAAAGACATGACCGCACCGGTATTCAACATGGCAGCACCTGCTGATACCACCGTGGATTGCGATAAGATCCCTGCCGGATTTAATCTCACAGCCTCCGATAACTGCACGCCAGGCGTAATTACAGTAGTGCCTGAAGACTCTGCAGCTCATAACACGAACAACTGTAATAACAACTACGTGATCTACCGTAAGTGGACAGCCTTTGATGAATGTGGTAATGCACGTGCAGTACAACAGATCATCAGGGTACAGGATACTTCCAGACCGGTATTCAGCATGCCTGCTCCGAAAGATACCGTAGTAGATTGCGATAAGGTACCGGCATGGCCTGCGATCACCGCCACCGATAATTGCAGCGGCAGCATCCAGGTATTCACCAGTACCAAAACCGTGAAATTACCAGGCAACTGCGCCGGTAACTTCCGGGAAACAAGAACCTGGACTGCTACCGACGAATGCGGCAACAAATCAGTGATGCAGCAGATCATTACCGTTCAGGATACTACTAAACCGGTATTCACCGTGATGCCTCCTGCCGACACAACAGTGAGCTGTGATAACATCCCCGCTCCTGCTACTGATGTACAGGTATCTGATAACTGCAGCAGCATTGGAAATGGTCTTAGTGTATCCCGCAGGATCACTACCGAAAGAACACCAGGCGAATGTGCGGGTAACTACCGCATCATCAGAACCTGGATTGCTAAAGATGCCTGTGGTAATACCACTACCATCACACAGGTGGTAACCGTAAAAGACACCACCAGACCAGTGATCATGCCTGCTCCGGCAGATGTGGAAATCTACTGTCAGGATAAAATCCCAACAGCACCGGTATTAACCGCAACAGACAACTGTGATAACAGCTTCCCGAAAAGAGCTATCTATACAGAAGATCCATATGTGGAAGATATCTGTAACGGATATACGATTGTAAGAAGATGGACTATCATGGATGCCTGCGGCAATAAAGCCAACGACGTTATCCAACGTGTAATTATTAAGCCTTGCGATAAACCGCAACTGGAAGCTACCCTGCCATCCAACTGTTCCGACAACGGCAGGATCGCTTTACGCAAAGTTGGCAATGTATACCTGCCCAGCTATACGCTGGTAGCAGTTACGCCGGCCAACGCAGTAACAGGATTACCAAGAACACAAAGCAACAACGTGTTCAACCTGAACGGCGCTACTTCTGCTTCCTTTATTATTACAGATGGCAGAACGGGTTGCTCTTCCGATACCGTGACTTACAACCTGAGCTACATTCAGAAGCCAATGGTGAACCTGGGTAACGATACCACTATCTGTGGCGGTAACAACCTGGTACTGGATGCAGGCCCTGCTAACTTTGCTTACCAGATTAAATGGTCTACCGGCGCAACCACGCAGCGGATCAATATTAACCAGGCAGGCACCTACTGGGTAAATGTAAGCAACGGCGAATGTGCCACTACCGATACCATTCATGTAGGTCTGGTACCAACGCCACTGGTCGATATCCCTGATACAACCATCTGCCGCGGCCAAACCGTAAAACTGGATGCCTATGTAAGTGGTGGCTCCTATCTCTGGAGTAACGGTTCTACTGAACCTTCTATCCTGGTAGGAACACAGGAACAATTCTGGGTAAAAGTGATGAAGTCAGGATGTATCACCATTGATACCGTGAAAGTGAGCGTGAATCCTCCACCAGATATTAGCCTCAGCCGCGACACGTCTATCTGTCCGGACCAGTCCATTATGCTCACCGTTAATTCAAACGGCGGCCGTATCAAATGGCAGACAGGTGAAACCAGCAACTCTATCGTGGTAAACAAACCAGGCGGATACTGGGTAGCCGTAAGCAGAGATAACTGCGTAGTAAGAGATACCGTGAATGTGAGAATGAAACCAGCGCTCACAATGGAGCTGGGACCCGACAGGAATATCTGCCCTGGTGGCGCCATTACATTGGACGGTACCAACCCGGATGCAATTTCTTATCTCTGGAACGACGGCGATCCTAACCCGGTTAAACAAATTTCTCAGGCCGGCAACTATAAACTGGCAGTGATGGATAAATACTGTCAACGTGTGTTCCTCGACAGCGTGAAAGTAAACATCACCGGTTTACCGGTTATCAACCTGGGAAGAGATACTACCCTGTGTAAAGGTGAAACACTCATACTGCGCGCTGAAGGTGGTGGTATTACCGGTGTACGCTGGGATAACGGCTCCGGCGGCCCATCCCTTACCGTTACCAACGGAGGTACTTATACCGTAACCGTATTCAACGATTGCGGATCGGCTACCGACGACATTACAGTAGGCTTTATAGAATGTGAACCTAAACCAACCTTACCAAACGCCTTCTCACCAAACGGCGACGGACGTAATGATGTATTCAGACCAGTAGTAAGAGGACAAATGTTCGACTACGAATTGCGGATCTTTAACCGCTGGGGTGAACTGATCTTTATGTCGTCCGACAACCATAAAGGATGGGATGGTAAATACAAGGGAGTTCCGGTGGATATTGGCACCTACGTATGGTGGCTTTCCTACAAGAAAGTAGCCGGCGGATCCTCCAACGTACTGAAAGGAGAAGTTACCGTTATCCGGTAATAACGGATACCCGATCATAAAACAAAAAGCATAAGGCCACCCGGCTTTATGCTTTTTGTTTTATAACTTAGTGCCGTTTCATTTGTAAACCGGAAATTGTTTTTATATGAAAGTGTACGACACCGTAACAGCGGCTATGGAAGATCTGCGCAAACGCGGATACACCACCGATTTCAATCTTGTTTTCGACAGTATTCAGTGTAACAGCGGGAATGTGCATCCAGAGGATTTTGAAATTACAGAAACCTATCGTTTTGAAGGAGATAGTGACCCCGGCGATGAGGCAGTAGTGTATGCCATTGAAACCAAATCCGGACTCAAAGGCGTATTGATGTATGGGTATGGTGTTTATTCAGAAGATATGTCTGAAGATATGATCCGTAAACTGGGTCACCGCTGATACATCCGGGTATACGTATCCGGACTTTTTCATTATCTCCCAAAACAGAAAAGCCGCGTGAATCTTTCGATCCATGCGGCTTTCAATTAACCAGCTAAGGGTTATATGTTATTGAAGCCCTGCTACTTTCCTGCTCAGCCTGAAGTCAACCATTCCGTTAAATCCTCTGGTGGGCGTGATATTGGGAATCGCCTCACGTAAATCATTACCAGCCGCTGCACTGATTCTCGCGCTGCTGCGAAGATCCAGGTAACTGCCTGTTGAAATATAGTTCATGGCTTGTTGCAGGTTCTGATCTGAAGTTGTGTTACCCCATGCGATATTTACATAGTCAACAGCTTCTGCATCTACCGGGATGCCGGTGTAGTAGCCGCCGTTTCCATTGGCATTCATGGTTTCAAAGTTGATGGCATACAGGTCCGCGAGATATACCGGCTTATGATCATTATCATACATCGTGATATTGAAATCAATAAAGCCAACTGGTTTCCCATATGTTTTCTTACCGATGAGCCTTACATTCATGTACGGTTTAAGATTGTTCAGCGTTAATTCGCTGGCAGAAGCAGTTTCGCCGGATACAATAAAAAATACATTATCCAGGCCCATGCCGCCTGTAGCAGAGGCAAAGTTCACCTGTGCATCCAGTTTGGTAGCGGCCAGGTTCTGCATGATCTTGTCGTTATACTTATAGGTATACATCACCTTACCGGCAGCGGAAGAAGGAGCAAAGGCATTGTCGAGGTACTCCGCTGTAGACGTGGCTCCACCACCGTTATACCGGAAATCCACGATCAGCTGTTTTATGCCCTGTGCCTTGAATTTGGCGATTGTCTGATCCAAAGCCGTTTTGGTAGCAGTAGCATTCCCGGCATCATTGGTCACACTTGAAAACGTATACATCGCAAAATAGCCCACCTTGATATTTATGTTGGCGGTATTTTTAACGGTATAAACAGTATCAAACAGCACCGGGTTTATATTATAGGTAGCTGCATTGATAGTGAGGGTAACCGTAGTCTGATCCTGTTTTTTAAATCCCAGCGCGATAGTGGATGCCGTTGAAATAGTATTATAAAGCGAGTTAATGGCAGATGAAGCGCTGGAGAAATTAGTATTGCCGTTTACGGAAATGATCTCCCACCCTCTTAAAACGCCTGCCTTACCGGCCGGGCTGTTCTTATCTGCATACTTTACAAACAACCTGACTTTACTGGCGTCTGCTCCGGCAGCGAAGCCGATGTCAAATCCCAGTTTGGAGGGATTTGCAGCGGCATTCTGTTCCGATATGCCGTTCATCAGCTGATTGGTGATAGTACCATCTTCATCCAGGAAGCTGTAATGATCGTATGCCGCATTGGTAGCCGGGTTAATGACATAGCCTTTCATCTCCGTCAGCAGCGCGTTTGCATCCGTATACTTGCTGGCCAGGGGATCCAGCTGCGGTACACCGGCATACCAGTAATAGGTAGGCAATCCTTTGCTGACGGTTCGTCCGCCATCGCCGTAGGTTACCTGCATAATCTGGTACATCAGGTATTTCAGGGAGTCCTTCTTCAGGGCGTCTGTAATGTCAACAGGTGGCGGAGAGGCTGGTTTGTCTTTGTGGCAGGACATAAAAGCGCCTGTACACAAGGCGCCCGCCAATATCGTTGTAGTTCCCGCAGAAAACAGTTTTTTATACATAAAAACAGTTAAGACGATGGTAGTCAGATTGGCTTACTTTTGGGTGGCCAGTGTTTGGCGTGTCCAGAAGTCGGCTGAATAATACATGGCGAAATTGTCCGCATACTCACCCGGCATTGGGGGCTTTTCTCCTTTGGCCCTTTTAGCCTCCAGTTCTTTTTTATCCTCTCTCTTCAAAGCATTTACCTTAAAATGATAGGCAATGGGCTTATCACTTCCGGCGGGAATGCCCAGCACTTTCAATGGGATACCCAGTTCACATACCAGGTTACCGGCGGCATCATATGAGGAGGTGGTTTGAATACCAAACGTATTCTTCACCGGAATATTGCCATCCGGGATGCTGTCGAATCCTTCTACTTTAATCTCCTTTACGTTCGCCAGGAGTTGTTTCTTTAATTCGCCTGCAATGAGCGCCCTGGATTCTTCCGGTACATCGGGCGCACCGGTATTTATATTATAAGTGAGCGGAAATGTAATACCCGCGCCGCCTTTTTTCTTCCCGGTAACATTGATGGAAACAGTAAGTCCGGAACGCATAATTTTCATCTGGCTCTGCGGATCAGGAACACTAACGATTACGTATAAATTTTCCTGGTCGTTGGCTATGGTGTAAAATAACTTGGTTACGTTGTTATAGAACTGCAGGGGTTTGGGCCATTCAGTAGCCTGTCCGTCGATTTTAATATTGGCTGGCGCCCATTTATTCGGTTCACTATCTTGTGCGGAAGCATTTATATACAACAAAAGACCGGCTATTACCCCTGCTCCTGCTGTCAGTGCCCTGTTCATTTTCATGTGCTAATTTTTTCAGTTGCACTACAAGGTTAACAAAGAATTTTGAAAATACGGGCAGAAAAAATGTATATGAGTAAAAAGAATCGGTGAACGGGGGGATATGGTGGGTGAGCATGGCGGATTTGCGGGAAACTGAAACCGTTCGCCCGCAAATCCGTTGTTGCTTTTATTAATACAATAACCTCGTTTTAATCGTATGCTTCACTTCCTTCAGCAAAGCCAGCGCCTCCTGTGATAACCTGGTATCCACATCCAGTACTACATAACCGATCTGGTCATTGGTTTTCAGGTACTGCCCCAGGATGTTGATCTTGTTGGCAGATAAAGCCGTATTGATAGCAGACAATACCCCCGGCACGTTCTGATGAATATGCAGGATACGGTGTGTGTTTTCAATAGGCGGCACGCTGATAGCCGGTACCGTATGGGAGCCAAAGCTCGCGCCCTTTTCCAGGTAGTTGAGCATTTTACTGCTCACGTCCAGCCCGATGTTGTGCTGCGCTTCTTCTGTGCTTCCGCCGATATGCGGCGTGAGGATTACGTTGGATAATTTTTGCAGCGGCGTGCTGAATGCGGCGCCATTCTTCTCCGGTTCTACGGGGAATACGTCGATGGCGGCGCCGGACAGGCGACCACTTTCCAGTGCATCTTTCAGTGCTTCCAGGTCTACTACCTCACCGCGGGCATAGTTAATAAAAATAGCCCCGGGCTTTGCATCTGCCAGCACTTCTGCGGTGATCATATTCGCCGTGGTTTTGCTGGAAGGTACGTGCAGGGAAACAATATCTGCCTTGTTGAAGAGTTCTTTCAGGGTGCGCTGCTGTTCTGCATTACCGAGTGGCAGTTTGGTTTCTGCATCGTAATAGATCACGTTCATTCCCATCCCTTCTGCCAGTACGCTCACCTGGCTACCGATGTTGCCGTAACCTACAATCCCCAGTGTTTTACCTCTTAGCTCATAGCTGCCCGTGGCTTCTTTCAGCCAGATGCCGTTATGTGCTGCATTGTTTTTATCCACGATACGGCGGATGAGGATAATAGACAAGCCTATTACCAGCTCAGCCACTGAACGGGTATTGGAATAAGGTGCGTTAAAAACGGTTACACCGTGCTCTGTAGCAGCTTTCAGGTCAACCTGGTTGGTACCGATACAGAAACAACCAATGGCCTGCAGTTTCCTGGCCGATTCCAGCACTTTACGGGTAACTTTGGTTTTGGATCGGATGCCCAGTAGATGAACATCCTTGATTTCTTTAATAAGATCTTCCTCGCTCAGTGCGCCCGATAGTTTGCGCACCTGGTATCCTGCCGTAGTAAATTCTGCCACCGCAGCATCGCTGATGTTCTCTAATAATAAAATGCTGATCTTCTCTTTCGGATAACTTGTCGACTTTTGCTGGTCCATAATATTATACTAAGTTATATGTGTATCTCTATGTTGCAATTGGCTTAATAATTGCTGATAGCGGGGAAACAGGGCACAAACCTACTCGAAGTTGAGGAATATTCAAATAGCAGGGGAATCAATTCGATTTTATCAAAAAAACAGAACAATCAGAGATAATTTTTAAAGTTTTTCTCGCTTTTTTGCTTAAAAATCAATTAAAAGAATCAGAAATCACTGATTTTATTTGGCAGTCTTTTACTTTGAGTCTAAATTTAGCGCTTTGTATTTTTGGGTCGGAAATTGAATTAAGAAAGTAGTCACAACTCCTCTAATGAAGCGATTGAAAGCATTAAGTATTATCTTAACCATATCGGGAATTGCAATTATCTCCAGCTGTCAGAGCAATGCAGCAAGAAGGGAAGAAAGTAAAAAGAAAGCAGCAGCAGATTCAGTACGCTTTACTATGGGACTATCAGCTTCGGAAAAAGAAGCTATCCTTAAATCACCGCGTACGAAGCAAATGCAACAGGAACTGGAAGCATTTTACAACGGGAAGCTGCTACGCAGCGGCTTTAACGGCGCCATCATAGTGGCAAGGAAAGGGGTGGTTATCTTTGAAAAATATCATGGATATGAAAACTCCCGGACTAAAACACCGGTGATAGACAGTTCTTCTTTTCAGCTGGCTTCTGTAACAAAAACCTTTACCGGCGCAGCAGTGATGTGGCTGGTACAAAATGAGAAGCTGAGCCTGGAAGATTCCCTGCAAAAATTCTTTCCCGGATTTCCTTATAAAGGAATCAATGTCCGTATGCTCCTGAACCACCGGAGCGGCCTGCCCAACTATCTTTACTTCTGCGATAGTTTATGGAAAGAGGAAGCCAACTTTATTACCAACGGCGAGGTGATCAAATTAATGGAACAACATAAGCCCGCCATGCAGCATTTGCCGGGTACACATTTCCAGTATTGCAACACCAACTATCTCCTCCTTGCTTCCATTATTGAAAAGGTAAGCGGACAAAGATATGCCGACTTCATGCAGCAAACCATTTTCGGGCCGCTGCATATGACCAGTACTTTTGTATACGACCCCTCCTCTGCTGTGCGCGCGCATCAAACCCATAGCCATAAATATAACGGACAGTTTGAACCGGATACTTATTTCGACGGCGTAATGGGTGATAAGGGCATTTACAGCAGCGCCCAGGATATGCTCAAATGGGACCAGGCGCTTTATTCCGGCCAGTTCCTGAACGAAACTACCTTAAAGGCCGCCTACACTCCTTACAGCAATGAGAAACCCGGTGTCCGCAATTACGGACTGGGATGGCGACTCATGGTATATCCCGACAGCACAAAAAATATCATTTATCACAACGGCTGGTGGCATGGTAATAATACGGTGTTCTACCGTTTCATACAGGACTCTACCACCCTTGTTATCCTGGGAAACAAATACAACCGCGGTATTTACCAGGCAGTAAAACCTATACGTGATATCATTGGTCACGGTGATGGTGAAGAAGCGGGAGAAGAATAAACAATTAAACATCTTACTATAAAAAAACCAGCATAGCTTGTATCAGTTATGCTGGTTTTTTTAGCAAGATATATTACTATCCATGTTTCCTGTTGGGTAGTACGTTATCACGGGTCCATATTATTTCGCCGGTAAATGCATGGCTCCGGACCCGGCATCCTCCTTTCAGGCAGTAGTGGCAACAGGAAGGAATACAGGGATCCATATGAATAAAAAACTCCACCTCGCTACCGGCAAACCCTTCATTCACGAGCTTTTCAATCTTCTTCATTTCATCATGCGCATCATTCAGCTCCAGGTAGTAAGGCATCGTTACATGGCAATCAATATGATAATTATTACCATACTGCTGTACACGCATATTATGAATATCAATCCAGTTCTCCCTGCGGTGGGCTGATAAAATAGTGATCACCTTGTCCACTATTTTCATATCCGTTTCATCCATTAACCCGGAAATAGAACGGCGCAGCAACTGGTATCCCTTAGCGAGGATCAACCCGCCCATCACCAATGATACCATAGGATCCAGCCAGGTCCAGCCGGTGAAATGAATTACGATCAGTGCTGCAATCAACCCGGCGCTGCTGTATACATCGGTCATGATATGCTGCCCGTTTCCCGAAATAGTAATAGAAGAAAGCTGCTTGCCGGAGCGCACCAGGTACAGTCCCAGCAGCAGGTTGGCAACAGTGGTAGCGCCTATTACCCATAAACCGTTTTCTATCCGGTGCAGTTCGCGTGGCAGGATAAAATACTGGAACGTTTTCACGAGGATCAACACGCCGGCGATAAAGATCATAGCGCCTTCAAAGCCGATCGAAAAGAACTCCACTTTGCCATGCCCGTAAGGATGATTGGCATCTTTCGGCTTACTGGCGAGGTAAATACTGTAGCAGGCAAAACCACCTGCCACCACGTTAATAATGGATTCCAGGGCATCAGAAAGGATGGCCACAGAATGGGTCATAAAGTACGCCGAGAATTTCGCGACCGTTAGAATAAAGCTAACAATCAGCGACACCAGTATGACGCGCAGTTCTTTTTTTAGCAAAGGTTCAGTTTTGTGTAATCGTAAAGGGCAAAGGTAAAGGATTATTGGCGTTTGAAAATCACTCCGGGTATTAATAAAAACATAACATAAGGCATGCTGATAAAGCAGTTGCAGCTATTACATTTGCGATAATGCCACGGCATACTATGAAAAAAACTGTACTAACCCTTATAAACGTACGAAAATGACCGGTAGTGAATTACATGCCCAATCTGTGATCAATAAAATTTTCGATCTGTACCATGCATATGGCCACCAGGAATATGGCGAGCAGGTAACGATGCTGATGCATATGATGCAGGCAGCGCTGATAGCAGAAAGCACCGGCTTTGACGATGAAATGATCATTGCCGCGTTCCTGCACGATATTGGTCACTTTTTTGAAAATGCCCCCCAGATGGGCGGTCTTGGTACCCGTGCACACGATGACCTGGGCAGCGCTTTCCTCCTGGAATGCGGCTTTCCGGAACGTATGGCGCAACTGGTGGGCAGCCATGTTGCAGCAAAGCGCTATCTTACCTGGTCCGACAGCGCCTATTACGACACTCTCTCCGAAGCCAGCAAGCAAACCCTGGAATACCAGGGTGGCCCCATGAACGAAGAAGAGGCGCTGGCATTCCGCAACGATCCTTTATTTCATCAATACATCCAGATCAGGATCTGGGATGATATGGGCAAGGAAGCGGATATGCCGGTAAATCCCCGAGACGTAGAGCGGATGCGCGAAAAAACGCTTGCCTACCTGTTGGCAAACAGCCCTTCTGATAATAATTAGCCTGGGTTACACGCTAAAAGCAAAAGCAGCGCAACAAGGTATGATACCCTGCTGTGCTGCTTTTTAATGTGATATAACCATCGGCTATGCGTTCGCATCTCCTGCTGCGTCAGCGGCTGGAGGCGTAACGGGCGCCTTTGCTTCTTTCGGTTCTCTTGGCTCCCTCGGTTCTCTTGGTTCCTTAGGTTCTTTTTCCTTCTTTTTCGCTGCTTTAGGGGCAAAGATGGCGATCATACGCTTACCTTCCATAGTAGGCATACTTTCCAGACCACCTACTTCTGCCAGCCTTTCAGCAAACTTCAGGAGAATCAATTCACCACGTTCCTTAAACATGATGGCACGTCCTTTAAACTGTACATAGGTTTTTACCTTGTTACCGTCTTTCAGGAAGCTTTCAGCATGTTTCGCTTTAAAATCGAAGTCATGGTCGTCGGTGTTAGGCGTAAAGCGAATTTCCTTCACTTCACTTTTGTGCGCCTTCGCCTTCATTTCCTTTTCCTTCTTTTTCTTTTCGTAGAGGAATTTATTGTAGTCGATGATACGACAAACGGGAGGCACAGCATTCGGGGAAATCTCCACCAGGTCTAAACCCTGTTCCTCAGCCATACGCAGTGCATCCTCTGTTTTGTAGACACCTACCTCAATATTTTCACCTACAAGTCGTACCTCAGGAACGCGTATCATCCTGTTGGTGCGATGTTCTTGTTGTTGTTCCCTGCGGAAGTTGGGGTTTCTTCCCCGGTTGTTGCCGCCAAAACTGCTTGGTCTGGGTCTTTGTTGCATTAAGAAAAATAAAATTAATTAATTAATTGTCCATTTAGTCCGTGGTCCACATATCGTCCAGGGACCAAAAACAATCTTTACAAAAATACGGGGAAAATTACAGCAATTAACATACCTCAATCGAGTAATGTTCATTGTTTTATATACCTTTTTTCCACATTTATGCGATGTTACTCAATTGGCTTCCGGTTTGCTACCTCTTCGTTTATCATGGCGGTAAACTGCCCGAGTTGCATAGTTCCCAAATCACCTTTTGACTGACGACGAACGGCTACTACATCATCGGCTGCTTCTTTTTCACCGAGTACGAGCATGTACGGAATCTTTGCCAGCTCTGCTTCCCGGATCTTCTTGCCTATTTTTTCGCTTCTGTCATCTATTTCAGCGCGAATTTCCGCTTTTTTTAGCAATTCTGCTACTTTTTCTGCATACGCCTGGCTTTTATCACTGATAGGCAGGATCTTCACCTGTGTTGGCGCTAACCACAACGGGAATTTACCGGCGCAGTGTTCGATCAGTACCGCAATAAAGCGCTCCAGTGAACCAAATGGCGCACGATGGATCATTACCGGGCGGTGTTTCTGGTTATCAGCCCCGATGTACTCCAGTTCAAAGCGTTCCGGCAGGTTATAATCCACCTGGATGGTTCCAAGCTGCCATTTGCGGCCCAGCGCGTCCTTCACCATAAAGTCGAGCTTAGGACCATAGAAAGCCGCTTCGCCATATTCCACTACGGTGCTAAGACCCTTTTCTGCCGCAGATTCAATAATGGCCTGTTCCGCCAGATCCCAGTTTTCATCGGTTCCGATGTACTTGCTGCGATCGTCTTTATCGCGCAGCGAGATCTGGGCAGTGAAATCCGTAAAGCTAAGGCTGTTGAATACATACATCACCAGGTCTATCACTTTCTGGAATTCTTCTTTCACCTGGTCGGGGCGGCAAAACAGATGCGCATCATCCTGGGTAAACCCTCTTACACGGGTAAGACCATGCAGTTCACCATGTTGCTCATAACGGTATACGGTACCGAATTCGGCAAAACGCACGGGTAAGTCTTTGTACGACTTTGGCGATACCTTATACAGTTCGCAGTGATGCGGGCAGTTCATGGGTTTCAGCATAAACTCCTCACCTTCTTCCGGTGTATGGATTGGCTGAAAACTGTCTTTACCATATTTTTCGTAGTGGCCTGAAGTCACGTACAGGTTTTTATTCCCGATATGCGGTGTTACTACCGGCAGGTAACCGCTGGCCAGCTGGGCTTCCTGGAGGAAACGCTGCAGGCGTTCGCGCAACATGGCGCCTTTGGGTAACCACATCGGTAAACCCAAACCTACTTTTTCAGAGAAGGCAAACAATTCCAGTTCCTTACCCAGTTTACGGTGATCACGTTTCTTGGCTTCCTCTATCAGGGCCAGGTATTCATCCAGCTCTTTCTGATTGGGGAAGGTGATGCCATAGATGCGGGTGAGCATCTTATTTTTTTCACTGCCGCGCCAGTAAGCGCCTGCAATGCTGGTAAGCTTGATAGATTTGATAAAGCCGGTATTCGGAATGTGCGGTCCGCGGCAAAGATCTGTGAATCCGCCCTGGGTATAGAAAGTGATGCTTCCATCAGGTAGTTCATTGATCGTTTCTATTTTATACGGATCGCCTTTTTCAGTAAAGTAAGTCAGCGCATCTGCCTTACTTACGTCTTTGCGCACGTATTCGCTGTTATGTTTAGACAACTCCACCATTTTAGCTTCGATCGCTTTCAGGTCTTCTTCAGAAATCGTGCGGTCGCCCAAATCAATATCGTAATAGAATCCGTTTTCAATTGAAGGGCCATAGCCGAGTTTTACGCCGGGGTACAGGGCTTCCAGTGCTTCGGCCATCAGATGCGCCGAGGAATGCCACATTGTTGCTTTACCATCCTTATCCACCCACGTCAGCAGCTGCAGCGTGCTATCCGTCAAAATCGGGCGTGTAGCATCCACTACCTGCCCGTTAACATTTGCTGCCAATACTTTGCGTGCCAATCCTTCGCTGATGGATTTGGCAATGTCCAATGCAGTTACTCCTGGTTCATACTGACGAACTGCGCCATCCGGAAAAGTGATATTTATCATACGTTTTGCTGTTAGCGCCATACTTTTTCATATGGGCTATATTTCCTTTATAAAATGTTTGCGAAGTTAAGAAATAGTTTGTTAGCATTTAGATAACCATGTCCTTGAACTTAAGGATTTTAAAAATAAATATTTATACAGCGGTGTGAATACAGTTGAATTATACATTTATAATTATAAACCATTACAATAAGGGCACTATTACTTTCCACCCGGGTCAATTTCCAGGCATCCGTCCTTATAGGATAACCCATAGATAAGCCATAGTTAAGTCATAGTTAAGCCGTATATAAGTCATATCTATAAGATACAGCTTAACTATGGCTTATCATTGTCTTTACTACAGGTATAATATAAGATATGTAAATATCTCCCCTGCATAGGACTGCTCCCGTAGTCGGATAGCATCTGCAAAATCATCCGGCACGCAAGATTCAATAAGGTATGGGAGCGCTATCCAGGTAATAATCCAGGCGCTGTTCTTAGTTCATTTACTTCAAAATATCATTCGTATTTAATAAATAATAACGGGAAGCTGCATTTGATATATTTAAAAGAAATATCTGTAATAATTGCGATATCGGAATAAAGAATAAATTAGTTTTAATCCTGTAATATAAAACCATTACATATGACAATCGGGAACTTAAAATTGTATGACATCTTCCGCAAGGATTTGCATTTGTCGGACGACAAAGCCCTGGAAGTTGTAAACGCGCTGGATGATCATTATGAGAAGAAATCATCCGCGAAAATTGAGCAACTGGCTGATAAAGGCGAGTTATTGGCCGTTAAAAACGAACTAAAGCAGGATATCCACACGCTTGCCTCCCGGATGGATATGATGGCTACCCGAGAGGAGCTATCCGCTGTTAAAAATGAACTTAAGCAGGATATCCACACGCTTGCTACCCGCATGGATCTGATGGCCACTAAAGACGAGCTGTCGGCTGTTAAAACAGGGTTAACGCTGGATATCCAGAGGGTCAAATCAGAACTAACGCTGGATATTCAAAAGGTTAAATCGGAGCTATCCGGCACTATCCAGGACGTCAAAGTAGAACTGATCAACACCATTCACAAATCAGTACACTATGCCGCCATTGCGCAGTTCATTGCTATAGTGGCGGCTCTGGTAGGAATCATCAGGTACTGCTTAGTGAGATAATGCCCCTACTATCACCCCATTTGTATGTACTATCCCCTCTTTTGAATTTACCGTACTATCACCCCTTTGAATTCCGGATCAGAACCTGAAATTATATGTCACAGACGGTAACACCGGAAACAACGATACCTGCTTCGCACTTACCTTCAACGTGCCATCTACGGCGCTCCCCTCCTGGTCAAAGTAAATGAAATAAGGATTTTTCCTGCTGTAAACATTATATACAGAGAATGTCCAGCTGCCTTTAACGCGCTTATTGGGCCTTTTAGGCGCCGGTGTATATATGGCCGACAGGTCCAGCCGGTGATAGGCATCCAGCCTGTAGGAGTTGATGCTGCCGTAACCTTGTACCAGCGTACCTTCTATAAAATAGAACTTTTCCGGTAACGTAGTGGTATTACCGCTGCCGTAAATAAACACAGCCGACACGGTCCACCGTTTACTCAGGTCGTAGGTGCCTACCAGCGACAAATCATGCCGGCGATCGTACTTCGCGGGATAACGGTTGCCATCATTCAGCGCGGGAAATTGCCGCCACGTCCAGGCCAGTGTATAGCCCAGCCAGCCGGTAAACCGCCCCTTCTTTTTGTTTACAAATAATTCCACTCCGTAAGCCTCCCCCTTTCCAAAAACGAAGTCCAGTTCCGGATCATTCAATGAAGGTGTATACCCTTCCCGGTATTCAATCTGGTTTTGCAGGCTCTTGTAATATATCTCTGCAGACGCTTCATACATGTTGTTATTGAAGTTGCGGAAGTAGCCGGCGGAATATTGCCAGGAAATCTGCGGCTGCACCAGGTAGGTGCTGGGCACCCAAACATCTGTTGGCAAAGTAGTTCCTGCGTTGGATACGAGGTGAATAAACTGGTAGTTACGGGTGGCAGAAGCTTTTACGGAGCTTTCCTCGTTCCACGACCATCGCAGGATAACCCGCGGCTCAAAGCCACCATGACGGGATATCGGCTGCCAGCGCCGGTACACGATGCTGTCGGTTTTATTCCCTGCTGCATCACGGGTGTAGCGGGTATAGGGGCCTATCTGCATAAAACCGCTGTAACGCACGCCCACGTTCAGCTGCAGCCGGGGAGATATTTCCCAGTCGTCCATCAGGTACAACGCCACTTCATGGGCATATTTCTTAAACACGTTCTCCGGGGAGAACCTGGTGGAATCCTGCTCCCCGCTGATGGTAGACGGCGTAAAAGTGTGATAGATATAGTTGCCGCCAAAACGGATATGATGCTTCACATGCGCATAGTAGTCGAAATCTGTTTTCAGGTTCATATCACTGATGCCGGAAGACAGCCTGATATCAAAATTATTCTGCAGGGCGCTGAACTGAAATTTATAGTCGTTGTAGATGAGGGAGGTGTTGGCAAACAACTTCTGACTGAATACATGATTCCACCGCAAAGTAGCCGTGGTATTGCCCCAGGGGATCTTTACATCAAACGAACGGTCCTGGTTATTAAAGCTGAATACATCTTTTCCAAGATAACCGCTCAGGTAAATACGGTCTTTATCTGAAATGGCGTAGTTCATCTTTACATTCAGGTCGTAGAAGTAATAACCCGAACCCTTATACGAAGTATTATTAATGAATGGTTTTGTGACCAGGTCGATATAAGTGCGGCGGCCGCTGACAATAAAAGAGGCTTTATCTTTTTTTAGCGGTCCCTGGAAAGACAACCGGGAAGAAATCAGCCCGATTCCCCCTTCTCCCTGGAAGTTTTTATTATTCCCTTCCTTCATGGCGATATCCGCCACAGAGGATAACCGACCGCCGTAATTGGCTGGCATACCGCCTTTGATGAGCGTGGTGCTCCGGATAGCATCTGCATTGAACACGGAGAAAAAGCCAAAGAGATGGCCCGTATTATACACCGGTGCTTCATCGAGCAGGATAAGATTTTGATCGGCTCCGCCACCGCGCACATAAAAACCGGCATTGCCTTCTCCGGCGGCCTGTACGCCCGGCATGAGCTGCAGGGCTTTGAGCACATCCACCTCTCCCATTAATGCGGGCAATTTCTTTATCTGTACCGCCGTTAACTCCGCCTTGCCCATGTCGGTACTTTTTACATTGGCATCTTTTCTTTTGTCGGTGATCACCACTTCCCTTGCCTGGTACGAACGTGGGTACAGTTGCAGGTGCTGGGTGGTATTCCCATCCAGGGTAAGCGCTACTGCTTTGGATTCATAGCCCAGAAAAGAATACAGCAGGATGTAGTTGCCGGCCGGCAGTGTAATAGAATAAAATCCGTAGTTGTTGGTATGTACTCCGTTTGTGGAATGCAGCACCTGCACGGTGGCGCCGGGAAGCGATTCACCATTGGTACTGTCTTTAATAAAACCGCTTACGGTAAATTGCTGTCCCGCTGTTTCATGGAAGAAACATAGCAAAAAGAAGAACAATAAAAAGGGACTATATCGTGTGAACATACCGTAAATCATGAGCAGCAAATGCAAAAGTAATTTACGATTTACTGCGCACGATCCAACGATTACTTATTATTTATAGCTCAGGCTATCTTTGGTTTCACCGCAGGTGAGCATCTTATGACCAAAGTAAGGATTCTGTATGTCTGCTTTGTCGCTGAGCCAGTAAGCGCCTTTGTCATCAAATGCCATCGGGCAATACTGGTGATAAATAGTATGACCTTTCAGGCCCGTATTCTTCACGAGGTCGAACAGCATATCGGATACCATCTGGAAAGCCGCTCTTTTACCTTCGAGCTGAGTTTCCCCTGCCAGCCCGGCTAATTCGGCGCTTACGCTGCCGGTGATGCCGGTAATATTGGCCAGGTGGCTGCTATCCATCTGTAAGAGGTTCACCGGGAGACTATCCACATGCCCTTTGAGCGCCGCAGCAGCAGTGTTGGCGGCAATGCTGTCCGCCTGTACCAGCGCATCCGAAAGTTGATAATACGATTGCATAGCGGCGCCGAGTGAGTCATAAAACACCTGGCTGTATGGCGCCTGTAATGCGGTGGAAGCGCCTGCCGCCGCTTCTTCCTCCTTTGGGGCGGCCTGCTGGTTGCAGGCAAACAGCGCCGCACTGAGCATTAATAAGCCAACCGGAACGCATACTTTAAAATTCATAATCTTACACTTTGTAACAAAACTAAATAAAATGACCGGATTGTTTCTTAGGAGTACTGAATTTGAGTAGGTTAAAGTCCGCATTTTTCCTTAACTTTGCACGTTTTTTATCCAATTTTTCTATTTTTTATGTTGATCGCATTACAGGACATTACATTTGAGTTTGGGTCCAGGGTTATCCTGGAAGATTCCTCGTGGCATATAGAACCGGGCGACCGTGTGGGGCTTATCGGGTTGAATGGTACCGGCAAATCTACCCTGTTGCGCATTATCAATGGGGAATATTCCATTTCCAAAGGAAGTGTTAATAAAAGTAAAAGTCTGACGATTGGCTTCTTTAACCAGGACCTGCTCAGCTTTGAAACTGATGAGTCTATCCTTACCGTAGGCATGATGGCCTTTGGCAAAGCATTGGAGCTGGAGAAAGACATTGAGCGTATTACCCGGGAGCTGGAAGACAGCCAGACAGAAGAACTGTTGCATGAATTCAGCGATAAACTGCATGAATTTGAAGCGCTCGACGGCTACAACATGAAACACAAAACGGCGCAGGTGCTGGAAGGTCTTGGCTTTACCACCTCCGACCTGGAACGGCCATACAGCCAGTTCTCCGGTGGATGGCGCATGCGTGTGCTCCTGGCTCGTCTTATCCTGCAGCAGCCGGATGTGCTGATGCTCGATGAGCCCACGAACCACCTGGATCTTCCCTCCATCGAATGGCTGGAAAGATACCTGGTAGGTTACAACGGCGCCGTGATCATTGTATCGCATGACCGTTTCTTCCTGGACCGTATGGTGAACAAGATCGTGGAAGTATACCAGCAGCAGCTGCACCACTACGCCGGTTCTTATGCCGACTATGAAGTGGAAAAGGAACTGCGCCGCGAAATGCAGCAACGTGCTTACGAAAACCAGCAGGACTATATCCGCCAGCAGGAACGCTTTATTGAGCGCTTTAAAGCCAAAGCGTCCAAAGCTGCCCAGGCGCAGAGTATCGCCAAAAGGCTCGATAAACTGGAGCGTGTGGAACAAACCGATAACGGCCCGTCTAAAATCAAAATAAACTTCACCGTAGATAAAACGCCAGGCAAGATCTTATGTACCCTGAATAACATCAGTAAAAGCTTCGGCAAGATAGAGATCTTAAAAAATACCAGCGCTGAAATCAACCGTGGTGATAAAATAGCCTTAATCGGCGCCAATGGTAAGGGTAAATCTACCCTCCTGCGCATCATCTTTGGTATGGAGCCGATGGAAGGTGAACGGGTACCCGGCCACAACGTGGTAACCAGCTTCTATGCACAGCATCAGCTGGAATCACTGGACATGAACAGCGAAATACTGGATGAACTGAAAAACTTTGGCAGCGGCCGCACAGAGCTGGAATTACGCCAGTTGTTAGGTTGCTTCCTTTTTACCGGCGATGATGTATTTAAAAAGATCAAGATCCTGTCCGGAGGTGAAAAGGCCCGTGTGGCGCTGGCAAAAACCATTATCAGCCAGGCCAACTTCCTGATGCTGGATGAGCCCACGAACCACCTGGACATGAACTCCGTGCAAATGCTGATAGACGCCCTCAACAAATACGACGGCAGCCTGGTACTGGTATCGCACGACCGTTACTTCGTAAGCCAGACAGCCAACAAGATCTGGGAAATCGTTGACGGCGAAATCAAGGAATTCAAAGGTACCTACAACGAATACGAAGAGTGGAAAAAAAGAATGGCTGCCCAGCAACAGCCCGGCAATGCCAAAGCCACTAACAATAACGCAGATACGAAAAAAGAAAGCCGCCAGCAAGCCTCCGCTCCTGCCGCAGATGCTGGCAAAGGCGCTATCAACAAAGACATACAGCGCGAACTGCAGAAACAACAAAAACAGTTTTCACAGGTAGAAGGCCAGGTGGCCAGCCTGAAGGAACGTAAGGCCGGCCTGGAAGCCAGCCTGGGTTCTCCTGAAATCTATAACGATAAAGCTAAATTTGCCCAGGTAGAAAACGAATACCAGGATGTTCAGAAATACCTGGACAGGGCCAATCAGCAATATGAGCAGTTATTTGAGAAAATAATGCAGCTGGAAGCGAACCTTATCAGTTAGTTATTCTGTTATACAGGTATCTTTCGGGATACCTGTATAACAATACTTAAACCCTTTCTATGCAAAAGATACTGGTTGTTGAAGACGAAGTTAAAGTAGCCAATGCCGTAAAGAAAGGGCTGGAAGAAAACGGTTTTGATGTGGATGTAGCCTACGACGGACGCATAGGAAAAGGATTGGCCACCAGCAACGATTACGACCTGGTGATCCTGGACCTGAACCTGCCCCACAACAACGGCTATGAGCTGTGCGAAGTGATCCGTCATAAAAACAACCGCGTTCCCGTGATCATGCTCACCGCACTCGGTGGCAT
The DNA here is from genome assembly GCF_057126945.1 of Chitinophaga sp. G7 BAM 1005. Taxonomy (NCBI): domain Bacteria; kingdom Pseudomonadati; phylum Bacteroidota; class Chitinophagia; order Chitinophagales; family Chitinophagaceae; genus Chitinophaga; species Chitinophaga sp. G7 BAM 1005. Next base: position 3,024,770 of record NZ_CP181478.1, on the reverse strand, counting down.
GGAAGACAAAATGCAGGCTTTTGAGCTGGGCGCAGACGATTACCTCGTTAAGCCTTTCGACTTCCGTGAACTGCTGGCGCGTATCCGCGTATTCCTGAAAAGAGCCGGCTCTGACGCCACTCACGGTACCCAGTACAAAATCAGCATTGCCGACCTGGAAATAGACCGGGAGAAAAAAGACGTAACACGTGGCGGCAAAAAAATTGCCCTCACCGCCAAAGAATACCAGCTGCTGGAATTCCTGGCCATGCACAAAGGCAAGGTTATCTCCAAAATCACCATCGCTGAAAAAGTATGGGATATCGACTTCGATACCGGTACCAACGTGATTGAAGTGTATATGAACTTCCTCCGCAAAAAAATAGACAAGGATTTTGATCAGAAACTCCTGCACACCAAAACAGGTATGGGTTATTATCTTTCTGAAGAATAACACGCCCGGTTGAAAATCAAATATAAAATAGCGCTTTATTATACCCTCTCGGCCACCCTGATGCTCGTTGCATTTGCCGTGCTGGCCTATTATTTCTCTGCCAAATCACGGAAGGCGGAATACCTGGAAAGACTGGAATACCGCGCCCGTTCCATTGCCAATGTGATCATTGAAGACGGCAACGTAAAGGTAGACCTGCTGCGGAAACTGGACCGGACCACCTTCCAGGATCTTTATAAAGAAACCATCCTCGTATACAACCCCAATTACGACCTGCTGTACAGCAATCTGAAAGACACTACCATCCGCACGCATCCCAGTTTACTCGACTACATCAAAGAAAATAAACTGTACAGCTACGACAAAGGCGTTGGCGAAGTAGTAGGCGTTTATTATACAGAAGGCAATGTGTCTGTCATCGTAATTGTATCTTCCTTTGATAAATATGGTTTTCAAAACCTGCAGAACCTCAGCCAGATCCTGCTGCTGGAGCTGATTACCGCCGTGATAGTGCTGGTAGGCGTAGGTTACTTTTTTGCCCGGAAAATGGTACAGCCCATCGATCAGCTGGTACAACAGGTAGATAGTATCAACGCCAACAACATGCAGGATACGCAGGTAGCCGTGAAAGGAAAAGATGAAATAGCTAAGCTGGGCGCCAACTTTAACACCATGCTGCAACGCCTCAGTGAGTCGTTCCACCTGCAAAAAAGCTTTGTGAGCAATGCCTCCCATGAGCTGCGAACTCCCCTGGCCGCCATTATCAGCCAGTTACAGGTGGCATTATCCAAAGACCGCAGCAAAGAAGAATACCTGGTACTACTCACTTCCGTGCTGGAAGATGCAGAGAACCTCTCCGACCTTTCCAACGGCCTGCTGCAACTGGCCCAGTCCGAAATGCGGCAACAGGAATTTGTATTGGGTAATGTAAGGATCGATGAGTTACTGATGGAGATGACCACCCTGATCCGGCTGAAACAAAAAACCTCCAGCAAAGTAGAGATCCATTTTATGAAGGTGCCCGATAATGATTTGCTGGTAACCTGTTATGGAAACGAGAATTTGTTAAAGGTCCTTTTCCTGAACCTGATTGATAATGCGTGTAAGTTTTCTGAGAATAACACGGCGCATGTGTCGATAGACTTTTTCACCAAGCATATCCTTGTACAGATAAAAGATTCCGGCATCGGTATTCCACCGGACGACATTAACAAAATATTTGAGCCCTTTTACCGTGGCCAAAACGCCCTTCAGATCCGCGGTCATGGTCTGGGTTTATCTATCTGTAAAAAAATTGTGCAGATCCACAACGGCCATATTACTGTTACCTCCAACCCGGAAGGAGGCGCCACATTCTCCGTGATCCTCCCACATGTTTAAATTTCTTTTAAGTTTTTTTTAATCTTCCTTAAAGGCCGCTTTAATTCACCTTTGTGAGCTTTGTGCCATGAAATCTGGCATTATGCGAACTATCAGGATGCTGTTCCTAACAGCGTGTGTTTCCGGCCTGGGCTTTATTCAACATGCACAGGCGCAAATCACTTCTCAACCTGTCACCTTGCAGGCAGTTGAAGATTCATTTCTTACAAAAAACTATTTATTACTGGCGCAACGCTACCAGGTAGACGCTTCAAAAGCGCTGATCCGGCAGGCGAAGATGTGGAACAACCCCTCCTTCAGCACCGTACTGGGTTTTGGTAGCACCAATAATTTCAAACCGTTTAATGTAGGCGCCGGCGGCGAAACACAATACAACCTGGATCAGCTTATCCAGCTGGCAGGCAAACGCAATAAAACCATACAACTGGCCGCAGCTGCAGCTAAAATGAGCGAAGCCAACTTTGATGAACTGGTGCGCACCCTCCGCTTACAACTCCGGGAAAACTTCTACAATGTATACTACCAGCAACAGAGCGAAACCGTGTTGAAAGAACAGCTGGATAACCTGCAGAAAATTGTGGATGCATATGTAACGGCTGATAAGAAAGGAAGCGTGGCCCATGCAGATCTCGTAAGGTTGCAGGCATTACAGGTAGGCATTGAAAACGACTTTGCCGATCTGAAACAACAGGAATTGGAATCACAGAAAAACCTGCAACAGTTGTTACATACCAGCGTTTTTTATGAAGCCCGGCTGCAACCTGCGGACCTGGCTTCATATAACCTGGATAAAATCCAGCTGCAACCACTGCTCGACAGCGTAGCGCAGAACAGGCCGGATGTACGGATGGCCGACGTGCAGTTTCAGACCGCACAGCTGAACTACCGCCTCCAGAAATCAATGGCAGTACCGGATCTTCATGTAGGCGCTACCTACGATAAGCAAGGCAGTTACACGCCAAACTTCGTTGGCTTAACACTGGGCATTGACTTACCCACCTGGAACCGTAACCAGGGAAATATCCGCGCCGCACAGCTCCAGATAGGCGCAGAACAACAACAGCTATTGCAGCAACAATCCATCGCACAATCGGAAGTACTGAATGCTTATCAGCGGATATTGGCACTGGAAAAGCGTTACAAAGGGTTTGACCTGCATCAGTTCCAGGGAGAATTTGATACACTGATTGCGGAAGTGGCAAAGAATTTCAGCAAAGGAAATATCTCCCTTCTTCAGTTCATCGATTACTTCAACAGTTACAGCGATAACGCAAAAAATATCAACAAGTTTTTATCCAACCGGGTAAATGCCTACGAAGAACTCAACTATGCAACAGGACAAGAATTATTTAAAAATTAAGCGCATGAAACAGCCTTTCCTTTTTATTGGCTTTTCGCTGCTGGCAACTATTCTATGGAGTGGTTGTAAACACAGCCAGGCAGAAGATCAGGAGAAAACCACCTTTGTGCTCAGCGATACCATGCTGAAAAATATCCGTATCGATACCGCACATCTGCAACCGGTGGTGAATGAAGTTCGTTTATCCGGTAAGGTTACCCCCAACGGCGGGAAGGTATTGAAAGTATATCCGCTGGTGAGCGGGTATGTGGAAGATATCAAAGTACAGCTGGGCGACTATGTACAGAAAGGCCAGGTACTGGCTGTTATACACAGCGCCGAAATTGCTGATTACGAAAAGCAGCTGGCACAGGCTAAGTCGGACCGCAACGTGGCAGACAAAAACCTCAAAGTAGCCCAGGACCTGTTCGACAGTCGTTTGAACACCGATAAAGATGTGGTAAATGCCAAAGGAGAAGTACAAAAGTCTGACGCAGAAATTAACCGGCTCAACGACCTGTTTAAAATATACCGCAAAGGTAAAGGCGCTACCTACCTGGTAACCGCCCCTATTTCCGGTTATATTATTGAGAAGAATATCAATAATAACATGGAGATACGTACCGATAACAGCTCCAATATTTTCACGATCTCCGAGCTGGATGATGTGTGGGTGATGGCCAATGTTTTTGAAACAGATATCGCCCGTATCAAAGAAGGCTATGAAGCAGACGTGGTAACGGTAAGCTACCCTGATCAGCCCTTCCGCGGCAAAATCGACAAGATCTATAACTTCCTGGACCCCGCTACCAAAACGATGCAGGTAAGGATCAGCATCGATAATAAAAACATGCTGCTGAAACCGGAAATGTTTGCCACGGTATATGTAAAATACCAGGATAACGACCGGAAAATAGCCGTCCCTTCTGCGGCCGTCATCTTTGATAACAGCAAAAATTATGTGCTGGTATTTAAAGACAAATTTAATATAGCCGTACGCGAGGTAGAGGTAGATAAAACCGCCGGCGATATTACTTATATCTCCTCCGGCTTAGCAGCAGAAGAGAAAGTGATCTCCAAAAACCAATTGCTCATCTACGATGCACTTAAAGATTAAACGCACAATGAAGCAGTTGTTCTCCATAGGAATACTGGCACTGGGCAGTACCCGCCTGCTGGCACAGGAAAAGACAACGCCGGCGCAGCGTTGGTCGTAAACGGATTATCAGCAGAACACCGCAACTACCTGGCGGCAGGCGGTACAGGCTTCATGATCGGCGACGGCCAGCTGAACTACGCACCGGAAATGATTGCCGAAGTTTTCTATCAATGTAACATTACCAGGCTACATATAGCCTTAAGCCCTGACTACCAGTTTGTGATGCACCCTGCCTACAACAGGGACCGCGGACCGGTAAATATCATCGGGTTAAGGACCAGAGTGGCATTCTAAAGAACAGGACTTATGAATAAATTCATTAGAAATATTGTCGCTTTTTCGCTGAGGAACAAACTGTTTGTTTTTATCAGTGTGGCTACGCTGATCGCAGCAGGCATATTCTCATTTTTGCATACGCCCATTGAAGCCTTCCCCGACGTTACCAATACACAGATCGTGATTGTAACCAAATGGAACGGCCGCAGCGCGCAGGAAGTGGAACGTTTTGTAACGCTGCCCATAGAAGTATCTATGAATGCAGTACAAAAGAAAACCAGCGTGCGCTCTGTTACCATGTTCGGACTATCTGTAGTAAAGATCATGTTTGACGATGACGTGGAAGATTTCTTCGCCCGGCAACAGGTCAACAACATGCTGCAGAGTATTAGTCTGCCGGAGGGCGCCGGCCCCGAAGTACAGCCCCCTTACGGTCCTACCGGTGAGATATTCCGGTACTACCTGAAAAGCAGCAAACGCGACTCCCGCGATCTGCTCACCTGGCAAAACTGGGTGATAGACCGGCAGATCCGCAGCGTGCCCGGTGTAGCGGATGTAGTGGCCTTTGGCGGACAAGAAAAGATCTATGAGATTTCCGCTGACCCGGTACGACTTGCCAAATATGATATCACGCCGCTGGAATTATACCAGGCCGTTACCAAAAGTAATGTGAACGTAGGCGGTGATGTAATTGAAAAGAACGGACAGGCATACGTGGTGCGTGGTATCGGCCTGCTGAACAGTATCCCCGATATCAACAACATCATTGTTCAGAATATCAACGGTGTGCCCCTCCTGGTGAAAGACCTGGCTAACGTACACGAAGCCTCCGCCCCGCGTGTGGGCCAGGTAGGCATAGGCAGCAACGACGACCTGGTAGAAGGGATTGTGGTAATGCGTAAAGGGGAAAATCCCACAGAAGTACTCGCCCGCCTGAAAGAAAAACTGAAAGAGCTGAATGAAACCATTTTGCCCGATGATATTAAAATGGAAACGTTTTACGACCGTGATAACCTCATGGAGTTCTGCACCCATACGGTGATGCACAACCTCGCTGAAGGGATCATTTTTGTAACCGTGATCGTATTCCTGTTCATGGCCGACTGGCGCACCACCGTGATCGTGTCCATCATTATTCCGCTGGCCCTGTTGTTTGCCTTTATGTGCCTGCGTCTCAAAGGCATGAGCGCCAACCTGCTGTCGATGGGGGCGATCGACTTCGGTATCATCATAGACGGCGCCGTGGTGATGGTGGAGGGCATCTTCGTGATGCTGGACCATAAGGCCCACAAGTTCGGCATGGAGCGGTTCAATAAAATGGCGAAACTTGGCTGGATCAAGCAAACCGGTGGAGAACTGGCCAAAGCCATCTTCTTCTCTAAACTCATTATCATCATCTCCCTGATCCCCATATTTTCTTTCCAGAAAGTAGAAGGTAAAATGTTCTCGCCACTGGCCTGGACGCTGGGATTTGCTTTACTGGGCGCATTGCTGTTCACCTTAACACTGGTGCCTGTACTGTGTTCCATATTGCTCAACAAAAACGTAAAAGAGAAGAACAACCCGTTGGTAAATTTCTTTGACCGTTTTGTAATGAAAGGGTTTGGATGGACCTACCGGAATAAACGCCTGAGTCTTACGCTGGCACTGGCTTTCATGGTACTCACCTTTGTTTCCGCCAAATTCCTGGGAACGGAGTTCCTTCCGCAACTGAATGAAGGCTCCCTCTGGGTAACCACGGAACTGCCCATGAGTATGTCGCTTACAGAAAGCACCAAAATGGCGCATGATATCCGCCAGGACCTCGGTGGGTTCCCTGAAGTTAAAAGGGTATTATCACAGGTAGGCCGCTCCAATGATGGTACAGATCCCAACGGCTTCTACTTTGTACAATACCAGGTAGACCTGGCGCCGAAGGAGGAATGGAAACGCAGGATTACGCAGGATGAACTGATTTCCCAGATGGAACAACGCCTGAAGAAATACCCGGGTATCATCCTGAACTTCTCACAACCTATCAGCGACAACGTTTCTGAAGCAGTGGCCGGATTCAAGGCTGCCAACGGCGTAAAAATTTTTGGCGACGACCTCGTGAAGCTGGAATCGCTCTCACAGCAGGTAGTAGCGCAATTGAAAACCGTGCAGGGTATTAAGGATCTTGGCGTGATCCGGAATATTGGTCAGCCTGAAATGAGCATCAATCTCGACGACAACAAAATGGCCCAGTATGGCGTAGCCACCGGCGACGCGCAGGCGGTTATTGAAATGGCTATTGGTGGTAAAACCGCTACGCAGCTGTATGAAGGCGAGAAAAAATTTGATATCCGTATCCGTTATGATGAGAACTATCGTAAAACGGAAGATGACCTCGCCAACCTGATGGTGCCTACGATCAATAACAATAAAATACCGCTGAAAGAGATCGCAGAGATCAAAACCATTACCGGACCGGCTTTCATTTACCGCGACAGCAACAAACGTTTTATCGGCGTGAAATTCTCGGTTCGTGACCGCGATCTCGGCAGCACCATTGCTGAAGCGCAGGCGAAAATCAACCGGGTAGTGAAACTACCAAAAGGCTACAGCATTGGCTGGACGGGTGAATTTGAAAACCAGGTGCGCGCCACACAACGACTGGGACAGGTAGTGCCAATCAGTATCATTGCCATCTTCATGGTGTTATTTATTATGCTGGGCAGTGTAAAGGATGCAGGGCTGGTGTTAATGAACGTGCCGTTTGCGTTGATAGGTGGTATTCTGGCATTGCATGTAACCAATATGAATTTTGGTATCTCCGCCGGTGTGGGTTTCATTGCATTGTTTGGTATTTGTATTCAGAATGGGGTAATCCTTATTTCCGTATTCCATAAAAACCTGGAGGCAAAACTATCGTTGAATGAATCGATTAAACTGGGTGTGCAGAGCCGTATACGGCCGGTGGTGATGACTGCTATGATGGCCGCCATAGGCTTGATTCCGGCAGCTATCTCACATGGCATCGGGTCTGAAACACAGAAGCCGTTGGCCATCGTAGTAATTGGCGGGCTTATTACTGCCACAGTACTTACCCTGCTGGTGTTCCCGATCATTTTCTACGGTGCTTATAAAAATAAGAAGGATCAGATGTAATGGATTGAATGGCGTGTAGCCTTTCCCTTTAGTACGTTATAACGCGGAGGGCTATACGTTCACATTTTTAGTTCGCATATAGGTTGATAGAATGGTCATAGAAAAGAAAAGGCCGGAGTGATCCGGCCGGTTCAATTTTATGGTCAGCTACTCCGCCCTGCCGAGAAGAAACAACGCGGGGCGGATTTTTTATTCTATTTTTCTTCTCCTGGATTTGTTGAACATCAGTCCTTTTTCCACTCCCTTGCGCAGTTCCGCCTGTTGTTCCGGAGGTAATGCGTGGGTGGTTTGGCAGGATTCGCTGCAGCAGCCATCATACTTTTTTGCGCAGGATTCGCACTGGATAAACAGGAGGTGGCAGCCATCATTCAGACAGTTGGTATGTGTATCACAGGGCGCTCCGCACTGGTGGCAATGACTGATAATATCGTCGCTGATGCGTTCCCCCAGCCTGTCGTCGAATACAAAGTTTTTGCCTTTGAACTTAATGGGGAGTCCTTGCTGACGGGCTTTGTTGGTGTATTCAATGATACCGCCTTCGAGGTGGAATACATTTTTAAAACCGTTGTGCAACATGTAAGCCGATGCTTTTTCACAACGGATCCCCCCGGTGCAGTACATGATGATATTCTTGTCTTTTTTATCTGCAAGCATATCTACAGCCATTGGCAGCTGATCGCGGAAAGTATCTGAGGGCACTTCTATGGCGCCTTCAAAATGTCCGACTTCATACTCATAGTGGTTTCTCATGTCCACGATCACGGTATCCGGATCGGCGGTGAGTTCGTTGAAGGTGCCGGCATCCACGTAACGGCCACGGTTGGCCATGTCGAAGGTGGGATCTTCAATGCCGTCGGCCACGATCTTTTCGCGGACCTTGATTTTCAGCACAAAAAAGGATTTGCCGTCATCATCCACGGCGATGTTGAGCCGGATGCCATTGAGGAAGTCGATAGCATACAGTTGTTGCTTAAATGCCTCAAAGTGGTGCTCAGGAACGCTCACCTGGGCATTAATGCCTTCGTGGGCTACATAAATACGCCCGAAAGTGCCGAGTTGAAAAAGCGATTCGTACAGCTGATCACGGAATGCCTGTGGATCGGGGATTTTTGCGTACTGGTAGAAAGAAACAGTGACGCGTTTAAACGTTTCATTGGCCAGCCGTACTTTCAGTTCGGCGGCAGATACTCTGTTGTGTAATGCCATAATTGCTTGAAATTTTAAGGACGCCTGCGTCGCGAACAAAACTCCAATCAACCCTCTTTAATCGTAAAAGAACAATTGATTTAGGCCGCAAAGGTAGCAAAATTCACTGAATATCAATAGTGATAGGGGTCTGATTTCTTCCCCCACTGATAAAGAAGATGTAAGGAAAACCAGGCTATTGCGCTGATAATGAAGATATAACCAATAAAGCCGGGAGTTCTCAGTTCTGCCGCACCGGGCAGGTCATTTGTTTCCGTAATGTAGGCGGCCGCGACCAGGATAATTCCTGACAGCAGCGCAATGAGGGCGATTTTTCTCATACCGGATAGTTCAAAGGATGACACTTCGTTTTGGCACTAACATGTGAGCAAAATGTGCACTACGCTGGTCCAAAATATACTTACCTTACTAACGAATTAACTTAACCAAAAGTTCACCGGAGATCTAAAAAATATTTATTTTTTTATAATTATTTGATAATTATTGTATATATCTTTGCGGATACGTTACAACCCCAATTGGCACCCTTTTTGAAAATAAGAGAAGCAATATTGTTTAACCCGAAAATGTTATTTTATGAGTATTTACATTACCTACTTTATTTATGCAGTTGTTGGTATCTGGATTTACAGGTTGCTGGCATATTTCTTTGACCAAAAGAAAGAAATAAAGAGCAGGAAGAAATTTTAGAACCGGTTTTGTGAATGATGAGATACGGGGATTTTGTTACCTGGCAAGCAATAACAGGTGGTAACAGGTCCCCGGAATCACTGCCGGTTAGTTTTTAAACTTCACCATATTACCCAGTATACCACCAAAGCCAACCCGGACACCTATACGGGTATCTTCTTTACTCTGATAACCCGCTACCACATCTACCCTGATCATCTTCAGAATATTTTCAATACCTCCAAAAACTTCTACATAGTTATTATCGCCGTTTACATAAAATGCGTTGGCGCCGGCCACCAGGTTCCATTTCAGGCGGTTGAACAATGGAATTTTATTAGTGAGTAGCCCGTTAAAATGGTGCTCCACATTGGCGGTAGCGTAAAACGGAGCGGTAGTACTGTACTGATAATACGGCGCCAGCTGAAAGCTGTTCAGGTACTTCATGTTATAAAATGTCTGGTTACCATTGAAATGCTGGTAATCGGGTATTTGTACGTTCCGGTCGTTCAGGAATCCTCCGGCTCCGATACGGTAGCGGAATTCACCCAGCAATTTAAAGTTCATATTATCCTGAACGGAAAAACTCCATTTGTCGAAATCAACAATACTGTTTGCCACATTGGGTATCCCCTTGCTATAGCCTACTTTGAACGTGGGATATTTGGAGCCGAAAGGAATTTTGCGGTCGGGCAACTCCACAAACTGTTGACCGGGCTGGAAGGTAAAATCCACATCCAGTATCAACGCCTGGTGCCTTTCAAAGGGCACATTCGCCAGCTCATAAGGATGATTGGGCGTGAACTGTTTATGGTCGTTTTTAAAGAATACAAAGTCGGTGGTATTTTCTACCGGGTTCCTGCTTTCATAGGTAGCGCCGAGGGACAGGCGGTCATTGGTCTGGAATGTACGTGTGTAGCGTAGTTTACCAAACCAGTTTTCATAGAGCTTCATATAGTTTTCCTTCAGGAGCAGGGTATAAAACTCATTGGCAATATTATCAATGGGATTATCCTGGTTGAATTGGGAAATGCGCTTCCCTCCTGCCAGCGACCAGTCGTTGCGGCCATAGCGTTTTTGTACTTTACTCCTGTTACTATAGTCAATTTGCGTATAGGCATTGAAGTGAGTATTGCTCAATCCGTACCGCAGAAAAGGGGTGATACGTAAACTGCTTTCTTCCCCGGTATAGATGTTCAGATCGGGCTCCAGTGCAATGACCAGTCCTTCCACGGTGTTATACTTCAATGATTTCAACAGTCCTTTTACGCCGAGGGAATGATATTGTATAGAGCTGTCGCGGCGGAAATAGTATTTATGTTTTACACCGTTCCAGAGTACATCCATTGCTTTCACCGGTTTCTGTTTGCGTTGCAGGGAGTCGAGGTGATAGCGGGAAAAAGAAGAGTCGCGCGCGGCTTTGGCGGTGCTGTCTTTTTCGTGATAATCCTTTACCTCTGCGGTTTCCAGCGGCACCGGCCGGATACTGTCCCAGTAGGTATGTCCCTGCTTGTCAAAAGCGGAGTCATATTTAAGGAAAGTATTATCGAAAAACTTCGGCGGAAAACCAGGATGTACGTTATAGTCGGAATATACGTTGACAAAGCTGCCGCCCATGCGGAAACCAAACCTGTTAAATGATATGTGCATCACCTGGTCTTTTACGCGCCAGATGTCGGCGGTAACGGGTACATGGGTTTGGCGGATCTCCAGTGTGTCCATTAGTTCCAGCTGGTATTCGCTGGTGAGGATCAGGTCTGTGCTGTGAATGCGCCAGTCGTCGTCTGTAATAAAGATATAGCCTGAAAACAGGGGCTCCTGCTTACGGCGGGGAATCACCTGTATTTTATTTACGGTTTTGCCTTCTTCTGTGAAGGTGCCTTCCAGCCGGTATTTGTAATAGGCCAATGCGTTTTCCGCAATGGGAGAAATGTAGCCCCTGGGGCCCATTTGTGTGATAACGGCGGAAACATTGTTATCATAGAAGCTGATGATGGCAGGGAAGCTTAAACCAAAGCCACCACCACTTTTGCGGGAGGAAATTACTTCCAGTTTTATTTTATCCGGCAAGCGTGCCGATATTTTAGTGACAGATTCCGACAGGAATATCATGCCTTTCCCGGTGCTGTCTACCCCCATTTCTTTCTTATCTATTTTCTGTCCCATGAATCTTCCCGGAACATTTTTCATCCCTATAGTGCCTTTGATATAAGACATACAGGTATATTCTTTTACTTGTTCCTGGTAGAAATGCCGTTTCTTAATGGCCTGCCGGATGATGGCATAGGCGGGATCTTCACCATTGGCTTTCACCACCACTTCTTTTATCTGCATATTAACGGGCTGCAGGTGAAAGTCGAGTATCTGCGTAGAGGCGTTTACGTTAAGCGGCAGTTCCGTTCTTTTAAAACCGATATACTGGCAAACCACGGTATACTGACCGGGCGCAAGATCAAGCTGGTATTGGCCGGCAGCGTTGGTAGTAGTGCCGGTGGTAGTTCCTTTTATGAAAACGGTAGCAAATGGAAGCGGCTGATCTTTATCATCCGTTACGCGGCCTTTCACCGCAATAGCCTGGCAGTAACTGGAAATGAAAATGCAAAACAGGGCAGACAGGTAGTTCTTCATATTCCAAATGTAACGGCGAACAGCTTACGGGTTATCTGCGTAACCTGTTTTATCAGAATTTTAACAGCCTGGATAAGTAATCAGGCGGGCCTTTTTTTGGCGCGGATAAACGCAGCAGAACTGGCGGCAAAGCCAGCTACGAGTCCGCCAATGAATGAACTGACTACACCCATAAGCGGCGCACTCCGTACCTTCAAGATCATTTCACTCATACGATTGGCGAGCAGGTGATCATTTCTTACATCCATATAAAAAGCCAGGATCATCCATAACACAAATATGCTCATAAAGGCGCTGAAGAATGATTTAGCCGGTGATAAAGACATCAGCAACGTTACCAGGAAGGCCACGAGCGCTACGCTCCACCAGGGCAGCACCATACCTGCTACATAAGCCAGGAGAAGGATCAGGAGAAAATGGGCAAAGGATTTCATGATTCTAATATAAGTAGAAAAGTTCAAAAAAGAGGAGGGTTAGTCGCAATAAAGGAATTGTTTTCTGAACCTCTTAAAAATCCGCGGGGAAAACACAAGTTGGTCTCTATCCAACGTGATGTCATTTGGGTCGGTACATCGGGATATTCATGCTGATGTTGCGGGGGAACATCCATATGCTGCTACAGGAGCTGACTAAAAAAGTTATGCCGGGTTGTTATCTCGCGTTTCCTTTCAGCCAGCTCCGTGATTATTTTTATTTACTCTTCTCTAATGCCTGTTCTATATCTTCCACTATATCCTTAATATTTTCCAGTCCTACGGAAATGCGTATCAGCCCTGGCGTTATACCGGCAATTGCCCGTTCTTCATCAGAGAGCTTTGCATGGGTGGTGCTGGCCGGATGGGAAGCAATACTGCGGCTGTCTCCCAGGTTAGCGGTAAGCGAAAGGAGCTGTAAGGCATCCAGGAAACGAACGCCCTGTTGCAGGCCGCCTTTCAGCTCAAAGCATACGATACCGCCACCGCCGCTCATTTGCTTCTTTGCAATGTTGTATTGCGGGTGACTGGTCAGCAAAGGATATTTCACTGACAGCAGGTGCGGATTATTTTCCAGGCGCTCCGCCAGTTTCAAGGCGCTGGCCGAATGGCGCTCCATCCTCACGTACAGGGTTTCCAGGCTTTTACTCAGCACCCAGGCGTTGAATGGCGACATGGCCGGGCCGGTGCTTCTGCAAAAAGTATGAATTTCCTTGATCAGTGCTGCCTTTCCAACTACTACTCCACCCAAAACACGTCCTTGTCCGTCGATCCATTTGGTAGCCGAATGGGTGACCAGGTGGGCGCCGCATTCAATAGGACGTTGCAGTACAGGCGTTGCAAAGCAGTTGTCTACGTTCAGAATGATATTGTGCTTGTTGGCGATGCCGGCCAGCAGTTCCAGGTCAATGATCTCCAGACCGGGATTGGACGGCGTTTCCACAAAGATCATCCGGGTATTGGGCTTTATCATGGCTTCAATACCGGCGGGATCTGTCATATCGAAATAAGAAGTTTCAATACCCCATTTAGGCAGGAACTTCGTGATCACGGTGTGGGTGGATCCAAAGATAGAGCGGGCAGACAGCAGGTGGTCGCCGGCTTTGAGCAGGGCCATGAAGCTGGCAAAAATAGCGCTCATACCCGATGCGGTGGCATACCCGGCTTCTCCCCCTTCAAGGGCGCACATCTTCTGTACAAATTCGTCTACATTGGGATTGCTGAAACGGCTGTAGATATTAAAGTCTGTTTCATCCGCGAAGGTAGCGCGCATTTCTTCTGCATTGTCAAAACAAAAACTGGAGGTCAGGAACATGGGTACGGAATGTTCCATCTGGTCCGTTTTTGGCGTCTGCATTCTTACCGCATTGGTATCCGGTTGGTATTGATGTCTATCTTTGCTCATGGATATGGTAATTACAGCATTTTAAGCGTTCAGTTTCACTTCCCAGGTCAGTTTGGTATTACCCTGACGCAGGGTTTCCGCTACAGAACAATATTTGTTCATAGACAATTCTACAGCGCGTGCTGCTTTATCGGGATCAATATTACCTTTGAAATGAAATACCAGGTGAGCCGTTTCCCAGAGAGAAGGTTCTTTTCCTTTTTCTCTTTCTGCCTCTATTTCAATACGAAAATCTGTTACTTCCTGGCGTTGTTTCTTCAGGATCATCATCACATCAATGGCAGAGCAACCACCCAGGCCCATGATCACCATTTGCATAGGTCTTACTCCGTTATTCTTACCGCCATTTTCCAGAGATGAGTCCATCAGTACTTTGTGGCCGCCTTCATCTACTGCCTCCATATTAAATCCGTCATCTACTCTTTGTAATGCTATCTTCATGATTATTAGGTTATCTTCAGCAAAGATAAAATAAAACCATCAGGATTTATGCAGTGGCCGTCATTCCTCCCTAATTCGTAATTCATCGGCTGTATTTTGCAATTTTTAATTCTGATATTGTAGTTTTGCGCAAATTCGAAGAAGCATTGTCGGCAAAGGTATTTCACAGTCAAACAGCATTCCGGTTAGAATCCGGGGAAGTATTACCGGGATTACATATCGCGTATCATACATATGGTACGATGAAAGAAGATAGCAGTAATGTGGTTTGGGTATGTCATGCCTTAACCGCCAACAGTGATGCGGCTGACTGGTGGACCGGTTTAATTGGTCCCGGCAAAGCGATTGACCCTGCCAGGCACTTCATTGTGTGCGCCAATATTATTGGCTCCTGTTATGGCAGCAGCGGGCCTCATACCATTAACCCGGAAACCGGGCATCCGTGGTACCAGCAATTCCCTGCCATCACCATCCGCGATATGGTACAGGCGCATATCCTGCTCAGGCAGCACCTGGAAATTCCCCGTATCCACCTGTTGATCGGCGGTTCTATGGGTGGTTACCAGGCCCTGGAATGGTCGTTGCAGGAACCGGCTATTATCGACCGTCTGTTCCTGTTATGTACCGGAGCCGCGGAAAGCGCCTGGGGTATTGCCATTCATACGGCGCAGCGACTGGCTATTGAAGCGGATGATACCTGGAAAGACAACTACCACAGCGCGGGGTCTAAGGGGTTGAAAGCCGCCAGGGCTATCGGTATGCTTACCTATCGCAATTACCAGACCTTTGTGCGCGCCCAGTCCGATGAAGATAAAGAGAAGACCGATAATTTCAGGGCTTCTTCCTATATCATTTACCAGGGCGACAAGCTCGTAAAACGTTTCAATGCACAGTCGTACTGGCTGCTCACAAAAGCAATGGACAGTCATAATATTGCCCGTGGCCGGCATGAAGATATTACTATTACTCTTTCCCATATTCAGCAACCTACCCTGCTGATAGGTATCAGCAGCGATATTCTGTGTCCGCCGGAAGAACAGCAGTTTATGGCCGCACATCTGCCACATGCTACTTATCATGAAATAGATTCTTCGTACGGGCATGATGGTTTCCTGATAGAATTTGAGAAAATCGGGAACATATTACAGGAATGGATGCAATAACAGCGCATTGATTTTTAAGGTATTATAAGAAGATAGATGCAGCAGGGTCATCCTGCTGCATCTTTATTTTAATCCCCCACACTCCCGATGGCTATATGCGGTTTTTTTTCGTTATATTTATTTAAACCGAGTCTAAACCTTTTATAAATCCATCGTGTATGAGAAGCATTCTAATCAAAGCCTTCATTGGCTGTCTGGTGCTTTTATTATCCCTGACCCAGATAATTTCGGCCCAAAACTCTGTCTCTATTAATGGTACTGTACGCGAAAAAGGTTCCGGCAATGTCATGCCTGGTGTAACCGTAGCAGTTAAAGGCTCCAATACCGGTACTATCACCGGCAGCGGAGGCGCCTTCACCCTCAGAACCACACATGCGTTCCCGTTAACACTGGTGTTCTCCTACGTAGGCTTTAAAACGGAGGAGCAGCAAATTTCTTCCGCCACTGATAAAGTGGCGATAGAACTCACCTCCACTGAGATCCTCGGCCAGGAAGTAGTGGTTGCCGCCAGTCGTACACAGGAAAGCATCCTCCAGTCGCCGGTGTCTATTGAAAAGCTGGACGCCCGCGCCCTGAAAGCCTCTCCCGCACCTTCTTATTATGATGCGCTGGCTAACCTCAAAGGCGTTGAAATGAGCACCCAGAGCTTAACATTTAAATCAGTGAACACCCGCGGCTTTAACAGCAATGGCAATACCCGCGTGCTGCAACTGAATGACGGAATGGACAACCAGGCGCCCGGCCTCAATTTCGCGGTGGGCAACATGGTGGGTATTCCTGAAGTGGACCTCGACAACATGGAACTCATTCCCGGCGCAGCCTCCGCACTGTATGGCCCCAATGCCCTCAACGGGATCCTGCTGATGAACAGCAAAAACCCTTTCCAGTACCAGGGATTAAGCGCCCTCGTAAAAACCGGCTTCCTGAATGATGCAGGCCGCTCTACCGCCACTACCGGCTATTACGACGTATCTGTACGTTACGCACATGCCTTTAGTGATAAGGTGGCCTTTAAGCTGAACGTAGGCTATTTACAGGCGAAGGACTGGCAGGCATATGATCACCGGGATCAGAGCCTGGCAAACGGTCATACCCTCGAAAATGGTACCCGCGCCAATAATGAAGGCTATAATGGGGTGAATGTGTATGGAGATGAGAATACGGTAAATATGTACACCGGCCTGAAACCTTCCCTGATGCCGCAAATGGTTGCATTGTCGCAGCAACTGGGAGGCGCCCTCACAGCGGATCAGTTATATAACGCTATCCTGCCCCCGCAGAATATGTCGAACGTAACCCGCACCGGTTACAACGAAGCGGACGTAGTAGATTATACCACTAAAAACCTGAAACTGAATGCAGCATTGCATTACCGGCTAACTACCAATCTTGAAGCTATTTTGCAGGGCAGCTATGGTTCCGGTACTACCGTATACACGGGAGCTGACAGGTATTCCCTGAAAAACTTCAACATGGGTCAGTATAAAGTGGAATTGAAAAGCCCCGACTTCTATGTAAGATTATACACAACGCAGGAAAGGGCGGGCGACAGCTACGCTGGTGGTACGCTGGCTTCCGGTATCAATGAAGCCTGGAAAACCAGCCAGCAGTGGTATACCGAATACTTCGGTACTTACGGACTTGCCGCGGGCAATCTTTTTAAAACAACTTTTACCAATAACCTCGGACAAGGAATCCCTGCCGCATTTGCTGCTGCCCAGGCGGCAGTTCAGTCGCAACAGGCCAATTTCATCGGCGCTGCCAGAACCAACGCCGACAAGGGCCGCCTGATTCCCGGCACACCGGAGTTCGATGCCGCCGCTGATAAGGTGAAGAATAAACCCATCCCCGGCGATGCTTCCGGTGTAGGCGCTAAGTTTACCGATAAAACCAACCTGTATCAGGCAGAGTTCATGTACAACTTTCATAACCTGATTCACTTTGCAGAAATACTGGTAGGCGGTAACTATCGCCGCTATGCGCTAAACTCCGAAAAAACACTGTTTGCTGTAGACGACAACGGCGATGAATTCCGTATCAATGAATATGGCGGCTATGTGCAGATCATGAAAAAGATAATAGAGGATCATGTGAAACTGACCGGCTCCCTGCGGTATGATAAGAACATGAACTTTAAAGGTCAGTTCAGCCCACGTTTGTCGGCTGTATATACCTTCCTCGGTACGCACAATATCCGCGCTTCCTATCAAACAGGTTTCCGTATTCCGCACAACCAGGATCAGTATATCGATCTTGTAACGCCGCAGGCGCACCTGATCGGTGGGTTACCTTTCCTCCGCGAACGTTATGGTTTGGATAAAGGACCGGTATTCTCTCTCCAGTCGGTACAGGCGGGCGCTCCCAAGCAGTATGTTTTCCGTGAATTCCTCCCGGAAAGGATCCAGGCATATGAAATCGGTTATAAAGCAGTGATCGCAAAACAATTGCTGGTGGATGCTTACATCTATAAAAATGATTTCAAAAATATGAATGGTACGCAGGTGCTGGTGCAGCCAACCGCCGATCCTGCAAAAAACAATATCTTCTCTGTGCCGGTAAGCGCCACAGAAGTTGTACATTCCTGGGGATGGGCATTGGGACTGGATTACAGCCTGCCGCTTAATTTCACTGCAGGTGGTAACATCTCTTATAATGAACTCACCAATGAAAAAGACCTGGGCTCATTCATGACCATGTACAATACACCCAAGGTGCGCTACAGCCTGAATTTTGGTAACCGCAACATTGCCAATTCCAATTTTGCTTTTAATGTATTATGGAAATGGCAGGAGTCCTTCATATGGCAATCATCTTTTGTGGGTCCTAATTTAAATGCTGCCGGTTTGAGTGAAATCCCGGCCTATGGCACACTGGATGCGATGGTGAGCAAGTTTTTCCCGAAGGCTAAAACCACCGTAAAACTGGGCGCAGCCAATATCCTGAACAAAAAATATGTGCAGTCGTGGGGTAATCCTACTATAGGCACACAAGGCTATATTTCTATCGGTTATAATTTATAAAAGAAGAAGCCCCGGATACTGTTTTCTGATCAGAAAATAATACCCGGGGCTTTTTATGTTTGTTAACTTCTTGCTATACTACATCCCACCAGGGTTTGTTTGATGAGGTGGTTGGATTGTTGAGTGGTGTGGCATTTACCGGTGGCGTAATTTTTTTAGCCGTGCTTTCTCCTGTCCACAAGCCACGGGCTTCTGCTTTAATATCTTCCCTTTGTAACAATGCGCCCAGCGTGGCTTTCAGTTTTGCGCCCAGCGCTGGTTTTACCATGTATACAAAGTTGGCGTAGCCTTCCATGCTGCTGATAATATTTTTTCCTTTGCCCCAGCTTTTGTTGGCTAAACCGGTTTTCTCCACCTGGTGCAGCAGCGCGCGGAATTTACGCAGGGTAGTCCGGTCCAGGCTCAGCTTTTCATTTACCACGATGCCCGTTACTTCGTGCTTATCTCCTTTACGCATCACCTTTAGTTTATCCGGGTGGATGGTAAAGCCTTCTTCCTTTACAAACATTTTCACCGCGCGCAGTAACTGCCCTGCTTTATCTGCAGCGGGTCCTTTGGCGGAAAAAGTCATGTCGTCCGCATACCTCGTATAGGCGTACCCGTATTTTGCTGCCAAACCTGCAAAACGCCTGTCCAGCTTATAACAGATCAGGTTTGTAATAGCGGGGCTGGTAGGGGCTCCCTGCGGGAGATGCCTGGCTGTTTTAGCCACATAATATTTGCGGCCATCGAGCAATACTTCATCTACTTCGGGTTCTGTACAAATAAGCGCCAGTATGGTAGCTACCTGTTCGGCGTATCCGAGTTTACAGAATAATCCTTTTACACGTTTGTATGCAATGGATGGGAAGAAGTCGCGCAGATCGATGTTGATCACGATATCCTGACCGGTATGTGGCGCAGCGTTGGTGACAATGGATCTACCCGGTACGAAGCCGTGGGCAGATTCATCATTTTTTATTTTATAGAGAATATTTTCCAGGATCCAGTGTTGTGCGGCTTTCAGCTGTGGCATGGGCGCAGAAATGGTACGGGCGCCACCGGATTTTTTTGGGATCTGAAAACGTTGATAGTGTGTATGATGCCCCACTTTACGGTTAAAAGATAAATACCTCAGTTTGCCGATGGTGATTCCCATCGCGGTAGCTAATGCGGTAGCGTCGGCCCATACGGGTAGTCCGAACTTCTGCAGTTGCGCTACATCCGGCGTCACTTTATTTAAGCCGGCAGATACTTCTTCACCGAGATATACAATCTGCTGCTCTTTGGTGTTGGCCCATGCCGCTGCTCTTTCTTTCCGGGCAGTTTCGCGGCGTTGTTTTGTTTCTTCTCTTTTCAGTTTGGCTTTTGCCATGCGGGCCTTGCGCATGTCTTCCAGCATTGCCCGCTTGTTGCGGTATTTCTGCCGCTCGCTGAGAAGATCGTTCAGTTGCCGGCGCACCTCATTTTCCTTCTGGATGAGGGTAGCCGCCGGTGAAGGCTGCGCAACGTTTTCGGCCCAGAAACCCAGGCGTGTCATTTCCTGTAATATATATTCCTCTTTGGAGGATGCACGTATCTTATCGTACAGTTGTTGACGGGTTAAGGACATGATAAATATGTTTGTATTTATTCAGTTTCATGACTTTGATAACGGAGTTTATCCGTAATAAATATCAGGGCGTCTTAAAATAAAAGGAGGTGGAAAATGGCCGGCGGTGCAGCCCTGCTGAGAGGGGAAAACAAAATTCTGTAAAGAGGAAAAGGCCTTCGTGCAAGCCATTGACTAAATCAATCAACTCCAGGGAGGGGCCTACTGTACGCATATTTCAGCCCCCGGGGCTTCTACTGGAAATATGCGTACAGTAGGCCCCTCCCAAAGTAAAGATTGCATTTAGTGAAGCATGTATAGTCAGAATACCTGAATGACGAAACATCATTCGTCCCTTTTCGGGCGCAAGTGCAATCAATTCCTCTTTACAAAGATCTTTGTTATTAACGAGTCAGCAAGGTAGAAAATAATTTCCGGAAATAAAACACCTCCTTAAATTAATTTACCGCTTTATTTTCCGAATGCGCTATACGCAGTGCCAGCATGTGTTCGCACGGCCCCTTGTATAATTTATTCGTACTGTAAAAATTACAATCGCAGTGCGCATTACTCAATCTTTCATCCGCGTCAATGGTAATAACGGGATGGTATATACGTTGCGCCCCTTTTATATTTCCTTTCAGTTGCAAACCTACTCCCGGGATGTCGGTAGCGGTTAGTTCTACCTTACCGGCCTGCACCAGTTTCGTGGCTTCGCCTTCCTGCGGATTGGCAAAACGCAGCTGGTCCAGCGGCAGTGGTTCACGGCTCAATTCACGAAGGCGGTAAAAGCCGGTGTGCAGATCGTAAATCACCTTGCCTGCCTGGGTATAAATTCCCAGGGCGCCCAGTACCGTAGCCCTATCCAGACCGGTGGCCGCCATAATTGTTTCCGGTTTGGCCATCCACCTGGTTCTCAGGTCTTCATAAACGGTGAGCTTTGCCAGGTCGTTTACCTCTGCTCTTGGCGCCATGAGGTCAAACTGCCCGGCGCGCGACCAGTCGTTGGCGGTCCATCCGCTAAGCCCCAGTGTAAACTGCATATCGCCGAGATCCGCCACATAAAAGGATGGCAGCCCGTTGCCGGTAAGATGCACGGTAAATTTCTTTGCAATTGGAATCAACCTCTCCAGGATCAGCAACCGTCTTCTCCCCCATATCCTGATTTCCCTGCTTTGCGGGCCGGTGTATAACGATCTCGCACATACGATTTCCTGGTTCCACGGTTCAAACACGGCACGTACGGGTTTGCCGGGTTCCAGTATAAAACGGATGGAACGGGGACCGCGTTTTTCTTTGAACCGCCGCAGCCAGGAACAGAAATTATATACATCCATCGGATGCAGATCAAACGTTGCCGCGGGCAGCGTCATCGCAGAGCTTACCTGCAGAAATCCCCGTACCCAGCTATCCGGCAAGTCGATCTTTACTTCATGATACAATTCCTCCTGTGAGGTTTGTACCTGGAAGCCTCCCGGGTCAATCTTAAAATCTGTTTCCTTATAATCGCGGATCTTCTGGAACTCGTTATATAAAGAGGCGGAATAATCAATGTTGGTAGTACCGCATTCAAACTCGTTCACTTCTTTGAAAACATTATAACTGGCGCTCAGCTTTCCGTAGGTAGATTCGTCCTGGCTGAAACATTCAAAAAACAGTTCATCCGGATGTACGCTGATCACCGGGTCCAGCACAAACCATGCGTCGCGGTCCTTCTGGTATAAATAATCGAAATAATGTTTGCGGGCTTTATAAAACGGGGCCATCACTTTGTCCTGCTCCTGGTAAATACTGTTGAGTTCTCCCCTCAGCGCCTCTATCCGCTGATCAGCGGCCTGCATATCATAGCCGTTCATGAATTCGGCCAGCCACACTGTTTCCTGCTGAGCCGCCCATTCCTTATAAGCTGTTTTATCTTTCGGTTTAAAGCGCAAATCAGATACCACTACATCATGCAGGGCCGAGATGGCTTCCCGGAAGGCTATTTTTTTATGCAGCTTGCCCACAAAAAAAGTGGGATCACGACGGGTATCCGGTGCAAAGGAAATGCCTGCAGCTGTGGCATTGCTGTACACGTTGGAGTTTCCGCTGTATCTGTAATTGAATAACATAAATGGATTACTTTTTAGGATACTCTAATCGCTGTTGGCACTATTTTAACAGGCAGCTCTACGGCATACCGTTCCTGTATACTGCGCATGATGGCGATACAGCGGGCTTTGTCGCCAATGGCTACCGTAGCGGATATATGCGCAATAATATGACCGATGTAAGTGGCTGCTTCCGTGGATTTCATGGCTTCCTTCTCCAGGAATACAAAGATCCTTTCCTTTGCGGCGCGGGCTTTATTTACCCGGCTCAGTACCACCCGGAAATAATGTTCCAGCTCCTGCAAAAACACCAGGTTGCCGGCAGCATATTGCTGCAGGTAGTTGGTGGCAAATAGCTGCATGCTTTCACTTGGGTGCTGGCTTAGTTTCAACAGGTAAGTTTGTCCGTCCTGCTCGCGGAAAAAGCGCAGCAGCAATTCCCTGCCAAATGCCTGTATATCGGGGCGTACGCTGTCGGCCACTGCCACCAGCGTTTCCGGCGACCAGTCGTTATCAGTAAACTGCATCCGGAAAAACTCCATTGCTTCCTGCCTGGTGTCGTCCCATTTTGCATCCAGCATGCCGATGGCAGCATCCCTTTCAAAACGGATACGCGCCGCGTTATTATAATAGAAATGCCAGCTCCACTCCCTTACTTTCAACAACTCGTGGTTACCGGCCGCAATTACCTGTTTCAGGGATAACGCCGATGCCGGGATATATTTATCCAACACCAGTAATCCGAATTGCTGTGCCGACCTGTAGTTGGCGTATAGCAGGCGTAAAGCCGTAGCGGTGTCGATGTCCTGCAGATAGTCTGCCAGCTCATTGCTGAGGGTAGCTTCAATATCCGCATGCATACCTTCGGCGGTTTCCTTACGCATGAGCAACGGCACCAGTTCATTGACCAGGTAAACGGCGAGGCGTTTATCCTGCTGCACCAACCGGCTGATGAGCGGACGCACCGCATTACGTACATCCGTGTACGTACTTAATAATATATGGAGTACCAGTTCCGGTCTTCTCAATAATTCATCCGTGCCCATTGCTTCCAGCACTTTCACGCCGGCGGTTCTTACCGGCTGGAACTCATTGCTGATAAGGCGCTTCAGCATAGCGTCTGATACTTTACTGAAGTTAAACTGTCCCTGTTTCAGGAGCAGTAACCTCGCGGCGAAAGCCTGACTGGCGGGCACCGGGCTTTGCAGCAATGCTTCTATATCCGGCATACCCGTTTCCGTTAGTGCCTCCCGGCAATATTGTTCCAGGATATCGCAGCCGTCATTGAGGTTTTCATTACCTGCGGGCGTGGATGTTTCCAGCGCCAGCAATGCGGTAACTGCTTTTGCGCAGAGGATCCTCATTTTCTCCGGTGATAAATACCCGGGGCTGAGTTTTTTACGGACAAAATCACGCACCTCTTTATACGGTGAGAATATCAGCTGCATGAGGAAATCCATGTCTGCAAAGCAAACGGCTTCATTGTCGCTGATCCACTGCAGGCCCTGTATGCGGGCCAGTTCCAGTGGGCTCATTACCAGTATATATAATAACCGCAACGATGGATTGGCGGGATCGTATCTTTCTTTGGCCAGTTCCAGGCCGAACATAGATGGAATGGAGAATGCGTTGGCGAGGAGTCCGGCAATCACGCCTTCATCCATTTTATCTTTCAGGGCATTGTAATCCGGGTGGGCTTTCAGTTGCTCCATCGCAAAGATGTGAATCACTTCCATGCGGGCAGATACCAGCAGCTGGATAAAAGCCTGTGGTAACTTTTGCCATAGCGGCAGGAAAGGTACGTCGCCTGCCGGTTTTGCGGGCGCCGGCGTGGCTTTATACTCAGGTGGAACAGCGGATGCGGTTAAGTTCTTCTCCCCACCCAGCCAGCCGAAGAGTTTTTTCAGGAGGCCGCCTTTGTCATTCGCGGCGTCGGGGTTATTACCAGGTACCGGTTTCCTTTGTCCCTGTGCGTTAGGCGTTCCCTGGTCTTTGAAAACCCATTCCCTGCGGTTGGCTGTCAGTTGCAGGTTTGCGGCGTTTCCGCGGAGGATATAGTTGAGGTATACCAACCTGGAGTTGGCCGGGAACTGCCGGTAGAAGTCCACATAACGGCCATTTACCCAGGTATATTCCCGGGTCTGGTATTCTTTGGCTGCGTCCCTGCTTTCTTCATATTGCAGCAACAAGGCGGTAGCGAGACGAACGTAATGGTCGTCATCCTGTTCCCCGAACTGCCGCAGGTTGCGAAATACGCGGTAGTGAAGGTAGTTACGGGTCCTGTCTGAAAATGCAACTCTACTGGTGGGCTTTTTCAGTTCCTTATCTGCCTGTAAAGATTCTTCCAGTTCGTGTATGTAGGTGGCAGGAACAAATGGTTTATCGTTGTAATCTATTCTTGTACCCGGATTCCTGAACATGGCATCTTCCCTTTCAAAGCGTGCGGCCAGGATGGCAACGATTCCCTGGTCGCCACGCAGTTCCGCCTGTTTGAAGATATGGCGGATATGCCGGAACCAGGAGGGCCTGAAAGGCAGGTGCATGAGGAGGTTGCCGATGGCAATCCTTACCGCGGGTTGTTCAAAGGCTACGATGTATAAGTCTTCCAGCAAAGGATAGCTTTGCTCCTGTTGTGTGATCACCCGTTGCTGCAGCAGTGCCAGCAGTTCTTCCGTATTTCCTTTGGCAACTGCCTGCTGGAAAACTTCGGGTAGCCGTTGGAGGTAGGAACGTACATGTTCCGCGCGCGCTTCCGGCGGCAGTACGAGCAACAGGCCATTGGCGGCCAGCATCCGGATGTTCAGCGGGCGGGAGCTGTTATCAGCATAAGAGCGGAGTACCGGGGCCGCGGCGGGGTCGCCCGACTTGCCCAGCGCCCAAAGGGCTGCATAGCGTTGCAGTCCGTCGCCTTTCTCCACCAGTTTGATCAGGTAAGGAACTGCTTCCTTTATCTTTTCTTCCCCGGCCCGCCATATTACGCGGGAAGTTCCCCAGGCAGTTTTAAAGCTGCTTTTCCCTTCCACGGCATCCTGTAATCTTTTCAGGATGGCACGGTGCTTCACATTTTCCACGAGGGTAGTGTCTACCGGTGTAAACGACAGATCCTGAACAGCTTCCTGTTCTCCCAGATAACCTTTACTTCTTTTTTCTTTTTCAAGGCCATCGAATATGGTGGTGGCGGCAGATAATGTTACGGGGCTTACTGTTTTGGTGCCATCTTTCAGCGTACCAAAGCGTTTACCATATCTGAAGTTAACAATATACTGTTCCGGGCCAACCTCACAAAGATCGATTTCATAGGTCTTATCCGAATTTCCTTCCCGGAAAAAGAGTTTTACGTTCCTGACAATACGCATGAGCTAACATTAAAAATAGGTGGCTAAGCTAATAAAAGAATTTTAAATTCGGAGCGCGGGGGTTATATAATTAATATATGCATATACGTTAGGGGTAACATAGCAACGGGCCGGATGGCCGGCCCGTCTTTTTGTTGTAACCTTCATGGATTTTATCCAGAAGTATTTTTAAACGTTAAAACGGAAGTGCATTACATCTCCGTCGGCAACGATGTATTCTTTACCTTCAATACGCAGGCGGCCGTTATCACGGGCAGCAGCTTCAGATCCGTATTTCACGTAATCTTCGTAGGCAATTACTTCTGCTTTAATGAAGCCTTTCTCAAAATCGGTGTGGATTACGCTGGCAGCCTGTGGCGCTTTCCAGCCCTTATGGATAGTCCAGGCACGTACTTCCTGCACGCCGGCAGTGAAGTAAGTGATCAGTTCCAGCAGGTTATAGGCAGAACGGATTAAGCGGTTCAATCCGGGTTCAGTGAGACCATATTCTCCCAGGAACAATTCTTTATCGGCCGGATCTTCCATTTCAGAGATCTGTGCTTCGATGGTGTTGTTCATGATAATTACCTGTGCATTTTCTGCTTTCACAGATTCCTGGAGGGCCTGGGAATATTTGTTACCGGTGTGAAGGGAAGCTTCATCTACGTTGGCTACATAGAGTACTGGCTTTTCGGTGAGCAGGAACAGGTCGGCAATGGCTGCCCGTTCTTCTTTGTCAAGACCGAGTTCGCGGACATTACGGCCTTTCTGCAGGTGTTCCTGGCATCTTTTCAGTATTTCAAATTCGATCTTTGCTTTTGGATCGCCACCGGTTTTAGCCATTTTCTCGGTGCGGGCTACTTTACGTTCCACGCTGTCGAGGTCTTTCAGCTGTAATTCGGTATCAATGATTTCCTTATCGCTGACAGGGTTGATGTCGCCTTCTTCGCGGAGAATATTTTCATCTTCAAAGCAGCGGATCACGTGCACGATGGCATCTACCTCACGGATGTTGGCCAGGAACTTGTTTCCCAGGCCTTCCCCTTTGCTGGCGCCTTTTACCAGGCCGGCAATGTCTACAAACTCGATGGTGGTAGGCAACACCCGGTCAGGCTTTACCAGCTCTGCCAGTTTGTGCATACGTTCGTCTGGTACGTCCACCTGGCCAACGTTAGGTTCTATAGTACAGAAGCGGTAGTTACTGGCCTGCGCCTTAGCGCTGTTGCTCACCGCATTAAATAAAGTCGATTTTCCTACATTCGGCAATCCTACAATTCCAACTTGCAAAGCCATTTTTTAAAATTTGCGCAAAGATAGGTTTATTTTAGTTTATTTGTTGATTGAATAAACCAATAATCTAATGGCATTAAACTACGTATGGCTGGGATTTTTTCTTATTGCATTTGTTGTAGCACTTTTCAAGTCAGTAGTTTTACATGATGCGTCTATTTTCGGGGAGATCATGAACGGCATGTTTGCCAGTGCCAAAACCGGTGCGGAGATCTCCCTGGGGCTGGCCGGCATTATGACTTTATGGCTGGGCATCATGCGGATTGGCGAGGTGGCCGGGATGATCAACCGGTTTTCCAGGCTGGTAAACCCTTTCTTTTCCAAACTGTTCCCGGAGGTGCCCAAAGGGCATCCGGCGATGGGGTCCATGATGATGAACTTCTCCGCCACCATGCTGGGGCTGGATAATGCGGCCACGCCAATGGGACTGAAGGCCATGAAGGAGCTGCAGGAAATCAATCCGCGGCCCGAAGAGGCCAGTAATCCGCAGATCATGTTCCTGGTACTGAATACTGCCGGCGTAGTGCTGATCCCGACTTCTGTTATTGCGCTGCGACTGGCAGCAGGCGCGGCTAACCCGGCAGACATCTTCATCCCTACCCTGATATCCACGTTCATGGCCTTTATCATGGGGATGTTTGTTGTTTCCATCTACCAGAAGATCAATCTTTTTAAATTACCTGTACTGATATTCCTGGCCCTGTTTGCAGGGATTATGGCTGCTTTATGGTTTTGGGTACGTAGTTTACCTCCTGCGGAGATAGGCCCTAAAACGGCTTCCCTCGGTGGTGCGATCATTTTCAGCATCGTCATTATTTTCCTGGTAGCAGGGATCGTAAAAAAGATCAACGTATATGATGCCTTTATTGAGGGGGCAAAAGAAGGATTCCAGGTATCTGTGAGGATTATTCCTTACCTGGTAGGGATGCTGGTAGCGATCAGCGTATTCCGGACCACCGGTTGCCTGGACTATATCACCAATGGAATTGGGCTGCTGTTTGCGGCAATGGGGTTCAATACGGATTTTGTACCTGCCCTGCCGGTGGCCTTTATGAAGCCGCTGAGTGGCGGAGGCGCCCGCGCGTTGATGGTGGATATCCTGAAAACGCACGGACCGGATTCTTTCGTGGGCAAACTGGCCAGCATTATACAGGGTACCACAGAAACCACCTTTTATGTACTGGCGGTGTACTTTGGCTCGGTAAATATCAAGCTTACACGTTACGCCCTGGCAGCCGGACTGATTGCCGACTTCTTTGGAATGCTCTGCGCAATATTACTCGGATATCTCTTCTTTCATTAAATAATAAGTGGTATTACAGCGGCTTCCGGCTATTTTTAAGCTGGTACGTTAATGGTGGCGTTCACCCGCTTTACAAAATCATCTGCACCGGTAGGGCTGATCAGCCATTTCCTGTTGAGTGATTCTATCAGCACCAGGTTTTCCCGGCTGGTACACCAGCGCTGGTACTTCCCTATTTCACTGGAACGGTAAGTACCGAGGTACCCGAAAATGCCTCCTACTCCCAGTAAGCGGGAGCTTGTGCCGAGGTCTTCTTCCGTAATGCTTCTCAGCCTTACCACATCTTCCAGCCGGATAGTTATGCTATGCAGCGGTCGCTTGATAAGTATAGTCGTAGCTGTTAGGATATAATACCTGGGACTCAGGCACCAGGCCACCAGGATGGCTGGCACCAGGATAAACAAAAACATGGTAGTGGTAACGGCATCATGCGAAACATCCGTCATCTGTCTGCATAAAAACACTAGTGTGATAATGATGACCAGGTTTGTTACAATCTTCGAGTTATCATCCAACGGGGCGGCGTATCTCATAATTATGGCTCTCCTTTAGTTCGGTGAGTAAGGTAAAAAAAAATGGTTATATGCTGTCATACTTCCCGGTTTTTTCTTCAATGGTAACATCTCCGTCTTTTCTTATCTGCATTTTTATATACACTAGTAACTGGGATGCACCGGCCTTAAAACATACTTCCTGGGTTTTACGCACTACTTCCATCAGCTCATCATAGGTTCCTTCCATCACTGTTTCAAAAGGACATACCCTGTATTTTACACCGGAATCTTTAATCACAGCAATGGCTTCGTCTACTACCACGTATACCTGTTCTGAAGGCACTGAAGGAATGATTTGCAGTGCTAAATTGATCTTATTGCTCATCTTTCTACTATTTTTTAATTTTATGGTTATCAATTGATTTAAACAACATATCTACAGTGATGGTTCAATTAAAACCCACTTTTTCAGGATGTAATTTACTACGAATAGTGGGAAACAGGCTGCATAAGTTATAGTATCACTTTAATTAAATCTATCAATATTTTAATTATCAATAACTAAAGAAGAAATATTTTACCCGGTTTTCATTATTTAAAATCATTGTGTATTTCATTATACATAACAAATAAAGAACATCTGTCCAACCCGCATAAAGCAGTAAAACTACAAAAGGCAATACACAAATGAACATGTATTGCCTTTATCACCATAAAGAGACTGATTATATTTTTGTAGCCAGGTAGTTAAACTGGTCTATCTGGTCGAAAGTAAAATTGGCCAGGGAGCTCAACTTATCATTTACAGTATTGTCACCTTCATAGCGCTCAAAAATGATACGCAGGTGTTCGGCCTTGCTTATAAAATTCCGCGCCCCTTCCAGCACTTCTGTCTCCATTCCTTCCACATCCAGCTTTATAATGATTTTACTGCGCAGATCAAATCCCAGTTCGGGGATCAGGTCATCGAGTTTTTCAATAGGGATATTACCTTCCTTGTCGTTATCCCTGTCGATATAACTTGACCCGGTAACAGTACTCATAATGTTGAAGTTCACCTTCTCCTGTTTACTACCAAGGCCGCAGGCATAAAGTTTCACCTTATCTTCCACATGATTAAGCCTGATGTTTTCCTGAATGGCTTTGTAATTTACGGGTTCAAAGGCAGCACAGCGTATTCCTTTTCCGGCCAGCCAGATATCATACTCCCCGATACAGGCGCCAATATCAATAAAGCCATCGATGTTGCCGTTTTCCACCTGCTCCTTGAGGAAGTCGCGCACCCGCTTCTCGTAGGCGTAATTGATAAACTGAAAGTCGGTAGTACCTCTGCGGATCCGGAAAAGCCCCATCGCTGATTTTGCCTTCCATTCGCTCAGAGAGGGTTTGTTTAAGAAAACGAGTTTAAGGGACGCCTGAAGGGATTTCCAGTCGTTATACCGGATATACTCACTGAAATAGGCAAGATACTGCCTGTACTTGGATAAATTCTTCCAGGAAGGATAATAGGCTTGATCTTTCATAACTTAGGGGATTTAGACTGAATTTAAACCTAAAAAAGGATAACAGCAAGCCTCTGCCAGCCGTTACCCTATTTATTTTCAGACATCAAATTGTATTTATTTACAATTCGAAAAAATCCTCCTTATTTATATGTCTAGTTATGCTTTCTTTTATAACTCACTTCATACAAATCCCGCCGGATATCCTTTTTAGTTTGTACGCTTCCGAAGGCATGTAATTCTTTCAGCAATACCAGGTCCACGTCGGCAATAACCACCATTTCGGTGTTTGGCGTTGATTCTGCTTTTATACCGGTTACGGGAAACGCAAAATCCGACGGGGTAAACACGCAGGATTGCGCATACTGCAGGTCCATATTATTTACCTTCGGCAAATTACCGATACAGCCGGCTATGGCAACATAGCACTCATTTTCAACGGCCCTTGCCTGCGCGCAGAACCGCACCCTGTTATACGCATGCTGCGTATCGGTCATGAAGGGAACAAACAGGATCTGCATGCCCTGTTCCGCCAGGATACGGGAGGGTTCCGGGAACTCCACATCATAGCAGATCTGGATCCCTATTTTGCCGCAATCCGTATCAAACACCCTGATATCGCTTCCACCCTTGATTCCCCAGGCAGCCACCTCACCGGGGGTTGGATGAATCTTGATATATTGCTCGTACGTACCATCCCGGCGGCAGAGATATGAAATGTTGTAGAGTCCCTCATCGATCACAATGGGCATGCTGCCCGAAATGATATTTACATTATAGGCCACTGCATGCTGCTGGAATATTTCCCTTAACTGCTCTGTGTACTGGGCCACTCCCCTGATAGCCCCGGCGGGGTCCATCTGGTTGAACTCCTGCATCAGCGGAGAGTTGAAGAGTTCCGGGAAAACGACAAAGTCTGATCCATAGTCGCTTACCGCGTCAATGAAATACTCCACCTGTTGCAGGAAACCGTCGAGACTACCATAATCACGCATCTGCCATTGTACCAGCCCTATGCGTACCGTTGATTTGTTATACCGGATAGTATCCTGGTCCTTTTCATAATAGATATTGAACCACTGCAGCAGCGTGGCAAAGCCTTTGGAAGCCTCGTCGTTGGGCAGGTAATTCTTAAGAATCTTCTTTACGGTGAAGTCATTTGAAAACTGGAAGGTAAGCGTGGGATCATAAATTTCCCGGTCCTGTACCTTCTCGATATACTCCCTGGGCGACATCCGGTCGGAGAACTTTTCAAAATTGGGTATCCGTCCGCCGGCCACTATCCCTTGCAGGTTCAGTTGTTCGCAGAGATTTTTACGGGCATCATATAAGCGGCGGGCCAGTCTTTTCCCCCGATAGTCGGGATGTACGAAAACCTCGATTCCATACAACGTATCCCCTTTGGGGTTGTGCGTATTAAAAGTATAGTACCCGGTGATCTGCTCATAGGTATGACTATCTCCGAATTTTTCATAGTCCACTATAATAGCCAGCGCGCACCCTACTACTTTATCATTGACCGTAACGGCTATCTGCCCTTCCGGGAAAAGCGTAATGAGCCGCTGTATGGTTGGCTCCCGCCAGTAGCTGCCGGCCATATCGGCATAGGCAGACACCATAGATTCTTTAAGGTCCAGGTAATCCTCGACGGTCAATGTTCTTATTTCTACTGTTTCTGACATAGCCTCTTTTTTATAGAACGATTCTTATCGTAATACTTCAATAATATCGATTTTTTTTATTTACTTTGTATTTAAGTTATCAACTTCAATATTTAACCATCCCCAACGGCAGACCTGCACATTTAATTCAAGAAACCGTTATACATCATCTACACCTTTGCTATCGTGCCTTTAATTCAAAACAGAGATATCGTTGTAATAGGGCTGCAACAATGGTACACCACTATTGGAAGCAACTGTAAAAATATTGCGCTGGAATTTGCCCGGCATAACAGGGTATTATATATTAACGCTCCGCTGGACAGAAATACCCTTATGACGGGGAAAGAAGATCCACATGTGCAATACCAGCTGAATGCCATTCAGAAAAAAGTTCCTGCTATTGTTCCTATCAGTGACAACCTCTGGAACTATTATCCATCTGCCATACTGGAGTCTATTAACTGGCTCCCTTTCACACCAATATTTTCCTGGTTTAACAAGCGGAATAACAGAAAGTTTGCAGACAGTATTATGGAGGCTGTCCGGGAAATGAATTTCAAAGACATCATTTTATTTAATGATAATGACATCTTCCGGGGCTTCTATCTCAAAGAAATGCTACGGCCTTCCAGCTATGTATACTACAGCAGGGACTACCTCCTGGGCGTGCCTTACTGGAAAAAGCACGGGCTCCGGCTTGAGCCACAGCACATCGCCAAGGCCGATGCCGCGGTAGCCAATTCAT
Organism: Chitinophaga sp. G7 BAM 1005; assembly: GCF_057126945.1. Classification (NCBI taxonomy): domain Bacteria; kingdom Pseudomonadati; phylum Bacteroidota; class Chitinophagia; order Chitinophagales; family Chitinophagaceae; genus Chitinophaga; species Chitinophaga sp. G7 BAM 1005. The sequence continues at coordinate 2,992,056 of NZ_CP181478.1, read as the reverse complement.
TATATCTCAAAGAAATGCTGCAGCAGTATAACCCTTCCAGCTATTATGTTGGACAGGGATGTGACCTCCGGCTTTTTAATGCGGCCGACAAACATCCGGTTCCGGATGATGTGCCAACAGGAAAAGGCCCTGTCATTGGTTATGTGGGCGCGCTTAAATCACTTCGGCTGGATATCTCCGTTTTGGTAAAGATAGCCAGTGAAAGACCGGAATGGCAGCTGGTACTGGTTGGTCCGGAAGATGATGACTTCAAAGCCTCCGGACTACACCACCTTCCCAACGTTTATTTTACGGGGCATAAAGATCTCTCGCAGCTTCCTGCCTACGTGCAGTCTTTTGATGTATGCCTTAATCCACAGGTGATCAATGAAGTAACGGCAGGTAATTACCCGTTGAAAATTGACGAGTACCTTGCAATGGGTAAGCCGGTAGTAGCAACCGCCACTAAAACGATGGAGTTGTTCAGGGAACATGTTTACCTGGCAGCTACACCGGACGACTATGTTCCACTGATTGAAAAAGCACTGTCAGAAAACGCGGATCCGGGATTGGCCACTGAACGTATCCGCTTTGCAGGTACACATACCTGGGAGAATTCCGTTGCGGCCATTTATCAGGCGATCTTAAACTCCAGCGGTAATTGATTATGAGCATAAAAGACAAACTGAAACAACACCCGGGTTTGAAAAAACTGGCTCTGTACCTGCTGATGCCAAAGCATCAGGCACGTCCCCGGCTGTGGGTGCGGTTGTTTATCAACCCCTTCATTCATAAAAAGGGAAAAGGTTCCCTCATAAGAAGACGGACGCGGATGGATGTGTTGCCATTTAATACGTTTACCCTCGGAAGCTACTCCACGATAGAGGATTTTGCTACGGTGAATAATGGCATGGGGGCGGTGATCATTGGCAACCATGTAAGGATCGGGATAGGCAATGTGCTGATTGGCCCGGTTCGTATAGGCGACAATGTTATACTGGCGCAGAACATTGTATTATCCGGTTTGAATCATGGTTATAAAGATCCCGATGTTCCTATTGCGTTGCAGCCCTGCACTGTTGGAGAAATCGTTGTAGAAGCAGATTGCTGGATTGGGGCCAACAGCGTTATTACCGCAGGAGTAACCATAGGACGTCATTCAGTTGTGGCGGGCGGCAGTGTGGTTACCAAAGACGTTCCTCCTTTTACAATAGTGGCGGGCAACCCTGCCCGCCCTATACGTCAATATCAGCCATCCAGTGGTACCTGGGAAAAAATCTAGTTGCTTACTTTTATAAAACGCCCTTTCTTATTATAGCTGCTGTCTTCTGATTTCACATCCACTATAAAATGTCCGTTTGATAAATTGCTGATGTTCACTTCTGTCTGGAATGAATCCGGAGTAGTATACCTCAGTTGTTGCTGCATGCGGCCGTTCATGTCAAAAATCCTTACCTGCAAAGGCGTTCCACCGCTCCTGACAATCCGTAAGCGGATGTATTGCGTGGCCGGATTCGGGAATATACCCAATGAGTCTTCCGCATGAGTGACGATGTCGTTGCCAAGTACGGTTAAGTTAAAGGTAGTGGTAGCGGTACCGCCTCTGTCGTCCGTAACGGTAAGCCTGAACTGGTATTTACCGGCATTGAGGCTATTGATCAGTGTTTGTACCTGATCCGGGCTTTTTAAATTTGCGGTGGCGGGTCCTTCTACCTGTGACCATTCATACTTCACAATATTGCCATCGGGATCATAAGAAGAGCTGCCATCTGCGATGAATGAATTCATTGGTTGCTGAATGCTTCTGTCGCCCTGTGTTTGGGCTACCGGCGCCTTATTTTCCAGGGGCAATACGGTGATGTTTACTGAAGCGGCAGCGGTGGCGCCATTATTATCGGTTACCGTTAACCGGAATGTATAAGTTCCTGCCTGCAGATTGGTAACATTTGTTTTTGCGGCGTTGGCGGCGGAAAGGCTTCCCCCGGCAGGACCGGCGGTTTTCTCCCATAGCCAGGTAACTATTTGTCCGTCGGCATCACTGGAGGCGCTGCCATCCAGGGCGGCGCTGCTTACCGGCAGCTGGATCTGTATGTCATTGCCCGCAACGGCCACGGGCGGCTTATTAACGGCGGCTGCTGTTACTGTAATGTTTACAGTAGCTGTGCTGGTGGCGCCGTTATTATCTGTCACTGTTAACCGGAACGTATAAGTTCCTGCCTGCAGATTGGTAACATTTGTTTTTGCGGCATTGGCGGCGGAAAGGCTTCCCCCGGCAGGACCGGCGGTTTTCTCCCATAGCCAGGTAACTATTTGTCCGTCGGCATCGCTGGAGGCGCTGCCATCCAGGGCGGCGCTGTTTACCGGCAATTGAATCGGGATGTCATTGCCGGCATCTGCCACCGGCGATTGATTTGGTGCGGCCGCCAGTACCAGGACAGTTACGGTGGCGGTAGCGGTGGCGTTATTATTGTCGGTAACTGTAAGCTGATAGGTATATGTACCGGCAGACAGATTACTCACAGTTGTTTTGGCCGCTCCGGCACTTGCCAGGTCGCCACCTGCGGGACCGGCAGTTTTTTGCCACGACCAGCTAATGATCTGTCCATCCGTATCTGCGGAACTGCTGCCATCGAGCGCAGTAGTGTTTACCGGCAACTGGATCTGTATATTTTTCCCGGCATTGGCTACCGGCGGTTTATTGGCGGCGGCCAATACGGTAACGTTTACCGAAGCAGTATCCTTTGCACCTGCATTATCGGTGATGATGAGGCGATAAGTATAGTTGCCCGCCACCAGGTTGCTTACATTTGTTTTTGCAGCATTGGCGGCGGAAAGATCTCCCCCGGCGGGACCGGCAGTTTTTGTCCAGGCCCATGTAGTTATTTGTCCGTCGGCATCTGCAGAGGCGCTGCCGTCCAGCGAGGTACTGTTTACCGGCAACTGTACCTGGATATTGCTCCCCGCATTGGCCACCGGTGGCTTATTGGCAGCGGGTTTCACGGTAACGGTGATGCTGTCGCTATCTGTCAGCCCTTTATCATCGGTGATGGTTAAAGCATATACATAGGTTCCGGCGGTGAGACCCGTTACATTTGTTTTGATCACATTGGGGCTCACGATGGTTCCTGCGGCAGGGCCACTGATCTTCTTCCATGCATAGCTTTGAATGGTGCTGCCACCTGAAGCGGCAGACGAGGCGCCATCCAGCGTTACATAATCTATTGGCAAAGTAATGGTAACATCGCCGCCGGCATTTGAAACAGGCGGTGAGGTAGTACCGGTTTTCAACTCAAATGCACCTACATCAAATTTACTCTGCTGCGGCCGCGCGGTATTGTCGAAATCTGTTTTCAGGGTGAAGTCAGACATATCCCGGCCGGTGTTTACCGCTGTTGATGTGGACAACAGCCGGTAGTTTTTGGCGGCTCCGTCTACAAATTTAGCGGAGGCTACATCCGTATAACAGATGTTATTGCTGGCTGTTAGTTTAATAGGCAGATCCCCTTTAATATACATCCCCTTTGAAGGATAATCGTAGGCTGTTCCTGTTTGCACCAGCAGGTTGTTATACACCTGGTGCCCGATGGGTGTCTGGTAGGCAAATATTTTTATGCCATTCTTACCCGCGTCTGTATTAACGATGGTGTTATTATAGATAATAGCGGCAGGCGGAGGAAATACATCGGGGGTAGTGTTGTCCGGTATCTTATCTGCCACATTAATCCCTTCATAAAAGATATCAGAGATCACGTTGTTATATATCTCGCTTACTCCGGAACCGAAAACGGTCACCGCAGGCATATAGCCGGTGGTGATAGTGTTATTATAAACTTTCAGGCTGGAGCCGGAACCAATGAGGATGCCATAACCATGTGCGGAGTTCTTTGACATGGCGTAGTTTACTAACCGGTTATTGAATACGCGGTTGTCGCCATTTTTAGTCATCGAGATCTGTAATCCGTCGCTGCCAATATTTTCCAGGTCGTTGTCGTATACCCAAAGGTTTTCAATCCAGTGCGACTTCATATCAACACAGGTGCCTTCCGTCCAGTAATAGTGTGTGTTACCGATATAGAAACCTTCGCCGGTAGAGTTGCGGCATTTAATGTGATGGAGTTTCACATTCTTCATGACAAAGCTGCCTTCCAGGTATTGCGGCTGCGCACAGGTTTGCAGGGTTTTAGCCTGTAACAGGATATTGCCGTCATGGATGTAGATATTATGTACATCAAAATCGGAAGCGCCTACACCCAGTGTAAGACCGAATATTTTAAGGCCCGAAATGTTTGTACCATTCAGGTCAAAACCAAATTCATAATTTTTGTCCCCGCTTCCGCTTATCTCCACAAACCGGCAGGTGGGTGCATTAAACACCGCTGCAGTGCCCTGGTTCTTTACCCCGAGCTTTACCTGTCCGCCGCAGTTGATGATGACAATAGGTTTGGCCGCTGTTCCGGTCAGGTTACCGAGATGCAGATATTCATATTCTCCTGCAGGAATACATAACGTGTCACCGGGACTTACGTTAAATGTTTTCATGGCATCCGGATAATATATTTCTGCGCGACCGTTGGCGGTGTTGCTCATTGGCACTACGATACGCTTTCCTCCTGTAACGGGTGGCGGTGTTACGGTTCCGCCCTGTGTATACTGAAGCATCCACTCATACATATTTTTGCCATCTTCCTTTGTGGCAGGATCATAGGCTTTGGTCCATGCATCGTGCGAAGTGGAGCTATAAATAGACAATTTAGCCAGCGGATTGGGAGCCGGCACGGTGGCGTTAATATATTTTACCCAGTTCTTTGAATAATCGGAAGGTACGGTGGGATCGCCATCGTTATGGGATGCCCATACAGGCGTATTATTGGAGGCCACTACGCCGGCATAGGCAGTGGTGGGTGGATACATGCCGCAAACAACTGCTGCTGCTGCAAATGCTTTTGCTTTTGTTTTATCTTCACAGAGTGCACCCCATGTTAATCCGCCTCCCATACTCAAGCCTGTGATGTAAATGCGGGAGGGATCAATATCATATTTTGTAAGAAGATAATTTTTAAACAGCGTTACATCTCCGGAACCCGGCCATGTATTAAACTGAGGGGATATTACTATAAATGAAAAAGTTTGATTGTTTACAGTGAATGTGGTGGGAAATTTACCATCATTGATTACCCGGGGAAGACCATTTCTTAGCACTGAAGATAACGGAGAACCATAGCTGGCCAGTTCGCCGTTGCCATGAAAGAAAATGATCAGGGGATATTTCTTACCGTTTCCGGGGGTATAGCCCGCGGGAAGGTATTCATAGAAACCTTTGATATTGGACATGGTAGGATCACTGAAAGAACGCGCTGTCTGAACCTGGCCGAAAACAGGGACTAATCCAATACAGGATACTAACAATATAGCAGCGCCTAGCCTATAAATACTGCGGCAAAAAAATTGCCTTAGCAATAGCAGATGGTTTATCATAAAAATATATGGCTTGTGCAATGGTTTTTAAAAGTCTATCCTCATAGTCAATACTTAAAAGTTCCCGGAAAAAGGGTTTTTATTACTGCAAAGAAAGCTTTTTTTTAATTCACATAATGAAAAAAAATAACATATATCACGACAATAAATAAAGTATAAATATTTTATATCTATATTTATTTGTCTATTTTCAATCTATCCTCCATTGTGATGCTAATAATTCTAAATAAAAAAACTATCTTTGTCCTTCTGGACATGAATATTCCTCCTTTTTTAACCTCATCCTGTAAAAAGACCATTGTTTTTCATACAATTTGACTGTAATTAATGGTTCATGGCATTTAGACTTTTAGCTGTTGTCCGTAACAGGCATTTCCATTCTCTTCTTGGAAATGTAATAATGGCTTTTTTCAACGTACTTTCCTTTGCATTACTGGTTAGGATGCTTTCCCTGAGCGCCTTTGGGGAATGGGTATTATTTCTGGCCACTTATAATATCCTGGATCAGATACGCACAGCCATGCTGCAATCCGGCATTATTAAGTTCAGCGCAGGAACAGATATTGCTATCAGCAGGCAGGTAACAGGAGCCGCCTGGTATATTTCCCTGTTGCTCACCTTTTCTTTTATCCTGCTTTCCTTCCTGGTATATGCGGTAGCCTATCCCTATTTCAGCGCCACGTGGCATTTCTTCCTGGGCTGGCTCGGAATTATGACTTTATTTTCGCTGCCTTTTAACTTTGCCACCTGGGTGTTGCAGGCAGCGCACAGGTTTGATAAAATTGTACAGATACGCATGCTCCAGAACGGGTCCTTCCTGGTTTTGCTCGGCGCCCTGTTCTTCTTGAAACAGGTAACACTGCACAATGTATTATATACTTATTCGCTGTCGCTGCTGATCACCAGCATTTACTGCATGGTATTCCGGTGGACGGCCCTGACTACTATGGCTGCCAGAACAAAGGCCCAGGCAATAGCATTGTATCATTACGGCCGGTTGATAGTAGGTAGTATGGTTTCTTCTGCCTTCCTGAATTACTCCGATAACCTGGTACTCAGAACAATGCTTAATCCCGCTGCCGTAGCGGTTTACAGCATCCCGCAGAAATTCATGGAGGTGATTGAAATTATATTGAGAAGTTTTGTGGCTACTTCACAACCTACTATTTCTGCTGCCGCCAACCGGAACGACTGGAAAGAAGTATCCCGTGCTTTTTGCAGGTACACCGGTACTGTTACAATTCTTATTCTTCCTTTTGTGATCGGACTGCTTTTATTTACCAAACCCCTGATCCTTTTACTCGCCGCAAAGGCTTATCTGCCGGCTACAGATATTGTACGGATATTCCTGCTTTCGGCGATCCTCTATCCTATCGACCGGTTTATCGGGGTTACGTTGGATATGATCAATAAACCGCTGATCAATTTCTACAAAAATCTTATTAAACTGATACTGAATATTGTGCTGGATGTTGTACTGGTATTGCTTTTTGCAGATATCCGCGCAGTGGCTATCGCTTCTTCCCTGAATCTTTTATTTGCAGTAATCTTCGGATATATTTTCCTGCGGCGTTATCTTCCCACTGTGAACCTGAAAAGCATATGGCGTTATGGCTGGCTTGAATGCAAAATATTATTATCAAAAATAAAACTGTTCCGTTTACAGTATAAATAATCTTCAGTTTATGAAACTCGCTTTTATTATACTGAGTCATAAAAATCCGGCGCAATTATGCCGGTTGCTGAACAGACTGCAACATCCTGCTATTGATTGCTATATACACCTCGATGCCAAGTCTGATATCAATAAATGGCAGGAGGCGATGAATATGCCGCAGGTATATTTTATTGAGAAACGGGTAGATGTTACCTGGGCGGGATATGGAACGATACAGGCAGCATTGAATGGAATTGAATTTATTGCCGGTTCGGGTAACCGATATGGATTTATTCACCTCATCAGTGCCCAGGATTATCCGCTTACAGATATGAATGTGTACTATGAGTTTTTCAACGCTCATGCAGGACAGCAATTCCTGGATCTGCTTCCTGCTCAGGAACTGAAAAAGATGATGCCCAAAATTACCTCCTGGCATTTTGAAGATCTGCGGCTGCCGGGGAAATACCGGATCACTGCGTGGATCAACAAAATATTACCTCAAAGACGCCACCCGCTGAACCTGGAGGTGTATGGAGGATCGCTCTGGTGGAGCCTCACGCAGGAATGCGCCGAGTGGTGCCTGCATTATATCCAGGATCACCCGGAACTGGAGCGCTTTTACAAATATACCTGGGGAGGAGATGAATTTATTTTCCAGACCGTTATCATGAACGGGCCTTTTAAAAACAGTGTACAGAATAATTACCAGCGGTATATCGACTGGTCCGAAGGGCATGCGCATCCTAAAACATTTGCCATGAGCGACCTTTTTGCTATACTGCAGTCAGGCAAATTACTGGCCCGCAAATTTGATATGGATAAAACGCCGGAACTACTGGATAAGATAGATGCGGCGGCCAATCGCCGATAAAAAAAGAGAAGGCTGGTCACCGTGAGCAGCCTTCTTCTTTTTTGTACCAACATTCAAAAATCAACCGGCACTTTTTCTCCATAAGGTGTTAAAGCCACCGGTAAAATTGTAAGGCAATATTTCTGCTACCTGGCAATCGAGGGTTTGCAGGAATTTAAGTCGCTTTGTAAGCAGGGAAAAAGGAAATACATCTTCTACAAAATTCGTTTTCGCAAACCTCACTATTTTGAAATCGCTCGCCTGCGCCAGGTCCTGTAAGTCTTTACGCGTAAAGAACTGTACGTGATCCAGGTTATCTGCCTGGGATTGTGCGGTGGTTCCTTTAAACCCAAGCGCGCTTTTTACTTTATTAATGTTCTTCCATAAAACCGGGTTGTTGCGTGCTTTGAGCATGGGTCTTGTTACACACAATTCCCTGGGGCCGTTACCATTGGGAACGGTTACTATCAGCAAGCCATCGTCTTTCAATGATGCGTGGATCGTGTTCAGCAGCAGTTGCGGCTGATCCAGGTGCTCCAAAACTTCGCTGCATATTACGGCATCATAGGTTTCGCCCTGGGCAGTAAGCGCTTCTGCGCTGATGGCCGCAAACTTCACATTGGGATACGTATTGCGTTGCTGGGCAACAGCAATGGTTTTCTCGCTGATATCTATCCCCAGCACTTCGTAGCCAAACTGCCCGAGATGCCGGCTGATAACGCCATTACCACATCCTACATCCAATACCCGGCCTCCATCGGGAATATTACTCTTCAGACTATCCGTTATAAAATTGAGTCTCTTTATATCGGTGATCCGATCATATTCGTAGGTGATTACGGTTTTTGTCATATTGAAATTGATAAAATGTTATTATTTACAAAGCTCTTGATATACCGCCGCAATTTTCTCCGTCATGCCAGCCACATTGAAATTCGCCGCGATGGCAGCTTTAGCATTATTTTGTAAGGTAGTCCTTAATGTATGATCCTTTGCCACCCTTACAATGGCAGCAGCCAGTGCTGCAGGATTGCCTGATGGCACCAGCAGCCCGTTCTCGCCATCTTTCACCGCTTCTTTTGTACCGTCTACATCGCTGGCAATAACGGCTTTCCCCATTGCCATTGCTTCCAGTACCCCGATGGGGAAGCCTTCCCATAAAGAGGGCAAACAATAAATGTCTCCTGCGTGAAGCACTGCGGGTACATCCTGGCGGAAGCCCGCGAATGTTACCTGATTTTCCACACCTGCATCAGCAGCTGCACTTACCGCGGCTGCCATCAGCTCCCCGTCTCCTATCATCAGCAAGTGCAATTCCGGCGCCTGTTGCAGCGCTGCTGCAAAACCCCTGACCATACACACCGGGTCTTTCTGATAAGTCATACGCGCAATAAAACAGATCAGGAGCTTATTTTCCGGGATGCCATATTCTGCCCGCAAATCCGGGTATTGCTGATCCGGATTAAACTTCTGCAGGTTTACACCGTTTCGTACCACGATACCGGTAAAGTCCTTAAATGCTTTGATACCCGTTTGCCGGTTAGATTCCGACACGCAAATATTTACCTGTGTTTTACCCGTAATAAATTTTTCGGCGGCAATGCGCAGGCGTTTGGCCAGCGGATGTAACCCGTCATGAAAAGACCAGCCATGAATAGTGTATACCACCGGTAAACCCAGGCGGCGTGCGGCCCATAACACATTTGTGTTTGCGCGGGTACCATGCACATGTACAATATCTATCTGCTGGTCCTGCATGAATTTTTTTACTTTTTTCCAGACGCTGATATCAAATGCTTTCTCACTTTCGATCACAAACACGGGAATATCCATTTTCTGTAAAGCCGTTATCATTGGGCCTTCTGTAAAAGAAAGCACGATGGGATCAAATGCGGATTTATCCAGCGAGGCCACCAGGTCCAGTACGTGACTCTCTCCCCCGCCAATTTTACCCTGGCGGATAGTTTCAAGCACCCGTGTTCTACCATTTGTTTTGCCCATCATACTACAATTTTTCTATCCAGCGGCTATACCATAATTGGAAAACCAGCATATTCCATAGCTTCTGATGACTCACCCTGCCTCCCGACAAATAAGTTTCCAATAAACCCTCTACGTGAGGTACATTGAAAAGCCCTGATTTTGCAAGGCGCTCACCCGAAAGATAATATTGCATCTGCTCTTTCAGCTCATCTTTAAACCATTCCTGCAAAGGAGCAATGAAAGGTCTTTTCGGACGTTCCATTAAGGTTTTGGGGATATACTTATGCACAATGGTTTTCAGTATATATTTATTGATGCCATCTTTTACTTTCAGGCTGGCGGGCACCTTCGCAAGAAACTCCACCAAACGGTGATCCAGCATAGGTTCCCGTCCTTCAATACTCACCGACATCGTCGCCCTGTCTACCTTTACCAGGTTGTTATCTACCAGGAAAGTTTTATAATCCACCGCCAGCAACCTGTTCAGCGGATCATTCATATTGTCCAGCTCCCCGTTCATATCGAAGTTGGTTTTATAACCATCTGCGGGAACTGCGGTATAATAGTTTACTTCGTTTTCTGTCAGGTACTGACTGATATATTTAAGCGCATGCTGCGGCTTTCCGCTGGCCCATATCAGTTTCATTTTTTCATACCGGGAAGCAAAATTATATTGCTTGTTAAAGTAAGGAATAATTTCCGGCGACACCACAGACATCGCAGCACTGAGTGTACGCTGTATAGGTTTTGGAAAACTTCCCGTATAACGGAGCGACTGGTTAAACTTGTTATACCCGGCAAACACCTCGTCTCCCCCATCAGCAGAGAGCACTACTTTTACTTCCTTGCTGGCAAACCTGCTGACCAGCGTAGTAGGTACGGTAGAATTATCTGCAAATGGTTCATCATATATTTCCGGTAAATGATGTAATACCTCTTTGGCTTCGTTAGGACCTACTATCCATTCATGATGCTCCGTACCCAGGTGCATGGCAATTTTTTTCGCTTCCCTTGATTCGTCCCACTGTGGCTCTTTATAGCCAATGGTGAAGGTTTTGATGCGACTGGAAGTATTGGACTGTAACAGTGCGGCAACGCTGGCGCTGTCGTATCCCCCGCTTAGGAAAACCCCTACCGGCACATCAGATACCATGCGGTAACCGTAGGCGCTGTGCATCAGTTCTTCCGTATGCTTGATCACATCGTGTTCAGACAACCCGGTAAGCGGTTGACGATAGGCATCCAGTACATTCCAGTATTGAACTTCCCGGATCGAAGTATCCCGGAGCGATAACTTCAGGAGATGCCCCGGTTTCAGCTTATGGGTGTTCCTGTAAATAGTGTACGGCGCCGGAATGTAGCTGTACTGGAGGAACAGCGACAAACTCTTCTCATCAATTTCTTTCCGGAATGCCGGATGTTCACAAATTCCTTTTAACTCTGATGCAAAAAGCAACGTGCGGTCATGCCAGTAATAGTATAAAGGCTTAACACCAGCGCGATCGCGGAAAAGAGTTACTTCTTCTGCGGTGCGGTCATAAATAACAAAGGCAAACATACCGATGCATTTATCCAGGATCTTTTCCTTCCATTGTGCATAGCCTTTCAGCAATACCTCTGTATCTGCACCGGAATGAAAGTGGTGACCCAGCTTTTCCAGTTCTGCGCGGATCTCTTTAAAGTTATATATCTCTCCATTGAAAATGATGGAATACTGTTCATAGTGCATTGGCTGGTGCCCGGACTTCGAGAGATCCAGGATCGATAAACGCCGCTGACCGAGGCCAACAGATGCCTGTGGATGTTCGTACACTTCATAGCCGGCATCATTGGGCCCGCGGTGTGCCATCACATCTGTCATGCTACGCAGGATGTCTGCGTCTGATTTTTGGGTAAAATCAATAAACCCTGCTATGCCACACATATGTTATCTGGTTTAGGGTGTTTAAGATTCCAGAAAATTCCCTTCCAGAATGCATTCATATGAACCGATTCCCTTTTTAATAAAAACTGAAGGGTATTTTTGGGAATGGTGAGAAAAATAAAATACAGCATGAAAAACATCCTGGCGGGAAGCTTTACATTCCGGCGCATGAATAATATCCTGTTACGTGTAATATAATACGTTTTCAACGGGCTGTTCTTACCGGTGGTCATGGACTCCTTGTGATAGATCAGCGATTTGTACTGATAGTATATTTTATATCCCTGGCGTTTGAATTGTTCGCACCAGTCGAATTCTTCATAATACAGAAAATATACTTCCGGCATCAGGCCCACCTTTGCAAGGGCGCGGGCAGATACCATCATAGCGCCGCCGTGCGCGTAATGCGTTTCCGATATAGTATCGTACTGACCCTTATCTTCTTCCCGGCAACCAATCATACTGTTTCTTCCGGTGAGTGTATCCACGGCTTTATACCCGGCATACTCTATCGTTCCTTTCTGAAAAAAATAATGGAACTTGGGGCTTACCACACCGGCATCCGGATGTTTGGCAAATACTTCCAGCAAGCCTTCTATCAGTCCTTCGGTAAATTCTGTATCATTATTCACCAGGAAAAGATATTCACCGGTGGCGGCTTTGATACCGAGATTATTTCCTCCCGCAAAACCCAGGTTACTTTTACTTTCGATGACAGTAGCAGACGGGTACTCATTCTTTATTGCCGGAACCGGGCTTTCTGCAGAGGCATTATCCACTACAATGATCTCCAGGTTCGGATAGCTGATCCTGTTAAGGGAAGCCATGAGCTCCACGGTTACCTTAGTATTGTTAAAGTTAACGGTTATAATCGATACCAGTGGATAATATGTATTACTTTCTGGCTGCATCTAATAAAGGATTATCAATACCTGTTTGGGTATGAGTAGTATGTATAAAGGTTTTATCTGCTCCTTTCAGGCGGAATAACAATAATATCATGATGCCAACAGCGCGTGGTAAGGTGAACACTGCGGTAAAAAGATATTTTGTAAAGAATTTCCCCGGAATAGGTAACAAAAGACTAAGTATATTCAGTATAAACAAGGCTATCCACCAATAAACAGAAACGGGTATAAAACGTTCCAGCAGGAAGGCCAGCGCTGTGCAAACCGTTAATGCTGCCAGCAAGAGCATCCGCGGCAACAGTGCATTCTGGCACACAGCAAGATTGAAATAATTGACATCGCCTTTGAATAATGCCGACCATCCTTTACTCCAGAATGTGCGCAGATATACCAGCTGACTCGACATCCAGCGCTTCCGCTGATTTTCAAACACCGCCGCATGCGTAATCTTTTCATCATACACGTAGGCGTCTTCCAGGTATAAAATGCTGTGTCCTTTTGAGATCACCAGCAATTGGAGTACCTTATCAAATCCACCGGTAGCCTGTATTTCACTAAGGATCTGTTTGATGAGGGGGTAGTGAAAAGCCATACCCGAACCAATGACCGAAGAAGACAATCCAAGCGCATTGGCGCCTTTGCGGTAAAGGTGATTGGCAATGATTTCATTGGCAGCATCCAGGACGGCAAAAGGAGTGTTCAGATTTTTGGCCACTCTTTGTCCCTGGATGGCGTAATGCCCCTGCTGATAAGCGTGATTGATTTTTAAAAGGAAATCTGCTTCCAGCATGTTATCTGCATCACAGATAAGGGCCAGGTCATAATTATCTCCCAACCTTTCAAAAGCGGTATTCAGCGATTTAGCTTTGGTACTTTTATCAAACTTAACAGCTATCACATTCACGCCTGTTGCTGTCAGTTCCTCCATCGTCCGTGGCTGCAGTGAATCCGCAATTACCACTACTTCAAACTGTTTTAATGGATAACGCAGGCGGTTATAACTATTTACAGTAGATAAAATAATACTGTCTTCCTTATATGCCGGGATGAGGATTGCAATCCTCGCATAGTTAACAGTTTCCTCATATGCAATCTTTTTTTTCCGGCTCAAACGGCCGGCTATGGCTAACAACAGATTGTACAATACACAACCGGCCAGGTAAACAAACAGTATTACTTCTATAATTGTTATCATTATACATTATCTTTTTGTACAAGCGCGAATGGCGTACTTGCCATCAGCCACATATCATACCTGAGCGAGCGTTTATGGGCATAATTAATATCCAGGTCGATCCTTTCTTTTACGGACATATCTTTCTTTCCTCTTTTACTAACCTGCCACAAACCTGTGATACCGGCCGGAGCGAGAAATCTTTCCACCCATTCGTCTGTAGTAAGCGTGGTAGCTTCATACAAAGGTAAGGGACGATTACCCACCAGCGACATATCTCCTTTCAGTACATTCAGCAGTTGCGGAATTTCATCCAGGCTGGTGTTACGGAGGAAGCTGCCGAGTTTGGTTACCCGCGGATCGTTGGATACTTTTATAAAAACAGGGCCGTCTGTTTGTCCGTCGTACTGATTCAGGTGTTTAATTTTATCCAGCTGCTTGTCCGCATCGGGTATCATTGTGCGGAACTTGTAGAATTTGAAGACGCGGTAATTTCTACCGGCACGTTTGGCAGCGTAAAACACCGGGCCTTTGGATTCCATCCTGATCAATACTGCGATAGCCAGCAACACGGGGCTCAGCAATATCAGACCACTGCCAGCCAAAGCCACATCGAGTGTACGTTTCAGGAAATTACTGTAGAACTTACGGGTATATAACCGGGTGCGGAGGCTGCTGCTTTTATATACCGGGAACGTGCGCATACGTTTGAACTTGCTCACGATGGCGATTTTGTTACCCAGTACATGCCATGCGTCTATTGTGATGACATCATCAATAAAGGAATGCCTGGTCACCAGTGATTTCAGTTCATCAAATCCTTTTTCTGTGTATACAAAAAAGGGAATGGAGCAAAGAAACTGGTGTGTTTTAAAATAGGCCTCCCATTCTGAAAGGGCCGATTCATAGGCACTGTCGAACCGGTAAATAATTGCTGCAGGCACTTTCTTAAAAACGTGCTGTAACTGGCTGATTACTTTTTGCGCATCCTCTACGTTCTCTGTCACTATGCATCTGAACTGATTGTTTTCAGTCAGCATTCCTTTATGTGGAGCGCCAACAAAAAGCAAAATACTTTCAGCGTCCGGCAGTTTGTAAAACAAGGAGCTTTTACCGGTATCTATTCCTCTGATGCTTTCTACTTGCAGTAAGTTATGAGTAAAGGTATCCATCGGTTAAAAATTAGTAGTGTATTCGTAGGTTACAATGACATTTATACAGCAGCAACACTCAATTGTTTTTCCAGTATATAATCTACTTTGTTTAACAATTGCATCGGGTCGAAGGGCTTTTGCAGCACTTCTCTCACATTATTATATTTTGTTGAAAGATCATTTATTTTTTCGGGGTAGAATCCTGAAAGCACCACTACCGGCGTATCCTGGTAGAGATAGCTGCCTGACAGGTAGTCCAGCAATTCCCAGCCGTCGATATTCGGCATCTGCAGATCAGTGATGATCAGATCCGCTTTGTTTCCTTTCAGCAACCAGGTAATAGCTACCAGCCCATCCTGTGCGGAAACCACCGAATATTCTTTTCCTAAAACTGCCTCCAGCAAATAACGCATCGGCATACTATCGTCAATTATCAAAATTTTCTTTTTCATTTATACCTTCTTTACAAACAATTATTAAAAATCGTTAATCTGGGACATGCAAAAAATACGCAAGCTCCCGAAGGCCTTTGATGGGATGTGGTCAATTATTAGTCAGGTAAATTACCTTCTGCGGTTTTAACATGGGGGATATGAGAGAGGAAAGATGGTTTTTACATTTTTGTTGTTCGTTACCAGATCCGTTATCTGATGAACATGAAGCAAAAGTATTATTTTCAGGATATCATAGATACTTTTTTTGGTAAACGACTTAATTTGGAGGGTAAGTGTTACTATTTTTACTGTAAACGGTCGGAATGATGTCAATAAAACGATATGAAACAACGATCTAATATAAAAATACAATTGCGTATGATGCAAATTGTGATACTTTTGCAGTGAAAACATACGTGTCCCCATAAATGTATTGTCCTCTATGTCAATTTTGTCTGTGATTTTCTGGTTAAGTATTTTTATTGTATGCTATAGTTACGTAGGATATGGTTTGCTCCTTTATCTTGTAATCCGCGTCAAACGGCTATTACAGGGCAAACCATCCAGAGCGGCGGCTCCTTTTGTACCGGATGTTACTTTCCTGGTAGCTGCTTATAATGAGGAAGATTTTATTGCGGAAAAGATAGCCAATAGCCTGTCAATGGATTACCCCGCCGCGAAAATACAGTTCATTTTTGTTACAGATGGTTCTTCCGATAACACCAATGAGATCATTTCGCAGCATCCCCGGATCACTTTATTGTATGATCCGCAGCGCAAAGGAAAAATGGCCGCAGTAAACCGTGCAATGGCAACTGTTACCACTCCGTTTGTGGTGTTGTCTGATGCCAATACCCTGCTGAACCCTGCAGCCGTATCCCTGCTCATGCAACATTTTGCAGATGACCAGGTGGGCGTGGTTGCCGGAGAAAAGAAAGTGATGGCTACCACCGGTGGCGCCGAAGCGGAGGGCGAGGGCATGTACTGGAAATATGAATCATTGCTAAAAAGATGGGATGCAGAACTGTATAGCGTGATGGGCGCCGCCGGCGAGCTGATAGCTATCCGTACTGCACTCTATGAACAGCCACAGGAAGATACCATACTGGATGATTTCATGATTTCGTTCAAAATTAACATGAAAGGTTACCGGGTAATGTATGAACCCGCTGCTTATGCAATGGAAACCTCGTCGGCCTCCCTCCAGGAAGAGTATAAGCGCAAGGTAAGGATCAGTGCAGGCGGTTTTCAGTCGATGGGCCGGTTACTTCCGCTATTAAATCCTTTCAGATACCCCAAAATTACCTGGCAGTATGTTTCCCACCGGGTGCTGCGCTGGACGCTTGCACCCTTATCCCTGCTACTGGCGCTGGTTTCCAATATTCTTCTTATCCTGTTAAATGGTGGTATTATATATATAATCGCCGGCGTATTACAGCTGCTCTTCTATATGGCCGCATTTACCGGTTACTTACTTGCCCAAAAACAGATCAAAGCCAAATATTTCTATATCCCTTTTTACTTTGTATTCATGAACGTAGCTGTTTACATCGGTTGCATCCGCTTCTTCAGGAAACGGCAATCTGCTGTATGGGAACGCGCACAACGTAGTATTGCCGTTCAATAGTGAGACCGCCGGTTTATTTCACCCGATAAAAATTTGCGTTTACCAGCAAAAAGACGCCGTTTGCAAAAAAAAACCTAATATATAGCTACAGTTATTTACTTTAGCGGTGAATATATAAAACCAATTGTAGAATCATTTTTGTCACAAATGAGCTGAGAATACAAATACACCATCAGTGAATTGATGATTTACTTACAGCCATTTTTCCAAAGACCTCATCCTTCGATAAAGCCACGTCAACTTTGGATAACAGATATCCGGAGTGTATTTAATTTTTACCATCTCCTTTGAATTGCAAGTATGTCCGGCTTTCCGGATCAGGCTTGTTATACTTTTTTTCCTGCAGTTGAAGCCGAATGACTGCCGGATAACATAACATATAACACACTTCCATGAATCGAACTTTACACCGCATGCTCCTTTTAATGCTCTTAGGGCTCTGCTATCTACCTGCAGTGAAAGCCCAGTCAGCATTAAACCCCAGTGATCCTGTAGTCACTTACAATCCTGCAGCCCCCCCGGCAGATCCGCAGTATGATAAGATCACCAAATGGGTGAGAACAGTCAGGATGAGTTATACCACCAGTTCTTATAAATGCTACATTTATAAGAACATGGCATTTCGCCTGAAATTCCCGAAAACCTATGCCCCTGGTGTAAACGACGGGAAAAAATATCCCATTTACCTGTTCTTTCATGGGGTAGGTGAAAAAGGCACCATCTACGATAACGAATTCCAGTTATTATGGGGAGGCCAGACATGGGCCAACCGTGTTGATAACGGCCAGTTCGACGGTTACCTTATTTATCCTCAAAGCCAGGGTGGTTACTGGGGGCCTAACGACTACGATAACCTGAAAGAGGTGATCGATTCCATCGTTACCAGCGCGAAAGGTGATCCTGACCGTCTGTCTGTAAACGGATTATCCGGTGGTGGATGGGCCACATGGGAATTCACCATGCGTTATCCCCAGTTAACAGCGGCTGCTTTGCCAATGAGCGCGATGGCCACAGATTACGGCAATCATATTGATACCTACAAGTTTACGCCGATGTGGCTTTTCCAGGGCGGCCTGGATGGCAACCCCGCTCCCTATACTACTAACCAGGTGGTGGCATTGATTAATGCCGCCGGTGGTAATTTTAAACTTACTACGTACCCCAACGATGAACATAATACCTGGAATGACGCCTGGAATGAAACAGATTTTGCGCCCTTCATGCTGAGAGCCAACAGGCTGAATCCTTATCCATTATATGGATCTGCAACTTTTTGTCCGGGCCAGACTATCACCGTTGGTATAGCGCCGGGATTTTCGCAATATGAATGGCAGAAAGATGGTGTCACTATATCTACCGGCACTTCTAACTCCATCGTGGTAACCACTCCGGGCGCCTATCGTGTAAGAGGGCAACTGCCTAACGGTTGGACCGGCTGGTCGCCGACCCCGCTGGCGATCAGCTACAAGCCTGCTTCTCCTGCGCAAACCATCACTACCTCCCCTGCCCTTGCCAGCAATGTGCTTCCGGCTCCGGATGGTACTACCAGTCTTACCCTGCAGGTACCTGCGGGTATGCTCAGTTATGAATGGATACGTGCAGGCAGCGCTACCGTTATCAGCACCACCAATACTTTAACCACTTCTACCCCGGGAGCTTATGTAGTGCGTGTTACAGCGCCAAATTACTGCATCGGCACCTATTCTGATACATTCCGGATTGTAAACAGCACCGGCGTGAACGGACCTGATCCTATCAGCAGCCTGGCAGTAAACAGTTTCACCAAAACACAGATCGTGTTGTCGTGGGTGGAAAATGCCACACCAACCTATAATGAAAAGTATTTTGAAATATACCGGGCAACCCAGGCCGGTGGCCCTTATGTGCTTGTTGGAAAAAACAATGCCAACGTAATTACCTTTACTGATAACAATCTTATTCCAAATACGAGCTATTTCTATAAAGTACGTCCTGTAAACGACAATGCGGCCGGACCTCTCTCTGCCGAGGTAAAAGGCACCACTGTTGCAGACAGCTCTGCTCCTTCTGCCCCTCCGTCTTTAACCCTCGGTAGCTATACCAATAACCAGGTAATATTGAACTGGACCGCCGCTACAGATGATGCAGGCATCGCCGGTTACGATATCTATGCAAACAATGTGTTGAGAACATCCGTAGGCAAAGTACTTACTGCAACCGTAACAGGTCTTACAGATGGTACTTTGTATAACTTCTATGTAAAGGCAAAAGATGTGTCGGGAAAATCATCTACCCCAAGTAACCAGGTAACGGTGAGAACCAAAAAAGCAAATCTTAATTATAAGTATTATACCGGTTCTTACAGTAACCTACCCAACTTTACCAACCTTACACCTGCCCAAACAGGCAAGGCTTACGTACCGGATCGGAGCATCGTACCAGCCGGTATTACCACCAATTACGCGGTAATGTGGACAGGTTATATCCGTATCCCGGTTACAGGCTCCTACAAATTTGAAACGTATTCAGACGACGGCAGCAAACTGTATTTTAATAAAACGTATACCAGCTCCGCTACAGCTACAGTAAACAACGATGGTGCACATGCTGCTGCTTATGCATCAGGTACCGTAACTGTAAGCGCAGGTGTGTATCCTATCACGGTTACCTACTTCCAGGGCGGCGGCGGCTCCGCTATGGGCGTATACTGGACCAGCACTGCTGCGGGCATCAATACCCGTACGCTGATACCGGCAGAATCCTTTATTGATACGTCTGTAGTAAACGGTACCGCACCAACATCTCCCAATGGCCTGGCTGTAGCTGTAAATAATTACAGTAAACTAAACCTGACATGGACAGACAGAAGCAATAATGAAACAGGCTTTGAAATATACAGAAGCACCAGCAGCGGCGGAACTTATACCATTGTTGCTACTGCAGCTGCCAACGCGGTAAGCTATACAGATACTGCGTTGAATGCCTCCACTGCTTATTATTATAAGATAAGGGCTATCGGCCTTTATGGCGAGTCGGCCTATAGCGCTGTAGCCAATGCTACCACAGCGGCTAAGCCATTACCGCCGGCAGTGCCTACCAACCTGGTTACACAGGCGCTTTCCACCCAGGTAGTGAAATTAACCTGGACTGATAACAGCACTATTGAAACAGGTTACGAAATTCAACGTTCCCTCGCAGACAGCCTGCACTTCAGCGTGCTGAAAAGCCTGGGTCCTGTGGCCTCCGGACAGGGAACTTTCTCTGATTCTTCCCTCGTTGCCAATACAGTAGTATATTATAAGATAAGAGCTTTCGGTGAAGGCGGTTACTCTGCATTTACCAAAGCAGTGATAGCAAAATCACTGAACAATCTACCGGTGATAGCCAATATCAGCAGTCAGACTATCCGCTACGGCACTACCCAGAGTATCCCGCTGTCGGCTACCGATCCGGATAATGATGCGATTACTTTTAGTCTTTATAACGCGCCTGCATTTTTCTCCCTGCAGCAGAATGCCGGTACCACTTCCCTGATCCTGGCGCCAACAGCAGCACAGCAGGGCGCCTATAACGGTGTTGGAGTGATTGCCACAGATGCTAACGGCGGAAAGGATACCGCACTGTTTAATATCATCGTAAATGATAACTATCCTCCGGTAATAGATTCCGTTGCAGGATGGAGCGCAGATGAAGGAACGCAGCAAACCGTGAAGGTATCCCTGCATGATCTGAATCCGGGTAATACTTACACCTGGACAGCACTCCAGATCCCTCCTTTTGTCACCATAACCAGTAATAATGATACCTGTGTGATCAACCTGCAGCCAGGTTACGGCGCATCCGGTACTTATACTATTAAGTTACAGGCAACCGATAACCAGGGTGGTATTGATGTACGCAGTTTCGTATTAACCGTGGTGGATAAACCAACACCTAACTATAAGCTGCTCCTTAACTTCACGCTGAACAGCCTTGCGCCTGCACCGTGGAATAATATCACAGGGGCTACATCCAACCTGAAAGATGACAACGGACAAACCACCAGTGTTGGCCTGTCGTTCGATGAAACATGGTGGGCAGCCGGAACAGAAGGCGCTACTACCGGTAATAACAGCGGTGTATACCCTGATGCCGTGATGAGCCAGTACCTTTACTTTGGTTCGCTTTCCGGCTTCTTCACCGGTGCACTGTCCATGCACGGACACCTCACCGGTCTGGAAACAAACAGGACTTATTCCATTAAGTTCTTCTCCAGCAGTAAATGGTGGGCGCCGCAGCCGGACAACGGCAGCACACAGTACACTATTAATGGTGTAACCAAAGCCCTGAACGTTCAGAACAATACTACGAATACGGCGGTTTTTGAAAACCTGACAGCAGACGCTAACGGTGAAATCAAATTTACCCTCAGCGTTCCGGCAGGCGGCCAGGTAGGTTACCTGAATGCAATGGAAATAAACGCAGGCGGAGCCGGTGATACTACCATCGTAGTAAATCAGCCTCCGGTGATTACGGCTATTCCAAATAAAACACTGGAAGCCGGAGACACCCTGCATGTACAGTTGCAGGGATCCGATCCTGAAAATGATGCGATTACTTACACCGGTTATAACCTCCCTTCCTTTGTTTCCGTAGTACAGTCTCCGGGTAATCCTTACCTCCTGGTAGCCCCTGCTACCAACAACGCAGGCCAGTTTAATAACATCGGCGTAATTGGTACGGATACACATGGCAACAGCGACACGGCGGTATTTAACCTCACTGTGAATGCGCCGGCAGGTGGAGATACCAGTGGTTATAAACTGTTCCTCAGTATTAAACAGAACAGCACTGCGCCTGCTCCGTGGAATAATGTTACCGGAAGGGTTACCAACAACCTGAAAAACGACCAGGGACAAACCACCGCATCCAGCCTCGTGTTTGATGAAACCTGGTGGGCTACAAATGGTGAAGGCGCTATTACCGGTAATAACAGTGGTGTATACCCTGATGCTGTGATCAACGACTTCCTCTACTTTGGTTCATTGCCGGGCTTCTTCACAGGAGCATCAAGCATGACCGGTCATATCACAGGCCTGGAAGCCGGTAAGAAGTTTACCGTTAAGTTCTTCTCCAGCAGTAAATGGTGGGCGCCGCAACCGGATAATGGCAGCACCCAATTTACTATCAACGGTGTTAGCCAGACACTGTATGTACAAAATAATTCCACGAGCGTGGTGAGCTTCACCAACCTCAGCCCCGACGCGAATGGTGAAATAGTATTTACGCTGAGTATTCCTGCAGGCGGACAGGTAGGTTACCTGAATGCCATCGAAGTTGTAGCGGGTACTTCCACGGAGCCAGCAGTCAATCACGCACCGGTAATAACAGCTATTACCAACCAGAGTGTGGAGGCAGGTTTCAGTCTGAATGTTCCCGTGACGGCAACGGACCCGGACAACAACCCGATTACTTATAGCACCGTCAACCTGCCTTCATTTGTTACATTGGCACAGTCAGGCGGTAACGTATCCCTTTCTATAGCGCCAACTATCAGCGATGCAGGTACTTACAATAATGTAAAAGTTATTGTGAAAGATACTTACGGCGCTGCCGATACCACTACGTTCAATATCACGGTAACTCCGCCACCGAACACAAGCGGCAGTTACAAACTGTTACTGAACTTCAAGCTCAATAACACCGTACCGGCTCCGTGGAACAATATTACCGGCGCCGCGTCTAACCTGAAAAATGACCAGGGACAAACCACTACCGTAGGATTGAGTTTTGATGAAACATGGTGGGCAGCCGGCGTTGAAGGCGCTACTACCGGTAATAACAGCGGTGTATATCCGGATGCAGTACTGGCAGAATACCTTTACTTTGGCTCATTACCTGGCTTCTTTACAGGCGCACCGGTAATGCACGGTCACCTCACCGGGTTAAGTGCCAATACCACTTACACCATCAAGTTCCTGTCTAACAGTAAATGGTGGGCGCCACAGCCCGATAATGGCAGCACCCAATTCACCATCAATGGTGTAAGCAAAACGCTGAGTGCGCAAAACAATACCAGCACAACAGCTGATTTTCTGAACCTTACAGCGGACGCCAACGGTGAAATTGCCTTCACCCTCAGCATCCCTGCAGGCGGTCAGGTGGGCTATCTGAATGCGATGGAAATCATTGCCACCACCAACATCGAGAACCTGGGAAATAACACCCAGCTGATGGGAATGGGCAATTCAATAAGCACCACAACGAACACTGCAAGAAGCAGCATGCTGGTGAACGTTTATCCAAACCCTTATATAGATAACCTGGCCATTGATATGACGCTGCAGAAAACAGCACCTGTAATGCTCATCGAAATCAATGACCTCAGTGGTAAGCGTCTCTACAGCGAAACCAGGAAAGAAGTACCGCAGGGTAAAAACCTGATAAGGATCAATACCCAACGTACAGTGGTACTGCCGGGTGTGTACATCCTGAAGATCACTTCTTCTACCGGTGAAACAAAGAGTGTTAAACTTATCAGGCAGAACTGAGTTGTAACTGAATGATTATTATAAAAGTAAAACCGTTCCGGGCCATGCTCCGGAACGGTTTTTTTTGTAAAATATTCGCTTTACCCGCCAAACTTCAGCGGTTACCAACTAATTTTTACGTTTCACTTAAAAATAAAGTGTGTTTTAATATAATCTTTTACCTTTGAGCCGTAACCGGATATACCTGGATAGCTTTGCTCCCCGGATATCTCCCCATTAACCTCATCCTCAACCAAAAACCTGATATATTGTAAGGCTTATTGCCAAACATTATCATCTTATTTTTTACCATCTCCTCTGACATACCAGTTACCACGCCGGGACAAGGCTGATATACATTTATCTGTGTATCCCACTCCGCGTATCAATTAAAGCTTAAAGGAAAAATTCTATATGGACATTGTGTATTTTATAAAGGCATTGCTTAAAAAGAAATGGTGGATCCTGTTCAGCACCATCGCCGCCGTTGCAGCAGCATTTGCCTTTACCATCGGTAAGCCCAAATTATATGCCTCCACCGCCCAGATGGCGACAGGCTTTACAACAAATGAACAGATCAAACTGCGCGATGAAAATCTGAATCTTTTTGAAGCAGACGTTAAATTTGATAACGTCATTGAGACCATGAATTCCCCGCTGGTAATCGGATTGCTGGCATGTGACCTGATGGTACACGATCTCACCTCCAATAAACCATTCAGACATCTTTCAGAAAAAGATTTAAAAGATCCCCATTATACCAGTGCCAGCAAGGAAGAAATAGTACGGATCTGCCGTCAGAAAATTGACTCGTTGCAAATACTCTCTTCCTCTCAGCCGGAAGAAAGAAAAATACTGGAATTCATGAAGGTTTACCGGTACGACTTTGAGTCTATCCGTAAAATGCTTTACGCCACACGCCTTTCCCGTACAGACTATATCAATATCATTTGCTATTCAGATAATCCTGAATTATCTGCTTACACTGTTAATACCCTTTACAAAGAATTTATCCGTTTCTACCGCAGTTCACGTTCCGAACGTTCTGTTGAAAACGTAGAAACATTTGAAGCACTGGTGAACCAGAAGAAACAGGAACTGGATCAGAAAGTAGAAGCGCTCAGAGGTTACAAAACACAACAGGGCGTGTTA
The DNA here is from genome assembly GCF_057126945.1 of Chitinophaga sp. G7 BAM 1005. NCBI lineage: Bacteria > Pseudomonadati > Bacteroidota > Chitinophagia > Chitinophagales > Chitinophagaceae > Chitinophaga > Chitinophaga sp. G7 BAM 1005. Next base: position 2,967,248 of record NZ_CP181478.1, on the reverse strand, counting down.
AACGTAGAAACCGCCAGCGGCAACGAATGGGACCTGATCAAACAGTTTGAGAAATCTGTATCAGATGAAAGAGCTAACTACAATAACCTGCAGGCTTCTCTCAATAATGTAAACGCACAGCTGGCTCAGGCAGGCAGTGGCAAACCAACTTACTCCAATTCAAACGGAGAAATAATTACCCTCAGAAAACAGATCAACGACCTGAATGACCAGTATGTAAATTCCGGTTCCACTGATAATGCGCTGGCAGAGAAAATAAAAACGCAGCGCGCCAAACTGCAAAAGGTACTGCTGGACGCCTCCTCTACTACCGGTAAAGTGAGTACCCGCGAAGAACTGATCCAAAGCAGGGATGCGTTGGAAGCACAGGTAAGCGCCTCCAGGTTAAATATCAGCACCCTGGAAGGAAAGATCCGTAATCTTCGTTCCTCTGTTGGATCGTATGCCAATAAGGAAGCTACTGTTACTTCCCTGCAACAGGAAGTAGAGTTAGCCCAGGATGAATATAATAAGCTGAAAGAAAAACTGGGTTCCGCGTTGGATAACCGGAATGTACCACAGGATAATTTCCGTCAAACATTAAAAGGACAGCCGGCTTTCACTCCCGAATCATCCAAAAGGCTGATCATTATGGGCATGTCTGGTATGGCTGTTTTTATGATCTCCTGCATCGGCATCCTCTTCAGGGAGTTTATGGATAATTCACTGAAATCCCCTTCTGTATTCAACCGCAACTCCAACCTGAAACTGATTGCCACTATCAATCATACCAATCTTCAGAGATATAAACTGCTGGAAATATTGCAACGGAAAACGGATGAAGCCCAATGGTTAAAAAGACAAAATGTTTTCCGCGAACTTTTACGCAAACTCAGATATGAACTGGAAAGCAGCGGTAAAAAAATATTCTTGTTCACCAGTACAGAACCACAGCAGGGTAAAACCACATTGCTGCAGGCGGTAGCTTACAGCCTCAGTTTGAGCAACAAGAAAGTGTTGATCATCGACACCAATTTTTGTAACAATGATGTGAGCGTTCAAATGGAAGCAAAGCCAACCCTGGAACATTTCTCTGTGCCACCGGAAGAGTTTTCCATTGAAAAGGTAAAAGAGATTGTTACTACTTACGAGACGCCAGGTATTGAAATTATCGGATGTAAAGGTGGCGATTATACGCCGTCAGAAATTTTACCGCCAAACCACCTGCTCAATTATCTGCCGGAGCTGAAAAAACATTACGATTATATTTTGATGGAAGGCGCGCCACTGAACGATTTCACAGACAGTCGCGAGCTGGCGGCCTACGCCGAAGGCGTGGTAGCCATTTTCTCATCCCGCTTAAAAATGAAACAGATTGACAGAGAATCTTCGGAGTTCCTGGAATCTCTTGGTGATAAGTTCCTCGGAGTGGTTTTGAATAATGTAAAAGAAGATTTTATTGAGCTATGATCTTTAAAACATGTATCAACGGATCTTAAAAGACATATTTAGTTTGCGGCCCGAAAAAAATGATTCGCGTTACGCCTGGATCGATTATGCCAAGGGAATAGCCATTGTACTGGTGGTTTACCGTCATCTGGCATACGGTCTGGTAGCGCGGGGCGTATCTCTTCCAAAAGAGGTACTGGCAACAAACGATATGCTTTACAGTTTCAGGATGCCATTATTTTTCCTGCTTTCCGGATTTTTTTTCAGCAGAAGTGTTGCTAAAAGAGGCGCCGTAAGCTTTGGAATATCAAAGATCAATACGCTATTATATCCCTATATACTTTGGGCAATAATACAAATCAGTTTACAGATTTTATTTTCAGATTATTCAAACGCAGAACGGTCGGGAAGAGATTTTCTGAATATCCTGCTCCAGCCAAGAACGCTGGATCAGCTGTGGTACCTGTTTGCGTTATTCAACGTAACTATATTATACCTGCTGACATCCCTGCTGATCAAAAAGAAAAAGGGCTGGCGACTGGTGATAGGGCTGCTACTGCTGGGTGTAGCGCCCTATGTGCAAAGCTACAGTGCGCTTTATGATATTGCGCTACACTACATCTACTTTGCGATCGGCGATATTACTGCAGCATACTTTTTCCGTGCGCAAACACAACAGCAGTTATCCAACCCGGTAAACCTGCTCGTGCTGACACCGGTGTTTTGTGCCCTGCAATGGTATTACCTGTATCATCAGCAAATGAACCTGTACCTGTTAATGATCATTGCGCTTAATGGCTGTTTGTTTGTAATAATGCTGGCATCCTGGCTCGCAAAGCTGCAGAAGCTGCAGTTCCTGAGCGTAACCGGCCATTATTCTCTATACATCTATCTGCTGCATATTACTGTTTTTGCGGCATTGCGGGCAATGCTGCTGGGTATCGGAATTACCAACGGAATAGTATTGCTGCTGATCTGTATACCATCCGCTATCCTGCTTTCGATTATTGCTTACCGTTTACTGGTAAAAATAGGATGCGGGTTCCTCTTTACAGGAAAGTTCGGTATAAGCCGTTCAAAAGGAAAAATAATGACGCATAATTTTATATGAAAGTACAACCAAAGAAAAAGCCGATAGACCAACATCTCCATCAGATGCTGATCCTCATCTTTATAGCGCTTACTATTATCGCTATGGCTGTTAAAATAGTATTCTTATAAATTGACATAAGTGGAAATTGCGAAAAAAAATATCTTCAATATATTTGTTATTATCGGTTGGGTACTGCTGATTCCGGCTATAGCTTATATCAGCGCCCAGGAGATAAAATACATTGCGTTGCTCATCGGGCTGGTGATAGGAACCACTATTGCTGCGATTTCCATTCTGAATTACCGCGCAGGTTATTTTATCTCCTGTACGGTAGCACTGACAGTACGTTTGCTTGAAAGAATGTCCGGCACGGAAATACCCGTGGGCGTATTGATAGATGCCATTCTGTTAATCACGTTACTGGGCAGTTTGCTAAAGGCAGGAGACGACAGTATTAAGAAAGTAGACTTCCTCCGGGATCCTGTGCTGATCACCTTTTACATTTACGGAGGCTACGTGTTGCTGCAGTTTTTCAATCCTGCGTTTGTTTTCGACCGGCATGGCTGGACCACCTTTGCGCGGGTATTTGTCCGCAATATGATCTTTATGTACCTGGTCATGAAAATGATCCGTAACATGAATGACCTGAAAGTATTCCTGAAATTCTGGATCATCATACTTACGATTGCGGCCTTTTATGCGTGTATTCAGCAATGGTTTGGATTAATGCCATTTGAAAAAGCATACATCGCCAAATACCCGGAGAAATTCAAAACAGTAATCATCCTCACCGGCATCCGTAATTTCTCCTTTGTGTCGGATCCCGCTGTATTTGGTGTTATCATGGCCTGCGGCTGTATTATAAATATTGTATTGCTGACCAGCTCGAATAAAATGATATCTGCATCAAAAAAAGTGTTCCTGCTGATATCACTGGCGCTTCAGTTTATGGCACTGGGATTCTCCGGTACCCGTACGGCTTACATCATGGTTCCAATGGGACTGATCATGATGCTGTTCGTAAACCTGCGGAACAGGAATACCGTAATAGGTGCACTGGTATTTGTATTTGCTTTCCTGGTATTGATGTTTGGTCCGTTTCACGGTAATTCCACTGTTATCAGGATGAGGACTGCCTTCTCCGGTTCAGAAGATGCCTCCCTGAATGTGCGGGAAGTGAACAGGCATCGTATACAACCTTACATATACAGCCATCCTATCGGTGGCGGGTTCCTCAGCTGCGAACCGGGTTCCGGCAGTGAACTGGATGGCTTTCCGCCCGACAGCGGTTATTTACGTACCGCCCTCGAACAGGGATGGATCGGCTTACTGCTCATCATGGTAAATATCTACCTGGTGATGCAATATATGGTCGCCAATTATTTTGCCAGCAGAACAGAAGTGGAAAAGCAATTTACACTGGTCATCCTTTGTGTGATGTTCGCCCTGGTAGTAAGTATTTATGCACAGGAATCATCCGGCCTTATTGAATCAGCCCTGCTTTACTATGCCCTCAACGGCATCTCTATAAAATTAAAATATTTATTATCATCTCCAAATATCACAACATGAAACGAGTACTATTCTTTTTATTAGTAGCATTAACAGGTACAGTGGCAAAGGCGCAAAGAGCCGACACCAGTATTGTGCTGCGCCTGCCTGCAGATCAGCCAACAGTGGTCAGGTTAAAAGCAAGACTGGTGGAGCTTGCGATGGAAAATCCCCAGATCAAAGCATTGGACATAAAAAAACAGATTACAAAATACGACGAAAACAGGGCTAAAGCCGGCTGGCTGGATATGATCGTTGCTTCCGGTAACCTGAATGAATTCACCATTAAAGGAAGCGGTACCACCAGCAACAATACATTGTACCCCAGGTACAACTTTGGTATCAATGTGCCACTTGGACATTTGATCAGCATTCCTAACGAAGTTAAAACTGCGAAGGCAAACGGGAAAGTATTCGAACAACAGAAAGAAGGTGAAAAGCTTGCTTTGAAATCGGCTGTATTGCGCGCCTACGAAGACTATGCAGCAAACAAACAACTGTATGAACTGCAACTCCCCCTGCTGGAAGACTCCTACAATCATTACAAACAAGTGGAGCAGCGTTTCTCAAAAGGAGATCAAAACACTGCTGTGGAAGGTTTGAATGATGCTTACCGTATTTATAATGCAGAAATGGTGCGTAAAGTAAACCTGGAAAGAGAAGTAAAACAATCGAAGCTGGTACTGGAATCAATTATCGGCACTTCGCTGGAAGAAGTATTGCTTCATTTATAATACAGAGGTTTGTGAACATGGTAGCCTGCAAGGCGGATTACTGAAAATAAAATCAAGGATGAGAGTATTTCTTATTATCACGTTTATGTTGCAGACGGCGTTATTGTCTGCACAGGACCTGAAACCATTCAAACAGATTGAGGTACAGATTACGCCCTGGCACCACATTCCAGCGCTCCTGAAACTACCGGACAATCTGAAAGGCGGGAAAAGATACCCGTTACTTATTTGCCTCCACGGCAGAAGTATCGCCGGTACTGATATTACTAAAATCTTCAGACAGGGTGTGGCGAGGCAAATGCACGAAGGAAAGAATATTGATGCCGTTAATAAAGTAGATGGCAAAAAATATGAGTTTATTGTAATGGCGCCGCTGGCTACCAGTTGGTCACTGGGTCCGGAACACCTGGATGCGGCGATTACGGATGTATTGAAAAAATACCCGATCGACTCTTCCCGTATTTACATCACCGGGTACAGTGCGGGCGGATGGTCTGTTGCGATGGCTGTAACCGATAAAAAGATGGCAAAGCGGGTGGCGGCAGCTGTGAACATGTCTCCTGCCACTATTGATGCAGAGAACCTGAAAAGTTTCCAGGTAACTGCCCAGAACAATATTCACGTATGGTATTTCGGCGGCCGTGAAGAACCGGTGTTTCTTGGCAACTGTAAACTTTATGCAGATAGCACGAACAAATACAAACCGGGGCTGACCAAACTGAGCATCGGGGATCATAAACACTGCTGTTGGGAACGATATTACAACCCTTCCTACCGGGAAGATGGTATGAATATTTATGAGTGGCTGCTGCAATTTAAAAGATAACCCTGTATGCCCAGGGTCACGAAATGGATACTATCACTGGCGAGTGGCATTCTATTGCTGCTGATAGCGGCTTTCCTGTTCATTAAACACGGGCAGGAAACCGCGCCTCTTAATGAGCACACACGCAAATCTGCGCCGGGGCAGTTCATCCGTCTGGAACAGGGAAATGTACATTACAGCCTGTATGGCCCCGATACCGCCCGGTTGCTGGTATTGATCCACGGAGGTGGCTGCAGTGGTATGGAAGTATGGAAATATAATATCCCCTATCTCCTGTCCAAAGGCTACCGGGTGCTTTCTTATGATCTATACGGCAGGGGCTATTCCGACCGGCCGGAAACGGTGTATGACCTTAGCCTGTACCGGAAGCAACTGATCGCTTTGCTGGACACGTTACAGCTCCGCCAGCCATTCGATATGATCGCAATGTCAATGGGAGCGCCTATCGGGCTGGATTATGCTGCTGGCCACCCGGAGCGTGTGAAACAGGTTATATTGCTGGGGCCAGCTGCCAGTGGTGACCTTCAGCCCAGCAGGTTGTTGCGGATCCCGGTAATGAGAGATATTTTAATGAGTGGCTACTGGTATCCCCGCTCAGTGGAGAACCAACGGAAAGAATTCGTCAACCAGCCGCTGTTTAACAGCTACGCGGAGCGGTTAAAATATTTTATAAATTTCAGGGGATATAAGCGTATCACGCTGTCGTCCTGGATGAACATGCTGAATCAAAGCCAGCTTTATTTACTGGAGAAAATACCAGCCGGAAAAATATTACTCATCTATGGTAAACAAGACCCCTTTTTCTCAAAAGAAAAATTAAGTTCTTATACTGCTTTATACCCAACTTTAGAAGTACATGAAGTAGACAGTGCCGGGCATATGCCCCATTACGAGCAACCACAGAAGGTGAATGAAATGATGTGGAAGTATCTTGAAGGAAAAAAGTAATGCCCGGTAAAAAAGAAAACAGCCGCCCGGATAACCAAGGCGGCTGTTTCATTATAGCATATTGCTGAATCGTCCGGATTAGTTTGTTCTATAGCCCGTGGTCAGCAACGCTGAACCGGATTTAGGCTGATAGAAATTGTTGGTGTCCACACCAGCATCCGCCACTGTTGCAAATTTGGAATTGGCTTCTGTGCCGGTTCCTTCTGTAACAGCTGCACCATTTTCAGTGTATATGTAGGCGTTAGGAACAATTGTACCGCCACTTACACGTGGTTGAATGAACGCGTTATCTTTCACGATCTGCGCAGCAGTCTGACCGAAATAGCCGTTAACACGGAGAGACACGCCGCCGGTTCTTGCAATAGTGTTGTTGGTGATCTGCACCACTGCCTTGTCGGTTCCTCTCAGGCTCACGCCATCTCCCTGGTTATCTCTCAACAGGTTGTTATGGATAATGTGTGTGGCGCCATTTTCGCCTGATCCGTAAAACTGGATCAGTTCACCCCATCCGTCGTGTACATAGTTGTCGTGCACGTTGGTGTTGGTGGTACGGCCGCCGATCAGGATGCCGCCGTTATGACCTGAATTATGCTGGCCGCCCCAGCTAGTAACGGTATTGCCATATATTTCCAGCTTGTCGATGGCGGCAGTCTGGATGCCATCTGCACCACCATTTGAAACACTATTGTTATAGATCTTTACATTGCGCCATTTAATGGGCTGCACATACTCCTGTCCGCTGGTGAATCCTGAAGGAGCACCATAATAAGGAGCATTAGCAGTGAGGTTCCAGTAAAGGGCAGTATGACCAATATAGAATGCTTCGTTGTTGGTACCGCTGATAGCCACGTCGTGAATCAGCAGGTTGTCCATATAGGAATTAGGGTACTGTGTGCTTACATCGCCCTTTACCGGGTCTGTTTTAGCCCATATCCCTGTACCGCCGTTGCGTATGGTAACATTGGCAATCTCAAAATTATCGGTGTGCTTGCTGAGCGTAAAATTAAAATATGCTTCTCTGCCTGCCTGGGTACTTCCTTCTACTACAAACTCAGATTTTGATTTTTCACCACCCGCTTTCACGTAATGGCAGTTCACAAAACTGATGGCTGTAGACCAGGAACCACCGCTCCAGGATGGATTACCTATTTTAACTACGGTGCCACTGGCGTTTTTAACAATGATAGGGCTGCCTGAAGCGCCTTTCAGGTTATTAAAAACGATAGCAGAAAATGTTCCTTTCAGATTCAGAATTTCTCCGGCTTTGTAGATGCTCCCATCTACAACCAATCTCCCGTCTTTGTCGGGAACAAGCGTGTATTGCTTCCCGCCAACAGGGGGCTTTGCAGCAGTTTCAGTTGGATTATTTTCCGGTAGTACCTGGCTTAATTGATCCTTATTGCAACTTTCAGTTGTGATGACTAAAGCCAGAGCAACGGATACGAATGTAAACATAGACAATCGTGCGGTAATGTAGTGCCTCATGGTTTTTCAGATATTATATGGTTTCAATAAAAAGCTCACAATTACCCATTGGTAAATTGCAAATTGATTCAAGTGATATGGATTCGGTCATTCAAAAAATAATGCACTGCATACAATTGTCTCCGGAAACAATTTAAACGGTCCATTTTAATTTATGGCTGCGAATATCCAGAATTTTGGATATAAAACAGCATCTAAACGGACGTCCCTGGCGAAATATTATGCGCCTGAAATGGGGCTTTATGAGTTATAACGGATTTCAGGAAACCAACTGATGTCTTTATGCATTTAATCCCAAATGGACCGAGCCGATAATGCGCTTGCCAGTCCTCAAACGTAGGCCAATCAATAATATTACTATTAAATATGATGTAAAATAAATAGTAATATGTAACTTTTTTTGAACTTTTTATAAAAAAAATGAAAAACTTTTCCACATTCTGAAAATGTGATAAAATGAAGCACAAATGAATAAAAAGGTACAGGCTCTAAACAAAAAAGCCGTCTCAATAGTTGAAACGGCCAGGTTGTAATTAAATTATATATATGTTTCCGGAATGACTATAACCCGAAAGCTGCTTTTACTTTATCAACGTAATCCAGCTTCTCCCATGTAAACAGCTCAACTTCCACACTCTTCTCGTGTTTCTTGCCTTTATTGAAGACTTTGGTAACCACTTTAGATTCGCGGCCCATATGACCATAAGCAGCAGTTTCGCTGTAGATAGGGTTGCGCAGCTTCAGTCTTTGCTCGATTGCATAAGGACGCAGGTCAAAGATCTCTTCAATCTTCTTTGCAATCTCGCCATCTTTCAGTTTCACTTTGGAGGTACCGTTGGTGTTTACATAAATACCGCAGGGTTTAGCCACACCAATGGCGTAGGAAACCTGTACCAGTATTTCGTCGCACACACCTGCAGCCACCATGTTTTTGGCGATATGACGGGTTGCATAAGCAGCGGAACGGTCTACTTTGGAAGGATCTTTACCGGAGAAAGCGCCACCACCGTGAGCACCTTTACCACCGTAGGTGTCTACGATGATTTTGCGGCCGGTTAAGCCGGTATCACCGTGAGGACCACCGATTACAAATTTACCGGTTGGGTTGATATGGTGACTGATGTTGAAGCCATCAAACAGTTTTTGCAGTTCCGGTTTCAGCTGTGCTTTTACGCGGGGGATCAGGATATTGATCATATCTTCCTTGATCTTTGCCAGCATTTTCTCGTCCTGGTCGAAATCATCGTGCTGGGTAGAAATCACGATAGAATCAATTCTTACCGGTTTATTATCGTCAGAATACTCGATAGTTACCTGGGATTTGGCATCCGGACGCAGGTACTTTATTTCTTTATTTTCACGACGGAGTACAGCTAGTTCCAGCAACAGTTTGTGTGCCAGATCCAGTGCCAGCGGCATGTAGTTTTCTGTTTCGCGGGTAGCATAACCAAACATCATCCCCTGATCTCCTGCACCTTGTTCTTCCGGAGATTTACGGTCAACGCCCTGGTTGATATCCGGAGATTGTTCATGAATGGCAGAAAGAATTCCACAGGAATTCGCTTCAAACATGTATTCACTCTTGGTGTAACCAATTTTACGGATTACTTCTCTCGCAATGTCCTGCACATCGAGATATGCCTCTGATTTCACCTCTCCTGCCAAAACAACCTGGCCGGTAGTTACAAGCGTTTCACAAGCTACTTTAGATTTTGCATCGTATGCCAGAAAGTTGTCGATCAAAGCGTCAGAGATCTGATCAGCTATTTTATCAGGATGTCCTTCTGAAACGGATTCAGATGTAAATAAATAAGGCATAAAAAACTGGGATTAGTAGTTTTATGGTTTAGTGTAAATAATTCTGAGCTTGATATTATACTGTGACAGATTACTACCACCGACTTTCACACGATTCAGATCCATGTACAACGGCGAATATCCTTCAAGCCTGAAACCCTTGTTGGTATCCAGTTTCCTGATAAACCGCTGCATGGTATTGGCGAGGTTAAAGGTGTATTGCACCACCTGTACGCCTCCAAAGTTGGTAATCACCTGGCGGGTGCCGCCAAAATAGGCTGCGCCTCCACCTGTATAATAGTCTGCGGGGATCTTGGTGGTATCACCGTTTGTATACTGGCGTAAAGATAAGCTTCCTGGTTCAATAAATATATTATTCATATCGCTTGGGCCGGAAGTTATTTGTGTAATTACCAGTTCTGCTTTATTGATCAGTACATTCGGGAAGTTTTCCAGACCGGGTATAGTCAGATTGGTAAACAGCCCCGGTGCGGCGTTCAGGAAGAGGATACTATCCCCGTTCGGGTTGTTGGTATTGATAAACCTGGCAGCCTGCGAGCCATTGTAATTACGGGTGAAGTAATTGGCATGGGCGCTGGCATACTGATCGAACGACATGGTAGCCCGGAGCGAATCGTCTGTGGTGTTTTTGTAGAACACCGTCAGTTTGGTATTGGTATTGTTCAGGTTCAGGTAGATCATGTTCCTGTTGGTACCGAGATTAGTATCCGGTACAATGGCAAACCCTTTCAGGTAGGCGCGGAAGGAAGAATCTGTGGCAAAGGCGCCATCAGACTTCTGGCTCAGCAGCTGATTACCAAAAGCGGTGCTCAGTTTAATACGCAGCTGGGCGGTTTCCTTCGTGCCGTAAATGCTTACGGAATCGCGGAGCGACAGTGGCGTAACGGTAGCGGTACCCAGTAACTCTCCCGGGTTATAAGCCAAAGCTTTGTTATAAGCGTAGCTGGAGTCAATGGTGAACCCGGTTTCAGCCATCCGGTACACCCGGAAGGTTTGAGGCGAGGAAGAATCACCGGTATAGCCGCTATAGCTCAGCGACAATACAACAGAATCCAGTGTTTGACCGGTACCTTCAAAGGTAAAGGCGCTTTTGGGTAACGACACCTGCGTGTATACGAAAGCGTGAGTTCTGCCAAAAACAGGGTCGGTGGTAACAGATCCCAGGATTTTATTATAGGCGTTTTGTCCGTTTAAAATAGAGGAATCATACCGGAGTATATTGTTGGCAATAATACCGGTGAGCGTTGTGTCCTGTGCATTCACAAAATCGCCGGGAGGAATTAGACCACTTCCCAGGATAGTGGATTTGTTACAACCGGTTGCTCCGTACAGCAGAGTAATATAGGTAGCTAAGAAGCTAAGGTTCCTGAAATTGATCTTCACGCGTTATGTTGTTAGTGAGTATTGGTTTTACTGCCCGAACATGCTTTAAATATGCTTTAAATACGCTTCAACTACGCTTTAAAGGTGGACTTGATCGCTATTTACCCAGCAGTTGATTATACAATTGCAGGTAATCGCCCAGATCATCGTTGTCTTTTTTAAACGGCAGAATGATCTTTCCTTTTTCCGCTTTCACTTCGTCCACTACTTTCTTTTCCAGTTTATCACCGGCCAGTACAACCGCGTCCGCGTATTTTGCCGCTCCCCTGTTCAGTGCAGTGTTGGTACCTTCCTTAAACAGTTCCATATCTTTTTCCTTGATCTGGTTACTGATTGTGGCCTTCTTAACAAAGGTAGTGCCTAACTTTTCCTTGAACGTATTGGGAGTCAGCGAATATATGATCTTTGAATTGGCAAAGACAGGCTCTTTTTTGTAAGCCGTTTTCAGATACATAGGTATCAGAGAGGTCATCCAGCCACTGCAATGAATGATGTCCGGAGGCCATCCGAACTTTTTCACCGTTTCCAGGGCTCCTTTACAAAAGAAGACAGCTCTCGCTGCGTTGTCGTCAAAAAACTCTTCGTTTTCATCGGCAAACACAGTTTTACGCTTAAAATAATCTTCATTATCCAGGAAGTAAACCTGCAACCGGGCGTTTGGAAGCGAAGCCACCTTGATAATCAACGGGTAATCATCCCCGTCAATCACAATGTTGATCCCCGACAATCTTACGACCTCGTGCAAACGGTGTCTTCTCTCATTAATAATTCCAAATCTAGGCATGATCACTCTCACTTCCAGGCCAGCCTCATTGGACTTAATTGCCATTTTATTGACCATTGCCGCGTAATCACTCAATTCCAGGTACGGCGACATCTCTTGGGCAATAAAAAGAATTCTTTTCTTTGTGGACATTTAACGCTGATTATTAATGCAGTAATTTTTAATTTGGCTTGCAAAATTACGGATTTTTTACGGAATATTGGTCAATCTGTCAGTTTTAACATCCTTTTAAGCAATGATTTATGTATCTATTTAAGCGCAGCGCAGACCTGAAGAAGCACCTGGACCTGGTAAGAAAAAGCAACAAAAGCATTGGTTTTGTGCCCACTATGGGAGCCCTCCATGCCGGTCACCTGTCACTTATTCAGGCAACCCGGCAAAAAAATGATGTGGTCGTTTGCAGCATCTTTGTCAATCCAACTCAGTTTAATGATCCAAAAGATTTTGAAAAATATCCCATCACAATAGAAGAGGATATAAAAAAATTAAATAATGCGTCGACAGATATACTTTTTTTGCCATCCGTAGAGGAAATGTATCCCGGAGGCCTGGAAAGCGATCTGCATTATGACTTCGGCGACCTGGAAACAATCCTTGAAGGTAAATTCCGCCCAGGGCATTTTCAGGGCGTGGGTCGTATTGTACACAAGTTACTGGATATTGTGCAACCTGACCAGCTTTTTATGGGACAAAAAGATCTGCAGCAATGTCTTATCATCCGCCGGCTCCTCGCAATAACCCATTCGCCGGTAAAGCTGGTGGTGTGTCCTACCGAAAGGGAAAAAGACGGTTTGGCCATGAGCAGCCGCAATGCGCGCCTCTCTCCCGCCGCCCGGAAAAAAGCAGTGGGGATCTACCAGGCCCTTCTTCATATAAAAAACAACTTCGGGAAAGGTCTCCACTTTATGGAAGGCGCCCATGAAGCTTTTGATGCACTCAAAAAACAAGGCTTTGAACCGGAATACGTGGATATCCTCCAGCTGGATAATGATACCCTCATTCACCTGGATCAGCCTCCCGGAAACGCCACGGTAGTTGTTGCCGTTGCTGCCTGGCTGGATGGCGTCCGGCTCATCGATAATATGATACTGCAGGGCAGTCTCTAACCTTATCCCGCAAGGGATGCAGCAGGCACTGCATTACTGCTGCATCCCCTGTTCGATCTTCCGTATTTTTTTCCTAGCTTTGCAAACGCTCTATAGCGCTAAGCCAGTATAAATTATGCAAATCGAAATTTTAAAGTGTAAGATTCACCGCGCGGTTGTGACGGAAGCCAATCTGCAATATGTTGGAAGTATTACGATTGACGAAGACCTTATGGACGCCGCTGGTTTAATCGAATATGAAAAAGTGCAGGTATTAAACGTAAATAACGGAGAACGCCTGGAAACCTATGTGATCAAAGGAAAACGTGGTTCAGGTGTGATCTGTATGAATGGTCCCGCTGCCCGTCTTGTTGCCCCAGGTGATATAGTAATTATTATTTCCTATGCCACTATGGATTTTGAAGAAGCGAAAAAATATACGCCTATTGCCATTTTCCCCAAAGAAGGAAATAAACTGTAAACCCGTATCTGTACCTGTTTTTAACTAACGCCCTAAAATAACTTTGGATCATGCCCAAAATGCTTAAGAACGTCATTAAGTTTATTTGCTTTTTCGGCATTGGGGTGCTGTTGATATGGCTTTTTACCAAAGACATCACAACAGAACAATGGGAACAGATCAACACCGCTTTCCGTAAAGCCAATTACTGGCTGCTCATACCCACCATGACCATCGGTATTGCCAGTCACTGGTTCAGGGCCATAAGATGGAAACTGCTGATGAAACCACTGGGCCATCAGCCCACCACCCTGAATACCTTTTTTGCGGTGATGGTGGGGTACCTCGCCAACCTCGCGGTACCCCGCCTAGGAGAAGTAACCCGCTGCGGGATACTGGCCCAATATGAAAAAGTACCGGCCGACAAACTGGTAGGCACCATGATCGCGGAACGCGCGGTAGATATGGTTTGCCTGCTTCTGCTCATGGCCCTCACCGTATTGACCCAGCTGGATGTTCTGGGCTCCTATGTCAATGAATCGATCTTTGTACCGGTATCCAATAAAATAGCACACGCCAATGGTATCCAGCTGCTGATAGGCGTTGTGATACTCGCCGGCGTAATACTGCTTTTACTCTGGCTGCTGAAAAAATTTGCCAGGTCCAAAGTAGCTATCACCATTAAAAATCTTGCAAGAGGTATCATGGAAGGCATTCTTTCTATCGGCAAAATGGAAAATAAAGGCTGGTTCCTGGTACATACGGTGTTGATCTGGTCCTGCTACCTGTCGCAGGTATACATCGGGTTCTTCTGCCTGAAAGAAACCAGTCACCTGGGCATCAGCGCCGCTCTCGCCGTACTGATGATTGGTAGTGTAGGCATGATCGTTACCCCCGGCGGTATTGGCGCTTACCAGCCCCTGGTACAGAAATCACTGGAGCTGTACGGCATCCCCCTGGTTATCGGCTTTGCCTTTGGCTGGATCATCTGGGTGGCCCAAACCGTGCTCGTGATCCTGCTCGGCTTCATCAGCCTGGTGGCGTTGCCGATATACAACAAAAAGCTGCCGGCGCGCGGGTAGAGCGGAGGGATCGCCTTCGGCGATGGAAATTGTCCTGGAGCAGGATTACACTGATTATACTGATTTTTTTGATTGATTACTTTTGATTTTTATAATGATCAAGGGAGATAAGAGCGAATATACCCGCTTATATCTCCCTTAATCCTTTATAAATCCAAATGATCAAATCCCTAAATCAGTGTAATCCTGCTCCAGGACAATTTACAATCGCCGAAGGCGATCTCCCCAATTTTCTTTAACTTTAATTTAATACTTCAATTAAAGTGAAAGCTGTATCATCGTGGTTTAGACGATGTGATTTTTTTGAATGTAAATAAGTTCGTATGCGTTTGCCGAATGGAGAGAACCTTGATATTATGACAATGCCCGAAGTAACAATACCAAAGAAAACAACCAGGAAGCCCCTTACAGAGAAAAAGAAATTGATTGCCAGGGATATCAGCTGGCTTTCTTTTAATGCCAGGGTTTTACAGGAGGCAGCAGACAAAACCGTTCCATTGCTTGAGCGTATCCGCTTCTTA
The DNA here is from genome assembly GCF_057126945.1 of Chitinophaga sp. G7 BAM 1005. Lineage (NCBI taxonomy): Bacteria > Pseudomonadati > Bacteroidota > Chitinophagia > Chitinophagales > Chitinophagaceae > Chitinophaga > Chitinophaga sp. G7 BAM 1005. The sequence goes on along the minus strand of NZ_CP181478.1, from coordinate 2,952,050 downwards.
GGCATCTTTTCCAACAACCTCGATGAATTTTTCAGGGTAAGAGTAGCTACCCTCAAACGCATGATGTCTTTCGGTAAAGCCGGAAAAATGCATCTCGAAGAAAATCCTGATAAAATACTGGACGAAATACAGGCCCGTGTAATTGAGCAACAACGCGAGTTTGACCTGGTGTGGAAAGATATTGCGGAAGAACTGGAAGCCCAGCACATCTTCATGCGAACGGAAAAGCAGCTTAACCGCGAGCAACAGAAATTTGTACTCAACTACTTCAATGAACAGGTACGCACCAACATCATTCCCCTGATGATTGAAAGCATACAACAATTCCCTATCCTGCGTGATAAATCTATTTACCTGGCTATTGTACTGGCCCGCCAGGATAATTCTGTACGACAAAAATTTGCACTCATAGAAATACCTACCACCGTACTTCCACGCTTTATTATCCTGCCCTCCAAACCCGGAGAACATGATATCATCCTGCTGGAAGACCTGGTACGCTTCTGCTTACCCAATATCTTTTCCTATTTCGGTTACGATAAATTTTCTGCACACATCATCAAAGTAACACGCGATGCGGAACTGGATATTGATAACGATATTTCTGACAGCCTTATTCACCAGATTGAAAAAGGACTGAAAGACCGTCGTAAAGGCAAGCCGGTACGGTTTGTATATGACAAGGACATAGACCCGCTGTTGCTGGAATATCTTATGCGCAGACAGGGCCTCTCCGGAAAGGATAACCTGATCCCCGGCGCCCGGATCCATAACTTCAAAGACTTTATGGATTTCCCGGAATCCATCTTCCCGCCTCATTTACACCGTAAAACGTTTACCCATCCACTGTTTGTTAATGCACCCAGCGTAATGCATGTCATACAACAGCAGGATGTAATGCTGCACTTCCCCTATCACTCGTTTGATACCATCATCGACCTGCTGAGGGAAGCCGCGATAGATCCGAATGTATCTTCCATAAAAATAACTGCGTACAGGCTTGCCCGTAATTCCAAAATAGTGAATGCGCTGGTGAATGCCGTACGTAATGGTAAACAGGTAACCGTAGTACTGGAGCTGCGTGCACGCTTTGATGAAGCCGCCAATCTCGACTGGAAATCAAGACTGGAAGAGGAAGGCGTGAAAGTATTACTGGGCATCCCGAATATGAAGATCCACGCCAAACTTTGCGTGATCAAAAAACGGATCGGTACCAAAACGCTGCAATGCGGCTTTATAAGCACCGGGAATCTCAACGAAAGAACGGCAAGGGTATACGGCGATCACTGCCTGCTCACCACCAACCGCGCTATCATTGCCGATATGAACCGCATCTTTTCCTACCTGGAAAACGTGCGTCATGATATCAAAATCCTGCAGGGCTGCAAAACCCTCCCGGTTAGCCCGTTTAACATGCGCGATACCTTCCTCCGCCTGATGGACCGGGAAATCAAGAATGCGAAACATAAAAGGAAAGCGGCTATCACCATTAAAATGAATTCACTTTCTGATGCCGCCCTGATCGCCAAACTGTATGAAGCCGCGAAAGCCGGCGTGGAAGTGAAGATGGTGATAAGAGGTATCTGTTGCGCCTATACGGAAAATAAAAAGTGGAAAAAGAATATCACCGCAGTGAGCATCGTGGATGAATACCTGGAACACGCCCGCGTATTTATTTTTCACCACGGGGGACAGGAAAAGGTATACATTGCTTCATGCGACTGGATGATCCGGAACCTCGATCACCGCGTGGAGGCGGCTGCTCCCATAACGGACCCGGCTATACGCAGGGAACTGATAGACATCATGAATATTCAGCTCAGCGGTAATGTAAAAGCCCGTATACTGGACAACGAACAGAAAAATGAATACAAGAAAGCCGGTGATAAAAAGATCCGTACACAGATAGAGATCTATAAATACCTTCACGAAAAAGAATACCATTAACTTTAAAAAGTTATACTTTTGCCCTTTTGATCTAACGACTGACAGATGAAATTAGCTGCGATTGATATAGGCTCCAATGCTGCCAGATTGCTCATCTCTGAAGCATCGCCGAATAGTGCAGGCGTAATGGACTTTACCAAGTTAAACCTGGTAAGAGTACCGTTACGGCTGGGTTTTGATGTATTTAACAACCAGGTTATCTCAGACAAAAAGGCCACACATCTTATTGATACCATCCGGGCCTATAAACTGCTGCTGGATGTATACGAAGTGAAATATCTCAAGGCATGCGCCACCTCTGCCATGCGCGACGCCAGCAACGGTGTGGGTATCCTGCAGGAAGTAAAAGCACAAACCGGCATTGATATACAGATCATTACTGGCCAGGAAGAAGCTGCCTTTATTTACGAAAACCATGTGGCTGAAAACATGGATAAAACAAAGTCGTACCTCTACATCGATGTAGGCGGCGGCAGCACAGAAATCACCCTTTTCAGCGCGGGCAAACAGATCTTTAAAGAATCCTTTAATATAGGCACTATCCGGCTGTTACAGCAACAGGTTACCGACGCGCACTGGCAGCAGCTGAAAGACTTCCTGAAACAACACCTCAAAGCCATCGGCGCCGTGATTGCGATCGGCTCCGGCGGTAACATCAATAAAATATTCTCTCTCTCCAAACGAAAAGAAGGCAAGCCCCTTTCACTGGATACGCTGAAAGACTATTATAAGGAGTTCAGCGCCTTTACGGTGGAAGAACGCATTCACCTGTACGGGCTGCGGGAAGACCGCGCCGACGTGATTGTTCCTGCCCTGCAGATCTATGTAAATATTATGCGCTGGGCAGATACGCCGGAAATATATGTACCCAAGATAGGGCTTGCAGATGGCCTTATTCATGCCCTTTATGAGGAAATCGCCGTGAGTTCCTGATCCCCGGCCGTACATAAAAAACATTTTCTTTTATCTTTTTATATTACCACCTTTGCGGTTATTGCTAACAGCTAAATGCTAAAAGCTCACTGCTTATGTCTGTGAATAAAGAAATAAAGCGTGTCACTACGCATACACTGCAGAAGATGAAAGTAGACGGGGAAAAGATCTCCATGCTTACTGCGTATGATTATTCTATGGCCCGCATTTTTGATGATGCAGGTATTGATATCCTGCTGGTGGGAGATTCCGCATCCAATGTAATGGCTGGTCATGAAACCACCCTCCCAATTACGCTGGACCAGATGATCTATCATGCCGCTTCCGTGGTCAGGGCTATTAAACGCTGCTTTGTAATCGTGGATCTGCCCTTTGGCTCCTACCAGGGGAACTCCAAGGAGGCGCTTGGATCTGCCATCCGTATTATGAAAGAAACAGGCGCCCACGGTATCAAAATTGAAGGAGGCGAAGAAATCATTGAATCTGTAAAACGTATTATCTCCGCCGGTGTTCCGGTAATGGGCCATCTGGGACTTACGCCCCAGTCGATTTATAAATTTGGCACCTACGCTGTACGCGCTACCGAAGAAGCAGAAGCCAATAAGTTGATCAACGATGCGAGACTGTTGCAGGAAGCCGGCTGCTTTGCCATTGTACTGGAAAAGATCCCGGCATCATTGGCGAAGATCGTTGCCGAAACCGTGGAAATTCCGATCATCGGCATCGGTGCAGGCAGGTATGTGGATGGGCAGGTACTGGTAATGCACGATATGCTCGGCATTAATAAGGAGTTCAAACCACGTTTCCTCCGTCGTTATCTCGACCTTTACAGCCAGATCTTTGGCGCCACCCAGGCATACATCAATGATGTAAAATCCAAAGATTTCCCGAATGAAAATGAACAATACTGATTAATTAATAAGAATGACGGATTTGTAGAGAGATCATTATCTCCATACAAATTCGTCATTTGTATTTGATATAAATTCCCTATATTCGCCTCGCACTTTATAAGTTGAATGAACTACCTGTTAAACATACAACTCTCTTTACTCTCCTATCTGCGGAGCACCTGCTCCCATGTGCCATAGGTAGCACTTCCCTTCTTTTCCTTTCCTGCAGCGCCGCTTAGCGGTTTGTAATGCTATTGTATCTGCAATACTGGCTTTCATCACAACAGATGATTTGCATTGGTTTGTTTTCAATCCATCTGCAAATGCATAGGTTCGTGTATAACAGTAATGGGTATACGTAGTTATGGGAAGCGTCATTTATTATTATTTATTCCGGAAGCAAAATATGCTTCTCTCTTCACTATAATTCCAAACAGATTATGAAACGTGTAATGATTATTGGCGCCGGTAAGATCGGCGAAACCGCTGCCTTCTTACTGCAACAGTCCGGCGACTATGAAGTAACGCTGGCCGACAGCAACGACGCCCTGCTGCAGAAATGCACCGACACCCGTATCCGCAAAACAGTACTGGACGTAAACAATGCCACCTCGCTTCAGCAGGCATTACAGGAACAGGACATGGTGCTGAGCGCCTGCCCCTTCTTTCTGAACGTAAAAATTGCTGCCGCAGCAGCCAAAGCCAACACCCACTATTTTGATTTAACAGAAGATGTAGCTACTACCAATGCTATCCGCGAAATAGCCGCGCAAGCCAATGTAAGCTTCATGCCACAATGCGGACTGGCGCCGGGTTTTATCAGCATTGCCGCCCACGATATTGCCAAACAGTTTGATACGCTGGACGCTGTTCGCCTCCGTGTAGGCGCGTTGCCACAGTTTCCTACCAACAGCCTCATGTATAACCTCACCTGGAGCACCGATGGGCTGATCAACGAATACTGCAACCCCTGCGATGCCATTCACGAAGGCGAACGCAAAGAAGTAATGCCAATGGAGGGATATGAGCGCTTTGCCCTTGATGGCGTGGAATATGAGGCATTTAATACCTCCGGCGGACTGGGAGCCCTCGCTGAAATCCTGGACCATAAAGTGTACAATCTGGATTACAAAACAGTACGTTATCCGGGCCACTGCCAACTGATGAAAATACTTTTGAATGAGCTGAAACTCAATAAAAAAAGAGAAATGCTGAAGGAGATTATGGAAGATAGCATACCTTTCACCCAGCAGGATGTGGTATTGGTTTTTGTATCTGTATCGGGAATGGTGAACGGCCGCTCTGTGCAACGCTCCTATTCACGCAAGATCTATAACCAGGCGGTGTCTGGCAGGGACTTTACCGCCATACAACTTACCACTGCCGGCGCGGCCTGTGCAGTGATAGACCTGCATGCAAAAGGACTGCTGCCAGCCAATGGTTTTGTGCGCCAGGAAGACGTAGCATTTAATGACCTGATCAACAACCGCTTTGCGGTATATTATAACTAGCCCTAAAAGCTGTATGTCATGTTAAAAGATGTTTTAGACGGGCTGATGGAGCGCTATCAGCAAAGGGTTCCGGATGTTGGAGCCGTTATCGCCGCCATGATAAAGGAAGGCATTATTACGCAGGCAGACGATATAGAGAATGACCATATCGCCTTCCGCACAATGGGCGTACCACAGCTCGGGGTACAGTCGCTCGAGAAGATATTTCTCCATTACGGCTATACGAAAATGGATAAGTATCACTTCCCCGCCAAGAAGCTGGATGCGTGGTGGTATGCTCCGCCGGAACCGCAATACCCGCGTATCTTTATCAGTGAGCTGCGTGTGCCCGAATTGAGTACCGCCGCACAAACCATCATCCATCATTATACGGATGAAGTAAAGTCTGATCCGGTAAATGCATTGGACCTCGACAACAGCAAGGCGGTAGATGCTTTCCTTCACAGTGCCCTGTGGCAAACCCCTACCCTGGCCGACTACAAAATGCTGGCCGCGGAGAGTGAGTATGCTGCCTGGGTGATCTACAACCGCTATTACCTTAATCACTTTACCGTAAGCGTACATAATCTTCCCCCGGGATATAATACAGTGGCCGATTTCAACCAGTTCCTGGAGAAACATGGTTTTCATCTCAATGACTCCGGTGGTAAAATTAAAACCAGCCCGGATGGCAGGCTGCTGCAAAGCGCCACGGTAGCGGGAATGATCACCGCTACTTTTTCAGGCGGGGAAGAATTCCCCATTGCCGGCTCCTATGTGGAGTTTGCCGAAAGAAAGGTGCTCCCTGCATTTGCGCATTTACCTGCCGGTGAAATATGCAGGGAACACCGCAGGGAAGGTTTTGAAGCCGGCAATGCCGATAAGATCTTTGAAAGCACCTACGCCGCCCAAACAAAAAAAAGTTCCTAATTTAGTTTATTAATACACCAACAATGGAAGACATCTTAAAAGCATTTGGCATCACAGCGGCACAAAGTGGTATCAGCACGGGAACCCACTGGTTGCCGGCTCACGGCGAGGAAATCACCTCGGTTTCGCCGGTAAATAATAAGAAGATTATTACCGTCAGAAGCGCTAACCGGGAAGATTATGACCAGGTAGTAGCCGTGGCCCAGGAGGCTTTCAAAGAATGGCGCACATGGCCGGCGCCCAAAAGAGGCGAAATAGTACGACAGATCGGGGTAGCGCTCCGTGAACATAAAGAGCATCTTGGTAAACTGGTATCCTATGAAATGGGAAAGAGTTTGCAGGAAGGATATGGAGAAGTACAGGAGATGATCGACATCTGCGACTTTGCCGTAGGCCTCTCCAGGCAGCTGCATGGATTAACGATGCACTCCGAGCGTCCGGGCCACCGTATGTATGAGCAGTGGCATCCGCTGGGTATCACCGGTATTATTTCCGCCTTTAACTTCCCCGTAGCAGTTTGGAGCTGGAACTCCATGCTGGCATGGGTTTGCGGAAACGTATGTATCTGGAAGCCTTCTGAAAAAACACCTGTTACGGCATTGGCCTGTCAGCATATAGTAGCCAATGTATTCGCCGCCAACAAGGTACCGGAGGGCGTTTCGTGCCTGGTAACCGGTAACCGTGATGCTGGTGAATGGATGGCGCACGACAAACGTATTCCGCTGGTTTCCGCCACCGGCTCTACCCGGATGGGTAAAGCCGTGGGAGCTGCCGTAGGCGAACGTTTAGGACGCTCCCTGCTGGAATTGGGCGGCAACAACGCCATCATTATTTCACAGGATGCCGACCTGGATATGTCGCTCATTGGCGCCGTGTTTGGCGCGGTAGGTACCGCCGGGCAGCGTTGCACTTCTACCCGCAGGCTCATCATCCACGAAAGCGTGTATGATGCGTTTACCGCGCGGCTGGTAAAAGCATATGCACAGTTGCGTATCGGCAATCCGCTGGATCAGCACAACCACGTAGGCCCGTTGATCGACAAAGCCGCTGTGGATGCTTATCTCAGCTCAATAGAACAGGTAAAGCAACAGGGCGGTTCCTTCCTCGTGGAAGGTGGGGTATTGTCCGGCCCGGGTTACGAATCCGGATGCTATGTGAAACCCTGCATTGCAGCGGTGGAAAACACTTACGCCATCGTACAGCATGAAACCTTTGCGCCTATTTTGTACGTCATGAAATACACCACGCTGGCCGAAGCCATTGCTATGCAGAATGATGTGCCGCAGGGGCTTTCCTCCGCCATCATGACGCTGAACCTCCGCGAAGCAGAACAGTTCCTTTCAAATGCAGGATCTGATTGTGGTATTGCCAATGTAAATATCGGCACATCCGGCGCTGAAATAGGCGGCGCTTTTGGCGGTGAAAAAGAAACCGGCGGTGGCCGTGAAAGTGGTTCTGACGCATGGAGAGCTTATATGCGCCGGCAAACCAATACCATCAACTATTCCAACAGTCTCCCACTGGCGCAGGGCATCAAATTTGATCTCTGACGCAAATAAATCAGCTATCCGTTTGCAGGTACAAATACCCCAATACGGATAGCTGACAACAATATTTTTACTGTAAATTTTTCCGGATCATCCAGCTCCGAGGCGCTTGCCCCGGAGCTTTTAATTTTCGTGACAGGAGATGCTACCCGATCAGATTTTTAAAAGCGGTTGATAAAATTACTACGTGTCAAAAACGTTTCAGCAACCTGCGTTGCTTTTCTCTACATACACCGACGGCAGCAAGGTTTTAAAAATAGTAGCGAGGTTAGAGAACCCCGCTTTTCGTTAAACGGAAACCATGCTTATGAGAAAAGTTAAAAATGGCGGGAAGCCATCAGAAACTCTTCAGAATATAAATATTAGACTTTTTTTTGAATATTCATATTCAACTTTTGTGCTACTGCCGTGTTATTGCCACTGTGTTTCACCACTAAAACCTGCCCGGCCCCTTTATCATACAGCGTTTTCATGGTTTTGCCCTTTACGCCTGCATGCTGTAACATAGCAGTAATATTTTCAGGAACACTGCAGATAACAATCGTTTTACCCTTATTTTTCTTTATCATGTCTTTAAGAGTGGCGGTGGTTTGCTCCGGATCACCGTTTAACCGGAAGTAGTCCAGCTGCTGCTGATGCGCCTTGGAGAGCGGGGTAACCGTTTGCACGGCGCGGTTCAGATAGGTGGTGTAGATGGCAGCAATCTCCGTTCCTTCCAGGGAAGATGCCAGCTGAGTGGCCTGTTCCTGCCCTGTGGCACTGAGGCCGGGATCTGCTGATGGGGATGACTCCATTTCTGCAGCGTTCACAAAAATGAGGGTGGTAACTTCAGGTTCAGCGGCAGACACAGGTGTGCCGGTAGCCAGCAATGTGGCCATGAGAACAGCTTTTAACATGATTGGTAGATTTAAATAAATGAAATACGATACCTGTAATAATCCCGAACGAAGATCTGGCAGATGAGGGGTATGAGGAATAAGAACAGGCTAAAGCTAAGACAGCTGGGAACAATTGCAAAAGGGATTGTGACAGGTGGTTACTGGCTATGTCCGGCAAGCAAATCAGGATAAGATAGACGGAAACAATGCCCGGCACATAAAGGGTCCCTGTAGTGATCGGAAACCCCTCCAATCTCCCAATCAACCAATATATAGCGCGTTTATCATTAATATTTAATGTTATACCGCTTTTTCTATACCTTTAATGTTATCATCATGATATTTTTAGTTGTTTTTTATAGGGAAAATTATTGAACATGAAATTGTTAAGCCGAGAGGTTGCAGTCCTGGCAGGGTGTGTTGCATTGATGACTGCATTTACAACAAATACGGAAGCGCAGAGTAAACCCCAGATACCTAAAAACTGGCAGTTGTTGAGTTACGATACCGACAGTGTATTGGGTACGTCAACGGAAAAAGCTTACAAGGAGTTGTTAAAAGGGAAGAAAAGTACGCCCGTGATTGTGGCGGTGATCGACTCTGGTATCGACACCACACATGAAGATCTCAAAAGTATCCTGTGGACCAATACCCGCGAAATTCCCGGTAACGGTAAGGATGACGACCGTAACGGATATGTGGACGACATTCATGGCTGGAACTTCCTGGGCGGTAAAGACGGCAGCAGCCTGAAAGAAGATTCTGAAGAAGCAGCCCGTGAATACTACCGCTACAAAAGCCTTTATGGCAACCCGGATTCCGCACTGGCAAAAGATTCAAAAGAATATGCCATCTGGCAGCAGTTGCGGTCGAAAATTGAGAAGCCTAATTCCCAGTTTAAGATGCAATACAAAAGCATGTCGAAGCTCCAGGAAAACGTGAACAAATGTGAATCTATTTTGAAAACCTACCTGGGTAAGGATGATTTCAATGTAGCCCAGCTGGACAGTATTCAAACAACTAACCAGGATGTATTGCTGGCGCGTAATTTCATGAGCCGTTTGCTGAAAAGCGCCGGTGATGAACCAGCCACTTTCGGCGAGTTCAAAATGGAATTCGACGAGTACATGAATGAACTGAAGCGCAAGGCGGAAAGTACAGAAGTAGCGCCAAACGCCAACAGGGAAAGGATTGTAGGCGACAACCTCGACGATATCAACGATAACAAATACGGCAACAACGATGTGATGGGTACCTTTGGGTTCCACGGCACGCACGTTTCCGGTATTATCGCGGCCGCCAGGAACAATGGCGTGGGTATGGACGGCGTGGCCGACAATGTGCGCATCATGGCGGTAAAAGCCGTGCCGGATGGCGATGAAAGAGATAAAGATGTGGCCCTGGCCATCCGTTATGCAGTAGACAATGGCGCACAGATCATCAATATGAGCTTTGGCAAACCGTTCTCCCCGCATAAAGACTGGGTGGATGCAGCGATTAAATATGCAGAAGAAAAGGGCGTATTACTGATTCATGCCGCCGGCAATGACGGCAGCAACAACGACTCTGTAGCCAACTATCCTAACCCTAATTACCTGGATGGCAACGTTGCCACCAACGTGATCACGGTAGGCGCGAGCAATACGGGCCTGGGCAACGATAAAGTGGCTCCTTTCTCTAACTATGGTAAGAAAAGTGTGGATCTTTTTGCTCCCGGTGTACAAATTTACTCTACTATTCCGGGTGGCAATAAATACGGCAGCGCCAGCGGTACCAGTATGGCCAGCCCTGTAGTAGCCGGCGTAGCAGCACTGGTACTCTCCTATTACCCGGAGCTCAGTGCCACCCAGCTGAAATATGTGCTGGAGAAAAGCGCAACACCATTACCGGGAGATTCTGCGCAGGTAAACAAACCAGGTACAGCTGATGAAAAGGTAAATTTTTCGGATCTGTCTATCACCGGCGGAATGATCAATGCCTATGAAGCATTAAAGCTGGCGGCTACTATCAAAGGCGAAAATGTAAAAGGTAAAAAACAGCACAGGGCAAAAATAAAGGCTATCAAAAAGAACTAATTCAATCAGTATAAAGAAGGGCGGGGATTTTATCTTTTAAGAGATAGAATCCCCGCCCTTCTTTTATGCAATTATTTAACGAGACGAACGCTCAGCGGATACTTGTAAGATTCGCCCTTGCTGGCTTTCACGGCAGCGACGATGCTAAAGATAACATTCAGCAGCCATAATACACCGAGCAGGTTTGTCCAGCCCCAGGTGCTATAAAACTCCCCTCTTGCATGACGCCAGAAGCTGGTGAGTGACCAGAAGCCGGTAACGATATTATTGATCAGGTTTACAATCACGGCGGCAATGCTCATGGTGATCTGAAAATTGATCGCTTCTTTGCCCTGGCTATCTACAAAAGTGGATTCACTCTTTTTGATAAGCCAAAAGATCAGTACTCCAAGAACATTGCCGACAGTAGGTAATATCAGCATACCAATAATTCCCCCCAGGTGAACAATGGCTCCCCAGGTTCGTTCATCTTTCTGATTCATAAAATAGAGATTAAATATATGCGGGAAGTTAACAGCTTATTTCAGGATATCAAAAAAGAGAAGAAAAAAAACTACAAACCTGTAAGCCGGATTCTGTTTCTGCCCCGGCAAGCCGGGACAGACTGCTATCATTTATCTGCGACAACGTTCGCACGTTGTCTGTATCTGCCTACCCTCGGTCATCGGGCGAGCAGCCCTCAATCGACCGTATACATGGCATTTCAGCACGCAAGGTTTACCCGCACAAACAGTTACCTGCCTGCACCGTGGGCTCTTACCCCACATTTTCACCCTTATCTGCCGAAGCAGACGGTTATTTTCTGTGGCACTTGCTGTTCCCGGTTTGCACCGGGACCCACCCGTTAGGTGGTGCGTTGCTCTGCGCTGTCCGGACTTTCCTTCCCACTGAACAAGTCAGCGAAACGATAGCACGGTTTGTAGTTGAAGCGCGAAGGTAAATAAAAATATTACCTAAACGTTATTTCTGTAGCCCCATAGCCGTATTTGGCGTGATATTGATTCACAAAGCCGGCTACCTCCGGCGTTTGTTTCAGGATCTGGTGAATTTCGTCTTTGAGCTTTCCTTTCCCGATGCCATGAATCACGATCAGGTTATGCTGATGATGACTGATAGCCAGTTCCAGGTAACGCTGGAAGGCATTGAGCTGTATAGCCAGGATGGCAATGTTGCTCAGCCCTTTCCAGTTTTTTTCGAGTGCCTCGATGTGCAGGTCTACCTCTTGTTTGGGGTCCAGGGAAGTTTCGGGTTGCAGCTGTATTTTACTTAACAGGCTGGCAAAATTTCCCGATCCGACAGTGGTAACGGGCGCTTTCTTTTTTGCCTGTTCTGGCGACGCTGGTGGTTCGGGTTCTTTCTCCGGAAATTTATCAAACAGCGGGTAGGTAATGGTAGCTTCTGCTTTGGTACGCAACTGCTCCAGCTGTACAAACATCTGTTTGGGCTTGATCTTCCAGGTTTTCTTTACAGAAGTCGCCAGCTTGGGCTGTGGCTCTTTCAGGAAAAAAGTAAACTCAAACCGCGGATTATCATTCAGTGATTCAAAGATGAGATCAGCGAGATAAAAGTGGTTATAAGGGTGTATTTCGTTCTTAATTTCCAGGTCCAGCTGGTTATTCAGCCATATCTGGAAATAGAAACGCATGGCATGCGGCGTATCATTAAACAGGTGAAACTTCATCAGCTTCACGGTTTCATCATATCCATCCATCTGGTATACCGGCAAAACAGACAGGAACATGCCCTTATCTGTTTTAAACACTTCATACTTGCTTCTGTCTACTTTGATTTCGTCGCCAGGAATCAGTTTTGGCTTTTCTTTGACCAGTTTCTGCTGGGTAAAACGATGGAAATAAGGGAAGTCGATCTGATCCAGGTACACCGGAAAAGACGTTCCTTTCACCTCTATCATGACCATATTATCATTCACAATGTCAACAACCGTTCCTTCTTCTTTTGAACTCAACAACAAGATGTTGTCGCCTTTTTGGTATTTCATAATTGCATTCTTCAACTGCAAAAATAGAATATTGAAGGGATATGCGTGGAAGAGATTTAAGATTTGCAGGATCAGGCAAAGACATAGCTCTTTATTGCCATTAAAATGGTAACACTCACCTGCACGGCTATATGAAGAAAGAGTTATTCAGCGTACTTCCTGGCCCTTGTTTTTTCAGGATGCCGCCGCATATAGTCGTCTACCGAAATGCGGCCACTGCCTTCTATCAGGAAAAAGATCAGCAGGAACAACACCAGTAAGGAAATACCCATGACCGGGTATACTGTAAACAACCCTGTTGGAGAATGAACAAAAAATACAGCCCCCAGCAATACCGGGATATTCACCAGCGCAGAAACCCTTGTAAGCAGTCCCATAGCGATGAACAGCCCTCCTACTGTGTGTGCAAATACCACATAATGTCCCAGTAATATGGACAGTGTGGCCAAAGCCGGGCTCTGGTTAATCATGGAAATCAATGCGTCCCTGTCCTGTACAAACCGGACGCCTACGTACATGAGAAATACGCCCAGCAGAATGCGAACCACACTCAGCCAATTCGGGTGATGTGTATCACCCCAGTGTTCAACCCGTTGTAGCATGTTCATAAAATATAAATTTTAAGATCAAAGAGCTACCCTGAAGTTACGAAGATTTACGCTTTTGTGGCCAGCTTGCTGTTGGTATAGCTGTAGAGGAAATAGATGGTTAATCCCACCGCGAGCCATACCGAGAAAACGATCCAGTTTTTAAGCGCTATTTCCGTCATCAGGTAAAAACAGCTGAGCATCCCCAGAACCGGTATCAGCGAGAGCTTGCGGGTGAGTGAGAAATAAGAAAGTGCAATAGTGACCAGCACAAATATGTAGAAAGGAATATTATGTTTCCATACCTCCCAGCCGCCGGCGAAGGAAAGTTTTGTCATGATTTCCTTACTAAACAGGAAAACGAGTACCAGCACAATGCCGGGAACAATGAATTGCCCGTTGATATAAGGCAGCTGAAACCGTTTTACCACTGATTTTTCTTCCCTGGGCAAAATGAGTACACCACCGCAAACCAGGATAAAGGCAAACAGGGTGCCGATACTGGTCAGATCCGTAACAATGGTCAGGTTCAGGAAAAGCGCTGGAATGCCCACCAGGACACCGGTGATAATGGTAGCGAAAGAAGGCGTTTTAAACCGGGGATGTATTTTGCTGAAGCGTTTAGGCAACAGGCCATCGCGGCTCATGCTCATCCAGATGCGCGGCTGGCCGATCTGGAATACCAGCAGTACGCTGGTGGTAGCCACCACGGCGCTCACAGAAATAAGATAACTGATCCAGGGCAGGTTTACCTGTGTGAAAACATAAGCCAGGGGATCGTTTACCTTCAAATTATAATACGGCACCATACCGGTGAGTACAAATGAGATCAGGATATAAAGTACGGTACAGATGATCAGGGAATAGATCATGCCTTTGGGCAGATCCCGCTGCGGATTGGCGCATTCTTCAGCAGTGGTGCTTACCGCATCAAAGCCGATATAAGCAAAAAATACGGCCGATACCCCCTTCAGCACACCAGAGAACCCATTGGGCATAAAAGGGTGCCAATTGGCCTTATTTACGTAAAAGAAGCCTACTACAATCACAAACAGGATCACCAGGATCTTCAGGGCTACCATAAAGTTGGCGCTTTTCTTACTTTCCTGGATGCCTACGTAGGCCAGGTAAGTTACCAGCAGTACGATCAGAAACGCCGGGAGGTTCACGATGAAGGGGATGCCTGCAATATGTGGCGCCGCGGCAATGGTTTCCGGGGTAGCACTGTCGTAGTTACTGGCCAGCCAGTCGGGTAAACTAAGACCGATACCACCTAAGAGGTTATTGAAATATCCGCTCCAGGAAATGGCTACGGCGATATTGCCGATGGCATATTCCAGGATCAGGGCCCAGCCGATCACCCAGGCGGCCAGTTCTCCGAAAGTAACGTAGGAATAAGTATAAGCGCTGCCGGATACCGGTACGCGGGAAGCAAATTCCGCATAGCAGAGTGCGGAGAATCCGCAGGTAACTGCTGTAATCACAAAGAGCAGGGAAACACCTGGGCCGCCGTGGAAAGAGGCTTCGCCAATGGTGGAAAAGATCCCGGCCCCGATAACCGCCGCAATTCCCATAGCGGTAAGGTCTTTCACCTTTAACACCTTATTCATCCCCCCTGTTTCATGACCATCTGACAAACCGTCTTTGGCATCTCTAATAATGGCAGTAAGTGATTTTTTCCGAAACAGCGAATTTGACGACATTGGCTAAGGAATTACGTTTAGACGAGCGCGAATATAATGCGAATTTAAATACGAACCTTATTGCTGACGGTTTAAGAGGTAGTTAGCCACTTCCATCAGTGCAGCCTTGCGGTTAGACAGTACCGCCACGTTATCCAGGCTCTGGAACGCCAGCTGCTGGAAGCGTTCTTTTTCCTTCTCCGCCCATTCATCCACTTTACAGCTGCGGAATAATGCCAGTACCTGTTCCACTTTATCGGCCGGCGATGTTTCCATGAGCATTTTCAGCTCTGCCCGTTGTTCCGGGGTACACAGTTCCAGCGCCTTCAGGAGCAGGAACGTCTTTTTATTAACGAGGATGTCTCCTCCCTGCTGCTTGCCAAATTTTTCGGGGTCGCCAAAAGCATCCAGGTAGTCGTCCTGGATCTGGAAGGCGATACCGATATTTTTACCAAAAGAATAAATATGCTGCTGGTTGCCTTCGCCGGCGCCGCCTATGATAGCGCCCAGCTGCAGGCTGGCGGCGAGTAACACGGAGGTTTTAAGCCCGATCATATGTACATAATCGTCGTACTGCACATTTTCGGGATCCATGCCTTCAAAGTCCATGTCGAGCTGCTGCCCTTCACATACTTCAATAGCGGCTTTATTAAATACGGAGATGATCTTTTGTTTGTAGTGCGGTTCTATCTTGTTCAGGCGTTCATATACATAAATGAGCATCACGTCACCCGCCAGGATAGCTGCAGGCTCGCCATATACCGTATGAACGGTGGGTTTACCGCGGCGAATCGGCGCTTTATCCATGATATCATCATGCAGTAACGTAAAATTATGAAACAGTTCTATCGCACTGCCCACCTCAAATGCATCCGTACGCAGGTCATCAAATAATTCGTTCCCCATCAGGCACAGTACAGGGCGGATCCTTTTTCCGCTTATTCCCAGGATATGGGACGCTGCATCATATAATCCGCGGGGCTGTTCGTGAAACTGTTGTTTTTCAAAATGCTGACTAAACTGCGCTGTTAAATCTTTGAATGAATGCATTGCTGTTGGCTCGTGTTTTATTATTTACTTTTTTTCTTTGACTTGCTTTTATCAGCTGCTTTCTTCGCCGGTACGGCTTTTTTTGCGGCGGCTTTTTTTGCTGGTACCGCTTTCTTAGCAACTGGTTTTGCAGCAGCTTTCTTCGCAGGTACCGCTTTCTTAGCAACTGGTTTTGCAGCAGCTTTCTTCGCAGGTACCGCTTTCTTAGCTACCGGTTTTGCAGCAGCTTTCTTCGCAGGTACCGCTTTCTTAGCTACTGGTTTGGCAGCAGCTTTCTTCGCAGGTACCGCTTTCTTAGCTACCGGTTTGGCAGCAGCTTTCTTCGCAGGTACCGCTTTCTTAGCAACTGGTTTGGCAGCAGCTTTCTTCGCGGGCACGGCTTTCTTAGCGACCGGTGCTGATTTAGCTGCTGTCTTCTTCGCAGGTACTTTGACTGCTGGTTTCTGTTTAGCAGTTGTTTTCTTAACAACCACCTTTTCAGCCACCGGCGCAGGAGCTGGAGCGGGTGTTGGTGCAGGCACTACCGGTACCGGTTTTTCTTCCGCTACTTTTTCAGTCACTTCCTTCTTCGGTTTCTTTTTATGTACAGGCGCTGGTGTCGGTATTGCAGGTGTTTCAGGTGCGTCTGGTATTACCGGTACCACATGCGTTTCCACAATCACCTGGTCAACAACCGGTAGTGGATCGGACTCACTGAGAGATATTTCCGGCGCCCTGTGAGGTGCTTTAGCCTCCTGTTCCCAGGGCTTATAGCGTTGCTTGTCTTTTTTCTTCTTCCGGTCGTCACGGCGATCGTCACGACGATGATCACCACCTTTGCGGTCGTCACGGCGTTTATGCTGGAATGGAGCAGCGGCAGGTGTGCCGGTGCCGGTCAGTTCATCTTCCAGGTCGTAGTCCAGCTGGCGTTTGGCCAGGCTGGCAGCCACCACGCGGATACTCACTTTTTCGCCTATACGAAACTTGCGGCCGGTGCTTTGGCCCACGAGGGAATATTCCCCTTCATTATACTGGAACTCTTCTCTTTTATTCAGATTGTGAATGCTGATCAGTCCTTCGCACTTGGTATCCATTGTTTCCACCCAGAAGCCAAAATGCGCTACCCCACTGATCACGCCATCGAAGGTATGACCAATGAACTGCTGCATGTATTCCACCTGTTTGTATTTGTTACCGGCGCGTTCTGCTTCCATTGCTTTACGTTCCATTTCAGAGCTGTGTTTGCATTTCTGCTCCATTTGCTTGTCGGGACGCACGCTGTTGGCGAGGCATTCGGCCAATACGCGGTGTACCAGTACATCGGGGAAACGGCGTATAGGGGAAGTGAAGTGGCAATAGTCCTCGAAACCGAGACCATAGTGCCCCACATTATTCACGGTGTAAATGGCCTTGGCCATTGTACGGATGCCCAGCGTTTCCAGCACCGGTTGTTCCGGTTTCCCTTTCACTTGTGCCAGCATTTTATTGAAGGAGCTGGCAATACTTTCCGGTGTGCTGAGATCGAATTTATAACCGAATTTTCCCGCGAACAGTGCGAACACTTTCAGTTTTTCCGGATCGGGCGTATCATGCACACGGTAAGGGAACGGGATGGGCTGTTTATTGATCCGCAGCTTGCCCACGTATGCCGCGATGGTTTTATTGGCCATCAGCATAAACTCTTCAATCAGCTGGTGCGCTTCTTTGCTCTCTTTGATGACAATGCCAATAGGCTTGCCGGTTTCATCGAGTTTAAAGCGTACTTCCTGCGAGGAGAAGTTAATGGCGCCATGCGCAAAACGCTGGCCACGCAGGGTTTGGGCGATGCGGTTTAACAACATCACTTCATTTTTATACGGACCGTCAGATTTGCCTTCTATGATTTCCTGTACTTCTTCGTAGGTAAACCGGTGATCAGAATGGATTACGGTGCGACCGATCCAGTGTTGCTTCACCTCTCCTTTTTCGTTCATCTGGAACATGGCAGAGAAGGTCAGTTTATCTTCGTGCGGACGAAGGGAACAAAGCTCATTGGAGATCTTTTCCGGCAACATCGGTAATACACGGTCCGGCAGGTACACGGAGGTAGCCCGTTTATCGGCTTCTTTATCGAGCTCGGTGCCGGCCAGTACATAATGACTTACATCCGCAATATGCACTCCCAGTTCATACAAACCGTTTTTCAGTAACCGGATGGAGATGGCATCATCAAAATCTTTAGCATCCACCGGGTCGATGGTCATGGTGAGGATTTTGCGGATATCTTTCCGTTTACCTGCTTCTTCTTCCGAAATATTTTCCTGGATGGTATCCAGTTCAGCTATTACCTCTTTAGGGAAGCTGAGGGGGAATCCTGCTTCAATGAGGATTTCCTTCATGGCGAGGTCGTTGGTATCGCTGGCATCAAGAATTTCCACGATTTCGCCTACCGGTTTGCGGGATTTTTCGCCCCAGGCTACTATTTTCACCACGGCTTTGTCGCCGCTTTTCGCTTCTCCGAGGGAGTTGGCGGGGATATAAATATCCGGCATAAACAATCCCTTTTCAGGGATGAGGAAAGCAAAGCTTTTGCTGACCTGCAGGGTACCGGTAAATTCGGTTTTATTTCGTTTAAGGATGTCCGTTATGATGCCTTCCATGCGGCCGTCGTTATGGGCTGCTTTCAATACATCCACCAGTACTTCATCTTTATCGAGGGCGGTATGCAGGTTTTTCTGCTTCACCATGATGTCTTTTGTCAGGCCATCCACGATCACAAAGGCCATTCCGGACCTTGTTACTTCCAATATGCCTTTAAAGGTTTTCTTCTGGCTATGGCTTTGTTGGGGGTTGTTAGGGTTATGATTACCGCCTTTTTTATTTTTCTTTTTTCTACTCATGTTAGTCGTAAGTTATTGTTGACCGGGCGCTGGCAGGTGCCGGCCTATGTAGTCAAAAATAAAGTTATTAAATAATTCTGCTTCTCCGAAGAGGAATGCAATCTCCACCGGAATAACAGCCATCTGCAGATTTTGTTCTGCCAGCATTCCTTTGAGCAGATGTAATCTTACCGCATCCTTTTCTGTGGTAATAATCATCTTTTCTGTGCCGGGCAGGTCGCTGCATTCTTTTTTTATTTTTAGTATATCCTTCTCCGTATAATAATAATGATCGGGAAAAGACAAGAGGTATACCTGTTCGTAACGTCGTTTCAATTCTTCGAGCAATGGTTCGGGCCTTGCTATACCACACGCCAGCAATACGGTTGCTGATTTGGGGAGGGCCACCGGGTGATGGGTGATCATATCGGACAAGGCGCCGTATTGCAAGGTAGTGAAAAAGAGCCGCTGATGAGGCAATGGTTTAATTTCTTTTTCCAGGGCCTGCTTCTCTTCCTTGCTCATGGCCGGCGGACACTTGGATACAATAATGCAGTCGGCCCGGTGATATCCCTGTCTTCCTTCCCTTAAACGACCAAAGGGTACTACATGATCCCGGGTAAACAACCGGCTGTAATCGGTGATCATGATATTAAGACCGGGTTTTATGGAACGGTGCTGGAAAGCATCATCGAGCAGCACCACCTGGGTATCGGGTTCATCTCCCAGCAGCTGCGGGATGGCCAGCATCCTTTCTTCCCCCACACATACCTTAATATCCGGGAATTTATCGTGAAACTGCATGGGTTCATCCCCGATATCGGCGGCAGTGCTTCTTTCATCGGCCAGGATATAGCCGCTGGTGCGGCGGTTATACCCCCGGCTGAGGGTGGCAACTTTCAGATGATCCTTCAGCAGGCGGATCATGTATTCCACGTGCGGGGTTTTTCCCGTGCCTCCTACCGACAGGTTACCCGCGGCAATCACAGGGAGGTCAAATTCCACGGCGGTGAGCAGCCCTTTATCATAAAATCTGTTTCGCAACCACATCACCAGGCCATACAGCAGGGAAAAAGGATATAAAAGAATATTCAGGTATTTAAGCACTGTTGTTTATTTAAATTGATAAATGTGATCCGGGGTCACCACTGTATGCAGTGGTACATCCCGGGAATCTGCGTCTTCTATCTGCAGAACGGGTTCAAACAGCGACAGGCCAATGGTACGCACATCCGGCCGGCATTGTTTAAGAAAACGGTCGTACATGCCTTTACCGTATCCTACCCGTTGTCCGTGCCGGTCGAAGGCCAGCAAAGGTACAAATACAAGGTCTATATTTTCCGGTGGCACTCCTTCCCCCTGATCCGGTTCCGGGATGCCAAACTTATTTTTCACCAGGATGGTAGTGGTTTTCCAGAGATAATGATTCATCTCGCCGGTTTTCATGTCAGAGCGGGAAAGCACCCATTCCATTTCCGGCCATTGGGTTCTCCCCCATTTTACCAGGGGCCAGGTATCTACTTCTTTTTTTTCAGAGATAGGGAGAAAAATATGCGCTTTCCTGACGTTGCTGTAATCGAGTTGACAGGCATTCGCCAGTAACCGCTCATTCAATGCGAGGGCAGTGCGTTCGTCCAGGTTCAGCCGCAGCTCCAGGAAATGTTTTCGTATATCCTTTTTCGTAGTCATGCCAGTAAACTATGCAGCGAGGCCGACAACAACTGTGCCTGTTGTTGAACGAATGCCTTATCTACCGTATCTGTCAGCGGGATGCGGCCAACTTTCGGATACCCGCTCCATTTTACCACATCGTCTTCATTGCTGTGATAATCGCCGCCAAACACCCATCCGATAACGGGCACGCCTGTATGTTGCAGCATCCTTGCAGTGAGCATCGCGTGGTTGATGCTGCCCAGGTAGTTCTGCGCCACAATGAGCACCCTGGCTTTCAGGGCCACCACCAGGTCCAGCGTAAACAATTCCTCATTGATGGGTACCATCACTCCTCCCGCGCCTTCCATTACCAATGGCCGGCCGACCGGCTGGTACTGGTCTGCCAACTGCAGGATACCCGCCATATCGATGGTGCAGTGCTCCAGCCGCGCTGCCAGATGCGGAGAGGCGGGCGCCTGCAGCCGCCAGGCTTCCGGGTGACAAACTGACACCCTGTTCGACAACAAAGAGGATACCGTATCTGTATCTGTGCCTTCCATTAAACCCGTTTGAATGGGTTTCCAGTAGTCGGCGGTCAATGCTTCCGTAACACAGGCCGCAGTAATGGTTTTGCCCACACCGGTACCTGTTCCTGTTATAAAAATCCGTTCAATCATTGCCGCAAATATACGCGAATGTTGTCTTTCCCGGGATTACGCTGATTATACGGATTTGCTTGATTTTACTTTTTGGATTTTATAAAGGATTTTAAAAGATTTTGGGAGATACAAGCGAAAATACCCGCTTATATCTCCCAAAATCCTTTAAAATCCCAGTGATCCAATCTCTAAATCAGTATAATCAGCGTAATCCCGGGAAAGACAACATCCGCATCGGTTCAATTCCGTATTTTCGTAATCATACAATCTCCTTTTTTATGAAATACTGTGATAATATACTCGAAACGATAGGCAATACCCCGATGGTAAAGTTGCACCGCGTAACCGCCTCCCTTCCCTGCACCGTACTGGCGAAGGTGGAGTTTTTTAACCCCGGCAACTCTATTAAAGACCGCATGGCCGTGAAAATGGTGGATGTAGCGGAAGAGAAAGGATTGCTGAAACCCGGCGGCACCCTCATTGAAGGTACTTCCGGCAATACAGGTATGGGCCTGGCGCTGGCAGCCATTATCAGGGGATACAAATGTATTTTCACCACTACCGATAAACAATCCAAAGAAAAGGTGGATATCCTGAAAGCAGTAGGCGCCGAAGTAATTGTTTGTCCCACGAATGTAGAACCCGAAGATCCCCGCTCCTATTATTCTGTGTCTAAAAGACTGGCCACAGAAGTACCCAATTCATTTTATGTGAATCAATATGATAACCTGGCTAACCGCGATGCGCACTACGAGCAAACCGGTCCCGAGATATGGGAACAAACCGACGGGAAAATTACGCACCTGGTGGTGGCTACCGGCACTGGTGGCACCGTTACAGGCACCGGGAAATACCTGAAAGAAAAAAATCCGGATATTAAAGTATGGGCTATCGACAGTTATGGTTCCTTACTGAAGAAGTATTTTGAAACCGGAGAACTGGATATGAGCGAGGTATATCCTTATATAACAGAAGGTATCGGGGAAGATTTTGTGCCGGAGAATTATGACATGAAGGTGATCGACAAATTTGAAAAAGTAACTGATAAGGATGCTGCCGTGATGGCACGCCGCATCACCAAAGAAGAAGGCATCTTTGTTGGCTATTCCGCCGGATCGGCCATAGCCGGGCTGTTGCAGCTGAAAGAAGGACTAAAGCCAACAGATGTGGTGGTGGTTATCTTTCATGATCATGGCAGCCGCTATGTAGGTAAAATATATAACGACCAGTGGATGATGGAACGTGGTTTCCTGGATGTAAAAACAGTAAAAGATGTAGTGAATGGCCGCCGGAACCAGCCGCTGGTAACGATCAGCGCGGATGAGAAAGTGAGTGAAGCCATTGCACGGATGAAAAAATATGATATCGAGCATATACCCGTAGAGCAGGGCGGAGAACTGATTGGTTCCATTTCTGAAAACGGGTTGTTTAACCGCCTGATCGACGACGCCAACCTGAAAGATGCACTGATAAGCCAGGTAATACAGCCGTCGTTCCCGCTGGTGAGCCAGGACACGCCTATTGAAAAGCTTTCGGTGTATATCAACCGGGAAAATGGCGCGGTATTGACGAAAGACGACAGCGGCAATCACCACATTGTTACGAAGTACGATATCATACAGGCATTGGGCAGATAAAAGAACCACATGTTGTTTACCGATCAGCTCAACAGGCAGATAACGCTTAAACACCCGCCGCAGCGGATTGTTTCACTGGTGCCATCCCAAACGGAGTTATTATATTCCCTCGGACTGGAAACGGAAGTGGTAGGCATCACTAAGTTTTGCGTACATCCGTTAACGTGGTTCAGGGAGAAAACACGGGTGGGTGGCACCAAAAATGTTCACACCGGTATCATACGGCAGCTTGCACCCGATCTGATCATTGCCAATAAAGAAGAAAACCTCGCCACTGATGTAGAGCCGCTGATGAAGGATTACCCCGTATGGGTGAGTAATATCCGGACTTTGGAAGATGCTTATGAAATGATGGCCGGCATCGGCGCGATAACGGATCGTGTGCAAGCCGCCGCTGACCTGGTTTCCCGGATAAAAGCCGGCTTTGCCTCACTGCAGCCGCTTACAGAGCCGGTTCCCACCGCTTATTTTATCTGGCGTGATCCCTGGATGGTAGCGGGTGGCGACACGTTCATTCACCAGATGTTGCAGTTATGCGGATTTCACAATGTATTCGGCGACCTGCCCCGGTATCCGTCTGTTACCGCCAGTCGGCTGGCCGGCAGCGGGTGCCGCAGGGTGTTATTGTCGTCTGAACCCTATCCATTTAAGGAAAAACATATAGCGGAATTGCAGGCCATTTTGCCGGAAGCGCGCATCCAGCTGGTTGACGGGGAAATGTTTTCCTGGTATGGCAGCCGTTTGGCAGAGGCGCCCGCCTACTTTCAATCGGTGATAGAAAATTAAATCCCCGAGGCAACTTTCTTCTTTTCACTTGCGTAAACAGGATAACGATCAACTAAAACGCATTTTATGGAAAGAAGAGATTTTGTTTCCAACATTGGATTAACGCTGGCATTAGTATGTACAGCCGGTTTGGCTGCCTGCAGCAAGGGAGGCAGTAATGATCCCGACCCAACTCCTCCGGGCGGCGGCAACGCAAAGCTAACATTGAACCTCGGCAGTGACCTCACCAATGTGGGCGATTTCAGGATCTCCAACGGGGTGATCATTATCCGTACCGGTTCAGGCAATACTGCAACGGCTTTCACGGCCCTTTCCAGCACCTGCACCCACCAGGGATGCACCGTTGCTACTTTTAACAACACGTCTAAATTAATAGAATGCAATGCGCCCTGTGGTCATGGCAGCCGGTATACCACTACCGGGGCGGTGAATACGGGTCCGGCTACCGCTGCGTTAACGGCTTACACCATCAAGGTAGATGGCAATGTACTCACCGTTAGTTAGTGTTTTTGCAGGAAGTCGAGTACCCATTCGGCGAATGGAGGGGGATCACCTTATACCCGTGTACCAGCAGGGAATCCGCAACATTGGCCGCAAACGCAGCAGCAGCAGACATTTTCAGGAATACGCCTGCAAGGAAAAACAGGAACAATTTCATACAGAACCGGATTAAGACCGGTTAAAATACATTTTTCTGTTGGTAGAATTAATACGTAAGCGCTTACTTTTCGCTATAAATCTTCTATTTAACTCCTTATATTTGCTTTCCTAAAAAATAAAACACATATCAGAGTATGGGAAAATACAGAGCTGGCGTATTATTCGGCGAAGAGCTGGATGCGCTGTATAACGATGCCAAAGACAACGGATTTGCTATGCCTGCCGTAAATGTTGTGGGAACTAACTCCGTGAATGCGGTACTGGAAACAGCTGCTAAAGTGAATTCACCGGTTATTATTCAGTTTTCTAACGGTGGCGCACAATTTTTTGCCGGTAAAGGCATGCCGAACGACAAACTGCAGGCGAACATTGCAGGTGGTGTTTCCGGCGCTAAACACGTACACGAAGTAGCAAAATACTACGGTGTTCCGGTAGTGCTGCATACCGACCATGCGGCTAAAAAATGGTTACCGTGGATCGATGGTTTGCTGGACGCAGGCGAACAGTTCTTCAAACAAACCGGTCAACCGCTGTACAGCTCTCACATGCTGGATCTTTCCGAAGAACCTATTGCAGAGAACATTGAAATTTCTCATAAATATTTTGAGAGAATGAATAAGCTGGGCATGTCCATCGAAATCGAACTGGGCGTAACCGGTGGTGAAGAAGACGGTGTGGACAACTCCGGTGTAGACAACTCCAAGCTGTATACCCAGCCTGAGGAAGTAGCTTATGCGTATGAAATTTTATCAAAGGTAGGCCCCCGTTTCACGGTAGCTGCTGCTTTTGGTAATGTTCACGGCGTATATTCCCCGGGTAACGTAGAACTACGCCCGGTAATCCTGCATAACAGCCAGGAATTCATCCAGGAGAAATACAAAACTGCCGCCAAACCAGTTTACTATGTATTCCACGGTGGTAGCGGTTCTCCAAAACACCAGATCACAGAAGCGCTGGGTTATGGCGTTATCAAAATGAACATCGATACAGATATGCAGTGGGCATTCTGGGAAGGTATTCATGATTTCTACGAAGCTAAGAAAGATTACCTGCAGAGTCAGCTGGGTAACCCCGAAGGCGCTGACAAACCAAACAAGAAATACTACGATCCGCGCGTATGGCTGCGTAAAGGCGAAGAAACCTTTGTTAAGCGCCTGGAAGAAGCGTTCAGGGATCTGAACTGTATTAACAGGAACGCATAATCAAGCATTAAGCTGAACCTATAAGGCAAAAAGCTGTTGTAACCGGGATAAAAGCGATCATATATTATATGTATATGTTATTATCTCCGCTACAATGGCTTTTTGCTTTTTGATTTAAACTTTATACTTTTCCCTATATGTTTTTGGCTTTATGCGATAATTCGTATCTTGCACCACTATTTTCTAATCTAATAGTAAAATATGTCAAGCTGGTTTAAGCGAATTAAACAAGGCATCTCTACCACCACCAGTGAAAAGAAAGAAGCACCGGATGGTTTGTGGCACAAGTGTCCTAACTGTAAAAAAACCACCACCGTAAAGGATCTGAAGGAGCATTATTATGTTTGCGATAAGTGTAATTATCACAACCGTATTAACTCTGCAGAGTATTTTGAGATCATATTTGATAACAATCAGTTCGAGGAACTGTTCCCAAATATATACCCGACCGACTTCCTGGGATTTAAAGATCTGAAGCCCTACGCCGACAGGCTGAAGGATGCGCAGAAGAA
Source organism: Chitinophaga sp. G7 BAM 1005 (assembly GCF_057126945.1). Lineage (NCBI taxonomy): Bacteria > Pseudomonadati > Bacteroidota > Chitinophagia > Chitinophagales > Chitinophagaceae > Chitinophaga > Chitinophaga sp. G7 BAM 1005. The sequence goes on along the minus strand of NZ_CP181478.1, from coordinate 2,926,093 downwards.
ATCCGGACTGAAAGATGCGATGACCGTTGGAGCCGGCAAGGTGCTGGGTAATGACCTGGTAGTGGCTTGTATGGATTTTAACTTTATCGGAGGCTCTATGGGTTCCGTAGTAGGTGAAAAGATAGCGCGTTCTATCGACTACTGCATCATCCACAAGATGCCGCTGATGATCATCTCCAAATCAGGCGGCGCCCGTATGATGGAAAGCGCCTTCTCCCTGATGCAGATGGCTAAAACATCGGCCAAGCTTACACAGCTGGCGGATGCAAGACTCCCCTACATCTCTTTAATGACCGATCCTACTACCGGTGGTGTAACCGCCTCTTACGCAATGCTGGGCGACCTTAACATTGCTGAACCGGGCGCACTCATTGGCTTTGCAGGCCCCAGGATCATTAAAGAAACCATTAAAAAAGATTTACCTGCTGGTTTCCAGAGCGCCGAGTTCCTGCTGGAACATGGTTTCCTGGATTTCATCATGGATAGAAAAGAACTTAAAACGAGGTTGGCAAGTTTGCTGACCATCTTTAAAAATTAAGAAGACAGTTTTTAGCCTTCAATTGTTAGCAATGGTATGGATCTCTCCGGCCCCTGCTAACAATTGAAGGCTAAAAACTAACAGCTCATATTAAAGCGCAAATGGCAGAATTAAAGAACAGATCGGCATATTTTGAGTACGCAATAGAAGATAAATTTATTGCAGGGATGGTGTTGCTTGGTACAGAGATCAAGTCGATCCGTGCAGGTAAAGTGAGCTTTAATGATTCTTTCTGCTATTTTTCCAAAGGAGAATTGTACGTAAAAAGCCTGCACATTGCAGAATACTCGCACGGTACATCCTCCAATCATGATCCGCTGCGTGAACGTAAGCTGCTGCTTACCAAGCGGGAACTGAGAAAGATGGAAAATAAAATGAAAGAACGCGGCTATACCATTGTACCACTTCGTATGTTCATTACCGATAAAAGCCTCGCAAAAATGGAGATTGGCATTGGTAAAGGTAAAAAGCTCCACGATAAACGCGACTCTATCAAAGCAAGGGAGGCAGACAGGGAGCTTAGAAGGCAATTCAAATAAATACAGCGCCGGCAGGCGAAGCATATCCTTATAAAACAGTTCCCCATTGAAAAAGCTAGCATTCAGGCAGTTACTGAGCATTACAGCCATCCTTCTCTACACCTGTATTCTTTCCTGTAAATCAGGTGAAAAATTATACAACAAAGGCCGATACGACGACGCAGTTACCGCTTTTGTGAAAAAGCTGCAACGTAAACCGCAGGATGCCACCGCCACGCGGATGCTGCCGGACGCCTATAAACAGGCGCAACTGGTGCGGGAAGACCGCGTTAACGAATACCTCCGGGGCAATAACCAACTTAAGTGGGAAAATATACGGAATGAGTACCGGGCCCTGCAAACCCTCTACAACGCCATTCACAGCTCCCCTGCTGCCCTTAAACTGGTACAGCCGAAGGATTACCGCGATGCCATCACCGGCGCCCAGGAAAACGCCGCAGAAATGCGGTACGACCGGGGCATGGCTTTACTGGACAAAGGCGATAAAGCCAGTGCGCGCCAGGCATACGACGAATTTGGCGCGGCACTGAAGCTGATTCCCAATTACCGGGATACCAAACAACGGCGGGATGAGGCATACCAGATGGGAGTGATCAATGTGGTAGTCAGTGAAATTGAAGTGCGCTCCCCCTATTACCAGTTCAGCGCCGATCAGTTCCGCGATTACCTGGTGCGCAACCTGCAACAGCGCAATATCAACCAGTTTGTACAATTTTACGATGAACGGGTAGTACGCAATGAAAACCTCCGGCCCGATGAATATATTGAACTCCGCTTTTTTGACTTCGTAGTGGGTCAAACATATATAGACCGTATCCAGCGCGATGTTTCAAAAGAAATTGTGGTTAGTACCACGAAAGACTCTACCGGTAAAGACATTAACATCTACAAAACGGTGAAAGCTACGCTCTTTATCACTAAAAAAACAGTGGTATCAAAAGGATTGCTGGACTACCGCATCACCAATACCGGCAACGGACAGTTATTGCGAACCGACCGTATTCCCGGCAGCTACACCTGGCTCAACCAGTTTGGTACCTTTAAAGGAGACGAAAGGGCGCTCAGTGACGAGGACAAGCAACTGATGGGAGGACGGGATATGCCGCCACCACCACCTACTGACTTATTTATGGAATTTACCCGGCCCATTTACGACCAGCTGGCGAGAGATCTGCAAAGTTTTTATAATAGGATTTAGCGGACTCCGACGGGGACATTGTGCATAGATAGTGCATAGATAGTGCATGAGGAGTCCATGAGGAGTCCATGAGGAGTCCATGAGGAGTGCATGGGAACAGTATAGATAGTGCATAGATGACCCATGACATACGCAGGTCCGGGGCGCCTGAGAAGTAACCCGAATGTAACAGGGACTATATTTTTTGCTTTAACAGCGGTATCAGCTGATGCGCAGGCACCACCCCACTCTGCCGCCAAATCAGTTTTCCTTCCCGGAAAAGCAATAACGTAGGTACGCTGGCGATCTGCCATTGAGCGGCCAGCTGCGGGTTTCTATCTATATCAATCTTGATAATCCTGATTTGTTCTCCCATTTTATCCTTTACTTCTTTCAGGATAGGCGGCACCATCTGGCAGGGACCGCACCAGGTAGCAAAACAATCAATAAGTACAGGTGTGGGCGAAGCGAGTATTGCCTGCAGATTCTCCATAACACAAAGTTTTAATAGCACTCACAAATTACGACTTTTTGAAAATCAGAAAATATAATATATATTACAAATATAATTCCGTCTTATTTGTTGGTATATGAACGTGCTATCCACCATTATTTATTTTGCCTGGTTCCTGTCTGAAATACTGCTGCACCGCATCCTCCGCGGCAAGGACGCAGACGACAAGAAAAAACAGGACCAGGGCAGCCTCGCTTTTATCTGGATCGTAATTATTGTGTTCATCAATATTTCTGTATTGGTATCTGCCAAAACATCTTACCCGATTCTTCCGGGGCCTGGTATGAACCGTATAGGCCTTAGCGTTATACTGCTGGGGATGGTGCTTCGCTTTGTGGCCATTGCGCAGCTGGGACGATTATTTACCGTGAATGTAACTATCCGGAAAGACCATCACATCAAAAAGGATGGACTGTACAGCATATTGCGGCATCCCTCCTATGCCGGTTCCCTGTTATCTTTCCTGGGATTCGGGTTATCACAGAATAACTGGCTGGGATTAGCCATTGTGTTCATCCCGGTTTTTGTGGCATTTGTTTACCGGATGAAGATAGAAGAAAAAGTACTGTGTGCGAAGTTTGGAGAAGAATACACCGATTATATGAAGCATACCAGCCGGATCATTCCGTGGATATATTAGGCAATTAGTTATAAAAAAGCCTCCGGGAAATTCCGGAGGCTTTTGTCATCATCAGTTATTAATGTTCGGATTATTCTGCAATTCTGTAATCGGGATAGCAAAGAGATAGTATTTGCTGTACGGTACAAACGGGGTACCATCCGGTTGTTTCAGCGTCAGATGCCCCTGTGCCGGTACTTTCACAAAGGTACCATCGCCTCTCGGCACACTGATGATACTATCCTGCCCGTTATAAGAGAGGAAAGGCTTCCGTACTACGGCGCCGCCTGTACGAATAATATCAGACAATGAAAATCCTTCTCCCCACAACTCTTTTCTTCTTTCAACCAGGATGGTATCTACCAGGCTGCCACCGCCTTTATAAAGGGTGGCATTCCGTGCCGCACGCAATACGTTGAGGGCTTCCGCGCCTTTGGTAGTGTTGCCGCTTTGTGCATAAGCTTCTGCTTCTATCAGGTACATTTCTGCGGAGCGCATCAGCACCAGGTCGCCCACCAGCGCACCGGCATCACGGAAACGGAATTTCTTGTAGCGCAGATAGCCTTCCTGGTCAGGTAAGGTATCCCAGTCGAATAAGCGGAACCGTACATCTGCGCTGTCGAAGAAGTTCTTAAAGTAAGGATCTGCCATAAAGCTCTGGTAGTAAGAGGCAGGGCTGGAAACATCGAGGAAATGGAAGTTGTAGCTGGCGTTGCTCTGGTTGGGCGTTTGTGCATGTCCCCAGATCCATTCACCATTGTTGATATCGCTGAAGCCTTTGTTGTAATCATCGCCTGACATCAGGGGGTAGCCATTGCGGGCAGCGACTGCTGCGGTGATAGCGCTTGGCCACTGACGGTTGTAAAGGTATGCACGGGCCAGTAAGCCATTGGCTACGTTGAGATCAATTTTCCATTTCTGGGTGGCGCTGCGTTGATAATTCTGCAGCAGCGGCAATGCTTTCTGCAGGTCGTCGATTACCTGTTTGTACACTTCTGCCACCGTTGATTTTGCCTTTCCTGCAGTGGTGGGGCCGGATGGCTCTGTGTAGATGGGAATGGCTTTCTCTGTACCGGTTCTGTTAAACTGGTAAAAGGATGCCAGCGTGAGATAACAATTGGCCCGCAGCGCGTATGCCTGGCCTTTGAGACGTTGTTTCTTATCGGCATCGCCGGTGGCATTATCTACTTTTGCGATCACATTATTACAGTTGTCGATCACCTTGTACAGAATGGTCCAGAAAGCGTTTACGCGGTTCTTGGTATTGTCTGTCATTTCAGTGTATCCATACGAATCACGTAGTCCATACGATTGCGTTACCGCGATATCGCTGCCCATCGCGTCGCTGGTGAGATGGATAGATTTATAACCCGGCACTGCATACGTGAAAAACTCTTCAAACATATATGCCCAGGTACCGTTGATCACGGTTTCCACGTTGTCGGCAGTATTAAACACCTGGTCGTCCGGTACGGCATTGGTTGGTTTGGTATCCAGGAAATCCTTGTTGCAGGCGCCCAATACCAAAGCAGCGATTATTATTAAGAATATATTCTTTTTCATGGTCGTAATTTTTAGAAGCTCAGATTAATACCTGCAGAAATGGATTTAATGGCCGGGTAACGAAAGTAAGTAGTACCTCCTACCGACTGCTCCGGATCCAGCCCCTGGTGGTTATAGATCGTGAACAGGTTTTCTCCCTGCACATATACCAGTACATTATTAAGATGTGCTTTATCCATTAATGATTTGGGAAGGTTGTAGCTGATGTTCAGGGTTTTCAGGCGGGCATAGCTGGCATCATACAGGAACCGGTCGGATACGGATGTCCAGTTGGTTTGTACGGTAGTCAGTTTAGGCACGTCCGTTATCTTGTTGTCCGGCGTCCAGCGGTTCAGCATTTCCGTGCTGAAAGGGCGGCCTGCGGAGGTACCTGTACCCAGCAGGAACAGGTAATCCTGGTCCAGTACTTTACCGCCAAGACTGTACACCATCAGGAACGACAATGAAAATCCCTTGTAGGTGAATGTATTGGTAAAGCCGCCGTATACATCCGGCAGGGAGGAGCCGTTATAATACTGCGTAGCAGCGGAATAGTTGCCGGTAGTACCTTGGGTGCCATCTGCATTATCGATGTACCACATAGGCAAACCTGTTTCCTGGTTTACGCCTGCCCATTTTCTCAGGTAAAAATCATAGATAGATTTACCTACCATGAGTTTTTTGGTACCGCTGATAATTTCTTGCTGCGGTAACTCGGTGATCTTATTCTTATAGTGTGTGGCGTTGAGATCAATCGTCCAGCTGAACTCTTTTGTTTTCACGGGCACTGCGTGTATGGAAGCTTCCACACCGGTATTTTTCAGTGCGCCGATGTTCTCATCCACAGCAGAATAACCTATTGAAGGCGCCATAGGCCGGGAATACAGCAGATCCTGTGATTTGCGCTGGAAGTATTCTACGGTGCCGCCTAAACGATTTCCAAACATACTGAAGTCAACACCAATATTTAAGTTCAGATTGGTTTCCCATTGCAGGTTGGGGTTGTACACCTGGCGGCGGTAGGTACCCCCTTCTCCGAGGTTACTGTTTACGTTCAGCAACGGGTAGTAGTTATAGAAGGCATCGTCCCCGAGGTTATCGTTCCCCTGTCCGCCGTAGCTGGCGCGGAGTGTGAGCAGGTTAAGCCAGGAATTGTTTTTTAGAAAATCTTCTTCTGTCAATTTCCAGGAACCGCCAACAGACCAGAAGGTACCCCAGCGGTGATTGGGTGCGAAACGGGAAGATCCGTCGCGGCGAAGGGAAGCAGATAAAAAGTATTTTCCTGCGTAGTCATATTCAGCCCTGCCCAGGAAACTGGAGAGCGTGTAAGTATCGGTATATCCCTGCAAATCCTTGATGAGAGAGGCATCCGACAGTTCTTCCAGTCCCGGCAGGGAGAAGCCGGATTTCTGACCATCTAAAAAAGTGGTGGTATACTTATAGGCTTCCTGGCCTGCCAGCAGGTTCAGGTGGTGCTTTTCATTAAATGTTTCTTCGTAGGTGAAGATGTTGTTGAATGTCCAGCTGAACACGCGGGTATTCAACCGCTCTATTGTTCCGCCTACTTCTGCATCAAAGCCCAGGTTGGGGTTGGTGTAGTCGTATTGTTGTTTGGCGGTATAATCGGCGTTATAACTTGATTTGAATTTAAGTCCGCGCCAGATAGTGGCTTCGCCATATAAACGGGCCGATAAATCATCGCGGGTGAGGCGGTGTTTATCTATCGCGGAGGTAGCCACCAGGTTGGTGTTGGTGTTAGCAGCGCTTGGGCGGTAGCTGCCGTAGTCAAAGATCTTATTACCGTTGGCATCCAGGATATAGGCGCCGGTGGACCGGTCGCGCTCATAAATAGGATAGAAATTTGACATCAGGCGGCCATAGTTCACATAGTTATCAGAGCGGCTGTCTTCTGAAGGAGGCGCATCCTGTTCGGAGTGCGTACCATTCAGGTTCAGTCCTACCTTTAACCATTTCTTGGCATCAATATCAATGTTGCTGCGGAGGTTATAGCGTTTGAAACCGGAAGCGAGATAAATACCCTGGTCGTTCAGGTATCCTCCGGAAACATAGTATCTTGATTTTTCGGTGGCGCCGCTGAGTGCCACATCTGCTTCGGTACGTTTCCCGGTTCTTTGCATAGCATCGTCCCAGTTATCGTCCCACAGGGCTTTAGCGCCTGCTACCAGTTTCCCGTCGGGGCCAACCGGCTGCGGGAAAGCGGTGCCATAGGGGTTAATCCCTACCCTTCTTACGAGGTTGCTGCTGGCCTGGGCGGCGGCGGTGGCGGGTGATAAGCCGCTGGTAAGACCGCCATTACGGATAGCTTCCCAGTACATTTCAAAATACTGATCGGTGCTTACCCGGTCGTAATTATCCACTGCTCTTTTTGAAAAACCCTGACTAACGCGAACGTCTATATTACTTCCCTGCTTCTTTCCTTTTTTGGTAGTGATGATGATCACGCCATTGGCGCCACGGGAGCCATACAACGCGCTGGAAGCAGCGTCTTTCAGAACGCTGATGGATTCAATATCGTAAGGATTGAGCGCATTGAGGCTACCTCCGTAAGGCACTCCGTCTACCACGTATAACGGATCGGCGGATGCGTTGATAGAACCAATGCCGCGGATGCGGATGGTAGCATCAGAACCCGGCTGACCACTGGCAGACGTGCTTTGCACACCCGCTGCGAGACCCTGTAATGCTTTGGTAACGCTGGATACCTGCCTGTTTACCAGTTCATCGCTTTTGATCTGCGAAACAGAACCGGTATAGGAACTCTTTTTAGCAGTACCATAGGCTACTACTACAATTTCATCAATATCTTTCCCTGAAGAACGGAGTGAAACATTGATGGGAGATGCGCTGATAGGCACTTCCTGTTGATCCATGCCGATGAAGCGGATTACGAGCGTGGTGGCGGCAGGATCAGTTACCTGGAGCCTGAAGTTACCTTCAGGATCACTCACCACGCCATTGGTGGTTCCCTTAATTACCACCGAGGCGCCTGGTAAGGGCGAATTATCTTTCGCGGAATAAACACGACCGGTCACCGTACGTGTTTGTGCAAATACTGCCACGGGTCCAATGAGCAGTAGAAAGAGAAGTAGTCGTTGTAACATAGTAAAATGTTGAGAGTTTTGCATTGATCTGGTTTTTCCTGGCAATACCCGTCCCTGTCTGTTATTGAACAGGCATTGCAGCATTGTATCCCATTGTTTTTTAACGCCGGTACAGACGGAGTTCCGGAAACAGTTATTGATCGGTTGTAACCTGCTGTGGTTAAGCAGACAAATACCTATTGCTGATTTTTAATGATGGCAACAACAATAGTTGGGTTGGGTAATATTCTCCATAAGCAAATCTTTAAATTCGTTCCGTTCTATTATCCTATAATTCCTATAGACTAATGGGTCGCAAAGCTATATGCTTTCATTATTAAAAACAAAAGAATTGTTAAAAATGTTGAAGAAAAAATTTTTCACCAAAATAGATTTTCAGTACTGACGTAGGTTTCATTGGTAAAAAATGTGATGAGCGGAGTACATCAACCGCCTTTACGCATCCGCAGCGCGATGATAACGCCTGAAGTGGTGAGTGTAATATTGGCTACAGGGCCAGTGTTATTCTTTAGGCCAGTCCTTTTTCAAAACCTTCATCAATCAGCCAGTTGCCACTGTCGGCGGCCTCCGTTGCCAGCTCATCACAACGGTTGTTGAAAGGGTTGCTGGCGTGGCCTTTCACCCAATGCATTTTTACCTGGTGTTTTTTATACAACGGAATAAAACGCATCCAGAGGTCTTTATTTTTTTTGTCTTTAAAATTAATTTTCACCCAGCTCCACAACCATCCTTTCTCAATACTATCCACTACATATTTACTGTCTGTAAAAACGGTTACTGTTAAGCCATCCTTTTTCAGTGCTTCCAGTGCAACAATAACGGCCAGCAGTTCCATCCGGTTGTTGGTGGTTTTACGGTATCCCTGTGATAATTCTTTCCTGACATTTCCCCATATGAGTACTACGCCATACCCACCCGGACCGGGATTACCGCGGGATGCACCATCTGTATATACTACCAGTTCAGCCATGTTCAATTTTAAAGAAGCGCGAAGATAAGGAAAAGTGCGGAGGGGATCGAACACTTTCCCCTCCGTTCTTTACACCTGGAATACGCCTACATTAAAAGGCTGTTCCACCGGTGCGTTGTTGGCTGCTTTAATACCTTCTGCAATTCTTATCCGGGTATCGGCGGGATCAATGATATCGTCTACCCACAACCTGGAAGCGGCGTAGTAGGGAGTCGTCTGCGCATAATACTTATCGGTAATTTCTTTCAGCAGGCGGGCTTCTTCTTCGGGTGTGATCACTTGTCCTTTTGCTTTGAGAGATGCCACCTGGATCTGCAATAATGTTTTGGCTGCCTGCTCTCCTCCCATCACCGCAATTTTAGCGGATGGCCAGGCATATATAAAGCGTGGATCATAGGCTTTACCACACATGGCGTAGTTGCCGGCGCCATAGGAATTACCAATAACGATGGTGATTTTTGGCACCACTGAATTAGCAACGGCATTCACCAGTTTTGCGCCATCTTTGATAATACCGGCGTGTTCGCTTCTGCTGCCTACCATGAATCCTGTTACGTCCTGGAGGAATACGAGGGGAATTTTTTTCTGGTTACAGTTCATGATGAAGCGGGCTGCTTTATCGGCGCTGTCGTTGTAAATAACGCCGCCCATTTGCATTTCGCCTTTTTTGCTTTTTACAATTTTACGTTGGTTGGCAACAATACCAACAGCCCAGCCATCGATGCGTGCATAGCCGCAGATAATACTTTTGCCGTAGTCCTGTTTGTATTGGTCGAGCGTATTGGCATCTACAATGCGGTCTATTATGTCCAGCATATCATAGGGCCGGGAGCTGTCGGCCGGCAGCACGCTGTCCAGTTCACCGGCAGGCTTTGCAGGGGGCTGTGGTTCAATCCGGTCGAAGCCTGCATTGCCGGTGTGACCGAGTTTGCTTACAATACGCTTAATCTGATCGAGACATTCCTCATCGGATTTAAATTTATAATCGGCGATGCCGGAGATCTCTGTATGGGTAACGGCGCCTCCTAACGTTTCCGCATCTACGTCTTCCCCGATGGCGGCCTTAACGAGGTAAGGTCCGGCGAGGAAGATGGAGCCGTTGCCTTCCACCATGAGCACTTCATCGCTCATGATAGGGAGATAAGCGCCACCGGCCACGCAGCTGCCCATTACTGCAGCGATTTGCGTGATGCCCATTGCGCTCATGCGGGCGTTGTTGCGGAAGATGCGGCCAAAGTGTTCTTTGTCGGGGAATATTTCATCCTGCATGGGAAGGAATACGCCTGCACTGTCTACCAGGTAGATGACCGGCAGCCTGTTTTCCATAGCGATTTCCTGGAGGCGCAGGTTCTTTTTACCGGTCATGGGAAACCAGGCCCCGGCCTTTACGGTCATGTCGTTGGCCACAATCATACATTGGCGGCCGCTTACATACCCGATTCCTCCCACGGTGCCTGCTGCGGGGCATCCGCCATACTCTTCGTACATGTCGTAGGCGGCAAAGGCGCCGATTTCGGTAAAGGGGGTGTCTTTATCGATGAGGTATTGAATGCGTTCCCTGGCGGTGAGCTTACCTCTTTGTCTCACTTTCTCCAGGCTTTTCTTTCCTCCGCCCTGTTCTATTACGCCCAGGCGTTGTTTCATGGTGCTGATTGCCATCCGCATAGCATCTTCATTTTTGTTGGTTTCCAGTTGCTGCTGATCCATAACGATGGTTTTTATATTCTTTAAAAATAAGGGAAAGAATTCAGTAAATTACGAATAACGGGAAGGCTACCGGTGTTTGGCGCCGGATATCTTTTAAAATAAAAATCCTATTGTATGTCTTTATTACTGGAGCATTTAGCTGTATCAATTGAAAATCTTTACCATGGCGCGCCCTGGATTGATGTTACCTTCCAGGAACATCTTTCGCGTATTGATGCGCAACAGGCGGTAAAATCTTTCGGGGAATCCAATAATACCTGGGAGATTATTAACCATGTGATCTTCTGGCACCAGCGGGTGCAGCGGTACATGCACAATGAAGCGCCGGAGCAGGACGGGGATCTGCCTGATTTTTATATGCCGGAGAACCACGGGGAAGAAAACTGGGAGGCTGCCAAACACCGGCTGGCACATTCCTTTGAACAAATAGCCGCTACCATCCGCAAATTCCCGGAGAAAGAGCTGTTTGACACCTTTCCGGGAACGGAACATAAGGCCATTTATTACCTGCAGGGACTGGCCGAGCATGATGCGTACCACCTGGGGCAGGTAGTACTGCTGCATAAATATGCATAACAGGAGGCTTAAAATAAATCCATGTCGTAACGCTGTTCATAAAGCTGCTGCCCCCACAGTTGCAGGTATTTTTCGCCCGTTTTGCGGAAGCCGGCATTCTTGTACAGGGCAATGGCGGTTTCCTGCATACTGGTAGTCATCAGGTATACTTTCTGGTAGTGTTTTTCTTTACAAAAGGCAAGTGCTTCCTGTAATAGTTTCTTTCCAAGTCCTTTACCCCGGAAGTCGGGATGGATCAGGAACCAGCGTAACTGCGCCAGGTGGCGGGAAGATCCCAGGATGGCTACGGACCCCACAATCTGGTCGTTTACGGTAGCGAGAAACATCCTGTCTTTGGCCGGATTATAGGTAGGGAGAAATTCGTAGAACGTCTTACAAACATATGCCTCAAACTCCAGGTTATATCCCGACTCCTTCGCGTACAGCTGCCCGTGCAGGTAGATGAGGTATCCCACATCCCCCGGCAGGAGGTTATAACGGATATGGATATCCGAAGTTTGCCCGCCCGGCTGCGCAGATAATACCTGTTCAATGGTTTTCATGGCGCCGGCTACCTGGTATCGTTGCTTTTCGGAGAGATGACCGGTGATCTGTTGGATTTCCCGGTTGGATTTATCTTCCAGGCCGGACAACATTTTTTTACCGGCTGCGCTGAGATGAAGAAAAAACGTACGTCCGTCGGCGGTAGACTGCTGCCTGTTCAGCCAGCCGTTCTTCTCAAATTTTTTCAGCAGGCGGCTGAGATACCCTCCGTCAATTTTCAGAATGGCTATTAATTGCCCTGCGGTGCATTTTCCAAGCTGCCCTATTTCAAATAAAACCCTTACTTCAGACAGCGACAGGTTGCTGTCCAGGATGTGCTGGTTCAATAGCCCGATCATGCCGGTATAGAAACGGTTGAAGCGACGGATATCACCTACAACCGGAGATTCGACAGTCATACTTACTTGTTTTCCAGACAAAAGTAAATAAATACTTGACAAAAGCAAATTTATTATTTGCCTTTGTCAAGTATTTAAATGAAGGGATTGGGGCGCGGAATTTCCCTGCCCGTGAAGTCCGGAAGATATTATATTTGCGTTTCTGCTCTTTTGCGCCTTTAGCGGGAAAGTAGTATCTTGATTAAATTTGATTTATGTCTCCAGGATTATTATTCTCATTCGTCATTGCCTACTTCATCATCCTGCTGGTGGTAGCCTGGTATACGGGCCGCAATTCCAACAACGACTCCTTTTTCATTGGTAACCGCAACAGTAACTGGATGCTGGTGGCCTTTGGAATGATAGGCACCTCACTGAGCGGGGTTACTTTTGTAAGTGTACCCGGCGCCGTTGGACGCGACGCCTTTTCCTACATGCAGATCACCCTGGGGTATTTTATCGGGTACATTACCATTGCCTATGTACTGATACCGCTTTATTACCGGCTGCAATTAACATCTATCTATAATTACCTCGACAGCCGCTTTGGAAGAAGTTCCTATAAAACCGGCGCCTCCTTCTTTATCCTCTCCCGCACACTGGGCGCTACCGCAAGACTATACCTGGTGGTGAGGATTTTGCAGGATGCCATCCTCTCCAGTTTTGGCGTGCCTTTCTGGCTAACCACCATTATCATCTTATTTATGATATTGCTGTACACGTATGAGGGCGGCGTAAAAACAATTGTATATACCGATACCCTGCAAACTACCTGTATGCTGGCCGGACTGGTAATTTGTGTAGGCTATATCCTGCATACCATGAACCTTAGTTTGGGAGAAAGTTTTACAGCCATGAGTGAAAGGGGGCTGACAAAGATCTTTAATACCGATCCAAACGACAAGCTCTTTTTCGTAAAACAGATTGTGGCGGGCGCCTTCATCACCATCACCATGACCGGCCTTGACCAGGAGATGATGCAGAAAAACATCTCCGTAAAAACGTTAAAAGACTCCAAGAAAAACATGGTGTCGCTGGCTTTTATTATGGTGATCGTTATTGGCCTGTTCCTTTTCCTGGGTGGTTTGCTTCATCTATATGGCGCGCAGCAACAGGTAGCTGCTACCGGCGATAAATTATTCCCGGAACTGGCATTGCACCACATGCCGCCGGTGATTTCCGTGATCTTTATCATTGCGCTTATCTCTGCCTTGTTTCCCAGTGCGGACGGCGCTATGACAGCCCTCACCTCTTCGCTCTGCATCGACATCCTGGATATGCAAAAACGTACCGACTGGACCGAAGTGGAAAAGAAAAAGTACCGTCAGCGTATTCACCTGATGATGGCATTTATCTTTCTCCTTTTTGTGATGGTATTTGAATGGGTGAATAACCAGAGCATGATAGGCGTGATCCTGAAAGTAGCTACTTATACGTATGGCCCGCTGCTGGGACTTTTTGCTTTTGGCATTTTAACCAAACGCAAGGTGCATGATGCGCTGGTGCCGGTGATTTGTGTGGCTGCGCCACTGCTTTGCCTGGTGGTGGATGTATACCAGACGCACATTTTTGGTAAATTCCAGATAGGGCTTGAACTGCTGATTATCAACGGGCTGTTTACTTTCCTGGGATTATTGCTGATTTCCCGTAAAAACTGATGATATGATCCGGATGCAGTGATGATCACTGCATCCGGGTATAAACTATTTCGATTCTTTTGTTTTATTCAGGTGGTGCAGCTCCAGCACGGTTGTTTTCCCGTTATCGCTTTCCCGGTACATCGGTACAAATTTCCTGTTATAAATAATTTCCTGGTAGGTGTAAGAGGTACGTTGCAACACAGTATTGGAGTACACATCATTAAAGCCTCTTACCGTTACATAGATTTCCGCATCGGCCACTTCCATGTCCTGCGCCGTGAACCCGAGAAAAGGGCTGTTTTCATCGATGGGATGTACCACTGTCCAGTTCATAGACAGGGTTTCAATTTTGCTTCGTTCCAGCGCGAGGTTGTAAAACTTATATACCGCCTCCCCGTTTTCCTGCACCTGGAAACCTGTTGTTACCAGTACTTCCACGTTAGTGAGGGTATGATTTTCTTTGTAAGAAGCAAAGCGGAACATCAGGGCTGTTTTATCCTTGTAAGGAGCAATCAGTGCATGATCGCTGAACAACAGGTGTGCCCGTGGTTTTGAAAAGCGGCCATAGATAAGACCGGTAGCCACCGCAAAAGAGAGGAAGCCCGTCATAGCTTCGATGGCCGCCACGAAGTTTACGCCGTCGCCCACCGGGTTAACGCGGCCATAACCCACAGTGGTAAAGGTTTCCGTACTAAAAAAGAATACTTCTTTAAATCTTTCCCAACTGGTTTTACCGATGATCCCCTGAAACCCTTCCGTACCTATCCACCAGTAAATGCCCGTATAGAGCAGGTTTATGGAGAAGTAAAAAAGCAGGATCACCAGGGCGAACTGCCAGGCAGGAACACTCAGTAAAGCATGATAGATATTAAAACGTTGCATAAACGAGCGTCCTTCGCGGCGTATATTAAAGCTTCCGTCGCGGTTAATAAACCGGCCGCCATAGCCATTTGCATTGGTACCGAATCCGGTATCGTCGTTTTGCCTTGAAAAAGGGTTTATTCTTTTCAGAAGCGCCATAAATGGATATTTGAGGTGTAAAGCTAAGAAGAAATGCGCAGGAAAATTATGAATCAGGATGATCGTGTTTGGTTGGGGTTAACGGTTGGCGGGTGAGCAGGCGCATGTCATTATGAGAATATTGAAGTCTTTATAAATTATCTCCATTAAATAAACAATGCGCAGGAATTCTGTCCTGCGCATTGTTTATTTAACAACGTTGGTTATCTCCTAAAAAAGGCGGTGCTTTACTTCCTGTGTAACATTTTTAATGAATCCATCAAAATGCCCGGATCATATTGGCCTTTATAAAACGGTGACACTTTTCTGTCTGATTTCAGCAGGCCAAATACCGCGGTTTGCGCAGTGCGGACCGAATACTCAACGGTAAAAACAACGTCATCCGGAATCTCCGCATACTGGCCGATGAAGGCAAGATTTTTAGAACCCGCGGGTATAACCTTTGGGCGGTCTTTTCCCGTCCGGGGCATAAACTGGCTGGTAATGTATGGCATCATTACGGGGATGATAATGGATGTTTCGATGATATGTTGCGCCTGTTCTGTGAAATGCAAATGAGATAGTAATTCCAGTAATATTTCATCGCCACTGCACTCAGACATTTTTTTCCTGACAAAATTGCCCTGTTTGTCAGGGAAAAGGCCATAGCCCCACCAAACCCAAACATCTTTCGGCTGATCATAATAATGCGGCTGATGGTTTAATACAACTGTCAGCAGCCAATTGGAAT
The DNA here is from genome assembly GCF_057126945.1 of Chitinophaga sp. G7 BAM 1005. Lineage (NCBI taxonomy): Bacteria > Pseudomonadati > Bacteroidota > Chitinophagia > Chitinophagales > Chitinophagaceae > Chitinophaga > Chitinophaga sp. G7 BAM 1005. The sequence continues at coordinate 2,910,479 of NZ_CP181478.1, read as the reverse complement.
CTTTAATTGTAACCAGTCCGCCTTTACCCGCCGGGCTTCCTGAAAAATTTTCCAACAGGTTGAAGAAGGTGGGATCCTTTGTGGTAACGGTAAATGACATCCACTTTGTTTTTTGGATATCACTACAGAACGGAGCTGTATTCCCAAATTCAGGTGTTTTGCCGGCAAGCGTTTGCCAGAGCTTCCATGATCCTCCGGTCTTTTCAGTTTGCAAAACAGGGGCTGTATGTTTATTGCCTGTACTTGAATTAGCTGTCATGCTGCCATTGGTAACAAACACCAGGTCATCTGCCAACAATTCAATCTCTCTTTCTTTATCATTTTTCCTGACGTATAATTTTTCGGCCACCTTCTCTTTATCGTCAATTCGTACGGCAATGTCCGTTATTTCAGTACCCATTTCAAACCGTACATCCCTTTCTTTTAGCCATTTTACTATCGGCCTCACCATTGCGTCAAACTGGTTAAATTGTGTGCGGTAAATCCCGGCCATCGTATCAATGGTGCTGAATAAATGCGTAAAGCGTAAGCAATAACGCTTAAATTCGATAGCGCTGTGCCAGGGCTCAAAGGCAAAAGTGGTACACCAGATGAACCAGAAATTGCTTTCAAAAAAATGGGGTTGGAAAACATCTTCAATTGTTTTTTTCTCAAGCAATTCTTCAGGGGTAACACAAAGCTTTACCAGGTCAATTCTATCTCTTTCGTGAAACCCCAGGTTCGCCACATCAACAATTTCTCCGCCTGCTACCAGGCGGGCTTTATCATTCCAGAAAAATTCCTGGTGAAATTCCATTAATTCATCTTTTGCTGATTTTTCAGGATTACTTATTGATGGAATAAACGAAAGAAGGTCATAAGTACAATTAAATTTTTCCTCGAACATCCTGCCGCCACGCATACTGTAACCATCTGTTGGGTTACCGCCCGCATCAAGGCTTCCTCCATATTTTTCATCCTGCTCAAATATAGTAATGTTTTTCCCCTCCAGTCCGCCTTCCTTTATCAGGTAACAGGCGGCAGATAAGGAAGCAATACCGCTTCCTACCAAATAAGCTTTAGTTGCTGAGTTACTTTTGTTCATGTGTAGAATTGATATGATTAAAAATTATTTGAAAACGGGTTCCAGTGCATGCAGGCCAACATGCTTATAATCTCCTGTGAATGAAAATGACTACGGCTATTTAAAACAGTCATTAACAATCAATGAAGTCAAAAAGTTGTGTGTTTACTGATTTTAATAAGCCCTCTTCCGGCTATACCCATAAAAAAAATTGGCTGGCCAACATTCCTGCTGACCAGCCAATTATCTTATAAAAAATCAAACTATTGACAATCTCCGTCTGGTGTACAAACTTGTCCGGATAAGGTATCCAGTGTATTTACCGGTTGTGTGCTTTTCCATTCTGCAAAAGCCTGTTCCAGGGTTTGTGTGAATGCTTCTACCGGTTGTGCGCCGGACACGCCGTATTTGCGGTCCAGTACAAAAAACGGTACTCCCCTGATTCCCAGTTGCTGTGCTTCGTTCACATCTTTATTCACTGCTGCTGCCATTTCTGACGTTTCCAGTACGGCTTCCACGGAGGCTTTATCCAGTCCGATTTCCACGCCAAGTTCCAGCAGGGTGTTGTGATTGCTCACATCCTTACCTTCGGTAAAATAGGCATAAAACAGGCGTTCTTCCGCAGCGTCGCCGAGGCCCTGTTGTTTGGCCAGCTGAATGAGGCGGTGGGCATCAAAAGAGTTGGCGATAACGGCTTTGTCGAAGTTATAGGTAAGACCGGCTTCGCGGGCAGTTCCTGCCAGCTGTTCGTGTACGGTTAACGCCCATTCGCGCGACTGCCCTTTCATTTCTGCTACATAGTCATATACATCCTTGCCAGGCTGGGATTTGAGGGAAGGGTTCAGCTGAAAGCTTTTCCATTCCACGGTAATATCATCTTTCCCTGGAAATTTCTCCAGCGCTGCTTCAAATCTCCGTTTGCCGATATAGCAAAACGGGCACATGATATCTGACCATATTTCTACTTTCATCATTTTTAATTTAGGTTCTATCAACAAAGTTAATATATTTGCTATCAAAAAGTAAGCAGTTTCCCAAAGGTAAGTGCTTTACAAAAGGTAACCAACTGTATGCAGATGAAAACAGAAGAACTCACAATTGATTGCGGCAGGCCAGAAACAGAAAACAGCTCTCATACTGATTGCCATAAAGTAATTATGCCGGTAAGGGATGCGCTGGATGTGATCAGCGGGAAATGGAAACTGCCCATTATTATAGCTGTTTCCCGGGGACATAAACGTTTCCGTGATATAGAGCGCAGTATTCCGAAAATAACGTCGAAAGTACTTTCCAAAGAGCTGAAAGACCTGGAAACGCATAAGCTGGTGAAGCGAACCGTGTATGATACCCAGCCGGTATCTGTAGAATATACCTTAACGCCTTATGCAGCTACGCTGGACAGTGTGATCATCGCCCTTCAGAAATGGGGCATCCAGCACCGGAAAAAAATACTCGGCAAATAACGGCATCAGCCGTTTATCCTTCAGATATCTTCAATACTGTTTTTCCTCTTCCGCTGCCGCCGTTTTTGCTGTATTCCTGTGCCGCAGCAGCTTCCGACAGGGAATGAAATACTTTGCGGACGTAGGGTTGGATCAATCCTTTATCCAGCAGCTTATGCACTTCCTTCATGGATGCCAGTGTTTTGGTACCGCCCCATAACGCGCGCACGCCGGCTGCAGCCACCTTTTCAGCGTCAGGCATTTGCACAATACACAACAGTAATCCCTCTGGTTTGAGTACGGCGAGTGATCTTTCCGTGACATCTCCCCCAACCGTATCAAATACAATATCCACCGGCACCACCTGGGTTTCAAAAGGGGCGGCATTATAATCAATCACTTCACTGGCTCCGAGCGAGGTAACGAAGCCGAGATTTTCCTCACTGGCCGTTGCTATCACATAAGCGCCGGCATTAAACGCCAGTTGTACCGCAAAATGCCCTACTCCTCCTGCTCCAGCATGTATGAGGATGCGTTGCCCTTTTACGAGGCCGGCTATATCAAACAGGGCTCCCCAGGCCGTTCTGGCCCCCGCCATAGTAGCTGCTTCCTCAAAAGATACGCCGGGCGGTTTGCGGAACAGCAACTCGGCCGTTGAAATAGCGTAGGCGGCATAAGAGCCATCTACCGGGCCATATACTTCGTCGCCTGGTTTCATACCAAATACGCCTTCCCCTACGGCGGTAACAATACCGGAAGCTTCCACACCCGGTATATAAGGCAAAGGATGTTTCATAAAACCCTCTCTTATTTTCCAGTCGATGGGATTTACGCCGGTGGCCACTACTTTGATCAATACCTGGTCTTTTGCCGGCGCCGGAACGGGCACTTCCTGCAATTGCAATTGCTCAGGGCCTCCATATGCGTGTACACAAACAGCCGGTATGTGGAGGTTTTTCATAGCTTTTTTTATGCTAATGTATTGAAATAAGAATTACAAAGGACAAATCCATAATTGGTAATTCTTTACCTTTGCCGTTCATATTATAGTAGTATCATGACTTTTGGTGATTTAAACCTGAACACCCCATTATTAAACGCGATAGACGAATTAGGCTATAAAAGACCTACCACCATACAACAGCGCGCCTTTTCCGTTATCATGTCCGGACAGGATGTGTGCGGAATTGCGCAAACAGGTACCGGTAAAACCTTCGCTTACCTGTTGCCCACATTACGGCAGTTTAAATTTTCGAAAGAGAAATATCCCACTGTACTGATCATTGTACCTACCAGGGAGCTGGTAGTACAGGTGGTGGAAGCCGTTAAAAAGCTCACTACCTACATGAATGTATCGGTACTGGGCATTTATGGCGGCGTGAATATGAATCCCCAGATGGAAGCCGTGCAGGACAAACTGGATATCCTGGTGGCCACCCCGGGACGCCTGTACGACGTTATCCTCAGCGGAGCTTTGAAAGTGAAGCTGGTAAAACGTTTGATCATTGATGAGGTAGATGAAATGCTGAACCTCGGTTTCCGGACGCAGTTAAGAAATATCATGGACCTGCTGCCCCAGAAGCGGCAGAACCTGATGTTTTCCGCTACCATTACGGAAGACGTGGAGAAAATGATTGAAACGCATTTTAATAACCCGGTAAGAATAGAAGCCGCACCTACCGGTACCCCACTGGAAAATATCGACCAGATCGTGTACCGGGTTCCTAACTTTTATACGAAGGTGAACCTGCTGGAAATGTTGATCACAGACGATAAGAGCATGACCAAAACCCTCATTTTCGCCGCCACCAAACAACTGGCGGATGATCTGCATGAGCAGCTGGAGAAGGAATTCCCCGGCCAGGTAGGTATCATTCACTCCAACAAGGAACAGAATCATCGTTTTAATACTGTCCGCAAATTTCAGCAGAACGAATACCGTTTCCTGATTGCCACAGATATCATTGCCCGCGGACTTGATATTGCCGAAGTTACCCATGTGATCAACTTTGATACGCCGGAAGTACCGGAAAACTATATTCACCGAATAGGCAGAACCGGCAGGGCAGATAAAAAAGGAATTTCGATCCTGTTTACCAAAGACGCGGAAACAGAAGACCTCGCACGGATTGAAAGCCTGATGAACTATGCCATTCCGGTACAGCCATTACCTGAAGACCTGGTGATTTCTGATGTATTAACGGAAGATGAAAAACCGAAAATACACATGCGGAATACGTTGGTAAAAGCGCCCAAGCGGGAAGATGTAGGCCCGGCCTTTCACCAGAAGCTGGCCAAAAATATGAAGCCCAACAAAAAGGTGACCCATAAAGAAAAGATGATGCTGAAATACGGCAAACCCAAGAAAAGGGGCGCCAAAAAGAAATAGTAATACCGGGTTATTTTGTACAAACTGCGCAAAATAACCCGGGTTTTCCCTCCACCACCTCCGTGTTTCCAAACACCTGAGACAGCTTTCAGGAATTATGGAATAACAATTCATTAACAAACTTTGCTTCTTATTAAAAATCCGGCGATCCCCCCTGATCGAATATATTCTATAGTGTGCATGTTATTGTATTAAAATCAGTTGTCTTACGGGTAGTTTTTCCTCATTGCTTAAAATAGCCATGCTGTTTTCTGCCTGTCTGACGTATTATCCTAACCGCGTATCAGTAACCATTTGACAACAGCAGCCGGCACCGGGCCTGCGATTATCAACTAAATCCCAGCATGAGTGCATCTATCAACGATATAGAATTGCTTGCACAACTGAAATCGGGCAGTGTTTCCGCTTTCCGGTATTTCTATGAGAGCTACCGTCAATGGCTGTACGTGACTGCATATACCATACTAAAAAACGAAACAGAGGCCCAGGAGCTTGTCCAGGATTTTTTTGTCGATTTCTGGCAAAAGGATCTGAGTGCGCGGATTGACCTGAGTACCACCAGTTCTCTCAAAAATTTTCTCTTTGTCAGCGTCCGTAACCGCTGTTTAAATAAAATTGCCAAAGATGCCACGCGGAACAAAAGGTTAAAGGATATCATGCTGGCTGAAACCTACACCATGCCTCAAAGCAGGTTAGAAAATAACGAGCTGAAAGAGCAGCTGGAAACCGCCATCAGTCAGCTTCCGGAACGCCAGTCGGTGGCATTCCGGCTGGCTTACCAGGAACACAAAACGCGAAAAGAAATAGCAGCCTTCATGGACACCACGGAAGAAACTGTAAAAAAACAGGTAGCCAACGCGCTGAAAACTTTAAGGGCATCCTTAAAAAAAATCCTTTTTTAATACCCCGCCCGATTAAATAAACGGTTAATAGTGTACATGAACAGCGCAGAAGAAATATACAGGCTAATGACTGAAAAGCTTGCGGGAATAATTTCCGCAGCAGATGACCAATTGCTGGAAGAACTGATCGAAGAAGATGAAGTTGTAAGGGAGAAGTGGGAAAAACTTTCCATGATGCAGATCCCGTCCCCTCCTGCCCCCTGGCTGGAAGTGATTGACTTTAAGCAGAAGAGACCGCTGTACCGCATATTACTTCCCTGGGCCGCCGCAGCTGCGGTTATTGCCATTATTGCATTTTCCGCGTGGAAGTGGGACTTTTTCGCCAGCCCCAAACCAGCGCCAGTGGCTGCCATCAATAAAGATGTACTGCTGGAAATTACAGGCCAGCCCACCATTAACCTGACACAGGCAGCCGGCAGTGTAACCATTGGCGGCAAACCCATTCCCAATAAAAACAATACCCTGTATCTCAACGCATCTGACGATCTTCCACAAGGCATCCACTCATTGATAGTACCGCATGGGAAAAGCTATGAAGTAGCCCTCCCCGATGGTTCTGTCATTACGCTCAATGCAGCCACCACCATGAACTTCCCGGCTACCTTTAAAGGCGCCACCAGGGAAATCACGCTCAACGGGGAAGCTTATCTGAATATCGCCCGGCGCGCCGGTAAACCGTTCCTCGTACACCTGCCCAACAGCACCGTGGAAGTACTGGGTACCAGCTTTAATATCAACAGCTACGACAGCGGCATGGTGAAAGTATCCCTGGTAGACGGAAAGGTGCGGATGAAGGCCGGCAAAAAAACAGTCACCATGAAACCCGGACAACAGGCCATCTTCAACAAGGAAGCCGCTACCCTTGATACACAACCTTTTAATGCGACGGTGGAACTGGGCTGGCAGAAAGGACTTTACTGCTTTTCTGATACCCACCTGGATGAAATATGTAATGCCATTTTCCGGTGGTATGGCGTCCGCGCCTCACTGGATCACCCTGACCTTGCCAGCAGAACTTTCACCGGTCTGCTGGACAAAAATACACCTATGAGCTTCTTCCTCGAAGGGATAAAAGCCACCACAGGTACTGATTATTATTTTACCGCAGACAGTACACTGCATTTCAAATAATAGGCAATATCAAAGGAAAATAACAATGAGTCAACCAGAAACCAAGTACCTGCTGATCAATCCGGGGAAAAGAGTTTGCACAACTTACGAACAGGTTCCCGGCTACCTGCAGTCTCAACTGATCCCTAATGCCAAATGCTTTACCGATATTGATGAATACGGGGTGATCGTGGATCAGCAGATCCAGCTCACCGAGCTATCTGTCCATTACCACCTTGTTCATCTGAAACAGGGCGTGGAACTCACCACAGTAGCGCCAGACAAAACCTGTTTAGCAGTTGGCATTTCAGGCTTTGCTGAAAATGCAGCCGCTTTCCCCATGAAAATGAAGCTGTGTAAAAGAGAAATGAATATCCGGCGTGGCGCCACTGATACTGCTACCCTGGTTACAGAAAAGGAATTTGTGATCAACTTTCACGTAAACCTTCACCTCCCGCTTGCAAAATATTTAGTGGCTGAATTCCCCCTGTTCAAAGTGCTGAACCTGAAAGAGCCAACAGTGGACAAACAGCCCGTGAAAAAAGCGCCACCTTATCATCTTAATGAAGTCAACTACCAGATCATGCACCGGATCCGGAGCTTTAAAGCAGTAGGCGAAGCTGCGGATCTTTTCTTCCGGCGCAATGCCATCGACTTTTTCGCTACCTATCTCCGTTACCTGCAGGGGCCTCCTTCACTGATGCTGATGGAACACTACCGGGAGAAGCTGCGGGAAATAGCCAATTATATTATTCATCATCCGGCAGAAGTGACCGACAAAGAAGCGCTCTGCGACAGATTTGGCGTAGCGCCTGAATTCCTGGAAGCGCCATTTGAACAGGAATTCCTCATCACTGTGGAAGAACTGATCCTGCAGGAGAAAATGGCCTTTGTGTTTAAAATGCTCATCGAAACAAATCGTACACTCACCCATATTGCCAGCCTCACCCAATATAGCAGCTGGGAAGAACTGTCAACGGTATTTGAAAAATATTATAAATGCAGTATCGCGGAATTGCGAACCGCACAATAACCCCTTACTTGTGGCCACCCGGCGGCAGCAATGCGCTGCTGCTGAGTGCCATATAGCGCTACTTCCCTGCAGACGGCAACTCCTTCAGTAATTCTTTTATAAACAGATCTGCCGCCTTTTTGTGATAAGTTTCCTTTTGCCAGATAATGTACGCCCGGCGCTGTAACTCTTTCCCTTCAATAGGAATGGCCACCAGGTTTTTCCATCCCAGCAACGCTCTTTCATTGAGTAAGGTGGCCCAATGCCCTTTCTCTACCAACGATAAAATAGAATGCACATCGTTCATTTCAATCTTTACCGCAGGCTGAATTTTATTCTTCTGTAATATTTCGTCCAGCGAATCACGGGCGCTGAAACCACGCGAAGCAAAGATCAGGTCCATGCCATTCAAACTTTGCAGGCTAATCTTTTTTAATCCTGCCAGCTTATTCTTTTTAGACACCGCCACTACAATCCTGGAACGGAACAGCTCCCGTGTTTCCAGGTCTTTATAAAAAGCTTCCTGGTGAAAAGCCAGTACAAGGTCCAGTTCAGACGCCCGCAGCTTGTTTTCCAGCTGCTCGGTGGTGCCGTATTCCACATATATTTTGATGCCGGGATACTTCACCGGGAAAGTAGCCAGCGCCGGCAACAGGAACGAGGTAAAGGCATAGGTAACGCCTATACGTAATTCGCCGCTCAGCATATTCTGCAAATCCTGGATCGCCTGTTTGCCTTTCTCCACGTCGAGCAGAACCTGGCGGGCATGCAACAGGAAAACCCCGCCGGCTTCTGTAAGATGAACATGCTTGCCGATCCGGTCGAACAACAACATGCCGAGTTCATTTTCCAGTTGCTTGATCTGCTGCGACAACGTAGACTGGGTAATGTACAGCGCCGCTGCCGCTTCTGTAAAATGCGCCATTTCAGCAGCCTTCACGAAATACATCAGTTGACGGAGTTCCATGCTCTAATCGTTTTTATCAATGGATATCATTAAAACAATCTATTTAACAAATATACTTCTCTTACCGAAATTTGCACCAGTCAATAACGGATCAATACCCTAAATATGATTTTCAGATGGATGCTTTTCGTGCTTTAAAATCCCGGAATTTCCGGTTATTCTTCTACGGACAATCAGTTTCACTCATAGGTACCTGGATGCAAAAAACAGCCGTATGCTGGCTGGTATACCGCCTCACTAACTCCGCAGTGCTGCTGGGTGTGGTGAGCTTTGTAAGTTTAATTCCTTCCCTGCTCCTGTCGCCATACGCAGGCAGCTATATCGACCGGCATAACAGGTACCGGATCCTGATGATCACCCAGATCATTTCCATGCTGCAGGCAGGCGCGCTGGCGCTCATGATCCTGCTGCGTTACTACAATATACCAGGCATCATTTTCCTGTCGCTGATACAAGGCGTTATCAATGCTTTTGACGTTACCTGCCGCCAATCGCTGATGGTGGAAATGGTAGAAAAAAGAGAAGACCTCCCCAACGCCATTGCGCTCAATTCCACGATGGCCAACTTTGCCCGGATCGCGGGACCCGCGCTGGCAGGGATTATCCTCAGTACTTTCGGGGAAGACATCTGCTTTGTGAGCAATTTCCTGAGCTATGTGCCGGTGCTGATCTCTTTGTGGATGATGAAAATTGTGCTGCCGCCCGTTCTCCGGTCCGACCAGAGCATCTGGACCGAACTGAGGGAAGGTTTTCACTATATCGCGGGCGACAAGGACCTCTCGTCCCTCCTGCTCATGCTTTCGGCCAGCAGCCTTTTTGTGATCCCTTTTAATACCCTGATGCCGGTATTTGCCAAAGATATTTTCAATGGCGACGCCAAAACATTCAGCTGGTTTGAAAGCGCTGCCGGTCTTGGTTCTATCGCCGCGGCCATTTATATGGCGAAACTCAAGCCGGGAAAGGACCTGGTAAAGATCCTGGTTACGGCCAGCCTTATTTTTTCGCTAAGCGTATTGCTGCTGTCTCTGTCGGGCTGGTTGCCGCTGGCGCTGGTATTTATGGCGCTTTCCGGTGTAGGTATGATGGCGCAAACGGCATCTATTAACACTTACATTCAAACGCATGCCATACCCACCATGCGCGCAAGGGCAATCAGCTATTATATCATGGCTTTCCAGGGGATCATTCCTGTGGGTAGTTTACTCATCGGCCTGCTGGCACATTTTATAGGTCCGAGGTTAACGGTATTTGTAGCGGGGTTGGCGGGCGCCGTAGCTACTGTCGTCTTTGTTTATTATCGTAAAAAACTACGCGTTCAACACTACGAAATACAGGGAGATAATCGCGCCGGCGTAGCAGCATAAACGAAAAGCCTGAACTGTGATGATACACAGCCCAGGCTTCTTTTTTATTAAAACTTAAACGACAAACTTCCCGTAAAACTTCTCAGCTTCTGCGGATTCACAGTAGTATAACCGATCCAGTAATGCTTATCGGTAATGTTATCCATTTTAACCGCAACCCGGAAACGGGGCTGATCGTAGAAAATGCTGCCATTTAACACGGTGTACGACGGCAATATAAAAGTGCCCACTGTTCTGTCGTTCACTATTTTATTATCGCTGGCATAATTACCTCCAAATCCAACACCAAGACCATCAGCTACGCCGGCGGATATACGATAACTGAGCCAGAGATTAGCTACAGAAGGCGCACCGGCGGTGCCAGGACGCATTCCTTCCACATCTTTGGCGGCTGCTTCATATTTGGAATCATTATAGGCAAAACCAGCCACAATGTTAAAGCCCTGGAAAGGATTCGCAATTACTTCTGCCTCAAACCCTTTGCTCACCTGTGTTCCATCCTGTACAGAAAAATTGGGGTTCGCCAAATCCGGACGAAGCACATCTTTTACTTTGATATTATAGTAACTGAGCGTACTGTTGATACGACCATTTAACAACTGTAATTTCACACCGCCTTCCAGCTGGTTGGCCTGTTCCGGCTTAAACGCTTTACCCGCAGCACTCGTGCCCACCTGGTTGGTAAAACCGTTCTGATAGTTACCGAATATGGAGATCCGGTCCTTTAAAGGCGCATACACGATTCCCAGTTTGGGAGAGAAAGCCGTTTGGTTATAACCTCCTTCATAAATGCCTTTTACATCATTGTAGCTGCCTTTATTATCAAAATAATCTACGCGGAGGGCGGCCATGATCATCAGGTTATCGGTCAGGTTCAACATATCCGATATGTATGCGCTGTAGGTGTTGGTAAGATTCCTGATAGGAAAGGTAAATGCCAGGCCGTGATTGGCGTACAAGGTATCCATATTACGGCGGTTGAAATTGGAATACGTGGGGATATCGCCGTGAGATGGAATGGTGTCATAAGTACCACCACCGAAAAACTGGTTGGCATTATGATGGAAGTAATCCAATCCGCCTACGAAACGGTTTTTCAGGCTGCCGATCTTAAAATCTCCATTAAAGTTCTGTTGTATTTCCAGTATCCCATCTCTGCTGTTATCCGTAAACTGGTCGTTACGCGAAATATAGTTACTTCCTTTGGCGCCTGCTACCCCGGTAGCTGCAGCATCAGACAGGAGATAAAAATAGGGAGAAGAACCGTCTGAAAAACTGTTGGTAGAACTGATGTTGGTGCTCATGGTCCACTGGTCAGACAACTTGTACTTCATCTGCCCGTAAATATTGGTATTACGGGAAGTCTGATACAGGTCATTCTTAACATAGGCCCGTTTGTAATCTATTTTCAGTTTATCCGCGCGGTTGGCGCCCAGGTCTGCTATTGGTTGCATATAAGGGAAGAAAAACACACCCAGACCGGTATTCTGACCGGTGGAGTATTCCGCATCGAAGAGGAACGACAAACGGTCGTTAACCCGGTAGGATAAACTGGGGGCAAAGGAGAAGTTCTTGTTAAAGCCATAATCCTGCCAGCTGCCTTCGTAGTTGTAAGCGGTATTTATTCTCAATAATACATCCTTTTCCTTGTCCAGCGGCGTGTTTACATCAGCGCTTATACGGTTAAAGCCGTAGCTGCCTATAGCATAGGTAATGTCTCCGCCGAAATGGTCATAAGGTTTTTTAGTAACGCGGTTAATGAGGCCGCCGTAGGAAGTGAGGCTGTTACCAAACAAAGTAGCGGATGGTCCTTTGATGACTTCTACCTGTTCCAGGTTATACGCATCAATTTTAGCCGTCACATTACCTGCCAGGCCATTACGCAGTTTACTCTGGGTAATAAAGCCACGGAGGTTATAATAACCGCCACCATCGCCGCCTCTGCCGGTGGCGTCCCACATGCGGGTAAGACCGGGGGCATTTTTCAGGGCATCATCTACCGAAAAAATTACCTGTTGCTGTAAGAGATCTTTTGTGATGGTGCTGTATACCTGTGGGTTTTCCAGGTTCTTCAGCGGCATTTTTGCCACATCGTAGCTGGATGTTCTGATGAGTTTATTATGGTTACCGGTTACCACCACTTCTTTAAGGGCTTTGCTGGTAACGGCCAGCTGCAGCCTGATGTTGGTGGTTTTCCCGGCATTTACTACTACCTGTTCTTCTATCGGGGTATAGCCCATCAGGGTTACCGTGAGGTGATAACTACCCGGTTTGATACGCTTAAATACAAAAGATCCATCCGTTTCTGATATGACGGTTTCATTGATTTCCTGTAAGATGATAATTACATCGCTGGCAGGCTTACCATCTGTGGTCACCACTTTTCCCCTGATGGTACCAGCATTCTCCTCTTCTGCCCGCAGGCATACGGGTGAAATAAGGAATCCTATTAGTAAAAAAAATAAGCCGGTTTGCCTGATCATATTTTGCTTTTTTTGATGGTGCAAAATTGGAGCAGGCAAGACCGGCAAGATAATCGTATCCGGAATTTTATTTACGCGATAGGGAAATTGTTTAGTGTATCACCGCTTTGGTAACGCCTTCGCGGGTAATTTTCACTGGTTTGATATAACCGTCTTGATCAAAATACATCCGCTCGATGCAGGTTTCACGGGAGTTAGCCGCTTTTTCTGTTAACGGCCGGCGGTGGTAAACAATATACCAGCGGTTTTCGGCTGGAATGCCGATGACGGAGTGATGACCGGCGCCGGTGGCAATGGTGGCATCCTGTTCCAGGATTTTCCCGATCCTTTTGAACGGACCCATCGGCGAATCAGCAATGGCATAAGCCACGCTGTAGTCGGGGCCTGTCCAGCCGCCTTCAGACCACATAAAGTAATACTTACCATCTTTTTTGAACATAGTAGGCCCTTCCACATATTTTTCGGGAGTGATTTCTTTAAAGGTAGTGCCGTCTGCAAAGGGAATGAAGCCGGTTAAATCGGGCTTCAGCTGTGCAATATTGCAATGTCCCCATCCGCCGTAGATCAGGTAGTACTTACCATCGCTGTCGTGGAATACATACTGATCAATAGGTTGCGCCTTATTGATGATCTTATCCACCAGCGGTTTGCCGAGATAGTCTTTAAACGGACCGGCAGGATTGTCGGCCATCGCTACACCAATGCCGCCTGTTTCCTCATTGCTTTGTATATCGTTGGCGCCAAAGAACAGGTAATACTTTTGCGCTATTTCTATAATCGACGGCGCCCATACGGCGCGTTTGGCCCATTTTATGGAAGCGGTGTCCAGGATGCGCGGATGCTTTGTCCAGGTAACCAGGTCGGGCGATGAGAAAGCGTCGAAGAACACCTGCTTTTCGTAAGCAGCAGAATAAGTAGGATAAATCCAGTATTCTTTACCAAATACCACTCCCTCCGGATCGGCGTACCAGCCCGGGAATACGGGGTTTCCGGATAACTTGTCCAGCTTTTTCTGCTGGGCCATTGTAACGTGCGTACTTCCTGCGAGCAACAACAAGGCTATCAATCTTTTCATGTAACCAGATTTTTATGAATCGTTAAAAATAATAAAAATCGTTTGCCGTTCTTAAGAGATAACAAATTTCTGCTATATTTTTTCATAATTTTATCGTTCAGAAAGGCATTTACATGAAGCGGGGAAAAAAAATAATCAGGCTGTTCCTGGTCATCACGGGTATTTTTTTGTTGGTGATGACAATAGCGGGTGGTATCTTATACAGCCAACAGGAACGGCTCACGCAGATGGCGGTGAAGGAATTGAATAAGCAGTTTGCGGGAGAGCTGGTCATCACAAAAAGTAGTATTTCCCCATTCAGCAACTTCCCATATATTTCTATTGCCCTGCACGACGTTCGTTTTTTTGCAGATAAAAAGATGCAGGGGGCACCACTGTACCAGGTAGAACGCCTGTACGTGGGCTTCAGCTTACCGGATATTCTCCGGCAACATTATAATGCCCGCATTATTGTGCTGGCCAACGGCCGGGTGCATGTGGCCCGTTATGCCAACGGCGACGTGGATCTGATCAAAGCCCACGAATTTAAAAACAGCAGCCCCGCTACACCGGCCGATTCCAGTGAGGACCTCAGCCTGGATCTCAAAAAAATAATCCTGAAAAATATTGATGTCAGCTACCTCGACGGAGCGTCCGGCCTGAAAGTGAATACCCATATAGATAAGATAAAAACAGCTTTCTCTATGGATTCCGCCCGCATTGCCATCGATATGGACAGTAGGCTGGAAATAGATATTACCGGAAAATCAGATACCACCCTCTTCCGGCACAAACAACTGAACTTTAAACTGGCAGCCGTTTACGACAAACAAAAAAAACAACTGACCTTACCTCCCGGTACAATCCGGCTGGAACAGGCCTCGCTGCAACTGCAGGGAGTAGTGAGCGAACATTATGCAGACCTGAAGGTAAAAGGCGACAAGCCGGATCTGAACCTCCTGCTGGCAATGGTGCCCGCAGATGTAGCCGCAATGCTGGAAAAATACCGCCACGATGGCCGCGTATTTTTCGATGGCATCATCAAAGGAGCTATGGGAAAAGGCATCATGCCTTTAATGGAGTTTAATTTCGGTTGTGAAAATGTATGGTTTCAGAATAAGAAAATTGACCGGAAAGTAGACCAGCTGGGCTTCAAAGGATTCTATACCAACGGCGCCGCACATAACCTGCAAACATCCGAACTGCATATCCTGAACTTCAACGCCAAACCGGGAAGCGGCGTATTCAAAGGTAACTTCGTGATGAAAAACTTCACCGACCCACAGATCCTGATGCAGCTATATTCTGAACTGAACCTTCGCTTTGTAGGCGAATTCCTCGGCATTAAAGACCTGGAACAAATCAGCGGTGAAATCAAGCTGAACATGAACTTCCGGGAAATAGTGGATATGCGGATACCGGAGGAAAGTTTGGCTAAACTGAAAGACGGTGTGCAAAGTGAGCTGACCGTTAAAAACCTCGAATTCCGCATCCCCGGTTATCACCTGCCGGTGCGCAATATGAATGTGCATGCGCAAATTCAGCAGGGACGGCTACAGCTGGATTCCATTGCTTTTCGTATAGGCAGCTCCGATATACTGGCACAGGGAGCTATCAGTGATATACCCGCGCTGTTTCACCAGCAGGATAAGCCGGTGGCAGTAAACTTCAGCGCTTCCAGCAAGCGTTTACAGCTGGGAGAATTATATAAATTTGATTCCACTCACCCCATCTTATCTAAAGAAGTAATCACCGGGTTTAACATTGGCCTCGCATTTGAAACATCCGTAAAAGAATTACTACACCCCAATCCTTTGCCCAAAGGAACTTTCAAAGTAGAGAAGCTGTATGCAAAATTCCAGCAGTATCCGCACGCCCTGCATGATTTTAACGCGGCGGTGATGATCAACGACACCAGTTTACGGGTAACTAATTTTAGTGGAAACATCGACAGCACCAGCTTTGCTTTCAAAGGAAGGTTAAATAACTATCTCATCTGGTTTGATAAAATTAAAAAAGGAAACACCGAAGTGGCGTTCGACTTTAAGTCGGACCGCCTTGCAGTGAATGACCTCATCAGTGAACGCGGCCATAAATTTATTCCGCAGGGCTATTGGTATGAAGAAGCCAACAATGTATGGCTGCGGAGTAAAATGAGTATAAAATATGATACTGTTTTTAAAAAGATAGATGCCCGCATCGCTAATATTTCCGGTACACTGAAACAACATCCTATTAAAGTGGAAAATGTAACCGGCCGTATACGTTATGGTCATAACCGCTTTATTGTGGTGGATACCCTTACCGGTAAAGTAGGCCGTACCGATTTTAACCTGAACATGCGTTATGCTACCGGTAAAAGTAAACGCCAGTTGAAACGCAGCAATTACTTCCGGTTCAAATCTGATATGCTCGACATTGATGAGCTGATGAACTATGATTTCAGCGAACACCCTGTAGCCACATCGGCGCCGGCACGACGTACTACGGTAAAAGAAAATGATTCACTCCATGCCACCGGCTTCAACGTATTTAATATTCCTTTTTCAGCATTTGAAACACAGGTGGATGTAAAAAAGATCAAATACAAAAAGCTGTGGCTGAAAAATGTGCTTGCCAATATTCACATGCGGGAAGACCAGAAAATAAAGGTAGATACCATTGCCATGAATATTGCAGGCGGACATATTGCCATGCGTGGCATGTTCAATGCAGCTGATCCAAAGAAGTTGTATTTCCGGAGCGGAATCTATCTCAAAAATGTAGATATCTCCAAAATGCTCATCAAGTTTGATAACTTCGGGCAGGACTTTGTGCTCAACAACAACCTGAAAGGCATACTGAGCGGGAATATCAAGAGTTATGTACGCATGCATCCCGATCTTACGCCGGTGCTGAGCGAAACAGAATCGCAGATGGATATTGAAATTACCAATGGTACCTTGCTGGACTTTGGTCCTATGCAGGCAATGGCGGGTTATTTCAAAGATAAAAACCTCCGCATGGTACGCTTTGATACGCTGCGTAATAAGCTATCCCTGAAAAACGGTACGTTGGTAATCCCGAATATGAACATCAATTCTTCGCTCGGATATATCGAAGTATCGGGCAATCAATCGCTGGACATGAGCATGAACTATTACCTCCGTATCCCCATGAAAATGGTGACCCAGGTAGGTTTCCAGGCTCTTTTTGGCCGGAAGCAGGAGGAAGTGAATGTAGACCAGGTAGATGAAATTGAGTATAGGGATAAAGATAAAAAAGTGCGTTTTATGAACATCAATATTTCCGGCACCCCTGACAAATACAAGATCGCCCTTAAAAAAGCAAAGAAAACTTCCTAAGGCATTACAGACGCCCGTTGACGGATAATATAGGCGATCCTGCTTTTTATTTCTTCTTCACTGGTTTTATCAGCGATCAGGTTTTTGCCGTTATATTTTTTATATAACGGGGAGATATTACCCGGCTGGAACCGGACCTGTTCTACGGAAGCTACGATACCCGGAATAACGGCGCCGAACCAATGATCGTCTGGTTGCTGTTTCCAGGTAACCAGTGTAAGCAGGGCGTCTGCGGGATAAGTAGCAGCCCCTATCCTGGCACTGGCTACTGCGCGCTCATTGCCATACAGCGTACTCATTGTCTGATCTTTTTGAATACCGCTGGTGATCACCTTCCATTCATTCCTTTTTATTCCAAGTGTATCAGGCAGGGATGCAGCCGTGTGCTGTGTAGGTGTGGTGAACACAAAATCGTTGTCACGCATGGGTTGATGACAGTTAACACATTCCATTGTGAACATAGCATTTTTACCATACGGTTTTAGATCCGTTCCTTTCCAGCGCGCCCATCCCCAGCCTTTGGTAGAAGCGTATTTATGGCTGTCTTTGATCATAAACTCTACCTGTTTAAACTCCCCGGGAGTAACGTTCCCGGCGGCATCAGTAAGTTCATCCCAGGCTATTTTTGCGAAAACAGTGCCATCGGGCCAGGGATTGGTCTGGTGTTCCCGGATGGCTTTCACAGCGATGTCATTCCCGGTGATCACCCGCATGGTGCCATTGTCCAGTCGTTGCGTACTGCTGATGGCCTCCCAGTTCTTATACTCCGGCATATAGGCGATACCGTTAGGCACGGGCAATACCTTTGCAATGGGGCTATCGGGCTGCCAGGCAGCGTATTGACGGTTAGCGGCGGCTATTTTATTACTATCGGGTTTGAGCGGGGTTATTTGTGTGGCGAGGTAATTTTTCAGGATACTGATTTCATCGTTGGTAAGGCGTGCCGCGGGATGGAACGCGGTGTACTGCGACAGTGGCATTACGTTAAACTGCATCTGGTTGAGGGATTCAAACAGTTTGCCTTTTTGCTGGTCTTTCGGTATACTATCCCAGTTGGAGAAGTTAAGCACCTTCCGGCCTTCCGTAATATGACCGGCCACCAGCCAGATAGCGGGTGAAATCTGGTCGAACCAGGCCAGGCGCGTTTCATTTGAGTGGCAGTCGTAGCAGGCTTTCCTCAACACAGCACTCACTTCAGGCGGAACGTCCGGCTCTCCCGTTACTGGTGGATGGGTGATGCGCGGCCTGATAAACTGTAAGGCGATAAAGCAGCCCGTGAAGATCAGCAGCACTACTTTCCATTTCTTATACCGTTTCATAGTGTTGTTATTTATATTTGTGGCAAAGTAAACGACGTGGTCACCGTAAGCAAATACTTTTAGGTGAATCAGGCAAATGAGGGTGTGAATCAGTCTTATTTAACAATGAACCGGGCAGATAGTTGTCGCTACCTGGCGAAACCTGTTCATATCCGGACACGCGCCCTTTAAAAACGGACAACTATGATTATCTAAACAACTCATTATCAGCATATAATACTATGGCATTATCTTAGTCTGAGCTAGTCGCACTACTCCCAAATGTGTACATATGATGATGCTAAGAAATTATATTAAGATCACATTCAGACATCTCTGGAAAAGCAAAACCTACAGTTTTCTGAATATTTTCGGGCTGGCGATTGGTTTAGCCTGCGCCGGTGTAATTTTTTTGTGGGTAGAAGATGAAGTTACCTACGACAGCTCGCATGTAAAAAAAGACCGGATCTACCAGGTGTGGGAAAACTGGAATTACGATGGTAACATCCGTACTTTTACCTCCACTCCCGCCCTGCTGGCGGAAGCTATGAAGACAGAAATACCCGGTATCGCTCAAACCTGCCGTACTTCAGAACAAGCCACCAACCTGCTGTTTACCTTCGGGGATAAAAAAATGTATGCTTCCGGTATCTATGTGGATGCCAGTCTCTTTAATATTTTCACATTTCCTTTTACAGAAGGGAATGCTGCTGTTCCGTTTCCGCAGTTATACTCCATTGTGATCACAGAAAAAACCGCCCGCAAATTTTTTGGCGACACTAAAAATGTAGTGGGAAAAACTATTACGGTCGACAATGCACAGCCCTATGTGGTATCCGGGGTAATAAAAGATATCCCGGAAAATTCCACGCTGAAATTTGAATGGGTAGCTCCTTTTGAGATCTATTTTTCCCAAAATCCATATCTGAAAAACTGGGACGCTAATTCCGTTGATACGTATGCAGAACTGGCTCCCCATGCGGATGTAGCCGTTATCAACAGTAAAATGAAGCAATTTATTGCAGCGCATAATCCCGGCGCCATTAACCAGGCATTCCTGTTTAGTATGAACAACTGGAGATTACGTGACCAGTTCAGTGATGGAAAACAAAGTGGCGGCCGTATTGAATATGTCCGTTTATTTTCGCTCATTGCCTGGATCATTTTACTCATTGCCTGTATCAATTTCATGAACCTGTCTACCGCACGCAGTGAAAAACGTGCAAAAGAAGTTGGCATCCGCAAAGTAGTTGGTGCGGGGAAAGGCAGGCTCATCACCCAGTTTATCAGCGAAGCGTTGTTTATGTCAATGCTGGCAGCGGTGGTGGCGGTGCTACTGCTACTCCTGGTGTTGCCCGCATTTAATGCGCTGGTAGATAAACAGCTTAGCGTGGGGCTGGATAAACCGGTACATCTCATCTGGCTGCTGGGTATTACGGTGATATGCGGCGTGCTGGCGGGTAGCTATCCATCGCTGTACCTGTCGTCCTTTAACCCGGTTTTTGTGTTAAAGGGTATTAAATCAAAAACCGGTAGTGTCGCGTTTATCCGCAAAGGGCTGGTGATTACGCAGTTCAGTGTTTCTATTATACTCATTATTTGCACGGCTATCATTTACCAGCAGATCCAGCATGTAAAAAAACGGAACCTCGGTCTTAATAAAGATAATCTTATATCTATGCAGCTTCAGGGAACGATGAAGCAAAACTTTGCAGCGATCAAAACCGCTTTGCTGGCTACCGGCGTGGTAGACAACGCCGCCCTGGCGGATCAGGTTACTTTATACGGCGGCAACAACACCGACGATATCAGCTGGAACGGAAAATCGCCTACTGATAATATCCTTGTTTCACAGCGGCGCATAAGCCCGGAGTTCATTCAAACTGCTGGTATGAAGATAGTGGCTGGCCGCGATTTTAAACCGGTGGCCTCGGCCAATGGCATGGATGTGCTGATTACAGAATCGCTGGAACAGTTGATGGGTAAAGGAAGCGCTGTAGGTAAAACTATTAACACGCCATTCAGCGCCGATTCTGTAATTCATTCCCGTGTAGCCGGTGTAGTGAAAAATTATGTATATGGCAATATGTATGGCTCGCCCGATCCTGTGGTGTTCTATTGTATCCCTGATAGAGCCAACCTCATGTATGTGCGCATGAATACAGGGGCTGACAAGGAAGCAGCACTTCATAAAATTGGCGATGTGATGAATCAATTGAATCCGGCTTATCCTTTTACTTACCAGTTTGTGGATGACCAGTTTAACGCCATGTTTACCAATGAAACGCTGATGCAGCAACTTTCCCGGTTGTTTGCCACGCTGGCTATTGTGATCAGCTGCCTGGGATTATTTGGGCTGGCTGCCTATACTGCCGAGCGGAGAACCAAAGAAATAGGCATCCGCAAAGTGCTTGGCGCCAGTGTATCCGGTATTACCCGGCTGCTTTCCGCCGACTTCCTGAAGCTGGTGGGTATTGCAGCGCTGATTGCCTTCCCGGTGGCATGGTATACGATGGACCAGTGGTTACAGAAATTCCCGTACCGCATCTCCATCCATTACTGGGTGTTTGTGCTGGCCGGCGTGGCCGCCATGCTGATAGCCCTGCTTACCATCAGCTTCCAGAGCGTAAAAGCGGCGTTGATGAATCCTGTAAACAGTTTAAAGGCAGAATAACACCATCGCGTATATAAATAGTTCCTGCGGGGAGGTTTGAATCAAGCCTTCCCGCCTTTGTTATGTACATCAAAATCAGCGGCATTTGTTTACTTACTACTAAGTAAGTATATTTGTGCCGCAAACGGCAAAATATGTCTGAAACAAAAGATAAAATAGTGGCGCTGGCCGACCGCCTGGTAAGAACCAAAGGGTTTAACGCCTTTAGTTACAAAGATATTTCAGGACCGCTGGAAATAAAAAATGCAGCGGTACATTATCATTTCCCGGCAAAGGCCGACCTGGGCGTGGAAATAGTAGACCAGGACGTTGCGAAATTTATTGCGCAAACAAACAGGTGGAAAAGTTTGCCGGAAGAAGAACAGCTGGCGAAGCTGATGGACGTATTCCGCCGGCACAGCAAGGAAGGTAATATCTGTTTGATGGGCTCTCTCGCCCCGGATTTTGAGACGTTGGAACCGGCTATGCAGGCGAAAGTACAGGAAATGGCCAACGGCATCCTCGCCTGGCTTACACATTGCCTCGAAGAAGGCCGGAAAAAGAAGCGTATTCACTTTAAAGGCGCCGCCAACACGCGGGCGCTCATTATCATATCTAATTTGCAGGCATCCCTTCTTTTATCGAGGGTGATGGGACCATCGGCTTTCCGCCATATTGCGGAACAGCTGCTGGATGACCTGTGTCATAAATAACCAGCTATGAAAAGAGTTGTCATAACAGGAATGGGGACAGTATCCCCTGTCGGTAACAATGTTACTGATTTCTGGAATAGTCTTGTTAACGGTAAAAGCGGTGCTGCCACCATCAGCCATTTTGATGCCAGCCGCTTCCGTACACAGTTTGCCCATGAGCTGAAAGGCTTTGATCCCACCGCGTTACTGGACAAAGGCGAAGTGCGCAAAACCGACCCGTTTACACAATATGCCCTTGTAGCCGCCGACCAGGCGGTGAAAGATTCCGGGCTGGACTTCAGCACAATGGATCCTTTTGACACCGGCGTGATCTGGGGCTCCGGGCAGGGCGGTATGCAAACATTCGAGGAGCAGGTCACCGAATATGTTTCCGGCGATTTTAATCCCCGTTTCAGCCCTTATTTTGTACCCAAGCTCATCATCAATATGGCATCGGGTATGATCTCCATTAAATATGGCCTGATGGGTATTAACTATACAACGGTATCGGCCTGCGCTACTTCCAATACCGCTATCATGGATGCATTAACGTATATCCGTTTGGGTAAGGCGAAGGTAATTGTAACCGGCGGCTCTGAAGCGCCCATTACTCCTGCTTCCGTAGGTGGTTTCTGCGCAATGAAAGCTATGTCGGTGCGCAATGATGATCCCACCACCGCTTCACGTCCATTCGATGTGCACCGCGATGGCTTTGTAATGGGAGAAGGCGCCGGCGCACTCATACTGGAAGAGTATGAACATGCCAAAGCCCGGGGCGCGCATATTTATGCCGAAGTGGCCGGCGCCGCCATGACTGCCGATGCTTATCACATGACAGCTACTCATCCGGAGGGACTGGGCGCCCTGCGGGCGATGCAGCTGGCACTGGAAGACGCCGGGTTGAATAAAGGAGAAGTGGATTACCTGAATGCACATGCTACCTCCACACCGGTAGGCGACCTGAGTGAAATAGCTGCTATTGGTAAAATGTTTGGCGCTGCACCGGCGCATCTGCATATCAGCGCTACCAAATCCATGACCGGCCATTTGCTGGGCGCCGCAGGCGCTATAGAGGCTATTGCCAGCGTAATGAGCATTCAGAAAGGTATCATCCCTCCCACTATCAATACAAAGGAACTGGATGCCGCCATTCCTTCCACCTTACAGATTGTACTGGGAACCGCAATAGAAAAAGAAGTGAACGTAGCGATGAGCAATACTTTCGGCTTCGGCGGACACAATGGTATTGTTGTTTTCAGAAAAGCTTAATAAAAGGGGCCCGGCAGTGTACCGGGCCTCTCTCTTTATTATTTCACTACCGTAGCTTCAAATTCAATCTTTAATGTTTCAAAAAGCCGCTTCACTTCCAGCAAAGTAAGCGCCTGCTTAATACCATGCTTTGCTATCCAGTCCTGGAAAATATCAAAGCAGTCGAAAAACTCTGCGGATGAAGTGGTATACACATTCAACCTCGCAATACCGCTGCATTCGTACCCCGCATCGGTGATCACTTTTTCCAGGTTTTCCAACGCCTGTATTACCTGTGTTTTCATGTCGGCGTTACTTGATTGTCCGTCGGCGTCTATAGCCGTTTGACCGGAACAATAAAGCGTGCCCGCCGCCTGTTTTATTTCAACAGCCTGCACATAACTACGTTTATCCTGCCACTGCCACGGATTAATAACCTGTTTTTCCATTTGCTGATCCTTTTGGTTTGTGCCACTGCCGGCACAACAGTTAATAAAAATTGTACACTGCAAAGATGGGAACAATGCACCCTTCCTTTGTGTGACAAACATCACAATTATAAACTGTGGAAAATAAGATCAGGACGGACGCCAAAGCCTGCTAAGGGTTTCACGCGAAACGCCCAGATAGGAAGCCAGCAGGGTTTTAGGCACTCTTTGAAACAAAGAAGGATATCGTGTAAGGAGTTGTTCATAGCGCTCCTTTGCATTGGAAGTAAGGAAAGACAAAATGCGCTGCTGCGATCCAATGTGCCCGCTATTTGCTTTTTTGAGAAAGAAATACGTCATCTTTGGAAGACCGGCACATAGCTTTTCGTAGTCCTCCAGCGAAAGACACAACACGGCCGTATCTTCAAGGCATTGCAACGACATGGTAGCTTTAGTTTGATTGAAATAGGCCAGGAAATCACTCTCCCACCAGTCTTCCATCGCAAAGGAAACAATGTGCTGCCTACCCGATTCGTCGTCATACACCAGCATGATAAGTCCTGACACTACAAAAAAAGAGTACCTTACACGTTCTCCATGCTGTATAAGAAATTCACGTTTTTTATACTTTTTCATAGTGAAATGAGCACGCACAAAGGCAAACTCCTCATCCGTAAGCGACACTATTTTTTCTATATGTTCCCTTAGTTTTTCCAACATGTATCAGCAATATAGCGTCACAAAGGTATAGTAACCGCTGGTATCAACCGCCCTTTTTATCCCACAAATCCGGTACTCCGTCACATTAATTCCCGCCGGCATCACAACTCCTGAAATTCCTGCCCCGAAAATTCCATCTTTCCGGAAATAATAATCCCGTATGAAAAAACTATTCCCGGCGCTCCTGATGCTATATGCTGTCACCGGCGTAACAGCCCAAAGCCTGGTTTCCTTCGGGCAACCCGACAGCATCTACTCTGCTGCACTGAAAGAGAACAGACCCTTATGGATATATACGCCACCGGCAGATACCAGCTATTTTGTAAAGCCCGCCTACCCCGTGGTGTATGTGCTGGACGGCGACTTCCATTTCTCCTCCCTTCAGTCCATGATCCTGCAACTCAGCACTATCAATGGCAATACTGCATTACCGCGAATGATCATTGTAGGCATCCCCAATACCGGCGGTAACCGCATGCGCGACCTCACTCCCACACGCGACTCCGGGTATGCCGGTTCCGGCGGCGGCGAGGCGTTCACCGAATTTATTGGTAAAGAACTCATTCCCTATATCGATAAAAAATACGCCACAGCACCTTACCGTACGCTGATAGGACATTCCCTGGGCGGGCTGATGGTGGTAAACACGCTATTGTATCATCCTGCGCTGTTTAACGGTTACATTGCTATTGATCCGACCATTTTCTGGAATAAAGGCCAGATACTAATGCAGGCCGCCCGGCAATTACAACAGCCACTTGAAAATAAAAGTTTCTACCTGGCTGTGGCGCATACCATGAAACCCGGACTGGACACCATACAATTGAGAAAAGACAGCTCACAGGGATCTGTTCATACCAGCGCTATCCTTACCTTAACGGACCTCCTGAGAAAATCTCCCGGTAACCAGTTAAAATGGAGCTACAAATATTATGAAGATGATGACCATAACTCGATACCATTTGCGGGAGAATACGACGGGCTAAGATTCCTGTTTCCGCATTATCGTTTTCCTACTTATCTCTATACTGATAACAGTTGCCCGGCAGACTCGCTGAAAACACTTATCACCACGCACTTCAATACCTTGTCGAAAGACATGGGCTACCGTGTACGCCCCTACGAAGCTACGTTGAATGAATTCGGCTATGCCAACCTGCAACAGAAAAATTTTGATAAGTCCAGGATGTTCTTTCAGCTGAACATAGATTATTACCCGGAGAGCTTTAATACTTATGATAGTATGGGAGATTATTACCTGGAGATGAAAGATACTATCCACGCCAACATCTTCTGGAAAAAAGCGCTAAGCATCCGGTTCACAAAGGAAATTAAAGATAAGGTGGAGATGGTAAATAATACTCCGCCACGTTGAGTGTTTACTATTGTTTGAAAAAAGGGGCTGCAGTCACAGCCCCTTTTTATTTGTTTTATGGTAAGGTATTAAAATTAATCACCGGCGCTGTGCCCGATGGTGTGCGGGTAAGCGGTGTATTGATCTTTACAAAATTGGAGAAGAAGCCACAGTTGCGCAGGTAAAACTTTGTAGATTCCGCGCCGCCGGCAAAGTCCATACGGGATTGCGATGCAGCGGTAGCATCGCCTGTAAACTGCGCCGTTGTTAACTCATACCAGGCGCCGTTGGTATCCATTGCCCACTGGTTGCCGTATTGTGCTTTCCTGCCGATGTAACCTGTTTCGGTGGAGAAATTCTCCAGGAAAGAATACAACCCGGTTAAGTAAGTATTGGTTTGCGGGCGGCGAAAGCTGGCAATAAGTTGCCAGGCGCCGGTTTCAGGGGCATAAAACCAGGAGGTGAATTCTGTTTTATTATTTGCCACCGGCACAGCATGTGTTAAAAAGCGATAGGTAGTACCCGCCTGCCAGTTATATACCAGGTAGCTTTGTCCGCCTGCGCCCTCATTCCCAAAGGAACCTGTTTGTACGTTGGGGCCTTTGCGCAGTAATTCAATCTTCAGTGAATCCGGAATGCTGTTGGGATCATCTGTATCGGCAGGACTCCAAACCGAAAATAACACCTTTCTTTCCGTGGTACTGTTTACCTGTATGCCAAAATAACCCTGGCTAAAACCGTTGGACATAAAGTAAGATCCTACGGGGTCCTGGCCGGTGGGCACTGTTACTTCATTATAAAACCATTCAATGCTTTTACCTGCAGGCGGGGTATACCCCAGGTGTACAGAGGGTCCTCTTCTGCCCCAGTATACATCGGTTTGAATGTAGTTGAGCCGGCCACTGGTGGCGGCGCCGCTAATGTACAGATCGGACAGGTCCGCGAAGTAGCCGCCCGTTTTGGATACGCCCTGGAAGTCTACTTTCACATAGCCGGTATCCGTTAGATTGAAATCCCCCACATCAATAGTGTGGTAGTTGCCGCCGGAAGCGGTAATGGTTTTCGACTGGCCTGCTGCTGTTATTTTCAGCTGGCTGCTGCCACCGGGTACTTTGCCACGCAACGCGAGATGCAGCGTGCCGGTAGCGCTGGTACGGAAGTAAGCGCTGAATACAGAACTGCTGCTGGTCCAGTTGGCCAGGCCATAGTCTACCACTACTTCCGCAGCCCCGGCGTTGCTTTGTGTTAACCAGGCATTGCTGCCTAGTGCTACGGCGATATCCGTAATACCGGAAGCTTTAACGGTGGCGGGCAACAGGCTGTCTTTCGGGGATTCGCCGGAGGCAAAATAGTTCTTTGAACAGGATGCGAGGATGAGGCATCCGAATGCGAATGCAAGCGATAATTTTGGTTTCATTGCACTGTATGTTTGGTTAAAAAAGACAAATGGGCTCACAGATTTTTTCGTACGCTCTTCTACGTGGTATACCTTGAATTTAGTTACTGTAACGGTTATACGGAAATGACAACTGCCAATTATGACATTGTAATGACGCCTGTATTTTAAGGAGCGGGCCAATTGTGTTATTTATCTCCCGAAAAATAAATACGGTGATGGCATAGGGGTACACCCGGTACATAGTGTCTTCTTCTAAAGCAATAAATATCACCTTCATGAGGAACCAGCACCGCTATAATTTTGGCGCTGTATTTATGCTGAGCAATTACGTGAACACCGCTAAGCGGCTGATGGGTTATGCGGAAATGAGCGTGGGACTGCAGAATACGTGGCGCCTCAACCGGCATATAGATTTTGTAGCGTCGGGTGGCAGCATTCTTTACAGCGGTGTTACCTTCAAAGAGAAGAGTTGATCTGAGATGTTTTCGGATAAACCGATGCATCGCTTTGCTGCCAACTACTTTTTTAGTGGCGGATTACGGTGGAATTTTCAGCCGCGCAAACATTAAAAAAACGGTCGCTGTTTGTTTAAAACAAGCAGCGACCGGTCAGTGATATAAACTGCTATCTTACTTCATAAGGAGGCTGTGCAGGCGCCTTGTAAGGCTTTGTTTGCAACAGGCTCTTTATCTCTGTGATGGCCCGTTCCAGCTGCGGATCTATACCTTTGGCCATATCACCGAGATTTTCATCTACTGCAATATCCGGATCTACGCCATGTCCTTCGCGGAACCAGGTGCCGTCATTATTAAACATACGGAACGATGGTACCGTGATGATGCCACCATCGATTAACCCCGGTGTGTTGCTGATGCCTATGAGGCCACCCCAGGTGCGGGTACCGATGATGGGGCCCAGTCCTGTTTTGCGGAAGTAATCCGGGAACGCATCGCCGCCGGAACCACTCCAGCCGTTGATGAGCATCACCTTTGGTCCGAAATGCGCATAAGAAGGCCATTGGGTAGGCGTACCATTCCGGGTAGCCCAGTAAGCCAGCGGCTTGCGGTTCAGCATTTCTATGAAGCGATCGGGGATCTGGCCGCCGTTGTTGAAACGTTCATCAATGATAAGGGCTGCCTTATCCCATTGACCGTTAAACTGGCGGATCAGTTCATCCTGCCCGTCGATGCCGGTACTTGGCACAAAGATGTATCCTACCTGGTTATTGGTGGCATCCGCAATACGTTTGCGGTTACTTTCTATCCAGGCCAGGTGACGCAGGCGGTATTCGCTGCCGATAGTTTTTACGATCGCCATTTTAGCGCCTTCCAGCGAAGGACGGCTGTTCCAGGTAAGCTCCACTACTTTCCCGGCGAGCGACTGGAACGCACTGTAAGGTTCCTGCGCGGTGGTGAGTGGTTCACCGTTTACGGCCAGGATGTAATCGCCTTCGTGGATGTTTACACCCGGTTCGTCCAGCGGGTTGCGGGCTTCCGCATTCCATGCCGCACCGCGGATGATGCGTTTAACTTTATAGTATTTACCATCTGCCTGCCAGTCCACACCCAGGTAGCCCACATTTTCACGTTTACCATCTTCAATGTCGCCACCAAAGTTATACGTATGCGACGCATTCATTTCGCCCAGCATTTCATTGATTACAAAGCTTACTTCCTCGCGGGTGCGGGCGCCTTCCAGGAGGTGCAGGTATTTGTCTTTTACATTGTTCCAGTTTACGCCATGCATGTGGGGATCGTAGAAGAAATCGCGTTCCATGCGCCAGGTGTCCATAAACAGCTGTTTCCATTCTTCGGCAGGATTCACGGTCATTTCCATTTCTTCCACCCGCATAGCGGTATCAATTTTCTGGTTTTCGGCTACGTCGATCACGCCATAGGGGCCGTTGTTGATCAGTATTTTGTTCCTGTCGGCGGAGAGTTCGTACTGGCCCGGATCTTTGATGATGGTTTTCACCTGTTTGGTGGCGATATCATAGTATTGCAGGGTGGCCTCACCGCTGCTTTCCTCATCGCTGGGTGGCGTGCTGCTAATGAACAGGATCTTGCCTTTTACAGCCCCCAGGCGGGAGTAATTGCCACCTGGCACCGGCAGGAGTACCATCCTGGCTTCCATGTTATCCAGGTCGATGCTGGTGGCGGCTTCCTTCTTATCTTCCGCAGGTTTCTCCTTCTTCTCTTTTCCTTTTTTGGCGGCCGGTTTTTCCGGTTCCTTTTTATCTTCCTTTACATTCACCGCATCGTTGCGGGTAGCCAGCAGGGAGGGCGTTTCCTTTTGCAGGCCAATGATGCCGATCACAGTACTGTTGGCGTAGATGAAGGTATTGTCGATGCTGCTGTAAGTAGGTTTGAACGATTGGTTAGTGAGTACATAGAGGTACTTACCATCTTCATCAAACACCGGCCGGGCGGCATCATAGAAGCCGCTGGTTACCTGGTGGCGCTGGTTATTTTTTGTGTCAAAGAGGAATACCGCTTCATGACCGTTGTCCATGTCGCGGCTATAGGTGAACCACCTGCTGTCGGGAGTCCAGCTGAAGCGGAAGCCTTCCAGTGCATCGGGTGAATAATGGAGGGCTTTGTCTACCGCCGTGGTTTTACCACTAGTTACATCCAGCACCCATATTTTCAGGTCCTGGTCTATAAACGCCACTTGCCTGCTGTTGGGCGACCAGTGCGGGCGGTAGCGGAATCCGGCGCCGTAATGCGTGATTTGCCTGGCTTCATTTTCCTTTCCGGCGGCGGCCAGCCAGAGTTCATATTCGCCCGACTTATCGCTCCACCAGGCAATGGTTTTGCCATCAGGCGCCCATACGGGGTAGCGTTCTGCCACGCCACTGGTGCGGGTAAGGTCTTTCACATAACCGTTTACGGCAGGTACGGAGAAAACATCGCCGCGGGCGCTTATCAGTGCGCGCTGGCCATCGGGACTGATGGCGGTGGACTGGATATATTTCACCGTGCGTTGCGTGCGTGGTTTCAGTGCCGCAAGATCGGTGGTGATATTGATTTTCACCTCGGTGGATTGCTGTGTGTTCAGCGACAGCACAAACAGTTTACCATCGGCTTCGTACACGATGTCGTCCGGCCCAAGCGAGGGAAAGTGAACGTCATAGTCTTTGTAGCTGGTAATTTGTTCGTATGCTTTGGTATTGGTATCGTAGCGCCAGAGGTTCATTCTTTTCTCTGTGCCGCGATCGGACAGGAAGTAGATGAAGTTATTATGCCACATGGGGAATTCGTCGCCTGCTTCACTTTTAGCGGAGATGTTTTCCGACTGTTGTTTAGTAAAATCAAACACATGAATATCCGCCTTCATACCGCCGCGATATCTTTTCCAGTTGCGGAAACTCTGGGAGCGGGTTACCAGGGCCATTTTGGAACCATCGGGCGACCATGATCCGAATTCTGCGTAGGCCAGTGGCAGTTTGGTAGCAGCACCGCCACTTTCCGGGATGGTATAAAACTGGTTGAAGCGTTCTTTGGTGCTTTCCCTGCCGGAGGCGAAGAGCACCTGTTTGCCGTCGGGCGTCCAGTCCACCACGCGATCGGAGCCACCATATGAGGTGAGGCGCAGTGGTACGCCGCCGGCTACCGGTAACACGTATACGTCGGTGTTACCATCATAGTTGGCGCTGAAGGCGAGTTTACTGCCGTCCGGCGAAAATTTCGGAAAGGTTTCCACTCCTGGTGGGGAGATCAGTTTGATGGCGGTGCCACCTGTTTTCGGGACAATCCAGATATCATTAGCATAGGAAAATGCGATCTGCGACCGGGATACATCAGAATAACGGAACAGGCCGGCGTCTACCTGTGCCATTGCCTGTTCTCCTGCTATAGCAGCAAGGAAAACCAGGGCCGTTTTTCTCATCATAAGCGTTTTAAATTTTTTGACCACACCACTTTCAGGCGGTTTATTTTGTTGCGGATTAAAAACCAGTTTGCTAATCTATGGAAATCCGTTGATATCATAATTACCCCTGATCACAAATAAAATATCATGATAATCAGTACTGTGAAGGAGTTTATTTCCCGGTGTGCAAAAAATATAGAATAGCCGCTATGGGGAGTCCTGGGGCAAAATGCGTGTGCATAAAGGCTGTGCTGCTTTATATTCCGGGCCTTTTACGCAAAAAAAACCGATCTTTGTAAGGTATCAAAATATATACATAAATATGGCTAGATCCCAGGAAACAGTTGGTAAAAAAGAAAAAGAAAAGAAAAAAGCGAAACAAAGACTGGATAAACAGGAAAGAAAGGAAGAGCGAAAGAGAGAAAGCGGAAAAGGAAAGAGTTTGGAAGATATGATGGCTTACATAGATGAGAATGGTAATATCTCCTCTACTCCACCCGATCCAAGCAGGAAAAGGGAAATTAATGTGGAAGACATTCAGCTCGGTCCAGGCAGACAATTGCCGGAAGAACCAGCAGAACTGATCCGCAGAGGTGTGGTGAAATTTTTCAATGAGTCCAAAGGTTACGGGTTTATTATCGATCAGCAGACACAGGATAGCGTGTTCGTACACATTAACCAGCTGACTGAACTTATTAAAGAAAAAGACAAGGTAACTTTTGAAGTGGAGAGAGGACAGAAAGGTCCAAGTGCCGTTAACGTAAAGAAAGAAGTAAAAAGCTGAACTGTAACAGGTCTGGCTTTATTAAAATAAAAAAATCTGAGCGGTTATTGATAATCGCTCATTTTTGTGCGTGGTAAGGTACTGAGCCACCTTCCTAAAAAAATACAGCGTGCCGCATCCAGTGAAAAAATTCTTCCAACGTCCTATTATCTGGCTTTCCAACAGATTTTCATCCCAACCGGATAAATCCCAGGTATTTGCATCCCTATCCCAGCTTCATGAAGAAATCCTGAAAGGCAACCGGCAAAAAGGGGTGATCGTTCCCTTTGATTACGAACATAGCCGATTTATTATTTTCTCTGACCAACATAAGGGCGGAAAAGATGGCGCTGACGACTTTATGGCCGCAGAAGCCAATTATGTGGCCGCGCTCCGTTATTACTACGACAGGGGTTATACCTTTATTAACCTCGGCGATTGCGAGGAATTGTGGGAATGCCCGCCGGCAACCGTGATCCGGGAAAACCGGGACACCTTGCTGGAAGAAGCCCGCTTCCTGCAGCAGCAACGTTACTTCCGGGTATTCGGAAATCACGACCTGGAGTGGCATTACGCCGTACCACGGCAGCAATTCCTGAAAGGTATCTTCGGGAAGAAACTGAAAGTATATGAAGGGCTGATCCTGCAAACACGCTACCAGGACCATGATTACAAAATCTATCTCACACATGGCCACCAGGGCGACCTGCGCAGCGACGGCAATGTTTTCAGCAAATGGTTTGTAGCCGCCATATGGACGCCCGTACAACGCTTTTTTGACATCCGGATGGATACCCTGTCCGATTCCTTCGACCTGGCCGACCGGCACAATATCATGATGTACGAATGGAGCATCCAGTACAAAAAAACATTCCTGGTTTCAGGGCACACCCACAAACCCGTGTTTGCATCACTGGATCATATCGACAAGCTCACGAAACAACTGGACAAAGCCCGCGCCCAGGGAGATACCGGTGAAATAGCCATCTTACAAAAAGCATTAGCAGCAAGACAGGCAGAATATGCCGGGAAACAGCTGGTAAAAACAATGGCATCCCCTTCCTATTTCAACACCGGCTGCTGCTGTTTTAATGATGGCGATATTACCGGGCTGGAAATAGCAGATGGCGCTATCCGGCTGATCAAATGGAAAAAGGATGCACCCGGTAATTCCCGTGTAGTGCTGGAAGAATCCCCGTTGTATTACCTGTTTGATCAGATGACCTGATCGGCTGTTGGCTGTCGCAATGGCTTATGCTGCGCCTCCTCGAGGAAAGCCTGTTTCACCACTTTTGCCGTTTTATGATCCCCGGTATGGCTCCATCCCGGCGGCATTACAACGTACAGCAGCTTATTTTTTATGCCTGGCGCTTTCCGGACATCCCGCCACAAGCCGTACAGTTCACCAAAATAAACATCCAGGAAATTGTTGGGATTCATTTCCCTTGAAATACCATATTCGATCTGCATATCCCTCTTTTCAGGCTGGAAAGTGCCAAATACTTTATCCCAGATGTTAAGCAGGTTACAGAAATTGGTATCCATATACAAGGGGTTCTTTGCATGATGCACCCGGTGGTGCGACGGCGTCAGAATTATTTTATTGAGAAAGCCAAGACGCCCGTCTTTAACCAGGTTTTCACCCACATGGATGAAAGATCCCCAGGTACCATCGATGAACATAATGATAAAAAGCAACGGTGGATTAACGCCCATCAGGATACAGATACTGGTGCGGATCACGTCTGCATAAGGCGCTTCCAGGAAGAAATGCGCATAAGTAACCGAAAGATTCATGGTTTGCGGCGCGTGATGGGTAGAATGCAGGCACCAGAACAAACGCACCTTATGCCCGTAGTAATGATAAATAAAGTGAGAAAATTCCCAGATCACATATCCGTAAATAAACCAGTACCATTTAAGAGAAGTGTTGATCAACGCATATTTCTCCAGTAGCCCGATACAGAAAGCCACTGCTGCAATGGAAATGAACCGGGAGATGAACCGGTTGGCCACAAAGATCAGGAAGGGCATTTTATAATCTTCGATCTTAAACTTCTTATAAAATATAGCCCGTCCTATTTCCAGCAACAGCAGAAAAGGCACCAGCGGGGAAATGACAGAGAAGATCCCGTTTAGCGTAAGCAATACCTTGTAATTCCCCGTTTTACATACTTCTATTAACTGTGAAATCCCCAGGAATCCGATGATCTCCTTGAATATCGTTTGAATGACCTCCATAACGCGCGTTTATTTGGTTTACTTTGTACGTACAATATACTACTTTGTATGAACAAAGTATAATGAGCCCCGGACTTTTTTCAGATAAGGGAGAGCCTGGTAAGCCGGGGTGCTACGCCGAAAGCACCGCCTGATGGGCGTAAATCCGTATATTTACAGCAGAAGACCCAAAAATTATTTTATGGAAGAGGCGGACAAACTAAAGCGTATTGTAGAAGCGAGAATGAAGCTCAAATCCCGCTTTGAGGAAAAGATGCGGCTCACCCCATCGGTAGCCGACAATAAACCCAAAGGCAGCGGCAATCCTAACCGGCATGGCATGCCCGTATTACCGGTAGGGCAAACCATCACACATAAATGGCCCGTACTGGACCTGGGGATACAACCGGAAATT
The DNA here is from genome assembly GCF_057126945.1 of Chitinophaga sp. G7 BAM 1005. NCBI lineage: Bacteria > Pseudomonadati > Bacteroidota > Chitinophagia > Chitinophagales > Chitinophagaceae > Chitinophaga > Chitinophaga sp. G7 BAM 1005. Next base: position 2,876,289 of record NZ_CP181478.1, on the reverse strand, counting down.
GAAAAGGACGAATGGCAGCTTATCCTGGATGGCGCCGTGGAGCACCCGGTAACATTAAGCTGGGAAGATTTCCTTTCACTGCCGCAAACATCCGACACCTCCGATTTTCATTGCGTTACCACCTGGTCGAAGCTGAATATGAACTGGGTAGGCGTTCGCCTGCTGGACCTGGCAGCATTGGTACAACCAAAGGACACGGCCACGCATATACTCTGTTACGGCTACGATGATTACACCACCAACGTGTCGCTGGAAGAAGCCCTGAAACCCGATGTGTTACTGGTACATACCTTTGAAGGCGCACCATTACCCAAAGAACACGGCGGACCGGTAAGAATGATCACCCCTGAACTATATGCATGGAAAGGCGCCAAGTGGATCCACCGCATTGAATTCCTTACCGCCAACAAGCTGGGCTTCTGGGAAGAAAGGGGTTACTCCAATACCGCCTACCCGTGGCGCAACGACCGGTATAGTTAATTCACTATAAACTTCACCAGTGATGGCACTAATTGCGCCGACAGTGGCAACGGCGCCTGATTCCCGGCGGGAAGCGGCGCGGTGTCTTTCAACGCATGCGTCATTCCTTTGATTATCAGTAGCTGCGAACCCGGTTTGCAGTTGTGGAGAATATCCGCCTGCACAGGCGGTACCTGTACATCATTGGTGCCGCCGATTATAAAGAACGGCATCTTTACAGCCGGCAGCAATGCACAGGGATCATAGTGAAAAGTGCTTTTCCAGAAAGTATATAAGGAGGGATTGAACAGCGTGCTTAATGCCGCCGGTACCTGCTGCGGATTATTACCCTGCCGGAGTTCATTTAAAATCACGGTTACGTCGTTGTACAGCGAATCGGCCAGTTTCGGTTTTAACTGCGCCAGCAATACTTTATCCATACATTCCCCCGGTCCGGATAAAGACACCAGGCTTTTGAAGCTCCTGCGGCCTGCAGCCATCAAACCTATTAACGCCCCTTCACTGTGACCGATAACCGCCACGTTTTTAAACTGCCGCGTATTTTTCTGCAGATGATCTATCCAGGCAATGGCATCATCCGTATAGTCATCGAGCGAGGTAGCGCTGTTACTTTTTTTGAAGCCGGTGCTTTGACCGATGCCGCGTTTGTCGTAACGCACGGAAGCGATGCCATTGGCAGCTAAAGCCGTTGCCAGCTGCTGATAAGAGTTACCGTTGGTAGTGGATGATAACGGGTTATTACCATTGTGATCAGTGGGTCCCGATCCTGAAACGATGAGTACCACCGGCCAGGGTTGTTTCGCTACAGGCTTTGTAAGCACGCCATACAGGATACCCCCGTCTGCGGTAGTCACCGTATCAGTTTCTTCATAAGGCAGCAATGCGGTAGTTATAAGTTTGGTACCGGCACTAAAAAAGCCGGCGATCTGGTGGTTGCTGTCGAACACCACACGAAACGTGATAATAGCTTTGCCAAACCTGTTATCTGCCAGTATAATATCATATGCGGCTTCCTTTGCTGTTTTCCGGGAGATAAAAGCCTCCCACTTCCCAAAGGATTGTTCAAGCTGTTGCCAGATCCCTTTCATCATGTCCGGCGTTACCTTTGCTTTCATATTGGCATCCATATTTTCCCTGGCGCCATCCCAGTTTCCTTTACCGAGTTGCTCAAAAAACTGAGTAGCTATCTGCTCGTTTTGTTGTGCTGATGCGGTGCGAAACAGGATGCACAGGAATGATAACAGGTACCACTTCTTCATGGGTCCGGAGTTTTTTTAGTTGAACTAAATTAATTGAATACGGCTGACAGTCCAATTAAAATCGGGTTAAAAAGACAGGAAGCGTCTATTAAAAAATAAACAACTCTTACAGGCTTATTGCCAGATGAAAAAAGATACTTAACTTAAGAACGTATTTTTTCATCATTAAAACCTCAGTATGATTATGAAACTGAAACACCTGACCACAGTGATCCTCTCCGTGGGTCTATTGTTCATGATTTCCTGCAAATCGAAACCAAAGGATGCAGACATACAGGCTGCAGTAACCACTGCATTACAGTCCTCTCCCGGTGTTAGTGCAGATGTTAAGGATGGCGTAGTTACTCTTTCCGGATCTGTTGCCAGCCAGGCTGACAAAGATGCAGCAGAAGCTGCTGTTAAGCTGAACCAGGGTGTTAAGAGTGTTGTTAACAATGTTACCGTAGCCCCTCCTCCGCCACCGCCCGCACCGGTAGAAGTTACTGCCGACGATGCGCTGAAAACAGCGGTAGCAGGCATTGTGAAAGACTTTCCTGGTATCCAGGCAGATGTTAAAGATGGAGTGATTATCATTACCGGCGAACAGAAAGCTGACCGTTGGAAGAAACTGAAAATGGCGCTGGATGCCCTGAAACCTAAAAAGGTAGATGCCTCCGGTTTAAAAGTAAAATAATCTTTCTCTTTAAATACAAAAATCATGGCAGCATTACAGGATAAATACAAAGAGTTGATTGATGCAGCACAGGCGGCAGGTACCAGCAACCTGAAAGTAAACGAACTGGATGGTGTATTGCATATAGAAGGCGAAGCACCTACCGGCGCTGTAAAGGACCAGCTGTGGAACATCTACGGAAAAATTGATCCCAACTTCCTCACCGGCGATGTAGTGATGAATATTAATGTAGCTACTGCTGTAGCAGGCGCTAAACTGAAAGTGATCACAGAGTCATCTAACCTGAATATCCGCAAAGGCCCCGGCACCGACCAGCCTATTGTAGGAAAAGCAGCACACAATGAAATTATTTCGCTGATCAGTAAACAAAGTGACCAGTGGTGGCTGGTTCGCACAGATGCAGGCGAAGAAGGCTATGCCTATGCGCAGTATCTGCAGCCAGTGGAGTAATAGCGGATTAAAGCGGATTTTGTCTTTCTCAGGATTACGCTGATTTTGCTGATTTACTTTTTGGATTTTATAAAAGATTAAGGGAGATAGAAGCGGATATATTCGCTTTTATCTCCCTTAATTATTATTAATCAAAAAAATCCAAAAAGTAAATCAGCAAAATCAGCGTAATCCTGAGAAAGACAAAATCCGCTTTAATCCGCTATTATTACGAGGCGCCTTCTATTTGAATATCTTAACGGAAATACGCCAGCGGGGCGTGGTAACCGTAGCTATATAAATTCCTCTTGCTACATTGGGTACCTGGAACTGGAACACGTTTATCCCCTTCCGTAAGGTAACGTTTTGTGCAAAGATCCTTCTGCCACTTAAATCCACCAGCTGATAAAAGGCCGTTCCTGCGTAAGTGCTGAACATGCTGGACATTAAAGTAGTGCTACCCAGGAATACGCCGGTGAGTACATTGGGCGTTCCTTTGGTACTATTGGTACTTTCCCCCACCGTAAGCGTTCCGCTATTATAAATAAACGAATAGTTCGCCGCGGCGGCCCCGGTGGCAGTAATCGGGTACTGCCCCGGAAAGGAATACAGTGTAGCCGTGGATGTTAGCACCGGGCGTTGGATGATAACGGTTGAATCATCATTGTAAACAAATCCCGTGTAATCTATTTCAAAAGCAGGATTGGGCATCCCGTATATCCTGTTGGTATCTTTCGGGGTAGCCGTTAACAGGGCCGGGCTGATCACCAGTGTTCTCTGAATTTTTTCTGCAGATGGATATACGTTATAATCCCACTGGGTAGCGGTAATAGTGTCGGTACCCGCGCCCAGGATCTTCATCTTCCATTGATTATTATCGCTGCTGTCCCGGTAAACCCTGGTGAGTGCAGGGTTGCCGCCGGAAAAGGTAATGGGCAAAAGAGTGTTATCACTGCCGGCAGTCAATGCAAAGTCGGCATCTCCATATTGCTTCCAGGCAATGGAATCCATTCTCAGGTGACCGGGAATGCCAATTTTATAGGCGCCTATTGAATCGTTCAATACAATGAAACGTACTTTGGCACCCTTGTAAGTAGCGATGAGGCTGTCCCTGTGTAACACATTGTAAGTAACCGCTGTATCGGCAGACCATACGGCCAGCACCGCGGTGCTGTCTTCCTGCTTCCGGAATGCTAACGCCCAGATGTCATTATCAACGGTGGGAAGTCTTTTAACAAACCGCGGGCTACTACCCAGGTACCCCGTCATTTCCTTATAGGCATTATAAGATGGTTTGGGTGAAAAGTCCCATCTCAGCAAACCGAAATTACTTTCCTTATCTGCGGCATTGTTGCCATCGTTATGCAGGTCGTACCAGAATATTTTCTCCACCCCTAACGATAAATAATTCAGGTATACCCGTTGCAGCAGGTTAGCCTGGTCGCTTTCGGTATAACCTCCCGCCAGCGAAGCGGTACCCATGAGAATGCCTCCCTGCCAATCGCCATAAGTAAACAACGACATGGCCTCTCCTATATTTACATCGGTGCTGTTGTACGCATGAATAACAGGATAATAGGTATCGCCCGGCTGGAGGTTTTTGGGGCTGATAAAACGGTCAACAAGTACATTGGATAAGGCCGGCACTCCTCCTGCCAGGGCGTCAGGACTTACAGCAATCCGGGTAGTACTCTGCGGTATACCGGGTTTAGTCCAGAAAGCTTCAAAGCCCAGCCTGAAATAAGGATAGGTAATCCCTGTTTGCGATACATTGCTCCAGGTACCATCCGGGTTCTGAATACCGGTATAATAGAACGGCAATACATTCACGGCCAGCATTAATCCGCCGTTGATCACATAATTACGCAAAGGTTCCAGCAGGGGCTGATCGGTGGTGGTGGATTCAGAACCCAGTATCACGGGGAACTCCGCGGGATCAACGGTTGCCAGCTGGCTGTACGGGATAGGCACCAGGGTGATGCCCGGCAACCACGAACGCCACGTTTCCACCTCATCGAGGTTAGGGACCCTGGGTGATACCGCAATCCCTACTTTGAAGGAGGTAGTATCTTTTCCTAACTTATGCAAAGCATAACGAATGGCTTTAACAACAAACTGCGGCTGCTTCTGGATGGTAGGCGCCACAAAGGAGGAGCCGCCGGACTCCGTTATCCAGACAGGCATACCCGAATCGCCGCGCAGTTTCATTTCTGCATAGAAGTCGTTCCGCATACGGATGATCCGGGCGCTTTTGTCTGTTGCATAGCCATAGGGATGAACAGCTATTTTATCGAAGTAGCCTTTTGCACCGGCGTTGTACATGCTTTTCAGGTAGTCGGTATTCCATCCGGAAAGACCGCCAACGATCACCGAGCAGGCTGTGTCAATACTCTTTATTTCTTCATAGGCAGCTTTCAGCACCGGTACGTATTGCGCCGCGTTGGGGCTGGGTTTCCAGAAGCCGCCATCCTGTTCATTCCATATCTCCCAGTATTTCATGTCGCCGTGATAGCGGGTTACCACCGCATTTACAAACGCCCGCCATTCGGGCAGGTGATTATAAATAGGCACCATATCCGGCCGGGGTTTGGTGATCTCCGAATCAAACGCCTGTAAGATGGGGAGGATCTGGATACCATACTGCCGGCACTTGAGCAGCAGCGAATCATACCGGGTAAACTGCATAACACCTGCGGTAGCGCACACATAGGAGAATTGTATATCTACCCGCATCCATTTGATACCTGCCTGCTGGCATTTCAGCAGTTCATTATCAATCATAGGCCATTCCGGATTTTTTTGTGCATGGGCACAAACACCCCAGGGGCTCTCTGTTTGCGCCGAAAGCGTGATGTAGGGCAACAGGAAAGTGATGCATATAGTAATGCAGCGCATAATTTGGTTGATCATAAAATGTTTTTTAAGATGTTACATTATCAATAGCCATCGTTTTGTGGAAATGCGGTGATACCACCTGCTGTTTTATCTATCTGATCCTGCGGTATAGGTCTTAGTACATGAAAGGGTTTAATATTTGGTGCGCCGGTAGGATTATGCAGCCGTACTCTTTCCAGCAATTTCCCCGTACGAACCAAATCGAACCACCGGTGATGCTCACCAAGTAGTTCCCGTTCTCTTTCGTCCAGGATAAAATCGATGTTGAGGTCGGAGGCGGTTATTTCCATTGCGGCCTGGTTGGCGGCCGTTTCTTCTGCAGTAGCGCCGGGTTTGGCGGCACGTTTACGCACAGCGTTTACATACGGTACGGCTTCTGCGGCCTGGCCGCTCATCATCAGCGCTTCGGCGGCCACGAGGTACGTTTCCGCGAGGCGGGAAACAATAAAATCGCGGGAACCTGCTTCGTTATTAATGTCGGGCCGTTGCGGATCGAGGAACTTGGTCAGCGTTGGAAAATTGGTTTGGTTATACTGGCTGGGGGCAATAACGGTATAGTTAACCGCATTCCTTTCTGCGGCGGTGTATTCACGGCCCGGGAAATAAGCGGCGGTATCGCCCAATTGCAGGGTTACGCGTTTACCGTTAATCGTATAGGCGCCAGGGTTATTGCAATAATACACCGTAACGAAACTCTTTTCATAACGACTGTCGTGTGCCTTATCAAACAATGTGTCTGTGGTGAAACGGGTAGGTCTGAAATACGAATACGGTCTTCCGTTGGCCAGATCCCTGGCCATTCCTGGCAGGGAAGTATAGCTCATAATAAAAAACAGGTGAGTTTGATTACCAACGCCATTGGTCAATACATTTTTACTGTATTGCACCGCGAAAATAACTTCCGGATTCTTCTCCCCACTACCCTGTGCAAACACATCTGAAAAATTATTCAGCAACTGGTATTTATAATTACTGATCACATTTTTTGCCAGCGTGGCGGCTTGCTGGTAATCGTCCGGCTGCCGGGCGGTGGTGCCTGCCCGGGTGAGGTATACTTTCGCCAGCAGGTTTTCAGCGGCAGGTTTTGTAACACGGCCATACTCTGTAGTGGTGGCGCCCAGGTTAGCGATAGCAAATTGCAGATCCGCAATAATGGCTTTGTATACGCTGTCAACAGGTGTACGGTGTGCCACCGTAGTTACCTCGGTGGTTTCTGTGAGCGAGAGGTTCACCGGTCCCCAGGTTTGCACCAGCAGAAAATAATACATAGCCCGCAGGAAACGTACTTCTCCCACCTTTGCATTTCGCGTTCCTTCTGCAATGGGTACCAGCGGCGCCCTCGTGATCACGGCGTTGCAGGCGTTCACTGCCAGGTTGAGATCATTCCACGGACTGGAGATAAACCCCCTGCCGGGTGTAAGGTTGAAGTTATAGGCATCCAATGCCAGCTCCCCGCTGCCACACGTATAAGTATCGGTGCCATACACGGTTAACTGCGCGCCCATCTGGTTACCATACCAGGCGCGCAAATAGCTGTAAGCGCTGTTTACGCCGGCATTAAAGCCCTCCGGTGTATTGAGGTAGTTATCCGGGATACCGGAACGCATATCCTCATTCAGTTGTTTATAACAGGAAGAAGTAAAACAGGCGAATATGATGATAATAAAGCAAATCGGCTTCATAAACAGAATTTAGAAAGTAAGGTTGATGCCAAATACATAGTTCACATAAAAAGGCTGACTGAGGATTTCAGGATCTATCCCCTGATCCTCGTGTACGAAGGACGAGAACACATACGGGTTTTGCACGTTGGCGTATATACGAAAAGATTGTATACCGGTGTGTTTCAGTGTGCTGCCCGGCAGGCGGTAGCCCAGGTTGATATTTTTGATCCGCAGGTAATCGCCTTTAAAATAGGTAAGCGTGCTCCCGAAAACAGGCCCCTGCCCTTGTCCGGCGCGTGGCCGCGGATAGGTATTCACCGGGTTATCCGGCGTCCAGTAGTCCACATTTACAGTGTTGTAGCGCCCTTCGAGGGCAAAGGTGTTACCGCTGCGCAGGGGATCTTTTATCAGGTGTCCGAATGCGCCGTTAAGAAAAACAGACAAATCAAAACCGCGGTAGCTAAAGCGGCTGGTGATGCCGCCGGTCCATTTTGGTCTTACCTGGCCCAGTATTACGCGGTCGCCCGCATCTATTTTCTTACTGTTATTCAGATCACTTACTTTTATTTGTCCCACTGCAGAACTGTATTGCGCCGCCTGTTGCTCTTCCCCCGTTTGCCAGATGCCTGTTTTTACATAATCGAAATACACGCCGAGCGGCTCACCAATAAAGCGGGCATTGCCAATGTCGTCTACTTTTCCCTGCGACAGGGAAAGGATCTTTTCCTTATTGTAAGCCATATTAAAATCGGTGCTCCATTCAAAACCGCCTTCCAGTTTTGCTTCAATATTTACAGACGATACGGCGAATTCAATACCCGAATTACTGGTAGACCCTACATTGGAAGTAATGGTAGCATAACCGGAAGTAATGGGCAGCAACCGTGGCAACAGGAGGTCAGTAGTTTTGGACTGGTATACATCCACAGTACCGGTAATCCGGTTATTAAGGACGCCAAAATCGAGGCCCGCATTGGCCGAACGGGTAGTTTCCCACCTGAGGGAGCCATTGCTCAAACTGGCGGGCCGGTAGCCAAAGGCGGCCACCCCGTCCCAGTCGTACGACGTACGTGACAACAATGCCCTCGTCTGGTAGGGATCTATCCCTGCATTACCATTCTGCCCGTAGCTGAGTCGCAGTTTCAGATTATTCAGCCATTTCTTCTTACTAAAAAAATCTTCGTTGCTGATATTCCATCCCAGTGCTACTGCAGGAAAGAAGCCCCACTTGTTCTTTCCGGCGAACTTCGATGATCCATCCGCGCGGCCGGTAAGCGTTAACAGAAAACGGTCGTCGAAAGCATAGTTTACACGCCCCATCCAGGATAAGATGCTCCAGCGGTTATAACCACTGCCAATACCGGTAATGGTGGCGCCGGCGCCCACGTTATAGTAGAGGATGGAATCCAGCCCGGTGGGCAGGTCTTTCACGCTGCCGCTGCTGCTTTCGCTGCTGAAGTTCTGGAGACTGTATAAGCCTGTTACATTCAGTTTATGTTTACGGGCAAATACTTTGTTATAGGTAAGCATGTTTTCCCAGGTATATGACAGCGTAAATGTTTCGCTGTTATTTGCTGCAGGTGCTGCGCCATTCTGGAAAGTGGATGTAGCGCCGCGGTAGTTACCGGTTCTGCTTTCTGTGAGATCCGGGGCGAAGTTCATCCTGAACTTCAGGCCGGGCGCCAGGTCTGCTTCTCCATATATGCTGCTGAGTATGCGGAAACGTTTATTGCGGTTCACTACTGCTCCCGGTTCCAGGTCCACCATCGGGTTTACCTGCAACTGATCCGACGAAGGGCGCATATTTATTTTCCCGGTGCTATCAAAGGCCGCGCTTAAAGGCGAAGTGGTGAGCGCTGCATAGAAAGGATTTACATCGATGCCATTGGATACGCTGAAAGTACCCAGGGTAGACATGCCCGCTTTAATGCGGCGGCCTATCTTCTGGTCGATATTAATGCGTGTGGTATACCGTGTAAAGTCCTGTATGCGGATGTATCCTTTATCACTGAAATATCCCAGGGAGATGTTAAAGAGGGTATTATCGTTGCCGCCGGATACGCTCAGTTCGTGGTTTTGTGCGATACCGGTACGTAATATCAGCTGCTGATAATCGGTAGTGGATCCGTTTGCAATAGCGGCCAGTTCTCCTTTGTCGAAAATCTTTTCATCAGCATTGGGGTCTGCATCGTTGTAGCGGCCAACCGCTCGGTTGGCTTCCCGGCGGTATGCTGCAAACTGCGGCCCGTTCATCATATTGGCCTTCCTGGTTACATCGGATATGTTGAGATAGGAATTGTAACTGACCACGGCGGGTCCGGGCTTTCCTCTCCGGGTAGTGATGATCAATACGCCGTTGGCGCCGCGGGAACCATAAATGGCAGTAGCAGATGCATCTTTTAATACATCAATGGATTCAATGTCGTCCGGGTTGATGTCATTTAAACCGCCGGACAATGGAATACCATCTACTACATAGAGCGGATCATTCCCTGCACTGAACGACCGTACGCCCCTGATCAGCACGGATGGCTGAGAGCCGGGTTTGTTACCGGTATTGTTTACATATACGCCGGGTACGCGTCCCTGCAGCATTTGCTGTACATTGGTTACGGCCACTTCTCTCAGTGCTTTGGATGATACGGAAGAAATAGCACCGGTTACATCTCCCCTTTTCTGTGTACCATACCCTACTACTACCACCGCATCGAGGCCGGACAGGGAAGGGGTGAGATTTACCAGCAGAAAATCGCTGCCGGTAAGCGGTATTTCCCGTGTGTCGTACCCGATATAGCTAAACACCAGCGTTGCACCGGGGGAAACATTTTTTAACTCAAACTCCCCGTTTTCATTGGTAAGGGTACCATTGGCCGCCTCTTTCTCTTTAACGGTAACGCCCGACAGTGGCGGGCCGCCGGCAGCCGTTACTTTTCCTTTTATATTTTCTTTGGGCGCCGGCAGCTCCTCTACCGACACGCGTTTTCGTTTGATAACAATTGTTTTCCCGGAGATAGTGTACCAGAGCGGTTTATCTTTCAGACAAATTTCCAGCAGGGCAGTAACAGACGCGCTTTGCACATCTATATCCACTTTGCCGGTACGCCGCACCAGTTCTGCATTATACCAGAAAAAATAACCGGTTTGCTGCTGCACGGCATCAAACACTTCCTCCAGCGATACATTCTTTTTTGAAATCGTAACGGATTGGGCAGATACATGCGCAAAGGCATGCATACAAACACCGACCATCAAAACGAAGATCATTTTCATAACGAGGAACATTTTAGGGAACGACAAGCCAGGCAAAGGCTCCCCCTTACACTTAGTGTAGAATTTCATATTTTTGTTCAGGTTGGGTTTATCCGTTAAGCAATCTTTTACAAATGGGTGTTGTCGGATTGCCCAATTACTTGCCAGGGGCGTTGCAACCGCTCCTGGTTTCTTTTTGGCAATCACTAACGGGAACGGGTGTATTATTCACTCATACGTGGACGTTTTTCATCGTGATGGAATCGTTTTTCATTTACCGTGGAAAAATGTATTACAGGGAAGAAACCTTTATCTTTCTTCCTTTAATTTCAAAGTGTATATCTTCTGTTAGTTCAAGCATCTGTAATACCTCTGTCAGACTGCTTTTCCGGGAGATAGTACCGGAAAAATTTTTTGCAGACAGGTTACCTTCAAACACCGGTTCTATATCATACCAGCGTGCCAGCTGCTGCATGATGGTGATAATATTCTCTGACCTGAACCGGAAAACCCCATCCTTCCATGCTATTACACCGGGGAGGTCCGGACGGGAAATAATGAATTGGTTGTTATTTTCAGATAATCCTGCCTGTTGCCCCGGTTGCAATAATTTGCTCACGCTTCCATTACTTACTTTCACGGCCCCTTCCAGCAGGGTGGATTGGATCTCTGCGGCTTCTTTGTACGCCATAATATTAAAGCGGGTGCCCAGCACGGCTACTTCCATGTTGGCTACCGATACTTTAAACGGGGCAGATGCATTCGCTGCCACTTCAAAATAGGCTTCCCCGGTGAGGTTCACGCGCCGTTCGCCGGCATTAAAAGCCACAGGATAGCGGAGCGACGACTCCGCATTGAGCCATACTTTGGTACCATCCGGTAATACCAGTTGAAACTGCCTGCCGCGGGGGGTAGTCATGGTATTATAACTCATGCCCCCTGTACCGGAAATGGTTTCGCTGTTATACGCCAGGCGGCCGTTGTTCAATGTTACCTGTGTACCGTTTTGCTTCGCCACTACCCCGTTGCCGAGGCTATCGAGTACCACGGTGCTGCCGTCGGACAAGGTGAGGATGGCGCCTTCGCGGCCAGGCACTATTGCCGGCTGCAATGCTCCTGGTACGACTGCTATCCGGGGCTGCTCCAGTTGACGCAACAACAGGTAGGTACCACCAGCAAGCAACAGGAAAGCCGCTACCGCTGCTGCCGCCAGCCAGGAGTTACGGCGCTGTGGATGGTATGCGGGGGGTTCTTGTTGTTCCCATTCATGTATGCCTGAGCGTATATGCATGAGCGTTTGATCCCAATCTGTTTTCCGGGCAAACTTATCATGGGGTATTTTCCCCCATAACTGCCACAGTTCTTCTTTTACGGGGTCGTCGTTTTCCAGGTCGCCCACCAGCTGCCAGAATTCACGGATCTCTTCCGGCGTGCCGCTGTCATTCACAAACAGGTGGAACAGGTATTGAAGTCTTATTGGATCGGAGAGCATATAACGTGCTTATACCTTAAAAGACGGCACGAAAGAAAAAACAGGACTACTTCTCCCGAAAAAAAATTTAAAAGGCTTTCTGATCAGCTGATAAAGAAGAGATTTAGGGCAGCTTTGCTGGAATGATGCCTGCGCAGGAAGTCACTGATAGACCGGGTAGCCGCCACCATGCTGTTTTTGACCGTACTGGGCGACAGCCGCAGCGCTTCCGCTATCTGCCGGTGGGTAAGCCCCTGTTCACGACTCATGGCGTAGATCAGCTTCCGTTGCGGGGGCAACTGGTTAATGGCCTGGAGTAATAACTGCCGGCATTCGGCATCTATCAGCAGTTCATCGGCTCCTTTCTGGAGCGCCGGCTCCTGGCGGTCGATATATATTTGCTGTAACCGGGCGTGACGGGCAGTGGTGCGGAGAAAATCAAGCGCTTTATGATACGCTACCTTGTGTAAAAAGTTTTCCAGGTTCCGGATATTATGCAGCAGTTCTTTCCCGATCCAGAACTTTACAAAGATGTCGGTTACTATCTCTTCTGCAATTTCCGGCGCTTTCACAATGGTGATGAGGTAATAATACAGCTTATCCCGGTAACGTTCAAACAACAGGTTAAACGCAGTTTCCTTGCCGGTTTGCAGCAATTGTATTAATTCCTCATCCGTATAACTGTTGTCTGCCCCCATTTAACCGCGAAAGGTATTTTGAATCTAAAATAAAAATAATGGTTGATAATACCTTCGGCAATGTAAAATATATTCGTGGAATTTGTCTTTCTCAGGATTACGCTGATTATACTGATTACCTTTATTTTTACTTTTTGGATTTTCTTTTGATTTAATAATTAAGGGAGATAAGAGCGAATATATCCGCTTCTATCTCCCTTGATCCTTTATAAAATCATAAAAGTAAAAATCAAGCTAATCAGTATAATCAGCGTAATCCTGAGAAAGACAAAATCCGCTACCTGCTATTTATTTGCCGGAATGCGGATGAGCGCCACTGAGCGGGGAGCTACTTCATAGCTAACTGCCTTATCAACTTCCAGTTTACCGGTGGTAGCTATAACTGCCGGTGCATTTTTATCCGTTACATTCTCTGTCAACACCGTTACTGCTGCATTTGTATGCCGCGCCACAAGGCCGGCCAGATTGGCTTTGGCTGCTACACTGGTTTCGCCGGCATTCACCAGTTTAATAATGAGATCACCGCTTTTACTGTCTTTTACGCAGGACACGCCTGTATTTTTGTTATTATTCAGCGTGATGATATCCGGGTAGTAAGTATCGCCGGCATTGTTTGAAAACAGGTGCTGTACATAATAATTAGGCGTACGCGTGATAGTAGTGCCGGTGAAATATATAAGGTTCGGGTTCCAGGAAGTATGGCCGGTGCGGGCCAGCAACGGCGCATAAGACGACAGCCGTACCACGTCGCCGTTGCGTTCCAGGGCCGTCATGTACACCGCTTCGGCCAGGGCGTTGAACCAGGTATTTCCCCTGGATGCATATTCGCCGAGGTATACTTTGGATTTATTGCGGTTATACGAATCGTAGCGGTTTTTATTTTCCAGGAACCATTCTGGTTTTTCATAGTAATGCTCATCTACCATCTGTAAAGCATTTTTATCGGCAAATGCCCATCCTGCCTCAAAGTCTTCACCTGCCGGCGCTGGCCCTACGGTTCCGATAAGCGTGATTTCCGGGTGCTTTTGCTTTACAGCCGCTTCAATTAATTTAAAGCGCTCCCGGAAAACGGGGGTTTGCTTGTCTTCGTTACCAGTAGCCAGGTATTCCAGGTGAAACGGCGCAGGATGCCCTGCAGCAGCTCTTTTGGCGCCCCAGGTGGAAGTGGCCGGTCCGTTGGCATATTCAATCAGGTCCAGTATTTCATTGATATAAGCGGGCATTTCGTCCAGTGGCAATCCTTTTTGCCCGGTGCCGCCAATGCGCCAGGTGCCGCCGGAGTTCTGGCAGCTCACTGCTGCAGGTACTACCGGTAAGGGCTTGGCGCCAATGTCTTCACAAAACTGGAAGTACTCGAAATACCCGAGTCCGAGCGACTGATGATAGCTCCATATATTCCGCTGTGCTTTTCTTTCTTCTATTGGGCCGATGGTATTTTTCCAGCGATACATATTTTCGAGGCCGTCGCCATGCACGAGGCAACCGCCGGGGAAGCGCATGAACCTGGGCTTTAAATCCGCGATGGCTTGTCCCAGATCGGCCCTAAGCCCGTTTGGCCGGCCGTGAAAAGTATTGGCCGGGAACAGGGAAACCATATCTATCGCCAGGCTGCCGGGCGCTTTGGCTACCATCACCAGCACAGCGCTATCGGCTGTTTGTTGCGCGGTGAGGACGCCGTTGCTCTTCTTCCATTCCTTTGCATCCGCAGTAAAACTTACTTCTCCGTATACATCGCCCTTCCGGCTGCGCAGCTGTACTGATACAGGAATGGGCGTTGCCGATAGTAAGCGGGTAAATACCGAAAAGTTATACTGTTCTCCCTTTTTTATAGCAATGCCATCGAAGCCGTTGTTCTGTAACCCCATGCCTTCCTGGCCGGGTTCTTCGATGGTGAGCACCAGGTAATGCGGGTTGTTGGGATGAATGGGCGATTTACTTTCCACATTTATGGCTCCATAACCGAAGCCTTTGGTTACGTATTCCCAGGCGGTAAAGGAATGCCAACCCCACCTGTCGGCCGGGGTATACTCAAACGACCTGTTCTGGATTAATTCCGCATACAGGCCGCCATCTGCTGCGTAGCTGATATCTTCAAAAAAAATCCCGAACAGATCGGCGGAGATAGGCTTGCCTGCTTTACGTTTTGTTTGTGCGTCCGCCAGGTGCGTACCCAACAGGCCAATAAGGAACATAAAGAGTATACCTTTTTTTACATTCATTTTCATAACGTGTATTGAGTTTTAAAATCTGCCCGGCGAGGTAGCTGGCATCGTTCTCACAGGAAAAATAATAAAACTATTTTATTAATCGTCAATCTGACAATTAATTTTAATAATACAGGAAGATGCCTGTATTTTGCTGTTATACTTTTCCCTGATGGAAGCGAAAGCGGGGGCTTGTTCCCGGTTCTTTTTCTCCGGTTGATATTAAAACCCTAACTTCCCGTTATTCATTTTATGACGAATGTCCATGATTATCAGACCATATACGCCCTCCGATAAACCGGCATGTATAGCTGCATTTAAAAGTAATATGCCTGGCTTTTTCGCGCCGGCAGAATTGCCCGACTTTGAAGAATGGCTCCGGGAGCAGGACGCACGGTATACATCTCCCCCCAAAAATAACAACGAACAATATTATGTAGCTACCCTGGAGGAACAGGTAATTGGTTGCGGAGGTTATTATATCGATAGCGCAAAACAGGAAGCAGCCATGACCTGGGGTCTTATCATGCATGCCTTACATAAACAGGGATACGGCAAACAACTATTCCTGTACCGGGTAAATGTGATCCAGTCGATATGCCCGCTATGCCTTATCAGGCTCGATACCACGCAGCACTCCTACCCATTTTTCCGGAAACTGGGGTTTGCAGTTACCAGCATCACAAAAGACTCCTATGGTCCTGGGCTCGACCGGTACGATATGGAGCTAAAAGCCTGAAGGGCGGAAAGTATTTTTTACCGGACGAAAAAAAAGAAGTTATTTGTCCCCGTCATGAATACCCGGTCGTTATTAAAACGAAACCATAAAACATTCAGCAATGAGAGAATTCATATTAATTTTCAGAAACAGCACCAACTCCCACGACAACCCATCTCCTGAACAGCTGCAGGAAAGAATCAACTGGCTGGCGGGTATTGCCGCCCAAAACAAACTGGCAGATAAAGGCAACCGGTTATCCGCCAGCGACGCCAAAACGGTGAAGCCGGATATGGTAACAGATGGCCCCTACACGGAAATTAAAGAATTTATCAGTGGCTATATGATTTTAAAAGCAGCCAATATTGAAGAAGCTGTTGCCTTTGCCCAGGCCAACCCGGTACTTAAAGCCGGCGGCAATGTGGAAGTAAGGGCAATACTCAGACCGGAAGAGAAAAGCTGACGCCAATGACAGCAAACAGCTCAGAACTTTTACCCCAGTTATTCAGGTTGGAGTATTCCAAAATGACGGCAGTATTATGCCGTCTTTTTGGCTTACAGCACATGGAAACTGCCGAAGACATCGTGAGCGAAACTTTCCTAAAGGCCACCGAAGTATGGAGCGCACAGGGTATACCCGAAAACCCCACCGCCTGGCTGTACACCGTTGCAAAAAATAAAACGAAAGATCATCTCAAACATATTTCCATCTTTGAAACACAGGTAAAAGGCGCCCTTACAACGGACGAAACGCAGGTGGATCCCGACTTTGATTTCAATCCTCAAACCATCAGCGACAGCCAGCTGGCCATGATCTTCGCCGTTTGCAATCCTGCTAACTCCGCGGAATCACAGATCTGCCTTGCCCTCCAGATCCTCTGCGGGTTCAGCGTAGAAGAAATTGCAGATGCATTTCTCTCCAAAACAGAAACGATTAAAAAAAGATTGCTCAGGGCCAGGGCGAATCTGCGTACCGATAACTTCCAGATCCGGCAGCTACAGGAAGCAACAATAAAAGAAAGACTCGACGTTGTTCTAAGAACCCTCTATCTTTTGTTTAATGAAGGTTACTTTTCCAAATCCAATAATCACCTCATCCGGAAAGACCTTTGCTCAGAAGCAATCAGGCTGGTGCTGATACTCACCGAAAACCCGCTCACCAACACCACCCAATCCAACGCCCTGCTGGCACTGATGTGCTTTCAAAGTTCCCGGCTGGATGCCAGGGCCAACAACGAAGGAGAAACCGTGCGCTATGAGCAACAGGACAAAAGCCTGTGGAGTAAGGAACTCATCGAACAGGGCAACTACTACCTCGTAAATGCCTGCTCCGGAAATGAAGTATCCAAATATCATCTCGAAGCAGGCATTGCATACTGGCATACCACGCCAACCAATAACAATAAATGGTCGCACATCCTGCAGCTGTATAACCAGCTGATACTGGTTGAATACTCACCGATGACCGCACTGAACCGGACCTTTGCCTTTGCAAAAGTTTACGGGCATCAACCCGGCATACAGGAAGCGGAAAAACTTAGCCTGAACAACAACAGCCATTATCATTCGCTGCTGGGCTATCTGTATGCGGAAACCGACACGGAGAAAGCGATTACACATTATCAGCAAGCCATCCATCTCACAAAATCAACAGCGGAAAAGAAAACGCTGATGAAGGAAATAGACAGACTGTTGTTATGATACGATCCGTTTTTTTCGATAACTTTATAGCATGCAGGCGGATATACAAACACTCTATCAATCTTCCATTTGCACCGTACATAATTTTTTGTGCCGGTGCCAGGAGTGTACCGTGTCTGAAAAAGAATACCAGGGAACATTTTCCATTGCCTATATCCGGAAAGGGAATTTCCGCTTCCGGGTTTTCAGGAACGAACTGGATGCATACAGCGGCCTGTTCCTGCTTTGTAAACCCGGCTACGAACACAGGGTAGCACACGTTCACAACATACCGGATCAATGCACCATCTTTTCCTTCGAAGCAGATAATGAGGCGCTTTTGATGGAACACGCCGCCACCTTTTCCTGGTTTTTCAACAACCCGGATATTCACTCCATCCTGGTAAAAGCTACACCGGAAATGGAATTCCTGCATCAGCATATATTCGGTTTGCTACAAAAGGCGCATCGTCCCCGCTTATGGACTGAGCAACTGATGTCAGAACTTTTCCTGCTGGTATTATCTGCCGGAGATCCTCTTCATCCCCTGCCGGCATTGAATGATAAACAAAAAAGAAATTACCTGCCGGCGATAGAAAACGTAAAAATGTTTATCAATGAAAATTATGCCGACAATGTTACCCTTCCGCAACTCGCTGCGCTGGGAAATATGAGCCCGTTTCATTTTAACCGTCTTTTTAAACAGATCACCGCCGTCACACCCTACAGTTATATGTTACAGGTAAGGCTCAAACAGGCTACCCTGCAGCTTCGCAACACCAGCCTCCCAGTAACGGATATTGCGTTTTCCACGGGCTTTAACAGCCTTGAACATTTCTCCGCTGCCTATAAAAAACAGTTTGGAAAATCACCTTCCGCCATGCGTTCGTAAAAAGAGCAATTTTCCTTAAACAGATGGCTACCGTGCCGGTTAATTTTGCAGTACAAACTTCATATCATGAAAACGCAATTATTAACGACCCTGGAAAATGCTAAAAATTATACGCTGAGCGTAGCAGAAGCAATGCCTGAAAAGGGTTACAGTTTTAAACCAACACCAGCCGTATGGACGTTTGGAGAACTACTACATCATATTGGCTATGGCATTGGCTGGTGGGAAGACAATTACATCAGGCAGCAGCCTTCCGACTGGAACCCTCCCGCTGCCACTACCCGCAAAGCCGCTACCATCGATTATCTGAACCAGGCTTTTGATGCACTGAAAGAAAATATAGAAAACACGCCGCTGTCGGACCAGGTGGTGGCCGGTTTCTATGCCACTATTGATCATGTTACGCATCACCGCGGACAAGCAACGGTGTATCTCCGCAACCAGGACATTGTACCTCCTGAATATGTTTATTGATCATTCAAAAAAAATCACATGCCGGTTTATTATATCAACAGTTACGATATCATTAATGAAGAAGAATATGCAAAGTACAGTCCGCCGGTTATTCAACTACTGCATAAATACGGCGCCGAAGTACTGGCTTCAGACCTGCAGGCCATCGCTGTGGAAGGAACGGCAAAGAAGATGAATGCAGTGATTAAATTTCCGTCAGAAGCGGCCGCATTGCAATGCTACAACGATCCGGAATATCAGCCGCTGAAGGCTATCAGGTGGCGTTCTACTGATAATTGCAGTATGACGCTGGTACATGGATTGGAGTAACGCGTTAATCACGATGAGTAAGAGATTTTTTCTAAACAGCCGGTTCCTGTTAACCGGCTGTTTTATAGTATTTCTATATATCCGTCCGTTCCATTCACGCGGATGCGCTGTCCGTTTTTGATCAACCTGGTGGCATTCTCTACGCCCACAATGGCCGGTAAGCCATATTCACGTGCAATCACCGCTCCGTGGGTCATCAGTCCGCCTACTTCGGTGACCAGGCCCTTTATGGACACGAACAACGGCGTCCAGCTGGGGTCCGTAAATGCCGTCACCAGTATATCTCCCGCTTCCAGATCAGCATCTTCCATGTTCAGGATAACACGTGCCCGCCCTTCTATCACTCCCGAAGAGACGGGCAGACCTACAATTGCGTTTGCGGGGAGATTTTCCCGTTTATACTTCCCCGTTATAATTTCACCGTCAGACGTGATAACACGCGGGGGAGTTAGTTTTTCATATAATTTGTACTCGTATTTCCGTTTGGAGATGAGCTGGTGATCCAGTTTATTGGTGCGTACCACTTCGCGCAATTCTTCAAAAGTGAGATAGTATATATCTTCCTTTTCATGAATTACGTTAGTCCGCAGGAGTTGTTCCGCTTCTTTCAGCAACGCCTGCCTATAAACGAAGGAGCGGTTAATAATGCCGTATTTCGGATATTCACGATAACCGGCGAAGTTCCGGAGCAGGCTGATCATTTGCGCTGTTTCCCCGGCTTTTTGTTCGCCATCCGGTAATAGCTTCAACCTGGCTAATAATTCCTGTTCTTTCTTCAAGGCTTCCTGCTTCCCCTCCTCAAATTTCCGCTTGCCGGCGCCGGGCTCAAGGTTTTTAATGTTACTTAGGATCATCGGAATAAGTGTAGCCGGTTTTTCGCTCCAGCGGGTTCTCGTAATATCGATTTCCCCTGCACACCGCATTCCGTATTTATTGAGATAAGTATTGATAGCATTCCGGGCTTCGGGTCCACCGTTAAACCTGGCCAGTTCATCTAAAAAGCCATCGTTCTTTACCTGTTGTAAATAGTTAATTACTTCCGGGTAAGGGCGGATCACATCAGCGACATCCAATAGCTCCAGGCCCATTTCCGAAGTGATATTGTTGGGTGCTGATTGAGCAAGGGTGTCTGCGGCATTTTTTTCGCCTAACCATGTCTTCATGTTCTCATTGATCCAGATGGAAGCATCTACAGAAGCCATGATTGCACTCATATTTTGCGGATCAAATAAGCTCTTCTTTGATTGCTGCCCATCTTCCAGGATAAAATCAAATAAGTCAGTCCCTGATTTCGTTTGAATGTTTTGTTTTAACGTTGCTATCGATGTTTGAAAACGCCGGATCAGATCCGAAACGATCGCCGGATGATTTTTAATCTGGCCCAGGATATCTGCGGCCGATTTACCGCTACTGGTCAGGGCAGGATTCAACGCTTTGTTATCGGGTAGCGGCTTTATAAAACCTTCCCGCTCTGTAATGGTTATCAATGCGTCTTTTATGAGCGGATCGTGTTGTCCCAGGGCATCTATCATCGTTTTTCTGCCGATGGGCGTAGCCAGGCTATCCGTAATATCAACAAACAATCTTCCACCGGCTTTAAACATCGGTCGGAAAGCGGTCAATTGCCACAGAGATAATCCCAATGGTTTCATAGCATCCGTCATCATTTGCTGATGACCGACAGATATATACACGTGATTTTCCTGGTCATCCACTTCAGGGATCGGGTATAAAGTAGTAATTGGCCTGCTCTGAACAATATAAAATGTATCGTCCGCCAAACACCATTCAATATCCTGCGGGCTGCCAAAATAAGCTTCGATCTTTCTTCCGGTATGTGCCAGCTGTAAAATTTGCTGATCAGTAAGTACCTGCGCCTTTTGCTGATCAGGCTCTAGCGGGCGGGTAACTGTTCCTCCTTCTTCTTTTCCATAGATGGCCAGTTTTTTGGTTCCTGTCATCTTACCGATAATTTCCCCCTCCTCCACCTTATAACAATCGGGAGATACCAGGCCGGAAACCAGTGCTTCTCCAAGTCCAAAACCTGCATCGATGGAGAGCTGCTTCCGGTTAGCGGTAACCGGATCAGCGGTAAATAAGATTCCGGAAGCCAGTGGAAAAACCATCTTTTGAACAATAACAGATAAATAAACCTGGCTGTGATCAAATCCGTTTTGTATCCGGTAAATGATTGCACGATCTGTAAACAGGGAAGCCCAGCATTTGCTGATATACTTCAGGATGGCCGTTTTCCCGGTAATGTTCAGGTAGGTATCCTGCTGTCCGGCAAAGGATGCCGCTGGCAGGTCTTCCGCCGTAGCGCTGGAACGCACCGCAAAGGCGTCTTTTTCATTAAACTTTGTGAGATAGCCCATAATCTCCTCAGCGATGTCCTCAGCAATGGGTATCCTTTCGATGACCATACGGATTTTTGCGCCAACTTCACTGATGTGTTCCCGCTCTCCTGTCTTAAACCCTGTTAATTCATCCAGCAAGCTGTTAAGCTCTTCATTATTTCCGGTTGCTTTTTTATACGCCTCTGTAGTAACGCAAAAGCCCCCGGGCACCCGTATTCCCTCTATTCCGGACAGTTCTCCCAGATTAGCGCCCTTTCCTCCTACAGCCATCAGCTTTGTCCTGTTTATCTCCTGAAAACCAAGTACAAATCTGTTCATATGTTATCCCTCCTTTTACCGGTAAAAAATTTAGTGAAGAATGTGCTATGCCGTCAAAAATACAAGGTATGACGCGTCAAAACACCGTTTCTCAACTATATTTTTTTCTGCACAATAATGATAATAGCAGGGACGTTTTATTCCAAAATAAAGGGGATTGGGAAGCGCTGTTACTACTGTTTCTTCATCGCATATTTCAGGTACATATCGCCATCAGAGCTAGACTTCACCACGTACCATTTCTTGTTATCGCTCAGCAAAAGCTCATACGAAACGCCGTTTTTATTCGTAAGCTCTGTAACGCCGGCGATGTGTTTCCCGGCATATTCTTTCTTTACCGTTAGCAGTACACTCAGTGGTAATTCACTTTCTCCGCAGTATCGTAAAGCGTAAACGAGCGCGCCTGCTTTATCGTACCATATTCTGCACTGCGTTTCATCCCTGGTGAAAGAAACAATATAGTACTCACTATCTTCCACCCACCGGGTATATTTCGCATCGGGAAATGCCCGGCTGAACAAGCGGAGTACGGTGTCGGTTGGCGCTGCCACTGCCTGGGACAACCAAAGTGCGGCTATTGCCACCAGGAGGAGACTCTTTTTCATACTAAGAAAATTCCGTTTCATAATTTACAGTTTAATTGAGGTGATTTTGTTTCCCGATGTAAAATTAGAACAGCCGCAATCCTTTAAATTGTACAAAACGGAACAAAGCTTATTAATTCCCTTTTGAGAAGTAAAACGCCTTCTCACCTACTATGTGCTTTCAAAAAAGTACCGGGTAAATTCCTGCTAACCGGCCACATTCTGACAGGTTATTGTAGATTTCCTATGAAGAATATTTTTGGGGTGTATCCACTGCCGTAAAGATGGACTCAGCATCCAGGGCTGCCGGAAAGCTGTTCCTGAAGGATTATTTCCCTGCCTTGCATAACGGCAGGAATATACAGAACATTCAATACAACCCGGTGTATTACCCTAAGCAACCTGGTTTCAAAGGAAAATTGTATTTACTTATTGATGAGGAGGCGGCATCGGCAGCATCTCACCTGGCTTCTCTTGTGAAAGCCTATGCACGGCCCTCCTTCAGCGATTTCATGCAAAACCGCGATACCCAGATGGAATATGTGCTGAGGCTCATTGCTGAGAAATCCTGATACATATCCATCCGGCAACTACAGCAATATACGGCTGCGGGCCTGCTACAGCGACCAAACTGCCAATTCGTAACCGTCAGGATCTGTGAAGTGGAAGCGCCTGCCACCGGGAAAACTAAAGATGTCCTTTACGATCTTACCTCCTGCTGCAACAATCTTTTGTTGGGTAGCTTCAATATTGTTTGAATAGAGAATAATTAAAACACTACCTTTTACCGGTTTACCAGTGGTGAATCCGCCATCTACATAATCACCTTCAAATGCTGTATAGTCCGGTCCGTAATCTGTAAAGTTCCAGCCAAAACTCCTGGTATAAAATTCTTTGGCGCGGCTGATGTCTTTTGACAGGAATTCGATATACTGTACCTGCTCATGTTTTAATTTGCTTTCAGAATGAGTGTCTGCCATAGATCATATGCTTTTTACAAAGATATAAAATGACGGTTGTTGCCCGTTTGTAAAAAAACGACAGAATCTCTTCCCGCCCGGCGGATGTTATCCGGGAAGAAAAAGATCAGATAAGCTGGTAACCTCCAGGCAATACACAACACAGCCCGCCATTGGCAACAGGCTGTAAAACAAAGCTTAATTATCCAGCATAAAGGCGCCGGCTTCCGCCAGGCCGGGTTGCGGTTGACTGTCGAGTCCCGATATTGGTACCAGCTTAAAATATCTGAATTGCTTCCTTGCAGGAAGATTGAAATACTGCTTATTCGGATGGAGATTAAGCAGCACAGTGGTACCAACGTCTTCCCAGGTCTGGTTATCATTGCCCACCAGTATCTGCAACTCCTTTATTTTCCGGTCACCATCCTTCTGGATGAAAACAAAACCATCTACAGAAAGAGTATCTCCCATGTCTACCGTGATCCAATGGTCAGGGTAATTGGTAGCAGGGGCGGAATAGCGTGCTATCCAGGGCGTGGAAGCGCTGTCGTCTATTAATCGTATCGCCAGCCTGCTATTGTTAAGTTCTTCAGAGCTGAATCCTGCAATCGACCAATTCTCCTTTGTATACATCTTACGTACCGGCTCACCGGAAGGCTTCTGCACAAACGAGCCGATTTTAACCGGCACACCGAAATTTGGCGAGCCATCTGCATTCCAGGTAAATTTCTGTATACGCGCATTCCGGGCGCCTCCCCCAGCCGCACTGCGTGCGTGGTAGATGATCCAATCTTCCGTACCGTCGGGTGATTTGAAAAAACCATTGTGACCAGGACCAAAAGCGCCACTATCTGCATTCATCGAGAAAACAGGATTTGATGTTTTCACCCAATCTGCGGGATTCATAGGATCACCGTTCAGGTTAAGACTTAATAATCCCAGGCAATAGGTATCCACCCAATAGCCGCTGCCCGAATACACGATGAACAGGCGTCCGTTGGGGTTGACGATTACCTGCGGACCTTCGTTAATGGCGTTTCCATTCATTTCCCAGGAGTATGTCGGGCTGGAGATGATCACTTTCGCGCCCGCAATTGTCCAGGGATTACTCATTGGGGCGATGTAAATACGCTGTGGTGCAGCGCCGGCATTGCCGCCGGACCATAACATGTACATTTGTCCGTTATACTTAAAAACGGTTCCGTCTATCGCCCATTGATCCGTAGAATCTGCAACTTTTCCCTTCAATACCCATGTTCCCTGTGTGGGATCGGCGGAGTTATTTTCTACCACATACATCCGGTGATTTGCATTGGCGCCGTTATCGGCGGCAAAATAGATGTACCATTTATTGTCGATTTCATGAAGTTCCGGCGCCCAGATATTTTTTGAGTACGGCATTCCCTGTGGAGGAATCCAGGCATCATATGGTGTCGCCAATGCCAGTTCGGTCATGGCGCTCGTTTTATAAAGCACCAGTTTACTCCCCTGCGTATACATGAAATAATACATTCCGTTCTTTTGAGTTACCCAGGGATCGGCTCCGCGTGGTATCAGCGGGTTCGTGAACGTGTTTTCGAGGGTAAAGTTCGCCTCATTCACTTCGTTAGCCAAATTGGCCTTTTTGGCGTCATTGGCAATCAGCTTACCGGGGCTTATTTTTTTACAGGCAGAGCAGAGTGCAAGACATAGCCAGGCAAACAAATAGATCGCATTTTTTTTCATGGAGGAGATGGATTAACTATTAACGCGGAAAAATGTGATACCTCTTCCTAATATACTAAATTATTCTCTGAACTTCTCCCTTAAAAAATTACTGCGCTAACGCTGCACCAGCCCGCTTCAGGGTAAGTACTGTTATCTCAGGCCATATGCCAATTCTGCCTTTTAATCCGTGGAAACCAAAGCCCCTGTTTACGTACAGATATTTCCCCCCCTGCCTGTAAAGACCGGCCCATTGCTTGTAGAAATATTTTATCGGGCTCCACTTGAAGCCAAACAGTTCAATACCAAACTGCATACCGTGCGTATGACCGGCTAAAGTAAGATGTACATGTTGTTCATGATCCACCGTTACTTTGTCCCAATGAGATGGGTCATGCGACATCAGTATTTTAAAAGAGTGGTCAGGCACCCCGGCCGTTGCTTTTTTCAAATCGCCATATTGATGAAAACCGCCTTTACCCCAGTTCTCCACACCGATGAGGGCGACGCGTTCTCCCTGTTTGTTTATTTCTACCGCTTCATTAAGCAGTAATTTAAAGCCTGTTTCAGCATGAATCTCCTTTAAGCGTGTAAGATTAGCTTCCTTAGCCGCGTTACTTTCCCACCTGATATAATCGCCATAGTCGTGGTTGCCCAAAACAGAATATTTTCCATAAGGTGCTTTCAGGTTCGTAAACATAGGGATCCATTGATCCATTTCTGAGGCCAGATTGTTGACAAGATCTCCCGTAAATAGCAACAAATCGCTGTTTTGGGAATTTACGAGATCTAGTCCTTTTTGTACGCCTTTAGCGTCACTGAAGCTTCCGGAATGTACGTCGGATATTTGTGTGATCGTAAAACCGTCAAATGCCTCGGGGAGATCCGGGAAATAGATAGTTTCCTTTCTTATCCTGTAAAAATGCCGGCCGCGTGTTACGCCAAAAACGACGACAAGAAAGATCAGCCCGGCCAGTGCAAGTGTTGCCTCGCTTATATAAAAGCTCCGTGGCGGAAAGCCCTGGAACAAACGAAGGATATCTTCCGCCAACAATACCGGCGAAGAAAATATTTTTGGAATGAAAATCAGCAGCATAGTCGTCATCAGCAGGGAGAGAGTACGCCGTACCTGCTTACCCGCTCTAAGCATAAATATTGCGGATATTATCCCTGCGATCAATAAAATATCAACAACCCAATAGCTCAGATGGAGCGCCGGATTTTGAGTAAGTGTAATAACAGCCTGGTAGAAATAGATATCGCCCACCAGGAAAAGCAATAATATCAGGGAAAGTCTTTTAGCCATATAGATAAAACATGTGTAAATTAGTAGACGAACAACTAACAGGAATATTTTAAACCAGTTACGGGTAAGATCAAAGTAGCCGCATTTTCAGTTTCCCTGGACGGATTCGGGGCAGGGCCACGTCAGGACTTAGAAAATCCACTCGGCATCAGAGGCGAGGAACTTCACACATGGATGTTTCAAAAAATGACCGGCGTGGACAATGACTTTGTTGAGAAGTCAATGGAGAACATAAGCGCCTGGATTATGGGGCGCAATTTTTCAGGAATTGATATATCTGCCCCGGGCTTCCATCAAATCGAAAAAATAAACGGAGAAAGAACTACACATATTATCCTGAAATAATATAAAATATCAAGGCATGGACAATTCCAACACACACCATCAGCGTATTGCAAAAATGACATTTGCCTCGGTCTACCCATTGTATATCGCAAAAGTGGAGAAGAAAGGCAGAACAAAAGAAGAATTGCATCAGGTCATAGAATGGCTGACAGGCTTCGATAAAAAGAAGCTGCAGGAGCTGATAGCAGAAAAGGCAACTTTTGATACCTTCTTCCAGCGCGCGTCACTAAATCCCAATGTGAACCTCATCACAGGAGTAATCTGTGGGTACCGTGTGGAGGACATCGAAGATCCTTTGACGCAGCAGGTCAGGTATTTGGATAAGCTGGTGGATGAGCTGGCGAAGGGCAGAAAGATGGAGAAAATTTTGCGCGGATCGTGAGGGGCTTTCCGGCCTTCGGCGCCTTACCAGGCCCCTACCTGTTTTGCTGCAACAGTTATTATTACTTTATTTTCTCAAAAAAATATTGTTCAATGACGGTATAATGGGAGAATATAATGGTCCCTCAAAAAGGTCCGGTATTTAAGATAGAAAAAATCATCTTAAATTGCCAAAGTAATGACTAAAAAGAGCAGACGTAAATTTACTGGAGACTTCAAAGCAAAAGTAGTATTAGAAGCCCTCAAGGAGCGCAGCACAATTGAAGAGCTGGCGAAGAAGTATGAGCTACACCCAACACAAATAAACACGTGGAAACGGGAAGCTGCCGCGAAATTGGCTGGAGCATTTGACTCTGACGCTCCTACCAGCAATAGCGAAGACCAGGAGGCACAAATGGAGAAACTATATGCCCAAATCGGTCAGCTGAAGGTAGAGAATGATTTTTTGAAAAAAAAGTTGCGGTGAAGTCATTAGTATCCCGCAGGGGAATGATTGAATCTTCCAATCCATCAATAAGTATTCGGCAGCAGTGCCGGTTATTGAGCTTGCATCGTAGTGGATTATACTACCAGCCGCTTGCAGAAACGGAGGAGAATCTGGCAATAATGCGCCTGCTTGATGAGCAGTACTATAAAACTCCTTTTTTTCGGAGAACGGAAGTTAAAGATCTGGTTGCGTGGCCTGGGATATTTCGTCAACCGCAAGCGGCTTGGCCGCTTAATGAAGCTAATGGGCTGGGAAACGCTATATAAAAGGCCTGGTACGAGTGATCCGAATATATCGCATAAGGTATACCCCTATTTACTTAAAGGGTTAGCAATTACGAGGGCCAATCAGGTATGGGCAACGGACATTACTTATGTTCCCATGCGTAAAGGCTTCATGTACCTTTGTGCGGTAATTGATTTGCATACCCGGTACGTAGTAAATTGGAGTGTCAGCAATACGATGACCGCAGACTGGTGTAAAAGCGTAGTTGAAGAAGCGATAGCGACAAGTGGTAAACCTGAAATATTCAATACTGATCAAGGGAGCCAGTTCACGAGCGAGATATTTACCGGCATCCTGAAAAAGCATGAAATACAAATCAGTATGGACGGAAAGAGAAGAGCAATCGACAACATTTTCGTAGAGCGGCTATGGAAAAGCGTGAAATATGAAAATATTTATTTGAACGTATACGAAGACGGAGTAAGTTTGTACCAAGGATTGCAACAGTACTTTGATTTTTATAACACAGAGCGCTTCCATCAATCACTAGGATACAAACACCGGCCGATCTTTACAAAACGATTGCTGCCTAGCCCCTGACGGGGCTGATGCTAACAAAATAAATGCGCAGGCGCATCCATTTTGTTAGCACTTGATAAAGCTTAGATATACAAATTATCGGTCCTGACACTGGGGACCATTATATTTCAAGTAAATAACCAATTACCCGATTTGGGTTAAACTGGTATATAGTTACCTAAAGTAATAAACCCGGTCGCTGACCGGGTTTTACTGTTATACTTTCATTATCCATTTTTTACTCAATCCAATACATTCAATCTTCTTTTGGATCATAACGCATAAATAGCCAAACATCTAATTTGTCGGCTAAATTAATTTTATCTTTTTTAACTATAAAATCAAGATCATAATTAATTCTTTGATTTAGCATTCCCTCTGCTTCGGAAGCGGCTAAATACATATTCTCCCTATCTATATCCGCGGCTTCACTCTCTGTAAAAACTCTAATTTTCAAGTCTGATTTCTTATTACTAAACTCAAACGTAATCGCCCTAATATTATCAGTTATAAGCCCAATTAAAGCTTGACTTAAATTATAATAGACATCAATAAAAGTTACGTCATTCATTTCACCTAGTTTTATTTATTGGGATTTATTGGAAAAACTTTCACTTTATTACCTGCACCTTCTACTCTAAAATTATTGGTTGGAATCCCTACCATTTCACCAGTTTGTAGATTGCGACTATAAAACGTCCCTGTCACGCCGGAGTAGTTCACATCTACCTGAGTAACTCCACCTCCATTCGGTCCAAAATTTTTAAACCCTATAATTTGGGCCCTCCCTGAATGAAGCGCATTAACTACGTCTTGGGCTTCTTGAACAGATCCCATAACATTAGCGTAACCTTTCGCCCCCCCTGCTAAGTGCCTAGCCTGTTTTTGAGCACTAACCCTCGTACCAACATTCAACTCATGTCCTGCAGCCATAACCGAGAAACTGGCTTGAGTGGCTGATAACGCAAAGGAACTTACAAAAACAGGATCACTCCACGCTACTGCGTGCTCAGATTTAAGCCCTCTCCAAATCAAACTTCCATTATCATTCAGAACACCAGCTCCAATTAACTTCATTCCATCTGAAGGTTCACCATTATTATAATACATAATACCAGCAGACATATAGGTATTGTAGTTACTCTTAAATGTACCTAAGTCGCCTGCATCCATCTGCATTATCGGGTGCTTTAAATTACTCTTGGTATTCCAGATATTATAACCTACCAATTTATTATTCCTATCCAAAGAAGGAACTAATCGGGCATCACCAATCGTCATTGCTCCTTGCTGGCTATCCTGAATACCGCCTCTATCCGTTAATGTTCTTCCCGTCACTTCCGCATTGCCGTATGGCATGATAGTATCTCCTAGCGGATCACTAAATGCAATTGGATTATTCGCAAATCCTGCATATTCACTTATACCTACGCTCGGCTTCGGATCAAGATTCCATCTCCGTCCTATTCTCGGATCATACTCCCAGAACTCAGCAGTATAACTATTCCCTTCTCCCTTAATTTCATCACTCTTCTCTTGTCCATTAAACCCATAACGATATACCCCCACTCGCGCTCCATCTTCCTGCCCACCAGCCGCATACCCAAAGACGCATAATCAAAGAACTACTATAAATATATCTTTTTATTTCATCTGTTTTCCCATTTGAAAGAAAAAAATGCAGGCGGGTAAAATGCAGGTAACCGTCCTGGTAAGATGATGTGTTACTGCCGCTCATGTTATATTCAGAAGATGGCCATAGAACTACCGTCCAGCCTATGTTCTGCTGCTGATCACATCATCTTACCAGGACGGAAGCAAGATAGTACTACAGGTGATCAGGGGACTGGCGCTGGTGTTCGCGCAGTCTTATTCTCCGCGGAACCGTTCCCACGAAGCTACCATCCTTAACGTACGCACGTTTATCTGTTCGTTTTTTAAGAAGCGATACTCCGCCCCCGCCCGCCATTCCCCCCGGGCCGCTGGGGTGAGAGTTTGTGCAGGCCCTGGAGCGCAGCGGAAGGGCCTTGCACAAACGGAGCCACAGCAGGCCGCGCCTTCGACCTTTGTCTCGCCGGGAGCGCTAGCGGACGGCAAAATCAAAAATGCAAGGCCCGGGGGGACGGCAGGGGGCGGACAAAAATGAGGTAGCCGAAGGCTGGCGACCACAGAGGCAACCTTCCTTAAAAACAGCCCGCCAGACTGGCAGGCTACCCGACCGGCGGACGGCGAGCGCGCAAAAACCGTGACAGGGCGCAGCGCAGCGGAGCCCTGGCGCGGGTTTTTGCCGCCGACGGCCAGAGGGAGACCTTTTCACATGCCAGGGCTTTACACTGCTAAAGAAGCATTATTCCATATCAGCACGGGCGGGGTTTATCTCATCGGATGATACTGTTCTATCGCGACTTTTAACACCTCTACCCCGCTTTGTTTATAGCGTTCTGTACTCGATGGATATTTATGCCCTGCGAACTGCTGCACAACACTAATATCATGGCCCTGAGCCAGCAGGTTAGCTACCACGCTGCCACGTATAGCCTGCGCCGTTACTGCCCGTCCGGGATAAGCATCTTTGTAACTCTTGATTACATGCTTTACTATATCATCCGCACTCATGGGGCGCCCTCTGTGGCCGATCAGCAGTGCAGCGCTATCAGCGCTCTTTAATAACTGCGGACGCACCTGCTGCAACCAGGTATATAACAACAGGATCTGACTGGGCTTTAATGATAATGTACGACTGTTAGTAGTAGGAGTAGATCTTATGTAGATATTCCCTGCTTCCAGATTCACGTCTGTAAAGCATACAGCGGCCATTTCTTGCGGTTTTAATCCCTGATAGATTAATAGCCCCACTAACACCCGGTTACGGCAATACAACGCCCGATAACGCTCTTTACGGCCCAATAACTTTTCCAGTTCTTCCCCGGTAAACAGATCCTGCAACTGTACATCACGGCTACGCTGATCCCTGAGCAGGATAGAACGGGCAGGATGATCATTACGGCTACCGGTGCTACATAAATAATCATAGTACACTTTAATACTACATAGGATGCGGTTTAAGGTGGCAGCATTATTATAACGCTCTCGTAAAACACTTAAGTAACCGATTAACTCTGCATAAGTAGCCATAGGTGCAGCTGTGTAAGTACTTAAAAAGATAGATATTTCACGGTGATAACTTTCCACCGTAGCAGGTGTGTAGTGCTTTTCAAGATATTCATATAGTGTCATAAGGCTTGTAATTGATGTGATCCGGGCCGCGCATAGATCTGCGTGGATTCAAGGCATTTATGTCCTAAAAAGTCACGTACATACTCCATGCTCATACCACTTTGTAAAAGATGGGTAGCTATACTATGGCGCAGATGATGCAGGCTGATACACTTCCGCATACCTGCTTTGCGCAATAAAGATTTAAGCAGGGTCGCATAACTATCACCACGCATAGCCCTACCCATGTTATTAAGCATAAATGCAGTACCGGTATACCTGGCCCTACCCCGCTCCTGTAATACATATTGCTCCAGACTAACCGCAACCCGCTCCGTTAACGGGATTACCCGCCGTCTGTCACCCTTGCCGGACCTTACATATAGTAACCGCTGTCTAAAGTGAACATCGGATAACCCCAGCCGTACGGCCTCGCTACGCCTTAGCCCGCAACTATAAAACAGATGCAGCATAGCATGTTCCCTATAATGGTCCCCAATGTCAGGACCGATAATTTGTAGATCTAAGCTTTTTCAAGTGCTAACAAAATGGATGCGCCTGCGCATCTGTTTTGTTAGCACAAGCCCCGTCAGGGGCTAGGCAGCAATCTTTCTGTAAAGATCCGCTGGTGTTTTGTATCCCAGTGATTGATGGAAGCGCTCTGTATTATAAAACTCAAAGTACTGTTGCAATCCTTGATACAAACTTACTCCGTCTTCGTATACGTTCAAATAAATATTTTCATACTTCACGCTTTTCCATAACCTCTCAACAAAAATATTGT
Source organism: Chitinophaga sp. G7 BAM 1005 (assembly GCF_057126945.1). Lineage (NCBI taxonomy): Bacteria > Pseudomonadati > Bacteroidota > Chitinophagia > Chitinophagales > Chitinophagaceae > Chitinophaga > Chitinophaga sp. G7 BAM 1005. Next base: position 2,843,949 of record NZ_CP181478.1, on the reverse strand, counting down.
CAATCGCTCTTCCCTTTCCATCCATACTGATCTGTATTTCATGCTTTTTCAGGATGCTGGTAAATATTTCACTGGTGAACTGGCTCCCTTGATCAGTATTGAATATTTCAGGTTTACCACTTGTCGCTATCGCTTCTTCAACTACGCTTTTACACCAGTCTGCAGTCATCGTATTGCTGACACTCCAATTTACTACGTACCGGGTATGCAAATCAATTACCGCACAAAGGTACATGAAGCCTTTACGCATGGGCACATAAGTAATGTCCGTTGCCCATACCTGATTGGCCCTCGTAATCGCTAACCCTTTAAGTAAATAGGGGTATACCTTATGTGATGTATTCGGATCACTCGTACCAGGTCTTTTATATAACGTCTCCCAGCCCATTAGCTTCATTAAGCGGCCAAGCCGCTTGCGGTTGACGAAGTATCCCAGGCCACGCAACCAGATCTTTAACTTCCGTTCCCCGAAAAATGGAGTCTTATAGTACTGCTCATCAAGCAAGCGCATTATTGTCAGATTCTCCTCCGTTTCTGCAAGCGGCTGGTAGTATAATCCACTACGATGCAAGCTCAATAGCCGACATTGCTGACGAATACTTATTGATGGATTTGAAGATTCAATCATTTTTCTACGGGAGACTAGTGACTTCACCGCAACTTTTTTTTTCAAAAAATCATTCTCCACCTTCAATTGACCGATTTGGGCATATAGTTTCTCCATTTGTGCCTCCTGGTCTTCGCTATTGCTGGTGGGAGCGTCAGAGTCAAATGCTCCAGCCAATTTCGCGGCAGCTTCCCGTTTCCACGTGTTTATTTGTGTTGGGTGTAGCTCATACTTCTTCGCCAGCTCCTCAATTGTGCTGCGCTCCTTCAGGGCTTCTAATACAACTTTTGCTTTGAAGTCCCCGGTAAATTTACGTCTGCTCTTTTTAGTCATTACTTTGGCAATTTAAGATGATTTTTTCTATCTTAAATACCGGACCTTTTTTCGGGGACCATTATACCCTGCAGGTGACTGCCACAGCAAACAAGGCTTCTATTTCCCCCGCTGTTAAGGGTTCCCGATGGCCGCGTCCTGGACTTTTAAATTTCAATAAACTAACCGGATTACTGGCAATGCCTCCGGTTTCAAGCTGCCAGCTAAAAAATACCTTTAACGCATACACGTAATGACTGATCATCATTTCGCTCAAGGCGCCGCCTTCACCACGTTTTAGCGGCCGTTCATGCAGCCATTCATAAAACACGCTAATATCTACTGGCTGGATCTGCTGTATACTGCTATACTGCCCATACTCCAAAAAGTCACGGATACACGCAGACAGCATACTTTGCGTAGTGCTGCTGTATCCCAGTACGGACAGATAGCTTTTAAAGCTATCTATGATCGGGTACATAACTAATGATATTATTTTGTGATAAAATAAAAGGAAGGGCTAACGATACGGTGATTCCGGTATAGGTATGATACTTTTCTAAAAGGGGGCTTGAACACTTTTTTGTTACACGTTACGCCAGCGCACATTTAGGCTATGGCAGAAGATTCTGGCGTTTCGCTGGTGTTTCACTGGTGTAACATAGAGGCGGCTGGCGTAACATTTCTAAGCAGGTCGATTTGCGTTTGCAGGTGCTGCTTCACCCTTGCCCGTAAGGCTTCGTAATTATCCCAGTAGATGACCTGATAGGTAAACCCGCGGTTAGCATGGCCGCCCTGCTGACGTACATATTCAAGGCGCCCAAGATCATTAAAACAACGGAACACCTGCATTTTACTACAACGCATTCCCTGACGAACTTCCCGCAGACTAAAAACAGCCGTTTTATAATTTTCGCTGTACTCCTTGCGTAGCCAGCACTTCAGCTGCTCAAAAAACTGCCGCAGACTTCCATCTAACTCGTCCACCTTCAGCACAATACTATCGAACATAATAGCTACCGCCGTTTCAAGATCGGATATTTCTGTAATTAAACGACCCTTACTATCTTTTTTTCTTTGGTACTGATGTACCTGTGTTACCATTTTTACAAAGTTTAAAAACAGGTCATTTAAACGCCTGATCTTATGTGCGTCCTGTGGTAACTGTAACTTACTGGCATAAGGATTAACCACCTGGCACGACTGTAAACAGCGTACAAGATTTTGTATAAACTGTTTTGTTTCCTGCTCTTTCTTACCGTCGATCTCTCCGGATGCCTTACTGTTCTGATAGTTAATAATGCGACCGGTCTGTTCTGTACTTTCATCCACTGCCAACAGGAACACACGGCTCATATTGTCCTCATATATTTCTCCCCGCGTAGTACAGGCCAGAGAGGCAATAGGCCCCTTTACTGTTTTCTGGCCGCTGGTGATCTGTCCATTATCCAGCTTGATACTGGTAGCACTGTTCAGCTCTCCGTTGCTCTGCAACTCCCGGAACGCAAACTCTGCTTCCTCGCTCAGCCCGTCTATATCTTCAAGGCATAACAACCGGTTTACAAAATAATGTTCCGGGTAATTATACAACACCTTATCACTGACGCGGGTTAACTTCGTGACTTTCTCCTGCGGGATGCAATCAGATATTTGTTTTAACAACCGCGTCTTTCCACTACCGCTACTACCTTGTATCAGCGCGTGCAGGGTTTCGGGCATCTTATAACTGATAGCGATCAGCAGTAAAAATAAACGGTTCGTTTCCTCTCCTACTATGCCCGCCTGTCCTAACAGATCATTTAATCTGGTGATCAGATCAGGTGCCTTTAAAAAACTTTCGGATACTGTACGTTCCTGTAGCGTAAGGGGATACACACCTGTAACAGACCCGGTATCCCCGCCCGGTTTAATAAGAGCCTTTTCCCGGTATTCGTCCAGAAGATCCGTTAACCGGTACAGATCCGCATCCAACAAGGATTTATCAAGCAATAGTTTTTCGCTCACCTCTCTGCTCAGTTTATCCACTTGCTTATCTTCGTACAGATCCAACTTGTTACGGCTTTTCTGGCTGTTATCCTTCCGCTCTATCACTAGTGTTACTTTCATACTATCCAACTGCTTGCTGATGCCACCCTGCACATAATAAGATATACCCTCTGTACTATAGCATAGTTTATAAGGATTCGTAGTATCCAGACCTCCAGGTAATTGCTCCTTTCCAGCAGCCAACGTAGCGGGTTCCGGTGTTTTACTTTCAGATGAAAGAAAAAAATCTTTCCGTTCACTAAGCAGGTGAACAAAAATATCCGGTTCATGGGATAAGGCCATGCTGTTAATATCCTCGCCAGCAGGAACGGTAAGCGTTGTAATAACAATATACGGCAGCTGCTCACGCAGCACTGCCGCATATTTAGCGACCGCTTTACTACCTGCTTCGTCACCATCAAAGGCAAAAATGATTTCCTTTAAGGATGGCAAGGATTTAACTGCTGTCCAGTGTTCCTGTGTAAAACCATTGGTTCCGTAGCAGGATAATACACTGTAATCCTTTGTAATAGCGGACTGCTGTAGTAGAGTAGCAGCATCTATAATAGCCTCGGTAAGGATTAAACGCTCAGTTTCAACTTTAGGATAGCCAGGATACAGACCCCGACGCTCTTTTAAATAAAAGTGTTTCTGATCTTCATCATTAATAGTACTGCGGAAGTACAGACCACACACCTGGTTACTACGGTCACGCAACGCGAACACGATACAGTACTTAGCAAAAGGTTTATAAGCCTGCCCGCCATCACGGCTATTAGTACCCCACGGCGATAACAACCCTACATCTACACAGCAACGGATAAAGGTTTCATCTCTGCGGTTACCATGATGGAACTGCGCCGTATTATAACCGATCTCTAAAACAGTAGCATCCAGCCCGCGGCTACGTATATACTCCTGCGCTGGCTTGCTGTGATGTACCGCATTCCTAAAATAGATAAACATATTGCCCAGTATAGATATACCGGGCGGTGAGGGAACGTAAGTTTGATATACGGGGCCACCGATTAATTGTTTGCACTTCTGGATAGCCTCATGTTTGCTGCAGCTTTCCTTATGCATCACAAAATCGATCACGTCTAATGCCTTGCCATGTGTTTTACAGTTAGAACTAAAACAATAACAGGTATGCGTTTTATAGTACACCTGCAGGCTCGGCGTTTTATCATCATGGAACGGACACTGTAACCGCAGGTGCTTATCTGGCTTTAAGCCGTAGTGCTGCAATACAGACGATAACGTAAGCTGCTGTTTGATCTCCTGTATGTTCATTGCGCCAGCTTTTTCAACGCCTGCTTCATTTCCTGTAAGGCAGACTTATATTCATGCGCGGCCTGCTCTGTTCCTTCCAGTGGCTCTATGATCAGCAACCGGTCACGGGTGGTAATTTTTACCATATCACCCACTTTAAAACCCAGTTCCTCTAACCACACACCGCTGATATTGAGCCACGGCACTACTGTATGAGTGCCTGATTGATCCCGGTGTTTGGGTTGTAGTTTGATTTGTCTATTACTGCTTGTCAACATAGAAAAAATATTTTTTGTACCTAATCCGATACAAACATACTTAATCATATTTATTTGACAAACTTTTTCAGATTTTTCTGTAGCCTTTAAGTACTATATATTTGTACAAACACCGTATTATACGGTCATTTAGTACCTAATCCAGTTTAAAAATGGCTACTTTCGGTAAAAGAGTTAGAGAGTGCAGGGAAGCTAAAAACCTTTCCCAGCAAGAGTTGGCAAAACAAATGAAGACTTCTTATACTGTCGTGGGTAAGTATGAACGTGATGAGATGCTCCCTTCCATTGAAGTGGCTAAAACCTTAGCCCGACTCTTGGACACAACGGTGGGTTATTTACTGGGCGAAGCTGCCAACAGTAATACATTTAAAGATCCGGCCATGTTGCAGCGCCTTAATGAGATCAGCTCATTGCCTGAAGAAGATAAACACTGCATTTTATATACTATTGATAGCCTGTTACAAAACGCCAGGACAAAGAAGGCTTTTGCTCATAAATAATGGGGTTAGTCGTAGACAAACCCCATTATTTATCGAAGTAAAAATTAATATTTTATTCAACTTTTAAGATATCGCCAACGTTAATAATTGATCCTTGAACATCCAGGATACAAGCGTAATTACTATCTCCTTCAAACTCTATAGGTTGATTAAAGGCTATCCCTCTTATTAAATAAACATCCTTTCCTTTCTTCAACTTCATGTTAACTTTAGGTATAATCCCATCAGGAAATTCTAAAATCCCAATCATACCCAAACTTGTATTATAAATTTTTAAAACCTCTATTTCCATAGTATCTTAATTAGATGACTTCTTAGCCTCCAGCTTCTTTAAATGATCCTGCCAACTCCCCTTTGCTTTTTGAATTTCAGAAATCTCAGAAGTAGACCAACCTTCTTTCTTACCAATCCTTAACAGTTGGTCTTGAGCATCTATTTCTAAACGAGCCTTATTTAGAACATCCTGTACATACTCTGCACCATACTTTAATCGTTGTTGATGGTGGATTGCTTCCTCTAAAATTTGAGGCCGAGATGCTCCGTTACTAATTAGTATGCTTCCTCCTCTTCCTTCACCATCCATATACAGCGCCTGTGCCCCCATTGATCTTAAATAAGCCTTATCATCTTCTGTTGTTGCTATAATAATTTTCACTCCATCTTTCAGTGCTTTGCGCAGGATGCTATTTCCTTCATAATTAGCCATAGCCGGAGATGCAAACCTCTTCCCCAAATAAAGCTCTCCTGCAAAAGATAACCCTTGGCCAAACGCATAACCTGCAACCTCTGGGTTATCACTTACCACTCTTCCTCCCCAATCTTTCACCGCAGCCTTAATATTACCTGCCGCTTGCACTGGATGCCTAACAGCTTGCACTAATCCTCCAAACTCTTCTGCTCTCTCATTAAATCTTTGCTCTGAAACATTCCAAGGATTAACCTTCTCTGCCCAATTCATTACAGCCTTAGCAGCCCCTTTCAAATATTTCATACTAATATCTGATGCCTTTTCTATGCCCTGTAGGGATGACCCTTTATAAGCATTAGCTGGTAAAACTGCCTCTAGGCCATCAAGATCTATAGCTTGTATAGGGCTGTTATTTGCGAACTGATATGGTGTAAGCTCTGGGTATTTCGGAGTTAATGGATCTATAGACAAGAACTTTCCTATCCTTGGATCATATATCCTTGCTCCGAAGTCTAAACTATTCCCTTCCCCCTTGATTTCATTATCATTCTCCTTCCCATTAAACCCATAACGATAACCACCTCCATTCATCTTCCTTCCAACCAACTGCATTCCAAACGGCGAATAATCAAAGAACTACTATAAATATATCTTTTTATTTCATCTGTTTTCCCATTTGAAAGAAAAAAATGCAGGCGGGTAAAATGCAGGTAACCGTCCTGGTAAGATGATGTGTTACTGCCGCTCATGTTATATTCAGAAGATGGCCATAGAACTACCGTCCAGCCTATGTTCTGCTGCTGATCACATCATCTTACCAGGACGGAAGCAAGATAGTACTACAGGTGATCAGGGGACTGGCGCTGGTGTTCGCGCAGTCTTATTCTCCGCGGAACCGTTCCCACGAAGCTACCATCCTTAACGTACGCACGTTTATCTGTTCGTTTTTTAAGAAGCGATACTCCGCCCCCGCCCGCCATTCCCCCCGGGCCGCTGGGGTGAGAGTTTGTGCAGGCCCTGGAGCGCAGCGGAAGGGCCTTGCACAAACGGAGCCACAGCAGGCCGCGCCTTCGACCTTTGTCTCGCCGGGAGCGCTAGCGGACGGCAAAATCAAAAATGCAAGGCCCGGGGGGACGGCAGGGGGCGGACAAAAATGAGGTAGCCGAAGGCTGGCGACCACAGAGGCAACCTTCCTTAAAAACAGCCCGCCAGACTGGCAGGCTACCCGACCGGCGGACGGCGAGCGCGCAAAAACCGTGACAGGGCGCAGCGCAGCGGAGCCCTGGCGCGGGTTTTTGCCGCCGACGGCCAGAGGGAGACCTTTTCACATGCCAGGGCTTTACACTGCTAAAGAAGCATTATTCCATATCAGCACGGGCGGGGTTTATCTCATCGGATGATACTGTTCTATCGCGACTTTTAACACCTCTACCCCGCTTTGTTTATAGCGTTCTGTACTCGATGGATATTTATGCCCTGCGAACTGCTGCACAACACTAATATCATGGCCCTGAGCCAGCAGGTTAGCTACCACGCTGCCACGTATAGCCTGCGCCGTTACTGCCCGTCCGGGATAAGCATCTTTGTAACTCTTGATTACATGCTTTACTATATCATCCGCACTCATGGGGCGCCCTCTGTGGCCGATCAGCAGTGCAGCGCTATCAGCGCTCTTTAATAACTGCGGACGCACCTGCTGCAACCAGGTATATAACAACAGGATCTGACTGGGCTTTAATGATAATGTACGACTGTTAGTAGTAGGAGTAGATCTTATGTAGATATTCCCTGCTTCCAGATTCACGTCTGTAAAGCATACAGCGGCCATTTCTTGCGGTTTTAATCCCTGATAGATTAATAGCCCCACTAACACCCGGTTACGGCAATACAACGCCCGATAACGCTCTTTACGGCCCAATAACTTTTCCAGTTCTTCCCCGGTAAACAGATCCTGCAACTGTACATCACGGCTACGCTGATCCCTGAGCAGGATAGAACGGGCAGGATGATCATTACGGCTACCGGTGCTACATAAATAATCATAGTACACTTTAATACTACATAGGATGCGGTTTAAGGTGGCAGCATTATTATAACGCTCTCGTAAAACACTTAAGTAACCGATTAACTCTGCATAAGTAGCCATAGGTGCAGCTGTGTAAGTACTTAAAAAGATAGATATTTCACGGTGATAACTTTCCACCGTAGCAGGTGTGTAGTGCTTTTCAAGATATTCATATAGTGTCATAAGGCTTGTAATTGATGTGATCCGGGCCGCGCATAGATCTGCGTGGATTCAAGGCATTTATGTCCTAAAAAGTCACGTACATACTCCATGCTCATACCACTTTGTAAAAGATGGGTAGCTATACTATGGCGCAGATGATGCAGGCTGATACACTTCCGCATACCTGCTTTGCGCAATAAAGATTTAAGCAGGGTCGCATAACTATCACCACGCATAGCCCTACCCATGTTATTAAGCATAAATGCAGTACCGGTATACCTGGCCCTACCCCGCTCCTGTAATACATATTGCTCCAGACTAACCGCAACCCGCTCCGTTAACGGGATTACCCGCCGTCTGTCACCCTTGCCGGACCTTACATATAGTAACCGCTGTCTAAAGTGAACATCGGATAACCCCAGCCGTACGGCCTCGCTACGCCTTAGCCCGCAACTATAAAACAGATGCAGCATAGCATGTTCCCTGCAGGTGACTGCCACAGCAAACAAGGCTTCTATTTCCCCCGCTGTTAAGGGTTCCCGATGGCCGCGTCCTGGACTTTTAAATTTCAATAAACTAACCGGATTACTGGCAATGCCTCCGGTTTCAAGCTGCCAGCTAAAAAATACCTTTAACGCATACACGTAATGACTGATCATCATTTCGCTCAAGGCGCCGCCTTCACCACGTTTTAGCGGCCGTTCATGCAGCCATTCATAAAACACGCTAATATCTACTGGCTGGATCTGCTGTATACTGCTATACTGCCCATACTCCAAAAAGTCACGGATACACGCAGACAGCATACTTTGCGTAGTGCTGCTGTATCCCAGTACGGACAGATAGCTTTTAAAGCTATCTATGATCGGGTACATAACTAATGATATTATTTTGTGATAAAATAAAAGGAAGGGCTAACGATACGGTGATTCCGGTATAGGTATGATACTTTTCTAAAAGGGGGCTTGAACACTTTTTTGTTACACGTTACGCCAGCGCACATTTAGGCTATGGCAGAAGATTCTGGCGTTTCGCTGGTGTTTCACTGGTGTAACATAGAGGCGGCTGGCGTAACATTTCTAAGCAGGTCGATTTGCGTTTGCAGGTGCTGCTTCACCCTTGCCCGTAAGGCTTCGTAATTATCCCAGTAGATGACCTGATAGGTAAACCCGCGGTTAGCATGGCCGCCCTGCTGACGTACATATTCAAGGCGCCCAAGATCATTAAAACAACGGAACACCTGCATTTTACTACAACGCATTCCCTGACGAACTTCCCGCAGACTAAAAACAGCCGTTTTATAATTTTCGCTGTACTCCTTGCGTAGCCAGCACTTCAGCTGCTCAAAAAACTGCCGCAGACTTCCATCTAACTCGTCCACCTTCAGCACAATACTATCGAACATAATAGCTACCGCCGTTTCAAGATCGGATATTTCTGTAATTAAACGACCCTTACTATCTTTTTTTCTTTGGTACTGATGTACCTGTGTTACCATTTTTACAAAGTTTAAAAACAGGTCATTTAAACGCCTGATCTTATGTGCGTCCTGTGGTAACTGTAACTTACTGGCATAAGGATTAACCACCTGGCACGACTGTAAACAGCGTACAAGATTTTGTATAAACTGTTTTGTTTCCTGCTCTTTCTTACCGTCGATCTCTCCGGATGCCTTACTGTTCTGATAGTTAATAATGCGACCGGTCTGTTCTGTACTTTCATCCACTGCCAACAGGAACACACGGCTCATATTGTCCTCATATATTTCTCCCCGCGTAGTACAGGCCAGAGAGGCAATAGGCCCCTTTACTGTTTTCTGGCCGCTGGTGATCTGTCCATTATCCAGCTTGATACTGGTAGCACTGTTCAGCTCTCCGTTGCTCTGCAACTCCCGGAACGCAAACTCTGCTTCCTCGCTCAGCCCGTCTATATCTTCAAGGCATAACAACCGGTTTACAAAATAATGTTCCGGGTAATTATACAACACCTTATCACTGACGCGGGTTAACTTCGTGACTTTCTCCTGCGGGATGCAATCAGATATTTGTTTTAACAACCGCGTCTTTCCACTACCGCTACTACCTTGTATCAGCGCGTGCAGGGTTTCGGGCATCTTATAACTGATAGCGATCAGCAGTAAAAATAAACGGTTCGTTTCCTCTCCTACTATGCCCGCCTGTCCTAACAGATCATTTAATCTGGTGATCAGATCAGGTGCCTTTAAAAAACTTTCGGATACTGTACGTTCCTGTAGCGTAAGGGGATACACACCTGTAACAGACCCGGTATCCCCGCCCGGTTTAATAAGAGCCTTTTCCCGGTATTCGTCCAGAAGATCCGTTAACCGGTACAGATCCGCATCCAACAAGGATTTATCAAGCAATAGTTTTTCGCTCACCTCTCTGCTCAGTTTATCCACTTGCTTATCTTCGTACAGATCCAACTTGTTACGGCTTTTCTGGCTGTTATCCTTCCGCTCTATCACTAGTGTTACTTTCATACTATCCAACTGCTTGCTGATGCCACCCTGCACATAATAAGATATACCCTCTGTACTATAGCATAGTTTATAAGGATTCGTAGTATCCAGACCTCCAGGTAATTGCTCCTTTCCAGCAGCCAACGTAGCGGGTTCCGGTGTTTTACTTTCAGATGAAAGAAAAAAATCTTTCCGTTCACTAAGCAGGTGAACAAAAATATCCGGTTCATGGGATAAGGCCATGCTGTTAATATCCTCGCCAGCAGGAACGGTAAGCGTTGTAATAACAATATACGGCAGCTGCTCACGCAGCACTGCCGCATATTTAGCGACCGCTTTACTACCTGCTTCGTCACCATCAAAGGCAAAAATGATTTCCTTTAAGGATGGCAAGGATTTAACTGCTGTCCAGTGTTCCTGTGTAAAACCATTGGTTCCGTAGCAGGATAATACACTGTAATCCTTTGTAATAGCGGACTGCTGTAGTAGAGTAGCAGCATCTATAATAGCCTCGGTAAGGATTAAACGCTCAGTTTCAACTTTAGGATAGCCAGGATACAGACCCCGACGCTCTTTTAAATAAAAGTGTTTCTGATCTTCATCATTAATAGTACTGCGGAAGTACAGACCACACACCTGGTTACTACGGTCACGCAACGCGAACACGATACAGTACTTAGCAAAAGGTTTATAAGCCTGCCCGCCATCACGGCTATTAGTACCCCACGGCGATAACAACCCTACATCTACACAGCAACGGATAAAGGTTTCATCTCTGCGGTTACCATGATGGAACTGCGCCGTATTATAACCGATCTCTAAAACAGTAGCATCCAGCCCGCGGCTACGTATATACTCCTGCGCTGGCTTGCTGTGATGTACCGCATTCCTAAAATAGATAAACATATTGCCCAGTATAGATATACCGGGCGGTGAGGGAACGTAAGTTTGATATACGGGGCCACCGATTAATTGTTTGCACTTCTGGATAGCCTCATGTTTGCTGCAGCTTTCCTTATGCATCACAAAATCGATCACGTCTAATGCCTTGCCATGTGTTTTACAGTTAGAACTAAAACAATAACAGGTATGCGTTTTATAGTACACCTGCAGGCTCGGCGTTTTATCATCATGGAACGGACACTGTAACCGCAGGTGCTTATCTGGCTTTAAGCCGTAGTGCTGCAATACAGACGATAACGTAAGCTGCTGTTTGATCTCCTGTATGTTCATTGCGCCAGCTTTTTCAACGCCTGCTTCATTTCCTGTAAGGCAGACTTATATTCATGCGCGGCCTGCTCTGTTCCTTCCAGTGGCTCTATGATCAGCAACCGGTCACGGGTGGTAATTTTTACCATATCACCCACTTTAAAACCCAGTTCCTCTAACCACACACCGCTGATATTGAGCCACGGCACTACTGTATGAGTGCCTGATTGATCCCGGTGTTTGGGTTGTAGTTTGATTTGTCTATTACTGCTTGTCAACATAGAAAAAATATTTTTTGTACCTAATCCGATACAAACATACTTAATCATATTTATTTGACAAACTTTTTCAGATTTTTCTGTAGCCTTTAAGTACTATATATTTGTACAAACACCGTATTATACGGTCATTTAGTACCTAATCCAGTTTAAAAATGGCTACTTTCGGTAAAAGAGTTAGAGAGTGCAGGGAAGCTAAAAACCTTTCCCAGCAAGAGTTGGCAAAACAAATGAAGACTTCTTATACTGTCGTGGGTAAGTATGAACGTGATGAGATGCTCCCTTCCATTGAAGTGGCTAAAACCTTAGCCCGACTCTTGGACACAACGGTGGGTTATTTACTGGGCGAAGCTGCCAACAGTAATACATTTAAAGATCCGGCCATGTTGCAGCGCCTTAATGAGATCAGCTCATTGCCTGAAGAAGATAAACACTGCATTTTATATACTATTGATAGCCTGTTACAAAACGCCAGGACAAAGAAGGCTTTTGCTCATAAATAATGGGGTTAGTCGTAGACAAACCCCATTATTTATCGAAGTAAAAATTAATATTTTATTCAACTTTTAAGATATCGCCAACGTTAATAATTGATCCTTGAACATCCAGGATACAAGCGTAATTACTATCTCCTTCAAACTCTATAGGTTGATTAAAGGCTATCCCTCTTATTAAATAAACATCCTTTCCTTTCTTCAACTTCATGTTAACTTTAGGTATAATCCCATCAGGAAATTCTAAAATCCCAATCATACCCAAACTTGTATTATAAATTTTTAAAACCTCTATTTCCATAGTATCTTAATTAGATGACTTCTTAGCCTCCAGCTTCTTTAAATGATCCTGCCAACTCCCCTTTGCTTTTTGAATTTCAGAAATCTCAGAAGTAGACCAACCTTCTTTCTTACCAATCCTTAACAGTTGGTCTTGAGCATCTATTTCTAAACGAGCCTTATTTAGAACATCCTGTACATACTCTGCACCATACTTTAATCGTTGTTGATGGTGGATTGCTTCCTCTAAAATTTGAGGCCGAGATGCTCCGTTACTAATTAGTATGCTTCCTCCTCTTCCTTCACCATCCATATACAGCGCCTGTGCCCCCATTGATCTTAAATAAGCCTTATCATCTTCTGTTGTTGCTATAATAATTTTCACTCCATCTTTCAGTGCTTTGCGCAGGATGCTATTTCCTTCATAATTAGCCATAGCCGGAGATGCAAACCTCTTCCCCAAATAAAGCTCTCCTGCAAAAGATAACCCTTGGCCAAACGCATAACCTGCAACCTCTGGGTTATCACTTACCACTCTTCCTCCCCAATCTTTCACCGCAGCCTTAATATTACCTGCCGCTTGCACTGGATGCCTAACAGCTTGCACTAATCCTCCAAACTCTTCTGCTCTCTCATTAAATCTTTGCTCTGAAACATTCCAAGGATTAACCTTCTCTGCCCAATTCATTACAGCCTTAGCAGCCCCTTTCAAATATTTCATACTAATATCTGATGCCTTTTCTATGCCCTGTAGGGATGACCCTTTATAAGCATTAGCTGGTAAAACTGCCTCTAGGCCATCAAGATCTATAGCTTGTATAGGGCTGTTATTTGCGAACTGATATGGTGTAAGCTCTGGGTATTTCGGAGTTAATGGATCTATAGACAAGAACTTTCCTATCCTTGGATCATATATCCTTGCTCCGAAGTCTAAACTATTCCCTTCCCCCTTGATTTCATTATCATTCTCCTTCCCATTAAACCCATAACGATAACCACCTCCATTCATCTTCCTTCCAACCAACTGCATTCCAAACGGCGAATAATCCACGGCACTGCTAAGCGTCACATCATACACGCTACCTGTTGGTGTCTTGTTGTCCGTAATCGTCGTCAGCACATTTCCCAGGTGATTCGTAATCTCGTATTCCCGGTTATTAACTGCGGTCCACAGGGCATCCTTTGTAGCGGTAGAACCCAGTTTCATATTAGGCTTCCACACACCCAGACGGCTGCTACCATAAAGATACTGCTCTTTCCATATGATATCTGCTGACCCTGTTTTATGTTCGTAGGTAGCTAACACGTTCCCGTTTACGTCCCTTTCATAAAAGGTGGTAGTAAAGTTTTGTGCAGACGTTTCCACCACTTTCCTCGACCTGTTACCTACCGGATCGTAAAAATACTCTGTTTTAAGCGTTCCTTTCTTAAAGCTCTTGATTTTTCCAATAATATTCCATTCTATTTCAGATACGTCGTTTCCATCCTTTATCAGGTTACCAATTTCGTCATACTGGTAGGCGTCACCCGTTACATTCCCAATCTCACTTGCTGTTTCTACAGCTGGAGCCTGATTTCCAATATCGACACCTGGATAAAGTGGCAATGTGATCCCATCCCTGACATATCTCAACCGGTTACGGGTAAGCTGCCCACCACCATTCCGCGGATAGTTATAAGTGAGCCGGTCCATCGGCGCACCGCTCATATTATTACGGTTATACGTGAGAATATTACCGCTGGCATCATAAGTAATATCTTCTGCATAGGGTGTTGGAGGAGTAGTACCCATTTCCCAGGTGGTGGCCCCTCCCACTAGTGTATGCTGACGCATGGTTCGTAACCGGTTCAACTGGTCGTAGCGGTAGCTATAGCCTATCGGATTCCCTCCGTTTATGCCTTTCAGGGCAAGCTCTGAACGGGCGATGTTCCCATTATACAAATCCTGACCTGCAATATCAGCGGCCTTACTCTCCCATTCCAATGCGAACGGATTCGTAACAGTGGGAGGCTTGCCAATAGGAGTATAGTCACCCTGGAAGTAATCCAGTGAATACGAGGCTACGTCTTTGGCAAAATGCGCCTTCGTTCCCGAAGGGTCACCATCCCTTCCCATATCGGATACTGGCGATAGATAGTTGCCGTTAACACCTTTCAACCAACCTTGCAACGTATAGGCGTAATCTATACCCTGTATGGCATTACGAAGATACTCCATGCGGCTGAGTGGGCCATGTTTATAGTAGCGATAGAAGGCATCTGTAACTGCACCACTAATCTCCCACTTGTCGACAGATACACTGCTGATACCGGATTTTGCCTCTACTAACCTGTTTTCTGCATCATATGTATAGGCATAATAGAACTGATCATCTTTTCCGGGCTGATAACGAACCGCATTCACTTTTCCACTGATCAGGTCATAATTGTAATCTGTCCGTTTGTAGTCGGACAACCCATTCCCATGCCAGAACGTTTTCACATTCCCAAGCAGATCATAGCTGTAAACAAAATTATCAGTCGTAGTTCCTCCTGTAGAGGCGGCAACATACCGGTACTGAGCTGAGACCCTATTTCTAAGGTTATCCTGTGTACCCAAGCCGGAGGGCAGCATGGGGCTGTCGTAGAAAGTATAAATGCGCTCAGGATTTGAAACGGGACTCACCAATAGATCCCCATAGTTTATAATAAAACCAGGTTCAAAAATACTGACGTTACTAAAAACCTCGCCATTCTCTGTAATACGGCCGAGTTCATCATATACTGAATAGTTATAATTGTTATTTCGGGCCCACTGTTTTGCATTTCGTGAGGCAATCAGTCTTCCCAGGTAATCGTACCAGAAACCGCTGACACCGGCATCCGGAGTCTTCTGTTTCGATACCTGGTTTAAAGAAGTATAGGCATAATCGGTAGCAAGCCTGTGTTGAGGCTGCACCGGCATAGGCCGTACTTCAGTATTGGAATTCGGACCACCTACCGTTCCCGGCGCACCGTTAGCCGGTACATTAAAACGACCCCAGAAACGCTTCGCGTCCAGGCCCGCCATCTGTGCCATACAAGGCTCCTGGGAGTTGATCCATATTTCATCGGCCGTAAGCTGACGGTTATATGTTCTTAAGTGCTTCAGATCACTGAGATCATTGGTGATAGATACTCCGCCTGTACCAACCGTAATCTCCCAGGCGCAAGGCGCTGGCGGTGCTTTCGTATCATTATTCAGTAATTGACCATTTACATAAGTACTCAGTACCCCATCCATCAAATTAGGTCCCTGTACTACCAGGTGTAGCCAGTTGCCACCGCTAAAAGCCGTAATGGGCACCGCTATATGACTACTCCTTGCAATACTGATAGCATTAGTCTCCGGATTCATCTTATAAATCGAGATATAGCAATAGGTGCTGCTAATGCAGGTAGTAAAGAAGTAATTATTATTGGAGGTAGGAGTCAACACCTGGGTAGCTCCCGTTGGCCGGCCTTTAATCCACATTTCTACTGCTACGCCGGTTTGAATATTCAGGGAGTTAGTCAACTCCGTCAATGTTAATGGCAGACTTGTATTGACGTTATCTCCATTGTAATTACAGGTAAAGTCAGCAGGAACTTCCGTGGTAGTGGTGTTCAGTCTCGCTGCACTCAGTACATCCACCCCTTCCGGTGGTACGGTTCTCACCAGGTTACCCGCCTGATCATAATAATAAAGCGTGAAATGATAAAGCTGCTGCTGCGTTTTCAGATTAGCAGTAGCCCTTGTAGCAGCACATACGGTAACGTATTGTCTACGGAAATCCTGTCGTACAGAATCAATATATACTACATAACGACGACGACCACCCGCAATTGCTCCATCTATCATTCCCATCAAACACTCAGCAGGATCAGGGGTTACTGACCTGAATACCGGTTCATTGCAGAGCAACGCCGAAGTACCCGCCGTTACCTTCTGCCTGTAGTCATCATAATCCGAATATCCCAGCGAAAAGCCCCAGCGGTGGTTCAGATAAGTGGCCACAATGGTTTCATAATTATCCTTCGTGTTGTCCAGTCCGCCTGACCATGGCTCCTGGTTAAGAGCCGTCATTCCGGCAGTGAACTCAGCAGGTGTAATACATCCTTTTGTATTTACTTCCAGGAATACCGGCAGTGTAAGCTGGCTGGTCAGCAGATACCGGCAGTTACCACAACTTTTTATCAGCTGATCCAACTCCTCCTGTTTGAGATTCATCGCACTGCCATACGTATCTGTGAGGTATTTCAAGAATGTGCGTCCCGCAGCACTGCTGTTATAGGTTGCCTGCAAAGCACTCAAACGGGCGCAGATAGCCGGGTTTGTGTTGCCGATAACCGCTTCTGCTGTTTGTGCTTTCACATTAAATGGATATGGCCCGGAAAGAATCCAGGGATTATTCTTCATTGTAATACTACCTGCGCCCAATACACCCAACATCACATCCTTGAAGGAACGATAACCCTCCGCAGTAGCACCAGGCACTGCCGCACTCGCACCGTTTAAGTGAGCAGTATCCCCACCCAGTTTGCACACTTCAATCAATTTCTGACGAAGTACATTTTTCGCGGCAGAAGTATATCCACTAAGTCCTTCCTCCAATTGCGACATCCATACATCTGCATTATTAGCACAATTGTCTGCCACCAGATTTGCTACCTGCGCAAAACCATCGTTCCTTAAAGAATCCGGATTCATGGAGAAAGTCTGATCATAGTCTATTCTCTCCATACGGGAAATCTTATTCCTGAATAAAGGAGAGCAGCCGCCGGTGGGGTCGTTACAGGTATAAGAAAGTACCGTAATTTGCTGTTCTGCCGGCGTTGGACTATCAGTACCAATATAGACTGACCCAATATAAACCGGATCAGGTGGGTTCATCTTAACAGTAACTATATTGTTTGGATTTGTCCCAATTTTCAGAGTAAATACATACTCAACATCAGTTGATAGCGGAGACAAAAATGTTATCTTATAACCTAATGTACTATGTATTATAATATCCACCGCCACCGTATAATCCGTCCTACATGGCACCGCAACCGCCCCTTTCGGAGGGAAAGACACAGCCCCACTGTTCCTGCAATAAACCGAATCAACTTTTAACACACTCAAAGGAAGATATTGTGGAATGCATATGGTCTTATATCGATCTCCTGCACCAAATATTAATATCTCCGAAGTATTGGTTGTCCCTGTGGAATATGTAACAGCCACCCGCGTTTCCATAGCAAAACGGTTTCCTTCGAAATTAACCCGCACCCGCTTTGTTCCAGCACTGCAATTGCCCAATGAATCTTCTGCGAAAGAAAAGTCTGACACGGTGGCACAACTTTCTCCCAGCATCGGCAACGGACGACCTATTTTACAGATATCACCGCACGTCGCATCGCGGATACGCTGATAATAGATCTCCTTCAACTGGAAATAATACTCCGCGTAAGCCAGCCATTCCCTGTCAGGTACCCGACACTGCGTCTGTGGTACACAGTTATTCCAGCGGGATACAAAAGTTACATCTGCAGTAGCATTGGTATTCCCTGTGCTGTCGGCACAATAGAGCAGATAATCAACATACTGCCAGATATTCTTGTTATTGTAAGTGCTGCTTTTATACGGCGTCCGGTTCCTGGAATAGTTGTTAAGATCGTTAACAAAACTCGCGATGTAGGGCTGTGCTGCGCTGTTTGTCATAAAAGGATCGGCATTCAGTAACCAGGTCGGATTAGTACGATCATAATTACTACCCACATATTTTGGAAGGTCCGATGCTTTTAAACACAGGGAAGTGATCTTTTCATCCCAACGCTTCACAGCAGACAGGCTTTCACAGCTTTGCAGGGCACAATACTCCCAATGATATGGCAAAAACAGATCTGTCCATTCCGGTCTCCAGTTCTTCACCAGGTCCTCCAATGTAAAGTTGGCATCACAGGGCGATATACTTATCCCATCAACATTGATAATCTTGGTTGACTCATAACGGGAACCACCAACAGTATCGACCGGGAATATTGTTCTGAAATAAATTGCCAGGATATTCACAGCCTGTTCCAGCGGCCGGCCATAGCTGTCGAACTGCGCATACTGTCCACCCGGACTTACATCCTGCTTCAGGGTTTCTCTTAACTCCTTACATGGATCAGGTACGCAGTTCAACAAGGCAATAGTGCACCTCATCTTCAATATGTCGTACAAGGGGCCGCTCCAGTTATTTATGTCATTGGTGTACAAGGTCGCATTCACCTGATTGTCGGCAATCCGCTGCCAGACCCTTTGTTGAAATTCCGCTTTTGTACCCAGCGCTACTTCACAGGTATGACAATCACTCACGCAGCCGGTGAAATCAGTTGTTCTCAACTGGTTGATAATAAAATAGAACTCCGGCTGCAAATTGGTGTTACGCTTGATAAAGTCATCGGTATAGGCAGCAATGACATCAGGGTTCAGCGACAATTCAAAGCGGATGCTATACTCGCCGGCCTTTCCCAGGTCTACCACAAAGCTGTTTTCTACACTACCATCGTCCGCACAGTTGGGAGCAAGACTCCCAATCTTAATCGGTGTTATATTCGCATCTACCTTGTTATTACAATCATCATACACATCAATCTTCAGTTCATAGTAACAATTACTGCAGATCTCTACCGCATTCTCTTTATACTTCTTGATCAGTTTATCTATCCGGTACCTGATGCTGGCATTATGATCCGGCACCGCACAGAGATAGGTAGCGGCCCCCCTCAATTTCAGTTCCTGCTGATCAAACACAAAAGACGCTGGTTCCAGGACCGGCACATCCACCAGTTCTGTTACCCCTTTTGAAGCCAGGGGTAACACATTACCGGGCGATCCGCCACTTAAAGCAGTGGCCACCGGCTTACCGGAAGCATTCAGATAGCTGATGCTGATCTGCCCATTGGGGTCAATGGTCATATTCTTCAAAAAGTGCGAAGCTTTTCCCGCGTTCGAACCGAACAGCCGGTCCAGCTCCCATTGTACAGGTTTTCCATAGAAGTACCTGGTAGCATGATTCAATGCCTCGTCCTGGTTAGGCTGCATTACATCTCCCACTCCACCCTTTACCCGCACACGACCTGTATTATCATTGGTATAGGCAGTAACCGCAAAAGGATACCCGTTGGCATCAGGAACATAGTTCATCGATGCATCCATCGCTTTAAAAGGGTTGGCGGATGAATAGTACATACCGGCTCCTCCTGTCGTTCCCAACGGCGCTGGCTTTACAACGCAGCTACCTGTGCTGTTGTTGTAAATATCCTTGTAGGAATATACTTTATTGAGCGCGTTTAGATTTTGCCTCCCATAATACGTTAAAGCAGTAGCGTTAATAGGTGCAGGCAAAATATTAGCTGCCACCCTTCCATACTCGTCATACACATTCTCCTGCAATATTGCATTCTTATCTGCGTTGTTGATAGTAACCGTTTGCCGGTTCTTTAAAATCCCATCAAAATAAGCGACTACTTCTTTTTTCTTACCCCCTTCCGCATAACTGGCGCTGAATTGCCAGTTAAAGCCAGGTTGATGCCAGCTCAGATCCAGTACCCTGGCTACTTCCCCACTTGCCAGCTTTGCCTGGTAAACCCAGGGATGTTCTTCCCGGAAACCATTTACATAGATCACATAACGGATACGGAGCAACAGGTATTTGCTGCTATGCAAAAGCGTGATATCGTAGTTATGCTGATCGGTGGTGATACGGGTGGAATTATTCCGGAACATTGCTTCCAGTTGCGCATCCGTTATCGAGGAACGGTTTGCAGTGATGAACTGCCCATTGGTGGATTCATCGTCGATATAGGTCCACTCCAGGTCATATTCCTGCCCGGGTATGATCTCATTCCAGTTAACGTTTATAATACCCGTTAAAGGTGGCGTATTGGCTGTAGCACCCATGGGCATCATGGCCGCTCTTCCCTGTTTTTTGGGAGCAGCTTCCGTTTCCCCGGATTTAAAAAATGCTGTCATCGACAATTCCCCTTCCTTACTGGAGGTATACTGCCGGTCTACTATCACCTCTCCTTTCAACGAAAAAATTGCCGGCAGATCCGTACCCAGCTCTTTGCTCGTGATATCGTTGACCGTTAATTTTACCTTATAGGCATTGGTAAAAGAATAAATATTTTCTCCCTGGTAGGGCGCCAGCCACGCAGTATCATAATCAATATTCAACCGCGCATGCTCAATGGTGATGGGATCGTCCTGGTCGGGCTGACTCCAGTATTCTATTTTCAGATCAAGCTCACACTTGAAAGGCTTATCAATGCGGTAAGTAGAATCCCTGTACAATCCGAAAGTAACGACGTTACTTACAAGCTTGTTATTGATCGATTTCCAGTCAAAGGCATCATTCCGGAATTTTTCATCCTTAATAACAAGGGTATCGCCTTTTTTTATCTTTCCCTGTAGCCTTTTCTGGTAAGACTCTACCTGTGCGTTTGCCACATGAATCGTTCCCAGCAGCATCAACAGTACACAGCATACACTGTAACAGAGAATATTTAATTTTCTATAACCCATAGGTAAAGGGCATTAATGGTGAATAGGTTAACACTTAAAGCGTTGATATCAATCTGAAATTACTATAGGCAGCAGCAGGTTTCCAGCCCTCTCCTTCCTTCTGCAGGTAGGTAGACAAACTAAGCCGGCGGCCATCTGTAATCACCTCATTCCATTTATTGAAAACCGTGGTGATCTCCCTGTCCATCTTCCTGTTCAGCGGATCTTCCAGGTTGGTTAAACGCATATAAATGCTGTTCAATTTCCCGGCACTACGGTCATAGGTAATTTTCAACTCCTTACAGGTAACATGGCGTTCACAAAGCAGTTGCACGGTTGTTAAATTATCGGTGTGCGTGGCATTGATAGCATAGCTATCGCTCTCCCAGAGTGCAATGATACTATCCACCGGTAACTGGGGAGCCGCCACTACCTCTTTGGGAGGTGAAACAAATAGTTTCTCAATTCCCCGGTTAGCCGAAATACACACGTCTTTCAGCTGGATCATTTCATTATCGCCCAGCTGATAATACATTTCTGCATTTCTCCTGCAATAATTAAATGTGGCATTGACATTTTCTGTCGGCTCCGCCGGATCACTAATCCGGATACTGCCTCCCATATCAATCACAGACAACGTATCGACACGCCTATAAATAGCAATGATCTGTCCGAGCAACGCAGCATCCTCCCGTTGAAAATGGGTTGCTTCTTCCGCTACTACTGCCTGTTCTTTCACGGGAGGCCACCAGCTGCTCAGCAAAGGCCGGCCGCCTATGGCCAATCCAACCACCATTACTGCCGACACGAATAAAATGATAAACTTTCCACTTATATGATACTTCTTCATCTTTCAATATTAAAGCGGTTAATTTTTCGCCCTGTAGGAAGAGCGGTTTTCTTTAATCGTCATGATTCCCCGGTCTGTTTCCTTCTTTAACCTGATCAGGGTACCTTCATCATCATACTCATACAGCGTGGCCAGGTTATTTTCATCCAATTGCGCCATGAGTCGCTGGTTTTGAGGATCATAAGCAAACGTTTTAATATTGCCGGCAACAGGTAAAATACGTATGTCGTCTATCCTAGTAGCGCTGCCTGCAGACAGGGTTAGGGCAGTAGAAGATGCGGCTGGACCCGCATAAAATCTGAGCTCTACCAGCTTCCATCCTTCTACCGAAGCTTTTACTGTGAGGGGCCGGTCAACGTCATTAATACTCACTTTCAGATCGGAGGTACTACCAGCAGGTTGTGCATCTTTTACCCAGGCAGAAAAAATGTATTCTGAACCCGGCTTTGGAGCAAATCCCATCGGGTAAACATAAGGCCTGGTGGTACGCATATATTCTCCCAGATCAGAAAAATCCAGATAAGGCACGGTATGGTGTACATTTTCATGCGGACGCGTGTATAATACCAGTGGGCTGTTTAGTTTCAGGCTGTATTTACCGGTGTGAGCAATCTTGTTATCCAGCCAGTCTGTATACTGTCCCTTGTCGCGGATCATCACGAACATGTTGAAGCTATCTTTCGGATTACTATTTTCCGGAATAGCCTTCACCCGATATGCATAATCCTCAAATCCATCGTAAAATATTTCCCGCTGCATCGCATTGGAAGCCACTGCAGCAGTAAGTGTATTATTAAAACTAAACAGTGCGCTTTTGAAAATTCCCAATGGATCTTTTGATTCCAGGCCATTTCCCTGGGCGTCAAAAAGAGTGATAGTACCAGTGCTGACCCATTTTTCATTATTTACATAAGTGGGCTTCCACAAATTATCGGTCACTGAGAAATACCAGTAAGGAGTAAAGTTCTGATAAGCCCCACCCTTCCTGATGTCAGGGACAGACAGTTGTTGCCCGGTCCTGTTCACCAGGAAAGCTTTCTGCTCTATTGGGCGCCAGTTTCCGAGGAATCCATACAAGAAAGGATTCATCTGGAAAATGATAGGTGTGGTATAATCCTCTTTACTTATCAGCGTACTTAACGCCCCCTGAAGTTCCTCTACATCGGCGGGATAACGTATCAGATCTTCTGATGAATAAGCGATAATATTTGTATAATTACCGGTGCTATATAATTCATAAGCCGATTTATTATAGATCTCCGCAGCAAAACCGGCTTCCTGACCCTTGGAATTACGACCCATGACCCGGAAATTATGTTTACCAGGAAGCAGGTTCGTTAATTCAAAAACATGCCATTTTCTATGATTGCTTAGCTTCTCTTCCGTGAGCTTTCTCACTTCCGCACCATCGATATATACATACACCTCATCATTACCACCCAAACCCAGAGAATAGCTGGCGGCTGGTTCCAGTGTTATATCAGTGTTGTAAGAATACCACAAATCATTACCATTTGAATTCTTATACCGGGGATACATCCCAATGGCCGTTAATCTTCCGGCGTTACCATTCCCGCCCCAGAAATAACCTTTTCTGTTACCATATTCCGCACCATTCTGATCGTAAAAGCTCGTTCCGTCATTCCCATCCTCGCTATCTTTGTACTGTGCATAATAGGGCCACATGCGGTCGCTTGCATTGGGGTTTCTGATATACACGCCCCTGTCCGGGCGCTCATAGTCATACCCAGGTTCAATGCCCTTCATTTCAAGACGGGCGCCCCAGGACTGATCGTACAATGTTACATTGGCATCCAGCACACCCAGGGAAGCCAGTTCATCGTTTGTATCTGTTGTAAAGCGGAAAGCTCCATTTTGCACCGGGTTTTTCAAACACACCACGGAAGCTCCGGGGGCAGTCAGTTGGTTCCGGTATCCGGAGCGGGCCAACTTTACGTCGCTTTTAAAATTCTTCGCCACATTCCCGTCCTTCTTGATAAGCTTATAGGACGGATGCTGGTCTCCCTTAGTCAGTGTTTTTACCACCCAGTAAATTGAATCCTGCTTCAGATCAATCAATTCATCTCCTGTAGTCACAAAGCTGGTAAGCGTAGATGGAATTTTCCCTTTGAAATCTGTCTCGAAATTCCGGATAAGGGCATTGTTATTTTTATAAGCGCCAGACATGCCGCTATTCATCCAGTATGCCGGCATATTTACCTGATATACGGGATCATCAAACTCGTTATTGGTGGTGGTGACTACCGGATCGCCGGTAACGGCATCATATAAAGTATTTTTAGTTGTAACGGTAGATCCATTGATAGTTTTCACTACCCTGTCCAGTACCCCGGAATATTGCACGGTTTTTAATACCGATGCAGAACGGAACAACCGATACTCATCGTTCTGACTCATCGGCCAGTGTGGGATCACCCACGGTATCGGGAAGCCGGGTATCATATCAAAACCCGCGCGGATGGTCCGGCCTGTGTTACTGGTTTCTTCTTCCCGCATGTCCACTATCATTTCTATCTCTCTACCTATAACCTGGTTCTGCGTAATCTCTCCTTTTTCGTTCACTACATCCACGTTATTCACGAGCGTTTGCGTGCCTACCCCCAGTGGCTTTGCATTGAAGTAATAACTTGTGCTGGCAATCTCTGCCCCCGACTGGTTAAATACTCTTTCCGCTTTGGGCTTGCCATGCATGTCGTTCAGTTTCACTACATACCCCTGGGATAACACCAGTTCATGTGCTACATTGGAACCAATAAAACTAAACCAGCCTTTGGAGTCATAATTATATGCATCCGGACTTTGATCATAGCTCACCTGTACCGGAAAATCCTTTGAGGTATAGAACTCATGCTGTACCCATCCCGTTTTAGGAGCGACTTCCACCACGCCTTCGGCATTCAGATTTTTTACCACCACTTTGCTATAACCCACTACCGGTGATGGGAATAAGGTTTCTCCAAAGGGTTTCTCCAGGTAGTAATAGTTATTGAGCCCCCCCTTTACATCTTCGGTATAAGGTACCGGTAAACGCAGGGGATTTTCATCACCACCTACTCCCGGCTCATAGCTGGCCACACCACTGCTGATTGTTTTTCCATTCCAGGTAGTGGTATACGTATATTCCTGACCGTAGGTAGCACCTGTTAAAGGCTCACCACTGATCGTGTTCCAGATATCTGATATTCTGACACGCTTCACCCGGGCAGCACCGCCCAGTTTCATTCCATCCACTTTTGCAATACGTCCAAAACTCTTTTTCAGATCCACATTGCGGGCAAATCTTTTCCGCTCCGCTCTTTTATAGAAGTTACCTGTAATTTCACTGAGATTACTGATGGAGTTCACAAGGGCGCCTAATGCTGCCTGTATAGGCATATCGTCGGATATCCTGTTCTTGTAGCCAGGATAAGCATACTTGGGATACTCTAATCTCATTTTCTGCCAGGCGGCAAAAATGAAGGGATTCGAAGTCACATTTCCTTCGCCCATGGTTTCGAATATAACCGCTACATTTCCACCGGCTTTTTCTATCACATCTATCACCTTTCCATAACAGGGAACATAATCGCAACTACTTTCAGCAGTACCATTGTCGGGTTTATCCGTCAGATTCACAAATAGCTTAGCGTAAAAATCCCTTTCACCATTCAGGTAACGCATGATAAAATCATTTTTCTTCTCTTCCGCGGACGCTCCCTTCAGGCTTTCTTTAATATTGATCATGAAACCGCGGGCAGAAAAGAAGTCCGGGGCCTGGTTACCGTCTTTATCTACCAACTGGGTCAGTTCCACCATCTGCATCGCCGGTTTATCCTGTACATAAGCGTAGTCGCCGGATTCATAGTCTACGTTAATTTCTCCGCCGGTTGGCAAACTGATATACGTCAAATTCCAGGCACTGGCATTCTGATCAGCGATCGCCTTATCTTGTGTACTATAAGGGAAGCGGTCATTATTTAAATTATTCAAACCGGATTTGGCCGCTTTATAATTACCCCACCTGTCGGTAGAGAGATATTCATAATTGGGATTCTTGCCCGTATATTTGAAAGTATAGGGAAAATGTTTCCCTTTGGTAGAAGCGCCATAGGTAAAGTGCAAACCCGTTAAGGTAAGTTTACCACTATCGGCAACAGCCTGGTTGGGTACTTTCTGACAGAGCGTGTATTCATAGTTGAATACCGCTGTTTTTATGGGTGTCGTAAGATCTTTCTTCGAATACAGGCGGACTTCCTTCAAACAACGCTGTCTGCCATTGGCGGTATTGTCTATAGCGCCGGTGATACCGGTAACACCTAACGCATCATTCCTGCTGTCCAACAGGAAAAACATGACCTTGTTTTTTGTTTCGATGGAGTTTAAAAACCATATTTCCTTCTCCCCATATACGATGCTACTTTTATCATCATCCGGATCAGCATTCAATGCTTTGTTATACAGCGCCCTATTCGGCTTCATCGGAGAGCGCCACTTGTAATTACCGTTTACCTTTGTATAGTTAAATTTAATGGCAGTACCCATGTCATCATCTGAAATACCGTCGCCTGTTACATCTACATAATCGGGCGACAATATCGCAGACAACAGGAAAGCCGATGCATATGCAGGCTGCGTTTCCTTATGAAAATATTTATCAATGCCGTAATTGTGCTGAATTCCTCCATCGGGTTTCAGCGAAAATCCTACGAGGTTTCTGTCCTCCTCCTTCGCTGCATTCGGATCTGTGGCAAAAGAATACTCCTCCTGTACCTTGTTATAAACGGGCAGGCTGTATACCATTCTTTTTCCGTCGTCTCCTGTGACCGTAAATTCAGAAAGATGGGTACCATATCTTGACTCTGTTACTGCGGAAGGTAGCGCGGGTGTAAAACCAGTTACTTTATTCTCCCGGTAATCTTCTTTCATTCTTATCACGCCACCCTTGTAGGTTTCTGAGGCGGTGAGATAGGAAATGGCATTACGTCTTACCTGTCTTGCTTTCTTTGTCAGCGGGTTGGATGTGTATATGGGATAAGTATTATTATATCCGTCTTTCAGTTCACTTTTGCTGCCGGGTCCATCCAAAGACACATGCACTACGTCTTCGCCTTTGATCAATGTCTCATATTCATTGCTCCCCACATTCTTCTCATCCATCTGCTTAAAATAGGCATGCTCTTCGAGGGTATTATCGATGTTCTTATAATCAGCTACTCCATTGAATCGGTTATCGTATGTCCACTTCCCGGTTTTGTTGGATACATCCTGCTTATAAAACGTGACCCCACCATGAAAGTATAATCCAAAACCCAGATCTACTCCAAGGGTAGTGGTGTTATTCGCGTCATTGACAGCAGGGTCAAACACCACGCCTGAACCGCCGCGATGCAGGCGGAATTGCCCGCTTCCCAGCTGGCTGGAATAGGAAAAAATATCGGCCGTAGCGATAGGAATCGCAATGTTTGGCATGTTGGGAATCACCACATTATCTTTCTCCCGCATGAAATCCATTACTGCGTTGGGCACATCTTTACCCTGGTTAGCATACAGGTATCCGTATGCCGGATTAGTATTAATCCTGTTCAGTATTTCGCGTTTATACCGGTAGCCGGTAAGTCCTATGCCCGCAAAAGCACCGGCGCCGGATGGTCCTACATCTATACTGTAGCTACGGTTGGTAGACCTATAGGGCACCCCGATATGCGGATAAAAAGGTGGTGTGTTATAAGTGAATCCGATGCCGCCTACATCAAAACTGGAGGAACCCGGTTGATTATCCCGGTCTCTCGTGGTTACACCGAAAGACCCGTTCAGTGTGAGGCTTTTCAGCCCCTGGCGGGTGTTATAACCAAGATTGGCCGACAGCCCTACGTTCGTGGTCTTATTCTCATTCGACTTATCATATAAAGCCAGCGTGATATTAGGCGATACATCCACACCGTTACTGGTATTGGACATCAGGCCCACGCCCAGTCCGGGTGTTAAGGTACCACTCCCGCGTGTAAGAGAGATACCGGCATTTATGCCGAACTCCGCTCCTATACCGGTATATGTATCACTGAAGATACCGAGCGACAAAGAGCCTTTAAGGCCAATCAGTTTCGCCCCGCCAAAGAACTCCGCTTTAACAGTTCCCCGGCCACCGGTTGTTGTTTTAGGCGCCGTATAATGTTCCGTGATTACCTTATCTCCGTTCATATCATCCGGAATACCTCTCAGGCTCCGGTTAATGGCGCCCACATTGAGATTCCAGCCCAGTCCTACCCAGCTGGCCTCATCATCCATTCCTACACCGGACTGGTAATTTAAATTGATGGGATAACCATCAATATCCATTATTGGAATATTGTATTTAAACGCACCGGTAAACATGTCGACCGTTTCACTGGTGCCTGCTTCCGCAAACTGTTTGCTTTCCGGTTGAGAAGGACCGGTTGTAAGTGCCCATGCAGCACAGGGTAACAATATCTGGAAGGCAAGCAAGCCTAGAAAAAAAACTGCAATGGACTTTCTGAATATTATGTTTCCTGGAATCATAACCTGCTGCTTAATGAGTCAATACTATTGATATGTGTTACCTGAAAGGGAAACACCAACTTATGATGCGTATACATCCAATCATTCATCACGAAATACAATACGGCTGTTCCTGCCGGTACGGCCCTTTTGAAAGTGGTCAGGTATTCTGCTGAAGAGGTACTTCCATTCGGAATTCGCTGTGTAAACTGTGCCGCCAGTGTATCACTTCCTACTACCAGCCAGAACAGGGTATCCACGCTTACCGCCTGCATTTTCCGGTTGTCTTCCCGGGAGGAAGCTGGCAGGGCAACGTTTAACTTAAATGTCATTTCCCCCGCTGCATCCGGATTTCCCCTTCCCAGCATCCGTTCCCACTGCACCGGCAGGTAACTGGCCCTTACCCCGATACCTCCTGCATCCTGTTCCTGAACCAGCGCCCGGCCATTGTTGGCATAAAAAGCTTTTATTTCTTTCTTTCCTGAATGACAGGCAGACATTAACAACCCTATCATCACGGATATTATTAAGTATTTCATCGCTATTCCGTTTCACTTTTATAAAGAAATCTTAATTGTTTTTCTTCACCGTTGGGCAGCTTCAACTCCAGCAGGTAATAGTAGCCATCCACGAATGACCTGTTCTCTGCCAGGGGTATGACCACATGGTTATTTCCCCGATTCAGTTTGATCGCCGGTAGTTTACGCATTTCCAGTTCGGGCCTGGTGATACAACGGATCTTATAATTCAGCGGGGCTTTGTCGTACACATTTTCTACCGCAAATAGCACTTTTCCGCGGGCCACATAAAAATTACCTTTTGTCAGATCTGTGATATCCCTGAAGCTTTCCGGTACTTCTGCCGCGGTTTCCTCTTCGCAGAACATAGTAAAATCCCATATCTCGGAGTTCACCAGCAGCATATCATTTTTGTAGGCGCTTACCTGCCACACGTAAGTTTTTCCCTGCACAAGATCTTTTGCCAGAGAAGGATAGAAAAGCATGGGAGCACTAATGCCCAGCTGGTTAATCAAAGGCATATTGTAATTAAGTGCTTCTACCTTTGCCTGTCCGGGTTTCACTTCCGTGAGTACGAGCCGGTATTGCACACCCGGAACAGCCGGCAATAATGGTTGCCAGAAAAAGGGGGGGCGCTTGTTACAGATCTTGTCTTCTTCTGCCGGGTTCAATAGCAGCAAGGGAGAAAACGGCTGGAGATAATAATCGAAGCACTGGTCGCCCAGGGTTTCGCCCTGGTGCGACTGATCACCGGCATTCAATTCAAAACAATATTCGTAATCCCCTTCCGTAAAGTAGCCGGACTGGCGACAGATAGTGGCCACCTTATTTTCTGCAAAGCGGATGGCGGATCTGGCAATCAATCCACCCGGTAAGGAGTTGGTGCCGGGCATTAACTGAAAGGCCGGTGTTTTTATACTGACAATATTGCCGGCACCGGCAGCAGATACTTTTACGGTAAGACTTACCAGTTGCGACTGGCTGCCGGTATTCGCCAGCTTCACCTGCAACAGGCCATCCAATGTGCGGCCATGCAGTTCCGGGATAAAAACAAAGGATACCTGGGCACGGAGTTGAACAGTACAAAACAGCATCAAAAAAATCACTCCCTGATAAAACTTTAACATAGGTACTTAATTCAATTGGTAAGAAATAGCCAGTTCACTTCTGAAGTTGCCGAACAGATAGTTCTGTGGCGTATTCAACAGGTTTTTACGGCAGTCAACATACATATTCACATTTAACCTGGGCAGTACACTGGCGCCCGCTGTTTGCCTGAGGCCCAGTTGCTGTACCACCGCCTTATTATCCAGGTAGGTAATGCCGCTGCTACAGCTTATTTTCTTCAACACCTGGTAGGTCCATCCCATTTCCACCGTAAGGAGGTTGGCATACACGGCCTCGCCCTTAATATCTTTATTGTAAAACAGGTTTAACGAAAGGACATATGAGCTGATCAAAAGGTTGTGGTTAATATTAATATTCAGTAAGGTGCTGTGTTGTGGCAAAATATCGATCTGCTGATATCCCATCATAATATTGCTGTTGTATGGAAGCGCGGCCATTTTTCCCTGTACCTGTGAAGCGAGCGATAATTGCCGGGTCATATACTGAAAGGATGCGGCCTTTTCACCGGTGCTTTTCATGGCCGACTGATTAAAACGCGCATCAAAGGCGATCTTCTTATTCAGTTTCCAGCGGCCATCAATAGCAAACTGCCTGTTTTTCCATTTACTGGAAGTCAATGCCGAAGAACTGATATCCTGGAAATCAGATCTTACTCCCAGCACCAGTTTATTTTTATACCAGTTTCTTTTCAGTTTTAATCCGTAACGAATCGTTCCTCTTCCTGCTCCGGGAGAAGCCGGGTTATTATATCCCAGGCCAGAATAGCTGACATAGGCACGCTGGTTCATATTCCACTCACTTACCTGCCCGTTGTAGTCGAGCCCCACAGACAAGGTTTCCCAGAAATCGTTGAACAGCGATAATGCAGCAGCCTTACTGGCCAGCATCGGGTCATTGCCTACTGCCGAATTCTTAAACTGGTTATTGGACTTTGATAATTGCGCGGCGATACGGCCATAACTACCCAGGCTGATATCTTCCGAAAAAGCGCCTACAAAAGTATTTCTAGGTAAATTCAGGGTAGTATACTGGCGACGGGAATCACTTTTGGTATTGGCGTTCACGATCCCTACATGGCTGTGTGGCTGCGTAATATCACCGGCGCCCATTTGCAGGAACTGCATGCTGTAAGCACCCGGATCAAGCGACGAATTAAAAGCAAGGTCTTTTATTGTTCCGCCGTCGATACGCTTTCCGGCGCCCAGCATCAGGAATTTATTGTTGTTCAGAAAACTGGTTTGTATACCGGACATAAACAGGTCCTGTACCCCTCCTTTACTTCCGGAAGCCGCAATGTTACCGATGTCGAGTTGTTTGACACTTAATAACAGGCGTTGCAGACCGCTCAATGGCAACAGTTCTTTAATGTTCCTGATTTTGTTGCTCTCCTCTTCCAGTTGCCTGTTGATTTTTCCTCCGGCCACCCGCTCGTCTGAGATAATGGATTTAGCCAGCAGGCCTTCTCCTACTTCTTTCTTCAGCGCAAAAACGCCCGCCATATATTTTCTGGCTGCACTGGCTGTACGGAAGTGTTCCAACTGTCCATTGAGGCTGCTGTCGGCCACCGGATGTGCCAGTAAGATACTATCCTGCAATGCCGCAACAACCGGCTCAAGGTCTTCCGCTGTAATGCCCAGGGCTCTATTGTTCATTAACTCATTCCGTAGTTGCAACGAATCCAGCTGGATGATATGATCGCTGTTGAGCAATTGGCCGAAGGCGGCAGACTGCTTTTCTCCAAGCCCCGTGAGTTTTTGCCGGAGCGCTTCCAACCGGCTGCTGGCAAAGGATTTTACCGCGCTTTTGACATCAATGTCTTTCAGAAAGTATTTCTTGAGATCATATTTCTTTTCTACTATGCTGTTGAGGCGTTTTACATAAGCGTCTTTATCAAATGAAAACTTTACGAGCGACTGATCCGCAAAAGGATTGTTCCAGGTACTTTGTCCTGAAATATTTGAATACCCCACGTTAACGGGTATATTCTTTATCATCAGCTGATCCTCTATTGTAACGCTGGTACCCAGTATAGGCACGCCCGGCGTATTTTCTGCGAAAGCACCGGCACTGGCTTCTTTAAGACTGTTACTATACGCACCGGCATTTAACAGCTTATTCACGCCCGTTTCATCCCGTAAGGCATAGAAGCCCCGCAGTTTATCCGCGATGTATTGACGGATACGGGCAGTGTCTTTGATGGTACTCATGGCCTGCTGCAACTGCGTGAGCTGCTGTTTACCGGCTGACTTACTGATAAACTGAAAGAATTCCTGCCGGGCGGATTCCTGCAGATATTTGCCGGCGCCTACATCCGGAACAGCCGGAAGATTTTGCCGGAGATATGCTTTAGCCTGGGCCATGGCCGACCTTTTGTTCAGCGAGTCTGCCAGCATCATCTGCAACATAGGATTACCCATAGGCAGCCCAGCTTTTTTGGCCTCTTCCTCAAGTTGCTTAACGGGGGCATTTACTTTTGCCGTTTGAGCATGAACGGTGACGGAAAGTAGCACACAGGTACACCACGCCGCTATAACTTTTGCCATATAAAAATTTTCATGGTATAGGGATTATCTATCTGGGAAGCAGCAGGGGCACTATCCGGGGAAGCAACCCTGCTGCGGATTAATTTTCTTGTATTATCAATGCGTTCAGAAATGAAAAAGAGCCATATGTAGCAGAATTAGCCGACTGATACACCGCAATGTTGATATTCCCGTTTGCATCTGGTGTTACATTTTCTACCAGGGACACAGTTTATGAGATAACGTCTTTACAAAAAGTTCCTCATTAGTACATTAATCTACTTTCTCAACGATCACTGCATTCATAAAACACAAACCCCAAACATCCGGCATATAGCAACCAATTTTTATAGTTTCTCCATCTTTTAAATAACCTGTATAAGAAAGATAGTTGTTAACATTATCCTTACCTGCAATTGTATTATCACATACTCCATTACTGCTACCCATTTTTACCCAAATTTTCGATGGTGCAAAATCAGCTGTAGTACTTGAAAGTATCTTCAAATTGTAAGTGCCTGCAGGTAAGCCCATTCCAGGTATACCAATTACTTCACAGTTATAGTTTTGTGTAGCTGGATTAAAATTCAAAGCATAATTTAACCTCGCACTTTTAGAAACAACTGCTGGAAAAATATCGGTATAAATGTTAGCAGGAGCTTCATTGTCATTCCCATAATTACCACTATACTTTGCCCAATGAGTTGGATCAGTACTAACAGTATTGATTGACCAACCTGATACAGGGTCTGTTGCTGTTTGAATTGATGTTGTTGGGTCGCCTGTTAAAGTTGCCCAGTCAGGATGAGAAGCAGCGGTTGTGCTAGCGAAATTAAATTTGCCGAAATTGGTTCTTGGATTAGCCGTTGTTGTTTTTTCAATCAATAATATTGCAACGGTTTGACCATAATAGGATATGTTCTGATTGAATTGAAAATTAGCCAAAGCGGACATATTCATAACTATCTCTCCAGATGCATTCGGTTTAACATTATAATGGTCAGTTGTAAACATTGTGTTAAAACCCTCCAATCTACTTTGAGCGATACTGCCGTTCAATTCTGACCTGGTACCAGTTTTATTATTTGAATTAAATAAAGCTCCTGAAGTATTAGAGTTGTATATAATTACATCATAATATTTGTTTAAATCCAGTCCAGTTAACTTCCATTGCGCTGGATTAACATTTGAGTATTTGAATGCTGTTTTGAACATATCCGCACTCATACCCATGTAATTATGATTAAGTCCATCAGTTGTAATTCCTTCAGGGTTGCTAACTACTGTAAAACCTTTTGTACTTGTACCATTTTTAATGTCTTTCAAATTTGATACCATTGTATTGTTAGCCGCTGAAGTAACGTTGTTGATAGTATATAAGTTAAAAGTTGAATTACTGCCAAGATTCAACATATAATATTTACGATCTTTAGCAGTTGTCATACTATCCAAAACTGTATTCAATCGGTTTGTAAAATCCATTTTATCAGTTCCATTATTCAATTTATCCACAATTAATTTTGCTCTGGACCAATCATAAAACTTTAATTTTTCTTCTGCTTTTGTAACATAATTATTACAGGTAGTTGTCAAATTTTTGCTGTGAAAAAGTAAAAAGTCAGTTTCAAAATCAAATGGGGCAATTCTTTTATCATAAACATAATTATTCCATGTACCCTTATCATGTTCACTATTCCAGGCTATTAACGTTAATGGAGGGTATATACCTTTTGGATTGGCAGCATTGATGCTATTAACATCATCTAAGGTTGAATATTGAGAAGTGAACGGAACTCTTGTATCGTTATAAGAATGGACAAACAAAAATGGTATATCTTTTACTATATCTCCATTCCCTGTAAGTGCTACATCATTAAAAGTTGTATTGGAAGCGATACCACCAGCTAACAGATTTGGATTACCTAAAGCAACGTTAGTTGTGCCTGCGCCGCCAGAAGACAAACCAGTTACATATACTCTATTTGAATCAATTGCATATCCATTAACAGCATAATTAAGTGCTTTTTGTGCGGTTGCTAAAGTCCAAAGTTCATCATGCAATTGAGGGCAAACAACAACACACTGCATAGGAAACAACTTATTATGCAAAAAGTATGGTAATCCTTCAGCTTCCAGTAATAATTGATTGATATCATCGTTATTCTCAACGCCATTAACTCCAACTCCATGCAGGAATATTATTAAAGGGTAACCACCTGGTTTTAATGAATCATAACCTTGTGGCAAGTAAACCCATGTTTTCAAATTTGGGTTATTAGAATCATATTTGTTGTCTAAATAACCTCCTGAACTAAACATCTCCGATGGTCTGGCAACTGATACATCAATATCATCAGTGTAAGTTGAACCATGATTATCAGTGACAGTCAAACGATATGTAGCCCTGGCAGCAACAGGAATTCCTGTAACTCCTGTATTTATACCGTTTGCGTTTGAAAATGTAACACCAGTTATATTAGAAATAACTGACCATTGATAGGAAGCAACTGAAAGAGAAGGATTGTTGATTGTTACGTTTCCATAAAAGTTGGTAGTACTAACATTTTCATTTAAATATTGATCTAAACCTGCATTGACAGTTATTCCATCCCCTCCTGGCCCCCCTGGGATATTATCATCAACTACAGCTTTGACGACATTACTCCAGTTGGAAAAATACCCGTCCCGGAAATAGATCCGCATTCGGTAAAAACTGCTATCAGGGCTGACAACAAGTGTGTTTTCAGAAGGTGATGTAATAGTTTTAAAATCATTATAGGGGCCGTTTATATAAGCGCTCCGTTGTACAATGTACTTAACAACATCGGTATTGGAAGTAAAATAGCTGGCGAGTGCATTCCTCATTGCATTAAACATTACCAGGTACCCCTGGTCATTCAAATGGATATTATCGCCGAACTGCAACGAAGGTTTTAATAGATCGGGATTAGAAGGGTCTTCCAGGAGGTGATAAGCATAGATGCATCTGGCTCCGAAAGTTTTACGCAGGTTATCTGCAGTTTCTCTCAGTTTAAGGCGCTGTGAAGCACCGAAAGCCGTACGGGGAATACTGCTCATTACCAACAACTGTACACCAGCTTTTTTGCAGGCTTCATCTATCAGCAAGGTATTAGAGAGCGCCTCTTCTGTAGACATCTCACCGCCACTGGCCTGGGATGCATAGTCGTTACTGGTATTAATGAGGATAATAATATTATTCCCATCAGCAATTGCCTTCGTGACGTTTGTCGTCGAGTCTACAAAGCTATTGCTGCCTGTAGGCGCCAGATTGCGGGAATTATATCCATCTTTACAATAGTTCGTCAGCCGTGCATTGGAAGATACTGCATAAATATAAGCCTGCAGCTTTCCGGCAATGGAGTTGGCCGGTGTACTGGCATAACTCCCCGCCCCCTGGCTGTCTCCGATCAGGGCTATCTTCGGCGACTGATACAGCTCCCTGTCTGACTGCCACCATTTCAGCTGCACACTGTTGGCATCAATAGACATAGCAGCCAGCGAAACAGGTGGCACACCAACACCTCCACCGCCGGAGAACCTTACTGGTATAGTATCCTGTCCGGCAATAGCGATAGCACTGTCTCCTATATTTTCCAGGGAAAGCTTTTTGAATACTGTATTTCCATCGCCCTGGTTATACAGAAAGCCCTGTACATTTTTGGAGGCATTTTTTACCTGGAGCTCAGCACCAACAACCATGACAGTATCTTGCTTAACTCTGAATGTTGATTGGCCAAGAGCCAGAGGAGTTATGGTTAACAAGGCGAGTGTTAGTAACACTCGAAGTTTCTTGAAAAATTGCTTTTTCATTATTAGGTATTTTTAGGGATATTTGAATCACGTAGCTGTTCGTACCTCTTTTAGCATTCTGTACCCTCTGTCGGATTTCTGGATCAGCAGCTTGACCGAACGAAAAATACCAATAACATAGAACTTAAACATATAAATCATAGATACTAGGACCTGGAATAAGGGTATAAAACTGCAATTGCTATTCAACAAGATATCTTAATAGTATCATACAATATCAAGGGATTTATCCGGGGATAAGATACAGGAGATATAGGCACTAAAAAAATCACGAATATGCAGAACGTCCACTATCTTATATAGGTAAGGTACATGACATTGTATAAAAAAAAACCTTGTTGGATTAACTTATTTGGGTGACTGTTTTCATAAAACTAAGGTACAGGCTAGGGGTACAAAAAACAATAACACTTTCATGTAATTAATTATATTCGAAGTTCAGATCAACCCTAATTACCCTTGCCATGAATTATTTAACTACATGTTTGTTAAGTGTTTTTTTGTGTTGCCTGCCTTTCCCCAGTCCAGTTTTTAGATTAAAAGGGATAGCGTTAAAGTTCATAACGCGGAACTTATTATTGAGAACACTATAAAGTACATACCCGGTATTCTGCATAATATAGGAGAGGGACGTACCAAATTTCGCCTGCTCCAGCTTGAAAACCTCGGTGATACAGCTATTGCTATTACCGGTCAGGATACGGTGAGATTTAAATCGGGGTTCAATTTTACAAACGATGGTATAGGGCTCAATCTTTCTGCCCTGTAACACCAGCCGGTATAAACCGCTCCGGACGGCTGCCAAAGATGAGTTTATTCAGCTGGGCTAGTTCCTGTTGTAATACCACAATGGTACCCTGTGCCTTTTCCGATTACAAAGCTATCGTGGCAAATTATTGGTTCGATTTTCCACGAAAAACTCGTTTTTGACGGAAGCCATTATCGAACCGCCCGACTCAACGAAGCCGTTAAGCTGATATACGCGCTGGACGCGGGCTTTCCCGAAAATAAAAATGGACAAACCGAAGCAATTATCGATTTGTCCACTTTAGTGCCCAGAACTGGATTCGAACCAGCACACCCTTGCGGGCGCTGCGACCTGAACACAGTGCGTCTACCAATTTCGCCATCTGGGCAACTGATATTGTGTCAGGGCTGCAAATATAAGCAGCCATTTTATTTTTCCAAAATTTCACTGAAATATTTTTCCAGTCAACCGCCGCAATTCTCCTGAAAACCAGTCCAATAAACAAATACCCTACAACTGTTGTTAAAATAACTATGACTTCCATCCTCATCATACTCGTACTTATTGCACTCAACTTTTACTTCTCCATTGCGGAGATTGGTTTAATTTCAGTAGACAAATCCCTCCTCCAGCAACAGGCAGACAATGGCAATAAAAAAGCCCTCAACGTACTAAACCTGATCAAAGATCCGGATGAATTTCTCAGCGCCGTGCAGGTAGGCATCACACTGGTAGGCATACTGGAAGGACTATACGGAGGCGATCTCATGGCAGCCTGGCTGGAGCCGGTATTTGTTTCCTGGGGCCTGCACGAAAGTATGGCACACCTCATGGCGTTGATCGTGGGCGTAAGCAGCATCACTTATCTCACCATCGTTATCGGTGAACTGATCCCCAAAACACTTGCCCTGCTGAATCCCCAAAAAATATCTTACCTGATCACCCCCTCGATGATCCTCTTTTCAAAAATTACCTATCCCTTTATCAAACTGCTTACAGCAAGCACGAAATTCATTCTCGGCCTCTTCTCCGTAAATACGATCCGTGAAGAAAAACTAACGGAAAACGATCTGCGGAGCATGCTCACCGCAGCGTATAAACAGGGACTGATAGACAAAGGAGAATTCACGCTGCATAAAAATCTGTTCTCTGCATACGACCTCACAGCCGAAAACATTATGACGCCCTCCGGCATGATCACTTATGTAAATAATGAAATGAGCAGGGAAATAATAACGGAAACGATTAAACGTAGTATACACCGTACCTTCCGGGTGATCAGCAGCAAACAGGAAGTACTGGGCGCCCTGGGTGTAAAAGACTTCCTCCTGTATCCCGATAAGCCACTGGAAGCGTTCCTCAGTCCCGTTTCTTTCCTGTCGGTAAACCAGGCGGTGTATGATATCTTCCAGCAGCTGCGCCGCGAAAATACCAATATGGGCGTGGTGATTAACGAGTACGGCGCCTGTGAAGGAATGATTTCCTATCATGATATTGTTTCGGGACTGCTGGGCGGCAGCCTGCCAGGATTCAATACCACAGAGCGTTACCTCGTACAGCAGGAAGATAAAAGCTGGCTTACCTATGGCTACACGCGACTAAGCTATATCCGCGAAACGCTGAATTTTGAATGGCTCCGGGAATATGAAAAAGAAGATATCACTATCGCCGGCCTCCTCATCGATAAGCTGAAACATATCCCCGCCCCGGGTGAAAAAGTAATGCTCAACCAGATAACCTTCGAAATAAAAAAAATGGATCACCACCGCATCGATGAAGTGGTGATCCGTACGCAAACGCTTGCACAATAGTACTTTTACTATAGTTTATGTACCATAACCTTTCTATCTCGACACAAACAATCTTTTATACGGGGTTATCCGGCTTCTATTATCATACGGCTATGGGCGTTGGCGTATGGCATGGATCACCGCAGGCTATAAAGCGTTGAAAGCGGCATTGTCGAACCCCGTAAAAAACCTGCGGAAAAACTAAGCGCTACAAAGTAACCAATTGTCTGCGTAAAGCTTCCAGCACCATACCCGTGCGGCTTTGCACGTTTAACTTATTAAACAGTATTTCGCGGTAACCATCCACCGTTCTTTCGGTGACGTTCATTT
This sequence comes from Chitinophaga sp. G7 BAM 1005, assembly GCF_057126945.1. Classification (NCBI taxonomy): domain Bacteria; kingdom Pseudomonadati; phylum Bacteroidota; class Chitinophagia; order Chitinophagales; family Chitinophagaceae; genus Chitinophaga; species Chitinophaga sp. G7 BAM 1005. The sequence continues at coordinate 2,804,535 of NZ_CP181478.1, read as the reverse complement.
TAGCGGCAATGGCTTTATAAGTAAGATCACTGCATGCCAGGTGAAGAAACTCCCGTTCCCGCTCCGTGAGCGTTTGCTTTTGTTCGGACTGCAGCAGCAACCGGCGGTAGTTAACATTGGAGGCATCATTGTTATACTGACCGGTGGCGTAAATTTCCGTTAATGCCTTTTCCAGTTCTGTGGGATGAATATCTTTCAGGAGATAGGCACAGCACCCGGCCTTCAGCATTTCTATGATCGTGGCGTCATTGTCTTTCATCGACAACGCTACTACTTTTACAGTGGGATATAATTTCAATACTGCCTCGGTAGCCCTGGCGCCATCCATTACCGGCATATTTACATCCAGCAACAGGATGTCGGGCAATGCAGGCAGTTGTGCCAGTTTATCCAGCATCTCCCTGCCGTTCATGGCTTCTGCCACAATATGAAAGCCGGCGAAACCACTCACCAGTAAACTAAGCGACTTCAGGAACAACTGATGATCATCTGCAATACCTATGTTGATCTTCATAAACAAAAATTATTCAAGGGGTAATGTTATCAATACTGCGGTACCGCCGGCGGTGGTCACCTCCCAGCGGATATCGCCTCCAAGTAACGTGGTGCGGTGCTGCATGTTCCGGATACCCATACCAATAGCCGACATCCCCACTTTATCAAATCCGGAGCCATCATCTGCGATAATGAGGATCAACTGTTGGTTGGCCGTTCTGATACTGATGTCAATCACCTGCGGACGGGCATGTTTTATACAATTCTGCATTGCTTCCTGGATAATCCGGAACAGGATGATCTGGGGCTCTGCCTGTAACGGCAGCACCGTTAGTTCATGGGTAAACTTTACGGTGATGGCCCTGCTGGAATTGATCCTGTCTACCTCCGCCTTCAGATTTTCTATCAGGCTGAACTGGTCCAGCCACTGGCGGCTGAACGACTTGGAAAGCGCCCGCAGATGCAGAATAGCGGTACTCAGTGTATCTTCCGCAATTTGCAGGGTGTCGGGGATTTCCTTCATGCTCCTTTGGGTAACATTGATCAGGAGCTTGGTACTGCTTAGCAATTGGCCGATATCGTCATGCAGCTCCTGTCCGAGGTGGGCAAAGGCTTCTTCCTGCATTTCAATCTGGGACCACATGAGTTGTTTGTCGTAATCTTCTTTCATTAACTTGAGCTGATGTAAGTATGCATCCTGCTTCTTCTTATAACTTATTACCGCTGCCACTACCACCAGTCCCATGATGGTAACCAGCAACGAAATAAAAATCACAGCTACAAAGAGATCCTGTTTGACCGGAAGCATACGACGCCTTTTATCAGCATAATATACAACAGGTAATTGGATAATGAGTTCAATACCGCGAAAAAATGCCTGGCCCTGGTGGTATCGTTTTCCAGTAACAGGTTATAAAAGGCATTTACACTCACGGAAGCCGCGAAATAAATAAAAAAAGCAAGGGTTAACCAAAAAACAGGGTGCCGGAATATAGACGCTTCACTATCCGGGGTTATTGAAAAAAAGGATAAAAGGCACCAGCAAATAACCAGGAAGCTCTCTATCGTGATGTTGATACCCGGAAAGGCACGCCACCCGCCCAATACAAAGCTGTAGAAAAGAGACACCATGCAAAACACAAAAATGGATACACCCATCAGTAAGCGCCAGCGGTAATCCCTGATTCCCGATCGGAGAATAATTGTAATCAGACTATATTCCAGCACCACAAAAAAATGATACACTATAAAAAAACCTAAACCTTCTGTGCCGATCAATTCCACTATTACTTCGGTAATAATAGATACGCCGAGCAATACGCACAGCAACTTTACTTCCCTGTGCTCCAGGTGAAATAAGCTAATAATAAAACAGGCTATCAATAAAGCATAATATGCGTACACCCAACCGTTCATCGGCACAAAAAGTTTTAATTCGGGTTAACTAAATATCAGGTCCAGATCTACCGTGGCTAACGGTGATCCATGACCTTTCAGCAATTCAAATAATTCTCTTAACGGAGGATCCGGAACCGGCGTTCCATTACCTCTCTCCTCTATTTTCGGATCGCCGCCGGCATGCACCATATCGTTGGCAGTGGCTTTCTGCAGCAACTGCGCGTACCCCACCTGGCTTCTGTCGAAAGTCAATCCCTCCGCTACCAGGCTCAGTTTTTCGTTGGGCTCCGGAATCGCAAAATGAAAACGTATATATTCGCAACCTTCCTGACTGAGAATACGTAAAAGAGAAGCTTTACTGAAATCCACGGAGTATGAACCCTGAAACAAAGGAATCACTCCCGGATTAGCAATTAAAAATTTGTAGAAGTTATTCAGCATGCCAAAATATGCCGCAACAGTAATGGGCATTCCATAAGTCACGGCCTGGTCCTCGGTAAAGGGCATACGGTAGTCCAGCTGTTCGGGTATAGGATTCAGGTAGCCCTGGTCGTTACAACCATAGCCTGCAAGGGACATTTGATCACTCATGTTTGGTCAGTTTAGTGGAAACAAATATTTGACTTTTTGTTCATGACTGATACCGGGAAAATCCCCGGTAATGTATTTTACTGCTTTCCACCCGCAGCCATCCTCTTTTTTACAATCTGAGCAAACCCAGCTTGTGAAGCGTGTTTACCGGCTTGTTGTCCCAAAACAATTCAAAATCATCCAGCCCCGCCGCCTCATAACTGTCTTTCACTTCCTGCAGCGTATATGTTTTAGCGTTAGCCACAGCCAGCTGTTGCAGCATCTGCGTAAGCCATGCTCCCTGGGGAGGTGGCACGCTGATATTTACTTTCTCTTTTTTGCCCTGGAAAGTTAGGGAAGACATTTCCCAGGTACTCCCCTTCTTTGACTTGGTAATAATTTCCATCGCCGGCTGTTTGCCCAGGTACACCACTTTTGATGTGGGCTTCACCGTGCCCGCTTCGTCCTCCATCAGCGCGGTAGTAATGAAATCGGGATGCACCGTGGTTTTCGGTACTTTGAAGTCGAACCATTTGGACAACGGGTAATCCAGGCAGGCGCCGTGCATAAAATTCAGCAGCGACTTCTTTAATCCATAGCTGAAAGTTTCGTGGTCCGCACCTGTAGGATCAATATGCATAATATCATTATTGGCAAAGGCGCCAATCCTGTCTGTTTCTTTTTGTACACTGAATTTCGCCGGCTCCAGTCCTACCGGGCTGTGGGCCGTCATGGTAAACTGGTGCCAGAAGGCCGATTGCAGTATCCCCGCCTGGAACATCTGCCGCACCATTTCCAGCGCATCAATGGTTTCCTGCGCTGTTTGCGTGGGGAATCCATACATCAGGTAGGCATGTACCATAATACCCGCCTCCGTGAAATGCCGGTTTACACGCGCCACCTGGGCCACGGTAATACCTTTCTGGATCAGCCCCAGCAAACGGTCGGAAGCTACTTCCAATCCGCCGGAAACGGCAATACAGCCCGATGCTTTAAGCAACAGGCAAAGATCACGGGTGAAGCTCTTCTCAAAACGGATGTTCGTCCACCAGCTAACGGTGAGCTTACGGCGGATGATTTCCAGCGCCAGCGCCCGCATCAGCGCAGGAGGCGCGGCTTCATCCACAAAGTGGAAACCGTTTTGCCCCGTTTGCGCAATGATGGTTTCCATCCGGTCGCATAGCAGCGAGGCCGTAATGGGTTCGTATATCTTTATATAATCAAGAGAAATATCACAGAAAGTACATTTGCCCCAATAGCAGCCATGTGCCATTGTAAGTTTATTCCAGCGCCCGTCGCTCCAGAGGCTGTGCATCGGGTTTACCACTTCAATAGCGGAAATGTATTTATCCAGCAGCAGGTTGCTGTAGTCCGGCGTACCCAGCTGGGCCTGTTTATAATCGTGCGTAGCTTTACTGTTCACATAGGTCACTTTCTCTTCTGCAAGCAGGAAAGTACGCTTCAGCTCTTCTGCCGTTTTCTTTCCTTCGAGAAACAACAGCAAATTTTCCAGGGGCGCTTCACCGTCGTCGAGCGTAATAAAGTCCACGAACTCAAATACGCGCGCATCCGCCAGCGAGCGCAGCTCGGTATTGGGGAACCCGCCGCCCATCGCTACTTTTACGGCCGGATAATGTTGTTTAATCCATTGTCCGCAGCGCAATGCGGCATACAGGTTACCGGGGAAAGGCACAGAAATCGCGACCATTACCGGTTGCACCTGTTGCATATGCAGCGCCAGCAGATCGGTCAGGATACTGTCTATATAGGTGTATTCCGCCTGTAATGCGGCGTATAATTCATCAAAGCTGTTGGCAGAGCGGCTCAGGCGTTCCGCATAGCGGCTGAAACCAAAGTGCGGGTCCACACATTCCATGATCAGATCCGACAGATCTTCCAGGTACATAGTGGCCAGGTGTTTCGCTTTATCCTGCGTACCCATAGAGCCAAAAGCCCAGTTCAGGTCGTCCAGCTGCGCAAATCTCGAAGCTTCCGGCAGATAATCCCGCTTACAGATAAGATGTGCCAGCGTAGGATTCTTTCCCTGTAAAAATAAAATAACCGTGTCGATGGTTTGTATGTAATCCTCCTGCAGCACCAGCATCCGTGCAATATTCTCTGAAGCCGCCACCGGCGGGGCCGCAGCGATATGCGCAAACAGCTGCTCCAGGCCCTGTTTTGAAAATAAACGGAGCGTTACCTCAATACCCAGGTCCGACTGGAAGGAAGTAATATGCTTTGTATTCAGAAATCCTTTCAGATAAGCAGTAGCCGGGTACGGCGTGTTCAGCTGGGTAAATGGTGGCGTTATTAAAAAAACGGAATTACTCAAGTCAGGTTATTTAAAACGCAAATTTAGTTCTTTTTTAAGGAGAAACGATACGGATGCCTTAAGAGTACGATGCAGCGGGCTTTTCCTGTTAGTCTACAAAATTATTTTTGATGGCATCGCTGATAAGAAAGTGGCGTCAGAGAAGCCGCCAGCGCTCAACCGCATGATGGCTTTCCCTGGATGCTTTAATCGTTGAAAAGTATTTTTAACATTTAATTTCCGGATCCCGTAAACGCTAATCCCCCCGTCCCCCTTAAATTGCACCAAATTTAAACACACAACATATATGCAACGATTAGCATCATTATTCTTTATTGGAGGATCAATCTTCCTGATGTCTTTCACCACACCTGCTACTGTCAACAAAGGAGAAAAATCAACCAAAGCGGCTTCCGCCAGGAAAGCAACTGTTTTCCTGGTAGATGTTAAAGAAAGCAAGTTAAGCTGGACAGGTAAAAAAGTAACCGGACAACACGAGGGTACCATCAATATTGCCGACGGCAAACTGGAAGTAGAAAGCAATGTACTGAAAGGTGGCAGCTTTTCACTGGATACCCGCAGCATCATAGTAACCGATATCAAAGATGCCGGTGGCAATGCTAAATTACTGGGCCACCTGAAAAGCGAAGACTTTTTCGCCGTGGAAAAATTCCCGGCAGCCACTTTTGTAACTACCAACGTCACTTCCAAAGGCGGTGGTAACTACGAAGTAACAGGTAACTTAACCATCAAAGGAATCACCAACCCGGTTACCTTCCCGGCAGCTGTAACTGTTGCTGGCAGCAAACTCACTGCCAAAGCAGTTATTAAAGTGGATCGTACCAAATACAATATTAAATACGGTTCCAAAAGCTTCTTTGAAGGCATCGGCGATAAAGCCATCTATGATGACTTTGACCTGGATGTAACATTGGTAGCTGCTGCCAAATAATTCGTTCTTGTTTTCACTACCGTATTATATAATTCCTGGGGAGCACGGGCACTCCCGCCCATGCTCCCGGGAATACCAATAACCCTCTCTTTTTACAGCAACCTTTTTTATTCGTCAGCCAATTTACTTTACCAATAAAAAAAAGGAAACAACGTGTAACCGACGACGTTAGTACGTGGTCATCGCCGGCAATGCATTGACTTATTCTCCCCTCGCAAACTATTATCCGGATGTAGTATGCTATAAATTATTCCATATATAAGTAGACAATAAATTAACCACAATACCTAAAATCACAGTCCCCAGAATCACCCCAAATAAAACCTTTCGAAAGCTTTCCCTTTTTGAGAAAATGTCCAAATAATTCCCCCAGCAAAAATTGTAAATAGGATATATTCTTCCAGCAACTGAAACGTAAATAATTAATATTACAATACTGGTAAGAAAGATATAGAATGGCTTTGAGAGGAATACCCCATACCAATCTACAACAGTGGTAATCCTTGCATTTTGTGAGATTCTGATTTTCTCAATTTTAAACAGAACAGTAACTGGATCAGTAATGACCTTTTTATCCCAATCAGCTTCAATTTGGTTTACTCCTTTTTGATAGATAACATTTCCATCACGTATCTTCTTGTCTAAATTAGATAACATTCCGAAAGAAAATATGAAAAGGAAAAAAGGGATAAATATCCCTAAAATAAATCTAGTTCCTGCTTTTGGGAAAAAAGAATCTAATGACCGTCTTTTAATTTTTGATATCCTTTCCTCAATTAATGAACTGGTAACAAAAACCCAATCTCGGGATTGGCTTCTTATTGAGTGAACAATAGCGGCCCCGCCGATGTCTTCATTTTCTATAAGATTTCTAAAATCTATTTTGATTCTCGATTTCTCATTATTATTAATTTGAATTGCATTTATTTGGAGTCTTGTCAGACTTGATGATCCCTCATTTTCCTGCTTAAGCACATCCTCTATATCTGAGGTTCTTGCAATTGCCCCATTTCTAAACTTAATCCCATAAACAAATTCAATCTTCTCTGCCGAAAGCTTCTTCATTTGCTCAACAGTTAAATCGATAATTCGCCTTAAATCCTGTTCCTTCAACACAAATCCATGATTGTAATTCTTAATAGATTCGACTAAAATCTGTTTCATAACTGAGTTTTACATAACGCGGCGCATTACCAACATATTCCGAGAATAAGTATAACAAAACACCAAAACCAATATCATTTTGCCAATAATATTACACATCTAAAACACTTTTGTACTATAAGGCTTGAAATGAATTTATTATATCCAAACTTTGTCTGAGTACAACACCAATTGTCAGAAGAATGAGACAGGAAAAGACCAATCAAAATAAAAAGGGGCTGTCTTATGTTTGCAAGCATAAGACAGCCCTTTTTATTTTTAATTATATCTTACGTTAGAAGCTCACCTTTCCTCCCACCGTTATCCAACGGCCGGGCATAGGCACAGCGCCGGCTTCCACATACGTTACATCCAGCAGGTTGTTGGCATCTGCATAGATCTGGTAACGTGGTTGCCTATACGCAATACGCGCATCTACCAGGGTATAGTCTTTATAATTTACACGCATGCAATAACGCGCTGCGGCGGAAACGCTGAAGTGACGCGCAATATCTGTACGTATGTTGGCTGTGAAATGGTGCCGCAGGCTTTCTATCACATACCGCGAAATCTTAGTCGTGATGGCATCTCCCTTAAAGGATGGAGAAAGATAATTGTAACCGGCATTTACGCCAAAGCTGTTAAACAGCGAACCGCCGGCGAAAATAGTGTTGTAGCCGCTGTTAAGCGAAAAGCCTGTTATATCTGCCCGCTGGAAATTCTGCGGTTGCCAGGGAACCTTTGTTGGGTCTGCACCACCGGCCGTGTCTTTTACAAAGTCAATAAAATTGCTGACCTGCCTGTAAAACACGGAGCCCGAAAAAGAGAACCGGCCACTGAACTTCCGTATACCCGCTTCTGCAAAAGCTGCTTTCTCCGGTCCCAGGTTTTCATTACCGGTAATACCGCCGCCTTTGTAATAAAGATCGGTGTAAGTGGGCAAGCGCTGGGCGGTACCTGCATTGGCAAACAGTTTTATATCGGGGGTAATATTAAAGCCCACATCTGCTCCCGGGAAAAATTGCCAGCCATATACCGTGTTATAATTGAGATAACCTCCAACGGTAAAACTAAAGCGGCGGTCGGCCACCGACTTGTACTCTCCGGACAGACCGAGGTTGGTTCTGTCGTGGTTACCAAGATTAGAGCTTTTAATATACTCATAACGCCCTTCCACACCGGCGCCAAAGGTACCGATAGCGGTGCTGAACGTATTATTCAACTCTGCATCAAACACGTGGGTATTATGAAGATTACGGTATTTATCAGGTTTTATGTAGATGTAATCATCTTTAGTGTACCGGTAGCTCACCCTGGGCGTCATTACCCAGTTGGGATTGATGCGCGAAGTATTGCTTACGGCGGCGAAGAGGGTTTTCACCGTTTCTTCTGAATTCAGATCGCCAGGCGCTGCGTAAAAGCCGTTGGCGCCATAGCCGTTGTTTACAAAACCAGCCATTACATTGTACTGGTGCAGGGTATCGCGGTTAAAGGCCGCCTGGTAAAATGCGCGGTAGTTGTCGTACGCTGTATTGTAGCGGTATCCATTGCCCTGGTTGCGGCTGGCGGAGAGCGACTGGCTCACGCCGTTCTTCACCAGTGCGCCGGTAGCCCCAATGCTGTAAGCGCCGTAAAGATGGTTGTTTTCGTTCTTTTTAAAGCTGCTGCCTCCGCTGCCGCTAACGGTAGCGCCGCTTTGGATGGCTTTGCGGGTAACGATATTGATAGCGCCGTTCAGCGCATTGATCCCGTAAATACGGGCGGCGGCGCCTCGTAGCACCTCTATATGATCCACATCCGCCAGGGATACCGGCAGGTTCATGATGTTATGCCCCGTTTGCGGATCGGTTATTTTCACGCCGTTCAGCAATACCAGGGTCTGATCAAAAGTACCGCCGTCTATGCCAATATCCGCCTGGATGCCGCCCGGACCGCGTTGCCGCACATCCAGTCCCGGTACATAGGCCAATACTTCTGTAATAGACGATACCGGCATGGCTTCTATCTGCCGGCGGGTGATGATGGTAATGTTACGGTTCACCGCCTTTACAGGCGCTGCCAGCCTGTTTTCCTGTACAATCACTTCATCGAGGTGATGAGTGGTAAGGGCGGACTCTGCCGGCTGCTGCGCCGTGGCGCTGCCACAGAGGCCCAGGAACAGGGATATCAGTAATTTATTATTCGGCACTGCTACACGCATCTTTTAAAAATCGTTGCTAAAAGAGCGCAAAAGTACGTATTAAATCATTTATCCAATCATGAAACGGCTTTCCGGAAGCTCAGCCATGTGTCGCGGTCCATCTCAAACCTCAATTCGCCGTTTTTCATCAGCCCCGCGTTTTTCCAGCCGCTGCGGGTATAAAAGCGGGCGGCCCTTGTACCGGGCGCCGTTCCCAGCCACAGCGACGTTTGATATACCGCAAAGTACCAGTCGAGCATCAGCTGCTGCAACTCCCGGCCAATCCCCACCGCTTCTGTTTGCGGGTCCACAAACAACGCCCAGATATTGTGCCGGTGCGTATCCACAATGGCAAAGCCTACAATAACCCCGGCTGTTTCACATAGCCATCCCCTGCCATCCGTGGTGAGATATTGCATATAATCTGCGGTAGTAACCAGGTCCGGATTATTCAGTACATTTTCTTTTACGGCGGCGCGTACCCGCTGCAAACCGGGAATATCTGCAATAGTTGCTTCTCTGAAAATCATATACAGGAATTAAGGGATTACGCTGACGCATACACGTAATTGTCAGCCAAAAATAATTTCATCACGCGAAATATATTAACCCCTGTAAGATACATTTATCTACACAAAAATCTTTAATTTTGTGGTGCTATGTCACCAGGTAATAACAGGAAAGCAAAGATCATCAAATGGATAAAAAAGCTCGGCTTCTGGGGCTTTCTTTTCTTTCTTATAAAGGGATTATTATGGCTGGCTCTGGGCTACTGGGGCGCTTCTTTGTTCCGTTAAAAGCGGAATACCCCTTCTATCACTGTTACCGCTTCTCCCTTCAGCAATACCCGGTTACCCTGCAATATTACTTTCAGTTCACCTCCCCGCTGTGATGCCTGGTAAGCAAAGAATTCATTTTTATGCAAACGCGGAGCCCAATACGACGCTAAACTGCAATGTGCCGAACCTGTTACCGGATCTTCATCAACGCCCACCGGCGTAGCAAAATAACGGGAAATAAAATCGTAAGGCCCTCCACCTCTTCCGGTAATTACCAGGCGGTAAGGCGCCAGCAGGTTCCTGTCGGGCACAAAATCAGCTACAGCAGTTCCCGTTTTCAATTCCACGATGTAACGGTCTACACTAAATTCCACATTGGTCACTTCTCCTTTAAACAATGTGCGCAGCTCTTCCGGCAGTGTGGCGGGCTCACAATCCCTGGCCGGGAAGTCGAGCGTTATCCACCCGTTTTCCCGGCTGGCGGTGAGCAAACCGCTCAGCGTAGTAAAAGAAATGGTTTCACCCGGAGCCACCAGCCCGGCTTCCCATAATACATGCGCACTGGCCAGCGTGGCATGTCCGCAAAGTTTCATTTCCACCAACGGCGTAAACCACCTCAGGCGGTAACCATTTTCCACTGGTAATAAAAAGGCCGTTTCCGCGAGGTTGTTTTCAGCGGCAATGGCTTTCAATACTTCATCATCCGGCATTTGCCCCAGGAGGCATACGCCTGCCTGATTTCCCTTAAAAGGCTGCCTGGTAAAGGCATCTACCTGAAAAAATCTTACTTCCATATGTTACTGCAATTTGTAACACAAAAATGCAGCGATTTATTTTCTGAAAACAGATGCAATTCTGCTCATTTCTACCATATCAGACGTAAAAAGGCTCCGTGCAACACCTGCACAGAGCCTTTGATACATTATCTTAATAACCCTACTTTTTAGGAGGCAGGGCAAATGCCACGGCTTCATGCTCAAAATGACCTTTGTGAGAGCCATCACAAAATGGCTTATTGGCGGAAAGTCCGCAACGGCAGATGCTTACCGCTTCCCGGCCACCCAGGTCGTAATTGTTGCCGTTTTTATCCACGATCTCAAATTCACCTTCTATTTTCAGTGAACCATTGTTGTTAACAGTAATCTTTGTAGCCATAAATGTTCCTTATTTAAGCGGTAAAAGTAAGAAAAACAAATGGCTATATTACTCCTCCTCCATCACCGAGAGAATATTTCCTGCAGGATCAGTAAACCAGGCAATCACGGGACCGCCTCCACGGAATATCCCCTTCTTGTCTGTTTTAAGTTCTCCCTCATATTGCTGGAACTTTATGCCCTTTGCCGTCAGCTCGTCTACGGCTTCTTCCACATTACTTACCGGGAAGTTAAGCACCGTAAATGTGGCAGGCGTATGATTTGGTTTTTCATAAATTAAAACCGATGGCATACCCGCAATTTTAAGTGTAATCACCGGCTCTTTTTCGCCTGACTCCACTTCTATTCCCAGTGTTTGCTGATAAAAAATCTTTGCCTGTTGCAGGTCATTTACTGAAAAACTGCTGAATGCTTTTGTTTTCCTAAACATAATAACTGATTTTTTCAGGTGAAGAATAATTCCAATGAAACCTTGCACAGCGGGCTGCTCCATCGAAATAGGCTGATGTAAATATACGATCAGCCTATCACAGTTACGGGGGGTAAACAGGGCAAATAACGGGTGTATTACGACATAAATTCTTTCACCGCTTCTCCAAGATCAATCACCCGTTCATCTCCGGCAAGCGGATTCCGCCAAGCGACAAATTCCGGCCCGCATTTATGGAACTGATTCAACACCGTTTTTTATAAACCGGATTTTACTTAAATTGCAGTGACCGCAATTTTCAGCCAAAATGATATACAGGGAAATCCTTCCGGAGCAACTGTTAAAACCATATGTAAAATGTTACTACCATTTTGAATCCGAGGCAGATACTGCTATCGACGATGTGGTATTTCCCGGCGGGCATATGGAAATCATTTTCAACATGGGATCAGCTACCTGGAAAACAGGCAGCAATAACATCTTTCAAAATACACCTAAAATTGAGCTCTGGGGACAAATTACCCGTCCTCTTCCCGTGAAAGCGGTGGGTAGCTATAATAAAATGCTGGGCGTGAGATTTTACCCTCATACCGCCGCTTTTTTTATGCAGGAAGATATCGCGCTGCTGAATAACCAGGTGAACGACCCTGCTGATATGCTGGGTAAACCTATCCGCCAATTACATATGAAGCTGCTGGAAAAAGAAAACCTGGAGCAACAGATCAAACTGATTTCACAATTCCTGTTAAACAGGTTACAGGAAATAAACAGGAAACCGCTGAACATCGCTATGGTGGGCAATATCATCCACCAGATGAAGCAACCGGACGCCGACGCAAAAATTGAAAGCATCGCCCGGCAACATCTTATATCTTCCCGGTATCTCCATAAACTCTTCTTACAATATACCGGCGTTCCGCCAAAATTCTATGCAAAGCTGTACCGGTTCCAGAAAAGCCTGGAGCTGGTAGAAAAAAATAAACTTTCCCTCACCGCTATTGCCTATGAGTGCGGATATTTCGACCAGTCCCATTTCATCCGGGAATTTAAATCCTTCACAGGCGTTTCCCCTGCGTTCTATAAAGTTTCCCCCTATCCTGTTACGCTGATCTGATTTGTTCCGTTTTGGAAAATGCTGAAAGTGCTAAACTACTTTCCTTTCACCACCGTTGAGGCCAACAACCCCGCCACCTTTGCTTCCATGCCGCCTGACTTATTATGCGCTGCAGCAAGGTGGTTCCGTTGTTATAAGTAATCAGTACTTCCAGCGGGAGCTGATAGATACTGTCCTTTTGCGTAATGTTAAGCTGTAATTTATTTTGCTGCTGCTCCCAGCTGCTCTGCCACGAGGGCGCTCCCAACCGCTCAAACCACTGGTTGTAAAACCACTGTAAACTGCTGCCGTGCGCTTTCTCCACTTCCATCTGGAAGGCATCCCAGGTGATAGCACCCCGACTGTACTGATCACCGATAGTTCGCAGTGTTTTGTGGAATACGGCCTTGTCAACTGTATTGGATAAGAGTTCCAGGGCAAGAAACCCTTTACCAGGTGGGAAGCATCTGAAAATCCGGCTGGTATGCCGTAATGTTCAGCAGGAAAGACGCGTTCTCGCAGACCTGTTGCTCTTTCCCAAAATAATTACCTGGCGACAGGATAATACTCATAAAAATGGCCGGTTTCCTTTAGGAGGGCCGGTTGTCAAAGATACTTTAACCATTCGGTTTTCTGACCATTTAGCTGTCATACGACTGGCTACTTTACTACCATACTATCTTTTATTCCTGACTTTACACTTCCTCCTTCCCGTATAGTTTTAATCCTCTGGATAACCGGATGATCGATTTAGTCATACGGCTTACTCTTGTTTCCATTCTTTTAGCAGAATAGATCCAATCGATATAAAACTTCTGCTCACTTTCAGACAGCGATTTAAAGAACAGGTGTGCATTGGGTTCATCCTCCAGGCAAACCATCAGCTCCTCGGGTATTTCGAGCGGCTCATCGTCCCGGAACAAAGTTATTTTCACCCAGTCGCCTTCTTTCTTTTTTATCTTCTTCCTGATATCTGCTTTTACCGGGAGAAACAGGATGCTGTTACCCATAGGCATCAGGTGGCATTTTTTTATTTCGTAGTCGTCAATAAATCCTTTCACTTTTACCAACCCAAAGGCTTTCACTTTATCGGGAGTAATTTCTGGGATACGCGCAAAAGTCCATCCACCTTTCCCGTGGAATTTCTCAAGGCGGTACGATTGATCGACGATTGGTTTAACAGCCATAAATATTACAGATGGAACGAGTCATAAAGTTATTGAACTTTATTTAAACGACCAGTATCCCTCCCGTGTTTCGATTTTTCATTTGCAGGTATGCATAATCCGCTCAAATTCTTTCATATTCCAAACAAACATGAATATCTATCTTCACAAAAAATCATTAATAAGCGTATTCATGATGAAACTTTATTTATCACACACAACTCATACAACGATGGCGGCGCACTCGCCTTCGTTACCCTAAACCGCAATGCAAACGCCCGGTAACTCCGCGGCAGCCGGATCACTTTACAATCCCCCATAGGCGCTGATCCCAGGTACACCGTTTGCCAGGATCCATTTGCCATAATATCCACGGCATACTCCTGGATACGTGGCAATCTTACCTGCGAGAAACCATCGGGCAGCTGTTTTATATCCTTATACTCAAAAATGCTGATCTTATTAAACGCATCTGAAGGATTCAACGTAATCTCCAGGCTGGCCAGCGTATCCGCAGCAGCCCAGCGGCTTTCCAGGCTTCCATCGTTAACGGAGCTCCCGTCATAACGATGCGCGGTATCCGCATATACACTCGATGCCTTTACCGGTTTCAAGGCAGAAATAAAAGTACCATTCCTGGGCAGTGGTTTGGTTAATGACAAGCCAAGTCTTTTCCCAATCCCGATTGCCGCCAGCGCCGTGTATTCCCTGATACGGCCGGTTTGGTCGGGTGGTACATTCATCACGAGGCAGTTGTCATTGCCGGTGCACCAGTAAAAGAGTTCTTCTAGTTCATCCAGGTCACGGACCGGCAGCTGTGCCGATTTTTCAAACCAGTTCCAGCGATCGCTGATACAAAGGGTATGTTCAAAAGGCAGGTAATAAGACTTGCCTGCATGCAGGTACTGCTTCTTATCATACCGGGTAATGATCTTTGGGTCCCATAAACGGAAGTCTGAAGGGAAGTATTGAAAGAAATATTTATTGTCGGCGGTCATGTCGGCGGGAACAGTAAAGTTACGTTTCCCTTCTTCATTTACAATCGTGTGGTTCACACTTACCGCACAGGCTGGGTTAAATTGCTTCACCAGTTTATACACCTGGTCAATACCCCACTCTTCCGGCTTACGGTCCCAGCCGCCGTCCAGCCATAATTCACAGATGTTGCCGTAGTTGGTAAACAGTTCGGTGAGCTGGTTCAGCATATACTTCACGTACAGCTGCTTGTCCTGGTTCTTGTAAGACGGCTCATGACGGTCCCACAGTGAATAGTATATGGCGAACTGTATCCCGTATTTTTTGCAGGCGTCAGACACCGCCTTCACTATATCGGTTTTCACCGGCGATGCAGCTACATCATAGGTAGTATACTTACTATCCCACAGGCAAAAGCCGTCGTGGTGCTTGGCGATCAGCAGCACATACCGGAACCCTGCATCCCTGGCGGTCTTCACCCACTGATCGGGATCCAGGTGCGTGGGGTTATACTTTTCAACGGGGATAGTGCCATCCGACCATTCCACATCCGCAAAGGTGTTGATACCAAAATGGATAAACATGCCATAGCCACGTTTTATCATGGCCTGCTGGGCCATGTTGGGTTTAGTAGACGGCTGCTGCCGGGCCATCCCACAATGATATGCCAGTACAAATAAAACAGATAGATATATTTTCTTCATAACGGCAATAAAAATAAGCGGGTAAAGGCAATCTTGCTGGTCTTTTCCCGTCAATAATGAATTGTATTTTAACATAAATGAACTTTTCGACACCGGAAAACGTCCACATGTCAAAAATGTTTTCTTAAAAAAGCCCGGTCAGATAGGTTTGCAGTAAACAATTATTTATGCAACCAATATCTTCTTCCCGGCAAGCGTATTTAGACTGGCTCCGCATCATCGCCATCGTGGGCGTCCTGTTCTTCCATTCCGCGATGCCCTATGTGTCTGAATGGGGATGGCATATAAAAAATAAAGAAACCAGCAATGTGCTGCTTGAAATGAACGACTTCCTCCACCGGTTCCGTATGCCCCTGCTGTTCTTTATTTCCGGTACCGTAAGCCATTTTATGCTGCAACGCAATTCCGGCGGTAGCTTTATCGGTCTCCGGTTCCGGCGGTTGTTTATTCCGCTGCTGGTGGGTATCCTTATCATTGTGCCTCCACAGGTATACATGGAACGCCTCACCCAGGGCTTCAAAGGCAACTTCTTCGACTTCTACGCCGGTATGTTTACCACCGGGGCTTATCCGCATGGCAATATGAGCTGGCACCACCTCTGGTTTATCGCTTACCTGCTGGTGTATGATATCCTTTTTGCGCCGCTTTTTGTATGGCTGATCTCCGGCAACGGGAAAAAACTGCTTCAAAAACTAAACTGGGTAGGCAGCAAACGGTATATCTACTTACTCATCATCCCCGGAACATTGGTACATACCTTCCTGCTCATCTGGTTCCCGCAAACCGGCGACCTGGTGCATGACTACGGCTACTTCTTCTATTGGCTGTTTTATGTGCTGGCAGGATTTATCTGCATTGCCAATCCGCTGTTCATGGACAGCCTGGAGCGGAACCGCCGCTTTTCACTGGCCATCGGCTTCGCCGGCCTTATGATCATCAACTACATCCGCTGGAATAAACTGGAACCCTGGACCTTTGGCAACCACGTTAAACATGACCTCTTCACCTACGCATTTTTGGCCCTGGGTGGCATCGTCGCCTGGATGTGGGTATTGGCAATTGTAGGCTACGCAAAAAAATATCTCAATAAACCGCTGCCCGTACTGGCATATGCCAACCAGGCCGTATACCCTTTCTATATCCTGCATCAAACCGTTATTGTGATACTTACTTATTACCTTGTGCAGGTACCGGATGACGTTGGGCTGAAATATACTTTTACTGTTCTTGTTACTTTTTTAATCAGTATATTCATCTTCCATTTGTTTATCAGACCCTTTGCCATCATGCGTTTCCTGTTTGGTATGAAACCACCGGCACGGAAAGAAAAAGACCGCAGATCCAAAGGAACCAAATTGATACCGGCACCACCTGAAGTAGTATAATTAATCAGCTATCATGAAAATATTCTGGAAATATTTCTTCCCTCCGTTGTATGGCCTGCTGGTATACTTTACCATCCGCCTGCTTACAGACAGCGTTTCAGGGATGAAATTCTGGTACCGGCCACTACTGCTGAACATTATTGAAATGACATCCAGCATGCTGATGGGCTATCTTTTTGTATGGATCTTCAACCACCTGTTCCACTATTTCGATAAAAAAAATCAGGCCGGCTTCTCCTATAAAATCATCCTGAAGGAACTGTTATATGTATTCATCATCAATCAGCTCATACAAAACGTCATTTTTACACCGATGGCCGCCTTCACTGACAACGGCCTGCAATCGTTCGACCTCATCGATATCAATGTGATCCCTTTGTTATATTGCCTCATCTACTATGGGGTACGCAGAAGCAACTCCTTTTTACAGGCATATATCAATAATCGTTTGCAGCTGGAGAAAATCACCAACGACCAGTTGCAAACAGAACTCAAATTCCTCCGGGCGCAATACCATCCCCATTTTTTGTTTAATGCGCTAAACACCATATATTTCCAGATGGATATGGATGTGGAAGCAGCCAAAAAAACAGTGGAACGTTTTTCCGACCTGCTCCGTTACCAGCTGTACGACCAGCAACAAACGGTAAGCGTTTTGAATGAAATACAATACCTGCAGAACTTTATTGCCCTGCAAAAAATCAGGTCGTCGCGCAGGCTGCAGCTCAACGTGTTTTTTGATGAAGCACTGCACCATGAACAGGTATATCCACTGCTGTTTTTGCCGCTGGTGGAAAATGCCTTTAAATACGTAGGAGGAAACTTTTATATCGATATCCATCTGAAAAAAAAGGACCATGAAATATCTTTTTGTGTAGAGAATTCAATACCCGATAAAATCAGTTTCGAGGAAAAAGGAGGGATCGGATTGGATAACCTGAAAAGACGGCTGGAACTGTTATATCCCGGTAAACACACGTTTACCGCACAGATTAAAGAAGATAGTTTTTTGGCTGAATTAAAACTCACTACCCAATAATGGATCAATTAACGATACGCTGCATTATCACCGACGATGAACCGCTCGCGGGAGAAGGATTACAACGCTATGCTGAAAAAACGCCATTCCTGCATGTAATGGCTGTTTGTGAAGATGCCATACAGCTCAATACCCTGCTAAAACAACAGCCTGTTGATCTATTGTTCCTGGATATTGAGATGCCTTATATTACCGGCATAGAATTCCTGAAAAGCTATCCCAATCCGCCAAAGGTGATCTTTACCACCGCATACGAGCAATATGCCATACAAGGCTTCGAGCTGGATGTACTGGATTATCTCGTAAAACCGATTTCATTCGACCGCTTCCTCAAAGCCGCCAACAAAGCGTTTGATTATTTCTCCTCCCAACACGCCAGCAAAGAACAGCCTTACTTCTTTATTAAAACAGATAATAAACTGGAGAAAGTAATATTCAACGATATTCTATTTGCAGAAGCATTGGGCAATTATGTGGCTATCTATACGGCAGATAAAAAAATAATAACACATGCCACCCTGAAATCCGTACAGGAAAGCCTGCCTGCCCGGCAGTTCCTGCAACCACATAAATCCTATCTCATCAACATCAATCACATCAGTGCTATCGAAGGCAACGTGCTGCACATGGGGAGTCATGAAGTACCCATCAGTAAATATCAGAAAGAAGAATTACTGGAGAAGATAGTCAATAACCGGTTGCTGAAGAATAAGTAATAACACTACGCCATCCGGTCCCTGATGACCTGAATAATCTTATCGGCCACAGGCCGGTATTGCGACTGGTACTTAATCCTCACCGAACTTTTATAGATGTTATCAAAGTACACCCAGCCGCCCATCTCCTGGATAATATACTTTGGCTGTTTATCTTCATTATAAACTTTATCGGTGGGTATGTTTGCAAGAAAATCCCGGTATACTTTTTCAAACAACGCTTTATCGATAGCCGGTCCGCTAACGAAAGTAATGTTCTCCTGCTCGTAGTTATAGTAACTGTCGAAATACAATTCTCCTGAAAAATGATACGTGTGATCGTAATAATCAATAACCTCTTCAAAAGTCCCGAACCGTAAGATCTTATCGGAATGCCGCGGCAGGATAATAAAAGGATACCGGGTATTGTCAATGGCCGCAATGATATCCCCGTCGATAGTAGTGGCAATCGTTAACCCGTTCAACACCACCGGTTCTTCACTTTCCGGCAGCTCCCACAAATCCATGTACTCCCCGAAATTAGACCGGATATACGCCTCATCGGGTTGGTGAATCATCAGTAATTCATTGATCACTCCCAGTCCGTAAGTATAAAGAAAATCCCGGTAGCTCACCGGCAAAGGAAATGTCACCGTACCGGCTATTTGCTGAAATTCAGCCGTGGTCAATGGTTTTATCTGTCCTATTAAGTAAGGAGCCTGCATATCCTGTAATTCACTTATTTACCACCGCAATATACGAAGGGCAACAGAGAATATTTCACGATAATATTATAAAGCAGTAATCTCTTGCAACTGCCCAGGAAGATTGATTGAGAACGAAAAAGGGGGCCTCCCGCCCCCCTTTCAATCTCCTACTTATCCTTCCCTTTCAACACATTATCAATCCGCACCTCCATATCCTGCAAGTGATACTTCGATATCCCCGTTTGCAACCCTATCGCCTTATGAATATCATTACGCAACACCGTTAAATGCGCCCGCATCATACTCGACACATCGTTACCGGTCGGATCAGGATTGATATAATAAATGGCGCCGTTACCATTATTCCTCCCCACTATTTCATTCACCGCTTTAAACGCCTTAAATGAATTCTCTACATATACCTTCTGCTGGTTGCGGCGATAAATATCTATCGGCTTATTGGTATACAGCTCTGTCCAGATACTGTGTTTCAGATCTTCTAAAAACTCCTCTGCCTTATAAGTCTTAATTCCCTTGTTCAACTCCGCCGTTTTGATAAGCGTCATCAGCGTGCCGGAACCCTGTAACCGCATCAGTACATTGGACTGCGCTATAACGATATGTACAAAAGGCTCGGTGCCGGTCAATGCAGTGAGTGTATCATTAATGAGCCAGGTGGGCGTGGTGAACAAATAATCGTTCAGGAATTTCATGGCGTCTTTCTGCCGCTGGTATTCTACCGGCACTATCTGAACACCAGGCTGCTCCACGCTCTTCGGCGTACGATATTCGCCGCCGATGCTTTTTAACACCTGAACGGTATACAATTTATACTGTTTGATTAGCTCCTCGTACATTGTTTTCAGGTTGTTGTAACCTTCATTGGGCTCTTTCGTCCACTCCCGCAGATGTGGCAGGATACGTTGCAGGTTCTTCATCCCGTATTTACCAGCCAGTACGGCGTCGTCTCCCAAGTCCTCGCTCTGGTTGCGGGGATCGGAGAAGCTGTTTTCATTACCGAAGTAGAGGCGTTTGTTTTTGGCAAGACTGTCAACAATCAGTTTATTCAGGAAAGGTGTTTCTTCCTTTGCCGATTTGAATTGCGGATACCACCGGTATCCCCATTCAATGGCCCAGGTATCGTACTCTCCTATTCTCGGAAAAATTCCTTTCTCTGTAATATGATCTTCCGGCTGCGCTACGTAGTTAAAACGCGCATAATCCATGATAGAGGGCGTATGGCCATGAGCTTCCACGTATGCCTTGTCCCTTAATTTTTCAACAGGCACCGTAGAGCTGGAACCAAAATTATGACTAAGTCCTAACGTGTGCCCTACTTCATGCGAAGAAACAAAACGAATGAGCTGTCCCATCAGTTCATCATCAAATTTCATGTTGCGGGCAGCAGGATCAATGGCGCCGGCCTGTATCATGTACCAGTTATGTACCAGCTGCATGATGTTGTGATACCAGTTAATATGGGTTTCTATGATCTCGCCGCTGCGTGGATCGTGTACATGCGGACCGCTGGCATTCGCCACCTGCGACGGCTTATACACAATCACGTTATGCCGCGCATCATCTATACTCCAGGTGGAATCATTTCCAGGAGCGGGCATCGCTTTGATCGCATTCTTAAAACCCGCCTGCTCAAATGCCTTTTGCCAGTCGTTAACGCCGGCAATCAGGTAAGGCACCCACTTCTTTGGTGTGGCGGGATCAATGTAATAGATGATGGGCTTCTTTGGCTCCACCAGTTCGCCGCGCTTATATTTTTCTACATCTTCATCTTTGGGTTCAAGCCTCCACCTCGTAACCAGGTATTGCTCCTTTACGCCCTGCGGATCAGCATCAAAATCTACAAATCCCCTGGCAAAATATCCTACCCGTGCATCGGCATACCTGGGCTGCATAGGTACTTCAGGCAAAAGCACCATAGAACTGTTCAGCTCATAAGTATCCGGAATAGTAGACGCCGGCCCCTGCGCCGCTGCCGGCAGATAACTTCGCAGTGTACGGATTTCAATATTCTGCGGGAAAGTTTTAATGGCTAATATATACGACTTATCCGCCTGCACAGCGCCCATCTTCAGCACACTCTTTACCTGCGGATTAAAGTAAAATATCTCATTGTCGGTGTTCAGGTAATCGGTAATATCAATCACCGTACTTTTTACATCTTTGTTGTAAGCCTTCACCGGAAATACAGCCGCAATGGGCTCCAGGTTGGAGTTAATCACCGACCGGTATAATCCATTGTCAGTGGAATCTGCAGAACGTTCACTAAACCGCATCACTTTCATCAGCACACGGTCATCCGGCCCTTTTTCAAAGTGGATTACATTTTCGGCGATTTCATCGCCGGCGTAACCTGTCATCTGCGGCCGTGGCCCAGCCGCCGCACGGGCAATACGGTTCACTACCAGTATGGCCCGGTTGTACATCGAGTCCGGGATTTCAAAGTAATACCGCCCGCTCAGCTGATGAACTTTGAACATACCGGCGTACGTTTTCGCTTTTGCAGTAATCACCTGCGCATACGGCTTCACGGCGGCGGGGAGGGAATCCGTTTTTTTAACAGCGGAATCGGCAGGAACAGCCTTTTGCGCATGAGCGCCGGCCGCACCGCCAAGCAACACAAATAAAGCAATGTTAAATCTAAGCATGGTTAATTAAATATTTCTTCGAGTTTTTTAGTAAGATGTTCGCCGCGGAGATCTTTGGCTATGATCCTTCCCTGCGGATCAATCAGGAAATTTTGCGGAATGGAACGGATCATGTACAACTTCGCCACTTCATTGTTCCAGTATTGAAGATCCGACACATGTTTCCAGGTTAAACCGTCCTTTTGAATGGCTTTCAGCCATTCGGCTTTCTTCCCCGGCTGGTCAAGAGAAACAGAGAGGATATCAAAATTTTTGTCTTTAAACCGATGATAAGCAGCCACCACAACCGGATTCTCTTCCCGGCACGGGCCGCACCAGCTGGCCCAGAAATCAAGCAACACATATTTTCCCCGGTATTCCTGTAGTTGTACAGCGTTACCCAACGTATCGGGAGCGGAAAACAAAGGCGCCTTCGCTCCCACTCTTACCGTCATGTAACGGTCTATCAGCTTACGGGTGGCAACACCGGCTTCGCTTTTCTGCACCGGTTTCTTCAATGTTTTAAACAACCGGTTATATATGGTGATATCGTCAGGAATGGGTCCAATGGCGTCTTTCAGTGCATCAACACTTGCAAAATAATCCGGGTGCTGCTGTATAAACACCAACTCCTGGCTTTTCCTTTCAGCTTTAAGCACACGCATTTCATCGCGGTACATACCCAGCCCTATGGTATCATATTTCGCCTTTGCCTGCTGTGCTGTCAGCCAGGCTTGCTGGCGGTCTTCCAGCTTTTTATCGGCGGCGGCCAGCGCCTGTTTCAGTTCCGTTTTCTGCCGGGAAAGTATTGGCGTGTCAATGTTACCGGTTTGCGCCAACAGGCTGCCGGTATAAAAACAACAGGCCATTGCTAATCGTAATGAGCTTTTCATCTTATTATTTATTTTTTGGAAAGACATGAGACCACCATGCCAGTCTGTTACCAGTGGCAATAATGTGATCTCTTGTCTTTATAATGTTAGAAAACCCTGCTTCCCGCGCCCTGCTCTACATAGGTGATATTAGCCACCCGCCCGTCGCCTTCAAAATTCGGCTTCGGCAATGCCTGGATCGTTCCGGTAGAACTGATGGTATGCAGCCACACTTTATAACGGCCACTGGCATACGAAGCAATCGCCAGATAATCAGTAGTCGTGGGTATAGTTGTACTGTTGGGTTGCGGGTATTTAATATGCTGGATACAGGTAACCGTTTCCCCATCGGGAAGCGTTACCTGTAATGCTTCCTGTAATGTATTAATATCGGTGAGATAGATCTTGTTGTTCACCCCATAGTAAATATAATCGGCGTCATAATTACCACCAATCACACCGGCTGTCATCAGGCTATGTGTTTTGGGCAAGGTATCTTTCACCAATAGCAACGGCGATGAAAATCCGGCGAGGTAACCATATTGCACATTCAGCTTAACAAGCACCCCTTCTCCGGTGGGCATACGGAAAAGTGCCAGGGCCGCACTCCGCCGGCCGGCGTAACCATTCATCCACACCAGGTCGGCGTTGAGGCGCTTCAGGCTATCCCCGTTCGCTCCCAGCATGGCAAAGCTGGCGCCGTTAAAAAGGATCACCGATTTGGATATCTCATCAAAACCAATGTCCATCGCCCCTACCGCCGCTACCGGGGATACCTTGTAGGTTTGCGGCAAATCGGTAAATAACGCGCCCTTCGTCAGCGAATACGCCTTATTGTCATTGATCAAACCGAGATTCGCCGTGTTCATCGACTGAAATACATTCTGGAGTTTACGGGTAGCAGGTTTGGAAAAGAACATGTTATCAAAGTTCATTGCCATCACACCGTTATCGATCCGGTATATGCCCGCATCCTTTTCAGAAAGCACCGTAAATGCATCAAAAAGACTCGTAGAAGTAAGCGTCATCTTAAACGATGGCGTATACACGGCTTTCACCGCTTTCCCATCCAAACTTCTCCCGTTATTATAAAACGCGATCCAGTTGTCGATACGGCCATCCTTGTGAATAAAATCAAAATCTGTTGTAGTCCCGTTGTCTTTCAGCAGGTACCAGCCATTCATGTTAAGCGTGGCTACCGTCATGTTCACATTAATGAGCTTTATTACACCGTTCGTTTTGTCTTTCACATTAAACACCAGGATATACTGCCCGGGATTCAGCAGCACTTCATAGTCCAGGTTCTTTGCTCTGCCCAGCGTATCCGGCTTAGGCACTTGTCCGGTGTTCTGTACAAAAGTGGTGCTATATGCCGTCCAGTAAAATTCGAAACGGCTTTCATCCGCTACTACCGGGTTGATACGCAACGTATCGCGGTGACTGAATACCGAATAACTGGCAGCCAACCCGCTCACCGTTACCGGTGGCTGCGGATGATCAGCATAAGTACTATTGTCTTTTTTACAGCCGGAAACTATCAGGAAAAAAAAGCCCGCTGCAATAATATATAACTGTTTCATTTTTGTAATGATTGATAGTGAATCAAGGGAATGTAACCGCCGCACTGGAAGGTGCATCTGTTTCACGCAAAGGAGCCTTCCCGCTGGCAATATTAACCGGGTCATTATTAAACGCCGCTAATGCCCCCTTTAAAACAGTCCGGTACTGCGTTAATGCGCCGGCCAAAAGCGCTGCCTGGTACCAGGCCTCATCTACATTTACTTTCAGCACATCAATCATAAACTGGTGCTTCCCGGTGCTATATCGTCCAAAAGTAAGATAGGCTAACGCCGTGGTATTGTCTACCCGCCAGGAGTAAAAACGCTCCAGGTGATCAGAAAACACGATGGTCCTTTCCCTTGCGCTTTGCTCGCCCAGGCCAAACTGGTCGCTGGCAACCAGCTGCACGCGCAGGCGGTAAGTATTACTTTTCAGACTCGTGTCACGCAGCAGCACTACCGGGATGTTCGCTTTTACCTCATTCGCTTTTACCACCATCAGTGATTGCAGCGATGGTTCATTCAGCGCTACATAATGCACACCGGGAACTGCAGTAAATGGCCGCGCTTTCATAATGGTATCAGTGACCTGGTTCGTTACAGGATCACGTACATAGGAATAGTCGTATTCCACTACCTGCACCAGTTTCACCGGCCGGTCATACTTCGTGATACCACCAATTGTATTCACCTCTATTTCTACGGTATCTCTTATAATCGCCGGATCGTCGTACACAAAAGTACTGTTCAGCGCAGCGGTGTCGCTTAACTGTATCCGGGCAATATCATTATATATCAGGTATGCTGCTTTCTTACAGCCGGAGGCTATTATCAGTAAAACAGCTATATAGCATATCAGTTTTTTCATCGCTGTAATTAGTTATTATGGTAATTAATTTCACGATCCGGTTTAGGCACTACATATCTGTCGGTTGTACCGTTATAAAAAGCGGCAGTCCAGCTGGCCGGCAGGGTGGTTACATTAAAGCGTTTATAGGCAAAGAAAGTTTGCCCCTCGGCGTAAAACTCACGCACATATTCCCGGATCAGTTTATTTCTCCGGTCATTCTCCCAGCCGGAAGCATTAAAACCGTTTACAAACGGTATCCCTTTCTGCTCGCAATAAGTACGGTAATAACCTTCTGCCGCTTCTTTCGTTGGCGCACACTCCGTTTCTATGAGATACATTTCACTCAGGCGGATCAAAGGCGCCTGGAGTACAGGAGAACTGGCCCGCTGCAAAAATTTTCTATACATTACATAACTGGTGTTGCCAGAGGAGGTTTTGTACACCCACATCTCTTTCCACCTTACATCCGACGTTCTTTCTGCAACAGGGAACAGGTTGTTCAGGTAATAAAATCCATCCTGCACGTTAAAGTCGTTACGCACCAGGCCACCGGTTTCGCCGAATGTACCATTGGCAATCGCCTCAAGGTTATATACACTCAGCGCCAGAATATGCTCGGGCGACATGGTATAGTCCCCGCTTACACGATCACTCTCTTTCCCCAGTCTGAAAGTAGGCACGCCGGAATGGTCTTTGGCATCTATCACCATCTGGGCGTACTTTGCCGCGTTGCCGCGGTTCGCATCACTCAACGGCGCCAGCCACAGGTACACCCTGGCTTTCAGCGCCAATACCGCATAATAGTTCATACGGATCTGCCGGTACATGTAGTAATCGTCTGCTACTACCGGCGGTGTAATCGTGTTAGGTAAAGGATTCAGCTCCCCGATAGAATATTGCGTGAAAGGGTCCACATCTTTCAGTAATTTTTCTGCTTCATCCAGATCTGCTAACACGGCCTGTGAAAACTCCGCATAACCAACAGGCTGAACAATTTCGTGAGATACCTCCGTAACATAGGGCAACTGGATAGCAGCACCAGGATTATCGGGCATTGGACCAAACATCCGTAGTATATCGAAGTGGCAAAAAGCCCGTAAAGTCAATGCTTCGCCTTTGATCAGCGCGTAATTATTATCTGTAAAGATGGCTTTCTGTGCATCTATCTTTTCCAAAATACTGTTCACATCTGCCACAACTTTATATTGATCCGCATAGGTATTATCCAGCCAGCTTCTTGCGGTAGCATCGGTGTAATTGGCATTCGCCAGGCTGGCAAGCGCAGTATTGTTGGTGTTCACCACATCCCAGTTACGGGCCATATATTCAATATTTCCCCACATTAGCGAGCCGCCGTAGGTATTGCCGCTTTTCAGATGAATATAAGC
The DNA here is from genome assembly GCF_057126945.1 of Chitinophaga sp. G7 BAM 1005. NCBI lineage: Bacteria > Pseudomonadati > Bacteroidota > Chitinophagia > Chitinophagales > Chitinophagaceae > Chitinophaga > Chitinophaga sp. G7 BAM 1005. The sequence goes on along the minus strand of NZ_CP181478.1, from coordinate 2,778,046 downwards.
CCCTGTAAGCGCATTGCGGAAACCTTTCTGGGTACTGAACAACTCATCTTTGGTTGTTTGTGCCTCCGGCTTTACATCCAGCCATTTCTTGCATCCGGTGAAGCATAAAGCACTCAGTAATATAGCAGTGATAGTTATCTTCTTCATGTTGATTTCAGATTAAAAGGTGGCAAACACACTCATAGATACCTGCCGGGTGAATGGATAATCAAGACCCCGTTCCTGGCGTACTGTGGAGATATAAAAAAGCTCCCCGGTATTGGCCGTCACCGTCAGCGCTTTCATACCCATACTCTCCAGCCATAACCTGCCGGTAACATTGTAGGATAGGTTCACATTCTGACAGGTAAAGGTGGATTCGTTCTGCACAAAGCGGGACGATGGATATATTCTCGACGTTTCATTAAGCCCCCTGAAAAAGGTTTTATCTCCCGGTTGTTTCCAACGGTCGGTATACACCCGCTCATCTACATTAAAAAACCGGTCGGCATTCTCTATCTTATCAATCAGCGTCTGGTTATACAACTGGCCGCCAAAACGGAAACCGAAAGAAGCATTTAATGCCATACCGCCATAACGGAACAACGTACTGAAGTTACCCCGGTACTTCGGCTGACTCAAGCCTACCGCTACCCTGTCGGCTGCATTCCAGGTATAGGTTACTTCGCCATTGCGGTTCAGGAAAAGTTCCTTACCGGTGCTGGGATCAATACCCAGCGACCGTACTGCATAAATTGTATTCTGCGAGGCGCCTTCCCGTATGATTTTATTGGGAGTGTTACCATCTGTAAGTGTGGCCAGCTTATCATTAGCGGCCTTCATGGCCTGCGACAACTGCACAATCTTGTCGGCGTTATATGCAATATTACCGGTAACAGACCAGTTGATCCGCTTTGCTTCATTGCGCAGGATCATCACACTGGCCATCAGCTCCCAACCGGTTTGTTCCAGCTTACCGATATTCTCTACATAACTGGTAAAGCCATTGGAGTAAGGTAAATCAAGGGAAGATAAGAGATTGGAAGTATTCTCTTTATATACATCCGCCTGAACGATCAGCCGGCTGTGGAATAATTCTGATTCCATGCCCACATTGTACTTACCGGTTTTCTGCCATTGCAGGTTAGGATTGCCCAACGCTGTTTGCGAAGCTCCCACCCAGTTTTTATAATGGTCGTTGGTAATATAACTGTAAGTTGCCAAAGGCTGGTACGCATAAAACTGCTGGTTACCGGTTACCCCATAGGCAGCCTTCAGTTTCAGGCGGTCTACAAAAGGAAGATGGTCTTTGAAGAAAGATTCGTAGTGCAGGTTCCAACCCACACCGGTAGACCAGAACGGCGCAAAACGTTTGTCTGTTCCAAACTGTGAAGCGCCATCCAGACGATAGGCCAGGTCAACAAAATAACGGTCGTCATATGCATAGTTCACGTTAGATACCACGCCTATCCTGCGCGAAGTGGCCTCTGTACCTTCCGGTGTGCTGTTCTGCTCATACTGGAGCGCCATGCCTATAAAATCGATACTCGCATCCGGGAAACCTTCTGCCTTAAAAGTATAACTGGTTGCCCGGTCTTCCGTTGCATCTGCAGATATACCTGCTGTAAGTGCATGTACACCGCCAAAAACATTGAAATAGTTAGCCGTCAGGTTACCTGTAAAGTTGAAGGTCTTCCCGCTGGTATACGCATAGCTTCCTTTCCGGTTAATATCAGCATCGCTGTACCCCGCAAAGGCGGAATGATCAGCCGGTTTAAAATCGTCGGCAGTGCTGGAATTGGTGGTAATACCCGCGCCGCCGCGCAGCGATAAATGCTTCACAGGCGCCCACTCTACCTGGAAATTATTGGTAATAGAGGTATATCCACTTTTGCTGAAAGTATTCAGCGTAGCGTCATACATCGGGTTGGGATATGGCTTGACGCCATGTGTGCCCTGCGTCCAGTAGTCCCAGTTAAAGGGCGAAAAATATTGTACAATATGCCCCTGTGCGTCATACGGACTCCAGTAAGGATTCAGTTTTACATAGTCTCCGAAAGATCCCCAGGGCGACTCATTCCCTTTCATATTCCCAATCATCAGGTTATTGCGGAAATTGAGTTTGCCCAGGCGGTACGACAAATCCACATTACCATTAATCGTTTCGCGGCCGGAACCTTTCATTACCCCGTTTATTTTATTGATCTGTCCTTCCAGCGCATACCTGAAAGCGGCATCGCCGCCTTCCAGCCGCAACGAATGGTTCTGGTCGGCCTGCGTACGCAAAGGCTTTGCGATCCAGTCGGTATTCACGCCGCTCTCCACAAGCTCTTTTACCTGGTTGTAGTATTGCTGCATTCCGATGTTGGCAGCGGCATCTTTGGTAGTGCTCTGATAGTAGCCGGATAAACGTTCCAGCTCCAGTTTATCCCTGGCGTTCAGCAGGTGATAGCTGCTGAGATCCGGCATGCTCAGGTTCATCCCGCCCCGGTAGGTAAGCCGCAACTTGCCGCCCGCCGGCTCCTTTGTAGTGATCACAATTACGCCGTTGGCGCCCCGCGATCCATATAATGCAGTGGCGGAGCCATCTTTCAGCAACGTCACAGACGCAATCTCGTTATTGTTGAGATCCATCATGCGCTGCAAGGTAGTCGGAAACCCATCCAGGATGATAAGCGGTGTATTAATAGCCGCCGACGTATTGTCCTGCAACTGGTCTATATTGGGAAGGTTCCGGGTACCGCGCAGCTGTATATCCGGTAAATGGTTAGGATCAGAACCAAAACTGTTATCCGGAACAATGTAGAAAGATGGATCAATATTACCGATGGTCACGAAAATATTACGCCCCTGGAAACTTTGCAGTTCTTTTGCCGTAATCACCCTGGCAGCACCGGTATAACTCTCTTTGGCTTTATTAAAGATGCCTGTCACCACCACATTACTGATAGTTGAAATGGCCGGCGCCAGTGAAATATTAATCGCTTTACCATCTCCTTTAATCGTATAAAACACCGACCTGTAGCCTATATAGCTCACCACCAGCACATCGCCGGCATCCGCTTCTATCTGGAAACGTCCCTGCACATCGGTAGATACGTTTTTCTGTTTTCCCTGTACCCTCACAGAAGCTCCGGGCATCGGAACGCCATTGGTACTGTCGGTAACCCGCCCGGAAATAAGTTGCAGTACTTTTGCCGCTGCAAAAGTTGCATTAATGTTAGTCACAGGTTTGAGAGAAAGCACAATGGTTTTCGTACGTTCCTTGATCTCCAGTTTAAATGGCTGGTCTTTTACCACCACGTTCAATACTTCATTCAGCGGCATGCTGCTTACTTCCAGGGAAACAGGCTTGGCATCGGCCAGCATTTCCTGGTTGTAAAAAGTAACATAGCCGGTTTGCTCTTTGATGAGCTGGAAGATTTTTTTTACTGGAATGTTCCTGCCGGACAGTGTTACTGTTTGCGCGGTCACAGCCGCGTGAACTTGAATAAGTGCCGTGGTTAATAATACAATTGTCAATTTCATTGCAAGAACAATTGATGCTGTATTGATACGATGGCTTCGTACTTTGCGCCGGACCATCGTGCACAGCGATTTGGTTGATGCCCCATCTGCCGGGAGCTGCTTAAAAGGCACAGCACTCACATACGGCTTGGGATAAGCTGTAAAATCCATAACTTACGTTTGGTTTGGGTTGATAAAATAAGCGGTGTTCCTCGAAAGAAAATTGTTTATCGGGATCGGCCCGGCCATTCCGCCGAAGGTGTTGCAAGCGCCTTCGGCTTCTTTATGGGCTATCCACGGTCATCTGTCATGTCCTCATGTAACTCGGTTTGATTTTAATTATGGTATAGTTAGTATTAGCTTTTAATCGGGCAACGAGTGCCGGATCATGGTATCACAACCAGTTTGCGGCCTTGTTCCAGCCGGAAATGCACATTGGATTGTTCGAGGATCTGCAATACGTCCTGCAATGTGTTCTGTTTATTGATCTCCCCTCCAAAACGGATGGCAGGTATATCTTTCGCGTAAGTTACTTCTATATCATACCAGCGTTCCAGCTGTCGCATTACTTCCTGTAAAGTGGCGTCATCAAAGTTGAACAGGCCGTTCTTCCACGCCATTACCTTGTCGATATCCGCCTTCACCGGCGCTTTCAGCTGTGCTTTGGACGGCACCACTTCCGCCTGCTGACCGGGTTTAAGCGTTTGCGTTTGCTGGTAGGCGTTTAGTCTTACTACTCCTTCAAGTAGTGTAGTGCTGATAGCAATTTCATTTTTATAAGAACTGATATTAAAGCTGGTGCCCAGCACTTCTACTTCGGTCGCATCTCCCGCAGTTACCTTAAAAGGCATCTCTGCATTTTTTGCAATCTCGAAGTAGGCTTCTCCCTCCAGTTTTACCCGGCGTTCCTTCCCGGTAAATACCGTTGGATATTTTATAGCACTGGCGGCATTCAGCCATACTTTGCTGCCATCCGGCAATACCAGTTGAAACTGCCTGCCTTTAGGCGTGCTCACTGTATTATATGCAATCGTTGATGCAGAACTTCCGCTGGAACCATACGCCAGCTGGCCGTTTTGCAGGAAAACAGGCACTCCGCTCTGGTTGGCTACTACACCATTTCCCATACTGTCCAGCACCACTTTAGAACCATCTGCCAATGTTAACACAGCGCCATTACGGCCCGGTGCAATGATATCTGCCGGCAGGCGGTTATCCGCCAGCTGCTGATCCCCGCTTTTATGAATAACCAGGAAATAAGCGCCAACACCCAGCAAAATGACAATGGCCGCCGCTGCGTAACGGAAAATTTTACGCTGCAAAAAATGAATCCGCGGTGCAACGCCGGCATGATTCACCAGGTCATTCACCCGGCTCATCCCCCGCTGTTTGTTCATCTCCCGGTTTTTCTCAATCCCATGCCATGCTTTAAACATCTCCTGAACAGCCGCTGGATGCTGTAAACGCTCAAAGAGCGCCATGTTCTCTGCTGCCCGGTCCATCCACTCTTCCAGCAGTTGCAGCTCCTCTTCAGAAAGCAATTCGCCGGCCAGCTGCTTTTGCAGCAGGGGCGCAATCCGGTCCGGTAAGGCAGTGTTGATATTGGTAAAATCCTCCTCAGCCATGCAGGTTATTTCCAGTAAAACAACTGAGGGAAAGAAAGCGTGACAGATTTCTTAAAAAAATATAACTGAAAGCAACAATTCGCTGAAACCCTTCCTGATTAATTCGCTTTTCAGCTCCTTAATGGCCCGGCCTTTCCGCTGCCGCAGGTTCTCCTGTGTGATGCCCAGCCGGTCGGCCGCCTCCGCAGAAGAAAGGTCGTCCAGGTAAAGCAACTCCACTACCTCCCGGTAACGTTCAGGTAACCGCGCTATTTCCTGGTACATAAGCCGCATCAGGTCAGACTCCACCATCAGCGCTTCCAGCTTCGAATCCATGATGGCCTCCGCACCGGAAAGCTCCCGCTCACTGCGCTCCCGCACCCGCAGATGCTTCAGGTAATTCAGACTGGCATTTCTCACCAAAGTAAAAAGATAGCCTCTTAATTTCCCCGTACTTTCAAACCGGGTAGGCAGCTGCCATAACTTAACAAGCGAGTCCACGGCGATATCCTCCGCCTGTTGCTGATCCTGTATAATACCACGGGAAAAATAAACGAGAGAATTATAATAAGTATCGTGCAGATAGGGATATATGGCAGCATCACCCTCCGCTATCCGGGTTAGCAATTCATCCTCGTCGTATGGTGAAATGGCTGGCAAATTCGATTTAGTATTGGCCTCTTACTTTTTGCAAAAGTATATAAAAAACAAGTTATCCTGTGAAAATCCGTCCCGCCTGCCGGCTTACTTTTTTTGTATTTTTAAGAAAAACGTTAACCCAATGGCAAAACAAACAGGAATACTCCCATTCACCGGGAAATTAGATAACCGGGTGCATTCCGGGCCGGATGCTACCCCACCCATTGCAATTCTCTTTTAAAGGCACTATTTTACAAGGATCAACAGACAGGCATTTTTTCATGACATACGCTAAAAAGCTCTACGGACTGGATCATTTAAGGTCGCTGGCAATACTGATGGTGTTGTTCTATCACTACCGCATGTTCCAGCATCCGCAATGGCTGGATAACATAATGGGCTTCGGGTGGACGGGCGTAGACCTCTTCTTTGTATTAAGCGGTTACCTCATATCCTATCCCCTCTTTCTAAACATAGCATCCGGGAAACGCATTGCTCTCCCGGAGTTCTTTATCAAACGCTTCTTCCGGATCATTCCCGCCTACCTGGTGGTACTTGCCATCTATTTCCTTTTCCCGGCATTCCACGAAAGGGAAGCGCTGCCGCCTCTCTGGAAATTCTTAACGTTTACACAAAACTTCAACTTCGATATAAAAAACTATGGTACGTTCTCTCATGTGTGGTCCCTGTGCGTGGAAGAACATTTTTACCTGCTTTTCCCGCTGGTGCTGGTTACACTGCTTCATTTCAACGCATGGAGAAAAGCGGGCATCCTGCTGGCAGCATTATTTCTGTTTGGCATCGGCATCCGGCTGTACTGCTGGTATGCGCTGATTGCTCCTCACACAGGCCAGGACAACAGTTGGATTATCTGGTACCGCCATATGTACTATCCTACTTACAACCGGCTGGATGGCCTGCTGGCAGGCGTTTCCATTGCCGCGCTGTTTGCATTCAGGCCGGCTGTAAAAGCATGGGTTACCAAACGTGGCAATATAATGCTGCTACTGTCCCTTGCCGTTCTTACGGGCGCCTGGTTTCTGTGCGACGACCAGCAGAGCTTTCATGCTTCCATATTCGGCTATCCTTTGGTGGCAGCGGGTTATGGATTGATGGTGGTGGCAGCAGTAAGTCCGTCCGGTATATTGTACCGGTACAACAGCCGCGTTACCGCGTTAATAGCCAAACTGTCCTTCGCACTCTATTTGTCGCACAAAGGAGTGATACACCTGGTGCAGCCCTTGCTGGCCCAAACAGGTATTCCGCCAAAAGGCAACCTGATGCTCGTGCTATGCCTGCTCATCGCCGCGCTGGCCGCGCTCCTGTTAAATAAAGCCGTAGAAGCGCCGTTCCTGCAGCTCCGGCAGCGTATATTGAACAAACGGAAAAGCTCTGCTCATAAAAATGTGGCGCTTCTCACAAATGATTCAGCAGCTTAACTTAACTTCACCTGATTAAAAGAGGAAAGATATATGAATATTGAAAAAGCAATTCTTGCCGGTGGCTGTTTCTGGGGCGTGGAAGAACTGATCCGTCAGCTGCCGGGCGTAATTTCTACAGTAGTGGGATACACCGGCGGCGATGTTCAAAACGCCACCTACCGGAATCATGGCACACATGCGGAAGGCATTGAAGTTACCTTTAATTCAGCAGTACTATCATACCGTTCCCTTCTGGAATTTTTCTTCCAGATCCACGATCCTACCACCCGGAACAGGCAGGGCAACGATATAGGTACCTCTTACCGCTCCGCCATCTTTTACCGGAACGAAGCACAGCATGAAACCGCCAATGAACTAATTGCAGCACTGAATGCCTCCGGTAAATGGCCCGGGCCAATTGTAACGGAAGTGGTACCCGCAACTGCCTTCTGGAACGCCGAAGAAGAACACCAGGACTATCTCCAAAAGCATCCGCATGGATACACCTGTCACTTTGTACGTCCTGAATGGAAAATAAACTAACATAAAAAAGGAGAAAATGAATCAGCTTCATTTTCTCCTTTTTTATACAGAGATAAACAATGTTTGCTATTCTGATCTCAGCGACTTCACAGGATTCATCAGGGCGGCCTTCACCGACTGGTAGCTCACCGTCAGCAAGGCGATTAACAACGCTCCTACCGAAGCGGCCACAATGATCCACCAGGATATTTCCGTGCGGTATTCATAACGCTGCAGCCAGCTATTCATAAAATAACAAGCCACCGGCACCCCTATCACCAAAGCAATAATAACCAGTAGAATAAAGTCCTTCGTCATCAAACGCCATAAGTTGAAGACGGAGGCCCCCATCACTTTCCGCACACCTATCTCTTTTACCCGTTGCTCTGCCATGAAAGACGCCATGCCAAAAAGCCCCAGGCAACTGATGAACACTGCCAGCACTGCGAAAAAGCTCGACAATTTACCAATGCGTTGTTCCGCATCAAATTTAGCCGCATACTCGTCGTCTACAAATCTGTAAACGAAAGGAATACCCGGGTTATACTTTCTAAAAACAGCCTCGATCCGGGTGAGCGCATCCGCCGTTTGTTTGGCCGGATTTATCCTGGCGTTGATTATATTTGCTGCGTTGTAATCCAATGTAAAAACAGTACGAAAAACCGGCTCATACGGCGACTGCATCACCATGTCTTTTATCACACCAATCACAGTAAAAGGCTGGCCATCCTTTTTTACAATTTCTCCTATGGGGTTTTTAAGACCCATAAACTTAACGGCCGATTCATTCAGGATCATAGCAGTGGTATCAGAAGCAAAATCCCTTGAAAAGTCGCGCCCTGAAATGATCTGCCAGTTAATCGTTTTTCCGAAATCATGCGTAACGCCTATCGCCCCGAAATTTCCCTGCGCGCCTGGCGCCATGCCTTTCCAGGTATATCCATTGTTTATTGCATCCACGTCTGTTGTAGGCGCGGAAGAATAAGACATCCCGGTAACTGTGCCTGATGCCACCAGCTCATTCCTGATAAGCTCGAAATGATCTTTCAATGCCGACGTAGATATGGGGACAATGATCAATCCCTCCCGGCTATAGGCGGTAGGCCGGTTTTTAGCGAAATGGATCTGCCTGAACACTACAATCGTTCCGATAATAAGGATCACCGATACGGTAAACTGTATTACCACAAGGGCTTTCCGCGGAATCGCAGCGTAACGTCCGGCACGGAAAGTACCTTTAAGTACTTTTACCGGTTCAAAGGAAGAAAGATATAAGGCCGGGTAACTGCCGGCAATTAAACCGGTGAACAGCGTAACGCCAAGACTAACCAGCCAGAATACAGGGCTGCCAAAAGGTATGCTTACCTTCTTATCAGCTACGTCGTTAAATACGTGCAATCCGGCCTGTACCAGCACCAGCGATCCTACAAAACCAATCGCAGCCAGCAGGAGGGATTCACTGAAAAACTGCATGATCAGCTGACCACGAAGGGAACCTACCGCCTTGCGGATGCCCACTTCTTTGGCCCTCTTTTCAGAACGGGCGGTGCTCAGGTTCATAAAGTTGATGCACGCCAGCAACAGCACAAATACACCAATGATCCCGAAAAGCCATACAAACTGGACCCTGCCACCGATATTCTTTCCGTTCTCCCAATCTGCATACAAATGCCATTTGCTCATGGGATGAAGAAAAACTTCCGGTTTAAACGCGGCGTCTGCCGCACGCACTTTACGCAGTTTCACATCTTTTATTTTAGCGGATACTTTTTCGAGGTCCGCATGATCAGCCAGCTGCGCATAGGTTTGCGTAAAATTAGACCGCCAGGGGTTTTCCATCTCCCTGATCCAGGGCTGACTGCTCAGGTATAATGCCCACGGCGCCATAAAATCCAGGTTCCTGAAGGCTGAGTTGTACGGAAGATCTTCATACACCCCGGTCACTTTCACGGCTGTTCCGTTATCCATTTTCACCAGCTTATCGGTTGGATCCGTCTCCCCGAATAATGCCTTTGCAGTAGACGCGGACAACAGGATGGAAGCAGGATCCTTCAATCCATCTCGTGTACCCTTCAGCATTTTAAGCGTAAGCATCTCCGGAAATTCCGGCTCAAAATAGTTCCCTGTTTTGGAAACAGCATTGTTATTATAAGCCAGTACATGCTTATTTTCCCACGAAGCCATTACAACATACCTGAAATCGCTGCCGTATTTATCCCTGATCTCTTCTCCCAGCAGATAAGGGTTAGCCGTTTGCGTGCCTACCACCCCGTTAAAGGTTTGGTGCTGCATCACCGCTACAATACGATCGTAATTCGCATGATTTTTACTGAATGTCAGCTCATCATATATCCACAAACCGATCAGCAGGGCCACCGCCATGCCGGTAGATAGTCCCACTATATTGATGAACGAAAACGTTTTGTTCTTCAATAGGTTTCTCCAGGCAACCCTGGCATGATTTCTTAACATGGCTAACTGATTTACCGTTGAAAAACAATAATACTGCCATACCTGTAATACTTACTGGTAGCCGTTCTATGAACACTTTGTTTTCATGTATCTGTCCGGATACGAACACCGGTGTCTGAAAATGGACACCGCAACGATCGGGCTGGTCTACAATTTGTCCAAATTTCCTGGATGAAAGGTTCCTACTGGGTTATATTGGATGATGAATTAATTTTTACATCCGCATATTGCCAGGCGGATTCAAATGCAGCTAATACTTCCTTTGCCTCCTTATTTTTCTCCTGCAAAACCAGTGCATTATATAAACCGATCAATGCCCATCCATTTTTCCTCCATATTTCCAGATCTTTCCGGTAAACTATCTCTGCCTGCCGGTATTGTCCTGCTTTGAGGAGCACAGCACCTAAATGATGCCGCACGGAGAAGAACCAGTCTGGCGGCTCATTGTAGTTGAGGTGGTCTTCCATTGCCACGGCCTCCTTTAACAATGAAATAGCCGTGTCGGACGACTGTTGCTGAACTGCGATGCCCGCAGCTAACACCTTTCCGGCAATTTGTACAAGGTCGGCCGACGTATTGATATTCCAGATCGTCAGACTTTGCAGGATGGTATCAGCAGCAAGTACATTCAGGCTATCCAGTTCTTTTTGGGCCTTTGTTACCTCATGCTTGCCTAAAAAAGCCAGTCCTTTTGCGTAATGCCAGATGGCCCGGGGATACACCAGGTTCTTTTCCGGCGATGGAAGCGCCAGTATGGTATCCCACATCGATAACTTCGCGGCAATATAAAACGGGATGGTATAGTAGTGCTGCAAAGTGCCCCAGCCGGGCATGCTCATAATCTCTCCGGAGGTATGTTGCTGCAACCTTACAGCGGTTTGCCAGGCCAGTGTGGAATGGCCTTCCAGTGTGGCAGTAGCTGCCAGAAAGTGATAATTATGCGGGTGGTACGCCAAAGGATAAGCCCCCTGTGCATGACACGCAGTTGTATACACACTATCTGTTGCCAAAGCGCGGATATTTGACAGTGAGCCTTCATGGTAATCGCCGGTACGGATGTAAACATGTGAAGGCATGTGTAACAAATGTCCGGCGCCGGGTACCAGCGTATCCAATAATTTTGCACTATGCAAAGCTTTTTCCGGCTGCGAAGAGGCTTCCATTGCATGAATATAAAAGTGATGCGCGCCGGGATGAGCGGGGTGAAGTTTCATCAGGTGTTTCAGTACCGCTACTATCGCGGGTGTCCATGCTTTGGGCGCTTGTGTTCTTTTTTCATACAAATCCCAGGGATGCAGGTTCATCATCGCCTCTGCGTATAAAGCACCGATATCCGGATCATCGGGAAACCGCGTATACACTTTTTTCATGGCTGCTGCATAGGCAATGTCCAGGGCGCTGCGATCAGCCGGTGGCTCTTTAGCATACCTGCTGGTCAAAGCGGCGATGAGAGCCTGCTCTTTTGCGCTGCTTTGATGGGAAAGCGCCTGTGCCTTCACAACTGCTTCGTAGGCGCGTTGAAAATTATCGGATTCCATGCCGGCATTGTAATTGGGGCCCAGTACATACGCAAAGCCCCAATAGGCCATTGCACACGTTGAATCCAGCCGGGTGGCTTCAAAGAAAGAGCGGGCTGCTTCTGCATGGTTAAATCCATAGGACAGCATCATTCCCTGGTTAAAATAAAGTTGTGCCGCTTTCACGGATGTTGAAATCGTGAAATGAATGCCTTGCAACCCATCAAACAGAGGCGCTTTCTTTCCGGATGTATACCATTCTTTGTCAGTGGTGGCAGGAACTGCGCAACCAATGGAATTAGCCATGCTTTTTACCTCTTTGGACGGGCGTCCGTAATTGCAGGCCATTAAGCAGCAGGAAATAACAGATACTATATATAAATTTTTCATAAAGGGATTAAATTGTAAACATACTTTGGGGTAATGGAAAATATCGGGGTATAAGCCTGTCGCTGATTACTAATTTACATGATTTTTTTAAACGGTTAATGACTCCTCCTTTCTTCTGCTTAGGTCCTGGTCCTTATTCAACTGAAGAAAAGACATGAGTAGAGAAGCGGGTGTATCAATGTTCAGATACACCCGTTGTAATTTCGTGGGTATGTTTATGCAGTGGCGCTATCGTCTGTGATTGCATGATCTTCACTGGCTACAGGGCCTCCGGATGCGGAGGAGGATGAATCTCCACCCAGGAATATTAATAAGGCCGCGGCGCTTGCGGTGCCGATGATCAGTCCTAATTTGGATACAGGCTCGGGGTCTGCTAAAGCAGCTATCACTAATACGACCATTCCTCCAAGGGCGAAGGCCGGGATGCCAATATTGATCAGGAATTGCTCTACCCGTTGCCGTAATTCCGGGCTTGTGTCGGGGCCTGGTGAAGCCGTTACGGGCGTTCCCTCCCGCCGCATGGCAGGGAGTGGCCTTGAGGGAAACTCTCTTTCAGCAAATTCCCTTGCTTCAGCAAAATCCTGCGCTTGCTCCCTGGTTAACTGGTAGCCCCGGCACCTGTCGTTAATATCCCATTCTCCCAGTTTGGTGCGCAGGCGGCCACGGTCATAGTTAAAACGGTCGCGGTGCCCATCCCAGCTTCCATAGTCGGGATGTGGGGTACTCCTGCCAAAGAGGCCATGCGGGTCGTTTTCAGCATCCATAATACGGCGTGCAACTTCATCCAGCAAAGCAATGATCTCCTGGAGCAAATTAAAGCAGGGATCCGGCCCGCCCGGCGTACCAGCTACCTGGCGTTGTACCGTGGCCGGTGCTGTGACGTTTTGCTGCACTACATGTGTAAGCTCATGCGCCAATAAATGTTGTCCTTCCCGGGAATGAGGATTGTATTCCTGTTCATTGAATACAACATGATTGCCCAGAGTGTAGGCCCGGGCGTTCACAGCCTCCGCCGACTGCGCAGCTTTATTATCTGTATGCAGCACTACATTGCTAAAGTCGTAGCCTATTTTCTGTGACATTTCCCGCTGGATGATGTTATTCAGTGGCTGCCCGCCAGTAGAAATCACTTCATTTATCATGTCTGCGGATGGAGCGGCGGCCTCTCTCTCCAGCAGGGTATCCGGTTGTCCGACCTTTAGACGGGGCTGGAAAAAGGCGGGGTTCGCAGATTGCGGGGGATCCTTTTTGGCACTAAAAAAGGGAGAATGCTGTGGACGTACGATCCCTGGTGATTGATTAGGTATTTTAGTGAACATTTGGGGGTAGATTAATTGTTAATGGATATTGGGGTTCCTTTAGGGAAGTTACTGAAAATTTGAAGAAAAAAGGGGGAATAGGAGAGCATGACTGAGACAGCATTTTTCCCCCGGTAGAAGGATTCAAATATTTTTCCCTGTTCATCTGCATAGATGCCCATTCCATTATCCTTCGCCTTTATCTGTATAAAGCGGGTATTGAAATCAATATCATATTTATTCACTACTGCTCAATCAGCAATAAACTGGCCGCAGGAGATCCATCTGAGTTTTCATATCTCTGAACTTTATACCCTGATAATATTATTTTCAATAGAAGAGCGAACATACTGAAGCTAGACTCCCATTATATTTTCTTCCCATCATTACTTTTATTTCCTCCTTATTGCTGATCACCCGTTTCCTGGCTTTCTCAATATTATTTCTAAAAGCTAATATTTCTTCCGGATTCCAGGATATCTTTTAACCCCTGATGACCATTAATCATCGATGAATTGTGCTGAATATATATGATTCGTGCCAGTAACGTTCAATCGCATTGATATCCCGGTCAACGAAAAACTCTTTCATTCCAAACCTCGTTAAGATTGTCTTCCATCATGATAGCTGCTTCGTCGGTCATATCTAAATAGTAGCGGTAATTGGTTAAACAAAAGCAACACCCCGGATCGATCGGGATGTTGCTTTGTTGAATTACTTATTATTCTGCCGGAACAGGTGTAGCCAGCAGTTGCTGTTCCCAGGCATATGCAACCCCGCTTCCCCCGGCATGCGCTATCATAAGACCAGCCAATTGACCCGCTGTTTCGGTACGGGCCCAATCACGCTGCCATTCAGAGGCTACAGCAATCCAACTGATCGGCGTAATACCATGTTGTACCATACGGCGTACAGCCATATCGTGAGCTTCCTTTGAAACTGACCCGGAGGCATCTGTGATAACAAATACATCATAACCTTCACCTGCTGCCTGGATCGCCGGCATGGCTACACATACCTCTGTCCACAAACCTGCAATGATCAGCTGCTTGCGGCCACTTTTTGCCACAACATCGGTGACAGCAGGGTCCTGCCAGGTATTAATGAAGGTACGGTTGATGGGTTTTTGTTCAGGAAATACTTCCTGGATCTGTTTGATGATCAAACCGCCGCGTTCCTCTATAACTGTGGTCAGAATGGTCGGTACATTAAAGATTTTTGCCGCTTTTGAAATTCCCGCCACAGCGTTGATGATCATAGTTGGCTCGTGGCTGTTCAGGTTGGCGAACTGGAAAGGCTGATGATCGATCAGTACTAAGATACTGTCCTCTGGACGCAGCAGGGCTTCAAGGCCTTTTTTTACATTTTTTGACATGTTGTTGATTTTGTATATTAATTATTGAAATTGAAAATTACGGGTACAGATGTAAAGCTTCGGCAAATCACTGTGCAGAAAGGGCTGACTTCTTAAATATTTCAGGAGATAAGCCGGTCTCTTTATTTGTCGATTGTCAAAAGCAAAGTTCAGGAACCGGGCAAAAAGAGAAAGATGATATAAGTCGAAAAATAAAGTAGACAAATGTCTACGTTTATCGGGGTGTTTACGATAAGACAATATATTGCGGCCCAGAGATTGGCATCTCGCATACGGTCCAGTCAGTTGACGTGTTGCAATTGGATTGTAAAGGTAGAAATGTGTATTTAATCAGTATTTTTGTCTAAATATTTAATATAAGAATGATACGCGAGGTTAATATGTACGAAGCTTTTTTTGACTATCTGAAAAAATTCAGTGCTGATCCACTTTCAGAAGATGAAAAATTGTTACTCAGACAAGCATTCATTCCGTCCAGATTGAGAAAAAGACAGTATCTCCTGCAGGCAGGCAACCAGTCCAAACATTTTGCCTTTATTGTAAAAGGCTCCATGCGGATGTATTCGGTGGATGACAAGGGATCTGAACACATCGTGCGGCTGGGTGTGGAAGGCTGGTGGATGGGCGACCGGGAAAGCTGGGCCCTGGTTACGCCAAGTTTGTATAATATCGATGCATGGGAAGATACCGAAGTGCTTTTGGTCAACAGGGATAATACCCTTGAACTCATCAAAACGGTACCAGCCTTTTGTGAAATGATACGTCAGCTTGACGAGCGGAATAATATTGCCAATCAACGGAGGCTGACCTCATCTATAAGTGGCACCGCAGACAAACGATATGCAGATTTTATTGCCTGTTATCCAGAGCTGCTGCACCGTTTCCCGCAGCATATCATTGCTTCTTATCTTGGCGTCACAAAAGACACCCTGAGCCGCGTCAGGCGTCAGCGCCTTCAAAAATAAGAGGGCATTGCGCGCTCTGTTATAATTGCAATAAAAAATATCTGGTGGTACCCTTAAAGACTATCAAAGGTTACAATTTGTCGTTATTAATCCAATGCTGCTCATCACGATTAAGTAATACATCCTCTTTTTTCAAGGCTTCCTGCAATTGCTTTATATCTATTTCCTGTACTGGTTGTTTATTTTTAGCTGCTATAGTTGCGGCAACACCTGCGGCATGACCAAGCTGCATCCAGGTAACTTCAACCCTAATAGAACAAAAACCGACATGAGAAGCTGAAACGCAAACGGGTACCAGTAAATTTGTACATTCATTTTGTTTGGGAGTGATAATACGATACGAAAGTTCATACGGTTGTTCAACTTTGACCCAAATGCGGCCTTCATTTATGTATTGTGTTTTGGATATAGCTACCTTTTGCACATGATGACAATCCACAAAATGCGATCCCAAAGCAATAGCGTCAGGTTTTCCGGGCTCGTCAAAAATGTCCTTCTGGGTTTGTACATAGCTGCCAATCATACGTCGGGCTTCCCGCACATATAAATAATAGGGGAAATTATGGTTATCTTTAAATTCATCCGGGGCAAGGCCATAGTGATCAACTTCATCCCGCAATGGTTTTGGCACTGACGGGTCATGTTGTAAAAAATAAAGTAAACCCAATGTCCAATCCTTGTGATCCTGGTATATCTGCTTTCTTTTTTCATAATCTGCATCCGGATATCCGGTATTACCACCAAAAAGCCCTAATGAAATTACTGCATTTTGCTTGTTGTTGGTTTCATACTTTCCCGGGGGATAACTCCAGGAATACATATCAATGATATCTGCCAGCCTCAGGTTGGGGTGAGCGATCAACAAACGTTTAAGCGTAATAAAGCGGCCTGGATTGTAATGCAGTGGCGCCGGGAAAGGGACTCTGTCTGCATTTGCTGACATCATTAACCGGAAATTGTAATTAATTATTCTTTTACTGGCTTCGCCGTTGGTTAAATTTTTTGCTTCCACAAACCCAGGTAGTAAATGCCCCTTGTCGTCATACGGTGAGACATCAATCGGTTTATCTAGAAGACGAATCCCGGCAAGCGATTCATTGTATTGAGATTTACTTTCGCGGCCATAAGTATAGGATACCCCTGCTTTTGCCATTAAGTCACCTTCATACGTTCCATCGATAAATATGTCGCCACTTATTGTTTCTCCGTTCGACAATACAATGCTTTTAATAACGTTCTCTTTTTTATTCACCTTATCTACATAGGCCTGATAGATGATGGATACATGCTGTTCGCCAAGCATATCCAGAAATATTTTTTCGGCAACATGTGATTCGAAATAATAAGCGGCTTTATTTCTCCCGTAAAATTTGCCAATGCGGGTATAAACCTCCAATGGAATTCCCGAAATGGTTTCTTCAATCATGTGCTCGGTTTCAGCAGTGCCAATCCCGCTGGTGTTCATACCTCCTACATGACGGGTCTGCTCAATAAGAATCACTTTAGCACCTTCCCGTGCAGCTGCCACTGCGGCCGATATGCCCCCAGGCGTACCTCCATATATTACCACGGTGGGGTTACCGGAAGCATTTCCATCTAATGCGTAAAACATTAGGATAGCCATAACTATATATATCCTTTTCATTTTCAAATTTTAGTTCTGATTCTTTATAAAACGGCCCATGCCTATTGAAGCACTTATTCAGGACACTCAGTAACCCGGATTTTGTGTGAGTGCTTCATTAACATCTATTTGGTGCTGTGGAATGGGATAAAGCAAGTTTTTTTGTGAAACAGGTATTCCAGCTGTCTGAAGGGTACTGATGTATTTGCCAGTCCGCAACAAATCCCAGCGGCGGTGTCCTTCAAAGCATAGTTCCCACCCCCTTTCCTCTAAAACGGCATCCCTGAACCGGGCCTGCGATAAACCGGCCAGATTTTGTGGATTGGCGGATGGATTACCATTTCTCGCACGGGCCCGCACCTGGTTTATTGCATCATATGCATCGGGAGTTGGTCCGTTAATTTCATTAATTGCTTCAGCATAGATAAGAAGGACATCGGCGTAACGAATGATCATGAAGTTATTCCGGGCTGCAAATTCGGCGCAGGGCGATGGGTCCCAATACTTATCAACCGCAGGGCCGGTACGCGATAGTACTAATGTGTTATTTGCGGGGTTCACCTTTTGTGTAATAATTGTTACTTGTTTTCGATAGTCGCCAGGCAGGTAAGATTTTACATAATTGGAATCCGCCTGGTATGCGCCTCCACCCTGGTTGATCGGGTACGAAAAATAAATTGCAAAAGATTCGGCCATTGTACTACCGTATGTTGTTTTTATGCAGCTGTACTGAGTTGAAAAAATATGTTCCCGACCATTTTTATTTTCAGGAGGAAAGATGTTTTTATAGTCAGGAAAAAGGTCATAAACTTTTGAGTCTATCACTTCCTTAGCAACAGTCGCCGCATTTACATAATCTTTACGGGTAAGGTAAACCTTGGCCAAAAGTGATTTCGCAGCGCCACTGGTTGCCCGCCCAATCGTCCCTGGGGTAGTATATTGCGCCGGCAGGTTCGCGGCTACAGCATCTTTCAAATCACCTGTAATCTGGGCATAAACCGCATCTACGGGTGTGCGTTTTATGCTGACATTCACCACATCGGAAGTAGGAGTAGTAACCAGTGGAACATCTCCAAAAGCCTGTACGAGATCGAAGTAAATCAATGCCCGCAAAAACTTCGCTTCTCCAATAATCTGCGCTTTAATGGTTGCATCCATAGTAATTCCAGGTACATTCTTAATTACCCGGTTTGCCCTGTCGATCATCAGGTAGCAGCTTGTATAAAACGCATCAAAAGAAGGATTAGAGGGCGAATAAAGGTTATTATCTAGTTCTAATATGCTTGCGCCAACGTTTGATTGCACAGTCAGCTCTTCAGAATTTACATCTGCAAGGTTGATCATCGTCATGTTATAAATATTGCGCAGTCTGTCATACACTGCATCAAGCGCAACAGTGGCATCACTTGCTGTTTTGAAAGAGTTTTCTTCTCCCAGGAACGAATAAGGAACCTCAACAAGGTTATTCTTACAACTTCCCCCAAAAATCATTGTTATAGCCAGAAAACCGCACAGCAGTGCGTGACCGCGTACAGACAGCGCTTTGTTCAATAACTTATATTGTGATTTCATCTTTATCAGGTTTTAATTATAAAGTAATGGACAAACCAAGCGTGTAAGTCCTTGACGGCGGATAATTGAAATTATCTACCCCATATTGGGTATTACTATTGAAATCACCGTTGACTTCAGGATCATAACCTGTGTAACTGGTGAACGTAAGCAGATTTTCTGCACTGAAGTAAACGCGGGCCCTTTTTATGACCTTCTTAAAACCCGGCAACTGGTAACCCAAAGTGACCGTTTTTAATCTTAAAAATGAGCCGTCTTCGATGGCAAAATCAGAAACAGCCGGTAAAACCCATTGGCGTATCGCTCCGACCGAGTTACTGGGATTCTTCGCAGTCCAGTGATTCACATAATAGGATTTCAGGTGGTTATACTGTGCATCGATCAACGTAGTATAATTGTTATAGATCTTGTTACCTTGTACACCCTGCAGAAAAAAAGAAAAGTCAAATCCTTTGTAAAAGAAATTGTTGGTTAAACCGAAAATAAACTTAGGGAGACCATTGCCCAACACTTTGCGATCACCCGACTCATTGTATATACCATCGCCGTTTATATCCTTCCAGCGATATGCACCAGGTAAACTGCCTGCCTGCGCTAATGGACCTGCAGCAGCAATCTGTTCTTTTGTTTGCCATATACCGTCAAATATGTTACCATAAAAAGAACCCAGCGGTTTTCCAACTTCTATAATGGTTAATCCTGAAAAATAATGATTTACGCCATTGGCAAGTGATGTCACTTTGTTTTCGTTATAGGAAACATTGCCAGCCGTGGTCCATTTAAATCCATTTGCACCCTTGTCGATATTTACCGAGGTGATCGCAAGTTCAAAGCCTTTATTTTGTACGCTACCAATATTGCGCAGTACACTGGTTGCACCTGTTGTTGCCGGCAGATCCACATATAACAGCAGACCGCTGGTGTTTTTCAAATAATAATCGCCCACAACGGTAATCCGGTTGCTCATAAAACCAGCATCAAAACCAATATCCAACTGAGCTGTTTTCTCCCATTTCAGATCCGGGCTTTCAATACGCGAAAGTTGGTTGGTGAGCACCTCAACGTCGTTAAAAACCGTTTTCCCGATAGTATATTGCGGAAGGGAATTATAAAGGCCGATTCCATCATTACCGGTTATGCCATAGCTAACCCTTAGCTTAAGATCGCTAAGGATACGACTGTTCTTTAAGAAATTTTCGTCAGATACACGCCAGGCAAATGCGCCAGAAGGGAAAAATCCATATTTATTATTAACACCGAAACGTGATGATCCATCTACACGTGCGCTAACCGTAAACAGATAGCGATCTTTAAAGCGGTAATTTATCCTGGCCAGGTAAGAGTTTAGCCCCCATTTTTCTAAACTGCTGCTGGTGATATCCAGTGTATTAGCTGCCGACAGGTTGTTGGCTCCCAAAACGTAGTTGGGAAAATTCTCCGCTTCCTGGTAGGTCCGCTGCATTCTGTTGCTTTGGAAAGTTACACCGGCAAGTACATCAAAGGCGTTGTCCTTGTTTATTTTTTTAGTATAGGTAAGTGTGTTTTCATTTAAAGTATTGATGTTTTCCGAAGTACCGTTGCTTCCATAGCCATTTCGACCGCTTCCTGCAAGTGTTTGCGGTGTAAAAAAAACATTCCTGAACGAATTTTGAATATCTGCTCCAAAACTAATGTGCGCCTTCAGGCCTTCTGTGATACTAAAATCTCCGAATACATTGCCCAGTACCCTATCCGTCGAAAGTAAATTGGTGGAGGTTTTCAGCATGGCAACAGGATTGGGAGTGCTCGCAAAGCCCGTGCCCGGCCCCAGATTAAGTAACTGGTAGCTGCCATCTGGCGCGTAAACCGGACTAGCCGGAGAGATGGTCAGCGCCTCATATATCGGGCCGGCAACAAGACCTTCAGAAACCCCGTTATTGATGGTGCGCGATGCCGTAATATTGGAGCCTATTTTGATACGTTCACTCAAAGTTGCATCTAAATTAACCCTTGCAGCATAACGTTTAAAGTTATTATTAATGATGATCCCGTCCTGGTTGAGATAATTTCCACTTACCAGATAACGTACTTTGTCGGTACCTCCACTAATAGACAACTGATTACTCTGCATCGATGCAGTCCTGAATATTTCTTTCTGCCAGTCAGTACCTTCACCGTAGGATGTAACGGGCTTAGGATAAGGCCCATTAGGGTTTCCAAACCTTAAAGCGAAACCAAGATTGGCAAGCTGCTCGTTTTTCAGATTCAGATGATCCATCGCATTCCCCAGCTTCAATTGTTTTACAACTTCCTGCACACCTGCGTAGCTTTCAAACTCAATATTCGGCTGCCCTAGTTTTCCACGCCTGGTGGTTACTAAAACAACGCCGTTCGCTCCCCTTGAACCATATATTGCCGTTGCGGAAGCATCTTTCAGCACTTCTATTGACTCAATATCATTAGGATTAATAGTAGACAGCGGGTTAGCATAGCTGGCGCCGCTTCCGCTTGCCCCATTTGCAGCAGCAGGTACGGAAATCGGAAAACCGTCAACAACGTATAAAGGATCATTGCTGGCGGAAATAGAGTTGCCGCCACGCACACGAATAGTTACGCCACCACCCGGTGAATTGGAGGCCTGCGTAATTTGTACACCCGAAACTTTACCTTCCAATGCCTGGTTAAAAGAGTTAACAGGTCGCGACTTTATTTCATTTGATCCTATGGAGGAAACAGAACCAGTCAGATCTTTTTTACGGACAGTGCCGTAACCAATCACTACTATTTGATTTAGTCCTTTTGATTCCACCTTTAGCTGAACATTAATCGTAGTGCGCCCTTCAATAGGAATTTCCTGTGTTAAATAACCAACACTGGTGAAAACAAGCGTTCCTTTGTTATCCGGAACATAGAGGGAATAATTGCCCTTCGTGTCTGATATCGTACCTATATTAGAATCTTTCAATTTAATGCTGGCCCCCGGCAGACTACCCTGTTCATCTGTTACCTTCCCGGTTATCCTGATAGTAGATTGATTGACTATCGGGGCAGGCAATTTCACCGGTGTAATTAATATAGTTTTTTGATTAATCACATAATTGAAGGGCTGGTTACTAAAACATAATTTTAAGGCCTCTTCCAATGTGCCGTCCTTTATTTTAATGGTAACAGGTTTTGCGGCGCCTAAAATATCAGGGTCGCAAAGAATACTGTAACCAGTCTGCTGGCGAATATCATTTAACGTCTCCCATAATAGGGCATTCTTTTTATTTAAGTTAATTTTCTGAGCTTTTGTAGATGCACTTACCTGCACAAAGGCAATAAGGCAGATGAAGAAAGAAAGTTTCATAACGCACAACAGTTTAGGCTGAACACGGAATGAACATCCGCGTTCAAATGCAGTATAAATTTTATACATTTGAATCTCAGGTTAAATAATTGGTTGATAACAGCGATTATAATGATTACCCAGGTATACAGCTCCCACAGCCGTGTTTCATCAGGAGCGCGTTGCAACTGCTCCTGCTTTTTTTTCCGGAAAATTTATTCAGTAAGATTAATTTATAAAGATGACGCGCCTTCCTTCTATTTTATAATGAATCCCGGATGTAATTGTTATATTATCAAGTAGTTCTCTGATACTTTTATATTTAGATACAATACCCCTTAGTTTCTTTTGACTGACATTGGTTTGGTATTCCACATCTACATCGTACCACCTTGCAACTATTCTTAACACGTCTTCAATACGCTCGTCATTAAACACAAACAGTCCGTTCTTCCAGCCCATTACTTCGTCCAGGTTTGCATTCCTGACAATCAAAGGCGCTTTTAGGTTATTAACAGCCATCTGACCAGGTTTTATAATTGCATGACTGCTTTTACAGCTTATCTTTACCGAACCTTCCAGTAAAGTAGTCCTGATGTCAGGATCATCATTATAAGCCTTGATATTAAAATGTGTTCCTAACACTTCCACTGTTTGCTTTCCATCTACATTCACAAGAAATGGTTTACCGGGATTCTTAGCCACCTCAAAATAGGCCTCCCCGGTTAATCTGATGCGACGGTCTTTCCCGGTAAATGCAACCGGATATGTTAATGACGAGGCTGCGTTTAACCAGACATGGGTGCCGTCCGGAAGTGTCAGTTCATATTGTCCTCCTTGGGGAACGGACAAAGTGTTGAACACATCTGTTGTACCTGATTGAGCAGTGGTAGAATCAGCGCCCTGATAATCTATTTTACCGTCTGCCTGCTTGCTCACAATAGCGCCTGCCTGGTAAGCGATATTTCCGCTTTTGGCTGCCTGAAGATCTATTTTAGTACCATTAGATAGAATCAACGTTGCTTTATTGGTGCCAGGCGGGATTTCCGTTTTTTCTACCTGATATGACAATACCTTTGCCGGTGATTTAACTTTAGCTATCCAAAAGGTAACTGAAAGCACTATAACTATTGCTGCTGCAGCGGCAATCCTTGTCATATAACCTCTCAAAGTACTTCTGCCGGTGCTTTCAGGGTCCCCGATTTTGGCCCAGACGCTTTTTAATGCAGTTTCCTCATTAAATTCATGCAAGCGTTCAATCTCTTGCTTCCGGGTGCTTTCGCTCAAGAACCTTTCAAGCATCTCCCTGTTGTCTGCACTTTTATTCAACCATGCTTCCAGTTCAGCTTCCTCAGAGGCTGTCAGGGTACTATACAACCTGCGCGCTAACAGGCTGCTTATATACAATGGATCAGATAATTTTTTATCGGACATGGCGATTAATTAGTGTTGCATAATAGAAACAACATACTATCACATTTCCTCTAAA
The DNA here is from genome assembly GCF_057126945.1 of Chitinophaga sp. G7 BAM 1005. NCBI lineage: Bacteria > Pseudomonadati > Bacteroidota > Chitinophagia > Chitinophagales > Chitinophagaceae > Chitinophaga > Chitinophaga sp. G7 BAM 1005. The sequence continues at coordinate 2,754,365 of NZ_CP181478.1, read as the reverse complement.
GGATTTGAAAAAAAATCTTTTGGAATATGACGCCGCAATCGAAGCGGCAAAAATTTCATATATAATAAATAAGAATAAGTGATGGTGTACCGAATCGGTGAGATGGCATGGGTAGTGATGGGAATGATTCAGCTATAACGGCAAAAGTTCTTCACTTGAAATATATAGATAATATCATAGATGTTAAAACAGCAAATCCTTTATCCGAAAGGCGCGTCCTTAAAATGGAAAGCCCGCGCATTTTCTGATTGTAAACCGTACTGACAGCAATATCAAGTTTATCTGCTATCTCTTTTGGTTGCAGGCCATCTTCAAAAATCATTTTAATGATTTTCGCACATTGATCCGGTAAGGCATTGACTTCAGTTGAAATTTCGCGAAGGGCTTCAATGTAAATGATTTCGTTGATAAACGGTTCCTCAAATCCATCTTTGAAAAAAGCAAATGCCTGATCACGCTTCATTTTACGGCTTTGCTTTTTTAAGACGTTCATTGAAGCATTCCGGGTGCTTATATAAAGGAAAGCTTTAATTGAGTTCAGGCTGTAAAAGTCTTCATGTTTTCTCCATAGCGTACAAAAAATGTCCTGAACGATTTCCTCGGCTGTAAATTTATCCGAGGTTAATCGCGTGGCAAATAAGCACAACGCACCGTAAAATCTTTTGAAAATATAGTCAAAAGCATAAGTGTCACCTTTTAGTAACCTTTCCAATAATTCATCTTCGCTTAAATTTTTTAATTGATTATTGGCCATTGTGTGTGGAATACGCCCCGAATATAAACATAAACATCAAAAACGAAAAATATATGCCGGCACATGAATTTGGGATCGTAGAAACCGTTAAAAACGGCACTTAACCAAAAGAAAAAGGCTCGCAAGCTTATTACTTACGAGCCTTTTTTGTGCCCAGAACTGGATTCGAACCAGCACACCCTTGCAGGCGCTGCGACCTGAACACAGTGCGTCTACCAATTTCGCCATCTGGGCAACTGATATCGTGTCAGGGAGCGCAAAGATATGCAGCTATTTTAATTTTCCAAAAAAATAACGCGAACGCCTACACTAATAGTTAAAAATAAAGCCAAATGCCGTAATGCTGAAAGGCATCCCCCCCCTCGCCACCAGGTACAGGTCATGCACACCTTCAGCATGACGCAGGTTTCCCGTTAACTTCAACGCATACGTGCTGTCTCCCGTATAAGGAATATCAAGGGTGCCAATAACTTTACCTTTTGGTTTATCTATCCGGAACTCCAGCCGGGCATTGCTCTTTTTATGTTCCGATGCCACTTCTACGCGGAAGCCTATTTCACCAAGACTTAAATTTACCTGGGCAAAACTGAGATAACTGCCCTCCTTCATCTGGAATTCCGTTGCACGATTCCCCTTTTTAGCCGCCGGCGCCACCGTCTGTCCCATAACAGATACCGGCACGAAAGCAAAAAGCAGCAATAACATCAGCCTCATAAGGATAGGATAGGTTGTCTTCTTCTCTTTTTTTGATGATCAGGAATAACTTCCCCGGTGATAAATTAATAAAAAAAATTATAAAATTAAGGAATTATGTAATATTATAGCAAAATAATAATGTCCGCTGATCAGAATCATCCCCTCCATTGACTCCTGTCAGGAAGCCACCTGACCCTCCAGATTACCTTTGGAAATGAATTAAACATTGTATTCAACCGATTGTTAAGATCTATAAAAAAGCGGAAATGATAGAACAAACACTGCTGACACTCAGTCAATATTACGGGACTCCGGCTGTATCTGTCTTACTAAATACCCACAGGACGCACCCTGATAATATTCAGGATTCCATTCAGCTGAAAAAACTGATCTCAACAGTTGAGACAAGGCTGTATGAATTGTATGATAAGAGAGAAGTATGGCCCGTACTGGATAAAATTAAAATCGCAGAAGCAGAGATCAACCACGACTATAACCTCGAAAGCCTGGCTATTTTTGCCAATTCGGAAACAATACAGGTTATAAAACTACCTGTTCCTGGCACAGACCGGGTTGTGATCAGCGACCGCTTTGAAATCAGACCGTTGCTGAAAGCACTGCAACAGGAAGAGCATTACTATATACTCACCATTTCACGCCAGAAGATCAGGTTGCTGGAGGCCTATAATGATAACCTCATCAGGGAGGTCAGCAACAACGACTTCCCCTTCGCCAACCGCTACTACACCACCGATCATGCAAAACAACAGCAGGACTCCTTTGGTGATGATTTGCAAAAGGAATATTTTAACATAGCAGACAAACATTTTAAGAAATATTACTACGAAAACCCCCTCCCTCTCATCTTGCTCGGCGATGCCAAAAGTATTGCCTATTACAAGGATCAGATGGATATTAAAAATATAGTGACCTATACTGCAGCGGGTAGCTACGATGACACTCCTGCCCACGAAATACTAAAAATAACCTTCCCTCTTGTGCAACAGCGCATGGCAGATAAACAACTGGCTTATCTGAACGCGATCAACGAAGCACAATCAAAACAACGCATACTGACAGACTTCGGCGATATTTTCCGCGCGGCTGAAGCCGGCTCCGCGGAAACACTCTATCTCGAAAAAAATTATTTCTTCAATGGCAAGCTGGAAGAGGGTACTATTACTGCATCTGATGAACCCGGTACAGAAGATCTTACACTGATCTTAATAGATACAATACTCAATAAAGGTGGTAAGGTATTGTTTATGGATGAAAACACACTCAGTGCCTATCAGGGTATTGTACTGGTAACGAGATTCTCATAATATTTCTAATAAAAAATCCCGCAACAGCAGTCGTTGCGGGATTCTTAATATCTATTCCCTTATTATATTACCCGCCAGCCGGGCTTTATAATTTTCATTACTTCATCAGTCCCATGCTCTTCAGCTTTACCGCCGCTTCTATGAGCATGGCGCCGCTCAGCTGGGTGGTCAGGTCGCTGCCGGATGCAGTGGCAGCCCAATCCTTATTAAATAATACCTGCGGACGGGTGGTACCTTTCAGCCACAACGTTTCCGCATTCAGCTGCAGGAAAGCAGCGTACTTCGCCACATCGGTGCTGCTGATACTGCCATCGGTGATGAGCAACATCAGGTAACGCACCAGCACCCCTTTGAACAAACCGCCATCTCCCCCACCTTCATCTTTCAGGATATTGGCATTGGTAAATCCGCCGGCTAAGGTGTTGTTAGCGGTTTTCAACGCATCATTGATGTACACGTTCTGGCCGGTGAGTTTATACAGCTCCACGCCTGCACCAATGAACACCCCCTGGTTATAGGTGAAATTCCAGTTTTTGGTTACCTGTCCGCTGCCGTCCTGGTTGATGCCGTCCCATACAAGACCGGTCACCGGGTCTACCAGCGTGTTTTTCTGCCAATCGTAGATCTTTTTTGCCCAGGCAATATCATCCCGATTTTGTGTAAGACCATACATCCGGCAGGCAATAATACACGCAGGCGCATTGGCAGGTGTGTTCTTATAGTTCTTTGATTTATCCTTATTCCAGTGGATACCACCACCCCAAACATCGTCCCAGCCGCCTTTAATATCGTTCCACAGCAATACGGCCACATCTTTATATTTGGTATCACCGGTGGCTTCAAAGGCGCGTAAACAGGCAAGGTTCATCCACTCCATATCATCATAGAAATGGTTGATGTAAGTGCCCCCATTCTTTGTTTTCATGCCCGCCAGCAAATCATCCATACGGGCTTTGATGGCCGGGTCATTTTTACGTATATAGGCGTCCGTTAGTACGTCCAGTGCATGTGCATTGGGCCAGTAGTTAAAGGTGGTGCCGCCTGCATTGTTGGCGTTAAAATATTTTTCCTGGTTCCAGAAATTGCTGGTGAGCCCCTGTAAAGAGGAATCCCCTATCTGCGCCCAATCAAAAACATAACGTGCCTTGTTGGCTCCCGGACCCGGGCCATCATCTACAGGTTCTTTCAAACATGCAGTGAAGGCCAGGGAGAGTATCAAAAGGGAATATCGTATCTGCTTCATAGCGGTCATTATTTTACAATGATTTCGTGGGTGTAATTTTTATCCGTGGTGAAGTACAGGTTCACATCACAATTCTTCATGTCTGTTTCTGTTGCAAATTTGTAACAATAGTTCCACTGGTCATTGTTGGTAATAGGACGCAATTCCCAGAAACTCAGTGGCGTAGCGGAAGTCGGACGGTTGTTATCTGCATTGGAACTTCCTATCCACTCCTCACCGGCATTGCCATCACTGTCTTTCACGTTGACACGGAATTTGTAGCGCTCATCGCGGCCCCATGATTCCTGTTTGAACGTGATCAGCTGGCTCTGAATTTTCCACGTGCCGCCACCGGCGTAATTGATCTCGAATAAAAATTTATTCAGTGGCGCAAACCAAAGACCAATAGTGCCTATCTCCGTTACAGTTGCGGCGGCGTTATTGAAGTCCAGGCGTACCCGATACACTTTAGTACCTGCGGTCTGTTCACTTTCGCCACCTTCTTTTACGGCTGTACCGGCAATGGAATACACGTCCGGTGTTCCGGTGTTCCTGCTGGTGAAATGATATTTACCGTTTTTGAGAGATGTGTAAATTTCGTATACCCCCGGAGCTGTGGATTTCAGCTTCAGGGCTTTCGACAGGTCAGCGCCCGCCTCGGTAGCTTCACCGGTGAGGTACACATCTGTGGGGATCTCCGCAAAACCGTTGGGTCTTTCTACTTCAATGGTTTTTGTTTCGGCTGCCTTCTGGATATTATATCCTTTGGATGCCAGCACTGTCCATATCAGTTTGCCGGTGGCCAGGGAAGCGATACCCGCTTTACCTGCTACACTGTTCAGGTCTTTATGCGACAAGGTCAGTTTGTTCTGTACGCCACCGCCATCAGAAGAAAATTTTGCCACAGGAGAAGAGAAATCGCCGCCTGCTTTATCAAACGCCACTTCATACTGCACGAGAGAACCATCTTCAGCACGCGCCTGATCCCATTCAAAGCTCACGGTAGCGCTGGTAGTAGGCTGCAGCTTGATGTACTTGTTGTCCAGCGGGGCGGTGAGTTTAGGCACCGGCTGCATATTGGTGTTGAGTGAATAATCGTCTTTCTTACAACTAAAGAATAAAACACTCAGTATGATGATCAGATATTTTTGCATGTTATTACAGTTTTAGGTGGAAGGATATTACCAGTCTTGATTTTGTGAAAGATTCTTATTCTGATCGCGTTCTACGGTTGGCACCGGCCACAGGTAGTGCTTTGGATTTGTAAACAACCTGTTTTCCACGATGATGTAACCGTTCGGATCTTTATTGAAAGCGCCGGAAGTTACTTTGATGCCTCTTACCGGTCTGTTCATCACTACATCGGCGGTTTTCCAGCGACGTATATCATAAACACGCAGTCCTTCAAATGCCAGCTCAGATCTTCTTTCCCGGCGGATCACGGCACGCTGCTGATCCTGGTTAAGCGTTGCATTAAACTCGGTGGCGCCTGCATCGTTAAAGCCGGCACGCACACGGATAGGCTGAATGGTTTGATTCCATACGGCCGCATTCATTTGCCCCAGCTCATTCTTTGCTTCTGCATACATCAGCAGTACATCGGCATAACGGATCATGATCAGGTTTAATCCCGAAGCGTAGTTGGTAGCTGCGCGGTCGTAGTATTTATAGAAGTAATAACCGGTGGGAGAAGCACCCTGATCATCTACCGTATTGGTAGCAGGTACAGAACCCGGCTGTGTAAGAATGGTTTGTTCCGCTCCTGCAAAATCTATTACTTTAGATCCATGATGCAGGATAGTAGCCTCAAAACGATGGTCCCTGTTGATATACGGCGTGTTCTCACTATAACCGGAACCGGCTTCCCCAATGGCTTTACCGTTGGTCATGATGTAATCATTCACCAGGTCCTGGGTAGGCACCAGTACGCTTCTTAATGCAGCAATGGTTTGCGGCATAAAGGAACGTTGCTTGTCGTATGTTCTGCCACCGCCATATTGCAGGTCCAGGATTACTTCACTGTTGTATTCATTGGCTACGGTAAACAGGGTGCTGTAGTTGCCAAACAAAGCATAGGTACCATTCTCGGTTTTACCAATCAGCTTTTCGCAATCAGCTGCCACGGCGGCCCATTCGCTGCGGAACAGGTGTACACGCGCGCTCATGGCTATTGCAGCGCCACGGGTAATACGGCCACGGTCGTTCTGCGACTGTTGCGCATTAGTGGGCAGATCCTTCTGAATATCCGCCAGTTCTGCTAATATAAACTCCTGGATGGTGTTCTTATCGGTACGTGCAATAGTGCGGGAAGCATCAATGGTGATAAGGTCTGTATAAAAAGGTACATCACCATACCAGGCGGTGAGCTGAAAGTAAGCGTAAGCACGGATAAAGCGGGTTTCTGCCAGGATGCGTGCTTTCAGCGCAGCATCCATATTCGGCACACGGTCGATGTTGGTGGTAACGGTATTGCACCTACGAATAGTAGTGTAATAATAAGACCAGGTATCTGATACACGGCCATTGGCGCCATCATAACCGCCGTTGGCAATAGCGTTTACGTTGATCAGCCCACCGCCGCTGTTATACGCATTATCACTCAGCGCTTCATCTCCAAAATAATAATCATCTTTTGAAAGATGTTCATAACAGGCAGTCAATGCATCAAGGGCATCCTGCGAATCACGCCAGTAGGCAGTTTCAGTAAATTCCCGGGTGATCGGCTGATCCAGTTTACGGCAACTGAACAATGTGCCGGCCATTAATATTGATAAAACTAATTTCTTCATACAATTGATTGTTTAGGCATCAAAACTTAACATCCAGACCAAAAGCAAAAGTGGCCGCATTCGGATAATTACGTCCTGCAATAGGATTGTAATTAGACATGGACAACTTATCATCAAACTGTGTAAACTCAGGATCCACGCCTATTTCACGGAAGCGTTCAGGCATGATCGTTATCAGGTTCTGGCTGGTAAAGTATACCCGCACACCCTGGATACGCGCCCGGTTCACTAAAGATGCAGGCAGGTTGTATCCCAGCTGGAAATTTTTCAGACGCAGGTATTTGGTGTCAAACAGCCAGTAATCGGAATAAGCGAAGTTGTTGGCATCTGCAGAACCGATGGTTAACCGTGGGTAGGAAGCGCCCGGATTGGTAGGCGTCCAGCGGTCCAGGTGCTGCACCATTGCGTGGTCTTCGTTGTTGTGGAATGCCTCCACGATATCGCCTCTCAGGAACTGGGAACGCTTGCCCACACCCTGCCAGAACATGTTAAGGTCGAAGTTTTTCCAGCTTACGCTGTAGTTAAAGCCAAAGGTGTAACGGGGAAAAGGATTACCAAAAATGTAGCGGTCGTTTTCATCGATCACGCCGTCTTTATTACGGTCTATATATCTCACATCTCCCGGCATTACCTGTTGGTTGTAGGCAAACGGCACTTTAGGCGCGTTCTTTATATCATCCAGGTTCTGGTATAATCCGTCGGATTTATAACCGTAGTAAGAAGCGATAGGAAATCCTTCTTTAATAATAAAGGTTACGTCAGAACCACGTACGGATTCCTGGCCGAATTTAATCACCTTGTTCAGGTTATCGGCGAGGTTAAAGCCAAAGTTATGGTGGAATTTACCGATGGTCAATCTGTAATTCACTGCCAGTTCCCAGCCTTTGTTATTTACCTTACCTACGTTTTCCAGCGGAGCGGCAGTACCTGCGGTTCCCGGTACCGTCTGGAAAAGATAGATCCCGTCTGTTGTCTTATTAAAATAATCGAAAGACGCTGTTAATGCACCTTTAAGGAAATCTGCATCGATACCATAGTTGCTCATGGTAGAAATTTCCCACTGCAACAAGTCGTTGTAAGTAGAGAAAGTATTACCGGGAGCAATGGAATTATTAAAGGCATAATTGGCGTTATTGATGCTTACCCTTGAGAGATAGTTAAATCCTCCGATGTTGGAGTTACCCACCTGTCCCCAGGAGTAGCGCAGTTTAAAGTTGCCGATCTTATCCTTTACTTCTTCCATGAAGGCTTCATCTGTTACCCTCCATCCCAGTGAAAATGCCGGGAAGAATTGCCAGCGGTGGCCCGGAGCCAGCTTGGAAGAACCGTCGTAACGCCAGGTTACTTCCGCCAGGTATTTATCGTTGTAAGCGTAGTTAAATCTTCCGAAAAGAGAGTTGAGTGCATAGAGATTCGGGTTTCTTATGTCGTTATAAGTACCGATATCCCTGTAATCGTAGGTGCCATCCGGTTTAGGAATATAGCCGCCACCGATAGCCCAGTCGTTGTCCAGGTTAGTAGTACCATAACGTTCTGCCATAAAGCCGTAACCTTCGTTTATCGCATCGCTGCGCACACCCACCTGTCCTTTTACATAATGTTTGCCAAACGTATTTTCATACTCTGCAGTAGCATATACGTTAGTTGTGAGGTCTTTGTACTCCTCGTTACGCTGTTGATTGTACAACGGCGGTGTAGCAGTAGTATAATAAGGGGCATAAGTGAACTTATTAGTACGCACGCTGGTGTTGTCTATATTATAGTTACCGGATGCATTAACGTTGATCTTAAAATGATCCGCCGGTGTAATCACTACATCGATCCCTCCCATCAGGTTATCTACTGTTCTCATTCTGTACCCGGCCTGCGCCAGTAAAGCCATTACGCTGTTGCTGGTCAGCGGAGGCACTACCCAGTTACCGAGAGAATCTTTTACGGCTGTAGTACGCGGTACGCGCATCGCATCACGCATCAGGAAGCCGATGTCAGATACCTGTGTGCGGTAATTGGAACGGGTGTAAGCTGCGTTACCGCTTACTTTCACATACTTGCTTACATCTACCGATACATTGAGGCGGGCGTTATAGCGTTTGTAGTAAAAGTCCTGCGGCACATATTTATTCTGAAGCATATTGCCCTGATCAAGGTAACCGAGCGACAACAGGTAGCTGCTGGTTTTGCCGCCACCGCTTAAACTCAAATTGTGGCTCTGCTGCGGCGTGTATTTACGGATCATTTCGGTGAGCATGGCGGGTTCGGAACCACGGTCGTGCCACGACTGTATATCGCCCGGTGTATACTGCGGCGTTTTACCGGAGTTTACAAGGGCTTCGTTTTTCAGGGTCATGTACTGCCATGCTTCCATCTGCCGGGGTAGTGTGGTAGGCATCTGCCAGCCGTACATACCATTGTAGGTTACCGAAGGATGATCATCTTTCTTCCCTTTCTTTGTGGTAATATAGATCACGCCATTGGCGGCCTGTGAACCGTAGATAGCGGCAGATGCAGCATCTTTCAGTACAGAAATGGTTTCCACATCGTAGGGGTTGAGGTTCTGTAAGCCGTTGGTACCTGCCTGTACCCCATCAATGATCACAAGCGGCTCGTTGCCGGTTAAGCTACCTACTCCACGGATGTTCATCGTCATTTTTGCACCGGGTTCTGCAGTATTCTGCTGCATGATAAGGTTAGGCGCCTGCCCCTGCAAGGCCTGGAACATATTTACTGCCGGCCTGCTGGTGATATCTTTTGAATTAATGGTGCTGATGGACGCAGTCACCTGTGTTTTCTTTTGCTGGCCATAAGCTGTTACCACGATCTCTCCGAGGTCTTTGGAATCTACGTTCAGCATAGCAATGATGCTGGTTCTTCCGCTGATGGATATTTCGGATGATACATACCCTACAGAAGAAAACACCAGGGTACCGTTAGCGGCGCTGGCGGGGATTTTCAGGGTATAGTTGCCTTCTGCGTTGGTAACGGTGCCAAGGCTCATTCCTTTTACGCGAATGTTGGCGCCGGGAATGGTTTGACCTTTGTTATCCACCACGCGGCCGGTAATGGTAATATCCTGCTGCTGATCACCGTTGACAGTAAGATTACCACGCTTCAGGATAATTTTATTGGCGATGAATTCATAGTTGATTTCAAGTGGCAGCAGGATCATCTGCAGTACATCATCCAGCTTGTTATCCTTTACATTCAGGGATATTTTTTGTGCGGCTTTAATATCATCGTTGGAATACACGAAAACCAGGGAGGTTTGTGCTTCAATCTTTTCCAGTACCAGTGCAAGGCTGGCATTATCAACCTGCAGACTGATCAGTTGGTTCATTGCCGGAGGTCTTTCCCGTTCCTTTACCGGCTGATGTTGCACCTGCCGGCGTACCCCTGCCGCATAGGCTACCTGCGCATGCAGATCCAGCACGCTCAGCAGCGATAAGCAGATTATCAGCGACAGGAAAGGCGGACGAAAAGAAGGTTTGTATAATACCTTTCTCATAACGTAGTGGTGATTAAAAATGAATAAATATTGGTGTTGGCTTGATGTTTATTATTCTCCTATAACTAATGTTGAATCGGTGATGCGGTAGTGGAATGCTTTTGATTTACTGAGGTAGTACATAATATCTTCCAGGGAGTTATTATGGAAAGCCCCCGTTAACCGGTACTGTTTGGGTGCATTGGCTTCAAACGCTACCCGTTTGTTGAAGTTGCGTTGCAGGCTGGCGCCGATTTCCTCCAGTGTTGCGTTTCTGAAAATAAGCCGTCCTTCTGTCCAGGCTTTATCTTCCGACCCGATGGTATTGCCTTTGATCAGGGTACCGCTGCTGGCGGTATAGGTTACTTTTACATCAGGCGTTACCAGGATGGTATCGCTGATCTTTTTAGTGCCTTCATAACGGGGAATGAAGGCCACCTTGCCTGTTACCACGGCGGTTTGCACCGGTTCATTTTCATAGGCCCGGATATTAAAAGAGGTGCCCAGTACTTTGATGGTACCCTTTTTCAGGTGTACAATAAACGGACGTTTGGCGTTGGTGGCTACATCAAAAAATGCCTCCCCTTCGAGGAAGATCTCACGACTATCGCCCCGGAACTTTTCCGGGTAAGTGATCACACTCTCTGCATTGAGCCAGATCTTACTGCCGTCGGCCAGTTCAATAAACGACCGGGTAGCCTTGCCGTTACTGCGTTTCACCCATTGTTCCCGTCCGGCATCCGGTGTTTGACGTGTAGCGTTAAAAAACCAGAGGGTGCCAACCGGTAACAATATGGCGGCAGCAACAGCAGCTACCCATTTCCATCTCCCGGATCTCTTAGGCTCCATCGGATGGATGTTAGTCGTTTGTTGTTTTATTTTAGACAGCGTCCGTTCCAGGGCCTGTTCCGTGTTTTCGGCCGACAGGTGCAGCGGATCTTTAAAATAGTGGTGGAGGTGATGATATTTCTCTTTCGGTACCGGGTACTGTTCCAGCAGGGCATCCAGCTCCGCCAGTTCTCCAGGGGTCGCAGCTCCCGCCAGTTTACGGGTAACCAGTAAGACGAAATGTTCTTCGTTAATCATAAAATGGAATCGTGTTCAGGTATAAGGACAGGTAGCGGAGGGAAAACTACTTACAAGCGGGAAAAAAAAAATTTTACCGTGGTCGCCTTCGGCGACTGGAAATTGTCCTGGAGCAGGATTACACTGATTATGCTGATTTTTTTGATTGATATTGTAAGATTTAAAAAGATTAAGGGAGATAAAAGCGAATAAATCAACTTTTATCTCCCTTAATCTTTTTAAAAATCTAAAAAAATAATCTCAGTGAAATCAATATAATCAGTGTAATCCTGCTCCAAGACAATTTCCAATCGCCGAAGGCGATTCCTCGCTTAACACAACATCCGGCAGGAGATAGCCAGTAAAATGATCAGCGGGGGCAATACGCCTTTGGTTTTGCCGATAGCACCCAGCCCTTCATTCAGCCGGCGCATGGCGCGGAAAAGCTGTGTTTCCACGGTTCTGGGAGAGATATTGAGGATTTCGGCGACTTCCTTGTATTTGAAGCCGTCTTCCTTGATCAGCTGAAAAATGCGGCGGCATTGGGCCGGCAGCGAGGACACGATCTGGTCCATTTTAAAACGCATCTCCTTCCATTCCAGGTCGCGCTCCAGGTCGATGCTGTTACGCAGGTCAGCCGTATCAGAACCGGAAAGCGGTACAATGCGCAGATGGGAATATTGCTCCAGGTAATTGAGTGAGTGATTTTTTACGGCTACAAAAAGATATACCTCCAGGTTGGATACCTCCTCTATTTCCTTACGGCGGTTCCAGAGTTTCACAAAAACATCGGACACTATTTCTTCTGCCGCCTCCCTTACATGTACATACCGGATACAGAAATGTAACAAACGGTCGTACAGATGACGGAACAAACGGGCAAATGCCTGTTCATCATCATAACGCGCAATCTGCATCTGCCATTCACTAATCTCATCCATCTTCATGTGTATGCTAAAACGTTTTTTCTTAGTGGACAAAAAAAACGAGAATATGAAGTTCTCTTTTGTTGTTCGGGTTGTTTATCGTGAAACTTTGGTTGATATCATTACAACGACAATGTTATAAAAAAAGATCAATATAAACAATTATCCCTAGTGACATATAAATAAATCTACATTCAATAGTGCGTTTATTCAATACCAGCAGGGATTCCGCTTACACCCACCCTTCCTTTACCGCCTTCACCACCAGCTCGGCTGCCGATTTGATCCCCGTTTTTTTCAGCATGTTTTTACGGTGCTTGTCAACCGTAAGCTTGCTGATATTCAAATGCGTGGCGATCTCCCGGCTGGGCATACTGGCCAGCACTAAACGGAGGATTTCTTTTTCTCTTTTGGTAAGGACTTCCCGGCTGGGAGTGAGCGTTTTCCTGATTTCCACATTGTTAAAGGAAGGTTCTCCATCCAATCCCACAAAAGACAGTACCGGCCGGCCGGTGGGTTTCAGGTGGGTAATGTCTGTATGCACACATAAGGTGCGCAATACGGCGCCGGTTTCATCGTGCTGTATGCAGGTGGCCTGCTGCAACATCCGCAGATATTCGCCGTTGGCTTTCCTCACCCGCAGATCGTAGCGCACTTTATACTTCAACACTTTCTCCGGCGGCAGCCGGGAAAAGAAATCCACTGTCGCCTGCTCAAACTCAAGGAAGCTGGCCACGTCTTCGGGGTGAATACGCGACATCATCTCAGTAATCGTACATTCATCCGCGTTATAACCCAGTACTTCGGATACGCCCGGATGCATGTAGTCGAGTTCTCCCCTTACCGCATTAAATATAAAGTAGTAGCACGCCCCCACCTGGAAAAAGCTGAGCACCTTCCTGTGTACTTCCAACTCCAGCGCCAGATCCGGCGGGTCGTTGCGTTCAGCCAGTATATTCCAGACCTTCCTGGTTTCTTCATAAATGCGAATCTTCATGGTACGAGGGAGATATTACAAGGTAAACCGTAAACAGACCTGCCAAAATGAACCGTTGGCGGGCGTTCCGGCAACGCCAACTAGCTCAGCAGATTAAAAGATACAAAAACAATTGTGATACTTATGCATATCAATGCAATCAGGAAGGTATAATCTGCCACCTGCTCCAACCGCTCACTGTATTTTCCATCCCTGCTCTTCAACGATAAAAAAGACAACAGGCAACTCGCCATCAACAGCATGGCGGCTATCCCGGTGCAATCATCTATAATGGTGGCATGATTAAAATGCGCTACTTTAATGGAAGTGAGTACGATCAGACAAAAGCCCAGCAGATTGGTGGAAGTGTTCAGTATGTGCGGCGACTTACTTTGATTTGCCATAATCCTATATTAAATGTTAATCAGGATTAACTGTTAATCACTTATTAACAATAACTCCTGCATTGCAAATGAATAAATTTTGTTGATAGTTTAGGGTCCTGATAGCATATCTTATGAAAAAAATAACACTTATCGCATTGTGTTTGCCCGCATTCATGAGCGCCCAACCTGCAAAATATATATTAAACGGCAAACTGACCAAACAGAACGGACCCGCCAAAGTGTACCTGAACAAAGTAGTGAATGAAGCCCTGGTGGTAGACTCCGCGGAGGTACAAAACGGTGAATTCCGCTTTGAAGGTACCCTGGAAGGTCCCATACGCGCCATGCTCATCCTCAATACCAAAGGAGGCGGCATCGATTTTATGCAGCTCCCCCCGGATGCGGATACCCGGATCTTCTTCCTCGAAAAAGGAAGCACCAAAATAGTGATCAACGAACGCGTGAGCAAAGCCCGTATTTCCTCTCCACTCAACGAGGAAGAAATTAATTTCAACAAGTCCATGAAATCTGTCCTGAAATCTGTCCGCCAGCTTTCAAAAGAATACAACAGGGCGCCGGCCAGCAAAAAAGACGACAAAGGATTCCAGCAACAAATGGCCCTGCGCTACCAGGTATCCTATGAAGCACAAAAACTCCTTCAACATAAATACATCGCCGAAAATCCCAACTCCTTTTTCAGCCTTATGGCACTGGAAGAACTGGCCGGCCTGGATGTAAACCCAGATATGGTGGAACCTATCTTCCTTAAACTCTCCGAAGAAATACGCAATACCACCGAAGGAAAAGCCTTTGCAGAAGAAATTGCCCGGGCCCGGAGCCTGACGGTTGGATCAGATGCCCCCGACTTTGAAGTGCCCGATATAAACGGGAAAATGGTGAGACTGTCCGACTTCAAAGGCCAAACCGTATTCCTGGATTTCTGGGCCTCCTGGTGCGAACCCTGCAGACGCGAACATCGCAAGATCCTCGAAGCCTACAAACAGTTCAAGGATAAAAACTTTACCATTATCAGCGTGGCACTCGACCCACCGGCCGACCGGAAATATTTGCTCGAGGCCATTAAAGAAGACAGCATGGTATGGACCAACCTCGCCGACCCTAAAATAGATAAAAACCAGGCTGCCAGGGTATATGGCGTGAAGGCCATCCCGCAGAACTTCCTGATAGATTCTACCGGCATGATCTTTAATAAAGACCTCTCCGGAGAATCACTCTACCAGCAATTAAACAGTTTACTGAACAAACAGAATGAGTAAAAAGCCATACATTTGCCCTTGTTAGTTATAAATATAATTTATTGTAAATATATAATACATGAACAAACAGCCCCTGTTCTGGGCCGCTAATCTCAAATTATTACGGACACGAAAGAAGATTTCCCAACAACATTTATCGGACTTACTTGGACTGAACCGGAACAAGATCACCGCACAGGAAAGCGGTAAAACGCGCAATCCCCGGATGGACGACCTGGCGCTGATTTCCGGTTATTTCAAAATAGACCTGGACCTCATGGTAAAAACAGACCTTTCGCAGCTGCCGGAAGAACAACTCCAGGAGCTGGAAGCCGGCAAGAAAGTGGACCTAACAGGCAGGCATATACGTATTCTCCCAATTACGGTAGACAATAGTAACGAAGAAAACATGGAGTTTGTACCGGCACGCGCCAGGGCAGGCTACCGCAGCGGCTTCAGCGACCCGGCATTTATTTCGGCATTGCCCAAATTTACCCTGCCCGGTTTACCCAGGGGCAAAACCATCCGCATGTTCCCCATCAGCGGCGACTCGATGGAGCCTATCCCGGATGGCAGTCATGTTATTGCGCAATACCTGCAGGACTGGTCCCACTTAAAAGATAACACCGCCTGCATCCTTGTGCTGAAAGGCGGAGAAGAAGAAATTATATTTAAAGTGGTAGGCAACCACGTTAAACAAAACGGTACCTTATCGCTGCATTCACTAAACCCTCAATATGAAACAGTAACCGTAGCGATTGAAGAAGTACTGGAGATATGGACTTTCATAGGCTATGTGAGCAAACAGTTCCCGGAACTGAACTAAATCAACCCCGCCAGTGCAAGACTTCCCGGTGGAAGATAGTGGAGGGTTTCCAATTCCTCCAGTGCCTTAATATTTTTGAATGCGCCATTGGCGACCAGGATAATCCGGTCGCTGGTGGCGATGATGTTACGATAATCATGATCAGTGATAATAAAGCCTTTTGTAGTCCTGTACGCATGAATAAGGGCAACAATCTTTTCTTTGACCAATGGATCCAGCCCATTAAAGGGCTCGTCCAGCAGGATGAATTTTGCAGGTGAATTTACCAGTAACAATATCTCCAGGTACCTGCGTTCACCGCCGGAAAGAGAAAATATATTTTTAGAGAGATGTGGTAAGATGTATTCATCGGCCAACATATTTCTCTTGTCACTATTGCTGTCCGCATAAAGGCGGATGGCTGACTTTACGGTTAAGAGATCCGGCAGAAAGTTCTGCTGCGGCAGATAAGCCATCAGTCCTTTTACTTTATAAGGAGCATCGTACTTTTTTCCATTGATGCTGACGTATTTATGGTGAGAGGAAAGGGCGCCAAAAATGATCTTCATAAAGGTGGACTTTCCACAACCATTTCTTCCTAAAATCCCAATCACTTCTCCTGTTTTACATCTCACAAAACAATCAGTCAGTATTTCCCGGTCACCGAAATACTTGAAAACGCTATCGGCCTGCAACTCATTTTGTATCATGCGAAAATATATTTAATCAGCCCGTAAACCGCCAGTACGGATACATTCAACAGGTATGCCCCTCCTATCAGTTGCAATTTGGAAAACCCCTTATTGTAATAAAAGTAATACCGGTTTTCATAGGCCAGTCCGAAGAAAAACACCGATAGCAGAAAGCCGCCTGTAAACAGGGAAAGAGCAAATCCACGCAGAAATCCTTCCAGCTTATCATGACCTGTTAATCCGAATAACCCAGCCAGCAGGGAAAACGGAATATTAAAACTATGAATAGCCTTGTAGTAATGAAATAGCATTTTCATGCAACCTGGTTTATCTAAATATAAACCGGTGACTACAAAAAAACGATGCCGGTTGCCCCGCATCGTTCTTTTTAACATATCTTTCTGAAGATCCCTTTACTTATAATTCTCCCGGAACGCCTGCAATGCCTGTTCCATCCGTACCTTCAGCTTTTCACCCTGCGGCCCGTCGCCTGGCCTGGCAATATGAAAAAGCGCCAGTGCATTGTTTTCTTTCAGCTCCCGGCTGCCTTTGTCGCTCTCCGCTATGTGTACTACCGGGCCGTCAAATTCCAGCCCGATATAATAGTCGTAGAATACGCCTTTGATGGAGCTTACCGGCGCGCTCAGGCGGTAAAGGCTATAACTGTTTTCCACCGGGTAGCGGAAGGTCACCGACAGGATACCGTCTTCACTCACGCGGAAAGACGACTCAATTTTTGCGCCCGCCTCTGTGAGATAGGATAACTCCGGCGGATATACGACGGCGGCTTCGTTGAGTATTTTGGTAAATACGGCGGCTGCTTTAGCCTTGCTTCCCACGTTGGCTGCCTGTTGCGCAAAGCTGTGGATGCTGAAAATAGTCAGCAGGATGCCGACAAATAAGTAGCGTTGTTTCATAGGTATAATTTCCGGATAGGTAGTTTGTTTATACCTGTAAATATAATATTTTTAAACTATATATCTATCCTCCGGAAACGGAGTGGAAAAAATTCCTGTCTTTGTATACCTGCAGGGAGATACAGCCCGCCGTGAGACCCGCTTCTTTTTAATATTGTTTACAATCTTTTAAATTTCATTAACAAGTTATTTTTCTCTTTCATACTAATTTCATCTTCACATTCAGAGACCTGTGACTTGTTCAGAAAATCGATTTAGCAAGATAAGAATTTTATCAGACCAAAAGTAAATCAGTAACAGAAAAAGGAATTTATCAGGCCAGCATTCAGCCATCGGAAATAACGATGGTATTTATCAAATCAAAATCAATCAATAACAACGCATACGTTTAGCAATATTTATTCCGGGCATAATACGTCAACCAATACCATAATAACAACTGGGTAATCAGCATTCCAGTATCATTCATCAGTTTCAAATCAATTTACATGACTGTTAATTTTACACAAAACAGCCGTAACGGCGCTGTTATGTTATTAACGTTCTGCCTCGCCTTCCTATGCCTGAGAGGTACCGCACAGGTAAAATCTGCCTCCACACAGATCACCGTATCAGGCACAGTAAAGGATGGTTCAGACGGCAACCCATTGCCGGGCGTATCTGTAAGCATTTCAGATACCAAATCAGGCGCTATCACCAACCCAGATGGCAGCTACACGCTCAAAATGAATCCGGGCAGCACACTTACCTTCAGCATGATGGGCTACCTCCCCTACTCGGTAACAGTAAAGGAAGCCAACACACACCTGAACGTAGTATTGCCGGTAGACAAAAAAGTGTTGAAAGATGTGGTAGTTATCGGTTACCAGGAAACATCCCGCAAAACAGTGACTGCGGCCGTGACTTCCATTAATCCAAAAACATTACTGGATGTACCCACACCTACCTTCGACGCCTTACTGCAGGGACGCGCACCCGGCCTGGATGTACAGAACTATTCCGGCGAACCCGGTGTAAGAAGCAACGTGGTAATGCGCGGTAACACCGCCGTAAGCCGTAACATCAACAGCGATTTTACCAGCAACGCCGGGAAGGCCAGTCTCGCCCGCGCATTGAGCGGCCCCCTTTACGTAATAGACGGCGTACCGCAAACCACGGAAGACATTGCCGCCATCAATTACGGCTCCGGTACCAACACCGACGTAATGGCCGGCATTTCCATCAACGATATTCAAAGCATCGATATCCTCAAAGATGCCTCCGCGGCTGCGATCTATGGATCAAGAGGCGCAGGCGGGGTGATCATCATCAAAACAAAAAGAGGCATCTCCGGCAAACCGAAAATTGATTTCGCTACCTATCATGGCTTCACTGAAATGCCGCAGCTGGATAAAGTGTTAATCGGCGCAGAAGAACGCCGCGCAAAAATGGAGCTGATCAACCACTACGGTAACTGGGGTACCCTGAGAAATATTCCGCAGGTGCTGACCGATAGCCTCAATCCCGCTTTCAATAACGCCAACGATTACCAGGGCGGTATGTATCAAACCGGCCGGGTGGACAATTACGACCTCTCCATTTCCGGGGGTAATAACCTGATCAATTACCGCTATGGCCTCAACTACTATAGTGAAGATGGCATCATCCGGAAATCAGGCCTGAAACGTTACAGCTTCAGCAGCAGCACCGGCTTGAACCTCTCTCCCAATGTACAGATCAATACACAGATCCGTTATTCAAAAATAGACCGCCCGAGATCTATTAATGATCTCTCCGGCGGCTACGGTCCCTTCAATGGCGGGTACTATGCCTCCAACGCATTGCCTACTTCCCTGCTGTATATGACCGATGCCAACAAAGACTTCATCTTTGGCAACACCACCAGCAACACGGATCAGAACAGCAACGACAACCTGTCTATCAGCCCGATCATTGAATGGAAGATCTCCAGCAAATTCAACTTCACCACGGTGATCTCCTTTACACAAACCAACAGCCGGATGGACTCTTACACCCCCGGCGCTGTAAGGAGAGACGGAACCGGTAAAGCCACCAGTTTTGTTGATAAATCCAACAACTACTTAATGAGCAATACCCTCCAGTATACCACCACGCTGAATACCAATCACTCGTTCAACTTACTGGCCGGTCAGAATACAGAGTACTGGGAATACCGGGCTACACAGTCCAGCGCTATCGGCATTCCGAATGACCAGATCCGCACCGTTACCGTGCTCAATAAAAACCTGGCTGATACCCGCTCCGACCTGTTACAGAGCGGTATCCAATCACTTTTCTTCAGGGCCAACTACGGCTATAAAGAACGTTACCTGTTATCTGCCGTAATCACCGCAGATGCCTCTTCCCGTTTTGGTAAAAACAACCGCTGGGGTTATTTCCCTTCCGTATCCGGTGGCTGGGTGATCAGCGACGAGCCCGCCCTGAAATCTGCCAGCAGCTGGCTTAGCCTGTTGAAATTGCGCGCCAGCTATGGCGTGGCCGGCCGGCAACCGGATGGTGGCGACAACTACCTTTCTTATAATACCTACCGTATTGGCGCAGGTGATTTTCCAGGCAGCACCAATCCTGCTACCGGAAATAATTATGGCTTTGCATACAACGGTATCCCGGCGGTGTCCCTCGACTTCGACAAAGGACTCACCAACAATAACCTGAGCTGGGAAAAGAGTACACAAAGCAATCTTGGTTTGGATGTAACCTTATATAACGGCAGGTTTAATGTGGTTGCCGATGCTTATATTAAGAATACCAACGGCGGTATCTTTAACCTGAATGTACCCGTAACCACCGGCTACTCCATCCTCACCGCCAATGCCATCGGCATACGCAACACCGGTGTGGAAGTGCAGTTCATTGCCAACATCCTGAAGCCATCTTCAAAATTCCAGTGGCAGGCGTTATTAAACCTGGCGCATAACGATAACCTGATCACTTCCCTGCCAAACGGCGGCCGTGATATTTATCTCGATAAATACCTGCTCCGCCAGGGACAGCCACTGAATTCATACAACGTATTCAACAAAACAGGCATCTACTTTACAGATGCAGATGTACCCGTAAATAAAGCAAGCGGATTGCCGCTCAGTTTCTATGGCTATCCATTTAAAGGTGGCGACCCGATCTGGCAGGACTCCAACGGCGACGGTATCCTCGATAATACCGATTACATACCAGCTGGTAACCCTAACCCCAAAGTAACAGGTGGTTTTGGTAATACCTTCAGCTATAAAAATTTCACGCTGTATGTATTCTGTACTTTCACGGCAGGCCGTAAAGTATTCAACGACTACCTCGCCGGAAAGCTCTCCCAGCTGGTACCTACGGATGATGGCGATCCCGATCCCTATCATTCTCTTTCCACCCATTCCATGCCTGACCTGAGTAATATTAACTACTGGAGAAACCCGGGCGATAATGCCACCTATCCCAGCCTCAGTTCCGTAAACGGTACCCATTACAAATATGCGATGGTGAGTTCTGCATGGATTGAAAGCGGCGCCTACTTCCGGGTGAAAAACGTATCCCTCTCCTACTCCTTCAAACAGGAAGTGCTGGATAAAATTCACTTCAGACGTTTAAGGATCTATGCGCTGGCCGACAACCTGTATATCTTCAAACAATCTAAAAATATACCTGATCCCGAGCAGGTGGATGCCTTTGGAGTATATAGCGGCAGTGGTTATCCCATTCCCAGAAAATTCACCCTGGGACTGGATCTTAGCCTTTAACCATAAAAAAGAAAATCATGAAGAAACAACGCTTATATATCGCTTATGCAGCTGCTGTTATTTCTGCAGCTACCCTGGTGTCGTCCTGCTCCAAAATACTGGACCTGGAACCGCATAACTCTACTTTTACCAGCGCTTATTTTTCTACGGAAACAGATGCCAAAACATCGCTTGCCGGCGCTTACGCCATCCTGCGTAATATCCTGATCCGCGATAACTCCTGGCATAAATACGGAGACATTGTATCCGGAGAACTGAGTATCGACGGGGGCCGGGATAATGGCAACTTCAATATTTCCAACGGCGAATTTGTTGGCCTCAACGTAGGCAGCGGCAACTGGAACTGGCAACAATACTACCAGCTGCTGCAACAGGTAAACCTGATCATCAATAAAGTACCCGGTATCGACGACAGCAAATTCACGAATATCAATAACAAGCGGCATGTGATTGGCGAAGCCTATTTTCTCCGCGCCTTTACCTACTTCTATATGAGCAGGATTTGGGGAGATATACCTTTGAAACTGGAACCGGACCTGGATGTATCTACTGCAAAAAACATCCCGAGAAGCCCGGCCGACAGTGTATGGAAGCAATGCCTGGCCGATCTTGAAGTAGCTAAACAAAACCTGGATTTTGGTTATGAAGATGAATCTGAACGTGCGGTAAGAGCCAATAAAGGGGCCGCATTTGCCCTGCAGGCACATATCCTGGCATGGAAAGGCGATTACGCCGGTTGTGAAGTAGCCGCGAATGAAGTGATCACCAACGGCGGTTATACCCTGATCGATTCTGCCAATTACATGAAAGTATTTATCGGCAAAACACAGGAAGGCATTTTTGAAATCAACATCAACGACGGCCAATCAGAAGGAATTTCCCTCGCCACCAATGGCGGTGCAGGCGTTACGCTGATGATGCCGTTTATTGACGGAAAAGGATATATAGAATGGCCGGTGAATGAAAACTACCTGTCTATTTATGACGACCGCGATAAAGATATCCGCTTCAAAGACTTCTTCTACGGACTTGGCGGTAACCAGGGACAGATCATCAAGTTCTCCAACATTGCCTATGCCGACGGCTCTGCCAAAAAAGATCCCCGCATGACCAACAACCTCACCATCTTCAGACTGGCAGACATGCTGCTGCTCAGGGCGGAGGCGCTGAGTAAACTGGGTAAGGATGGCGATGCGCTACCACTGCTTAACAGGGTACGCGAACGCGCAGGATTGGATGATTATGTTGGCGCCGGTGAAGAACTCGCTACTACCATCCTGGAAGAACGCCTGCGGGAACTCTTCTACGAAGGCCATGCTTATTACGACCTGGTGCGTAACAAAAAACTGACTTCGTACAACGAACATTTCCCCGGCGATCAGTTTGAAAACGGCGGCTGGTTATGGCCCATTGATCCCAACATGTTCAAAGACGATTTCACCCTTACACAAACTCCCTACTGGAGAGGTAAACTCTAACCCATTAAAATCAGCAGTATGAAACACAAAATATATATCTCTTTCATCGCTCTGGTGGCCGTGGTGTTATTTTCCTGTAAGAAGGAATATACCATCGGCGGCAGTTTGCATGATCCGCATGTAAACATGACCACTTACGATTACCTGAAAACAAATCCGCTTTTTGATACGGTTGTGCTCATGATCGATAAAACAGGTTTGAAGGAAGAAGTAAATGCTACCGGCACTTTCTTTGCCATCACGGATTATGACCTCACCAACTACATCAGTTTACGGCAGGAGCTGGAACGCACGCGGAGAGTGGATCCTAACTATATCTTTACTTTCGACTCACTGGATTTTGGCGTAATGAGAGATTCCCTGCGGGCATATCTCTTCAAAGACCTCATTCCTCTGGACAAGGCTACCAAAACCGGGAAGTTATATAAAGCAAACGATGGGGAACTGCGCCTGGTTCAAGGCATTCCCAGTACGGATTATACAGATGGAAGTGTGTTTACACAATACCCGGTATACCTGTACCTGACCAAGCTGATTGCAAAACCCGGCTATCCTGTTCCTGTAACGGATGCCGACCTTGCTAACACTATACCGGAGCAATACCTGCAAACACGCTGTCAGACTACCGGCATACTCACCACCAACGGAATATTGCATGTGCTGAATAACAATCACACGTTCACCTATTTCGCGGATACGTTTAACTGAGTTTTCACCCTTACGCAATGATCATGAAAAGAAATATAAAAATATTCGGCGCCGTGGTGATGGCTGTTTCGGCAGCTATGTACGGTTGCTCCAAAGTGGAAAACGGTTTTCTCAGCAACCAGATTCGTTATATCGATAACCCGATTAAAATAAAACGGGGACAGATACAATCCACCAACCCCGTTAGTAACGATGGCTCCAGTGCACCGGTAGTATACAAGCTCCTGGATATCCGCGATGCAGAAAAACACACCCATGCCGACTCTGTATTTACCAATTATGAGCGCTATGAATGGATCGGGAAATTTGATCCGGAAAAAGATACCACGGTGGAGTTGCTGAATACAAAAAGACAAAAAGTAAATACCCCCTGCTTTGAATTCAATGAGCATACCGGCGCCTTTACTTTTTACGGTACGTCCATCAAAGTGCCACTGGGTACCTACGAATTTGATATCCAGGCTTCCAATCAGAACGGCAGCAAAGAGTATAAAAACATTGCCACCTTTACCCTGATAGATGAGCCCCCCTACCACGTAGGTGACGGCGGCGCTGCCTGGTTTAAAGACGGCACCGATGCCAATGGCGATCTGGGCGTGCCCACTGTTACCATCAGGAAGATTTCTGATGAAGGCACCAATATTATCCTGAAGATCGCGGATCAGAACGGCCGCTATTTTAACCCGGCCAAAGGAGAGATTATCCGGAGAGGCGACCGCAGCGACTTCCAGACCTATGCACAGTTCCATCCGTTGGAGAGAACAGATACCAGCATGGTCTGCAACTTTGAAACCACCCCATTCCCTTTATTACAAAGTGCTTACGGATACCTGATCTACTATCGTATTCCCAGCCAGTTTGTAACAGTGGATCCGGGGTATGCACCCACCAACGAAAAGATCTATAACGTAAACCCAAGGTTCCAGTTCCAGATCTTCCAGGAGGGTACTTATGAAGTAGTTGTTAAAATAAAACATGTGAACAGAATTATTTAGCAACGATAGAAAGATGAATGAAGTAAGAAGGCCTTTCCGGTAATGCGGGAAGGCTTTCTTATGTAAGGAAAGGATACGCTCCCACCAGCTTCCAGGGGCCCTTTAAATACCGCCACACCTGTATCCCCGTGGCAGTTACCTCAAAAGGACGGAAGTTCGCCATTAGTTGTTCATGCGCCTGTTGCGCTTTAAAAGCCGTTACCTGGTTCATGATGGTGATATGCGGCCGTAACGGCTGCCGGTCGCGCGGGATGAGCCAGGGCGCCCAATGGGTTTGCAACGCTTCATGTAACGCCTGTAATTCCGCAGACATCAACGTATAGGCGATGCCGTTGGTATACCGTTGTACTTCATTTACCTGCACTATAAAAGGAGGCCGCGCAACCATCGTAGCCAGGGAAGTAATGATCTGTGGCTCGTCCGCCGGCAGGCGGTAAAATAAAGTAAGATGTGCAGCTACCTCGTTGGCATGAGCAGGATAATACTGCCGGCGCATCCGGTTAAAGAATGCGGCGTCATCGGGCTGAAGCTGCAGGGTAACGATGAAAGATGCCATATCAGATGCGAAGATAACAATGCAGCGCCGGTTTACAGCCACTAAAAAAGAAAAAAAGACCGCCCCATAAAGAGACGGTCTTTCTTTTGTCTTCATCATTGTTACCGGCTCACTAGACCAGTAAACTTTTTATTGCACCATTACTACTGCACACCCCAGCTCTTGTTAGGTTTGGGGCCCATGAACAGTTCCAGCGTTCCGCCATCGGTTAACTGCTGATGCGTAAACGCAGGTTTGTTCAACGGTTTACCGTTGAACTTTGCCTGCTGAATATATTTATTTACCACGGAGCTGTTGTGCGCTATCACGGTAAACTGTTTTTTGTTGGGCAATGCGATGCTTACATTTTCAAACACCGGGCTGCCAATAGTATACTCCGGGATACCGGGTGTTACCGGGTAGAAGCCCATAGAAGAAAATACTACGAAGGCAGACATACCGCCGCCGTCTTCATCGCCGGGAATACCAAAGATGTTATCCTTAAACCAGGTATCCAGCAGGAAGCGGATACGTTGCTGCGTTTTCCACGGAGCGCCGGTGTAGTTGTATAAGTAAGGAATATGAAAACTGGGTTCATTCCCCATAGAGTATTGCCCTACGAGACCAGTGGCATCCGGGAACTTGCTCCAGAAAGCATAGCGCGACATGTCCAGCGGTTCACGGAACAGCTGATCCAGTCTTTTTTCAAAAGCATCTTTACCACCCATCAGGCTGATGAGGCCGGGAATATCCTGCTGCACCTGCCAGAGGTATGTCCAGCCGTTGTTTTCATCATAGAAATCACGACCGCCGATACCGCCGTCATATTTTACGTTGATGTCGATCCATTCTCCATTACTATCTTTTGGCAGGAAAAACTGTTTATCGGCGTTCCAGAGATTTTTATAATTCTTCGCTCTTGGTGCAAACAAACGCTGGTCATCTTTCTTATTCAGATCGCCTGCCAGTTCAGACAATGCCCAGTCGTCGTAGCTACCGCCTAAGGTAACGGCTACCGCCTGTCTTTTTTCAAAAGGATGCACTGCAGGTTCGGTTTCCTTTTCGCCGATGCGCAGTGCAGGGAAATAGCCCTTGTTGTGATACACATCATCGAGCGCTGTTTTAGGGCCGTTGCGCCACGGAAGCATGGTAGCTTCTGTTGCGTTTTTCCGCATACCTTCATAGGCTTTCTCAATATCGAAATTTTTCAGTCCCTTCCGGTGTGCGTCCAGCATTACTACAGAAGAATGGAATCCGTTCATACAGGCATGATCGCCAAACAGCACGGGGAAGGTAGGTAACCAGCCGCTTTGCTCGTACATGTGTACAAATGATTGCAGCATATCTTCTTCCTTTGCAGGGTTGAGGATCATTCTCAGCGGATGCAGCGCCAGGTAGGTATCCCAGGTCCAGTCATCCACATAAAAAGGGCGACTGTCTTTATGGACCTGTTTATCATAGCCACTGTAATATTGTCCGTCTTCCGTAATATCCACGGCTCTTTCATAGCAACGGTACAAAGCGGTATAAAAAGAGCGTTGTTGCGCCGGCGTACCACCTTTTACTTTAACCTGGTTCATTACATCTGCCCAGGCTTTTTTTCCATTGGCAGCTACGGCGTCAAAATCTTTCTTACTGATTTCTTCTTCATAACTTTTCTTTGCCTGTTCCTGGCTGATGTAGCTGATAGCATATTTAAAAGTAACTTCCTTTGTAGCAGCAGGGAAACTGATAAATGCCCTGATTCCTTTACCAGCAATATTTTTATGGTTGCTCAACTGTCCCTGTTCCACTACTCCGGGCGCACCTGCTTCACTGAAAACGCCGTACAGGTATACTTTTACATAGCCGTTGTAGGTTTCCATACCGGTGATGACCTTGTTGGGCAGGAAGCTGTAAACCGCTTCACCATCGTTGTAGGTACCAAACAACAGGGATTTTTCTTTACCGGCGGGAAAAAGGAAACGGTAGTAACCTGCTTTTTTGCCGGCAGTAAATTCCACGTTTACTTCTTCATCCAGCAGCCAGGTGGAGTAATACCAGGGACGGTTCGTTTCCAGGTTATGGTCATATGCCATGCGGGTTTTCCAATCGTTTTCCGACAGCTTGCCGGTGGCGGGTTTCACGGAAAATACCTGCCCGAGCCGGTGGGATACCACGTTCAGGGGGAAGTCGGAGATCTGGTCGTCCATAAAATCTTTCCGTTGCGGTGTAAACCGGATCAGCTGATTCGGCAACTGCACGGTGGGCCGGGTGGGTTCCAGCAGCTGCCCTACGTTTCCTATGGTAGGGTCAATCAGGTCGATGGGTTGCTTTGCTCCGGGGATCGTATCATACACCGCAGCGTGTGCGCGGCCGGATAAGCATACAAAAGGCGTCAGCAACAGAAGGCTGTACAGCTTCCAGTTTGTTTTTTTCATTCACTAAAATTTATACGCAGGGAGAATTCCTCATTGGTCACAGAACGAATTAACAAAATAGTTTAATCATGCACAAGGCATGATTAAACTATTTACGGGTCAAATCAAAAACTACTTAGTATGTTGGGTTTTGTGTCCATCCCGGGCTCAGGTTCAGATCCCTGAAAGGAATCGGCGCGATGTATTTAGGACCCGGGTTAGCAACAGCAGCAGGATTCAACGGAAGATCCTTGAACTCATTCGGATCGCGGCGTGCAATTACTTTTGGCAGCAACTGCAAACGAACGATATCAAACCAGCGTTGCCCGAATTCACCGGCAAACTCATATTTGCGTTCATTCACTACGGAGTCGCGGAAAGCCACCGCAGTTAAACCTTTTACGATGTTAGGCAAACCGGCTCGGCGTCTTACCCTGTTCAGCGCTTCGTAAGCTTCATCAGAAACGGTGTTGGCCGCCATTGCAGAAGCTTCTGCGTAGGTAAGCAATGTTTCTGCAAAACGAACAATATCGGTGGTTTTGTTGGTACTGGCGTTAAAGCTTACTACCTGGGTAGGCGTTTCAACAATACCATCGCCGGCGCCATAACGGAATTTGTTATAGTAAGGATGGTGCGTAGCTGTTCTCGGATCATCCCAGCTTACTACGCCGATCTTATTACTCTTAATTTGTGTATGGAATGTTTGATCGGTACGTTTACAAACCGGTGCATCCCTGAAGTAGTTGATTTCAGGGAAGAAGTCATCCCAGCCGCCTTCATCATCAGGAATACAGGTAGCGCCAAAGGAGCGGTTAGGCAATTGACCGCCTACATTGTATTGCAGTCCGAATACAGATTCAATATTATTGTTGGTTTTAAATACATCCAGATAGTCAGGCATCAGGTCGTATTTCCCTGCATCCATTACGGCCTTTGCTTCCGTAGCGGCCAGCGCATAGTTGGAATTCTGGTTAACAGGCCAGCCTGCCATTGTGAGGTATACATTTGCCAGCACGGCTCTTGCAGCCAATGCGCCGGGTCTGCCTACATTTACGCCGGTCCATTTGTCGGGCAGCATTTCAGCCGCTTTTTTCAGATCGGCGACGATCAGTTCGTATACTTTTGCGGGTTCTTCCCTGGGCGGTGTTACGGTGATATCTGCCGGACCGGTAACAATAGGCAATGCGCCAAATGTTCTTACGAGATAAAAATAACACAGCCCCCGGAGAAAGTATGCCTGCCCGCCGGAATAGGTACGTTGCTGAATGGCGTCGTTGGTAGTGGCGGCTACTTTTTCAAAATTGGTGATCACGTTGTTGGCCTGGTAGATGGTATTCCACGGTCCTTCCCATTCGCTTCTCATACTGGCGTTGGTGGTGGTACCCTGGAGCCGGTCAAATTCCCGCGAATCGGCTTTGTTGGAAGCGGGGTGCGTGGTTAAGTCATCAGAACCGAAATAGCTGGTCATTTTACTGGTAAAACCCCATGCGCCATCTATGGCAAGCGCCCTGAAAGCAGCCGTTACGGCGCCGTCCAGTTCACTTTGGGTATTAAAATAATTGCCCGGGGTGAGTGTTGCTCTTGGATCTTCCGTCAGCTTCACGCAGGATGATACGCCGATCATGGCTGCAATCGCTAAAGGGAGGAAATATTTTTTGTTCATAATAGTAATTTTTTAGAAAAACAGAATCCTTACTTATACACTATTTCAATTATAAACCAAGTCTTAAACCAATCGTATAGGTTTTGGGGTTAGGTATGGTACCTGTTTCCAGTCCTTGTGTGATGGCATTGGTAGCATTGGTTACTTCCGGATCGTAGCCAGGGTAATTGGTGATGGTCCAGATATTCTGGGCGCTGATATAAACATCCAGGCTGCGTGCATGAATCCTTCCCAGCAGTGATTCCGGAATGGTATAAGTGAGGGAGATATTTTTCAGTTTGATATAGCTGGCGTCGTATACATAACGGCTGCTTTTGATTTCGTTCTGGTTGCCGTAGGTAGGAACGTCTGTCTGTTTTTCAGGCGTCCACATATCGAGGAGCTGCGCATTGGTGGCATCGCGTGCATCTCCCAGTCCGCCCATCGTATACGCCTGGGTGAAGGAATACATCTGGTTGCCGTGAGTGCCCTGGAACATCACGTTCAGGCTCCAGTTTTTATAAGAGAAATCATTGATGAAACCGAAATAGTATTTAGGCATACCGTTACCAATAGTGGTAAGATCGCCGCCGGAGAGTTTATGATCGCCATCGAGGTCAGCATATTTTGTATCTCCCGGTTTCTTGCCATATAAAGCGGCTTCTGTTTTCTCTTCACTTTTCCAGGTACCCAGGTATTTGTAACCATAGAAGGTACCCAGCGGTTCGCCTACTTTAATAATAGATACGCCCTGTTGTGCAGAGCCGATACCATTTACGATGATATTGTCCTGACCTCCCAGATCCAATACTTCGTTCCTGTTGAAGGAGATATTGAAGTTACTGGTCCATTTGAAATCTTTTCCAACAACGGGCATACCGCCTACGCTGAATTCCAGGCCTGTATTCCTTACGCTGCCGATATTACGCTGGAAGCTGCCGCCGCCATAATAGAAAGGATTGTCGGTGGCGTACAGCAGGTCGGATACTTTTTTATTATAGGCATCCGCGGTGAAGGTTAAGCGGCCACGCCAGAATTCCATATCCAGCCCCACATCATAGGTAGTGTTCTTCTCCCATTGAAGCATGGTAGATACCGGTGTTCCCAGCGGTGTGTTTACGCTCGACGTACTACCGTCGAAGTAGTATGGCAGTGCTGTACCGATCTGGGCAATGGTAGAATAGGAAGGAACGGCCTGGTTACCTGTTTGACCATAGCTGGCGCGGATCTTCAGGCCGGTTACCACTTTTGAGTTGGCCATGAATCCTTCTTTGTCTACCGCCCATCCCAACGCAACTGCCGGGAAAGTGGAGTACTTCTCTACCAGGTGGGAAGATCCATCTGTACGAACAGAAACAGTTAACAGGTACTTATCTTTAAAGGCGTAGTTCACCCTTCCCATATAGGAAATGAGGGCATCTGCCCAGTAGCCGCTGCTGGTGGACTGTGTTTTACCTAATCCCAGGTTCCAGTAGCCGAGGCTGTAGGTAGATAACTGGTTGGCCTGTGCAATGGTGCTGGTATTAGTTTTGGAAGCCTGTTCCACCAACGCGGTAACGGTGAGTGAGTGATCACCGAAACGATTATTATACGTCAGGAAGTTAGAGTTCTGCCAGCTTCTGTACCGGTTGTTTTCCATTTTCGCATAGTCGTTACCGTTAAAGGCCTCGTTGGTTCCCGGAGGGAAAACAGATTGCGTTTGCTGGTTTTGCAGCTCGTAACTGTTATTGGAAGTAAAGGTGAGGTGATCGATGATCCGGTAGGTAAAAACGCCGGTAGCGGTTAAGTTGGAAGTTTTTCCATCTACTGAACGGCTCATGATATTTTGTACCGGGTTTTTAGCCAGGGAGGCGAAGTTAGACTGGCTGATATAATCACCCTCCGCATTTCTCACGGGGCTGGTGGGATCCCACATACTGGACTGGGAGAACGGATCGGTGATATCACCGGAGAAATCTGTGTTGTGCGATTCCGGCAGCAGACCGGTAATATTTACTTTCAGGTCCATTTTCCTGTTCAGCTTAATATCCACGTTGGCGCGCAGTGTATTTCTTTTATAGCCGGAGTTAATCAGCAGTCCTGGCTGATCAAGATGATTATAGGAGAAATAGTACTTTACATTTTCAGAACCACCGGATACGCCAACCTGGTAATTTTGTGTTAATGGTTTGCGGGTCAGCTCATCCTGCCAGTCGGTGCCGCCGGGATTTTTCTGAAGCTCTGCGAGTTGTGCATCGGTAAACGGATGGCCTGTTCCGGCAACATCTCCTTTTTTATTTACCTGCTGTGCAAATTCGTAGGCGTTCATCAGGTTTAATTTTTTTGGCAAAGACGCTTTGCTTATCCAGGCGCTTGCATCTACGCGGGGCTTCCCTGATTTACCGGTTTTGGTGGTTACCATTACCACGCCGTTAGATCCGCGGGAACCGTAGATGGCGGTGGCAGAAGCATCTTTCAGAATTTCCATGCTTTCAATGTCGCCGGGTGCAATCGACTCCAGGTTGCCGCCAATGTAACCATCGATTACATACAACGGATCATTGCCGCCGGTGATGGAGCTGGCGCCACGAATCCTTACACTGATCCCTCTGCCAGGTTGACCACTGTTACTTTGCACCGTTACGCCGGAGGTAGTACCCTGTAAAGCCTGTTCTACTCTTACCAAAGGACGTTTGGCAATTTCCACGGCTTTCACGGAGCTGGTAGCGCCGGTCACGTCGCTCTTTTTCTGTGTACCATATCCCACTACCACAATATCATTCAGGGATCTGGCATCCGTTTTTAATGTAATGGACAAGTCGCCACCGGTTACTGCCACCTCCTGTGTGAGGTAGCCGATATAGGAAATTACCAGTACCGGGGAAGCTGTTTCGCTGGTGGCAATCTGGAATTCGCCCTGTGCATTGGTAGGACTTGAAATGTTGGTACCTTTTACTCTAACGGTTGCTCCGGGTAGTGGTTGGCCGGTTTCATCCAGCACTTTACCCTTTGTCAACTGCTTTTGTGCATAGGCCTGCAGCAGGCCCGATGCGAGGAGCATCAGCAATAGTAATCTTTTCATAACGCGAACGATATTTCGATTGATAAGAAAATAATGAATGCAAGTAAGCATCACCGGCCTAACAGCAGCGCTAATAATGAACTAACTGCCGTATTAATGTGCTGTTTTTTTTAATTTTCTTTGATGAGAAGAAGATCTTAATCCCTTTCAAAGGATTTAAACAATCCTGGTGGCAACACAGGCTGGTAACGGCGATCAAAAACATAATTACCCATTACCAGGTAATCCATTTCCGTTCGCATAAAAGCAAACCATGCATCTTCCGGCGTATTTACTACCGGCTCTCCCCTTATATTAAAAGAGGTGTTGATCAACACACTGCAACCTGTTAGTTTTTTAAAACAATTAATAAGTTGCCAGAGCTTTGGATGAAGCGTATCGTGTACGGTTTGTACCCTCGCAGAATAATCGAGGTGTGTAACCGCGGGGATAGCAGCGCGTTGCTGATGCAACCGTTCATATATGGAGGCGGTAGTATCCGCAGGGGTGTTTGTGCGCAGCGCTTCTTTTAGCGTGGTGGTAAATAACATATAAGGAGAAGCAGTGGCATCATTAAAATAATGGTGCGCATCTTCTGCCAGGACGGCGGGTGCAAAGGGACGAAAGCTCTCGCGGAACTTTATTTTCGCGTTCAGTTGCTGTTGCATGGCTGCCTGCCGCGGATCCGCAAGGATACTCCGGTTGCCGAGGGCACGCGGACCAAACTCCATCCGGTCCTGGTACCAGCCCACCACCTTTCCGTTGGCCAGGTGCTCACTCACTTCCTGCGTGAGTACATCAAAGTCCGGTTGATGAACAGCTACCGCTGCATAGCGGGTCAGCAGCTTCCGGATATCAGCGTCGCCATAAGCGGGGCCGAGAAATGTACCCTGCATCCCATCATCTCCCGGAAAAAAGATACGCGCCTGTTCCATACCTACATGATAAGCAGCATATGCAGCGCCTAATGCGCCGCCGGCATCACCGGCTGCAGGTTGTATCCAGATATCCTTAAAAATACCGGCGGCTTTTATTTTATGATTCGCCACACAATTGAGCGCCACACCGCCCGCCATCACCAGGTGATGACTCTTCGTAATTTCTTTTGCCGTGCGTGCCAGCGCTACTACAATTTCTTCTGTAACCTGTTGAATAGCCAGCGCCAGGTTCATATGCTCCTGCGTGATGGCTGATTCCGGCTCGCGGCGGGAAAAACCAAACAGCGCTTCCCATAATGGGGTGGCCGTCATTTTCAGCCCCGTGGCAAATTCAAAATAATCCATGTTCAGCAGGATGGAACCATCGTTTCGTATATCCACCAACGTTGCCAGGATCTTTTCCCGGAACGCAACGGTTTGCGGGGCATCGGGCAGGCCGTAAGGCGATAGTCCCATTAATTTATACTCGCCGCTGTTTACTTTAAACCCCAGGAAATAAGTAAAGGCGGCATATAATAAACCGGGAGAATGTGGAAAGCGCAGTTCCCTTAAAATTTTGATGTCATTATTGACGCCATAACAAATAGTAGTGGTAGCCCACTCCCCCACACCATCCACCGTAAGAATGGCCGCCGACTCAAAAGGCGACGGATAAAAAGCGCTGGCAGCATGGGATAAATGATGTTCGGGAAAATACAACGGCACTTTCACGGTAGCTCCCAGTGCCCGGAACTGTTGACGGAGCATTTTCTTCATAAACACTTTTTCCTTCATCCACACCGGCATGGCCGTGATAAAGCTGCGCCAGCCGCGCGGTGCAAAGGCATGGTAAGTTTCCAGCAACCGTTCAAATTTCAGCAGCGGTTTGTCATAAAACGCCACGGCTGTCAGCTCATCAAAAGAGATCCCCGCTTCCGACAATACATATTTAATGGCCTGCGCCGGGAAAGAAGCATCCTGCTTTATGCGCGTAAAACGTTCTTCCTGTGCAGCCGCAACAATGCGCCCGTCGATGATCAGCGCGGCGGCGCTGTCGTGATAAAATGCGGATATGCCCAGGATAATTTTCGTCAACACAATTAAAATATGGCATAAATAAAAGGCGCCAGCGCTGAAGCACTGGTCAATGCTACCAGCGATGCCAGCAACAACAACACGATGATCAGCGGAAGCAACCAGAACTTCTTACGTGTTCTTAAAAAGTAAAGCAGTTCATGCAGAAATTCCATGACGTAAAATTATAGTCGTTTTAAAATGTGTGTCGCAAATCCTCTCTCGTATATACATGATTACGTATATCCATCACCGATGTCTTCTCTTTTTTGAACCTGCGCAGCTGTAAAGCATCTTTGCCCCGCCACTTCCGCCATATACCCACGGGCACTACCACCAGTATAAAAACAAGGGTAAGGAGTATGCGTATGTTTACTTCTCCCAAAACTTTTGCTAACCCAAACCAGGCCACGGCCAGCGGATAAAGAAGCCGGGGCACCAGCATTGTGATGAGCAGCACCGGTATCGCAACGGCCACCAGCGTGAAATCACGGAAATACAACGCCGCAACCAATAGCACCGTGGCTGCCACCTGCCCAAATTCTATGCATTGCTGCCGGGTAATGTTGGTAATGCCTTTCCACATGACTATACTTTTTTCAGTTGACGTTGCATCGTACGTGCATCCCGGTTACCCGGTGAGGCGTGCAGTACTTTTTCTACGTATAGTACGGCGCCATCTTTATTTCCCATCCGGTAGTACAATCCGGCGATCCGGTTAAGCACGTCTATATTTGCCGGCTCCCTTGCCGCCTTTGTTTGCAGCTCCAGGATCTGCAACAGGCAATCTTTTACGGGCAGCAGGTTTAAACGGCGCGCGTTATGATCGATGGCGTAATTCAGATAAGGCAATGCCCCGGTAGCATTGTCCTGTTTCAGGTAAAGCACAAAAAGCATTCTGGCCACCTCAAATGAGGGCGACATGCCAAATACTTTTTTAAAGTAGAAGATGGCTTCTGTCGTATTATCCAGCTTGCCATAGTAGTTACCGGCTTCTTCATAGTAGCCTGCTTCGGTGGGATGCTCCTGTACCCATGCCGCTACGATGGTAGCGGCGTTGGCAAAATCGCCGTTCTGATTATAGGCGTTATAGAGTTGTTGCAACGCTGCGGCCCAGGATGTTTTCCTGAAAGCAACTTCATAAGCAAGCTGTTCTTCTGCACTGGAAATCAGCATGGTATCGGAAGCATGCGTTTTACTAAAAGGCCAGCTTCTTTTAAGATTGGCGATCTTATAGGCGCCGGATAAGCTATCGATTACGGTAACGGGCATTGTTTGCTGCAGCTGTGCAAAGCTCATTTCTGTTTCACGCGGCGCCTTGAAAAGTCCCTGTGCTTTCATGGTATTATAAAACACATCCGACAACAGCGCATAGCCTTTCAGGTTAGGATGCACATGTTCCAGGATCAGATCATTACCGATAATATGGCCGGCGCTGGCGGTTTCAAAAGCGGCATTGGCATCTACCAGGTGGGCATTTTTATATTTGCTGCATAGTTCCAGCATCACGTTATTCAGTTTGGAGGGCGCGCGGAAACGAAGCGCATCAAGGTCTCTTGCTTTATCGAAATACGTTTTGGCAGCGGTGCTGTCGCCGTTGTGCAGGGTTAATAATCCCAGGTAGTAGTTGCAGCCGGCGTGCGCGTTATAGCTGCTGTCCGCGGTCATGAAATACTGCAATGCCGTGGCCGAATCTCCTTTGGTAATGGCCTGCTCACCCTGCCGGTATGCGGTGTTGAAGCCGGGATACTTTATGCTGTCGGGTGATACACTGATAAAAGGGAACAGGTCTTTTTCAGTGGATACCAGGTTGCTGATGAACACCGGAACGTTTGCCTCATCCAGTATACGCAACGTGTTATCCATGTTGGTGGTGAACTGGGCAATGCCTCTTTCGTACATCGCTGATCCGAAAGGGATTTGTTGTGCGGCCACCA
Source organism: Chitinophaga sp. G7 BAM 1005 (assembly GCF_057126945.1). Lineage (NCBI taxonomy): Bacteria > Pseudomonadati > Bacteroidota > Chitinophagia > Chitinophagales > Chitinophagaceae > Chitinophaga > Chitinophaga sp. G7 BAM 1005. The sequence goes on along the minus strand of NZ_CP181478.1, from coordinate 2,718,601 downwards.
TCATTTCCATGCGGGTTTTGCCCGCGCCTCCGGGGCTGGCGGGTTTCAACGTGGAAATTTTATGGAGTGCATTGGCCATCAGCTGGGTGATCCGGAATTCCCGGAGCTTCAGCACCAGGTGGATAAGGAAAGGGCTGCCAGCCACTTTGTCGGTGCTGCCTGTGCCCAGGCAACCATAATACTCATTATGACCGGTGTAAATAAGTACTGCATCCGGCTGATACGGCAATAATTCTTTTGTAAAACCTTCTACTGTATAGGAATTAACGCCTGTTAGTGAAAGATTAATGATCTCCAGGTGCTTCTCCGGGCAGGAATGCATGAGGCGGTATTGCAGCCAGCGGTGAAAAGAGCCGTTATGAAAATAGGGATACCCGATAGTAGTGGATTCGCCCAATACGAAGATCCGGAGTGTCCCTGAGTCTTTTACTTTCTTAAATAATTCACTATTGCCTTTGGTGGCGATTTCCGTGTTGGAAAAATACTTCAGGGAGGCTGCGGGGTTAAGCTGGTAATAATTATTGTTTTGGGGAGATGTAATAAACAGTTCCAGGTTGTGGCCGTAATTAAATAACCGCAGTCCTGCTTCCACTCCACCGATAATTAAAAAGGGAAAAAGAATGCTGATGATTTTAATCACCAGCATTCTTCTTTTTTGTAATAAAGCGGCCTGAGTGCCATAGTCGTGGAACCTTGTCTTATTCATTTCAATGCAATTTATGCGGGGGGCCTTAACAGCAGCACTAATAATGCACTAACTGCGCGAAAAAATGCGGAGGATCGCCTTCGGCGATTGTAAATTGTCTTGGTTCAGGATTAAGATGATTAACCGTGATTACGCTGATTTGATTATGTTTTGATTTTCTATGATTAATAATAATTAAGAGAGATCTCTGTTTTGACTTTTAATGATTAATAATAATTAAGGGAGATAAAAGCTAATATATCCGCTTATATCTTCTTTAATCCTTTATAAAATCATAAAAAATCAAAACATAATCAAATCAGCGTAATCACGGTTAATCATCTTAATCCTGAACCAAGACAATTTACAATCGCCGAAGGCGATCCTCCGCTACTTATCCCCGGAGTAGGCTGTGAAGGACTGCGGAAACTCCTCCCCGTACATGTGGAGGTATTCCTTTGCAAATTTGTTGAAGGCGGTTTTGGCAAGAGAATGACGGCCCAGTGATACGAGACTGCTGCATTTCATACGGAGTGCTTCTTCATTGATGGGATCAAAAAGGAAGATGCTGTCGGCAATTTCAATGAGGAGTTCCGGATCTGATTTGAACTGGTTGGCTGCCTCGGTAAGGATATCGAGGGCTGCACCGGAGATTTCGGACTGGATGTCGTCCAGCCAGGTGTAATTGGTGTCGGGCAGGAAGGAGCCTCTATGAAGGATCTTCAGCAAATCGCGTACAGGTTGCTTTTGCAGCGGGCGTGGCGAATGCAGCAGCTGCTGGAACCCGGCCAGATCCATATCGATATCGGCGATCGAGTATTGGAGACTCCAGCGGTCGGCCTCTTTTACGAAGGCGCAGGCGCCCAGCTTATCGAGTATGGCTTTCAGCTTCACCATATTTACGGAGCGGTTGTTCTGCGCTTCCTTGCTGGACTTATCGCGCCACAAGGTAGCATAGAGCCGGTCGGATGAAATCCCTTTTCCTGAGCGGATGGTGTTAATGGCTATCAGCAGGAATAGTTCTTTGAGCAGCGGCGTAAAGAATTTGGTGATATCCTGCCCTTCTTTGTCCAGTACTTCAAACGGACCAAAGAAATAGATGCTTCCTTTTTTCTCTGCAATGATCTCTTCCGGTGCGGTTTCATCGGTGGCGGTTTCGGGTATTACCACTGGCAGCGGAGAAAGCGGTGTAACCAGGGCCGGCGGCACGGCAGCTGCCGGTGGAGGTGTTGTTTTTTTACGGCGTTGCAGGAACAGGAAGAGGCCGATACCCGCTACCGGGATAAGCAGCAGCAGCAGGTACCCGGCGGAGAATTTCGTGAGACCGGAATTATCGGCCACTATTGCATCTGGTGGGAACTCGAGGGTGTATACCTTTACTTCCGTGATATTGTCTTTGGAAGTATACAAGGTAACGGCCACCAGTTTTTTGCTATCGCGGCAATAGTAGAGGTCCGCGAACGACTTGATATCATGAAAGGAATACGGGATGGTATTGGCCAGCGGCTTTAACCGTGGCGCTTTCAGAGAGCCTTCCACCAGCTGGAGGGTGGTATTAAATTTATCATCAGGGAAGATGAGAGCGTAATAGTTTTGCGTGTCGGGATCTATCACCAGGCTGTTGGCAAAGCAGAACTGCACGGGGGGATCTTCCAGCTGGAACACCTTGTGAAAGGAATGATCTTTCACATAAAAGGCCATGAGGTCGTAGTAATGACGGGGATTTACTACCTGGTTGCCGCTGTTGCTGCCGTAGCCCCCTAAAATATAGGCCGTGTCGCCATTACCGGTAGCGCCAACGGCAGCGAGGTACCGGGGCGTGAGCCTTTCGCCGGTGGTGGGTACAGAGTCCCATCTTTTATTGGCAAAATGATAGCGCTGTACGGTATTCTTATATTGCATTTGTCCGTATCCGCAGAGGATATAGAGAGCTGAATCCGGGTGGGAAATAAATTTATTGGCCTGCCAGTAAACGGTGAGCAGGTCTGGTGTGTAGCTGATATCCCATTTCCGGGTAAGGGAATCGTAGGACCCTGCTTTTTGCTGATCTATATAAAAGTTAAAGAGTTTATGGAGAAACGGGTTGTACACCGATTGGTTCCCCGGCATCAGGCTATCGAGGCGCTGAGCCAGCCGGGTCCCCTGTTGCTGTTCATTTTTAAATGAGATATTATAGAGCGAATCGGAAGATACAATGTAGAGGACTTCTTTCTCCCGGTCGAAAGCCACGCTGGGAGTACCGTTTATTTCCCAGCTCCGGAGCAGGCTCCAGTTGCGGTGCTTCGGGCCTATCCAGTTGGCGTTGCGGATCACGGCGGTTTTACCTTCCTGCTGGTCGGTAGCTTTGCTGCCGTCGTTTTCAGAGAGCGGCCAGTTGTACCTGGTATGCCCGCCTTCTTTCACCACGATGTTACGGAGGTTCATGGGCGGGATATCCACTGTTTGAAAACCTTCGTAGGTATTGGCGCCAAAGAACACGCGGGTACATGCCGGGTTGCCCAGTTTTGCAGGACCTTTGGCAATAAATTTATTATTCACCGAGATAGCGGCTTCATTGCGCTCCAGGTCGAAATGAATAGTGATATGCGTCCACCCGCCAAAGAGGGCGATGGAGTCGATGGCAAATGCACGGGAGAAACTTTCCCCGATGAGGAAGTTAAAGGTTCTTTCTTTCTGGTTATATACCAGGTCTATATTCTGGTTATTGGCGGCGATGATCCTTAATACGTATCCGAAATAGGTTTCTTTATAGGGAAGGAAGTTCAGATCGAATGATATTTCTCCGTTTTTTTTAAAACACAGCGGACCGGATGAAGTTAAGTTCAGCGTTGTTCTTCTTTCCTGCACCACTTCATGACTAGAAAAGCGTAATCCATAGGATTGAGCATAACCAGCATTTGTAATCAGATGAACAGATAAAAACAGTAAAAGGATAAATTTCCACATACTCCGCTAAAAAACTAAAATAACTGATTGTCTAATATTTGTTGATCTAAAGCCACGTGGAATATACAAATAATAAACAAATTAGTGCTTTTTTATAGCCTAATAATCAATGACAAATGTAAAATGTACACGCTAAGCTGGCCACCGGTAACTGTCAGTTGCCGGTTATTTTAAATATTGGATTACTAATACTTCCCATTCTTCTTCCTGTGTACCAGGGGGCCTGGTTGCTCCCGCCCGGCGATACCAGTAATCAGCGTTTCCCTGATCTCCTTCTACCCGGTGCAGATAGGCATGTACCCTCGCAGCATCGGCTCCCGGCAGGTCGTCTACCAGGTCGTGCGCCTTCTTCCAGTTACCTTTCCCTTCGTACCAAAGGGATTCAAGGTATACCGACATATTTTTGGGTGGATGCGCATCCTGTAAAGATTGCTTAAATTCGTTCAGATCCATCTTTTCAATTTACCAGCCTGAATAATGTGGGCCTCAAATATACGGAAGCAGCACACAAAATGACAACTTCCCTTTCTCTTCTGATATTAAATTAGCCAATATTCCCCGATCTTTAAAACGATATGGCTATCCCATATTATTTCCTTTCATCCATCTCTGAGAAAAAAAATACAATATTCTTTTATTTTGTGCCCTGTTAATCAAATCTATAATCACCTTACATGAGTGAACAATTCAAGTTATGCACGCGGAAACTCCCGGCCCTGTTTATTGTCGGATTAACATTAATTATGCAGGGATGCGGCGACCATCCTACCAAAAGCAAAGCTGCCAAAGCCCCGGAAGACAACCGTTTTACCAAAACCATTCTTTCCAACGACCTCAATGAGCCGATGGAACTGGCCGTAGCTGGTAATGGCAGCGTATATTTTATTGAACGCAGCGGTAAATTGTATCACTACGACCCTGCCACCCAGGCCACCAAAGTCGTATATACGTTCCCGGTACTTCCCGACACAAAGGAAGGATTTGGTAACGGGCTACTGGGTGTTACCCTGGACCCGGGCTTCGACAAAAATCATTATATCTACTTTTACTACACACCCAACAAACTCCCGGCAGTGCAACAGGTATCCCGTTTTACGCTGGAAGGCAAAGACTCCCTGATCATAGCTTCCGAGAAAGTATTACTGACCATCCCGCTGGAACTGGAAGTGAGCGCGCATACCGGCGGCTCGCTCGACTGGGACCGCAACGGCAACCTCTTCATTTCCACCGGCGACAATACCGTGCCTTTTGCCTCCAACGGATATGCACCGATAGATACAATTCCCGGCCGCATCACCTTTGACGCAGAACGCTCCGCCGGTAACACCAACGACCTCCGCGGAAAAGTACTGCGTATCCATCCGGAACCAGATGGCAGCTACACCGTGCCCGCGGGCAACCTCTTTCCCAAAGGCACGGCCGGCGCCCGCGCCGAGATATACGCAATGGGCTGCCGTAACCCCTACCGCATGTCGGTAGACACCGCCACCGGTATCGTTTACTGGGGGGAAGTAGGTCCGGATGCCGGCGAAGACAGCGACCAGGGACCACGCGGATATGATGAAATCAACCAGGCTAAAAAACCAGGCAACTTCGGATGGCCATTTGTAGTAGGCGATAATAAAGTATACCCGCAATATGATTTTGCCACCAAAACCATTGGCGCTCCTTTTAAAGCAGATGCCCCGGTAAATAATTCACCCAATAACACCGGGCTGAAAGTATTACCACCAGCGCAAAAAGCAATGATCTGGTATCCGTACGACTCATCCACAGTGTTCCCCCAACTGGGCAACGGCGGCCGCTGTGCAATGGCCGGCCCCGTATTCCATTATAATGAAGCTACCGCTTCTCCCACCGGTTTACCCGCATGGTATGATAACGCATTATTTATTTACGACTGGATGCGTAACTGGGTATATGCCGTGCGACTGGACAGTCAGCAGAACTTTAAATCGATGGAACCCTTCATGAAAACCAACGGCGACTTCAGACGCCCGGTAGACATGGCCATCGGGAAAGGCGGCGACCTGTACATACTGGAATATGGCTCTGTATATGGTATCGACAACGACGATGCGCGACTGGTACGTATTTCGTACAACGGCGGCAACCGGGCGCCGGTAGCAGCTATTACCACTGTGGATACCGCAGGTACCGCACCCATGAAGGTAAACTTCAGCAGCAAAGAGAGCTATGATTTTGACGAAGGACAGACACTGAAATACGAATGGAACTTTGGCGATGAAACAGCTGCAGTAACAGATTCCGCACCGGTGCATACCTATGAAAAGAACGGCGTGTACCATGCCATCCTGAAAATAACGGATCCGGAAGGCGCCAGCAACACCGATACCCTCACCATCCGCGTAGGTAACACCATACCGGAAGTAAAGATCAGCACCACCGATAACACTACTTTCTATTTTGATAACAGCCCGCTGCATTATACCGTTACGGTTACTGACAAGGAAGATCCGGCTATCAACAACGAACAACTGATGATCGGCCTGCATTACATTCCGCGCAGCAAAGCGAAAGCCGGGAAAGGACACCAGCTTATCACCACTGTACCGGCACATCCGGGTAAGTTGCTGATGGAAAGCAGCGACTGCAAGGCTTGTCACCAGGTAGATAAAGCTTCCGTAGGCCCCGCCTTTACACAGGTAGCGAAACGTTATGAGAAAGATCCAAAAGCGCCGGCCTATCTTGCTGGCAAAATCATCAAAGGCGGCGGTGGCGTTTGGGGAGAACACTCAATGGCGGCACACCCGCAGCTGTCAGTGGATGAAGCCGGACAAATTGTAAAATACATCCTCACGCTGGGCACACCACAGGCGGGAGGTAGCCTGCCTGCTTCCGGCGCCGTAGCGATGAAAGATCACCTCGGCAAAGAAAAATATGGTACTTATGTACTGGCAGCCACCTATACAGATGGCGGCGGCAACGCCTCCCCACTCAGCGGCAGCGGACTGTTACAACTTCGCTCCCTCCGCGTACAGGCGGAAGATGCGGACTCCGTTAACAACATAAACCGTTCAGCTGAACACCTGGGAGCCATTCATAATAAATCGTTCTTTGTATTCAGGAACATCGATCTGAAAGGCATCCACAAAGTAACCTACCGTTATTCGTCGCTCGACAAAGATGCGGTGCTGGAAATTCATACCGGCAGCGTTAACGGTCCGGTGATCAGCAGGCTGGCATACAAGGCCACCGGCAGCTGGGAGAAATTTATAGAAGTAACCGCACCGGTGGAGATGCCCGCCGGTAAAAATGATCTCTACTTTGTGTTCAGTAAAGATCAGCAACCAGACCAGCATTTGTTTACGCTGGACTGGCTCGAGTTTAGGCCGTAACTGATTTTATTCTTTTATTGTTGAAATATCGCCTATGGCATAAAAGGAGATAATGTTTTTGCCATCATGGAAGAAATGGTAAGTACATAAGGGGCTGCATCATTTATTTATGATACAGCCCCTTATTCTTCTTACACCGCTATAATGACTTTGTTACTTCTTCGGTTTTTCGTTTTGTAACATACTTGGTGGGTAACCGAATTGTTTCTTGAAGACGTAATAGAAATGCGATAAGTCTAGAAAACCTAAATCAAGATATATTTCAGAGGGCTTCTGTTTTTTCTTATCAATGAGGAAATGCGCTTCATTTAGCCGTTTCTTTACTAACCAACGATTAGGTGTGCTGCCAAAAATTTCTTTGAAATCCCTTTTGAAGGCAGACAAACTTCGTCCAGTTAAATAAGCGAAACGTTCTATGCTCACATTGAATTTGTAGTTGCTGTTCATAAAAGCTTCTAAATTGAGCTTTTCAGGCCTGGTGTAGTTAAAAAGGACTCCAGCAAGTTCGGGTTGCTGTTTGAGTAGAATAATTAAAAGCTCTTCATATTTCAGATCTTCTACCGCTTCATCTAATTGCATGACCCCTTTATAATACGGTTTCAAGGAAGTGATGAAGTTATCAATCCAATCTGTTTTTCTGACCTCCAAAAAGCTTTCAATCATGTTAGATGCAGTTGGCTGGATCTTATGTTTTGTCTGAAATTGCTGAAGAAATTCTTCATCAAAGCAGAATATAATTGGATTGAACGTCTCTTCATTGTCCGGCAACATAAATTTCATTAAACTATTTTTGCGGGCAATACCACAACCACCTGTTTTAAGTGTATATGTTTTATTCCCGTCGAAGAAACTAATACTACCTTTTACCACATATAAAAAAACGTGATCGGGTATGAACTGTTCTTTTAAAAAATTGGATTGTTGATTTTCTGTTATTCCTCTCATTTTATCAGGTCGTATTTAATCATACTCTTTACTGCTTCCAATATGGTTTGCTCCTGTGTAGCAATAGGCTGCCATCCTAATAGCTTTTTGGCTTTTGCATTGCTTACCTTACGGTTTATCTTTAAAAGCATCGCTCCTTCTTTTGCCTGGGAATTGAATAATGAAGCTATATTAATAAAAAAATCGGGAAGTTTTTTTGTCGTCACCTTTTTGGCAACTTCTGGCAACTTGCTTTTTAAGAGTTTGGCAATTTCTGGCAGAGTAATCTGCCCGTCTGCCGAGGCGATAAAACGTTGTCCCCTGGCTTCAGGATTTGTCATGGCGAGAATATGTATATCGGCTACATCTCTGACATCAACAACATTCAACGGAATATTTGGAACAGCTTTCATTGAGCCGCTCAATAAATTTTCAAGCAAATGAAAACTCCCCGAGATATGTTCATCTAAAGAAGGCCCATAAATAGCCACAGGGTTTATGGTAACAAATTCTAAACCCTCCCCCATAGTCTCGATAAAATCCCAGGCAGCTTTTTCAGCCAGTGTTTTTGATTTTTCATAAACCGATAATCCTTTTAAGTTGATGTCCGTCCAGTCGGATTCCGTAGTCATTCGTGTCTTGTCTGTTTGACTGAAACCGACTGCACCAAAATTGGAAGTCATTACTACTCGTTTTACACCTGACTTTTTTGCGAATTTCAGAATGCGCAGTATGCCTTCAACAGCAGGACGGATAGCTACTTCTTCATCTTTTGGAGCGTCAAAAAACACGGGAGATGCCACACTTAATACATATTTACAGCCTCTCATCGCTTCATCCCAATTATCATCTTTGGTCAATTCCGTTTCCACAAATGAAAGACTGTCAAATTGCGTAACGCCATTGGATTTCAGTATTTCAATAAGTCTGTCTTTGCTTTTAATGTTACGAACTGTTGTTCGAACCTGGTGTCCTTTTTGTAAAAGTTGTAAGATGATTTGCATTCCTACAAATCCGGTTCCACCTGTTACCAAAACTATTTCTCTATTTTCCATTAATTTTAAATTTCATACTGCAAAGTTCCACATAAAATCCTCAGCATAGCTTGTTAAAAAGTCCAATCTTTGGTTGTTCAGAAGCTCAAAGCAGTTATAAAAATGGCAATTAGAAATGATATGTTTGAGATTTCTACCATATCCATACACAGATTTAATAAGTTCCTGGACTAGTAATTCATTTTAGTACACCGCCATTTGCTTCCATCATTTTGTTATATACCAATCGAAACGCTACTTTTTCATTTCGGCTACATCAAAAGTCGTTTTGGATACTTCTGTTTTTTGATGTGTACAGACCTTTGTATCATCAGATTAAAACAGAAAAAAAATGGACTTAAAAAACAGTACAATACTTATTACAGGCGGTTCCAGCGGGATCGGGCTGGAAATGGTAAAGCAACTTACTGAAGAAGGGGCTACAATTATTATCACCGGTCGAAACCTGGATGCTCTCAATAAAACCAGGGCACAATATCCGAAAGTACATATCTTCCAAAGCGATGTGAGCAAGCCGGGCGATATTGAGCAGCTGTACAAAGATGTTAGGGAACAATTTCCTAAACTAAACATCATCGTCAACAATGCTGGCGCAATGCGGTTGCTTGATTTACAGGACAGTTCGATTGATTTGGAAAACGTTACCAGGGAAATCAATATCAATCTCACAGGGACTGTACAAATGGTGCATCAGTTCTTACCGCATCTTTTGCAGCAAACTACTTCAGCAATAGTGAATGTATCGTCAGGAATTGCATTTATGCCCTATTCGGTTGCACCTGTTTACAGTGCTACCAAAGCGGGTGTGCGGGCCTATACACAAGCTTTACGTTTGCAGTTACAGGACACTACTGTAAAGGTGTTCGAAATGATCCCGCCAGGCGTGAACACTAACCTGCAAAACGAATGGATAATACAACCCAAGCCCAGCCAGATGATGGATGCGGATAAGATGGTAAATATTGTAGTGAAATCCCTTAAAAACGACACATTGGAAATGAAGCCGTTCATGATAAATATCCTTAAGGCAATGAGCCGTATTGCCCCCGGTATGCTGATGAAATTTGGCCATAAGGAGTTTAAAAATTTCAAAGCACAATCAAAAACAGCATAACAAGATGGAAAAATATATTCTTACAATCTTTGCACTTTCATTGTCCATGCTTCTTTCGCTCTCAGAGTTATTTATCCCAAATACAGGTAATATTTCGAACGTAGGCCTGGGTGTATTTCCAACATTTGGTATAAGGGCAGAACTCTAATAATTATAAACTATCAAAAAAAAAGAACAATGAAACAGTTACTATTTATTGCAGGTATATTATTAATGTCCATAACAGGTTTTACACAGCAGCCTGCCGATAAAATTATTGGAAAATGGGAAAGTGTAGACAGCGATGTCCAATTGCATTTTGATATTTTTAAACAGGATGGCAAATATTTCGGAAAACTCCTGTGGGCATCAAATATGTATGAATCGGATGGGAAAACGCCAAAGAAGGACTTCAAAAATCCCGATAAAAAATTGCAAAGCCGATCAAGACAGAATATCGTGAACATTACCAACCTTGAATACGAAGATGGCGAATACACCGGCGGGAAACTCTACAATCCGAGCGAAGGTGACACTTACAGCTTGAAAGCAAAATTAAAAAATGCGGATGAACTACACTTTCGAGGATATCTGGGAATCTCGCTGTTGGGAAAGACAATGAAATTTAAAAGAATTAAATAAAGTAATGAATATGAAAAATATAAATAACGACGATTTGTCAAGGTTCTGGTTCATAGTGTCCAACGCTGTTCCGCCAATAGGATTTTTTTTGTACTTTAAACATCGAAATCAATACCCCATCAAGGCCAGAAAAGCTTTGAAAAGTGCGGCGATTGGTGTTCCGATTGCATTAGTTGCGGGCTATATTTTCAACAATTTTATTTTTAATTGAGATGGTAAAGAGTATTATATCCCTGATTTTGCTGCTGGTATCGGTTTTTCTGGCATTCAAACACGGATGGGACACATTTAATTATAAAAATAATCCCGGATCCCTGAAGATGATGAACGAACTGGGCATCAGCGAAGCGGCGGTTCCTTTTTTCGGAGCGGTAACGATTTTGGCAGGTGTATTGCTACTCTTTCCAAAGACGTTTTTCATTGGAAATGTACTGAATGCCATTGCGATTGTGGTAATTATGGCGTTGGCCACTCGTGCAGGCAATTTTAGGATGGCGATGATTGAAATTCCGTTTTTGCTGATGCCTTTAGTGATGATATGGCTGAAATATCCGTTTAAAGATAAATTTTAAACCATGGCAAGTTTACAACCGTATAGGATAAAAAGTATTACTGAAATACACCGCCTGATGGGGTTGCCCAAACCTCTTCATCCGCTCATTGGCTGGGTGGATCTAAGCCAACTGCCAAATAATTCAGGTATCGATTCTGTGATATTTGAATTATATGTGATTTCGCTGAAAAGAGGCTGCGATAAACTGTATTACGGACAACAAAAATATGACTTTGATGAAGGTCTGATGGCATTTCTGTCGCCCGGGCAAATTTTGCGGGGTGAAGACAACGGAGTTCCTGTTAATCTTGAAGGCTGGATGCTGTTTATACATCCCGACTTTTTTTGGGGAACATCCCTGGCCAACAAAATTAAAAAATACGAATTTTTTGATTATTCCGTCAGCGAGGCGCTCTTTCTTTCAGACAAAGAAGAGGTAATCATTAATGATATCGTAAAGAATATTCGGCATGAATATAATTCCAATATAGATAAATTCAGTCAGGATATTATCCTTTCACATGTAGAAACATTGCTGAATTATGCAGAGCGGTTTTACCAGCGACAGTTCATTACAAGGAAAATTACCAATCATCGAATATTGGAACGCTTAGAAAGCCTGCTGACAGACTATTTTAACAACAATGATTTGGTAAACAAAGGACTACCAACTGTTCAATATATTTCAGACAACTTAAATATTTCGCCGACCTACTTGCGAAGTTTGTTGAAAACACTTACAGGACTAAATACACAACAGCATATACACGAAAAACTAATTCAGAAAGCGAAGGAAAAATTATCAACAACGGAATTGTCAGTCAGCGAAATAGCCTACGAACTAGGGTTTGAGCATTCGCAAAGTTTCAATAAGCTATTTAAAAGCAAGGTTAAGGAAAGTCCCTTAGAGTTTCGGGCGAGGTTTAGTTAAACTGTTTTTAACACTGTCCCTTTGCAGCAATTGTAGTAGCAAATAGTGCATCGGATAAATTCCTGAACCGTACGAGTCAGGAATTTTAATATGCTGGTAAGAAGCGATCTTATCGCAAGCCTCTTTGCTTAAAGATGTTTCCCTTTCTTATTAAATTCCAGGGCAAGGGTTATCCAGTAATTAAAATCCTTCTTTGCGTTAAGATTATCCTCATTTACATAAACAAATCCCTTGTATTCCCGTCCTTTCATGATCACGGTACGGCAACCATCTTTTTTAACGGCTTCGGCATGAATACCGGGATCAATGCGGCACATCATCTGGCCCGGGCCTGCTGTCAGGCACATTTTATTATTTACCATAAACGCAATCCTGCCAAACATCTTCTTCTCTTCAACATTGGGTATCTTTGCGAGTGCCTGCCGGATTCTGTCTGCCAGCTTTTCACTGTAGGCCATGAAAATTATTTTGGAATGTTCCTGTCAAAAGTAAGCGTATCAAAAAATATGGTCAGTGAGTCGAGCTTCCCGTTTTTTGCTGTCCAGATCTCCGCTACATCGCCATTGATACTCGCTCCGTTGGGAAATATAAAGTCGTAGTTTCCAATAACACAGGCATTTTCACCGTCTACGATCATTTTTTTTACACGCATCGTTTTGAACGCCCGTGAAAACCTTTTAATAACTTCTATGTACGCCGCTTTTCCAACGGCAGGCGCTGATTTTGTCATATCGCCGCCAATAAATTTGAAGTCGTCAGAGATAACCGGCTCCCAGCCTTCTTTCTTAGCAAACCCATCGTAATAAATTTCGAGTAGTTGTTTTGTTGAAGTGGAGTTTTCCATGTTTTCTATTTTTAAGAACCAGGAATCGCAATTTTAGTTATTGCATTTTGCAAGTAAAAATAAGAAAGTTATTGTAATTTGCAAGTACTTTTAAAATCAGGCGGTATGGAAAAAGTCAGATCGGATTGTCCTATTAGTTGTTCCCTGGATGTTTTTGGAGACAGGTGGTCGCTGCTTATCATCAGGGACATTATGCTCAGGGGGAAATTGTCTTACAGCGAGTTCCTGGAGTCGGAGGAAAAGATTGCCACCAATATCCTTGCCAACAGGCTGAATGTGCTGGAAGCAGAGAAGATCCTTTCAAAACGGGTATCGCCGGCGAATAAGTCGAAGTTCATTTACAGTCTTACGCCAAAAGGAATAGACCTCTTGCCCATCATCATTGAAATAATGGATTGGGGAGCAAAGTACCATGTAAACTGCCCCCGAAAGGAACTTGGAAAGAAGATCAAAAAGGATAAAGCCGGGGCTATCAAAGAGTATCTTGCAAAGCTGAAGAAGCAGTTTTCCTGATATACATTTTGAATAGCTGACAGGCGGAATAGTATCTTTTTTTGATCAGCACCCCGATGGCAGTATCAATGTGAGGACGAAAACACCAGGCTCAGGCATTCGTCATTTTAGGATAACCCATAGATAACTCATAGATAACCCATAGATAAGCCATATATAAGCCATACCTATAGAGATACGGGTTATCTATGGCTTATCCTTGTTTTTGCTATGGATATATATTATAACATCCATATATGATACCGGGATGGCAGTAGCCGTACAATTATTCCTTAAATTTGTCTTGCCACCCGCCTGCCCCCGGTAAGGATTTTTATTTAACCTTCATCTTAAAAAGCAAAATAAAAAAAGGAGAATTTACTATTAACTCCAGATACTTTTTGCCCTTACCTTAGTGAAAGTTTATGCTTATTGAGAATCGTCATTTTAATTACCCGTATCATGTAGTGCAACCAAAATCGTAGTTCGTACCTGTTTGTAAACAAGATCCTGTAACAACCTGTAAATCTAAACGCGCGTATTATTTCAACCAAATATCAAGTTTCATTTAAAACAACAGAACATGAGAAATCCTCTCCGGCTATTGGCGATACTATCGCTGATACTCCTGATGTTGCCCAACACTGCTTATGCGCAGGAACAAAAACTTATTACCGGCATTGTGTTAGCCGATGACGGTAATCCCCTGCCTGGCGTTACCGTCAGAATCAAAGGCAGCAACCGTAACACACAAACAAATGTTACCGGGCAATACCGCATTGCGGTAAGTCCGGGAGAAGTCCTGGAATTTTCTTTTATCGGCTACGAAACGCAAAGTATCCCCACCGGGAAAGACCAGACGATCAACGTTAAAATGCTGACGAGTTCCAGCTCCCTTGAACAGGTGATTGTAACGGGTATGGGTATTAAAAAAGAGAAAAAAGCATTGGGTTATGCCGTACAGGATATCAAATCGGCCGAACTGCTGAAAAACAAAGATCCTAACCTGGTAAATTCCCTCAACGGTAAAATTGCCGGCCTGAATATCACCAACTCCGGCGGCGCACCCGGCGCTTCCGCATCCATTATCATCCGCGGCGGTACCTCGCTGGAAGGAAACAACCAACCGTTGTTTATCATCGATGGTATGCCAATGGATAACTCCACCGGACAGGGCGATAACAGCGCTTTCGACGGTTCTATTAACCAAAGCACCACCTATAGCAACCGCGCGATGGACATCAACCCGGAAGACATTGAGTCTATTTCCGTATTGAAAGGCCCGGCCGCTGCCGCGCTTTACGGCCTTCGTGCTGCTGCCGGCGCTATTGTGATCACTACCAAAAAAGGTACCACCGGTAATATAGCCGGCTCCGTTACCAGCCGCTATATTACCAACTGGGTAAACCGGCTGCCCAAACAGCAAAGCATCTATAAACAAGGATCCAACTACAGCGGCGCCTTTACCGATCAAACGGCGATGTCGTGGGGAAATAAATTTGAACCGGGAGAGAAGATCTATGATAATATGAAAGACTTCTTCCAGACAGCCAATGCCTTTGATAACAGCTTCACCATTTCAGGAGGTACTGCTACCGGCAACTTCTACCTTTCCGGCTCTAACCTGAACCAGTCGGGTGTGGTGCCTTCCACAGACTTCAACCGTTCTACAGTGCGGTTTAATGGCGAACAGAAAATTGGCATTTTTACCTTCGGCGTAAACGCTACCTATGCCCGGAGTGAAACGCAGAAAACACTTACCGGAAGCGGGCTATGGGCCTCCGGTGGTTCCGGCTATATGGAAAGCATTGTAGCCTGGCCACGAAATGATGATATGAAAGTATGGCTGAATGCAGATGGTTCCAAACACCGGCTGCTGCCTGATATCCCGCTGGATACAGACATCGACAACCCCTACTGGATCATTAACCGCAACCCACAGTCGGATAAAACCAACCGCTTTATTGGTTCGGCGTATGTAAATGTAAAAGTAACCAGCTGGTTTGACGCTACCTACCGCCTGGGCGTAGACAACTACTATACGCAACTGCGGAACTTAATTTCCCCGGGTTCCAGCGTTAAAGAAGGCTGGCAAAAAGGGATGCTGTCCGAAACAGACAGGAACTACAATTATGTAAACTCCAACCTGATGCTGAACTTCCATAAAACCTTTCATAAAGACTGGGATGCCAGCCTGCTGCTGGGTACTACTACAGAAGACAGCTACACAAAATCCAATTCTGCCCGTGCAGAAAGTTTCCAGATACCCTCGTTTATCAGTATTAACAACGCTGCCAAAGAAAACCAGTACATCAGCCAGGGAATAAGCCGCAGACGGCTGGCCGGTTTCTATGGCGACTTACGGCTATCGTATAAGAACATTGTATTCGTAAGTGCTACCGGGCGTAACGACATTGCCTCTACCCTGCCGCCTCAGAACCAATCATTCTTCTACCCTTCTTTAAGCGGAAGCCTGGTATTTACAGAGCTGATCCCCAAAAACAATATCCTGAGCTTTGGTAAGCTGCGCGCTTCCTGGGCACAGGTGGGTAAAGACGCTCCAACCTACCAGACCAACACCTACCTGTTTGGTCCTGAACTCACTATTGGCGGCGGATTCCGCAACTACTGGTCGAGAGGAAACGATAACCTGAAACCGGAAACAACTACCTCCACAGAGCTTGGTACCGAAATGCGCTTCCTCAACGGCCGGCTGGGATTTGATTTTACCTGGTATGTTACCACCAGCCGCGACCAGATCCTGACGCCCCGTGTGAGCAATGCCACCGGCTATATCCTCAGCTCCGTAAACACCGGTACCATTGAAAACAAGGGTATTGAAATATCTATTACCGCTACTCCGGTTAAAAAGAAAGATTTCAGCTGGGACGTAATGCTCAATGCTTCGCACAACAACGGCGTGGTAAAATCTCTGCCGGGTTCCCTCCCTATCCTGTATGTAACAGATGTACATCTCGCGGTAGGTCAGGCTGCATCCTTTGATGGCGGCGTGTTTATGGGGGTGAGCGGTTCTGTATGGCAGAAAGATGAAAATGGTAACCTGCTGCTCGACTGGAATACCGGCTACCCCATTCCCACCACTTCCCTTACTACGTATATAGGTAACCGTGAGCCCGACTTTCTCGGCGGTTTGAATAACAGTTTTACCTATAAGCAATTTAACTTCTCCTTCCTCTGGGATTTCCGGGTTGGCGGAGATGTGTTTAATGGCACCGACTACCTCCTTACGGCTTATGGCCTGAGCGAACGCACCGAAAACAGGAACAGCGAAATCACCTTTACTGGTGTGGCAAAAAATCCAACCAGCGGAAAATTTGAACCAGTAACCAAAACTGTGGTGGCTTCAGAAAAATACTACCGCGATGTATATGTAAAGAACGCACCGTTTTTCCTGGAAAAAGTAAACTGGATGAGGCTCCGTTCTGTTTCCCTCTCCTACTCGCTTCCCAGAACATGGCTCACCGGCGCGCGCTGGCTGAGAGACGCCACGGTGACTGCTACCGGCACCAACCTGTTACTGCTCACCAACTACTCCGGCATGGACCCTGAAACCAGTACTGCCGGCGCAGGCGTAATAGGTTCAGGCTCTTCCGGTATCGACTATTGTGGCGTGCCTGCCACAGCAGGATTTGTCATTGGTTTAAATCTTAAATTCTAAACGTGCAGAACATGAAAAAAATAATCTTTATCATCAGCCTGTCGTTTGCATTTACCTCCTGTAAAAAATGGGTGGACATCAACGACAATCCCAATAGCGCCAATTCATCTGTACCAACCGCTGAACAACGGCTGCCACCACTCATCGCCCAGTTCTGCGACGCATATGAAAGCACCGGAACCCGTGCAGCCTATCTTTCACAACAACTGGCGTCTGTATATGCAAGCGGCGGCAGCAACTACAATCTTACAGCCTGGGTATCCAACAGTACCAACATACAATGGCCGTGGCAATGCTGGTATGTAAATACTGCCGTGAATGTGACGCCGCTGATCACCGCAGCAGAAAAAGTACAGGCGTATCATTATATCGGCGCCGCCAAAATCATTAAGGCATGGGGCTTTGGTACCCTCGCAGATGTATACGGCATGATGCCCTATGATCAGTTTGATGATCCCGCCACCATCACACCTAAATTTGACCAGGCATCCTATATCCAGGAAAAAGTACTGGCACTGCTGGATGAAGCCATTGCAGACCTGCAGAAAACCCAGGGCCCCACTGCACCGGCACTGGCCAAAGGAGACATCCTCAACAATGGCAGCACCGACAAATGGATTCGCCTGGCCTATGGATTAAAAGCCCGCTGGCTAAACCACACTTCTGCATTGCCCGGTTTCAACGCACAGGCCGTACTGGACGCCGCATCAAAAGGCGCACAATCGAAAGACCAAAGCGCTGTGATGCAATATGTAGATGAAGGACCAACGGTTACCTCTTCCGCCAAAGAAGCGTTGCAATACACAAACACAGCTACTACCGCCAGGATCACCAAACTGTACATGGACTACCTCACCAATAACTATACAGGCGCTCCAAAAGGCATCAATGATATGGAAGATCCGAGAGTAGACCTGCTCATTCCCAGCATGGCCGACCGGAACGGCATACTGCATCGTACACAGGGCGTGGATATGACCTCCGGTATTACCAATACAGGTCCGTTGTCATATACCTACAGCACGGCTAACAATACTTTTTCCAACAAGGATTCTGTTTATGTGATCATGCGTAAAACACCATATGCACCAACGGCTACCGACCGGATACAATCCACCGGCACCTGGTACACCCGCAGGGGCGCCAAAGGTTTACTGTTTACCAATGCAGAACTGCGTTTTATTGAAGCGGAGATCCTTATTAAACAGGCCAAAAACAACGAGGCGTTAACAGCCTACAAGGCAGGTATCCGTGCGCATATGGAACTTATGGATATCCCCGCAGGCGCCATCGACGCTTTCCTGAACAGCAGCTCCGTTGTGCAGCTGCCGGCATTACTTACGCTTAGCAATATCATGATCCAGAAATACATTGCGCTGTCTTATTCTCCGGAAAACTGGGCAGACCTGCGCCGGTTAAATTACTGCACCGATGCCGCCGGGAATTATAACGAGGCCACCGGTGTTTATAAAGGATTTAAGCGTCCGGCACATGTAAACACGCTGTATTATCCAAGTCAAACCGACTGGCCGCGCCGCTTTGCCGTACCCAGTTACGAAATCAATTACAACAGTACACAGGTGCTGAATGCGGATCCTACAGCGGGTAGCCCGACGTATATCAGCCAGCCGGTATGGTGGAATAAGAAGTAAGCGGATTTTGTCGCGGATTTTGTCTTTCCCACTGATTACGCTGATTATACTGATTTTTTTGATTTGACTTTTTGGATTTTAAAAATGATTTGGGGAGATATAAGCGAAGATATCCGCTTGTGTCTCCCCGAATCCTTTAAAATCCTTATAAAATCCAAAAAGTCAAATCAAAAAAATCAGTATAATCAGCGTAATCAGTGGGAAAGACAAAATCCGCACTATAATACTCCCATATACCGCAGGTATGGCGTCATCACCGATTGGTCGAATACCGGTGGCTGAATGTCTGTTCCTTCCAGGAAGGCCGCAGTATTGTTCCTGGTATAATAGTAAGTATGCTCATAACTTTCTACCAGCGAGCGCCCGTTATGCACTTCATCTGTGAATAAACTCAGCAAGGGATATAAAGGATTGCTGCTGTTATTTTTCCACAGATCCAGCCATTGCTTATAAGGTAGTCCCTGCAGATCCAGGTTATAATACTCATTCATGCGTGCAAAAAAATCTGTAAGGGAAACATTGTTTTCCGGCTTGGGAGACAGGTGGAAATTTTTCCCTACCGCTTCCGGGTTTCGGGCTATATGTATCACCGCCTCGCTGATATAATTCACACTGGTCAGTTCATCTTTTAAACCCATCACCAGCGGGAAGCTGCCCATTTCCACACAGGCACGAACCAGGGAACCCCACCATTGGGACAAAGCAGTGGCGCCCGTTTTATGGTTACATACGGCAAAGCCTAAACGAAAATTAATAACCGGCAGCCCGCACTCCATAGCCTGCTGCGTCATCTTTTCCATCACCCATTTACTTCGTATATAACCCAGATCCTTACTTACGGCCCTGATGTTTTCATTAATATCATCTGTTTCACACATCCATGTTTTATGGGTAAATGGTCTTCCCCAGCTGAATACCCCCATAGATGAAAGCAGCACCAGCGGTTTGGGTTTTCCCACAGCTGCAAAAGCTAATATCCCCCTTAGTCCATCAATATTTGCTTTTTTGATAACAGGATAAGGTTCAATATAGCTCACTGAACTGCCGGAATGATAAATAATATCTATCCTTTCTGCCAGGTGCATGTAGTTGGCATCAGCCATGTTAAAACGGTTTTCTGAAAGATCACCGGGCACCACTTTAATCCTGTGCGCTTCGGCAGCGGGCCAGGGAAGCAAAAACTTAGAGAAGGTTTGTTGAAGCCTGGATAAACCCTTGCCGGCGTCTTTTGCACGCACAAGGCAATAGATATCCGCATGCGTTGATTGCAGCAGATCCGAGAGCAATTGGGACCCTACAAAGCCCGTGGCGCCGGTCAGGAATATAGCGGCTGGTGAAGCAAGTATGGAAAGGTCAACGGGACCGTTGAAGGCGAAGGTACTATCCAATGCGGCGTCCTGTATCAATTCAGCTATGATTGCCTGCTCTTTGTCTTTTTCCGTCAGCTGCCCTCCTGCCGCATGCTGATGTATGGCGGCGGCTATTTTTTCAGGTGTCTGGTAGATAAAGAAGTCGGGAAGTTTGATCCACTGCCGGATGTTTTCAGGGAGGCCGGCGTAAACCTCCGCCAGCATCAGGGAGTGCGCGCCTGCTTCAAAAAAGTTATCCCCGGATTCAAAATCCGGTTGTTGCAAAAAAGACGACCATATCCTGGTGAGGATCGTGGTATAATCGTCGGCGGCGAGATCATCGAAAGAGATCCGGCTAACCGGATCTTCATCGGGCGCAAGCATTTTCTTATCTATTTTGCCACTGGCATTCACGGGTATGGCCGGCAACCATTTCCATTTCAGTGGTACCATATAGGCCGGGAGCTGTCTGCTAACCAGGTTCCGGACGGATTGCAGCCGGCCTGCAGCGTCTGCCGGTGTAACAGGATCGCTGAAAAAAATATATGCTCCCAGGTATTTATTACCTGACTTATCTTCATGCGCCTTCACAATACCTTGCTTTACACCAGGTATATTATTTATCACCGCTTCTATTTCGCCGGGTTCTATCCGATGTCCCCGGATCTTTACCTGCTCATCTTTTCTACCTGCAAACACCAGGTTGCCATCCGTTGAAACCGTCACCAGGTCTCCGGTTTTATATAGTTTTGTCCAGCCGCGTGCCCGGTGTGTTTCCGTTAAAAACGGATCATCAATGAAGTTTATATTTGTAGCCGCTTCGTTATGAAGATACCCTGCCGCTACCTGCTCTCCTCCGATATACAATTCTCCTGTGATACCAGGTTTAACAGGTTTCCGCGCTTCGTCCAGCACATACAGCATATTGTTGGCGCCTGCTTTTCCGATTACCCGGGCGCTTACATTTTTTACACAGGTATAGCTACAAACTGCTACAGTAGCTTCTGTTGGGCCATATGCCTGTATCAGTGTTACTTTATCGGTCCATGCGTTGATTAGTTCATCAGGCAATGTTTCTCCTCCAAAACAGATCTTTTTCAACTGCATTGAAATTTTAGCAGGAGACAGGGATGCCAATGCTAAACCTGAAATAAACGGAAGCATCGTGATCTGGCAATCATTAATAAAATCTTCCAGGTAGCTTCCGAGTACTTTGTTGTTGGGATAAAGATGTAATGTAGCGCCATATATGAGCGGAATCCACAGGTCCATCACGCTGGCATCAAAGCTTGCAGACGCAAATTGCAGCGTAACGTCTTCCGGGCCGATGCCGGATTCCTTTCCGAACCAGGATACAAAATTCCATAAGTTCCGGTGTGTGGTCAATACGCCTTTGGGAGCGCCCGTACTACCTGAAGTATATATAATATAAGCCAGGTGGGAAGGAAGTATTTCTGCATCCAGATTTGTTCCCTGGAAGGATTCCAGTTCTTCCTGTAGTTTTTCGTCCATCGATATTTTTTGTATCGACTCATCATATAAGGCAAGGTAATGGCTGTTGGTAATCAAAAAGGGAGCACCTGTGTCATTCAGGACGAACGCAATGCGATTAACCGGGTAAGTTGGTTCAAGTGGTACATAAGGGGCGCCCGCTTTAAATATTGCCAGTAAGGCCACCATTTTATTGATGGACTGGTCCATCAATATACCTACCGGCGTACTGCTGCTCACGCCCTGTAAACGCAGGAAACGGGCGAGCTTATTTGCCTGCCGGTTTAGCTCATAGTAGCTGATAGATTCATCACCAAATACGATGGCGTCTCTAAAATGCTGCCGGGCAGCTGTTTGCTCAAAGGTGTTGATCACTGTTTGTTTTACAGCAGACAATACATTCTCAGTATTCATTTCTGAAAAGATTAAAAGGGTTTTAGAATAGGATAATGGTTACTTATGCGGTACGGTAATTATTCCAGGCGGGCTGGCGCCGGAAACAGCATATGATAAAAATACAACAGTGGGAATGGTAGTAACTGACATCTGTTTACTTTGAGGGTTTTCAAAAAGGGAGGGTTATAAGCCCCGGTTTTCTTCTGTTTTATTTTGAGAGATAATCATCTGCTATAGATAAGCCGAAGATACAAAATAATTTTTTTTACCGGGTAATGCTTTTTTGATGAGCGGTGTCTTTAAAACAGCAATTACAAACCGGCATGGCTGATTCAGCCTGGAAAATGTTTCCCGTTAAGGTACATCATCATCTTTAAAAAATGGTTGCAGAAAAAAGTGCATGATCAATAATCCCAGTACAAAACCAACACCCAGTATAGCCAGCACACTTGTTAACGGCACGCTGTGACACTGACTGGGTATGCTGCTAATGCCCACAAACGGCATCTCCTTATTCAGGAAAAGCGCCATAAAGCCACTGACCACTGTGAGCAGGATTAGTACGATTAATAGTATCAATAATTTCTTCCGCCACTTCCAGTCGTCGCCCTGTGTTTTTACAAAATAAAAATAAACTGCTCCTGCAATTAATACTAAAATAAAAAATCCTATAGTGAAATACACGAAGTAAACATCTCCTTCATACTGTGATGCATCAACGCTGCACGGATCTTTGAATAAAATAGCATAGATGCGCAGTTCCCTTTTAACACGCTGCCAGAACGTGAGATGCTGCGGGACCGGGGGATACAGGGAAACGGTATCAAGAACAAGCGTGTCTGTAACTACAAATTTATCCACTAAGGCATCCCAGAGATCCGTGGCGCCTTTATCCGCTCCCAATGTCCAGAGGGCAATACCACCCAGTTCATTCTTCATCGCAAAATCATACTTCATCGACATACTGATGCCATCATCAAACCAGATCTCCTCTTTTACTACGCCATACTGATCTCTTACTTCTATAAAAAAAGTACTGGTTGTTTCATCGAAGATGGCAACGGTATCAGAAGGGTATTGTTTACGGATGTCGCTGTAGCTTACATAGCGACTGAACACATCCGGGTTGCCATCTCTTCCTTTCTTCCACACTGCGCCGTAGTAAGGCAATAACAGGGAAAGCTGCGCGGGTGGAATATCTCCCTGCAGGTAACGCGACACTGCGCCTGTCAGAGACTTTGATGCATTGCCCTCCAGCGGCGCCAGCGGCCCGGCTGTTTCTCCGCCGGCTTGCGTAAAATCAATGATAAAGTAATCTACGTAGCTGTGCAAGGCGCGCAGATCATAGTTATAAGAAGGATCGTACGGTGGTATAACTACGTTAATCTTAAAATTTCTATTTGCACTTTTCAGCGCGCCGGAAAGCGTAGTGATGAAGCTGCTGAAAGCATCGCGCTGATGATCCGGCAACGCCTGAAAATAAATGGTAACGCCATCGGCTTTTTGTTCTACTAACAAACGGGCAAGGCTATCCGAAAATAATGCTTGTGCATTTTTATTTTTGAGGAGGGCAAGTATGTTGCTGCTTTTCTTATCAAGAAAAAGAAACTGCAGATTGCATCCTGCTGACAGGGCATCAGGAACAGATTTCACTTCATCCTGCTGGAACGCAGGCTGGATACGGCCCGTTTGACCATCTAACAGGTATCCCAGGAAGCTGTAAGTACTCAGCGCGTTAAAATTATACGTGGTATATCCCTGCTCCATCCAGTAAGGCTGGATGCCCATTACGTTTATTTTTTGTGAGAGCCGGACCAGGTAACGCGCGCCGAGGCTATCGCTCAATCGTAATGTATCCACCTGATCGGGTGGTCGTCCGTACAATGACCGGATGGCGGTGAGATGCGCGGCTTTGGTATTTTCCGCTTCCTGCTCTTCACTTTTCTTTTGCAGGATAGGCATCATTTTATCCACCAACGCATCGAGGTCGGTTCCGGGCACAGGACTATCCGGTTCCTGCACCGGATTTTTACTGCTGGTATCTGCTCCGGGATTTGCAGGCTGCGAAGCATGACTTGATGCGATGGTATTAAGCAATGCCATCAGTGAATCGAACTGTTGGTTTTCTCTTTTGGTTAATGCTTCATTTAATTTTCGTATGTCATCCTTACTAACCACCAGTGAATCCGTTAACGTTTGGTTGATGATATATAAAACGCGGGCGCGCTCGCGCGCGTGAGCATTATGTCGGAAACGAAAGACTTTTAAAATGCGTTGTATGAGTTTAGCATTCACCGCAGTATCCGGTGGCAACTTCGGAGTATTTGGCAATTTCGGTGCTGGTGGCGGCTTTGGTAATTTAACAGGAGATTCCTGGAAATAGTGGCGCACACTACTGTTGTTGCCGTATACGGTGCTGTTGCAATGAAAAAAAACGAGGTATGCAATTATTAGGGCGGTTATTTTTTGAGCGGGAGTCATCAGGATATTTAGATAATAAAAGATAGAAAAATATTTTTTCAAATAAAAATATTTAAATCGCTTTTTTGAATTTATATTGTGACATCAACTTGAAAACTCAATTTCATTCTCAAAATAACGAACATCTTTCAGCCCGGAAATTTACAGGACAGTACACATCACACGGTAAGCATTAAATACTAATCCAATGATCTATGAGGCCCTTAGCTGTGTTACAGAAGATATTAACAATAACCTGAAGCGAAAATTACAGATCAACGAAGATAAAGTGATACTTTCCGGTATTGTAAACCAGGATGGATCCGTAGCGATACAAGGTGAAAACAAAATGCTTGTAACGCTTGTCAATGTTGAAAAAGAGACAGCAAGAACATCCGTTTCAAATACCGGCGCTGGTATGTATAATACTTCAGCTGCGGCGGTATCCGTGAATCTCTATGTATTATTTTCTGCTTACTTCAGCAGCAATAACTATGCGCAGGCTTTAAGATTTCTTTCCTACACCGTTGCATTTTTTCAATCGAAAAATACCTTTACCGCACAGAATACACCTGCGTTAGATGCTGGTATCAGCAAGCTTGCCTTTGAACTGGAAAGCCCTGGCGCCGACAGGCTAAACAACATGTGGGCCACGCTGGGCGCCAAGTACATGCCATCCGTATTGTATAAAGTGCGCATGCTTACGTTCGACGATTCAATCATCAAAGAATACAGGCCGGCTGTTGCGGGCACTGCCGGAGAAATGTTACCGGCGAGATAAATGTTATCCTTAGCTAGTTGAAAAAAAGGAATGAAACAGCAATATGAAATACTGACTACTATCCGTTATCGTCATGATTTTTTCCAGGCGCTATCCTACGAAGGCATTGGCATCCGCATGTCTGCCGCTACCGGAAAACAGTTACTGAATGCAGATCTGATGCTTAAACAACAGGCATCCGGCTGTTTATTACTATACAATACCCTGGGGGCCGGAAAGCGCACCAGGAGCGACTTACTGCGGGATAATACCACGCTTACTTTTGAGGTAATACTGAAAGATCCCTTGTTTTATAACTATACTGCCATTGATGCCGCCGACATTACCACGCAGTGTTTTGTGTTTGGTAATGATGCCGCCAATGCGCCGGGCGTTTTACACCGGTATCCTTATGCTGATGCAGCAGACCTGCGCGGAACAGCTACTTTGCCGGAAACGTTTTTCACCAAACCGTTCGGATTACTCACGCTGGTGCTGAATGAATCTTTACAGGATAACTACGACATCCGGTTCCGGGCCAGGAGCACCTACTGGTGCTATTACCTGATGAGCGAGCAGCTGGCAGCGCTGCCACATCCGGTGATCCTGAACAACAACGGGGCCTCCTGTTTCAGTGAACCGATGCTGGCAGCGCTCCCGGAGAGAAACAAAGTACCTGTACTGATCTCTAATGACCCTATTGCACTTTCAGATAGGAATCCTTACGTATTAAAACTGGCTGACCGGCCTCCAGGTGAAAGTAACAAACACAAGATCATCATCTCACCGCTCCCGTCACCAGAAATCAACAGGATCTCTGCTGCAGGAAGATCATGGCATACCAACGGAAAAACGTACTCGGAAATATTTTTATACTAAACAAAAAAACACCTAATATGGCATCAACCTTCATGACCCCCGGGGTTTATATTGAGGAGAAAAATGCATTCCCCAGTTCCATTACCGCTGTGGAAACTGCAGTGCCTGTGTTCATAGGCTATACGCAGAAAGCAGAAAGGAATGGTAAATCCCTTATCCACAAGCCTACCAGGATCACGTCCTTTGCGGAGTACCTGGAATACTTTGGCAGCGAGTTCAAACCTAAATTCACGCTGGCGGATGCTGATCCCAAAGTGAAGCAGGAAACCTTTAACATCAACGGAAAACCCACCGTGGTGCAGATTAAGGATAACAACACGGCTTACTTCTACAACAGCATCCGGTTGTTTTTCGGGAACAGCGGTAGCCTCTGCTACATCCTGTCGGTGGGTACCTACGGCCATTCGGCGGATGGCATTACCATTGCGGCAGATGATTTCATCGGTTCAGACACCAAGCCTAATGTATTTACCCTGCTGGAAAAAGAAGCGGAGCCTACGCTGATTGTAATGCCCGACATCATTGCGCTCGGAGCAGATGCCTATACTACGGTGTACTCACAGGTATTGCAGCATTGTGCAGACATGCAAAGCCGCTTCGGCATCTTCGACCTGGTAAAACAAAAGCCGTCAGATGTGCTGGAAGAAGTGGTTGGCGCCTTCCGTGACCAGATTGGCGTGAACTCGCTCAACTACGGCGCGGCTTATCACCCCTGGCTGAAAACCACGATCGTACAACCGGATGAAGTGGATTTTGAAAACCTGGACGCTACTGTTGACCTGGAGAAATTATTACCTGAACCTGCCGCTGCACAGATCATCACCAAATACAAAACCAATGCTACACCAGATAAGAATACCAAAAAGAATTTCCATCAGTCGCTGAAGGCTGCCAGTCCTACGTACGTGCATATCCTGGAGGAAGTACGTTCGCAGATGAATGAGCTGCCGCCAAGCGGCGCCCTGGCAGGCATATACACGTTGATTGATAACTCACGCGGCGTATGGAAAGCTCCTGCCAATGTATCGGTGAGCATGGTAACTGCTCCTACGGTTAACATCTCCGGTGAAGAACAAAAAAACCTCAACGTGGATATTATGGCGGGAAAGTCTATCAACGTGATCCGGCCATTTACAGGCGTAGGCACGCTGGTATGGGGCGCGAGAACACTGGATGGTAATAGTCTCGACTGGCGTTATATCAACGTAAGACGCACGCTCATCATGATTGAGCAGTCTGTAAAACTGGCTACCCGTGCTTATGTATTTGAAGCCAATGATGCCACTACGTGGATCACTGTAAAAAGCATGATCAACAACTTCCTGCAAAACCTCTGGAAACAAGGCGCGCTGGCGGGCGCAGCACCGGAGCAGGCTTTCGATGTACAGGTGGGGCTTGGCGCCACTATGACTCCACAGGATATCCTGGAGGGCAGAATGCTGATCACGGTGAAGGTTGCGCTTACACGCCCTGCTGAATTTATCATCATCACTTTCCAGCAACAGATGCAGGAATCTTAACCCGCAACTAAAATTTATTTAATAACTTTTAAAATTTGCAATTATGGCAGATGACGGCTCCACCCAATCACAGGCCACCTGGCCTATGGTAAAGTTTTCTTTCAAAGTCATGTGGGATGGCAAAGAAATCATATTCCAGGAAGTAACCGGGCTTACTTCTGAAACACAGGTAATAGAATACCGTGGCGGCAGTAATCCTGTATACTCGGTAGTAAAAATGCCGGGGATCGCCAAGTTCAATAATATCACCCTGAAGAAAGGCATCTTCAAAGGAGATACTACCCTGTGGGATAATTATGATCTCATCAAAATGAATACCATCAAGCGTTCCACCATTGTGATCAGTTTGCTGGATGAAACCGGGCAAACGGCTATGAACTGGACACTTACTAATGCGTTTCCCTGCAAAATGACCGTTACCGATATGAAATCCGACGCCAATGAAGTGGCGGTGGAAACAATGGAAGTAGCGCATGAAGGACTGCATTTAACCAAATAAAAAGAACGGACCACGGGTAGCGAAGCCGCAGGAATGACTTCGTTATCCGTTACTCCGCTTATTCACGGCTTCAAATAAATTGTCATGCCTATTCCACCACCACCGCCCTCGTCCGCACAAACGCCCTTTTACCCACCCGTAGGATTTTACTTCAGGGTGATGGTGCCGGGGATCACCGGTGGCAATGAAGGTAACTTCCAGGAAGTAAGCGGACTAACCGCTACCATTACGCCGCTGGAAGTGAAGGAAGGAGGTGAAAACAGGTTTACCCACCGCCTTCCACAGGCGCCAAAATATGGTAACCTGGTGCTTAAAAGAGGCATGCTCACCGGCTCTCCGCTGATACGCTGGGCGCAGAACAGTATTAATCTTTTTACCTTTTCGCCCGTAGCGGTGGTAGTAACCCTGATGAATGCAAACCGTGGATCGGTGGCCTCCTGGCAATTTGTAAATGCTTATCCGGTAGCATTGAAAATATCAGAATTCAAGGCACAGGAAAACGTTATTGCCCTGGAAACACTGGAACTATGCTATGATTATTTTCAACAAATCAGTTAGTTATGCCTTTAGAAATAAGAGAACTGGTGATTAAAGTCACCATAGAAGAACATCCCCCGCAGGCAACCCGCCATACCGGCGTTAAAGACCTGCAAGCTCTGAAAGATAAGATAGTGAGGGAATGCATGGATAAATTAATTACCAGTATAGAGAACTTACCCGCAAGATGAACCCAACAGGAGGACCCACCAAATTATTACTGGCCGGCTACGCAGATGCGGAAGCCACTGAGCTGATCGACAGTGTATCTGCCGTGATCAACCCGGATAACTATACGCTCAACTATACCATCAATTATAAAAACACGGATGAGCAGGGCGCAGTAGCGCCTACCCAGATCTTCAGCAGCATGGAGTCAGGCAACTTCGACCTGGAACTACTCGTAGATGGAACCGGCGTCATCCCTATTCCCGGCGGATTGACGGTAGACGCGTATATCGAAAAAGTGATGAACATCGCGTATAACTACCAGGGAACAGATCACCGCCCCAACTACCTGCGCATCACCTGGGGAAATACCAACTTTACAGGCGTATGTAAAAACATCAACATCAAGTACAGCCTGTTCAGTACTACCGGCGTGGCATTGCGTGCAGTGATCAAACTCACCGTGATTGAGTCGGTAGCCTTTGCAACGAAAATAAAAGAATCCGGCGTGTCATCACCGGACCTTACACATATGCGGACCGTACTGGCAGGCGATACCCTGCCCTTAATGACCTATCGCATTTACGGCGAACCGGGGTATTACATGGAAGTAGCCAGGGTAAATGGTTTGAACAGCATCCATGATATTAAACCCGGCGACGGACTTTATTTCCCCCCGCTAAAGAAATAAATACTTATGGCAGCAGTTGTACCTATCAATATAGCAGATCCTACCCTGCAGTATACCGTCACTGCAAACGGTACCGCCGTGCAATACACGTACCCTGTTATATCTGTAACGATACACCATGAACTGAACCGGATCTCCTATGCAGAAATCATGTTGTCTGATGGCACCACGGCGAAAGCGTCTACCGGTGTGATCGGTGATTTTCCTGCCAGCGACAGCGACAGCTTTTTACCCGGCAACACGGTTACCATTACTGCCGGATACGGCACTACCGGCGAAGAACTTATTTTCACCGGCGTAGTGGTGAAGCAGTCGATACAGGCCACCGAAGAGGGTTTCCACCTGATCGTTACCTGCAAGCACAGCGCTGTGCAGATGACCATCACCAAAAAAGACGCCGTGTTTATAAACCAGACCGACAGCGCCATCATGTCTACCACCGTTAGTAATAATGGTTTGAGCGGAGATATACAAAGTACCAGCGCTATTAATGAACTGGTATTTCAGAAATTTTGCACCGACTGGGATTTTCTCTTATCACGCGCGGAGTTTAACGGCTTCGTGGTATCACTGGTAGGCGCACAAATAGTAGCGGCCCCGCCGGTGGTAAGCGGAGAGCCGGTAGTATCGGTGGCCTTCGGCGAATCACTGATCAGCTTCAATGCCTCCGTGAGCGCGGAGAAACAGGTACCTTCTCTCACCGCTGCTGCGTGGGATCCGCAAACGCTGGCCATGATCACCGCTAATGCCGAAGAACCCAGCCTGAATGCGCAGGGCAACCTGGAAGCCACCACACTGGCGGCTGCACTACATCAAACACCGCTGCAACTGGTATCCAATTCGCCGCTGGCGCAGGAAAGTTTACAGTCGTGGGCCAACAGCACCCTGTTGCGTATGCGCCTGGAATCTATCAGCGGACAGGTATCCTTTATGGGCAATGCCACCGTATGGCCTAATACGTTGATCACCTTAGCCGGCGTAGGTTCACGCTTTAACGGTAACGCCTATGTGTGGGCAGTAACGCATACGCTCAAAGAAGGCGTGTGGAATACCAACGCGAAATTCGGATTGAACAGCAAGCCTATTTATGAAAGGGAAAATTTCACCTACTCCCCTGCAAACGGCCAGCTGCCAGCGATACAAGGGCTTCAGCTGGGCACTGTAGTAGCCATTTCACAGGACCCTGCCGCCGAGTATCGTGTGCAGGTGATGCTGGCTACCACGGCTACCGGGCAGCAAGGCACCTGGGCAAGACTGTCTACCTTCTACGCCACAGAAAGTGCAGGCGCTATTTTTTTCCCGGAAGTGGGCGATGAAGTAGTAGTGGCTTTTATAGAGAATGACCCGCGGTACCCGGTAATCATCGGCTCGTTGTACGGTAAAATGAAAACACCGCCGGTGATACCCGCAGATAATAATAATTACATCAAGGCGCTGTATACCAAAAGCCAGCTGAAAATTACGTTTGATGATGAGAACAAGATCATCACTGTGATTACGCCGGGAGGCAACAGCATTGCACTGAACGACATGGCGCAGGAAATAGTGATCCAGGACCAGAGCAGCAACAGCATCACGATGGCGCCCACCGGCGTTACCATTAACAGCGCCAGCGACCTTACGCTGCAAGCCACAGGGCAGCTCAAACTGAATGGATTAGCCGTGAATGTTGCCGCCACCACAGCGCTGGAAATGAGCGGCGCCACGCTTTCCATGTCGGCAGACACTACGCTCAGCGCTACTGGGAATGCGTCTGCCACCCTCTCTTCTTCTGCCGCCACTATCATACAGGGAGGCGTAGTAATGATTAATTAAAACCTAAAAAACAACTCATGGGACAACCCGCCGCAAGGATTACAGATATGCATGTATGCCCGCTCATCACACCGGCCCTGCCACCGGTTCCGCATGTAGGCGGCCCGATAGTGGGCCCCGGTATGCCCACCGTATTAATAGGCGGACTGCCCGCTTCCGTAGCAGGCGATCTGTGTACCTGTGTAGGACCACCGGATGCAGCTATCATGGGATCGTTCACAGTGCTGATAGGCGGACGGCCCGCGGTACGCATGGGCGACAGCACCGCCCACGGCGGCGTAATAGCATTAGGATGTCCAACGGTATTAATAGGAGGTTAACAATGGCAAAAGATATCAAATCATTTTTAGGGACAGGCTGGAGCTTCCCTCCTTCCTTCGACAAACCCAACGCCTCCGTGCTGATGGTATCTGATGTGGCAGATATTGAAGAAAGTATCCGCATCATTCTCAGCACCATTCCCGGCGAACGCACTATGCTGCCGGATTTCGGCTGCAACATCCGCAAGCTGGTATTTGAAGTGGCAGACTCCCGTTTTTCGGGAGAACTGAATCACCTTATTTATCACGCTCTGCTGGAATACGAACCACGGATCAAACTGGTGGACTCGCAGGTTGTTGACCAAACAATGGAAAGCGGCGCCGTGTATGTGCAGATCAACTACACCGTAATTTCTACCAATACGCGGCACAACCTGGTGTATCCGTTCTACTTCCTTGAAGGTACCAATATCAGTACGCGATGAGTAACTACTTTGAAAATATACAGGATGGCGTCAGCCAGTTGGAACGGCAACTGGATGCATTGCAACCTGCCTATGTAAAAGTAGACAACAGAAGTACCTTTGACCTGCTGGCGCAGCTGACGGCGCTCTCCAGCCAGTTTAACTATTATAACTTCAATCATCAGCCGGATGGCGACTGGCAGGAGTTCTTTCATGCGGACCTGGTGATCATGCTCATCGTTTGCTCCAACCTCCAGTTCACGGCTTACGAAGAAAAATATCTCTTCCTGCGGGAAGCAATGGGCAAAGCAGGAAATGAAGCCAGTCTTTTCAAACATACCGCCGGATTCTTCGCCCTGCTCTATGACATTGCCATTGAGCTGATGGATGTACTGCAGAAGCTATCCCTGTCGGATAAACAACAGGTGATCCGGCATTATGTAAACCAGGTAATCCAGTCCGTGGAAGAAGAAACCACTAAATTATACCGGTACGAATTACAGGTAAAACAATTGTTTCCATATGAAACGACCAGGCATCACACCCTCCGCGGCGCCGCTACCACGGCCAGGTTGCAGGCGCTGTTCCCGGGTATTTCAAATAATACCGCCGAAGGCGAAGATACCTTCGGCGGATTTTTTTCATTGAATGAAATTTATGATACCCTGCGTACTAAATTTTACCAGACTTCCAGCGCCTCCTCCTACTATCTGAAGAATCAGCTCCGTGAACGGAAACATACGCCGCATATGGGGCTGTTAATGACCTTTACGGAGCTATATAAACACCTGCAGGATCAGATCAACGAAATACCCAAAAGGCATCTCGATTATTACTACCGCACCATACTGGGTATGGAGCCGCTGCATGCCGTGCCGGACAAAGTACATATCCTGATCATGCCGGCGCCGCAGGTAGATAATCTTACCATCGATAAGGGAGAAATAGTGCTCGCCCCCACCATCGCCAGGAAGGAACCGCTGAAATACCAGCTGCGCGATACGCTCAAAGTACATGCTACCACTATCACCGCTGTACATACCCTGTATGTAAGTAATTATCTGCAGATCGCCGCCCGGTCGCTGCAAACCAATAATATCTGCGAAGCAGCTATCTATCACGCTATTCACACCGTGATACCTACGCCGGCATTTGCGAAGCTCACCATCCCGCCTGTTACCTGGCCCTTGCTGGGTGAAGATCAGCACGACCTTCCGCAATCCGTACGCACAATGGAAAATACGTCGGTTGGTTTTATGATCGGATCACCCGCTTTATACCTTACAGAAGGAAGCCGGTCCGTGCAGGTGCGGGTGCATTTCAACGCCGCCAGCTATGCCGCGCTGATAACATACCTCCAGAATTTTTCTGCCGTTACCGGCAGAAGCCCGGCTGTTGTTACCAGTGAACTGATGTCAGGCGCATTTCTTTTATACTATACTACTCCCACCGGATGGGCGCCTATTAAACATTACAACGTGCGTTGCAGCGCCGTGGAACAGGCAGACAACGCCATCCTGATCAACTTCCTGCTACGCGGCAGCGAAGCCTCTTTCAGTGTATATAACCCGGAAGTGCATGGCGCCAATATTTCATCGGCGTTGCCAATGGTGAAAGTATTGCTGAACAATAACAGCTTCCATCACCCCTACTCCTTTCTCCGTCATCTCGTACTGGAGCGGGTAACGGTAACGGCTAAGGTAACCGGCTTCCGGGCAGTAAAGCTGGATAACAATATCGGGGAAGTGAATGCGTACAGTTCCTTCAGGATCTTTGGTCCCATGCCGGCGGTAGGTTCATTTCTGGATATCTGTAACACCAATGTTTTTAACAGGTATACAAAAGACTTCAGCATAAAACTGGAATGGCTGGAGCTGCCTAAAAATATAAACGGGTTCGATCATTACTTCGCCGCTTACCCGGGCAATATGACCAACAATGCTTACAAGGTAGGACTCAGCAGCATTAACAACGGCGTATTTTTGCCCGAACGCGGCAACCAGGAACAGTTCCGGCTTTTCGATACCTATCGTGATAAAGAAGGCGACGTGTACCTGGCAGATACCACATTGATCAAAGATCCCGACTTTAATAAGATCAGTTTCACCAATGGAATGAAACTGGATAAAGAAACAAAGCGCAGCGGCACGGCTTACAGGCAGGGCGCCGTCAGGCTGGAGCTGTCGGCTCCTTCCGAAGCATTCGGATACCAGCTGTATACACTCATCTTTCCTGAAATAATTTTATACAATGCCAGGCACCCCTCGCGGAAAAAGCCAATGCCGGGCTTGCCCTATGTGCCGGTGGTAAAATCCATTACCATCAACTATACGCTGGAGCATTCCGAATCATTGAAGCCCGGAAAAACATCCATACCGGGAGAAACAATGGAAGTACATCATGTGGGGGTATTCGGGAACGAAGAAATTTATCCCGGCAACGGCGCCAATGATTTCTCGCTGCTTCCCGTGTTCAATGAAGCCGGTCATTTGTATATCGGTTTTAACCAGCTGAAACCGGGAGAAGAATTATCGCTGCTGTTCCAGCTGGAAGATAAATATTTCACCGACACCACTACCCGTCTTACCCCGCTGAACTGGAGTTACCTGGCAGATAACAAATGGTATCCTTTTGAAGGCTTCTGCCTTTTATCAGACAATACCAATAATCTTTCGCGGAGTGGCATTGTAAAGATCAGGGTGCCTTCGGGTATCAATCCCAATAACAGTATCATGTCGCCAGGCGCCTGGTGGATCAGGATTTCAACGCCTTCGCATGAATGTATCACACCGAGGGTTATTGGTATTTTCCCCAATGCAGTAACCGTAGAGCGGGTGTTTGAAGGCGCGGGCGGCTCACTTGAAAAGGTATTGTCGCTCCCGCCGCTGACGATAAAAAATACAAAGAGAGATATCCGCACAATCCAGGCCATCTGGCAACTGTTCCCATCTTTCGGAGGCCGTAAAACAGAACCGGAAAGCAAGTTCTATACACGGGTGAGCGAAAGGCTGCGGCACAAGCAACGACCTGTTACAGCACTGGATATTGCACAGGTATTACTGGAAGCATTTCCGGAGATACTGATTGTAAAATGCATCACCGCACCACCCGGCGCCAGGGACGAAGATGTAAGCATGGTGGTGGTTCCGCGGCAATCGGACAGCGGCATGTTTATCAGTGCGGAGCCTAAAGTAGACCTCGATACGCTGTGCCGCATCCAGCATTTTATGCAGCAGCATATCTCTCCTTTTGTTGCTTTATCGATCCGCAACCCGGTGTATGAAAGCGTGAAAGTAGTGTGCAGCATCGTGTTCAGGGATCCGTCTGAAAACAACCAGAACAGCCACCTGCAACAGTTACACCTGGATATTCAGAAATATCTTTGCCCGTGGTTGTTTGATCCTTCTTCGCATTTGAAGATAGGCAGCACCTTGTATAAATCTGAACTATTGAATTATATCAACCGGCAGCCTTATGTAGAATACATCACCGGTTTTTCCCTGGTGCATTTTTATTATACAAAAGATGAAGATACCGGTATGGTAACCGCCTACAGCACAGATACTGCCATAGGGGATCTTCAGCAGGTTACGCCCTCTTTGCCGCAGGCCGTGCTGATCCCGTCGAAGGAACACCTCATCACTGTATTACGGTCGCCGGAATACAAAGAGCCGGAGCCATTGGGCATTGATGCGCTGAAGATCAGCAGCGAACTCATTATCGGCAATGATCATCCCGTTATAACGCCAACGGACCAACGACCGGATCATGCTACCGATGAAGAGATGCTGACCATCTCCATACTGCCTCCCTGATCAACGTCTGTCAACTATTCATCTCTTTATATAAACTCCTGACATATGGACATGCAAAATAAAAAAGTATACGGGCGGGATGAGCTGAAACAATATTTCAGAAATGGCGTGATGCCAACGGAAAATCATTTCGGCTACCTGATAGATTCTACCATCAATAAACAGGAAGACGGTTTTTCAAAAGATGAAGACAATGGTTTGCTGGTATCTACGCTCGGTGATTCAAAGCGGCTTGTATCCTTTTACCGCGCCACCGACGACCTGGAGCCTTTCTTCTGTATGGAAAAAGATGAACAGGACTACCCCGCCCTGCGTCTGAAACCCGGCACCGGTGAAGACGATCAGGCAGGTCCCGGAAAGAGTTTCTTTTTCCATATGAACGGCAACCTGGGCATCGGAAAAAAAAGTGATCCCCGTTTTAAAATAGAAGTCAACGGCTTTGCCGGCATGCAGGGACGCATGGGTACCTTCAAAACAGGCGCCGTTCCTGCCAATGGCAAATGGCATCCCATCCTTGAATCATTGGATAACTGCCAGGCATTTGAAGTGATGGCCAGAACCGGCAGGAAAGGCGCAGGCAGGGTAGCATTGCTTCATGCCACCGCGCTGGCCGCATATGGCGGATCACATAACCGGATCAGCCAGCGATGCGCCCACTACGGCTTCTTCTGGAATAAGATCAAATTGCGCTGGAAAGGCGCCACGCATAACTATGCACTGCAATTACGCTCCAACAGCAACTATGGAGATGGCGTGGAAATTTTTTATAACATCACGCGGCTATGGAGCGATGAGCTGATTATGCCGGATGAATATTACTATTAATGTTGTCATATGCCCGATAGTCCCGTTCTGATCAACAGAGACAAAGCCATTGCGCCCGCAATGGATTACGATCTTTTAATGAAGGAAGCGATTGCCCGCGTGCAGGAGCTGTCCGGTACCGAATGGACCGATTACAACCTGCATGATCCCGGTGTAACCATCCTGCAACAGCTGTGTTATGCGATCACC
Organism: Chitinophaga sp. G7 BAM 1005; assembly: GCF_057126945.1. Lineage (NCBI taxonomy): Bacteria > Pseudomonadati > Bacteroidota > Chitinophagia > Chitinophagales > Chitinophagaceae > Chitinophaga > Chitinophaga sp. G7 BAM 1005. The sequence goes on along the minus strand of NZ_CP181478.1, from coordinate 2,681,628 downwards.
GATCCCGCCTACCGTACTGCTTTCCCGATAGAAGAAATACTGGCAGATAAAAAAGGTGATATTGACCCTTTGCCGCACTCCTTTTTCCGGCGGGCAGAGATGCTGACTTCTGCGCCGGTAACGGTGAACGATTACCGTAAAGTGGTGCTGGATGAAATGGACGATATAGAAAACATATGGATTGAACCTGTGCAAACCGCCCACCCATCCGGTTGTACAAAGGGCGTATACCGTGTATTTATACAGGTGGAAGATGCGATTGCCCGGAACATGAAAGCCAATGCAGACCAGGTGCAACAACTCGCAGCACAAACCGATCATCTCCTGCAATCATACCGGAATATCGGGGAGGATTTTGAACCCGCAGTAGTACTGCAACCACAGGAGATTTTCATCAAGGCGGAAATTTTTGTAGACAGCAGGCATGAACCCCGGCAGATCCTCGCCCTGATGTGCAATGCTTTTGAAATGACCATCCATCCGCCGGTAAGATTTGTGTCGGCCGCCGAAATGTATATCAATGGCCATACCGCGGAAGAAATGTATGCAGGTCCCTTACTGAAAAAAGGCTTTGTGGCAAACAGCGATCTGCATCCCCGCAAACAAACTGCCGATCCCGCAGACCTGATGAAAAGCGTATCAGAAGTACCCGGCGTAATGAAAGTGAAAGCCATTTACCTCGCAGACGAAAATGGTAACTTCCAGGCGAAACCGGTACAGATCAAAGAAGGCCACTACCCTTACCTGGAAATGGTGAGTGAAAAACACGAAATAAAAATATCGAGCGACAAATTTGAATACAGTCTCCGCGATGCGGGCTTTCTCAATATGTATGAACAGGTGAAAACAGTGACCCGCAGGAAGTTTGCAGGTCATCAAAATTCCGAGGCTTCCAAACCGCTGAAAGGAACCTACCGTAACTTGGGCCAGTACTATTCGCTGCAACATTATTTCCCGGCTATTTATGGCATCGGGCATGAAGGGCTGGAAAAAGATTCGCCTGCCCTCCGCCAGGCGCAGGCGAAACAACTGAAAGCTTACCTGCTTTTCTTTGAACAACTGTTGGCCAACTATCTCGCGCAGCTGAGTAACATGGGTAATTTGTTTTCGCCCTTCCTCCAGCAGATACCTGCGACTACGTATGCCACACAGCCATTGTACAACGTACCACACGCCGCTACCTTATTGAAAGCGTTTACCGATCAGGCTATACCAGCCTCCTGGGAAGATTTCAGGAAGGATAACGGGAACCCCTATATTAAAAATATGCAGGAAGCTGCAGAACCGGACAAAGTATACCAGCAGCGAAAGAACACGATCCTGGATCATTTGCTCGCTCGTTTCAACCTGGTGTTACTAAAGTACCCGGTTTCTTTCTATGAACAAACTTATGCGCGTGACGCTCCTCCTACCCGGATCAGTGCGGAGCTGGAGTGGAAAGCGGAGATCCTGCGCGACCTCCCGGCACTCAGCGCTAACCGTAACCGGTCGTTCAACTACCGGGAAGATATTTTTAACGAAGGCGCCTTATCCGGTTATGAAACCATTTTGCATAAACTGCTGCATGTACGCGCGGAAAAAAGAAAACGGCTTACCGCCGTATTTGATACCGGCAGCTGGAAAGTAGCAGTGAGTCACCCTTCCGAACCACACCTCCATGTTCACCTGGTAAAGGAATATAAAGTAAAAGATGAACTGCTGAAAGTGAATATTGCCGAGAGCACCGCCGGTGAAATCATTACCGGTAAGAAATACGACTATGGCCGGCAATCCGTATCCCTGCTGCGCTACGGGCTCGACCCCGGCAATTACCGCATTGTATATGATGAGGAAGAAGATGTTTACCTGGTGGTATACCGTCATGCTGCGCACGCATTATGGCAGGTAGTGATCCGGGAACACACGCATGAAGAAGCTGCACAGGCGCAAAAAGAAATGATCCGGCACCTGAAGCAGATCAGTACAGCGTCTGAAGGATGTTACCTACTGGAACACCTGTTGCTGAAGCCTGCGTATACAGACCGTAGCTTTGGATTCCGTATCTACAGCAGGGCCAATAAACTGTTGCTGCAACATGCGCAATGGCTCACCCTTGATGAACGGGAAGCACAGCTGGAAAACATGGCGCCGCTGGCAGCAGCCCTTAATGAAAAGGATGCCTATGGCAGCTGGCAACAGCTGCAGCAGTATTACAAAATCTACTTCTATCCGGCAGATACGCCGGAACTGTTGACAGCAGCACATTTCACGTCACCTGAATATAAAACAGCCGTTGAGAAAACAATGCTGGATCTGCTGTTGCTCATCAGGCAGATGAAAACCGGGCAGCACCGGCAGGTACGTGTGGCGCCCTATATAAAACAGGGTGCATCGCAAATGCTGCAGGAAGACTTTTTCAAATTCGGTATGAGCATTATTTTTCCTTCATGGCCGGCACGCTTCCAGTATAAAGAGTTCAGGAATTTCGCAGAAGGGCTTTTCCGGGAACATACCCCTGTGCAGTTCCGCATGAACTTTAGCTGGCTGGGGATCACCGCCATGCAGGATTTTGAATCACATTATTTCGGCTGGCTCAAAGCAATGCGTGGAGAGGGCGACCGGCCCTCTGCCGCTGCTGCATTACTGGAGCTTATGATAAAGGACCCGGCATTTTCTCAACATGTAGTTACCGTATAATGGAAGCGCACATCATCCGTCGATACAGCTTTGACATCACCTACGATTCGAGACCCAGGGCCTTTGCCTTGCAGGACAAAGTAAGTATGCTTTTCCGGCAAAGCATCAGCAACCGCACGGATGAACTGCTGCAACAACTGATCCCTGCTGATATGATGGCCTCTGTTGATGGATTGGTGCTGGACATTGGCGCCATTCCTTTCAAAGACCTGGAGACCGAACTGCCGGCGAAGATACTGGCGGCTTTACAACAGGCGCTTACCGACCTGCTATATCATCAACAGGCAGGCACGCGGCATAGCGTTACCGGGGATATTATCATCCGGAAAGGTGAAGACCGGCAACTGGAACTGATGACCTTTTTCCTGTTGCAGGGTATTATGCCCTGGTGGGCTACTGCTGCTGAACGCGCGCAACCCGGAGATATCGTTTTGCAGTTATCAAAAACATCTCCTGGTAAACTGGCTGATTTTATCCGCAGCATTGGCCGGAGTCAAAGTGTACGGGAGCGGATCGTGTGGCAATTTTCCATTGCCGTATTACAGGCTATTGTAGAAGTACTGGAGCCTGCAGAAGCGTTGTTTATTATCGCCGGCAGCCGGGAAATAGTGTTGCTGCAACAACAGCAGCAACTACTGCATACAGAAGCCAGTGAACTGGAAAAAGCCGTGTGGTTGTTTATGCTCACCTATCTCATTATGGAGCGGGGCAGCAACTTTAACCGCAAAGAGTTTGTACGCAGCAACCTGCTGAAGCTGGCCGTGCATTTCAATCTTTCTTATGAAACCATCCTGGAACTGTTTTACGAGGCATTGTGGCGGTACAAATCTTCCATTCCCGAAACGGGGCTGGGCAGCCATATCAGGGATCTTTATAACGAACTAACGATTACCCCTCAACGAAAACTGGTTTCCGGCAGCGATCCTTCTTACAAAAAAATAATGGCAGATACCGGGGAACAAATCAATGTACTCCGCTACTACCTGCTGTATGGCGCTATTCCGTGGTGGGCGCCGGGGGTTACCCCAGCGGCTCTCCAACTGATGTTTAACAATACCGGTTACCGTGCAGCCACCTCGCTGAAGCAGATGTTGCAGCTGGTATTGCAACACCAAACGGCGACCCACAGATGGAATGAGCTTATGCAAGTCAATGCAGTGGCAGTTGAGCAAACAGGGTATTTAAGGGAGATAAAAAACTGGGCAGACAACACCATTGCAACGGCGCCCTTTGCCGGAGACACGGGCATGAAACGGCTGTTGCTCCGCGACGTGATCCTGCACCTGCTTACCTATGGCAGCATTTCGTGGTGGGGAAAAACGTATGCGCACTACTCTCTTAACAGCCTACTGGAGCAACTGGCCGATCAGCATCCGGACCAAACGTTGACCATACTTGAATACGCCGCCACCTTACCCGCCGCCATGTACCGGCTGGTTACCGGCGTAAAGCCCACGGTATTTTTCCGGCTGCTGAAAAGCAGCGGGATGAGTAGTGCTGCAGAAGAAGTATACGACAATGTATATACACTGTTAATGGCCGTGCAACAATTTGTTACCGTGAGCACCCTGCCGCCGGAGCAGTTTATCCTGCAAGCTATCTGGCAGTCGCTCGCGGCAACACGCTACCGGCGGATCAGCAAAGAGGTATTGTTGCAACACCTGCTTCTTCCCGCCTGGTCAGAGGCTCCTGTTCCGGCGCCGCATATGATCCGTTTTCTGCTGCAACAGCTCCTGCCTGTTATTAATCATCTTTCCGGCAATACCGTGCTGGCCAATGATTTGCAGGCATGGACCATTCCCGCATCTTCCCTTCCCCTGCAGAATACAGAACGGTTGCCGCCGCAGATAACGGCCTCCCCGGACGTGGTAACCAGCTGGCTGCAACAATTCCTGACCACAGGACTGTTGCCTCCCGCAGCAGGCAACCCCTCGGTGGCCTACGCGGCAAGATTACTGCAATGGCTATACGAATATCATGAGGAGCACATGAAAATGTTGCAGGACAACATTATCTTATCACCATCCCTGTTCCGGCAACTGGAAGAACTCTTCCTTCAACTGGAGCCACATATCGAACCGGTACAGGCATTGCTGCAACCCTGGCTGGAGAAAACCATTGCGGCAGGCAGCGCCTCCTTTACCACAGACCGCAACAGCAGGATCTACCAGCCCACAGTAGCATTCCGGTTGTTGCTGCAGCGTATGCAGCGTTATACTTCCATTACCACGGAGCATCAGCAACAGGAAGTACTGGACGAAGCGCGTCAGTTACTAACGGTATACCTTACACGCCACCGGTTGCCTGACAAACTGGGTTCCTTGTCATTATCGGCTACCAATGAAATCATCAAAGCAACGGTCATCCTGTTATTTAACGCCGCGCCTCTTATCCTCCAGCAACTCTTTACCAGCTACCGGCAGCAGCTGGCAGCCAGGCTTCAGATATATGGGCTATTCTCCTTCTATGCCGGGGCGCCTGACAGTCATATCCGGCAAAGCCTGGATGTATACGCCGTACAGGATAGTTTGCTCCTGCTGCAGGAAACAGCCGGTAATAGTCACCAGGGCAGCATCACCGACCTGCGGAAGGCCGTCCTTTTTTATAAACAGCGCAGCCGGCAGGAGCGGAAATTATTCTATAGTAAAATACTACAGCATCCTGCATTGATAGAACAAATGGCGCAGCATCTCGATGAGGCGGTATTTCTCGATATCATGCAGGATGTTCCGCTCGGCTGGAGCGCCAATGCCACCGACGCGCTGCATGAGTTGCAACAGCTGCTGGAAACACTGCTTCCCGGCAGCCAGGAAAAAATGCAGCTGCAACAGGTATTCCGGCGGTTTCACCTGCTATTGCTGGGGGCGCACATACATGTATACGACGCGCGCAGCTATGCTACCCGTTTCCTTGATTTTGTAAACGTGGCGGCGCCCGGCATTGCGGAGGTATTAATCAGCCAGCTGGTAAAAACTGCGCAACAGCCGGCGGTACTATCGTATACGCATATACGGCATGTAGTACCGATATTGCAGCAGGAAGCGCAGGTAAGTATTACTGCCAGCCGTCACCGGGCGTTGCTACGGGAAAGCCTCTACGAAAAAGACCAGCTGCAAACAAGAAGGCCCGTAACCACTGTAGCTGCCGATCCCCTGGAAAAGCTGCCACGGGAGCCGGAGAGCTGGGCTAAAGTAAAGAAACCACCACTCGATACCATTTACACCGGCAACGCCGGCCTGATTATACTCCATCCTTTTATTCCTTATGGCTTTAAACGGATTGGCCTCGTGAACGACGAAGGATTTGTAAACAGGGAAGCACAACATCGTGCTGTACACCTGCTTCAGTATATGATAAACGGAAAGGAAATACACGCAGAGCATGAACTGGCACTCAATAAAATAATGTGCGCCCTCCCGCTGGAAGAACCGGTGCCGGCAGAGATACTACTAACCGGGGAAGAAAAACAACTCTGCGAAGAACTGCTGAAAGTAGTGATCCAGCGCTGGGAGAAAATGAACAACTCTTCTGTGGAAGGTTTCCAGGCAGCCTTCCTGCAGCGCGACGGCGCGCTCTGGGAAAAAGATGATGACTGGTGGTTACGGGTAGAAGAACGGGGCTATGACATGATACTTCAAACCTTACCGTGGGGCATTGGCATGATCAAAACCCCGTGGATGGAAAAAACAATATATACAGAATGGGCATACAGTTAATAGCAGCCAATGCGGCTGCATTGGAAAAAGAACTGGAGTGGTTCCGGTTACTGGCCGAAGCGCGGATGCAGCAATACTTCCAGCAATCAGTGGTGGAATACCCGCCTATGCCGGATCTCTCAGACGATCCATCTGTGTACGCACAGATCATAAAACACTATGGCATGTCGCATGCCGAACGAACCATATTGCTGCTCGCACTCATCCCACATATACAACCACAGCTGCTGGATATTTTTTTTGTAAAGAACGCTACGTACGACAGGGGCTTTACAGAATTTGGCGGTATTAAAGGACTGATGCATGGCGGCTTTTTACCAACCGGGGAAACAGCCGCCTTTCTGCTGGCTACCGGCAACCTGCAACAACGGTTTAACCTGATCCGCTATTTCAGCCCTGATCATTTCTTTGCCAAACACCAGATCCTCAAACTCACTCCTGCCGGCGAAGAGCCGCTGCTAAGCGGCACTCTGAGCCTTTCGGCCGAATATCTCAGCCTGTTTACACAAGGACTTTCGCACCGCCCCGATTACAATACTCAGTTTCCTGCCAAACGCATTGAAACGGGTATGGAGTGGCGCGACCTGGTACTGGAGCCACATGCAATGGAAGAAGTGGAAGATATCCGTACATGGATAGAGCATGGTACTACCCTATTGCACGACTGGGGCATGCACAACAAAATAAAACCCGGCTTCCGCAGTCTTTTTTACGGTCCGCCGGGAACGGGAAAGTCGCTCACCGCCTGCCTCCTGGGCAAAACATTCAAAATGGATGTGTACCGGATCGACTTATCTATGGTGGTATCAAAATTTATTGGCGAAACAGAAAAGAATCTCGCACAGGTATTTGACAGGGCTATCAACCAGCAATGGATCCTCTTCTTTGATGAAGCAGATGCGTTGTTTGGAAAGCGCACGCAAACGTCTTCTTCCAACGACCGGTATGCCAACCAGGAAGTAGCGTACCTGCTACAGCGCGTAGAAGATTTTCCCGGCGTAGTGATACTCGCCACTAACCTGAAAGCCAATATTGATGAAGCTTTCGCCCGTCGTTTTCAATCGATGATCTATTTCTCTATGCCAGGACCGGAGCAACGGTTGCGTATATGGGAGCAGTCGTTTCCCGCGCATATAGCGCTGGAAGATAAGGTGAACCTGGAGGACACTGCGCGTAAATATGAAATGACCGGCGGTACCATTATCAACGTAGTGCGTTACAGCTGCCTGATGGCGCTGAAACGGGGAGATAAAACCATCCGGCAAAAAGATGTGCTGACGGGCATCCGCAAAGAGTTTGGAAAAGATGGGAAAATCGTATAGGCTTTACGTTTACTTCAGCCAGGACATATCGCTTCCTTCAAAGTCGCTGACTGCCAGCGAAGGAACTTTAATAGACAGGTCGTCTGCTGATATTTTATTTTCCATTACTTCGCTAAAGTACTTTTCATTTCCCACAGGAATATTGCGGGGGATACCTCTTATCCTGCTGTTGGTTCTCAAAGTTTCTCTCATTCCCTCCGGGCCTGTAGAGCCCATTGTTTCTAATCCCCGGGGGCTATACAATGGATTATCGCCTGAAGCATCAGGATACTCTGCGAGCCTTTCGCCATCTGCATATAGCGCATTCAATTTCTTCTCTGCGTTAGCGCTGATAAGACTTATATTCTCCGCACCGGGTAATGACGCGATCAGGTCGTTGGTAGCTTTTTTGGGCTCCGATCTGTTATGGGTGAGCATGCCGGTTTTATAAATCTTCTTTTTTGCCTCTTCAAAAATATCGGGGTGTTCTACTTCAGCCGAACCTCCGGATGCACCACCCTCCTCTGTATTGTTTCTGAAACCGAGATCGCTGTCTGAATAAATGCCGCCATACTTGCTGAGGATACTGTAACGTGCCAGGTCGGATGCAGTGCCGAAATTAGTCCATGTATCATTTGGATCAGTGGGCGCCCTTTTAATATAGCCTGCCTCCTTCTGATAATGTTCTGTAAAAATGCTGCTATCGGCAGAGATATCCTTTATAGTTATTTCATTCTCTTTCGCCCAGCCCACCATACCTGCAAAACCATTCTCTATGCGGTTAGTCCGGTCGTGCCAGCGGCTATCAGACCATAGCCATATCTGTGCAGTGGGGTTTCTTTCCTTCCACGCAAGTACATTCGACTTCCCGCTTCCCGGCATGGAACCTCCTATCCAGATGAAATGGATGATCTTTGGCAATCCTCCATCTTCCTTACCTTTAAATTCACTGATACAATGTTCAACAGCCGCTGCCTCTTTACCTTTCTCCAACCGATATATGCCGGGGTCCCGCATCAGTACCTGTATTAAACCATAGTTTGGTTCAAACAGCGCAGGATTCAATGCAATAATGTCACTGACAGTGGGTTCCTCCTCAGTATCTTCATAGATAAACTTTCTCTGGACTGGCGCATTTTGAGAGATACCATTCCTGCCTGCTATGTGATCAGCATTGCTGCGAAAACTACGTTCCTGGGGGCTATTTCGGGTATACATGGGGGTACTGTTTTCGTTAATCCGTATAATGAAATTAACGAAAATGCGCCGGCTTTCAACATTGTAAGAGAATTAGTTTAACCCGCAGGATTATGCAGATACGAGGTTTTCAACACCAGCCTGTTTCCTTAAATTCATCAATGCATACCGTACCCTTCCCAGTGCCGTATTAATGCTGATGCCGATGGTTTGTGCCATTTCCTTATAACTCAGGTCGGCATAATACCGCAGTATCAGGGCTTCGCGTTGCAATCCAGGCAGGCGGTCGAGCATCCTGTTTATTTCTTCGGTCACCTCCGCCCGGATCATGCAGTACTCCTGGCTGTGTTCCGTAACCTCCATATAGTCGCCCAGATCATCGTTGTAGGTGACTATGGTACTTTGCCGTTGATTGATTTTCCTGAAATGACTGATACATGCGTTATGGGCAATCCTTACCGCCCACGCCAGGAACCGGCTGTTATCAACATAGTGGCCCGATTGCAATGCGTTCACTATCTTTATAAATACTTCCTGGAAGATATCTTCCGCCAGGCTTCTGTCTCTCACAAGTAAAACAATAGTAGTAAAGATCCTGTTCTTATGGCGGTATACCAGCGCAGTAAAGGCCGGGTTATTTCCTGCAATATACAGGCGGATCAACTCCTGATCCGTAAGGTCACTATATGGGTTCATACACGGTTTCGTAAATTTTGGTCAATGAATGTTTTCAAATGGGGGCCACCCTGAACAGGGCAGCCCTTTTATATACTGGTGGTTGTATTAGCCAACCTAGTCCTTGAGATTTAAATATTTTTTTACCTGGCTGTAGTCGTTCCAGTCGATGCCTGCCGCAGATCTTGCAGCTACCCCACCGGGAACAATTACATACCTGTATTGATAACGTTTATCCGTAGTAGTGGTACTGATGGGTGCATTCGCAAGCAGGTCGATTGCGCCGACAGAAGCTACAAACCTCACCAGGTAGCCATATTCATCTACATACGGTAACGCTTGTACGAAAGAGTTGGCGGCCGTACCGAGATTGATATATACGTTGATAGACGCATTGGCCAGTAAGGGAGCTGTTAACTTCGGAGCATCCAGGCTGGCGCCATATATGATGGTGTTAATAGTACCATTCTGATTAAAGATGGTATCTGCGGGCGCAAACGCTACATCCTTCCAGGTGGAATAAATAACATTCGCACTACCGGGCGCTCCTGAATCGCCTTTAGGACCGGTAGCTCCTGGTATACCACCGGGACCAGCAGGGCCGGCGGGCCCGGCAGGCCCCTGGTCTCCATCTTTGGAGCAGGCAGCAAAAAATAATACAACCGCAGTGATCAATGCATAGGGCATAAAGCGTGTAACCTGTTTCATAATGACAATTGTTTGTTTGTTTTTTATTTATTAAATGAAAAGATGAAAAAATTGATAGCCGTTACCATACGTTACGGGGACAGGTATCTCCATATTTGTTACCCAGCAGGAAACCGATCATGATTTCATGAGTGCCCCTGCTCACCGTATTCAGAGAAGACGCCGTATAGTCGTAGGAGTAACCGATGTTAAACTGCGAGCTGATGTTTACCCCAAACATAGCAGCCACCCCGTCGTTTATCCGGTAAGAAGCGCCCAGCCAGAGGCGGTCGCGGTACATGAACCTGGCGTTGACATCCACACTGAACGGCATGGCGGTAATCATTTTCAGCATTACCGATGGCATCACATTCAGATCGTCGTTTATCCATAACCGGTAGCCGGTAGTAAAGAATAAATGCGGTACCAGTTTGCCGCTGTAAACAGAGTCGCCTACTACTTTGCCATTATCAAACCCGATTTGTTGCGGGATAATATTCTGGACAGATAAGCCGGCAAAATAATCTGCTGAATACAGCCACAGTCCTGCGTTTACCTCCGGCTTCCATTTATTCAGCACACCAGTGCTGGTGCCTAATACAGGATCGGAAGGATCAAAGAATTCGACCCTGCTGGCATCGAGACTTACCTGTTGCATGCCGATACCAATACCCGCGCTGACGCTGGTTCTGGGAGAAAGATTAATGTGATGCGCATAGGCGCCGGTAACGGAAAAGCGGTTAAGCGGACCGGTTTTGTCGTTCAGCACGGTGAGGCCCACGCCCGGATGCGGAGGCGGTGTGGTGTAGTCCTGCCAGTAGGCTTTTCCGCGGGGATTGCTCCCTTCCGGGTCAAAGCCGGTGGGCGATGCGGTACTGTAATCCGATTTACGCAAAGGCCCCTGCAGGGTCATATACGTGGTTACCGGTGCACCTTTCAAACCTACCCACTGATGCCGGTGACTGAAGCGCAGGTCCCAGTAGTTTTCAATACCCGCCAATGCCGGGTTGATGATGAAAGGATTCATGATATACTGCGTGTAATGCGGCTGTTGCTGTGCATGGGTAACATGCACGAGCAAAACAAGCAAACCTGTGAGCACAATGTTTTTCATGGATCAGTGATTTTGGGTTAAACAGCCGGGCTGTTACTTTTTAATGATGGTAAATGCCGTTCTCCTGTTCTTCTGCCGTCCTTCCGGATTATCACTACCATCTTCCAGGGTATTGGGCGCTACCGGCCGCGTATCGCCATAGCCTATATAAGTAAGCCTGGAGCGGTCAATACCTTTGCTTACGAGATATTCCACGCAGGTTTTCGCACGTGCTTCGGACAGGCGCTGGTTAAAGGCGGGCTTACCTTTGCTATCCGTGTGCGCACTCAGCTCTATGTGCATATCCGGCTTGGCGGCCAGCAGTTCCGCGAGTTTATCCAATGAAGGGAATGAACCATCCTGTAACGTAGCCTTGTTGAAATCGTAATACACGTTTTCCAGTACTACCGGCGCTTCCGGTGTAACCAGCTTCGTCAGGCACAATACCGGCACTGTCATGGCGGCGGTGTCTTCGTTCAGCGGAACGGTTATCTGTTGGGCATTTGTCGTATAACCATCTGCGTTAGCTACTGCTTTTAACGGTAAAAAATCTTCCACGGTAAAAGCATAACTGCCGTCGGCGGCGGTGGTATGCGTGTATACCACTTTATTACTGATGGTATCTATTACGTTGATGGCGGCCCCTGCCAGCGGCGTATTGTTATCGCAGGATACCACAATACCGCTTAATTGTTTTGGCGGACGGTTTTTATGTACAAAAAACAGCTCCAGGCAACATTCTGCGGCGCGGTCGGTACCCAGCAGCACTTCATCCAACAGGTTTTTATTATTACTTCTGCTGGTAAAATAAATATCATCTTTCACAGAGTTCACCGGGTACCCCATGTTCACCGGCGCTTTCCACGCACCTACATTTCCTTTGCTGGAGAAGAAGTCGTACCCTCCCATGCCTACGCGGTTATCCGCAGAGAAGATCAGCGTTTTGGTAGCAGCATGATAGAATGGCGCCTGTTCATTGCCGGCGGTGTTGATCACTTCTCCCAGGTTAGCTGTCTGCAAGGGTTTGCCCGATTCATCAATGGTGGCATACCATAAGTCGAAACCACCGTAACCATCGGCCCTGTCGCTGGCGTATAACAATGTTTTACCATCTTCCAGTAAATACGGCTGCTGGGTATTATTACCTGCTGAATTCACCAGCGCATCCATCACTACCGGGTCGCTCCAGTTATCGCCGTTTTTACGCGACACATAAATAGCCGATACCTTTTTGCCATGATCAATGTGCCAGCGGGTAAGGAATAACAGCTCCCCGTTGGGCGATAAACACGCAGCGCCCTGGTGTAGTCCTTCCGGCTGATCCAGCTTTAACAGGCGAATACCGGATACCTGCCCGGCTTCATAGCCGGCAGTATATAAGCGGTTGATATAGGTATGATTTTTTTGAAAAGAACTATCCGGCCTGGTAGAGGTAAAGATGAGGGTACTACCGTTACTCCACAAAGGCGCATAACTGGCGCCGGTGGTATTTAACGCAGGAGGCGCCTTCTTTACGCTGTACTCCGACAGATCTTTTTTATTTAGCTGCCCCGTAATAAATTCCAGGTTCTGTAATTCGCGTTTAGCCGCTTCCGTGAATTTATCATTAGCGGTATAGCCGTCCAGGAAATTTTTAAACGCCTGTGTGGCCTCTTCATATTTAGCCAGCGCGCGCAGGGAAACCGCATAGTAATAAGATGCCAGCGGAAAACTGGTTTTATCCAGCTCCATCACGGATTCATAATAAGGCGCTGCCTTACCATAGTTATGAAGATTGCGGTAACTTTCTGCCAGCTTATACACTGCCTGTTGTTCACTGCTCACTTTTACTGTTTTATTCTTTACCACAGACACGGCCGCATACGGTTTGTAGGTATCGGGCTTCACCGTTTTGGTGCGGGAGCCCAGGTACTTTTCATAATAGGTAGCCGCTGAATTGTAGTCTTCTTTACTGTAGTACTGATCCGCCGCTTTGAGGTAGTTATAGGTAAATTGCGCAAACGACATCATACCCGATAGCAGCAATGCGGAAGTAAATAATATTTTTTTCATGAGATCCTGTTGCTTTTAAAAGTTGATTACAATCGTGGACAAACAAATTCTACATCCGGTGTTCTTACCGATCTGCGACCAATGAACGTAAGGGATATTTCAAAGCTGTTGGAGCCATGCGCCATTTTGCTGAGATCAGATGTATTGATATCATAGCTGGCGCCGAGCATCATGTTCTTATAGATGAATCCCGCGTGTGTAGTCACTGCATCTTTATACCGGTAGTTTACTCCCAGCAGGAAATCCGTTCCCGCAGCGGCGTTCAACTGCCCATAGGCGCCAATCATTTTTTCCTGTGCAGGGCCCTGTTGCATGAACAGGAAGTTGGGCGTAATGCTGAGTATTTCAGACAATGTTAATTTCACACCGCCGTGTACATTAAAGCGCATGGGGAAGCGGGCATCTCCTTTGGCGCTGAACTGGTCTTGTGGTTTTGTGAGATGCATAACGGATACGCCACCATAGATATTAAAGTTCTTCCCGGGGGTAGCATCATAATACAAAGCTCCTGCGCCCGCATCAAAGGAGGCAGCCGAGTTACGGGTAAGCACATCCGATACCGGGTTGCCGGGGTTGTACCCGGTAACAGGATTCCACTGCTCGCCATAGGTGAGCTTGGAAGGATCGAAGCGGCGCTGGATAAAGCCCAGCTGCAAGCCAAAGTTTAACTGGTGGTAATGGGAAGCGTCCAGCTTCACACCGGTATAGGCAGCGCTTACATAAGCGGTGGTATAATTGTAGCCGCCATCGCCGGCAGTTTGATTTAATACGCTGGCGCCTATATTAATATTCTTTGCAGTGGGTATCTCCCCGCTTATGCCATATGTTTTAAACGGACTGATATTTCCCCACTGGGTACGGTAAATTGCCGCCACGCGGTAGTCGCCATCAAATACACCGGTAAGCGCAGGGTTTAACCACGACGGATATACGTAGTACTGGGAAAAATGGGGATCGGTTTGCGCCATTAACCGGGTAGCGGAGCATACAGTGGCAGCAAAGATGAATAAGGTTGCAATGATCGTTCTCATTTACAATACAATTTTATGTGAATGATTTACTTTACCTGATAATAGTTACGTAGCCCGTGATAGGCGCCATACCTGCCCTGAGCTTAATTACATAATAGTAAGTAGCCAGTGGCAGCTGGTTGCCTTTGAACCGGCCGTCCCACGGTACACTATAACCGGTGGAGCGATATATCCTTTGTCCATAGCGGTTAAATACTTCCACGGTGCTTTCCGCATAATCAGACAGGTTGCTGATGATCCAGGTATCGTTCACACCATCTCCGTTTGGAGAGAAAGCATTTGGCGGCGCAACGGGTTTCAGTACTTTCACCGTCATGGCGTCACGTGCCATACAACTGTGTTTGCCGATGGCAGTAAGCGTGTAAGTGGCATCGTGCATGGCGGGAATTACCGGCGACAACACCGTAGGATCAGGGAAGTCGGCAGCAGGGTCCCAGGCGAAAGTGAGGTTCACCGAATCGTTGGCCACAGGCTTGAAGCTCACAATAGTACCCTGTGGCACAACAAAGGATGGTCCGGCATCTATCACCGGCTGGAGGTATACGATCACCTTACTGCTATAGGCAGAGGATCCGCAACCCGACTGATTTGCTACCTGCAACTGCACACTGTATTCACCAGGTGCGGTATATTTTTTTACCGGGTGTTGTTCAGTAGAAGTAGAGCCATCACCAAAGCTCCACTCCCATTTATTAATGGTTCCGGTAGGATCTGTACTCTGATCGGTAAACACATTATCGGCGCCCTGGCAAAGGGTATCCGGCGTTACTTTAAAGGAGGCCACCGGCTGACCAAAGAAGGCGCTTAATGTTTTAGTGGCCGAATCTTTACAACCATAGGCGGTAGTGGCCACCAGTTTCACATTAAACGGCCCAAAGGCTTTATACTGCCAGGTAGGATCTTTTGCTGTTGAGCCTGTGCCACCGTCGCCGAAACTCCACTGATAAGAAAGGGTCGACTTATCCCTCGCCGTAGTTAGATTGGTAAACGCAGCGGTTCCATCCGGCATACATACTTTAGCAGGCAAGGTGAAGTCTGTTACCGGCAGCTCATGCACGGCCACTATGGCTTTGGCGGTATCGCTGATGCAATTATGATCACTCACCGCCACCAGTTTCACGAGGTAGTTGCTGTCTTTCAGATAAGTGATGGTAAACGGATTGTTATTGGTGTTATTTCTCAATGTGCCATTGTCCAGGTCCCATTTCCAGTTGGTGATGTTTCCGGCGGAGATGGCAGACTGGTCAGTAAAAACGGCGCTCTGCCCCAGGCACAAACCTGCTGTCGCGGTGAACGCAGCTACAGGTTTAGGATACACCACCAGCGTAGTGGAAATAGAATCGGTGCAGCCGCTGTCGGTGGTAAACACATACCAGATGGTATGCGTGCCGGCGCCTGCCGTGGCAGGTGTAAAGTTACCTGTTGAATCCGTAGCCGGGCCACGGTAATAACCTTTACCGGCCACGCCATTTTGTATAGTGGCTTTGCCTACTGCTATGGTACCGGGCGCGTTTACGCAAACACCGGTCAGCGCAGCATAAGCCAGTTGAGGTTTCAGTTTAAAAGTAGCCGTTACCGTAGTATCTTTCGTACAGCCTTTATCGGTAGTTACACTATACTTAATGGAGTAAGTGCCAAACTTCGTATAGGCATGCGTAGGATCTTTTGCCACCGAGGTATTCGGGTTCGCAGTTGTTGCATAGGCATCCCCGAAGTTCCAGGCGTGTGTACTGATAGTTTGTGCATCAGGTACTACTGCGCCGCTGGTAAACTGTACCAGGCCGCCTACCGGCAGGCAATCGCCGGGATAAGCGAAGAGCGGATTGGGTTTGGCGTATACCGTAACCGTTTTTGAAACGGTGTCGCTCACACAAAGGTTGCTTACTTTCACTACGTGTTTTATGGTGTAAGTGTTATGATCTTTGTAAGTAATGATTTGTACGGCGCCGGTAGTGGCATTCAATACAGAATCATTACCAAAGCTCCAGTACCACGATTTTAAGGGCGCCGTACCCCCGTAGGTAGCGTTATCGGTGATCTTCAACGCCCCACCTTCGCATAACGCGGCGGCATCAGTAGTAAATGACGCTACCGGTTTAGCCACTGCAGCCACCTGGAAAGAAGTATCTCCCACGCAACCATCCCTTGAAATTACCGTTAGCTTTACGGCAGCATTGCCAACAGGAAATACTTTTCCCACCTGTATGCCACTGTCTTTCACCGCTCCCGGGAACTCCCACTGCCAGCGGTCGATCAGCGGGTCCTTCAGGCTTGTATCTCCCTTAAAATAAACAGTATCCAGTGTACACCCGGTATAGGCGTAGGTCATTACCGCACGCGGCTTTCCTTTCACCAATACCGTGAATCCCACCTTCTCCGTGTTGTTACAGTTTTCAATACTCGGATGTGTGGACATCACCGGGACATCGTACTCTCCTATGGCGCTGAACTGGTAAGTACCCGGTAAAGAGTATTTATAATAAGTGATCCCGTTGATCAGTACCGTGCCGGTACTTACCGGTGCATTGTCTGTTACATCTGCATTTGGCGTAATGGCTGTGCCGAGTGTGCTGAGCCGCCATACCATTTTTGTAGGCTTGTACGCCATTAAAATGGATAATTGCACGGGCGTATTGGTACAGGTAAAATCATTCGACGTTTTAGAGGTATCATAACTGTTGTGAATAGAGCCTACGGCGTTGAGGTTATTGATCAGCGTACCGGCGTTATAACCATAGCTTTCCACGCTGCCAAGGCCATAGGTCACCGCGGTGAAGGCAGAGTCGCTGCTCACAATACATTGTGCTGGTGTGGCCGGCCATCTTTTAATGACCACCGTATAACCGTTGAGGTTAGGATGCGGATAAGAGAAGTCGAACAACGGGCTGCCGTCAATCCTGAGCGAGGTAACGCCTGCCGTGGGAATGATCATGGTAAGATAGTTGGTTTGTATAAACTCCCGGTCGTTCCGGTAAAAACCAATCCGTTTGATGGCTTGTTCAATAGGACTCAGGTACACCATTTCCGGATCACCTAATCCGCCGGTATTGCCGCAGGCGCCGGAGGATGACATGAACTGCGCCACCAGTACCGGTTTATCGGATTCTATATAATCGGCGGTATTGCTAACAAACTCATAGTAGGAATTCGCGATCAGACCGGTAAGGGTAACGCCATTTCTTTTTACAACAGTAGCAGGATCTTTCACCACTACTTTATAAATATTATACTGGAGGGTAGACGGCATATCATCTTCTGACGTTGGTGCGGTGAGATAACGTTTCCCCCATGCCTGGAACGGGAAGATCTGCTGGATATTATTATCCCCGCTGCTGCTGGAGTTATTGCAGGTGATGGCCGTACGGCTGCTGCCGGAATATACCGCCACGGGATAACACTGTCCCATTGGGTTACCGATCGATTTAATGGTAGTTCCAGTCAGTTCCCGGCCTGCGCCACCACCCAGCGAGGCGCCTACCAGCTGGTAAATGTCGCCGCGGTTCAGCGTAACAGTGAAAGGTACGCCGGGAGGACGCCCGTTACGGGTTAATACCGAAGGCGTAATTTCCACTACGGTATTATTCTGGTTCGCAATAACAAACATCCAGGAGAAACAGTCGTTTGCATAGTTCTGCATACTGTTTACAGAAATGTAGGAATAGCCCCATGTTTCCTCCGGCATCAGCATGGTAGCACCGGAAGAGGCGCTGCCATAAATATGCGCATAGGCAACAATGGGCACGGTACTTTGTATGTGAATAGACTTACCCGTGAAAACGCCTTCACCGCCGGTACCGCCGAAAGATGGCGGCAGGGAATAGAGTCGTGCATCTATAGCGCCCGATTTGGGGATCAGGTCAGAAGCAATAACAGTATTGGCCGGGATGTTATAAGTGCGCGTCCAGGTGGTGCCGGTAATGCTCACCGTAACCGTGGCAGGTTGCTCTGCACTCAGGTACAGGATCATTTCCTGGCTATTGCTCTGTCCCATTTCCATGAACTGGTGGTGTCCGTAGCCCACCCAGAAATCTTTCCCTTTATTGGAAAGATTCTGGGCGTATGCAACATCGGCTACGAACTGAAACAGGATCAGGGATATGGCAAGGCAAAGTCGCTTTATATATATTAGTTTGGTTGACATCTTTTTCAATTTTTCATATTGAAATGATTATTGTTTGATGATCATCTTCGACGTCGTTGTACCATCTGCAAAAATGGTATTCAGCATATAAGCTCCTCTCTGGATATCCTGTACATCCAGCTGGTTGTTTTTACCGGTAACGGCTACACGCTTGATGGTTTTGCCATCCATCGCGTAGAGTACCAGTTGTTGAATGGATTTACGTGATTGTATGGTGAGGGAAGAAACAACCGGGTTGGGATACACCTTCACGGATCGCTGTAACATTAAAAGGCTGTCGATATCCTGGCGCATGGGCCGGATAGTTGCATTGGCGCAAGGCCAATGCAACATCCAACACCCAATGACTAACAGTAACAACTTCGCTATGCTTACTTTTTTCATATAACTGTTTTTAGCGGATCAGGTTAATAACTCCTTTCTTCTCTGTTTTACTTCCATCTGTAAGGGTAAGATGACATACATAGATGTATACGCCGGAAGACAATGCCTTTCCTTTGTAGTTGCCATCCCAGCCTACAGACTGGTTATTGGATTCGAATACTTTTTCACCCCACTGGTCAAAAATGGTGATGTGCAGCTGTTTGATGATATAACCATACACCAGCAATACATCGTTCCTGCCATCGTTGTTAGGTGTGAACGTATTCGGGATATAGATGCCATCAGGTAAGGTTTTACCTTCTGCAGGCAGTGATGCTTTGTCTTCGCAACCTTTTGCACGCACAATCAGTTTCACTGTCTGCACCGGTTGTAATCCGTTGACGATATGCACCAGTCCTTCCCTGCCGGAAGTTGGCAATGTCCAGCTGGTACCGCCATCCAGGGATACCTCGTAGCCGGTGGCATTGGCAACTGCCTTCCATTTAAAGCGGATCATGTTTACGCCTACGCTGTCGACCGTTACCACCGGTGTTTCCAGAACCGGCAATACATGCACAATGGCTTTGGCGCGTGCCAGTCCGGGGCATCCGTGTGTGAGCGTTTCCAGGTAGTAGTTGCCGTCGGCGGCAATGTTGTTAATCGTGTAGTCGTTGCCGGTATGCAGCAGGTTACCGCCTGTTGGGGCATCGTACCAGTTGTACAACACGCCGGGTTCAGGGTTCTTTGCAGACAGGGTAACATCAGTGCCGTTACATACAGTCATAGCGTCTTTCACGAGTTGTGCCACAGCGGGCGCATACACTTCTACTTCTTTGGTAGTATCGCCCACACAACCTTCTGCTGCCACAATGCTCAGTTTCACTTCTTTCACACCTGGGTATCTGAAGTACTTCAGGGTATCTTTTGCAGACGACACTGTTGAGTCGGCAAAGCTCCATTTCCAGGTGCTGATACCAACACCGTTGCTGGTAGTGGCGGTGCCTTTGAACAGGGCGCCGTCGTTCAGGCATCCGGTATAGTCAATACTGAAATCAACCACCGGCGCAGGGATTACTTTTATCTGCAGAATACTTTCAAAACTGTTACTGCAGCTTTCTATATCCGGATGTGAAATCAGGATAGGTACTTCATACAAACCTGGTTTGCTGAAGATATAATCAGCCGGTACGGTAAAGCGATAGTATTTGCGGTCGTTGCTGATCACAGAATCCACTGGTACCGGGTTGTTTTGCACGATATCGGTTTTAGGCGCGAGGCTGGCTACCTGGCTGAATTTCCAGGTAATCGCCGTTGGTTTCACCGGTATGAGCATAGAGAAACGGAATGGTGTTTTGGCGCAGGTGTAGGTGTTATTCTGACCACTGTTATTCATTACGTTATTAAATGAAGGCAGTATGTTCAGATTTTTCACCAGCGTACCAGCGTTATAACCATAGCTTTCCACGCTGCCAAGGCCGTAGGTGACTGCAGTAAAGGCAGAGTCGCTGGTTACAACACACTGCGCGGGAGCAGCCGGCCAGCGTTTCACCACTACCGTATATCCGGCAGCGTTAGGATGCGGATAAGTGTGGTCAAAAGTAGCACTGCCGTCAATCTGCAGGGAAGACACACCTCCCGTAGGTATGATGAGGGTAAGATAGTTGACAGTGATCGCCTCCTGTGTATTGCGGTACAGTCCTACCTTTTTAATACCCTGTTCTACCGGGCTCAGGTAAATCATTTCCGGATCCCCGTTGCCGCTGGTGTTGGGGCAGCTTCCGCTGGAGGACATATACTGTGCTACCATGATGGGCTGGTTGGCTTCAATATTATCAGCCGTGCCGCTTTCAAACTGGTAGAACCGGTTGTTGATCAGGCCCGTTAAAGTGGCGCCGTTTATTTTCACTACAGTGGCAGGGTCTTTCACCAGCACACGGTAGATGTTGGTCATGAACGAGCTGGCCGATCCGCTGGTGGAAGTAGGCGCTGTGAGATACTTTCTGCCCCATGCCTGCGACGGGAAGTTCTGCTGGATCAGGTTATCGCCTGAACCGCCGGTTTCGATGCCGCAGCCAATGCCGGTACGGCTGCTGCCGGAGAACACCGCCATCGGGTAGCATTTTCCATCTTCATTAATCACTGATCTCACATGACTGCCGGACAAGTCGTAGCCTTCGCTGCCACCGCCAGGCATCATAGCGCCCAATACCTGGTACACTTCTCCTTTATTCAGTGTAACCGTAAACGTTGTATTGGCAGGCTTACCTGCAAGCGTAGGCACTGAAGGCGTGATTTCCACTTTTGTATTATCATAGTCTGCTATTACATAGAACCAGGAATAGGTGTCTGTGCTGTAATTCTGCCTGGACGACAGGGTCGCATATTCATAGCCATAGGTACCTACCGGCAGCAGCATGGTGGCGCCGGAAGAGGCACTGCCATAAATATGTGCGTAGGCAACAATGGGCACATCGCTTTCAATGCTGATGCCTTTATCAGATAATCCTTCCTCTATCAGGCGGGCATCGCTCAGGCCGGTCTTTGGTATTATTTCAGTAGTGATGGTTTTGTTGGCAGGAATGTGATACACCCTTTCCCAACTGGTACCATTAATACGTACTGTTACGTTAGAGGAATCCTGTGCATTGAGGTACAGCACCATGTTCTGCGAGTTATCCCCGGAGAAGAACTGGTGATGACCATAACCTACCCAGAAGCGGGTACCACGGTTGGAGCTGTCGGCCGGCTGCAACAATTGTGAAGTAGCCGTACCGCCATTAAGACCGGTAAATTTATCCAGGAAGTGTACCGAGCTATCCCTGATCACATTCGGGATATCATATACATGGCTCAGCGAATCTACTATCCATGTGTTGGCGCTATCGGTGCGGCCCATCCGGATATCCTTCTGGCGCCTGATATAGCCCTGCCACGGATCGATATAGAACTGATCGATGTTGAAGTTATACTGACCATTAGCCGGCGTTACATCCACATCGGTATAGAAATACATAAAGTCCCTGCCGGTAGCCAGGTTTGGCGGCTTAATGCCCGAATAGCGTCTTACCGCTATGTTATTGGGTATAGCCGTACCCGGGTTCCAGGTAATTTTTGTTACTGTATCTGTACCAAACATAAATGTTTGGGTAACGCCCGGAGCTGGTGCAGCCGGGAATGCCGGGAGTACCGGGGGGACCGACGCAGGCAGGAATTCGTAAGCGCCCATGTCCGGCACGCCATCTGTAAGCTTAACCGCCCTGGCAACGCCGTTGATGTCCTTATCGTTGCCTTCTATCTGCACACCACGACCGTGAATTGCCCATACATCCGGGATAGCAATGGCAGGTTGCAGGGTGGTATCATCTGTAAATGCTGGTTTGTATACAATAGAATTTATGTCCAGGGTATCTGCGGTGATGTAGTCATGCAATGTAGCATAGCTACCCGCAGGCGTAAGCTGTTTCACCAGCACAGTGCCTTTTGTATACAAGGTGTTATAATCGCTCTTCATGTACAACGGGTTGGCGATATACATGGCGACACCACTGGTATCTGAAGCAAAAATGTTATTCTTCACTTTAACATTACCATAGTAAGACGCAGTATGCCTGAAGTACGCAGCGTAGTTATCGCCGGTGGTAGTGGAACTGTTCAGTACCGAGTTATTATAGTAATTCAGGTTGGAGCTGCTTTCGCTGTAAATACCGTAGGCGTTTACTCCATTCGCTTTCACGCTGATCACGTTATTGGTAACGGTGGCTCCGTCTGCCTGGTAAAGTTCCAGTGCACGGACTTCCCCGGTAATGTTTCCTCTTGCTGTAATACGGTTTCCGGATACAATGCCTTTCACACCGGCATCGGAAGTAGCATAGTAGAGGTATATTCCGTGAACATCATCGGTGGTATTAGTCACCTTAACTTTATTCCCTGAAATCGTGTATCCGTTAGTGTTATCTGTGTGGATACCATAAGCATCAGCAGCCATATTGCCGCCGAGGTTCACCTGGTTGCGCCGGATCATGAGACTGTCGGCATACTCCACATACAAACCATTTGAATACGGTTTCTCTATAATATTGCTATCCAGTACCAGTCCACGTGCGATAGCGCTGTAACCGCCTTCCCAGTAAACACCGTTCGAGCCATTGGTGATGGTATTACCTGTGATCACGTTACCAGTACCGATGCATTCATCCGCGTACACACCACTTACGGCAGTACCGGTGCTGGTGCTAACCGGCAAAGGAATGGCACAGTTTACGATGCTATCATACGAAGATGCTTTCGCATATACCACTGCTCTTGCGTTGGTGGTACCTGCCGGTTTAATGGTGATAGCTCTCCAGGTAACGTAATCCACACTGTCCAGCTGCAACACATAATTCAAGGCAGATGTGCCGGTGTAGGTAAGCGTTACGGCGGCGGCGCTGTTTGTTTCACTCCGGAAGGTTACCCTGTTTACTGCAGAAGCACCGGGGATGTGATGCATGGTGATCTGCTCTGTATAGGCGCCAGCCTTTGCGAGGAAAGTAACGGGACCGGCTATACCGCATTCGAGTTTGGATACAGCGCTGCTGAACGACTGGAAGTTAGTAAGACTGGTAGGCGCCGCAGGATTGATGGTATAAGTACCTGCCAGCAGTGGCGGATTCAGGTTAGCCTTTACTACGGTAGAATAAGCACTGTCCGTACCTCCGCATATAATTAAGCAGCGGTAGTAGTTTTCTACCCCGATGGTAGTATTAAATACGCTCACATATTGTGAATCGCTGGCAATTACCCACGGGCCTGCAGCAGTAGCAGAACGTTGCCACTGGTAGGTTTGCGTGCCTCCTGTACTATTGCCGGTGAGGTCCAGTTTGATATCGGTGCCCATACACACCGGTGTAAGCGGGAATACGGTTGAAGTACCCGGCACTACTGGTTTACTGCAATTTGGAACACTCACTTCGTAAGCGCCCATATCCGGTTTGGTGGAGCTCCTCGTTACACCGAGGATATCCGTGGTAATGCCTACCGGTTTACCGGTATTATCCAGCGGAGAAATAACGGTGGCGTAGTTCCCTGCAACAGGATCTGCAAACACAGGCTGGATGGATAAGGAATTGCTATCCAGTTTGGTGGCCGCTGTCCACGCTGCCAGCGTAGGATAATTGCCACCTATATAAGCAGTATTAAAATTGCTTTTTACATAAATATCATTGTAATTGGAGGTGATTGTGGTGCTGGTACCAATGGTTAAACCGGTTCTGTTTCCTTTACCGGATCTGCTGACATCAAGAATATTATCAAAGAACTGGATGCCGGTAGCAGTACCTGACTGATAGAAGCCGGTAGTTCCGTTGGAAGATGTATTCTTAAGATCGTTCAGCGCAACAGTATTGTGATAGTAGTACACATAGTCGGCGCTGTAGCTGGAGAAGCCATACTGCGTACCCTGACCACGGAAATCATAGATCACGTTATTGAAAACTTTGGCCGGGTTGCTGGCAGTTGCATCTGCATAGGAGAACTCCATACCGTAAACAGTAGAGGTACTGTTTGGTGCGCCACCCAGCAGATTGTGGATACGGTTGTTGCTCACCACCACATCTGCACCTTTATTATCAACGCTGATACCATACACGGAGTAACTGTTATTGGCACGGCCCGGTCTGGAGATATCATTATGATCTATCAGGGTGTTGGTGGTATAGCTTACCGTAATACCTGTTTCATAAAACTCTTTTATGATGTTGTAGCTAATGGTATTGCGGGTAGCAATAGAAGCAGTAGCACCATAGATAAGCACACCATTGTATCCGCCGGTAATGGTATTTTTTGTGATGATGTTACCATCACAATCGTTACCGGTACCGGTGGTGGGACTGGATTCGCTGCCGTTGATCACAATACCTGCGTACTCGTTATAGGTACCGGTTTGATCGATGATGATGTTACAGCGGCGGATGGTGTTGCTATCTGCGTTATTCAGCATTTGCACACCGTAGCCATAGTCGTCGCTGGTAGCATCTATGGTGAGGCTGTCGAATGTGATGTGATCTGCGCCACGCAGTTTTATCACCGCTCTTTCATTATTATCAGCAGGTGCAAATTTTATCGTATTACCGTTACCGTTAAAAGTGATGGTATTAATAGCAGACGTGCCTGCGATAGAATCCAGGATCAGCTGTTCCAGGTAGGGACCAGAGCCGGCTACCACATTCATCACCACGGGGCCTTGTATACCGCATTCCATAGCCGCTTTGGCAGCGTTGAAGCTAATAAAGTTAGTGGCGCTGGCCGGTGCGTTTTTATTGATGGTATAGCCTCCGCCGGGGAATGCCTGGTTTACGGTAAGCAGTATTGGCTGTGAGTAAGCGGTATTACCACTACACGTAACGGCTACACGGTAATAGGATGTTGTAACCGCGGTGATAACTGTATCAGGATTGGTGAGCACATTACCGATGTTGGTATACGTGCCTGTGGCGGTGGCTGACCTTTGCCATTGATAGGTTTGCCCGAGGCCAATAGAATTATCGGCGAGTGATAAAGCCACTTTCCTGTTTACGCAAATCACCGATGGGCTTACCTGCGCATTACCTGCCAGCGGCGGGTTAATACATGGGCCGGGTGTAAACTCATATGCACCAATATCAGGTGTGGAGGCGCTTCTTACAGCATTATTAATATCTACCGTAATATTCACCGGCAGACCTTTATTATCGATAGAAGCATTCGCCGGCTGATAGTTACCGGTGCTGACAGATACAAACAGCGGATTGGAACTTACCGAGTTGCTATCCTGTGTAGAAGCAGTTTGCCAGTCGAGGAGTGCCGCGTTATTGGCGCCAAAGTAGCCTACATTGCTGGTACCGCCGCTGGCCGCCAGGTAGTAATCATTCCTGTTGGCATGAATAGTACCGTTGGTAGCGTTAAAGTAAATACAATACTTACTGCCTCCACCACCGCGCGTTACAGCAATGAGATTATTTAAAAACTCGATACCATCGGCTTTGGATGTTTGATAAAAGCCGCGGGCGGTATAGGTAGTTCCCGTAGTAGAAGTTCCATCCAGCGCGACCGTATTGTGGTAATACCAAACGTTGTCGGACCCTGAATTATAAATACCATAAGCATCTCCCTTACCGGTATAATTATACATGAGATTATTGCTTACCACGTTTTCCAGCTGTGCGAGCGCATCGGTACTGCTGAAGTAAATACCATAAGCTGCACTGGTGCTGTTGGGTGCGCCACCAAAGGGGTTGCTGATGATATTACGGGTAACGTTTGCCTTTGTACTCAGATTTGTAAAATAGATACCGTAAAACGTACCTACGCCGGTACGCGCCGGCCGGCTGATCGTATTATTTTCTATCAGCGTATTAAAGGAACCGGTTACATAAATACCATAGCTGTAGAAATTACTGATCTTATTACCGGTAACTTTATTATTACCATTTGCAAAGGTATTGCTGCCCGTTAATGCAATTCCATAGTACCCGCCGTTGATAATATTATCAGAGAAGGTATTAAAATCGCATTTAGCCTCTCCTGTGGTAGTAGCCGAAGTAAGTGAGCTGCTGATGACGATACCTGCGTTACTGGTACTACTGGCGGTAGAATCCAACAGGAACGTACAGTTTTTGATGGCGTTATAATCCGCGTCGTTGGTGAGGTGTACGCCCCATCCGTTGCTGGTACCGCCGGTTTTAATTACCAGGTTGTTAAAGGTAAAATAGTCGGCATCCGACAACCGGATCACTGCCGGTGCTGACGAGGTGCCTGCAAATGTAAGCGTATTGCCGTTACCGTTAAAGGTAATGGTATTGGTAGCAGAAGCGCCCGGCACAGGTGTGATCAGCAGCTGTTCGGTATACGGACCGCTGCCTGGAGCTACGTTAAATACTACCGCGTTATTGATACCACACTTAATAAAGTTGTATGCATCATTAAAGGAGGCAAAGTTATTACCACCGGTGGGCAGAGCCTTATTAATATTAAAGACGCCTGACACCGGCAGCGGGGAAGTGACTGTTACTGCATTGGAGGTAACAGTAGTATTAGAGGTGACACAGGTTACGTTACAGCGGTAGTAGCTGGTAACCGGTTGTGTGGTTACAAGCCGGTTGGTGGTATCGTTGGGCATGTTGGCCCAGGTAGTATTATCAGCGGACTTCTGCCATTGATACTTAATACCTGAAGCGATGGTGGTGCCGGCTAATGTTATGGTCACCTGCCCGTTCATACAAACGGTTGATGAACTGGCGGTAGCTGTTCCTGCGGTGGGTGTACCGGTGCAGGCTACGGCCGGCGTCCAGGCAAAGATCACATCCGGGCGGGTGGTCATGGAACCGGTATTAGTGGTACTGGTGGTACCACATAAGTAATTCAGTCCGTCGGAGCGATAGGTATGTGAAGCGTTAAACGGAAGCCCGGTTGTATAAGGTACTTCCGGGTTGTTTGTATAGGTAAGGCGCGTATCTGAATCAGGTGCGCCGTTACATATTTCCACTACAATGTTATCTGTTCCATTCCAGAAAAAGCCGGAGACGAAGGGAAAAACATTGGTACCTGTTTGCGGGAGGTAGCTAACGGGACCAAACACCTGGTTGGTGATGGGCACCCAATCGCTGTTGGTGAGCGAAGTATCGGGGGTAGTACCAATTTTTATGGTATACTGCTCAATAGTATCTGTGCCATTGAGATTGAGTACCTTGTATTTCAGCGCGCTGATAACGCCGGCATTCATACCTGCTGCATGCAGCTCTGAAGCGCGGTACAGGTATTGCGTCCTGGTGCCTTCATAGTAATCCTGTAACGGGCACGGATATCCCGTGTTGGTGTTACCGGAAGTACTCTGACCAATGCTGATATCTGTTTGTGCCGATAGCCGGCATGCCAGCATCAGCAATACTCCTACAAGTAATGTTGTTTTATATAGATAATGAACAGTACAATTTCTCATATGAGGTTATTTGAATTTTGGTTGAATGCATTTAGAATCCCTGCCAGTTGATCCATGATTTACCATCGCGGGCATTTACCATGTCGTAGGTAAGAGCGCTGGTTTGTACCAGGAAAAATCCCATTGGATCGGCCATCAGCGCTCTTGTTTTATTGATAGGGGTTCTGTCGGCGGGCAAATTGCCATACAAGTCCTTATCATTAAAAATGATCCTCCCATCCTGGGTAAAGGTGGGCGCGTTGTAGCCCGGGCCATAAGAGATCACATTCCCGCCGGTTTCCTGCGCTATAACAAAGCCAAGTAAGTCCAGCGAAGTACCGGGACCATCTATCTGGGGATAGTAAGTAAGGAAGGCATAAGATGGCAGGCCGGTGATACCGTAGGCATCATCCTTACCATTTACATGAAATCCGTAGTAGGTAGCCCAGTAGCTTTCATTCTGTAACGCGCGCTGGTACCATCTCCTGGGTGCTGCTGCATCAATCGCCAACGGCGTTACCGTTTCACTGATGGCGGCGGATTTACCATTGACGGTAAAAGTAATAGCGCCGTTTTCCCACTTCACCTGGTCGAAGCTACTGATAGTGATAGTGCTGTCTGTAAACGCCGGCATCAGGGAGATCCCACCTGGCGTATATACATAACCGGTAGATGCCTGTTGTACTTCGCCATTTGAGATCCAGGTAAACGCAACCCGGTGCAGATATGGATTAATGCTGACATCATAGCGGCCGGTACCTATCGTTAACTTATGAAAATAGGTAAGTATAGCGCTGATACTGTCGATAGCGCGGTTGATCCGGTGCTGGAGATAGCTATCCTTATCCTGTTGCGTGGCCTTCACCAAAATGGCTTTACTGCCGTGGAAACGGCCAGTCAGCCAAACGGTATCGCCCACGGCGCCATTTATAGCGAATTCAAAATCGGACCCAAGGCCCTGGCCATATTGCCCGCCGTTCTGACCGGCATCCGGATCGGAAAGTACATGCAGGTAGGAATAGGTATCAAACAACAGGCAGGGTTGCTGCAATGCTTTCAGGCGCCAGCTGCTTTCGCGCATTGTTCCGGTGCTGGCGGCATCAAAGTCAGAAAACATCTGCACACGGTTAGCATCCGAGAAATTAAAATAAAAACCAAATACACTGCCCGGAACGCCCGCGGGATATACGAACGCTTTCCAGCCATAAGGCGCGGTTGTGAGCACCTGCTGGTAACGCGCCAACGTATCATTGATACGTTCGTCCGGTGATTTATCAAACAAAGGGTCTGTTTCCTTTTTACAGGCAAACATCCCGGTGATGATGAAGAATAAGCAGATCAGATTATTTCTCATACTATTATTTTTACTCCTCCGGAGTCTTTCGTTTTAATAGAGTAACTGGTTAATTTCTTTCCTGGTACGGGTTTGAAGGCTATAAAAATTGATATGCCATACTGTAAGGAAATAGCTGACCACCATTGCTTCCTTCTGCCGCAGCCTCGACTGTGCTTCTGCTTTGGTTACGCCGTTGATGCTGGTTCCTTCCGGGATACTGTTTACGATGGCATCAAAGCCCTGCTTTCCTTCTACCAGCATGGTAGATACCATTTCCACAAAATCTTCATCAAAGGCCGACATCGCGTAAGGCGTTACAAAGCCATCTCGGCGGGCATTCATATCGGAAATGTTGTTCCAGTTACCGGTGTAAAAACCGGCGCAGATCCGTTTGAACTCTACCGGGTACATTACTGTTTGATGCAGGATGTGGCCGAACTCATGTTCTATTACATGGAACATCTGTTTCACATTGGCGGAGTCGGAAGGTTTGTATCCTTCCATTGACTTTGTGAGGAAGTCGTTTACCAGGTACAGCACTACTTTGCGGCCGCCTTCTGCTGTGCCCAGGGTGATGGTGCCGTTTTCGTTCCAGCTGGCGCTGCCGGAGAGAATAAAATACTTGGGGCAATATCTTTTGAAGAAGAGTGCGCCTGCTTCCGCGATGTAGGTGTCCATCCATACTTTCTGAATGGCCGACATCACCGGAATTATTTTTTCTTCTCTGGGAGGTACCAATGTTTTGTTCAGTTCAAACTCGAACTGGTCCCATTTATATTTCACGGCAATATTAAAAGGCACGGTAAGGGTATCGTGCAGCCATTTATCCAATGGAGAAGCGGCCCAGGTGTCTCCGCCGAGGCCGGGAATATCTTCCACATTGCCCAGGTCTTCTTTCTTGCTGCAGGACATCAGCAAGCACAGGGGGATGATGAGTAAGAATGCTTTCATTTGTGTATGTATTAATTTTGGTACTATCGCTGTGTTATTATCGTGGATTCAATGCTATTCCAGAAGTAGTGGCGGAAGCCGGGATCTGGAACAGGCGGCGGTTATCATCGGCCTTTAATTCCAGTACCTGTCCTTCGCGGGTGGTGTGTACCACGGGTATCTTATATCGTTGCAGATCAAACCAACGCTGACCTTCCTGCACATATTCCGCGCGTTTGAAATCAAGGATGGTGCGGATACAAACGGTTTTTACATCGCTGATGCCGTAGAAACCCTGCATTGCCGGCAGGGAAATATTATGCTGCGAGGCATTATAATTCCGGATACGTTTGCTGGCAAACAGGTTGAGATCTTTCAATACTGCGCTGGTGTTGTTGAGATACACATTAGCTTCTGCGCGGTTAAACAATACTTCTTCCGTAGTGAACAGGGGCGTCATTACATAGGGCTGGCCGATGGTGGCGTTCACAGAGTTCTTCACAAAATACTCAGAAAGCTTTGGCACAAAATAATCCTGTGAACCGTAGTAGTATAACGGGTACGACCAAACGCCGCCCGTAACGTTCCTACCGAGGATAAGCGCTTCGTGCTGGAAGTCGAGATCGTACCGGAGCCGGCCTGCATTGCGCCCCCACAGGGAAGGCGCTTCCACGATCAGCAGGTTGGCTTTTTCATTGGCATTGGCATAAATGTCAAAGATCTGCGCCGGCGACATACTGCCATAAGTGGTATTCCACAGGCGCATGTTGGAGGCTACATCATTGTTTGAAAAGGTATTGTCGGCATAGGCTACTACTTTTGCGTAATCTTTTTTATACAGGTAGAACCGGGTGGCGAAGGCATATGCAGCGCTGCGGTTAAAATGGAAACGGGGTACGCTGTATGCGTCGTCGCTGATCAGTGGCAATCCGGAGAGCAGATCCATTTCTACCATGTCATACACGTATGCTACTGTTTTACGGTCGTACTGTTTCATTACCACAGTTTCCGGCACTGTTACGTATGGTATGCCGGGATCATTAGCAGCGGTAGCAGCGTCGTAGGTTTTGGCAAAAATGTTTACCAGCATAAAGTGGGCATAGGCTCTGGCCAGCAGCGCTTCCCCCCGCTGACGTGTGTAAGCGGCAGGATCGGCAGCCTTTTCACAGGCTTCCAACGCCTGGTTGGCGGCGGCAATTGCGGTATAGCAGGCCCTCCAGTAGGCTTCCGGGGAGTCTTCCTCTATCCATTGGATGTCATTAAACCGATAGGCGTCACCGTTAGGCCGGTAGTACTCCCCTACTCCTTTGTCGCCCACATTGTCCGACATGGCTTCGCACATAGTGATGTAGCTGGCCTGCGGATAGGCGGTTCCCAGCAGCTTGCTCACCTTTACCGGTGTGCTGAGGTCAGTCCAGGTACTGTCCGGTACCTGTTCCAGGTATTTTTTACAGCCGCCTGCTACGAGGGTCATCAGTGCAAATGCCCCTGCAATGACAGGTCTTATTTTTCGTTTATTCTCAGACGTTATATAGCAGATTGACATAGCTCTTCTTTTTAAATACCTACTTTTAATGAAAAAGTGAATTGTTTCTGGATAGGCTGTGCCACGCCACCAGCATTGAAAAACTCGGGATCCTGTCCCTGCAGTTTTTCATCTGCATAGATCAGCCAGGGATTAATGGCGGCGGCACTTACCGCTACATTGCTTATTCCTGCGCGCCTGATGAGTTCACCCGGCAGCTGGTAGGTAAGTGAAATTGTTTTCAGGCGGATGAAATCGCCTTTTGCCACTCTTTCGGTGGAGTAGTTATAGTTGTTGTAGGGGTGAGCGCCTCTCAGCAAGATCTGTTCAAAAGCATCCAGCATTGAAGGAACACCGGTTTTACTTTCATCTCCCGGCATTATCCAGCGGTCATAAAATTCCTTGGGCATGGCATCGAGATCTGAATAAGAAGTTTTGAAGGCCGGATATAAACGGATCTTGTTGCCAAACTGGTAAGTAAAAAATATATTCAGTGATAAAGCTTTGTAGCGGAATGTATTGGAAAACCCGCCGGTAACCGGTGGGTCAACCGGACCTTCGTATACCAGGTGAGCCGTATTTAATGATTGCAGGTTTACATCGCCGCTGATAACGCCATCCTGGTTAATAAAGGCCGGGGAACCTGATTTGGGATCAAGGCCGGTGTATTGCAGCGAGAAAAGGCTGTGTACCGGGTAACCTTCGGTGTTACCACCTTCTGCCACTACCAGGTCGAAGATGCCGGGAATATTTTTTGCGTTGGTGATTTTATTTACGCTGTATCCGAGTGTAACATTGGATTTCCAGCCCCAGTCTTTGCTACGGAACACATCACCGCCTATCATTACTTCCACTCCTCTTGAATCCATATCTGCATAGTTGGCGGCTTTAAACATTTCCCCGCCGATGCCGGAAGTTTTGATGCGGCTGATCAGGTCAAAGCTTTTGCGTGTGTAAGCATCTATACTAAAGTTGAGGCGGCCGTTGAAAAACCCTCCATCGATACCGATGTTGGTGGTGTATAATTTTTCCCAGGTAAGTTCATCATTTTGCAGGTGCGACAAGCGGATCACCGACTCTACTTCTGTGAGGTGTGGTCTGTTGGTGTTAACGGTTTGGTATACGATGTTTGAATTGGTGGCGGGGCCCATGCTCGCGGTTAAGCCGTAGCTGGCGCGCAGCGTGAGATAGTCCAGCTGGCGGATGTTAGCGGCGAAAGCCTCCCGGTCTATATTCCAGGAACCGGCCACGCTCCAGGTGGGCAGCCATCTTGCTTTACGGGATTGTCCGAGGCGATTCGAACCGTCGTAGCGGCCGGTAGCCGTAAAGTTATACTTGTTGTTATAGGCATAGGTACCGGTGGCATAGAAAGCGGCGAAGCGATCATAGTCCCGGCTCATGCCGAAGTAAGGAAAATTGCTTTCAATGGTTTGTTTCAGGATGCGGTAGTCGGTGAAAGTGGCGCCGCCATTTTCATACTGATAACCGTAGCCGGTATTGGAAGCGTTCTGGCGATCGGCATACTTTACCTGCTGACCTACCAGTACGTTGATATTATGTTTCTGGGCGAAGGTATCGGAGTAGTTGAGGCCATTGCGGAAATCGTAGTTCAGCAGCTGGTCTTCCGTGCGGTTATAGAAACCACCGGCGGGCAATACTATTACCGGTTGTGCGTCGGGGTTTTCCGGATCGCGGTAGAGGAATTTATTCCTTTCAGCGATGGTAGCGTTACCGGCAGCGCGGTAAGCGTTGGCCATATTGGCGTTCTCTGTGATCTGGTGTTCACGGGAAGATTTTACATACCTGATAGCACCGGTAAATTCGTAGCGGATGTTTTTGGTGAGTTTAAAAGACAGGTCGCCTTGCAGGCGTAAATCCATCATGTTCAGATCGAGGTAATTATTTTCCAGTTCGTTGATGATATTGAAGGGAGCGTAGTTTCTTCTGAAGTATTCCAATTGTCCATTTTGGTCATAGGCAGTAAGTGTGCGGCTTGTATTCAGTGAGTAGCTGAATGGGTTGATATCGAAATCGCGGTCGTATTGTCCTTCCACAGGGTTACTGCTGCGGGTGAGGGCGCCGGGCGCTTTCTGACGGCGTACAGAGGCCAGTGAAGAGAACCCGGCGGATAACCTGTCGGAAAGTTTATAGGTGTTACGATAGTTCAGTGTGTAGCGGGTTACTTTGTCTGCGAGGGTCCAGCCGTTATCGCTATAAAAGCTGGTAGAGAAATAGGATTGTGATTTATCCGTACCGGAAGAGATGCTGAGGGAATGTTCCTGTACAAAGTTGTTGCGGAAGAGCAGTCCAAACCAGTCGGTATTGGCTTTGGCATAACGCAGTAAAAATTCCTTTCTATGTTCGGGATCGTTTTCCACCGGGAAGTTGCCATCTGCGTCTGCATCCAGTTGTTCATATAATTTACCGAATACGCCGATATCTCCCTGTGAAAGGATATCGGAGTTGAGGATACCTTTTCTTTCCAGTTCGGCCAGTACCGACATTTGCTGGCCGGAGTTCATGATATTAAAGTTGTTGTAGTTCGGTTTCAGCTGTGTGCTGAAGTTGCCGCTATAGTTAATAACGGGCTTGCCTGCACGACCTTTTTTTGTGGTGATCACTACTACTCCGTTCATGGCGCGGGCGCCATATAACGCCGCTGCTGCGGCATCTTTCAGGATGTCGAAGCTTTCGATATCGTTGGAGTTGAGGCCGGCTACTGCGGAACCCAGCAAGGTAGTGGGATCACCACTGGAGAGCTGATCGTTGGAGATATTTACCACGTCTTCCAGTACGACACCGTCTACCACCCATAATGGCTTGTTGTCGCCATTAATAGAGGTAGCGCCGCGGATGCGTACTTTGGGGGCGGTACCGAAGGTCCCGGATACGTTCTGAATGGCTACACCGGCTACTTTTCCTTCCAGCATGCGGCTTACGTCTGTCATCCCATCGATTCTTACATCTTCTCCTTTCAGCCGGGTAGCGGCGCCGGAGAATTTGGTTTTATCGATGCTCTGGAAACCGGTTACCACTACTTCCTGGAGGCGGGTAGGTTTTTCTTTCAGTACGATGGTAAGTGCGCCGCTTCTGAATTCTGCGACACTGATTTCTTCTGTTTTATACCCGGTAAAATTAAATACGAGGATAGCATCGTTGGCGATCTTCTTCAGTTCAAATACGCCTTTATCGTTGGTGGTTACCCCACGGGAGGTACCTTTGATAATGATGCTTACACCTGGCAGGAGTTCTTTCTTTTCATTGGTCACCACTCCTTTTACATCTGTAACGGGAACATTGATCTTTAGCAGTGTATTCGTTACCGTTAGTGGGTTCAGTTTTTTACCACTGTCATGTTTAATCACTACGCGGTCGTACATCACGCTATAGGAAAGCGAGTAAGGAGTAAGCAGTTTATTAAGGAGATCGCCTACTTTTTCGTTGTGAGCATTCACGCTTACCTTATTAACATCCAGTGCTTCATTGCCCACGTATACAAAGGATACTTCTGCGAGGCTGCCTATCTTTTCCAGTGCATCTTTTAAAATGACATTCTTTAATTCGATCGTAATTTTCTTATCGAGCGCGTCCTGCAAACCGGTGCCGGCATGGGCTTGCGTCACTGCCAGCAGGAGCAGTAAGCAATAGATGAATGATAGTTTTCTTCTGAACATAATTGTTTTTTATTGGTTTCGTTGGGCCATAGGTTTCCCGTTCCGATTTTTGGACAAAACCGGGCAATAGAAGGCCTTCTGCATAAGCAGGGTATTTTTCAATCAACTATATCATGGCAATATGTTAGCCGGGCGGTAAGGGTATTACTTGTATCATGTACTGTTTAGTTTGGTTGAAAATAATTCTACGGTTTATTTACGGTAAGTATTGGCAATAGACAGCCCTGTGATCAATTTTCGTGATCACTTAGTTGACTAACCAGCATGAAGTTCTTTCAGGCTAAAGGCCACCAGGATAGTATACCAGACTTAAATCTTTCTACTTCTTAAATTTTGGTTCAGCTTTGTTGATAGCAGTTTCTCATGTTGAAATATAGTTTGGTTAACGATATAGCGGTCGTTATTTATTACTTACAGTTCCCACCAACGATGATATATCCTTTATTGATATTATCTTTTCTGACTCTGGCATCTAATGAAAAAGCAATTAATGCAAGTGCTTTATCTAAATCGTCCACTGTGTTAAAAGATCCATAGAACCTGCACCGTGCCGATCTTTGGTCGGTTATTACCGGCACATTATAATATCGCTGCAGGTCTGTTGCCACTTTGGACAAAGGCTCTCCCTTATAAATGAATTTGCCGCTCATTTTCTGGGCAAAGAATCTGGCATCTTCTGTTCCATCCTGTAACAGCAGGTCTTGCGAGGCCGGGTTATATACCGCGCTTTTGTTGGCTGTTAATACCAGCTGGCCATTTTTATGCGGTTTGCCTTCACGGGTGTTCACCTGTACCATTCCTGATACCACTACTACCCTGGCGGTGTTACCTTCGTGCACTTCCATGTTAAAGGAGGTACCCAGTACGGTAGTGTTGATCAGCGAAGAGGAGATGATGAAAGGATGTTTCGCATCATGGTTGATTTCAAAGAAAGCTTCTCCTTTTAATATTACTTCACGATTTTTCTTATCAAATATTTCCGGGTAGGTGATACTGGAGCCTTTCTCCAGATGTACCACTGAACCGTCGGGTAATTTCACGGTTTGCCGTTCTGAGGTGGTGGCAAATATCTTTTGTTTTACGCGGTCGTGGAGCAACATATACCAGGCGGCTCCCGCCAGCAGTAATACGGCGGCTGCCGCTGCGGCTTTGTGTTTGAACAACCGGAAAATACCTTTGAAAGAACTATCTGCAACGCCTATACGCTGGTGAATGTTATTCAACATCCTGCCTGACAGGCGTTTATCTAATATATGCTTTGCCGTTAGGAGGTCGGCCTCAAAATATTCGGCGGCTACTGTTTCCAATTCGGAAAAATCATTGGTATCGAGGTATTCTACCATCCACTCCTGCTCTGTGGCAGTCCATTGATCTTTACTTAACAGCTGTTTGAGATATTCCTTTCTGTTGGGCACTAGCGTGATAGTTTAATCTAAATACGCGCAGTTAATAAAAACGGGTGGGTCCTTTTTGAACTTTTTTTGAAAAAACAAAATATTAATTAAAAGATAATATGAAATGGATTCGTTTGCTTATGAATCATGTTAGTTCAGGAACAGCATCAGCAGCACAATATACTTACGGTCGCCGTTGCGTTGCATATAGTCGTTTAGCTTGATCATGGCGGCAGAAAGATGTTCTTTTACAGTATTACGGGAGATGTTCAGTTCATTCGCCACTTCTTCATAGGTTTTACCTTCCAGCTTACATCTTGTTACTATTGTTCTTTTTTTAGGAGATAGTTTTGAAATCGCCTGCTCCAGTAAATGATATTGTTCTTCGTCGATGTTTTTACGCTCGATGGCTACTGCATCATCGGCGTCGGTTTGGAAGATGTTTTTGTGGAAAGCCTGTTCACGCAGCTTTTTTCTTACAAAAGATACACACATATTAAAACTGATCACAAACAACCAACCACTTACAGACTGGTCTGGTTCGATATCCTGTCGCTTTTCCCACAGGCGTGCGAAAACATCCTGGAGAATATCTTCTGTAACCACATCATCTTTCACAAACTTGAAAATATTCCGGTATACAGCCCCGTGATACTTCCAATACAAACTATCAAAGGCGCTTACTTCGTGGTTTTGTAACCGCACTACTAATTCAGCATCTGGTATATTCATATCTCTTCTTTTATATAAATCATATCGTGGAATACAATTTATATGGCTAGAAAAAAGCCAGGTCTCCCAAAGGCAATGGCCATCTATTTTGCTGTATAAATTAGTAACAAATATTATTATTTTATAAATAAATTCGTATTAGCTATAATTATAAATTATTACACACCCGGAAAGAGCGGGGAAAACGTTTGTTGGTGGCGAGTTTACCACCTTATGGGAAAGATGGGAATTGAAATTTCTGGTACAGGCGGCTTCTGCGGGAAGGGAAAACAGGGTGATAATTACTAATATGTTGGCTTTATGAAGGCTGGTTCATCTCATAGTGTTTCCATTATACATATCTTACAGATATTACGAGCTAAGATGTACGCAAATGCGTACACGCTATTCCGGAATCTCTCCGAACGTCCGATATACGCATATTCGTATATCAAAACTATAACTAAAGATTATCTAATTTTGCTGCCCAAACATAATCCTTTTAAACCCTCATGCCTTCTGCTTATCGTAATTATCATTCGGACTTAAAGCTCCAATATGCCAGTAATAAACTGCAGTACGATGTAACTAATTCAATTCCACGATCCACCAAACAAAGATGGAAAGGAAAAAATATTCAATCCTTCTGGACACCTTATCCTCCAAATGAGGATAGGTCAGATGAAACTCAGCTTCTTCGCTTAAAAAGAGAAAATGCCAGGTTGAAGGTTCTTGTGAAATCCCTATTTTATCTGGTTTCGATATATAAGGAATTGACAGCTTTATCACCCGTCAAATCTACTCAGGTATTAAGAGTCAGAAGAAGCATAGAAATACTCCTACGTTTCAGCAGTGAAAATGAATTAAGCA
Organism: Chitinophaga sp. G7 BAM 1005; assembly: GCF_057126945.1. Taxonomy (NCBI): domain Bacteria; kingdom Pseudomonadati; phylum Bacteroidota; class Chitinophagia; order Chitinophagales; family Chitinophagaceae; genus Chitinophaga; species Chitinophaga sp. G7 BAM 1005. The sequence continues at coordinate 2,643,324 of NZ_CP181478.1, read as the reverse complement.
AGGCAATATGGAGGCGCCTTCCTTTTTCATTCAAACAATGGAAAGCCTGGAGCAGACAGAAACATTGTTTTAATTCTTTACAAGGCTAAGAGATCAGAAGATTCATTGCAGCCTTAGCACATTCTACAAATATTGCAGACTATTGAATATTACGAAGAAATGTATCAGAAAAACAAAGAAGTATACTCCCTTTCGTACAGATGAAGCATTGAAAGTCTTGCATCAGGACATTACACTATTTAAAACCATGAATGGGGTGAAGCACTATATTTATGTCATCCGTGACAATCTTAGCAGGGCTATTCTTGCCTGCAAGGTAGCTACTGAATATAATAGCGAAGTGGCCAGGCAAACATTGGAAGAAGTGTTGCAAAAATTCGGTCTGATGCACCAGGAAGGTACGCTCGTTACTGATGATGGTATGGAAAATAAGGGAAATCTGGAAGGTTGGCTTAATAAACCGGGGCTGCTATGGAAGAAACTGATAGCCCAACTTGATATCATACAAAGCAATAGCATGGTCGAAGCGGCTAACAAAATATTTAAGTATCGATTTCTATTTACAAAATCTATTGCTGACACCCACGAATTAACCGCCATACTGGAGCATGCTGTAAAAAGTTATAACCAAATACCTAATTGTCAATTATACGGTTTTGCACCCAATGAGGTTTTAGCGGGAGCGATACCCAATAAACATTATTTTCGGATGCAAATCGAATTGGGTAAAAAACAACGATTAATAGTGAATCAGAACTTCCCTTGTAAGATGGTTTGCCAGATATAAGATCATTCTATGTCCCAAAGTTCTTTTACATAATCGTCCATCGATCTGAATATGTCAAGGATAATTATGTCTATTTCAATTTTGAATTCTACCCAAACCGTAAAATGTACGCAAATGCGTACATTTTACCTCGAAATCCTCGTGGAAAGTGCACGGGAGTGTCAGAAACCCTGCAGGTGCACCCGCCTATTTATCACGGGAGTTCTCTAAATATTTTGATAACCTTTCCTCCGGAAATTATATCCGTAAACTACGGATCGACAAAGCTATTCAACTCCTCTTACTGCTGGCTGAAATCTCCGCGAAAAAAAATCTCTCCCGAAAAAGAAGCCGGCGCACTGGTTTTCGGCAGTGGCGTAGTAAAGGAACGTGCGTGGTTAAATGAACAACAGTTTACAGATGCAGTTGCCGTAGCCATGATCACTCCCGGCTCTGTGGTAATAACAGTGGCCTTCATTCGCTTCATGGTAGCTGGCTTTGCCGGCGCCTGTGCGGCGGCTTGGGGCCCTTCTTTCCCCATCGCTATCGCCATTGTTACGGTGGCCATTTTATGGCGGTTTAAAAAAGTACCGGGGCCACAGCAGCAGGTATCGGGTTTTTACTGAAAAATATCCAATGATTGTAATACCTTAACGGAACATTTCCCACCAGAAAAACCGGACCATACTTCTAAACAGTTTGATAAATGAACGTTTACCATAAGAAGATGCTGATCTGCGGTTGTTTTGTCACGCTATCATTATCTGGTATAGCACAGCAAAGAACCATCCGCATCAAAGAATTACTATCACTGGTACAATCGCAGCCGCAGGTAAAGGCTTCTGAACAACAGTCCCGGGCAGCAGAATATAATATACGTATGGCCCGGAATTCACTGATACCGGAGCTTACCGCGGGGTATCAGGCAGGATACGCCACCTACAACAATATCACGGGCATGAGCTATCCCGGTTTACTTTTACCTATCAGCGGCCCGCCATCCACAGGAAATACCTACGACCCGGTTCCGGGTACTGCTTTAACGGCCCTGGTAAAATGGAATCCGCTCACCTTCGGGCAACGCCAGGCTGCGGTAGAAAAAGCTACCGCCCAATATAAACTGGCAGGCAGCTATTACAATGAAGCGCTCTTCCGCCAGCAGTACTTAGCCATATACACTTACCTCGATGCCGTGTACCTGCAAAAATTATTGTTGAGCTACCAGGCAAATATCGAACGCACACAAGCCGGTTTGCAGCAATCATTGGTACTGGCACAACAGGGGTTACGGCCCGGTATTGACACCACACAGTTCCAGTCGGTGCTGGCGCAGGCCCGGATGGACCTCCTGACCGCGCAACGGCAATACTATGCACAGGTTACAGAACTCGCCCGTCTTGCGGATCTGCCGGGTAAACCGGACGATATTTTACTGGCAGATACTTCGCTGACAAGCCAGTTCCCTTCCGGCGCGGATACCACTACAAATGTTGCGGCACATCCTTCTTTCCAATATTATCAAACAAAAAAAGAAGTAAGTGAAGCCGCGCTAAAGGAAGCCGGCCGCGCCTGGCGCCCGAAACTGGATCTCTGGGCAAATGCCTATGCCCGCGGTTCCGGCGTGGATGCCGCCGGCAACATCAATAAAGCAGACGGCTGGTCGCTTTCCCGGAAAAACTATGGCGCCGGTATCCAGCTGAGCTTCCCCATCCTGCAGTTTTCACAGGTAAATCTTCAGAAAAAACAATACCGGCTACTGTTGAAATCTGACGAAGCACAACTGGACCAGGTAACACTGAATCTGCAAAAGCAACAGGAAACAGCACAGTTTAATTACGACCAGAACCTGCTGATTGCACGCCAGGCATTAATACAATCGCAGGCAGCGCGATATGCTTTCGATGGATTGAAACTCAGCTATGAAAGCGGGCTGGTAGACTTTACCCGCCTGATGCAGGGACAATATGAACTGTTGAAAGCGGAAACAGGCGAAGCCGGCGCATTCCTGCAGGCATGGCATGCATTACTGGAGCTGGCTGCAGCAAATGGCAACCTGCATGTTTTTACAGATAAACTGAAATAACGAATCATTCTTTATGAAACTAATCATTTCGGCATTAAGGCATCCCGTCACCATACTGGTAGCTGCTATTGCCATCCTCTTTTTTTCTTTCCTCTCCATCCGCAACGCAAAGGTGGACATATTCCCGCGTCTGGGACTGCCGGTTGTATATGTTGCCCAGCCTTACGGTGGCTTGTCGCCCGAGCAGGTAGAAGGTTTTGTTACTTCTTATTATGAATACCACTTTCTATACATCACCGGTGTTAAATATGTAGAGTCGAAAAGCATACAGGGGGCTGCTCTCATCAAAATAGAATTTAATGAAGGCACCGATATGAGCCAGGCAATGGCGGAAGTAGTCGGTTATGTGAACAGGGCCAGGGCGTTTATGCCGCCCGGTACCGTGCCGCCGTTTATTACCCGCTTCGACGCCGGCAGCGTGCCGGTAGGACAACTCGTATTCAGCTCCGACAGCAGATCACTGGGAGAAATATCAGATCTGGCACTGTTCCGCGTACGGCCTATGTTTTCAACGCTACCGGGCGTGTCTGCCCCTCCGCCTTTTGGTGGTAACCAGAAAACAGTGCTGATCACCGTAGATCCGGAAAAACTGCGCGGGCATAATCTTTCACCGGACCAGGTGGTACAAACCATTGCTAAGTTCAACACGATTTCTCCTGCCGGCAATGTGCGCATTGGCGATACCACTTACATCACCCCGCAAAACAGCGTCATTGAAACATTGCAGGATTTACAGAATACACCGCTGCAATCCGGCGCCGGACCGGCAGTATACGTAAAAGATATTGCCAACGTTACGCTGGGCGCTGATGTAACTACCAGCTATGCACTGGTAAACGGCAAACGCTCTGTTTATATCCCGGTAACAAAACGCGCCGATGCCTCCACCTGGGATGTGGTACAAAGAGTAAAGGCTGCACTGCCCGACATGCAGGCGGCCATCCCTGAGGATATAAAAGTAACCTACGAATTTGACCAGTCGGGGTACGTGATCAACTCCCTGAAAAGCCTGTTGTTTGAAGGCGGACTGGGAGCCCTCCTCACCGGCCTGATGGTATGGTTTTTCCTGGGCGACAAACGCAGCGCACTCATCGTGATCATGACCATCCCGCTGGCATTGTTATCCGCAGCTACGCTCTTATACCTCGCCGGCCAAACCATCAATATCATGACGCTGGGAGGGCTGGCGCTGTCCGTAGGGATACTGGTAGATGAAGCTACTGTTACTATTGAGAATATTCACCGCCACCAGGAATCGGGCAAAAATAAAGCGCGCGCCATCGCAGACGCCTGCCGGGAAATAGCGGCGCCAAAACTGCTGATCCTCCTGAGTATCCTCGCGGTATTTGTACCCTCCCTGTTTATGAATGGCGTGCCCAAAGCCATGTTCCTGCCTTTATCACTGGCCGTAGGTTTTGCCATGATCGCCTCTTTCCTGTTATCGCAAACTTTTGTACCGGTAGCAGCCAACTGGTTACTAAAGGACCATCAAACGCAACAGGACACCGGCTTTTATTATAAACTGAAACAGCAATATATCCGCTCCGGGCAACGTTTCCATACCCGTTTCGGATGGCTCACCGCTCTGTTCCTTGCCATATCATTGCTGCTCGTAGTGCTGTTGTTCTCTTTTACCGGCACAGAACTGTTCCCGCAAACCGACAGCGGCCAAACACAAATTCGTTTACGCCTGCCCGTAGGTACCCGCTTTGAACGGACAGAAGACGCCACCAGGAAACTGCTGCATCTTTCTGATAGTATTGCCGGCAAAGGCAACACCGACATCACCTCCGCCTTCATTGGCACACAGCCATCCAGTTTCCCCGTAAACTATATCCACCTATGGACCGGTGGTCCGCATGAATCAGTAACAAAAATAAAGCTGAAGAAAGAGGTGATTCCGATAGCTGTTTTCAGAGAGAAATTACGCACCGCTGTTGCCAAAGAAATTCCAACAGCCACGGTTTCTTTTGAACCGGGCGACATCGTGGAACAGGTGCTGAACCTCGGAAGCACTAACCCTATTGAAATAGCTGTGGTAAACCGCAACCTCGCAGAAGGTCGCAAAACAGCGCAGCAACTGGTACAACAACTGTCTGCCATCCCTTCCTTACGTGATCTGCAAATTGCCACCCCCTTGGATTATCCCGCCATCAGGCTGGAAGTAGACCGTGTAAAAGCAGGGCAGCTCGGCATTTCCGGCGAGCAGGCTGCCCGTTCCATCGTAACCGCTACTTCCTCCAGCCGTTTTACCTCGCCTAATTACTGGCTCGATAAAACAACCGGAACCGCCTACCAGGTACAGGTGCAATACCCCGAATACCGGATGAACAGCACCGCGCAACTGGAAGCTATTCCCATATCCGGCGGCATTGGCAATACCCACTACCTCAGCGAAATAGCCACCTGGAAACGCACGGTTGTTGCCGGAGAATACGATCGCCTCAACCAGCAACGCTACATCACCATCACCGCAAACATTCACCGGCAGGATGCCGGAACCGTTTTCAATAAAGTAAACAACATCATTTCCGGCATGGGTAAACTACCCAATGGCGCAAAGATCCTGCTGCGCGGACAACCACAGCTGTTACAGCAAACGCTTACCAGCCTCCAGTTTGGATTGCTGATCGCTATCATCGTGATCTTCCTGCTGATGACCGTTTACTTCCAGTCGTTTCGTGTGGCACTGGCTACCTTGTCCATTATACCTGCAGTAATAGCGGGTTCGCTGCTGTTTCTTTTTATTACCGGCAACACGTTGAATATCCAGTCGTATATGGGCGCTATTATGGCTGTTGGCGTAGCCATTGCAAATGCTGTACTGTTCATCACCAGCGCCGAGTATAACCGGAAAGAAGGCATTCAATCAGGCCATCTCCGCGCAGCGGAAACTCGGCTGCGTCCTATCCTGATGACCAGCGCCGCCATGATAGCCGGCATGATCCCAATGGCAGCAGGCCTTTCCGAAGGAGGCGATCAAACCGCCCCGTTAGGCATTGCGGTGATTGGCGGCCTTTTGTTTTCAGCCATCAGCGTACTATTTTTCCTGCCACCCGTATATCAACTGATCATTGGAAGAAGGAAATTTGTAGCTGTTTCTTTAGATCCGGATGATGTAAACAGTATTCATCACGACAAACAATCTTAAAAAAAATAAATTTAATCATATGCGATCCATCGCGTTTATAAGTTTGGTTATAACATGGACAGCCTGCGGCAATGCACCGAAGCAACCGGAGCATAAAAATGACAGCCCCGCACCGGATAGCGTGCCGGTATTCATTTTGAAGCAGGACACCGTTAAAAAAACAATAGAGTTACCGGCAGAACTCATCCCCTACGAAACGGCCGAATTGTTTGCCAAAGTACAGGGCTTTGTACGCAGTATGAAAGTGGACCTGGGCGACCGTGTAAAAAAAGGGCAAACACTGGCGGTAATTGAAGCCCCGGAAATTAACAGCCGGCTGGCGGAATCCGAAGCTACGTTACAATCGGCCAAAGCGAAATGGGCTTCCAGCAGGGATAACTATGAACGTCTTTACAGGGCGTCGCAGGCGAAAACACCGGGCATCGTTGCGCCGGTTGACCTGGAGCGCAGCCGCAATTTAATGCTGGCCGACAGCTCCTCCTATATAGCCGCCAGCAAACAATCACAGTCCTATAAGGAAGTTTCCGGCTACCTGTATATCACTGCTCCTTTCGACGGCGTAGTTACCGCGCGTAAAGCAGATCCCGGTGCACTTGTAGGTACCAACGCCATGCTGCTTACCGTTCAGAATAACCGCACATTGCGTCTTCGTGCAGCCGTTCCCGAGATATATACCGCAGCGGCAAGTCCTTCAAAAAATATCGACTTCCGCGTTGATGCCTATCCCACCCAACGCTTTAAAGCCACGCTCACCCGTAAATCCGAGACCATCGATCCCGGCACCCGCACCGAATTGTGGGAGTTCCAGGTTGACAACAGCGATCACTTACTCAAAGCAGGCGCTTTTGCGTATGTAAAGCTGCCACTGGAACGCGGCACTACCTCGTTCATTGTACCGTTTGCAGCCGTAGCCACTACGCAGGAAAGGAAATTTGTGATAAGAGTACACCAGGGTCAGGCAGAGTGGGTAGATGTACGCCAGGGCATAACGGTAGACGCTGGCATTGAAATATTCGGCAACCTTTCTGCCGGTGATACCTTGCTGAAAAAAGCAACCGATGAAAGAAAACCCGGCAGCGCCGGTATCTGGATATTGAAATAATATAATAAAAAGATGCCCGTCACATAGAATCTGCGACGGGCATCTTTTATCCCGGTTATCTTTCCAAAACCAATACAAGCAATAACAAAACTGCTATCAGGAAACACAGTGGTGAAAACAGCTTTGTATCCATCCGGGCAAATTTTGTAGATCTTATCTTTTTTAAAAAACCTACATACTTAAATACAGCAACAATAATATCACTCATCGCTGCAAAGGTAATGATGAACTACGAAGGATAAGCCACCTGCGCTGATTGGTGTACCGGCAATACCCCCAGGTATCTCAGGTAACGGTCCAGCAATGCCTTGTCAAAAACGGGTTCTTCTATACCGCTGCCTTCCAGGAAAGTAGCCACGTGGGTGTTATTCCAAACGTAAGTATCCTGGTACAGCTCAACGGTAGACAGTCCTTCGTGCATATTGTCTTTGAACAAACTGGTGAGTGCATACAACCTGTTGGCAGGATCATCTTCCCAGATCTTTCTCCATTCTTTATACGGCAAGCTGCGCAGATCAAAGGAATAATACCTGTTCAGCAGGTCAAAAAACTGCAGCAACGTAAGGTTCGTTTCCGGGCTCGCAATCAGGTTAAATTTAAGACCCAGGGCCGTCTCCTTTTTTGAAATATAAGCGACGGCTTTTGTCATGTAGTCTACCGTAATCAATCCTTCCCGTAACTCCCTTAATGCAGGGTATGCCTTGAACTCAATACAGTTTTTCACCAATCCTGCCCACCACTGGTAAGGTGCGCTGGCGCCGGTTTCACTGTTGCACATGGCATAGCCAAGCCGGTAGGTAATTACCGGCAATCCCTGCGCTGCCGCGAGGTCTGCAATACCTTCCATCACCCACTTGCTTCTTACATAGCCGATATCCTTACTCACCGCCAGCAGGTTCTGGCCGATATCATCTGTTTCCTTCATGACGGTTTTATGCGTGAATACATGTCCCCAGCTATATACCGAAATAGTGGACAGCAACACCAGGCATTTTGTTTTGCCGGCGGCTGCAAAGGCCACGATTTCCCTGAGCCCTTCCACGTTGGCAGATTTCATATAGGAGTACGGCTCAATAAAATTAACAGAACTACCGGAATGATAAATAACATCGATGGTATCCGCCAGTTCTTTAAACCCTGCTTCCGTTAACCCCAGATCCGGTTTGGAAAAATCTCCCGTTACCGGCACAATGCGCTGGCGCAGCGATTCATCGATGTGAATGTTATAGTTGTTCAGGCAGCCGTTGATCCGTTCCATCGCATAATATTCATTACCGGCCCTGATGAGGCAGTACACGGTTGCGTTGGAAGCCAGCAGCAAATCTTTCAGCAGGTGGATGCCTACAAATCCGGTTACACCGGTGAGTAGTACGGCTTCGGGGTTTTGCAGCCTGATGGCCTCAAAATCGCGGCGGATAACGGTTCCCGGCTTTAAGTACACATCCTGCTGCAGTGCTACATAAGGTTCCACGTCTTCTTCCAGCACAATAGTATCCGCCTGGGCCTGCCGCGCTTCCAGGGTTTGTGCCAGGTCTTTCAGCACCGGGAACTGGTATACATCTCTCATATATACTTTTAACGACAACGTTCTTCCCAATGCCGTAACCACGGGAGCCACACGAACGGAGTTGCCTCCGATATCAAAGAAATTGTCGGAGTTATTAATCGCTTTCCGGCCCAATACGCTTTCCCAGATGGCTGCAATAGTTGTTTCCATTGCTGTTACCGGCGGTTCATATACGGCGCTGTCTTCTTCATATGCAGCGGCGAGCTGTGATAACCTTGCCTGGTCCGTTTTTCCATTTGCGGTTACCGGTAATTTATCCAGGTAGATGAATTGCGAAGGGATCATATAACCCGGCAGTGAATCTTTCAGCACCGCCCTGACAGCCGCAATCTCCGGCTCTTCCGCCTCCCAGTTCTTCACCAGAAAAGCAACGATATACTTATTATGTTTTTCATCGTCGCGGGTAATAACGGCAGCGGCTTTGATACCATCGATAGGTAGCAGCGCTTTTTCTATCTCCTCCAGTTCTATCCTGAAGCCCCGGATCTTCACCTGGTTGTCTGTCCTTCCTGAAAAAGTTAATTCACCGGAAGGTAGTATGGAGGCGAGATCACCGGTTCTGTACAGGCGGGCGCCTGGTATAAACGGATGATCTATAAAGGAGGCAGCGGTTTGTGCAGGTCTGTTCCAGTATCCCAGCGCCAGTCCTTCGCCACCGAGGTAGAGTTCACCGGTGCTGCCGGCGGGAACAGGCTGCAGGTACTGGTTTAAAATATACGCCTGGGTATTGGCAACGGGTTGTCCGATAGCTGATACATATTCCCCGTTTTCATCGCGCACTACCCTGCAGGTAGCAAAAATGCTGTACTCAGTAGGTCCATAATAATCTACCAGTTGATAACTCAGCCCGTGTGTAAGTACCGGCTTTAGTTTTTCGCCGCCCGTAAACAGGTAGCGCAGGTGAAGAGGCGGAGCAGTGCGGCTAAGTGCTACCAGTTCAGGCGCCAGCACCGTAGGCACAAATGCATGCGTGATCCCGTTCCTGGTATAGAACTGCAACAACGCCGCTGCATCCGTTCTTTCTTCATTGGTAGCTATCACCAGCGTGGCGCCGGAGGTAAGGGCAGTCCATATTTCCCAAACAGAAATATCGAAAGCAATCCCCGCTACGAGGGTAACCCGGTCGTTTGCGGTTACCTCAAACCGTTGCCTGTGCCACGATACCAGGTGCTGTAAAGACCGGTGCGCCACCATTACACCTTTAGGCGTACCGGTAGAACCGGAGGTATAGATGATATACGCCCGGTCGTTTGCTGTTACCTGCACCTCCGGCGTGATAGCAGACCATTTATCAAGACTGTCCACATTATCCAGTTTCACATAGTTGTACTTGCCTGCATCCGGTAAGGTATGTTTACTGGTAGTAACCACGCAGCTGGTCCCGGTGTCTTCCAGGATCACCCGGATCCTTTTCAGCGGATACGAAGGATCAATGGGAACATATGCTGCGCCCGTTTTTAAGATCCCTATTACCGCTACCAGCCATTCAATGGACCTGTCTATCCATACCGGTATAATGTCGCCGGGCTTTACACCCTGCTCCAGCAGGTAATGCGCCATCTGGTTGGATCGCCTGTTTAGAATGTCGTAGCTGATTGCATCTGATTTGAATACAACTGCAGTGCGGTCCGGGCTGAGCGCCGCCTGCTGATTGAAAAGAGCAATAACAGTGGCAGATGGGTCATAGTGCCATTGCTCTCCCTGTAACATAAAGTGTCCCGGATTTTCATACGCGTGGGTTTGCTCCACGGCAGCGTGTTTGGACTTCATAGAATAATAATTAAAATTTAAAAAAAGGGCCTATAGCTTCCCCTGGGTTAATGGTTTTCAATAAAAAATCGTGGTATGGTTATTTTGTTTTGATATGGTTATTTCGTGATATGGTTATTTTCGCGCAGGGGCAAAACTATCTTGTTCCACTGCTATATTTCTACAGTGGGAATAAATTTCGGTAAAAAAAAGCGGATGGTAAATCCATCCGCCTTCTAAAGAATATTCAGCTGCTCACAACCGCCTTATGCCCAAACCTTCGCTCCTGGAGCTGATCGTACTCCTTCACATAATCCGGGTGCTCAGTTCCCATTGTTCTGTCCCACACCCGGAAATACAATCCATAATTTCCCCTGAACTTTTTATGATGCAGGTTGTGATGAACAGATGTATTGAATACCTCAAACATCCAGGTATACCGGAACCCGCGTGGCATCACTTCATACCCCAGGTGGCCATACACATTAATGATAAATCCCGACACCGTAAACAACAGTACCGTAAGCGGGTGCATAGGCATCATACAAGTAATAACCACCAGCACTCCTCCTTCCGCCACCGCTTCCAGGACATGAAAGCTGTAGGAAGTCCAGGGAGAAGGATTGATACTCTGGTGATGTACCAGGTGTGTACGCTTAAATAATTGCTTATGATGCAACAGGCGATGCATCCAGTAGAAATAAGTATCGTGTATCACAAGACTTAGCACCAGGCTCACACCGATATACCACACCGGGAAATCATGAATACCGGTATAGATCATGGTATACTGCCGCACGGGCGTAACCAGCAGCACAACAGAAATTCCTGTAAACACCAGCGTGCTTTGCATGGAATACCAGATCTCCCGGAGAAAATCCTTCTTCGATGCCAGCTTCTGCTGGATCTTAAAATGTTTAAACCTGACTGGCAACAGCAGGTAAAATAAAATGAAAGGAATACCCGCCAACAGGAAATACCGGAGGGCAGACATGCTAAAGATCTTAACTGTAGCTTCAATGATCGGTTCCATAACCCTGAGAAATTTATCTCCCAAAATTAGAATACCGGTGCGGCAGATGCAGTTAACAAAAGATAATTTCGCAGATTAACAAAGGATAATTTATCCCTTCCCCTTATCAAGCATCCGCTTACGGATACGGCTTAACGACACAGGCGTAATGCCCAGCATGGAAGCAATATATTTATCGGGTACCCGGTTCACCAGGTCGAAACGCTCCGTCAGCAGGTTGCGGTACCGCTCTTCCGGCGACAATGTTACAAAGGATTCCATGATATTTAATGATTCCGATAACATGCGCATCAGGAAGAAGTTACGCAGCGGTTCATACTCCGGGTGCGTTTTCAGTACTTCTTCCAGTACATCGTAATCTATTTCCAGTAATGTGGTGGGTTCCAGCGCGCGGTAAATAAAGCGGGAAGGCTGCCGGTGAATGATCGTATCATGAGAAGCGATAAATTGCTTCTCCCAACGCAGAAACAAAGTAGCTTCATCGCCATTGTCTTTAATGATATACGCCCGCATGATGCCCTGTTCAATAAAAGCAAGACGGCGTTCTGTATCACCCTCACGGATATACGTTTCATTAGCGGCCAGTTTTACCTGCCGCGTCATGGCAAATAATGGCGCCGTGCCGGCCGGAAGTATGCCGGCCAGATCAAATAGTAATTGCTGCAATGTGGTGATGGATGCACTCATATGGTTCGTCAGAGTGCTAATGTAAGGTTATTTATCAATTAACCTATCCATCACAACTGCGCGGTAAAGAAATCCAGTTAACCATATGTCTAAATGAACCCATATTTTGTCCAACTCACCCTAAAACCCGTTCCCGTTATTTAGCCGGCCGGCTATTTTTGTTTCTCCCGGGAGCACAAAAGCACCTGCAGGAAAGCATGATGGAACCGACAAAAAAATTTAACCGCAGACATTTTTTAAGCGCAGCTGCCTTAACTTTTGCAGCCACCAAACTATCACCCCTGCAGGCATTGGCCGCAACAGGACGCAGGGATAAAAAGAGCTGCCAAACTCCCGCATCCTGTCAGGAGATCAAACAGATCTGGGCCGGACTACTTGATGTTGGCTATGCTGAAGCCGGCCCCGCAAATGGCCAACCGGTTATCCTCCTGCACGGATGGCCTTATGATATTCACAGCTACGCAAAGGTAGCTGCTATACTGGCTGCTGAGGGCTACCGGGTGATTGTGCCCCACTTACGTGGTCATGGAACCACGCAGTTCCTGGCTGCCGCCAATTGGCACGACTTCAACAAACTGATCTGGAAAAATGTTTCTCCGGAATGGGATTTTGACGATACTACTTATAACCTGTCCGCAGCCTCCTTTAACAACCCGGATTACGTTTCCATTGTAATCCACAACTACCACTGGCGGTTGGGCATAGAACCCGGTGAAAAACAATACGATGCCATTGAAAAACAACTGGCCGCAACGCCTGTCATTACTGTTCCATCGGTTACTTTGGATGGCGACTCAGATGGCGTGGTTCCTGCCGGTGATGGTTCCGCGTATGCCCGCATGTTTACAGGCAAACATGTACACCATATCATCAAAGGAGCAGGCCATAATCTTCCGCAGGAAGCGCCGGAAGCGTTTTCAAAGGCCATCATGGAAGCGAATAGTTATTAATTCTCAGAAAAAAAATAATTTATGAAATTGGCTACCCTAAAAAAGAAATCAGTCCTGGTAACAGCCCTGTTTATTTTGATGGTAACCGGCATACAATTCATCGGGCAGCCGGTTCAAAACCACCCGGTAACAGCCCCCATAAAAGCGCCGGATGAAGTACTGGCAATCCTTCAACGCGCCTGTTACGATTGCCATTCCAATGAAACAAAATTCAGCTGGTATGATCACATTGCACCGGTTTCATGGCTGGTATCCGCAGATGTTACAGCAGCAAGGTCCCGGTTTAATTTGTCGACCTGGGACACGCTCTCCCCTGCCGACCAGCAGGGACGCCTGTGGGAAATGGTGAATATGGTGCTGACAGGAAAAATGCCATTAGCCACTTATGCGGCCGTGCATCCCCGGTCCAGGCTTTCTGCAAAGGATATCACTGTTTTAAAAGAATATGTGACGAATATCAGCCCTTCAACCTATCACGACTCCACAATTATCAATGAAGCCGCACAGGAATTCCGGCAATTCCAACAACAGTCACTCCCGGCAGCCGGAAACCCCGTTGCTGCGAATGGAGTAGCGTATATACCCGGTTACCGGGAGTGGCAGGTGATCAGCACCACCAACCGGTTTGACAACCACAGTATACGGGTGGTGTATGGCAACGCCATTGCGGCAAAAGCCCTCAGGGAAAATCAGATCAATCCTTTTCCGGAAGGCAGCACCATTGTAAAAGTGGTCTGGAACAGCATTGAGGAAAGGAATGGCGACATCGCTGCCGGGTCTTTAAACAGCGTGCAGATCATGACCAAAAACAACGAGCGCTTCGCCGATAGTAAAGGCTGGGGTTTTGCAAAATTTAACGGAACAGCGCTTAAACCCCAGGGCGCCACACCCCTGTTTAATACCACCTGTTTCAATTGCCATAAAATAGCCAGCGGAAATGATTATATATTCAACCTGCCGTTAGCTGACAAGGAACGTAAGCGGGAGATGTTTGATGCAGGAAACCTGCACGTGATCACATCGTTTGCTAACAGGCAGCAACAAAGCATGTCTGTATTGTACGGCAACACCTCCGCGCAACAAAGTGCGCTTACCGGTTACAAAACGCATGTTCCCGGCGAGATATTCCAGCTCGTTACTTACAAACAGGCCGATAATAAATACTGGTTTGGCAGTTATATCAATGGCGATGTGCAAAACGTTGAAACGGTGGTCACAGCCTCGCATCCGGGCGTAGCAGACAACCTGACCTATAAGCTGGAACGCGGCCGGTGGCCAACCGGTAATGCTGGTGATAAAGTAAGTCCGGCAGCCCGGATCAACTCTATATTTTCTCACAAACCATCTGTTTTCCCCTGATACTTTAACTTTTCCTGATGATAAATTAAAAATCAATATTTTTATTGCCATTAGATTGACTTCCAACAGATGAAAAAACCAGGGTTTAAAATATCTCAGGCAACCATATGGGTCAGCTCCATTGTTCTAGGGCTGTTGTCTTCCGTGCCACAAATTGCCGAGCATCATTTTCATTTGGCGGAAGCAGCTGTTAATGCCGGTATTACAGCCACCTTCGCCGTGCTGATGTGGTACTTCAATATTTTCATGCTGTCCCGGCAGGATGATAGCCCGCGAAAGCAAAGCATTTCGTATGCAAAACTGATAAGCAGCCTGTTATTTGGCCTGGTAGTAATGCTGGGCCTTGCCTATATTCAGCAACTGATCCTGTCTCACATCAATTTTGGACCGGTTATGCTGATGGTGGAAGTAAGAGGTATCCTGATCAACCTGGTATTTTATATGTTCCTGCACCTGCTGCAGCAGAATTATGAAAACCAGCACGTGACGATGGAACTGGAACGTATCAAAAGTGATAATCTCAGTGCGCAGTATGAACTACTGAAGCAGCAGGTTAATCCCCATTTCCTCTTCAACAGCCTGAATACCCTGAAGGCGATGGTGGAAAGCGGGGAACAGGACGCGGTCGACTTCATCATCAAGCTATCCAATTTCTACCGGTTTACGCTCGAAAGCCGTAAACTCGATCTTATTCATGTCAGTGAAGAAATGGACATTCTCAACGCTTATCTCTTTCTTCAAAAAGCAAGGTTTGAGGATGGCTTTACTTTTGAGAATACGCTTAGCTCCAACACACTGAAAACGCTTATTCCTCCTTTCACGCTGCAGCTGCTCGTTGAAAATTGTATCAAACACAATATCGTTTCCCTGGAAAAGCCGTTACATATCAGGATATATGAAGAAGATGACCGGATAGTGGTGGAGAACCAGGTCCAGCAGAAAACGGGGGAACAAAATTCGCTGGGTGTGGGTCTTAAAAATATTGACCTGAGATATCAGCATCTGCTGAACCGGCATATCGATATTATTGGAAACGAAAAAGTTTTTCAAATCAAACTTCCGCTTATTCATGAACATCATCATCGTTGAAGACGAACTTAAAACAGCCAAGTCGCTCGCAAATATTATACTGGGATTAAAACCCGGCGCTAAAATCATGGGGCAGTACCAAAGCGTGGCAAGTTCCGTCAGTGCCCTGTCTGAAGGCGTAATGCCCGACCTGATCTTTATGGATATCCAGCTCGCCGACGGACTTTGTTTTGAAATATTTAAATCGGTAAAGATCACCTGCCCGGTAATCTTTTGCACGGCTTATGATGAATATACCCTCGATGCTTTTAAAAATAATGGCGTAGATTATGTACTGAAACCCTTTTCCAAACAGGATATACAGGAGGCGCTCAGGAAGGTGGATGAACTGAAAAATTTCTTTCAGCAGAAAACAATTCCTGATCTTGGTGATCTGCTTTCAAAACTGGCTCCTTCCGGCGGTAAAACCAGTTTCCTCATCTTTCAAAACCAGAAGTACAGGACTATTAATGTGGAAGACATTGCCTTCTTCTATATACGCCATGATGCCACCTGGATAATGTGTTTTGATAAACAGCAGTATGTGATCAGCCAGTCGCTTGATCAGATAACCCAGTCGGTGTCTTCCCTGCAGTTTTTCCGGCTTAACCGCCAGTACCTCATTAATTTCAAGGCCATCAAAGAAGTGGAACCTTATTTTCTCCGTAAACTATACGTCAGGCTGGTGATTGAAACACCGGATAAACTGCTTGTAAATAAAGAAAAATCTCACAGCTTTCTTAGCTGGATGGAGGAACGTTAGCGTTATTCTCTCCCGGTTGAAAGCTGAAAATGTCTACCTGGCGGCTTTTTTGCTTACGTATGCCGCCACCTGCCGGTACTTTTGAATTAACTAAAATTCAAAAGATGAAACTAATACTGATAACGGCGATAGGCGCCGTAATTGCACTCACATTATTTTCTGCGGTATTTGCAAACCAGCGTGCCACTTCAGCGCAACCCGTTCATACCGGCAATGGATTTGCTGTGCTGGAATTGTTTACCTCGGAAGGATGCTCCAGTTGCCCACCCGCTGATGCGCTGCTGGCCCGTATTCAACAGGAAGCCGGGAATAAACCCATTTACATACTGGCGTACCATGTGGATTACTGGAACCGGCTGGGCTGGAAAGATATCTTCAGCGATCCCCGGTACTCAAAGCGCCAATATCAGTACAGTCAACAGTTAAACAGCCAGGTATATACCCCGCAGCTGGTGATTAATGGTAAATCATCCTGCATAGGATCAGATGAAGCAGCTGTAACCAATGCAATGGCAAACGCACTGGCCGGCCCCGCTGAAGAAACCCTGAACATCAAGGCGCAGCTGCAATCCGGTAAAGCCAATATTGCGTATGAGGTTACAGGCGATGCGAGTAAAAGCAAACTGCTTATAGCCGTAGTACAAAAAAATGCCGTGAGTAAAATAGAGAGAGGTGAGAACGAAGGACGCATGCTTTCACATGTACAGATTGTGCGCGATCTCCGCACGTTTGACCTGGGAACCAGTAGCCAGGGCACGGCGCAGATCAGTTTACCCTGCGACTTTAATACGCAGGCGTGGGAACTGATTGGTATGATGCAAAATTCGAAGACAGGAGCTATTAAAGCGGCAACGCGGGCTATCTTGTAATACGGCCGGTAGCCCGTCAAAAAGAAATAAAGGCGTCTCAAAAATAACTGAGGCGTCTTCATTTCTTTTACTAATATGACATTTGATTAATCCGGCTGTTCAGTAACCAAAAAGCTCTTCAGGCGTCAACTGCTTTACATCGCCTAACCGTTTCAGATCACCGGGATCAATTTTCCCCGAAGGCCCTAAAACTGTATATATGTATGGCTTTCCGGAAATATTTTGCCGGTGAAATTTCTCCAGCTCGTTAAACGTTACATCGTCAATTTTGTTATACACCACCTTCCGTATGTCTTCATTGATACCGAGTTTTTTTGCTCTCAGGTAATCAAAAACCACGGCATCTTGCGAAAGACGGGAACTGGCCAGGGATTTCCGCATATTTTCCTTGATTGCCGTCAATGCAGTTTCCGATTCGGGCAGACTTTCCAGTAATTGATCCATTGCGGCCGCAGCATCCTTCAGTTTATCCACCTGGGTACCCACATAAGCCAACAGGCTATAACGGCCATCCCTTGTAGCAGGCGACTCATAAACAGCATTTGCTGAATAGGCCAGCGCTTTGGATTCACGTATTGTTTGAAACACCAGGGATTCCATGCCTCTCCCGAAATAATTGTTGAACAGATCAATCAGGGCGCTGTTGTCAACGTTGTACTTATTACCATTGTTGATCCATGAAATTTCTGCCTGTGCCATTTCGTATGGAAAGAATAAGACTATATTATTTTTGATGGTTTGCTTTTCAAAAAGCGCCGGCGCCGGAACAGGTTTCAGGGAAGCCGGCAATGGATGCAGTGGCTTGATACGCGCCAAAAATGACGGTAATGGTTGCGGACCATAATAAATAACGCGGTGTTCATAGCCAAACAGTTCGTGCAGAAAACTAACCAACTGCCCGCTGTCAAGCGCCTGGATAGATGATGCAGAAAGCTGGGTATTAAACGGGTTCCTGGATCCGTATATGGCATACTGTCTCAATCCTTCGGCAATTGACTGTTTACTGGACCGCTTGTCTGTCCTTGCTTTTAGTAATCCCGTCTTCATATTTTCCAGTGCCACTTTATTTCCTCTGCAATTCCTGATCAGGTCTTCAAATAATGACACAGCTCTGGTAAAGTTCTCTTCCAAACCAGTAATGGTGATCGTCATATTATCTGTTCCGGTATTGATCTCAAAGTTGCAGGCCAGGTTATAAAAAGATTGACTGATCTGTTGCCCGGTAAGCGAATCTGTTCCTAAAAACCCAAGATATGCAGCCGCAATTTCCAGTTCTTTTTTATTCCATTTCCCCATATCAAACTGGTAATGCAACCGGAACAGATCGTTATCCTTGTTTTGAACATACAGCACCTCTGCCGGCCCAATGTTCGCTTTACTGATTTGTTTATGATAATCCGTCCAGTGTGGTTTGCCCGTTGGCGCCGGCATCCCTGCAATCCTCCTAAGGAATAAAGAACTGGTGTCGCGGTTAATGGAAACAGGCGTGATTACCGGTTTTTCCACCTTTACCAGGTCACCGGCGTATCCCTGCTTTTTATATACTGCCACGTAATTGTTTTCACCGGCATACTGATTCATATACTTCATGATATCCGACCTGGTGAGTACAGACATGTGCGCAGTGATACCAACTGTTTTGTCCCACCCGCTGCATCTGTCTGCCATGAAGGATTTCAGCAATACAGAAGCACGTTCCATATTATCATCGAAACTATTCAATAGAGATAGCTTATAATTACTCACGATGGATTTTATCATCAGATCATCAAACGCTCCCTTACGGAGCAGATCAATCTGGGACAGTAATATGTCTTTTAGTTGTCCGGGTGATTGCCCCCGCCCTACTCCAAAAAGCATCAATAAAGAATAATCCCTTAGCGGATACTCGAAGGCCCCGGCGTGCAATACCTTTTGCTGCTTAAGCAGGTTAACATCTATCAGGCCGGTTTTTCCGTTAGACAGCAGCTGTAAAATCACCTGCCGGATAGCGCCAGAGGTAATGTCTGCCGCCCCTGGCAACCGGAAAGTGAGCATTACGGATTCAGGATCCGGACCTGTTACTTCCTTTTCCACCGGCGCCTGGATCGGCAATTCCACGGGCCCCTTATATTCCTTTAAGGGTTTGGGAACCATATAGCCGAAAGCGCGCGCTATTTTCAGGATCGCTTCATCCGGATCTAAATCCCCCGTCATTACCAACACCATATTATTGGGCACATAATGCGTATTATAAAATTCGCGGATCGCTGTCAACGAAGGATTTTTGAGATGCGCCGTTGTGCCAAGTGTGGTTTGCTGACCGTAGTTATGAGTTGGAAATACTGCAGACATCATCGTTTCCCACACCCGGTTCTGATCCTTTCCCAATGCAATATTTTTCTCTTCGTACACAGCTTCCAGTTCCGTATGAAATAACCGGAATACCGGGTTCCTGAAGCGCTCCGCCTGTATAGCCAGGTACCTATCCAATGCGTGGGCAGGAATATCTTCCTTATATACGGTTTCCTCCACGGTAGTATAGGCATTGGTTCCTTTTGAACCAATCATGCTCATCATTTTACTATATTCGTTTGGAATGGCGTATTTCGCTGCAATCCCGGAAACGCTGTCTATTTCATGATATATAGCGGTACGCAGTAAAGGATCGGTTGTTTTACCATATTGCTCATACAACTGTTCAATTCTGTCTATATATACTTTTTCCTTAGCCGGATCAAGGGATCCATATGAATCCGTTCCTTTAAACAACAGGTGTTCCAGATAGTGGGCCAGGCCCGTATGTTCTTTGGGATCGCTATTGCTTCCTGACCTCACTCCCATCAGAGTCTGAATCCTTGGTTGTTTATTATTTACGCTAAGAATAACGGTAAGCCCATTCTTGAGAGTATAGAACCGGGCCCTCAGCGGATCGCCGGTAACATACCGGTACTTGTGTCCCGCAGCGGAACTTTCTTTCCATCGAAAATCCACTTGTGCAAAAACGCAGGAAGCCTGCAGGCAAAGGAGGCTCCCTGCTATCAATCGTAACAGCATAAATAAAAGGCTTTTAATTCAATATTTCAGAAAGCTTCTTTTCCAGTTCCTCACCACGCAGATTTCTTGCGATGATGACACCGTTTTTATCCAGCAGGAAATTCTGCGGCACCGCCAGTATGTTATATAACAGGCCGGCTTCGTTCTGTTGTCCTTTCAGGTCGCTTACATGCACCCATGGAAGCTGATCTTCCGTAATGGCTTTGAGCCAGGCTTCTTTTTTGTCATCGATAGATACTGCCAGTATTTCAAAACCTTTATCCCTGAATTTATGGTATGACTTCACGAGGTTCGGGTTTTCCGCCCGGCAGGGACCACACCAGCTTGCCCAGAAATCAAGCAATAAATATTTTCCTTTAAAGGAAGATAAGGTTACCGGTTTACCATCCGTGTTATGCTGCGCAAAATCCGGCGCTGGTTGTCCAACGGCAGTTCTGACGGAGATATTCATCCGTTCAATAACTCTTTTGCCATCAGCTGTATTAAGAAATTCCGGGCCAAAACTATACACCAATTGTTTGTATTCAGCAGCGTTGCCTACTACGTTCCTGTCTGCAACCAGGTTCCAGCTGACATAGGAATTCCTGTGTGACCTGATGAAGGCTGTTTCAAGCGGCTGCATTTCCGGGAAAATAGCCCTGATCTGATCTCTTAATTTAATAAATTCGGGGCCGTTCCTCTGATCGGCAGGAAGCTTGCCCATTTCTTCCTCAATAGCATTAAGCCTGGCATACACCGGCTGTAACGTCTGTTGCAGGGCAAGAAAATCATTGTGCGAAGCAGAACCTGTTATGGTGGCATTTTTTAACGTGGTTCCCTTTATTTTGATATTTCCCTGATCGAGATAAAGGGCAATACCATCTCTTCCCTTAATACCGCCGTCATATCCCATAGCTATCCGTATCCTTGGATCATCACTTTCCTTAACGATATACAACATACTGACATCCGGCTTTTCGCAGGTGCCTTTCAGGGAAAATTTTCCGCCCAGCAATGGTACTGTATCAGAATAGGCTTTATCACCTTTCCTAAACCGGAGCACTACTTTTGCGGGTTCTTTCAGGTCATCAATTTCACCGCTGATGTTAAAGGAAACTGCGCTGGTGCTCTTCCCGAAAAGTTCATCCAGCTGTTTTTCTATCGGGCTTTTACCTGTGGGATCGAAACCCACTGCTTTCATTATGATCCTTCCATCCGGGCCTATAAGATAGGTCATAGGTACGGCTGTAACAGCAAAACTCTTTCCAGCAACGTTCTTGGTGTCAAGCGTTTGCAACCAGGGCAGCTGTTGCTTTCCTGATTCTTTCAGCCATGCTTCCTTGTTCTTGTCGATCGAAATACTATAGATTTCGAATTTATCTCCTTTATATTTCTGGTATACTTCCTTCAGGTGAGGAAAAGATGCCTTACATGGACCACACCAGCTTGCCCAGAAATCAATTAATACATACTTTCCTTTAAGATCGCTGAAACGTATATTTTTGGCGTCCGGCGTTTCCAGTGTGAAGTCCTCTACAAACTGTCCTTCCTTGGAATTATTTAACCCGGCAAGGTAATCGGTTACTCCTTTACCGGCAACCGACCGCTGCATATTATTGGAGAGCAGGGCATGGATCCTGTTCAGATCTCCGGGATTCAGTTCTTCCCGGAAAATATCAAGCACGTAAGCTGATACATAACTATCTGCATGGGCTTTAACGAACCGCTCAAAAAATTCCGCCAGCATCTTTTTATACTCCGGATCTGCATTTCTTGTGTACCCCGATTTAACCGGAGCCACTGCATCGTTTTTGTCAAATTTAGTACCGGGAGCGGGTTTGAATCCGCCGGAAGACGGTGGAGCACTGGATGTACCTGCGGAAGAGGCTTTGCCTGGCGGCATAGCCGCAGCGGCTGTAACAGCGGGAGCGGCGGCGGCAGTGGCGCCACTAGCGGGGGCCATCGCCGGGGCTGCCGCTGCGGTGGCTGCACCTGGTTCTTTTTCGGCTTTCGTTTTGTTAAAGGCCTCCGTAGCCTCCGCCAGTTCCTTGTGAAATTTCAGGTAATCTGTTGCGGAAACCATACCGGATACTTTCCCGCTGCCCATCCCTTTTTCAATATCAACATCTTTAATGTAGATGGTGCCGGGCCTGTCTATCAGCAGGCCAAACATGGCATAACCACGCCGGGACCTGGCGCTGTATTCCAAATGGAATTGCTGATAAAAAGGTTTACTGAAAGGCATGCTGAATTTAAACATGCCATCCGCTATGGTGGCAGAATCACTGTTCGTATCTTTTCCGAAGGAATAAATCTTATTATATCCTTTTGTATCCCCCTTTATGTTACCTTTTATTGTTACCATTTCCTGCGCATGGACGCCGGCCAGGAAGCATATAGAAAAAAACACCGTAATACTGATCATTCTGTTGCTGAAGACTCTCATTTTTTTATCATTTAAAAAATTAATTGACGGAATAGGAACTGGTTTAATAGGGCCTGTTATCAAGCGGAATGTTCCACTGTTTATTAAACCTGAGCACCGGGTTCACAATGGGAAATATAAATGCAGGAGAATCAATGATTCCCTCGAATCGCTCATTACCTACCTGGTGAACGACCTTCGTTTTTGCCCAGGGTTTACCGGGTTCCAGGGAAAACCTTTTCAGATCCAGGAAACGCTTAAGATGTCCTAAAGGCAGTTCACGCCGGCGCTCATCCAATACCAGGCCGATCACTTCGTCCTGGGATACAGGCATAGCCAGATCGGGAGTTCCGGTTACAAACCGGCGCCTCCGCAAAAGATTCAAATCTTCCAAGGCGGCAACCAGCCGGCCTGTTCTTGCATATCCTTCTGCCCTCATCAGCAGCAGCTCAGGATAACTGAATCCTGATGTCATCTGAAATTTCGGGGTACCCGCGATTACCTGAAGTCCCCGGTAGTATTGCAGCTGTTCTCCATCATTATAGGAAACATTGTTGAACGAAGTCTGGTACCCCATATCTGTGGCCAGGAAATATCTGAACCGCAGATCTGTTGACTGATCAAACAAGGCTATGAAATCGGGAGATGGATAAGAATAGGGGGATGTTCCCACTGTTTCATCCGTGGTTCTGAAAAACAGTATTTCCCTGCTTGTGGGCAGGTTTATGCGGTTATCCGGACTACTGATACCACTATACATGGGTGGCAGAAAAGGGTCGGCGTAGGACAGCGTATTGTAATCATATAACACTTTATCAGGCCCACCTGAAGCAATAGCAGCCGTCCAGGCAAGATTGGCATAATAAACAACGCTGTCATATTGCTGCGTGAACAGGTGAAAATATGCCAGCATCGCCTGGGTCGTTTGCAAACCGGCGCGGGAAGGATGCTTTGTTACCGCGGGAGCATATGGCAGCGCGCTGTGAAGATCTGCAAGTACCCTCGCAAACACCTCCTCTTGTGTAGAGAGCCCAGGCATGGTCATCTCATCACCCACATCCGTAGTAGTGAGATACGGGATTGTTTTTGCACTATTATTTCCCGCTGGCTTATACACCGGGCCATAAATAAGTGTGGCATTAAAGTATGCCCAGGCTCGTGCGGTATAAGCCTGTGCCAGCACTTTCCGGGCTTCGTCAGCATTATCATCATTTATAATGTCATTGATCCCTTCTATTACATTATTGAAGTATTTCACCGTGCCATAGACAGACATATCCCAGAACGGATCACCAGACTCAGGATTAATGAAGGGAGACCGGAATGTATAACCGTAATACCGCTCAAGGTTCGGATGATTTCTTGCTTTATACTCAATTTTACCGATTCCTTCAGACAACAAAATATTGTCCGTCATATATCCAGGCATTGAACCCCGGTTGTTATCCAGGAAGGCCTGTAAAACAATCTGTTCATTATCCAGCAGATGATCAAAGCCGGTGATTTCAGAGGGGATCATTTTACCTTTGGGCTTTACGTCCAGGAACTTATTGCAGGAGGTGGACAGCATAAAGCAGGCAAGTGTAATAACAGATATAGCAGATAGCTTCATAATGTAAGGCATTGTGGTCAAAAAATAACAGTCAGTCCAACGTAGCATTCCGGTCTTAACGGAAGCGTACGAAATCCCTGTTCCTGTGTTCCACCGATAACATTATTGGTGTTATACCCGGCGGTTTCCGGATCAAGTTTATCACTGTTGGCTGCCCATAAGAAAAGATTACGCCCTTGTACAGTAAGTTTTAAATTGTTAATGCCCATGCTTTTCAGTTTGTCTTTATTGAAAGTATAAGACACGGAGGCATCTCTTAATTTCATATAATCCGCGCGTTCAATCAGTATATCCGTAAAGGGGAAATAATAGGCATCCAGTGAAACTGCGCTCAGCTTCGGATAGATGGCTGTTTTTTCATCGCCCGGCGCCTTCCAGCGGTTTGCAACATTTTTATTCTGGTAGTTACCTGTTGTAAATGCATCTTTGCGCATAACGTTCCCCGTTTTGGCGATCAGCATAAATGAAAACCCAAAATTTCTGAAGGTGAGGGTATTAATGAGGCTGTATGCAAAAGTGGGACGCAGCGTACCACTGTATACAGGGTCTGCGAGCAACAGGTTTCCGGCGCCTGTTTTATGTCCTGCTGCATTATAGTAAAGCGCATTCCCGCTGTTATCTATGCCTGCATACCTGTAACTGAATACTGCCTGCCCCGGATACCCTTCCCGGTTAATTACTTTCGGAGCTGCCAGATCTGTGGGATTGAGAAAATTAGCATGATACTCCTTTACCTTATTGCGGTTATGACTCATTGTTGCCATTACGTTCCACCTGAAATGGTTGTTTCTCAGCACATCTCCTTCAAGCGTTAATTCCAGCCCGGTATTATTTATGGCGCCTACATTAGACATCAGTTCTGTATAGCCGGAAGTAGGATCAGTATTATTTGGTGAAAGCAGGTCTGTACTTTTTCTCAGGTAATAGTCCAATGTTACATTCAGTCTTGATTCCAGGAATGAAACATCCGCACCGATATTCGTGGTGGCCGTTTTCTCCCACCTGAGCGAGTTGTTGGGTGGAGAAGAAATCCCGTAAGGAACATCCCCTGTAAGCGGCGACACACTGTTGCCCTGTGGTTCTATGATCAGAAACGGACCGGAGTTTAGCGTAATAAATCCGTTAATGCCGTAGGAACCCCTTACAAATAGTTTGCTGATCCACTGCGCATCAAAGAATGCCTCGTTTGATAGTTTGTAAGTGCCTCCAACGGACCATAATGGTTTATAGCGGTACTTAGGATTGGTACCAAAAAAGTTGGTTTGATCAAGCCGGATACTTCCGCTCAGGAGGAACCTGTCGTCATATTGGTATGATGCATTGCTATACCAGGAGGCAAAACGGCTGTCATCGAAGAATAAAGAACCCACGGAGGCCGATACAGGCCGTGACGAGCCAAACATATCTGAGTTTTTAAGGCCTTCGTTGTACTCCTTATAATTGAAGGGGGCAAATGTACCTGACTGCTCATCATACCCAAACCGGGTTGGCGACACATTATTATCGGTCGTATTTCTTATCACTTCGGTGCCTGCAATAGCAATGATATTATGTTTACCGAAAGTACGGTTGTAGTTTAGCTGGCCACGTAAAATATAGGAAGTATAAAGTGCCCTCGACTCTATCAATGCATCTCCATACGGTATATAACGTAAGCTGGGATCTGTTTTGGAGAAGCCATCATTATACCCAAGCCGCATGCGGTAAGAGTCCTTCCGGTAAATTTCCCTGCTGATGGCATTTCCCCTCGACCAGGTTCCCCCGCCTTCTAAACTTAATCCCCGGCCAAGTGCTGCTGTCATTGTTCCCCCTATTCTGAACGCTATATTTTGCACTTTTTTCATCTCTTTCCCAAGATCTTCCAGCGGGTTGTAATGAATAGATTTCATCCCCTCCTGTTGGTAAAGGGCACTTTTTTTGGGAGTGGCAACAAAAATATCCTGCGGCTGGCCGGTGAGTGGGTCCACCACCAGGTCATAGGGATGAAGTAAACCATAGGTAGAAATATTATTATAGGCGAGTATTGATGCGGGTGTTCTGACAGGGTTTTCAGAAGTCGAATAATTTATATTGGAGAGTAACCGCACTGAAATAATTTTCGATGGTTTCCAGTCATTCTTAATATCTATGATCAATCTTTCATCACGTGTATGCAATGTGTTACCACGGTTAGCAATATATTTTGCGGAGGCATAAACAAGGCTTTTATCGTTTCCACCGGAAAGGGCAATATTGTGCTGGTGGGTTACCTGGCTCCGGAAAAGATATTTCTGCAGCTGGCCCAGTCCATCATTGTTTTTCAGGCGGGAGATCTGTTCGTCTGCTTCCGTTGCAGACAAGAGGTTTAAACTTTTAGCCACCATCAGGTACTGCACCTGCGAGAGGTACCTGTTACTGTTATAGTTGTTGCGGTAAAATACAGGATTCTGATTATAAAGTTCCATTTCCGCATCCACGTAATCGGCACTGCCGGAGCGGTTCAGTTTGGAAAGGTCCGGCTTCAGGGTAAGACCGCCACTAGCTTTGTAAGTAACCTGTACGGTTCCTTTTTGCCCTTGTTTGGTGGTCACAACAATAACGCCATTAGAGGATCTTGAACCATATATGGATGCAGCAACAGCATCTTTGAGTACCGTGATGCTTTCGATATTGTCAACATTAATAGATTCAAGTCCTCCCGAAATAGGGTAACCATCTACTACAATCAGGGGTGAGGTGGTTTGTTGAAAGGTGGAAACACCCCTGATCTCTATTTCTCCGTCTTTGGTAAGTACCATTCCGGCAGCCTGTCCTTCCAGTGCCGTTTTGAGATCGGGGCGAAGTTTATTTTCCAGTTTCCTGCCATTAATGACGGCAAAAGAGCCGGGGGTCCTTTCTTTGGCGATACTCTGGTACCCGGTCTGAACATTAACAGCCACTGCGCTCAGTTGCTGAATGGATCTCGTTAATACAATGTCCATATATTCATCCACGTTAGTGATGGGCTGTTCCCGAACCTGGTATCCTACAAACGAAACGACCAGCTGTTCACCCGCCGTTGCGTTGACGGTGAAATGACCGGCGGCATCCGTCCTTACCGCTATGTTTTTTCCTTTTATTAGCACTGTCGCTCCTTCCAGCGGATTTCCCGAATCGTCATTTATTCTTCCTCCTATCGGACGAACGGCGGATGAGGGCGCCGGCTGTGCCTTTTCAACGGCTTTCCGTCGCAGAATGATACTCTTCTTCTCTATGTAAAATTCAATGGGCTGGTTGGCCAGGACCAGGGCAAGAAATTCTTTTAAAGGCATATTTTCGGCATCCACTGTCACTGGCCGGGCATTCAGCAACAATTCCTTATTGTAAAAGAAAGTATACCCCGTTTGCTTTTCAATTACCAGGAAGATCTTTGTAAGTTCCAGGTTTTTGGCCGAATGGGTGATGGTTTGTGAAACAGCCTTGCCCGAAAAAAGCAGGCAAAGTAATACCAGCACTGGTACGACTAATTTCCTGGCTGATATTGGTTTTGAAATACGCCCCTGGTCACAGGTAAGGGAATAGCCTTCCTGGCTGCGATGTGCAACTCTTTGCATACTTTGGTTGATTTTTGGTTCATATTGGTAATTGATCATCAAATGCCATTCATAGGCATAGACTGGTATCAGGGCCGGACAACCAACCTGCGGTTTCCTTTCCAGCTGAAATTCACACCGGAATGCTGCAATGCCCTCAATACTTCTTCCAGGTTCAGATCCCGGCCCAGCTTACCGCCAAATTCAATATCCGGAACGGATTTTTCATAAACAATCTCGATGTCATACCACCTGGATAACTCCCGCATCACTTCTTCCAGCTTTTTATCCTGGAAATCAAACAGCCCGTTTTTCCAGGCCAGGTCACGGAGCAGGTCAGTCGTGGTTATATGTCCGTTCTGGTACGCCTCTCCCGGCTTTAATGTACTTCCGTTGACTTTCACGGCGCCCTCTAACAGGGAGATTTTTACCGGTTCACCTGTATAATCCTTTACATTAAAAGATGTTCCGAGCACCATTACTTTATCCCTGTTCGTTCTTACAATAAATGGTTTTGATTTATCTTTTGTAACTTCAAAATATACTTCACCGGTGATGTCTACAATTCTTTCGCTCCCGGCAAAGGAAGTAGGGAAACGGATGGACGAAAGGGCGTTCAGCCACACATGGGAGCCATCCGGTAAAATAAGCTGGTACTGACCTGCCCTCGCGGTGGTAACAGTGTTGTAGCTGGTTGTTTGAGTACCGGCAATGCCGGTTTGATATCTGAGCTGCGCGTTAACATTAGTAATAGTGGCAGCGCCCTGTTGGGCAATTTTTCCGGTGGCGGTGCTGTCGAGTATAATCTGTGAACCATCGGATAAGGTAAGGATTGCTTTGGCAGATGCAGGATGAATTTCTTCCGGGCTGGGATTGGAACGCTGCGGAAGCGGCTGCGCATAGTATTGCCATCCGGCGGTAAAGATAAGCCCTGCAATGGCGGCAACAGCGGCGATGTTCCGCCAGCTCGCTATTCTGATTATTTTTTTCTTTTCGCCTTTATCATGTATGATCCGCTGGTAAAGCTGCTCTCTGTTCAACGTGTGAGCCTGGGAAGGTAATTCGCCCCTGCGGGCCTGCTCCCATAAACCGGATAAAGGGGTTCTCAAAGTTTCCGTATCATCGGCTTTGATATCAGCAACCAGGATACGCAATTCCTCCCATTCCACCGGGGAAAGCTCTCCATTGAGATAAAGCCGGAAAAGATAATCGATTCGCTTTGATTGATTCATAAAATACAAGATTGGCTCATGTTACATAAGAGGGCGGGAAAATGGATCAGGTACTAACTGAAAAAAAACTTTTTTTTAATTAGTACCAAATGGGCTGTTAGAGACTCTAAATAGTGGAAAAAGGTTAAAATCCTCATCCGGATGCTGTTATGCCGCCATCCGGAATATGTTATTATGATTAAAAAAGGGGTACCCAATACAGATGACACCGGCCGGTTCCGGCGGCTATATGACACATACCTGGTGCGGGTGCATGATTACATCATGGCGCTCAGCAGGTCGGGTTATATTGCGGAAGAGGTAGTGCAGGAACTTTTCCTGATCCTCTGGCGTAAGCGTGAAGACTTGCATGACATCCAGCATATGGACCAGTACGTGTTCCGGATTGCGAGAAACCTGGCCATCAATCTGCTGAAGAAAACCGCTGAAAATGAGAAACTGGCGGCCGACATCTACAAACGCACACAAACGCAACATGACGGGGTATCGGAAACAGTGCAGCAAAAAGGAGTACAGGCGCTTATCGACAAAGCGGTAATGCAACTACCTCCCCAACCCCGCAGGGTTTATCTTCTAAGCCGGCGGGAACAAATGGATTATGATGAAATATCGATAACCCTGGGGTTATCGCGTAATACAGTAAAAAATCATTTGCAGAAAGCCCTGAACGACATCAGGGACTACCTGATAGCCCACGGTTATCAACCGGCTGTAGCCATGATGATGATTCAGGTGTTGCTTTGACGTGTATTGTATTAATGGTTCATAACAGATACCGGAACAAGAGGGTATCTCACTATTTTCGAGACACCCTGATCCTGTTTTTATAGCTCATTGGCAAAACCAGTACGCCGGGGAAACACTCCGTTTAAACCCGGGTACATTTTCCGGAACATCCCGTACGTTACGCTCACCATTATAAATGCAACAACAGCGTCTACGGTGGCCGGTAAACCAAGTACACTCAGCTTTGAAGCAAAGGCAAAAATGATATCAAAGAAAATCCCGGCGAACACCCATTCCTTTAACCGCAGCAGCTTACCAGGCGTTAAAAGAACCGCCACTCCGGAGAGTTTAAAAATACCAAGCAGGTAAATGAAATGCGATGGATACCCCAGTTGCTGTGTTATTCCCCACACAACCGGGTTTCCGGTGATCTCAAAAAAACCGCTTGCGCCAAACCACATAGAAGTGAGTACGGTCCCTATCCAATAAATTGTTGTTACTGTTTTCTGTGTCATGATCTTTTGGGTTTATGTTATTAATGACACAAAATTGTTGCAGGATGATGGGATAGTCCAGGTATTTCGAGGTGAAGCAGACAAATAGAAAGGTTGGTTAGACAATATATAGTGCGGTCATCACTTCAGTGAGTCAACTATCAATAGAATGAATACTCCGGTTAACGCTTTTTAATGGATGATTTCAGTTGCTGTATTTCCTGTTCATGCCGTTTTAATTGCGCATCCTGTTTAAGAATATACAATGTCAACTCCTCCACCTTCTGCAATAACTTTTTATTCATCTCTCCCAAATCCAGCCCCTCCGCTTTCACCTCTTTTTCCGAAGGCATATCCGGCAAGTGTTTATGTTCCTTAATAAAGGCGTTTACTTCAGACAAAGCAGGTAAATCATAACCAGGTGCAAACACAAAGTCGGGCCAGGCGGTATAGGCTTTTACCTTTATCCTGGTGAAAATTGCATCGCCATTCACAGCTAATTTGTATCCCTTTGTATCGGTGGTACCAATACCTACATTTCCGTTGGTGGCGTTCTGAGCGCCGGCCAGGATGATATCTCCATTGGATTTGAACAATAACGGTGCATAATATCCCGAACCTTGTCTGAGCGCATAAAATTCCAGTGTGGGCCCGGTGACATCTGCACTAAAAAAACCATCCTTCCTTAATGATGCTTCCCAGAGTATGGGTTTACCGGATGCAATACCGGTTGTCGTTTTTATGCTGAATTTTAAATCCATGTAAGCGTTGGCGTCCCCATCGCTCAAAAAGTTTACGCTTCCCCTCGTGGCGCCCATATCTATTGCCAGCTTGTCGGCAGCAGGCGCCATACCTATACCAATGTTGCCATTAGTGGTGAGCGCTCCTTTCAGATTCAGGTTGCCATTTCCTTCCAACAACATTAACTGGTCTGTATCGGCTGAATAGTCTATTGCCCCGTTATCATGAGCCAGCCAGCGGAATCTGAAATTGCTGGCCTTTAAACCGGTCAGGCCAAAGTTAATGGAGCCACTGCTCTGGTAAATAAAACCAGACCTGAAGTTGGCACTATAGAGCCCTGTAGTAATTGTATTGGTATAAGTGTTTGGGAAATTTAATGTACTATATGTACCTGTTTGAGCCTTTACTGGCAACCATATACATAACAAAACTGAAAATCTGAGGATAACTTTAATCATAGGGATTGAATTATATTATAGAAAAACCGTTACAGGGGCGGGTATTACATCGCACAGCAACTTCTCAAACAAAACAGTATAGCCAGTTAGGGTTATAACTCTTATGGGCAACACATTACTTTTCCAGGTATAGTTATGAAGGCAAAGGAATGAATTTTTATAACTGTTAAAATAACTTTCTGGCATTAACTGCGGTGCAAAATAATATATTTTTGCGAAGGCCCAAATTCCCATTTTGATATCTCCCTGATAATTTCATCAGCTCCTCACTTCACCCACGCCGCAATCGTAACCCCGCCAAGATATCCCATTATAAGCACCACTAACCACCCGGCCAGCTGCATCCATACAGGATGCCGGTAGTGCTGCAGCAGCCGTACGCTGCCAGCGGCCACCAGCACCACTGCCAGGGCTACCGGTAGTATGAGTCCATTGAGCGCCCCCGCCATCAGCAACAACTGTACGGGGTTGCCGGCGATTACAAAAACAACGGTGGAAAAAAGTATAAAAACACTGATAAACCAACGCTCGTTGGCCGCAATAAAAGGATGAAATGTTTTCAGGAAGGAAACGGATGTATAAGCTGCTCCTACTACAGAAGTAATGGCAGCGCTCCACATCACAATACCAAAGAAACGGTAACCAATTTCCCCTGCTGCTATCCGGAATATAGCCGCAGGCGGATTACCACTGTCGAGTACCGCGCCCTGTGTGATAATGCCCAATGCTGCCAGGAATAGCAGCACACGCATGATAGCGGTGATAACAATACCGCTTACTGCACTGCGGTTAACAAAGCCTATCTGCGTTGTTCCGCTGATACCAGCGTCCAGCAGGCGGTGCGCACCGGCAAAACTGATGTAACCGCCAACGGTTCCGCCAACAAGCGTTACAATGGCCTTTGTATCAATCACTGCAGGCCATACGCTTTGCTGTACTGCCTGCAATACCGGTGGATGTGAACTCACGGCAACATACAAGGTAAGCAGCACCATCAGGATGCCCAGCCATCGTGTAAACTGATCCAGTACATGGCCGGCCTCTTTCATCCAGAAAATAAACAGCGCGATACCACAACTCAGCAACGCGCCATAAACAGTGTCCATACCGGTGAGCACCTGTATGCCCAGTCCACAGCCACCGATGTTGGCGATGTTAAAGGCGAGTCCGCCTATCACCACCAAAGCGGCCAGCACATAACCCAGGCCCGGTAACAGCGCATTGGCGAGATCCTGTGCGCGATACCCGGAAACGGTAAGTACGCGCCAGATATTCAGCTGTGCGCCAATATCCAGTAACACTGATATTAATATTACAAAACCAAAAGACGCCCCCAGTTGCTGCGTGAATACTGTTGTTTGTGTAAGGAAACCGGGACCGATGGCGGAAGTAGCCATGAGGAAAGCTGCACCCAGCAGCACGGAAGTTTTTTGTTTGCTCAAGGCCGTTGTATGGTTAACTGGTGATGATGTAATGCAGTATTAATGGCGCGCGCAAATGTTACGGCGTGTGCGCCATCGCCGTGAAGACAGATCGTTTCAGCCGTCATCGGAATCGTATGCCCGTTAACGGTAGTTACCTTTTGTTCCGTAACCATCTGCAGCACCTGTGCTATCGCCTGCTCTTCTTTTTCAATGAGTGCGTTGGGTTGTGTGCGGGGAGTAAGTGCACCATCATCCTGGTAGGTTCTGTCGGCAAATACTTCGCTGGCTGTTTTTAGCCCGGCTTCCCTGGCAGCCGTAATAAGCCAGCTGTTACTGAGTCCGAAAAAGCAAAGCCGGGGATCCACATCTTTCACGGCTTTAACAATCACGCGGGCCATAGCCGGCGATTTAGCGGCCATATTATATAATGCGCCGTGAGGCTTTACATGCCTCATCGTGGTATGCAGCGATTTGCAAACCAGTTGGATGGCATATAGTTGTGTGGTGATCAATTCATATAATGCATGATCTGAAAGCTGCTGTTCTGTTCTGCCAAAATTCTCTTTATCTGCAAAGCCGGGATGAGCGCCGATGGCTACCTTATTTTCGAGTGCCAGCGTGGCCGTACGCAGCATCGTATCATGATTGCCGGCATGATAGCCGCAGGCAATATTGGCGCTGCTGATAAAAGGCATAATGGCGGCATCGTTGTCCAGGCCCTCTCCCATGTCGCAGTTAAGATCTATATAATGCATAATGATGATGATTAAACAGGCTGTTGTTGCAGCCATTCCTCCAGTCGTAATTTACAGGCATTTTGAAGAAAGAGCAAGTCCTGCTCCTGTTTCCACAACAGGGCGGATGCCGTTTTTTCATCCGTCATACTAAAATGAACCTCCTGGTACGGCATACGTTGCGAAAGAGAAGGCATATCCGCGGTAATCACATGTGCCAGCCGGGCATACCCTCCGGTGGTTTGATGGTCTGCCATGAGTATGATGAGTTGGCCGTTGGGTAACAGCTGTATGGTACCCCTGGTGATGCCGGCAGATAGCTGTTCCTCCCGTGGCTGTGTGGCCAGCGGCGGACCGATCAGGCGGAATCCCATCCGGTCGCTTTGTTCCGTTAACGAAAATGCAGCGCTGGTAAATTGTTGGCGGGCCTCTTCCGGTAACAGGCTCCATTGACTGCCAGGGAGCGTACGTATGATATCTTTTGTGGTGTACAGGTGACTTACATCGGCGGTCCACGGTAACGGTACCACTTCCCTGCCCCGGAACCATAAAGGGGAAATGTTGCCCTGCCGGAGCTGAAGGTGATCATTCTTTTTCAGCGGGCGGCCATCCAAACCGCCGGCGCCGGCCTTTAAATGGGTACTGTAGCTTCCCAGCCAGGGCGTAAGTACAAGCCCGCCCCGTATAGCCAGGTAACACCGTGCGCCGGAAACAGGCTTGCTAAAACGCAACACTGTTTGCTTATTCACCAGTACCGGCCTGTTAATGTCCAGCGGCTGGCCATTAACAATGGCGCCAAAATCAGCGCCGGATAATGCGATCATGGCATCTGTATCAAACAGGAAAGCCGACGCGGGAAAATGCAGTTCAATAGCCGCTTCGGTGAGGTCGTTGCCTACCAGGCTGTTGGCTACCGCAAGCGCTACACGATCCATAGCGCCACCGGGATTAATACCCAGGTGTTGGTAACCGTATCGTCCTGCATCCTGGATGGTATCCAGCAATCCTTGTTGTACTACCTGTATCAATGTTTTTGGATCTTAAAATGTCAAATATAATGGGTCATCTCCCGGAAATCTCCCAGCGATACCGGTATAAATCTTACCTCGTCGCCGGGGCCACAATAGCAGGGAATTTTCGCACCGGCATCAAATAACCGCAGGGGGGTGCGGCCAATAATATTCCAGCCCCCCGGCGATTCCTGCGGATAAATACCGGTTTGCGCGCCGGCAATACCCACACTTCCCCCGGGTACCCTGAGCCGGGGTTGCTTTAACCGGGGCGTTACCAGCACGTCATGTACTTTGCCCATATAGGGAAAGCCGGGCAGAAAGCCCAGCATGTATACAGTGTACGTTTGTTCTGTATGCAGTGCTATGATATGCTCCGGGGAAACGTTTTTGCGTTCCGCCATCGCAGGCAGGTCCGGCCCCAGGGAAGGGTGATAGCATACGGGTATCTGCAACCGGCGGGGCGGAGCGGCGGTGGTTACTGCTGTGTCCTCCAGCGTGGCCGCGATGAGTTCCCTGATCTTCTCACCGGCGTAGCCATGCAGCTCCCGGTACAACACCACCGCATCGTATACAACTGTTAAGGAAGCATAGGCCGGAATAAGATCCAGGATGTATGGCTTATGCAGGTCCTCCAACTGCCGGAATGCCTGCATTACCCGGCCGTGGATATCCTTACCGATCTGCTGTTCCCATTCTATGATAACAGCCCGGTCGCCCAACGGAGATATAGTGTAGTTTTTACGCATCTGTTTATGAAGATAAAATAACTATTGCACATTGCTGTTAATAGCGTAAATTCAGGTATATAACATATCTATGAATGAACCTTTTTAACCTGGTAAAGCTTAAATTGGGTCCATCACTACTTATTTTGCTATTAGCGGATTGTTTTATTTTCTCGGGAGCAAAGGCACAAATCAAAGCAGACTTCAATGCATCATCAACGAGCGATTGTGAACTGCTACTAACAACATTTAGTGATCAATCAACAGGCCAGCCTGTATCCTGGCAATGGGACTTCGGTAACGGGTATACCTCTACTGAACAGCACCCCGGGGCTACCTATGTCAAACCTGGCGTTTATACCGTATCCCTCACGGTAAAAGATGCTGCCGGACAATCAGCTACCATCACCAAAACAGGATTTATTACCGTAAGATCCAGACCTAAAGTGGATTTCACGGCCACCAACGTAACCGGCTGCGCACCTTTACAAACCACTTTCACAGATAAATCAGACCCGGTAAGCGGTACCCTCCTTACCTATACCTGGGATTATGGAGACGGCACCACCGGCAGCGGCAGCAGCAGTACGCATACTTATCAGCAGGCCGGAAAATACCCGGTAACGCTCATCGTTACCAACAGCTATCAATGCACCAGCTTTAAATTAGTGGATACCATGATAAAGGTGGCCCCTCCCATTGTGGCCGGTTTTTCCGTACCCGAAAAAATATTCTGCAGCGCACCCGCCACTGTGCAGCTTACCAATACTTCCACCGGACCAGGTACCCTTGTTTATAACTGGGCTTTTGATGACGGCAGCACTTCTTCCTTAAAAGATCCCGGTACGCATACCTTTACCAGCAAGGGACTTCACGCTATTACGCTGACGGTGACCAATGAACTACACTGTACGTCGATCAAAAAAGCAGCCGATATTAACGTGGCCGCCTATACTACCAACTTTACTTTTCCATCACCTGTTTGTACCAATACACCAGGCATTTACGGCGGCGTATTTGCTACCACAGATCAGCTCAATGTGGCCTGGGAAATAAACGGGCAACCAGCTTTGAACAACGCGGACAATACCACTACCTACACCCCTCCCGCTACCGGTTCGTTAAATGTTAAACTAACCGCTACCTATGGCAAATGCGTGGAGGTAGTAGAAAAAAAACTGGATATAAAACCGTCTCCCAACGCCAGTATCAACGTGATGATACCTCCTTTCTGTAACATGCCCGCTACCGCCACGTTCACGGACAATGCTCCTGCTGCCGCTACCTGGCAATGGGACTTTGGCGACGGGCAAACCTCCACCGCGCAACATCCCGCGCATACCTATACCGCAGCCGGTAACTATACCGCTACCCTGGTTACCACCAGCAAAGATGGTTGTGCGGCTACTACCAACAGCAGCTTTGATATAGCCCCGGTAAAAATAACAGCAGAGGGAAAAAACAGGAGCGGCTGCGAAGGATTAACAACCACCTTCGGCGCCGTGGTTAACAATGCAGACGTTATTAAAACCTACGAATGGAACTTCGGCGACGGCAGCCCTGTATCTGCGTTAGCAGCTCCTGTACATCAATATAATAATGCAGGCATCTACACCGTTTACCTGACCTATACTACCGTCAACGGCTGTACGGGAAAGGTAGAAACAGTAAATAAAGTAGAAGTATATAAAAAGCCCGTTCCTGAATTCTTTTCACCAGACGCCCCGGAAATCTGCGGTAATAACCCGGCTGCATTCATAGACCAGTCGGATATTGGCGACAGCTGGCGGTGGGATTTCGGAGATGGGGCCACCGGTTCCGGTAAAAACACTACTTATAGCTACCAGCTACCGGGAACGTATACCGTACAGCTGATAGTAGGTAATCATACCTGTTATGATACCATTGTTAAAAAGAAATACATTACCGCCACCAATCCATTCCCCCGGTATTCGATCCGGCCGGTGGACTGTAACAAACGCACTACCATTGTTTTTGAAGATCATTCCATAGGGGCGGAATCCTGGCAATGGTCCTGGGGCGATGGTACCGATACTGCCTATAGCACACCTGCCGCAACTTTAACGCACGTTTTTCCCGGCAGCGGTACCTACCAGGTGGTGCTTACCACGAAAGGCAGCCACTGTACCACACATGAAGGGCTAAAGGTAACGGTGATCGCTCCTTCTCCTGTAGTGATCAGTACCGATAAAAGTACTTTATGCAGCAACGATTTGCTCGGCGCTGCCATCACCAGCTACAACCCGGCTATCTATAAATCTTCGGGCTACAAATGGCTGGCTGGCGGCATCGATCAGAGCGACCCGGACGACCAGCAAACATTCATCTACAAAAATCTTTCTCCCGGCAAACAACTCATACAACTATCGGCCGAAAACCTGCAGGGATGCATAGATCTCAGTAACGTAATACCGGTTAATGTACGGGGGCCTGTTGCCGCGTTTAAACTACCGGCCGCCAAATGCGCCGGCAGCGAACTGAGTTTCACAGACATGACCAGTACCACATATAGTGCAGGTATTAGTGAGTGGCAATGGGATTTCGGAGATGGCACTCCTGTAGAAACCTTTACCAAAGGACCTTTCCGGCATACCTACAAACAACCGGGAAATTATAACCCTATGATGAAGGTGACTGACAAGGAAGGTTGTGTAAGCTATGGCTATAATAATACCCTCCAGGTAAAAGGCCCCCACGCCGCATTCGACGCCAGCAGCTATCTTGTTAAACCAGGCACAGATGTATACTTCTATAACAATTCCAGCGAAACCGGTGGCGCTATCACCAGTGTGAACTGGAGTTTTGGAGATGGTCATACTTCTACTGCCACCGGAACAGTCACAAACAACTACACCCTGCCGGGCGCCCACCAGGTAGTACTGCGCGTGAAGGACAATAATGGTTGTGAAGACAGTGCAAAAAAACAGGTAAGGGTATCCAGTGTTGGCGCCGACTTTAGCTATACCTCCCGCTTTGCAAACGGAGGCAGTTGCGCACCAATGATCTTCTTCTTTACCAATACTTCTCTCAGCTATATTTCCAGCTATTGGAGTTTTGGCGACGGCACTACTTCCATTGAAGCCAATCCTATACATACCTATACGGAACCCGGACTTTACGAGGTGATCCTAACCGCACAGGGAGAAGCAGGCGTAACAGACAAATACATTGATACCATAGAGGTAAAAGGCCCCTATGCCGCTATAATAGCCAGTTCCGACGGCGGATGCCTGGAAAAGGAAATTCAGTTTAATGTTATCAGCAAGGGTTCGCAGGATTTCAGCTGGGATTTTACTGACGGCATTATTCTTCATACTACCGACAACGTTGTGAAACACGTTTTTAAAACGCCTGGCATTTATCAGCCGAGGCTCTTGCTGACTGACGCCTCCGGTTGCAGAGGCAGCGCCCTTCTTCGCAATCCGATCGTTATTGATAAACTGGATGTACAATTAACGCCAATGCCGGCTATCCTTTGCGGTAAAGGAACGGTTACGTTCAATCCTGTATTCAACAGTTTTTCTATTGACCAGTTAGCTAAACCAGCTACCTATAAATGGGACTTCAATCCCTCACTGGTACCAGCCAACGAAACAACAGCTACTCCTTCTTTTTATATTCCTGCACCGGGCAGGTATGATTTTAATTTTACTACCACTACCGCCTATGGTTGTAAACAAACAGTAACTACTAACGTGAACGTATATACTAAACCGGAAGCCATTATTGCAGGTCCCGATAAAGTATGTGTAGCATCTCCGGCCGGTTTCAGCGGCAGCGCTACGAACGACAATGGTCTTACCTGGGAATGGAACTTCCCTAACGGGCAAACTCCGGCTGTCAGTAAGCCTCCGCAACAGGTATTCTCCCAGCCAGGTCCGGCAGATATATCCCTTGTTGTTACCAATAAAGACGGATGTACTGATACGGCCCATCACCTCTTAAACGTACTGCCTTTGCCTGATGCAAAAGCCACTGCTATGAGTGAATTTATCTGTTTGCACAATACTACCCTGTTACAGGCCACCGGCGGCGCCAGTTATGAATGGACGCCGGTTGCAGGACTCAGCAACCCGCTGATCGCAAACCCGTCGGCTAGTCCTGATACCAATACCACCTACCTCGTGAAAGTAACAGACAGTAACGGATGTATCAATACAGACCAGTTAACGCTGCAGGTAATCCAACCATTTAAGGTAACGGCTACACCGGATACCTCCCTGTGCCAGGGCGCAGTGCTGCCGCTATATGCCTCCGGTGCAGACTATTACAAATGGGAAGGCAGCGGGCTGGCAAATCCAAACGAAGGCGTTACCACGGCTACATTAACCAATACAGGTAACTATACCTACGCAGTAACAGGCTACGACAGCAAAGGATGCTTCTCTGATAAAACATCCCTGCAGGTAATCGTAGCACCGTATCCGTTAGTAAATACAGGACCCGACCGGAATGTTCCCGCCGGCACACCTGTGCAGCTCACGGCTTCCGCAAGCAATGATGTGGTCAGCTACAAATGGTCGCCGGCACAGGATCTCAACTGCCCAGGCTGCGCCAGCATACAGGTGATTCCCAATCTCACCACTACCTACGCAGTAGAAGTGGAAAACCGCTATGGCTGCAAAGCAAAAGACGACGTTATCATACACATCCTGTGCAACCAGTCTGCCATTTATATGCCTAACGCATTTACGCCTAATCAGGATGGACAAAACGACCGCATTTATCCTAAGGGAAAAGGCGTAAAGGAAATCGGGTACCTGCGTATTTATGACCGCTGGGGAAAACTTATCTTTGAAAATATTCATTTCCAGATCAATACCCCTGCCGCCGGCTGGGATGGCCGCATCAACAATAAAGAAGCCGCTTTTGGAAGCTATATTTATTACATGCAAACCATCTGCGAAAACGGGGAGAAATTTGAATTCAAAGGAAGCATTCTACTGATAAAGTGAGTCGGCCACCAGCATCTTCATAGCATTGTATGCCCCGTCCGACAGCCGGTACGGCCGTTCGTTTACCATCTGCACAAACTCAACACTAAACGCCAGGAACAGAGGAAAAGGACTGCCCGGTGAAACGCTGGCGGTAAGCGTGAGTGGTTCGGTAATGTGGCTATCCAGTATCAATGCCTCACTGCTTACTTCATCGCTTTCATATTGCGCTTCCTCAAAATCAATCGCACAAAAGCCGCAGGTGATAACTACATGCGTGGCGCCGCCGGGCGACTGCACTTCCCTTGCCGGATAGAATGGCGGTATTACAATAGTTCCTTCCCCGGCTGCACGATCAATGGTTGCCGTTAAAGGCGCATAAAAAGAAGTGCTCATCACGCTCTTTGTATTGAACTCAAATTTTTCCATGATCTTTATGTCGCCGTTCATCACATTGCGATATCCCCGCTCACTGGTTGTATCTGCTTTTATCACTTTCAGGAACTCTCTGAGGAGGCGGGGCGTAATTCCACTGTCGGCAGCATGCCTGATCATATAACGGAAAGCGGAACGAAGCAATTTCCCTGCACTGCCAGCTCTGCCAAATTCCATACTGTTTTCCCTGCTACGCTGGAATGCAGGATCAGTGGCTATCCGCGCGCCGGATACCCCGGATCGCTTTCTGACTACATAACCACGTTTAGTTTTATAAAAAGATAAATTTTCGATTGCGCCATTGAATTGCAGCAATCCGTCCTGTTTACTCATCGTTAAAATGTTTTCGTTAAAAGATAGGCAGTTTAGATAGCTATGCCTGTTAAGCTCCGGCTGTTGATTACACAGACGTACCATGCGAAAGTATCTACTACCCTGCATGCGTAAAAACAAATCCGCCGCTTTTACCGCTTTTTACCGCTTTTTGCCGGAATACGTCACATCGGTTTATGCATAGTGCATTCATAGTGCATGGGGAGTGCATGAATAGTTCATTAGGAGTTCATAGTAACAGTATAGATAGTGCATGGGATACGCAGGTCCCAGGCATGGCTGAAGCAAGTAACAGGTAGCTTTATTAAAATATTTCCGGAATATCAGGATGTTTTATAATGATTTGGAAAATCACAGGAAAGACTTCCCGGGAAATATAAATTTGAGAGGCGCCCTCTTTAGGCGCCTCCTGTTCTCTTTCTGTATTATAACCCTATGCTTACCATTTTACTTTCAGTTCAGAACGCCTGTTCTGTTTGTAATCCTCTTCCTTACATGGCACACCATCCTTACAGCCGTTCACAGGGTTACTTTCCCCTTTATTGCTATAGTAGAGGCGTTTCGGATCAATGCCCTTATTAGCGAGGTAATCTATTACCGCATAGCAACGTAACGCCGACAGATCGGTGTTATACTGATCAGAGCCACGGTTATCGGTAAAGGATGCAATCACGATCTTCCAGTCGGGATGACGCTTCAGCACCGCTGCCACCTGGTCCAGGATCCTGCGGGATTCGGTGAGCAGGGAGGCGCTGTTATAATCATAGAGGAACTTCAGTTCTTCCAGCTGCTGTTTATCTGTTTCTTCTTCCGCAGTATGCTTTCTCGTTACCAAACCCGGCTGCCCGCTTGTTACAGGTGGCTGTGGTGTGGTAGTAGGATCCGTTATCACCGGCGCTGGGTTCTCCCTGCGGTTAATCCGGCTAAAGTAATCGGGATCAGAGAAGTAATAGACATCATCTTTACCCATGCCACCCGGTTTGTTGGATGCCAGGTAACCTTCATAGCCATTACGTTTCAGGATTAGTCCTATGTCGTCGGCGCCGGAATTGAACGGCACTTTCATGTTCTCGGGTGTTTCCCAGCCGGATTTCCCTCCTTTCACGCGGTAAATATCGTAGCCACCCATCCCTGCATAGCCCCTGCTGGAGAAGTAAAGGATGCCGTCTTCGTTAACGGTGGGGAAGGTTTCTGCGGCTACCGTGTTTACCTGGCTGCCACAGTTAAGCGGCGCTCCCCAGGAGCCGTCAGCCTGCTTTTCCGAATACCAGAGATCTGTTTGCCCCAGACCGCCCGGGCGGTCAGATACAAAATACAGTACATCGCCACCGGTGCTTAGCACTGCATGACTGGAAGAATATCCTTCCATATTGATGCCGGGCATCAGTACCGGCGTTTGCCATTTACCGTCTTTTTTTACGGACTGATAGATCTGCAACTGGCGGACACCATTTACAAGTCCTTTGCCCGTAACAGGCACACCCTTGCCCTGTATGTTGATAGTGGCATAAAGGGTATCTTCTGTGCTGTTAAGACATACCGGGCCAATATGATAATCATATTTACCCAACAATGCGGGCGCCAGTTCTTCCAGGTACATATCGGTATTGCTACCGGTGTATTGCTGGTAAACGTATGATTTATAATAAGGTTGTTCGGTGCGTTTATCGATAGGAGGTTTCGACTGCGAGCCATTATTAAGCGCCATTGTACGGTATCCGTTTGACATCAGCAGCAAACCTTTCTGTACTACCCCGCTTACCAGGTCGGAGCCCTGGGTGTTTAGCTCCTTAACCGGTTTTAACTGCACAGGAACGCCCTGCTTACGCCATACAACGGCGCTATCGCAGCCCTGCAGCGCGATGTCTTTTAATTTAAGACTGTCCGCATTGGAGGTAGTGAACAATGCATACTGCTGCTTTGCTTCATCATATTGCTCCAGTTGCCGGAGCGCTTCTCCATACGCGAAATAAGCGGATGCAGGGCGGTCGGGACGACCGGTGATCTCCCGGTAAACATCCGAAGCTTCCTTAAAGTAACCGATCTCCTGGTAACTATGGGCCATCTTCATCAGCTCATCTACCGGCATCTTACTTCCCTTGTTACGGGCAATCCTGTTATAAAGCGCTCCTGCCTCCGCATACTCCTGTCTTGCATAAGCTGCATCAGCCAACTGCGACAAGCTTTTCTGCTCCTGGCTGTACAGGTTGGAGGCAATCAAAAACAGCGGAATAATAATTATAGTGCAACGTATCATACGGGTAGTAACTAAGAGTTAAAAATACCTGGGATTCCTTACAGTGAAATTTTTCGAAGGGATTAAGAAGCCTAAGGATATTTCATGCGATCCTCCCTGGTAACCTGCCATTTTATTAATACTCAGATCGTAGGAATACCCGATGCGGAGATTTTCTGTAGCATAGAATTCCACCATCAGGCTGGCCGCATCCAGTTCACTCAGATCTTTCTGCAAACCGGTTTTGTTCCACAGCCCCACACCCGTGCGATAGGATGCTCCTGTCCACAGCTTTTCACCGATCAGCAGAAAGGCATTGATGTCTACGTTAGTAGGTCCTTTAAAATCTTCTTTAATAAGAATAGAAGGCTTCAGCTGTAAATTATCTCCCAGCGGGAACATAGCGCCTGTAGTAATATACAGGTGCTGTGTTTTACGGATGGTAGAATAGTTGTTCCCTTTCCAGCTGTAACGCGTAGCATCGGTATAGAGCGAAAACAGGTCCATAATGGAAGCCCCTGCATAAAAGCGGGGAGTATAGTAGTAAACCCCGAAGCGGGCATCTGGTACCCACACACTCTTTTTACCCAGTGGTATGGCGGAATCGTCGTTATCAGTGTATTGCAGCGCATTACCGTCAATAGAATACTGGGTAACGCCACCGCCTAACCCGATGCAAAGCCGGCGCGTATCCTCGTCGTCCAGCGGAATCCGGTAGGAATACGAACCATACAGCGACAAAGCATCCTGCGGACCAAGCTTGTCAAACAACATTTGCAGCCCCAACCCCACCTTATTATCACTGGCAGGCGTTACTCCATCTATCGACACGCCGCCTGTACGGGGCGCGCCGGGAAATCCGGCCCACTGATGGCGGTATACGGTGTTCACATACAGGTCTTCCTTATAGCCTGCATAGGCAGGGTTAATGCTTA
Source organism: Chitinophaga sp. G7 BAM 1005 (assembly GCF_057126945.1). NCBI lineage: Bacteria > Pseudomonadati > Bacteroidota > Chitinophagia > Chitinophagales > Chitinophagaceae > Chitinophaga > Chitinophaga sp. G7 BAM 1005. Next base: position 2,599,133 of record NZ_CP181478.1, on the reverse strand, counting down.
ACCCATTGAACACGTATTGGCTGAACTGTATGTTCTGTTGCGCTGCTCCACGCATTCCTATCGCCAGCAGCATCACCATTATTCCTGCTCTGAGTACTGTTTGCATCTTTTACTTTTTTTGTAGCAGATAATATTTTTGTCTTTTACCGCAGTATTGTTATCCAGCCTTTATACTTTTTGATTCCACCCTCCTTCTTCACTTCCAGGATATAGTAGTAGGTACTTTCGTTCAGGTTAGCACCGTTCCAGTCGTTACGGTAATCCTTCGACTGGTACACCTGTCCGCCCCAGCGGTTGAAGATGTACAGCGATGAACCCGGATATTTCTCCAGCCCGCCGATGATGAACCTTTCGTTCTTACTATCGCCGTTTGGCGTGATCACATTCGGGAAGGATAAGTCTGAACCTTCTATTCCTACTGCGGATACCCCTACGTTATTGGTACTGTCGGCGTCCGGCATGTTTGTACTGTAAGCGGTAGCTTCATTGATCAGCTGTCCGCCTTCTATTACACGGGCTGTCAGCGTCATTTGTACCGAAGCTCCCACTGCCAGGTCGCCGATGTTCCATTCTATCAGTTTAGTGGCTGGCGTTACTACTACCTCTCCTCTTTCTCCGGAGATATGACCAGGCACATCCAGCTGTACCGGTAAGCGGTCTTCTGCTTTCACAGCGGTTACCGGGATATTACCTGCATTCCTTACGGTGATGCGGTAGGTCAGGTTCTGACCCATGCGGTAAGGTCCAACTGCCGGTGTCACGATCTCTTTGGTTACAACCAGGTCGCCGGCCAGTTTATCGGTGTCGGTGATCGTAACCGTAGCGTCGCTCGCAGCGCCTTTTGTGAAGGTGTAGCTGGCCGACTGTCCGCCGGTGAGCATGAACACCACTGTTTCCGGTGATTCTACTTCACTGTCGTTCAGCACACTCACGGGAACGGTTACACTACTTGCGCCTGCCGGGATAGTAATCGTACCGGTAATGGCGGTGTAATCAGCATCCGGTGTGGCAGTACCTCCTGTCATGTATTGTATGGTGACAGCGTCTGCTGTGCGCTTGCCGCTGGCCAGGCTGATGGTGAATTCACCGTTTACATTGGGTTCAGTAGCATCCGGTTTGCTGGCGGTAACAAGCAGGTTCAGGTTAGTGTTATCGTCGTCGGCAATGTTTACAGTAGCGGAGCTGTTAGTACCTGCTGTGTAGTTAATGCTGGCCGACTTACCACCTGTAAGGCTGAGTACTACTGTTTCCGCTGGTTCTATCAGGTCGTCGTCTGTTACGGTAACGGGAACGGTTACACTATTCTGACCGGCCGGGATCACTACGGTACCTGTGAGGGATGTGTAGTCGGCTCCACCTGTAGCAGTACCAGCTACTGTATAAGTAACGGTAATGTCTTCAACAGGTATTTTGCCGCTGGCCAGGCTGATGGTGAACGCTCCCGGTGTAGATGGTTCTGCTGCATTTGGCGTTGTAGCGCTCACAGTCAGGTCCAGGTTGGTGTTGTCATCATCTGCTATGTTCACCGTAACGGTATTGCCGGCGCCTGCTGCGAAGGTGAGGCCGGTGGCGGTACCGCCGGTTCCTGTGATGATCACTGTTTCATTTCCTTCAATCAGCTGGTCGTCGGTTACGGTTACCGGTATGGTAACGCTGTTCTGACCTGCCGGGATCACTACCGTACCGGTGAGGGCGGTGTAATCGGCGCCACCTGTAGCGGTACCTGCTATGGTGTAACTGGCGGTGATATCCACAGCAGCGGTAACACCCGCTGGCAAACTAATATTGAAGCTTCCATTAGCAGCCGGCTCTGCACCGTCGGCGTTTTTGGTGACGTTCAGCACCAGGTTGCTTTCATCATCGGTGATATTCACGGTAGCATTACCGGTACCGGTGAGGGTAAAGCTGGTGGAAGTACCGCCGTTCAATGTCAGGATCACGGTTTCTGTACCTTCTATCACCTGGTCGTCTGTTACGGTTACGGGAACGGATACACTATTCTGACCTGCAGGGATCACTACCGTACCTGTAAGGGCGGTGTAATCTGCGTTGGCAGTAGCGGTACCGGTAATGGTATAGGTCACCGTGATAGCTTCTGAGGAAGTAATGCCTGCCGGCAGACCGATGACAAAGTTGCCGTTAGTAGCCGGTTCTGCGCCATCTGCCCCTTTGGCGACGGTCAGCGCCAGACTGGCCGGCGTGCTGCTTTCATTATCGGTGATATTTACGGTAGCATTACCATTGCCGGTAAAGGTGAAGTTGGCAGAAGTACCACCGTTAAGCGTACCAATTACTGTTTCTGTTACTTCTATGATCTGGTCATCTGTTACGGTTACGGGAACGGATACACTATTCTGACCCGCAGGGATCACTACCGTACCAGTAAGGGCGGTGTAATCGGCGTTCGCGGTAGCGGTACCAGTTACGGTATAATTCACCGTGATGTCTTCAGATGAAGTGATACCTGCAGGCAGGCTCACATTAAAGTTGCCGTTAGTGGACGGTTCCGCACCATCTGCGCCTTTGGCGATGGTCAGTGCCAGGCTGGCCGGCGTGCTGCTTTCATCATCGGTGATGTTTACAGTAGCATTACCGTTGCCGGTGAAGACGAAGCCGGTAGATGTTCCGCCGTTGAGCGTCATGGTCACGGTTTCAGTTACTTCAATTACCTGGTCATTTACCACGGTTACGGGAACGGCTACACTATTCTGGCCTGCAGGGATGGTGATGGTTCCTGTGATGGCGGTATAATCTGCACCGCTGGTAGCGGTACCGCCTATTGTATAGTTTACGGTGATGTCTTCAGAAGAAGCGATGCCTGAAGGCAGGCTGATATTAAATCCGCCGTTGGTAGCCGGTTCTGAAGCATCTGTTACTTTGGTTACAGTAAGTACGCGGTTAGCCGGCGTATCCTCATCATCCGTAATATTCACGGTAGCATTACCAGTACCTGTAAAGGTGAAGCTGGTGGAAGTACCGCCGTTCAGTGTCATGATCACGGTTTCGGTGTGTTCTATCAGCTGATCGTCTATTACTGTTACCGGTACATTCACGCTGTTCTGGCCTGCCGGGATCACTACCGTGCCGGTGAGGGCTGTGTAATCTGTTCCGCTGGCGGCAGTGCCGGTGATGGTGTAGCTCACAGTAACATCTTCAGAAGAAGCAATACCTGCAGGCAGGCTGATGGTAAACGCGCCATTGGTTCCCGGCTCAGCTGCATCTGTAGTTTTAACCACGTTCAGCACCTTGTTGGCAGGATCGCTTTCATCATCGGTGATATTTACCGTAGCATTGCTGCTGCCGGTGAAGGTGAAGCTGGTAGATGTTCCGCCGTTCAGCGTCATGATCACCGTTTCTGTATTTTCTATCAGCTGATCATCTATTACTGTTACCGGTACGCTCACGCTATTCTGACCGGCAGGGATGATGATGGCGCCGGTGATGGCCGTATAGTCTGTACCCGCAGTTGCGGTACCACTAATGGTATAGTTAACGGTGATATCTTCAGAAGAAGTGATACCGTTTGGTAAACTGATGTTAAAGCCGCCGTTGGTAGCTGGTTCTGATCCGTCTGTTGCTTTTGTTGCCGTGAGCACCAGGTTAGCCGGTATGTTCTCATCATCTGTAATATTCACGGTAGCATTACCTGTACCAGTGAATACAAAGCTGGCTGCGTTACCACCGTTCAATGTCAGGATCACTGTTTCTGTATTCTCTATTACCTGGTCGTTCATTACGGTAACCGGTACATTCACGCTGTTCTGACCGGCAGGGACGATGATCGTTCCGGTGATGGCGTTATAATCTGCGCCACTGGTAGCGGTACCACCGATCGTGTAGTTAACGGTGATAGCTTCAGATGAAGCGATACCGGCAGGCAGGCTGATGTTAAAGCCGCCGTTGGTAGCTGGTTCTGCCGCATCTGTTACTTTGGTAACTGTCAGCACACGGTTACCCGCTGTGTTTTCGTCGTCCGTAATATTCACGGTGGCATCACCAGTACCGGTGAAGATGAAGCTGGAAGAAGTGCCGCCGTTCAATGTCATCTGCACAGTTTCAGTGTTCTCAATCAGCTTGTCGTCTATCACGGTTACCGGTACGTTCACGCTATTCTGACCGGCAGGGATGGTGATGGTTCCGGTGATGGCCGCATAATCTGTACCGGTGGTGGCGCCGCCGCCTATGGTATAGTTTACATTAATGGCTTCGGATGTAATAATGCCCGCCGGGAGACTGATCGTGAAGCTGCCGTTGGTAGATGGTTCTGCTCCATCAGCTGTTTTCACAATGCGGAGTGTACGGTTAACTGCTGTGTTCTCATCATCTATGATGTTCACAGTTGCGGCGCCGCCACCTGTGAAGGCGAAGCTGGTGGAGGTACCACCTGTGATGGTCATAGCCACCGTCTCGGTATTTTCCAGGATCAGATCGTTGATCACCGGTACCGGTATGGTAACATTATTCTGACCAGCAGGGATTACCACGGCGCCGCTGAGGGCTGTATAATCTGATCCGCTGGTGGCAGTACCATTGATAGTATAGGCCACTGTGATGGCTTCGGATGAAGTAATGCCTGAAGGCAGGCCGATGGTAAATTCGCCATCTGTATTTGGTTCCGCAGCATCTTTAGTGGCAGTTACCGTGAGTACACGGTTAGCCGCGATGTTGTCATCATCCAGTATGTTCACAGTGGCGCTGGTGGTGCCGGTGAAAGTAAAGCTGGCAGAAGATCCGCCGCTCAGCGTCATCACCACTGTTTCTGTATTTTCTATCAGCTTGTCGTCGATCACCGGTACGGAAACGGTAACACTGTTCTGACCCGCAGGTATTACTACCGAGGTGCTCAGTGTGTTGTAATCAGTACCTGCGGTAGCGGTGCCGCCGATAGTATAATTTACCGTTACGTTCTCAGATGCGGTAATACCGGCAGGCAGGCTGATGGTGAATAAGCCGTCTGTAGATGGTTCTGAGGCGTCAGTGCCTTTTGCCACGCTGAGTATCCGGTTAGCAGGAATGTTATCATTATCGGTAATATTTACCGTAGCATTACCGGCGCCGGTGAAGGTAAAGCTGGTGGACGTACCGCCATTCAGCGTCAGGATCACGGTTTCCGTTTGTTCAATCACCTGGTCATCTGTCACTGTCACGGGTACGGCTACACTGTTCTGACCGGCAGGGATGGTGATTACTCCTGTGATAGCGGCGTAATCTGTACCAGCCGTAGCAGTGCCTGCTATGGTGTAGTTAACAGTGATGTCTTCTGAAGAAGTAAATCCGGCAGGCAGACCGATACTAAAGCTGCCGTTGGTAGCCGGTTCTGCGCCATCGCTGGTGTTGGTTACCACCAGTACGCGGTTAACAGCCGTGTTATCATCATCTGCAATATTTACGGTAGCATTACCGCTGGTAGTGCTGGCAGTGAATGCAAAGCTGGCAGATGTACCGTTGGTCAGCGTCATGATCACGGTTTCGGCGCCTTCAATAATCTGGTCATCTGTTACGGTAACTGGTACGGCTACACTATTCTGACCGGCAGGTATGAGTACTGAACCGGTAAGGTTGGCGTAGTCCGTGCCATTCGCCGCGGTACCGGTGATGGCGTAATTCACGGTGATATCTTCTGCTGCAGTGATACCGGCAGGCAAACTTACATTGAAGTTGCCATTGGCGCCTGGTTCTGCGCCGTCTGCGGTTCTGGTTACCAGCAGCACACGGTTTGCAGCGGTGTTATCGTCATCATTAATATTCACGGTAGCATTACCGTTGGTAGTGCTGGCAGTAAAGGTAAAGCTGGTGCTTGTACCACCTGTAAGCGTAAGGATGACGGTTTCATTGTTTTCAATGATCTGGTCATTTATCACACTCACGGGTACGCTTACACTATCCTGTCCGGCAGGGATCACTACTGTACCGCTAAGGGTATTGTAGTCGGCGCCGCTGGTAGCTGTACCACTTATGGTATAATTCACGGTAATATCTTCGGCCGAGGTTACTCCGCCAGGCAAGCCGATCTTAAAGCTGCCGTTTGTAGACGGCTCTGTTGCATCGCCTGCATTACTTACGCCCAGTACCAGGTTAGCCGTCGTGTTATCGTCATCTGCGATATTCACGGTAGCATTTCCGCTGGTGCTGCTTGCCACGAGTGTAAAGCTGGTAGAAGTAGCCCCCGTAGCCGTTAATATTACTGTTTCTGTATTTTCTATAATCTTATCGTCGGTTACGTTTACAGTTACCGGCACGCTGTTCTGACCAGCAGGGATCACTACGGTTCCGCCCAGGGCAGCGTAGTCAGTGCCACCTGTAGCGGTGCCGCCTATGGTGTAGCTGACAGTGATATCTTCAGATGCAGTATATCCTGCCGGCAGTCCTACTGTGAATGTGCCATTGGTAGCTGGTTCTGCACCGTTTACAGGATTGGTCACATTGATCACCAGGTTAGCCGCCACATTGTCGTCATCTGCAATGTTCACCGTAGCATTACCACCGGTGGAGCTGGCAGTGAAGCTGAAGCTGGTGCTTACACCGTTTGTAAGCGTGAGGATCACGGTTTCGGTAGTTTCAATAACCTTTTCGTCGATCACCGGCACCGTTACCGTTACGCTATTCTGACCGGCAGGGATGATCACCGAGCCACTCAGCGCGGTATAATCAGTTGCGCTGGTAGCAGTACCGCCGGTGGTATAGTTCACGGTAATGTCTTCATCTGCGGCGACACCTGCCGGCAAACTGATCGTAAATACGCCATTGGTGCCTGGTTCTGCGGCATCGGTGGTTTTCACTACAGAGAGTACGCGGTTAGCGGCCGTGTTATCATTATCTGTAATATTCACGGTAGCGCTGCCATCGGTAGTGCTGGCGGTGAGCGTGAAGCTGGTGGACGTACCGCCGTTCAATGTCATGATTACGGTTTCGGTATTTTCTATCAGCTGATCATCCTGCACCGGTACTGAAACGGCCACACTATTCTGTCCTGCCAGGATCACTGCTGTACCTGCAAGTGCGGTATAGTCTGTGCCACTGATGGCAGTACCCGTTGTGGTATAAGTAACGGTGATGTCTTCAGCTGCTGTGTATCCCGCAGGCAGACTGATACTGAAGGAACCATTGGTAGATGGTTCTGCAGCATCTCCTGCATTAGCAACGCTCAATACCAGGTTAGCGGCCACGTTATCATTGTCAGTGATATTTACGGTAGCATTACCGGTACCTGTGAAGGTAAAGCTGGTGGATGCACCGCCCGCGAGGGTGGTAATCACTGTCTCTGTATTCTCAATGATCTTGTCGTCTGTTACAACAACGGGAAGATCTACACTATTCTGACCTGCCGGGATCACTACTGTGGCGCTTAAAGCGGTGTAATCAGCATTGGCGGTAGCTGTACCTGCTACGGTATAATTCACGGTAATGTCTTCTGCCGCGGTGATACCTGCAGGCAGACTTACGGTGTAGGCGCCATCTGTAGACGGTTCAGCGCCATCTGATTTTTGAGCGATACCCAGTACCAGGTTGGCCGGGTTAGTGGCCTCATTATCTGTGATATCTGCAGAAGCGCTGCCATTGGTGCTGCTTGCCACCAGGTTGAAGCTTGTACTGTTACCACCTGTTAAGGTTACAATCACTGTTTCTGTATTCTCAATGATCTGGTCATCTTTTACAGCAACCGGCAGGCTCACACCTGGCTGGCCCGCAGGCAGCACTATGGAGCCAGTGAGAGCTGTGTAGTCATCACCGCTGGTAGCAGTACCGGCTACGGTATAATTAACTGTGATATCCTGAGAGGCGGTGTATCCTGCAGGCAGGCTGATAGTGAACGTTGCGTTGGTAGACGGTTCTGCACCATCTGTATTTTTCGCAATGCTCAGTACAAGACCAGTCGGCGTATTATCATCATCTTCAATATCCATAGAAGCATTACCGCTGGTAGTGCTGGCCGTGAAGTTGAAGTTGGTGCTGGCGCCGCTGTTCAGGGTCATGATCACGGTTTCGGTACCTTCAATGATCTGGTCGTTGGTTACTGTTACCGGTACCACCACCATGTTCTGGTTGGCCGGGATCACTACCGTACCATTGAGGTTTGCATAATCAGTACCATTCACGGCAGTACCTGTGATGGTATAATTTACGGTTACATTTTCTGCAACGGTAACACCTGTGGGCAGGCTGATCCTGAATTCACCATTAGCAGATGGTTCTGCGGCATCAGTGGTCCTGATCACGCTCAGCACCAGGTTATCCGGTGTATTGTCATCATCCCCAATATTCACGGTAGCATCACCATTGGTAGTGCTGGCGGTGAAAGTAAAGCCGGAAGAAGTACCGCCGGTGAGACTCATCATCACAGTTTCCAAGTTTTCTATGATCTGGTCATCTTTTACATTCACTGGTACAGATACCCCATTTTGACCAGCAGGTATGATCGCCGTAGCGCTCAATGCCGTATAGTCGTCGCCGGTAGTGGCGGTACCTGTAACGTTATAATTCACTGTGATGGGCACAGATGAAGTATAACCGGCAGGCAGGGTGATACGGAATGAGCCGTTGGTGCCCGGTTCAGCAGCATCTGCTGATTTAGCCACGCTGAGTACAAGGTTAGCCGCTACTCCATCATCGTCTGTAATATTTGCAGTAGCATTACCATTGGTAGTACTTGCAGTGAAGACATAGGCCGGAGAGGCGCCTCCTGTAACAGTAGCTATTACTGTTTCTGTTCCTTCTATAATCTTATCGTCTGTTACGGTCAGCGGTACAGGTACACTATTCTGGCCGGCAGGTATTACAACGGAGCTGGTGAGTGTAGTGTAATCTGTTCCGTTAACGGCAGTACCTGCGATGGTATAATTTACTGTTATTGGCAGGGCCGATTTAACACCGGTAGGCAAACTTACAGCGAACGCGCCGTTAGTAGCCGGTTCAGCAGCATCGGTTGTTTTGCTAATGCTGATTACCTGGTTAGCCGCTGTATTGTCGTTATCAGCGATGTTCACCGTAGCAGTGCTGTTACCGCTTGCAGGCGTAAAGTTAAAGCTGGTGCTGGTACCACCGGTAAGGGTAAGCGCTACTGCTTCCGGACCTTCTATGATATCGTCATCTTTTACATCAACAGGTATTTTAACCTCGTTCTGACCGGCAAGTATCTTTACGGTGCCGGACAGGCTGGTGTAGTCGTCGCCACCTGTGGCTGTACCGGCTACGGTATAGCTTACGTCAATGTCTTCCGATGAGGTGTAACCTGCAGGCAGGCTGATAGTGAATTCCCCATCTGTTGACGGCTCTGCACCATCTGCGCTGTTGGTTACCAGCAATACTTTATTCGCGTTGGTATTATCATCATCAGCGATATTCAGGCTGGCAGTGTTGCCGGCGGCATCTGCGCTGTAGGTGAATGAGTTGCCGTCTGTACCACCTGTAAGGTTTAGTATAGCCGTTTCCGTATTCTCAATAATCTTGTCATCTACTACCGCCAGCGGGATGGTAACGCTGTTGCTGTTAGCCGGCAGGGTAATGGTACTAACCGAGTAATCGGTGTTACTTATGGCGGTACCAGTCATGTTATAGTTCAGCGTGATATTGGCAGCGGAAGTATAACCGGTAGGCAGGCTTATCGTATAGGCGCCACCGGTAGATGGTTCTGCGGCGTCGTTGGTCTTCACCACTTTCAACACCTGGTTCACAGCAGTGGCGTCATTATCTGCGATGTTCACAGTAACATCATCATTGGCCGGATCAGGCGGGAAGATAAAGGCGTTACCACCACCATCTGTAGCGCTACCTGACAAGAGCGTAAATACCATTGTTTCGGTAGGCTCAATGATCTGGTCGTCCAATACATTAAGATCTACTGTTACGTTGTTGGTATTAGCCGGGATCACAATAGTGCCCAGTGCCTGGTAGTCCACACCGGATACGCCGGTGCCGGATACGCGGTACCCTACCGTAACAGGCCATGCAGAGGTAGCCACACCTGCCAGTTTCACGGTGAAGCTTCCGTTGGTGGCTGGTTCTGAGGCATTGGCGCCGGAAATTACCTGCACCGGCGTGGTGCTGGCAGCATTGGCATCTATGATATTTACTACCGCTCCATTACCTGAAGGGTCTATGGTAAACGGATAACTGCTGGAGGCTGCGCTGATGAGCGTCAGTACCACGGTTTCCGGTCCTTCAACGGCGCCGTCATTACCGGCGTCAACATCTATGAACACTTCATTGGCTCCTGCCGGGATCACAATATTACCACCCGACAGTCCCAACAAATTGTAGTCAATTGTATTATCGGCTGTTCCTCCTATCGGGCTATTAGCAAAGGTCACCACCACATCTTCAGAGCTGGTAACACCCGGTGGCAGGGAAATCCTGTACTGACCGTTAGTACCGCCTTCTATGGCGTCGGATACTTTGGTGAGCAGCACGATGTTGCTGTTGGCAGCATGATCATTGTCGGTGATATTCACCGTAGCGGAACCGCCGCCACCTGCAACGGTGTAAGTAAACAGTGCGTCGCTACCTCCTGTGATATTCATGATCACGGTTTCATCCGGCTCAATCACAGTATTGTCTATCACATTCACGGGAACGGATACCCCGTTCTGGCCGGCAGGTATTGTAATGGTGCCGGTAATCGCCTGGTAATCTGTGCCAGGGGTTGCGGTACCGCCGGCAATGGTATAAGTTACCTGGATATCGTTAGCCGCAGTGATACCTGTTGGCAGGCTCACTTTAAAGCTACCGTTAGTAGATGGTTCTGCCGCATCGGTTGTTTTCGTAACAGCCAGTACCTGGTTGGCAGCGATATTATCATCGTCTGTTACATTCACCGTTGCGTTGCCATTGGTAGTGCTGGCTGTATATGCGAAACCGCCGCTTGTGCCACCGCTAACAGTAAGGATCACGGTTTCTGTACCTTCTATGATCTGATCGTTGGTAACGGTTACGGGAACGGCTACACTATTCTGGCCGGCAGGGATCACAGCGGTACCTGTAAGGGCAGTGTAATCGGTGCCACCTGTGGCTGTACCACCAATTGTATAGGTGATGTTGATATCTTCTGATGGCAAAATACCGGCAGGCAAACTAATAGTAAACTCACCATTGGTACCTGGTTCTGCCGCGTTGCCGGTATTGGTAACACTCAGTACACGGTTAGCCGCTGAGTTTTCATCATCGGTAATATTTACAGTAGCATTACCATTGGTAGTGCTGGCGGTATACGTGAAGCCGGTGCTGGCGCCGCCGGTCAGCGTGAGTATCACTGTTTCGGTGTTTTCCACGAGCTGGTCGTTGATCACACTAACTGGTACGGACACACTGTTTTGTCCCGCAGGCAGGATTACCGTGCCGGTAAGCGCGGTATAGTCCGCACCACTTCCAGCGGTACCTCCTACTGTATAGCTTACGGTAATTGGTAACGCTGATGTATAACCTGTAGGCAAACTGATCATAAAGGCGCCGTTGGTGCCGGGTTCTGACGCATCGCCGTCGTTCACCACACTCAATACCTGGTTCGCGGCTATGTTATCGTCGTCCAGGATATTAGCCGTAGCACTGCCGTTGGTAGTGCTGGCGGTAAAGGCGAAGCTGGTACTTGCGCCACTGGTAATGGTAGCTATGATCGTTTCTGTCCCTTCTATAATCTGGTCATCTGATACGTTTGCGGGAATCACCACACTGTTCTGACCGGCAGGCAGGGTTACGCTGCCACTCAAGGTCGTATAGTCCGTACCGTTAGTACCGGTACCGGTAACCGTATAGCTAACCGTTACCGGTTCTGATGAAAGTATAGTTGAAGGCAGACTAACCTTGAAGCCGCCGTTTGTAGAAGGTTCTTCAAGATCTGACTGTTTCACAATGCTGAGCACACGGTTGGTTGCAGTGTTTTCGTCATCTGCGATATTCATCGTTTCCTGGCCATTGGTAGGGCTGGCAGTGAAAACAAGACTGCCGGCAGTGCCCCCTGTAATGGTTACTACAACTGTTTCCGCGTTCTCAATGAGTTTATCATCGATCACATTTACAGGCAATGTTACACCGGTTGCACCGGCAGGAATGATAGCAGTACCACTAAGGTTAGCGTAGTCTGTCCCCCCCGTGGCCGTGCCGCCCACTGTATAATTCACGGTAACAGGCTGGGCGATCGTCACTCCCGTTGGCAGTTTAATATTGAAAACGTTGTTTGTTGACGGTTCACCTGCGTCGCCGGCTTTGGTGATGCTGAGCACACGGTTGGCCGGAGTATCATCGTTATCAATAATGTTTGCAGTAGCACTGCCTTCAACAGGATCAGGTGCAAAGGTATAGCTGGCGGAAGAGGCACTGGTGATGGAGAGCACTACATTTTCCGTACCTTCTATAATCTGGTCATCCACCACAGTACCAATGATAGCAGCACTTGATCCAGGTGAAAGTGTTATTGTTCCCGTGAATTTTGGTCCGGCTACGCTATTTGTATAATCGGTATTAAATACTGCGGTACCACCTATTGTATAATTTACGGTAATTGTTTCCGAAGAGCTGATTCCTGTTGGAAGCTGGAAGTTAAACCTGAAAGTAGAACCACCTTCTGCCCCGTCACGTTGTGTTGTTACTCTTATTACTCGGTTGGTCGCCGTATTGTCATCATCTGCAATATTTACTGTAGCCGTTTTAGCCGTTGCGGATACCGTATAGCTGGAGCCGCCGCCGGTTCCACCGTTGATAGTCATGATTACTGTTTCGGCCGGTTCAATGATATTATCATCGATAACGGTAACCGGTACGGCCACGCTATTCTGGCCAGCTGGTATGGTTACAGTGGCAAGCGTGTTATAATCGGTGCCGGCTGTAGCCGTTCCTGCTACAGAATAACTCACCGTAACAGGCACGGAAGAAGTGAATCCCGCAGGCAGGCTTACTGTAAAGCTGCCGGCTGTGGCTGGTTCTGCTGCATTGCCATTATTGCTGATGCTCAGCACACGGTTAGCTGCGGTGTTATCATCATCGGTGATATTTGCAGAAGCATTGCCATTTGTGGTGCTGGCGGTATAGTTAAAGTTGGCAGAAGTACCACCGGTGAGCGTTACTACCACTGTTTCGGTACTTTCTATCTCCTGGTCGTTAATCACATTTACAGGCAGTGCAACACTGTTCTGCCCTGCCGGGATGGTTACCGTACTGCTTAATGCAGTATAGTCCGTACCGCTGGTAGCAGTACCGCCTATGGTATAATTCACAGTAATATCTTCCGAAGGCAAAATGCCCGCAGGCAGGCTGATGTTAAAGCCGCCGTTGGTAGCCGGTTCAGCCGCATCAGTTGTTTTAGTGATGCTCAGTACACGATTGGCCGGTGTGTTATCGTCGTCGTTAATATTCACTGTAGCATTACCGTTGGTAGCGCTGGCGGTGAAAGTAAAGCTGGTGCTGGTACCGCCGGAAAGCGTCATAATAACCGTTTCGGCACTTTCCATCAGCTGATCATCAATAACAGTTACAGGCACAGATACGCTATCCTGACCGGCGGGTAATACCACCGTATTGGTGATCGTAGTATAGTCGGTACCGTTAGTAGCGGTACCGCTTACAGTATAAGTTACGGTAATAGGTTCTGAAGAAGTAACGCCTGTTGGCAGGCCAATCTTAAAGGCGCCATTGGTGGCTGGCTCGGAAGCATTGCCTGCATTGCGTACGCCTAAAACGCGGTTAGCCGCGGTATTGTCATCATCAGCGATGTTTGCCGAAGCGTTGCCGTTGGTGCTGCTGACAGTAAAGGTAAAGCTGGTGCTGGTACCGCCGGTCACCGTTGCAATAACGGTTTCTATATTTTCTATGATCTGGTCGTCTGCAACGGTGAGCGGTAAGGGCACACTATTCTGTCCTGCAGGCAGCAGAACAGTCGTTCCCAGGGCGGTGTAATCTGTGCCACTGGCGGCAGTACCGGAAGGTATATAGGCTATGGTAATATCTTCTGATGCGGTGATACCTGCAGGCAGACTGATAGTGAAAGCGCCATTGGTAGCCGGTTCGGCGGCATCCGTTGTTTTAGCAATGCTCAGTACACGGTTGATGGCGATGTTATCATTATCAGCGATAGTAACAGCAGCGCTGCCGTTGGTAGTGCTGGCTGCGTAGGTAAAGCTGGTGCTGGCACCGCCGGTAAGCGTTACAAGCACAGTTTCTGCATTCTCAATTACCTGGTCATCAGTTACACTAACGGGCAGGGCTACACCGGGTTGACCAGCTGGTATAGTAGCCGTACCTGTAAGGGTGATGTAATCAGACCCACCTGTGGCTGTACCGCCGATGTTGTAGCTGACGGTAATGTCTTCAGTTGGGATAATACCTGCCGGCAAACTGATGGTAAAGCCGCCATTTGCTGCCGGTTCTGATGCGTCGGCCGTTTTGGCGATACTCAGTACCAGGTTGGCCGGTATGTTTTCATCGTCTATTACATTCACCGTGGCACTGCCGGCAGAAGTATTTGGCGTGAGTGTGAAGTTGGTAGAAGCGCCACCTGTTACGGTCAACAATACCGTTTCCGCGCTTTCCACGAGCTGGTCATCACTTACGGTAACCGGCACGGCTACACCGTTCTGGCCTGCAGGGATGATGACTGATCCGCCCAATGCGCCATAATCCGCGCCGGGTGTGGCAGTACCACCAGTGCTGTAACTTACGGTTATATCTTCCGATGCGGTAACACCGGCCGGCAGGTTTACGTTGAAGGCGCCATTGGTAGCCGGCTCTTTGGCATCGCTGCTCCAGGTTACGCCTACCGTTGTTTTAGCAGGATTATTACTATCATTATCGGCAATATTCAGAGAAGCAGCCGCCTGTGTGCTGCTGATATTATAAGCGCTGCCGCTGGTAGCGCCGGTGGCGGCGTTCAGCGTAACAGTCACCCCTTCTGTTATTTCGAGTATGTTATCATCGGTAACTACTACGGGCAGGGCTACACTACTACTTCCTGCGGGGAAGGTAACAGTGCCGTTCAGTGCCGTATAGTCGGTACCGTTAGCAGCAGTTCCTGTTACGGTATAGTTCACGGTAATATCTTCCGTGGCCATTATAGATGCAGGCAGGCTGATACTAAAGGAACCGTTCTGTGTTCCTTCTGTGCCGTCCTGTACTTTGGTGATGGCCAGCACCTCTTTGACAGCAGTTAAACCGCCAAAGGTGGAGAAGTTCTGAATACCGCTGAATTCAACGTATTCCACACCATCCTGCTGACCGGTACCGGATGGGGTAATCTCTGTAATATTAGCCAATCCCTGAGGAGCCAGGTCGGCCAGGGTGGCGGTAATATCACCGGTATGCTTAAACCATGTCCACCGTTGCGTACCTGTTACGCCGCGGGTACCAGAGAGCATATTTTCTGCATTGGTTCTTTCCGCAGGATTCCAGAAGAGACGGAGTGTAATACCACCGTTCTGTGTGAGGTTGGCGCCGGTGTAATTAATATGTACCAGCCTGCGCATTAACTGCGTACCGTAGTCGGTTCCGCTGTTTTTGCCCAGCGCTGTGTTCATATCCCTGTTTACATCAACAACAGCAGACAGTTTGGTAACGTCCATAGTGTTGCCGTTCAGGGCAATGGAGGCAATGTATTTGTTCGGATCAGAAGGATCAATGAAATAAAGTGTGCCGTTGTTAATACAGGTGGCTGCTACTGTTCTCACGGTAGCATCCGGCACCAGGTTGGCAGTGCGTTCAGGGTGACTGGTAATGAGCGTAAACACCACCCCATCTGTGAGTGCGCTTACATTCTCAAAACTCACAACACCTCCGTTAAAGGCGGTGGCGGGTATTTCAGTAACCGTACCGGTAGCAAAGTTACCATCGCCATCCTGATCAATCATGATGGTGAAATCATCTGCCGCTGTACCTCCTACGGTAATGCCGTTAAGATCGAACTGCAAACTGAGCGGTTGCGTGCTGATATCGTAATTGGTGAACTGCGTTTTCCATTCCTGGGTGAGGCGTTCAGCAATACAGCTTCCCACCGGCAGGTCGGTACCTGTTACGGTAAGGGCCTGGCTGTTGCTGCCGAGCAGGAGATAGCTTTTATCTGCACCAAAAGTATTGGTATTATCTGCATTGGTAGCGGCAATGGAGCGGATACCGGCAGTGAGAATGGAGCCGGTATGTATGCTGCGGGACTGTTTCTGTACAAGCGCTTCCGCGTCATCACGACCAATACCAAAGATGTTGTTTTTATAAGTGCTGTTGGCAGTAGCATTCCAGATCACGGAGCCATCGGTGGCCAGGTAATTCTGCGCCGCTGATTGGTCGAGCGTGATACCATATTTGACACCGAGGTAGGATTCCACCTGCTGCGACTGTGTTGGCGTGAGTGCGGATTTGTATACGATCACTTCGGGGATCTTACCGTTGAAGATCCGGCCATCATATGAGTTGTCATCTCCTGTACGGCCGCCTAATTCAAAGAAAGAACCGTCTGCCTGCGGTGCACAGTTTGTGCCGAGGGCGCCCTGTTTGCCGTTCAGCCAGGTACTTCCATTCAGCGCATTGGCAGCATTTACATAAATGCCCCTGGCAATGATCGGCCCGGTATAAGAAGGAGTGGATTGTGCGACAATGCATCCTGCGCCGTCAAGTCCATAAGTACCGGCGGCTTGCAGAAGAAGCCCCCTTCCTGTAAATCCTGTTGTAACCCAGCTTCCGTTGGTAGAGAAAACGCCAGCCAAACCGGCCGCGATAGCGCCTTCAGGTTTATTTACAGAGAAGATAGATAGATTAGCCGTTGTATTCCAGTTAATGCCGGCATTTCCTTTAAGGGACTTACCCACTGCACCACTGAAGTCGATCGCCGGGTTGAAGTTAATACCGTTAGGAACATGGGCGATATCTGCAGACGGAGTAATAGCGCCTGTATGTGAAGGCTGTGCAGCACGCAACTCGGTCACCATAGAACCGCTCTGGTTGAGCCATTGTTCCACCTGGTTGCCTCCGTTCACCTGCACATCCTTATCTGCTTTTACCCACAGCATTTCACCCGGCACGCCGCCCGGTGAAGTGACGAAACTGGCGAAAGTGAAGTATTGATTATTAGTAAGGTCGATAGTAGTTGAATAGCTCGGAACACCATTCACATCAGCCTGAGACAGCTGGATAAACTGATCCGCTCCGTCAAAAGTAGCATCACTGCTTATTACCAGGTAAGGCCTGTTGGCGCTTAACGGCAATTGATCTTTCGGAATCGAAAGCGCAACCGAACCAACGGTACCGGTTTCCTGCACTTTCCATATCCTCGCCATGCGGGTGCTTACAGCAGGGTTGCCGGTGATGGCGGTAGTGAATGAAGTACTGGCGCCATCATCGCCCCAAACCAGGTATGATTTATCTGTTGTGAAGGTATTGGTATTGGAAAGATTGTCGGTAGCAATGCTGCCCAGGCCCACTATGGGCTGGAAGCCTGCATTGATGCTCCTGCTCTGCTTCTGCACCAATCCTTCCACATCATCGCGGCTGATACCGGCGATGTTATTTTTATAAGTGGCGTTCGCGGTGGCATCCCATACTTTGGTGGTGCCGTCGGTAGCCAGGTAATCAGTAGCTGCAGTCTGATCTATCGTATAGCCGTACTTGATAGCCAGGTAAGTGGATACACGTTGCCGTTCATTGGCGGATAACGCGGTGGGATATACGATAATATCTCCCAAAGTACCTTTCCACGACTGGGCAATATCCCACGGAGCGCTACCTATCTGGGCCGCGCCAGTGCCGGTATTCCATGCTTTTGCCAGTGGTCCGCCTATTACCTTCATCTTGCTGTACAGGGTGGCATTGCCGCCGTTACCTGCCCATACGCCCACCATTTCATTAAACACGCCTTGCTGCCAGTTGCCGGCAGGGCTTACCACGTCGTTAGAATATCCTACAAAATCGGCTGTACCGTTTCCGCCTATCGTTGCAATACCGATTGCCGTGCTGGTACCCGCAGCGCCGTACCCGAGCATATATCCGTTACCGGCAATGGAAGATAAGCTACCGGTACCAAAGAATGTTCTGGGGCTGGCGCCTAACGGCAACTTGGTGATATCCAGGTTCAGTAAATCTGCACCATCAAATTTCACTACCGGGTTAAAGTTTGCATTGTTTGCCGTGTTATTCAGATACAGCGGCTGGTTGGCTGCAGTTGTTTGTGTAGCGTTGTTCAGCTCTGATGCGTAATCCGTCCAGCCATTGATAGCAGTGTTGTCTGTGGTGCTGGAAGTACCCGCATCGGCGCGCAGCCATAAGCTGGTACCTACCACGCCGCCCGGCGTTTTGATAGATGCGCCGTAGGTGAAGTACTGGCCATTGGTCAGGTCCACATTAGCTGCATACTGTTTCACACCGTTGAGGGTTGTTGCGGTAACAGGGATAAATTGGTCTGTTCCGTCGAAGGTAGCATCATTACTAATGATGAGATAAGTTTGTGCGGCATTGGGCAGCGCATTGTATGGCACCGCCACCTGCACACTTCCAACAGTACCGGTTTCCTGCACTCTCCACACCCTCGCCATGCGGTAGTTAGCCACAGGGTGACCTGTGAGCGGAGTTTTAAAGAGGCTGCTGCCGGCATTGTCGCCCCATACCATATAGGATTTGTCCGCTGCAAATGCGTTGGCATTTTCCAGGTTCGTTTCAGACAGGCTGTTTAAGCCGATTGCCAGCTGTATGCCGTCTGCTGTATTCCGGGATTGTTTCTGATTAAGATCTTCCGCGTCGTCGCGGCCAATACCGGTGATATAATTTTTATATGCGCTGTTTACTGTAGCATCCCATATTGTACTGGCATTGGTGGCCAGGTAATTGGAGTTGCCATTATTCAATGTAATACCGTACTTGATGGCCATATAGGTATTGACACGCTGCTGCTCTGTTGGCGTGAGCGCATTTGAATAAACGATCAGGTCGCCCATGCGGCCGTTGTAAGAGTTGGTGTTAGCGCCCAACTGGAAGATGCTGTTGTTACCGGTAAAGGTACTTGTGTTGTTACCGGTAGCCACACTTAAGCCATTTCTGTAAATGGCCTGCTTGTTGGCTGCAAGACTGATATCGTCGGTAGCAGTCCAGAGAATAACCTGGTTGCTGATATCTCCTGCGTTGTAGGTAAGACGGTTACTGATATAAGGAGCATCCCAGTAAACAATATTATCGCCCCAGGTGGCATGCAGTGTAAATTGTGTACCTGTGCCAACTTGTTCCGTAAAAATAACGGTGTTAACAGCAGTTGTCTGACTGGCTGCAAAGAAGGCGTTAGCAGCGGTATAGCTGCCTGTCTTCAGGAACGAGTTACCTGTCATTGAATGAGGAGCGCCATTAAACCTCACCACGGGGTTAAAGTTCATGTTGCTGGCAGCATTGTTGAAATACAATGGCCGACTGGCAGGCGTTGCCTGTGACAGGTTATTCCCGTTAGGGCTATAGTCGTTCCAGCTGCTGATCGGCGTACTGTCTGCCGCAGCAGAAGTACCCAAATCCGCCCGCAGCCAAATGAGGTTACCACTGTTTACACCGCCCGGATATTTTACCGCGGCGCCGAAGGTGAAGTAAACACCGTCGGTCATCAGGCTGGAGTTAAGCGTAATTGTTTTATCTGCATTCAGCGGCAGTTCCTGGTTAATCGTAGCAAAAGTAGGATCAGTACTGATCAACAGGTATACTTTCGTGCCGGGCGCATTAGCTTTCAGGGTGATCGGCTGATCTGCCCAGTTGGTTTTATCCACTTTCCATATGCGTGGCAGGCGGCGGGTAACGTTTGAACCGCTTACAATATTTCCATAAGAAGCAGCAGACTGCCCGTTATCTCCAAAAACAAAGAAAGATTTATCGTTGGTAATGGTGTTGGTATTCTGTTCATTGGTAATAGCAATGCTGTTGCCCAGGGAGAGCGTTACAAAACCAGTGTCTACACTGAGCGATTGTTTGGTATTCAGCGCTGTACCATTATCTCTTCCTATACCGGTAATGCGGGATTTATAAATGGCATCGGCTGTCCAGTATTTCGAGCCATCGGTGGCCAGGTAATCAGTGGCGCCTTTACCTATTGTAATACCGTATTTAATACCGAGGTAAGATTCTACCGACTGGCGCTCAACATCTGATAATACGCGGTTATAAGCGATCACCTCTCCCATATTGCCATTCCAGTAAAGGGCCCTGGCGGCCATACTACGGGCACCTATTGAAATAAGATTGGCTGTGAGCGGCGTTAAATTGATGGTACCCTGGTTATCCAGCGTGTAGTTTTCAAACACGCGTACACCGTTGGGGGTATTGTTTATCTGGGTGGCGCTGAAAATATGAGGCTTATTAAGCTGGATTGTGTTAACACCAGTTACCGCTACAACTGCTGAGGCGTTCTCCAGGTACTGTAATTTGTTTCCACTCACCAGCCGGAATTCCATTCCATGAGCTGCGCCTACTGCTCCACTACTAAAAACATCTCCCGCAGAACCGCTGGCAACCGCAAAAACAGTGGCAGTAGCCGGATTTATACGTGTAGTGGTGATATCCAAAAAGTCGTCCGTACCATCAAACGTAAGGCCGTAGTTGAAGTTGAGCGCCTTCGCATCTGTAATAGGCTGACTACCCACTACGCTTTGTAAAGCATCATTGCCGTAGTTGCTGTAGTCATTCCATTGGTTGCCACCGGACATGCCATCATCTGCACGTAACCAGAAACTGATACCATCCGTTACACCATTCGGCCCGGTGATCATCCTGGCGAAGGTAAAGTATGCGCCATCAGGCAGCACATTACTGTTAACAGTAGCGGCGCCGTCGGCATCCAATGCGTAGGTAGCATCACCTGCACCAAAAGTAGCATCGGTGCTTATGAGTAAGTAAGTCCGCGCATTACCGCCGGATAATCTGAAGGTAATGTTCTGATCGGACCAGTTATTTTTCTGGACTTTGAAGATGCGGGCCATGCGGTTGTTAACACTGCTGATACCGGTAACCGGTGTCAGGTAAGTGGTAGCGCCGGCGTTGTCGCCAAAGGTGAAGAAGGAAAGATCGTTGGTGATAGCCGTTGCATTATCTTTATTGGAAGCCGCAATGGTGGCGCCGGCAGCAATGGTAACGATACCGGTGTCTGCACTCACAGATTGTTTCTGATACAGCATGCCCCTGTCGTCGCGGCCTATACCCGTGATATGTTTGGTGAAGCCGCTGCCTGCGGAGGCTTGCCACATTTTAGTGGCGCCATCACTGGCCAGGTAATCCACCGGTGTATCTATTCCCAGCGTCAGGCCGTATCGCAGCGCCATATAGGACTGCACCTGCTGACGTTCCACAGCGCTCAGCTTGCGGGAATACATGATCACTTCAGGGATATCGCCATTAAAGACGGAATTGTGACCGGCTCCTATATAATCCGTGAGAGGCACTGAAGCAAAACTCACTGCGTTAACATTGGCTGTCAACAACACTTTGCCGTCCATACCGGCGGCCCAGTCATTAGTGGCACTCCATATATTCACCATATGTGCATTACGCACATTTACGGACGCCGGGTAGAAAAAGCCCCTGCGTGCGGTGGCAGAACCAAAATAAGTATTGTGACTATTATTAGTCCAGGTATACAGGGCCTGGTTGCTGGCATAAGTGCCTCCAAACTCAAAAGGATATTGTGTAGTAGCAGTAATGTTATCGAGATTTGATGTCTGTACAGAGAATATTTCACCTGCGGTAAAAGCATTTGCAAATTGCGGCACTGAGAAATAAGTAGCGCCGGCGAAACCTACGCCAGGGTTAAAGTTGAAAGATGCAGGACGCCATGTCGCCGCATTTCCATTTACTTTAGGCCATATACGTCCGGACGGGCTTAGTTCTTTCCATTGTGTAACGTTGGTTCCACCAACGATACCGCTATCAGCCCTGGCCCATACAACCAGGCCGGCGCCAATACCTGCCGGAGCAACCTGTGTATTAGCGAAGGTGAAATACGCGCCGTCCGGCAGCAGATCGCTGTCGAGCGTTACGTTCCCGTTTGCATCCAGTACGTATGCGTTATCTCCTGCTCCGAAAGTTTCATCGTTACTTACCAGCAGGTAGTTGCTGTTGTTAGCGCCTGCCAGCGACAGCGTGATGGGACTCTTTGCCCAGTTGGTACGATCTGTTTTATAGATCCGTGCCATGCGCAGGGTGATATTGCCCAAACCATTAACAGCCTGGGTATACGTAGCTGCCTGACCGTTATCGCTGAAAGTAAAGAAGGAAAGATCGTTGGCGATATTAGTAACATTCTCTGCATTGGAGGCTGTCAGATCACTGCCTGCGGCGATGGTTACATTGGCTCCGTCGAGCTGCGACAAGCTTTGCTTCTGAAGCAAAGTGCCGTTATCATCCCTGCCTATGCCGGTGATACGTTCGCCATAGCCGGTATTTTTGGAAGCGGTCCACATCCGGGTAGTGCCATTACTGCCGAGGTAATCGGTCATGGCGCCGGCAGCGGTTTTCAAGGTGAGTCCGTATTTCAGGGCCAGGTAACTGTTTACCTGCGCGCGCTCGGTGGCGCTCAGCTGCCTGTTGTAGAAAATCACTTCAGAAATGCGGCCATTGAAATTGGCGAAATGCCCTGCACCGATGGCCGTATTCAACGCAGTTCCCCTTGAGAAGTTAACCGGGAAGGTTGTGCTGCTGCCTATCGTTTTGCCATCAAAATTCAGCGACCAGCTGCCGGGAGCGCTCCAGTTATTTAATAAATGGGGCTGCTGTATATTGATGCCTGTTAACGCGTAACCGGGGCGGGTGGAAGTACCGAAGTGCGTATAGTGGCTCCCGTTATACACGTAGTGCGGATAGCTACCCGCCGCGGTAGGGTCGCCGCCAAATTCAAACGGGAAGCTGGCGGCTGTAGAAGTAGCTGGCAGGTTAGACAGCTGTACAGAAAATATTTCTCCTGCTGTATAGCTTTCGGTGAATTTCGGGACGCTGAAATAATTATTCGCCAGGAAATTGATACCGGGGTTATAGTTAATAGTATTCTTTTGCCAGTTAATGGGCGCGGTAAGGGCTAAAGTCCATTCACGCTGTACCGCCTGATCGGCCCATTTGATGATGTTGCCATCAACAACCGTAGCGCCGGCATCTGCTTTCACCCATGTTTGCAGGTTAGTGGCTACTCCACCGGGAGAACGCTGCTGCTGACCAAAAGTAAAGAAAGCACCGTTGGCCAGGTCGGCGCTGGAAAGTGTTACCGTTCCCGTGCTGCTCAGTTTCAATTCACGGGTAATGGTACCGAAAGCTGCATCTGAACTAATGAGGAGGTAATTATTTTCTGTACCGCCGTCCAGTTTCAGGGTTACCTGCTGACTGTTACCCCAGCTGGCAGTTTTCTGCACTTTCCAAACGCGGCCCATACGCTGTGTTGCGTTTGTGCTGGTTACCGCAGTAAAGTAATTGGTAGTGCCATTGTTATCGCTGAACACCAGGAATGATTTGTCCTGTGTAAAAGTATTTGTATTGGCAGCATTGGAAACGGCCAGGGCATTTCCCAATGCAATGGTCACAATACCGGTATCCTGACTCAGCGATTGTTTCTGATTCAACATACTGCAATCATCGCGGCCAATACCCGTGATGCGCGTGCCGTAACCTGTGTTGGAAGCTGCGGTCCATATTTGCACCGCGCCGTCGCTGGTAATATAATCCGTTGCACCTGCATTAAGCGTGATGCCATATTTCAGCGACATATATGATTCGATGCGCTGAATTTCCGCTGGGGTAAGATCGCGGTTGTAGATAAATACTTCAGGGATCAGCACTTTTGAGAACTCTCCATACGTAGCGCCGCCCACATCCAATGTCCATACAGTGGCATCGGAAGTAGCCCCGTTTTTCAGCAGGGCCCCGTTGCCTTTAAATTCATAGGCGCCGGTTGCTCCCCTTTCAAAGGAATAGAGCTTGCCCTTTGCAGTGACCGCGTTACCGGTATTCAACCAGGCTTCCACGTACAGGCGGTTTTCCATCGAAGCGTGCCAGCCGAATAATTTATTGCCGGTGGAACTGGTGAATACGCGACCAGTTTGTGAACCTTCCGGCAGCCCCATACCCATCATGGTATATGCGCCCGTTACACCTGCCGAAGCGGGTACCAAATGCGCATCGTTGCCGTCGTAATAAATAGCGGGGTTGAAGTTCACCATACCGGTGGTATTGTCGGGATCGCCTGTCACAATCATGTGGTTGGCATTCCCGGAAATATCGCCCCAGTTAGTGCCGTTCACTGCCTGGTCTGCCCGGTACCATGCCAGGATACCGCTGTTTACACAGGCAGGTCCCTGGAAGGTCATAGGGATGCTGTTGCCAAACTCAGATGTACCGCAATTATTGGCGGGTATACGAAGGGTGGCTGTCCAGAAACCGAGGCCCGTGGCGCCGGGGCCGGCGTTGTAAGTGATCGTTTGTGTAGAGGCGCCGGCCGCCAGTCCTGTTAAGGTGGTAACATAATATTGCCCGCTCGTTTTGTTCGTAGCGGGATCATTGGCATAAATATCTACCGTGTATTGCGCACCGGCTGTTATATTCGGTATAGTGAGCTGTAACTGGTACTGCCCCCCTCCTTGCGCGGTGGATGAAACCAGTACCGGCGTTTTGCCGGCTGCGGCCGTATAAGTACAGTTACCGGCGGGCAACGCGATACCCAAACCGGTATTATTATAAATGGAGTTATCGGTGATGACAACCTTGTTTGGCGCAGCATTCATAATACCTGCGCCACCGTTATCATGTACCACGCAACCGGTCACCTGTGCATCCGTTATGCCTGCTCCGCCATAAAACCAGATGCCATGACTGATGTTGTTCACCACGGTATCACCCTTCAGGTCCACATCCGTTACCGCATTGGCGCCGTTTACCACTATGCCCGACCGGCGCTGATTATAGAAAGATGAATTAACGATATCTACATTACTTCTTGCAACATCATAGTAAAACTCAATTCCATCATTGTTATTGGTGAATTTTGAATTATTCACCTGGAAATTGGTGGCTGCCCCGTTTACACTAATACCGTCCGACTCAAATTTATCAAAAGTGACATTGTCCACCACTACTCCGGTAGCAGCAGCCATCAGTAAAACGCCCAAAGTGGAATGAACTGTATTGGCAAGTTTATCCCCATTCAGCACAGAATTACTAAAATTAAAGCCGTTTACGGTGCTTTCAAACCTGATAAAGGCATTCGTCGGGTAAAGTCCGGGGACCCGGTTTTCCATCCCGGCCTTATTGATCGTAACATTGCTGGCAGCGCCATTGAACCATACATTATAAATGTCGTTTTCATTTATATCGATAGTGTCCAGCGTGATGTTGCTTGCAGTATTATCGAAGCGGATGGCATAGTCCCCATCATCATCCGCTCCTATCACGTCCATATCTATTGTAGTCCTGTTAATTTCAAAATTGGTGGCGGCATAATCACAATAGATGCCCAGCGATACCCCACTCCACAAACTATCTATGGTTACATTTCTGAACAGCACATTATTCGCTGTTTCCACAGCGCCGGCAGTATTATCGAGTATAATCGCATTCTGAAAGCCGCTGATATTACTATTGGTGATCGTAAGGCCGTTCACCGCTGCATCCCTGAACACAAGCCCTTCACCACCGCGCACATTCCCTGCCGTGCTGAGTTGGATATTATCCATCACCAGGTTGGTTTGCATACCGTTGGTAAAATAAAAAGCCCGCCCGATATGTGGCGGCAGGGATGAGGAACCTGCAGGTTCTACGTCCGTGGAATAAATATTTCTCACCGTCAGATTGGTGGATGCTCCCTGGACCCGCATAAACGAATTCAGGAAATTGCCTACCGTACTGGAAGACCGTATATTTTCAATCGTAACACCTGTCCTGTTCGGAAAAATGTCCACATTAATGTCCCCGTTATTCTGTATCGCAAAATTCCGGATGGTTACACTATCTGCATTAATCACAAAAGGATTGATGATAGAATTGGTACCCGTGGAATACAGCGTGATCCTGTTCTGCCCGTCGATAGTCAGCTTCTTTGCCGTAATAGTAGGCATGGAAGAGGCCAGCGTAATCTGCCCGTGCACATTGAACACGATGTCGTGCGGCCCCGCGCCCGCTGCGTTTGCGTCCAGGATTGCCTGTCTGAATGAACCAGGCCCCGCGTCATTGGTGTTGGTGACGGGAAAACTGTTGGCCGTTGCGGCAACAGTTGTCATCAGGCCAAACAGCGCCAGCAACAAATGCTTGCAGCCTTTGCTGAAAAATCTTGAATCAGGATTCATAACATTAAAGAGGGACATAATGCAATAACTTTGGGTAATGAGGGCCCGGTCAGCTATGTTGGACATAGCAAACGGGAAAGATTCTTTAAGGAACCTTTATATGCTTGTATTCAGATATGGTTGCTTGTTAAAACCGGTAAACTGCTCTTTTCATCCGGTAACGATCCAACACAGGTAGCATTACAGGCTTCATAATTGACGGGATTTGTAACGGTACAGCACTGTAAATGCCGCATGTTGCGGCGATTGTGTAAAGCTTTCCATAGGAAAATATTAAGATTACAAAAAAGGATACGGGTATCATTCATTCGTCCTAAAAAAATCTCAGAATTGCTCACATGACTCAACGGAACAAATCTACTAGGCGAAAGTAGATAAACTATATCTGCCCGGTTGTCGTTATCATTCAATGCGCGTGTAGTATTTACACTACATTTCTTTCAAATCTATCTGAACATTTCTAAAAAAAAATCCCAGGAACGCTGTCCTATTGCGTCCCTGGGGTAACCGACTGTCCATTAGAGTGTATTGCACTCATTTTATTCATCCCTATCCTATGAAAATTTGTTGAACAATACAAAGTGATTTTACCGTTATTCTTCCAGGGCTGCCGGAGTTCCGTAGAAACAAGATGGTTGCTGAGCGTAACATTTTAGTGTCATATCGACATGAAAATATGATTGCATTCTTATCTGTTGCCGGCTTAGTTCAACTTTATAAAAGTAACGGATGCCTGGCGGTTTTGAGGTAGTAGTTCTTTTAATAGTATATAGTAAAAAAATTACAATACTGTAATATATATACGAAGAAAAAAATGTTAATTTAGTGGCCGACAAACCACTATGCTACCTGTGCTCCCTAACCTGAATCTAAAATGATAAATATACTGATAGCAGATGACCACTCGATAGTAAGACTTGGTATGAAACAAATTATCTGCTCCTTGCCCGGCGCCATGCTTGTTACTGAAGCCAGAACATTTGATGAAGCCATTTTCCTTATGGAAGCCCAAAACTTCGACCTGCTGATACTGGATATTAATATGCCCGGTGGAAACAACCGCCAAATGATCGATGCCGTAAAACTACGGCAACCGGGTATCAGGATACTGGTTTTCTCTGCGTATGATGAGATACTATATGCCCTTAACTATATCCAGGCAGGCGCAGATGGTTATATCGAAAAAAATTCTCCGGATGAAGAATTCAGAATAGCCATCAACGCCGTTCTTATGGGGGAAAAGTATATCAGCAGGGCAGTCAGGGAGTTGCTGATTGGCAAATTTACGGGGCAACAGGAGCATCACAATAACCCTTTCACGGTACTTTCTCCACGGGAAATCGAAGTAATGAACCTGCTTACAAAAGGACTCCCCCTGATAAAAATTGCGGAAATACTCCACTTGCAGCTAACCACCGTCAGCACCTACAAGACACGTATCTTTGAAAAAGTAGGCGTAAAAAATGTGATTGCTTTAATCGAAAAAGCGCAGATGTACCAGGTAGCTACCCATTAACGTGGAGCTGCAGGGATACTTTAGTGCCTCCGTTAACACCCGGATAGGCAAACATTCTGCCGTTGATCATTGTAAGCAACTCCTTTACAAGGATCAGCCCTATTCCGGCGCTGTCATAATGCCCGTTGCCGTCCTTCTCTACGTGATTGATCCAGTCTCTTATTACCGGCGACATACCATAGCCGGTATCGGATAAATGTATGGTTAAAACATGCTCACCCCTTTCAGCGATTAATTCCACCACCCCTCTGGCGGTATATTTTATGGCATTATCCAACAGGTTATGTAAAACAACCGCCAGTAACAGCTTGTTTACCACAACCGTGACTCCCGGCGGAATATGATTGACGACCTGTATCCCTTTTGAGCCGGATACCGGTCTGAAGATCTCTATCTTCTCTTCTATTAGCTGGCAGATATCTACGGTATCTTCAGCAAATTCGCCTGTCAGGAAAGAGATCCGCATGTAATGGATCAGGTTATCCACCAGGTGATGCATGCGATAAAGACTGTCGTAAGTAACCGTTTTTATTTCCTTCTCTTTTAATACACCGGATGATGGTTCATCTTTATTAACCCTGAGCAAGAACCTCAGCGGCGTTTTAATATCATGAGTGATAGCAGCGAGAAGCCGCTTATGCATAAAACTCTGTTTGCGCAGCTGTTCATCGGAGTCCTGGAGTATGGTCATTGTTTTTTCCAGTTCCCTCGTGCGACTTGTTACCTTTAGCTCCAATAGCCGGTTCTTCCGCCGGATACTCCTGATATATATTTTGTATAGCAAGATGATCAGGCAGATCAGCGTGACTAATACTGCCAGTCCGAACCATAGTCTTTCATAAAAAGCTTTCTGTACACTGATGACGAATACCTTTTCGATATACTGATCTCTCCCAAATCCCTTCAGCTTCCGGATACGGATACGATAATCCCCTGATGACAGAGAAGAGAAAGTAATGGTTTTATCGCTGTTCACAGGTAACCATATCTGTTCTTCCCGCCGGTCCTCTTTCTCCAGGGAATAATAAAACTGCAGGTTCCTGGGGTCGCCAAAATAGGGAGAGCTGATGTGTAGCCGGAAAGTTTGAAAATTATTGGGCAGATCAAATTGCGTTGAGGCTTCTGTTACTTTCAGGTTATGCTCCACCCAGTCTACATATATTCCTTTATCCGGCATCTCCATCCGGATAGCAGACGGCGTAAACTGCACCAGTCCATCCAGCGACGGTAAAGAAATATCGCCGTCGTCGTATTTTAAGGCACAGGGTTCACAGCCACCGTTAAACTCGTTTGTATTAAAGCCCTGGTCTTTCCCGAAATAATAATAGTATATATCACGCTGCCTTCCGCCTGCAAAATCAAGTGCATCCTGCCTCCTGATCCTGAATAATCCTTTATTTGTAGTGAGCCAGAAATAGCCCTGGTCGTCTTCCGTAATGCAGTGGGTGGTAGACATATACCGCTGCCGGTCCTGCGGCAGGGCCACCAGCCGTTCATTCTGGTAAAGAAAAACGCCCCGGTTATATGTAGTGATCCAAACTTCTCCTCGTTTGGGAACATAGATACTCCGTACATGCGCCTGTTCCAGCCCCCTGATAGTATCCGTACGTCCTGATGGCAAATGTACCCTGTATAGCCCCTTACCCGTACCGACCCATAAGATTCCTGTTCCTGGTTTTCCTTCTGTCAGGTAGGTAACGTCATCAACGGCAGCAGGAAGAAAATATAATTTCTGGTTTGGATCAGCCGTTTTTATATAGTACAACCCTGGATATTTCCCGCCCACCCATAAATTTTCATCCTGGTCGACGCAGATCTGGCCAATGAGGTATGGCAATTCAATTTTGTGCAACACCTGGCTGAATTCCGGTGATAACGCCACTAACGTTATTCCACCTCTCCCCCAGTATCTTCCCTGGCTATCACGGATCAGTGTATATTTCTCCATCGTCTTTTCCCTGTTGAACGACGACGGCAGCCAGCTATATTTTCCTTTTTGATTAAATACGAGCCCGGAAGATGTTACCACCGCATTGCCTGGGAAAGGCGCCTGTGCGTAAAATACTTCCGCTTCTGAAGTCTCGGATTTACGCACTATAAATTGTTGCCTGGTAGCAATATAGAGGCCCTTTGTGGAACTCCCCAGGAAAACCCGGCTGTTAAGCTGATCATAATAAATCGAAGAAACGTAGTTCCGGTGTAAATCGAAATCACGCAGCACAACCGAACTACGTATACCCACGCCCGGTTCTATCTGTAACTGGTAACAATTTTTATCGGTATAAATAAAAACCTGGTGCGCCGCCAGGTTCCAGAACAATTCCATCTTACATTTAGTAAAAGCAGGGTCAGACAATACATCTCCTATAAGCGGTACTTTTACGGCCTCTCCCTTCTCCCACCCCGTGATGTGTCCGTCCCTGTTAAGGTAGAAAAGCCTCCCGCTGCAAACAAACAAACGCAACAGGTCGAGCTGAGGTTGTATGATGCGGTGCGCTATCTTCCCCTGCTTTATAAGCGAAATGGTATCATGATACACTGCAAAATAACTTTCTGTATTCAACGGCATCACAACCGGACGCTCTTTTGCAAAATGCGCGGCATAGTCATCGGGCCATCCCCTGATGGGATAATAGTCGTTATTGGCTGCGGCATACCGCTGATATTTATATCCAGGCAGCTCCTTTCCGATGTGCTTTGCCTTACTCTCCGTAACTGTTAATACTTCCCCCAGGTCTGTTTCTACCGTTATAGCAGTATCATTGGGATGAACCCTGGCCATCCTGCTGCTTTTCAAACCAGGTACATTATCGCTGTTAAAATTGAGAAAGTAGTTGCCATCAAACCTTGTAAACCCATTTTCCGTGGCCAGCCACAAAAAACCATTCTTGTCGGGCACAATAAATTTGACGCTGTTTTGCGGCAGCCCATCTTCGTCAGTAAGGCGCCTGACAAAATAATGCACAGATGTGTCCATTAAAACAACGGGCTCCGCTGGCATGAAGTTCAATAAAAACAGGTTGAGACAAAAAATAAGGTTCATCTTGGAAATAAAAACACTATCAACACGACAATACGATATCACAACAATACAACAACATCCTTAATATTTTTCTTTATTTATAGCCCGATAAAGATATAAAATATTTAGTTGTTGCCCCGGAAGCCTGCCGGGGAATACATTTATTTTATTTATAATTTTATGCCTGACCAGAAGATGTCTTAATTCTTTTTTTCTGAAATCCTCTTCTTTATGCGGCTCAGAGATTGATTTTTGACACCCAAATAAGAAGCAATGTGAAACGAAGGTACACGCTGTACAATGCTTGGATGTTCTTTTAGTAAATTCAAATACCTTTGTTCATGTGTTAAAAAAAGCAGTTCCTCTGTCCTTCCCTGAGAATGATTAAAAAAATGCTCCGCAAGAATTCTCCCAAATTTCTCCCATCCTTTATAGGATGCATATAAATCCTGGAGATCCTGGTAATTCAGGTATAAGATCTCTGCGTCTTCCAATGCCTCTATATAGTAGACACAAGGATATTGAAAAATAAAACTTCTGAAAGAAACGATAAATTGATGCTCAGAAAAGAAAAAAATATTTCTTTCCTCATCAGTTTTATGATCATAATAATAGACTCTGAACATACCTTTGACTACAATTCCTAAATCTTTACAAACAACATTCTGTTTGTTATAGAAATCTCCTTTTGATATTTTCCGTTTATGCCAAAAAGAAAGACTAACAGAGAGATCCTCATCTGTCAGTCCTGAAAATTCTTTTATTACCTGTCTTAATAAGTAATAAGTCTCATCGGTAGCAATCATTTATCTGCATCAATTTCATACTAATGTAAGAAAGCCTGTTTAATAAGTTACAGTATCCCTGTAGATTTGTTGATTTTTCTTTGTTTGATAAATTGATAAACAGCACCGGCAATAAATAATATCAATACCACCGACAAGGTTCTGCCCACCACAGGGTCTCCTGGCCCGCTTGCCAATGGGTGATGCAGCGGAATTCTTGTTAAAGTTTCGTTGACAGTTGGGATCATAGAAAGGAAAAAGCTGAATGAAAAACAAAAGTTCTCCCAATAGCGTGCTTTTTTGCTTTCTTGTTTTCTTTTAAACAGGAAAAAAGAAACGCCAATCAATACTATAACTAACAAACTAAGTCCATGTCCGGGATTGAATCCTCCATGCCTGGAGATACCCAGCGCGGTCAGGGACGTAACCAGTGTTCCGAGAAAGTAAACCTTGCCTGACTGGTGAGCCAGATTGATTTTTCCAAATTTAAAAAAGGACGTCAGTCCTGCGACAATGGCTATGACACCAATAATGGTATGAAAGATGCCTAAAGGTGATATTCCCATAATTGAATATTTTTAGGCAAAGCTGAAGTAATATCAGCACGTTTTTTTTCACTTAAGTTAATTTCAGAAAAATAATTCCGATACAACCTGATTGCAGTAGCTATAATGATACAAATTGGCAACAATATGATACAAATTGATGAACCGATTAAAAAAAGTCTCATTAACTTCTGGAAAGTTTCATCACATTAACCTTCTAAAAGTTATTTTATGACAAAAAGGACGCTACTTTTGGCCGCTGCCATCATGCTTAGCTGCGGTTTTAGCATGAAAGCGACTTCTGCATTCAAACAGCCAGGTTCCCTATCTGGCCTGCACGCACCAGCTTTCGCCTGGAATTTTATCTATGCCTTCGGCAATGGCCCCATACCTGGCTTAAGCTGGTCAGGCAATTATTTGTATGTTTCTTCCGGCAATTACGTGGTATACTCCGCGAACGGATACGGATTCCTTACACCATCTACTCCCGTTTACTGTAATGCTGCGGACAATGCAAACACCTATGTAGAGGTTGCTGTAAATGGCAGCGGTAGCCCTTCGTACTATGATTTCCAGGAATACTGATTAAAAAGAAAAAACTGGCTCATTTATTTATGAGACAGTTTTTTCGCAAATGCCGGGGTAGCATAATCGGGGCAATCTGAAGCCTTAAGCAAAAAGATCTGATAGCTTTCCCGGATAACCAAATTAACGGAGCCTTCACTGCGGTGCAATAAAAAGATTTGCTTATTGTAGTCGCATATACTATATTTGCGACTACAAAAAACATACTCGATGAGAAAATTAGAATTTGTATCCCTTCAAGTTAGGGATCTTGAAACCTCGAAAGAATTTTACACCACCAACCTGGGGTTTGAGGAAGCAGGAATAACCAATCCAGGGGCCTGTATTTTTAGATATAACAAGGGTGAGGCAAGTTTTGCCATTAGAACTCCCATCGGTAACCTGGATGGAAAGGAGCTGGGCATCGGCGCCTCACTCTGGTTCGCCATCGATGAGGAAATAGAGGACCTGCAGGCCCGGTTATTAGCAAAGAATGTGACACTATTGGGACCGATCCAGGTAACGCCTTTCGGGAAAATCCTTGTTGCTAAAGACCCTGACGGATACAACATCACCTTTCTAAAGTCAAACTAACCATATCGATATGAACGGGGATACAAAATACCGGATTATCGTGGCATCGGAGGACCATGTCAAAACCGGAATCGCAGAAGGGATTGACCCAGCCTGTCATGGAAAGTCCTTGCCGTTGAAAAGGATGCGTTTGAACTGATTTCTTCACAGATGCTACAAAAAGACTATGCCCAGGAAAA
Source organism: Chitinophaga sp. G7 BAM 1005 (assembly GCF_057126945.1). NCBI lineage: Bacteria > Pseudomonadati > Bacteroidota > Chitinophagia > Chitinophagales > Chitinophagaceae > Chitinophaga > Chitinophaga sp. G7 BAM 1005. The sequence continues at coordinate 2,565,685 of NZ_CP181478.1, read as the reverse complement.
TTGAATTTCATTTTAAAAAGCCCGAAGACAGTCCGGGTTATCTTCTGGGACAGCTGACCATGTTATGGCAGAGAAAACAAAAGCGCGTCCTGGATCCTTTGGACCTGACGCATACCCAGTTCATACTGCTCTGCGCATTAGCCTGGCTTTCCAGGGAGAGCGATGCCGTAACACAGGTTGATATTGCAAATCAGGGGAATGCGGACAGGATGATGGTATCGAAGGTGTTAAGAACACTGGAAGATAAAAATTTTATTACCCGTCACGAGCATCCGACGGATACGAGGGCCAAAACGATCAGGCTTACGGCTGCAGGAGAAAAGGTTTTACAAAAAGCTATTATCAGGGTAGAAAATGCCGACATAGAATTTTTTACAAAATTGGGTAATGATCTGGTAGCATTCAATGCTAATATGGCCAATCTGATTAAAGATAACAAAACAGAATTCAGATAGAATATTGGGAATAAACTTTGAGACCGCTGGCTCACCATAATTTTTTTTGGAGATGATAGTTGTTTGGGGGGCAAGTCGTCTATCCCGCTGGGCTATGACCTCAATCAAGAACAGGTATGACCATTATCATGCATTAGCTGTGTATACTATTATAATTTTATTGGGAGAATGAATTCCTGTGAATCACACAGGATGCCGAACTGTCTATGGCCTATTGTGTTATAACCGTTTTGGTAGTTTACGGATGCCGGGGCTAGCCGCTCCGGCAACGTCATGTTAATTTAATAACCTCAAAATTAAATTTCATTTTATGAAAAAAATCTCTCCCCAACAACTGTTTTCATGTTTAGCTATCATCCTTTCCATCAATGCGGGCTGCAAAAAAGACCACGGTAACTTTCCGGTATCACATTGCGATATTTTAAGTATCACCGGAAATTTCCATGTGTATCCCAGCGATAGTATATTGTTTGCCTATAATGCTGCAGGAAACCCTGTGAGTGTCACAAGGACCCATACCAGCACCGGTTCCCCTAATTACCAGTTCAGGTATGATAAGGCCAACCGGCTTACGGACTACATCACGTTATACCCAAACAGCAATGAGTTTGAAACCTGGCACAGGTATTATTATCGTGGCAATAAAATTGTGTTCGACAGCATTTTCCAGTTTGGCCTGCTGGGGGAAACCCCAACACCTTCTCCAATTGTGCCTGGTCTTTTTATTCGTGGTTTTGCAAGTTTCGAATATGACGAAATGGGAAGGATTAACAAAAGTGTAGATTCAATAGGCTGGATCTATGGCAGGCTTACTAAATATTATACTTATAATCCGGAAGGTAATCTTGTAAAGGTGGTGTTTGTACCGGGCAACTATCCCGGAATAAAAGATAGTATCATCATCACCGGCTATGACAATAAAGTCAATATGCATCAGACACACCCTGTTTGGCAATTTCTCGACAGGATGTACAGCGTAAATAATCCTATAAAAGCAGAAAGCTACAACAGGTATGGACTTCCCCTTGCCTTCGGTGTAAGCACCTCACTCAAAAATGGCCGGATGCTGGATCCCGGTGGTTCCCTTGCAGATTTCATTGAACTTGGTACCTATCAGTTTATCCGCATAAGGTATAGCTGTAACTAGTACGTGTAATAGCAATTGCGGGCTATGGATAAACTATAGCCCTCAATTGACCTAACCTCCAACTTAAGATTGAGGCTCATATTTAAACGCGAAATACTAACAGGTATTTCTCCAGGAGAACATACATTTGGCCCAGTCAAATCAAACTGTGTTAGCTATGATTGTCAACAAGCTTTCATTATTTGTCCTGATTTTCCTGCTTAACTATAACTGGTTTATCGACTTTGAATTTGTAAGTCCCTATGTTGCAGAATATTCTTTTTGAAATGTGACGGTTATTTCAATATACTCAACAACTATATCTCCTCTTACAGCTATCAGGTCGCCTAAATCAAATAGCTCTTTCTCTACTGGATCATTGGCACTTGCAGTTTCCGAACGGTTTCTTAAATCAGATGAAATTTATTATACCTACTTTAAAGTATAGAGTAAATAATGGTAAAAAAGGGAAATCCTTTACTAGCAATGGTTGCAGGAATTTTTAGTATTTTTGTAATCAAAGTTCTTTAACGCCTTACCACGGATCAAGTTGAAAAGTTGGGGGATAGCGTAGAAAATAGTTGTTTTGCAGCAGATTAGCCAACGACGCACATGGATCAGAACTTTCGTAAACTTGTAGAGATGCTATTACCCGCAGGGGTTTTAGAGTATTTTGACTTAATAGATTCAAGCCAGGACCAAGAGGGTATAAATATATATCTGGAGGAAAAGAATAAGATTCCAGTAGAACATCAGCATAAAAAAGCACACTCCAAAGGCTTCTTCTCAGAAATTGCAATTCAAGATTTTCCTATACGTGGTCAAAGGGTCACCCTACATGCCAAGCGGCGGCGGTGGGAGGTTTTAGAGGATGGAGAAATAATAACAAGAGATTGGGAAATAGTAAAAAAAGGCACGCGAATGACTCCAGAGTTCGGTGCTTTTTTAAAAGGATTACTTAGATAAATATCCTGTAAGCCCAGTACAATTAGGCCATTTCTATCAGATAGACGGAAAACAGTTAGGCCAGCAATACAAGCATCATCTTAGTGATTTTACAACCTGGGATCAAAAGGAACACGCTTGTGAATGGATGCTATTCGAGCAAAATATCGGCACCACTTTAAGCATAGACGAAACAGCCTTTTCAAGTGGAGAACTGTATACCATCGTTACTAATAAGCTAGCTAAAGGACGTAAAGGCTCAATAGTGGCTATGATCAAGGGTACTCAGTCTGGATATTACGGTTAAAGTGTACCAGTATTTCACCGCAAAGTGTACCACATTTAAAGACTCGTGGTAGCTGATGTAATTTAGTTGTTTTTCTTCTTTCTTAAGGATTCACCTTTCAGTTCCACTTTATGGGCGTTTGCTGTCAGCCTGTCACAGATTGCATCAGCCAGTGTAGGTTCATTGATATATTCATACCACTTATTGACAGGTAATTGAGAGGTAATAATGGTCGCGCCTTTAGCGAAGCGATCTTCCAGGATTTGGAGTAGGGTTAATTTCATATCATTACTCAATGGCATCAACCCAAAGTCATCGATTATTAACAATGGTGTTTTAGCAATCATATTTAGCCACCGTATGTAAGTTCCATCAAGCCTTGCAGCCGCCAGTGCTTCAACGAACCTGTTCATCGAGTAATACAAAGTTCTATGGCCAAGTAGACAAGCATTCCTTCCCATAGCGCAGGCCAGATAACTTTTACCACATCCGGTCGCCCCTGTGATCAATAGATTTTCTGATTTTTCAATGAACATGCCATCAGATAACGTGATCAGCACTTCTTTGGTTATTCCCCTTGCCGGGGTGCAATTAATTTCTTCAGGTGTTGCATTGTAACGGAGTTTGGCAAGCCGTAGGTAAAGTTGGGTTCTCTGATGTACCCGGTAACCAGCTTCCGCTTCTGCCAGCGAAGCGATCAACATATGTGGTTCTGGTTGTTGATGCACGGGCTGCATTAAAATGGCTGCATACCTTTTTGCCATACCTGATAGTTTGAGTTCCTGTAATTGATCTAGTGTGCTTTGCTGATTCATGTGGTGATTATTTAGTTAATTATTGAAGATATTTATTGATAGGTTCCTGCCCCACGGAGGTTTTCATGGTCCGGAAGCTTGAACAGATCCGGAGGTTCTGTGATATCTAACTGATCCAGGTTGTTGATCAGGATATTTTGCAAGGTTCTGTAATTAAAAGTGATGCCGTTCAAAGCACGGCTGCAAGCTGCTTGTAACCTTATCGGTCCATATTCATGGTTTAACCGCAGGATGCCCCGACAGGCGTTATAGGTTTGTTCTGTATAGGCCTTGCTTTTTAATACCTCATCCACGTAAGACTGGACTGAGGGGCCGATGGCTATTGCCTGTTTTAAAAAGTACGAGGGCGTCCATCCTTGTTGCTGTGCATAGTTCTGATGGCCAGCTGGCATATGTATTCCTGTTGTCGTGAACCCATGTTTCTTATAACTCCGGATGTGCATGGCAATGCGCTGATGCTGATAATAGATCTCTACCACATCAGTGTCGTAAACGGCACTCACTTTCTTTCCAATGAACTGATATGGAACGCTGTAATGATGATAGTTCTCCCCCAGGGTAATATGATAGTTCTTCTGGACCTTAGCCAGCACCCGGTGCTTTATTACAAAGACATCTGTTGGTAGCTGCTGCAGCAAATCTTTTTCCTGGCTGGCGTATAATTGAACCCGGCTGTGATCTTTTAACTGGAATAGCTTCTGGTTATGGATCTCCAACTGCACTGCAATGGCGGTATTCATCTCATTGATATGGAAGAATGTTTGATCTCTTAGGGGTGCATAGATGCGCTGGTAGGCAATCTTTACAAGGTTCTCTACCGCCGCTTTGTCTTTGGGCTTCACGGGCCTGGTTGCCAACAACGTGATGTTGTAATGAAGTGCCCATTGTTGCAAGGCCTCACTAAAAAGGGGTTCATATCGGGATGGCTTGGTGACCACCTGTTTCATGTTATCTGTTTTCAGGCTTAACGGAACCCCATCATAATATTGAAGACAGGCATTCAAAGCTTTGATTACCTGGGGAATGGTTGCATTAGGCAATGCCATAGCAAATGAATAATTACTAAACGGTAGCACAGCTACCAGGACTGGGCAATCAACAATCTCACCGGTAGATTTATCAATATAGCTCATTTTGTCTCCGGCAAAATCAACCATCACCATCTCTCCGGGTTTATGCACCAGGTGCATAGTAGCCTGCGAGATCTTACTGGATTCTTTCAGCAGAATACAAAATTGGGTATACCGATAATGGGATGCAAATTCCTTACTGTATTCTTCCCACAGCAATAAGCGGGTAACTCCCGTGCGCTTAAGTTCCGCTTGAAAATAAGGTATCTGTTTATTGAACTCCAGCCTTCGAACATTATCGTCAAAGTCAGCTGGTCCCTCTACCGGGTAAACAATTTTGGCCAACTCCGCATCCGGCAACTGTCGAAGAGATTCAAAGGCAGTGGTGGCATTCTTAAGCCTGATACTATATAGGGTTACAGCCTGTCGGGATAATTTTAATTGAGCAGTGATAGACCTTAAAGAGTATCCCTTCTCAATCAACTGCATGAGCGCACGAATATGTTGCATTTGAATCACTTTATTGGCCATGCTTTTATTACAAAGAAAGGCCGTGAAAAAATGCTATCAACAAGTCTTTGAGAAGTGGTACACTTTGCGCCGTAATGTCAGTTTATTCCCTAGTCGAGTGGTACACTTTGCACTGAAATACCATAATTAGAACAGTTAAAACTGGTACACTTTGCACTGAAATCGCTGGTAAACTTTGGACTGAAACGAGTGGTACACTATAGGCCGTAATATCCACTCAGTCTGAATTTCTGAAAGAAATTCTATTTAAAATTCCTAAGCGTCTTCGCGGGAAAGTACACGAAGTCACTGTTGATATGTCCGGCAGTTTGAATAAGGCAGTAAAAGCCTGTTTCCCTAATGCTCACCGGGTAATAGATCGTTTCCACGTACAACACCTGGCTTTTGAAGCGGTACAGGAAATAAGAATAAAACATCGTTGGGAGGCTCTGGAACAGGAGAACCTGGAATATGAACAGGCAAAACGAACAGCAGTAAAATATGAGCCTGTCAAGCTACCCAATGGCGACACCGCTAAGCAGCTGTTAGCCAGAAGCAGATATTTGCTATTTAAACATCCCAGGCTATGGACCAGGGAGCAGCGGCAGAGAGCGGAGCTCTTGTTTAGTAACTATCCTCTTATTCATAAATCTTACCAGCTATCCCTTCGATTGGGTGAGGTTTATAAGCACTGCAAGTGTAAAGAAGAAGCATTTAAGAAACTGGCTTTGTGGTATAATGACGTAGAGGAAGCGGGGATATTATCCTTCAAAACCGTTGCCAGGACTATCAGAACTCATTATCTGGGCATCCTCAACTTCTTCAATAACAGGGCTACTAACGCCGCTGCCGAATCTTTTAATGCAAAAATAAAGTCCTTTAGAAACGCCCTAAGAGGGGTACGGGATGTGGAATTCTTTCTTTATAGATTAACTAAACTGTATGCTTAAAATTTACACTATCCCCCAACTTTTCAACTTGATCCCTTACCACATTGGGATTTTGTGCAAATAAAAAAGGTCCACTTTCGTGAACCTTTATAAATAACTGATAACCAGGTGCCCAGAACAGGAATCGAACCTGCACTCCCTTTCGAAAACAAGATTTTGAGTCTAGCGCGTCTACCAATTCCGCCATCTGGGCAATCTTACTAATGAACTTCGCCGCGTCAATTGCGGGATGCAAATATAGAAACTCTTATTTAATCTGCAAATAAATTTTACAATTTTGTATAAAAAATTTCCATCCCCCGCATAAACAGGGCGTTTCAGGAGTTCACAAATGACCAAAATACCCTAAATTCAAAGATGGAAAACAAGATACACATCGGACTTATCAGGGAAGAAAAACACCCGCATGATAACAGGGTAGCCTTTACACCTAAACAATGCCAATGGATCATGCAGCATTTTCCACAGGTACAAATTTACGTACAGCCATCTCCGTTACGATGCTTCAAAAACGATGAATATGAAAAAGCAGGCGTTCCACTACAGGAAGACCTCTCCCACTGCACCATCCTGCTGGGCATCAAAGAAGTACCCACCGATAAACTGATCGCAGGAAAAACATACCTCTTCTTCAGCCACACCAAAAAGAAACAGCCGCATAACCAACACATGCTGCAAACCATCCTGGAAAAAAATATCACGCTCATCGATTATGAATGCCTCGTGCACCCCGACGGACAGCGCATCCTGGGCTTCGGCTTCTTTGCAGGCATCGTAGGTGCACATAACGGCCTCATGGCATACGGAGAAAAAACACGGTCCTTTCATTTTAAAAGGGTACATACCTGTCACGACTTCCAGGAACTGATCAATCATTACTTCGGAATCAAACTGCCTCCGCTGAAAATAGTGATCACCGGCTCCGGACGCGTGGCAGCCGGCGCACTGGAAATAATGGGCCTGCTCGGCATCAAATATCTTCCACCGGAAGAATACCTCATCAACACCTATTCCTACCCGGTATATACCCAGCTGAAAGCAGGTGAACTCTACCTGCGGAAAGAAGATAAAACATACAGCCGGGCCGACTTCCACGCGCATCCGGAAGCATACGAATGCCGCTTCCTCCCCTATGTTACCGTAAGCGATATCCTCATGAACGGTATCTACTGGGACGAAAAAATCCCACCACTCTTCCAGGCGGATGACCTCAAAAAAGAAAACTTCCGCATACAGGTCATCGCCGATATCACAGACGATACCAACGGCTCTATCCCCTGCAACCTGGGCGACAGCACCATTGAAGACCCTGTGTACGGCGTTACAAAAGATACGATGGAACAAACAGCACCCTATCTTCCCGGAACGGTAGACATGATGTGCGTAAGCAATCTCCCGAACGAACTGCCACGGGATGCTTCCCAGTACTTCGGAGACCAGCTGATGAAATATGTATTTGATGAATTGCTGAAAACAAACAGCGAAATGATCAGCAATGCAACAATCGTTGCGAATGGCCAGCTAACAGAAAGGTATGCGTATCTGGAAGATTATGCAAAGGGTAAACTATCGTAGCAGGTTAACAGCCCCTTTCAGTTGCTTTTCTATTCCATCGATGTTCCTGTAACGGATGAAATATACGTAAGCTCCCACGGGTTGTAACTGCCCTTTGTAAGTACCATCCCATCCCTGCATCACATTGGTGGTAGAAAATATTTCCATCCCCCAACGGTCAAAGACGCTGAACTCCAGCAATACCTGCCCATTCGGCTGCCGGAGCCGGAACACGTCATTCAGTCCATCACCATTGGGAGTAAATGCATTAGGTACATACATATCCACCGCACATTCCTTTGCCACTGTTTGCAGGGTAACCGTACCACATTCATTGGAAACAGCCACGCGGTAAATACCCGGGTAGCGGATGGCATAAACGCTCCCGGTAAAACCGCTCTGCCACTCATACCTGTCGTAACCTGGAGCTAATGTTATGGTGGTTGGCCGACCGGAAAATAAGCATACTTCAGGGACAATACTTACCTGCGGCTTCTCTTTTAAAGCCAGATGCACAATAATGGTACTATCGCAGCCACTTGTGGTAAACAGCGTGCTCACATAACGCGCAGCGGTGGTCACACTTCTGCCGTCAGGCAGCGTATAGCGTTCTCCATTGCAAATGGTATCATATTTTTCCAGGCTGTAAACAGGCATCACGGTAAGCCGCGTGGTAATAATACTATCGCAACCATAATAAGAAGTAAAAGAAGACACATACGTACCGGAAACCTTCACAGACCGGCCATCCGGCAATATATAAGGCTCCCCGTCGCAGGTAATGGCGGTCTTTGCAATGTTATAACGGGGCTGCATCTGCAGATCCGTAACAATAATACTGTCGCATCCCTTACTGCTCTTGAAACGGGAAGTATACCGCCCGGTAACATTTACTACGTGGCCATCCGGCAAACGGTAAGTATTGCCGTCGCAAATATTAACAGATTCCCGTGTAGCATAAACAGGATACACCACCAACGTTGTAATGATAATACTGTCGCAGCCCACCGAGGAAATAAGCGTACTGTTGTAGGTACCTGCATCGGTCACTATCCTCCCATCCGGCAACTGATAATTATCTCCCTGGCAAATAACTGCCTCCTGCGGATAATCCCTCTCCGGTACGTGCAACTCGGTGGTAATAATACTATCGCAGCCCTCGTAAGTTTTTAGGGAAGATGTATAGCTACCGGAACTGTTTACCTTTCTTCCATCCGGCAACTGGTACTCCTGCCCGCTGCAGATAGTTACGTTTTCGGTGAGCTGATACACCGGCAATATTTTTAAGGTAGTGGTAATAATACTATCGCAACTGTTGCTTAATCTCTTCAGGGTACTGGTGTAAACGCCGGCTGTATTTACTTTCGTGCCATCCGGCAAAGTGTAGGTATCCTTGCTGCAAATACTCTTTGTAACACTTTCTTCACTATTGCTACCAATAATGATATCCTGCGTTTTTTCATCTGTGCTGCATTGACGCGTCACTTTTACTTTCACCGTATATTTTTTTTCGGTAGCGTATGTATGTCGCGGCGACAGATCAGTGGAAGTAGTTCCATCTCCAAAATCCCATAATATACTGGTTACGCCCACTTCATTATTCAACTTAAAAACAGGGCTGCCACCGCATATATCCGAAACGATAAAGTCGGCAGGAAAATAAAGAAAGCTATTCACAAATGTGGGGAAAGACAAGGATGTTCTGTGCCACCCTATACCGGTAGGGTCCATATCTATTGCATCCCGCTCAAAATTACAACCTGGTCCTCGCACCTCGGGATTATGAATCATACCTACATACCGGTAGCCCCCATTATACACCTGCTCATATCCCATATAAATGTGTCCGTCGGGCCCCATCTGAAGCCCACCCATCTGGATATCATCGGTATTGGTTACAATCGTTTGCTGGGAAGCATTGATGTTGGCTGCGGTCAAATCATACTGAAATAATTTACCCCAATGCAGATAATTCATGCTCACTACATACAACAGTTTGCCGCTGATGGTGAACTCAATGCCAAGTGGGAAAATAACACTCAGCGAGGCAAAAGGAGGACTGATCACGCCCGTGCTGTTATTAAACTTCAGCAGGTCTACCACACTCATTGCACCCTGACTTATAGATCCCAGGGAATGCACCAGTGTTGCGCCATCAGGTGAAAACTTGATGTAACCGGTTTCCTCCCATCCTCCCGGATGAATAACGGCGCCTGTTGTATAAGTAGTGGCAGCAGATAATCCAGCGGGAGAAAGCAGGTATACGTGAAAGGTAGCGCTATTGGCCGAATGCGTCACTATCCAATAATCCCTTCCGTTACAGTGCCGGGTAGCCGCCATTTTTTCCGTGCTCTGATTATTACTCAGTAACAATGTATTCTTTGTCGAAGGAATAATATCACCGTTCCCGTTATCCAGTGCCATATCCAGTATATTATAACGGAATCCCTTACCGGTCATCGTGGTAAACAGGTAATACTGCCCCGGATGCCCTGGAAAAGGCACTGCAATACCCGACTGTACACTGGATGGATCGCCCATAAGAGCCGTTCCATTAGGCATGATACCATGTTGGGCATTCCAGACCGTAGATCCTTCAGTATAAAAAAGCAATTTGCCGGTGGCGCCATCACAAATAGTGGCTACCCCTTCGCGGGTGTATGTTTGTCCATCCGTAAGAACTGTGGCTGGGGTGGTGTTAAAATCAAGCCCTGCATTATATCCGAAATACCAGATATTGATCTCTTTCTGGGCATGCACGATAACGGGCAACAATAAAAGCAACAAACAAATTCTGGCTACTCGAAGCATATCAGGATAAATAGAGCGCCAAAAATACAAAAAATCTACAGGTATAAATAATATGGCCGCAATAATTCTACAAATCCAGGCGTATACACCCGCTCCTCATCATACACGGAAAGTTCGCTGATCACCGTATTCACCGGCTTCCGCGAAAAAATACCCACCGTCCGGAAAAAGCCGTGCTTCACGCTCTGCCGGATATACAACACCTGCTTCAAATGAAGCCCCGCTGCCAGCGCCAATACCCGGAAACCTTCAAAGGCGGAATAAGGCAGTAACACCGACAACTCTCCAGACACGGCCAGCTGCTGGTCAACCGCCGTCAGCAACTCCTGGTAGCTCAGGTTGGTGGCGTGCATGGCCTGGTCCTTCGCTGCCTGACCACTTTTCAACGCACGCTCGTAGAACGGTGGATTGCTGATAATAAAATCATACTTCACGGCGCCATCCATTTTTCGTATATCCTGGCGCGTTAGGGTTAAACGGTGCGCCCAGGGCGATTCATCAAAGTTTTGTATGGCCTGGTGGGCGGCGCCGGCGTCCAGTTCTACCGCTGTAATAACGGCGTCTACCTGTTGCGCCAGCATAAGGCTCAGCAACCCGGTACCGGCGCCTAAATCCAGTATAGCCGGCGCCGTTATCTCGTTGTCCGCCAGGTACTGCGCCGTGAAAGCTCCTTGTATACAGGCGTCTGTACAAACTTTCATGGCGCAGTGCTCCTGGTGAACGGTAAACTGCTTGAATTTAAAAAATGTATTTGCCATCTTTATTTTGAATCTAACACCACGGCGAGGTTAGGCATCCGTAGGTTACGGTGTACAGATACCGGGTTGGCCTGCCTGATTACACAGTGCGCTGCCTTACCACTGCCACTTACACGTTCCGGCAACTGCTGTACATATAATACCTGCGGTACATTGCGGTTGATGCCCACTACTGCCTGCTTCGCAAAGCGACTGTAGAATTTGGCTACCAGCTGATTTTTTCCTTCTTTCAGAGATAACAATAATACTTCCGATTGTGTACCTCCCCTCTCCGGGTTATTGTGCAATAGTTGCTCTTCTCCGTTCAGGTATACCGCAATACCATCTCCACTATTAAACCCTACCAGGTAATCACCTGCCTTCAGCGCCGTGATCTCCTGTAAAATATAACTGGCCACGCTTTTATCCGCAGTTAACGTAATGGGGGCATCATTCTTCCAGTCGCTGTGTAGTGTCCATGCGGCATTATCCTTATTGGGCCAGGATTTGGAAGGATCAATATCTTTTACGCTTCCATGCGTACCATCAATACCGGACCAGAAAGGACCTGCACTATACATCGGTCCCCACTGCAGGGAAGCCGGGTCATTTTTCAGCAAACTGGTAACGCCACCATCCAGCAATACTTCTTTGGTGCTGCCATTCAGTGTGAGCAAAATGCGTCTGCCTTTCTCTGCATCACTGTATACCAGTTGCAATGCGGCGGGGTGCTGCGTAGTAAATGTCCACGACTCGCCTACTTCACTTCGGTAATAACTTTCATAATCAATGCCGGAGAAGCTGAATAACGGCGTGGTATTATCCCTGCTCAAACGGGTAGCATGGCGCAATAAGTGAACCGGTGTAATATCTATCGCACCTTTGCAGGCAACTGCCAGCACGGCAATGTCTTTATCTGCCAGCTTAAAATCTGCGGGTAACTGAAGTTGTGTGTTACCCTCTTTGGAAGATATTTTAACGGGTACTTTCTTTCCATTGCTCAATAAGGTTACCTGGCTGATCTTACTGTTCAGTCCCGGTAAAATGATAGTGCCGTGTTCCGGATGCTGCAATAAATGCAGGTATAATTTTCCTGGCTTTGTTGTTACTTCCCCCCAGGCAAAGGTTGTATCAAAGGGATTGGCAGATGCGCTATAAATGGCTTCACCGTTGAGTTTCAGCCAGGCGCCGTTTAACAGCAGCACTTCTTTTTCAAAGTCTACCACCGAACCATCGCCACGCGGACCAATATTCAACAGGTAGTTTCCGCCACGACTTACCACTTTAATCAGCCCTTCCAGTTTTTCATGCGCTTTGTCTTCCGCCTTGCCATGCTCCTGCCAGCTGCGATAGCCCCAGGTTTCATCATACACTGAAGCAGGCGTTTGCCATGCGGAAGCAATCTTATAATCAGGATACTGGTTATCTCCCATTACACAAAAATCACCGGCGTCATTACCCAAACGGCCACTCACCATACAACCTGGCTGCAAACGATGCACAATATCCGCCAGGTCCCTGCTCTGCTGCGCGGTTAGCGATCCCATATCAAACCATATCTCGGATACCGGGCCGTAGTTGGTCATCAGCTCCGTTACCTGCTTCTTGTTAAATTCATGATGCTCCGGCGTAATAGGATCACTGTTACTGCTGGAAATAGGATATGCCTGCGGAAAGTGCCAGTCGATCAAAGAAAAGTACATCCCAAACTTCAACCCATGCCTGCGGCATGCATCCGATAATTCTTTCAGCACATCCCTTTTGAAAGGCGTTGCATCTACCACATTGTAATCGGTGTAAGCAGTATGAAACATGCAAAAACCATCATGATGCTTGGAGGTCATCACTACCGATTTCATGCCCGCAGCCTTTGCCAGCAGTACAATAGAGTCGGCATTCCAGTATTCCGGGTGAAACTGTTTGGCAATATCGCCATAGGTATCGCTGTAAATACCGGCGTGCGCCTGTATCTGCTCACTGTATCCCTTTGTAACGGGCTTGCCTTCCCAAACGCCTCCCAGCGTGGAATAAATAGCGCCCCAGTGTATAAACATGGAATACTTCTGATTCTTCCACTCCGTTTGTGCCACAGGCTCCTGCGCCTGCACAAACTGACCTGTGATAATAAGCCCCAGTAAAACGACAAAGATTTTCTTCATAGATAATAAGCGGTTATATGCCAACATAAAGCTAAATCGTTATACTGTTGGTTTAGAATAGGATTTTAGCAATTAGCAGTTCGTTTTTAGCCTGGCTTGTTAATGAAATTAAAAAGCAGCTCTCGCTGTAGGCACTACATCCAGCGACGCAAAATCACCCGCCAGGTATTTATAATAGGCGGTAATAGCAATCATACCCGCATTATCAGTACAGTACTCGAACTTAGGAATAAACGTACGCCAGTGGTGCTTCCGGCCATATTCCATTAAAGCAGTCCGCAATCCGCTGTTGGCACTCACGCCGCCGGCAATGGCAATATCACGGATACCTGTTTCCTCAGATGCCTTTACCACCTTATTCAGCAATATACTTACAATACGGTGCTGGATAGACGCACAGATATCAGGCAGGTTTTGCGCAATAAATGCAGGATCTTTCTGCTGGTTCTCCTGGAGGAAATAAAGGATCGCCGTTTTCAATCCGCTGAAACTGAAATTCAGGTCGGGGATCCGCGGCTCGGGGAATTTAAACCGCGCAGGATTACCGGTTTGGGCGTATTTATCTATCAACGGGCCGCCGGGATATGGCAAACCCAATATCTTGGCACTTTTATCAAAAGCTTCTCCGGCAGCATCATCCAGCGTTTCACCAATCACCCGCATGCTAAGCGGACTTTCACACAAAACGATCTGGGTATGACCACCAGACACGGTTAAGCATAAAAAGGGGAAGTCGGGTTTGGGATCATCAATAAAGTTAGCCAGTACATGCGCCTGCATATGATGCACGCCTATCAGGGGGATATCCAGCGCCATCGCCATCGATTTGGCGAAGCAACTGCCCACCAGCAGGGAACCGATCAATCCTGGCGATTGGGTAAAGGCAATCGCACTCAGCTCTTCCCGCTTTACCCCCGCCGTTTTCAGCGCTATGTCCACCACCGGCACTATATTCTCCTGGTGCGCGCGGGAAGCCAGCTCCGGCACCACGCCGCCGTATTGCTCATGTACCTTCTGACCGGCAATATGATTGGATAACACCTGCCCGTCTACGATTACCGCTGCTCCTGTATCATCACAGGACGACTCTATAGCTAATATTTTAACCGACATAAGGCGCAAAATTAATAAAAAAGGCGGGAAAACCCCGCCTGTACAACAGTCACGCTGTTGCCCGTTATGTATTACACCTCTTAGTTACTACGGATGGCCACCACCGGATCCAGCTTACTGGCTGTATAGGCCGGGATAAAGCCCGCCAGCAGCCCTACCAGGGCAGATATGCCCAACCCGAATATCACAGAACCCGCAGACAGCACCATCTCAAATGTACCAGACAGATTAATAATTAATGTAAGAAGATAAACCAGCAGCAAACCAAAAGTTCCTCCCAGTAAACACAAGCTCACCGCCTCCAGCAAAAACTCCATCAGGATAATGCCCCGGCGCGCTCCTATGGCCTTTTTCAAACCAATGATATTGGTCCGCTCCTTTACCGTTACAAACATAATATTCGCAATACCAAAAGCCCCTACTATCAACGCAAAGATGGCAATCATTCCTCCACCCATATTGATCGCCGCAAACATCGCATTCAGACTGTCGTTCGCCGTACTGATTTCATTCAGGGAAAAATCATCCTCTTCTTTCGGCCTTAACCGGTGAGACGCACGCACTACTCCTCTCAGCTCATCTTTCAGTTGAGCCATACTCACATTGGGTTTGGCCTTTATCAGGATATACGGGTCCGCAAAACGGCGCTCATCCACTACCGTACGGGCAAACCGGTAAGGCAGTATAATGGCATTGTCGTAGCCGATGCCGCCAATCATGCTCTCTCCCTTCTTCTTCAGCACCCCAATGATCTTTACATCCCTGCCTGCCACTTTCACCACCTTGCCCATAGCCGCTTCCGGCGAAGGGAAAAGCCCGTCCCAGATGGTAAAACCCATGATCGCCACGTTGGCGCCGCTGTTACTTTCACTGTTGGCAAAGAAACGGCCGTCGAGGATCTGTAAGGTTTGTATCTGGTCAAAGTCGTTCGTCACCGCCATCATCGTCACCCCATCCATATAATCATCTCCATATTCCACCTTCTTATTGCCCGATTCAAAATTGAAAGAAGCAAAACTGGCACTCTGCACCTTATCCTGTATGGGTTTGAGATCCTTATATTCCGGCTCCGGGCGGTTCATATATTTCCACCACGGATATTCCCCGTTGCCGCCCCAGGGCCACTTCTGCATATATACCACATCATCGCCCAAATCGGCCAGATCCTTTCTGATATTGTGTTCCAGGCTACCAGTGAGCGTAAATACCGCGATGATACAGAAGATGCCAATGGTAATTCCAAACAACGATAAAAAAGTGCGCAGCTTATTCACCCGCAGCTCCTGCATCGCCATTTTGAAACTATTCCATAATATTTTAAGGGTTGCTATCATATTCCAAATTTAGCGGATTTATCGGCACGGGCAGCGCCAATAAACACGAAATATAGCCGGACAAAAAATTTAGTTACCTTTGCTGCCATTTTTCGGATATTTATGAAGTACGCTAACGAAATCAGTAAAAGAAAATCCTTTGCTATCATCGCTCACCCGGATGCCGGTAAAACTACGCTGACAGAGAAATTCCTCCTGTTTGGCGGCGCTATTCAAACAGCCGGTGCGGTGAAGTCCAATAAAATAAAGAAGCATACCACTTCGGATTTCATGGAAATTGAAAGGCAGAGAGGTATCTCCGTAGCCACTTCCGTTATGACCTTCGAATACCGCGATATCCTCGTTAACCTCCTGGATACTCCCGGTCACAAGGACTTTGCGGAAGATACCTACCGTACGCTGACTGCCGTAGACAGCGTGGTACTGGTGATCGACTGCGTAAAAGGGGTGGAAGAACAAACGGAAAGACTCATGGAAGTATGTCGCATGCGCGATACGCCCGTGATCATCTTCGTAAATAAAATGGACCGTGATGGTAAATATCCGTTCGACCTCCTGGATGAACTGGAAGAAAAACTCAACATCCGCGTACGCCCCCTCAGCTGGCCCATTAATATGGGCAGCGACTTTAAAGGCGTTTACAACCTGTACGATAAAAGCCTCGTAGCTTTCCTCCCCAATAAGAAAGCCACTGATGAAGACGTGGTGCCGCTCACTGATCTCAGCAGCAGCTACGTCGACGAACACTTTAATGCAAAAGACGCCGCACAACTCCGTGGCGATGTGGAACTGATCGAAGGCGTGTACGATGCCTTCAACAGGGAAGAGTACCTCGCCGGTAAACTGGCGCCCGTTTTCTTTGGCAGCGCCGTAAACAACTTCGGGGTGAAAGACCTGCTGGACACGTTTGTAGACATCGCGCCCATTCCGCGTAACCGCACCGCCACCACCCGCGAAGTAGACGTAAACGAGGATAAATTCAGTGGATTCATTTTTAAGATCCATGCCAACCTCGATCCGCGCCACCGCGACCGTATCGCCTTCCTCCGCGTTTGCTCCGGTAAGTTTGAAAGAAATAAATTCTATCACCATGTTCGTTTAGACAAAGACGTTAGGTTCAGCAACCCTTACAGCTTCCTCGCCCGCGAAAAGAACGTGGTAGACGACGCCTATCCCGGCGACGTGGTAGGTTTGTTCGATACCGGTAACTTCAAGATCGGCGATACCCTCACGGAAGGGGAAAACTTTTATATCACCGGCATCCCAAGCTTCTCTCCTGAACTGTTTAAGGAACTGGTGAACAAAGATCCGCTGAAAACAAAGCAGCTGGAAAAAGGTATCCGCCAGCTTACAGATGAAGGCGTGGCACAGCTGTTCACCCAGCACGGCGGCAACCGCAAAATCATTGGCTGCGTGGGCGACCTGCAGTTTGAAGTAATCCAGTACCGCCTGCTCCAGGAGTATGGCGCCGCCTGTCAGTTCAATACCCTGCCTTTCTACAAGGCCTGCTGGCTCACCGGTCCGAAAGATAAGATCGAAGAATTCATCCGCTTTAAATCTTCCAACGTGGTGGAGGATAAAGACGGTCATATCGTGTACCTGGCCCAGTCGGAATGGTACCTGAATACCGAACGCACCAACAACCCGGATATCCAGTTCAACTTTACATCAGAAATTCATAAATAGGCATACTGCTTTTGCCGTTGGCTTCCTCAGAAGCTAACGGCAAAAAAGCCGCTTCCTGTGAACAGGCGCGGCATTACTTGTACGACCAACTCAAATTATTGCTTTATTGAGAATATTTTGATTTAGGTGCTGTGTATCGTTTGTGTTATACAAAAATAGGCACAGCCATGCACTCCGCTTTCTCGAAGTGGGAAAATGATTTACGCAATCGGGAATCTTTATTCGGGAGAGATAGAATACTGGAAAATGTATTCCTCTGTAGTACCGTCCCGCACGCCTTCTACGCGGGCATCCAGGTGCCTGGCATCTTTAAAACGGTAAGTAATTTTCCTTGGAAAATCGTTGTTCAGGTCTTCCGCCACAAAGCCAATGGCTTTCAAAACCCGCAGTTTCAGGTGTATGGCAGGCGGCTTGTCCTGCCCTTCATAGGCAGGAATATAAAAGATATCGGCTCCTCTTCTCACCAGTTGCATGGACTGTTGTAAGGCGCTGTCCGCCCCCACTACCCGCCAGGTTTTCCCCTTCCAGGTAGAATCGTTGATCCGGCTCCAGGTTTCCACGATGGTACTTTTGCGGGTGTTCATCTTCCAGGTACCCTCCAGCTTGTCCAGGAAACGGAAATCGGCAGGACTTACCTGGCCGGCTGCCCGCAGGCTGCCAGCCAGTAACAGGATCAGCAACAGGTAACTACTGCTGTACCACCGCTTCTTCGCCATAGATCTGTTGTTTGTATTTGAGAGAAGGAGAAGTCAGTAAAGGCCCGATACCCAGCTCAGGCCATTTGGTATCCACTTTCCGGATAGTAGCGTCGTCCGCTACAATGATATTAGGCCAGTCGCGCTCAAAATTGTCCAGCAGTCTGGTTTTCAGCGTACCGTCCATACCAATGCCGCCAATATATTTACCGGGTTCGCCGGAAGGTACCCGGACAATAAAGCTGTCGCGCTTAGGGTCCAGGTTATTGCAGAAACGCCATAATGCAGATGCCAGATCACTTACATCTACGGTGTGCTCCACAAAGAGGATCATCTTAACGCCTGCCAGCGCAGGCAGGGTATACAGCTGTTCATTCAGCTCCCGGATATGCGAAGGACGCGCCTTTTCCACCGCTACCAGGATACCCGAAATATCCAGCGGCAGCAACGAAGCGTTGATGCCTTTGATTTCCGGGAACTGCTGCATGATAGCAGCAGTATCCAGTTGGCGTGGAGCCGGAACAGATATAAAAGTAGTATCCTGCTCTTCCTCATATTTACGGGTACCATCGATACACATTTTACCGCCAAAGCCCATTTTGGAGCAGGAGTGGTCCAGTACATCCATCGGTCCCTGGCTCAGGTATATGTCGGCAGCGGGGTTCAGATGTTGGAAGACATACCGGGCCAGTTGCTTATAATCGGTGATCTTTGTGCCGTCGTCTGTTACCACCAGGATCTTGTTAAACATCATCTGGCCTGCGCCCCACATGGCATTCATCACCTTCTGCGCCTGCCCGGCATAGTCTTTTTTGATCTGCGCAATCACCAGGTTATGAAACACGCCTTCCACAGGCATTTCCATATTAATGATTTCAGGCACCAGCGTCATTTTGATAGGCGCCAGGAAAATACGTTCGGTGGCTTTACCTATCCAGGCATCTTCCTGCGGTGGAATGCCTACTATCGTTGACGGATATACGGCATCTTTGCGATGCGTAATAGCCGTTACATGAAATTTAGGATACCAGTCGGCCAATGAATAATACCCGGTATGATCCCCGAAAGGGCCTTCCCAGATGAGGTCTTCAGAAGGTTCTACATAACCTTCAATCACAAAATCAGCATCGGCGGGTACTTCTATTTCCGGTTGGGTGATACACTTCACCAGCTCCACTTTCTTCTTACGGAGAAAGCCGGCCAGCATATATTCATCCACGTTTTCCGGAAGCGGGGCGGTAGCGGAGTAAGTATAAACAGGATCTCCGCCCAATACTACGGCAACGGGCATACGCTTATTCAGCTTCTTGTATTCCATGAAGTGTTTTGCGGATACTTTGTGTTTATGCCAATGCATGCCGGTCATATCTTTTTCAAATACCTGCATGCGGTACATCCCAACGTTGCGGGTGCCGGTAAGCGGGTCTTTGGTATGGATCACGGGCAGGGTGATAAAAGGGCCGCCGTCTTTAGGCCAGCACGTAAGCACCGGCAGCTTGCTGAGATCCGGGTTAGTCATTACTACTTCCTGGCAGCTGCCTTTTCCGCTCACTACCTTTGGCATCCAGGAAGCAAACTGTCCGAGCTTTGGCAGCAGGGCCAGTTTATCAAGTATACTTTCCTTTGGTTTGGATAATAATTTAAAGAGATTTTCAATTTCACCGGCTACATCGTCCAGTTCACTCACGCCCAGCGCCAGGCACATACGCTTGTAACTACCCATAGAGTTGATCAGCACGGGGAAGTCAGTACCGGTATTTTCAAACAACAGGGCTTTGCCGCCATCCGGCGATTTGCTGACCCTGTCTGTTATTTCAGCGATTTCCAGTTTAGGGTCCACATAAGTCTTTATGCGCACCAGTTCTCCTGCCTGTTCCAGCGTGTCTATAAAGTGTCTGAGATTTTTATATGCCATGTTTGAATCTTATTACCAATCAACAAAAGTAACCATCCCGCACCGCAATAAAAAATGCCCCCCATTAAATATGGGAGGCATCTCATTTATTCCATTTTCAGTTATCAGTTCACGATGGTAACACCCGCGTGGAATACGGCTCTTGGCCTTGACGGGTAATAGCGTACCGGAGCTGGTACCGGAACAGGTATTACGGCCGGGTAGTAAGCCGGTCTGGCGTATACCACTCTTTCAGGGCGGTAGCAGTCATACCTGTCGCGTACATACACTCTTCTGGGACGCTCGCGTCTTTCCCATCGGTCATCATCATAACGGTCATGTCCGCGTCCATGTCCGTATCCGTGACCACGTCCATGTCCCCTGTCATATCCCCTTTGTGCATAAGTGGTGAGCACAGTGCCGCCAATAAGCAGCATCAACAGCAGTACTTTTTTCATGTTTCTTTGGTGTTTAGTTCAAGATCGGTTGGCAAATAAAAATTGTGGTGTGTTATTCTTCTCAACCCGCATACGGGAATGCTTTTTATACGGTTTTTTATGATGATGCGGTGGTGTTGGCGGAGCTGGTGGCCGGGGCAATCCTGGCGGTAATGGTGGTGCAGGCGGCCTTTGCTGTGCGGAAAGGCTCATTGAACCTGTTATCAACATCACTGAAGCTATATTTAAAAACTTCCTCATGGCACTTCTTTTTCGTTAGTTAAAACAGGCAGTTGCACACCAACTTATTTTTTAGCGGCTGTTGTTTCATTACTCTCTCCGCGATTTCTGATTCTGCGATCCGCCATAAGCTGGTGGCTGCATTAGTACCTGTTTGAACTCATAAATTCAACAACTATGCCAATAAAAAAATCCCGGCGGCATGCCGGGATTGAAAAGATAAATAAAGTATTAAAC
This sequence comes from Chitinophaga sp. G7 BAM 1005, assembly GCF_057126945.1. Classification (NCBI taxonomy): domain Bacteria; kingdom Pseudomonadati; phylum Bacteroidota; class Chitinophagia; order Chitinophagales; family Chitinophagaceae; genus Chitinophaga; species Chitinophaga sp. G7 BAM 1005. Next base: position 2,544,631 of record NZ_CP181478.1, on the reverse strand, counting down.
AGTTTGGTTATCAATATATTACGGTCTGAGTATCGGGCAACGGGTAGCTTTTTGTTTGCCCCAGCCACTACCACCACCTAAGCGGTAAGTAATGGTAAACCCGGAAAACGCATACCAGTCGTTATGCTTATCAGAACCACGTATAGCGCCATCTGCCGGATACGTTCCCGGCGTCACTTTCCCGGTTACCTCATCGCCCCGGTAAGCCATGTCCACGGCCTTCTGACCACGATACGTCAGCAATGTATTCTGGTCTACATAGTTGGTGCTCACATCATCCATATAATCCGTAGTAGTGGCACGAAGCCCTATTTCAAATCCAAGTGTCCAGTTATCATTAATAATCGCTTTTACACCCGCTCCAAACGGAAAAGAGAAGGAAAACAGGTCGTAAGGCTGACGGGTAGGATACTGCGGTAATCCCTGCCCTTCCGTACCCAGGGGACGAAGCCGCACCCGGTTACCCGACTGGTCTTTGGCCGTAGGATCAAAACCAAAACCGCCCACACCAACGAACACATAAGGCGTAAACCCTTTTTCATCAAGGTCGAAAAAGTTGATTTCGCCAATCAGGCTACCTTCAAAAATATTGGTCCGGAAGCTAAGGTTACGGGCCACCAGCTCTTTGGCCGCATTGGTGCTGTCGGCACCGGCAGCAATACCCCAGGTAAAGGATCCGCGGATAGTGAGGTAACGGTTAATATCCTTTCTCACCAGCAGCCCGAGTGCAGGCCTGGTATATTTCATATCCACCCGTTGCTGGGTAAGATCCCCGCTGTAATTGCTGATACCTGCAAAAGCGCCGACATGCCAGTCCTGCGCAAAGGTGAAAAAGGGAACTGCCATGAATAACAACAGTATTCCGGTAGATTTGGAGAATTTCAATGTATTTAAGTTTAAGAGGTTAGTCCTTATTATTCGTGCAACCATTTAACGTTATTATCACAATTTTTATTTGGTGCCCCCTCCCAAACTTTCTACCGCCATTTCCCGGCACATTACTTTAAAAATGTAAAAATAAACTAATAAACCAATTAACTAATAAACAATTAAACTAGCATCTTATATAAGCCCATCCGGCTTGTTGCCTTTCCACCAGGTGTGCTATTGCCGCAGGCACCACCTCTGCAAAGGGAAACAGCCGGTCTGTTGCCAGCTGACGGCTGTTCAGGGTATTTTGGCAGATGAGGAAACGGACGGCCTGCCCATGCAAGCCCGATACTTTTTCAGGGAAAGGATGACCGTCGGGCAGCAATAAATTCCAGGCATGACCATGTACTACCACCTCTATGGCTATACGTGCTTTACGTTCGTTGGTGTAATTAAGAAGATTATTAAGCTGCCCGAGCATAGACAGCTGGGCATCCCGCTCACCGGATGTGATTTGAAAAACTACCTGCATGCTGACAAACCTAACTAAATATTGGCAAATCCGGAAGTCATGGCATCAACATAAGGTGGATGTTATTTTCAGAGATGATTCTCTTTTCGTTTTTCATGATGTAACTCATACTGTATCTTTCTCAGCTTCTCTTCCAGCTTGCTGTGTTTTTCCCTGGCCTCACGCAGCTGGTACTGTAATGAGGCCTCTTTTTGCGCCTGTTTTACAAGATTAACATTGGCTACCCGCAAAGCCCTGAAATGGTGGTACAGGATTGCCCACCCCAGTAACAACAATAATGATAAAACAATGATGACGGCTACCATAAGATAAAAGGTTATACGATCATATCAATCAACTATGCTAAACCACCGGGAAATGGTGTTGCGAAGGCCGCAACTCCATAACAGGATCGATAGGACAAAATAATTCAGGCTATAAAAACTGTATGAATAGCTCGGCTGACGATGTAAACACGACACGACAGCTAAAGATATTGATTCCCGTCATTAACACTTTGTCCATTTTAGCTTTTTTCAGTTTTATTTCTCCCGGGAATCTCTTCTCCGGCAACAAATTTTCTATATATTATAAATATTTATACTGAATAAAAAATATATCATATTGAAAGTCAACCATATAAAATGATCCAGAAATTTACGTCTCCGGTGATCATAAAAAAAATTAAATTAGGGATAATGTTCATGTACTTATCTTCTTAATCAGGACGTAAATCAGCATGTACCGGATCCAATGAAAATCAACTAAATCCCTCATATTGTATGGCCGCCCTTCTGACTAAAGAACAACTTGAAAATTTTGCTTTACAGGGGTTATCTTATGCAGATGATCATGTCAGTGATCCCTTTAATATCAGAGATGTGGCAGAACGCCTCGGCATCTCCTACTCCTACTTCTATCACAACTTTGTGAATTACATGGGAGAACCATTCTGGCACTATGTTAAACGTCACCGCCTGGAACTTGGCGCTGGCCTGCTCCGGCACAGTGGCTATAATATCGGCGAAATAAGCGAGTATTGCGGATACGCCACTACCGCTGCTTTCAGCAAAGCATTTAAACTACATTTTAAAGAAAGTCCGAAAGATTTCCGCCGCATCATTATCCTACCCAATGAAAACAGGACGCTGCAGATCACTAAAACCATCACGGCAGCGTTAGGCAGTGAAGCATTCCAGGAACTGTTCAATTACGACCGCTGTGAAAAACTCAGAATGCCGGATAGTATTTTGTACTACTCCTTCATCTCACGCGGCCAGGACCCGGTCGCAGAAATGATCGCCCGCATGAACACCCATCACAACCTGTTTAAAAAGATGCAGATATTATACGATCTGCCACAAAGCAGGATCATTACGGGTACCCTCGATGCCGTGCCGGTAACCAACTATGAAAAACTATCCATGTTCGCGGGATTGCTGATTCCGGCTTCCGCCATAACTGCACATATCCAGTTGCAGAAAAACCACTCCTATCTCGCCACAAAACGGATAGCAGGCGGCAACTACCTCAAACTGCCGGTGCCAATGGACTTTGCCACTGCTGGTATGCCGATGTATAATTTTATCAGCATGAACTGTAAGGAAGGCGTATTCAAAATGAGCGGGAACCACTTCTTCATCTCGCTGGACGGACCAACATACTCTGAAATATTTATCCCGCTGCTCAAAAAACACTATTAAAAAGAAAACGGAATGATCTCCTGATCATTCCGTTTGTTCCTTTATTTATTTGGTAAATACAGTCCGGAAGCAATTGGCGCTCGTATTCACCGTATCCTTCTGCGGCTTGCCCGTTCCGTAAAACTCATCCAGGAACCCCGCTGCATCCGACCAAACCGTTTGCATCATTCCCTGGAAACGCGGCTTCATCTCCTTAGTGGCACTTGCCCGGTAATCATACATATCTTTCAGCTGCAGCTTTGCATTGGCCGGCATCCTCCACGGACAGGTGATCACCGACAATCCTTTCATTGCCAGGTATACCGGCGTTTTATCCGGACGCTCGTAATGCCAGTCGCAGATCACCACATCTTTTGGAACCAGGTCCACCGCACGGTGCGTATTGTTCATGCTCGCCTCCCAGGCGCCTAAACCCGTTAGCTTGCCATCCAGCAGCCTGTCGCCCCACATCCACAACTCACGCCCCTTCTGCGCCAGGTGATTCCGGATTGTCCATACCTCCCCGGCAAATAATTCGGCTTTGTCACGGCCACCGCAACGCGGGCATTCGTCTTCCCCGATATAAAACACTTCATCCATACCTGCATGAAAGGCGGTACTCTCAAATACCTCACAGATCTCATCCACTAACTCAAATACTATTTTATGTACACCCGGATGCAACGGGCAATAACTCTTGCAATACAACCCATCTGCATTTGGCCATACATATTTCGCGGGCATTTTCACCCAGGGCGTTTCATCAAAATCCGGATATACCTTCAGTAAATTGCTGGTAGTACCCGCCCACGACTGATGCCCCAGCAGGTTGATCTGCGGAATCAGCCGGATGTTATGCTTACGGCAGGTTTGCACCAGCTGCTTTACCTGTTGTTCGGTTAATCCGCCGGCATCGCGCAATTCCGGGTGCGACTTAAACTGGTAATTAAAATCAACACGCAGCACCAATGTGTTGATATGCCGCGGCGCCAGTTCTGTGTCAATAAATTTCAGGAATGGGGCCAGTCCTTCCGCTCTGGGCGCAGCTATACAAAAACCACGAACAGGTAAGGTATCAACCGGCAGGGGTTTGGCAAAGGAAATAGATCTACTGCCGCAAACAAGCAGTAAAAGGGCAAACAGTTTTTTCATAACACTTAATTTTTTACAGGCATGCCGTAAAATAATAAAAGCAGTGCGCAACTGCAACCTTTTCGCCGGAACAAATGTATAATGAGCATTCTAATGTTATACACTTTGATTTTTAATATCTTTGATAAAAGCATTACCTCTATGAACGAGATCAAACTACCGTTTACTGCCCGTCTCACTTTTACCCTGTTTTCGATTATTCTCATCATATATATAGCCCATGTTGGCAGCGGTATCATTGTTCCGTTGATGTTTGCCATGCTTATCGCCATCATGCTGCTGCCCGTTGTTCACCAGCTGGAAAAATGGCGCATCCCGCGCGGGCTCGCGGCCATCATAGCGGTGCTCCTGTTTATCATCGGGATACTGTTACTGATGCTCCTCCTCGCCAAACAAATGGAAGCCTTCATCTCCGACTTCCCGCAACTGCAACAAAAACTCATGCTGGTGATCGATTCCACCCAGGATTGGATCAACACCAAATTTCATATCAACTCCAGCACACAAATGAGCTACGTGGAAAAAACCATGATGGGCACTCTCGGAACTGCCACCAGCTTTATCAGCCAAACATTCCTGTCGCTTTCCTCCTTGCTGGTGTTCGTGGTATTTGTATTCCTGTATGCTTTCTTTATCCTCTTCTACCGCAGGTTACTGGTATCTTTCCTGATAAAGATCTTCCAGGAACAACACCGCGAGAAATTACTCACCGTAATCACCAGCACACGCACCATTATTAAAAGCTATGTAGGCGGACTGATGATAGAAATGGTAATTGTAGCTATTCTCAATACCGTGCTGTTCTTTATCCTGGGAATTAAATATGCTATCCTGCTGGGCGTAATGGCGGCCATATTCAATATCATTCCTTATGTAGGGATCTTAACGGCAGCTATTCTCATCATCCTGGTAACACTGGCTACGGGCACGCCTATACAGGCATTACAGGCAGGTGTTGCCCTGTTCCTCATCCACGTACTCGACAGTAACGTGCTTTTCCCCAGCATTGTGGGTGCCAAAGTAAAGATCAATGCATTGGTCACCATCATCGGTGTGGTGCTCGGGAATATGTTATGGGGCATCCCTGGTATGTTCCTCGCTATTCCGACCATCGCTATTATTAAAATTATTTGTCAGAATATAGAAGAGATGACCCCCTGGGCTATTTTGCTTGGCGATGAAGCCAAACCGAAAGTAAAGAAGGTGAAAGTGGTGAAGAAAGACTAAATCCATAAATATCATCATTGCCGCGCCGGTCAGAACTGATAAACCCTTTACGACCCTGGTCATACAATAAAATGCCAAAGTCGTTGCGAGAACTGTTCACCGGCGCACCTGCGTTTTCCGGCGTTCCAACAGCCTTATACTGTTCATCCAGTTGTACGCTGAAAATATCCAGTCCGCCTAAACCCGGCCAGCGGTCGGATGAAAAGTATAAATGCCCCGTAGCCGCCACATAAGGGAACATTTCATCACCGGCGGTGTTTACATGTGGACCTGCATTTACGGGCATGCTCCAGCCACTATCGGTTCTCATCACGTAATAAATATCTTTCCCACCGAAACCTCCCGGCATATCGGAAGTAAAAAACAACACATGTCCATCCGGGTGCAGCGCAGGCTGACCAGTACTATAGTCCGCACTGTTAAACGGAAATGACGGCAACAATTCCCAGTGATCATGCCGCGCCACCAACACATCCAACCGCAGCCGGTTAACCGTGGAACCACTTCCCTTCTGCTGGTTACGCGTAAGAAACAACGTATCCTGTTTCGCGTTAAATGCCACCGGGCCGGTATGATAACGGTTCCCAAGCCGGCGGTCATAACGGGTCACCACTTTTACAGATAATTGGTGCGGAACGGGTACAAAGTTAAACTGCGGATTCACCGCGATCTTCCGGCTATCGTTGCTGCTGTTCCGGCTGTTGTCGGTATTGTGTACATCGCCGGGAGCATAACTCAATCTTGCTGCCAGCTCCGGTGTATGCAACCCTGCATCCCTTACAGAAGCCGTATCTGTTACCTGGTACAAAGTGAGAAAACTGCTGCCGTTCCACGCCGAAACAGTTTTAAATGTCTTTGTTACCGGGCGGTCAGAAAGAAACAATAATCCATACCGGTGAAATACGGGGCAGCAATCGGCATACCCGCTGTTAATATTCAGCAATCCTATTTTCACTGAAGCAGTATCCCTGTACAATGCAGTGGCGCCCTGTTCGTATAAAGCGATGGTGGCAGACAGGTTTTCATCTCCCAAACCTTTATCCCTGCATTTACGGTAAGCAGCGGCAGCTTCCGGGTAACGCCCGTCCATAGCCAGTAACTGCGCATAGCGGTAATAACTGAGCGTATCAGCAGCAGGCAATTGCAGCGCCTTTTCATACCATTTCAGGGCAGCCGTATACTGCTGGGTTTTATAGTAACTTTCTGCCAGATGCACTATTGCCTCCGCATTCAATGAGTCTTTTTTAAGCGCTTTCTTATAATAGAAAATAGCATCCGCATACTTCATCGCTGCATAGGATTTTCCGGCGGCACTCAAAGGGTAACGCTGCTGGCTATACGTAATAACCGGCAGTAAAAATAATATACAGAGATAGTAAAAACACTTCATCATCATCGTAGAGTTTAAAAATAACGGGGAGATAAAATCCTGCCTTTCTCCCATCCGAATTCATATCTCAGCATCACTTCGTGTGTTCCCTGGTTATACTTAACCAGGTTGGAAATAGAGTAATCATAGGCATAGCCAATACGCAGCTGATTTGTTACCTGTACTTCAAACATCCCTGCCACCGCATCTCCTGTGCGATAGGAAGCACCAAAGGAAACAAGATCCTTTATCCAGAGATTGGCATTGATATCTACCTGCACCGGCGCACCCTTCACTGCTTTTACGAGGGTAGATGGTTTCAGTTTAAAGGATTCTCCCAGATCAAACACATACCCGGCGATAAAAAAGAAATGCATGTATTTCTTTGCCAGCACATCTGTTTCATAGTATAGCTGATCTTTCCGCAGTTGGCTTTGCACCAGGTTAGGAATGGAAAATCCTGCATAGAACCGGTCCGTGTTATAATAAATACCGGTTCCAAAAGAAGGAAGGATTGCATTGATATTCTGTGCAAACGCGGGGTCACCGCCTTCTATCAGGTCTACCTTTGTAAGGTTTGCTTTATAATTACTGAAGCCTCCCTGCAAGCCTATTGCCAGCGAACCCGAATTCTGAAAACGGATCCGGTACGCATAAGTAGCATAAAAACCACTGGTATTGGTTATCCCGATTTTATCATGATATGCCTGGATGCCCAGTCCTACCTTTTCATTGCGCGTAGCCATATCAAATGCAATGCTGCCCGTTTCCGGGGCGCCCTCCATTCCTGCCCACTGCCGCCGGTACAAGGCAGTGGCGCTTAAAATACCCCGGCTTCCGGCATAGCCGGGATTTATCCCCATCATATTAAACATGTATTGTGTATACATGGGTTCCTGCTGGGCATCTACCTGTAGATACGATGAAAGAAAAAATACCAGCACTATAATGATTCTTTTCATAACTAACGCATTATTGTAATGAAGCTCGCAAAGCGGTCGTTTCCATTTACCGTAATAATATAATAGTAAGTTCCGTCGGGCACTACATCTCCTGAATGCAATCCCTGGTTACTTCTGCCATCCCAGTTATTTTTATAATCGTTGTTTTTGTACACGGCACTTCCCCACCGGTTATATACTTCCAGGGAGATTTTGTCATTACCGGCATTGCCGATCACAAACCGGTCGTTTCTGCCATCGCCGTTAGGAGAAAATCCTTCCGGAATATGTAAGCGTGTAGGGTTCAACGTTACCGGGGTCACTACGCTTTCATCGGGTACACCGTTTCCATCCGGATCGGCCTGCAGGCCGTTGGTCGATTGGTCACTGACGGCAATACCGGCGGCGGAACCTTTCAGGGAAGCGCTGTTGTTGAAGGTACCTGATTGTTTATTCGGCGTTACCCTTACTGCAAACCGGATGGTGTCACCGGCACTCACAGCCACCTGGCTGCCCGCTGCCAGTAATTCAATATTGTTGCTGCCATTGAAACTGTTATTGGCCACCAGCCCACCGGTAGCGGTAATATCACCGGTGATGTTAAACGTTATTGGAGGAACAAATACACCGGACAGGTCATCAGTTACCTGCAGATTTGTAACCGGTACATTGCCCAGGTTTTGAACTACCAGCGTATAAGTCACGGTGTAGTCGCCGTTTACTTCCAGCACCGGCACACTCACTGTTTTAGCTAAACCTGCTACGGCGTTTGCTTTCAGTGTCACTGGTGTTGGGGCGTCTTCTCCATTATCCGACGGAGAGCCGTTGCCGCTAGGATCAGCTTCCGTGCCGTTGTTGGAGATATCACTCACCATTGTTCCCGCCGGCGAGGTACCGGTAACGGTTATACTGTTATTAAACGGACCGAAGTTGCCGTTAGGAATAATATCCACCACGAGGCTGATAGTACCTGTTTCATCGGCTGCCAGCATACTTCCCGCTGATAGTAACTGCTGATTACCTGTACCATCAAACGCATTATTGATAACGAGTCTTCCGCCGGCATTGGCGCTTACCACGTTGAATCCTGCTGCTGCGGCAAAAGCAGCTGATAAGTTATCGCTTGCGGTGACCTGTTGCAAACTCACGTTGCCATAATTCTTTATCTTAATAGTAAAGGTGGTCCTGTATCTACCATCGGGTTGCAACACCGGCTCAGCTGCGCTCATAGCCGCCCCAATTACCGGTGCTTCTGCAGGCGCCGTTACCGTTATCACCAGTAAGGCGGTATCACAGGCACCGCCCGGGTCGCATACCTTATAAGTGGCTACATCCACTCCCGTAAAGTTTCCGGTGGAAGTATATGTGAAAGCTCCATCTGCATTGAGTGCCAGGGCGCCATTTGCAGTGGTGGTAATAACTGAAGCGATTAAAGTGTTGTTTTCCGGATCCGTGTCATTCAACAGCACATTGCCATTTAAAGCAATACCCCGTACAGTAGTCAGCGAATCGTTCACTGCCACCGGTTTATCATTCGCCGGCGCTACGTTAAACAGCATCGTGGCCGTGTCACACAGCGAAGGCGTACCGTTGTCGCAAACCCGGTAAATAAGGCTGTCGGCGCCGTTATAATTCGCATTAGGCGTATAAGTGAAGCTGCCATCTGCATTCAGCACTACCGTGCCATTGACAGGCGCAGTTACCAGCGAAGCAGTCAAGGCGTTATTTTCTGCATCGCTGTCGTTGGTGAGTACATTGCCGCTGGCAGGAATATCTTCCGTTACAGCGATACTGTCGTTCACCGCTACCGGCGCATCATTTGAAGCGGTGATCGTAAACACTACCGTGGCGGTATCACAAAGTCCATCCGGATCACACAACTTATAAATCAGGCTATCGACGCCGCCATAATTAGCAGCAGGCGTATAGGTTACGTCTCCATCAGCATTCAGCGCTGCCGTACCGTGTGTTGGCCCGGTCACTAACGAAACAACCAATGAGTCTGTGGCGGTTTCGGGATCGCTGTCGTTGTTGCGCACATTACCTGTGACGGGGACATCTTCTGTTACGGCGATACTATCATTCACCGCTACCGGTTTATTATTCACTGCAGCCACATTAAACAACACGGTGGCCGTATCGCACAGCGACGGTGTGCCATTGTCGCAAATCTGGTAAATAAGGCTGTCAGCGCCGCTATAATTGGCATTAGGCGTATAAGTAAAGCTGCCATCCGCATTTAACACTATGGTGCCTTGTACGGGCGCGATTACCAGCGAAGCGGTTAACGCATTACCTTCTATATCAGTGTCATTGGTCAGCACATTACCCGTAGCAGGGGTATCTTCTGTAACTGCAAGCGTATCGCGCATCGCTACCGGCTCGTCATTCACACCCGCCACATTAAACAACAGCGTGGCCGTATCGCACAGCAACGGCATACCGTTATCGCAAACCTGGTAAATAAGACTGTCAGTGCCGCTATAATTAGCGTTAGGCGTATAAGTAAAGCTGCCATCCGCATTCAGCACTATGGTGCCTTGTACGGGCGCGATTACCAGCGAAGCGGTTAACGCATTACCTTCTATATCAGTGTCATTGGTCAGCACATTACCCGTAGCAGGGGTATCTTCTGTAACTGCAAGCGTATCGCGCATCGCTACCGGCTCGTCATTCACACCCGCCACATTAAACAACAGCGTGGCCGTATCGCACAGCGACGGCGTACCGTTATCGCAAACCTGGTAGATAAGACTGTCAGCGCCGCTATAATTGGCGTTAGGCGTATAGGTAAAGCTGCCATCCGCATTCAACACTACCGTGCCTTGTATCGGGGCTGTTACCAGAGAAGCAGTTAACGTATTATTTTCTATATCAGTGTCATTGGTCAGCACATTACCTGTAGCAGGGGTATCTTCTGTAACTGCAAGCGTATCGCGTGCCGCTACCGGTGCGTCATTCACCTCGGCCACATTAAACAGCAAGGTTGCCGTATCGCACAGCGACGGCGTACCGTTGTCGCAAACCTGGTAAATAAGGCTGTCAGCGCCGCTATAATTGGCGTTAGGCGTATAGGTAAAGCTGCCATCTGCATTCAGCACTATGGTGCCTTGTACGGGCGCGATTACCAGCGAAGCGGTTAACGCATTACCTTCTATATCAGTGTCATTGGTCAGCACATTACCCGTAGCAGGGGTATCTTCTGTAACTGCAAGCGTATCGCGCACCGCTATCGGCGCATCATTCGCTCCGGCCACATTAAACAACACGGTGGCCGTATCGCACAGCGACGGTGTGCCATTGTCGCAAATCTGGTAAATAAGGCTGTCAGCACCGTTGTAATTGGCGTTGGGCGTATAGGTAAAGCTGCCATCTGCATTCAACACTACCGTCCCTTGTATCGGGGCTATTACCAGAGAAGCAGTTAACGTATTATTTTCTATATCAGTGTCATTGGTCAGCACATTACCTGTAGCAGGGGTATCTTCTGTAACTGCAAGTGTATCGCGTGCCGCTACCGGTGCGTCATTCACCTCGGCCACATTAAACAACAGCGTGGCCGTATCGCACAGCGACGGCGTACCGTTGTCGCAAACCTGGTAGATAAGGCTGTCAGCACCGTTGTAATTGGCGTTAGGCGTATAGGTAAAGCTACCATCTGCATTCAACACTACCGTGCCTTGTACCGGGGCTGTTACCAGCGAAGCGGTTAACGCATTACCTTCTATATCTGTGTCATTGGTCAGCACATTACCTGTAGCAGGGGTATCTTCTGTAACTGTTAGCGTATCACGCATCGCTATCGGCGCATCATTCAAAGTAGTGATCGTAAAAATCACCTTAGCTGTGTCACAAAGGAAGTCGGGATCACATAACCTGTAGATCAAACTATCAAGTCCGCTGTAATTGGCAGCAGGCGTATAAGTAAAATTACCCTCCTGATCCAGTATAACGGTGCCATGAACAGGGGCGATTACTAAAGAAACCATCAGCGAATCTGTGGTGGTTTCCAGGTCACTGTCGTTGCTGCGTATATTACCCGTTGCGGGAGTGTCCTCCGTTACAGGAATATTATCATCTACCGCAACTGGCGCGTCATTCACGCCAGACACATAAAGCAACAACGTAGCAGTATCACAAAGCGACGGTGTACCATTGTCGCAAACCTGGTAAATAAGACTATCTGCGCCATTGTAATTGTTGTTGGGCGTATAGGTGAAGCTGCCATCCGCATTCAGTACCACCGTGCCGTTCACCGGTGCAGTTACCAGCGATGCAATTATTCCATCGCCATCTATGTCGCTGTCGTTGGTAAGTACATTACCGCTGGCAGGGGTGTCTTCCTGCACAATAGTATTGTCTGTTATCGCTACCGGGGCATGATTCCCCACACGGAACAACAGGATAGCCGTATCACACAACGATGGTGTGCCGTTGTCGCATACCTGGTAAACAAGACTATCCTCACCATTAAAGTTCGCATTGGGAGTATAGGTAAGATTTCCATCGGCATTCAGCACTACAGTACCATTTACCGGCGCAGTGACCAGTGAAGCAGTTAATCCGTCGTTCTCCGGATCGGTGTCGTTGGCAAGTACATTTCCGGTAGTGGATATATTTGTTCGCACCAACATACTATCTCTTGCCGCCTGGGGCGGTGTATTGGCAAAGGGAGCGGCTACCCGCAGGGTAGTTTTATTCAAGGTATTGTCACCATTTGCCGATGCAGGAACATACATCAGCAGGAACAGCACGATAAACCCCAAAAGGGCCTTCAGCTTTGAAACAAAGCCGGGATCACAACTTAAATTCATGGATATGGAAGTAGTGTTACGTCAATAACTCCGGTTGATAATACAATGAAATTAAACAGTAACTCATTTGTGGCAGCGGTTATGACAAAAAGTTGAATATAGAGAAGATGAGTTGAAACAACTCTCCATAGATACAGTATCTCTTATTAACAGACTCAAAAATATTCAAAATAACTTTAAATGCAATGGTTAAGTTCGTTTAGCCATTACATTTATAAAAAAAGTTGCCCTGGAAATACCGGAGCAACTTCTCACTATAAATCAACAACCAATTGCTATGATAATAATGGATCCTTCTTCAGCCTGTTTTTATATACCCAGTAAAACACAACCGGGAATATAAAAAGATTAAAGAAGGTATCTGTGATCAAACCGCCTATCACCACACGCGCCAGCGGTCGTGCGGTTTCCGAACCAATGCCCATACTGGTGGCCGCAGGCAATAACCCGATCGCCGCCATCATGGCGGTCATAATCACCGGGCGTATCCTCGACTCCACCCCATCATGGATAGCCGCTGCCAGGCTGAAATCACCCCCGCGATGCATAGTACGCACATTCGTTTTGAACTTCGACAACAGGATCACACCATTCTGTACACAGATTCCAAACAAAGCAATAAAACCAATACCCGCGGATATACTGAAGTTCATACCGGTAAGCCACAGCGAAAAGATCCCGCCGATAATCGCAAACGGCACATTATTCAATACCAGCAAGGCATCTTTCACCTTTCCGAAAAGTATAAACAGGATCAGGAAAATCAGCAACAAACTGATAGGCACCACCTGCATCAGCCGTTTGGTAGCCCGTTGCTGGTTCTCAAAATCACCGGCCCACTCCAGCGAATACCCCTTTGGTAAAGTGATCTGCTCACCCACCTTCTGCTGCGCCTCCGCAATAGTGCTGCCCAGATCCCTGCCCCGTACCGAAAATTTTATGGCGCCGTAACGCATATGCTTATCATGATAGATCATACTGGGGCCCACTATATGATCTATCTCCGCAATTTCTTTCAACGGAATCTTATTTCCCCGTATAGTCGGTATGGTTAGATTCCCTATCGATACCTCGCTTTCCCGGAAACTCTCCGGATAGCGTATACGAAGATCAAAGCTCTTCTCCCCTTCATAGATCCGGGTAGCAGCCTTCCCGCCAATCGCCATCTCTATCACGGAGTTGGCGTCTTCTGTGGTAACCCCGTACAACGCCATCTTTTGCTGGTTCAGGTTGATGCGTAATTCCGGCTGACCAATATTACGCAGTATCCCCAGGTCCTCGATACCGGGCACACCTTTCAGTATCTTCTCTATCAATTCCTCTTTATCTTCTATCAACTTAAAATCATCTCCGAATAACTTCACTACAATAGAACCCTTCACACCGGAAACCGCTTCCTCTACATTATCCATGATCGGCTGGGAAAAATTCAGGGTAATACCGGGAATACCCGCCAGCTTTCCATTTATCTGCTCTATCAGCCCGGCTTTCGATAACCCGCTCTTCCACTCATTTTGCGGGTAAATGTCTACATGAAATTCTATATTATAAAACCCCGTAGCATCTGTACCATCATTAGGCCGCCCCGTTTGAGACATCACCTGCTTCACTTCGGGGAAGGTGAGCAGTTTCCGCCTGATATCATTAGCTACCTTCACCGACTCCTCCAGCGATGTGCTCAGCGGTCCCGTGGCCCTGATGTAAATAGCGCCCTCATTGAGCTGTGGCAAAAACTCTGTTCCTAAAAAACGGAAGCAGTATAACCCAAACGCCAGTACGGCCAGTGAAACGGTAAAGGCTACACGCCGGTAACGGAAACAATAATTAAAGATGCGGAGTGTAACACGGTTAATAAACGCCAGGAAAATATTATGCTTCTCCTTTACGTTCTTCCGGAGCAATACACCCGCCAACGCGGGCACCAGTGTAAACGTAAGGATCAACGCCCCCAGCAAGGCAAAACCCAGCGTCCAGGCAAGCGGGGAAAACATCTTTCCCTCTACTTTCTCAAAAGTAAAGATGGGCAGCAACCCTGTAATGATGATCAGCTTCGCAAAAAAGATCCCCTTCCCGTTCTCCAGGCAGGCTTTACGGATCATCCCCGCCTTGCTCAGTTTATTAAACCGTTCCATCCCCACACTATGCGCCTTCTTGTCCAGCACCACAAAAATCCCTTCCATCATCACCACCGCCCCGTCAATGATGATCCCGAAGTCGATCGCCCCCATCGACAACAGGTTAGCGCTCATCCCTTTTATCCGCAAACAAATAAACGCAAACAACAACGCCAGCGGAATCACCACAGATACAATCACCGTAGTGCGCCAGTCGGCCATAAACAGGAACACAATCACCGTTACAAAAATGATCCCCTCCAGCATGTTGTGCAACACAGTATGCGTGGAAAAGTCGATCAGGTCTTCCCGGTTATAAAAGGACTTTATCTTTACGTCATCAGGTAAAATACGTGTATTCAGCTCCGTTATCTTCTGCTTCAGCGCTTCTATCACTTCCGCAGGGTTCTCCCCTTTCCGCATTACCACGATGCCTTCCACTACATCATAGTCCTGGTCGCGCCCCACCTGCCCCAGCCTCGGCAGCGCCGATATACTTACATCGGCTACATCCTTTACCAGTACGGGCGTACCATTGATATGGTCTACAATAATGTTCTTAATTTCTTCGGTGTTATTGAGTATTCCGATCCCTCTCACCACATAAGCCTGCGCATTTTTTACAATCACATCGCCCCCTACGTTGATATTACTTTTAGACAATGCCTGGTACATCTCCTGTGCCGTAATATCATACTGCACCGCCTTATCAGGATCAATGGTCACCTGGTAAATTTTCACCTCTCCCCCAAAACTTACAATATCCGCTACACCGGGCACGGATAACAGGTTCCGCTCAATTACCCAGTCCTGCAAGGTTTTCAGCTCGGCTACAGAGAGCTTGCTGCTCTGAAGCGTATACCGGTAAATTTCCCCGGTAGGGCCGTATGGCGGTTCTATTTCGGGATCTACTCCATCCGGCAGGGAAGCCGATGTAATATTATTATTGATCTGTTGCCGCGCAAAAGTATCATCCACACCGTCGTCAAAAATTACTTTCACCACGGAAAGTCCGAACAGGGAAGAAGAACGGATATATGTTTTCTTTTGCGCCCGGTTCATGGCAATCTCTATCGGTCTTGTTACAAACTTCTCTACTTCTTCCGCACTCCTGCCCTGCCATTGGGTGATGATAGTCACGGAAGTATTGGTTACATCCGGGAACGCATCTACGCCGATCTGCTTAAAACTGATGTAGCCGGCAATAGCCAATATACCGGTGGCAAAAAAAATGAAGTATTTGTTGCTTAAAGAAAAAGCAAGCACGCGTTTAATAAATCTGTTCATAGTGATGACCTTTACTGCTGATCCTTCAGCGTTTCATAAATGAATACCTGCCGGGAAGCTATCACCCGGTCGCCCTCCTGTAAGCCGGCACTCACATAGGCCCGTCCACCGCTGGTTTTGTCAATTTTCACCTCTTTCACAGTCACGCCACATTTCGCGTTGGAACGCACCAGCACGAAGTATTTGTCGCGGTCAAAAATGATCCCCCTTGAGGGAATGCTTACGGTATTACTATCGGAATGACGATGGGCTCTCACACGCACAAACATCTCCGGCTTCAGCAGGAAGCCAGGGTTACTCACCACCACCCTGGCTTTCATCACTTTATTTTCAGGGTCCAGTACATTGTAGATCTTGTCAATAGTACCATAAAAAATTTTATCCGGATAAGATAAAGTGCTCATCTCTACTTTATCTCCTTCGCGTATGCCAGCGATGTCCGATTCAAAAATGTTGATCATCGCCCATACCTCGTTGAGATCGGCTACCACAAAAACAGGATCGGTGTTATCCGGGCGCCACTGCATACTTTCGGCCGCGCGCTTGCTGATCACAAATCCGGGTACCGGCGCTTTCACGGCATAGTCCGTACGATGCCCGCCGCCATTGATATCCAGGATAGCCTGCGATTTATTATAGGCTGCCACAGCCTTGTCGTAAGTACTTTTTGCTTCTTCATATTCCCGCAGGGAATTTAACCCGCTCTTATAAAAAGATGCCGCCACTTCCATATTCCTTTTGGCGGTTTCCATATCGTTAACGGATATACGCCGATCAGCTGTATACCCTGCCATCTCCGGGCTTTTAATAATAGCCAGCACCTGTCCCTTTTGTACAAAATCGCCGGAATGAACTTTTACAGCGGTTACAATGCCACTCACCATCGGGAAAATGCGCGCAGTTTTATCTTCATTCTCCGTGATCTTCCCTGTAAGGAGCAGCTCATTTTCAACCGGGCGGGCGGTAGCGGTATCAATTACCAGCGTGCGGAGCAGTGAGTCCGAAAGCGACCATGAACGCGGTTCTTCAGGCGTCACTTCACTGCCGCAGCCTGTGATGATACCACTAAAGGATATAATGATAACAATTGCAGGTATATAACATTTTACTAAATATTGCATGTAAAGAGAATTTATCAGGGATGAAAAAGAAGTGTGCCGGTGGTGAAATTGAGCGACTCCAGTGCGTGTAACCGGTCGTATTTCAGCTCATTCATTTTGAGTACGTTGTTCCGGTAAGCATCATACAGATCTATGAATTCCAGTAACCCGATATTGTGAAGCCGGAAATTTTTCTGTACCTCTTGCATCATCGTGGTATATTCATTTTCAAAACCGGGATCAAACTCACTCACCAGTTTTTCCGTTTGTAACGCTTGCTGCAAGCTATTCATTACTTCATGCGCCAGCTCATCTTCCTGCCCCTCCAGCTGTAGTTTGCTGCTCTCCAGCGCTACCTGTGCGGTTTTAATATTCCCCTGGTTCCTGTTAAAAAAAGGCAATGGCATGGATACACTCAAACCGTTGTAGTTACGTTCAAAGTTGCCCTGCTTATCATACGAGATTCCTAGTTGCAGGTCGGGTACGGCCATCGACTTTTGAAGACGCAGGTTCAGGTGACTATAGTTTACCGTTTCCTGCGCGATCCTCAGATCATAACGATTCTCCCGCGCAGTATCCAGCAACAATTGAAAACTGTATTCCAATGCCCGCGGCCTATCGCCGGCGCCTTCCGGCAACACCGGCCGGATCACTGTACCAGGCGGCACTCTCATCAGCAACGCCAGATCGGACTGTGTTTCCTGGATCTCCAGCTGCAACTGCAAATGATCATGCTGCAAATCGTACAGCATAGATTTGATACGCACAATTTCCTTCGGCGCAATATTCCCCTGCGCCTGCTGCGCAGTAAACACACGCACTACCGTTTGCAAAAAAGCAACCTGGCTGGCAAATATTTGCAACGACTGCTCCTTGTAATAGAGATCGTAAAAATTATCATGAAGAGAAAACCGGAGGGTACGTAACAGGTCGTAGAACTGGTACACACTCATCTTAACCCCGCTCTGAGCCAGCTTCACTGCCTTATTGCGCTTGCCGGCCAGTTTGAACAACTGCTGCGCCTGCAAACTATTCTGTCCTTCGTAAGAAAAATCGAACCACTTCCGGGTGGTATGGTTATATAACACATTCTCAAAGGTCACCTGTGGATTATCGTACAGCTTCGCGGTGATCACGCCTGCTTTGGCCGAATCAATGCTGTAACGCTGTGTAAGTAAAGGAATATTTCTTTGCAGGAATTGCTGGTCCGCCTGTGGCAACGTTAGTGTCAGTGTATCTTTAACCTGTGCTGATGCTGTAATACGGAACACAGTGGCAAACAGTACAAGCCCTGCTAATCTATTGATCATACAACTTTTTTTCGTTGCACAAAGATGGCAGGCGTCTATTAGCAGCTTATTAGAATGAAGTTAAAACCGGGTTAGAATTTACCGGCGGGAGTAAAGAAAATATTAAAGGTAGTTCCCTGCCCTAACACACTGCTCACTGTAATGGTAGCTTTATGCAGTTGCAGGATCTTTTGTGTCATAGATAAGCCAATACCATATCCGTCAAAAGGATGCGCATTATCCGCACGATACAGCGGCATAAATATTTTTTCGGTATCAGTCGCCGCAATACCAATACCACGGTCGCTTACAGACAAGGTGATGCCGCTGTTGCTATAAGAAAGCCGGGCACTAACGTCACGGTTATACGAAAATTTAAACGCGTTGCGGATAATGTTCTGCAATGCCAGCGACATCAGCGGACGATTGCCACGGACACAAAGCAGGGCTGCGTCTTCCGGCAGGCTGCTGAGTTGTACATGAAGCTGCACCGGCGGTGATTTATGACGCCAGTACTCCGCCAGTTCCCATAATAATTCATCCGGCCGGATCAATTCACTATTGGCTTCCGTAAGGTTGGCATCTACTCTTGTAAGCTGCAACAGGCCATCCGTAATGATCTTCAGCTTCTCCGACTCACCGAGCAAAGTTCCCAGCGTTTGCACATATTCTTCCCGGCTCCGGCTGTTCTGAAGCGTGACTTCTATCTCCCCGATAATAGTAGTTAATGGCGTACGCAACTCATGAGAGGCATTGGACACAAAAGAACGTTGCATATCAAAAGCCTGTTCCAGGTGTTGCAGAAGACCATTAAAATTAGTAGCCAGTTCATCTATTTCATCTTTATTCAATCCCTGCTGCACCCGCATATGCAGGTTGTTGGAGCGGATCTTCTGCACCTGCCGGTTAATACTTTTAATAGGGTCCAGCGCCCTGCTGGCATACCACTGCCCCATCAGGAAAGTGATCAGCAACGCTGCAAAAAACATCACAATCAGTATCCACAAAAGATACTGCAGTTGCTGGATGCCCGCGGTATTACGCGCGGTTACAATCACTACAAAGTCGCCCTGGTTATCGGGATAATAGATCCCCAACCCCGACTCTTCCCGAAAACGGAAGCGGTACACTTCCCTGTGACGGATGGTTTCCAGCAGTGACACCGGCCAGTTGTACCTTGTTTTTTCAATGAACACGGCCTGGTTATGCTGATCATAAATATTACTGGATTCATCGGGTATCCGTTCCCGGTAGCTCTTCTCTATTTCAAGGAATTTCTTCTTCGTCAGCTCGTCCTTTTCCAGGTACACCTGCGCAGTTACCAATGCACGCATCTGCAACAGCTTATAGAAACTGTTCTGGATGTATTGGGCAGATAACAGGTATATCAGTACGAAAACCACCGTAAGGATAATACCTGAAATCAGGGTAAATTGCAGTGATAGCCGGTGCCGGATCTTCATGAGCTTATTTCTGTTTCATCACATAACCCATCCCAACTACGGTGTGGATCAGCTTTTCGCCGGTAAAGCCTTTTTCAATTTTATTCCGGAGATAATTTACATATACATCAATGGTGTTGGTGCCGGTGTCAAACTCCAGGCCCCACACGGCTTCAGAGATAAGCGCCCGGGACAACACCTTGCCGGTATTACGGAGCAACAGCTCCAGCAACGCATACTCCTTCGCAGTGAGCACAATTTCCTGCCCTTCGCGGCTGGCAGTTTTGGTAT
Source organism: Chitinophaga sp. G7 BAM 1005 (assembly GCF_057126945.1). Classification (NCBI taxonomy): domain Bacteria; kingdom Pseudomonadati; phylum Bacteroidota; class Chitinophagia; order Chitinophagales; family Chitinophagaceae; genus Chitinophaga; species Chitinophaga sp. G7 BAM 1005. The sequence goes on along the minus strand of NZ_CP181478.1, from coordinate 2,524,542 downwards.
GGGTGTTCAGCTGAAGGTCCGCAAACGTAAGCACCGCCTGCTCCTGGTGGAAATGACTTTTCCTTCTCGACAACGCATTGATACGGGCTATCAGCTCGGAAAAATGAAAAGGCTTGGCGAGATAGTCATCGGCGCCGGCATTGAGTCCTTCTACAATATCCTGCGTAGCGTTCAACGCCGTGAGCATTAATACAGGTATACTGATTTCCAGCGCACGCAGATTTTTACATACAGCCGTTCCATTTATACCCGGCAACATCAGGTCCAGTAAAATGAGGTCATAATCCTGTTCCAGGGCAGCCTGCTGACCGGCAATACCATTTGTATGCACGTCCACCTGGTGGTGATGCTCTTCCAGCCCGCGTTTGATGAAAGCCCCCACTTTAACTTCATCTTCTATAACCAGTATTTTCATATCAAAAAATTATAAGCAATAACCCCTGCAAAAGTAGGATTGTTTACCCGGGCGGGCATTAAAGCGGGATTAAAATCGAGGTTCCTATGGACAATTTCGCAATATCTGTTAGCTTTGCCTCAACCTAAACCGGCAACCATATCATGCATGTACCCGTTTTAAGTACCGGCAACCTGGTGCTGAGATCCATAGAAGATAAGGATACCGCCGCCCTCTTCAGGCATTTTTCAGATGACGCGGTCACAAAATATATGGACATTGATTCTTTTTCCAATATCAGTGAAGCCACACATATTGTACAGTTCTTCCGTCAAAGCCTGGAAAAGGAAGAAGGCATGCGATGGGCCATCACACTGGCAGGAAAGGATGAACTGATAGGCACCTGCGGATATCACAAGATCAGCAAAACACATTTCAAAGCGGAAATCGGGTACGATCTGCAACCGGCCTACTGGGGCAAAGGCGTTATGAAAGAAGCCATCAGCGCCATGCTTACTTATGGCTATGAGGAATTACAGTTCAACCGCATTGAGGCTTTTGTGGACCCGGAAAACCAGGCGTCTTCCAGGTTGTTAAACCGGCTGGGATTCCGGTACGAAGGTTTTTTAAGAGATGCCTTCTTTGAAAAAGGAAAATTTGTAAACGCAGAACTCTACAGCCTTTTAAGACATGAACATACACGGGAATCTATTTTCTAATTATTATATACCATGAGCTTACAATTCCGGCATGCTACAGAAGCCGACCTGCCACGGATCGTTGAAATTTATAACACTACTATCGCCGGCCGGATGGTGACCGCCGATACGGCCCCCGTCACCATTGAAAGCCGGCTGCCCTGGTTTCATGCGCACAACAATACCCACCGCCCGCTGTGGATGATAGACGACAACGGCAGCAATGTGGGCTGGATGAGCTTTCAGTCGTTTTACGGCCGCCCCGCCTACAACGGCACCGTGGAAGTAAGTATTTACCTCGATGAAACCGTCCGTGGCAAAGGATTAGGCAAAAAAATACTGCAACATGCCATTACCGTAGCGCCGGAATTCGGCGTACAAACCCTGTTGGGTTTTATCTTTGCACACAACGAACCCAGTCTGAAATTGTTTATGAATATGGGTTTTGAAGAATGGGCACACCTGCCGGAAATTGCGGTACTGGACGGCGTGGAAAGGAGTTTAAAAATTTTAGGAAGAAAGATCTGACCCCGGCTACAACATTCCTTCAGTTTTCGGGGATAATTTCGGACCGTAAATCAGGAAAAATATGTGGTGGTTTTATGCATTGCTATCTGCTTTCTTCGCGGCGCTAACCGCTATCCTCGCCAAAATCGGGGTAGCGGACATCCCTTCTAATCTGGCTACCGCCATCCGGACGATCGTTATATTGGTACTGGCCTGGGCCATTGTATTTGTAAGAGGGGAATATAAAAGTTTCGGCGCCTTATCCAAACATGGGCTGCTGTTCCTTGTATTATCCGGCATTGCTACCGGTTGTTCGTGGATCTTTTATTTTAAAGCGCTCCAGGTAGGAAAAGTATCACAGGTAGCACCGGTGGACAAGCTCAGTGTAGCGCTCACCATTATCCTGTCCGCCATCTTCCTCCACGAAACGCTCACCCTGAAAACAGCCATCGGCGCCGGGCTTATCATCGCCGGCACCCTGGTGCTCATCTTAAAATAATAGTCCCATGCGGATTTTGTCTTTCCCGGGATTACGCTGATTATACTGATTTAGGGATTTGATCCCTTTGGATTTAGATGATTTGGGGAGATATAAGCGAAAATATCCACTTATATCTCCCCAAATCATCTAAATCCAAAAAATAAAATCAAGCAAATCAGTATAATCAGCGTAATCCCGGGAAAGACAAAATCCGCTACTCCGCTTCTATCTTGTACACACAACGGCGGGCGCCGTTGATAATGTGTTCCATCCGCGACACATTCATTTTTTCTCCGAGTATGCTGACAAACGTCCTCATCTCGGAAGTACAGATATTATCACATTCTGTGGCGGCACAGCAAATGGGACAATGATTCTCTATAAAATAATAGGTATCTCCTTCTTTTTTCCATTCAGCCAGGTAGCCTTCCCCGGAACGGATGGCTGCAAAGGAGGTAAGCCGGTTTTCAATACCGCTAACCCCCTCCAGGGCGCTGCTGTATTTTTCCAGCTGGCTTTTCTCCCGGGCGTTCACTACGTTATCGAGCGCTTCCTTGCCCAATACATTCTTAATGGTCTGGATCAGCTGAAGGGTGAGTTCGGTATGTGTGTCAGGGAAACGGGCGTTACCCAGGGGGGTAAGGCTCCATATTAAAACAGGGCGTCCTACGCCTTTGGAAGCACTTTCCGACTGCACCAATCCCTCTTCTGCCAGTTTGAGCAGTTGAAGCCTGGCGCCCTCTCCGGTAATACCCAATTCACTGGCCAATTCTGCTGCAGACAGCGGTCCCCGGGTCTTGAGCAACGTCAAAAACCGTTCGGCAGCATTCTTGGTTCGTATTGGATAATTTTCCAAGTTCTTACTTGTTTTATTCTCAAATATCGGTATTTTTGTGAAAGCTAAAAAAAAGATTTTGGGATTTTGGTGAGTTTATGAGATCCTTCATCAAAATTTAATCTCATAATCATTTAAATTTCTAAAAGTTAAATATTAATGAACGTCCTGATATTTAATGGTGCAATAGATGATCGTCCTTATGCCACAGCAAACCAGCTGGCGGTGTACTTGACGGAACAGTTAAAAGAGAAAGGATTTTCCCCGGAAATCTTCAGTCTGGGTAACGCCCAAATCCCCTTTTTCTCCCAGGCGGAAGCAGGAACAAAACCACCCGCAGTAGATGCCATGTGCAAAGCTTTTTGTAAGGCGGATCTGCATATCTGGATGACTCCTTTATATCATGGCAGTATGACAGGCGCCATGAAAAATTGCCTGGACTGGCTCGAAATGACAAGCAAGAACCAGCGTCCTTATTTAACAGGAAAGGTTGTAGCTTTGCTCTCCTGGGCGGACGGCACCCAGGCCATGCAGGGTATAAATGCGATGGACGCAGTGGCAAAGGCTCTGAGGGCATGGGTTTTACCATATTCCCTGCCTATTTTGAAAGACAACCTGTATGACCCGGAAACCCGCGGGTTCACTGAGTTCTATAAAAATAAACTGGATACGATGGTGCAGTTACTGTGTGCGGCTAAATCGCATGTAGTGGCTGGTATTGAAGGATAAACAGATAAGGAAGGCCGGGAAACCGGTAAATAGCTAATTAAAACAAATTCTGAGTATGATAACCGTTTCAGAAAAAGCAGGAGAATATATCAAAGCGCTGATGGAAAAAGAACATCATGCGCCGGGCACCTTTGTGCGTGTAGGCGTAAAAGGTGGTGGTTGCTCAGGTCTTGAATATGTGATGAAATTTGAAGCAACTGAAGAAGAGGGCGACCAGGTTTTTGAAGATAAAGGCGTAAAAGTAGTGGTACAAATGAAAAGCCTCCTGTACCTGTATGGTACAGAACTGGACTATTCTGATGGACTCAACGGCAAAGGCCTCTACTTTAATAATCCAAATGCAACCAGAACGTGTAGCTGCGGCGAAAGCTTTGCGGTTTAAATATTAAACTTGTATGATCAACAGTAACGAAATAATTGATGATATAGCCAATAAGGAGTACGAGTTTGGCTTTAGCACCGATATTGAAATGGATATAGCTCCTCCGGGGCTGAATGAAGATATCATCCGTTTTATTTCGGCGAAGAAGAATGAGCCTGAATGGCTGCTGGAATGGCGCCTGAAGGGATTTGCCGCGTTTAAGAAAATGGAATTCCCGAAATGGCAGCACTTTGAAATGCCTAAGCTCGATCTGCAGGCACTTTCCTACTATGCCGCCCCCCGTAAGAAAAAACAGCTCAACAGCCTGGATGAAGTAGATCCGGAACTGCTGGCTACCTTCGCAAAACTGGGTATTCCCCTGAATGAACAGAAAGCCCTTACCGGTGTAGCCGTAGATGCCGTTTTCGACAGCGTTTCCGTTGCCACCACTTTCAAAGGAAAACTGAAAGAAATGGGCGTGATCTTCTGCTCTTTCGGTGAAGCAGTACAGGAACACCCCGAACTGGTAAAGAAATACCTGGGCAGCGTAGTTCCCCATACTGACAACATTTTTGCAGCACTCAACGCCGCCGTATTTTCCGATGGCTCCTTCGTATACATTCCCAAAGGCGTACGCTGCCCGATGGAACTGAGCACTTACTTCCGTATCAATGCACAGAACACCGGACAATTTGAACGTACCCTGATCATTGCAGACGATAACAGCTACGTAAGCTACCTCGAAGGCTGTACCGCTCCTATGCGTGATGAAAATCAACTGCACGCAGCAGTAGTAGAACTGATAGCGCTCGAACAGGCGGAAATAAAATACTCTACCGTACAAAACTGGTATCCCGGCGATAAAGACGGTAAAGGCGGTATCTATAACTTCGTTACCAAAAGAGGGATCTGCAAAGGCGCTGCCAGCAAGATCTCCTGGACACAGGTAGAAACCGGCTCTGCTATTACCTGGAAATATCCCAGCGTAATTCTGCAGGGCGACCACTCCGAAGGTGAATTTTACTCCGTAGCAGTAGTCCGTAACAAACAGATCGCGGATACCGGTACCAAGATCCACCACATCGGGAAAGGCACCAAAAGCCGTATCATCTCCAAAGGTATTTCCGCCGGCAGAGGTGACAACAGCTACCGCGGACTGGTATCCGTTGGGCCACGTGCCGACAATGCACGTAACTTCACCCAGTGCGATTCCCTGCTCATCGGTAACCAATGCGGCTCCCACACCTTCCCGTATATCGAATCAAGGAACAAAACTGCCATGATCGAACACGAAGCCACCACTTCGAAAATCGGTGAAGACCAGATCTTCTACCTGAACCAGCGTGGCATCGACAGCGAAAAAGCAGTAGCCCTGATCGTAAACGGTTATGTGAAGGAAGTACTGAACCAGCTCCCGATGGAGTTTGCAGTGGAAGCACAAAAATTATTATCTATTACACTCGAAGGAAGCGTTGGATAACTCATTATCCAATTAATACATATAGAACGAAATAAAACAATCATGCTGACGATTAAAAATCTGCACGCAGAAGTAGAAGGGAAAAAAATTCTGAAAGGCATTAATCTCGAAATAAACAAAGGAGAAATGCACGCCATCATGGGGCCTAACGGTTCCGGCAAAAGCTCACTGGCTTCTGTTCTGGCGGGACGTGATAACTACACTGTCACCGAAGGTGAAGTTTGGTTCAACGGCAAAAATCTGCTGGATATGGCTCCGGAAGAACGCGCCCGCGAAGGTGTTTTCCTCGCTTTTCAATACCCCGTAGAAATTCCAGGTGTTTCTAACCTCAACTTCCTCAAAACCGCACTGAATGAAATCAGGGCGTATAAAGGTCTCCCCGCCCTCGAAGCCAGGGAATTCCTGAAGCTGACCAAAGAAAAACAACAACTGGTCGACTTCCACTCCAACCTGATGAACCGTTCCCTCAACGAAGGATTCAGCGGTGGCGAAAAGAAACGTAACGAAATTTTCCAACTCGCTATGCTGGACCCGCAGCTGGCCATATTGGATGAAACAGATTCCGGACTGGATATCGATGCACTGCGTATTGTTTCAAGTGGTGTAAACAAATTACGTGATGCAGAAAAATCTTTCGTAGTGATTACTCACTATCAACGCCTGCTGGAGTATATCATACCTGACTTTGTGCATGTATTATACAACGGCCGTATCATTAAAACCGGTACCAAAGAACTGGCACTGGAACTCGAAGAAAGAGGATACGACTGGCTGAAAGAGGAATTACATTTGAAAGAATCTGTATAAAAAGAACTATGACAAGCGATATGATATTGCCATTTTACCAGGCGTTAACAGAAGATGTAAATGCACTGTCGGCACAGGTTCCGGCCCTCGCTACGGATACGCTGCAGGACATCCGCCGCAAGGCGCTGGAGCGTTTCTCTGCGATAGGCTTGCCTACGCTGAAAACGGAAGCATGGCGCTACACGAATATTCAGCGCTACCTGAAAGAGTTTCCTTATGAACTGCTCACTACCGCTTCCCCCGTTTCAGAAGAAGTAGTAAACAGCACCGCTATTCCTGAACTGGACTGCTACCGCATCGTGCTGGTAAATGGCCGCCTGCAGGCGGATCAGTCTACCCTGCCGCAAGGCAAAGGTATTACCGTTGGCGCCATGAGCACCCACACTAGCGCACCAGGCTTTGTTACCTATTTCAACGAACAGCACCACCTGGCCGCCGAATCACTGGCACAGCTGAATACAGCCCTCTTCGCAGATGGCCTGTATCTTGAACTGGCTGCCAACACCGTGCTCGATAAACCAATACATGTAGTAAACGTTTACTCCTGTACAGCGCACGCCTTCATTCAGCCACGCCACCTGTGGATCCTGAACAGAAACGCTGCCGCCACCATCATCGAAACTTCCGTACACCCGGAAACCACCACCATCGCTTTTGCAAACAGTGTACTGGAAACCGTGGTACTGGAAAATGCAGAACTGTGGCATTATAATGTACAACAGGGCGCCGAAAGCTTCCGGGAAGTACATACCACTGCTGCACAACAACACAAAGACAGCCGTTATCACCATTTTAATTTCACCCTGCCAAACACCCCGTTCACCCGTAACAACCTGAGCGTGGCCCTGAATGGCAGTCATACCGAAACTAATCTGAACGGTTTATATATTGCCAGCAAACACCAGCATGTAGATAACCATACCTTTATGGATCACATCATGCCCGATTGCAACAGCAACGAACTGTACAAAGGCGTACTGCTCGATAACGCCAACGGCGTATTTACCGGCAAGATCCTTGTACACCAGGAAGCACAGAAAACAAATGCTTTCCAGCAGAATAATAACCTCCTGCTCGGCGCCAAAGCGGACATCAACTCCCAGCCTCAGCTGGAAATTTATGCCGACGACGTAAAGTGCAGCCACGGTTTTACTGCCGGTCAGTTCAGTGAAGAGTCCATGTTTTACCTCCGCTCACGCGGCATAGGCGAAGATGCGGCAAAAGCACTGATGGTAAACGCCTTCTCCCACGACATCACAGATGCAGTGAAGGTGCCTGCCCTGCAACATTTCCTGCAGACGCAGATTGCGGAGATCATGAATAACTAATTTTACAATGGAACATATTGCTAACATAGTAACCGACGGCCTGGACGTAAAGCAGATCAGAAAGGATTTTCCTATCCTGCAGCAACAGGTACATGGTAAACCGCTGGTATACTTCGACAACGGAGCTACCACGCAGAAACCACAGGTTGTAATAGACACGGAAGCCCGCTATTACGAAGAATATAACAGCAATGTGCACCGGGGTGTACATCACCTGAGCCAGGTAGCTACCAACGCATACGAAAAAGCCCGCATCACCATTGCAGGCTATATCAATGCCGCCGACCCGCATGAAGTAATCTTCACCGCAGGTACCACCGCCGGCATCAACCTGGTAGCCAATACCATGAGCCGCCGCTTCCTCAAACCAGGCGACAGCGTCATCATTTCTGCAATGGAACACCATAGTAATATAGTGCCCTGGCAGATAGCCTGCGAAGAAACCGGCGCCATACTCAAGGTAATTCCTATCAACGACCGCGGCGAACTCCGGATGGATGCATACGAAGCTATGCTGGATGATTCCGTGAAAATAGTAGCCGTTACCTACGTGTCCAATACAATGGGCACCATAAACCCGGTGCAGGATATTATAACGCTGGCGCATGCACGCAATATACCGGTACTGCTCGATGCCGCTCAGGCAATCCAGCATATCAGTATCGATGTGCAGGCCCTCAACGTGGATTTCCTCGCTTTCTCCGGTCATAAAATTTATGGCCCTACCGGAACCGGCGTTCTCTATGGCAAAAAGGAATGGCTCAATAAACTGCCCCCCTACCAGGGCGGCGGTGATATGATCAAAACCGTTACTTTCGAAAAAACAACATACAACGAACTGCCGTATAAATTTGAAGCCGGCACCCCTAACATTGCCGGTGGCATCGCACTGGGCAAGGCTATCGAATACCTGCAGCAAACCGGGATCTCCAAAATCCAGCAATGGGAAGAAGAGCTGATGGAATATGCCATGCAGGAACTACGCCGGATCGATGGCATCCGTTTTATCGGAGACGCAGCAGAAAGAAGCGGCGCTATCTCCTTCCTGGTACACAACATCCACCCGTTTGATATGGGTGAACTGCTGGATCAGCAAGGCATCGCCGTAAGAACAGGACACCATTGCACCGAACCACTGATGGATATCTTTAAAATCCCCGGTACCGTGCGTGCATCCCTTTCTTTCTATAATACCAAAGAAGAAATAGACAAACTGGTTGCCGGCATAAAAAGAGCTGCCGCCATGCTTTTGTAAACAGGTGAATATGACGATCCAGGAAATACAGGAAGAAATAATATCCGATTTTTCGGTGATGGGCAGCTGGGAAGATAAATACGAATATATCATCCAGCTGGGTAAGGAATTACCACTCATCTCAGAAGAATTTAAAACGCCGGACAATCTCATCAAAGGCTGCCAGTCGCGCGTGTGGCTACACACAGAGCTGAAAGACGGCAAATTGTTCTTTACCGGCGACAGCGATGCAGTGATCACCAAAGGGCTTGTAAGCCTGATGATTTATGTACTTTCCGGTCATACGCCACAGGAAATTGCTGCAGCTGAAATTTATTTTATCGATGCCATCGGCCTGAGCAGCCACCTCTCACCTACCCGCTCCAACGGGTTGCTGAGTATGCTCAAACAAATGAAGCTGTACGCCATCGCCTACCAGGCTAAAATTAACCAGCAATGAGTGAAGCAACATTAAGAGAACAGATAGAAGCACAGCTCAAAACCGTATTCGACCCGGAAATCCCGGTGAACATATGGGAACTTGGACTGGTATACGAAGTAAAAATCAAGGAAAATAACAGGATCGGTATCGATATGACCCTTACCGCTCCCGGCTGCCCCGTAGCCGGCGATATTATCCGGGAAGTAGATGAAAAAATAAGAAATATAGAAGGCGTTTCTGATGTAGATGTTCACCTTACTTTTGATCCACCCTGGACAAAAGAAATGATGAGCGAAGAAGCAAAGCTCGAACTCGGCTTTCTGTAAAATATCACAATACTTACATACTAAAACCAAATATCAAATACACTGCGTAGTGTTATCTGATATTTGGTTTTTTATTTTATGGAATTATTTACTTTGCGGTTTAAATCGTTAATCCATTGAACCTATCCGACGAACAAGTGCTGGCTATGGCGCCTGATGATTCTTCCCGTAAATCCGGGAAAGACCTGGCCAATCCCGCTAAATGGGTGAGTAAAGGCGTCAGCGAAATTGCGTTATGGGGCGAATGCCAGGGCAGCGGCAGTAAACCATACCAGACACAGGTAGATACCGGCAACATGGCATTCAAATGCAGTTGCCCCAGCCGTAAGTTTCCCTGTAAACACGGACTGGGACTGCTGTTACTCTATTCCAGGCAACGGGCTTCCTTCCCCGAAGAAACGCCACCCTCCTGGGTTAGCGAATGGCTCACCAAACGCGCCGAAAAAGAAGAGAAGAAAAATACAACACCCACTGCAACAGAAAAGCAGGCTGATACCACCGCCCAGGCCAAAAGACAACAGGCACGCATGCAGAAAGTAAGCGACGGCGCCGCAGAACTCCTCCGATGGATGAAAGATCTCGTGCGCAACGGTATCATGGACATGCCCGAAAAAGATCCTTCCTTCTTTGAAAATATGATCCGCCGCATGGTAGATGCACAGGCCCCCGGCCTCGCCGCCATGATGCGCGAACTGGCAGACATCAGCTACTTCCACGATGGATGGCAATCCGTTTTCATCACCCGGCTTACACGCATTTACCTCGTGATACAAGGGTACCAGCATATCAGCGACCTGCCGCCCGCACTGCAACAGGATATCCGTACACTCGCCGGATTTTCTACCTCACAGGAAGAACTGAAGGAACAAACCGGCATCACCGACACCTGGCAGGTACTGGGAAAACAAACTACGGAGGAAGACCGCCTCGTGGTGGAACGCTATTGGCTATACGGCGTAAATACCAAACGCCCCGCGCTGATACTACAGTTCTATGTCCGCGGACAAAGCACCATCACCAACACCCTCACACCCGGCAGCGCCATTAATGCAGAACTGGTATTTTACCCTTCTGCAGCACCACTGCGCGCACTCATCAAACAACAGGTAACTATACCGGCAAATCATACCTTCAACGGCTACGCCGGATGGCAGGAAGTAGTAACCGCACAAACCGCCATCAGTGAGGTACTGCCCGTGTATAACGACCAGGTATACACGATCGCAGACCTTACGCCCGTTTGGCACGCGGAACAATGGTGGCTGCAGGACAGCCGCCAGCAACTGATGCCCGTGAAAGAAACATTCCAGCAGATCTGGAAACTGCTGGCGCTAAGCGGTGGAACACCCCTGCACATGGCAGTTACAGGTAAAGAAACCCAATATGAACCCATTGGCGTTTGGCACGAACAGGAATACAAAATATTATAATGGAGCACTGGAATCAACTCATCAATACCGCCCTTCTCGGCACGGCCAAAAAGCCGGCCGGCAGCACCGGTATGAATGGCCCGCTGCAACAGGCGGCCAATACCATACTGACCAGCGATAATACAGACAAAGAAGATAAATTCCTGCAACTGGCTGCGGTACTCTATAACTACCGGCTAAGCGGTACCCAACCCGTTACCGCCAACGTAGCACCCATGAAAGTGTGCCCGCCGGAAACAAAACCTTACTGCAAACCCGCCGCCGTAAGAGTATTGCAACAGGTACTGGAAACAGACAGCATCCAGCTCCTCCAGCTTTGGCTCGAATACTGCGCCAAAGCAAACGTACTCCTCCCGCCGGCACAACTGCCCGCGATGCTGGATAAAGGCTGGCGGAATAAATCATTGCGGGCATTGATCGCTGCCACAGGCGGGCAACGCGCGGAATGGCTCGGACACTTTAACCCCGACTGGAACTTTTCACGCGTGGCAGACACCATCGAAGACAGGTGGCAGAACGGCGCCACCGCACAACGCCTGGAAGCACTGAAAGAACTACGTGCAGCCGATCCCGTAATGGCCCGCACCTGGCTGGAACAATCCTGGCCCAAAGAAAGCGCTACCGTGAAAACGGAACTGCTCTCCGTACTGGAACAACCCGCAAACCCTGCAGACATTCCCTGGCTGGAATCCCTGCTTACGGAAAAAAGTAAACAGGTAAAAGAAACCGCCACCCGCATCCTGAAAAAACTGCCCGGCTCCTCCCTTCACGAAAAATACTGGCAAATCATAGCCGGCGCCATACAACTCGATGAATACGGACAGGTAACCGTAGCCCTCCCGGAAATAACGGACGACAGCATCTTCCAGAGCGGCATCGAAAAACTCAGCAACGATAAAACTATCCCGGATGAAACACACATCCTCTACCAGCTGATCAGCCTTGTACACCCCGCCCGCTGGGAAGAACATTTCAAGCGGAATACGGAAAGGGTGATCGCCCTCTTTCAGTTGCAGGAACCGCTGAACCCCTTTATCCCGGCACTGGTGCTGGCCATCGCCTGGTTTGAAGACAAAGAGCGCGCCCTTTCGTTTATGCATCACAGTGAAACATTTTATATAGATATCATTCCCATGCTGCCGCCGGAACAGCAGCAGCAATTCAGTGAAAAGTTCTTTGATGAACACCCGGATTCCATCATCCGGTACGCCTGCAATAACCAGGAAGAATGGAGCCTCCCGCTGTGTACCCGGATATTTAAATATGCGGCCACACAGCCTTACACTTACAACCAGCAATTCATGAACAATCATATCCGGCAAATACCCGTGGCCATTGCCGCTACCCTGGACGATATCGCGCCCGTGGAAGCCTATCACACCGGGTACTGGAATAATATAAAGGTTCACCTGGGCCGGCTGCTCCAGGCAAAAAGCCAGATACAATCACTTTAATCCAAACACATTAATCAACATACCATGTCAGACATTTTACGTTACCACGCCGAACAGCTGTATGCACAGGAGCTGGAAGAACTGAAAAAAGACGACGAGGGGAAGCGTCCGCAAAACTGGTTACTGCCGCCCCAATCGGTAGTCACCTACCTGATCGGCGGAAAACTAAAGAACGGCTTTGAAGTCACCCCTAAATATATTGGCAGCAAACGCCTCATGGAAATCGCGGTAGCTACCCTCGCCACCGACAGGGCCCTGCTGCTGTATGGCTTACCCGGCACCGCCAAAAGCTGGGTGAGCGAACACCTGGCTGCCGCCATCAGCGGCGATTCCACCCTCATCATACAGGGTACCGCCGGCACCAGTGAAGAAAGCGTACGTTATGGCTGGAACTACGCCCGTCTGCTGGCAGAAGGCCCTACCCGGAATGCCCTGGTAGAAACCCCGGTGATGCGCGCCATGCAGGAAGGCAAAATTGCCCGTATTGAAGAACTCACCCGCATCGGCGCCGATGTGCAGGATACCCTCATCACCATCCTGTCGGAAAAAACGCTTCCCATTCCGGAGCTGAATACAGAAGTGCAGGCCACCAAAGGATTCAACATCATTGCCACCGCCAACAACCGCGATAAAGGCGTAAATGAATTATCCAGTGCGCTGAAACGCCGCTTCAATACCGTTATCCTGCCTGTTCCGGATTCTATGGAAGAGGAAATTGATATCGTAAGAAGAAGAGTGGAAAGCTTTGAAAAAACAATGGAGCTGCCGGCAGAAAAACCTGCGATTGAAGAAATCCGCCGCATCGTTACCATCTTCCGCGAACTTCGCAACGGCGTTACCCTCGATGGCAAAACCAAGCTGAAGTCGCCCGACGGTACCCTCAGCACTGCTGAAGCCATTTCTGTGGTTAATAATGGTCTCACCCTCGCCGCCTGGTTTGGCGATGGCACCCTCAATGCTGCCGATCTCGCCGCAGGCATCATCGGCGCCGTGGTGAAAGACCCCGTTCAGGATAAACTGGTTTGGCAGGAATACCTGGAAACGGTAGTGAAAACACGCGAGGAGTGGAAAGATGTGTACCGTGCCTGCCGCGACCTGGCGTGACGATATATAAGGATCAAGTCCACCTTTAAAGCGTGGTTGAAGCGTAGTTAAAGCGTATCAAGTCCACCTTTAAGGCATGGTTGAAGCGCCTTTAACAACTAAGAAAGCCCGCTTCAGAACTTCATGTTTTACTTTAAGATAAATTTCATAACTAAATCATAATGTATTCATTACATAACAGTTGTTTGGAAATTACTTTCAGTATATTTTCCGGGAGATGCCAAACCGCCGGCATCCCACTCATTTATTAATAACGATCGACGTATGTCTGTACATATATTAGGTATCCGGCATCACGGCCCTGGCTCCGCCAGGAATGTAAAAGCTTTTCTGGAAGAGCTGCAACCGGATATTGTGCTGATCGAAGGACCGCCGGAAGCAGATACCCTGCTGCAATGGGCCGGTCATGACGACCTCCAGCCGCCGGTAGCTATCCTGGCTTACCAGCCGGATAGTCCGCAGAAAGCCTGCTTCTACCCCTTTGCTGCATTCTCACCGGAATGGCAGGCAATGTTGTATGCCAAAAACCATCGCATCCATGCCCGCTTTATGGACCTCCCGCTGGCCCACGTATTCGGAATGGAAAATGAAGCCGCCGCAAAAAGAGCGGCCGGGACACAAAAAGACGGTACGCAAAAAGATGAAGCCCCAGGCATAACCCCGGAAGAGGACACTCCTCCCGCGGAACTAAATTCAGCCTACAATTCCACGGAGGAATTCACTGCCGGAGAACTGGACATGGAATTCCTTCCGCCATCACCGCAGGACCCTGTCGCCCACCTGGCCCATGCCGCGGGCTACGACGACGGCGAACGGTGGTGGGAGCATATGTTTGAATACCGCCTCGGGCAGGAACAGGTATTTGAAGCCGTACATGATGCCATGCAGGCGCTCCGGGAAGAACTCCCTCGGCGGTACGACAAAAAAGAAGCCCTCCGCGAAGCCTGGATGCGGAAATGCATCCGCCAGGCGGAAAAGGAAATGTTCCAGCGCATAGCAGTAATATGCGGCGCCTGGCACGCACCGGCGCTGCAAACCATGCCCAAACAAAAAGACGATAACGACCTCCTGAAAGGACTCCCCAAAACAAAAGTGGAATGCACCTGGATCCCGTGGACGTATAGCCGCCTTAGTTATGAAAGCGGCTATGGCGCCGGCATCCCCTCACCGGGATGGTACGAACACATCTGGGAACACCCTGCTGATGATGGTACCCGCTGGATGGCACTCGTGGCAAAGCTCTTCAGGGAGCAGCAACAGGATACCTCCGTGGCGCACGTAATGGAAGCCGTGCGCCTGGCCAATGCGCTGGCGGCCCTCCGCCATTATCCGCGGCCCGGACTGGAAGAACTCAACGAAGCCACCCTCAGTGTACTCTGCAACGGCGAAAGCATCCTCATGCAACTGATCCGCAATGAACTGATTGTACGCAACCGGATCGGGAAAGTACCCACAGAAGTACCAGCGCCCCCGCTGCAAACCGATATCACCCGGTGGCAGAAAAAACTGAGACTGCCCCAAACGGCCGACTTCAAAGACTATACCCTCGACCTCCGGAAAGACACGGACCTGGAAAGAAGCATCTTCCTCCACCGCCTGCAACTGCTGGAAATACACTGGGGGAAAAGGTTTGAAGTATCCGGCAAAGGCACTTTTAAAGAGCAATGGCGCCTGCAATGGGACCCCGCCTTTTCTATTGACATCATTGAAAAGGGCAGCTGGGGAAATACAGTAGCAGAAGCCGCCACCAGCTTTGTAACCAACACCGCCAATAATACCGGCACCCTGCAACAGGTATGTAAAATGCTGGAATCAGCCATCCCTGCGGAACTTCCCGCGATAGTGGAAGTGCTGATCCACCGGATCAACAACCTCGCCGCCGCTTCCGGCGATGTACTCCAGCTGATGGAAGTAATTCCCTCACTGGTTAATATCAGCCGGTATGGCAACGTACGCAAAACAGATGCGGCGCTGGTCAATAACATCACCGAAAGCATGATTGGCCGCATCTGCATCAGCTTACCCGCTGCCTGCACGGCAGTAGCCGATGATGCCGCACTCCCGCTGCTGGACCTCTTCTTTGCCATGAACGACGCCATTAACCTGGTACAGGATAATGACCTCACCACGGCCTGGCAGGAAACATTGCTGGTCATCTCCGGCAACCCGCAGTCGGCCCCCATGATAGCCGGCTACGCGGCCCGCCTCCTCTTCGATGCCAAAATAATGACAGGGGAAACACTGGTAAAAGCTTTCAGTATATCCATGTCCGTAGCCAATCCGCCTGCGCTGGCAGCAGCCTGGCTGGAAGGCTTCCTCAGGGGCAGCGGTACCCTCCTGCTACTGGATGAAGAGCTGTGGAGCATGGTGCACAATTGGGTTTCCCAACTGGAAAATGATATTTTCATACAGGTATTGCCGTTATTACGCCGCACCTTTTCTAACTTTACTGCCCCGGAACGAAAAAAACTGGGCGACAAAGTGAAACACGGCGGAAATGGAACCAGCATAAAAGCAGCTACCACAGGGGATATCGACCTTGAGCGGGGCGCCCGTGGCATCCCGGTAGTGATGCAATTGCTGGGATTTAAAGACGCTAAACTATTACCGGATGGAGCATGAAGAACAGGTTCGCAGGTGGCGGCTTGTGCTGGGAGGAGCCCAGAATGATGGTACCTCCTTCCCGTTAAATAAAACGGACCTGCAGTTGGACAAAACGCTGGAAGCCCTGTACGACAGCACCAGGCAGGGAGGATTAGGACCATCCTCCCCAAATGTAAGCCGCTGGCTGGGCGATATCAGGAGCTATTTTCCCGCCTCTGTGGTACAGGTAATGCAACAGGACGCCCTCAAACGCCTGAACCTTACCCAGATGCTCTTTGAAAAAGAAATGCTGGAAAACATAGAACCCGATGTACACATGGTGGCCACCCTCATGACACTGAGCAAGGTTATCCCGGAAAAAACCAAAGACACCGCCCGGCAGGTGGTGAAAAAAGTAGTGGATGAACTGATGCGGAAACTGGCACAACCTACCCAACAGGCCATCACCGGCAGCTTAAACCGTAGTGCCCGCAACCGGCGCCCACGGCATAACGAGGTGAACTGGCCCCTCACCATTCAGAAAAATCTGCAACACTACCAACCGGACTATAAAACCATCATCCCTGAAACACTGATCGGGTACGGCCGCAAACGGTCGGCGCTGAAAGAAGTGGTATTATGCCTCGATCAAAGTGGTTCAATGGGTACGTCTGTCGTTTATTCTGGTATATTTGGGGCCGTAATGGCTTCTATCCCGGCACTAAAAACACAAATGGTGGTTTTTGATACCGCCGTGGCAGACCTTACAGAAGAATTGCAGGACCCGGTGGAACTGCTGTTCGGCGTACAACTGGGCGGCGGTACAGATATCCATGCCGCACTGAAATACTGCGCGCAGATTATCACCAAACCGGCAGACACCGTGCTTGTATTGATCACCGATCTCTTTGAAGGAGGAGATGAAAAAAATATGCGGAAACGCTTTACCGAACTTGCAGCAGCAGGTGTACAGGTAATCGTCCTGCTGGCGCTGAACGATGAAGGCGCCCCCAGCTACGATCACGAGAATGCCCAATTCCTGGCTAACCTCGGGATACCCGTATTTGCATGCTCCCCGGACAAATTTCCGGAGATGATGGCCTGCGCATTGAGCAAACAGGATGTTGCACAATGGGCCGCAAAAGAAGATATTGTGCTGAAAAAATAAACTGAATCTATCTATACCCTTATGCCATACAAAAAGGAAACTATACTACCTCTTGTTGAAAAACTGAAACAACTGAATGACTATGAAAACATCGCAGGCACTATACAGTCCGGGGTAGATTTCCTTACAGGGCATACCTATGAAACACCACCGGTATTTCCCACCGCTGAAACCGCCCGGCAAATGGGACATTTTATCTCCCTGCTGCAAATTCCTGATCATTGGGACGACAACGACCGGCTCATCCTGAAGCTGATTTCACCTCCGCTTACCTGGAACGAATGCAAAGAAACCTTCCTGACCACCATCATTCCCATGATGGATATGCCCGGAACTTCTTCCTCCATCGTACTGCGGTTCAGCTACTTTACCAACTACCTCCAGCAACGGGGTTGCACACCGGAAGAAATCGGCTCCCTCATGATCAGCTATTCCAGGGACGGTAACAACTTCGACCTGGCGCCGCTGAAATTCACGCCCCTCCGTAAATTCCTGCAGGACCTGATCAAAAGTGCGGAACCACACGTGATAGACGCCTACGTAAACACCTGGCGTAAAAAAGGATGGAACTCCCTCTTCTTCCGGCTCCTCACCAAAGGACACCCGGACCGGGAAATGGAATACCTGGAAAACATTCTCCTGCTGCCGGAATACCTCCCGGATCAACAAGCCGTGTCACGTGTATTATTGCAAAACAACCTGGGCAAGTATGAACCGCTGATCGAAAAAACAACCACGCAGCTGGCCGCAGTACCCGATTATGCAGCCGCGCTCAGTGGTTATTATCTGCTCGCCGGTCATCTCCCGGAAAAATATAACCAACGGCTGCTGAAAGCAGCCTACGATTTCCTCGACAAACCGGTGGCAAACACCTGCACACCAGAATCGGGATACTCAAAGGTAACAGGGAATGTACCGCCCAACAACATGCCCCCCGGCGTGCTGGCAGTGCGCGGCATACTGCACCTCGACCGCCCCGCAGCCGTTCCTTATCTCGGTAACCTGCTCTCCCAAAAACGTTCCCTCCACCCGGAAGCCTTCCAGGTACTGGCAGACGAACTACAGGAACAGGCTACGCCGATGCTGCTGCACGCACTGGAAAATGATTACGACGCAAGAACAGTACTGCCGGTGCTTTCCCAACTGAACAAAGCACTATATATAGATCAGCTCTGGCCATACACATTGCATAAACTGAAGTCCGTTCGTACACTCGTTGCCGTTATACTGGCGGAACACCCGCAGGCGCTGGAAAGAGCAGCAGAATTGCTGGGGCATAAAAAAGCGGATCAACGCTTAACTGCCGTACAGATCCTGTCGAAACTCGACAACCCGCATGCCCGCGAACTGCTCCAACTGGCGCTCCATAAAGAAGTAAACGACGATGCCCGCGACCTGATGCTCGAAACACTGGGAGGGCATACCCTCACAGATACCGACGACCTGGTACTCGTTACCAAACTGGTGATGTTTGCAAAGAAAAGACACAAACTCTCCAAACCAGCGGAGAAATGGCTGGACGACAAAGCCCTGCCACCACTCTACCTGCTGGATGGTACCGTAATGACCACCGACATGATGCGCTTCCTCATTTACCGCATGTCGAGGGTTACAGAAGTACACGCCGACGTGGAAGCCAAACCCCTGCTGCGTTTGATCGACAGATCCCGCAGCGGCGATTTTGCCCGCGCACTCTATAAAGCATACGCCGACCAGGGCGGCGATCTGAAGCTAAAATATCTCATGACCCTCACCGCCCTGCTGGGAGACGACCTGCTGGCAGATACTCTCCGGGAAGATATACAGCTCTGGATCACTACCAAGCGCCTCAAAATGGCGGAACACGGCGTGGGCGCACTCGCCCTGCATGGCAGCAATAAAGCCCTCCGTGAAGTGGAATTCTTCTCTCGCAGGTACCGCTTCCGTAAAGCAGTGGTTGGCGCCGCAGCCCTCAGGGCGCTGGAACTAACCGCTACAGAAAGAGGCCTGACGCTGCATGAACTGATCGACTCACTGGTGCCGGATTTTGGATTCGACGGATTATACAGATCTTTTGAAGTAAAGAATGAAACATATCGTGCATTCCTCGATAGCAACTTTAAACCGGCTTATCTCAACGATAGAGGCCGTCGCTTAAAAGCTATCCCGGTAGCCACTCCCAGGGACATCAGGAATGCATTCAAAGCGCTGCCAAAAGAAATGGCCGGCACCATCAGGGTACAAACACAGCGACTGGAACTTTTCCTGGAAGAACAAAGAAAATGGAGCACTGCAAAATGGCAGGGGGTATTCCGGCAAAACCCTGTGATGTCTGCTTTTGCAATGCGACTGGCCTGGGCATTATTTGATGAAGCCGATCAACTGATCACGACCTTTTACTGCGATGAAAACATAACGCCGAAAACACTTACAGGCGCCGTTCTTACCCTTCCTGAAAATACGCACGTAAGGATATTGCATCCCGTTCACCTGGATGCAGCTACCCTGCAGCAATGGAAAGATAAATTCAATGAACTGCCTGTTGAACCGGTGTTTCCTCAATTGGAAAGACCGGTAACCCTATCGCAGGGTTACGCAGCGGAGGAATACGATTACGGCGACGCCTCTATGGAAAACGGTTTGCCAAGCGGTTATATGGAACAGGAAGGTTAACAGGGAGGTTCTTTTAAATCACGGGATTTTATTGTATTTTTTCACCCTAACCAAGTGAACAATAAAAATCTACGTATGCTAAAACTACGCTCCACACTGGCATTTACCTGGCTGCTGCTGTTGGTAAGTACCATGCCTCTGCAGGCGATCAACATTATTCCTCAGCCGTCGGAAGCAAAAACATTACCCGGCACTTTCTCTTTGTCCGGCGCCACTGCCATCATTCCAGGCAAGTGCGCCGGCGAAGCCAACCAGCTGCAACAGGCATTACAGGAAACATATGGTCTCTCTCTCGCCCTGAAACCCACCGCTAAAAACAATTATATCCGCTTCTCCCTGAATGAAAAACTGGAAAAGGAATTAGGAAAAGAAGGTTACCAGCTACAGGTAACACCGGATAACATTACCATCACGGCAGCAACTGCTACCGGCGTGTTTTATGGTATTCAATCTTTACGCCAGCTCATTACGGTCAACGGCAACGCATACACGATTAATGCCGTATCCATCAAAGACAAGCCCCGCTTCGGCTGGAGGGCATTCATGCTGGATGAAGGCCGTTACTTCAAAGGCGGCGAAACCGTAAAGCGCCTGCTCGATGAAATGGCGCTGCTGAAAATGAACGTATTCCACTGGCACCTGACCGACGACCAGGGCTGGCGCATAGAAATAAAAAAGTATCCCCTGCTCATCAGTGTGGGCAGCAAACGCGATTCTACCCAAACAGGTACCTGGAACAGCAAAGTATATGATGGCAAACCCCACGAAGGGTTTTATACACAGGAACAGATTAAAGACATTATTAAATACGCGGCCGACAGGCACATTACCATCGTACCTGAAATAGAAATGCCTGGACACTCCAGCGCCGCTATTGCCGCGTATCCCTGGCTGGGTACCACCCATACGCCTATCAAAGTTCCGGGCAAATTCGGCGTGCACTACGATGTTTTCAACGTATCCGATCCTAAAGTGATCACTTTCCTGGAAGATGTGTTGCAGGAAGTGATTGCGCTGTTTCCATCGAAAGTGATCCATATTGGCGGCGACGAAGTAAAATACGATCAGTGGAAAGCAGACGCCGGGGTAAACGCCTATATGAAAGCGCATAAACTGGGTTCTCCCGCCGATCTGCAGATTGCTTTCACCAACAACATCTCCAACTACCTCGCAGGGAAAAAACGGCGCATGGTCGGCTGGAACGAGATCATGGGCAGCAAACTTCATGAATTCACCGATAGCAAAGATGTTTCCGCCACCGAGAAACTCGCGGCCGGTACCATCGTGCAGTTCTGGAAGGGAGAGCTGAAACTCATCACAGATGCGGTGTCCAAAGGATATGACGTGATCAATTCCTATCACGCCATGACCTACCTCGATTACGACTACAAGGAAATATCGCTGGAAAAAGCTTACAGCTTTGACCCCATCCCTGAAGGGCTGGATCCAAAGTTCCACGCCAAAATACTGGGCAGTGGCTGCCAGATGTGGGGCGAATGGATTCCGGATGTAAAAACAATGAACCACCAGGTGTTCCCCCGCCTGGCGGCTTATGCAGAAGATGGCTGGACCGTTCCTGCCAACAAAAACTTCACACAGTTCTCCGATGCACTGCAATACTTCTATACCCGTTGG
Source organism: Chitinophaga sp. G7 BAM 1005 (assembly GCF_057126945.1). Lineage (NCBI taxonomy): Bacteria > Pseudomonadati > Bacteroidota > Chitinophagia > Chitinophagales > Chitinophagaceae > Chitinophaga > Chitinophaga sp. G7 BAM 1005. The sequence continues at coordinate 2,502,894 of NZ_CP181478.1, read as the reverse complement.
GATAAAGAAGGTATTCAATACAACAAATAATTATAACCGCTATTGCAGCAACTGTTTGGCTGCAATGGCGGTTATTTTGCCGGAACTACCTGTCATCAATGTTTTTTTTGCTTGTTGGCTTTGGTGTCCTTGCTGTTATGCGTAGTATCGTCGCCTTTATCGTCCTGTTCTTCGTTCTTCCTGCTGTCAAGATCATCCCTGATTTCAGGTCGCGGCATATTGGAAAAACGCTGTTGTTTACTTTGTTTGGTATTTTCATTTCTGGTGCCTTTCATAAGACAAAATTTTGGTGAACAATACCTTAGACGCCACAAAAGCAGTGCCTCACTCCTTCCGGCCATCTGTAGGCAACCGGTAAGAGATAGCGTGTCTGTCATTCCACTTTTTGACGGACAATATCCACAGTAAAAACGGGGAGGGAATAAAGCAGCTACAAGATAACTGGAATAGGATCAGTGGCTTATATCCAAAAGTGCTCTGCCGCAGGAAAGGGCGCATGATATCTGCTTATTATCTTCCTGAACATAAATTTTATTTTTATGAAAAACCTACCAGCTACCATCGGACTTATTGGCGTTCTTACCCTCTTTGTTTTCTTCAGGGGTAACCCGGACAAGGCACAGGCAGCTCCGGTAAAGCCAACTCAGGTTGACCAGATTGAAGTATTTGCACAGGACACCTTTCCACCTAAGCCAATGGATACCATCATGAAACACAAGAAGAAAAAAGATAAGAAAGGAGATACTTCCTGGCCACAGAAAAGAGATACTTTATTCAGATGATTTTAGCGGAGGGGAATTCCCCTCCTTTTTTTAATGTTCAAGTGTACCAAATAAACCGTTCTTATAATCCTGTATAGCCTGCTCCGTTTCTTCGGCAGTATTCATTACAAAATTATCTTTCGCGGCTACCGGTTCATTGATGGGTTCCGCACAAAGGTATAACAGCCGGGTATTTTCGGACGCGGTAATGTGAATGTCCGGTTGCTCATCGTCCTTATCAAACACTACAAGATGATAACCCGCTACTGTTGTTCCGTTCACGTCTATTTTTCCATCCACTACATATAGCAGCGTCCAGTATCCACGTGTAGCCGTAAGCGTTACTTCTTTCCCGGCTTCCACATTTCCCCAGATAGCGGTGATAGGTGTGAAATTCTTTAGTGGCCCGGTTTTACCCTCATAGTCGCCACCCACAAGGGTGAGGTGCACACCTTCCTTTACAGCTACTGCGGGCATTTCCGTTCCTTTGATATACTGGTACCAGGGGTCTTCTGCTTTATGCGCGGCGGGCACATTAAACCAGAGCTGCAATAATTCGTAGTTGCCCCCTTTCTTCAGAAATTCTTCCGACGGGCCTTCACTGTGCAGGATTCCTTTCCCGGCAAACATCCATTGTACATCGCCGGCAGAAACGGTCATGGCATTACCGGCATTATCGCGGTGATATCCCTGGCCCTGCAACATAAAGGTAACCGGCGCAAACCCGCGGTGAGGATGCGGATGCAGCCGGTCTTCCGGCGATCCGGGCGCAAAATACTTTGCCGGCACGTGATGCACCACAATAAACGGGCTGGCAAAACGGAATTGCATAGTGGGCAGTGATTGCCGCACTACTTCCGTGTCGGTAATATGTTTTTCGCGTCCTTCGAGGACGTGGAGGATCTTCTTCTCCATAAAAAATATTTTATCGGATCAGTTTTAACCGGGCTTTTTCCACGGAACTGCGGAACATTTTCAGGATCAGTACTTCATAATTTTCAATGATGATCACTTCTCCTTCCCGCGGAATGTTTCCGTGGATATAGTTTATTAAACCGGAAAGGGTTTCATAATGTTCACTCTCCGGCAGTGGGTAGGGTAATAATTCATTGATGTCCGCGAGGTATTCATGCGCATCCACAATAAAATTATCATCTTTCTGCTCTACAATCGGCGCTTCATGATCATGTTCATCCTGGATATCCCCTACCAGTTCTTCCAGGATATCTTCCATTGTAACAATCCCTTCGGTATCGCCGAATTCGTTGGTGACCACGGCCATTTGCAGGCGTTGTCCCTGGAAGGTGCGCAGCAGGTCTTTTATTTTCATGCTGTCCGGTACATAAAATACCGGCTTCATGATATCCTTTATATTATGGAGTGTTTTTTCGTGCATTCCCTTTACCACATCTTTGGTATATACCACGCCTTTCAGTTCGTCGAGCGAACCGCTGGACACGGGGTACCGGGAATATCCATCCCTGATTACCTGGTCTATCAGCTGATCCAGGGGCAGATTGATATCGAGGGAGGAAATATCTTTACGGTGGGTAAGGATTTCTTTTACGCGGCTGTCGTCAAACATAAATACGTTCTGGATCAGTTCCCGTTCGGTTTCCTCGATGGCGCCGCCTTCCTGGCTTTCAGAAATGATCAGCTTCAGTTCCTCTTCCGAATGGATTTCCGACTCCCCGGCAGGTTTAATACCAATAAGACGAAGGATACTGTTGGCTAAGCCGTTGAGCAGCCATATAAAAGGACGGAAGATCACAAACAGCACCCGCAACGGGATGGCTACCACCATTGTGGTGGGCAGCGGTTTGCGGATAGCCATTGATTTAGGGGCCAGTTCACCAAAAACGATATGCAGGATGGTAATAATGGTAAAAGCAATAGCCACGGCGATTACATGAGTAGCAGCCAGTGAAATGGTAACGCCCAGGCTTTCCATCAGCCGCAGTACGATGGCCGTCATTACGGATTCACCTACCCAGCCAAGCCCCAGTGAAGCCAGCGTAATCCCCAGCTGCGTAGCCGCCAGGTATCCATCCAGGTTATTCAGGATGCTTTTGGCTGCTGCAGTGGCTCTTTTGCCTGCTACGCTGCCTTTACTGTTGATTTGAGAAGAACGTACTTTAACAATGGCAAATTCTGCCGCAACAAAGAATCCGTTTAATAATACTAATATAATTGTCCAGAAGAGTTGCCAAAGCATGTAGTTGTTAAATTGGTTCGCAACCTCAAATATAGGTAAATCAATTTTTATACGTTCGGGTATTTTGAGGAATTACCCTTTATAAATTAAAATTTAGGGAGATATATCACTGACCTGACCTTTCTTCTATGCAATTTTTTCCAATCAGTCTACTAATTTCATAGAGTTTATGTATTTTGTGGAGAATTAAGGCTGCACATTAATAAAAAATGGAGAAAGAACTTACTACCCTTGCTGCACCCGCAGCTACGAGCACAGATGAATCAAATGCTGCAACGCCGCAGGAAAGCGTCAACTATAGAAAACAGCGCTGGATTTATGGCATAGCAGGCATCCTCATACTAGGTGTTATCCTGGGTGTGGCGTGGTGGCAATCGCCCGATTTCCGTACCTATATGGAAGACGTACCTCCTACTTTTTACTATTTCCTGGTAGCCGGGTTTATTTTCGCTATGATCGACGGCGCCATTGGTATGTCTTATGGCATTACTTCTACTACCTTTTCACTGTCGATGGGTATTCCACCTGCGTCAGCGAGTACGGCGGTACATATTTCCGAAATCCTCAGCTGCGGCATTGCCGGCTGGATGCATATGCGGATGGGAAATGTCAATAAAACACTGTTTAAACTGCTGATATTACCGGGTATTGCCGGAGCCGTGATAGGCGCTTACCTGTTGTCCTCGCTGGAACATTACGCACAATACACCAAGCCGGTAGTATCGCTTTACACCCTGATCCTCGGCTCGGTGATCCTGATGAGAGCTATTAACGCGCAGCGTAAAAAACACGTGGCTAAAAAAATAAAAAGAATAGGTCTGCTGGGCTTCGGCGGTGGATTTATAGACGCCATCGGCGGCGGGGGCTGGGGTTCTATCGTATTATCTTCCCTGATTGCCGGCGGCAGACATCCCCGTTTTTCGCTGGGCACAGTAAAGGCTACCCGCTTTTTTATCGCCATGCTCAGCTCCCTCACTTTTGTAACCGTGTTGTATCATGTACACTGGGATGCCGTACTCGGCCTCGTGATAGGCAGCGCCATCGCTTCTCCCATTGCGGCAAAAGTATCCAATAAAATTTCTGCTAAAACTATTATGGTGGCAGTGGCGGTAATTGTGATCCTGGCAAGTATGAGGAGCATCTGCATGTTTGTGCTCAAAATCATATAGTCGTGGCCGTTAATCATTGCTCACCCGCTGGTTTACCTTTAATGTAATAGGCTTGTTGATTTCATATTCCACCAAAGCTTTAATGGTGATCACCTCCCGATCACTGAAAGGCCGCTGCGGAAGGAACTTAGGGTCTATATCCACCTGGATTTCAGCGGTCCGGTCTTCAAAAAGATAGTTATTACCACGGAGCTTTTTAGTCACGTAGCCGGTCACCCTAACAGTGATGCTGTCGTTGTGCAGTTGCCGGGCGTTGCGCATCACCTCTCCAATGGTGTAAGTCCTTTCCTGGAGAGCGAACAGGGGAAGCAACAAACATAGCATCCAGCTTTTCATGATAAATATATTGGTTTGCTAACACCATAAACAATAATCATGACAGATTGTTCACCGAACAGATACATTTGGTTATCTTGTAAATCATAAACTTCAGGTATGGGATTCCTCAAAACGTACAGCAGTATGTTCTGGTTACTGGCAGGCATCATCGCCGGCAGTATTGCAGGGCTTATATTTGGTGAGCGTGTAGCTATTATCAAACCATTGGGCGATGTTTTTCTGAACCTGTTGTTTACGGCCATTATACCGTTGGTATTCTTTGCCATCTCCTCTGCCATTGCCAACATAGAAGCGGGGCATAAGCTGGGCCGTATCCTCAGCGTAATGTCGCTGGTATTCCTGGGCACCATTCTCATCTCTGCCTTTCTTACGATTGTAGCCGTCTGGATCTTTCCTATCCATCAGCAGGTAATCCTCACAAAGGAGGTGAACCTGGAACAACCAGGTAACTGGGGAGAACAGCTGGTACGACTGCTCACCGTGAATGAATTTTACGAGTTGCTGTCACGTAAAAATATGCTGCCGTTCCTCATCTTCTCCGGGCTTGTTGGTTTTGCCGCCATGCGTACCGGTGAAAAAGGCGCTGCTTTCCGCGGCTTTCTGCAATCGGGTAACGAGGTGATGAAAGATATCCTGACGCTCATCATGAAATTAGGCCCTGTCGGACTGGGCGCCTACTTCGCTTACCAGGTGGGCACTGTAGGGCCACAATTGTTTGGCGCCTACGCGCACTCCCTCGGTATTTATTATGGTTTTGGCATCGTGTATTTTATCGTTGGCTTCAGCGCGTATGCATTTGTTGCCGGTGGTATACCAGGTATAAAAATTTTCTGGAAGAATAATATTATCCCCACCCTTACTGCAGTTGGTACCGGCAGCAGCATCGCTACTATTCCGGCTAATCTCCAGGCGGTAGAACGGATGGGCGTACCACGCGATATCGGTAATGTGGTAGTGCCACTGGGCGCTACGCTGCATAAAGACGGCTCCAGCATTTCTTCCATCATAAAAATGGCGGTGGTATTTGCCATGTTCGGAAGGGGCTTCGATGGTGTAGCAGTAATTTTAATGGCACTAGGCGTTACCGTTATAGCCAGCATCGTGGAAGGCGGTATTCCTAATGGCGGCTACATCGGCGAGCTGCTGGTGATGAGCATTTACGGCTTCCCCATAGAAGCGCTCCCGCCGCTGATGATTATAGGCACGCTGGTAGATCCGCTGGCTACGATCCTCAATGCAACGGGAGACAATGTAGCCGCTATGCTGACAACACGTTTTCTGCGAGGGCGGGCGCCGGCAGTTTCGTAAACGCCTGTTCCAGGTCGGCCAGCAAGTCGGCTGTTTCTTCCAGTCCTACGGATAAACGGATCAGGCTATCGCTCACGCCTGCTGCCCTTCTCTTTTCTGCAGGAATGGATTTATGGGTCATGGCTGCGGGGTGACACAACAAACTTTTGATACCGCCCAGGCTTTCGGCCAGTTTAAAATAATGTGTGGATGTAACAAAAGCAGTTGCTGCTTCCGCCCTGTCGTCTTTCAATGTAAAAGATATAATCCCGCCAAACCCTTTACTCTGTTGCTTTGCCAGCTCATGTCCCGGATGTGATGGCAGTCCCGGGTAAAACACTTTATCCACTGCCGGATGTTTCTCCAGGTATTCTGCCAGCGCCTGCGCATTAATACCATGCTGCTTAATACGCAGATGTAATGTTTCAATACCACGTATCAGCAGGAAGCTGTCGAACGGCGAAAGAATAGCGCCGCAGGCATTCTGATAAAATTTGATCTCCTCTCCCAGTTGTAATGTTTTAGCCACTACTACGCCTGCAATCAGATCGCTGTGGCCACCCAGGTATTTGGTAGCGCTGTGGATCACCAGGTCGGCGCCCAGCTGCAGTGGCTTTTGCAACACAGGGGAGGCAAAGGTATTATCTACACAAAACAAACAGTTATGTGCTTTTGCAATGCGGCCAATGGCGGCAATGTCTGAAATCTTCAACGTTGGATTAGTAGGCGTTTCCAGCCAGATCAGGCGCGTGGCCGGTGTAATGGTATTGAACACCGCCTGTGTATCGGAAGTATCCACATAGTTTACTTTGATGCCAAACTTCTCATATACTTTATTGAATAACCGGAACGCGCCTCCGTAAATATCATCTACCGCCACAATTTCATCACCCGATTTCAGGAGTTTTATCACGGCGTCAATCACTGCCAGACCGCTGGCAAAGGCAGATGCGGTAGCGCCGCCTTCCAGCTTCGCAATGATCTTTTCTGCGGTTTCGCGGGTAGGATTATTGGAGCGGGCGTAATCGTATCCTTTATTTAGGCCGGGCGCGTCCTGTACAAAAGTAGAGGTTTGATAAATAGGCACGGCAATAGCGCCTGTTTGCGGATCTACGGGAATAGAATGGATCAGTTCAGTGATAGTGCTCATCTTTGTTTGATTTTTAGTTTGATGAAAATTGATTAAACAGGTCCGTTAAATGAGCATATCAAAAAGGTGGGAGCATAAAAAAAACTCACCTGGGAGCCAGATGAGTTTTCTTATTATCGGAAGAATAATATAAAGTAAAACTATTGATCTGACTTATCTTTCCTGGTTCGTAAACCGGGATGGATGCAGCACCTTTCACTGTTTGCACAGTGATGGTTGCTAAGGTATCGTCGGGCCATGTCCCTCCTCCTTTCTTGATAAGCTATTTAAAGAACTGGTGCAAAGATAAGGCAGAAAAAATAACTTCCAAATTTATTTTCCTACAAAATCAGTAGACTATTATTTATGTGCGAGTGTTAAGCGGATGCCTTCTTCATAAGAAGTAGGTTTCACTTTAAAGTGCTGCTCAAACTTTGTAGCGTCGAAAATATAAGGATGGTTATTCTGGTACAGCATTTCCTTTATTTCCCGGATTGTGGTATCAAACAGCCCGGAGAGGGTAAGCATAAAGCCCCCCAGCTTCATATATTTAGGCTTCACGCCCATTTGAGTAGCAATAATATTTATGTACCCGTTGCCATCGGGCGCCGGGTTGGCGGTGGGGAGATGCCACACCTGGTTCCAGGAAGTATCGTCCTGGGAAAGCAGGTACAATCCTTTGGCGGCATCTTGTGTGAAGGTGTAGCTGTGTGTCTGATCGTCTTTTCCGAGCCACATGGCATTGCTGTTTTTCCTGAACTTATCGATGACCAGCAGGTTGAGGAAACCGGTTTTATCGGCGCCGGGTCCGTAGAAGTCGGCTGCCCTTGCAATGGTGGCGGTGAGGTTACCGGCCTTCACCTCGTTCATCAGCTGGGTGGCAATAGCCGCGCGGACTGTTCCTTTTTTACTGGACGGATGATACGGCGTATCTTCTTTCATCGGGCCGTTTACTAACCCGTAAGAATATACGTTATCAAAGAAGATAAGTTTTGCACCGGCTTCTTTGCAGGCATTAATTACATTGGTCATAATCCTGGGCCACGCATCGGACCATACCTTGATATCATATTTGAGACCGGCAGTAAGAAATACCACGGCGCTGCCTTTCACGGCTTTCTTTGTTTGCGCGGCATCCGTAATATCGGCCGGTACCAGGTCGGTAATGCCTTCAATGGATTTAGGCGAGCGGCTCACGAGACGTACCGGTTTGTTGTGGCGCACCAGTTCGGCAGCCAGTTCATTGGCAATAATACCTCCTGCACCGAGGATTGTATATAAGGGCTGGATAGAAGAGTCAGACATAAAATGAGGATGTGTTTATATGATGACGAATGAGTGAACAGAATATTTTATTTCAGGGGTCTAACGGATCAAAAACATTGACCTGCAGCGACCGGAGGTCCGGCAGGAACGACAAAAAGTAAAGGTCCGCTTGTTTGATATCTGCCGCAGGCATGTATCCCAGCTCTGTTGTACAGCGTTGGGTAAACATCGGGCTGTTCACATAGGCGACGTGCATAGCATCAGATACGCACATCATCCTTTTATTGGCCGGTATACCGCTCCGCCACACAATCCTCACAGCATTACGCACGTTGGTAGTGGTGTGGCGGGCATAAGGGTCTACCATTACTGCCGAGGCCGGGATCTTTAACTCATTTACCAGGTATTTCCTCATTTCCACCGCTTCGGAATATTGGGTGCCCACGGGCCTTACATGCCCACCGGATACAATAATGAAGGGGGCCATTCCTTTGCGGTACAATTCTGCCCCGGTGCGGCAGCGGCTTTTACCGGTTTCGCTTATTGTTTCCTTTGCCACCGGGCTTGCCCCCAAAATAAGCATGGCGGTGTATGGATATTTGTTCCAGTCTGTTTTCTTTATTTGTCTATAAGCTTCTTCGTTGATACCGGATAATGGTTCATAGCGCACGGCTTCATCGCGGCGGTTCAGCTCCAGTAAGCCCAGTGCCACCTGCAGCGACGGCTGGAAGAATATGTCCGGCTTTTTTTCCGCAGCCTGTTCCATTACACGTTCCACCATTGCCCTGTAGGCGGGCGATAATACATAATAAGTGGCAGAGTCAATCACGGGGTAGCGGAGTCCTTTTCCATTCGTATAGGCATTAAGGATATAGTTTACGCCATCGGCGGCGTCCTTCCAGGCAAGAGAGAGGAATGTGGCGTCAGTTTTCCCGGCGTATAGCTGGAACAGGCCACTGCCACGCATTTCGCTTAACAGGCGTTCCATCTCCTTTGGGTGCTGCTGCAATAATGTAAGAAAGGCTCCACTCACTTCATTAATGGCGCTGCCGCTAAACTGCAAAGAAGCGGTAAGATCACCGCTACTCACGGGATGGGCTACACGCTGTGCGTAGGTGTTCCGCAATGTGGTAAGCGTGCTGTCTTTATTCATTAACTGCGGCAGCCTGGGCACACGCTCCAGCAATGTGAACAGGTAAAAGATCCTGTCCTGCAAAACGCTGGTTCCCTTGTAAAACTTGTAACGCAGGTCCGGCGAAGCAGGTTGACCAAAAGTACAGGATAACACCAGGAGCAGCAGGCCGGTAAGAAAGCAGTTTTTCATCAAAGCAGGTATTACAGGAGCAATAATACAAAAGGAAAAGGGAACTTTATCTTCTCTCCAAAATATAACCTATATTTTATATACCAATATTTAAACCTTGAAGCCCGGCCGTATATGAAAGTTTTAATAAGTAAAAAAATATAATGTATGAAATATATTTATACATAGGGGGCTCAGCAGAAAATACATACCTATTCTTTTTGTTTTTCATTGATTATCTATTGGTTACGGAATATAAAATCATTTATTTTCGTCCTGGTTTAGCCACCACGCCAACGTCCCAATCATATGTAACAATGTATACAACCCAAGAAAAAAAGACCTTTGTACGTTATGCTGTGTTAACGATAATGGTGATTGTTCTGATGACCTTTTTTATGATCATCTCTTTAAGAAAGAAAGAGTCAGCACAGTTAAGCATAGTAGTTAAAGACCTGATAGCTACTAAAACAGATGTAGGCCATATTGACCAGGCAGTACAGCTGCTGTATGCAGCAGATAACAACTTCCGTGTATATACGCTTACCTACGACAAGCATTACCTGAATGCCTATGTGGGTCAGTTGAGCAGCATTACTGCGCACCTGGACAGCGCCATGAACTCCGCCAAAAATGAGAAGCAGCTGCATGCGCTGCTGGCCGACAAAGCAAGGAAGTCGCAGCTGTTCCTACAGACACGGCTATACGTAGATTCATTGCTGCAACTGTCGCAGGTATGGGACACTGCCGCCCAGCCCCTCCCCCTGCAGCAACTGGGCGATATCAAGGTACCGGCGCCTAATATAAAGGCCGATACGATTGTTACCACAGAAACAGCTACTGCCAAAGGCCGCAAGAAATTACTGGGCCGCATCAAGGATGCGATCAGCAATAAATCGCAGGTACAGCAAACCAGCCAACAGGTGAAAATCGTTCAATACGACGCACCGAAGGATGGCAAAGCCTTTTCAAAAGATCAACTGTCAAAGATCCAGGCCGCCTATAACAAGTTTATAAAAGACGCCACCGAAAGCCACAATAACCTGAAGCAAAAAGAATATGCCCTCGTTATTGCCAACGAGCGGCTGTTCTCCGGACTGCTTCACCTCATGGCAAACCTGAAACAGAACATCGTGGCGGAAACCGATAAGAAGCGGTTGCAGCTGGGCCAGGATATCGACCATTCCCTCTACCGGCTGGATAAGCACAATTACTGGGAAATTCCCCTCATCCTGTTACTGGCAGGGATCATTATATATGGTATCATCCGTTTATACCGCTACGACCTGGCTTTGCTGAGGGCCAAGCAACAAGCGGAAAAGTTTGCACAACAGAAAAGCGACTTTGCAGCTACCATCAGTCATGAAATACGCACACCGGTACAGTCGGTGCTCGGCTACGCGCACCTGCTGGAGCGCGACAAAACACCGGAAACGGTGGCGGCTATACGTCATTCGGCAGAAATGCTGTTACAGGTAGTAAATAACGTGCTCGACTATACGCGGATGGAATCTGCAGAATCGCTGTTAAGGGAAGAAAAGTTTGCTCCCCGCACTGCTATTGAAGAGGTATGCAATACGCTGGCTGTACAGGCATCCATGAAATCACTGACGCTGGATGTAAACATTTACTTCCCCAGCACTTTAATTGTAGTGGGCGACGCCTTCCGGCTGAAACAGGTATTGATTAACCTGGTGGCCAACGCCATTAAATTCACGGAAAAAGGCGGTATTACCGTAACGGCGCATATGCGTGACAACAACTTGTTGCAGGTAAGCGTAAAAGATACTGGTGTAGGTATTTCGCATAAAGAACTACCTTTGGTATTCAATGCTTTCTCCCAGGGAAATAGCCATTATCATAAAGGAAGCGGATTGGGATTGCATATTTCCAAGAAGATCATCGATCTGCACAACGGAAAGATACATGTGGAAAGCCTTGCAGGAAAAGGCTCCACTTTTTATTTTGAAATCAGGTATAAGCTGATGACCCCATCACCTGTTACCAAAAAAATTATTGTCCCGGTGAATAATACATCTACAAACGCTACTATTCCGGCAGGTATCCGGTTACTGGTGGTAGAGGACAGCATCCTCAACCAGAAACTACTCGCCCTGATGCTGGACAGAATGCAGGCGTCCTATCTGATTGTTTCTTCGGCAGAAGAAGCGCTGGAAGTGTACGATCGTGAAGCATTCGATTTTGTACTGACCGACATTGATCTCCCCGGCATCGATGGACTGATGCTTACCAACATGATCCGGGAATTACCCGACAAGAAGAAAGCGGCAGTAACCATTATTGCCATTACCGGTAATGTTATGGAAGATGATATTGAACTGTATCTCCGCTCAGGTTTAAATGATTACATCATGAAGCCTTACCGCGAAGAAGACATCCTGGAGAAAATTACCAGGCATCGCCAAATGGCTTAATTTGCGGAATGACTATCGCCGATCAGATCATTGCTTTCAACAGCCAGCTACATTTCTCGGGCAAGTTGCCCGCAGGTATACGTGTGATGAACCCTTTCCGGGAAGGCCCCGGTATTATGGGTATCATGACACAGTTTTACAAAAAGTTCTACGACGACAAACAGCCACGGCAACTGATCCTGGGCATTAATCCCGGCCGGCTTGGATCGGGATCTACCGGCGTACCCTTTACGGATACCAAACGCATGTGGGACAAGTGCGGCATTGAAATTACCGGGCTTAAAACACACGAACCCTCTTCTGTTTTTGTGTATGACGTGATAGACGCCTATGGCGGGGTGAGAAAGTTTTACCGACAGTTTTATATCAGCTCCATTTGTCCGCTGGGATTTACCTCCCTTCAACCCGGCGGAAAGGAAATAAATTACAATTATTACGACAGTGCCGCTTTAACAAAAGCTGCTTATCCATTTATTGTGAGCAGTTTAAAAGAACAATTGCAGTGGAATATCAGTCGTGAAGTATGCTACTGTATGGGGACAGGGAAGAATGCCGCGTTCCTGCAGGCATTAAATGAAAAGGAGAAATTTTTCGGGGCTGTTGTTCCGTTGGAGCATCCCCGTTTTGTGATGCAGTATAAATCCAAAACGAAATCGCAGTATATCGACAAATACCTGACGGCTTTTGAGGAGCACTTCTAACCCCAACCTGTGGAGTTTTTACGCCGTCTGAACCGCAATCTGGTCTGCAATGTTGTTCAGCAGTCCCATGTTTAAACGACGGCCATTGTCTGTAGCGCCCGGCGCGCGTACAAATCCGTCCTCATCTTTTTCCATCATTACCTCTTCTCCGTCTACATCTACCAGAAAGCGTTCAGCTGAAGAGGGCTTTACATAAAAGCGGCCTCCGGAAGTTTTGATCATAAAAGCGTCCATAAGATTCTTTTTTCTAAGAGATCTTATGCAAACCACGGACCAGCTATGTCAGGACAAAAAATAAAAATATTGATTCCAGATCAGCTCAAATTCTGCCTGGGAAAAATGATGAAGCCACGATACGTTGAGATACTCCATGTTCAGATTTTTACAAGACGGCAGTCCCAGGTATCTTTGGGTTGTTCCGGTACCGGATCGGGCGTTACTACACCGGTGATCTGGTAGATATTGCCTTCTTCATGCAACCGGTCGCCAATCTGAGGGGTCAGTTCCTCTTTGAAGCGGATGGTGGCAATGATACCGAACGACTTGTAACTATGAATTTTCACAATACTCGCAGACCTTACGGGTAAGAGCAATTCGGCCTTTTTGCGATTGTGACTCCGGTACAGGGAGAACATCAGCCATAATGCCAGGGCAAACAGGCTAAAGAGCAGCAGCAGATTCACGGCTTTTTTTAGGTTTAGGTTGAATAAATATGTTATGGTTGAACCGCACCTCCCGTTGGCATAGAAGAGGTAGTACTACAATATAGTGAATTTAACACATGTAAACAATTTTTTTACAAGGCAGAGTGATGGCTCCCGGGGGAGAAGATACGGAGAGCGATGTTTATATAAAGATTACTTCCCGGATGCTTCTGCGATACTTCGGACATGGGTAGCTGATGGACTATCCATGCACTATCTATACTGTTCTCATGGACTCCTCATGCACTATTGATGCACTATCAATGCACTATCTATACACTTAGGACGCCTGAGGTCGCTAATCCCTTAAACATTAATATTAAATACCTGCAATGGGTCATCGTACAGGAAAGTATATCCCAGCAGGTTTCTCAGTTTACTGGACCCCACAATCTTATACGGCTCCTCTTCGGCGGGCAATCTGCGCGGCATCTGGATACCGAGGCGTTGCGCTGCCGCCTTGTAATAATGGCTGCGTTGCGGGTGTCCGCTGGCGCAGGCGTTAAACACTTCTCCCCACACCTCTTTTTCTATCACCTGCCGGATAATACCGATGCAGTCGTCCCGGTGGATCACGTTTATGGGCTGGGCGTTGGCTTTCCGGCCTTCCATGATACGGCGTTGATCCGGCAGCCGGTCGTAGCCAATAAGGCCGCCGAAACGTAGCACAGTGGTATCAAACGCGCCTGATTCCAGCAACAGGTTTTCTGCTTCCCGCAATGCCATCCCGTTGGGCGTGTCGGGCAATTCTTCATTTTCTTCTGTTACCAGTCCGTTGATGTCTTTATATACAGAGGTGGAGCTCACAAATATAACTTTGCGGATAGGCGTGGTTTCTATAAAGCTGCGCAACAGCGCTATTTCAGATACGTGCGCCTCTTTGCCCCTTTCTTTCCGTGGCGGAACATTTACGATCAGTATGTCGGCGTCCCAGAAGGCGTCCGGGCCGGTTAGTACGTCTTCGGACAGCACTACGGTGTATGCTTCCAGGCCGAGCGCCTGTAATTCCTGTACGCCTCCAATGCTGGTGCGGGCGCCTTTTACGGCGTAGCCTATTGTTTGCAGGTGCAATGCCAGCGGCTTTCCGAGCCAGCCACAGCTTAAAACACTGATCCTCTCGTTTCTTTCCTGTTCGTGGGTTATTGCTGTGCTGTCCATATAAAATAATATTTTACCGCAATAATGATGATCACCATCACGAAGGTAACTGCGTGATTAAGGTACATCACCTTGCTAAATTCTCCGTGTTCAATACTGCGTTCATTTTCACCGATGTAAGGCTTGTGTACCACCACGCCCTGGTAGGAATTAGGGCCGCCAAAGCGGCAGTCAAGAATACCTGCCAGCGCGGCTTCCGGGTATCCTGAATTTGGGCTGCTGTGTGCCGGTCCGTATTTAATCATAAAATGCCAGGCACGACTGCTGCCATACAGGAGGATCATCAACAGCGCCGTAATACGGGCCGGGATAAAATTAGCTACATCATCCAGGCGGGCGGCAAAGCGTCCAAAATACAGGTATTGCCCGTTCTTATAACCTATCATGGAGTCAAGGGTATTGATCATCTTATACAGCATCATACCGGGCAGGCCCAGCACTGCATAAAAAAACAGTGGCGCTACTACCCCATCGCTCAGGTTTTCCGACATCGATTCAAATACCGCGATACGGATCTGATCCGGTGAGAGATGAGCGGTATCCCTTCCAACTATCCACGACAGCCGCCTGCGGCCGGCTTCCAGTCCTTCGTGATGTAAAACTTCAAATACCTCTTTGCCTTCCTGCAGCAGGCTTTTGTTGGCCAGCGCAAAAAAAACAAACACTGCACTGAATCCATAGTACACTACTGGCCACCCCGATAGTACCATAAGCGTAAAATAAAAACTTATATACACCGCCGCGCACAGGCTAACAGTGAGCAAGGCGCCCTTCCAGCACCTGGCACGGCCCCTGTTCAGCAAACGTGTACCCTGGCTGATCAGCCAGCCATAAACTTTTACCGGATGCGGCCAGCTGCGCGGATCTCCCAGCAGCAGGTCGGCGGCATACCCTAACAGTAACGGCAATACGAATGCTAATAGAGGGTCCATTGGCGCAAAGCAGTAGTCAGTAATTGATTATCGGCGGCATTGCGGCAGGCCACCCGGCAATGCCCGGGTCCCAGTCCGTAGAAATTGGAGGCATCACGGATCAGTAATCCATACTTTTCCAGCAGCCATGCTTTCAGCGTAGCGGCAGTACCTGTTAATGTTTCAAACAAAAAATAATGCGTATGCGATGTATACACTTTATACTCCGGCATCTTATGGATGCCCTCCCATAAATGAAAAGTTTCCTGCAACAGGCTACCAGTGGCAATGGTAAACTGCTCCGGGTGTTCCAGGATATAGTAGCCGGCCTCCAGTGCCAGGCTGTTTACCGACCACGGCATCCGGAAGGTACGGACACGGTCCAGCAGTTGTTTTCTTCCCGCCACATAACCCAGCCGCAATCCGGGGATGCAACAGGTTTTTGTCATGGACCTCAGCACCAGTACATTCGGCAACCGGTGCAGGTGCGGCAGCATAGTAGCGGCGTTCAGCGTAAACTGTATATAGGCTTCATCAATGATGAACACCGTGTGTTTGTTATGTGTAATGAGTTGTTGCAGGTCCGCTTCGTCCAACGCCTGCCCTGTAGGATTGTTAGGATTGCAGATAAATACCAGGTCGCTGCTGAACACCGTACCTGGTGTAAGTTTATCCCATTGCAGGTATTGCACCTGGTGCCGGTATAGCTTACACGCATCCGCATACTCCGAAAAAGTGGGCGCTACCACCGTGGTAGTGGCTCCTGTGAATGCCTGTGCCACGAGGTAAATAGCCTCTGTACCTCCATTGGTGACCAGGATGCTGCCAGCAGGCATACCGGCCCGGGTTTCCAGCAGGGCCTGTAGTTTTGCAGCCCCAGCATCAGGGTAGTGATCTATGCCGGTTACTTTATTCTTCAGATGCTCCTTCAATCCTTCCTGTAAACCGCCATACCATACGTTGGAACTGAAGTCAGCTTTCACCTGCTGATCAAACAGGTACCCATCGTCTCCGTGTCCTTGTATCATAATGCAATAATATTATAACTCCAGTGCCTTATAAACAGCCGGAATGTCCAGATGTTCACGGATATGTGTTGCCAGTTTGTTATATTGTTCCTCTTTGAACCGGCGGTAATCGAACTCCTTTGCTACTGCGGGTTTCCCGCAATGCGCCAGCAGATCATTGATCACAGTATCATTATCCAGGATACCGTGCAGGTAAGTACCCCAGCAGTTGGCCCGGAGAAAATACCCGTCTGTGCCGCCACCGGGAAATGTATTTAGTGGAGAAGGGATGGTGGCAGTAGTATCTCCCATATGAATTTCATATCCTTCACACACTTTCTGCTGATCCCGGTAGTAAAAACTTCTTTGCCGGGTTACTTTTTCTTTTGTAAGCACGGTGGCAACCGGCAGGATACCCAGTCCCGGTATGCTTCCGGCAACACCTTCCACACCATGAGGGTCCGCTACCTGTTGTCCCATCATCTGGTAGCCGCCACAAATACCGATCACGGTTTTATTTCGTTTATACGCTTCCGTTATAGCGGCAGCGGTACCGTTATTCCTGACCGAGATCAGGTCGGCGATGGTGTTTTTACTGCCTGGCAGGATAATAATGTCTGCTGCAGCCAGTTCTGCGGGATTATCCGTATAGAAGATATTCACCCGCTCATCTTTTTCCAGTGCATTGAAATCAGTGAAGTTGGACATATGCCGCAACAACACAATGGCTATATTTATTTGCCCGGCGGCCAACCGTTTCTGTTTAAGCGGTAATGAAACCGCATCCTCTTCTTCAATATGAATATCGTGATAATAAGGCAGTACGCCGGTTACCGGCACGCCGGTAATGCTTTCCAGCATTGCGCGGCCATCTTCAAATAAACGGATATCGCCACGGAATTTATTGATGATAATACCTTTGATCAGTGCTTTTTCTTCCGGCGGCAACAGCGCGATGGTTCCGTACACGCTGCCAAAAATCCCTCCGCGGTCAATATCTGCAATGAGATACACTGCAGCTCCTGCATGCAACGCGATCCGCATATTGGTGATATCTTTTGCGCGCAGGTTCAGCTCTGAGATACTGCCCGCACCTTCCATTACCACCGGATTAAAGCGTTGCGACAAACGGTTAAATGCACTTTTCACTTCATCAAAGAGGGCGCGTTTATCATCTTCCATGAAGTATTCCCAGGCCGACTGATTACCGGCTGGCTTACCATGTAGCACCAGTTGGGCGTTGCGATCGCTGACAGGCTTCAGCAGCACCGGGTTCATATCGGTATGACACGGCGCCCCGGCGGCTTCTGCCTGTACCGCCTGTGCACGGCCTATTTCCAGGCCATCGGGCGTTGCATAGCTGTTGAGCGACATATTCTGGGCCTTAAAAGGCGCCGGAGCATATCCATCCTGTTTGAAAATACGGCAAAACCCGGCAGTGATCACGCTTTTGCCTACATCGGAAGCCGTACCCACAAACATTACCGGCCGGAGTTGTTTCATTCGTTCATGACATTAGTGCTGGCGCGAAGATATTAACTTTCACAAAAGTATTCTCCTTTGAATTACATCTGTTTACGGTTCCGGTTATGGAAGCTTAATGTATAATCTATTCCACAGTCCTTTTATTTAGCACTCTCCACCACTTTAAGCCTGCTTTCCAGCTCCTTATTCTTTTTATCCAGTTGAATGATATACAAACTCAGCTCCTCCACTTTTTGCAGTAACCTTTTATTCATATCTCCGAGATCCAATCCATCTTTTGCCACTTCCATTGCAGAAGGTATCTCCGGAAGATGCTGATGCGTTGATATATATTGCTCAAGCGCCGAAATTTCAGGCATTGGCGCCGGGATCTGCAGCGAGTGTCATATTGTGTGTCCAACTGCCATAGGCACAGTTCACCTGGTAAGTTCCTATGCCAATATAGAGTCCATTATTAAAATAAATATCGTAAGCAGTGGCCGCAGTGCCCGCCGCATTGGGTAATATTTTGATGCCATTTACAGCACCAATGCTCCTCCCGCTGCGGCTTGCATAAGCCGAAAAGGCGAAGCCGTCTATCACGGAATTTCCATTACCGGTCCTGATAAAAAGCTCGGTGAATCCCATTTGGTTAGTTTGGGCATTAAAACCCACCCCTCCGTAGATCCTGATGGAAGCGGATACCCCTTGCTGAGGAATAGCAAGTGTTCCGGCTTTTACCCAACCAGCCGTGCCAAGCGTTGCATTGCTAAGAGATCCGGTGTAGTTAATTTGTGCAAAAAGTAGTCGATCACCAAATAGTAAGAAACATAGAAGGATCAACAGAAAACGGCTAACAGTAGTGTATTTAGTCATCATTTTATATTTAGTACAGGGTCATGTCCAGGTAAGGTAATAAATAGTCATTAAACAAGGTAACGTCCCTGAAAGAATCAGAAGATGTTACCTTGTATTTTATGGATCATTTAAACACGTCATCTCCTACCCCACTATTAATCGCTGCCTTTTTCACTTTCATCACCGCATCATAACCACCGGCATTGGTAGTAATGGTAAAGGGCAACTGTACACCATTCACGCTGCGGTAATCAGTGAAGTCGGTAGTCGTTTCTTTTTCGTTGCCTTCCTGTCCGGGTAAGGAAACGGTGCGTACTTTCAGACCCGTTTTCACATCATAATAGTTGCGCAGCAATGCCCCGTTGGAAGTAGCGATACTGATAACATAGGCGCTTGTATTATTTACATCGGCGGTCAGCGGCGCCAGTTCCAGCTTAACATCGTTGGCGCGGGTGAGGTATTGCAACTCCGGGAACAGGCTGTTCTTATCTTTCAGGATCGCCTTATCTGCCGGTGAAAGCGGCGCCTCCTGCCCCATACGCATCATGCTAACATTACTGCCGTTGATCAGCAGCTTATAAGCAATTAATTTATTGACAGGAATACTTACCACCTGTAGTATTTTATCCGGTTGTTTCGCCTGCAAGGTGCGCTCAATAGGCGTTCCTTCAATGCTTCCCTCTTCTTCCAACAGCAGGTCCTTTACACCATTCAGCTTATCAGCGCCACCTATGACGTCGATATATTTTTTTAATATAGCCGTACCCGTAGTACCATCGGGTACAGGTTTGCCCAGATCGGCTTTCCAGCTGTTATTGGCGGGATTGATATCGGGAAAATTACCTGCGGGATCAATAACCACGCTGGTTAGCTTAGTAGTGGAAGGATAGCGGAATGTCCAGTTACTGCCTCGCTGCCATACTTCCACGGGCAGATGCATGGTATCTGTTTTACCATTGGCATCTGTTACTGCCAGCACTACCGGCATCGGGAGTTGTTCCAGGTTCTGAATGGTGATGAGTGCGCCCTGTGCAGGATCGTTCTTTACATACTTCACCTCTTTTACTGCCTGGTCCAGTTTCCAGGTATTAAAGAACCAGCCGCGCCAGAACCAGCTGAGGTCTTCACCGGCAGCATTCTCCATACTTCTGAAAAAGTCCCACGGAGTAGGATGCTTAAATGCCCACCGCTTAATATATTCCCGGAATGCATAATCAAAACGTTCCGGACCCAGGATTTCATTTCTAAGGAGGTTCAGTCCTGCTGCGGGTTTATAATACGCCGCGATGCCATTGTAATTAAGACCGATAACATCCGGGGTATTCATGATGGCTTCTGCTTTGGCTGAAAACAGCATGGGGGCCGACCGCTGCATACTTTGACGCGGAGCGTATTCTCCCATGTTGAAATTTCTTGTGGAGATCCCGTTGATGAAAGTGTTGAAGCCTTCATCCATCCAGGCGTATTTACGTTCGTTGGAACCTACGATCATCGGGAACCAGTTATGCCCGAACTCGTGGTCTGTAACGCCCCAGAGGCCGCCCTTTGTAGATTTCCAGTTACAGAAAACAATACCGGGATATTCCATTCCGCCTACAATACCTGCTACGTTGGTAGCTACCGGGTAAGTATATACGTACCATTTATCGGAGTAATGTTCGATACAACCTTTTACATATTCGGTAGATCTGCCCCAGCCATTTTTGCTGGCTACTTCTGCCGGGTAAAGTGATTGTGCCAGCGCCTTTTTACCACCGGGCAGGTTAATACGGGCAGCATCCCAGATGAAGGCTGCGGAAGCGCCCCAGGCTACATCACGGGTATTTTTACATACAAAATGCCAGGTACGGTTGCCTTTGGGCGTATTGTTTTTTACGTCTGCGCTGTCGCGGATATACACAGTTTCATCGCTGTTGCGCGCTTTGGCAAGCCGGCTCATTTCTTTTGGCGACAATACCTGCGCTTCATTCACCAGTTGACCGGAGCCTCCTACCAGCAGGCTGGCGGGAGCGGTGATAGTATAATCGAAGTTGCCGTATTCAAGGTAAAATTCCGACGCGCCCAGGTAAGGGATATTATTCCATCCGAGAATATCGTCATATACCGCCATGCGCGGGTACCATTGCGCTATTTCGTATATCCATCCGTTGACGGTGCGCAGCCGGCCGGTGCGGTCGGTTCCATATTCCGGGATCGTATAGGCGTAATCTATTTTCAGTTGCAGGGAGGCGCCTGTTTTGAGGGCATCTGCCAGCTTCACCTGCATACGGGTATCATTTACCAGGTAATTGGCGGAAACGGATTTCCCGTTAACAATCACGCTTACACTTTTCAGCTCAAAGCCCTGCGTGAAGCTCCTGTTGGCAAAACGTTCGCCGGAAGCCGCTACTGTAGCGCTGCCACGGGAATCTTCCCGGTAGATGTTCTGGTCCAGCTGCAGCCATAAAAACGGCAGTTGGTCCGGGCTGTTATTCTTATAGGTAATGACTACGGACCCGCTTATTCGATGTTGTGCTGTGTCGAGGGTTACGGCCAGTTTATAATCCGCCGCATTCTGCCAGTATTTTGGACCTGGTTGTCCGCCTGCACTACGGTATTCGTTACCGGGAGCGGGATAGAATAGCGGGGAAAAAGCCTCATGCGCATCATATTTGGATACTGTCTGGCCCATTCCCTGCTGCATCCCGGTGCATAATAGCAAGGACGCGATAGCATAGATTCTGTTGATTTTCATCGGAAGAGAATAGATTTAGAAGCACCGAATATACAGAAAATGCCGACAGCATAAAGCCGTTACAGCAAACAACAAAGTGGGAATTACTTTGCGGTTCGCTGTAACGCTTTTTATGGGACACGTTTTTTTAAAGACCGTGTTCTCTTAATTCTTTTTTAACATGTTTGAGACGGAAAGCAAAGATAATGCTGAGGATGCCGGTTCCCCAGAAGGCAGCGGCCATAAGTCCCAGCACCGTGGCCACACCGAGTGCCGGGTTATCGAGAATAAAGATGGAGATAATAATCAGTCCGATCCCTCCTGCCAGCAGCCAGCCCCAGTTGGGCACCTTATCTGTTTGCAGCTGGATAGAAAATCCAATCAGGCTGATACCTTTGAACATAAACCAGAAAGCCAGGAAAAGCGGGATCACCGCCATACTCACAGAGGGATACAGCATCAGGATAAGGCCTATCACAAGATCTATGATGCCTGAGGCGAGCGACCATCCCCACCCCTGGTGCCCTTTACGGTTGCTTATTGCAAAAGCAATTTCAAAAATACCCGTCACAAACAGGGTGACGCTGAAAAAAATGCTAAGCAATACATAGCTGCTGAAGGGATTGGAGAAAACAATACCACCTGCAATAAGGAATATGATCCCGTTGAGCAGGTACAACCACCAATACTTCACATTGTTCCTGATAGCCGAAATGAATTGTGACATAATAATTACTTTAACGTGATGAAAGGATAGTACTACGTTTCTCTCTAACACATCCCACAGTAAAATGTTCGCCGGGAATATAGGCGCACAAAAACCGGGGAAAAGCACTTAACTTTGTCCAAATGATTTAAATCATTTATTTAATAAAAGACGGAAATTATCTTTGTGGAATGAATAAGGCGATCAAGCAAGACAGACAGCCACCTAACTGGTGGCACCAGGCAGATTTCATGGGCATTCACGCGGTGCCCTTACTGGCATTCTTCACCGGTACAACAGCATTTGACTGGATATTGTGCGGTGTACTGTATGTAGTACGTATGTTTTTTGTAACGGCCGGTTATCACCGTTATTTCTCGCACCGTGCATTTAAAACGTCGCGGTTCTTCCAGTTTATCCTGGCGGGCGGTGCGCAAAGCAGTTTACAGAAGGGCGCCTTATGGTGGTCGGCCAATCACCGTATTCACCACAAGCACAGCGATACCCCCGAAGATCCGCATTCAGCCAATGTTTACGGATTCTGGTACGCACATATCGGCTGGATCATGGGCCCTGAATACAAACCTACCCGTTTTGACCTGATCAAGGATCACAAAGCGAAAGAGTTGTTGTGGCTGAATAAATGGCATATGGTACCAGCAGTGGTATTGGCTATAGCCGTTTATTTTGTTGGTAATAAAGTAAATGGCGCCGGCTGGTTCGACTGGTCCGCAGGGTTATCTACCTTATTGATCGGGTTTTTCCTGAGCACCGTGCTGTTATATCATGGTACTTTTACCATCAATTCACTTATGCACAAAATTGGTAATAAGAGATATTATACCGGGGATGAATCCCGCAACAGTGCTATTCTGGCGCTGATCACCCTGGGAGAAGGCTGGCATAACAACCACCACTACTACCAAAGTGCAGCCAGACAGGGTTTTTATTGGTGGGAATTCGATATCACCTACTATGTTATCAAAACATTAGGTTTCCTGGGAATAGTATGGGAAATACGCCCGGTTCCGGCCAAACTGAAAGAAAGCAATAAGCTGAAACAGCAGTCTGCTCCACGTGTACCAGTGGAGGAACTGAATTAAGCGGATGTTGTCTTTCTCAGGATTAAACTGATTTTACTGATTTGGGGATTTGATCCTTTATGATTTTTTTTGATTAGGGGAGATATAAGCGGATATATTCGTTTATATCTCCCCTAATCTTTTAAAATCATTTATAAAATCCAAAAAATAAAATCCCTAAATCAGTAAAATCAGATTAATCCTGAGAAAGACAAAATCCGCGTTATTTTTTTATCTTGTCTCCCTAAAATTAAAATTCCATGCATTACACACCCGCAGCAGACAGGTATAACAGTATGACCTACAACAGGTGCGGTAAGAGCGGTTTACAGCTGCCTGCCGTATCACTGGGTTTATGGCACAACTTCGGCTCTGTTGATAATTTTGAGAACGGACGCAGTATTATTCATAACGCTTTTGATAAGGGTATCACCCATTTTGATCTCGCCAATAACTACGGACCATTACCCGGCAGTGCGGAAGAGAATTTTGGCAGGGTATTGAAACAGGATTTCACCGGGCATCTGCGGGATGAACTCATCATTTCCACCAAAGCTGGTTATACTATGTGGCCTGGTCCTTATGGCGACTGGGGTTCCCGCAAATACCTTGTTTCCAGCCTGGACCAGAGCTTACGCCGCATGCAGCTCGAATATGTAGACATTTTTTATTCGCACCGCCCCGATCCGGCCACGCCTATTGAAGAAACAATGGGAGCGCTGCACAGCATTGTGCAACAGGGAAAGGCCTTGTACGTGGGGCTTTCCAATTATACTGCCGAACAAACAAAAGTAGCGGTGGATGTATTGAAATCACTGGGTACCCCCTGTCTTATACATCAGCCTAAATACAGCATGTTTGAACGCTGGATAGAAGGCGGATTGCTGGATGTGCTGGAAGCAAACGGCATAGGCTGTATTCCCTTCTCCCCCCTGGCGCAGGGATTACTTACAGACCGTTACCTGAATGGTATCCCGGCGGGCTCCCGCGCCAGCAAACCTACCGGGTTCCTGCAGGAAGGTGAAGTAACGCCTGAAAGAATTGAGAAAGTTAAAAAGCTGAATGTACTGGCTCAACAACGCGGCCAATCCCTCGCCCAGATGGCGCTGGCCTGGATCCTCAAAGACAAACGGATCACCACCGTATTAATCGGCGCCAGCTCCGTTGCACAACTGGACAACAACCTGGATACGTTGAAAAATACAGCTTTTACAAAAGAAGAACTGGACGCTATTGAAGCGATATTAAAATAGTTTTTTAGTGTTTAGCCGTTAGCATCTCCTGCTAACGGCTAACGGCTAACTGCTAACTGCTACTTTCTTCGTTTTGCCCGCTCGTATTGCACCGGCCATTTAATTTCTGCGCCCAATTCATGGGCGGCCCTCAGCGGGAAATAAGGATCACGCAGCATTTCGCGGGCCATTAATACCATATCAGCCCAACCGTTGGCGATTATTGATTCGGCTTCTTCAGGCGTGGTAATTAATCCCACTGCACCGGTGGCAATGCCGGCTTCCTTGCGGATCTTTTCTGCAAAAGGCGTTTGGTATAATGGTCCTACTTTAATTTGCTGGTGTGCAGCCAATCCACCGGAAGAGCAATCAACCAGGTCTACTCCTTTCCCTTTTACAATGGCCGCCAGCTTTACTGATTCTTCCGGATTCCAGCCGCCTTCGGCCCAGTCGGTAGCGGAAATACGCAACAGTAAAGGATATTGCTCCGGCCATACTTCACGAACTGTTTCAACTGTTTCCACGAGGAGCCGGATCCTGTTCTCAAAACTGCCGCCATATTCATCTGTACGTTGATTACTAAGCGGAGATAAAAAGTTGTGCAGCAGATAACCATGCGCGCCGTGTATTTCTATTACCTGGAAGCCAGCCTTTAATGCGCGGATAGCAGCTGCTTTAAAATCGTCTTTCACTTTACGTATGCCTGTTTCCGTGAGTGCTACCGGCACCGGGTACACCTCGTTAAAAGGAATCGCGCTGGGCGCTACCACCTGCCAGCCGCCATCTTCCGCGGGCAGGGCGCGGCTGCCTTCCCACGGCCTTAATGTGCTGGCTTTCCTGCCGGCATGGGCCAGCTGAATACCGGGAACGGCGCCCTGCGCGGAAATAAATGCGGTGATTTCCTGCAGCATAGGTATGTGCTCATCCTTCCAGATGCCCAGGTCGTGAATGGAAATACGGCCTTCCGGAGATACCGCCGCTGCTTCTGTGAGTACCAGCCCCGCACCGCCCACAGCCCGGCTTCCGAGATGCACCAGGTGCCAGTTGGTGGCAAATCCATCGGTGGAAGAATATTCACACATAGGCGATACCGTTATCCTGTTCCGGAAAGTAATGTCCCTCAATTGCAAAGGACTAAACAAATGTGACATAAAACGCTGCTTTTAAGACCTTTAAAATTAAGCATTAATCCTATAGCGAAAACATAATATTCAAGATCTCTAAGGCAAAGCAAATATCCCCCGGAAAAGCCTATTTTTAGGCCATATACCTATAAGTCCGATGTACCTTTTCCCTGTCCGATGCAAATTTGTTGTGCCCCTTGTGCTCTGTTTTGTTTTCTGTTTAAGTGCTATAGCTCAACAAAACGCCGATTTTAATGCTTCCGCCACCAGCGACTGTGAGTCGCTCATCACCAGTTTCACGGATCTGTCTACCGGCAACCCTACTGCCTGGTTGTGGGACTTTGGGAATGGCACTATTTCTACCAAAAAAAATCCCGGCGCTACCTATGTAAAAACCGGGAAATACACCGTATCACTAAAAGTAACTTTTGGAGATGGCAGCACTAAAACTGTTGTTAAAACAGATTACATTGCGGTAAGGGCAAAGCCTGCAGTAAACTTCAGTGTATCTTCCGGTAAAGGATGTGCACCATTCACCACTACATTTACAGATAAATCCACCGCGGAAGGAAGCCTGCAAAATTTCAGCTGGGACTTTGGCGATGGCGAAGTTTTACAGAACGGCAGCAGTACTCCCAGCCATACGTATACCAAACCCGGCGTTTACAGTGTCATTCTTACGGTAACTGACAGCTACGGCTGTACGAACTTTAAAGTGCTGGAAAAAGTAGTGGACGTAGCACCGGCTATTGATGCCAACTTCACCGTAGCAGAAAAAACATTATGCAGTGGCCCAGCCGATGTACTCTTTAAAAACACCACTACAGGTCCCGGTACCCTTTCGTATAAATGGGAATTTGATGATGGCAGCAGCAGTACCCAAAAAGACCCAGGCAAACATACTTTCAACAAAGGGCAACACAGCATTAAGCTCACCGTTACCAATGAACGGGGATGCAGCGATACAAAAGAAGTAAGCGATATCAACGTCGCTAATTATGGTACGGACATTATTGTTCCGCCGCTCCTGTGTTCCAACGAGTATGCCACCTTTAATGCCAGTTTTAGCGGGGTTACCCCCAACAGTACTTTATGGGAATTTAATGGGCAAAACGCTTACGGCAATCTCGACAACGCCACCTATATGCCCTATGGCAGCGCAGGCACTATTACCGTACGGCTTACAGCCTACTACGGAGGCTGTAAAGAAGTGATCGAGAAAAAAGCGGTTATCAATCCTGCTCCCACGGGCTACCTGATGATAGAAAGCCCTCCTACCTGCACGGTACCTGCTACCGTTAAATTCAAGGATAATTTAACAGGCGCCATCAGCTGGAAATGGGATTTTGGCGACGGACAAAGTTCTACCGAACAAAACCCTTCACATATATACCAGGCGGAAGGCGCTTATCAAATTGTGTTAACCGGTACCAGTAGCAACGGTTGCACTATGAACAGTTACAGTGCGGTGGCGGTTTATACTACAAAAATATCTGCCATCTCTTATAACGACAACGGATGCGAAGGCATGTCGTCGGGCTTTACCGCCATTGGCAATTATAATGACCCTATTATAAAATATGAATGGGATTTTGGAGATGGCAGTCCGGTGTCCCATGAAGCCACTCCCAACCATACCTTTGATAAAGCCGGCACCTACCAGACATATCTCCAATATACCACCACGGCAGGTTGCACAGGCAGAATAAAAGTTTATAACGATGTCAGGGTATTTAAAAAACCAATAGTAGATTTCAGCTCTCCCAACGCACCCATCGTGTGTGGGAATTCCCTGGTTACCTTCAGCGACAAGTCTGACGTTGCCGATGCCTGGTCCTGGGAATTTGGAGATGGCGCAGGAGATGGTCATAAAAGCACTCAACATGAATACAGTGAACCCGGCGCGTATGATGTAACACTTACGGTATGGAACGGCGGTTGCCCGGGAACTCTTACCAAAAAGGCATACGTTACTACTATTAACCCGTTCCCCCGGTTTACGATAGACGATGTGGATTGTGCGAACCGGAATGTGATTACCGTGACCGATGGTTCTCTTGGCGCTACCGGCTGGAAATGGGAATGGGGCGACGGACAGGATACCGCTTATGCGGTGCGCAGCAATAAAGTATCGCATTATTACCAAAAGACAGGCACCTATATTATTAAACTGACTACCACTGCGGGCAATTGCACCACTTTTAAAGAAGTAATGGCACGTGTATATGCTAATTCACCGATTGAAATCACTACGGATAAAACCATCCTGTGTAGCGGAGATGCGCTGACAACCAGCATTACAAAATCTGATCCGGCCTATTATAATGTGGCTGGTTATCGCTGGCAATTAAACGACTATAGCGTTTATCATAACAATTCCAGCCAGTCGTTTGGCTATTACATCACTGAACCCGGTAAGTATCGCGTACGGGTAATCGGTATCAATGATCTGGGCTGTGTGGACAGCAGTAATTCTATTGATGTAACTGTACGTGGCGCTGTTGCAGATTACAATTTCCCCATCCCCTACTCCTGCCGCGGCACCGAAATTAGCTTTACTGATAATTCAAATGTCAGCAACAGCAGTGGCATTGTTAAATGGGAATGGGACTTCAGGGACGGAAGTACGCCGCAAACTTTTACTACGCCCCCCTTTAAACATACCTACACCAGGTCGGGCTATTACCAGCCTTCCGTTACCGTTACAGATAAAGAAGGCTGCAGAAATACATTTGATGGCAGGTACATCCAGGTGAATGGCCCTATAGCCGATTTTGAAGCTGATAACTACATCGTAAAACCCGGTACAGATGTGCTTTTCCGCAACACTTCCAGTGAAGTGGGGGGTAACATTTCCACGGTTACATGGAACTTTGGAGACAACTATACTTCCAATGCCATGCAGGACGTAACCCATAATTATCCCAACAAAGGACTGTATCCTGTAACAATAAAAGTAAATGATGATAACGGCTGTACAGACGAGATAACCAAAAATATCAAGGTGGCATCGGTAGCCGCCAGTTTCGTTTATACATCAGAATTTGTAAACGGCAGCAAATGTGCCCCGATGATATTCCGCTTCACGAACACTTCCATTAACTATACTTCCTGCTCCTGGGATTTTGGCGACGGCGGCACCTCCGATCAGTTTTACCCGGTACACACTTACACCGAATCCGGGCATTATACAGTAAAGTTAAAAGTAAAAGGCGATGCAGACACGGAAGATGAATACAGCGAGATAGTAATCGTTACCGGGCCTTACGCCACCATCGCAACCAGTGCCGACGGTGGTTGTCTTGAAAAAGAAATCACCTTTACCATCAAGCCTGAAAATGCCACTACCTTTAGCTGGGACTTTACAGATGGCAACGTGGAACAAACCACTGCGCTCGAAATAAAACATCATTTCACTGAACCAGGCATCTACAAACCCCGGTTACTACTGAAAGATGATGCCGGCTGTAAAGGCAGCGCCTTCCTGGATCAGCCGGTGGTGATAGATCAGCTGGATATTAAGCTGAATCCATCTACCCCAAAAATATGCGATGCAGGAACGCTTACTTTTGCCCCTGAGTTTAACAGCTACTCTGCAGATGAACTGGGCATTACACCTACTTATACCTGGACATATGATGCCGCACTTACTCCTACTGATATCAATACCACTACACCGGTATTTCACCTCGATAAATCAGGCGAATATAAATTCGGCATGACGGCTACTACTAAATACGGCTGCACACAAACAGTAGAAGTACCGGTAAACGTATACCCGAAGCCGTTAGCTGCTATCAGTGCGCCTGATAAAGCATGTAAGGATGTACCCCTAACCCTCAGTGGCAGCGTTACCAAAACAAATGACGTTACCTGGAGCTGGAATTTTGGTAACAATACCACCAGTGATATACAGCAACCACCGGCGTTGGCTTATTCCCAACCGGGCCTGGTACAGGTGAAGCTCACCGTTACCAGTAAAGAAGGCTGCACCGACGAGGTAATACATCCGCTGGATATTTTACCATTACCGGATATCAACGCCAGCGCACCGGCGGATTTTGTTTGTCTTGGTAACACCACGGTATTACATGCCGGCGGCGGCGGTACTTATGAATGGACCCCTGCAACCGGGTTAAATGATCCTTCCATTGCAATGCCTACAGCCTCGCCGCTGGTCACCACCGCCTACCAGGTAAAAGTAACCGACAACAATGGATGCATGAATAACGATGAAATAGAGATCCGCGTAGTACAACCCTTTACGATACAAGCCACTCCTGATACTGTTTTATGCCTCGGCGATAAATTGCCGCTGCATGTAGCTGGTGCCGATTATTACACGTGGACAGGAACCGGCATCGACAAACCCTCCTCTCCTGCGCCGGTAGCCACGCTCACCGGCGCCGGTCAATACGTGTATGAAGTAACCGGGTTTGATAAGGACAATTGTTTCTCTGATAAAACTTCCCTTACAGTAAGGGTACATCCCACGCCCACCGTAAATGCAGGGGTGGACCGTGAAATAATGGCCGGCATTCCCGTATACCTGGCAGCCAACAACAGCAACGATGTGATCCGCTGGCGCTGGACGCCCGCGGAATTCCTGGACTGCGCCTCCTGCGCACGCGTGCAGGCACTACCCGATTTCACCACGAAGTACCGGGTGGAAGTAGAAAACGTATATGGCTGCAAGGCTGCCGACGACGTGGTGCTGCACATCCTCTGCAACCAAAGCGCTGTATTTATGTCAAACGCATTTACGCCCAATCGCGATGGCAGGAATGAACGCATCTATCCTAAAGGTAAAGGCGTGAAGGAAATTGAATGGCTGCGTATCTACGACCGTTGGGGTACCCTCGTTTTTGAGAACACCCACTTTGCTATCAACGCCCCTGCCGCAGGCTGGGATGGCCGTAGTGGTAATAAAGAAGCGCCAATGGGCACTTATATTTATTCCATGCAAACCGTGTGTGAAGGCGGTGAAAAATTTGAGTTTAAGGGGAGTATTACGCTGATAAAATAAGGCGGATGTTATTTAATTTGTGGAGAATATGACGAAGGAAACCATCATACATCACCAGTTGAAATTGAACAGGGATGGATATACGATAATACCGGATGTATTCCCTGAAAGTGCTATCCGGGAAATGATTGCTGTGATTGATAGCGCGGATCATACCGGCCCGCTATTCCGGAAAACCAAGGATCTCTTTGCCATCCGCCGTTTTTTGCAGGAGGCGCCTTCCATCACCCCGCTGATATTTATACCAGCCATCAGGCAAATTGCCCGGGAGCTGTTTGGCCCAAAACATGTTCCCGTTAAATCCATTTATTTTGATAAGCCCGGGCAATCCAACTGGTTTGTGGCCTGGCACCAGGATCTCACCATTTCGGTAACAGAGAGGCTGCCCGTAGCCGGCTATGGCCCCTGGACTGTAAAGCCCGGCCAGTTTGCCGTGCAGCCACCAACAGATATACTGGAAAGCATTTATACCCTCCGCATTCATCTTGATGATACGGACGAACAGAACGGCGCATTAAAAGTATTGCCCGGCTCTCACGCAAAAGGTGTTCACCGGCCAGACAGTATTGATCTGAACCAAACCCCGGACGTGAGCTGCTGCGTACAAAAAGGCGGCGTGATGATCATGCGGCCATTGCTGATGCATGCTTCCGGGCGCAGCAGCAACGGGCATAACCGGCGGGTAATACATATTGAATTCAGCGACCGGGAACTGGCGGGTGGACTGCAATGGGCGGAAGCGCGGATGTTGTCTTTCCCAGGATTACGCTGATTTTATTGATTTAGGAGATTTGATCACTTTTGATTTAAAAAGATTTTGGGAGATATAAGCGGATATTTTCGCTTATATCTCCCAAAATCTTTTTAATCCTTTATAAAATCCCAAAAAATAAAATCAGGCAAATCAGTATAATCAGCGTAATCCTGGGAAAGACAACCTTCGCTCAATACCCTGCGTTCTGTTTCAACGTAGCTGTACCATTTTTAACGCTAAGATCGATCTGGCGTTGCGGAATCGGGAACCTCACATTTTTGCTGGTGAAGTTACCGTTCACGATGTCGGTGGTGATATCTTTCTCGTAACTGAAATAGCGGTTCAGTTCTGTTTGCGCAATACCCCAGCGTACCAGGTCAAAGTAGCGGTGGCCTTCCATTGCCAGTTCCAGCTTGCGTTCAAACTGGATGGCTTTGATGGCCCATGCTTTCCCGTTGGCAGTAAAGGCTCCTGCAGGATATGCTTTGATATTGTATTTCGCTGCGGGCGTGTTCGTATATCCATCCATCGGGTGGGCAGGGTTTAGGTATGTTTTCACCCAGCCTGCGGGATTGGCGGCGCGGGTGCGTACGGTATTTACATGATCCTCTGCGGTACCCAGACTTCCGGCCTGTGCCTGGCATTCGGCAGCCATAAGCAATACATCTGCGAAGCGGATCAGTACATAGTTGATGGCGTTGCCGGGCGCCCATCCGTTACCGTCGTAAAATTTATCCTGGGTAGCCTGCATGTATACATTTTTGATGGCGGCATAGGGCCCTGCCGATTGCTGGTCACGCACCCAGTTCATGCCGGGGTGATTGCCCCAGTCGAGGAAAGGAATACCGCGGCGGCCAACGGTCCAGTCGAGACGTGGATCCAGGTTGCCGGCATCTGGTGTAAACGCGGCGCTGCTGGCTAACCCCATGTCATTTTTTACGGGATGATCATTAAAGTCATCGATATAAGGCAGGCCGTTGGCATCGGTGCGATAAGAGTTCACCAGGTCCTGGGAGGGCTGGTAAAAACCGCAGCAGCTGAAAGGTCCGTTATAAGGATAGTTCAGCATTTCGCCCTGGTTAGCATTGCCGGTGCCACCGGAACCATCGTTGGCGCTGTACTGGATAGAGAAAACCGCTTCACTGTTATTCTCTGTAAAAGCATCAAAATTATCATGGAACTTTATAGTGAGTGCGTAGGGAGTTCCTTTGGCAGTAACGCCGTGCGCAATCACATCTTCAAAAATGGGCATGGCTTCCGCATATTTCTTTTCATAGAGCAATGTTTTGGCCAGGTACGCTTTGGCGGCCCAGCTGTTAGCACGACCAATTACATCCTGTATTTCATTGAGATTTTCAGCTGCATATTTAAAATCCGCTTCAATCATCGGCCAGATGTCTTTGTCGTTGGGTATTTTGTATTCATCTACATCCAGCTTATTATAGCTGTTGGAATTTTCATCTACCCAGGGAACATTATCAAACATCTTTTTCAGATCTGAATAATAATGCCCGCGAAGGAACCGGGCTTCTCCTGCCACTTCTTTCTTTTCATCTTCCGTCATGTCGGTAATATTCGGAAGAATGTGCAATACAAAGTTACAACGGCGCACGCCTTCATAATTTACGCGCCATTTATCATTGAAGAAGCCATTGGTAGCATTCCCTACGAAAGTGCCTATTTGTAATATGGCGGCGGCATCGCCGGGATCACTGCCTTTATGGGCATCTCCACCGCATACGCTGCCATAGATCCAATTATCGGGCGACACGGCAAAACCGCTGCCACCGGAGATATTCACCATATCGCCATCTTTAAAATCCTGCCCGTCCAATGCGCCGTAGGCGCCTATGAGCAATGTATTCACGCCCTTCTTATTGGTGAGGGAAGATTCTTCGAGGGAAGATTGTGGCGTACGTTCGAGAAAACTCTTATTACAACCGGAAATAAAGGGAGTTGCAATAGCCGCACTCAATAGTATATGATATAATGATTTCATGATCCTGCTTTTTTTAAATGAGCAATTGTTAGAAACCCAGGTTAATTCCAATGAGGAACTGGCGCTGGTTGGGGTAAGCGCCTTCGTCTACGCCAAAGTCCGTGATATCGGAACCACCGATTTCAGGATCCAGTCCGGAATATTTTGTGATGGTAAATACGTTGGCGGCCTGGATATACACACGCAGTTTTTCAACGTGTATGCCCGACAGCAATTTAGTGGGCAGGGTATATCCGAGCTGCATATTTTTGGCCCGGAGATAGGCGCCGTTTTCCACCATATAAGAGTTGGGGACGCCCTGTGTGCTGGTAGATCCGTCTACTTCCTGGATAGGCGCTGTTGCGTTGTGATGATCGGGTCTCCAGGAATCATACAAGGCGGTTTTGCTTTTGGCGCTTTCAAAAGAGGGGTAGAAATCGCGCCACCAGCGCACGTTATTCCAGATCTGGTTGCCGTGTGTACCAAAGAGGAAGATGCTGAAATCAAATCCTTTGTAAGTTACGCCCAGGTTGATGCCGTAGGAGAAGTCGGGGTTAGGATTACCGAGGAAGGTACGGTCGTCTGGTGTAATGATCCCATCGCCGTTCACATCCTGGTAGCGGAAGCGTCCAAGCCCTTCGCCTTCCTGGTAAATGGCGTCTGTGTTATTGGTTACTTTCTTTGCCTGTTCATCTGCTGCTGTAATTTCAGATTCTTCGTTCCAGAAACCGATCACTTTATATCCAAAGAAAGAGGAAACCGGTTGTTCTACTGCGTTGCGGATGATGTTGCTGCCATCGAAGCGGCGACCGTCGCTATCGAAGTAGTCTACCCCATCTGCAATTTTCACGATCTTATTTTTATAGGTAGTGAGCGTACCGCTGATATTCAGCTGCAGATCTTTGTTGATATTTTTGTGCCAGCCGATGGAGAAGTCGAACCCTTCATTTTTCATGCGGGCGATATTTACAAACGGCTGCGCGCCGGTACCGGCCAGTCCGGGCAGTTCTGGATTGTACAGCAGGTCTTTAATATCTTTGCGGTAGTAGTCGGCAGAGAAGTCCAGTTGTCCGTTAAAGAGACTGGCATCGATACCGATATTTGCATTCACATCGCTTTCCCATTTGGCGTCGGGGTTACCGATTTGTGTGCCTGCAAAGCCTGCATTGAGGCCATTGTTAACGCCGGCCAGATCGTAATAGGAAGAGTTGCGGTTGCCGCCGTAAAGGAAGTAGCCGTTGTTAACGCTGAGGTTTAGCTGGTTACCCATGATCCCCCATCCGCCGCGGATCTTCAGGTCGGAGATCCAGCTGATCTTCTTCATAAATTCTTCCTGGGAAATACGCCATCCTGCAGTAATAGCGGGGAAGGTACCGTAATGATCGTTTACAAATTTGGAGGAACCATCGCGGCGTATGGTGGCGCTTAAAAGATACCGGTCGTTGAATGAATAATCCACGCGGCCCAGGATAGAAAACAGCCCTTCTGATTGACGGTTGCTGTAATTGGTTTGAGTACCGGTGCCGGTGCTCAGGTCGGGGAAGTAATCATCGAACGTAAAATAATCTTTTGTGGTACCGCCTACTGCACGGCTACGACTATCAAAAGACTCCGTGCCGGCAATTATTTTCAGATCGTGTTTATTAAAGGTCTGGTGATAAGTAAGGGTGTTGGTCCAGGTCCAGCTATGTGCGTTGTTAGATCCTTCTGTATAGGAATTGCTGGTAGAATTTTCTTTGTTCTCGTATTGCGGGAAGAGGAAAGAGTGCGACCAGCCGGAGGCTACTTCTCCACCGAAGCTGGTGCGGAAGGTCAGGTATCTGAGGAAGTCCACTTCTCCATATACATTACCAAACAAACGGGTATTCAGGCCTTTATTATTCCGGGTGCGGTACTGCATCGCTACCGGGTTAAAAGCGTCGCCCAGTGCGTCGCCGGAGGAACCGGCAAAGTTGCCTTTGATATCATATACCGGTATGATGCTCTGTTCGCGCATAGCATGACCAATAGCGGCGTCCGACGTATTAATATCTACCGAAGGATTTTCTGACATCGAAAAGGCGAGGTTCTCTCCCACCCTGATACCCGGTGTGATATTATACTGGGTGTTGGAACGTACCGTATATCTTCTCAGGTAGGTGTTCATTAAAGTACCCTGCTGATTAAAATAATTAAGGGAGAAGAGATAGTTACCCTTATCGCCGCCGCCGCTTACTGCCACGTTATGACTGGTAATAGGCGCCGGGCGGAAGATTTCGCGGTACCAGCTGGTACCTGCTTTGTTGGCTCTTGAAATCTGGTAGAAGCTATTATAATCGTCCAGGTCAGTATAGTTTGGATTTACATAATAGAGAGATGGATCAACGGAGGGATCTCCTTCCATTGCGCCCGATGGCAGGATATAATCCGGAATAACGGGTTTTGTACCGTTGCCATAGAGTTCCGTTCCGGGATCCAGTCCGGAATTTTTATAGGCCAGCCACCGGAGATCCGCCTGTTCCTGGGGGTTGAGGGTATTCCATACGTTGCCATTCTTCGGATACTGGCGGCCGTAGTAGCCATCGTAAGCCACCTTTACTTTGCCGGAACCGCGGCGGGTAGTGATGATGATTACCCCGTTGGAGGCGCGGGAACCGTAGATGGAAGCTGCGCCGGCATCTTTCAACACCTGCAGGCTGGCTACATCGTTGGGGTTGAGGTCCGCGATGTCGGTAGTAGGTACGCCGTCCACTACATAAAGCGGGGAATTGGCGCCAAAGGTATTTACGCCGCGGATCCGGATCTGCGGGGATTCTCCCGGCTGACCGGAACCTATAACGGTAACCCCTGATGCCTGTCCCTGTAACTGTTCAGTTACCTGGCCGGAGGGTTGCTTTTTCAGGTTATCGATATTCACTACGGCCACGGAACCGGTGAGGTCTTTCTTCTTTTGCGTGGTGTAACCCGTTACCACTATTTCATTCAGTGCACTGGAACCTTCTTTCATGGTAACGTTAATCAGTGATCTACCGCCAACGGGTATACGTTGTGCTTCGTACCCGATGAAAGTGATATCCAGTTCATCGCTGCTTCTTCCCGGTGCGACAATGGTATAGGAGCCGTCGGCATTGGAAACGGCGCCGATGCTGGTACCCGCGATGCGAACCGTTACACCGGCTACGGGGTTACCTTTTTCATCCCTTACCACACCTTTTACCGGGTGCTGTTGCTGTATGGTAGCTGGTTCTGCAGGAGCGGGAACAATGGTTTTTTCGGTGACCATATAAAAGTGTTCCCTTACCTTTTCGAAGTGCAGGTTAAAGGGAGACAATGCCTTACCGAGCGCTTCTTCGGCCGACTGGCACGCAGCTACCGACAATTGTATCTTTTTGTTTTTAACCAGGTTGCTTTTGTAGGCGATGGATACGTTGAAATGTTGCTCGATCAGGTGAAGAACAGTTTTCAGGGATGATTCATCTGGTTGTGCTTCCGCACTGTTACCGGTTTCAGGAGGAACCGGCTGTTTGCCGGCATCAGTCAATTCCTGAGCTGATACCGTTTGGGACAGGAAATACAGGGCCAATGCTTGCATCAGCAAAACACGTAAACCTTTTTTCATCTTGAACAGGTTTTAACGATTAAGAATAAGACATCTATAAAATCGGGCGGCGAGTGTTACGGTTTATGGATCCAGACTTCATCGCCTCTTTGGTTGAATTGCATACGGAAAACCTTACCCAGCTGTGTCATCATGGTATCGGCGTTGTAAATGATAGGCATTGAACCCGATACTTTATAGTTTAATAGTTGTGTGTCACGAACGATTAGTTTTTTACCAAACACCTGTTCCATAAAAACGGCCGCATCTGCCAGTGTAAAATCATCCATGATTAACCGGCCGGTGTGCCAGGAGGTGTAGTGTATGGCATCTACACTTTTCTTGGTATAATCGCCATCCTGTTTGTTGTAGCGGAGCATTTCCCCGGGCTGCAGGTATAGCGCTGCGGCTTTCCCTTTATTGGTTTCGCCGATATTGAGCAGGATACTACCCTGCTGCAGTACTACTACTATTTCTTTACCGGTGCTGTTTACGTTGAACTGTGTACCCAGCACTTCCACATCCAGGTGATCATACGTATGAACGATAAATTTCTGTTGGGAAGCAGTATGCTTTACATGAAAAAAGGCTTCTCCATCGAGCCATACTTCGCGCTGCCCGTTTCCGGCTACGGCATACAACAGGCGGGAGTCGGCATTCAGCGTAACTTCCGAGCTATCCGGCAGCATCAGGTTCCTGGTTTCTCCCAGCCGGGTAAAGGTGCTGAGGATGGCCGGTTGCGGCCCCGCAGGCTTCCACCACCACCATGCTGCTGTGAACAGGATACCCAGTATGACGGCGGCGGCATATTTGCCCACACTTCTCCAGGTGGATGGACGTAACGGCGCCGCTGTTGCTTCTTCCTCCTCTTCCAGTCCATTCAGCACAGCATCCCACAGCTGTTCCTTGTCCGGTGCGGACAGGGAATAATCGCGGAAGCGGATGCTTTGCACGAGTTGCCTGGCGTTGCGGATGACCGGTTCTTTTTCCGGGTGTTGTCTGAGCCATGATTCCCAGAACACATTCGGTTGCTCCGGGTGTAACACCCATTGCTGAAAATCTTCATCCATTGCAAACTCCCGGGCGATGTATGATAAATAGTTACTGGCTGCCAAGAGAACGTGCTTTTACCTAAAGAGCAGGTAAAGCTCAAAATCTCATCATTTTTTTTTAACTTTTTTTTATTTGCTTAAAAGCATCAACAGGAGCGGCATAGGGAGATTTCTTTTGAGGATGCCGATGGCTTTGGAGATGGTGTTATATACAGAATCGACCTGCATGGACATGATGTCGGCCACTTCGGTATAGTTCAGGTTCTGGAAGAAACGGAGATAGATGGCTTCCCGCTGGCGCCGGGAAAGGTTGCTGAGGGCTTCCTGGAGTAGGCGCTTTTGTTCTTCTGCGGTTTCGTGCTGGATTAACTGGTTTTCGAGAGGAAGGGTATATTCAAATTCAAAGGCTTCCCATGATTCGCGGTGCTGGTACCGGCGATCCTTACGCAAAGCGCGGAGCAGCCGTCTTCTCAGGCTGCTGATGAGGTAATACCGGACGTTCCCGATATTGGTGGTCAGGTGTTCCCTGCTAATCCAGAGATCCTGGAACAGATCCTGCAAACAGTCTTTAACCCTTTCTTTATCCTGGCAGAAATGCATGCCATAATGAAAGAGGTCATCGATGTGCGCATCGTATATTCCGGCGAAAGCGTGGCGGTCACCCTGTAGAAAGAGTCCCCAAAGTGAGGAATGGGAAGCCACCACGTGCAGCCCCGATCTGAAGGCTTTCCCTGTATTCATACTATTCTGGTTGATCTGCTAAAGCTTGTTAATTATTCTGACACTTGCAAATATTTTTTGGTACAGGATATGTCTGGTGATGTATAACATTAAAACTGAACGATATGAAAAACCTCACGTATTTGTTGCTTTCGTGTCTTGTACTTTTTCTCAGCAGCTGTAAAATCATAGGTGGTATATTCAAAGCAGGCGTATGGACGGGTATATTAGCTGTAGCAGTAGTGGTGGGCCTGATTATTTTTTTAATAAGCCGCGGAGGCAAACGGGGATAGTTTTTTTAGAAATGCAGCCTTGTAGCAGATGGTTACAAGGCTGCATTGTTACTAGTGGTGTGTTGATTCCAATTTCTTCAATCGCTTTGTTAAAGAAATATTCTCCTTCTTCAGTTCAATCATATAGAGGGTGAGTTCTTCTACTTTCCTGAGCAATATTTCATTCATGGCCCCAACATCTACGCTGCCTGTGCGTTGTACTTCTGCCTGTGAAGGTACTCCGGGTAAGTGCTGATGCACATTAATAAAGTCTTCTATCTCCAATAAACCTGGTAATTTATAAGATGGATTAAAAACATAGTCCGGCCAATCCGTGGTGGTTACCTTTATGCGCTTCGCCTTAATATCGCCATTCACAGACAGGCGGGTGTAGGTATTCATGGTGCCGATGACACATTCATATCGATATTCATTCCAAAAGGATAAGGAGCGGGATTAGTTAATTTCAGATTACCACGGTTAATATGCAGTAACGCGTTTGCAGAAGGAGTATTGGTTCCAATACCAACTTCACTAATCAGGTATAAAACTATGGTTGTAAAAGGTAACCATCCGGTTGTTAAAGGGTATTTAATACGCTTCAGCGATTTTTTTCCTGCTCCTGCTTCAACATCATCTCCAGCAGTTCAATACGTTTCCGTTCTGTAGCCAGAAGCTGATCATATAAAGCCACTATTTTTTCGATGGGATTAAACTGATAATTGATCACGGTATTATTCTGGTCATATACGTTATTGATGATCACATCTTCCCGGAAATTACGGATCACATCCGGCGATACTTCCAGGGCGGAAGCCACTCTCTCCAACCGTTCGTCGTCCATTGATTCACAATTTTCCATTTTAGATAATGCCTGTTGAGTAACGCCTAACCGACGCGCCAGATCAGCCTGCTTAATGCCTCGGATTTCCCGGAGGCGGGCAATTTTCTGACCAATATTCATATAAAAAAAGTTTTACCTTCTAAAAGTACGTCAAACAATTAAATAATAGTTGATCCGGCGTTTTTTTCAAATACTTTATATACAATAAGTTAGCGGGGCAGGTGGTCAAACAGGTTGTAAAAAACAACTATACCGGATGTATTTTACAACCAACAAAATTTGCATTACGAGCAATATTATGAAATCTTTGTTTCGGTGCTGCAACAGTTCCTATATGCTAAAAACAGCATCCACCCACAACCAAATGATAAACATTCCCCTATTTGTGATCCACGTATGAAGCAATGTTTGTTAAGGGGGAAAGAATAATGACCAAGACAAAGTGCAGAGATCAATATTCCGGCAGCAACTGCCGGGAAGGAATTACGTTTTTTTTAACCACGCTTGCAATCGATTACAAGTAAATTTGACCGCCACAAAAAAATCGTTATGAATTATTATCTCCTGATGAAAACATCCGGCGCATAGCCGCATCTGGCAACATTCTCCTGAATAAAGGTGATTACCGCGTTGCTATCTCACTGATCCACCGATAAAAAATATCTGTGGAAATGACTTTCTATGTCTATAACGGAAACGGATATCCGATTTATCAATCTTTTAAAAACAATTTATGCGAGACAAATTCTACACTGGTATAATAGCATTATTACTGCTTTTATTCCGGCTGCCTGCCTTCGCTGACGGCGGCCTCCCGGTGGCCGACAAAGAAGTAAGAGGGCTGGTAACAGACAGCAGCGGCGTCCCCGTAATAGGCGTAACCGTAGCCGTAAAGAACAAGCCCGGCGTAGGCACGGCCACCGACGTAAACGGACGTTATATCCTTAAAGTGCCGGACAATGCAACACTGATATTTTCTATGATCGGGTTCACCTCACAGGAAATCCCCGTCAATGGCAGGGAAGTGATCAATGTAACTGTGCGGCCTTCTTTCAATCAGCTTGGAGAAACCGTAGTAGTTGCCTTTGGTAAACAGAAAAAAGCAGATGTAGTAGGTGCGGTAACCACCATTAACCCTGCGGAACTGAAGGTACCTGCCAGCAATCTGACCACCGCACTGGCTGGTCGTATTGCCGGCGTAATCGGCTACCAGCGCAGCGGTGAACCGGGACAGGACAATGCCGATTTTTTTATCCGCGGCGTAACTACCTTTGGTTATAAAAAAGATCCCCTAATCCTGATAGATGGTATAGAATTAACAGTAACAGACCTCGCCCGGCTGCAACCGGACGATATTGCCAGCTTCTCTATCATGAAGGATGCCACGGCTACTTCCCTGTATGGCAGCCGCGCTGCCAACGGCGTGATCCTCGTAACCACCAAAGAAGGAAAAGAAGGTAAGGCAACGATTACATTACGGGTGGAGAACTCCCTGGCCGCGCCTACCCGTAACGTAGCGCTGGCAGATCCTATTACATATATGCGGCTGAACAATGAAGCGGTGCTCACCAGGGATCCGTTAGGCCAGCTTCCTTATACCGATCAGAAAATTGATAACACCATTGCCGGGATCAATCCGGACATGTATCCCGCTACAGACTGGAGAGGATCGCTTTTTAAAAGTTATACCACCAACCAGCGCGCTAATCTGAATGTGAGCGGTGGCGGCACAGCAGCACGTTATTACGTGGCCGGATCGTTTAATAAAGATAACGGGATATTGAACGTAGATAAAAGGAATAACTTCAATAGCAACATCAATCTTAAAAACTACTCGCTGCGCTCTAACGTGAACGTGAATATTACCAAATCCACCGAAATGGTGGTACGGTTAAGCGGCTCCTTTGATGATTATACCGGTCCTATTGATGGCGGCGCAGATCTCTACAAAAAAGTAATGCGCACCAACCCGGTGTATTTCCCGGCCTATTACCCTGCGGACAATGATCACCAATATGTGCAGCATATTATGTTTGGTAATTATGATGACGGCAGCAACAGCTATTTACTGAATCCGTATGCAGATATGGTGAAAGGGTATAAAAACTATTCCCGGTCCATGATGGCGGCGCAGTTTGAAGTAAAACAGAACCTGGCAGCGCTTACAGAAGGTCTGAATTTCAGGACGATGGTGAATGTAACCCGCAATACCTATTTCGATATTACCCGTGCCTACACTCCTTTCTGGTACCAGGCAGGCTCTTATGATAAAATACAGAATACCTATAAACTGGAATTACTGAATGAAGAATCGGGTACCGAATATCTAAACTATGTGCCGGGCGCCAAAACCGTGAACTCCGGTTTTTATATGGAATCCGCGTTAAACTATAACCGCACTTTTCATAAAGACCATACAATAAGTGGTTTGTTTGTGTTTATGATACGTAATAACCTCACCGGTAACGGCGCGGATCTGCAGGCTTCACTCCCCTTCCGTAACGTAGGACTGGCAGGCCGCGGCACCTACTCTTACAAAGACAGGTATTATGTAGAATTAAACTTTGGATATAACGGGTCGGAACGTTTTCATGAATCGCACCGGTATGGCTTCTTCCCATCTGCGGGCGTGGCATGGAGTGTATCCAACGAAAAATTCTTTGAGCCTTACAAACATGCTATCTCTAATCTGCGGTTGAGGGCTACCTATGGTTTATCAGGTAACGATGCTATCGGGGATCCAAACGACCGCTTTATGTATCTCTCCAATGTAAACATGAATGACGCCGGGAAAAGTGCTGTCTTTGGCCGCGACAACGGTTACAGCCGGCCAGGCATTTCTTTGTCGAGGTACGCAGATCCCAACATCAGCTGGGAGCTGGCAAAGAAAGCCAACCTCGGTATTGAATTAGGCTTGTTTGGTAAAATGGATATCCAGGCAGATTTTTACCAGGAACAGCGCAGCAATATCCTGATGACAAGAACCGCAACACCTGCCACTATGGGGCTTTCTGCACAGCCCCGGGCCAATTTGGGCGCCGCGCAGGGCAAAGGCATTGATCTCTCTGCCGATTACAATCATTCCTTTAATCAACATTTCTGGGTGCAGGCGAGAGTGAATTTCACCTATGCTACCAGTAAATTTACCGTGTATGAAGAACCGTCTTATGACGGCGCTCCCTGGAAGTTACATGTCAATTATCCGCTCTCCCAACAATGGGGATATATAGCAGAACGGTTATTTGTAGATGACCTGGAAGCAGCCAAATCTCCCAAACAGAATTTCGGGGAATACGGTGGTGGCGACATCAAATACCATGATGTAAACGGCGACGGACAGATCACCCAGCTGGACCAGGTGCCACTGGGTTTTCCTACCACGCCGGAAATCACTTATGGATTTGGCTTTTCTGTAGGATACAAACGGTTTGACCTGTCTGCCTTCTTCCAGGGATTGGGCCGGGAATCTTTCTGGATCAATGCCCGGGCCACTGCGCCTTTTGTTACCTACTACTACGACAACGAAGTACTTTCCGGGAAGCCACAAAACCAGCTGCTGCAGGCGTATGCAGACAGTCACTGGTCGGAAGAAAACCGTAATCTTTATGCGTTATGGCCCAGGCTGAGCACCACTGCTATCGGCAATGAAAACAACTCGCAACAAAGCACCTGGTTTATGCGCAACGGCGCCTTTATACGGCTGAAGCAGGTAGAAATAGGCTATACGATCCGTCAGTGGGCGCATATGAAAAGTTTGCGTGTATACTTCAACGGTACTAACCTGCTTACCTGGAGCAAGTTTAAATTATGGGATGTGGAAATGGCGGGTAACGGTCTTGGCTACCCGGTACAACGAGTATTTAACGTAGGCGCACTGGCCTCTTTCTGACAACCCGCTTTTTTATT
Source organism: Chitinophaga sp. G7 BAM 1005 (assembly GCF_057126945.1). Classification (NCBI taxonomy): domain Bacteria; kingdom Pseudomonadati; phylum Bacteroidota; class Chitinophagia; order Chitinophagales; family Chitinophagaceae; genus Chitinophaga; species Chitinophaga sp. G7 BAM 1005. The sequence continues at coordinate 2,459,201 of NZ_CP181478.1, read as the reverse complement.
TTCTTAATTGTACGTCATGAAAAAAATATTTATACTGCTATTCGCGCTTGTTTTACCACCGCTATTCAGTGGATGTAAAAAGTTCCTGGATATTGTACCCGATAACGTAGCTACTATCGACTATGCTTTCCGGCTGCGGTCTACCGCCGAACGCTTTCTTTTTACCTGTTATTCCTATATGCCTGCATTGGGCAACTTTGACGGCAATCCCGCCAACGCTGCCGGAGATGAATACTGGTTGCCCGTTACCAATACTTCCAATGCCTGGCAGATTGGACGCGGCAACCAAAACGTGGTGAATTGCTACATGAATTACTGGCAAGGCAACGCGGGAGGAAAAGACTTGTTTGAAGGTATCCGTCAATGCAATATTTTCCTTGATAATATTGGCAGGGTGCCTGATATGGATACCGCCGAAAAGCAACGCTGGACAGCAGAAGCAAAATTCCTGAAAGCCTATTATCATTTCTGGCTGTTCCAGATGTACGGCCCCATCCCGCTGATCAAAGAAAATGTACCGGTAGGCGCCGATAAAGAGCAGGTGTATCCTCCCCGCGAACCGGTTGACTCCTGTGTAAACTACATCGTACAGGAACTGGATGATGCCGCAACCGCACTGCCGGATAAGATAGAAAACGAAGTATCGGAACTGGGGCGCATCACCAAGGCCATTGCATTAACCGTAAAAGCGCAGGTGCTGGTGCTGGCCGCAAGTCCGCTGTTTAACGGCAATACAGATCATGCCGGTTTTAAAGATCCGGACGGGCGGTTATTATTTGCAGCTTCCGCTAACCAGGAAAAATGGGTACGCGCCGCCGCCGCCTGTAAAGCCGCGCTCACCCTTTGTGAATCACAGGGTTACCGGTTGTATACCTTTAACCCGCAATTCTTCCAGTATAAAATATCAGACACCACACGCATAGAACTGAGCATCCGCAATGCCGTCTGTGAAAAATGGAATCCCGAAATCATCTGGGGTAATACCAACAGCCTGGCTGGCAGTATACAGGCCAGCGCCACTCCCCGCGGACTGGACCCTGCCAAAACAGCTAACGGTTCTACCATTGGCAACATTGCTCCTACCCTCAAAATAGCCGAGATGTTTTACAGCAACCACGGCGTACCCATCACAGAAGATAAAACATGGGATTACAACGGGCGCTTTAAACTTCGTACCGGCACGCACGCTTACCGGTATGACCTGCAGGAAGGCTACCAGACCGTAGCCCTGCATTTCGACCGGGAGCCACGTTTTTATGCAGACCTGGGATTTGATGGTGGCATCTGGTACGGACAAGGCTTGTTTAACGACAACGCCAACCTCTTTTTCGTGTCCTGCAAAAAAGGGCAACCTGCCAGCGCGCAGAACCAGTCGTCGTATTCCGTTACCGGCTACTGGCCCAAGAAGCTGGTGAACTTTAATAATGTAATTGGTGATGGCACCACTTACACTATACAAAGCTATCCCTGGCCAATTCTCCGCCTGGCTAACCTGTACCTGCTTTATGCAGAAGCAGAAAATGAGGCGAATGGCCCCGGTGCGGAAGTATACAGGTACGTGAACCTCGTACGCGAGCGCGCCGGCTTGCCCTCCGTAGAAAGTGCCTGGACCAATTACTCCCGTAACCCGGGTAAGTTTTCCAACAAAGACGGTATGCGGGAGATCATCCAACGGGAACGACTGATTGAACTGGCCTTTGAAGGGCAGCGGTACTGGGATCTGCGGAGATGGAAAAAAGCGGTGGATGAACTGAATAAACCCATCACCGGCTGGGACCTCGCGCAGGAAGACGCCGCCGCCTATTACCGGGAAAAAGTGATCTATAACCAAAGCTTTACGCCCAGAGATTATTTATGGCCTATCCCTGAATCAGAACTGCTGAGCAATAAAAAAATCAACCAGAACCCAGGCTGGTAAACAACTTAAAAAAGTATCCACATGAAGAAGTATATTATTTATGCAGGACTGATATCCCTTTGCTGTTGCAAAGAAGACACGATAAATCCGCTCAATAAAGATCAGGCGCCCGGACCAGTAACGGATGTAAAAGTAGAAAGCATTTCCGGCGGCGCCAGGATCAGCTACAGCCGGCCAAAGGACAATGGCCTCCTGTATGTAAAAGCAGTATACTCCATCCGCAACGGAGTAGAGCGGGAAGTAAAAGCTTCTTACTATCAGAACAATCTTACGATCGACGGATTTCCGGATACGCTGGAATATCCTGTAAAACTCTATGCGGTGAGTCGTGGTGAAAATAGCTCTGTGCCGGTTACCATCTCCGTAAAACCCCTTACTCCGCCCGTTAAGGAAGTATTCCAGCAACTAAAAATTGCGGCAACTTTCGGTGGTGTCAGGATCAATTTTGTGAATAAGGCAGAAGCAGATATCGTGATATGCGTGCTGGCCACCGATTCCACCAATGACCTGGTACCGGCGGAAACTTTCTATACCAAAAGGAAGGATGGCACTTTCGCCGCCAGGGGTTTTAATACCAGCAAAAGAAAGTTTGGCGCTTTTGTAAGAGACCGTTGGAATAATCATTCTGATACTTTGTATGCTGAACTGGCGCCTTTATTTGAGCAGAAGCTGGAGAAGACAAAATTCAAGGAAGTTGACCTTCCTACAGATACTTATTCCGGGCATATCAGCAGTAAAATCCCCTACCTCTGGGACGATAAGCTGGGTAATGCCGGTACTTCGATCTTCCATACCAAACCGGGTAGCGGACTACCGCAGTGGTTTACTATAGACATGGGCGTAACCGCCACGCTGAGCCGTTTTAAGCTGCATCACCGGGATGGCACCACCGACGGTCCCTATACCGGCGGCGATCCGAAGATCTATGAAATATGGGGCTCAAATAATCCTGGTACAGATGGCAGCTGGGATAACTGGATACTTCTCAACCGTTGTGAATCTATTAAGCCGTCCGGTGCGCCTGATGGTACCGTCACCACAGAAGATAAACAATTTGCCACTGTAGATGGAGAAGACTTTGATTTTCCGGCAGACATTCCTCCCATGAGATACCTCCGTTTCAAAACGATCAAAGTATGGGGCGTACTGGATCATATATACATGGCGGAACTTACCTTCTGGGGCAATGTGAAGTAATCATAAAAACAACTAATTATGAAAATATTCTTTTCTTACGGTATCCTGCTGCTGGTACTATTATCGGCCTGCAGCAAAATGGATGATACCTACAAACAATTTATTGCGCAGGGAGAAATTCCTTATGCAGGCGCCGTAGATTCCGTAAAAGTATTTCCCGGTAAAAACCGGCTGCAGCTCTCCTGGTTACTCACCGATCCACAGGTAACCAAAGCCATGATATACTGGAACAATAAAAGCGATTCCCTCGGCGTAGCGATCAAAAGAGTGAACGAAATAGATACGGTGAGAGTCGTACTGTCGCCCATGCCGGAAGGCGCGTACTCCTTCGATATTTACACCTTTGATGACAAAGGAAACAAATCTATCCGTGTGAGTACTACCGGCCAGGTGTACGGCGACCGGTACATCAGTTCATTGCTGCCCAGGCCCGTTAAGAGTGCGCTGTACGCCAACGGCAAAGTATCCATTACCTGGGGAAATGCAGATGCGCACGTTACCGGCACACAAATCAGGTACACCGATACCGGTGGTACAGAGCAGCGTGTAACCGTTCCCGTTGATTCTGTTACCACTACCCTTTCCGAGTTTGATTTTAATGCATCGGGGACATTCGACTATACCACCGAGTATATGCCTGACACCACCGCCATCGACCTTTTTTACACTGCTTATGAAACGGTAGCCGTGAAAGGTCCGCCGCTGGAATATAGCAAAAGCGGCTGGACGGCTACCGCCTCCGACTTTGACGAACCATCCGGACGCGGTCCGGCCAATGCCATCGACAACAATCCCTCCACTGTATGGCATATGTCCAAAGTAGCGGGACTTACCTATCCACGTACCATTACGGTGGATATGGGCGCCACCAACCTGGCATACGGTTTTACGTTTACCCAACGAACGCCGCTGGACGGCCCGTTGAAACTGGTTGAAATAGAAGTCAGCAATGACGGTACCACATGGGAACCACTGGGATCTTTTACGCTGGCATCGGTAGCAGGCAAGCAATATATAGAGCTGACGGATACGGTTTCGTTCCGGTATTTCAGGGTCATTGTACGGTCGGATTATAAGAACGGGAATTTCACGGCGCTGGCGGAAGTAGGGCTTTACAAGCGATAACAGTTTTGGATATTTTTTTAAAAAGAATATCTAAAATTTTGAAAAATAAAATAATTAACTACTTTTGCATCCCGTCTAAGCGGGGAAATCCCGGTAAAACGGGACGTAGCGCAGCCCGGTAGCGCGCTTGCATGGGGTGCAAGAGGTCGCTGGTTCGAATCCAGTCGTCCCGACTTGACGGGACAAAGTAGAAAAATCTACTTTTGTCCCGTTTTTATTTTGTCGTAACTTCTTGTTAATCAGATTGATGTATTGAATGAAATCGTTACGCCGGGCGGTTCGAACTTTGCTTTCCTCAAAAACGATTTTTTCAGGGTAAATTGAACCAACATCTTTTCTTATCTCGGATAAACATCCGTCTTTTAGCGCTTCCTTAATTTCAAAAACCCTTTTAACCCCTCGTTTTATAAGGATTTGAACATTATCAGCATCATTATTCATTCGTGTCAATTGTGACTCCAGCATTGATATTTTTGCACTGTACTGTGATTTCATATCACGGTAGTCATCGGCGTCTATTTGACGTGTTGCAAGAAGGTCCCTTGTGTGTGAAAGTCTATCTTCATAATCCTTTATTTGAAGCAGAATTTCTTTCTTTTCAAATTGAACTTCATTCGTCTTATTAAGGTACTCCTTGATGATCAATTCCTGATAGAATGCCATGTCACCAATTTCAGGAACAAAGCTCGCAAGATCTTTCAAAATAGCTTCGTTCACTATTTCTGCATTTGTTCTATGCTTACACGCACCAACACAATGATAATAGGAATAGTATTTTGTACGCCCTTTAGACTTGCTTCCTGTTAATAATTTTTCACATTCAGGACAGATCAGAAATCCGCGCATTGGAAACTCATCAAGGGTTTTGACTTTTGGACGGTAGTTTCTTCCTCGGCCATCAAGGATATCCTGCACCTCATAATATAATTCCTCCGATATAATGGCTTTATGTTGTCCTTTTACAAAGCGACTTTCTTCATCCTTGAATTGAGGGATGAAAATCTTACCACAGTAAAGAGGGTTTCGTATTACCTGCCAAAAAGCATTTTTGCTACATTTCAACCCTTTTTCTTTAGCCCGTTTCCATATCTGCTCCGTATTGAAGATACCCTTTGCTATTTCTTCAAAGGCCCATCGTAGTATCGACGCATCAGGTTCCAGTGGAGCAATATATTTTCTCCCGTTTTCCTCTGTCTTATTAATGTAAGCTACGGGTGCAAGACCCATATATCGCCCCTCTTTACGCGCCCTTCTCATGCCATAGAAAACATTCAAGGCACGCCTGTCGTTCTCCACTTCCGGGGCGGCAAGGTAAAATGCCAGCATCATTTTGTTTTCCGGTATGGAAAGATCTAATGGTTGCTCTATCGCCTGTGGTTCCACGCCAAATCCACGCAGCACGTTAATCATCTGATAAGCATCACCAGCATTACGACTGAACCGATCCCATTTAGTGAACAATATCAGATTAACATTGCTTTTTTTCTTTTTCAGACCCTGTATCAAACTTTTCCATTGTGGCCTGTTGAAAGACTTTGCAGAATGATCCTCGTATATAACGTTACGAATCATGATGGAATGGCTCTCACAATATTTGCGCAGCATCTCTTCCTGGTTTCTCTGGGAGTACCCCTTATCGGCTTGCTCGTCGGTACTTACCCGAATGTATAAATCAGCAATATTTACCATGATCTATAATTTAATTGCCCTTTATCGGTTGGTTAAATAACCTACCAAATAATTGTTCAGTTGTCAAATCTTGAAGTTTACTCCTGTCAGCGCAGAAACAAAAATCCACATCGTATAGCCCTTTGAAACGTTCTTGCTCTGTTGCAAACAACGCATAATTCCTTCCTATGCGAGATGAATCTACACTTATCAGAAGTTGGGCTCTTCCAAGATTGTTGCTTAGATAAACCTCCAATTCCTTCCAGCCTTTTCGATTGAAATTATTTCCGGATGAAACATCCCAAAAGACATTTACTAACTCAATATTGTTCTTCAAACAATACTCTTCAATAGTCGCCTTTTGTCGAATAAGCGAATCGAAATTTCCCATTTCGATTTTCGCAGCCCGCAAATAGGACACCGCTCGCTTTCTTATACTTCTCTCCATATCTTAGTGTCTTTGTTTGGCACTAATTTACGTTATTTGGCCGACAGAAATAGTTGTTTAGCTGTAATATTTGAAGGCAAGGATTACCCATAGTGGGTTTGAAAGCCAGGAAGGTTAATGAGAGCGTGTTTGGCCACAAAAAAAGCATCCCTTCCAGGATGCTCTAAATGATGAAAGCAGAAAGATAAAACTGTTGAGGTTCTTTTGGAAGATCCTGACCTTACACATTATCTAAGATGATAACTATAACTCAATGCTACGTTTACTTTTCCCACTGAAAAAACATTCCCATTAAAGGTTAGTTTATCAGGGTATATCATGTTTACGATGGCTCGTACATCTTCATTATTCCCTTCTCCTAATATCTTATCCAACCTCATGAGGTTCTCCAATCCCGATGAAAGAAGCCCTTCCAGACAAGGAAATTTTGCGTTAAGGCCATCGACTTTTATATTTAACTGCTCGATCGTGGAACTGTATTGAGCTTTAAAATCGTTGTAATCCGATGCCTCTATCTTATCCGTTGCAAGAAGGTCCCTAATGTGAGACATTCTTTTTTCATATTCATTTATCTGGCCCAAGACCTGTTTTTTTGAGACCTGAATATCATTTGTCATTTCATAATAAGTTTCGCACACTATCCTATGATAAATATCCAATATCTCCTTTTTGGGTACGTATCTTTTCAGCTCATCGTCGAAAGCCTTTGTTATTTTTTCAGAATTAATCCGGTGTGAACATCCTCGGTAACAATGGTAGTAAGTATAATGCCGACTTCTTCCTCTTGATTTACTTGCTGTAAGCAGCTTTCCGCATTCGGGGCATATAAGAAAGCCTTTCAGGGGAAATTCCCGCTGCGTCTCAATCTTTGGTCTGTATTTTCTACCACGACCGTCCAAAACGTCCTGCACACGATCAAACAATTCTTCTGTAATAATTGCCTCGTGCTGCCCCTCTACAAAATAACTTTCCTCATCCTTAAACCTGGGAATAAAAATCTTTCCACAGTACAACGGATTCCTGATCAATTGCCAAAAGGCATTTTTGCTGCATCTTAGACCTTTATCCTTAGCCTTTTTCCAAATCTGTGCTGTATTGAAAGCCCCTTTGCCTATATGTTCAAAAGCCCATAAAAGAATTGATGCGTCAGGTTGCTTTGGAGCGATGTATTTATTGCCTGTCTCATCAACTTTGTTCTTATAACCCACCGGAGCAAGTCCCATATAACGACCTTCCTTCTTTGCCCGTCTCATTCCGTAAAAAACATTGAGGGCACGGCGGTCATTTTCAACTTCAGGTGCGGCAAGATAGAATGCCAGCATCATTTTATTCTCCGGTATAGACAAATCTAAAGGCTGCTCAATAGCCTGCGGCTCAACGTTGAGGTCACGCAGCACATTTATCATTTGGTAGGCATCGCCGGCATTGCGGCTGAATCGGTCCCATTTTGTGAACAAGATCAAGTCTATCCGATTTCTGTGCTTTTTAAGTTGCTGAATTAATTTCTTCCACTCCGGCCTGTTGAAAGATTTTGCGGAATGATCTTCATAAATAATATTACGGATCTCGATAGAATGGTTGTCACAATATTTCCGCAACATTTCCTCCTGGTTTCTTTGCGAATAACCTTTGTCCGCCTGCTCATCGGTGCTTACGCGGATATATAGATCAGCGATAGGTTCCCTGTCCTTTTTCATCTCTCTAAATATTTTACGACCACAATCCTGGCCAGTTTCTTTAAAAACAACAACAGCTTTGCTGCATCCTCACTGCTCATTTCCTTAGCCTCTCCATTAAACATTTTAATGAGCTTTTCGGGTGTCATCTTGCTGTTTGAAAAACTGTTATTCATCTTATTCACTACTCTTGACAATTATGGAAAGTTTAAATTATCAAAGAGTTGTGGCGGGTTTTCAAATGTGGCAGCGAGTGGAAGCATTTGGCTATCCGGGACGCCTCATAGAGCTGTAAAATGCTGTTTGCTATAAAAAATATTATTACACATTAAATGTAACGACCGTTACATTACATTTGTATCATGATTAAGGTCAATGCCTGGTTGCTGTTAACGTACAAAGTACCGCCGGAACCATCAAAAAACAGGATCGCTTTATGGCGCAAATTGAAAGCACTCGGTGCTGTATATCTGCAAAACAGTATTTGTCTCCTACCTAAAACAACGGAACATATCAGGCAATTGAAGTTGATAGAAAACGATATTGCCAGGATTAAGGGCGAAAGTGTTCTGTTAGAAACTGTTGGCTTAGATAAGACTCAGGAACAAAAAGTTGTCAGCCGGTTTAAGGCAGACAGAGACGAAGAATACAAGGAATTTTTAGGGAAATGCGCCGACTTTGATGCCGAAATTAAAAAAGAAACTAAAGCCAAGCATTTCACCTACGCAGAACTTGAAGAAAACGATGTGGACTTAAAGAAACTGCAAACATGGTTTGACAAGATTAAGAAATTGGATTTCTATGGAGCGGCGCTTGCTGTAACAGCAGGCCATAAACTCATGGAATGCCAGGTTATATTGGATGAATATGCCCGGAAAGTATATAACGCGCATGAAGAAAATCAATAACATTGTCCTACCTCGCCAGTCCAATTTAAGAAGAAGGTCATGGCAGTTCATCTTACTATTTGGTATCATTAGTATGTTCGGTGACATTACTTACGAAGGCGGGCGAAGCATCGCATCACCGTACCTCGCTATTTTAGGAGCCGGTTCTGCAATGGTAGGTTTAGTAAGCGGCTTGGGGGAATTTATTGGTTATGCCTTTCGGCTGGTGTCGGGTTATATTGCTGGTAAAACAAAATCATATTGGACTATAACATTTGTCGGTTATGGACTATTGATATCAATTCCATTGCTTGCCATTACCAATAATTGGCAATTAGCAGCATTATTTGTAGTGCTGGAACGACTTGGAAAGGCTGTAAGATCTCCTGCTAAAGATACCATGCTTTCATTTGCAACATCCAATACCGGAAGAGGTTTCGGATTTGCGGTACATGAATTTATCGATCAGATAGGCGGGATTATAGGCCCGCTACTTTTTTCGATAGTCTTCTTTTTGCACGGAACATACAGAACGGGATTTACCCTGCTCTGGATACCAGCTATACTCACTATTATTTTTTTACTCATAGCACGAATAAAAGTACCCAAACCTGAATTATTGGAAGACGATCATACAGAAAAAGAAGAGCTATCGGCTCTGCCCCAAAAATTAAGTCCAAAATTTTGGCGTTATATGCTATTTTCTTTTTTAAGTGTCTTAGGCTTTGCCAATTTTCAACTTATTGCTTATCACCTGAAAGTAAATGCTGTCATAACTGACACACAGATTCCTTTGTTTTATGCTATTGCAATGGGAGTTGATGCAGTAGCTGCATTGATTATTGGTAAAATATATGATAAAACCGGACTGAAGGTTTTAGGTCTGCTTCCACTGATAACTATTCCGATTGCTTTTGCCGCATTTACACACTCCTTCAATTGGGTACTGGTCAGCGTTGTATTATGGGGTGTCGCAATGGCCATTCATGAAACCATTATGAGAGCTGCGATTGCCGATATAGTAACAGCAAAAAGAAGAGCATTTGCGTATGGCATCTTTTACACTGCTTATGGATTAGCCTGGTTCTTAGGAAGCACTTCAATAGGGTATTTATATCAAATAAGCATTCCCCTCATTTTATGGTTTGTTGCCTGCGTTCAGATTTTAGCCTTGTTGTCTTTCCTATTCCTTTACAAAGAATTGAAATAAATTTCACGATCAATTGCGGGACTTCTTCATTAAAACCAGGGAAAACAACATACGATTGTAACAACTACCCATCGTTCCATATTTCCCATTTTGAAGCGATAATACCTATCTATAAAAACGCTTCTTCATTTTCAAATATCTCCCCTCTGTTGTGTGGCTTTTACAGCCACAAACTTTTAAAAAAGGTTTAGAAAATTCAACGAATTGGTTGTGTTGTTTTGATACACTCCAGGCCGTTTCCTAATGCCTTTTTCACTGCTTCCACGGATTTTTTTTATTCAAGAGCCAGTATGCTGTTTTTGTTTCGTTTCAAGAGCAAAGGTATGACCGTGTTCTTAACGGGGGCAAAAGGTCATGCAAGTTTGGAAAAAAATCTCCACCCCTTGGGTAGTATTTTTTCCCAAAACCTTGTGCCCCCTAAACACTAACCTTTCCTGCTCGTGAAACGAAACATAGCATACTCCGGCTCTTTACACGAATAAAAAAAATGTCAGAAGTGAAAAAATACAGCATTGGAAACGGCAACAAAGTGAAACGAAACAGCACCTCCTCTCATTGCCGAATAAATCAAAAAAAATCAGACAAGAACAAATTCAATAACGCTAAAAATCAACAATCATGAACATCACAGGAAGACTGACAAGGGATGCGGAAGTACGCACAACGTCAAACGGCAAACAGGTAGTAAACTTTTCCGTAGCGGTAAACGACAGCTACAAGAACAAACAGGGCGAGCGAGTGGAGCAAACCGCCTTCTTCGACTGCTCATACTGGATAACCCCGAACGTGGTGAAGATGCTCACCAAAGGGCTACTGGTGGAACTCACAGGCAGGGTAAGTACAAGGGCGTGGGTAAGCAAGGACGGAGAACCGAGAGCAGGACTAAACTTCCATACCTCCAACATCAAACCGCTTGCAGGAGGTAGAAGAAGCGAAACGCCACAGGCTACTACGGAACTGAACACAGGCAATACACAGGAAGACGACCTACCATTTTAAACAGCAATCGATCATTTTTTTAACAATTCAAAATTTAAAACATCATGGCACATAATCTCAATTTCAACAGCAGAACAGGTAAATACAGTTTCTTCAGCGTTCAGGAAAAAGCATGGCACGGCTTGGGGCAGATCGTACAGGACTATCCCACAAGTGAAGAAGCAATCCGATATGCAGGGCTTGATTACGAAGTCATCAAAAGTCCGCTGTTCACCAAAGGCTCAAACATCATAGAAACTTCACAGGGTATCGAAGTAGGATACAGCGAACTGGACGTTCCCAACTACTTCGCCAACATCCGAAGCGACAACAATGCAGTATTAGGCGTTGTAGGCAAGGATTACCATATCGTGCAGAATCGCGAAGCGTTCAATTTCTTTGATGCCATTGTAGGCGGTGGGGACGGCATCCTGTATGAAACAGCAGGTGCATTGGGCAACGGTGAGCGCATATTTATTACGGCAAAACTGCCCGACTATATACGAGTTGGCAACGGTGATGATATTACAGAAAAATACATCTTCCTGACAACCTCCCACGATGGAAGCGGAAGTATTACGGCAGCGTTTACGCCCATCCGTATCGTTTGCCAAAATACCCTTAACGCTTCGCTTCGCAACATGAGCAACGTGGTACGTATTAAGCATACATCAGGCGCTAAACAACGCTTGGAGAATGCGCACAAGGTTATGGGACTGGCAAACACCCTCAGCAACCAATTACAGGACATTTTCAACAACTGGACAAAAGTAAGGGTAACGGATAGCGAAGTAAAGAAACTGATACAGCTTGCACTTTGCCCCAACAAGGAAACCCTTGACCTGCTCAAAAAAGGTGCAGAGGAAGAAGTTTCCACTGTGTTCAAAAATACCGTTGATGATGCCTTTGCCTATGCAATGATAAGCGATACACAGCAGATGGAAACCACCAAAGGCACTTTGTTCGGAGCGTACAATGCCGTGACAGGCTACTATCAGAACGTAAGGAATTACAAAGACAGCGAAGCCAAATTACAGAGCATTGTATTGGGCGGTACTGCACAGTTAAAGACCCAAAAAGCCTTTGAACTGTGTACCTCATTCGAGAAAATCGGGGCAGACGCTTTTGAACTCAATTAAGTAACCACAGGCGACCGCCTGCAAAGGTGGTCGCCCTTAAAAAAATTACAGGAATGATACTCGAAACCTTTATAGCAACCGTAAAACACGACAATGGCAAAATTCGATTTAGGGTTGTATCACTAAACGGAGAGCAAGGAGTAATCGAACAGATAACGGCAGCAGAAGGATGCCCCCCAAGCGCTATTGTTAAAATAAAAAAAGTTGATAACGATATAAAAAGTGAGATATGAAAGCAAAATCAATAGACGAAGCGAAAAGTTACGCAAAAGCACAAAGCCTGAATAAAGATAACAAAGATGTGGCTATATATATCATTCATTGTAACCGAACAGAATCTTTCTACGTAGATACCGATAGTTTAATACGACTGTGGGAGCAGCTAATCGGCTACTATATCAATGGGGTTTTTACTTCTGAATAATTACACTCCTAATATTAAAAATTCAAAGAAAATGAAAACGATTAGTATAAAGCTATACACCTTTTCCGAACTGGAAAAGGAAGCACAGGACAAAGCAACGGAGCATTTTAGATTCTTTAACACCGATCATAACTGGTGGGAAAGCGAATGCGAGGATTTTATAACTATCTGCTCATTAATTGGCATCCGTATAAACCTGAAAGAGATTTATTTCAGAGGATTTTATTCGCAGGGAGACGGGAGTTGTTTCATTTCAAATATTGATGTATCAGCATTCATTAAAGGTATAGCGGAACAGGCTTGGAAAAGTTATGCCCCCACACTGGAGCTGAACATACAGCCATGTACCATTGACAGGCGTGTAATAAAACTTATCGAAAACAGGACAATAGAAATGCCAATGTGGACAGACAAACCCCACATGGGTTATTATGTAGCGTATTACTCTGAAAGTTATTTACATAAGGATAGCGGCAGGCAACACGCTTTAATTGAGGCTGAAATCGAAAAACTGGACGTGTGGGTATTGCGGACTTTAGAGCAGTTAAACAACTATCTATACAAGTGCCTTGAATGTACTTATGATTATTTGATAAGCGATGAAGCCATACAAGAAACCATAGAAGCGAACGAGTATCATTTTACGCCAAACGGAGTGCATACTGACTGGCTTTGTAATTATGCCGAATAAAAAATCAGCAACAATGAAACTATCTATAACAGATTTAAATGGCCACCCGATTGAGGTCACAGACCTTGACAAAGCGATCAGGATAACAGCCGAATACAAGGCATACAGGCACGAGGACAAAAGTTTTTCTGATTTCGACAACAGGCAATGCGCCTACTGGACAGATATACACGAGAAACTCATGTCATTAAAAAAACAATTAATGAATAATAAAAACTTAAAGAAATGAACGCAAACTTTTTCAAGCAGATAACACAAATGAACATTACAGGTGATTTGCATCTGGTTATTTCAAAGGGTGCAGATAATACCCTTATTGTTACCACACAATTAAACAATGAGCATTGCGGAGACGATGCAAAGCACACCATAGTTCCACTCAATTTAAAGGGAACGGCAGAAGAACTGGACGAGGGATATTTTGAGCGGATAACCGCACCTATTGAAAAGGCTTCGGGATTAATGGTGAACATGGAAGCCTTTTTAAAGCAATTGGAGGAAGCGCAAAAGCAATCTGCTATGGAGAAGGAAAAAGCAGACAAAGAGCGCAGGGAAAAGGAAGCAAGGGACAAGAAGTACAAAGAAGCAATGACAAAAGCGGATGAACTGGAAAAAGAGGGCAAACACCGTGAAGCATGGATGAAAGTACCCGACCCAACCGAATACCCCGAAAACGCCGAGGCAATACGCAAACGTAAATCGCAATTGTCCGACAAGTTCGCATCACCGAGCCTATTCGGGCAAGCAGAGTAAAACAAATTGTTCAACGCCAAAAATCAGCAATCATGTTATTAGCAACACAGTTAGAACGCATATTCCTGTTTGAAGACAAAGGGCAGGAAATCAGGTTGACAGACCCCGAACCCCAATGGAGCGTACAGGCAGTATTGAATTTCTATTCCAATACCTACCCGATACTCACCACTGCAAAAATATCCGCACCTGCTATCAGGGAAGATACGGTGCAGTACCGTTTTGAGAGCGTAATGGGAACAAAAGGTTAATCTAAAAAATAGTAAAACGATGACTTATGCAACAACATATCATATCGGGTACGATATGCCTACCCAAAGAGCCAAAGCAAAAACGGTTGCACCGCCAGTTGAGCGAGTTCGCAAACTGGATGATCCGTCCAAAGTATGCAGCAGAGATACAAAAGGACAAGCGACAGTCCGTACCAATAACCATGTTGCCAATGGTTTTCTAAAATGTTCCTTCCTGCCAAAGCTGAAAGAAACGGAAACCGTACAGGCTTGTGGGAAATCTGCAAAAACGGAGAGGGATTTTTATAAGTCCCTTTCCCAACTTGCCGAGCATTACGCCATACAGCCCATGCAAACGCAGTCTTATGGCTATCCGTACAATATCGCATTGGCATTATGGGACACGCAGGAACGGTTGGGAAGAAACGTAAGGGATTGGGAAGAAATTAAACTCCTACAGGATAGCAGGAAAACATATTTGACGAGCGAGGAACGATACAATACAGGTGCTACATTGTTCTATATTCCCGTAGTGCCTTTGTACCGAATGCTCAAAAACCCAAAAAGGAAATATACCGCACAGCTTTTGTTATCGGTATGTACTTACCTGTACCACATAGCGGACATACCGTATTACAGGCAGGAAAACAGCTTCCTGTACTGGCAGTACGAGATGTTGAAGGAATGGGTAGTAAGTGATGAATATACGGACGAAACGAGCATCTACCTAAGTGAGTTAGAACAGGCTGAATGGATTGGAGACCGCATGGAACAGAAAATTTTCCACCTTGCCAACCTTACATTTTTCGGGCAACGTCTTGCAAGGCTTAAAACCGCAGATGCCTTAGACCTCGATTGCCTGAAACTTGCCCAGGAAGCGTTTGAACTATATCAACGATACCCTAATGAAAAAGTATTTCGCAATGCCCGACCCAATGGCGAAGCCGAAGAAGACGACATGGAAAACGTCATTCCAATGGATAAGTACGTTTCATTTTGTGCCGATGGAAAAGGCTGGTTAAACGAAAACCTCGAACAATGTGTAAATACGGATTTACAGGAATACGGGCAAATGGAGGAACCTATTATTATTAAGCGCTTTGACGGAAACGACATAGCGGGCAACAATCTCGATTTTGAAAACCGCTTGTTCATCTTAATGGAGGAACTGGCATACCTACTAAGCAACATTTAAAAAAAGAAACGATGAACGATATAACAGGAAACTTCGGAACGCTGTACCACCCCAAAACTGCTTTGGTATTCTATCAAACGAAAGGAACCAACACAGATACTTATGTGGAATACTTCGACATGGACAGCAATGGTACACCCATCAATGCCCATCCATTGACGGTAAGGGAAGCAAACCAACTGGCAAAAGCATTGAAGACGGCAAAGGAAGAAAAAGAACCCTGCCTGAAAGTTAACGGCATTTTGGGTAACCACATTTTACACCTTGACCCGCAGAAAGGCATGGCGATATGGTTTACCAAAACCATGAAAAGGGAACTATACTTTACCGAAAAGTTGGGCATTCCCAAAGGAACCGCCCATGTACCGCCGATGCTGTGGGTGGCAGGCAGAAACAGCCTGTATGTTTTTGCATTGGCATCCAACCGCAGACCCACCACACGTACAACGCTTTATAATGCGCCATTTTTTAACGTGTACGAGGAAGGAAATGTATGTATGGGGACGGTGGATGTGCGTATTAAGAAAACCGCATCACTGGAGGAATTTATCACCGCGTGGGAAGGCTACTTTTTTAATTCCTATTTCAGCCATCTGATGCAGGACTACAATCCGATTAACGGCAATTGTGTAAGCCTTTGGGAGCATCTTATCGCAACTGGAGATGTATTTCCCAAAGAGGTACTGAAAAAGAGTAACATAACCTTAAACGATTTTTTACAATGAATACAGATAAAATAAAAGTCCATTTTACGGACAGCGATTTAATAGACGCCACCAATCCTGTAACGGTAAACCTGATCGGTGCAGGTGGTACAGGCTCGAAAGTTCTTACAGGCTTGTTGGAAATGAATCATAGCCTTATAGCTTTGGGACATGCAGGTTTGCACGTTCGGTTATGGGACGATGATATTGTAACGGAAGCAAATTTGGGACGACAGCGTTTTTCGGAATGTGAAAAAGGACTGTATAAATCGGTAGCCCTGATAAATAGGGCAAACCGTTGCGAGGGTACAAACTGGAAAGCAGAAAATCGAAAATTTGAAAGAGACAGTTTAGGTAGGTTGCCCGAACATGCAGAGGCGAATATTTTTATTACCTGCGTTGATAGCGTAGCAGCAAGATTTGAAATAGCCGATATATTGAAAAAAATGAACAGCGGCAGGTATTATACAAACCGTCCAAGCTATTGGCTTGACTTTGGTAATACCCTTTATACTGGACAGGTCATACTATCCACTATCAGGGAGATACGGCAACCCAAGTCCGAGCGATATGAAACAGCAGCCGTCATGCCTTTTGTTACCGAAGAATTTGGCGACCTATTGAAGCAAGCCGAAGAGCAGGACGACACGCCAAGCTGTTCGTTGGCGGAAGCATTGGAAAAGCAGGATTTGTACATAAACGGCTCGCTTGCTCAAATGGGATGTTCCTTGTTATGGAACCTGTTCCGTAAAGGTCTAACACCATACAGGGGATTTTTTCATAATATCGGGGAGTTCCGCACACAGCCCATTCCCATAGCCTGACCCGCCCCCGATGGCTATCGGGGCGGGCAAAAAGACACTCCCTGCCGACGGGCGGGGCAGTCTTTTTGCTGTAAAGCGGAGCAACCCCTTTGGTAAAATGTCCCCGATGCACAATATCTCTTTGAGCATTTTACAAAAACAGGTTGCGCTCATGTTTGTGGGATATTCGTTATCCCTTTCTTTATTCTGGCAGACTTCTTTTCTTTCCATATAAGCGACCAAAGAAAAGATTCTGTGTTATTATCCAAATCTTTTTATAAATAACTTGCAGAAGTTTAAACTTTAATAATAGTATTAAAAAAAGCTAACTACAGATAATTATATTGAGTAATTTAGTAATAAAAATAATTTGAAAAAATCCGTAACCATAAAAAGTAAAATTGAATCTGCAGAGCTTATAAAAGTTTCACCTTTCAGAAAGGAAATTCGCAAGACCATACCACATAAGCACAACAGCTATTTTGAAATTATATATCTGTCACAGGGAAGTGGTACACATACTATTGATTATACAGAATTCCCTATAATACCACCAACAGTATTTTTTGTCCGAAAAGAACAGGTACATCATTGGGATATTGATTCAGTACCTGAAGGTTATGTATTGCTTCTAAAAAAAGGATTTGTTGATAAATCGCTGGATAGTGAGCTGAAAAGAATTTTGTCTCAGGTAAGTGCATTGAGCTGCCTTCGTCTGGAGCATAATAATGCCATATCTAAATTATTTCAGTTACTTATTGATGAGAAAGATTTCAGTGTGATAGAAGGAGTATTAAAGGCATTACTGGCAAAAATCATCAGTATTCCTGCATCTTTTCCAGTCAATAAGCATAAAACCAACAATACTATCTTATTATTTAGGGAGCTCCTCAATCAGACAGATGATTTAAAAAATAATGTTGCTCACTATGCCGGGCAATTGAACACGACGCCCCAAAATTTAAATGCTATCTGTAGAAAAGAGCTCAATCAGCCAGCGGCAGATGTTATAGCAGAATACATGATTAGTGAGTCAAAAAGATTATTACTGTATACCGATAATACTGTTTCAGAAGTGGCGTATACTTTAAACTTTAATGACACTTCTCACTTTATAAAATATTTCAAGCGCCATACAGGTTCTACACCGCAGGTATTTCGCAGTCTTTAAGAGCTACCATATTATTTTCAAATATACCGTCATTATACAATTCATTGTATGAAGTTTGTAAGACAAACTAAAAATAGGATATCATGAGGTATTTTTTAATTCTGCTATCGTTAACGCTCTTTGCTGCCTGTAACCAAAAAACAGAAACAGTACAAGGCAAATGGATAAAAGGTACCGAACAGGAGAAACTGGAAATCATAGAAAATCAGTTTAGAGGCTTTGATAACACAATGGTAGAAACTGGCTATCGCTACCAGGAATTGTTTTGGGCGGGACAGGATGAAAATTGGGAATATGCGGATTATCAATTAGAGAAAATACAAAAAGCAATCGAAAACGGATTGGAGCGAAGACCTAAACGTACGAAATCGGCAAAACATTTTCTGGATGTAACTCTTCCAGAAATGGGAAAAGCTCTTGCAAAAAGAGACACCGCTGTGTTCAACAAGAATTTTAAAGTGCTTACCAATAGCTGCGTAAGTTGTCACGCAATGGAAAGAGTTCCATTTTTTACTGTAAAAACTCCAACAGAAAGACAATCACCAATAAGAAGATAATGATAGAGTCTATAAAACAATTAGATATAGATATCCTGCTTTGGCTAAATGGCAACCATAGTAAGTTTTGGGATAATGTAATGTGGTTTGCCAGTGAAAAATACACATGGCTCCCTTTTTATGGATTTCTGTTATTACTGTTGATATGGAAATATCGAAAAGATGCGATTTTTATGATATTGCTGATAGTTTTACTAATTACTATAAGTGATCAGGTAGCTTCAGGAATATTCAAACCAATATTTGAAAGATTACGACCGAGCCACAACCCTGATTTAATAAATAAGCTTCACATTGTTAATAATTACAGAGGTGGAAAGTTTGGTTTCATATCATCCCATGCAGCCAATGTGTTTTCGTTGGCATTCTACCTGACGCTGGTAGCTAGGGACAAATTGAAATGGCTGCCTTTTGTTCTTATCCCTTGGGCAGTATTTGTCAGTCTAAGCAGGGTTTATCTTGGAGTGCATTATCCAGCTGATATTGTTGTTCCTGCCGTTCTGAGTATTCCTATTGCTTTGCTTGTGGCCCGAATTTACAATTTGTATAATCCAATTATAATAAAAAAATTCGCTTAATATGCTCAAAAGAATCATTAATACCGACAACTCAAAAACCACAATTATAGTCCGCTTAATTGTTGGTGCCGTTTTCTTTTCCGAAGGAGTTCAAAAATTTTTATTTCCAGCCATTCGTGGTGCTGGCCGCTTTGAAAAAATCGGTTTTCCATCACCTGATTTTTTGGGAAGTTTTGTTGGTTTTTTCGAAATCCTATGTGGAGTTTTACTTTTAGTGGGTCTGCTGACTCGTTTAGCCAGTATTCCGTTAATCATAATAATGCTTGTCGCTTTCGCAACTACCAAAGCTGAAGTATTGGCAAATGAGGGCTTCTGGGAGCTTCTTCATGGAAGCCGTACTGATTGGGCAATGCTTCTAGGAAGTATATTTCTCTTAGTTAAAGGAGGAGGTAATTGGTCTCTTGATAAAATCTTAATGAGGAATGGGGCGTGATATTCGTATAAAAGAAATTGCCCAACTCTTTCTCAAACTGGGACTCATAGGTTTTGGAGGCCCTGCAGCACATATTGCAATGATGCAGCAGGAAGTTGTTGCCAAAAGAAAATGGATGAGCGAACAGCATTTCTTAGATTTATTGGGAGCTACCAATCTTATTCCCGGTCCCAATAGTACTGAAATGGCGATACACATTGGCTACGACAAAGGGGGCTGGAAAGGACTGCTGGTTGCAGGTATGTGCTTTATTTTTCCAGCGGTTTTCATTACTGGTATTTTTGCATGGCTGTACAAACAATACGGACAGTTGCCCGAAATACAGCCGTTTATTTACGGTATCAAACCAGCCATTATAGCCATCATTATCGGGGCAATTTTTCCATTAGCCAAAAAATCGATTAAGTCAATTTTATTAGCATTTATAGGTATCGCTGTATTGGTCTTGTCTTTATTCGGAATCGGGGAAATGTATTTAATGTTTGGTGCAGGACTGTTTGCATTGGGTTTGTTTTATATTCAAGATCAAAAAAATATTACGTTGCAAAGTTTTGTTCCCGTCCTTTTTTTTCAAATTGCAAACAATCAATTACTTTCAGAAACAAACACCAGATTATTTTGGATGTTTTTAAAAATTGGTGCTATTCTCTACGGAAGCGGTTATGTGTTATTCGCATTTTTAGATACGGAATTGGTAGCAAACGGCTTACTTACCCGACAGCAATTGATGGATGCTATTGCAGTTGGCCAATTTACACCAGGTCCTGTTTTTTCATCAGTTACATTTATAGGTTATCAAATCAATGGATTATCAGGGGCTGTTATCTCAACGATTGCTATTTTTCTTCCATCGTTTGTATTGGTAGCATTGCTTAACCCTCTGATGAAAAAAATGAGAAATTCTAAGGGGTTGTCAGCTTCCCTGGATGCTGTAAATATAGCATCTGTTGCCATTATTATTGCTGTTTGTTTTACAATGGGTAAAGAAACCATAACCGATTGGAAGACAATCAGCATAGCACTGATTAGTGCAATTATCGTTTTTAAATTCAAAATAATCAACAGTGCATTCATTGTCTTGGGCGGAGCACTGCTTGGCTATCTCTTATATCAATTTTAATCTTATAACGATGTATTGAATACCTTGCTTTCATAGGTATAAAAAGGCAATAGTATCTATTGGTAATAGCAAATAAACTAATACCCTCTTAAAGAATTTATGTGGATAGATAACTTAACTATAAGTAACTCAACTCTCCATTACATAGCTATTGCTGCGGACGGCAAAATTTGATATGCATATTCCGAGTTATAATAAGAATTGTTTTTCCAGAGGATAAAAGTCAATTCTAATATTTTTCTTTGGATGGCAACGATAGCTTTCATTTTAATGCCATGCCTTGAAACCAATCTTAAAAAGATATCTCTGAACCTTTCATCGGTTCTAATCGCAGCCAGTGCTGGAAAGTGCATGACTTTCCTTAAATTCCGATTACCCCGCTTGGATATACGGGGTTTGGATTTTACGGAGGTACCAGATGTCTTTTCTCTTACATCTAATCCAGCATAACTAACCAGTTGCCTTTTATTCTTTATGAGTTCGAAACCGTTGGTTTCAGCGATAATGGTCACGGCAGTCAAATTTCCAACTCCAGGTATAGAAGATATTATTTTCATCTTTTCTGCTAATACCTCATCTCCTTTGATGAGTTTAGCAATTTCTTCCCGTATCTCCTTTTCCTGCGTATCAATCAAGGCTATTCTTTTGTTTGTTCTTTTAACTGACTTTTCACTTGATGTTGCAGAAGTACGTTCAGCATGCAACTGATTTTTTAACATGGTACGTTCCTGTACCAACTGCTCACGTTCCCGACAAAGCTGCCTCAAATCATTGAATATTTTTAGAGGAGGCTGCCAAACTTCCAATTGCCTTTCCAAGCCAAATCTAGCAATTGCTTGTGAAGCACTCTTGTCAGTAATCGTTCTTATATCAAGTGTTCTCACATAATTACTAATCTTGTTTGGTAAAACGATGCTGACTTGTTTTTGAACACTGCATAGATAATAGGCTAAAGATTCATGGTAAACCCCTGTTGCTTCCATTACATAACGTACTTCCGTAGTGGTTAATGTTTGGTTATTAACCCACAATACAAGACTCGAAAACCCTTTTTTAGTATTGGGAAATACTTTGTAAGCATAAACTTCAATACTGATCTGCTCGTCCATCCGACCAAGTGACACAACTAATTCCTTTTGTGCAACATCAATTCCGACTGTTTGTTTTAATAATATCTTCATATTAATTGGTTTAGGTAAGTGATAACCTTTTCTCATCTTTTCTCCTGAGTGGATATACTGGCTATACGACCTCAAATAGGAGTGTATTCCTTACATTCTGTTCAGATTCTAAAAGGTAAAAGAAGAGGAGGCAGTCTCTTTTCTTGAATATACCGTTAGGCTATTTAAAGCAAAATCTGCTCTCGCCCTTCTTCACTTAAATTATATTATACAAACATAGGAGAAGCAAAAGAACGCCGCTGTTGTTGCCGACCGACCAAGACTACTTTCTTTCGTGAGATGGCGAAAAAGAAAGTAGCAAAGAAACCTATGATTGTAATCGAGGTTTAAAATATTCCTTTGCTACTTCGCATATACCAGCACTGAAATAACGTCCCCCATCGCAGATAACACGGATTGCCTTTGCCAGTTCCTGGGGATCTGCGCCTTTCAGGATATATCCATCGGCCCCATTGCGAAGCATTTGCACCACATCATTCTCATCATCGTTTACGCTGAACGCCAAGAATTTCAGTAATGGATATTTTGCCCGTAGTGATTTGACCGTCTCAAATCCATCCATAACCGGCATATTGACATCAACAATACACAGATCGGGGAGCATTTCACAGGCTTCCATTTTTATCAATGCCAACTGGCCGTTTTCGGCTTCAAACACAGTTTCAAGACCATGATCTTTGAGAAACTGGCAGATACTCTCCCTGAGTAGATCGTGGTCATCTATAATAGCTATTTTTATTATTTTTTGTTCGCTCATAGTTTTCCATTTTTATTTGAGTTAAGACATCTCTTCATTTTTAGCAGCATCATTGAGTAAATCGGTCGTTCTTATATCCCTCACGCTATGAGAGATTAACCAGTCGTAAAATCGCCCGACATCATCGGGCGTAAACCGGATCAATTCTCCATTTTTGAGGGAGATGATAAAAAGGTCAATACACACTGTAAAAGCAGATAGCTCAGCGGCGGGAATGTTCAGGGCGGGATAGTTTTTGCTGCCAGTGTCCATATTCTTGTTTTTTGGGTTTAGTGGAGCACTGTACAAAAAAAAGCGCAGGCAACCACACTTACCGATACTGGGGCACTGGTATGCCTGTCTCCGAATAAGCGAGCGCCCACGCCATAGCATGAGCGTTCTTACTTATTGTCTCGGAGATATAAAAATTACCAGTTTTCAGTATCGAGACTTAAAGCAAAAACACTTTAAGATTTTCAATATATTTCTGCAAAGATACCAAACTCCTCTTTATTTTTAAAATGATGCATCTTTGGAGTGCACAGAATTGCCTCGATGTGTAAAAAAGCAGCATTCAGATGCGCCACTTTTTACATTTACAGTTCTATAAGCAAAAAAAATCGGATACCCTTTCAAGGTATCCGATTTACTTTAAGATTTGTTATCGTATGCTTACCGAGAATTTTGTGTTTCTACGTTTTGAGATGCTTTTTCTTTTGCCTTTTTCTGCCTTGAATAGCTCCATAAAAATAATAACCCAAAAATAATCAGGGCATAAGCTATCCATTTGCCAACCCGTTCAATAAACTTAATGGCAACCGACTTCTCATAAGATGAAAAGCCCTCAGCGCCGGTAGGACTGCGCCGGTAAAATTTCCGCCGATTAATCCAATATCGCAGAACTAAGCCCAACACCAGCGCTATAATACCCAATACCAATGATGCAACCATATTCTTAATCTTTACAATTTCACAAGTATAAATTTAAGAAAATTAATCGCCATTTTCTATTCCGAATGTATTCCATTACAAGACCTTCTGCCGGAGTGCGGTTCCTGCGAAAAATCAAGTGACAAAAGTCCGCAAACAGCAAAAGTCCCCGATCATAAAAAATACTTCGAGGACTTTTGTTCGATTTTTTATACCCCTCAATTTTAGTCGCTACTATTGAATTGAAAGCTCAACTGCTTTTCATTACCGAAATTGTCAGAAATCCAAATATCAAAGGATTGCGACACCGCAGAAGCCGATGTATAATATAACCTGAACTGTGTCTGCGGTAATGGGTAGAGATCATTGGGCAGGTATGGCGTTTCATTATAGTATCGTAAGGCTCCTATGCCTTCGAACTGAAAGTATCGGATGTAATACTGGGCGTCACTGAAGTTGCCCGCACGTTGTATGGTAATCCTTATTTCAACGGTCTGTCCGTTCGCCATGTCTGCGGGAACAGGCATCACTTTAACTTCAAACGGGTAATTTTGTTGTATCTCCAATTCGTCCTTATCACAGGATGATAACATGATGGCACTTGTAAAGACCAGGACAAGCATCCACAGAAATTTGCTTTTATTCAATAATCGTTTCATTGTTTGTTCTTTTTAAAAGTTAAACCTTAGTCCAACACCTGCCGATGGACGAAACTGTTTTAAATCCGTACCCCAAACTACTTTGGTACGACCTTGCAGGAGTAGGACAAACCTGTCGGACAGATAGGTTTCAAAAGACAACCGCCCTCCGGCTCCGTAGATAAAGTTGTTTTTATCGAGAATTATTGAACCGTCATAAAGCATTGTCTTACTACGGTTGATGGTTTCGTAGCCTGCAATGGCGCTGAGTCCTGCATTCAGCGTAATGGTCTTTCTTGCATCGCCCAATAACTGAAGACTATAATCCACCTCGCCCGTATAGGCTTCCAATGGTATCTGCAAATCCCTGTAATCGGCAACCTGATGTGTGTACTCCGCACCCCACAGCCAGTAATTGCCATTCTTTCCGTTTACAGTAAGCATGATATTCAGATAATAATTGTCGCTTACTTCTTTGGACAATAAACCTGCGTTAATTTCCACCCCCTTTTGTTTGGGAAGCATACGCTGTGCCTGTACAGCCGTAATGCTTAACATCGCAAGCATTACGGCAAAAATGTATATTCTCATTGTTCTTTCTGTTTGGATTAATTAATCTTTAGGTGCATATCCTTTATTTGCTTTGCGTTTACCAGGTCGGAATTTTCTACCTGTAAGGTTTGCTGCCTGCCGCCGTTCTTTTCAAAGATTTCGATAACCAATACCTTGTCATCGGCAATGGTAAATTGGTCCAGCAGGAATACGTTTTGCTCAACGGTGTTACCGGCGATTTCATCCAGTGGTTTATACAACCGAAGCGGCACCATCGGTTTTTCCTGTACCACCGTGCGCCTGGCTACTTTTTTATCAACTACCTTGAAGTTCACGAAGTCAATATTGAAAGGAACGTTGCTTTTGTTCCTCAATTCGGTGTGGAAATAAAACTTCCCGTTATGAACGTATATGCCCTTTAACAAAAACTGGATGCCATAGCTTTTTGAGCCAATATGCTTAACGATTCTTTTGTTCTTTTTGTAGACTGTTTCTAATATCAGTCCGGCAAGCGAAGGCGGGTTCTTTCCAAGTTCTTCAAAAAGCACGTCATTACTATTTTCCCTGCTGGACATCTTCTGCATCGTAAGCAGGTCGTAGTTCATTGTTGGGGGATTTGGGCTGTAAAAAACATTGAAGTTGTAAAAACGACCGTCATCGGTGATCACCGAAAAATTAGTTTCTTCATCAAAATCTCTCACAGATGCTTTTACACGCAAGACATTTTCGGCATCCTCCGCTTTACCGGCAATGAGATACTCACTACCCAAGTCCACATACCGGATAGCCGCAGGGAAGATCAGGTGAGAAGTTTTGTTATAGGTGACCTCCATCTGGTAAGGTTCCACCTTACCCATATTTAATTTGGTTGTAGTAGTTGCAGCCTGCTGTGCATACGAGTGGAAATGGCCTGCGACAATACAGGTCAAAACCAATATACTTTTAAACAATGTTTTCATTTCTTACTTATTTATTTAGTGTTGAACAATTAGTTTTTTGAAACAAGGAAAAGTTGATGGCCTGCCTTGACGGTTACTTTTGGTGTTTTCACTTTTTTGGAAAAATAGCCGGATATGCCCTGTACCACGCCACGGCTCAAGTCACCCGCCATTTGCTGCCCTGCCGAACGAGTCATCATAATGCTGGTGCCTGAAGTCTGGCTCATGTTGGAGGCGATTTGCGTTAAGGCGTTCATTTCGGGAGAATATGGTACACTTAATCCCTGCTGCCCGTCAAGACCATATACCGTAATATCTACAGGCATGAAATAGCCATCTAATTCAATAGAAGTAACTTTTAGTTGGAGGCGATTGCTCCCAAACTTGGCTCTGGCTGTTATGGTAGTTCCCTGCGGAATAATCCTATTTGTGATATGGGCAGGTTCCAACAAGCGTAGTTTCACATCACTGTCCTCCATAATGGTCTGTGTTTCCTGTACCACCGCCCTGATGCTGTTTTTAGGCTGTATCACCTGCTCCGAAACACCCGCCGTATAAAAACCCCGGTTCCGGGTTTCATTCCAGCTTGCAAGAAAAGCACTGTCGGTCGGCTCACGGTAAAGGGCGGAAACAGCATTTTTTCGGCTCGGGGTGAATGCTGCAAAGTGTTCCTTTTGCGTGGCCTGGGACGATGCCGCAGTTGCGGAATCGCCTTTGGCTGACTGTGCAGGATTATTCATACCTGAAGGCAGATAGCGTGAAGCCATCTCGTAAGATTTTTCCATCAGGGCCAGTTGATCCTGTACCGTAGAGGTCGGAGGTACATTTTTTTCTGCCAGTTGTTCCTTCAGTTCTTCAACCTGCTTTCGCAGTTCCTGTGTCTCGTAGTTGTTATCCTGATAGAATGAGCTCAGGGTACTCTGCGCATTGCGGTAACTATTCAGGGCAGGATTACCCGACCTTTTTTTGCCATCTTCGTAGCCAGTGTCTTCTCCAATGCCTTCCTCCGGCTGCTCCATCTGCTCATCAGTTGCACTGTCAGTGCTCCAGTAGTCAGAAAGCGAGGTCAGTGCATCACGTTTTTCCTGCATTTTCTTTTCGAGCATTTCCTGTTCGTAAGCCTTTTGTTTATCAGATTGAAGTCCTGCATCGGTGGCTTGCGGCACGGCATCGTTTAAACCGATATCCTCTACTTTTTTCTTGTCAGAAGAAGGTTTGAAGATCAGGTACATGCAACCGAAAAACACAATACCCATCAGGATAAAAATGATCGGCTTTTTAAGTTTTTCAGCCTTTTTATGCACACGCTCATTGGGTGCATCTGTACCGGTTTTCTGGTCATCTTCCTCGACCAGAAAACTCACTCTTTTGTTTTCGTTATCTTTCATACATTTTATTTTTAAGAATTTTTGAAATACTGTCCTGCGATGGAACCGAGGACTTTTTTTGTTTGATAACCGGGTTCTCAATATGCTCGATGCTCATTCCCTCGTTGGGTTTGCCAACGTCATAACATACTTTCACGATGACGATGACAGACAGTAACGCATAACCGGCAAAGAGCAACAACATATATCGGTGCTGTTTTTTCCAGGGCAATGCACGCCACCGTTCATCGAGCTTGTCGATCCGGTTATTGATGATTGTTCTTAAATTTTTCATTCCATAATTTTTGTTGCGATTTTTATAGCCTTCGCCCGGTGCGGGAAACAACGTTTTGTATGGCCGCATCACTGACCATAGCAATAGCCTCTTTTGATCTGGGTGCGCCAATCGTAGACAGGTTATTTAATTCTGTTTTTTTCAGCAGTTGACCAAAACGATCTTTTTTCGTGACCTCCATTTTTTGGAGGTTAAATTTTCCGTTCTGGTATTTTACCCACATGCTGCATTCAATTCGCGGTTTGTCTTCACCCGACCATTGCAGGTATCCCGTCAATAACAATACAGGCTTAGCTACACCCTCTACACCATTGCGGCAGTTGTCCAGGTATTCGCCAATACTTTCTTTCAGCTTTCCGGCATACGCACCCTGCGTATGGAAATAACCGTCATATCCTTTGTCAGTAAGGATTTTCGCAAACGTGTTCAAATCTGATAATGCTTCCATAATATTGATTTTAGCGGTCTATGACCTCCACGTCTTTGTTTTCCAACACAGCAAACTTTTCGATATTAAAGCCCTGCGGGTTGTTGTCGGATCGAACAGAGTTGACCAGATAGCAGGCGGTAACCAGGCTGCGCCTTGTTACATTGCTTGAACGGATGATAAACTGTTTGGCATAAGTTCTTACGGCATAGGGATAGTTGTCAAAATTGCAGACTACACTGTCCACTTCGATGCGTTGCTGTACGTTGCCGGATATGATCCGGTTGTAGTAACCTTTTTCCGAAAGATCCTTGTAATAATCAAAGGCGCTTTTGTCGGCAAGGTTGAACGCCCGCTTCATATTGCTTTCGATGGCATTTTTGTCCGGTGCCAGCGTAAAGAACAGTTCATGAAAGCGACGTACATGCTCACGGGCTTCTACCGGCCTGTTAATACTTGCGTCCTGCGAGAGTGCCAGCATCAATGATTTGCCGTTGTCAAGCACATAAACTTTTTGCCTTTGTTGCTCCGCAAAGCGGTAGGATTGCCAAACGGCATATCCCACCACGCTGATGCAGAGTACGGCAAATACAATGGCATATAGCCTTATTTGCCTGAAACTGTTTTCGATGTTTCTTAAAGTCTTAAATTCCATTTCTATTAATGATTATTATTTGTTCAATAGCCTGCCACCGATATTGCCTGCCACAGCTCCGGTACCGGCACCTGCGATATTTCC
This sequence comes from Chitinophaga sp. G7 BAM 1005, assembly GCF_057126945.1. NCBI lineage: Bacteria > Pseudomonadati > Bacteroidota > Chitinophagia > Chitinophagales > Chitinophagaceae > Chitinophaga > Chitinophaga sp. G7 BAM 1005. The sequence goes on along the minus strand of NZ_CP181478.1, from coordinate 2,430,493 downwards.
TGTTTTCGATGCGGTCTGGTTGACATTGCGCATAAAGTTCCCTGCGCCTCCTGCCTGAATGACCCAACCCGCTACTGTTGGAATGGTGAAGTAGCCGACAATGCCAATCAGCATGAATATCACATACACCGTATTGGAGGTATCAGGTATGTAGGTGGGATCAGCCAGCATCTCGATGTCCCGCTCCAGGATAAGCGACTGGATTTTGGCGAGCATAGAGCTAAACATATCGGCGATGGGCAACCACAGATATACACTGATGTATCGCGTGAGCCATTGCGTAAGCGTGGACTGGAAGCCATCCCACACCGATATGGCAAAAGCTATCGGCCCCAGTATTGAAAGCACGATCAGGAAGAACGTTCGTATCGTGTCAATGACCAATGCCGCCGCCTGAAAAAGCATTTCGAGCAGTTCCCGGAACCAGTCGCGGATACTTTTCTTTAGATCGTACATTCCTCTTTCCATGTACATGCCCGACATCGTTACCAGGTCGGAAGGTGACCAACCCAGCTCGTCCAGCTTTTTATCAAACTCTTCGTCCGATACCAGATAGGCTGTTTCGGGATTACGAAGCATTGCCTCCCTTTCCAGCAGGTCTTTTTGTTCTTGCAGCTTGTTCAGGTCAAGTACCTGATTTTGCAGCATAGCATTTGTGCCTTTCACCACCGGGCTTAATACCGCATTGATAGTCCCCAACACAATGGTTGGGAAGAACATTATGCAAAGCCCGATGGCAAAAGGTCTTAAAAGAGGAAACACGTCTATCGGTTCTGCCCGACTGAGTGCCTGCCATACCTTTAAAGCCACATAGAATAACGCGCCTAACCCGGCTATACCTTTTGCCACTGCCGCCATGTCTGCTGATAATGGCACCATCTCATCGTACAGCGAGCGCAGGAGTTGATGAAGATTTTCCCATTCCATAGCTTACCAGTATTTTTGTTCAGCAGTACCATATAGCTCCAGCACTCTTTTGGTGTTGTTCTGTTTTTTTGCCCGCAGAATGCTCACAGAAATATTCTTGTTGGTATAGTAGCGGACAAGATTATGATAGTCCTTAACTTCTTTGTACACACGGTCAATGATGTCCATGCGCTCCTTGTCGTTCAGTGAGAGGCCGTTGGAGGAAACAATCTGCTTCAACTCCTTTAACAGTTCGGTGCTTTCGTTCAGCAATGTGGAATAGCCATTAGCAATTGCCGAAAGCTCCTGTGGTGTGAAATTGGGATCGTTCATCATCTTTCCAAAATTCTTTACATACATTTCGGAAACATCACCTACAAGTAAAACAGTCTGCTGCACCTTACGTGCATCTTTGACAAGATTGTTCACGGCTTTGAGTTTGTCGTAATATTCCTTGCCCTGGTCGTACACTTTCTTTACCTCGTTGAAGTTTTTCACCACATTAGACACCGTGGATGAAGTCTGTACAATTTCATTGGCACTATTGAGAATACCGGATATAAGATTTCCGGGATCGGTCACGACCCATTGCGCTTTTGCACAAGGTGCTACGGCAAGCATGATTGCCGTACACACTACTAACATGATCTTTTTCATTGTTTCCTGATTTTTAAAATGATTAATAATTATTTTTCTTGTCTCCTTCAGGTGGAAGGCATTATATCTTCCTGCCCGTTTTTCTGCCGACTCCAGTGGATTGTTTCTGTTGCAGATCATTGAGCCGGATAAAAAAATCCTGTAGGCTTTGAGGCTTGGTGGCTGCAACATCCTTACATAGTTTTGCAAAATCTTGATCCTCCTTGTTTGCGGGATCGGCTTCAAATATTAAAGCCTTGTTGCCCCCTATGGGCAGTGTGATTTTTTCTTTTTCCATCTTTCCAGTTTTTTAAAATGGGTTAATAGTTGTCTGCTTTTTCACGCCTCTGAAGAGCAATGCGTTTGATGGCCATTTCCACATTGCCATCCAGTTCATGGGCGAGTTGCATCACTTCCATTTTTTCCGACTCCTCTGTGGTATAGGCCAGGTACTCTTCCAGGCTAACTTCGGTGGCATATACAGCCGAGTGCGTACCGCCCAGCCCGATCCAGACTTCCTTGTAAAGCCTGCTGGCATCATTGTTCATATTGATCGAAAGGATCTGGGATTTTTCTTTTTCGGTGAGGCCAAGCATTGCCTGGATGTCATCGAATTTGTTCATGTATTTGCGCTGGTCTAATAAAATTTTGCAGTCGCTATTATTGATGATGCTTTCCTTTACGATGGGAGATTGGATAATATCATCGACTTCTTGTGTCACGACGATAGCCTCGCCAAAAAATTTCCGGACGGTTTTGAATAAATATTTTATATACTCCGCCATTCCCTCTTTCGCAATGGCCTTCCACGCTTCTTCGATCAAAATGAGTTTACGCACACCTTTTAGCCTGCGCATCTTGTTGATGAAGACCTCCATTATGATGATCGTTACGATGGGGAACAAAATTTTGTGATCCTTGATCGCGTCAATTTCAAAGACTATAAAGCGCTTGGAAAGCAGGTCGAGTTGCTTATCAGAGTTGAGTAAGTAATCATACTCGCCGCCTTTGTAATACGGTTCCAGCACGTTGAGGAAGTTGGCAAGATCAAAGTCTTTTTCCCTTACTTTCTTTTCTTCCAGCACTTCCCGGTAGTCGCTCTGTACGTATTCATAGAAGCCGTTAAAGGAAGGATAATCCTCATGCTGTTTGATGCGTTCGATATAACCGCTCACAGCGTTGGATAACGCTACTTCCTCGGAGCGTTTCGGGGGTTCGTCGTCACGTTTCCAAAGGGTAAGAATGAGTGTTTTGATGCTTTCCCTTTTTTCAATATCGAACACACCATCGTCTGTGAAGAAGGGATTAAAAGCAATCGGGTTATCCTCAGTGTACGTGAAATACACACCGTCTTGTCCTTTGGTTTTTCCCTTAATGAGTTCGCAGAGTCCCTGGTAACTGTTACCGGTATCCACGAGCAGAACGTGAGCGCCCTGTTCGTAATACTGTCGTACCATGTGGTTGGTAAAAAAAGACTTGCCTGAACCCGACGGACCTAATATGAACTTATTGCGGTTCGTAATGATGCCACGCTTCATGGGCAGATCTGAAATATCCAGATGAATAGGCTTGCCTGTAAGCCTGTCGGCCATCTTAATACCGAAGGGTGAGGGTGAACTCTGGTAATTAGTTTCTTCGGTGAAGAAGCACAATGCCGGTTCAATGAACGTATAAAAACTTTCCTCTGCCGGGAAATCCCCTGCATTTCCCGGCATCGCTGCCCAATACAGCGTGGCAACGTCTGTGGTGTTATGCCGTGGCTTGCATTCCATCAATGCCAGTGCACTGCCCGTGTCGTTCTTCAGGTGCTTCAGCTCATGCGGATCGTCTGACCAGGCCATCACGTTGAAGTGTGCCCGGATAGAGGAAAGCCCATAGCTGTGCGCTTCATTGAGATAACGCTCGATCCACTCTTTGTTGATCTGGTTGGCACGACTGTACCTTGCCAGGGAGTGCATATTGCGTGCGGACTTTTCAAACTTGCGCAGGTTCTCTTCGCTGTTATCTAAAAACAGATACTGATTGTAAATGTGATTACAGTTAAGCAGCAACCCTACAGGCGATGCAAAGGATAAAAGGCAGTCGCTCCTGTCTGTTGAAAGTTTTTCGTATCGGGTATTTGCCGATACCGTTCCGGGAAGGTCGTCCGTATCAGATAAGGTATGCAGACTTAAACGTTTATTGCCTACACGTACTTCCTCATTTCCCAGGCCGATATCCTGCATAGCTGTCCCCGCTTCCCTTGACAGGGTAAGATATTGCTCCAGTAATCCCAGGCTTTGCGGCGCACCAATGATGTCTTCTTCGCTAAGGCGTTCCAGTTTCACAAACCCGCTATCGTTCACGATCCGCTCAAACTGAGCGACCGCCTCCATAAAACGGCGAACGGTTTCCCTGTCCCTGATTTCTTTGGGGATAAGAACACCTTTACAAAGCGAGCTGAAATTGCTTTGCATCCGCATTCGTTCCTTTGTTGTCTTGGTCAGGAACAGGTAGCAATAATGGTTCAGGAACGGGCGCTCATTAAAATGGCGCTGATAAGATTTTGCAAGAAAGCTCTGGTTCTCCTGCGCAATGTCGGGATCGTAGTTCTCTCTGATATACCAATCTTGCTTGTGGATAATGGAAAAGTCCGGCAATGTTTTGATCGCCTTGTGCCATGCCGAATGGATGGCATCATATTCCGGTGCAGCTACGGTGAACAGTTCCGGCAGATGTACCCGAAAACATGCCGTTATATCTGCATCCTTGGAGATGATGCAATGGTTCTCCACTGCGAACAGCGGAAACTTACTTTCCAGTGTCGTGGTCTTTGCGGTGTTTCTCATACGGCACTGGATTTATGGGTTAACTTCAGGTAGCGATGTGCAGGCTTGCGACAGACGATGTACTTCGGATGTCTTTTTCTTGCACCGAGCTTCATTAATCCGTGCTCACCGTACTTACCATTGAGCGCAAATGTTTGCCAGATAATGAGCGATGCACCACCGGCTCCAATAAGCAGGCAGATATAGGAGTTCACCCCAGCCATATACATCACCATCACAAGGATCAGCACACCGAGCAATCCACCTGCAAAAATGAACAGGTACTGCGCCTTCAATCCGTTGAACTCAACTGTTCTTCCGATGCCTTTATTGATATTGTATTTACTCATAGGGCGTCGGATTAAAGGAAGAATGAACGAAGGATGGTAGCAGCCACAATAAGGAAGATGCACGCACCGAACCAGCTTGCCGCAGTCTTGCTCGTGTCGGGATCGCCACTGCTGAATTTGTTGTACACCTTAACACCTCCGATTAACCCAACGACGGCTCCAATGGCATAAATTAATTTGGTAGCCGGGTCAAAATAAGAGGTCACCATTTGTGTGGCCTCGTTGATGCCCGCACCTCCATTTCCTTGAGCGAATACACCAAATGCTGACAGCAATGCAGCGCCTGTCAGCCACACTTTTTTTCTTTGCTTTTCCATGTTTGAACTGAATTATTTTGTTACTACTTTCCCGCTTCATGCGGGCTTCGGAACAAAAATGTCATGGAAATTGAAGCGCTCTAACGATGTGTCTTTCAGTGGAATTACTTGGCAGTAGGTGGCTTTGTGATGAGGTTTCGGGGCATAAAAAAAGTGTCAGGATTCTACAATCCTGACACTTGAAAATGAAGTACAATAAGCAGCAGTTTTTTAGTCGATCTACATCTTTCGACCTTTACCTTTTTGCGATTTATTTACTGGCGGTTTGATCATCGGTTTTTGTTTTTTCGCCTGCTTTTGTTGCCTTTTCAGGTTCTCCTTTATAATTTCCGGCAAGTATGTTTGCTGCCACGGAATTGTTTGAGCGATGAAATGGGATTTTACGCCGATCTTTTTTAAGTCGTCTTTTATATCCCAACCACCGTGCCTGTTCCACCCAATAGGATCAAGGTCTTTCTGGAATGGGAACTGAACCGCTATCAGGTCTTTTGGAAAGTCAGTGATCTTATCGTAATCCAGTTCCCTAAATTCATGTTTCTTTGGATCGTAGGGTATCAGGTAGGCGTTCCTGTCTTCAGAAAAATAATGATCGATTTCATCGAACACTATTCCATTAGATAAAAAATCATCTTTTGGCCGCAGCATATCCATACGTATGTCCACATAAAAAAGATGACCGGCAATATCAACAGTAGGTAGCCTTCCTTTATTCAACCGCAGGTCAAAAGCATACTGATCCACCATCAGTTCAAAATCAGTTTTAGTCTTTACCTCATCCACGGTGAGGCCATACTTTTGTGCCATACCAACGGGATCAAGCCCCACAAATTCCGGTATCTCTATCAATACATCGCTTTTCTCAAATACATCGGGAATATTCTTAGTTTTCCTGTTGTATTCAAAAGAATACCCTTCACCAAAGTCTGTCATATCTTTAAAGGAAATTACATTGCCTTCATTGGCTTTTTCCCGAAGTTCAAATTTGCTCACATCAACAACGAAGGCTGTTCCTTCTATATCCACTGTAGGCAGGTCCGGTTTTGAAGGTTTGGTATTCAGGTTATGAAGTGCCCAATGGTGCTCGCTTTTCAAGGTGTTGATATATTCTTCATAGGGAATGGTCTGCGGATCATAATGCATGGTAAGCGTCCTGTACATCAATCCATAGCGGGGATCATTCCCGTACCCCAAATTGGTGCCGATGGGGTCAAGGTCGGATAGACTGGGAACCTCCAGGATCAAACGGTCAGTGTTTTTGTCAATAGTACCATCCCTGAACGGATCTTCAACCCTGGAGGTTGATGTGTTGTAAAACAGGCGATACGATTCACGGTCTATGGAAAAGTAATCATACAGCGCGTTCAGGTAAATGGTTTCCCCGTTGCCATCCTGCGGACGTAATGCGTTGCCAGCTACATCAATTTCAAATCTTTTCCCGGCGAGGTCTATGGTTACAGGAATACCGTCCATCCTTCTGCCAAAAATGTCCTGGTCTACCATAATCTCAAAATCGGTTTTTTCCGAAATATCTTTCAATGTGCACCCGTATTTGCGGCACATGCCGTCCGGATCAATCTCACCAATGCAGGGTATCTTAACGGTAATAAGCGGATCACCTGCGGGCGCCGTTTCGGGTTTGCCTAAAACAACAGGTTTGTTCCGCAGATAAGGAGAATGCAAAACATGGAATTTTTTGGAAACCCCGCTGTAATCAAACTCATAGTGCGTCTCATAATTCCGCATAGATGAAAAGTAAATCCGGTTGCCTGGATTTGCCTTTTCTGAAAGGACTATTTTGTCAATGTCAAAGAGAAACTCCGTGCCCTCAATGATCACCGTTGGCTTGTCATTTTTCATTTTTTCATTTTTTAATACATCAGTTGCTACATCTTGCGCCCGCGTTTTCGGGATTTGTCAACCGTATGATCCGGTTTTTCCTTTTTCGACTCCTTTTGCAGCTTATCCAGATTCTCTTTGATCCTTTCAGGTACATAAATATGTTCCCAGGTTTCAGTAACGGCTTTAAAGTTCATCCGTAATCCCGGTTCTTTCATTTCATCGATCAGGTCAAAGCCATGCTTTTTGTTCCACCCAACAGGGTCAAGTATGGCTTCGTTCGGGAAGGAGACAACCATTAGGTCTTTGGGAATTTGCGTGATCGTTTCGTAATCTATGTCCCGGAACTCATGTGCTTTCGGGTGGTATGGAATAAAGTAGCGTTGCGTATCATGATCATAGAATTTCTCGATTTCGGAGAACACGATGCCTTTGGAACTAAAATCATCTTTTGGGCGCAGCATATCCATCTGTAGATCCACATAAAAGGTATGCCCTTCAATATCCAGTGTAGGCAACACGCCCTTATTCCAGCGCAGGTCCAGCAGGCTGCCCGGCTCTATGGTCAGCTCAAAGTCGATCTTGCCTTTTACCTCCTCCAAACTCAGGTTATATTTTTGGGCCACACCAATGGGGTCAATGCTGGTCAACTCAGGTATTTGCACCATTTGCAGATCGGTTGAATCTGTAAAGGCCAGTTCCCTTCTTCTTTCATTGGTAGGAAAATTTTTGGTACTTACATCATAATGAAAAGTATATCCGTTTCCGTTACCAACATATTGCATTTCCTTTACGCGCATCACATTTTGCGGGTTGGCTTTTTCCCGCAATTCATCTTTGAGCCCGTCAACGATAAATTCCGTTCCTTCAATGAACATCGTTGGTTTTTCCCGCTCTGTTTTTGCCGCTTCTTTTTGCTGGCGCACTTCAACCACCCAATCAATATAGCCTTTTGCGTCTTCCATATTATGAGGAAACGATTTCCTGCGCCCGGACAGCTTGGAATCATCAAGACCAACTATAAACCCGTATTCGGGAAAGTCTTCTGTACGATAAACAATAATGAGGTTATTGATGTTCTTTTCAGCAACATTGTTCCTGTGGCTGGCGATGGTATGTCCTTTATATTCCTCGAATATATAGTCGGGATCATTTTTTGAAACCATGTTCGTGTGTTTTAATTTAATTGAATGACTACCTGCTGCGCCCGCGTTTCTTTACCTTATGAACGTTATGCGCAGGGATGCTTTTCTTGGATACAGAAATAATGGGTGATTTTTGATCCGGCTTAACCCGCTGGCTATTGTTCCTTTTGACGGTCTCCGCAAAGCGGGTCTGATCCCACGGAATAATATTCGATTGAAAATGTAACTGCGGCCCTTTCTGTTTAAGGCCGGCCACTACATTAAATCCGTATCTCCGGTTCGCCCAAATGGGGTCCAGCCAATCTTCATGAGGTATCTGGACAACGATTACATCTTTCGGGATTTCTTTGCTGCTCAGACTTACTTCCTGGAACGTATGTGTTTTTTGATTATAGGGAATGGTATATGTTTCGTTTTTCGGCGAGTAGTAATATTCAAGTTCAGAGAAGATGATACCGCGTGACCATATATCATCTTTGGGACGGAGCCTGTCCCTTGCAAGGTCAACATAAAAAGTATGGCCCGCAATATCAATAGTAGGCAACATCTGTTGTTGTTCCAGCTTATTAATGACAGTCTGATCTACCATCAGATCAAAATCGGACATATTCTGTATTTCACTTTCCGGTACGCCATGCTTTTTTGCCATACCAGCCGGGTCAAGCTCTACGAAGTCAGGTATCTGGACAACGGTATAATCCCATTGATCTATTCCGGGCAAGCCTTTACTTTTTCGGCTGTAAGGGAACTCATATCCTGAACCGGGAAGCTCCCGCATGTCCAAAAAGGAAATAACATTTTGCCGGTTGGCTTTCTCCCGCAGCTCCAAACGGTTCACATCCACGATAAATTCCGTCCCATGTATGTTGAGTATTGGAAGTGCCCTTGCCGTATCGGTGGGTAGCCTAAAAGGGATATCCGTACGCATATCATTGACTTCATATTCTTCTTTTGGTCTTAATTGCTCGGCGGTATTCCGCTTTATGTGCATCGGCACATCGGTTTCCTCCCAGGGCAGGATGCGGGCTTCATGATGCATCTGGAAAGACTCCAGGCTTTTGAAGTTGGGGAGACTGAAACCGTATTTTTTTGCCCAGCCCGGTTCATCCATTTCGGCAGCATGGGGAAACCGTACCATAATAAAATCTTTCGGGAGTTCAGTCAGGGCGGAAGTATTGTGCTGCTGAAACTCTCGTGTAGCAGGATTATAAGGTATTACATACGCTTGCCGTTCGTCATCATAATATTGCTGTATTTGGTCAAAGCCTATGCCTTTGGATCTGAAGTCATCCTTTGGGCGGAGTTTATACATTTGCAGGTCTACATAAAAGGTATGCCCCGCAATATCCAGCGTGGGCAGGATGCCTTTATTTAACCGTAAGTCGAGCGGGCTGCCCGGCGCAATCATCAGATCGAGATCGGACTTTCCGATCACCTCTTTCAATGGCCGCCTATACTTCTCCGCCATACCTAATGGGTCAATGCGGGTCAGTTCGGGTATTTCCACCCTCGGAAAGTCATCTATATAACTAAGATCAACGATCTTACTTTCGTCAACAATATTTTTTGTACCCAAATCATAATAGAAGAAATAGCCATTGTTATTTCCTGTGTACCGCATATCAGTTATGGGCATTACATTTTGCGGATTATTCTTTTCCCTTAGTTCTTCTCTGAGAACATCTATAATAAACTCCGTTCCTTCAATTTGGATACTTGGCAATGTTCTTTCCATCTCCCTTTAATTTTGAAAAACAAAAGGGAGCTGTCTTTTCAGACAAACTCCCCAATGTCAAAGTCACTCAGATCATTTTTCCGCAAATCGGAAGAACCGGAATCCATTCCTGTCGGCAGGCTCCTGTCCAATAATACTGCAATCTTTCGGGAAGCGCCTTCCATTGAGTTTTCCAAAAGGCTGAATAGTTCGGTTCCCTGTATCCTTTGAACTATATCCACCGCTTTTTGCTGCAAGGCCGGTTCCAGCACTTCTTGCTGTAACAAGGCCCCCACGGTACTCAGTTCGTCGAAGGTAACCCCTGTGGCAAAACCGTCATCGCCGTTCGGATAACCATATCCATTCCATTCTTCTTCCTCTTCTTCAAGGTTGGGGCCGTCCCCAAAAACTTCATCCAGCTCTTCCTGCGGAATTTCCCTTGCGAAACCCTTTTCACTGGTTTCTGTTTCAAAATTATCAGCCGTAACCTTCGGTTTAGCTAAATGGCGTTGGGTGGCATTACTTGGCACTGCTTGTCGTACAGGCGGCTTTGGCTGGCCCATTATTTCCGGTAAATCAGGATTTACAGGAGGCTGTTGCCGATTGTTCCGCTCCACTTTTTTAATGGTAATTTTGTCCTTCGCCAGCAGAACAATGACGATGAGCAGGCATATTAAAATCAGCAGTTCCATAACTAAAATATAGGTTTGTTCTTGTCGTTATAAATGGTTTTTATTTCCTGGCCAAAATCCTGGAAGTGGTGCTTCAGAACACTATGCAGATAATCAGCAATGGTAATTTTTCCCGCACCAAGTATAAATGCAATGTGGGACAGTTTTTCGTGGAACTCCGGGCTGACATATACCGTTTTCCCGTCCTTTGCCAAAAAACCGGTAGGTGTTAAGAATGCCGATTGATATTCGGCAATGCGTAACGTGTTCCTTTGTTTTTGATTTGTCTTTTTCATGATCCAATACTTTAAAAAATGGGTTTAAACTTTTCATTAAAATCCTTGGTAATTGCCTGCTCGAACTGCTCGAAATGATGTTTAAGTATATTGTCCAGATAAGCGTACAACGGGATTTTATCATCTCCAATGACGTGAACAATCCTAACGATACGCTCATGGTATTCGGGGCGTATGTAGATCGATTTTTCACCCCGGCACGCCATTGCGTGCTGTTTCAGGAACTGGGTTCCGTAGCTTTCTTTTTTAACGGAGCCATTACCTGCCTGTATGGTCTTTGCGTTTTTAATATTCTTTTTCATTGGTTTTGTTTTACTATAAAATGGGTTTATACCTGTCATTGAAATAATCCGTTATCTCGTTGCCAAATTCCCTGAAATGATATTCGAGAATATTGTCTATGTAGGAATAGAGTGTCGTTTTATCCTCCCTTGCCAGTTGAACGATCCGCAGCAGCCGCTCGTGAAACTCCGGTCTGATATATACCACTTTCCCATTTCTTCCGGAAGGGTAACGATTGGTCAAGAAAACATCTTCGTAGTCAATTTTCTTTGATGAAGCAGACTTTGTTTTTTCACGGGCTTTAGGCTCTTTATGCTCCGCCTGATCCTTATCCGTCTTTGTTACCGGAGCAGGTTCAGCGCCGCTCATAATGTTCATCAGGTAATCCTCATCCACGTTGGGCTTCTCAAATCCTTTCTTTATGTTATCTGTATCCATATCACAACTGATTTAAGAATGAACAATTTTTAAGAACTCTTGTACAAAGAGATCCATTTTAGTCATTTTCAGCAGGCCCGGTTCTGCCGCAAGCAGGCTTGAACGGAAGATGTAGTTGCCCGTATCGTCCGTTTCCTTGCGGAAGCGCTTGCTGTCCATAATTCTTGTATCCATAATGGAAAGGCCAAGCTGTCCGATCACCTGTTGGTAAGCATCGTAAAGCATCGTCTTCTCCCTGCCGTCCACCTGGTTCCAGAACAACCAGAATACCTGCTCTTTATTGGCGTTTTCAATTTCAGGAAGCTGGAGAAATGCTTTTGCAAATCCGAGCGTACTTTCCACTACAAACCGGTCCGCAGTGAGCGGCGAAAAAATAAAGTCCATTGCTTTCAGCGTTGTCAGCACGCCCTTTGTGTTTGCCGTTCCCGGCAAGTCAAAAAAAATCATATCGGGGTGTGCCGTCGATTGCTGCACATACTCCAACGCTTTGTCCAGCGCTTCATCTGCCCTGCAACGGATAATGGGATAGGCTTTCTTATTGATAGCCTGGAATTGTTTCATTGCAGCTTTTTTGTGATAGTCGTTCTGCATAACGGTCTTCAGATCCCTTTCCCTCATTTTGCTTAGGCTGTGCTGGGGAAAATCGCAGTCCAGTACCACTATATTAAATCCGAGCCGGTAATGGAGCAAGCTGGCAAGCAGGGTTGTTATGGTTGATTTTCCCACGCCGCCTTTTTGTGTGGAGAAGCTGATTTTTAAAGTTTTTTTTACTGTTTCCATTTTTCTAAAATTTAAAATTGTCCATTTGATAAATTGTGCAGTTGTACTGCCGCTTTTCTGCTTTACCATTTTTCCGGGTTGCTGTACCGTTGTGTTTTTTTACAGTTTCCCTGTTATATGCTTTTGCTTAAATCTGAAAACCCGTAAAGGTTTGTTTCTGTAAACATTGCTGCTTTTACGTTTTTATGGTTTTAAAACTTTATACTTTTACACCCCTGCATTTTTAAACCTGTGTTCTTTTCCTGTTTTCTGTATGTGCTTGAAACAGCACATACATTTTGTTTTTTTCTTTTCCGCACTTTTTTCTGTAAGTGCTCCTGTACAACTTTGAAACAAAGAAAATACCTCGGGCAGCTATATTTTAGAATGTGGTAGTCATTGGCGTTCAGTGGCAGTCTTTGGCAGTGTGGAGCACTGTAATGCTTTGACAAAGCAGCCCTTACTTTGTAATAGCTCCAATGCTATGGGTAAATGGAAAGAACATTACAACATACAGGTAACAGGTGGAACGGCTCGCAGCCGTTTTTTTCTGCTTTATCTAATCCGTCCCGCAGGGCGGATTTTTCTGTTCACCCGAACAGAGCAAGTTGTGTTTTGAGGCACTCGGAACCTGTTCCGTGCCTCAAAACAACTTGCCCTTGCAGGGGGCCGGAAAACACCCTCCGAAGTCGGGGTTTTTGTTGGATTACTGAACGATCAGCTCGCTGACGCTCGTTTTAAAAATTATATAGTTATGAATGAACAGCAGAAAAAGAAACAATACAAAGGTGGTCGTAATCCTAAAGCAAACCCAAGCATCCACCGTTATGTATTTCGTTTGACGGACGAAGAAAATGCAAAATTCCTATCGCTCTTTGAAGCCTCTGGAGCAGATAACAAGGCGCAATTTGTTACTTCTTTACTGTTTGATAAACCGGTAAAGAGTGTGAAAGTAGATATGGCCGCAATGGATTATTATACCAGACTAACCGCGTTGTTCGGCCAGTTCAGGGCAGTTGGGATTAATTATAACCAGGTCGTGAAGATCCTTTACCGCAATTTTTCGGAGAAGAAGGCCGCCGCTTATCTCTTTAAACTGGAAAAACAAACGGCAGAACTCGCAAAATTATGCCGGGATATTATGGAGCTAACAAAGGAGTTTGAAGTCAAACACCTGAACAAAAGCGGGGAGAAATGATAGCGAAAATTGGTCATGGTGTAAATATGACAGGTGCACTTTCTTACAATCAGCTTAAAGTAGACAAGGAAAACGGGAAGGTTTTAGCAACACAAAGGATTATGGAAACACCGGATGGCAGCTATTCGGTAGCTCAGTTATACCGTTCTTTTGAACCTTACCTCATCGCAAATAAAAAAACCGAAAAGCCCGTATTGCATATATCGCTCAATCCCGATCCCGGTGATAAAGTAACGGATGAAAATTTCAGGCAGATTGCCAAAGACTACATGGAGCGAATGGGCTACGGAGAACAGCCCTATGTCGTTTTTAAGCACACCGACATTGAACGCACGCATATCCATATTGTGTCTACCTGTGTTGACCGGTACGGCAAGAAGATACCCGACACATTTGAGAAGCTGCGCTCGATGGATGCTTGCAGGGCGTTGGAGCAAAAGTATAACCTCATACCTGCAACAGAGAAACAGCGCACCGGCAATGATCAGCTATTCCGCCCGGTTGATTATAATGCCGGGGACATTAAGAGCCAGATCGCATCCGTAGTGCGGCACCTGCCAAAGTATTACCAGTACCAAACGCTTGGAGCCTACAATGCCCTGCTTTCGATGTTCAATATTACCGCTGAAGAAGTAAAGGGAGAACTACATGGACAGTCCAGGCACGGCATCGTGTATTTTGCGCTGAACGAACACGGAGAAAAAGCCAGTAACCCTTTTAAGTCATCCCTTTTTGGTAAAGATGCCGGATGGGACACGTTGCAACAGCATTTTATCGAGGCCAAGAAAAAAATGAAGACTGATCCAGCAAAAGCCATCCTCAAAAATACCATTGAAGCGGCAATGCACCTTACCGGCACCGAGGCCGATTTTAAAAAGCAACTGATGGAGCAAGGCATTAACACCGTTGTACGACGCACCGGGGAGGGGCGCATTTATGGCATGACGTTCATAGACCATGAAAGCCGTACGGTTTGGAATGGATCACAACTGGATACAGATCTTTCAGCCAATGTTTTTAACGATTGGTGGAAAGAGCAGTTTGCAGAACATCGTCAGGACGCCGACGATGCAAGGATCAACACGCCATTGCCAACCACTGGTAAAAATGTCGGGGAAGCGTCAGACGAAACCCATGAGCTTTTTGATTTTCTGAACGAAGAACAGCCTGCCTACCTCAATGAAGACTTAGGACTTATAGATGGGTTAGGTGGGTTATTGCCTGAAGCCCAGGGAGAAGATTACGAGGAACAGGATTTTGCTAACCGGATGAGGAAAAAGAAGAAAAGCAAAAGACAGGGCAAACAGTAACAACTTAGGAGCAGAAAATTGTTTTGAACAGACCTGCCATTGCCAATTACAGGCAAACAATAGCTTACTTTTCTACTATCATTTTATGATGCTTTTTACCCCATTCAATCATTTGAGTAATTAGGTTTCCGTATTCTTTGGAATATTCTGTGAACACGTATTCAACGGTAACCGGTGCATCTGTGCGCACTGTTCGGGTAATTAGTTTATTGTCTTCCAACTCTTTCAGATTGCGGGATAGCATTCTGGTAGTAATTCCCGGAATGCTGCGCTCAATATCCCTGAAACGTTTATTTCCATTACATATTGAATGAATAATGGGAAGTTTCCATTTGCCCCCGATGACATAAATAGTGTCCTGCAAAGCCTTTGTCTTTGCGGCCAGCTCCTCTTGATTAATCTTTTTTGCCATAGCTGTTTTTTGGTATCATCCGTTATAGTGGTTACAAAGTTATACCATTTGATACGTAATTTTACCTGTTTAAAGTAAAATTAGATGAAAGCAATAATCTTAAAAACATCGGGAGGGGTAGAAAACTTTGCCCTGGCAAACATCCCGACACCTGAAATAAAATCAAACGAAGTATTGATCAAGGTAAAGGCTATCGGTATTAATCCGGCGGATGCCCGTGTGAGAAATGAAATGAAGAAGGCTTATTTTGAGAATGCCACCATTATCTTAGGGTGGGACGCTTCCGGTGAAATCGTAGAGATCGGTAGTGATGTTGGATTTTAAAGTCGGAGATGAAGTATTTGGGCTTATCGGCTTGCCAGGTGTGGGCAGAACCTATGCAGAGTACGTCGCTGCTCCTGCATCACAGATTGCTGTTAAACCCAAAAATATCTCACACGAACAGGCGGCGGTTTCCACAATGGCTGCACTCACCGCGCTGCAAGCCATCCGCAAATTAGGCATCAAACAGGGTGACCGTGTTCTCATAACTGCCGCAGGTGGTGGTGTGGGGCATTTTGGTGTCCAGTTTGCAAAATTATACGGCGCGTATGTTATCGCCCTTGCTTCTACCGACAAAAGAGATTTCGTCATAGGTTTAGGGGCCGATGAGTTTATTGATTACAAAAAACAACGTTTTGAAGATGTTGTAAAGGATGTTGATTATGTGCTGGATGCAGTGAAACAGGACGACCATATACTTCGCAGTCTTGAAGTATTGAAAAAGGGTGGTACACTGGTCAGTCTCTGGTCAGAGCTTCCTAAGGAACAGATGGAAAAAGCAAAAGAGCTTGGCGTACATGCCGTTTATAATGTGGTGCAGGCCAGTGGCGATGATATGAAGTTTGTAGCAGGGCTTCTGGAGGAAGAAAAAATTATACCGCACGTTTCCAAAACTTTTGTCTTTGAGGATATGGCCCAAGCCCACCTGGAAATAGAAAAGGGACATACACAGGGAAAAATTGTTGTTCAAATCAAATAGCGGGATGAAACTTTCAATATTGGACATATCGTATGTACCCTATGGCGGCAACCGTAGGACAGCATTGCAAAACACCATCGAGACCGCACAAGTTGCAGAAGATTTGGGATATGAACGTATATGGTTTGCGGAGCATCATAACATCGGTCACATAGCCGGACGCACGCCGGAGGTCATGACTGCTGCGGCAGCAGCCAATACAAAGCGTATTCACGTAGGTTCGGGAGCCGTTTTATTGAACCATTACAGCCCCTATAAAGTGGCGGAGGTCTTTGCTACTTTATGCGAGCTTTATCCTGGACGAATTGATTTAGGAATCGGCCGTGCTACCACGGGACAGTATTCCGACTTTGCTTTGCAGAGCAACCGTACATCATTGCAAAAAGCGGATAACTCAATGGAACAGTTGGTGGAGTTACTGGCCTGGCTCACGAATGATTTCCCTTCCAACCACCCATTCAGCCAGGTAAAACTAAACAATGATGGTAGTTTACCGAATGTCTACCTGCTGGGCACAAGCGATTGGAGCGCTGAGGCGGCAGCCCGTTTGGGTTTGGCCTATGTCTTTGCCGCATTTATAACATCAGACCAGCAAAGAACTTTTGACATTACCCGCCATTACATTGAAAATTTCCAGCCGTCGAATAAGCCCTATGGAAGAAAAGCACCGGGTTTGACGCTGACAGTATATGTGTATGCCCACGAAAATGACGAATTAGCATTGGAACTTGCCGCGCCCTCATTGTATTCTATGCAATTGCTTAACGCGGGAAGAAGGGAAGCCGTCAACCAATCCTTTATTCCTGAAAAGGAAGCATTGGAATTGCTTAATGGCTCTTATACGTTGGAACGCCTTACTAATCCCAACAAACCCCCAAGGCACTTCATCGGCAAAGCTGAAACCGTTGCCAGAGAATTAAAACAAATGCAGGCAGCATTCGGCTTGGAAGAAATAATGATACAGCTTATTTCAGGCAACCATCTGGGCAGGTTAAAGTCATTTGAATTATTATCACAGGCAATAGAAAAGGAAAAAATGTCTTAAAGCAAACAACTAAATTTTTACAAAATGAATAATCAGAAAACTATCTTCATCACAGGTGCGTCAACAGGTTTAGGGAAAGCCACGGCCAAACTGTTCCAGCAAAAAGGCTGGAATGTCATTGCCACCATGCGCAACCCTGAAAAGGAAACTGAACTTTCGCAGTTGGAAAACGTAAGCCTCTTGCAGCTCGATATTGCAGATCCCGAACAGATCAAAACAGTTGCCCAACAGGCAATTGAACTGCATGATATTGATGTGGTGTTTAATAATGCAGGTTACGGGTTGTCCGGCGCTCTGGAAGCGCTTTCGGATGAACAAATCGTACGCCAGATCGATACGAATCTTTTAGGTACTATTCGTGTTACCCAAGCCTTTATTCCCTATTTCAGAAACAGGAATAACGGCCTTTTCCTGAATACGACTGCAATCGGCGCTTTCGTTGCATTTCCGTTCGTTTCCACGTATCATGCCACCAAATGGGCATTGGAAGGATGGAGCGAAAGCCTCTCGTATGAGCTGGGACTGTTCAACATCGGTGTAAAAACGATTGTTCCAGGTGGTATCAGGTCAGATTTTGGCAGGTCTATGGAGATAGTTCCGCACCCTGTTTATGATGAAGCAGCAAAGAAAGTTCATGCATTGGCACACCCGGATGCATACGCTACACCGGAACAGATTGCGGAGGTGGTTTATGAGGCAGCAACCGACAAGAAAGATCAGTTGCGCTATTTTGCAGGGGAAGATGCCTTTTCACTCTACAACAGACGATTGGAAATTGGCACGGAAGCGTTCAGGAAAGAAATCAGGAAAATGATTTTTGGCAAGTAGTCAATTTATCCAATGTTACTTTGCTATTGGATGAAATTAGAAAATATTCCGGACAGCCGGTGTTGTCACCGATTTTAGGTGTCACTGCGGCATAGGTAGTTCAGGCTACGGGATATGAGCGAGGAGCTGTTGGCCTGTGAAGGGAAGCTCGCTCACCCGCGCCTGGATAAAGCGCGTGCCCGCATTACATAATAGCCCACTTACCAATTAAGGTAATATCCGGATGATTCGCATTTTTAAACCGGATGCGGGAAATGTGGCTTAGGGCTTTTGATATTTGCCTGCTTACACGGGAGCGGAACTGTAAAAGTTATTTTTTGAGAAAAACCGGAATTGAAAACGCGTAAGCGCTTTCGGTATAACTCGCCATAAACTGCACCAGTTTTGTTAAGGAGCCAATTTTGGCTCCTTAATTATTTTACAGCAAAAAAAACACATAGACACTTATTGCTATGGGCTTGCTTAGCAAATTGTTTGGAAACGGGAAACGTCGAATGTAAGATCAATCTGATTCTATTGAAGGATTTAAAACTGCTCCGATTACCTGCCATTTAATTGATGCGCATGTCAGCTCCAGCAGTATCTAATAAATGATTCTATACACGCCAAATACTGCCACTAAAAGCCATCTGCCGCCACTCCCTGGCAACCGATAATCACAACTTATAAATTCACCTGCATCACTTCAATTTATTGAATTATGCAGGGAGAAGACGATCTGAGAGGATTAGCCAAAATCATGGCTTTTATGAGAGCGGTAAGCATCATCATTGTGTTGATGCACTTTTATTGGTTCTGTTACGGGTTCTTTGCCGGGCGTGGCTGGACACTGGAAATCATCGGTAAGATACTGACCAATTTCAACCGCACCGCAGGGCTTTTTTCAAATACGCTTTACACCAAAATTTTTGCACTGGTGTTACTGGCGCTGAGCTGTCTGGGTACTAAAGGCGTAAAAAATGAAAAGATTACCTGGACAAAAATCAATACCGTATTGGTCATTGGTTTTATCCTATTCTTTCTAAACATCCCCCTTTTAAAGTTACCCGCAGAGACTGCCGCTACGCTTTACATACTGACCACCTCATTAGGCTATATCGCTCTAATGGTTGCGGGCCTTTGGATAAGCCGCTTACTGCGCAATAACCTGATGGATGATGTTTTCAACAACGAGAACGAGAGCTTCCAGCAGGAAACCCAGTTGATGGAGAATGAATATTCGGTGAACCTCCCTACAAAGTTTTATTACAAAGGCAAATGGAACAACGGCTGGATCAATGTAGTCAATCCTTTTCGTGCCTCAATCGTATTGGGAACTCCGGGTTCCGGTAAAAGCTATGCTATCGTAAACAACTACATCAAGCAACATATTGAAAAGGGCTTCAGTATGTATATCTACGATTTCAAGTTCGATGACCTTTCCACCATTGCCTACAATCACCTGCTGAAACATACCAACAAGTATAAAGTAAAGCCCAAATTTTACGTCATCAACTTTGACGACCCGCGAAGGAGCCACCGTTGTAATCCTATCAATCCTGAGTTTATGACGGATATATCCGATGCTTACGAATCCGCCTATACCATCATGCTCAATCTTAACAGGTCGTGGATTCAGAAGCAAGGCGATTTTTTTGTGGATAGCCCAATTATCTTATTAGCTGCCATTATTTGGTTTTTGAGAATTTATGAAAACGGCAAATACTGCACGTTCCCACACGCAATAGAATTGCTGAATAAAAAGTATGCGGATGTTTTCACGATTTTAACTTCTTACCCGGACCTGGAAAATTATTTGTCTCCTTTTATGGATGCCTGGCAGGGAGGGGCGCAGGATCAGTTACAGGGGCAGATAGCATCGGCCAAGATACCCTTATCGCGTATGATCTCGCCGCAGCTTTATTGGGTGATGACCGGCGATGATTTTTCACTGGACATCAACAATCCCAAAGAGCCGAAAATATTGTGTGTAGGTAATAATCCTGATCGTCAGAATATTTATTCTGCGGCATTAGGATTATACAATTCGCGCATCGTAAAACTCATCAACAAAAAGGGGCAGTTAAAGAGTTCCGTTATCATAGATGAGCTGCCCACGATCTACTTCAGGGGACTTGATAACCTGATCGCAACTGCCAGATCAAACAAGGTGGCAGTATGTTTAGGGTTCCAGGATTATTCGCAGTTAACCCGCGATTATGGCGATAAAGAAAGCAAGGTAATACAGAATACTGTTGGTAATATTTTCAGCGGACAGGTAGTGGGTGAAACTGCCAAAAACTTATCAGAACGCTTCGGTAAAGTATTGCAGAAGCGCCAGAGCATGACCATCAATCGCAATGATAAGTCCACTTCCATATCTACACAAATGGATAGCCTGATACCGGCTTCCAAAATTTCTACCTTAACACAGGGTATGTTCGTAGGGGCCGTGTCCGACAATTTTGATGAACGCATTGAGCAAAAGATCTTTCATGCAGAAATTGTAGTGAATAACGAAAAGGTTACGGCAGAAACCAAAGCATACAAAAAGATACCGCAGATATTATCCTTTACCGATGAGAACGGAGCGGATAATATGAAGCAGGAAATCGAAGCTAATTACCGGCAGGTAAAAGCAGATATTGTGCAGGTGATCGAAAGTGAGCTGGACCGTATAAAGAACGATCCTGATTTGCAGCACCTGGTGCAACAATAAAAAATGTTGTCACACAAACATTAGAACTTAATGTTTGTGGTCATTCTTATATTGTTTGGCAGTTTTACCAAATGCGCTTTTAAACATTTTGTTTAGATGGCTCTCATCCGTAAAATTCAATTCACCTGCTATCTCCGATATGGTCAAGTCGCTGAATTTAAGCCTTGTTGTAACTAAATTGAGTTTGTAGCGAATAATATAGTCTTTAATCGTGCTTTCCGTCTCAGCCTTAAAATATCTGTTTAGATGGTCGGTCGATTTGCCAAAATGAGTGGCTATACTGCTGATTTTTAGTAATTCACTATCGTAAATGTGCTGCTGTATATATGCCGTAATTTCATGTACCCTGCTTTTGGGGTTTTCCCTTTTCGAAAATAGTGAAATGTTCTGCTGTATATTTCTTGCAATGAAATGAAGCAGCAGAAAAATGATATCCTGGATAATGATCTCATCAAAGAATTGTTTTTTGCCCTTCTCCTTGATCAACTGGTTGATCAGTGCTTTGAATATCGGTTTGTCAGGATCGGATACAATGCTGCCCTGAACGTTATGATGATTATGAAAGATAAATTCCAGTTGTTTATACAATTCGCTGATATTGGCTTTCGTTTCACCAACCCTGCGGTTCTTCACAAAAAAGCCTTTGGTAAAATCTACTATACAGAATTTGGTGGGTGTGCTTATTTCAAAGGTGTGCGCATCTTCCGGCGTAAGCAGGAAAACATCACCCTTTGAAAATTCAAATCGGTTGTTATTAATATTATGTATTCCGGTGCCATCCAAAACATATATGAGTTCAAAAAAATGATGTTTATGCAAGCCGGAATTATTAGATGCCAATTCCTTCACGGTGATTTCCTTATCTGTAAATAGCTGCAACGATTTCATGCAGTAAAGCTACTGAAAAATGTCGGTTTTTTACCTGTTTTACCCTTTCTTCCTTATCTACCTTTGCAAAAAATGAAGTTGTGCCGTGCTATATAATATTTGTAAGGCAGCCGCATTTCCCGGGACGGGCGACATTTCCGCTGAAAGATCAATTAAAGAAAAGTGAATGGCAAATTTGGAAGCAACCGGCGACAAGATCATATTTTACCAATGTATAGGGCCCAATTGCCGCAAGAAGAAAGGCAAGCTATTGGGACATTATATCAAAAAATACAGACTGGAGAAAAAGGTACAGACTGGGACAATGGGCTGTACCGACAGGTGCAGCAATGCGCCCGTTCTGCATCTGCACCCCGATGATATTTGGTTTTCGGAAAAAGATTTAGGAAGCGTTTTTAAAAAATACATACTCAACAGATAAAATTATGACAGAATTAGCCATACCCAACGACAGAGCAAGATGGTCGTTTTCCGATATATGGGAGAAACACGGAGCGGCAATTATAACAGCATTATGTTTGCTGTTCATTCTATTGGCTTGGTGGGCGGGCAAGCAAAATATGCCTACTGCTGAAATTATCCTCTTTATACTGGCTTACGTTGTTGGTGGTCATCAGAAAGCCATAGAGGGATTGACAACACTTTTTAAAGAAAAAGATTTGGATGTGGATCTCCTGATGGTTGTGGCAGCAATCGGTGCAGCATCCATCGGCTATTGGATGGACGGGGCGATACTGATATTCATTTTTTCACTAAGCGGTACATTGGAAGATTACACAATGGAAAAAACGAACAGGGATATCAGGTCTATTATGAAACTTCGTCCGGAAGAAGCTGTTTTACTCGAAAATGGCGTTGAAAGAAAAATAAAGGTAGAAGCACTTAAAAAGGGGGATGTTATCCTGGTTCGGCCAGGTGATCGTATTTCTGCTGACGGCATCATTACCGGGGGATATTCTGCCATCAATGAAGCGTCCATTACCGGAGAAGGCATTCCGGCAGATAAGAAAAAAGGGGATGAAGTTTATTCTGGAACGATCAACGGGCAGGGTGCATTGGAAATAGAAGTAACCAAACCGTCAGAAGAAACCGTTCTCTCCAAGATCATTCATCTGGTACAGGAAGCAAAAAATGAAAAGCCGCCCAGTCAGCTATTCGTTGAACGCTTTGAAAGCATCTATGCAAAAGTTGTGGTATTGGTCGCTATTTTATTGATGGTGCTCCCTCCGTATTTATTTAACTGGACCTGGAGCGATACGATATATAGGGCAATGATTTTTCTTGTAGTGGCTTCACCCTGTGCGCTCGTGTCGTCTATTATGCCCGCAATTCTTTCCGGTATATCCAATGCTGCACGAAAAGGGGTGCTATTTAAAGGAGGTGTTCATCTTGAAAACATTGGAGGCGTTAAAGTAGTTGCCTTTGATAAAACAGGAACCTTAACCTACGGCAAACCTAAAGTGATAGATATTGTACCTTTTTCGGGAATGAGCACGGATGATTTGCTGCAAATTACCGCTTCAGTAGAAACGCTGTCCGAACACCCCATAGCAAAGGCCATTGTTCGTGAAGCGAAGGATAAGAAACTGGATCTTTCCAAACCAAAGGAACTGCAAGCCATTCATGGTCTGGGTGTTCATGGTATTTTAAATGGTAAAGAATATAAAATCGGTAAAAGGGATCTTCTTAAAGATATAAATATTACTGATGAAGATCAGAAAAGAGCCACCGGTATAGAAGAGCAAGGCAGAACCGTGATTTTTGTTGCTGCCGACGGTCATGCCATAGGTCTGATCTCCGTGGAAGATACGATTCGCCCACAGGCAAGAAAAGTCATTGAAGAATTAAAATCAAAAGGTATTAAAACCGTCCTATTAACCGGTGATACCCAAATAACCGGCAAAGCGATAGGTAAACAGGCCGGCATCAATTTAGTGTATTCAGAACTATTGCCCGATCAAAAGGTGGACGCTGTTAAGAAGCTGGGAGAAAAATACGGCAAGGTGGCAATGGTAGGCGATGGTGTCAATGATGCGCCCGCTTTGGCTACTGCATCGGTCGGTATTGCAATGGGAAGCGGAGGAACGGATGTTGCAATGGAAACCGCAGACATTATCCTGATGGCTGATAATATCGAAAATATTCCATTTGCGATTAATCTTGGTCGCAGGGCCAGCAGTGTTATCAAGCAAAATATCGTGTTCGCCATAGCAGTGGCATTAACACTCATTACGCTCAATTTTATAGGTGAGGGTAAAATAAGCCTGCCTGAAGGAGTTGTTGGTCATGAAGGCAGTACAGTGCTGGTTATTTTAAGTGGATTAAGATTATTGAGATAATGCAGGAGCGATATAATATTGAAGAGTTCAATGAAATTCTCCTGCACCGCAGGAGCATATACCCCTATCAGTATGCAAAGGGCAAAGTCATTCCCGATGCCATCATTTGGCAAATTCTCGAAAATGCAAACAGAGCGCCCAATCATAAGCAAACAGAGCCGTGGCGATTTTGCGTTTTTTCGGGCGGGGGCCTGAAATATTTTGGGCAATTACAGGCTGGTATTTACAGGGAATTTGCAGCAGACAGTTACCAACAGGACAGGTATAAAAAACTTATTGAATATCCGTTAATGTCTTCCCACGTTATCTCTATCGGGATGAAGCGGAGCGGGGCGGATAAACTGCCCGAAATTGAAGAAGTAGAAGCCGTAGCCTGTGCTGTCCAGAATATGTTCCTAACTGTTACCGCTTACGGTTTGGGATGTTATTGGACAACGGCAGGTATCACGTACTTTGAAGAGGCAAAATCCCATTTCGGGTTAGAAAGAGCGGATAAGCTTTTGGGCTTTTTGTATATTGGTTATGTTGAAAAACCGGTGACTGCCATCTCAAAACGGAAGCCGATCGGCAGTAAGGTAAATTGGATTGATAATATAGAAGGAATTAAACCGCCCGACTGACGTAAAGGAAGAATGCGATGCACTTTTAAGCGTCTATTTTTCAATTTATTACCCTTTATTGTCTATCCCGAACCTTTTTTATATATTTGCGAGGATGTTGCGTAAGAACTTAGCCATAGTGTTTTTTGTTATTGCCCAGGTAGTATTACTTGGACACGGCGTTATTTCGCATCATCATCACGAAAAATTCACGGCACACAGCCATAGTCATCAGTCCCACGATACGCACGAAGGCTGCGTGGATTTGGGAAACTTATTTTCCCATATTCAACATACAGGAGAGCAGATAACATTCACTAATGACAGAACAGATGTATCGGTGGCAAAGGAATTGTCCCAACCGTTTAATGCTGTCATTTTTGATTATCGATACCCCATTGAATATATCGTTGCTTATCAGCAGCATACCTTTCCACCGGATAGGAACATAATTCACCAATCACCGCACTATAGCGCCTACTCCCTCCGAGGTCCTCCCTCTTTCATCGTTGCTTAACTTTCACCCTCTGAAAGTTAGAATTTGATTTATGCCCTTCATATCAGGGCAAATAGCTTCTTTTTACAATCAATCTTTAAAAAACGATGAGAAAATCATTCATAATAGCGGCATTCGCTGCCTTTGCTTTTACAGCTTGCAATAACAACGAAAAATCTTCGTCTGACAACAACTCCAATTCTGAACAATCTCCAGCCACTCCTGCGGTTAACCAGGATAGTATTGATAAGGCTCATGGACATTCCCATGACCCGGCAGGTAATCATGCACCAGCGGTGAATCAGGACAGTGTGGGTAAGGCTGCACCTGCTGCAAATCAGGACAGTGTTGACAAAGCTCACGGGCATAAGCATTAATTAATCCCCGGCACATTCTTCTACCACTTATATTTTAGCGTTCTATCGCTATAATATGCCTGTGCGTATTCCTATAAGTAATCCGAAGTTTGTGCCGATTAAATTCAATGTTCTAAATGAGATATATAAAAATAGTTTTATCAATAACCTTGTTATTATTGATAACAGGATCGGTGTATGCCCACGGAGTTGACGGGGATACCCAGGCATTCCTGAGCGGAAATTCGGGAGTAGCTTTTGTGCCGTTTCTTTATATCGGGGCAAAGCACATGCTTACCGGCTATGATCACCTGCTGTTTTTGGTAGGTGTCATCTTTTTCCTGTACCGGCCAAAAGAAGTATTGCTTTATGTGAGTTTTTTCACCATTGGACACAGTATAACCCTTTTGCTGGGAGTGCTGGCAGACATGGCCATCAACGCTTACCTGATTGATGCGATCATTGCATTGTCCATCGTGTATAAAGGCTTCGACAATTTGGGCGGTTTCCAACGCTTTTTGGGCTATCAGCCCAATACCAAAGCAGCGGTTCTGATCTTCGGTCTTTTCCACGGTTTCGGGTTAGCCAGTAAATTACAGGAATTAAATTTTGACAGGACAGGACTTCTGACAAACCTCATCGGCTTTAATATCGGCGTGGAAATAGGTCAGTTTATAGCCTTAGCCCTTGTGCTTTTTATCATCACCAATTGGAGGCGGTCACCAAGTTTCATGAAGTTTTCTACCCTCACCAATACCCTGCTTATGGCAGCAGGTTTTCTATTGTTCGGCTACCAGTTGGTCGGTTATTTTAACTCTTAAAAAAAATCAAAATGGCAGAAATAACGCATCAAATATTAGATAAAAGATCCATAGTCAAGCAGGTAGTTATTGCTTTGGTTGTTGGAGCGGTACTCCTGGTAAGTGCCGTACTTCCGGCAGAATATGGGATAGATCCTTTGGGTATTGGCAAGGCAACAGGATTTAGCAAGTTGTATGTTGGCGATGCTGGTACGGAGACATTGGCTTCGGGACCGCATAAAGTATTGCAACTTGAGAACGTTGGCTCCGGTGCAGATGTACCCAAACCTGCGGCGGCGGATAACCCGGCTCCTGCTACACCGCTTGCAGAGCGTACCGATGAAGTCAGTGTGGTCATACCCGCAGGAAGGGGACTTGAACACAAAGTAAACATGCAAAAATATGGCTCCCTCAAATACGCATGGATTACGGACAAAGGGGAATTGTACTTTGATTTTCACGGAGAGGTTAAGGGCAATAGCAATTATTTTGAAAGCTACACCATTGCTTATTCCAATAACGTGGCAGGCTCTTTCATCGCTCCGTTTGAGGGACCACATGGCTGGTATTTTAAAAATAATTCCAATGAGGATATTCCTGTCAAAATAAAATTGAAAGGACAGTATCTCCCTAAACAATAAAATCATAACAACATCATGACATGTTAAATAAAATCATTCATTTTTCAATTAAGAATAAGTTGGTAATAGGTCTGTTTACCCTGGCATTGATATGCTGGGGTACTTATTCCGTTACCAAACTTCCGATAGATGCCACACCTGATATCACGGATAATCAAGTTATGGTCATCACGGTGTCGCCTACATTGGCGGCACAGGAAGTGGAGCAACTGGTAACCTTTCCTGTGGAACAGACAATGGTCAGTATTCCGGGGATCAAGGACATGCGTTCCTTTTCACGTTTCGGACTATCCATTGTTACCATTGTTTTTAACGAAGGGGTAGATATATACTGGGGGCGACAGCAGGTGCAGGAACGCCTGACCATAGCCTCAAAGAATATTCCAGAGGGAGTTGGAACGCCGGAAATGGCCCCTGTTACCACAGGGTTGGGCGAAATATTCCAGTATGTGATCCACCCCAAGAAAGGTTATGAGGATAAGTATGATGCTACTGAACTCAGAACCATCCAGGACTGGATTATCAAACGGCAGTTATTGGGAACACCGGGAGTTGCCGAAGTGAGCGGCTTTGGAGGTTTTGTAAAGCAATATCAAATTGCAGTAGACCCTGATAAGCTGGCAAGTCAGAATATTACCATATCCGATATATTCACAGCACTGGAAAAGAACAACCAGAACACCGGGGGAGCGTATATTGACAAGGGGCCGAACGCTTATTTTATCCGTAGTGAGGGCCTGGTAAAGAACATTGAAGAAATTAAAAACATCGTTGTTAAAAAAGAAGGTGGTGCGCCCGTGTTCATCCGCGATGTTGCCCAGGTGGGTTTTGGCATCGGCCCCCGCTATGGTGCAGCTACCAGGAACGGACAGGGTGAAACGGTTACGGGTATCGTTATGATGCTGAAAGGAGCCAATTCATCAGCAGTTATTTCCAACGTAAAGGCGAAAATCGCTGAAATACAGAAAAGTCTTCCGGAAGGCGTTGAAATAGAACCATTCCTTGACCGCAAAAAACTGGTAGATGGGGCTATTTCAACGGTTTCGACCAATCTTATTGAGGGAGCTTTGATCGTGGTCTTTGTGCTGATTTTATTTCTGGGAAATCTTCGTGGCGGGCTTGTGGTCGCATCGGTCATTCCTTTGGCAATGCTCTTCGCCATCTGTATGATGAACCTGTTTGGTGTTTCCGGTAACCTGATGAGCCTTGGAGCGATTGACTTCGGGATCATTGTCGATGGAACAGTTATCATAGTGGAGGCAGTCATGCACCGAATAACCGGAAGCAGAGCCCGTTATGGTGGGGTGGAAAAACTCACCCAGGACCAGATGGATGAAGAGGTCTATGAAAGCTCACGCAAAATCCGTTCGGCTGCTGCATTCGGCGAAATCATTATCCTTATCGTTTACCTCCCACTGTTGGCATTGGTTGGCGTGGAGGGCAAAATGTTCACGCCAATGGCTCAAACGGTGTCTTTCGCCATTTTAGGAGCCTTTATCCTTTCTTTTACTTATGTTCCTATGATGTCTGCTTTGGTGTTAAGCAAGAAAACCGTGCATAAGCAAAACTTTTCCGACCGGATGATGAAGGCTATACAGAAAGTGTACGCTCCGATCATCAATGGTGCAATGAAGCGCAAACTTCTGGTGGTATCCATTGCGGTTGCACTGTTTGTTATCACGCTCATCACCTTCAACAGAATGGGCGGTGAATTTATCCCGCAGTTGGACGAGGGTGATTTTGCCGTGGAAACAAGGGTTCCCGTTGGAAGTTCGATAAATCAGATGATAAGCGTTTCCCAAAAGGCACAAACCATCTTGCTGAAGAATTATCCCGAAGTGAAACAGGTGGTCAATAAAATAGGTTCCGGTGAAATCCCTACTGATCCCATGCCGATTGAAGCGGGAGATATGATGGTAGTGTTAAAGCCTAAGAAAGAATGGACAAGTGCAGAAACACGGGAAGAGCTTATTGAAAAGATGCAGCAATCCCTGTCTGTTATCCCAAATGCGACGTTCAGCTTCCAGCAGCCCATCCAAATGCGCTTCAACGAACTTTTAACCGGTGCAAAACAGGATGTGGTATTGAAAATTTATGGAGAGAACCTGGATGTATTATCCGATTTGGCTTCTGAAGTGGGTAGGAAAATCAAGTCCATTGAGGGCGTTGAAGACCTGTATGTAGAAGAAATAACCGGTTTGCCACAAATCAACATCAAGTTCAACCGCGATAAGATCGGGCAGTACGGAATGAACGTAGAAGATGTAAACAGTGCTATCTCAGCGGGATTTGCGGGCGAGGTAGCAGGTCTGGTCTATGAGGGAGAGCGCCGGTTTGATCTGGTGGTCAGGCTCGACAGTGCTTCCCGCGTGGATATTACCGATGTACAGAACCTGTTTGTGAGTACACCGGATGGGCAACAAATCCCTTTAAGCGAAGTTGCAGAAATCAGCTTTAAGCCAGGCCCTGTGCAGATACAACGGGATAACGCTAAAAGACGGATCACGGTAGGCTTTAATGTCCGTAACCGCGACGTTAAGAGTATCGTAAAGGATATTCAGGATGTTATTGCTGCCAAGGTAAAAATGCCTGCGGGTTATTATGTGACCTATGGCGGACAGTTCAAAAACCTCGAAGAAGCCAATGCCCGGCTTGCAGTTGCGTTACCCGTAGCCTTGCTGCTGATTTTGGTGCTTTTATATTTCACTTTCCATTCTTTAAAGCAGGGATTGCTGATATTCAGTGCCATCCCATTATCGGCTATCGGTGGCGTGTTCGCATTGCTTATACGGGATATGCCTTTCAGTATATCTGCCGGGGTGGGATTTATCGCGCTCTTTGGAGTTGCCGTCTTGAATGGTATTGTATTGATTGCAGAGTTCAACCGACTGGAGAAAGACGGTATATCGGACATTTATGAGCGGGTGCGTATTGGCACAAGTGTAAGGCTTAGACCCGTGTTGATGACGGCAACGGTGGCCTCATTGGGCTTTCTGCCAATGGCATTATCATCATCATCAGGTGCGGAAGTACAGCGTCCATTGGCAACCGTAGTAATAGGTGGATTGATTACAGCTACGGCGCTGACTTTGGTCGTGTTGCCGGTGCTATACATCTATTTTACCCGTCCTCCTAAAAACAAGAAGATGAAAACCGTACCTGTAACAATTTTACTTTTCGGGTTATTCCTGTTGCCGATGCTCGGCAATGCACAAACCCCAACAAGAGCATTGACCTTGCAGCAATCCATTGATGAAGCCTTGAAGAATAACGCACAGGTAAGAATTGCTAATTACGATATCAATTTACAGCAGGCGCTCAAAAAAGGCAGCGTTACAATGCCCAAGACGGAATTGTCTTATACACAGGGTGTCGTCAGTAATCCCACTATAACGGATAACCTGCTCAATGTCGGACAACGCATAGACTTCCCAACGGTGTACGGCAACCAGTCGAAGCTGGCGCAAGAGAAAATAAAGAGTAGCCAGGCATATAAAGCCGTGACAGAAAATGACCTGGCACGTAGCGTGAAACTGGCGTATGTTCAGTACCAATACGCATTGGAACGAAAAACACTTTTGGTGCAGCTCGATAGTATCTATGTAAAACTAAGCAAGGCCAGCAATTCAAGGTATAGAACAGGGGAATCGACCAGTTTAGAGAACATTACCTCATCGGTTCAGTCCAAGCAGATCCAAAATGAACTTGAAAGAAGTGAGGCCGATATTAAAATCGCCAAACAGCTTCTCCAAACACTTCTCAACACTACGGACGATATTACCATTGCTGATACCGTACTGGTTGCAAAAGAGCTATCGTTGCCGCAGCAAAGTGTTTCGCCTGCGGACAACCCATTGTTAAGCTATCTGCAACAGGAAATTGCGGTAAACCAACGGAATACGGCTTTGGAGAAAAGTAAAATGTTGCCCGACATTATTCTTGGATTTAGCAGTCAAACATACAGAGGGACACAATTCATAGACGGTGCTGAGCGAACTTTTACGGGAAGAGACAGGTTTAACTTTTTTCAGGTTGGAGCAGCCATTCCTTTATTTCCGGGCGGTTACAGATCAAGGGTAAACGCCTCCAGGATCAGTGAGCAGAAGGCAAAGGCAGAAGTGGAACTTACTGCTACGAACCTGAACGGAAAACTGAGAGAGCTGGTGCAGGAGTACACCAAATACCAGAAGTCGCTCACCTATTATCAGCAAGAGGCTTTGCCGCAGGCTGATTTGATTATAAAGAACTCCGATAAAAGTTTCAGGAGCGGTGATATTTCTTATACCCAGTATTTGCAGAACCTCACCCTATCCAGCAATATCCATTCGGAATACCTGGATAACCTGTATAACTATAACCAGATAGTGATTTCAATAGAAGCGATTTTAGGAAACAAGTAATCAAAATTTTTTAAGCAATGACAAAATTATCAATAAAATATTTGCCGCTACTGCTCTTCGCAATGATAGCAGTATCCTCTTGCAAAGACAAAAAGGAGGGCAACACGGAAGGTAAAGAAGTTCCCGAACAGGCGACGACCGACACCGCGGCAAATGGTGTTAAAACCATCACGTTTACAGCCGACCAATTTAAGTTATCCGATATTCAAACAGGGGCAGTCGAAAGCCGCAACCTCAGTAGCATTATAAAAATGACAGGTGTCATCAATGCTAAACCCGGAAGTGTTGCCTCTGTATCAGCGCCTTTAGGCGGATACATTAAAACATCCGGTTTACTACCTGGACAGCAGGTAAGAAAGGGACAGGTATTAGCCACACTGGAAAACCCTGAATTTATTTCTATCCAGCAACAATACTTAGAGAGCATAGGTCGGCTTGAATATTTAGATGAGGAATACAAAAGACAACAGCAACTAAGGGAGGAAGATGTCAACGCTACCAAAACTTTCCAGCAGGTAAGCTCCGACCTGAAAGTAATGAAAGCCAAAATTTCGGGATTGGAACAGCAGATGGCTTTGATAGGGATCAGTAGTTCGGCTTTGAAGAAAAGCAACAGCATTTCAAGAACGGCAAACATATATGCCCCTATATCCGGATATGTAAAAACAAGTAATGTGGACATCGGAAAATATGTAGCATCCACCGATGTACTTTTTGAAATTATGGGAACAAGCGACCTGCATCTTGCATTGAATGCCTTTGAGAAAGATTTAGGTAAGATCCGTATAGGACAATCGGTTAAATTCTCCTTATCCAACGAAAACAAATATGACAGAACAGCAAAGGTATATCTCGTTGGACAGGCTGCTAACGACAATAAGATGATACCTGTGCATTGCCGTTTTACCCAGGAATCCGGCTTACTTCCGGGCATGTATGTAAAGGCATTACTTGAAACCGGTACGGCACAACAGAGCGCAGTTCCATCCGAGGCCCTCGTCCAGTTGGAGGGAACGGACTATATTATTGTTGAGACAAAACAGGAAAAAGGCAACCACACGTTCCAATTAATCCCGGTTTCAAAAGGTGTAGAGCAGACAGGCTATACAGCTATTGAATTGCCATCAACAGTCGATGCAGGGCAGCTCACTGTTGTTGTCAAAAACGCTTATACTATTTTATCCGCAATTAGAAATGCCGAGGAAGAAGAATAAAAGGAAAAGGAGATTTGTACCTCCGCCCCCAAAGAAAGGAGGTATAAATCAAAGGCGTTCGTCAAAAATATTGAAGTACGTTCTGATTGCTCTTGGAATAATTCTGCTTATAGTTTTACTAATAGTATCAGTCGTTATATCAAACATAGGGACAGGACACACTCATTAAAATCCTGATAATATGAATTATTTACAAACTTTTTTTTCCCGGCAATTCTTTTGGGAAATCATACGCATCATTACAGTGGGCATTGCCAGCCTTCTGTATTATTTAGAAATCATACCACTTCCTGTCCTGCTGGCAGCAACGGCTTTTGGTTTATACTCATTACTGAAAACTGCTGTACTGGAACTTATCAGAGAGCGGAAAATCGGGACGGAATTATTTATTTCTATTGCAGTCATTGTATCTGTCATAGGTAAAGAATACCTGGCGGGTTCAGTGGTGTTGATGATCATCCTGATTGCTGAATATATTGCCAGTGCAAGCGGTGAAAGAGCCAGAGCCTCCATCAAGGAACTGATCGGCTCTGTACCACAGACAGCCATTTTAAAAAAAGACGGCAAAGAGCAATCCGTATCCATTGCATCGCTCACGGTAGGTGATGTTTTGGTAGTAAAGGCGGGTGAAAAAATACCCGTTGATGGCAAGGTGCTGGCCGGTTCGGGATCAGTAAACCAGGCCCCCATAACAGGCGAAAGCGTACCCGTGGAAAAAACCTCCGGGATAGATGTTTTTGCGGGTACGATACTGGAGTTAGGTGCTTTGGACGTAGAAATGACCAAAGCGGGAAAGGACACGGTATTTTCAAGGATCATCGCTTTGGTAGAAGAAGCGGAAAGTAGTAAAGCCCCGATTGAAAAATTGACGGATAAGGTAGCCGCATGGCTGATACCATTTGTTTTCCTTTTTGTAATAGGCGTTTACTTAGTTACTAAAGATGTAAAGCTGGTCATTGCCCTGCTTATTTTCACTTCGCCTGCTGAATTAGGGCTGGCTACTCCTTTGGTAACCATTTCAGCCATAGCCAGGGCTGCCAGAGAGGGTATCCTTGTTAAAGGCGGTAAATTCCTGGAAGAACTGGCAAAGATAGAAACCATCGTTTTTGATAAAACCGGCACATTGACCATAGGCAAACCGACTGTTAACCAAATTGAAATATTGGATGATCGATTTACCGAGAGGGACTTGGTGCAGTTGGCGGCTTCAGCCGAAAACCGTTCCAGTCATCCCCTTGCCAACGCGATACTGATGTTTGCGAAAAATCTGGGTGTTTCACTATCGGAGCCTACGGCTTTCGATGTATTCAAAGGAAAAGGTATCAGTTCAGTCATAAACGGCAAAAAGGTATTAATTGGTAATAAAACGCTGATGGACGACCATACGATTCCCGTATCCGTCAATAGTAAGAACCAGACCGATACGGCCATCTACATGGCAGTAGATGGCAGTGCAGCATCGGTGTTTTATGTGTCAGACGCTATACGCCCCGGCGCAAAAGAAATGATTGAGGAATTAAAGAGAAGCGGTGTAAAAAACATCATTATGCTCACAGGCGATAACCAGCAGACCGCCGGGCATGTGTCGCAGCAGTTAGGCATTACGTCATTCAGAGCGGATATGTTGCCCGAAGACAAAATCCGTGCAATACAGGATCTGCAAGCCAATGGCGAAAAGGTGGCGATGGTGGGAGACGGCATTAACGATGCCCCTGCTTTGGTGCAGGCAAATGTGGGCATTTCAATGGGGATGGTGGGTACACAAGCCGCAATGGAAGCTGCTGATATTGTTTTAGTAGAAGATAAGCTGGAGAAAATAGCCAGGTCTAAGGCCATCAGTAAAAAAGCATTCAGGACTATCAAGGAAAACATTATTGGCGGGGTGGGCATTGTTCATGTCGTGGGTATTACACTCGTGCTTCTTGGTGTATTGGGACCTGTGCAGGCTGCCATTATTCACCTGTTACCCGATACATTGGTCTTTTTAAATTCAATTAAGCTTTTAAGAATAAAAATTTAGTTATCGTTTATTTATTCACTTTTAAAAATCAAAAAAAATGAGAAAAATCAGATTGATTGGAATGTCATTAATGCTTGCAATGACGACTTTGGCAGTTAACTCAGCAATGGCTCAACAGACAGGTCACGGCGCTGCTCCTCACGGTGGAAAAATGGTAGATGTTGACAAGTACCATATCGAAATGGTAAAAGGAAACAATCTGCTTTCCTTCTATGTGCTGGATGCCAATGCTAAAACATTAGGTAAGCCCGCCACCGGCTCTGTAGAGTTTGCTTTTGAAAATGGCACAAAATCAACTTCAGATCTTAAAGCGGATAAAAATGGAGCACTAACAGTTGCATTACCTAAAAACGGCATTCATACAAATTGCACCGTTACTATAACTGTTGAGGGCAAGAAATTAGTTGGAAAGTTTAAAAATGAGGTT
This sequence comes from Chitinophaga sp. G7 BAM 1005, assembly GCF_057126945.1. Classification (NCBI taxonomy): domain Bacteria; kingdom Pseudomonadati; phylum Bacteroidota; class Chitinophagia; order Chitinophagales; family Chitinophagaceae; genus Chitinophaga; species Chitinophaga sp. G7 BAM 1005. The sequence goes on along the minus strand of NZ_CP181478.1, from coordinate 2,395,644 downwards.
TCTGCTGCTGACAAAGCACACGGCCATCAGCATTAATTTTTCAATAAACCATTACAGTGATTAATGGCTGTAGTGAAAAACCAATAAGGCTTTGAGGATTATATCTTCAGGGCTTTATTTATCTAAGACAAATACTGTTTGATAATCTATAGCTAATGACGCTATTACAATCTTTCAAATTCAACTAAAAGAAACCAAAAAAAAGCTATTGTAACCCAAAAATGTCCTTATCCGTAATGCAAAATATTGTCCACTACTCTTTACACTTCCTTTTTCCCGGCTTAGTCGCCTTTGTATTTTTCAAAAAGGAATGGAAGCGGGTTTGGATGATCTTATTAACTACAATGCTTGTTGATATGGATCACCTATTTGCAGAGCCGATATTCGACCCAAACAGATGCAGTATCGGGTTTCACTTCCTGCATTCGTATTATGCAATAGTTGTGTATGGATTGTTACTGCTGTTCGGAAGCAAGATAATCAGAATTATTGCACTTGGTCTATTGTTTCACATGGCAACCGATTTTCAGGATTGCCTTTGGTAGCAACTTAAACAAACATGGTATAATGGAAAAAAGACCTTTACTAAAAATATTTACAGAACCTTTTAAAACATTGCGGAATACCACTTTCGCAAGGCTTTATTTTGCCCAGATCGCAAGCCTGTTCGGGGATGCCTTTACCTGGTTGGGACTGGCGTTGCTTACGTATGAAATCAATCCCGGTAACGCTGCCGCTATATTGGCATCGGCTCTTACATTACGGGTTACGGCGTATATCATTTTTTCGCCCTTTGCAGGTGTAGTGTCTGAAAAGTTTCAGCGCAAACAAATATTGCTGATAACGCAGTTTGCAAGAATGGCAATCGTGTGTATGCTTCCTTTTGTCAACGCTGAATGGCAGGTGTACGTATTAATATTTTCGCTCAATGTATTTGCTGCGTTCTTCACGCCAACATACAGGGCTATTATTCCGCAGATAGTAGCCAAAGATATATACAGGGAAGCCAACGGTCTGTCAATGGCTACATTCCAGTTGTTGAGTGTTTTTGGTCCGGCACTGGCAGGGATCGGGGCAGTGTGGTTAGGCGCGAAACAGATATTCTTTGTAAACGGCACAACCCTTTTAATTGCGATACTATTTATTCTCACCATTCCTAAGACATCATTGCAGAAGGGGATCAATACTGCCGATAATGCAATGCCCAAAAAGACGTGGGGCGAAGTATTGAAAGGTATTCGCTTACTGTTCGGAAATAAGATTGTGCGTTTCGCCTTGAGTATCGAATTTATATCGGCCATTGCAGGAGCAATGGTATTGGTTAATACCGTTGGCCTGGTAAAAACATCCCTGCAATTGGATGATAAGCATTATGGATGGATAATGTCTGTATTTGGTGTTGGCGCGGTCATTACAGCATTTTTGCTGGGTAGTTTGGATAAGAGCAAAACACGCAGTAAATCACTGATAAGCGGTGCTGTTTTAATTGGTATAGCTATCAGCCTTGCCAACTTCGTTCCGTACAGCGGGTTGCTTTTTTTATGGGTGTTGGCGGGTATCGGGCAAACACTTGCCGACATGCCCTCCGAAACGCTGATAGGCGAAAATATCGAACCCCAGGACCAGGGTAAAGTATATGGTGCACATTTCGCGTTCTCTCATTTATGGTGGGCAATAGCTTATCCGATAGCCGGTTTTTTAGGCACGAAATTCCCCGATAGAGAATTTTTGTATGGTGGTATCCTCACGTTGGTCTTAGCGATCATTGCCGTTTTAGCCCTTAATCGCCGCAAAACAATCATTAAAAAATAGATGGATGAAATAATTACCAAATAGTAAATCTATGTAGTGACACCCATTCATTACTACCCTCCAGTGAAAATTCAAAATAACCGTATGGAAAAATTTTATACTGAAACGCTTCAGAAGTTGGAAACAGAAATCAAAGAATTAGAGATTGAAGCCGATTGCTCAATAGAGCGGATAGAAGCTGTAATAGAGCTTATTATTAAATACTTATCCGATGTAAAAGATTTTGTCCTTAAAAAAGGGTTTACGAATATAGATGCGGAGATTCGTTTTTTCAAATATCAGAAGCCGCTTATTGTTTCCAAACTGATATACTATAATGCTATTTATAAAATTGAAATAAGAAAACCGCACGGGGCAAAGGCTATAAGAAAACATCTTAAAAAAGAATTGAAAAAGCTCAAAAGGTTCTTTGACAGCAACCTCGATTTTTATAAATATTATCGCAACAATTATTCCTTTCTTGACGAGAAGTTCTTTGTGCGGGGTAAGCATGATATAACGCTATGCCTGGATACTTACTATTTTCAGTCCGACCATACCTTTTCAACCTCACACGATTACAAGGTGGCTAAGATAATGGCGAACGACTTAATACAGCTATACCTCGAAGACCAGCTTTATCACATAAAGAAGCACCTGTTATTGAAACGGCCATCCCTCACAGCTCTTAACTGGACCGCCAGTAAAGCTGCCATGATAGAACTTATTTATTCGCTCCACTATCAGGGTGTTTTTGATAACGGGAATAGTGATATTAGGTTGATTGCGGAATATTTTGAGAGAGCTTTCAATATTGATTTGGGAAACTTTTACCATACCTATCTCGAAATTCGGAACAGGAAAATTAACCGCACCAAGTTCCTTGATGCGTTACGGGATGCGCTCATTAAGAAGATGGATGAGCAGGACGAGAGATAACGGGGCTTTATACCAACTTTACCAATTGAGGTAATGGTTTAATTTTCTACGTTTTATGAATTTAAAAAGCAGTTTCATGAATGGAAACTGCTTTTCTTTAATGGGTTACTACTAAAAGATGATCCCTAACCTTTAACCTTATCCTATGGAGAACTAAATATACGAAATGGTTGCCTCAAAGATAGCTATTTTATATTTTTATCGTATGAAAGCAGAAATACGGCTACCGGATAATTTTACCGAATACAGAAGTGATGGCATATTCTCCAACCTGACCAATGAGATTGATTACCTGGTAGTGGAAGCCATTAAATACAAACCGCTTTCAGCAGCTTTAACAGCGTGGGACTATTTTGGTGTAGTCTAGTGGAATGATGACATCGGGTATTGGTGCGTAGAAATATGGCAGTTTAACAAATACAAGACAACTCACATATCCGAATCTTTCGAAGATCTTATTCAGGAAATCCAGGAAGCGTATGGGTATAAATAACAGAACTAAATAGCGCTGTTGTTATGTCATCCAAGCTTTTAAATTTTCAATTATAGGAAAATATCCCTCATCCTGATTTGCGATCTGCAATCTTTTGGCTACCGCCTTTCTTTTATCAGATCCAGCACGGAGGTAAACTTCCAAACATCGCTATCATACACCCTTTTCCGATCCGTCTCGTTTTCCATCACATCAGAGGTAGTACCACCGGTTGAAATTTCCTCCAGGTCTTCCAGCAAAGTGGCCTTGCCGGATTGTTCAAGAAAATGAATGGCATCCGCTACAATTCTATATAAAACTAACGGCCCTATTACATTCGTGCTATGGAAGAGTGCAAATGAATAAGATCTGTTTTCAGTATAAGTGATCGCAGAAACCACTGTTTCCTCTTCGTAATTCTCTTCCGTATCATCCGTAACAGCCGTGTAAAATTCAATAAGGACATTTAGTGCCAGCAGCTTATCTGTATAGGCAAAATTTGTATCCTGTCCATCTTCGTCAACAAAAGGCTGAAGCCCGATGCCGTTATGTTTAACTCTACTTTGTCAAATTCGTAAATACAGTGATCTTCTGACCAAACGCTTGTCTGGCGGTTGTTTCGATAGGATGTGATCCAATAAATCTTCGAGGCTTCGTTTCACAAAATGAAGCGAAGATTTGATTGTTTGAATAACATCCTGTGTTGTTAACCACAATTTCTCGTGCTCATAGTGTATTCGTTTTTCCTGGTTTAAGAATAATTGAGCCAGCATAATCATGGCCATATGTTTTAGCCAGCTCTCTTCACTGCGTGTTTGGTATTCGTTCAACCCCAGTTCTTTTTTTCCTTCCCGGAAAGCTTTTTCTATAAAGTAGCGTTTGCATTGCCGGTATGCCAATTCTTGTATCGAGGCACCCGGGCAATGACAAAAACTGTATTTTATGGTTCCATCTTTGTCTTCCCTGATCAATAAACTTACCAATTGCTTTCGATTGGTCAGCGGATTTATAATATAGACCTCTCTGGAATGGAACCATGCCTGCAATTTTTTTCCACCGCTTTGATGCCGCACGGTAATAAATTTCCATTGGGTTGGCTGCAAACTGGCAGCATATGCTTTTATAGAGACGGACGGCCGGTTCGGTTTTGCAAGCTTCGATTTACGGCCTCTTGCACCCGGCTGCTGAACGGGAACACGCATTTGAAAAGGCTCTAGCCAGATGTGTAAATTGTCCTGTACATCGGCTACGAACTCCATCTCGTTTTTAATCAAATCCGCCAGGAGTGCAGCATCCCGCCCATAAAAGGCATCGAAACATACCCAGCGAACGGGTAGTTTCAGCTCCTTCATTACATGCCGGATGAGGTGTTTAGCCTGCTCAATTTTGCTGCCATTAGTGGCTGTTCCAAATAAAGAGGCTTGTACGAGATTCACAAGGGAGCCCGCACACAAGGCACCAAAAACACCTACCTGACAGTTCTCAAGTTTGCCTACCTGGCCGCAATATTGACGTTTCACCCCTGCAGAATGGCGTCCTTTCTTAGGATTTCCGGCTTCATCGATAATCAGACAACTATCTTCCGTAAGATGTAGGGATTCGATAAGTTTCCAAAACTGCACCGTCACTACATCCATCACCTGGCGGACGTTCCATTTAGACTGCGTGATAAAATGATGTAAGCGTTGTTGATTCGACTCCTGAAGTTCCATGGCCATCTGCTGGCAATTGCGGCGACGACAAAGGAGCAGTCCCTTTAAATAAACCAGGGCATTGCCCGATACCTTACGGGTGAGTGTGAAAAAAAGAAACTCAAAACGGAGAAGAAAATTCAATAACCGACTCTCTACGAGTCGGAAATTATATATTTTCGTCCCATAGTTTTTTTTATTTACACCCCGTGGGTTTCTACTCGTGGGGTGTGTCTTTTTTCTGACCGCTAAATTACGTGAATTCCGCGTCCGGCGTGCGTTTCGTCCCTAAAAAAATCAAAGAACTAAATTTGACAAAGTAGAGTTAAATAATTTTTCCATTTTAATACGTTATCTTCCTTGATGGTTGTTTAATTTTTATCATCTTCACTGTTTTCAAACAGCTCATGTAATTTTTGCTGTAATATTTTTTTGTCCGGCAATTGTGTTTTGTACTCGGACACCATTGTTGGTGAAAGGTTGCGGCTTAGTGCATACTCCACCACTTCACTGTCTTTGTCCTTGCAAAGCAAAATACCGATGCTTGGGTTTTCATTTTGTTTTTTTACATCCCGATCCAACGCCTCCAGGTAAAAATTGAGTTGCCCTAAATGTTCCTGTTTAAACTTATCTGCTTTTAATTCAAAAGCCACCAGGCATTGCAAACCTCTATGATAAAAAAGGAGGTCAATATAAAAATCGCTGTTACCTACCTGCACTTTATATTCTTCTCCAATAAAAAGAAAATCTCTGCCCAGTTCAAGGATAAAGTTTTTCATTTGTTTTACCAGCCCCTTTTGTAAATCGCCCTCATTATGTGGTTCAGGCAGGTTCAAAAACTCAAAAACGTAGCTATCCTTCAATGTATTGGTTATATCTGCATGGGCTTCCTTTATCGTTTGCGAGAGCTTGTTGTTTCCAAGCATGGTGCGTTCAAAAAGGCTTGCGGAAATCTGCCGGTCCAGTTCTCTTACGCTATAATTTTCTTTAACGCTTACCTGAATGTAAAACTGCCTTTCTTCATCCGTTTTGCATCGGGAGAAAATAGTGCGGTGATGTGTCCAGCTCAACTGTACCAAAACAGTATTTCTGATGTCCTGCGGCTCAAATTGTGTCCCCGCCGGGGCGACAATTTTATTCTCCTCATTATCAATATGTTGTGTTTGTTGCCGCAGTGAGGCGACAAATTGTGAAGACACATAGGTTTCAAAGAACTGCACCATTCTGTAAAGCCCTGATCTGTTAAAGCCCTTCAGTTCCGGGTTGTTTTTTTGAATGAAAATTGCCAATTCTTCAACAGTCTTATCACCCCATTCGGCGGCAGACAATTTTTGCTTAATGTATGCGCCCACATTCCAGTAAAGGCTGATCAGTTCCGCATTAACAACCCTGATAGCATTTGCCCTTGACTGTTTGATTAGCCTTACAATGTCCTCAAACCTATTATCCATTGGTTAGTTATTCCTTGTCTTTGCCTGTAAGCGACTGGCCTCTTGCTTACTTTTTTTTATCTGATCTTCAATGTTCTTAATTTGATCGGCAGTACATCCCTGATACATAATATTTACTCCTTGATTTCCTTCATAGTTATTAAAATGATTTGTGAAAGCAGATTTCTCTTGGTAAGTTAGAATGTATTCAGGAGCAACTTCAAAAATTTCTGCCAATTCATATAGCCTGGACACAGACACATCAGCAACATTGTTTTCTATGTTACTATAAGCTTTTGGGGTTATTCCTAATGCTTTTGCTACCTGTTCTTTTGATAGCTTTTTTTCTTTTTCGCGGATATCACGAATATTATCTCCGATTTTCATATTTATAGAGTTTTTTAGAAATCAATATTATTTTTTTTAAGTAAAGCTTCCAATAAAGCAATTCTTTTCTGTTCACTTTCCAAAAGCTGCTGCTGTAGCTCATAAATTTTTTCCTTATTACTAAGCATACTGCCTACGCTCGTTTCAATATTCTGGTGCATAATGTTAACCCCTTTATTCTCAGGGTAATTATGGAAATAGTTATAAAACTCCTTTTTTGAAGATTTGTATGTAAGAATGTACTGGGGACTACATTCAAAAATTTCCGCAATTTGCTCCAGTTTTTTCATTGAAAGATCTGTGCGATTGTTTTCTATATTGGCGTAAGCGCGAGTTGACATATTTAACCGTTCAGCAACATAGCTTCTCTTAAAGTTTTTTTCAACTTCTCGAATCTCGCGTATGTTATCACCGATTTTCATAAATACAAGCGTTTCAAAAATCAAACTCGATATTATTTTGCCGCAAAAGTTTTTCCAGTTTGGGTATCCTGTTTAATTCTTCTGCATAAAGTTCTTTGTATGCCTGCCTAATCTTCTCCTGGTCTATTCCCTGCACATGAATATTTACACCCGAATTTCCGTTGTGATTAAAGAAGAAATTCCTAATCCCTGTAATTGGTTTATTGAGCGTAATCAAATCGGCAACTTCAAGCGATAATAAACGTGATATTGCTTCAAGCATAGAAAGTGTTATGTCCCTCTCATCCCTTTCGATAGCTTCATATTCTTCTACACTGATATTTAGCTCTTGCGCCATAAAAGTTTTTTCGATCTTTTGAGCGGTCCTTAGCTGACTAATGTTACTTCCGATTTTCATATTCCAATGCTTATTATTTTACCAAATATAGTAAAACTTCCAATATGGAACAAATTCTTCCTAATTGGTTGTACAATCCAGAGGTGCAACCTCCCGTAATCATCGGTTATTTGTATAACAACCAATAAAGATGATAAGATTGACGGACAAGTATAAACAATATTGCTGCTTTTCCATAGCTGGACAAGGCAAGCCCGTTGTTTTATTTTTCTCCCTTAAATTCAACCTTCGCACCATCATTAAAAGTCCGGTTTAAAGTAGCGATACACCTCATGGAGTATTTACTATTTATAAACCTAACTATATCACTTAATGATGAGCGTATCACTATGTAACAAGATTTTTTTTTCAATTACTTGCCGCCGTTTAGCACTGGGAACGTTTGGTAGGATTGTGAGCAGAACCGGCAAGTATTTTTTGCTACTGGTTTTTCTCATGTATGCAGCCATCCAACAGCAGAGCCACGCACAAGTGGCTTCTGCTAAGGCTGCTAACACCTTTAAACCCACCCCGCTTGCCATCGGCGACAAGATCCCCGATGAACTTTGGAACCTGCCCTTGCAAGTGGTAAACCATCCCCAGGGCAAGAAGACCATTACCCTAAGCGAGTACAAGGATAAGCTGATCATACTGGATTTTTGGGCCACCTATTGCTCACCCTGTATTAAAAACTTTCCAAAACTACATGCCTTACAAAATGAATTTGGCGACAAAATAAAAGTGCTGGCAGTAACCCAAGAGGATACAGATAAAATAACCAGGTTTTTTAAAACTGGTGCAGGTAAAGGACACACTTACGTCAATTCGGTTATTAATGATAGTTTTCTTTCTGAATACTTTCCATTTATCGGCGTTCCGCATATAGTATGGATAAACCCCGCTGGCAAATTATTAAATACTACCCGTGCGGATGAGGTAACCCATGCTAATATAAAAGCTGTTGTAGATAACGAAAATACACAAATGGTGACCAAAAAACTTATTGACCCTAATACGCCATTGTTCCTTTCCAAATACCTCATAGACGGATTACAGATACAGGCATTTTCCATTTTTACCAAAGGTGAGTATTCCGGACTTCCGGGGGGAAATGTTTTCAGAAGAACCAAAGATGGTAAAGTATATGGCAGACAAATCACCAATACCTCAATGATGAATATATATCATGCTACAGTGGACGAGCTATTTAATCGAAATGGTGAACAGTTCTCTACAAGTCGCATGATAGTGGAGGTTAAAAAACCTGCTTTTTTAAGTTTAATAAAGAAAGATAATGGCGAATATGAGAAGTCTAACCAGTATAACTATGAAATGATTGTTCCTGAAGACAAAGCCGACAGTCTATTCTATTATATGCTACAAGACCTTAACCGCTATTCGGACTATAACGGCACAATTGAGAAGCGAATGGTTGACTGTCTTGTTTTAGTTAGAACCTCTAAAAAGGACAAAATAAAAAGCAAAGGAGGAAAATCAAAGAACACTTTTCCGGCATCGCCTTCCATAATAATTAATCAAAAACTTAGTAACATGATTAATATGATTAGTGATGATACTCCTATTACGCTACCCATAGTTGACGAAACTGGCTATACCTCCAATGTGGATATCGAGGTTTCAGCGGTTACTGATTTAGCGAGTTTTAAGAAAGAATTGAACAGGTACGACCTTGACCTAATACCAGCAAAAAGAAGCCTCAATATGTTCGTGATAAAGGACAAATAACTGCTTCCATTTTTTTACGATTTAACTCAATTGATGAATGAAATTTTTTATACCTCTTATTACATTACTTATCATATCAGGCACATTGTATGCCCAACGACAAATTATGGGCAAGGTGATTAGTCGTAATGATAATATGCCTATCGAGGGAGCGAGTATTTCCTTGCAAGGGACAAATACAACAGTAAGTACCGACGGCAGGGGTTACTTTACTATACAAACAGCAAATGGAAATATCGCTGTTTTGACAATTAGCCATGTAGGTTACGAGCCATCTATGCTAACCGTGAACCTCCCGCAAACAGATACTTTAAAAATCCGTTTAAATGCCTCATCCCGTTTGTTGGACGAAGTGGAAGTAGTATCAACAGGGTATCAGAAAATACCTAAAGAGCGGGCAACAGGTTCGTTTGCTACGGTAAGCAACGAACTGTTTAACCAGCAGGTTGGTACGGACATCCTGTCCCGACTTCCAGCAATTGCTAATAGCATGGTGATGGATGCGGGCAGAAGCCAATATAGTTCCCAAATGATGATACGGGGATTGAGTACAATAAACGGACAGAAAGACCCCTTAATAATTATAGATAATTTTCCGTATGATGGAGATATTACCAATATTAACCCCAACATTGTAGAAAATATAACTATACTGAAAGATGCCTCCGCTTCCAGCATTTGGGGAGCAAGGGCGGCAAATGGCGTTATCGTTATCACCACCAAAAGCGGACGTTTTAATCAGCCGATTACCTTATCGTTTAATTCTAACCTCACTATTGGAGCAAAGCCCGATTTAGGCTATATCCGTCAGATGTCGTCCAGTGATTATATTGATATGGAGCAGGAATTGTTTAATCGAAACTTTTACAACAGTCAAATCAATTCATCGAGCCGCCCTGTAATCAGTCCGGTTGTTGACCTTTTGAATAAGGTGCGTACAGGTGCAATGACACAGGAGCAGGCACAACAGCAAATTGACGCATTTAGAAATGTAGATGCAAGAGCGCAGTTTAATGAGTATATGTATAAGCCATTAGTCAATCAGCAATACTTTTTAAGTGCGCAGGGTGGCGCAGACAAATTTTCTTGGACATCATCGGTAGGTTACGACCACAATAAAAGCAACTTAGAGGCTACTTATCAGCGTGTTAATATCCGTTTCCAAAATACCTATCGTCCTATTAAACTACTTTCCCTTACTACGGGTTTGTATTATTCACAAACTCAAAATAAGTCAGGTCGGTATGGGTACAATAATGTATCTATGAAAAGCAGTGCCTTTGTGCCTTATATGCTAATGGCGGATGCAAACGGGAATGCGCTGCCAGTAGCAAAGAACTATAATCAAAGCTATGTCCAAAATCTCGGTGACGGAAAGTTGCTTGACTGGAATTACTACCCGCTTACAGATTGGCAGCACCAAACATCAAATAGCAACGTATCCGATGTATTGGCAACGGCTAATCTCGAATATCGAATTATTAAAGGGCTGAACGCAACTGTAAACTATCAATATGAAAGACAATTTGGACTAAGTACCAATTTGGCTGATGAAAATAGTTTTATGGCAAGGGACTATATCAATCGCTTTTCCCAAATCGTAAACGGAAGCGTCATTTACATTGTTCCCAATGGTGATATTTTGGACAAAACCAATAGTGTTTTAAATGCAAATAATTTACGAGGACAATTAAACTTTGATAATACATACGGTAAACACAATATAACTGCCTTAATTGGAGGTGAAAAACGGTCGGCTCATACACAATCAAATCAAGAACGTTATTATGGCTACAACCCTAATAATTTAACTACGGGTAATGTGGACTATACAAATACATATCCAAGCATTATTAATGGTGGGGCAGACTATATTCAAAGAGGTCAATATCTCGGTGAAACAAGTACAAGATTTATGTCCTACTTCGCCAATGCTGCCTATACATTTGACAATAGGTATGTGATTTCAGCAAGCGCCCGCCGGGATGCCAGCAACCTTTTCGGCTTAAAAACTAACGACCAATGGAACCCTTTTTGGTCGGCGGGCATTGCATGGAAACTTTCAAACGAAAAGTTTTATAAGGTTGATTTTTTGCCTTATCTCAACCTCCGGGCAACCTACGGCTTTAGTGGCAATATTGACCCCGCTATGGTTGCAGTAAACACGATTAGATTTCTTCCAAATACATCCTTTTTTACTGGTACTCCGTACGCAAGTTTTAATAATTACTACAACCCATTATTAAAATGGGAAACCTCCAAGATGTTGAACCTTGCGGTAGATTTTCGTTTGCGAAATGAACGTTTGACAGGTTCAATAGAGTATTATCACAAAAAAGGTATTAATCTTTTTGGTATGGCTCCAATGGATTACACCACAGGAGTTGACCCCTATATGTTGCGAAATGTAGCCAGCATGAAAGGAAACGGTTGGGATATACAGTTAAGAAGTGTAAATATAGACCGTTCATTTAAGTGGAGTACCATACTGAATTTCAGTCTATATAAAGATGAAATAGTTGATTATTATTTAGAAAGGACATTGGCACAAGAATATGTCAATGTTTCTTCGCCACCCATATCCGGTGTTAATGGAAAGCCTGTATATGCTATCTATGCCTATCAATGGGCTGGACTTGACCCCAATACAGGTGAAGCACAAGGATACCTTAATGGTGAGGTAAGCAAGGACTATTACAGCATTATTGGTACTGAAACTAAAGTAGAAGATTTAAAATATTTTGGTTCTGCTATTCCAACAAAATTCGGTTCGTTAATCAATGCAGTATCTTATAAAAATATCAGCTTACAATTAGGTGTTTCATTCAAATTCGGGTATTGGTTCAGGCGCAATTCTATTAATTACACACACCTGTTTAACAGTTGGCGGGGACATTCAGATTATGCGCTACGTTGGCTGAAGCCCGGGGATGAAGCATATACAGATGTTCCTGTAAATCAGTATAGAACTAACTATAACAGAGATGCCTTTTATAGTGGTTCCAGTGTGCTGGTAGAAAAGGGCGACCATATCCGGCTCCAGTATATTAACCTTGCTTATGATTTTAAATTGTCAGCAAAGGGGATTAAGGGATTGCAATTATTTTTTAATGCAAATAATCTTGGGATATTATGGAAAGCCAATAACGCAGGCATTGACCCTGACTTTAGCTTAGGTTATAATATTCTTAAAACACCTGCAAATTATTCACTTGGTCTTAAAGCCAAATTATAAAAGAATATTACAATGAAAAAGAACACTCCAATATTAGCGTTGATGCTATTGCTAATAATACTTTCTTCGGGATGTAAAAAGTTTCTTGAAGAAAAATCAGATGATAAACTGGCTATACCTACAACTTTAAAAGATTTTCAAGCCTTAGTTAATAATTGGGAAACTCTTAATTCTAATTTTTGCTCGGCAGGCGAAGCCAGTACCATTGACTATTTTTTGAAAGATGAGGATTACGATGGTTTTTATTATGAAAGCGATAAAAGATTGTACACATGGCAGCCAGACTTTGTTACAAAACCATTGTCATCGGCGGGTGATGAATGGTACTATTGTTACAGTGCAATTTATGTTTGCAACTCCGTTCTAAAAGGCATTGAAGATAATTATTTGACCGGAAATATAGCGGACAACCTAAAGGGTCAAGCGCTGGTTTTTAGGGCATCCCGCTTTTTGGACGCCGTACTGATATGGGCGCCAGTTTATTATAAACAAACTGCCAATACAGATTTAGGAATGGTGCTACGCTTAGACCCCGATATGAATATTCCGTCGGTGAGGTCGTCCGTACAAGAAACCTATGACCGGATATTGAAAGACCTCAACGATGCACTTCCTTTATTACCAAATACAAGTGCTGCCGCAACGTTACCAACTAAAGCAGCAGCCTACGGATTATTAGCAAGAACACATTTGATTATGGGAAATTATGCCGATGCTTTGGAAAACGCTGAAAAGGCATTTGCGTTTAATAGTCAACTCATAGACTTTAATGGGTTAGACCCCAATGCAGATTTCCCTATTCCCTCAATAAATCAATTAAGTTCAGAAGTTATCTTTCAAACAAGCATGTTTCCTACCGACCTAAATAATCTTGATATGGCGAGAATATCACCTGCTCTTTATGACCTTTATAATGATAGAGATTTAAGAAAGACTATATATTTCAGAAAGGGCGATGATGGAGATTATAGGTTTAAAGGTACGCACATGGGATATGCAGGACTTATTACAGGTATTACGACAAATGAATTGCTCTTGATTATTGCTGAATGTAATGCCCGACTGGATAAACTTGCTGATGCTGCAAATGCTCTTAATAAATTACTGATAAAACGATGGGATGTTGCTCAATTTACGCCTTACTCGTTTACAAATAAAGACACAGCGCTGAATACCATTTTAGCTGAAAGAAGAAAGGAATTGGTGTTTCGTGGGCTTCGTTGGTCTGATATTAAGCGGTTGAACCGGGACGGATTTAATATAACATTGACACGGACTGTTAACGGGCAAACCATAACATTACCACCAAATGATTTACGCTATGCCATTGCTATTCCCGAGACTATAATAGAAGTGGGTGGGATACAGCAAAATCCAAGATAACTATAATACACAAAGGGGCTAAAAATGCCCACTTTGTGTATTTAATTATACCCGAAAAATTAATTTCGCTTGCTATCAACAATACTTAATACCTGCGGATTGGTTTTGCCAGCTAATTTGCTTTCCAAATCTGCTTCGTCTTCGGCAGTTATTTGGCAAGGTTTCGCCGTCCCTACACAATTCGTAGGTGAAGTTCCGGGTTCCCAATTGTCAGGGTTCGCAAATGCTCCGGCAGCCGTACTTTCACTTGCATAATGAAAGGTTGAAGCTGTACCTGCCATCTTAAATGACATGGTAACTGCCGCAATCGCTAAAGCAACTACCATAAACAGGTTTAATTTTAATTTTTTCATCTTCTTAAAATTTAGAAGTTAAAGAATATTGTTTAATATGTCTTTTGGCCGACCCGCCCTTGGCAGCTTCGCTTCCCGCGTCACCGCTTCGTAATTTGCGCCACAGATAAAGTCCTGATAGGCTCAGGAACAAAAAGAATAGATTGAAAAGGAAATGCCGCTCCCAGCTCATGCCACTAATGACCGATCCGCAGCCGCAGGGCAGTTTTTTCCAGGCTCCTAAAAGCGCAATGCCCACATATCCGGTAAAGGCCGTCATCAGCATTGTGGAGAGGATCAGGCCGACTTTGCGCCAGCCTTCGTAGATCAGGCAAATGATAGTAGCACATTCCAATACAGGTAATGTATAGATCAGCACATTGCCCAAGCTGTCTGAAAAGGGTTGATTGTAAATGCCGCTTTTAAAGGTTTCAAAGTCAGTCAGCTTATCAATAGCTACGGGTATCCATAGGGCCAACAAAGCGAGCATTATGATCTTAAATGCAATCTTGCTTCTTTTCTGATATTTGAGGGCTTTATCCATTTCCTTTGTCGTTAGCATGGTTTTCACCATCTTGTTAAGACAAAGTTCATCAATGCGCTCAGCGTTGGAAAGTCAAAATCGGTAAAAATTGAGCAAATTTGTGTAAGAAATTTTCCGATTTTGACAATTTGCGGGAAATTGTGTTACCGGCGTTTGAGGTACCGTTCCAGGGCGGAGCGAAAGGTGCGTTCATCGGTATATCCCACTTCCATATAAACATCTTTTATGCCAATACCTTTTTGCTGCATAAGGAGCAGCGCATGGCCCATGCGTAACTCGGTATAAAACTCCTGCACGCTCATGTTATATTGCCGCTTAAAAACGTTTAGGAGCGTACGCTCGGTGAGGAAAAAATAATCTGTAAGAAATTTTACGCTCAGTCCCGCATCGCAATAGTGTTCCTCTATATACGCTTTGATCTTATAAGCCAGGTCGCCGTTCTGCTCCCGGATCACCTGGTCGTAATGCTCCAGCAGGTAACTAATGTACTTGCGCAGGTTACCGTCTATAGCACCAATATTAGCCTGCGAGTAGCTGTAAATCTTATATAACCATCGGTGGATCTTCCGATCCATCCGGCATTGATACATGGTATCATAAGTCTTGTTCTCATTTTTAAAACGATGCAGGATGTCTTTCAGATTATCGTATTCCTGGTACATGCTTTCGATCCATTCCGGAAGGATACTTACTACAAATGCTATATGCATTCCTTGCGGGGCATAAGCAAAATAGTGTCCAATGTCATAATAGGACATCAAAAAAGTATTAGGCTGAGTGCGTATAATGGGCCGGTAATCACCTGTTGTGTACAGCAACCTGCCCTTGAGCATAAAGTACAGGTACAATTGCCTGTCGTTAATATCGAAAGGGATATAAGCAGGTTCTTTTGCGTTGATCTGAACCAGGTCTATAAAAAACGGCTCCTGGTTTAACTGCTGGCTTATCAGCTCTATTTGTGGTTGCTTAAAGTAACGTCGTTCCAGGGCAAAATGCAACGGGTATTTGCACCAGTCGGGAAGTTGGGAATACTGATGCAATGGTATTAAGTTCTCATCTTCAAATTTTAAAAAGTAAGGTATTTTCATAGGCTACCTGGTTTCTCTATGTCTTGTATAATATTCTACTCCAGTCACTGCTACATTCCATTTGTTATCAACGTGTTCTCATTATCGCATGGAGTGAAACAGGCATTACAAATTTTAAACATTGTTAGGAATAAAAAACCCAAGTTGGGAAAGATTGAGCACGCTTTTTTAGGATTTGAATTGGTATTCGGCAAAAAATCCATTGATTATCATTACAATACACTACGAGGTAAATGAGCGCCTTTGACGTAAACGGTCGGTTCTGAATTGTCTGAAACCGGTGTTTGCTCTTCAACCTGATCCGTTGTTTTGCCTTCAGACTCCGGCTTTATAGATAACTGTATTTTTCTATCCACTGCGGCCAGTTCTGTTTTCAATTCTGCCAGTGCATTTTCTTTTTTCCAAGCACCGTTGACTACTTCCTGAAGCACGGGCAGGTCTTTCTGCAATCCGGCAATTTTCTTTTGTTCCTGCTCTACAATACCCGGTATTTTTTCAAGCGCATTGAGGAAGTTTAACGATGCAGTTTTCGCATCGGTCGCCATCCGGCCATTGTTATAGGTGTATTTGATACCGCCTTCACCTTGAACAAAGAAACGATTGTCCCTTTCGAGGGTTGTACTGTCATTTTCTGAAACCTCTGTTTTCACCAGTAATGTAAAGCCATACAACGAGCCGATTTCCTCATACTGCCCGCCTGTACGGGCTTTTTCCGAAAGCTGGTTGAGTTTTGCGCCTATCTGCTTAATATCAGCATTGGGCGGTAAACCTGTTAACTGTACCGGGTTGAGTATATCACCATCTTTGTTTTTCTCTATCCGTTTTTGCAGGTTTTCCCAATCAAGTGTCATCCGATCCAATCGTGCTTGTGTACTTTCCAATGTGGCCGTAATATCTTCCAGCTTATATTTGGAAGAAAACTTGGCGCGATTGAATGCCTGCCGCTCACTTTCCAGACCGGCGATCTGCTTTTCCAACTTGGCTTTTTCCAGCAGATCTGTATTGCCCGAAAGTATGGCTACATATTCCGAGAAATTCATACCCGTTTTTTCATCCATTGCGCCTTCATCAATGGTACGTTTGCCCAGACTGTTGGTTTTTAGCTGGTCGATAAATACCTGCTTATTGTACAGGGTATTGAATTTATAGCTGTCCAGCGATTTTTCTACCGCATAAATGAAAATATCTACTTTGTTGTCGGCAAAGAACTTCGCAATTTCATTACCCTTACGGATCGCCCTGCCATCCCGCTGTGCAAGATCGCTTGGCCTCCAGGGAATATCCAGGTGGTGAACAGCTACGGCACGCTTTTGCGCATTAACCCCCGTACCGAGCATTTCGGTGGAACCGAACAGTACCCTGATCTTTCCTTCATTAACTGCCTGTATAAGTTCCTTGCGCTGCTTTTCATTTTTCGCTTCCTGTATAAATCGTATTTCGTGTGCAGGGATGCCGTGGTCCTGCACCAGCTTACGCTTAATTTCGGAATAGACATTCCACTCACCGGGCTTATAGGTGCCGAGGTCGGAGAAAACGAACTGTGTTCCTTTTTGTGCATGGAACCGGTTATAATATTTGGCAATATTAGCCGCACAATGCGATGCCTTGTTATCAGGATGGTCGCCATACTTTCGGCTGATCATCCGCATATCCAGCGACATCTTTCGCGCGTAGTCCGTTGCGATCAGCATTTTTGCTTTTTCTTCGCTTTCGCTTAACGGAGGTCTGCCCAACAGTTCTGCATTACCGGTTTTGGCAAACTCCATCAGTTTTTTGATAAAGACCTCCTGATCCGGCGTAGGCGGTATGTGGTATAATACCTCGTTCTTTTCGGGCCGGTCAATACCAATATCCTTTGCCGTACGGTAATCCGTTATTTCTGAATAGAACTGCGCCAGCTCCGGCACTTTGATAAAAAAGCGAAAACGTTCTTTTGATACGATATTATTGGCGACCGAAAACTCGTAATCCGTCGTTTTTCGGGCGTAAATGGCTGCCCAGGCATCAAAACAGGAAATGCCCTGTTTTTCCATTGCCTGCGGGCGCAGGTATTTAAACAGCAGGTACAGCTCTGTAAGCGAATTGCTGATGGTGGTTCCCGAAAGAAAGGTAGCACCAAGATCTTTGCCGGTGCGCTCCTGTATGGTACGGATGGCAAACAGCAGGTTCATAGCCTTCTGGCTGCCGGCCATATTGCCCAACCCGGCCACACGCTCATGCCTGGTATTAAACATGAGGTTTTTAAAACGGTGGCTTTCGTCCACAAATACATGGTCAATGCCCATCATTTTGAAGTCCACTACATCATCCTTGCGGTTTTCGATGTCGTGCTCCAATGTTTTGAGCTTCACCTCCAGGTTTTGTTTACGCAGCACAACACCCTTCAGCATTGCCCGCGAAACCTCCTTGCCCTGTGCCTTCAGTGCATCGAGGTTTTCCTCTACGCTATCCAGTTCCGCTTGTAGTATCTCTTTTTGTAATTCGGGTGATTGGGGTATCATACCAAATTGATCATGGGTTAATATGATACAGTCCCAATCATTGTTTTTGATATCACCGAAGATGCGCAGCCGCTTTTGCGGTGTAAAATCTTCCTTGCCGGGATATAATATTTTGGCATGGGGATAAGCTTTTCGGTAGGTTTCAGCGATCTCGTGCACATTGGCTTTTAAGCCGATGATCATCGGCTTATGGGCCAAGCCCAGCCGCTTCATTTCCTGTGCAGCCGTACACATGATAAGCGTTTTACCGGCACCTACTTCGTGGTCGCAGATGGCTCCGCCGTTGAGCTTGATCATCCATACAGCATCCTTCTGGCTGGGATAAAGGTCTTCGATGCCGAGCGCCCTACGATCCAGCCCCGGAAAATTCTGGTGGCTGCCGTTATATTGCGGACGGACGAAACAGTTAAAGGTATCATTGTACCTGTCGGTAAGGCGTTGTTTGAACTCATCGTTCTGCGCATGGAGCCAATCCGTAAATGCTTTGCGCATCTCGTCGATCTTGGTATTCGCCATTTGAATGGCTTCCATGTCCCGCACCTTTACTTCCCTGTCACCTATTGTCTCTTTTCTGGTGATATCAGGCGTGGTATTGACCAGTGCATGTTTAAATAAAGCAATGCCATCATAGGTACGGCTTTGTGATTTGATGGCATATTTTTCTGTGATGTGAATGTTCCTGCTATCACAATGGATAGAAAAATCATCCGTGTTTTCGGTATAGTGAATGCGTACCTCGGTATCGAACAGGTGTGATGCAAAGCGGTTATAGATGCCGGTAGGTATCCAGCGTTCACCGAGGTTAAAATCCAGCTCTTCAAATTCAATGCGGCGGGGCCTGGCCTCTTCAAGTGCTTTAAGGCTTTCGGCAACTTCTTTATCATCCGGTTGGCTGGAAAGGTATTCCCGCACTTTTCCTGCTTTCTCAACCACATTGCCCGATACCCATTTTTCAGCGATCTCGTATTCCTTCTCCAGTGGGTTGTAAAAGATCCGGCCATGCAGGGCATTCTTCAGGTCTTCTTTGGACATCCCGCTGATCCCCGCCATATAGTTGATATGAACAGCCCCGTATTTGTTAAGCGATGCAGTTAATGCTTCATCGGGATTGTCGGTAGCAAGCGTTGCGGTGGAGAAACTGACAGGCCGGTGGAATATATCTGCTTTATGTACCACACCGCCTACCACACGCTCCAGGTACGGCATTTCTTTTCCTGCGCTATCGGTTTTAATCACCTTGATATTATCGGCGCTGTTCAGGTTGCCGTACCTTTTCACAAAAGCATCATAGAGGTTATTCAGTGTTTCCCTTTCTGCCTTATGTTCGGCCCGAAGCGTCGCTTCATTGTTATAAAGATGCTGATAAGCATCCCTTAGCTGTATATAGGCTTCTGTTCTTGCTTTTTGAAGTGGGGTCAACGGTAAAGGATGGAAAATTGCGGAGCCTTTAGACGTATTAATATTTCTTAGATAGCCTACATAGCCATTTTCCGTTGCAAGGCAGTCATCCTTATGGAATGCCTGCACTTCGCCGTTATACGGAGCCGGATCGGTAGTTGCTTTTGATTCGGTAACCTGCTCAACTGGTTTTGTTTTTTCCAGCTCGCCGTCATTATTTACATTGATAGCGGAAAAAAGATCTCCCTGTCCGGCGGGAATGCCGTTCGCCTTTGGTGATGACGCGGCTGTATGATTGGACGGTTTTGCCGCCCGCACAGGAATGTTATCAAACAGCCCCGGTTGCCTTCTTTGTACAGTCCTTTTAACCGTAATTTTCCTTTTTGTGGTTGTGACAGGAGCAGCTACAACGCTGACCTGCGGCGCACCGCCAAAAAGATCGAACAGGCTTAATTGTACCTGCTCCTGTGGCGCTGCATCATTGGCTGTAATTATCGTATTTCCCTGTAGCTGATCTGATGCACGGTTGCCTGTCGCAGATGAATGAACAGGTGTATCAGGCGCTTGCATTCTTTGGGTAACAATGCCAGTAGCTGGCGGTTGAGGTGCTGGTGCCATTCCTGGCTGCACAACGGGCTTATCGGGTAAAATTCCTTTGTAGAGATTCAGGTCCAGATGATTCCTGAAATCTTCGCTCAGAATTTCCTTTGCATCCTTTGCAATACCACTAACGCCTCCGTTATGGACAAACATGGTATAAGGTTTACCATACAGATCGGTTGATTCGATGATCTCATTGAAAACAACACGGTCAGTGTACAATACCAGCGCATTGGTGTGGGTATTGTTCTTTGTTTCCAACGAGCGGCAAAAATCCTTTTCCATTTCAGACAATACCTGCTTGCCTGTGTTTTTCTGAAGAACGATGAGATCGCTGCCTACTTCGGTTCCCGCATGATCGGTAAAGAGGTTGTTGGGCAGCCTTACTACCGAAATGAGGTTATGCTCCCTCATCAGCGCTTCCCGGATAGGCTGGTTGGCAGGGCTATCCAATACACCTTGCGAGGTAATGAAAGCCAGGATGCCACCATTCCGGAGCGCATCGGTTCCCTTTAGGAAAAAGTAGTTGTGAATGCTGCGGGCAGCCTGAACCCTTGCCGGATCTTTTCCCTTCGAATACGAAAGGTCAAAAACTGAACTGGTGCCAAAAGGAATATTGCTGGCAACTACATCGTAATGGTTCAGTTCGCTTTCAGGCAGCTCTTCAAACCCCTTAATTCGGATTTCCCTGTCCGGATAGAGTTGCTCCAGCATCTTACCTGTAAGCAGATCTTTCTCATAAGCCGTAACATGGACGATTCCTTTATTAGCAAAGGGATCGACAAATGCACCAACGCCCGCAGACGGTTCGAGAAAATTGCGGATTTCTATACCGTTTTCTGTCAGTACATCTGAAAGTGTATGGATGATTTCCGGTGGGGTATAAAAGGCGGACAGTACCGAGCCTCGCATACTGTCCACATACCGCTTGTATTGTTTTTCATCACCGGCATTTTCTTTGAGCACCCGGTGCAGCTCCCTTGTCATTTCAAACAGTCCCCGGTCATATTCCGCCCATTGCTTTATATCTGTGGGGTTTTCTACGGGATTCAACACGAATTTGAGACCGCCAAATCCGCTATATTGCTTCATTAGCAGCCGTTCTCCCTGGGTAGCGTTGCGTTTCTCCTTTTCCAGTTTAAAAGCTATTTGCAGGGCATCAATATTCCATTGGAGATGTTGACGCTTACTGAAGGCCATTTTCCTCGATCCAGATTGCTATGGTTCCCGTTATTTCCGTGTAGAGCAGGCCGTATGCTTCGCTGTAAGCAAAATCATCCGTCAGTTCGTAGTTTGCGAACAGCGAACTGCATACAGGTAACATCTTTAAGGCAAAAGGGCGTAGTTCTTCATCCGCCATAATCGTATCGAACTCATTACACACCACCTGGAATATGGTGTCAAACCGGGAGAAGTGCAGTCCTTCAAATAATATGTAATCAGCAATATGGTCGCATTGCTCAATCGCATTTCCCGACCGGAAGGCACCCTCGTAGGCATTGGCTGCCCAACTGGAGCGTTGCTTAATGAATTTCTGGTCGTGTGCCTTTTCGGGAAAGCTGGTGTACAGTAACTCCTGAAGCCTGAGTGTAAAATAGGAGAGATCTTTTTGCGGTGTATCCATACAGATTTTATTTTGAATTTTATGATGGGCTAAAATATAATGGAAACAATGCCCTACACCTAAAGCAGTAGCCATTGGCGTTGGGTGGCAGTTTTTGGCTTATTGATTGGATATTTCCTGAAGTTTAATTTCTATTTTTACAAAGCAGACGGCTAAAGTAAAAGCCCGGTCTTAATGCAAACCAAACAATGAGAATATATAATGTAGAATTATTAGTTTCCGGTCCTGTAACTATTAGGAGAACAATAGATTTCAGAACAGACAAGGAATTGGACCTCGGAAATATCTTCCAAAGCGATATTTCCATACGACCTCACAAAAATGGTTTTCTGATCTCGTCCACCGTTTATACTGCTGATCAGGATCGTGCCTATAAAGTAGCGCTTCTTTTTATAGGCAAGATGCTTGATATTTTAGCTTTAAGAACTAACTCGGCACTAAATGTTAGTTTGAATGAATACCATCAAGTGAATGACAGAAATCCGGTAAGAGCAATTGTTGAAAGGCAAGAATTTATGTTTTGTTTCAGACTTGCAAGAGATTTGAATCTTAATGAAAACAAGCTGTTGAGAGCATTTAGCTGGTACAGAAAAGGGCTATATACTGAAGATCCATTTGATAAATTTCTTGCATTCTGGAATGCGATAAGTGTCATAGCAGACGGATATTGTAACGACAATGAACGGACCAGGCAGGGGATTATAAATAAGATATGGGATTGCTTCATTACTCTATGGGGTGAATGTATTGATTGGGAATACGTAAACGGTAATGAAAGATGGATTAACGATAATAATGACATACGAAACAAAATTGCACACGGCGGCGTAACAGTGGATGTACAATATGTTGAGAACGTGATTGCCCAATTGTCGATCGTCCAAAATGTTGCTTTTAAATTTTTGAAACAATGGGCTGAAAAGTTGGGCAGCGATGTCACAGAGCAATTCGTGTAATCAAATGTTGTTAGCGCTCAGGAAAGTTAGCATTCTACTGACTTCTGTATTCATCTTTGAGAAGGCAAACCATTTCTTGCCCAAGTCTTTTAAGGACGCCCCGATATGATAAAGTTCTGTTCCGTCAATTAGGAGGAACCGGTCATGTGCAAGCGTAAATATCTGAACGTCGATCTGTGGATATTGGCTGTTGTATCTGTGCACATCAAGTTGCAATTGACTGGATATGTTCTTTGTATAAATGGTGGCAGTTACAAACTGCATACGCTTCCCGAGCAATGTAAGCACCGTGTCATCAACGAAATTATCTATGAGAATAATTGATCTTTCGGCACTGCGTATAATATCCGAAACAAATGCGTAAGCATCAAATATCTGTCCGTTATAAAAGATGCCCTTTTCGCTATGGAGCTTACCGCTTTCCAGTGCTCTGAAAATTTCTTCAAATTTTCCGTCGGCTTCGAGTTGTTTGAGTTCAATTTTATCCAATCTTGAAAACAGCGCAGCATTGCCTATCAGCATCTTTCGCATTTCAACAAACGCATTCATAATCTCTATACTAACCTTTACGGCCACTTCGCTGCGCAATACGGCAGATAACATCGCAATGCCCTGTTCTGTAAATACATGAGGTAAATATCGCCGCCCGCCCCGTCCGGCGTTTGAGGTTCCAATTTGGAACCTCAAAGTTTCGCTTTCCGCTTCGGTCAACTGAAAGCAAAACGTCTCCGGAAATCGTTCCATATTCCTTTTTACGGCTTTGTTCAATATTTTGGTTTCTACCCGGTACAGGGAGGCCAGGTCCTTATCAAACATGACCTGTTTGCCTCGTACTGAATAAATTAAATTTTCAATTTCCTTCCGGGTTATGATGGTGTTTTCTGTCATTACTTTTTTTGTGAAGTATTTTCAAATTCAAAAGAGGATTCTCCATTATCCTTTATAACGATATAAGCGTTGAACTTTTTGCCCGACTTGCTTTTCATTCCTTTGATAAGAGACGTTTTACCTTCCTTCACCAGTTTCTCAATCTCCGCCGTCGTAAGGGTTACCCCGCAAATGGTACGGAACTGTATCCAATTACAGGTTTCATCGGGACACTTTACTACTTTATCCCTGATAAGCAGGGCATGGCTTTTACATTTCGGGCAGGCGAGTTCCGGCTGTTTTTCTTTTGCAATATTCATGTTCAGAAGTTCCTTTGTTATTGCCGTTGCATAAACTTCCATTTCGTTAAGGAAAGTCGCCGCATCAGCCTCGTTGTTCTCAATTTTTTGCAGGGCCATTTCCCATTCTGCGGTCATGGCAACGTCGGCAATTTTTTTATCCTTTACTGTGTGGTACACCTGTAACCCCTTGTCAGTAGGGAACAGCGACTTTTTTTCACGCTGGATGTAATCTCTTTTAAAAAGAGTTTCGATAATAGCAGCTCTTGTTGCCGGTGTGCCAATACCAATACCCTGTAAGACCTTGCGTTCGGCATCATTTTCTATTTCCCTTCCGGCGGTTTCCATAGCAGACAATAACCCGGCTTCCGTATAGAGCACCGGCGGTTTGGTTTTCTTTTCAAGTACCTGGGCTTCTTTGATCTTCAGTTTGTCACCGGCCTTTAGTTCCGGCAGTTCCTGTACCGGCTCACCATCCTCCTCCGTAAAATTTCCCCTGATGGCACGCCATCCCGGTTCCAGGATCTTACATCCTTTAAGCGAAAAGTCATAGTGCAGTGCCAGCAAGCTGATTTCGGTAATTTCTTTAGAGCAGGCATGTGAAACTGACTCCAGTAAACGCAGGGCGATCATATCATAGATCGCATCTTCCTTTCCCGTCAATCCCAGCGGGATTTTCTCCGTAATCAAAAGTCCGTGATGATCGGTAACCTTCACATCGTTGACAATACGTTTCGTAAACCGTCCCCATTTCACCTTTGAAACGGCTTCTTTGCAGGAAGGTTTCTCCTCCAGCGCCCTGATTAGTCCCGGAATTTCGGCCCATATATCTTCCGGTATATGTTTGCTTCCAGTGCGGGGATAAGTAATGAATTTGTTTTCATACAAGCTTTGGGCAATATTTAAGGTTTGTTCGGCAGAAAGCCCCAGCTTTTTATTGGCTTCTTTCTGCAAACCGGTAAGATCGAACAGCAAGGGGGGCTGTTCGGAAACGTTTTTCTTATCAACCCCCGTTACCGTTGCCGATCCGTTTCGCTGGATGGATTTAAGCGTATCATCGGCGAGTTTGCGTTCATCCCATTTGGTTTTGGAAAGGCTTTTGAAATCCATGAACTCCTTGCGGTGCTCCAATTGAATCTGCCAGTATTTCTGAATGGTAAAGCTCTTGTTTTCCAGATAGCGTTTACAGATAAGGGCCAGCGTGGGTGTCTGTACCCGGCCCAGCGAATACACGCCACTGCCAGCGGCAATACTCAATGCCTGCGATGCATTGATGCCCACTAACCAGTCGGCACGGCTCCGGCCTTGCCCGGCCTCGTAAAGACCATCAAAATCACTTCCGGGTTTGAGTTTGTCGAAGCCCTGCCTGATGGCTTTTTCCGTAAGTGAGCTGATCCATAAACGCTCGAAAGGTTTGCTGCACTTCAGATATTGATAAATATACCTGAAGATGAGTTCCCCTTCACGGCCCGCATCAGTAGCCACGATAATGCTTTCCGAGCGGCCAATAACCTGTTCAATGACTTTTAATTGCTTTACAGCTCCGCCATCGGCGACATACGATCTGTCCTTTTTTATTTTTCGTACCGTTAATAAAAAGGGAGCCGGAATTATGGGCAGGGATTCTCTTTGAAACCCCAACAACCCATAATCTTCCGGCATCGCCAATCCCACCAGATGGCCCAACGCCCAGGTTACCAGGTAACCGTTACCTGCCAGGTATCCATCTTTTTTTTCTGTTGCGCCTAACAAGGCTGCAATCTCGCGGGCTACACTTGGTTTTTCTGCAATTACTGCTTTCATAATACAGTCGTTTTAGTGATTACCTTTTTCTACCCCTGGACTTTTCCGGAGCTTTGGTAGCATCCTGCTGTTGCTGCTGCTTTTTGTCCTTAGGCTGTTGCTGGCCGGTTTTCAAAGGCTCTTTGATATTCTTGGTAGCTTCATTGGTCTTTCCATCGGAGTTAACAGCTACCTGCGTTTTGTTTTCTTCTTTGGGCTGGATTTTCTCCTTTAGCTTATCAGGATTGTTGAAAGAAAATCCTGTTTTTCCTGTCTCTTTATCAAAAGTGATATAGCCCTGGTATTTCTGTCCCTTTTTGTCAATCAGCCCGTCCACATAAACCGTTTGACCTTCTTTGAACTTATCGTATTGCTGGTCGGTAAGTTCTTTTCCTCTGAATGTCCGGGGTGCTTCCTGCAATTGCCCCTGCTGCTGTTCTGCTTGCTGGTTTTGCCCGCGGTTAACATTCCGGTCAAAAAGAAACTCTACAAAACGCTTGTCGGCATTGAACTGTACCGGTGCATTGAACGGTTCCCCTTTTTTTGAAATCATTCCTTCAAGGTAAAGTGGTTTGCCTTCCATCAGGGCCTGCTTCTGCTGTTCGTTCAGTTTTATGCCTTTCATCTCATCCGGTATTTTCATCCAGTCCTGGCGCAATGCGATCACTTCGTTTGTCAACCTGTCAATGCTGATTACGGACGGCATTTTTTCGCCGGTTTTAGGATTGGTCAAATCAACCACACGACCCATGTTTCCTGTTTTTAGCAAATTCTCTTTGTCCTCTTTGCTAAATTCGTGTCCAAAGAAGGGGAAGTTTAAATTTGGTTCCCTGCGAATGCCATGAATAGCAACTACTACATCGCCGCTTTCATTGGTCTGAAGTGCGAGCCTGGCATCCATACGCGTAATGGCCGTACCGAGGTTAAGGCTTACGGGAACCAGTTCATTGGTCTTGAATCCCCGTAATAGCGGGTCGAGCAGGTTCTTCTTTTCAAGATACTCTTTGCTCAGTCCGAGGTTGTTCATTGTTTCCCAATCGATCTGTTCCGGTTTGTAGCGGTATTCGCTGGTTACCGGTGTTGCTTGTGCTGTTTCCATATCTTTTTTGTTTTCTTGTTTATTTTCTTGTTGCTGATCCTGTGGCTCCTTTACTGCAAGTTTTGCCATTACTGCTTCGCCCTCTTTGGTAGGCTGGTCTACCTGCTGCTGCATCTTTTGAGCCGCGTCAATGGCTTCAGCAGCGGGAATTTTAAAGAAGGAGAAACGTGTCGGGTCTTTAAGCTGCCTCCAGAAATTGGAAAAGAAATTGGAGAATATGTCCCCGCTCTTATCAACCCGCATAAACTGGCTCTGGTTTTTCTTATCCGGGTCCACGGTCTCCAGCTCTCCGTTTTTGTTGATACCTGTAACAGCCTGGATTTTCTTTTTTTCTTTATCCAGCACCAACAGAATGTCCGATAGCTGTTCGGGATATTGTGGCGTTGTCGTAGTCTGTTCACTCATGATCCTGATTATTTAAGATTGTAATAGTCCGAAAGTAGGAGAAGCATTGAAGCGTATGTTGTAGTTGGCTTTCCGTGGCACTATTTGTCACTTATTGTCCTTTGTTCTTTGCAGCGGAGCATTAAAATTATCCCGGACAAACTGATGCACATCGGACAACTTATAGTAAAGTTTGCCACTGATCGTGTAATAGGCTAATTTCCCCGAAGAGCGATAGCGCTGCAAGGAGCGTTGGCTTATCTTCAGCATTTGCAAAAGATCCTGGTTGTCGAGCAGCTCTTCACCGTCTATACTATTTCGGTCTTTGTGTATATTATTAATATGGTCGTTAAGAATGTCGAAACGATCCATGATGCGTTCCATCCACGCGATAAATTCCATTCTGTCAATATTCATACGGATACGTTTATTATGTTCATGATTTGTCTTGCCTCAATCATCGTTTTGCCTGGTGCCTGTATTACACGCACTCATTGGCTACGATTTTGTCTATACATCATTCAAACATCACAGGACAAAATTGAACAGTTTGGCACTCGTTGTCTGCCAAGTCATGCCAATTGAAAAGGCGGATTTTTTATTTTTTTTGCAATCCGGTTAAACCGTTGTTGTAGAGGTATTTCCTTGCTTTGGAGGCACTTTTAGTCTATTATAACCCTGACTTTGCCAATTGGCATATATGGGCAAAATGATGGGCATAAAAAAAGCAGCACGGATAACGTACTGCTTCTGTTTAGGGATAGCTATATTCCTATAAATTCTTATCCATGTATTCTTCCAGTGATTGTTTGAGCTGATCTAAAAATGCTGTCTTTGAGCCGGAACGGGTTTTCATCCGGTGGAAAGCATGATGCAGATCTCCGAGTGGAATACGGAACAGTATCTGGAACATGAGGCTTATTTTTCGGATACCGATTTTGCCATGTGAAATGGCCCCGGAAGCATATAGGGCGTAAATCAATTCGATCAATGCATTTTTTGATTCTGTCCAGAATACATCCTTCGTTGATTCTGGCTTTTGCATGACCATATCGGGATTTTCATCGGGATTGATCTTAGAAAGCAGATAAGTATAAAGCAATTCGTTTGCGATAATTCTTGCTATTTTATAGTCGTAGAAGGTTGAAAATGCTGGATCAATTTCAAAAACTATGCTGTTAAGGCCATCATGGTAATTTATATGGCCCCGCTTAAAATAAGTATCGTCCCGATCTGTACGACCCGAACGATAATAACGGTAAAAATCCGTATTGCAAATGTGCTCAATATATTCCCGCTTTAAATGGGCTAACTGTGTAGAGAAATAACTGTAGTACATTTTTCCATTGCTTACGGGACAGGTAGTTTCTATGCGAAATACCTTGTTATAATAAATCAATTTTCCCAATATCTGGGGTTTCACTGTCCGGAAGAAATGGGTTTCCTCTGCTTCGTCCTTAAAACCTTCTTTAATGACAAACTCTTTTACGGAAAAAAGTAGTTCCTGGAGATACAAGGTCATCTCATAAGCCTCATCGATTAACCTTTTATTTTGTAAGGAAACCTTGTCCTCTTTATTGTGAATTTCCAGGATAATGGTTTGTAGAGAGTATTTCATAGCTTATAATTTTTGTAGGATTAGCAAACTTTATAGTTGAAACTTTCCTAATTAAATCACAAAAATTATAATTATAAACGAAAATATTCCCCAAGTAGAACCCAACTTGGGGAATTATATATCTATTGCCTTATCGGAAAGCCCCAATCCGGCTAAGCGTAATAATCATGGAGTATTCGGGGTAAAGGTCTAGGATCAGTTGAGTATATGCGGTAATCTTCAATATCCCCCTTGACTTATATCAGGTTATGGAAGGAGTATTATAGACACAGGGCAATTGGGTTACCATAGGTAAACAGAAAAAACGGTCTGTTGCTGCCATTGATACAGCCTGTTTATCTACAACTCGGTAAAAATATGGTGAGGGATCACGTAGGATAAGAAATGGAAGGTTAGATTATTAAATAAAATGGAAATTAGATTATGATCTGACTAAGATCCAATCTAATTTCCAATTTCAGCTTACTTTTTTTCTTTAGTATCATGGTGCTCTTTTTCATCATGATGTTCAGTCTCCGGATGATGCTCTTTTTCTTTATGATGCTCCGGCTCATTGGCATGTTCCGGTCCCTCATGATGTTCCTTGTGTGGATGGTGTTCCTGATGTTCGTGGTGTTCAGGATGCTTGTGTGATTCCTTTTTTTGTTCTTCGTTGTTCATAACATTTTAAGTTTAAAGTGAATACTATATGCTTACATTCTATGAATATTATAATGGAGACAAATACAATGCCACTAAGTTCCTAACAATGCGGCTTGGTAACAGCCTACTTTTGCTTTTCCACGCTTTTTTTGTGCCCTTCACCTGAAACATGAAGGTAATAATGCCTCACCTGTGCTATAATTGCAAGAATAAGTATTGCACTCACTATTATGATGAATATTATCCTGAGAACAGCATACCATTTTTTTTTAGGTCGCCGCTTAGGTGTCAACTTCCTGTTGATGCTATAGATCGGAGCAACCGGTTTTTTATTATTCGCTTTTTTGTTCTTTCTCATTTTAGCTGAATTGTTAGTCCTCCAATATGTATGTTTAAACCCCACACACCTGTGAAATCAACAAAAGAACAGCCCAATAATCTCATTTGATCCTGCAACTAATGAATATTTCTCAAAGATGCTGAAGGATAAAATCGACCCTTTGATCAGGAGGTAGTACGGGAACCTGGATGACCGGACACGGGAAACGGCTATAGACCTCAATAATCAAATTATGTATCCTAATCTGCTCTTGTTCATCCTCCAGTCTTGCATAATCATTGATTAACGGAAGACGGTCCAGTACAAACACTTTCTGATAACAAAATTTCTTGCACATCACAATAAGCCTATCGTCATATTTCAGTCCAAGAAATTCGTAATAGGCCATAGCATCGGGAAGTGCTCTATCCAAAAAAGCGACTTTGTTCACGTCCAGTGTTGATTCCTCCCTGATCTGAAGATTCAGTATTTCCAACTGGAATTGCTCCCTGTTACTCCTTATTTCTTCAACTGTTCTACCTTCAACTTTTTGGGTATCGATATAGTGTCTTGCCTGTTCTGCAATCGTCACATATCCCCGTTTTGCCAGCAGTTCCACCACGGTAGTTTTTCCAGTGCATGGCCCTCCTGTAATTACATACCAGTTTGTTTTTATTTCTTTATGGTTGATGACATCCATTTTTTGTACTATTTTGATGGTTCGCAGAGCATACGGCACTCATTAACGATTGACCTGATCTTCGCAGCAGATAGTCCCGACTTCTCTAATATTTCGCTACGTTGCAACAGGGACTTACAGAGAATAACATCATTTGCCAATAAGAATTTTTTGTCTCTTTCAGTTAAGGTAACCAGGCAGGTAACCGGATAAAGACCGGCGCGATCTATAAGATCTTTAAAGCCTTTGCCCCTTGGAAAATCCCACCCAAGCAATTGCATTTGCATGCAGTTGCCATATTGTATCGCATCCTCGGAAAAGCGTCCGTTTGTCACTATCCAGCTTTGATGAAACTGGGGGCCGTGACAACCACTATCCTGCCATTTTTTTTCCGCATCAAGAAATCTTGATTGAATATAGAGTGGTATTTTGACATCGCTTACAAAGCCCTGGCGGTTATGGAACTTGCATTCCACCATGACATGGTGTTCCACTTTTGTAGCGATAACATCTATTTCATGCTTTACACAATGTCCCGGAACAATCACTCCTGTTTGGGTGCTGTATCCCATTGATTCCAAAATGGCTGCTGTAAGTTTTTCAAACGGGAAACCTGTAGGGCCGAGCGCCATCACCGCTTTTTTCAGGTTATAACGGGCGGAGACAGACTTTGACATTTTTTTCAGCCATTTGAAAGCAGTCCTGTAAATATCCTGCGTAGCCATTCCATCTTTGAGGATGTCCTGCACTTTTTGCAGCACAACCTCAATCTGTTCGGAAGTCGCTCCCGACCTGGACAATGATTGTCTCAATTTGTTACTGTCAAAAACCGCACGTTCGCCTGATGCTTTCGTAATGTATATTTCATTGATGGTATTTTGCATAACTATTTCCATTTTTATCTAAAGAGGTGTATCCCTTCTAAGGACTTACTTAACACGTTTTTCATTACCGAAAACTTCTTACCCATAATTGTAGGCTAAAACTTCATTCGTTGTATCCTTATGGCATTCAATATTGCAATCAGGGATACGCCCACATCAGCAAAAACAGCCTCCCACATAGTAGCCAGACCTCCAGCCCCTAAAATCAAAACGATACCTTTTACCACAAAGGCAAGGGTAATATTCTGCCAAACGATCTTTTTTGTTTTCTTGCCGATATTGATGGCTATTGGGATTTTGGATGGTCTGTCATCCTGGATGACAACATCTGCTGTTTCTATGGTCGCATCGCTCCCAAGTCCGCCCATTGCGATACCGACATCACTTAGTGCAACTACAGGGGCGTCGTTTACCCCGTCACCCACAAAGGCTACCGTTTCGTTCTTAGCTTTGATTTCCTTTACCCGGTTGACCTTATCTTCCGGCAACAGATCACCGAACGCATTGTCGATCCCCAGTTTATCGGCTACAAATTTCACGACCGAAGTTTTATCACCACTTAACATGGTCACCTTCACATTGAGCTTGTGAAGCAGGTCAATGGTCTGCTGCGAGTCTTCCTTGATACTATCGGCAATGGTAATATAGCCTACAAATTTTCCATCGCTGGCCACTGCGATAGTCGTATAGACTATGGTTGATGGATCAACATCGTAACTGATACCGAACTTATCCATCAATTTAAAATTTCCAACCAAAAGTTCCTTGCCATTTATTGTCGCTTTCAAACCATGTCCTGCTATCTCTTCCGTATTTTCGAGCTTAATAGAGCTGTCAATATCTCCCACGTATTCGTGTATAGCGGTTGCTACAGGGTGCGTACTCAGGCTCTCTATCGCATTAACAAGTTTCAATGTTTCATCCTTATTAAATTCGGGCTTGAACACTACTTCCTGTACCTTAAAAACTCCTTCAGTCATTGTACCGGTCTTATCCATTACGACATTTTGTATCGCAGCCATTGTATCCAGGAAGTTGCTTCCTTTAAAGAGAATACCATTGCGGCTGGCAGCTCCAATACCACCAAAATATCCCAGTGGAATGGAAATGACCAATGCACAAGGACAGGAAATCACAAGGAATATCAAAGCCCTGTACAGCCAGTCATTGAATACATAATTGTCTACAAAGAAGTAAGGAACAAGACATATTCCTATTGCCAGAACGACCACGATAGGGGTGTACACTTTCGCAAACTTCCTGATAAAAAGCTCCGTCGGGGCTTTTTGGGAGGTGGCGTTCTGTACCAGCTCCAGTATTTTACTAAGTTTACTATCTGTATAAGCGGTAGTTACCTTAACACGGGCTACTGTATTGAGATTGATCATTCCGGCAAGCACCGTTTCTCCCTTGTTCTTGGTATCCGGCTTACTTTCACCCGTGAGCGCTGCTGTATTAAAGGATGCATTGTCGGTAAGGAGTTCACCGTCAAGCCCAAGTTTTTCTCCGGGTTTTAGCTGAATAATATCCCCGATCTGGGCTTCTTCCGCTTTGATGGTCTTGGCACGGTCATCTACAAGGATAGTTACCTCGTCGGGCCGCTGGTCGAGCAATGCCTTGATGTTTCTTTGTGCCCTGGATACGGCAAGGGTTTGGAACACTTCGCCAACTGCATAGAACAGCATTACTGCTACTCCTTCGGGGTATTCTTTGATAAAAAACGCACCGATAGTTGCAATGCTCATCAGCAAAAACTCCGAAAATACCTCACCTTTTGAAATACTTTTGATGGCGTCTTTAATTACAGGAAATCCCACAATTGCGTAGGCTATCAGATACCAAATAAACCTGACAGTCCCCTTAAACCATTCCTGAGGTATCCAGTTATCGAATGCTATGGCAGCGAGCAAAAGTAACAGGGAAATGATGGAAGGAAGGAACATTTTAAATGGACTTTCACTTACATTACCGTGGTCATGACCAGCATCATCGCTATGGCCATGATCGTGTCCGTCATTTTTATGATGTTCCTCTTTTACAAGGTCTTTTGCGCCTGCCTTGGTATATACTTTTTCCGTTTGGGTGCAACAGATCTGCCTGCCCTGCGCGTCATATTGATGTTTGTGCTCCATGATTTCTATTTTAAAAGATTTTTTAATATTCTGTCTGTAAAAAATTGCTTTGTAATCTGATTACCTTCTTTCAACACATCATCAATTGAAGGAGCTTTGTTGCCCAAATACTTCTTCGCCTGAAGTATTGCGTCCTTTTCATTTTTGATGCCTTTGGTTTCCATGATAGCCTCTGCCAACGCCAGTAGTCCGAAGCCCCGGTCTTTGAGTAGTCCCAATTGCTCAATCATCCAGCTAAGAGCGAAAAAACTATATTGGGAAAGCAATAGCGGGTGCAGTTTTTTATCCTCCACCGGGGGTAACCTATTGTAAGGCGAGTTTAATACGGAACCTGTAAGGTAGTTCCCTAAGGCCAGTTTTTCCTGTTCAATCTCTACGAGCTTTATGCAA
Source organism: Chitinophaga sp. G7 BAM 1005 (assembly GCF_057126945.1). NCBI lineage: Bacteria > Pseudomonadati > Bacteroidota > Chitinophagia > Chitinophagales > Chitinophagaceae > Chitinophaga > Chitinophaga sp. G7 BAM 1005. Next base: position 2,361,634 of record NZ_CP181478.1, on the reverse strand, counting down.
CCCTGTAAAACTTGTGCGTATATACTCAACCAGCGCAATTTTCTGCGCAACTCGTGGATACCCGATTCTACATCGGTAAAAGCAACTTTGCCTTCTTTTGCGAAATCCACTATCTCTTCAATTTCCGACCTATAGAATTTCCGGAGACGTTTGTGCTGTTCATCTTTATTTTTCCAGCCTGTTTTTTTAAGATCATTGTTAATCCTTTCTAATTGCTTTCCGTTTAACCAGCCCTCGCTCTTGAGTATTTTGTTAAGCTTGCTTACGGTTTTTTCCTCTTTACGGGAAAAATAAGACTTAACATCCCCCGGTATTTTCTCATTGCTAAAAAACAGTTTGCCGTAAGCATCAAAGTAATCTATACTACCTAACGTATCTTCCAGTAGCTTGAATTTTTCCTGCATCTTATCAAATTTCTTCCTGTTAGGCCCGGTGGAGCTATATATCCTGGCCAGTGCCTCCAGTTGAAACAACGGTGTCCTGAAATCGTTCTCAAAGAGATACACAGCAGGGTCTTCGGTAGTTTTTGCCCTCTCCAGGAGGACGGATATCGTATTTAGATGGATATCAAATTGGATATTGTTTTGATTCATTGTTGCTTTTCTTTATCGTTAAATAATTTGTCAACAAATTTTCTATAAGGAGCAGATTTGTTGATACTAAAAATCAAGAGAATGATGAGCGTTGATGAGACAGCTATTACAAACATATTAAGGGCGATGGCTACTCCGATCGCGGAAGTCGCCCACAATCCGGCGGCTGTAGTGAGTCCTTTCGGCATATTTCTTTCATCCCGGAAAATAATACCTGCCCCAATAAATCCTAAGCCCGTGGCAACCGCTGACAAGACTCTTGAAATTGCCGATTTATCTTCAGACAAGTGCGCGGCGACAGATACGAACAGACATGAGGCAACACAAATGCAGGCGAAAGTACGGATGCCTGTGTTTTGTTGTTCTCTTTCGCGCTCCACGCCAACAATACCTCCCAGCAGAACTGCCAGTAACAATTTAGCCGAAAGTAAAAGTTCAAATTGAATATCCATTTCGCTTATGGTTAATGATTAATAATGATAACCTTACATTTCATAATAAGAGTCGTTTTGAGGCTTCACTGGAATATCTTTTTCCCCGATCATTTCTAATATGTTGATCTCTATTGTTTGTGCCAAAGAAGTCATCGGTGTATCAACAGGAGTATTCTCGAAAGGGTCCTGCATGATGATGGCCGTTTTTTCGATGGCAATAAAAAGTGTTGGGATAAGGATGGTCATTACGATTTCGACAGCAAGCTGCGAATCCTCCAACCCGAACGGTAAAATAGCTGCGAAAACATAGATTAATGTATGTACCAAAAGGCTATATGATCTTGGGAAAACGGTATTCTTAATTCGTTCACACTTACCCATACTATCGCATAACCTTGCAAGTGTTTCATTTAACTGTACCTGTTGAATATCCGTAATTGCTCCCGCGGCAGCTAACTGCTTGATAGTCTCGGAATGTTTATTGAGTAAAACGTTTGGTATGTTTGCAGCATTTATCTGGTGAATATTTAAGTACGCCTGAACAGAAGGGGAAAATTCCTGCCTGCGCAATGACTCTCCCAAAGCATAGGTCCAGACGATTTGCCTGCCAGCAAATTCTTTGATTTCGTACTTGAGGTCATCAGGAATAAACTGTATGAACTGTCTCACTAAGCTTCGTGAATCATTTACGATAGCACCCCAAACTGTTCTGGCTTCCCACCATCGTTCATAGGATTGTGCCGTTCTAAAAGCAAGCAAAAGGGAAACCGCAGTTCCTACCAGAGCAGGAACACTTAGAGGCAATGAAGTTTTTTTAAATGTCGGATGCATATCCAACAATCCGATAGATATCGCAAAAACACAGATCAAAACCATCTGTGTTTTGATTTCATTGACAAAGTACCATATTGATATTTTACGATTTAATAACATAAAAATATTGTGATTTTATATTGTCATTTTTACCGCAGGCATCATTTCCAACGCCCGGATTTTTTTATAAATCTTATCGTGAGGTAATAGGTGCCAATGACTAAAAAACATACTACAGCATACTTTATTCTGGTCGCCTGATCTCTGCCGATTAGGTCGGGATACTTATACAGTAATATAAATGCTATGCCCAAAAGCCAGACAAACTGTGTCCCATACTCTTTGATCAGCCATCTTCTCCAGTTAAATTTCATTGAGGAAAACGTATCCCCGATACCTTTAAGACTGGGAACCCATCGATTCACTTTCTTGGTGTAGTCTATAAAACCCTGACCAAACTTTTTCCTGAGATAGTCTTCTTCAGCAAGGACAATACACTGATATATACCAACAAACAACGGCATTATTACAAGTGTAAACAACAATGAATTAGCCATTATTCCGGCTCCCCATAACATGAGTATGTTTCCTATATAAAGGGGGTTTCTTACATGGCTGAAAATTCCGGTAGTGACCAATTCGTCTGCGTACACTTTTCTATTTTGCCCGCCTCTTATTATATACGCTAACCCTATGGTGCCGCCCCTAATGAGCTGGCCGGAAATGGTTATTATTAAGCCAAAAACAATGGGATAAAAATAATATTTGTCACCCCATCTTTCCGCTCCAAACAACTCCATCGATGGGGCAAATAGTAGTAAGTACAGAAATATGAAAATTACATTTCTGTACCTAAAGAAGAAATTTCCTAATTGTATTATCATTTTTTGCTATTATTCCTGTGAAATTATACCAGCGAAAAAACACCTCGACTTGTTTAAAGCCCGCGTTTTTCAGCATATTGATATTTTCGCTTGTCTTGTAAGGTATCAACACGTTTTCAAGCGCTTCCCGCTTCTGTGAAATCTCAAGCTCACTGTATTCGTTTCTTCTTTTGAAGTCATAGTAGTAGTTGATGTACTCCCTGTTAAATGAAGCTTCTTCCGTGAGGATCTTTTCGACAATGATAAATACTCCGTTTTCGGTAAGTCCATCATATATCTTTTTGACAATTTCCAGTCTATTAATAGGTCGAACAAATTGAAGAACCAGTACCATCGTTACAACTGAAGCATCCTGTACAGGTACATCCTTTGTAATATCAACCATATTGAGTTCTATTTCTCTGTTAAGCGATAGACTATTCAATTTTTCCCTGCATTTGACAATCATCTCTTCGGAATCATCTATTCCTACAAGGTTTACATTTTCAGGAACCAGTTTAGATATTTGTATTAAGGTGGTTCCTGTGGAGCAGCCTATATCATACACTTTTGTCTTTGGCTGTACATGGTTTTTTGCCAATTCACTTACCATTCGCTGCATCTCCCCATAGAAGGGTACCGACCGACTAACCATGTCATCAAAAACCAATGCAACTTTTTTATCAAATGCGAAATCAAAGGCGGTATCAACTTTTTTCTTAAATACATCATCCGATAAGTTGTTAGTATTTTCGTCTTTCATTTTAATTTTTTTTCTTGTTCACCAATTCAACATTAACGTCCTTAAATCTGCTCAGGACAGACTTTCCATACTCGGTGCAATAGTTGTGAGCCATAAGTAGCGACGTGTTTACTTTCTGCCATTCTTCTTCCGAATATATCTTGTCAAGAAACACTTCAAACTCTTTCCTGATGGCTTTTGCATAATGAGGATATGAGGTTTTAGTAAAATGGAAAAGGTCAGCGTCGCACAATACTTTTTCAACCATAGTCCTTGGACGCTGTGGAAATTTCGTTGCTTCTATACAAGCCAATACTGATAAAATAAAATCAGTATTGGCACCACATTTTTCCAGATAACTCTTTGCTATCTTTTTACTTTCTTCTTCATGACCGGTATAAGCATAAGCGTATCCGCAGTCGTGAAACCAGGCAGCAACGATAAGTATCTCCATCTCTGATTTATCCAAATCGCTGTTTTGCCCGATCTCCCAAGCTGCGTTAACTACTTCACTGGTATGAGCCAGGTTATGAAACACAAGGTCAGATGAGAGTTTTTGCTTTAGAAAAAGCAAAACGTAATTTTCTACAGACTCTATCAATTGATTCATAACCTCATCATTTTAGGATTAATGATCGTCATGCCCTCCAGCATTGCTCAGTTTGGCATTAATGAAGAAGGCTCCCTTTGTAACTATTTTTGCGTCTTTTGGAATATTAGTTACAGGAGTGATTACCGTATATCCCAATTCGGAAACGCCTTTCGCTACTTCGATCTTTTCAAAGTTCATTTTAGGTTCGCTTTGTTGGTTCTCGGCAACATGATCGTGTTTTTCGCCTTCTTTGTGTTCATCACCTCCTTCTTCATGACCGGCTTCAGGTTCTTTGTCTGTGTGAACGAAAATGTAGAATTTACCTTCCGCCTCAACAATGGCCTCATTTGGCACCGTAGGTGCCATAACATTTTCTACACTCACCATTCCTGTGATGTTCATGCCATCAATCAGTCCGGTTTTATTACCTACCACTGTACAGTGCACAGCTACCGTTTTGCTTTCGTTTTCAAATGATGAACCTATATTGAATACTTTTGCATTATATGTTACCTGGGGGTTATTGGTGATGGTGAAATTCACCGTTTGTCCCACTTTCATGTAGGGGAGATCCTTTTCAAATACCTGAAGGTCAAGATGGAGCAAACTGTTGTCTACAATTTCAACAACGGGGGATGACACATCTACATAACTACCGATCTTGGCAAACTCATTACTTATTGTACCACTGACAGGACTTGTAACTACCAATGCAGCTCTTAGATTATCCCGGTTGATACTTGTCGGATTAATACCCATTAACTGTATCTGCTTTTGCAATGAAGCCTTACGAGCCAATAATGCATTGATATCGGCTGTAGCACTTTGAAGGTTCTTCAAAGCCCCGGCGTTGCCTTGATTAAGCTCTTTCTGACGATTTAATTCCTGCTGCGCCAGGGTAATCTTGCTATCGATGGTAATATATTCTTCCTGCAACTGAACAAACTGCGGATTTTCGATGGTGGCAATAACTTGGCCCTTATGGACAAAATCACCCAACTGAACACGAAGACTTTTAACAACACCTCCATAAAGCGAAGTAGCATTTGCCTTTTTATTATTGGGAACCCTAAGCGCACCATTCGCTTTAATAGAAGCAGTGAGATTTTTATTTTCGATATTTCCAAGAGTTATTCCAACCGCCTTGATCTGTTCCTGGGTAAGTGATGCAATGGTTGTGGACTCTTCCTCTCCATGCCCTTCTTCGCCTTTGGCCTCTGCCTTTTTTGCTTCGGCAGTACTACCTTCTCCGGTCTTTTCCTTTCCACCACAGCTATATAAAGAAGATACAAGTATAACTGCAACTAATATTTTTCCTATGATTTTCATTTTATCTTATTTGTTATTGAAGTAATTGAATTGGATGGCAGATTGGTTGTACTGATTCATAACATCCAGATAATTTTGACGGATACTGATCGCCTGGTTAAGAAATTGACCCAGGTCTGCAAAACTTATTTCACCGGTTCTATAACTCAGGCTTGCCGCACTAATGATTTCCTCAGCTTGCTTTAACCCAGAGGTTTCATAGAAATTCAACAAAGTGTAGTTTTTTTCTATATCAGCGATTGCAGAAGCTCTTTGCGTCTGGAATACTTGAGTTTGGTAAGACAGCGCCTTTTCCTGTACTTCTTTTTCAGCCACTGCAACCCTGACTTTATTCCGGTAGGCTCCGGTTCCGAACAATGGGAAGGATGCCATTACCGAAAATCCGGAGAAAGGGTCTTTCGCACCCCACACCCGCTGACTGAAGAACCGACCCGAAAACTCCGGCTTATTGGTATTCTGCTGAACTTTAATATTGGAAGATGCAATATTTACATTCTGTTCCTGTAAGGCCAATACCGGGTGGCTGGCGGTATTTTCCAACAATTCAACTTCTACTTTTTTAAGTGGTTCGGCCACCGGGAGCAACCACTCATTTTGATTTAAAAGCATCATCAATTGTTGTTGTTGTACCGTCATTGCCTTCTTGTTCTGTTCAAGGAAAGCCTGTAATTCCCGCAGCTTTGCCTCTGCCGCTACCTGGTCCAGTTTTGCAACGTCTCCCGTTCTTACACGTACTTCTGTAGTTTTGAACAGCATTGTATATATACTGTCCAAACGTTGAAAAAGAGCCTGTTTATCCTGTAAATACCAAAGCTGATAATAAGCGGTTCGCACATCTCTTTTGACAACGGCATTTAAAACATCGGTATTGAGTTCAGCATATTTGAGTTGTTCCCTGAAATAATTTTTCCGGGCTGCATATAGACCAGGCCAGGCAATACCTTGCGACAAACCTATTTTTAAAATACCTACGTTATCGGAAGGACGTAAGTCCTCGTTTTCAGCAAACACACCTGTTTTGGGAATATCAGTTGCCGTCTTCACATTTAGAGAAGCACTTTTGATTTGAGCAGTATTCACACCAAATTGTTGATTGCCCTTTAACGCTGTACCTATAGCGTTATCTATTGAAATCCGCTGTTGTTGCTGTGCCTTAACAGATGAAAAGCCTCCCAAGAACAGCAAGATCACTACTGCCATTGTTTTCATGCCTTTGCCTTTGATATTTGGTTTCGAGTTGAAGATGATGTATAGGAGTGGCAATACGAACAGCGTTAGAAATGTCGCTGTGATCAATCCGCCAATCACAACGGTCGCCAGGGGCTTTTGCACCTCCGCACCGGCACTGGTACTGATAGCCATAGGCAGAAAGCCCAAAGAGGCCACCGTTGCCGTCATTAATACCGGGCGCAAACGCGTCATCGTACCTTCTTTGACCCTTTGGAACACATCATCCAAACCTTCTTTTTTTAACTGATTAAACGTTCCTATTAGCACGATACCATTTAATACAGCAACCCCAAACAGGGCAATAAATCCGATACCCGCACTGATACTGAAAGGCATCCCCCGAAGCATTAATGCAAAGACACCTCCTATGGCACTCATGGGGATTGCGGTAAATATTAAAGTAGCCTGCTTAAAGGAGTGAAACGTGAAATACAATAACATAAAAATTAGCAGTAGCGAAACAGGAACTGCGATCATCAGGCGGTCACTCGCTTTTTGCAGATTCTCAAACTGTCCGCCATAAGTGAAGTAATATCCGGAAGGCAGCTTGACTTTAGCTGACAACTGTTGCTGTATATCTTCCACGACACTCTGCACATCCCTGCCAGCAACGTTGAACCCTATAACAATACGGCGTTTTCCTGCTTCCCGGCTTATTTGCGCAGGTCCCAACTTGTATTCAACATTTGCAATCTGGGATAGCGGTATTTGTATGCCTGTACTTGTAGGTATCATCAGGTTATTTACATCATCTATACTGCTTCTATGTGCACTATCCAACCGGACAACCAAATCAAATCGTCTTTCGTTTTCATATACTTGGCCCGAGCTTTTGCCAGCAAAAGCGGTACTCACCACGTCATTTACGTCCTGTATTGTCAACCCGTAGTTGGCAATTCGAGTGCGATCATATTCAACATTGATCTGCGGAAGCCCGCTAACCCGCTCGACCTGGGGAGAAGTAGCACCGGGTACACCTTGAATAACCTCACTTACTCTATTCGCATAAGAAGCCAGCGTGTCGATATTCTCACCAAAGATCTTGACTGCTACATCCTGTCTGATCCCCGTCATCAGCTCATTAAAACGCATCTGGATCGGCTGGTTTTTTTCAAAGAACACACCTGGTATAACTTCCAGCTTTTCCATTATAGCATCTGCGAGTTCCGTATAACTTCGTCCAGATTTCCATTCATCCTCAGGTTTAAGGACCGCCATTAGGTCAGTAGCCTCAGGAGGCATCGGATCTGTAGGTACCTCGGCTGCGCCGGTTTTACCTACAACCATCTTGACTTCATCAAATTGTTTGATAATCCGAGAAGCCTGCATGGAAGTTTCGATACTCTGATTCAAGGAACTTCCCTGTGGTAGAATACAGTGAAACGCATAGTCTCCCTCTTGTAATTGAGGAATGAACTCTCCACCCATTCTGCTGAAGAAAAATATAGCAATTGCAAAAATGCCAACGGTGACGCCTACTACAATATATTTAATCCGGATAGCTTTTTGTAACAATGGTTGGTACCAACTTTGTAATTTCCCCATCATCTTGTCACTAAATGTGCGTTTGTGACTGGTTTTCTTTGATAAAAACAAAGCACACATCACTGGGATATAAGTCAGGGATAATATCAATGCTCCGAAAATGGCAAAGCCAACTGTCTGGGCCATTGGACGGAACATTTTGCCCTCAACACCAACCAAAGTAAGAATAGGGATATATACAATGAGGATAATGATTTCTCCAAAAGCAGCACTGGTACGTATCTTAGACGCCGAAGTAAATACTTCATCATCCATTTCAGTTTGAGTCAACTTGGCCGTCGATTTTCGCAGACCAAGATGGTGCATTGTAGCTTCTACGACGATAACAGCCCCATCTACGATCAGTCCGAAGTCTATAGCTCCTAAACTCATCAGGTTGGCGCTCACTCCAAATACGTTCATCATTCCAAGTGCAAATAACATTGCAAGGGGAATGGCAGAAGCTACGATCAATCCGGCCCGGAAATTCCCAAGAAACAATACCAGTACAAAAATCACTATCAGCGCTCCTTCAATCAAATTCTTTTCCACTGTACTGATAGCCCGACCCACAAGATCAGTTCTGTCCAGGTATGGTTCGATAGTAATATCATCAGGCAGCGACTGTTGAATAGTAGGTAACTTTTCTTTTATCCGCTTAACAACCTCGTTACTGTTTTCCCCTTTCAACATCATCACTACACCGCCTACAGCGTCTACTTCTCCATTATAAGTTAAAGCGCCATACCTTACTGCGTTACCGAATTTCACTTCAGCAACGTCATTTATATATATGGGTACGGCTCCGGAATTTTTAACCACAATTCTTCTAACGTCATCTAAAGACGTTACCAGACCTATACCTCTGATGAAATAGGCATTTGGCTTTTTGTCGATATACGCCCCCCCGGTGTTCTGGTTATTCTTTTCAAGAGCTGTAAAGATATCCGGGATACTTACACCCATTGCTCTCAATCTATCGGGATTTACAGCAACTTCGTATTGCTTCAATTGACCTCCAAAGCTGTTCACTTCGGCAATACCCGGAGTACCATATAATTGCCTGGCAACGATCCAATCCTGCATCGTGCGAAGGTCTTTTGCGTTGTATTTGCTTTCGCTTCCCTTTTTAGGGTGAATGATATACTGGTACACTTCGCCTAAACCTGTACTGACCGGTGCCATTTCCGGCGTTCCGATTCCCTGAGGAATTTTATCAACAGCCTCTTTGAGTCTTTCATTGATGAGCTGCCTGGCAAAGTATATGTCTACTTCCTCTTCAAAAACAACGGTTATCACCGAAAGTCCGAAACGGGAAATACTGCGGATTTCTTCGATTTTCGGAACATTGGCAATACTTTGCTCTATGGGAAAGGTTACCAGTTGTTCTACTTCTTGTCCTGCCAATGTTGGACAGGTAGTAAATATCTGAACCTGATTGTTGGTAATATCAGGGACGGCATCTATGGGCAATTTGGTGGCACTCCACGCTCCCCATATTATAAGTAACAAAGTCATTAAACCAATAATGATTTTGTTCTTTATACTGAATTTAATAATACGATCTAACACAGTGTATTTTGTTATTTAACGCTTAGTAAAAAGATATGTAGTCCTTTTCTCAGAATGGAAAAAGGCGGGAAAGATGCGTGCTGTGTATTGTTATACGTAAATTGTACAACACCTGATCAAAGCCGAAAAGCAATGATGTTACGGACGATATGCACAAAATGCATATCAAACGATAAGACACGATCTAAAAGAAATTAAGCGTTAAATCTCGGCGGCTGCCAAATATTTCCGGAGTAGTTGGAAACAAAAAAACAATCCCTTATTGAAACCTTTTTGGCTTTAAATTCTCGTAAAGGGATATTAAATTCTGGTAAGTTAAACTTAAAGGAGGTTACTGAAACACTGCAACAAGTGCACTGGCAAAACGGGGAACAATTATCGTCTTTGTCTTGATTATGATTATGACTAAGGTCTTTGGATGGAGATTTTAGTTCCGCACAAACATTCTTAGCATCGCTGCACGGAGCACCGAAAAGTGCCGTGAAGTAAATTACTAATATGGTTGCTATCCATTTCATGCAAGTGCAAATTTAAGAAAAAAATCCGTGCAATACTGTTGCAAAAATCACTTTTTTTCCTTATAGATACTATTTTCTCTAAAATGGGGTGGTTAATAGAATCGAGCTGATTAGTTAGTTAATAGCCGACAAAATGTTCGAGTAACCGGAGAAATGCCCTATGGATAACAGATTTGCTTCATAAAGTCGTTCTTCAGATATCCTGAACCACAAAACAAATGGTAACAAAAACGTTAACTATAATTAGCGAAAAAAATTATGTTTTTGCAACATTGTATAAAAAATACAGGGTTTTTCAACCCCCATATTTAGCTGGTATTAATAGCTTTTTTCTGAAACCAATTTCCTCAAATCCTCCAAAAAGTGGTTCGAAAATTGTCCCGACAGGACGACGAAATGGCCAAATGACTTGTAACGTTTTGTTACAGTTTAAGGCTAAGAAGCTCGCAGATATTGTATCTGCGGGCTTTTTTATTTTCCGCCCGTATCAATTTGTTTCATCGAATTTCAAGTTATGGCTTAAATTAATTTATTACTTAATTTGAACAAACGCGGTTAAAAGTTTGCCGAAAATCTTCCTTTCGTTTAGAAATCTCTTGACTTTCTCCCGTTTGCTGCTTCGCAGGGTTGATGATTTTGGTTACAGGATATGCATTCATTAAAGTTCTCTCTTCTACAGATTTCAAAGACGGGTGAATGGAATAGCATGTGTTTACAAGGGAAATCTTTAGTTAATCACCTTTGGTTTCAAAATATAAAATATCAGTGTAAATTACAAACCTAAGTTGACCTTCATTTACAGCGGGACTTCCGACCGGGACACAGCATTTAGCATTACCCGGGATATTTTTAAGCCCTAACCCCTAATGTTAACGGCATATAGACTTTCTTCCCCCGATGGCTGTTGCCCGTACTTATTGCATTGTTCTTAATGTAGACTTCTTAAACACGGCTTGCGCAAAATGAAGTCCTGTATTACCAGGATGAAAAATTTTTCCTGCTTAACTGCAGGTGAGACCAGCAGTGGTTTCCCGCCAGTAAGTTTGATGCCGCCAGGAGTTATCGGTGATTTATATATGCTAAACAGATTTTATAATCGAAATTTCAATAAAATGTACAACGTAAAAAGAGATGCCCCAATGCAGGAGTTTTTCAAAATAAAAGTCAACTGCTAACTATCTCTTTTAAGATCCGCGACATATACCGGCTTTGAAGCGTCTGAAATCCGGAAGGTGAGGTTTATTCTACCAGCTACATCTTTCGCGGTTTTAGGTATATGATGCTCGTATAAATCCTGCATGGTTTCCCCCATCAGCAGGAAGCTCCCGTGGGTTAAAGGAATGTTGAGCTGCGTTATATTTTTGGTGGTCTTTTTCCGGATTTTAAACAACCTGGTGTCTCCAAAAGTAACGGATGCAATGGGATGATGCTTTCCGTCTTTAGGAAGTGTGTCGCTATGCCATGCTACTGAATCCTTCCCATCCCGGTAATAGTTGAGCAATACCCTGTTGAAAACTATCCCGCATTCGTTTTCAACCATTCGCTTAATTCCAAGTAAACAGTCTGTCCATTCTAATCCATTTTCTCCGCCGTAATAAGCAGTCAATCTTGGATCAGGGACTACTTTGTCATATATTTTCCGCAAATGCTGTTTCCAGGGTGTTGAATTCTTTAATATCTGATAGTAGGCATCTGACGCATCCTTGCTAAAAAATTGCTCCCATAAGCAAAGCTGCGTATCTGGCAACTTAAAATCTATAAAACGTTTTTTTCCCTCATCAAACAGCGCTGTGTTATCAAAAAGTTTCATAGTCCAAAGATAGGGGAAATACTAAAATAATTAGCATTTTCCATCATTATCCGGTGGTGGCTATTTACCCCGTAACCGCCAGTACAATACGGTGAGCCGACCCAGGCTGGGGTATCAAAAAGTATCAAAGGGAAATCAGCAGAGCGCTTTCAGGGCGCCGGGCGCTCTCTTTCCTGTTATTTCTTTTTCCCGTGAGTTATTTTAAGCAGAACAGCTAACATCTCTTCCGGAAGAAATGGTTTGTCGAGAAAATGGTTGATGTCCAAACCAGTAAAGCGGGTTCTTACATCCGCCAGGATATCAGCGGTAAAAACAACCACCTGAATGTGCGGATACTGCTGCCTGATGAGTTTACCAAGTGCATAGCCGTCTATACCAGGGATATGAAGATCTATCAGTGCTACATCGTATGTGATGCTTTCCAGCAAGTTGACGGCATCATTGCCGTTTGTGGCTACATCCGGAATGATCCCAAAATATTTTAGCTGCTTATCCGCTACCATGATGTTAACAGTAGTGTCTTCAACAAGCAATACCTGCAGCCAGCTAAATTTGCCTGCGTAGGCTGCTAGCTGATTTTGCAGTGATGTTTCATCGGTTGTTTTAGTAGCTACTTTTTCAAAGGACAGGTCAAAATAAAAATTGGAGCCTTTTCCGGGGCTGCTATCTAACAAGATCCGCCCTCCCTGCAATGCAATCAACTTGCGTGTAATTGCCAGTCCAAGACCGGAGCCAGACAACTGGTGGGAGGTAGTAGTGTGGAGATGTCTGAAAGTTTCGAAAATTATTTCCTGGAGTTCCGGAGGAATGCCTATGCCAGTGTCTTTTACGGAGAACCGCAAAGTTACATCCTTGTCCGTTTCTGCTGTTATCAGAACTGATACGGATACTTCGCCCTTTTCTGTGTATTTAATCGCATTACTGATCAGGTTATTCAGTATCTGGCTGATACGGATAGGGTCGGCCAGAATACAATGCGGCATATTTAAGTCTACCACAGTATTTAACCAAAGTCCTTTTTGAATGGCTTGCTGACTGAGCTGGACTTTAATTTGCTGGATCAATTGGGATAAATTCACCTCAGAAAAGCGCAGTTCCAGGTTGTCTGTTTCGATCCTGTTAAGATCCATGATGTCATTGATCAGTTGTAACAGGTGCTCTGATGAATATAACAGGCTGTCGATGTACTCTTCCTGTGCAGGATGGTAATTCATTTTCAGCAGGTGGGTAATACCAATAATGCCGTTGAGTGGCGTACGTATCTCGTGACTCATAGTAGATAGAAAGTCAAATCTCTCTTTCGCTGATTTTTCAGCTGCTTCCCGGGCTTTTATTAATGCCAGTTCATCTCTTTTCTTTTCGGAAATATCCATGATGGCTCCTTTGAGTGCCACCACCTTACCATCACTTAGTATGGGTACGCAGATGGCTCTGACCCACTTCCTGCAGTTATGAGAATCATTGGCAACTAATTGGAGTTCCACATCATAGGGAGTTCCCTTTTCAATAGCCTCCTTTACGCGTTCCTGCAGGATCGGCTGCGACGCTTCATCGTGCAGGCCGTATACCTTATCCATGGAGAGAATAAAATCTTCATCTACCTCGTTTATCCGATAGGTTTCCCTGGACCAGAATATCTCCCCCGTCTCCATGTGATATTCCCAGCCACCGGTTTTTCCCAAAGCCTGACTAAAGTCCAGCAGTGTATTGCTTTGCTCCAGTTTACTTTTCAGGATCAGTTCATCAGTTTCATCCTGTACATAACCTATCCGGTATTTCGCTATACCGTCTTTACCAGGTATCGCCCAGGAGTTAACCCGGCAATAACGGATTCCCTTAACAGGGTGATTAATTCTGAAAGAAAGTGATATGGGATGGCCGGGGTTGTTGGTATTGGCCTTCAGGACAGCCTTCAGCGCCCCTAAATCTTCCGGGAAGATTGCATTTGTATATCCCTGATTCAGCGCCTGGGAAAGCGTGAGTCCCGAGATTTCCTCCAGTGCAGGATTTATGAAAATACAATTGTCTGCAAGGTCAAAACAAAAGGCCCCCATTGGAGCATATTGAAAGGCTGTCAGCAGATTGGGGTCGCCATCCAGGGGTGACTTCGGTTCATTTTTCATACGGTTTAACCAGGATTTGTCAGAGGGGTAAATATCTGTTGTTAATAGACCTGGCCTACCGGTATAACCAGCCAGGTCCTGACTAAATGTATGAAATTTGTCTGATTTAAAAAATACATGGCAGTGCACCTACAGGTGTCAACATAAAAGATGCAACCCCCGGAATTTGACATTCCAGGGGTTGCAGTCATTGTTTAACCTCTCTTTAATCCATGAAAAAAACAGTCAATCAATAATTTTCCTGTTAGGTAACAGCAGCTTGTTTACGGCAGTGACACCCATTCCAGTTTCACAATGGAGTTATCCATACCGGAGTTAAAGGTGCCGCGTACCGGGTATTTAGCGGCATTATATGCGTAGCTGTATGTATTGGTAATGCTTCCGGATGAATTGGCAGAACTGATTGTTTCTGACAGTACGTTATGTGCTGACAGGTTAACAGCGTTTGCTTCCAGCACAAAAGCCAGTGAAGGTTGTTCGTGTTGTGGATTCTGCGCCTTGTCATAAGTGTAATGCAAAGAGGAAGTACAAACAAATTTGCTATAGCCCGGCTGTTTACCGTAGTTGTCCACCCTTTCTACGTTTCCATTCTGATCCCAGGTAAACTGTTCGTAGCCGGTATTCTCCCACTTACTGGAAGAGGGATGTTTGCCAAAATGATAACGTGTTTCCAGGTTGCCGGCTGCATTATATGCGAGCGAATCATAAGTAAAAACATCGCCATTGCGATAGTACTTTACCATATCAATTTGTTTGCCGTTGGCGTTGTAACCATAGCTGGTGAATATATCGCCGGTAGTAGCGTTTTCATCATCGGCGAAGAGTGTGCGGGCCAGGCGTCCGTTTTCATAAACAGGGAGGACCACATCCGTATAAGAGGCATTCTCTGTTTTACGGAACTGCAGCATTTTTTTCAAGGTTTTATCTGCATTATATTCGAACTTTGTCTCGCCTGCACCGGAAGATATCTTACGTAGAAAAGTACCGGTAGTTTTGCCGCTATCAGGGCGAAATGAGAACAGTAAAGCTGGTATAGCTAACAACAACACGTAGCTTCCCCCTTTGAAAATAGATTTCTTTTTCATATCATTTAAATTTATGATTTGCTAAACATGAAGAATGTGACTAACAACAATGTAAAATTGCTGCGAATCCTTCCCGGTTTTTGTTAACGGCGGGTTAACTGTGTTAACTAGTTGTTAAGGGAGGAGGAATAGGCTTTAAAAAGGCGCCATGGTGCTATTCTTCAGCTAATTAAAGACATTCTTTGTAAAAAAATGGGTATTTTCAATTAATAAGTGAATGTTACGCAACGGAAAGGATTCGACCGGATAATGCCTCAAAAACCAATATCCAATGACGCAGTTATTCAATGATGTCATGGATCTTATCAAAATAGCGCGATAAACCATAACTATGAAAGCAGCAATAAATTTATCTGAACTGACAGATAATATTAAAAATCAATTTAAGCCGCAGGCAGCGGGCAAAGGCATCCTGCTTAATACCCTTATGAATAATGATATTCCGGATGCATTGATCGCCGACCCGGTGCAACTGAAGCAAATCCTAAATAATCTTGTTAGTAATGCGATAAAGTTTACTGATAAGGGCGCCGTCACCATCGGGCTTCAGCTAAAGACACTAACGAAAGACCGGGTAACAATCTATTTTTCTGTAAAAGACACGGGTAGAGGTATTCCGGAAGAAACGCATGAAACAATCTTTAAAAATTCAAAACCACTACAACAGGCATCCGACGGTAAACATACTGGCACCGGACTTTGGCTTACACAAAGGCTTGCGGAATTGCACAACAGTAAAATTTTTCTAAAAAGTACGCCGGGAGAAGGGACTGAGTTTTATTTTGAAATGTCGTTTCTGCTGGCAAATGACCGGCATAGCGCCGCTACAGCCGCCCGTAATAATATGCTTAGTCAGCATAAAAAAAAACTGACCGGACTGCGCATTTTATTTGCAGAAGATAATCACATTAATGTATTGGTGGCTAAGAAACAATTGGAACATTTTGGCCTTATTCCGGATTGCGCCTATAATGGCCGGGAGGCGCTTACTATGCTGGAGAATAACAGCTACCATGTTGCGCTGTTGGATTTGCATATGCCTTCCATTGATGGTTATGCACTTGCAGAAATTGTGCATCGTCAATATCCTGACACGCATGTCATCATTTTTACTGCAGATATAATGACAGAGGTGAGGACAAGACTGGCCCAATTGCATGTTTATGATATTCTGAATAAACCCGTTTCCCTGGAAAAAATGTATGAGGTACTGTTGAATGTGGCACGCAGCCGGAATATCAATGATCTGCCTGGAAACGGCTAATCCCATACCAAAGGATTGCTCTCCGGCAGTACCTGCCGTCACCACCGGAACTATCCGTCTGTGTAAATCGTGCCTGTACAGTGCCCCATGCAGCTGTCACATGAAACCTCGCTGAAGGTTTAACGATGCCAATGCCTACATTTCCCAGGTAATTAATTCTCATTCTTTCTGCCAATTGCGTGGCCACTGATCCCGGCGACGTATGAAAAGCGAGGTCCATCCCCTGACCTCAGAAAACCAGGTAACCAAAATCGCGCTTCCAAAAATCGGCGCGGGACTTGGTAAGTTGAACAGGGAAAGCGTAAAACGGGTGATTAACGAGCACGCCAACGCCTATCCTGAAATAGACCATTAAGATGTTAACATGGGTCTCAGCTTTAGCAGCAATTGTAGGGGTGGTAATAGCATTCTTCAAATAAATCTTATTCCTTCATCATCCTCTTCAAATATTTTTTCAGCCAGTCGCTGGCCATTTCATCATGTTGATGGGCCCCATCCCTAGCACCAATTTCAAGCCCCATCGTCTACCGGCATATTCAAAGGTGTAATTATCTTAGATAATTTGCCATATAATGGCAGGTGCCGTGGACACCAAAACTGGCAATCCCAGGAAAGGTAATATGGCTGTACCGGTTGCACCTGTTCCTGATCTTTTCTGCCCCTACCTACTCCTATTAACAAAAAATGATCTTATAAAAGTATGGATGGGCTTCAAGATTATCTTTTCCCTGTGGCGCAGAAAATAACCAGAAATAAAAATTCTGCAATTCATGTACATAGGTGATCACAACCAACTTCACCTAATCTCCAAATTCTCAAGGTTAAAAGTATGATCGAACAAATAGGAATAGATCGGATAAGGCCCTTCACCACTTTGCCCCTCCAGAATAATTCCGGGAGAAAGATAACGGTGCATTAACATGCCGTGACTAGCATAGGCATGGTTGGGAAAATATCGCTTGATTAATTCCTCTACCTCTTTCAATAATGCCTCCTGATCAAACGAAAACTCCGGCAATAAGTCCTTAAAAGCAATCCTGAATATGGGGCCATATCTATGATGTGCAGCCCGGATCGTGTTAAATCGATAGGTATCTAAATAGTAGATGGTATAATAGGGACATAACAGGGATACGACCACTACAAGCTCCCGGTTATGAAAAATTTCTGGTGTGGAAAAATCTGGTGTTTTAAGTTTGATATGTACAACATAGCTTGGAAACTGGATATAAGCCTTGTCCAATAGCTCCCAATCATGCTTCTTCAATTCATTTACAAATAACGACCATGCCGTCTCTTTTCCCTCAATCAAATCATTTATCTTGTTGGTTACAATGTGGCCCCTTTCTATCATAATTCCCCTGGGCTGGTTATAATATTCAGGCAGTCCAATGGGATAATACTGGTGAATATATTTTAAGAGATCAAGCATTATCTTATCTGCTTTTGATGAATCGAACGTCAGGGTTGGATACATGTTATTTCATTTAGCCAACGGAGAATTTACTGAACATTTCTGACATCGGAAAATCGGTCTTCAAAGTTATCTTGCCACAATAGCAATTTTCAACACCACCCTAAGACTTCTTTCTTCTTAAAAAGAAGTGTATCCCTGTCTATATCATTTAATAACTCATCGTCCGTCTCCACCAAAGGATCATACCAATCCACTTTCTCCCGCGCCCAGGAAAGCCAATTAGCAAATCCCTCCGACGGAGGAGAAGACTGCCCTTTGCTCCTTTCAACCGCATCCAGATAATTATGTAGCCTTACCGCATCATCCCACCTGCGAGACTGCAACAAAAGCAACTTAAAGTCGAGCAGCTCCTTTTCACGCTTCGCCTTTAGCTCTTCTTCCTGTCGCTGTTTCTCCTGTCGTATCTCCGCCTCCCTTGCACGTTTCATACGCTCCAGCTTCAGGTTCAAAATTATTGGTTAGATTTTAGGCGCTACATAATATACTATTAAATTTGTATTAATTTAATGTGTAGGTAAGATGCTAACTAATTTGTTTGGATCAGTTAACGTACATATCATGTAAGGGCTGACACTTGAAACTTAAAAATGAAAATCGCCTTAGACCGTTCTATATCTCTGGCAATTTTCAACTAAAAAAACAAAGTCAAAACCTCGTCAGAAAGAATAATCCTACTCCCAAACAATTATAGTAACTAGGGGATAAGCCCTTTTCTCTCAAGATCCGCCTTTAACTGAAGAATGGCAGGCGTAGTTCCAGGAGGCAAAACGGCAGCCATTTCCGGGGCCATTCCATTCTGAGACAACGTGGCCACGGCTTCTTTTTCCCGCGCCGTAGTAGTCGAGTTCGAATTTTCATTGACCTTAAAGCCAAGATATCCTCCGGCACTGATACCCAGTAGCGTCATTTGCCAGTATTCAAAATCCATAAGAGGATATCCAACACCTAGCGCATGGAAGAAATTGGAGATAAAGGCAACGCCAAAAATAATGTTAGCAAATACTGCCTGCAGTCGATGAATACTAATACCTGCTTCATCAGAAAGTATATCTGTTAACAGACCACGAGTAGGAAGAATATCTTGATGAAGAATGGGTACTGGTCTGTTATTTCTTTCCCTTTGAGTATTATCTATCACATTCCCAAATACAGATACCGCCAGGCTGCCTCCAAGCAACATGACTACAGTTGGGGTGAAAGCCAATAAGACTCCGGTGTAAAGGTAAAACGCGAACTCGCACCAAAAAATAATCATGGTCCAAAAGAAAAGTTGCAACCGCGCATAACTAAACGGCCGATCCTTTACAGGACGTAGCACGTTGGTATTTGGAGCATAACTTTGATCCCGGCACAGAGGAGTGGTGAAGAGCAAATAGATGCCCAATCCACAAATTAAAGCAAAACTGATTAACGCTGAAGGCATAAAGTGCCTGGTCTTGTCAGCATAAAGTTTTATCCCCATTTTTCGTTGCTCTATAATGGTCCCCGAAAAAAGGTCCGGTATTTAAGATAGAAAAAATCATCTTAAATTGCCAAAGTAATGACTAAAAAGAGCAGACGTAAATTTACCGGGGACTTCAAAGCAAAAGTTGTATTAGAAGCCCTGAAGGAGCGCAGCACAATTGAGGAGCTGGCGAAGAAGTATGAGCTACACCCAACACAAATAAACACGTGGAAACGGGAAGCTGCCGCGAAATTGGCTGGAGCATTTGACTCTGACGCTCCCACCAGCAATAGCGAAGACCAGGAGGCACAAATGGAGAAACTATATGCCCAAATCGGTCAATTGAAGGTGGAGAATGATTTTTTGAAAAAAAAGTTGCGGTGAAGTCACTAGTCTCCCGTAGAAAAATGATTGAATCTTCAAATCCATCAATAAGTATTCGTCAGCAATGTCGGCTATTGAGCTTGCATCGTAGTGGATTATACTACCAGCCGCTTGCAGAAACGGAGGAGAATCTGACAATAATGCGCTTGCTTGATGAGCAGTACTATAAGACTCCATTTTTCGGGGAACGGAAGTTAAAGATCTGGTTGCGTGGCCTGGGATACTTCGTCAACCGCAAGCGGCTTGGCCGCTTAATGAAGCTAATGGGCTGGGAGACGTTATATAAAAGACCTGGTACGAGTGATCCGAATACATCACATAAGGTATACCCCTATTTACTTAAAGGGTTAGCGATTACGAGGGCCAATCAGGTATGGGCAACGGACATTACTTATGTGCCCATGCGTAAAGGCTTCATGTACCTTTGTGCGGTAATTGATTTGCATACCCGGTACGTAGTAAATTGGAGTGTCAGCAATACGATGACTGCAGACTGGTGTAAAAGCGTAGTTGAAGAAGCGATAGCGACAAGTGGTAAACCTGAAATATTCAATACTGATCAAGGGAGCCAGTTCACCAGTGAAATATTTACCAGCATCCTGAAAAAGCATGAAATACAGATCAGTATGGATGGAAAGGGAAGAGCGATTGACAATATTTTTGTTGAGAGGTTATGGAAAAGCGTGAAGTATGAAAATATTTATTTGAACGTATACGAAGACGGAGTAAGTTTGTATCAAGGATTGCAACAGTACTTTGAGTTTTATAATACAGAGCGCTTCCATCAATCACTGGGATACAAAACACCAGCGGATCTTTACAGAAAGATTGCTGCCTAGCCCCTGACGGGGCTTGTGCTAACAAAACAGATGCGCAGGCGCATCCATTTTGTTAGCACTTGAAAAAGCTTAGATCTACAAATTATCGGTCCTGACATTGGGGACCATTATACTCTTCTACACTTCTTACAATGCCTAACGAATCAACATTAAGCGCCACATCAGCACTGTCCATTTTCATTTTTGCTACTTCCACGGGAGAAATAGGAGTTGATGATTTTTTTTGTATACTGGTATCTGTTGATTTTCCAGTAGTGTCAATGGCTACTTTACTTGTATCCTTCAGAGAAGATGGGTTACCCAACACTGCTGATAACACTCCGAATTGGAGAATTAGTAAACAAAAGATTGTTTTCATAATTTGGAGTTAAATTAATTTCATGTATAGGGCCACGTAGTGCTGCGCGGCATCTTACTACTTACATTTCCAGGCGCAATATTCAGTTAGTCCAATTTCTTAGTGCCAAATCCAACAGGGAGTAATTTGATTCTTATGGTATAGTCTTTATCTGGCGTACAAAGCGAGTTTTCAAAACCGGGGAAACTACTTTTAAATAATACTATCAATATATCATTTAAGCTACTTATTGCCTGCATAATACAGCTTTTTTATTATCAGATCAAATAAATTATCCGTCGCTTTATTAATGCTCTTAGCAATTATTAGTTCATAATACGTTACTATACTCTCGTATATTAGTATTAATTAAGATTATTAAATCCTCCCTAATCATTCCTCTACTTAGCAAGAAACCAATTCACCCGTTAGGCGCCTATTGAAGGGTGCTGTTATTGATTTCATTTAACAGGAAATATTCTCCCCGAATAATAATCCTATTCGGTTTAGCACGAATCACATACAAAACTTATAGTACTACTTCTTTTGCACCCACTCCAGTCGGAATTTAAACCCCATCATCTTTATTTTCCTATGCATTTCCCTCAGTACTACTTTAGAGAAAAAGGGTAACGAAAACATCTTCCCGGATTTCAGTATCCTGTAAGCTACCGTATGATCTGCCGCAACAACAGGGTCTTTTATCAGGGCTGCCAATGCAGGCTTAGTGTGCAATTTATCCACAACACCCTGCCGGAACTGCCGGTCTGAAATTAACGTACTAGCAGAAACATAACCTTGATTAAACAGGTGACTTAATTTCGAAGAAGCCCCGCCATCCTTTATATGGACGAAATCTCCACTACGGTTGAAAATATCGCAAATTTCAATTGTATCATGAGGTCCATATCCCTGAAACAAACCTCTGTCTAAGATAATTTCACCAACACTTTCAGCATAACTAGCAAGATATTCCCTTTCATTCTTGTCGGCGGTAGTTCCAACTTTCGTATACTCGTTTACATCCGCTATTAAATTTGCAAATGAATCGTTTATCTTTTTCAGGAAGTCACTACTGATAACAAACCAGGTTCCTTCTGAAAGAACGTAATGTTTGCGATTATGGGATACCTCTGTAATCAGCCAATCATAGACCGGCCAGGCGCTTACAGTGGCATCATTACCATCGACAGCCTCAATTCTATAACGTTCTAAATTATCCAGTTCAACCTCGTCAATGTTGAAAGCCTCCATGTCCTTTAGCAAAGTCGTTACCTCCGGTAGCGAAAATTCTTCCCTGGATTTATACCCTTTAACCCGAAAATGATCTATATTTTCAAAATCAATTACTTCAGGACTTGCCAACTGCAAAGCCGGGTCAATCCTTCCCTTTAGAGACTTATTTACCTGGACTAAGAGCTTCTTATTTAATTCAGCAATAATCGGTTCATCTTTAACAGGCTGAATATTATCGATCCACCTATAGTTTTGCTGATAATTATTACTTCTGTAGGCTGCTAATAGCTCCCCGGATTTGGCGGCTACACCAGCAGGAACGATTTTACAGCTTACTGTGAGCGAGTCACTTCCAGACAACATGCTACCAAAACTATCTTCATTCGCTTTGCCTGCGACACTTCTGAGCATGTCCTTATCAATTTCAAAACCAAAGCCATCTATTTTATTCTCTTTACTGAGCTGCGTTCGTTTATTGGTAATGACTGCATCGATTGTTTTAGAATCAATACTTTTAAGTTTTTTAGGATCTATTTTGTTGAGCACGACCTTCAATCCGAAGTCCCTTTCAAAGGGCGCTATGTTCAATTTAGAAATAGTATGGCCGAAACTATAAACCAAAAACCGATCTTCTACTGGAACAAAGATTAACGCTACGGACCCCTCGTTATGAAGATCATCCAATGGCTCATTAGTACCAGAGCTAACAAACCCCTCCCAACTGGGGTCATTTGCATAGGCTCGCCCATAATACAGCGCGCTGTCTTCAATACCTCCCCAGGGAGTGATTGGGCCTTTAAGCCCGTGGCCATCTTTCAACAACTGGCGTATTGTTCTTCCTGGTTTAGAAAGTCTAACAATTAGTTTCATTATTTACTTGTTAATGCTATACCGGCATATTTATTAGAATCTGTTGGCTAACATAATTCGATTTAAGAATACATCGGATTAAGAATCCATGCTAATTTTCCCTGAATCATGTGAAGTAAATGCCAATGCAGATAACTTGATATCTAGCTATGATTAATAATTTATATCACCTGCAAAATGGAATTTTTGGAGATAAATAATTTACGGAAAACCGTAATTACCATCCTGAAAGTGAGAAGACAAGAGATGATTATTTAATTGGACCAATAACTGTATCCTTAAACCATAAACCAATATTACTTATTTGAGAATGAAGTATGTACATCCACCCCAGAGCTTATAGATCGCGCAGGCAATCATATACAGATACATCCACAGCCCCAGCCTCGTCCGCAATAATCTTAACGCTCCTTTCACATGGCTTCTTACAGACTGCTCACTCAGCTCCAGCTTTGCCGCTATCTCCTTATGTGACAGGTTTGCTTTCCGGCTCAATTCAAATACCTGCCGCATTTTGGGCGGTAATAACTGTATTTCTTTTTCTATGATCATAGCCAGCTGGCGTTCCCGTGCCAGGTGATCGGTAGCGGCTTCCGTTTTGCTGCCCGCATGCCGTAACGATAACAGGAATTTATCTTCAACATATTTATGGGCAAGGATATTCAATACCCTGTTTCTTACAGATGTGTAAAGGTAGCTGGAGAAATTGGAAGCAGGTGTGAGACTTTCCCGGTGGCTCCAGAGATATGAGAACAGCTCTTGCAGAAGATCTTTAGCTTCATCTTTATCTCTTAGCTGGCGATAGGCGTGTAAATAAAGTACGCCAAAATAACGTTCGTATATTTCGGCGAAAGCATGCTTATTGCCGGATTTGATCAAATTAACCAGCTCGAGATCGTTCATGCAATCGTATTCTGCCATGATTAAACTCATCCCGTGGGAATAAAAGGTTTAGCTATTTTAAGATTATATCATAAGTGGCAAGCCGGCGCCCGGCCTGTTAACGCAATACCATTGTAAGTATAATACTTACCCCGCTAAAATAATTTTATTTTTTTTACCCCCCTCCCTCTATTGCTTCCTGTCTATATATTAACGATACGGAAATTATATGCAAGCACCGGAAATCAAGCAATTATTGGAGAAATATAAAAAAGGCGCCATTACGGAGGAAGAGCTGGCCTTACTGGAAACCTGGTATCTCCAGAGACTTCCGGAGCCGCTGGATGTTTCTGCTGAAGAACTGGGAAGGCTTAAAAACGAAGTATGGCAATCTTTGCACCTGCAGGATGCAGCACCTGCCCGCGGGCGCCGGTGGAAATTACCGGCTGCAGCTGCTGCGGTGCTCCTGCTCGTAGGGAGTGCCCTGTATTTTCTGGGCGTTGCGCCGGGTAAAAAGCCCGGCGCAACGGAAATGCCAGCTTCCAAAGGCCTGGCTGATGAATTTAAGCCTGGCGGTAACCGGGCTACACTGACGTTGTCCAACGGACAGCAAATCGTACTCAGGGAAGCGCAAAACGGGAAACTGGCAGAAGATGCCTCAGTGGCTATTAATAAAACAGCAGATGGGGAGCTGGTGTATGACCATCCAAAACAGCTGCCGGCTGTGGCGCCTGTGCTGAATATCTTATCCACTCCCAGGGGCGGGCAATACCATCTTACATTATCTGACGGTACACAGGTATGGCTCAATGCCGCGTCCTCCATCTCTTACCCTGTTGCCTTCAACGGAAAGGAACGGACCGTAACGGTAAGCGGTGAAGCCTATTTTGAAGTGGCCCTGCGGGATGATATGCCGTTTAAAGTACGTACCGGCAAACAAACGATCACAGTATTGGGCACTCATTTCAATGTGAAAGCTTACGCCGATGATCCTGATATCAGCACTACCCTGCTGACCGGCAGCGTGAAGGTGACCAATACCACATCCGGCGCTGCCGGTGTGCTGAAGCCGGGCCAGCAGGCCAGGATCATAAATACCAGCGGTTTACTGGACATTCAGTCCGTACATGCAGAGGACGCCATTTCATGGAAGAATGGTTATTTCCTGTTTGATAACCAGGATATAAAAAGTATTATGAAGATAATAAGCAGGTGGTACGATGTAGATATCGAATATAGCGGACTACCGGGCAATGAAAGATTTGGAGGTACCTTTTCACGTTCATCCAATATGCAGGAAATACTTACTAACCTGGAGCGGATCGGCCACGTACATTTTAAACTCTTTCCCGGGAAAGTGACCGTAACAACACAGGTTAAGTAAACCTGGAATACCGCAACAATATTTACAAACCAATAAAAAGAAGCACTATTGAAAAAACAGAACTAACACATTTCCACGTTGGATCACCGGAAAAACCAGGAACGTCGGAAGCGTCCCTGGCTATTTTGCCAGGCATCCTGATTAACGCTGTATCATAACATTAACGTAAACCTGACAACCAAATGTATAAAAAATTTACTGAATTATTATTCAGGAGGCATTCTTATGCCCAGTTCAATTTCCACTTAAAAATGAAGCTTACCGCCATTTTAATAGTTGTAGCCGTCATCCAGTTAAAGGCGGAGACCTTTGCGCAGAAAATCTCTGTTAAGGTCAGCAATGCCAGGCTCACAGAAGTAATTGCCCAACTCAAAAAGCAAACAGACTACGATTTTCTTTACAACAACGAGGTGATAAAAAATGTAAAACCTGTTACCCTGAACATAAAGAATGCAGACCTGAAAGAAGTACTGGACAAATGTTTCAACGATCAGCCGGTTAGTTATTCCATTTCAAATAAAACAGTATTGATCATGGCCCGGCCTGTTCATCTGCCAGGGAATAATAACAGTGATTACAAAGAACAAAAACAGAGAATAACCGGCACCGTTACAGATGAAACTAACGGTGAGCCATTAATAGGCGCATCTGTAGCAGTGGAGGGAACTACCATAGGCGCCAGTACAGACGAAAAAGGTTTCTTTTCCCTGGACGCGCCAGGATCCGATGTCGTCCTGGTTATTTCTTATGTAGGTTTCCAGACACAGAAGGTACCTGTAGGCGGGCGAACAACATTGCAGGTAAAGCTGGCCCGATCAGATGCCAAACTGGATGAATTAGTGGTGGTTGGTTATGGAACCAGGACAAAAGGAGCCATCACAGGCGCTATCACCACTGTAAAATCTGATGTGTTTGAAAGCAGACCGCTAAATAACAGCTATGATGCATTACAGGGCACGATACCAGGACTTACTATCACGAAGGCAAGCGGTCAGCCTGGCAGCACCAACTATGGTTTCCAGGTAAGAGGCTATTCATCTGTAAACGGCAATGCCCCGCTGGTGCTTATCGACGGTATCCCCGGAGACATCAATACTATCAACACCAATGATATTGCGGAAGTAACTGTTTTAAAAGATGCAGCGGCGGCCATTTATGGGGCAAGGGCGGCCAACGGGGTGATCATCGTTAGCACCAAACGTGGTAAAAAAGGCCCTCCTGCTATTACTTACACCGCCAATATTGGTTACAAAACACCTACCTATCTGAGGAAGATGCAAAATACAATGGAGTTTGCAAAGTTCATGGATGAAGGCCTGCGCAATGTGGGTATCAACGGCTTTCCGCAGGAAGTGTTTGACAAAATTGCTGCCAATGCACCGCCGGATCCCAACGGCTGGAACTATGGCGTTACCAGTTATCCCGGCTTTTACGGGTATACAGACTGGAATAAGGTCATCTACAAAAACGCTACCCAGCAGCTGCACAATATCAATGTTTCCGGCGGCGGGGAAAATAACAGCTACCTGTTGTCTGCCGGATACAACCGGGATAATGGCATCGTAAGTTTTGGAGAAAATAAATCAAACGGCTATAATCTCCGCCTCAATTATGATTTCCGCCTCAATAATCATTTTGCTGTGGAAACACGCTCCTATTTCGATAACAGGGCAGTGGTAACACCTACTTTACTGGGAAGCGCCCTGACAAATGTAACAAGGCAATTCCCCTATCAGCCTGTTTATAATAAGGCAGGACAGTTTTACGGCTACCAGGGTTATGAAGGACCCGCACAGTACCTGGAAGAAGGCGGTACACAATTAAGCAACATGTCCAGGTTTGGTGCAAATATTAAAATAGACTATACCATCATTCCAGGTCTCAAGCTCACCGGGCAGACTGCAGTAAGGCTCGATTATGAAAATGGCAGTACTACCAACCGTACCATTACCCGTCATAACTGGGAGGGAGAAGTACAGGATGTGCGTAATACTCCTAACTCTGCCAATTACAACAATGATAAAGTACTGAATAAGCTTCACCAGGCATACCTGGATTATAATAAGAAGCTCTCGCGGGATCATAGCATTAACTTTACCGGCGGCGCCTCCCTGGAGCAAACCAGGAGGGAAGGCCAATCTACCAACGGTTATAACTTTATCAGTAACGACATCTTTACTTTGAACCTGGCAGACAAAACCAAGGCGGCCTATGCAAATTTTACCGGGTACCTGACCAACGAGGCCCTGGCCTCCTATTTCGGCAGGTTAAGTTATACTTTCAGGGAAAAACTGATCGTAGATTTTACAGCGCGGGCAGACGGAAGCTCGAAATTCTCACCAGAAAAACGGTGGAGCGCCGTATTTCCTTCGGCTGCAATAGCCTACAACCTGTCTGAAGAAAAGTTCATCAAAAAAATCAATGTATTCGACCTGTTGAAACTGAGATTATCCTATGGTAAAATGGGTAACCAGGATATAGGAGAACTGGGACTATATGATTATATCCCGCTCATCTCCGTTGGAGGCAACTATCCCATTGGTTCTCCCAATGCCGGCCTGCCGGGTGCTAATGCCAATCCTGCATCATCTACCAGGACATGGGAAACCATAGAAACCCGTAACATCGGTATCGACGCAGCCGTGTTGCAATCAAGGCTCTCCTTCTCCTTCGATTACTATAACAAGATCAACAACGACATGCTCGTAAAGGTAGCAGTGCCTGCATCGTTTGGCGCCACGCCTCCCTCGACCAACCAGGGTAAACTGGATACCAAAGGCTTTGAAATGATGATCACCTGGAAAGACCAGGTAAATGATTTCAGGTACAGCGTGTCATTGCAGCTGAGCGATAGTAAGAATAAACTGGTGGAACTGAAAAATACAGATAATTACGGCGAAGGGCTGAACCAGTACAGGCAAGGCTATCCTATTTACTCCTATTTCGGCTATGTGTATGATGGTATTATTAAAACGCAGAAACAGCTGGATGATTACAAAAAACTGCAGGGCATCCCTTCCCGGATCTCACTTGGCGATGTAATGTATAAAGATGTAGACGGTGATGGAAAGCTGACCGCCTTTGGAGACAAAACCAAAGGTCTGGCCGGCGATATGATATATCTGGGCAATCTTACTCCCAGGTATACCTATTCCGCCAATTTAAGCGCAGGCTACAAAAATTTTGATGTACAGATTTTTCTCCAGGGTGTTGGCAAACGGGATGTAATCTATGAAGGCGCCATTAACCAGCCTAATACATTCTTCTGGCCTACTTTGGAATATTACTATAACAAAACCTGGTCGCCCGAAAGGCCGGACGCAAAATACCCCAGGTACCTGCCTGGCAATTTAGGATACGACGATGTGAAGAACTATAACTACCGCGCCTCTGCCCTCACGCTCCAGAATGTAGCCTACCTCCGGTTTAAGGTGATCACACTGGGTTACACCATTCCTGAGAACATTACCAAAAGGGCCAGGATAAAATCAGCCCGCGTTTACTTCAGCGGGCAGGATCTCTTTACCTTCTCAAAAGGCACTTTGGGCGGGAATTTCGACCCGGAAGACGGGTATCGTAACGAGGGAACCTATCCCTTCAACAAGGTGTATTCACTAGGCTTAAATGTAAAATTTTAATTGAAGCGCATCATGAAATTTGAACTCTCTCACTATAGAACATACCTGTTGCTGTTCGCTGTCGTTTGCTGCAGCTGCAACAAGAATCTTAACCTGGTATCACAGGATAGTATTACCGACGCCACCTTCTGGAAAACGGGCAATGACTTCAAACTGGCCGCCAACAATCTGTATAATGGACTGGACAGGTTCGGTGAAGAAGATACCGAATCGGATATTGCGTTCAATGTGCCTAATTCCGTTAGCAACGGCAACCTGCAGCCATCAGAAACATCGGACCAATGGAACAACAGCTACGGCTATATCAGGTCCGCCAATAATATCATTGAAAAAGGCGCCGGAACTACAGACGCAGAAATAAAAAGGTATGTAGCCGAAGCAAAATTTTTCAGGGCCTGGTACTATTGGAAATTGCTAAGAATCTATGGCGGCATTCCGCTTATTACCAAAGTACTGTCCACCGGCGACCCCGAATTATTTACGCCGCGTGCTACCCGTATGGAAACAGCCGACATGATCTTAAAAGACCTGGATGAAGCCAAAGACGATTTGCCTTTGCAATCGGACCTCTCCGCTCCGGATATCGGCAGAATAAGCAAAGGTGCTGCGTTGTCCTTATCTGCCAGGGTAGCCCTTTTTGAGGGAACCTGGGAGAAATTCCGCGGCGAAGCCGGCGCTACTAAATACCTGGATAAAGCCATAGCCAGCTCCGGTGAAGTGATTAACGGCGGCGCCTACACGCTGTACACCGGCAGCGGCGCACAAAGCTATCGTTATCTTTTCCTGGAACCTGGCGATGATTCAAAAGAGTCTATACTGGACAGGCGGTTTGCCCGCAACATACTTGGACAGGATGCACCTTATATGTATGACCAGGATGGTTATAATCCATCACGTAAGCTGGTAGATATGTACCTCGACAGGAACGGACTACCCATCACAGCCGCCGGTACCGTCTTTCATGGCTACAGCACATTCACTTCTGAATACCAGGACAGGGACCCAAGAATGACCATGACGATGATCATTCCCGGCACATTAACCAACCGGGTATTCTACCCGGTAACCAAGGTAGCCAACTGGCCGGATAAGCCCCAGCGTAACTTTAATACGGGGTATATACTGTACAAGTATATGTCCGAAGACCCGGTAGCCAATAATTCCGGCCGCCTCGGGGATGCCAGCCTGTTTGATTTTGACCGTCACCTGATCCGCTATGCGGAAGTACTGCTGATTTATGCAGAAGCAGTATTTGAAAAGAATGGCGTTATCACTGATAATGATCTCAACCTGTCTGTAAACAAGTTGCGGGACAGGGTGAACATGCCGCATCTGAGCAACGCTTTTGTTGCCGCTCATCAGCTGGACATGCGTACGGAACTCCGGCGGGAACGCACCATAGAACTGGCTCTTGAAGGATTCCGGTATGATGATATCCGGCGCTGGAAAACAGCGGAAACCGAATTACGGCAGGATATAAAAGGTATCAAAATCACCGGCGCCGATTGGGCCACCCGGGCGCCTTACAGCGATCCTTCCTACTTATCCAAAGTAGATGCAAATGGCTTTCTTATTGCGGAAAAAGACCGGAAATTCGACCCGGCCAAAGATTACTTACAGCCGCTGCCAACAAAAGAAGTAGCCTTTTATACCACTAATGGAAAAACACTTGAACAAAATCCGGGTTGGTAGCCCCATAAACATGCGTAACTACTTTATAACACATATGATCAGGATAAAAACAATAGCAGTGCTGCTGCTGGCAGGTATAGGTTTCACCAGCCTGTCTGAAACAGCCGCCGCCCAGGAACCGAAGATTGTCAACATCGTTAATTTCATCCGCCTGCTGGAGCCACGGGACCAACGTATCACGGAAGATGTACTTTACCAGACCGTGGTAAAACAGGTGAACATCATGAGACAATATCATCTCACAGGAACATTCCTGTTGCAGTACGATGCCCTGATGGACCATCGTTACCAGGAACTACTCAGGAGCTTGCCCAGGGATTCATTTGAGATAGGCGCCTGGTGGGAGCTTCCCCAACCGTTGATAGAAAAGGCCGGGCTGAAATGGAGGGGCCGTTATCCCTGGGACTGGCACGCAGATGTGGGCTTTAGCACCGGCTATACGCCTGCCGAACGGGAAAAGATAGCAGATGCTTACATGGAAAACTTTAAAAGCATATTTGGTTATTATCCCCGGTCCGTTGCCTCCTGGTTTATCGATGCACATACCTTACAGTACCTGTATGACAAATACAGGATCGTTGCTTCTGCAAATTGTAAAGACCAGTATGGCACCGATGGTTATACATTATGGGGTGGCTACTGGAACCAGGCCTATTATCCAAGTAAGATCAATTCCTATATGCCAGCCCAGAACGCCGCCAGCCAGATCCCCGTGCCGGTTTTCAGGATGCTGGGAAGTGACCCTATCCGCCAGTATGACCAGGGCATCAATACACAAAGACAGGGCGTGATCACCCTGGAGCCCGTGTATCCCGAGGCAGGCGGCAGCCAAAGTTGGGTCAACTGGTTCTTCCGCACTTTCACGGACGATCCCGCCCTGAACTTTAACTACACCCAGGCAGGACAGGAAAACTCTTTCACCTGGGATGCTATGGCCAAAGGCTTTGAGATACAGATGCCACTGATCGCCAGTCTTAGAGATAAGCACAAGATCAGGCTGGAAACAATGGAGCAATCCGGCCAATGGTTCAAAGCAAACTACAAAGTAACACCACCTACCTCGTTCTCCGTTACGAAAGACCTGGAAGGAAGCAACCGTAAGACCTTGTGGTATAACAGCCGCTTTTACAGGATGAATATATTATGGGAAGACGGCAGTTTCCGTATCCGGGATATACATCTCTTTAATGAAAATATTCCCGATATCTATACCACACAGGTAGCTACCTCCAATGAATGCACATTCTTTACGCTACCCGTTGTAGACGGGTATTTATGGAGTAAACCAGGACAACTGGCCGGCTTACGGTTAAAGGCCCTGGTTAACGGACAGGAAGTAACATTAAAAGGCGGAGATCCCATATTCAAAAACCTGGATAAAGAAACGGTCCTGGTATCGTGGCCGCTCAGCCAGGGTGGAACTTTACAGGTGACGCTTAAAGAGAAAACCGTTTCCATAAAGCTAACAGGTAACCAGTCACTCAGCTGGTATCTTGACCTGGAAACTGCGCCAGGCGCCAGGCTGCCATTCACAAACATTGCACCGCAACAGATCGACGGCAGCTTTGAAGCATTTAGTTATCATTTATCCGCCAGCAAAGGCAGCTTCTCAAAGCCTTCTACCGGCGCGGTGTTCCGCCTGCAACCGGAAAAGAATGTGATACAGCTGAACCTTGCAGACATTAAGCATTCTAAATAAACTTTCAGGCTATGTATGCCATGATATAGGCCCGCTGACCTGCCATCAGCGGGCCTATATCGCATTGGGCATAATATTCCCGCCATTCCCCCTCTCTCCTGTTTTTAGGATCAAACCGACAAAAGCATGAACAAAATCTAAAAAAGATATTTCATTTCTTCGCACGATCTCAGAGCTGTTTTTATCCTCGGCGATACAATAAATAACATCATTTCCCAGGCTGCCGAATTTATCATTGATGTTTTTGTAGGCTTTTAAAAGGGTACCCCGTCAAAACGATTCAAATGTATACCGGGTATTTGGGACGATTCGTCAAAAAATTGAACATAATGCCTGATTAACATCGCCTGCACAAAAAGTTAGTTTGCAGCCGCATTTTTTGATTAATTTTAGCGGAGATCTAAAATCTGTAATATTGTTCGGGGGAGATTTACAACAGGAGGAACTGGTGCGGCTTTTACAGGCCGGCGACCAACAGGCATTCAGGAAATTGTTCGATTTATTGTATCAACCCCTTTGCTTTTTTGCCCGGAAGATTACCGGAAGCACAGAAGAAGCAGAGGATGTTGTCAGCACCGCCTTTGCCAGACTTTGGGACCGTCATTCCCATTTCGTCGCGTTCCCCGCTATACAATCTTTCTTATATACTACCGTCAGAAATCAATGCCTTAATATCCTCAAACACCAGGAAGTAGTTTCCAATGCGGCTAAAATTCTCCAATCCGAGCCACAGGAAATGGATAACTATATCGAAACCCAGGTGTTGCAGGCAGAGTTACTGCAAATAATTTTTGCTGAGATGAGCAAACTTCCTGAGCGGCAAAGACTAATACTGGAATGGACTTACAGGGATGGATTACCGGCTGCGGAGATCGCCCAGCAGCTTCAGATGAGCCCGGCGCATGTCCGCATGGAAAAATCCAGGGCCATGTCCCAGCTTCGCCATATACTCCGCGAACGCAAACTTCTGGGTCTGTTTATGGCCCTTTTCCCTATAATTCAATCCGGGAAACATAATTTCTGAGGTCTTTACTAAAAAAAATAAATTCCTGTTGCGTTTTGCCAATATGGTTGTTTTAGTATTATATGCAGCCAGCAATACAGGTCGATAGAGCAATTTTACGCATACTATATAAAAAATGCGCAGGTCAGGAACTGACGACGGAAGATGAACACCGGTTAGAAGACTGGCTGGCCGCATCTTCGTGGAACCGCGAGGCAATGACAGAGATAATGGATGACGGTTGGTTCACAGATAATATGGCCACATGGGAGCGGGTTTCCGCAGGTCCGTTATGGGAACGGGTACAGCAAAAAATAGCAGACCAGCCGTCCGTTGTGAAATTCAACAGGAATAATTACCGCAAATGGATGTATGCAGCCGCTGCATCTTTACTACTGATAGGATCGGCCTCGCTCCTCCTGTGGCGGAATAGCCGGCATTCTGCTCACCAGCCTGCAATAGTGGCCATCAGCGACGTGGCTCCGGGCGGCAATACGGCCAGGCTCACCCTTGCCGATGGCACTACGATTCTGCTGGATAGCGTAGCAATTGGTAAGTTAACGGAGCAAGGCAATGTAAAGGTGATAAAGTCAGCAGGAGGACAGATCCGTTATGAAAACGGATCTTCCGAAGGCTCTGGCCAGGCTTCACTCAACACGCTGGCCACTCCCAAAGGAGGTCAGTATCAACTTTCACTGCCGGATGGCACCAAAGTGTGGCTCAATGCCGCCTCGTCTATCACCTATCCAACATCCTTTGCACAAGGCGCCCGCAGGGTAACCGTAACTGGAGAAGCGTATTTCCAGGTTGCCAAAGATGCCGGAAACCCCTTTAAGGTGAAGGCTGCCAATACTGAGGTGGAAGTATTGGGCACTCATTTCAACATCAGCGCTTATGATAACGAACCTGCTGTAGCCACTACCCTTGAGGAAGGCGCTGTAAAAGTACATTTAATCAGCACCGGGCAAACGCAACGCCTTACGCCCGGCCAGCAGGCATTATTACTAAAGGGGCAATCACAAATCCGGTTGGTTAAAAATGCCGATATGGAAGAGACATTTGCATGGATCCACGGCAACATCGCTTTTCATGATGCAGATGTAGCAACGATCATGCGCGCGCTGGAAAGATGGTATAATATTACTGTAGATATAAGAGGTTCCCTGCAGGACCAGACGTTTTATTTCTCTGTCAATAGAAACGCTCCTCTATCGGAAGTATTACACTTCCTGGAGGTTTATAAAATCAACTATTCGCTGGACGCGAAAAACCGGAGACTAACAATCACTCCCTGACTATCCGGTCAACCAACCATATGCGTATCGCTCCGGGTTTATCCCGGGCGCATCTGAGAAGTTATGCGGATAATACAGGGAAGAATCATTTATTCAAATGCCCAACAACCAAAATTATGAGGAAATTTTGTGACGAGCATCCGTTACCTATCGTAAAAAGTTTACTGCAAACGCCTATTCACATGGCCGGTCTACTTACGTTTACTATGCTTCTCTTCTGTATGTCCGCACGGGCACAGATTTCGATGAAGGTAAAAAATGAACAGCTGGATAATGTACTGCAACAGGTTCGTAAACAAAGTGGATATAACCTGGTGTATGATGTAAAGATGGTACGTCAGAAAGGTAAACCGGTAGCTGTAGATTTGAAAAATGTGTCTGTTCAGCAAGCCATGCAGACAATTTTCCGCAACCAGGATCTGGCCTGGGAAATTACCAGCGCACGAACCATATTCGTGCGCGAAAAAGTGCAGTACACCACCAATCAAACCGTAGAAGTTCAACAGAACGTTCATGGCAATATTAGTAATGAGGCAGGTGAGCCAATGCCCGGCGTCAGCATCAAAATCAAAAATGTCAATTATGGAACGATAACCGATAGGTACGGCGATTTTACCCTGCCTGGCGCGTTTGTCAATGCAATACTGGTCATTACTGCGGTAAATATGGAGCCGATGGAATTTGCCCTGGACGGCAGGTTATCCGTCACTATTATTGCACGCAAAAAAGAATTTGCGCTGCAGGGAGTGACCGTAACAGTAAATACCGGCTACCAAACCCTGTCCAGGGAACGGGCAACCGGTTCTTTTGCCAAACCCGACATGAATATTTTCTCCCAGCGGGCAGGCACAATGAATGTTATCGCCCGGCTTGAAGGTCTGGTACCGGGTATGACGGTGATTCCCGGAGCGCGGGTGATCAATACCACCCGGGACGGCGGCACCAGCGGCCAGCAAAGCCTGATACGCGGCAGGGCCAGCATTGAGCTCAATCCCGATCCGCTGTATGTGGTCAACGGCATACAGGCGCCCGATATCGAGAGCATTAACCCCGATGATATCGCCGATATAACCGTGCTCAAAGATGCTGCCGCTGCTGCCATCTGGGGCGCGCGTGCCGCAAATGGCGTGGTTGTCATCACCACCAAAACAGGTACAAAGAATAACAGGTTAAGATTCAATTACAGCGGGATGGTTAACATCCAGGGCCGGCCCGATTTTAATTATATGCCCATGATGAACAGCAGCCAGTATATCGGAGTGGCCCGGCAACTGTTCGACCCGGTGAATTATCCCTGGAACACCCTGTCAAATGGCGTCATTACACCGCATGAAAAGATCATGTATGACCGTTACCGTGGACATATCAGCAACGCCCAGGAAAATGCCTCTCTTGATAGCCTTGCTGCACTTAGTAATGCCAGCCAGATCAGTGACATCTGGTACCGCAATGCCAGCATCACCAACCATACCCTCTCTCTTTCTGCCGGTACCAGTAACTATTCATTCTATGGATCTTTGGCCTATACCAATGTAACCAGCAATCGCCCGGGTGAGCGCAACAATACCTACCGGATGAACTTTAACCAGCAGTTTACTCCCAATAAAATCATCAAGGCTACACTGATTACCGCACTAAGCCAAAATGAGGTGAGCAGCAAGCGACCCATCCAGGTAGATCATTCTTTTATTCCCTACCAGCTGTTCCGTGATTCCAAAGGACAGTCCCTGTCGATGCCCTTTGTACAAGGCTGGTCTGATTCATTGCGCAACGACTACGCTACCCGCAGCAGGCTTAATTTAGACTATAACCCACTGGAGGAAATGAGCCAGGGCAATTCCAATTCAACAGCCCTTAATATCAATGTATCCGGTACCCTGGAGATTGCGTTGCCTGTAAAAGGTCTCAGCTTCCAGGGAAACTACGGCTACATCCGCAACCAGGTGAATAGCAGCAGCTATGACGACATCGCAGGTTTTGCACTCCGCAAAGAGTTGTTAGGGTTTACAGTGGCCCCCACAGCTGCTTCAACACCCGTGTATTATCTGCCCACCACAGGAGGCGCCTATAGCACAGCTAACCAGCAACTTCGTAACTGGACGGTAAGAAATCAGCTGGTGTATAGCTTCAAAGATCAAACAGGCAATCACCAATTGGGCGTACAGGCAGGGCAGGATGTCCAGGAACAGGCTATGATTATGACCGGCACAAAAGTACGTGGCTACAACAATGCACTGCAAACCTATTCGGCCCTGGATTATAAAATGCTTAGCAATGGAGTGATGGGTACGATGATTCCCTGGGCCAACCGGCTCCAGGAGCTGCCTTTCAATAAAACAGAAGATGTAAGGCGCATTGTTTCCTATTTCACCCTGGTGAACTATGAATTTAACCATAAGTACAACCTCGATATGAGCTGGCGCATGGATCACAGCAACCTGTTTGGAACCGACCGGGCTACACAAAACAGGCCGGTATGGAGCGTAGGCAGCAAATGGCGGGTTGGCAGGGAGCCATTCATGGAGAATGTCGCCTGGGTAAGCGATCTGGCGTTACGTGCAACGTATGGCATCACAGGCAACTCTCCCTATAGTGGAGGCGCCGCTTCTTATGATATCCTGATGGGCGACTCCTGGCCAAGCTACGGAGGGCCTTCTCTCAATATCATCACGCCTGCCAACCGCAGGCTTGCCTGGGAGATGAGCCGCACTACCAATATTGGCCTGGACTTTAGCCTGCTCAAACAACGTATCAGTGTTGGAATAGATCTTTACCAAAAGAAAACAACCGACTTACTTGGCGGCTATAGCGCCAATCCTTTAACCGGGTTTACCAGTATCAGCGGTAATATCGGAGAAATGGAAAACAAAGGGGCAGAACTCAGCCTGAAAACAGTCAATATCAACGCAGCAAAATTCAGATGGCAATCCAACCTGATTTTCAGCTATAATAAAAACAAGCTGGTGGACTATACCCCACCCTCAGTTTTTGCCAACTCTGCCTCTTCACGTGTAAGGGCCAACTACATCATCGGCTATAGCATGCAGTCTCTCTGGGCTTACCGGTTTGCCGGCCTTGATAATATGGGCGACCCGATGATCTGGCTCTCCGACAAAACGAAAACCAAATCCAGGAATGTGGCAAAAGTGGAAGATGTACAATACATGGGCACTGTCATCCCACCCTTCAACGGCAGCATCAGCAACATGTTCACCTATGGAGCTTTTTCCCTGGACGCCAACATTATCTTCAATCTGGGTCATGTGATGCGGCGGGATGTCAATACCTTTTATACCGGCAGACTTACGGGCGCACAAGGATTATTCAATGGCAACATCCGTACTGATTTTGAAAACAGGTGGAAAAAACCGGGTGATGAACAGTTTACTTCAATTCCCTCCTATATCTCCAATGAAAATGAAAGCTTCTTCCGCCGCGATATCCAATATTACGCGCTCGGAGATGTGAACGTGGTCAGCGCCTCTTATATCAAGCTCCGGGATGTTACGCTGGCCTGGAATATGCCAGCCCGCATTGCTCAGGCGATGCACCTTGGCAACGCCCGGGTCTTTGTGCAAACAACCAATTATATGCTCTGGAAGGCCAACAAGGACAACATTGATCCGGAGTATCACATGCTGGCCGAAGGCATACGTCTGCTGCCCGGTTTTAGCCATGCATATAATTTGGGCGCCAATATTTCATTCTGATAAGATAAAAATGAAAAAAATGAAAAAGCAATTCTTCCCATATAGTCTTCTTATTTGCACAGTTGCTGTATTGACCGTTTCCTGCAACAAGTTCCTGGATGTGACACCTAAAGGAAAGCAGGTGGCTTCAACAATAACAGACTACGAACTTCTGATGAATTCTCCCAACTTCTACAACTATTTGCAGGGAGGCGGATGGCAGGTACCGGTGCTGATGGGTGATGAAATAGCCGCGGAAGAGAATTATTATGCTAATGCTTATCCCTATGTACAGCGGTTATTCAGGTGGGATGATGTGATTTATGAGGAATCGGATGTCGCAAGTGATCTCCGAAGTTTTCTTTCTAATCTCTATACCTGCAATAAAGTCATCAACGAAGTGATGAACGCGGATGGCGGGACCAGCCCCGAAAAACAATATATCCAGGCCGAGGCCCAGGCTACCCGCGCCTGGATATATTTCCAGCTGATCAATTTCTATGCAAAGCCCTACCAGGCTTCTACAGCAACGGCCGATCCGGGATTTCCCATCATTACTACCGCAGACGTAATGCAGAACTCTTTTTCCCGCGGCACGGTTCAGGCGGTGTACGACTTTATGATCGCTGATCTGAACGCCGCCATCACGGTGCTGCCGCTGCGTTCCAAAGTCAAAAGCCGGATGTCCCGCGCCGCTGCAGCAGCCATCCTTGGGAAAATATACCTTTTCATGGGGAAAAGCGCTGATGCCTTACCGCTGTTTAATATAGCTATCGATGACGCCAATGCCTCTCCCATTCAAACCAGGCTTTACGATTACAACAAAGAGCTGGCGCCAGGTGGTTCCTTTCTCCCTATTGGCATGAATGGTCCTAATTCGGCCTATGTAAATCTGAACGATTATACGGAATCAGTGCTTGCCAAAACCTTCAGCAATCAATTCGCATCCGGTAGCATGGGTATTATCATCAAACCGGAAACAGCAGCCCTGTTTGCTCCAACAGACCTTCGGTTATTATTCTATTCAGCCGATTATCCTGACTGGTCGCCTAACCCGTCCGGCCGCCTGCGTCGCTATGGCGTCATGTATTCCAGGTTTGGTGTCACCCTTGCCGAACTTTACCTGCTCCGTGCAGAATGCAAGGCCCGGATGGATGATCTGACTGGCGCCTGCGGCGATATAGAAATGCTGCGGAAACACCGGATGCCCGAAGCAGATGCTCCCGTCCCTTCTGCTACAGCGACAGATAAAGTTGCGCTGATAAAATTCATCTTCGATGAGCGCATCCGTGAATTTGCGGCAGAAGGCTATCGCTGGTTCGATATGCGCCGGCTCAGCGTGGATCCACTGTTTCCTAATCAGGCGTTTACCCATAGCGTTTACCAGCAGAACGGGAGCACCCAAACGTATACCCTGCGTCAACCCGACAGGCTGACGCTTCGCATTCCACCCAATATCATGGTCGTAAACCCGGGGCTGGAGAATAATCCATAGAACCATATAAAATCAATTTATAATGAAAAAGTGGCTAATGCCCGCATGCCGGGCTGTTATTGTATTGCTCTGCACCGGCAATCATTTGTTTGCCCAGCACGAATTTACAGTGCGCGGTGAGCTGGGAAAAGATCAACAGGGAATGATAAGAATCACTTATCCCAACCGGGGGGAAATGGTGAAAGACTCGGTTAATTTTAAAGACGGCAGGTTCACCCTGAGAGGCAAGATCACCTCTCCCACTCAGGCTGTTATCGTTATTAACCCGCTTTACGGGCGAATTACCTACGACCAATACATGGCACTGGATCAACGGGAGTTTTACCTCTCACCAGGCGTCAATACCATCGAAGGCAAAGCAGGGCTCAAAACAGCAAAGATTGCCAATGGCAAAGAACAGGCGTCTTTCGGGATCCTCGACAGCCTGCATCGGCATTTTGAATCCCTGACCGAGGCGCTGATGCGCTCCGGCCAGGCACGTTATGAAGCCAAAGATTCTATGGGTGTCCAACTGGTCAGGGATTCCATGACGGCGGTACGCACACAAAGCGCCCTTGCCGACAGCAACTTTATCGTTAGCTATCCGGACTGTTTTGTGGCGTTCAACCTTTTTGCTTTGAGGTATGAAACCCAGGCGCTGAAACTGCCCGAAGCACAAACTGCGTTCGAGCGGTTTACCATTCCCATTCGTGAGTCTTACCAGGGAAAGCTGTTCGCAGCCAGGATCGCAAAAGCCCGGCGCCTTGCTCCGGGGACAATGGCTCCTGATATAAACCTGCTCGATACCACCGGGCAGCAGATATCACTGTCCTCTTTGCGTGGCAGATATGTTTTGCTCGGTTTCTGGACAACGCTTTCCGGCGGAGTGCCCGCGTTTATGCAATCTTTAGAGCAGATCCGGCTACAGGCAGATCCTTCCACTCTTCAAATCTATGCTGTTGGCATTTCGCCGGACTGGAATTTCTGGACGCAAACCTTGTCTCGCTATAAATCTTCCTGGATCAATGTCATTGATCTGGATGGGGTTACCGGCACCGGTGCGAAAAGTGAGACCGCCAAAGCGTTTGACCTGGGCATTAGACGGCTGCCGCAAGGTTACCTGATTGGACCAGAAGGCAAAATCCTGGCTGGCGGACTAGCTTTTGACGAACACCTCGCAGCCACCATTCAGTACTTGATAAAACAAAAACAGACAGATAAATGAAAAAGCTTTTGTGGATCACAGCATTGCTATGCCCGCCTTTAGCACAT
This sequence comes from Chitinophaga sp. G7 BAM 1005, assembly GCF_057126945.1. Taxonomy (NCBI): domain Bacteria; kingdom Pseudomonadati; phylum Bacteroidota; class Chitinophagia; order Chitinophagales; family Chitinophagaceae; genus Chitinophaga; species Chitinophaga sp. G7 BAM 1005. The sequence continues at coordinate 2,320,527 of NZ_CP181478.1, read as the reverse complement.
GCCCAGGTAAAGATGAGTGTACATGGACAAGTCAGGCATCCGGCGGGCATCCGGCAATTGTATTTTTTTGAAAGACGGAACCAGATTCCTGTTTTGATAGATTCTGCCAACATCAGTAGTGACGGACAATACATAGCCAACCTACACCTGAAACGGGAAGATGCTTACCTGGTGGGCGACAGAATGGGCGGACAATATGCTTTCTGGGCTACGGGAAAAAACCTGGTGATAGATATTGATGAGCAGGGAATGCCCATTGTTGCTAATGATGCCGATAACCGGATTGCGCACCAGGTGAATCTGGCCATCGCACAACGGACAAAAGACTACCGAACCAATCCACGGCAGGCGTTCCAGTCTTTCAGTGAAAAACTGACCGCGCTGATCCGTGCCAACGCTACCCAGCCCGGTGTACTCTATCCGCTAAGTTTCTTCAGTTTTGAAGCGGATTCCGCCCTCATTGCCGAGATCGTCCCAATCCTGTTAAGGAAAAATCCATCTAACGCCGCAGTGAAAGCCTATGCTGCTGCAGCCGTGAGATTACAGCAAGGTTCGCCGGCGCCGGACTTTGACTTCGTGACCCCAACGGGCGGGAAAAAGAAGCTCTCCGCAGCTCTGACCGGATCCAAATACGTGCTGGTAGATTTCTGGGCTTCCTGGTGTGGCCCCTGTCGCTCTGGCATCCCCGGGATCAAAAAGCTCTACGACGAATATAAAAATAAAGGGCTTGACGTGCTGGCTATTTCACTGGATGCCAAAGAGGAAGAATGGAAAAAGGCGCTGACGGAGGAGGAAATGACCTGGCGCCAGGGACGGGTACTGGACAAAGGCGTACACCTGATGGAGACCTACCGTTTCAGCGGCATCCCTTACCTGGCACTCTTTGACCAGCAAGGCAAAATTGTGACCGTCAATGTTAGCCACGAAGCACTCGAAAAGAAATTCCTGGAATTGATGGGACCTCCCGATCCGGTAGCAGCCACACAAAACGAATACAGCTCACCGGAGGCTGATGATGCTGAAAAAAAGATGATTACAGATGTGCTTTCCCGCAATCTGCAGCCTGAATACGAGACTGCCCTCAAGGGAAGTACGCAGGAGTCCTTTATGAAGGCATACACGGACCAGCTGAAAGCAACTGCTGATCTTAAGGGCTTCCAGGCTGGTAAACTATTCTACTCGTTACCGGATTACTATAGGGAGCTGATGAAGCTGTACCGGTCACCGGTAACGGATAAATCGAAGGAATATGGCCAGTTGGAAGCAAAGCAACTCCGTTACCTGCGTTACCTGCTCAATAAACCTCAATATGAAAAATACCTGCGCTACCGCAAAGACCACCCGGTATTGCCGGGAGCTGTACCGCTGGACTCCGCCGTTAGAACCGGGAAGCTACTTAACGGTTTCACCTACTATATTCGCCGCAATAATCAACCGAAAAACCAGGTACTGATGTACCTGGTCAATAAGGTAGGGTCCATTCTTGAACAGGAGCATGAACGCGGGCTGGCTCACTTTATGGAGCATATGAACTTCAATGGTACGCACCACTTTCCGGGTAACCGGCTGGTAACCTACCTGCAAAAGGCAGGCGTTCGTTTTGGTGCAGACCTTAATGCCTATACAAGCTTCGATGAAACAGTATACGAGTTGCCACTTTCCACCACTGATCCCAGCCTGGTTGATTCAGGTTTATATGTCATGCGGGATTGGGCTAATGCCGCTACACTGGATTCGTTGGAGATTGAAAAGGAGCGCGGGGTGGTAGTCGAAGAAAAACGTCTTGGCAAAGGGGCGGCTGAGCGGCTGAGAAATAATTTTTTGCCGATAGTGACTAATCAGTCCAGGTATGCGGAGCGGTTGCCTATTGGTACTGATACGGTGCTGAAAAATTTCACCCGCAAAGACCTGGTGCAATTTCATCGCAATTGGTACCGTCCGGACTTGCAGGCGCTGATCGTGGTGGGGGATATCGATGTTGATCAAATGGAAAAGACCGTGCGGACCATGTTTGCCGGTTTGCGTCCTCCTCCGGGCGCACCTCCGCGGACTCATTACGAGGTACCGCTGACAGGTAGAAATCAATTTTTGGCTCAAACGGATCCGGACCTCACCGATACACAATTACAGATCCTGGTGAAACAGAAGGGCCAGCAGATAAGCTCCGAGGCTGATTTTATTGCTTCCATGAAGCGGACCCTGTTTAACAGTATGCTTGGCAGAAGAATGCAGAACGAACTCAATCCCCTGCCAGATCCGGGATTCACATCAATCAGGGCAAGCATTCAACCTCTGTTGGGCGGGCTCGATGCTTTTTCGTATGAAGTGACTGCCAAAGATGGAATGTTAAAACAGGCGGTGCAACAGGGCTGGCGTTCACTGACCCGCATAACCAAATATGGCTTTACTCCTGCAGAACTGGACCTGGCTCGCCTGTCCTATCTCCGCTCCCTGGAAAATGCCATGCTGGAAGCAAGCAAAACACCCTCCCGTAGTTATGTATCCGAATACCAGGCTCATTTCTTACACGGTACGGCCAGCCCGGGCCTCAGTTGGGAACACCAGTTTGCAAAAGCCAATATCGGCACTCTTACTGTTGCCGATATCAATGCGCTCATTCCCCATTATATTGGGTCCGCTAATCAGGATATCCTGATTCAGGCGCCGGACAAACAAAAAGGCCGGCTGCCGGATGAGGTAGCAGTACGCGGGTGGCTGAACGAAGTGGCAGAAGAAAATCTGGAACCAGTTAAGGAGGCAGATTCTCCGGTGAAATCGTTACTGGACCACAACCCAACGCCGGGAAAAATCGTTTCGTCCCGCCGCAACAAACAAATGGGAACCGAGGAGCTTACTTTAAGTAACGGGATCAAAGTTGTACTGAAGCCTACTCAGTTTAAAAATGATGAGATCAGCTACAACGCATTTGCGCCCGGTGGTACCTCCCGCTACCCTGATTCCGTTTACCTTGCGGCAACCTTGTCGGCTCGCCTGCTAAGCGGTTTTGGCATCGGCAAATTTAGTCCGGCTGATCTGGCACGCATTCTCAACGATAAAATCGTCAATGCAGGCATATACATCGGTCCCCGCTCCCAGGGCATCTTTGGCAGTGCTTCCACCAAAGACCTGGAAACGGCGTTGCAGTTAACCTATCTGCAATTTACCAGTCCGCGGGCCGACAGCCAGCTGTTCACCAATGCCATCAACGGTATGAAAGCCTCACTGATGAACCGCTATGCCGATCCCTCCAATGTGTTTAGCGATACTATCAATAATTTCATGAGTGGTTATAGTCCACGTAGCGCCACACCCTCGATTGCACAGGTAAATCGTGTAAAGCTGTCTGATATTGTGTCAATTTACCGCGACCGGTTCGCGGACGCTGATGGCTTCACCTTTATATTTGCAGGCAATATCGATAGCATAAAGATCCGGCCATTACTGGAAAAATACCTGGGTTCGCTGCCATCCCTCCAACGTAAACAAAAGGCAATAGATTACAAAGCAACGGTACCTGCTGGCCGCATCACTAAACAGATATTTAAAGGCAGTGAAGAAAAAGCGACTGTCAGGATAATGTTGGGTGGCCGGGACGACCTCACACCGATGAACAGGTTGCTGTTAAATGCTATGGGCGAAGTATTGCAATATCGGTTACTGGAAAGTCTCCGCGAAGAAGCCGGCGAAGTGTACAGCCCTTCGGTGCGTACCTCAACGGTGAAGTATCCCGTTTCACGATTTGGTATCACCATTTCTTTCGGTTGCGCCCCTGCCAATGTCGATCACCTGGTATCATTGGTAGAGAAAGCTATGAAAAAACTTGTAGAAGACGGAACCAGTGCTGAAGATATGCAAAAGTTCAAGACGGCCTTTATCAAACAAACAGAAGCCGCCCTGAACACCAATGATTTTTGGTTAAGCTATTTGAGTACACAATATGAAAACGGTGAAGATGTAGCTGAAATCAATCATTACCGTGAATATCTTGATAAACTGACATCGACCTCATTTAAAAAAGCGGCCGCCCACTACCTGAGTGGCAAAAACATGATCCGATTCGTGTTATTACCGGAAAAGATCTGAATACCAGGAGAAATGAAGGCCGAATATCCATAAAAATCAAAAGGGTGGCTTATCCTGGCCACCCTTACCGAAGCCTTTGAGTTCTTTTATGCTCCACTTACTTGTGCGACCGGAGCCATAAAGAGATCCCTTTCCGCTAACAAATTGAATAGGCTTGCAGAAATACCCTATTTTGATTAAGTTTAGTGACAGAATAAAAATGGTTTTCCCGTCATTCTAAATTATCTCTTATGAAAATCAATGTAAATGGCACAGATTATACCCTGGACGTGCCGGCTAACACCAGCCTTCTTGATGCCTTAAGAGTAAATTTAAACCTCACCGGTAGTAAATACGGCTGTGGAGAAGGCGCCTGCGGCGCATGCAAGGTGCTGATAGACGGTCACGCTACGCCTTCCTGTATAACCCCGGTAGCAAGCGTAGAGAACAAAATTGTTACTACTATAGAAGGATTGGAAAAAGATGGCCGGCTGCATCCTTTACAACAGGCATTCCTTGATGAAGATGCTTTCCAATGTGCCTATTGCAGCTCCGGCATGATCATTTCAGCAGTCGCTTTAAAAACAAAAAATCCCAGCCCCACCAGGCAGGAGATCATAGAAGCGATGCAGGGAAATATTTGCCGCTGCTGCGTTTATCCACGTATTATAAATGCCATCAGCAAAGCTTAACGTTCAAAACCTAAGGTTATGAAAAATTCAGGCACAGCGCAAACTCCCGTAGAAGGGATCAACAGGCGGAATTTCCTGAAACTGCTGGGCGGCGGTATTGCAGTAGCCCTCACCTATTCTGATCTGAACGCATTGTCAAAGCACGCCGCTCTCGCTTCCCCCGGCGACGATGCTATCGCCGCCTGGATCCACATCCTGGAAAACGGAACAGTAACCGTTTACACCGGCAAGGTGGAAGTAGGACAAAACATCCGTACCTCTTTATCGCAGGCGGTAGCAGAAGAACTGTCCGTCCCCGTAAGCAGCATTGAAATGATTATGGGAGATACCCTGCTTACCCCCTACGACCACGGCACATACGGAAGCCTCACTACCCCTGTTATGGGGCCACAGTTGCGGAAAGCCGCCGCCTCATTAAAAGAGGTACTAACGGACATGGCGGCGAAACAGTGGAACGTAGCCAAACAAACGGTGGAAGCTAAAAACGGCCAGGTTATCCACCCCGCCTCCGGCAAAACGATGAGCTTTGCCGACCTCACCAAAGGGAAGAAGATCCTCTTAGCCGTAAACGAGCAGGTGCAGCTCACCCCTGCCGAAAAATGGAGTGTGGCTGGTACTCCGGTGGCAAAGGTGAATGCGAAAAGCTTTGTTTCAGGAAAACATAAATACGTATCGGATATGACGATGCCAGGCATGGTGTACGGAAAAATGCTCCGTGCGCCGTCTTACGGCGCCTCCCTGGTTGCTGCGGATATTGAAAACGCAAAGATCTCTCCTGGTGTGCATGTTGTCAAAGAAGATAACTTCATCGGCGTAACCGCCCCCGATCCTCAAACAGCCGCCAATGCACTGGCCAGGATAGAAGCCCGCTGGAAAACTACCGCGCAGCCTTCCAGGGCGGAAATTTTCACTTATCTTAAAACACATTCGCAGGACGAGGAAAAAAAAGCCGGAGAAACCGTTGACAAAGCCTTCCAGGCTGCCCCGGTACAGGTACAACAACATTTTGAAGTTCAATATATTGCCCATGTGCCATTAGAGCCCCGGGCAGCACTGGCAGTATGGGAAAATGAAAAGCTGACGGTATGGACTGGCACACAGCGGCCTTTTGGTGTACAGGAAGAGCTGGCGAAGATATTGTCCATCCCGAAAAATAATATCCGTGTAATGATGCCGGACACCGGCTCCGCTTATGGCGGGAAACACAGCGGCGAAGCTGCAGTAGAAGCCGCGCGCCTTTCCAGGGCTGTTGGTAAACCGGTAAAAGTGATGTGGACCCGCGAAGAAGAATTCAAATGGGCTTACTTCAGACCGGGAGGACTCATAGAAGTAGCTGCAGGCGCCAACAAGGAAGGACTTTTGACCTCCTGGGAGTTTCATAATTACAACTCCGGCGGCGCAGGCATTGAAGTCCCGTATGAAGTAACACACCGGCACATCCAATACCATCCGTCTGATACACCATTGAAACAAGGCTCTTACCGCGGCCTTGCAGCTACGGCCAATGTCTTTTCCATAGAAAGCGTGATGGACGATCTGGCCCGGCAATTAAAACAGGATCCGTTCCAGTTCCGGCTTAATAATTTAAAAGATGAACGATTAAAGCAGGTGTTACAGGCTGCAGCATCTAAGTTTGGCTGGACGCGGCAAAAGGAAGCTGGTCATGGTTATGGCATTGCGGGGGCGTTTATAAAAAACGCCTATGTGGGAACCTGCGCGGAAGTAGTCTACAATAAATCCAACGGGCAGCTGCAGGTGCTCCGCCTCGTGGTGGCTTTTGAATGCGGCGCCATTGTGAATCCCCTGCACCTGGAAAACCAGGTGATGGGCTGCGTACTGCAGGGACTCGGTGGTGCTTTGTTTGAAGCTGTCGACTTTAAGGATGGGCGCATTTTAAACCCATCTCTTTCCAGCTACCGGGTGCCCAGGTTTGGGGATATTCCGGAACTGGATATCGTGCTCCTTAACAGGAAGGATATTCCTTCTGCAGGAGCAGGCGAAGCGCCGATCGTTGGCGTTGCACCGGCCATCCGTAATGCGATTGCAGATGTTACCGGTGTAAAGCTGTATACGCTGCCGTTGCTGCCACATGGAATGACATTAAAACCTTAACAATGATGACGGGTGTATTGAATATACGCCGGCATTGATAACTATTACCAGTGTCCTCCCGGCGAATTGCACAGGCCAACCACTAACCACCCCTCATTATGGAACAACTTTCTATGATCACAGAACAGCTCAACGAAGCCCTGAGAAACAAACTGGAAGCCTCTCAATGTATCACCGGCCGCCTGGAGTGCCGCCTGGTCCCCTCCTTCCTCCTTGCCCTGCGCGGACAAAGGGCAGATGGTAAAAACCTTTTTTTCTGGGAACAGGAACGCGACATCAATAAACTACTGGATCGCTACCAGTCGACAGTGGCTACGGATACCGCAGCCTTCACCATTGATATAGACCTGGGGCGTAATAGCTTTGTCTATAGCACGATCTCCCACCAACAGGCATCTGCACAAAAGGATAAAGAGGCGCGTGACCAAAAGACCGAAGAAGCCCGCCGCCTGCAGGAGCTTAAGCAAATGTTACTGGCCCGGAATATCCCCTATGGCCTTGAACTGGCAGAGCAGGTGGCTGCCGCACTCTCGCAGGGCGCTCTCTGCTACAGCCATCGTGACTACTGTGGTATGGGACTGGAAAAGAACGTTGATGGAAATTATGTATACGCAGCTATATGGGACGGCTGGCTGGAACCTGTGCACACCTTCAATTCCCGGCAGGCATTTGTTCAATGGCTGGCCATGCAGTCAGACGCTAGTCTGTCCCGCGTAGAGGAGCCGGATGCCTGGGTATGGAATAACCAGGTCATCAACCGGCAAAGGTTGGAAGAATTTGTGAGCTGGAGACAGGACAATATTTAATTTTTATGAGCCTGTGATCCCGTCAGACAGGTTATCAATTACCCTCGTGCCATTCTTCATTAAACTTTTCCAGTTCCGCTTCGGAAGGAGTTGCAATGGCAATCACCTTTCCTGTTCCGTTATTTAATATGAAAAACTTTAATGGCCTGAATTGCTTTGCGCTTTCTCCAATTGCTTCGAAGTATAAGTCACCATTTTTCACGCTCCGGTCAAATTTAAAGAAAGACGCATAAGGCGCCAAACCCAACCTGTATACGGTCCCAGAGTCCAATGCTATACTACTTGCAGCCGTTACAATCGCATAGGAATTTCCAATAACAGCAGTATCGGGTTCGGGCAAATTGGACGTCGCTTCAGCACTATCCTTTTTACAGGCAATAATCAGGGGAAATAAAAAGCAGTAAAGGAGTTTCTTCTTCATAAATGAATCTAAAAAAAATTTATGAGGCTATAAAATAATTATAGACCTTAAATACGGGGAGAAGAATTACCGGTTCTTCTCCCCGTATTTTGTACTATTTCTTCAGCATGCCCGGATAAAGCACTCCGTCAGCCTGTTTAAGGGTTATACCCAATAGTTTCGCTACTAAGGGGGCTATATCTTCCAGGCCAAGTACGGGCACGGTTACTTTTTCTTCAAAACCGGCGCCATACCCTATAAAGCCGGTCTGTATCTCCCTGAAATCAGGAAAGTAGCCGTGGGCGCCACCATTGACCTTCTTAACCGCCTCTCCATTTAAGCCTGAAGAGAAGGTAATTCCCTGCACTGCAGTAAGCGCCAGGACCGCATCCGGGTCGGCGCCGGATTTTGACAACGCCGGTTGTTCAATGACTGAAAATTGTTTGCGGATACCTGCCGGTAACTCATGGAGCAAATCTTTCACCTGCTGCAATGTTTTCTGATCATTTTTATCTTTCAGCTTAAGGAAAGTTGAACCACCGCCGCTGTGGAACATCGCCTTCCAGCTGCCGGGATTATTTTTATTGCCAGTCAACCCTTTCTGTGCAAGCCACACATTCGGAGCCAGGGAAGTATGGATATCCACAAACCCATGATCCCCTGTAATAATTATAGCAGTGCTATCGCCGATGCCCGCTTTTTCTATTGCTTCCAATATGGTGCCGATACCGTGATCCGCTGAAGCTACTGCCGTGGGCACGTTTATGCCTGCTCTCCCTTCCCGGTGCTGTACCTCATCTGTGCATGGCAGATGTACCGTTAAAAGATTAGGTTTATAGCGGCCAATAAGGTAAGCGGCCATCCTGCTCAATGTTTCGTTCATACCCAGGTAGTGGAGATTCAGATCGGTCGGCTGCAACTCGCCGGTAGCATATCGCTGCACCTCTTCAAAAAGTCCCTTTGGCGTGGATTGCTCACTGGTTGGAGCGCGGCGGTCGCCCGGATTCTTCGGGGAAAATGTTTCAGGTATATTGTAGGTCACCGGCGCCCCTACAGATACGGGCCAGGAAACAGCCGCTGATATCATCCCCGCTTTCCCTACGGCATCCCACAGGGTTTCTGTTTTGATAGCCGATGATTCCGAATACCAACGCCCGCTGGCGCCTTCCGGCTCGAAGGGCGTGTTGTAATAAATGCCATGTTTTGCAGGAGCTACGCCGGTGATCAGCGTAGTATGGGATGGATAGGTGATAGTAGGAAAAACCCCTCTTACCCCGGTTGCATGCACTCCTTTTTCCTTTAACAGCTGCATGTTGGGAGCCGGCCAGGATTTGTCGAGATAAAAGTCCGGGCGGAACCCGTCTATACTGATCATCACTACATACTTTGCTTTTTGCGCCATTGCACCCGTTGCCAGTACCAGCAACGTACTAACGAATAGAATAAGTCCTCTCATATAATTTAATTACTTTGTTAATTGATAAAAGGGAAAATTTCCTTTGCATGTTTGTTTTTTACCAGCACTGCATTCATATCATACTTCATCGTTACCACACCTTTTTCCTTATCGTAGGTAAAATCATCCATCCCCCGGTTCAGTGGTATAAATGAGGGTATCTGCGCTTTTATATGTTCTGATTTCACATTGGGATTATTCAGTTGCTCAGTTTGTGAAACCGGGAACCTGATTCCAAGATCCGTCATACGTCTTCCCTCTGCCATAAAGATCTCCTGGCGCAACCGGTAGAGGATATACAATAATTGATCTTCAGTAACTGCTGCATCCAGGTCATTTACCGTGACCAGCGTACCTGAAACCGTATATACTTTAACGTTACCAACCTGACGATCCAGTACATAGTTGCTGCGCAAAGAATCGGTGGGGTCAAACATCACTTTTACGGAAGTAAGCGGGTAATCTTTACGATTGCCGCCGTTGCGGGTCTCCTTCTTATCATCCACCATCACAACCGGCCGCGTGGCCACCAGCGCTAATAATTCCTGAAGGGTGTTGCGCCCTTCTGTCAGCTTCCCGGCGGCGATCAGGGTTTCAGCCTGGATCAACCATGCCTCTTCTGCTTTTACAATGGTAACAGGCTTCTGATCATTTGCAGCAAGACCAGTATGGAAATATTTCGGATCCAGGAAGTCTAAACGCGGCAAGGGGGCAAACTCATTGTTGGTTGAAGAGAAAAGATACGTTTGCATATCATTCGGCACATTATTTACCCCATCATATTTCACCTGCCTGAGCAGGGTGTTGTTGCTCATTGTGGCGGCGGCAAATTTGGCCGCATTGGCTGCGTCCCCCAGCGCGTAATAGGCCCTGGCTTTGAGCAGCGTATAAGCGCCGGTTTCCGTAATATTCTTAGTGAGTGTAATCGCGTTATCCAGCTGGCTGATCGCTATTCTTAAATGCTCGTCAGGAGATAATACAGGACCGGTGTTGCTGCCGGGAAGCCCTACAAACAATTCTCCGCTGAGTATATGTGCAAAGGCACAACTGAAATATACTTCTGCAGAATCAGCAGCGGTGGCCGCCGGGTCAGCAGGCAATACCTTCTCCAGTCCATATTCCGACATCTCCCGCAAACGCTGTACATGAACCTGCATATTGTTTACATCCAGGTCGATGAAATCAATCTGCGGAATATCGAACACCTTACTGCTTAAAGTGCGGTTATTATAATAGTTATCAGACACCAGTTCTGAAGACACCACTACCTGGTTCATCGTCAGTGCCAGCTGCCTGCGTAACCCGGTTACCCAGCTGCTTGCGGCGTTCGGATTAGCCAGGAAACCCGGCTCTGTAACATTCGGATTCAGTACGGAACAGCTGTCCAGTGCCACAATTCCTGACAACAGGATGGCGGTTATATATCTTTTCATAATTGCCATTTTTAGAAATTTAAACGTAAAGTGCCTAAGAATTGTCTTGGTGCAGAATAGGTGGCATAGGAAATACCACCTGTAGTAGCGCCTCCCTGCCCCTGCGCACTGCCGCTGATGGTTGCTTCAGGATCAAATGAAGAAGCAGCAAAATTCAGTGGATTTACGGCGGAGAAACCCACGGTTGCGGATTTAATCACCCGGTTGAACATGGCCGGCTTCCAGGTATAGGTGCCGCCAATCAGGCGGATTTTGATATAGTCTGTTTTCTCGGTAAACATGTTGGTAAAATTCAACCAGTTGGTACGCTTGTTCTTGTCTATCTCTCCCTGAGGTATTCCTTCATTATCTGCACCATAGTTGAACCTGAACTGGCGGTCGAAAGAGTTGGCATAGGCGCCCTTCTGATAATCGCCGTTAGCAAAAAAAGTAAACTGTTTGTAACGCAGGTTCAGGCCGAGGCTTCCGAATAAGTCAGGAATTGTGGTGCCAAGATTTTGCTGTGCGGTAGTCGACTGCAATACACCGTCTGCGCCGAACACGCCAACGTTCCCTCTCAGGAAACCAACGGGAAAACCTTCCTGTACAACCGTTTGTATGGTTCTTGCGCTGAAACCATTAATATTAAAAGGAGCCACGCCGCCTGAACTTTCTACATTATTATATAACGTGTTCAGCGAGGCATTCAGGCGCAGTGAAAAATTCTTTGTCTCTACCGGGATGGCGGTAATACTCAACTCCCATCCACGGTTCAATATTCTTCCAACGTTATATAACTGCGACATCGATTGACCGGTAGAAGGCGTTGGCGGCACATAAAAGAGTGCATCATGCGTTTTCGCATTGTAATAACCGGCAGAAACCAATAAACGGTCTTTTATAAAACCCAGATCCATTCCGGCTTCCAGCGTATGTGTTTTTTCAGGTTTCAGATTGTCGTTGCCTGGTTGACCAAAGAACGCGGCCTGGTCGCTGTTATAACCCTGAAACGCAATGGTTCTTTCATTGGCAAAAGCAGTAGGCAGGTTACCTGCAATACCATATCCGCCGCGAATTTTAGCGGAAGAGATTACCTGTGTCATACCCGCAAACCACGGCTCTGCACTTGGCACATAGGAAAATCCAACTTTGGGATAATACTGTATGCCTATGTTACGGCCAAAAGCTGGGTTACCATCACCGCGGATCCCCAGGTCAATAAACAGTTTGTTTTTAAACCCGATATTTTCCTGCAGATAAATACCATAGTTCACTACTTCCAGGTAAAATTCGTCGCTCGTTTTAGAGGCAGCATCCTTAATATTCCTGGCTCCATCCCGGATGTTGGCGCCATTATAAGCGATCTGCTGGTCTTCATTACGAAAGAACTGCGTTCCTGCTGTTGTAACAAATGAAAACTGCCCGGTTTTCCATTCATGTTGTCCGTTCAGTTCGAGCGTTATGCCGAGGTACTTACGATCATTATTAGTGATGCTTCCCTGGTCTTTAACCGGGTTGCCGGTAGTAAATGACAGGTACTGGTTGGTGGTGATCACCTGGTTCTTCTGCACCCGGTAATCGATACCACCGGTAGCTTTAAACACCAGGTTCTTCAGCGGGCGGTATTTGAACGACTGGGAAGTTTGAAACCTGTTCACCGTAATATCGTTATCCTGAAGCCGCTCTGCTTCCCGTACATAAGCTTTCATCTTCTGAAAATCATCATCAGACAGGTTATCTATATCGGGATTAAACTTAGGGCCGGTAATAGCAGAAGCACCGCTTTCTGTGAACCAGAGCCCTGTATAGCCTCCCTGGTTACCATTGCGGTTGCGTTTATATTTGTTGTTTACAAAGGTGAATGAACTTTCGTATGTCACCTTCTCTCCCAATCCTGCCCTGAACCCGGTGCTGAAATCAATTTTACGGTTCCTGTTCTGGTTAAATATCTCTGTACCCTGGGAGTTGAGATAGTTACCGGAGAAGCTGTAGCCAAATTTATCCTGGCCACCATTGATGCCAAGATGATGCTTCTGGTAGAATCCATTTTGCATCAGCAATTCCTTTGTGCGTTTGAACCGCAGGAAATCTGCCGTTGGCGTTTCCACGCCCATTTGGGTTTCCGCATTAATGGAAGCGGTACCGGCGCCTCCTTTTTTGGTAAAGATCTGGATAACGCCATTGGCAGCATCAGAACCATACATCGTAGTAGCGGCCCCTCCATTGATATACTCTATCTTATCGATATTATCCATAGGGATATCCGCTATAGCGCTGATGGCCGCCCCCTGCGTGCTTCCGCCGCCAAGCGCCGATGCTGTATTGAGGTTATCCATCCTTACCCCATCCACATAAATTATTGGCGTAGAGTTTACAAAAGCGGAGTTAACGCCTCTTGCGCGGATAAGGGAAGTAGCGCCTGCCTGGCCACCTGTGAGCTTTATCTGCGCATTAGGCAGGCGGGATTGCAACAGCTGGTCCAAACGGGACACCGGCACATCTGCAATATCGCGGGCGCCGATGCTGACTATATTGGACGACAGGCGGCGTTTGGCGATATCCACTCCCTGCCCGGTTACCACCACTTCATCAAGTCCCAGCCTGTCTTCTTCCAGTTGAATATTGAGGCCACTGCTGTTTGCTTTTTTCAGCACCAGCTCCTTCTTTTTAAAGCCCAGGAAATACACTACCAGGGTCGCTTCTTCTTTATTGGCAGGAAAGCCCAGTGAAAAACGGCCATCCACATCCGACTGTGTGCCGGAAGAACTTCCCTTGATACTGATACTTACATCCGGCAATGGTTCCCCGGTGGTATTGTCTGTTACCCGGCCGGTAATCCTTACGGCTTGCTGCTGCCCATTGGATTGTATCAACAGGTATTTATCGTTCACCGCCACAATGTCAACCGCGAAAGCGCTTAACAACTCCTTCAGTACCATTGCTACTGTTTTGCCCGAAGCCATGTAGGTGATCTTACTGTCGGCAGGAATAATACTAAGGTCATAGCCGATTGTGAGAGCAGATTGTTGCTCTACCATCTGCAATACCTTTTTCATCGGTAGATTCCTCGCGTTGATATCTACCCGGATCTTTTCCATCGTCTGCCCTTCTATGTTAGTGGCCGAGGCCATAGAAGTGGAAAGAAATGCGAAAAAAAATGCTAATCTCATTTTTAAAGAAAAAAGAGTTTTGACCGGTTTGATGCAACCAGTGTAAATTTTTCTCATTTTTGTACTGTTTTTAATGTTACTTAAGCTGTTAAAAATGCTGTGCCCTTACCGGCACAGGTGCAGACCGGAGGTGTTGGTAGCACTTCCGGTTTTTTATTACATGTTACTTTGCATAGGTTTTGCTGTAAATGATTATTTTTCCTTTCTCATCTTTATAAGTGATGCCGGTAAGACCGGCGAGTACTTTCAGAATGTTATCAATTTTCTCCTGGCGGAAAATGATGTTGTAATGTGTGGTATCGTACGGTGTAGTATTTAGTTGTATAGCAACAGGATATTGACGTTGCAGCTCGGCTACCATTCCCGCCAGGGTATACCCATTAAAATCCAGGACCTTCCTTTGCCACTGTCCTATCCGGGCGGTATCTTCCCGTCCTTTCAACGCAATGCCACCCGGGATGTCATATTGAAGCGATTCATGGTGTTCCAGGAAAAAACGACGTATAGCCGTTTCCTTTATTTCCACCTGTACCCTGCCGCTAACTACGGCCACTCTGGCATTTTCATCCCCGGGGTAAGCGCGTACATTAAACGCTGTTCCCAGCACGGTAGTGGTTAATTTTCCATGATGCACCCTGAAAGGATGCGCCGGATCTGGCCGGATATCAAAATAGGCTTCCCCCGTGAGTGTAACGTTTCTTTCATGACGTCCAAATCCGGCAGGGATTTCCAGCGTACTGCCGGCATTCATCACTACGGTACTGCTATCGGGTAATACAACCTGCCTGGTACTTCCAACTTCCGTATGAACAAACATCAACGGCGCTGCACGATGGTACCTGGCATACATAAAACCTCCGGTACCGGCCAACAGCAACAATGCCGCGGCGGCATATGAAATCCATTTTCTTTTTACCCCTCCTGGCGGGACTATCGTTTTCTGCTGTATGTTAAGAAGGATTGTTTGCCCGAGCGCATCCCGCTCCGCGGGCGACAGGGATACTAACGACTGGTCGTTGAGCGTACTATACCAGTAAGCCACGCGTTCTTTTTCTGCGGGAGATGCAGTACCCTCCAGGTAACGCTTCAGCAGCGCCTTTATATCATTACTTTGCTGTTGTTGATGCTCCATACAGAGAGTATAATCTCCCCGGGCATATGCAGGTACCGCAAAAGTATGTTATGGAATTATTAAGTCGGTATAAGATGGCATGGCCAGCAGCACCATCATGCAGCCCAGGTAATGCTCATTTTCGTGCAGGCGCTTACGCAGAATCCGAAGCGCAAGCGTAATATTATTCTTTACCGTTTGCTCTGAAAGCGACAATTTCCCTGCAATATCTTTCATACTGAGATTTCCCTCCCGGCTAAGCAGGTAAGGCATTTTAAGGCGATCGGGTAACTGCTCTACTTCCTGGCGCAGGTGAAGTTCCAGTTCTTTCATATACAGCCGCGTCTCGGAATTACTCTCCATTTGCTGGTCTGTGGCCGATTCCAGCAGTATATCATTATAAATAGTAGTACCTGGTTTTGAAAAGTAATCTATTATAGCATACCTGGCTGCCTGATAAAGGTAGCTGCTAAAACGGCCATTTTCTCCGACATACAACTTTTCGCGGTTACTCCAGCAACCAACGAAAATATCCTGTACAATATCCTGTGCATCTACCCGCTGCTTTATCCTGGACCTTGTATAGTCATAAATACACTCCCAGTACCGCCTGACCAGCATAGTGAAAGCAGCATGATTTCCCTTCTGAATCAATAAGAGCAACCTGTGATCTGATAGCTTTTCCATATCCGTAGACAAACATAGAGAGATGATGTGAACTGAATATTAAGAAAGCAACCGGTAAGAAGAGAAAGATAAACTAACCGGGTTAAGATGATACGGTTGAGCCGGTCTACTGTAACCAGGTTTTTGGTATATCAGCGGGCTAACGTTAGCTATAAATACCCCCACCTGTAACTGGCCAGTTTGAATACCAAACCCAGGCATAAGCCATTTAGAGATAACCCATAGATAACTCATATATAACCCATAGATAAGCCATATATAAGCCATATCTATCAGATACGGCTTATATATGGCTTATAGTTGTTTTATCACCGGGTATAATCCGGGTCTGCGTATAACAGGGGTACTAAAAACCCTGCTTAGGTGTCAGGTATCACATGCAAGCAGCTCAATAACCGCATACGGAAACCGGCCGGCCCCGCAATAAAGCAAGACCGATCGCTAGAACCGGACAACAGACCAAAACGCTTTCTTGGGCTGCAGATCCTTGTCGAATAAAAGTGGATAGTCTTTCCGGCCACGTACAGGGAAATTATCAAGCCAGCTGTATCTGTCAGATATATTCCAGAATGTTACGCCGGTCAATACATTACTATACTTCCGGAAAATATCAAAACACATACTGAATTGCCCGATCTGCTGTTGTTCTTTGGCAGCAGTGAAAACGGATGCGCTGTCGTCGGCTTGTCTTTCCCGCATCTCATGCTCTTTCGGATAAACGGAGATATCGAATTCTGTAATCTGTAATTTCAGACCCAGGGGGAGGAAATCTTCAAATGTTTTTTCCAGCTGCGCTTTTGAAGGCTCATTTATTGCCCAGTGGCCCTGCAGGCCAACACCATGAACAGGCACACCTTTGCTCCTCAGGCCATTCACGAGTTGTATTATTTTTTTCCGCTTTACCGGGTTAATTTCATTGTAGTCGTTGTAAAACAACAATGCCTCCGGATCTGCTTCATGCGCCCACTGAAATGCCTTCTCAATAAATTCTTCGCCACAGATCCGGTACCATGCGGAGTTCCGGTAAAATTCGTCTTTATGGTCACTGATCGCCTCATTCACAACATCCCATGCATACACCGTGCCTTTGTATCTTTTTACAAGGGTAGTAATATGATCCTTCAACCGCTGCAGCAATATTTCTTTAGATACCTGTTGCCCGTTGGTATCCTTAAAAATCCACTCGGCGACCTGCTTATGCCATACTAAGGTATGCCCCCGTAACTTCATCCCGTTTCCACGGGCAAAGGCCGCAATGGAGTCGGCATCCCTCCAGTTATAGCGTTGCTCCTCAGGATGGATAACGCTCATTTTCATGGCATTTTCGGGCGTGAGACTATTAAACTGGCGGACAAGTAAACCTGCTTCATCTGTTCGCAGGGCACGGGCCGAAACAGCCGCGCCTATGGGAAAATAATCTTTGTAGTAATCTTTTAGTCCCGCCGTTTCAGGAACAGCAGCCTGGTGTGTACGGTAGGCGAAGCAGCAAAAACTTACCGAGATAACGATCAGGGTAATGGCGGCATAGCTGGTATATTTCATATGAAGATTGTTTCATTAAATGATGATCCCGGTGTTATTTAAATGCGCTCAAAGGCTGAATAGTACCGTCACTATTGTACTTCAGCTCTGTTACCTTCACATTCCTCAAATGCGTTTTGCCCGACAGCTGCGTATCATGGTAAAACAAATACCATTTATCGCCGATCTGAACAATGGAGTGGTGATTCGTCCAGCCGTCAACAGGCTTCAGTATTACCCCCTGGTATTTAAACGGCCCGTACGGACTATCCCCGATCGCATACACAATATTATGGGTATCGCCTGTTGAATAGGAGAAATAGTATTTGCCTTTGTACTTATGCATCCAGGCAGCTTCAAAAAAACGTTTGTCGTTGTCTTTTTCCAGGAACAGGCGACCACTGCTGTCCGTTATGCTCACTTCTACCGGATCACTCTCCAGGCTTTTCATTCCCGGGGAAAGCTTTGCCACACGGGGAAGAATGGCTACCTCATTTTTATCGCGCAGCTTCGCGGAAGAATCATACCGGTTGTTGTTCCAGTTTTGCAATTGCCCGCCCCAGATACCTCCGAAGTATAAATAAAACGAACCATCATCATCCCTGAATACACTTGGATCAATACTATAGGTTCCATTAACCGGATCTTTTTCTGCTGTAAACGGACCCGCTGGCTGCTGAGAGGTAGCCACCCCTATTTTAAAAAGCCCCTGTTTATCTTTTGCAGGGAAATAGAGATAGTAAGTACCCTGTGAAAAAGCGGCATCCGGCGCCCACAACTGTTGTGAAGCCCAGGGCACATCTTCCACCCGCAAAGCAACACCATGATCTGTTACCTTGCCCCCGATGGAATCCATAGAAAGGATATGATAATCGGCCATCCTGAAATGATCGCCATTATCATTCTCTGTGGTTTTGGTAGCAGTATCGTGAGAGGGATAGATAAATATTTTGCCGTTAAAATAATGGGCAGAAGGATCGGCAGTATAGATATGAGACACCAGCGGCTGGGATGCATATTTACCGGCAGTTCCTTCAGTGACCACGCGTCCGGCATTGGGCGGGCTACAGGCAGCCATATAAAAAACAACGCCCGCTGACAACAGGTACTTGAACGATATTCTATACATATTCTTTAGTTTAGATGAATAATAAGTAGCTTATAAACCTGCATGCTCCTTTCTTCCGGAGATCTTATTGGTAAAAGAAAACCAGTTAACGCCCGTTGCTCCCCCGGTAAACTTAAATGTCAGCTGATGTTTTCCCGTGAGTTTTTTAACAGGGATACTAATGGTGGTGTATTCCTTAGTCAACGCAGCAGGCAGCGTTACAGACGCATAGGGGTTCAATGTATCTTTATCAGCATACACCACAACACGCCCCTGCCCGGGAGCCATCCGCAACAGGAGATATTGATACCCATTCTCAAAATCTACCTGGTTAAACCTGATCCAGGCGCCATCGGCTAAATGGGCGATATCCTGATCGCCGGGATGGCTCAAATCCTTGCTGGCAGCTACATGTGCCAGGTGTATGTCATCATACATTTCTGCCTGAACCAATGAAGAAGCTTTAAAGAGATTGGGGGGACCCTGGCGGGTATTCATCCGGAACCAGTTAAAATCAACATAACCGCCTGGCCGGACGGTGGCATAATTAAACAGCACAAACCTGTTTCCTGTAAACATCTTCAGGTCAAATTTCATGTTCAGCGTGTCCCCGAGAGGAATAAAGGCGCGGTTATCAAAACTATAATAGAAATGAGCCTGGTCTTTAATTGTGTTTACAGACGCTTTTAAGAAGATCCGGTTCCTTTTCCCTAAAGCAATGCTGTCAATGGTTTTCCCGGCATGCTTCATTACTATAAACTTTGCATCTTCTGCAGCGCTAACCCCTATTAAGGCGTGAGGGATCTGCAATACAGCAAGACCTGCGATATCTCCCACCTGCATCCGGCTCACCTCCAGCTCCGTGGTGGCATCGGAAAACGGACCAAACATCCGTTGCGTTAAAGCATTTCTTGCCTGGGGAAGATCACCGGCAATACCGCTGGTAATTAGCCGCAGATGGCCTTTTCGTTTAGTGAGCGACCAGGCGCTGTCGTTTGGATTATGATTCCAGGCCCACTGAATGGCTAACTTACCGGCATTAAATTCGTCGCTGGTGGGGAGAACATGCACGGGCGAAACTACACCTGTATTGGGTTTGGCGTGGGTAACTACTGCACGGCCATCTTTTCCTACCATTGGCCAGCCATCTATCCATTGAACCGGCTGCAACGTGGGCACTCTCCCTACGCCTCCCCTGTCCTGGAAAATAACACTCCACCATTCTCCTTTTTGTGTTTCAATCAATGCTCCCTGGTGAACGCCCCTGCCATGAAGGTTCATATCATCTTTCAATACAATTTTCTCTTCATAGGGGCCATAGATGTTTTTTGACCGTAAGCAGCACTGATAACCATCCCCACCGCCATAAGTAGCGTAAATGTAGTAGTACCCGTTTATCTTGTAAACATGAGCTCCCTCCAGCCCGGGCCGTTGCACTTTGTCAAACACCACGCTATCTCTGCCGATGGGAGCGAGATTGGAGTCCACTTCTGTTACCGATATCTTAGAGAATCCATGCGCCACATAGGTGCGCCCGTCGTCATCAAAAAAGAGCCCTGCATCGTAATACGGCCTCGGCAGCTTTCGTATTTCCCAGGGCCCTTCGGCTTTTGTGGCGGTACATAAAAAGCCGCCTTCATTCAGGGTAAGGAAAAGGATATGGAATTTTCCATTGTGATAACGGATACTACTGGCCCACTGGCCTTTCCCATACCGGTTACCGCCATTTAAATCATAGAAAGGATGTTGTTTAAACTGCTGCACCGCATTGGAAGCATACTCCCAGTTCACCAGGTCCGTTGATTTAAGAACAGGAACACCCGGGAAAAAATACATCGTGGTGGTTACCATGTAATAAGTGTCTCCAACACGGATAACATCATTATCCGGAAAATCAGCCCAAATGATCGGATTGGTAAAGGTCCCATCTCCATTATCAGACTGCTGCGCCTGAAGAGAAGTACCAATAAACAAGAGGGCCATAACGAGGAATTCTTTCAAACCTTTCGTGGTTAGATCTTTAAGCATCTTCAAAAAATTATACTATCATCTTCTGCCGTTTTGTCTACACTAGACATTTCGTCACTTACATTTAAAATACAACAAAACAAAAATACCCGGACTCCCTTTCAGCCAATAGCTCATTTGTTGAAATTGATAGCACAATTGTCTTACAGACAATCATTTTTAGTGGAAGAAACGCTCAAGGGATAGGGACAACGCATATATAACACCAGGAACACTTTTAAGATTGCATTACAATACTTAAATTGGGAGATGAAATAGTTCCGGCAAAGTTCCATGTACGAAAGATTCAACCAACATCTTGTTTTTAACGACTGCCAAATATGTCTACATATAAATTCACGTTTCTCTGTTTCTTACTATTCCTGGTTCAGATAGGTTGGGCTCAAACAAAGAAGATAAATTTTACTTCACTGGCCGCAAAAGATGGATTGGTATCCAATGCGGTGAACCACATCATCAAAGACCACTACGGCCTTATGTGGTTTGCTACCGACGACGGTCTGAACAAATTTGACGGTACCAACTTTACCGTCTACCGGCACAATCCCGGCGACCCTTCCAGCCTGAGGGCAAACGAGGTATTGGCACTCCACGAAGACAAAAACGGTAATCTCTGGATTGGTACCAGTGACGGCGGCCTTAGCCTGTACGACCGCAAAAAGGACGCTTTTACGCACTTTCCCGTAAACGCAAATAGCCCCGAACTCCCCACAAATGCGGTTATCATGGACATCTGCAGCGATACATCAGGCAGGGTATGGATAGCGCAGTTCGAAAACCTGTTCCTACTCGACCCGGCCACCCGGCAAATTTCCAGGATTAAACTTGATACGGGAAAAGACAGCCAGGAGGCCACCAAAACGCTCGGCTGTGTTTTGGCCGATAGTAAACAGCAAATCTGGATTGGTACCACGATTGGCCTCTACCGGTATTCCCCGTCAACAGGTAGCTTAAAGCTGATATTTAATACCGCGAAGTTCAGTCCCCAGGATAACGACGTAAATGCTATCGCAGCCGATAAAAGCGGCCAGATCTGGGTGGGCACCTCCGCAGGGCTATGCGTTATGCAACCCGATGGCTCCGGGTTTACTCCCTACACTCCATCAACCGGGAATGCTTTCATTAACAATGTGCAGGTGAACTGTATTGAGCCCGACGATGATAGACAGTTATGGATCGGCACACAGGAAGGACTGATCGTGCTTAACACCAGCACAAAAGCCGTTGATCGCTATCTTCCGGATAATGGAAACATTTACAGCCTTACCAGTCAGTCCATAAGATGCACCTATATCGACAGGCAGGGAATTTACTGGATTGGCACCTTTCGCGGCGGTATCGATAAATACGATAAAAACCTGAACCTCTTCAATTTCAAACCCGGTACTATCTTTCATACACCCAACCGCAAATCGTCGATAGTAAGTGCTTTTGCAGAAAAGAGCGAAGAAGAAATCCTGATTGGCACCGACGGCGGAGGTTTGTTCGGATTCAATCGCGCTACCGGGAAAGCCCAGCCGGTTAATATCCCGCTTCCGGCAAACAATAACGTGTCTATCATGGCGCTTCAGTATACGCGGAATAAAAAACTGTACATCGGCACTTATGCCTATGGCCTGCTTATCTCCAACGGCGCCAACGGTAATTACAAACACCTGGTAAAAGGAACCGGCCCGGATAACCTGAACGCCAGTGATGTTTTTTGTATAAAGGAAGATAGCAAGGGCAATGTTTGGGTAGGCACCAATGGTGAGGGAGTGAATATATTAAGAAATGAAGAAGTGGTTGCCAGGTTTAGTCCGCACCCAAGACCCGGGATACCGGATGAAAAAAAGCTCCCGTTTAATGGATACATCAGAACCATTGAGGAAGATGCAGCAGGAAATATCTGGATTGGTTCACACGGTGGCGGCGTTGGCGTGTATCAACCCGCTACCGGCAAATGGAATATCTATACCCAAAGCAACAGCCAGCTGTCGGGCGATAAAGTACAGGTGATATTACGCGACAGCCGCGGAAATATGTGGGTGGGGACCTATGGCGGAGGGCTGAGCCTTTTCGACAAAACCACCGGGCGGTTCATCAATTACGGGGAAAAAGACGGGCTTCAGAACACCACCATTTACCAGATTGTTGAAGATAAAGCCGGCATCCTCTGGCTGAGTACGAACACCGGCATCAGCAGCTTTAATTTCGCCACAAAAGAATTCCGGAACTATACCCATTACAATGGGGTGCAAAATAATAATTTCGTACATACTTCCGGGTTACAGTTGTCTGACGGAGATGTCATGTTCGGCGGACTCGAAGGCTTTAATTACTTTACCCCTTCCGCGTTAACGGTTAACAGGAATGTACCTGTTATTCTCCTCACGGACTTAAAAGTATCCAATAAATCAGTGATCCCTGGTGAAGACAGTCCCATCAAAGATCACATCTCAGTTGCCCGTGATATCCGGCTTGAATACAAACAGAATTTCGCCCTTAGCTTCGTGGCACTGAATTATACGATTCCCAGGAAAAATTACTACGCCTACAAACTGGAGGGATTTGACAAAGACTGGAACTATACCGGCACCATCAACACCGCCTCCTACACGAACCTGGACCCGGGAGAGTACATCTTTCATGTAAAAGCAAGCAATAACGACGGCATATGGAATACAAAAGATACTACGATAAAGATCTATGTGCGGCCGCCTTTCTGGCGAACCATTTATGCTTACCTGTTTTATTTATCCGTTATCTGCGCGCTGCTATTGTATAGCCGGTACCGGGGAATTACCAGGATAAGAAAAAAGTTCCTGGCAGAACAGGAAAAACAGGAGATAAAGCGTGTCCGTGAGCTGGACCGGATGAAAATTAAATTCCTCACTAATCTCAGTCACGATTTCAGAACCCCTATTTCATTGATCCTGGGACCAGTGGAACAGCTAATTACCGATGAAAAAACCGGGAACAGGCTTGAAAAACTGAACATGATCAAACGAAATTCCAGGCGGCTGCTTAATCTCGTTAATCAACTGCTGGACTTCAGGAAGATGGAAGAACATGAACTAAAGCTGCAACTGGCAAAAGGAGAACTCGTAGCCTTCATAAAGGAAGTAACTGATTCCTTCAGTGATTTTGCCGAACGGAAAAAGATCCGCTTCACCTTCACCAGCGGTCCAAAATCCTTGTATGCTTTCTTCGACCACGATAAAATGGAACGCATTCTCTTCAATCTACTTTCAAACGCATTCAAGTTTACCCTGGAGGAAGATGCGGTAACAGTTGAATTACAGCTATTGGAAAAGCCCGCTGATCCCGGTCAGCAATGGGTGCTCATCACTGTGAAAGATACCGGTATCGGTATCCCCAAAGATAAAAGAGAGAAGGTATTCGATCACTTCTTCCAAACCAACACCAGTTCTGCTATCCTTAACCAGGGCACAGGTATAGGGTTATCCATTACAAAGGAATTTGTAAAAATGCATGGAGGAAATATCGAAGTGGAAAGCGAGTCCGGGCAAGGTGCTGCATTCTTTATACAACTTCCGTTAAAAATAGCCGAACAACATATTCCTCCTTCATCACACCCGGAAGAAACGCAGCAAGGAATACCAGAGCACCAGGAGATATCCAGCATATCTCCCGCGGCGCAAAGTTTCTCAGAAATGTCAACCATCTTACTGGTGGAAGATAATGAAGATTTCAGGTTCTATCTTAAAGACAACCTCCGCAACAGCTACAAGGTAATAGAAGCTATCAACGGGAAAGATGGCTGGCAAAAGGCACTGGCGCTGCATCCACATCTGATTGTCAGCGATATCACCATGCCGCAAATGGATGGCATCAGTCTCCTGCAAAAATTAAAATCAGACAAAAGAACCAGCCATATACCGGTAATATTGCTCACCGCACTTACCAATGAAACGCAACAGATTTCAGGATTGGAAACCGGCGCCAACGATTACCTCATTAAGCCGTTTAATTTTGAAATACTGCATGCGAAAATCCGGAACCTGCTGCATTTGAACCATACCCTGAAAAACACCTATACCAAACAAATAAAAATACATGCCCCGGAAGTGCAGAAAGAGTCGGCAGACGAGAAATTGCTAAACAAAATCGTTTGTCACCTCGAAGAGAAGCTGACCGATTCGCAGCTCTCCGTGGAGAGCCTTAGTAAAGAAGTGGGAATGAGCCGAAGCTCCTTGTATAATAAATTGCTGGAACTGACAGGCCAAACACCTGTTGAATACATCCGCTCCTACCGGCTCGAAAAAGCGATGACCCTTATGCAAAAAAGCGACATGACTATCGCCGAAATAGCTTACCAGGTAGGGTTTTCCACGCCTAACTATTTCGCCAAGTCATTTAAGAATAAATACAACATGCTCCCGTCCGAATTTATAGCACGGGTTAAAAAAGGTGCTACCGGTGAATAAACAAATCCCCGGCTTACCTGGCCGGGGACTTGCTATCAAAAACAGGATAGGGGTTTACTGTTATTTCGCATTTGCCTCAAGCGCCTTCGCCACTGCAGCGTAGGAAAGCTTCCGTACATATGCCTCTGTCCAAAGTCCTATTGGCTCACCTGGCCGCCAGAAGGAATTCGCCCCGCTGTTTAAAGGACTCCAGATGGTAATGCCGTAACGTTGCTTTGCAGGAATGAGTTCAAAATATTTATCAATTACGTACTTATACATGTCGGCCTGGGCTTTATAATGTTCAGCTGTAGCCTCTGTTGTTTTTACGCCTACGCCAAGATCCAGTTCAGATACTTTTATCAGTTTACCTGTAGCAGCCAGCAGCTTAAACATTTCGGCAATATTCTCCTTACTGGTAGTGGTGCTGATATGCATTTGCGTGCCAATACCATCTACTTTGGCGCCTTTGCTTTCTATGTAGTTCACATATGCAATCAGGCCGCGGCATTTGTCCAGGCTGTACTCAAGATTGTAGTCATTGATAAAATGAATATCTGTTGCGTTGCCATATTGCCTGGCCATTTTAAACGCAGTTACGGCATAGTCTTTACCCAGATAATCCTGCCAGAAGAAGTCATCAGCCGCTGTATTCGGCCGGCCAACGGCTGTCTTTAGTTCATAAGGATTGCCATCATCCATTGGTTCATTTACAACATCCCATGCCTTCACCGTAGATTTCCCCGCCTCCACCATGCCATTCATCCATTTATCAAGTGCGGCTGTCAGGATGTACTTTTTTTCCGCGGCTGTTTTTTCCACGATCGTGGTAGTGCCGCCTGTAGCTTTGGCGTTTTTCAGTACCACATCATCGATATAAACGGTACCGGCGAATTCGCCATAGCTGAAGATCAATCGTGTTCTGTCGGCAGCAGTTGCCGTAGTAGCAATACTCACCTGCTTCCATTCGGTAGTAACCGTTACCTGGCCATATCCATCGGAGGAGTAGTTGGCGCTTTGCAGCTCCGGCCGGATTATGCCGCCGGCTGTTCCTTTCACCCAAAAGCTTAATTCGTAAGTTTCCCCGTTATCCAGCGGGGCTGCAAAGTCATAGCTGGTTTGCACATCCCAGTAATTGGCAGCTTTTGCGGGATTGGTTACGTAAAAAGCTTTGCCTTTGTTGCCAACACCCATGCCATCGGCAGTTACGCCACGGGAGGAGCTGCCTCCCCAGCCTCCCCAGCCGCTTCCGGATTCAAAATCACCATTGGCAACAAGGTTGTTGACTACCGGTGCGCCTTGCGTATCGTATACATACAAATTGTTGACATCGATATAATACGTTACGCCGGCTTTATATCCGAGGTCGAAATGCAGTTTAATATTATCCGTTGAGAAATCATCTATCGTAAAGCGGATTTCTTTCCATGAAATACTGGTGGTAAAGGTGGCTGCAGGCGTACCTGATTTGGTCCAGTCTATCGAAGGCGTATTGTTATTCAGTCCTTCAAAAGAGATCCTTCCTTCGCCGGGTGCATCTGACTTTATATACATCACTACTTCATACTTATGTGTTTTGTTTACCACCACATTCGGAGTAACCAGCTGCAGGTCCGCAGCTGCCGACGAGCCTCCTTTTGATACCAGCTTAATGGCTTTGTTTCCGGTACCCATCCCTTCTCCATCTGCTATTGAAATGCCAGCGCCAGGATTTGCCGGGGTCCAGCCGGCAAGGCTTTTGTCCTTCAACCCTGCAAGGTTTAAGTCGTTCTGATAAGCGGGAGACGTTACCAGCAAAGGACTGAGCAATCCCTTCAGATAGCCGGCATTCTGATTGGCATGCCACATCAGGGTATGACCATATACCTGCATCCCTGATTCGGCCGCATTTTGAAGCAGTAATTTTACTTTCACCAGGTTTAAGCTGCCATCGGCCTGCACTACAGCGCCATGTTTCATTTCATAACCCAAAACAATTTCATCGAAGTTCCTGTTGGCCAGGCGGTACATCACTCCTTTATCAAGATACTCCTGTAAACCGAGTGCCACGCCTAACTTAAACCCGGGTTGAGCCACGCGGTTAATGTAGCTTTTCAGCGCCGGGTAAGCATCTATATCTTCCTGGGCAGCGATACTTTCAGGCTTATCCACGCTGAAGTCAAGCGCTTTATATTTACTACAGGAAGTAATGACAACAAACGTAATAAAGCTGACAGCTATTTTATGAAGTCGATTCATATCAATTACTTTAATTATATCGGACAGAATAATTATTTACTTACCGGTGTAAATGTTTCCATTGTTACAGCCCGGTCTCTTGACACCAAAGTATCTGTGGTAGCCACCTGCATACCGGGCAACGTAACCTGGTAATTGAGATAAAGTGCATCACGGTCTTTGCTACCCCAGCTGTTCTTTTCCCCTCTTTTTACAAACTGGCCGCTTCCTGTGGCCGTGAAACTTCCATTGGCGGCGGATATGGTACATTTGCCATTATCATCGAATGTAAGCAGCAGCGTACAGTAAATATTAACGCCGTCTTTGTCTTTATATACTACCGGGAATTCCAGCTCGTTCCGGGATCTGGTGTTCAGTTTATTTACTTCATCCGATTCAACATATTCTTTATGCCTCACGATCGTTTGATTTACGCTTCCGGACACTACATCTTTTCCCCTGCGCAGATAGTTCCCGTGCCAGGTGTTTACATATTTGATAGCGTAGAGGATAAAGTCTTTCCCGCTCAATATGGAATCCGCACCCGATTTGTTGGTAATACGCAGCGGGATCACATAGGTATTGCGGATCGATTGGGGATCATTAAAAAAGGCATCTGTCAGCTGCACCTCTACTCCCCCGGTGAGACCGCCTTCGGGGATAACAATTTCGTTTGCGGCCAACGAATAATAGCTGGCGGGCATGGGTAAGATCTCGTCTTTTCCGGCGCCGAACAGCAACCCGTTTCCCAACAGGGAATTATCTGCCGCAATGCCAACATGCAGGTCTTTTTTGCTGTAGTAAACACCTCCGGTGGTGGCCATGATCTTACATTTGCCCTGGTTATCCAGTTCTGTACTGAACACATCTTCCCCGAAAGTAATGGTTCGCACCGGGTACTGGTAAGCGAAATACACCGTCTGGTATTCATAGTCCGGGAATACTACCTCTTTGTTGCATGCTGCTGAAACAAGGAGCAGCATGATGGGTATTAAAAACTTTTTCATCTTTGTTAATTTCAAAAATCAAAGAAAAATTATTTAAGTATCAGGAGCACCCTGTTAGCGCCAGCCTTTGTTCTGTTCCAAAGACCCGAACTTTAGCATCTCCCCATAAGGAATAGGGCCATAGATCATGAACGGCTGGAACTGCCGGCTTTCCACGTTAATAACTGCGTAATTGTTATTACGTATGCTTACTCCTTTGGCAGTTTCGCTGAGATCTGCATTCCAACGGCGAAGATCCCAGAAGCGAAATCCCTCGAAGCACAGTTCTATTCGCCGCTCATTCCTGATCAGCGCTCTCATCTGCTCCTTGCTGCCTTTCATTTCTTCCAGGTAGGCGTCTCCGTTAGTAGTTCCTACACCGGCTCTCTTACGGATAGCTTTGATCACATCGTAAGCGGAGAAGCCAAAGGCGCCGGCGCCTGTTGGGCCCCAGGCTTCATTGGCAGCTTCTGCGTAATTGAGAAAAATTTCGGTATACCGGATATGTGGTTTGTAATGGCGTTGATTGTTGGCTGAATTAGGATTGAGGTTAACATCCTGGCGTAACAACTTGCGCAGGTAGTAGCCGGTCCTGGTAGAAGTTTCTACTTTATTCAGCGCATCATTGGTGGCCCCGTCTGCCGCGGTTGAGATCACTGAATTATTGGGACCAGCGGTGCCGCCGTTAACCAGGATAAACATCCGCAGCCTGGGATCGCGGCCCACATAAGGATTGGCAGGATCATAACCGCTGGCTGCATCCGTAATCGGAAATCCATTTTCCATTGGGAAAGCATCTACCAGGTTCTGTGTTGGATTGATGCGGCCACTGCCAAACAAACTCGGTGGAAAGTTAGCCTGCTCCAGGTCGCGGTTGTCGCCATAGTTATTTCTCCAGAGTATTTCGGAAGGATTTGCCCCATCGGCTAATCCGGCAATTTCGGAAGCATTGGAATACCAGTTAAGGCCATTTGCAGATAAAGCGCTTATCCCGCCTTTCCCGGCAATTACTTCACCGGCATAGTTTGCCGCATCTGCCCAGGTGGTGGTAGTACCACTGCTGAAAGCCGGGCTGGCAGCCAGCAATGCCGCTTTCGACCGGATTGCCTTCGCAATACGGCCGGTGAGAAATCCACGGAAAGCGGAACCAAAGGCACGGTCATATTGTTCCTTTGTTACAGTACCATACTTTGCGGGAATAAGCGAGGCATTGGCAATGTTCTCGTAGTCGGTGGGAAGTAGCTGGTCTGCCTGGGCCAGGTCGCTATAGATCTGCTTTATACAGGCATCAAAATCGCTTCTGGGTTTATTGAAATCGGAATTTGACCCTTGTACTTCAAGATTGATAGGTACACCGAGCATAGCGGCGCTTTCAGACATGCCGGCATGCGCCTGCAACAGGTGATAATAAAACAGGGCACGCAAGCCATGCGCCTCTCCCTTTATCCGCATACCAAACAATTTGCTTACCACCGGATCAGCAGTCCATTTCACGGTGTCAACATCACGCAGCGTGATGTTAAGATATTGAATAGCGGCATAGGCATTGCTCCACTGGTCAAGCGGGTTATTATTGGCGGTCCACTGACCGTTTGCCATTTTCAGGAACGTATTGTTCTGATCATTTGTTACTGCATCGTCTGTAGCTACATCGTTAAACGACCACGAATTTGTGGGGATGCGGTTATACCCGTTGAGCAGCACGCCAAACGGGAGCCCTGCATCATTGGGGTTATAATTTCCCGGATTCAGCTCCAGGTTATTTTCAATTTCCGGTTTCAGCAGATCCTTGCAACTGGTCAGCAAAAGAACGGATACCAGCAGCATGATTGGATATCTTTTCATAAAGTGGAATCTTAATTTAGATTAGAACATAGCTTTTACTCCCAGGTTATATAAGCGGGTTTGAGGCGCACTGCCAATATTCATCTCCATCAATT
This sequence comes from Chitinophaga sp. G7 BAM 1005, assembly GCF_057126945.1. Taxonomy (NCBI): domain Bacteria; kingdom Pseudomonadati; phylum Bacteroidota; class Chitinophagia; order Chitinophagales; family Chitinophagaceae; genus Chitinophaga; species Chitinophaga sp. G7 BAM 1005. Next base: position 2,290,410 of record NZ_CP181478.1, on the reverse strand, counting down.
TACGTTCGGCAGAAAGCGTCAGTAAATTGAAGCCACTCACGTACACACCCATTTCCTTCACAATTTTTTTATTGCCAATCAGATCGCTCATATCATAAGAGATCTGCACTTTAGCCAGGTCGATACGGTTAGCTTTGTACAGCCAGAAATCCGAATTGCGGAAATTGTTGTCGCTGTTGAAAGTGGTCAGACGCGGGTATTTCGCTGACCCGGCTGTTTCTGGTGTCCAGCGGTCTCTTACCACTTCGGAATATTTATCCTCTCCATCTACCCAGAACCAGGAGCTGTTCTTCATTCCGTAGGAACCGAAGCGGCCCTGGCCCAGCGCAAAGAAAGAGAACTGCTTCCATCTCACACTCACGTTTACGCCTAAGGTAAGAGGTGAGCCAAACCAGCCCTCACGGCCCAGGTACACTTCATCGCGTGTATCAATTACTCCATCTCCATTCTGATCTTTATACTTGATATCACCCGGCTTTACCTGGCCGAAAGTTTGGGAGGGAGAATTCTTGATGTCATCTGCATCCTGGAAGAAGCCCTGGTGCTGAAGCCCCCATATTGCATCCAGTGGCTTGCCTTGCCTGTATTGGTAATTGTCTTCATAAACTTCCGCTCGTTTTGTGGCGATCGTTTTATAGTAGGTACCTACCAGCCCGATGGAATAGTTGATGTCGGACAATTTTTTATTCAGGTTGAGATTGAAATCAACACCCATCCGTTTATCGTCATTATAATTTATATAGGGGATGAAAGAAGATACCGGCCAGCCGGTGGTAAAATAAGAAGGAAACAACACGTTGGGCTGGATGATGTTACCGGTGATTTTGTTGAGAAAGAAATTACCATCCAGTTTTACTGATTCATGGAAGAAAGAACCTTCCAGACCGATGCTGATCTCTTCCCTTTTCGGAAAACGCATATCAGGATTCGCGCCCCGCCTGGATTCTGTGGCCTGTACACCGGTACCATCTTTCCAGCCAAACCAGCTTCCCTGGGTAGTATAAACGCCCTGGTATAAATAGTAAGACGTAATATCCAGGTCGGTATGCAGCACCCCGGCGGAAGCCGTCAGGCGAAGATCATCCACTCCCCTTACACCACTCATAAAGGGTTCGTTGCTGAGTCGCCATCCCAGCGACACGGTAGGTGAAAAAGCGGTCCGGTTTCCTTCCGGCAGCTTCGCGCTGTGAATCACGGCGCTGCTGAAATCGATGTAGTATGTGCGGTTGAAGTTGTAGCCCAGCTGCAAACCGAGATTGGCATTGCTGGTGCGGTGGTACATGGCGGATTCAGATTGCTGGAAGCCATTCACCAGCAACACGGCAGAAAGATTATGCTTGTTGTTTATTGTGTTCACATAATTGAACTGACCGCTGGCGGCAATAGTTTGGCGATACCAGCTGTTGCTTACATTCTGTACACCGGAAGTAGCATCCTGCCCGTATTGCGTGAGGCTACTGATCAGATCCACGCCGGAATAGGTATTCCAGGTGGGCGCATACACGGCATAAGTATTGTTGAATGCCAGGTTATAGGAAGTGTTATAGTCAACGGCAAAGGTAGAGCGGAAGGAAAGGCCTTTCAGTAAATTCCTCAGGTCCGCATTCACGCCCGTGTTGAACTGGAACTGCCTGCTGATATAACGGTTGTTTCCACCTGCATAGATGGCAGCAAACGGATTATTCTGGTCCAGTTGTGTTCCACCCAGCAGATATTTTCCATCAATAATATGATTACTGTTCTTCACAAATACGTTGGATGCATCATCAGTTGTTTCGATCATATCCAAAGGAATGAGCGGGGCAAAACGATGCGGGCGCAAAGTGGCCGCACTTTCCCAGTAGTTGGTATTAACGTCCCTGCCGGTATAAAAAATAGCAGTGGCATCTACATTACAGGAAATATATTGATTGAGATTAACATCCACATTACCACGCAAATTGAGGCGATCGGATCTGCCATTGCTCACCGCCTCGCCAAAGTTGAGCAGCGAACCGGAAGTCTGGTAACCAATATTGGTGTAATACCGCGCCTTCTCATTTCCGCCGGAGATCTCTGTTGTTACATCATATCTGCCAAAGGTGTTTTTAAGATATTTGCCGGAGTAATAATCCACATCAGGATACCTGTATGGATTTTTACCTGCGGCATAATTATAAATTGTTTCCGGGCTATATAGTTCGGCCAAACCGTCGTTACGGCGTGCTTCATTGTAAAGCGTCATGTACTCGGCCGATCCCAGGTAATGGGGATAGACTTTAGGAACATTTACGCCGGCATTTGCCCGGATGTCGATCCGCTGATTGCCCGGTTTTCCTCTTTTTGTGGTAATGTACACTACTCCTTTTGCAGCCCTGCTGCCATAAAGGGCTACGGCATTCACTCCTTTGAGAAAAGAGATCTGTTCAATTTCTGTGGGCATTACATTTCCTGCTTCACGGGGTACGCCGTCAATTACAAGCAGATAGCTACCCATGCCCCACATACTATTTCCATTAAAACCATTTACCCAGCCGTCCATATTTTCCAGGCTGGTAGTCATATAGTTTTGCTTCAGTTGTGATGCCACGTCTACCACCGAAACGCCTCCTGGCAAGTCTTTTCTATCCACCTTCCGGAACGCCACCTGTACCTTCCCCTCAGGCATATTGGAGATAGTTTTTGCCGTGGTATCCTGCGCCTGCAAAACCGGCGTCCCGCTCAGCAGCGCCGCAGATACTATTAATGCTTTTATCTGATTCATGAATTTTTGAAATTAACAGTAAACGATACATGTAAGGGTTGCACGTTTCACCAACCCGGATTTTGTGAAAATTCCAGGTACATATTGGCATCTGAATTTTTTAACGGCAGCCAGTAATGTTTCTCAGAATACCTGCGCTCCAGGATTACGGCTTCGCGTAAATTGAGTACCCGGTTGTTCTTTGGGTCTGCGGTACTGAACGATGGCGACCGGTCAAACTCCACAGATTTTTTCAGCGTGTAAGGACTTTGTATCAGCAACATCCATCTTCTCAGGTCATTGAAACGGTGGCCTTCAAAAGACAGCTCCACCGCCCGCTCGCGGCGCACTTCACTCATGAAGCCATCCAGGGAAGCGGTGAAGCTGGCAGCCACGCGGCCAACGCCGGCCCGGTCGCGGATCACATTAATAGCGTCTACTGCTGTTTTAGCATAATTACCGGCTTTGCCGGTGGCGGCGCCGTAGCCCTGCGCAGCTGCTTCTGCATACATGATGTATATATCTGCCAAACGCATATAGGGCAGGTGAATATTAAGCGCCTTGTCGTAAGTCCAGCCATTATCAAACCGGTTAGCAGTTATGGGAATAAACTTATAAAGCAGATAACCGGAGCGACTGCCGCTGCTGATATCGCGGTAAGTTCCGCCTGTATGAAGATTGGCATAACGGTTTCCTTCGTCGGTAGTTGCGCCCTGCACACATTTAACCCCATCGAAAACAATATCATTGTAAAAACGAGGGTCCCTGCCTCTCCACGGGTAGGCCGGGTCATATCCTGACTCCGGGTCTGCCTTTGTAATGTCTTTAATGGGCAGGCCGTTAGCCATGCCGTAATAATCAACATAGTTAGCCGTAGGAACGAAGGTGATGGCTTCTTCTGTGATCAGAGCCGGGCCATATTGTTTGGCGGTACCATAGGTAGAACCATGCGCGCCATAATAAGGACTACGGAAAATAGCTTCTGTACTGCCTGGCATTAACCAGTTCTGACCGGTGCTATAGAAATTAGTATAGTACTTTGAAAATTCTACCAGCTTGTAAGGCGCATCTCCGGACTCGCACAGTTGCAACAACTCGCCAAATGCTTCTGCCGCCTTTTTGCAATACGCTACGTTGTAAGTTTTGCTGCCGCCCGATACATAGTTCATCAACGGACTACCCGCCCACAAATAGTTTTTTCCCAGGTAACCCAGCGCCATGATCTTGGTAATACGCAGCTGGTTTTTCCCCAGCGTTCTTTTGCCTGCGGTAGTATTATCCCAGTTTACAGGCAGCAGGTTTGCCGCTTCTCTGAAATCGGCGGCCGCTTTATCTGCACACTCACTGTATTTGAGACGTGGTAAGGTCAGCTTCTGATCGCCCGGAAGTACCTGATCGATGTAGGGTAACCCACCAAAATACTGGATGAACATAAAATGGAACCATCCCCTGAAAAACAACAACTGCCCTTTAATCAGGTCCTTCTCTTCCTGGGTAGCATCTGTTAGCTTATCAATATTTGCCAGGCCCATGTTGGCTTTCCGGATACCGTACCATCCCAGTTTCCACATCGACTTTGCAAAACGGTCATCATTGGTACTGGTATTATTCCGGTCCATCCAACCAGCCTGCCAGCCGTCGAATTGCGACTGCCAGCCCCAGAAATCACCATTGTCTATTTTTATTATAAAGTGAAAATCACGTGCAGTAGATTGAATTTCATCTTCTCCCCAGTTCCAGGAATTTGTCCAGTAAGCATTGGTAAAATCCGGTATGCAATGATAGAGTTCTTCGGTAAAGCCCTGAAAACTGATAAAGGTTTTAAATGCATTTTCTTCAGACACGATAGATTGTGGTTCCTTATCCAGGAACTTCTTGCAGGAGGCCAGGCCAAGTACCATCACTATCCCGGCAAGTACAAGCAACATCTTTGTATACTTATTCATAAAGGTTATGTTTAGAAAGTAAAATTGGCGCCGAGATTGTAACGCTTCACCGTAGGATAAGCTCCCTGCGATGCCCAGCCGGTACCTGCGAAATTTGATTCACGGTCGTCCGGCATCTTGCTCCATGCCGCCAGGTTATTGCCGTTAAGATATATTCTCAGCGATTCAAGGCCGGCCCTCTTTATAAATCCTTTATCGAGTGTGTAGGCGATTTCAGCGTTCTTTAACCGCAGGTAGGAACCATCATACATGTATTGGGTACCGCGGTAATAACCTGCAGGCGTGGACAGCCATCGTGGCATTGGTACATCTCCGTTGGTATTGTTCTTCGACCAGTAACTGCCTTCGTTGTAAACCGTGTGTCCCTGGGAACCCAAACTGTTGAATACTACCTGCCGGGTTACGTTATTCACGCCATAGAATTGAACAAAAGCACTCAGCCCCTTCCAGTCCACGCCCAAAGTGGCGTTGTAGGTGTTTGTGGGCCAGCCGCTATGACCATAGGGGATGTTATCGCTTGCATCGATCACGCCATCGCCGTTGTAATCAACGATGTAATAGTTGCCAGGCAGCTTCTGATTGTCGTTGGTATTGTGCATGGTACTGCCATAAAGCTCGTCCCAGGTATTGTAATAACCCTGACTAACATAAGAATAAGCCTGGCCAATCTGCATGCCTTCCGATTTCTGATAAGCCGGCAGCAATTCTGGATTGTCGGCTTCGATGATTTTATTTTTGGTATGGGTCATGTTCAGGTCTGACCAAAGCCGGAGCTGTTTTGCGATGGGATAGCTGAAGTGCAGTTCCAGCTCATATCCGCGCGACGTTACGCGGCCAAGATTAGCCACCGGAGGAGTGGTACCATAATAAGACGGAACAGACGACCTGTTGGCAAGCAATATTTTGGAACGTTTATCCTCAAAGAAATCCACCTTACCTTTTATGAAACCTTTGAACAATTCAAAATCGGCTCCCACATTAATTTTCTCCGCCTGTTCCCATTGCACATTCGGATTACCCACGGTAGATTCGCGGTACCAGTTGTACGGACTTTGCTCTGCTCCTTCACCGGTGGTACCCAACCGCGACTGCCCGCCATAAGCCCACTCGGTCAGGTATAGGAAACGGCCCGCCACGTTATCAAAACCCGTTTGTCCGTATGAGGCGCGGAACTTCAACAGGTCCAGAAATTTTACGTTTTCCATGAAGTGCTCATTGGATAAAATCCAGTTCACGCCTCCTGAAGAGAAGAAGGCAAACCGGTAATCAGGTGCAAACTTTTCCGAACCGTTATAAGCGCCATTGTATTCGATCGTGTATTTGTTTTTATAGTTGTAGGTGGCACGGAATACCCAATCTTCGCGGTACGAGGGTATCATGCTGCCACTGGCCGTAACATTGCGGTTCAGCAGTCCCATTGCGGTTATATTATGATCATCCGCAATGGTTTTTGCATAATTTAACTGCAACTGATAAAACAACCTCCGTTGATTATCTGTAACAGCGCCTGCTGCCGGCGCCCACTTGATACCTTCCTGGAAATCGAAATTGGTTACGCCATCGAAAGCACTCTTGTAAAATACATTTCCGGTTGCGGGGTCTATCCATTTACGTTGTACATCATGGTAAAGGTCATTCACTCCCCTGTCGCTTTCAACGAAAGTATTGTCCATTGAAACAGTGGCATTGAATTTCAATCCGTCCACGAGCTTATCCAGGTTCTGTTCTACCGTGAAGTCGGTGGTGATGCGTGTAGTGGTTTGGTATTGAATGCCACCCACTGCGAGGCTCCTTGCCGAGTTTTCTGCGCGTCCTTCATTTGGCGCATAGTAACCCCAGGAGCCATCCGCATACACCGGCAGGAATACATCCGGCGCCGTACTGTAAGCATCGATCCAGGAGCCATATTGGTTACCCGAAAATCCCCACGGACTTTTCCGTACGCCATATGATCCGGAGAGATTTACCTTAAAAAGTGTGGAGGGGGTCAATTGAAAATCCAGGTTGGAGCGGACATTTAACCTGGTAAAACCAAAACCGGGTTTATAGCCACGCTTGTTATCGTATATTCTAAAAAGATCGCCTTCGTGCAGAAAATCCGCACTGGTGAAATATTTTACGAAACGGGTACCCCCGCTGATATTCAGGTTTGCATTTTGTGACGTTGCATAATCCTTGAATAAGGTTTTTGCCCAGTCCACATTAGGATAACGTTCGGCCTCTTCCAGGTTTGCCGGGTTACGGTATTTATCCAAAATAGCCTGCGGGTAATAGTTGTTCCAGCTTTCAGGCTTTAATGCGAGTTCGTACTCTATGGCCTCATTAACAGTACGCAAAGCGTCGTAGGAATCGGCCTTTCCGGGCAATTTGGAAGGCGCTTTCACAACACTGTTCACCGTAGCCCGGATAGAAGCTTTACCCAGCTTACCGCGTTTAGTGGTGATGAGGATAACGCCGTTGGCGCCACGTGAACCAAATACCGCCGTTGCCGAAGCATCTTTTAAAACCGTTACGGTTTCTACAGAGCCGATATCGACACTTGACATTGGTCGTTCCACGCCGTCTACCAATATTAAAGGGTTACTGTTATTCCAGGTACTAAGCCCGCGGATGATTAATTGAGGATCTTCCTCTCCGGGTAAACCGGTACTTTGGGCCGTAATAAGACCGGGTACATTTCCGGTGAGTGCAGCGCCGATATTCGACACGCCACCAGCCCGTTCCAACGTTTTACCATTGGTTTGTGAAACGGCGGCCACAACGCTCTCCTTTTTCTGCCGGCCATAACCTACTATCACTACATCTTCAAGACCAAAAACATTGTCTTTCAGGGTGACAGCAATATTTGATTGGTTACGGATGTTTACTTCCTGCGGTGTTTTTCCTATAAAACTGAAAATAAGCAGGTGTTTATCGGCAGGAACGCGCAGGAGAAACTTACCATCATTACCAGTACTGGTACTGATCTTCGTTTCTTTTATCTGTACTGTTGTGCCGGGAATGGGCGTCTTTTTTTCATCCAGCACTACTCCCTGTACCACCCGTGTATCCTGGGCCTGCAGCAGGGACCAGGGGAGCGTACCTGACAGCATTACTGCTGTCACAACAAGCCATTTCCACGACTTTTGCGAAAGAATCATTTTAAACATGGAATTCAAAATATTTAATGTTAGGGCAATGAGGGGTTCTGACAGCCATTACAGGACTATCACGCCGACATATCCGGCGGAACAATGAGATGTGATAAAAAGCAGGACCCCTAAAGTGATTTATCGGATGCTACCCATTAAGTGATGGAACTGAAAATGATTATAACGGGACGTGGTACCCCGGGGGACTTTCAAATTTCATAAGTAATCATTTAGTGTTAAATTGACAATTTTTCATAACGGTAAAGCTGTCAGTCGATCAGGTGGAGCTGAAACAAAAAACAACAGACGAATCTACAATAACCATGTTTATACGAATGGCACGAATCTCCAAAAGGATGGCAATAATGTCTAAATAAAGCACAGATGCTGGTCAGCAACCAGTACGGTCCTAAATCCGGATTATTATTTCTCCGTTCTTAACAGCCGGATATGCTTAATAAATATCTCCTGTGAGGCGCCTGCCGGGAACCGGATAAAAAGGTCGTGCTGACCGGAAAGATCTTTATTCCGCAAAGGAGCCCGCCCGGAAAGCTGGCCGGGTTTAATCGGAACACCGGCAATTTGCCTGCCGTTCTTCAGGTCGTCTACCAGCACTTTCAGCTCGCCACTTTTAGTAGCAGCAGCCATTATTTCAATTGCTTTGGCTTCCCCGGTGGTACCAAAATCTACTCCCGATATCATCAGCCAACCGCCGTGTGCCGAAAAATTAGTGACTACCCAATCATCGCCTCTCTTTACTTTATGCGTTCCATATTGATTGCTGCTTCCAATGGCAGGCAAGGCGGAAAATCCATCTTTACAAACAAAAAAATCGAAATCAACCGGGCCATCCTCCGCAAACAAACCAATACTTGTACCTACCCAACTGTTAAAATTTGGTTGGGCTTTATCCAAAGGTACTGCACTGACAGGGCCTCCAACGGATGTCCAGTTTTTACCATCCGTACTGAAAAAGCCGCTCAGCTGATGCTCCAACCTTTCCAGTTTAAGCCAAACGTTTTCTCCTTTATTATAAGGTAGCTCCCGCAACGCGGAATCCAACTGAAAAACAATGCGCCCGTGCGCATAGTAAAGGCGGGCATACACACGTTGATTTCCATTGGTAAGGTAAATACCGCCATTCGCTGCCTGTACATCGGCGCCAATATCCACCCGGGTGACCGCTGAATAGAAATGGTCTGTTTCCTTTTGCAGCAGGTGGGTTCTCCCACTGTCAGGAGATAAACGGATCCAACCTTTCCGGTGCGCCAGGGAATATTGTGCTGCTGCGGGTTTTGTCAGAAAATGCCACCAGGCGCCCAGGCTGTCTGTATCAAAATGATCGGTACGTACACTGCGCCAGGGAGTGTTGTCGTTATCCAGTGCCGGCTTTACTACCGGGCCGCTAACCGGTGGCGCGCCCCAGGGACGGTCGCCCTCCCATAGTACCTGGTATAAAGAAGTTTGTCGTCCCATACCAGACCAATCATCCTGATCTTTTTTCTGATAACTCTGCCCGATCGTCCACCAGGTACCATCCGCCAGTTGTAGGGGCGCTGAAATATGATTGGGACGGGCGAAAGTATTGTTTGGGTCAGGGCTTGGTTTGAAAAAATCGCCCAACCGCTCCCACTTAGTGGAATCAGCCGTGAGGGCTGTTGCGCGCAAAACATACTGACCACCGGATACATCGCCGGCCGGGAAGTAATAGTAATACCCATTACGTTTACACATTACCGGGCCTTCCGCCCAGCTGTATTGCAGGTTCGCATTCATCCAATCCAGGTTGATCACGGAATCCGTGAGTTGGCCATCCCGGCCAAGCGCCTGCAAGCGGTTCACTTTCTGGCCGTTTTTAATGACCATGTATGGCTTTCCGTCGTCATCTACAAAAATGGAATTATCATAGCCGAGCGGGCCTGTCTGAGCATTATCCTTCACCCGCACCGGGGCTGTCCACGGCCCCTGTGGCGTTGATGCCCTGGAAAACCATTGTCCGCCGGAGGAAAAATAGATCCAATAAGAGCCGTAAAAATACGTGATGGCTCCCTGCCATATGCCGGCGCCGGGGCGATCTGCCACCATACCAGTATTGGCCGGCGGCAATACACGGCTGATCACTTTCCAATGTACCAGGTCTTTGGAATGATAGATGGGCAGGTAGGGATTGAAATGAAAAGAAGAGCCACAATGATAGAAGTCTGTTCCCACCTTCAGCAGGGTTGGATCGGGATGATCTCCTGGCAACACGGGATTGATATAGGTATTCACTGCCGAATAAAAATGTGTGGAATCTGTTTCAGCGGGCGGCTTCCTGCCAGGGCCTCTTTGTTGGGCCAGCCCGTTTTGTATCGTCAGGCTAGAAAATAAAAAGACAAGAACAATAGATTTTAGTACCATTTGGCAAACGTGGTTTTTTGTAGCGGTAAGATAATTCCGCACTCCTCCAACCGGCAGGTACAAATGTTGAAATGAAGGGTAAAAATGTTTTATCCGGTAGTCCGTCATCCATTTCGTGCAAAAAAAATCCGCCGGTTAAGTACCGGCGGAGTCAGGAATGTTTTTTTATAAAAGAACTTTACAGGTAATTATTGATGACATTTTCCAGGTACTCCTGTCTGCCGCTTCTTACCGCCGGTTCTCCCTGGGCGATAGCAAAGGCGCGCAGTTCTTCCAGGCCAGCCTTTCCTGATTCAAAGGCTTTTGCAGTATCCACATTGAAAGAGGCATAACGTTCCTGGCGGATTTTGCGGTAGTCGCTTTTCTCCAGGATTTCATCGGCTGTGATCAGGGCGCGGGCAAAGCTGTCCACACCACCGATATGAGCGTAGAAAATATCCGCAGGATCGGTAGAGTTTCTCCTGATCTTCGCATCGAAGTTGATGCCGCCACCTTTAAAGCCGCCGCCTTCGAGGATGATCAGCATGGCTTCTGTAAGCTCGTTGAGGTTGGTGGGGAACTGGTCGGTATCCCATCCATTCTGGTAATCGCCCCTGTTGGCGTCCATACTTCCGAGCAAACCGGCGTCTATAGCTACCTGCAGTTCATGCTGGAAAGTATGGCCGGCCAGTGTTGCGTGGTTTACTTCGAGATTGAGCTTAAAATCGTTCAGCAGGTCGTACTGACGAAGGAACCCGATCACCGTTTCTGCATCATAATCATATTGATGTTTGGTAGGCTCACAGGGCTTGGGTTCAATAAAGAAGGTACCGGTAAAGCCATTTTTGCGGGCATAATCTCTTGATGCCTGCAGGAACCTGGCCAGGTGTTCCTTTTCCCGCTTCATATCTGTATTTAACAGGCTCATATATCCTTCACGGCCGCCCCAGAAAACATAGTTCTCTCCACCGAGTGCGATCGTAGCATCGAGCGCAGCTTTTACCTGGGCTGCAGCATGACTCAGTACATGGAAATCGGGATTGGTGGCCGCACCATTCATATAACGGCGGTGACTGAACAGGTTGGCGGTACCCCATAATAACTTAACACCACTCTCCTCCTGCTTTTGCTTCAGGTACTGCGTAAGCGTTTGCAGGCGCTTTTCATTTTCCGCGATGTCGTTTGTGTAGTCAACCACATCTACATCATGGAAGCAATAGTAAGGAAGATTGAGTTTGGTAATCAGTTCAAAAGCGGCATCCGCTTTGTCCTTTGCGCGGGCAACGGGATCTGCGTTCTTATCCCATTCAAAAATATGCGTTGCTTCACCAAAGGGATCGGCGCCGGTTCCGTTAAAGGAGTGCCAGTAAGCGACAGCGAAGCGTAACCACTCTTTCATCGGTTTGCCGGCCACTACTTTATTCTCATCATACCAGCGGTAAGCCAAAGGATTATCGGTACGTGGTCCTTCAAATTGAATGGCAGGAATGCCTGCAAAAAATTCTTTCTTTCCTGTAATTATTTTCATATCCGTGTTTTAATAACGCAAATATGACGGGAATTTAAAAGGCTGGCAACCGTTATTTTTGAAAGAAAATATGCTATCTTATCAATAATTTGATAAATTTATCCATTTATATGATAAGATGGATTATCTTAAGTCTGCATGAAAACGATTCTTCAGAAAATCACCAACGATTCAAGTCAGAGCTTTGCCTGCCGTATTTATGAAACGCCGCAGTTTGAAACCAACTGGCATAAGCATCCTGAATACGAATTGATCCTGATATTAAAAGGGCATGGGACCGCCATGATCGGCGACTATGTAAGCGACTACACGGTGAACGATGTATTCTTTATGGCTGGTAATCTTCCGCATTGGTTCAGAAAAAGTCATCCCAAAATGAAGGGCGCCGCCCTGGTGATACATTTCACCAGGGATTGCTGGGGAGACGGATTGCTGCAAATGGCAGAAATGAAAACCATACAATCCCTGTTGCAAAAGAACAACGGTATACAACTGGAACACGCCCTGAAAAAGGAAGTATCGGAAAGCATGCAGCAGATACACCACGAAAAAGGGTTTGACAAACTGATACTTTTACTGCAATGCCTGCATAGAATAGGTCATTCAACCCAATATAAAATACTGACAGAAGATTTCACCGATACGGGCAATGTGCTCAACCCCGTCATCGAGAAAATTATTGACTTCTCTTTTAAATACTATCTCGAAAAAGTGACGCTTGAGGAAGTGGCAGCTATTGCTAATATGAGCGTGCCCAACTTTTGCCGGTTCTTCAAGAAAAATATCAAAAAAACATACTTCGATTTCCTGAGAGATTTGCGTATCAGCCATGCCTGCAAACTGCTTACTGCCACTACGCAGCCGATCCTGGATATCTGTTATGAAAGTGGCTATAAAAGCTGGGCGCATTTCAGTAAACAATTCAAAGAAGTAAAACAGCAAACGCCGAGCGAGTACCGGAGAACGTATTTGTACTGAGTTTACGAACAGCTTAACACTTTATTGCTGAGTCCCTTTACCATCACGGCATACCTTTATTAACGTATTATTATCATTGCCCTCATGATAAAAATATGCGGAGATAATTTCTAATTTCATTTTATGGAAAACATTGCTTTGTTAAAACAGTTAACCGATAAAACAGCCGGCATTTTATACTTTAGTGAATCGGAGTATCCGCTAACCATTGAGCAATGGGGCGTTTTACCACCCGCTGAAGTACATGGTAAAATAGCCGCATTGCATCATGTTTCACCGGATGTTTTGAAGACTGTGGAAGAAGAAGTATTTTTTAACCATATCACCACCGCCGCTGATCCAAATGACGCACCGATTGTTGCCAACGCACAAAAGTTTAAAGCGCTCCGGCAATTCCTCCGGGAAAACCTTACGAATATCCAGGTAACCCGTGTAGAAGCAGGAGCCAGCATTCCTGTTTATATCACCGGACACCAGGCAGACGGTACCTGCATAGCATTGATCACAACAGCGATAGAATCCTAAGCAATCCGATAATCCATAAAAACCTGCATTATGAAACCCTTCATCAGGCATATCCTTGTTATATGCTTTGGCGGTGTATTGTTCGCTTCCTGTAAAAAAGAAGCAGCTATTCAACCCCGGGAAACTCTCCCTTCACAACGTAAGGCGACCACAGAGCTGACTACCCTGTTGACAGAAAATTTTGAATCCGGCAGTAAAACGGCCTATGCAAGTGGTACTGTAAACCTGTCCAGCGGCTCCTGGACACTGGAGGATGCCTTGATTGGCAGCCTGTCGGCCGATCTGAAAAATGGCGCCAAATCAGTACGGATCAGGAACACCGGCACATTGACGACCAACTTTAATATCGCCGGCGGAGCAGGTACTGTTACCCTTACGGTTCATCATGGCAGCTATGGGTCGGATAGTAACAGCGACTGGCAGTTATGGATCTCCGGTGATAACGGCGGAACCTGGCAGCAACAGGGCAGCAACGTTACTACTTCCGGCAGCCTGCAGACAGCTACCTTTACTTTTAGCACAGGCGCCAGTCTGCGGATCAGCATCCGGAAAGTATCCGGTGGCTCAAACAGGATTAACATTGATGATATTTCCATTACTACCGGCGATGGCGGCAGCAATCCGCCTCCCGCAGCAGGTGACAACGACAATATGTTACTGGGCAACCCCAGCAACGCGCTGGCAGATATCTCTTCAGAAAATAATTACCTGATGGTAAAAACTTACTATGCGCTATCATATAGCCGTAACCGTGGTACTCCCAATTGGGTAAGCTGGCACATACAATCATCCGATCTGGGCTCCGTTTCCCGCAGCAATGATTTCAGGGCAGACAACACGTTGCCTGCCGGATGGTACCAGGTACAAAACAGCAGCTACAGCGGCTCAGGATTTGACCGTGGCCACAACTGCCCTTCCGGTGACAGAACATCCACCACCGAAGCCAATTCAGCCACCTTCCTCATGACGAATATGATGCCGCAGGCGCCTAATAACAACCAGCAGACGTGGGCTAACCTGGAGAACTATACCCGCAGCCTTGTTAATGCCGGCAATGAGGTATACGTGATCGATGGTAATTATGGCCAGGGCGGCACCGGCTCCCTGGGCGGTGTTACCAATACCATCAACAACGGGAATGTAACAGTTCCGGCCAATATCTGGAAAGTTGTAGTGGTACTGCCGGCAGGCAACAATGACCTGAGCAGGATTAACGGATCAACCCGGGTGATTGCGGTGAATACGCCCAACACCAACAGCATTAACTCCAACTGGACACAGTACAGGACAACCGTACGTGATATTGAAAATGCTACGGGTTATAACCTGTTATCAAGTCTGCGCGTAAGTTTACAGGATAGCCTGGAAACGAAGACGGATAACCAGCAATAAAAATAACAGCCATCCATTCCCTCACATAAAAAGGGCAATAGAAGGCTCAACCTCCTATTGCCCTCAACCCCTTGCCTGCTCTATTAACGTGTCGTATATCCACCGTTGGCAAAAATGGTTTGCCCGGTAATCCACCAACCATCTGTAACCAGGAACTCAACCAGGGGAGCGATATCTTTGATATCCGTAAGTCCACCCAATGCGGAAGCCGCTTTATGATAAGCCACGGCCTCTGCATTTTCCTGCCCGTAAAAAAACGGCGTATCCATTGGTCCGGGTGCTACAGCCGATACCGAAATACCGCGAACACCAAACTCTTTGGATCCGGCACGGGTAAAGTCTTCTACCGGCGCCTTCATTCCGGCGTAAGTAGAATAGTACCCGGTAAATGCCGCCAGCAGAGAGGTAACGATGGTACATATCTTACCATTGTCATTCAATTTTTTTCCCGCTTCCTGAATAAAGAAATATGCTACTTTGGAGTTAATGTCCGCCATGCTGTCGTACTCCGCTTCAGTAGTGTCTACATAAGGTTTCTTCAAAACCTTACCAACGGTGTTGATAGCGATATCTATTCCGCCAAATTTATCAATGGCTTGATCAAAGAATTTAACAATGTTATTTACATCAGTGAGGTCAGCCTGAAACAGGAACGCTTCAGCTCCTAAAGCGGCTACATCAGCCAGTGTTTTTTCTGCATCAGCTTTTGTAGCCGCGCTGTTGTAGTGAATTGCCAGTTTTGCTCCTTTCGCTGCAAAATTACGGCTTAATAGTCCTCCCAGGTTCTTCGCGCCACCGGCGATTAAAACCACTTTTCCTTTTAAATCGTTTCTTGCCATATTAATTGTTTTAATTATGGTAAAGGTCTATATGTTAAACAGGTTTATCGTGGTGAACTTTTCGGAAGTTTCAACCTGGCAGATTATTTTTCCGCCATTGATCCGGTGTCAACCGTACATATTTTTTGAAGAATTTTGAAAAATTGGAAGGGTCGTAAGTCAGGGTCATAGCGATATGTGCAATAGAAGCGTCTGTTTCCTGCAAAAGTTGTTTAGCCTTTTCTATAATTTTCTGATCATAGAAATGACAGGGATGAGCGCCCATTGTTTGCTTGATGGTATCCGTCAGGTGCTTGTGCGAAACGCATAATTCGGAAGCAATTTCATTTAGCTCCATCATTTCTGTAACTCTCCCCTGCACCAGGTCATCAATGTGCTTGTCTAAAAACACAAAGTACTGACTGGTTATTTCCTCACTCCTTTTTATCCGCTTATTACCAGTATCAGCCATTATTACTTTTTTACAAATTTAGTATCTAAAGATTATAAATCCATACCTGGCTGGTTAAAACGCTAACGCCCGGCAATTAACGCTGTAGGTCTTTTTTATCTCCTTTTCGGTAGCTCCACATAAAAAGTCGTGCCCGCGCCGGCATTACTTTCAAACCAGATCTTACCTTCATGCGCCTCTACAATCTGCCGGGAAATAGCCAACCCTAAACCAAAAGACTGCTCTCCTGAAGTTCCCGGCCTCTTGGCGTCTGTAAACATACTGAAAACCTGGTTCCTTAAATTCTCAGGTATTCCTATGCCATGATCCGCTACGCTGATCAGAACAGTATCCTGCCGGTCAAGCAATGCTACATTGATGACAGATCCTTCGGGACTGAATTTCATCGCATTCACAATTACATTGCTGATCACCCTCCAGATCTTTTCCCGGTTTATATTGATCACCATTTCCTCTGTATGTAACGTGATCATTTGGTGCTTCTCACTTGATTTGAACTTTAACAGGTCAACACAATAACGAAGCAGGGTATGTATTTCAACAGGCTCTTTCTTTAATCCTTTTGCGGTGATGTTCATATGCAGCAGGTCGGCTATCATATCCAGGGAATGAAGACTGGACGTTTTCATCAGCCCAAGCATTTCTCTCTCTTCAGGCGGCAGCTGCTCATTTTCAAGCAGGAAGGTGGCAATGCTGACTGCCGCTGCTATTGGATTTCTCAGGTCGTGCGCAACGATCTTCATGATGCGGGTATTCTCCTGCTGACTTTGTTCCAGGGAATCAAGCGCCAATTGTAATTGTTCATTTTTCTGGGCCAGTTTATTGTTGAGCTCTTTAGAACGTCTCAGGCTATACCATACTCCCCCGAGGATAGTAACCACCATGAGAGAAAAAACCACAAAACCGGTCAGATAACCTGTTTTCAGCTCATTGTCTTTTTTTAACAAGGCCAGTTTATATTGCTGCTCTGTATCTTTGAAGATAGCATCCATGTCAGTGTCCCTTAACCCGGCACTGACCTTGTTAACAGAATCCTGGGCCCTTTGAAATTTCTTTATAAATGGATAGGCCAGCTGGTACTGGCCGGTTTTGTCAAAATAATTCCATTTTACTTTGTACCATCTCTGGCGAATATTTTCATATGTCGGGTTATTCCCCTCTTTACCCAGGTATGTTTCCAGCTGATCCAACTGGTCTTTCGCATCTTTGAACCGGGCAGACCTCACATAGAGATCTGCCAGCTTCAGCTTTGCCGTTTGGGCGTCCTGAAAATCATGATTTGGACTACTATTGATGATGATGCTTTCCTTCAAATAGTGCTC
The DNA here is from genome assembly GCF_057126945.1 of Chitinophaga sp. G7 BAM 1005. Taxonomy (NCBI): domain Bacteria; kingdom Pseudomonadati; phylum Bacteroidota; class Chitinophagia; order Chitinophagales; family Chitinophagaceae; genus Chitinophaga; species Chitinophaga sp. G7 BAM 1005. Next base: position 2,273,197 of record NZ_CP181478.1, on the reverse strand, counting down.
CGCTTCCTTGTCCTGATGCTGTTTGGCATAGGCGCCGCCAAGATTACCATAGATCACCCCACGGGCTGTTTCAATAAAATTCTTTTTCTCAGGATATTTATGGGCATTCTGGTCAATAAATGCCAGCCCTTTTTGGTAATAATAAATCGCACTATCAGGCATATCCGCCAGTTCATAAGCCAGTGCAATGGCGGTTAATGTGCTTTGCCGGAATGAGAAATACGTATTGAATCTGTCATTGGTCTTACAGGTCGCATTTTCATTAAGCGCCTGCTTCAGATAAGGAATCGCTTTCAAATACTGTCCCTGGCTATACCTGACCAGGCCCAGCTTACCGGTAAACTCAAAAGAACTACAGCTGTCCAGTTGCCGGTGGGCGAAAGTTCTCCCATCATAATAGTACTTAAAAGCCTCCGCATACCGTCTTTCTGCTAACAAAACATGTCCTTTGGCGAAAAGCGTATTGGCATATTCGGTCTTATATTTTTGCGCTTTGCCCTTTAAGATAAAAATCATGCTATCCGCATTTAACCGGGCTTTTTCCAGGTTAAAATCATAGTTCAGGTAGAAATTGACCTTATGGTTATATTTCTCCCACTGATCAATTGGGCCCGGGGAATGGATTTGCTGAAAAGCGGAATCGAGGTAGTGGATGGACTCCTGGATCTTACCCACGTTTAACAGGTCATTTGTGCTGTCAAGGATGGCGTCCACCAGTTCGGGATGATCCGGGATTTCCCGGGCAGGCTCCTCCCTGCAGGAACTGAGCCAGCAGGTTGTCAGAACCAACACTTGCAGCAACAGGGAATAACAACCGGTGGTTTTTGCGGACATGGGATGAATTAAAAGGTGATGCCTGCTACAATTTAACAAATTGGCGGGAAATAAGATCACCGCCGGGAAATGAACCCTTTATACCCTGAAAATTTATGGTTAATATGTTAACTTTGTGTATGCAAAACAGAGAATTAGGGGAGGATAAATCGCTGTTATTAAAAGTAGCCGGTGGTGATCAGCAAGCATTTCGCCTAATTTTCGATGCCTATAGAAACCGGGTGTTTACTTATGCCTTCAGGTACCTGAAATCAAAGGAGCTTTCTGAAGAAATTGTACAGGAAGTATTTGTAAAGATCTGGGTAAAAAGAGAAGGTTTAACCGAAATAGGCAATTTTGGGGGATTTATCAGGACCGTTACCAATAATCTCACCTTAGACGCCCTGAGAAAACGGGCGCTGGATTACAAAACCATCAATGAGGGTAAACATAAATGGTCTGACCAGGACAATGCCACCGAAGAGGATATCATGCTCAAAGACTCCCGGGCTTATATGGCGATGGCAATAGATCAGCTGCCCAAACAGCAGAAACTCGTTTATCAGATGTGCTACCTGGAAGGACTAAAACAAAAAGATGTAGCAAAAAAACTTAATATTTCCCCTTTAACCGTAAAGGTACATCTCAGGGAAGCCGTAAAAACATTAAAAGCACATCTTAAGGATGGTAATTCCCTGCCCCTGATCTCGTTGGTGCTGCTCGGGATATGCAAATAATTATTTTTTCTCTCTCCCTACTCCTTTTTCAATTTTGGTTCGTCAGATATTATAAAGGGCTTTGAACAACCTGTTCAACAAGAGTTTTATGCAAAAAGAGCGAATCGAATATTTGATTAAGAAATATGCCGGCAACAACATTACCAGTGCTGAAGAGGCAGAACTTATGCAATTCATAGGGCACAAGGACAATGATCTTGATGAAATAAAGGATTTAATGGAGAAAACCTGGGATGACGGCACTGAGCTATTAGTGTTGGATGATCAGGCGGCCAACCGGATTTTTGAGCAGGTAGTAAAGTCAAACCAGCCATCCCGGATGCGATGGCTCCGGCCCTGGATGGGCTGGGCGGCAGCATTTATCCTGCTCTGTTTCGGAACCACTTTCTTTTATCCAAAGTATTCCGGCCAACAAAACACGGCTGATCGTTTCCCCGTGGTAAATGCCATTGCCAGATCAGAACATAAAAAGATTATACTACCAGACGGAAGCACTGTAATACTGAACAACAATAGTACACTGGAATATCCTGAAAAATTTACCGGCGCCACCAGGACGGTGACGCTGAAAGGCGAAGGCTACTTTGATATTCTGCACAATCCGGCCAGCCCGTTTATTGTACAATCAGGAAAATTAAAAACAACCGTATTAGGAACCGCCTTTAACATAAAAGCGCTGAATAACGACGATGAGATTATTGTAACAGTTACCAGGGGCAAGGTCAGCGTAGCCGACGAGCATAAAGTATTGGGTATCCTTGAACCCAATGAACAGATGGTTTTTCATGCCGGTGATAAAAAACCTGACCTGGTTAAAGTGCAGGCGAAAGAAATAGTGCAATGGCAGCAAAACGACCTGTTTTTTGAGAATATTACGATGGAAGAGGCAGCCGCCATACTTTCTCAAAGGTTTAATATTAAGATCAGCTTTTTAAATGACCAGGGAAAGAACTGCCGCTTTACAGCTACCTTCTTAAAAGGAGAAAGTCTTGATGAAATCATTAAAGTCATTACTTCCTTTAATGATGCAGAATATAAAACCTTGCCAGGAGAAATTATCATCTCCGGAAAAAATTGCAATAATTAACAATCAACAACCAACCAATTCACTAATCAACCAATTATCAGGCTGCGAGTCAGCAATTAATCATTATTAACCAAAAGATGAGGAAAGAATTATATCACCTGCGCATTTGATAGAAACTCCCTGTCGCTAAACAGGGAGCTGTAATTGTTTTGCTTCAACGCTAATTGGAGCAAATCGTTAAACAATTTGGAGAATCATTTAAACATCTAAAATTATGAAATTTTCTGCACAACCAGCAGAGGGAGGAAAAGTCTGTCCTGGCCTTTCTACTTTTAATAACTCACGATACGTAATTCGTCAGATTATGCGTTTAAGCTTGATTACAGCTATTATCACTTTTGCAACGGTTCAACTGATATCGGCAACGCCTGGTAACGGGCAAAGCACGGCCAGGGTAGAAGTGATGGTAGAACTCCATAACGAGTCCGTTTTTTCAGCCATTAAAAAGATAGAACGGCAAACTGATTTCAGGTTTGTATACCGCGATAAAGATCTGGCCGGCCTTAAAGACTTCAGCCTCCCACTCGGAAAACGCTCTGTCAGAGAGATATTAGACCTGCTCTTTGATCCCAAAGATTTCAGGATAACAGAGCTAAACAACAAGATCCTGATTTCCCCGGCAGAGAAAAATCCTGTTGTAACCGCGCAGGATATCCGGGTGATGGGCATTGTGATGGATGAAAGCGGCGACCCGATACCCGGCGTTACCGTCAGTCTGAAAAACAACAACAGCCTCAGTACAGCTACCGATCAGAATGGCCATTTTAATATCACAATTCCTGAAACCGGCAGCAGGTCACTTCTTTTTAGTTATATCGGTTATAAAACCCAGGAGATTGACCTGGGAAACCAAACTTCCGTCAGAGTAGTGCTTTCGCCGCTTGCAGGCAGTTTAAACGAGGTGGTAGTTATCGGTTACGGTACCTCTACCCGTAAAGACCTGACCGGCTCCATTGCAAGGGTGAATGCAAAAACCATACAGGAGCAACCCGTTGGCAATGTGATCAATGCCCTGCAGGGCAGGATGGCCGGCGTGGAAGTATCCCAATCCAGCGGATTACCTGGTTCAGGAACTTCGATTAAAATACGCGGACAGTATTCCATCAATAGTGGCGTGGAACCATTGTACGTGGTAGATGGTGTTCCTTTTAATTTTAGTTTAAGCGTATACCAAACAGGCTCCAATGGTACCGTAAACCCGCTGAACAGCCTGAATCCGGGGGATATTGAGAGTATAGATGTATTGAAAGATGGAGATGCCACAGCCATTTATGGCGCCAGAGGGGGCAACGGCGTTATTCTTATCACTACTAAAAAAGGGAAAGCCGGTAAAACCAAACTGGATCTTAATGTAAGTTCCGGTATCGGCAAAGTAGGCAATAAAATAGACATGCTGAATGGCGAACAGTATTTAGCCCTCCGTAAAGAAGCCTTTGCCAATGACAAGGTAACACCTACTACGGCTAATGCCCCTGACTTAACCACCTGGAGCCAGACTAAGTTCAGAAACTGGCAGGATGACCTGCTGGGCGGCACCTCGCGCTACACGGATGCACAGGGAACATTAAGCGGCGGCAATGAAGATACCCATTTTGCCTTTAGTACCGGTTATCATCATGAGGGCACTGTTTTCCCCGGAAGCTTTGCGGAAGACAGGATTTCAGCAAGACTGAACGTTGACCATACTTCAAAAGACAAACGGTTTTATGCGTTAATATCTGCCGCCTATTCTTATGATAAAAACAATTTACCAACAAGAGATCTAAGCAGTTATTATAATCTTCCTCCTAACTATGATCCTTATACTTCTACCGGGGCATTCAACTTCTCTCCGCTTATACAGTATAATCCATATGCACTGTTGGCACAGAAATACAAGGCGGCCACAGCAAACCTGATCGGCAATATGAGCCTGAGATACAGGATTCTTCCGGGGTTGAGCCTGAAAGCAAACCTGGGTTATACTTCTTTAAATTTTGACCAGAATACCCAGGTCCCATCTTCAACGGTTAATCCGTCTTATAATGCAGTGGTTAGCAGTGCTGTTTTTGGAGCCACTTCCGCAAGATCCTATATTGCAGAACCCCAGCTGGAATACATTAAAGATCTTGGAAAGGGTAAACTGGCGGCGCTACTGGGCGCCACTTTTCAATCCAATACCAGCATCACCAACACCACTACTGGTAACAACTACAGCAACGATGCCTTATTGGGTAGTATGGCGGCAGCAGGAACGCTTTCTGCCAGAACCGCCTACGATAATTATAATTTCAGCTCTGTTTTTGGAAGAATCACTTACAACTGGCAGGGTAAATATATCCTGAACGGCACCATGAGAAGAGATGGTTCCTCCCGTTTTGGACTGAATAATGTATTTGGAAATTTTGGGGCGATAGGCGCTGCCTGGGTATTCTCAGAGGAGTCGTTTGTGCAAGATCATCTCTCCTTTTTAAGCTTTGGTAAATTACGCGGCAGTTATGGTGTTACAGGTAATGATCAAATCCCCAATTATCAGAACCTGTCTACCTATACGGCCAGCGGATCTACCAGCGGATATCAGGGAGTAACGGTACAAAATCCATCAAGGCTCGCCAACCCGGATATCAAATGGGAAAGTAACAAAAAAGCAGAACTGGCGCTGGAACTGGGCTTCCTGAAAGACAGGATACAGTTTTCCGCCGCTGCCTACCGGAATACAGTAGGTAACCAGCTGTTGTATATTTCAACGCCCGGCCAGGTTGGCTTTACAAGCTATCTCGGAAACTTTCCTGCCACCATCCAGGCACAGGGACTTGAGTTTGAGCTGAATACGAAGAACATTGAAAGAAATGATTTCAGGTGGTCTACTTCATTCAATTTCACCATCAACAAATCAAAGATTTCCAAATTCGATAACCTCGCCAGTTTGAGCTTCTATGCCAATCAGTTTATGGTAGGCTACCCCGTGCCGTTTAGCAGGCAATACATTTTTAACGGGATAGATCCTGCTACGGGAATGGTTACTTACCAAACCACCAATCCCAATGGCATCCCCTCTTACCTGGTGGATCAGCAACCAACGCCTATTGGTAATCCATATTATGGCGGTTTAAGTAATAATTTTACCTATAAGCGCTTTGAATTAGGCTTCTTCTTCCAGTTCAAACATCAGAATGGATATATCAATGGCGTAACAGGATCTCTCGGCTCTATGAACAACCAAAACACCACTACACTGGATCATTGGAAACAGCCTAAAGACAATACGCAGTTTGGCGCGCCAACGGCCAATTCAAGTAATCCGGCATATAATGCTTATAGCTTCTATTATAACAGCTCCACCGCGTTTTATGGCGATGCGTCCTGGCTGAAGCTAAAGAATGTGAACCTGGCTTATAATTTCCCAAAACACTGGATTACGGCTGCAAAACTGGCTAATCTGAGAGTATATGCCCAGGCACAAAATGTTTTTACGATATCGAAATACAAAAATGCATTCGACCCTGAAATGGGAGCTGGTCAGGGAGGACCGGGAATGCCCGCGCTGCGTACCATTGTTTTTGGTTTGAACGCTTCTTTCTAACATTAAACCTAACATCAACATGAAATTACTTTCCATACATAAGATCTGCCTGGTTTTAATACCGGGAGTGTTGCTCTCCACCGCTTCCTGCAAAAAATTTATTGAGGTGGATGTGCCGATTGACCAGGTGAGTGCTGATAAAGCTTTCCTCAATGATGCAACAGCGCTGAGTTCTGTTCTGGGCCTGTATGCCAACGGTAACCTGCTGCCCGCCAGCGGAAGCACGGAAAACTCTTTACTGGGTGCTGCCACCGCCCTCGGTGGCGCAGCGGCGGATGATATCTACCTGAGTTCAGCTACTTACCTGGACGAGTTTAAAACCAATACCATCTCTACCTCCAGCGGATATGTAAACAATACCTGGAATTACGCGTATGCGGTTATTTTTGCAGCTAATTCGGCTATTGAAGGACTCAACAGCTCTACCGGTGTATCTGCTGCCGTGAAGCAGCAATTGCTTGGTGAATCCTATTTTATGCGTGCCTTTACTTACTTCTATCTCACTAATTTATATGGAGATGTACCGAAGGTAACCAGCACTGTAAATAGTGTGAATTTAACATTGCCCAGGGCGCCACAGGCGGAAATATACGAGATGATCATCAGCGACCTGAAAATCGCGCAGAACAACCTGGCAGATGCATATCCGTCCGCACAACGGGCAAGGGCCAACAAAGCCGCCGCCACCGCGCTTCTTTCACGGGTATATTTATATATCAAAGATTACGCAAATGCAGAGATGCAGGCAACCACAGTGATCAATAACAACACTTATAAACTGGAAAGCCTGGACAGTGCTTTCCTGAATACCAGCAACGAAGTGATCTGGCAGCGTTTTACTTTTTACGGCTATTCTGTTTTCGGCCGTAATTTTGTTCCGTCGGGCACCACGCCTAACTATGTGATCTATCCAACACTGGCCGCCAGCTTTGAATCTGACGATCAGCGCATGGCTAAGTGGCTTAAACCACTGCCGGTAGGTAACATTACCTATTACTATCCTTATAAATATAAGCTACGTGACGCCACTGCCGGAAATGAATTTAATGTATTGCTTCGTTTGGCAGAGCAATACCTGATCAGGGCAGAAGCCAGGGCGCAACTTGGTAAAATAACCGGGGTGGGCAGCGCAGCAGAAGATCTGAATGTAGTGAGAACCCGTGCAGGACTTACCGGTACAACGGCCACTACCCAAAGCACCATGCTGCTGGCAATTGAAAAAGAACGGGCGCATGAACTGTTTGCTGAACTGGGCCATCGCCTGTTTGATTTAAGAAGAACAGGCAGGGCCGACGCCGTTCTTGGTCCGCAAAAACCAACCTGGAAATCCACTGCTGTGTTGTTCCCGGTACCGGCCAATCAGATTTTATACAATAAAAACCTTACTCAAAATCAAGGTTACAATTAATCCGATAGTCATGCTAACAAAAATAAAACGGCAAATACGTTTGCTAACCGCAGTCATTTGCTGCACTATAGGAGCGCAGGCTCAACAAAGTGAGGTGAAACTTAAAATGCTGGGAGAGCCCGCCCCTGCCCTGTACATTTCCAGCTGGCTCAAGGGCGACAAGATAACCGCCTTTGAAAAGAACAGGGTATATGTAGTTGAATTCTGGGCTACCTGGTGTAAACCCTGTATCGCCGGGATGCCTCACCTGTCGGAGCTGGCGGAGAAATATAAAAAAGAAGTGACCGTACTGGGTGTAAGCATTCATGAACGCAAAGAAACCACTTTGCCCATCATAGAAAAATTTGTTGCCGGGATGGGGGAAAAGATGGACTACAACTTAGCCGCCGAACAGGGTAACCTGATGGCGGAGAACTGGATGAAAGCATACGGCGAGCGGGGAATTCCCTATTCATTTGTGGTGGACCAGCAAGGAAGGGTTGCCTGGGCCGGCCCGCCCAAAAACCTGGACAAAGTACTACCACAGATCGTTTCAGGCACCTGGGATATTAAAGATGCTGCCGAAAAAAGAAAGGAATGGCAACGGCTGTCAGCCATCGACAACAGCCTTGTACCAATTATGAATCCTTTCATGGGGAACCCGGGAAACCCTATTGGCGCACTACAAAGAATTGATTCAATTCTTGCCAAAAATCCGGAACTCAAATACTATCCCTATACCGGCCATTATACTTTTTATACTTTGACTAAAACAAACCCTGAAAAGGCAGTGGAATTTGGAAAGGAATGGCTCAAACACAACGACTATCCCCGATTTTCAACTGTTACAGACGCGGTTACAGGAAAAGACAACCTGCCGGCATCTTTGTATATACTGGCAGCCGACTGCTACCAGTCGCAGCTCGATCTTTACCCCTGGAGTATGGACTTTCCGGCCACCTATAAAAAAATGGCGGAGCTGTATGTAAAAGCAGGGAATAAAGAAAAAGCCGGTGAACTGCTGAAAAAGGCTGATGCTGCAGAAGTCAAAAAAACCGATCATTAATTTAAATCACAGAAAATGAAGTATCTGAAAATATGTTTCCTATTACTGATCACAACGGCCGCGTTTTCGCAAAATCGTGGCCCCATTGATCCTAAGCTCACGGAACTGTTAAACCAGAAAGATTCCATCCAGCTGCAAAAAAGCCTGGAAGTACTTTCCAAAAGCAATGTGGAAGAAGATCTGAACTTATTGGTTTCTTATTACAATACTACGCAGAATCAAAATAAGAGAGATTCCATCACACGACTTTCTATCCGGAAATTCCCTCATGGATTTGCTGCTTTTGGCGAGGCTTTGGGAGAGATCTATAACGAAACCAATGCCGCTGAAAATGAGATAAAGTACAAGTCGTTTGTATCCAGGTTTGGATCAAATCCAACACTTAAAGGACATTTCTTTTTCGATGCAGCTAAATATTATGTAGCGGTTTCTTTCAGAAACAATCCCGGAAAGGTGATGCAATACCTGAACCAGATCCGGGACACGGTTTATAAAACCAAAGCATTCTCCTATGCGGCAAGGGAAACCTATGGACGGAAAGAGTACGTGCTCGCAGAAAGCCTGATCAAAAAATCTATTGGCGATGAAATGCGGAGGTCCGATAAAAAATCGGCTGACTACTATGCTTACGCCAGGCAATACGCGGCTATCCTGTATGCCAACAAAAAGTATAAAGATGGACTGAAATATGCACGGCAGGCGTATGCACAGGACGATAAAAAAGATGGAGCATTTAATGACACCTATCTAAACTTATTGGTAGCCAACCGGGAGTTTCCCGAAGCGTTCCCCTTAATGGAGCAAAGCATCAAAAACGGAAGGGCTTCACAGGAAGTAAAGGCGCAGTTTAAAAACGCCTATATCGCGGTAAAAGGAAGTGATCAGGGATTTGTGGCCTACGAGCGTGCACTTTATGACGCGCTGAAAGAGAAGATTAACGCTGACCTGGCCAAAAAAATGATCAAAGAACCTGCCTTCAATTTTTCTGTAACAGATGTAAAAGGGAAAACGGTTTCCCTCTCCGATTATAAAGGAAAAACAGTTGTTCTTGATTTTTGGGCAACCTGGTGCGGCCCTTGTAAAGCCTCCTTTCCCAACATGCAAGCCGCAGTGAATAAGTTTAAAGATGACAGCAGTGTAGTATTTCTTTTTATTCATACCTGGGAAACAGATGCCGATCCTGTAAAAAGTGCAGACAACTACCTGCGAACCAACAAATACACTTTTAATTTGCTGATGGATTTAAAAGATCCGGTGGCTAAAACTAATAAGGCTGCCGCAGGATATAAGCTGCAGGGCATCCCGGCAAAGTTTGTCATTGATAAAAATGGTATGATCCGTTTCCGCTCCCTGGGTGGAACTTCTGCGGGGAATGATGCTTTTGTGGAAGAGATGAGTATGATGATTGATTTGGCCAGGCATGGTTAGCATAAACGGTTATAAATGAAAAAAGAGGGGCTGAAGAAAATCAGTCCCTCTTTCTTTTAGCAGCTTGTGACTACCTCACCGGTTGCCTTAATTTAAAAAACTGCAATACCAGCCCTACCACCAGCAAAAATTAATTTATTTACCTGCGCTATTTCCTGGCGGCTGATCGTATGACCCATATTTTTGTAAATGACTTCAGTAACTTTTGCCCCCATTGCCTCCAGCAATATAGTACTTTCTTTTACCCGGTTCACCGGTACATGAAAATCGGGGTCACTGCTTCCAATAAAAATTGGCGTACCGTCAAAATTACCCTTATAATTGCTATGGTCAACGTGATCGCCTATAAGCCCACCGGTAAAAGCTACTATACCACCAAATCCCGCCGCATTGGATGCCGCAAATTCCAGTGTAAGACAGGCTCCCTGCGAAAATCCCAACAGGAAGATCTGTGATTTTGAGAAACCTTTTTCTTCAAGATCCTGCACGATATCTTCCAAAAAACTCAGGGAACCAGAGAGAAACGGCTCATTTGCTGCCCTGGGCGCCAAAAACGATTGCGGGTACCAGCTATTACCTTTTGCCTGGGGAGCAATAAGCGCAAATGCTGCTGTATTCAATTCCGTAGCTAACGATAAAATATCCTCCGCTGAGCCCCCGCGGCCATGTACCATAATCAAAACCTTTTCTGCGGCCTCCAGGCGCTTTCCCGATTTCAGTATTTCCTGCATATCTTTTTGCTTTAACTCAATTTTGGAAGTACTTTTTCTAAATCCTCTCTCAGATGCGCGTGTTGGTGAGGCAACATCAAATGGGTACCCAGCTCATTTAAAGGTTCATCAACTGTAAAGCCCGGGTTCTCTGTGGCGATCTCAAAAAGCACCCCACCCGGCTCCCGGAAGTACAAAGAGAAGAAATAATCCCTGTCGATTTTTGGCGTAATCTGGAGGTTCCTGCTTAATACCTTCTCCCGGACTTCCATCTGCACCTGTTCATCTTTTACACGGAAAGCCACGTGGTGATTCGTTCCTGCTGCGCCTATACCCCTCTGTCCATCCGGAACTTCCAATAAATCTATGATAGCAGCGGTATCCACGGCGTCTGTAATGAAGCGATACCTGTTACCTTCCTGCAAAAGAAAACGGTAACCCAGTATATCAGTCAGCACTTTCGCAGTTTCCTCAATTTTCCGTAACGTCAGGGTGGTACTGTGGAAACCCCTGGTAGCATTATCTTTCTTAATCTCATCTGTTTCCCAGGGCGCCCTGTTATCTTCGGTTTTAGGAACAATGAGGCTTAGCGACAAACCATCCGGATCACGGAAAGAAAGAAACTGCTCTCCAAAACGTTCGGCGATTTCGCTGGTCTTTATCTGCTTCTTTGTAAACCGGTCTAACCAAAACTCCAGGCTTCCTGCCGGAACAGCATACCCTATTTCAGTAGCCATCCCGGCTCCTTCACGTCCCTGCCCGATTCCTTCCCACGGAAAAAACGTAAGGATCGTTCCGGCAGATCCACTTTCATCGCCATAATAAAGATGATAAGTTCCGGGATCGTCGAAGTTGACTGTTTTTTTCACCAACCTCAGGCCAATGGTCCTGGTATAAAAATTTAAGTTCCCTTGTGCACTACCGGCAATGGCGGTAATATGGTGCAATCCTAAAATACTGTTGTTCATAATAACAGGCTGGTATTCAAGAAGCATACCATCGCATAGTCCTCTTTAAATCAGCACTTTAATACAAATGAGCTTTTCAAAAAAATACTGTATATCGTAAATTTATGAATTCACGTGAAGCGCGCTGTTATTGGGTATCAGGCTATCGGCTGTTTTGCGGCAGTTTAGAATTGGTAATCACTTCCTGCGGTATCAACAGCGTGTAACGGGGATCATTGGCCGGCAGGGTATACATCGTTCCATTCACCACGCGGGAAAGATCCTTTGCAAAACGACTGTCTTTATTCAGCCTTCGCAAATCCGTCCACCTGAGTCCTCTCATCAGCAATTCCTTACGACGTTCCAGCAGAATCTTTTTAAGGGCATCGGCTGCGTTGCTCACGGTAAAGCCGGGATATGTTCCGCTCACCCAGCGGGTGGCCAGTAAAGTATTCATGTCGCTCACGGCGTTGGCTGTCTGCTCCGCGCGGGCGTAACATTCTGCCCGTATCAGGTATAACTCATCTACCGCCAGACCATTAAACAAAGCAGCGGAACCCACTGCGCCTTCGTAGTTACCAATAAAGCGATAAGTACCTGAAGGTACCGGCACATCCAGGTTTTCTTTAACGAGTAATTGTTTCCGCAGGTCATCGTTTTGATAGACGCTGATTATCACCGGGTCAATCAACGCTTTATTTTCGTCGCCAAAGCCTACTTCCAGTACGCTGTTTTGGTAATCAATAACCGCATGGAATATTACTTCCTTATTGAAACGTGGGAAAGGATTATAGCTGCCCAATTCGAGTGTGTTATAATCAAGCAGATCGCTTTTGAGCTTCAGTGCGGCGTCTGCAGCGGATAAGGCGTTGGGATAATCTTCCATCGACAAATAAACACGGGCGAGCATGGCCAGTGCGGCCGCTTTGTTTGGCCGGGAAGAGATACTGGAGGTGTTGCTGAGCAAACCGGCCGCCCGGGTAAGGTCATTTACAATGGCGTCATATGTTTCTTTAACCGTTCCCCTGCCCGGAACATCGTTGATATCTGAACGGGTATGAATGGGCAGACCCGGTTCCTGCATGGTAGCGGCGCCATAAGGCTTCATATACATTTGCGCCAGCGGCCATAAAGCATAAGCACGCAGAAATAAGGCGCTGCCCTGCAGGTTGTTGATCACTGCCGGCTGATCTGTTCCCTTAATTTTTTCCAGCGCTTCCAGCACCAGGTTGCAATGATAGATCTTATTGTAAGATGCCACCCACTGTGTTGACGCAGCGCGGATAGCATTAGGCTGCCAGGTATACAGCGCTTTATCTTCCAGTGTGATCACATCTGAATTATAACGGTTATCATCCAGGTAATAATCATCTGCGGCAATCTCCCCGTCTATTGGGTAGTTAATATTGAACAGATCATAATTATCCAGTATCAGCTGGCAATCTTTTGTTGTTTCAATAAAAGACTGGGACCCGCTTTTTTTGATGTCCACATATTTCTGACAGGCGGCAGCAGTGAGTACAAACACCGTAAGCAGAATATATTTTATGTAATTTTTCATGACTCGTACAGTTAAAAGTTAGTTGAAAATCCCAGGCTGTAGGTGCGCGGTAAAGGATAATCGAATACTTCCGGATCTACTCCTTTATCATTGGCGCGCCAGATGATACCCAGGTTGCTGATATTGGTATAAATCCTCGGATCTTTGATACGGCCGCCCGGCTTTACTTTCAGGGTGTAAGACAGGTTGATCTCCTGTAACCTTATATGATCCCCTTTCACCACATTGATAGCCGAGTAATAGTAAAAATTGTCCCGGTTAGGATTACCTGTCGACATAACGGCCGACGGTACATTAGTACCCGTTTCATCGCCCGGATGTTGCCACCTGTGGTTGTATTCTTCTCCCTGCAAACTATTACCGGAATACAGGTTGCCATAGTTAACCACCTGTGCCAAAGGCCGGCGTACATAGTAACCAAACTTGTAAAGCAGGTTGGCAGATAAAGCGAAAGAAGCGTAACTAAAAGTATTCCTGAAAGAACCATAGTACACCGGAACGGCGCTGCCAAAGTATTTCAGGGTACCCAGCGGCGCGTTTTGAATAGCTTTATAATTGTTATCGCCTTCAATAGAATTGGATATCGTTACTGCGTTACCATCCAGGTATCCGCGCGGGTCACCGGTTTTGGGGTCCAGCCCCGCCCACTGGTATCCAAACAACCGCGACAAATCATAGCCTTCGTTATAAGAACCTGAACTGTTGCTCACCGCGGCGCCAGCCTGACTGGTGGCCGTTGCAAACAGTTTCGTTACTTTAACCCGGTTGTAGGCAAACAACAGGTTGCTGTTCCATTTGAATGAGCCTGCGCTGAGGTTCAGCGAGTTTAATGTAAGCTCCACGCCATGCCCCTGCAGGTTGCCGGTGTTGTAGTTGATATTGGTATATCCTGTGCTGGGGTCCAGCGCACCGCCGGCAATCAGGTCGGTTGTTTTTTTGCTGTAGTACTGGATATTACCGGAAAGCCTGTTGCCTTTGAACTGGAAGTCTACACCGATATTGAGCACGCCTGTCCGTTCCGGACGTAACTGGCTGTTGGTGATGCCGGTACCAAAGGAAGTATACGCATATGGAAGATTATTGGCGCCATTGAGTGAAGAATAGGTGATCAATGGCCTTGCAATAATCAATGGGTTTACGTTTCCGTTATAACCATAAGTGGTTCGCAGGGTCAGCGAAGGCACCAGCTCCCAGTGGTAGAAACTTTCATTGTGAATATTCCAGGCGCCGCCTACAGAATAAAACGGTGTTCCTTTCTGGTTGGTGCCGCGGCCAAATTCACTGGACAGATCTTTACGTACACTTGCTGAAAAGGTATACCTGGCATCAAACGTATAGGCTGCATTGGCGTAATAACTGAGGGTACGCACTTTGTTGTCGATAAACCCGGTGGAAAGATTGGGAATATATTCACCATTGTACCCGCTGAAGTCTTCTGCAAAAGCGATCGGTATCATGGTTTTAAAATCCAGTTTATTATTGGTGTATAAGGTACCTTCATCATAGCCGTAGTAGCCATTGCTGCCGGCAAGGCTATAGGACTGGGCCATATCGAAACCTGCAATGGCCGATAACTGGTGTTTTTCTTTCCAGGTATGATCAAAGTTTAACTGCCCCCTGAAGGCATGATTGTTGGAAGTTGTTTGCAGGATGGTGTACTGGCCGCCTAAAGGCAGCTGGCGGTTATAGGGCTCCACCGGTTCCAGCGTCCTTGGGTCTACAGAGGCCGGCGAAGTAGTGAAATAATTGATCATATTCCTCATATAAAATGAGTTTTGCCGGTAGAGGGTATTATCATTATTTCTGCCGGTGTTATAGTTATAGGTCAGCTGCGCGGTTAGGCCCTTTGATATCCTGTAATTGGCGTTGATGCCCAGGTTCAGGTTCTGCGATTTCAGCTTGTTGTATCCTTCATTGATATCGCTGAGCGGCACATAGCGATAGCTTAGAAATTTATCACCATACTCTTTTTCCACCGCAGCGGCAAAACCCTGGCGGTAAATCTTAGCAAGTTCCAGGTAATTGCCCTGGTCATCGGCTAAGCGCGAGTAGGGATAAAAGGTGGCATCAGTGGCTCCTGTTATCCTGTTTTGCGCCGCCTGTTCATGGTAGTTCTGAACATTATAAGCAATATTCCCCTGTAATTCGAGTTTTTTGAGGGGTTTAACGGACATGGAATAACCGAGTGCAATCCGGTCGTAGTCCGAATTTTTTGTATTGTTGATTGTCTTGTCCCATCCGCCGGACAGGCGGTAGTTAAAGCGTTCGGCGCCGCCGTCCACTGCTAAGGAATAACTTTGGGTAACGGCATTGCGCAGAAAGTATTTATCATAGTCCCTCCTGATATCATTCTTTCTTAAAGCATCCAGTTGTGCGTTTGCCTGCGCATCGGTAAGTGTGCCTTTAAACTTCCAGGCATCCACAATCTCTGCTATGGGTGATTTTATTTCCTGTCCATATAAGTGAGAGATACTCAGATCCGGCAATGGCCGGTTCTGCTGTTCAAAATAAGCCGCCTGTGCATCTATATAATCAGAAACGCTCATCGTTTTATTGTAGAACAGGTCTACTTTCTCTGTGATGTTAATGTTGCTGTTGAAGGTAACCCGCGGCGCACGGTTATAAGACCCGCGCTTCGTTTTGATAACAATAACGCCGTTGGCTGCACGGGAGCCCCAGATGGATGCTGCAGCGGCATCTTTCAGGATAGTTACGCTCTCCACATCATTAGGGTTTACCCTGTCGATAGAATACGGACTGGCAATACCATCTATCACCACCAGGACCTGGCCGCTGTAGTTGCCGTTCAGGTCTGCGCTTACCGCATCATTCAGGGTATTTTTACCACGAATGGTGAGGTTGGCCAGGGGAGATTGCCTTGCATTGGGTGAGGCCGAATTGATGGGGCGAAGGTCGTTGCGGAAATCAAGTGACGTGGTAATCCCTTCCAGGCGCCGGATGAGATTAGGATCATTACTATGTTGAAGCTGTTCTTTGGAAATAACTTCAAAAGATCCTGTGGCTCTCTCCCTGGGCAGTTCCTGTAAACCTGTTGAAACGATGGCCACGCCTTTCATTTCAATGGAAGATTGTTTTAACAGCACATTGATGGCTGTTCTTCCTTTTACAGCAATGGTGTCGGACTGGTACCCAATGTAAGAGAATATCAGCCGGCCGTCGTCGGGTATCCTTAGTATCTGGTAAAGCCCTCCCTGGTCCGTTGCCACCGATATCTGTGTACCTGCCAGCCGGATGGTTGCCCCGGGAAGCCCCACACCCTGGCCGTTGGAAACGAACCCGGTAACATCCACAAAATTGATGGCCCGGGACGGGGTGGCCACCGGCTTTTCTCTCAGTATGATGGTATTATCGTCAATGGTGTAAGACAGTGGCTGGTCTTTTAAAACAAGATCCAATACCGTTCTGATATCAGCAGCCTGTATGTTGATACTTACTTTACCGGTATTTTTCAATAGCTGGGTAGTATACACAAAATCATAATTGCTCTGCTGCTGGATTTTTGCAATGATCACCCGGAGAGCTACCTCTTTTTCCCTGAGTGATATCTGTTGTGCAAAACTGGCCGACGCGCTGAAGAGCATAATAAACAGTAAGAATGACGTCAATCGCATAGGCAGCCGGAGTTTACGGACATGCAGATGATGCATGCCGGATTTCATCGCATAATTTTTATACATTTGTCTTGTTTGGTTGATAGTTGATACAATCAGGAATTTTATTGACAATACTGCCAGGCGCCAGCCAGTTGTGTGCAACCACATCTGGCTATTTTTTAACCCCGCAGCGATTTATTACTTGGTGACGATAATTTTTCTTCCCTCAATTTTAAAATGTACTTTATCGGTCAGTTCCAGTTTTCTCAACACCTGTGAAACATAGGCACGGCTACTTACCCTTCCGCCAAAATCATCCGTTGGCAGCGTTCCTTCATACACTACTTCCACATCATACCAGCGGCTTATTTTACGCATGATCGACTGGATCTTTTCATCCTGGAAAACGATATAATTGTTTTTCCAGCCGATGGCCTCATCTGTATCCACCAGGATGATTTTAATCCCTGCGTCACTTCGTTGCGCCTGCTCTCCGGGCTTCAGTACTATGTTACCGATACGTATGCTGCCTTCCAGCAGGGTTGTTTTGGTAAGCGCCTCATCGGCATAGCTGTTGATATTGAAATGTGTTCCCAGCACTTCTACTTTTTGTCCGCGGCTTTTTACAATAAAGGGTTGTGCCCTATTTTTTGCCACCTCAAAATAGCCTTCTCCCTGTAGCTCCACTTCCCGCTGCTGTTGCCCCCTGAAGCTGGAAGGAAACACCAAACGCGAAGCGGCATTGAGCCAAACAACAGAGCTATCGGGCAATATCAGCCGGTAGGTGCCTCCTTTAGGTGTTTGCAGGGTCAGCATCCGGATGCCCTCACTTAAAGCAGCATCTATCTTTGTGTTATCATCATACCTTACATCATCGCCATTCACCGCAATACCCGTTCTGGAAGAATCCAGCACCATCATACCACTGCCCGCCACAGATAATGTTGCTTTGTTGGTACCCGGGGGAATATCTTTTTTACTCTCCGCCAGCTGGCCAACAGAAATTGCCGGCGGCTGTGCAGACCGGTAAAGAAAATAAGCGCCTATTCCAATCACTAAAGCAGCAACTGCTGCTGCTGCCGCCAGGTTACGCCGCCATCCGGACAGGCGTCTGACGGGCCGGTATTCATTTTCCAGCCGCTCCCATACCTGGTCAACAGCCGCAAGCCGCGCCATCAAATCAGGCGCCGCGGCGCCCTCTTCCCGGTAGGTTAAGTACCATGATTCCAACAATGCCAATTCCTCCGGAGTGGCTTTCCCAAGCCTGTAATGCTCCAGCATCGTCCGGATTTGTTGTTCGGTTAGTTCGCTCATAACTTGCGTATATTATGTAAGACAATCAACATCTCCACAGGAGGTATATCTTTTTTATTTTCTTTTTCTGCTGATCAAAAGCCCAGCAGCACAGGCGATCATCAATGCCGGCACGCCCCACAGCGCACCTGACCGGTAAGCCGACAATTCCTTTCTGCTGGTTAAAATGGCATCATCCTGTGGCGCCGGGCGGCTTACCCTTACAGGAAACAGGCCATCGCTGAACCATCTAAAGATGCCATTAATAAATGAGAAATTATAGGCTTGCGGAATAGAATTATCACTCATAAAATCAGCATCTCCGCTGATGAGGATCTTTTGCTCTTTGCCGGCCACTTTACGTTTGAGCAGGACGATTAAC
Organism: Chitinophaga sp. G7 BAM 1005; assembly: GCF_057126945.1. Lineage (NCBI taxonomy): Bacteria > Pseudomonadati > Bacteroidota > Chitinophagia > Chitinophagales > Chitinophagaceae > Chitinophaga > Chitinophaga sp. G7 BAM 1005. Next base: position 2,254,610 of record NZ_CP181478.1, on the reverse strand, counting down.
GGTTGGCTCCCTTTCTGATCGCCCTGTTCCGGCTGATAGGATACTGAAGACGATGAAGGATCAAATCCATTCTTTTTGTTCCAGCCCAGGGCGCTGCTTTGCAGCACAGTGTCGGCAGTGAAATCACTCCCCGTTAACTCCAGCATAGCCGCAGAAGGCATCGCCACCGAGGCATTCAGGTACATCAGTTGATCCAGGTATTCGTTATTCTCCGCAGCAATGCGGCCCTGGATAAGATCTGCCGGCGCATTTTTATCAGGGTTCACCATCATCCCCGCGGATAGCTGAACACCAAACTGACGCAGAAAAGGATTGATCACTTCTCTGTGTGAAGGCTCCGCTGTAATCAGCATATCGCCCCCAGCATCTACATAACTGCGTATCCTGGAGGCAGCATGGCTGCTAAAAGGTTTGGCCGGATCTGCCAGTATAAGCAGGGTTGTGCCGGGAGGCACATCTGCCGCATCCGGGTTTACGCTCAACACATCAAAACCCTGGTTGATCAACGACTTCCTCGTTTTCCTGGCGTTGCTGAACAAATCATAACTCCTGTCTCCTTTTACCCGGATACTACGTTCATCATCTCCCTCTATAAAAACTATTTTCTGATGTGGCACAACCAGCTTTTTTATAGCGGCGGTAATCTCTGCTTCCTCCGGGAACTGGTTCTGTTCATTATACAGCCGGAGAAAGCTGGTATGGCCCCGGTAGCTGAGCTGGCGGACAAAAGTATTTTCTTCCGGCGCAAGATCAATGATCTTATGGATCTGGCCGGGAGTTAAAAAACCATCAAGATTAACTTCAAGATTATCCGCCACTTTTTCGGCCACCTGTTTTGTATTCAAACCGCTAATATTTCCCTGGTAAATCATATTGGGATTACCGGCAAGATCAGTAGCGTCATAATAATAAACATAGTTCATTTTGATACCGGGTATAAACCTGCGGAAATCTTCAAAACGGGACAGGTCCGTATTTCGTGATACCGGCAACCCGGCATATACATGCTGGTCCAGGAGATTTACATAAGTGGTGATCACCAGGGAGCCTTCAATTTGTTTGGCAACAGCCTGACTGGCCGGTGTCAGTGTCTGGGATTTTTGCGCGGTAACATCCCGGTACAGGATAGCGGTGGGTCTTGCACTTAAATATCCTGCCAGCAACACAAATGCCATGAGCGTCACATAGCTGCCAGCCTGTATGGCAAAGGGTTTGGACTCGCGGCTTGTTTTAAACCGCAAAATAGTGAGACCCAGGAAAAGCAAAATAATCAGCAGGTAATAAACGATATCACGAGAGGTGATCAATCCGTTCAACATGCTTTCTGTTCGTCCTGATAACGACAGGAAATAGGTAAGATCTCTTACAAAATCAATACGCTGACCAACCGTTCCAATATACTTCAGGGCCGCAAACACAGCAAGGGTGCTGATGGCGGCAACCACCTGGTAACCCGTAAGGCTCGACATAAACAGGCCGATAGCCGCATAGGTGGCTGTTAACAGGAATAAAGACAATAATCCCGCGCCAATCAAACCCATATCAGCATCTTTAATTACCCACACGCCAATCAGGCAGTAAATGCCCAGGATAGCCATCAGCATCAGCGCGTAATAGATCATGGCCAGGTATTTACCCAAAATGATTTCGCTGATCTTCACCGGGGACGACAGTAATAATTTGATGGACCCGCTGCTGATTTCCCGGCTTATCAATCCCATTGTAAGCAACGGGATATATAAATAAAGATTTTGCAGTACTTTGTCGAACAACCCGTTGGTAGCGGGAAAGAGAAGCTGTGTTAAATTATCTGCTTTCTCTCCCATCATAAACAATTCCTGGAAGCTGCCAAGCATTCCGAAAAAGCCCATCCCGGATTGCACCATAAAAATCACCAGCACCAGCCAGGCAACCGGGGAATAAAAAAGTATGCTAAGTTCCAGCTTAGCTATTTTAAATATTTTAGTCATAACAGGTTCAGGAAGTTTTATTTGATAACTGTGCAAAAATTTCGTCCAGGCTGCTTTTTTCCAGCATAATTTCGGTAAGCTGCCAGTTATCATCAACGGCCAGTTGAATGATGGAAGAAGACACCAGTGAAGTTGTATCGAAATGCATCCTGAAACCGCCGTCATTTAAGGGTTCCACGCCGGTAATCCCGGGTATGGCCGCCATCCTTTCCATTGGCGGCGGATTGTGCATATAAACGCGCAGGGAGTTAGGTAAAATGTAATTATTGAAAGCCTTCATGGTATCTGCAAATACCATTCTTCCTCCTTCAATCATACGTACATCATCACATGTGGCCTGCACTTCAGATAAAATATGAGACGAAAAAATAACGGCCCTTTCAGCGGCAATCTCTTTGATCAGCTTGCGTACTTCCAGGATCTGGTTAGGATCCAGCCCGTTTGTGGGCTCATCCAGCACCACCAGTTTGGGCCGGTGTATAATGCTTTGTGCGATCCCCACCCGTTGCCGGTAGCCGCCGCTGAGGTTCCTGATAAGCCTGGTGCGGAAATGGGCAACGCCGCATTTCTCCATAGCGGAGGCAACTGCCGCTTTTACATGCCTGCGATGGATGTTGCGCAGGTAAGCGCAATACGTTAAGTATTCACCAACGGTCAAATCAAGGTGCAGCGGGGCGTTCTGAGGGAGGAAACCTATTCTCATTTTAGCTTCTTCGGGATGTTTCCTGATATCAATGCCGTCTATCTGAACCGTACCTTCGGTTTGACTCAATACCCCGCACAGGATGTTCATAGTGGTTGATTTGCCGGCGCCGTTGGAACCGAGCAGGCCAAGTACGCCCAGCTGGCTGATTTCAAGATTAATATCCCGGATGGCCCATTCCCGGCTGTATCTATGAGACAGGTGTGATACTTTTACAATGCTGTTGTCCAATTTCTTACGATTAGCTTTAAAAAAGTGCTTTATGCATCATAAGACAGGTTAGCAGACTAAAAGTGGTATGGGCAGGGAAAAAATATTCTTAAACGGACCAGCAGCCACTAGTGCTTCAGCATCCAGAGCAGGTAAAGGTAAGGGAGGAAACCTATTTTTTTACGGAGATGTTTTAAGGCATTAGACATTTGTTTCTTCACGGTTTGCTCGGTAGTGCCCATGATTTCAGCGATCTGTTTATGGCTCAGGTGCTGTTTCCGGCTTAACTCAAACACTTCCCTTACTCTTGGCGGAAGTGCTGCAATTTCTTTCCCGATCACCTCCGCCAGCATAGACTCACGTACCTTATGATCAGTGATAGCGGTCCCGTTTTGGGAATAATCCCTGATAGAGTCAATATATTTTTGCTGGAGTTGCTTTCTCGCAAACAGGTTAAGGATATGATTCCTTACGCTGCTGTACAGGTAACCGGATAAGTTACTCTCAATTTGTATGGCTTCTCTTTTTACCCAGAGATTAGAGAAAATCTCCTGGATCACATCCTGCGCTTCAACGTCGTTCCGGGTTTTGTTCCAGGCGTGGTGGTGCAGTATAAGTTTATACCTGTGATAAATTTCTGCAAAGGCATTCCGGTCTCCTTCCTTAAGTAATAAGACCAAATCAGGATCGGAATAATTGCTGTAATTAACCATATGCGTATAGACCAGTCCTGCAATTATAATAAATATATCGTAAACCGGCCTGGTTTCCCGCAATAAAATATAACGGGGACCCTGCCAGATGGCCGTCCCCGTTACATTTCCTGAAAATACTCCTGCTATTGTTTGATAAATTTGATCAACTCAGCATTGGTCTTATCTTTTTCTTCCACAAACGCAGCGTGGCCACTTTTTTCAAAGGGTACCAGTGTGGAGTTCTTAATACCGGCCTTCATCTGCTCTGCCAATGCGTAAGATACGATGCTGTCCTGCGTGGCATGTAAGATGAGTGTGGGTATTTTTATTTTTGGGAGATCTGATCTCAGATCCTCATCCCTGAGTGCAATAAGCGCCTGCTCAGTGGCGTATGGAGAAGACTGCGCTTCAATACCTCCCAGCCAGTTACCCAGGCCAGGTGTCAGCGAAGTTGGCGACAGCGTGAACTTTGCCGCTACGGCATCAAATAAGGCCGGGCGGTTGTTGTTGTGTAACTCAATCCAGCTGGAAATCTGGTCTTTGGTAAACAATGGATAAGGATAGTCCGGTTTCTTCGTGTGGCAGGGAGCTGCCGCGTCAAACAATACCAGTTTCTTCACATGTGCCGCATTGAATTTGGCCACATAATGCAGCGATATCGCTCCGCCCATAGAGTGCCCGCCGAGGATGGCATCTTTAATGTTCAGCTTATCGAGTACGGTTTTGATATCTGTTGCAAACTGATCATAGTTATACTTGCCATAAGGCTTATCCGATAAGCCAAATCCCCGCAAAGTAATGCCAATAACCCGGTAGCCGGCTTTCACCAGGGCGTGATACTGGTATTCCCAGCAGGCGTCGCTTAAAGGATATCCGTGAATGAGCACAACAGGCGTTCCCTCTCCGAGATCGGTAACATGCAATCTTACGTTGGGCTCCACTTCAATATATTCGGCCCTGGCCGCTGGTTTATTCTGACCGGAACTAACGGTAACCACCAGCAAAAACGCGAGGGAAGTAACTACTGAGAAAATTAATTTCATGTTATTTTTTTTTTGAATTACCAGAGATGATTTCAACGGGTTTACTGACGTGCAGAACGTCGCTTACTTCAGCCCCAGATATTTTTTGAGTTCTGCCGCGGCCTGAACAAAAAGTGATCTTGTTTGGGGAGTGTTAGCCAAAGCATTCAATAGTCCGAAATCATGGATCGTTCCATTGTATCGAACGGTGGTTACCACCACGCCTGCTTCATCGAGTTTGCGGCCATATGCCTCGCCGCCATCGCGGAGCACATCTGCTTCGGCTACCTGTATTAAAGCAGGAGGAAGTCCCTTTAACTGATCGACAGTAGCGTTCAGTGGAGATGCATACACCTGTTCGCGCTCCGCCTGATCGGTAGTGTACTGATTGTACATCCATTTCATTAAAGGCGTGGTGAGAAAGCGGTCCTGTCCAAATCGTTTATAGGTATCATGCTCAAAGCCGGCGTCAACAATCGGCCAGAACAGCACCTGTACACGGATCTCAGGTCCTTTGTTTTCTTTGGCTTTGATGGCTGTTACAGCAGCCATATTGCCTCCCACGCTGTTGCCCACAACAGCAAGACGGCTACCATCTACGCCAATTTCGGCTCCATGCTCCGCCACCCATTTGGTAGCTGCATAAATTTCATTAACCGCCTGGGGATAACGCGCTTCCGGCGAAGGCGTATAATTCACAAAAACACCCGCTGCCCCGGATAATACCACCAGGTCTCTCACCATTCTTTTATGCGTGGGATAATCGCCCAATACCCATCCGCCGCCATGAATGAAAATAAAAACAGGGAGTTGCTCCTTGTTTCCCGCCGGCTTTACAATATTTAATTTGATTGAAAAACCACCGGCGCTGATGGTTTGCTCACTTTCTTCAATGCCGGAATAATCAACATCCACAGAGGCCTGCGCGTTGATTAACACCTGGCGGGCATCGTTTACAAAAAGGGTTTCCAATCCCGGCGCCCCCGGTACATTCAACACGCTTAAAAAAGCTTTGATGTCTTTTGAAATGGCCGGATCATTTTCTACGGCAGGTACCTGTAGTGTAGGTTCTTTTGTACTCATAGTTTTTGATTTGTTTTGCTCAGGCAAGTCAAACCGTGTGCCCACCTTCAACTAACTAACAATCAAAAACTTATAAAATTATTTAATTTCAAAAAATACGGCATGTCGTAATATTATGATACTGCATCCTTGTGCGGCTCTCTGAAATTCAGTAATTTCGGTCATGCAGAAAACCAATCACACTGGTCCAATGGGTATAGACGAAGGCAATCATGCGGACAAAAATGCCGTCTTTGAAAATCAACTCATTCAAAAAGAAAACGAACAGGTAAGTTTACTTTGCGTGGCAGGCAGAATCGCTGCTGTGCGCAGCCGCGCCGACCTCTGGAACATTATCAATAACGAAATACTGGATCTGTTTGACAGCCAGTATTATACTTTATGCTTATTGTCTGAAGGTGCAGACACGCACTATCCTTTTTTACATAGCCGCGATAAAAGACTGGAGAATGATAAAGTGGACAGTCCCATCATTCACCGCCAGCATCCCGTGAATGACGGGGTTTTCAATATCGCGCTGTCTGCCGGGCAACCTGTGATCTTTCAACTTGCTGAACTCACCCAACAAAAAGATATCGCTCCCTATGTTCACTACTGGTATAAACTCGGCATCAAAGAAATGATGCTGGTTAAAATTACAAATGCTAACCAGGACAGGGGCGTGTTATTTCTTTATTCAAACAAAGCAGGCGCATTTTCTCCTGGAAAATTCAACCTGCTCTCCGGTGTGGCAGATCTTTTGGGAACAGGTATGTGCAATGTGCTGGCAAATGAAAAAATAGAACAACAGATCGAAGAAATAAACCAATACCGGCAACAACTGGAAGAAGAAAAGGCTTACCTGATAGAGGAACAATCGGGCAACCGCTTTTCCGGGTTCATTGGTCATTCACCCGAAATCCAAAAAGTTTTTCGTTTAATTTCACAGGTAGCTCCCTCAGATGCAACCGTGCTTTTACTCGGGGAAACCGGCACCGGCAAAGAACTGGTTGCCCGCGCCATACATGAGGCGTCTCCCCGCCGCGGAAAGCTCATGATCAAAGTAAATTGCGCCGCCCTGCCGGCAAACCTGATCGAAAGCGAATTATTCGGACATGAGAAAGGAAGCTTTACCGGCGCAGCCGACCGCCGGATCGGAAAGTTTGAACTGGCCAATAACAGCACCTTGTTTCTTGATGAAATCGGGGAACTGCCGCCAGAGCTACAGGTGAAATTATTAAGGGCGTTGCAGGAAAAAGAAATAGAGCGGGTTGGCGGCGGAAAAACAATTAGCGTGAATGTAAGAATCATCGCGGCAACGAACAGAAACCTGGAAAAGGAAGTATCGCAAAACCGCTTCCGGAGCGACTTATACTATAGATTAAATGTATTCCCCATTACCCTCCCTCCTTTGCGGAAACGTAAAGAGGATATTCCCGCGCTCACCTCTTATTTCATAGAACGCTTCGCCAGGAATTCCGGAAAAAAAATTTCGGGCATCTCTCAAAAAGCGATGGCAAAATTAATTTCCTACGCCTGGCCGGGTAATATCCGTGAACTCGAACACCTGATCGAACGTACGGTACTACTGACTAATAAAAGCATCATTAAAATGATCCAGCTTCCGGAACAAATAGGTATTGAAGGCAACTCAAACGACAAAGCCTTTCAGATCCGGCCGCTGGAAGAAATAGAACGGGAGTATATCCTGAAGGTGCTTAAAGTATGCAGGGGAAGAATTTCAGGCCTCAATGGCGCTGCTACAAAGTTAAAGATGCCGGCTACCACCCTTATTTCAAAAATGCAAAGACTAGGCATTCAAAAAGAACATTTCGTTACCGGCAAAGAAGACGGGGAAGTCTGAAACTACTTCCTTTTAAGTTCAAGCTTACCAGAGGTGTAAGCCCAGTAAATCCATAAGGCAACACAAAGAAATAAAGCGGCGGTGGGTTCCACAAAAGAAAGGATAAAAGCCAGCGTATGCACCGGGATGCCATATAGGTAATTTCTTTTTATACGCTTAATACCTTCATCAGTTATATCCGGTCTTAATAGTTGCCTGTCCTGGCTCGCAATCCACCAAAGCAGGTTAAATGCCAGGTTAATGCATACAAATAAAGCGGTGTAGATGGCCACTGCAACATGAACCGATGCCGTATGATAATAGCTGGAGAGTAATGCGGTAGGATAGGAAACGCAGGTAGCAAGGAATAAGATAAGCCCATTGGCAAACATCAGCGGGGTATTGCGCCGGTAGATCTGCTTGAAGATTTTGTGATGGTTGACCCACATAATAAAAATACTGAAAAAAGACAGGCTGAAAGCCAGGAAAGAAGGCCATTCCGCCGCCAGCTTTTTCAAAAGTGAATCTCCTCCCCCGGTTTCCTCCATCAATGGCACATGCAGTTCCAATACCAGTAAAGTGATAGCAATGGCGAAAACCCCATCACTGAAGGCTTCTATCCTCGTTGTTTCTTTCTCCATGTTGCTGAATTCAAAAAATAATTGTGCAACAAATACTATTTATAACCGGATTCAATTCCATGTTTTTTCATTTTGGAATACACTGTCTGCGCAGGTAACCCAAGCATTTCGGCAGCGCCATTAACGCCTGAAACCCGGCCTTTGCACAGCTTTAACGCATTCATGATATGGTTTCTCTCCATCTGTTCCATCGTTTCAAAAGAAGTGGAGCCGGTATTTTTTTCGAGATATACCGGCAGATCAAAATCGGTGATCTTATTGCTCATGGTCAAAATAACCTGCCGTTCAATGATATGTTCAAGCTCCCTGATGTTGCCCGGCCAGCGGTATTCCATCAGCGATTGCATGGCCTCCCTGCTGATTTCAGGTACTGGTTTTCCCAACACCAGCGCAAATTTTTTGAGAAAATAGGCGGCCAGCAATGGGATGTCTTCCGTCCTTTCGCGTAAGGGCGGCAGCTCTATGGGAAAAACATTCAGCCGGTAATAGAGGTCCAGCCGGAACCTTCCTTCGGCCACTTCCTTTTCAAGATTACGATTCGTTGCCGCAATTACCCGCACATCTACAGGTACAGGCATATCGCCGCCCAGGCGGGGCACTTCCCTTTCCTGTAATACGCGCAGCAACTTCACCTGTGCGTCCAAGGGTAGTTCGCCGATTTCATCCAGGAAGATAGTACCTCCGTTAGCCTGCTCAAACTTACCAATCCGTTTCTGATTAGCGCCGGTGAAGGCTCCCCGCTCATGGCCAAATAGTTCTGACTCCAAAAGAGACAACGGCAACGCTGCACAATTGACCGTTACCAGGGGTTTATTTTTCCGGCCGGAGGCCCTGTGAACAGCCTGTGCAAACCTTTCTTTACCGGTTCCGCTTTCTCCCAACAGCAATACGGAGCTATTACTACGCGCTACTGCACCGATCTTTTCAAGGGCTTTTTTCAATGCAGCGCCCTTACCAATAATATCAGGGAAATTATTTTCATTATCGGTTACAACAGCCTGGTTGTTTTGAACAGCACTATGTTCTGCACTGTAACGGTACCTGGCAATGTCCAGCATCACCAGCAAATCCCGCTCGCGGAATGGCTTCACAAGGAATCCATATGGCTGCGTTGTTTTCGCGGCTTCCAGCGTAGCCTGATTTGTATTTGCGGAGATATATAAAAATGGTTTTTTCTGCAGAAACAATTCTTTGGCCAGTTCAATCCCTGACACAGGCGTCTTCAACGTAATATCGAGCAGCACCCAGTCGGGATTTTTAAGCGCAATCAGCTCCCGGGCCTGTTCAACAGAAGATGCAATACCACACATGGTATAACCAGCTTTGGCGAGCATAATACGCAGATCGTTGGCAACGATAAACTCGTCTTCCACGATCAATATTTTTTCCTTTAAACTCATCCTGCGGACGTTTTAACTGTTATGGTACTAAAGGTCCTGCATTGAAATAATAACCTGATATTTACTCCTCTGCCGGCGGCAGAGGATATACTGAAGCTGCCATCGAGCTGGCCGGAAAGTCCGTGCATCAGGCTCATTCCCAGCGATTGCGTGTGCTGCGGGTCCTGTTCCTGCAAAAAGCCAATGCCGTCATCTGAAATCAGCAGCAAACAAGCCGCTTCGCCTGTACTTTTCAATGAAACACGAATGTTACCCCGGTGCTCCGCCGGAAACGCATATTTGATCGAATTGCTCACCGCCTCATTGATGATCAGCCCAATGGGCACCGCCTGAATGGCATCGAGCAACAGCGGATCGGTTTCTGTAGTGAAGGAAATTCTATCTGTTTTCTCAAACGATTCCTGCATGTACCCAATCAGTTCCCCGATGTACCATTTCATATCAATCTTCCCGAGATTATCAACCTGGTAAAGCCGCTGATGAATCAGCGACATGGCGTACATACGGTGCTGACTGTTGCGGATAGCGGCTATTGCGTCTGCGTTATCAAGATATTCAGATTGTGTATTGAGCAGGCTGATCACAATCTGCAGATTATTTTTAACACGGTGATGTACTTCTTTCAACAGCCATTCCTTTTCTTCCACCACTTTTTTCAACACTTCATTCTGATCGTTTATTTCCCGTTGTTTGCTTTCCAACTCCAGGTTGGAACGCTTCTTGAGCCGGTAGCGGTTATACATTAACGCGGAAAAAAGCACCAGCATGGCAACGCCCGCAGCGAAAGCATTCCGGGATACTTTTTCGTTCTGCAACAACACTTCCTGTAACTCACTTTTCTGCGTAAGTAATTCTATATTCTTATCTTTTTGCCTGGTTTCAAACTGCAATTGCAGCATTCCCAGTTGTTTAGCCTGTGCAACACTGGTCAGGGAATCGGAAAGTACTTTATATTGCCTGAAATGGCTGATAGCTGAGGAAAGATTGCCCATCGCCGAGTCTGTTCTGTAGGACAGGTACTCGCCTTCTACCTGCCGTACCAGCCCCAATGATATACTGTCCCTGTAATAGGCGTAACTCCTGAGATAGGGAATTGTTTCAGTAAAGCGGTCAACTGCCTGCAGATAATAAATAATCGCCAGGCGCAAAAGCTGGCTGCTTCTGTCGGATATCCGGTGATGCTGATAAGAGCTTACCAGGCGCCTGAAGTAATAGTCCGCTTTATCAAACTCCCTGAGCGCCACATAGACCTTCATATAGATCATTGGTTCCAGCATCCGTTCCATCTCACTGGTATAGGCCCCATATCGTGTGCTGACAAACAATGTGTCAAGGCTTCTTCTGTACATACCCTTATTACGACAGGCGTCCGCAATATTGATAAGCATGGTTTTAATAGTCACGGTATCCCGGTTGCTCCGGGCCAGTACCAGGGCTTTATTGAAATAATCAATTGCCTGATCGTAATATTTAATGCTGTAATAATTCAGTCCAACACGGTTATAAACGGTGGCCATCAGTGGTCCTGTATCCTTCATCTTCTCCCCGGCTTCTACCGCCAGCAAATTATACTGGAGTGACTGGGCGAAATTGTTTAACTCGTGATGAGTTTCCGCCATAATCGAATAAATTCCCTGTAAGCGCGGATAACCGGTTTGCTGGTAAACGGCTAAAGCTGCGGTTAACACCTCCAGCGCCTGTGTAAACTGCCCGTTCAGCAGTAGCAGATCTCCCACAAACTCATTCAGTTTTGCTGCAGAAAGACTGTCGCCCAAACTCTGGTAAATACCTATGCCCTGCCTGTACAGGCTGATTTTTGTTGGAAGATCTTCTCCAGAATTGGAATAGGTACCTCCTAATTCCACTATCGCCTGTGCCTTTAACCCGGGTGTTCCGTAAGCACTTAAAAGACGAACTGCTTCTTCACTCGTCTTTCTTCCATCGCCGGCACGTCCGGATTCCCGGTAGGCTTTTGCCAGTAACAGTTTACTGAGCCCAAGCCCCACCGGGTATTTTAGTTCATTACTTAATGTTTCCATTTGGCCCGCGATACGAAAAGCCATTTTCATATCGGAGTCCAGTGATTCCGGTTTATCCAGGAACGACTCTCCCATCTTCATCCATGCTGTAATGGTAGACGTATCTCCTTTGCTGCTTTGCACCAACCGGCCTATTCTTTCGGGACCAGCTGATTGCGCGCCCGCAATGACCGGGAGTATCACAGCCAGTCCGATGGCCATCCATATTTTTCCGGGAACACCTTTCCTCATTGCTCAAATTTACGCGCCATTGCTTCTCCCTGCAAATAACAAACAACAATTGCCACACCCGGCAGCAAAATAGCGCTAAGGCCCAGCCATTTTGCCATTATTGCGCCTATCACGCAACCCGCTAAAAATCCCCCGATGGTGAACACCTGGCCCTGAAAATCCTTCCATGCCAATGCATCGCCACTCCGCCCCTTCCGGATCAGGTTTCCCAGATCCAGCGACGCCTGGGTAACATTCCCCGTCATCATGGTGGTTGGTCCGTGTGTTTCTTTGGCAAATAATTTCCCAAAAGCATTTTGCAACCCCATTGCTGCCGCGGTAGTCATTACAATTGAATAGATCATTACTTTTTCTTCCCCTCCCGTTAACATGGGTAGCAAGATAGCACCAATTCCGCAAATCATTAATATAATGCCCTCTGCGAGAAGTATTTTGTACTTTCTCTGCGTTTGCTCAACCACCCATCCACCGGCCATTACAGCGAGTACAAACACGGGGAACGTTACTAATTTCATCCACGAATCCATGTTATCGCCCCCCGCAGCAATCTGCGCAGCAAACACAATAAAATTGCCGGTCACGTGTGCAGAAAAAATACTATCCCCCGATACAAAGGTGGCTGTATCACAAAAGCCTGCTACCCATGCGAGTAAAAATGTTACCCAGTTAATATTGTGTGTAGCCTCTGTCATGTTTTAATTTTGTGATGTTTAAATTCCTTTTGATCAGCAGCCGCCTATTCAAGGTGCGCTCTGAGCATCCAGGCCATTTTTTCATGCTTTTCCATTAACCCGGTGATGTAGTCACTGGTTCCTGCATCATGAAACGCGGTTACATACCCGTCTATATTCTCCCGCAGGTGGATCAATATACTTTCATGATCCGACAGCAGTTCTTTGATATGCCCGGTCGCATCATTTTTTTCCCTCGACTGTTCCGTAAGGTGTGTCAGACTTAAAAATTCCTTTAGTGTGGCCGGTGGAAAATGTCCTAAAGACCTGATCCTTTCTGCCATATCATCCACCATTTCTTCCATCTGCCCGTACTGCGATTCAAAAAATAAGTGCTTACTGTGAAAATCCGGGCCTGTTACACACCAGTGAGCTTTGAGTGTTTTGGTGTAGAGAACAAATTCATCTGCCATTATTTTTCCCAATGAATGGGCTACGCCGGAAAGGTGTTCTGGTTTAATGCCAATGCGTGTGATCATTTTCTTTTAATTAAATAGTTGAAGCAATAAAAAGTTATCCAAAGAATAAGTCCCGGCGCCGAGCGCCAGTAAAAAAAGTAAGGAGAGCGTGTACATATAGGGTACATCGCGTACTTCCAGGTTGTCATTCCGGTGTACTACAAAGTAACCGATGGCGGTAACCCCTATTGTTGGCAGGATCACCAACCGGGTGCCAATGCCGAGCATCAACAGGAAAGGCACCACGGTATCTGAAAATGTGGCCACCAATGCGTTGAGTTTCTCCGGTAAATGGAGCGGGTTAGGTACATGCTCTTTTTGCCCGTCCACCACGCGAAACTTTTTCATGCCGTGTACCCTGAACAGCTCCAGTGCCAGCAGGCAGCGGAACACCAGCATGGCAGCGTTATTCCAGGTGCTGCCCAGGTCGGAGTAAAGGATGGATATGATAATATCGTTCATAATATGCGCGTTAAAATGCAAAACAGGAGCAGCCAAACGCGCCCCAGAATGCGGTGTAATTATTAACCGGGATGTTGCTTTTACGGGCAATATCATGATGATGGCCGTGAACATCACAACTGCCTTTGCAGCTGTGTATCCCGGCAGCCGCCACTGCTTCAGCGCCTGATGCCTTGGCAACAATGGCAGCATCTTTATAGTAACCCGGGTAATTTTTTACGGGCGACCAATCAGGCAAAACAGGTATCGTTGGCGGAGCATGCGTGGCGAAATCATCTTTGGCGTATACAATCTTTCCGCCCACAATGGTAAGGATGGACTCAATGGATTTAATCTCTTCATCGGGTACTTCAAAAAAGTCGCTGTCCAGTACTGCCAGGTCGGCAAATTGTCCTACCCTGATACTGCCTTTCTTTTGCTGCTCGCCGGAAAACCATGCGCTCCCCTTTGTATACAGTTCCAGTGCGGTTTCCCGGCTCAGTTTATTGGCATCGCCATACAGTTGCAGGCCTCCCAGGGTTTTACCGGCTGTGAGCCAATACAAAGCCACCCAGGGGTTGTAGCTGCTCACCCGCGTGGCATCCGTTCCTGCGCCCACCGGTACACCTGCCTGGAGCATTTGCTTAACAGGCGGGGTATGTGCAGCAGCGGCGGCTCCATAACGATCGGTAAAGTATTCGCCCTGGAAAGCCATCCGGCTCTGAATGGCAATGCCCCCGCCAAGTTCCCTTACCCGGTCGATGTTGCGCTCATCAATGGTTTCAGCATGATCGAAGATCCAGGGTAGTCCGTCAAAAGGAATCTCCCGGTTTATCTTCTCAAATACATTTAAAAACCGGGTAATGCTTTCGTTATACGTGGCGTGTAAACGGAAAGGCCAGCGCTTTTCTACCAGTAACCTTACTACCCGTTCCAGCTCCTCTTCCATTGTATCAGCCAGCTCCGGCCGCGGCTGAAGAAAATCTTCAAAGTCGGCGGCAGAAAACACCAGCATTTCACCGGCGCCGTTGTGACGGTACATGTCGTCTCCCTGGTGAAGGGTTACGGAGTTGGTCCAGTTTTCAAAATCTTCGCGTTCCTGTTTGGGCCTTTGTGTGAAAAGGTTGTAGGCAATACGAACCGTCAGTTGTTTTTTCTCATTGAGGTCGCTGATAACTTTATAGTCATCCGGAAAATTCTGAAATCCGCCACCAGCGTCTATCACGCTGGTGATGCCAAAGCGGTTTAACTCGGTCATGAAGTGCCGGGTGGAATTTACCTGGTGTTCGTACGACAGCCTCGGTCCTTTGGCGAGTGTGGAATACAGGATCAGGGCATTGGGTGTTGCAATCAGCAGCCCGGTGGGGTTACCTTTCGCATCTTTTTCCAACCTGCTTCCCGGCGGCGCAGGCGTATCTTTTGTAAATCCAACTGCGCGCAGCGCTGCACGGTTTAACAATGCCCTGTCGTACAGGTGCATGATAAACACCGGCGTGTCCGGCGCAATGTCATTGATCTCATCCAGGGTGGGCATTCTTTTTTCCGCGAACTGAAATTCAGTCCATCCCCCTACCACTCTTACCCACTGTGGCGAAGGCGTCAGCGCAACCTGCACTTTCAGCATCCGCAGCGCATCTGCCAGGGAGGGAACGCCATCCCATCTTAATTCAAGATTATAATTTAGTCCGCCCCGGATTAAATGGATATGTGAGTCATTTAATCCCGGGATCACCCTTTTGTTTTCCAGGTTAATCAGTACGGTGTCCTGGTCCTGAAACCCGTTCAGCACCGTAGCGTCGTCCCCAACAGCTATGAATTTGCCTTCTTTAATAGCTACTGCTGTTGCTGCAGGCTGGCGCCGGTCTACGGTATGGACCTTACCGTTATAAAGAACTAAATCGGCCTTTTTCATTGTAGTCTGTTTTAGTTATGAAATGAAGCAATGGCTTCTTTGATTCCTTCGCCGGCTGTGACGAAAAATGCGGGGCCAGCAAGCAGTATTACTTTGGTTATTTTTTTGGGGGCCGCTAAATTATTTTTATGGAGATAAAGCTGCGTTCTGTATGCTTCAATGATGCCTTTAGTGACATTGCCCGCAACCAGGGCGGTAGGAGAATCGATGCCGCCATCTTTGATGTCGCTGGCAAAAGAAAAACTGCTCACTCCTAAATTCAGTGCTTCTCGCGTAGCTACACTTGCCACTGAGGTCATAAGGTCCGGGGTAAAATTATTGCGGTTGCCCATACCGATCAATAATAACCGGGGCGCTTTCAGCGCGCCTTTGGCGGGGGTAATCAATATGGTTTCCAACGCATGCCCGGCAAACTTCCCGGTTTTTCGCAGTTCCGTAATTTGTCCGTGCAGTGCCTCATCGAGGTGCACCATGCCATTCAGTGCTGCCGGCAATGCAGGCGGATTAAAAATATCCCCTTCCGTGTACTCGAATACACAGGCCACCTGCAAAGGAGATTCTGCGGCAGAGGGGCCCTGTACCAGCCCTTCAAAGGCGATGCCGTCTACCTTCCCCCAGATCTTTGAAGTGCCCACCGGCGTTGTTTTCACGGTGGTATCTGCGGTTACAGCCTGTTGGGCGTAGGCGGCTGTTCCCGACAGCAACATAAACAGTACCGGCAAGAGGCTTCTTTTTATTGCCCGCAAACCACGATTGTTCTTATAGTTTCTCATGATGAATATTTTTTTTCATTAAAATTTGAACGCCACCCTGGTGTTAATGAATAAACCGTCCTTATGATCTTTGATCAGATCATCTATAAAAGCGCCTGTCTTAAAATATTGTACACCGGCATTCAGTGAGATAAACCTGTTCAGCGTGTATACAGCACTAGCCAGGTAAGCGGTGCCGATATATCTTTTTTTGGAAGATGAACCTGCGAGGTTAAAATTGCCACTGGGGCGATATACACCATCCTGCAGGGAATAACGCCAGTTGAACACCACATCTGCCTGCAACACCAGGCGGGAGCCAGGATTCACCGTGGCGTAAGGATGGATGTCAATGAGATTCACGGGGCCTATCTGCGGACTGAATCCAAAATATCCACCTTTGGGATACAGCGGGTTAAAGGTTCCCAGTTTGCCGTCTCCTTTGTTGCGGTCGCCGGAGATGTAGTCATTACGCAAATTGATCGTTGGCCTGGCTTTTACAGATTCAAACATATAGCCGATATCTGCGGATGCGGTCCAGGCGTTGATATCAGCAGCGCCAAACTTCCCAAACTGCCAGGCCGCCTCAAAATTGTAGATGAAGCCGCCGCCGTATTTCCAAAGCCTGGCGCCCAGTGTATGTCTTACTTCCTTTGCAGCTCCCTCTTCAAAAACCGCGAGATCCCGCCGGATGCCCAGGTAATAAATATCGAGGTTACCTGCCCGGGGAAAAATGCGTTTGGCGTATAGTCCCCACAGGTTCACCTGTTTGCTGGTTTTATTGTCGAACGCGCCTGTGTTCACGGTGTCCGCCGCCATAGCGAATGCGTCTGCGGTAAAACCCGCAGCAGCATACATCAGTTTAAGACCATCAAAGTAAAGCCGCAGGTTGGGTCCTTCGCGGACAGAGATCAGTCGCCCGCTGCCATAGTCCAGCTCCTGGCGGCCGGCGCGGACAGTGAGACTTTTTGTATTCCGTTTATACAGCTGTGCATCAACAAAGAGATTCTGGATATTCAGATGATCTTCATCAATCGGCCTGGGACCGTTTTTACGACCTCCTTCCCAGGCGCTTCGCAGCTGCGTGAACACCCGGATCTTTTCTCCAAAGTGAACGTCGGCATAAAGGTCGTAGCGCTGCAATAAGAAATTATTGTGACCTGTTCCCAGCCGCCCCCAATCTTCATCGTGAAAATCAACATATTCCCACCTCGCCGATCCGCCAAAAGAAACGTACACGTTATTTTTAGCAGAGAGTGAGGTATACTTTATCTTATGATAAAAAGTGGAAGCAGAATCACGCAGGTAGGCATAATTCTCATCAAAACGCATCAGTTTAAACGATTGCGCATAACCTGCATGGCCGATCAGCAAGAGCATGATCAGCACCGCTGACTTTTGCAATAAATAGAAATTGGAAACTCGCAAAGCTGGTAAAGGATTTTACAGAAGATAATTAGTGTTTGAGCATGTGGTGGGCATAATGAATGCCGATACCGTAGGAGCCGCCATACTTTTTCATCAGATCAGTAACTGCTACATAAGTTTCCTGCCTTGCCCAATCCCTTTGCAATTCCAGCAGGTACTGAATGGAGGTAATAGGTTTAACGCCTGCATGTACCATGCGTTGTACGGACCGCTCATGCGCTTCAGGGCTAACATCGCCACAGGCATCGGTAATAACATACACGGTATAACCTTCTTCTATTGCCGACAGCGCAGGGCCTACGATACAAACGCCCGTCCAAAGGCCCGCAAGTACCAGCTTCTTTTTCCCCGTGCCTGTAATGGCTTTATACGCTGCTTCATCTTCCCAGGTATTCATGGATGTGCGGTCAATATATCCTGAAGTAGCCTGTGGGTAAAATTCTTCTATTTCAGGAAATACCGGGCCTGAAAAACTCTCTTCGGCCACTGTTGTTACAATCGTAGGGATATTAAAGATCTTTGAAGCGCCTGCAACAATAGCAGTGTTGGTTCGCAGTTCGCTGAGTGGAATGCTTTTGGTGGCAAAAGCCATCTGGCCTTCAAAATCAATTAATACCAGCGCATGGTTTTCGGGAGATAATAGATTGGGAGATGGTTTCATAAATTAAATAGTTTTTGCGCGCGGTAAGACAACAAAGATGCCACCTCACAAATAACTCATAATCAATATTATAATCGCATCTATTTAATAAAAAACATACGACATATCGTAAATTTATGATCGTACATAAATACAGGGCGGAAGAAGTATTTCTGTTCACCGGGCATTCAATATCTTCTCCAAATCATCTTTAAAGTTTCTCCCGATGAGTCGGCGTTTTTATTTTGTATTTGCCTTTCCCGGATTTAACGTTGGAGTAACATTGTCCTGCTACTTTCGATAAAATAAATGATCACCGCTTTGAGTTCCTTTTTAAATCCTGTAGACGTGATAGCATTTGATAGCATCTATCATCAGTATCACCATGCCGTTTTTAAGAACATCTGCCGGCTGGTTGACCGTCATGATATTGCGGAAGATATCCTGCAGGAAGTATTCCTCAGCTTCTGGGACAGCCGCCACCAGCTGGACCTTACACAGGGCGCCGGCAACTGGCTGTTTGCGGTTAGCTATAATAAATCATTACAGTACTTAAAGAAGCTGGCCCTTGAAAAGTCAAAACTGTCCGTATATCCTGCTATCCGTGATACAATGGAAGATGATAGTCCAGGCCTCCGGGAAAGCCGGCTGACGCTGATTGACGAGGCTATCGAAAATCTTTCTCCCCGCAAAAAGAAAGTGTTCCAGCTATGCCGGCTGGAAGGTAAAACCGCCAATGAGGCCGCCCGGATCCTCGGCATTTCACATCATACGGTAAAAGAATATCTTCAGTCCTCCTCCGAGTCCATCCGATCTTACATTGCCGCTAACCAGCCTACCATACCGGTTTTGGGAGCAATCTTCCTTACTATTTACCTGTAACAGGAACGCCTCCTTTTTGTTAACAATTCCGTAACCTTCATCTCCCCCCTCTTTTTCCCCTCTTCTTACTTTTTATACCTGAAAGACATGAAACATATTATTGCACTGATACAGAAAATAAAAGACGGAAAGGCTACCGCGTCTGACGTGGTACTCCTGGAAACAATGCTGGAGCAGGAAGAAGATGCAGTGCTGCGGCAATCACTGCGGGAAGCCTTCGACCGCACAGTGGCCACCGGCGAGCAAACGCTGACACCTGAAAAAACCGCCTCCATATTAATGCAGCTCCACAACAGGATGGGAGTGCAGGAGGCGCATATACAGCGTTTGCCGGTACGCAGTCTGCGTAGCAGGTTACTGCCATACGCCGCAGCTGTTGCCGGATTGATGCTGCTGGCGGGCCTGGCAACCATGTACATCCATCTGCAGAAAAAAGGACATAACAATATTGATGTAGCGCAGCAGCACCTGAAATTCATCCGCAACACTACCCTCAAAACAGTGACCATCACTTTGCCGGAAGGTTCCCTGGTAACAATGGAACCCGGCGCCGCTTTACTTTATGCAGATAGCGCTGTACGCAATATCACCCTGCAGGGTAAGGCTGTTTTTAGTGTGAAGGCAAACAGGAATAATCCGTTTACTGTGTATGCCGGCAATACTGTTACGATGGCATTGGGAACCTTGTTCACAGTAGATGCGCAGCATCCGCAGATGGTAACCGTAAAACTGGAAACGGGTAAAGTACTGGTACGTACAAAAGATGGAACTACTAAAGAAGACATCTATTTGCAACCTGGTGAAGAATTTCATTTCGACAGTACCCTGCATCAGTATTCAGTAGCGAAAGCGCCGGCGGCCGCACGTTCTGCCAAAGGAAATGCTTACACAAAACATGCGGTACTGATGGCATTCAATAATGCGCCACTGGACAGCGTACTCGGTAAACTTGAAACTGCTTTTGGCATCAACATCCGTTATGAGCACAGCGATGTTGACGGCGCTTATTTCACCGGCCAGATATTGAAAACAGATTCATTACAGAATATCCTGGAAGTTATTTGTCAGCTAAACAACCTGGAACTTACGCCGGGAGAGGGAAATATGTCAATCAGGAAGATCAGATAAAATCATTCATCTACAGTTATATAATGTATTAACACCTGCAGCATGTGCACGTGCCAGGCTATCTATTTCTAAACTCTAACTAACACTTGTCAAAAAATGATCAGACTATTAAAAAGGTACCTCTCTGTGCTTTTAGTGTTCATCTGTATGCTGCATGCCCATGCGCAGGATACAAATATCGCCGTAACTATTAAAGGTAGTGTTATGAGTGAAAGTGGCGAACCACTGCCTGGCGTGTCTGTAATGGTTAAACAGCGTAATGGCAGCGATAAGATAAATACCACCACAGATGAAAAAGGGGTTTTCAGATTGCAAGGGATGAAACCCGGCGCCTTCTATGATTTTACGTTTAGTTTTATTGGTTATGAGAACAACCTGTTAAACGGGTTCCAGGTAAAAGACGGGAACAGCAACCTGTTGCTGATCCGTATGAAAGAAGCCAGCAAAGGATTGAATGAACTGGTGGTAGTGGGTTATGGTACGCGTACAAAGAAAGAGCTGACAGGCTCCGTGTCCTCACTGCGTTCATCTGACCTGAAACAGCAGGCAGTTACCTCTTTTGACCAGGCGCTGGCCGGTAAAATGGCCGGTATCCAGGTGATGCAAACCAATGGCGCACCCGGCGGGAACGTTTCTATCCGCGTGCGTGGCGTAGGTTCCATCAGCGCCGGTAATAATCCATTATTTGTTATAGATGGCGTACCTATTACCAACGATACCCGCAACGCTTCTCCCGGTGTAAATAATTATCAGCAGCCTTTTAACCCGCTGGCATCTATTAATGTGAATGATATTGCATCCATCGATGTACTGAAAGATGCCGCATCTGCTGCCATCTATGGTTCCAGGGGATCTAACGGCGTGGTACTGATCCGTACCAAGAAAGGAGAAGCCGGTAAAATGACTGTTAATTACGACGGCAGTTACGGCCTGCAGGAAGTAAACAAGCATGTAGATGTACTCGATGCATATGATTATGCTAAACTGGTGTATGAAGGTCATAACAACGCTTACCTGGATGCCGTGCCTACCGGCAAACCAACGGACCCAAACAGTGTAAGACCACAAAATCCCTCTACGCAGATTCCACCACAAATACTTCCTTACCTGGAAGGTAAACCCGGGCTTACCAATACCGACTGGCAAAAGGAAATTTTCAGACGGGCGCCTATGCAAAGTCATACGGTTAGCGTATCCGGTGGCAACGAAAGTCTCTCCTATTATTTTTCTGCCAACTACTTTAACCAGGATGGTATTGTGATCAACAACAACTACAAGCGCTATTCCAGCCGCTTCCGCGTGGATGGCGGCTCCGGAAAATTCCGCTTTGGTGTGAACATGACGCCCTCTTATACAGATAACCATTTAGTGAATGCCGAAGGCCCCTGGTTTGCACCTAATTCCGGCGTAATTGCCCTGGCACTGGGTTATGCTCCTATTTTCCCGGTACGGAACCCGGATGGCACCTTTGCTGACTCGGTGAATGTGTGGGGATACGGACAAACCAACCAGCTGAATCCCGTGGCAGTAGCGTCCCTGGTGAAAGACCGGATCAAAAACTTTCGCTTAACGGCGAATGCCTATATGGAATATGAATTCATTAAAAATCTGAAATACCGCATTTCTGCAGGTACAGACCTGAACAGCTTCCGCAGGGATTATTACCGGCCGTCCAATTTGCCGCTTCCTTCCGGTACGCTGCCATCTGTAGCAACAGGTTTCTCTAACACGGATATGTACACCAACTGGCTTACCGAACATACGCTTACCTACAATAAAACGTTTGGTAAACATAAATTAGATATACTCACCGGGTTTACTGTACAGAAAGAAAACCAGGAACACAATACGCTTACTGCCAACAACTTCCCCACGGATATCGTTACCACCCTCAACGCGGGCCAGGTAAACGCAGGCGGTTCCAGCCTGGAACAATGGAGCCTCAAT
Organism: Chitinophaga sp. G7 BAM 1005; assembly: GCF_057126945.1. Classification (NCBI taxonomy): domain Bacteria; kingdom Pseudomonadati; phylum Bacteroidota; class Chitinophagia; order Chitinophagales; family Chitinophagaceae; genus Chitinophaga; species Chitinophaga sp. G7 BAM 1005. The sequence continues at coordinate 2,232,475 of NZ_CP181478.1, read as the reverse complement.
TCCTGGCTGGGCAGGGCGCAATACAGCTACGCCAACAAATATTACCTGACCGCCTCTATCAGACGCGACGGATCTTCCCGTTTCGGTATCAACCGCAAGTGGGCTTCCTTCCCCGCCATATCAGGCGCATGGCAGGTTTCCAATGAACCTTTTTTCCGCAGCGTAAAACAAATCAGTTCTTTAAAGATCAGGAGCAGTTATGGTCTTACCGGTAATTTCCAGATCCCGAACTACGGATCGCTGGCACAAATGAGTAATGCAAACAGTAACTACATCCTGGGGAACCAGACGCTGGTAAACGGAGTATCTGTTACCAGTCCGGCTAACCCCAACCTCACCTGGGAAAGTATGGCCAGCTTTGACCTGGGGTTGGAAATAGGTTTGTTTAACGAGATGTTGAACTTTACGGTTGACTATTATAATGCGAAAACCACCAAGCTGTTGCTCAACCTGCCTGTTCCCGGCGCATCCGGCTTTAGTACCTATCTGCAGAATATAGGAGCGGTAAACAATAAAGGGGTGGAAATATCACTGTCTTACAACAAAAAGATCGGGAAGGACTGGCAACTCGAAGGAAATGCCAACATTTCCTTTAACACCAATAAGGTGACCAGGCTGGGTTCTTCAGGCGCTCCTATCATTGCCACAGGCGGCACCGGCAATACTTATTTCATTACCAAAATCGGTGAAACAATTGGCTCTTACTATCTCTACGTAGCAGATGGTATTTACAAGGATCAGCGCGACCTGGACACATCCGCTAAAACCAGCAATCCTACACACGTGGGCGATCTTAAATTTAAGGATATCAACGGCGATGGGAAGATAGATGCCAGCGACAGAGCTATTGTGGGCAGCTTCCAGCCAAAATACATTTTTGGATTCAGCAATACGGTGCGTTATAAAAATGTAGATCTGAGCATTTCCATCCAGGGCAGCCAGGGTAACAAGATCCTCAATCTCTTCAGACGTTACATCGCCAATGTGGAGGGTAACTTCAATAACCTCAGCGAGGTAAAGGATCATTATGTTTCTCCGGAAGATCCGGGTAATGGCAAAGTGAACCGCGCCAACAGGCTGGCTACAGGCGGTAACGGGATCACTTCCTCCTGGCATGTGGAAGACGGATCGTATGTGAGGGTCAGGAACATTGCACTCGGCTATAACTTCCCCACCGCGCTGCTGGGCAGGGCGGGCATTTCATCTGCAAGGATCTATGGCGCCGTTCAAAACCCGTTCACCTTCTCCAAATATTCTTTATTCAATCCAGAGATCAGCAACCGTACAGAAAACGCGCTTACAGCCGGAGAGGACTACGGTTCCTACCCGCTGGCACGTACTTACATGATTGGTCTTAACGTCACTTTTTAATGCAGCAAAACATGAAAAAATATAAACTTTATCTTCCGGTACTGGTATTAATTTTTGCCTCCTGTAATAAAGAGTTCCTGGATCTCAACCCGGTGTCTACCATCGCGCCGGGCCAGTTCTTTAAAACCGCCGGCGATGCAGTAACTGCGGTAAACGGCTGTTATGCTTCGCTTGCGCAGGGCAGTCAATACGGCTCCACCTTTGAAATACTGATGGAAGCCCGCGCGGACAACTTTACAGACCAGGATCCTTCTTCCAATGCGGGTCAAAACTACCAGATCAACCGCTATTCAGATAATCCCGGCAATACCAACTTTTATAATGCATGGGTAGGCGTATATAACGGCATTTTCCGGTGCAACACATTGCTGGCTGCTATTGATGGCATCAGCATGGATGAAACATTGAAAAACCGGATTAAGGGAGAAGCGCGTTTTATCAGGGCGCTGGATTATTTTAACCTGGTTAGGTTGTGGGGAGCAGTACCATTGCTGACCACCGCCACAGATCCGGTTAATGCTGCAAGCCTTAAACGTGACGACGTAGCATCTATCTACAAACAGGTAGAAGAAGATCTCGTTTTCGCCGCCGCTAACTTACCCGCAACATACGCTGCTACAGAGTTGGGGCGTGTTACAAGCGGTGCGGCAAAAGGATTGCTGGGCAAGGTATATCTCTACCAGAAAAAATATGCCGCTGCTCAAACCGTGCTGCAGGATGTAATAAACAGTAACGTATTTACGCTGCTACCCAAAGTAGCAGATGTATTCAGCACTACCAATAAGTACAATGCGGAAATACTGTTCGCCGTACGCTATGCAAAGGGTGTAGCCAACCAGGATCATGGCTTCTGGTTCGCCAATTCACAAACGATCACGGTAGATACCACACTGCTGAAAGCCTATGACAACGCAGATCTGCGCAAACCGCTGTCGGAATCTGTTAAGCCAACCGGCAACGCCAACATGATGCCGCGTAAATTCCTGGACGAACCCATCAACGGAAACGCCGGTAACGACTTCCCGGTACTGCGCTTTGCAGACGTATTGCTGATGCAGGCAGAGATCCTCAATGAGCAGGGATATAGCGCCGCAGGCAATGCCTTCACTTACCTGAACATGATACGTACCCGCGCCGGTCTCCCGCAGCTAACAGCCACCAACCTGCCGGACCAGGCCAGCTTCCGGAATGAAATATACCGGCAACGCCGCCTGGAGCTGCCCTTTGAATGCGACCGCTGGTTTGACCTGCTGCGTACCAACCGCGCCGTTTCCGAAATACTGGCCAATAAAAAGGTGAGCCTGCCGGCCTTCCGTCTCATTTACCCCATACCACAGCAGGAAATAGATATCATGAATAACAAAGCTACCTTCCCGCAGAACCCGGGATATGATTGATAAAGCAGAAGAATGTTATAAGCGACACCGGTTACTTCTCCAGGGAGTAACCGGTGTCGTATTTTTAGCTATCCTTCACCTTAGTAATTGACAGCATGAAGACTTGCAGCATTGCTGACAGCCACGGGCCCCTACAGATTTGCAGGCAGGATTACCTTCTTGTTTTGAAAACTTTTTGTAAGAAGGCAGTGGAATAGTCTATCTATTTAGGATAACGAGGCACGGTTATAGCACGCTGGCAAGACCAATTTGCAGCCCCCGGAGTTCAGCAAGCCCCTTCAGCCGTCCAATACAGGAATAGCCCGGATAAGTGGTTTTAGCCAAATCATCCAGCATCTGGCGACCATGATCCGGCCGTACCGGCAGGGAAACATTCCGTTGTTTCATCAGCAACAACAACTCACGCACAATAGCCACCATATCAGCATCTCCATCTAAATGATCTGCCTCATAAAAGTTCCCGGACGCATCGCGCCGGGTGTTGCGCAGGTGTAGAAAATGGATGTGTGCTCCCAATCGCTGAATGATTCCGGTAAGATCATTACCGGGTCGTACGCCCAGTGAGCCGGTACAATAACACAGTCCGTTTGCCGGTGAAGGAACGGCCCGCACAATTTCAAGCAAGTCGGGTTCTGAGCTGACAACACGGGGCAACCCCAACACTGCATAAGGCGGATCATCAGGGTGTATCGCCATTTTCAGCTCCAGTTGTTCCGCCACCGGCACCACTTCTCTCAAAAAATAAAATAAGTGCTCCCGTAATGTTGATGCATTGATATCTTTATAGGTTTCCAGTGCCGCCAGAATTTCTTCCGGTGCAAAGCGACCGGTGCTGCCCGGCAGCCCCAGCAGCGCGTTCCGGAATACTTCATTTTTTTGTTCCTCCGTATGTGTATGCAGCCATTTTTCTGCCGCTTCAATTTCTGCTGCACTATAGTCTTTTTCTGCATGCCGTCTTTTTAGCATGAAGATATCAAACGCTACAAAGGCAGCGCGTTCATAACAGAGGGCCTTACTGCCGTCGGGCATGGTGTAGCTGATATCAGTACGGACCCAATCCAATACAGGCATGAAGTTATACGTAATCACCTTTATGCCGCAGGCGGCAAGGTGTTGCAGGCTTTTCTTGTAATTTTCTATATGCGCAGGATAATTACCACTGCGCCGTTTTATATCCTCACTTACGGGCAGGCTTTCTACTACCGTCCAGCTCATGCCTTCGGCTTCAATGAGGGATTTCCGTTGTTGTATTGCTGCTACCGGCCAAACGTCTCCCACCGGGATATGATGCAGCGCGGTAACTACACCTGCGCAACCGGATTGGCGGATGTCCTTTAAACTAACAATATCATGCGGCCCAAACCAGCGCATCGTTTCATGCATTAACATACAAATTATATTTTTCTGAAGATGTACCAGCCCTTTATTTGATTACTGGCTGATGGTCATGACTCGTCCTGCAAAACGAATATAGGAAAAAACAATATCTACGTAACCGATTGCATTTTTTTATTCAGAAAAAGTTCATTTCCTTTGAGCAACAAGCTGTACTGAAATGCCAGAAGACCGGGAAGTAACGATATACGACATAGCCAAATACCTGAATGTTTCGGCCGCCACGGTGAGCAGGGGGTTGAAAAACAGCCCTATGATCAGCAAAAACACCCGGAAAAAGATTGTGGAGGCTGCAAAAATGCTTGGTTATCAATCCAATACATTTGCCAGCAGTTTAAGGAGCAGGCATACCCACACGCTGGGCGTGCTGGTGCCACGCCTGAACAGTCACTTTATGTCGTCGGCACTGGCCGGCATGGAAAATGCCGCCAACCGGCATGGTTACACCCTTATTATTGCGCAATCGCTGGAAGATGTGGAGAAGGAAAAACGCAATGCGGCCACGATGTTTAATAAAAGAGTAGACGGACTCCTGATCTCCCTGTCGTCCAATGCGCAGGACATCAACCACCTGGAGCCTTTCTTTAAACGGAAAATACCGGTGGTGTTCTTCGACCGCGTGTTTCCCCATGAGGAAAGCACCTCCGTTGGCATCAATAACCACGAAGCCGCCTATAATATTACCAAACACCTGATAGGGCAAGGCTGCAAACGGATCATGCACCTGGGGGGAAATTTACTGCGGAATGTGTACCAGGAAAGACTTAACGGCTACAAGAAAGCACTGCAGGACCACAACCTGCCCTTTACGAAAAAGCTCTATTTATCCGGTACGCTTTCAGAGCAGGCAGGCGCAGATGCCGCCAGGTATATCCTGGACCTGCCTCCTGGTGAACGCCCGGATGCCGTTTTCTCCGCCAACGACACGGCCGCCGTGTATTGCATGCTGGCCCTTAAAGCGGCAGGCCTGCGCATCCCGGAGGATGTTGCCTTTGCCGGCTTTAACAACGACCCTATCAGCAGGGTAATTGAGCCCAATCTTACTACTATGGACTATTCCGGCAACAGTATAGGCGATACCGCCGCCACCTATTTGATCAACCATCTTAAAGGTATCAGCAACCTGTATACCACCGATGCCATTACACTCCGCGCGGAAATGGTTATCAGGGCTTCTTCCCTGAAAAAATTACCGGAATAGATTTTTTTTGTGATATTTACGCAACCGATTGCGAAAATAATGCGTAAAATAGGTAATTTGCTACCTTTCCGGACCCGGCACTAAAGAATTATTCCACGATTATGATGAGCAGTTCCGGCAGCATTTATCAGAAAGACATTATTGAGAAACTGATTCCATAAAATAGTTTGTCGTCTGTATGAAAAACCACACGTTATTGATTTTATGCCTCTGCTGCGTCCTTATAACAAAAGGAGAAAATGGTTATGATCTCTGGCTGAGATATAAACCTGTCGGAAATAAAACACTCCTGCAATCCTACCGCGAAAATATTACCACGATCATTACCGGCGGATCATCTGCAACGATGAACATTGTAAGCAATGAACTATCTGCAGGTTTGCAGGGTTTGCTTCAAACAACAATAGATCATGGCGCCACCGTTAACGGCCACGGCGCCATCATTGCAGGTACTCCCCGCTCCTCTCCGCTGATCAGCAACGCCGGGATTTCTGTACCACTGCAACAAGCCGGTGAAGAAGGATTCGTTATTCTCTCAAAAATACTGAATGGCAAACGGTGTATCCTCATCAGCGGTAACACGGAAAAAGGCGTGCTGTATGGCACCTTTCATTTTCTGCGGCTCCTGCAAACGGAGCAACCTGTTCAACAATTAAATATTATTTCAGCGCCCAAGATCCGTCTCCGCATGCTGGATCACTGGGATAACCCCGACAGAACCGTGGAAAGAGGCTACGCCGGCTTTTCTATCTGGAACTGGCATATGCTGCCCGGTTATATTGATCAGCGCTATATCGACTATGCAAGGGCAAATGCATCCATAGGCATCAACGGCACAGTAGTGACCAATGTAAATGCGAACGCTGTTGTGCTCACCCAACCCTACCTGGAAAAAGTAAAAGCACTGGCGGATGTGTTGCGGCCTTACGGGATCAAAATCTATCTCACCGCAAGGTTCAGCGCTCCTATGGAGATAGGCGGACTAAAAACCGCTGACCCGCTGGATGCATCCGTACAGCACTGGTGGCAGGAAAAAATAAAAGAAATATATACCTATGTTCCTGACTTCGGCGGCTTCCTGGTGAAAGCCAACAGTGAAGGACAACCAGGCCCGCAGGATTATAAACGCACCCATGCCGACGGCGCCAATATGCTCGCAGATGCTATCGCTCCTTTTAAAGGAGTAGTGATATGGCGGGCGTTTGTTTACAGCAATGAGAACCCGCTGGACCGCCATAAGCAAGCCTACGACGACTTTGTTCCACTTGATGGTACGTTCAGACCAAACGTATTGGTACAGGTGAAAAACGGGGCCATTGATTTCATGCCAAGAGAACCCTTTCACCCGTTGTTTGGCGCCATGCCCAAAACGCCGCTGATGATGGAATTCCAGGTAACGCAGGAATACCTCGGTCAGGGTACAAGCCTTGTATTCCTCGCGCCCTTGTTTAAAGAAACGCTGGAAAGCGATACCTATGCTGAAGGCAAAGGCAGCACCGTAGCAAAAGTGATCGACGGGAGTTTGGATCATCATCCTTTAACCGGCATGGCCGGCGTGGCTAATATTGGCAATGACATCAACTGGTGCGGCCATCCATTTGCGCAGGCAAACTGGTATGCACTTGGCCGTTTGGCGTGGGATCACACCATTTCCAGCGAACAGATTGCGGATGAATGGCTGCGGATGACGTATTCCAATAACCCCTGGTTTCTGAAAACCGCATCCCGGTTAATGCTGGAAAGCCGCGATATCATTGTACAATATTCCAACCCGGTAGGGCTGCATCATATCATGGGTACCAGTCACCACTACGGCCCCGCGCCCTGGGTAAATAACCAGCAACGTCCTGAATGGAACCCGGTTTACTATCACAAAGCCGACAGCGCGGGCATCGGCTTTAACCGCACAGCAACCGGCAGCAATGCGCTTGCGCAATATCAGCCGGCGGCAAGAGAACAATGGGAGAACATACACACCTGCGACGAAAAATACCTGTTGTGGTTTCATCATGTGCCCTGGAATTTCCGGATGAAAAGCGGGAAGAACTTATGGGAAGAACTATGCTATCAATACTACAAAGGCGCTGAACGCGCAGGAAAGATGCAGGATACCTGGAAAAGTTTACAGCCATTTGTAGATAAACAGCGATTTGAACAGGTAAACATGCTGCTGAAAATTCAACATACGGAAGCTATCTGGTGGAGAAATGCCTGTATCTTGTATTTCCAGACTTTCAGCAACATGCCCATTCCGGCATCATACGAACAACCAGGTAAAACATTGGAGTACTATAAAAGTCTGCGGTTCCCGTTTGCACCGGGTATTTAGCCACAGCATATTAAACCAGCGAAAGAAGATGACGGCAACAAAAAGAAAATTAGCTATTGTAACGGGCGGCGGTTCAGGCATTGGGCTGGCCATCGCTGAAAAGTTTGTGGAGCAGGGCATTGAGGTGGTGATTGCCGGAAGAAACCAGGAAAGACTGGATGCAGCCCAACAAAAACTGGGAGCGCTGTGTCATGCGATGGCATGTGACGTAACCGATCTTGCTGCCATCCCTGGTTTTGTACAGGGAGTGATTGACCGCTATGGACCGATAGATATACTGGTGAACAACGCCGGCGCCAATATGAAAAAGGATTTCACGGAAGTAACGGATGAAGACTTTCAGCACATCATCCTTACCAATCTTACGGCCGTTTTCACGATGAGCCGTGAAGTGGTAAAAAACATGCTGCAGCAGCAGGCGGGCTGCATCATCAACATCAGCTCTATGGCCGCGCAGTATGGCATCCCTAAAGTGATTGCCTATTCCGCCAGCAAAACCGCTATTGACGGGATGACCCGGGCGATGGCCGTGGAGCTGTCGCCCAAAGGCATACGGGTAAACGCCATTGCGCCGGGGTTTATTTATTCCGACATGACCGCAAAGGCATTGGACAGCGACCCGGAGAGAAAAGCAAAGGTATTTGGCAGAACGCCGATGGGAACAATGGGGCAACCTGCCGACATAGGCGAGGCTGCTTACTTCCTCACCAGTGATGCCGCAAAATTTATTACGGGCGTAGTGTTGCCCGTAGATGGCGGAAACAGTATTGGTTTTTAGCAACCCTTAACCGATGAAACGAACAATATCTTTCTTAGCAACAATTTTTAATAACGGTATATCATCGTATGAAAAAAATAATCATCATCCAGTTATTCCTCCTCGCTGCATTCAGCGGGTCCGCGCAGTTGAAATTGCCCCGGCTTATCCGCGACAGTATGATCCTTCAAAGGGATGAAAAAATAAAATTGTGGGGATGGGCAGCTGTCAATGAAAAAGTGCAGATCCGTTTCAATGGTAAAACATATCAAACCAAAGCGGATGCAAACGGCAACTGGGCGGTACATTTACCACCCACTAAAGCCGGCGGCCCGTACAACATGGAGATTACTGCGGGTAATAAAATTACCCTGCATGATATTTTGTTTGGAGATGTATGGTTTTGCAGCGGGCAGTCGAACATGGTGCATCAATTGAATATTCACGACGTAACCTATGCCGGCGAAATTGCTGCCGCGAATTACCCGCAGATCCGGCAGTTCCTGGTACCCGCGGGTACCGGCTTATCCGGCCCTCTGCCCGACTTACCTGCCGGTTACTGGAAACCTGCTATAGGAGAAGATATCAGGCCATTTTCAGCGGTAGCCTGGTTCTTTGCAAAAAAGCTCTATGAAAAATATAAAGTGCCGATAGGCATCATTAATGCCAGCGTGGGCGGCACACCGATTGAAGCATGGATGAGTGAAGAAGGTTTGAAAGCATTCCCTGCGCCAACTGCAACGATCCGGAAAAATAAAGACACCGCTTATCTCAATAGTTTCAAACGATTGCCGGCAAACACCGCCAAACCTCCGGCAGACGCAGGACTGACAGGCACTTATAAATGGTACGATGCCGCCTATATTCCTAAAGGATGGCGCAGGATCAATATTCCCGGTTACTGGGAAGACCAGGGCATTAAGGATTTGAATGGCGTGGTGTGGTACCGCAGGGAAATTGAAATCCCTGCCGCTATGGCCGGCAAACCTGCCAAAGTTTTCCTGGGACGGATCGTGGATGCAGATGAACTATACATCAACGGCAAACAGGTGGGGCGCACCACTTACCTGTATCCGCAACGCAGGTACTACGTGCCTGCGGAGGTACTGAAAGCGGGTAAAAACCTGTTTGTGGTACGTGTTACCAATAACGGCGGTAAAGGTGGTTTTGTACCGGATAAACCTTACTGTATTTTTTCAGGTACGGACACCATTGATTTAAAAGGCGACTGGCACTATAAAGTGGGCGCGGCTTTTCCGCCAATGCCCCGCGAAAATTTTACAGGGAACATCAACCGGCAAAATCAACCGGCGGCATTGTATAACGCGATGGTATTTCCGGAACTCAATTATACTATAAAAGGATTTTGCTGGTACCAGGGCGAGAGCAATGCCGGTGAACCCAAACTGTACGCAAAACTGTTACCGGCCCTGATCAGCGACTGGAGAACTGCATGGAGCCAGGGGCCGCTCCCCTTTCTCTATGTACAGCTGCCGGGGTTTATGGATTATACCTATTTGCCAACAGAAAGCAGCTGGGCCATGTTCAGAGAGTCACAATTCAAGGCGTTGTCTGTTCCCAATACGGCGATGGCGGTAGCCATTGACCTGGGCGAATGGAACGACATTCATCCTGATAATAAAAGAGACGTGGGCGAACGCCTGGCCGTTGCCGCCATGAAAGTGGCCTATAAAGAAAATATTACCTCCAGCGGTCCGCTTTATCAATCATCCGTGGTGGAAGGGAATAAAATGGTTGTTAGCTTCACCGATACCGGCAGTGGATTGATCACCAATGACGATGAGATGCCCTCCACCTTTGAGATTGCAGGCGCTGATAAAAAATTTGTATGGGCCGGTGCGAAAATAGAAGGTAATAAAGTTATAGTATGGAGTGATGAAATCAGTGTACCCATGTACGTTCGTTATGCGTGGTCCGACAACCCGGTGAACCCTAATTTATATAACCGGGAGCAACTGCCTGCATCCCCCTTCAGAACGGATGAGTAAGGGAGGCATTATTCATAATATTCTTTCATCAGGCTTCTTCTTTCTTTTGTTTCAAGGTTAATGTAATCAAATTTTTTGTATTGACAGAATGAGCCCATATCCTTGTCGCCATTAATAAAAATGGCGCCTGCCAGAATCACGTATTTACATGGATAGCCGGTTTCCTTCACCAGCACTTCTATGCGTTGGTCAATGGCTTCGTACATTACTTCCGTGGCTTCAAATACCTGGTTCTTTGCGGTGGTGATGCGGTATTTGTTATGCAGAAAAATCTGTTCAATGGTGTTCATCTGGAAATCCAGGGAACTGATATTACCATCGATGATTTCGTTGTTTAACAGTTTGTTCAACGCTCCTTTGGCAGCCCCACAGCAGGCGGAGTTTTTGGATTGCCCGATACGGCTGATTTCACCAATGGCGCCATCCTGAGTGATACCGATGTGCGGCGCATAGAAGATGATTACCGCGCCGTTTTCCGGTACGTGGTGGGCAAATGCGTTCATTCCCGTAATGCCGGCAAAAGGGAAGCCGTCCAATCCGCCGAGATGAAATGGTCCAAGCATTTCGTATGCCCGTGGGGGGTACTGTATGGCATTCACATCATCGCAACACATACTATCGGCATGCATCAGTTGATGCGGCTTTAAGTCCAGGTGTTTTTCAATCGTATCCAGTAAACGGTTAACCGTATCTATGGAAGTCAGCGCCCGGGGATACCATTTTCTCACGGTATTAAGATGCTCGTTATTCATATTTATTACATTAAGATGTTATTAATAGCGGTGATGGGAGCAGGTAAATCTTTCCGGCCCATTATTTCTCTTAGATCTATTTCAATATTCCGGCTGATCTGTGTAATGGGGACGTCATTGGCATTTCCTTCAAAAGGATTTTCTGTACTTTCTCCTATTTGTTCCAATACCAGGAATACCCAACCAATCAATACACTGAAGGGGATGGTGAGCCAGATAATGCCGTCTCCGAGTTTTTCTCCCAGCTTTGAAAATTCGCCGATAAAGCCTAAAGGCAACAAGGCACAAAAGGCAATGGTAAAATAAAGGTTGATGCTGGAGAACTGCCGTGGATACGGGAAGTTTTTGATGCGTTCTGCTTTACCCTGGTGATCGTATAAATCTCTTAACTGATTTTCCAGGGCAACATAATTATAATCTGAAATATTGGCGGCTTCATTCAAACTTCTCAAATGTGCTGATTGAAGGGCAATGATCTGGGTAGCCCTGTTTTTGGACGACAGTATCTGCTGCCGTTCTTCTTCCGGCAAAAACGCTTTTAATTCTTCTTCCAAACTGCTTTCCCATTCCGGTACTTTATAGTATTTCAGGTATGCGCGGTTATAGCTTCTTGTTTTTACATTCTCCCAGCTTTTTATTTCCCGTAACTGGAAACGAAGTGCTGTAAGCCATGCAAAATGGCGATAGATGATTTGCTGATGTAATGCAGCTTCCTGGTTTTTGTCTGTTACTCTTATAAAATCCCTTATCATGATGCCAAATGCGCGGCTGCTGTTTATGATGGCTCCATATATCTGCCGGGCTTCCCAGGTACGGTTATAGGTTTGTGTATTTCTGAACCCGGAGATGAAAGCTGCGGCGGTACCCAGCAATGCCACCGGCACCCAGGGAATAGCGAGCCATTTCCAGTTAAAAAAATAAAATAACAACGTAGGAACAATACTTAAAACAAGCATTGTGTAAATCTTCGTTTGTGTCCACGGAATGAAGTGTTGTAATTTATAACGGCTTGCTGTGTTCATCTGTGCTATTTTTTGAAGAAAATTTACTGATGATTATTCCTACCAGTACCACGGTATAAAACTGTCCTGCAATACCAAAAACGGAGGTGATCAGCTTTGTATAATGCGCACTGGGTGTAATGTCTCCATAACCGATACTTGTTAAGGTAATACTGCTGAAATAAACCAGATCGATATAAGTGGCGGCAGGGTTTGACATATCAATCCCTTTGAATGATGCGGGGTTCTGGTACAGGAAATACTGCAACAGGAAAGTAGATATTTCAATCAGCAACAAATAACCACAGGCGGAAGCAGAAATGATGTCGGCATTGATGTAGCCCGGCCTGATAAGGAATCCGACTATCTGCCAGAAGATAAAAGTAAAAAAAATGACGTAGGCCACATTGAGAAAAAGGAAATACCCGGGATAGCGGCCAAAAATCCGCAACCCGATGGGTAAAGCCAGTACAAGCAGGAACAGGGCATTCCGGGTGATATTTTTCCATTCGCCTTTTCCAATAAAAACGCCCACGCTTGCCAGGCCCAGGATAAGCATATTGATTGGCCAGATTACTTCTGTATAAAAGGGCAGGTCTTTTAAAAAGATACCAATAAATAAATGCTGCATCAGTGCAATGAGCAACACTTCATATTTATACTTCTGTAAGAATTGTTTTACGATCATCAGCATAATGCTTATCTAATGTCCGGATGGCGGCTGTTCACTTGCTACTGACGATAAATATAAATTAAAAATCAAAGTCTCCCAACTTAATAATCTCTTCCCGGATACTCAGGTACGTATTTCTCTCCGCATAAAAAGATAATAAGAAAGCGCAAAGCACACCACGGTGGCTGCAATCAAACCGCTTACCTGCGGCCATACCACCAGCAGGCTTTCCCGCACGGAAAGCGGTGAAGGAATAGCCCCGGCCATCTGCTCCATTGTGAGAGGCCCCAGGCTGCGGACAGAAGGCATCAGCAATGTGGTAGTGGCATCCGTATACAGCTGGCTTGGTATAAAGCGCAGGAAGGTTAAGATGATCCTGTTGTAAGCCAGCAACTGGTCCTGGCTCAGCACATCAGGATCGGGCAGGAATGCCTTTACGATGATATTCAGCAACACCTGGTAGAAGACTGTAAAGAACAGCCAGATGGCGATGGCCGTTAACGCGGAGGTAGCCGTTTGCCGGAACTTTACAGACAACAGGATGGAAAGGTTAAGCCAGAACGATACATAGATAACGCTTAACACCACAAAACACCCGATACGCATCACCTCCGAAGGCTCTATCCTTACCCCGGTAATAATGAGGCCGCCGCCGATCATCAGTAAGTTCAATGACAGGAAAAGGGTGCTGACCACCATCAGCGAGGCCACAAATTTTGCATTGATCACCGAATCGCGGTAAACCGGTTGCGCCATCAGCCGGATGAGGGTGCCGTTGGATTGTTCGGAGTTAATGGCATCGAAGCCAAGACTAATCCCCAGCAACGGCCCCAGGAAACCAACAAATACGTGGAAGGGAGGAAGTGTGCCATCCGTTGTGGTGAGTAACTTCAGGTATAGAAACAACCTGTCGGGATCCCCCGCATTTGAAACCGCCTTGCTGATATTGGTCAAAGACACATACATAGAGCCCAGGAACGTAAGCAGTATCAGCAAAGCTAAAATGATAAATCGCCAGCTGCGTACCTGGTCGGCTACTTCCTTGCGCACCATCACAAAAAATGGATTCGTTGCGCTGCTTTGTTTTTTCTCAACGTTTTTTGAACCTGCCGAAAAAGGACCGTTGAAATAAGCCACCTGACTTTTCATTGGATGTATTTTCCTTTAAATTATTTTCAAAATATTGCTGATAGATTTCATCGAGGCCATAGCTTTTCTGTTGTACACCGGTAACATCAAAACCTTTGCCTACAAAGAAACGTACAATGCCGGGCGTAATATCTTCCTGGCCGGAGATCTCCACTACTGCCCCATCGACAGTTACTTTACTCACCGCCTGCATTTGCAGGAGTTCCTTTTCCAATGTGCCCGTATCGCCAACCGGTGTTTTTACGGTTACCTGCACCACATAGGGCGCAGCCTGGAATAAGTTGGCGGCCAGCGTTTCAATATTGCCTTCCGCCAGTAACCGTCCTGCTACGAATATGCCTACACGATTACACACCTGTTGCACCTGGTGGAGATGGTGGGACGACAGCAATATGGTGAGGCCCTGACGCTCGTTTAATTGCCTGATGAGTTCCAGGAAATCCCGGACGCCTGTAGGATCAATACCCAGCGTAGGTTCGTCGAGGATAATCACTTCGGGCTGTTTGATCAGTACTTCCGCCAGGCCGAGCCGCTGTTTCATACCGCGGGAGAAGGCGCCTGTTTTTTTATGTATGGCTGCGCCGAGGCCCACTTCCTCCAGCATATTCCGCGCAACGTCTGTCACTTCTGTTTCAGGAATGCCATTGAGCCGCCCAATGTAGGCAAGGTTTTCCAATGCGGTTAATTCATTGTAGAAACCAACGCTGTCCGGCATATACCCAACCTTGCGTTTTACCGGGATAGGATTCCGGGAGGCGTTGATGCCGCAGATACGCGCCTCACCTGCAGAGGGTTCTGTGAGGCCGAGGAGCATTAATATGGTGGTTGACTTGCCGGCGCCATTAGGTCCGAGCAGCCCGAATATTTCGCCTTTCCCGATGGACAGATGCAGGTTGTCCACGGCCTTTAAAGAGCCGTAGTATTTGGTCAGCCCATTCATTTCAATAATTGGATGTTCCATAAGCTGCTATCTCCTGCCATATTTACGGATAAGGTAATAAACGGCGCCAAGTGCAGCCACTATCACCAGTATGCCCAGCCATCCTGTGAGCGCAGATGTTTTTACCGTCATGCGGAAAGCTGCCGTAGCGGAGGCATTGGGGTTTTTAACAGCAAAGTTTGTAACATAATCGCCTGCGAGCGTTTTATCGGGCACGCTCAGTGTGGCGATCACCTCTGCATCTTTTCCGGGTTCCAGGCGGGTAATAGTGGAAGGAACAAAAGCGGCTTCCCATTGCGGAGGCGCCTGCCCGGAGAGGTCGAGATTGTCGAGCGTAATAGTGCCCGTATTCTTCACCAGCAGGTGGATCTCTTTCCGGTTTCCTTCGGTTACTTCATCGCTGAGCCGTCCGGATGGCGTGGTGAGTGTTACCGTGTAGGCGCCCTTCACTACTGCCTCGAGGTTTAACCGGGCAGAATCTGTTCCGGTAACAGCCAGCACCGGGATATTGTATTTACCGGGTTTTGTTTCTATAGCAGGATTAATTTCCAGGGTGATGTCCTGGGTCTTTTCTGAATCGATATTCAGCGACGTTACCTGTACGCCTTCCACTTTGAAGGATGAACTCCATCCGGGAGGCAGGCCTGCAGAAAGTTGATAGACACGGGATGCGGCAGATCCGTTATGAAGCCTGGTGTTGTAGGTAAACGTGGTATTGGTAGCGGCTTCAATGTTGATGAGCCTTGCCGTAAAAGGTGGTGACAAATGATTGTTTACCTGGGCAAGTCCCTGTTTACTGCATAACATGGATACAAGAAAAAAACAAAAGAGAAAAGGCGGATTCAGCTTAATCCGCAAGCGATGGTGGTTGTTCCGTGCTGACATTGCTAACATTAGATTAATAAATAATAATTATATTCTGATGAAATAATAGCTATTTACTTCTCCATACAGCGGTGGAGAATAGTGATCCGATGTTTCTAAACGGCCGTCAATTTAGTAAGAAATATTAAATGCAATTGCAAAAAAAATGTGAAAATTACGGGGTAGATTGCGGGTGCTGCATCTGCAAGTCTTCTTCTTAAACCTGATAATAAAAATGCCGAAGACCCACATTTCTGTTTATTATAGTTGTTATGATACCCCATTGCCGGCAGACACTTTCAGCCGGCTGGTGTCCGTGCTGCCTGAAGATACCAGGCCGGGTATATACCGGTACAAACGTTGGGAAGACGCGCATGCTGCTTTGCTGGGAAAGCATTTGTTGCAATACGCTTTCCGGCGCCAGCACCTCAACTGTACCCTTTCTGATATCGGATACACTCGCTACAAACGCCCGTTTATTAAAGGGGCGCCCGATTTCAATATTTCCCATTCCGGTAATATTGCCGTATGTGCCATTGCCGGCAAAGGATATGTGGGTATTGATATTGAAAAGCCCATTCCGCTGCACGTTGAAGATTTCCACCAGCAGTTTGCCCCGGAAGAATGGAACGCCATCCTTAATGATCCGGCGGCGCCTGAAATTTTCTACCGGTACTGGACCCGGAAAGAGGCGGTATTAAAAGCCGCCGGCACCGGTTTGAATGAAGAACTGCATCAGCTGAATATCATGGAGGATACCGTTTCCTATCATCAGCACACCTGGCAACTGAACCCCGTAACCATCATGCCCGGCTATATCTGTCACCTGGCATCGGGTGAAATGAATACTGTTATTAATACCCATGCCGTGAGTATCAGTGAACTGGTATCGATGTACGTGTAACACCCCGGTGTGTAGCATATCATCTCCACAAAACACTTAAAGCCATACCTTTATCATCCTCTTTAAATAATTGATATTCAAACATCAGGAAAATAGGCTGCTTTTTTTGGTGCGGTATTGGTTTAAGTACCTGCACATCAAATCGTATTGCTATGACCAGGAAGATCCTCATCACAGAAAGCGATGTTGATACAAAATTGCTTTTATCATCATTGCTTAAAAGGCATTACCAGATATTTTTTTTGAATGATGCAAAGCTTTTATTGGAGGGTTCATTTGAGAAACCAGATCTGTTTATCTTAAACAGCCAGTTACCGGATGTTGGTGTACAGGAAGTATGCAGGCGCCTGAAATCAGGCTTTGACACCAGGCAAATACCCATACTGATCATTTCCGCATCGGAAGATATTGATTCCGTTATGGAAGCATGTCCGGGTGATGATTTTATCAGGAAACCATTCTCAGGGTTTGAATTACTGGCGAAGGTGCATGGCGCCATTAATACAAATATTACCAGCAAATAATTAAGCTGTTTTGTATGAGCTATAAAGCTAACGAATCATTAGCTTTATAGCTTTTTTTATGCTATGCTTTCTGGCAGGGACAGGTCCAGGCATACCAAACCACCAGGGACAGGAAAATCATGAGGCCTGGATTTGAACAGGATCAGGCTGATTATACTGATTAGTTTACTTTGGGATAGCCGGGGAGCTACGGTGAGATAGGGGGAGATACGAAGCAGGATTAGCTTTAACGTGCTTTCAGGGTGGACTTGATCAGGAGTTGTCTTTTAGATAAGATGCTTTCAATAAACCGGTAAAAAGGAGACTAAAAATGTAGTTTTCGGGGAGAATTTTTGTAGATATAGCGTATCCGCCTATTGAGAACCGGGTGATTTGGCACTTATGCGCATAACGATTCACGAAGAAAGCTGCTTCGTTGTCAAAAAAAAACATTTCCGATGAGAACAAAAAGCTGCTTCACTCGCGCTGCCTTTGAACCTCCGGGTGTTTGGGGCGGGGAATACTGCAATGGGGTTCTGGCTGAAGGGACAATAGCTTTCTTACATCCGGAACGCCATTGGCCTTGAAACGTTTTTGTCTGGTGGCCGCCGGCGGCAATACAGCCATTATATCCGCGGCAAAGAAGCGGCGGTTTCCTGTTGCATCTGTTCCTTTAAAGCTTCTTACCTGTAAGATGACCAGCAGCGTTCCTTTTCCCGGGGTAGCGGTTTCCAGCTCCATGCCGCTGAAAGGCTGGTTTAAGCCGATGGTGGCTGTTGTGCTGCTATGGCCTGTGATGCGCCGCTCTGTAAAACTGATACGTACAGCGGTAACGGTGATTTCCAGGTGGGAGAAATTTTCCTGCGATGGTAAAGTTTGCGCTGGTATGTACACCACTCCGTGTTGCGACACCACCGGCTGATGACAGAAGAACTGCTCTGTACCGGTATGGCGGTTTATACGAAACCCTTCGATGCCACGGAGCGATTCACTGTTTGTTTGTATCAACGCTTTGTTCAGGCGGTTAACAAGCGAGCCGTCGTGGTGAATATGCAGCTGTGGGACGATGGCCCGCCGGATCAGTTTTCCTTTCCTGCTGGCGGCGCCAAAATTCCGTGAAGCCTGCCGGGTAGCGGCGGTTTGCCGTACTGCTTCCGGCAGGGTGCGAACGAAATAGTTTCCGTTCCTCCGGTATCCGATGATATTGCCCAGCTTACCGGTAAAGCGGAGCAACCCTGTTTGTTTTGCCATAGAGGTTAACTTTTGTTTTAAAATGAGAAAAACTAGTCTTTTTTGCCATGTCCTTTTCCGTTATTACCCTTGTTGCCTTTGTCTTTATAGCCCTTATTATCTTTTCCTTCTTTGTATTTACCATTCTTTGGATGTCCTTTTACCACGTAATATTTTTCATCGTTGCTGTAACGGATGATCTGCTGTTTGCCATAGTTACCTTTATACCTTCCGTATTTGCTGCGGTACACATCCGGATGAAGGTATGGTTTAGGTTCATTGACTACTACCTTATATCCCCTGTTTAAATCGTAATGGTAGCTGGCCGGTAAAGACGGTGCAAAGATCCATCGTCCGCCGTTGAGGTATATAAAGCGTCGTTCGGGCACGTAATAGTAGGCATCCACATCGGGCAGATAATAGTATTCTGCATAATCGTAACCAACAGGGCCCCATAAAGGCTGGCTGCCAATATTAACGTTTACATTTACCCTTACCTGCGCATAGCCGTTATTTCCAATGAACAAACCGGCTATGGCCAAACAAGTGACTATCAATATCTTTTTCATGACCTTGTTATTTATAACCGTGTAGAGTCAAATGGAATGCCAATTTGCAGAACCCGTTAACGGGAGGCGGTTTTTACGGATGAAGCAGCTTCCGGCCCAGGTGGTAGAAAAAACAGAGCTGTCTGGAAAGACAGCTCTCTACCATAATGCTATTCCTCAAATTGCCGTATGCTATGTACAACAATTTGTTATTTTCCTGAGGCCGCGCAATGAATAAAAGTTACAGTTACATGATTTATTATTGAGTTGATTGGTGACTATGGTTTAGCGGGGCAAAGGGATTTCTGAAGGGTGACAGGTCCTTTTACGCCACGGGTATTAAACTCGAGGCTGTCGCGCACCACGCCTCCCTGGTAGCTTCTGATCACATAATCCGTTTCTTCCTGTAACATGGCATCAAACCGGCCATCGGGGCCGGGTACAAAGCACCAGCCGATGTTCCGTTGCCTGTTATACAGATACACGCAGGGGAATCTCAGTTGCGGACAAATGCTGCCTTCCAGTTTGATGGTAAGCATAGGCACTGCTGTAAGCGGTGTGTATGGTTGTGGAAGCTGCATGTAATAAATATCATCATCTCCCCTTCCATCCGCACGGTTGGAAGATAACAGCGCATTGGGTCCGTGGGTGATGTAATAAAAATCGTCACCGGGTGAGTTACGGGGGGAGCCCAGGTTTTCCGGTTTAGACCATTGATCTTTTGATCCTTCTGCCTTGAACAGATCGAAGCCTCCCATCCCTAGGTGGCCTTTACTGGAGAAATACAGATGGTCTTCTTCATCGATGGTGGGGAACTGTTCATCTTCCGGGGTATTGACGGCATCGCCGCAGTTCATAGGCGTTCCTAAAGTGCCGTCAGCCTGTCTTACACAATACCAGATATCGGTACCTCCTTTTCCACCCGGCATATCAGAAGCGAAGTAAAGAATATGATTATCCCTGCTGAGGGCAGCATGTCCTACTGAATACTGATCGGGTTTGTTATAGGGGAAAGAGGTAGCGGGCTGCCATGCGCCGTCTTTGTTGACAGAGCGGTACATCATGAGCCGCCGGGTACCATACAATGGCCAGTGTTTTACTTTTTTCAGATGGGGTTTGGAAGGGTCTGTGACGGTGAATATCACGGTATCATAGCTATTGGTAAATACCAGTGGTCCTACGTGATATTTAAACCTGTTCAGTACCGGCGACAGATCCCTGATCCTGATAGCGCCGTTGCTCAGGGTGTCCTGTGCGTATAGTTTTGCCTGGTCCTGTAGGGTCCATCCGTAGGATTGTTTGTTGCGGCGGCTCCGGCTGTCCAGTTCATCTTTACGTAAGGTATCTGACGTGAACAGGATATTATTTTTAAAATAGACGCCACCCCATTCCGCGTAAGTGCTATTGATGCTGCGGGCATTTTTTATGATGTGACCGGTGGGATGTGCTTTCCACATCATGGCAGCTTCGCAGCCGGCGATCCTGTCCTGCGCCATTGGCTGCGAGCCACCTTTTTGTATGTATTGATTATACTGTGTTTTTGCGTCTTCGTAGCGGGCGAGGCTTTTGAGCATATCGCCATAGTACAGGTAGTTTTCCACTTTAGTGTCTGTACCGGCGGTTACCTTTGCATAGGTATCTGCGGCATCCTGGTACTGATTCATTTTGCGGTAGCAGGTAGCGAGGTTTTGCAGCAGATCAGGATCGGCTTTTTTCCGGTGACGGAGGATATCTTCGTAGCGGATAGCAGCTTCGCCATATTCATAACGCATGAAATATTCATCTGCCACCCTTCTCATAGGCTTCTGCTCCTGTCCCCAAACGTTCAACAGCATCAATGCCCCAATTATAGTAAGGAGAATTTTCTTCATATTGGTACAATTTGTCTGATAAATGAATGAATACAGTATTAGAAATACCTCGGACTTAATGTTCTTACCAGGTTTTTCCTGGATGGGAAAGCGAAGCCTATGGATATCTCGTGTGAGCCTCCCGCGTAATTGGAAAGGCCGTTGTAGGTATGATCGTATGCATAGCCTATCCTGATGGTTTCTGTTGCAAAAAATTCAACGAGGAAGCTAACGGCGTCTTGTTTGCTCAGGTTGTTCTGCAGATGGGGTTTGTCCCATATCTGCACACCGGTTCTCCAGGAGGCGCCTACCCACACTCTTTCTGCCAAAAGGAAAGAGGCGTTCAGGTCGAAATTGGTGGGGCCTTTAAAATCTTCTTTCACCAGAAAGGAAGGTTTAAAAGATACCTGTTCTGACAAGGGCCACATGGCGCCTGCGGTGAGATAGTAATGTCTTGTTTTCCGGATCGTGGAGTAATCATTTCCATTCCAGTTGTAGCGGGTACCGTCTGTAATGGTAGACATGAGGTCCATTACAGAGAGTCCTGCATAATATTTTGGTGTGAAATAATACACGCCGAAACGAAAATCCGGGATAATTTTATTCACTTTTCCCTGTGGCAGTGCCACGTCGTTATCATCGCCGTATTTTAAGGTAGTTCCATCTATTGAATATTGGGAGAAGCCTCCGCCGAGACCGATGCAGATGCGTCTGTCGCCAGTTTCGTCCAATGGTATTCTATAGGCGTAGCTTCCGTAGAGCGACAGCGTATTTTGCGGCCCCAGTTTATCGTACATAAACTGGAGGCCGAGTCCTACCCTGTTTTCAGGAGCATTTGTAACGCCATCGAGAGATGCGGAGCCCGTTTTAGGGGCTCCGGGGAAACTGGTCCATTGGTCGCGGTACGTTGCGTTCACATACCACATCTCTTTATAGCCTGCATAAGCAGGGTTCACGCTCAGGCCGTTGAATGCGTACTGACTGAACTGAAGGTTTTGCTGTGCGTGTGCGGCAAAACTTATTATTACAATTATTGCGATGATGATTACCTTTTTCATAGAATAATTTTTAGTGTTGTGCGAATGATTACCGTACCAATAGTATCCAGCCTTTGAAGGCTTTCTCGCCGGAGGCATCTTTCACTTTAAGAATATAATAATAAGTTCCTTCGTTAAGTCCGTTACCATCCCAGGTATTACTATAGTTAGTGGAATGATATACCTGGTTACCCCATCTGTTGTAGATATCCAGTATTACGCCCTGATAACGTTCCAGTCCTCTTATTATAAACTTGTCGTTCTTACCGTCTCCATTTGGCGAGAGTGCATTTGGTACAGACAATGCTTCGCTTTCCACCGTGAGCACAACCGTAGCCGGGTTTGACGATACGCCACTTGTATTCCTTATGACATACTTCAGACTGTCTGGTCCTGTGTAACCCAGATCCGGCGTGTAGGTAATGGTGCCGTCGGGGTTCACGATTACCGTACCGTGTTTAGGTTGTTCTGTGATGATGATGCTGCCGCGGTCTATTCCAATACTGTCGGAATCATTATCGATCACTGGTATTACTACCGGTTTATTCGTAACCGTAGAGCTGCTATCTCTTTGTGCTACAGGCGGAGCGATCACCGGTGTTACTTCAATAACAACAGTAGCCGGATTGGATATCGTGCCTTTGTTATCTTTCACGGTGTACTTAAAGTCGTCCTGGCCGTTGTATCCTGGTGTTGGTGTGTAAGTGACCGTACCATTTGGATTCACGGTTAGCGTACCATGTTTAGGTTGTTGCGTGATTACTACTGTAGATGGATCAACCGGGTTTGTTTTTGTTGAGTCGTTGCCCAGTACCGGGATGGTTACCGGTGTATTCGCCGGCGTGGTAGTTGAGTCGTTCACTGCTACCGGTGGTATTGGCGCCGGTGTGGTAGTGATAACTACTTTCGCGGGTGCTGATGTGGTACCGTCTGGACTCTTCACCGTGTAGGTGAGTGTATCCGGACCGCTATATCCTGGGTTTGGCGTGTATGTCACGGTGCCATCAGGATTTACGACTACTGTGCCGTGTGTTGGTGGCGTTACGATGGTTACCGTAGTGCTGTCCAATGGACTGCCGTCGTTGTTCAGCACCGGTATGGTTACTGGCGTGTTTGGCGGTGTGGCGCCTGCATCATCAACCGGTGTAGGTGCAACGCCAGGGGTTTTGATGACTACAGTGGCCGGGTTGGATACTAAGCCACTGGTATCTTTCACGGTGTACAGCAATGTATCTAAACCTGCGTAGTTATTCGTTGGTGTGTATGTGACTGTGCCGTCAGGGTTTACTGTTACCGTACCATGTTTAGGTTGTTGCGTGATTACTACTGTAGATGGATCAACCGGGTTTGTTTTTGTTGAGTCGTTGCCCAGTACCGGGATGGTTACCGGTGTATTCGCCGGCGTGGTAGTTGAGTCGTTCACTGCTACCGGTGGTATTGGCGCAGGTGTGGTAGTGATAACTACTTTCGCAGGTACTGATGTGGTACCGTCTGGACTCTTCACCGTGTACGTGAGTGTATCCGGACCGCTATATCCTGGGTTTGGCGTGTATGTCACGGTGCCATCAGGATTTACGACTACTGTGCCGTGTGTTGGTGGCGTTACGATGGTTACCGTGGTGCTGTCCAATGGACCGCCGTCGTTGTTCAGTACCGGTATGGTTACTGGCGTGTTTGGCGGTGTGGCGCCTGCATCATCAACCGGTGTAGGCGCTACGCCTGGTATGGTGATGATCACGGTGGCCGGACTGGATACTAAGCCGCTGGTATCTTTCACGGTGTACAGCAATGTATCTAAACCTGCGTAGTTATTCGTTGGTGTGTATGTGACTGTGCCGTCAGGGTTTACTGTTACCGTACCATGTTTAGGTTGTTGCGTGATTACTACTGTAGATGGATCAACCGGGTTTGTTTTTGTTGAGTCGTTGCCCAGTACCGGGATGGTTACCGGTGTATTCGCCGGCGTGGTAGTTGAGTCGTTCACTGCTACCGGTGGTATTGGCGCCGGTGTGGTGGTGATAACTACTTTCGCAGGTACTGATGTGGTACCGTCTGGACTCTTCACCGTGTAGGTGAGTGTATCCGGACCGCTATATCCTGGGTTTGGCGTGTATGTCACGGTGCCATCAGGATTTACGACTACTGTGCCGTGTGTTGGTGGCGTTACGATGGTTACCGTGGTGCTGTCCAGCGGACCGCCGTCGTTGTTCAGCACCGGTATGGTTACTGGCGTGTTTGGCGGTGTGGCGCCTGCATCATCAACCGGTGTAGGTGCAACGCCAGGGGTTTTGATGACTACAGTGGCCGGGTTGGATACTAAGCCACTGGTATCTTTCACGGTGTACAGCAATGTATCTAAACCTGCGTAGTTATTCGTTGGTGTGTATGTGACTGTGCCGTCAGGGTTTACTGTTACCGTACCATGTTTAGGTTGTTGCGTGATTACTACTGTAGATGGATCAACCGGGTTTGTTTTTGTTGAGTCGTTGCCCAGTACCGGGATGGTTACCGGTGTATTCGCCGGCGTGGTAGTTGAGTCGTTCACTGCTACCGGTGGTATTGGCGCAGGTGTGGTAGTGATAACTACTTTCGCGGGTACTGATGTGGTACCGTCTGGACTCTTCACCGTGTACGTGAGTGTATCCGGACCGCTATATCCTGGGTTTGGCGTGTATGTCACGGTGCCATCAGGATTTACGACTACTGTGCCGTGTGTTGGTGGCGTTACGATGGTTACCGTGGTGCTGTCCAATGGACCGCCGTCGTTGTTCAGTACCGGTATGGTTACTGGCGTGTTTGGCGGTGTGGCGCCTGCATCATCAACCGGTGTAGGCGCTACGCCTGGTATGGTGATGATCACGGTGGCCGGACTGGATACTAAGCCGCTGGTATCTTTCACGGTGTACAGCAATGTATCTAAACCTGCGTAGTTATTCGTTGGTGTGTATGTGACTGTGCCGTCAGGGTTTACTGTTACCGTACCATGTTTAGGTTGTTGCGTGATTACTACTGTAGATGGTGCTATCGGGTATGTTTTCGCCGAGTCGTTGCTCAGTACTGGTATAGTTACTGGCGTATTCAGTGGCGTACTGGTAGAATCGTTTACCGCTACCGGCGACACTGGCGCTGCGGTTACGGTGATGATCACTTTCGCGGGTACTGATGTGGTACCGTCTGGACTCTTCACCGTGTACGTGAGTGTATCCGGACCGCTATATCCTGGGTTTGGCGTGTATGTCACGGTGCCATCAGGATTTACGACTACCGTACCGTGTGTTGGTGGTGTTACGATGGTTACCGTGGTGCTGTCCAATGGACCGCCGTCGTTGTTCAGCACCGGTATGGTTACTGGCGTGTTTGGCGGTGTGGCGCCTGCATCATCAACCGGTGTAGGTGCAACGCCAGGGGTTTTGATGACTACAGTGGCCGGGTTGGATACTAAGCCACTGGTATCTTTCACGGTGTACAGCAATGTATCTAAACCTGCGTAGTTATTCGTTGGTGTGTATGTGACTGTGCCGTCAGGGTTTACTGTTACCGTACCATGTTTAGGTTGTTGCGTGATTACTACTGTAGATGGATCAACCGGGTTTGTTTTTGTTGAGTCGTTGCCCAGTACCGGGATGGTTACCGGTGTATTCGCCGGCGTGGTAGTTGAGTCGTTCACTGCTACCGGTGGTATTGGCGCCGGTGTGGTGGTGATAACTACTTTCGCAGGTACTGATGTGGTACCGTCTGGACTCTTCACCGTGTAGGTGAGTGTATCCGGACCGCTATATCCTGGGTTTGGCGTGTATGTCACGGTGCCATCAGGATTTACGACTACTGTGCCGTGTGTTGGTGGCGTTACGATGGTTACCGTAGTGCTGTCCAATGGACTGCCGTCGTTGTTCAGCACCGGTATGGTTACTGGCGTGTTTGGCGGTGTGGCGCCTGCATCATCAACCGGTGTAGGCGCTACGCCTGGTATGGTGATGATCACGGTGGCTGGACTGGATACTAAGCCACTGGTATCTTTCACGGTGTACAGCAATGTATCTAAACCTGCGTAGTTATTCGTTGGTGTGTATGTGACTGTGCCGTCAGGGTTTACTGTTACCGTACCATGTTTAGGTTGTTGCGTGATTACTACTGTAGATGGTGCTATCGGGTATGTTTTCGCCGAGTCGTTGCTCAGTACTGGTATAGTTACTGGCGTATTCAGTGGCGTACTGGTAGAATCGTTTACCGCTACCGGCGACACTGGCGCTGCGGTTACGGTGATGATCACTTTCGCGGGTACTGATGTGGTACCGTCTGGACTCTTCACCGTGTACGTGAGTGTATCCGGCCCGCTGTATCCTGGGTTTGGCGTGTATGTCACGGTGCCATCAGGATTTACGACTACTGTGCCGTGTGTTGGTGGCGTTACGATGGTTACCGTAGTGCTGTCCAATGGACCGCCGTCGTTGTTCAGCACCGGTATGGTTACTGGTGTGTTTGGCGGTGTGGCGCCTGCATCATCAACCGGTGTAGGCGCTACGCCTGGTATGGTGATGATCACGGTGGCCGGACTGGATACTAAGCCACTGGTATCTTTCACGGTGTACAGCAATGTATCTAAACCTGCGTAGTTATTCGTTGGTGTGTATGTGACTGTACCGTCAGGGTTTACTGTTACCGTACCATGTTTAGGTTGTTGCGTGATCACTACCGTAGCTGGTGCTATCGGGTATGTTTTCGCCGAGTCGT
The DNA here is from genome assembly GCF_057126945.1 of Chitinophaga sp. G7 BAM 1005. Classification (NCBI taxonomy): domain Bacteria; kingdom Pseudomonadati; phylum Bacteroidota; class Chitinophagia; order Chitinophagales; family Chitinophagaceae; genus Chitinophaga; species Chitinophaga sp. G7 BAM 1005. The sequence continues at coordinate 2,205,834 of NZ_CP181478.1, read as the reverse complement.
TGCTCAGTACTGGTATAGTTACTGGCGTATTCAGTGGCGTACTGGTAGAATCGTTCACTGCTACCGGTGGTATTGGCGCCGGTGTGGTAGTGATAACTACTTTCGCAGGTACTGATGTGGTACCGTCTGGACTCTTCACCGTGTAGGTGAGTGTATCCGGACCGCTATATCCTGGGTTTGGCGTGTATGTCACGGTGCCATCAGGATTTACGACTACCGTACCGTGTGTTGGTGGCGTTACGATGGTTACCGTGGTGCTGTCCAGCGGACCGCCGTCGTTGTTCAGCACCGGTATGGTCACTGGTGTGTTTGGCGGTGTGGCGCCTGCATCATCAACCGGTGTAGGCGCTACGCCAGAGGTTTTGATGACTACAGTGGCCGGGTTGGATACTAAGCCGCTGGTATCTTTCACGGTGTACAGCAATGTATCTAAACCTGCGTAGTTATTCGTTGGTGTGTATGTGACTGTGCCGTCAGGGTTTACTGTTACCGTACCATGTTTAGGCTGTTGGATAATAACAACACCGGCGGTATCTATCGGATTCATTTTTGTGGAATCGTTAGACAATACCGGTATTGTTACGGGGGTATTCAGAGGGGTAGTTGTTGAGTCGTTCACAGCTACCGGTGGCATTGGTGCTGCGGTTATTGTGATTACTACAGTAGCTATGTTAGAAGTCAGGCCAGCTGCATCCTTTACGGTATATGTGAGGCTGTCTGTTCCTGTATAACCCGGAGCCGGCGTGTAGGTAACTTTACCGCTGGTGTCAACAGTTATGCTACCATGTTGTGGTGGTGTGATGATAGCAACACTATCGTTATTCAGCGGTGAAGTGGATGCCGAATCATTAGCGAGTATATTTATCAGCACCAGCATATTAACAGGGGTGCTGGCGATATCATTTACTGCCACCGGCGGATTTACTATCGGTGTAGATGGACACCGGGCACCATCATTATTGCCGGAAAGCGGCCCCTGAGCAACAAGGCTGGCAACGATGCCTCCTGTATGCGGACTGGCGATCCGGTAAATGTTACCGGTTTCATTATTACTTACATACAAGTTGCCGTCGTTATCCATATAGGCAGCGCCGAAGGCAAGATTACCAGCGGCCTGTATACCACCACCGGCAACTTTTCCGAGGTTAGTACGTGCGCCTGTAGCCGGATTAAAGCGGTATAAATTGAAAGCATTCGTTGGATCGTTGTTATTATTGTTGAGCGCATAAAGATTACCATCTATCGGACTAAATGCCCAGTCAGAAATATTAGTAGCTGTTGTTGTCAGTGAAGGCAATAACTGCAGGTAGGTGGCGGATGCCGGATCAAGATCGATCCGGTAGATGGTAGTTGTGCTGGTTGTATACCAATACATCACGCCATTGCTATTTACATCTCCTATATTAGAATTGCTGTTAGCCGGGAAGCCAGCTATCGGGTATGTTCTCACAGACCAATCGCTGCCAACACGCACGATCTCATTGGTGCCGATGCGGGAGGCCCACAGGTAATTATCTTTCACATTATATCCAACCGCATTCATTGTTGCATTGGTGGTACCCAGCAGCCCGCTCTTACCGAGTGAAGATGTTCCTGTTGCCAGGTTTACCACAAAGGCATCCGTAGGACTGTTCTGGAACAGGTAGCCCAAAGATGTGGTACACGAAAATACCGGCTGTGGCGGCGGATCGATGGTGATATACACGGTAGCCACATTGGATACCAGTCCGCTGGTGTCTTTCACTGTATATTTCAGGCTGTCGGTTCCTATGTAACCTGCGGCTGGCGTATAGGTAACTTTACCACTGGTATCAGCGCTCACAGTACCATGTTGTGGTTGTGAGATGATAGTAACACTATCATTATTCAGTGGTGAAGTAAATGTTGAATCATTCGCTAATATATCTATCAGCACCGGTATATTAACAACTGTGGTAGCCGTATCATTTATTGTTTTAGGAGGTGTACCCGCAATGGATGATAAAGGACAACGGGCGCCATCGTTTCCGGTGGAAGCGGGGCCGTTCGCCATAAATTCCGCTACGATACCGCCAGTATGTGGATTACGGATCCGGTAGATCTTACCGGACGTATTGGCGCTCACAAACAAACTCCCTTCGTCATCCATATAAACAGCTCCAAACTGTGGGTTGGGATTATCTACCTGAATACCGCCGCCTGTTACAACACCTACTATGGTGCGGGCCCCGGTGGAAGGGTTAAAGCGGAGGAGCTGGAACGCAGCATCTCCTGTGCCACCACCTGCGCTGATGGTATACAGGTTTCCATCAACAGGACTGAACGCCCAATCGAAGATATTGGAAGTAGTAGTGGTAAGATTAGGTAGTAGTTGCAGATAAGTAGGCGAAGCCGGGTTTACATCTGCCCTGTAAATAATATTGGCTGTGCCGCTGTACATGAACAGTACTCCATCACTACTTACATCTCCGATGTATGCACTCGGATTTGAAGGCAATCCTGCAATTGGGAATAACCGGGTTGACCAATCACTGCCGATACGAACGAGCTGATTGGTATTACCCCGCTGTCCCCAGATGTAATTGTCTTTTGCGTTATACCCGATGGCATTTACGCCCCGATTCACCACGTCATTTATCAAGCCTGATTTAACCAGTGTGGATACGCCTGTAGCCAGATTCACTTCATATGCGCTTGCTACGGTATCCTGTACCAGGTAACCTAAAACGGCAGTACATGCAAAAGGAGGCTGAAGAGCATGAATCGTGATATACACCGTAGCGATATTAGATACTGCACCGGCTGTATCTTTCACCCTATACTTAAGGCTGTCTGTTCCCGTGTAATCTGTTGCCGGCGTATAAGTAATCTTACCACTCGTGTCAACAGTTAAAGTACCATGCTGAGGTTGCAGTGTAATAGCGGTACTGTCTTTATTGATTGGTGCACCGGTAGCTGAATCATTGGCCAATATATCTATCTGCACCGGTTTATTAACATCTGTGTCGGCCGTATCGCTCTTAGCAACAGGATCCAGCGGAGTACAGAATACTACTTTACCGTAATCAATTATTACTCCCCTGTCGGCGCCAGTTGGAGTTGTTCCATCTGAGAAAGAACTGTATTTATACGTATAGGTATTACCGTAAGCAACTACGAGCGGATCAGTTTGAGCTGTGTTGCTGAATGTATGCACGCCTGTTTGCGCAATTAGTTTCACCCAGAAACCGGCCTGGTTATTACCATTGCCATTGGTGCTTAAATTATTGGAGGAGAATATGCGTATGGTATCAGATATCAGCGTTACTCCTGGCGGAGGAGCAGGCAATGTACCTATTGTGATATTAAAGGTACCCAACTGCGTGAGGGTATTGTTTGCCAAATAGTTGGTAAAAAACAGGTCCGTTACGTTGGGAGAAGTAGTTGGCTCCTGTGTGGTATTGTTTGCAGGTAGCCCAACAAACTGACTTGCATGATTGGGTACTATACCAAAGGCCGGCGTATTTCTAACTCCATCCCAATCATTAGGCGCATAGGCAAAATAATTACCCCAGGTATGGTTGGAGCCTGCGAAGTGCTGGTTAAAATCTGAATACTGCACAGGTACCGTAAAGCTGTTACCTATACCGGGTATGGCGGTACCACTTGTCAGGTTATACACCAGGTTTACAGTTCCTCCATTGGCGCCTACTGCACCTGCTGCTGCAAGCGTAGCTTGCGGATCGAGCATATAAATGGTTTGTGTTCCCGTACAGGCCGGACTAATTGCAGTTATAGCCGTACTTCTGTTATTTCCGGGAATAGAATCCGTTAAGCCTCCGGAAACACTTACTGCAGCTGAATTAAAAATCGTTCCGGTGTTTCCTGCCGTACCTGTTACTGTTAGTTCTACTGAACTACCCGCAGGTAATGTTGGTATGATCAATCCAGCACCCTGAAGAGCTGCAACAGAGAGTGTAACCGGACAACCGGCGTTTCCTCCTGTCCCACTTCCTGCAACACATGTAACACTGGTAGCTGTAAAGTTTGCAACTGTCGAATCTGTTACTGCTACATTACTAACATTAACAGGTCCGGCATTAGTGACATACAATTTATAACTTAAAGCGCCATTAGGCAACACCATTGCCGGGCCACTTTTCACAATGGCCACGTCAACCGCTTTCGGCGGATTAATAGTGATATACACGGTAGCTATATTGGATATAGCACCAGTTGTATCGGCAACAGTATATTTCAAACTATCCGTACCCACGTAACCGTTAGTTGGGGTATACTGCAGCACACCAGCTGCGCCAATGGTTACGGTTCCGTTTTGCGGTTGGGTGATGATAGCAACGCTACCTGTATTTACAGGAGAATCCCCGGCGATATCATTTGTCAGCACACCAATGGATACCGGTACGTTCACATCTGTAACGGCAGTATCATTTATTGCTTTCGGAGGTACTCCGCCTATCGGCGACAATGGACAACGGGCGCCGTCATTTTGTGTTGAGCTGGGCCCGTTGGCTATAAATTCGGCAGTCAGATTACCGGTATGGGGATTGCGGAGCCGGTAGATCTTACCGGATGTATTAGCGCTCATAAACAAGCTACCTTCATCGTCCATATAAACTGCGCCGAATTGCGCGTTGGGATTATCTATCTGGATACCGCCGCCGGTGATGGCGCCTACGATTGTACGGGCGCCGGAGGAAGGGTCAAAACGAAGTAACTGGTATGCAGCATCTCCGGCGCCACCTCCGGCCGTTATTGTATACAGGTTTCCATCGACGGGGCTAAATGCCCAGTCGAAGATATTGGAAGAGGTAGTGGTCAGATCAGGCAGCAGTTGAAGATATGTCGGCGAGGCCGGGTCTACATCTATCCTGTAAATAGTATTGGCCTGACCGTTGTATAAAAACAGTACCCCATTACTACTTACATCTCCAATATACAGATTGACATTTGCCGGCAGCCCCGGAATGGTAATTAACTCAACCGACCAGTCGCTGCCAATGCGAACAATCTGATTCGTATTGGGCCGATGGCCCCAGACATAATTATCTTTTATGTTATAACCGATGGCATTTATCTCCTGGTTTGCTACATCATTTATCAGACCTGCTTTAGCCAATGTGGATGTACCTGTGGCCAAATTCACTTCATAGGCGCTTGCTACGGTACCTTGTACCAGGTAACCTATAACAGACGTACATGCAAACTTAGGCTGAACCGGCGGTACCGGCGCCAATGCGCAGGAGCCCAGATCTGAAACAGCAAAGCCGTCTACTGACGGCGACATATTCGGAGGCGTTTCAATGCCTGTTGTATAATTAGCGATACGTGGAGAAGCAGCAGTGAGATTTATGCCCTGCAGATTCCGCTGGAAGGGCACCTGATAAATAGCGCCGGCACTGGCTCCCAGGTAGATATTACCATTGAGATAAGCGGCGCCGTAGAAGTCAAAACTATTCAGCCCGGTGAGATTAATAAAGGGCTCTCCTACCCAGGTAGATTTAGTGAAGTCCACCCGGTATATGGTCCAGGAGTTATTGCCGGGATCTGCATTTGTTTTAGCGCCGAGATATCCGGCGCCAGCCTGATCAAAAAACATATCCGGCACCAAACTTTGAAGCGCATTTGTAGCACCTGGTAACGAAATGGCTTGTTTCTCCACTACTCCCGTTTTCAGATCCATTCTAAACACTACGTAGTCAGCATTCTGTTGTTGCGAGTTATTTACAACGCCGTATAATTTTCTATCTACGCTGTTAAAGGATAATCCACCCCACGGATCTAAATCCGGGGTGGTTCGTTTCAATCCGTTATAAATGGAGTCCGTAATTGTAGCTGCTCCGTTGACTAATTTATAAATAGGTCTGTTCGATTGTCCGCCATGTCCCCAGGTAGTTCCGAAGGCTGCGGGTTGTCCGCTTACAGGATCGACGCCTATTGCGAGGCTGCCCACCCAATAGCTGAAACCATCCGCGGGAGCGGCATTAGGTGCGCCAATAGTAGCCACAAAGCGGCCAACGGGATTGGTCAGTGAAGGGCTGCCATTTGCATCATTTACCAGGCCGACGATATTACTCGCCCCGTAGGATATATATAATGTCTGACAATTAAACTGACTGCCTTGCGGCGGAGTGGCTGTTGTTTGCACCGTCCAGGAAGATTGTGCATTTACGCTATAAATGAATATACAGTGTAACAACATGGCAACGAAAACGCTGCTGGCCGTTTTATGGGATCCGGCGAATAAATATAATAACCATTTAACGTCAATCCGTGATTTACTGAGAGTAGAATTATCCTGGATCATTATCATAAAAGTTTGATGAGGGAAGACGGTTTCATTATTAGATGGAGCATTCCGGCACGGCGACTATCGCTCCGGAATAAGTATATCATCATGATGGGTAATATCTCCTGAACGTGGACTACTGCAGGGTTTATCAGTGCCAGTATCAATAGCATTATGCTGCGTATAAAAATTAAACAGGGAGAGCAACACCACAACAATGCGGAATAAGATTATGGTTCTCATATAATGGGATTTATCTTTTCAATAAATTGATTTCAATGGGTGTAATAGAATAGCTTTTACAGAAAATTCCTGTTATTATGCAATGACGTAGACAAGATCCGGATGTATTTATTCCTCATATCACTGCATTGTGTTTACTATGCCTGGACTATACTGTATATTTTTCAATGATTTTGATTTCACAAGGCAAAAAACTCCTGTCCTGCCTGCATCCCCGGATGCTCCACTAATGCAGCAGCGGCAATACATAGCCAGTATGACCTTCCGGCCATTCAAATCACAAGGTTAAATAATAGCTTTCCTTGTTCTAAACAGGGTAGACATATAACGTTATAGTATAAACGAAACTATCCACATGACAATAACAATAACCTGTTACTTACTCAAGTAACAATAAACATTAAGACAATTAGCTGTCGCGGTCGGGTTCTTCATTGCTGATGATGATTTGCTAAAAGGTTTTCATAAAAACGGTTTGTTAAAGAAAAAGCGAATCCAGCCCCCAAATCAAAGGGAGAGACACTTTAGGTTAATACATCTTTAAATGCATAGCGACATTAAATTGAAGAATAGCAGAGTGGTAAGGCACTTTTACAGTAAGCTCTATTTGCATTACATCGAAGGCTGTACGAATATACAAAAACATTTAAAATGTCCAACAAACAATAATAATAATTGGCAGTAATGAACAAAATGAACAGAGAGATACAATTGGGCAAACAGAGAGATAACGACCACTAACTGGCATCCATCTTACTGCTAATCATCAAAAAATATTTAGCATCGTTTCCGGGGTCACCACTAGCGGGAGATTTCCTTAAATCACTTCATCTCCAGTTTCCTTTACTGATTTCATACACAAAATTTAACCTGGGCGTTTCTCCGTCATAAATCACCTCCTCCTCTGCAATTTTTTCTGCACCAATACGGCCAATGGCAATTTGTGAACGGATATTGCCGGCTCCGATATGGAAATAAACTTTTTCAACAAATTGAAAAACATAATCCAACATGATCGTTTTTACTGATTGGTTAATACCCTTTCCCCAACACGATGTAGCGTAAAATGTATAGCCTATGAATATGCTGTTGTCCTGTTCATCATAGTTATAAATCCGTGTACTTCCTATAATGTTCCCTGTGGCTTTATCCACTACTTTAAATGCTCCTTCGCTTTGCATTGCCCCGTCGAAGAACACCTGGAATACTTCTCTTTTCCAACGATCCTGATTCGGATGCTGCCGCCATATTTCCGGGTCTGATGCTACGGCGTATAAAGCTTCAAAATCTTTTCCTTCCAACGGGTAAAGGATCACTTTTTCGTTTTCTAATATGGGTTGTGTATTGAAACTCATTTGTCAGAATTTAAATTTTTTTTCACCATGATATCTGTCTGCTCATCTTCGCCTGGGTTGAAAATGTATTTATCAAACGCTACGAAACCATTTTTCGTGTAAAGGATATTTACAGGTTATGAATAAAGGCGATCATCAAAGCAGCAGTCATTCGTGTAGCCGGTACCGTGCCAATGACACCAGTCAGCAGGTTAGACTCTTTTGGATCATCGAAGTTAATGGGTTGCTGATAGTTGCCGGTGTGGCCGTAACCCAATAAAATACCTGTACGGAGATTGTATCGGCTTCTTTTGATGTTTACTCCCAGCTGGCAATAGTAGTTATCCCAGGTAGATGTATTAGGTGAAAATCCATTGGTATCTTTTCTATCAGCATAATTAAAATCAGTTCTGAAGGAACAATAGCCCGTTAATTGTGGTTTCAGCAGGTAGCTAACGCCAACGGACATATTAAAAATAGCTCTTCTGCCTTCCCGCATTTCCAGCAATGCGATGGCAGTTGAATTATTATTCCCGGTGTCTGGTCTTTCAAAAATTTCAGGACGCGGGGTAAGAATATTGTAATCTTTTACTTTCAGGAAGTATTCTGCCGCCATATATACCTGACCTTTGCGATAGTCGTATGCATAGCCTAAAGCTATGCTGGCGGGCATTTTATAGTTTGTTTTCAGATTTGTTTGCCGGGTGTTTGCCAGCAGGTTGATGGCTTCCTGATCTAAGTAATGGACATTTGCGATAGCATTATTACTCAGTAAAGTTCCTTTTCCTTGCAGGTGAATAAGGGGGGAAGAAAGTAATAGTCCGAAATGATGTTTCTCTGCTTCATAGCTAAAACCAACCCTCAATTTCAAACCGATGTGATGATAATCTACCTGGTAGGCGCCCTCATTACTGGCCAGCGGCATGGTGCTGGAGGTATTGTCGCCCAACAGCGCACGGGCGGTGAAATTTTCGCTGTAGTGCTGAGAGCGGGATTGTCCTTCCGCCATAAAACCGATTGCCCAGCGGTTGGAAAGTTTAAATCCCGAGCTGATAAGGGCAGATGTTTCCCGGGTAATGTTCTGAAAATTATACTGGCCGATATAATATTCCAACGCGGGATTTCCGTTGCCACCTACCACATTGAGCTTTGTATCCTGTTGCTGCGATACATTGTAATTCAGCACAGAGGTGTGTGTAAGTGCATAGCCTATATAAAGGGGTTTCCTGCGGCCCACCGATACGATACCGGATAACATCTGGGGGACACTGGAGGTAATACGTGAATGCAGGTTTTTCCCGGTACCGGCGCCATTCTTAACCTTGATGGATTCCACCTGGTACACTGTTCCTGAGATAGAAGCGGTTTTCTTTCTGGTAAGCGCCTGCAATGCGGGATTATAAAAAAGGACGCCGCTGTCCCTGTTGTTGGCGATAACAGCGCCGGGAGTAAAAAAGCCACCGGGGCCATAGTTACCGGACCAATAATTGGCATCCTGGGCAAACAACAATTGGCTTATGCATAAAAAAAGAATAGAGGTGAGTATTACTCTGATCATCATGTTGTACTTAACGGGTGAATAAGACGGTTCCTTACTGAACAACTAAGGCGGGAAATTGTTTGGGGAGGAGATCGCCTTCGGCGATTTTAAATTGTCTTGGAGCAGGATTACGCTGATTATACTGATTTTTTTGATTTTTATTCTTTTGATTTTTTATGATTTAATAATAATTAAGGGAGATAAAAGCGAATATATCCGCTTATATCTCCCTTAATCCTTTATAAAATCAAAAAAATAAAAATCAAAAAAATCAGTATAATCAGCGTAATCCTGCTCCAAGACAATTTAAAATCGCCGAAGGCGATCTCTTAGAACTTGTAAGACACCGTTCCGGTAAACTGGGTAGGCGGTATTGGGTTGATGCTATAGTTTTCGTGTACGTAGTAGCTATAAGTATTGGTAACATTGGATACTTTACCCATTACTGCAAAGCGTTTGAAAACATATCCTGCGCTCAGGTCGAGGGTAGAGAAGCCGGGAACAGAAATCAGGCGGTTGTATTTTTGTGTTTGATTGATAGTATTGTTCCAGCCCGCATAGCGCTGACCGAGGTAGTAATATCCAACACCCACTTTCAGTCCTTTCAGTTTTGTTTCCTGTAAAGTATAAAATGCGCTTGCATTGGCGGTGTGATTCGGGTTACCTACCAGGCGTTCTCCTTCTATGGAGCTGCCGGTAAGACCAGGCGTTTTTTCGATCGTCATGCTGTTATAGCTGTAGCCTGCTACGAGATCCAGACCTGCTACGGGATGACCTGCGACATCCAGTTCCACGCCCTGGCTGAGGGTTTCACCGATCAGGGTTTTTACACTGGTGTTGCTGTTAATTGTACCATCGCTCTTAAACGCTGCCATTTGTGCATAGTTGTTATTCCGGATGCGGTAGGCAGTAACGTTAACGGACAAACGTCCTTTCAGAATATCGTTTTTCACGCCCAATTCATACTGTTCAATAATGGATGGTTCCAGGTTTGCGCCATAGATATCCTGACCACTGTTAGGGGTAAACGAAGTGGAGTAGCTTGCAAATACAGCCGTAGATGCAACAGGCTTATACACCAGGCCGAAGCGGGGTGAAAATGCGTGATCATATTTAGATTTACCGGAGGTTTTACCACCTTTAAAGTTGTAGGTAACCGGGGCTTCTGTTTGCAGGTAAGAGAAACGCACACCTGCCAGTACTTTGATCTTTTCTGAGATGCTGATCAGATCCTGTACATAAGCGCCTAACCGGTTAACCGGTGCATTGAGAATCGTTTTCAGTGTATCTACCGGCATATCGGTACGACGCGGGAATTTATTGGGTTCGTATACATTGATGATATCATAGATACCGGTTGTTTTGTTGATAGATGGTACGGTGTATCCATAAGTGCCTGTGAGGTACCTGTCGGCATCCACGCCGGCGAGGATCGTATGCTCTATGGCGCCGGTCCTTACTTTGCCGGTTAAATCCACCTGTGCGGCGTAGTAATCTTCATTGGTGCCATTTCTTCCCAGCGGGCGCGCCCAGGTGCTGTCGCCTTTCGCCTGGATCCTTTCTATGGAATAATAGTCCCGGTAATATTTAGAGTAAGCAATGTTACCGGTGATTGCCCAGTTATCGTTCAGTTTATGTTTGATGTTGGCAGATGCAGTGGTTTGCTGCGTGTGTGCATACTGCCAGGGAGCGCCGTAGAAAGTGTTGCGCGACGTTTTGATCAATGCCGTATCGCCGATGGAACCGGTACCAAAATCCGGTGTGAAGTCGTGTTTCAGGTAATCTGCCTGCACCACTAATTCCGTGCGGTCGCTCAGTTTGAACAACAGGGAGGGATTTACATAGTAGCGTTTGGAGTGTACCTGATCGCGGTAGCTGTCGGCGGTTTCAAAGGTACCGTTTACGCGGTAGGCTATTTTGGACGACAGAGGGCCGTATATGTCAAAGGCGGGTTTCAGCAATCCGTAGCTGCCGGCACGGAGATTTACTTCACCACCAAAATTGAATTTGGGTTGTTTCGTAACCATGTTCATAACAGCGCCGGGAGATACGTTGCCATACAGGATGGCCGCGCTGCCTTTCAGCACTTCTACCCTTTCGAGAGAGCTCATTTCGGGCATAGCGCCGGAATTAACGCGGGCGCCGTTCTTGAAGGTATTGGTGCTGGAAAATCCGTAGCCCCGGGCGTTAAATGTTTCCTGTGTACCAGCTCTCATGGAGGCCATGTATACGCCGTTGATGTTCTTTACCACATCGCTGAGGCGTTGTGCCTGCTGGTTTTCCAGTACTTCATGACCAATGATCGCCACGCTTTGCGGCAGATCCATTACCGGTACCGGTAATTTCCCGATGCTTACCGGTCTTTTATTAATCGTTCTGGTTTTAGTGCCATCTACCACTACTTCGTTTAACTGGCTGGCGGTAGCTTCCAGTGCTATATTTACGGCGGTTACTTCATCTGTGCCGATAGTTACGGATTGATGCAGTGTTTTAGCGCCGGTGTAAGAGATGACCAGTGTATAGTTACCGGGCTTTACATTTTTCAATGTAAACTGACCAGCTTCGTCTGTCAGGGTACCCTTTTTAGTATCTTTCAATCCAATCGTTACAAATGCTGCAGGCTGCCCGTCGGCGGAGCTGATCTTTCCTTTAATGACACCCGTTTGTGCCAGTACAGTAAGGTTGATAAAAATGAGGCCGAGAATAAGGTATAAATGTTTCAACGAGATTAATTTTGTGCAAAGAAAAATCAATCCCATCGATTAGCTCAGACGGATCGGGAAAAGTTCCACTCCCCTGTGTACCGTGATTTACTCCTATAAATTGGGCGATCCCGCCGTTATTCATCTCCTGAAAGATAAATAAAAACACAATACAATTCATAAATGCATGTTATACAATTAATTAAGAATTATAAAGAAAGATAAACAGGATGACTACACGGCATCAAGTCCATGCTGGCAGTGGATAAATTCAGAATTTATTCAGAATTGAAACCTAATTTAGTGCCATGAAATTACTGATTATAGAAGACGAGATACAGCTGGCACAAAGCATTATCTCTTATTTGTCAGGTGAAAATTATGTATGTGAATATGCCGGTACCTACCAACAGGCATTGGCAAAAATAGAAATGTTTGAATATGAATGCATCCTGCTGGACCTGATGCTACCCGGCGGCGATGGCATCAGGCTGCTGGAAGAAATAAAAAAAAGGGATAAGGAAGAAGGCATTATTATCATTTCCGCGAAAGATTCTTATGAAGATAAGATACAGGGACTACAAACCGGGGCGGATGATTACCTCGCCAAACCCTTTCATTTACCGGAACTATCGGCCAGGATTTTTTCTATTATCAGGAGAAGGAAATTCAATAACAGCAATATTATCCGGCAAAATGAACTCACCATTAACCTGTTGTCGAAAACAGTGCTCATCAATAATGCACCGGTGATTCTCACCAAAAAAGAATTTGGCCTGTTACTCTATTTCATCGGCAACAAAAATAAAGTTATCTCTAAAAACGCGCTGGCAGAACACCTGTCGGGTGACATTGCCGGGATGCTCGATGATCATAACTTCATTTACGCCCACATCAAAAACCTGAAAAAGAAACTGGGCGAAGCAGGGTGCAGTCATTACCTGAAAACTATTTACGGCACCGGGTACAGGTGGGAAGTATAGTTTATCTTAGCAGCCTTAAAGCATCCTGCAAGGCTATGAATAAGTTGCTTAATAAATCGATGAGGGCATTTGTGCTATACGCCGGAATTGTGCTGGCGTGCAGCATTCCCGCCTATTACGCTATTATAGATTTCATATGGGCACATGAATTAAAAGAACATAACCGCATTGTAAGCGCCACCACCCGGCAAAACCTGCAGGCACTTTCCCTTACTGATAAAGAACTCACTGAAAGCGTGGCACTCTGGAATAAACTGCAGCCGGAAACACAATTACAACCTGTTGCCGCACTGCGGCCGGACTCCACGTATAACATCTACCGGAAAAATAAATACATCCCCGCAAAGGGCCGGGACAGGTTCCAGGGGCTGGTTACCTACTTTACGATCAATGGAAAAGTACTCCGGCTTACACAGGAAGTGAATATGGAAGAATCGCATGAAACCATTATCGCCATTGCAGGTGTGGCATTTCTTTTCTTCCTGATCCTGTTGGGCGGTCTTATTTTTATCAATAACCGAACATCGGAAAAATTGTGGCGTCCTTTTTACAGCAGCCTGCAAAAGATCCAGTCGTTTGACCTTCACAAGCAATATGCCATTGAATTTGAAAAAACCGGGATTGAAGAATTTGAGACGCTCAATCATCACCTGGAAAAACTCATTGCGGGTAATATTGCGGTATACAAACAACAAAAGGAGTTCACTCAAAATGCATCGCACGAATTGCAAACGCCGTTATCTATTGTGAAGTTCAAGCTGGACCTGCTGCACCAGAGCAAACCCATCACAGGCGAACAATCTGCGCTCATCGATGAGGCGCATCAATCGTTGTCGAAGGTAACACGCATCAATAAAAACCTGCTGCTACTGGCCAAAATTGAGAACAGCCAGTTTTCCGGGAAAGAAGCCATCAACTTATCGGCGCTGTTGGAAAATCATATTTCGTTACTGGACGATTTCCTGGAAGACAAACAACTGCAGGTAGTAAAACACATTGCACCGGACGTTGTGTTATCAGGCAATAAAATACTGGCAGAGATCATGCTCACCAACCTGATCATGAATGCTGTGCGGCACAGTCATCCGAAAGATACGGTTACCATTACCCTGAAGGCACAATTGCTGGAAATATCCAATACAGGCGCCATGCCATTGGAGGAGAAAATGCTTTTCCGGCGTTTTGGCACTTCCTCCCCCAACACAACCGGCACCGGTCTGGGACTGGCTATTGTGCGCCAGATTTGCCAGCTACATGGCTGGCAGGAAAGCTATCGTTTCGAAAATGGCTTTCACCTGTTTACCATCGCGTGGGCATAATTTATATGCGGACTAAAACAAATAAGTAACGTGTACCATTACACGATTTCCGGCTTTAATCCGGCTATCGGCCAGCTGTTGTGAAATAACGGGTTGAAAATTACCTCCCACGGAAACAACGCCCATAGTGGCTTCCAGCCCCGCCGTAGCCAGGAGCGAATGCCCGCCTGAAATATCCACTGCATACTTTTTTGCTTCCGTATCCTTTTCGGCTGTTTCGTACAGTATGCCTGCATTGGGCGCCAGCGTTACTTTTTCTGCTGTTCTTATTTTATAATAGGCCAGTATGTTTGCCGTGAATTTATTTCCATACTGGTAGTCGTATTTATTAGCGGTGTTGATCTTGTAGCTTACATTCGCATTTACGCCGAAGTCCATTAGCCGCACATCGTACATGGCATTTAGAGTGAAGTCGGTGCTGGCAGTGCCCAGCTGGAAATTATTAGGTGTGTCTTCATTTTCCTTGTGCTCTGCGGGCTCATATTTCCCGGTGGGTACTTTTATGCCCCCTCCTATCCATAGCGATTGTACCAACAGTTTACCATTGCCGGTAGTATGTTGTTTATCCAGTAGCTGGTAGTAGCCTACCACTGCTATATCGCCGATACCGGATTTACGCAGGGTGGCGCCCTGGTTTTCGCGGCTGTTGAAATTAACCGGTATAAACCCCAGCACCCGGAAGCGTTTGCCGATGTTCCATCCTCCCCAGAGTTCTGCTGTTTGGTAGATTTCGTTGGTAGTAAGATAGGAAGTTGTGCCTCCAGGCCCCAGGTGAGAACGCAGTGTTTTATACTGGTACCGGACACCGATGAACTTCTTTTTAAAATCCGGCAGCAGGCCGATGTAGTAGCTTCCTACGCCACAGCCGCAGATATCACAGGCCCTGGCCTCATAGATGCCGGTGGCTATACCCATCATCAACAGTAGTATTTTTTTCATTAGTTGGATATTTTATTGTGATTCTTCTGAGAACCGTTTGTCTTTAACAAAAGACCGGTCGTTCAGTGTGTTGAGGAATACCAGCAGTGATTGCTGTTCTGCTGCACTGAGCGGAATTCCGGGCTTCGTATTTATTTTCATCAGGGGATCGAGTGTTGGGCCGTCCTGCACTTCCGATGCGTAGTGATTTAGTACGCCCTGGAGCGTATAAAAGCGGCCATCGTGCATATAAGGGGCGGTGTAAGCGAGGTTACGCAGACTGGGCACTTTGAACTTATACCGGTCGGCAGGGTTCAGCGTGATCGGGTACCGGCCTTCGTCGTTGTTGGGACCGATGCCGATACCATTGTTCCGGAAGGAATGATCGGTGAACAGCGGCTCCTGGTGGCAGCTGCTGCATTTCTGCCGGAACAAGGTATAGCCCTGTTGTTCCGCCGGTGTGAAGGTGGCCTGTTTACGGGTTACGCTATCGTATTTCGACTGGTCGCTGACCACCATTACCATAAATTGCGAGAGTGCTTTCATCATCCGGGCGGTGGTGATTTCTTCTGTGCCGAATACTTTTTTGAACAGCGCCGGGTAAGGCGATGTTTGACGTAGTTTATTCAGCACGTTCCCCACTGTTTCATCCATTTCCACGAAGTTGGTGATGGGCGCTACCGGCTGCAGGTCGAGGTCAAAAACACCGCCATCCCACATGAAGGTAGTATTCCATGCCAGGTTCATGATGGGCGGAGAATTGCGGCTGCCCAGCCGGTCGTCGATACCATGACTTACATCATGCCCGTGATGGGTAAAGGCCGCGGTTTGAATGTGACAGCTGCCGCATGAAATGGTGTTATTGCGGGAAAGCCGCGGCTCATAGAACAGCTTGCGTCCAAGCTCAAAGCCTTCTTTGGTGACGGGATTGCTGACCAGTTTATATACCGGCGCAGGGAATCCTGCGGGCTGCTGAAAACCGGTAAATGTGCCGGCCGGTTCCTTTAGTTCATCGCTTTTGCTGCATGCCGGTAAAAGGAGTACCAGGAAGATACCCCATCTTAGTTTAGTCATGACCGTTAGTTTTAGTTCTCCGTATGATCGTGGTGGAACATATGTGTATAGTTATCCGCGATCTTTGCGCTGAAGTCGCCAAACATCACCGTGGGATTGGTTAAAATGCTGACGGTAGTAGCGCCATTGAACATTTTCAGGATGTCTACCATGAGGTGGATGTTCGCTTCCCTGCCCTGCCGCACTTTTGCTGCGCCGCCGGCGGTGAGGTTAATAGTAATGGTCCTGTTATTGTTTAAGGTAGGTGCGCTGTATCCACCGAAGCCGCCGATGTGGTACCGGAATTTGTGTTGCCCGCTGGGGTCTGTTGGGGCGGCATCAGAGATGCCTTCCATTTTAAAGAAGATGTATCCCATGTTCCAGCTCCAGTACATGCCATCGTCCATTCCGGCGGAAGGGTCGAGCACGCCGGTGCGCTTACTCACCTCCATTACACTGCTCAGGCTATCTACCCCCAGGATGAAACTCAGGGACGTATATTCTCCTTCCGGTACACGCACTTTTACAAATTGCGATGCTGCTTCTGATTCTGATACGAGGAAATAGCTGCTGTCTTTGGGAACGATATATTCCTGTCCGCCTGCATTTCTCACTTTAATATTGGTGATGAAATATTTCAGGCGGTCTACTTTAAAGGTTTCTCCTGCTGCGTTGATATAAGTGCCGGTATTCAGCTGGAGATTTTTATCGCCTGCGATGTTATCAAACTGAATAGATAAGGTGGCTTTCACGGTTTCATCTGCTACCGGGGTGGTATTGTCTTTTTTGCAGGCGGATATGCCACTGCTGATCACCAGGATGGTGAGTATAATTTGCCTGATACGATACATGTTAAATGGTGTTATGAAGAAATAATTATGAATGGCACGGGCAATAGATAGCCCTGCCTGCAAGGGATGCAGGCTTTTAAAGCATATGCGGAACTCCCGCGATGGGTGGACGAAAAACGGCTGATGGCTGATCAACGGGAACGCCTATATTAAAACATAGCGGGTAGTTTGTATCCACAGCAGTGAATGCGGGTTTGAAAATATTATTACCAGGGAGATGGGCATAGAATATTTCGCTCCTGTTATCTGTTTTGCTCCAGGGGCTTTCGTGTTCTTTCCGGTCTTCTTCACGGAGTTGTTTGGTAAGGTGACATTTACCGTTACAATGCAGTTGTGGTTGATTGCGGTTAATACATAAATTTTTGGCGATGTATTCCTGGTTTACATAAAACCCAATCATCACCACATAACGGCCTGATAGCTGGCAAAGCCAGATCAGCATTAAAAGTACCGTTATCATTTGTTTCCTCATTCCTTACGTGGGTTAAATTCCGGGGCAAAGTTATTTATTTCATAAATGTTTGCCTGAAAATGAACGGGACAATCATTTAGATAAAGGGACTTTTTTAAATAAAAAATGGCTTCCGGCGATTAAATCGCTGCTTCCGCAGATATCTGTATGTTTTGTGCTGAATAATGTTGAAGTGAAGATCAGGGAAATTATAAAGACGAAGTTGAATTAATTCTTCCGGAGCAATAAAATCAGATTATTATTTCTTATTTTACTATCAAATCCTTTTAACCTATGGAATTACAAACACAAGAATCCATATTCACCGATGAAGCATCGCTTGAGATGGCAGGTCATGGCCGGCGCCTTGCTAATTACATCATAGACCTGCTCAGCTTTTATCTTGTCCTGATAGCTGTGACGATACCTATTACTGTTGCATATCCGGATTTACTGGACTATGCAGATTCGCCGGGTGGAAACCTCCTGGACAGGTTGCTCGCCATGCTGGCGTATGGCATCTATATGGGTGCAGTAGAAGCGATATTCAAGGGGAAGTCGCTCGGCAAACTTATCACAGGCACCCGTGCCGTAAATGAAGATGGTACGGAGATATCGGGGAAAACCGCTTTCCTGAGGGGATTGAGCCGTGCGGTTCCGTTCAATGCATTCAGTGCATTTGGCAGCTGGTGTCATCCGTGGCACGACCGGTGGACGGATACGTATGTAGTTGATGTCAAGAAATCGATTTTACCGGCAGGGAAATAGTATGCAAAAGCTCCGTCATGATAACGGAGCTTTTTTGTTTTATTTTTCTGAGATGTAGTTACTCTTTCACTTGCGTAATATCATCCATCTTCCAGCTCTTATCGAAATATGCTGCGGTTGGGCCATAGAAGCGCATATAGGCAAACCAGTGTTTACCGGGTAAAGTTTGCACCCAATTCTTTTCTTTTCCTTCCGGCGCTTTTGGACCGAAGTAAAGATCCACAGAACCGTCGTTGTTTTTGATCAGGTCTTTCCGGGAAGAAAGATCTGCATTCTGTTGTGGATTATCTATCAGGCAGCGGGTATTAGAGTCGTATACCGTGAGCGACCAGAAGTTTACGGCCGGTGGATTGGCGGGTATATGTAATGTATAATTAAGGTCCCCCAGCAGCCATTCTCCGTTTTTATCTTCATAGGCGCCGAGGTAAGCCTGACCTACATTGGGTATTTTAGTGGTCATGGCTTTAGAGTAGGTAACGGCTTCAAAGAAGTAGGAAGTACGTTGGAAAAATTCATCGTAGTTGACTGCGCGTTGGAACGGATCGCCGATGATTGTCACATAATCCCATTTCCGGTCGGGCCAATGATATACGCTATCAAAACGTTTGGCAAATGAATTTACCATCGCCATTTGTTTTCCTCTTTCCGCGGCCGCGATCAGTATATTTTTTTGTCTTTCTGTGGGGGCAAATGGTTTACCCTTCTTGACGCCCAGGTTATCCAGCCATGCCATAAAAAACCGGTCGCGCTCCTCTACCGGTTCTTCCTGGATGATAGCGTGCAGCCTTTCCCAGTAGGCGAGTCCATCCGGCTGTCCGCCAAAATACTTTTTGCCGGAAGGGCTTACTACCTTTGTAGGCGCAGGATTCGCACGTTGTGCATACGGATATATTTTAACAGCGTGCACCAGTGCTGCTGCTTTTTGAGGATCGGGGTCGAGCGATCTGAAGCCGAAGAACATATTCATGGTGTTACAGGGAATAATAAAAAATCCGGGGGCTTTAAAGTCTTTTTGTCCCGGTGGCACTAAAACATATTTACCGCCGGTGCCTTTGTCGGGGCCCATTTCACCAATCACGGTTTGTTCCCGTTGCCAGAAATCCGCTAATCCGCCTGCAGTATGTCCTGGGGGCATTTCGATAACGGTGGGGCCATTTTTTGCCAGGTTTATAAAATCTATGATATATGGGGTGGTCGCATTTGCGGTTAAGATACCCAGCTTATCCTCATAGGTATTATAAAATACGAGGTCGTTGCTGCCGGCCCCGAATACATCAAAATGAACGTGCTGCCATTCTGCAAAAGCAACGATGGGCAGCCCCCACAGGTAGCACTGTACGGCCTCCTGGTAATCCATTTTATCGAACAGGGTATTAATGGATCTCCTGGCGGGAATATCCTTATCCATGTATACCGCAGCTGTATCGGGATCGCCGGCGGTTACTACATTATTTTGCCTGTTGTTCGATGCCGGTGTAGTGCTTTTCTGAGAGTTACAGGAAAACAGAGTCAGGCCAACCAGCAAGCCACTTAATACATTTTTCATGATTCGTATTTTAGTGTTATTTATTTTGCACCAGTATTGTTTTCCCCTTGTCGTTTTCCTTGTCTTTCACGCAGCGGAAGCCGATATGAGAAGCCCCTGAATCGCAGGAGGTGCCTCTTCTGGCGCTGGGGCGGTAGTTTACGCAATAGTTATTGGCGCATAAAAAGGAGCCGCCTTTGGTGACTCTTTTGATGGCGTACTGGTCATCCGGATCGTAGGTACCGGCAGGGCCCTGCGGGTCTACCTGTACGGCGCGGACGTTTATTTTTTTATAGAAAGAAGCGTCGTACCAGTCGGCGGTCCACTCCCATACATTACCGGTCATATCAAACAGTCCGTAGGCATTGGCCGGGAAACTGGCTACCGGGGCGGTTCCTGTAAATCCATCTTCTCCTGAATTCTTATCCGGAAAATGGCCCTGGTAGGTATTGGCCATATAATGTTCACCGGGTTTAAAATCATTTCCCCAGGCGTAGCGTTTTTCCGCCTGTCCGCCTCTCGCCGCGTATTCCCATTCTGCTTCTGTGGGCAGGCGTTTGCCGGCCCATTTTGCATAGGCGTTGGCATCTTCCCAGGCAATTTGCACTACGGGGTGTTTCCAGCGGCCATCAAGATTACTGCCGGGGCCTTCGGGATGTTTCCAATCGGCGCCGGCCACCCATTTCCACCAGTTGGAAATATCGTCTGTGTTTACCGGGCGATCCGGGACGATGAATACCAGGGAGCCGGGTACCAGCAGGTTGTCGTCGGGCTTGGGAGTTCCCGGGGGCAATTGCTTGCGGATGTCTTCCCATACAGGTTTCCGTTCAGCTACCGTTATATACTTTGTAGCGTCTGTAAAAGCTTTGAAGTCTTCGTTGGTGACTTCTGTTTTATCTATCCAGAAGCCATCTACCTTCACGGGATGTGCGGGTCTTTCCTGGTCGTAAGCATCTTTTTCATCGGTGCCCATCATAAATTGTCCACCGGCGACCCATACCATGTTAGCTGGATCTTTTTTATCTGCGGCGGCGGCATACCTTGACGGCGCCGCGCAGCAGACCGCCTTTCCTACCAGGTCGGCTGCCTGCTTTTCCGGCTGTTGCCGGTTGCAGGAAATAACTATTAACAGTAACGGAAAATATCTGCTTCTAATCATCATTTCAACTTTCTTTAACAGATAAAAAAACAATCCTCACTTATTAAAAACTGTTTTCCAGTCTTTCTTTACGCTGATTACCTGCCAGTGATATTCTGCAGCCATGCCCAGCGATTTATTACTCTTTTCTTCATACCGGAATTCGCGTGTGGCGTCATCATGATTCACCAGCAACTGAAGAGAAGGATAAGTATTTCCCTGGGAGAAACGCAGCATATACACATCGCCTTCCCCGCCTTCATTGCCACATGCCAGGATAGGTCTTTTGCCAATATGGTACTGGATATTGACGGGTTTTTCCTGTTTATCGTTGAGGGTGCTGATGCCGGACAGGCGACAGATATCGTTCACACCGGCGCTGTCCACGTACCGGTATTTGAATTCCGTTCCTATTACCTGTTCCGGCGGAATGCCGTACCAGGGCCTGCTGATGGCGCGCATCAGCTCAACGGTGCCGCCTGAGCAGATGAATGTTTTAAATCCGTTCATGCGCAGATACATTAACAGTTCCAGCTGGGGTTGGTATAGTACCTGCGACAATGGCACATTGAGCGAAGGATGCTTCACTGTTTCAAAAAAGAGTTTTGCTTCCGCGGCAAATTCTTTTTGTGTTAAACCGGTATGCGTAACATCAATCAGTTCTATCAGTCCTTTTTCCCCGGCTTTGGCAAACCAGGTTTTATCATTTTCCAACACTGCTTTAAACGGTTCTTTGCTTTTCAGGGCCGGGTTGGCCTGTACCATGCGATGAACGCGGAACACGGCGAAGAGTCCCTGTATAATGGGTTTCTCCGCCCATAGCGTGCCATCGTTATCGAAGGTGGCGATGCGGTCTTCTATCGGTACAAATTGTGTTGTTCCTTCCGTGGTTACCATTTTTACAAAACTGATGATGGATTGTTTTACTGCACCATCGTTCCAGGAGGGCAACGGGTCCTCCTGGGCCGATAGACGGAGGGAAAAGAACAATGCGACAGATAAACACCACCATGCTTTCATGTGGGTTGTTACCATAACAATTATTTTATTGCTGCATGCTACATTTTTGCCGGGAAGCTCGCCATGATCTTTGTTACGGCGGCAGGGATCTTTGTATCCGGATCTTTGATGGGTCCATCAATCTGGCTGTTACCTACACCTTGCCATAACAGATTTCTTTTTTCGCGGTCTATCACGTCAATAATGAGGGAGCCGTCAATGTATTTATCTACAGAGAAGGTAGTGTTGCTGGACGCCATACCCATACCGCCGCCCCAGTAGTAAGGCCGGTAGAAGCCGCCGTAGCCGTAGTAGTCGGTATTAGCTGTTACGTTCTGGCCTTGTTTGGCGATGGTGATTGGATTCACGAGCAGGTCGGCGCCGGTAGTATCAGACTGGGTATAGCCTTTGGCTATCATAGCGGCAACCACGCCACTATTGATACGATCCCTGTTTAATTCGCTGACCGGGCTTTTCTGACCGGCGGGATTATACAGGGCGAAAGTTTTATAACCGGCAAAGCTGGCCTGTTTGTTCACGTCTGATGTTACTTTCAACGTGGGTCCGCAGGCCGCCAGCATCAATAGTGCGATGACAGAATAGAGGAGTGCTTTTTTCATGATATTCAGTTTATGTGAGGTTGTAAAAGAATTATTTAGCTTTTTTTGCCCACTGCAGGTTCATTCCAAAAAACACCTGGTAGGCAGGCTGGCCGGCGCCTTCGCTGTATACAGTGAGTTGTGGCTCTATAAAAATATTCACCATTGTATGATGCGCCTTGAATACTTTACCCATGCCTAACCCAAATGGAACGAGGGTGCGGTGGTTTTCAAAATCAAACGTCCAGGTAGCGCCGGCGCTCCGTGCATACAATCCTGCTGCGATGTTGAAGGTCACCGTTGGCTGAAAAGCCAGTACGCTCACCTCTGCGCGGTCTGCCTGACCGGCAAACGAATGCTGATAAGTAACCAGTGAACCCAGTACATGTCCGCCGGGGATATGATGTATGGCGATAAATGCGCCGCCGGCCTGCCATTTGCCTGTACCGAGATAATCATTACTGCCGGTGGGGAATACAATCATAGGGCCTACGGCCAGATCGGTGGAAGCGCCGTTTTTGGAAAAGCGGATTGCGTCAAAGAGCTGGATATCGCCCAGGCCGGAGTTATAGCCCATCTTATTGTCTGCCGGCAGCGTGGTAAACGGAATAGTGGCACGGATGATTTGCCGCCCGGCTACCATTACTCCTCTGAGGTTCATGGTATTGGATACTTCCGTAGTGCCACGCTGGTGCATGGTTATATAGTCGTGAAAACTGATCTGGTTCAGTTCCGCCAGGGGGTTATTGGATTTGGCAATTTCCTCCTGCGACAGGGCGCCGCCGGGAGGAGGCGCCTGTTGCGCCCTGATTAAAGCGGGTGTCAGCAGTATACTGCACAGTACCAGTAGTTTGTTACATTTCATTTGAGGAGAGTTAAATATTACCATGAATATCCTATGCTGAACACCGTTCCGAAATCCACTTTCTGTGCGCTTACATCCGGTGGGTTGCTATCATAATCGAAATAAAACTGTACGTTCAGGTTCAGGTGCGTTACAATTTTCCAATACAGTGTAATGCTCTGATCAACGCGCCAGCGGCCTTTCTGCGACAAGCTAAAGAACAATGAATTAGTTGCCTGCAAAGTGAGGTAGGGCGTGCCCAGCTCGTACAGGTAATAATTCACAAACAGCGGAATTTCAGCAGAGATTGCGCGATTCGTATTTGTACTGTCTGTGCTGTATTCCTTTTGAATAGAAAACCCGGCAGCTGCCCTTAAATCATTCTTCCGGTTTTTAATGAGTATGGGTCCTGCTCCTTCCGCCAGCTGCATACGTGCACTCAACCCTAATTCTGTGCTGCGCTGGAACTGAACGGAAGACAAGGCAAACCAATTTTTCCAGAATTCGATATATGCCTGCACGGCCAGATCTGCCTTTTCTATTCCTTTAAACTCATTGTCGATCGTATACATCAGGTCTCCCGATGTTAAGAACAACCAGTTCTTTGTACTGTAGGTCATATTATGGCTCTCATTCATACGGCCTATATTACTGGAACGGGAGTACGAAAAACCAAGACTGGCAGATCCATCGAGCCGTTTCCAAAAATTATCATCCATGTTTTCTATATTATCCAGGTCTTCAATGAACAGTTCGGTGGTATCGTTTTCCTGTATGATCTTTACCCATCCGGGGCCACGACCAGGTTCCAGGATGCCCAGGTACCTGATGTTCGCCACACTTTCTATCCGGTATAACTTCCTGCGCGCTGTAATTGATTTTATATTTCTCAGTTTAATAGTTACCAGGTCTTCCAGTTTATCGGGGTCCAGGGAGAGTTCTCCCCGCTGGATTTGTTTTACTTTACCCCTAACCCGGTCGCCATCCATAAATTCAATCAGGTCGCTTTCCTCCGGGTGTAACGTTTGCGCATATATTAAAACAGGCATCGTGAAACAACCGGCCGCAAATAGTAGTATGGTATATACCCATTTCACCAGCGCCATCTGTAGTTTCCTGATAACAAAAGCGATTTTCGTCCGCCGAGGAAGCCGGCTTCTGTTCTAACCTGCCATCTTTTATTAAACTGATACTGTGCGCCTATAACCATGCTCCAGTTAGATACCGGGTTTTTCTTCAGCGAGTAATTAATAGTGATATCATCAGGAAGATTATTCATTTTGTTTTGTACGGCCTGGGCTATACGCTTTACTACTACCTGTTGCGGGCGGGGTAATGCCTGGTACCATTGCTCTGTTTCGTCGATGATCTTTTGTGCCTGGGCCGGGTCCATTGTGGGTTTGAGATCTGCCAGATCAATGGAGCCACTGGTGCCTTTATTTACAAAAAAACCGGTGGCTCCTATCCATGCTGCTACGGACTTTCCAGGTTTTTCTGTAAACTGAAAATTATATCCTATCCTGGGGGTTACCATGAATGCTTTTACCACATCATCCAGCTTGTCCAGATGCGTCCAGGTGTAATTAACATCTGTGATGGTGATGATACCATGATAACCGCCAGCCAGTGTGGTGCCGAGCCCCATCGTATATCCTTTGAAATCCGCTTCGCTGGAAAACTGAAAGGGTGCATTGATATTTACATTTGTTTTCGCCTGCACGAGGCCTATAATACCATAGAGGTCTATGAAGGGTAGTATCCAGAGATCCAACCGGGTGGTTACACTTTGCATATGCGCTTTTACATCGCCAAACTTTATAAAGTCGAGTGGTACCGGCTCCATGTCGTTAAAGCCCACCTTCAAATCTGTGATATTAACCTCCTGTTGCCCACCGTTGAGGTTGAGCATGGCTCCTACAGGGTATTGAACGCTGAAGCCTTTCTCCACCATCCTGCTTCCGAGTATAGGGAAGCGATAGGGGTACCCGGCCCGGCGCAAACTGTCTTTGTAATGTTTGTCCTTGTCACCTATTTTCATACCGGCTCCTGCCTGGGCCATTGCCGTGGCTTCCAGCAGTACCAATGAAAATGATATGAGTGTATGTTTCCACATGGCAGGTATGAATTAAAGTGAATGGCAGGGAGAGAACTCCCTGCCGGCTACATAGGTTTTGCCAACTATTGTATCCGTTAATCTTAGACTTATGACGATAGAAAAATTTTGCATGAACATCCAGGCGTTTGTGGCATGACGGGGCATGCCGGTTCGGCAAATAACAACACTAAAAGGAATCAATGTCAGGATGATGCTTGCTTGATATGCTCAGGATGCAGCGGGTGTGATACCCGGTTTCGCAACGGATTGCTGCTGCGTGGAAGGGAATATGTTTCCCTTGTCTGAATATTAACATCTCATAAAAGAAAAAAGTTCTGATATAAAAAATAATACTTCAACTTTCTGTCCATTTGGAATAAAGAACTGGGATGATGCAATTTGGTTTATACTTAAGAGGGGGATCTTTGTCTTATAAACACCAGATCTTTTGTTTATTTTTTTTTGAATTGATCCTGTGTATATTTCAATTACCAGGGTTTATGTCCGAACGACCAGGTTGCAGATACGGAAGGTCCGTTGAAGCCCCATACCAGGTGTCCTACCAGGTTTTTCTTTGTGGCATCTACTTTAAAATTAAAGCCGGTGTAACCGGCGGTAACGCTGAGGCGTTGCACCACGCGGTACATCACCTGCAGGTTGGCTGCAATGATGCGTCCGTCGATATTATCTATGTCCAGTGAGAAATAACTTAGTTCACCTGTTATGGCCCATCGCGGCGCAAACGTGTAGCCGCCCCAGATACCGATATCGGGTAGTGGCGCGGTGAAGCCGTAACTATCGCTGGCGGCGAAACCTGCGCTGTTCGCATAGCCTGCCAGTCCTACGTCTACTTTTATAATATGTGCGCCTA
Organism: Chitinophaga sp. G7 BAM 1005; assembly: GCF_057126945.1. Lineage (NCBI taxonomy): Bacteria > Pseudomonadati > Bacteroidota > Chitinophagia > Chitinophagales > Chitinophagaceae > Chitinophaga > Chitinophaga sp. G7 BAM 1005. The sequence continues at coordinate 2,179,333 of NZ_CP181478.1, read as the reverse complement.
TCATGATGCCGGCTTCTGCCTTTGGTTTGCTCAGTAACGCATAACCGTAAGAGAAGCGGTAAATATCTGTATTAAAAAAGCTGGTGATGCCTGCATCTACCGGGTAGATATGATCACCGAATGTAACATTGCGGTCGAGCACATGGGCCGTGTTACGCTGGATGCGGTAATAGGCCAGATCGAAACGGGATCGTCTCCCGGCGCGCCATTGGAAGTCGCCCAGAAACGTATAGCTGGCAGTGTTATATCCCAATGTGTTTTCAAAACTGATTTCTGTACCGCGGGTTCCGGAGGTATTGCCTATACTGATGCTGGTGTGATTAAACGGTACAAAGAAGCCTGCAGCAATACGGAATCGGTCTACATACCACGGAGGCGTAGCTTTGTGTTTATGATGAGTGTCGTCAGTGGCTTGTGCAAAGACCGCCGTTCCACCGATCAATAATAAAAACAGGAGGATCATTGTTTTCATAAGAATTATTTTTTACCTGATTTATTGCCACCGCCAATGGGGATTCCTACTGCCAGCAGCACCTGCCGGTTATACGCGCTCATGTCGGTGTCTTTATAAATATTCACGAACCCGAAATTGAATTGTGCATTCAGCCGCAGGCCTTTGCCTTTCATTAATACATACTGCACATCGAAGGTGGCGCCTGCATCGGCGAGGTGCGTATGGTCTTTATTGTTATACCGGTACGACAGGTCGCCCTGATCCATTGATTTCTGATAAGTGTCTTTTGCGTTTGTTCTTGCGCCGATATGTGGTCCTATCGCCAGTCCGAAGGAAGGGCTGAACTTGTAACGTATCAATGGCGTTACAGTGATGTAAGTAATGTTGCGGTCTATTTCCGTTCCAACCAGTTGCGGATCATCAGGGGTAATAAATGTATTTTCATACCGGATGTTTTTTGCTCCTTTGGGTGATTTCATCACGATGTCCATTACGCCCTGCCATTTATCATTAAAATCATAACTGGTATAGGCGCCGATAGCAAACCCGTTACGGGTGTGTTGCCCCGTGGCATTTTCCAGCCAGCTGGAAGAGGCGCCGAGTATAATTCCCAGCTTCAGGCGGTCGTTGGTGATCTTTTTTCCAAACAGCAATGCGATCAGTGCCTGGCCTTTCAGCGCCTGGCAACCTATCAATAACAGGAATACTACGAGACTGTATTTTTTTAAATAAGGCATATAAGAAATTTAAATGGTCACTTCAGCCATGCGCTGCCGAACTGTATGTAAAAGCCCCATTGTTCCGGGCCCCTGGCAATATCTGCGCCCATGTATAAGCCAAATTTGCGGGCCATCAGGTACCTGAAACCGGTACCATAGCTATAGTCCCAGGAGGCTGATCCGAAATCCGGATAATCATCAAACGCTTTACCCACACCGGTAAAAAATACGGCGCTCCAGCGCCTGGCAACGTTCCATCGCTGCTCTGTTTCTATGAGCATGTTTACATCTCCCTGGTAACGTCCTTTGGGAATACCTCTTAAATCGATGGATGGTTTGTAATAAAAGGGAATATCGCCCAACACCTGCTGCATGTCTGCCCGGAGGCCACATACCCATTTCTTTTTTCTGCCGATGGGGATGTAGTGATAAGCATATGCTTCCAGGTTGGTGTAATCGAAATCGCTTCCGAAAATATGGCTGGAGAAATTGGCGCCTACGTGTAATTTGGTGCCTTTACCGGGTGTAAATTCATTATCCCTTTTATCATATTCCACGAATACACCCACAATGCTGCTGATATTATCCATTTCCTTTGGTTTAAATGATGAATCCGGCAGAATAGATTCTTCCAGTTTGGCGGTGGTTTTGGTAAAGATGTACCGGACACCTGCATGCCAGTTAGAGAAGCCGAGTTGTTTCTGCACTTGTAAAAAAAACGGGATGGTTTTAATGTTCACGCCAAATTCTGTTTCTCCTTTTACGGGGAGTGTTTTGTAGAAATCGATGTTCATATCGAGGTAGGCCGCAAATACTTTATAGCGCACACCCCAGGGGATGATGGTACCACTTCTGCCGGCGCCGCCTCCCCAGCTTTTGTTAGCCGTATAAAAACCGAATCCGCCGGTAACATCAGGTGGTATAGCAGCCATGTTCTTATGTTTTTTGTAACTGGCTGGTTGATGTCTTTTTCTCAGGAGCACGGGTGCAACAGCGCCACCAATGCCAACAGCAGGCTCTGTAATCAGGATGGGGATGGGTATAAATCCGTTTGCATCGATCATAAAATCGCTGAAATCAATGGCATGATCCAATGAATCGTGCAGACTGATCTTCTTTTTGGGAGGTTTTATTTCCTTTGGCAGGGAGTCCTGTGCAGCTGCGGGCAGGGAGATCCCTGCGATCAGCCACTGGAGGACCAGCCATTTTATTTTTATTAAGGAAGATGTGATATGCATGCCGCTTCATTTAAACCAGATAATGCCTGGTATACTCCCATTACCTGTGAGTGAGGCCTTTTATATGCTGCACTGTTCCTGCCTTGTCTGATTCCAGTTCTTTGATAAAGGGCAGTTGCTGCTGGATGTATACACGGGTGGATTGTTCTATATAACTATCGAGTTGAAAGAATTTGGCTGCGCGGGTAGCGCCCAGCACCTTGTTCATTTTCCGGAAGTAGCGCATCTGCAGGCGGCCAAATTCGAGGTCGTTGTTGATCAGCTGTTTGGTAAGGCTATTCAGCTTTGCGTTGTCGAGCGATGTAAATTCCTCGTTGTACATCTTCAGCAGGGCGATTCTTTCCGACAACCAGGGGCTTTTTTCTGTTTCATATTCCAGGAATGCTTCTTCAAAAGCCCTTTCTTCCAGCGGGGAAATCTTCAGGTTATCGGCCAGCAGGGAGAGTTTGTTTTTTCCGAAGATGGTGGTTACAAGATCATCTTCCACCATGTTGTTACTTACTGTAATAGCGGTTTGGGCAGTAACGCTATACGTGATGCTCATCATCAGCAACCAGGAAATCAGTGTTCTCATATACTACGTTTTAGAGTTAATGTCTTCTTTGAAATCCGCCGGAGCGGAAGTTTCCCTGCGGGCGTTGAAACGATTGCCGGAAGTTTTCGTTGTGCTGCCAGCCCCGTTGTCTTTGCTGAAACTGTTGTTCCATTTGTTGGCGGCTTGCGCCGTTTGAAGCGGGGCGCCATTGATTGCCCTCCCGTTGCTGCCAGCCGCCGGAATTGTTTCTTTGAAATACGTTCCCGTTGTGGTCGGCCTGGATGTCAGGGCGTTGGGTAACGGCTGATAAATTGCCCTGGGTAGCGCGGGAGATGCGGCCCTGTGTAGCGCCCGAGAGATTCCGATCTCTTGTTACCACGTCTGTGCGGTGGTTGTAAATATTGTTGGTGTGATTATAAAAGTTATTGACATGGATGTTGTTGATCACCACTGATCCGCGGCCATATACATGCGGATAAGGATAAAAGAACGGCGGGCGATAAATGGGTGGTCCCCACCATCCGCCGCCAAAGTTGTAGCCGATACCAAAATGAAAGAACCCTACGCTTACACCGAAGCCGATGCTCCAGCCGGTCCAGGGACTATATGACATCCCGAATCCCCAGGTAACCGGGCGGGGATAATACATACTGCCGTACCACGGCGCGTAGGCATAGCCCGTGCCGTATACCACCGTGGGTCCCATTACGTAGCAACCGGTGTAACCCGGTGTGTAACCCATGTAAATTACGTCGGGGGTTACGTCATACACGTACACATATTTTACATTATACACCGGTGAGTCCGGAGGTATTTTATCCACGTCTGCGGGTCTGCTGGTGGCGGCGGTCCAGGGGCCGTTGGGGGTGTTGCCGGTAAACCATACGCCCTTATCCACTACATAGTACATGTTGCCTTCCTTCAAAACGACGGAAGCCGTGTTAACGGCGTATTCCAGCCCCGTATTTGACACCGCGGCGAACTTTGGCGCCCCATCATAGGTCACCGTAGTTGTGGCCTTTTTACGGTCTACTTTGGCTGTTTGCAGCACTTGTGCATCCATCACCGCTTCCTTTGCGGCGGGTGTTCCAGGCACGCTGGCCAGCACCACATCTTTTCTGGCTCCTTCCGGTATTTGGGCAAAGTCTTTCGGCAGCTTGTCAGGCGCTACATAATCCCACGGGCCCTGCAGGCTGCGCGACAAGTACCATCGGCCCGACAGCAGCACATAATATTCCTGTGTGGAGATCTGCAGGAAGATGTTATCGGGGGAATTGCTCATGTAGAGCAGCGAGGTACCGGCAACAGGTGCAAAGTCGGGCGTGCCGCTGCTTTGAAGCAATTCTGCGGGTACGGTGCTTACCACGATCTGCGGCAGCGAGTCCAGCGGGATAGGTGTTTCCTTATTATCAGCCGTTATTTTCTTTCCTGCTTTTTGTATGGCAGACGGAGGATTCTTTACAAAGGCCCAGTAGCCGGTGGGGTTAGATGCGCTGAACCATCTCCCTGCTATAAACAGATAATAAGGGTGACCGCTTTTCTCCTGTACAATCAGGAAAGGAGTATTCACTACACGCGACATTCCGAGACTTTTATCCGGTTGCGTTTTCGGTTCTCCGTCGATAGTAACCAGTAAAGAATTTTGTTCTTTGAAAATGATCTTCGGAGGATCATTCTTTAGTGCAGCAACGGCGGCGGGATTATTTTCGGCCAGCCCGCTCAGCAACTCATCCAATGTTACGTGCAGATCGTGCTTTGGTAATTCCTGCTCCAGTAAACTTTTTAGTTGTAACACTTTTGTGGTATCTGTATTCCCCGGAAACTTTACGTTTTCCACTTTCAGTTCCTGCATAGTAACGATGCGCGTATCCCTGTTTGTTTCCACCTTTGCATCCAGCCATACTGCCCCAAAAACCGGGTCTGCGCCTGCTTTCTGAAAGGATATGGCTGCAATAGCAGACAGGTTATTACTACGGAATGATTGTGGTTGGGGTTGATACACGGTAATGGTACCCTGTGAGGCAGTGATATGATAAGGCCACCGCTGCGCTGCTGTGCGGAGGGAGAAGCTACTGAGGCAGCACATCAATAAAAATATGCGGTATAACATCATATGCTTTTGCTTTTCGTTTTTTGAAAAAGAAAAAAGCTGTCATGTCCGGGAAATGAATAAATCATTTGCATGAACATGGGTTAGATGATGTATTGTCTATGCCTGGAAAAATCCGTGAAGAAGAAAAATAATGCAGCGTGTGAACACGCCGCATGTATACCTTTTTAAATTCCACGTTACGAAAAAGAAGTATTCTAATTTTTTCTGTAATGCTCTGCCAGTAAACAATACAAGGTAATCATACACACACGGAAAGGAATCATTACTGAAAATAAATATTACTGAATAAGGGAGATGAATTGCTGTTATGCGGAATGCTCAGGAGAAAAATAACCGGAGTGATATCTGCAAGATAATCGCTTCTTTTATATCTGCCAAAAAATAAAAATATTAAAAATCAGCTAAACAATTATGTGGTTGGTGCTGTTTCTCTGGTATCCAAAACACCGAAATTATCTATAAAAAATAAAAATCAATATGTTTAAACATTTCTGCGATCCGCTGTGTTAGAATAAGAACATTGTCACCAAAAGCACCATTCAAGACATTATTAAAAGGCGCTATCCGGATTTACCGTAATACACTTAACAATTAAAAATAAACAACAAAACCAAAGCAATAAATAGCATATCCCTAAGCATAGTTATGTAGCATCATCAAACATTGCCTTTTACGATGTAGCCGCAATGGCCATCTGTAGAACACGGCTTTTTATCTTCCAGGATAAGATACGGCAGCGTATCGTTTATACTGATGGATAAAAAAATAATTGATGTATTCTTAACAACTCAAGGCATAACTATGAATGCAAATACTTTTACTTCCACCATCCACCAGGGTCCATAATCACTGTGGCATGCCTGTACATGCAACGATAGCAGGTATTTTCCAATGGTAACGGATCAGCAGTATCCGAAGGGATAGTTATTGTAATGACTCAAAAATAACCGCAATGAAAAAATTTAATCATCTCCTGTTAACAGCGCTGGTAATATTTGCTGCTTGTCGGAAAGAGCCGGATCTCTCGGAGCTTTCGGGCAACTTTGTTGTGCAAACAGATAAGGACCCGGCTGCTCAGTTCAACACCTATAAGACGTTCTATATTTCAGATACCGTTGCTTATATCAGCAGTAATCCCAAGGACAGTATCCTGACAGACAATACCGCAAAATCGCTGGTAGCGCAGATCAGGAAGAACATGGAAGCAAGAGGTTATACTTATGTAGGCAGAAACAGGAACCCGGATCTGGGTATTAATACCGTAGCAGTGAAAGATGTAACCGTAGGTATTGTTTACCCTGGCTACTGGTGGGGTTATCCAGGCTATTGGGATCCCTGGGACTGGGGCTGGTACTATCCTTATTATTATCCCTGGGCTACTACCTACTCTGTCACTACCGGTAGTGTGATTGCAGAAATCATTGATGTGAAAAATGCGCAGGCAAACCAGAAGCTGGATGTTGCCTGGACGATGAACCTGAACGGCGCTTTAGGCAGTTCAGCATCCACTAACCTGCAACGTGCGCTGGATGGTATTGATCAGGCATTTGTTCAATCGACATACCTGAGTGCCCAATAGTTCACTATTAAAAAGAAAATTATGAAAAAGTATATTATACTGGGATTAGTGCTTACGTTGGGTTTCGGGAGCAGCTTTGCCCAGGGCAGAATGAATAACCTGTTTGGTTTATCCTGGGAAATAGCGATACCCACCAACAACGACTTCCTCGACAAAACCAGTTTCGCCGGCGGCAAAGCAGAGTACCGTCATTTTCTGAAACAGGCGCCTGTATCATTTGGCATTGCGGTGAGCTGGAATTCCTATGAGCAATATATCCCTACGCAAACGATCGTTTACAAGGATGGTAATTCGGCCATTACAACGGATATGGATCGCGTGATTTATACTGTACCTGTTATGGCCACCGCGCACTACTATTTTAACTATGGTAAAAAAGCCATGCCTTATGTTGGCCTGGGTATAGGTACGCAGTATGCAGAGCAGAATATTTACTACAATATATTTGAGGACACGCAAAACAACTGGGGGTTTGCAGTACGGCCTGAAATAGGGGTGCTGATACGTCCTAACGGCGGTAACTGGGGCATTTTACTGGGAGCAGCCTATTCTTATGCTACCAACAAAAATGATCTCTTCCGGAACGATAATCTCAAGAGTTTCAACTTCAATATCGGGCTATTCCTGAACAACTAAAAAATTAATAAGAATATTTAAGAATTGATGATTGCTAATTTGTTTATGCTTAGGAACGGCTGTGTCTTGTCTAAGACGCAGCCTTTTTATTTGCGGCAGATTTTCTTTAAATACATAAAAAAATAATGGCAGGGGGGGAAATTCCCTGCCGTTTTCATTCACTCAACCGTTATAAGTATTCAGGAGGTAAAATGTGATTTAAAAAAACATGCAGGGTGAGAACACCCCGCAATCTTCATCGCCTGTAGATTCCACGCTAGTGTACTATTGAGAAACCGTACAGGAATGAATCACGATGGCGGGTTGTAAAGAACTTGTATCGTGATGAAATAATCATTTTATATACCGTTTTTATATTGACTGATGCTAAAAATGGGCAGAGTGTCGGCCCGGAGCCTGCACGATTTATACAACCCCACTACCATCCGTGATCTTCCGGACCGGCTCTGCCTGTATTATTGATTAAGTATCTCAGGCGATGGGCAACTGTTACCCAGTTGCTGACCGGCCACCCGTTGCTTTGACATGCTTAGGCTACTTCGTGATGGCTGTATATAAAAAGACAAAGTATTTGTTACAGTGAAGATGATTTGCCAGTATAGCATATGCCGAGGGAAGATTGTTGTAATCTTGTCTTTCTATAACATCACGATGCCAGAAAAAGTTATACAACTTTATTCTTTTTTTATAAAAATTTATGGCACTTTAAAAATATCTGTTTACCTTGCAGGTAGAATTTTTCCTCCCAGGCATATACAAATCTCTCTCATCTCTTTTATTGCATTTTTTAAACTTCTGCAAGATGATGAACAAAGAGATTACGCGCACTCCTCTCCTAACAGCTTTATCGGTATTGTTATGTGTACTTGCTCCTGCATCTGCTCAGCTGAAAGGCGATCATTTACTGGGCGATGCGGGCCTGCAATCCGGTACACAGGCGCCTCCCGGCTTTGCACTGATAGTACCTGTATATTTTTATTCCGCCTCCAAATTAAAGAACAGCAAGGGCGATGTTATTACAGACAATCTGGGTCTTAATATGTTTGTTACCGGTGTTGGCGGCAACTGGGTAACCAATTTAAAAATACTGGGCGCTCACTACGGCGGATCGGTATTGTTTCCGTTTGCCAGCAACCGGCTGGAATCTACGGTGACTACCACCAAATCGCCATTTGCTTTCAGTGACATTTATTTCCAGCCTGTTCAGCTTGGGTGGCATACCAAACATGCCGATTTCCTGTTCGGCTACGCCCTGTATTTCCCCAGCGGAAAGTATGAAATGGGGGGCGATGACAACAGTGGGCTCGGACAGCTGGCAAATGAATTCTCTGCCGGCAGCACCGTTTTTCTTGATAAAGCAAAACTCATTCACTTCTCTGCATTACTATCGTATGCATTCAACTCCGAAAAGAAAGATGCCGGTATTAAAACCGGTGATAACCTCAGCATTGAAGGCGGCTTAGGCAAAACATGGTATAAAAAAGCAGCTGCCGGTCCGGTTCCCCGTATCATCAATGCCGGCGTTGTGTACTATATGCAGTTTAAAACCACCACGGATAAAATTCCGCTGGCGGGCAGCTACGCATTGGATCCAGCCAAAGACCAGATCTTTGGCGCCGGCCTGGAGGGCAGTTATTATGCGCCTCATATCAGAACGTTATTCAACTTCCGCTGGATAGCTGAAATGGGCGCGCAGAACAGGATACAGGGCAACACTTTTATGCTCACGCTTGCGTATAACCTGAAGTCATTTGAAAAAAAATGACCAGGATACCATCCACATTTCTCACATAAATCTAATATCATGAAAGCACTTCACTTATCATTTATTCTGCTGTTCCTATTTTGCATTACGGGCGCCCTCCGGGCACAGGACGACGAGGTAATCGTTGACGCCAAAAAAATCAACAACAATGCTGTTCCGAGATCTGTACAGGACTCATTGAAAAAAAACTTCCCCAACATGACCCTGAAACAGGTACTGAAAATGCCGCTGAAAACATATAAGTCGAACTGGGAGGTAACAGAAAACAACCTCAGTGAGGTAAGCAGCGGCGATTTCAATGTGTATGTCCTCAATATTACCGGTAAACGGGGCGGCAACCTGGAGGCTTCTTATGATGAAAGCGGGCACCTGATAGAAGCCAAAGAGCTGATTATCAATTCCCGGCTGCCGCAAAATGTATCTACTTATATTGTGAAGAACTATAAGGGATACCTGATAGATTCCGACAAAATTAAAAGAACCATCCGGCCTGATAAAACAGCGCAACAGATAGAAGTGGGCGTTCATAAGGGCAGTGATAAAAAGAGATTATTTTTTGATAACGCCGGTAATTTTGTCAAAGAGAAGAAATAACACAGACCAAAGAAAAGCCCTGGTACGCCGGTTCCTTTTTTTGATCGTACAGTTCCATAACCTATCTTTTTATAACAATAAAAAAATGAAATGTTATCACTAAAAAAATCGGCAAATCATGCCAGTATGAACAGCAGCATGAGCTATAAACAACCCGTCTCCCCTTCCGTGGCATAGTATTTACTTGTGTATATTAAACCAATAGTTATAATAACGCGAGATACTTATTCCATCGGCCTCTGGCACATCAGGGACTGGAACAACCGGATGTATCCCGAAAGCGTATATATAGTATCTAAAATATGCTGGCCATGAGCCTGGAAAAATACCGGCAGAAAAGAAGCTTTAGTAAAACACCTGAACCTACGGGTGGGAAAGGTGAGGATCAGTTGCTACACTTTGTTGTACAAAAGCACGATGCGTCCCACCTGCATTACGATTTCCGCCTGGAAATGCGGGGAGTACTGAAAAGCTGGGCAGTGCCCAAAGGCCCTTCTATGGACCCCGGAGTGAAACGGCTGGCCATGATGGTAGAAGATCATCCGTATAACTATAAGGATTTTGAAGGTATTATTCCGGAAGGCAACTATGGCGCCGGCACTGTGATCATATGGGATGAAGGCGCCTATGAAATGGCGGATGCTGACGGCGCCGATAAAAAACACCAAACAAAAAACCTGCTGCACCAGCTGCACAGCGGCAAGTTGAAACTGATACTCAAAGGAAAAAAACTCAGGGGCGCTTTTGCGTTGGTAAAGGCTACCGGCAGAGGCGACAATGCCTGGCTGCTGATGAAAGTAAAAGACCGTTACGCATTGAAGACAGATATTACCACCAAAAACAAATCGGTAATTTCAGGAAAAACCATTGAGCAGATAGCAAAAAATCCGGACAAGATCTGGAAAAGCAACCGGAAGCAGACCACTGCTAAGAAAACAACTGCACCAGCAGATAATCTTACCGCGCTGTTGAAAAAAGGCAAAACCGCTCCGATGCCTAAAGGCATAAAACCTATGCTGGCAACGGTTACTTCCAGGCCATTTGATAAAGAGGATTGGCTCTATGAAATAAAGTGGGATGGTTACCGCGCCATCGGGTATCTCAACAATGGCAAGGTAGACCTGCTTTCCCGGAACCAGCTTTCTTTTAATGAGAAATTCAGTGTGATCACAGCAGCGTTGCAGCAATGGAAAGTAAAGGCCGTAACAGACGGCGAAATTGTGGCGGTAGATGAAAAAGGCAATCCCGACTTCCAGGCTTTGCAGAACTATTTCAAACACGGCAAAAGTGCGCATCTTGTTTACTACCTTTTTGATTTGCCCTGGTATAACGGTAAAGATCTTACGCATTTACCACTGGAAGAACGAAAGGCTATCCTGGCGGAGATTATACCAGCAGATCATGATATCATCCGGTACAGCAATCATATCAGCGGGCAAGGCACCGCGTTTTATAACGCCGCCATAGATAAAGGACTGGAAGGCGTAATGGCCAAAGCAGCCGCCAGCAACTACATTATGGGGCGCAGAACAGAGAGCTGGCTGAAAATAAAAAACAGTCACCGGATGGAAGCCATCATCTGCGGATATACGGCCGGCAGGAACAGCCGCAAGCATTTCGGTGCAATTATACTGGGAAAGTATGAAGGGAAAGAACTGAAATATATTGGTCATACCGGCGGCGGGTTTAATGATAAACTACTAAAAGAACTTTTTGCAAAGTTCCAGTCGCTCCTCGCGCCAAAGCATCCGTTTAAAACAACGCCGCAGACAAACATGCCGGCCACCTGGCTAAAGCCAGTGCTGGTATGTGAAGTGAAGTTTGCGGAAATAACGCGGGAAGGAATTCTTCGTCAGCCGGTATTCATGGGATTACGGGAAGATAAAAAAGCAGCAGATGAAAAGGGAGTAAAAGTTGTTCCCCCTCCTGCCGGCAGAAAAATAGCCAACCGGAAAAAAGAGGCGGGCAGATTTTTACCGGAGGAGGAGCAACAGGCAGAAATAAAGGTAGATGGAAAACTGCTGAAATTTACGAATCTTGATAAATTATACTGGCCGGATGAAGGCATCACCAAGCGGGATATGATCAACTACTACGCGGCCATCGCTGATTATATACTGCCTTATCTGAAAGACCGGCCACAGTCGCTCAACAGGTTCCCGGAAGGCATCAGGGGTTTTAATTTTTACCAGAAGAATGTGGAAGACAAGGTAGCTGCCTGGATCCCGACTTTTCCCTATGCCAGCGAATCCGATGGGGAAACAAAATCATTTCTTGTTTGTAAAGACAGGGCTACCCTTTTGTACATGGCCAACCTGGGATGTATTGAATTAAATCCCTGGCACAGCAGGATACAGCATCCTGATGAACCGGATTATTGCCTGATAGACCTGGATCCCGACACCAATTCCTTTAACGAGGTGATTGAAACCGCATTGGTGATTAAAGATATTTTGGATGAGATTGGCGCGTCCTCCTTTGTAAAAACCTCCGGGGCTACGGGCATGCATATACTGATTCCGCTGGGAGCTAAATACAGCTTCGGGCAGTCGAGAATGCTGGCGGAGCTGATTGTAAACATTGCCAATAAACAATTACCGGACCGCACCAGTGTATTGAGAACGCCGGCCAAAAGGAAAGGCCGGATCTATCTCGATTTTATGCAGAACCGGCAAATACAAACGATGGCGGTGGCTTACTCCCTGCGACCCAGGCCGGGAGCAACCGTGTCGGCGCCTTTGCGATGGGAAGAAGTGAAGAAAGGATTAAAGGTATCTGACTTCAATATTTACAACATGCCGCAGCGGATTGCGGAAGAAGGCGACCTGCTGAAAGGTTTGCTGGGGAAGGGTATTAACATGAAAACTGTGCTGAACAAACTGCAGCATTTATTATAAGATAAGGTGGCCTTTTGCAGGGGTATCTACACAGGTTGCATCAGTTTGTTCACTGCTTTCAGTACGTTTTCCACAGTAGCTTTCTTCAACTGATTTTTAGGGATCTGGTGATAGGAATATTGCAACAATACATTTTTGCTCTGGAGTGCAGGGGGAATATCAAAATATAATACTTCGCTTCTTACCCGCCAGGGGGTGTGCTGTATATTTGTTAGTGCGTATAACACCACTACCGGCGTAGCCGTAGCGGCAGCAATATGAATAGTGCCGGTATTTACCGAAATCACCAGCGGGCTTTTGCGGATCAGCAGGGCGAACTCCGCAACAGATAAAGCCCCTGCAAAATTGATAGCGCCGGGGCCGATTGCTTCTTTCAGGGCATCCCCGGCAGCTTCTTCACCTGTGTTGCCGGTGATCAGCAACTGGCACCGGTGATGTGCGATTACCTGCTGACCGATTTCCACCCATTTATGAAAGTTGTACTGTCGTTTAACGTCCTGCACCATCGGATGCATGATGATCCAGGGACGCTGGTGATCGGCGCCGTACAATCTCATTTTTTTAATGATACCGGGCCAATGCGTTTCATGCGTTTGCAGCGAAAGCTTTGTACTCCCTGCTTTGGCGCCGGTATATGCTACCAGGTTTATATCTCTTTCCACCTGGTGATGCATGGCATGCAGCGGCTCTTCATCCGGAATCCAATGGGTAAGCAGCTGGTAGGGATTTTCCCGGCAATAGGCGAGCCGCAGGGGGATGCCCGCCTCGAAAGCCAGCATGGCGGTGGGCAATGGGTTCTGGCTGTATACGGTGAATATAATAGCCGCATCGAAATGTTCCTTACGCAGTGTTTCTACCAGTTGCTGGTAGTTTTCCGGCATCACTACGTGATCATGCTTTACCCACGGCGCATTAAATACAATAACCTCATCTATTTCCGGGATATCCGCTGCTACCGGTGCAGCAGCGGCAGAGGTCAGGAGAGTGAGGCGACATTGAAAGGATTCTTTTAATGCCCTGAAAGCCGGTGTACTCATCAGCAGATCGCCTATATTATCCAGGCGGACACAGAGTATTTTCCTGCAATCGTTCCAAAGTATATTCATAGAATAAAATTCACACAACAAGTATTAATCTCTACAATACTTTACGCTCATAAAAAATGGATACATATTGATGCATCCATTTTCTTTACCGTTGAACTACGGTTTCTTACTGTGTTGAATAGCCTCCCAGATCTGTTGTACGATGTAGCCGCCCTCCATTTCCGTAAGCCGCGGGGAGCAGGTAAAGCCATCACCGTTCTCCATCAGCATGAGGTTATCCGGTACTGCATGATGGAACAGTTCTCCTATGTTATTGTTCAGTAAGTAATACACAGAACGGCCGTTGTAGGTATCCGGCTGGATATCCAGGGAATACGACTGACCATTTACATTCGCATTCAGGTGCTGTATCATAACAAAAGGTTTTTTAGGAAAGGTATCAAGAATAACACCAAAACAGGTATTATTTCCGCTGGCCTTTTTCTTTTGGCGTTTTGCGGGTCAGCAGGATATACCCGGCTTTTACGTATGTTATCAGTAATTCGTATATTGGTTTTAATTTATCATGAAAGGTACACCAGAATGTATACGTTTTCTACGCCTACAACCCTCAAAAATGACGCATGCATATTTTGAATATTATTAAAAACGCTGGCACCCAATATTCCACGGAGTCAGAGAAACGTACCCTCATTATTATCAATTCCCTGGCATTTCTGACCGGCATGCTCGTTTTCATCCTTGGAGGTGTTTTTTACCTGCTGGTACACAGTTTACTGATCCTGTTGCCATTATTACTGGAGGGTATCGGGATGTTTGGCGTGATTGTTTTAAATGGTTTGGGGAAGAAGGACAGCGCCAACTTCAGCATGTTTGCCATACATTATGTAGCCGCAGGTTACTGGACAATTCTATTGGGCAATGCTATCCCTATTGAAGTGGTGATTGTTTTTCTACTGGTCTTCCTCATTTGCGGCTCTTTCCTGGTATACAAACGGCACAAGGCAAGAATAGGATTATTGCTGGCGATTGCCATATTGCTGGTGGCGACACAGCTGAATACCTTTTTTGGCTTTATCAAACCGATAGACATCCACCCTACTTCTGCTTATATTATGCGGCTTTGTACCACCGGTGGTATGCTTACTTTTATATTGTTTGTCATCTTCGAGTTTATAAAGGAGATCACCCGGCTGATGGATGATCTTAGCAAATCAAACAAGGTATTATCTACCAATGCTGCTTTCCTGCGGGAAACATTTCACGAGCTGAAGACACCTTTGAACAGTATTTACGGCATTGCGCAACTGCTGGATATGGTGCGGAAGGAAAATAAGCAGGCGCCCGTCATGCAGGAAATAAGCACAGACCTGAAGAACCTATCAGGCGCCGCCCAGCTATCGCGGGACATTGTAAACAACGTACTGGATCTGAAACGGATTGAGGCCGGCAAGTTCCTCGAAATCAGGATGGGTACTGTTCACCTGCAGAACTGTATTGAGCAGTGTATGGCAATGAACCAGTACGCCGGCGCTTTGCAGAACGTTAGCATCGTATTGAACTACCAGTTGCCCCAGCAATTTATAGAAAGTGACGAAATCGTTCTTATTAAAATCATCAATAACCTTACATCCAATGCCGTCAAGTTTTCCCCTCCGGGCGAACAGGTGGTGATCAGTGTTTACCGGGAGGGCAACCACATTTATTTCCGTGTTAAAAATGAAGGCGAGATAGCGCCTGAGCGGCAGGAGAAACTATTTCTTCCCTATGAGTCGGAGCGGAACCATATTACATCCGGCACGGGCATCGGCCTGCATCTGACGCAGCAACTGGTTACGTTGCTGGAGGGCAGGATCCGGGTGATCAGTGAAGATCATCATACTATTTTTGAGTTTTTTATTCCTTACCGGTCCGCGCATCCGGAAACTACCGCTGAAAAGAAATTTGAGATCGGGAAAGATGAATTTGAGGGGATGAAGGTGCTGATTGTGGATGACAACCAGATGAACCGGTATGTGATCGAAAAATTTGTGACCAAAGGAGGTGCAACCGCCCTGTTGTGCTGTAACGGGAAGGAGGCGATGGAAGCCGTACTGGCGGAGAGGCCGGATATCATTATCACTGATTCGCAGATGCCGGTGATGAACGGCCGGGAATTTTTGCTGCAGTTGCGGGCTATTCCTGCGTTTTCCGACATCCCGTTTATTGTTATATCGGGAGATGCTTTCAACAAATACAGTAATGAATCCGAGGAGCTTTTAAAGGCAGGTGCGAATGCATTCTTTAATAAGCCTTTTTCTTTTGAGGATCTGCATACTGAAATGATAAAACATCTCCCGTCTAAATCTATAAAAGTCTAAACTTTACTTTTGTATCGCTCGGTATCGATGAGCGCCCAGTCGAAATAGGCTTTGATGGCGATGTACAGGCCGTCGATATACACATCCAGCTGTGCATTTATTTCAGGGCTCCAGAAGGGAAGGCTGGCGCGGTGTTCTTCCAGCGTGAGCAAATTGCGGTGGTATTCGTCCGAAATCTGCTGAATGGCTTCTTCCAGGGAAATGCTCAGTTCCTGTTCATAGATCAGTACCAGGTTCAGTCCTTTCGTTTTCAGTTCCCTTTCCCGTTCCAGGGAGTGGAGGTCGTTTGCCAGGTTGGCCGTCAGGTTCAGCAACAGCTCTATTTTCTTTACCAGCCAGTGTTCATATACTTCTTCCGGCAGGTCAATTTTCCCGAAGATGCTTACCAGCGGGAACATAATGTAGAAGCCGGTTTTGGGTCGCCACTGGAGATATTCCCGGATGCTGGGGCTATACTCTCCTTCCTGCATTTCTGTTTCCCATAGGCATTCTTCAAAATAGGACACCATTTCTTTACAGAACAGGGAATACAGGAACGGGGGGCTGAGGCGTTGAAAGCGGGAGCGGATGTTGGTCAGCGCATTATTCAGGGGCGTTTCCACGGAGCTTTCCCCGTGTTCCATGATGGCGATAAAGCCGTTCAGCATGTTGCGTAGCCAGGCGCCTTCCAGGGCGCCGGAGGAAAAGCGGTCGCATTTGTCGTCGATGGTAAACAGCCAGGTGATCAGATCGCCCACCAGGCATAGTTCTTCATAGTTTGCGGCAGGATATTCCCGGGCGGCGTACCACCCAAATTTGCCTTTGTTAAACCGTTTGAGTTTTTCGGGCGACTCCAGACAGAATTCATGGGCCCATTTGAAAGTGTGTACCTGTACCTCTTCCGCAAGCGGACTTATGGCAGAAGGGGTCGGAAATTCCAGGGCTGGAATGTGAAGGGTGTGTGTTTCCATGTTTTTAGTGTTTATTAAGTAAAAAGAATCTGTATAAGAGACCAGCCGGTTTTTACCGGGATAAAGGGCATCAAAATGGATAAATGGTTGACATTCAGACATTGAGCATAATACGCAGCTCAGCCGGCAAGGATGAGCGAAATACACGCTGACAAAAGTCTATAAAAATGTTTTAGCCGGGAAGAGTTTATGGGGCTTTACATTTTATATACCTTCATACCGGGTATTCAAATAAGGCGATGAAAGTGCAGGCAATAAAAACGACGTTGCAGAAGATCCGGGTTTTCCGTTCCCTGTTTCTCCTTTCAGTTTGTTTACAACAAGTGTCATGCCTATGGCTGGGCAGATACTTACCTGTTCATGCTGGATGGGACAGCTGTAGGCTATGGGGCGGTATGGGGTCAAAATAACCGCAGCGACCGGGATGCTATTTTTGAGTTTTATGTAGTGAAGCCTTACCGGAAATTTGCCGGTGAATGTTTTTTAAAACTATGGGAGGCCTCTGGGGCTGTTTGTGTGGAGTGCCGGAGCAACGATGCGTTATCGACGGCCATGCTGTACCAGTATTCCAAAAACATCAATATAAAAGTTGGGGTGCACGCCTAACATATTTATATTTTATTTTATGTAATATTCTTTTTTTGAAAAAAAATATGCTTATATTAACATTCAATTAACTCATTCCGATGCATATCTCGTTAGATTTACCTGAACCCAATGAAAATCTACATGCCTGATATGATTCGAAGAACCTGCAGACCATGCCTGAATGCGTATCCCGATTCCGTACCGGTATTTCTGCGGGTAGCGGGATTGGATGACGCTAAAGCAAATTAACTATGATCATTTTACAGCCCGAACTTGCCTAATCCTCTAAATAATTATTACATGAGAACTGGTAACTATCCTACAACTGCGGCCATTACAACAACACTCATCAAACCTATTTTTGCCGGAACCCAGCATTTTGAAAAAGCGGAAGAAAAACGTCCGGTTATTATTATCAATGCGATGGCCATTGTATTAAGTGCCCTGGTTATCGGCATTGGCTGCTATTTTTATTTTCTTAAGAATTCGGTGTTTTTTTTAATCGGTATTCCACTGGAAACGCTTAGTTTTTTTACCGTTATCCGGTTAAACCAGGTAAGGCAATATTTTAATGCAAACTTACTCATGCTGAGCACGAATGCCATTTTTATTGCGTACTGGTCCACCGTACTGGGATCAAGCATTTCCCTGGAGTTACTGCTGGCATTCAACACCATCATCATATTCCATTTAAGTTCTGCTTTTTTTCTGTACAAAAGAAGCGGCGCCCTGTTGGCTTGTATAGCAGCAACCGTGGTATTTGCCGCGTGGATGGTAGCCAATGCCCATTATAACTTTATCCAGCCGATACAGCTTTCGCCTGATGTATCGTTAACCATGAAGTGGTCTACCACTATTGCGCTGCTGGTATTTATATTGTGTGTGATGATGTCTTATGTGGCGCAGATCAGAAGTTTGCTTGCATCGGCCCAGAAACTCCGGGAGGCATCTGAAAAGAAAAGCATTTTTTTGCGGGAGGTATTTCACGAGATCCGGACGCCGATGAATGCAATTTTCTCTATTGGCCAGCTGTTTGAATTGCGGAAGTCCAAATATTCGGTTGCAGAAAGAAAGGAAATTAACCAGTTGTTTGCCTCCTGTTACCTGGCCCGTAACATCATTAATCATGTGCTGGAAATGTCGAGGATTGAGTCCGGGAATTTTTATCCCGTGATGAAGGAAGCCATAAATTTAAAGGATTGCGTATCCCATTGTATAGCGGTTAACAGTTACCTGGCGGCATCCAGGGGAATAAAAATTGACCTGCAGTTCGACAGGCAGCTGGGTGAACCGGTCAGCAGTGACAGTCTGCTGTTAACCAAGATCCTGAATAATATCCTGTCCAATGCGGTGAAGTTTGCCAGTGGTAATTCAATGATCTACCTCAGCTGTACAAAAGAAGCAGACCAGATCATTTTTAAAGTAAAGAACCAGGGAGTGGTAGATCCGGACATTGCCACGAAGATGTTCGACCGGTTTGTATCAAAGCGGGAGCAGTTTGAAGGAACGGGGTTGGGTTTGTCTATTACCAAACACCTGATCGGCCTTTTCGGCGGACAAATTGCATTGGACCCCGTTGATCCCTCCTCTCCTTTTACCACTACCATTACCTTTAATATTCCTTATGAAGCGGGTGTGGGAAAAACCAGGCAGCAGCTACCTCCTAAATTTATGAAGGGTTGCTTTATGGGAGGAAAAGTGGTGATCATAGAAGACGACCTGCTGAGTGCTGAATTGCTGATAAAGTTCCTGAAAGAAATGGGGATAGACCCGGTATTATGCAAGGAGCATGCATCTGTGATTGATGTGATCCATACAGAAAAACCCAACCTGATCATTTCGGATCTGAATATGCCCGGCTTTAATGGCAGGGATCTGTTGCAATACGTAAAAAATGATCCTGAATTAAAAGGCACCCCCGTACTGATCATTTCAGGAGATGCCTTTTTGAAAGATGAGATGCTGGCGACAGGCGCCTGCGGTTTCATAACGAAACCGGTTTTCATCAGCGACTTACACCTTGAATTAGCAAAGTATTTACCTCATCATATATTTTCGTAACGACCGGTATCAATTACCGCCCAGTCATCATAGCCTCTCACGATGGTATATAAGCCCTGTATGTAGCGGTCCACCTGCATATTAACAGACTTACCCCAATAAGGAAGTTCCTTACGGAGCTGTTCAAACCGGAGCAGGTGTGCCCTGTGTTCATTGATCACATACTGCACTGCCTCTTCCCTGGCCAGATCCAGTTCCTTTTGTGCAATAAAGATCAGGTTAAAACCTGGCTTCTCCAGTTTTGCTTCGCGGACAATCGAATGCAAATCATTGGAAAGGCAGCCGAGCAGGTTTAAGACAAGCTCTATTTCCTGGATGCTGCTGTGGTCATACACTTCATCCGGCAGGTTCAGTTTTTCAAAAATGGCCACCAGCGGAAACATGATATAAAACCCGGTGTAGGGCCTTTCCTTGTAATACCGGTCGATAGAGGGCATGAGTCCATCGATCTGCATGTCGATCTCAAAGAAACATTCATTAAGATAGTCGGTCATATGCATGCAATATTTGCGGTATAAAAAAGGACTGCTGATGTCGCTGAAACGCCGCAGGATATCTTTCAGGGCGATACTGAGGCTATTGTCGTCCCTGATATGTTTATCATCGAGGATGGAGATGAATATTTCCAGCTGACGTCTCATTTCCAATGCGGTTACTGCGTCGGAGGAACCGCGGTCGCAGCTGTCGTCTACTGTGAACAGCCAGGATAACAAATCTCCGGCGAGACTTACCTGTGCATAGGTGGCATCAGGGTATTCCCTGGCTGCCTGGAACCCGAAACGGGCTTTGGAGTACCAACTGAGGGGTTTAAATTTTGGGGCAATATCAAATTTTTGTACCCACTTCAAGGTATCATTCTGAGTATCCTGATAACAGGAATTAATCTTAGACTGTCCCGGGATAGTGACGCAGGAAGTTAAAGCATCTGACATAAATGTTAATTTTTAAAGTGAATAAAAGATTGATAACTAATATTTAGGCGTAGTAATGGTTATTCAGTGCGGATGCAACAATCTATTTGCTAATATTCCTGTGCACCTGATTCTACAGACAAAACTCAGAGTTATATTATATAGGATAATAATGTTATCTGATATTGAAGATTATCCAAAAAGCTAAATTGGACAAACTAATATTACGAAAAAGCCCCCATTTGGGCAGATTGGATTTTGGGACGGGGGGAAATAGCACAAATGGGATAGCCCGGCGCAGCGGGACATGTGCCGGGGAAGACGTGGAAAAACGGGCTGCCTGCTATGTGAAGTTTATATTAATTTCCCGCTGTTCCTTCGTAATTCAAAAGGAGCTTTTCTAGTTTTGCGGCCTTATATGGAACCGGTATCTGTAATAAATGGCGCGGCATGGGATCAGCAAACCTTTAAGGTGCTGTATGATGAGTATTTTGTATTGGTGAGCCGCTATTGCTATTCATTTACGGGCGATTATGAAGCGGCACGGGATATCGCGGCTGAACTGTTTGCCAACCTGTGGCGGCAGCGTGCAGGCATCCGGGTTAATACCAGTATGAAGAATTACCTGCTGGTAGCCGCCCGGCGAAGCTGTAAAAAACACGCCGATAAATTACAACGTACCTTCACTATCAGCGACGATCACCTGGATCAGGCGCTCTCCACACATACGCCCGATGCCGCCCTGGCAGGGAAGGAATCCAGGGAAAAGCTGCATCAGCTGTTATCCCTGCTGGATGCGGTAAAGAAGGAAATTATAGACCTGAAACTGCTGGGACTCACCAATAAAGAGATAGCGCATATCTTACACATCACACCCAAAAAAGTAGAGTACCAGCTGAATGCCGCGATCCGCTTATTACAGGCAGCAATTAAAACCCGGCGGTTAACGGTACACGATTGCGAAGCAGGTTTGATGATAGGTACCCTGATACTGATGCTGCCTGCATAATCACATCTCCCTAAAAGACATACCCAGCCTGCATTTTCCCTTGTTAATAATTCCTTAACACACATTCACAGGAATTTCCCCGGGCCGCCGCCTCCTC
This sequence comes from Chitinophaga sp. G7 BAM 1005, assembly GCF_057126945.1. Lineage (NCBI taxonomy): Bacteria > Pseudomonadati > Bacteroidota > Chitinophagia > Chitinophagales > Chitinophagaceae > Chitinophaga > Chitinophaga sp. G7 BAM 1005. The sequence goes on along the minus strand of NZ_CP181478.1, from coordinate 2,157,781 downwards.
TGTAATAAAGGGTCCACATTGAACGAAAAAATATTATTCCGCTATATCTATGAGTTATCAGATGCCGCAGAACGGGAGATGGTAACTGCCTGGCTGCAGCAATCGGAAAGGAACCGCGACATCCTGGTGGCTTTGGTAAAACGAAAGCAACAGCTGGAAGGCGCTGCTGATCAGCAAACTGCAGACAAGCACTGGGAACAGGTACAGGCTGCGATGAATGAAGAAATGCCCGGTGTAAAAAATATCCGCCCGTGGTGGCTGTATAGTGCGGCCGCAGCGTTGGTAACAGTGGCTATGGGTATAGGCTGGTTATGGCAGCACCAACATACGCCTGCCACGCAACCGGTAAAATTAGCGACCACCGGTAAAAACAAACAGGTGATCACGCTGCCCGACGGCACCCGGGTGTGGCTGCAATACAACTCTTCCCTGGAGTATGATGCACACGCCTTTAATAGCTCCAACAGGCAGGTGATCCTGAACGGAGCCGCCTTCTTTAATGTGAACGGCAGTCCGGATAAGCCTTTCCGCATCAGCACCCATCAAACTACCGTAACCGTACTTGGCACCTCTTTCAGCATCCATGCACGCGCACATGAAATGCAGGAAATCGCCGTGGCCACCGGGAAGATCAATGTGCAGGCAGCGCAACTCAACATCAACCTGCTGCCGATGCAGCGGATTAAATATGACCCCGTAACGCATACGTTGCTGAGCGACAGCACCTCGCTGGATCATATTACCGGGGTGAGAGATAACCTGCTGGTATTTGAAAACGATGATCTGCCCGGCATCGCACGCAAACTATCGCAATGGTATAACCGCGATGTGATTATCCGTGGAACACCACATCGTGTATCCTTTACCGGTAGTGTACAGGACAATGGCATTCAGCCTGTACTGGAAGGTTTAAGCTTCCTGGCCGGCGTAGAATATAAAATTACGGCAGACAGTATCATTCTTTCTTTAAAACGCAATCACAAAAAATAAACAACCAATATGAAAAAAATTATTGGCGGACTTTGCTGCCTGTTACTAACCGGTTCTCTCTGGGCACAAACGGCCACCCGTATGATCCGGTTAAACAGGAAAAACATCTCCCTGAAGGAGCTGATCACCACACTACAGCAAAAAGAAAAGATCGCTGTGATGTATGACGACAACATCCTGGCGGCACCACACCCATTACAGCTGCCGGAAGAAAATGTGCCGCTCGAAAAGCTGCTGTCGCTCATCGAAGCACAAACCGGGCTGGAAGTAAAGTGGCAAAATAATAACATCTACATAAAAAATAAAAATACTACCGCAGCAGAAACCGTCACCGTAAAAGGCGTGGTAATGGGCGCCGGCAACGACGGCGCCTTACCCGGCGTGAGCATCTGCGTAAACGGCAGGATGGTAGCAGTGACGGCGGAAGATGGTATTTTCGACCTGAAGGCCCCCACCGGCAGTAAAGTAGTTTTCCGGGCTATCGGTCTTGATCCTTATACACTCCCTGTAGCCGGCAACGCCACTAACCTCAAAGTTAATATGCAGCAGAATGTTACCCAGCTGGAAGGCGTAGTGGTAACGGCACTGGGCATTAAACGCGATGAAAAAGCGCTGGGTTATGCTGTGAGCAAAGTGAGCAATGAACAGCTCACAGATGCCATGAGTAATAACTGGACCAATGCCCTCACCGGTAAAGTAGCCGGTTTGAATATGCTGAAATCCAATGGCGGACCGGCTGGTTCTACCAAAATTATCCTGCGTGGTGAAAACACGATCACCGGCAGCAGCGAAGCGCTGATTGTAGTCGATGGCGTGATCATCAATGGCAGCAGTGGTAAGCAAACGGGCAACGGCAGCGGGTCGTACCTGGACAGCGACTCTCCCACCGATTTCGGTACCAGCCTGAATGATATTAACCCCGATGATATTGAAAGCGTGTCGGTACTGAAAGGGCCGGGTGCAGCAGCATTGTACGGCGCACGCGGCGCCAACGGCGCTATCATCATTACCACTAAAACCGGTAAAATTAAAAAGGGTTTAGGCGTTACCGTTAATTCCAATGCTACCTTTGAAACCATTAACCGCTGGCCCGATTACCAGTATGAATACGGCCAGGGCGCTTCCGGTCAGGATACCTGGTATTCCTACGGCGCCACCGCTGACGGCAGCAGCACCCGCAGCACCAGCTCCGCCTGGGGACCAAAGTTCAACGGACAAATGTACTATCAATACAACCCGGTTACACATACCGGCGGCACAGAAAGAACACCGTGGGTACCTTATAAAAACAACCGTAAAGATTTCTTTGAAACCGCCAAAACATTTACCAACAGCGTAACGCTGGAAGGCGGCAATGATAAAACCAATATCCGTTTATCCTATACCAATCTTAATAACAACTGGATTGTACCCAATACCGGTTATAACAGGAACACCGTAGCGCTATCCGTAAATCATAAAGTATCTGATAAACTGCAGATTTCTACAAAGGTGAATTACACCAACAAAAAAAGCGATAACCTGCCTTCTTCCGGTTACAATAACCAAACCATCATGTATTTTATCCGGGGAATGGTGCCTAATGCCAACCTCGACTGGTTCAAGGAATACTGGCTACCCGGACAGGAGCAGCTGGCGCAGAACCGGCCCTTCAGCAGTTTACTCGACAACCCTTACCTGCAGGCGTATGAAATGCTCAATAAAGTGAACCGCAATGGTGTGATAGGGAATGTTTCCGCCACCTATAATTTCACAAAAGATCTCAGCCTGATGGTGCGTACCTCTCTGGATTACAGCACCGAAAGCCGCTCCCAGCAACGGCCGAAAAACACACAGAAATTTATAGACGGGATGTACAGAACGCAGAACATTTATTCCCGTGAGCTGAACAGTGATTTCCTGTTACGTTACAACCGTACGCTGGGCAGTAAATTTAACGCTACCGTATCCGTAGGCGGCAGCCAGATGCGCAACTTTTACAACCGTGATGAAGTGCGCGCGGATAAGCTGAGATACCCGGGCGTATATAATTTTGCCAATAGTAAGAACACGCTGATTACGCTTCCCTACAGTTCTCAATATGCTGTAAACAGCTTCTATGGCCTGGCACAGTTCAGTTATAATAACTACCTGTTCCTGGATATCACGGCGCGCAACGACTGGAGCAGTACGCTGGCATCGGAAACATCTACCGATAATACTTCTTTCTTCTATCCTTCTGTAAATGCCTCCGCCATCCTGTCGGATATGTTGAAGTTGCCCGCAGCCATTTCCCTGCTGAAACTTCGTACATCCGTTTCCGGTGTAGGCAGTGGCGGCACCACGCCTTACTTTACCCGTTTTGGTTACCTGAAGGAATTGTTCCTGAGTGGCCTTTCCAACCCGGACTACATTGCCAACCCGGATCTGAAGCCAATGAAAACCATCAGTGTAGAAGCCGGTGTGGATGCCAGTTTCTTCAGAAACCGTATAGGCTTTGGCGTTACCCTGTATCAGAACAATACCAATAACCAGATCATCCAGGCGCCATTGGATAAAGCCACCGGCTTTAAGGGTACTATCGTGAACGCGGGTACGGTTATTAACAAGGGTATTGAAATTGAAGCCAACGGTACTCCTGTAAAAAAGGCCAACGGGCTTACATGGATTGCCACCGGTACATTTGCAGCTAACCGCAGCCGTATCAGCTCTCTGCCGGATGGTATTGAAACGTTTGTGATGTCTACCGGACCTGCGGGCCGTGGCTCCATTGAAGCCCGTCCCGGCGGCCGTATGGGCGATATCTACGGACTGGGCTACCAACGCTCCCCGGATGGTCAGATCATCTATAGTTCGCAGGGGTACCCATTGCTGACAGAAACGGCTCAATACCTGGGAAATACTAACCCCGACTGGAAGGCCAGCATCAACAATACTTTCCAGTACAAACAATTCCGCTTCAGCTTTTTGTTTGACGGTCAAACCGGTGGTAAAGCCTATTCCCTCACGCACTCCGTGCTGGCAGAAGAAGGCAAGCTGAAAAAGACGATCCCCGGCCGTTACAACGGTATTATTGGCGACGGCGTACAGGTAAGCAAAGATGGTACCTATCGCCCCAACGATGTAGTAGCAGCTAATATTCAAACCTATTATTCAGAGCATTTCAAGCGTGATAATATTGAATCAAATCTTTTCAGCACCGACTTTATCAAATTGCGGGAAGCGCGGTTCGATTACTCACTGACACCTTCTTTCCTGCGGAAGATAGGCTTCTCCAAAGGCACCATTGGTATTTACGGACGCGACCTGCTGGTAATTACCAACTGGCCATCGTTTGATCCCGAATTTGGTACCCTGGGAGATGGAGATATCAGCGCCGGTTTTGAAATCGGTCAGTTCCCCTCCACCCGGAGCTTTGGGATTAACCTTACTGCTTCATTCTAATATTTCACCGCAAAAAGATGCATCATGAAAAATATCCGGATCAATACTTTTTCTCTTCTTGCAGTCATCAGTATAAGCACTGCTGCCTGTAAAAAAGACTTCATAAAAATCAACGACAATCCCAATACAGCGCCGGTGGCAACACCTGAAACCTTGCTGGCGCCTGCTTTGTATAATGTGGTGAACAATAACCAGACACGTGCCCTGCGCCTCACCAATGAGCTGATGCAGGACCACGTTACCACTACCAACTCGGATGAAATTCACCGTTATGTGATCCGCCCGGGTGAATCCGATAACATGTGGAACAACTGGTACCAGGAGCGCACCAACTTCCTGGATATGTATAAAGGCGGACAGGTGATCAAGTCATCTACGTATATGGGTATTGGTGAGATAATGGATGTATGGACCATCTCGCTGCTCACCGATATGTTTGGCGATGTGCCTTACACAGAAGCCAACCGCGGACGCGATACTATCTATCAGCCTAAATTTGATCCGCAGAAAGATATCTATACAGACCTGTTCCGTAAACTGGAAGATGCCAATACATTGCTGGCCGCCGGCCAGGCAGTGAATGCCGACGACAAGCCGATGGACCCGCTGTACAATGGCGATCCGGCTAAATGGAGAAAATTCGGCAACTCGCTCTACCTGCGTTTGTTATTGCGCGTATCCGGTAAAACGGACATGAATGCAGCCGCCAAAATCAAAGAGATCGTAGAAACCAATGCCGCCAATTACCCCATCTTCAGCAACAACGATGAGTCGGCGATACTGCGGTTTACGACGGTGCCGCCGTATACTTCGGCCTTCAATTCTTACCGCGACTTTGACTTTAACGGCGACAATGGCCTGTCTACTTTTTTCATCAACAACCTGAAAGAATGGGGTGATCCGCGTATTGCCAAATGGGCCTCCACCGTTAACGGTACCTATGAAGGTATACCGAGCGGTTATGCACCCGGCGATATCCCGGTACGCCAGTCCTATTACCTGGCTGCTTTGAAAAATGAACCGTTGCTGGGTAACATCATCAACTACGCAGAAATACAGTTTATACTGGCAGAAGCGGCGATGAAGGGTTATATCTCCACAGATCCTAAAATCTATTACGATAAAGGTGTGGAAGCTGGTATTACGCTATGGGGTGTGGCTATGCCGGCAGGTTATCTTGATAAAGAAGGCATCAAATGGAATAATGCGCTCACAGACGACAACAAGATGGAGATGATTATGCTGCAGAAATATTATGCCCTCTTCTTTACTGATTTTCAGCAGTGGCATGAATACCGTCGTACCGGCCATCCCGTGCTGCCCAAAGGTCCCGGCCTGCGGAATAACGGTGAAATGCCTTCCCGCTTCAAATACCCGGTATATGTGCAGTCGCTGAACCGCACCAACTACCAGAAAGCGGTAGAAGCGATGGGTGGTGATGATCTGAACATAAAAGTGTGGTGGAACAAGAACTGATTTTTTAAGCAGATAAATATAACAACGAATGAAACATATACATTTTCCCGCGGCGGCATTGTTAGCATGCCTGGCCCTGGGTGGTTGTTTAAAAAAAGATATTGACTATGCACATGGCACCCCAAGCCCGGTGGCTTCCGTGGAAGTATTGCGCAGCACCTACCGCGGAGCAGCCTTACAACTTACCACCGGTGAGCTGATGGGTGCAGAGCGGATCACCGGTGTGGTGATTTCTGATACCAGCTCCCATAACCTGCCGGCGGGCAATTTTGTGATACAGGATATCGGCAGGGGAAATATGCGGGGCATTACTATTGCGCTGAGCGGGAATGCTGCTGCACCGGTGAGTGCAGGCGATTCCGTGGCTGTTAACGTTATCGGTAGTACGCTGTTGAGCAATAAAGGCTCGCTTCAGCTTACAGGCATTGGAACTGATAAAATTACGCTGTTAAAGAAGGGCGTTAAGATAGTGGTAAAATCCACTTCTCTTTCCGATCTCTCTGCTAACTTTGCCAGCTATGAAGGCACACTGGTAAAGGTAAACGCCGACTTTAAACAATTACCTGTCCCTACCGATGTGTATGCCGGGGATAAGTTATTGTACGACGGACTGGATTCTTCCATTGTATTGCATACCGAAACCAGCGCCACCTTTGCGAGCGATAAAATGCCCGCCAGTGCTACCTTTACCGGCATACCGTTGTATAACAGCGGCAACGGCGCAGCCGTTGTTAAACAGTTATACCTGCGTAACAGTAGTGATGTAAGCAATGCCAGCGGTCCGTTATACAATGGTTACCCGGAAGATTTTGAATCGCCGGATGCATCAGCGAAGGGCAGTTATGCCGCCGCAACCGTGAACCTGAAAACAGGTTTATGGCTGCTGGACCAGGCCATACTGGCCACTACCAAAGACCGTGACCGGTTTAATCCAACCGGTAAACAATGTATCCGTATGCAGCAAAACCTGGCTAAGCCCGCGTATGTGCAGATGAACTATGATTTGCCCAATGGCGCCTCCAAAGTAACGTTGTCGTATGGCTCGTACTATACAGATGCCAGCAGTACCTGGAATTTACAGTATTCCACCAACCAGGGAGCAAGCTGGACTGTGATTGGTAATAACATCAAAGATGCCGGGCCGTCGGCAAAAACCGCCACTTTTTTAATGGATATCAAGGGGCCTGTACGCTTCCGTATTTGCAAGCTCGGCTTAGGCGCCACCAATGGCGTAGATATTCTGAATGGCCGCCTGAGCATTGAAGATATTGCCGTATTCCAGCAATTGAATTATTAACCGGCACTTGTTACAGATAATGAGAGAAGAGGCCCCTGGCGGCCTCTTTTTTTGTATATTTATCATTCATTCGGTTCACTCAAAACTGTATTTTATGGCGCCATTACAAACAACTGCAACGATACAGATCTCCAAGCCCATCTCCGAAGTTTTTGATGCTGTTATTGATCCTAAAAAGATGTCCAACTATTTTATTGCCAACGGATCGGGACCAATGGAAGAAGGAAAGCAGGTGATCTGGAAATTCCCGGAGTTTGATGTGATTGTTCCGGTGCAGGTATTACAGGTAAAGAAGGATGCACTCATCTCCTTTCAATGGGAAGGCGCTAAAGATCATCAGCTGCAGGTAGACATCCTGTTTTCCGAAAGATTTGGAAACGCCACCCTGGTGAAGATTACCGAAGGCAGTATGGAAAATAATGAAGAAGGAATTAAGTGGCTGAAGGGAAATACAGAAGGCTGGGCTAATTTTCTTGCCTGTTTGAAGGCTTACCTCGAGTATAATATTAACCTGAGAAAGGGAGCGTTTGATTATATGAAAGCGGAATAACAATCAGGCTGGTTTGCTAATGTGATAACCGCCCGGCACACCATTTTTAGACAACACTACCTGCCATAGCTGGCTTTGTCTTGCGCGGAAAGAACCTGCGCAGGACAACAGGTAATATTTCCACATGCGGAAAAAGGTATTATCATATTTTGCTTTCAGCTGATCATAATTTCTGGAGATATTACTGTACCAGGCCATTAAAGTTTTGTCGTAGTCAACACTGAAATTCTGCCAATGTTCCATCACAAACAATCCTTCTATGTATTTCCCTATCAACTGTATGGTTGGGATCATGGCGCCGGGGAAGATATATTTATTCAGCCACCGGTCGGTAAAGGCGCGGGCGCTGTTGCCACCAATGGTGTGCAGGAGAAACAGCCCTTTTTCTTTCAGGCAGCGATGCACCACCTGCATATAGCACCGGTAATTTTTATACCCCACGTGTTCAAACATACCCAGTGATACGATGGCATCATACTGTTCATTCAGTGTGCGGTAATCTGCCAGCCTGATTTCCACAGGCCAGCCTTTGCAGCGTTCCCGCGCCAACTCCGCCTGTTCGGTGGAAATAGTAATACCGGTTACCTGCACCCCGTATTTTTCTGCAGCAAATTTTGCAAAGCTTCCCCAGCCGCAGCCAATGTCGAGCACCTGCATACCTGGCTGCAGGTTTAATTTGCGGCAGGTAAGGTCCAGCTTATCTTCCTGCGCCTGATCAAGCGTAGCGGCATTTTCCCAGAAGGCGCAGGTGTATGTCATTCTTTTGTCGAGCATCGCCTCAAACAGGTCGTTGCCGGTATCATAGTGACTATGGCTGTTGTGATACGCTCTTGTCCGCGACTGGAAATTGAGCAGACGCGCCAGCAAGACATCTGTTTTAAAACCAATGCTTTCAGGTAGTTGGCTGTCGATACCCGCGCGCAATACCCGGTGGAAAAACTCATCGAGCTGCAGGCTGTCCCAGCATCCCTGCATGTAGGATTCTCCCAGTCCTAATGAGCCCCGGCCCAATACGTTCGCGTAAAAGGAAGGATCATAAACTGTTATATCCCAGGAATGAGGGCCATTTACTGCAACACCTGCGGCTGCCAGCAAACGGGTGACCATATATTCAGGTTTACGGAACATCGCCAACCGGTTTTGGTCCAGAGATTTAACACCCAATGACATGCCATTGTTTAGCAGAATTCGGGGAATAAAAAGGTGGCGCTTATATGGAGCCCCGCATTTATCAATATACTTTAAACTCCCATAGCCCGGGTATACCGCTGAGTATTGTTACCCGCAGGTATCTTATTTTTCCGGAGAGATGATCTACATGTGGTGATTGCATGATACTGTTTTCGTGACCTCCGCACTGCTTCATTTTATCCGCCCATAGCGGCAGGTCCGTGCAGGGTATCGGCGCCATTCAGCAGTTTGAAGGGGCCCTCCGGCCGGCCATCGCTGCGTATATGCTGGTATTGTTGGTTGGACAGAGATAGTATTTATTACAAAAGCAGGGCTGCCAAGTAACAGCAGCCCGAGTAATGTATAACGGTAACGGATACCCATTATCTGAGTTTATATAATTTATAACCAAACAGGAAAATAACGATGTAGCATACAATGGGCAGGTAGTAGGCTGTAGCGATATTGGTATCTGCGATACGGCCCATGATGAATGGAAAAATGGCCCCTCCAAACATTCCCATTACGATGAAAGAGGAAGCCTGTTGTGTTTGCGGTCCCAGGTCTTTTAAACCAAGACTGAAAATAGTAGGATACATGATACTGAAAAAGAAGTTGATCATCAGCAGGGCGATGAAGGAAGTCCAGCCCCAGCCCTGCGCCGCGAGGATGCACATGAGGATGTTGCCAAGTGCAAAAGCGGCGAGCAGTTTGTTAGGTGCGATATAACGCATCAGTGCAGTGCCTGCAAATCTTCCGGCCAGCATCATGCCCATAAACACTGTCATAAAGTAACCCGCTTTCTGATCAGAGAACCGCATCACTTCATGTCCGTAGTTGATGAAGAAGGCCCAGGTGCCTGCCTGTGCGGCTACATTAAAGAACTGTGCGACGACTGCAAATACAAAATGCTTCTGCTGGAATAATTTTTTGCGTACGCCTGTCACGCCGCCTGCATCTGCGGGCCCATCATGCGGATCTGTCAACGCCGGTACCTTCACCATAGCAAATGCAATAGCAATGGCTGCGATAACTGCGCCGATATAGATGTATAATTGTTTTACAGACAGTAATTCTTCGCCGGCATTATGTCCTGCGCTGAGGAGAAAATAGGAACCAAGCGTTGGTCCTACTATAGCGCCTACCGCGTTAAACGACTGTGCAAAATTGATACGCTGATCACTGGTGCGCTGATCGCCCAAAGCAGCCATGAACGGATGCGCCACGGTTTCCAGTGTGGCCATTCCACAAGCCAGCACAAAGAGGGCTACGCGGAAAATACCAAACGAGGCTGCATTGGCGGCGGGCACAAACAGGAAGGCGCCCAGGGCATAGAGTGTGAGCCCAAGTAGCACACCGTTTTTATATCCCATCTTTTTAATAAACAATCCTGCCGGGATACCCATCAGCGCGTAGGCGCCGAAGATAGAAAACTGTACGAGGCCGGACTGGGATTTGGATAATCCGAGTACATTCTGGAAATGTTTATTCAGTACATCACCCATTGTTAATGCGATCCCCCAGCACATGAACAGGGAGGTAACGAATATGAGGGTGATGACATATTTATTCTCCGTGAATTTTGCGGGTAAGGACGCGGCAGATGAATTGGAATTTTTAGCGGTTTCTAAGGCTTCCTGTTCCAGGGAGTCGGGTGATATCATGATCAGAGTTTTTAAAATTTTTTTATAACGTGGAATGATGGTTAGAGCATGCATCCGAAGCTCTAATATACATTTCCATTTTTATAAACTCCAATCATCTGCCCGTTAAATCAAACCGGCAATATCAGTTCCATCTGGATATTGCAACGTTCATATGGAGTAGCTCTGCCGGCTATCTTTTTAAAGCCCAGCTTATTATACAGGCTGATGGCCGGTTTCAGGATGGTATTACTTTCGAGGTAAATATTCCTCGCTCCGAGTGATGTTGCTTTTGCGATGATAGCCTGTCCTAATAAAAATCCAATGCTTTTTCCCTGGGCTTTGGGAGATACCGCCATTTTAGCCAGTTCGTAATCGTAGTCCGGGTCGTCCATTTTTACTAATGCACAAACCCCTACAGGTTCATCGTTATAAAGCGCCACAAAAATATGTCCGCCTTTTTTAAGGATATTTTCTTCCGGGTGATCGAGTGATTTATGGTCTGCCGCTTCCAGTTTAAACCACCTGGCAATCCATTCTTCATTCAGTGCTTTGAAGGCGGCTTTATATTTAGGCCGATAGTCCACTATGGTCACGTTTTCCGCTTCTCTTTTTTTATGCGCTTCCACTACGCGACTGAGTAAGGATTGCTGTTCCAGCAGGTATTCCCATTCTTCCATTGCCTTCCACAGGTCGTGCGTGGTTTGGGCGGAAATGGCTTCTATCGCGGTGTTTACATCTGTGAGCTGGTCCTGTATTTTGACGGTAATTTCAAGTCCTTTTTTGGTGAGGCTTACCATATTACGCCGGCCATCTGTTTTGTCTTTCTTTTCCACTACCAGTCCCTTCTTCCCCATTTCGCCGATAATTTTACTTACCGACGGGTGGGAATGGCCAATTTCTTTTGCGATGGCGGTGATTGTTTTTTCTTCTCCTACGGATAGTACATAGAATACCGGGAACCATTTCGGCTGCATTTCGATGTTATACAACTGGTAGATCTGTGCGGCATCTTCTGTGATCTTTTCTGTGAGCATGCGTAATCTGCTTCCGAGCGCTACCTTGCCTGTTTTGTTGAAGAATTCCATATTGTAATAAATTACGTAATCAGTTACGCAAATATAGGAAGTAGTTTAAAAGCAGCAAATTTTTATTTGAGTACTATTCCAGCAAGCGGTTGTGGAAAGAGGAGGGACTCACCTGGTGACTTCCTTATCTCATAAAAATACAATTTTATACTCTGAATATACAAATCAGTCCTGCTGCTTTTCCCCGATATTTACACTTTCATAACAACCGTAATAAAACTTATCTGATGGAATACAGACAATTAGGCGCATCCGGTTTACAGGTACCGGTGCTGAGTTTCGGCACTGCCACTTTTGGCGGCGGTAATGATTTTTTCAAAGCCTGGGGCAGCACACTGGCGGATGAAGCCACCCGCATGGTGAATCTTTGTCTTGATGCAGGCGTAAACCTTTTCGACACCGCCGACATTTACTCCGATGGGCTTTCGGAAGAGATCCTGGGCAAAGCCATTGCCGGCAAGAGGGATCAGCTGCTGATCTCCACCAAAGCCACCTTCACTTTTGGAAAGGGTCCCAATAACCAGGGTTCATCGCGGTTTCATTTACTGCGGCAGATAGAAGGAAGTTTGAAGCGGCTGCAAACCGACTATATCGATATTTACCACATGCATGGATTTGACGGTAACACGCCTGTGGAAGAAACCATGCGTACGCTGGACGACCTTGTGCAAAGCGGCAAGGTACGTTACATTGCCGCGTCCAACTTCTCCGGCTGGCACCTGATGAAATCGCAGTCCATCGCAGAAAAGTATGGGTGGAACCGTTATGTGGCGCACCAGGTGTATTATTCACTTGCCAACCGCGAATACGAATGGGAGCTGATGCCGCTGGGCCTTGACCAGCAAGTGGGCGCCATTGTATGGTCGCCACTGGCAGCAGGCAGACTGGGAGGTAAATACCGCCGTAACAGTCCGCCGCCGCAGAACGGCCGCATAGCACAGGGAGGCAGTCCTGTACCGGAGGCTGTGGTAAATGAGGAAGTTTTTTACAACATCATTGATGCACTCGATGAAATAGCCGCTGAAACGGGCAAAACGGTGGCACAGATCTCGCTGAACTGGCTGCTGCAGCGTCCTACTGTATCCAGCATTATTATCGGTGCGCGTAATGAAGAGCAATTGATCCAAAACCTCGGCGCCACCGGCTGGAATCTGACCACCGACCAGCTTAAAAAGCTGGATACGGCAAGTGAAGTCCCTACCATTTATCCTTACTGGCATCAGCGGCAGAACCTTACGCTGAATCCGCCGCCGGTTTTCTACTAATATTTTTCAGCGGAGGGAGTGGTTCCCTCCGCATTTATTTAAACAGATGGCAGTGGGCACGGAGAACCCTTTACATAAAAATGGGAAATATCATCGGGTGCAGATCAGCTGATAGGTGCCGGGAGTAATGCCTTCCGCGCTTCTGAAGAGGCGGATGAAATAGTTGGTATCATTAAAACCGCAAAGCATACTTACCTGGCCCACGCTGTTGTTGCGGTCGGCCAGCAGCTGCTTTGCCAGCTTTAGTCTTTCCCTGTTAATATACTGAAGGGGAGTAATGCCGAACTGGTCTTTAAACCACTTGAAAAAGATATTGCGGCTCAGGTAAGCCTTCCGGCAAAGCGTATCTATAGAGATGTTTTCTGTGAGATGTTCATTGATATAATGCAGCACAAAATGGAGCCGGCTGTTGTTGCTGTTGGTATCCATTTCATCTGCGATCAGCTGCAGGTGCTGACTCTGCAGGATACGGATCAGCAGTTCCTTCATATTAAGATCGGCGTAAATATCCCTGGACAGGTCGGAGCTGCTGCAGATACGGATTAATTTATTGATCAGGTCTGTAAGGTCCACATCATTATTAAAATGGTACTGGTTGAATTGCAGGCGCCAGTCATTTTTGTCGGTGTACTCGCCGTTATAATATTCGTTGAGATATTGCAGGGTGCTGCGGATATAGGTTTCATCCACCGAAAGGGCAATACACTGTGTAGGATTTTCTGCCGAGGCTTCGGGGAAATCAATCACCATTGTTTCGTTGGCCGGTACAATTACGGTTTCTCCCGGCTGATATTCAAAGGAAGGCTGATCGAAAAGATGCATGATCTTTTTGCCCTGCACCATGCTTGTAATGACAAAATCTCCAAAAGTAAGCGGCACCCGGTAATCCTGCTGATAACTTTCAAATATATTCAGTTCACAATTATTCAGGTTATAAACCCGCCTGTTCTCGACCAGGCGTTGCAGTTGCTTCGGATGTGTCAGGTCTATCGGCTGTACAAAATGTTTTACCGGCATGGCTAATATTTTTAGCTACAACAAGTTAGTATAATTTAACCGAACTCAGAAAAAGGTACGAATGTGCTAAAGATAAGTACGAAATTTTGCAATTGAATGTCAAATCTTTACCATATTGGGCATACATGGACGGAAACCATCTTTTTTCCTCAAATAACATCCACCGGGGTAATACAATTTTGCACCAAAAAAGTCGTCCTGCCGGATGACTTTTTGGTGCAAACGCCGCCGGCTAATGACTTTACCCCAACTTATCCTGTCAAATTAATTGGCTTCACTCCCGGTTTTCTTCCTGAACTGCGTTAAATTAGTGGCCTACAAATCAAAACCAATAAACAGCATTATGAAAAAACTACTCCTCCTCGCCTTCCTGTTGCCACTACTGGCGGCAGCGCAGGACAAAGGCATTCATTTCGAGCATGGCAGCAGCTGGGCCGATGTGCAGGCCAAAGCCAAAGCTGAAAACAAATACATCTTCATGGACTGTTTCACTACCTGGTGTGGTCCCTGCAAGTTTATGTCGGCCAATATTTTCCCGCAGGAAAAAGTAGGCAGCTTTATGAATGATAAATACATCAGCGTAAAGGTACAGATGGATCAAACGGACAAAGACAATGAAGAAGTAAAAAGCTGGTATGCTGCCGCCAAACAAATTGAGAAAGACTACGCCATCCGTGCATATCCCACCTTCCTGGTGTTTGCACCCGACGGGCATATTGTTGACCGCCAGATAGGCGGCGCCGAAGCAGATCAGTTCATTGAAAGATGCGCTGCTTCCTTGAACCCGGCCACACAATATTACACACAGCTGGATCTTTATAAAAAAGGAAAGAAAGATACCGCCTTCCTTCGCCAGATGGCATTGCTGGCATTGAACAAATATGACCAGGAAAATGCGTCCATCATTTCCAAAGAATATCTTGCTCAGCAGAAAGATCTTTACACTCCTGTAAACCTCAGCTTCATCACTAAATTTACCAACAGCAGCAAAGATGTAGGGTTTGATATGTTCCTGCACCATGCCGATAAAGTAAATAAAGTACTGGGACCCGGTAAGGCAGAAGAAAAAGTAATGGGCATTGTAGCACAGGAAGAAGTATATCCGCAGCTGATGAAGAAAGATGGCAGCAAACCCGACTGGGCTACCCTTGAAAGCAGCCTGACAAAAAAATATCCTGCCTTCGCGGAAGAATTACTCCTGAAAACCAAAGTGCAATACTTCAGCTATGTAAAAGATGCGGATAATGCGGTGGCTAACATTGTTGCCTATATGAAAAAATATGGCCACAAAGCTGATCCCCAGGCATTAAACGAATATGCATGGACCATCTTCGAAAAATGCAACGACATGCAATGTATAGAACAGGCCCTGGAATGGAGCAAACGCTCATTCAAAGACAACGAAGTACCTGCGTTCATGGACACTTACGCCAACCTGTTGTATAAAGCCGGCAAAAAAGAAGACGCCCTCGCATGGGAGGAAAAAGCCCTGAACAAAGCCAGCGGCGACGAAAAGAAAAACTACGAAACTACCCTGGAGAAAATGAAGAAGGGGGAGAAATACTGGGAATAGCAAAAACATAAGCGGAGGGAATTCCCTCCGCTTATTCCTTCATAACAAGTTTATAAACAAATGCGATACGCGGTTGCTCCAGGTTCCACCCTTCCACCTCTTCCAGCACCAGTTCCCGGTGCTTTTTGCTGATATCCCTTAAAGCATTTCCCACAGATTTACGCAGGTATTCACTTTCCTTCGATCTCAGTTTACTGATCATCCGGATGGCCGTTTGCGGATGTTCCTTAAAATAAGGGCGTGCGGTCCAGATACGGAGCCCTTCCACCACGGCCCTGTTCAGGTTGGGATGCGGATCATTCAGCCATAGCCTGATTTCCGGGAGTGCTTTTTCATAGCCGATACTGCTGCAATAGTGATCAAAGGCTTTGGCCAGCATTTCCTGTACTCGCCAGTTATCGTCTGCCACTATTTTTGTTTTCAGCCATGTTAATGCCTTATTGTTTGCCGGAGAGAGGAGTCCGAGCAACCACGTGCCCAGCATACGTTCCTGGTAGCTTTCCCCGGCTATCAGTATGGCGGCTGTTTTCAGGTGATCCTGGCTGGTGTCTTTTAGTAAGTTATCACCTGCTTCCAGGATATGTTTAAAGCCATGTTCTACTTTTTTTATTTCGGTAATAACGGTAGATAACATGATTGGAGTGATTTGGGTTCAGTTAGCAAATGTAAAAAAGACCAGCGTTCTGCCAGTCCTTTCCATGTAAAAAATTATCCTTTATGGCGTTGTAATCCACCAGGTATTTCCAAACGGATCTTTTACACCGCCGGATTTGCCGTACGACTGCTTTGTTACCGGCATTACTTCTGTAGCGCCTTCTGCCAGCGCCTTTTTAAAAGTAGCATCGGCATCTTCCACGTAAATGAACAGTCCTGCATTGTCGGTACCCCAGTTGGCGTTTGACTGGCCAAACATAATAACACTGCCGCCGATACTGATTTCGCCATGCATGAGTTCTTTGGTACCTTCCCTGTAGCTCCGGTGATGCTCTTTTGCTCCAAATACCTTACCGGTAAAATCAAAAAAGCCTTCTGCATCTTTCAGGATCAGATACGGCATTACCTGTTGATGTCTTTCTGGTAATTTCATAACATTTTATTTTAAGGTTAAACGTCTCTTGCACAAAATTGCAATAGTATCCCCTGATAAAATTGGAAGAAACCGACATTCTTGTTAGTCGCGCCAGTCGGTGGCCCCGGAGCGGCCGGAGAAATACTGTTTGGGATGCATACCTGAAAAAGCGCGGAAGTCGCTGATAAAATGCGACTGATCATAATACCCGCATTCGAGCGCAAGGCGGCCCAGGCTCATCACCTGCCGGTTGTAAAAGGCGGTGGCCGACTGGAAACGGACAATCCTTGAAAACAATTTGGGGGATAGTCCTGCGTACTGTTTGAACTGGCGCTCAAACTGCCGCTCCGACAAATAGTATGCCTGTGAAAGAGACTGTATGTTCATGGAAGGCCGGTGATGAATGATATCCCTGATAGCCGCAAAAACCGGCAGATCCGCTACGCGGCTGGCTGCCAGCCGCTGCTCTGTAAACCGGCAAAGGATATCACAACGCTCCCGGTTATTTTTCGCCAGCATGATCTTTTCTTCGAGGATGCTGCCTTCACCTTTCAGCAGGTATCTTAATTCAGCGGTAGTATTGGCGAGATCCGCGGCGGAGATATTAAACAGCAATGGAATGGCCTGCGGGTAAAAATACACACCAAAAATACTGAAGCCTGCATTAATGATATACCTGCGCAGGATGTGTGTGGCGCCCTGCACGCCGGAGGTAAACGATTTACTGGTATCGCCGTTATCCGCTATTTCATCGAACAGCCCGCGGTAATGAAACACCAGCTCCACGCAGGCATCGGCCATATTGTAATGCGTGTAACCCGTGTTCCCTTCCAGCACCCAGAAGAACCGGATGACGTGTGCAAGATGGGGTGGTGGTGGAATGGTTTGGTAATGCATTACCCTAAATTTACAAAAAGCATTTAAGCTTCGCGTGATTAGCTTTTGGCATCGCGTTGTAAACAGGCCATCACCAGCAATACCAATGCGGCAATCCCTGCCAGCGTGCGCACAAGATGCCAGTTATTCCACGGCGTGGCAAACGCCGCGCGCATATCATGCAGTTGCGCCGCCGAAGCCCCTTCTGTATGAAAGGCCGCCAGCTTATCGTTGAGGGGAATATTGGCGAGTACCGTTACCCCGAAAGAACCAATCACAAATATCAGCGTAGCGGCCAGGAGGTACCCGCTGCGGCGGGTAAAAGCAGGCCGGGCATTGAGCCAGGTAGCCAGCGGCAACAATACCGGCGCGCCTAAAAAACTCACTATAAAGGCCGGGTTCACAATGGCCACATTGATTGCCTGGGTAGCTGTTATATAGGCAGCATCCGGCAATTGCGCAAATGCAATATTCACGGAAACAGCAAACGCATAAAATAAACCCGCTACCAGGGCGGTGGTGATGGTGGCAAGCGCCAGTATAAAAGTCTTCATTACGCTAACCGGGTATTTTTAATCCCATTGCAATATTACTTCCCTCCCATTTCCGGAAATAGAACAAAACCGACACATCAGTCAATATAACCAGCAGCCGCTTTGCCCGACTCATGGTGTTTGCCCGGCTGGAAAATATCAAAGTAATAGAGATGCTCCTTTGCATATAGCGGCAGCTGCGCTTTTAAACGGGTTTTAAAGCCGTTAAAGTCTTTTGCCGGGGATTGGGTCCAGGCGGTTTCCGCGAGCGCAGCAATGCGGGGAAAAAGCAGGAAATCCAGCCGGTTGTTACTATGAATGGTTTCTGACCACAGGCATGCCTGCACGCCTGATATCAGGGATTCATTCCCCCGTGTGGCAGGAACAGCAGCAGCGGAGAAATCGTATACAGATTGTAAAGGATTAAATTCACCGTCTTTCCATCTGCGCCCGATTCTGTGACTGCTGTCCTGGACAAAATCAAAATAAAACGGTAACCGTGGACATAGTACTACGGAATACCCTTTCTTGAATGCCATTGCCAGGTTCTCCGGCTTTTCGTGACGCCACCAGCATACAATGGTACTGTCGGCCGGCAGGGAGGCGGTGGCTATTTCATCCCATGCCATTACTTTATTATGCAATTTTAAAACGGTATCGGCCATACGTTGAATAAAATAATCCTCTACCTGTTTGCGGTCTTTCAGGCCGTGTGCTTCTTTTAACCGGATGATACCGGTATCCTGGTCCCAGCCGGCATTGCCAAAGGTTACTTCGTCGCCGCCGAGGTGAATGAGCCCTGCGGGAAACAGTTGAGCCGTTTCCGTTAGTATATCCGCCAGGTAGGAGTAAGTTCCTTCCCTGCCGGGATTAAAGGTGAACTGCGGATACTTTGCCGTACCGCCACCGTCGAATGCAGGATAAGCCCTGTTGGCGGCCCCGGCATGACCCGGCATATCTATTTCAGGAATAATATCTATGCACCGCGCTTTCGCATAGGCTACTATTTCCCGGATATCGTTCTGGGTGTAATAGGCCGCAGGCGCCTGGGGATCACTGATATTGCCGATGCCGCCAACGGTGGTGAGCAAAGGATATTTTTTGATCTCCAGCTGCCAGCCGGGCATATCTGTTAAATGCCAGTGAAAACGGTTCAGTTTATAAAACGCCATCCAGTCGAGGATGGACTTCACTTTCTCTTTACCAAAAAAATACCGCGACTCATCCAGCATCAGGCCGCGCCATGCGTATTGCGGGGCATCGGTAATGTTCCAGCAGGATACGTGTAAAGCTTTTCCGGATGCCGGCGCCACAGCGGTCAGCTGCAACAGGCTGACGATACCGTTAAACACGCCTTCCCGTGCGCCTGCCGAAATAGTGGCGGTTTGCTTATTCATGATAAGCGTATAGGCATCTATGTTAGCAGCGGATTTCTTTTCCAGTAAGATAACGGTGCTGCCGGACTTCCGTTGCAGCGGAACATTGATATGATAACGGCGGAGCAGTTCCTGCTGCAGCCAGGTAGCCAGCGAAATCAGGGAAGTGTCTTCCCAGCTGATAGTGGATTGTGCGTTGATTTCAAAAACGCCGCGCCCCTTCTCTGCTTTTACGGGCAAAGGGATCACCGGGCATATTTGCTGTGCAGTAACGGGAATAGCAGTAGATACAATGGCGATGGCCAGCAGGTATTTTTTCATGTTCAAAGCTGATTTTCAGGAGCAAATGGCGCGCCGGCGAACAAAATAATAAAATATCGCCAGTACTTCTCCATAAAATGATATATAAATATTTCTCTATTATTCATATCCCCGGTTTAGTTACAGGTCAACGGCTTAATCCTACAGTTCAACAGGTAATCAATGGCCGGCTGGTATACCAGTGGCATAGGTATCCGATCCTATTATTCATGATAACCTGTTCAGGACCATGACAAAATTCAAAAGCCTGCTTGAAAATAAAATGTATGCCAGATATTAAATACACGCTCATCGCCGATGTACTGAAACAACAACTGCAGATCATTACGTGCGGGCACGACATCAATTTCCTGATCAACAACGCCGGCATCGGCGGTACTTCTTCCATTACCCACACCTCACTGGAACGGATAGACGATATTATTATGCTCAATGTAAGAGGCACCGTTTTACTGATACTGATGTTATTATTAGCCGTGAAAGGGTTTCTGAATTCAAAAACTGGCTCGAAGGGAAAAGCGAAAGCGCCGCAGGATGATCACCTGCGGCGCTGATTCACATTACATTTTCAGGAAGCTGTTGATCAGCGCGCCTAATTTCTCATATCCCGTTTCATTAGGATGCAGCCCATCGGTAAACAATTGTTCTTCAATTTTTCCGTCCGGTTTCAGGAACAGTTTTCCCGCATCCACATACCGGATATTTTTACCGGCGGCGCGTTTTGCGATCAGCTGATTGATACGTACTACCCTGCTTTCCTTATTGCGGCAGGGCAGGATGCCCATCAGTATAATTTTAGCAGCGTCCTGCCTGGCCCGTATTTGCTGCAACAGGTACCTGATGCCATCAGCAATCTCCTCATCGGTGTTTGCCTGCAGGTTGTTGGTACCAATCATTAATACAATATAGCCCGGCCTAATACCATCCAGCTCGCCGTGCTGTACACGCCATAATACGTTTTCCACCCGGTCCCAGCCAAAACCCATATTCACGGCCTGTTTGGGTTCAAAATATTTATCCCATGAGCTGGCGCCCGTACGCAATTTTGCCACGGGGTTGCCGCCCCAGAAGTGGGTGATAGAGTTGCCTATAAACACTACTTTGGGTTGGTGTGCTTTATTCCAGGCCAATACTTCTTCATGCCTGGTTTCCCAGTTGTAGTTAGCGGCATCGCGGCGTTGCGTGATGGGCGTGGTGGTAACCGTATTACCACTTTCTTCATGAAAAATTTCACGGATTTTTTCCGCATAGGCGTTAGCGTAGTGCATCATGCCAATGTCGTTGGGATGAGTACCATCTACCATGCTTTCAATGTCCTGCCCTATTTCTTCCTTTGTGAGCAGGCTGATATTTTTCACGCCGGCTTTCAACAGGGAGTCTCTTACTTCGCGCAGGGTGATGTTCACCTGCGTATACGCGGCCTTGCGGGTGGAGTCCATTTCACCGTCGGTGTACCCGTCGTGTTCCGTGAGCAGGATGGGTGTGCCGGGCCGTTGCTGCTGCAAAAATGTAACGGCATTGGTGATACGTTTTTTCAGCTCAGCGCCGGCGTATTGGGCGCCGGTGAGATTGGGCAGGCAATCCAGCACAAAGAGACGGGCATCCAGTTCGGCCACCCGGTCGAGCACTTCCTTCTCCAGGCGGCCGTTGCCGGAGAACGCGAGATTAATCACGGGCGTTTCCAGCTGCCGGGAAAGGAGATTAGTCCAGGCCATACCGGGCCGCGATGCGCAGGCGCCCTGGGCAATGGAGGTACCATATACCACAATGGGCGCGGCTTTACGTACGGGCAGGGGTTTTAATATGCTTTCCTCCGGTACATCAACAGACAGCCACTTTACGGAATTATACAACGGCAGGTAAAGCGTATAATCGATATTCTTTACATATTGATCATGCTTTTTCAGGCGTGTAAACCGGTATACGATGGTATCGCGGAAGTTATATTTCCCGGCGCACCACATCCATTGTCCGTCGATGCTTTTGGCGTAGAGGTCTACCCCGCTTACGCCGGTGGCGGCCATATGTGGCAGGGCCGCAGGCCCGGAAACGGTATACCTGATCACTATTTCATCCGCGTCTGTTCTGAAGCGGAGACTGAGTCCTGCGCTGTTGTTAGACAAGTTCCACACCGGCGGCCGTACTTCTTTTTCTGATATAGCCGGCAGGCGGTCGTAATAGTTTTTCAGTCCTGTTTTCCATCCCTGTCCTTCCAGCGCATATACACTGTCGGTGGTGGCTGGTGTCCATGTTTTAAAAGCACGGGGCGCTTGCGCAAAGCTCATGCCTGCGGATAACAGCAGCGCCGCAATAGCGGGCATCATTTTCATCTTCATAACACAATCGTTGTTCCTAAAAATTATTTTACTGGTTTTAATAACCCCATTTCTTCATTACGACCAGGTCGTCGCGCACAGCATCCAGCGGGGCCTGTCCCTGGTAGGACTCCTGCTCAATAATAAAATGTTTGGTCCCACCGGATTTCTTACCGAGATCAATTACTTCTTTCACCGGTATAATACCTTTGCCCAATACGGTGCTTTCGTATTTACCGCCCATTTCACCTTTGTCTGTTTTAATTTCATCTTTTACATGCATCAGCTCAAAACGGCCAGGGTACTGCTTTATAATATCCAATGCGATACCGCCGGCGTGATACATATTGCCAATATCCAGTTGCTGCGCTACCAGGGAAGGATCGGTGTTTTGCAGGATGAGGTCAAAGATTTTTTGTCCGTTCAGTTGCTGGCTGAATTCAAAATCATGGTTATGATAGCCGAACTTCATACCTGATTTTTTACATAAGGCGCCGCTTTTATTGAATACGTCCATATAGGCTTTGAAGTCGTCGTAGTTTTTACGCAGACTTTCATCCAGCCACGGGCTGATCACATAGTGCTGTCCTACGATGGCAGCATCTTCCACGGTATATTTCCATTCGTCCGTGAAGTCATTCTTTGCGGCATCCCAATGTTGTTTGCCCATTACGGTATGTCCGCTTGGCATCAATAACCCGAGATCGTCCAGGAGTTTTTTAAATGCTGCGGCGGAGTACCCATAAAATTTCCGTGAGCTGTATCCGGCATGTTCTACATTTTTATAGCCCATAGCCGCGATCTGTTTGAGCGTACCCGACGGATCTTTTTTCATATCATCGCGGATAGAATACAGCTGTATGCCCAGCACCGGCCTGCGTACAGCGGCAGCCAGCAGATCCTTTGACAGTAGTGCTGAGCCGGCGATCGCCAGGCTCCCTTTCAACAGGAAATTTCTTCTTGAAATGCTCATAATAAAAGATATTTTGATTGTTGAATGATTGCTATTAAAGGGCAAATGCCAGGTATGTATCTCCCGGCTTCTTTCCCAGTTTACCACCACCACAGGCGATCACCACAAATTGTTTTCCTTCCACTTCATATACTGCCGGTGTGGCAAAACCACAGGCGGGCAAATCAACTTCCCACAACAGCTGTCCTGTTCTTTTATTAAACGCCCGGAACTTACTATCGGCGGTAGCCGCAATAAACAGGAGTCCGCCGGCGGTTACCACGGGGCCCCCGTAATTTTCTGTACCGCTGTGGATACCTTTTGCTTTCAGTTCGGGGTAATCGCCCAGGGTGTCTTTCCATAACACATTTCCCGTGTTGAGGTCAATGGCGCTCAGTGTGCCCCAGGGCGGCATTACAGCCGGGTATCCTTCTTTCGTTAAAAATTTATTATAACCGGTATTGCGGTAAGGTAAATTCGTATATGCGTCTACGTTTTTCCGCGGCGCTGTAAACGGTTGTTGTTGTTTCGGCTTTACATCCAGTAAAAAAACAGCCAGCGCCTGCTGTTCGATGCTGTCCAGTTGTTTGAACGCGGGCATCATTCTTCTGCCGGTATTTACCAGTTGCGCTAACGTTGTTTCTGTGTATTTTGTATGAATATTTAAGAGAGATGGGAAATTACCACCCCCCTTTCGCTCCGGTCCGTGGCACGACATACAATTGGCGGTATACAACCGTTTACCTGCCTGGAGTTGTGTTTCCGTAACCGGGATATGCGGGTCCTTTGTTTCCACCATCGTGAGCACCCAGGGCATTTCGCTGGCGTTTACATATAGGATGCCCGTTTCCGGGTCTGCTGCCGGCCCACCCCATTCTGCACCGCCATCGAAGCCGGGAAAGATCACCGTGCCCTGTTTGGAAGGCTGCATGAAAAGCCGGCCGGTTTTATAGGATGCCAGCCGCGCCCTGATATCCGCGTAAGACGAATCCGGTATCAATGTGTTCAGGTCTTGCTCCAACAGCGACTGCCGCACAAATGGTTTAAAAAAAGTGGGTACCGGCTGTGTGGGCGACACCCATTCCCCGGGCAACGCCGTGTCTGCCGGTACAGGCATTTCCGTTACGGGGTATAAAGGCTGGCCCGTACGACGGTCCAGCAGGAAAATGAATCCTGTTTTTGTAACCTGTACTACTGCTTCCACCGGTTTACCCTCCTTTTTTACGGTTACCAGCATTGGAGCGGTTGGCAGGTCCCTGTCCCACAGGTCGTGATGCACCGTCTGGAAATGCCAGATCCTTTTACCGGTGGCGGCATCCAGTGCCAGTACACAGTTGGCGAACAGGTTATTGCCGGGTCTTTTGCCGCCGTAGAAGTCGTCTGTAGCGGATCCTACCGGCGCATACACGATGCCTTTTTCTTCATCAACACTGAAGCCTGCCCAGGAGTTAGCTCCTCCGGTATGTTGCCAGGCATCTTTGTCATTCCAGGAATCGTAGCCTTCTTCTCCCGGCTGCGGGATGGTATGAAAAATCCATTTCAGCCGGCCGTTATGCACGTCGTAGGCCCGGATATAGCCTGGAGCCGCTCCGGCGGCTTCTCCTACGCGGGTGCCTACAATCAGCAGATCTTTATAAATAACGCCCGGTGTGGTGGAAGTGATATCCAGTTGATCCATATTGCGGCCCATATCGCGGTGAAGGTCCACATACCCGCTGTCGCCGAAAGTATTTACAGGCATACCGTTCAGGGCGTCTATGCAATATAGCCGGCTACTGGCGGTATAAAAAATGCGTTGTTCTTTGCCGTTGTTTTCATAGTAAGTAATGCCCCTGCAGGGGTTAAACTGGAAGGCGTTCTTTTCACCGGCCTTCACGGGATCAAAGGTCCAGTAAGGCTTACCGGTAGCCGCATGTACCGCAAATAATTTCAGCTGCGGAGAAACGCCATACAGCCTTTCGCCCACCACTATTGGGTTTACCTGGATCTGTGTCCGCTCTGCGGTGTCGCCGGTGCGGTATTCCCAGGCTATTTTTAATTGTGAAACATTACCGGTATCCAGTTCTGTTAAGGCGCTATAGTGAATATTTTCCCTGCTGCCACCATACACCTGCCAGGTGCGGTGAGCAGCATTCTTTGAGGTGCAGGATAGTAATAACGTGGAAACTATCAACCCATAGGTGAAATTCGAGCGCATCGGAAAGAAAATGATTTTCTGTTCCTTTAAAAATATACTTTTTAAAATTCTTTTTTAAGAAAACTACGGCAACGGTAAAAATAGCAAAGAGAAGACAGGTTGCCTTCTCTCTGTGCCGGGTATGTAACAGGTATTATCCTTTCATTTTCACTACCAGCAAGCCTTCCGGCGCATCCCCGGGATGCAGGGACGAGAGGTCTACCAGGCAGTCTTTCCCCTTCTGCTGCCACCTGATGGCTTTATTGCTGCCCAGCACACTCGCTACAGCGCCTTTGGCCGGTGTATAGTTACGGATCCACACCTGCTGACGGTAGGAAGGCACAAAGCAGTATAATGCGCCTGGTTTTTGGGTGAAGAATAGTTCCACGTTGGCATGCTGATCAGATTTTTTCACCAGCTGGGAAATGTTGTAGCCCGACATAAAGCTGGCTTCCTTTGTTTCCGGGCGTTTGCCGGCGCTCCATTGCTGACTTATCTTCCAGGGTTTGGAGTCGTAGATCGCTTCGCCGTTTACTTCCAGCCATTTGCCAATATCAAGCAGCTTCTGCTGCATGATCACGGGAATACGGCCGTCTGCCGTGGGACCGATGTCCAGGAGGAGGTTGCCGCCCCTGGATACAATGTCTACCAGCATCAGCACCAGGTCGGCGCTTTTCTTGTAGTCGTCGGCTGTTTCCATACGGTTATAGCCGTATGATTGCCCGATACCCTGGCTCTCTTCCCAGATAACACCCGGTTGCATGCCGCTGCCGTATTCAGAAGTAAGATAGGTGGCGCCATTGTTTTTACCACGGGTATTACTGCCCCAGCGGTCATCTACCACTACTTCATTTTTTACCGGCGACTCATTAAACAGCCAGGCCAGCAACGAAGGGCTTTGCCAGGCGGTATCTGTCAGCTCCCATTCCCCATCTGAAAATATAATAGAAGGTTTGTAACGGGTTACCAGGTCTTTGAACTGAGGCGTCATCACTTCCTTTACATACCGCTGTTTATCTTTTAACCAGAGCGGATTAAACCATTCGTACAGGGAATAGTAGTAGCCCATCTTCAACCCTTCCTTACGCACGGCGTCTGTAAGATCGCCCAGCAAATCGCGTTTAGGCGTTCCCGTAACAGCGTTCCAGGAATGGCCCCAGGATTCATTTGCCTGTTTGTTATCCCACAGGCAGTAGCCTTCATGGTGTTTGGAGGTAAGCACTACATATTTAGCGCCGGAGCGGCGGAACACTTCTGCCCACTGCTGCGGATTATACAGTGAAGCGGTAAACTGGCTTTCAAAGTTTTCATACGGTGTATCCTTACCATAATTCTTATCATGAAATGCCTGTACCTGCTGATGGGACCCTTCTTTGGCGCCTCTCAGGTTGTGCCAGTACCATTCGGAATAACCACCGGGTCCTACTACGGCATAAGAGGGCACTGCATACACCCCCCAGTGAATAAAGATGCCAAACTTGGCGTTGCTGAACCAGGCAGGAATACCGCGTTTGTTGAGAGAGTTCCAGTTGGCTTCATATTGCCGGGCAAAAACCAGGGAGGCGATCATCAGCAAAATGAGCATCCCGATACTGCGTTTTATCATAACAGGAAATTTAGATCTTAGTGGTGCTCAAAATTAATCATTGCGTTCACCTATAATAATGGTATTTTCTCTGAATATAATAAATACTTCCCTGTCGCGCTATTTCCAGGTGTTGCCGGCACATTTACCGGGGATGTCTATTCTATCTTTATGAAGGCCGTTAATGCGCCTAGCTTTATAAAAATCAGTAGCTTTATCCTGACAGCAGATGAAAAAAAATATCTCTCTGAAAAAAATTACAATCACGCTGCATATTGTTATATGGAGTGTAATACTGTTGTTGCCCTATATCGTTTCCAATGCGGACAGCAGCTACCGGATAGGCAGTATGCCTGGTTTGTTCTTTTCTATCTGCGGTGTTATCCATATGGCCATCTTTTATATTCATGCCCTGGTGTTATATCCCCGGTTCTGGAACAGGCGGTACTGGTGGCTCTATTTTCTTACGGTACTCCTCCTGGTATTTTTATCTTTCCAGTTAAAATATATAATCATGGCGCACTGGTTCCCGGATCTGCTCCGGGATCGGGCGGCGTATAAATTTGTATTTGGCCCATCAACAGGTATATATCTTGTCAGCCTGATATATTGCCGTGTAACAGAAAGGTTGCGTGCAGAAAGGCGGCAAAAGGAACAACAGGCGGAGCAGCTCAGTTCGGAACTGAAGTTCCTGCGTTCGCAGGTGAGTCCGCATTTCCTGTTTAATGTACTCACCAACCTGGTATCACTGGCCAGGAAAAAATCCGATCAGCTGGAACCGGCGCTCATCATGCTATCCGACCTGATGCGTTATATGCTGTACGACACCGGTAAAAAGGTGCTGCTTTCCCAGGAGATACTGTATCTCAACAGTTACATCGCCCTGCAAAAACTGCGTTTCGGCAACGAAGTGTCCATTAACGTGAAGATGGCTACCAATGAGGCTGCCGGCAACTATACCATAGAACCCATGCTGCTGATTCCATTTGTAGAAAACGCTTTCAAGCACGGTACCGGCTATACGCCGCATCCGGCTATTGATATACAACTGGAGATGAAAGGAGATGTACTTATCTTTGAAGTGCTGAATGAGTACGACAATGATCCCAACGCCAGCAAGGACGAGAACTCAGGCATTGGTTTGGCGAATGTAAAAACAAGACTGCAATTGCTTTACCCCGAGCGGCATCAGCTGCAGATCAGGGATGAACCGCCGCTGTTTCATATCACCTTAACACTGAAGCTCACATGATACGTTGTATAGCCGTAGATGATGAACAACTGGTAAGGGAACTGCTGGAAGATAATATCCGGCAGGTGCCTTTCCTGCAACTGGTAAAAACCTGCCGCAATGCAATGGAAGCGCTGGAAGTACTACAGCAGGAGCCTATTGACCTGCTTTTCCTGGATATACAGATGCCCCGGTTGAATGGCCTGCAGCTGCTGCAATCGCTTCAACAACCGCCGATGGTGATTCTTGTTACCGCCTATGAAGAATACGCACTGGAAGGATTTAACCAGCAGGTAGTGGATTACCTGCTTAAACCCTTTTCCTTTGAACGTTTCCTGAAAGCGTGTAACCGTGCCAGTGAGTTGTTCCGCCTGAAAAAGCCGGCGCCCGTGGAAGAACATTCTTTCTTTGTAAATGTGGAATACACGCAGGTAAAGATCCTCACAGCAGACATTACCTATATAGAAGCACTGAAAGATTATATCAAGATACACCTCTCCGGTACCGCCAAACCCATACTCACCCGCATGACCATGAAAGCAATGGAAGAGAAACTTCCTGCCGGCGCTTTTATCCGCACACATAAATCCTACCTCGTGGCGGTGAAGAAAATTACGACCGTTAAGCGCGACCTGGTATGCATCGGCAACATTGAAATAGCCGTGAGTGAATTCTATAAAGAGAATGTAAACAGGATGCTGCAATCCTGAACCGTCCCGGTTTTGTCGCAACAATTCCCCTTCCCGTCTACTCTCCAAAATACCGGTAATTCTTCCCGGTAGCTTTGCGGTTATAATACTAACCGTCATGAAAACAGGGTTATTTTTTATCGCACTGCTTCCTTTCGCCGCCATAGCGCAAAGCAAACAGGACACCACTATAAAAAGCAAACGTCCCCTGCAGGAAGTAGTGGTAAGCGCCGGCAGCTTTGAAGCCAGCGACCGCGCCAAAGGCGCTTCGCTTACCCCTATTGATGCCGTCACGGTAGCAGGCAGTAACGCCGATATTTCACAGGCGTTGCGCTCCCTGCCAGGCGCCCAACAGATCGGGGAACAATCAGGGCTTTTTGTACGCGGCGGTACCGGCGATGAAACCCGGCAGTTCATCGACGGCACCCTGCTTAAAACACCCAACTACCCCACTGTTCCCGGTGTACCACAATATGCACGGATCAACCCCTTCCTGTTCAAAGGCATCCTCTTCAGCTCAGGCGGTTACTCTGCGTTATATGGCTCCGCCATGAGCAGCGCACTTATCATGGAAAGCACCGACCTGCCGGAAAAAACCTCCGCCAGCTTCAGCATCTTCCCGGCTAACCTGGGCGCAGGCTTCCAGCATCTGGCACAGAATAACAAAAGCAGTTATGGCGTGAACCTGAATTACAGCAATCAATCATTGTATAACAGTGTAGTACCGCAGGTACCTGACTACTTCGCCGGCCCCTCCTATACAGATGCTAACTTCAACTTCAGGATACGTACCGGCAAAACAGGTATGCTCAAACTATACAGCAACTGGAGCTACAGCAATGCAGGCATGTATAAACCAGACATCGACAGCGCCGCGCTTAACGCCGGTTACCAGGTACGCGGCTGGAACAGCTACAATAACCTCAGCTTCCGAAGCTACCTGAACAACAACTGGAAGATGGACCTCGGCGCAGTGTACAGCTATAACCGGGAAGCTACGGCCAACAGTCTCACAGATGCGAAAGGCAATGCTGTTGCTTC
This sequence comes from Chitinophaga sp. G7 BAM 1005, assembly GCF_057126945.1. Classification (NCBI taxonomy): domain Bacteria; kingdom Pseudomonadati; phylum Bacteroidota; class Chitinophagia; order Chitinophagales; family Chitinophagaceae; genus Chitinophaga; species Chitinophaga sp. G7 BAM 1005. The sequence goes on along the minus strand of NZ_CP181478.1, from coordinate 2,128,125 downwards.
ATCTCTCCCTTATAAAACAGGCAACAGAACCATCCGCACTGATTTTGCACAGGCCAGGGTTGTATTCACCCGCTTCTTCTCCAAAGGACAGGCGCTGCGTTTTGGCGGTGAACATTTCTATACCCGTGATAAAGGCATGTCCAACGACAGCGTCCTTGCATTAACGGATCACCTGTCGGCCATTTTTGCAGAAGGCGATATTTACCTCGCCCCTAACCTTGCCGCCAAAGCCGGTGTGCGGATGGAGTATGCTTCTGTATTGCGTAAGCTGGTGGTAGCGCCCAGGCTCAGCATTGCTTACCGCCTGCCCGATGCCAGCCAGTTTAACCTGGCGTATGGTATCTTTTACCAGGAACCGGCTAACGATTTTCTGTACCAGTATCGTGATCTCAACTTTTCCAGCGCTACCCATTATGTGCTGAACTACACTAAAAAAGCGAACAACCGCTTCTTCCGTGCAGAGCTGTATTATAAAAAGTATCACCACCTGGTAAAAACAACACCTGCCCTGAGTAATAACGGGAACGGCTATTCGCAGGGACTGGAACTCTTCTGGCGGGATAAAAAAAGTATCAAGGACCTGGACTATTGGATAACGTATACCTACCTGGATACCAAACGCCATTATCTTGATTATCCTTACTCACTCCGGCCCTCCTTTACAGCGCCGCATACCACTACGGTGGCTATTAAAAAGTTTTTCCGGGAGATCAGCACCAATGTGAATGTTTCCTGGGCGCTGGCAGCAGGACGTCCTTACTATCATATCAATACCCACGGCATCACCGATCAGGGTACCACTAAGGCGTATAACGTTGCTAACCTGCATATAGCTTACCTCTGCTCCTTCTTTAAAAACCGGAAGTGGAAAGATTTCTCCGGCTTTGCGATGGGAGTTAATAACCTCTTTGGTACCAAACAGGTGTTCGGGTATCAATACAGTGCAAACGGACAATTAAAAGAACCGGTAACGCTGCCGGCTACACGTGGCTATTTCATCGGCGTATTTATGAGTTTCGGTATAGACCGTACCGACGACTTCCTTAATAATAATTTATAAAAAATTAAACACACATCAACATGAAAAAGCTATTTATCTGTGCGCTTCTCGCAGTAGTATGCTATTACAGCGGCATGGCGCAATCCAATGCATTACAACAGGCGGTAACCAAACTGGATCAGGCACAAACCGTAAAAGACTACCAGGTGCTGGAGAAAACATTTTCCGGTATCAACGAACAACCCGCATGGCTGCCACCCTACTATGCAGCATTGTGTAATGCAAAGATCGGTTTCCTGCTGCAGGACGACGGCGAAAAGATTGAGCCCTTTGCCGACCGTGGGGAAGCACAGGTGCAGCAAGCGCTCTCGCTGCTGGACAGCACTACCCAAAAGAAGGAGCTGGCAGAAGTATACACTGTGCTGAGTATGGTATACCGCACCAAAGTATTCATCAATCCAATGACGTATGGCCGCAAATACGGCGTACTGTCCGGACAAATGCTGCAAAAGGCGCTGGTGCTCGAACCCGGCAATCCACGGGCATTATATGTATCAGCATGGGTAAAATACTACACTCCCAAAATGTGGGGCGGCGATAAGGAACAGGCAAAGAAACTGGCTACCGAAAGCCTGCAAAAGCTGGTCAACCCAGGAACTGATGTGTACCCGCACTGGGGCAGGGCTGATGATCAGCAGTTACTGGGAAAAATTAAATAACCTTTAAAAAGAATGATCATGGGATTTGGAATTATTATCCTGCTGCGTGTGCTGTTTGCTGCCAGCATGGTATTTATTATCGGTTATGTTTTTGGCGGTTTCTCAAAAAAACCGGCCCTTCGCACTATCACTAAAGTAGCTTCTATACTGGTGATTGTATTATTCATTGCGGCCAACGTGCTTCTCACCCGAATGGCTATACGACAATGGAACAATGGGAACAATGGTCCGTGGTGCAACCACGGGCATGAAGTAAAAACAGAAATACCACGTCCGTAAAAAAAGCAGGACCGGCTGTGATGGCCGGTCCTGCTTTTTTATAATTTATATCCCGGGTTCTGCACCAGGTTAGGATTGGCGTCCAGTTGTGCCTGTGGAATAGGAAACAATTGCCGGAACGGTTGATCAGCCGGGTGGAACTGCCAGGTGCCGTTCCATTTACCAAAGCGGACCAGGTCCTGACGGCGGCAGCCTTCCCAGATAAACTCGCGGCCACGCTCTGCCAGGAGATTATCCAGTGTAAGCGTAAGCAGCGGTTTAGCGGTTTCAAAGCTGCGGGCACGCACCTGGTTTACAAGGGTGAGCGCCGGTCCGGCCTGACCGGTACGCAGCAAGCCTTCTGCTTTAAGCAGGAGTGCATCTGCATAACGGAAAATAACAAGATCATTATCCTGATCAGAATAGGCGGTATTTTTCTGGATTTCATATTTAACGATACGTACGCCTTCTGTTTGCGTGGCATTGGCAAGGTCGCCAATGGTGCGGGAGAAGATGAGCGGCGCGCCCTGTTCTGTTTTCAGAGGGGTACCATCCTGCGCATATTGTTGTCCTTCGAGGAACATGGTTTTGCGTTTATCATCGTCTTCGTATGCTTCATAGAATGCTTTCAGCGTACACCAGCCATTCCACGGCGAGCTGGGCAAACCGTAGGTATAACGGCTGTTATAATGCAGGGTAAGATAGTGCAGCATCATGCCTTTGGCATTGATGGCATCATAAGGCACCACGAAGATATTCTCTTTGGAGTTTTCATTTTTGGTAGAGAAATTAGCAAAGTAATCTGGTTCCAGCTGGTAGCCTGTGGCAGTAACGGAGTCGCACATACGAATACAGTCTGCCCAGCGTTGGGTACCGGTATACACTTCTGCGTTGGCGTATAGTTTTGCCAGCAGCATAAAGGCCATACCTTTGGTTACTTTACCATAGTTTTTTGTATCCAGGGCAGATGGTAATACGGCCAGGTTGTCTTTGATCTCCTTTTCAATAAACGTGAACACCTGTGCGCGTGGAGTATTCTTTGGAGGTTCCGTTTGTTCAAAAGAAGTGACTACCGGCACATTGCCAAAGGCATCCATAGCGAGGTAGTAATGAAATGCACGCAGTACTTTCATTTGCCCGATGATCTGGTCTTTGGTGGGAAGCACCACGGAAGAACCTTCCAGCTTTTGCAGGATGGCGTTTACCGGGTTCACGCCATCGCGGTAAATAAAGTTCCACATATCGTTGATATACTGGTGCGTGATGGGAAACTCGTGGCTGATGAGTACACGCCACAGGCCACCCTCATTCCAGTCCGCCCCGCGGGAAGGTACGGTGGTTTCATCGGTGGTTACTTCGTTCATTTTCCAGTAGCTGTCGCGGTACCCGCGCATTTTGGCGTAGGCGCCGTTGGCAAAGGCGTTGAGTTCATCTTCTGTTTTGAGGAAGTTGTCGTCGGTACCTCTGTCGTAAAATGTTTCGTCGAGTTTGGTGCAGCTGAAAACCGAGCAGATCATGCCGGCCAGCAGGGTATATTTAAAGAATGTTGATTTCATATCGATGGTTTTTATTTAAAGTTCATCGTAAAGCCTACTGCAAAAGAGCGTGTTTTCGGATATACGTTACGGTTATCAATACCCGGAGCGAGGCCGTCGATAGGCAGTTCCGGATCCAGACCAGAATATTTGGTGATCACGAACAGGTTTTGCCCGGAGATATATACCCGCGGGTTGGCAAACAGCTTGCTGTTGGCGGCGGGGATACTATAACCCAGGGAGAAGTTGTCCAGCCGCAGGAAGGCGCCGTTCTCAATAAAGCGGTCCGATACATAGGTGCCGCGGATATCGCTGCTGGCGTATTTCGCCATCGCATTGCGGCCGGGTAAGCGGCTGAAGCGATCGCTCAGTACAAGGTCGGTGGCGTTGAAAATCTGGTAGCCAAAAAGACTGCGTAATAAAAAGTTCAGGTCAAAGTTTTTATAGCGGAAGGTATTGGCTAATCCTGCCTGGTATTTGGGCAACCCGTTACCCGCTACGCGGCTATCGCTGCGGAAGTCGAAACTGCCGCTGCCGTCAATGTCTTCAAACTGCTGGTTGCCGTTGGCGTCAATACCGGTATAGTGCGGAATGTAAAAGGTACCGATAGAGTAACCGGGTACTACTTTTACGATCTGCACGGCGGTGAGACCACGCGCGCCTACGGTACCATCATAAATAGCATCGCTTTTGAACTGGTCGTTGGCGATGGAAAGGATCTCGTTGTAATTGCGCGAGATGTTGAAGGAAGCGTTCCAGCTAAAATCCTTGCGGTCAATGATAGCGCCGCTGAGCGACAGCTCCACTCCTTTATTGCTGATCTTGCCTACGTTGGCGAGCATCGACGGGAACAGGTAAGGCGGCGAAGGCACGTTGTAATTAAACAGCAGGTCTTTGGTGCGTTTATCATAGTATTCCAGTGTTCCGCTCAGGCGTCCTTTGAACATGGTGAAGTCGAAGCCAGCGTTAAACTGGGCAGCAGATTCCCAGCGAAGGTTTGGATTTTCGTTTTGCCCGATCTGGTAAGAAGTTACCCAGCGGCCGTTGTCCAGTACTTTACCACCCGGACTGTAAGTAAGCGGGGATTTATAGTTTTGTATTTCCTGGTTACCGGTAACGCCATAGCCTACACGAAATTTCAGGTCCTGCAGCCAGCTGCTGTTTTGCAGGAAGGGTTCCTGCGTAATACGCCATGCCATTGAAGCTGAGGGGAAGGTGCCCCACTTTTTATCTTTACCAAAACGGGTGGAACCATCGCGGCGTACTGTACCGGTGAGCAGGTATTTATCGTTGTAGCTATAGAATACGCGACCGATGAAGGATACCAGCGAGTTTTCCTCTGCGCCGGAAGTAACTGCGGGCTGATCGCCCTGGCCTGCACCAAGATTATTATAGCTGAAGATATCGGATACAAACTGGGTGTTACCGGCCGACATGTTGTTTCTAAAGAAGTTTTGATAAGAATAACCGGCCGTTACTTTCAATACATTCTTCTTCCATTGCTGGTTGTAGGTGAAATAAGTTTCCAGTGTTTTATTATCCCAGGTTTGCGAAGCACAGGTGGCGGTACCGTTGCTGCCTGCTCCTTCTATCACCGGTGATTCTTTTGAATAGTACAAACCGCGGTCGCTGGAAGCGCGTTCCAGTCCGAGTAACAGGTCGTAAGTAAGGTGGCTGGTAATATCATACGTAGCTTTTGCGGAGCCTATAAATCTATTGAGTGCCCGCTGGTGTTTGATCTGGTTGGCCAATGCAACGGGGTTGTAGTTGTCGTTGATATCCAGTTTTTCAAACCAGGAGCCATCGGCATTATAGATAGGCGCTGTAGGATTATAGGCGATGGTTTGCTCCCATATGCGGTTATCGCCGTTGCCATCCGGATCGGCGCCTATGTATTTATTCTTCTCTCCTACATAGTTCATGGAGAGGCCCAGGCGGAGGCGGTTGTCGAATACGCCCTGGTCGAGGGTAATGCGGCCAATGATACGTTCCAGTCCGGAGTTCATCACTACGCCTTCGTTGTTGAGATAGTTTACAGAGGCACTGTAGCGGGTATTGTCTTTTCCGCCGCTCATGGATAAGTTGTGACTATGACTGATACCTGTGCGGGTGATGGCTTTTTGCCAGTCGGTAGATGCGCCGAGGTCAAATGCCGATGCGTCGATATTATTATCCTTCAGGTATTTGCGGTAGTCGCCGGCGCTGAGTACATCGTAGGTGTTGGACATCTTCTCCATACCAATATAACCGCTGTAGGATACCTGGGTGGCGCCTTCTTTACCGCGACGGGTAGTAACGATGATAACGCCATTTGCGCCCCTGGAACCGTAGATGGCTGCTGCGGATGCATCTTTCAACACATCAATAGATACGATATCATCCGGTGGTACGGCGTTGATGTCGATGCCGGGGATCCCATCTACCACGAACAGTGGCTGGCTGCTGGCCGACAGGGAGGAGGCGCCTCTGAGGCTGATACTGATTTTACCGTTGGGGTTACCGCCTGGTTTGCTGATCACCAGGCCGGCTACTTTTCCCTGTAACACCTGGACGGGGTTAGTGATGATGCCTTTATTAAATTCTTTAGGGGTGATGCTGACGATAGATCCTGTGAGGTCTTTTTTCTGGGTTACGCCGTATCCGATCACCACTACTTCTGTGAGGGCGCTGGAAGATTTTTTCAGTTGTACTTCCATTGTGGCTTTCACCGGCAGTTCCAGGGGTTCATAGCCTACATAGCGGAACAGTAGTGTGCCACCGGCGGGAGCATCAAGGGAGAAGTGACCGTTTTCGTCGGTGAGGGTACCGATAGCGGTACCTTTTACCTGTACTGTAACGCCGGGCAGGGAGGCATGGTCATCGGCGCCGGAGATGTGTCCTTTTATGCGGATGTTTTCCCAGGCGGTATTTTCGGGGATGATCACCACCAGGTGTCCTTCCAGTTCTTTCCAGGCAAAGCCGCTGCCCGCCAGTACTTTGTCGAGCACCTTTTCCAGTGGTTCTTCCGCCGCATTGATACTTACACGCTGCTGAAGGTCTACTTTACGGTTGCTGTAAAGGAAACGTACATCAGACTGGCCGGCGATGCGGTCCAGTACCTTTTTTATTTCCGTATCCTTTACATGGATGCTGATGCGTTTCTGGGAGTACCCGGTGGCTGCCACCTGCATACAGGAAAGTAAGACAATAAAGAATGATAGCTTCATAATGATCAAATGCTTGAGCATGACCGTTCTTCGCCGGCATGCATCCGATTGGTTGACTTTTTCCATAAATTTGTGATGATAGGTGATACAATAGCAAGGCCCTGCCATCCCGTCCAAAGGGGCCGGCGCTTTGCTGATTAGCCTTCACACAGGGAATGTTCGTAGCATTTCCTGTGCTTTTTTCATTGAACTGTTTATAGGTTTTCTAGTTTTTCATAACCGGTTTTTAAGTGAATGTGCTTAATAAATGATGATCCGCGTGCTTTGATTATCAAAATGGAATTCTTCTGTTAGTTGTAATGCCTGTAATGCCTGGGTAATGGTTTCCGAAGCAAAGGAACCGCTGAACACATAACTTTTCACTGCCTCGTTTCTGAATTCTATTTTTACGCCGTACCAGCGTTCCAGCAGTTTGGCGAGTTGCTCAAAGTTGAGTGATTCAAATTGCAGGCGGTTGCTCACCCAGGCCGTTTCCGACAGGGTGCTGTCTATTGCCGGTAGGGCCGCCGCCTTAGCCATTGTTGCCTTCGACACTACGGGTTTTATCATTAATTTTTTTTCCGGAGATGGGAACGCCGTATGGCTGCTGATGGCCAGTTTTTCGTACGGGCGTAGCCATACTTTCTGTTCCGGCGTTTTATCAAGATATACTTCTACAGCGCCTTCCAGCAGGGTGGTTTCATATAATGCATCTTCCGGGTAGGCTTTTACATTAAACGCCGTGCCGAGTGCGTGGATGTTCATGGAGGCCGCGTGTACAATAAAAGGGCGGGACGCATCTCTGGCTACATCAAAGTAGGCTTCCCCTTCCAGCCACATTTCGCGGGTGCGGTCATTCAGCCGGCAGGTAAGACGGCTGGATGCGTTGAGGTGTACCATGCTGCCATCGCTGAGGCGGAACTGCCGGCGTTCCCCGTTGCGGGTTTCTACCAGTTGCAGGTCTTTTTGCTGATCACGGGGACTCCACAACTGGTAGCTGACAGCACACAGCAACCCTATCAGGGCGGCCGCGGCTACCCATTTCCACCAGTGCACGACTTTTACGGTTGTTTTACCGGCGGGTTCCGCTTTAGCCATCATCTCACTAAAAACAGCAGCGGGAGGAGCTTCCGGTTCAGGTACCGTATTCCAGTATTGTTCCAGCAAAGAAAGTTCCTGCGCCCATTCCGGGTGTTGCAGGAGTAAGTCTGCCAGTTCCTGCCGGCCGCTTTCATCCAGCGTGCCGCTCAGTTTTGCAGTCATTAATTCATCCAGGCGATGATGGTGCATAGGTGCTGTTTAAATGTTCCCAGGTAGAGAGACACCAAAAGGGACCTCATTACTTACAGCTGTTGAAAAAAAATTTAACGGACGGGGATTTTAGGGTCAAAGTCCCTGCTGTATTGCTGCAATGCTTCACGCAGGCGGCTGGTAGCGCGTACCAGCTGGGTTTCTACTGTACGGGGAGAAATTTCGAGGAGAATAGCTACTTCTTTATATTTAAATCCTTCTTCCCGGATCAGCCGGAAAATGGTGCGGCCCTGCGGGGAAAGCGTGGCTACGGCTTTATCGAGCCACTGTTGCATTTCCTTCCACTCCAGCTGCGGGTGCACATCGCCGGAAAGCGGGGCATCTTCTGCTTCCAGCTCCAGCCACCGGTGCTTCCCTTCATCGCGGTGGTGATTGTAACAACGGTTACGGACGGCCGTATATAAATATGTTTTCAGATACAGAACGGGTTCGCCTTCCCTGCGGTTTTTCCAGAGCTGCACAAATACATCGGACACAATTTCTTCCGCCGCCTCCCTGCTGATAGCCAGATCCGTTGCAAAACGCACTAAACGGGTGTAAAAATGGTTAAACAACTCCCGGAACGACTGCTGATCGTCCGCCCTATAAACCGCATCCCACAGTGCCTGTAAATCAATTGCTGGCATAGTTCCTTATTAGACGAAAAACATTCCCCGTCAAAATAGCTAAATAATTATAATTTTCAAGTGCTGAAAAGTAAAGATGGCATAAAGCCGGCCCATCAGATGCCAAAACGGCATCTGCAATAAACTGGAAATAAATTTGAGCCGCTGGGTTATTATGGATAACTCAATTTCATTTCTTACGCATCAGGCGTCGAACGATAGGAGTTTATTAGATGCCTATTCTCAAACCGTTACCGGCGTAGTGGGTACTGTAGCCGAATCGGTGGTACATATAGAAGTACAGAAGAAGGTAAGCGACCAGCGAACGCGGGAAAGGCGTGCGCAGGGAGGCGCCGGTTCCGGCTTCATTATTTCTTCCGATGGTTTTATCATTACCAATAACCACGTAGTGGAAAACGCCGACCGTATTAAAGTGTCGTTTGTAGACGGCAGGCGGGTAAACGCTGAGATCAAGGGGGCCGACCCTTCCACGGATATTGCCGTATTGAAGATCGACGAAACGGGATTGAAAGCGATGCCGCTGGCAGACTCCTCTATGCTGCAGGTAGGACAAATTGCGATTGCCATTGGTAACCCGATGGGATTGCAGTACACCGTTACCGCAGGAGTGGTGAGCGCGTTGGGGCGTACGCTCCGGGCCAGCAATGGCCGGCTGATCGACAATGTGATCCAGACCGATGCCGCCCTTAACCCGGGCAACAGCGGCGGCCCGCTGGTCAACTCTATGGGGCAGGTAATTGGCGTGAATACCGCCGTTATCGCTTCCGCACAGGGACTTTGCTTTGCCATTTCCTCCAACCTGGCCGCACAGATTGCCGGTCAGCTGATCCTGCACGGAAAGATCCGGAGGGCGCAGCTGGGCATCGCCGCACAACCGGTAAACCTGAGCAGCAGGATGATTGGCGCCAACAAACTCAATATTCACACGGGTGTATACGTGTTTGAAACCGTTCCGGATGGCAACTTCTACAACAGCGAACTGCATATCGGCGATATCATCATTGCCTTCGATGGCAAACCGGTTACTTCCGTAGATGACCTGCATCTTTTGTTATCCGATAAACAGATCGGCAGAAAGATCCCGGTAGACATACTGCGGGGTGGCAGGAAACAGGTAGTGGAAGTAATTCCCGGCGAAATAAAAAATTAATAGTGGCACCTGAAAGATGAGGCTGTTCCGGAACAGGGATGTTCCGGGGCAGCTTTTTTTATTATCTCCCGGAAGAAAGATTTCGTAAGTAAACAAACATTTACTTACTTTGCAGTAACATTTATTGCATGAGACCTAAAAACCTGGAGAAAGAGGAAGCTATCCGCACCATTGCATTACAGATCATTGCTGAAGAGGGACTGGAAAACCTCACCATGCAGAAGCTGGCAAAAGCGGCCAACATATCGCCCAGAACGATCTATATAAAGTACCAGGATAAAGAAGATCTTCTCGTAAAATTATTTATTGAAGAAGTACTGGGGCCCTATGAAACAGCCGTGCTGGAAAATTTTCACGCCAACATGGATTTTGCAACTGGCGTAAAAAAGCTGTGGCAAAACAGCTTTCGCTACCTCACCCGCAACAGGACGCACTTTGCATTGCTTCAGAACGGGAAAACTTCTCCCCTGCTCAACAAAGCATACCAGCAGGCTAACATCGAACAGGGACAATATTTTAAACCCATCCACCAGTTCTTTAAACAACAGGTAAAAAAAGGCGTAGTCCGCAACTTCCACAAGGATGTTTACCGGGCCTTATTATTCGCGCCCCTGCTGGAACTGGTAAATGAATATTTTGACTACACAGCACGACCCAAACAGATCATCACAGAAAAAGTGATACTCAACTGCTGCGAAGCAGTGATCAAAGGAATGCTGAAATAAATAAAACAAGCGCATGAGCATCATTCAACACAAAAAAATAGCCATCGTAGGCGGAGGCCCCGGTGGATTAACGCTTGCCAGGATCCTGCAAATGAACAACGCAGCCGTAACAGTATACGAAAGGGACGTGAACCGGGAAGCACGGGTACAGGGCGCCACGCTGGACCTCCACGAAGAATCAGGATTAAAAGCACTGGAAGAAGCCGGGCTGATGGACGCATTCAGGGCCAGCTACCGCCCGGGCGCCGACCGGCTGCGCATCGTTGATAAACACGCAGCCATTATTCTCGATGACCATGAAAACGGTGGAGAAGACAGATCGCGCCCGGAAATTGACCGCGGCCCCCTCAAAGAAATACTGCTGGATTCACTGGAACCCGACACCGTTGTATGGGACAGCCAGTTTGTGTCTATGTCGCCACACGGGCACGGCTGGCAGCTGATGTTTAAAAACGGCAGCACCGCTACCGCCGACATCGTGATTGCAGCAGACGGCGCCAACTCAAAGATCCGTCCGTATATCACGCCCATCCAGCCTTTTTATGCAGGCGTTACCGTTGTGGAAGGCGCGGTATATGATGCCTCAACGATGTGCCCAAACATAAACGCACTCGTGAAAGGAGGGAAAGTATTTGCACTCGGTGATGCGCAATCATTAATCGTAAGTTCCAAAGGAGACGGCAGCCTGGCGTTTTATACCGGCGTAAATACTGATGAAAACTGGTATAAAACCAGTAACATCAACTTCTCAGATAAAACACAGGTATTAGCCTGGTTTAAAGCAACCTTTACCGGCTGGGATAATATCTGGCTGGAACTGTTTGAAAATGCCAACGCCAGTTTCATACCACGCCCCCAATACTGCATGCCCTTTGATCAAACATGGAACGCACTGCCCAATCTCACTATGCTCGGCGACGCCGCCCACCTGATGCCTCCCTACGCAGGCGAAGGCGTGAATATGGCGATGCTGGATGCCCTTGAATTAGGACGCTGCCTTACCGGGGAAAACTTCCCGGATGTGCATGCCGCCATTGCTGCGTATGAAAAACAAATGCGTGCAAGGGCCGGTGAAACAGCGAGAATAACGATGGAGTCGACAGCAGCGTTGCATTCAAAGGATGCGGTTGATTTTATGATGAGGATAGTGGGGTAGGCGATTTTTGTTACCTTTATTTTCCCGTAAGAAAATAATACTATGAAAAACTACCTGTTACTCTTCCTCGCTCTTTGCCCGCTGGCTGCCTTTCAGCCAACGCCTCCTGTTAAGGCTACCCTGTTGAAGAACGTAACATTGATCGATGGCAACGGTGGCACTCCTGCGGAACATACAGATATTTTAATCAAAGATGGCAAAATCGCCGCAACCGGCAGGAATATACCAGCAGGCGGCGCTGCGGTGATTGATGGCAAAGGCAAAACCGTTATGCCCGCTATCATCAGCAGCCACGTGCATATTGGCATGATGAAAGGTAACGATAACAACAGCGATCCATACACACGCGAAAACATATTATCACAACTGAAAAAGTACGCAGACTACGGCATCACTAACATACTGGTGATGGGATCTGACCAACCGATGCTTTTCACTTCCGGATTACGCGACTCTTCTGTAAATGGTTTATTACCGGGCGCACGGCTGTTTTCTGCCGGTTATGGATTTGCGGCAGCGCAGGGTGGTCCGCCGATGAAGTATGTGTATCATCCTGCTACGGTGACACAGGCTACTGCGCAGCTGGATAGCGTATCGCTGGTAAAGCCAACGGTAATAAAAATGTGGGTAGATGATTTTGGCGGATCAACACCAAAAATGGGCCCTGCTATTTACAAAGCAATTATCACCAGGGCGCATGCACATCATATCCCGGTGGCGTCACATCTTTATTACCTCGCAGATGCGAAAAGCCTTGTTGCCAGCGGACTGGACATCATTGCGCACAGTATCCGCGACCAGGAAATTGATGCGGCGTTACTGCAACAGATGAAAGCAAAAGGCATCATTTACATCCCCACCCTTTCACTGGATGAATATGCGTATATCTATGCCCGTAAGCCGGAGTGGATCAATGACCCTTTCTTCAAAGCATCGCTGGAACCCGGCGTATATGAAATGATTACTTCGCCTGCCTACCAGGATAAGTTAAAGAACTCCCCCTCCTACCAACGGAACCTGCATGCGTTTGAAACAGCGATGAAAAATGTAAAGAGAATAGCAGATGCCGGCATCATTGTAGCACTGGGCACCGACTCCGGTGCACAGCCGGTGCGTACACAGGGATTCTCCGAGCATCTTGAAATGGAGCTGCTCGTGCAGGCAGGACTGAGTCCCTTACAGGCAATCACCATTGCCACTAAAAATGCAGCTGCTGCCCTGAAAATAGATCGCCACTATGGCACCATAGAAAAAGGTAAAACCGCAGACCTGATCATCCTGGATGCCAACCCCGCACAGGATATTAAGAACACGCGGAAAATAGCAGCGGTATACAAGGCAGGCGAAGAAGTAAGTAAAGGCCCGCTGCAACCATAGTGTAGTACGCCTGCGTACACCCGGCGTTCATTTTTGATACAAGTATTTTTATTTTTAAATACATAAGAAGATAACAGTGAATGCTGTGCCAAATGGCACTCTCTTAGGATAGGATGTTTTCAAAAAGCAACCATGAAACAATTTATCCCGGCATTCCTGTTATGCTTATCAACACTTCTTACACAGGCGCAGGTAACAACTGATAATCTTCATAAAACAAAAGTGGACAGCCTGGTACAATCTGCGCTCTCCGTGTTTATGCAGCACAATGCCCGCGTGAGTGCGGAAGTAGGGGTATATACCGGCGGACAAACCTATATCTACCGTTACAGTAAAACAACACTCCCCGCTCCCAACACCCCGTATGAAATTGGTGCTGTTTCCAAAACATTTACCGGCTATTTACTGGCAAAAGCAGTAACAGATAAAAAAGTGAAACTGGATGATGACATCCGTTTTTACCTGAACGGAGATTATCCCAACCTGCAATACAAAGGACGTGCAATCCAGCTGAAACACCTGATTGCACATGTTTCCGGCCTGCCTTTCATGCTGCCCGGTCATCGTGATCTTTTCCAGCGCCCCGATGATTCCATTCCCGGCGTCATCGATAGTTTGCAGCACGAATATTCTATGGCGGCATTTTTTAATGATCTTCACCAGGTACAACTGGATACCGTTCCCGGTTATCATTTCAAATATTCCAACGCAGACGCACAGCTACTTGGATTCATACTGGAACGCATATACGGAATGTCGTACGCGGAACTGGTGAGAAAATATATTACCCGCCCGCAACGCATGAAATACACTACGGCGTCGCTTCCCGATGATGCAGCAAAAGGCTATAATCAACAGGGCCGCGTCATGCCGTACAATCCCCCGCTGATGCTGGCAGCCGGCGGCATTTATTCTTCAGTGGCCGATATGCTGCAATATGTCCGTTTACAAACTGACGAAACCAACCCGGTAGTGAAGTTAACACACCAACCCGCCTGGGGCGACATTAATAGCTATGCAATGGGTTTAAGCTGGCAGATGAACAAAACCGGCAACGGTATAAGAAGGATCTGGCAAAGCGGTGGTACGTTTGGATTTTCCAGTTATTGCGTGGTGTACCCTGAACGGAATACCGGTATTGTGATATTAACGAATGAAGCGGACCGCACTGCACAAGATGCGTTGAGTGTAGCCGCAGGAAAGATATTTGAAGGGTTAGAATAAAAGTAAACGGTCCTTATAATGAAGTAAACGGTCTTCTTTATAAGGATCTTTATTTAGTCCGTACCCCTGTTACCGTTATTTTTCCCGATTGCATAAACCAAATTCCCGATTCGATTCCTATGGGCCGCCCCAGCCTGCTATCTTTGCAACACTATGTTCGTCTATTGTAGCATTCCCACTATTCTCCTAAATCTTAAAAACTGATCATGAGAGTTATTGCATTGGCAATGGCATGCCTGTTCTCTGCCCTGTTGAACACGGCTGTTGAGGCGCAGAATCCGGCGCATGGCGCCATCAAAGGCCGCGTTACGGTGGAAGACGGCATACCGGTTCCCGGTGTGGGCCTTCGCCTGAAAGATTCCCGTAAACAAACTACCAGCAACGAAAGCGGAACGTATACACTCCGCAATATTACTCCGGGAACATATGTCGTGGAAGCCTTTATAACCGGTCGTGACGTGATCAGCCGTCCGGTAACCGTAACAGCAGGACAAACTGCGGAAGTGGATTTCCAGTTCAGTACTTCCAGGCAAAACCTGCAGGAAGTAATCGTAGCAAGCGGGCGTAATAAATTTGCGAAGAAAGAAACAGATTATGTAGCACGTATGCCGTTGAAGAACCTGGAAAATCCGCAGGTATACAGCATCATAGGATCCGAACTAATGCAGGAGCAGATGATCGTGGATTATAAAGATGCCATCAAGAACGTTGCTGGTGTAAATTCGACTGAAACGGTAGGTAATGGCCGTACTTCCACTATTATCCGCGGTTTCCGTACGCAGAACTTCATACGCAATGGCATGACGGCCAACCAGCTGGTAACGGTAGACGTATCCAACCTGGAAAGGATTGAAGTGATCAAAGGCCCTTCCGGTACACTGTTTGGCACTGGCGCGGTATCATACGGCGGACTGGTGAACCGTGTGACCAAGAAACCTTTCGATACTTTTAAAACAGACATCAGCCTGACCGCGGGAAGTTACAACCTGAATCGCATCACCGTTGACCTGAACGCGCCGCTGAACAAGGAAAAAACAGCCCTGCTGCGGGTGAATTTTGGCAGGCATGCCCAGGAAAGCTTCCAGGAAGCAGGCTTCAAAAGAAATTATTTCCTGTCAGCCGCCTTCTCTTACCAGGCCAACGACCGGCTTAGCTTCCTGGTAGACCTCGAAACGTTCCGTAACCGCGGAACCCCATCGATCGCTTACCTCAATCCCGCAGCCGGCGTTACTGAATACAAGGAGGCGATGGGCAAGTACTACAAACGCACCTATTATACCAACGACCTCATATCTACTTTCCCTGGCTATAATGTGTTCGCACAAATGAATTACAAAATCAACAACAACTGGAACACCACCACTGTATTCTCCACCGGCGGCGTGAATGCCCGCGAACAATACCAGTTCTCCGGCACCTGGCGACCCGGCACGGATAGCATTGCCCGTCAGCTTCAGAAGTATAGCCACAACTACAATACCATCCAGCTCCAGCAGAACCTGAACGGTACTTTCCATACCGGTTCAATCAAACACCGTGTGCTGGTAGGACTGGATTACCTGGCCGACATCACACAGCCAACCTACACTTCCCGCTTCATCCTCGATACTGTGAGCGCTGCTGCTCCCACCAGCTTCCTGATGATGGAAAAAATTTATCCGTTGTTCCCTGCTCCCACTGCCCAGGCGAATAACTTCTATAAAAGTCATCTTGACCGCTATGGCGTATACGCTTCAGATGTGATCAATTTTACAGAACGCCTGCTGCTTATGCTCAGCCTTCGCTGGGATAAGGTAGACAACCAGGGTACCACCAACCTGCTGAACGGCAATGTAACCGGCCGTTACAGCAAATCATCTTTCTCTCCCAAGTTCGGTGCTGTATACCAGCTGATCAAAGACCAGCTGTCTGTTTTCGCCAACTACCAGAACGGATTTACTTACAGCGCCCAAACGGATAAACAAGGCAACCTCTTCAAACCGGAGCAGGCCAACCAGTGGGAAGGCGGCATGAAAGCAGAGCTGTTGCAGAGCAAATTAAACGTTACACTCAGCGCTTACGATATCAACGTAACCGATAAGCTGCGCTCAAATCCCGAAGACCCGGCCTTCTCCATACAGGATGGAACGCAGAAAAGCAAAGGCTTTGAAGCCGAAGTGATCGCCAACCCCTTCCCTGGTCTCAATATTACAGCCGGCTACGGGTTCAATGAAAGCGAGATCACCAAAGCCAGTGCCAACGTGGGCAAACGGCCTGCGCGCTCCGGCGGTAAACACATCGCCAATACCTGGATCAGCTACCGGCTGGTGAAAGGGAAACTGCAGGGCCTGGGCATTGGCGGCGGCGTGTTTTACAACAGCGAAACTCCTTTTGATGACGCCAATACATTATTCTTCCCTGCCTATGCGCTGGTAAACAGCACCGTGTTCTACGACCGGCCCGGTTACCGCATCGGCATAAAGCTGGATAACATTTCAAATACCATGTATTGGGGTCCGTGGGGCGAGCCGCAACCGCTACGCAATTACGCGGTGAATCTCGTGATCAAATTATAGGATTTCCCACCATTCATACATCCATGAAAGCACGGTTCGCTGTGCTTTCATTTTATATTTCAACACATGCGCATCAAAAAAATATTCGGTTGGCTGCATCTTTGGCTGGGACTCATTTCCGGGATCATTGTATTCATCATTTCCATTACCGGCGCCATTTACTCCTGGGAACCGGAATTGTCTGCATACACAGCGCCCTATCACCATGTAACCCCGCAGAACCGGCCGTTCCAGTCAGTAACCGCCATCCGCGCAGCGGGAGAAGCCAGGAGAGGCGGAGAAAAGGCGTTCCGCATCCTGTACCAGGGGAAAGACAAAGCGGCCGTAGTCCAGTTTTTCCAAAAGAAACCGTATCACTATTACAACGTATACGTGAACCCCTATACGGCCCAGGTACAGAAAGTGCTTAACCGCGACGATGAATTCTTTCATTTCATCCTGAACGGCCACATGTACCTGTGGCTGCCACACGACATCGGCGGCGTTATAGTCGGATGCGGTACACTAGTCTTCTTTCTTATACTCGTAACCGGCATTGTATTGTGGTGGCCGCGCAACAAAGCCCGCCGGAAGGTCAGCTTCCGCATCAGGCTCGATGCTTCGCCAAAAAGACTGAACTATGACCTCCATAATGTGCTGGGTTTTTACGCCAGCTGGATTGTTGTTTTCGCCGCATTAACGGGATTGGTATGGAGCTTCACATGGATGGCACAGGCAGAGTTCTGGGTATTCAGCGGTGGCCAAAAAAGACCGGGCGCTGTACCTGTGAAGTCTGATAATCATGCGCCGGTGAAAGACAGCACCGCCATCAACCAGGTGTTTGGAGCCTTCATGGCCCGTTATCCGCAGGCCGCTGGCTACAGCATTTCCATGCCCGCCAACGATTCCGCAGTGATCATTGCCAGGGCCTATCCCAGCCGCCACCAGTTTTATAACGCAGACTACCTCTATTTCGATCAGCATACCGGCCAGGAGATCACCCCTCCTTATCTTGGTAAATACAAAGATGCAACCGTGGCAGAAAAAGCCGTGCGTATGAACTACGACATCCATGTGGGCAGCATCGCCGGGCTCCCGGGGCGGCTCCTGATGTTCTTTGCCGCCCTGATAGCCGCTTCTTTGCCCGTTACCGGCTTCCTCATCTGGTGGGGAAGAAAGAAAAAATCAACACCCGGGCGCCCCACAAAAAAAGAAAGTGTCAAAAATTTTCATACGCTACCAGGTTGATTCGGATAGCTCATTTTTCCAGCTTAAGAACCCCTGGATTACAGGTGCATTTAAGCTGGAAAAATGTTCCTTACCAGGGAATCTTTTTAGTCATATCAAACAGGAAGTTGTAACTTCATTAACGAATAATTAGATGCCTCGGCACGTGTCCGGATAAGACACTGCGATACAAGAAAAGTAGCAACCGTGTAAATTCCACCTTAACTGATACCGTTATGAAAACACTGCTCTTTCTGTTCCTGCTGCTTCCCCTGATCTCATCAGGCTTTGCCGCAGATACTGTTCCCTACTTCTACCTCACTCCCACAGACGCCGCAAAAATACTGGGCCAAAGCGCACTGCTTACCCTGAAGTCGGAAAAACAGGAGCGCGACGCCCTGAAGTACCGCTGTGCGTTTACGGCCGTGGAATCTGACCCTGTTTCCGGGGAAACCGGTCATGTATACTACAACTACGAACAGTACAGGTCTGTAGCTGCCGCGCAAAAAACTTATACCGGTATCCTTGATGATAACCGCCGCAACGGCAACATCCAGCTGCTCAACAATACCGGCGACGAAGGTTTCTTTCAAAGCGACAGCAACAACTTCCAGCTGATCATGGTAAGAAAGAAAGATAAAATTATCAGGATGAGAGTAAATAAGGTGACCAGCACTACTTCTTTAACAGCATTGAAAGAAACCGTTAACCGGATAGCAGCTACTTTGTAACTGCGCTGCCGAAACCGGACGATAACTGTACGCAAACGAACATATGTAAAATATCTCCACATCAAAAATAGTTGAAAAGAGAAGGCTTATCTAAATGGCATCGTTTTTACGATACCACGCACAGATGTTATTATCATGATAACAAACTACTTCAGGTCTGCCTGGCGGAATATCAAACACTTGCGGCAGCAGTAACGCCTTCTACCGGTATCAGGTTCGCCTCCCGCAAGGAAAACGAGAAATTCTCCATTTACTACAAGGCTGCCGATCCTGAATACCTGTCCACTTTCGATATTCCATTGCTCGCCGGCCGTAACCTCAACCCTTCCGACAGCATCCGTGAATTCCTGGTCAATGAAACCGCTGTAAAAAAACTGCAGCTGGCTTCCAATGAAGAGGTGCTCGGCAAAAAAGCAGTGATTAATGGCAGCACCGGGTTGATTGTAGGCGTGGTAAAAGATTTCCATAACCGCTCGTTTCACGAACCTATTGATGCGGTTTATCTTACTACCTCCAATGAACATTACTTTAACTGCGCCGTAAAGGTAAACATGACTAACTACACATCTATAGCGCCGTTGCTGGAGAAAGCGTGGCAGGAAGCCTTCCCGCAGCAGGTCTATACCTATTCCTTTTTAGACGAACGGCTTGCGCAGTTTTATAAGTCCGATAATATGATCCTCCGGCTGATCCGGCTGTTTACCATTATCTCCATTACCATTGGCTGCATCGGTTTATATGGCCTGGTATCGTTTATGGCTACACGAAGAACCAAAGAAATGGGTATCCGCAAAGCCCTGGGCGCCAACGTGGAAAATATCGTGTGGCTGTTCGGCAAAGAATTTGTTTACATGCTGCTGATCGCCTTTGTGATAGCAGCGCCGCTGGCCTGGTACATGATGAACCGGTGGCTGGATACCTTCGCCTACCGCATTCATTTCAGCGCAGGTATCTTTGTACTGGCCATCCTCATTTCTCTTGCCGTAGCCATTTTAACAGTGGGATATAAATCCATGCAAACCGCATTGATGAACCCTGTTAAGAGTTTGAGATCAGAATAACCACCATTCAAAATTACTCATTGGCGGGATCGTCCCAAAAAAAACATGCCGCTTTTGCCGCTTTTTGCCGGATTATGCCGAAATCCGTCAGGTCAGAAACGACCATAGTGTATGGGGAGTGTATGGGGAGTGTATGATGAGTGTATAGTGAGTGTATGAGAACAGTATAGGAACAGTATAGGAACTGTATAGGGACTGTATGGGGAGTACGACACATAGACGAGTCCTAAGTATCCGAGAAGTATCCGAGAAGTATCCGAGAAGTAATAAACATCCATAAACAGGGCTGGTACAAAAAGTGCCAGCCCTATTTTATTTCCATCACGAAGCCTTGAGGGCATCGTTTATTCTTGTTACTGTTTTTTCTTCACTTGGCCGGGGAGCATCGTTATCAAATACTTTTCCCTGTTTATCAATGATCATATAACGCGGCACTCCACTGATATTGAATAACTGCGCCACGCGGCCTTTTCCGCCGTTATCAGACAACAGGTGGATACCTTCTATCTTATCATCATCAATTGCTTTTTTCCAGGCATTGGCATTCTCATCTACGCTGATGTAAAGAAATACGACGTCCTTGTTATCCTCAAACCGTTTGTGCAATGCAGGTGCAGCTTCCTTCATCTGCGCTCTGCAGGGAGCACACCAACTGGCCCAGAAATCTATATACACCACTTTTCCTTTAAAATCGGCCAGGGAAACATCCTTGCCGTTCAAATCTTTTAAGGTAAAAGCCGGCGGCACCTGCCCTACACGAACGGCTGCCAGCCTGCTATACAACGATTTCAAAGCAGTACGCCCGGCGTCACTTTTACAATAGTTTTCAAGATAGTCGTCCAACACATCTTTCCGGGTGCTGACATCGGCAGCGCCGTTGAGCAGATTTTCCATACCGCGCGGTAATACTACTTCCATAATGGCTGGATACTTCTTATATTTTTCTTTCTGGATTTCATAGATGCTCAGTAATTTATCTCCCTTCGCCATCGGTTCATCAAATTTGTGCTGGTCCATCCGGGCTTTATCCAACAGCAGGGAAGGGTATGAATAACTAAGCGTTTTCACATAGTTCGGGTTAACGAGCCACTTCTCTTCCAGTTTAACTTTTTTGACATAAGACCAATAACCGGAAGGCAGCCAGTCAGACTTCTCTTTTTGTTTAATCATCTGCATAAGCCCTGGAATGCTGATCAATCCTGATATATTATAAGCATAGTCCGAAGCCTGCGCATAGTTATAAAAAACAGGACTGAGCACCTTCCTGTTTTGGGCTAAAAGCGCTTCCTGTTTGGCATAAACGTTATTGTAAAATGCAGCGAAGCTGTTGGGTGTTGTGGTACTGTCAAGTTTATTCCAGTCTGTTGCATAAATATTATTCAGCTTATTTAATATTTCAGAATTTTTTGCCTTCGTACCACTAAAAGTAAGGGTAGAATCTTTTTTGCCTGCATCATAACCCAGCTCCACGCTATCACCAGGTTCCACAAAAACCGCCACAGATGTCCGGTTGGTATAAAACGTTATCTCCAGCGGGCGGGTGAGATCAAACTGAAACTTCACTTTGTGATCACTTCCGGGTTTAGCGGTAAGATGCATTTCTACCTGCGGATACACTGAGTAATCAAAGCCCCTGATACCCCAGGACGCCGTATCTTTTTCAAGGCCATCTACTTTAGCGATGATCGTTGTTTTTTTCTGCGCCTGTAATCCGGCGGATGCTGCACTAAGCAGGCAGATGAAAAATAATTTTTTCATTTGATTGTATTTATACTACTGTTATTTAAAAAGATATAATCCCTGTGGCTACTAAGGGTTTTGCTCCATACCAGGATTGCTGTTAATAATATATAACGGGAAACGAAGTGTAAGCCGTTCCGGTTTTAATGTATACGTGTTCTGCAATACCCCGCTCATATCATAAACAACGTGGGCATTGCCTACCGTTGATTTATAAACAGGATCAACAGAAAGACGGCGCATATCAAACCAGCGGTATCCCTCCAATGCAAACTCCCTGATTCTTTCTTCGAGGATAAATTTTGTCAGCGCCGTTTGATTTGCAGCAACAGCATCAGGAATAACAGCTTCTGCAGCCGGCATTCTTTTTTGCCTGAAAGCTTCCATATCTGTAACCGCTCCGGCAACATTATTGAGCCGGGCCTTACATTCTGCCCTTAACAGGTAGATATCAGGAACACTTGCTCCCAGGTTAGTGAATCCTCTTCCGTATCCTCTCAGCATTCCTTTTGGATACGTTTCTGTAAACACCAGTAAGGGATAGGGAGATAAAAATTGTAACCGGAAATCACCGGCAGTGTACAGGGAAGCCGTTGCAGGATTGATTACCACGCCAGACAGGTATTGACTGTAGAAGTTAAACGATTGCCGCAGATAAAGCGCTTCCTGATCGCTGTACAGGTTACTCCTGGCCGGCCCGAGGAATGGACTGATGGGTGTAAAAGCGCCTCCTGCAGCCAATTCTTTTTGAAAATCGTATAGCCCTACCGGTATAGTGGCATCTGATAAATCATTTACAGCAGCATCGAGATGGGTGAGTGCTTTGTCGAACTGTCCCATGAACACATAAACTTTACCCAATAGCGCCTCTCCCGCAGCTTTCGACATCCGGGTGCGGTTGGTAAGCTGTGCAGGCAGATAAGGTAATGCATGGGTCAGGTCATCTATAATAAAATCATAGACTTCCTTCACTGTTGCACGGGTAAAAGTTGTTTGTGTTACATCGGCGGCTGTTACTTTAGGTACACCCGGATCCGTGGCAGCAGTAGCGGTATTATACGGTTTACCGTAATAATTGATCAGCATAAAATAACACCATGCCCTGCCACCCAGTGCTTCGGCCATGATGGATTGCTTTTGCGCCTCTTCTCCCTCCTGTGAATCCATCACTTCGTTGATGATTTTGTTGTATACATACACACTTCTCATGAGGGTTGTTAATTCCGAGCTGTTGTCCGATGGAAGATACAGATCATCTTCCCATCTGAAAGCTTTCTCGTCGCTTAATATGGAATTAGCGCCGGCAAAATAGGGCGTTGCTGCAGCTACTTCGTCTCCCAAAACAAATTGGGGTAACAATGAATTTGTTGAAAGACCTGGGCCATTTAAAAGCAGGTTATAGTCTGCTGTTTTTTCAGCAATCAGTTTCCCTTTAGGATTGATTTCAAGAAAATCCTTCTTACAGGCAACCAGGCTCACTGCTAACAGCAATCCGGGTAATAGCTTTTGGATACTTTTATTTACACGCAACATTTTAGTAATTTTTATAGTGTTAAATGAGCGCCGATAGTGACGGCTCCCTGGTTGGCGCGCACAGATCTGTAGCCAAACCTGGCATCCTGGAACTCCGGATCTATGTTGTCGTGATTAGCTTTCCACAACATCAGGTTAGATACCTGCAGCCGGAACGACAACTGCTCTGCATGCAGCTTTTTAATAATAAAATCAGGCATGGCATACGACAAGGTGATGTCCCTGATCTTAGCATAGGAAGCATCTGCTACGTTGAGATTACCATACACATAATAATTCGTATTACGCCGTGAGGTACTGGCAGATTCGCTGCTCACAAATGAAGGAATATTTGTTTTAGCCTCATCTCCAGGCTGTTTCCAGCGATTAACAAATTCCGCATGCAGGTTGCCGGAACGGAAATCCTGGTTACTGATAAAGCCATAACCGGAGTAAACGGTATTAGCATCCCTGAACATTACATGCCCGAGGTTATAAATAATATTTACATTTAACGATAATGCCTTATAGCTAAAGCTGTTGGATAAGCCGCCACTCCAGGGTTGCTGGTAAACGCCCATATAGAGCACGTCATCTGCCTGTACTGCTGCTACTCCTTTTGTTACTGTTTTATCCGACAGCTTTACAAGTGGATCACCCAGCTCGTCGAGCCCCGCAAAATTATAGGCAAAAACAGCAAAGGCAGGATAACCCATCAGGTAGTTCTGTGCAATTTTCTGCGCGCCTGTAATCACAGGTACTTTCTGTACCAGGTTATCTATTTCATTCTTATTATAGGACATAGTCAATATGGTAACCCAGCTGAAATTCTTCTTCATAATATTGGCGGAAGAGATGGACACTTCTATTCCTTTATTGGTAATATCTCCAATGTTCCCAAAAATCGTGGTATAGCCTGTAAGCGGGTTTACCGGGAGATTGCCCAGGAGGTTGGATGTTTTCTTCTGGTACAGGTCTACAGAGCCTGCCAGGCGGCTGCCCCACAAGGCATAATCAATACCTATATTAAAAGTTCTGGTGCTTTCCCAGGTTAGACGCGGGTTAGCAGCTGTGGCGATATTTAGTCCCTGTCCGCCAGGGGCATTGGGAGCTGTAACAGGCGCCAGCACATCAAAGGAAGCGGCACTGCCCGGCGTAGGAGAAATTCCCGTAATACCATAGGTAGCTCTCAGGGAAAGACTGTTAACGCCTTTTACGGTTTCAAAGAAAGATTCGTTGCACAGATCCCATTTGGCGCCCACGCTCCATACTGGTTTTCGCTGGGCGGATTTATTCTGGGCGAACAGGTTACTCTGATCATTCCGCCAGGCAGCGTTGATGGAATATTTCCGGTTAAAGGTATAGGCGGTATTAATATAGTAAGAAGTAAACCTGGTTTCGGTTTCCGACTGGTTGAAAAGCAAATTGCCATTCAGGAAAGAACCGGAAGATAGTAACGGCAGCACCGGCGATTTAACACCGGTAGTAGTAAGTGTTTTATAATCCAGCAGGGAATAGGTTTGAAGATTAAGGTCATAACCATACAACATGCTGCTATTGAGCACATTTTTCTGGCTCTGCCCCTCCTGCCCGGCCAGAGCGGTAAACTGGTGACGGGTGTTTTGCCAGCTGCGGTCGTATACCAGCTGATTTCTCACAATCCAGTTATCATCGTGAATGTTTGAAACGGCATACTGACCGCCTTTGGTGGGCAGGTAATACACCGGTGTGGCCGATGGTGTGGCTGCCACAGTAAAATTAACAGTGTTGATACGCTGCTGGTAATTAGTATTATCATCATATTGCGTAGTCCTGTTGGTACCTTTAACGTATCCGTACATTCCTTCAAAACGCAATCCCTTCAGGAGGTTAATGGTGATCCCTGTATTAATACGGCCCACAAAACCATTGCTTTTTGTGAAGCCGGTATTTATATTATCCAGCGGATTGTAGTCCAGGTTGATCCGGCTTCTTGCTGAAGCATCTGCACGGGCTTCATCGCTCAGGTATCCCATATATGACATGGAAATATTTTTGCCAGAAGCATCCCTGAACAACTGGTAAGGCAAAAAACGGTTATCAGGAGAAACAGACCTGTTAGCAGAGGTTAGCTGGTTGGTAAGATCGGCAATCACAAATACTTTTATGTGTTTATTGAAACTGATATCCTGCCGGGTGTTTATTTTATAGGCATTATCACGATTGCCTGGTGTATAGTCTGTTCTGTTAGTGTAAGCCACAGAGCCATAAAATGTATATTTCTCAGTGCCGGCCGATACGGAAACAGTATGATTCATCAGACTGGCCGGGCGGTACCAGATGTCTTCTATCTGGTTCATATTACTGAGCCCTCCCAGGCTGTCCAGTTTTGCATTTCCCTGGTCGGCAGAGAGGAGGCCCCTCGACACGTCGTACAGGATCTGCCTGTCGGGGCTTAGGCCCACATGATTAGCCATTGCAGGATTGTAGGCGGTGGCATTACTATAAGGCCAACCTGCAGGATCAAAAGTTTCGCGCGATGCCTGGATGTATTGCCGGCTGTTTAGTACAGGGAAATAATTAATATCCGGTTTTCCCTGTAAGCTGATAAAACCATCATAGTCTACTTTTATTTTCCGGCTGTTAACGCCCTTCCTGGTGGTCACCACAATCACCCCATTGGAGGCCCTTGCCCCCCATATAGAGGCTGCCGTAGCATCTTTCAACACACTGATATCTGCCACATCCTGCGGATTAATGGAAGACAGGTCAGTCATCGGCATTCCGTCTACCACATATAAAGGATTTTTATTGGCGTTAATAGTAGTGAGTCCGCGTACCTGGAAAATACTTCCATCCCTCGCGGCACTGGGCGAATTGTTGATCACCAGGCCGGGCACCAGGCCATCCAGTCTTTGCAAAATATTCATACTGGAACTGCGGTTCCTTACAATATTCAGATCAGGAATGGAGTACGCGCCGGCGCTTCTTTCTTTTGAAATCTGCTGATAGCCGGTATTAACCGTCACCACTTCCAGCTGACTTACGGACGGCAACAGGTGGATAACAAGTCCTTCTGCACTATTCAACAGGGAAGATGACGCTTCTCCTTTTTGTCCCTGCCGTTCTGCTGAAATAAGTATTACGCCCCCTGAACCGGTTACACTAACAGACAACCCAAGAAATCCTACATAGGAAATAGTCAACACATCCCCTTCTTTCGCGCTGAGTGAAAACTTTCCCGCAGCATCCGTTACCGTGCCATAGGAGGTTCCTTTTACCTGAACAGAAACGCCCTGCAGTGGCTCGCCGGAAACATTCCGGATAGTGCCCGTAACGGGTGGAACATAAAGCATCCTGGGAACAGGCGTAGTATTCCTGCTGATAATAATAGACGTATTTTTTATAGAATATCCAAAAGGCTGGCCCTTGAAAACATCCTTTAGAAATAAGTCGAGCGGCTGACTGTTGGCGGCTACTGTAACGGGATTAGCTGTTTTCAGTACCTCTTCATCATACAGCGCAATAAATCCTGTTTGTTTTTCAACAAGCGCCAGGATTTTTTCAAGTTTTAAATTTTTCCCCGTAATGGTAACTTTCTGGGAATAGGTTTTTGCCGATATCTGCAGGCAAAAAAACAGAAGAATAAAAGCAGTTAGTCTCATAACCCGCAGTGTTGAGCATGAAAACCGGAAATAAGCCAATAGAAATGACGTCCGGTTACAAATAGCAGTAAATTGCATACTTTCGTAACGGTTTTTGGTTGATAATAAAGCAGTCTTGTATTGAGCAATGCAAATTGTTTCCAGGATCAACCGGAGCTATCCGCCGGAAGTGCTGCAAACACTTCCGGCTCTTTTTCCGGGCCTGGATGGATCTTACTTCATCGTTATTTATTTTTAATGGTGATTTTATTCTATCGTTAAAACTTTCCCTTCCTGCTTATACCGTATATTAAATTGTGAAAGCACTTCCAGTATTTGTGACAGCTGAAGATCCCTTCCAAGTTTTCCATGAAACGTTCTTTCAGGCACTGGTCCTTTATATACAATCTCCAGGTCGTACCACCTGGAAAGCTGCCGCATAAATGCTGCGGTTTCTACCCCTTCCATATTGAAGATGCCTTTTTTCCAGGCAACCGCCTTTTCTGCTTCTCCTGCCTTTATCCCAATTTCCGCATCGGAGCTACCGGTAGCATGGATGAGCGCCTGTTCCCCCGGTTTCAGTATCCTGGTATTCTTTCCTTTTACAATCCTCACACTTCCTTCCAGCAGGGTAGTTTTTATCATAGGTTCATCCGTATAGCCGTTGATGTTAAATTCTGTTCCCAGCACCTGTACCTCCGCTTCACGGTTAATGCTTACCTGAAAGGGCATCTGCTCATTCTTTGCCACTTCAAAATAAGCTTCTCCGGTTACCTCCACTCTTCTCTCCGATCCACTGAACGCTGTAGGATAACGGATAGAAGAGGCTGCGTTCAGCCACACCGTTGTGCCATCCGGAAGGATAACTTTAAATTGCCTTCCCCGTGGCGTGGTCATGGTATTCCAAAGTACTTCCGGCGTTGTTTGTCCGCCGGGATGATATGCCAGCTGGCCATCTTTTAATACTACCTGTGTTCCATTCTGACTGGCAACAACGCTGTTACCCAGGCTGTCCAGCACTACCTGTGAGCCATCTGCCAGCGTAAGCACTGCCCCGTTTTTCCCGGGTGTAATTTGCGGAATGGGCCGGGAGGACTGCGATACGGATGGCACATGGGATGAATCGGATAGCAGGAAATAGCCGCCTGCCGCAAGAATAAGCAGGAGTGATGCGGCGGCCCATCCCCATCTGCGCAGAACACGAAGGCGGCGAACCGGGGGATCTGCCTGGTGCAGTTTCTCCTGCAGGGCCAACAGGCTCTTCTCTCTGCGATCAACATCCTCCTCCCCGGTTAATGATTGCGTAGCCGCTTTTTCTGCTATAAATCTGTCCAGTATATCACGGTTGGCGGGATCTTCCAGCATAGCAATAAATGCTGTCTCCTGTTCCGGAGTCAGCGAATCTGTGAGATAAGCGGCTATTAGCGTAATAAATGAAGTGTTCATGAATGTTTGATTATGGTTCCTGCACATCCGTGTATATATACCACGGAGATAAATAGCAGTACTCCCGAAAAAAAATGCTTTTTTTATCCCTGGCAGATAATGACCAGGAAAAGCAACTCCGGAAGATATCCCTGCCGGCTAAGATGTCTGCGGATATGATTCAGGGTAAGGGTGATAAGGTTAGCGACCGTTTTTTTGGACACCTGCATTTGTTGGGCGATCTGTTCATGTGTGAGGCCTTGTTCACGGCTAAGATTAAAGATCTGCTGTTGCCTGGCCGGCAAGCTGCTCAGCGCTTCCTTTATCAGCGCGGCAACTTCTTTGCTATTCATCAGCGCTTCCTGCGGAGATTCCGCTGTGCCGGCAATAACCGGCTCCATGCCCTGGATCAGCAGGTGACGGTGATTCCTGCGCAAGGTATTAATGATCTCATTACGCACCATCACCATAAAATAAGGGCGGAAGTCGTGTAGCGCAGGTAGCGTATCTTTTTTATGCCAGAGTTTTACAAATACTTCCTGAATGGTGTCTTCCGCCTGAGCAGGCGATTTCAGGAAAGAAAGCGCAAGATGGTATATCTCGTTCCAGTAGTGACGGTATAGCTGTGCAAAAGCCTGTTGATCCCCGACAGCGATACCTGTAAGCAGTTCCCTCTCAGCGTATAAAGGATTATCCGGCAAATAAATCGGTTTAAAACTATTTAATTAAAAAGCAGAGACGGGGAAATGGATTAGTGCCCGCCTCACCCGCTCCGCAATATTAAGGAATTGTGGGAATGTTTGCTGCACCCGGTATCCTGCTTATTTTTTCCTGGCACAATGTAAGCAAAAGGGTGTCTCTTTTGAAACACCCCTTTCCTTCTCTTTACAATCCCTTTCCAAACTCCGGGGCCTGTTTATCATACCAGATCCTTTGCGAACTCAGTGTAGGCAAATCCTGCGCATTGGGCGTAAAGCCCTGTTGCTGCATCGCCGCATTCCAGTTAGCCCTGTTTACTTCACCGGGATCTGTAAGCCAGAACCGGCGCGGTATCAGCTCATTAAACGTTTCCCTGCCATAGTAAGCGGAACCCGTTTTTGGATAGCCGGTGCGCCTGCAAAATACATAGGCTTCATTAGCTTGCCGGTACATGCTCAGGTATGCCTGTATGTAAATCCGTTCCAGGTTATTAACGCCATTGAATTTCACCTGCGCATTATTCAGATAAGCATTGATTTCAGTTAACCCGGTACCGGTGTAAGCCGTAGTAGAACCGGCTGCAACAGCAATCGCATTCATAGTTTGAATGGAAGAGGTGATGCCTTTTTTATACCAGTCTTCCGCCGTTCCTTTGGTATCCACGCCCCCGGCATATCCCTTCTGTATAAACTCTGCTATGTAAAAACAGGTTTCTGCATAGGTAACCGGTACATCCAGGAAGTTGCCGGTAGCTGAGTTGAGCTTGGGAGAAAAGAACCGGCGGTTAATAGGCGATATCAGGTTGTATTTGGTATACTGACTTACAATAAATCCATTTCCGATATATGCCGCCACAGTAGGATTGGTGGTCCAGTCGGCCGGACCGCCCTGGTACATGATCAGCGGATCATTTGGATTAATGAAAGCCGGCA
Source organism: Chitinophaga sp. G7 BAM 1005 (assembly GCF_057126945.1). NCBI lineage: Bacteria > Pseudomonadati > Bacteroidota > Chitinophagia > Chitinophagales > Chitinophagaceae > Chitinophaga > Chitinophaga sp. G7 BAM 1005. The sequence goes on along the minus strand of NZ_CP181478.1, from coordinate 2,098,375 downwards.
GGGTGACGTTGTATTTGGTCAGCGAATCTTTATAGCCGCCTACCAGGTCGTTCTTTTCAAAATACACCGGTAAACGCGGGTCCTCGCTCTTTTTCAGGAACGCCATAATGGAAGTGGTGGCATAGCGGCGGCTGCGGTAGTCGATATCCCCACCGTTGCCAAAGGGCGTATACGTGCTGTTAAGATACTTCACCTGTGAATCGTCGCCATCAATAGGCCCGATAGGATCTTTTAATACTTGCTGGAACACGGCCTGGCATTTTGCTTTATCGGCATTCTCTAACCTGGCGGCTATACGAAGTTTGAGCGTGTTGGCCAGCTTTACCCATTTGATCCAATCGCTCTGATAAAAAATATCGGACTGACCGTAGCCTACCTGCGTGGGAAGCGCACTGTTCGACAGCACTGCAATGGCGGCATCCAGTTGTGAAAGCCAGTTATTGAACAGGGCAGGCTGCTCATCGTATACAGGTCCGTATTGCGATTGGTAGCGGCCTTCAATTGCCTGTGAATAAGGAATGGAACCGTTCATGTCCGTTACTTTCAACCCGTGAAGCACCTGTAATACGTACGTCGCCATAGCAATCTTCTGGTACTCGTCTTTATTCGGCATCGCATCTACCTGCTTTCTTATTTCAAAGAGATTAGGTAAAATCTGCAGGTAGTAGTTATTATACCGGGTATTTACATTATTGGTGATTTCGTAAGGACTGGAAGTAACATGCTGCGTAAAACGCATCAGCTGCTCCATGCTTTCCCATACCCATTCTGTACCCTGGTAGGTAATGATTTTATCCTGCGAATAACTCAAAAGAAATTTTACGTCCGGTTTGGAAACAAGACTTGGATTGGTATTGATATCCCCGAAATTTTTAGAGCACGAACTAACGCCCAGCAGTGCCAGTAACAAACCGGTTTTTATATATTGAAATGTATTTTTCATGATCTTGATTTTTTGTTTGTACAATTTATTCTTCCTTAGAACCCAACCCTGATGGTACCTGCAATGGAGCGTACCATTGGCAGAAATCCTTCTTCACCGGAGAAGGCCGTGTTATTGGAATTGTTGGAAGCGGGATTATAATTAAAAGGCAATGAATTGTACAGGTATAATAAGTCGCGGCCAACAATCGCCACGCTAAGATTATTCAGCATCAGCTTCTTACAGAGTGCCGGTGAAAACTGGTATGCTAAAGACACCTGTCTCAAAGAAATCCAGGAATTCTTTTTGATCCAGTAATCGGAAACACCGGTAGATGAAGAACCATAGCGATAATAAAACTGCGGTGCGTGGGTAGGTTCCACAAATCCTTTTTCGTAAGCCTGCTGATAGGTCATGCCACCTACGTTGACCTGTGAGCCATCAGGCATGGTTACCATCTGGCCTTTGGCAAATACGCCGTCGGGGATAAGACCGTCGTCGTAGGTTTGCTGATCATACTTGCTGGTCCAGGTAATGCCGCCATGTTCGGCATCTCTGCCCTGGAGGGTGTTGGGCAACACGCCGGTATGTGTGCCATAGCGATAGGTAAGCAATACGAAGTCGCCGCCAAATTTACCATCCAGTAATACATTCAGCGAAATATTTTTAAACCGGAAAGTGTTGCTCCATCCGGCACGGAACTTTGCATTGATATCGCCTACATCCTGTAAGGTGTTGCTGCGGGCAGGGAATCCGGCACGCGCATCGGAACGCCAGGCCAGTTCCGGTTTCCCGTTATTGGGATCGTCTATCGGGTTGCCATTGCCATCTGTAGCCTGGTATGCTTTTGAATGAATAGTAGTGCGGAGGGTTCCGTAAGATTTACCTACAATGGCCCAGGTACTGATTTCTCCTACATTGGCTTTCAGGTCGTACTCTGTTCTGCCGGGATATAGTGATTTAATGAGGTTCCTGTTAAGGGAATAGTTTACGCTGGTGTTCCATTCAAAACTGTTGGACTTCACCGGTGTTCCGTCGATCATAATTTCCAATCCCCTGTTCTGGATATTTCCGGCGTTGATGATAATGCCTTCCAGTCCGGATTCCGGCGGAGTGCCGATATCGAGGATCTGGTTTTTGGTATTATCCTGGTAAACAGATACATCAAAGCCAACCCTGTTTTTGAGGAAACGCATTTCCATACCCAGCTCTTTGGCTACTTTTCTTTCCGGTTTCAGATCAGGCGCCAGTGCAATAAATTTACCGGTAAGCGGATCGGGATAGCGGCTGTAAGTAGAGATGGGCAGATCCAGACCACCGGAAGAAGTGTAACCGTTAAACGCAAATCCGGGATTGATATTGAAAGGATCGGTATCATTACCCAGTCCGGCTATATTACCTCTTAACTTACCATAGGAGATCCATGCAGGCAGTTTAAAGGTTTCTGAAAACAGCCAGGAAACGCTGACAGCCGGGTACTGGTAAAAGTAATTACCGCTGCCATCGGTATAGGTGAGTGCGGACGACCAGTCGCCGCGGAAAGTACCCTGTACAAACAGTTGGTTCTTCCAGGCAAGGTCCACACTGGCATAAATAGAGTTAAAGGCTTTCTTGCTTCTTAGTCCGCCTTCCGCTTTTGGTTTCTCTACCGAGTTTGCCAGGAAGTAGTTGCCGGGATAACTGAGCCCGCCTACTGTTTCGCTGTAGTTATAAGTAGTTTGGAAACGTTGGGTTTCACCACCTATGTAGCCGCTGAGGTCAAGATCTTTGGTGAGGGTTTTATTAATGGTACCCATCCATTTAAAGAAATAGCTTTCTTTACTTGTATGACCAAGACCGTATAAGCCGCCGGTGAAATTCTGTCCCTGTCCCAGTTCCTTGTTTTCATTTTTGGTATACAGGTTATTTACGTTGCCTTCCAGCACGAGGTTAGCCCAGGGGGTGAGTTTAGCGGTAATGGCTACACGCCCGCGGATGGTTTGTTCATTCTGGAAATAATCGTTTTCATATAAATTAAACCAGAAGCGGGATTCCGGCGACTTGTTGGTTTCATTGGGATCTGCCGGGTTGGGTGCGCCGCCGAGTGCGCTGGTGTAATGCTCTTTTTGCATCCAGTAGCGCGTATCATAGTTACGTGGTAAGATCCAGGTAAACAGTTTACCGAAGTTATAGGAGGCAAAGGCATCCAGCCCACCCAGCCGTGGCGGGTTTCTTCCGGTGAAGTAGGTGTAGTTGGCGCTTACATCGGCGCTCAGGAATTTATTGATCACATGAGTAACGCGCGCTTCCACGCTGTTTTTAAGCAAGTTATTTTTAGCAACGATACCTTCACTCTGATCGCGGGTATAGGACACGCGGAAAGTGGAACGGTCGTTACCGCCATCGAGCGATACGTTGGTAGCCGAGCCATGACCTGTCTGGAATGCGTCGAGGAAATTATTGGGCTGCGCTACATATTTGGTGGGGGTGCCGTCGTAGTTGATCACATCCTGGCCGGCGAAGCGGGGTCCCCAGTTTTCCAGCTCCCGTCCAATTTGCCGGTCGATATACGGCTTGCCTGAACTGGGATCAGTGGGGAACACTTTTGTTCTCCATTGTTCGTTTGGTTTATAATTAGGGTCGCGGTTATCGGTAAAGAATCCGCCTACGGTGCCGCCGCCAAATTCGTTCTGGAAGTCGGGGCCGGAATAAGGTTTGAATACATTAAACGTCTGACTAACGTTAATGCCTAAACCTTTTCTTTCATGTCCTTTTTTGGTAGTGATGAGAATTACCCCGTTGATAGCGCGGGAACCGTATAACGCAGCAGCAGATGATCCTTTGAGCACGGTAACGGACTCAAAGTCTTCCATGTTCAGATTTTTCAGATCATTACCAAAGTCGCGGCCGGTGCCGCTGAACGTACCATTATCTACGATCACGCCATCGATCACAAAAATGGGTTGGTTGTTATTACGGAGGGTGGAGTTACCGCGGATCACTATTTTGGTACTTCCAAAAAGTCCGCCTGCGCCCTGGTCAATCTGCACGCCGGCTACTTTTCCCTGCAGGGCATTTACCGGGTTTACCTCATTGGTGATGGCGAGGTCGGCGCCTTTGATTTCGGTGGCCGAAAAACCGAGGCTCTTCCTGGCTTTGGTGATACCCAAAGCGGTGACTACTACTTCCCCCAGCTGTTTGTTGTCTTCCACTACCGTAACGTTGATAGTGGTTTGGTTGTTAATGGGAATTTCCTGCCGCAGGTAGCCGATGGCATTAAAGATCAGTATGCCATCAGCTGGTGCGTTGATGGAATAGTTGCCGGCGGCATCGGAAACGCTGCCTGTTTTAGTACCTTTCAGTAATACAGAAACACCTGGTATTACTTCCTTTTTTGTGGAAGTAATTGTTCCGGTGACTTTAATGTTTTGGGCAAAGGCTGCGGCAGTACAGCAGAGGATCAGGTATAAAGAAAATGTTCCGCGTTTGCAGGAACGTAAACAAGTCCACATACATGTGAGTTTTAAGGTTGATAATACTTATGCTATTGACTGGTTTGAATTGCGCGATTTGTTCACTTGCTTATGATGGTTGATTACAGTAACAGTTGATGATCTGCTTATCACTATAACGGCTGAACTGGTCAATTGTTCACTGCTGTAAAAGTGTTTCTGCTATTTTTTCGGAGGTCGTCCGGTACATTGATATTTTTGTAAAATAATCTAAAGCCAGCTATCAGCCAGTAAGTTTTATCTATTCACTTTTAAATACAATATGTCATGTTTACAACCATTTCCCGCCCGGAACTTTATTGTCCTTATCCTCAGCGTTTGCACCCGCAGGTATATGAAGCAGATGCGCATACGACCGACTGGGTTCATGCTTTTCATCTTGCCACCGACGAAAGCTCCTGGAATGCTTATCACGATCAGAAGTTCACCTGGATGGTAGCCAGGATGTTCCCGGATGCACCGTTCTTTTCTTTATGTATTGCGAGCGATTTTAACACGCTTCTTTTTTTGTGGGATGATCATCTCGATGCGCTGGCGCCCAATGAATTTAATACCGGCTTTGAGCGCATGGCCCACCACATGATGCAGATACTGCAAACCGGCCGGACATTCACACTGGAAAGCGGCGGTCCCCTGCTGGCAGCAATGAGCGATATCTGGCAGCGGATGTGCCGGATCAGCAACCGGGCCTGGCAGGCACGTTTTGCCCGCAGCCTGAAGGATGCCTTTACTGCCAATCTTTGGCGTATGCAACATGTAGATCATGCCCGCAACATTTCCCTGAAAGATTACATGCGCTTCCGCCCCCAGATCGGTGGCGCTAACTTTTTCCTGGAACTGGCCACCCTCATGGGCGCCATCCATTTACCCGCCGACCTGCGCGCCAATACGCAGGTGAAAAACATGGGACTGTATTGCAGTCGTACCATCTGCTGGGCCAACGACCTCTACTCCTTCTCCAAAGAATCAGAAATCGGCGATGAACTGAACCTGGTAATGCTGTTAAAGCATCACCAGCAGCTTACACTTGACCAGGCTGTAGAACAGGCCGTGAAGATCCACAACTCTGAAGTTGCATTGTTCAACAATACCGCCGATGTACTCACCGCTGTGTGCGCAGCTGGCGTAAGACCGGTACTGGAACAGTATATTTTAACATTGGGACAAATGATGAAAGGCAACATCGATTGGAGTGGTAAGGACACTACCCGCTATCAGTATGTATATGCGTAACTATTGGAACAATACCTTATTCACCGTATTGTTCAACAGTTTAAGATCAATAGGTTTGGAAATATATTCCCTGGCGCCCGCGCCCAGCATATCATCGATCGACTCCTGGAATGCATCGCCGGATACGGCGATCACCGGAATATTTTTTAAAGCAGGTATATCACCGAGCATCTGAAGGGTATCTTTCCCGCTAAGTCCCGGCATATAACTATCTATGAAAATAAGATCCGGTTTTTCATCCATTGCTTTGTTAATACCTTCTGCCCCGCTGCCGGCCACCATTGTAGTGAAGCCAAGCCGGCGCAAAAAGTTGGACAACACCAGCTGACTCATCTCATTATCATCAATTACCAGGCTTTTCAGCCCTTTGTGAAGGGTTAATTCCATCCAGCCACCCTGGTCAGGCGATGGCGCCGCGCTCACCGTTAACGGTAACCGCACAATAAATGTAGCTCCTTCTTCAGGGATACTGGTAACGGTGATCTTTCCCCCCATCATCTCCACATATTTCTTTGTGATAGGCAAGCCAAGACCAGTACCTTCAAAATCGCTTTTACCCGATTTAAACGGCGTAAACAGCGTAACCAGGTCTGCTGCAGGAATACCTTGTCCCTGGTCCTTTACCTGGAACTGCCACTGGGCTCCTTCGTACGACACCCCTACTGAAATAAGGCTGTTGGTACGGGTAAATTTGATAGCGTTAAACAGCAGGTTATTCAGCACCTGCGCCAGTTTGTTTTTATCTGCCAGTATATAGCAGGGCATATCTTCCGCAATATCTGCCCTGATCTTTATTCCCCGCAGATCGGCAATGTATTGGTATACGATGATTTTATCGGAAATAAGTTCGCGGATATTAATTGCTTCGGGATGTATGGTATACGCCGCGCCGTCTTCTATTTTAGAAATGGCCAGCACATTATTGATAATCTGTAAAACGTTGTGGGTAGCGGAATACAGGTGTTCTATTTCCGGGCGGATATCGCTGTAGCGTTCCTCTTTGTGCGCTTTCATCATGAGGTCCTGGCTGATGCCATAAATCGCATTCAGCGGGTTCCGGATTTCATGACTGGTTTCCCTCACGAAGATCGTTTTCTCATCGGTGGCTTTTGTCAGCTTTGTATTGAGTGTTTTTAATTTTCTTACATACAGGAAGATAGTAGCTACATCCAGCAGGAGGATAGCGGGTAGTGTTATCCAGCGGATGAGAAATTGCTGGTCGTGCCCCATTTCCATAGGAGTGATCAGTGTGTAATAATAATTGATTTCGCAGGCCGTTACCGATACCACGGCCACCACAATGCTGGCTGCTACCAGTGCGCGGGTCCTGAAAATCATGAGCGATGCTCCAAGCAGGAACAGGAATAACAGGTGTACTTCCGCTAACATGCCCATTACGGCACTGAAATAAACAATGGCTATATTATTAATGGCAACGAAAGCGATACTGGCTAAAACAGGTTTATTTGCGGTATTGAGGAACAATACTCCCAGGAAAAGCCCGGCTTCTATATAGGCAGGGATCAGCAGATCCAGCTTCCCGGTGCCCAGGTAAATAAGGGCGCCGAATAAGAGGCAAAGAGCGGTGGTAATAACAGAAAAGGTATTGACCATCCTGATCACCTTTGCCATCGATTCCTCCTGGCGGAAGGTTCCGGTATTCACAACACGGTGAAAAAGTTGACCGATGTTCATATGGCTATATTTTGAGAGGCATTAGCGGGATAGCTGACAAAGCAATACGGTTGTAAAATCAGTTATATCACATGCATAATTCTACTGCAATTTAGTGATTATTTATTTCCCGGAACTTTTCACTTTCAACAGGCTGGCATTAATAGCTACCACCACGGTACTTACGGTCATCAACACCGCTCCTGCAGCGGGGCTCAGCAAAATCCCCTGCTTATAAAGCACGCCGGCGGCCAGTGGAAGCGCCACAATATTATAACCCGTTGCCCAGGCGAGGTTCTGGATCATTTTCCGGTAGGTGGCCTTGCCAAACAGGATCAGGTTTACCACGTCCTGCGGGTTGCTGTTCACCAGTACAATGCCGGCTGTTTCCGCCGCCACATCGCTCCCGCTGCCGATGGCAATACCCACGTTTGCCTGGGCCAGCGCAGGGGCGTCGTTGATCCCGTCGCCGGTCATGGCCACAAACTCTCCCTGTTGCTGCAATTCCTTTATCTTATCCAGTTTCTGGTGGGGCAACACTTCGGCGATATAGCTGTCCATATCAAGCGTTTTACTTACACTTTCTGCTACCACTTTATTGTCGCCGGTGAGCAGCACCGTTTTGATCCGGTTTTCCTTCAGCGTGGCGATAGCGCCTGCCGATTCCGGCCGGATCTGATCTGCCAGCGCAATAAAGCCCGCCACCGTGTTGTCTGTTACAACATATACCAGGGTTTCCCCTGGCTGAATGGCAGCGGTAGCAGCGCCCTTAAACTGCTCCTCGACATAACCCGGACTCACTACCTGTACTTCTTTCCCACCAATACTGCCAGAGATGCCTTTCCCGGTGATGGCCGTTACATTTTCCGCCGCCGGCAGGATGAGCTGCAGTTCCTTCGCCTTACCGGTAATGCCCGTGGCAATGGGATGCTCGGAACTCCGCTCCAGCGCAGCGGCCATTTTCAGGATCTCTTCTTTGGAAATACCCTGCCGCAACGATTCAAACCGCACCACCTCGAAACGCCCTACCGTGAGGGTGCCTGTCTTATCAAAAACAATGGTGGTGATTTTCCTCGAATTCTCAAAATCAGTCCGGTTCTTGATCAGCAATCCATGCCGTGCTGATAAAGCGGTGGATTTTGCAATCACCAGCGGCACCGCCAGTCCCAGCGCATGCGGGCAACAGATCACGATTACTGTTACCATGCGCTCTATGGCAAACGACAACTCCCGGCCACTCAGCCACCAGTATAAAAAAGTAGCGATACCAGCTAAAATAGCGATCACCGTCAGCCAGCGCGCGGCTTTGTCGGCCAGCAGCTGCGTTTTTGACCTGGACTGCTGCGCATCCTGCACCAGCTTCACTACCTGCGACAGATAGGAATCTGCTGTGCCATGCGTAACCGTTACTTTGATGGCGCCGTTGCCATTGATAGACCCGGCAATTACTTTATCGTTCGCCTGCTTTTCTACCGGCCTGGATTCACCGGTGAGCATACTTTCATTTAACGACGTGCTGCCTTCCAGGATGGTACCATCTGCGGCTACTTTTTCCCCGGGTTTTACCAGGATGATATCTCCGGCTTTCAATTCCGCAGTTTTTACTTCCATCACATGATCGCCATGCACCAAGTGCGCTTCATCCGGCATCAGCTGCACCAGCAGCTCCAGCTCCCGCGAGGCGCCCATCACCGACTTCATTTCAATCCAGTGACCCAGCAGCATAATGAGGATCAGGGTGGTAAGCTCCCAGAAAAAGTCCATGCCCTGCAATCCGAATACGGTGGCCACGCTGTACACGTAGGCTACTGTAATTGCAAAGCCTATCAGCGTCATCATGCCCGGCTCCCGGCTTCTCATTTCTTCCCACCACCCTTTCAGAAAAGGCCATCCGCCATATATAAACACCACAGAAGATAATATCAGCAAAACATAGGCATCTCCGGAAAATGTAAACGAAATACCCAGCCAGTGCTGGATCATCTTTGACAGCAACATCACCGGTATCGTCAGCACCAGCACTACATAAAAACGTTTCCTGAAATCGGCGATCATCATGGCATGATGATCGTGATGCGCGCCGTGGTTCATGGCGGCATGGTCATGCTCCATTTTCATGGTGTTGTGCTGATGCTGCTGTTCCATTGCTGTAAGTTTTAATAGCTTAATGTAATGCCCGCGCCAAGTCCCATATCACTGTCGTAGTGCGTGGAAAATGCAAAGTTCTTTGTAACAATATACCGGAACCCTGCCATATATTCTTTATCGGTGTTTACCATAAAACCAAAACGTAACCGTCTTGTAATGGGTACATCCTCTCTTGTTAACTGCACCCGTACTCTGCCATCTGTATCTACAGAAGCATCTGCCACAATGAGCATGGGTAGGGTATATTCCAGGCCCACGTGAAGCACCTGCCTGAAGTCCCTTGTATTTTGCTGGCCGAAGAGGTTCTTCTCGGGTTCATCCATTTTGCGGTAACGCACATCCCAGCCGATGTAAGGGAACAACCACTGGTTTTTACCGAAGTATCTTCCGAAATGACTTTCACTTTCATAACCATCCCGGTCGTTTAATCCTACACGCCATTCGGTGGACAAACGGTAACGGCTATTCGCTACGACGATCTCTCCGTCGCTGCCGGTACTTTCCAGTCCTACGCGCGCCATCGGGTACAACATACGGTCGTCTTTCTTCAGCATGCGGTATGCTTTTGCAGGGTCCGGCACTTCAGGATTAGGTGGTGAATTTTCGTAGCTGAACACCCGTCCCATGCCACTCATCATGTGATACAGAATGTGACAGTGGAAGAACCAGTCGCCGCTTTCTGTAGCTGCAAACTCAATCGTATCCACTTCCATCGGCATAATGTCCAGCACGGTTTTCAGCGGTGAATATTCGCCCTGTCCGTTCAGTACCCGGAAGAAATGCCCGTGCAGGTGCATGGGATGCCGCATCATGGTATTGTTGTACAACACGATCCGTACAATTTCTCCTTTCTTTATTAAGATCTTGTCTGTTTCAGATACCACTTTGTTGTTGATACTCCATACATAACGGTTCATGTTCCCCGTTAGTTCAAAATGCAGGAGTTTAACGGGGCCGTCCGGCAGCGTTGTTTTTTCCGGCGCCCGCAGCATACCGTAGTTCAGGGTTACGATATCCCTGGCGGCACTATCCACCGGCATGTTGTGCATATCATGACCTGCGTGGTTCATGGGTTTATCATCGCCGGTGATTTCAGGATACATCACCGTGTTCATATCCATTACCTGGTTGCTCATCTGCATGCCGCTGCTGGTATCGAGGTTACCGTTCATCTTCATCATATCGTTCATCATCTTCATACCCTCAAAATATTTCAGGCGGGGTAATGGCTTCGCCGGCATTTTCATGCCCTGGCCCAGCCACAGGGAGGTGGACCGGGTGCGGTCTTCAGCAGTGGCGAGGAATTCGTACTGCATATTATCGGGGATGGTTACTATTACATCGTAAGTTTCAGATACGCCTACCAGGAGCCGGTCTACTTCCACGGGTTCCACATCGGCGCCATCATTGGCTACCACCGTGAGTTTCCCGCCGGCGTAGTTAAGCCAGAAGTAAGTAGAGGAGCTACCGTTTACGATACGTAATCTTACTTTATCACCGGCTTTAAACTGCGGCTGCGTATCTGCTTCTTTACCGTTCGACAGGAAGCGTTCGTAATATACGTCGCTCACATCCATCGCGTTCATACGTTTCCATTCATTGGTCACTTTGGTTTTGAAATGCTTGTGCTGTATGGCTTCGGCGTAACTCTGCACCGATCCTTTTTTAATAGCGAACCAGTCGTTGGCATTATGCAGGTACCTGTTTACCGTATGCGGGTGCATATCGGTCCAGTCGCTCAGCAATAACGTATATTCCTTACCGGTAGTTTCCCTGCGTTCATGCAAAACAATGGCGCCATACATACCGCTTTGTTCCTGGAACATGGTGTGGCTGTGATACCAGTAAGTACCGTGTTGTACAATGGGGAAGCGGTACAGGTGTGTTTCACCGGCTTTCACGGGCCGTGTGGTGAGATAGGAAACGCCGTCGTATTGATTGGGTAAGATCAGGCCGTGCCAGTGAATAGACGTTTCTTCCTTTAATGTGTTGTGTACGTAGATCTCTGCGGTATCTCCTTCTGTGAAGTGCAGGGTTGGTCCGGGAATGGTGCCGTTGATGGTAAGTGCGTGGCTCATTTTACCGGAGTAGTGTACCATGCTGTCGCCCACATACAGATCGTAGCGGACTACCTTTGGCGCGGTATTGAAAGAAGCCTGTGCAGCAACAATACTACACAGGCTCATCAATGTTATATACAGGAATACTGCTTTCATACGAATGATTAAGGAACTATTTAATGGTATCGCTTACTTTACCACAGGTGAGCATCTGGCTGCCGTAGTAAGGATTTTTAACAGCGTTGCTGCTGCTTAACCAGTAAGCTTTTTTCATGGGGCAGTACTCCTGGTATACCGGCTGCGCAGAAAGCGGTACTGCTTTGGCGAGCTGGTAGAAATTATCAGAGAATGTTTTGAAATATTCGCGTTGTTTGCTGATATCTTTTGCTTCAGCGATGGCTTTGGCATCTGCAGATAACTTTGCGGCCAGTGGCATATAAGCGTTGTGAACAGCGGGCGGCATGGATGACATATCAACCTGGGCGGCGGCTTTTACAAACTCATCTGCTTTGGCAGCTGCCACTCCCGCATTGCTGCTCACCAGTGCATCTTTAATATTATAGTATAAAGAGAGTAAGGGAGATAATTGTGTGGAAACAGTTTTATCCTGTGCCATACCCTGTTGCATAAATGCAGCTACCAATATGATGCCTGTCATTAATATTTTTTTCATGTCTGTTAGTTTTTACTTGTTGATAATATCTTCCATGCTGCTGTTGTCACGATAATGCGTCTGCCTTGTAACCAGCTTTCTCTATTGCCACCCTGACTTCGCTTTTATCCAGATTTTCTTTTGTAACAGTAAGTATTTTATCCGGGCTGGCCAGGTCTACTTCCCAGTTATCGGCGCCTACCAGTTCATTTAATACAGGCGTTACTGTTGCAATACATCCGGAGCATTTGATATTCGTTTTGAATTGTGTAGCGTTCATGTTGATTCTTTTTATCTGGTGATGAATAATTAATCTGATGATGTAAAATTACGAAACAACGGGGCGGGGGCTGTTATACAATTCATGCTATCTTTTACATAATTCTCATGCGGATGTTTTTATGCCTTTCAGGCGATACAGGTGATATTATATCATTTTTGCCAACCCGCCCTGAAAAATTATAAAATAATGCCTGTCTTCCTTACATTTATACGCACATGATTCAACAGGGGTCTTCCCCGCAATACAGACAATACCACAATTATGAAAAAAAACGTTTTATTACTGGCGGCAACCATGATAAGTTCCTTCAGTTTTGCCGATGTCCGTTTACCCAACGTTTTCGGCGACAACATGGTGTTACAGCGCGACAAGCCAATCCCGGTATGGGGTTGGGCCGATAAAAATGAAAAGGTAACCATCCGGTTCAACCAACAGGAAAAAACCGTAAAAGCAGATAAGAACGGTAAATGGAAGGTTTTCCTGCAGCCGGAGAAAGCAGGCGGCCCCTATACCCTGTCGGTGAAAGGCAAAAATGACATCAGCCTCCACGATATCCTGATGGGCGACGTATGGATCTGCAGCGGGCAATCGAACATGGAATTCCATGTGAACGGGGTAACCAACGCGAGCAAGGAAATTGCCCAATCCGCCAACCCGGCCATCCGCCATTTTTACCTCCCCAAAGCGATGTCGGTGGTTCCGCTGGAAGACGTGAAGCAAAGCGCCTGGCTCCCCGCATCACCGGAAAATACCGGCGATTTTACAGCGGTAGGCTACTTCTTTGCCAAAGCACTGAATGAACAAACACACGTACCTATCGGGTTAATACATACTTCCTGGGGCGGCACCATCGTGGAAACCTGGATCAGCCGCGAAGGACTGGCCAACGCCGGGGACTTCAGCGACGTGATGCAACGCCTTCAAACACTAAACCTGGACTCCGCTGCGATCATCGCCAAAAACAGGCAGCAGGAGCTGATCCGGAATTTACAGGGCAGCCTCCCCAATGCGGCTACACTGGCCACCTGGTCCACTCCCCGTGCGGACGACCAGTCCTGGAAAAAAATGAAGGTACCCGGTCTGTGGGAGCAACAACAGCTGCCCGACTTCGACGGGATCGTATGGTTCCGTAAAAGCTTCCAGGTGGCCGACGCCGATGCCGGCAAACCGGCAGAACTGAGCCTGGGCGTCATAGACGACAACGACGTTACTTATATTAACGGTACACAGGTAGGCAGTACCAAAGGCTACGACGCCTCGCGTACCTATAAAATCCCTGCCGGGGTTTTAAAAGCCGGTAACAATGTAATTGCAGTTAGCATTGAAGATAATACCGGCGGCGGTGGTTTTTATGGAGATGCAGAAAGTGTTTTTCTGCAAACAGCCAGCCAGAAACTATCCCTTGCAGGAGATTGGGCGTTCCGCATCCAGAAGGCGTTCAATCCCGGCGCCAGCGTGGGCCCCAACAGTTATCCTTCCCTGCTGTTTAATGCCATGATCAACCCGGTGCTGCCTTTTGCCATTAAAGGCGCCATCTGGTACCAGGGCGAAAGCAACGCCGACCGCGCCTACCAGTACCGCAAAGCCTTCCCGCTGATGATCAGCGACTGGCGCCGGTTGTGGAACCAGGGTGAATTTCCGTTTTACTTTGTACAGCTGGCCAGCTTTAATTCCGCCAACGGCAACAGCCAGAAAGGCAGCAAATGGGCAGAGCTGAGAGAAGCGCAAACCCTTACCCTGCAGGTACCCCATACCGGCATGGCCGTTATCACCGACATTGGCGAACCCAAAGATATCCACCCGAAAAACAAACAGGACGTAGGAAAGCGACTGGCTGCCGTAGCCTTACATGATACCTACGGACAAAACAATATTTTCAGCGGCCCGGTATACCAGTCCATGCAGGTAAACGGCAACAAGATAACCGTTAGCTTTACCAGCACCGGCAGCGGTCTGGAAGTAAAGGATAAATATGGCTATATCCGCGGCTTTGAAGTAGCCGGCGCCGATAAGCAATTCCATTACGCCAAAGCATTTGTTGATGGCGATAAAGTAGTAGTGTATGCAGATGAAGTGAGTACACCGGTAGCCGTTCGTTATGGCTGGTCTGATGATAACCTGGAAGATAATCTTTTTAATAAAGACGGCTTCCCGGCCGCGCCTTTCCGCACCGACAACTGGAAAGGCGTAACAGAAGAAGTGAAGTACAGTGTAAGATAAATGTAGCGGGCATCGCCTTCGGCGATGGAAATTGTCTTGGAGCAGGATTACGCTGATTTTACTGATTTTTGGGATTTTATTTTTTTGGATTTTTTAAATGATTAAGGGAGATATAAGCGGATATATTCGTTTTTATCTCCCTTAATCATTTAAAATCAAAAGTGATCAAATCCAAAAAATCAGTAAAATCAGCGTAATCCTGCTCCAAGACAATTTAAAATCGCCGAAGGCGATTAGAACAGGGAGGGCGCCGGCAGCAGGGTGGTTTCTTTCCCCTCTGCCACATCTACCAGTGCATGGATCAGTTTTCGTACCTGCGTTTCCGTGGCCGCGTCCGTGATCACGCCTTCGCCGTTTACTTTTGTTCTTACCGAGGAAATCACCAGCTGCGCATCTTCAGCGATCTTTGACTCAATGATCAGCAGTGTGCCCAGCAGCGACTGGTGCGCTTTATGGCCTGAAGTACCAGCTGTAATCAGCGCTACCGGCTTTTGTGAGAAATGCATGGAAGATACGGTCCAGTCGATCGCATTTTTTAGTGTCCCCGGCACACCAATGGCGTATTCCGGCGTACATATCAGCACGGCATCTGCCGCCGCCAGTTGCGCCCGGAAATGTTGCACCGCCTCCGGCGCACTGTCTGCGGCTGTGTCCAGATCAGGATTAAAATGCGGGATCTCCGTGAGGCAGTGCAGCAGTTGCACGGTAAACTTACCGGCGCTCAGCTCTGTGATCGCTTTGATCAAATGATGATTGGAAGAGGATTGCCGGGTGCTTCCACAGATAGCCAGTAGCTTTATCGGTTGTGTCATATGCGTATCGTTCATTGCCTGCAAATTAAGCGGATTCCGCCACTCTGCCAGCAACGGCGCATCAATTTTATTGATGGCGTACGGGAAAATCTTGCCGCAGAAATCAATCACCGGGATTTTAGCGCACAAACAAAAGCAGGCAGCGATGTATAAAATAAAGCGTTGGGGAAAATTGAAGTAACCTGTTCTTCCGAAAAAGATAAAAAAATCTTTTATACGGCGCTGTATCATACCATGCAGCACCCCGCGTCTTTTCAATGATGTAAAAGGCACCTACCCTGCCTTTGCGCAATCTTACCAGGTGAAACAACTGGCATCAGGCAATTACTACGACGACTTTTCCATGTGGCATATTTACCGCGCGCAACTCCCGCTGTACGAAATACTGGACACCACATTGATCAACGACCTGGTATGTCCACTGATGAAAGGGCATAGGCAAAAGGATTATGCCATCTTAAAGAAAAGGGCCGCTTACAGTAAAAACGGCTTTGGGATGGATGGCATATTTACCGGGAAACTGTTGGGTTAGTTCCGTATAACGCAGGGCGATGTTGCCGGCATAGTCGTATCCGGCCAGTACAAATTTCGAGGTGTCGGCTTTATATTTACCGGCGACGTGCCGTATAACGGTACTGATGCGGTTTACCACGGCGGTATCTGCATATTGCATGTGATGCGGCAAAAAAAGCAGCAACAATGAGTAAGGCAAAAAAACGGGTATGCATGACAGCGTAAATTTAGTACCGGAAAGCAGCCGGCTATGCGGCTAAAAAAGTACCGCAATAACGACTGCTGGTAACCAATGAATTAGTTGTTCCGCATTGTCCGTTTCCGGACCGTTTTGTTCATCCTCGGATACCTATGGCAGCGGATCTCCCGGTGCAGGATGTTTGGGATCAAATACGGCCATCCCTACCCTGCTGTCGGCGCAGCCATAATATAAAATCCATTTCTTCTTAAAATATACCAGTCCCTCTATAAACACAGTGCCTGCGGCATACTGCCCGCTTTTTTCAAATGCCTCCATCGGGCGCAGGAAGGGTACATCCAGGCGGGCAATGGCTTTTTCAGGATCCTGTTTATCAAAAAGTACCTGCCCGGCGCTGTAGGTATTTGCAGTAAAACGCTTGTCGCCTTTATCGCCCGGCTGGTTCTTGCCGTTATAAAGCAATAGAATGCCTTTATCCGTGATAATAGCCGGCGGACCGCACTCCGTAAGCCCGCTGTCGAAATAGCCCTTCCTGGGCCTTATAAGCGCTTTTAATGCACCGCTGCTATCGGTAACGGGTTGCCAGTCGACCAGGTTATCAGACGTAGCGGCAAATACGCCGGCTTCTCCCCAATACATCCAGTACTTACCATTCACTTTTGCAATCACCTGTTTCTTTCCTTTCAGCTCCGTAACAATAGAAGCCGATTTATGTGGCTGATCCACGAAACGGCCGCCGGCTTTCCGGAAGATGGGACCGTGTTTGGTCCAGTTTACCAGGTCCTTGCTGGTGGCTACTCCCAGCCGCGGCACCTGCCGGTTCCATTGTGTATAGAAGATCACATATGTGCCATCAACGGTAACGGCTAAACGGGGATCTTCACAGCCACCCGGCCATTCATAGGTTTGCTGATCATCGTTGCGCGGGTATAATACCGGTATTCTTTTTCTTTTGAAAGAAGTGCCGTTTTTACTTTCCGCATAGCCGATCCGGGAAGTGCGCATGCCTATCTTTATGCCGGATTTATCTTCCGCGCGGTAAAGCACTACTATTTTCCCGGCCTTAACAATGGCGGCAGGGTTAAAGGTGTCGTTCGACTCCCAGTCGACCTCCCTTTGCAGGAGCGAATCATAAAAATGCGCCGTGGAATCTGTACGGATCACGGGATTTACGCCCGCAGGTCTTACAAAGCCGCCCATTGCCCAATCGGGCAAACGGTTGGTTTGGGCCTTCAGCGGATGCTGTGTGATGGCTATTATTGCAGCGAGTAAAAATAGTAGCTTGGTATTCACAGTGGGTATGTTTTGTTTAGCGTGGAAAGGATAAAGATAAGCGGCACTTTTGATTGATAAAATAGATACCCAAAATGTTTTTGAGAAGTTTTTAATGATTTTTGTCATGTCTTAACAAGAAATTATCGGCTAATTTTGCTATCTTAATCCTGGCACCAAAACAAGATCAACATATGCAATACTGTAGCAGAATTTTTTACATGATCTGCTTATTGATGTGTGTCAATATAGCAGCAGACGCGCAAAAGAAGATCACCGGCATTTACCGCAGCATGGATGATTATTTGGCTAACGAACTGAGTTATACCAAAGATAACAGCAGCAAAGCGCCCAGGATCCATTTGCATACGCTTGCGCCTAAAAGTTATGTCACCCTGCAGCATAACGGCAGAAATATTCATATCAACAAAAATGAAATATTTGCTTACCAGCTCACAAATGGCGATGTATACCGGGTAGAAGGTAATCATAGTTACCAGATCCTGAATAAAAACCCGCAATTATTGCTGTATAAGAGAAAAATACCCACTTCTCCGAAAGCAGGTCCGGAAGATCAGTACAAAATGTACTTCTCCGCCCCAAATGGTAAAATACAAACGCTGACCGCCTGGAATGTGAAGCAGGCTTTCCCCGCTCATGAAACATTGGCGGATCAGATGGACACCCACTTTAAGCGTGATGCAGAACTGCTCACCTACGACCGGTTCCGTGGTATGTATAAACTGGAGTGGCTCGTAAAATAAACTACAGACAGTTAGCTTCCGGCATTACGCTGAAAGCTAACTGTTTTACTTTACCGCTTTTAAGATAAAATCTACGATGGGCGTAGGATCCGGGAAGCTATGCGGATGATGGGCAAATCCCGGTTTATGCATCACCGTTATATCACCGTTCAGCGCTTTTATTTTCTCTTCAAATGGCAATGTGTTTTCCGCCGGCGGCACATCCCTATCCGCATCCGCCAACACATGCAGCATCGGGTATTTTCCCTTTACAATTTCCTTTGTTTTATAGAGCGGGCTTCCTTTAAACATTATAGCAGCGCTATCGGAAGTGAAACCGTAATCCTTTTTGAAAGCTTCCCATTCGTTGCGTTTCGTAAACTGTTTTTTAAACTGGCTTCCCGGCCAGCTGCACAGGTCTATCACCGGGTTATCTACATATACGGCCGCTACTTTATCCGGATTTTCAGCCGCCCAGTTGTATACATAAACCGCTCCTCTGCTCATGCCTTCCATCACTGCTTTACGTGCCAGGCCGGCTTTGCGTAACAATGAGTAGTAGCCGTTCCAGAGCCGTATGGCTTCCTTATTGCCAAACAGTTCCGCCACATCGCAATACACCACATGATAACCTCTTTCCAGCAAGGCAATATCTGTTTGCGGTTCATGGCCCCAGAAACGGGCGCGCCAGATCCACGGATGGCCGGCAACCGCAAACTTAGGCGCTACCACTTTACAGGCGCGCCCGCTGAACTCAAAATCCGCGCAACGGTAGCCATAAAATGAAGTGATCTTTTTATCGCCCGGCAGGTGGCTGATAGCGTCAAAAGCCGTGTCCCGAAACGGATGCAGCACTTCATAAAGTGTTTTCGCCATCAGCGTGGTACCCGTTAGTTCAGGATGAATACCATCCGGCATAAGTCCGGGTTTACCGATCAGCAGTGCGTTCAGGTTTACCAGCTCCAGGTTTTCATCATAAGCCACCTGTCTCACCTTCGGTAAAATCTGCGTTGTAATAACCGGGTCCCAGATCTGGGTGGTGTCTTTCACAAAAGAAACAATGGGCTGCAGTAGCAGGATCCGCGGATGCGAAGGCAATGCACGGAATGCGCGGATCATGTCGTGGTAATCCGGTTCGTATTCATCAAGATATACGCGGTTAATCAGCTTGCTGTCGTTGCCCCCCAGGTCGATCAGCACAATGTCTGGATCGCTTGCCAGCGCTGCTTTATACTCCGGCGTATTCCAATAGGGGTGATCCCCTTTTTTGAGTAAGGTGGTACTGCTTACACCATAGTTGGTAACCTCGAAGCCCGGCCCCAGCAGCCTTCCCAGCTGCGCCGGGTAGGATTCTGTTTCAGGACGTTGCAGGCGGGCGCCCGCACAGATGCTTGCACCCAGGCAAGCAATCTTTACCCGTTGCGCCAATAGCGGCACATGATAAAACAAGATCAATAATAAAATAAGATACCTGGACCTCATGAGTAAAAATTATACACAGCTAATTCAACAACACCTCATCTGCAAATGCCCATCCGCGGTTCCCTTTGCCGGGATGCCAGCCAGGTATTTTCAGCAAAGGCTCCATTACCAGCTTCACACAGGAAACGGTGGTAAGCGGGAAAGCAGCTGCTATTTCCATTGCGGTAGCAGGATCGTCTTTTTTCCCTGCGGCAGGAATAATGCGTTTCAACAGCTTCAGGTGTTGTTCATCTGTCCCACCCCATATTTCTATTTTAGCGGGAGGGAAAATATACCCGTTAATATTTCTTAAGATACCCACCGATACTGACTGCAGGGGTACGGGCTGTTTGAATAGCAGCATGGCTGTCATAGGTTCTTTCACGTAGCCCAGCCATTTCCCGTTGCCCTGATCCATGCCGCCTTTCTGCCCGTCGCATAAGGTTTTGGCGCCGTTGCCGGCGTAACTGCCATCCGGCTGTGTGAGCAATACCACACTGTCAGGGATATACGAAGATTTGTAAAAACTAAACTGCACCGGGTCGCTGGCATACCAGCCTTTTTTGCAGGCAATGGCACGGATGGTAGTATTACTTTGCAGCAACAGGCTGTCTTTAAACAGCGGCGAATGGATGCTGTCCGGTACCGATCCATCAGTAGTGTAGCGGATCTCCACCCCTTTTACCGGGTGCTTCAGCAACAGCTGCGTAGCACTACGGAAAACGGAAGCGGTGTTCAGCAATAAAGGTTGATTCAGTTTCAGCAATTGTTTGCCATCGTCTGTAAATCCTTTGATAATGGCTACCTGTTTAAATGCAGCAGGCAGCTGGTCCAGTTCGGCGGCGGTGAGCGCGGTGTTCCACAGGTACAGCTCCTTCAGTGCAGGCGCCGTTTTCAGCGCTTGCAGCTGCTGCAGCGTAACCGGTGTACCGGACAGGGAAAGGCTTTCCAGGTGGGGTAGCTTCGCCAGGGCCGGCAGCGTTTGTCCTTTTACGTTAGTAAAGCTCAGGTTCAGCACCCGTAGTTCCGGGAACTGCGCAATGATATTCAGATCCGCATCCTGCACCGGCATCTTCTGCAGGTGCATTTCTATGATCTGTTTTTTCAGCGGCAGCAGTTCTTCTATTGATTTACTGTTGAACTGATCCTTATTATAACAGTTCACAACAAGTGGCGCTGCATTCAAGGCTACCGGGTAAATAACCCGGTAATTGTTATTCAGCTTTTGCACCAGCTTTTCATCTGCTGCGGCAAAGTTGTATACAGGGGCGGTTGATGCAGCGGGCTGCAACATAGCAGTGGCCAGCAACCGCAGGCTATCCTTTAAGGGTAATGCAGCTACCTTTGTTTTGAAATCGGCGCCGCCTTTGATCCAATAGTACAACAGGTCTGCTTCTTCGGGTGTAAGCTGTGGTTTTCCCGCCGGCGGCATATGCTTTTTGGCATCCGGTGGCAGATGCAGTCTTTCCATTAACAGGCTCATTTCGGGTTTGCCGGCTACAAACAGTTTACCGCTTTTTCCTCCTTTCAGGAGTTGCCGGGGCAGTTCCATCGCCAGCTCTCCTTTGGCCTTACCTGCGTTGTGGCAGTTCATACATTTTTCCTGCAACACCGGTTTCACCAGGTGCTCATATACCAGCGCCTGATCAAAGGACACCTGTGGCCGTTTGCCTGCGGGGCTTACCGGCGCCAGCACAAAGTTTTCGCCGTGCGTAATATCGGCTCCGAAATGACCGGTGATCACCAGCAATGCCGCGGTGATAAGGATACCTCCTTTCTGTAACTGCGGCCGGCTTTTCTCCGATTGTCCAAACCAGTATAAGAGGGAGGCCAGCCAGCACATACTCACGCCGCTCCATTTGTGCCATTGTAAAGTGCTACTGCCGTTGTATCCTTCTTCACCGGATAAAAACAGGCCCATAATAACGGTAACGACTGCACTGAGTGCGCCGGTGAGCAGTAACACCGCTGCCAGCTGTTGTTTCCATGCTTCAGCGGCAGGCTCACGTAAACGGATAAACGTTAAAATACCCGCCACGAGGATCAGTACAATAGGAAAATGCAGCAACAAAGGATGCATGCGCCCCAGCACCTGCAGCCAGGGAGGTAGCACCACCCTGTTGCCAAAGATCACGAGGAAAAGGATAAAAATATTACCGGCAAATAACAGGCTGCTGCCTGCGCTTTGCCATCTGGATGGCTGTTTCACGGTCATTATACCCTCCTGAGTTTATAAGGATACACTTTCCCGGAGGCCCATTGTGCCACGTAGAGGTTCCCGTCGTTGTCCACACATACATCATGCGGATGTACAAATATTTTCTCTGCCTGCTGCATCGGCTGCAGCTTTCCGTTGGTATATACCGGCGCGGTACCACCAATGTTGGAAACTACCTTATTGTCATTATCCAGTATGGTTACAAAGCCACTCCCTTCTGCATCCATATTGGGAGAGCGTAATACTGCGGCATACAGGTGATCGCCTTTTATAACTGCACGGCATACGCAGGCGCCGGGCAGGGCAATTACTTCCTGCAGTTGTCCATCGAGACTAAAGCGTTTAAAGCAATTCCGTGTTCTGTCGGTAACAATAAGCGTAGGCGTGCCTTTGCGATGATCTACCACGATACCGTGGGCATTGTCCAGGTGTTCATCTCCCTGACCCCTTCCTCCAAAATAACCCAGCAGCTTACCGTTGCGGTCATAACGCATTACGTATTGTGCGCCATAACCGTCTGCGATATAAAAGTCGCCGTTGTCTGCTACCGTGGTTTCTGTAGGCACAAACTCTTCTTTCTTTTTATACACGCCTGTTTCAGCGGGATAGTCGATGGTCAGCAGGATTTTACCTTCCATCGTCGTTTTATATACCTGGTGTTTTTCGGTATCAGTAATGAACAGAAACTCTGTACCGTTTTCGTTGCTGAGTGTAAGTCCGTGCGCACCGGGGAATTCATGGCCCCAGTTTTCCAGCAGTTTGCCCGACTTATTATAGATGAGGATATTATTCTTTGTTTCGTTGGTGAGCAGGATAATGCGTCCTTTTTTGTCCTGCACCATTTCATGGCAATCTTTCACCGGATACCGGCTGCTGTCGAGCGTGCCCCATTTGGTGTCCAGTGCGTAACGCATATTATTATGGCCATATACCGGTCCTTTTGGTTTGGCAAAAAGATCGCGGGAAATATAAAAGGAGGCGGTTACTAACGCCGACGTCTGTATGAATTTTCTTCTTTCCATTATAACAGTGTTTTATCAGGCCATCAATCCCGGGATTACCTTGCCAGCCACGTCTGTGAGGCGATAGCGGCGTCCCTGGTGTTTAAAAGTTAATTTCTCGTGATCCAGTCCCATCAGGTGTAAGATGGTTGCATGGAAATCATGCACGTGTACCGGGTCTTTTACAATATTATATCCGAATTCATCTGTTTCACCGTATACGATGCCGGGTTTTACGCCGCCGCCGGCCATCCAGATGGAGAAGCAGCGGGGATGGTGATCGCGGCCATAGTTATCGGCGGTCATTTTACCCTGGCAATAGTTGGTTCTGCCAAATTCGCCGCCCCATATCACCAGTGTTTCATCGAGTAAACCCCGTTGTTTCAGATCGGTGATCAATGCTGCGGAAGCGCGGTCTACGTCCTTTGCCTGTCCGGCCATTTCATTAGGCAGGTTGCCATGCTGATCCCAGCCCTGGTGGTATAGCTGGATAAAGCGCACGCCGCTTTCAGAGAGCTTCCTGGACAACAGGCAATTGGCGGCAAAAGTGCCGGGCACCAGGCAATCCGGTCCATACAGTTTAATGATATCGTCTGACTCTTTAGAGAGGTCAGTGAGTTCGGGTACGGCCGTTTGCATGCGGTAGGCCATTTCATATTGCTGGATCTTGGTATTGATTTCCGGGTCGCCAAATTCTTTATACGACTGATCATTCAATGCGGCCAGCTGATCCAGCATCTGGCGGCGATTGGCCATATCAATGCCTTCGGGGTTATTCAGGTACAGCACGGGGCTTTCACCGCTGCTGAACTGAACGCCCTGGTGGATACTGTCTAAAAATCCGTTGGACCATAGCTTAGAGTATACACCTTGCCCGTTTCCTTTCCCTCTCGACAACAGCACACAAAATGCAGGCAGGTTTTTATTTTCGCTGCCGAGGCCATAGCTCATCCAGGAGCCAAAGCTGGCACGGTTGCCCTGTTGCGCTCCTGTCTGGAAAAAGGTTAGGGCCGGATCATGGTTGATCGCTTCCGTAAACATGGAACGTACAATACAGATGTCGTCCACTATTTTAGCGGTATGTGGAAACAGGTCGCTGATCCAGGCGCGCGCTTCGCCGTACTGTTGAAAATCATAGTGCGAGCCTACCAGCGGGAAAGACGACTGCCCGGAGGTCATACCTGTTAAACGCTGTCCCATACGGATAGATGCCGGTAGTTCCTGTCCCATCATTTCCCGTAGTTTGGGTTTGTAGTCGAAGCTCTCCAGTTGTGAAGGCGCTCCGTTCTGGAACAGGTAGATCACCCTTTTTGCTTTGGGTGCGAAGTGCGGCATACCGGGAATAAAAGGCGCCTCTTCCCCGCTGTTTTTGCCAAAGATATCAGGTACCAGCAATGAACCCAGCGCGAGGCTGCCCACGCCAAGACTCAGGCGCGACAGGAACTTGCGGCGGTTCATATTCAGGTGGTGTTCTATGAATTCGTTTTTCATCGTCCTTTATTATGCGTGACTTTACGTTTTTGAAAGCGTTTCCTCCAGGTTATAGATGGTGGTAATCACCTGCATCATGGCCGCCCATGAGGCATTATCGAGATGTTGCGCCATCGGGTATTCGCCGTGTTGCAGCAGCTTTGCTGCGCTGGCCGGCTGTTGTTTGTACAGCTGTTGCTGCTGTTCGTAATACTTCTCCAGCAAGGTTAGTTCCTGTGGCTGCGGTGTGCGGCAAACAATCAAACGGAACGCCTGCTGAATATTCCTGGAGGTGTTATCATCTTTTTGCAGCAGCCTGGAAGCCAGTACCCTGGAGGCTTCCAGCACAGTAGGATCATTGAGCATGATGAGCGCCTGCAGCGGCGTATTGGTGCTGGCGCGTTTCACTTCGCACTGATCACGGTTACTGGCATCAAAGATCATCATGGATGGCGGCGGCACCGTACGTTTAATGAAGGTGTATAATCCTCTGCGATACAGGCTTTCGCCATGATCCTGTTTATAGCTGGCAAGAATTCCCCTGCCGGAGGTAGCCATTTCCCATAAGCCTTTAGGCTGATAAGGTTTTACACTTGGGCCGCCGATTACCGGTACCAGCAGGCCGCTGCTTTTCAGTACCAGGTCGCGCACACCTTCCGCGGGGAGGCGGAACCGTGGTCCGCGGGAGAGGTAAATATTTTCAGGATCTGCTTTTAGTTTGTTTTTGGAAACGGCGGCCGACTGCCGGTAGGTAGTCGTCATCACCATTTGTTTCACGAGGCGTTTAATATTCCAGCCGTGCTGCATAAAGTCCACTGCAAGCCAGTCGAGCAGTTGCGGATTGGTGGGCAGGTCTCCCTGCATACCGAAGTCGCCGGTGCTTTTCACGATGCCCCTGCCAAATATTTCCTGCCATTGCTGGTTAACGAAAACCCTTGCGGTGAGCGGGTTTCGTTTATCGAACAGCCAGTTGGCCAGTCCGAGGCGATTGGCCGGATATTGTTTCACATCAAACGGCAACACTGCATGTGGCGTTTCCGGCTGCACTTCCAGCGTAGGGTTATCATAGTTACCACGGCCAAGGATATACGTTTTCCGGGTAGTATCCTTTTCGCCCATTACAGATACGATCAGCCTGTTGCTGTCCTGTTTATTAATGAATTTCAGCACGCCTTTGAGATCTTCTTTCGTGATCTCCATGTAAGGCGTTTTGGCGTAGGTTTCCGGGCCGCCCACTACGGATTGCAGTCCTACTTCCTTTACATTATTAAAGAAGGCGAAGAGTTCATAGTATTCTTTTTGTGAGAACGGATCATATTTGTGATCATGACAATGAGCGCACTCGATGGTGATGCCGAGCATGCTTTTACCGAATGTGTTGGTGCGGTCGGAAACATATTCTATACGGTATTCTTCATCTATTACGCCGCCTTCTTCCGTGATTTTGTGATTGCGGTTGAAGCCGGATGCCAGTAGTTGTTCGCGGGTAGCGCCGGGGATCATGTCTCCTGCTATCTGCCAGGTAATAAAATCTTTGTAAGACAGGTTTTCATTGAATGCGTGGATCACCCAATCACGCCAGGGCCACATGGTGCGATAGTTATCGTCCTGGTAGCCGTGCGAATCAGCGTAACGGGCCACGTCCATCCAGTGTACAGCCATCTTTTCGCCATAGGCGCTGTCCTGCAACAGTTCATCTACCATGCGTTCATAACCCGCGTCGCTGGTGTCTTTTGCAAAGCGTTCCATTCTTTCAGGAGAGGGAGGCAGGCCGGTAAGGTCAAGGCAAAGACGTTTGAGCAGTCTTTCATGATCCGCTGCCGGGTTGGGTTCCAGCCCTTTTTCTTCCATGCGGGCCAATACAAAATGGTCTATTTCGTTACGCGCCCATTTCTCTTTATTTACGTTGGGCAGGGCAGGTGTTACCGGCGCCACGAAAGCCCAGTGCGGTTTATACTTTGCGCCCTGTTTGATCCATTTTTCAATCAGTTTTACTTCGTGGTTGCTGAGCGACATATTAGAGGATGGCGGCGGCATGCGCATTGAAGTATCTGTGGTGCTGATGCGCTGATACAATACAGAAGCCATAGGGTTACCCGGTACCAGTGCGTGTGCACCCGGTGTTTCACGCAACGCTTTATAGGCGCTGTCAGCAATATCGAGGCGCAGGCCGGCTTCCCGTTTATTGGCATCCGGACCGTGGCAGGCATAGCACTTATCTGATAAGATAGGGCGTATGTCAAAATTGTAGTCTACAATTTCAGGTAATTTCTCCTGCTGATTACCAGGTGTATCGCCATTATTACACGCGTATAAAAAGGCAAGAGAGCAGACGGTGAGTCTGACACAACGTTGGAACATAATTTTCTGCAATTAATTGTGCACTGTACTTGTACGACGGGGAGGCCCGTCAATCATTACTATAGCTATCTGGTTGTTATTAATGGTAAATATCGGGTATAATAACACGCTATTTTGATAGTATTTTGCCGCATGATGGTATTTTATTAGCATTATGTATATACATACCTACAAATTAATCATGATGAGGGTAAGAACATGATTTCAAACGTCCGCTGTTATTTTTAAATCGGGGTGGGTTAAAGGTGGTACATGCCAGGGGCTTTCAGGCACTGGTACCCGTTCAGTTTTACGATGCCACAATATTTTCCGTGATGGCTCACAGAAACCGGCATACTCCTGCCGTCTTCACGGTGAAGGATATACGGTATTCCATTATCATCTTTATAAAATAACTCCTGTAAAGAAAGTACTTCCTGCATAAAATTCGCATAGTTTTCACCAGCAGCCTGTTTTGTAAATACGGCAGCGTGTTGCATCAGCCGGGGGGTTTCGGCCGCACAGGTATGGATACAATGATCAGTGATAAAACTCTGATAACAATAAGTGTGTTGATCATATAACACGGTGCCTGTATAGCACCCGGCTGAAGTAACGTCCTGCTCTACCTGGCAGCAAAACCTTTGCGGCGCATACTTTCTTTCGCCGGTATTACGATGCACTATTTTATACACCGCTTCCTTGCAGCTCCATAGCAACCAGGTGAGCACTGCGGGGGCGGCGGCATCACGGATCATCCTGATTTCCTCCGGCAGGAACAATTTCTCCAGGAAGCCTTTGCGATAAATGCGGCTTTCGATGGCAGCAGCCCGGAGATCTATAATGTCGTTGCCGATCATTTCTCGTTCAGCTTTGCTTCCACAATATCAAGTGCGGCCTGCACGTTCAGCATGCGTTCCATTTCTTCGTTCTGGATCACGATATCGTACTTCTCTTCTACATCCAGTACCACGTCTACCAGGTTGGCAGAATTAATTTTGAGATCATGGATAAAATCAGTGGAAGTGTTGATGGTTGCCAGCGCTTCCTGATTTTTAGCATAGGGCCTTACTATTTCTCTCAACTGCTCAATGAATGTTTCTTTATCCATATTATTTTGTTTAAGGTTGCAGGTATTTTTGCAGAATAATACAAGCGTTTACATCTCCAAAACCAAAGCTCGCTTTCGCTGCTAAATTTATGTCTTTATACAATAGCTGTTCCGGAATTCTTTCGCGGTGTACCCGTGCCTGAATATCAGGGTGAAGATCTTCGCAGTTGATATTGGGAGATACAAATCCTTCCTTTAGCTGCAATGCCACAGCTACCAGTTCAATACTCCCGGAGGCGCTAAGACAATGGCCCACCATTGATTTCAACGCATTGATATAAGGAAAGTTTTTCCCGTTGCGCTGAAGTGCGGTACACCAGTTGGCTATTTCTTCTGCATCTTTGCCGGTAGCGGTAAGGTGACCGTTGATCAGGTCAATATCAGCAGCCTGCACACCTGCCTGTTGAAGGGCCGCTGCAATGCAACGCTGCACTGCAACCGGATTGGGGGCCGTCATACTGCCACCGTTCCGTTGCCCGCCGGAATTGATATTGCCGCCCAATACTTCCGCATAGATAGTAGCGCCGCGTTCCAGCGCGCTATCCAGTGATTCCAGTACCAGCGCTCCTGCCCCGCTGCCGGGAACAATACCGCTGGCGGTGGCGCTCATGGGCCGGGAACCTGCCTCCGGGCGTTCGTTAAATTTAAAGGTGCTTACTTTCATGGCATCGAAGCCGCCCCAGATGTAAGGGCCGCTATCGCTGGTACTACCAGCCAGTATGCGTTTAGCATGACCGTGTTTAATCCGCTCATAAGCCATCAGTACGCTTTCTGCGCCGGTGGTACAGGCAGAGGAATTAGTGGTTACCTGGTTGCCGAGGCCCAGTTTTCCACCGAGGAAAGCGCTGATGCCGCTGGTCATGGTTTGCGTAACTGCGGTGCTGCCTAAACGACGCACCTGTAGTTCATCTACCTTATAAACGGATTCGCGGAATTTATCCACGCCGGAAGTGCCGGCGCCGAAAATGGCGCCGCTGTCCCAGTCGGGGGTTTCCGATGCGATAGCCAAACCCGCATCTGCCCATGCCTGCATGCCGGCTATTACGCCGTAAATGATGCCGGAACTACTCAGCTGCTTTAATTCCAACTCTTCAAAATACTGTTGCTGCAAACTTTCCGGCACATCCGGCTTGCCTGCAATCTGGCAGGAAAATTTCAGCGCGGCCAGTTGTTCATCATAACGGATACCGGATATACCTTTTTTGATCGCTTCGCTGAAAGCGGCAATACCTGTACCGTTTGGCGCTACTACTCCTAAACCTGTTATGACAACCCTGTTATTCATTTTTACTATTGATGATCATGCCGGCCATCGTTCCATCACACACTAAAGCACCGGCAGCATTATATAATGCCACGCGGCATTTTAACTTGTTAAAGCGGAAATATATTTTCGTAGCCTGCGCCTTCACCGTTTCACCGGGCGCCACAGGCAAATAAAAGTCGATGTGGGTAGCCGTCATAGCTACCGTGGGTAACTGCTCCCGTATCTCAATCTCATCTCTCAAAAGATAAATACCCAGGCAGGCCAGCCCTGTTTGCGCCATTACTTCTGTAAGCAACACGCCCGGCGTAACAGGAAGCCCTTTAAAGTGGCCCTTATAACAAGGCATATCTGCGTGGAAGGTATATACACCCGTTACTTTTTCTTCATCAATATATTCCAGTTCATCCACAAACAGGAAAGGCGGTGCATATGGTAAATGCTGCAGGATCTCTTCTTTTGTCATATGCTAATGAATATGTGTTCCTCCGTCCACCGGTATAACGGCCCCATTGATCCAGGCGGCTTCATCTCTGCACAGCAGGTATACTACATTCGCTACGTCCTCTGGTGTGGTAAGCTGCCGGAAGGGATTCCTTTCCCTGCTGTATTCCAGCAATGCTTCGCTGCCCGGAATTTTCCGCAACGATGCCGTGTCGGTAACCCCGGCGCGGATGCAGTTGGCCCTGATGCCATGCGGCGCAAATTCCAGCGCTATGCTCCGGGTAATGGATTCCAGCGCCGCCTTCGCAGCAGATACCGCTGCATAGTGCGCCATTGCTTTGTAACTACCATCGCTTGTAAAAGAAAGGATACGTGCATCTGTGGCAAACAGTTGCCTGTGCAGGATATCGGCCGACCATTCGTATAAGCTCACCGCCATATGTCCGATGGTGGTATTGAAATCATCCGCCTCCAGATCCGGTAAAGCTTTGACGTTACCCCTTGCGATGCTATGCAGCAGGCAGCGGATACGACCTGTGCCCATCGCCCCCTGTAACTGCTGTAAAATGTCTGCACGCTTCCCGGTGTTGAGCACATCGGTGTTAAATGTGAGCAGCTGCACGCCTTGTGACCTGATTTCCTCAAATTGCTGCTGGATATCTGCCAGTTCCACGCGGGTATTGCGGTATACAATACAGATGTTCATGCCATGCGCCGCCAGCTTACGTGCCGAGGCCAGTCCAAGCCCGCTGCTGCCTCCCAATATTAATGCCCAGTAAGATGAAAACTCTGTTACCATTGTAATAATATTCTTTGTGCGGAAAAGCCCGGGCCAAAACTCAGCATCAGTCCTTTGTCGCCTTCCGGCAACGACTGCTCCATAAATCTTTCCAATACATATAACACCGTAGCGCTGGACATGTTGCCATACGACCGCAGAATTTCTTTGGTATCGTCCAGTTTCTTTCCCATAGTGCGGAACAGTTCTTCCACAAGGGTGATGATCTTTTTCCCGCCGGGATGAAAGATGAGATGATCGATATCTTCGATAGTAAGATTATTTTTTGCCAGGAAAGGGTGTACGATATCGCCGAAGTGCGCTTCTATTTTTTCGGGTACCTCTATATCCAGCACCATTTTTAAACCGGTGTTGGAGAGATGGAATCCCATCAGGTATTCCGCATCATAGAAGTGATACATTTCTTCCGCGATAATTTCCGGGCCGGGATCCTGTTCATGGGAAGAAAGAATCGCGCAGGCAGCTCCGTCGCCGAAGATGGCTGCGCTGACGATATTGGCCATCGAAAAATCGTCCAGCTGGAATGTGGCGGTAGGCGACTCCACGGCTATTACCGCCGCTCTTTTACCTGGGTTTGCCTCCAGCATTTTTTTGGCATAGATGATCCCCGAAACTCCTGCGGCACAACCCATCTCCGTAACGGGCAGGCGTACAATATCCTGGCGCAGCTGCAGTTCATTGATCAGGTATGCATCCAGGGATGGGATCATGATGCCGGTGCAGCTCACGGTGATGATATAGTCGAGGTCTGTTCCTTTCAAACCGGCTTTATCCAGCGCGCTTTGCAGGCAGGTGCGGCCCAGGGCGATCATCTCCCGCTGGTAGATATTATTTTTATCTTCAAAAGAAGTACTGGTAAATACTTCTTCAGGTCCCATAATAGAATAACGTTTATCCACGCCGGCGTTTTCAAAGATCTTGATCACCTTGCGGATAAATCTTTCTTCCTGGCCCTGGAGCCATAAGGATAAGTAAGGGATAATTTCGGCAGTAGTTCTTGAGTAAGGCGGTAGTGCTTTTGCGACAGTCTGAATTTTAACGCTCATAGTTTATTGATTATCCATTGATACCGGAACGCCCATTTCCATTTGAGGGAATACTGATCAATATTAAGGTCAGCCGATAAATGTTGTAATTCTTTCTTTTTAAATCCCCGGAGAATGGATACCAGTCCATCTTCCCTGACCATACTGTTTAAATTAAACACAAAGCATACCAGTTGAAACAGGCGGTATGCTAATGCGCTGCGGTGCAGATCATTAACGACTACTCCTTTCCCGGCCTGCCGGTAAAAGACTTTCATCAGTTCCCGGATTTCCGCTTCTTTAAAGTGATGCAGCGTAAGCGTGCACAAAACAATATCATAGCGTTGCTCCCGGAAGGCTGGCTGCGTAATATCCTGGCAATAATACTCAATGTGCGGATAATCTTTTGATAAATTCCGTGCATGCGTTACCGTAGCCTGGTTGGCATCGATGCCGGTTAACTTTATTTTTCTTTGGGATGAAAAAGTATCCGACAGTTGCCGCAGCATATCACCGTTGCCGCAGCCTATATCCACGATGGTAATTTCCTGGCTGGCGGGAATATCTTTGATGAGGGCCGCTACCCCTTTACGGGTGATGCGGTTGCCTCCCAGTAAGAAATTGATTTGTGCTATTTTATCCAGCGTGGCTTTCAGCAGATCGCCGTCCATACTGAAATCGTCCATGATTTCGGTAGCCTGGCTCCGGTGCCGGGTCTTTACACGCATTCCGGTACAGCATTTAGCGGTTTCCCATGCGTGCGCCTGATAATTCCCGGCAACAGGCCAGGGAAGAGGATTAGTCCTTTCATCATCGTAGCAGAAAGTTTTTCATTGCGGAACAACCGGGATAATACACGACCGGTGCGCATGCGGCCGCTGAACATTTTGTTCCAGGCTTTTATATAATTCTGTTCCATCAATAAACGGTTACGCGTGGTGGCTGAAAAGTATTCCAGCACCTTATCGGATGCTATCTGCGCGCTTTGTATGGCCATAGCCATACCGTTGCCGCAAAGCGGGTGAATAAGCCCCGCGGTATCGCCGATCATCAGGATATGATTCAGTACCTTTTCTTTATCTGTAAACGATACCTGGCTGATGGTTAAAGGTTTATCGAACAAGGCGGTGCTGTTTTCAAAGATATCCTTCAGATGCTGATTACGGTATAACACCTGTTCGCGGTGTGATTCTATCTGCTTAAAATTCTTAAAACTCTCATAGCTTACCAGGTAGCAGATATTCAGGATATCATCTTCTACTTTTGATACGCCGCAATAGCCACCATCGAAATTATGAAGCCCAACAGTATCGGGCGGAAAGTTGCCACGGTAATGCGATTTCACGGCCAGCCAGGGCGATTTTTCATTAAAGAACGGACGGGCAAGCTTTCCATCAAGTGCAGCTCTTTTACCATAAGCGCCCAACACCACCGGCGCTGAAAAAACGCCATAGCTGTTGGTATCAATAAAAAAACGGTCGTTTTCAAATACCACGTTGGTAACGGTATCTTCAATTAACTCCACCCCGTTTTCGATCATTGTTTGCATCAGGAACTGGTCGAACGTATACCGGCTTACACCAAAACCTCCCAATGGAAGCGGTGTTTCCAGCGTTTTGCCATAATGATCTGAAATAATTAACTGGTTGATCCGGGAAGGATGCAATACCGAAGGATCTGCCCCGAGCGACTGCAGATATGGTAATACTTCATTGGAAACATACTCCCCGCATACCTTGTGCGAAGGGTATTTACTTTTTTCGATCACGGTTACCTGTAATCCTGCCTTCGATAAATGAATAGCACTGGTGAGGCCCGACAGGCCCCCACCTATAATAATAACATCTCTTGAACCCATACCCCTATGGTTAAAACAATAACAAGCTCCGACACAAGGAAGGTAGCCTACCCCAATATAATGAATTTATAGTTGATTTCAGTTTCGCTAAGATCAGAATATTCTTTATAAATCATGGCCTTATAAAACTTAACATTGGCAATATTATTTAATTGTTAATTTTGAATATAATATATTTTGTAAATAAATAATGCTCCATGACTGATTCGAGTAAACCGACCGGCAAGCATCTTAAAAAAGAAGCTGGTGTAAAAGTAGCCGACGTATTAACCGCATTAAGCGATTTAAAAGAGAAGCTGGGAGAGAAGAAATTTCTCCGGAATGTAAAAAAGGCCACTAAAGCGATGATAGCAGGACTAACAGATAAACCAAAAGGACCTGCCAAGCCGAAGAAGAAAGCTGCTGCTGAGAAAGCCGCTGCGCCCAAAGCCAACACTCCCAAAGCCGCCGACAAGAAAGTGACGCCAAAAAAAGCTGCTCCCAAGAAAACTGCCGCTAAAAAAGCTTAATCCTGCATCTGTAATTCCTGTGAGTGTCTTTATTGTTCCTGGTTGCAGGAACCAGTATTGTTGTGTCCTCAACCGGCGGACAATAGAGATACTTACAGGTCCGGCGTTTTATCCCTTACATACCGGTTAACGTCGTATCCTTTGTCGTCCCATATCATGCCTTTCACCACCAGCGCTTCATGGTGGAATCCTGTTTTAATCAACACCCTTTCAGAGGCTTCGTTGCCGGGTAATACATCTGCCACGATCTTTTTCAAATCCAGTGTGGAGAAACAATACTGCACTACCGCCTCAATGGCTTCGGCCATGTAGCCTTTACCCCAGTATTCCTGGACCAGCGCAAACACCAGCGGCACTGTATCTGCTGTTTCATAATTATTGAAACCGATAAAACCGATCAGCGCTGTTTTTTTTTCAAGCGCAATGCCCCAGCGGATCCCCTGCTTATCAGAAAAACGCTTTTTAAAAAGATCGATGACGGGGCGAACATTGGCCACTTCACTCAGCGGTATTACATGATAGTACCGGGTAACCCGTTTATCTGTCAGCAGGTAAAACAAATCCGGCTGATGCGAATGTTCAATTTCAATCAGGTGAAGACGCGGCGTGGACAAGACGGGAAAGATATCCGGCAGTAAACTCATATGCTGGTTGGGTCGTTTTAATACACCCAATATAAAAACAAATGCACCACACAACCAAAAATGTTATTCCCGCCAGTCAAAAAAAAGTATCTTGTTTTCAAAATTTATTCCACGACATGTTAGTATTCACTCAGCGTCCGGCGGCAGCATTGCTGGCTGCAGGCATTAGTTTGTGGGCTATTACCGCCCGCTCCCAAACACCCTCCTTCAACGGAAAAGGCATTACCAGGCCCGCGTTGGAACATTACCTGGATCATGCGGTTACCATGACCGAATTTCTTTCGGTAGATCCTTACGCCTCCGATGCGCCTTATCCCAACAAAGAAGATGACATCCGCCTGATCAGGAACATCGGGGCAAAGTTTATAGGCCGCGCCATTTACCGCTGGGGCGGGGAATCGGTGCTCAACAACAAAGATTTTCTTAGTGGTGCCAAACAGCTGGTACAGGAAGTGCAGAAAAATGACCCGGAAGTAATTTTCCAGGCTGCCCTGTTTGAGCAGATCAGTGAACAGGTAAACACCATTCCTGTTCCGGCATGGGCATTCAAAGCGTTGGGACTACCGGCAGAAGACAGGCACTTCCGGTACGCCAGCATGCTCAATACAAAAGGAAAACTGGTAGATCATTGGAGTAAAGGCAACAGCGTACCGGATATTACACGCGTGGAAACGCAGCTGTGGTTTATGTTCCTGGCGGGCACCTATATGGAAGTGGGCTGCGAAGCACTGCACCTCGGACAAATTGCCCTGATAGGCATGGAAGATCCACAGCTGACGGAATGGGCGGCCTTCCTGGAAAAATTACGGGCCTATGCAAAAGATCATACCCGCCATCACTGGGTATTGCTCGATGCACATACGCCGTCAGGTGGTATGGTAGTCAATGGTAAAAGCTTACTGGATTTTAACTCGTTCCCGCTGCGTATTAAATCCGTACCAGCGCATCCGCAGGAAGGTATTTTAGCAATGGGTTTTACGGATGCCCTTTTCGGGAGAAGCAAAGGCGGTATTACACCCAGTGGCTGGGAAGCCGCGTCAATGCCTTACCTGGTGGAGTTGGATAATTTTGGTATCAGTGATCACCCGGGTGTGCCGGATACCACTACCATTTACCCGTGGGGCTTTGATGAAATCAGCTGGTTTTATCAGCAACCGGAACAATACCGGCACAACTGGCTGCAATATGCACATCAATGGGTAGCAGCGCATGACGCCAATGGTCATTTGCAAATGCCTGTTACCCGTGTAGTTACCCTGGGCCGGAAAAAAACGAGACTGAAATACCGGGCCAATACCCGCTCCACGCAATGTCCGGATGGCATGAACGATGAGGCAGCTATCAAATCCATCTGGCAGGCGGCTGATACCCGGAAGAAATAGGGACCATCACCGGTTACCTTTTGGAAGAAAGATAACCGGTAACTCTTTTATTTCTGTTTCACCAGTTTCATCACTTCAAAGCCGGTTACAACAGCAGAGGATTGTACCTGGTTAAGATTCAGTGTAAGCAGCAACGTATCCGCACTCCAGGAAATTTTTCCACCCACAGCCTGTACTTCAACAGTACCACCGCCATAGGAAGGAGTTTCCATTACGCTCGCGCTGAAATAAATAGAATCTGCTCCTACCAGTTTATAGGGATTGGAAGCATTATACGGATCCATTTCTATCTGGAAAGGCATTTGCAGATCGGTGACCAGCTGTCCATTCATGTACAGCACATTCCTGATAACCGCATCGATAGAATAGCTCATGCCTGTTATCTTGAAAGTACTTCCATCAATTACCACTACGCCTTTGTTATTGAAGGTGGTATAGTCGCTGTAAACAATGGCTTTGGCGCCGGATTCCGATATGCTGCTAACGCTGTTTACACGAACGCCCGCAAAGTTCCAGGTGCCTTCAATTTTATTATTGCCTGTTACAGGTGGGGTGGTAGGCGGTGGTGTGGTGGGGCTAACGTTATCTGGTCCGGCCATTTCAAGGCTTCCGCAGGCAACGAGTGTGGTGGCAAAAACTGCCAGCAGCATCAGGGATCTGTAGATATTCATCTTCATAAGTTTAAAACACAGGGATAATGGGCGTAAAGTTACCATCAATTTGGCGAACGTGTTTTACTAATCTTTCATCAAGTTATCATGAAACAGGTTGCCGCATTCTCATTTCTTCAAAGAAGGGAGTGCGTCTTTCTTCCACGCATTTCGCTGCATACAGGTACAGTGCGGCGCTCCAGGTTTGCCACTCCTGCCCTTTTGCTGTGCCATCCTGTGCTTTCAGCCATTCATTGAAACCGTAATCCACTGTTCCGCTATTGGAAATAGTAATGATCCTGGTGAGTTCCAGCAGTTTCTCTTCTGCCAGCCGGTACTTTTTTGCGGCTACCAATGCGGCTACATAAAAGCCGCAGATGAAAGGCCAGATGCCGCCGTTATGATATTCTCCCGGGAGATTAAAAAAAGTATAACGTTCGTGCCAATCGTTGTCGCCAGGTTTCGTATAGGGGAAGAAGTTAGGCGGCAGCTTTACGGCCAGCTGGTTGTTTCTTATCAGCGCCGCACATTCATCTTCAATCCATGATACCATTTCCGCGGCCCTTGTGGGCGCTGCAATACCGGAGAGTATAGCCAGACTGTTGCCCAGCAGGTCGAACCGTTCACTGCTCAGTACCTTGTAGGACCACATGGCGTAATAAGGTTTGTGTTTCACTACCAGTCCTTCGTGCACATGCCGGTGCTGTACACCGCCGGTGATGGTGAACCTTCCCATTGCCTGCCGTACTTTCTCCGCGCGTTCATGATATCCGAGGATCTGGAGATAACTATATACAAGCGTGTTTACAAACAGTCCGTATCCAAGTACCCATTGTTCATCGCGCCAGTCGCTGGTAGGCTGTTGCGCCACCAGGTAGCGATCCGAGGGACTTTGATATTCCATCCACTGCAGCGATCTGTTCACCGCTTCTTCGAGGAACTGCTCATTCCCAGAGAGCTTGCGATACATACCTGTCACGAGCAGGAAGAGCGGCGTGCTGTCGCTGGCGCCCAGGTCCTGTTTGTCGTGTACGAGAGAAGAAATATGTCCGTGTAGGGTTTGATTTTTCGCCAGTGTTTCGAGTACTTTTCTGATGCTGTTGATCAGCACCTGGTTGCCGGTTACGCCCACGCCAAAAAACGACAGGAGAAGATCTCTCGTGTATGGCTCAGGATATCCCCATCCCGCAGTGCGGGGAAGGCCGTGAAAGGGGCCGTTTACATTATGCAGCAAAACCTTCAGGGCGGCGTCCTTGGCTGCATTGATAGTTAACCAGGAGGAAGCTTCCATGTTTAACGGATATTAAGTTTTTCACGCATCAGCTGCACAAACTGCCTTGCTATAACCCGGTAATCAAAATTTGCTACTACTCTTTTCCTTGCAGCTTTTCCTAACTGTTCCCTGTAGGCGGCATCTGTCATTAACCGTTGCAAATGCCGCCTGATATCATTTATATCTGCCCGGTAATCGACCGTACGGGGCGTGGAAAACACCACCTTGTGATCTGCTTCAAAACCCGACTCTTTACCCAGCACTACTTCGTTCAGCACTATTTTTTCTGCCACACCGGCCAGCAGTGCGGTTTCCCCATCTACCAGCGTATCCAGCATTCCCATTGCGCGGATGCCGATCACCGGTTTTTCACAGGCGCCCGCTTCTACCTGTGGCATCCCGAAACCTTCCAGCCGCGAAGGGGCCACATAAATATCGCAGGCATTGATGAGATAAGGCATCTCCTCCCTTGATACAATGCTGGTGATGTATTGTACCCTGCCACCCAGTCCGAGTTCTTCCGCCAGTTCCAGGTCCGCTTTGTTTTGTATGCTGGTGCGCGGCTGCGGCCATACTTTACAGATATACTTCCAGTTGTCCGGCACTTCGCCGCTTAACTGCGACAGCGCCTGCATCACCTCCCTGGCTCCTTTTGAGCAGGCATCTCCACCTATGGTGAGGAGCATCAGCTCATCCGGCTCCACGCCCATTGATTCCCGCACGGCTTTCACCCGCGGATGATCTTTTGGCAGCGGTGTAAACCTGTTGGTATTGCAGCCAACCGGCAGCACGGCTATTTTATCGCCGTTGATGCCATCGCGTATATACATTTCCTTTACCCACTGTGACGTAACGAGGATCAGCGGCAACTCATTCAGCACTTCCTGGTAGTTGGCGATATATCCATCGGCCACCAGCCAGGGAACCGGCTGCACGCCAAACCGCTGCGGATGCAGGACCAGCTGTGGGCAATATCCCCAATAACCTACGCCCACCACCACATCCGGCTTAAACGAACTGTAATACCATTCCTTCTCCAGTGGTGAGTCATAATGTACTGCCAGCGCATTTACACCTATTTCAAGCAAACCATGGTACAATAAATTTCCTTGTGTTGCCAGTCCGCCGGGAGCCGGCGGATAATCAAATAACAAAAGTACTTTCATAATTCAAACGGTAAACTGTTGAGCCACTGATGGGCTTCCCCGCTGTTGTTAAAACACCAGAACGATTCCGCCAAAGGCGTGGTGGCTGCTTCCCAGCTATCGACCTCAAATCCGTACGTTTGCGTGATCACCTCATATTTCCGTTGCCAGATATCTTTATCCAGCACATGATAAATAGTTGCTTCTGGAATAGCTTCAGGGAAATAGGACTTTAACCCATCTTCATAAGCAAAAGCCCAAAGCTCATCTGCAGTGATCCTGCCTTGTTGCCATAGCCGGATCACCGCGCTGCTTGCTTCTTCGTGGCGGAGATGCCGGGTATATTCCCCCCGTGGGTGATGAGTGATAACCAAATCATAATGCTGTACCGGCAACAGGGCAAGCACCTGGTTTTCCACCACCTCTTCCGGAAGTGGCGTTTGTTCCGGGCCATCGTCCATATCTCCCATTACACCCTGTGCTCCGTACAATTGTAGTGCCTTAAAAAATTTAGGGGCTCTGTCTGTATCACCGGCGCGG
The DNA here is from genome assembly GCF_057126945.1 of Chitinophaga sp. G7 BAM 1005. NCBI lineage: Bacteria > Pseudomonadati > Bacteroidota > Chitinophagia > Chitinophagales > Chitinophagaceae > Chitinophaga > Chitinophaga sp. G7 BAM 1005. The sequence goes on along the minus strand of NZ_CP181478.1, from coordinate 2,059,019 downwards.
CACAGGCTGATGATAGTCCAGTTCCACTGCGGATGAAACAGGATAGTACCCCCGGCCCACAGGGTTTCATCATCGGGATGGGCTACAATAACGGCAGCGGACTTTCTTTTTGTTACATGAGGGTTTTCTTCGTTCATATTCATAACATTTAACGGGCAGGTTAAAGAGGGTTCTTAAAGTTAAGAAATCCAAAGCAGCTACCCATCACTAAAAATTATCCATTCCGGAGAATATTTATCATCTTACATAAAATTTTTACGGAAACATCATGAAAAAACTGGTAGCATTATCCGCTTTCATAGCGATGAGTATGGGACTAAAAGCACAAACTATGCAATGGTATAACACTCCGCAGAAATGGTCCGCAGATCATAACAAAATAAATGTGACCGTTGACCCCGGCACCGACTACTGGCAGGTAACTCACTACGGCTTTATCCGCGATAACGGCCCTTTTTATTTCCAGGAACAGGAAGGCGATTTTACCGCTACCGTAAAAATTACGGGTCATTATAAGGAGCTGTTTCATCAGGCCGGCCTGATGATCCGCAAGGATGTCAAAAACTGGATTAAAACCGGTATCGAATATGTGGACGGCGTACAAAACGTAAGCGCAGTAGTAACCCGTGAAGTATCCGACTGGTCCGTAGTTCCGCGTCATGACAGCCCCAAAAGCATGTGGCTGAAATTACTGCGTAAAGGAGATTATGTACAGATTGAATATTCTTTTGATAATAAGAAATTTGACATGCTTCGGCTGGCGTATTTCCCTCCCGGCGGCAAAGTGCAGATAGGACCTGTGGCGGCAGCACCTGGGAAGTTGCCGTTTGATGTAGTGTTTGAGGAGTTTAAAGTAGTAGCGGAGGATACCTTGTAGCTATTTCAACAGATAAACACATGAACATGAAAATCTTTTCCGCAAACTATCTTAGAAAAACCTGGGGAGTATTACTCCTGTTCGCAGCCAACAGCTATGCACAGCAAGAACGTCCCAACATTATTTTCATCTTCTCGGACGATCATGCCTGCCAGGCTATCAGCGCCTATGGCAGCAAACTGGTACAAACGCCTAACATCGACCGGATCGCCGCTCAGGGCGCCATTTTCAAAAATGCGCTGGTCACCAATTCTATTTGCGGCCCCAGCAGGGCTACCCTGCTCACCGGCAAGTATAGTCACATTAACGGCTATACGCTGAACGAGAAAAAGTTTGATGTAGCACAACAGCTGTTCCCTTCCCTATTGCAGCAAAACGGCTACCAGACGGCCTGGATCGGCAAATGGCATTTAGGCAACCTGCCAAAGGGATTCGACTACTGGCGTATCCTCAACAGCCAGGGCCAATATTATAATCCCGATATCATTGGCCCCAACGATACTACCCGCATAGAAGGCTATGTTACCAATATTATCACCCAACTCTCTGTTAACTGGATCAACCAACGCGATACGACCAAACCCTTCTTCCTGGTGGTAGGCGAAAAAGCCACACACCGGGAATGGCTGCCGGATATCCAGGACCTCGGCACATACGATGATAAAACATTTGCCCTCCCGGCCACTTTCAAAGATGATTACAAAAACCGCCTGGCCGCGCAAAACCAGGACATGACCATCGATAAAACCATGCGCCTGAAAGAAGACCTGAAAGTACATGCCAATTACGAAAAGGGGATCTATGGCCGGTTCACACCGGAACAGAAAAAGGCTTTTATCGATTACTACGAAAATAAGATCAGCAAAGAATTTGATAAACAAAAACTAACCGGCGATGCATTGGTGGAATGGAAATACCAACGCTACCTGAAAGATTACCTGGCCACGGCAAAGTCGCTCGACAGGAACATCGGCCAGCTGCTGAACTATCTTGATAAATCAGGACTCTCAAAAAATACAGTAGTCGTGTATGCCTCCGATCAGGGCTTTTATATGGGAGAACATGGCTGGTTTGATAAACGCTTTATTTACGAAGAATCATTACGCACTCCTTTCGTGATCAAATACCCCGGAGTAGTAAAACCCGGCACTTCCATCAATCAGCTGATGCTGAACATCGACTGGGCTCCCACTTTCCTCAACATCGCAGGCGTGAAAGTGCCCGCCGATATACAAGGCGTCTCCTTTTTGCCCCTGCTGAAAGCAGATGCCAAAAATGTTCCCTGGAGAAAAGAAGCCTACTACCACTATTACGAATTCCCACAGCCTCACCACGTATATCCGCACTTCGGTATCCGTACGGAACAATACACACTGGTGCGCTTCTATGGGGAGTCTGCCAGCTGGGAGTTGTACGACCTGAAGCAGGACCCGCACCAGGTGAACAATCTTTATGGCCGGAAAGGCACGGAGAAACTCACCACCACCCTGAAAAAGCACCTGGAACAACTCATGGTTCAATATAAAGACACGGAGGCGTTAAAAATCCTCCGCAGCAATAATCACTGATATCCGCCCCTGGCCCGGGCGGCTATCAAATCTTTTGACAATTAAGCCAAAAGGGCTATTTTTGAGCCCTGATTGCAGTTTTTACTGGTGATCTGCAGGCTTGAATGTGCGACTGAAAAATATTCTTTAAGTTATTGATAAAAAGAAAATTAAAAACTTAAGGAACCGCATCAGCAACGATGCGGTTTTTTTTATGCACCGTCTAATCATTATACGATTATTGTTAAAATATGAAGACATACTTCCGACTCTTATCATTTGCTAAACCTATTAATAAATTTGCGATCCCCTATATCATCTGTGTCCTGTTATCTGTAATATTCAGCACGCTGAACCTTGCATTGCTGGCGCCTTTGCTGGAAACGCTGTTTAACAAAGATCTCAATCAAAAAATAGCCCCCATGCCGGACAGCTATTTTGATATTTTCGCGGTGTTTAAACATTACACCACCACCATCGCCAGTGAATACGGTAAAATTAAAAGCCTGGAATTTGTTTGCGCCTGTATTGCCGCCTCCGTATTACTGGGTAATCTGTTCCGCTACTTCGCCGATCGTACTATGGAAAGCTTACGCATACAAACCTTACTGAACCTGCGTAAAACAGTATTCAACAATGTAATGAACCTGCACCTGGGTTATTTTAGTAATGAAAGAAAGGGTGATATCATTTCCAAGATTGCATCCGACGTACAGGTGGTACAATATACAGTGACCGGCACCCTGCAGGTATTATTCAAAGAACCGGCCCAATTGATCTCTTTCCTCGTCATCCTGTTCCTCATCTCCTATAAATTAACGCTGGTTTCTATGCTGGTGATTCCCGTGGCCGGCTTCATTATATCAAGGATCGTAAAAAGACTGAAAGAACAGGCTACCGCCTCCCATCAAACCTACGGCATGATGATCAGTTACCTCGATGAGGCGCTGAATGGCATCAGGATCGTAAAAGCATTTAACGCTGTTGGATTTATTACCAACCGCTTTGATGAACAAAACCGCAAGTATTCCAAAATATCCCGCTCTATGGCTAAAAGACAGCAACTGGCTTCGCCCGTTTCTGAAACTTTAGGGGTGTTGATGGTGGCTGGTATCGTGTTTTACGGCGGTTCCCTTATTATCAATAACCAGGGGAATATGGACGGATCTACCTTTGTGGTATATATCGCCCTCTTCTCCCAGATTATGCGCCCGGCAAAAGCTATTTCCACCGCGTTCAGCAATATCCATTCAGGAGTTGCTGCGGGCGACAGGGTACTGGAGTTGATCGATCAGCAATCGGCCATCACCAACGCGCCGGATGCCGTTACATTAAACGGCTTTACAGATGAGATCCGTTTTGATGGCGTTTCTTTCGCCTACGGCGAGAAGAAAGTACTGAATAACATTCACCTCAGCATACCCAAAGGCTCCACTGTAGCGCTGGTAGGCCCTTCCGGCGGCGGAAAGTCCACGTTAATGGACCTGATCCCCCGCTTTATGGATCCCCAGTCCGGCAGCGTCCTTATAGATGATAAAAACCTGAAGTCCGTTACAATGGAATCTTTACGCGCACTCATGGGTGTGGTAAACCAGGAATCCATTCTCTTCAATGATACCATCTTCAACAATATTGCTTTTGCCAAACCTAACGCCACCATTGAAGAAGTGGAGGCAGCAGCCAGGATTGCCAATGCACACGATTTTATCAGCAAAACTGAAAATGGCTATGATACCAATATCGGCGATAAAGGGTCCAAGCTTTCCGGCGGTCAACGGCAGCGTATCTGCATTGCCCGTGCGGTACTCTCCAATCCGCCACTGATGCTGCTGGATGAGGCTACATCCGCCCTGGATACAGAATCGGAAAAAATGGTACAGGACGCACTGAATAATCTGATGAAAAACCGCACCTCCCTGGTAATCGCTCACCGCCTGAGCACCATTCAAAATGCGGATCTTATTATAGTGCTGGATAACGGTCAGGTGGCCGAACAGGGCACCCACCAGGAATTGCTCAGTAACAACGGCATTTATAAGCGGCTCATCGAAATGCAGACATTTAGTAACTAAATAAAAAAAGGTCACCGTCTGGTGGCCTTTTTTACTAATATCTTTTTATTTATTTACTCCGTTGTTAAATGATGCCTGTAGCCGTTAGAGCAATAGGCAATACCATGATTTAAGGTATCCAGGTAAACCCTGTAGTTGATATTTTCGTGTACACGGGAATTAAAAGGATGATGCAGGTGATAACATACCGCTTTTAATTTTACCTTCTTCTGATAAAGTCCTGAGTTAATAAAACGCGCCGCCAGTTCAATATCTTCGTGTCCCCAGCCCTTCAATTCATTATTATAACCATTCACCTTCAGAAAATCTGCTCTCCAGAATGCACAATTACAACCAATCCAGTTACGGGAACGCTGACTCTTTTTAATCAGCAAAGGAGCCAGGAAAGGAATACGAAGCGAATTGATCCGGTTCCTCACATTTTTACTGAAAGAAGACACCCGCTCAAATTGCCCGTTATTCAGGTACTTCCGGGTAATATCTTCCTGTAACAACACCCGGCTGCCGCGGATAAAATACCCCTTTTCCGCTTCCGTGATATGGTCTCTGATGAAAAGCTCATGCATCACAATGTCACCATCAATCTGGATGATATAGTCTGAAGAGGTACCGGTAATCGCCTGGTTAATGATAATAGTTTTGCGGAAACCTTCATCCGGATGCCAGAAATGCTTCACCGGAATGCTGGTTTTTCGTCTGAATGCCTCTACAACATCCCTGGTAGCGTCTCCGGAACCATCATCAGCTATGATGACTTCGTCAGGGAGGACGGTTTGTACCAGTACACTATCCAGCACAAGCTTCAATGCTTCCGGCCAGTTGTATGTAGTAACAAGCAAGGCCACCGACACTCTTTCACCCATATTAGTTAGATATAATATTAATGTTTAAAAAGCTCATATTGTTAAGCTTCTCTGGTATAACGCCATTTTATCGCTAATTATTTTACGCCATTCCTTTCGTTGTGTACACAGTATTTGTCTTGTTATATGTGCATATAATCAAGAAAAGTGTAGGTCCATTTCCATTAATAATCGGCCAGTTATACTTTAAGTTAGCTTTGTAATTATAATAACGATCTAAGGCTTCAATAAGTTACATGTTGCTACTGTACTTTCAATAAAATTATGCCAATCTGGTTTTTATAGGAACTTATCATGATTTTTTTCTGGATATTAGTTTACAAACGACAAAAACATAATAATTTTATGCAATTTATAATTTAATTGCCAGAACAACATAATATTTTTTTTAACGATACATTCTCTCCTGTCCCGCATCTATTTTCTTCACTAACTCTTGTCTTACTACCGGTGGCACCCTCTCCAGCAACTTATACCGGGTGGCCTTTTCTATTTCTTCAATTGAAGTCAGGTAAGCGCTCCACCTGGCATTAACATCATTTTTATTGGGTGTGTTCACCGCAATAATACGGGTGCTCTTATTAATACGCTGCAAATCATTATTGCCTTCCGGTAAAACCACCAGGATCTTCCAGATATGGTCCGGCACGGTAATTTTACGGCCATCTATTGTTTTTGCCAGTCCCTTGCTCCCGGTTCCTCCACTGCCATAGCTACCCATGATCACATATACCTCGTTTCCTTTCATGACCAGCTCCCGTGTATATTCTTCCAGGTTTTTCCACAAATGCTGGTTATGGTTGGGGGCCTGCGGTATCATATTGGTCATCAGGAAGGTGGATTCATTGGCCGCCCGGGTGGCGGTCCGGTCGCCCGAAGGACAATTATGCCCCCGGTCGAAACCGCTGCCCATATAACTCGTTTGAGATACCTGGTACCAGCTTTCCGGGATATCGGCATCGGGCCTGAAATCGTTGGCCCTCGACATTTTGCCCAGATCCCTGCGCGATACATGCCAGGCAACCCAGTTGGGCGTGCCCTTGTCGCGGTTATACGACAACTTGTAATACGCTTTATCCATCAGGTAATTATTCGCCATCACCAGCGATGCACTGGCATCGCTGGGATTACCGAGCAACAGGTTATCATCATCGTCACCTGCCGGTTTCTCCACCGGCTTAACCGGCGTTTCTTTTCCGCCGGCCATTACCCGGAACACGTCAAAATTGATCCGGCTGTTGCCGGCGTCTGTTTTACGGATATCAAACCGGATGACGCCCGTACTCTTCGCGGTAAAGGTGGCTGTTTTAAGCACACCGGAACTAACACTAACGGGATCACCTACACGAAAATAGCTTTGTCCCCGGTTCACCGATGCCCACAACTCCCAGGTTCCTTTTTTGCTTGCGGCGTACCCGGCATATTTCAGTGTAACCGTTACCGTTCCTTTTACAATAATATCGAATTTCATTCCGGCCATACCATTATCGCGGATCCGCAATGCCTGTGCGCCCGTTTTATGATCTTCCTCCAGGTTGCCGGTTACCGCATCTTTAAACTTCCAGGTACCGCTGGATAATTCCACATCACCGCTGTTATAACTTGTTTTGGACCCCGACTCAAAATCTTCTGCCAGTAAAAATGTACTGGTGCGGGTGGTAGTATTTTTTTTGTGAGATGATTTCTTTGCAGGAGGTTTTTCTTTGTCACCGGTAATTTTCCGGGAACAGGTAGTCACTGCAAATGCAGCAATGATCAATATAACGATAATGGCTAAACTGCTGAATCCCTGGTGCTGCTTCTTTTTTTTCCTCTTCTTCTTTGACATAGAATGGTAACGAACGCCCGCGAAGATAAAGAATAAAAAACAGAGAAAACCACCAGTCTTCCCCCGTTTTTTAACAGCCCTTAATAAAAGAGTTGTGATAATATACTGGAAGCATCATTGGTTTTGGTTTTTGGGCCAAGTAAATTTGTATACTGACTGAGCGTCAGCAATATTTTAAGTTTAGAAAACAATCCGTTTTTCAATCCGCCAAACTGCGACGTATAGCCACTGGGGTTAGGAAAACGTTTTGGCCGGTTCTTCACTGAAAACCGGCTTTCTTTTTAATTCCCTGTAGCGCCGCTGATCATATATTTCCATACGGCTATAAAGTCTGTTCCCAATGTAGATCCGTGTTTATCTTTCCGGTCCACATCCGTAACAAGGATACTGTTCCTGGAATGAACCGGCATTCCCGGCTGTACCATCGTTGTATCGGTGACCGCGCGGTGGCTCACCACACTTACATCCTGCACCTGGTACTGGTAATTAAACGGATCTGCAGCATGCAGAAACGCATAATACCTGTTCACCGGTGTGCGGCCACGCTCCTGCTGCCAATGCGCCGGCGCATTGAAATACTGCAGGTAGTCCTGTGGTCCGGAAAACATCAGCACACCACGCAAACGGAACTGCTTCCCGAAATACGCTGCATGCCCGGCTCCCTGTGAATGACCTGCCGCAATAATTTTATCCCAGCGCACTTGTCCGTTACGTACAAACTCACTCCAGCCACGATCCTGCGCAGCCAGGTATACCAGCAGCTTTGTAAACCGGTTCAGCAGGCTATTGGCGGAGTCTACTTCTACTTTATCACTCACCGGCGTACCAAACATGATCTCCTGGCGGAAATGATCAAAACAGGTGCTGTCTTCACTTTTGGAACATACCGTGGTGATCACCGTATTCACATAATCAGGGGTTACTACATAGTAGCCCATAGCGGCAAACGAGCTGTCGAACGTACGGAAGTCGGCTGCCCGGCCGCCGGTACCGGGAATCATCACTATCAGCTGATGGCGGTTGTTTCCCGCAGCGGGTTCTGCGGCGAGGTGCGGGGTATGCACGGTCTTTAACCCCTGCTGGGTTGCTCCAGGCGCTATGGTTCGGAACTTCACCTGCGCCTGGGTTACAGCGGAAAAAAGCAGCGCGGTGGCAATCAGTAAACGTGGTTTTGTTGGAAGCATGCGAAAAGTATAAATGAATTGATTTCAAGATACAAATTTTGACCTTCTTTAACAGTACGACTATACGTAAATCAGGATGAAAGGAAATTTATTGCGTAAATTAGTAGTATAATACCCTGGACGGAAATATTAATAAGATTATCACTGGCAGCGGTTTTTGGCGGTATAATAGGTTTGGAAAGGGAACGCAAGGACTGGGCGGCCGGGTTAAGGACGCACATGATGGTGTCTGTGGGTGCGGCTTTAACCATGATGGTTTCCGTTCGCTTTAAAAGCATGGATAAAGCCATTGTAGGCAAGCTGATCGCAGATATACAGGCAGATACCGGCGTAAAAGAAGTATCGTGGAACAACTGATCTTTTTTACCGGATCAATAAAATGCCGGCCGTAAACACGGCCGGCCGGATCCATCAACCTATATACATCAATACCGGAATGACTCCCAGCCGGAAATAGTGGTACGGTTACAGGTCATGGCCTGCGTGCCGTTTTCACACGATACGTATCGCCCGTTATTTCCACGGAGAGCAATGCTGCCGTCTGTATTTACCACCCAGTCAAATTTTTCCCAGTCGCCCGCACTGGTACGGCTACACGTAATTGGGTTAACGCCGTTTTCTGATGAAACATATTTACCCTGGCTTTTCAACGCCACCTTGCCACCGCCGGCATCTTCCACCGTAAACTGTTCCCAGCCCTGTGCAGTAGCACGGTTGCAGGTCATAGCCTGTGTGCCGTTTTCACTGCTTACAAAGGCATTGTTAAATCCTTTGAGGGTAATAGTGCTGCCAATGGGCGCATTGCCACCGCTGTTGGAAATGGAGTACACCCTCACATAGTCAACATACATATTGGCGGGCAGTTTACTTTCATCGATCGTTTGCCCGGGGAAATCGCCTCCCACAGCCATGTTCAGGATGATAAAGAACTGGTTATGGAACTCTTCTGTGCTGTTGATATTGTTCAGGATATTGGCTGTTGCAAACTGGTTACCATCCAGGTACCAGCGGATAGCGCTGGCATCCCACTCTACCGCATATACGTGGTAATCTGTAATAGTGGTACTGGAAGTGCCGCCATAGGAAACATGACCGTTGGCATCCCAGTGAATGGTGCCATAAATAGTGTTGCTGGTATTTACCTGCTCCATAATGTCTATTTCGCCGCATTTGGGCCAGCCTACGGAGCCTATGTTGTTGCCCAGCATCCAGAACGCAGGCCACAAACCCTGCCCGGAGGCCAGTTTAATCCGCGCTTCAATACGGCCATACTGTGTGGTAAAGTGCCCGGCAGTGTTCATGCGTGCGGATGTATAAGGCCAGCCGTTCACCGACTGCTTCCTTGCCGTGATCACCAGGTTGCCGTTGCTCACACTGGCATTGGACGACTGGTAATACTGCTTCTCATTATTAACACCCGGACCGGTTTCAAAAGACCATTTGGAAGTGTTTACGCTGGTACCGTCAAATTCGTCGGACCAGATCAGCATATAAGCTGCGGCGGCCTGCACTGCTGCCGCAGCTGGCTGGGCATCCAAAGGTTGCAGATTATTGGTTGTTTTCGCCTCTTTTTTACAGGCGGTCATCATTACCATTAACAGGAAGGAACCTACGCTAATGGAGATCAGTTTTTCTTTCATGGAAAGTACAATTAATAAAAGGTGAACAAATAAGGCTGATGGATCAACGTGGAGTTATTTTTATGCGCGCTTACTTTCTTTCAAAGATCATCTTACTAAACACACCTCCGCCCTGTACAAATTCTATCCGGATCCGCTGCTCACCCTTTGCGAGGCGGATATTTTTCACTATCACCGGCTGATCATCGGATGGCACGGCGAGATCCGCTGCCAGTACTTTGCCATTACTGCTGATGTTAAACCTGGCGCCGATGCTACCGGTATCTGCTTTTATTTTTATGGTAAGGGTGTAGTTCCCCGCAGCGGCTACGCGGATGGTATACTGCAACCATTCGCCGCTTTCAATATTAAATACCACGAACTCACTGTTTTCCTTTTTTATATCCACGCCATCATTGCGGTAAGCATGGCCACGGTTCCCCTGTGTATTCACGCCGGGCGTGTAATGGTAACTCGCGGTATCGAGGTCGTTATAAGCGGAAAGGTTTCGTCCCAGGTCATAGTCCGCTGCGCGGATCACGGCCTGGTCTTTTACGATATGTTCCCTGAAAGGAATGGTCTTACCGGAAACCACCTGCCGGAACATGGCATCTGTCACATCTTTATGATAAATATTATTTTCAATCCGGGTGTTGCCGGCAAATTCCATCAGTGCGCGGTAAGCTTCGTCTGCTGCCGGTGCGGGTCCTTTGTCGTTCCAATAGTCCAGGAGTGCCTGGTAGCCGGGAGTGAGCTTTATTTCCAGCGGGTTGTTGGTCCCCATCTTTTTCAGCTGCCACCATGCCCAGCCAATGTCATTGCTTTCCACCATACTGATGGTATTAGTAAACCAGTTGTTGGAATTTTCCCCGGATTCTCCGAGCCACAAAGGGAGGTTGTATTGCTCCCGTAAATCCAGGAAATTCCGGATGGAAGCTACATTGGTGAAATTGCCGTATTTGTGAAAGCTGATCACCATATTACTATCCCAGGCAGGCAAAATGCCATTGTAATTATTCCCGAAACCATTTCCTTCTATAATGATGATATGTTTTGGGTCTACTTCCCGGATGGCTTTGGTGATAGCTGTCATCAGCTGTTTCAGGGGAATGTTCTTTGTTTCTTTGGCGCCTCTCTTGTCTCCGGCTTCTTCAAATCCCCAGTTGGGCTCATTGATAATATCATAACCGCCTATCCAGGGCTCGTTGGCATAGCGTGCTGCCAGCTTGCGCCATAAGGCAATAGTTTTATTCCGGTTAGCTTCGCTTTCCCAGAGAGATGGTTTTTCAGGGTGCCTGTCGGAGATAGGCAAATCGTTCCCCTGCCCTCCGGGTGCGGCGTGCAGATCGAGGATCAGGTACATATGATTGGCCTTGCACCAGTTCAGTAAGGAATCGGTGAGGGCAAACCCTTTTTCCAGCCAGGTATTTTGCCCGGCTACCGGCTCTTCCTCTGCCGGAAGCGTGTACAGATCGAAGTGCATGGGCAGGCGAACGGAATTAAATCCCCATGCCGCCATTGAGTCAATATCCTTCCTGGTGGTATGACTGGTAAGCCACGCGTCATAAAATGCCTGTGTTTTTTCCGGTCCTATCAGTTCCCGGATCTTTTCGCGGATCCTGTATTGCTGGCCAATATTGCCCAGGCGGAACATATATCCTTCCTGCAACATCCAGCCGCCGAGGCCCATTCCCCGGAGGATCACTTTCTCGTTTTTTTCATTAACAATAACGGGGCCCCGGGTTTTCAGATATCCCTGCCCGTTAGCAGGCAGCAGGGAGGCAAATAATAACGTGAGTACTATAACGTGGAATTTCAGCATGTAAGATGTGTCTTTAAAAAGAAAAATAACGCCCACCAAGATCAGTATTTAAAAGGAAAAAATCATTTCCTGAACTACGTCATTTCTACTTCAGATGATATTAAACCATTGATTGCTAATCTATCTTCATTACTTCCTACCTACATCAGCAAAAAAATTTTACATTTAGTAAAACGCTTTTTAGATGAAGCATTTGCTGTTGCTGGCCCTTTTATTCCACGGAAAAATATTATTAGCCCAGAATACGATCGGACTACCCGCTGTTGTAAATTTCAGCAAAGCCCAATACCAGGGAAATGGCCAAACCTGGGACATCGATATCGACCGCAAAGGCATCCTGTATTTCGCCAACAATGAAGGGCTCCTTACCTTCAACGGCAACTACTGGAAGCTTTATCCTGTACCCAACAATACCCGGCTGCGTGCAGTAAAGGTGGCGCCGGACGGGAAGATCTATGTAGGCGCACAGGACGACTTCGGGTATTATCTGCCCAATAAGAATGGTATCCTGGAATATACTTCTCTCAAAAAAAATATCCCCGCAGGGCAAACAGAATTCGCGGATATCTGGAATATTGCCCTCCACAACAACGGCGTTTATTTCAAAAGCAACAATAAAATATTCGGCTGGCGTAACCGGCAGATGGAAGTATACAATGCTCCGGGAGAATGGAAAATAATGGGCAATACTGCCCACGGCCTCTATGCACAGGACCTCCAGCAGGGATTACTGAAACTGGTCAACGGCCAATGGCAACCCGTTTGCGCCGGAGCCAAAGGCAGATCCCTTCTGATCACCGCTTTCCTCGAAGAAAAAAATGATACCCTCCTGGTAGCCACCCTCAAGGATGGCCTCTTCCGCATCGTGCATCAGCAGCTGATCCCGCTGCAAACGGAAGCAGATACTGTTTTCCGGAGCAGTCGTATTTACTGTGCCATCCCCCTGGATAACGGCCAGCTGGCCGTAGGCACCTTCTCCAAAGGATGCTTTATGATCAACGCTGCCAACGGCAAAGTGATCCAGCAATTCAGCATGGACGAGGGCCTTCAGAATAATAATGTGCTCCGGCTGTTTGCTGATCCCCGCCACAACATCTGGCTGGCGCTGGACAACGGCATTGATCAGCTCCGGTACAACACCGCTATTAAACAGATACTACCCGCCAAACATAATTCCCTTACCACTTACGCCGCGAAAGTGTTTAATCAGCGCCTTTACATCGGCACATCCGACGGGTTATACAGCACGCCACTGGACACCGTTACAGACCTCAGCTATTCCAAAGGCAACTTCCAGCCCGTAGCCAACACCCGTGGCCAGGTATGGAACCTTTCTGCTATCGGCTCCCACCTGCTGATGGCCCACCAGGAAGGAACATTTGAAATTACCGGCAACAAAGCCGCCGCAGTGCTGAAAGACCAGGGCTGCTGGGCATACCTGCCGCTCTCCAACAACATCCTCACCGGCTGCTACAACGGCCTGGCCCTTATACGCTACAACGGTTCGCAGGTGAACGTTACCCGGCACGTGTCCGGTTTGTACGAGTCCCTGCGCTTCCTGGCCGTAGACCCGCAGCAACGTATCTGGTCCTCCCACCCCTATCGCGGCGTGTACCTGCTCACACTCAAAAATGATACTGCCCTGAACTACCGGCTGTTCACGCAAAAAGACGGACTGCCTTCTACTTACAATAATTACGTTTTCCGTATTCAACAGCGGATGGTAGCCGCTACCATGAAAGGTATCTATGAATTTGATGAAGTCCGTCAGCAATTTATTCCGTCAACGGGCGTATTTGCCCCGCTGAAAAATGTGGCGGTGCAATACCTTTCGGAAGACAGCAGCGGCAACATCTGGCTGGTGGCGGATAAAAAGCCGGGCGTACTGAAACCGCAACAGAAAACAATTACCTGGTTTCCCGAACTCGCCGGGAAAATAGTAGGCGGCTTTGAATTCATCTATCCCTTTAACGAGGAGAATATCTTTTTTGGGGGCGACAAAGGCATTTATCATCTCAACTATAAAAAATATTCCCGTCATGACGCCGGCCTGTCGGTGCTACTCGGGCAAATAAAAGCCACCAGCCGGAAAGATACTTTGCTGTACGGCGGCTACCAGGCTGCCGGTCCGCAGCCACCAGTAGTGCTGCCGAATGCGTTTAACAGTTTTCATTTTGAATACACCGTTCCTCCCGCGGAGCAGGGCAATCACATCACTTACAGCCATGAGCTGGCCGGATTCGATAACCAGCCCGGCGAATGGACGGCTAAAACTGAAAAAGAATACACCAATCTGCCTTACGGAGAATATACTTTTTCGGTAAAGGCGAAAGATAACCTCGGCAATATCTCTGCGGCCGCCAGTTATTCTTTTACCATTTTGCCCGCCTGGTATCAAACCTTTATGGCGAAGGCGGTGTACCTATTGCTGCTCACCGGGCTGATCTGGTACCTGTACAGGCGTCAAAAGAAAAAATTTGCTGCGCAGAAAGATAAACATCTGCGGGAACAGCAACATCTCATTTTTCAACATCAGCTGGAACTGGAAAGAAATGAGAAACAACTGATCCGGTTGCGCAATGAAAAACTGGAATCAGATGTGCAACATAAAAATAAAGAACTGGCTACTGCCACCATGCACCTCGTGCAGAAAGGCAAACTGATTTCCAATATCCGTGAGGAGCTGATACAAAGCGTAAAGAAAACCAATGACCCGGAAGCGCTTCCTTCTTTCAAAAAAGTAATGCGGTTGTTTGAAGAAGCAGAAAATAACGAAGAAGACTGGGCACAGTTCTCCCAACATTTTGATGAAGTGCATAATAATTTCCTGCGTACCCTTAAAAAACAGTATCCGGATCTAACCACCACCGATCTTAAACTCTGTGCCTACCTGCGCATTAATCTTACCACCAAAGAAATAGCCCAGTCGATGGGCATTTCCGTTCGTGGTGTGGAAACCAGCCGGTACCGGCTTCGCAAGAAACTGAACATACCCGGCGAAACAGGGCTGTATGATTTTCTCACAAATATTACGCAGGGATAAATGCAGGTCCTTGTCTTCCCCGGGTAAAATCAGGAGAAGATAACATCTACATCACCGGAAGGGGCATATTTCTTCTTACTTTTGCAGGGAAATTTTTAAAAGCCATATTATTTTGACCAACGGACTTTCGAAATCGAAATATTTCTTTCTTATTCTGATTCTCGGTACGCTCACAGCATTAGGCCCCTTTTCGATCGACATGTATCTTCCCGGCTTTCCGGCTATAGGAAAGGATCTGGGAGTAGACCCCACCAGGGTGGCGTTGTCGCTTTCCAGTTTTTTTATTGGTATTTCAGCGGGACAATTGCTGTATGGCCCACTGCTGGACCGGTTTGGCAGGAAGAAGCCGTTGTATATAGGACTCGTGCTGTATGTGATCTCTTCTATCGGTTGTATGTATGTATCGTCTCTGAACGGGCTCATCATACTCCGCTTTATCCAGGCCATAGGCAGCTGTGCCGCGGCAGTGGCTTCGGTAGCAATGGTGCGTGACCTCTTTCCTGTAAAAGACAACGCAAAAGTATTTGCATTGCTGATGCTGGTAGTAGGCACTTCCCCCATGATTGCGCCTACGGTAGGCAGTTATGTAACCAGCGCCTTTAGCTGGCACACGGTATTCCTTATATTAGGTATCATGGGTGCGCTGATCCTGGTCGCCACCATCCTCTGGCTCCCGGAAAGTTATCAGCCGGACACGTCGATGTCGCTGAAGCCCGGTCCCATTATCAGCAACTTCCTGTCGGTGGTAAGCGAGCCGCAGTTTTACACCTACACCTTTGCGGGCGCCGTTTCTTTTTCAGGACTGTTCGCTTATGTGTCGGCCTCGCCGCAGGTGTTTATGGATATTTACAAGCTCAGTGACAAAGCGTATGGATGGATTTTTGCGGGCCTCTCCGTAGGACTGATAGGTTCCAGCCAGGTGAACAGCCAGTTGTTGAAACGGTTCAGCAGTCAGCAGATAGTGCCGGTGGCGCTGGTTTGTCAGACCATCACCGGGCTTATTTTTATTGTATGCGCCTGGAATAACTTTTTATCATTACCTGGTATCATCGTGCTGCTGTTCATATACCTTTGCTGCCTGGGCTTTATCAATCCCAACACTTCTGCGTTGTCGCTGGCGCCGTTTAGTAAAAATGCGGGCAGCGCATCTTCGCTGATGGGCGCCACACAAATGGGAATAGGTGCGCTTGCTTCTACAGTAGTAAGCTTGTACAATACGCATACGGCAACACCAATGGCTATCACCATGTGCGGCACCTCGCTGCTGGCGCTGTTTATATTACTGGTGTGCCGCCGGAATATTAAAACGGCTGTAGCAGCGACGCCGGGCGCTGCTACCATTGCGCATTAAACCAATATAGCGCCGCCATCTACCACCACTATCTGCCCGGTGCTGAATCCATTCTGTATCAGATATAAATACGTTTGTGCAATATCTTCCGGTTGCCCCACACGGCCCGCCGGGAGCACGCCTGCTGCCTGTTGATACATGGCTTCGCGGTCGGCCTCCGGCAGCCCAACCCTTCTGAGGACGCAGGTTGGCAATACCGGTAGTCAATACCACAGACCCTCCCGGCAATATGTTCTTACTGCCATATTTTACCGCATTGAATGCGCCGAAGAAACGTAATTGAAATGCTTCCTGCAACTCAGCGCCGGTAAGATCTTCCACCTGTCCGAATGGAAAAGAACCACCAGCTGTAAATACTAAATGGTCAAAGGCGCCCGAAGTGCGGAAGAAATCACGCACTGCTGCTTCATTCCCAAGATCCAACGAAAAGCCCTGCGCCGTTTCCGGTAGCGTAGTCAAGGCGTTCTTAACTCTTCCGGGGTTACTGGAAACAATGATCACCGTTGCTCCTGCCGCTGCTGCCGCCTGTGCTGTTGCTAAACCGATTCCGGCCGAACCGCCTAATACCAATACTTTTTTTCCTGTCAGATCCGTATTCATAATTGTATTTTTTATGAACACAAAATTCGGCAGCCGCTGGCAGGCGCCATTTAACAAATGGTAAAAAGCGTCAACGACGGCCATTTTTCCGGATCCTGCTGAGCGACTGCTGCGTAATACCCAGGAAAGAAGCAATGGTACTCAATGGTACGCGGGAAACAATATCCGGTTTCTTTTGGGTAAGGAACTTTTTCGTATAGCAGCAACAGGTATTCCTTATGTAATACAATGACATCGGCATCACACACTGCCTCCAGTACATAAGGGGATGGCGTTTCTTCGAGATAGCTGCCTAGTATGGTGGCACCTGCCAGGCCGGTATATTTGTTTTTTCCGGCACTCTCCCTGCTGAGAGAAACAATGGAAAAACAATACGGAAATTAAAGGAAGTCGTACCTTTAACATCTCCCAAAAAATATCTCAATGGCATATAATGAAAAACTCGCTGACCGGGTACGCGAAATTCTTTCTGCCTCCACCGACAATATCACCGAAAAGAAAATGTTTGGTGGATTGTGCTTCATGGTAAACGACAAAATGTGTGTGGGCGTACGACCCGATAAAATGATGGTACGGATTGATCCGGCCAGATCGGACGAGATGGTGGAATCCTCTGCAGGCGCTGAAGTAATGGTTCATGGCAGTAAGGAGATGAAAGGATTTATTTTTGTAGATGAAAATGAACTCCACACAAAAAAACAATTACAACACTGGATTAAAATGGCATTAGAATTTAACGTAAATGCTAAGTCTTCCAGGAAAAAATAATCCCTTAATGCCGGTCTGACTTTGATTTGCTACTTTTTTTTCTATCTTTAAAACCACTATAGCAACATTAGGAACCTGATTTTTTAACCGGCATTATTCGATTACTTATGAACACATTTACGCTGATAACGGCTTTAGTTACCATTAGCGCATTAATTTCCTACATCAACAACCGATTCATTAAGCTGCCCGGAACCATAGGCGTGATCGTGGTTTCGCTCCTGTTGTCATTACTGATTTCGCTGACAGGTAAAATTTTCCCCGAGGCATTTGCATTTATTAAGGATGTAACCAACGGTATTGATTTTACTGGCGCCCTGCTGGACGTGATGTTAGGTTTCCTGCTTTTTGCCAGCGCATTGCATTTCGATTTCAACAAATTAAAAGCGCAACGGTATCCCGTGCTGGTACTGAGTACCGTAGGGGTTATCGGCTCTACCTTTATATTCGGATTCCTGCTGTACTGGACCACAGCACTACTCCACATCGATATCCCGCTGGTATATTGCCTCTTGTTTGGCGCACTCATTTCTCCTACCGATCCGGTAGCAGTATTGTCTATCTTAAAAAAATCAAAGGTCCCTCCTGCGCTTGAAACCATTATTGGTGGGGAGTCTTTACTCAATGATGGTACCGGTATCCTGTTATTTGTGATCCTGAAAGAAGTAGCCGGACAGGCGGATAGTCATGTTTCGCTGTCACATGCTGCGGCGTTGTTTTCACAGGAAGTATTCGGCGGCATCCTGCTGGGCGTTGTTTCCGCCATTGTAGCTTACAGAACCATGAAACGTGTAGATGATTTCAATATCATTGTAATGGTGTCTTTATCGATGGTAATGGTGATTTCTGTAGTGGGCGCTATGCTGCATGTATCCATTCCACTGGCGGCTGTTTCCGCCGGCCTGATATTGGGTAATACTTCCCTGGGTACAAAAAATGCGGAAGAAATACAACACTATTTTCATAACGTATGGAGCCTCATCGATGAGCTGCTGAATACCATCCTGTTTGTGATGATCGGGTTGCAGATTGTGATCATGCCATTCCTGCAAAACTATTGGTTCACCGGTTTGATGGCCACTGCATTTGTACTGATCGCGCGGACGTTGAGTATTACCATCCCCGCCATTGTATTAAGGCGCTCCCTGAAAACGGATTATAAAAGCATTACTATATTGGTGTGGGCAGGACTACGTGGGGGCATCTCCGTTGCACTGGCCCTGTCATTACCGGAGTCGCCCTACAAGGAAGTTATCCTCTCGGCCAGTTACTTTGTGGTATTGTTCTCTATTATTGTACAGGGGCTCACGCTGAAGAAAGTGGTAGACCGTATGGTGGTATAGCGGATTTTCCAGCAGGGAAGCATTAAATACTTCCCTGCTGCCATTTATTACTTCACCTTAAATTCCTGCGATAGCAGGAAGTTCTCTGAACTCTTTCCTACATTGATTTTATACGTGCCTTTGTATAACTTCCAGGCATGTTGCTGTAAATCCCACTTCTGTAACTCCGTTGCCGGCAGCTCCAGTTCTACTATTTCTTCTCCGCCTTTGCTTACATGCACCCGCCTGAATGCCTTCAATTCCTTTACCGGCATACGTTCCATATCCGGATAGGTAATATAGGCCTGCACTACTTCATCGCCATCAAAGGCGCCGGTATTTTTAACGGCTACGGATACACGAATGGTATCTTTGCTGCGGTACTCCTTTGCAGGCACAGTATGCCAGGCATAGTCAAACTTCGTATAGCTGAGGCCGTAGCCAAAAGGATACGCTGCTTTACCTTTAAAATACCGGTAGGTGCGGTTTTTCATGCTATAGTCTTTGTAGTCCGGTAAGTCCCGCAGGGATTGATAAAAAGTAACCGGCAACCGCCCTGCGGGCGAATATTTTCCGAAGATGATATCTGCGAGGGCGTTACCGCCCTGTTCTCCCGGATACCACGCCAGGATCACCGCATCTGCATAGGGCGCAATGGCCGACACATCTACAGCGCTGCCCGCAGTAATTACAGCAATAATAGGCTTCTTATGCGCTTCCCTTAATTTCTTCATGAACAGGATTTGTGAG
This sequence comes from Chitinophaga sp. G7 BAM 1005, assembly GCF_057126945.1. Classification (NCBI taxonomy): domain Bacteria; kingdom Pseudomonadati; phylum Bacteroidota; class Chitinophagia; order Chitinophagales; family Chitinophagaceae; genus Chitinophaga; species Chitinophaga sp. G7 BAM 1005. Next base: position 2,039,373 of record NZ_CP181478.1, on the reverse strand, counting down.
CGGGGCAGGCTCAGTGTATTTTTATCGCCGCCGGAAGGGGAAAGGAATGCATCTCCTTCTTCTCCCTCCAGTAAAGGCGTTAAGCCAATCACCGCTACAGTCACATCACAATTCTGCGAAGCCCAGATACCGCCAAAATGCAGGGTATCTGTAAAGTCGCACCCCTGGTCGTATTGCATGGCCATACCCGGACCGGCAGCTTTGGCCAGGCCCGCGGCGAAAGTAACCATATCGCCCGATACGCCGTGATAGTTGCCCATCAGGGCTTCCAGCGATGCGGAGTTGGAGCCGGTCACCAGCATAGAGGCATATTTATCGGCAGTTAAAGGCAATACGCCATCGTTTTTCAGCAATACCATGCTTTCCCTGGCGGCTTCGCGGGCCAGCCGGGCATGATAGCCGTTGTTCACGCTATCGGCGCCATAGGCGCTGTAAGGGCTTTCTGCCGGGGCATCCAGTAACCCCAGCTTTATACGGGTACGCAGGGTGGCGCTCAGGGCGCTGTCTACGTTCGCGCTGGTGAGCCAGCCCTTGTCGATGGCTTTCATCACATCATCCTGTAAAATATTGGCGCAGTCGAGATTAATGCCTGCTTTCACCGCTGCTGCTGCTACTTCCTCGCGTGTAGGAATGGCTTTATGACGCAGCCAGATATCATCCAGCGCCCAGCAGTCAGTAACTACCTGTCCACCGAACTTCCATTCATGCCGCAGGATATCCTGCAACAGCGTATTCCCGGTGCAACAAGGCTGGCTGTTCACCCGGTTATACGCGCACATGATCGATTCTACTTTGCCATCCACCAGTTTTTTAAATGCATAGAGATAAGTTTCCCTCAGGTCTTTTTCATCGATGATGGCATTAAAGCTATGCCGGTCGGCCTCCGGGCCGCTGTGCACGGCAAAGTGTTTGGCACAGGCGGCCGTTTTCAGCATACCGGGAACATCCCCCTGTAACCCCTGTACAAAAGCGCCCGCCATTGTAGCAGTGAGATAAGGATCTTCACCGTATGTTTCCTGGCCGCGGCCCCAGCGGGGATCACGGAAGATATTGATGTTAGGCGTCCAGAAGTTAAGCCCCATATATTGCACATGCCGGTGCTGCTGCACGGCGAGGTTATATTTAGCTCGGGCTTCCGTGGAAATGGTGTTAGCCACTTCCCTGGCCAGCGGCGCATTAAAGGTAGCCGACAGCCCTATCGCCTGCGGATATACGGTGGCTTCACCGCCTCGCGCAATACCATGCAATGCCTCATTCCACCAATTATAAGCTGGGATCTGTAACCGGTCTATCGCCGGACTGTTATACCCCAGCAATGATATTTTTTCAGACAGGGTAAGGGTATGCAGCAGATCGCTCACCCGGTCGTTCAGCGGCGCATCCGCCCGCCAGAACAGTGCCGGCGGCTGCGCCGCTGCATTTAACGTAAATAAAAGTATGAAAGCACCAAAAATGAAAAACTGTTTTCTCCACATGCTAAACCTGATTTTTTTCTATAAGATATTCCACCTCTGCGCAAGTTATCATATAAAAAACATAATCGTATGGCGGTATCCGGACAATGGTTTATTTTGTTTATTATCGTGAAGAAATTAATAAAATAGTATGACTAAATGGGAAAAGATCAGGGCCGATTACCCAGTATGTGACAACGCTACGTATTTTTTTACCAACGGCGGCGGACCAGTAAGCACCCCTTTTGTGCAAAGGGCAACGGAGCTTTTCACGGAACTCAGTGAAAAAGGCCGCGGAGTGATGCCGGAATGGGATAACCAGTCCAATGAAGTAAAGGCGCTCGTTGGCGAAATGATCCGCGCAAAGGCCAGTGAAATTGCTTTCATCACCAATACCTCGCAGGCTATGATTCTCCTGTATGGGATGTTTCCAAAACACTATGAAATCATCACTATGCGGGATGAATTTCCCAGCAGCTTTGTAGGCTGGATGCACAACGGCCACACCCTCCATTTCGTGGATAGCGATAATCGCAACCAGATCCCGGTTGCAGACATTGCCGCCAAAATCACCCCGGCCACCCGTATCCTGATCACCAGCCACGTAATGTTCAGAACCGGCTTCCGGCAAAACCTGAAAGCCATTGGCGAACTATGCAAACAACATCAGCTGATCCATATAGTAGATGCTACACAATCATTTGGCGTAAACGACATTGATGTACAGGAATGTAATATCGATATCCTCATCTTCCACGCGTACAAATGGGTAACTGCCGGCTATGGTACCGGCGCGATGTATGTGTCGCAGAAAATACTGGATCAATACCCGCCACAGGTAATGAGCTGGTATAATGTGGATTATGAAACGGCCGATTTCGATTCGGTGAAGGACTATACGAACTTCACACCTAAAAAAAATGCCACAGTATTTGAGCCCGGCACACCGCCGTTTGTGAATATACTTTTATTGGGAGAAGCGCTGAAATATCTTCATCGTACGGGCATTCCAGATATAGAGGCATATGTCGGGGAGCTAATCACCTACCTGGCGGAAAAGGCGGCTGCAAACGGTATCCGGCTGCTGTCTGACTATCCGCCGGAACATCTTTCTGCTATACAACTGCTGGAAATTACACCAACGCAAAATGAGAAAATTGAAAAGAATAATATCCAGGCGAGATATAAAAATAATAAATTAACGGTAGCCTTAAACTTCTATAACAACAAGGCTGATATTGATAAGTTATTTTCGGCGCTCGCCGAAGCATAAAAAAATAGCGGAGGGAAATCCCCTCCGCTAAAAATATTAAAAGTTGAAATTATCCGGGTCTGGTCCTACCCTTTCTCCGCGATCCAGCGCATCTATCTTCAACACATCTTCTTTACTGATCTCAAAATTGAACAACTGCGCGTTGGAAATCACCCTGTCCTGGCGGATGCTTTTGGGAATGGTCACCACATCCTTCTGCAGATCCCATCTTAATACTAATTGTGCTACTGACACTTTATATTTCTCCGCGAGTTCTTTCAGCAATGGCACGTCAAATGCCTTACCCTGCATCAGCGGGCTCCAGGCTTCAAACTGTACGTTGTTTTTCTGACAGAAATCCAACAGGGATGGTTGTACCAGGTAAGGATGGAATTCCAGCTGGTCCACCATAGGTAGTACCTTCGCACGCTGGAACAGGTCTTCCAGGTGATGTTGCAAAAAATTGCTGACGCCAATGGCTTTTACGCGGCCATCTGCATACAGTTTCTCCAGTGCGCGCCAGGTTTCCTTATACTTACCCTTTACCGGCCAGTGAATCAGGTACAGATCAAGATAGTCTGTTTTCAGTTTGTCCAGGGAGGTATCAAAAGCTTTCAGGGTGCTGTCGTAGCCCTGATCCGCATTCCATACCTTCGTAGTCAGGAAGATATCCTTTCTGCCGGTGGCATTTTTTTCAATGGCAATACCCACCCCTTCTTCATTACCATAAATAGCAGCGGTATCTATATGCCGGTAACCGGCATCCAGTGCATAAGTCACTGAATCGATCACTTCCTGTCCTTCTTTTGTTTTAAAAACACCTAGTCCGAAATAAGGCATCTGTACACCATTCGACAATTGCACAGTACCGTTAATGTCTGTAATATTCATATAATGGAGATTTTATTTTACTGTTTCAAACGCCAGGGAGCCCGGCTTGTTTATCATCCTAAACTCCGTCATCCCAAAATTACGACGGAACAAGATGGAGTTACCAGTACATATAAGAGATATTTTTGTACAAATAAGAGAAAAGCACCTTTCCGTTCAGATTAGTTTATTAAATAAAAACAACCTATCTTTGCGGTGCAATTTTAAAAGTATATGAACAACTATCTCACATATCCCGTATGCAGTTACGCAACTACCGTTATCAGAGCGGTAATTGCAAGTACCCGCATTGTCTTAATTCAAGACGGGGAGGCAAATCCATCCCGGATATGAGAGGTTAATATATAACTCCTGAAATCTTTTTCAAGGGCCTCTTCATCCGAAGAGGCCTTTTTATTTGCTTCCCCCAATATCTTCAACAGTTTCTTTAGCAAACAATAAATCATAATGAACACCAACAGGAAATTTATTATTAAAGCATCAATGTCATTTACACGGCTTGTCCGGTAATGCAGACTTCCTGTTGCATAAAGCAAAGGCCGCTCATTACCAGATGAGGGGCCTTTTTTAATTCCTTTTTTAAATAAGAATATATGAAACGCTTAGCGGATTTTAGAAATATAGGTATCATGGCACATGTGGATGCAGGTAAAACAACGCTTACAGAACGCATGCTTTACTTCACCGGCTTCACACATAAACTGGGCAATGTAGACGAAGGCAACACCGTAATGGATAGTGATCCGCAGGAAGAAAAAAGAGGTATTACCATTTCCTCCGCAGCTATCACCACCTATTGGCAACACCAGGATCATACCTGGCAGATCAACATCATCGATACGCCCGGTCACGTCGACTTCACCGCCGAAGTGGAACGTTCATTGCGGGTATTAGACAGCGCCGTGGCCGTATTCTGCGCCCGATCCGGTGTGCAACCCCAGTCGGAAACAGTATGGCATCAGGCAAATCATTATAATATTCCCCGCATTGCGTTCATCAATAAAATGGACCGGCAGGGTGCGGATTTCCGCCGCGTGGTGAGCGACATACGCCAACGGCTAAACGCTAATGCGTTACCCGTGCAATTGCCCATCGGCGCAGAAGATGACTTCACCGGGGTGATAGACCTCATTACCATGAAAGCGCTCGTATGGAACACCGCAGACGGTAAAACATATGAAACGCTCAACATCCCGGTAGCCTTGCTGAACGAGGCACTGGAAGCACGTAATTATTTACTGGAAGAATTGTCCCTGCTGGATGAATCCTTACTGAATAAATATACTACTGCTCCGAGCAGTATCCTTCCGGAAGATATCTACACCGCACTGCGTGGCGCCACCATCCGCATGGAGGCCGTACCAGTACTGGCTGGCGCAGCCTATAAGAACAAAGGTATACAACCCCTGCTCGATGCAGTGGCTACCTATCTTCCTGCGCCTTCAGACATTGGCGATGTAAAAGCCACTGATCCGGAAACGGAAGCAACAGTGATGATCCCCGTTAGCGAAAGCGCGCCGCTGGCCGCACTGGCGTTTAAGATCATTACGGACGACTTCGTAGGGAAGTTAACGTTAGTACGTGTATATGCAGGCGTATTACGCAATGGTGATACACTCTGGAACAGCCGCACCGGCCGCAGGGTCAGGATCAGCCGTTTGATGCGTATCATGTCCGATAAATATGAAACGGTGGAAGAAATAGGCGCCGGCGATATTGGCGCAGTAGTAGGACTGAAAGATGTGAAAACAGGCGACTCCCTTTCGCATCCGGATCACCCGGTATTGCTGGAAAAAATCAGCTTCCCGGAACCTATGATCGGGTACGCGATTGAGGCGAAATCTGCGAAAGATAATGATAAACTGGGCGATGCCCTAAACAGGTTGCTGGAAGAAGATCCAACGCTCACCGTAACAGTGGATAACGCTACCGGCCAAACGATTTTGAAAGGCATGGGCGAACTCCACCTGGAAGTGGTACTGGAAAAGCTGGCAACACAATATCATCTCGATATCAACAAAGGACAACCGCAGATTGCGTACAAGGAAATATTTACGCAGGCAGTTACCCATCGGGAAGTATATAAGAAACAAAACGGTGGCTCCGGTAACTTTGCGGACATCCAGTTTGAATTATCGCCCGGCGATGAACAGGCAACGGGACTGGAATTTATCAACGAAATCAAAGGTGGCGCTATTCCAAAAGAATTCATCCCTGCGATCAGTAAGGGTTTCGAGTCGGCTATGCACAACGGCGCCCTGGCAGGTTACCCGGTGAAGTCCATGCGCGTGAGATTACTGGATGGTTCCATTCATAGCAACGATTCCCACGCCCTGGATTTTGAACACGCGGCCATCATTGGGTTCAAAAGCGTAGCGGCGAAAGCAGCTCCCCGTTTGCTGGAACCCTGGATGAAAGTAACGGTAACCATGCCGGAAGAATTTACCGGCACCCTGACCGGCGACCTGAACCGGCGCCGCGGTGTGATCAAACACATGGAAATGGATGGATCTGTGCAAACCATCATCGCAATGGTACCGTTGTCTGAACTATTCGGCTATATAACGGTATTGCGTACACTCTCCTCCGGAAGAGCCACTGCTTCGCTCACATTCGACAGCTACCAGGCCGTTCCCGGTAACCTGGTGAAATAAAATAAAAAAGGTGAAGGGGGCAACCCTTCACCCTTTCTTTATACAATAAAATCATTCACTATTGTAATACCTCCCGATCGCTGCGAACATCCTGGTAAAATTTCTTTACCAACCGGCTATCAGGCAAAGAATTCAATACAGCGATAACCCATTTTCCATCTTTCTTCACAACCTTTCCCTTATAATAACCAACGGACATCAGTTGAATCTGCCCGGTGGTAAGGTCTGTCCAGAGGTTACTGGTATACATCGTTACCCGCACCGTATCATTGGCGCCTTGATAAAACTGCATATTGGAAATAAGGTGCCTCGACTGGTAATGAGTATTCCGGATACTCAGCAGCAGGGAATCTATTTTAGCAGTCCAGTTTTGTTTACCTTGTAGTTTCACCCCGTCAATTTCACCACGGATGTTGTCATCCATAAATTCCACGCATTTATTCAGATCGCTGTTATCGAAATGCTCGCAAAAACCGTATATGACTTTTTCAATCTGTTGCTGCTCCTGGTATCCCAGGTCACGGGCATTGGCAACGCCCGGTAAAACAACGGCAGTGCTGTCGGTATTTGTTTTTCCTTCCGGAGATGTGTGGCAGGAAAAGAAGCCTATGGTGCTAAGAACAAGCGCAGTGGCGAATGAGAAAAATCTGGACATCTTATAAATTTTATGATATAACAAAACAAACGCATAATTAGTTTTATTATATCATAAAATTTTCTGTCTATAACGGGCACTTCTGATGATAATCAATTAATTCAATCGGGGCGTCAGCCAGCTCAATACCTTTGTAGTAAGCTTCAATCTCATCCAGTACGGCTTCTACCTCTTCCACAGTTTTCATAGTCACCAGCCGGGTGCGGAATTGTTTGATATCAGGCAGTCCCTTCAGGTAATTGGCGTAGCAACCACGCATTTCATTAATCCCCTGTACCGGTCCTTTCCATTCTACCGACAGGCGAAGGTGTTTCTTACTTACCCCAATACGTTCTTCCAGGGTGGGGCCGGCCATCATTTCACCGGTATTCACATAATGTTTGATCTCCCGGAATAACCACGGATAGCCAATCACCGCGCGGCCAATCATGATGCCATCCACACCGTAACGGTTTTTGTATTCCAGCGCTTTCTGCGGACTGTTGATATCTCCATTGCCAAAAATGGGAATATGTATACGGGGGTTATTTTTCACTTTGCCGATGAGGGTCCAGTCGGCTTCGCCTTTATACATCTGGCAACGGGTACGGCCGTGGATCGCCAGGGCTTTGATGCCTACGTCCTGCAGCCGTTCTGCTGCTTCTTCAATATTCTTTGAGTCATCGTCCCATCCCAGCCTGGTTTTCACGGTAACCGGCAGCTTAGTGGCCTTTACACAGGCTTCAGTGAGCCGCACCATCAGGTCCAGGTCTTTCAGTACACCGGCGCCGGCGCCCCTTCCGGCCACCTTTTTCACGGGGCAGCCAAAATTGATATCCAGCAGGTCAGGATTGGTAACATCTACGATCCTGGCCGCCATCGCCAGGCTGTCTTCATCCCCGCCAAAGATCTGTATCCCCACCGGGCGCTCATATTCAAAAATGTCGAGCTTCTTCCGGCACTTCATGGCATCACGGATTAACCCTTCACTGGAAATAAATTCCGTGTACATCAGGTCGGCGCCGGCATCCTTGCACACCGCCCGGAAAGGCGGATCACTCACATCCTCCATAGGCGCCAGCAACAAAGGAAAATCAGGAAGCGTTATGTTATCAATCTTTACCAAAATCTATATTTTTTCGCAGCAGCCGCAAAGATACGGATTTTGTCTTTCTCTGGATTACGCTGATTATACTGATTACTTTGATTTGATCATTTTTGATTTTTAAAGGATTAGAGGAGATATAAGCGAAAATACCCGCTTATATCTCCCTTAATCTTTTAAATCCAAAAAAATCCAGAAGTAAAATCAAAGTAATCAGTATAATCAGCGTAATCCAGAGAAAGACAAAATCCGCTTACATTCGCAAAATTTACTTACTTTTCATTGGTATAATCTTTGGCCCCGCATCCTAAATCTTTCCGTATGCAGAAATTTGACGCAATAGTAATCGGATCCGGTCAGGGTGGAAACCCGCTGGCGAAAAAACTGGAAGAAAAAGGCTGGAAAACTGCTATCATTGAACAACGATATCCCGGTGGCACCTGCATTAACGACGGCTGCACCCCAACCAAAGCAATGATCGCCTGCGCAAAAGTGGCACATACCGTTTTTCATAGTAAAGACTGGGGCGTTCACAGCCACGGATTCATGGTAGACCTGCCTTTTATGGTAGCCCGGAAAAATAATATCGTAACAGAATTCCGTGGAGGAACAATCAAAGGTTTACAATCAAACAATGTAAGCATCTTCATGGGAACAGCTGTCTTCACCGGTCATAAAACAATCACGGTAACCGGGCATAAGGGAGAAGAAAATATATTAACAGCAGATCACATTTTCATCAATACCGGCGCCACGCCTTTTATTCCGTCCATCCCCGGCCTTGCGGATGTACCGTATCTCACTTCCACCACACTGCTCGATGAAGTAACAATCCCTAAAGAACTGATCATTCTCGGAGGCAGTTACATCGCCCTGGAAATGGGACAGCTCTACCAACGTTTAGGCAGTCACGTTACCGTGATAGAATCCGCTTCACAACTGGTATCAAAAGAAGATCCCGATGTGGCGGCAGTGATAAAAAAAATGCTGGAATCGGAAAACATGCAGATCCACACCGGCACACAGGTAACCCGCATATCCCGCAACGGGAAAAAGCTCAGCGTGGACATAACCACCGGCGAAGACAAAGACACTATAACGGGCACGCATATATTAATAGCAACTGGTCGCACACCACAAACCGCAGCTTTGCAACTGCAGCAAACAAATGTACTCACGGATGAAAAAGGATTTATACAGGTAAACGACCGGCTGGAAACTTCCGAACCGGGCATCTATGCCCTCGGCGATGTAAAAGGCGGGCCTGCATTCACACATATCTCCTATAACGATTATCTCGTTATTTATAAGAACCTTTTTGAAAATGCAAACACCGGTATAAAAGACCGGCAGGTACCTTATTGTATGTTCACCGATCCGCAACTCGGACGTATCGGCATCACGGAAAAAGAAGCGCGGAAAGAAGGTATCCCGTTTAAAATTGCGTGCCTGAGTATGGACAAAGTTGCCAGGGCCATAGAAACGGGGCAAACAAGAGGTTTTATGAAAGCGCTGGTGCACGAACAGACCAATAAAATCCTGGGCGCCGCTGTAATAGGCACGGAAGGCGGCGAAATCATGTCCATCCTGCAAATGGCCATGCTGGGCGGTATCACCGCCACACAGATACGTGAAATGGTGTTTGCCCATCCGCTCTATGCAGAATCATTAAACAATCTCTTTATGACCCTGGAGAAACCTGCTCCATAATGAGCAATTTTTTCCACAATCTGATATATACCGAATGATTAAACTGTCGAATGTTTCCAAATATTTTGGTCCGGGAAAAAAAGCGGTCGATGATATTTCTTTTGAAGTAAAAGAAGGGGAAACACTTGTGCTGCTTGGCACCAGCGGTTGCGGTAAAACCACTACCCTCCGCATGATCAACCGTTTGCTGGAAGCCGACAGCGGCCAGATTTTTATAAACGGGAAAGAAATACAGGGACTGTCTCCTGAAATACTCCGGCGCAACATCGGCTATGTATTACAAAACACCGGGTTGTTCCCGCACTACACCGTGAGCGACAATATCGGCCTCGTACCCTCCCTGCTGAAGTGGGATAAAAAACGTATCCACGATCGTACCACTACGCTCATGGATAAACTCCGTTTACCTGCTGCCACCTACGCTGAAGTATATCCGCAACAACTCAGCGGCGGACAACAGCAACGCGTTGGCCTGGCCCGCGCACTGGCAGCAGATCCGCCGGTACTCCTCATGGATGAACCCTTCGGCGCACTGGACCCGCTCACACGCATCAGCGTCAGGAAAGAGTTTAAATCGCTCGACGAAATCAGCCACCGGACCATCATCCTGGTAACACATGATGTGGAAGAAGCCTTTGAACTGGGCCACCGGATCTGCCTCATGAATGAAGGACGTATCCAGCAACTGGGCACGCCCGCGGAACTGATCTTCCATCCGGCCAACGATTTTGTAAGGTCGTTCCTCGATCCGCAACGGCTACAATTGGAACTGAAATCCCTGCAAATAAAAGACCTGTGGCAATGGCTGCCATCTTCCGCTGCGCCGGGAAACGGACAACTAGCCGCTTCCAGCACCTGCTGGGATGCCCTGGAAGCTATCACGCGCCAACCGGTAACCGTAACACATGAACAGGAACAAAAAATAATTGACGGGAATGGACTGATGGAGGCAATAGCTGCCTATAAAAATTAACACAACGGCATGGAAGCAACCGAAACCTTATTTGAATTTGTAGAACAACAATCCGGTAAACTGCTGGAACAAACCCTCACGCACACCGGACTTACCTTTATATCCGTGCTGCTGGCCGTAGCCATAGGCGTACCCGCCGGTATCTTCATCACCCGTAAAAAAAGACTGGCAGCACCTGTACTCGGCTTCGCCGGCATAATGCAAACCATACCGAGCATCGCCTTGCTGGGGTTCATGATTCCCCTGCTGGGCATTGGCCCCAAACCCGCTATAGTAGCCTTGTTTCTTTATGCATTACTACCTATTATCCGTAATACCTATACCGGTATCAGCGGAGTAGATCCTAATGTTACAGAAGCGGCTACAGGCATGGGAATGAGCCGCCGGCAGATGCTGATGAAAGTACAGCTGCCACTGGCCATGCCCGTTATACTGGCCGGTATCCGCACGGCAACAGTGATCAACGTAGGCGTAGCCACCCTGGCCGCTTATATCGCCGCAGGCGGACTCGGGGAATTTATCTTTGGCGGCATCGCACTCAATAATACCAATATGATGCTGGCCGGAGCCATCCCCGCAGCTTTGCTGGCATTGCTGTTCGACTGGCTCCTGTCGCTGCTCCAGCACATCAATATCCGGAAAGCCCGTAAAACATTATACGCGCTGCCCTTTATCTTCCTGCTCCTCTCCTCTTTCTATCTTCTGCCCGATACTTACAGCGGTAAAATGCTGGCGGGATTTACCCCCGAATTTATGGGCCGAAAAGACGGTAACCTCGGACTGAAATCTGTATATGGCCTGCATATCCGTACCCTTGTGATCAGCGACATGATCATGTATAAAGCTGCTTATGAAAAAAAGCTGGACGTTATCAGCGGAAGCAGCACAGATGGCAGGGTAAAAGCATTTGACCTGGTAGTACTGGAAGATGATAAACATATTTTTCCTCCCTATTATGCCGCTCCCATCGTACGGGAAGAAACCCTGCAGAAATACCCGGAACTGGAACCGGCACTCAACCTGTTGGTTGGTACAATTAATGATAGTATCATGACGGAATTGAACTACCGCGTCGACTACCTGAAACAAAATCCCGAGAAAGTGGCAAAAGACTTTCTCGTTGCCCGTCAACTCTGGAAACCAGCTGGCAACGGCGCCAAAGGCAGTATCCGCATCGGTTCAAAAATTTTCGGCGATGGCTATATCCTCGCTGCCATGTACAAGATGCTGATCGAAGGACATACCGGCCTTGCGGCAGTCACCAAAACAGGATTAGGCGGTACAAAAATCGTGTTCGACGCATTGGTAAATGACCAGATAGATATGTACCCGGAGTATACCGGCACCGGTTTACTCGTATTACTCCAGGCGCCGCAACAGGTAACCGACAGCATTATCGGCGACAGCCGGAAAGTATACGACTATGTAAGCGCAGCATTTGAAAAACAATATCATATCAAATGGCTGCAACCCATCGGCTTTAATAATACTTACGCATTAATGATGCGGAGAGCTGCAGCAAAAGAACTGCATATCAGCAGCATTTCTGACTTTACAAAATATGTGAATCAACAGTAAGCACCTGTAATTATGTTATTGAAAGAACAATATGAAACAGTACGGCGGAGAAGCGAAAAAATTTGCGCGCCGCTAAAAACGGAAGACTATGTAGTGCAACCTATTGTGGATGTAAGTCCGCCTAAATGGCACCTGGGCCACACCACCTGGTTTTTTGAAACATTTATCCTGCTTCCTAACGCCAAAGACTACACGGTTTTTGACCCTCAATACAATTATGTTTTCAACAGCTACTATGAATCTGTTGGCGCACGGGTGATCCGCACCAACCGTGGTAACCTTAGCCGCCCCGCAGTAGAGGATATTATGCGCTACCGGAAATATGTGGATGAAGCCATGATAGCTTTTCTGAAAGAAGAACTGTCACCGGAACTGCAGGAGCTGTTTATTCTCGGCCTGAACCATGAGGAGCAGCACCAGGAATTGCTGTACACAGATATTAAGTATATCCTCGGGCATAATCCCCTGTTCCCGGCCTACGATATTCATCATAAAGATATACCCTTAGTGAACAATCCCGGCGATACCTGGTTAAATATACGTGCCGGCGTATACGATATCGGCTTTGCCGGAGATGGATTTTGTTTTGATAATGAACTGGGCAGGCATACCGTTTACCTGGCAGATTATAAGATCAGTACCGCACTGGTCTCCAACACGGAATACCTGGACTTTATCCAGGCCGGTGGCTACCAGGATTTCCGTTACTGGCACGCGGAAGGATGGGACTGGGTAAAAAATAACCAGGTAACCACCCCGATGTATTGGTACAACATCGATGGCAAATGGATGCATTATACGTGGCAGGGGCTTCAGCCAATCATGCCGGATGCACCTGTTACGCATATCAGCTACTACGAAGCAGCTGCATATGCCGCCTGGAAAGGACAGCGGCTGCCAACAGAGTTTGAGTGGGAAGTGGCCGCGCCCCAATTAGCATGGGGCCAGCGGTGGGAATGGTGCGAAAGCGCTTATCTTCCCTATCCCGGCTTTGCAAAGGCGCCCGGCGCCATCGGAGAATATAATGGAAAGTTCATGATCAATCAGATGGTATTACGTGGTGGCTCTGAAGTAACTTCTCCAAACCACAGCCGTATCACTTACCGTAACTTTTTCCATCCTTCACTGAGATGGCAATTTACCGGGATAAGATTGGCAGGATGATTGAGACACCGTTATGAAATGATCCGGATATCAGAAAAGCAGCCCGCTGTTTTCCTGATATCCAAGTTCAGAACATCAAAAAATATTTATGACTGTAATTCCTAATGTACTTGCGCCATGCAAGCGCAAACCAGCCACCGATATATTTTATCACGACGTGGTGCAGGGCCTCACTGCACCCCAGAAATACCTGGACCCCAAATATTTCTATGATGCAGCCGGCGATGCACTCTTTCAACAGATCATGCAATGCCATGAATACTACTTAACCGGGTGCGAAATGGAAATCCTCCAGCAGCAGTCCGCACAAATAGTACAGGCGTTACAGTTATACGCCGGCTATTTTGATGTGGTGGAGCTGGGGGCAGGTGATGCCACCAAATCCGTTCACTTACTGCAACAGCTGATCAATAACGGTATAGATTATACGTATTTCCCGATCGACATTTCCGCCAATGTGATCACGCAGCTGGAAAAGAACCTGCCTTCGCAGGTACCGGGCCTGCAACTGCATGGCTTAAACGGGGAATATTTCCATATGCTGCAGCAGGCAAATAAAGTAACCGCCAAAAAGAAGGTATTGCTTTTTATGGGCGCCAACATCGGCAACTTCAGCGTGAGCGCCGCCAGGAGCTTCTGCCAGCAGATGCGGCAGTACCTGCAGCCCGGCGACCTGCTGCTGACCGGCTTCGATCTTAAAAAACATCCGCAGGTAATCCTGAATGCCTATAACGACTCCGCCGGTATTACCCGCGCCTTTAACTTCAACCTTTTACACCGTATTAACAGGGAATTGTACGCAGATTTTGATATCTCAAAGTTTGAGCACTTCCCTACCTACGATCCCGTTACCGGCGCCTGTAAAAGTTATCTCATCAGCCTGGCAAACCAACAGGTGCATATCGGGGAAGACACCACTATTCACTTCGCGGAAAACGAATCTATTTATATGGAGATCTCACAGAAGTACAGCCTGGAAGAAACAGACCAGCTGGCCGCCTACGCAGGATTCAAACCAGTGGCCCGCTTCTTCGACCGCAGGCACTGGTTTACGGATTGTTTATGGAAATGTATTTAATTAATGCCAGGCGTTCAGCATTCTTCTGAGCGCCACAATTTCACCGGTATGATAACTGGTGTGGTCCAGCAGCAACACCGCTTCCCTGAATAAGTGCTGCCCGCTGCCATACGGAAAAGGTGCGAACAGGTCATCGCTCTGCTCCAGCAGGTCAATGAAAGCATGCAGGTCCTTATCCACCTGCTCCACACTATGCTTCCAGGCGGTATCGTCCTTTGGAGCAGTTTCCTCCGGCCAGTACGCCTTTGGCCACGCTATTTCCTTATAGTCCGGGTTCCTTGAAAAGTCGAGGATATCGTACTGCGTAATCCTGATATGTTCCACCAGTTGCCAGATGCTGTAAGGCATGCCGGCTGGTACCACACCTCTCAAACCGGCGGGCAGTTTTTTTACTGAATCGTTGAAAGTAACGTGTGCATTGGGTTTGAGCAACATGTCCTTCAGCGATTTTACTAACGTAGCTGTATTCATAAAATGGTAATTTATCTAAACAAAATTCTTATTACTAAGGTTCGCAGATTAAAAAAGAAAGACATCTCATCAAAAAATACTCCAATAATCACTTCCCTATAGTTTGTAAATCAATTGTTAATCACATTATCTTATTAATAATTCTTTAACCATTCCGACAACATTTGGTATTGATTAACGGAATGAAGATGCTTCAATATTATCATTGTATTGAATTTAACCAAGATCCTCGCATGGCAAAATACTACGCATTATTGTTAACTGTAGTTCTGATAGGAAATCATTTCACACTTTCAGCACAAAGAGAAATAAAAGGCCATGCGTATGATAAAGACACCAGAAGACCACTGGCAGGAGCAAATATACTGCTCTTCACCGCAGAAAGATCAATTCTTAAAGCACAGGGCACCACCAGTGAATCCGGAGATTTTACGCTCAAAAAAATCCCCCTGGGCAACTATGTGATCACGATCAGTTTTATGGGATACGATGCCGCTACCTCACTCATCATGATATCAGAAAAATCAGCAAAGGTATTCCAGGTAGACCTTCGCTATTCCGGCCTTCAGCGCAACCCCATCAAGTTAAACAGCGTTAACGTAAAAGTAAATAAATCGGCGTTCACCATCAGGAAAGATACCGTTGAATTTTCTGCAGGCGATTTCCAGACAACAGAAAATGCTTCTGTAAGAAACCTCCTCAATAAACTCCCCGGCATCACCATCGATGCCGACGGGAACCTGTCTTTCCAGGGCACCGCCATAAAAACCATCCTGGTAAACGGAAGACCCCTCTTCCAGGATGGTAACAGTTCTTCCGGCGATACAAAAAAAATAACACAGAACCTGCTGGCAGATATTGTTGATAAAATACAGGTCATCGACAGAAAAAGAGTAGATGGCCTGGTGGAAGGAGGTAAAAATGAAAAAGTGATCAACATCACCGTTAAAAAGGAATACAAGAAAGGACTCAATGGCGCCGCTGGCGCAGGTTATGGAACAGACAAACGGTACAATGCCTCCGCCAACGTCAATATGTTCCGGGATACCAAACAAGCCGTAGTGATGGGATACATCAATAACATAAACTCCTCCCGCGGTCCCGCTTCCACCGATGAAAACCTGAGCAGGGCGGAAAGTATGATGGGCGGCATCTCCAACAAAAACAACCTCAGCGCAAACCTCGGTACCGACATCTCAAAAAAAATAAAGCTCAACGCCAACTTCCTGCACCAAAGTCAAAACGTGGATAACAGCCAGTGGCAACAGCGCGACAATGTACTGCCGGACAGTAACTTCCGCTATAACAGCAACAATACGTCGGCAAGTACCGCCAACATGAATATCCTCTTTACCAACCTGACCATTCAACCGGATGAAAAAAACCTCATCTCAATAGATATGTCAGCCAACACACAGCGCAACACCTTCCGCTCTTTCAATAAGTACATTTCAATAGGCGGGAAAAATAACGACACTATTAACTTTGGTAATACCAACAACCTGGAAACAAGACGGAGTAATATTATCAACCTGACTACACAATATAACCACCAGTTCAGCCCTACCCTGGGCAGTGTAAGCGTTTCCTTCAACATTGAACAGAATAATACAAAAGATGAACAGCAGAATACTACCCTGAACACCTTCGTTCCCGTAAACCTGGCAGATACCATCAACCAGCAGGTAAATGCAAAAATAAATGTCAGTAAGCTGATGGCCCGCATCAACTATCAATATCCGCTCTTCCCTTCCGTGTACCTGAATGTGTCTTATAAAATAACCAACAACCTCACAAAAAACAACCAGGACGCTTTTGATTTCGACAATGAAAAGAAGGGATATGATATTGTTAACCAGGACCTGACCTACCGGTTTAAAAATAACATCAATGAGCAGTCAATTGGTACAGGACTCTTTCTTAATAAAACAAAAATACAAGGGCAGTTAAATATTGCTTACAACATCACAGATTCAAAAAGCAATAACTTCACCGCGGGGAATGAGTTCCTGCAAAGGATTCATTACCTGTCGCCCAACCTGTCGCTTTTCTATAAAATAGACAACTACAAAAGCCTGGACCTGAGAATAAACCGGGAAACACGCGTCCCTCCTCCCAATGTATACCTGCCGGTAGTATCTACCCGGAATCCGCTGTATGTGCAGCTGGGCAACCCTGACCTGAAACCATCTATTTATAACTCCGCCTCTGTTGGCTATCGTTCGTTCAGTGTAAAGGGCATTACCTTCAGTACCAACCTGGGCGCCGATTTGCCCAATAACGCCATGACACAATCCATCTACTCCGACTCCGCCGGACGGCAAATCAATCAACCCGTAAATGTGGATGGAAACTTTAGCTTTAACCAGGATTTTTCAATAGGTAAAAGATTCAGCAAACCAGCTGTTACACTTAACTATTCATTGTCCTATTATTTCAGCCGGAATAATTCATTCATCAACCAGGTCAAAAGCCGCACCAGCGATCTGAGTGTCACGCAAATGATGAACGGCTCCTGGATGTATAAAAAAGTGCTGGAACTGGAAGCGTTTGTGAGCATGCTGTATATCAGCAGCGTTTACGCTGTCCAGAATAATAAACATGCTGATTACCTGATGTACAATGTATCGCTTTCAGCTAACGTTTTTCTTCCTGCCAATATCAGCATCGGCAGCGCAGCCCTGTATTTCAACAATACCAGTCAGCATCAGCAGTTTGTAGTGCTCAACAGCTGGATTGCCAAAACTTTTGGGAAAGACAAAAGCTTCCAGGCAAAACTCTATGCCTACGATCTCACGAAACAAAATCAATCGCTGCTCACGATGCAATCCCCCACTTATATAGAACAGCAACGGAATACTATTCTCACCCAATACTTCATGGGGAGCCTCACGTATTTCTTTGGCAAAAAACCAGCGGCCAAGCCTGCCATGTAGGCATCGCCTTCGGCGACGAAATTGTCTTGGAGCAGGATTAGACTGATTATGCTGATTACACTGATTTGATTATGTTTTGATTTTACTTTCAGGATTTTCTATAAAAAGATTAGGGAAGATAAAAGCGGATATTTTTGCTTTTATCTTCCCTAATCTTTAAAAATCAAAACTGATCCAATCAGTGTAATCAGTCTAATTCTGCTCCAAGACAATTTACAATCGCCGAAGGCGATCATTAATTCGCTGGTTTCTCGAGTAATTTGAAGAACTGATCCAGCTGCGGCAGTATCACGATCCTTGTTCTGCGGTTAGCTGCTTTACCTTCTGCGGTATCATTGGAAGCAACAGGCAGGTATTCGCTTCTACCCGCGGCAGTCATGCGCGCTGGCGGAATGTTGTACTGGTTCTGGAGGATACGTACCACGGAAGTCGCTCTCTTCACACTCAGATCCCAGTTATCCAGCAATACATTCGGACGGTAAGGCACGTTATCTGTATGGCCTTCTACCATAAACTCAATATCCGGCTGGGCAATCAGCACTTTAGCCACTTTACCCAGTACTTCTTTGGCCCTTTCGTTGATTTCGTAGCTGCCGCTTTTAAACAGCAGTTTATCGGAGATATCTATATATACCACACCCTTGTCCACTTTAATATTGATGTCTTTATCATCCATATTACCAATAGCGCCCTTGAGGTTCATTACCAGCTGCATGTTCAGCGAATCTTTACGGGCAATGGCCGACTGAAGGTCTTTAATATAAGCGTCTTTGGCGCCGATGTTATCCAGGGATTTCTTGATACTTTCTGCCTGGGCGCCGGAAATTACAGACAGCTCCTTCAGGTGATCCAGCATCTGGGTATTGTTGGTTTTCAGTTGCTCCTGTTGCTCCGTTAAGTTCGTTACTTTCTCCTTGTACGATGCAGCGGCACGGGCGGCATCTTCTTCGCAGGTTCTCAGCTTACCGTAGGTAGCGCGGTAAAGACTATCAAGTTGCGCATTCCTGGCCTGCGATTCTCTTAATTTACGAGGGGCAGAACAGGATGCAAAAATGGTTACTAAAGCTACCGGCAAGGCTAGTTGTGCTATTTTCATAAAATTATACTTTTTAATAATCTAAGAAATAAGTATATATAAATAGTGGGGGATACAATGGAAAGCAACCCCTCTATAGCAAATAGCAGGCCGAAGCCCCCTTCAGTCCGTTAGAAGATCGTTAGAATCCGGCTGGCATTAGATGTTGACACGCTTAAAAAGAATAAAACCATCAGCCTAAAGATGCTTTATTCATAAAAAAAAGTTAATATTTTCCAATATCTAAGTAACTTGTCCGGCAGAGTATACGCTGTATCTATTTTCTATTAATTGCTGAAATGTATGAGAAAGGTGGTTTCTTCTGGTCAACCAACAATAAAGGAAATTGCAAAAAGGCTGAACATCTCTGTATCCACAGTATCAAGAGCGTTACATGATCATCACAGTATAGGTTTAAGAACCAAAACCAGGGTAAAAGAACTGGCTGCTGAACTGAATTATGAACGCAACCAGACCGCTATCTATTTCCAGCAGGGTAAAACATTCACGATCGGTATCCTTTTACCCGAACTGTCGGAAGCATTCTTTGCCAGCGCTATCAGTGGTATTGAAGACACCGCCTACAGCAATAACTATACGGTATTGCTGGGGCAGTCGCACGACGATGAAGCCCGCGAAAAGCAGATCATCCAGAGCATGAAACAGCACCGGGTGGATGGCTGCATCGTATCTATCGGAAAAAACACCAGCAATTACGAACACTTTGAAATGCTGCAACAGGCACGCATCCCGGTGGTTTTCTTTGATCGCATTCCCAACCTCCCGAATATGCACGCTGTATCCTGCAACCTGGAATCAGGCACGGTGCAGGCGGTGGATTTCCTGCTGAAACAAGGCCACCGCGTAATTGGCATGATCAATGGCCCCGAAACAATGGTGGCCAGCAAGGAACGCGCTACCGGCTACATCCGCGCGCTACAGAAACACCGCCTGAAATACGATCCCAAAATGATCGTCAATGCGGATCTCACCGCGGCAGGCACAGAAGAAGCCATGCAGTACCTCCTGTCGCTCAAAAGAAAAGTAACCGCCATCGTTACTTTCAACGACTATGTAGCAATGGATGCCGTACAATATGCCCTGAAACAAAAATTGGAAATAAATAAGGACATAACTTTTGTATCTTACGCCAATACACCGGTAAGCGGGTATACAGCCTTTCCTCCTGCTGCATCTGTGGAGCAGTTCCCTTATGAACAGGGCCAGGCGGCTACTAATATGTTATTATCACTCCTGAACGGGGAACATGCTTTGAATGATTTTCAACGCACTGTCATGGAGTCGCAACTGGTGATACATCACCGCTGAGGCATTATCTTATCGATAACCTTGCCACAGTAGTTGACCGTGGCAGGTTATTCGACTTCATTGTTCGCTGTCTATAATTGCTGCTTTTCCAGCTTAGTTCACTTTCTGATTAATTGCTACAACGATTCTACATGATTTTTTTGGCATTCCATGTACGCAAACGCTTGCGTTATCCGCGCAAGCGTTTGCGTAAAGCCTGTTTTCCGTTGTTTTAGCTATTGTTGTACTACCCACCGGTTCACCGTATTTAACGGCCCTTCCAATACAATCTTGTAAAATGAAGATGGCAGCGACTTTACACTGATACTGGCGCTTTCTTTTGATACAGGTACTTCTCCCAGTAACTTATAGTCGTCGTGCCCACCGGTTTTATAGTGATTAGTAGTAGCAACCCATATTTTTACGGTTCCCTTTTTATCATAAGCTTTCCAACCCAGTTGCAACTGATCCTGCGCTAACTTCGCAGTAGGTTGCGCCAGTGAAATAGCGCCTGTCAGCGGCACGCCATCCAGTTCACGCGCATTCTCAACAGGAATAGAGATATTCATAAACCGCGCAATAGACGGCAGAATATCTACAATACCCGGTTGCGCCGTTTTAAAGTAAGGATTCAAACCTTTTGCATTGGTTACAATCCAGGTGGTCCGCTCACGGTCCGATTGCCCACCGTGACCATGACCGCCATGCGCATCACGACCATGATCCGTGGTGATATAGATCTGCCAGTCTTCATTAAAATTCGCCCGCCTGTATTCCATCGCATCCCAGATCTTACCTACCATATCATCCGTCATCCGCACGGCCGTATCCATCCGCTCACCGGTGCCATAACGATGTCCCATGTCATCGCTGTACTCCAGGTATACCCAGGTCATATCAGGGGCATCACTTCTTACAAAATCTGCTGCCTTACCGGCTACGGTTTCATCAATCAGGTGGATATACCAGCTGTCTTTATCATGCGGAAACTGCACGGTATCAAGTTCCAGCCCATCCACCGCATGATCAATATGCAGATTACCCGTTTGCGCTAATCCATCTCCTGCCAGCTTGGTGCGGTTATCCAGCCAGGTGGAAAAAATAGCGGTCTTCTTTTCAGGATAGGCCGATTTAAAAAACCGGAAAATGCTGGGATAGGCATAATTCTGCGCGGCAATATCATTGTCCCATACATTGTGTTTATTCACCCATGTACTGGTGAGCAAACTATTGTAGCCTACCGCTGAAATAGTAGGCGTCTGTGAGTAACCCTTCTTCTCCCCTCCTACGTAGGCACGGCAATACCCGCCTTCCTTCGCTATACGCTTCAGGTGAGGGGTGGGCTGCGACTCAATCACATCTGCCGGAATACCATCCGCAATAATAAATAACACTTTGTGTTTCTTTTGCTGTGCCGCTAACGAGGTAACTGTTAAGAGACTCATAGCGAGGAATAAATACTTCATTGTTGACTGTTTAAGATTAGCTGATCGCAAGTAGCGTAAAATAATAAAGCGAAGATAACAGCGAATATTAATTTTTCGCTATGATCTTCGCTTTAAGGAGAAATCTGAAAACTACTTCAGGTGGGCATCAAAATAATCCGTGATCTTCTGCATCAGGTGAACCCTGTCTTTTCCCAACACATTATGTAAATGTCCCGGATATACGAAATAATCTACCTGTACTTCGTTATCTACACAAGCCTTCAGGAAATCCAGCGAATGCTGCCAAACCACTACATCATCATTGGTGCCGTGGATCAGCATCAGCTTCCCCTGCAGATTTTTTGTTTTGGTAAGCAGGTTGGAATTGGCATATCCCTCCGGGTTTTCCTGCGGCGTATCCATATAGCGCTCGGTATACATAATTTCATACATGCTCCAGTCAATCACCGGTCCGCCGGCTACTCCTACCTGGAACACATCCGGATGACGCAGCATCAGCGATGTAGTCATAAAACCGCCAAAGCTCCAACCATGTACGCCCATCTTTTGCTGATTAATATACGGCAACGACTTCAGGTAAGCCACACCCTGTAACTGATCATTCATTTCCACCGTACCCAGCTGCCGGAAAGTGGCCTGTTCAAAAGCTTTTCCACGGTTATCGCTGCCGCGGCCATCCATTGTAAAAATCACATAGCCATGCTGCGCCATGTATTCATACCAGAGATTACCGCTGTAGGGATAAGTGTTACGGATCAACTGCACATTAGGCCCATTATACAGGTATACAATTACCGGGTAAGTTTTGGTAGAATCAAAGTTAACCGGCAGGATCAGTTTACCATATAAAGCCGTACCGTCATCAGCTTTCAGGGTTACCTGCCTGATCTGCGGACGCTGGAAATCTTTCAGCGGATCGGCAGCGGTAATAATATTTTGCTCAAATTTACCAGTGGTGGCAGCTACTCTCGCCACATAGGGCGTGGTACCGGAACTATAGGCATCCAACACGCAACTGCCATCGGTGCTGGCCTGTGCATCATGCCAGCCGGCTGCTTTATCCAGTGGCGAAAGCGCAGCTGTTTTCTGTTTATAATTAATCTTATACAGGTGTTTTTCCATCGGGCTTTCTTTAGAAGCCGTTATGATGATTTCATTTTTCTTCGGATTAAAACCCGTCAGTTCATTCACCACCCAATTACCTGAGGTAATCTCCCGCAGTTGTTCCCCGTTGGTATTATAGAGATACAAATGGTTATAGCCACTTTTTTCGCTCCACCAGATAAACTGATCGGTTGTGCCGGGAACAAAAGTTAACGGATGGGTAGGATGTACGTATTTAGCATCTGTTTCCTCAAACAATGTTTTTACCAGTTCGCCGGTGGCAGCACTGTATTGGTTCAGCCACAGGTGATTTTGTTCGCGGTTCAGCAGCGCAACGTAAACGGATTGCTGATCAGGCGCCCAGGTAACACAGGTCAGGTAATGATCTGCCGGTCCGCCGGTTTTCAGGAAAATAGTTTTTTGGGTAGATGGCTGATAAATACCGAGTGTTACCTCATGTGATTTACCGCCTGCCATCGGGTATTTGATGTTGGTATTATGCGCAGGCGTTACCGACCAGTCGATGATCGGGTAATCATTTACCATGCGCTGATCCATGCGGTAAAATGCCAGCTGATCGCCTTTGGGGGAGAAGAAGGTACCTTTATCAATGCCAAATTCCTCGCGGTGAACGCTTTTTCCATTCACAATATTGATATCGGCGTCGTTGGTAACTGCCTGTACATTGCCGCTGGTGGTGCGGATAAAGAGGTTATTCTTTTCTGTCCAGGCAATCTGGCCGCTTTGGTTGTTCACTGTTACATTCTCTGCTTCTTTGCGTAATTCGCACCAATGGCTGAATTGCATAACG
The DNA here is from genome assembly GCF_057126945.1 of Chitinophaga sp. G7 BAM 1005. Taxonomy (NCBI): domain Bacteria; kingdom Pseudomonadati; phylum Bacteroidota; class Chitinophagia; order Chitinophagales; family Chitinophagaceae; genus Chitinophaga; species Chitinophaga sp. G7 BAM 1005. The sequence goes on along the minus strand of NZ_CP181478.1, from coordinate 2,015,727 downwards.
CCATTTTGCAGTTGTCCTTTATATAGCGTGTTGCCGATTGAAAACCAGGCGCTGGTGGCGGATAGCCAATGCAGCGGAGGTACGCCGCGAAGAGGTTTGGAAGAAAATAACTGTTCATTGAGCCGGGACAGTGTCAGCAGGGTATCTGTTTTACCGGCGGGTAGCGCCACCTTTATCCAGGCGTAATTGTCTTTTTCCGATAGCACCCTGGTGTAGGCGTTTTCACCGGGTACCCATTCAAACTGTTTTAACCGTTCGGGGGCCAATTGCTGCCGGAGCCCATTGGTGGCTTCCGTCATGGTGTACTGACGCTGCTGGCCATAGGTATATTGCAGCCCACCCGTCATCCATCCTGTCAAAAGCAATAGGAAAGCTTTCTTCATCCTTCTTTTTGGGGAGCTAAATTAAGGTTTTACCCGTTACGCGCTCACAAGATGTTTTTTCACCCATTCCCTTTCTTCTGGCAACAGGTAGTCGGCTCGTTTTTCTGTAATCCAGGAGAATGTTTTTTTCACATCCGATTTCGCGGTGCGGAAGCGGAACAGGAATTCCATGCCCAGCATCAGGTCTGTAAAGCCATTCTTTACGGTTTCTATCGTCATCCGGGCGCTGCTGCGTCTTTTCGATAACAGCTCAGTAATGCGGGCGGTTACTGCCTGGATCGCATTCTCATCAGCGTATTTATAAATGGCTTCCATCGCTTCAAATTTGAGTTGTCCGCGCATGAGGCAGCGCGTATAGAACATGGCTTCTTTCTCTTTCTCAATATCAGCGATAGCAGCGAAGGCCAGGCTTTTCACATCCTGACGATGGTATTCCAGGAGCCTGCGCAGGGCGGGCACACTTTTCTGGGTACCTACTTTATGAAGCAACAGGGTAACATAATAGATGTCATATTCATTCACGGTGCGCTTCAGCAGGTTCAGGGCCCAGTCTTCCACCGCGGGGTGGCGGGTACCTCTGAGCGCCAGCAGTGCGGAGCGGCGGACATTATTATTAAGTGAAAGCGTATTATTTAGTAACGGTTCCAGGTTAATATAGCCTGGTATGGCAAGTCCGCGTTCCAAATCCTGCTGCATGGCAGTGATCATATCGGCGTCCTGTTCAATTCTGAGCCGGTCCAACAGGAAACGGATTACTTCCGGATCATTGGTATTCCTGGAAAGCTGGGTGATAATAAAGCAGGCGGCGCGGCGCTTATCTTTGTCGGGCTCCTGCTCAATGTATTGATAAAGTAGGGGTATATAAGCGTGATTGGCGAGTTGTTCTGCTTCGCGAAGGGCCTGCCAGCTGGTCGTCTGGCCATTATGCAATTGTTCTGAGCGGTCGCATATCCGTGCTACGAGGTTAGAAAGGTAATCAATCATCAGTAGTTATTTTGATCTGCTACCCCTGCATTTTCAATTATCATACCAACCTGAACAGCCATCCGAAAAGTAGGGCGCCCTTCCCTTCAACAATTAACAGTTTTATGTTACATTTGCCCCTGTATTTTCGGACCGGTTATAGAACGTAAAGCATGCACATACTACTCAAGAACGTAAAGATCATAGCGCCTTCCTCACCCTTGCACGGGCAGCAAAAAGACATTTCTATTCAGAACGGCATCATTCAGCAGGTCGGTAACAACCTCGAAGATGCCCGGGCAACGGTTATTTCAGGTGATAACCTGCATGTTTCCGCCGGCTGGATGGATGTTTTCGCACATTTCTGCGACCCCGGACAGGAACACAAAGAGGATCTGCAAAGCGGCATCAAGGCTGCTGCTACCGGTGGGTATACCACCGTGATGGTAGTACCTAACACCCAGCCTGCCCTGCATACCAAACCGCAAATCGAATACGTACTGAGCAGATCCCGTCATTCGGCGGTCACAGTACTGCCAATTGGCGCTGCCACTAAAAACCTGGAAGGTACCGGCCTCGCAGAAATGTATGAAATGCAGCAGGCAGGCGCCATAGCCTTCTCCGATGGCCTCAAACCTTTACAGTCGCCCGGCCTCATGCTCAAAGCGCTGCAATACATCAAAGCATTCGACGGCACCCTCATACAACTGCCGGATGACCAGAGTATTTCCGCACATGGACTCATGCACGAAGGCATCTACTCCACCCGGCTGGGAATGCCCGGCAAACCCGCACTGGCAGAAGAACTCATCATTCAGCGCGACCTTGAGCTGGCGAAATACACCGATTCACGCATCCACTTTACCGGTGTCAGCACCCGCAAATCAGTGGAAATGATCGCGGCCGCCAAAGCAGCAGGAATCAAAGTCACCTGCTCGGTAACGCCTTATCACCTGTCATTAACCGATGCCCAGCTCATCAACTACGATACCCACCTGAAGGTAAATCCGCCGCTGCGCAGTGCAGACGATGTGAAAGCCCTGCAGGAAGCCGTTTTACACGGCACCATAGATTGCATCGCCACCCATCATACACCGCAGGACTGGGATGCCAAACAGGTAGAGTTTGAATACGCTAAAAACGGTATGATCGGCCTGGAAAGCGCTTTCGGCGTAATAAGGCAATACCTGCCCCACCTGCCGCTGGAACAGCTGATCAACATGCTCACCATTCACCCCCGGAAAATATTCGGTTTGCCGCAGCCTGCCCTGCAGGAAGGCGCCGCCGCCAACCTTACCATCTTTGACCCGGAAGCCAGCTGGCAGTTTACCAAAGCCCACATCGCTTCCCGGTCCAAAAATTCAGCGTATATTGGCGAACAACTGAAGGGAAAAGTACATGCCACTGTGAATGGACCCGTATTTCATCTAAATAATTAACCTATATGCAGAAAAGTTCTAACCCAGGCCTGTTATGGGGCATAGTGGGAGGCGTATCCCTGATATTCCTGAACGTAATTACCTACGTCGCCGGCCCATCTGTACTGTTTGCATGGTGGAACAGCGTGTTGCAACTGGCAGTGTTTATCGTTATTGCAATATTCGCCGGCCTGGAAGCAAGAAAACAACAGGGAGGTTATATCGGTTTTAAAGAAGTACTGAAACCCGTATTCACGGCGTTTATCATCGGAACGGCCTTTATTACCGTTTACCAGTATATACTGTATAAATATATTGATCCATCACTGGTAGGCGCACTGAAAGATAACCTGCTGGAGTCTACAGAAAAGTGGATGCACAAATTCAAAGCCCCGCAGGAGGAAATTGATAAACAACTGGATGAATTAAGTAAAACCGATTTCAACGTTGGTATTAAAAAATCTTTCATGGACTTTCTGAAGGGAATTATATTCTATTTTGCAGTATCAGCAATTATCGCACTGATCTTACGCAAAAAGCCAGCTGAAAGACCATTATAATAATACTATTCTGTTAAGATGAACATATCCGTAATCGTTCCTTTAAAAAACGAAGAAGAATCCCTGCCGGAACTCGCGGCATGGATTGAAAGAGTGATGGACGCACACCATTTCACCTACGAGGTATGGATGGTGGACGATGGCAGTACCGACGACTCATGGGCCGTTATACAACAACTGGCTGCGCAGAATCCCCTTGTAAAAGGGATCAAATTCCAGCGCAACTATGGCAAGTCAGCCGCCCTCAACGAAGGCTTCAATGCAGCACAGGGAGACGTAGTAATCACAATGGATGCCGATCTCCAGGATAGCCCGGATGAAATACCGGAACTCTACCGCATGATCGTGGAAGAAGGATTCGACCTCGTGAGCGGCTGGAAAAAGAAACGTTACGATAATGCCTTCACCAAAAACCTTCCTTCAAAATTATACAACTACACCACTACCCGCATGAGCGGCGTGAAACTGCACGACATGAACTGCGGTCTGAAAGCCTATCGCAAAAAAGTGGTGAAGTCCATAGAAGTATACGGGGAAATGCACCGTTATATCCCCGTTATCGCCAAATGGAATGGCTTCCGTAAAATAGGGGAAAAAGTAGTGGAACACCGCGCCCGCAAATACGGCGTCACCAAATTCGGACTGGAACGCTTTATCAACGGCTTCCTGGATCTGGCCACCATCATGTTTATCGGCAAATTCGGCAAACGCCCCATGCACCTCTTCGGCGCACTGGGCTCCCTCTCCTTCTTCGTGGGATTTGTAGTAGCCGCTTACCTCGCACTGGCAAAAATATTCTTTGATAAAGTAAATATGACAGACAGACCCCTGTTTTATTTCGGGCTGCTTTGTATGATCATCGGTTCCCAGTTATTCCTCACCGGTTTTATCGGAGAGCTGGTAACACGCAATGCCACCGAACGTAATTCCTACCTGGTGGAAGAGCGGATGGACCACACCAGTAATGTTACGGATGAAGAGTTGCAGTTATCGCATCTACATAACCGCAGACGCTGATCCGCTCATTCACTATCGTTATCTGAATCTATGGCTAACAAAAAGAAAATACTTATTTTAGGTACAGCCTACCCTTTCCGGGGTGGGCTGGCTGCTTATAACGAGCGACTCGCAGAAGAACTCCAGCAAACAGATGAGGTTGAAATATGGACCTTTACCATACAATACCCCAAATTCTTTTTCCCCGGAAAAAGCCAGTTCTCTACCGACCCCGCTCCGGCACATCTCCGCATCAAAAGATTGATCAACTCCGTAAATCCGCTGAACTGGTTAATAACCGGCCGCAAAATCCGGAAAATGAACCCGGATATCATCATCACCAAATACTGGCTGCCCATCATGGGCCCGGCATTAGGCTCCCTGCTCCGGTTAGGCAAAAGAAAACATACCAAAGTAATTGCAGTACTGGATAACGTAGTACCGCATGAAAAAAGACCCGGGGATATTGCTTTTACAAAGTACTTCCTGAAACCGGTAGATGCCTTCATTGCCATGAGCCAGTCGGTACTCAACGACCTGCGGGTATTTGAACCGGTAAAAAAAGCCTCCCTCATTCCGCATCCTATCTACGATAACTACGGCCCCCTGATATCCAAAGAAGAAGCCCGCACCCAACTGAAACTGAACCCGGGCAAAAAATATATTCTTTTCTTTGGCTTTATCCGCCAGTATAAAGGTCTCGACCTCCTGCTGCAGGCAATGGCGGATGAAAGACTGAAAAAGCTGGATGTACACGCCATCGTAGCCGGTGAATATTATGAAGATGCAGCCCCTTACCTGGAACTGCTGAATAAACTGCAACTGGGCGACCGTGTGCTGATGCACACCGATTTCATTCCCAACGAAGCCGTTAAAAACTATTTCTGTGCCGCCGACCTGGTGGTACAACCCTATAAAAGCGCTACCCAGAGCGGCATTTCACAGATCGCCTATCACTTTGAAAAACCAATGGTGGTAACCAATGTAGGCGGCCTCGTGGAAATGGTGCCGGATGGCGTGGTAGGATTCCAGGCAGCACCGGAACCAGCATCTATTGCAGCCGCTATCGAAAAATATTTCGTGGAAAACCGCGAAGCAGATATGGTGGAAGCTCTCCGGAAAGAGAAACTCCAGTATTCATGGGCCAGGCTGGCAAAAGAAATTCATACGCTGGCAGCGGATCGCTGATGAATCTGCCGCTGGTGAATACAGCGGCATCATAATTGTTGACTACATCGCCAACAAACTAAACCTGACAACTAGCATGATTTACAGAAGCAAAGCACCTTTACGTATAGGTCTTGCCGGTGGTGGCACAGATGTAAGCCCGTATTCGGACTTATACGGTGGCGCCATCCTCAACGCCACCATTTCTTTATATGCACGCGCATCTATTGAACCACTCCAGAACGGACAAGTGATTTTTGACTGCGCAGACAGAAGGGAAACAGCTACTTATGATGCCGTATACCCTTTACCGTTAGATGGCAAACTGGATATCCTCAAGGGCGTGATTAACCGCGTACAAAAAGATTATGGCTCCTTACCATCCACCGGTTTTAAACTCACCACCTTTGTAGATGCTCCTGCCGGCTCCGGCCTCGGCACCTCCTCTACCCTCGTGGTAGCTGTACTGGGCGCATTTGCGGAATGGCTCAAATTACCACTGGGAGAATATGACATGGCCCACCTCGCCTATTCTATTGAACGCGAAGACCTGAACCAGGCCGGTGGTAAGCAGGACCAATACGCAGCCACCTTTGGCGGTGTAAACTTCATGGAGTTTTACCAGGGCGATAAAGTAATTGTAAATCCCCTCCGCATCAAAGAAGTAAACCTCTATGAACTGGAAAATAACCTGGTACTGTTCTATACATCTACCAGCCGGTTATCTTCTGCCATCATCTCCGAACAACAAAAAAATGTAACCGATAAAAAAGATGCTTCCATAGAAGCCATGCACCAGCTGAAAGAACAGGCGGTGATGATGAAGGAAGCACTGCTGCGGGGCACCATCGATAAAATCGGTGAAATCCTGAACTACGGCTTTGAAAATAAAAAGAAGATGGCCCAGGGCATCACCAACCCCCAGCTCGATGAAATTTACGAAGCTGCCCGCAAAGCCGGCGCCAGCGGTGGTAAAATCTCAGGCGCCGGCGGTGGCGGATTCATGATCTTCTATTGTCCGAAAAATACCCGCTTCGCTGTGGTAGACGCACTAAGCGGTTTTGGCGGAGATGTTAAACGCTATACCTTTACTAATCACGGTATTCAAACGTGGAGCATTTAAGGACGCAACAAATCAAAAAATCTGCTGATGAAACAATTCATTGCCAATAAGATCCGGGAAAGCATCGCTGTAAAAGAAGCCATCTGCCAGGATGAACCGTTGTTAAATACCATCCAACTGGTAGCAGAAGCCATTACACACAGCCTGCAAACTGATCATAAAATCCTTTTCTGCGGTAACGGCGGCAGCGCCGCAGATGCACAACACCTGGCCGCAGAATTTTCGGGCCGGTTTTATAAAGACCGCCAGCCACTGTATGCAGAGGCCCTGCATTGCAATACTTCTTATATCACCGCAGTAGGCAACGACTATGGCTACGACCAGGTATATGCCCGCATCCTGAAAGGCATCGGCCGCCCGGGAGATATACTGGTAGGCATTTCTACCTCCGGTAACTCCACTAATATCCTGGAAGCTATAAAAGTAGCAAAGGAACAGGGTATGATCGTTGTAAGCATGACCGGCGCCACCGGCGGCAAAATGAAAGAAGGAAGCGATTACCTGATCAATATCCCCTCCGGCGATACGCCCCGCATACAGGAAGCACACATCACCGTAGGACATATTATTTGCGAAATAGTGGAAAACAACCTGTTTGGCGCATGACGAGAGAATGTATCGTACTCGCCGGGGGCCTCGGCACCCGCCTCAGAAGCGTAGTGGCCGATAAGCCTAAATGCATGGCGCCCCTCGGTGAACATCCTTTTTTATATTACCTGCTGCAATACCTGCATAAACAAGGCATTAACCACGCGGTATTGTCGCTCGGATACCTGTCTGAACAAGTCATAAACTGGTGCAACAGCATGAAATTGCCGCTACGTGTATCCTTTACCACAGAACCGGAACCATTAGGCACCGGTGGCGGTATCATCAATGCCCTGTCTGCCGTGAAAGGCAACGAGATCTTCATCGTTAACGGCGATACTTATTTTGATGTGGATCTCGCCGCATTCAATAACTTTCACCAGGCCCATCAAAGCCCGCTGTCACTGGCGCTGAAACCCATGAAACAGTTTGATCGCTATGGCAGCATCCAGCTGGATGAACATCAGCAGATCACCCGTTTCCATGAAAAAAAATATTGTGAAGAAGGATTGATCAACGGCGGCATCTACCGCACTTCCGCCGGTTTCCTGGAAAGCCTGTCGCTGCCGGAGAAATTTTCTTTTGAGAAAGAAGTACTGGAGCCCGGCGCACACGCAGGAAAATTATACGGTTTCATCAGCGATACCTATTTCATCGATATCGGTATCCCGGAAGATTACGAAGCAGCAAAAAAAGTATTGGTATCATGACCCTATTCCTCGACAGAGACGGCGTAATCAACGATGAAATCCGCGACGGATACGTGCTCCGGCCGGATATGTTTCACTTCAGTGAAGGCGTGCTGGCGGCTATGCCCATTCTCGCGAACCGTTTCGAACGCATTATTGTGATCACCAACCAACGCTGTATTGGCCGCGGATTGCTCACTACAGCGGGCTTACAGGAAATTCATACGCAAATGCTGCAACAAATTGAACGGCACGGCGGCAAAATTGATGGTATCTATTTTTGCCCGGATGTAGATAGCAACAGTCCTTGCCGTAAACCAGCCACCGGCATGGGTATGCAGGCAAAACACGATTTCCCGGATATTGATTTCAGCACGTCCGTAATGGTAGGCAATACATTAAGTGACATGCAGTTCGGGAAAAGCCTGGGCATGCAAACCATCTTTATCCCGTCTACCCGCCCTGAAACACCCTTTCCACACCCGCTGATCGATCAGCGATATCAAAACCTGCTGCAGTTTGCACAGGCTGTACAATAATTCTCAGCCGTAACCGTATAATAGATATGGCAAAAAAACCACTACTGTCACTGCTCCTCGTGTTTATCTCCCTGCTGGCCCTGGCACAGCAGCCGGATGCAGCAGGACTGAAACAGTTAATGCGTAACCAGGATACCCTGCAGGTCCTTAGTCAGGATATCTTCAACGGGAAAGGCGATGATGGCCGGCAACGGGCTACGGAAGAATTCATTCCCCTCCTGGTGAGAACACTGAAAACAAAATACTCCTTCCGTTTTCCGTTCGATTCCCTGAAAACAATCTCCATTCAATATCCACAGGACAGCACCTTCCGCATCTTCACCTGGGCGCTGGAGCGCGAAAACGGCTTCTACCGCCATTTCGGCGCCATCCAGATGAATACCCCCGACGGACAGCTGAAACTCTTTCCCCTGTTTGACGCCTCCGATTATATGACCAACACCGATACCATCAGCGATAATAAATCCTGGTACGGCTGCCTCTATTACAATATTGTGCACCGCCACTACTTCAACAAAGAGTATTATACACTCTTCGGCTGGGATGCCAACAATCCCCGCAGCCAGAAGAAAATAGTGGAAATGCTCACATTTAAAAATGGAACACCAGTACTGGGCGGCCCGTTTTTTAGTTTTGCGGAAGACAGCACCCCAAAACCCACGCGTAACCGCTTTATCATTGAATATAAAAAAGAAAGCACCGCTACGCTCAACTATAACAAGGAACTGGATATGATCGTGTTTGATCACCTCATCTCTGAAACCAATGAGCCCATGAAGAAATTCACCTACGTAACCGATATGGATTACGAAGGCTTCAAATGGCAGGCCGGCAAATGGATGCATGTAAATAAAATTTTTCATGATGCCATCCCGCTTGGGAAAGGCGCTCCTACCCCGCAACCGCTGGATCAGAAGAAAAAAAGTATGACCCAGCCAAAGTCGGCAGAAGATTTTCAACAAACAACACCAAAGAAACCCACACAAAAGAAGAAACAATAAAGCAATCACATGGCAGCAACGGACAACGAATCAACATACATCAGGGCCATCAGGCTTTTCAATATCAACGAAACAGACTGCTCCTTTGAAACCGGTAAGATTCCGACCCGGAACAAAATTGATGTGAACTATTTCTTTTGTCAAACCGGAACCGGTCAGCTGGAAAATATCCCCCACCCGGCGCCCCGGCGCCAGTTTGTGATAACGCTGAAAGGCAGACTCAAATTTACCGTCACCAACGGCGATACCTTCATCCTTGAACCCGGCATTATCCTCATCGCAGAAGATATCGACGGCCCCGGCCATACCTGGGAAGTAACCGATGGCAACGAATGGGAACGGATCTATATCCCCCTGAATATGGAAAGCAACAATAACTTCATCGCCGATCCCAGCTAATACCCCATCTGAAAAAATTCATTTTTTTCTTTAAAAAAACAATCATTCTCCTATATTTGCATTATAAAAGAGCGAACATTCATTTACCGACAACATTACAATGCAACTTAATCACTTAAACCTCAGCGTAAAAGAGATGCCGGCAACCCGGACACTATTTGAAACCTACCTCGATTTTATCTGGAAGATAAAGCCGCAGTAACTGCCACCTGGGAGCGACTGCAAAGCGGAGGAATCGTACGGGACCAGGTGCCACAGATCATGCGCAAGACCTTCGGGTTCTACTTTATCTTCAACACTATCATGATCGAAGTAACCACCCCCATCAAAGATTAAAAACAACTTTATGCAATCCGAAATAGACCAAAAGCTGCCCATCGGCTGGTACCTGAAGGAAGCCGACAGCCTCATCACCCACTACACCAATATAGCTTTCGAATCCTTTGACATCAACAGGTTTCATTGGCAGGTATTGAAAAATATAGACAAGCACGAGAAGATTTCCAAAGAGCTGTTTTACCACCAGGTAAGCCGCTTCCTCACCGAAGCAGAGCTGGACGAAGTCCTGGAAATATTGCTCAACCGCAACTGGATCCAACATACCGATGATCTCTATTCCTTTACGGATGCCGGGAAACAGGAGTACGCCGCCATCGAAGCCCTCCAGGTGAAAAACCGGGAAAAAGTAATGGAAGGCATCACAACAGAAGAATATCTGGCGGCTATCAACTTCCTGGAAAAGATGATCAGAAACCTGGGCGGCAAAATATAATCATCTTACAAAAACAAAAAGCGGACAGCATTATTTGCTATCCGCTTTTTATATCTTCCACAACAGGCAACTAGAACAATTCGCCCTGTCCGCCTGCCGGTCCTTCTTCATTCGGATCCGGATCTTCATCTTCAGACAATAACTCTGCACTGATCAGGTCATCCCCTGCAATCCTTGTTCCCACTGCCTTCCAGCCGGTAACTTCCACAAATTCGGAAAGGTCTATTTCCTCTTCTTCCGGACTGCGTTTCTTGCCTGTTTTCAGCAACACCACAGGCTGGGTATGCGTGGTCACCATTTCCAGGTAATTGTTCGCCCCCTCCTTGATGAAGTTGAATTTATTATTCAATGTCTGCGTTTCAATCCGGAAACGTTTCACATTGAACTGCTTCTTATCAGCGTCAAAGTAAATGGCCGTTACCGTTTTTTCCGGGTTGAACTTCTCAATATACACTACATCATTCGACTCGTACCGGTTGGTAAGATCATAATTCGTAAGCTCATAAGTACCATTTTTAAAGGCAACAAAGATCTTGTCTTCCCCTTCAAAAGCGCCAATATACACGCCACGTTCTTCGGTATTCAAACGACCGGTTTCTGTATCGTACCAGATCTTTTGTCCGGCCAGTGTAGATACCCCTTTTTCCTTAAACTTCACACCACGGATAGGGTATTTGGTGACCACGTTACCCATAGAGCTACGTCCCTTGATCGCAATAGTTTCAAAAAACAGGTCGAACTCCTTGTTACGCGCGCTGCAGTTCGGGCTCAGCTTGATGGTCACCACTTCTGCTTCCCCGTTAGGGTTGGAAGAAAAGTAATGCACTTTGGAATTTTTCTCTCCTTTATGCGCCAGGTCATATTCTTTGTCGCGTGTAACACCCGTTACATTGAAACGTTTGGCGTAGCTCACCCCCGTCTTACCTTCCACATAGATCATGTTGTAGGTAGTACGCTCATCATTCTTACGGAAAATATCCACATGAATGATATCCTTGCCCACAAAGGTTTTATCGGCTACTTTCGTCACCAGCATTTTACCATCCCGGCGGAATACAATGATGCTGTCGAGGTCAGAACAATCTGCCACAAACTCATCTTTTTTCAGGGAAGTACCAATGAAACCATCTGCACGGTTCACATATATTTTAGTGTTGGCAATAGCCACCTGCGCTACCTGGATGTTGTCGAATGTTTTGATCACCGTTTTACGTTCACGGCCTTTACCATACTTCTTCAGCAGGTTGTCGTAGTAAGCCACGGTGTAATCGGTGAGGTTCGCCAGGTGATTCTTCACTTCTTTAATTTCCGCTTCAATACCCTTGATCTGTTCATTCAGTTCATTGATATCCAACCGGTAAATACGGCGTACAGGCTTTTCCGTTAGTTTCACAATATCCTCGCGGGTAATTTCGCGTTTCAGTTGTTTCTTATACGGTGTAAACCCTTTATCAATCGCATTCAGTACGGTTTCCCAGTCCTTATGCTTTTGCTCCAGTTCCTTGTAGATCCCTTTTTCAAAGAAGAGTTTTTCCAGGGAGGTATAGTGCCATTTCTCCTGTAATTCCGCCAGTTTGATTTCCAGTTCCTGCTTCAGCAGGTCTTTGGTATAATCAGCGGAAGATTTCAGCAGATCGGAAGCAGTGAGGAACTGTGGTTTATCACTTACGATTACGCAGGCATTCGGGGAAATGGAGATTTCACAATCCGTGAATGCGTACAACGCATCAATGGTAATATCCGGTGAAATACCCGGCGCCAGCTGCACTTCTATTTCCACTTCCGCAGCGGTATTATCCACTACTTTCCTGATCTTGATCTTGCCGTTATCATTGGCTTTTACAATAGACTCCATCAGCTGCGTGGTGGTGATACCATAAGGTACATCCTTAATCAGCAGCGTCTTTTTGTCTTTCTCTTCAATATGTGCACGCACCCTTACTTTACCACCGCGTTTACCATCGTTGTAGCTGGCAATATCCACCATCCCGCCGGTAACAAAATCGGGGAACAGTTCAAACTTTTTGCCACGGAGGTATTTTATCGAAGCATCTATGAGTTCAATGAAATTGTGTGGTAATATTTTGGTAGATAAACCAACCGCGATACCTTCCGCTCCCTGTGCCAATAGCAGCGGGAACTTCATCGGTAATGCCAGTGGCTCGTTTTTACGGCCGTCGTAGCTAAGCTGCCAGGAAGTAGTTTTAGGGTTAAATGCTACATCCAGCGCAAACTTCGACAGGCGCGCCTCAATATACCTGGCTGCTGCCGCATCATCACCGGTTCTTACATCGCCCCAGTTACCCTGGGTATCAATCAGCAGGTCTTTTTGTCCGAGGTTAACAATAGCATCACTGATAGAAGCATCCCCATGCGGGTGATACTGCATCGTTTGCCCGATCACATTGGCCACTTTATTATAACGGCCATCGTCCATTTCTCTCATGGCGTGCAGGATACGACGCTGTACGGGCTTCAGCCCATCTTCCATGCTGGGCACCGCCCGCTCCAGGATTACATAAGAGGCGTAATCCAGGAACCAGCTCTCATACATGCCTCCAACGTGGATGACATTGTGCAGAGATTCGTCTGATGTTTTATTTTCCATGTCCATGTATAATACACTTACGGTTTTACGTTAATCATTTTTTCAAAATCCTCCCGCCAGATACGTACACTGTCTTTCTGTACATCTTCAAGGGAGTTCAGTTCTATAAAGCAGCAATCTGTAATGGCCACCAGCTGATGCCACACATTCACAGGTACTTCTACCCTGGCCGGCGCCGTTACCTCCGTAGTCACTATTTCATGCCCTCCCAGCGCACACCAGTGAATGGCGGCCTTGCCGGTAAACAGGTACAGTACTTCCGGATTTTTATTATCGCTTTTACCTTCGTGGTAATGCTGACCGCTGCTGCTGCCGGCATTCCGGTAGCAAACCAGGAAATCGCCCGTACGGTTGCAGTTCCAGAAATAACCGCTGCCGCGGTCATCAGCACCCATCAGTTCCAGTGGTGTTACGGTTATCATACGGTGGTTGGATTTTCAACGGTTTCTCCTGGCAGCTTCACTTCAAAATCACGAATGGTTTTCAGATCGCCCCTGCTCTCCAGCTTGCCGTCGCGGATCAACTCTTTCAGCCGCCAGCCCAGGAACTGGTCCATCACAGGGTATTTCAGTTTACCCGTCACCTGCTGCACTACCCGCCATGCTTTTACAAACTCTTTTCCACTCTGCGCCAGTAACTCCTTGTCATAAAACAGGGTGGGTTCTCCTTTGATCTTCTTTCCTCCTTCCAGTAAACGGATACCTGCATTCTCATTCATCAGGCGATGCCACTCATCGCCATCCAGCTCGTATTCTGCCAGTGAAATAGCACGCGCCAGCTTCTTTGCCTTCAGGAATTCCTTTGGCAATATCTGGTGCAGATGTGTAGGATAAAACACCGCTCCCTTTTCATTCAGGAAAGGCAGGTTGTTGAGGTAAATAATATGGATGCGTCCTGCAAAATCATACAGCTGACTTACCAGCCAGTAGTACCCGCATACATCACGTGCGTTTTGCCCGGCCCATATCCATACTTCCTGTTCGGGGTCTTCCTTTAGTTGCGCTTTCAGGGATTTAAAAAGATCGGCATCATCAGGATCGCCGGTCACTTCTTCCGCGGCCGGTTCTTCACCGGCTGCCGGAACTGCCGGTTCTATACCCGCCAGCTGCTGCCAGAACTGGCGACGGCCGGCACGGCCCTCTTTGGTGTCCAGGATAAATAACGGTCCAACGGACAGATCATCTTCAAAACAGCGGATCTCTCCACTCATTTTCTCATCCATCGCTATCGCCTCTCCCAACACAGGAACTGAAGACTGACCAAAAACAATGTGTATTAAGCCCATATGCCTTTCTATACTGTTTCTTCTACTAAATCCTTTTCATACCGCAGGTTGTTGATGATAAACTCCTGGCGGGTCTGGGTATTTTTACCCATATAGTATTCCAGTAACTTCTGGACGTGAATATCTTTCGATAAAATGATCGGCTCAATACGGATATCTTCCCCGATAAAACGGCCAAATTCATCCGGAGAAATTTCTCCCAATCCTTTAAAACGGGTGATCTCCGGCTTGTTGCCCAGCTTCTTTACCGCCTTCTGTTTCTCATCTTCATTATAGCAATAAATAGTTTGCTGCTTGTTACGCACCCGGAACAACGGCGTTTCCAGGATATATACGTGCCCGTTCTTTACCAGGTCAGGAAAAAATTGCAGGAAGAAAGTCAACAGCAACAAACGGATGTGCATACCATCCACATCGGCATCGGTAGCCACCACAATGTTATTGTAGCGCAGCCCTTCCAGCCCGTCCTCAATATTCAACGCATGCTGCAGGAGATTGAACTCCTCGTTCTCATACACCACCTTCTTGGTAAGACCAAAACTGTTCAGCGGCTTACCACGCAGACTAAACACCGCCTGCGTTTCCACGTTGCGCGATTTGGTGATGGAACCACTGGCAGAATCACCCTCTGTAATAAAGATGGTGGAATCCAACCTCCGGGCTTCCTGTTCTCCCTTATCTTTCCCCGTAAGCTCATCATTCAGGTGCAAACGGCAGTCGCGCAGCTTCTTGTTATGAAGGTTAGCTTTCTTCGCTCTTTCATTCGCCAGTTTCTTGATACCCGCCAGCTCCTTGCGCTCACGCTCACTCTGCTCAATACGCTTCTTCAACGCATCGGCAATCGCCGGGTTACGGTGCAGGTAATCGTCGAGATGTTTGGAAAGGAATTCCAGTACAAACGCCTTTACAGACGGCCCATTTTCAAAAACTACCTGTGACCCCAGCTTGGTTTTCGTTTGCGATTCAAATACCGGCTCCTGTACCCGGATGGATACCGCCGCACAAATAGATGCCCTGATATCAGTAGCCTCGTAATCTTTCTTGTAGAAGTCGCGCACCGTTTTTACAAACGCCTCCCGGAAAGCCGCCAGGTGCGTACCACCCTGGGTGGTATGCTGCCCGTTTACAAAAGAATAATACTCTTCTCCGTACTGGCTCTCATGGGTAATCGCTACTTCAATATCTTCTCCCTTCAGGTGAATGATCGGGTAACGCAGATCCTCTTCATTCGTTTTACGCTGCAGCAAATCCAGCAAACCATTCTTTGAAATGTATTTCTTGCCGTTAAAGCTAACGGTGAGACCCGCATTCAAAAAACAATAGTTCCAGATCTGGTTCTCCAGGAATTCCGGGATAAAACGGTAGTTCTTAAATACCGTGTCGTCCGGTGTGAACGTAACCAGGGTACCATTGGGTTCCGTAGTCGCGGTTTCTTTATGCTCTTTTATTAAAACCCCTCTCTCAAACTCAGCGGTTTTCATGCGGCCGTCACGAACAGACTGCACCTTGAAGTAACTGGACAAAGCATTTACTGCTTTGGTACCTACCCCGTTCAAACCAACTGATTTCTGAAAGGCTTTGCTATCGTACTTGGCGCCGGTATTGATCTTACTCACTACATCCACCACCTTTCCCAAAGGAATTCCCCGGCCAAAATCGCGGATGGTGACATGATGCTCCGTTACTTTGATATCAACCTGTTTGCCAAAGCCCATCGTATGCTCGTCAATACAGTTATCCGTTACCTCTTTAAGCAGGATGTAAATACCATCATCCATACTCGATCCATCACCCAGTTTACCGATATACATACCAGGCCGGAGGCGGATATGCTCCCGCCAGTCCAGCGACCGTATGGAGTCTTCCGTATAGGAAGCAAATAGATCTTTGTTATCCGTTTTGTCCGTGTTTGCCATAATATATTATAATTTCCTAAATACTATTGTTTCGCAGGTCATGCAATGTTTTGCAAGGATACTAAATCTTTTAGCAAAATCTGATTGCTGGCAAAAATAAAGGATTCAGGGAATCATCCCAAGTATAAGTTATACACTATGCTTACATTATTTATTACCAATGTATTAAGACTGTTAAATTTTATATTTCCGGGAGATAATGAACAGTTTTGGGGATTTTCGGGAAGTATCACATGAAAATGGTATAAAAAAAACTAATGTGAATGAATCCTTATATCAGAATTTTATTTATATTTACATAAGTCAACAATTTTGAGATATCCTAACCTATGTCCTTATGAAAATACTATTCCTAATCCTGCTTACCGCAGTTTTTCTGGTAGCACTCGTAGCTACTTACTTCATTAAAAAAGAAGAGGATAACAGCATCGGAAATAAATTCCTTCGCCTTATCCGGAAATTTGATGCATGGCAAATGATGCGATGATCAATTTTACCTGCTTTTACCAACAAACGGCTTTCATACAATATTCACAACTGGTCACATCAGCCTGGCAATAGCCATCAGGGAGTGTTATGCCTTAACCATATTACCTATTAACCGTAAATCCCTATCCTATGAAAACTGGTCTGTTATTTAAACTTGCCTGCCTGTTGATTGCTGCTGTGGTATTATCTGTGCACCTGGTGTTCAAACCTAAAACAGCACACCGTTGAAAAACATTCAGGGATTTTATTGCTTCCTGTTCAGCAAACAATAAAATCCCTGAATTACTGACTATCTGTTATAATATTTATTCACCGCATCAGTACGGCTGCGTACATGCAGCTTTTCATAAATATTATGTACGTGGCGTCTTACCGTTTCAATACTGATAAACAGGTTACTGGCAATTTCTTTGTACAAATAACCTTTCGACAACTGATCCAGGATTTCTTTTTCACGTGTAGTCAATGCTTCAAGCGCCGGATTCGGCTTCGCCTGCTTCTGGAAAAATGCCACCACTCTCCTCGCTATCTGCGAACTCATCGGGGAACCGCCATCATATAAATCTCGGATGGCTTCCAGTAATTCACCCGGAGATGTTTTTTTAAGAATATAACCACTCGCACCTGCCTCCAGCGCCATAAAGATTTTATCGTCATCTTCATACACTGTCAGCATCATAAACTGCATATCAGGATGCTCCCGCTTCAACTGCGCAATACATTCAATACCATTCATACCACCCGGCAGGTTGAAATCCATCAACACTACATTAGGCATCAATTGAGGGATTTGCTCCACGGCAGTTTCCGCATTATTGAATGTCCCTACACAGGCATAACCGTCAGAACCATTAATCAGCAATTCCATAGCCGTGCGGATATCATGATTGTCTTCTACTATCGCAATAGTGATAGTCTCCATGTTATCCTGGGACTTCTTCTTTGAGTATACCGTCATGTTTAAAGGAATTATAACACTTAAATGTTATTAAAAACAAATGTATGTTAATTTAGTGGGATATCGAGAAAAACTATTGTTCCATTATTCGAGCTGATATCCGCATTTCCTCCAACTGATATCATTCTTTTCTGGATATTTTTTAATCCGTTTCCAAACAACCTCACCTTCTCCTGGTCAAACCCTTTTCCATTGTCCTTAATCATTATCGTCATATTTTTATGCATCTTCACTTCCACAATTACCTCTGTCGCCTTCGCATGTTTCACTACATTATGCAACGATTCTTTCACCGCCAGGTAAATATTCCTCCGCGTACCACCACTCAACTTAATGTTTGGAATCGTTTCAGGAATATAAAACTGATGCGTGATGTGCGCATGCTCCAGGAATTCGGCCGCAAAACTTCTCATATAAGCAATCAGGTTGGCCAGCGAATCATTGGATGAACTCATCGCCCAGATAATCTCACTCATCTTGTCCACCATTTCTCCCGCCGTTTCAGAAATCCGCTCCACTTCCCGCGTCTGGGATGGATCCTGAATTTTCCGCTTAGCCACTTCACTCAGCAACCGGATCGTAGATAACCCGGATCCAAGATCATCATGCATGTCACTGGAAATACGCGCCCGCTCCTGGTCTACCGCCTGCTCCTTTTCCAGCTTCAGCTTCTCATGCCGGATCTTATAATCCAGATACAGGGTAGAGAAATAATAAGCAATGCCCAGCAGCAACAGCAATAATAAAAAGCGGAACCACAGCGACTGCCAGAAAGGAATCCGGATCACGATCTCCAGTGTGGTGGGAACGGTACTCCAGATATCATCATTATTCGATGCTCTCAACTTAAACACATAACTGCCGGGATGCAGGTTGGTGTAACGCGCCATCCTGAAAGTTCCGGCCTGTACCCAGTCCTCATCCGCGCCTTCCAGCTTATACTGCACCTTGTTCTTTAACGGATTGGTATACTCCAGCGGCACAAATTCTATCGCAATGGTATTCTGGTTATAAGGCAACTCTATTTTCTTCAGCAACGAAATGGCCGTGTCAGATTCATAAGGCTTGTCCAGCACCTCCATCCGGCGGATGATCACTTTGGCATTGGATAAATTGTCCCGGAAATTCTTTGGATAAAATCCATTCACACCACGGATACCGCCAAAAAATAATTCGCCGTCGATTGACTTGTAAAATGCACCGGTGTTAAACTCGTTCGACTGTAATCCATCTTCATAATTATAAGTAGTAATTTCACCTGTCAACGGATTGATCTGTGACAGTCCTTTATTATGGCTCACCCAGATCCGGTCTCTATCATCCAGCAACACGCCATACATATAATCATTGATCAGTTTGGGATTGTCGTAACTGTTGTAATGCTGCTTGATACGGCCTGCATCATCCAGGATGAACAATCCTTTGTTGGTGGCCACCAGCAACTCTTTATGCGCATTTTTATTGATGGATTTTACGGTAGTGCCGGGAGCAAGGAACACGCTTTTCCAACGGGAGTCAGCTACACGTTTTATATACAACGCCGATTTCGTACCCACGTACTGATTACCCAGATAATCTTCATAAAAAGCAGTCAATACTTCATCTGAAAAATTATGTACTACAGCTACTTCATATCCTTTCTCGGTATTGTCAAACATCAGCAGGTAGCCGCCATAATTGAAATATAATTGTCCGTTGGTGCGCTTAAACAGGAAGGGGAAGGGCGCAAGCTGCGTAGGTAAACCCAATGCCGTTACCTTTCCTGTGAGATCCAGGAACGATTTGGTTTCCACATTGAACAGGCCGATGTGCATCCCCGCAAAGTGCAGCCAGAGCTGATCTCCATTCTCTCTGCAAATAGCGCCCAGATCGTTGCCCGGAAATTTCCCCGGATATAATTCATTGGAAATACGCTCCAGGAATTTTCCCCCGTCTTCATAAATATTCAACCCATCTCTCATCAGTCCCACATACAACTTGCCATCATCATGCTTGTACACGGCCTGCACCATGTTATGCGTGATGTAAGGCGAACGGTAAAGGTTAAATACTTTTTTATGCGGGGAATATTTTTTCAGACCATCGCCGTCTGTGCCTACCCACATGTTGTCTGCTACATCACGGTAAAGCCACGATACATCATTGAACGACCGCGTTTCAAAAGTATTAAAGCTCACAATATGCCGCACAATTTCATTAAGCGCAATACTGTATATCAGCACGCCATCGCTTCCGCCTATCCATACGTTGCCGTACTGATCCAGTTCAGACACAGCGGGAATGAATGGCTCCCCCTTTTCATTCTTCATATCAAAAACCAGGTCGCTGAATTTGTTGCGTTGCTTGTTGAAGAGCGTAATATGACCTGCACTGATAATGATCATGGAGTCTTTGTTCAGGTTGCGCAGCAATGGCCTGTCGCCCACACCCGGCAAACAATAGGTGGAGATGCGGAGATTTTTGATATTCAGGGAAAAAAGTTCGCCCTGATCCCCGTTCATCCAGATGGTATTCCCATCTTTCATCACTGCGGAAGGTAATATCCCTCTTTGCATAAACTGCGGCGGATACAGGATGATGCGACGTATGGCGTAAGTGGTATTATCCAGCACATAGATGCCTTTCATGGGTCGCCATATCCACAGCGTATTTGTGGCCGTATCTTCTCCCAGGATCTCAAACTTCACATTACTGTCACGTTCCGCAGCATTTATAATGGTTGTATCTTCCAGCAGTTTGCTAAAATTATTCTTGTATTTATCGTACACGCTGATCCCGTTGTTGTGGGCCAGCAGCAGTTGGGAGCGACTGTCTTTATAAAAAGAAAAACCTTTATACCCTTTCAGATCAAAACGGTTGATAACCGCGCGGTTGCCGGTAGATCCGCGGGCTACCAGCTCCCCTTTTCCTTCGCCCGCCTTGTAAAGAGAGCTTGGTTTATACCGGTATTCATTAAAGGTATAGCCATCAAAACGGTTAATCCCGTCGCGGGTGGCAATCCACATAAATCCCTGGTCGTCGCGGGTGATATCGAATACCGTGCTTTGAGAAAGGCCCTCATTAACGCTATAGCTGTCAAAAATGTATGGTTTGTCCTGCGCATGCAGTATCCCGGGGAAGAGCCCCCATATACAGCATAGGATAAACATTTTTAAGCGATGCGGTTGATGCACTGGAATATTGTTAGTGAGTAAGCAGGTTAGGTAATCTGCAAATATATAAATCTGCGTCACACTTTGTAGCAATTTTGTAATTTTCTTCCCGGTAACAGATTGGGAATAAACGAAATGCTTTATGAATACAGCCAACACCACACCCGGCAGGCCAGGCTTAAATACCCGGCAGTGGCCCTTTATCACTCACAAATGCAGGACATGGCGCCGCCTGTTGCTGTTGGGATGCTATACTTTAATATTTGCTTTTCGCCCGGCAGCCGCCCAGGAAATGGCAACCGGTTATCATATAAACATCATATCGGCTACTCCGGTTCAAAGTATCCGGGGCCTCAGCGTGGTAACAGATGAGGTGGTATGGGCTTCCGGTACCGGCGGCAAGGTCGGCAACAGCACCAACGGTGGTAAACACTGGAAATGGACCACCGTTACCGGCTGCGATAGCTGCGACTGGCGTTCACTGTATGCTTTTGATGCCCGTAAAGCCATTGTTTTGAATGCCGGCGCCCCGGCGCTGATTTTTTTAACGGAAGATGGGGGAAATTCCTGGAAGCAGGTATTCTACGATAACAGGCCGGGCATTTTCTTTGATGCCATGCAGTTTTTTAACGAACAGGAAGGCATCGCTATTGGTGATCCGATCGACGGGAAATTTACTGTCATCCGGACACATAACGGCGGCCGCAGCTGGAAAGCCGATCCCACTCCCACTCTGCCGTCTGCTGCAGAAGGAGAAGCCATCTTCGCCGCCAGCGGCACCAGCATGGCGCTGTTTCCCGGGAACAACGTTTACTTCGCCACCGGCGGCAAGGTAGCCCGGCTCTTTAAAAGCGGGGATAACGGGCAAGCCTACACGATCCCGCTGATACAGGGCAGCAGTACTACCGGCGTATTTTCCATCGCCTTCCGCGACACTGCCAACGGGATCGCCGTAGGGGGCGACTATAAGCAGGATACCGCCCGCACAGGCAACTGTATGCTCACGGCCAACGGCGGCCGCAGCTGGGAAGCTCCCGCTGCCCCTCCCGGCGGATACCGCTCCTGCGTGGCCTGGATCACCCCGCAACTGCTCATCGCTACGGGTACTTCCGGCACTGATATTTCAGAAGATGGCGGTCATCACTGGAAAAAAATCGGTAAAGGATTTAATGTCGCCGCAAAAGCAAGGAAAGGAACGAAAGTATATGTAGCCGCAAAAGAAATCGGGGTGCTGGACCACCGTTAACCCGGCCCGCTGCCAACAAAAAGGTGCTCCTGGAAAGGTGCACCCACTAAAATAGGTTAAAGCAAAAAGTAAATTTATTGATATGAAGTTAATAAGTAATTTATTTACCTGGGGAGATTTTTTGCAAAGCAGCTAATTTAAAGGGTAAACGTAGAAAAAGAAGCATCTAACGCAAAAGGACTACCACTACTCTGATTTTTTTATGTAATTTAAGACCTCGTTAACGCATTACCGCGCATCCAGAAAAAGAGATTATGCAAGTTGAAACCTCGTCCAGTAAATACGGCGCCAAACACTATCCCGATGGTATCAGGGATTGGAAAAAAGAAGGAAACTATTTTTGTTTTTATACTACAGAAACAATTCTCGAAATAAGGGTAATTGCCGACAAGATCATCCGCTTCAGATATGCTGCGGAAGGCTCTTTTCAACGGGACTTCTCCTACGCCACCAGCGATACGCTGGAAGAATCACCCATCGCATTCGGTATCAAAGAGTGGGAAGAAACTTTTGAGATCTATACAGACGAACTAAAGATATTTATAGCACGCGATAACCTCCGCATCACCATCTCAGATAAGGAAGGGAAAGTGATCAACCAGGATGAAATGGGTTACCACTGGCAGCACTACCTCCTCAAAGGAGGTAAAATCCAGTATTGCAGTAAGTTAGTACAGGAAGGGGAATGCTTCTACGGATTGGGCGATAAACCCACCGAGCTGAATCTCCGGGGTAAACGCCTGGAAAACTACGGAACAGATGCCTATGGTTATCAGAAAGATACCGACCCCCTGTACAGGAACATCCCTTTCTATTACGGCCTGCATCATGGCATCGGCTACGGCATTTTCTTCGATAACACCTTCCGCACCATCTTTGATTTTGGTAAAGAAAGGGAAGATGCCTGCAGTTTCTGGGCCCGCGGCGGTGAAATGAACTACTACTTTATTTACGGCCCCGACCTGCTGGAAGTGGCCGAATCCTATACAAAAATCACCGGTACCCCCGAACTGCCGCCATTATGGGCATTAGGATACCACCAGTGCCGCTGGAGCTACTACCCCGACACCCGCGTAAAAGAAATCGCAAAAGAATTCCGGAAACGGAAGATCCCCTGCGATGTCATCTACCTGGATATCGATTATATGGACGGCTTCCGCTGCTTTACCTGGAACAAGGAATGGTTCCCCGATCCCGCAGGATTGATCAAAGAACTGGCCGCTGAAGGTTTTAAAGTAGTAGTGATCATTGATCCGGGCATTAAGGTAGACGCCGACTACGCCGTGTACCAGGAAGGCATCAAAAACAACTACTTCTGCAAACGCGCCGATGGCGCACTCATGGAAGGAGACGTTTGGCCCGGCAAATGCGTATTCCCCGACTACACCAACCCCGAAGTACGGGAGTGGTGGAGCAGCCTGTTCAAAAGCCTGGCCGAAACCGGCGTACGCGGCGTATGGAACGATATGAACGAACCCGCCGTATTTGAAATGGGCTCATTCCCTGAAGATGTCCGCCACGACTACGACGGCGAAGAGGTAAGTCACCGCAAGGCCCATAACGTATACGGCCACCTGATGAGCAAGGCCACCGCAGCCGGTATGAAAAAATACCTGATGCCCAACCGCTCCTTTCTCATTACCCGCTCCTGCTATGCCGGCGCACAGCGCTGGTCTTCCGTATGGACCGGCGATAACGTATCCAGCTGGGAACACCTCTGGCTGGCCAGCGTGCAATGCCAGCGTTTAGCCGTTTCCGGTATTTCATTTACCGGCAGCGATATCGGCGGCTTCATCGGCGAACCCGATGGCGAACTGTATACCCGCTGGATTCAACTGGCCGTTTTCCACCCGCTCATGCGTACCCACTCCGCCAGTAATGAAACCGGCTTCAACCAGGAGCCCTGGAGCTTTGGACCAGAGTACGAAAAAGTAGTGACCAGGTTTATTACGTTAAGATATAAACTGCTCCCCTACCTGTATACCACCTTCTGGCAATACGCCACCCACGGCACGCCCATGCTGCGCCCCCTGGCTTTCGTGGCGCAAACAGACGTGGCCACGCATAACTGCTCGCATGAATTTATGTTTGGCGATTCCCTGCTGATCAGTCATGTAAGCGAAAAAGGCATGCAGGAAAAAGCAGTATACCTACCCGCAGGCAACTGGTACTATTTCTGGAACGATCAGAAATATGCAGGCGCAAAAGAAATCAAAGTAAAAACACCACTGGACGAAATCCCCCTGTTTGTAAAGGCCGGCGCTGTATTACCGGAATTCCCGGAAATGCAGTACACCCAGCAAACACCGGTTACAGAAATGCTGCTGCATGTTTACTTCGGTGACACAGAAGTGAAAAGCGTACTGTACGAAGATGCCGGCGATCACTACGGCTACAAAAACGGACAGTATAACGTCATCCGCTTCAAACAACGTTCTACTACTCAACAATTTTATCTTAAAAAACAATCTTATATCAACTACGAAACATCGTACAAAAATCACCGGATCATTGTACATGGCATTCCCTTCAAACCCACTACCCTGCTGGTAGACGGACAAGCCATTGCCTTACTGCCGGAAAACCTGCTGGCAGATAATACCGTGTCATTTGTTGTACCAAGAAACTTTGAAGAAATATCAATGAAGTAGAAACAGATCCGCTAAAGTGGTAAGAAAAAAGAAAGGCACTTCAGATAGAGATCTCGCGCCGGTTTCATAACCTATGCCAACTTTAGAAATATAAAAGTAGATGCTTAATATCATTGTACAAAATGTGCAGAGGCGATAAACGCATAATGAACAAAATGAATAACTCCTTAACATTGAATTAAGAGTCCCGGAATCAGAAATTATGGAAAATGACCTGTAGATCCACTCTGAATAAGAGTTACATCTTAAAAAATCAATTTAGCAATTCATAAAAACGGAAAGGCTCAACGATGAATCACCATCATTGAGCCTTTTTCACGTTGATGATAATTGTTTATGCTTAATAAAAAATAGACAAGAAGAAAATAGATGTCAATGCACAAAACACCAAAAAGATAAAAATAGCTCTGAAAAGGATTTCCATCCGGTCAGTAGTATATTCAATTCCGTGTAGTTCCTGAGGATTTTCTGCGTGGTTGATAGTAAGGCTTTTCATACAAACAAGTTAAAAGGATTGGCAATAAAAACTTATTGGTGACTTACGGGTTCTATAAGATCACATCCTGTTGATGAAATTACATAAAAAAAGCTAAAACAGACAAATCTTTTTGTTCATTTTAGCTTCCCGTCTGTTCATTTTGGTTACCCCTTCTTTTTCTGCTTACCGGCATTTTCATGCGGCAGCTGCAGCGGAGCCTTCTTTACAGCAGGGGCGGCAACTTCGGTACTATCTCCCAACTCATCTGCGGTAACGGTTTCCCCCCGCTTATAATACTCCTTCACCATCTTCCCCGTTTCTTCATCATATAGCTTCCACACCCCGTTACGAACGGAATTACCTAGTCTTACAATCTCCGTGGGCGTTTCCGCATTGGTCACCGGATCAATGATCATGATCGTATCCCGCTGCCCCTCAATTTCAGTGGCCAGGAAAGCACCCTCCTCACTCAGCTTCCCGTTAGGGAAATAATACTTGCAATAACCATCCAGCACATTGTTCTTATAAGTTTCCTCCGCCAGTAAATTACCAATAGCAGAAGTCTTTTTCCAAACACCTTCCTTCCGGTCATTTTTATACACGCCTTCCCACGTATAACCCGGCTCCCCCCGCACTTCTCCCACTTCCTCTACCCAACGCCCCTGCTTCCGGCTTTGCCCGTCGCGCTGGTTAACCTTCGCCTGGGCCATTCCCATGCTGCAAACACTCAATAACAACAGGTATAAAAACAACAGTTTCTTCATAGATATTACTTTGTCACAAGTTAAATATTTTACGCGGATGTTGTCTTTCTCGCTGATTACGCTGATTATACTGATTCAGGGATTTGATCACTTTTGATTTTAAAGGATTTGGGGAGATATAAGCGGATATTTTCGCTTATATCTCCCCAAATCCTTTAAAATCAAAAGTGATCAAATCAGCGTAATCAGTTTAATCCTGAGAAAGACAAACTACGCGCGCGTTACTTATGCAGCTGGATATTCCCTATCCGCGTATCTTTCCCCCGTTCTACCTTCACACCGGTAACCGTAGTATCCTGGTAACCGTTGGAGGCATTTACAAAAACATTCCAGTCGTCGCCCACTTTCAAACCACGTACCTTATACTCTCCGCTTCTCCACGGCAGCGCATATAACGTATCACTGCTGTTGTTGTAAATAGAAATCACCGGGTAAGCATCCCACGGGGTTACCTTACCTGAAATACTGCCCATTTTAAGAATGGTAAATACGCTAATGTAGGGTTTGAGGATGAATTTTCCATTCCATGTTCTGATAATAGAGCGCTGTACATCAAAGTCCAGCCACAACTGCAGATTATCCGCACTCAGCTCGTCCCACTCGTTATGACGCACCCGCACAATGATCTTCGATTGACCGGAGATCGATTTCACCGGGTAAGTAACACCGTCCTTTACCAGCGAATTCTGGTCGCCAATGGTAATACGGATCCGTTCCATCGTTCCTTTTGCTACCACACCGCCGGCCAGCAGGGTATCGGCTCCGTTCCTCAATGTCAGCAGGTCATAAACACCAGGGTTAATATCCAATGAATCCCACAACTGACAGGTATCCCGCCCGCTGTTCCGGTCGTGGTCGCGGTCTTCATCCCACCAGCAACGGTCCCGGTCCGACCAGTTGTCGTCGTCCGTTTTACCGCAGGTGTCCACCAGCACTTCCACACTACGGATGTCCAGTAATACTTTGTCGAAGTAACCCGGATCATCTGACAAATAAAGACTTACTTTTTGCTTATTGTCCGGAATAGGCGTGGTAGAAGCAGAATTATCCTTTTTACAGGCGCCTGCTAATGTAACAGCAGCCAACACTGCCATCACCAAACCATGCCCCGGTTTGCGGAGAATGTTTTTCATAAAAAGAACGGTTTTATGTAACTAAATAAAAATATGGACGAATTGATCTGGTTGAAACACTGATACCACATAAAACGTACCACCATAGCCAGTTATTGCAGCAGGGATCAGATTGCTGATAGATAGAAAAAAGGAGGCAAAGTTTAACCGGGAGAACATTTTTTTTAATAGTTTTTTTAAACGGATTGATTCACTTGAAACTGTATGTTCTGATTTTTTTTATCTTAAAAAAATAAAGGAGATGAAAACAGGATATTCCTGCTTTATCTCCTTTAAAAATTTTATCTCAATAAAATAATCAGTCAACTACGATTACTATTACCGGCCGGCACTCAACGCTCGCCCTGGCTCAGGAGCTTCAGTATAGTAGCCCCCAAAGGTGGTAAACGCAATGAAATCGTATAGTCCCTGCCGTTATATATCTGTTTAACGGTGCGGATTACACCGGTGTTCACCACTCCACTGCCGTAATACTCCGGTGCATCGCTGTTCATTACTTCCTGCCACGCTCCCGCCACAGGAAGTCCCACGAGGTAGTTTTCGCGCACTACCGGCGTCATGTTCAATACCACCAGCAAAATATCACCGGCTTCTTTTCCTTTCCGCACGTAGGCCAGCACACAATTATCATAATCATTCACGGTGATCCACTCAAAACCCGCTGCATCAAACTGTTGTTCATATAACGCGGTAGTAGTGGCGTAAAACTGGTTGATGTCTTTTACAAAAGCTGTCAAACCCTGGTGGCTGGCATGCTTCATCAGGTGCCAGTCCAGCTCCCCACGGTAATTCCATTCAGATGTTTGCCCAAACTCATCTCCCATAAACAGCAACTTGGTGCCGGGATGGGTATACATATAACTATACAACAACCGCAGATTGGCAAACTTCTGCCAGTCGTCGCCAGGCATCTTATACAGCATGGGCGACTTCCCGTGTACCACTTCATCATGGCTCAGCGGCAGCATAAAGTTTTCTCCGAACGCATACACCAAACTGAATGTCAGATCGTTCTGGTACCACTTCCGGTGAATAGGATCCTTTTTAAAATAATCGATGGTATCATTCATCCAGCCCATCATCCATTTCATACCAAAGCCCAGTCCACCCATAAAAGTTGGCCGGGATACGCCATAATGGGAAGTAGAATCTTCCGCAATGGTTTGTACATCCGGGAACAGGGCGTATATCGTTTCATTCAGCTTCTTCAGAAAACTGATGGCTTCGAGGTTCTCATTTCCACCCACTTCATTGGGTTCCCACGCGCCTCTCTCCCTGGAATAATCCAGGTGAATCATCGACGCCACCGCATCTACGCGGATGGCATCCACATGGAACCGGTCGAACCAGAAAACAGCATTGCTCAGTAAAAACGACCGCACCTCATTCCGCGCATAATTGAAAATATAACTGTTCCAGTCCGGATGATAACCCTTACGCATATCCGCATATTCATACACATGCGATCCGTCAAAACGGAACAACCCATGCGCATCATACGGAAAATGCGACGGCACCCAATCCAGGATCACCCCAATACCCGCCAGGTGAAAGGCTTCCACCATCTCCATAAAATCCTGCGGCGTGCCATACCTGGAAGTAGGCGCAAAGTACCCGGTGACCTGGTACCCCCACGAACCATCAAAAGGATGCTCCATAATGGGCATCATCTCCACATGGGTAAAGCCCATTTCCTTTACATAAGGCACCAGCATATCGGCTATTTCCTGGTAAGAATACACCCGCTCCGGATCAGAAGGATCAGGGCGGCGCCAGGAACCGAGGTGCACCTCGTATACGGCAAAAGGACTGTCGAGCGCATTGTTTTTCCGGCGGTGGTCCATCCACTTCTTATCATCCCACTCATAATCCAGCGGGCATACCACCGACGCCGTTTTAGGACGTACCTCCCAGTGATTGGCATAAGGATCTCCTTTAATCAGCTCTTCCCCGCTGTTGGAACGGATAAAATACTTATACAGAGCCCCAGGCTTCACACCAGGCGCAAAACCTTCCCAGATACCGGAGCTGTCCCACCGCGGGTAAAGCGTATGGGTGTAATGATCCCATCCGTTAAAATCCCCCATTAATGCTACAAATGCTGCGTCCGGCGCCCAAACGGCAAAGTACGTGCCATTGGCGCCTTCTACCTCCATAGCATGAGCGCCAAACTTTTCGTATAGCCGGTAATGTGAGCCTGCCTGGAAAAGCGTTATATCACTGGAAGAAAAAAGAGTAAATGGTTCTACGTACTGTAAAGCGCGATTTGTATCTCCGGTCATATTAACGTGTGAATTGGGTGTCTTGATGAACAAGATAGTTTAAATTTGGGAAAATGACCTATACTATGAAACAGATATTTACATAAAAAGAAAAAGGCGCCCGATGGACACCTTTTCTCTTTTTATATCGCTATTCCGTTTCCGGATTAGTATTTTTTCTTGTACGGAGGTTTGCCACCGCTGCCGAAAGACTCACGTCTGTCGCCACCGCTGCGGCTACCACCCGGGCGGCTGCCACCTTCTGCACTCCAGCTTCTTTTACGCGGACCATCTTCACGACGCGGACCACGATCTCCACCACCACCGGTGCGGGGGCGTCTGTCGCCATCCTGCGACATTTCTATCCGCACGCTGCGGCCGTTGTATTCCACTTTCTTGAAAGCTTCAGTTACTTTTGGTAGTTCCTCGTTCTCTACTTCAAAGAAGGAATAAACACCCTTCAGATCGATACGGCCTATTTTATTGCCACGGAGACCAGTATTGTCACACAGGTAACGGAGCATATCGCCACGGTTGAAATCATCTACTGAACCCAGGTTGATGAATAAACGGGTGAACTTGCCATCGCTTCTGCGCGGACCTCTGTCTTCGCCCAGTGTACCGACGCGTCTGTCGTCTTTTGCATTCAGATCAGGCGCATCCTGGTAGTATTCCAGGAACTGGTTGAATTCCAGAGAAGCAAAACGTTTGATCAGGTCTTCCTTGCTCATGGAGGCAAACTCTTCGTTGATGCGTTCCATGTAAGGTTCAATCTGTTCTTCGTTTACTACTACGTTATGTACTTTATGTACCAGGCCAAACAGTTGTTTTTCACATACTGCGAAGCCATCCGGTACTTCAGCTTTTACAAATTTCTTCTGGATCACACGTTCAATCTGGCGGATCTTTCCGGTATCACGGCTGCTGATAATAGCAATAGAGATACCTGATTTACCGGCACGACCGGTACGGCCGCTTCTGTGTGTGTAGTTCTCTACGTCATCCGGTAAATCGTAGTTGATAACGTGTGTTACGTTATCCACGTCGATACCACGGGCAGCCACATCTGTAGCCACTAATACCTGCAGCGCTCTTTCGCGGAAGCGTTTCATCACCTTATCACGCTGTTGCTGGGTTAAGTCGCCATGCAGGGCATCTGCATTGTAACCGTCCTTGATCAGCGATTCAGCAATTTCCTGGGATTCAATTTTGGTACGGGTAAAGATGATACCAAAAATTTCAGGGTTGAAATCCACGATACGTTTGAGGGCCGCATATTTTTCACGCGGACGCACTACGTAGTATTCGTGTTCTATATTAACGTTACCGCTGTTTTTGTTACCTACGGTCAGTTCAAACGGATCCTCCATGTACTTCTTGGCGATACGGCGAACTTCCTGTGGCATGGTAGCAGAAAACAACCAGGTAGTTTTACCTTCAGGGGTGTTAGACAGGATGCTGTTGATATCTTCCTGGAATCCCATGTTCAGCATTTCATCTGCTTCATCCAGTATAGCATAACGCACATTGTCAAAATTAACCGCACCACGGTCAATGATATCCAGTAAACGGCCGGGAGTAGCCACCACAATGTGTACTCCTCTTTTCAGTTCACGCAGCTGCTGAACAATGCTGGAACCGCCATATACCGCTACGATGCTCACATCGCCGAGGTATTTGCTGAAGTTTTTCAGATCATTGGTGATCTGTAAACAGAGTTCACGGGTAGGACATAAAATCAGTCCTTGTGGTTTATTTATTTTCAGATCCAGTTGCTGCAGCAAAGGCAGGCCAAATGCAGCAGTTTTACCGGTGCCCGTCTGGGCAAGACCTACGAAATCGCGGTCACCTCCTAACAATACTGGTATTGCCTGTTCCTGGATGGGAGTTGGGGAAACGAAGCCCAGGTCCGTAATTCCCTTTAAGATAGGCTCTTGTAAGCCCAGTGATTCAAATGTAGTCATTGATTTGCATTAATCAAGCTCCGTCGGGAGCTGTGGATATAGCTTTTAGCAGTTAGCTATCAGCTGTTAGAAATATTATTTCAGCTTTTAGCGTTAGCTATCGGCTGTTGGTGGCCTTCAGTGATTAGCTGTTAGCTACCAGTTCTCCTTCGAGGTCGTAATCAAACGCTTTGGTGATCCGTACTTCTACAAAGTCGCCCGGTTTCAGGCGTTTCGTAGTGTCTATAATCACTTCGTTGTCTACTTCCACCGAATCAAACTCGGTACGGGCAAGGTATCTGCCTGCCTCTTTTTTATCTACTATTACTTTAAAGATCTTCCCTACTTTCTCCTGGTTTTTTTCCAGGGAGATTTCCTGCTGTACTTCCATAATTTCCTGCGCTCTGCTCTCCTTTTCTTCTGCCGGGATATTATCTTCCAGTTCGTAGGCGCTGGTTCCTTCTTCATGACTGTAGGTAAACACCCCTACACGGTCAAAACGCATTCTTTCCAGGAAACCTTTCAGCTCTTCCACGTCATCCTCCGTTTCACCGGGGAAACCGGCAATCAGGGTAGTACGTAAACAGATACCTGGTACTTTGGCACGGATGTCATGCACCAGCTGTTCAATTTCCTCCCTTGTAATCTGACGCTTCATCGCCTTCAACATGGCATTGGAAGCATGTTGCAGCGGCATGTCAATATACTTGCAGATATTCGGGAACTCGTTCATCACATCCAGGATCTCCATCGGGAATTTGGTGGGATAAGCATAATGGAGGCGAATCCATTGCAGTCCTTCCACTCCGGCCAACGCACGCATCAGGTCTCCCAAACGGCGTTGCTTGTACAGGTCCAAACCATAATAGGTCAGCTCCTGCGCAATGAGCATGATTTCCTTTACACCGGATTTCACCAGTTTCTGCGCTTCTGTTACCAACTCCTCAATAGGCTTGGAAACATGGCCACCCCGCATCAGCGGAATAGCGCAAAAAGAACAGGTACGGTTACAACCTTCCGCTATTTTCAGGTAAGCATAATGAGACGGGGTACTCAGTAATCTTTCTCCAATCAGTTCTGCTTTATAATCTGCATCAAACTTTTTCAGCAACAGGGGTAATTCCATCGTTCCAAACCAGGCATCTACTCCCCCTATTTCTGATTCCAGGTCACCCCGGTAGCGCTCACTCAAACAACCCGTTACATAAACCTTATCCAGCTTGCCACGTTGTTTCAGCTCTACCTGTTCCAGAATGGTGTTAATCGATTCTTCTTTGGCCTTGTCAATAAATCCACAGGTGTTCACCACAACAATGTTATGATCGCGTTTTGCACTTTCATGCACCACATCGATTTCATTAGCCATGAGCTGACCGCTCAGCACTTCTGAATCTACCATGTTCTTGGAACAACCAAGCGTAATAATATTAACCTTGTCTTTCTTTAAAGTTTTTGTCTTCAAGCGCGAATGTTTTAAACAAGCGGTCAATCATTTGTTGAACCGCTACCGCCACGAAGACACACAGACACTGATTGAATGTAACAGCAGACTTACTGTATGTGACTTGAGTCTTAGTGGGGGTTAAGGAAGGTGCAAAGCTAGTAAAAAGATTTGACAATTGGAAATTAATGCTAAGTACCTGTTCATTAGTTACTTAGCATAACGTTGGAATCAGGTCAGCTCAGCGTCTGCATGGCCCTGTTGGCACGTTCGCGGGCTTTTTGTCTTTTATAATGGTACCACCACCTGGGCGCCATCTTAATCATGAGGTTGTTCATTCCCCGCAGCCCCACCAGGTGGTAAAGCCCGTTTAGTTTATTTACGAAAGAAGGATCCAGCGCCCGGAGACTCATAGCGAAACCGCCATCCAGGTACTCCATATGATGCCAGTAGCCCGCCGGCATAAACATGGTATCCCCGTGGCCCAGGATGGTAGTG
The DNA here is from genome assembly GCF_057126945.1 of Chitinophaga sp. G7 BAM 1005. Lineage (NCBI taxonomy): Bacteria > Pseudomonadati > Bacteroidota > Chitinophagia > Chitinophagales > Chitinophagaceae > Chitinophaga > Chitinophaga sp. G7 BAM 1005. Next base: position 1,982,306 of record NZ_CP181478.1, on the reverse strand, counting down.
TACCCCCGCGCATGTTTCAGCGCCGGAAACTGGTCCTGGTCCAGCTGCTCATGCCAGTTCACAAAGTTAGCCGCGCTCTCCACGGTAAAAGGCATCCGGTAAATAAGGGGCGATTGGCTATTTTCCAGCAGCAGCACCCGCTTACGCCCAATAAACTGGGTATGGAAAATGTGCGAAAGATCAATGTCATAATGCATGTGCGCCACCGAACCGGCGCCCCCCACAAATAACATCGGGTACTTCTTCAGAAATCCGGAGGCAAATTCATCCGGGAAAGTAAAATCTTCCACCAGCTGGGGAGCATGCTGAAAAATATTAAACAGGAAGATCCGGAGCGCTACCGGTCCCTGCTGTATCATATCGAGGTAGGCCCCGAAAGTAATGTAATCATCTGCCCCGTTTACAAGGGTATTTTCGTTGGCGCGCTCATTATTGTATACCCCAACCGTTTTACTGCCAACTATTGATTTGAAATAATCCCATGTCCACTTGTTATAGGCCGGCCAGTGTTTGCTAAGCGCCGCCGCCGGAATAATTACAGGTTTACGTGGCTGGTAATAGTTCTTCTTGAATTCCGCTGGTGTAATATCTTCAACTCGATCTATGTGCTGTACTATCATACTTACGAATTGTTAAAAAGGGTACAAAAAGGGAACAATTGTCCAAATTTAATAAATGCAGTGCGATTTTATAATTACAAACAAAGAGCTTTAATGTTGATCAAAAAATGAGCCGGGCTCCTGTTGGAGCCCGATTGTTTTTACTTAAAGTAAAATATTAGATAAGATTTATGCCGGTTGATAAATAACATTCACAATAATCAGGGAATCAGGCATTTACACTGAATAATGAATCTACGAAAGATTCCTTATTAAATACCTGTAAATCCTCCATCTTCTCACCAATACCAATGTATTTTACCGGTATCTTAAACTGGTTGGCAATTGCCAGTACCACACCACCCTTCGCAGTGCCGTCCAGTTTGGTAATAGCCAGGGCCGTTACCTCTGTGGTAGCTGTAAACTGTTTAGCCTGCTCCAGCGCATTTTGCCCGGTAGAGCCATCCAGCACCAGCAGTACTTCATGCGGAGCGTCAGGAATCACTTTCTTCATCACCCGCTTAATTTTGCCTAGTTCATCCATCAGGTGGAGTTTGTTGTGCAAACGGCCGGCGGTATCTATAATAATTACATCCACATCTTTGGCAGCGCCGCTCTGTACCGTATCAAAAGCCACCGCGCCGGGATCTGACCCCATCTGCTGCTTTACAATAGGCACTCCCACTCTTTCACTCCAGATCGTCAGCTGATCCACTGCCGCCGCACGGAAGGTATCTGCCGCACCCAGCATCACCGACTTACCCGCTTTCTTAAAGTTGTAGGCCAGCTTACCAATGGTAGTGGTTTTACCCACACCATTTACGCCTACCACCATAATTACATAAGGCTTCTTGCCAGCCGGTATGTCGAAATCACGGAAGCCACTGTCTGGCGCGTCTACCAGCAATGCTGCAATCTCTTCCTGCAACATTCTGTTCAGTTCACTGGTTCCCAGGTATTTATCTTTAGCTACACGCTGCTCGATCCGGTCAATGATCTTTACGGTAGTGTCTACACCAACGTCTGCAGAAATAAGGGCGTCTTCCAGGTTATCCAATACTTCAGTGTCTACGGTGGACTTCCCTGCAATGGCGCGTCCTATTTTACTCAGGAAGCTCTCTTTGGTTTTTTGTAAACCCTGATCCAGATTTTCCTTCTTCTCCCTGGAAAATAGTTTATTGAAAAAGCTCATAATTTAGATTAATTGGGTCCGGTACATTCCGGTTTTTTTAGGTTGCTAAAATACGCGAAAATTCGCGGATATGCGGATTTTGTCTTTCCCGCTGATTACGCTGATTCAGAGGATTTAGAGGATTTGACCATTGGGGATTTTAAAATGATTTTGGGAGATATAAGCGGATATATCCATTGTATCTCCCAAAATCCTCTAAATCATTTTAAAATCCAAAAAGTAAAATCAAGGTAATCAGTATAATCAGCGTAATCAGCGGGAAAGACAAAATCCGCGCATAACGCAAAAAGCTGTCCCTTAACAGGACAGCCTTTCAGTATTATTAGTAAAGCCGAATTACTTTTGGGTCATGTACTCCTGGATCTTATCCTTGTGCACGATTGCTTCCTTAAAAGTATAAGCACCGGTTTTAGGAGAGCGGATTGCTCTGATAACCTTAGTCCATACCTTTGATTCAGCTGCTGCTTTAGTATCTTTTACTTTCGCGTTCTTTGAAGCTACTTTTGCCATGGTATTCTATTGTTTTTATGGTCCAATGGCTAACTGGCAGTATGCTAATACAGCCATTCACCATCAACAATTACTTATTTAATTTCTTTGTGTACAGTCACTTTCCTCAAAATAGGATTGTACTTTTTCAACTCCAGACGCTCAGGAGTATTTTTCTTATTCTTGTTAGAGATGTAACGGGAAGTTCCGGGTTGGCCAGAAGCTTTGTGCTCTGTGCACTCCAGAATTACCTGCACTCTATTACCTTTTTTTGCCATTGTGTATTACAAATTAAGTGAGTCTTAGAATTAGATTGCCTGACCAGCTGCACGCAATTCCTTCACAACTGCATACAAACCTCTCTTGTTGATGGTTCTTAAACCGTCAGCAGAAACTTTCAATGATATCCATTTGTCCTCTTCTGCCAGGAAAAAACGTTTCTTTTGCAGGTTAGGAAGAAACCTTCTGTTCGTCTTAATGTTGGAGAAGGAAACATGGTGACCTGTAATCGGCTTCTTTCCTGTCACCTGACATACTCTTGCCATGATCTAAAAATTTAGGAATGCAAAAGTCCAATTTATTTATGGATTTTGCAAATATTATTAAATGAATTTATTCACAAATGCATAAAAGTCACTCATAAAAAGCGGCTTCTTAATATGTGAACACAATGCAAAATATTGATAACCATTCGGTTATCAGGCAAATTTACATCTGTCTTTTGCCGAAAAATATTTTTTACAACAGTACGATCAGGCTACGTAAAACCGCCCCCAATCTTACCGACTCCAACACTCTTTGCTGATCCGTTCCATGTTTCAGCAACGCTTCTTCGTGCGAAGTTACACACATTTCACATCCGTTCAGCGCAGATACCACCAGGCTCAGTAACTCAAAAAACTCTTTCCCCAATACCGGGTTGGCCATAATGCTCATCCTGATGCCTGCAGGCGTAGCGGTGTAAAATTCCTTGTTCACAAAATGCCTGAAACGGTAAAATACGTTATTGGCACTCATGAGGGAAGTACAACTGATCACCTCTGCAATCTCCTTGTCCGTTGCTCCTTCCTGCACCGCCAGCTTCTCAAACGACGCCTGCAGATCCGCATGCTTCTCATTCACCGCCACTGCCAGCCCGATCATATACGCCTCTTTCTTCGACAAGGTAGCCGCCGCCAGGGAATTGGATACGTTGATCTTCAGATCTTTCAGGTACCGCGCATCCACATTTACAAGGGATTGCAGTTTTCCTGAAACCGAATCCGCCGTTAACCCTACCGCTTCCAGTAATTGAACAGCCGTATCCTGATTTGTAGTTGCAAACATAATAAGTAATTTTTTTATTTAATAATTTTATTAGCAGAAGGAGCTGTTCTGCCACGTTTATCCCGGCAGAACAACCTTCTTCCCAATAAAACAGTAAATGACCTGGTTAATTAAGCAGTCAGCGTAGCTTCACCCTTAGTCCAGTTGCAAGGACACAGCTCATCTGTTTGCAGCGCATCCAGTACACGCAGCACTTCTTTCACGCTACGGCCTACAGACAGGTCGTACAGGGAAACCCAACGTACAATACCCTGGGGATCTACGATGTAAGTAGCACGGTAAGCCACTTTTTCATTGGCTTCCAGGATACCCAGCTCAGTAGCAAGGGATTTGGAAGTATCAGCCAGCATAGGGAACTGCAGGCCACGCAAATCTTCATGATCTCTTCTCCATGCAGCATGCACAAACTCACTGTCAGTAGATGCACCGATCAACACCGCATCACGATCAGCAAAATCCTGCGCATGTTTGTTAAATTCAGCTATTTCAGTAGGACATACAAAAGTAAAGTCTTTAGGCCACCAGAACATCACCATCCATTTGCCGGAGTTCTTCAGTTCGTCAGAAGACAATTCATAAAATTCCTTACCTTTTTCAATTGATACTACAGCCGTTTTTTTGAATTCGGGAAACTCTGACCCTACGGATAAGATAACATTTTTCATAATAACTAATTCTCTTTTTGATTTACAGACTAATGATTTTATTCTTTGACGGCGCAAAGATCACATTACATTCATTATTAATCAAATAGATTTTAAAAATGTGGTATTGAGTTTCTCTATATATGTGCCTTTTCACTGCGGGGGGGCGGGTAACAATGAACACAGCAACTATAAGCAAAAAAAATGTTCCGGACTTAACATTTTTATGCTATTTCTGTAACAATTTGGCACGTTATTTAGTTATATAAGTGGACTTTTTTAATCAATTTAGCATGGAAATGAAGAAAAAATACTTTTTACTGGTGGTTATCACGATTGGACTTGCTTTGATCCCGTTTATTAAAAACAGCATCATCAAACACGATGAATTTGACGCTACCCGAGATCTGTTCATTTAGTGTTTAGCGGGTCCCATTGACCGTTTCTGAAAACACCCCAAAGCGGGGTCGGACTTTTATATGCCGGTAAGTACTGATGCGACCGGACTACACGCCTGCCCCCTTAACTTTTATTATCTTTCACCTTACTTATATTTTATCCTTAAAAAGAAATTGGGAGACCATAGCGGATATTTCCGTCATAGTCTCCCAATCGCTTCCAGGTGAATAACCAGCGTTATCAAAATCGCCGCTAACCCAATACAGTAAAAGGTTTCCAGATCAAGTCCACCTCCCCTCCACGTCACCTCCACCATTACTCCATGTCAAAGGCTACTCCTAAGCATGTCCACAGCCACTTCCAGGCATATCCCAGGTATTCAGTCAGGTAGTTTCACTGATCATATCCGCAAAATTCCGGATACCGATCATTTTAGCGGAAGTATAGCCCTCGGCATACTCCACCCCCACCATCTTACCCAACATCTTTGCGCGGTAAATAACGCTGTCGAAAAAGCCCGAACCGGAAATATAAGTCTGCGGCTCATGATCTTTCGGCGCCAGGAACTGCGAACTGAAGCTTTTAATCGCATCCAGCTTCTGCTCCATCACGGCACTGATATCTATTACAAAATCCGGCTCATGATAACGGTCCTGCAGGAAGTGAAAAACCTGCTTCGGACGCCACGCTTCCTGTGGCTGCCCATCTGCAATAGTCTCCACTTTTCTTAATCCCGCCAGGAAACAGCTGTCGGCAATCAGTTTGCCGGCCCTTCCGTGGTCAGGATGACGGTCATCCATCGCATTAGCCAGCACGATGTCCGGGCGGTACTTACGGATCGCCGTAATGATCGCCATTTGCTCCATTGTATCGTTTCTGAAAAAGCCATCAGCAAGCCCCAGGTTCTCCCTTACTTCCAGTCCCATGATCTTCGCCGCTGCCTGTGCTTCCTGCTCACGCAGTTCCGGGGTACCACGGGTGCCCAGTTCCCCCCGGGTGAGATCCACCACGCCTACCTTCATTCCCTGCCGTGCATGCACCATCAGTGTGCCGGCGCAACCCAGCTCCACATCGTCCGGGTGCACCGCTATAGCCAGTATATCTAGTTTCATATGCTGTAAATTGAGGTGCAAAGATGGGAAAATATTTAATCTTCTGAACTGGTGATAACAATCCCGGCCTTCCGGTCCATCACCTGGTACTTATCCTGTACCTCTTTGTCGGAAATAACCTTTATGGAACGGAAAGTCTTCCGGTCTATGGTCATAAAACCGGTTTCATTGGTAGGGGTAACCGGTTTACCATTTACGATGAAGTAAAAGCTGCTGTCGTTGCCGTATTTATGCAACAAGCTGTCATATGCGGGGGATTCACTGCTCAATAAGGCATTCACCCTTTTTCGGGCAAAGGGTTTGGTTTCTATATACACCACGCCGTTCTCCGCCTGGCTGCCATACTTCAGCACTGCTTTGGCGCCTTTGGCAATGGTGATCACGCCAATACGGTCGGGCGATACCTGCCCCATAGCCACCGGCGTTACTACCACGCTGTCCAGTACATACACGGGATCATCACCGGCAACCTGTGCCATAGCCCCAACAGAAGTAAATAATAATATGCTGATAAGTAAGATCCTTGCTTTCATAATAAACCCTTTTCATGATAGGCGAATATTACGAAGATAACCCAATTAATTGTAGGCGCGGAATTGCTGGTACATTTCCAGCTCCTGTACAATCACCTCGATGTCGCGGTCTTCCTGCTTGTCGTAATCGCTTTTCAGGTTGCCTCCAAAAAAGAAAGCAACGGTTTGCCATACACGGGCATTAAAGCCGCCTTTGAGTTCCTTGATGATTTCGAAGCAGTTCTGACCCGTTTCGCGGTCGATCAGTTTCATGAGTACTTTGCCCTGGTAAACGGAGAGGTTTTCAAGTTTATCGCCAAACTGGGCTTTCAGTTCTTTTTCCTTACTGGCCAGGAAGGCTTTGCGTTCCCTTTTATTCATGGCAGCCATGCGGCTGTTCACATCTTTCAGCACCTTCGCCGCCGATCTGGCAAAAGGATAGGTTACATATACGGCATTGCGTAAACGGCTCCAGCGCTCGCGTTCCTTACGCAGCGCCTTTGGCATTTTTGCCACTACATCAAATATTGCCAGGGTAATTACCGGAACGGTATCACGCCCCACTATCATGGCATGCAACGGTATCACATCAGCACCATGCGCTTCCTGAGCCATCGCTCCCGTGTGACAAAGGGATATGCCCAGTACCAGGAATAATGAAACGATGATCTGTTTAATACGGATACGCATAGTTAACTTAACGTTGCTTGTAGATGGAATGTTACCACAAGTTATAAAAGATTTCAGAATCCGGGTTAACTAAAAAGTGTTATCGCACCGGCCTCATATGTAACTTATTCATTACGAAATTGTCTATCGCTTTTTCCACCGCAGGGATATCATGGCCGGTGAGCGCGCAGCCCATTACATGGTTGCCGGCGCCGGGAACAGCCACGGCCTCCTTTAACGAATCCGGTGTGCCCAGCTGCTTTTCCATCTCCAGGATGGCGGCCACCCTCACTGTTTTATCCTGGTGCAATTCATCTTTATAATAGTACAGGTTCAGCACCGGCTGGTGCACTTTTTTGAACGTTGCAGGTACCATGCTGGACTCCAGCAGGTTTTGCAATTGCACCACTGCTTCCAGGCGGTAATTGTTATACCAGTACTTTGCGGTTTCCGGGTTCTTGTCATCGCTCCGCCTGAAATCACCTTTACTCACCGTTCTGGCCAGCTGCAACCCCCACGGGTTATTGGCAAGAAAAGCCAGGTTGTCGTTGATTTCAATATTGGGCGACATATTGATCATGGCATATACATCATTGGGATAAGCCGCTGCCAGCTTCAGCGCCAGCGTGCCGCCGGTGGAGGTGGTCATCAGGATCACCTTATCGCCCAGCGCCTTGCCTATGCTCAACGCTTCTTCTGCATCTTTCCACAAACCTGCCGCCGTCATATGCAGCAGCGGATCGCTGGTGTCAATCCCGTGCCCGTCGAGCCGCGACAGGTAAAGGTTACACCCGTAACGCGCGGCAAAATTGCGGTGTACCGGGTTCCCTTCTTCCTGGCTGGCGGAAAAGCCATGCAGGTATACCACGGAATAAGGCGTTTTATGAAACCCGGAGTCCTGCCATACAATACGGGCTTCGTTATCCGGTTTCAGCCGGTGCGCGGCTTCTTTATGCTTTATATAGGCTTCCAGGGCAGGGCCTGCAGCCGGTACTGCCGGCAGACTATGTTCATAAACCGGTTCCGCCGGTTTGGGGCCAAGAAGATACGCCACGGAAGCTGTGGCTATAACAATCAGGGATATACGCAACCACCTACGCATTATAAGGATATTTATTCCAGCTAAATGTAGATAAGAATTCTGAAATGCCGCTGCCCTGCCGGTTATTTAATCAATAAAAAATCCTTCAACGGCCACGCCATTGAAGGATTCTCCCTAAAAAAATATCTGCAGTTATCTTCTTCTTACTTTCTGATAAATACTCATGGCGGTGCCAATCACCGTAATAATGATACCCAGCCACAACACGTTGATATAAGGGAATATCAGCGCTTTCATCACTATATAATCGCTGAAACCGGATGCTTCTTTTACTTTCAGCTCTATTTTATTCTCCGCAGGCATAATTTTCGAGAACCGTACATTCAGTCCCAACGGCGCCAGCGTATCTTCCACGCTATACTGGTAGCTGCTGTCGCGGATAAAATAGATCGGCTGCAGCTTAAAGTGATCATCTGTTTGTGTGTATACCTCCAGCTCTGCGCCTACGGCCAGGTCGCCACTCTGCGCAATGTAATTGCGGCTTTCCGGTTTGGTGTTTAATCCTTTCAGCACAATAAATCCTTTGGAGAAGAACACCGAATCGCCCTGTTTCATTTCATGGGTAACATAAGGTGTGGTATCTTCTTTAGCGGCTTCTTCACGGTTAGGCGCGGCAGATACATAGGTAAAGATATCCTTTGTCAGGTAATGCCTCGAAGCCGGGTTAGACGACAGCGCATTTTCCTTTTTATTCACAAACGCATCCGGGTAAAGGGTGAAACGCTCCAGCGCCTTGCCGGTTTGTTTATCCTTTTTCTCGTAATGCACTACATAATATGTTTTGGGATCTCCCTGCGCTACAGAATCACCGGCATAGGTAACGTGATAGTCGCCCATTTCCACCGGCACATCCTTTGGCAGCATAATATTTTCGCGCGGATTCTGTTTGCTTTCCTTTGTAAAAATACCATCGCCCAGCATCTTCATGCGGTCCAGCGAAATCACTTCCATTTTGGCGGAGGAAATCAGTACACCCAGCAACACCATACCAAAACCGATATGCGCCACCGAGGCGCCTGCATTCTTGATTTTACCTTTCAGACCGGAGAAAATATAAAAGAAGTTGCCCACAATAGCATAAATGCTGGCAAACAACATCAGGTAAATAGCGGTGAGGAAGCCGGCGCCATAAGTATCGTAGGTGATGGTTCCTTTCCAGGCTACCAGCGCGGTTAATAACACAGCTACAATAGTGGGTACCAGCAGTTTCTTTGTGATCTCGCCGCGTGGAGTATCCTTGTACCGCATAAACTGCACGATGGCCGTTAATACGCCCAGTACAATCGCAATCCAGATCTGGATTTTGTTGTAGTGGAAAATACTGTCAGACGGCGGCGCAATATCGTTCATGTTGAACGTGGACTTCAGCCCGGTGAGGCTCAGTAATTTATTCCATACAGGAATAGAAGTGGTGAAGGTGATCTGGATGGCTGCAATCAGCAGGATCAATGAACCTACAAACAGCCAGAACTCGCGGGAATAGCTGTTCTCTTCTTTCTTTACGGAAGGAATTTCTTTTCTGCGTATAATCAGCAGGGCGATGGCCGGAACCGTGAATACCAGCATGGAAATCAACAGCTGTGCGCTCATACCCATATCGGTAAAGGAGTGTACGGAAGTATCGCCCAATACGCCGCTCTTTGTTAAGAAAGAGGAGTACAGGATCAGTACGTAGGAAATAAAGAAGAAGAAGAAAGTAGATTTCAGCGAGTGCCCGGTGGCTTTATAAGCCAGGAGCGTATGCACGCCTGCCACCATGGTAAGCCACGGTACCAGCGACGCATTTTCTACCGGGTCCCATGCCCAGTAACCGCCGAAGTTGAGCGATTCATAGGCCCAGGCAGCGCCCATCATAATACCGGTTCCCAGCATCATAATGGCAAACAATCCCCAGGGTTGTACCGGTTTTACCCAGCCGGTATAATCTTTTGTCCATAAACCGGCAAACGCAAAAGCAAATGGAATGATCATGGAAGCAAAGCCCAGGAACAGTACTGGCGGGTGGATTACCATCCAGTAGTTCTGCAACGTAACATTCAATCCGTTTCCGTCGTGGATATGCTGCATATAGTCTGCTGTCTGGAAGATAGGCGCCAGTTGGTTTTCAGGCGCTTCCCTCAACAGCATGAAAGGATTACTGCCCACTTTATAACCCAGGATGAAAATACCCAGCAACATACTTGCCATAATCAGCTGCGCGAGAGAGAAGATGGTCATTACCGGCGCTTCCCAGTTTTTGGAAGTGCGGATCAGGAAAATCCCCAGGATGCTGTTCCAGATGCTCCATAGCAGGAAGCTGCCTTCCTGGTCGGACCAGAGGCTGGACAACAGGTATTGAATAGGTAGGTCGCGGGAAGTGTTGCGCCATGCGTATTTATATTCGAAATAGTGATTATACAGGATAAAGTACAGGCAGGTGAATACACCTATTACGGCGGCCGACTGGATAATGAAAGACCAGCGCGCCAGTCGTTTCCAGGAATCCCTGATCAGGGGTTCTTTTCCTTTAACTACATTATAATAAGCCACAGTGGCTACCATAGATGCTACAAATGCCAGTATGGCAAAGAAGTGGCCTAGTTGGCCCGGCAGTAAATGTTCCCCTACAAACTTCATAAAATTCCTCTGAGAGATGTGAATATTGTGGCATTGATCATCCTACGACGACAATCATATACATATAGCTAATTATATCTGTTTGTTGCTTACTGCAACCTGGTCGTCCTTATACTTGGATGGACATTTCATCAGTATTTTGCTGCAGTGAAATTCAGTGCCTTCCATTTTACCGGTCAGTACAATGGATTCGGCTTTTTCGAAGTCGGTAGGTTTGGCGCCGTAGAAAACTACTTTATGGGATTCCCCGGTTTTATCGTGGACATAGAAGCTGAACAGGTTGGCATCTTTAGTTGGATCATAGCTCATCGCCTTCAGGGTATCGAGTTTACCAATTACGTGAAACTCCTTCCCTTCTTTCTCACGGGCTGTTGCAAAAGTTTCATAGGTACTAAAATCACCCACCATAGTCACTATCACTCCAATTGCCACCGCAATTACCACCAGTAGAATAATATTTGTTTTTTTCATATGAAAATTATCTTCCCTATTGATTAGACACAAGCTGCAAAAACCCTTTACCAACGCCGCTTCTACTATTCCTTCCTTTTTGCCTTACTTTATTTGTTTCCGATTAATCGGCAAAATTAAGTCAAAATGACCTTCTTCCGACAAATTTTATATAAAAGGCAATTCTTTTTATGAGAAGGACGGCTGTAAGTAAACATAATCCTATCTTTGCGCGGAATTTAGAAAAGTACGACTTTATCATGGCAGATTTATCTCAATTTGACCCTAACTCGGTTGGCCTGCTGTCCAACAACGTTTTTGGCTTGCCTTTTTCCGAAGAAGAGGCAAGACTGGTGTTATTACCTGTTCCCTGGGAAGTAACCGTTTCCTATAATAATGGTACGGCCCGCGGCCCCGAACATATTTTCAGGGCTTCCTTCCAGGTAGACCTGTACGACGCAGATGTAAAAGACGGCTGGAAACAGGGTTTCTACATGCGGGAACCAGACAAGCACCTCCTGCTGCGCAGCGATTACCTGCGCAAGGAAGCAGAGCTGTACCTGAAATTCCTGACCGAAGGGGGAGATATTTCTGAAAATGAATTCCTGAAAAAAACACTGGTAGACGTGAGCAACGGTACCAGGGCCATGAATGAATGGGTATACACCCAAACCAAAGCCCTCCTGGAAAGAGGCAAGCTGGTAGGTTTGGTGGGCGGCGACCACAGTACGCCACTCGGCTTCTTCAAAGCAATCGGTGAACACAAAGGTGAATTTGGTATCCTCCAGATCGATGCCCATTGCGACCTCCGTGACGCATACGAAGGATTCAAATATTCCCACGCCTCCATTATGTTTAATGCGCTGGCAGAAGTACCGCAGCTCTCTAAACTGGTACAGGTAGGCATCCGCGATTACTGCGAAGAAGAGGTGGATTATATCAATAACAGCGAAGGCCGCGTAGTTACCTTCTTTGATAAACAAATCAAGGAAAGACAATTTGAAGGAGAATCCTGGAAAGCTATCTGCGACAGCATCGTAGCCGCTTTACCACAACAGGTATATATCAGTTTTGACATCGACGGACTGGATCCGAAATTATGCCCTCATACCGGTACCCCGGTAGCAGGCGGTTTTGAAGCAGAACAGGTATACTATCTCTTTAAAAAAGTACTCGACAGCGGCAGAAAACTGATCGGTTTTGATCTGAACGAAGTAAGCACCTCACACGACGAATGGGATGCCAACGTAGGCGCCCGTGTGTTGTTCAAACTTTGCAACCTGTTGATCAGTTCTAATTCTTAATCTCACATTCCTGTTCATGCATAGTTTGCGCATCCTGCATCCGAATACCCCCAGCAGAATCCGGTTACTCCCGGTAATGCATGGGCTTACCGGCATACTGTTCCTGTTTAACGCGATCGGTATTTACCGCAGTCCGCAACCAAACTGGTTCCTGGTATTTTTTTTCCTGGTAATCGGCTTATTGTGTATCGGCTTCCCTTTTACCATGAGAAGATTTAAGAAATTTACCGAAGCCAACACCGTAGCCCGGATGATAGAAGCGCTCATCTGCCTTACCGGCAGTTTGTATTTCCTGTCGCACCTCAACCCGGTTACCGCATTGCTGCTGTTCCTGGTAGGCGCCGGGCTCGCCTACGTAGGCTGGATGGAATACCGTATTTTCCAACCTTCTTACGTAAAGATGGATACCACGGGGATTACCCTGCCCACCACCTTCTCAAAAAGGCTGGTTGGCTGGAACGAACTGAATAACGTAATTTTGCGGAACGATCTGCTCACAATAGACTTTAAGAACAACAAGATTCTGCAACTGGAAATACTGGATGAGCCAGGCGCAGCACAAAGGGAAGCACTGAATGATTTCTTCCGGAGCAGGGTTCAATAACATAAAAACAAAAAATGCTAAAACAAACACCTTACATATTATACTCAGACGGTAACGGTAATATTTTTGAAGATACTACCATGCATGTAACCGGCCGTAGCGGCTGGGATGCGTGGCCGGTAGAAGCAGATGAATGGATTGAATTACCGGAAGGAGGTAATTTGTATGAGTTGCCCGGCCGCCGGGGTATTGGTATCAATGCCACCACCGGCGATATGCAGCTTTGTGATAAAGGTTGGGCCGTAGCCGCATTTATACCGCCGGCGCATACCGGTTTTTACCTGGCTGCCTACGAAACCATGCCGGACGCACCCACCCTGCCGCTGTTCTGTTATACCGCAGTAGGCTGGCTGGATGGTAAGTTTTATGTACCCGCCACCCGTATTGAAGCAGATATCCGCCAGGAATGCGCGGGCTTTGATGATAAAAAGGTAAAGCAGGGCGTAAAAACCCTGGTGGAAGCATATCCGCACAACAGGCTGGTGCAGCATCTCGCAGAGAATTGCGCACTCACCTATGAGTGTCCTGCCGCACGTAATTATTTTATGGGAAGATGGGAATGCCCTATTCCTTCCTCGCCTGCATGTAATGCCAATTGTGTTGGATGCATTTCATTCCAGCCGGAAGAAGAAAGCATTGTTTCCACACAGGACCGTCTCCGCTTTAAACCAACCGCGGAAGAAATTGTGGAGTACACCGTACCCCACCTGGAATCGGCCCCCTTCCCTATCGTCAGCTTCGGACAGGGCTGCGAAGGCGAACCCCTGCTGATGTGGGAAACCATCCGCGAATCCATCCTCGAAATACGTAAACACACGCCCAAAGGCAGTATCAATATCAACACCAACGGCAGCAAACCGGATGCCGTAAGAGCCCTGTGTGAAGCGGGCCTGAACAGCATCCGCGTAAGCCTCAACTCCGCACAGGAAAAATATTATACCCCGTATTACCGCCCTAACAACTACGTTTTTGAAGACATCATCGAAAGCCTGAAAGTAGTGCGTGAATCCGGCGGCTGGACGTCCATCAACTACTTCGTATTTCCGGGCATGACAGACAGCGCAGATGAATATGAAGCGCTGCGTAAACTGATCCGGGAAACCGGCCTGAATATGATCCAGTGGCGTAATTTCAATATTGATCCCGACTGGTACCTCGGCAAACTGGGCGTAACGGAAACAGGAGAATGCTTAGGCGTAAAACAGCTGCAGGAACTGATCCACGAAGAATTCCCGAACCTGAAGTTTGGTTACTTCAACCCTCCGATGGAGCGTATTACCGGCGATTATATGAGCGATTTTGCTCACTGAAAACAGACTTGATTATTGGGACTGACCCAAAAGTAAAAAGTTGATCAGCCTTATTTTACAATGAAAAATGAGCTAAAAGATATCTTATGTGATATTTTTTAGCTCATCCTCATTCATGTGTACAAAATCGGTATTTCAAAAATCCTATAATTGCTTTTTAAGCTGCCACTGTCTTCATTTGTTAATCACTTCCCATTGACAAATCCATGAATACCCCGGTAATCCCAATACGTAATTTTGCCTCACTCAAAACAAAAACACCTTGTAAATCTTTAACCATTTCTTCGGCATGTTTACAAAACAAAGTATTAAATCATCAATACCAGCTATTACACTGGTTATAGGAATATTATTTTTCACGTATGGAACATTTGGCCATTTCGAGGAATCGTCTAAAATTAAAATTTATATCGCCGGAATGGGATCCACACTCCTGGCAAGTGGTATTTTTGCTGTATTGCTGAAGTCTATGCAGTTCATGGGAGTATTCAAAGATGAACTTGTCAATATTATCTACAAAGCCGACTATCTTAATCATAGAAGGGATCTCGCAGAAATATGGGAAAATGTCTCCAAAGTAGTGTTCAAAAACAAGTTTCCGAAAATAAGTAAAGAAATTACAGAGGACGTAAGAAATATTTATTTCCCCACTCAACATGTGCTTTATTATGATAATTATCAACAAACACTGGAAATTGAGCTGATCGATGAAGAAAAGGATATCATCAAAGTAACTCAATATTCCCAATACACTGTTTATCCTACAGATAGAAAAGAAAAATTCACACATATTGCCTCCAACAGAATTAAGTTCAACAGGAATAGGGCAGAAATCGATTTTAAAATCGTTGAGTTTAATATTAATAGTAAAAAATATTCACCATATGTCACCGAAAATATATCTCAGAATGATATATTAACAACCTATTCCGTCGACCTTAAACACGAAGATGTATATAGATTTGAAACTAAAATAGAGAAAAAATACTCTTTGAAATTTGACAACATAATTGGCCTAATGAAAGATTATTTAATCCACAATTTTGAATTAAAAGTATTTTTAAAGGGAAGTTTAAAACTATCTTTTATTAGTGCAGGAACTTTACAGCCATTCGTTAAAAACACTTACAGCAACAATACTTGCTATGAATTCCACTATAAAGGGCTTATCTATCCTAAACAAGGATATGTTCTGATTATAGAAAAAAATCCTTAACTTCAAATAATAAAAACACTTAATCATGAATACTAACCAAAATGATATTGATACAGGTGCATAACATGTACCTATCACTGAACTCCAAAGAAAGGGCTGACCTAAAAAAGGTCGGCCCTTTCTTTGCGGAATTAAGAGGATGGATGGTCTTTCGAACAACCACAGGCTTAACGGGTTTGCTGCTACTTTAATGCTTCCGCAAAGCGGTATTGCCTCGCATAGGCGGAAGGCGACATACCGGTCACCTTTCTGAATACCCTGTTAAATGTGATCGGGTTATTATATCCTGTAGCATACGCCACTGCTGCAATGCTATCGAAGTCCCCGTTGATAATATTTTTGCAGGCTACATTGATCCTGATCTCATTCAGAAATTCAAGGTAGGTTTTGCGCGTATGTTTTTTAAAGTACTTGCAAAAAGCATAGGTGGTAAGATGCGCCACACCGGCAATTTGTCCAAGCGAAATATTCTCCGCATAATGTTCCAGGGTATACTGGTAAATATCATTCATCCGCAGCCCTTCCGATTCGCTGTAAGAGTGCCTGGAAAACCCTGTGGACAGAGACTTCCAATCCTTCACCTGTTTGGAGAAATACACCAGCATGCCCACAAACGCCAGCAATCTTTCTGCACCGCTGAGCCGGGAGATCTTTAATATATCGGCAGCTGTTTTCTCCGCGTATTCAGCAGGCAGTTGCAAACTGTTGGCGGTGAGTTGCAGGAACTTCCGTACGGTGTCCATCTCTTTCAGGGAAAATAAACCCTGTAGTGCATGTTCATGATCGAAAAAGATATGGATAGCGTGGATATTCTTCTCCTGTAAATTTTCAAAATACCGGGCATCCCCTTTAAACATATGGGGCTGATTGGCGCCAATCACATAAATATCTCCCGCCTTGAATGGTTGGGTATAGTTCCCGGCAATCAGGGTGCCTTCTCCCTTTATAATAAGTGTTACCTGCGCCTCTTTGTGACGATGCAGGTAATTATAGAAGTAAGGGAGGATATCTTCCTGTATTACTACAGCACCTTCTTCGGCAACGGGGACAGTAAATTGAATTACTTTCATTTACCAATTTTACTAATTTCTCTGCAAAATTAGCGATTATGTGGCAATAATGGTAAAGTGTTGGACAATATCTCAAACCTTCGGACTGCCCGTCCCCACCTTCTTCTGCAACCACAAAAAGCCGCCTCCCGACAATACACACCCCAGCGCCGTAATTCCCCACCACGGCTTAAATCCGAGATGCTGCACCACAAAAGCCCCGGTTGTGGGCGATACAATATTGGCCAGGGAGTACGAAATCGTATAAAGCGCGGCATACTGCCCGCGGTTATGGTCCAGGCTCCTGCCGATCCAGAAACTATTCATAAAGGGGAGGCAAAACATTTCCCCGAAGGTGATCACCACCATAAACACCATCGCCAACGCCCATACCGGCGGCAGGAAACAAAGTAACATATAGGAGAAACAAACCATCATGGCGCCGCGGGCCACAAAAGCCAGGTTAGGCATTTTCCCGTCGAGGCGGTACACCATCACCATTTCCACCAGCGCAATCAGGATCCCGTTCATAGACATATTAAGACCAATCGCCCATTCTTCCATGTGCATCACTTCTTTAAAATATAACGGTACAATGCTGGAAAACTGGAACAGGCAGATCGCGTTCACCGTGGCAAAAAGCAGGAACCACAGGTAAATATGGTCCCTCCATACCTTGTCTTCCTTCTTTACGGCTGTTTTGGCCGCTTTTGGCGGCGGCGGTACCGGTGGCAGGAAAATCCGCATCAGGATGGCGGCCAGCATACAGGTGAAGCCATCTACCCAGAAAAGCAACTGGTAGCTGAAGCTGGCAAGGATACCGCCAATAGCGGGACCTACCGACCACCCCAGGTTTACTGCCAGCCGGTTCAGGGCGTAGGACCGGGTACGGTTTTCCGGCGAGCTGTAGGCCGCAATAGCAATACTGTTGGCCGGCCGGAAGGCATCCCCCACAGAACTCATCACAAATACGCAGACACATATTTGCTCAAAGGTGCGCATCTGACCCAATAAAATGAATAATAATCCGTTAGAGAAAAGACTCCAGAACTGTACCTGGTAGAAACCGATTTTATCAGACAGCCATCCGCCCAAAAGGGCGCCAACTATGGCACCGGTACCAAAACAGGCCATAACCAGGCCTGCCTGGGCAATACTGAAATGAAGATGTTGTGTAAGATATACGGTCATAAAGGGAATGACCATCGTTCCGCTCCTGTTGATCAGCAATACCAGCGACAACCACCAGGTAGCAGGAGCAAGACCGGTATAGGCATTTTGATAAAGACGGATCGTTTGTCGGGCAAGGTTCATAAAATCGGTGAAAAATAATTTACGATTATTGGATTAACAGCACAGTTTTTGCAAAGATCCGGAATTCATCTTTTGATGAGCGATTATTTTTTCTGGATCAAAACATTAACTTTGGCCTCAACAGGCACTCAATAAGGTTATCATGGAGGAAAAAAACGGTAAAAAAAATATACAGGCTTTAGGGATCACTATCGGCGTGCATGCATTGCTGTTAGTGGCGCTGGTATTTACCGGTTTTTCTGCACCTCCCCCATTACCGGATCAGGATCTGGGCATGGAAGTGAACCTGGGTACTTCCGACGATGGCATGGGAGACGAACAACCATTAAACCCCAACCCGCCCAGTGCAGCGGCGCCGGAACCCGCAGCTGCCGAAAGTCCGGCTGCTACCGCCCCGGCCAATACCGAACCTCAGCAGGACATTGCCACCCAGGATGAGGAGGATGCACCGGAAATAAAAAAACCGGAAAAGCCGGTAGAGAAACCAAAAGAAATTCCAAAGAAATTAGAACCAAAACCTGTTAAGCCTACAAAAAAACCTGCAGAAACGCCACCGGCGCCAACACCTCCCGCACCAAAACCAAAGGCGGTATTTTCGGGCGGCACCGGCAACAGTGCCAACAGCGGTAACAGCGCCAATGGCTCCAATAACGCTACAGGAGAAGGTAATACCGGTAAACCCGGCGATCGCGGTCAATTGGGTGGTAACCCTAACGGCGGCGGATACACGGGTGGTGGACTCGGCGGCGGACGCTCCGATTTCCACCTGAACGGACGAAGCCTCATCGGCAGACCACAGGTTACTTACGACGGCACCGAAACAGGCTATGTAGCCATCAATATAAAAGTAGATCAAAAGGGAAATGTGACTTCCGCCACTTTTAGTATGAAAGGATCTACTATCAGTAACCCCCGCCTGATCGAGATAGCCAAAAAGGCTGCCTCCAGCGGACAACTGAAATACAATGCCAACCCGGACGCGCCGGAAGAACAGTTTGGAGTGATACGCTTCTTTTTCAAAGCAGAATAAGCAGAGTAAATAATATATACAGATTTTTAAAGAAGCTGTTTTATTTATCGGACCAGGAACTGATCCGAAACGGCATAGCTTCATCCGGAAATCTGATTCGTTCCTACATCTCTACCTATGATTGTAAAAACTGACAAGAGCAAACTTTTTGTGTCATTTCGAGGAACCTATTTTTTATCGCCAACGATGATTGTAAAACTTAACCGTATCTTTTCCGGCACCGCAATATTGCTCGTGCTGATGCAAGCCGCTGTGGCGCAAACTTTCCCGGGTTATAATAACAGTAACTATGCGGGTATTTACGGAGTATTCTCCAACCCGGCCAGTGCAGCCGGCTATCGTTATAAATGGGATGTAAACATTATTGGTGCGGATGTAAACGTTGGCAACACTTATGTAAGCGGTCCCAAATCCTTACTGTTTAACAGGCCTGACTCTTTCGTACGAAACCGCGATTACTTCCTCGATGAAGGCGCCAACAGGAAACAAATGGGCTGGGAAATGGCGGAAATTGCACTCCCATCTGTATTGTATGCCATCGATGAAAAACAATCCGTTTCCTTTGTATGGCGTATGCGCAGCAGTAGCAGCGGTGGTAACATCACCACGCCTATCGCTAACTTCTTCGGCGTGGATTTTCCCAATCCGGGCTATGTCAACACTAATTTAAGTATCCCGCAGGCAGGCGTTTCTTCTCATATATGGCATGAACTGGGCTTTAGTTATGCACGCACCATCAAAGAAACCTACAGCGGCCGGTGGAAAGCCGGCGTTACCCTGAAACTGCTCAGTGGCGTGGCCGCAGGTTACGCATCTGTAAAGGATGCCAACTTCAGACTGAACTCTTCCAGCAATGCCACCATTACCAGTGGTACGCTGTATTACGGTTATAATAAAGAGATGGACGACTGGCAGTCGCCCGCACAAAAAAACCTCCAGCTGTTCCAGAACAACGGTATCGGCGCAGACATCGGCGTGATCTACGAATACCGCCCGGATAACGGCGGCTTTGGGGCTTCTGAAAACACTGACGCCGACGACTACAAATTTCGTATAGGCGCTTCCATTACCGACATCGGCAGGATAAAATATAACAGGTCTCCTACCAACACCAACCTTAGCCTGGTGAAAGATAATGTAGTGCCAAAAGAAATCCAGTACCAGAACAAGGAAAGCCTGCAGCAATACGCCCGCCGGCTCAATAATTATTTCACACCACTGGGCACCGACTCTACTTTTAATATGATGCTGCCCACCGCCCTCAACCTGATGGGCGATTATAATATCGACAGCCGCTTTTTTATCAGCGCACATGCCGTTATTGCATTAACCGCCGGCAACCGCGATGTCTCCAAAACATACGCTTTAACGCAATTCAATATTACGCCACGCTATGAAACCTACCTGTTTGGCGCCTATATGCCATTCACCATTAACCGCAACGGCCAGGCCGATGTAGGAGCAGGTATCCGCATAGGCCCCCTGCTGATTGGTTCCAGCACAATTTTTACGAACCTCTTTCAAAAACATGTGGACCGTGCAAATGCTTTCGTAGCTTTGCGCTTAAATTCAAGCATGTTCGAACGGGGTGAGGGCGGTGGCGGCCTCTTTAAGAAGCGTAACCGCCAGTTAGATTGCCCGGTGGTTAACAATTACTGATATGACCTCTTACAAAGAAACGCTGGACTATCTGTATGCACAGCTGCCCATGTTTACCAGGGTGGGCGCCAGTGCATTTAAAACAGACCTGCACAACACCATTGCATTGCTGGATAAGCTGGACCAACCGCAACACAGCTTTAAAACCATACACATAGCCGGTACCAACGGGAAAGGTTCTTCCAGCCATATGCTGGCGGCCATCTTCCAGCAGGCCGGTTACAAAACAGGATTATATACGTCTCCCCACCTGCTGGATTTCAGGGAACGTATCCGCGTCAACGGGCAAATGGTACCGGAAGATTTTGTGGTTGATTTCACGGAACAGATGCACACACACATTACCAACATCCAGCCCTCTTTTTTTGAGCTCACCGTAGCAATGGCATTCCGCTACTTCCAGCAGGAAGCGGTGGACATTGCGATCATTGAAGTGGGCCTCGGCGGCCGGCTGGACAGTACCAACGTGATTACGCCCGAACTATCGCTGATTACCAATATCAGCTATGATCATAAAAATATTCTCGGCGATACACTCCCGCAAATTGCCGCTGAAAAAGCCGGGATCATCAAAGCCGGTATACCGGTGGTGATCAGCGAAACACAGTCTGAAGTACAGGACGTATTTATCAATACCGCCAACACACTGAATGCTCCCATTCACTTCGCAGACCAGGAATGGATGGAAGCTTCCGGCGCCATTGAAAGCAATCACTTCACTATAACGTTACTGGATACACGACAACAGCAGATGCGCCGTTTACAACTGGATCTGAATGGCCGTTACCAGGAAAAAAATGTAATGGGCGTATTATCGGCGGTAAAAATATTACAGCAAAACGGCTGGCACATCACCTGGGATCACATCACCCGGGCATTGTCGCACGTAAAGAAACTAACCGGCCTGAGAGGCCGCTGGGAAGTTATTCAGCGGCATCCGCTCACCGTACTGGATGTAGGCCACAATGAAGCCGGCATCCGCGAAGTGATGCAGCAGCTGGGACATGTTAACTACCAGCAGTTACATATTGTAGTAGGATTTGTGAAAGATAAGGAAGTAGAAAAAGTGCTGCCGTTGTTCCCGCCTGCTGCGCATTATTATTTCTGTAAAGCGCAGATCCCCCGCGCGATGGACGAAGTGGCGCTGGCCGAAATGGCAGCTGCCAGCGGGTTACAGGGCCATGCTTATGCTTCCGTTCAGGCGGCCCTGCAGGCAGCCAGGCAACATGCCCAGCCGGATGATATGATCCTCGTTTGTGGCAGCTTTTTTATTGTGGCAGAAGTGATGTAAGCTATTTCATCGTCATTTTACCGAGATACAGCAACGCGTAAAAGATACAGGTGGTATGCAAACTGTGTACTATCTTGTTATCCAGTAACAGTTGCTGTAGTTCTTCCAGCGGCATAATCACCACTTCAATATCTTCGTTGTGATCCAGTTGCTGATCCTGCACCTTCTCCCCTCCCATTGCCAGGAACATATGCGTGTAGTTGTTACTGGAAGCAGTGTTAGGCGCAATAGTGCCGAGCGACACCCATTCTTTAAAAGCATACCCGGTTTCTTCCAGCATCTCCCGTTTCATGGCAAATAAAGGGTCCGGATCAGTGGGGTCCATAGTGCCGCCGGGGATTTCCAGCAATGTTTTGCCTACTCCCTGCCGGAACTGCCGGATCATGATCACCTGCCCGTCTTCCCGGAGCGCCAGGCCATTTACCCAGTTGTTATACTCCAGTACGTAATAAGGCGCTACTATTTTGCCAGCGGGCGTTTCGCAGGTATCTATACGTGCAGTAAGCCAGGCATCCTTAAAAAGATATTCCGATGAGAGTAATTTCCAGTCCATATTCATAATAACAATGCTTTACCAATCCATTCGTTCTTTCAGGCGCAGGATATGCTCCAGGTGATGTTTACCATGCCAGGAATAATTGGCGGCATGGGTTTTCAGATGATGCGTAGTGCCATTGGCGGGGTGTACAAAAGTACGTTCCCAGTCGGCATCAGATAAATGCTCCATCAAACTTACCCAACGGTTGTGCAGGGCATGCAACAGGGTGATGGATACATTTACCGGCGTAAACTTCACATCGGGCAGTTCCGCCCAAAGTTGTTCCTCGTAAGGTTTTATTACCGGCTGTTCTTCTGTGAGGGCCAGCTTCATGCGGGTGTATCCGTTCATGTGGCTGTCGGCCAGGTGATGTATTACCTGTGCTACCGTCCACCCTTCCGGGCGGTAAGGCGTTTGCAGCTGGTATTCGTCCAGTTGCTGCACAGCAATTTCCACCAGCTGCGGCAAATAGCGGATGTCGTTAATAAATCCCCGCAACATTTCCGGCGTGTAGTCCGGTAATGGTTCAAAACGGCCAATAGGATATTTCAGTGATTCCATCCGTTATGTGTTGGTTTATTCTTCGCGTAAGTCTTTCCCTGTGAGGTGAATGAACACATCTTCCAGGTTCGCTTTCTTCACTTCCTTTTTTCTTTCAAAACCGGAAGATACCAGTTTATCAATCAAGGCATCCGGTGAGTCGATAGCGATAATAAGACCGCTGTCGACGATGGCGCAACGGTCACAGAGGAATTCTGCTTCATCCATATAATGCGTGGTGATCACCACGGTGGTGCCCTGGCTCCGCACCTGCTGGATCAGCTCCCACAAATTGCGGCGGGCCTGCGGATCCAGACCGGTAGTTGGTTCATCCAGGAAAATAATCTGTGGTTTATTGATCAGCGTAGTGGCAATGGAAAAACGTTGTTTCTGACCACCGGAAAGTTCTTTGAATTTTGCTTTGGCCTTATCTTCCAGGTTAAACATTCCCAGGAGCGTCATGGGCTCCACGGGCTGGTTATACAGGCCGCCAAACATTTCGATGAGTTCTGTGAGATTCAGTCCGGGATAATAGCCGGAACTCTGGAGCTGTACGCCGATGATCTTCTTGATATCGTTAGGGTCTTTGTCGAGGTCATAACCTCCCACCATCACTTTGCCGGCTGTTTTTTCCCGGAGGGTTTCAATAATTTCCAGGGTAGTGGATTTACCGGCGCCATTGGGGCCCAGCAGGCCAAAGATCTCTCCTTCAAACACTTCAAAGCTGATTCCTTTTACCGCGGTAAACTCCCCGTATTTTTTTACCAGGTTACTTACCTCAATGATCTTTTTCTTTTCCATGCGGCCAAATTACAGAAAGAATGCGAAAAAAAAGAGCGTATGAACAAAGGGGACAACCACCGGCCGTCCCCTTCGCTTCCATTACTGTTTGATAAACACCTGTGTAAAGAAGGTAATCCTCCCTTTATCCGCGGTGCCGATACCAATGAGCGTATAATCGCCCAGCATATTTTTACGGTGCCCCGGACTCTTGATCCATCCATTTACCACCGCTTCCGCATCAAGGGTGCCATAAGCCACATTTTCAGCGGCGCTGGCTACGCGGCCCATCTTTTTGGAAACGTTGGCCACGCGCTCTTCAAATCCTTCATGACCAAAACCAGTGCTGCCGTTGGCCATATCCCGGCTATGGCGGCGCGCCTGCTGGCTGATGGTGGCATCCAGCTGTAAAGGCTTCAACCCTTTAGACTGACGGAACTTGTTGGTGTAGTACAGGATCTGGTCATCCATGCTGGCACCTGCATTACTACTGTCTGCCGCATGGCTGGCACGTGAACACGCGCTAACCTGGAAAACGGCCAACAGGGCGACTAATAATGCAATGATCCGCTGGTTCTTCAAAATCGACATAGAAATAAAATAGTTAATAATTAAAAATGAATAAAGAGTACTAATATGACTATTAAAACCAGGCCAGGTTTAGCAAGCCGGGTGCCAGAAATTAAAAACGGTGTATAATGGACATTTTGTATCCGCTATACACCGTTTTTTATGTTATTTTTTTATGTTTACTCGTTCATGATCCGCTGCCAGGTATCCATCATTGTTTTGGATCCTATAAAGATAGCCATCCGCTGATGCAGCTGTACCGGTTTCAACTCCAGGAGACGCTGTTTGCCGTTGGCCATTGCCACACCGCCGGCTTTCTCCATAATAAACGACATGGGATTACACTCGTAACAAAGCCTTAAGCGGCCGGCCGGGTATTTACCAAAAGCCGGGTACATGAAAATACCACCCTGGATGAGGGTACGGTGTATTTCAGCCACCATACAGCCCACAAACCGGTGACGGTAAATACGGTCATTTTCGTTCCTCGCCATAAAATGATCAATCGACTTACGGATTTTATGCTCATATAAGTGGTAATAACCCACATTTACAGAGAAAATATCGCTGTCAGGCGGGCATTTCAGGTTGGGGTGCGACAGGCAGAACTCCCCGATAGACGGGTCCAGGGTGAAGCCCTGCACACTGCGGCGGGTAGCGTATACCATCATCGTAGAAGATCCATAAATGATGTAGCCTGCAGCAATCTGCTGGGTGCCCGGCTGCAGGAAATCCTCCAGTTCACACTCCGAACCCTCCGGTGTAAGCCGGCGGTATACCGAGAAAATGGTACCGATGGATACATTCACATCGATGTTGCTGGAACCATCCAGGGGGTCCAGTAACACCACGTATTTCGATTTTTTGGAATGCTCATCATGAAAAGGGATGAAGTTTTCATTTTCTTCGGAGGCCACGCCACAGCAGTAAATACTGGTTTCCAGTGAATCGATAAACTGCTCATTGGCAAATTCATCCAGCTTCTTTACTGATTCGCCCTGCACATTGGTTCTGCCGGCTTCTCCGAGGATATCAGCAATACCGGCTTTGTTTACTTCCACATTTACCCTTTTAGCAGCGAGACCGATATCACGCAGTAAACCGGATAACTGACCGGTGGCTCCCGGGTAATTCCGTAACTCCTGGATAGTAAATTCATCCAGTGTCATTACTTTTTGCTTAACATTCATAACGTTAGGTTGTATGGGCGAATTTAGTCAATTGAAACTATTTTAACAGAACTGTCATTTATCTGCAAACAGATTTTAAAACAATTCTAAACTTGTCTTACTTTGCCAAATAATTTTTAAAAAGAAGATAAACTATCATATGAAGGTTTTCAAGTTTGGTGGCGCAAGTTTAGAAAGTGTTGAACGTATCCGGCAGGTGGCTCAGATTGTACAGTCATTTCCGGACGAGAAACTCCTCATTGTTATTTCTGCAATGGCTAAAACAACCAATGAGCTGGAAAAGGTGGCTCAAAACTTTTTCCTGCGCAAAAGGGAAATCGCCGCGCAACTCCTCTTTAACATCGAGCAGCAACACGTAAATGTAGCCGAAGCCCTGCTGGGAACAAAGGACCATCCTTTATTTATCCAGCTGCAGCAATTCTTCACCGAAGCGGAATGGACGCTGGGAGAAAAACCCCTGCGTACCTACGATTACTATTACGATCAGCTGGTGGGACTGGGGGAACTGCTCAGCACTTCCATTGTAAGCGCCTTCTTTAACAGCATAGGCATCCACAATACCTGGCTGGACGTAAGGGATATTTTCCGTACAGACGATAACTTCCGCGACGCCAATATAGACTGGACCTACACCCAGCGGCAGGTAACCGAAAAAGTGGTTCCCCTGTTCAACAGCACCAATATTGTGATTGCACAAGGCTTTATAGGCAGCACCGACCAAAACGAAAGCGTTACCCTGGGCAGGGAAGGCAGCGATTACTCCGCCGCCGTTTTCGCCAATATGCTCGACGCCGAAAGCCAAACCATCTGGAAAGATGTGGAAGGATTGAAAAATGCCGATCCAAAGCTGTTCCCCAACACCGTAAATATACCGGAGATCAGCTACGGAGAAGTGATAGAAATGGCCTACTATGGCGCCCAGGTGATCCACCCGAAAACCATTAAACCACTGCAGAACAAGCAGATCCCCCTGCTGGTGAAATGCTTCCTGGATAAAAACCTGCCCGGCACCGTGATCAAGGAAACCGCAGATGTAAAACAGCTGCCCCCCATCATTGTGCTGAAAAAGAACCAGGTTTTACTGAATATCACCTCCAAAGACTATTCTTTTATTACCGAAGATAAGATCAGCGATATTTATGAGATCTTCCACAGGCTGAAGGTGAAAATTAACCTGATGCAGAACGGAGCGATCAATTTCTCCTGCTGTATCGATAATAACCCGGAAAAGATAGAACTCCTGATAAAAACGCTCCACGAGCAGTTTAAAATCGTTTACAACGAAGGATTGGAACTACTTACCGTACGCTATTACCAAACCGGCCTGCTGGAAGAACTCAGCGACGGCCACACCATACTCCTGGAACAACGTTCACCCGCTACCATACAGCGTCTCTGGAAAAGATAAATTTATCCAGTAAAAATATTCCGGCCCTCCGTGCAACTTTTTTCGTACCCGTTCGTCTTTAGTAAAAATGTGGTATGAAAAAAGTTGCTATCGTTTTAAGCCTGAGTACCGTGGTTATGCTGATCATAGCATGCGGAGGGAAAATGGTCAACCGTGGCTACCTTTCCGCCAGCAACCCGGATGAATTGCCTATTTACCTGATCACCCTCGGATATTTCAGGGAAACGCCTGCTTGTTCCACTACCCCGTCGTCGTGTGTTATGAATGAGACAACAAAAATGCCCCTCGGCAAAATACAGGATGTTTTAAGATCGGCACTTCAATACTACCAGGAGAACTGCAGCAGAAAATAACAGCCCCTTTTTTGGTATTAGCTTTTGAGAAATTTACAACGGAAACGATAGTATGAGAACAATCATCGTAGCCCTGGGAATGCTTTTTATTGGTGTGCAAACAACCCTTGCACAACAAACTAACTCCGCAGGAAAAATTACACTGACAATTACAGACCATGAAGGCAAGCCGCTCCCCTTTACCAGCGTAATGGTGAGGAATATTAAAGACTCGTCCCTGGTGAAAGGAGAACTGACCACCACTAACGGCAGCTGCGCCTTTGAAAAAATAGCCTACGGCCATTATTTTATCCAGGCGTCCCAGATGGGATACAACACTACCTACAGCAAAACCTTTCTGCTCAATGCCGGCCATAAAGCCATTACCCTGGATACCATCCGCCTGAACACTCTGGGCAAAAATCTCCAGGCCGTGAATGTAACCGCCCAGAAACCTTTTATTGAGAGCTCTGCCGGGAAAACAGTAATGAATATCGAAAACAGCGTAAGCGCCGCCGGCAATACCGCACTGGACCTGCTCCGCCGTGCGCCCGGCGTACAGGTAGATAACAACGAAAACGTAACCCTGAAAGGACAAAGCGTAACCGTAATGATCGATGGTAAACTGACCTACCTCAGTGGCGAACAGTTAACCAATCTCCTGAAAACAACACCAGGGGAAAGCATCGCCTCCATTGAAATATTAACCAGTCCATCTGCCAAATACGATGCCTCCGGTAACGGCGGTATCATCAACATAAAAACTAAAAAAGGAAAAATGACCGGGATCAATGGCAACGTAAATGCTACCCTTACCCAGTCGAGATACGGCCGCTATGGCATTTCCGGTAATGTTAACTGGAGAACGGAAAAATTCAACCTGTTCGGTAATTTCGACCAGGGCGACTATCCCCGCCAGGTTACCCGCGTATACAGCCGGAACATAAAGGAAAGCGATGGCAGTTCCACTTATCTTCAGCAAAATATCTTTCAGCGCAACCGCTTTAAAAACAACTACCTGAAAATAGGAATGGATTACTTTATCACCGATAAACAAACTATCGGCGTACTGGCCAACGGCTATAAAAATTCCTTTAGCAACCAGATTTACAGCGATGCCAACCTGGGCCAGGTAAATATGCCGCCCGATTCCATCGTGAACTCCCTCACCACCAACAACAATAAGTTCGATAACATTGCGCTTAACCTGAACTATAAAATAATCCTCGATACCGCCGGCGGAAGGGAAATCAGTTTTGACGCCGACTACGCACAGTTCAACAATCACCGCTTAATGCAGCTGAACGATAGCCTGTACGACGCCAAAACACAGGTGAACCGTAACCCCAACAGCATCCGCACTACGGGCGGCACACAGGTACTTATCAAAAGCCTGAAAGCAGACCTGAGCTGGCCGCTCGGAAAGGAAGGTAAACTGGAAGCAGGCGCTAAAACCAGCTTCGTTACCACCACCAACGTATTGCAGTTCGATTCGTTGTTTCATGGCAACTATAAACCCTCGCCTGCGTTAAGCGACCGCTTTAACTACCAGGAAGATATTTATGCCGCATACGCCACTTACAAAAAGCAAATACAGAAAACAAATCTGCAACTGGGACTGAGAGTAGAGAACACCGAATCTACCGGTACCTCTTTTACGACCGGCACAAATGTAAAGCGCTCTTATGTCGACTTCTTCCCCAACATCAACGTGGAACAAAAGCTGAATGATAAGAATAAAGTCAGCCTGGCCATGTCACGCAGGATAGAAAGACCGCAGTACGGCCAGCTGAATCCATTTATGTTTTACCTGGACAAGTACACCTACTTCAGGGGAAATCCTTACCTGCGGCCACAATACAGTAACATCGCGGAAGTGGCCTATACGTTCAAAGACAAATACATCGCCACCTTCCGCTACAGCCGGATTAAAGATATGATGGAAGAATTCATTACACAGGACGACAGCACAAAAGCCTCTATCAGCACGGAACGTAACTACGACAAAACAGATATCTACAGTATTCTGTTTACACTGCCCTTCCAGTTTACAAAATGGTGGACCAGCGACAACAACGCGGATTTCTCCTATAACAAATACCGTTTTGAAGATCCTGTAACAAATGATCCTTATTACCGGTCTAACCTTAATTATTATATCAGCAGCACCAATACCATTACCCTTCCAAAAGATTTTAAGGTAGAAGTAATGGGCTACTATAACTCGCCTTTTATTTTTGGTATTTTCAGGGGCTATGCACAGTACAACCTGAACCTGGGTGTTCAGAAAGTGTTCCTGAATAAAAATGCCACCGTAAAACTGAGCTACAACAATATCCTGCGGAACGAAAGCTACCGCGGAGCCGCAGAATTTGCCAACCTGAACATGAGTATCTTCAATACCTGGCAGTTCCGCACCGTAAACCTTTCCTTCAGCTATAAATTTGGCAGCGCCACCATTAAAGCCGCCCGCGAAAGGAAAACCGGTACCAGCGATGAACAGAACAGGGCAGGTTAAACCAGGATGCGCATCATTTGCTGAATCAGCGCCATCATAGCAGTAGGATATACACCCAGCCCTATTAACAGTATGGTTAAAATAACCAGGGTAATATTACCGGCCACGGGCAGGGCCGGTACCACCATTGTTTGTTGCCCTTGTGCAGGCGCCGCAAACATAGCCGCCACCAGCCGGATATAATAATACAAACCGATTACACTATTGATCACCAGCATAAACAACAGGAACCACTGGTGCCCGTCCACTCCCGCCAGCACTACATAAAACTTACCAATAAAACCTGCGGTAAGCGGAATGCCCGCCAGCGATAACAGCATCGCCGTAAACACCGTAGCCACCCAGGGATAACGCCAGAACAGCCCCCTGTAATCGGCAATCGTTTCCGCATCCTGCGAACTGCTCGACATCACAATCACCACCCCAAAAGCGCCGATGCTCGTAATAAAATAAGCCACCAGGTAAAATGCCAATGCCTCCAGCCCGGTTTGTACGCCCGACAAAAAAGCCACCAGGATATAACCCATATGTGCAATAGAAGAATACGCCAGGATACGTTTGATATTCTGCTGTGTGAGTGCCAGCCAGTTGCCCGCAAACATAGACCCCACCGCAATAATAGCCACTATCCACCACAACATCGGGTAGTCGTTACCGTGAATGTCCTGGTAAAAACGGATCAGGAGCACCAGCATAGCTCCTTTGGAAACAGTAGCAATAAACGCCGCCACCGGCAACGGCGCACCCTCATAAATATCCGGCGCCCACATGTGAAAAGGAACAATACCCAGTTTAAAACCCACTCCTATCAGCATCAAACCAAAACCCGCCATCACGCTCACCGGCAAATAACCAGCCTCCCGTAAAGCCGCGCCTATTCCGGGGAAATCCATATGGCCGGTAAACGCATACACCAGCGCCATCCCAAACAGCAGGAATGCAGACGACAACGCCGCCAGCATCAGGTATTTGATCCCCGCTTCATCAGACCGCTCACGGGCACGCAGGTACGCAATTAATCCGTACAAACTGATACTCAGTATTTCCAGGCCCAGGAACAGCGACATAAAGTGACGGCTCACCACCAGCACCAAAGCGCCAATAGTAGCCAGGATCAGGAGGATGTAGTACTCCTCCTTCCGCTCTTCCCTTTCTTCAAAATAGTTAAACGACAACAACAGGATAATAAACCCCGATACCAGGATCAACCCGGAATTAAAGAGGGAAAACTCATCGATCACCAGCAGCGGTGGCACCGGGTGCGGAATATACTTAATGGCGGGAATCACCGCCGCCATAGCCATACCAAAAGCAAGAAGGGAAAAGCTGTACACGATGCGGTGATTACGCCAGGCTGCTACCAGCAACATGGCTATCACTGCCGCAGCACATAAGGTTATCAGCGGCCCCAGGCTTAAAAAATCAGCGAACGACATAGTCAATGTTTTGGGAAGTGTTCAATACCGGTTGCGGATGGAAGCCCAGCCAGCATATTACTATTACCAATGCTATTATGATCACCAGCTCACGCCCGTTTAAATCGGGCATGGCATATTGCCGGTCGCACGGACCGAAGAAAACTTTCTGCATAATGCGCAGCGAATAAGCCGTTGCCACCACCAGGCCAATAGTAGCCAGGATGGTAAGCACATGATTGGCCTGCCAGCTACCCAGCAGCACCAGGAATTCCGCTACAAAATTGCCTAACCCCGGCAAACCAAGAGATGCCATTACAAAAATCATGGCAGCGCTGCCCATCAATGGTAACTGCAGCCAGAGCCCGCCCATCTGCCGGAGGTTGCGGGTATGTATGCGCTCATACAATGCTCCGGCAATAATGAATAGAGCACCGGTGCTGATGCCGTGGGTAATCATCTGCATCACTACACCCTGGTAAGCGATTTCGTTGAAGGCGAAAGCTCCCAGCAGTACAAAACCCATATGACTTACACTGGTGTAGGCGATCAGTCTTTTAAGATCTGTTTGCGCATAGGCCAGCATGCCACCATACAGGATACCTATCACGCCCAGCAACATGGCCACAGGCGCTATCTCTGCTGCCGCAGCAGGAAACAGCGGCAACACAAACCGGAGGATGCCATAAGCGCCCGTTTTCAGCAGCAGCCCGGCCAGCACCACACTGCCCGCAGTAGGCGCTTCCGTATGCGCATCCGGCAGCCAGGTATGAAAAGGCACCGCCGGCAGTTTTACCAGGAAGGCAACCAGGAAACCCAGCATCAGCCAGCGTTCCATAAAGGGCGTCATGGGCGTATTGAGCAGATCGAAATAATTAAACGTATATACGTTGGTGTTAGCTTTATGTATAAAGTACAAACCGAGTATTGCCAGCAGCATCAGCAAGCCTCCGGCCTGTGTGAACAGGAAAAACTTGTTGGCCGCATATTCCCGGTGCTCATGACCCCAGATACCAATCAGGAAGTACATCGGTATCAGCATCATCTCCCAGAAAAAATAAAACAGGAAAAGATCCATCGTCAGGAAAACACCCGTAATACCACACAGCACAAACAACAGGTTGAAGTGAAAGAACCCTACGCGGGTCTGAATTTCTTTCCAGGAAATTAATACCGCCAGCGCTCCCAGGAAAAATGTCAGCCCCAGCATCAGCATACTTAGTCCATCCATCGCCAGGTGCAGGCTGATACCAAAGTGCGGTATCCAATCCATGCGGAACTGGTACCACCACCGGCTGCTGCTGCTATGGCTATGTTCCACCCACACCCCTGCAATAATCCCGAGGTTTACCAGCAGGCTGCAAAGGGCTATCCAGCGGCTCGCAGCGTGGTTTTTCACGCCGGCTACCCACGACAATAACGCGGCGCCAAAAAGGATTAATATCAATACCAGCAATATCATAACTTTTCGTTTAATCGTTCCAGTTATATATAAATCCGCCAGATCAGTACCGACAATATCGCCACCGCACCCAGCACCACGCCCAGTATATACCATCGCAGCAAACCACTCTGCGTACGTGCAAGCACGTTATGGCACCATTCCATAAACGCCGCCAGCCCGGTATAGAGCGTGTCTATAAGGTCCCTTTTATTGATACGCGACAGGTACACAAAAGGACGTACCAGCAGCACATTGTACAATTCGTCGAAATCCCATCCCCTGCTCCAGTAGCCGCGCAGCCACATGATGGCAGGCATCTCAAGGAAATCGGACATACCTTTGGGATGCTTCACCACCCAGGCATAGGCCAACCCTATACCACCCAGCGCCAGCAAAGCCGATAATGCCTGCGAAGTCCATTCCATCGCAAGGCTCTCATGCAACATGGATACCGCCGGCAACACCGGCTGCAGCCAGTTAGTGAACAACGTTACATGCCCCATCGTATGCGGCAGTTCTATAAACCCGGCAACAGTGGATAATACCGCCAGAATATACAGCGGAATCATCATACTGCTTCCCGGCCGGTGATGGACCTTCGTTTTTTCTTCTCCATAAAATACCAGGAAGAACATGCGGAAAGTGTACATGCCCGTGAGTAACGCGCCCAGCAAGGCCGCCAGCCAGAAAGCCACATGGCCCCCTGCCGCTGACCACGACAACCAGATGATCTGATCCTTACTGTAAAATCCCGCTGTTACAAAAGGAATTGCCGCCAGGGAAGCACAGCCAACCAAAAATACCCAGTAAACACTGCGCAGCTGCTTCCTCAATCCGCCCATCTTAAACATATCCTGCTCGTGGTGCAACGCTACAATAATAGCACCCGCAGCCATGAACAACAGCGCCTTAAAAAAAGCATGCGTAACAAAATGGAATACTGCAGCCGACCATGCGCCGCAACCCAGCGCCAGGAACATATACCCGATCTGGCTCACCGTGGAATAAGCCAGCACCCTTTTTATATCCGTTTGCACCAGCGCGCTGAAACCCGCCAGCACCAGTGTGATAGCGCCTATCACGGCAGTAGTGGTTTGCGCTGCCGGCGCCAGTTCAAACAAAGTATGTGTACGTGCAATAAGATAAACACCCGCTGTAACCATTGTAGCGGCATGGATCAATGCACTCACCGGCGTAGGCCCGGCCATCGCATCCGGCAACCATGTCTGCAACGGCAACTGGGCCGACTTACCCACCGCGCCACCCAACAGCAGCAAAGCAATAATAGTAATCACCCCGTCGTTCGCTGACCAGATATGTGTACTGCTTTCCAATAAGCCGGGAATACTCAATGTGCCGGTGTACTGAAATAACATAAACAAAGCAATGGCCATAGCGGTATCGCCTACACGTGTTACAATAAAAGCTTTCCGCGCTGCATACCCGTTGGCAGGATCTTTATACCAGAAACCGATCAGCAGGTAACTGCAAAGACCCACACCTTCCCAGCCAAAGTACAGCAACAATAAATTATCTGCCATCACCAGCGTAAGCATAGCGCCTACAAATAAGTTCATACAGGCAAAGAAGCGGGCGTAGTCCGGTTCATCATGCATATAACCGGATGCATATACATGAATCAGGAAACCCACAATGGTGATCACCAGCACAAATACCACCGACAAGGCATCCATCCGGAAATCGAAACCTGTCTTAAATCCACCGGCTTCCAGCCAGTTGCCGGCATGCTGAACAATAGCCTGTTCACCGTTCGCCGCAAACTGTATGGCAATTATGATGGCCACAATGGCCGCTAATGCGATACTGCCGCATCCGATCACGGTAACGCCTATACGGTCGAAACGCTTCCAGCCAAGCATGAGCAGGAAAGCGCCTATAAAAGGAATGAGCGGTATGAGTGCAGGAAACATACAATTGAATATTTTATCCGTTCATTTTTGCTGCTTCGTCGCTGTCCAGTGTTTTGAGCTGATGATATAACTGTAAGATCAATGCCAGTCCTACCGATACTTCCGCTGCAGCCATAGCCAGTATGAAGATGAACATCACCTGTCCGTCGGCGGTGCCCCAGTGGGAAGAAGCCACTACGAAAGCCAGTCCGGCTGCGTTCAGCATTATCTCCACCGACAGCAACATAAAAATAATGTCGCGGCGAACCAGTATACTGATCAGCCCCAGCACAAATAAAACGCCGGCAAGCAGCATGCCTGCTGTGGTAGGATGTACTATCATGATTGATTATTTTCAAGGAACCGGTGCAATGTTTTTTCTTTCTGACGACCTAAGTGATAAGCCCCTACAATGCCCGCCATCAGCAACATCCCGGTAAGTTCCACCGCCAGGATATAAGGGCCGAATAATGCAATGCCCACGGCTTTCGGATTCACGACCTGGACGCCGGATACCGGCTGACGGTTCTGCAGCACCAGGAATACCAGCTCTCCCAGCAGGATAATGCAAAGCAACGATGGAAAGATCCAGATGCGCGGCTTCAGCCATAGCTTCTCCTGCGCGGCCGACTCTTTCCCCAGGTTCAGCATCATCACAAAAAAAATCAGCAATACCATAATAGCGCCTGCATACACAATCACTTCCAGTGCTGCCATAAAAGGCGCACCATAGAGATACAACACCACCGCCACCGCCAGTAAAGACACCACGAGATACAACAAGGCATGCATAATATTATACCGGGTGATCACCATTACGGTAGACAACACCGCAATTAACGCAGCAATATAAAATGCAGTTCCTATCATGGTATCAGGCTTTTAATATCTACCGGTGGTTCTTCCTGTTGTGCATCGCCTTTATCTTTTCCACGGATGGCCATACCGGCTACATTGTAATAGTTATATCCAGGATACTTGCCCTCACTGTTGATGAGAAGATCCTCTTTTTCATATACCAGGTTCTGACGGTTATATTCCGCCATCTCAAAATCGGGTAATAACTGTATCGCATACGTAGGACAAGCCTCTTCACAAAAGCCACAGAAAATACACCGGGAGAAATTGATCCGGAAAAACTCCGGGTACCTTCTGCCGGCATCGTCTTCTGTTGCCTGCAGGGAGATACAATCCACCGGGCAGGCCGCGGCACACAGGTAACAACCCACACATCGCTCACCTCCATCCGGATCACGGGTTAACGCAATGCGGCCCCGCCAGCGGGCCGGTAACGGCGCCTTCTGTTCCGGGTACTGAAATGTTTCCCGCTTGTGGAACATATGCAGGAATATCAGCCACATACTTCTTACCAGACTAAACATGTTTTTCTTTTTAAGTATTTAACCACAGCTTAATGGCAGCTGTTACCATCAGGTTCAAAATCGACAAAGGAAACAATACCTTCCAGCCATACTCCATCAGCTGGTCATACCGCGGCCTCGGCATGGAGGCACGAAACAGGATGAACAGCATGATAAAGGCAAACGTTTTTATCACAAACCATAATACCGGCGGCAGAAAAGCAGGTCCAAGCCAGCCACCGAAATAGAGGGTTACCAGCATGCCGGAGATCAACGTTACGCCCAGGTATTCACCAATGAAGAACATACCAAACTTCATCCCGGAATATTCAGCGTGAAAACCTGCTACCAGCTCACTTTCCGCTTCCGGAATGTCAAAAGGCAAACGATGCGTTTCTGCTACGCCTGCCACCAGGAAAATGAGGAAGCCTATAAACTGCGGAATGATAAACCACACTTTCCGCTGCGCCTCCACTATTTCAGCAAGATTAAAAGAGCCGCTCAATACCACTACGCCCATCAGCGCCAGTCCCATAAACACCTCGTAGCTGATCATCTGCGAAGCCCCGCGCATAGCGCCCAGCAACGCATACTTATTATTGGAAGCCCAGCCGCCCAATACCACGCTGTACACGCCCAGGGAAGACATGGCCAGGAAAAACAACAACCCTATGTTCAGGTCCGCCACCACAATGCCTGGTGCAAAAGGCATCACCACAAAGCTCATGAGCACGCTCCCCATCACCACGCCCGGGGCAAATACAAACACTACTTTATCGGCAAACGGTGGAATCCAGTCTTCCTTAAAAAACAACTTGATAGTATCTGCCAACACCACCAGCAGACCGAAAGGCCCGGCCCTGTTAGGTCCGTAGCGGTCCTGCCACAGTGCCAGCATCCGGCGCTCCACCCAAATAAGACCGGCCGCCGTATTTAACAGTGCAAAAAGCACCCCGCCTATTATCCACCAAATGTTTATCATAGCATTATACTTTTATCAGTTGCGGCGCCTCTGAAATCTGCATGCCGGGAAGACCCACAGGTATTCCGGCAACGCCTTCCTGTAATGTATCGTTAATGATCACCGGCAACGTATATTGATGACCGTTATCGGTGAAATGCAGCAGGTATCCGGCGGTTACCTGCAACCGCTTTGCGTCTTCACTGTGCAACATGATGTAGGGGGCAGGAACGCGTTCTGCAATGCCCGGTGTATGCACACTCAGTTCTTCCGATCCGAAAATATGATAGAGTGGTACCAGTAACAGGTGTTCTTTGAGTGGCAGAAAGGGTTCCGGCACCTCTGTATAAAATGGCGTATGTCCGTTGGCGTGAGGTTCAATGAGCCGTTTGCCGGGGTTACCGTCGTGCAGCGGTCCGCCTGTTTCCACCTGGAATTTATTCACCGACTGTACCGAGTTCCATCCCGGCGCCCAGAAGAAAGGAATCATGGAAGAAGGGGGTTCTCCCCGGTATCCTTCCATTGTAAAAGATAGCGCCGTATCGGCATCCTGTGGCGGGCGTGGCTCGCTTACATTTACATTGGCCTGTGTAGCGGTGCGGCCGCTGAAGCGATGCGGTTCCCGTGGTACCTTCTGGCCGGCAATGCGAAAATCGGCATGCGGTGCAAGGTTATCTATCCCTTCAAATTTTTTGTATGCGTGTGCAATATGGCTCACCACATCATCGAGGTGCTCCAATGCAGAGAGTGAAGCATGACCATTAATCGCGGCGATCTGCAACAGCCAGCGCCAGCTTTCCTGCACCGCGGAGTCGGGCGCAAATACCTGGAAGAAGCGCTGGGCGCGGCCTTCGTTATTAACCAATGTACCATCCGATTCTGCAAACGTGCCGGCCGGTAAAATAATGGTTGCTTTTTCAGCGGTAGGATTGTAAAGATGATCCAGCAGGATCACGTCCTTTACCCTT
Source organism: Chitinophaga sp. G7 BAM 1005 (assembly GCF_057126945.1). Lineage (NCBI taxonomy): Bacteria > Pseudomonadati > Bacteroidota > Chitinophagia > Chitinophagales > Chitinophagaceae > Chitinophaga > Chitinophaga sp. G7 BAM 1005. Next base: position 1,944,484 of record NZ_CP181478.1, on the reverse strand, counting down.
CCAAAAAACTTTTCGGCACGGTGCTGGTTCAGCCTGCGGTACAGGTCATTTTCCAAAACGATCACCGTATCCACTTCATTATTCAAGGCACGGTCTACCGCCGAATCCAGGCGGTGACCGCCGAGCATTTCAAGCCCTACGCTGTTGCATTCCGGCGCCGTGTAAGTAAGCATGGCATCAATACCCAGGTCGCGCAGCGCCCACGCTACATTGGCGGCAGCTTTGATGATGGCTTCACTGCCGCCGCCATAACCTGCAATGATAAGCGGGTTCCTGGCTGCTTTCAGTACAGCAGCTATTTCTGTGGCAATCGCTTTTCCCTGCTCCGACATCCCTTTTACTTCCGGCATTTTGCTGCTCAGCAGGTGGCTAACGCCAAAGCCTATACGGGCAATATTATCAGGGGCGGTATGATAGGCTCCCTTTGCGAGTTCATCCAGTTTTGTTTCCTGTACATTTAAAATATACAGGGGGCCTTTGCTGTCCTGCACGGCTTCCCGCACCGCGGCATCCTGCCAGGCGGGCATGTGGATATGGTTGATCACATCTTCCACGGGGATACGGCGTACCGCCTGCCGCACCGACAAGGCCAGCATTGGCGCCGTATTGGTTACATCTTCACCGAGGATCAGCACTACATCTGCTGCTGCCGCTTCCTGCAGGGAGGCGCTGCGCACCGGTCCCTCTTGCAGTATTCTGAGGGAAAGGGATACCAGGTCGTGATCTGCCGCGGATACACCCAGGTAGAAGTTTTCTTCTCCTACCAGTTCTTTCAGTACGGCATTGGATTCCAGGGAAGCTCTCGGCGATCCGATGCCGATGGTCTTCCCTGGCGTCATCCGTTGATGTACATGCTGCAGCACCGGGATGCCATTGGCCTTATCTGCAGGGCCATGATGCACCATCGGCGTTTTGATCCGTTGTCCGCTGTTCACAAATTCGTAGCCATAGCGGCCACGGTCGCAAAGGAAATAACCGTTTACCGCGCCATTAAACCGGTTGGTGATCTGTCGCACGGCGCCATAACGCTCGCCGGCAATGATGTTACAGCCCAGGCCGCAGCCCTGGCATACCGAAGCAGCAGAGGTCAGATCCCATTTACGGGTATAATGCTGCTTCAGCGTTTTATCCGTAAACACACCGGTAGGGCATATTTCGGCAAGATTGCCGCTAAACTCGCTTTCCAGCGTGCCCTCTTCCTGCCGGCCAAAATACACGTGGTTATGCGCGGCAAATACATCCAGGTCCTTACCTCCGGCAAAGTCTTTATAAAACCTCACACAACGGTAACACTGGATGCATCGGTTCATTTCATGATTCAGAAATGGTCCGAGATATTGGTTGTTGTAAGTTCGTTTGGTGAAATGATAATCGCGGTAAGAGTGGCCTGTCATTACCGTCATGTCCTGCAAATGGCAGGAGCCGCCTTCATCACATACGGCACAGTCGTGCGGGTGATTGGTCATGAGCCAGCCGATCACATGCTCCCGGAAGTTGCGGGCATCGGTATCGTCAACGGATAAACGAAGCTGATCTTTTACCGGCTCCATGCACGACATGATGATCCGGCCCTTCTTATCTTCCTCATCTTTAAACACCTTAACGGCGCATTGACGGCAGGCGCCCACCGCACCCAGGGCAGGGTGCCAGCAAAAGTAAGGAAGGTTTAAACCCAGCGACAGGCAAGCTTCAAGCAGGTTCTTTCCCTCCTTTACTTCGTAAGATTTATTATCAATGTGTATGATCGGCATATGGACATTTTTTTTCTTTGATGTGTTGTTCAAAATCCTCCCGGAAATATTTCAGCGCGCTTTGCAACGGCTCCATAGCGCCGGGCGCCAGGGCGCAAAAAGTATTACCCGGGCCTAACAAACTGGTATGCATTTCCAGTTGCTCCAGGTCTGCATAAGTGCCCTGTCCCTGTTCCAGTGCGTATAGTATCTTCTCTGTCCAGGGCAGTCCTTCTCGGCAGGGCGTGCAGAAACCACACGACTCCTGTGCAAAGAAATGCTCCAGGTTATGTACAAACCCCACCGGGCAGGTGCGGTCGTCCAGTATCACCATAGTGCCGGTACCCAGGCGGCTTCCCGCGGCAGCTACTCCTGCGAAATCCATTTTCACATCGAGGTGAACATCCGTTAGGAAATCAGTGGAAGCGCCACCGGGCAGTGCACCGCGAAAACGGAAACCCGCTTTCATGCCGCCCGCATGTTCCTCCAGTAATTCCCGCATAGTAACGCCCATAGGTAGTTCCCAGGCGCCGGGCTTGTTTACTTTTCCACTTACACCATATATTTTCGTACCCCCGTCGGCGGTATAGCTCAATGATTTGAACCAGTCGCCTCCCTTGCTCATAATATGCGGTATATAAGACAACGTTTCCACGTTGTTCACAATAGTAGGTTTGCCGAATAACCCGCTTACCTGTGGAAAGGGCGGTTTGGCGCGGGGTACAGCGCGTTTCCCTTCCAGCGAATTGAGCAGCGCGGTTTCTTCTCCGCACATATATCTGCCAACGCCTGTATGCAGCTGCATCTCCAGGTTGTAGTTTTTACCAAGTATATTTTTACCGAGATATCCTGCGGCGTAGGCATCTGCAATTGCCTGGTTCATGATCTGCGCTGCTTCTTTGTATGCCCAGCGCATAAACACAAAACCCTGTGTGGCCTGTATGGCATAAGCGGCAATGATCATTCCTTCCAGCAACTGGTGCGGGTTGCCTTCCAGTAGCCAGCGGTCTTTGAAGGTGCCGGGTTCCATCTCATCGGCATTACAGATGAGGTAACGCGGGCCGGTTATTGCTGCCGGAACAAAACTCCATTTCATACCGGTGCTGAAACCTGCGCCGCCACGGCCTTTGAGATTGGCGTCCTTTACCTTGCCGGTTACTTCCGCAGGAGTGAGCTCCTGCAATACTTTACGTAATGCGGCATAGCCGCCCACTGCTTCATACTCCTTCAGGTGAAGAGGCGCTCCGGAAGCGGGTATATGTTGTGTGAGCGGTTTTTCCATCTTTATAAATATTGATCCAGTATTTGTGAAAGGGAAGCTGTTGTCAGATCCCTGTACAGGTCGTTGTCTATCATCATTGCCGGTGCATGGTCGCAGGTACCAAGACAAGCATTGGGCAGCAGCGTAAAACGTTCATCAGGTGTGGTTTGTCCGTATTTGATCTGCAGCAGTTCCATCAGTTGTTGTTTGATCTCCGTATAGCCCATCACGTAGCAGCTGATACTATCGCACAACAGGATCACGTGCCTGCCTACCGGCCGCCGGAAGATGAGGTTGTAGAAAGTAGCTACACTGTCTACTTCCGCCGTGCTCATGTCCAGTATAGCGGCAATGTCTGCCACGCTTTCATCAGATACCCAGCGGCGCTGCCCCTGTACAATTTTTAATGCTTCAATGCAGGCCGCTTTTTTCACAGGCACCTGCTGCATTTCATGTGTGATCTGTTCTATTTCAATAGCAGAAAGCATATGTTGTTGTATTATCTGTCAATATCTGCGAGTACGTAATCCATTCCTCCGAGTATCGATAACAGATCGGCCACGGTATACCCGCGGCTGATCAGCGGAATCATCTGCATGTGCGGGAAAGAAGGCGTTCGTACCCTGGTACGGTATGAGGCGGTATTGCCATCGCTGACCAGGTAATAGCTGTTCCAGCCTTTGGTGGCCTCCGTGCAAACAGCGGCTTCCCCGGCGGGTATTACCGGTCCCCAGCTTACGTTGAGGAAGTGATGGATGAGGGTTTCAATATCCTGCATGGTGCGTGCTTTTACGGGAGGGGTAGCCAGCGGGTGGTGCGACTTATAATCGCCGGACGGCATGTAGGCCACGCATTGTTCAATAATGCGGAGGCTCTGTCGCATTTCTTCCACCCGTACTACCGCTCGGTCGTAACAATCTCCGTTGTGTGCGACCGGGATCTCGAAAGCAAAATTCTCATAACCACTATATGGCTGCTTCCTGCGCATATCCCACTCCAGGCCGCAAGCCCGGAGTCCGGGGCCGGTTACGCCCCATTCAATAGCTTCTTCCAGTGTATAAATACCGATACCTTTGGTACGGGCTTTAAAGAGATAGTTTTTCATCACCATGCTGTCGTACTCTTTCAGCTGTTTCGGGAAATAGCTGATAAAGTTTTTCACGAGCGGCTCCCAGCCATTGGGCAGGTCCTGGGCTACGCCGCCAATGCGGAACCAGTTAGGATGCATGCGACCGCCGCAAATGGCTTCTATAATTTCGAACACGCGTTCACGGTCGGTGAACATATAGAATACGGGCGACAGCTGCCCGAGGTCCTGGGCAAAGGTGCCATACCACACCAGGTGGCTGGCAATACGGAACAGTTCGCAGAGCATAATGCGGATCACCTGTGCGCGGAGCGGTACATCTATGCCGCCCAGCTGCTCTACCGATAAGAGGTAGGCCAGGTTATTATTCACACCGCCGAGATAATCGATACGATCGGTATAAGGAATGTAGGTATGCCAGGATTGCCGCTCTCCCATCTTTTCCGCGCCGCGGTGATGGAACCCGATGTCGGGTACAGCGTCCACAATATCTTCACCGTTGAGCTGGAGGATGATGCGCAAAACACCGTGGGTACCCGGGTGTTGCGGACCGATGTTGAGGAACATAAAGTCGGCGTCTTCGCTATGGCTTTTTAAGCCCCATTCTTCGGGCTTAAACCGCAGGGCCTCCTGCTCCCTGTCCTGCTTCTCGTCATAGAGCTTAAACGGCCCCATTTCAGTTGCGCGTGCGGGGTGCTCCTTCCGGAGCGGATGCCCTTCCCAGGTGGAAGGCATGAGGATGCGTTTCAGTAAGGGGTGACCATTGAACCGGATGCCAAACATATCGTACACTTCGCGTTCATACCAGTTGGCTGCCGTCCAGACGGAAGTGATACTTTCCAGCGTTGGGTATTCGCCGTGGAGACCGGCCTTTATTCGCAGGAATTGGTTTCTGTCGAAGGAAAAAAGTGTGTAAACAACGGTAAAATCATAGGGTTTATGCCCGTTCTGTTGCCGTTTATACGCACGCTCATCAATGGCCGTGAGGTCATAGAGCATGCGATAAGGCATTTGTATTTCAGATTTAAGAAACTGTAGTACGGCCACAATATGCTCCTGTGGCGTCCAGAAGGTGGGCGTCCCATCCCGTGTAACCTGAGGTTCGAAGGTGATATCACCAAAACGGGAGCTTAATTCCGCTGCAATGCGCTCTGGCATGGCGTATTAAGTTTAGATGGGGGTAAGATAATACTGTGGTCTTTTTCCGGTTTAATTTTTCATATATCCGTTAATGTTAGTAAGCATTGTTATTATATTTCATCGGGTGTTTTAAACTTTGTCATTTGTTGCCGTTTCTCCCGCAGGGTATCTTTCATGGAGATCTTTTCCGGCCGGATTACGCCCTGTTCGCCAATCACCCAGCTGAGGGGGCGTTTCTCCTTACCTACGCTGTCGCGCAGCATAACGAGACCCGACATAAATGCGTCCGGGCGCGGGGGGCAACCGGGTACATAGACATCTACAGGTAGGAATTTATCTACTCCCTGTACTACGCTGTAGATGTCGTACATACCGCCGGAATTTGCACAGGAGCCCATAGATATTACCCAGCGGGGTTCCATCATCTGCTCATACAAACGTTGAATGACGGGCGCCATTTTTATAAATACGGTGCCTGCGATGATCATGACATCTGCTTCGCGGGGAGTACCTCTGATTACTTCCGCGCCAAACCGGGCCATGTCATACTTAGGGGTCATAGCGGTAGCCATTTCTACAAAACAACAGGAAAGGCCGAAATGGAAGGGCCATAGCGAATTTTTCCGTCCCCATGCCAGCAGGCTTTCTACGGAAGTGAGCATTACACTTTGCTGTATCACTTCTTCCATAGAAGTATTGCCGGATATCTTACCCGTTACATCATTTGCGTTGGTCAGCCACCATTTCATATAAAAGTTGATTTACCTATGCGTGATTCATAAAATCAACATGCTGTTGCTACGTCAGTGCCTGTGGTGTTGGTGTCTTAATGTCCGTGTAACCGTTAACGTGAGCCGGAGTTTTCTTCCGCATTTTTCTATACGCGCGTAAAATCTTTTTCCCATCGGGCCCGAAGTCCAATGCGCCGTTACGCCATTCGTAAATAAGTACAGCCAGTAATATGAAGATAAAAACAGAAACGCCGAGGAAGCCGGTCCAGCCCACTTCTTCGTAGGCAATTGCCCAGGATATGATTAATACCGTTTCAATGTCAAAAATAACGAAGAGCATCGCTACCAGGTAAAACTGGGAAGGGAACCGTAATCGTGCAGAGCCGGTGGAGATGATGCCGGACTCATAAGCCTCACCGGTGGCGCGGTCTTTATGCCGCTGCCCCAGTACATAAGAGAGCCCCAGTATGATACTGATGAGTATCACTACAATAGCACCATATGCTAAAAATGGCCAGATGGGGGTGATGTCAGAAACAGCGCTTTTCAAAGTGTTCGCCCTCCCGAGCGATTTACTTAAAAGTCCGTTATGCCTGTCTATCAGATAAAACCAGTAGTATGCTTTCCAATCTACTGAACATGTCTATTATTGGTAATGCTAGTCTGTAAACCGCCAAATCAAGAGGGAAGACCGGATACGGACCCGGTTTCATAACGTTTCAAGTGCTGCTATACGGTAAAGACTATATGAAACTGAAGTTACAAAAAATACAATGATAAAACAAAAGATTAAAATGCGATACTCAGGTATGCGTACCCGTAATATAGCATTCAAGACTGGTGATGATGTGCTGCTGGTCGTCAATAATAAATTTCACTACGTCACCAATAGATATCAAACCCATCAGCCTGTTCTGCTGGTCAACTACCGGCAGGTGACGGATCCTTTTATCTGTCATCAATCCCATACAATCTTCAATGGAATCATCCTCGGTAACCGTGATAGGACGCTCTGTCATAATTTCCCGGATCAAAGTTTCCTTTGATGCACGCCCCTTCAGGATCACCCGGCGGGCATAATCACGTTCGGAAAAAATTCCCATGAAATGTTCATCTTCATCAACTACTGTTAATGCGCCCACGTTATGATCTACAAGGAGTTGGAGCGCTTCAAAAACAGTGTTGTCGGGATTTATGGAGTATACTGCATGACCCTTTACCTGCAGGATATTACGTACCTTTCCCATAGCAAGACTTTTAGAATAGTAAATAAATGAAAAACCACCATTTCTAAGTTACCAATTTTCATTGTTAAAAGCAAGGCAGTGAAAATAAATCGTTTGTGTAAATAGTACACAAAGGTGGGGAGAGGATCGCCTTCGGCGATGCGGATTTTGCCTTTCTCAGTATTACGTTGATTATACTGATTAGCCTGATTTTTGTTTTTGGATTTTTTATGATTTTAAAAAGATGAAGGGAGATAGAAGCGGATACATTCGCTTTTATCTCCCTTCATTATTATTAATCAAAAAATCAAAACATAATCAAATCAGTATAATCAGCGTAATCCAGCTCCAAGACAATTTAAAATCACAGAAGGTGATCCTCCCCCTTCACCGGCGCAGCCGTTTCCTGGTGCAAATCAAACACCACAATTTCGTTGGCGCCTTTCTTCAGCCACGGAGCAGGACAGTACAGGTTCTTCTGCGGTCCTATTTCCCAGTAGCGGCCAAGATTGTGACCGTTTACCCAAACAATTCCTTTCTTATATCCCGACATATCGATGTAAGTATCACCGGTTTTATCAAGGTTAAAAGTAGCTTTAAAAAACTGACCTGGTTTAGCAGCATTATTGGAAGAAGCACTCAGCTCCTGTACAAATTTCTCCGTCATAGGCAGGCCGTATACTTCCCAGTTCATCAGTGTCATACCGTTAAGCACTACACGATCCGTGATTCCTTTGCGGTCAATCAGCGCTTCTGCAAAGTTGATGCGGCCCATTCCCTCTACCAGGATTTCCAGTACAGGATTCTTCACCTCACTCACCGGCAGGTCAATTGTTTTTTCACCAAGCCGGCGGTCAATTTTCCCGATGTACTTGCCATTGAGAAATACGGTTGCATAGTCATGCAGGTCCTTTACACTCAGCTTGCCGCTCTTATGCCCTATCAGCGTGGTTTTATACACCATAAAGCCATAGTCTTGTCCATATGCTTCAAACGGCTTTGGCTGCGGGGATTTCACCGGTTGCGGCAAATGATCCCATACAGAGGTAAATGGAGTAAGATTAAATTCGGGAATCGTAATTGCCGGGATTGGTTTTGGAACGGCTGGCAATTTTTTGCCCTTCGGGAGATAGGAACCGATCAGCTTACGCAATGCTTCGTATTTAGGCGTCGCATTTCCCTGCTCATTGATAGGCGCATCGTAGTCGTAACTGGTTACATCAGGTTCATAACCCTTTCCGCCGGAGTTGGCGCCGGCAGTGTAACCAAAGTTGGTGCCGCCATGAATCACATACAGGTTGAAAGAACGTTTGGTATCCATCAGGAACTTCACTTCTTTTGCAATGCCATCTATGCCCGGCCGTTGCCATTGTTCGCCCCAGTGGGTTAACCAACCCGGATAGGATTCACTGCTGAAGGCAGGTACATCGGGATTCTGTTTTTTTGCAGCGGCAAAATCCGCTTCCGATCCGCCGGAGTCCAGTCCGATGGCAGCGCCTTCCACGCCTCCGGCTTCCAGCATATAGGCAGTGGCCCCATCAGCAGTGTAGAATGGAACATTGATACCATTCTTTACCCACATATCTTTCAGCGTATTTAAATATTCTTTGTCGTTACCGTAGCTGCCGTATTCATTTTCAATCTGCACCATTACCACCGGTCCGCCATTGGTTACCAGCAACGGCTTTACTTCTGCTGCCAAACGATCCACGTAGGTGGCGACTGCTGCTATGTAGCGCGGATCCATGCAACGCACTTTTATATCCGGTGTTTGCAGGAGATAAGGAGGTAAACCACCAAACTCCCATTCAGCACATACATAAGGACCGGGGCGCAGCAATACCCACATACCTTCTTCCTGGGCTATTTTAATAAATTCGGCAATGTTGTGATTACCGGTACTGAAATCAAACTGTCCTTTCACCGGTTCATGATAGTTCCAGAAAACATATGCCGCAATGGTATTACAACCCATTGCCTTCGCCATCTGAATGCGGTGACGCCAGTATTCATGCGGTATACGGGCCGGGTGCATCTCTCCGCTGATCATCTGGAAGGGTTTACCATCCAGCATAAAATCAGTTTTACTTAATGCAAAAGAGTGTTTGTTTTGCGCCTGCACTGCCTGCCCCATCCAACAGGATAGCGCCAGCATGCCGCTTAGGATTACTTTCTTCATTGTTCAAATAAGTTGCAGATAAGCGTACAAAATACACCAAAAATCTTTGATTCTAAAGATTTTTTATAAGATGCCTGTTCTTATTATTGTACACTAATATCCGCTACTATAGCCCGGTGATCGGAAACATACGCTTTCAATGCTTCGTCATAACCGGTAAGGCTGTTATACCGGGTTACGGAGAAACGGTTTACCGGCGTTGTCATGATATAATCGATGGTGCGGTCCGGCTTATCTCCTCATCAGAAAGCATTGATCTCCGCTATATGCGTCAGGTAAATGTCTCCCTGGCTGGTATTAACCGTCAGCTTCACAAACCGGGCCTGCTGCGCATATGCCAGGTAGATAGTGCTTACTTTATCATTGGCCAGCGTAAAGGACTCCGAATAGCTCCAGGTGGCGCCATCGCGGCTCAGCTCCACGATTATATTTTTCGGGTTGCCGGTGGCCTTTGCTTCGCCGGTATTTTTATCCGTGCGGCCGGTAATACGGATACCGTGTATTTTTTGCTCCGCCTGCGTATCAATGGTAATATAATGCGGAGGCCCGGGCTTGGACGCTTTCCAACGGGTGCTCCAGAAGGTGGTCGTATCGCCATCCAGCGCATGGATAGCATGACCGTTGGCAGTGCCTTCGCCGGTGGCCTCCTCCGACGAGAAACCGGTAATATTCCAGTTGCTGCGGTCCAGCATAGGAAACGGGTTGGAAGCATAATGCCCGCGGATCAGGAAGTAAGCAGTGCGCAGCTTTTCATTCACTTTCATACTGGTTTCAATAGTTACCGGCAACAGGTAATTTCCTACTCCATCCAGTTTATCCATATGCACTACCAGGTTCAACGGCGCCGTGCTGAATCGTCCTGCCGGTATTACCGCAGCAGACTGCTCCAGCTCATAGCTCCCCTCCGGTAACACGGGGTAACTGGTGAAATTGTTGCTATTGAAATGATCTGTCAGCGAAGCATCCACCCTGAATTTTATGTTGATGTCCGACGCAGGTGAGTGCGGCCCTCCATAACAGGCGCCATACACAATACTATCGCCCTTTCCGGATATTTCAAATGAATACACCGCAGGAGAAATAACTGCCTGTGGCATGTACACAACAGCGGTGCTGTCGGATATGTCTTTCAGTTCCTCGCTGTCGTTCCGGCAACTGCTCCAGGCGGTGGTTGCGGCAAGCGATAGTAGTAATATTCTTATTTTCATTTTTCTAAAATTGATCGTCAGGAAATAATCACCACCCCGGGTTTTGCACCAGCTTTCTGTCGCGGTCTATTTCCGATTGAGGAATAGGGAACAGGTAATAATTCTTCAGAAAAACCCTCCGCTCAAAAATGGTTCTCTGATAAAATACCAGGTCGGTAACTTTGGTACCGGCATCTACATTCATCCCGTAGAAATTTCCACCATCGGTTTGTTCTGCAATCTTCCAGCGGCGGGTATCGAAGTACCGCAAACTTTCCAGTGCCAGCTCTACTCTCCTCTCATGCCTGATTTTTTCACGCATGGCGGCCTGGCCCAGTCCACCGGCAACATCAGGTACACCGGCCCTGTTACGGATCTCGTTCAGGTATTTGAGAATATCCGGGTTACCAGGTTCATATTCATTCAATGATTCGATATAGTTCAGTAATATTTCTGCGTAACGCAGTAGTATAAAAGGCCTGGCTACATACTGCGTGATCCTCGGATTGCTGTCGGGATGCACGTTTTTCCGGGCAATGTAACCGGTACGCGGAAAGTCCCAGGACCCCTTTTTACCGGTATTACCTGTGAAGAATGTTTCTATCACTTTGTTGCCTTCGCTCTTATTGATCCAGAGACTCCCATTGTAACTAACATTCACATAAAAGCGCGGCTCCCTGTTTACATACATGTTGTAAGTGCCGGCAGTAGTATATTTGGTGGCTGTTGAAGAAAAACCCGTTTCCTTATAACCCGATCCGGATTCATAGATGCCTTTCCCGTTTTCCATTTCAAATTCATCTACCAGCTGCTGTGTAACGGCTACAGCTGCATATCCGCTGGCCAAACGGGGCGTTACGGAACGTTCCCAGTCTTTCAGCCCGTTGGAGGTCCTGGTGAAGATCACTTCTGAATTCCAGGGGTCAAGGAATACATCACGGGTAGAAAGATAAGGATCAAAGTTTCCGTCGGCATCATTCTTACGGTACAGGGAAAAATTGAAACCGGTAATAACGTCTTTGGCAGCATCGGCGGCACGTTTCCATTTTTCACGATCGTATTGCGCGCTTACCAGTTGCTTGCCATCCAGGTTACGGAAGCCGGCATAGTCGGGGTTGCCATTGAACTGCGGACTGGCAGCCAGTAATAATACCCGGCTTTTAAAAGCCTTACAGGCGGCCTGTGTGGCCCGGCCATAGTCATTTTCGCCCTGCGCGGTAAAATGTTTGGGGAGTTTCTGCGCGGCGAGATCCAGCTCCGATACAATATAGTTAACGCATTCGTCGTAGGAATTCCGTGGCTTCTGCATCTCTTCATCTGTAGGGAGTAAGTCGCCTGCAATCGGGATATCCCCCAGGATAATGGCGGGGCCATACTGACGGATGATACCATAATAAAAGAATGCCCGCAGGAAACGCGCCTCTGCTTTATACTGGTCAATGAGATCCTGTCCGTTCGGCAGCGCCAGGATCTCTTTATTCCCATCAATATGCTGCATAAAATAAGTGGCGGAACGGATACCCTGGTAGAATTTAGTCCAGTTATTCATGTAGTCAGAAGCGGCGCTCCAGTTACCCAGGTTCATGGGATAGGTGTTATAACCGGAACCGGGCCGGTCATAAGTGATGTCTGCATCATCTGAGCATCCTTCCCAGGCACAGGTATTGCGGTATGCTTCATTGGGAATAGTAACGTAGATATTGGCAAGGTATTCTTCGGAATATCTTCTTCGGTTAAATACCTGCTCAATGGTAATACGATCGCTGGGAACCTGGTCAAGGAAGTTACTGTTACAGGAAGCCGTTTGCAGGGAAACGCCGACCAGTAAAACGTGAACTATCTTTTTTATTTTCATCCGGAGAGAATTAATATGTTTATGAATGATCGTTGTTATCAGAAGTTGACGGCAACGCCGGCAGAATATGATTTAGTACTTGAATAAGAAGCGCCTCTTCCATTGCCTACTTCTACATCCCAGAGCTTGAATGGTGAGAAGGTGAGTATGTTTACCCCTTGCAGAAAGATGTTGGCAGATTTCAGTTTCGCTCGTTTCATCCAGGAAGCGGGCAGGTTATAGCTTAACTGCAAAGTCTTTAAACGGATATAGTCGCTGTTCTTTATCCACCAGGTGCTGGCGGCATAGTTATCATTCAATGAACCTGCCATCATACGGGGATAAAAAACATCCTGCCGCGGGTTGTCTTCTGTCCAACGGTCGTTGATATTACTGAATAAATTTCCGCGGCTCAGTCCCTGCTGGAAAGGCATGGTGCCTTCACCGTTCAGCAGTACATCCACATGAGCGGCGCCCTGGAATAACGCCGACAGTGCAAACGCTTTATAGCCGAGTGTAAATCCGAAGCCGTATACAATTTCGGGAACGTCGCCATACCCGATGGGAGCCTGATCATAGGAGTCGATCACGCCATCGCCGTTGATGTCTTTATATTTAATATCACCGGCCCGTACATCGCCTGTTTGCCTGGGTGAATTCTGTACTTCTTTATCACTTTCAAAAAGCCCCAGCGCGATGTACCCGAACCGCTGTCCTACGCGCAGTCCTTTACGGTCCAGCCACGGATACTTCCAGCTGGGATCATCATTCTCCACTACTTTATTCCTGTTGTAGGTAAAATTGCCCAGCAGCTGCAGGGAGAAGTCGCCGAAACGGCGGTTATAGGTTACGGAAGCATCTATCCCTTTATTATCAATGATGCCCACATTACCAAAAGGTGCATTGATCATACCTATGTAACCCGGCAACGATTTACGGCGCAGGAAAATGCCGCTGCGGTATTCCCTGAAAAGATCTATCTGTAAGGTGAGGTTATCATGCAATAACCCGATATCGAAGCCCAGGTTGGTTTTGCGGGAAGTTTCCCATTGCACATCCACTGCGTATTCACCAATTTCTTTACCGGTAAATTTCTGGTTGATGTTCTTTCCAAAATAATAATCGCTGGTATTGGCTACTGTTGCCAGGTAAGCAAATCTTCTGCCGTCGATATTGCTGTTGCCCACAATCCCGTGCGAGAAGCGGATCTTAAAAAGTGACACCGTATTTTTTATACCGGAGAAGAAGTTTTCTTCAGATACTACCCAACCCAAACCTGCGGAAGGGAAAAAGCCATAACGCTGATCGGGGTAAAAGTTTTCCGAGCCGTTATATCCAAAGTTCACTTCTGCAAAATACCGGTTCCGGAAACCATAGGTGAAACGGCCCGCCAGTCCCTGAAAACGATAAGGCAGGGAAGTTTCCAGGTCGCCGGCATAGGTATTGGCTTTGTCGCTGCGGTTGTACAGCAACATGCCGGATACATCGTGCTTACCAAAACTCCTGTTATAGTTGAGTCCAAATTCAGAATAGAACGTGCGTTCTCCCTGGTTGCTTTTTGTATACTGGAGAAATTCTGTACCAATAGCTACCTGGTCAAACAGGAGATTACCACCGGCATCCCGGCCGGTGGCCAGCCAGGTATCCGGTACTTTTGTATAGCGGTTACTGGTATAGTTATAGGCATCAAATGAAAACATGCCCGTTACGGATAATCCTTTCGTGAGGAAGGGCAGTTCCTGCGTAAGACGCAGATTAGAGTACACCTGGCTTCTCCACTGATTGGCATAACCGCCCTGGGTAAGGCTTGCCCAGGGATTGGACAAACCGCCGGAACGAATATCAGCCACCTTGCCATCGGGATAACGCGTTGGAATCTGCACGGGTGTCATAAAATATGCATCCGTGAAGATGTCGGATACACCGGTCGTGGGCAGGTTCACGTTACTCAGGTAACCCTGTATCCCCAGCTTTACAGTAGTAGTAGCGGAAGGCTTCAGCGTAATATTGGAAGTAACATTATACCGTTTCAGGAAGATGGAAGAATTATATTTCGTGAGTTCATCCGTTCTATACATCCCCAGCTCATCATAATAACCAAGACCAATGTAATACACCGCTTTCTCGGAACCACCGCTGATATTGGCATTCGCATTTCTCACTTTCCCGTTGTTACGGAAAAGCTCTTTAAACCAGTCTACATTGGGATAGAGATAAGGATCGCTGCCATCGGCGGTTTTTTGGATCGCTTCATCGGAGTATACCGGCGCGCTTCCCCGCGTGGTTAACGCTTCATTCGACAATTTCATATAAGTAGGCCCATCGGCAAAAGATGGGAGCTTGGAGAACTGGGTAATGCCTTCCGTGTAGCGCAGGTTATAGGCGGGCTTACCCGGCTTGCCGCTTTTAGTAGTGATCAGGATAACGCCGTTGGCGCCACGTACACCATATACGGCCGTAGCAGAAGCATCTTTGAGCACAGAAAAACTTTCAATGTCTTCCGGGTCCACATTGGAAATACTCCTGGGCACACCATCCACTAAGGTGAGCGGTGCGCTGAAGCCCTGCGTAAACGTGGAAATACCGCGGATATAAATATTGGCATCGTTGTAACCCAGTTCCCCGCTGCGTTGTACAGATACCATTCCGGCTATGCGGCCACCGAGCGACTGCGTAAGATTGGATACCGGCTGTTTCAGCTCTTTGGGCGTAATAGTTGCCTGCGCACCTACCAGGCTGATCTTTTTCTGTTCACCAAAACCCACCACTACTACTTCCTCCAGCGCAGAAGATGCTTCTTCCAACACCACGTCTATCTTCTCTCTCCGCTGTACAGGAATTTCCTGTTTACGGAATCCCATCAAACTAAATACCAGCACCGCGTTGTCATCTACCGATAAAATAAATTTACCATTACCATCTGTACCGGTACCCAGCCGGGTGCCTTTAATGGCAACGGTTACACCAACCATCGGCTGGCCTGCAGAATCTACTACTACACCGGTAATTTCTCTTTTGCCTCCGGCAGAAGGATTGGCGGCGGGAGACTGATCTTTTATGGCCACTGAAATGTTCTGACCGGAAGTTCTGAACTGCAAACCGGTACGCTCACCAATGTCCTGCAGCAGTTTGGCCACCGCAATATTTTTGTAGTTCACTGTTAATTTCTTCCCGGTAGTTTCCAGCGATTTATCATACAGGAAACGGAAAGTGGTTTGCTTTTCTATGGCATGGAACAACACAGTTACCGGCGCCTCTTTTAATTGAATAGTGACGGTTTGTGTTTTCGGGTCCTGCACCTGTGCCTGTACCGGCGCCATATAAATGGCTGCAGCCAGGAATGAGCACAGAAAGACCCTCACGGCCCTTCCCGGGCCGCGTAATGCAGACAATAAAATTAGGATCATACGTTAGGTTTTGTTAGCGTAGTATGTATTAAAACAGGATTAAGCGGTTTATTTTTTCCCCATACGGATAATATTTCCCTCTCGCCGGTATTGCAGATGATAGATAAAACAAATAGATTCCAGTACAGATTCCAGCGATGTATTGGCCTGTAACCCGGACAATACATGCCTTCCCATTCCCGGCGTTTCCAGGATGATACGCACACTGTACCATCGCTCCAGTATAGTAGTCACTTCGCCCAGCGTAAGATTATCCATATTGATAATTCCCTGCTGCCAGGAGCTCATCTTATGCGGTTCTTCCATGAAGCTTGTAAACGCAGCGCTGACGCTATCATAGCTTACCTTACTTCCCTTTTCCAGCACAACCTGTTTCCCTTCAGGCGCCACTACTTTTACTTTCCCCGTAGCAACGCTCACCACCAGTTTCTCACCCGGATAATGTTTCACATTGAAAGAAGTTCCCAACACCTGCGTCCGCATGTTACCTGTATGCACAACAAAAGGGATTTTCCTGTCGGGATGTATCTCAAAAAAAGCTTCCCCATCCAGGGTTACATCGCGGGATACAGCTTTATAGGCTTCGCTGTAACGGACAACAGACCTGGCATTTAAGATCACCACGGAACTATCCGGCAGTACCACCCGTTTAATTTCCCCGTCCCTGGCGGCAATGGTGGTATACTGCGGATCATGGCGAGGCCATAATAACAGTACGCCCAGCAATACCAGCAACATAGCAGCGTAAGGCAACCAACGGCGGAAATAGCCCCGTTTCACCAACCTGTTTTTTTGCAGCGCTGTATTCACTACTTTGTTTTTCAACCCGGCAGATAGTGGTTGCGGCTCGATTTGAAACCATTCTTCCGCCGGCATCAGCTCGCCGTGGTTGTTTTCTTCGAGCAACTGTAAAAGCAACCGGAGTTCTTCCTGGCTGGCAGTGTTATGTTGTACTTTTTCTATCAGCTCCTGTAACAGGCCGGCATCAGGTTTCATCATATACAGTTCACTTCTTCCTATATATACACTAAAAAAGGGGGAACTACTTAGTGGAAGAAAAAAATTATTTCAGGAAGAATAATATCAGCAACAGGATATAGGCATCTTTCAACTCTGCTTTTATTACTTTAAGGCTGCTGTGGATGTGCGCTTCTACAGTACGTATGGAGATCCCGAGTTTGTCGGCGATTTCGCGGTGCGACAATCCCTCTTCCCTGCTCATACGAAATACTGCACGCTGCTTGTCGCCCAGCGAATCCAGCACGCCCTGGTACTGCCTGTACAGCTCATTATAATCCAGCCGGTGTAAGATACTGTCTGCCGGCTGCAGCAAGGCGTTCTCCGGATCTGTGGTCATCAGCCGGCGGTTCGCTTTATTACGGATAAAATTCAGGATATGATTTCTCGCAATCGTAAATAACAACACCTGTACATCAGCAGTCTCATCCAGTTTTTCGCGGAAGTGCCATAGTTTGAGGAAAATATCCAGCAATAGTTCTTCGGCATCTTCCTCAATGGCCACCTTCTTCCTGCAATAGCCCAATACTCTTGGCCCCAGCAGATCCAGTAAGCTACGCAGCGCTTCTTCGTCCCCTTCACGGAAACGACGCAACAGAAAAGGTGAAATAAGAATAGTTGTATTGTCCATGCAGGAGACAAAATTAATAAGCCATTGTTAACGTAAGGTTACGATATGATTAACAGCGCAGTCCATTATTTTCCATTGTTCGTCTGGTGGAATTTTACGTCCATCAATATTAATAAAAATAATCTTGTGGAGAAAGAAATTTCGGGGACTTAACGGATACTTCCGGGGATTGTTCAGAGGCTAACAGTTATCATTGCAGTATACCTGCAAAAAAAAGCGAAAGGGAAACCGGTAAGCTGGTTTCCCTTTTGCGGAGTTTAAATATTTCCTTTCTTCAGTTCCTTAACGGCATAATCACATGCCCGCGCGGTAAGCGCCATATAAGTAATAGAAGGATTCACACAGGAGGAAGACGTCATACAGGCGCCATCTGTTACAAATACATTTTTAGCCGCATGTACCTGGTTAAAACCATTCAGTACCGACGTTTTCGGATCTTTACCCATGCGGGCCGTTCCCATTTCGTGAATGCAATGTCCCGGAGGAGGCGCACTATCGTAGCCATATACATTTTTCAGTCCTGCTGCTTCCAGCATTTCTATCGCGCTGGCCTTCATATCCTTGCGCATAGCCAGCTCGTTGCCTTTAAATTCGCAGTCAATATCAAGGGTAGGTAATCCGTATTTATCTTTCTTGTTTTTATTCAGCACTACCTTATTTTCAAAATAAGGCAGGTGCTCGCCCCAGGAACCGATGCCCATATTCCATTTGCCGGGTTCGCCCTGGGCTTCTTTCAGCTGAACGCCAATGCCGTCCATGCTTATGCCACGGTCCCTTTGTGCGCCGCCCTGGTAGCCAAATCCACGCACATAATCTTTTTGCAGGGTGTTGGCGTTGGTGTTACGGAAACGCGGAATATAAATACCGTTTGGCCTGCGGCCACTGCTGTAATACTGGTCTTCAAAACCATCATACTCTCCACCGGCGCCTACGCCAAAATGGTGATCCATCAGGTTATGCCCCAGCTGTCCGCTGTCGTTGCCAAATCCATTAGGGAAACGTTCAGAAACTGAATTAAGCATAATCCAGCTGGTACCCAGTGTGGAGCCGTTCAGGAAAATAATATCTGCGTAGTATTCTACTGTTTGCAGGGTATGGGAATCCATCACCCTTACGCCGGTAGCTTTACTTTTATCTTTATCATATAATACTTCAAGTACAATAGAATCCGGGCGCAGGGTCATATTACCTGTTCTGGCGGCTGCCGGCAGCGTAACGCCGTTGCTGCTGAAGTAACCGGTAAACGGGCATCCGCGGGCACACAGGTTACGGAACTGGCAAGGACCACGGTCCTTTAATCCTTTGGTAAGATGCGCCACACGGCCAATGGTCATGATACGGTCGTTGTACTTTTCTTTCACGCGCGCAGCAACATGCTTCTCCAGGCAGTTCATTTCCATCGGCGGCAGGAAAACGCCGTCGGGCAATTGGGGCAGGCCTTCCGCCTGACCGCTTACACCAATGTATTCTTCTACATATTTATACCAGGGGGCAATGTCTTTGTAGCGGATAGGCCAGTCTACACCATGACCGTCTTTGGCATTGGCAGTGAAATCAAGGTCGCTCCAACGATATACCTGGCGGCCCCACATGAGGGAGCGGCCACCTACCTGGTATCCCCGCAGCCAGTTGAAGGGCTTTACTTCATTGTAAGGATTCTCTTTATCATTTACCCAGAATTGCTGCGTGGCTTCATCAAAAGCATAACAACGGCTCTGGATGGGATGATTGTCCCGCATTTCATTGGAGGTGCTGAGATGGTGCGCAAATTCCCACGGCGCTTTCATAGCGGTGGTGTAGTCTTTGATATGCTCTACATTGCGGCCTCTTTCCAATACCAACGTTTTCAGTCCTTTTTCACTCAGCTCTTTGGCGGCCCATCCGCCGCTGATACCGGAACCTACTACGATGGCGTCGTAAGTATTTTCCTTCTCTGCCTTTATATTAAGATTCATATCGTTGTGTTTAACGCGACAAGCGGCCAGGGATCAGCTTTCCCCAAAGCTATCCCTGACCGCTACGCACTTATTATTTTTTAAATATTGCCTTTCTTCAGTTCCTTCACGGCATAGTCTACTGCACGGGCAGTTAACGCCATATATGTGAGAGAAGGATTTACGCAGGAGGCGGAGGTCATGGCGGCGCCATCTGTTACAAATACATTCTTCACAGCGTGCATCTGGTTAAAGCCGTTGAGCACCGATGTTTTAGGATCACGGCCCATACGTGCGGTCCCCATTTCGTGAATGGCCATACCCGGATAAGATCCGTTGTCGTATGTTTTCACGTTTTTAATACCTGCTGCTTCCAGCATTTCTGCGGCGTCATTCATCATGTCTACACGCATTTTCTTTTCGTTCTCCTTGAACTCTGCATCAAATTTCAACACAGGCTGGCCCCATGCATCTTTCACAGAGGTATCCAGGGTTACCTGGTTGGCTTCATAAGGCAGGCATTCACCGAAGCCACCTAAACCGATGCTCCATTGGCCCGGTTCGGTGAGCATTTCTTTGAAGTCTTTACCCACACCCATTTCAGCAATACCACGGCTCCAGCCTGAGCGGCTGGCGCCACCCTGGTAACCAAATCCACGGATATAATCACGTTTATCGCTACCGATGTTGCGGTAACGGGGAACATAGATCCCGTTCGCACGGCGGCCGAAATAATATTTATCGTCGTATCCTTCTGCAGTACCGCCAGCGCCTGTACGGAAATGGTGATCCATCAGGTATTTGCCCAGTACACCGCTGTCGTTACCCAATCCGTTCGGGAAGCGGGACGAAGTAGAGTTCATCATTACAAAGGTAGATCCCAGGGTAGAACCATTGATGAAGATAACCTTCGCATAGTATTCCACCATTTCCTTCGTGTGCTTATCTATCACCTTTACGCCGGTGGCCTTGCCTTGCTTTTCATCATAAATGATGGAATTTACAATGGAATCAGGACGAAGCGTGAGGTTACCGGTAGCTACCGCTGCCGGCAATGTGGAGGACTGTGTGCTGAAATAAGCGCCAAACGGACATCCGCGGCTGCAAAGGTTACGGTACTGGCATTTCTCCCGACCCGGAAGCGGTTGCGTGATGTTGGCCACACGACCCATTGTAATAATACGGCCTTTGAACTTTCCTTCCACGCTGGCTTTTACATCTTTCTCCACGCAGTTCATTTCCATTGCAGGCATAAACTGACCATCAGGCAGCTGCGGAAGACCTTCGCGGGTACCGCTGATACCGGCAAATTTCTCTACATAATCATACCAGGGAGCAATGTCTTTATAACGGATAGGCCAGTCTACGGCAATGCCGTCTTTCAGGTTGGCTTCAAAATCAATATCGCTCAGGCGGTACGACTGACGGCCCCACATAATGGATTTACCACCCACAATATCCGGGCGGTACCAGTCGAAACGCTTTACTTCATTATAAGGACTTTCGGAATCGTTGATCCAGTATTTCTCGTTGTGTTCACTGTAGGGATAGTCGCGGCTCAGTTTAGGATGTGTTTCGCGCTGATCTACAGTGATGCGGCCGCGGTGTTTAAATTCCCACGGATCTTTGGTAGCGGTTTCGTAGTCTTTCACATGCTCCAGTGGTTTACCACGATCCAGCATGAGTACTTTTAAGCCTTTTTCCGTCAGTTCTTTGGCAGCCCATCCACCACTCACACCTGAGCCAATTACGATGGCATCATAGGTATTTTCAGCCTGTGCTTTTATATTCAGGTTCATTTAATTTGGATTTAGAAAGTAAAAAGAAGATTATATCGCCCAGGCCTTCTCTCCTTTGGTGTAAGGAGTGCAACCTTCGTACTTACCGGGAACGGCTACATAGCGCAGTGCTTTGGTGGCGCCCGGTTCGGAGGTGAAATAACCCAGCAGGGTTAATTCTTTCAGGTACTGGAAATAATGGGTAGGATCCCCTTCTTTTTTATCTTTGCGCTTGTTGTATTCTACGCGCTCTTTTTCAATTCCTGTCAGGAGTTCGGTGCGTTGCTCCGGTGTAATATCCATGAAGCCTTTTTTGAATTGCTTCTCACTTGCCTCATTAATTTTTGATAACCCGTCGAGGAATACCTGCTGATCTTCCTTCTTGTAGCAATCGTTCATCATCACAATGATAAAGTCTTCTACTTTGGCATCTTTTGCACCAGGAGTACTGGTTTTGGGTATGATGGTTTCCGCTATCTCCGCCAGTAAAGCTTTGGTTTCCGGCTTTTGAAGATCGTAGTTCTTAGGAGCGGAACCTGTACAGCTTTCTAAAGCCGATAACGTGGAAGCGGAAATGGCGGTGCCCAACAAAATCGCCACATTCCTTATTGCGTCTCTTCTGTGCATAAATAGTAAGTTGATTTGACCTTCGAACAAGTTGGAAAAAATTCTTCTAAAAACCAAATAAAGAAGGGTGAAATATGCATTAGCGATGTTAAAAACAGGAAGAAGTAAAAAAGAAGATGGGTAGATGTAAGTCTGTATAACGACTTCCATCTACCCATCGGCCTGTGCAATGTGGCAACTGCTACAGGATGTATTTTCCTTTGTCGTCTACCAGTACAACCGGCAGGCGGTGGTGTTTTTCAAAATAATCATACGCCGATCTGAGTTCCGCCCAGAATTGTTTGGAAGAACCGTCTGTCATCGTAAAAGTGCCCAGGTAGTTCATGGAACCAGGGTTACCGAATTTCACCGGGAACACATGTACCGGTATGAAGTCCTGCCCTGCATTCTTTGCATTTACCGCCAAAATGTATACCTCATCGATGAACTCATCGGTTAAAGGAATACAGCCTACGGTGATACAATTCCCGTGGATATAGATTTCACCGCCGGGGTTTTTCGGATCGCTCAGGATGCGGTCGGAAAAATTCGGGTAGTTAATCCCCAGCGACAGGTGATAGTTGCTGTTAGGGTTAAAATCGTTGATATAATAGAATCCTTCCGGTACCTGCCGGTCGCCTTCCTTGCGTTTAGGCCCCATTTTACCGGAGAGTGTACATACCCGGTAGGATTTGAACAAACGGAAGGTATCCTGGGGGTTATTTTTCACCCAGATCTCCATTTCACTGTCCAGTTTGAAGGAACGGACAAACATATATCTCGCAGGGTAGGTAAGACCCTTCTTTTCGAATTCTTTTTTCAGCAACTCCTCCTTTTCACGGTATGCCTCCCCTACTTTAGGAAACATTTTCTGGTTGTCGAGGAAAGATTGCTGGGCAAAAACTTTACCTGCACCCAACAAAATCAGGACGATTACAACAAGTCGCTTCATAATGCTATTTAACAAATTTTAATGTTTATACCAGGTTTATATAAGCAAGATAAAACAATAACAGGGCAAAAATAAAATATATTACCATACTCACTTTCCTGTTGGCAATCTTCAATATATAGTGCTTATGGCCCTGATAAATCAATATAGCCGTAAAGGCCTGGAAAATTCCACCTAACAAAAACAATACACCGAACAGCGTTTGCATCCTCATAAAAAACGGAACTCTTATTTTTATATTGTAAAGTTACGCGTTTATTGCTTTACTGTAGCTTTATCCATTCCGGTTTTACAGTAGCCGCGTCCAGGCCGGAACTGAAAGTGGCGCGAACCGGGTACTTTCCGTTGTAGGCGCAGGCAGTATTACGGCCAAACTGGTAGCGCCTGGCTATCAGTGGACGGTTTAAAATAACGCGTTATTTACATATTATTAACATCTGAATATGACATCCCTTGAGGAATTTTGTCTTTTTGCCAGATTATGTTTACATTTACAATGTGCCTAAAGCATTGATATTCAGTTCCTTTCCGGAATGAAACCTATCGAAAGAATATCTCAGGACCCCTTATAGCACATTGATAGACAATACGTTACCGATCAAGTCCACGTCACCTCCACATCAAGTCCGCGTCATCTCCACATTAAAGGCATGTGTAAAGTATGAGCTAAGTATCGGCTATCTCCTGTTCACGCCATCTTTAAATCTCCCATCTCCTAAAGAAAAAAGTAAAATCCGCCTAATCAGTGTAATCAGGCAAAAAGACAAAATCCGCTCCGGGAAACCAGAGCGGACTGCAGTTAAAATAATTGTAACCTCCCACCGGGAGCTGAAGAATTATAAGAAGAATTATAAATTACCGCGCAGTGCCTGTTCTCTTTCTATCGACTCAAACAACGCCTTAAAGTTGCCTTTGCCAAAAGACTGCGCGCCCTTGCGCTGAATAATTTCAAAAAACACCGTTGGCCGGTCCTGGATAGGCTTGGTGAAAATCTGCAACAGGTACCCTTCATCATCCCGGTCCACCAGGATGCCTAACTTTTGCAACGGCGCAATCTCCTCATCAATCTTACCTACCCTATCCAGCAAGGTTTCATAGTACACCGGTGGCACCGTGAGGAATGCTACCCCCCTGTTCTGCAGCTCAGTTACCGTTTTCACAATATCGTTGGTAGCAATGGCCACATGCTGAACACCAGGCCCGCCATAGAAATCAAGGTATTCTTCGATCTGCGATTTTTTCTTTCCTTCCGCCGGTTCATTGATCGGGAATTTCACACGGCCGTTACCGTTACTCATCACTTTACTCATCAATGCAGAATACTCGGTGGAAATGTCGCTGTCGTCAAAAGAGATCAGGTTCCTGAAACCCATCACGCGCTCATAAAATCCAACCCAGGTATTCATCTCATTCCAGCCTACATTCCCTACACAGTGGTCTACGTATAATAAACCGGTATCAGTTGGATTGTAATTCGTTTTCCATTCCTTGTAACCCGGCATAAACAATCCTTTATAGTTTTTACGCTCTATAAAAAGATGCACAGTATCGCCATAGGTATGAATACCACTCCGCACTACTTCGCCAAATTCGTCTTTCTCTGTAACCGGCTCCAGGTAAGGCGTAGCCCCGCGTTTCACCGTTTCCTCGTAAGCAGAGCGGGCATCGTCTACCCACAGCGCCAGTACTTTCACGCCATCGCCATGTTTCGCAACATGACGGGCGATTTCTGTATCCGGCAACAGGGAGGTGGTGAGTACAAAGCGCAGTTTATTCTGCACCAGCACATAGGAAACCCTGTCTTTTACACCGGTTTCAGGACCGGCATAAGCCACCGACTGAAAGCCGAAAGCAGTCTTATAATAATGAGCCGCCTGCTTGGCGTTGCCTACATAAAACTCAACGTAGTCGGTACCGTTGAGTGGTAAAAAGTCCTGCTGACCGGTTAAGTTGTCCGCATTCACTAATGCTGTTTCCATAACATTCAATTGTTTTGGTTTTATAAGTTGGTTGGTTTTTGTGAATCATTTATTCTGCCCAGCTCATTACATAGCTGCCATCTTCAATATCCAGTGCTGCTTCAGTGATCTGCAACGGGTGAAAGGTATCTACCATCACTGCCAGCTCTTTTGTTTCTTTTGCGCCAATGCTTTTCTCCACGGCTCCCGGGTGCGGCCCGTGCGGAATACCCGCAGGATGCAGCGTGATCATCCCCCGCACCACATGCTTACGGCTCATAAAGTCACCGTCTACATAATATAATACCTCATCGCTGTCGATGTTACTGTGATTATACGGCGCCGGGATCGCCTGCGGGTGATAATCAAATAACCGCGGGCAGAAGGAACACACTACAAAGTTGTTACCCTCAAAGGTCTGATGCACCGGTGGCGGCTGGTGTACCCGCCCGGTGATCGGTTCAAAATCGTGGATAGAAAAGGCAAACGGGTATTCGCATCCATCCCAGCCAACTACGTCGAAGGGATGATGTTTATAGTGAATGGGATAAATCACCCCTTTCTTTTTAATACGGATCAGGAAGTCGCCCTCCTCATCAATGGTTTCCAGGTGCTGCGGCTGCCGGATATCCCGCTCACAGTAAGGCGAATGCTCCAACAGTTGCCCGTATTTGCTCAGGTATCTTTTCGGATAACGGATAGGGCTAAACGATTCTACAATAAACAGGCGGTTATCTGCTGTATTAAAAGTAATCTGGTAAATAGTGCCGCGGGGTACTACCAGGTAATCGCCATAGCCGAACTCCAGCTGACCATATTGTGTTTTCAATACGCCGCTGCCTTCATGTACAAAAATCATTTCATCGGCATCGGCATTCTTGTAAAAATATCCTTCCATACTTTTCCGGGGCGATGCCAGCACAATATGGAGATCACTGTTTACCAGCACTGCCTTGCGGCTGTTTAAAAAGTCGTCTTCCGGCTTAATATTAAACCCGGTAAAGCTGCGGTGCTTCAGCATCTTCTCTTCGGCTACCTTTGGCGCAACGGAATAAGGTTCATCTACTTTTACAATCTCCGTAGGGGGGTGACAGTGATACAACAGGCTGGAATGGGAAGAGAATCCCTCCGTGGAAAACAACTGCTCCGAATACAGCTGGCCGTCCGGTTTGCGGAACTGGGTATGGCGCTTATGCGGTATTTGTCCTAGTTTATAATAATGTGGCATGACAGGTGGTTTGAGAAAATTGTTCTGGTGTACAATTAAAAGATTGAATGGGTGTATGATTCATTGTACTGGTGTACGATCCTTATTTATATGATACAGCGCAACCTGCTGATGGCAGCAAAAATTAAGATACACATGCGCAGGAATAGCAACTGAATACTATTACAAAGTTACGGTATATAAACACGAAGGATGGCCGGTAGCGGCCGTTGGGAAAGGTTATGCCAAAGTCGAATCCATGGCAAGCGTGGCCATGAGAAAGTAGTAGTTAAGCTGACTGTTGCTTGTATATTTCAGTGAAATGGACAAGTGGCAATTGTTTAGGCGGCTAAGGTAAGGAAAAACGGTGACTCCCAAATGGTTTTTGTGACAGATAGGATTTGGAAAGATAATAGTCATTAAATTGTCACACAAACAGCATTCTATCAAATATCTCAAATCACGAAATCACAACTTCACAGTTTATATTTTGAATATAATTCTAAAAAACAACCATAACAAGCATCAAAAATCAACAAATTACCCTAATTTTAAAACATTTCTAAAAATAGCCACTGCGCTTTTATTTACCAGTGTAATTATGGACTTTTGTTACACAATCGTCATATTCCAATAGTGATACCGTTTTACACATACCAGTTCTCTTCGGTTTCTGCCTCCAGGCAGATAGCGGGCACTATGGCGACAACGACCACCATTATTACAACCCCACTGCGGGGTTAGTTTTCACATATTATCCAACGACCACATGGGTGGTACATAACCGGGAGGACCCGGACTTATCTACGTATAAATTTTCCATATGCAAGTATTAAAATTTGGCGGCACTTCAGTGGGAAGCGCCAAAGCAATAGAACAGGTTTGCAACATCCTCAAACAATATAAACCAGCCGGTAAATATGCTATCGTTGTATCTGCACTTGGCGGAGTAACGGACAAGCTTATACGCTGCGGACAACTCGCGGAACAGGGCAATGAAGACTATAAAAGTGTATTACAGGAAATTGAAGCCAGGCACCTCGATACCATCCGCGAACTATTCCCTATCACCGCACAAAGCGGGCAAATCAGCCAGCTGAAGAAAAAACTCAATGCCCTCGAAAACCTCTGCGATGGTATATTCCAGGTAGCAGAACTCAGTCCCCGTACCCTGGATAAAATTATGAGCTACGGCGAACTGATGTCCTGCGTAATAGTAGCCGAAAAACTGAAACAACAGGGATTTTCCGCTACTTGTAAAGACAGCCGAGAACTCATTGTAACAGATCACCACTTCGGCCACGCCGCCGTTAACTTTGTTGCCACCAATCACCATATTACACAGTTCTTTGCACAGTCGCCCGCCGACTATGTAGTACTCCCAGGCTTTGTGGCCGCTACCCCCGATGGCGAAACCACTACCCTCGGACGCGGCGGCTCCGACTATACCGCCGCTATCGTCGCTGCCGCTGTAAATGCAGCCGTTCTCGATATCTGGACAGATGTCAGCGGCATGATGACCGCCGACCCACGCATCGTATCACAGGCCATTCCTATCTCACACATCTCTTATGTGGAAGCAATGGAGCTGTCGCACTTCGGCGCCAAAGTCATCTACCCCCCCACCATCCAGCCGGTGATGAGTAAACGCATCCCCATCTGGATCAAAAATACTTTTGCCCCGGAAGATCATGGCACCCTCATACAGGATAGCGCCGACCGCAGCTTCCCCGTAACAGGCATCTCCGGTATCCCCAACATCGCCCTGCTCACCCTCGAAGGTAGCGGCATGGTGGGCATCCCCGGTTTCTCCAAACGGCTGTTTGAATCCCTCTTACGGGAACGCATCAACGTAATCCTTATTACCCAAAGTTCTTCTGAACACTCTATCACCGTGGGCATCCATGAAGCAGATATGCTGAAAGCCAAAACTGCGGTAGACAGCGAGTTTTCGCAGGAAATAAGCGAAAAACGGATAGAACCCCTCCTGGTGGAAAAAGACCTCTGCATCGTAGCCGTAGTGGGCGATAAAATGAAAAACCATCACGGCACCAGCGGTAAGCTCTTTGGCACCCTGGGCAGGAACGGTGTAAACGTAAGGGCCATCGCACAGGGATCTACCGAAAAAAATATCTCCGCTGTAATCAACAAAGCCGATATCAAAAAAGCACTGAACGTAATGCACGAAACCTTTTTTGAAACACCCCTCAAACAGGTGAACCTCTTTATTGCCGGCGCAGGAAACGTAGGCAGCAAACTGCTGGAACAACTGGAACAACAACAACACTACCTCCAGCATGAACTGGGCCTGCAGATCCGGGTAACCGGCCTGGCCAACAGCCGCCATACCCTCATCAGCGAAACCGGCATCACGCTACTGAACTGGCGCGAACAACTGCAACAGGCCAAACATATCAGCACCGCCGATTTCGTGCAACAGATAAAAAACCTGAACCTCCGCAACAGCGTATTCGTGGATAATACCGCCAGCGGCGACATTGCAGCCGTATACCACGAATTCCTGCAACACGGTATTTCCGTGGTTACCTGCAATAAAATTGCCTGCTCATCAGACTATGCCTATTATAAACAACTGAAAGACCTCGCCCGCAAATACAACGCCTCCTTCCTGTTTGAAACCAACGTGGGAGCAGGACTACCGGTCATCAATACACTGAATGACCTGATCCGCAGCGGCGACAAAGTACACAGCATCGAAGCCGTTCTTTCCGGCAGCCTCAATTTCGTGTTCAACCACTTTTTAAATGGTACCAGCTTCCGCGAAGTAGTAAAAGCCGCGCAGGATGAAGGCTACACCGAACCCGATCCGCGCATCGATCTCAGTGGTAAAGACGTAATGAGAAAGATCCTCATCCTGGCCCGTGAAAGCGGCGCCGCCATTGAAATGGATGAAATCACCAACTACTCCTTCCTGCCCGCCGAATGTCTCGACGCCCCTTCTGTACCCGCCTTCTATGAAGAGCTGGATGTACACGCCGGTCACTTCCAGGGACTACGCGAAGCTGCAGACGCCGAAGGCAAACGCCTGAAGTTCGTAGCCCGCTATGAAGATGGCAAAGCCTCTGTAGGACTGCAAAGCGTGGCCCCCGATCATCCGTTCTTTAAACTGGAAGGCAAAGACAATATCGTGCTGTATACCACCAGCCGGTATAAAGACCAGCCGCTGATCGTAAAAGGCGCAGGCGCAGGAGCAGACGTTACCGCCTCCGGCATCTTTGCAGACATCATCCGGAGCGCCAGGTTGTAAACTTTCCATGAATTGAGTTGCAATCCTGACAATCAATTATTAAATTAAACTAACTTAAAGGTGATATGGACAGTATAAAAGTATTTGCGCCGGGAACAGTGGCCAATGTAGCTTGTGGCTTTGACGTAATCGGACTGGCGCTGGATGCGCCGGGAGATGAAATGATCCTTCGCAGGAGCAGCGAACCAGGCATCCGCATTACTGCCATCCACGGTGCGGACCTGCCCCTGGAAACATCGCGCAATGTAGCCGGCGTAGCCGTTCAGGCATTATTACAGAAATACGACCAGCCGGATATCGGTATCGAAATAGAGATCTTTAAAAAGATCCATCCGGGCAGCGGCATCGGCTCCAGCGCCGCCAGCAGCGCCGGCGCGGTGGTAGGCGTAAATCACTTACTGGGAGAACCCTTCACCAAAAAACAACTGGTGAGGTTCGCGATGGAAGGAGAACGGCTGGCCTGCGGTTCCGCCCACGCAGATAACGTAGCTCCCGCCATCCTCGGCGGCTTCACACTGGTAAGAAGCTACCGCCCCCTGGATATTACCACCCTCCATACCCCCGAACACCTGTGGGTAACCGTGATACATCCGCAGATAGAAGTGAAAACATCCGACGCCCGCGAAATACTGAAACAAAAAGTACTCATGACAGACGCCATCCGGCAATGGGGCAACGTAGGCGCACTGGTAGCCGGGCTTTACCAGGACGATTATGAACTGATCAGCCGCTCGCTGGAAGATGTGATTGTGGAACCCATCCGCTCCATCCTCATCCCGGCTTTCCACGAACTGAAACTGAAATGTAAAGAAGCCGGCGCCCTCGGTGGCGGTATCTCCGGTTCCGGTCCCTCTGTTTTTATGCTCAGCAAAGGAGAAGAAAATGCCCGCAAAGTAGCGGCTACAATGGATAGCGTTTACGCGCCACTTGGCGTGGATTATAAAATCTACGTTTCCCAGATTAACACCGCCGGTGTAAAAGTGATTGACTAACTAATTAACAACGTTTTATTCATGCAGTATTTCAGCTTACAGAACAAGCAGCACCAGGTAAATTTCGAAACAGCAGTAGTACAGGGATTAGCACCAGACAGAGGACTCTATTTTCCGGAACAGATACCAACGCTGGATAAAGACTTCATCAATAACCTGCACAATTATACGGACCACGAGATCGGACTACAAGTAATCCGCCCGTTTGTAGGCGATGAAATACCCGAAGAAGCATTAAAAAAGATAGTAACCGATACTTTACATTTTCCTTTCCCGGTACAAAAAGTAACCGGTCATACCTACGCCCTGGAACTGTTTCACGGCCCTACCCTCGCATTTAAAGATGTGGGCGCACGCTTTATGGCCGGCTGCCTCGGCTACTTCCGCCACAACAGCACCACCCCGGTAACCGTACTGGTAGCCACTTCCGGCGATACCGGCGGCGCCGTGGCCAACGGATTCTATAATGTTCCCGGCGTGGAAGTAGTGATCCTGTACCCTTCCAAAAAGGTGAGTATATTGCAGGAAAAACAACTCACCACACTCGGCAATAATATTCATGCACTGGAAATAGAAGGCACCTTCGACGACTGCCAGCAGCTCGTAAAAACCGCTTTCCTCGACCAGGAACTGCAGGCACGACGCCCGCTTACCAGCGCCAACTCCATCAACGTAGCCCGCTGGCTGCCCCAGATGTTCTATTATTTCCTGGCATACAAACAAATGAAGGCGGCACATCCCAAACTTGTGTTCTCCGTACCCAGCGGTAACTTCGGCAACATCTGCGCAGGCATGATGGCCGCCGCAATGGGATTACCGGTATCGCACTTTGTAGCCGCCACCAATATCAATGATACGGTTCCCCGTTTTATGGAAAGTGGTAAATATGAACCCGGCAAAGCATCCCCTACCATGTCCAATGCGATGGATGTGGCAGACCCGAGTAACTTTGTACGTATCCTGGAACTGTTTGGCAACAGCCGCCCCTCCCTCGCAGAAAAACTCACAGCCTACAGCTTTAATGATAAAGATACCGCCCGCACAATGGAGCAGGTATGGAAGGAAAACCACTATATGCTGGACCCTCATGGCGCTGTAGGCTTCATGGGACTGCAACGTTACCTGGAACATTCACCGGAGCTGACAGGCGTTTTCCTGGAAACAGCCCACCCGGTGAAATTTGAAGACACCGCCCCTAAATCTATCCGGGAAGAAATATATACTCCCGCGAAAGTGATGTCTTTATATGGTAAAGAAAAACAGGCTACCCTGCTGGCTGCCGACTATCCTGCTTTCAAAAACTGGTTAATGCAATAATGATTCTGTAGTTTTGGCGCCAGTATGAAGTATTTACCTATCCTCCTGTTATTGATGGGTGCCCAGGCATGTAATAATGCCGGCACCCGGCAGCAAAATACTGCCAGCCGCCCGGACTCCGTGTTGTACAGCGATATCATCCGGCCGGTAACGGATTCTATTTCACAGTTTCCCAACAGTCCCGATCTGTATTACCATCGCGCACTGCTGCTGTTTAATACCAACCCGGCACTGGCGCAGGCCGATTTTGAAAAGGCCGCCTCCCTGATGCCGGGAAACACCGACTACTGGGCCGGCGCCGGCGAGGCCGCCCTGATCGTGAATGATTATAAAAAAGCAGCCGCAAATTTTCAGCAGGCGCTGGCTACCGCTCCCGGCTATACGTACCTGGAATACCGCCTGGCCACTGCGCTGATAGAAAATAAACAATACGCCGAAGCAGACAGCATCGCTAACGTGCTCGCACAAACGACAGATGCCCGCGACAAGGCATTCTACCTGAAAGCACGCATGGCGGAAGATAAACAGGACACCACCACGGCTATCCGTCACCTCACCTCCGCTGTTCAGGCCGCCGGTAAACAACCTGAATTTGAAGCCGTCATGGAGCTGGGCGACCTGCTCCGCAGCCGCAAAGCCACTGCCGCCCTCAACTATTACCAACAGGCATGGCAACTGGATACCACCAACGCTTATCCTTTATTTGAAGCGGCTCAATTCCAGGAAGAACTGGGCAACCTGCCCGCTGCACTCAATGCCTATCGCAAATGCATCGTGGCAGATCCCGGCTTTGAACCGGCCTACCTGGCGCTGGGAAAAATTTACAGCCATAAAAAAGACTGGAAAACTGCTTACACCTATTACAACCTGGCGGCCAAATCAGCCCCAACAGATGCATGGGCATATTACTACCGGGCAACGGTACACGAACAACTGGGCAACAAAACTCAGGCGATAGAAGACTATACAAAAGCCGCTTCCTTTAAGAAAGATTTCAGTGAAGCAAAGGAAGCCCTGAGAAGATTGAACCCGTAATTACTTAAATTTACATCATTCAAAAATAGAGCACTTGGAAAAACATCCTGTTTTAGTAGCGCCATCTTTACTGGCAGCAAATTTCCTGGAGCTGGGAAAAGAAGTGGATATGGTGAACCGCAGCGAAGCCGACTGGTTCCATCTCGATGTAATGGACGGACGGTTTGTACCTAATATCAGCTACGGCCTGCCCGTGATTGCACAAATCAAGAAAAAAGCGCTGAAACCCTGTGATGTGCACCTGATGATCGAAGAACCGGAAAAATACGCAGCCGACTTCAAAAAGGCCGGCGCCGATATACTCACCGTTCACTTCGAAGCCTGTATCCACCTGCACCGGAATATTCAGCAAATCAAAGGTCTGGGCATGAAAGCCGGTGTGGCGCTAAACCCTCATACCCCCGTGGGCATGCTCGAAAATGTGATCCGGGATATTGATGTGGTGCTGATCATGAGCGTGAACCCCGGCTTCGGCGGACAAACATTTATCGAACAAACCTATCAGAAAATAAGACAACTGAGACAGCTGATCACAGACAACCATGCACATGCACTCATTGAAGTGGATGGCGGTATAAGCGCCGACAACGCCGCACAACTCATCCAGGCCGGCGCAAATGTGTTGGTGGCAGGCAGTGCCATCTTCTCTTCCGCCGATCCAGAAAAAACCATTCACGCACTCAAGACAAGTGCGCAATAATTTCCTTTGATAGTGGCTTGGTGAGATATCCTGTTACAAACTTGTAAGCATTCACACGTTCCCTGTC
The DNA here is from genome assembly GCF_057126945.1 of Chitinophaga sp. G7 BAM 1005. NCBI lineage: Bacteria > Pseudomonadati > Bacteroidota > Chitinophagia > Chitinophagales > Chitinophagaceae > Chitinophaga > Chitinophaga sp. G7 BAM 1005. The sequence goes on along the minus strand of NZ_CP181478.1, from coordinate 1,911,240 downwards.
CTTTTCATCAATGGAGGAAGTCAATACAAAAATCCTGATTTGCTTCGGCAACTCCGCCTGAAAAACAGCATATTCTTCCAGGAACTCCCAGCCATCCATTACAGGCATATTAAGATCCAGCAATATAAGATCCGGTAAGGCCTGCGCTGCTCCCGCATTTTCCCGGAGAAGATCCAGTACATCCTGTGCGTCGGAAAATACACGGATATTACTACTGATAGCCTGACGTTCGATCATGATTTTGGCAATCTGCTGGTGAATCGGGTCATCATCTACAATAAAAATCGTATTGATTAAACTCATAAAGGGGGTTTATTCTGATCTAAAAGTAATAATAAATTTGGTTCCCTCTCCGGGATGACTTTCTGCTCTTATATTACCACCCATTGCTTCCACCTGGGTTTTAGTGATAAATAAGCCAATTCCCTTCGCATCCTTGTTTTTATGGAAGGTTTTACGGAAGCCAAAAAGTTTGTTGCCAAACCGCTCCATATCTATTCCCACCCCGTTGTCTTCCACGCTCAGGATAATGTTGTCATTTTCCTTCCAGCTCCGCAAATGCAATGCAGGCGTACGTTCCGAAGAACGGTACCGGATAGCGTTGGTAATGAAATTCTGCAGGATACTGTCGAGGTATACCCGCGGGTATTCAATCACCGGCTCATCATCAAAATCATAGGTGATCTGGATATTGCTGGTTTCAATATCTACCAGCAAAACATCCCTCACCTTCTGTAATCTTTCGGCAAACAACAGTTTTTCTTTCTCCACATTCACATCTTTCCGGATCTGCACCACCTCCACAAGGTCGTTCAGCGTTTCATCAATCTTCTTAATCACCTCGTGTACCATGCCCAGGTAAAGATCTCTTTCCTGCTGGGCTGTAGCTTCGTTGTGCATCTGCATCAGCGCCTTCAGGTTGGCAATAGGCGCCCGGAGGTTATGGGAGGTGATGTGGGCAAAATCTTCCAGCTGCTTATTCTGGTTCAGGAGGCTCTTGTTCAGGTTAGACAGTTGCTCGTTAGCCTTCCGCAGTTCTTTCTGCAATTTCCGGCTGTCGGTGATATCGCGCATAAACACGGAAATCCCTCCATCCTGCATGGGAGTAAGGAGGAAATCGTACCATTTATCCGCCCCGGGGAAGTAGATGCCGAACGACTGTGACGCCTGCTGCTGGATACATTCCTGCAGCCGCGCATAAAACACGGTGCCGCTCAGGCGCGGAAACTCCTCGAAGATATTGTTGCCCATTGCCACCGGATGACCGATCATTTTCTCTGCCTTCCGGTTCAGGAAATTGAGGTTCCCGGATTTCTCCATCGCGGCGTATCCCATATCAATGGTGTCAAAGAAAAGGCGCATCAGCTCTGTGTTCCGGGTAAGTGCGTCCCGGATTTCCAGTTGTTCGGTCATGTCCTGCACCACCCCGTACATGCGTACCAGCCGGCCGTTCACATAACCTGGCTGCCCAATGGCTCTCACCCTTTTTACTTGCTGTTTGGAAGATATGATCGTGAGCTGTGCATCGAAGGGCCTGCCCGTTTCAATACATTGCCGCATCAGCCCCTCGAGGTTTTCCCGGGCTTCCGGCGTATAATACGCCAGTGCCTTTTCGAGGTCGATGCGGGTATCTACCGGGCAGTCGTGGATGTGGTACGACTGGTCCGTCCACCGCACCTGGCCACTATCCAGATCCAGCTCCCATCCGCCTATTTTGCCAATGGTACCTGTTTGCTGCAGGAACTCCTGGTTCTTCTTGATCTCCAGCTCCTGTAGTTTCTTGTCGGTGATATCATTCACCAGCGCTACCACAATCATCTCCTTGTCTACCGGTTCAATCACCGGAAACACGGTCAGGTCAAGGTACACTTCCCGGTCTATGGTCGTCCATCGCTTGTCCTGGGAGAAATCGATCCGCTTTTCCACGCGGAGCAATTTGTTCTCTTCCAGGGCCTGCACAAACAGTTTGTCCAGTTCAAACATGGTAGCCAGTTCATCGTTCATCACGTTAAAAGGCTGACGGCTGACGGGATGCGGCGAATTAAAAAAGAAGCGTTGTGTTTGATTGATCCGGCGGATAAAGCCAAAATTATCAAACTGGATATAGCCGATAGGCAGGTTCTCAATGATGTTGTCGAGGAGTCTTTCGCTTTTCTGGAGACTGAGTTCCGATAATTTTTTTTCTGTGATATCATCCAGTATCAGGAAGATATTGTCCATATTCCGTTGCTGGTCTGTGAGCGGGAATATGGTAGCTTCAAAGTATACGGGATAAAGCCGGGTAATGTTTTCGTGGTGTTTCTCGCGGTAGCTGAGGAGGATTTCCCTTTTGATGGTTTTACCTGTTTTCCGGGCTTCTTCAAACATACCGGCGAGGCCATTAAGCCGGTAGAAGGGGTCTTTCAGCCATTTATAGTCCGGTTGGGTAAAGAAGGCGTGGTGTTTTCCCCAGATCTGCCGCTGGCGGCTGTTCATGTCCATGTTGTCGCCATCCGGTGAAAACTGCTGCAATCCGAGGGGAAGATTTTCCAGCACCTGGCCGTAGTACGCTTCATTACGGGCGCGTTTGATTTCAGTGAGTTTCCTTTCGGTGATGTCGATGCCGATAAGCATACAGTGTGTAAAGACGCCGGTTTCACCAAAAAACGGTGTAATGCCTGCTTCCAGCCACAGTTGGGTATCTGCAGCATTGATAAGAAAACACAGTTGTTCCTGTACGGGTTTTCCTTCCGTCAGGTTTCTCCAGAGGTCCTGCCAGTGTTCCGGGTGAGCAGGCCGGAAGAGGGCGAAAAAAGGACGGCCGGTGAAGGGGCCGTCTGATGGCTGCAATGCCGCTATCACCTGCGTATTAACCGCAGTCACCACACCCGCTGCATCTATGGTAACAGAGAGTGCAAAGGCGTTAATAGCGGTTTCAAGATGCTGTAAGTGGCTGTAATGCTGTTCCTGCATAACTACATTCATATGATAGCAGAATCTAAGATCGTTGTGTCAGGAAACGCCTAAAGTAGGCATTATATAATAAAAAACAATATTAGACAGGTAAAAGTAATAAAATGTCGGTTAAAGGTCAATTCCTTATAAACGCATAATTAACAGGGGAAAGAGTGGATTGGTTCAATCATTTATCCACCTCTTGTGGATTTTGAGTTTTCTGAAATTGTTAAACGATCAATATCTTTGAGATAACTTATTACATTATTATTATTTAAATATTATCAGATGAAAGTTTTGATTATCATGGGTTCCGAGAGTGATAAGCCAGTAATGGAAGAATCTCAGAAGCATTTACAGTATTTTGGAATTGAGAATGAGATGATAGTAGCTTCTGCTCACCGCAATCCTGATAAAGTAAGAGAGTTGTGTATAACCGCTCAGGAAAAGGGTTTTGGCGTAATTATTGCCGCGGCGGGCATGGCAGCAGCTTTACCGGGAGTTGTATCAGCTTACACTTCGCTGCCTGTTCTGGGAGTTCCTTTAGATGGCGGTTTACCGGGTGGTATTGACGCCTTGTATTCAATTGTACAGATGCCTGCAGGATTACCCGTAGGTACATTGGCAGTTGGAAAGGCAGGTGCACGTAATGCAGCTATACTGGCGGCACGTATCCTGGCTTTGGGCAATAAAGATATCGCCGCTAAAGTAGAAGCCTTTAAACAGAACGGGTACAGGATTTAGTGATAGCTTAACAATTGCATCCTCCAGGTTATACAAGATTTAAATATATTCGGATTGAAAAATACCGATCATTTCCTGGACAATTAAACCTTAGAATCATTGACTGAATCCATTATCAATTTAGACAGTATTAATCCCATTGAGTTTTTCGGCGTTAACAACGGAAAGCTTGATCTGCTGAAAAAGAAATTCCCATTGCTTAAGATCCTGTCCAGGGGCACCCAGTTAAAATTGAGTGGGGCACCGGAAGAAGTGGCTACAGCGGCGGAAAAAATCAGTCAGATCGTTAAATACCTGGAACGGAATGGTAACCTGACAGAGAACTATTTTGAACAGATTCTGGGAGATGAGGAAGGCACTAGAGTCGACAATTTCAGCGAGCGTAATCCCAATGAAGTATTGGTGTTTGGACCCAACGGCAGAACCGTAAGGGCCCGCACTGCCAATCAAAAAAAGATGGTAGCGCTGGCGGAAAAGAACGACATCATTTTCGCAATAGGTCCTGCCGGTACCGGTAAAACCTATACCGCCGTGGCATTGGCGGTTCGTGCACTCAAAAACAAAGCAGTTAAAAAGATCATTCTAACCCGCCCTGCGGTGGAAGCAGGCGAAAGCCTCGGTTTCCTGCCGGGAGATCTCAAAGAAAAGATCGATCCATATCTGCGGCCATTGTACGATGCGCTGGATGATATGATTCCTGCAGAAAAGCTGAGTTACTACATGACCAACCGCGTCATTGAAATTGCACCATTGGCGTATATGCGTGGACGTACCCTGGATAACTCCTTTATCATCCTGGATGAAGCGCAAAATGCCACCGACCTGCAGATCAAGATGTTTCTAACCCGTATCGGCGCATCTGCGCAGGCCATCATCACCGGTGACCTTACACAGATAGATTTACCCAAAAATCAGCAATCCGGTCTGGAAAGGGCTACCCGCATCCTTCGTAACATCGATGGTATCGGGCATGTGGAACTTGATGAAGAAGATGTGGTAAGACACCGGCTTGTAAAGGCCATCATCAAGGCTTATGAAGCCAATAAAGAAAAATAAGGCATGCTGATATCCTGTTATTCTGATAGCTGGTTATTTGTTTGGATGGCGCAGCCGCCAGGCAGATAACCGGGTATCAAAATAACAATTATCTCAATATTTAACTCTTTGTTAACGGCGATTGCCGTAAGTTCACCTGTTTTTATCCGAGGGAGACTTTCAGTCCGGAAGCCTGTAATTGCGCTGAGCTATAGCTGATGACTTTGCAGTATTGAAGTTTACCCCTATTTTTGTTGTGATATATTATAATTTATCGACCGCATGACCAATTTTTTTCGAATCATGACACTGGCATTGATTACAACATTGCTGTTAGGCAGTTGTAAGAAAAGGGCTTCCCCCGAAGAGGTAGCGCTGGCGTTTATGCATGCGATTCAGGATTCGAACTACGACCAGGCCAGGGATTATGCCACAAAAGAATCTCAACAGGTATTACAGATCTATGCCATCTTTGACGGCCGCCGCAGTGGCGCAGAAAGGGAAAAAATTAAAAACGCCCATATCGAGGTAGTCAATATCGAAGAAAACGGAGATAAAGCAGCTGTTACAATACTGAATTCCTCCGCTCATCAGAAAGAAGTCCTGCAGATGGTGAAAGAAAATGGTCAGTGGAAAATTTCCCTGACGTTCGACAGCATCATTCCCAATTACACACCGCAAACCGGTGGTAATGCTGCCTTCGACTCTACTGCTTTGCCCGCAGACAGCGCGCCTGTCAACAGCCTGTCGGCGCCCGGAAACTAAATAATTACCACCTCTTTTGTATTTTACATAAAAGGAAAGGATAATTTTTAGCTATTAACGGCTAGTTCCCTTAATTTTGCCACGCATTAATGATCAGATGTGTGGCTTATTCCTGTTTTTACTTACCGGAAACATGACCATATCTCCATGAAAAGTGAGGTGAGTACTTTATTCACTTTTCAACATTAATCCAATATTGAACAATAAACCTTAAAGTAAAGTAGATTATTATGATGACAAATCCCTGGCACAGTGTGAGTCCCGGCTCTGAAGTGCCTAATGTTGTAAATGCAATTATAGAGATTCCAAAGGGATGCCGCGCTAAATATGAACTGGATAAAGAAAGCGGTTTGCTGAAACTGGACCGGGTTTTATATTCTTCTGTATACTATCCTGCCAACTACGGTTTTATTCCTCAATCTTACTGCGATGACCATGATCCGCTGGATATCCTGGTAATCTCCCAGATTGAATGTGTTCCCATGTGTATCATTGATGCCAAAATCATTGGCGTAATGCAGATGATAGATGGCGGCGAAGCAGATGACAAAATCATCGCGGTTGCAGCCAACGATATGAGCGTAAACTACATCAACGATATTACTGAACTGCCCCCTCACTTCATCGACGAAATGCGCCATTTCTTCGAAGAATATAAAAAACTGGAAAAGAAAACCGTTGTGGTGGAAGAATTCCAGAATAAAGAGAAAGCAAAACAGATTATTCTGCAAAGCTTTGAAGATTACAAGAAGATCTTCAAACAGAGTTAGCGGATGGATCGCCTTCGGCGATTTTAAATTGTCTTGGAGCAGGATTACGCTGATTATACTGATTTTCCTGATTTTGATTTTTGGGATTTTATAAAGGATTAAGGGAGATATAAGCGGATATAATCGCTTATATCTCCCTTAATTATTATTAAATCATAAAAAATCAAAAGAATCAAAATCAAGAAAATCAGTATAATCAGCGTAATCCTGCTCCAAGACAATTTAAAATCGCCGAAGGCGATCCCCTAAAAGTACCGCTTTATAATCCGCAGATGATGCGTACGCAAACCCGTATCCGCATTTATAATTCCTTCGTTATCTATCGGATCTATCCGTACCTTTCCGGAAGAATGGATAATTTCATGATCGTTCAGCAAAATACCAACATGCGTAATCCGCCCCTCTTCATTATCGAAAAAGGCGAGATCCCCCAGGCGCGCTTCCTGTAAAAAATCAACAATATGCCCCTGGGTAGCCTGCTGGTAAGCATCCCGCCAAAGCGGAATACCGGACAGCTTAAACACGTTCTGCGTAAAACCGGAACAATCCACACCAAAAACACTGGAACCACCCCAGAGATACCCGGTGTTCAGAAACTGCGTTGCAGCGCTTTTTAAGGCGGTAATATCTACAGATGCAGGATGAGTGAGCGGAAGGGGCTTATCCTCAAATTTTACAGCAATAGTTCCCCACTGCGTGGAAATATCGCTGTCGCTCTTCACCAGGCACCCAAATGGCACCAGCATAGGCTGGCCGTTCATGGTAACCCGGTTTACCCAGCCCGGGAAATAATACTTCGCAGGCGCCAGGTACAACGGTTCATCTATCATTTCCAGGTGGGCAGCAGTGGCCCAGCCGGTATACCCGTCGTATTGGTTTTTCACTTTCACCCAGCCGCCGGGAACTGTTTCGGTGATCTCCACCCCTGCTCCCCATAAGAGCTGGGAAATCATTTCGCTTTTATGTGAGGCAGCACTCCTTAATGGCGCAACTGGCACAATGACAATGGCGTATGGCATATTAATTGTATAAATCCGGTTTACTATTCAATAATCTTATGCGCTAAATGAACTTTTTCCGCTTTTGTACGTAAATATAAAGTAATAAGTTTATGCAACAACAGTTAACCAATTTATCGGATAAGGAGTTAATATCCCGCGCCAGGAAACAGCTTGACCGGGAAGCAGAAGGCGTATTGATGGACAGGTACAGTCATTTACTGGTTGCTGTTACAATTCCTCATCTGAGTAGCCAACCCAACCTCGACCCCAACATTGTTTTCCCGGCCCTGCTGCAAAGACTAAATGCCAGTCTTAAAACGCAAACCATCTACAGAGCCAACGAATGGATCCTGCATATACAGAAAGGATACCTCGGGAAACCTGAAAAGAACATCCCCTTCTATCCATCACGCGACGGAAGAGACCTGCTGCATATCGAAAATACGGTAGACAAAGCCGCTACCAATATCATCGACCGCCAGGACCTCATCGTACGGCTGGAACAGGCCCTCCAACGGCTGAGTGCAGATGACAACGCACTAATCACGCAATTCTATCTTGAAAATAAATCCTTTGCCGACCTTACAGCTGCTACCGGACTTCCCAGGGAGAAGTTAAGATCGCAACTCAAAGCCGCCAAAGCGAAACTTGCCAAGTTATTTATGAACCAGGGATATGCTAAGTAACAAACCGAATAATGAGAAAGTACTGAAGATCTTTTCTGCCATCCGGTGCCTCAGCAGGGACCAGCTGCCCCGCTATATGGAAGGCAGGCTGACCGATGTGGAACGCCACCTGGTAGAACAACACCTCACCGACTGCGATCTCTGCTATGATGCATTAACCGCACTGGAACAGGAAGAAAACACTGAAAGATACCAGGACCTTACCAATAAGCTGCAACGCTATGTACAAAACAGCATACAGCCTGTTTCACACGTGCAAAAAATAGCGCAATACACCCGCAAGGAAAAGAACAAGGAACATATGCTCGCCTATTTCTGGATCGTTGCCTTCATTGGCCTCGGCATAGGCAGCGTGTATGTATTACGCGGACATATACGAAATCAGCCGCCCGTGCGCATTATGGCATCATCAGTGCCTCAGAAAGACTCTGTACGTGAAGAAGTGGCTACGGGCGTTCCATTGGTAACAGCCGCAGAAAATAATGCCGGCACAACAACACCGGCCCCTGCTGCCACGCAAACATCTGCAAAACCAGCAACAGCCCCGGTTCACCCCGACTCTGCCGCACTGAAAAAAGCAGCTGCGTTAAAAGCCCTGCAAAAGAAAGCCGTCGCAGACAGTATCAAAAAACATACATTACTGCAGAAACAGGCCGATTCCCTTAAAAAGGAAACCGCCGATAAAGCTGCAGCTACCAAAGCAAAAGAAGAAGAAAAAAAACCGGAACAAAAACCGGAACAGAAACCCGTCCAAAAAGAAAAAGAACAGGCGCCCCCACCGGAACCTGCTAAAAGAGAAACACCCTCCACCGCCATTAACAGTGATGAATACCTCTACAAAGCAGCGATGGTATACCAGCAACAGGGAAACCTCAATGAAGCCATTAACAGGTATAAGAGAATAGAATCCGTTAGCTCAGGCAAATATGTGGAAATGGCCCGCTATCAACTCGCTATCTGCTATCGCAGCAAAGGACAGGCAGGCAAAGCACGCCGCATGTTCAAAGAAGTGATCAGGATGGACGGCTCCATGAAAGCCGCTGCCCAACAGGCATTGGATAGTATGTAAAAAATAAAATATCAAAATAATTATGGATTTTTGCAAATGCTGCATCTCAAATGCAGCATTCCATTTATTAGCCTGTGAATAATCCAGATATACAACAACTAACAGACCAGGAGCTACTGCAACGGTTCAAAGCTGATAATAACAGTGATTGGATAGGTGTGCTGTTTGACCGCTATGCCCTGCTTTTGCTGGGTATGTGCATGAAATACCTGAAGAACGAAGAAGATGCACGCGACGCCGTGCAGCAAATCTTTCTCAAGATGTTATCCGACATCAACAGGCACGACATCCAGTATTTCCGGGCCTGGATCTACCAGGTAACAAAAAATTACTGCCTGATGCAACTTCGGCAGAAACATATGAAATACAAGGAAGAAATCTCCGACAAACATATGGGCGGTATTGCCGCTGATCCCGAAGATAAACAGGTGTACCAGGAAAAGGATATCTTGCTGGAAAATATGGGGCAGGCGATGAGCCAGTTAAACCCCGAACAGAAAATCTGTGTTGAACTGTTTTACCTGCAAAAGAAATCCTACCAGGAAATTGCTGATCAAACCGGGTATAGCCTCCTCCAGATTAAAAGCTATATTCAGAATGGAAAGAGGAACCTGAAACTTTTATTGGAAAAACAACAACGCGCAAACAAAAGTTAATTTGCATCAATAGTGATATGAACGAGCATTTCAACGATATCTTTATAACTACAAGCTGTCCTACGCAACAGCAGCTGCTGGACTATGTACAGGGCAAGCTGTCTGCGGAAGAACAACATGAAGTAGAAATGCACCTGTCTGACTGTGAGCTTTGCAGTGATGCACTGGAAGGACTGGCTGCGATAAAAGATAAGGAGAAGATTCCCGGATGGATGATCGAAATGAAATGGAGTCTTCTGAAAAAATTACACAAACGCTACAGGACCAGGAGAAAATCAGAAAATTATATATCCCTTGCTGTTATTATTCTCTGCCTCCTTTTCTTACTGCTTGCATTGTTCTGGGCTTACCATTTCTCTATAAGACATTAGCGGAGGGAAAATATTACCTCCGCTGTATTTTGCAGCTAATATAACTTCTTATCTCCCTTCTCTTTCCATCTCCGGAAAACATTCAACGCCTCAGGATCAGGTAAAGCAATCAGCGGAATCTTTTTATCCGCATGATCCTTCTCTATTTCCCGGTAAATAAACGAATCATCAAAATCAATAGCAGCGGCATCTTCCTTTGTATTAGCATAATAAACACGCTGCGGCCTGGCCCAGTAAATAGCGCCCAGGCACATCGGGCAGGGTTCACAGGAAGTATATATTTCGCAGTCGTGTAACTGGAAAGTACCCAGCTTTTTACACGCCTCACGGATAGCCACTACTTCTGCATGAGCAGTAGGGTCTGTACTTGTGAGCACCTGGTTCCAGCCTTCCCCTACAATCTCATCGCCCCGCACCACGATTGCGCCAAAAGGGCCACCGTCGCCGTTATCCATTCCTTTACGCGACAAGGCAATGGCATGCTGCATAAATCTTCTTTCTCTTTCTCCCGGCATACGCTTACTTTTTGATTTATTCAAATTTAACGAAAGCTGACCACACATAAAAAAGCCCCGCGAAGAATCGCGGGGCTTATCGTTAACTATGTATCGTCGTATTTAGAATTATTTGTTTCTGATTACTACTACGCCATCAAACACGTCAATCAGCACCGGTTTGGATTTGTCAATATCGCCTGCCAGTATCTTCTTACTTAACAGGTTAATGATCTCCTTCTGGATGAGGCGTTTCAGCGGTCTTGCACCAAACTGCGGGTCGTAACCCTGTACAGAAAGATACTCCAACGCATAGTCTGAAAATTCCAATATCATGCCATTTTTCGCTACCATATCCTTCAGTTGTTGTAACTGAATGTTAATTATTCCCTTAATTTCACTTCTCATCAACGGCTGGAACATAATCACTTCATCCACCCTGTTCAGGAACTCCGGACGGATGGTTTGTTTCAGCAACGCCATTACTTCTTCTTTCGTTTTATCTACTATCTCCTCCCGGTTGGTATCGTTAATGTTTTCAAATTTTTCCTGGATGATATGGCTACCCATGTTACTGGTCATGATGATGATGGTATTCTTGAAGTTCACCACGCGGCCTTTGTTATCGGTTAACCGGCCATCGTCCAGTACCTGTAACAAAATGTTAAAGGTATCCGGGTGCGCTTTCTCAATTTCATCCAGCAATATCACGGAGTATGGTTTACGGCGTACGGCTTCTGTCAGCTGGCCACCTTCATCATATCCCACATATCCCGGAGGCGCTCCTACCAGGCGGCTCACAGAGTGTTTCTCCTGGTATTCACTCATATCTATACGCGTCATCATGTTCTCATCGTCAAACAGGTACTCGGCCAATGCTTTGGCCAGCTCTGTTTTACCAACACCGGTAGTACCGAGGAAGATGAATGAACCGATAGGTCTGCGCGGATCCTGCAATCCTGCGCGGCTGCGGCGGATAGCATCAGACACCGCTATGATAGCTTCTTCCTGTCCTACTACACGCTGATGCAGCTCTTCTTCGAGATGCAGTAATTTATCCTTTTCGCTCTGCATCATTTTTGATACCGGGATACCTGTTGCCTTTGCTACGTTTTCCGCGATATCTTCTGCGTCTACTTCTTCTTTAAGAAGACGTTTATGATTAGCAGATATTTTATTCAGCTCTTCTGTGAGATCTGTGACCAGTTTTTCCTGTTCTTTTATTTTACCATAACGGATTTCCGCTACGCGGCCGAAATCGCCGTTACGCTCTGCCTGTTCGGCTTCCAGCCGCAGGTTTTCAATGGCCGATTTTGCGTTCTGGATCTGGTCAACCACCTCCTTCTCTGCCTGCCATTTTGCTTTGAACGTATTCCTTTCTTCTCCCAGCCGTGCTATCTCTTCACCCAGCTCACGTAACTTATCTTCATCATTCTCTCTTTTAATCGCTTCCCTTTCAATTTCCAGCTGACGGATCCTTCTTTCCAGTTCATCCAGTTCTTCCGGCATGGAATTCATTTCCAGCCTCAGTTTAGCTGCGCTTTCATCGATCAGGTCAATAGCCTTGTCCGGTAAAAAGCGGTCTGTTATATAACGATGCGATAATTCTACCGCAGCAATAATTGCTTCATCTTTGATGAGCACGTGGTGATGACTTTCATATTTCTCTTTCAGTCCACGTAAAATGGAGATCGCATCTTCCACGGACGGCTCATCTACCAGCACCTTCTGGAAACGGCGTTCCAGGGCTTTATCTTTTTCAAAATATTTCTGGTATTCGTTCAGGGTGGTGGCGCCAATAGCACGGAGTTCACCTCTTGCCAGGGCCGGTTTCAGGATATTGGCAGCATCCATTGCGCCTTCCATAGCGCCGGCGCCTATCAGCGTGTGGATCTCATCTATAAAGAGAATGATCTCCCCATTGCTTTCAGCTACCTCTTTTACCACGCCTTTCAATCTTTCTTCAAACTCGCCGCGGTATTTGGCGCCCGCCATCAAAGCGCCCATGTCGAGGGCATAAATGATCTTTGACTTCAGGTTTTCGGGTACGTCGCCATTAATGATCCGGTGGCCCAATCCTTCTACAATGGCTGTTTTACCAACACCGGGTTCCCCAACCAGGATAGGATTGTTTTTAGACCTGCGGGAGAGGATATGCAGGGTTCTGCGGATCTCCTCATCACGGCCGATTACCGGGTCCAGTTTCCCTTCCCGGGCCATTTCATTCAGGTTCTTGGCGTATTTCTGAAGGGTGTTGTACTGGGTTCCGCCACTCTGGGAATTAACGGTATCCCCTTTACGGAGTTCCCGGATGGCAGCTTTGAGTCCTTTTTCAGTAAGACCCGCATCTTTCAGCAATTTGGCAGTATCGTCGTTACCACCGAGGATGCCCAGGAGCAGGTGCTCCACGCTTACAAATTCATCTTTAAATTCTTTGATGGCCGCTCCTGCACGCAGGATCACATTGTTGGCGTCGCGGCTGAGGGATTGACCGCCCTCGCCTCCCACCATGCGGGGGTATTTATTGATCTGCTCATTTAACTTATTATTTACAAATGAGGTATTTACATCATTCTTCTTTAATAAGTATTCAATCGGACTATCTTCATCATTTAATAAAGCTTTGAGCAGGTGTCCGGTTTCAATAGATTGATTTTGATTATTAAAAGCCAGTTGCTGGGCCTGTTGCAGTATTTCCTGCGATTTTATAGTGAAATTACCTAAGTTCATATGTGCTGTTTTTTCTCCTTTTTTTGATGTTCTCAAACGTCTACTGGTAACAACAAACCATGATCCAATGTTGTGTATCCGGCAATTATGACATATAAGGGAAAGGATTACTGCATTTTTAGCAGAAAATTAGCCTAGTAACTGCTAATTTTTCATTACAACCGCCCGGTTATTCCGGGTATATTTACCGTTTACCCATAATATGTTATGAAAAATATATTTGCCTGTATCGTATATACAGCACCGTTATTCCTGCTCTCCCCGGTGCTGGTAGCGCAAAAGAAGCCGTCTATACCATTGCTGGTATCTACGCATCCTTCCGCAAAGGAAAACAAGCCGTCCATGAGTTTACAGGCGGCCGTTGCAATGACGCACGTATACCAGCAGCAACAACCCGGAAGAAGCGTTGAAATCCAATTCCAGCCCGGTACTTATTTCCTGGATAGTACCCTGCTGCTAACCGCCGGCTATTTTAACGGCAACGTTACCTTCCGGCCGGCCGGAAAACCAGGTACGGTAACCCTCAGCGGCGGGAAACCCTTACAGCTGCAGTGGGCTCCCTGGAAAAACGGTATATACAAGGCAGCCGTAAATATCCCTTTTGAGTTCAGCCACCTTTATATTAACAACGAACAACAGATCCGGGCACGCTATCCCAATTACGACAGCAGCGCGAAACATTATAACGGTACGGCAGCGGACGCGCTGAGCCCCACCAGGATAAAAACCTGGCAGCATCCTGAAGGCGGCTATGTACACGCCCTCCACCGGGCAGAATGGGGTGGCTATCATTACCGCATCACTGGCGTAAATACAGATGGCGCCCTACAACTGGAAGGCGGCTACCAGAACAACCGGCAGATGGGTATGCACGAACAGCATCGCTTTGTAGAAAATATTTTTGAAGAACTGGACGCGGAAAAAGAATGGTTCTATGATAAAGCTACCCAAACACTTTACTATAAACCAGCAGCCGGCGCCAACCTGCAAACAGCTACAGTAGTGGTTTCCAGGTTATCTGAAACGGTTGTAATGAAGGGAGATGCCGCGCATCCCGTTAAAGATATCACGTTTAAGGATATACGTTTTGCGCATACCAATGCTACGTTCATGGATACACGGGAACCGCTGCTGCGGAGCGACTGGGCCATTTACCGGGGCGGAGCCGTACTGCTGGATGGCACAGAGAACTGCGTTATTACCGGCTGTGAATTTGACCACAACGGGGGCAACGCTGTTTTTGTCAGCAATTACAACCGCCGTGCGAATATCAGTCATTGTAACATCCATGATGCCGGCGGCAGCGGTATTTGTTTTGCCGGTAACCCCAATGCAGTAAGGGCGCCCTTGTTTGAATACAAGCAATCGCCCGTATTTGCCGGTATGGATACAGCGGCAGGCCCGCAAAGCCCCAACTACCCCGATTCCTGCATCGCATACGATAATCTCATTTACCGTACCGGCCGAATAGAAAAGCAAAGCGCCGGCGTGCAGATCTCTATGGCAATGGATATCACGGTGTCGCATAATACTATTTATGACGTGCCACGTGCAGGCATTAACGTTAGTGAAGGCACCTGGGGCGGACATGTCATTGAAAATAACGACGTATTTAATACGGTGCTGGAAACCGGCGACCACGGAGCATTCAACTCCTGGGGGCGCGACCGCTGGTGGTACCCCGACCGGCAGGTAATGGACAGCATGGCTGCACTGCATCCCTGGCTGGTAAAACAGGACGCAGTAAAAACAATCATCCTCCGCAACAACCGTTTCCGCTGTGATCATGGCTGGGATATTGACCTGGACGATGGCTCTTCCAATTATCATATCTATAATAATGTTTGCCTGAACGGCGGACTTAAACTGAGGGAAGGATTTTTCCGTACCGTGGAGAATAATGTGATCCTCAATAACTCTTTTCACCCGCATGTGTGGTTTGAAAACAGTCATGATATTTTCCGCCACAACATTGTGGGCAGCAGCTATAAACCGATTGGTATTAAGTATTGGGGAGATATCATTGATTATAACGTATTCCCGGATGCAGCCGCTATCAATACACCCACCGACAAACATTCACAGGCAGGCAACCCTTTGTTTGTATCGCCGGCAACGGGAAACTACCAGGTAAAACCTGGATCGCCGGCATTAAAAGCAGGGTTTAAAAATTTCCCGATGAACCAGTTTGGCGTGGTATCCGCCAACCTGAAAGCGCTTGCTAAAAAAGCGCCGCTGCCCGTACTGAAAGCTACTACCGCTGCTTCCTCCAATATCAGCAACTGGCTGGGCGCACAGGTAAAGAACATAGAAACGCTGGGCGAACGCTCTGCGGCAGGCTTACCGGATAACAAAGGCGCATTCCTGGTAGCAGTACCGGAAAATTTCAAATACCCGGTAAAAACAGGCGATGTGATTTTACAGGTAGGAGAAAGAAATGTGAATAACGTAGATGATCTGCTAAAAGCCAGCGCTTTCTACGCAAATAAAAAAGTACCACTGATAGTATTCAGGAATCAGCAGCGGGTGAGTATCAATTAATAAAAGAGGGAAACGCTTACATCTACTTAAAAGTCAATATATTATCAACATCCAGATATATGTTAAAACTTATATCTGGATGTTTATTATTACGGGAATCAAACAACCCGGCCGCCTCCGTTGTTATAAAAGTCCTTGAAGTACAAACTGTACATTCCCGCTTACAGCCGGATGATTCAGCATCAAAAACTGGTCACCACATTCTTCATCACTAAACCCTACAATTATGTCTTTCGATTTACTGGAAAGCGCCAAAAGTATTTTCAACAACAATGTCGTTAGTCAGGCTTCCTCGCAACTTGGAGAAAGTGAAGGTGGCATTCAGAAAGCCATCAGCGGTATCATACCGGTTGTACTGGCCGGCCTTCTCAACAAGGCAGGGTCCTCCGGAAGTGCCGGCGGTTTACTCGACCTCGTGAAGGGAGTGGCAGGTGATGCCAACCCTTCGGCCATTACCGGCGCACTGCAGGGCGGTACGGGAGGCTTGCTCAGTAAAGGCGCCGAACTGTTACGCAGCTTGTTTGGCGACAAAGTAGGTTCCATTACCGGCATGTTATCTTCTTTTGCCGGTATCAAGGAATCATCTGCCAATACCTTGCTACAGTCAGCAGCACCGGCAACGCTGGGTACAGTAGGACAATACGCTGCCCAAAACAATCTGTCTCCCAATTCCTTTCTTTCCCTGCTTGACTCACAAAAAGATAAAATACTGGGCGCCATACCTGGTGGACTGAACATTGCCGGTATACTTGGCCTGGCCAACATCGGCGACCTCGGTAAAAAACTCGGCAGCCTGCTGCACATGGATACCGCCACTACTACCGGCGGCGCCGTAAATATCAAACCGGACGCAAAACCCGGCAGCAGCCGCTGGATATGGTCCCTGCTGCTCATCCTCATTGCCATCATCCTGTTGTGGTACCTGATGCGCGGTTGCGGCGCTAATAAACACGACGGCACTCCGGTTACGGATAGCGTTACCACCAGCCAGCTTGCAGATTCAGCTGCTATGACCGTTACAGAAGGCGGCCCGGTAGTTACCCGCGAAAGTATCAAAGTAACCCTCCCCGACGGCGCTGTACTGGATGCGTATAAAGGAGGTATAGAAGATCAGCTGGTAGTATTCCTGAAAGACGACAGCCGCGCGGCAGGCAAAGATGTATGGTTTGATTTCGATAACCTCAACTTCAAAACCGGCAGCGCTGAACTGACAGAAGAAAGTATGAAACAGGTAGGCAATATTGCCGCTATTATGAAAGCATTCCCCAAAGCCAAGATAAAGATCGGTGGCTATACCGACCGCACAGGCGACAGCACCATTAACCTGCGGCTGTCTAAAGAACGCGCTGAATCGGTGGTCACTGCATTAAAGAAGAGTAACACCAACACGGCACAGTTACTCGGCGCTGAAGGCTATGGTTCGCAGTTTGCAAAGGCAGCTGCTGATGCACCTGAGGAAGAAAAGAAAAAAGACCGGCATATTTCCGTTAGTGTACGCGAAAAATAAATTCATATAAATACGAAGGGAAGGCCATCCAGCCTTCCCTTTTTTTATTCTTTCACCAGCACCAGCCGGCTCCTGTCTGCTCTTAGCATAGTGGCATAAAACTTCACCAGTTCCGGGTAGTCTGCCGCCGGGAAGATCCCGGCCTTCCTTTCCATTTTTCGTATATAGCTCAGCGTATTTCCCTTGATAAAAACCGCGGCATTATAACTGCCAAATTTAGCGGTTACGGCCACCGGCGCCGGTAGCGATTCTGGCTTATATCCCGCCGGCAACGTAATGTTCACCGTATCCACATCCCGGTAAGCAAAATCAATCTTAATATCCGACTTGCGGGTTGCGTCAGGTTCCAGCTTTGCACCATCGCGTGTAAGTATATTGGGAACAAGGAATATTCGTTTGCCCGTTACCGTTGCATAGTTGTTTCCTTTGATGTCCAGTTTCTCTTCAATGGAAGGAATAGGTGTGTTCAGCTCAGTGCAGTGGTAATTACTGATATCATAACTGGAAAGATTCAGTCCTTTCCGTTTCATTTCCAGTTGCTTTTCCTGGCTCAGTGAATGCAGCATGTTATGCAAATCATCCTGTTGCAGCCCACTGTAAACAGTCGTCGATTTAATATCAATGTTACCGGCAGAGTCAATAACAGCATTCACATGACGAATCTGTTCATTGCAATCCATTCCATATACAGGAGTGCGTATTAATTTACTGTCGGTTGCATCTACCAACAATACTGGCCGGTTGTCTGTAAACTGACTCAGGTAGCCGGCAGGAAGCGTGTTACTGGTACATTCCAGCCAGGTGGTATCTTTCTCTCCCGGCACGCAAAGGATCACATGATTAAATTGGGACGACGGGAAATCTTCACGCAGGGTATGCTCACCTTCTCCTGATTTTACTAGCACACAGTTGGATTTAATCCCGGCTTCTTTTAACATCGCCATCATATAGTTTGACAATGCCTTACAATCACCATAGCCATTAGCGGCTACAGACGCGGCATCAAAGGTTTGCCATCCGCCTATCCCAAAACTTATGCTGATATAACGGTTATTCTGCTGAAGGAACTTATACAGCACCCTGATCTTTTCCTGGCGGCTGTTGATGCCATCTGTCAGTTCACGCACTTTAGCTTTGATATTATCAGGCAACACGTCCCGTCCTTCATTGAGCTTGTATATAAAGCTTCCAAAATCTTTCCAGGTAGTCATTTTGCCCTTATAGCGCCCCATCTCGAAATCAGTTGCGCCCAGGAAAATGCTTGGCGTACGTTGGTATAATTCCGCCGGGTAAACCTCATTCTTCAGCGCTGTCAGTTGGTTGATCTCCCAGGTGATGCTTTTGTTGCCTTTATCGGTGGTGATGACAGGTTTACCAGCATAGAGGTAACTGCTGTAACGCAGTTCATAGTTTTCCGGGTAAATAACCGTTAAACGACCCTTTTCTACAGTAGCAAAAATATCATCTTGTGGCTGCCACCTCGGCATTATGGCCGTTGTATTACTACGCGTCTCTGTTTCATACTCCACCGTGTAAGGATACACGTTATGATAGAACTGGTGCAGCTTCGCCCGATCGTCTGTCATCAGACTGCCACCGCCAACAGCACTTACATCGCGCATATCGCTTTGTTTCAAACGTTTCACCAGCTTGCCTCCGGCGTCATATAACGCACCACTGACAGAGCGGATCTCTATCAGCTGATCATAATATACTACCAGTTTCGCATAGTCTGCGCCGGCTTCATCCAACACTGTAATCACCTTATGCGATACCAAACGTATATCCGTGAGATCATTGATTTTCAACGTCTGCTCGTCGAGTCTTATTACCACGTGTGCATTCGCTCTCAGTGAATCAGGAATAGCACTCACGGGATAAACCGGGTCTCCTGCCAGCACCACCTGCGACACAGCAATAAGGAAAAACAGGATCGCTATTGATAATTGCTTACGCATACTTTACTTTTTCTTTTTTAACACAATCTGTTCTGCTTCTTTCTTTACCACCAGATCATAAAAGTCGCGCAGGGTTACATACTCTTCGGGTTCAAAGTTGGCTTTGTTTAATCTTACCCGGCAGCGCAGTTGTATATGATTTTCTACTTGCTGGATAAGGTACTGAAACTGGCCTTCATCTCCATTATAGTTTGCTACTGCTGATTTCGGCATTTCATCTACTACATACCCCTCCGGCACGTCCATATTAAAAGAATACACTTCATCAGATACGCTGTTCATTTCTACGGGGAACTTACGCTCCATTGCTTTAAAGGGATTGCTTTTATGGGCTTCCGACAGCAGCGGGTTGATGTACAACACATCGCCATCGCCAACCTGTAGCTTAAAATCGTACTTTACCATCACGGGCGACTCCAGTTCTTTCAGATCCTCTATCGCCTTATTTTCCAGTTCTATTTCACCGGTATAGGATTTCGTGATCCGCTTAAAGAATTCTTCCGGATCTTCATCTTTTACTGCCGTTCTTATTTTGTAAGAATCAAAGTAGGTAGGCCGTTGCATAAAAGAGCCCGATACCATGCCGTTTTCTATCTTCCCCAGCACAACACTGGTAAACCGTTGTTCTTTCAGGGAATCCGCTCCCAGGATTACCGGGGTGGCAAAGTCATCCAATGCACGGGCGGCGCCGTTGTAACATTCTGCCGGCAGCTTTCCGAAGCCCAGCAAAGGTCTGGAGGCATCCAGTTTCAGGTATTCTTCTCCCAGGTTTACACCGGCAATCACATAATTAAAGTGGGTATACAAAGGATAAAACTGGTATACATATCCGTTGCTGCGGGTACTCAGCAGTAATGGGGTAGCAAAAAGGTTGGCTTTCTTCAGCATAGCCACCAGCAACATGTTGATGTCGGACACATTCCCGTTCTTTGAATTAAAAACGGTTTTTAGTGATTTTTCCATCCACAGGGCGTTGTGATCGGTGCAGATGAAATTATCGCGGACCCAGGTATATATTTTCTGTACTTTTTCCTTATCGGTTTTAGCGTCTTTTACCAGTTCGTCTACTTTATCAGAAAGGAAGCCATTGTAGGTAGTCAGCACTTTACCCAGTTCTTCCTGTTTCATCAGGTCTTTCATCAGATCCTCCCAGGTACTTTGTACCGGCTTGCGCGGCTCTCCCGGCCAGTTGTAGGCAGACAACTGGAATTCCACCCGGTTTACATAGTTATCGGTAGTGGTGATATAACTCTCTTCGTTAATCGGCGGCACATCTTTCAGCGCCCACTTATAAGTGGTGATGGAAGGCGTTACCGTTACCATGTTGGAAGGGCCGGTAGCTCCATGCGACTCATTGCGGAAGGTAAAAGTGGAACGGGAATACGTTTTTGTTTTTACCACATATGGCTCATATCCCTGCGGGATGAGCATATAGTCGAAGTACTCCGGGATGGCCACACTGTACTCGCTCCACAGGCGGGGATATAGCCCCTGGAAATTCCAGGCCCGCAAGTGCCGGTAAAAAGGGGAGGCTATCGTGTAAGTGTATTCAATGATAGTGCCTTCCTTTACTGCAGGCAGGGTGAATTTCTTTATCAGCAGGGATTTATCCTGTTTGTCGTTGAATACGTTTTTGCTCTCCATTTTTGTTTCCACCACTTGGCCGTTTTCGAGGTTGTAGGCAGCTGCTTTCAGGTTCAGCAACTTCTCTTCCGACGATTCTGATTTGTATATCGGCACCAGAACGGTAGCTACATCATAGCCGTTTTGATCAACGATTTTAATGCGCCGGTGTACTTTATACACGAGGCGAAGGTCGTTTCCATCCGACTCAAAAATAGAGGAGCCGATTTCAGACAGGATGATGGCGTGGGCGCCGGTATCTTTCTCTGATCTCTTAATAGCAAATTCTTCTTTGGAAACTTTACCAAATTTCATCTTACTTCCGTCCTGGGCAAAGGAGGACAGGGCGAACAAACAGCTGACAATGGGCGCCAGCATAACAAAGGTATAGCGCATACAGTTAACAGGCATATGGGATATATATGCGGATCGAAGATATAAATAATATGTTAATTTTGCCCGGATGACCCACACTTTATTCATAAAAGAGCTGGCGAAAGAGTTAGGATTTGACCATTGCGGCATTGCGAAGGCGGTGCAGCTGGATGACGATGCCCGCCGGCTGGAAACATGGCTGAATAAAGGTATGCATGGCAATATGCAGTATATGGAGCATCATTTCGACAAAAGGATAGATCCGCGTAAGCTGGTAGACGGCGCGCAGTCGGTGATCACCCTGTTATTTAACTATTTTCCTTCCACACAGCAGCGAGCCGACGCCCCACGCATCTCCAAATACGCCTACGGGCAGGATTATCATGAAGTGATACGGGCGCGGCTGAAAACGATGTTACTGCGCATGCAGGAACGTATAGGCCCTGTTCAGGGCAGGGGATTTGTGGATTCCGCCCCCGTGCTGGAACGCGCCTGGGCCACCCGCAGCGGATTAGGCTGGATCGGTAAAAACGGGAACCTGATCCATAAACAGGCCGGCTCCTTTTTCTTTATAGCTACCCTGATTACCGACATTGAACTGGAATACGACGGCCCGGTGGCCGACTACTGCGGCTCCTGTACCCGCTGCCTGGACGCCTGCCCCACAGAAGCACTGGTAGCGCCGGGCGTAGTGGATGGCAGCAAATGTATTTCCTACTTTACCATAGAACTGAAAGAACAGCTGATCCCCGATAAAATGAAGGGACAATTTGATAACTGGATGTTTGGTTGCGATACCTGCCAGGATGTTTGCCCGTGGAACCGCTTCTCCAAAGCCAGCCAGGAAGCGGCATTTACCCCTGTGCCGGCGATCCTGAACTTTTCTACCCGCGACTGGGAAGAGCTGACAGAAGAAGCTTTTAAAGACATCTTCCGTCACTCCCCCCTTAAACGCAGTAAGTTTGCCGGTATCAGGAGAAACATCAACTTCCTGAACACCTAGCGGCTGAACAAAATTATCCAGCCAGGGAAAAATAATATGGCTCCCGGATGTTTTTTCCTTTTTTTTAAATAATGTTTGCTAATTTCTTGACAATCGTTTTAGCTTCACCTACTTTTGTATAGCAAGAGGCTGGCTACCCCGTAAAACCGCAAAATATCATTTATCATATACCGGCTATGCCGGATTTTAGCTGACTAACTTTTTATGGACCTGAGTGCCATAACGTGGAATTTTAGCAATAAAGGTCGAATTCTTTCGACCTTTCTTTTTTTATATCTGTTTTATACTATATTGCTGCGCAATTATAATAATTGTCAGACCAACAATTTTTCAACCAGGTAAGGTGTGTGTACATGCGGAAGCGGGTCTTAATATTTATCTTGTTATTCCTCGTTACTTCGGTAATGCGGGGGCAAACACTCCCCTATCAGTTCAACCGGATTGATATCAACCAGGGCCTGTCCAACAACCAGGTCAACTGTGTTTTCAGGGATAGTATGGGCTTTATGTGGATTGGTACCGTATCAGGGCTGAACCGGTTTGATGGGTATCACTTCACCGTATACCAGCACGATCTGCGCGACACCACCTCTGTTACAGATAATAACATCAACAAAATCATGGCCGGCCCGGGGCAGCAACTCTGGATACGGACCCGTTCCGGCATCAATATCTATGATCCGGTAACCACCCGTTTTAACCGGCGCCCCGAAAAGATTCTCAGCCAATGGGGCTTTTCCGGGAATGTGGTAACAGATATTGTGCATGACCCGTCCGGCGGATACTGGTTCCTGCACCCCACCGCAGGGGTGTTCCTGGTAGATGCCGGCAACAAGGCGCAACAATTCACCCATACCAACGACGACGGCAGCATCGGCACCAACAGCGTATCGGCTCTCCTGCCTGGCAAAGCCGGTCATTACTGGCTGCTCCACAGCAATGGCTTACTGGAAAAAATGGATGCCCGCAACCACCGCATTATTTACCGCAACAATACACTCGTTCGCCCGGAAATCACCGGCAACAGCTGGTCTATGGCGGCAGATGCCGACGGCGACCTGTGGCTGTTCAGCACTAATGAAGACAACGGCGTTTACTTTTTTGATGTGCGTACCCAACAGTTCCGGCATATCGATCAGCGTACTCCCGGGCTCACGCTGAACAATAATATCGTAAGAGGCATTGTTCCGGACAACAACGGGTTGATATGGATAGGCACCGATCATGGCGGCATTAACATCATTAATAAAAAAACACAAAGCGTCCGTTATATTGAGAATATCAATGAAGATAACCGCAGCCTGAGCCAGAACAGTATCACTACCCTTTATAAAGATAATACCGGCATTATATGGATCGGGACCTTTAAAAAAGGACTGAACTATTACCATGAAAACATGGTAAAATTCCCGCTCTACCAGTATCAGGCGTATAGCCGTAACAGTTTGCCCTACAACGATGTAAACCGGTTTGTGGAAGATGCAGCAGGCAATTTATGGATAGGTACCAACGGCGGCGGCCTGATTTACTTTGACCGCAGCCGCAACACCTTTACCCAATACAGGCACGATGCCGGCAACAACAACAGCATCGCGGGAAATGTAATTGTAAGTCTTTGTATAGATCACAACAAACAGCTATGGGTAGGCACCTACTTCGGAGGGCTGGACCGCTTCGACGGCAGCCGCTTTATCCACTACAAACATAACCCGGCCGATAGCACCAGTATCAGCGACAACAGCGTATGGGAAATACTGGAAGATAGTCGCCACCAGCTGTGGGTAGGCACCCTGGGCGGCAGCCTTAACCGGATGGAACCCGCTACCGGCCGGTTCGAACATTTCCCGCAGGTAAAGTCAAAGTACATTGCCGCCCTGCTGGAAGACCGACAGGGCAACCTCTGGATAGGTACTTCCGACGGCCTCGATGTACTGCACCTGGCCACCGGGGCCTTCAAACATTACAATAACCTGCCCGGCGAGAGCGGCAGCCTGAGTCATAATAACGTGGTATGCATTTTCCAGGACAGCCAGCAACGCATCTGGATAGGCACCCGGGAAGGACTGGACCTCTTCCATCCAAAAAACAATAACTTCCGCACCCTCCGCAAAGAAGACGGTCTCCCGGACAACTCCATCCTGAACATCCTGGAAGCCAACGATCACAGCTTGTGGATGAGCACTCCCAATGGCTTGTCCAATATGACCGTCGGATCTGATGCCTTTACCTTTAAAAACTATGATGAATCCGACGGGCTGCAGGGGAAAGATTTCAACGAAAACGCTGCGCTGAAAACCAGCCGCGGGGAGCTGATCTTCGGCGGTGGCAACGGCTTTAACCTGTTTTATCCAAACGCCATCGCCCTCAACAACAACATCCCGCCCGTAGTACTCACCGATCTGCAGATCTTTAATAAAAGCATACTGCCGGGCGAAAAGATCAATGGACGCGTATTGCTGAAAGCCGCGATTCCCGAAACACAAAGCATCACCCTGAAACATGGTGAAAATGTGTTCTCCATTGAATTTGCCTCCCTGAATTATTTCCACCCGGAAAAAAACAGGTATGCCTATATGCTGGAAGGATTTAATAAAGACTGGCTATATACCGACGGCCTCCAAAGGAAAGCCACCTTCACCAACCTCGATCCGGGTGAATATACCTTTAGGGTAAAAGCTTCCAATAACGACGGCGTATGGAATGAAAAAGGAATCGCCCTGAAAATAAAAGTACTTCCGCCCTTCTGGAAAACCTGGCCCGCCTTCCTGGGCTATGTGCTGCTGATACTGGGCGCCCTGCTGCTGGCCCGCCGCATCATCCTGGAAAGGGAAAGGCTGAAGTTCAGGATGGAGCAGCAAACGCAGGAAGCCGCGCGCATGCACGAACTGGATGCCCTGAAGATCCGCTTCTTCACCAACGTAAGCCACGAATTCAGAACGCCGCTCAGCCTGATCATCACCCCGCTGGAAAAGATCATCCGGCAAACATCCGAAAGCGGCTTAAAAGTACAGCTGGAACTGATGCAGCGGAATGCACGGCGCTTACTCAACCTGGTGAACCAGTTGCTCGACTTCCGTAAAATGGAAGTCCAGGAAATAAAACTCCACGCCGCAGAAGGCGATATCATCGGTTTTATAAAAGATCTTACCGGGTCATTTTCTGACCTGTCAGAGAAAAAGCATATCCAGCTTAACTTCCAGAGCAATGTTCAGGAACTGAAGATGTTGTACGATGCAGATAAAATTGAGAAGATCATCTTTAACCTGCTCTCCAATGCCTTTAAATTTACACCTGAAGATGGCAGTATATCCGTTCACGTTAGTTACCAGGAAACAACCGCGCAACTGGAAATTGCCGTGAAAGATAATGGTATTGGTATTCCCCCGGAGAAACAGGAGTATATTTTTGAAAGGTTCTTTCAACATGAAATACCGGCTTCTATGGTAAACCAGGGCAGCGGGATCGGGCTATCTATTACAAAGGAGTTTGTAAAAATGCATGGCGGCAGCATTACAGTAGACAGTGCGCCGGAAATGGGCAGTTGCTTTACAGTGTACCTGCCGGTTAAAACAGCTACCGTTGCTGTTCCCGGAGTTGTACAGGAAACGATTCGTACTACCACTGCCGTTACACCGGCCGCCGCCATAAACAGCAACTCAAAAAAACCGGTGATCTTACTGGTAGAGGATAATGAGGATTTTCGTTTTTATCTGAAAGATAACCTTACGCAGTACTTTC
This sequence comes from Chitinophaga sp. G7 BAM 1005, assembly GCF_057126945.1. Lineage (NCBI taxonomy): Bacteria > Pseudomonadati > Bacteroidota > Chitinophagia > Chitinophagales > Chitinophagaceae > Chitinophaga > Chitinophaga sp. G7 BAM 1005. Next base: position 1,885,240 of record NZ_CP181478.1, on the reverse strand, counting down.
AGGTTATAGAAGCAGAAAACGGGCTTGCAGCCTGGAAAGTGCTGCAGCAAACACTCCCGCACCTGATTGTCAGCGATATTTCCATGCCGGAAATGGATGGACTCGAATTGTGTAAAAAGGTACGCGCCCAGCAACGCACCGCACACTTGCCCATTGTGTTGCTCACCGCCAGGGCCGAAGAGGCCCAGCAACTGGAAGCGCTGGAAACCGGCGCATCCGACTACATCACAAAGCCTTTTAACTTCGAGGTATTACTTTCGCGGATTAAAAACATTATCTCCCAGCAATCATCTCTCAGAAAAACATTCCAGCAGTATATAGAAGCCAACCCCGGAGAAGTAGCTGTTTCATCTGCCGATGAACAATTTATCCAGCAGGCTTTGCAAATTGTAGAGAAGAATATCTCCAATCCCGACTTTTCGGTAGAAGAACTGAGCAGGGCGCTTTTTATGAGCCGGGTATCTGTATATAAAAAGATCCTGGCCCTCACCGGCCGGTCGCCCATTGAATTTATCCGGAGCATCCGTTTAAAGCGCGCCGCGCAGCTGCTCGAAAAAAGCCAGCTTACCGTGGCCGAGGTAGCCTATGAAGTTGGGTTTAACAACCCAAAATACTTTACAAAGTATTTCAAGATGGAATACAATGTACTCCCCTCCGTTTACGGAAAGAAGAAATAATACCCTACTTCAATTATACATCATCCCGTAAAACAACAAATCTGCCCCATTAAATAACGAAATGCGCCCCCTGCCTACGGGGGGCAATGGATAATTTTGTGTGACTGACTATTAAACCTCACTATGTTCAAGCAAAACTTTAAACGAAGCAACCGCCTGTATCTGCTGATTGAAATCCTGCTGTATTGCGTGATCACCGTGTCGCTCATCGGGCTCTTCTTATTATAATGGGCTTAAAACCAGCCCGTTCCCCCGCCGCATGTTAACATTTAATGCCCTAACCGTAATCAATTCATCACCCATTTGACGCAACGGGTTAACATAATCACCCTACATCTTAAACATATCCCTACCCTCTGATTCCGGGGCTCCCTTTACATTTGTTTTCACACGTTTTGAAGTAACACGTTTTGAAAATACATCGCGGGTACCACACCCGTAATTGTAACAACCACGTTCAACCAACGAAAAAAATCCGTTCAAATATGCAGATAAAGAGGGCGATACCGATCGTACTAATGACGTTCCTCACTTCCTGGTGTTATGCCGGTCAGGTGGAAAAACTGTCTGATGGCCTGTTGATTCATTTAAAAAATCCCGCCCGGAACGGCGCCAGGCAGGTGAAGTTACAGGTGGTCTCCGATAAGGTGATCCACGTAACCGCCACCCCCGATGATCATTTCACCGGATCTCCCAGCCTCATGGCCGTAGATGCGCACGGTAATGCCATCAAGTGGGATTCGGAAGAACGAAATGAAACCGTGACGTTAAAAACAGCCAGCATTACCGCCACCGTGGCACTGAATACAGGAGTTGTAGTATTCCGCGATAAAGCCGGCAACATTATATTACAGGAACAGTCAGGCGGCGGCAAAAGCTTTACACCGGTTACCATTGATAATAAATCTCTATACCGGATTCAACAAGTATTTGAATCGCCCGCCAATGAAGCGTTTTATGGACTCGGGCAACATCAGACCGGTTTAATGAACTACAAAAACCAGGACGTGGATCTTACACAGTACAACTCTGTGGCCGCTGTACCGTTTGTAGTGTCCAGCCGTAACTATGGTATTTTATGGGATAACTATTCCATTACCCGTTTTGGCGACAACCGTCCCTATAAACAAATGTCCGAATTACACTTAATGTCTGCCGATGGAAAACCTGGATTCAGTGCTACCTACGGCGACCGTTATAATAATACGGTATATGTAAAAGCGGTGGAAGATAAAATTGATTATGAATTCCTGGATCGCCTGTCGTCGCTGCCAGCCGCCTTTCCAATGGTAAAAGGGAAAGTAACCTGGGAAGGTACGGTGAATGCAGATGAAACCGGTGAATACAAATTCTTCATGACCACCTCCGGCTACACCAAAGTATGGATCAATGGCCAGCTGCAACTGGACCGGTGGAGAGAAAGCTGGAATCCCGGCGCTTCTGTTTTCCGGTGTCTCCTTCAAAAGAGACAGCCCACTACCGTAAAAGTGGAATGGATCCCGGAAACCGCCCAATCCTTTATCTCACTTAAATTCCTTCCTCCCACACCCGCTGAAGGAGCAGATAAAATGCAGCTGACTTCAGAAGCAGGCGAAAAAATCGACTACTACTTTATGTATGGTCGAGATATGGATGAAGTGATCAGCGGCTACCGGCAGGTAACCGGCAAAGCCACTATGATACCACGCTGGGCGCTGGGTTTCTGGCAAAGCCGGGAACGCTACAAAACACAGGACGAGATTGAAAATACTGTAGCGGAATTCCGCAAAAGAAAAATTCCGCTGGACAATATTGTACTGGACTGGAGTTACTGGAAGCAGGACGAATGGGGTAGTCAACAGTTTGATCCCGCCCGTTTTCCCGATCCCGCCGGTATGATCAGCCGCCTGCACAAACAATACCATACCAACTTTATGATCTCCGTATGGCCAAAGTTTTATGAAGGCATCGATAACTATAAACTGTTCGACAGCAAAGGCTGGTTATACAAACAGAATATTAAAAACAGGCAACGCGACTGGATAGGTAACGGTTACGTATCTACGTTTTACGATGCCTTTAACCCGGAAGCGCGCAAATTGTTCTGGAGCCTGTTGCAGAAAAACCTGCTCAGTAAGGGCGTAGACGCCTGGTGGCTCGATGCCACAGAGCCGGATATCTTATCCAATGCGTCTATCGAAGAACGTAAAACACTCATGAATCCCACGGCGCTGGGATCAGCTACACAATACTTCAACACCTATGCGCTCGTAAATGCCCAGGGTATTTATGAAGGACAACGGGCCGCCAAACCGGATCAGCGTGTGTTTATCCTTACCCGCTCCGCCTACGCGGGGCTGCAGCGCTATGCCGCCGCCACCTGGAGCGGTGATATCGCTGCCACCTTTGAAGAGTTCAAAAGACAGATCCCCGGCGGGCTGAACTTCAGTTTGTCAGGTTTGCCTTACTGGACTACAGACATCGGAGGTTTTTTTGTGGAAGATAAATATGATCAGCCTGACCCGCAGGGGCCTGCACTGGAAGAATGGAGAGAACTCAATACACGCTGGTTCCAGTATGGGGCTTTCTGCCCGCTGTTCCGTTCACACGGGCAATATCCTTACCGTGAAATGTTCAACATTGCGCCCGACAGCAGCGTAGCGTACCAGTCGATGCTATACTACGACCAGCTGCGTTACCGTCTGCTGCCTTACATCTACTCCGTGGCAGGTAACACCTACCATCACGACTATACGATGATGCGCGGCCTGGTGATGGATTACGGTCAGGATACAGCGGTGCTGAATATCCGCGACCAGTATATGTTTGGTCCTTCGCTGCTGGTAAACCCTGTAACGGAGTACCATGCCCGCAGCCGGGAACTGTACCTGCCTGCAGGCAATGGCTGGTACGATTTCTATACCGGAAAATATGAAACAGGTGGTCAGCATATTACCGCAGCAGCGCCTTTGCAGCGAATGCCTTTGTATGTAAAAGAAGGCGCTATCCTGCCGGTAGGTCCCGCACTGCAATACACCAGTGAGCGCAAGGCCGATACCATACAGCTGTATGTGTATACCGGGAAAAACGGGGAATTTAACCTGTATGAAGATGAAAATAATAACTACCAATACGAGAAAGGCGCTTTCAGCAACATTTCCTTCAAATGGAATGAGGCCGCGAAAACACTCACGATAGGACAACAGGAAGGTCGTTTTCCGGGCATGCTGCAGCAAAGGTATTTCCTGGTAACATTTGTAGGTAAACAAACCACTGCAGGACCGGACATCCACAATAAGAAAGGTGAAATGATAACATATAATGGAATAGCAAAAACGGTCCGGGCCATCTGACCTGGACCACTTCTTCTGAAAACATTCAAACATTATTCACACTCCTTTGCCTAAATAAAACACGTTAAACATGAAAATCTGGTACACAATCAGCAATTATTTTCCGCGGCAAACCGTCTTAAAGGCGCTTGCTGTATGTAGTTTGGCTACAGCGGCGCAACCGGCACTGCACGCAGCTGCCAATAACGGGAAGGCATATACGCAACCTGTAAAACAGGCTATTACGGGCAAGGTAACCGACACCAAAGATGGTGCTCCCTTACCCGGCGTTAATATCATTGTAAAAGGAACTACCCGTGGCACCGTAACAAACGTAAATGGAACTTTTACCCTGCAGGCCGATCCCGGAGAAATACTCGTGGTGTCGCTGGTAGGTTATAACAAACAGGAAGTACCGGCACAGGCGGGCCCAATGGCAATACGGCTGGAATCCGCTTCCACGGGGCTGGATGAACTGGTAGTGGTAGGTTATGGCGCACAAAAGAAAAAAGTAGTGACCGGCGCCACGGTACATTTAAACAACGACGACCTGATAAAAAACCACGCCATCAGCGTGGAACAATCCTTACAGGGACAAGCACCCGGCGTACAGGTAACATCTAACTCCGGCCAACCGGGAGATGCGCTGAAATTCACAATCCGTGGTATCGGCACCAATGGGGATTCCCGGCCGTTGTTCATCATTGATGGCTTTCCGGCAGATGATATCTCCTTCCTCAATCCAAATGATATCGCCAGCATAGATGTGCTGAAAGATGCCGCCTCCACTGCCATTTATGGAACCCGCGCAGCAAATGGTATCGTGATGATCACCACCAAAAAAGGCCGCGCCGGTAAAATGAATGTCAGCTTCGACGCTTCCTACGGATTACAGAATCCTGCCCGCAAACTGGACCTCCTGAATGCACAGCAGTATGCCAACCTCATGAATGAAGCGTCCATCAACTCCGGTTCTGTGCCTATCTATACACCGGACTCTATTGCGAAACTGGGTACAGGACCCGACTGGCAGAAAGCAGCCACCAATAAAAATGCGCCTATTCAAAATTATAGCCTGAGTCTTTCCGGTGGTAACGAAAAATCCGTTTTCTCCTCGTCTTTTTCTTTCCAGGGACAGCAAGGCGTAATGGGGCTTCCCGGCAGGTCTAATTTTGAAAGAACTTCATTCAGGATCAATTCAGAACACAAGTTGTATAAAGACCTGATCAAAACAGGTGAGAACCTCACGTTTGCGCATACACGCCAACGCGGTATTGGTACAGGCAATATCTACAATAACTCTATCCGTGGTTTATTAAATGCTACTCCCATTTACCCGGTGTACAATGCAGATGGCAGCTATGGTAAATCGCCTTATGCAGACGAACCCAACCCGATCGGCTCTATCGACTATACACAAAACAATCAAACCATTACCGACAGGATCATTGGTAACATCTATGCAGAAGCCATCCTGGTCAAAGGATTGACCCTCCGCACAGATTTTGGCGCAGATATTTCGTATAACTATAATAATGCTTTTATTCCCGTATATAACCTGGGAACCAATAACAGCAATGAACATTCTTTTGCCAGTCAGGGTATGTACCGCAACCTCACCTGGAACTGGGATAACACCCTCACCTACCAGCTCACCACCGGCAAACATAACCTGAATGTAATGGTGGGTACCACCGCAAAAAAATACGAAGGCTATAATGTAAGTGGTAGTAAAACAGACCTGATCATTGCCGACTTTGATCATGCCATTATTGATAACGGCAGAAATGATTCTACCCGTAAAGTATTCGGCACAAGAAGTATGAATGCCCTCCAATCTTACTTTGGCAGGGTGTTTTACAGCTACGACGACAAATACCTGCTCACCGCCACCCTCCGCCGGGATGGTTCCACCAAGTTCGGCGCCAACAACCGCTATGGCTACTTCCCCTCCTTTTCTGCCGGATGGATTGTTACCAACGAATCGTTCCTCAAAAACAGCAACTGGATCAACTTCCTGAAGATCCGCGGCGGATGGGGACAAAACGGTAGTGACAGGATAGATGACTTCAGGTACCTGGCTACCATCAACTCTACTTACCGCGATTACTATTTCAACGGGCAAAAAGCAATCGGCGCCTCTCCAGATAAAATACCTAATCCTGATTTACACTGGGAAGCTTCCGAACAAATCGACCTGGGATTTGATGCCACGTTGTTCAAAGACCTGACCGTAACATTCGACTGGTACCAGAAAAATACCCGCGACTGGCTCGTAACCGCTCCTATACCAGATCTCGTGGGTACCGGCGCGCCTACCATTAACGGTGGTAATATCCAGAACAAGGGTATTGAACTTGGCATTAACTACAACCACCGGTTTGGAGAAGTGACCATTGGTATTGGCGGCAACATTGCCTTCAATAAAAACACCGTGATAGATATTCCTAACCAGGAAGGCGTATTGCATCCTTCTTATAACGGCGTACTCTCCTCCAACATGGATGAATACTTCCGTGCGCAGAATGGAATGCCTATTGGTTATTTCTATGGCTTGAAAACAGCCGGTATCTTCCAGAACCAGGCAGAAATTGATGCCTACACCAGCAAAAGCGGTCAGAAAATACAGCCAGGCGCACAACCCGGCGATGCCCGCTTTGTAGATCTGAACGGCGACGGCGTAATCAATGGCGATGATAAAACAAAAGTGGGTGATCCCAATCCTACACAAACGTATGGTATCTCCTTATCTGCAGGCTGGAGAGGATTTGACCTGAGTGTATTGCTGAGCGGCGTAGGCGGCAACGATATTGTGGATGGAACAAGAGCGTACGACCGTTTTTATAACAACTATACCACGGCTGTTTTCGACCGCTGGCATGGGGAAGGTACTTCCAACAGCACGCCCCGTGTAACGCTGGGCAATGAAGCCAATCAGAACTACACCCGTTTCTCTGATCTGTATGTACACAATGGCGCGTTCCTCCGTGTAAAGAGCATCAACTTTGGATACGACCTTAAGAAAACATTACTGAAACGGTTACCTGTTCAGCAGCTCCGGTTATATGTATCCGGGCTGAATGTATTTACGTTTACCCATTACCGTGGGTTGGATCCTGAAGTGGGCTATGGTATCGACAGCTGGTCATCTGGTACCGACCTCGGCTATTTTCCACAGCCAAGAACTGTTTTATTCGGTCTTAATGTTAAATTTTAAACTCCGGCAATCATGAAGAAAATAATAGCAGCTATCATCATAACGGGGTTAATGAGTTCCTGTTCCAAAAGTTTCCTGGAAACATTGCCCATCAATACAATTACTGAAGAAGACTTTTATAAAACTCCGGGAGATGCCTACCAGGGACTGGTTTCCGCGTACAGCGTATTAAACTGGGATGGTTATGGCAACATTGCGCTAAGCTCAGAAATTGCTTCTGACGATTGCTTTGGCGGCGGTGGCGCTTCCGACAACGGTTGGAACCAGTGGGATAAGAGCATTAAGATGAATGACCTCAACAGCAATGCCTGGAAGAAATACTACACCGGTATTTACCGCGCCAATAAACTGATCCAGAAAATTGAGGCAGTAGATTTTAAGGGAGATGACGTCACTAAAAACCGTTATATAGGTGAGGCTCATTTTCTGCGGGCTTACTTTTACTTTGACCTGGTGCGTATGTTTGGTCATGTGCCATTGATCACCGCGCCGCTGGAACCAGGTAACTACAGCATCCCACAGGCCAACCCGGATAGCGTATACATGCTGATTGCCAACGACCTGAAACTGGCTGCAGCTAATATTCCGGCTACCCCTTTTACCAGCATTCCTTCGGGCGAATATGGCAGGGTTACCAAATGGGCTGCTGAAGCCTTGCTGGGCAGGGTATTCCTGTACTATACCGGCTACTACAACAAGCCTGATATTGCCGGTGTATTTTCACAGGCAGATGCTATTGCCGCCATTGAAGATGTGATCAACAACAGCGGATACAGTCTTGTTCCAAAATACCAGAACCTGTTCCGCGCTTCCGCGGAAAGCACCACTGCCTACGCCGGTCAGAACAATGCAGAAGGCGTGTTCACCATTCAGTATACTTATCTCGGCATGGGCGATCAAAACCAGCAGAACGGTAACCGCATGCAGGTGATGATCGGTATCCGTTCACAAATACTGGGACCATATTACAAGGGATGGGGCGGCGCTACCGTAAATGAGGCACTCTTTCATTCCTATGCTCCCGGCGACAGCAGGCAAACGGCTTCCATTATTTCTATTGCAGGAGAAGGATATGCAAATACTTATAAGCTGGATGATCAGGCGCAATACACCGGCTTCTTTATAAAAAAATATACCCCGCTGAAAGATAAAAATGCAGATGACCTGGGTGGTAGTTTTCAGTGGGACAATTTCGACAACTATATGGTGATCCGTTTTGCAGATGTGTTGCTGATGGGTGCAGAATTAAATCTCACGGCGAATGCAGGCAAAGCGCAGGGTTATATCGACCGTGTGCGTGACCGTGCATTTGGCGATCAAACTCATCGCATTACCCTCAGCAATAAAACACAGATCATGCAGGAACGCAAGCTGGAACTGGCGCTGGAAGGGCATCGTTACTGGGATCTGCTGAGGCAGGGTATGGCTGTAGCCAAACAGGCAATAGATAATACTTCTCCCCAGCCGGGTTTCAACGTAAGCTTCCGCACGGAAACAAATGGTTTATTCTCTATTCCTGAAACACAGATCAATTTATCAAACGGTACGCTCAAACAAAACACCGGCTGGTGATATTGTCCACTTTAAAAACTACAAAAATGAAACGTCTGCATATATATTTCCTGGGATTAACCACTGCATTGTTTTATGCGTGCAGTCCTTACGAAGACCGGATCACCCCGGCAAATCCGGCCGGCATTCAACTCGATTTTTCTGTTACACAAAATCCGGATTACGATAACCAGGTAACGCTCGAAAGCAAAACGAAAGATGTGATCCCGTTCTGGGACTATGGTTTTGGTACCACCAAAGAAGCGAAGGCCGTAGTGATCCTGCCTTTTGCGGGCGACTTCTTCGTAAAATATGCTGCTTATGGCGCCGGTGGTCCTAAAACTGATTCTGTAAAAGTTACCGTGAGTGAAAACGATCCGAAGTTCTTTTCCAGCAAACTGTATGACCTGCTCACCAATAGCGCTGATGGTAAAACATGGGTATGGGCCGTTGATGTTCCCGGCGGCTACTGTTTTGGCAATGGCCCTGGTGATGCCGACAGGCCGGCATGGTGGACCGTAGGAAAAGCCGGTCTGATCACCCAGGGGGTAGTGGATGATGAGATGACGTTTGATCTTAATAAAAATGCAAATTACTCCATCACGCATAATGGAGTTACTACCAAAGGTTCGTTTACACTGGATACTTTAGCGCAAAAGATCAAGATCAACGGCGCTGACATCAGTTGGGGAAACAACGTAACCTACAATATTGTTAAGCTGAACGCTAATGAATTGACGCTGGTGCAGCAAGGCGATGGCTGGCGTAATATCTGGATATTCAAACGCAAAGGTTTTGTATTTTAAAAATCCACATTATGGCCCCCGGCGGGAATTTCCCTGCCGGGCTTTTTTAACAATTATTTTATGGAGATGATAAAAGCGAAAACATATATCATAAATAATTAAAATACTCAGTATTAATCAATGCTGTTTTGGTTGTTACCTGTTGCCGGTGCTTTTTAGCTCCGGCTATTTTTTTTTGTATATACTACTTTTCTGCGGATCACCTGATTCGTATTTGGTGATTCTTTTTACTATCTTTCAAGACACAACGCCTCTATGTCATGGAAATAAAAGTTCTGACCGCGCCGGGGCTGGGTAGCTCCGGAAAATTACACTGGCAAACATTATGGGAACAATCTATACCCGGAACAAAACGGATTGAGCAAACAGATTGGGATGCGCCGGTTTGTGCCAACTGGGTAGCGCAGATAGAGAAGGCTGTAGCGGAAGCCGGTCCGCAGGTAGTAATAGCTGCGCATAGCCTGGCTTGTATTGCACTGGCACATTGGGCCGGGCAAACCAGCCGGAAGATCCGGGGGGCGTTGCTGGTAGCGCCGGCAGATGCTGAAAGACCGGGCTTTCCCTCAGAAGCAACCGGCTTCGCTCCTATTCCATTGGTGAAACTGCCGTTTGAAAGTATAATTGTTGCCAGTACAAATGATACTTTCTGTTCTTTGGAAAGAGCCGCTTTTTTTGCCCGTCACTGGGGAAGCCGTTTTGTAAATGCAGGCGCCAAAGGACACATCAACAGCGAATCCGGGCTTGGAGAATGGCCGGAAGGACAAAACCAGCTGAAAGAACTGGTGCAGAACTGGCCAACGCTCTGATGCTGTTACCCAGCCGGTTTTATTCCCTGCCAGCAACGCTTAACCTGTAATTTCACTTTTTTCATTTCACTTTTTCTTTTGAAACCTGAATAGGATATGTTGTTCTCAGAAGTCTTAACTAAATCGATTTTCTTTACTGAGAATTAACATAAAGATAAACACGGCAACACTGCAGGCAAACAGGATTATATCACCTTTGGCCGCTGAATCTTTAAAACTATCTTTTACTATACAATGAAAAAAGCACTGTTCATTTTATCCGGTGTAATGATGGCCACCTGGGCATCCGCACAAATAAAGCAGTATACAATGGCGCAGGCACACTCTCATAATGATTATGAGCGGGCCACTCCTTTTTATGCAGCGGCGTCCCTTGAGTTTGGCTCTATTGAAGCAGATATACACCTGAAAGACGGCGTTTTATACGTTGCACACGACGCCGGCGCCATACAGCCGTTCCGCACCTTTAAGGAACTGTACCTGCAGCCTGTGCTCCGGCAGTTCTCTCTTTACAACGGTAAGCCCTATGCCGGCAATGCACCCATGCAGCTGCTGATAGACCTGAAAACAGCAGGCACTCCTACCCTGCAGGCATTACAGGAACTACTGCTTCCCTACCGCAACTATTTTGACCGCAACACAAATCCTTCCGCCGTAAAACTGGTCATATCCGGCAACCTGCCCCCGGTGACAGATTGGCCTAAGTATGATCCGATCTTCTTTTTTGATGGCCGGCCCGACAGCGTGTATCCGGCAGCGTTACAGCAACGCGTTGCGATGCTGAGCGTGGATTTTCATTCTTACAGCACCTGGAACGGCAAAGGAACACTGGTACCGGAAGAAATGAAAAAAGTAACCGCCGTTATCAATAAAGCGCACCAACAGGGATATGCTTTCCGTTTCTGGGGCGCGCCTTCTACGCGGTCTACCTACTACAAACTGATGGACCTCGGCGCGGACTGGATCGGTACGGACCACCCGGAGGAGCTGTATGATGTGTTGCATAACACGCCCCATACTACCGCTTCCGGTATGCCGGTGCATGAAGTATATACCCCCTCTTTTGTATCTGATGCCACAAAAGTGCGCTCCAAAAACGTAATCCTGATGATAGGCGATGGTACTGGTCTTGCGGAAATGTTTTCCGGCTACACCGCCAATAAAGGCGCCTTGAACATATTCCAGATGAGGCAGTTGGGTTTATCCAAAACCCAGTCCACCGACAATTACCACACCGACTCTGCCGCGGGCGGCTCTGCAATGGGCACCGGCGCCAAAACACATAACCGCGCCATCGGGCTCGACAATACCTACGTGTCCATCCCCGTTATCCCTGAAATACTGGCTCCCAAAGGCATTCAGAGCGGCGTGATTGTAACCGAAGAAATTACCGGCGCCACGCCTGCTTCTTTCTACGGTCATACCTCCGACCGGGATAGCACCTATACCCTGGAAAAGCAACTGCTCGGCAGCAAACTGCAACTGGCTGTTGGCGGCGGAAGAGAAGAACTGGAAAAAGATTTTGGCCGGCAGCTGGCTTCCTCCGGCATCCGTATCTACGATAACCTGGATAACTGGGACGCCACTACGAAAAACCGTACGCTCGTCATCCTGAGCAATAAGGTAGTCTCCTCCATGCGCAGTGGACGGGGCAACTACCTGAAAAACGCACTGAAAAAGGCTTTACAGCAACTGAACGCGTCCGGCAAAGGATTCTTCCTGATGGTGGAAGGTTCCCGCATTGATCATGGCGGCCACCTCAACGACCTGGATTACCTGGTGCGTGAAATGCTCGACTTCGATGAAGCAGTGGGAGAAGCCCTCCGCTTTGCGGACCAGGACAAGCAAACCACGGTGATTGTAACTGCTGATCATGAAACCGGCGGCCTCGCCCTGATGGATGGCGATATTGCCAAAGGCACTCTACGCGGTCACTTTGCCACCAACGACCATACCGGTATCCCGGTCATGGTGTTTGCCTACGGCCCCAACTCCAACCTGTTCCGCGGCGTTTACGAAAACAATGAGATTTTTCATAAGATGATCAAATGCTTCGGTAAATAATGCAGCGGGGAGCGCCGCGAATTTTGTCTTTCTCAGGATTACGCTGATTATACTGATTAACTTGATTTGATCATTTTTGATTTTTAAAGGATTAAGGGAGATATAAGCGGGTATTCGCTTATATCTCCCTTCATTATTAAATCAGAAAAAATCCAAAAAGTAAAAATCAGGCTAATCAGTATAATCAGCGTAATCCTGAGAAAGACAAAATTCGCACAACTCCGCGTTTCTTTTTATACATTTAAAGGCATTTTAAAATTCCGGACATGTCAGCAAGAATCCTATTGCTGCTTACAGGTGTGTTATGCCTGCATGCAGCGTTTGCACAGGAAACCCGATACATCTATCTTTCAGGCGCCGATAAAGACCACACCGTTAACTGGGACTTTCATTGCTCCGGCGGACAACGCAGCGGTAAATGGACCACGATTCCCGTTCCTTCCAACTGGGAACAGCAGGGGTTTGGTAGCTACAACTACGGCCATGACAAAGACAAAGCCCATGAGCAAGGGCTATACCGCTACCGTTTTTCCGCACCGGACAACTGGCGCGAACGGCAGGTAAACATTGTTTTTGATGGCGTGATGACCGATGCCGAAGTAAAAATAAACGGCCGCCTGGCCGGCGAAATACACCAGGGCGGCTTTTACCGGTTCCGGTATGATATCAGTAAACTGTTGCGCAACGGCAGCAACCTCCTGGAAGTAAAGGTGAGTAAAATGTCGGCGAATGCAGAGGTAAACCGGGCAGAACGGAATGGCGATTTCTGGGTGCTGGGAGGCATTTACCGGCCTGTATTCCTGGAGGTAAAGCCATTGATCCATATTGATCGCGTGGCCATTAATGCTACCGCCAAAGGGTATTTCACCGTACAGGCTTTCACTACCCCTTTGCCGGAAGGATACTCGCTCTCCGCACAGGTAACAACCACAGCAGGCCAGCCCGTTCAGCAAGTGGTAACGGCGCCTGCCGCAGCCACCCACCCTGCCGCCTATACGTTGCAGCAACAAATTAACCAGCCCGATACCTGGAGTGCAGAGTTCCCGCACCGTTACCTGGCAGTAATAGAGATCAAAAAAGATAGCCGGACCATACACCGCATCACCCAACCCTTTGGCTTCAGGACCATTGAAATAAGACCACGGGATGGTATATACGTAAATGATACCAAAGTAATACTGAAGGGCGTAAACCGCCACAGCGCCTGGCCGGAAACAGGACGCACACTCAGTAAGGATATCAGCATCCTGGATGTGAACCTCATGAAAGACATGAACATGAACGCTGTGCGGATGTCGCATTACCCGCCGGATGATCACTTCCTGGATGTATGCGATTCACTGGGTTTGTTTGTACTGGATGAACTCACCGGCTGGCAGGCTGCCTACGATACGGTGGTGGGACGCAAACTCGTAAAGGAACTGGTGGAACGCGATGTTAACCATCCTTCTGTTATTGCGTGGGATAATGGTAATGAAGGCGGGTTTAACCGGGCACTGGATGGCGACTACCACCTGTATGATCCGCAGCTGCGCCCCGTACTGCATCCGTGGGAAAGATACAATGGTGTGGATACCAAACATTATCCCAACTTCAACTACATTGTTAATTCCAGCCTGTACGACCAGGACATTTACCTGCCTACCGAATTTATGCATGGCCTTTACGATGGCGGCATGGGTGCGGGCCTGGCCGATTTCTGGGAGCGTATGTTACAGCATCCCCGTTGTGCCGGCGGGTTCCTGTGGGCATTCAGCGACGAGGGACTGGTACGTACCGATAAAAACGGCATCATTGACACCGACGGCAACCACGCCCCCGATGGCATAGTAGGCCCTCACCGCGAAAAGGAAGGCAGCTTCTATACTATCCGGCAGTTATGGTCGCCGGTGCATATATCCCTGCCCGTTATAACGGCGGCTTTCGATGGCCGCATACCGGTGGAAAACCGTTACGACTATACGCCGTTGTCCGGGTGCCGGTTCAGGTGGCAGCTGCTGCGGTTTGCATCTCCCGGAAAAAACAACACAACAGACACCATTGCCACGGGTGCAATTGCGGCGCCTGACCTGGCCCCCCATACCAAAGGCTTTCTGCAACTATCGCTTCCAAACGGCTGGCAGGGTGCAGACGCGTTATACGTGAGCGTACTGGATAGTTACGGACGCAGCATACTCACCCGCAGCTGGCCTCTACAGGCGCCTTCCCGCATTGTGCAACAGTTCCCGGGCGTTAGCGGCAGCCTCAATATCCTGACTAACCATGACACCCTTTCCGTGGATAACGGTACCGGCACTTATTATTTCAGTCGCACCACCGGTCAGCTGATGCAGATCGCTACGGCCAAAGGCAGGATCTCTTTAAGCGGAGGCCCCTTACTGGCAGGCGTTTCACAGGAGCTGAAAGAATTCAGGTCAGGTACCGATTCCAGTGGTTATTTTATCATCGCCCGTTATGAAGGCAATGGCTTCCTCCAGGTAAAATGGACTTTCAAACCAGGCATCCCGGCGCAACTGGACTACAGCTATAGTATCAAAGGTGCAACGCCTTTCAGCGGCATTACGTTCCGGTATCCGGAAGAAAAGGTAACGGGGCTGTCGTGGACAGGCGAAGGGCCTTACCGGGTATGGAAAAACAGGATGCAGGGACAGCTGTTCGGCAGCTGGTATAAAGCCTATAACAACACGGTGACGGGGGAAAGCTGGGAGTATCCCGAATTCAAAGGCTATCATGCCAATGTGTACCAGGCCACTTTTCATACAAAGGAGCAGCCCTTTACCTTTTATACCGGTAACGAGGGTACGTTTTTACAGGTATTTCACCCGCAGGCGCCAAAGGGAGCGGCCAACAACAATACTGCGCCGGCCTTTCCGGACGGGGATATCGGCTTCCTGAGCGCTATTGCGCCAATAGGTACCAAATTCCAGGATGCCGCACAGATGGGGCCTGAAAGCCAGGATAATATGATGCTGAACTATACGCCGGTGAAAGGCACTATCTGGATCGGCTTACCGTAAGTTTCCGGGGTCCGTTACAAAGTTCAGGAAGGCATTGAACTTGGCATTGTACTTACGCTTGTCCAGCTTGAAGTAAAAGGCGCCACGCTTCGAGCTGAGCCTGTCTTTATCCTTTTGTTTGATCAGCAGGCCGGTAGATAATACCTTGCGGCTGAAGTTACGTTTATCGAAAGTAACATCGTACACCGCTTCGTACAGCAGCTGTAACTGGGGAATGGTAAACTTCAGCGGCAGCAGTTCAAAAAGGATGGGGTGTATGGCAGCTTTGTAGCGAAGTTTCTCCTGGGCCATCTTCACCATTTCAGTATGGTCGAAGATGAGATCCGGCAGCTTATCAAGCGAAATCCATTCCGCATGGTACTCGTCGTTGATCTGCAGCTTGTATTGATTGATATCGATGAGGGCAAAGTAGGTGATAGAAACGGTGCGTTCCACCGGGTCGCGGGCCGGTTCGCCAAAGGCAAACAGCTGCTCCATGTATACCCCTTCCAGGCCGGTGAGCTTATTCAAAATCCTTGCGGCGGCGGTTTCAAAGCTTTCGTCTGCCTGTACAAATCCGCCCATCAGGCTCCATTTATTCTTCTGCGGTTCAAATCCGCGCTTGATCAGCAGCAGCTTTAATTCTTCTCCATCAAAACCAAAAATGATGCAATCGACTGCCACCAGCATTCTTGATTGCCCTGAATAACGTGTCATAGCAGCAATTATTTATAACCCGGCAATTTATGGTTCCCTGCTGACATTAGGAAATTATATTACAATATTCCTTGTTTATACAAACAGCTGTTGCAACACCGGATCGGTGTAATCCGCCACAAATGCCCGGATATTATTGTAAGCGGCGAACTCTTCACGTGTATGCATGGTAGTTAACACAATCGCCTCCATACCGGCATTCAAAGCGGCTTCCACCCCTTTGGGAGCATCTTCAAATACGATACACCCGGCCGGCGACACCCCTAATAACTGCGCACATTTCAGGAATACTTCCGGGTCCGGCTTGCTGGTGATTACGTCATCGGCACTGACAATCGCCTTCAGGTAGTGGCGGAGGTGCAGATTGTCGAGCACATAATTAATGTTGAAAGTATTGGCAGCAGAGCCTATTGCCATCGGGATATCAGCGGTAGCGGCTTTCTCCAGGAAGACCGGAAGCCCCTCAATCAGCTCCAGGTGGGGTCTGAAAGCTTCCTGGTATAATACTTCTTTTTCATGGGCAATTTCTTCCATCTGCTGCGCCGTAAAATGATCTTTCCCGAAAACACGCACCAGCAGTTCCTCATTTTTGCCATACATGTGGCTTCTTACAATTTCCCGGGGAAGATTGGCGCCCAGCTTGTTCAACATGTTGTACCAGCCTTCCAGGTGATACTCCATATCATTGATCATTGTACCGTTCAGGTCAAACAGAAATGCTTTTTGCTGCTGGGTCATAATGCCGTTTTTTTGTAAGGCGCAAAGATAAGCGAATTTTGTCTGACTCAGTCAATGCATGCCTGTGTGCAGCTAGTTCGTTCAAAGGAATTACTTATATTTGAAAAATGTGATCTTCCGGCCAGTGGCTTTAAGGAGTATGTACCAACGGACTAGTCCGGCATCTCAGCGTAACCCGTTTTTCGTCGGCTATAGTTTATCATCTTTATTAATTTCATATCGTGAGTATCTGGGAGCGTAAAGCTTTAAATTTTATCAATCAAACCAGCAGATGGGATAAGGATAAACATATCTCTTCCTTTCTCGCATTCAGTATTTCCCTGGTAAAAAACCTGATGGAAGCGGATATTGCACTGCAGCTGGAATTTGAGGATGAAGAAACGGCAATGGTTAAATGCGCCTCTCCCCTTCATCTGAACGGAATGGTGTTAAAGCCTGAGCCTATTAAAAAACTACTTTGTACAGAAGACTTTAAAACCATTTACTGGCGTGAGATACCGCCGGCAAAAGAAAATGTATTTAAAGAAATACTACCTGCCTTGTCGTCCACCATTATGATCCCGGTAAATACCAGTCCCAATAACAGCCTGCTTGTTCTTGGATGGAGTGACCCGCCTTCCTTTGAACCCGGGTTCCTGGAGTGCATAGAAACCATCCGGTTACGATTGAAAGAGATACTGGTGCAATCCCAGCAGCAGATCTATTTTCAGCGGGTGGCTGTCCGGTTTGCGGCTATCCTGCACACCATTCCGCATGCGCTGGTGTTCATCAACAACGATGGGGTTTCCGGGTGGGTAAACCAGGAAGGCGCAAACCTGCTGGGGCTATCGGGCCCCGGAGAGCAGCTGCCCGCGGTACTTTCAGATGCCATGACGCAATTGCGGAACAAAGCACTGAATATAACAACCATTGAGAGAGCATTTATGTCCCTGTTTTCTTCACCGGAAAACTCCATCAACAACTGGAGCTGGCAAATGGAGAACAAGCTACTCCTGGTATCCTGTTTTCCCGTTACCACCCAAGAGATCTGCGGAAGATTATGGATTTTTGAAAACGGTGATCAATAGCGCTGACGCCAGAGGAAATAGAAAGTACTGCCTTCACCCGGCTGGGAATCTACCCACACTTTACCGCCCTGTTCTTCTACCAGCAATTTAAATATATTAAGACCGATACCGGTCCCTTCGCCTTTTCCGTCGTTGTCCAGCCGCTCAAACAGTTTGAAGATACGGTCGGTATCACGTTTGGCAACACCCGGCCCGTTGTCTTTTACATAAAACTCATAGAACTCGCCCTTGTCGGTTCCCCCGATGGTAATGATCCCTTCTTTTTTATCATTATACTTGATGGCGTTGGAGATCAGGTTCTGAAATACCTGTTGCAATTTCAGTTTATTGGTATCCAGCAGTGGTAAGGTACCCACGGTTTCAATATGAATATTGGCGGGGGGAAACAACAGCTTTGATAATTGTGTAACCAGTTCGTGTACGTTTACCTCTTCAATGGTTTGTTCCATATCGCTTTGCCGGGTATAGTCGAGCATAGACGTAATCATTTCCGTAAGGTGATTAGTGGCGCCCAATACTATTTTCATGTATTCACTCAGATCTGGGGCGTTTTGGATACGTTCATCTTCATTGATAAGGGCCAGCAGGCCAATAGCGCCCGACAGCGGCGATTTCAGATCGTGCGCCACTACATACATAAACCGCTCCAGCTGTTTATTTACCTTTTCCTTTTCGCTCATGGCTTCTTTCAGTTCATACTGGTAGCGGTATAGTTTTTCAAATACGCTTACTTTTGCGCGGGTCACATTTACATCCAGTGGTTTCGACAGGTAGTCTACCGCACCTTCTTCAAAGCCCCGCATTACGTATTGTTCTTCCTTGTTAATAGCGGTTACAAAAATGATGGAAATGTCTTTTGTTTTGGGATTTGTTTGTAAAAGACGGGCCACTTCATAACCATCCATATCGGGCATTTGTACATCCAGCATAATAAGACCTATATCATCGTGGCGGAGTACCGTTTTTAATGCTTCATTACCCGAATCAGCTTTTAAGATCTCCCTGTTACTGGCTTCCAGCATATGTTCCAGGGATACGAGGTTTTCTGCTTTGTCATCTACCAGCAGGATGGTGAATGTTTTTGTTTTTCGCTGCTTCATTTCTCGGTGTTTATTTTCGTGCTAATATTTCTTAAGTAACGGATCATATCATTCGCTGTCATGGTTTGAATGCCGGAGCAAAGGTCCAGGGCAGCCTGGGGCATGGTGTTAAACTCGGCGGTCCGCGGGTCCTGTACAATTGCTGCACCACCGGACGCGGCTATATGGCAAAGCCCGGCTGCACCGTCTTTATTGGCGCCGCTCAGCAGTATCCCCACCGCCGCGCGGCCAAAGGAGCTGGCTGCGCTGTCAAAGCTCATATCGATAGCAGGCCGGCTGAAATTCACCAGTTCGGAATAGTCCAGGGAAATGGTGCTATCGGCTTCTATCAGCAAATGATAATTTTGCGGGGCCAGGTAAATATGCCCTGGCAATAATAGTTCTTTGTCATCCGGCTCTGTAATCTTTTGTCTCACGGATAATAAGGTACCCAATTCGCTCTGCACGTTTTTCAAACGGTGGATTACAATTACCACCGGCATAGGTAATGTTGCCGGCAGCTCTCTGATCAATTTGGTGAGCACTGTCATACTGCCGGCAGAACCGCCAATAACAAGGATCCTGTATGAATGGGAGGCTGTCAGCTTTTTACATTTTTCGCCTGAAAATTTTATTCGCCTGGTTTACCGTTTCAAATTTCGTCCGTTCTTCATTATATAATAACGATTCTTTAATGCCCAATGCCAGATAGCCCAACGAAGTTAAGCTATCATAAAATAACTTCACTACCCGTGTCTGCAGTGCCCTGTTAAAATAAATAAACACATTCCGGCAACAGATGAGTTGAAATTCATTGAATACCTGGTCTGTTACCAGGTTGTGCTGGAAGAAAATAATATTGCGCCGCAGGGCCGGGTGGATGATGGCATTATCATAGCGTGCCGTGTAATAGTTGGAAAAGTCGTTGATACCGCCGGACTGCATATAATTAGCGGTATACTCTTTCATGTCTTTCAGCGCAATGATCCCGCTTTCCGCTTTCCGGAGGTTGATTTCATTCATATCTGTGGCGTATATCCTGCAGCGGTCCAGCAAACCGGCTTCTTCCAGCAGAATTGCCATAGAATATACCTCCTCCCCGGTAGCACAGCCGGCATGCCATACTTTAATGATCGGGTAAGATGCCAGCCGCGGCAGCACCTGTTCTCTCAGCACCTTATAAAAAGAAGGATCCCGGAACATTTCGGTTACATTCACGGTGATATACTGTACCATTTCCCGGAAAAAATGTTCTTCATTCAGCAGCCGGTGCTTCAGTTCAAAAATGCTGCTGATTCCCACAAAGCCGGTAAAGCGGATAAACCTGCGCTTCAACGAGGCTTGAGCGTAGTCTGTAAAGTCATACCCGTAGCGCTGTTGAATGATCTTCACCAGTTCTGTAAAATCTCCGTGACTGATTTCCTCTACCATACATTTTTTATGACAACCATACCCGTAACAGGGAAAGTAGTTTTATGCTATCTACGGGTTTGGCGATATAGTCGGATGCTCCCGCTTCCAGGCACTTTTGCCGGTCGCCCGCCATTGCCTTTGCGGTGAGTGCAATTACCGGCAGTTGCTGGAACCGGGCATCTGCACGGATCTGCTGCATTGCTTCATAACCATCCATTTCCGGCATCATGATATCCATCAGTACCAGGTTGAGTGTTGGATGCTGATGTAATACTTCCAGCGCTTCGCGGCCATCGGACGCGGTGAGCACGGAGATGCCCTGTTCTTCCAGCAGCGCGCTGATTGAAAAAACATTGCGCATATCGTCGTCTGCCAGCAGTATGGTTTTCCCGGAGAGGTTTCCTTCCGTCCATGTAGTGGCAGTATCTTCTATATTTGTTTTCTTCTGCAGTTTGTAAAGAAAAAGTTCCAGTTCATCCATCAGCCGGTCGGTGGCATGCGTGGAGTTGCGCACAATGGCAGATGCGTATTTCTTCAGCTGTTGTTCTTCACTACCGGTAATATCCTGATCCAGGTAAACGATAAGCGGCGTATCACCGGATTCGGGAATCTGTGTCAGCGCTTCCAGTTGTTGTAAACCGGCCTGCAGGTCATTGCCAATTTCTACGATGACCGCATCATACTTTGTTCCGGCGAGGAATGTTTGCACCTCCGGGATGCCTGCTGCCATATCATACCTGGTGCCAAGAGTCCTTTCTGCGCTCATGGTTTCGAGTGTGGCGCCTGCACTCAGCGGGCCTACCGACACCAGCAGCACTTTTTTCATTCGTGCATGCAGTTGCGCGCTGATACCGGTAAACACTTCTTCAAGGTCGCTCAGCTCCAATGGTTTTCTCGTATATCCATGTATGTTATCTGCCTTAATAGCCTGTATATCTGCCCCGGTTACAACGTGTACGAGGATTTTGCTCAGTTCTTCGCTGCTTTTCAGAATTTTGAGAATACTACTGCCGTCAATTACGGGCAGGTTCATATCCAGGATAATGGCTACCGGCAAGAATTTGCGGGCATAGGCCAGTCCATCCTGCCCGTTGTGCGCCACAATGGTCTTAAACCCTTTGTTACGGGCAAAGTCGCGGAGGATATCTGCAAAATGAACGTCGTCTTCAATAATCAGGATCAGTTTATCCTGTTTGGAGAGATTGTCGCGGTCGTCGTTCACGGCAACGGTGGGCTGTATCAGCCGGGGGGCATCCTTTACCGGCGTTACCGGCGTTGCGGCCGGCATGGTAACATCTGCCGGCAATACGATGGAGAATGTGCTGCCTGCGGAGCTGCTGTTATCGAGGCGGAGCGCTCCGTGCAGCAACTGCATCAGCTCACGGCTGATGCTCAGTCCCAACCCGGTGCCGCCGTACTTACGGTTGGTACCGCCATCACCCTGGTGAAAGGCGTTAAATATAAGTCCCTGTTTATCTGCCGGTATCCCCGGGCCGGTGTCTGTAACGCTGATACAGAGGATACCGGGGCTGCTCACATACCAGGAAAGGTTGATCACACCCCCTGCCGGCGTAAATTTAAAGGCATTGGACAACAGGTTGCGGATAACCTGTAACAGGCGGAGTTTATCGGTGTGGATAGCTGCGGGAACGTCCGGCGCTATATTTTTGATGAAGGAAATATGCTTCTCCTGCGACACTACATCGAACAGGTCGGAAAGATCGGCTATGATACTTTGCACCGGCACATCTTCAAATTCCATTTCCACTTTGCCGGCTTCTATTTTCGACAGGTCCAGTACATCGTTGATCAGGTGCAGCAGGTCGGAACCGGACTTATGAATGATCCCTGCGTATTCCATTTGTTTTTCCGTAAGGTTGTTATCCTTATTTTCCTGCAGCATTTTCGCCAGGATAAGTACACTGTTCAGGGGGGTTCTCAGTTCGTGCGACATATTGGCCAGGAACTCTGATTTATACCGGCTGCTGGTCTCCAGTTCGGTGGCTTTCAGGGAAAGCGCCCCCCTGGCTGTTTCCAGGTCTTTATTCCGTTCTGTTATTTCCGCGTTTACCTGGCGCAGTTCTTCTTCCTGGACCTTTAGTTCTTCTTCAGATGCCTGTAATACTTCCGACTGCCTGCTCAGTTCTTCATTGGACTGCCGCAGTTCTTCCTGCTGGCTGATCAGTATTTCTTTTTGTTCGTGTACCTGTTGGAGAAGAAGCAGGATCTTTTCACGGGCATTGGCGGCATTAACGGCAACGGCTATATCTTTTGACAATACTTCCAGCAACCGCAATTGTAAGGGAGTCACCTCCCGGAAGGAGGCGAGTTCAATAACGCCCAGCAGTTCATTTTCTATCCACAGTGGCATCATTACCAGGGAACCAGGCTGAATATGTCCGCTGGAAGAGCTGAGCTGCCAGTAGCTGGCCGGCACATCCCTGATAACGAGGATATCCTTCTGAGACACAGCTGTACCCAGGAAGCCTTCATTCAGGGGCACCTCTTTAGGAATGGCAGCCGGCATGCTAACAGCGGCGTATAAACGAAGATCCTGGTGTTTATCATCATAACAATAAAAGGCGCCTGCAGCAAAATCCGCGAAGCTGCTGAGGGTGTGCAGGCATTTCCGTACCAGCTCATCGCGGTTATTCACGCCCTGGAGGCTGTCGTTCATATTATTAACACCGGTGAGCATCCAGTTTTTTTCATTGGCGGCGGCGTTGACCTCCACCACTTCATCCAGTTTGCGGTTCAGTGCGTACTGCGCCCTGAGGCGACGTTTAAATTCCGTATAGGTAATTCTCATGAGGATAAAGCCTACCAGCAGGATGAAGGCGTTATTGATCAGCAGGGTTCTGACAGCCTTTGTAAAAGAGGTACTTTTAATGTTTTCCCGAATGGCCAGCAGGCGGTGTTCTTCTCCGTCCACCCGTCCTATCTGTTCGCGCACCCGGTCCATCAATAGTGTTTCTTTCTCCGTAATATCCACATTCTGTTCAAAGCGCTGCACTACTAAAGCATGGTCCAGTTGATTCCAGTAGCTGAGCAGGGCGTTGATATTATTTTCCAGGGAATCCATATTTTTCCCCTGACCGGGGTTATCTGCTACCATCGCACGCAGATCATTCACTGCCGGCGCTACTTTGGGGAGCGCCAGTTCATAAGGTTGCAGGAATTTTTTATTAAAGGTGCCACGAAAGCCTCTGCGGGAAGCTTCCATATCAAATAATAAACGCTGCACTCTTTCGGAGTTATTGAGTACACGATAGCTGTGCTGCACCCATCCCGCCTCCTTTGTTTGCTCGGTAAACGTTTGCCATGTTAAAAACCCTCCGAGTAAAACAAGTAATACAACAACGGAAAATCCGAGGTACAGTCTGTTAACTAATGAAATATTCATATAATATTAATTCCTTAATACCGCATAAAAATACCTAAATGCATTCATATTCAATCTCTTTGGAGGGAGCGATAAATCTGTTTAAACAGTAATGTAACCTTTTGTTTTTATCAATGGAAAACTATTCATTTATTTTTAAAGTATATACCTGTATAAACGTCAGCCATTTAATTTTTCAATACCTTCAGGAAGCGCGTCTTTAAAATCATAATAAAAATATCACCTCCTGCTGAACAATTGAATAACAGTTTTGTTTAGCGGGTTAAATTCAGCCACGATGAATAAAATTTTGTTAGTTGAAGATGATGAGATAATGCCGAAAATAGTGGCAAGAATTCTCCCCTCTGCAGAGTATGAGCTGGACCACGTATCAAACGGAAAAGAAGCATTTGAAAAACTGGAATCAACTAATTACGGTTATGACCTGATCATTACGGATATTATGATGCCGTACGCCAATGGTTTTGAAATTCTGAGCAAGGTAAAAAGCCAGGCCAAACCTATCCCGGTAATTATTGTTTCCAATGCCGGCAATGAAGATATGATCATGGAAGGCTTTAAACTGGGAGCGGACGACTTTCTGAAGAAGCCGATTATACCTGCCGAATTACTGATCAGGGTAAAAAGATTGTTAATGAAGAATAAATAGCTGCATGTTCGATATACCCATTCCTGCTTTCCTGGATCCCGCCCTCAGCATATTCAGGGAAGCGCCATTGGCCATCAGGCTGGCAATGATATTTATTATAGTGGCTGTTCTGGTTACCCTGCTGGCCTATTTTTCTATATTAAGAAGCCGGTTCCTGGGATATCAGCGAAGAAAAAGGCTGGATTACCTGCTTCCAAAGATCGATAACCTGATCATTGATGAGATCATGGCTAGTCCGGAAGTAGCCGCCGGCACGCCGGCCAGCCAGATCCAACTGAACCTGGATGGTTTCCGGGGGCTGCCTTTACATAAGAAATGGGCCAGGCAGGCTATCACCAACCGTATTATACATTTCCGACGTAATGTAAGGGGCAACGCCGGCCACCTGCTGCGCAACCTCTATATCCAGCTGGAGCTGAGTAAAGATACCATGAAGCAGATGAAGTCGCCTAAATGGGCCCGGAAAGTACGGGCGCTGACGGAGTTCATCGAGATGGATATCCCCGTGGCAGATGTTACCATTTTGCCATTAACGAATAGCCATAACCGTGAGTTACGGGCTGCCGCGCGGCATGCATACATCAAGCTCAGTAAAAATGAGCCCTTTAAATTTTTTGATGTGGTCACCGATCCGCTACTGATGTGGGACCAGGTGGAACTGTTCCGGATCATTACCACTACGGAAGATATTTCCATTCCCAACTTCGCCCGGTGGGTCACCTACTCTTCCAATAAAAGCGTGGTATCTTTTTGCCTGAAACTGATCGTCCATTACAACCAGCTGCCAGCCGTACCCGCGGTCATCAAACTGCTGGACACCAAAGATCATTACCTGCGCGCAGATGCGATCAACTGTCTTGGTAAACTGAAGGCCCCCGACGTGGAAGACCGGCTGGTATCCATGTACAGCAGCCAGCCGCTGCAATGCCAGATAGAAATACTGAAGGCCGTAGGCCGCATCAGCAGCGGACGCCAGGTAGATTTCCTGAAACAGGAATTCCTGCACGCCACTAATTTCGACCTGCGCAAAGCCGCCGCCAAATCACTGGTACGAAACGACCAGGTAGCCGGCGACGTAATACAGGAACTGCTGGAAACCGCCAACCGCGAGAACCTGCTGATACTGAAACATTGTATGAACCCCTTAATTAAATACTGATGGAGGGCATCTTATCATGGCTGGGCAGGGCCTACGAAAATACCCTTTTCGTATATGGGTTGGTTTTACTACTGGTATATGCTTTACTGGCGCTGCTGTCTATGATGGCGATACGTTATTACACCCGGAAAAACACCCAGCACCAGCTCGACATACTGGCCAGCTCCCCAATGGCCCCTGGTCTTACCATCCTTGCGCCCGCCTTTAATGAAGGGCTTACCATTATTTCCAACGTACGGTCGCTGCTTACCCTCAACTATCCCCGCTATGAAATCATTATCATTAACGATGGCAGCACGGATAATACAATGGAACAACTGATCACGGAATTCAGGATGGTAGCGGTAGACTTTGCCTATAACGCCCGGATACTGACACAACCCGTGCGGAAAATCTATAAATCCACCGACCCGGCTTATTCATCCCTGATGGTGATTGATAAGGTGAATGGTAAAAGTAAGGCGGATGCCGTAAATGCAGGAATCAACATCGCCACCTTTGACTATTTTGTTTGTACGGATGTAGATTGTATCCTTCATAAAGATACCCTGCTGGAACTGGCAGTCCCGGTAATGCAGGAGGAGAAAAAACGGGTAATTGCCGTAGGCGCTGCCCTGCGTATCGCTAACTCATCCGACTTTGACGAAGGAGTACTGATCCGCATGCGGCCACCCCGGCAGCTGCTCCCCCGCTTCCAGGAAGTGGAATACATCCGTTCCTTTGTACTGGGAAAAATGGGCTGGAGCTATATTAATTGTGTACCCAACGTTTCCGGCGGACTGGGTTTATTTGATAAAGAGGTAGCTACCCGCTGCGGAGGCTACGACCACACTTCTTTCGGAGAAGATATGGAATTGCTTACAAGGATGTGCCGTTATGCCCACGACAATCAGATTGAATATGCAGTAAGGTATATTCCCAGAACCCTCTGCTGGACAGAAGGACCGGCTTCGGTGAAGATATTCAGCCGGCAACGCACACGCTGGGCACGTGGACTGGCCCAGCTGATGCATGCCCATTTCAGTATGTTCCTGAATCCCCGCTACGGAAAAATGGGGCTGATCGTATTCCCCTTTAATTTCTTCTTTGAATTACTGGCGCCCCTGGTGGAGTTCAGTGGTATCCTTATTTATATATACCTCGCTGTAACCGGCCAGGTAAACTGGCCGTACGCATCGTTGCTGCTGCTTTTCGTATATACATACGCCATTATGATCACCACTATCTCCATATTATGGGATCAGCTTTCTTTTGGTTATTATAAGAAATGGTGGGAAGTAGCGTATTTGTGCCTGACACCTTTTATGGAGTTTTTATTATATCATCCGCTCATCGTATTTTTTTCCCTGCGGGGATATTATTATTTCCTGACCGGCAAAAAGAGTACCTGGGGAAATATGCAGCGGCAAGGCTTCGGAAAAAAGAAGACATAAAGAAAACAGTGTGCTATGCTCAGAACATTTTTTGAAGGAGGCGTATTTATATATGGTTGCGTGCTGTTGTGCATGTATGCCTTGCTGGCGTATATGTCTTACCGTGGTATTATCCGTTTCCGCAAAAAAAGCAGTTTTACCAATTATGGTCACCTGCTCGATTCCCCGCTCACACCAGGCATCTCCGTGATAGCGCCGGCCTACAACGAAAGCGTTACTATTATCATGAATGTACGCTCGCTTCTAACGCTAAACTATACACGTTATGAGGTGATCATTGTAAACGACGGCAGCACAGATGATACACTGGAAAAGCTGATCCTGGAATTTGAACTGGTACCCGTGGATTTCGCCTATAACGAAAGGATCGTAACACAGCCCGTGCGGCAACTATTTAAATCTACCAACACGGCCTATGATAAATTGCTGGTGATCGACAAAGTAAATGGCAAAAGCAAGGCCGATGCGGCCAATGCGGGCATCAATGCTGCGGCCTTTAACTATTTCCTGAATACAGATGTGGATTGTATCATTGAAAAAGATACGCTGCTGCGTATGATCAAACCATTCATGGATGAAGAGCATAAAAAAACCAAAGAGATCGGCGAACCATGCCCCCAGTGCGGATATGTGCATGTGATGGAAGACAGCCGGCAGGTAATAGCTACCGGCGCTACATTACGTATAGCCAACTCCACAGAAATTGACGAAGGCGTAATCATACGGGTACGCCCCCCCGAAAAAGTACTGCCCCGTTTCCAGGAAATGGAATACATACGGGCTTACGTGCTGGGAAAAATGGGATGGAGCGTAATGAACAGCGTACCCAATGTTTCCGGCGGACTGGGCTTATTTGACAAGGAAGTAGCCATCAAAGCCGGTGGCTATGATCACAGCTCCTTTGCGGAGGATATGGATATTGTTACCCGTATGTGTGCATTTATGATCGATAACAAGCTGAAATATGCCATCCGTTATATCCCCACTACCCAATGCTGGACCGAAGGCCCTCCGAATATGAAAGTATTCAGTCGCCAGCGAACCCGCTGGGGCCGCGGACTGGCAGAGATCATCACCCTGCACCGGAAGCTCATTTTCAATCCACGTTACGGAAAACTCGGACTGGTAGTGTTACCTTATAACCTGTTCTTTGAGTTCCTGGCGCCTGTTATAGAGTTTACCGGTATTCTTTATTATATCTACCTGATTATTACGGACCAGGTAAACTGGCCCTACGCAATTATACTATTACTCTTTGTATACCTCTTCTCCGTGATGATCACTACGCTGGCCATCTGCTGGGACCAGCTTACCTACGGCTATTACAAAACGTGGCGGGAAGTAATTTCACTGTCGCTGATGGCTTTTTTCGAACCGCTGATCTATCACCCGCTGATTGTATTTTTTTCATTACGGGGATACTGGTTCTTCCTCACCGGGAAAAAATCTTCGTGGGGAAATATGCAAAGGCAGGGATTTGGAAAGAAAAAATAAACTCATAAAAGATAAGCAAATGGCTGTATTAAAACATCTGTTAACGGGAATACTGATGTGTTGGGCGATGCAAATGCAGGCGCAGATCTTAAAACAGAAGAATAATGCAGAGGCCCTGTATAACCAGGCCGTTCAGGAAACAAAACTGCAGCACTATGATAAAGCGATCAGCTTATCGCACCAGGCGCTGAAAGCCCAGCCTGACTTTATTGATCAGCAATTATTACTGGCGCGTTTATATATGCTCACCAAACAATATGACCTGTCCAGGAAATATACCAAAGAAGTACTTGTAAAAAATCCGCGTTACCGCGACGCTTATTACTATGCGATCAATGTAGAACTGACCACCGGCAAATATGCAGAAGCAGAATGTTATGTAGATGAAGCCCTGGCTTATTTCCCTGGCAGCCGGGAATTTATGCTGAAGAAGCTGGGCATCCTGGACCTGCAGCACAAAGTATATCGAGGCAATGAGCTCGCCGAAACCATCCTGAACAAATATCCGGAAGATACCACTGTGCGCAACGCTTATATAGAACATTACCTCCAAAGCGGCAAGTATTACCAGCAATTAGGCAACAGTGGTATGGCGCGTCAAAGTTACGACCGGGTACTGCTGGCAGACCCGCGCAACCGCGAGGCACGGGAAGCCAACCTGGGCGTGGCTTTGAAAGGTGGTAATTACCAGTTGGCGATGGAACAGGTGAACGATGAACTTGCCACACATCCCGGCAGCTACGATCTGCTGATGCGGAAGCTCGGTATCCTGGAAGATATGCACGCATACGCAGAAGCGCTGAGTACCTTGCAGGAAATACAACGACGGTATCCCGGAGATGCCAAAGCACGTACCCTGGAAACTTCCCTGCGTATGGAGGCCGCTGCTTACTATGCTAACATGGATCCCTATACGCTGTACGGAAGTGTGCTGGAAAAAAATCCCGGCAACCGGGAAGCGCTGGATAAACTCATTGGCTACAGTATGGCCCGTGGCGCCTACCAGGAAGCGCTGGCGTGGATTAACCGTGGACTGAAAGCCCATCCTAACGACAGCCGCCTGCTGACTTTAAAGATGGATGTGCTGGAAAGCGACCGTAAATATGGCAGCGCTGCCGCATTGGCAATGATACTGTATCAGCGCGCTCCCAGCCCGGCGCTCAAAGAAAGACTGGTGCAGCTGCAAACCGCCACCGGACGGGAATACCTCGCACAGCAGCAATACGACCTGGCCCTGGCCTCCTTTGAATCGGCTGCGAAGGTAAGTCCTGGCGACTCTACGGTGCTACAGCTGCTCGCCAATACCTACATCTCCCAAA
This sequence comes from Chitinophaga sp. G7 BAM 1005, assembly GCF_057126945.1. NCBI lineage: Bacteria > Pseudomonadati > Bacteroidota > Chitinophagia > Chitinophagales > Chitinophagaceae > Chitinophaga > Chitinophaga sp. G7 BAM 1005. The sequence goes on along the minus strand of NZ_CP181478.1, from coordinate 1,855,341 downwards.
AAAATACTTCCGCTGCATTAAAAGTATTGGACCAGGCACTCACCTATTACCCGGCCAACGAATCTTTTCTCCTGAAAAAATCCGGTGTGCTGGCGGATGCCGGCAGGTATGAAGAAGCTGCTGCCATAGCAGGTGAACTGGCAGCACGCCATCCTGCCGATGAGCGCTTCAGCAGTAACTTTGCAGACATGCGCTTAACCGCAGGCCGTAATTTAATGCGTGCAGAAGAATATGACCTTGCCAAACAACAGTTTGAGCAGGTGCTCGCACTAGTGCCCTCCAACCAGGAGGCACTCGATTATATGATCAATATGCAAAGCGCCACCGGCAAGCCCGACAGCGCCCTGTACTTTGCGGATAAAGCGCTGACCTGGTATCCGGGCAACCGCGACTTCCTGCTGAAAAAAGCATCCGTGTTGCAGGATATGCGCGCGTATCATGAATCTGCAGCCATTACCGGCGAGCTCGTGAACCGGTATCCCTATACAATCAAATACAAGAACGCATACATCACCAGCCTGATGTCGGCCGGCGCCGATTACCAGCGTAATCAGCAACCGGATAGCGCCCTTGCCATGTTTAACCAGGTACTGGCCCTGCGCCCGAAAGATTCAATGGCGCTGTTATACAGTATCAATATCCTCAATGGCCAGCAACGTTACGACAGCGCCCTGGCTTACACCGCACAGGGAATAAAATACTACCCGGATAATGAAACCTTTTTAATGAAACGGGCCATCACCCTGGAGAATAAAAAATACTTCGCCGCAGCCGCACTGGTAGCCGATTCGGTGGTAAAGCTGCAGCCTACTGCCGTAAATACCGATTACCTGGATTACCTCGAAAGTAAAACACTGAAGAACCAGTTTGGGCTGTACTATCTCAACTCCAGTTATGATTACATGTCTGATAAATACAACATCGCTACGATCGAATACCGGCACTATATGAAGCGGGGTTCTTATGCCGTGCAACTGAACTATGCAGGCAGGAAAACCGGCAATGGCTTACAGGGACTGGCAGAAATGTATTACACCCACACGCCGAAACTGTACTCCTATGGTATGCTGGCTTATTCCAATAAAACTGTATTCCCGCAGCTGCGGGCGGCATACTCGATATTCAAAACCTTCAAAAAAGATATAGAAGTGGAGCTGGGCGGCCGTTATCTGAACCTGGACAGTACCACCAGTTTTTCCGGCGTGGTTTCTGTAGCAAAGCCTTTCGGGGATTTCTGGGTAAACCTGCGCGGATATGCCATCAGCGAATCTTCTGATTTTTATACGTCCTTTAATCTTACCACCCGCTATTTCATGAACCGGCGGCAGGACTATCTGCAGGTAGTAGCAGGATTGGGGACGTCTCCTGACGACAGGAGCCGGCTGATTAACTTTCCTAATCTTTCCGGTTTACTGACACACAGCATTGGCGCGGGTTACCAGAAAGTGATCCGGTACCGGACCACGATCGGACTTTTCGGCACCTGGATTAACCAAAAGATCAGTGACACCGGCTACCAGAACCAGTATGATATTTATGTAACGCTTCAGCGGAAATTTTAACGGAACAACAATGTGCAGAATTATGAACAGCCTTTTGTTAATGATCACTACGTTGTTATACAGCGCCTGTCAGCCTTCGGCAGAAGAGATTACGCTGGTACGGCAGGGGCGCAGCGAATATGTGATTGTGCTGCCGGAGCATGCAACCAAAGCAGAAAGTAAGGCGGCGGGTATTTTCCGGGATTATATTCAACGTATTTCCGGCGCTGCATTACCGGTGATAACAGAACCACAATATAAAGAACAACCGGCCGTGTTTATTGGCAACACAACCCATAGTGCCGGTCCGGCCGAAATTCACGGAGAAGGTTTTTTCTCCGGCAGCAAAAACAAACAGCTCTTTATCCGTGGCGGCAATGGCCAGGGTGTGGTATACGGCGTATATTATATTTTACAAACGTATATGGGTTGCCGTAAGGATGCTGCCGGCCCTGCAGTAATCCCAACGGTGAAGGATATACGTTTGAACGGCGCTATCTCCGATTTACGGGAACCTGCATTTCTTTACCGGGAAAGCTATTACCCTCCTTCTATGGATGCCGAATACCTCGCCTGGCATGGGTTGCACCGGTTTGAAGACCTGTGGGGAATATGGGGACATTCCTTCTTCAAAATCCTTCCACCGGATACTTATTTCAAGGAGCACCCCGAATATTATTCAATGGTAAACGGCAAAAGGCAGCCATTACAACTATGTTTAAGTAATGAAAACGTATATACTTTAACGGTAGACTGGTTTAAAAAAGCGATTGCCGGTAATCCCGACGCCATGTACTGGTCCATTGCCCCGCAGGATGGCGGCGGTGGCTGTACCTGCGACTTGTGCCGCAAGGCAGATGCAGAAGAAGGCGGTCCCCAGGGTTCATTGATCCGTTTTGTAAACCGGGTGGCCAAACAATTCCCGGACCAGCGCTTTACCACACTGGCTTATGGCTACACCGCCAAAGCCCCGCTGAAAACAAAACCGGCCGCCAATGTATACATTATGTTGAGCACTATCGACGCATTCCGGCAGGAGCCATTAGCGCAGGCCCCTTCCGCAGCTGCTTTCCGCAAAAACCTGGAAGGCTGGGAAGCAACTACCGGTAACCTTTTCATCTGGGATTATACCACGCAGTTTACCAATTACCTGAATCCATTCCCCGATTATAGTAACCTCCAATCCAACCTGCAATATTTTACCACACATCATGTAAAGGGCGTATTTTCCCAGGGCAGCGGCGAAACTTATGGTGATATGGCCGAATACAACAGCTACGTACAGGCGGCACTGTTATGGCAACCGGATGCTGATATGAAAAAGATCACCGGTGACTTTTTAAAGGGCTATTACGGTCCTGCTGCGGCAGCGATGGGTCAATACCTAGATGCGCTCACGAACGCCGTTAAAAGCACCCGTGCGGTGCTGGATATTTATGGCAACCCGGTCTACTCATCGCATGATTATTTATCACCGGTACAAACAGACCTGTACTCCGGTTTCCTGGATAAGGCCGAAGCAGCAGCCGGTAACAACCCGCTTTATCTCCGGCGGGTGTATAATACCCGGTTGTTCCTGGAATACGCGGTGTTGCAGCAATCCCGCTTTTATGGCGCCGACAAATATGGCTACCTCCAGCCGGACGGCACGGTAAATCCGCGGTGGCCGCAACGTGTACAGCAATTTGTGGCGCAGTGCAAAACTGCCGGTGTGCAGGAACTTGCAGAAGGAGGATTATCACCGGATGCGTATGCACAGGAGTGGCAGGAATTGTTTTCCCGCAAATGGGTGAAGAGCCTTGCATTGGGTGCAGCAGTTACCCTCGTAAATCCCTACACCCCGGAGTATACGCCTAAAAAGGAACGTACCCTCACCGACGGATTAACCGGCGGCAATGACTTCAGCTACAACTGGCTCTTTACTTATGGCAAGGACATGATTGCCACCATTGATATGGGCAGCAGCAAAACTATCCGCCAGATCCAAATGAATTTTTTACAGGATGCGCGGCATTACATTTTCAATCCCACACAAGTGTTGGTAGAAACATCTGTGGATGGCACTCACTTTACATCTGCCAGTGTGAAGGATATCCCCGTTCCGGAGGAAGATTACACCGTGCGCATTAACCACTATTCTTTCCCGATTGCCGGAACGGCTGCCCGGTATATCCGGGTTACGGCTAAGTGCCCTGCCACGCTTCCTGATTGGCGCCTCGTGGAGGGGAAGAAGCCCGCGCTTTGTTGCGACGAGGTTACGGTAGAGTAAAGATGTACCTGACAGACCTTATATCCTGAATATTCTCCCATCCGGCCTACCACCCAAATCCCTTCTCCCAAAAATAAATTTGGAAAATAAACACTGTTCAGTATATTTGCACCGTAAACAATTCAACATGGGCATAATAGAAAGAAAAGAACGTGAGAAGGCTGAGATGCGCAGGCGTATTGTAGACGTAGCCATTCAAATGTTTGTGGACGAAGGATACGAGAAAGTATCGATCCGCAATATTGCTGACAAGATAGAATACAGTCCTGCAACTATTTACCTTTATTACAAGGATAAAGATCAGTTGTTGTACGATGTACAAACGGAGGCATTTGCAACCCTGGCAACAGAGTTCCTGCAAAAAGTGAATAGCAGTGATCCGTTCAAAAGATTGGAGCAACTGGCGGAAGCGTATATAGGATTTTCAAGGGACCATCCGGAGTTATATGACCTGATGTTTATCATAAAGGCTCCCATGAATGCCGTAATGCAGGAAGAAAAGTGGAAGAACGGTGATCCTGCTTACGATGCTTTATATAACCTGATGCAGGAATGTATCGACAAAAAATTAGTGAAGTTTAAAAATGCGACCGTCGGTGCGCTGTCGGTATGGGCCTTTGCGCATGGATTTGTGAGTCTGCGCCTGCGGGGAAGATGCACTAAAGTATCCGGAGTATCTGATGAAGATATGCCTGCAGTGGAAGACGAAGCCCTTAAAGAATACCTGCGGATGATTAAAGCATAGTATTGCTTTGTGAAGATGAAATGTGTAACCGGAAAATATACACTTAAAAGCCGCTACGGCTTTTTTTTAAAACCACCATTAAACACTGTTCAGTATATCAACAACGATTAACAAAAGCCTTGCGGGCTTTATTTTTTTCGGCATCAATAAACACCGTTCACTATGTACACATCAATCACAAAAGGAGCATTGTTAATACTCCTGCTCACAGCGGGTTTCAGCTCCTCTGCACAAAGTTCTGTGCTGGATCAATACATACAATCCGCCTTCAGCAACAATAAAGGACTAAAAGATCAAAACTTCCAGCTCACTAAATCGATGCTCGCTTTGCAGGAAGCGAAAAGTCTTTTTGGACCGAATGTATCGGTACTGGGCAGCTACACCAAATCGGCAGGCGGCCGTACCATCGACTTTCCCATCGGGGACATTATGAACCCGGTGTACAATAGCCTGAACCAGCTGACCAACAGCCATGATTTTAAAAACATCGACAACGTATCTGTGCAGCTGAACCCCGACAACTTTTACGATGCAAAAGTACGGGCCAGTCTTCCGCTGATCAATGCGGAGATCTATTACAACCAGAAGATCCGGAGAGAACAGATTACACAACAACAGGCAGCGCTGAATGTATACAAACGGGAACTGGTGCGCGATATTAAAACGGCTTACTACCAATATTACCAGGCCGCACAGGCAGTGGCCATTTACAATAACGCCCTGTCGCTGATCAATGAAAACATCCGCATCAATGAAAGCATGGTGCGTAATGGTATACGTAACAATACCGCCCTGTACCGCGCACAAACAGAGAAACAAAAAACGGATGCCGATATCAACAAAGCCATCAACGCCCGGCAGAACTCCAAAGCCTATTTTAACTTCCTGCTGAACCGTGCACTCGATGAAAACATTACACTCGACAGTACCCTTCTTCAAATACCGGCACAACTGCCCGGTAAAGATATCAACGGCCGCGAAGAGCTGGCCCAATACAAAAGCGCTGCTAACGTATACCGCTTAAACGAACAACTGCAACGCTCCTACCTGGTGCCAAAGCTCAGTACATTCATTGATCTCGGCTCACAGGGCACAGGCGCGCGTTTCGATAAAGATACCCGCTACTACCTGTTTGGTGTAAACCTGGAATGGAACCTGTTCGCCTCCCATAAATACAAATACAAAATTAAACAGGCGGCTAACGAAGTAGCCACCATTACCAACGCTGCCGACCAAACAACAGACCAGCTACGGCTACAGCTATACGAAGCCGTAAACAATTATCAGACCGCCCTGTTGAATTTCAAAACCGCACAAAGCCAGCTGTCGTTTGCGGAAAGGTATTACCGCGATCAGATGAAAGTATATAAAGAAGGACAACTGCTGTATATAGAACTGCTCGACGCACAAAACCAGCTTACACAGGCCCAGCTGCAAACAACTGTAACACAGGCTGCCGTGCAAACGGCCTACGCATCGGTAGAACGGGCACAGGCATCTTACGATATTAATAACAATTACAACAACCAATAAACTCACACCCATGAAAAATACATTGCTCCTGCTGCCCTTCTCCCTGTTGCTGTTTTCCTGCGGCAGCAAACCGGCAGCTACCACCGCCGTTTCCGATACCATCCCGGTGAAGATCATGCCGCTGGAGAAACAGGGAACCGCCGTTACGATCAATGCTTCCGGGCAATTTACCACCGACGATGAAGTATATCTTTCTTTCAAAACCAACGGTATCATCAGCAGCATCCTGGTAAAGGAAGGTGATAAAGTACATAAGGGACAATTACTGGCAACACTCAATCTCACAGAAATAAATGCACAGGTGCAAAAAGACCAGCTGGCCTTTGAAAAAGCCCAGCGCGATTACCAGCGTATTGTGCGATTGCATAACGACAGTGTAGCCACACAGGAACAGCTGGAAAACAGCAAAACCACTATGGACCAGGCCAGGCAACAACTGAGCACCACCCAGTTTAACCGCAGCTTCTCTGCTATTCACGCCACGCAGGATGGCTATGTACTGCATAAACTGGTGAGCAGCGGACAAATGGTGAATGCAGGTACACCGGTATTACAAACCAATGGCGCCAGCAGCTCTCACTGGTTACTTCGTGTAGGCGTGAGCGACAGGGAATGGGCGCAGGTAAAAAACGGCGACAAAGCCAGCATTGAAATATCCGGCATCCCCGGCGATACACTCACTGGGACGGTTACACGTAAATCTGAAGGCATTGATGCACAAAGCGGCACCTTCCTCATTGATGTACAACTCACCGGCAACAAGCCCGCCGCTATCGCGGCCGGCATGTTTGGCCGTTGTCATATTCACGCCGGCGCAGTTTCCGGCAGTACTGCATGGAGCATTCCATACGCCTCCCTCCTGGACGGCAACGGCAGCAGCGGCTTTGTATTTGTAACCAACGACAATAAAACCGCACAGAAAATACCCGTTACCATCGCAGGCATGGAAAAAGAAAATGTACTCATCAGCACCGGCATGGAACAGGCGAAGGCTCTCATCATTTCCGGCAGTGCCTACCTGAAGGATCAATCACCTATCCGTATCATCCAATAACTATTACGATCATGAAAATAGCCAGATATGCCGTCAAAAATTATCAGTTCACGCTGGTAATATTCATAATGATCATCGTGCTGGGCATCACCACCATCCTCAATATGCCCCGCTCTGAAGATCCTGAACTGAGATCGCCGCAATTTAATATCATTGTAGTGTATCCCGGTACCAGCCCTAAAGATATGGAAGACCTGGTGGTAGATCCAATGGAAAAAGAAATCTACGGACTGGACGATATGAAACGTGTTCGTACGTCCATCAGCGATGGTGTGGCTGTGATGCACGTGGAATATAAATACAGCTCCAACGTAGACCAGAAATACCAGGAGCTGGTGAGAGAGGTAAACAACAAAAGGCAGGAACTGCCGGCAGATATTTACAGCATTGAAGTACAGAAACAGGAACCCTCTGATGTAAATGTTGTGCAGGTAGCATTAATCTCTGAAAACACCTCCCGCGACAAACTCCGTTACTATGCCGATAAGCTGCAGGATGAACTGGAGAAAGTACCTTCCCTGAAAAATGTAAAGCTGCATGGCTTGCCTGAACAACAGGTAAGGGTAGAATTGCAGCTGGATAAAATGGCGCAGCTACACCTGCCGGTGAACACTGTGATGGAAGCTATGCAAAGTGAAATGGCCAATATACCCGGTGGCAGTATTGATGCCGGTGAGAAAAGTTTCAATATCAAAACCAGCGGTAACTATCAGAACATCGATGAAATCAGCAACACGATTGTATCTGCCGGTAACGGGAAAAATATTTTCCTGAAAGATATTGCCCGCGTATATTATGGCTTTGAAGACGAGAAATATTTTGTGCGGCTGAATGGTCACCGGTGTGTGGTAGTATCCGCAGCACAAAAAACCGGCGAAAATATCACTAAAACACAGATTGCCTACAAGCCGGTGATTGAGAAGTTCAAAAAAACACTGCCGGGCAATATCGATCTGGTGCAATACTTTGATCAGGCCGACGCGGTGAACAGCCGTTTAAGCGGTTTGGGAAAAGACTTTATCATTGCCATCCTGCTGGTAGCCTTTACCCTGCTTCCACTGGGTCAGCGGCCGGCGCTTATTGTGATGATCTCTATTCCATTGTCGCTGTCTATCGGTATTGTATTGCTGCAGCTGTTTGGCTATAGCCTGAACCAGCTGAGTATTGTAGGACTGGTAGTAGCGTTGGGTTTGCTGGTAGATGATAGTATTGTGGTAGTAGAGAATATAGAAAGATGGATGCTGGAGGGGCATAGCCGTATGGAAGCCACGCTCAAAGCCACTTCACAGATAGGACTTGCGGTAATAGGCTGTACCGCCGCATTGGTTATTTCGTTTATGCCGCTGGTGTTTATGCCCGAAGGCAGCGGCGATTTTATCCGCAGTCTCCCGTTGGCAGTGATCTTCAGCGTGCTGGCATCTATGGCCGTATCGCTGACTATCATCCCCTTCCTTGCCAGCCGTTTGCTTAAGGAACATACAGGTAATCCGGAAGGTAACCTGTTTATGCGTTTGCTCAAAAGGTTGATCCACGGCAGTTATGCAAAGTTGCTCGACAAAGCATTGCATCGCCCGGTGATTACCATCGTGGTATCACTGGTAATCTTTGGCGCCTCTATCGGGCTGTTCAAGGTGATTGGTTTCAGCCTGTTCCCGGCATCCGAAAAGCCACAGTTCCTTATTAATATCTTTGCACCGCCACAGTCGAACCTGAGCTATACCAATAATATTGTTCAGCAGATAGAAAAAGAACTGAAGCAGGAAAAGATGGTAAGCTACTATGCCAGCAACATTGGCAAAGGCAATCCGCGCATCTATTACAACGAAACGCAGGAGAATGAAAAAAGTGACTATGCACAGCTCTTTGTACAACTGGATCCGCATACCAGTCCGGCTGACAAAAATAAACTGATTGAATTGCTCCGTAAAAAATGGACACCTTATCCCGGCGCCAAAGTAGAAGTAAAGAACTTTGAACAGGGGCCGCCGATGGTAGCGCCGGTGGAAGTACGGTTATTTGGAGATAATCTGGATACCTTACGATCTTTAGCCGGCAACGTGGAAAAGATGCTGAAGAAAACCCAGGGTACCATCTATATCAACAACCCGGTAAGTAACCTGAAGTCGGACATCCGCGTGCGGATAGACCGTGAAAAGGCGCAGCAGCTGGGCATCCCCACAGCCAATATCGACAGGGTGGTACGTTTAGCCGTGGCCGGTATTAACCTCGGTCAGTACAACGACAAGAATGATAATGACTACGACATCCTGCTTACCAAGCAGAAAACAGCCAAACCCACGCTGGATGTATTCAGGGATCTGTACGTGAACAACAGCCAGGGAACCGCGATTCCGCTCTCACAGGTGGCACAGCTGCAGTTGGAAACATCTCCTTTAACTATTAATCACCAGGAGAAAAACCGCGTAGTAGCAGTGGGCGCATTTATAAAGAAGGGCTTTCTTACCGACCAGGTGATAGAGGATGTAGTAAAACAGATGGATGCCCTGAAACTGCCTGCAGGATATACTTACGAGATGGGTGGAGAAGTGGAGAGCCGGAAAAATTCCTTTGGTGGATTTATGAGTGTGATCATTGTTACCATCTTTCTTTTTGTGGCCGTGTTGATCCTTCAGTTCAAAACGTTTAAGAGTATGCTCATCGTTTTATCGGTGATACCTTTGGGTATTGTGGGCGCCGCCATTGCGTTGTGGCTCACCGGCAACTCGCTGTCGTTTGTTGCGATCATCGGGCTGATAGCACTGGCAGGTATTGAGGTGAAGAACACGATTTTGCTGGTAGACTTTACCAACCAGTTACGGATGCAGGGCAAGCCTCTGGATGCCGCCATCCGGGAGGCCGGCGAGGTACGGTTCCTGCCTATTGTGCTCACGTCGCTCACAGCTATCGGCGGATTAATCCCTGTAGCGATATCCACTAATCCACTGATTGCGCCGCTGGCCATTGTGCTGATAGGTGGTTTGATCAGCTCTACTCTGTTGTCGCGCATTGTTACACCGGTGGTGTATAAACTCATTCCGCCGAGGATTGAAGCCATTAACAATAACGGGCGCGATTCGCATAAACGGCAGGATCATAAGGAGGAGAAAGACGTATTATCGCCTCATGCCATAATTCACAGTTCGTAATTAGCAATTAGTTCCTTACTTTTATAGCTAATTTGCTAGTCACCAATCCTCTGAAAATTAGTTCTTATGAAAAAAATCTTCCTGGCATTTGCAACCATGCTCCTGATGATCTGTATCAGCTCACAGTCGTCACAGGCACAATTGAAACGATTCAGTATCGGACCTTTTGTTGAAGCAGGCTTCCCGGTAGGCGACTTCGGTGATACCCACAATACCGGTTATGGCATTGGTTTGGGTGCTGATGTAAAGCTGATAGCAGGTTTAACTGCTGTTGGTTCCGTGAGCTACTTTCATTTTGGCGGTAAAAGCTTTAACACAGGCGGCGTAACCGGCGACTATCCGGATTACAACGTAGTGCCTATCCGTTTGGGATTGCGGTACAACCTGATCTCTATTCTTTATGTGAAGGTAGAAGGTGGTACTGTTCAATATACCGGTAAAAACTACAGCGGTGTAGGCGGACTGGTAGCTCCGGGTGTTGGTATCCGTATACTGGGTCTTGATGTAGAAGCCAAGTATGAAGCGTGGTTTAAAGATGGCACCAGAAGTTTCTTTGGTCTGAAAGCCGGATATAATTTTTAAAAAGATGAGGGGCTGGTAGTTGTTACTACCAGCCCCTCATCTTTTTAAAATATCGTTGCTGTCCATGTTCTTTCAAACAATCCATCCGGCGCCAGCCGGTTGATCCCCTCTTTCTTTTCCAACTCCCGGGTAGCATCTACGCTGTCGGCAATTCCGCACCAGGGTTCAATACAAACAAAGTCGGCATCTTTAGCCGCCCAGATGCCCATATACGGGAAGCCTTCAAAGGCCAGCGTTAGGCCATGCGGCGTATGGTTGCTTTTGATGCTGATGGCAGTAGAGGCCAGGTTTTTGAATACCAGGGCATCATTATAAAACAAGGATTTCTTCAACGGCAATTCGTGCGTATGCTGAAGATATGGAACGGGAGTGGTTTCCACCTGTCCGCCTGCCGACAATGGCCAGATCCCCGCATCTTCTTCTTTATTAAAATACAGGTAATAATCTTCATACGTTGTATCCGGCACCAGCGGCAGTTTAAAAGCCGGATGGGCGCCTACGGAGAAGAGCAGAGTTTTATCATCACGGTTCAGCACCTGGTAGGTAACCTGTAACTGGTCGTCCTGCAGGAGATATTGGATGGTAAAGTCGAACCGGAAGGGATATACTTTACGGGTAGTGTCGCTATCTGAAAGACGGAGACTGACATGTTCCGCTCCCTGTTCCGTTACGGTAAACAGTTGCTCCCTGGCAAAGCCGTGGCGGCCAAGCGTGTAGAGTTCCCCGCGATATTGATAAGTGTTTTCTTTCAGGCCGCCTACTACGGGGAATAATACGGGGCTTTTCTTGCCCCAGAAGGCGGGGTCGCCACTCCATAAATACTCGAGGCCGGTATCTTTCCTCACAATGCTCTGCAGTTCTGCTCCCTGGGGGTTCACCAGTACGGTGAGTTTTTCGTTGGAAATCTGTATCATAATCTGAAGCTGTTATAATAGAACAATGCGAAGATAGGCTGTAAATGGAACAAAGCTTTGTACCTTTGCCAGGTATTTTTTAACCTTACAAAGCGAAGGCATAATGGAATCATTAAAAGGAAAAAAGGCCCTGATCACCGGTGGTGGCAAAGGCATAGGCCGTGCGCTGGCAATAGCGCTGGCACAGGAGGGCGTAGATATAGCCCTGTTGGGACGTAGCGCCGGGCCACTGGAAGCAGTGGCAAAGGAAATCAGTGGTATGGGCGTAAAGGTAGCTTATGCAACTGCAGATGTGAGCGATCTTCCCGCGGTGAATGAGGCGGTGGCCGGGCTGACAAAAGAATTGGGGGAACCCGATATCCTGATCAACAATGCCGGCATTGCTGCTTTTGGCAATTTTATGGACCTGGACCCCGCTCAGTGGGAGCAGATCATCCGGGTAAACCTGCTGGGCGTGTATTATGTGACCCGAGCCGTATTACCGGGAATGATAGCAAGAAAAACAGGCGACATCATCAATATATCTTCCACAGCAGGGCAACGGGGCGCACCACTTACCAGTGCTTACAGCGCTTCCAAGTTCGGCCTGCTGGGCTTAACAGAGTCGCTGATGCTGGAGGTAAGGAAACACAATATCCGGGTGAGCGCCTTAACGCCGAGCACCATTGCAACAGATATGGCTAAGGACCTGAACTTAACAGATGGTAACCCGGACAAAGTATTACAGCCGGAAGACCTGGCGGAGTTTGTAGTAGCGCAGCTGAAGCTGAACAGAAGAGTGCTGGTGAAATCAGCCGGGTTATGGTCTACCAATCCATAAAGACCAGACCTTGTTTCAGCAGGCGCCTTCCTGCTGAAACAAGGATATCCCTTTATTTTTTGTTACAAATGCGATAGGCGTACCCGATAGAGGCAGTAGCAGCGCCGGCATTATTTTTACCATTGGCGCGGCCTTCCTGAATGTTGAGGAAGCCATAGTTTCCACCCCCTTCCACAAACACCTGGTGACGGCCGAAGATATAGGCCAGTCCTACGTTTCCGCTTACTCCCACATTGAAAGTATGTAACTGATCTTTGATGTCTGTTGTTTTGCCGAAAGACTGGGGTTGCTGCGTAATAGGCTGTTTCCCTTCCTCATCCAGGTAAAGGATGCTGCTGCCGCTGGTTACCTGTTTGGCACTCAGGAGAAAGCCGAAGAACGGGCCTGCATCCACGTAGAGGCGTAAGGGTGAGGTAGGTCCCAGGTTCCAGCCAAATTTAGCCAGGATGGGCACCATCAGGTAGTTCAGTTTTGCCTGGCTCTTAAAATCCGCATACAGGTAAGTTGGCGCAGGCATGCCGGGAGGCAATGCAGCGGCCATTTCGGACGGGAAAGGGAATGCCTGAGTCCCTTCTTTTTTACCACCCTGCGATGAGTAGGAGATCATGGCTTCAATAGAAAAGAGTTTGCTGATATGATATTCACCGAGGATACCGAAATCCGGTCCCTGCCGCGAGCTGTAGCCCGTATTGAGGGGATTGCTCTCACTACCGCCGGCAGTAAGATTCGGGATACTGATGCCTCCGCGGACACCAAGATCGACCTGTGCATTTGCCTGTATACAGAATAGCAGGAGAGCAGGCAGAAGCCATTTGTAAGAGCGATGGAATTTCATAGTTAATAAATTGTAAATCAAATTTACTACTTATCTCACATTACTTAGCCAGCCCGCTATAAACAATAATACTTCCCGACTGGCGGGTTCGTTATGCATTTCGTGGTACATGCCCTCCCACTCACGGTAGGTAAGCAAGGCGGAGGGCGCCCTTTCAGCAAATAAACGGGAGCCTTCCACGGCGGTAAATTCATCGGCATTGCCGTGAATAAGCAGCGCCGGCACACATAGTTCAGCCGCATGTAACAGGCACCAGGCGCCGTTTTGAATCATGTCATTTGCCAGTCGCAGGCTCAGTTTATCATGACGCAGAGGATCAACCCTGAATTTCTCCACTTCGGTCTTATCATGTGAAATTTTATTGATGTCCAGTCCTTGTTTGATCCGGATATCGGGGACTATTGCGCTGGCCACTTTCAGCACTCCTTTCAGGAAGCCGCCGGGACGTGTGCCAATGATCAAAGCCGGTGCGGAGATAACCGCCGCCAGAATTTCCGGCTGCCGACGGAGTAAGAAGCCGGTGAGCACGCCGCCTCCCATACTATGACCATACATTACCACCGGTTTGTGATAGGTATCTTCCACATGCCGCAGGAAGCTTTGTAAATAATCGAACATAAACTCAAAGCCTTTGGTCGCGCCTTTTGTTCCATCGCTTTTACCGTGGCCGTAGTGATCGATGCCAATCACCAGGTATCCTTCCTTCATGAAAAAGGCGGCCACATGATCATAGCGGCCAATATGCTCCCCGATGCCATGTACAATAATCATGACCCGCCCGAAGTTTTCAGGGATCCAGTTGATACCATGAAACCTGGTACGCTGATAAAACCAGTAAAATTCATTCATAGCCGGAGGTGCTGGTGCAGAAACGAAGATAAAGAATATCTTTACGCCCTATTTCAACCAGATAAAATTAACTGAATAACACAAATGAGCAAACAAGCCACCACTTCGCCGGTGTACAGCATTCCTTTAAGTTACCGTAAGATGGAAAACCTTCATATTGTTTTCTGGCTGTTAAAAGATATCAGCTGGTGCATGATATGGAAGCCCCTGGGCGTTGCGATGATCTTTCCCACCCTGATCATTTCCATCGTGATCGCGTGGCGTACCCGCCAGTTTATGTCGGAGCTTTGCCACAATGTGGCGATCTCCGTATGGATCGCCGCTAACTCCTACTGGATGATCAGTGAGTTTTTCCATTTTGACACACAGGTAATTACTGGCGATATCACTTTTAAACACCTGGCGCTGATTCCTTTTGTAACCGGGATATTAATACTGGCTTACTTCTACCTGTATTATCAACCCAGGCATAAAGAAACAGAAGTGATCACTGAATAAGGCATGTATGCAGCAATGCCCGTATTTCCGGTTCCAGTAAGGATTTGTCTTCTACCTAATATTTACCAGGTAACAATTATTCCCGCTGCACCGGGAGCCTCAGCGTGGTATGGGTGGCGCTGTCCGCCTTGTAATTCATTCCACTTCATATACGCCGGCAGCCGGTTCCGGCATGCGCACATTAAACGCTATGCGCGGTGATTTCAGGCGGATAATATTCACCGACAACGCAGGTACTTTCCAGCTGAACTGCGGCGCCGCAGTTTGAATAGTGGAAGTATGCGGTGTATAAGCTTCGGGGGATGCAAATGAATTCTCCGCGCCTGGCTTATCAGCCGTTAACGTGATCACCTGTGCAACAGGACTCACCGCGGCTCCGTCCAGTCGAATATCCGCATCTACAGCGCTTTCGCTGGCATTCACGATTTTAAGGATAATGTCCCCGTTCTTTTCATCTTTGCCTGCAATAGAAAATAACTTTTGTGGTTCGCGGTAAGTCATGAGCAGTGAATTATCTACAAAACACTTCGCTTCATCATTGTTTACTTCGAGGCGGATATCATACCAGCGGCCGGATTCCAGCGGTGCTTTCAGCCGTACCGGGTTGCTGATACCGGCTACATCGTAGCCGTTGGTAAGACTTTCAAACATGGCATTGGAATTCAGCCAGGAGCCAATATGCGCGCGTAAGCAGGTATTGGTATCTTTTACAGCAAAAGGAATAATAAATGCGTTTACCCCACCGGTTTTACGGGCTTTGAGCAACAGCGTATATGCGTTGAAGTGATGAGCCTTCAGAATGGCCAGTTGTTGGGCACCAGCAGCTGTTTGCGCAAGAAGACCGGCTTGTTTCTTCCAGCTGCCTCTTACCGGTAGCCAGTCTGTTAGCTGCGGATCAAGGCGGCTGTTGTAAACAGTATCGCCCTGTTGCACGACGGTAATATCTTTATACTCCGCTTCCGTATCCCAGGTAGCGAGACCAATACTTCCCGAAAATTTTGGCGTTACATTCTTTTCCGGCAGCAGGGTGGTTGTTACAGGATAGTTGAAAGTGGCTTTGTGATCATTCAGCATATTAAGCGCATAATAGGAGATCCTTCCGAAGCTGGCGCCTGCGTTGAAGTGAATAAGGTTCACGGGCCAGTCCACATCATGCTCATTTACCAGTAAAGGCGCATAGCTACTCATCTTTACCAGGTCGGCATTCTTCTCCATGCTCATTACATACACCGCATCACTGAGGGCCGCCTGCATGTTACCGTTTCCTACGCCGGCATTGGTGGCATACTCCCCTACATACATCTGCCAGTTGCCCCGTTTGTATTTATCGAAGTGATCAAAGTTGCGCAGGCTCCAGCCGGCATCTTTATAGGCATGTTCATCCACGATATCTGTATGCCGCATACTATCGAGGGTATGCCGGTTTACATCGCCGATGCCCATACTGGCAATGATTTCTATCTGCGGATATTTTTTGTGGATGGCGTCATAAAAAAGATTGTACCGTTTTGCATAATCCGGGCCATGTTGTTCGTTGCCTACCTCCACATACCTGAGCGGGAATGGCTCCGGGTGACCATTTACAGCGCGTTGTTTTCCCCAGCGGGAGGTAACGGGACCAATCGCATATTCGATGGCGTCTAATGCACTCTGGATATACGGCGCTACGCTATCGTACGGCACAAAGGCGCCGCTGCGGTATTCACAGGAAATGCCTACATTAAAAACATACAGCGCCGCAGCGTTGATATCTTCACAAAACTGCAGGTATTCATGATATCCGAAGCCGTTGCTGCTCCAGTAACCCCAGGGACTATACGAAGCCGTACGCTGTTCTACCGGGCCGAGCGTGGTTTTCCAATCGGGCGCACTTTCCACGGTAATACCTTCCACATAGCAGCCGCCGGGCCAGCGTACAAAGGCAGGTTTCATTTTCCGGATAAGAGTGGCAATATCCGCACGCATTCCATTGGGGCGATCCCGGAAGGTATGCACCGGGAACAGCGATACCATATCCAGCAGCAGGATGCCGCTCTGGTGAAAGGTAAGTACCAGCCGACCGGCAGGATCGCTTCCTTTCGCCATAAGAGTGGCATTATATTTTTTCCAGGAAACGGAACCGCTGATCTGCAACACGGTGTCCGCCAGGATTTGTCCTGACGCTGTTTGCAGGGAAGCGGTTACTTTTCCCGTGTATCCTTTAACGTTATTTGCGAAGAAGGACAACCGGTAAGCGGCTCCCTTTTCCACGTTCATGCCCCAGAAGCCTTCGTTAACAAGGGCTGCGCCTTTGCCGGTTGTTTTCACCTGCATCGCATGAGGCGTTGCGGCATTCAATGGGTGATCCGTTACCAGCGAGAGCTGCGCATTGTTTTCCGCGTGCCATGCCGGCCACCGGCTTTGCAGTGCCCATTCCATTTTCCAGCCGGATACCTGGCCGTGCAGCATGAAATGCGGCTTTTGCGGGAAAGGCGCCAGCCAGCCGTTTTCCAGCCTTGTACCAGCTGGAATGCGGTGATCTTCAAAGCCGCGGTTTTGCACCATTTCAGCGTATAGTCCTCCTTCACCGGCGTGACTGATCTCTTCAAAGAAAATACCGTGCAGGGTTGCAGGAATAACAGCCCCCTTTTCCGTGGTATTTACGGTGATTTCAGCCCTTTTCTGGGCAATGACAGGGCTACTTGCTGCGAGCAGCCAGATAGTGGCCAGAAAGCCTCGTTTCATGCGATTCATATATTATTCAACTATCCATTCGTGTATTCCGGCGGCATTATCTGCCGGCAATTGTATTTCCAGTTTTAAGGCGGTAGTGGTAACCGGCTCAAAAGTGATCACGTTATACTTGTCCTTCTCTATAGTATAGGGCGTTTTGGCGTTTACCGGTTTCCACTCCGCTCCCTGTTTGTAATACAGCTTCCAGGCAGCGGGCACTCTACATCCGCCAAAAGGACCGTCGTCGTACCAGTATACCTTAGAGCTGCTTACCGTATGACTGCTATCGAATGTATACTGCACCCATTCCGTAGTGCCTTTGGCGGGCCACCAATGCAGGTAAAGGGCGCTGTTATCTTTTGAGTCTTTCGGTTCATACTGATCATTCAGGGCCATATACATGCGCTGATTTTTTACAGAAGCCGTTACTTTACTTTTAGAAGCGATGGTAGGTGCAGGTTTTGGACGGGCAGCTGAAGCTTCAAACGGAATCCACACCGTCATTTCAGCGGGACCACGATTCGCCCAGGAAAAATAAGGTATAGCCGTTACTGTTTGACTGCTTTGAATCAGCGAATCAGAATTCAGTTGCCGGCTGGCAGAATTACCGGGCATTTGCAGCGTCATTACCCCACTGAACAGATCCGGACGATACACAGGAGAAACCAACGCCTGTTTATCCACCACGATATTTTGTACAGTGGCGTCTTTATTATCCGGTCCCTCCAGGCAATACATGATAGGCCCGCGTTCCAGCGCAAAGCGGGAGTGGTCGTCCTTTACCGCTGCAGCAGCCAGGATCTTTCTTACTTCCATCGGGAAATCCAGTGTCACCTTATCCCCTTTCTTCCACGGACGGCTGATCACTGCATAGCCTTTTTCTGTCGTATAGGCAACGGGGTTACCATTGAGCAGGATGGGGATCTTTACGGCTGAACTGTCTTCTTCAAAATACAGGTTGCCCGGTACCGGCCTGTTTTCCGCCCAGCCCGGAATACGTACCCGGAGTGTAAATGTAGTAGGTTTGGTAGTATTGATCGTGATTTCATCTTTTCCATTCCAGGGATAATCTGTTTGCTGAATGATATTTACTTTACCGGCTTTCAACTGAATGGTGGCGGAGTCGCCTACGAAAAGATTCACGTACAGGTCATTGTCTTTCTGCGCATATACATACCCCGGCATGGAGGGCAGGAAGCGGGTCATATTGGAAATGCAGCATGCACATCCAAACCAGGCGCTTCGCTGGTGTTGTCCCATAGAGGCCAGCGGGTTGGGATAAAAGAAACGGTCGCCGCTGATGGATACCCCGGAGAGCAAACCATTGTACAGTGTACGTTCCAGCACATCAATATATTTTGCATCGCCGTGCAGGAGGAACATGCGGCTGTTCCAGTATACGTTGGCAATGGCTGCGCAGGTTTCCGCATAGGCCGACATATTCGGCAATTCATACGCAGCCCCGAATGCCTCTCCTGCACCGATGGCGCCAATGCCGCCGGTGATATATAGTTTCCGGTCCACCACATCGTCCCAGATATCATCAATGGCTGCCAGGTATTTACGGTCGCCCGTTAAGGCGGCTACATCAGCCATACCGGTGTACATATAGGTAGCACGTACGGCATGCCCTACGGCCTCGTGCTGATCTGTTACCTTCTTGTGCGACTGGCTGTACTCCTGGCTGTAGTGGGTATCCGGACCACGAACATCCAGGAAAAATTTAGCCAGGTCGAGATACGACTTGTTGCCCGTTACCCGGTACAGGCGGGTGAGGCCTGTTTCCACGATCTGGTGACCGGGGAATTTTTCTTCTTTGCCCCAGCCGAAGTCGTGCACCAAAAGATCCGCGTTGCGGATGGCAATATTCAACAACGTTTTTTTACCGGTAGCCTGGTAATGCGCTACTGCCGCTTCAAACAGGTGACCGGAATTATACAATTCATGGCTCAGGTCTTCTTCTTTCTCCCATCTTTTACTGCCAATCCATGCATGTGGCTTTGCTGCTTTCACGGTACGAAAGGTATAGAGATATCCATCTTTCTCCTGGGCGGCGCCGATAATGCTGATCAGTGTATCCAGGTATTTTTCCAGACCAGGATTGGGCTGCATCTGCAATCCGTAGGAAGCCCCTTCGATTACCTTATACAGATCAGTATCATCAAAGGTATATTCAGTGAGCTTATCGCCTGGTATCTTACCCGCCGCACGTAAAAAGTTATCGATGCGACCTGTCTTTCTGCACTGCTCCAGCGTATACGGAATTGTTACACTGGCGTTGGTTCTTATCTTCGGCGCCCAGAAATTATCATTCACACGTACCTGTGTAAAAGCCACCGGTTTAATCGGATAATCTTTCTGCAACTGCGCCTGTACTGTCGTGTTGGTCATCAGCATACCGGCGCCGGCCAGCGCCGCCTTTCCCCAAAATGATCTCATACCTTTTATCTTTATAGTCTTACAATATAATATTCTATAATTGTCTAAATAACAATTGGTTTTATCTGCAGACGGGATGTGATACTCGCGGATATTATGGCCACTTACAACTTCGTCACATTAGGCATTCTTATAATCACCTCGTAGCTGCCTTCAAATAATATCTGGAAACCAAACCGTGGATTGGCAGCCCAGGCTTTGGTAGCGGCGCCGTCCATCTTAATAAACCATGCAGGAATGCGGTAATAGATCAGGTAATTTACATACCCCGGGATCAGCTTGGCGGGATAAGGCGCAATGGCATAATCTGTGATCAGTGCAGTATCCGTTACAATCACCGGGTTAAACCTTGCGTAGGAGGCGAAAGAGGGGCGGTCGCCGCGGGTAATCACTTCTCCGTTCTTAGGGTTAAACAGTTTACCGTTCTTATCCATGATCTTCAACATCACTTTGGTACCGGTAGCGGATATACGTTTTAACTCCATCGTACCTTTCATCTCACCGGGAAAGGTATTGGTAACAGAGTCGAATCCCGGGATCACCGGTACTTCTGTCATACGGATATACTCCGGATCTTCAATATGCAGGCGCGCAATATTCTTATACACCTTGCTCCCGTTTACATTGGTTGCCTTTACATCAAATTCATACACACCGTTAGGAATGTTAGCAGAAGGCGACTTAAACAGGAACCCGCCATTCACCGGGTTAAACTCAAAAGGCAACTCCTGTAAACTGTCCTGTTTTGCGCGTAACTCCGCAATCGTAGTATCGGTGTCCGGATCAAAAGACATCTTATCTTTAAATACCCATACCGGGTATCTAGTAGTAAATGCGGCTGGTAACTTGCCCCCTCCTACCGGCCGTATATCCAGCATTTCAAATGTTACCGGTGGTGTGGAACCATCGAATAAAATGCCGGGATAACGGGCAGTAATTCCTTTCGGAATAAATATCTCCGGGCTTTTGTAACGGATACCATCGCTCAGAAAACCTTCTTCCACTTTGGTACACGCGGCATTCATCAATACAAATGCAATGATGGCGAATAAGATATATTTCATAGTCATCTTATTTTTAGTTTTCCCTGTAAATGTAAAATCCCATGTTGGCGTTGGCTTCCAATACATGCACCATACCTGTTGCGGTGCGTACTTCAGAAGTTTGCACATACGCATAAAAATCAGGTTCTCTGTTCTCCGTACCTTCGGGTACGTCTTCATCTGCCAATCCGAATACCCGCCGTATCTGTATCCTGTTGGTCGTTGACCGGATACCGCTTACATCGATATAATACTTCTCCAGCAGCAGGAAATAATTACCTTCACTGTTAATGCTGGTGAAGCTCTTCTTAGTATAGCTCATGGCTTTTTTATCAATTACACCTTTGAATATATGCCGCCGCAGGAAGAACTTAATACTATCTGTCGTCAAACTATCCAATGTAAATTTGATGTTCTCATTATTATACTTCCGCTGTATAGCGCGTGTTTGCTCTGCCAGGAAACTGGCCACACCTAAATTAGTGGGCGAAAAGAAAGTAATATCGCCGTTGATCTCGTCTTTCATACCTGCGCGATCTATCAGCATTACCACGGTATCCAGCACTTTACTTTCTTTCAGGAAATCGTAGGTCGACATCTTCCTGATCCTCTCCAGGTTGGTATTGCCTTCATCAACGAGGTAGTTATCTTTTTTACATGCTGCCAGGATCAGCAGTGATCCGAGTAGCAGATGAATAATCTTCATGATAAACAATTTGGATAAAAATTAAATTTTACCTGCCCAGTATTTATTCTGCACCAGCAACCTGTTGTTGTTGAACAACGCAGGGTCCAGCGGCAAAAGGAAGCCTTCCTGGTTATACCTGGCGGGCGTAAGCCAGGGCACTACGGATCGTTTCATTCTTACATCATCAAAATAAAGCTGGCCTTCCATAAACAGTTCGCGCGAGCGCTCTGTCATGATTTCATCCAGCAGGCTGTTGTAAGTAAGCGGCGATTCGCTTACATACAGCGTAGAGTCCATCTGCGGTTGGTTGCGCGATCGACGGAAGCTCCGCAGCTGCGAGTAGGCTTCTCCCAATTCTCCCTTGTATACGGCGATTTCCATGCGGTTCAGCAATACATCTGCATACCGGATCAGGGAAACATTATTATCCAGGTAAGGTTCCGCCTGTTGATTTGGATTGTTGTAGATGATGTTACTGTATTTTGTTAAGATGGGTTGGGAGCCGTCTGCATCGTAGAGAAACAAACTTCTTCGTATATCCGTATTAGGTAGCGTATCTTCCGGATTTGGACCCGTTTGAATAATGCGTGGGTACAGGTTATTCACAAAGCTGTTGCCCAACAGCAGTTGGCTCCAGTCTGTTTTGGCCAGTACCGGGATTCTCAGAAACTTCATCGGCATCAGGTTGTTTGAGCCCTCGTTATAGGCATAGCGCGTATATAACTCAAAGATACTTTCACGGGTGTTACCGGTAAATACCTTTGCATACTGGATACTGTCTACCTTCCCGGTGGGAGCCGGCAAACCATACAACCCGCTGCTGATAATGCTTTCCACCAGCGCGGAAGCTTTTGCTACATCTGCCATATCAGGGGTGGCTTCAAAGACGGGTTTTTTAATCACGCAGGCCCGCCACAGGTATACCTGTGATTGCAGTGCCATCACCGCGGCTTTATTGGGTACAGTACCCCTGTTGGCTTCTACTTCATAAGTCATATCCAGGCAGATGGCCGCGGAATCCAGATCATTCAGAATCTGCTGCACTACTATATTTTTATCTGTACGTGCCAGCGGCTTATTGGCAATGGGATCAGGGTCCGGTGTTAATACCAGCGGCACATCGCCAAAAGTGCGGAGTAGCTGGAAGTACACATAGGAACGGATAAAAAGAGTTTGCCCTGCGATGTTTTTCCGTCCTTTTTCCGGATCATCGGCAAAGGTATCGTCCGGTACCAGCGGCAGCTTTTCCAGTATCAGGTTTGTTTGCAGAATGGTGCTGTAAAACCTCGACCAGTTGCGGAAAACATCCAGGTAGTTCATTTCAAACTTACCCACCTGTATGTTCCAGTCGGAATTGGAAAAATAAGGTCCCTGCCTGATAATGATAAACTGATCACCCAGCGTCATGTCGCCCAGGTTATGGAAGTAATCCTGGTCGAGCATGTTGGAGCGCAGTGAAGCGTATGCACCAGCCAAAGCCTTCTTCATATCATTCTCCGACTTCCAGAATTTCTCTTCGTAAGTGGTATCCTTTGGCTCCTGGTTCAGCATTTTCTTACACCCCGATAAAAATGCTGCCACTATAATGATGATAATTAAAGTCCGTTTCATAAAAAGTGTTTAGCTGTTTTTAAAATCCTACATCGATGCCCAGTGTATACTTATGCGGGCTCGGATAGCCGACACCGTTATACTCACCATAAGGGTTCACATTTTCCGCATCCGGCAATCTTTTGGATGCCTGGAACATGTATACATTGTCCATCAGGCCGTAAAACCGCAGGCGGTTCAGATGCAGCGGCTTCAGGGCCTTTTCTTTGAGGGTATAGCCAAATGATACGTTCTTGATCCTGAAATAATCACCTTTCTCCAGGAAGAAGGTTTGATCTGCGCGGTAGTAATAGCGGTAAGTGCCAATATCCATTCTTGCATACTGGGCCTTATCGCCGGGCTTGCGCCAGATATTCATGGACGAAAGATCTGATACCGCATATTTGGAGAATTCATTACCGGAACCATCCCAGCCGTAGCGGCCATAGGTGTCGGATTCATACAGGTTCAGCACATCCCTTTTGAACGTGAAGGTGCAAAGGAATCCGAAGGTGAAGTTTTTCCAGTAAAAGTTTTGCGTGATACCGCCGGTGAGGAAAGGATTAGGGTTGCCATAAGGAATTTTATCACCGGTGATGCCGCCATTAAAGGCATCAATAATGCCATCGCCATCCAGGTCAGCAAAAATAAACTCGCCGGCCCTGAAAGGATTATTAGCACCAGGATCATTTACGGCTCCTACCTGGAATTTCTTACCGGTGTACTTATCTGTAGGCACATCATCATCGGTAGCATACACACCCAATGTTTTCAACAGGTAAAAAGTATTCACTGCTTTTCCGCGGGTAAGGATATGCGTGGTATTAAACAGGTTACCAAAGGTAAGATCCCGGTTATCGTTAGGCATGCTTACCACAAGGTTCTGGTTCATACTTACATTCCACATTATTTCCCAGCGCAGCGCACTTTTTTCCGGCATTACATTCCTGAACTGGAAATTAATATCAATACCGGAATTACGTAATTGTGCGCCGTTTGTTTTAGCGGTGGCGATACCGGTAGTGCTCTGCAGGTTCATATCAATGAGTCCTGCTTTACTATTCTTCACATATACATCGGCGCTGAAATAATATTTACCGTTCATCAGCTCTGCTTCTATCCCACCGTTCCAGCTGGCGGTTTTCTCCCAGCTGATATCTTTCTGTGCTACGCCACCAGAGCCAAATTGCGGGGTAATGGTTACTGCGCCGTTGTAAGTATTGGGGTTTAGTCCGCTGCCGTTATACCCGGCGGCGCCAACGTTATAAAGACTGTACTGCAAATAGTAATCGCCGGGCAGGTTACCCAGCACACCATAACTGCCGCGCAGTTTCAGCATGGACAACCAGCTGGAATAGCGACGCATAAAAGGTTCATTGCTGATCATCCAGCCTGCGGAGATAGCAGGAAAATATCCCCACTTATTATCCGGTCCGAAACTGGATGCAGCATCACCACGCAGGGATGCAGAAAAGAGATAGGTACTCTTATAATCATAGTTCACTCTTGAAAACAAGGAGAGGATACCAAAGGCGGCGTATGAAGAGCTGCCGTACAGATAAGGCCCCTGCGGGAAACCATTCACTACCTGGATCTGGTCACTGGCGCCCCGGTCGCCCCGTGCATAGGTATTCTGATAAGTGCTGTACTGCACTTCCTGTCCTACGATGGCGTTAATAGTATGTTCTTTCCCCTTTCCGAATACAGCGTTCCAGTTCAGGTCGTTGGAGGTGGTATAGCTTTGCTGCAGCCCGCTGGTAGATGACGCAGAGTTGCCGAGGTCGGCGTTCAGTTCACCGGGTACTGATACATCGCGGCGGCTCATCACCATAGATACGGAGTTACGGGAGCGGAACGACAACTGGCTGGATAACCGCAGCTGCACAGAGATATCGCCATTCACCTGGTTATCGGTGTTGATGTCCATATTACCGGAATATCGCCCTAACACACGCTGCAAGCTATTCTCGTCCGGCGCAAACAGGGAAGAAGGCATGCTTTGTCCCACAGCCCCAAAGAGGTCGGCGCTGCCCGAGCCGCGTCCTCTTTCCATGCGGGCCAGCCTGATATTAGGTACTACTTCCAGCGCACCATTTTTGGTACGTATCGAGGAGGAGTAGTTGAGCGTATAACGTTTAAATCCGGAGGCTTTTACAATTCCATCTTCCATATACATACCGGCCGACAGGCGATAGGTGTTATACTCCGTACCCCCGTATACGTTAAAGTCCACGTTCCGCACCAGTCCATTGCGGTAAAACAGGCGTTGCCAGTCGGTGGATTTATTCAGGTCCGGGTTCAGACTGTCCGTCATGATGAGGTTTTTATGCGTCAGCCTGTCGTAGTTGCCTTCAAACGCATCATCATACAGGCGGATTTTTTCGCGGCGTTCTGCTGCCCCCACTAATACCTGGCGGAGTTTAGGGATCTGCGTTAAACCGCCATAGGCCGACACGCTGAAGCGTGGCGCACCGGTACGGGCGCGTTTTGTTTTGATGATGATCACCCCGTTGGCGCCGCGGGAGCCATATACGGCGGCAGCGGCAGCATCTTTCAGCACATCCACTGATTCAATTTCATTGGGATTCAAACCGGCGATGTTATTGGTGCCGGTACCGATATCCGGCCCCACCATATCATCATTGAACTGTGGTACATCATCAATCACATACAGTGGTTTGTTTAGTATTTTATACTGATTGCTTTGATAAGAAGTTCCGATAGCAGTATTACCTCTCACGGAAATGGTGGGCGCCGCGCCGGGTTCCCCGGTGAAATTCTGCACATTTACGCCAGCCATACGTCCCTGCAGGAGTTGTTCAAAACTACCGGCGGGAATGTTCTCAATGTCTTTTCCTTTGATGCTGGAAACGGCGGCAGTGGCTTTGCGCCGGTTCACTGTCTGGTAGCCGATCACCACTACATCCCCCAATGCCCCGCTCTGCGCGGTGAGCACTACGTTGAGGTGTGTGCGGCCTTTTAATTTCTGCTCCTGTTTGAGGTAGCCAATAAAACTGAACTCCAAAGTAGCATCAGGTGGCGCTGCCAGGGAAAACTCTCCCTTATCGTCCGTGACTACCCCCTGGGAGTTCCCTTTAATTTTGACCGAGGCGCCCGGCAGTGGCCCGCTTCTTTCATCTGTAATTTTGCCGCTGACTTTTACGTTCTGGGCAACAGATGGTAAGACCGCCAATAAGGCGATAAAGGCCATGACAATTTTTTGCATGGGATTAGGTTTAAGCGATGTTGAAAAATTCTGGTTGATATACGATGTTACAGGTACGCACACGGTGCGTCGACAAAATATTAAACTTTATTCCGGTTGATTTATTTTAATTGTATTGTTGACAATTGTTATTACAAATCTATCTAAAAGGACCGGATATTACTTCCCGGAAATTAACTGATAGGTTGCTGATTTTAACAGGTAGGGGAAGGAAAAGGGTAACGTCTCTCATTCGGAGACGTTACCGGTAAGATTATAATTTATAAAAGCGCCAGCCAGAGGTGAAATCCTTTGGCACCGGCTTATTCAACAGGATAGCCCGGAGCATTTCAATGGGCATCATATTCTCCCGGAGCACGGCGTCATGATATTGTTTGAAAGACATTTCACCACTGTCCACCAGTTCTTTTTTCAGGGCTTCAAACTGCAATCCGCCGATCATGTAAGCAATCTGGTACAACGGGCTGTAGCCACCCACAAAAGAGCGGCGCACTTCTCCTTCTGCATTTGCCCGCTCGTGTCCTACACGGTCTACGAGGAAGTCGATACATTGCTGAGGCGTCCATTTACCGGTATGGTAATTAATAGAGAAGATGATACGCGCGCAACGGTGTTTACGCCAGAACAACATGCCAACACGGTCTTCCGGCGACTTTGCAAATCCCTGGTCCCATAGCAACCGTTCCCAGTAAAGCGCCCATCCTTCAATCCAGAAAGGCGTTTCAAAGTGACGGTATGTTTTATAACGGTTCTGCATAAACTCCTGCAGGGCATGTCCTGCCAGCAGCTCATGGTGAACGGTGGCGCGGGAAAAGTGCGGGTTGTTACCGCGCATACTCATCATTTTATCTTCCTGGCTCATGCTGTTAACGGGATAGGATACACTGAATTCTTCCCCACCGGTA
This sequence comes from Chitinophaga sp. G7 BAM 1005, assembly GCF_057126945.1. NCBI lineage: Bacteria > Pseudomonadati > Bacteroidota > Chitinophagia > Chitinophagales > Chitinophagaceae > Chitinophaga > Chitinophaga sp. G7 BAM 1005. Next base: position 1,827,952 of record NZ_CP181478.1, on the reverse strand, counting down.
AAGAACGGGTTCACCAGCTGCCGCTCGGGTGTCATCATGATCATACGCCAGGTTTCCTCTGCGAGAGGCGGCAGGGTAATCAGGTCGTGTTGTTTTATAAAATCCACAGATTCGTTGTAGAGCTTCATCATTGCAGCAGGTTGATCTGCAGGGGGCACATAACTGTTCTTTACTTTCTCCATCGCTGCTTTCCAGTCTGTACCCAGTCCCATTTCGCGGGTGGCTTTTTCCATTTCCGCATCGCACCAGGCAAATTCCTTGTTGGCAATAGCCAGTAGTTCTTCTGGTGTGTAGGGGATCATTTCCTCCTGCAATCCTTTTATCAGCGCGGCTCTTCCAATAGGGTGACCAGCAATGCCGCTGCCGTCTTCCGGCATGCGGGCGGTACTTTTCTCCTTGTTGTTAAAAGCAGTGCTGTAAGTTTTCAGGAGACTGTCCACCTGTTTATACGGAGCGGGCACCCACCATGAAAACAGCGGATCGTATCCGTTATAAAAAGTAAATACATTACCCAGCGCTTCCCGTAAACCTCTCACCGTAGAGATGCTGCGGCGAATCTGGGGCAGGGTGAGTGAGCTGTCGTTTTCCAGTTGCTGTCTTTTTTTGATTATTTCCTTTGCCATATCGCTCAGCTGAGCGGCGAGTGCAGCTGCATCCGGTTTCTCCCCGCGGCGGCGATGTTGTTCTGCCTGGTAGATCTTATCTGCAAAGGGAAACCATTTTTTCACCTGTGCACTTTCCTGTTGTGCGAGCAGCAGCTCCTCCAACGTCTGTGAAAGCCGGCGTTTAAAAAGGGTGTAATCTACCTGTGCGCCTACATTCAGCGCGGCATACTTCAGTTGCTCCAGCCGTTGCTGATAGCTCTTTACCAGGGCGGTCATGCGGGTGATTCCTTCCGGTGAGCTGTCTACAAAGTAAAACCGGCGCAGGTTACCGGCATCTGCTTCGTATTGCACCATGATGTTATTCACTTCGCTGGTCTGGAGGTACAGGTCATTATCCGCAGATTGGGCGGAAGTTGTTGCCTGCTGCAACAGCGCACAGGCAAGGAGCATGTATAATTTCTTTAAAAGAGGCATATTTTACTCGTTTATATTTCTGTCTGGCGGATTGATATTCAACAGGCTTTTCACGAAGAAATCGCGGCGTTTAATTCGACCGTAGGGGCCTCCGTCGCTGTGTCCCATGCCGGGCACCGGCAGGAACTCGAAGGTCTTACCCTTTTTGATCAGTGCGTTGATCACCCGGTAAGTAGATTCCGGCGGCACATTGGTGTCGGCCTCACCCACTATCAGGAGCAGGCGGCCCTGCAATTTACCGGCGTTGGTTACATTGGATTGTTCTTCATACTCTTTACCTACGGGGTATCCCATCCATTGTTCATTCCACCATTGCTTATCCACGCGGTTATCATGGCAGCCGCAGGAAGCCACTGCTGCTTTATAAAACTCGGAATGGAAGAGCAGTCCGCCCAGTGCGTTTTGTCCGCCGGCGGAAGTTCCGTATAGCCCTACCCGTGAGGTATCCACAAAAGAATATTTTTGAGCCAGCGCTTTGATCCAGAGAATGCGGTCCGGGAATCCTGCATCCGCCAGGTTTTTCCAGCATACATCATGGAATGCCTTCGAGCGGTTGGCGGTGCCCATACCATCGATCTGTACTACAATAAATCCAAGATCAGCCAGGCTTTGCATATCGATATAATAGCTCATAAAGCTTTTGGGCACAAAAGCATCCTGCGGACCTGCGTAGATATTTTCTACTACCGGGTACATTTTCGTGGAGTCGTAATCAGTTGGCCGGCACATCACGCCCCAGATATCTGTTTTGCCATCGCGGCCTTTCGCCGTGAAAGGTATGGGGAAAGGCACGCCGGTGGCTTTCCAGCCGCTCACATCTGTTTTTTCCAGTACGGTGATCAGTTTACCGTCGGCAGTGCGGCGCAGTTCATTTACCGGTGGCACGTTTACCTGCGAGTATTTATCTATAAAATATTTTTTATCGGGAGAAAAGAATGCCTGGTGGTTACCGGTGGCCGGAGTGAGGTCCCGCAGGTGCTGTCCGCTGAAGTCCGTACGGTAGTAGTGTAGGAAGTAGGGATCTTCCCCGGCGTTCCTGCCTCCTCCCCTGAACCAGATCTCTCTTTTCTTTGCATCCACGCTGTCTATTTCTCTCACTACCCAATCCCCTTTTGTTACCTGGTTTTTAATTTCACCGGTGAGGGTATTCACCAGGTAAATATGCCGCCAGCCGTCTTTTTCGGACGTCCAGAGAAGTTCATTGGTTTCCGGGAGGTAATGGGTATAGAGGCGCGATTCGTAGATAAAGGAAGGCGTTTTTTCATCCAGTATGGTGCGGGTGTTACCATTGGTAGCATCTACTTCTATTACGCGGAAGCGTTGATGGCCACGGTCTACTTTTTCATAGAGGAAGTAGCGCGGATCTTTATGCCGCCAGTGCAGCGCCGGGGCATCAAAGAAATCGATTTGCGCTGTTTTTACTTTGGCGGTGGTTTTGCCGGCCAGGGTAAACAGGTACATATCGAAGGTGGTAAAAGGATCGCCTGGTTGTTTATAGGGTTGGGAGCGCAGCTGTCCGCGGGTGGTTCCTGCCACGTCGGTAAGTACATAGTACACGGAGGAATCTTCCACGGGGTGAATGCGGTAGCCAACCAGGTATTTGCTGTCGGGCGACCAGGCCAGGGCGCCGTAGTAGTCGCCGGAGGCTTTCCCGTCGGTGGTAAACGGCGTAAGCGTGCCGGTGGCCACCGAGCGTACATACACGTTGCCACCTTTGGTGGTGGCTACCCATTGTTTATCCGGGGAAACGCTGTCTGTTGCAAATCCTTCCCAGCGGCTGGGCTCATGCTGCCTTACAGGACGTGCGCCGGTGTGATTTTTAGCCAGTTGCGCAATTTTTGCGGTGTCGGTGATCACCTCTTTTTTACCGGTGGCAGCCGTCACTAGATAAGCTGTCTTGCTGCTGTCTTTCCCCGCAATAACATACCAGAACGACTTTCCGTCCGGCATCCAGTTGGCATCCACGTTATGCCGGGAAATGGTTTTCCGCGTAATACTGTCCAGCAGCTGTACTTTTTTATATCGCTGCAATATCTCTGCATGTGAGGGCAGGTAAGGCATTGGCTTACTTTGCTGTGCAAGCAACAGCCTGGTTGGCAGGCTCCATAAAATCAGCAGGTAAAGAAATCGTTGGTATTTCATAAGTTGTATTGATCCCCTGTAATTAAATGTACATTGGACAGTTAATGTATACTGTCTGTCCGATTATTTTTTAAAAGTACATCAGGCATTGATTAGATTTTAAACGTTTTTTAATAACTTGTTCTCATATCTTCACCTAAATTTGGTTACAATCCCTTCAAAGGTGTTAAAAAAAGAATAATGTGATTACATGAAAGTATTACAGTTTACGATACCGGTAGCGCACGATAAAACCATTATCACACAAAAGGACTGGCTGCCGGCTTTTTATCCGCATCTTCACCGTCATGAGGAAATCCAGCTTACCTGGATCCAGCATGGTCATGGTACTTTGATCGTAGAAAATAATATGCATGCTTTCTGGTCTAATGAAATATACTGGATAGGCAGTAACCAGCCGCATGTATTAAAAAGTGAGGAACTGCCTTTTGGCAGTAAGAATAAAAAGAATGTGCAGGCCCTTACCCTCTTCTTCAACCCGGAAGGCAAGCTGGCGCCCCTTTTCGGGTTACCGGAATTTAAAAAGATAAAGTCTTTTATAGATCAGTCACAGAACGGGTTTAAGGTACCGGAAGCGCATGTGGTGGAAATCTCCAGCCGGTTGCTGAAAATCCACCAGTCGCAGGGCATTGCACAGTTCCTCGCATTTGTGGAGCTGATCAATTTCTTTCTTACTATAAAAAACCTGGAGCCGCTGATCACAGGTTCAAGATTATCTGCTGTAAATGAACAGGAAGGCATCCGTATCGGGTATATCTATAATTATATCATGCAGCATTATGATGCGGAAATAAAGCTGGAAGATATTGCACGGGAGGCGCATATGACGCCGCAGGCTTTTTGCCGGTACTTTAAAAAACATACGCGGCTAACGTTTGTTTCGTTCCTGAACGAGGTGCGGATCAACGAGGCCTGCAAAAAGCTGGCCGGCGGATCTTACGATAGTATTGCTACCGTGGCCTATAACTGTGGCTTCAACAGCATTGCGAATTTCAACCGGGTATTTAAGAGTATTACCCGTAAATCACCCCGCAGTTACCTCCGGGAATATGAGCAGCTGGAAAACGGGGCGCCGGGCACTGCAACAAAATCTGCATAGTATTGATCAAAAAGCGAATAGAATTGCCAGCAAAGTAACTGTAGTTTTAGGGGAGATAAACCTGTAATATCAACCAAACTACGATTCGCTACTATGTCAGACGCTCCTACCTTTAAACCGTCCATTAAGCTGCTGGATGCCACCATGATTGTGGCCGGCAGCATGATAGGATCCGGAATTTTTATTGTCAGCGCAGATATTACCCGTCATACCGGAAGCGCCGGATGGTTGCTGCTGGTATGGCTGATCACTGGTTTTATGACCCTTACCGCCGCATTGAGTTACGGGGAACTGAGTGGTATGTTTCCACGTGCAGGCGGACAATACATCTACCTGAAAGAGGCTTACAACCCTATGACGGCCTTCCTGTATGGCTGGAGTTTTTTTACCGTGATACAAACCGCTACCATTGCGGCGGTGGGGGTAGCCTTTGCCAAATTTACCGCTTACCTCCTGCCGGTGTTCAGTGAAGAAAATGTGTTGCTATCAGCAGGCACGCTTCATATCTCTGCTGCACAGCTGCTTTCCATCGGGGTAATTGTGCTGCTCACTTATATGAATACACGGGGCATTGAAGGAGGTAAAATGATCCAGACTACGTTTACAATGACCAAACTGGTGAGCCTGGCGGCACTGATCATATGCGGACTGCTGGCGGTTAAACCGGAAATATGGCAGGCCAACTGGCAGGATGCGTGGAAGCTCCATCCGCTTACAACAGATGGCAGTATACGATCTTACAGTACCATTGCCGCTTTCGGCGCTATTGCTTCTGCAATGGTGGGATCGGTGTTCAGCAGTGATTCGTGGCATAATGTGGCTTTTGTAGGGGGGGAAATAAAGAATCCCCGGAGGAATATCGGGCTGAGTCTTTTTTTAGGAACAGCTATTGTAACCGTCATCTACCTGCTTACTAATATTACTTACCTCGCCGTATTGCCTTTATCTGAAATTGCTCATGCGCCAAAAGATCGTGTAGCCGTGTCCGTATCACAGGCTGTGCTGGGCAACATAGGTACCGTCATTATTGCCGTGATGATCATGATATCCACTTTTGGTTGTAACAATGGCCTTATACTTGCCGGTGCGCGGGTGTATCATACGATGGCAAAAGATGGTTTGTTTTTTAAAAAGGCCGGTAGTTTAAACCATTCTGCCGTACCATCCTTTGCATTGTGGATTCAATGTCTCGTAGCATGCTTATGGTGTCTCAGCGGCCGTTATGGCGATTTGCTGGATATGATCTCTTTTGTGGTGGTGGCTTTTTATATGCTTACCATTGCGGGTATTTTTATCCTGCGGAAGAAGCGTCCGGATGCCGACCGGCCTTACAGAGCGTTTGGATACCCGGTGTTACCGGTGTTGTATATTTTAATGGGTTTAGCTTTCTGCGGACTGCTGTTTGTATATAAACCACGATTCACCTGGCCGGGATTATTTATCACGTTGTCCGGTATACCCGTGTACTATTTCGCCAACAGGAATAAACGTAACGGCGATTCATCTATCCCCCGGAAAGAAAAAATAACAACTGCTGAATCTTCTTACTGAATAATGCTGTCAACCAGGGGGACTATTAAAACAGTTCCCCTTTTTTATGCTCCCCTATAAGCGTATCCCCTACGCCTTTTCAAAGTATTAATATATAATTAATCCAGCATCATAACCGGGCAAAAAACTATACATGTACATTTACAAAAATCGTTACCTTTCTGACAGAAACTGATGCGGTGTTATGTAGACATATAATTCCTTTTCTGACTAAGCATTACGACGTGCCATATTGATCATGTGAAAGACCAACTTTATTTCATCTCTTTTTGGTGATCCGGTGAGTTATGTAAAAAATTGCCTTTAGCGGGCAAATATGCAATAACGATTTAGCAAATTATTTCAATCACAACCAAAAACACTAAAGCAACAACACGAGAGACAGGCCGTATATCTGTTCCATTCACGTTTCTATTCAAGTTCACGTCTTATTCATTAATTATGAGGTATTCATTCACTGGAAAATTATGCTTTCTGATGGTCTTTCTATGCGCTGCCACCAGCGCAGTATTTGCTCAAAAGACCCTTACCGGAAAAGTTACCGGAGCGGCAGACGGTGCTGGTCTGCCTGGTGTAAACGTAACCGTGCCCGGCACCGCCAGCGGCGCCAGTACCGATACAAAAGGCAACTATACCCTTTCTTTACCACCGGGTGCTAAATCGGTTTTGTTCTCGTTTATCGGCTACGAACCACAAACAGTTACGATCGGTGAACAAACCGTTATCAACGTATCACTCGCCGCTGCCACCAAAGGATTAGGCGAAGTAGTGGTAGTAGGTTATGGCGTGCAAAGCCGCCGCGATGTAACCGGCACCATCGCCTCCGTAAAAGGATCGGATATCAAAAACCTGCCTGTATCAGACGCGGCACAGGCCATCCAGGGGCGTGTAACAGGTGTGGATATCGTACGGTCGGATGCAGCGCCCGGCAGCACGCCTTCCATCCGCATCCGTGGTACGGGTACCATCAATAATTCAGATCCGCTGATTATTATAGACGGCGTGCCCGCAGGCGGACTCGCAGATGTAAGCCCCAACGACATCGCCTCTATGGAAATACTTAAAGATGCCTCCTCTTCTGCGATCTATGGTACCCGCGCCGCCAATGGCGTGGTGATCATTACCACCAAAAGAGGCAACTACGGGGAAAAACTGAAAGCATCGGTCAATTTCTATCGCGGCGTTACCAATACCGTCCGCTATATCCCGCTGCTCACCGCACCAGACCTGGTGAAACTGAAACAGGAACGCTATACCAACGATGGCGTACCCATTGAACCCATCTGGCAGGACCCTTATTATGCCATGCAACGCACCGACTGGCAAAAAGCATTATTCGGTTCCGGCAATATTACCAATGCAGATGTAAGTCTGCGTGGCGGCAACAGCAGCTCCAACTATATGCTCAGCGCCGGTTACTACAATGAAAATGGTATCATCACCAATTCCTATTTCAAAAGATACTCGGTACGCATTAACTCGGAACACAAGCTGGGTAAGCGTTTGAAAGTAGGTGAAAATCTGCAGCTCACGTACAAACAAAACAGCGGCCCGGATACCTACTCTTCTCAGACAGGTCTTATTTTTAGCGCCCTCCGCTTTAACCCCGCCATTCCCGTTCACAATCCCGATGGCAGCTGGGGCACCTCCAAAGCCAGCAATGAACTCGGCGATATCAACAACCCGGTATACACGGCGGAAACCACCGACACCTGGACAAAAAACTATCGCATGCTGGCCAGCGTATATGCTGAACTGGAAATCATGGATGGCCTTACCCTGCGCGCCAACTACGGCTTTGATGGCAGCATGGTAAACCAGTTCAACTTCGCGCCAAAGGTACTGGACCAAACCAGGGCCCGCGATCATGCGGAACTTTTTAACCGCAGCGAAAGCTATAACAACCAGCTGAGCGAAATTTTCCTCACCTATAATAAAGTGCTGGCAAACGTACATCATCTTACTGTTACCGGTGGCTACTCCCAGCAAACCTACAATGGCTCCTGGAACCAGGCGGAAAGATGGGGCTTTAATGATGAATCGAAAGACCAGCTGGTATTGAGCAATGGTAACGACATCCACGACGCGAAAGGCAATTACTTTAATGCCAACGCCATCGCATCCGGATTCATCAGGGGTTTCTACGGCTTCAAAGATAAATACCTGCTCACCGTTACCTTCCGCGCAGACGGATCTTCCAGGTTCGCACCGGATCAGCGCTGGGGCTATTTCCCCGCGTTCTCCGCCGGATGGCGCATTTCGGACGAAAGCTTTTTCAAAGACAACGTAAAAGCTGTGAGCAACCTGAAAATTACAGGCGGCTGGGGGCAACTCGGTAATCAAAACGTTACTGAATTCCAGTACCTCGCGCAGATCAACAAAGACCGTCGCTATAACTTCGGGGAAACCTCCTACACCGGCATATGGAATTCAAGACTCGCCAACCCGGACATCACCTGGGAAAAAGCCGAAATGACCAACATCAGCCTGGAAGCAGGCTTCTTCCAGGATAAACTGAGCACCACCATCACCTGGTTTAATAAAAATACCAACGACATGCTGGTACCCGCTCCTGAAATGGACCTCCACGGCACTTCCGCCATCCCCGACCGGAACCTCGGCCAGCTGAACAACAAAGGCTGGGAAATAGAAGTAGGCTACCAGGGCGGCAACGATAAATTCCATTATAATGTAAGCGCCAACGCTTCTTTTATTAAAAATGAAGTGACCAAACTATACGACCCTTCTTCCTATATCGGCTCTACTCCTTATGGCAGACAGGGACAGGAAATTTCCCGCACCTATGTTGGTCAGCCGCTGGCCTCCTACTATGGCTGGAAAACAGACGGCATCTATCAGACAGCAGATGAGATCAACAATGATCCCAACATCAGCAAAGATCCCAACAAAGCCAATATCCAACCCGGTGATGTACGTTTCCTCGATACCAACGGCGATAATATTGTAAATGATAAAGACCGTGTAAACCTGGGCAGCCCCAATCCTAAAATGGTATATGGCATTCAGGCCAGCGCCGGTTACAAAGGTTTTGACCTGAGTCTTTCCTTTGCCGGAGTGAGCGGCGTAAAGCTTTACAACGCCGATAAAATGCAGGGTATGGACCCCAACTATCCGTATAACCTCTATGCAGATGCGCTGAACCGCTGGCATGGCGCCGGTACCAGCAACTCCGTACCAAGAATGACCCTGGGCAATGCCAATCAGAATAACCGCACCTCCGACCGTTTCGTTGAAAGCGGCGATTACTTCTCGCTGAGAAACGCATCGCTGGGTTATACCATTCCATCAAAAGTATGGGGCCGTAGCGGCATTTCAGATATACACGTATATGTGGCCGCACAAAACCTTTTTATGCTCACTAACTACTCCGGATTAACACCGCAGCTGGGTTATAGCGGCTCTTCAGATGGCAGCAAAGGCACCTCCGACGGAAACAGACAAAGAGGCGTGGACGTAGCAGCTTATCCGCAGGCCAGGACCTTTACCTTTGGCGCTACCCTCAACTTTTAATTCACGGGAACTCTAAATTAATTACTATGCAACGGATCAAATATATATTAGTAGTCGCAACGTTACTCTTTACCGCCTGTAAAAGCGTGCTGGATGTATCTCCCAAAGGAATGTACAGCACCGGTAACTATTGGCGCAACCAAAGCGATGCGCTCGACGGGGTAACCGGTATCTATAATATTTTACTGGAAGAAGATTATACCGGCTTTAATGAGTTTGTATTCGATAACTGCTCGGACGACCAGGTACGCGGCGGCGACCATGATTATGACGCCGTGATAGAAGACTTCACCTATGATGCTTCTACCTACAGCATAAGAGTAGGATGGAGATGGAAATATGAAACCATTAACCGCGCCAACAACGTGCTGATCTATGTTCCTAAAATTACAGACATCGATCCGGCCATTAAGAACCGTTGTCTCGGAGAAGCACATTTCTTCCGTGCATTCGCCTACTGGCGCCTGCTGCTGATTTATGGCGAAGTTCCTATCGTCACAGAAGACGACGTGCTCAAATCTTTCTATAACAAGCCCAAAGTAACAGCAGATGAACTGCGCGCCCAGATAGAAAGTGACCTGCTGGCTGCCGCCGACCAGCTGCCGGAAACCTACGACGATGCCAACAAAGGCCGCGTAAGCAAAGGTACCGCCTGGGGCTTGTTGTGTAAGCTGTATATGAACTGGTCGAAACTCGACAAAGCTATTGAATATGGCAGCAAAGTAGTTAGTAATGCTAACTATAAACTGGCGCCCAACTACGCGGATAATTTCAGCGTAGCCACCGGCAACAACTCAGAAATGTTGCTCGCCGTTCAAACAGTAGATGGAAACGGCTACTCCGATTTTATCACCTACCATGCCCCGCGTAACTGGAACGGATGGAGCTTCTTCTACCCTACTAAAGGACTGGTAGATGAATTTGAAGCAGGCGATCCCCGCAAAAATATCTGCATCATGCAGCCCGGCGACCAGGTGAATATCGGTACCGGTATTGCCACCTACGAGGCGGCGGCTTCCTGGAGTGGCTATCACTATAAAAAATTCTGTAGCTGGAAACCATCCGGCGGACTGGACTACTCCCTCAAAACACCGCTAATGCGCGCGGCAGATATTTACCTGCTGGTAGCAGAAGCAAAGATCCGTTTAAACGGCCCGGGCGCCGGCGATGCAGAACTTAATGCTGTCCGCAAACGCGCTTCCGCCACTTTACCTGCGGTGACCAATGCCGGTATGACTGCACTGATGCACGAACGCAGGGTAGAGCTATGCGGGGAAAACAAGCGGCATCAGGACCTGCTGCGTTGGGATAAAGCCAACCTGGTAGATATTGTAGCGCTGTATAAAAAACCAAAACTGGCATACAATGGCGCCGTGATTACAAGAGGCGGGGCCGCGCGCAATTTTACAAAGCCTAAGAACTACTTCTTCCCGATGCCGCAACAGGAAATCGACAGAAGTAAAGGAACGTTGGTGCAGAATCCGAATTATTAATCTTCATCATCCTTTATAACCAAAGAGGGGGGCTCAATTATTCTGAGCCGCCCTCTTTGGTTTTTCAAAAAAGTAGCGCGGATAAAAACCCTCCGCATACTACCTGTTCTCAGGTAGGCCAATAACCCCACAAACCAGTATTTTCAATCGAAAAGCCCGTCCGGGTACATTCTTTGAGTATTTTTACGCCAACGAATAAAAATAAAGAGAATGAAAAAATCACTCACATTTATTGCTTTGCTATCCTTCTCCATGATGTTGTTTTCCTGTGGCGGAAAAGATGATGATCCAACGCCTGAACCACCGGCAAGTGAATCCAGCTGGAAACTGGGTAACTATACTTATACGAGAGGCGCCTCTGCGCAGACTGCCACCGGTGCCTTGGTAGGAATGACAGTTACCACCTCGGGAGATGGCGGTAATCATGGCGCTTATTCCGGCAGCGCATTAACGGCTGTTTTTATGGGGTCATTAGGAGCGGGAAAATATGCGCTGACGACCAGCAGTGTTATGTCGGCCAATCCAACCGTACGTTATATGACGCTTAGCTGTGCGGTCGGTACTGCGGTGACCATAGGCGCCGTTGATTATTCAGCGACTGCCACTTCCGGAGGCACCGCTGATGTAACGGTAGATGGCAATGGAAAATACCATATTAACATCACCACCCCGGTAACACTGGTTAAAACGGTGATAACAGGCGGTGGAATTCCCGGAGCGCCCAACACCTACGCTTTAACGGTTAAAAATGCTTATTAACAAGGGGGGATTAAATACAAAAAGGGCATCTCAATTAATTTTGAGGCGCCCTTTTCTTTTATTTTACTTTTTATTTTACAGAGAACTTATACACCGTCGTCTGTGAAAACGTGTCACCTGGTTTCAGGATTACGTTCGGGAAAGACGGCTGATTAGGTGAATCAGGGAAGTGTTGTGTTTCCAGGCAAAGTGCCGCGTTCTGCACATATTTTTGTCCGTTGCGTGTATTCGTGAGCGTGCCATCCAGGAAGTTACCTGTATAGAACTGGATACCGGGCTGGGTAGTAGCCACTTCCATATAACGGCCGCTGGTTGGATCATACAGGGTGGCAATGATTTCCAGTACGCCTTCCTGTTTGTCCAGTACCCAGTTATGATCATAACCACCTTTTACTTTACCGATATCAGCACCGATCTTTTTGGCAGTGGTAAAATCCATTGGGGTACCTTTTACCGGGTCCAGTTTGCCGGTTGGAATCAGCTTATCATTTACCGGGGTATATCGGCTTGCCTTCAGGGACAATTCATGTCCGAGGATGGTGCTGTCTTTTCCGGCAGAAAGATTAAAATAAGCATGGTTCGTCAGGTTTACCGGGGTAGGTTTATCGGTGGTAGCCTTGTAGGTGATCTGCAGGGCGTTGTCTGGTGTAAGCGTATATACAACGGTAGCCTGCAGGTTACCAGGATATCCTTCTTCGCCGTCTTTGCTGTTATATACCAGTTGCAGGCTGCTGTCGCCCGCAGGAGTGGCAGCCCATACTACTTTATCAAATCCTTTCAGTCCGCCGTGAAGCGTGTTTCCGTTATTGTTAGGGGCGAGTTTATATTCCTTGCCATCCAGTGTAAACTTCGCGTTGGCAATACGGTTGGCATAGCGGCCTATCAGTGCACCAAAGTAAGGTTGTCCTTTCTGCTGGTAGCCGGAAAGTGAGTCGTAAGACAATACCACATTGCCTTTCTGTCCTTGTTTATCGGCGGTAATGACATCCGTGATGGTACCACCGTAGTTCAGGATCTTTACTTCCATTCCGTTTGCATTCTTCAGGGTATACTGCAAAACTTCCTGGCCATCAACCTGGCCAAAGCTTTTCGGACCAGCTGTTACAGCCGTTGCTGTGGAATCCTTACTTTCTTCCGTCCTCGCAGCATTGTTGTTGCAGGAAGCCAGCATGGTGCCACCGGAGATAACGAGGGCGGTTAGCGCCTTAAAGTTCATGTCCATAACGTATTTTGATGTTAAGTGAAAAAGAGTCATTAAATATCGGGATAATCCGGCTAAAGTCAAATATTTTTATTTAAAATTTATTGTCACAAGAACAATTAAAAATGCTATTGATTAAAATACGTGTACTTTCTGTCAATAATGGGAAAGTAAGTATACCCCGGGCGAATTAGCTTTAACCTGTTAAATACTGATGAAATGAAAAGACTGATCATTACGGGATTGTTGCTGGCCGGCAGCCTCCCGCTGTACCATAGCGCCTGTGCCCAATCCTATGTGCCGGAGTGGAAAGAAAGCAAGATGAAAGTGTTGCCAACAGCCACCATAAAAGCATATCCGTTCCCGTTAACGGAAGTAACCCTCCTGGATGGTCCTTTTAAAACAGCCATGCAGGCGGATGCGCGATACCTTTTAAAGATAGATCCCGATCGTTTGCTATCGGCTTTCCGCACCAATGCAGGACTGCCCGCAAAAGGGAAACAATATGGCGGCTGGGAAACCGGCGGGCTCGCAGGCCACACAATGGGACATTATTTATCGGCCTGCGCCATGCACTATGCAGCCACCAAAGACACCGCCTATCTTAACCGCGTGAAGTACCTGGTAAGCGAGCTGGCCCTGTGCCAGCAAAACCGCCACAACGGCTATATCGGGGCTTTCCCCAACGATAATAAACTCTGGTCCGAAATTGCCGCAGGAGATATCCGCTCCAGGGGCTTCGACCTCAACGGCGGATGGTCGCCCTGGTATACCGTACACAAAATTATGGCCGGATTACTGGATGCCTGGCTTTATTGCAATAACGCCGAAGCACTAGAAGTAAACAAAGGCATCGCCGACTGGACCGGCAACGTCATCAAAAACCTGTCAGAAGAACAGATGCAGAAAATGCTGATCTGTGAATACGGCGGGATGGCGGAAACACTGGTAAATACCTATGCCCTCAGCGGTGATAAAAAATACCTCGACCTCTCCTACCGTTTCTATGATAAACGTATCCTCGACTCCCTGGCTATCGGGAAAGATATCTTACCCGGTAAACACTCCAATACCCAGATCCCCAAAGCCATTGCCAGCATCCGCCGGTATGAGCTGAATAAAGATCCCAAAGACGCCGCTATTGCCCGGTATTTCTGGGAAGTAGTAACCAGGGATCACTCATATGCCAACGGCGGTAACAGCAACTATGAATACTTCGGGCCGGCAAGACAACTTAATGAAGCGCTGACAGACAATACCACCGAAACCTGTAATACCTATAACATGCTCAAGCTCACCAGGCACCTGTTTGCACTGGAGCCACAGGCAAGTTTAATGGACTATTATGAAAAAGCGCTGTACAATCATATCCTTGCCTCACAACATCACGAAACCGGCATGATGTGTTACTTTGTTCCGCTCCGCATGGGTGGCCATAAAGAATACAGCAATGAGTTTGAAACCTTTACCTGCTGCGTGGGTTCAGGAATGGAGAATCATGTAAAATACGGCGAAAGCATCTACTACCGCGGCGCCGATGGCAGCCTGTTTGTCAACCTGTTTATCCCCTCCACACTTGAATGGAAAGATAAAGGCATCACAGTAAAACAGGAAAACAACCTGCCGGCAGATAATCGTGTAACCCTTACCGTTAGCACAAAGAAAACAACGTCGTTTACCCTGCGCATCCGTAAACCGGTGTGGGCACGCCCGGGCATTACGCTGAAAGTAAATGGTACGGAACAATCATTACAAACAGATGAAAGCGGTTACTTCATTATTACGCGGAGCTGGAAAAACAACGACCAGGTAACGCTCACCCTGCCAGCCGATGTTTATACAGAAGCGCTTCCTGATAATCCCAACAGGCAGGCATTATTTTATGGCCCGGTGTTATTGTCCGGTATTCTCGGGGAGAAAGAACCCGATCCGGTAAGCGGCGTACCCGTACTCGTAACGCCCAACCAGCAACCGGGCACCTGGATCAACCGTACCGATGATCATAACACATTATTCTTCCGCACTGCCGGCACGGCGCAACCAAAAGATGTTGCACTCACCCCTTTTTACCAGACCCGCAATGAATACTACACGGTATACTGGGATGTATTTACGCCTCAAAGCTGGCAGGAGCAGCAGGTGAAATATGCAGCCGCCAAAAAAGCGCAACAGGAGCTGGATGCACGCACTACAGATATTCTTCGTCCGGGTGAAATGCAGCCGGAACGTGATCATGAATTCACCGGCGAAAAAACCAGCACTGAAGAAGAACATGGACGTAAATGGCGCATCGCCTGGCCCGGGGGATATTTCTCCTTTAACATGAAGGTAGATCCCAATTCCCGTCATTCGCTGCAATGCACTTACTGGGGCATGGATAACCGCGGCCGCACCTTTGATATCATTGTAGACGGTACTACCATTGCTACAGAAGATATCAACAAATTCAAGGAAAGCAGGTTTTATCCTGTCTCTTACGCCATCCCAGAACACCTCACAAAAGGAAAGCAAAGCGTGAATATCCGTTTTTTGCCAAAAGCCAATAACAGCGCAGGTCCGTTGTATGGTTGCAGAATGGTAAAAGAATAAACATGATCATTTTAAAAAAACGGGCGGCAGGAAAGTTTTCCTGCCGCCCGTTTTTATATTTATACATCAGATGACTATTTATTTATCTTCACCCTGATCACATAAAAAGACCACGGCGCTACATCTGTGCGGATTGTTTTTCCTTTGATGTCTATATTTTTTTCTTCCGGAGAGATGCTGGTGGGCTGATCCAGCGAGTTAAGGCCCTGAAGGTTATTGCTTCCCAGGGTAATTAACCTGCCGTTGGCAGCAATGTTTTTTACACCCTGCACCGCCACTGCTACGGGCTTAACGGTAGCTGCAGTATTTATCAGTTTTATCACCAGTTCACCGGTGGCCTTATCTACTACCGTGGACGCATATACGCCATCCTGTCCGCTGATCACCTGGTTGCCTTTCAGCATTGATACCACATCGGTGCCTTTGTTATTGGCATACAATTTCTGTACATAGTAATTAGGCGTGCCATAAGAACGCAGGTTATCAAACCAGATGAGATCGGGCGACCACTGCCATCCGTCCACATGCGCCAGCAAGGGGGCGTAGGAAGCCATTGTCACCAAATCGGCATTACGCTCCAGGCCAGTCATGAAGGCGGCTTCTGCCAATGCAGACTGCCAGTTGTTTTTATTTTCGCCATTATTTACTCCTTTGCTATGCGCTGCATATTCACCGGCAAAAATCTTCGGACCTTTACGGTCGTAAGAATCATAGCGTGCTGCATTGCTGAGGAACCATTCCGGGGAGCTGTAGTAGTGCTCGTCGAGGATATCCGCATTCAGTTTACGCAGCGTGTCGTTGAGGAAAGTAAATTTATCACCATCCGGGCCGGGGCCAAGGCTATTCACCAGCTTAATATCCGGGTATTTGCTTTTGATGGCTTTTGCAAAAATGGTGTAGCGTTCTACGTATTGCGGCCCCCACTGCTCGTTACCTACGCCCATCATCTTCAGGTTAAATGGCGCCGGGTGGCCCATCTTTGCGCGCAGCGCACCCCACTTTGTATTTACATCGCCATTGGCAAATTCAATCAGGTCCAGTGCATCCTCGATATAAGGGTCCAGTTCATTCACAGCTACCACTTCTGCGCTGTTAAACTGACAGGCCATGCCACAGTTGAGGATCGGTAACGGCGAGGCCCCTATATCTTCCGACAGCTGGAAGTATTCAAAGAAACCAAGTCCGAACGATTGGAAGTAATCCGGTGTAGCGCGATGCGCAAACTCGTTGTTCCAGCGGTTGATGATCACTTCGCGGTCGTTCACATCCCCAACTGTTTTTTTCCACTGGTAACGGTTTACCAGCTCGCGCCCTTCTACGATGCAACCACCGGGAAACCGGAGGAAGCCGGGATGAAGGTCGGCCAGCAATTGTACCAGGTCGGCGCGTAGCCCGTTGCTCCGTTCCTTCCAGGTATGTTGCGGGAACAGGGAAATCATGTCAACATCTATTACTCCGTAGCCGCTGAAAGTTACCTTCAGCTTACCTTTTGCCGCAGCGGCGGTAGCGGTGAAACTGGTTTTATACTGTTGCCATCCGCTGCCGCCGGGCGCTACGGTGGCGCTGCCAATTTCTTTACCGGCATCATCCAGTAACGCAACGGTGAGCTTTATTGCGGCGCCTTCCTGTTCACGGGCATACAAAGAGAAATTGTACTGCTCCCCGGCTTTAATACCCATGCCACGGAAACCTTCATTCACTATTTCAAAACTACGTGTAGCCGGCATCGTTATCCTGGCAAAGTGTGGGTTGGAGGGATGGTCTTCCTTACGGTTAACGACCAGTATCTGCCCGTTGGATACCGCATCCTTTGGAATGCTCCAGCCCATGAGTGGCGTACTGAATTCAAAGGAACGGTTCTTTACCAGCTCCGCATAAATACCGCCGTCAGCGCTGAGGTTGATGTCTTCAAAGAAGATACCCCACATGTTGGGCGATACCGGCGTTTTTGTTTCACCGGCCTTCACCGTAAAATTCAATGGTTGCTGTGCGGCTAACGGGATAGTATATACGCCCATCAGCATGGTGAATGCCGCAATAATACGTTGTGCTTTCATATGTAATTATTCCAGTTTTTTCTTGCCCGGATAGCGGTACCATTATTATCCAATGGTTTCCTGCAACTGCATGGAGTGCATTTCAATTCCTCCCTCACCCTCCGTTGTTATGCTGCAGCATATGTGGATCAGGCACAAAGTTCAGGAAGGCATGGAAATTAGCGTGGTACTTTTTCCGGTCGATCCTGTAATAAAAGGCGCCCTTCTTGGAGCTTAGTTTGTCTTTGTCCGTGAGCTTTACCAGCAGTTTGGTAGACAGGATCTTGCGGCTGAAGTTACCCTTATCAAAAGAGATGTTATAAACAGATTCGTACAGGTGCTGCAATTGAGGAATGGTGAACTTGCCCGGCAACAGTTCCAGCAGCAGCGGATGCAATGCAGCTTTATATCGCAGCTTCTCCTTTGCCAGGTCTACCATCACTTTATGATCGAAGATAAGGTCCGGGTGATGGTTAATAGGAAACCATACGGCGTGGAAGTCTTCATTCAGCTGCTGTTTGTATTTCTGAATATCGATCAGTGCAGTATAGGCAACTGATACGGTACGTTCCACGGTGTCACGGGAAGGAGAACTAAAAGTATGGAGCTGCTCCATATAAATGCCATCCAGTCCGCTGAGATTTTTCAGTACCCTGCTGGCGGCATCTTCAGCGCTTTCATGTTCCTGTATAAAGCCACCCACGAGGCTCCACTGCCCTTTGCAGGGTTCAAACCCTCTTTGTATCAGCAGCAGTTTCATTTCCTGGCCATCGAACCCAAAAATGATACAATCAACGGCGAATAATAACCGGGTCTGCTGCGAATATCTTTTCATAACGATAAATTAGGCGGTGAAGGTACAAATTAATAACGCGGATTTTGTCTTTCCCAGGATTACCAGAACTTGATGTACAAAGCAGATAACAACAGCAATGTTATTACAATCAGCACGGTGGTAGCCGGGGTGATCTTAAACATGGTCTTATCAAGTACAAAGGCTTTAGGATTCACTTTTGGTCCGGCAAAGCTGATAACGATCATTACGATCATGGTAAACATAAAGGCCAGTCCCATACAGATGAGGAAAGGTATTTCGTACCCGCCTTTGCCATTTGGATAAGCTGTATAGAAAATAGTTTCATGACCCAGTACGGCAGGTGCAAACTGGTTAAAGAACACACACAGCGTGAAGCCGGTAATAACTCCTGCTACTGCAGCAGCGCCGGTAGTGCGTTTCCAGAACATACCCAGCAGGAACATGGCAAATACACCGGGACTGATAAAGCCGGTATATTTCTGGATAAAGGTAAATCCACCTTCGCCGCCAATACCCAGTAAATCGTTCCAGGTAAAGAGGATACCCAGCAACATGGCAGCAACTACGGTGATGCGACCGGTCCATACCAGCTTTGCTTCAGAGGCATCCTTCTTAATATATTTACGGTAAATATCCAGTGTAAAAATAGTGGAGATACTATTGGCCTTACCTGCCAGAGACGCTACAATGGCAGCGGTTAACGCCGCTATAGACAAGCCTTTCAGCCCGGATGGCAGGAAGCCGAGGATGGCTGTATAGGCGCCATCTTTACTGGACAGGCCAGGCAGGTGGCCATTTTTTTGCAGCACATACGCCGCAATACCAGGCAGCATCACAATGATGGGCATCATGATCTTTAGTAAACCCGCAAAGAGGATACCGTTACGGGCAGTTTGCAGATTGGCTCCCAGCGCACGTTGCGTGATGTACTGGTTACAACCCCAGTAGTTGAGATTCACGATCCACTGGCCGGCGGCATACATCAGGATGCCCGGAAGCACCAGGTATTTATTGATATATTCCTGCGAAGAGTTTGCATCGGGTTTTGCGAGGATCATATGAAAATGATCCGGTGCATCTTTCATAAGGGCGTTGAAACCAGCCAGGGCGTCATGTCCCAGGCCAAACTTTTCACTCACCAGCGTTAAGGCCATGTAGGTAGTTGCCAGTCCGCCGATGATCAATACCCCTACCTGGATCACATCAGTATAACCGATTACCTTCATACCACCGAGCGTAATGATGATGGCAAATACGGAGAGCGCAATCATTACCACATGCAGGTATTCCCCGCCCAACAGGCCGTTGATGGCCAATGCGCCGAGGTATAGAATAGAGGTGAGGTTAACGAACACATAGAGAAATAACCAGAAGATAGCCATGATCAATGCTACCGTTTCATTATACCGCGTTTTCAGGAACTGCGGCATGGTATAAATTTTATTCTTCAGGTAGATGGGAATAAACCAAACTGCAATAATGATAAGGGCGATCGCGGCGACCCACTCATAGGCCGCTACGGCAATCCCAACGAAATAGCCATCTCCGCTCATGCCGATAAACTGCTCCGCAGAAATATTTGACGCAATCAGTGACGCACCGATTGCCCACCAGGTAAGGGTTCCCTCAGCGAGGAAGAAGTCTTTTGTATTCGTTTCTGTTTTCTTTTTTCGTTTGTATATCCAGTAACCATATACGGAAACAATAATGAAATAAGTAATGAAGACGAGTATATCGCCGGTGGAAAGGATGTTTTGCATAACGGGCAGTTTATTTGCTTTTGCTTTAAGAAGTTGGCATGTTATAAAGCAGCCGGCGGCGGTGCGGAAGCACCTGCCGCCGGTGGGTGGAATTATTTATAGGATACATCGTTCCAGCGTAGTTCATTTTTAAACTCGCGCAGGTCAGTATGCTTTCCTATCAGTGCCAGTTCAATACCTGCCATTTCTGCAAAGTCCTGCATATGTGTGGAGGTAAGGTTTTGGCTGTAACAGGTGTGATGGGCGCCACCGGCCAGTATCCAGGCGGTACAGCCTTTCTTCATATCAGGATAAGGCTTCCATAATACGCGGGCTACCGGCAGCTTCGGCAGATCCTGTGGTGGTTCCACAGCCTCTACTTCATTTACCAGCAGGCGGAAACGGTTACCCATGTCTACTAAAGAGGCGTTGATCGCCGGTCCCGCAGCGGAGTTGAACACCAGTCTTACCGGATCAGCCTTTCCACCAATACCCAGCGGATGCTTCTCGCACGATGGTTTTCCGCTGGCAATGGACTCACAGATCTCCAGCATATGGGAACCCAGCACCATTGGATCAGACGGATCAAAGTGATAGGTATAATCTTCCATGAAGGAGTTGCCGCCGGGTAAACCGCTGCCCATTACTTTCATGGCCCGCACCAGTGCCGCTGTTTTCCAGTCGCCTTCACCAGCGAAGCCATATCCAGCTTTCATCAGGCGTTGCACCGCAATGCCCGGCAGTTGTATCATACCGTGCAGGTCTTCAAAGGTATCGGAGAAGCCTTTAAAGTTCCCGTCTTCCAGGAATGCTTTCAGGCCGAGTTCTATGCGTGCCGCATCTTTCAATGCGGGGTCCTGCAGCAGTGGGGAAGACATCGTGTATGCGTCACCGTATTCTTTTACGAGGGAGGCCACGGCTGCATCGGAGATACCATTGATCACACTTACGAGATCGCCTATGCCGTGGGTGTTGCAGGAGAAGCCCAGTTTGGATTCTGCTTCTACCTTATCACCGTCGGTTACCGCAACGAAGCGCATGTTATCACCAAAGCGAACAAAGCGTGCGCCCTGCCAGTCGTGCCAGCCGGCGGCGACCCTTGCCCAGGCGCCCAGTTCTCCCAGTACTTCCGGGTCCTGCCAGTGGCCGGTGATCACCTTCCGGCTCATGCGCATGCGGCTCATCATAAATCCGAACTCCCGGTCGCCGTGCGCGCTCTGGTTCAGGTTCATGAAGTCCATATCTATTTCGCTCCAGGGGATATCGCGGTTGAATTGGGTATGCAGGTGACAGATGGGTTTGGATAATGCTTTCAGGCCACGGATCCACATTTTAGCCGGGGAGAAAGTATGCATCCAGGTGATCACACCGATACAGTTGGGAGCAGCATTGGCTTCCATGCATACGGCGTAAATTTCGTCAGGTGTTTTTACGGTGGGTTTGTAAACCACGGTAACGGGTATACGTGCATCCTTATGCAGGGAGGCGGCTATTTCCTGGCTGTGTGCAGCTACCTGTTTCAATGTTTCTTCTCCGTACAGGTGCTGACTGCCGGTAACGAACCAGATCTCGAAATTTTTCAGATTAATCATGTTGCTTGGTTTATTGCCCGTAATAGGAATTGGGGCCGTGTTTACGTTCAAAATGTTTCCGGATCAATGCATCTTTCAGTCGCGGTGCATTCCCGTTGATCGACTCAGTGAGATACGCCATTTGTGCCACTGATTCCAGTACGGCACTGTTGTATACTGCTTTAGCGGGAGTTTCGGCCCAGGTGAAGGGCGCATGGTTTCCTACCAGGATCATTTCAATATCTTCGTAGGTGAGTCCCCGTTCCGTCAGTGCATTCATGATCTGGAAGCCGGTCTGGTATTCGTAGTCGCCGGCAATCATCTCGTCAGACATGGGCGGGGCGCAGGGAATATCCACCGTGTTATGATCGGCATGGGTAGTGCCATAGATGGGAATATCGCGCTGACTCTGCGCCCATGCGGTAGCATAAGTGGAGTGAGTATGCACGATGCCGCCAATATGTTCCCAGTGCTTATACAATACGGCATGGGTGAGGGTATCAGAAGAAGGACGCAGTTGCCCGTCTACTGTTTTACCATCAAAGTCCACGATCACCATTTTTTCGGGAGATAGTTCCGCATAGGGGACGCCGCTGGGTTTGATGGCAAACACGCCCAGCTCCCGGTCTGCCGCACTTACGTTTCCGAAAGTGAAGATGACCAGTCCCAGTGCGGGCAGTTGCATATTGGCTTCGTATGCGGCCTGCCGGATATGTTGATACTGTTGCATACAAAAATTAGTCAATAGTGATGGCGGCAGTAAATGCGCCTAATGCTTTATACTTCTGGTACCTGTTTTCGTATATGCCAGCGCGTTGGGTATCCGGCTGGTAGGTAACTTCAAATCCCTGGCCCATTGCTTCCATCGCATCTTCCACCCTGTTGAACAATCCGGCTGCGGTGGCGGCAAACATGGCCGCGCCGAGTGCGCAGGTTTGTTCTGAGCGGTGAATACGGATCGGCATATTCATTACATCGGCCATCATTTGCATGATGAACGCAGATTTCTTGGCTACGCCGCCGATACCTATCAGTCCTTTTACAGGAACGCCTTCCCTTTCAAATCTTTCTACAATAGCTTTGGCGCCAAAGCAGGTAGATTCCGCCACGGTGCGGAAAATGCGGGGTGCGTCTGTTGCTAGGTTCAGGCCGGTGAGGGTACCTTTGAGCGACTGGTCCGCGTCTGGTGTACGGCGGCCATTGAGCCAGTCGATACCCAGTTCGCTGTGTTCTTCCGGCGGGATCTGCGCCGCCTGTTTAGCCAGTTCGGTGATCATCCTGCCGGAAGTTTCCTGCGCCAGCCTGGCGGCGGTTTCCGCATCAATCAGGGAAGACGATGGCAGGAGGTGTTGTAACGGCCACGCCAGTACGTTGCTGAACCAGGCGTATGCGTCGCCAAAGGCCGACTGCCCCGCTTCCATGCCCATCATGCCGGGGATTACGGAGCCCGGTACCTGTCCGCAGATGCCTTTCACCAGTTTATGTTTCATTTCCTCCATTGGCGCTACCAGCATATCGCAGGTAGAAGTGCCCATTACCTTGCTGAGGTGGTAGGGTTCTATTTGCCCGCCTACCGCACCCATATGTGCATCAAACGCACCGATGCCAATCACTACGCTGGTAGGGAGACCGAGCCGCTCTGCCCATTCGGGGCAAAGATGACCTGCGGCTTCGCCGGATGTATATGTTTTTGTAAAGAGCTTTTGTGTGAATCCCTGCAGTAAGGGGTCGATGGCGGAGAAGAAAGCATCCGGCGGGAGGCCGCCAAATTCTTCTGCAAACAGCGCTTTATGTCCTGCGCTGCAAACGCCGCGTTTCAGCTGACTGATATGTTTTCCTCCCGAAAGCAGGAATGGTATCCAGTCGCAATGCTCCACCCAGGAATAAGTAGCGTTTCTAACGGCTTCGTCTGCACGAAGAATATGCAGCAGTTTTGCCCAGAACCATTCCGATGAGTAAATGCCTCCCACAAAGCGGAGGTAATTTTCTTCAAACGTAGCGGCGGTGGCATTGATGGCAGCAGCTTCCTTCAGCGCGGTATGGTCTTTCCATAACACAAACATGGCGTTCGGGTTATCGTGGAAGGCGGGTGTGAGCGCCAGCGGCGTACCGGTTTCATCAACAGCTACCGGTGTGGAACCAGTGGTATCTACCGAAATCGCTTTAATATTGGCGGCAGCTCCGGCGCCTGCCTGTTGCAGGCATTGGCGGATGGTGGTTTCCAGCCCCTCTACGTAATCCAGCGGGTGCTGGCGGAACCGGCTCTGGGCTGCGTTGCAGTACAGGCCGTCTTTCCAGCGCGGGTAATAAAATACTGCCGAGGCGATTTCATTCCCGTTATGCACATCTACGATGATAGAACGTACCGAGTCGGTACCGTAGTCTACCCCTATTACCCAGGATGAATTCATATTTAATGTTATATTGACACTTATTAAAAAAGGTAAAAAATTACGAATCACGGCGGGTGGCTAAAATATTGACTGGATTCCAGTTCAGTCAACCCACCACGCCGTTATTCGTTACTTTAACTCCAGCACTACCACTGAATAAGGAGGCAGTTTTACGCTGATCGTATTATTTTTTAGCGTAGCGCCTTTAAAATCCACCGGTTTAATATTATCCGGCTTTGTAAAACTGTTATAGTTCTGCAACCTGGAAGAGGCCAGCAGTTTACCGCTGATGGCTTTATATGCCTGGCTGCGGGTGTCCAGCGTTACTTCCTGTGTTTTATGCGCATCAATATTTACGAGGGAAATATGCGTGATGCCATTTTTATCTTTGGAAGCAGAAGCAGAAACAGCCGGCAGCTTTTCGTTTTCAAACGTATAGTCGTTGGAGTGAATATCTACCGGGATGAGTGTAGCATCCTGGTGTACGTTATACATCTCCATTACATAGTAGGTAGGTGTGAGTACCATCTGATCTCCTTTGGTAAGGATAACGGATTGCAGTACATTAACCGCCTGCGCGAGGTTGGCCATGCGCACGCGGTCGGAGTGATTATTAAAGATGTTCAGCGTGGCGCCGGCAATCATGGCATCGCGCATGGTGTTCTGCTGGAACAGGAAGCCCGGATTCGTTCCCCCCTCCACGTTATACCATCCGCCCCATTCGTCTACCAGGAGCGCTATCTTTTTCTTCGGATCATATTTATCCATAATCGCCGTATGCCTGCGGATTAATGTATCCATCAGCAGGGCAGATTTCATAGTAGCGAAATATTGTTTTTCCGTGAAATCAACTGCATCTCCTTTATTGTTCCAATCCACCGAAGAGTAATGGTGGAGGGCAACACCATCGAGTAAATTCGCAGGGATATTTTTCATGAGTACTTCCGTCCAGTTGTAATCCCCATCACTGGCGCCGGAAGCAATACGAAAGAGAGGAGCATTTTTCCAGTCGCTTTGCATGAAGGTGGCAAACTTGCGGTAAAGGTCGGCGTAGTATTCAGGCCGCATATTACCACCACAACCCCAGGCTTCATTGCCTACTCCCCAGTAGCGTACCTTCCAGGGCTCTTTACGGCCGTTTTGCTGACGCAGGTCAGACATGGGACTTCTACCGGAGAAGTTGGTATACTGCACCCAGTCGGCCAGCTCCTGCGCAGTACCGCTACCCACGTTGCCAGACAGGTAAGGCTCCGCTCCCAGCTCCTCGCACATGTTGAGGAAGTCGTGCGTACCAAAACTATTATCTTCCGTTACATTCCCCCACCAGGTATTTACTATAGTGGGTCTTTTATTTTTCGCCCCTATCCCGTCTTTCCAGTGATAGGTATCTGCGAAGCAGCCACCCGGCCAGCGGAGATTGGGTATTTTCATTTTACGCAATGCCGCGATTACGTCTTTGCGTACCCCGTTGGTGTTGGGGATATGGGAAGTATCGCCCACATAAAAACCACCATAGATGCAATTTCCCAGGTGCTCCGCAAAATGACCATAGATATTGCGGTTGATAACTTGAGTTGGCGCATCCGGACGAAAGGTAACCGTATTTTGCGCTTGTGTTGTTTGCGTGGAAAGCAACAGGCCCAGGATACCCGTACGGATATAACGATATTGTTTTTTCATAACGAGGTTTTAAAAAATCCAGTACAACAGCACTGTTTTGCTGCGACAATTCAAAAGAACAAAATAATTGTCACATTTACAATTAAAACAGTAAAAAAAACATTTAAAGGTGACGAAAGGCCATTCTATGGCTTATTTCCCCGGGGAAATATTTTTTCAGGAAAGAGGAAAATCATTAAGATAGTGCGGAAGATGCCTACCAGTATATCATTAATGCCGGTTTCGTCTGTATAACCGTCACCATAGCTATTCTTACAGCTGCTCCGCAGAAAACTGCCGGTATTTGTTCGTGGAACATGAGTAGGAACTGGACGGGAAGTAAATTTAGCCGGAAGAATTACCTTTACTTAATTTTTTTACTATGAGGCATTTTATACTGGCGAGTACCTCCACGTTGTTTGGAGAAGCCTACCTGGCGTATCTGCAACCCGCCATGAAAGCATTGTATGCAGGAGTGGAAGAAATTGTGTTTGTTCCGTTTGCCCGTCCGGGTGGTATTTCCCACGACGATTATACCAGCAGGGCTGCAGCCGCTTTTGGAGAGATCGGCATCCGCGTGCGCGGGCTCCATACCTTTGATGATCCGGCAGCAGCTATTAAAAATGCAAAGGGATTTTTTACAGGAGGCGGTAACACCTTCCTGCTGGTAAAGCAATTACATGAACAGGGGCTGATGGGGGTACTCCGCGGCGCAGTGAATAACGGCGCTCCCTATATGGGATGCAGCGCCGGCAGCAACATCGGGGGAGTAACCATGCAAAACACCAACGACATGCCTATTGTGTACCCACCCAGTTTTGAAACGATGGGACTGATCCCTTTCAATCTTAACCCGCACTACCTGGACCCGCAGCCCGGCTCACAGCATATGGGCGAAACCCGTGAAACGCGTATCAGGGAATACCATACCCAAAATACCACGCCGGTACTGGGATTGAGGGAAGGCAGCTGGATCTATGCACAGGGCGATACGTTAACCCTTAAAGGCACGCTGAGTGCCAGGATCTTTGAAGCTGGCAAAGACCCTTATGAACTGCCCGCAGGCAGCTCACTGATCCATCTGAAATAAAAATCAGGACGCCCCGTTAAAAGAACAATCATTCTTTTATCTTTGCGCCATGCGCGCAAAAGACGACAATAAAGAATGGACCATCCGGGAAAAGGCCATAGAAATGATTGTTCATGAAGGCTTTGATGGCCTGAGCATGCATAAACTTGCTAAGGCGGCCAACATTTCTGTGTCTACCATCTATATCTATTTCCGGAACCGTGAAGATCTGCTGAACCAGTTATATACAGCAGTGGTAGAAACTTTTGTGCAGCATAGCCTGAAAGGGTTTGACCCCGACATGGACTTTGAATCAGGTTTGTGGCTGCAATGGAATAACCGGTATCACTATATACTTGCCTACCCGCTGCATTACCATTTCTTAGAACAGTTCCGTAACTCCCCGCTGATCAAAAGGCAGGATGATTCACCGGAAATTGTTTTCAAAAAGGTAATGCGGCGGTTTGTAGCAAATGCTACAGAGAAAGGCGAAATAGTAAGTCTGCCGTCAGAAGTATTCTGGGGCCTTGCCTATGGCCCGTTCTATACCCTTGTTAAATTCCATCTCGATAACTCTGCGATGTCCGGCGTTCCTTTTTTACTGAGTGATGAACTGTTGCTGCTAACCTTTCAGCGCACTATGAGGGCACTGCGGGTGTAAGAAAATTACAAACTCAATCCGCCATCGCAACGTATTACCGTTCCCGTTATATTACCATTACGCATCAGGAAAAGAATAGTATCGGCTACTTCTTCGGGTTCCCCTACCCTGCCAATGGGCAATTGAGATGTATACTGCTGAAAGGTAGCTGCTTTAGCATCTGCCGGAAGGAAATCCCACCATGCCGTATTTACCACACCCGGCGAAACAGCGTTTATGCGTAACGGTTGTATTTCTTTGGCAATGGAAGGAATCATCAGTTCCAGGGCCCCATTGATAGCTGCCAGCCCGGATACGCCCGGCGCCTTGCTGATAGCAGAAATAGCGGTAATCAATGTAATGCTGCCGCCTTTATTCACATAAGGCAACGCCGCCTGCAGGGTATTCAGCTGCGGCCAGAACTTGCCTTCAAAGCCATCGCGCAGGTCCTGTAACAACAGGTCTGCAAAGTTACCGGCGCCTTTGGCGCCACTCAGCGCAATCACCAGGTGGTCAAAATTTCCCTGCGCATGGAAAAAATCATCCAGTTCTTTCCGGTTGTTACTGTCCAGCGCCACTGTTTGAATACCGGGGTTTTCTTTTGCTGCAACTGCGAGCTTTGCAGCAGAGCGACCAGTAACGGTTACATCCGCTTTTTCTTTTGCCAATATGGTGGCGATAGCCAAACCTATTCCGGAAGAGCCACCGGCAATGATTACTTTTTTACTTTCAAATGAGTCCGACATGTTATTGCTGTTTTATACCCGCAAAGTTGGGGTATAATATGCCGTTCACTGTTACCGGAATGATGCATCGTATTAACCCGATCATGCATTTTTACGGAATGCCAGCGGTGTTTGCCCGGTCTGCTCCCGGAAGAAGCGGTTAAACCCTGCCGGGTCGCTGAAATTGAGCTGGTAAGAGATTTCCGCCACGGAAGTATCCGTATACCGCAACACCGCCTTCGCTTCCTGCACCAGCATCTCCGCAATGGCATCCGATGCCGTGCGGCCCGTTACCTCTTTCACCACACGGTTAAGATGATTAGGCGTTACACCCAGCAAAGCGGCATAATCTGCTACCCTTTTTTTAGAGAGAAAATGCTGGCTGACCAGCTTCTTAAACCGGGGCACCAGGTAAGTGCTTCGTGTATCCGTAGCCGTTAAATGAAGTTGTTGTGCCACATAACTTCTTTTTACTTCCAGCAGTAATAAATAGAGATACATCCTGATTGCTTTCTCACATCCCGGCCGGTGATGCTGTAGTTCTTCATTGATCTTCCCACAAAAATCCGCCACCGCTGTTATTTCCGCTTCCTGCAATTGTATAAAGGGCACGCCTGCATAATCGAAGAAGGGAAACTCTTGCGGGATCTTATCTACCGGGATAATTTCCTGCAGAAAATCTGCATTAAACAAAATATAATAACCGAAGGTATCTGCACTGATATTGCTTTTACTGAACACCTGTCCCGGAAAAGTAAAGCTCAATGTACCGGGCCGGTGTTTAAACTGTTCCAGTCCCAGCTTCACATCCACGCTACCCCTGAGCGTAATACTGATCCGGTAAAAATCAGATTTCAAAGGCCCCACTGCCGGCCGCAATCCTTCACTGGAATAGATTTCCATGCCCGTAATCTTTTTCTCCGGTTCCAGGTTATTGTAACCAAAGCTGGAAGTATCTGCCTCCTCCCGGTGAAGGTGACGGAAATCGTTCAATACATACTGCGGGATTTCCGGTTTGCTGAGCTTGGTTTTCCTTGCCATTTGCCTATATTCGTTCTTTAAAAATAGATAAATATTACCAATGGAGTTAACCACCCTGTATCGCCCGGTAGGACCAGATGAACTGGTGCTGATTGAACAATCCGGCTGGAAACGGTTTCCGCCCAGAAGACCGGATCAACCTATTTTTTACCCGGTGATGAATGAAGCGTATGCCATCCAGATATCCGTGGAATGGAATGTGCCGGCGTATGGATCGGGCTTCGTCACTAAATTTTCCGTGAACAGCGATTTCCTGAAAAGGTATAATATTGAAAATGTAGGCGGCGAAATCCACAATGAATTATGGGTACCGGCAGAGGAGCTGGAGGCGTTTAATGATCATATTGTGGGAGCGATTGAAGTGACGCAGCGGTATTATAAGGAGGGATAGTGACAGCTACAACTTCCTTGACCTTTATCCTAAAAATTGGTGCAACGAAACTTATAACTATCGCCTAGAACTGCTGGATAAGATTTCTGAAGAAGACTGCAATACTATTCTACGGGTGGTGGATGCTCTCCTTAAAGAAGCACAGCTCACGACTACTGCTAAAAACCTAAAGGCATAAAAGACAAAATCCGCAGACAATTGCCTGCGGATTTTGTCTTTTTAGTAATCTATCGTTTTATTTGCCAATAAATTATTAAGGACAAACCTAACAACCCTAATATTATAAGAGCTATTAAATTTGATATCCCGGATTCATTTGGGAATAATACAAGTTCCGATCCTTCCAAAAATTTCATTTCAACCACTTCTCCAATATGATGCTCTTCACAATATTTTCCTCCTATCCTTTTTATATAGAGTTTACTATTATAACTAACTGTCATAAAATGTTTTATTCTCGTTCCCAAACAAGAACTTGGTAATTTCTCTATTCTCATATTTACCAATGCTCCATTTCGAGCTACTTTGAGATCCTCAAAATTAGCTAACATAAAAAAAAATGATACAATAAAAAGTAAAAGACCACTCCAAAAAAAAAGTTTCATATCAATTAATTGGTTTAATAAAATCAGGTTTTTTTATCTGTGTATCTGCTCCAGATTGTATTAATGGGGAATTAACCACTTTGGGACCTTCAGCAGCAACTGCTGTTACCTGAAGAACATTACCAGTAACGCCTGAAGCTGTTTCTCCTACAACGGAATTAACGGTTTGCTTTTTTGCTAGCTCGGCCTTTAAATCTTTAACAGCAGCAGCTCTTCCACTACTTGTAGCATCCCCGGCAGCTACTCTTTCAGCCCTGCTCAGTTGTCGTTCTGTAGCCTTAATGGAATTTGTTGAGAACATTTTAATATTCCCAGTCAAGCCATCTGCTACTTTACCTGCAATAACATCTGTTGCTGTTTGGGCCAAAGAAACACTACCATTATCATTATACTGTTTAGCTGCAGATTCAGCTGCATCAATTGCGGTACTCGCTACTTCTACCAATACTTTACCTGCAATCCCTTTAGGTACTAAAGTCGATAATCCACCGGAAAGTGCTCCTGCTCCTGCTGAGATCAGAATCGACTTATAATCAACTTGCGTAAAAGCATCACCGTATGATTTGCCTTGAATCAAGTTACCTGCAACTTGGGTTCCATAATCCACAACAGCTCCAACTAAAGCCCCTACCAAGCAATTAGGACACTTTCCATCAGGGTCATTATACTTTACAGGATTATTCTTAGCAAAATGATAAGGACTCAGTGTTTCCTGCTCCCCACTTTCTATAAGTGGGTCAATTTGCATAAACCTTCCTATCTGCTGATCATAGATTCTTGCATTAAAATCATAAAGTTCTAATCCTGATCCATCACTGAACTCTTTTGATTGTAGCTCATTTCCATTATACTTCTTCCTGTTCTCCGGATAATTCGCCCCCTTCAACGCATTCGAACTAATCCCCGCCATCGTCAACCCAAACGGATAATAATGTGTTTCTTCCAACAATGGCCCGGATGCCTGCGTTACCACTACATCATCAAAGAACACATCCTGAGGACTTTCGTTACTCGTATACACATATAAAAAACCACTTTTCTCTATCACCATTTTATCCTGGGCCAATGTCTGTAACTGATCCGGTTCTGCTTTTACCTGTTTAACTCCACTATTCTCATCCACTAATTTAAACTGATCATCGAACAAAACAAAATTAAGATAAGCTTTAGGTCTATCAGGATTTAGCTGGTCGGGGTCCTTTTCTTTCAGACGCTGGTAATCACTATTATAAAAGTTATTATTAAATGGTGCCGTCTGGTCCGTTAAGGATATGTCATGAGCCCCCTCCGCAGGCTGACCTCCATTAAATGCTGCTATCAGGTCCTTCAGCATGCTTTCAGCAGGGACTAAAGGTGCTTTTTTATTTTGCGGCCCGGCTGATTTATAAAATGCTTTTGCACCAATTTGTATCGTATCTCCTGTCATTACGCGTATCACGAGCGAAGGTCCGATTTTCCTTCCTTGGTTTGATGCCGACAATTTAGCCACCGATTTATTCTTCTCATCATTTTCTGCCCCAGGATATCCAACGGGTTTGACAGCGCGTGTATTGTCAATATTACTAAACAAGGCTGCTTCAGTAGCGGCAGCAGCAGTTTCCATAGTTGCCGCATACATGGAAAAATCCGTTTGCTCTGTCAGCACCACACGTACATTGCCCAGGTGATCTTTCTCGAAATAATCATACTTATAAGCCACAGGCTTCCCTGCCTGGAATATAGCTCGTATACGTCCTTCTTCATGACCGGTAAATTGCAGGGTGTCATTTTGGTATACGAAGCCCGTCAGGTAATCTGTTTCGGTCACTTTTCCAGCCATAGTGCTATCTACAACTGTTTTTTTCAACTTATTACCCGACGCATCATACTGATAGGTAATAATACCCTTCCCAGCTATCATAATGGTATCCGGCAAATTCAGGTAATTATATCTAATAGAAATCATATTTTTATTAAGATCCTTTTTCAGATTACCGTTCAAATCATAGCTGTAGTCATCGCCAGTATTAGTCCCGTTAATAAAGTCGCCAAGTTTGGCAGCGGCAGTATTACTGGTGTCAGTTACTGCAGCAAGTTTATTGCTGGATGGCTGGTAAATATAAGTAAGACGATCAATGTTTGCTACAGTAGTACTTATCATACCTTTCTGATCCATTGTATTGATATTACCGTTAGGGTCAAATGATAAATTGCTTACCGTAAAGTCCATTTTGTCTTTGGTCCATGCGGCACCATTGGTATTCTGCTGTGTAAAATCTGCGGCTGTCAGCCGGCTTACTTTGTCATAAGAATATCCGTAAGCGCGGGCAATACCGTCCGATTTACTTTTCCATTTCGAACCGGATATATTCCCATTATACTGATTAATGGTGAAGCCAAAATCATAGCTTAACTCTTGTCCGAACCAGTTACCAGTGCTGGCACTATTTACAAAAGATCTGTTAATCCCTTTCAACCATCCCCGGATATTATATTCATAACTTAATGTATCCAACTGAGTTGAAGCACCTGTAACTCCAATTCGCTTCCGTTTCAGCAATCCAAGTTCATCATAATTGTTCTCTGCAATCGTTCTTTCCAGGATAATCGTATCATTTAACCTCTTTTTCTCAATTACAAGCCGCCCACCATGATCATACTGCATCATAGTTAGCATGGTTGTCTGAGGGGTAGTTCCACTTTGCGGATCCTTATGTCGCAAGTAGCTGCTGAGCTGTTTACCTTTAAAGTCATAAAGACTTGTCAGCACGTCCATTCCTCCGTTATTATTCTCAGAAACGGTCTGTATAACCCTTCCTTTATCATTGTAGTAAATACTTGTTGTTAACCACTGGCCGGTCTCCAACACCCTGACCTTCGTACCAGTAACCATTCCACGTACCATGTTACTAGGTACTGCAGATAAAGCTTCAGCATAAGGGTTGCCGCTGGCGTTAGGGCGAATAATATCTCCTGGCTCAAAATTCAACTTATTGGCATAGTTATAATTATCATAAAAAGTATAACTCAACGGCGTGAGGTCTGCCGCAAGAATATTGGGAAGGGGATTATTGACAACAATAGTATCTGTCCCCATAGTCACATTTGTATTGATCTCTGCAACAAATTCTGCGCCCGTGCCTGAGTCAAAACCGTCTTGTAGTATGACACTATTGGATGCCTGATACAGTAATTTACCATCATACACTCCCAATACCAGGTCTTTTGCTCCCGGAAAAACATATGGAATCGACGCAGTACCTGAAACATTATTCATACTGGTCTGCAATGCCAACCGTGTACTGGTTGACTTATATAAAGCAGTCATAGTAACACGGTTCAATCCATCATAAAAATTAACAAGCCATTGTATCCCTTTCATGTTACCATCCCGCTGAAATACCAATCGGTCGCGTACATCGTATACCAATTCTGTGGAGTCTGCTCCCGGGATCTTTTTAACGGTCATCCTACCGTGATTATCATACTGGTATATAAAACACAATTCTCCTGCAATCGTACTGTTAATTATCCAGGTGCCCTTGATAGCATCTACTGCTTTTGGCGAGATCACAAAACGCAGGTTGCCAGTGTAATCGTATACATAGTAAGTACTCAGCCATCCCATATGCGCAGTACCGGGACTGGCGGCCGACTGTATCTTTTTTAGCACCACTTTATCATCCCGGTCTGTAAAAGTTACTACCTGATTGCCGGCTTCATCTATAGTTACACTTTTATTCAATTCGCCGGCAGCATAAGTGCGTGAACTAGTGGGAATAACCGCGGTGATATCCCATATCCGCACTGAATCCGCAACAGCATTGATCAGATACTGATTTTGTATCGGATGGTTTCCACCCTCTTTGGCCCAGCTATTCCCCGCACCATAGATTTTCGTCGTGCGGTTAAGTGGGGAAGCTTCAAACTCCGTTTGACTATAATAAATAGTTTCTCCGCTTGCACCGGGATTTAGTGTGCCGTTCTGGTAAAATGCTTTCTGCCCGTTAAATGGGTCTGTCTTAAACTTGCCGTCATTAACATTACCTGTTAGTGGAATATAGGGAAGGTATTTAAATTGTTCCCGGCCAAAGCCATCATATATTACAGGAGCAACGAGGTCCTTTCCTCCTGCTGAGATTCCTTTGGTCACTGTTTGCAATAATCTTCCTATTCCATCGTAATATTGTGCCGTCTGTTTTACTTCTGCAACAGTACGGCTTGCCGCCTTTATCACCGCAGTGTCAGAGGATGGCATATCCGGTTCCCAGACACGAACAATATTTTCAGGTGTTTTTATATAGGCTGCTGGTATAGCAGCAGGTATTGCCGTAGGTCGGGTAGTAACATCGGGCTTATTCTGCGCTGATAGCTCAAATCCGATGCTCAATAATATTATAGGCAGCCAAAATCTATACATTGTATTCGTTTTCAACAGGGTGTAAAAAATGGATCAGTAAACGCAACAACTACCAATCGCTGCAACTGAGATTTAAGGTACAAGGGGATATATTGGTGTCCGTATAGTCTGCGCTTTTGCTGCAATCGCTCCATTCATAGTGATAAGTGCATTTGTATTGTGTTGTTCCATTAGGCATCATTATGGCCTGGGAAGCAGTATTAACCCTATTACCCGTTTCACAGATACCATTTACTATTTTTCTGTTGTCACCTGAACATACCGGACAAACCGCATTATAAACACCTGTTGTTAGCCATCGTTTCGTATTATAAGTGGGACTACATGGATTTAAATCAATTTGTTCCTGTTCCTGGTAGCCTGTATTATGACCGGTGGCGTCTAATTGACAACGGATAGGCGTAGCCGTATTGGTCCAACCAGCAATATTGGTACACATAGGAGGTTTCCCGGAATCCATCCAACGGAGGGTATTCCATGTACTGCTCTTCCTGTTCATATCTGCACATAGTAGTTGCACTGTATCAGAAGTAAAAGACGTGTTTAAAGGACAGGGTTTACATCTGGATTGGCCTATTGAGCGCCATTGCGGTAATGTGTTAGTATATCCGGTTTGCTGGTAATCCGCCAGTTTAATAATATTCTTGTCAGCATCTCTAATAACTGTGAGTTGCTTCAGCGTATCATATTCATAGTAGGAGACACTATTTTCAGCAGAAATAACAGCCGTAACGCCCAACATTGGATCATAGTTATAAGTTGTCATCTGAGCACCCGATGGATAAAGACGTAGCTCATCAATCGTAACAGTACCGCTGACAGTAACTGTTGTGGAGGTAGCGGGAAGTAGATGCTCATAGTACCGCCAGCCATTCCTGGAAACACCGGCAATGGGCGTAATTCCGTTTACCTGCGCAGCTCCTCCGGCGGACCAATAAGATACCACCATTTCCTTGCCGGCGGGATTAATTGTAAAACTAATGTTCCCATTTGTTAGGGCATAAGATTTTATGCCAGTGAACGCCGTTGTATTTCTAACAGCAGAGGGGACCGTCCAATTGCCGTTGCCGGATAATTCAAATCCTGTATAAGCAATTTGCCCTACTCCCGCATTCGCTGTTTTGGCTACGAGTGCAGTACCATTATATCCCCATACAAACCCATTTAAATTCTGGTCCTTTTCCAGTACCTGTATTACGTTATTATCTGTATCGTATGAGTAGGTGGCTACCCGTTGAAAGGATGATGCCGGGAAAGTCAATATTTTGGGGTAGGTACTTGTCAGGCCCAATGCAGTAGGTACTATGCCATTCACAGTGAGTAGCTTAAATTCTTCCCGTGTGAGTATACTTTTTGCATCCGATGCAGATGTTCTGCGAGGTAGAATATATCCACCATTAATAACCTGATTATTTCTACTGACAAAAGAAGCTACTGGTATATTGAGATATGCATTCTTCATTTGCAGACCAAGAGAGTCTACGCCATTCACATCTTTCAAATCAAATCCATAAATAGTACGGGAAACAATACTGTCCCTATTGCTCGCGCTGCTGGTTACAGCTGTTTGACTAATATGGTTAGGGCTTTCATAATAAAAGCGGCTGGTATCTGATAATTTGTTCCCCGTATTGTCATATGTGATGGTAATCTTCTCTTTCGGCAATACCAACATCTTTCCTATACTAATGGCATGAAAAAAAATGAAGGAATATTCAGGTTGCATGAACATACCATTTGCCACATGTGCAGGGCCATTGTATGCAGGAATAGCAGGAACCCGGTCGCATATGTCCGGGCTAAATAACATATTCATCTCCAGTACCCGGTTTATGCCTGCATATTTAAGTGAGAAATAGTTATTCTTCTCTTCACTTAGTAACTGACCAGCTGCATTATATGTGCTGCTTGTTTTCGCAGCACCGGCGAGGAGATTCTCCAAAGATGTTTTAATCTGCCAAAAGGGTAAAACATCATGATTTTCTCCCAGGCAGAAACTGTGCACATCGTCGCATATATCAAAGTAGAAAGAGGAATCTGTATTGGTATCATCGAAGTATTCATAACGGGAATAACCGTTTGAGGCTCCATTCCGTTCCTGCAATACCGTTACTTGCTTGTAGGTAACATGAGATCCGTCACCAGAGCCATTGTGCATATTGTGACTGGCCAAAAGGTATTTAGGCGCATTGGTTTGATTGCCGTTGCAGTCAAAGTTGCGTGTATCAGCAATCAATGAAGGCGAAACATGCAAAAAACCAGATGAATTTGTGCTACCGAAAGCATTGTAGTTATAACTCCGGATAATAGTATCATTTCTTACAGGATCAATCAGTTCTGTTCTTTTAACCCGAAGCCCGCCTATTATGCTGGAAAGCGTAAAGTGATGATTTATTTCACAGAAATAAGTTTCAAAATCCCCTACATTCCCGTTCACTGATCTCCCGAAAGAAGCCTTATGTGGTTCGTACACTAATCTTAGCTTTCCTCCTGTAGGATATATCACTTCTGTCAAGATATCCCGTTGCATCTGCGGCCATGCTGGCTGGCGATTAACACGGTTACAGCTGTCACTGGTTAAAAACAGGGATTCTGCCTTTGCATTCCCAAGCGCATCATTATAATAACCCCAGAAATCCTGCGAATAAGAGCTAAAGAAGGGCACAGAATCATTGATAAATGGATTAGGATTTATGATCTTCTGAAAAGCGGTATCATAATAATTGAATGTGTATGGCAATACCTGGGTATGCTGATAATTAGTGATCAATACTTCTTGCAGTTTCAATCTTCCCGACAAAAACTTATCATAGGTGAGCTGTATTTTTTTATAGGCCCGCGACGAATTTATATCTCTTACTACCAAGGAGTCTAATCGATTAAAAATCGCCTCGCCGCTACTTGCTGCCGCCGAATAGTAAAAATCCAATTTCTCTGTTCTGGTGCGAATGGCACTAAGCTGCGGCTCTTTGAGATCAATCGACCGTTTGAGGCCACCAGTTCTTCCGCCGCAATGAACGAAATCATCTTCGGTTACGAAGTACTGATCATTTGTATTGGGATAGTACCTGGTATTTGAATAATCATAGTCCAGCATTACGCTGTCTTTCGTAAGATTATTAACAATTTTTGTAAGTGCCCAGCTGTTGGGATGCAGTCCACCTGTAAAAGTGCGATAGCCCTTAGCAGTAGCAGTTTCGCCAAAATAATAGGTAAGACCATCCGGCGTGCTAATTGCCCAGGAATCAAAATAATTTTTGGTATAGCCAGTTGGTTCTATCCCTCGAAAAAAAACCGGTTCTATCTTGATATCTTTATTGTAGGGAATCAAAATAGGCACTTTACCCCTTCCAAAGAAAAATTTGCCAGAATACCCGGCAAAATTAAAATAAAACAAGTCTGGTGCATTATCATTCAATCCAAGATACATCCAATCTGATGAATTTGGTGGTGGAATCTCTTTTATCAGCACGCTATGGTTGTGTGCCAAAACTGAGGACTCAATGCCAGCAAGATCCATATTATTCCCTCCATCAATATAATATCCTCCGTAAATCTGTCGCAGGTTTGCAAAAGAATCCATTTTATTCGGCCAGTACCTGAAATAGATATTATACGGTGATCCTATCCAGATAGAATCTCTTATCGTCTTAACATATACTCCCTCATCCGGGTTTCCCCTCACTGTACGGGAAATCATCCCACCTGCGTTCAACGCCCACCCAAGTCCAACAGCTGTTGGTTCCTGATCTGCTTTAATACCACCAGTACCATAACTCAATTCAACCGGTAATTGAATACTTTTCGATCCCGCAACATGTAAGGGAATGGAAATATTGGCTGCCCCAGTATAATTACTGACAGGTATATCAACCATTTGCTGCATGACAGCTACTGCAGGCGTTTTTGGTGAATAGTCAAATTGTGGACGTCCGATAATAGATTGTGCTGACGTAACTTTAAACATGCCGGATAACAAACAACATATCAGCAGCCAGAAAAGCTGTAACCTCATAGGTACTTAATTAAATTGTGTATAGGTTTTACATTTCATTTAAGATTCAGAGAATATCTGACATCCTGATTAAATGTAATAATTGTTTTTATTATTATCCGATATACTTTATTTTCTTTTTCTCAGTACTATTCGAAACTGAATGATCAGCCAATATCATCTCATTCTTAGTCATCTATAGTAGATTTTGCATTTCGATTTCGAAAATCTACAGAGCCTGCCACGTACAGGCCGATCATATTTAATCATTCAGGGAAACAACAAACAATGCTGGCGGCGGTTTACCTCGCTCCCTTTGTGAAACCGCAGTTACTTTTTGAGAAAGACATCATCTCCCTCAACGCTCCAACTCTTTAATCGTTGCTTTGATAAATCCGGCTTTATCCTTTTTCACTTCTTTCAACAGCGCTCTTCTATCTTCCGGTATAGGAAAATATTTTTCCGCCCATAAATTTATTTCAATCATTACAGGTAGTAAGTCAATCCCTCTCCGGGTAAATTCATCTAGTTTACCCCAACCATTGTTTTTGTATATTTGATCCACTGTTAACCTTTAAATCTTTACTAATGTCCGAAACAACAGCACGCGAATTTCGTATAGGCGATGAAGATGGCTTTATTGGGATTGCCAATGCCGCTGCTTATCATTCCTTCGTTGATAACGACTGGAAGCTGGACCAGTTATTCCGTCATTTTACCCAGGCGATCAACAATGAAACGCTGATCGTTTGGGAAACTTCGCCGGGTGGTGGAGATTGGACGGTTGAATTCCTGGAGTCTGCATCCGGGAAAGATGCATTCCGGCAATTTGAAAGTACCATTGTGGTAACGGATGGCAGATTGTATCTTACGAATTATACAGACCTTACAATGGCGGCGCAATTTGAAGATTGTGTAATTCCTGATAAGCTAAATGCAGATCTGTATATTACGCTGGCGCCAGGAAGGTATCACTGCACCGTGCGGCAGATGTTTGTTCCCGGAGAAAAAGGAGACCGTTTTGAAGTAATACTGCAGCCCACCACGCAGAAAGGGGAAAACGTCAGTGATGTATATTGGAATACCTGCTTCTAACCTCTGTAAAAAACAAAGAGGGCGGCCCCATAAGTTTGAGACGCCCTCTTTGAATTATTTCATATCCCTATCTCGCTATATCAATCTTCACTTTCTTATTCTTGATCTTCTCATTCTTAATCATCTCCAGCGCATTTTGCACTTTCGATTTCACCACTGCTACAAAGGAGAAGAAATCTTTCACTTCAATTAAACCGATATCTTCTTTTTTAAGGTGCGCCTGTTTTGACAGGAAGCCCACGATATCCACTTTATTTACTTTATCTTTTTTACCGGCGGCGATAAAAATAGTCGTCCATTTGGGTTTGTCCGGAATAGTGGAGGTAGCGGGCAGTTCGATATTTTCCACCACTTCATCCGCGAGATAAGGCA
The DNA here is from genome assembly GCF_057126945.1 of Chitinophaga sp. G7 BAM 1005. Classification (NCBI taxonomy): domain Bacteria; kingdom Pseudomonadati; phylum Bacteroidota; class Chitinophagia; order Chitinophagales; family Chitinophagaceae; genus Chitinophaga; species Chitinophaga sp. G7 BAM 1005. The sequence continues at coordinate 1,787,962 of NZ_CP181478.1, read as the reverse complement.
TCCGTTTTTCATCGGGCGACAGGATAAGGATCGCTGTGCCGCTGGCTTCCATCCTGGCAGTACGGCCGTTACGGTGTGTCCAGCTGTCTTCGGTATGTGGCAGGTGGAAATGCACGATATAACGGATATTCGGGATATCAAGACCACGGGCCGCCAGATCGGTGGTGACCAGTACATTCACAGACCCATTACGGAATTTGCAGAGGGCCGCATCGCGTTCCTGTTGCTCCATAGCGCCATGATAGAAAGTATTGATAATACTTTTTTCAGACAGCATTTTACTGGTGCGTTCCACTGCTTCGCGGTGATTGCAGAACACAATGGTAGAGCGGTTGCCCAGGTAGCAGATGAGGCGGAAAAGGGTTTCTACCTTATCATTTTCCGGCGACAACACTTCCTTGATCGTTAAACGGGCGGCAGGAGTGCCTTCTTCCGGGAGGAAGTCCAGCTTCTCCGGCTTTTCCAGCGACAGGAAATCAGGGATGTCCACTGACTCTGTGGCGGAGGTCAGTATCCGTTTTTTGATATTGGGGAGTGATTCAATAATGAAAGACACTTCCTCCTGGAATCCGAGCTCCAGGGTTTTATCAAATTCGTCGAGTACCAGCGTTTCAATGGCTGCGGTGGTGATATTTTCCCTGCGGATGTGGTCTCCCAGGCGGCCGGGGGTACCTACAATCACTGCTGGTGGCTGTATCAGGTTATTCTCTTCTGTTTCCCTCAGGTGTCCGCCATAACAGGCGGTGATCTTATAGCCGGTGCCCATCAGCTTGAACACTTTCTCTATCTGTAAGGCCAGCTCACGGGAGGGCACCACGATCAGGGCCTGGGTATTTTTATTGGCCGGATCGAGATTCTCCAGGATGGGCAGCAGGAATGCCAGCGTTTTACCGGAACCGGTAGCCGACAACAGGATAACATCATTGTGATGCTTGTTTGCGTCCACTGATGCCTGCTGCATTTCATTGAGTGAATCGATCTTTAGATTGGTAAGAATATTACCTAATGAGTATTTTTCTTTTTGCATTGCCGCAAAAGTACGAAGATTAACGGGTTTTACCTGCACAAATGCATCGGCTCGCCCGCGGGATAACTGAAGGTATTGCGGACTACCCACCTGGCTTTGTAGATCTTCCAGCCCTTTTGGATAAACAGCCGCTTGCCTTTGGCGTCCAGCACCTCATCCGTCCACCAGGATTCTTTTGGCCGGATTACAATGGTGGGAAGGCCGTCCCCGGCGGATGAAACGCACTTAATGTTGTCCTGCAACACATCAGCCTTCGTGAGCTTTTGCGTAATAACATCAAATTTATATACGTTGGTAGTATTGGTCAGCCATAGCTTATTTTCACCATATACCGGAAAGAGATCATGCGCCTCTGTTCCGGGAAGGGAAAAAACGGTATCCTGTACCAGATCCGGCGCATTGCAGTTAAAGTTATACCTGAATGAATGCATATGAGCCCTGGCGGCAGACCATAGTCTTTGCTGACCAGCATCCCATACTACATTATGCCCGAAATCAATAGGTATTTTTTTCGTATATACGTTATCGGGGAAATGAACGGTATCTGTTTTAAACACCATCAGGTAGTTGCCCGTACTGGAAGCGCTCACTATATTACCATCCGGCAATAGCTCAACAGAATGCGTATTACCGCCTGCATAAGCATAAAACACCGTTTTCTTATCTGCTACCCTGATCAGCGCCACACCGCCGCCAGAGGCATTCATTAACACATATTCGTTGTTATATACCATTTTGGCATCACTGGGATTGCTGAACCATTTTACATGCGCCGGCTGCACATTGGAGTTTTCCGGCTTCCATTCCCAGATCACCGTGCCGGAAGGCAATGCTGCGATTACAATCCGGTGCTGCGACTGCTCCGCTATTACCATGCACTGATTACATCCCGCTACTGTTACAGCCGTATCCGGAGCATTGCTTTTGCCGGAAGCGGCAATGGCCAGCAAACAGATCATGGCGGCCAAAAAGGATCTTCTTTTTTTCATTGTTGGTAAGATATATCACCACGTTTGGCTGTGGCGTCACATAATTACAATTTTTTCCGGGGAATAAAAAGGATCAACAGGCATGCAATTGCCCCATTTTTCTTACTTTCAGCATATGAAAACACCTTACATATTACTGGCACTTGGCGCAGGCATCTTTGCATCCTGCCAACAACAGGGCCAGCAGCAGCAAACCAACGTTGTAAAAGATTCATTACCACCGGTGGTGGAAAAAGAAAAATCCAACCATTGCTTCGAAAAAGTACTCGGCAGGGATACCATCCAGCTCCGGATAACAATGCACGACAGCGTAGCTACCGGCACACTGGTATATAATTATTTTGAAAAAGATAAGAATACCGGTGAATTTAATGGCCTTATCAGCAACGGCATCGTCCGCGGAAAATATGTTTTCTTTAGCGAAGGCGTGGAAAGTTCCCGCCAGGTGATCTTCAAAATATCCGACCACGAAGCATACGAGGCGTTACCCGACAGTATCGACCACCAGGGATTACCTGTGTTTAATACACAAAACGAAGCGCTGAAATTCGACAATATCCCACTTGTGGAGGGAGCCTGCAAATAGTGGGGCTTACCGCGGATGTTGTCTTTCTCAGGATTACGCTGATTATACTGATTTGCTTGATTTTACTTTTTTGATTTTTTTTGATTTAAAAGATTTGGGGAGATATGAGCGAAAATATCCGCTTATATCTCCCCAAATCATCTAAAATCCAAAGTGATCAAATCCCTAAATCAGTATAATCAGCGTAATCCTGAGAAAGACAACATCCGCGCTATTTCATCGCCGCAATCCACTGCCGGATCAACTCCACTCCTTCTGTATGCACCACCGTGCGCGCCAGCTCCGGCATAGCAGTACCGGGTTCCACACTGTTCATGCGGTAAGCCAGGATAGAATGCAACGGGTCGCCGGGGATCACGTCATAATCCAGTCCGCCGGCGCCGCCACCCGCAGAAACGGGCGACTTCATTATACCAAGATGATCCGGGGTAGTTTGTTCATATTCCAGGAATAAACCGGTATTAAACGCGTCGCCGCCTTTGGTGTGGCAGTGCGCACAGTTTACATCAAGATAAGCACGGGCGCGTTCATTCACCGTATAATGAATACTATCTTTCCAATCGGGTAGCTGTTGTACCTTTTCCAGGGAGGGCATTCCGGTCAGCAAACCGTTGCCGGCCCATTGCTGCAGCTGGTTCTGCGTTTGCCCGTGGCGCACAAAATTAAGATTACGCGCTTTGGGACCAATAGGCGTAAGCACGCTGTTATTAATATGACAGCGTTTACAGTCGTTGGTGTTAGGCATCTGGTACAGGGTAGATTGCTCATGCCCGTTGTCGTCCAGGAAGGTGATGGGAATCTTTTTTCCCAGGATCCATTTCTCTGCGTCCTGCTGATTGTTGTTCCAGAGGTAGTTCATCACTTTCCACTGGTGATCTGCCGGATCTTTAAACAGCAGCCGTGTTTCTATCATGATCTTTTCATGCGCCGGGTTGGTATAGGCAAAGTTTTTAATGATAAAAGTGGAATCCGGAAAATCGAGAGCCCCATGATCTGTGTAGCCTGCTGTTTTCCCTTCCGGTAATACAATGAAGCGGTCTTTTACCGCATAGTCGGTGAACAGTGGCGTAACCAGTTCATAATTCACTACGCCTTTACGCGGCTGTAAGGCTTTGAGTGCGCCGGAAAAAAATCCATACTCAGATAATTTCTGTTTAAACTGGAACGGGCCCCCAGGCGCTGGTCGTTGCTGACAACTCTGCGTGGCGGCGATCCATAAAATTAAACACATCACAAACAAACAAGACTTCCTCATCTCCCTAAAAAAATTTAATAAAAACACTATTTACATACATAAGGTGTAACATCGGTACTGGGCTTCCAGTTTTTCGATGTCATGTTCATGGCATCCACATTTACAAATAAGTTAGGGCCCTGCTGCTGGATGCAAAGCGAATCAGGATTCACGGCCGTACCTTTTGTAAGGATGTTGGTGGTAATACCATCATAGGTAATGAAAGGCAGGCGGGCATTTTTACGCGCCGGATCATCTGCATTTAATTTCTGTTCTATGCCCACCAGGATCTTCCCGGTATGATGTTCATATACGGCCGGTGGAAAAGCAGCGCCCACTTCCATGACGTTATCATGTATATGCACATTGCGGGAAATCGGGAAATAGTGATCATTGATTTTGGCGCCTGCTTTTTCATCAATAAAAAACCCGGACACCACTGAAATAGCGCTGGAGTTATTATTGATGATACGGTTGTTGTATAGCTCTATATCCGATGCTGCGAGGATCACCACGCCACTGCCGGGGGCAGCGTTGCCCACACCCCAGGTAGAACCGAAGCTACCGGATTTGGCAAAATTCTTTTCGTTGTTGTCGTGCATATAATTGTTATATGCTTTAACAAAACCGCCGCGTTTCGACAGGTCGGGCAAATCAAAAATGAGGAAGCCGGCGGTATTGCCCCAAAACTCATTATCGTATACCTGTGCATGCGAGGTATTTTCTATTTCGCAGCCAGCCACGTTTTTAAATGCCTTGCATTTACGTACGATGGCGCTGTCGGTTTGTCCTACATAAATGCCGGCGTCAGAAGCGCCCTGGGCATAGCAGTTTTCTACCAGCACATCTTTACACATCACCGGGTAAATGGCGTACCCACCGCTGGTGGAGTCGGATACTGACCAGATGGCATGTACATTGGTCACCACTACCCTTTCGCTTTTATTGATTTTGATCAGATCCCCTTTGGAGTCGCGCAGGGTAAGGCCATCGATGGTAAAGCCTTTTACATCCGTTACCCGGATGCCTTCCCCACCCTGGCTTTGAGCCGAAAAGTCGAAGATGGTTTTATCCGGGCCGGCGCCCTGGATCAGGATATGATTTACCTGCGCAATGCTGAGGTTATCAAATTTATACGTCCCTTCTTTTAAGGTGATGCTGCTGCTGTCTTTCAGCGACAGAAAGGCTTCCGCAATTTTTGTTTCCTCGCCGGGACCAAACTGGAGCCGGGTTTTATACCCGCTTTTCTCCTGTACATCCGGACCCTGGCAGGCTGCCAGCAGGGCAATCAATAACAAACAGATAGGATATCGTTTCATATTTAAAATATTTATTTAGACAAATCAGAAAACATTATAAGCGAAGGTGACGTAGTACATACCCCCGATGGCCGGGCTGCCAAAGCCATTTCTGTAGTAAGTATTGGTGAGATTTACCCCACCCAGTTTAATCGTGGAATGCGCCTGCAGAAGCCGGTAACTCACCTGTGCATCAATGACTGCCGAGGCGGGTACCGTACCGCTGCCAAAACCAATCTGGTAGAAATAGGCCGGTCTGTAACGGAAGGTAGTATTAAATGAGAATCTTTCCTTCTTACCAAAGCCGGTATTTCCAAAATCCACGTTGAATTTATAGTTGGGCGTATTGAAATTATTCACCTGGCTGTTATTCCGGTTTTTCAGGAAGTCGGAAGAGAAGTTCACCTTTGCCAGGAAGTGATGCGATAAATCCACGCTCACACTGGCGGCATAGCCATAGGTATTCACTTTTTCCGCGCCGTTATACGCAATATTATACTGTACATAGGTGCCATGATCCAGGAAGGCATTGGGATCTGCGGTTCCCGGCGTGTTGGCCACATTTACATAGCCGATGAAATTTTTCCAGGTAGAATAATAACCCAGCACATCTATCAATACCCGGCCGGCGATGAGGGACGAGTAACCTAACTCGAACGCATCTACGGACTGCGGTTTAATGTCATTCAAAGCAAACTGTTTCAGGTCGGCGGGGTTCTTGGTGCGCTGGAAAGAATCCACACTTTCCAGGGTATAGGCCGGATATTTATTAAACTGGTATACGCCGTTGAGCAACCTGTCGGAGCCGCCGGAAGCGAAGCTGTTGTAATCCACCGGGGTGCTTTGGAGCGACTGGATATTGGACGGGAAGCTATACGCATTCTGGTAGGAGAAGCGGATAAAGCTTTCCTTGTTTACTTCCAGCACGGCAGATACCCGGGTAGTGACACGCGGTTTGGCGAACAACGTATTCTTATCATACCGGAAGGCGGCGGCCAGGCTCAGTTTTTCGCGGATCACTTTTTTGGTGAGATGGGCGTATGCGCTGTATTCCGCTACATCAATGGGACCCTCGTTATCCGGAAACAGGGTGCCTTTGGAATCCAGCCGGTAAAGACGGTAGTTCAGCCCTGCAATCAGCTCCGCAAATTTTACCAGGTGCGTAAAATTATACTGGGTTTCCGCATTAAACAGGCGGCTTTTATCGGTGAACAGGGTACCTCCTTTTGAGGTGGGGATGTTGGAGATACTGTCTTTCAGATGCAGGAACTGCGGGCTGCCGGCGTCGGGCCGTCCCTGGTCGGCGAATGCCCTGGCCAGGTTGCCGGCATCGATATAGCTTTGGCCCTGCGACATGGCTTCCAGCAAAGCGCCGGTATACTGCGGGTACCAGCCATCGCCGGTGTTGCCGTCGTAGCTGGGCTTCCAGGCTTCGTTGATCAGCTGCGCCGTGGGCATGGCGATAATGGTACGACCCGAATTTTCGCGGGAGGTATAGGCCCTTACAAACCAGTGCTCCGCTTTTAGCTCGGCGCGGTATTGTCCCAGGTGGAAGTCTTTGAGTGCGTAACGGGTATCGTTACTGTATACCGCGTTGCCTTGTCCGTAGGTACCGGACAGGATGGCTTCCAGCTTCGGTTTGATCTTATAGCGCAGTTCCACATTGGCTTTGAACATTTTAGCGTCGCTGCTCAGGTAGCCGTATTCGGGGTAGCCGGTTCGGGCTACCATATGCCTGCCTTCCGCGAGTATGGGCGAAATGATAGGTTCCAGTTCCGGCGCCTGTGCCAGGGCCCCTTCCAGGAAAGGGTTGATGTCTACAGATGTTCTGCTGCCGTAAATATTTACGCCGTTATAGTTAGGGTCCTGGCGGGGGCCACCGGGACCGTTCGTGTTGGTGGTATCGTTGGCCATCCAGTCTTTCGCCTGCGTGTATTGCACATTTATTTTAAAGGCGAACTTGTCGTTTACTTTTTTGCCCCAGCGCACGGTCCAGTCGTAGTAAGGCGATGGCCCCAGCGGATCATTGGCCTTTCCTTTTTTAATGTGATTCACCCCCTGCGTGATCTGCGCGCTGAGGCCCTGGTATTTGAAAGGGTCCTTGCCGGTCATGACCATTGTGCCATTGAGCCCGCGGGAGCCGTACAATGCAGAGGAGGCGCCGGACAGCACTTCGAGGTTGTCCACATCCAGTTCCGTGAGACCGATAATAGCGCCGATGGGGAAGTTGAGACCAGGGGCCTGGTTATCCATGCCGTCCACAATCTGGGTGAAGTTGGTGTTACCGCTGGTGTTGAAGCCACGGGTGGTAATGGTGGTGAACAGGAGGCTGGAGGTGGTAACATCCACGCCTTTGAGGCCCTGCAGCATATTATAGTAACTGGGCTGCGGGGAGTTGATGATATCTTTGCCGCTGATCCTTTCAATGGTAACCGGGGATTCTATTTTCTTTTGTACAAACCGGCTGGCAGAAACCACCACTTCTTTTCCCAGTACCGATGCGGGCAACAACTCAATACGCTGGAATCCCGGACCGGAAATGATGATTTCTTTTGTTTCAAAGCCCACCGATGACAGTATAAGGGTAACAGGATAATTTTTCCGGGTGGAGAATTTGAAGTTTCCCTGGTCGTTGGTATAGTCGCCGTTCTGTGCTTCCTTCATGGTTACGGAAACAACGGGCACTACTTCCTGGGTAACGCTGTTACGAACGTTGCCCGAAATCACAATCTGTGCATTAACCGTAAGGCATACCCCGAACAGGCAAACCATACTTATAATTATGGATCTTAACATCGGCAGGTGGGATTTAGATGGCTTGGTTGTTTATCATTTTATCGCCTTGTGGCATAACGATATTACCAAAATACCGGGACGGGAAGTATTGGTACCATTGACTTTGGGGCGAAACCGGGACTATTGGGGGTAAAAATCAGGACGTGGGGGCGAATCTTTCCTGGAAGGCGGTTAAACAGGTGGCCGATACCGGCACGCTGATGTCATTGAGACCTTCCAGTTCCAGGTAATGTCCTTTTGTATTTTTCTTAAAAAGAACCACTTTGGAGATATTCACCAGGTAGGAGCGATGTGCGCGCACAAAATTATCGGGCGCCAGGTACGATTCCAGTTTCTTCAGGGATGTTCTGATGAGTTCTTTGCTGATCATATTTCCGGAGATATAAAATACCTGCACGTAATTATCTTCTGCTTTCATGAGCAGTAACTTCCCCGGGTGCAGGGTGAGTACGGGTTTATCATGTTCGTCACGGATCAGGATACAGGGATCGCCGGTTTTGCTCACCTGTTCCTTTTCCAGGCTTTTGAGCTGGGCCATCTTCTCCCTGGTAAAAAACCACAGGAGGGAAATGCAGTAAGGCAGCGGTAAAATAAGGGCGATGTAACGAAGGGTGGTGATAAACTCAGCCCAGGTGAGGAAAAAAGTATCTGTGAGGGTTACATCCACAATGGTAACCGTAACGGCCACTCCTACAATTTCGCCCAGGAACCAGCAGAGGTAAGTGGCATTAGTTAGTTTGCGGCGCCATTTTAACCGGGCCAGTCCAAACTGTGATATGGTAAGCACTACCACCCCGCACAGGGTAAATAGGAGGAACAATGCCATCAGGGATAACTGTTGTCCTTCATACCACATATTAATATTAAAAGGCAGGAAGATATACATGAACAGGAAGCTGAAAACGCTGCAGAAAGCGATCAGGGAAATCCTGTTGGCTACGGAATCCAGTAACGTAAAGCGGGGTTGCTCTGCAGTATACCGGGAAATAAGTGGCAAAGTAGGCAAGCTTTTCATGTAGTGGATGATTTACTTTAATTAAGTTAAGTAAAAAAGCCGGAATCCGGATGCAGTGAAGGTTAAAACCGGGGCTCCTCTCCCGGCTTCAGTTCTTTTCCCCGCAGCTTTCCGGCTGCTGCAAATGCGTCGTCCGGCAATGCCTTGAAACCCTTCGGCGCTTTGGAGGCGGGTCCTTTGTAAATGCCGATGAAAGGCTTCGGGAAGGTTCTGCGGGTAACGGGGTCGGTCATACGAAAAAACTGCGGATACCAGCCCTGAACAGGGCTATTGTCCGGCAACGGTTTCTCGTCCGCTTTATTCCTGTTGGCGAGTATAGCATCCAGGGAGATGTGACTGACAGCGGCTGCCGAAAAGAAATAAACTTTGCGCCCGATTAACCTGCCATTCCGTGCGCCCTTGAAAACACCGGCGTGGTGCCATTCTGTGGAAAATACGCTCAGTTCCTTTGCCGATATTTTAGTGTTGAATTTCTTCGATAGCAATACTGCTACTTCACCGGCTTTCAATAAACCCTTTTGTTCGGCATCCTGGTAATTCTCAGACTTGCCCTGCCGCAGGTAATCACTCCTTTTCATGCCGGAAAGATACAATTAAGTGATATAAAAGCAGGTCCACCGGTGAATAATGCGGTTTTTTCAATAATCTGGCATATGTGTTGATGTTACGGGGCGTATGTCCCAACGGTTCCGCCTGAAAAACTGATGGAATCATTTAAAGGAACTGCATCATATCATCTTAAAACAAGAAAAATGGCAAACAAAAGTACTACCGGCAAGAAAGCGGCTGCTGCAAAAGCACCGGCAAAGAAAGCAGCAACAAAGGCTACTGCAGCTAAAGCGCCCGCCAAGAAGGCTGCACCAGCCAAAGCAACTGCCACAAAACCAGCTGCCGCTAAAAAAGCAGCAGGCGCCTCTGCCGGTTCCGGTCTTAAAAAACCACTCACACCCTCTGCAGAGCTGGCCGCTGTTATTGGTACCACAGCATTGCCAAGAACCGAGATCGTAAAAAAAGTATGGGATTACATTAAGAAGAATGATCTGCAGGATAAGGCTAACAAACGCATGATCAATGCAGATGATAAGCTGAATAAATTATTTGGCGGAAAGAAGCAGATCTCTATGTTTGACCTGGCCAAAGTGATCAGTGTTCATGTGAAATAAATACCGGGCAAAATAAGGTTAACCGGCAATGAGAGGGCGCCTCCGGCTAAGTACCGGAAGCACCCTGTTGTTATTTTATGCCCACCCCGTTCAGGAAGCAGGTTCATATTTCATTCTCAGGATCTCCTCTTCAATATCCACCAGCTCATGATACTTCCGGATCAGCTCATGCGCAGTAGCAGGGTCCTTGTTTAGTTCGTGCAATACGCTTCGCTGGTGATTCAGCATCTTCAGGTATACTTTCTTGTATAAAAGATGGTCCCCCCCTTCTACTTTGTTGTGCATGGACACGGTTTTACGATGCTCCAGGTCTTCCCGCAGCTGTTTCAGTGCGGGATTTCCTTTTACTTCTTCAGGGAAATGACTATCCAGGAAACGGATGCTTCCTTCCAGCAACCGGTCGCGGATGACCCGCTCCTGTTCTTCCACGGGGAGCTGTTTGTCCGGGTCTTCCATGTTCACCCATTTGATCACCAGCGGCAGCGAGAGCCCCTGTGCCACCAGCGTAAGCAGGATCACCGTAAAGGTGATGAACAGGATCAGGTTGCGTTGCGGAAAAAGTGCGCCATTATCCATGTATACCGGGATGGATAACGCCGCCGCCAGCGACACCACTCCCCTCATACCCGCCCAGCCGATGATAAAAGGACCTTTCCAGCCTGGCCGGCTATCTGCGGTGGTGATATACCTGCTGATAAATACGGTGAATACGGAAGCAAACATAGTACAAAGCAAACGGGTTATAATCAGCACACCCGTAATAATAACGCCATACTTAATGGCTTCCGAAAAACTCACGGTACCCAGTTCTTTGATGATCACAGGCAGTTCCAGCCCGATGAGCATAAACACCAGTCCGTTCAGCATAAACCCCAGCGTAGCCCATACATTGGCGCCCTGCAGCCGGCTCCGGTAACTCAGGATATGCTGGCTCCGGGAAGAAAGGAACAATCCGCCGCTCACTACAGCCAGTACGCCGGAGCCATGAAAATATTCGGCCGTAATATACATCACGTAAGGCGCAGTAAGGGTCAGGATCACATCCATCTCCGTACCAGTAGGCAACCAGCGGTGAACGGCGTAATACAATAACGCCACCAGCAACCCAATGGCAATACCCATCACAATGGCCACTACAAAGCTCACGGCCGCTTCATGCAACACAAACACGCCGGAGATCACGGCCGTTTTGGCGAAGGTGAACACAATCAAACTGGAGGCATCATTCATCAGGCTTTCTCCTTCAAGGATGGCAGAAATCCTTTTCGGCACTTTCACGTATTTCAGGATGGTAGTGGCAGATACCGCATCCGGCGGAGATACAATACCACCCAGCACAAACCCCAACGCCAGCGAAAATCCCGGGATCAGCGCATGCGATACCACCGCTACTACCCCGGAGGTAACAATCACGATTAAAAAAGCAAAAATGGAGATCACCCGCCGCCATCGCCAAAGCTCTTTCCACGACGTATACCACGCCGCCTCATATAATAATGGCGGCAGGAAGATCAGCAGGATCAGTTCGGGGTTGATTTCAATGGATGGAAAAAGCCTCAGCATACTGAGGCCCAGTCCGCCAAGCACGAGAATGATCGGGTAAGCAATTTTCAGCTTCTGCGCAATCATCACCAGGACCAAAATAAAAAAGATCAGTAAAATGTGTTGGATAACGGTAGTGAGCATACTAAAGATTCTGGTTCTTAAATTTCTTTCTCAAGTTAATATGTTTCCCCGATACCATAAAGATGCCTTCTCCCCTGTAATGCACCGTTTTCGGGTACTTCGGATAAACAGCCGCACGGGCGCTCACCACTTCCAGGATAAAGAAATTATATCCTTTGAGCAGTTGCGTATCGGCCACCCTGCATTCATAATTGGCATAACACTCCTTTATCAGCGGCGCTTTTACCAAATTTCCTGCTTCTTCTGTAAGACCGAATTTCCGGAACTTGTCTAAATGAACGCCGGTGGTGTTGCCAATACCGACAATCTCTTCTACCAGGTGAACAGTAGGGATATTGATCACACACTCGCCGCTTTTCCGGATCATCTCATAACTGTGATTGGCAGCAGTGATCATGCATCCCACCAGCGAAGGGGAAAACTCCATCACAGTATGCCACCCCATCGTCATGATGTTGGTGTGGTTTTTCCAGCGGGAACTGACCAGTACAATGGGACCAGGTTCCAGGAATCTGCGGATCTCCGCTACAGGAAGATCCGCCTTTTTGTAAGCTCTTCTCATAATATGATATGCTGTTTGGATGCAGGGCTGCAATAATCATACACAACAAAGGCCGCCGCACATTGTTGACTATATAGTTAATCCTATCAAGCAAAGGAAGATCCTCGCCGCTGTGTTTATTCTTATTAAATTGGCAGGCAAGCGCATCCGCCTATTATTAAACAGCCCAGGTAATCCATGACATCAAAGACACTTATATCCTTCATTTTCACCAGCTATCTGCTTTTCATCCATCATTCATTATCGGCACAGCAAACCGACCCAAAGCACCTGCTGAATAATATTTCCCTGGTAAGGATGCCGGTGGCCCCGGCTCATGTGAGTTTCACCATCCCTTTAAACGAACAGCCCGCCGTTATTGCCACGACAACCGAAAAAGAAACAAAGCAGCACCTGCCTGTTATCATCACCTCCCGGCTGGATAGTGGCCGGATACTGATTATAGGGTCTGATCAATATTTTAAAAAGCCCCTGTTAAACGATAAAAACACACAGCAGTTGCTGCGGAATGCAATTGTATGGGCTGCAAATACCAACCGCAAAACCATACAGGTATGGGGCAGCAACAGCGATCTTCCATCCTTTTTACATCTCCTGGAAGGATATAAAAATATAGCCGATACCGTTAACATCAATCCTGCAACCGGCATTATTATCCTGACGCAGGATGTTAGCGATACCGTTAAAAGAAATAACCTGGAAACATTTGTAAGAAAAGGAGGCGCCTTAATATTTGGTTCTCCCGCTACCAGCATCTTAACCCAGGAGAAAATCAACTATTTTGACATGGGTTTAAACCAGCTTTTTATTAAAGCAGGCATGTTTCATGTTACCTCTGCGCTGAAACCGGAAGATAAAAAAGAAACGCTGACTACCAATCCCCTTCCTCCGTACGTACATATTTCTTCCTTACTGGCCGCATTTAAAACACCCGGGTTTATACCCGCAGCTGCGGAAGCAGACAGCTATGCCAGTACCATAGCCAACTATTTGTTTAATAATCCCGATACGGCTGCTATCTCAAATGAAATCAGGGCAATGTTTGAAAACCGGCAGGCGCCAGTCATTCCATCTCCCGCACATCCTCTCTGGAAAAAAGATATAAAAAACCGGCTCGCCTACAATGTGCAAAACTACCTGGAAATGCAACGCCAGCATGGACATACCGACACCGGCTACATCCATCCAGCCGGCAAAATATTTCCGGGTGAAGTAAGTAAAACGGCCCAAAGAGTGAATGAGCTGGTAGTTATCCCCATAAAAAAAGGCACACAGGGTTTACTGGAACCGGACGGCGTTTTTTACCGGTGGCACAGCACCGGCTTATACGTGGCTGCCGGCGACACCGTGACTATTACCATTTCCCCCGGCTGTATTCCGCAACAGCTGAAAGCGCAGATAGGCGTACATGAAGACAATCTGAATCATATGGATTATTACGTGCGCCATTACGATAACCTGACGAAAACGTTTGAACTGAACAAATCCACTACTACTATTTTTTCCCCGTTTGGAGGACTGCTGATGATAAAGGCGCCCGACACCACTTCGCTGACAACAATTAGCGTACAGGTAAACGGAGCGGTTAGAAGTCCTTACTTCAAATCAGGCGTTACCAGTATGGCCGATTGGAAAAATACCATCCGCAACTACCCGGGGCCGTGGGCAGAACTGGCCACTGATAAAATTATTCTCACCGTGCCTTCCCATCGTATCCGCCAACTGGACGACCCTGAAAAGCTCATGCAATTCTGGGATGAAGTTATGGATGCCGATGCCAGGCTGGCGGATATAGCTCCCGACAGGCTTCATCCGGAAAGGATTATTATTGATCAACAGGTGGCCTTCGGCTATATGTATACGGCGCCGCATAAAATTGTGGCGCCCGACGATGAAAGCTGCACCCTGATGCTGGATGAAGCGCAGCTCCGCAGCAAGGGCTCCTGGGGGCATTTTCATGAACTGGGCCACCGCCACCAGTTCTGGGGCATTGATTTCAGCGGCCTCGGTGAGGTAACGGTAAACCTCTACACCATGTACGTATACGACCAGGTACTGCATAAAGGACTTTATAATCATGAAAACATCAGCAGCAGGCAGGCGGTTATTGATGAAGTGAAGAACTACATGAAAGGCCGGCCCGGTTTCGACAAATTTTGCGAAGACCCGTTCCTCGCCTTAAAAATGTACATCGAAATAATTGAACATTTCGGGTGGCAGCCGATTGCCGAAGTCTTCAAAAAATACAGGTCCTTACCCGCCTCGCAATACCCTGTATCAGAGGCGGACAAAAGGGATTATTGGTTTACATGCATCAGCACCGCCACGCAAAAAGATCTTTCCCTCTTCTTTGAAAAGTGGCAGGTACCTGTTACTGAAAATGCGAAGAAGGCGGTAAGTAATTATCCCTCCTGGTTGCCGGAAGAACTCAGGTAATATCCACCGGGGCCTCCAATATTTTTACTGTTGATTTCTCCGGAAACTTTCGGGTGTCATGCCGGCATTTTTACCAAAGAAGGTAACGAAATATGAAGCGCTTTCAAACGCCAGTTCTTTGGCTACTTCCGCCACCGACAACCCGGTGTAATGCAGCAGGCGCTGTGCTTCCAGGGTGATTCTTTTGCGGATCAGCTCTCCGCTGGACAGCCCGTTATATTCCCGGCACAGTTTATTCAGGTAGTTGGTGGTGATATTTAATTGCCCCGCGTAAAAAGAAGGGGTTTTATGTTGTATGAAATGCTCCTCCAGCAACCCTTTGAACTGCCGCAGTTTTTCTTCTTTATTACTCTTCCGTTCTATTTCGGTGGAAGGGTTGAAATGCCGGTCGAGGTTACAAAGCAGGATATTCAGGTACGACCGCAGCACGTTACCGGCGCCTTTATCCCCGCCATAAAACTCCTGGTGCATAAACCGGGTGATCTGGTTCCATTCTGCTGCCTTGTTTTCTTCCAGGCATACTTCGTGTATGTTTTCTTTGTTCAGGAAAGAAAAGTTGAGCAGTACATTATTGTTATATCTCAGGGAGAAAAAACTTTCTGTAAAGCAGATAACGTTACCGCAGGCGGTGTTGTTAATATGTATGCTGCATATGCTGCCGGGTTTCACACAAATGATTTTCGGATGATCCAGCCGGATAACAGCGCCGTCAATTACCGCGGTGCCGTGTGCACTTTCGATGCACAGCAGCATGTAGAACATTTGCCTGTGGGGCTGTTCCAGCAAAGGATACTTATCAGGTATACATCCGAGGCTGCCTATCCAGAAAAAATCATTACCGGTGTCAAACATGTCAGCAGATAATACAGCTATTTCGCTGGATTTCATACTCATGTAGTAGCTTAATGATGTTGAACGTAACGGGAGGAATTACGCCATAGTGGCCGGGGGCCGGAATACCTGCCTGATGAGGAGCTGGGGGAAGCAGGGCGACTGGTAGTTGCAGAAGGTGACGAAGCTTTCCCGTGATATGGGTTTTGGCGGGGCAAGATCATATTGCTGGCAAAAGAGAGTGATTTCTTTGAGCCGGACGCTTGTGGTGTTTTCGGGTTTATCGTTTTCTTTTATTTTCTTTTCCAGGAAGCAGGAGCCTTTACAAACCGGGACAAGGTCGAACCGGTTGATACAAAGTTCTGAGGCGATATAGTTCCTGTTAAGATAAAATGCAGCTACTATCCAGCAGTTGCCCGTGCCTTGTAAAAGCATGATACACAAAAGCCATATGGATAGTATTCTTTTCAATTTTCTTTTAGTAAGATGTTAATATCGTTTATCAGCCGGGTTGTTTCCTGCGGGTCTGTGCCGTTATATACCCCGCGTATATGCCTGGCTTTATCCACCAGCAGCAGTCCGCCGCTGTGTACATAGCCCCCGGGAGCGGTGCTGTCTTTATAAGCCGTGGAAAAGTATCCCTTTTCTGCCAGGCGGTAAATGGTATCCTGGTTACCGGCAACAAACCGCCATTTGGGGCCTGTCACTTCCAGGCTGGCTGCATATGCCTTCAGCCGCGGAATGGAGTCGTCTTCCGGGTCAATGGTGTGCGACAGGAAGTAAATGCCATCGTTTGCTTTAAAGGTGTTGTACACCTTCTTCATCTCCACGGTCATCTTCGGGCATATATTCGGGCACGACAAAAAGATGAAATCCGCCACGTAAATCTTACCGGCAAAGGACTGTTCGCTTACTGCGAGACTATCCTGGTCTGTAAACGAAAACGGCGGGATGACCGGGTAAATGGTGTCATACACCGTTTTCCCGTTATCCTGACGCGCTGTTACTCCTGGCTCACCCAGTATAGGCAGCTTTTTCGCCGGCGATGTACATCCGGATACCAGTAAAGCAAGCAGGAGTATCTTCTTCATTATTTCATGACAAGTGTGTAAGCCGCAGGCTTTAATAAAAAGCTATCCTTGCAGGCGGAGGAGCAGAACCCGAGAACAGCGCCCTGGTAATGCGCAGTATCATAAATCCCCGCCTTGACAGGCATCCTGCATACGGGATCTCTCCGGTTGGCCACCAGCGCAGTGTCGTACTGAATTTCCTCCGGGGCTACCGCCATAGAAGCATCGCCCTTTTCGTGGCTGGTGCTACCTCCGCAGGCTGCCAGTGCGGTTATTAAAAATAATCCTATATAAGCCTTCATGCCTGTTTATTTTTCATTACCAGCCGCAAAAATAGGAATTAAAATGAAGAGAGGGGTAAAATGAACGGGACAATAGTTTAGAAAAAGGTTACTGGGAGAGGGAGAATTCGGCACTAGAGTTGGTTTCAAAAGCAAAATTTCCGCGGGTGGCAATAGCCTTCTGCTTTGCCGCTTTAAAGATCTCTTCATTGACAAAGTTTTCCAGCGCATCGCTGCCTGTTTCAGGATATCTCGCTATACCAGACCCAGGCATACTCCATTATAGGATAAGCCATAGATAACCCGTATATAACCCGTATATAAGCCATATATAAGCCGTACCTATAGAGATATGGCTTATCTATAACTTATCAGTGTTTTATCTAATGCTTTAATACGGGATTTACCAACCTGGCATCAGGGTGCCCCCTTATTTGTACCTTTATATGCTATGGATATAAGAGATGCCATTGCGCTGATAAACCATACTCCGGTTACTAACGGAGCCCCAACCATTTGGGCGGATCTTGGATGCGGGTCAGGTTTATTTACCCATGCCTTAGCCAACCTGCTGGCAACAGGCAGTACTATTTACGCCTGGGACAAAACACGCCCTGCGCTGTCCAGCCTGCCCAACCCGCATCATATTACTATCCAGCCGGGGCAACTGGATTTTCTGAAAGATGATTTACCCGTATCAGGGCTGGACGGTATCCTGATGGCCAACTCCCTGCACTACGTGCCAGGGAAAACGGCCTTTATTGATAAAATAAGTGCGCACCTGCAGGAAAACGGTGCTTTTCTGATAGTAGAGTACGAAACTACAAAAGCCAATCCCTGGGTACCCTACCCCGTGCCATTCCATGCTTTAAAAGGGTTGTTTTATCAGGCAGGATTTACATCTGCTGTGAAGCTGAACGAAAGACCTTCCCTATATGGATCCGGGCATATGTATGCAGCGATGTTCAGCCGCAGGATGCCTAAATAAAAAAACAACAAGGCATAACAATACACCTTGTTGCTTTTTACCCAATCCGAAACTGTTCAGATCTTTAATTACTTTCTTATTGCGCACATCAATGATCTAAGAACCCATAAAGGCCATACCGTTTTTAATATACACATGGTGATCTGAACCGGCGTAGTCGCCCCAGCTGACGGTACCGCTTATATTGCCCACTTCTTTCAGATCATATGCGTAATCAGGATCTATTACTGTAGTGCCGCTTTTTATGCGCAACAGGCCATATGTTTTACTTTTGCTGATGGTGGAAAAATAATAATCGCCGTTTTCATCTGTGAAGCTGGAGGAGCTGTCATACCAGACACCTGATACATGCCTAAGCCTGTTGTCCTTTAACAGTTTCACATTGGTTAAGGCCGGATAATCACAAACCAGCATATATGCGGTATCCAGTTTTTGTAATCCAGTCGTAGTAAAAACCAATGAATGCCTTATTATCTCTGATAGAAAAACTGGATGGCGTCAGCGGAATATCTTTTTTTGCCTTGGGTTTCCGTTATTATCATAAATGGTAAAGGCAGGTGCCGGGAACACTGCCAGGATCCGGCACTGGCCACTATACTACCCAGTTCTTTGTACTTACCGTTAATGATCCGTTGTTTACTGATGATATTTCCATCTTGTGTATAGTAAAAGCTACCCTGGTAAAAAGCGCTGTAAATATCCGCCCAGAAATTTGATCATACCACTTCCTTTCTCACTACTGGTTTTTAAAACTGATACAAGATGATTTTGTTGCAGAAGATATTGTACAAAACACTTTCATTTCACTATGGAAAAGAAAAGATGCAGTGGCTGCCTATATCCAGGACAGATCGAAGAAAGAAACCATTCTCCTGGCATCACTGCCGGATGTTGTTCACATTACCACCGATGCTCCGCTACTCCACAGGGAACTGCTCAGCAAACTGACGGGCTTTATTGAACAGCTACCCGACCAAAACCAGAGAGTATACCATATGCGTTTCAGTCATGCATTGAACAATCCCCAGATAGGCAGTTTACCGGGCATATCAGAAAAAACGGTCCGTAACCAGCTTTCGCTTGCACTCAGACGTATACGGGCCTATCTTATAAAAGAAGGGTATTAACGTTGTTTGTGGGGCTATGGAAATTTGTGCGTGAAAATTTGCCGGATAAAGAAATATTTTTAATTTAGGGCCTCCTTCGGGATGTAGCGCAGCCCGGTAGCGCGCTTCGTTCGGGACGAAGAGGCCGCTGGTTCGAATCCAGTCATCCCGACGAAGGTTGTAAGTCGTTGATTTACAACCTTTTTTGTATAATACAATTCACTTATTTGGGTCAAATTTTGCCTGTTTTCTGAGTAATTGACTGAGTGCAAAACTGAGTAATTTTACTAGCTAATCTCTTATAAATCAACTGTTCCTATTTGTTGTTTAGCATATATATCGCGTTGAACTTTCCTATTCTTATATTGTTATTATTCTACCAGCTTTGTTTTGATATGATATGTAGCTATTTAATCCTCACGGATTATTTATGATCGATCATTATTGCAAGACTTTATAGCGAAGAAGTATTTCTTAGAAATTTGTTTTAAAAGTAAGGATGTCCCAAAAGCCAATTGAGTTATTGTAAGATTGTTTCTTATACTTTAGTAACGTCCCCTGTAGAGCTACCAATAACCTCTTTTATTACTTGATCCCTTAATCTAAAATATTTTTTATGTCTTCGAATTTTATGCGTGTACATTTTTAGATACGCCTCAACAAGAACCAGCGTAATGACTATGCTGTTTATTGCTGTATTAAAACACCAAGACATTTGCCTAGAGTGGATATTACGGCCTATAGTGTACCACTCGTTTCAGTCCAAAGTTTACCAGCGATTTCAGTGCAAAGTGTACCAGTTTTAACTGTTCTAATTATGGTATTTCAGTGCAAAGTGTACCACTCGACTAGGGAATAAACTGACATTACGGCGCAAAGTGTACCACTTCTCAAAGACTTGTTGATAGCATTTTTTCACGGCCTTTCTTTGTAATAAAAGCATGGCCAATAAAGTGATTCAAATGCAACATATTCGTGCGCTCATGCAGTTGATTGAGAAGGGATACTCTTTAAGGTCTATCACTGCTCAATTAAAATTATCCCGACAGGCTGTAACCCTATATAGTATCAGGCTTAAGAATGCCACCACTGCCTTTGAATCTCTTCGACAGTTGCCGGATGCGGAGTTGGCCAAAATTGTTTACCCGGTAGAGGGACCAGCTGACTTTGACGATAATGTTCGAAGGCTGGAGTTCAATAAACAGATACCTTATTTTCAAGCGGAACTTAAGCGCACGGGAGTTACCCGCTTATTGCTGTGGGAAGAATACAGTAAGGAATTTGCATCCCATTATCGGTATACCCAATTTTGTATTCTGCTGAAAGAATCCAGTAAGATCTCGCAGGCTACTATGCACCTGGTGCATAAACCCGGAGAGATGGTGATGGTTGATTTTGCCGGAGACAAAATGAGCTATATTGATAAATCTACCGGTGAGATTGTTGATTGCCCAGTCCTGGTAGCTGTGCTACCGTTTAGTAATTATTCATTTGCTATGGCATTGCCTAATGCAACCATTCCCCAGGTAATCAAAGCTTTGAATGCCTGTCTTCAATATTATGATGGGGTTCCGTTAAGCCTGAAAACAGATAACATGAAACAGGTGGTCACCAAGCCATCCCGATATGAACCCCTTTTTAGTGAGGCCTTGCAACAATGGGCACTTCATTACAACATCACGTTGTTGGCAACCAGGCCCGTGAAGCCCAAAGACAAAGCGGCGGTAGAGAACCTTGTAAAGATTGCCTACCAGCGCATCTATGCACCCCTAAGAGATCAAACATTCTTCCATATCAATGAGATGAATACCGCCATTGCAGTGCAGTTGGAGATCCATAACCAGAAGCTATTCCAGTTAAAAGATCACAGCCGGGTTCAATTATACGCCAGCCAGGAAAAAGATTTGCTGCAGCAGCTACCAACAGATGTCTTTGTAATAAAGCACCGGGTGCTGGCTAAGGTCCAGAAGAACTATCATATTACCCTGGGGGAGAACTATCATCATTACAGCGTTCCATATCAGTTCATTGGAAAGAAAGTGAGTGCCGTTTACGACACTGATGTGGTAGAGATCTATTATCAGCATCAGCGCATTGCCATGCACATCCGGAGTTATAAGAAACATGGGTTCACGACAACAGGAATACATATGCCAGCTGGCCATCAGAACTATGCACAGCAACAAGGATGGACGCCCTCGTACTTTTTAAAACAGGCAATAGCCATCGGCCCCTCAGTCCAGTCTTACGTGGATGAGGTATTAAAAAGCAAGGCCTATACAGAACAAACCTATAACGCCTGTCGGGGCATCCTGCGGTTAAACCATGAATATGGACCGATAAGGTTACAAGCAGCTTGCAGCCGTGCTTTGAACGGCATCACTTTTAATTACAGAACCTTGCAAAATATCCTGATCAACAACCTGGATCAGTTAGATATCACAGAACCTCCGGATCTGTTCAAGCTTCCGGACCATGAAAACCTCCGTGGGGCAGGAACCTATCAATAAATATCTTCAATAATTAACTAAATAATCACCACATGAATCAGCAAAGCACACTAGATCAATTACAGGAACTCAAACTATCAGGTATGGCAAAAAGGTATGCAGCCATTTTAATGCAGCCCGTGCATCAACAACCAGAACCACATATGTTGATCGCTTCGCTGGCAGAAGCGGAAGCTGGTTACCGGGTACATCAGAGAACCCAACTTTACCTACGGCTTGCCAAACTCCGTTACAATGCAACACCTGAAGAAATTAATTGCACCCCGGCAAGGGGAATAACCAAAGAAGTGCTGATCACGTTATCTGATGGCATGTTCATTGAAAAATCAGAAAATCTATTGATCACAGGGGCGACCGGATGTGGTAAAAGTTATCTGGCCTGCGCTATGGGAAGGAATGCTTGTCTACTTGGCCATAGAACTTTGTATTACTCGATGAACAGGTTCGTTGAAGCACTGGCGGCTGCAAGGCTTGATGGAACTTACATACGGTGGCTAAATATGATTGCTAAAACACCATTGTTAATAATCGATGACTTTGGGTTGATGCCATTGAGTAATGATATGAAATTAACCCTACTCCAAATCCTGGAAGATCGCTTCGCTAAAGGCGCGACCATTATTACCTCTCAATTACCTGTCAATAAGTGGTATGAATATATCAATGAACCTACACTGGCTGATGCAATCTGTGACAGGCTGACAGCAAACGCCCATAAAGTGGAACTGAAAGGTGAATCCTTAAGAAAGAAGAAAAACAACTAAATTACATCAGCTACCACGAGTCTTTAAATGTGGTACACTTTGCGGTGAAATACTGGTACACTTTAACCGTAATATCCACCTAGAGAGATTTGTGTAATTCAAAGCATAAGTAAAAATGACTGGAATGAAAGGCGTGGAATACCGAAACAATCTAATGATAGGCTTGTTAAGCTTTCACTATTACTAGATTCCATTAAGGCAAAACTTCAAAATATATATCTAGAAGCTGCATTGAATGGCCAATATCTATCTGCACAACAAGTAAAAAATATCTATTTGGGAAAAGAATCACTCTATTACTCCCTGTTACAAGTATTTGATCTCGCTATGGAACAATATGCAAAAGAATTAGTGCAAGGAAGTCTTAAAAACTATGGTGCAACAAAAAAGTATATTCAAGCATTTTGCCAATTTAAATATGGGATTAACGATATTTTTTTCAAGTCCTTGACTTATATAATGGTCCCCAATGTCAGGACCGATAATTTGTAGATCTAAGCTTTTTCAAGTGCTAACAAAATGGATGCGCCTGCGCATCTGTTTTGTTAGCACAAGCCCCGTCAGGGGCTAGGCAGCAATCTTTCTGTAAAGATCCGCTGGTGTTTTGTATCCCAGTGATTGATGGAAGCGCTCTGTATTATAAAACTCAAAGTACTGTTGCAATCCTTGATACAAACTTACTCCGTCTTCGTATACGTTCAAATAAATATTTTCATACTTCACGCTTTTCCATAACCTCTCAACAAAAATATTGTCAATCGCTCTTCCCTTTCCATCCATACTGATCTGTATTTCATGCTTTTTCAGGATGCTGGTAAATATTTCACTGGTGAACTGGCTCCCTTGATCAGTATTGAATATTTCAGGTTTACCACTTGTCGCTATCGCTTCTTCAACTACGCTTTTACACCAGTCTGCAGTCATCGTATTGCTGACACTCCAATTTACTACGTACCGGGTATGCAAATCAATTACCGCACAAAGGTACATGAAGCCTTTACGCATGGGCACATAAGTAATGTCCGTTGCCCATACCTGATTGGCCCTCGTAATCGCTAACCCTTTAAGTAAATAGGGGTATACCTTATGTGATGTATTCGGATCACTCGTACCAGGTCTTTTATATAACGTCTCCCAGCCCATTAGCTTCATTAAGCGGCCAAGCCGCTTGCGGTTGACGAAGTATCCCAGGCCACGCAACCAGATCTTTAACTTCCGTTCCCCGAAAAATGGAGTCTTATAGTACTGCTCATCAAGCAAGCGCATTATTGTCAGATTCTCCTCCGTTTCTGCAAGCGGCTGGTAGTATAATCCACTACGATGCAAGCTCAATAGCCGACATTGCTGACGA
The DNA here is from genome assembly GCF_057126945.1 of Chitinophaga sp. G7 BAM 1005. NCBI lineage: Bacteria > Pseudomonadati > Bacteroidota > Chitinophagia > Chitinophagales > Chitinophagaceae > Chitinophaga > Chitinophaga sp. G7 BAM 1005. The sequence goes on along the minus strand of NZ_CP181478.1, from coordinate 1,764,269 downwards.
ATACTTATTGATGGATTTGAAGATTCAATCATTTTTCTACGAGAGACTAGTGACTTCACCGCAACTTTTTTTTCAAAAAATCATTCTCCACCTTCAATTGACCGATTTGGGCATATAGTTTCTCCATTTGTGCCTCCTGGTCTTCACTATTGCTGGTGGGAGCGTCAGAGTCAAATGCTCCAGCCAATTTCGCGGCAGCTTCCCGTTTCCACGTGTTTATTTGTGTTGGGTGTAGCTCATACTTCTTCGCCAGCTCCTCAATTGTGCTGCGTTCCTTCAGGGCTTCTAATACAACTTTTGCTTTGAAGTCCCCGGTAAATTTACGTCTGCTCTTTTTAGTCATTACTTTGGCAATTTAAGATGATTTTTTCTATCTTAAATACCGGACCTTTTTTCGGGGACCATTATACTTACTCTTTTATCGAAGAATTTAGGAATTTTATTCTATTGCATCCAATTAAACCCAACGATCCTTGTACTAACAATGGATGTATGAAACATTTGGAGCGCTTAAAAAAGGTTGCACTATGGGCTTATGAAATGCGTTATGTTGACCGGAACCTTTTCTCCTCTTTTAGAATAAGGAAAAAACGTTTCGAGCAACGTTGGCTTAATTGGACTCAATTAAAAATGATAGAAAATAAATGCTTTCACGCCCCGATGCTTAACCTTGTTAAGGATATTTTTATCTTTTGTTGTTATACCGGCATGTCACCAATTGATGTTCAGCAGCTGTCACCAGATCAAGTTTACAAGGGTAAGGATAATTTAATATGGATTTCCTATGTAAGAAAAAAAAGCAATATAACCGCTAACGTCCCTCTCCTTCAGACACCTCTACTCTTAATCAAAAAATATTTTGAATTAAAACACGATGACTACAAAACAGTATTTCCATATGTGTGCAATCAAGTTTTGAACGACAAACTAAAGATGATAGGGGAAATTTGCGAAGTTAATATGCCACTAACATTTTATATGGCAAGGTACACTTTCGCTACTACTGTTACATTGGCCCAGGGAGTTCCTATTGTAAACTATACAAAAATGCAGCAAGAGCGCTCAATATGGCTCCAGATCAACATACACAAACCTCAATTCAGACTCTACTGCGTGGAGCAGTCAATATCGTAGATGGAATAGCAGGGTTACGCAATCGTTTAGGGGATGCACACGGAGCTGCACCCAATCAGGCAAGGCCCTCTCCACGTCATGCTGAATTAGCAGTAAACATGGCATCTGCTTTATCACATTTTATGATCAGAAGTTTGAAAGAAGTAAATAGTTAACAAAATGTCATTAATAGTAGCTCGGAAAGACGGAAGTAAACTTGCAGTCGTTAGCGATACAAAGCTAACTTATCCTTATCATGAGGTAAAAGCACAGAAAACGCAGCCATCCGACGGTGTTTTGAAAACTGTAATTTTAGACGGCAATGCAACTATTTCCTATGCTGGAGAGATTAGCTATGCTGAAGACGCTCTTAAAGAGATAGGGACAAACATCACAGCTGCCAATATTATAGAAGTTTTGAAGAAGTATCATAAGCTGTCAGAATACAAGACCGAGTTTCTTTATTGCACTGGATCGCCTAATCTGCTGTACAAATTCAAGAACAACGAATGTGGTGAAGTACACAGTTGTTATTTGGGTGATAACGAAGCATTTAAGCTTTTTCAAGGCTTTATGATGGACATGTTGCCAAAAAAGCCGCAACCAAAATCAAAGAAAAAAAACAACAAAAATGGACGTCAGAGTTCCGATGGCATATTTATAGAGTTCGAAGAATTTCGTCTAACCGTGACAACGGAAATTGATTCACCGCTCTTTTCAAAGATGACAGCTGCTATGGATTATGTTATTGAGGAAGGGGCAGTTGCATCGGTCGGTGGATTTAAGGTTTTTGTAATATTTGATGCCAGGTTTCAATATCGTATGTATAATGCCATATATCGGCAGCCATTTGTGCTATTAGGAACAGGTCCTCATCCATTGGGACATGGCAATGCCAGGGATGGAGCATATTCTATACATTTTTTCGGAGGATCAGAAGATGGCAGTGCTGCCGCGATCCACATAAAGCAGGCTGCTTTCGGATTTGTCTACAGCAGACAAGAATGCGGCCTTCCACGTCCTCAAATCTTTTACGGTGATGAGGTCGACTTTATTGACACCATATTGCCGAAATTTGCTATTAAAGCCACCATAACTACCGAGGACCGGATATCGAAGTATTTTAAAGCAGGATTGGCTTATTTTAGCGTTGGTGACTGGCAAAAGTGTATTGATGAACTTAACATGGCATTCGATGTTACCAAAGAAAAAGAAAGAGCTAATTATCTTTTCTATTTAGGCATGGCTCACTGGAACCTTGGAAATCGCCCGCTTGCTATGAAATCCTTTACTGACGCTATTCAAACGTTTCCGCAAATCAAAACGAATATTGACCGAGCTTTTAAAGACGCACTAAGTAATAAAAAAAACAATAATCACACCAGCAATGAAGCATAGCGATCCGATTAAAATGCTCAGAGCAAACTACTAACACTTCTGGGTTTACGAAAGTGCTCATTTATTGATTTTTATTTTTTTAATAAGGACAGGTTACATTAAGTTCTCCCCTGACGTACAAAAGAATCAATAACACGGATGTTCAATTCACTCATTTTTGAAAAATGTTCACCCGCTTCTACATACCTTGCCTTTAAATCATGTATGAAAAAAGAAGACACAAAACAGCCTTGCATTATAGCCACATGTAACATTTCTTCAATATTCCGCTTACTTAACCCCGCATTTTGCCTAACTCCGCCATAGGATGCATGTACATGCATAGAAGCATATTCATAAAAGTCAGAAAAATGGCTTTCATCAATTCCCGTATTTTTTATCAGTTCATTATACGATAATCTTTTATTGGATCTCAATAAGCTCTCACTGCTAAATCTCCAGCAACACTTGTCCAATAAAAAACCTTTTGTTCTCTCATCAAGGCCGTTAAAATATCCCAAGCTATGAATAGCATTTCTACATCTCTCTTCGCTCTGGGATAACCACTCGATCATTTCACTCATCTCTGCTTCAATATGTTGTCGTCTGAATCTAATCAACGATTTAGTACTATCTAATTCCCATAATCTAAATCTCAAAATATTCTCCTCAATATTATCACATGGCATAAATAAATGAAAATAGGTTGCGTGTGTTTCAAACAGCACTCTTATCAGTGCCCAAATTGATGATACATCAAATCTTTCATTATTTATATCAGTACTGTTTGAGCTTAAATTTTTTTGCAAAATCAGCATGAATGAATGTGCCTGATTAAGGAACTTACGGCAGATTATTGGGCCAAATACAAACCAATTTCTATTATCTGCCAAAGTAGTTTCAACTTTACTATTCATTTCATCTAACTCTTGAAGCATCATCTGTAATGTCGAATATCTACTCATAGATTGTGATGTATTTGAAACATAGACTATAAAAATCATTTTAAGAAAACTCCCAATTATCGACATTCAGGCACATTAATATTTCTTTATAGCTCATAACATAATCTTGTGACTAATCTCAAATTTGATCTGAAAGTCCCCGGTCTGTATTATCATTTTTGACTTGATGGAGACTTTTTCGCGGCCGACTAGACTTACGCTTAATTAAATGATTTTCCCTTTTCCAATATTCATTTTCCGAAAGGTCCTGGAGGGCTTTCATTATTATGTCCAATACTCTGTTGTTGATAATTGGAGAAAAGTTGACTGTCCAAAGATAATCTTCGATAACGATGTTAACTTCAAATCTGATAACATACTGTTGCGTTTGTGAAGAGCCCTGTGGGATGTTCCGAGTCATTAATTAATTCCTAATCGTGTATAAATCTCTTCCTCAATGGCTTGGTGATCGGCATGCTGACCGCCGGGGAATGAAATATGCTGGAACTGGTGATATGTAGGTACTACGGCTGCCATTACGCGTGAAATATTTTCAATGGCGACTTCTTTGGGTAGTTGAATATAGCGGCTCCCGTTCCAGGTGGTAGTGACGTCATTATCCCAGCTACCAAAAAGCTCGTGTCCGGCGTCTACTATGGTTGCATGTTGCCGTCTTCTATGCATTAAGCCTTCATAAACATCCTCAGGGCTTATGCTTAGGTGTATAATATAAGGTCGGATTTTAGCTACATATGCTGTCCAGGATCGCTGCATCGGAATGAACGGCCCCGCAGCAATCAGCGTTGGCCGGGATTGCGGTTGGCTGAAAGTATCAAGGAAACGGTTTTCCTTCTCAGCTATTTGTTGTAAAGCCAGATCGCGGCCCTGCTGCATGAATATTTCGAAGATGTGTTCCTTCTCAAAGGATTGAGTGATCCATTTATCTGAATCCAGGCACTGGATACGATCTCCAAAAGCCTCGGAAGCACGTTTCAGAAATGTTGATTTTCCTGCTGTGGAGAATCCGATCAATACAACGGCGGGATAAATGTCTATGCGCATGTTTATATTTTAGGGTGCTGTAATATAACAAAAAATACGCAATTGGTTGGAGTATATAAACCAGTTGCTTAGCTGGATATTACGGCTAAAAAAAGTATAGAAAGTTGACGATCTTTTACAAAAGCTGAGGGAAAGAGCAAAAAAATTAAGCGGCAATATGCAGTCCAACTGTACGGCAGTAGAAATACCAAGACCGTTGTGCAATATTAGGTGATCTTACTGCCTTGATCAACCAAACTGACGGCTGCATATTTTCAGCTGTCCCTTCAGCAATAAGCCCGCCTACAGATACCGGCATCCCATGTACGAATTAATATCAAATTGTATTATCTTACATACGCAGTTCTTTTACAAAAAGCTCAGGAACTAAGTGGTGAAACCAACTGGTTACTGACCCTAAACTTTTGACTTCCATTTTTCTGAGAATACTATTGGTCTGACAGTCGCCCGACAGAAAGCATTTTCAAGCAGTTTTTTTTTAACACAAAACATGCAGGAACTAACTGGTGAACCAATGCTTTTTTCCGCGGAAACCCGCGCCCGATTGGGCCCCCGGTCGTATTGTCATCCCGACTATAAAAAAGGAACCCTTCAGATCGTTGGATTTGAAGGGTTTTTAGTTTAATGGAATTAATATCGCATTCGCCTTCTTATACAATTTATTGCTAAAGAAAGACTTGTGGGTTCGAACTGCGAGAGGCAAAATCTAAAAGGGTTCAGACAATAACCCTAAAGCTTCCTGTGCCAGTAATAAGTGAGCCTACTTGATGTCTTACTTATTTTATCCTTTTTTGAATTCTGTTAAGGAGCGGGATTGACTCAAATACTTTTCCCGTTAAAAATACCGGTTCAAATACACCGTTCGCGGCCAAGTCTTTCCTTTCTTAGGATTACCCTCAATACAATTAAACGTCTCCACGTATAAATCCTTCATGGTATTTAAAAATGTTTGCGCCAATAGATTTTAGTGCCTCTTCTGCCTCTTTCGTTAAGTCACCAAAAACTTCTAAGCGCACAATTGGTGCTACCGCTAAGAGTTCGGGAAATAGAGGTCCTACGTTTGCTAAATGTATTAAAATAGCCTCGGAATTTTTAAACCACTCAACAATAAATGCTTTGTTTTCTTCAGCATTAAGGTAAACCTGATAAGCATTCAGGTCATGTTCATTTTTTTCAACAGATTCAATGATTGAATGCATGATCCTTTTAAATTCTTCAATTTTACCCTCAACAATTGTAAATGCTGATGTGTATTGAACCTGCTTTGTCATTATATTCAGTTTTAAGCATTAAGAAATATCTTTTTATGATAAGTAGCATTTGCCACATAGGATGGCTGCTAATCTTCACGTTAGTCCCACTCAAGTAGTCTGCTGATTAAATTAGCAACCTCCATCGTTTTTTCTAAAGGACTAATATGTCCACCTTTAACTATTATTGTTTCAATATTGGGTGGTGTTGGCACAAAGTCTTCTTCGCCTTTTAATGCAATGGCTTTAACTTTCAATGTTTTTATTAAGTTAGTAGCGTCCTCTGCATCGATCAAAACAGCTTTGTCAATTTGCCTGATTTGCTTGTTAGACAAGATGCTCATTGGCCGTTTAAGCTGATTTATTAAGGAAGGATCTTCTTTTAGTGACGTTTTACCAAACATCGTCTTAGCAGACTGATTTATATAAAAAGTTCTTAACACTAACATGGAATGTTGTAAACCGAAGGTGGCTTTTTGTTTTTTTGTTGCTGCCAGAAAAGACATATTACACAATCCAATAGATTCAAACCGTTCAGGGTGTTTATGTGCAGCTCTCAAAATTGTCATACTACCCCATGAATGTCCAATTGCAATGACTCTTGGGATTTGTAAGCTATCTAAAATCTCAACCAGCATATTCGCACAATCATTCAGGGTCCAATTTGGCTTGATATTTTCCCGGCTATCGCCATGCATAGGCATGTCAACAGCAATTACGGTGCGGTCTTTTATTTCTTCCAATTGTTTGTTCCAGAGATGGTGATCTAAATATATCCCGTGTAAGAAAACAAGTGGTAGTTTGCCGGATGTGGTTTTATTTATATAAACTGAAATTTTTCCAATGCTGGTTGTTATTTCAGCTTTTTGTGTTATTACATTCATTGTTATGATCTATGAATAATTAAGAAAAATAGCTGCCTGCCGCTAATTGCTTATTGAAGGCGCTTGTCTGGATAAGCCTGCGTCCGTTAATTGCTGAACCATGAACTTTGACAAATCGCCTAAAGTAATGGATAGCTTTAGTCCTTTACCATCTAAAGTTGCGTGACATCTTCCTTTTGCAGGTTTGTCTACAATATTGGGACAGCGAACAATAGTCCAGTTCAGCCGGCTGTTCATGATCATTGGTTCCATGCGGTTCTTGTCGTCAATAACGACTTTTAACCATTTCATAAAGTAGGGGAGAATGATTTTGGTAAAGTACCAGGGATTATAACCTATACTATTTCCTGCTCCGATATTACTCATTGCCAGCAGCCGTTTAACACCTGTGTTTTCCATCTCCTCAACAATTATTTTTGTTGCATCAGAAATAAAAGATGTTGGTTTAACGTCCTTTCCACCGGTGCCAAGACATTGAATTACTGCGTCTTGATTTTCCAATATTTCCGAGACCTTCTTTCTGTCCATGACATTGCCTTCAATGATGGTCAGCCTTTTGTCGTTGATCGAAACCGAGGATTTGTTTCTCACTAATATGGTTGTCTGATGATTTTGTGCTAAGATTTCTTTCAAAATGGCATTACCAGCGAAACCTGTAGCACCGAAGATGACTACTTTCATTTTTATGTTGGTTTATTTTCAAACCAAAAGTAGTCGCACTTTGGAAGCCGCACCTGACACAAAAGTGTCAAAATCAATAATGCGTCAATTTTTTTCTTATCCGGGTTAGAGATTGTCGCTCTATACCAAGGTAGGATGATAAGTAAGATAAAGATACCCTGTTGAACAAATCGGGATTTCCTTCTATGAAATCGAGGTACCTGGTTTCGGCAGTATCAAACAAAAAACTCTCAATTCTTCTGTGTTGAATTTTCAAAGCTTCCTCTGCTACCAATCTGCCATATCGTTCCAAAATTGGAAACCTGTTGTAACCCTCTTGAATATGGTTGTATCCAAGGTTGACAACAATTGTTGGCTCTATACATTGAAAGTAATATTTACTGGGAGTTTGAGTGATGAATGTAGGATAATGAGTTACATACCGGTTTTCCCGAACAAAATTCACTGAAATCTGATCGCCTTTATCGTCAATATAGAATGCCCGCAATAAGCCTGAAAACACAAATCCTATTTCTTTTTGAACAGTATTTGCGTGCATGTAAAAATGCTTTGGCTTTAGTTCAGAAACTGTCAAGCCACTTATCAGATAGTCCAATTCAGCAGTTGTCACCATGGGACAAAGTGCCTTGACTGCACTTAAATATGTATCAATAGCCTCTTTCAATTTAATGTATTGTTTTGTTGTTAAAGGTTTAGATAGCCTTACTGCTGACTGATCTCGTATTTTCGATGTACCGGAAACAGTAACCCGTCGCCGAATTTAGTAAAAAAGCTCAAAGTAATACACAACTGAGTTACCTGACCCTCCCAGGACGTTTCCTGCTGTTCTGCGGAAGGCATTGCCGGGGTTACGTTTCAACAGGAACTCCGTTGCCGGGTTGAGTGTGAAAGTCCGTGAGTTCGAAAGACAGTTCTGACAATCATCAAAAGCCATCCGGGGCCAATCCTGATAGCAGAGGTTATATCAACTTACTTTTTTGTGGGGAAGATGGAAGTAAATACTTAAGTCGCTGAATTTCCCTCAAATCCTCCAAATACTGGTTCGAAATTGGTCCAGTCAACCCGACCAACAGAGGCCAAGCATGAAGTTCAAAGCATTGAATTTCATGCTTTTCTGTTTAAAAACAGGGGCTATTTTCCGCAGGAACTTAGTGGTGAACCGGCGCCTTTTTTCGGCGCAAACCCGCTGCAGTCGCCCATTTTCAGCGGGATTTGATTTACGCGCAATTATCAACGTATTTCAAGTCATAGCAGCAGTCAAAATAGTATCTCTCCAAGTCATGTTAGTCAATTCATTTAAGGTCAGTTACAATTAGTACAGTTCCTCTAAAAACCTTAACCAGAAAACATTTTTCGATCATGGATGTAATAGGCATTAGTGATTTAATTTCTCTATTTCCTTGCTCATATTGGCTTCCAGCCGGAGCATTTCTGCTTTCACGAAAACTTCGGGGGTGGCGCCAGGCGACTGGTCCAGGTTCAGGAAATGTTCCCATTGCCGCTGGTACAGATCTGTCCGTCCCTTATCGCGGTTGTAACGGAATGTTTTATAACGGGCTACACTATATAGGTAGGAGAAGATCTTTTTCTGCAATACAATTTGCTTCCGTTGTTCCCATACGCTTAAAAAAACATCCTGGGTTACATCTTCTGCATCATTGCGGTTATCTATATGCTTAAATACCAGGGCAAAGATTACTTCAACAAAACAACGGTACACGGATTCAAACGCCGCCTTGTCATCCTGCTGGATGCGTTGCCATAAGTCCTGGTCATTCCAGTCATCCATTTGCATAACTGCAAATATAGCAGCCGAATATTACGCTATTATTATCTTTTCGCACCACTCCTGCACTGTCTCATTGCATCTTTCCATTTTGATTTAACAAAAAACCACAGAAATGATTAACGACAGCACAAACTGCAGAAGCGGTATTTGAGGCGTCACACCAGGAAATAAAAAGAATAAGCTGGAATGAGGTGCTACGTTCTACATTACTATCACGCCCTTTTTTGTGATTCGGATAGATGCAGTATTGAAACTGCCTCAAAAATGGTATAAAAATACCACATCACCTGTATAAGCCGGCTTCGCCTTGCCTTTAATACTAAGCGTAGCACCAATTACCACTTTGGTAACTCCTCTTAAATCGACGATGGAATTGAGTTTCGCTTTCAACTGTACTTCGTCGTTCACAAACACCGCCTGACCAAACTTAAACCGCTCTATACCGTAGTTTATCTCCATTTTAACATTCCGGATGTCTGCAATTTGCTTCCACAAATAAGGAATTAACGCCAATGTCAGATAACCATGAGCAATAGTCGTTTTGAAAGGTCCTTCACTTTTTGCTCTTTCCTCATTGCAATGGATCCATTGATGGTCCAGTGTTGCATCCGCAAATTTGTTGATCTGTTCCTGGTCTATTTTATGCCACTCAGAGCTACCTATTTCTTTACCCTCATACGCTTGATATTCTGCGAAACTGGATACAATTACCATAATTCTTTCTTCTTTTATTATTATTTATAGATACAAGCGCCCAGGCATTAAAGTTGCCAGGAATAAACGAATTTCCAACTTACTCTTATTTCTTCAAGTATCCAAAACATCATTCGATTTAATTTGTTAAAAGTCTTCGAAAAAACAAAAAACCACTAACGATGAAAGGTCTATTGACAGGGATGCGCTATTTCCTTATATCTCCAATTCAAATAGAATGCTACTAATTAAAATTAAAAAAGAACAGCGCCTTTTTTTAAAGCGCTGTTCTTGTTCATTTATCCTGATTGGTGATTGATATTATATCAGAAAGCCAATTTAAACAAAAGCAGTTGATTTTTTAAATTGCGATACCTGCCACACACATTTAGTGATGGATGAATAAGTTCGAGAAGATATAGTCACTGAACCCGATGAGTTTTTATTGTTTTGAAAAGTGTTATTCCGCTCCACCTGGAACCCAATGCAATGGTCAAAGCTGCCATAGTTCTTATTGTTGGGGGAAACCGATTGGATCACCGGCATTTTTGAAGGCAGCCAGCCGGTGTCATCCGGTAGTATTAGTGCCTCTATCGTATACTTTAGCGTGTCATTGTCGATATTAAAGGATTTGAGTAACAGCTGATGGGTAAGGGTGTACAGTCCAGGGGGAAGCATAACATGATAACAAATCTGTACATAGTGTTTGTCAGGTTTAAAATAGTTTTAAAGGCGAGAATGCCCTTAGAGCAGAAAGATAATATTATTTGTGTGGCAGGCTTGTTCAAATGACCTCCAACTTCGTTCAAGTTCCTTCAGGAAATAGACCCCTACCCTTAACAAAAAACAAAATTATCAAGTAGGAAAATATTCAGAAATCTATGGATTTATACTTCTTCTGCATCTCCTTTTAAAATTTAACTTTGTTATTAGGATATCTGACATGTGGCTGTCTGTTTCTACTCTCATTCATACTGGTGAGCAACGCGATCAACATGCATAGTCTTGCTAACCGCTGGATGGGTATTTTCTTCCTGTTCGCAGGTTTTGCCATGCTGTCTTTCCTGGCAGAAAGGTCTTCTATCCATAATCAGTATCCTTTATTGATTCCTTCCCTAGAAACAACCCGTTTTGCCGTGGCGCCGGCGTTATATCTGTCTGTAATGCACTTTACCACACCAACCGCCGCTGTTAACTGGAAATGTTCTTTACATTTTATTCCTGCCCTGATCTTTATATGCCTGCTAGCTGGTTTAAACATGTATTTACCAAGGGGAGCAGGACTGTTGGTGGGAATAAGTATAAAATTACAGCTCGTACTTTATTGGATCGCAGGCTTTCGTTTAGTACTTATCAGTCAGCACAGCACCTCCTGGCTTAAATACCTGGTAATAACTGTAGGGATAATGATAGCTGTATACCTGCTTACTTCATGGATAAGACCATTATCTGAGTATAACATCAACAGCTTTCTTTACCTCGTATGTGCCAATGTTGCTGCCTATTATATAATCAGGCAACGGGTTATTCCGCAAGCGGCCATTTCTGCACCCAGGTTAAATAATAAGGAACTTAACAGCTACAAAGTAAAACTTGAAACATTGATGAAAGAACAAGAACCCCATACTGATCCGGATCTTAGCCTGCCCGGTTTGGCTGATTATTTGAAAATCGGCGTACATGAACTTTCATATCTGCTGAACACCGGGTTTGAGAAAAACTTTTATCAATATATTAATCAATACAGGGTAGCCAAAGCCAAAGAGTTGCTATACTCGGCAGAGCATCAGCATTTAAGCATACTGGCTATTGGCTTCGAAGCCGGCTTTAATTCAAAAACAGCTTTTAATACTTCATTCAAAAAGCTCACGGGCCAAACACCGGGAGAATTTCGCAAAATAGTGGTGCGACTGGATACAAACGGGCAGTAAAACGATTGCTCATGGCTATTATTGCTGCAAAAGCATTATTATGAAAAAACTAAAATTTGGTCCTATTATTATCGCGTCCACTATCGCAGGTTTATTGGCAGCGTTTGTAATTTACAGGCTACTGGCCAGATATGCCGCCACCTGGCTCCCTCCTGTTGCCGTATGGGGAATATCATTTTTGATGTTGACTATAAGTCTTGTTACCGGTTGCGTTGGATATTTCAGATCCCCCGACCGGACTAAGGCATTCTTTACTGCAATAATCCTTTACCTCCTGGCATTTGACCTGTACTCTTTCGGCTGGCAGAAGATCTGCAGGTTGCAAATGGTGGTCATACTTGGCATGCTTGATATGCCCTTTAACAGCCTGGATGGGGAAACTCTGACCTGGGCTTATTTCAGACGCTCGTATCCCTTTACTGTAGCAATAGCCATTGCCCAGATTTCCGGATCCTTATTGTTATTGCTTAAACGAACAAGGCTCTTAGGATTAATAGTAATAATCCCGATTCTGCTCAATATTATCCTTATCGATATCTTCTATCATTTGCATACCTGGGTATTATTACATGCACTTATACTCATGTCTGGCGTCTTGTACCTCCTTATGCAATACCTGCCCTGGTTGATCACGTTCTTTTTCCGCAGCCCTGATGCCCTCCCGTTAAAAGTTGGTCAAGGTTCGCAATGGCTATTGGGAATATTGGTGATCACAATACCATTATTATTACTGGCCACTTATCGGTATCCCGACAGGCATCCGGAACTTACCGGAAAATACCGGGTAGAACAATTAAGGATAAATGGAAAACCCAGGGAGGTAAAACAGCAAACAGACAGTCTGCTTACCACTGTGTATATGGACTGGCAGGATGACTTCGTACTTGAATTCAATCATTACAACAGCAGGTATATTGGCACTTATTATCTCGATGAAAAAAGCAGGCATATCAAGGTACAGTGGCGATACCCCGCAGGCTATAAAAACGGATTTGAAGGAACACTAGAACAACTGGGCCACAAACATTTCCGCTTTAGCGGCGTATTAGGTAAGGACAGTCTGCAAATGCAACTGATCTATGTACCTGAACCAGAATAACTTTATTTAACCCGGGTATTGATCGTACCCGGGAACTTATCTTCAATTTCCTACAGCTCCAATTACCAACCTGACTACAACATTTACCAATAAGGCTATTTACGACTGAGCAAAATAAAACAGTTTTGTAGTTCAATAAATATCAGCATCATGAGTAATCTGATCGAAGGTAAAATAGTTGCTATTTCAGGAGCAGGCAGTGGCATTGGAAAAGCAATCGCAGTTAATTTGTCAAAGTTGGGCGCCAGGGTTGTTCTTGGAGGTCGCCGAAAGGAATTATTGGAAGCCGTAGCCAAGGAAATCAATTATACAGGAGGTGAAGCAACAGCCGTAATGATGGATGTAAGACATCAGGCTGATGCCGCTCAATTGATAGCAGCCGCTATGACAAAATATGGCCGCCTGGATGTGCTTGTGAATAATGCCGGCGTGGCTCAGCTAAGCCGTATAGATGAACTGGATGTAGCAGGTTGGGAAGATATGATTGACATCAACCTGAAAGGAGTACTATATTGCATAGCAGCGGCGATGCCTGTTTTCAGGCAGCAGCAATCCGGACATATTGTTAACATCATTTCCACTTCAGGAATAAAGATTGTACCCACGCAGGGTGTATATGCCGCAACAAAGAATGCCGTGCGGACCCTTGCAGAAGCCTTCCGCCAGGAATCCGACGGTACCATCCGGATAACAGGTATTTCGCCGGGCGTTGTAAAAACTGACTTCTCCCGCAACATGAAAAATCCACAGATGCGGGAAGCCGTAGCTTCTGCTATGGAACAGCTGGCCATTAGCCCGGATGCGATTGCCGGCGCCGTGGTGTATGCTGTTAGTCAGCCTGCCGATGTTGAAGTGGGCGATATTGTTATTCGTCCCGCCCGCCAGAATTAGTATATTCGTTTATACAACAGGAGTAGTATGTATCAATCAACGCCAGACATCTGTATAATCAGCAGCATCTCAGAACTGATGCGCGATTTGGGGCAACCGGAGCCCTTACATCCCTTGATCGGCCTGGTCGATTATAGCCAGGTCCAAATGGGCCATATTGAAAAGGGAAAGAAGATCTGCCTTGATCTATATAAAATCTCCTTTAAAACGGCTTTTAGCGGACAAGTGAAATATGGCCAGGGACATTACGATTTTGAAGAAGGCGGTCTGGCATTTATAAAACCCCGGCAAATTGTTTTTTCGCCGGATGATATATTAAGCTATGAGGGATATGCCCTGTTTTTTCATCCTGACTTTATCAGAGGCTATCCACTTAATAATCTCATCGACAATTATGGCTTCTTTTCCTACTCTACTTCGGAAGCGCTATTCCTATCACACAGGGAAAAAGGCATGATCAGTAATTTATTTGCAGCCATAGCTGCGGAATTGGAAAATAACATCGATGCTTTCAGTCAGTCTATTCTCATTTCGCAAATAGAGCAGCTGCTGAATTACAGCAACCGGTTTTACAACCGTCAATTCATTACCCGCAAAAGCATTAACAATGAAATAGTGAATTCCCTGGATAATTTACTGAACAAGTACTTCAATGAAAATAAAGGGCTGAAAAATGGGCTTCCTTCCGTGCAGTATGTTTGCGGGCGGTTGCAGTTATCCATGCGTTACCTCAGCGACCTGTTGGGATCAATTACCGGGATGACCACACAACAATACATTCAGCACAAGGTGATCGAGCATTCAAAAAACCTGTTAACCACTACCTCACTATCTGTAGCAGAGATAGCTTACCAATTAGGATTTGAACATCCACAATCCTTCAACAAGCTTTTTAAGTCCAAAACAAGCCGGTCACCTCTTGAATACAGGCAATCATTCAATTGAGTGTACTGAGCTGCTGTTTGTTGGTAATTATAACTGCTCCAACACTTTTTTTAATTTATCTTTTATCTCAGTTGCTATCTTGCGCAGATCTTTGTTTAATACCGCCTTCATAGACACTATCGGATTTATTGCCGAGACTTCAATGCTACCAGGCTTCTTTTCCTGAACAATTATATTACAGGGCAGCATTGTACCAATTTTATCTTCCGTCAACAATGCCTTGTAGGCAAATGGCGGGTTGCATGCACCCAATATTTTATAGTTATAGAAGTCTTCACCAAGCTTTTTCTTTAAAGTAGCTTTGATGTCAATTTCTGTCAATATGCCGAATCCCTCTTTGCTTAACGCATTGGTGACCCGTTGAATGACTTCTTCGAAACTTCCTGTTACTTTTTTGCTGAAATAGTATTTCATTTTCATTCTGATTTAATCTTATTTTGTTAATACAGGTATTCTTCCTGATATTTTCACTATCCTGACATTTCGATACATTTACAAACTTCCTAAGTTAATGTCTCATCATATGTGACATGAGTCAGCCATTTGCCTGATACAAATCACAATGATGAAAATCATCAGTATATCTGACAACCATCACTAATAAAAATGATATGCTTTGATAGATTTGAACTATGAAATGCTTTGATGACATAGTGAGCATCCCGATAGGCAATAAAATGTTGGAAGGTGAATTAACAATTCCTGAAACAGCAGACTCTATCATCATTTTTTGTCATGGAAGTGGCAGTAGCAGATTCAGCCCACGCAACAAAGCAGTGGCATTACAATTGCAGGAATACAATTTTGGAACGTTGCTATTCGATTTGCTTACAAAAGAAGAAGATGAGGCACATTATTATACGCGGTTTGATATACAATTGCTGGCCAACAGACTCATCGGCGTTACAGAATGGGTGGAGAATTTTTCGCACACCCAAAATTACAAAATAGGATACTTTGGCGCCAGCACCGGAGCTGCAGCGGCTTTAAGTGCTGCCCATTCTTTGCCGCATATTCGTGCAATAGTCAGTCGGGGTGGAAGACCGGATCTTGCAGCAAATGTGTTATCACAAATAACAATACCTACATTGCTTATTGTTGGTAGTCTGGATCATGAAGTAATAACATATAACCGTTTTGCCTATGAACGGTTGCAGGGGCCTAAAAAACTACTTATAATAGAAGGCGCCGGGCATTTGTTCGAGGAAGACAAGTCCATGGAAGAAGTAGCTGAAGCTACCGCAATCTGGTTTAATCTATATCTCGAGGCGCATACGCAAATCTGATCTGTTCAACTAAATGTAAAAGTTATGTTTGGCAATAGAATTATAGCAGCTCATAAATTAGTTCCTCTGTTAAAAAAATATAAAGAACAACCAGAGGGATTGGTATTGGCAGTTCCCAGGGGTGGAGTACCAATTGCCTATATAGTAGCTAAAGAGTTGAGTCTGCCGCTTAGTCTTGTACTTACCAAAAAAATTGGCCACCCTGCCAATGAAGAATATGCAATTGGCGCTGTCAGCCTCACAGACAGCTATATTGTGCCGCATGAAGAAGTTTCTCCTGCTTATATTAAGGAGGCCACTATCCGTGTACGCAAGCGATTACGGGAAATGTACCAGATGTATCTGGGCGACCGCCAGCCGGAATCCATCAGTGGAAAAACAGTAATTGTTATTGATGATGGCATTGCAACGGGGAATACCTTATTGGCCACTGTCAGAATGTTACGTAAGGCCAATCCAGCTAAAATCGTAGTGGCTGCTCCGATAGCTTCAAAAAACGCCTATGCAATGCTGTCAAAAGAAGTTGATGATCTCGTAGTATTACATGTACCGGAGTTTTTTGCGGGAGTCGGAGCTTTTTATGATGACTTTCAGCAGGTGACAGATGCAGAGGTGATCTATTACCTTTCTAAACTAAGGGAAGAATACGAAAATCGCGTGTAGATAATCCAACCAAAAAACAGGCTGACAACTTCTCATAAAGTTTATGTTTACAATTTCTCCTTTGTCAGATATATTATTAAACCCCAAATGGAAATGTTTCCGGCATCTGGTGACCATCCGGCTGGATATGCAAAGGATGCAGGGCAGTCGTCTCATCCACATAAATAAAAGCATCATACCGTAAAGGGAGTATGGTAGGAACATAATTCCCATATTTTTCATATTGCGGATTGTAAACTACGCCGATTGCGCGATGGCCGATATGATTTTCCATGAAGACGTCGTGATGAAAATCATTCATTATCAATAATTTATTTTGGCTACTGGCGGTATGCAACAAATGTTCCCATGATCCCCTGGAAGCAGGAGGAACTTCCATTTTTTGCATGGATGCCCCCCAACTACGGCCTGCGATTACGAAGCCTTTATAAGAACCAAAGCCTACCAACACAACATTATCATCATTATACTTCAACCTGGCAAGCTCTCCGATATTATACATACCCTCATTACTCATATCGGTTGCCCGGGCATCCCCGACATGTGTGTTATGTGCCCAGATGATAGCCTTGGCTTTTTCACCATGCAGTTTCAGGAGCCGGTCAAGTGTTTGAGCCATATGATCATCACGGATATTCCACGAATGGGGACCACCATGAATCATTGCGCGGTAGTATCTTTCCGCATCTACCATCACCAGGGCATTTTGCTCTGCATTGAATACGTTTTCATGATCTGTATTGTAAGAGGGGAGTTTGGCACGGATCTCCTTTAGCAAATGGACTACTTCATTTTCACATAGTTCCGGTACGAATTGAGTTGCCCTTGCATAGGACTGACCATCCTGGTGTCGATAAGGTTCAAAACATTTAAATGCCTCCTCCGCAACTTTTAGTGCCTGGGGATCTGTTTTCCCAAGGTATTGCATAATATTCTCCATGCTCTCCCACAAGCTATATACATCCAGCCCGTATAATCCTACCTTCTTATTTAAAGGTAACGCCTGGTTGTGCTGTTGTAGCCAGTCTGCCAATGCCACAATTTCCCAATTGGCCCACATCCAGGTTGGCCACCGGTTAAAAGCATGAAGCACCTTGAATGCGCCCTTTCCTTCTTCCACATAATTCTTTATATACCTGTTTAAGTGGTAGCAATCAGGCCAATCCCCTTCCACCGCAATAAAATTGAATCCTTTTTCTTCAATCAGCCGCCTGGAAATATAACTACGCCAGTTGTAGTATTCATGTGTTCCGTGAGATGCTTCACCAAGCATCACGATCCGGGCGTCGCCGATCCGCTCAAATAAAGGATCGAGACTATCTTTATCTGTTAGCGGGTAAGCCCATTGCTTAATGGCTCCGGTTGCTTCCTCTTCATCGTGTTTAGAGGACCTGGTGGAATAATCAGACATCTTTGACTTTTTTCAAAGAAAGCTTATTTGATCAGGGAAATAAATGAGGGGCATCATGTCTTTTTGTGACAGAAATCATATTTAACAGCACTACTGATCAATATAGATTTCAGGAAGCAATCCATCCTCCGTCAACCGGCATTGCATGCCCGGTCACAAAGGAGGCCGCATCTGAGCATAGCCAAACAACTGCCTCCGCCACTTCAGCCGGGTCTCCAAACCGGCCTATCGGCTCCATATTCATGAACTGCTGTTCCACTACCTTGTCGTTTCCGGTAATCCTGTCTACCATAGCTGTCTTTATTACCCCCGGACATACGGCATTAACACGTACCCCCAGCTTCGCATTCTCCAGTGCCGCTGTCTTCGTAAGACCAATCACGCCATGCTTGCTCGCCACATATGCAGGGAGTTCCGTAAATCCAATCAGCCCCGCTACGGATGCGCAATTGACAATAGCACCTTTCCCCTGTTTGAGCATATGAGGCAGCTCATGTTTCATACATAACCAGATGCCGGTAAGATTAACCGCAATCGTTCTTTCCCAATTGTCCTGGGTGCATTCCTGCGTTGACGCAGACACACCTTCGATGCCTGCGTTATTAAACGCAAAGTCCAGCCGGCCATAGGCAGAAAAAGTGGCATCCATCATTGCGGTTATATCCCCGGCCTTCGAAACATCACATTTCACGAACAGGGCTTCTCCTCCTGCAGCTTTAATCTGCTTTAACGTAGCCTGCTCTTTATCTTCTATCCAGTCTGCAATAACCACCTTCGCACCTCTCCTGGCGAAAGCCAGGGCTGTTGCCTGGCCAATTCCAAAACTGCCACCGGTTACAATGGCCACTTTGTTCTCAAATATCTGTTCCATACCAATTTTTTTATTATTGAATAATTCATGAATAGGTAATGGGCATGAGTATATTGACTCTCCGCAAAATATTATCAGCATAGCTGCAAAAATCCGGACAGAAAAACTCTTTACATCTTCATTTTGCGAGTTTCAATTTTCACTGCAGGAGCAATTAGCTCTGCTAAAACCAGTCCTGCGTAGCTGTGTCCATAATCATTTTTTACGGCTGGCCACAATCATAGTCAGAAGGAATATATCCGGTTAATTTAAGGATAAAACTATGGCATGTCGATTTATGCATTTATTTCCAGCTGATTAATTACCTCTGCAACACCAGGGGTTGCCCAGATCGCTCTTTCCGCCTCGTCCTTTTCACTCCAGGAATGGACCGTGCCTTTTATAGTAACCGTACTGTCTGAAGCATCGACCGTAATTTTATCAGCTTCCAGATCAGCGTTACGTTCCAATGCTTTTTTGATATTGCTTTTAATTATCTGTGAGTTCAATGCCGGTTTGAGCTTTATCAGGTTAATCACTCCGTTTACACCTAACAGATTCTTAACAGCATTCTTTGCGGCATCCCGCTGGTACTGCCATTCCAGTTCGCCATCCAGCGTCACCCATCCGTTATCCACCTTCACGGATATCTTGTCATTCGGAACATCGATATTCCATTTCAGCGCATTTACTATTTCCCGGGCAATTTCTTCATCATTTTTTTGTGTTCCATAAGGTAACCGTACTTCGATATCTTCGGCTACAGCTTTTACTCCTTTTACTCTCTTTACTGTCTTTTCAGCAGCCAGTTTCTTACTGTAATCACTCACATAGCCGGAAAGTGTAACGATACCATCTTTTACCGTTACTCCAATCTCTGACGGACGTAACAGGGGTTCCCACATTAATTCATCTAATATGTCTTCCCTTAATTGCACATCTGTTTTCATAATAAAATAGTTTAAGGTTAAAAAAATAACACGAATGTACCTTCCTCCGCCGGGTGTTTCAAATGACAATTATTAGGATAGCTTCTGATCCTCGTCATGCTTTTTGCTGACCAAAACCAATACAATGTTTACCGGGAATCATTTTCCTGAAAGCATAACCGGTTAGTTTAATCATAGAAGTGGTATATGAAAAAGATATTGCGGGTTTTGATGGCGTTCATTTTAATGAACAACTCCATCCTGCCTACGGTGAAGAAGCAAATATTAGTGTCAAAATAATACTTATAACAAAAACCTGTTCCTCTTCTTATTCAGATTATTGTCGATATGACATTTAACATACTTGTATATTAATACACGTAGCGGTTTTTGGGATAATATACGTTTACAATCGGTTAATTATTCTGTATCCATATTTACAGCTTACACCTACTTTTATTCTGCTAACTATTCTATGAGGGTCCTCAACCTGTCAACCAAAAGTTCAATCAAATGGCATTATCAGCAAAATCAGCGGTATCAGGATGCTTCGTACCACTATGTGTGGTATGTTTTCTCGCTCTCTTCTCCTTTTCTGCGTCTGCGCAGAAGAGAGCGATTACAGGCACTGTTGCCGATTCATCCGGCACGCCTGTTATTGGCGCCACTGTCAGGGAAAAAGGTGGCAAGGCCGTCACCACCTGCGGCGCCGACGGTACTTTTAAATTAACCGTAGATGAAAAAAATTCGCTGGTCATTTCCAGTATCGGGTTCCTTAATGCGGAAGTACCGGTAGGCAGCAAAACAACATTCAGCATTACTTTAACCAGCAACACCTCCGCGCTGAATGCGGTGGTAGTAACGGCATTGGGCGTAAAACGGGAAAAGCGCAACCTTACCTTCAGCTCCCAGCAACTGAACGGCGAGGAGCTGTTAAAAACCAAGGAGCCCAACCTGGTGAATACTCTGGCCGGCAAGGTACCGGGTATACAGATCACCAGTTCGTCCGGCAATGCTGGAGCCTCCTCCCGTATTGTTATCAGGGGTAACTCTTCTCCTACCGGGGAAAACCAGGCGTTATTTGTAATTGACGGCGTGCCGGTTGATAATACGGAAACCGGCAATATCGGTGGTGGAGCGGCGGGCTCCGGCGTAAACCGCATCGCAGATATTGATCCCGCTATTATTGAAAACGTGAACATCCTGAAAGGCGCCGCCGCTACCGCGTTGTACGGTTCTTCCGGCGCCCGGGGCGTGGTACTCATTACCACCAAAAACGGCGGTGTGGATAAAAAACCGGTGTTCAATTTTTCGTCAGACGCTTCGTTTGAGCATCCGCTGTTGCCGGAACGGCAAAATATTTATGGACAGGGTACCAACGGTATCTTTTATAACGGTGAGGATGCCGACAAAAAAACAAGCCTTTCCTGGGGGCCCCGCATGGATACCCTCAAAGTAAACGGTCAATCCGCACCTACCTACGACCCGTACGATTTCTTCCGTACCGGTATTACTACCAACAACACTCTTTCTGCCTCCGGCAGTAACAATAATTCCAACTACTTTCTCAGCTACTCCTATTTTAACCAGAAAGGCGTAATGCCGGGAAATGACTTTAAGCGGCATTCCTTTTTTGCAAAGTACAATTCCAAAATAGGCAAGTATGTAAACACTACTTTCCAGATGGGATACAGCAACTCAAAGCAGGACAGGCTGCCGGAAGGCGCCAGTAACGGGCCTTTGTTTGTACTACTGCTGCAACCAGTGTCGTGGAATCCTTACCCGGTACTCCTCCCGGACGGCACCCAGCGCGGCTACCGCTATTCGAGGAATATGCCGCTGTGGACGCTCGATAATATCAGCAACGATTCAAAAGTTAACAGGTTCCTCCCGGTATTTACCGCCAACATCACTCCCACCAGCTGGCTTACAATTACAGAAAGACTGGGTGCGGATATTTACACGGAGTCTGATAAATACATAGAACATCCCAGTCCGCAGATCGGGCTCACAGGGCAGATCAGGAACCAGAACATCAACTTCCGGCAATTCAATAATGACCTGATCATCAATGCTACAAAAACATTTGGCAAATTCAATGTGAACCTGCTGCTCGGCAATAATATCTATACTACTTACAGCCAGTATATGAATATTAATGGCACCGGGTTAAACATTACCGATTTTAACAATTTATCATCCGGCAGCACAATCACAGGTACTGAAAGTTATACCCAGACCAGAAAGGTAGGCTTCTACTCACAAGCTAATATTGAGTACAACCGCTTCCTTAACCTGTCTTTAACCGGCAGGTACGACGGTAGTTCCGTGCTCAATCCTGATAAAAACTTCTACCCTTACGGATCTGCTGCTGCCAGCTTTATCTTTTCCGAATTCCTGGGACCGAAGGCTTCCAATATCATAAACTTCGGAAAGGTACGACTCAGTTATGCTACGGTAGGTAACGACGGCGTAGGGGCGTACGCGTTATCTACCCCTTATGTGCAGGCGGGCAGGAACACGAATGCCGGCTATTTCCAGTTCCCGTTCCAGGGGCAACAGGGATTTTTACTGACAACCGCACTGGGTAACCCCACACTCATCAATGAACGGCTCAATGAATATGAAGTGGGGCTCGAAATGCGTTTCCTGAACAACAGGTTCAGCTTTGAAGGATCCTATTTTAGCCGCCGCTCCAAAAATGGGCTCATACCAGGTTCACAAATCACCAATGCCACCGGCTACAACAATACCACTTTTAACTCAGCAGAAATATCCAACAAAGGAATAGAACTGCTGCTGGGCGCTACTCCGGTGAAAACAAAAGATTTCAGCTGGAATATTACTCTGAACTTTTCGAAGATCAAAAACGAAGTGCTTACCCTGGGGCCAGACATTGAGCAGCTGGGCCGCCTGATCAAAGGACAACCTTATAACGTGTTCTATGGCAACCGTTATAAACGCGCCGGCAACGGGGAGCTGCTAATCGACGCCGGTGGTTTACCGGTAGTAGATCCGCAACAGGGCATTGTAGGCGATATTAACCCTGATTGGCTGGCCGGCATGGATAACAGCTTCCGTTATAAACAGATCAGCCTTTCCTTTTTCTTCGATATGAAAAAAGGTGGCGATGTGCAAAATGATGTAGAGTCAGCCGGTTTCTACTACGGCACAGCGAAGGTGACTGCCACCCGTGGTAACATAGTGGTGAAAGGCATCAGCGAAGTGGATGGAAAACCCAACACCGTGGAAGTAGACGCGCAAACGTACTACCAAACCAGGCAATACGAATCTACCATCCAGGATGGTACTTATATCAAGTTGCGGAATGTAAGCCTTTCGTACCTCCTGCCAGCTTCCTTCCTGGTTAAAACACCATTCAAATCCGCTTCGCTGGCAGTAGCCGGCAGAAATCTCTGGATTTACAGTCCGCATTTTACCGGCGCTGATCCGGAAGTAAGTTCCTATGGCACGGGCAACAGCTCACAGGGCATCTATGCGTTTTCTACGCCTACAGCACGCTCTATCAACTTCTCACTGAAATTCAGTTTTTAGTATGCCAGCACCACTAAAATTTATTAACATGAAAAAGTCTTTTTATATACTGCTGCTCACGGGCCTTTGTTTACAGGGATGTAAAAAGTTCCTGGATGTAAACACCGATCCCAACAACCCGGTAGATGTGCAGGAATCACTGATCCTGGCGCCAACGGAACTGAACATTTCCGACAATATCCAGGGCGGCAATGCGGGGATCATTATACAGAACTATGTACAGAACATCGCTGCCAACCAGCTGAATCCTTATGTGGGCAGTTACCAGTTGTTTAATATTGATATGGATGGCGACTGGTCCAACTTCTACGTAACCTCGCTCAACAACCTGATTACCCTGAATAAAAAGGCGGAAGCGAATAATAACTGGAACTATGCGGCCATTGCCAAAATACTCACCGCTTACACCCTGGGCACAGCTACTGATTTCTGGGGAGATATTCCTTATTCCAAAGCGTTTACCAGCGGCGTTTTTACAGTGCCTTACGACAAACAGGAAGATATTTACAAAAGTATCCAGTCGTTACTCACCGATGCCATTGCCAATATCGATAAAAACAGCAGTCCCAAAAGCCCCGCAGGCGACGACTACTTCTACAACGGTAATATGAACGCCTGGCGCAAGCTCGCATGGTCGCTGAAAGCCAGGTATTACCTGCATCTCACCAAAGCGCCCGGGTATACCGCCAAAGTGCAGGCCGAAAACGCGATAGCTGCTTTAAAGGGAGGCATGACATCCAACACAGACGATCTTAAGTTCACCTACGCCGGCGCAGCAGGATCGGAAAATATCTGGTACCTCACCTTTACGCCGGTAACCACCTACGTGATGAATGCCACACTGATAGATTCATTGCGTAACAGGAATGATCCACGGCTGTCAAAGATGATTGCTCCCGCCACGGCAACAGGGCTATATACCGGCAGAAAGATCGGTACTCCCACAGGAGACCTGGCGAAGTACTCTTACCCTGCTGTGTTCTATGGCGCCAAAGCATCTTCCAATTATATATTCAATTATTCTGAAACACTATTCATACAGGCAGAGGCCCTGCTGATTACCAGCGGTTACACTGCAGCGCAGCCGGTGTATGTAAATGCGATCAACTCCCATCTGTCCAAACTCGGGATTGATACTACCTCCGCTGCGGCCAACGCTTATGTAAACAGCCGTAAACTAACCAGCAGCAATGCTCTGCAGCTGATCATGGAAGAAAAAGCAGTAGCTAATATCTTTAACTTTGAAACGTATAACGACTGGAGAAGAACCGGGTTTCCAAAATTGAAGAAAGTAGACGGCGCATTGATAGATATCCCCCGCCGGCTATTATATCCGCAAAGCGAGATATTAACGAATGCACAACCGCAACAAACAGCTATCCAGAGTACAAAAATCTGGTGGGATAACTAAACCAGGCATTCCCAATACACTTTTAAAACCCGCTCCAGTAGCGGGTTTTATTCCAGGATATCCGGGATCACAGGGCATTGCCAACGTATTTTAAAAGCCATCTTCTTTTACCGGGAGCCTCTGGAGGTATTAATGAAAAAAATGGGCTGGAAAAACAGGCATACAGCTGCTCTCTTATTCCCGCTCATCCGCCCTGGTATAAGAAAGTGGCCTTAACATTTTTCCGCTTCGGCGTATGTCCCCTTTGCATTACTATGAGTGTATCGTATAGTATTGGCAGGTTTTTCAGGAGAATAAAAAAGTGTAAGCTACTACAACAGATAAATATTATTTGGCAGTGTAAACAATTTGTATTTTTTTTGTCGCACTTTCCAGCCAATGGTAGATATTTATAAAAATATAATCAACCGGCCCTCCTAGCAGAAGCTCCTTCTGCCGGCAGCATTTTGCTGCGATAACCCAACTTACCAGTATACCGTTTTTGACGCCATCGACAGCAATGTCTATGCACGCGATTTCCAACCACTAACATAATTATCAATATGATTTTTGAAAACAATCTGGCTTTTGCGCAAAGCCTGGACCGGCAAGATCCATTACACAACCTGAGAGATGAATTCCTTTTTCCAAAGCAGCATGGCGTCCCTTTCATCTATATGTGCGGCAACTCGCTCGGATTGCAGCCCAGGGCAGCACGTAGCTATGTTGATCAGCAACTGAACAACTGGGAGAACCTGGCAGTAGAGGGATGGTTTGAAGGTGAAACACCCTGGATGTACTATCACAAAGAACTAAAGGGGTTGATGGCTAATATCGTTGGCGCCGGCCCTCAGGAAGTATGCCCGATGAACACACTTACTGTCAACCTCCACCTGCTGATGGTGAGCTTCTACCGTCCTGCTGCAAACAGATTTAAAATCATTATGGAGGCCGGCGCTTTTCCTTCCGACCAATATGCAGTAGAGAGCCAGGTCAGGTTCCACGGCTATGATCCGAAAGACGCCATTATTGAAGTGGCGCCCCGGGTTGGTGAAGCTACTTTGCGAACAGAGGATATCCTGGCTGCTATTGCCGATAATAGCGGGCAGCTTGCTCTCGTCTTGTTTGGCGGTATAAATTATTTTACCGGCCAGTGGTTTGACATGCCGGCTATTACAAAAGCAGGGCACACTGCCGGCGCTGTTGTTGGATTTGACCTGGCACATGCAGCAGGCAACGTACCGCTGAAATTGCACGACTGGGAAGTTGATTTCGCATGCTGGTGCTCTTACAAATATCAGAATGCAGGCCCGGGAGGAATCAGCGGAATTTTTGTGCATGAAAAACATTTCTCCGACACATCGTCCGACCGTTTTGCAGGATGGTGGGGCTACCAGGAACAGCAACGGTTTAAAATGGAGAAAGGGTTTATAGCTGAAGCTGGCGCCGACGGCTGGCAGGTAAGCTGCACGCAGGTCATTCCAATGGCGTTGTATCATGCCTCGCTTAAAACTTTCGAAAAAGCCGGCTTCATTGGCCCCCTCAGGGAAAAGAGCCTCAGGCTAACGGCCTATCTCTACTACCTCATCAGCGAAGTGAATAAAACGCTCGGCTTTGAACAATACAAGATCATCACACCTGCCGCCGAAACGGAAAGAGGCGCTCAGCTGTCCATCATAGCCCAATACAAAGGCAAGGAAATATTCCAGGCACTCGTAGCCAACAATATCCTGGGCGACTGGCGCGAACCTGATGTTATCAGGCTCAGCCCGGCGCCACTGTATAATAGCTTCGAGGATGTTTTCCTTACAGCAGAACGGATGCTGGCAATAAGTAAAGAACTGATCACACCAAAACAATAACAGCAGAAATGGAAATAACAGCTGAAATTAAAGACAGACTATCCCTGTTGCAGGAGAAGTATGCCGCAATGGGGCAGGACATCACCGCCTATCTTGATGGCCTTCTTTATGCAGATTACCTGACATATTGGGATTATATTCACCTGGACACACTGCTGAGCCTTCAGCATCCGAAAACTTCTTATCCGGATGAGGAGATTTTCATCATGTATCATCAGATCACCGAACTCTATTTTAAGCTTACCCTGCACGAATGCCGGCAAATAAGCGCCAATACTTCACTTACTCCTGACTTTTTTGCTTCCAGGCTTAAAAGAATTAATGCTTATTTCACTGCCCTGGTATCATCCTTCGATATCATGGTGGATGGAATGGACAAAGAACAATTCCTGAAATTCAGGATGTCGCTGTTGCCCGCAAGTGGCTTCCAATCTGCACAGTACCGTATGATAGAGATCTATTCAACAGACCTCATTCAACTGGTAACACTGAGCAAAAGAGAGCAATTAAAACAGGCCTCACCGGCAGAACAGTTTGAAAACATTTACTGGAAATACGGCGCTTCAGAATTATCTACCG
The DNA here is from genome assembly GCF_057126945.1 of Chitinophaga sp. G7 BAM 1005. Taxonomy (NCBI): domain Bacteria; kingdom Pseudomonadati; phylum Bacteroidota; class Chitinophagia; order Chitinophagales; family Chitinophagaceae; genus Chitinophaga; species Chitinophaga sp. G7 BAM 1005. The sequence continues at coordinate 1,737,085 of NZ_CP181478.1, read as the reverse complement.
GTAAGCAGACGCTTACACTGCAACAGTTCATTATGAAATATGCCGGACAACTCCTGCAGCTGGCGCAGAACAGTATTGACCACAATTTTTCCTCCCTGTACAAAACGCTGCTCCGGCGTGGAGAAGACATGAGTGCTGTAGAAGCCGAACTCAGAAAGCTGGATCTGTTTGTAAACGTGGAATGGCCGCTATCGCACTATAAGTCTGCAGTACGCTACCTGGAGCGCGACCCGGTAGACATCGCCGCCACCGGCGGCACCAACTGGCAGAAATACCTGCCGCCGAGGTTCCAAAAAAGGATTTTCTACCCATACCTGTGGACTGAAGAACAGATTGAGCAATGGGGCAAATCCTGGGTAATGAATGTATTGAAAGCTTACCGGACTTAGCAGCATATTACCGGGTCTTCACGCCGGCGGCGTGAAGACCCGGTAGTTCCAATCCTTCCCTATCCTCTCAGCCCTCCCCTTTCCAGACAGTTGATCCCCCACATATACCACTGCAGGTTATTAATAACAACTCAAAGTAGCGTAAATACAACTATGAGTGTTTGCATTTTTTTGATTCAGGAAATACATCCGTATACCTTTACAGGGTCGATAAACTAAAACAAAAATATGGACACTAAAATGATCGGCAGCAAAATTGCCAAAGCGCGCAAGGATAAAAATATGTCTCAGGCGCAACTTGCCCAGCTTCTGTTTATCAGCCCGCAGGCAGTTGGAAAATGGGAGCGCGGAGAATCAATTCCAGACATCGTTACTATTAACCGGCTTGCGGAAATCCTGGGTGTCGACCTCAACTATTTTTCAGAAAACTTCCAATCTGCGGATGATAGCACATTTTTTAAGACCACTGAGAATAATGACGAACCCGGGCAAGCGGCACAGGAGGTTCCCTCCACTTCCACCGCGCCGGAAGAGCGGCAGCTACTGACGAACTTCAGCGGGGGCAACCTTTCAGAAAGCGACTTCACAGGGGTTACTGCGCATAAAAGGAAATTTAACGGGAGTGCCCTGCAGGGCTCCGACTTTGCAGGGGCAGACCTTACCGGCAGTTCGTTTATGGGTAGCGATATACATGAAGCCAATTTCGATGGGGCAAACCTGACAGACTGCACCCTGTCATCCAATAACCTTACAGATGCGAGTTTCAGGAAAACTATTCTCATCCGCACCGTATTCAGCACGTCAGGACTGGCCGGGGCGAAATTCATCAATGCAGAACTGACCAATGTAAAGCTAACCAAGACAGATCTTAGAAAAACGGTTTTTGAAAACTGCATCTTCAATGGCGTGGACTTTAAGTATTCCGATATGCGGGGGCTATGCCTTGACGGGCAGACCTTTATCGGCGTCAAGTTCGATAAAACGGCGCTAAATGAGGCTACGTTTAATGGCGCGACGCTCAGGAATGTATCTTTTCGTCCAACATATGCCTTAACCAATAAATACTACCGTGCCATTAAAACCATCTGCTTTGACGGCGCAATGATGGATAAGCTGACCTATGCCGAACTCAAAGGCATGGGGGCGGATCTGTCGAAGGTTACATTTATATAAAGAACGAAGTATATGCAAAACTCAATTCAAGTGAAAGGACTCCAAAAGTCCTATAAGCAGCTTCATGTCCTGAAGGGCGTAGATTTCGAGGTTGAAAAGGGTAGCATTTTTGCCCTGCTCGGCTCCAACGGTACGGGTAAAACAACCATCGTCAGAATCCTCAGCACCCTGCTCAAACAGGACAGCGGAAATGTGACCGTAAATGGATTCGATGTCCTTTTAAAGCCCGAAAACGTGCGGCAGTCAATCAGCCTCACCGGCCAATTTGCAGCCATAGACGAGGTTTTAACCGGGCGTGAAAATATTACCATGATTGCCAGGTTGCGGCACCTTAGCAATCCGCGTCAGGTGGCCAACGATCTCCTGAAACGCATCGGCTTAACTGATGCTGCTGACCGCCGCGCCTCCACGTATTCAGGAGGGATGCGCCGCCGGCTCGACATCGCCATGAGCCTCGTGGGAAACCCGCCGCTTATTTTCCTCGACGAGCCAACCACCGGGCTTGACCCTGAAGCCCGGATTGAGTTCTGGAAAATTGTCAGGGAACTTTCCGGTAACGGCACAACAGTATTCCTGACCACCCAGTATTTAGAGGAAGCCGAACAGCTCGCCGACAGAATTGCCATTCTTCACGAGGGCAGGATCATCGTGAGCGGCACTTTCGCAGAACTCAAACAGCTGTTCCCGCCCACACAAGTAGAGTATATTGAAAAACAGCCAACCTTAGAAGAGATATTTCTTGCAATTGTTGGAAAAAAAGAAAAGTAAAATGGAAACAATAAAAAACTATTTTTTTGTAGATATGAGTGTTATGCTTGGACGTTCCATGCGCCATGTTTTCCGCAGTATGGATACCATCATCACCGTCACCATCATGCCAATTGCAATGATGCTGTTGTTCGTCTACGTACTCGGAGGCGCTATTCAATCCGGTACAGATAACTATGTGGATTACCTGTTGCCCGGTATACTGTTAATTGCCATTGCAAACAGTGTTGGCTATGTGTCTTACCGCCTCTTTAACGATGTACAACGGGGAATATTTGAGCGTTTCAACTCCATGCCAATTGCGCGTTCGGCCGCAATATGGGGGCATATCATGACCTCATTGGTATCTAATCTGATTTCACTCACCGTTATTATTATTGTAGCATTAATAATGGGTTTTCGCTCGCCGGCCGGCATATTGTCGTGGCTTGCCGTGGCTGGCATACTCGCATTGTTTACGCTTGCACTGGCCTGGATTGCAGCGATTGCCGGCTTATCTGCAAAATCGGTGGATGGAGCTACTGCAATTGCCTATCCTATTCACTTCCTGCCGTTAATCAGCTCGGCGTTTGTACCAACAGATACGATGCCGGGGCCGGTTCGCGCCTTTGCCGAAAATCAACCGGTAACCTCCATAGTGGAAACCATTCGCGCGTTACTTTCAAACCAGCCGGTGGGCAATGAAATATGGGTGGCGCTTGCCTGGTGTATCGGGATTATGCTCGTAGCTTATATCATTGCGATGCGCGTGTATAAAAAACAGGCGTAAAGGTTTGCTTTTACGGGCAACCTCATTCCTCAACGTACCGCCATGCAAATGCTACCCAGTCCTCTACAGAACTGTCAAGATAGATATCCGGCTGGATGCCGATATTGTCTATCGGGTAGTCAGGCAGACGCATTGCGCGATAGGTAGGCATGAATACCTGGTAGCCTGGACATCCGAAATCTACCAGGTATGCATTGCCGTAATCCAATGCACCATAACTGGGTATGCCCAATAACTTGACCTTTCTGCTCTGTTTTGCGATGAACAAAAAGTACTCGGCCGAACTCCCTGTTCCCTTATCTGCAAGGATAACAATTTGCCGGGGACCTTTAGCGGCCGGCTCAACGTTTTCGATATACACAGGTTTACCTGTATCGCTAAAGTTCACGAAATGACCCAGGTTCTTTTTTAACTGATCTATTTGCTTGTCTATTTCATCTGTTGAGGTATTCTTATCCAGGCTTTTTTTGTATGTCTGAAGATTTCCGATATAAGTTTGCGTAGCCAGGAACTCCGCTCCGGTGTTCCGTATTGACTTTCCCGAGATGTACGGAAGAAGTTGCTGATAAGCATCTGTTGTTCCCCCGGGATTGCCACGAAGGTCAATGATCAGGTTCTCGCTACCTTCAATTTGCGTCCTGTTCTGCGAGATCAGCTCATCAATTTTTCCCAGGTACCGGTATTCAAAACTCGGTAATTTAAGGATCGATGTCCTGGCGGATAGTTTCCTGAAATAAAAACCTGCAAGTTCCTTTAGCTTTTCTTCCAGTTGGGCTGCGCTTGCCGGTGGTAAAGGAAGTTCCCTGACCAGCGCCATCCCAACGGCATCCAAAAACAGGATACCCTCCTTATGCATGGTATAGCGTCCCTTTTTCTTCGACCGGTCAAGCATTGAATACTCAAAAGAACCGTCCGGAAGCAACCTGAACTTTATATCTCCGGCTTTCCAGGATGCAGATTCCGCCCCGATAATAAACCCCGTATATTCATTTCCACTCAATTTTTTAATCCCAATCTTGTAACCCTCTGTCGACCATACCCCTTCCAACGGATCCCTTGTGAACCTAATTTTATCCTGAAAATCCCGGATATCAACTACTATGGATTCTGCAGGGCCACTGTTACCGGAAGAAAAAGGAGATCCGTTTGAGCCAACCCATAAATGGGGATCTTTGAAGAAATCGGTATACCTCTTTAGTATTTTTTCGCAGGTAGGGTTATCCGCAGTTTGGGCCTCCCTGGTCAGATGCTGTTTTAGTTCTTCATAGAGCAATCCTTCCTTCGTTTTGTCCGCAAAACCCGGATATTCGGTCTCCACTTTCTTCATCAGTTTTTCCAATATCACCACGCAATTGCAGCCTGATTGCTGCGCATACACCGAAAATGAAAATATATTAAAAGCGAGACAAAGTAACCATTTCTTCATATTAAATATCTATTGAGCGAGCCGCAAATATAGCTCTGTCACTATGGCTAAAATTGTAAAAATGTAAACTGTTAGATAAATAGCCAGATGGATGCACTGTCTGTATTCACCTTTTTAAAAAAAGTATAGGGATTAACGTTGGTAAGCTGTTTAAAGTCCTTTATCAGGTGTGATTGATCATAAAAAAGGCTCTCGTAAGACAGTTCCGTAAGGTTCCTGACCTCTCTCTGTTTCGCTATCGCCTTCCTGAACCGGTGGATCCTGTAGAATTCCGAGGGTGATTTACCGACATTCCTGGTAAAGAGCCTGTTGAGATATTGTCTCGAAAAGTTATTGTTACGGGCAATCTCCTCTATCTTCAAACCAGATTCGATATCGGATATAATTCTCTCCATCAATCCAGGTTCCCGTGGATTGAGTTTTGAAATCCAGTAGTCTTCCAGGCTTTTTTGCTGAAGGTTCCTGTCATCTTCAAGCAGGATCTGCTTCATCGCCGGTATAAAATCGGCAAAAGGATTAAAATCCACCGCATTTTCCTGATCAAAAAGCTCGTGGGCATTATCCAGAAAATAATTGATGGCCAACGGCTTGAAATAAATCGTAATCTCGTTTACCCCGCCCTCAATTATAACTTCGATCGGAGCGATATACCGTGACACAAAGTTGGCTACAATGTTCTCTTGCCGGGAAGGTCTGACGGTGATTTTGTTATTCCCTGCTTCAATTTCAATATCCCGGCTCACTGATACGATAAAGTAGTTGTTCGGAAATGTCCAGTAATGTAGCTGTTCAGAATTTTTACCGGGAGAGATAAAATAATAACCTTCTATATATCTTTGTAATATCTCATTTACCGGCCTGTAAAATTCCATTTTCATCTTCCAATTAAATTTTTATTCCTGTCCCGCATCATGAGCGCAGAACCCGCATGTATGTTTTTTAAGGAGATGCAAATATAACATTTAGCAGGAGGAAACGGTCTACCAGAAGAAGCAGCACAGTTTACTACTTTGTATTTTGTTTAAACGATAAATGCTTTGAAAAGAATTGTAGCATATTTTCTTCAATTCTGTTTGCGATACGGTTGATATGGTCTCCTTCATAAATTTCGAAGAAATGTTCGATCCTGTATTTGCTTAGTTCTTCATCCAGCGTTTTAATACTCTCTGCTATGGCCCTATCCTTATCGCCTGCATCAAAACCAATAGACTTTAATTTTCTGATGTTATAGATATACTGATCCAAATTATTTAATGGACGGTTCGCGTCCCACTTATGCAATATTTGCGGTTGCAAATTTCCATTCTTTACCGGAAGATCAAGATAAAATGGAGGGTTTCCCGGATTGGGCGACCAGGCCGCTGCAGACGCAAAGAGCGCTTTAGTGAAGAAATCCGATTTCTGAAATTCTTCTATCGTCTTAATGCTGTCTGCCCGGATAAGTTGTGGCAGCAAGGTTTCCGATGACATTGCAGGGGAGTTCAGACAACAGGGACTTAACAGATATACCGTTGAAAATACACCAGGATTCTTTTCCCCGATCCGTAATGCACCGTAGCCACCCATTGAGTGGCCGCATAAGCCCCTGCTCTCTTTCTGTGCAAGGGTGCGGTAGTGACTATCAATATAACCTACCAGTTCGCTGGCTACAAAGTCTTCCCAATTTCCGGTTGTTACTGAATTGGAATACATACTTCCCTGGAAAAGCGTATAGGCATCGGGAGTAACCACAATCATTTCATGACCCGGGCTTTGGGAAAACGCGGTATCCAGTATCGGGGGCAGCGTCATCCAATGCTTTTGAAATCCATAAAATTTTGCATCATTGTCCGTGTAGCCATGCAGGAAGTAAACCACCGGATAGCGTTTTTTAGTACCGGAACTATAGCCGGCAGGCAGATAAACAGACACATGGCGGTCGGCATTGTCGCCACTGAGATTACCTTCCAGCAACTTGCTGTGAACTTTTATCCGCTGTACTGTACCCTTTGCAATTTCCGGCTTCTGCGCCAGGCTTTTCACGGAACAAGACAATAATATAAAGACGAAAGCAATGGTAAGAGAGGCCAGGTGTTTTATCATAAGACTGCAATTAGGTTGTAATTAGCGGAGGTAATATACAAATTTGGACACCAAAATGTAGCATGGTGGCCCGCAAAAAAATCAAAAAGAGCTAAGCGCCGATAAATATTCCTATTTACGGGTGTTTCCCTTTTAAGGCGCAGGGACGTTTTAAAGGATATAGTTATGTTTTATTCTGCAGTTGCAGGATCAATAATGGCAGCCACCTCACTGATAGCGTTGGCTGGGAATCCGCCCTGTTTGGCGTGTTCACGGATCATATCTTCATTAGGGGCAATATAAACACAATAGATCTTATCGGTTGTCACATAACTATGCACCCATTGGATTTGTGGGCCCATATTACTTAGTACACCGCAGGAAGCTTGTGAAATTGCTTTTAATTGTTCTCCTGATAATTTACCTGCACCAGGGATTTCGCGTTCAATAACATACTTAGGCATAATTTTAGTTTTAATTCTGATCCTATGACAGTTAAATCTTGCTAGTTGTAGGGACTTTTACAGGTTCTGGCATTTTAGGAATAGCCAATGGAGTAACATATCCTAAATGTAAGCAATTATTTTAAGATCCGCCGGATTTCCCTGGTGGTCATACATATATATATGTTAACTCAGCCGACACAGGGCCAACATATGATTGTTTTAAAGAGTAACTTTTTTTAATAATATCGTAACCTACTACATTGCAAGAAGCGGGGAAATTTATGACGCAAAATGTAAAAGTAATTTTTTTTGTTTTATTGATGTTCTGCAGCTTCCTGGCTGGTGCCCAAACCCCGAAGGATACAGCTAAAAAAGAACAAAAGACGGTATATCTTTTTAGTGGTATCGGGGCGGATTCAAGTATCTTCATGAACCTGAAACTTCCAGGCTACCATAAAGTTTACGTCTCCTGGATTCCTGCGTTGCCAAATGAATCAATAACAGAGTATGCAGGCAGGATAAAGAGCCAGATCACTGTTGAAAATCCGTATATAATCGGTCTTTCTTTTGGAGGCATCATGGCGGTGGAAGTATCCAAACAGATAAAGGTACAAAAAATGGTATTGATCTCTTCCGTCAGAACAAAGGAAGAGCTGAACAAAGTGCAGTTTTTTTTCATGAAACTGGGTTTATACCGGATTATTCCCGGTTCACTAATAAAACGTACCAATTTTCTTACCTATCGCTACTTTGGCGCCCGGTCCCCCAACGACAAGAAAGCGCTAACGAAATTATTGCAGGACACAGATGTTGCCTTTTTTCGCTGGGCATTGAAAAGCATTGGTCATTGGGAGAATAGAGAAACACCTGAAAAAACTATTCAAATTCATGGAACGGCCGACAGGGTAATAACCAGCAGACTTGTGCATCCTGATTATCGCATTAAGGGCGGAGGACATCTCATGGTTTTTAATAAAGCAGATACCATTAGTAAAATCATCATGAATTACTTTCGTGAATAATGTTTTACCTGCCGGAAGATAAATGCATGTTTTGGAACAACTCTTTCCTGAAAGCAACAGCCAGGCAAGCGCCCGGCTGTTACTGTTGCCTATCATGATTGCTGTATTTTTTATTTGAGCATTTTCTCAAGCGTTTTTTCCAGTTGCTTACCCCGGAGATTTGTAGCAATGATGATACCATTAGGGTCCACCAAAACATTGTCAGGGATACCCGTAACTGCGTAAGCCGTTGCCGTTGAATTGTTCCCTTTTAAATCCAATACCTGCGTCCAGGGAAGCTTATCTTCTTTCACCGCTTTTATCCACTCTTCTTTTTTAGCATCTACCGAAATACTTAATACTTCAAAGTTCCTGCTTTTGAATTGATTGTAGGCACGTAATACGTTAGGGTTTTCGGCTCTGCATGGTCCACACCAGCTGGCCCAGAAATCAACCAATACATATTTCCCTTTGTAAGATGCCAAAGATACGGGTGTTCCATCCGCGGTATTTAATGTAAAATTTTTTGCAGCATTACCGACTTTCTTCATGGAAAACCCTGCAGACATTGACTTCAAACCTGCATATACAGGGGTTTTACGCATACGCTCACTTAATAGATCCAGCATCCGGTTAAAGGTAGGTACATCTCCATTACTTTGCTCCCCGGTTAAATTAAGACTGAAGTAGCTATCCGGATGCTGCTCTACAAAACGCAATTTCAAATCACTTATCTGTTTCAATAACTGTTTTTCAGCTGCTGAGGGCTCTCTCTCCACAGTCTCTTCTGCGTTCTCATCGTCCTCATCGTTACTTTCATTTCCTCTTTCCATTCCTCTTATCGAATCCAAAGAACGTTTGAGCGCATCCTCCCTGGCTCTGAATCCCTCATAAACAGCTTGTTTGCCACCCTCCACCACTACATCATTTATTGTTTCGCCTTTAATGGTTACGTCACCCTCCAGGAAAAAACTCCTCCCGCCCATTAAATGCATATTGGGCTTTACCCATGACCAAAATGCAGTATCCTGCATTGTCAGGGTAGGATGATGAATGATGACTTTAAGCAAGGCATTAGCCGGACGACCGGAACCTTTGAATTCAAAAGTGCCATTATTTGAAACCTGTTTCAGTACTTTCCCGTCATATTGGAGACTGATATCAGCAGGTATATTAAGTCCGGATAATTTTCCCTTAACCGTAAAATTCTGGCTATTGGCAGTAAGCATTGCTGTCAACGCGTAAACTAATATTAGCAACTTTTTCATAATGTTTTTTTTGCCTGATTGCTACTGAAGGTCGCAATCTGATGATAGTAAATGGTATATTAAACGTGTATTGATCCTTATTTAAGCAACTGTGAGAGTTTGGCGTCCAAAGCCTCTCCTTTCAGATTTCTGCTTACAATTTTTCCGTTGGGGTCAATCAAAAAACTCTGCGGAATTTGTGTAATTCCATACATTTTTGCCACCTGATTAGAAGCAGTCTTCAAATCGATGACCTGCGTCCAGGGCAATTGATCCTCTTTGATTGCTTTCAGCCAGAGATTTTTTTGTGTATCGAGCGAAACAGCCAGGACCTGAAAATTTTTATCCTTGTACTTATTGTAAGTATTTTTCAGCTCAGGATGAGTTGCTCTGCATGGACCGCACCAGCTTGCCCAAAAATCAAGCAATACATACCGTCCTTTGAAAGAAGCCAGTGATACCGGTTTACCTTCCGTATCGGGAAGTGTAAAATCTATCGAAGGTTGGCCTACATCAAACTTAAGGGCTATTTCCAGTTCCTTTTTAAAAGCGATACCATCTTTTGTCTGCTGTATTCTTTTGCTTAAGCTGCCAAACAATTGTTGAGCCCTCGTGGGTTGCATCTTTACGGAATTATATGTCAGCTTATCCAAGCCAACATAACTGTCGGGATACTGCTTAATCAATTTGGCGATATCCTGTTCAGTATCCATACCGAAATTTTTGGGATCCTGTTCCCGGGCGCTATACTCCCGGAAAATCTTCTGCTCTTTACCTGTGCTTATGATCTTTGCAGTACCACTTTTATCAAAATCGACCGTGATAGCATTTGGGTCCATATAAAAGAATGCAGCGCATTCTTCTTCTCCGGATGAACCAGGGGTCATCAAATCTATCACTACCAGCTCAGGTCTCCGGGTATTTCCTTTAAATCCAAAGACTCCATTCTTAATGTTAACGGTATCACTTTTAGCATCGCCTCCATATGTCAATACTGCACGGGTAGCAGATATATTGGGAGCAACTTTCCCCTTAATATTAAAACTCATCTGTGCAAACACTGATGTAGTCATAAAAGAGGCTACTGTCAGAAAAAATAATCTATTCATATGCATGTTTTATCTCTCATTGATTTTTGATTATCCTTATTTGAGCGCAGCACGAATTGCATCCATATCGTGTCCGGGACCGGCAGCCGGGATTTTCCATGGTTTTCGTTTTTAGCGCTTTCAATTAAAACTTATCAGTCAGCATTTTTCCGGGAAAGGATTTGCGCGCTGATGGACTAAGCTTCTCCATTGCTGCTTTATACCTCTTATCCCCGTCCTGCCTGGCCAGATAAGTGTAAATCACGTAAGCATTGATGTCCGAAGCGGGGTTTTCTTCCAGCCATCGCCAGGCTATTTCCAGGGTTTTATCACGGGCTTCCTGATCCACTTTGGTTTCCCTTTCCAGGAAAGCTTTATCTTTAAAAAGACCTTCATAAGAACCTGTGCTGGCCATCAGCGCCATAGCGGTATCGTAAATCGCTTTCTTTCTGCCGAACACCTCCTGACTTTCCATTATCTCCGTGAACCGGGTATAATCTTTCATATACCCATCATTACCTGAAACGACAGCCTTTTTAAGTTCGCCACGTTTCCCGGTTAGCCGCACTATTCCTGCATCCAGGTACAATGTCCGGTGTTCAGGATTTTGTCCGATTAACCCTACCCGAAGCACATAGATACCTGCGCCGGGAAGTTTGGTTTTAAACCTGAAAGCATCATTGCTTACAACCGCAGTATCATGAAATCTCTTTCCTTTCAGATCAGAACGGGGCCGGAGGTCGGTTAAGATTACTTTTGTACCAGGTTGCAGGTCTTTCAACTCCCCGGTAAATTCCAATTCCTGTGCATTCGTAGTGATGGCTGTTAAAACCAATATAAACAATGGGATAATTTTCATTTTGCAATGCTTTAAAAGATAAATTCTTTGAGCCACGTTTTTTACCTGCCGTATTTTTCAAACAGATCATGCAGCATTTCATCTGTAACATCATGACCGTTTCCGGAAAAGCGAACAATACCCTTAGGATCGACTATGATCATATGGGGTATTCCTACGATCTTATAATCGTCGTTCCACGCTTTGGCCTTTTGCATCATACTGTAAAATTCAATGGGAGCTTTTTCAAAAACATATACGTCCTCCGGCGCTTCATTTGTAGTTGAGGCAATGAATGCTATCTTATCTTTGTATTTGCGATGTAGTTCATTAACATGAGCAAACCCGGAAATGCAGGGTCCGCAATGGGTTCCCCAGAAATCCAGCGCCACAAATTTCCCTTTCATATCCGGTATCTCAGAAAGCCACTCTTCCACTTTCAATGCCGGCGCTTTCGTACCAACAGGCAGTCCTCCTATCATTTTTGACACCTTTTTTTTCCCGGCTTCACTTTTCGATTGAGCATGAGAACAGGTAACTGCTCCAAGAAGGAGCAATGCCAATACTATTGTTGTTTTCATTTGTATATTTTTTTAGTGTTCTGCTATTGCCGGATCATTTTTCCAAACAGTCTTTTAATTAAGGGTTCTCAATAAGTAACGGATGCTGAGAGGTAAGTTTTCTTCCAAACTTCAACACCAGCCGCTCCGGAGTGAGGGTATAAGATTCCACTACATCGCCGGTAGCTGAATACAGTTTATGGGTATAATTAATTGTATTGCTATAAACCGGATCTGTAGATAAACGACGTACATCGTACCATCTCATACCTTTTAAGGCAAATTCCCTGATCCGTTCTTCCAGGATAAAGCGGACCAACTGCTGCTGATTAGCCGCAATTCCGGCCGGAACAACAGCCGCCGCAGCAGGCATCCGGTTGGCCCTTAGTAATTCCACATCGGCTTTTGCACCTGCCAAATCATTTGCACGTGCTTTCAGTTCAGCACGCATTAAATACATATCCGGCAAACAAATTCCTACTTCTGCACTAAATCTTGGATAGCGTCTCATTCCATTGGGAAAAATAACCGTTCCAAAAAGTTCTGTATTCGAATAGATCTGTAACCTGAAATCAGAGGGATCATAAAGGGCTGCAACTTCCGGTCTGCATACAAATGCATTGGCCGAGCCAATATAAAAAGCGCTTAAACTCATATTCAATATACTTTCCTGATCTTCTCCCAAAAAAGAATTTGGCATTAATGCAGGTCCAAAATATGCAGGATCAGCTGGTTGCCAGGTTCCATCCGGACTAAGCGTAACATTATAATCGTATAAACCGACAGTTTTTGTTGCTCCTGTTAAGGCACTGAAAGCCTTATCCAGGTGCTCACGGGATGCGGTATAATTATGCATGTAGAGATAAACTCTTGCAAGAATTCCTTCGGCAGCAGGCTTTGATATTTTAAGTGAATGGGAGAAAGGTTTCGATAAATTTGGTAATGCCTCCGTGATATCATTGATGATGAACTCATAAACTTCCTTTACAGTAGCCCTTTTATAATCAGTTTTGGTTACATCAGCAGCGGTAATAATCGGTACGCCCCAATCAGTAGCTGCTGTTGCCTCATTGTAAGGCTTGCCAAAATCATTTAAAAAGAGCAAATGGCAAACCGCCCTGCCTACCTTAGCTTCCGCCATGATCTGGGCCTTTTGTTGTTCAGTGCCGCCGGTGGAAGCATCTATCTCTTCAATGATCTTATTAAAAGCATAGTTCGATTTAAGATACCCCATTTCCGGCAGGTCGTCCGGCAGCAAGGCATCGCCAATATATTTGAACAGGCGCTGCCTGTATACAGATGCCCCGCCAAAATAGCTCTGCTGTGCAGCCACCTCGTCTCCCAGAAACCCTGCGGCTGTTGAAGGGTCTACTTTAGTGGTGTTCAGCAATGCTTCATAATCCTGGGTGGCCTTTGCAATAAGCGCCCCTTTAGGTTCTACTTCCAGGTATCCTTTTTTACAGGAGGCCGTAACTACAATCACTGCTGTGAGAAAGAGTAAAATATATCGTCTGTTTGGAATACGCATAATTTGAACGTTTATCAGGCCTAAAATGAAACATGTGCACCCAGGGTAAGGCTACCCTGACCAGTACGTAAGGTTCTACCGGATCCATAGAGTCCGGAATCCTGGAATTCCGGGTCAATTCCCAGTTTATTTGCTTTCCATAGCATCAGGTTTGACACCTGTGCCCTAAAGGTTATTGCCCGGACCTTCAGCTGGTTGATTAATTTTTCCGGAAGATTGTAAGCCAGTGTTATATCTCTCACTTTAACAAATGAGGCATTGAACACATTAATGTTGGCAGCAGTATAGTAAGTGGTATTTCTATCGCTGTTCTCAGCCTTGTTGCCTATGTAGCGGGGAATATTTGTTTTGTTCTCATCTCCGCGGACTTTCCACCTGTCGGCAAATTCTGCATGAACGTTGTCATACATTGGTTCGCTCCAAAACGTATTAACATCACGGAACATCACATGACCCAGGTTGTACACCAGGTTAATGTTTAAAGAGAAATCCCTGTAACTAAAGCCATTTGATAATCCACCGGCCCAAAGCGGTTGCGTGGTTCCCATAAACTTTACATCTGTTGCCTTTGAAGCAACAGGATCAGTGGTGATGGTTCCGTCGGCGAGCCTGATTTGCGGATCCCCGTTGTTGTTCAGTCCTGCATAATCAAATGCGAACAATGAAAAAGCAGGATAGCCTGCCACATAACGCTGACTGATCATTTCCGTTCCGGTGGCAATTGTACCCAGGGATTCTATCCGGATAACCTTGTTTTTATTATAGCCCAGGGTGAAATTAGTACTCCAGAAAAAATTCTTACCAACCACATTAATCGAGTTCAAACCAATTTCAAACCCCTTATTTTGTATGGATCCCAGGTTCCCTACCACATTCTGATAGCCTGAAAAAGGACTCACCGGCAGGTTACCCAACAGATCTGTTGTATTTTTGATATAAGCATCTATGGATCCGCCTAATCTTCCTCCAAGCAAACCAAAATCTACTCCGGCGTTTTTAATGACGGTACTCTCCCAGGTTAGTTTATCGTTACCCGGCGTGCCGATAATCAGCCCCATGCCTGTTACATAATACGGGCCTGCATCCGCTTTTAAAATATCGTAAGATGCAGCTGTACCCGGTTGCGGCGCATTTCCTGCAACGCCGTAAGTAGCCCTCAGATCAAGTCTGTTTAACCAGTCATTACCCGGCATAAATGACTCTTCACCAAGTCTCCATTTTCCGCCTATACTCCACACCGGTCTGTTTTGTGCAGATTTATCCCTGCCAAACAAATTGCTCTGATCATTTCTCCAGCTACCATTCAGTGTATATTTACCCATGTAGCTGTAACTCAGGTTTGAATAATAAGAGCTGGTTCTGACTACAGGTGATTCTCCCCCGGTAAAATTCTGATCTAAAAATGTAGAGGAATTGGTTATTGTACCATCCACTCCGGCGTTTAATGTTTTGTAATCTATCGGCTGTCCAACCTGCAGTTTATCGTCCCAGCCTCTTACAATGATCTGTGTTGCTCTTCCATACTGTGAAGTGGCCTCTTGTCCGGCGAGTACGGTTAACTGGTGTTTTTGCCAGTTCTGATCAAAAACAAGCTGGTTCCTGATGGAGTAATTTTTCAGGTAGGAGTTATTCTCTGTTAATCTGCCGCCACTGTTTGGCAGATAATAAACAGGAGCTTCTCCGGGCACTGCCACGGTAAAGTCCAGCAATTCCCTACGCACTGCATAACTGTTGGCGTCCAAAAATCCTGTTGCGTTGGCCGACAAAATATTGTACCCATAGTTTCCTTCAAAACGCAGGTTTTTCAGGATCTTAACGGTACCTCCTCCTACTATCCTGCTGTATAGCTGATCACTTTTATTATAGCCGAGGTTACGCTCATTGAGCGGATTATATTCAAGATTAATCCCGCTACGGTTCTGATAATCCAGTCTTCTTGCGTCGCTGAAATCCCCCATATGATTAATGGTTAAGGGATTACCCCCAGCATCTTTGAATAACTGATAAGGAACAAAATTGGGACTTAACGATATATCAATGGGAGATGAAGTCTGGCTATTGCTGATATCGGTAATCAGGAAAAGCGAGATGCTTTTGTTGAGAACAAGATCCTGGCGAAAGTTGATTTTATAAAGATCATCCTTTTGACCGGGTTGATTTGATCTGGTCCCGGTATAGCTGACGGATCCATAAAATGCATACGCCTTTCCCCCGCCGGATACAGAAATGGTTTGGTTGGTCAGTGTGGCATTCCGGTAAAAAAGGTCTGCAATTTCACCTGTGTTGTTTATGGCAGCCAGGCTATCCAGGCTTTTGGTTTCCTGCGCAGCGGAAATCAGCCCGGCCTCCCTGTTGTACTGGATAACCTGATGAGGGCGTAGCGATGCTAACTGTGAGGCCAAACCAAAGGGATAACTGGCTTTACTTTGCTGAAATACCTCTCCGGAAGCGGTAATGAAATCCCTGCTGTTCAGTCTTTGGATATAGTTCAGGTCCGGCTTTCCCTGAAAATTTACAAATCCATCATATTCAATACTCAGCTTATTACCGGCTTTCCCTTTTTTTGTGGTAACCACGATAACGCCATTAGCGGCCCTTGTACCCCATATAGAGGCGGCAGTTGCATCCTTTAATACGGTAATATCTTCCACATCCTGTGTATTGATAGCGGATATATTATCCTGGGGAACACCGTCGACCACAATCAATGGGCTTCTGCTGGCGCCGCCTGGTACGGAATTTCCAAACTCATCATATAAACCAATTGTTGCCAGTCCCCGTACTAAAAAAGGGTTTTGACTGGCACTGGGCGCGTTATTTACAACCAGTCCGGGTACAAGTCCATCTAATCTCGAAAGGATATTTGCGCTACCGGAACGGTTCTTCATAATATCCAAATTAGGTTTGGAAAAAGAACCTGCACTTCGTTCCCTTGAAATTTTCTGGTACCCGGTAGAAACTATTTCCGCAGCTTCCAATACTGTTTCAACTGCATTGAGTGTAATCTTTATGGCTTCCTCGCCGGTGATTTTTACTTCTTTCTCTTCGAAGCCAATGTAGCTTACTACAATAACTGCCCCCGGTTCAACAGCTATCTGAAAGTTCCCGTGCTCATCGCTGACGGCGCTTACCTTTTGTCCTTTTACCCGGATTGTTGCGCCTATCATTGGTTGTTTGTCGTCGTCCAAAACAGTACCGGAAACTTTTATGGGAACGACAAGATCCGATGCCTTCACCGGCTTCTCCCGGTATTTGATTAAAATATTTCCTTTAGAAATTTCGTAACTCAGCAGCTCCTGTTTCAGGACAGCTTTTAAAAAATCTTCTACAGGCATATTACGTGCCTCTAAGGTAACGGGACCGGCGTTTTTGATTTGCTCACTATTGTAAAAAACGCTTAAACCGGTTTGCTTCTCAATAATTTTAAAAACTTTTGATAAAGGCATTTTCTTTGCGCTCAAGGTGATTGATTGAGCTATGGCTGATGCCTGCACCTGAAAAAAAGCGACAGTTAGAAAAACGATTGTTAGTTTCATAGCTAACAGTATTTTGGTTGATAGCCCCGGCACCCTGCGTTCATTCGGAGATACACGGGCTCCTGACGGCTGGTTTAAAGCAGAAAATTGCATAACTTTGTCCTGGTTTGGTTGATAAATAAGCAGTTCTTCTTCGAGTGAAAATTGTTTTTATTGGTTGACCAAATAATCCTACCGGAGATGTTACCAGCATCTTCGGTTTTTTATTTGATCCCCCTGGTTTACTTACTATGAAATTGTAATGGTTGTTATGGCACAGGAATTAATATCTCTAAGATCAGTTATTCAATATAACCAGCCTGTTGTTAGCTTCCAGCCTGTAACGCAGGCCCACTCCTTCAAGAAAATGCAGCACTTCAGACAAAGGTAAATTCCTTTTAAAAGTACCTCCAAACTGAATTTCACGAACAGGCCGTTCATACACAACCTGTATATCATACCATCTTGCCAGTTGCCGCATGGCTTCCTCAAACGGCTTATTATCAAAATTAAATACTCCATTTTTCCAGGCCAGGTCCTGTTCAAGATCGGCGGCCATCACTTTACCGGAGCGGTAGGCTTGTCCGGGTTTCAATACCGTGGATCCAATTTTCACGCTTCCTTCCAGCAACGATATTTTATCCGCAACCTCATCAGCATAGGCATTTACATTGAAACTGGTGCCGAGCACCTGGATGGTGGTTCCCCTGGTTTTTACGAAGAAAGGTCTGTTGTGATCAGGCGCTACTTCCAGGTAGGATTCGCCGGAAATCTCTATTGTTCTATGCCCGGTGAATGCAGTAGGGAATCGCACACTCGATGCGGCGTTTAGCCATACTTTGGTGCCATCGGGTAAGATCAGTTGATATTGCCCCCCTTTTGGCGTACTGACTTTATTATACAATTGTTCTCCACCGATGTTCCGGCCTTCATATGCAAGCATGCCTGCATCCCGTTTAATGATCTTTAAACCTCCCTGGCTGGCGAGGGATCCATTGGCTGCGCTGTCGAGAACAATGGTGCTGCCATCAGACAACGTCAGCGTAGCTTTATTGCCCCCCGGAAGAATATCCGGCTGCACCTTTGAAGGAGCCAGGGCCATTTCTTTTTTGGGCGACTGATGCCTGAAATATAGTACGGTTGCGGTTCCGGCCAATAGTAGAATCATGGCTGCATAACGGAGCCAGGTGCTCCGGAGCGGGAAAGGCGAACGATGATTAACCGCAGACTCAGTGTCTGCGGTTAGAGGCAACAAACCAGTGGTTGGTTCTGATTTCAATATTGCTGATAGTATTTCTGCAGTTCTTTCTTCCGGGATTTTTTTCAGATCCACGGGTTCCATTTCTAATTTATCTAATATCTCTACAGATAACCACTCATGATAGCTGCGATTCTGCAACATGAGCGCAAACTCACGCTCCTCTCCGGGAAGAAGGGTGCCCTCTACATATTTATCCAGTAGTTCAAGAAAATAATGCCGTGTATCCATCCTGATGTTCCCCTTTTAATACTAAAGACCGGCAGGTGTTATAAATGGAGTACAGGGAGCGCAGAAATTTTTAATAATTCATTAAAATAAATAAAATTATAAAAAGGTCGCCCCGCTGTTTAAGATAAGACCGGATACCCTGCCGGGCCCTTTGCATATGAGTTTTTACAGTTAAAACCGAAATGCCGAGACGGTCTGCAATAGCCTCGTAGCTTAATTTTTCCTGTTTGGCCAGGGAGAATACCATCCTTTGCTGCTGTGGAAGAGAAAGAAGCGCTTCATCCAGCACCAGCAGCAGCTGTTCCTGGTGCTGAGCCATTTCTGTTATAGGCTGGGTTGGACCGGCCTGGCTGCCCCAGGAATGTTCCAGTACTTTGTTATTTGCCCATTTTTCCAGGTATTTGATCACCTGGTTCCGGCTGAGAATAAATAACCAGGACCTGAAATCGTCCAGTTCCTCAAGTGATTCCCTCTTTTTCCAGACAGTCAGAAATACTTCCTGAACAATTTCCTCTGCAATCGAATCGTCCTTTGAATAAAGTCCGGCAACGTGATAAACCCTGTCCTTATATTCCAAAAATAATTGCTCAAATGCCTGGTGAGAACCAGCGGCCACCTGCCGGAGCAGCTCTTTTTCGCTATCTTTCTGTGAGTACACCAAATGCAGTGTTTGTTGGTTGGGGGGTAAAGTTATAGGAAAATGAACACATGTCAGGTGGTTTTTAATTCCCGGAGCATAATATGCCATTCCTGTAAATCATCATGCTCCTGGCGCAACAATCCGGGTAACCGCATCTCTAGAATTCTCATTCATTCCATTAAATTCTGAAATTCCATATATCTCAAAAAAACAGCCGCGTCTTCCCTTCCGGGAATTTCGCGGCTGCATTTCTGGGGATTATAAATTATTTTATCAACTCCGATAGTTCCTTCTGCAAGGCAAAGCCTCTTAAATCTTTAGCGACGATCCTGCCATCACGATCAATCAGGATATTCCAGGGGATGCCACGCACGTTGTAATACTGTGCAATCGCATTTTCCCGGCCTTTCAGATCTGATAACTGTGTCCACGGTAATTGATCATCTTTAACGGCCTTTTTCCATTTGCCGGCATCGCTGTCGAGGGAAATGCCCACTATTGTGAACCCTTTGGATTTGTAAATATTGTATGCCTTCAGCAAATTGGGATTCTCTGCGCGGCACGGCCCACACCAGCTGGCCCAGAAATCTATCAGTACATATTTTCCTTTAAAGCTGGAAAGAGATATTTCCTGTCCGCTGGTATCGGGTTGAGATACATCTGCAATCATTGCTCCTTCGGCGCTTCTTTTCATTATGGGTAGCATCCCGCCTATTCTTTTGCCGGCGGGCGTTCCACGGATTACTTCCGGAAGCGATGTATAAAGCGGGTAAACGGTGTTGTATTTTGGTCCCGAGATATCTTCTGCCATATCCTTTACCAGTTGCAATGAAAACAGGCTGTAGGGATGCTCTTCAACGTACTTTTTAACATTCGCCGTATACCGGCTCCTGGCTAAGGAAAGCAGTTGTTCTCCTATTTTGGGCCTTTCCTCCTGTGAGGCATTGGTGAGTTGTTGCAGCAGTTCCTTTTGCTCATGATTCAGCTCTCTTGCAGCAGCAAAGAAGTGATTGGCTTCAAGCTGAATATTGGAGCCTTTTAATGTGAAGTCCGGTAACGAATCCATATTAACTGATAATTGCAGGTAACCGATATCGGAGAAGAAGGTAAGCTGTTTGCCTTCCGGCAAGATGGTGGCATTCACCCGCTGTGGCTCCTGCATTTCAGCGAGCCAGGTAAATTTGCCATCATGAATGGATACAGTATCGTTTTGGTACCCGTTGTTTTTATCATATTTAAAAACAATTACGCTATCGTTCCGGCCTTTTATATCTCCATCCATGCGCATATTATATCCGTGGTCAAAGATTTCCATCAGCGTGTTCATCAGATCGTTGTTGCGCTTATTTTTGGCTATTATCCTGCCATCCGGATCTATGAGTACATTTTGAGGAATCCCTTTGATGCCGTATTCAATGGCAGCTTCATTATTTCTTCCTTTCAGATCAGACACTTGCTGCCAGGGCATATTATCATCCCTGATGGCCTGTATCCATTGCTGGCGGTGCAGGGAATCATCCAGGGATACACCTAACACGGTGAAGCCCTTATCTTTATAGGCGTTGTAGGCACGCAGTACGTTTGGGTTTTCAGCCCGGCAGATACCGCACCAACTGGCCCAGAAATCAACCAGTACATATTTGCCCCGGAAGGAGGATAGTTTCACATCCTTTCCTGTTACATCTGCCTGTGTAAAGTCCGGAGCGGGTGAGCCAACCATTATTTTCCTCACATGGGCGATCTGCTTTGCCAGGGCTTTTCCTTCTTCCGAATTCTTAAATGCAGGACTGAGCGCCCCGAAAAGAGGTGTAATCGTTTCTGGATCTAAAGCTATGCGGTAGCTATAAACCATATCCCAGGAGGCATAAGCCCCGGGATGCCGCCTGATGATCCCGGCTACTTCATCATTAAATTTCGTCCTCACCTGCTCCTGTTCCGCATTAATAGCCCGCATAGAGTCTTTCATGCCACGGTTGCAGTAAGCTCTTGTATTCAGGGAAGTAAAAGTACCCGCATATTTATCTCCGTGTTCAACAAATTCATCCAGGATCTTCGTATCAGAACTACCTGTTACAGTTGCTGAATCGAGGGAACCGGTTGCGTTGATTCCAACTTCCCCGGGTTGTAAATAGAAACGCCGGGAAACATACCTGGTGTCCGGTGGTTTCATATATACCCTGGCCAATACTGGCCTGCTCAGCTTGCCCCTGAACACGAAATGTCCATCCTTTTGTAGCAAAACAGAATCGGTTGCCATCTCTTTATCGTTCAGCTCATATTGAAGATAAAGTTTGACTGGGTATTGCGGGGCAGTTATCTGCCCTTTTAATGTGAATGGGTTTGTGTGGCCAGGCTGTGCCTCTGCTACAACCGTTCCGGTCATGAGTAGGGCAGCAGGCAGCCATTGCCTGAATAATAACTGATAACGCATAATATGTTTGGTTTCTGTTTAGCTCTAAAAATATCCCTTGTTTTGACTCAGGTGCACATTGGAATTGATGGCCGGTTGCGGAATGGGATAAAGCACATCCGTCGGCTGCCATTGACTTCCTTTGAGCTGAGATAATACTTCATCGGCCCTGAAGGTAGAAGGATTATTGATGCCGGGCAATCTTTTCAGATCTAACCAGCGAGATCCCCATTCGCAGAAAAATTCGATACGGCGTTCATGTTCAATGGCAGCCATCAGTGTGGCTTTATCAGTAGCTTTGGTATCTGGCAAACCCGCTCTTAACCGAACCATGTTAATATCGGCTGCTGCCTGTATATAATTGAACTGTTGCGTACGGGCTTCGGCACGAATTAAAAACTGCTCAGACAAGCGTAGTACCTGGTTATATTCCACTGCGCCAACACCTGCCATGTACCTGTACTTTGCAGGGTATGGATAGTCGATGCCACCATAATTTTTATAACCAACCCAGGTGGCCTTTCGCTGATCTCCAGGTTCAAAATCTTTATAGAGGCCATCTTTAAGTACAAACTTGGGAGTTGTACTCAATGCAGAAGGAACGAAGTTGTTGGCAATCCATGAACTGGTGATACTATTTACAAATTGAAGAATCCCTTCTTTGTTGTTGGCCAGGAATACCTGGTTGAGGGAGTCATTCATAGTAAACAATCCCGGGTTGTTGATGACGGCAGTAGCCATACTTTCGGCCAATTGCCATTTTCCCCTGTAAAGGTATACCCTGGCCAATAATGCATCGGCAGCCCAGGTAGTAGCGCGTATGCGCTTGCCGCCATAGATATCCAATGTAGCGGGTAGTACTTTTTGCGCATCTGTAAGATCTTTTTCTATCTGATCATAAACTGCATCCACGTTATCGCGGGCCTGGCTGGTAGTGATGTGTACATCGGTAGCCGTTACCACTGGCACGGCTCCATATTCATTTACCAGATAGAAATAGCAAAGCGCCCGTATGAACCTGGCCTCGCCCGTAGCTCTTTGTTTGTATGCTTCGGATAAGGGAGATCCGGCGAGCCCGGTTATAACAGAATTGGCGATGTAAACATTTTTATAAATCGTACTCCATAAACCATCTATGTAATAGATCATAGGGGTTAAGGAGTTGTTTGTAAAGTCATCATAATAATTCACAGAATATCCGTACGCTTCATCCGCCGACAAACTATTGAACATGGTGATGGAAGTGCCCATGTCATTGCCGGGATTCGGGTTCGCCACACTCGCATATAAGCCTATGATGGCTGCTTCCGCCGTAGTTGAGTCCATGAATACGCTGTTGGACATTAACTGGTCTTTTGGTGGGCCTATCTCAATCAATTTCTTACAGCTACTCATCATCCATTCTGCCAATAATACCATACAAGTATATAAAAAGAGTTGTTTTTTCATTTCCCTATTGTTTAAAGTGAGCAATGAATACCGGCTGCAATTTGTCTTATCGGTGGCAATACAGCGCCGCCGGTTTCAGGATCAAATCCCAGGTAATTGGTGATAGTAAACAGGTTTTGCGCCCTGATAAATGCCCCGGCTGAAATTAACCTGATTGACTTTGTCCACGAAGATGGCAGCTCATAAGACAGGTTCAGGTTTTTAAGTCTTATAAAACTGGCATCTGAATAATTACCATCTGATAGCAGGTAATAATTTTTATACGCATAAGTAGCCTCACTGCCGGATAGTGTTGATGGCCTGAAGCCATCAGCAATAATCTGATCATCCTGATTGGACAATCCACCTGGTTGCATACCTACTGATGAGCGAACAGAGGATTTGATCTGCTTCACGAATTGAAACAGGATATCCAGCTGAAACCTGCCGAGTTTGAGAGCGTTGCTGAACCCACCATAGAAATCGGGAATGCTGGCGCCTATAATCTGGTAATCTCCATTGGCAGTTTGTAACAACCCTGTTGTAAATTTCCCGTCATGGTTGAGATCCGCAATAGTAGCGATGCCATCTTCCAGTCCGGTATAATGATACCCGCCATAGTTACTGATAGGCTGCCCCTCCATGTATACATAAGCATAGCTTGTTGTTTCTAAACCGGGGAAGGAGATGAGTTTATTACGGGGTATGGTAATGTTGAAGGAACTATTCCAGGAAAAATTCTTACGACTGATATTCTTTGTTTTCAATTCTAATTCCCATCCCGAGCTTTGCAGCAATGCCGGCATATTACCGGTAAAAGAAGTAAATCCCGACTGGGAGGATAATGGCGAATTCACCAGCTGATTATCTGTGCGGCTGGAAAACCAGGAAGCAGAGAGGAAAAGCTGATCATCCAGGAATCCGGTTTCCAGGCCAATATCCAATTTGCGATTGGATTCCCATCCGTAATCAGGGTTGGCGCTTCGCAAAGGATAAATTCCTGTGCTACCATATTGATAAAATAGATTGCCATAGGATGCCAGGTATCCATAGTCCGGGATCTGGTCATTCCCGGTTGTTCCGTAGCTGGCCCTGAGTTTACCGTAGCTCAACCAGGGAAGGGTTGTTTTAACCCACTGCTCACTGCTGAATACCCATCCTGTACCAACCGAACCAAAATTACCGAATTGACGGTTAGGGCCGAACCGGGAAGAGCCATCTCTACGGCCGGTGAGATTAAAAATATAACGGTCTTTCAGGATATAGTTGATACGTCCAAATGCGGAAACGTATTTGTATTCTTTAAAGCTGCTGCTTTTATAACTAATATTGGAAGCTGCTGTCCAGGAGCTCATCAGCTTATCGTTGGAGAAGCCCGTGGCTCTCACCCAATATGGCTCGGCAAAGCTGGATTGTTGCCAGGTTCCTCCCGCCAGCACGCTAAGTCTGCCATCACCCAGCGTTCTGTTGTAAGTCAGTTGTGGCTCTACGATATAGCTTTCAATGTAGTCGGATGTATATGTAGCAGCCGATTCTCCTGAGCTGCCATTGGGGTCAAGAGAGGATTTAGGAAGATGTGTTTCGTTTATTTGTGCTATTTTATTATATCCAAGACTCACCTTTGCATCTAATCCTGGTAATATGTTATACTTTAAATTAGCATTCGCCAACAGGTTATCCGATTTGAAGCTGGCCGATTGCAACAGGTAGGAATCAGGATTGGTGAATCCGCCTGTCCAGTTTAAACTGCCATCCTGGTTATGTACAGGATAGTTGGGCGGTAATACATACACAACACGGGTAAGATCGGTAGCAACCTGGTTGTTGGATTCCTTGGTATACATAACAGAAGCCCCCAGCGTGAATTTACCATTACGCGAGGTATTGTCTATACTCAGGTGAGAGGAATAGCGGTTGTATCCCCAGTCGCCGGGAAATACAGTGGATTCATGCCTGAGGGTATTGGAGAAGCGGTAACGTAAATATTGATTTCCACCTGAAAATGCACCTGTAACCTCAGTTTGATTTGCGGTGTTGCCGATATAATCTTTCAGGAAATTCCTGGATTTTGTAGTATCCCAAACGGTAAGGTCCGGGGCATTGGAAAAATCGGGCGTAACATTATCATTAGCGAAAGCGGTTCTACGCATGGCCAGGTATTCAGAAAGATTCAGCATCGGCAAATAGTTGGTTACTTTACCGGCGCCTGTGTAAACATTGAAATCGAAATGTGCCTCTGAAGCCTTACCTCTTTTCGTGGTGATCAGGATAACACCATTCGCCCCCCGGGAGCCATAGATGGCAGTAGCATCAGCGTCTTTCAATACGGATATATCAGCGATATCTGCCGGGTTAATGGAGTTCATAGGATCTATCGGTCCTGAAGCCCCTGCGCTGGAAAATGGCGTTTCCACAAATGGCACTCCATCGATAATGAATAGTGGCATATTTTTGTTGCCGGTGGACAGCTGAATGGATTGCTGTTGCCGGATAGAAATATTCATCTGGCTGCCGGGGTTACCACTGGAACGCGTGATGAAAAGGCCCGGAACGTTACCTTGTAACGCTTCGAGGACGTTACTTACTGGTTGTCTCGCTATTTCTTCTGCTTTTATACTGGTAACACTACCTGTGTTAAAACGTTGCGTAGTGGTGCCGTAAGCAATAATCTGAACTTCGTCAAGTTTAGAAATGGACGGAGGGAGTATTAAACTAAAACCTGGCGACCCGGTAAAGATGGATTGACCGGCTTTAAGCGCTCCCCCATTAGCTTTACTGTCGGGATAAGCGACTAGCACCGCATTTGTGGCGGAGATTAATTTTAACTCTATACTTCCGTAACCGATCCTGCTTATCACCAACACATCGCCTGTATTCGCGTTAATAGTAAAGGAGCCATCGGCCTTCGTTGCGGTGCCGGTTTTTGTTCCTTTGATAAGTACATTGGCGCCGGGGAGCGGTTCCCCCTCACGGTTAAGAATAATACCGCTGACGGGAAATAATGAAAGCTGGCCGGAAAATACGGCCGTGGTATTACTTCCGGCAAACTGCACGATGGGATATATACTGATCGTTTTGCTTCCAATCAGGTATTTTAAAGGCTGGTTTCTGAACACATTTTCAAGAAACTGCAAAAGTGGTTCGTTGGTAGCCTGAACAGTAACCGGCTTGGCTCCCGACAAATCCGTTTCCTGGTATAGAAACAAATAGCCGGTCTGTTTTTTTACAGCAGAAAAAACCGTCTCGAGCGATACATTTTTGCCTGAGTAGGTCACACTTTGAGAAAATCCGTTGGCTGCCACATTAAAAAAAGCGGCTGTAAGAAAAAAGAAAGTTAGTTTCATAACTAACACGATTTTGGTGAAGGGATAGGTACCGCCACGGGCAGGCCATCCACAAAAAGCAGTTTTTGTCATACCTTTGAAACTGGTTTAGGTGCTGAATAAGCAGTCTGTGCAGACTTTGTTTTTGAATGTTACCTAAACTACTCGGCCAATGATGTTTCCCCATCATTGGCTTTTTGCTTTGAGTAAGGAGTTGTATATGGTGTCCCCATCAAAGGGGAATTATCAGGATAATTGCGCAATATCCTCATTGCCTGGACTGATAGCCGCAGGAATAGATTATATGGTTGGTTTGTTGGCAAATTATTTTACGAACATATCATATCACAGTATAACGGGATTTGGCCCCAATCAGATTTCGGTTCAACATTTATTTTTCTCCTATGATCAATGTCCTGTCTTTCAGTTCAACATGCAGGCCGAAACCCCGCAGAAAACGAATCAAATCGGTTAATTGAACGCCCCTGTCCATTTCTCCTTTCAATTTCCTTGTTGGAATAGCTCCTTCATATCTAACCTGGATATCGTACCATCTTTCAACGTCTTTCATAATAGACGGGAAGGATTTGCCGGTGAAACTGAAAATACCATTTTTCCAGGCCAGCACCTGCTCCAGGTTGGCCTCAGAATTGACGGTAATGTTGGTGATATTATGCTGCTGCAATGCCTGCTGACCGGGACCTAGCGTCACCCCATGAGACGACGCAGCATTACCTGGCAACACTTTGACCCTGCCCTCAACAAGCGTTGTTGCAATCGCACCTTCATCAGTGTAAGAGTTAATGTTGAAACTGGTTCCCAACACTTCAACGATCGCTTTTCCGTCAACATCCACTATGAAAGGCATTTTGGCGTTTTTCGCAACTTCCATATACACTTCACCGGTTACTTTCACTTTGCGGTTGTTTCCTGTAAATGCAGCCGGGAAAGTAACAGAACTTGCCGCATTCAGCCACACGATTGTTCCATCAGGAAGCGTGAGACGATATTGTCCGCCGCGCGGCGTGGACATGGTATTCATCATCGCTTCACCCTGGGAAAGGCCCCTGGCATCGTAGATTATTTCATCATTGGCCGTTTTGACGATCGAAGAACTCCCCTGTTGTGCAATAGCGCCGCTGGCGGCGCTGTCGAGCGTAATAGTTGTTCCGTCTGATAAGGTAAGCAGCGCCTTATTTGACCCGGGTAAAATTCCTGGAGTTGATATTGTTTTCCCTTTCACGAAATCCGTTCCGGTTTTCTTTGAGGTCGTGTAGAAGTAAGCCCCGGCCCCCAGCAGGATCAATATTGCAGCGGCCCAGCCCCATTTCTCCAGGAAGCGTACACGATGCACCTGGCGTACTCCAGAAATAGCAGTGTCGGCGTGGATCCTGGAAGCTACTCCCTGTTCGATCCGGGCAATTTCCTGAGAAAAGTCCAGTTGGTTGTTTTCCCATAATGGCCAATCCCTGTCCAGAATCTGCTGTACCATTTCCTTATTGGCCGGATCTTTAAGCAAATCGGCAAAAACAACACGCTCATCTTTGCTCAGCTTTCCCTGGGCGTATCGTTCAAAATAATATGTCAGTTGCTGTTCAGTCATTGTAATCAGTAATAAAGACCCGGTTTAAACAGGGGTAGGACGGGTCGCAATAAAAAAATATTGACAATTATTTAATGGCCGCGTCACCACTGGCTAATTAACGCATATAACAAGGTAATAATGACCCCGGCATTTCTCCTTAAATAGGTTCGCAGAAAAACCAACGCTTCCACCATATGTTCCCTCACCGTACTCCTCGAAATCCCTAATCGCGCGGCAATTTCCTCGTATGTTAGCTGTTCGTTGCGGCTTAACAGGAATACTTCTTTGCGTCGCGGCGGCAGGGATTCAATGGCACGGTTCATGATGGTTGCCAGTTCCTTCGTTTCCAGATCTGTTTGAGGATTGGTCAGTGTCTGATCGATTTGAATGATATCCGGGGCTTCCGTTTCCGGTAACCCACGCTCAAACTGGGAGTTGACGCAGTTCCGGGTGATCACATATACATAGCCGGGAAAATTGCTGATGTCAGGGAGTTTTTGCCTGTTTTTCCAGATGCGCAGAAAAACATCCTGGGCCACCTCCTCGGCAAGTTGAGGCGATTTAAGCCAGTAAAGGAGATAGGGATAGATTACCTGGGAATATTTTCTGACGATCCGGTTAAATGCCCGCTCGTCCCCCAGTGCAACCTGTTTCAGCACCTCCTGCTCATCCTGTTTCGTGTCTAAACTAGTGTTGCTCAATCCTATGTCGTTAGCAGTTTGTCAGTAAAAATAGAACAATCTTTGAATATGAATTTTCGCAGGAAGGTATACCAAAGACAAATGAATTTCTACAAAAGGCTGCTTTAAAAAGCGGCGCCGCTTGCAAATTACTAATCCATTACCGGATTTTAAACAGGAATATTGACAAATTATGGATGTGACAGCTGTGGTAGGATGCTTCGATGGGTAAATTACATCACTACATAAATTCCGCCTGCATACTTAACAATATTAATACCACCACTAACTTATCTGCCACAAATTTCTCGCGCAGTACCTGGTTAGCCAGGCTCAGATGTTTCTCGATTGCTTTTACACTCACCTTCAGCTGGTCGGCAATTTCCTGGTGTGTATAACCATGTTGCTGTTTCAGGAGGAATATCTTACGGCGTTTCTCTGGTAATGTGTTAATCACTTCATGAAAGCTACGCCATCCATCTTTAAATATAAAGTCTTCTTCGAAAGATACCGAAAGCGGTTGCTTTTCATTAAAGGCGGTATCCCGTAACAAACGTCTTGCTTCTTTCTGATTATGATTCACTACAATCCGGTAAACATAGGTGCGTAATAAGGGATAAATCATTGCATCGTCTTTCAGTGAAGGCAGGTTATCCCACACCTTAATGAAACACTCCTGCACAAGGTCTTCTACTATAAGGGGATCTTTAGTATATCGCTTTACAAAATGATATAGGCGGTCCTTATTCTCCAGGTAGATCCGCTTAAACCTTTCCTCCAGGTGAAGTGATTGCGTGTCCATATTGCTGATGCTTCCCGTTATCCGGAGCTACAAAGTTGGAAAAGATTTATCTTTTGTTGCTGCTCCGGTAAAAGATAATGATTAATTCACACACCTTCTCCTCCAATGTTATCCTAATGTTAAGTCCAATTTTCGCGGTAGGGTTTTGCTGTGCCGGTGCTGTGTTATTATTAGCGGAGGTTTTAAATGCACTTCATGAAGATAGATAAAGCATTGCTTAGTAAATATTTTGACGGAACATGCACACCACAGGAGGAACAGCGGGTGCTCAATTACCTGGCAGGACAGGATCACCAGGAATTCATTTCCCTCATGGAGCAATCGTGGGAAGAAGTGCCTGCCGATAACATCGGCGAAGACATTACCCGGCGGATGCTGTTGCAGCTGGAGATGAAAACGTATGGCAGAAAGAGAATTATTCCTATTGAACATGCTTCCCGGGGCTGGAAGAAAAACTGGCTGCGTGTGGCAGCTGCATCAGTGTTCATCGTAACAGGCGTCACATACTGGTTGACTACGCACAGGAAGCACACCGTACCCATCACCTGGACCACCATTTATAACCACCATAACAACCCGGAACTGGCCGTATTACCCGACAATAGTAAGGTATGGCTGGCCCCGGGCAGTAAATTATCCTATACCCCGTTTACAGGTAAAGAGGAACGCAGTATAAAACTGGATGGAGAAGCATTTTTTAATGTTGCGCAAAACGCAACCCGGCCATTTGTAGTGTATACCGGCAAACTGGCTACCCGTGTACTAGGTACCACCTTTAATATTGAAGCCTATCCGCAGGAGGCAGCAGTACGGGTATCGCTGGTAAGCGGGATGGTGGCAGTAGCGCCTGCAGACAGCATTGATCAGGTGGTGGCACAGCTTCACCCCGGCGATGTAATGGATTACGAAAAAAACAGCCGCACGTTTAAACGGCAGCAGATCAGGATCAGCGATCCGGAAGAATGGATGAAAGGCTCACTGGTATTCAATGACCTGCTGCTTACCGACGCCCTGCAAAGAGTGGCTGTACGCTACCACCTGGTTATACATTACGCAAAAGGAACGCCATCAGCATTGTCAGATAAAAAGATAACCGCCATCTTCCGGAAAGAAAGCAGTAGCGAAATCTTAAATAATATACTCTTCATTTCCAACTGCTATATGCAGCAGCGCGGCCAGGACATTACCGTTTACAATATGCCTTAAACCAATACCAACAGCAGGACAACATGCCTGCTGTCATCTATTCTTAAAATAAATTAATGTATGCTTTTTATGCACTATAAGGCAAAAGGAATTCCTTTGCCGTTTAAATTCCTTCCTATACAAATAAAGCGATGGTGTTTGAGCCTGCTGATGTGTTGTACCATTCTTAGTTTGCAGGCACAGGAAAAATTCCCGGGGCTTACCACTAAAGTTGAATACTCATCCGCCGCTGTCAGCGCATCCGCGTTACTCGAATCCTTACAGAAACAAACGGACTATACTTTTTCTATAGACAGGGCCGTATTAAACAGCATCACCGTCCGCAATGTACACTTTACCAAAATAAGCCTCGGAAAAGCATTACAATACCTGGAAGAACATGATGGCCTGGCATTTTCCGTAGCCGGAAAAAATATTGCCGTACGTAAAGCGGCTGCTTCTCCCAAAAAACCTGCGTCAACAGAAGGAATACTAAAAGGGAGAATTGTTGATTTCGAAAATGCACAGCCACTGCCCGGTGCAACAGTACGACTGGAAGGAACCGGCAAAGTCACCATCAGCGACGACAAGGGCTATTATAACCTCAATGGTATCCAGGCCGGCAAATACACCCTTACCATTACCTATACGGGCTATGCTACCACCCATCAGATGATCCGGGTGGAAGCAGGAAATAATACGGTAGATGTAAAGCTACAGGTGAAATCCACCACCGCCAATACGGTGGTAGTAACAGCCATTAAACGGAAACGGGTGGCCAACACCACAGATGCGCAACTGATCCGGGAATTATACAACGCCAAATCAGTAGTATCCGGTATTTCCAGCGAACAAATAGCAAGAACGCTGGACCGTGATGCGGCGGAAGTGGTAAAAAGAGTACCGGGCGTAAATATCTCGGAAGATAATTTTGTTATCGTTCGCGGGTTAAGCAAGCGATATAACCTTACCTATCTCAACGATGCAATTGCTCCTGCCAATGATGCCGACAGCCGCTCATTTTCCTATGATGTGATCAGCAGCAATGCCATTGATCGTATGATGGTGTACAAATCGCCCTCACCCGATTTACCCGGTGAGTTTTCCGGGGGGCTTGTAAAAATATATACCAAGAAGAGCCAGATGACCCGGCAGGTAGATCTTCAGCTTTCTACCCAATACCGTTCCGGTTCTACATTTGATAATGTCTGGTCTTATGCAGGCGGTAAATATGACTTCCTGGGTTTTGATGATGGTACGCGCAAACTACCTTCGGACATACCCAGAGCAGCAAATTTTAATCATCTTACCCCGGCAGAAAATGCCGGGTATTCAAAACAGTTCAAAAACATTTATGTACTGGATAAAACCTATAAGGCATTACCGGACCTTCGGTTGAATCTCAATTATTACGATGCCTGGAAAACAGGACGGAAATACCTGAAAAACCTCAGTTCCGTTTCTTATTCCAACACCCACGAACAAAGGCTTTCAGAACAACGTTCGTTATACAAGTTTTATGATGGACAGCTTACGCAGGGTATTCATGCCGCCAGGCTTTCCGTTATACAGGATAATGAGATGCAGGTGAACGACCGGCTGACACTGGCGCTTCATAATTTTTTCAATGTCAATAATCAACGTATTGCCGTAGAAGATTACCGGAAACTGGATGACTACCCGGGCCAGGAATTTCGCCATACCAATCTTTATTATGTGCAAAACACCCTGTACTCCGGTCAGCTTGCAGGAACATACCATTTTGGAAAAAACAAAAGAAATGAACTGAAAGCAAATGCAGGCTATTCCACCATCCACAAGCAGGAGCCGGATAACCGCGACTATACCTTAAACAGGCAGACATCCAATGCGGGAGAAAACCCCTGGGCCCTCAGCACGGAACTCATCTCCTTTTATACATTATCCCGCTCTTTCAACGACATTACCGAAAAAAGCTACCAGGGCAACACAGACCTGAACTACCGGATCACGGATGTATGGGGGTTTAAAGCCGGTGGCTATTACCAGTCGAGAATGAGGGATTTCAATAACCGTATCTTTATTATCGTAAACGGTGTAAACCTCTATGATCCCAACCTGGCTATCCGGGGCTCCAAATATGATGGAGACAACGGAGAGGTAATGGGCAACAGCCACTTCATTGAAGAGAAATACCTGCAGCATTATTTTGATCCCTCCATGTTCCGGGCAGACGGAACCGGGTACCGGTGGCTGGAAAAAACAACCCCCAATAATCAATACTACGCAGATAATACACTGGAGGCAGGTTATATCAGTTCCGACATCAACCTGTTACAGGACCGCCTTAATATCTTTGGCGGTGTAAGGATTGAAAACAATCATTTCCGTATCCTGGGTTCATACGAAAATGGCCTGGCTGCCTATCCGCTTATAGTAGACCAGCCACTCACCAGCGTTCTGCCTTCTATTAATGCTTCCTTCAAGGCAGACAGCTCCCTGATCATCCGCATCGGTTATGGTAAAACACTAAACCGCCCCGAGTTTAGAGAAGCTGCTCCCATGCAATACATTAACTACCTGGACCAGGAAACCTACAACGGTAACCCGGATCTGAAAACAGTGAATATCCACAATACCGAATTACGCCTGGAATGGTATCCCCACGGCGCCCGCAGTAATGAACTGATAAATGTGGGTTTCTTTTATAAACAGCTTGACCGGCCCATTGAACGTTTCAGGATGATCTTTAATGAAGGCTTCGACCAGTTTGTGTACGTGAATACCGGCAAAGCAAGAGTATATGGCATAGAGGCCGAACTTAGAAAAAACCTGGATTTTATTTCGGGCAACCTCTTCCGCAATTTATCGGTGGTGCTGAACGGGTCCTGGTTCAAAAGCAATGTGGATGTGCCTTCCATGCCACAGTATGTAGGCTATGAAGGTACAAGATCCAGACCCATGCAGGGGCAATCACCTTACCTGGTCAATGCCGCCCTTAACTACGAAAACCCCGGCCTCGGCACAAAAATTTCCGCTACCTACAACCGCGCCGCCGACTACATCTATGCGGTGGGCGCCAACCGGGGCAAAAGAGCGGATACCGACATTATGATGAAAGCCAGGAATCAGCTGGACCTTACCTGGCGACAACGCATCAATAAAACATGGAGCATCAGCGCCGGTGTACAGAATATCCTGAATGCCCCCGTCATGCTTTACCAGGACTGGAAACACAACTATCACTATGATCAATTAAAAGGCGCTGCGCCAGAACCGGGACAGGTAACACCTTTTGAAGAGGCAGATATTATATACCGCAGGTATTACCAGCATCCTTACTATTCACTCGCGTTAAACATCATTCTCTGATTGTCATGATATTTACTCATATGCAAACAAAATCATCAGCCGTATACCTCCTTCTCCTTCCGCTCTTTTTATGCTGCTGCAATAAATTCAGGGAAAAGCTGGATGTTCAGAATAATGAGTCCGGCATTATTAAAGTAGTAAAAGCCGGAACTAATATTACAGAAGCACAGATCGATGAAACGATTACGGTATATGCCAAAATCGGTGATCCTTCAGCGGCCGTCAAAATATTTGTTTCAGATGCAGAGGCCCAGGTAGTTACCCACGGGAAAGGCAACGGTACGCTTTTAACATCTATCGGAGAACACATACAGGTACCTATGGATACCTTTAATATCACCGTTCCTAAAGCGGCCCGTATTGGTCCCGGTAATATTTACTTCTCCATGAACGGGGTCACCAAGCCCGCTCTCCCATTTGTGGTAAAACGGCCGAATATCCTTATTCCAAACCAGGTAACCGTAATACCTTTCCTCTTCTCTTATTCCGATAGCATAAAAAACAGCGACGGAGCATTTGAATACATTTTCCCTGTTGAACTGAAAGACGGTCCCTCCAAACAGGCAGTAGTGAACGTAGTGAAACAGCTGACCTATGACCGCAACACCCAGACCTTCTACTTCGTCGATTTTCAGCAGAGTGATAACTCCCTACGCATCCGGATGATCAAAAACGGGATGGTGACCACCATTGCAGGCGGCGGTAATGACTATTTTGCGACCACCAGCAGTAAACTTAAACTGGGCGCAGATGACTATAGCCCGGTCGGGGTCAATACTATTGATATGAAACCAGGACCCGATGGCAAATTATATTTCAGGAACCAGTTCAGAATGGCGCCTGCAACACCAGACCAAAAACCGGCCGACTACTCACTGATCCAAAGCCTGGACCCCGCTACCGGTAAAGTATCTACTCTTGCCGGTAACAACAAACGCAGCGTAGATGTTTACTATTCCAATGAAATCATGAACTACCGTGGGTTGGAAGATGGCCCTGCAGATTCAGCGATGATCACTTCACCCAACGGACTCACTTTTGATAAAAACGGGGATCTCTATTTCCTGGACCAGGGAACATTGCTCCGGGTGCTTAAAGCCGATGGATCTATAAAAACGGTAATGGGCAAAGTTAGCAGGGAGGTGTTTGATTTTGAAGATGCAGATGGTATCACCTATCATCCTGTATTATACACCAATATCATGGAACATAGTGATGGATTTGGTGATGAGGTGCGTTTTTATAACGCCGCCAGCATGGTGATGGCCGGCAACGGCAAACTCTATATACTTAGCAACGGCGCGGGGTGGGGCACCAATATCGCAGAAGTAAACCTGGATACCCGGGAAGCCTCCACCATTGTTGGATTACCAGAGGGGCAGCGTAGTGACTACGAAACCGGCACCTTCAAAGAGGTGAGCTTGCCCTACACAATTACCACTTATGATACGGATTTTGACGGAAATATTGTTTTCGGGTTCACCACTATTTATAAAATGGACCTGAGATCAGAAACGATTGCGGTGATTGCAGGAGGCCCTATGCAAAATCCTATTCCCCCGGAATATAAATCCCAGAGAGCTTTTATGCAGGATGCACATCCGGGCAATAACTGTATTCTCGGCAGACCCAACAGGATTGTATTTGATCAATTTGGCGATCTGTATGTAGGTTATGACTATTTGTGCTGCGGCGCAGATGTGAGGATCGTAAAAATTGCCATCGGAAAATAAAACAGTGCGGGTACCATTCAAAGTAAAAAACAATTATGAAAAAATACTTTCTCCTGGCTATTGCAGCAACGTGCTTACTGATATCGTGTAAGAAGGATAGTGAATTACCAGCCGCTCCTCCCCTTGCCTACCTGATGGTATACAACGGGGTACCGGATTTTTATGGCGCCAACAGTATGGTGCTGGTGAATAACGCGGCTTATGGCCCCCGTAGCTATAATGACAACGGTAATGGGCTGGTAGGCGCCTTTAACTTCTCCAAATATACTTACACGGATACCGGCATTTTCAAAATCGGGTTTACCGATACAACAAATCTGCCCGTCAATGCCCATAAAATTTCGGAGACCCTGCTAAAATTTGAAAACCAACAACATTATACGCTCTATCTGCTGGATAGCCTGGGATTTTATGAAATACTTTATACCCGGGATGATGTTAAACCTGATCCTGACCAGGCAAAGATAAGGCTGGTGCATCTAAGCCCGGATATGGGCGCGGTATATGTGAAGGTAGATACTACCGCGATTAACGCTATCAACCACCTTGCCTTCCACGGTGTAAGCGATTATGCCACCGTTTCTCCGGGTCCTAAGCCAGCTATCCGGATCATGTACCGGGATGATATTACGGGTGAAGAAAGAACGCTGGTCCGCAAGTCGGTTCCACTGGAGGCAGGCAAATGTTATACCGTGATCCTCCGGGGTTACCGGCAGCCTATGGACGGCAATGTAAATAAAACCATCAACCTGTCTACCATCACCAATTTCTAACCTTACAACCGCCATCATGAAAACAACTTTTTTATTCAGGTATATACCCGGCATTTTACTATTGTGTTTGCTTTTTGCCTGTAAGAAAGATCAGCCTTCGGCAGATAGTCCTGTTATACAAACACCGTTGATCAGCAAAGTAAGCAGAACGTTTGTACAAACGGGCGACCGCTTAACCATTTATGGGCATGCGCTTATACAGGATGGCCTGCTTACGGAAGTATTTATCGGTGGGCGTCCCGGCGAAATAGTGGGGCAGTCAGCAGACAGCCTTGCCATTATCATTCCGCCTAAAGTACCGAATGGCCGGATCCTGGTAACGATTAGCCGTAACCAGCAATTTAAAAGTGCCAATGGTCCTGAAATAGCGGTAAAGCCTACTCCGCTGATAAAAAGCTATTGGCCCAGCTATGCATATGCAGGTGATACTATTGCTTTATATACGGAGAATTTCAGTGAACAGGATAGTGACAATTTTTTCTATATCGGAAGCGATGCATTACAGATCGTTAGGAAAAAAGACAGGGATACCTTTTTTGTTAAACTACCTGCCAATGCGAATACCGGGCTTTTATCCTGGCATACGTATGATGGCCCTTCAGATACGCTTCCTGTCCCTTTCCCTATCAGGCATGCCAGCTATGCAGTCAATACCGTAAGAGATTGGCTGCACCTGGATCCTGCGTTTTCTTATATGGACACGCTGGTGCGCGGTTATCCCGTACTGGCCGGCGGTAATTATCAGGATGTTCACAAAAGAATCTATGATTCCGTGCTGCTGTATATAGCACAACCCAACCGGCAATACACCATCTTTGTGCCTGCAAGCGACAGTTATCTCCGGAATAATATCAGCCAGGAAAACTTTCTGAATAAAATAAAAGCAACACCCTATAATTATAACACCTTATTAATTACAGCGGTTGTTCCCGGACAACAGCTTCAGCTGCAATCCCTGCAGGCGGGGGATCTATTCCTTACCGCCTTTACCATGAGAATGGTGTATGGAAATGATTACAGCGATGCATCCGGGAATTCCGTTTCCATTATAGAGCTGGACGGCGAAAAATATGCGCAACTGACAGGTATCTACGGGGAAACAAATCCTCCCGTTAAAATACTAAGAAGCCACCAGATAGGGAATGCCACCATTTTTGAAACAGATGGAGAACTGGGAATTATCTATTTCTAGTATGCGGAAGTGCTACCCAAAAGAAAGCCGGCGCCTCACTGACAGATGAGACGCCGGCTTTTTCTATTAATTATTATTATGGTTTCAGTTCCAGTATATCTACAATATCTGTATGGATCACCTTTTTCTGTGCAGATAACAATGCGCGTCCGCCAGCGATGAATACCTTGTTACCGGCAGTTACCATACGGGAAAGGTCACCTGGAATAGTCAATGGAATTTGGGTTTCCTGGCCCGTCGGATAATAATATGCTGATGCGGTGGATGGTGTAATGCCATTCTGTCCGCCTGCCACCACCACAAAATTACCGACTCCTGCAGCAACGGCATTACCAACCGTTCTATCCGCACTTAATGTGATAGTAGTGTTAACAGTACCCGGTTGTGAAAAAAACTCCATGATCTTTGATTTGCCTGTGGAAGGAATATCAAAAGGTAGTGGATTACCTCCCGTCAGAAATACTTTGTTGTCCAGTACAACTCCCTTCATTCCCAGTTTACCCTGAATCACGCTGCTATAGGACCATGCGCCGGTAACAACATTATAGATCTCAATAGATTAAGAATCCCATATAAAGAACAATGCAGTAAGTGCGGGCAACAGCTATCCGGAAAACAAAGTTAATCTGCCGTTAACATTGGGGGATTACAGTGGCAGGCTGGCATACATAGTTAAAGCGAAAACCAACCATAGTTATCAAGTAAATTATATCGAAGTACTTATTTAATTTTGACCAGGCCAGTAAAAATGACCGGTTTATGTGGACAACACCAGCAACATTATCATCAATAAAAGATCTTCCGGGAGGAAACGGATACTATATCATTCCCGGTTGAGGCGTATACTACAACTCGTATCCAATAAAAAACGCCGACCCTGAAACATTTGTCTGCGCCCCCGACTTTGCAAAAGATAAAAAAGCCTGTTATCGGATGGGAGATGCTTTTAAGGGTGCCGACCCAACGTCATTTGAAGTACTGAACATCTATTTTGCAAAGGACAAAACCTATATCTACAATATTGGTGGCATCGACAAAAAAGTAGATTACGAAACATTTGAGGTCCTGGATACCGGATTCAGATTGGATGAGAGCAATAACCAGATATCAGGTATCTGCCAACTGGCAGCGAGTCAGTGAACTGCCCAAAAGTGGAATCACTACTGTTTTTAAGAATACTCCTCTTCAATGCGCGGGTGTTAGCATCAAATGAACTTTTTTCCGTCTTCGGGAACAGGCTTCGTTGGCCCCTCCCCCTGCTTCTGACAGGCAAACACGGAGATTGCTATCATCAATGCTGGTAAATAACGTTTTTTCATGAAGTTTGGTTTTAATCAATAAAGATGATATGGTTAAGTTTGCTATAACCTTAAACAGGGTTATTCTATTTGCCGGGTAAAACGGCAATGACTAAACGTAAAAGCGGGGATATTATTTTTTCAGGAGATAATTACTGTACATTTCCATCAAATCCTCAATGTACCACGGAAAGCCCCGCCATTCTTTCCCCTCTCATCCGGGCGGGCGAATCCTAAAAATCGTTGGTCATCAGCGCTAAAAGCGCGCTTCTTAACTGTGCCGGCAACTGCGCTATAACATCAGACATTTCCCCTGCTGAAATATGCGCCATTAACACTCTTAACACTGCCGCAACGGCTATTGCAGCACTTTCCCTGTCTTCAAAATCGCTGCCTGCCGCAGCTCCGTCTGCATCAAATAAATCCAGCAAAAATTCATCCCAGGTTTTTATGCGCTCCTTGTGGCTTATTTTCCAGCCATCAACATACACGCCTTTAATAACTAAAGGCAATTGTGATATAAAGTGAAGCGACTCTTCTATACTTAAACAACGCCGTAATGTATGCAGTGTGCATCGTAATACCCTGGCGGCGCGTGGTATATTATCACGATCCCCGAGTTCTGCCGCCAACTCACTTAACAGGTGATTTCCTTTAGCTGAATAATGATCAAAATAACCTGACATAACCTCTGATTTAAGACACCAAATTAGTGCCTGCAGCGGTTAAAATAAATGATCCGTCTCATATAGGCAGGTGATTATAATCAGATAAGTACCTAATACCGATCATTTAACGGCCCCGAATCAAATCCTAATTTTAGTATCATCAAATATATATCCATATGGGAACAAAACAACCATCAATACTGGTCACCAAAGCCTCCGGCGTTACAGTACCTTTTTCTGCAGAAAAGATCAGGCAATCCCTGAAAAGATCCGGCGCCCGGCCTGAAGTGATTGAAGCAATTCTGGATGAGTTATATCAGCAGGTGTATCCCAATATGCCAACCCGTATGATATACAAGATTGCCTATGGGTTACTGAAGAAACTGTCGAAATCTTCCGCCGGAAGATACCAGTTGAAACAAGCCATATTTGAGCTGGGGCCATCAGGATTTCCCTTTGAACAATACATAGCCGAGCTATTCCGGCAGGAAGGTTTCATGGCAACAACCAACCAGATGCTGGAAGGACGTTGTGTTAAACATGAAGTAGATATACTGGCGGTTAAGAACAATATCACCAATATCATTGAATGCAAATATCATCAGCAGCGGGGAACTTTCTGCGACGTAAAGATCCCGCTTTATGTTGAATCGAGGTTCAGGGATATCGAATGGCAATGGAAAAACGCGCATGAAAAAAAACAACAACACTGCGAGGCATGGCTGATTACCAATACCCGCTTCTCTACGGATGCCGTGCAATATGCGCAATGTATGGGATTACATCTCATGTCATGGGACTTTCCTGCAGGGAAAAGCCTGAAGGATATCATTGACAAGGCAGGTTTATATCCGGTTACCTGTCTTACTACACTCAGCCGGAGCGAAAAGTGCAAGTTACTGGAGAGGGGAATTATACTGTGCAAAACTTTAGCGGAACATGCATCATACCTGGAAGAAGCGGGGATAGCCGCGCCCAGAAGAGATCTGGCGATAGCTGAAGCCCAAAATCTCTGCAAAGAGATTACAAAACCGGAAATCGCTTAAACAGTCACCGGAACAGATAACTATTAAAACAACCAATATGAAAAACATGATAAAAAAAGTCCCCGGGGCGCTGTCTGAACTGCTGGAAATTAAAGGGATCAGTGCCACCAATGTTATTGCCATACATGAGCAACTAGGCATAAATAACATCAATGAATGTAACACCGCTGTCGCATCAGGGCAGCTGGCCAACATAAAAGGATTAACTGCAGGAAAGGTAGAAAATATCAGGCGGGCCCTGAAGCTCTCCAAAGATACCCGCGTTCAGTTGTGGGACGCGCTGCTGGCTGCTGAAGAAATGCTGAGGGCAGTAAAGCAATTCCCTGAAGTAGAAAAGGCTGCACTCACCGGTAGCCTGAGAAGAAAAAAAGACACCATCGGCGATATCGATATGGTGCTACAGGTAAAAGCTTCGCTCAGGAAACATTTAATATACAAAATCGGCAGGCTTTCTTTCGTAACAAGAATCATTGCAGCAGGCAGGGAAAGAGTCAGCATCCTTTTGCAGAATCATATGCAGGTGGATATCCGGCTGGCTGATCAGAAAAACTATGCAGCCGCCCTTTTATACTATACCGGGCCGGTATGGTATAATAAATGGCTTGAAAACCAGGCCAGGGAAAAAGGCTTCCTGTTTAGTCCAAATGGGTTATCGGACCTGAAAACAGGAAGCCTCATAGCCGCGGACACCGAAGAAGATATTTACGGGCAACTGCAAATGACATGTCCGGACCCAGAATTAAGAGAAGACGAAACAAATATTACTACAGCGGCAAAACATTCCCTGTCTTCCCTGGTAACATTCGGCCAGATAAAGGGGGACATGCAGATCCACAGCAACTGGAGCGATGGCGAAGAGAGCATTGAACGCATAGCCCACTATGTATTGCATGTTTTTCCACACTACCAGTACATCGTAATTACAGACCACGCATCCAGTGAAAAAACAACCGGTTCATTACAACCGGAAAGCTTCGCCGGGCAATCCGCTGAAATAGACCGGGTTAATCAATACCTGGGTTTTAACTTTATAAAGAAAGGTATAGAAACAGATATACTGGAAGATGGTCGTTTAAGTCTCACTGATGAACAGCTTATGCAGTTCGACTGGGTGATTGCTTCTGTCCATAGCGGCTTCTCTATCGACAATACAGCCAGGATCATGAAAGCCTGTGAAAATCCGTACGTGCATTGTATAGGGCATCCCAGCGGCCGGTTGATTGGCGCCCGGAAACCTTCACCGGTTAACTGGAACCACGTTTTTGAGCAGGCCGCCGCCACCGGTACGGCTATGGAAATCAATGCACGCCCAAACCGGTTGGATCTGAATGATGAACTGGTAAAAACAGCGATAAAAAGCAACGTAAAACTGGTGATTGATACAGATGCACATACCCTGCCTCACTTTGACTTTATGCAACTGGGAGTATGGGTGGCAAGAAGAGCTGCCTGCGGGAAGCATAATATCCTGAACACCGGAAGCTGGGAAGAAATTGAAAAATTCAAAAAGAATAAAATACAACTCCTGAAAAAAGGATGATCAGTACCTGTTATAAACATCTTCATAAAACCTGACCTCGCCCATATTATCCGGCCAGGCTGTATTATACAATACAAAAACCAATGCAGGTGATTTCACCGGTAAAACAACCGGCTTCTGATCAACCTGTGGCCCCCTTTTAATAAGGTTATCCATTGTTTCAGCATTGGCGTCATCCAGTAATAAACGTGCCACCGAAACCGCTTCTTCCACCCTTATGCAGCCATGACTGAAAAACCGCTGCTTCAGCATAAACAGGCTTTTACCAGGCGTATCATGCAGGTACACCGTAAACGGACTGTAAAAATTCAGCTTTACAATGCCGAGAGAATTGTCACAACCGGTATTCTGACGGATAACGTAAGGAAAATTGCCGGCACTAAGAGATTGCCAGTTAATATCTGCGGCATTTACTATCCTGCCTTTACGGTCCAGTATTTCAAACTGGTTGTCTACAAGGTAGCGACGATTCAGTTTTATCCGGGGAAGTAATTCCCTCGTAGCAATTCTATGAGGAACCATCCAGTAGGGGTATAATATCACTTCAGTAATACGGCTCGCCAAAGTAGGTGTTGGCGTGCTCTTCTTTCCGGTAATAACCCTGGAATATAACACTGGTTTATTGTCCTGGTATAATTGTAACCCGGTGGATGGGATATTGACCACTACTCTCGTATATTGCCGGTAGCTGTATAACCAACGGATATGATTCAATGCAACTTTCAATTCCCTGATGCGGGAAACAAACGGAACATTCAGCGCGCGTAAAAAGCCGCTGCGCAATACTCCGTCACTCAGCACATTGAACTTTTCCTGCGCTTTTATGATGCTTTCCTGCAACCGGCCGGCCTCTATGCTATCCCTGAATCCTAACTGCCCTAACCTTTTAATCAAGGCAACATTGGCGGTATCTGCTTTCAGCGACACCACAGTCCTCTCTGCAAAACTACTATCTGAAAGTGTGGTATAAAAATAAGCAAGGGTGTTCTTAACTGCTGCATAAGCAGCCACCTCCGGTTCAATATGCTGAAGAAAAAAAGGGAAACTGTCGGTCAGCAAACAATCGGCCAGCAAACGGGCCATTTCATGGTGTTTGTCCGGCGGTAGTCCGGTCAAACCATTATATCTTACTGCCGCGCTGTTCACCGGTCCATAGGCAACATCACAAAAAAACCGGATAGCTTGCTCCGTGATACGCCAGTCGGCCGCAACAGTATCGGCGCCTGGTAAAGTACGCAGCGTATCCTCCGCCATCGAATATATAAACTGCGACTGATAATCATTCTCTTCTAATCCCAGGTAAGGAGCCTGCTTTAAAAAACCCATCAGCAGCCGCAAACTGGGTTTCCTGTCGGGCGACAACCACACCACCTTTTGTTGCATTCTGCCGTAAAACACAGTCACAGCGGCAGAATCATCCGGCAAATGCAGCTCGCTGGCAGTTGTGAAAAGAAAAGACAACAGCAGCGTTACGAGTGAAATAATATACTTC
Source organism: Chitinophaga sp. G7 BAM 1005 (assembly GCF_057126945.1). NCBI lineage: Bacteria > Pseudomonadati > Bacteroidota > Chitinophagia > Chitinophagales > Chitinophagaceae > Chitinophaga > Chitinophaga sp. G7 BAM 1005. Next base: position 1,693,641 of record NZ_CP181478.1, on the reverse strand, counting down.
ATCACGCGGCCACCTCACTCAGCTTCCTGACAGCATTAATAATGGCTTCCAGGTGTTCTTTTTTAACATCATTATAATCTTCCATAGAGATGTCATCCGTTTTATCGCTGGCCAGCTTGGAACCAATAGTGAGTAGCAGCTTGTCTATCCACGAAAGTTTACTGAATTCCAGTTTTCCTGGCAGGAAAAAGGGCACACACCTGCTTTTCAGGGATTCCGATATATTTGCCGTCAGGTAGCCCTGCAGCTTTTCTTTATCCGAAGAAGGAGTTCCTGATACCAGGAAAAGAAACAAGCGTTTACTGATAATTACATCACCATGCTGTTTCAGCCATTTACGCAGCTGCAGTTTACCGATATAAATACTGGAACCGAGGATAATGCAATCTGCGTCTGCCAGCTGCTGCGCGGTTTCCGAACCGGCCGGAATAACCGGATATCCCAACATACTTCCCAGCCATAACGCATACTGACGGGTAGCGCCATATTTGCCTTTGTAAATAATAAGACCTTTCATAGTCAGCTCATTTTAAGGATGAGTAATAAATACAGGGATGTTCACGGTACGCAGAATATTATCGGCATCGCTGCGATGGAAGAAACGGGAAACGCCACTCCGGCCATAAGCTCCGTAAGTAACAATACAGTCTTTCCTGTGAATCAGTAATGCCAGGAACTCTGTTGCCGGCTCACCATTCAGAATGATGTACTCTACCGTGTCATAATGCATATCCAGGTATTCCCGGAGTTTGGGTTCCCAGGGCATTGTTTTATTGTTATTTTCCGCTACATACACCACTTTCACCGGCATATCAGCATATCCCGGGAAAAGCTGGGTGAACTGCCTGATGGCATACATAGAAGAAAAAGTGCCATTATAGGAAAATATAATCTCTTTGACCGGCGACATCACTTCCGGCAAAACCATTACCGGGCACTCTGCTTCCGCGAGCAAATCTTTTACAAACCGGGGCGGATCGGTATCGTACAGTGTGGCAAATGACGTACTGTTATTAATCAGTAAAAGATCAGCAAACCGGCTTTCTTCTACTACTTTTTCTACCGGTACTCCTGCAGTTTCCCGGACCTTAATATCCACATTGCCGCCATCACAGATCTCATGCAGTTGTTTCAGGTTTTTATCCCGCTGAAATTCCAACGCAGCCCTGCTCTCAGCGGTAATCTGTTCGTAATTGTAGACATAACCTCCCGGGTACATGGTGCCCATTGGCGTCAGCTCACTTACAATATCATCCAGGCATACCACCGTTAAGGGACTTTCTGCCTCCTTAGCTATATACTTAAACGCTTCTACCTGTTCGTCTGAAAAGTGAAGCACATCTATTGCAGCAATAATCTTTTTCATAGTGATTATAGTTTTAAACAATTAATAATGGGTGATAAAAACGGGCTGTGTCACCAGCTTTACGACCAGTGTAGCCGGGTTAGGAACAAATGCAGTGGACAAAATACTCCGTCCGTATGCTCCCATTACAATAAATACTTTTTCCTTGCTGAACATAAATTCCAATAAACGGGTACTAACGCTTTCATCTTCCACCACCTGGATCTCTGCGTTAATGTAGTGCGTGTCCAGCCATTCCCGCAGCCTTGCTTCGTCTCCTTTAATGGGTTTACCGGTTTCTGTTACACTCAGCACGGTTGCCTTACATGTTCCAAGCTGAGGGAACAGGTTCGTGAACTGTTTCATCGCAAATACTGATGAGCAACTTCCGTTGTAGGTGAAAATGATCTCATCAACTCCGTCAAAATCTTCCGGAGCTATCACCACCGGGCATTCAGATTTCTCCAGTACCTCCTTTACAAATGCCGTAGGAATACCTTCCGGTTTCCATGAAAATGACGTAGCAGCATCCAATACTATCAGGTCGGCATAACGGCTTTCCTTCACCACTTCCGCAACCGGCATACCTGCATCCAGGTGTATCAGGCAATTCACGCCATTAGACTCACAGATATTTTTGAACCGGTCTATATTTTTATCTCTGAAGAGATTTTTCTGATCTTCCAATTCAATTCCCGGAACTGGTTTCCCTACCGCAATTTCCCGGATATCTTCTGCCGATCTGAGTTCCAGCACCTCGTTTTCAAGAAACACGCCTGTAAGTTTTGAATGTGTGAGATTACAGAGATAACAGGCAAATTCAAGGCTAGGTCCGTTAAAGCTTACAGCATCTGTGACAAATAATATCTTTTTCATAACACTATTTTTTCAGGATTTAAAACCCGGTCAGAAAGGCTGGCCGGGCTTTGCAGATCAGCATCTATTTAACAGCTATCTGGATGTTTTTGCCATTCTTTTTTGCCTCTTCATTTTTGGGAAGCTTCAATTTTAACACCCCTTCTTCATAATGCGCTTCAATTTTCTCTTTACTGATACTTTCAGGGAGATTAAAGCTGCGGGAAAAGCTGTTATAATTATATTCCCTTCTGCTGTACTTCTCATTCTTTTCCTCCTTTTCATTTTCTGATTCCGCGCTTACCGTAAGCACATTGCCCTCCAGGTTAATCTTGAAATCATCCTTTTTCATACCCGGAGCAGCAACAGAGAGTTTGTAACTGTCTTTATCTTCACTCACATTCACTGCCGGAACAGTTAGCTCCGCTAAAGACCGGCCACCATTAAAATCAGTTGTCCATTCCCGCCAGGGTTTAAAAAAATCATCAAATAAAGATGGGAAAAGTGCGCTGTGTTTAGTTAGTGCTTGAGATGACATAAAATACCTCCTTGTTTTTTGATTAATAATTTTATGCTAAACTATAATGTATCAGGGCGTAAAAAAATGATCAATCTCAATAGAGATCCTGATTGTGATCATATCTACCCCGTTGTGTCCATAATCATCTTTCAGGCTGACCGCCATCATAGTTCCCAGGAGGTTTCCGGGCTAATTTTAATAAAAAAAACTATGGAAAAAATATTATTGGTAGTATGTGGTGCAGCGCCTACCCTCAACGCCATAAATTTTGCATGTTACCTGTCTGACATTACGCGATCAAGGCTCACCGGGTTCTTCTTTGAGAAAGATACATACGCCGATAAGCCGGAAATAAAAAAAGTTTATGGAATGCCTTATGTGGAAAGCATTACCTCCCGCGATTTGCCTGAATACGGCAAAAAAAACAGAAAAGCAGAAGACCATATCCGGCTGTTCGAAGAAACATGTGATGAAAAAGGAGTACCGGCATCTGCAAAATATATTAATGGACAGGTACTGGAGAATATTATAGAAGAAAGCCGGTTTGCAGACCTGATCATCGCAGATGCAGCGGTTTCCGATATTTCAAAAACCCAGGAAGCGCTCTCTCCCTTTCTCCAGAAACTTCTTATTTCCGCTCAGTGTCCGGTAATTATCGCCCCGTCCTCCTTTACACCTATCGAAGAAATTGTGTTCTGTTATGATGGCAGTCCATCCGCTGTATTTGCCATGAAGCAATTAGCTTATATCTTACCGGAACTCGGCGGCACAAGGGCCACTGTTGTACAGATCAAAGAAGAAGAAATTAAGGATGATGAAAGAAAAAGGATATCCAACTGGCTCAGTAAACACTTTGAGTATGCAGATATCATTACCATAAAAGGTGGTTCAGAAAAAGCGTTGTTTGACTATCTGCTCAGGAAACAACATGCATTGGTTGTAATGGGCGCTTATGGCAGAAATATGGTGTCTAGGCTATTCAAACACAGTCACGCGGATCTCCTTATAAAAACGTTGGCATATCCTGTTTTCATTACCCATTATTAAAATCATTAAAAACTAAATTTATGCAACGCATACTTCAACCTCCGACAATACATTATGTATTTACTTATGTAGAAAAGATACTGGCCTGGACAGCAGCCCTGCTGCTCCCCATTGCAACATATTCATTGCTTATCAAACTGGCCGTATATTTTGTGGAACTGTTGTATGAAATATTCATCCGGTATCAATACTAGGGCAGGCGCTAATCAGCGCCCCCCTGTCCTTATTTTTCCGTTATTCCCTGCATACCGCTTAATATTACTTCGCAGCTAACTGGTTTCCCCTTTCGCATCACTTTCAGGTGTATTTTATCACCAGGATGATGCAAGACCAATATTTGCTGGATATCCCCAACGCTTCGCACCTCTACGTTGTCAATTTCTTTAATGATATCCTCTACCTGGATACCTCCTTTTGTAGCGGCGCCTTTGTCCACCAGTTTATACACCAACACCCCCGGCATACCTGGTGTGTTGGTAATGTATACACCCAGCGAAGCACGTATTGCTCGCCCGCTGCGCAACAAATCATTGCATACTTTTTTTACTACCTCTACCGGTATAGCAAAAGAATAACCTGCAAAATTTCCTGTTGGCGTTAGTATACCGATATTGATACCGATAAGCCTGCCATTGATGTCTACCAGCGCGCCACCACTATTGCCACTATTCATTACTGCATCTGTTTGTATAAAAGAAGACAAACGTCCCAGTTCTTCCTGGCTGGTAAAAATCCTGGATTTGGCGCTCACTATTCCGGCGGTAACGGTAGAATTCATGCCCATCGGGCTTCCGATAGCCAATACCCAATCCCCCACCGCAACAGAATCCATACTGCCAAAGCGTACAAAAGGCAATGACTGATCACTGATTTTCAGCAGTGCTATATCCGTAAGAGAATCCATTCCTATTATACGCGCTTTGAAAGAACGTTTGTTTGCCAGTACCACTTCCAGGCTTTCCGCCTGATTTGCAACATGATAATTGGTTACCACATAACCATCAGGCGTTATAATCACTCCTGAAGCACTTCCTGTTACACCTCCCTGTTCAAGAATTGCCTGAGAAATACCGGGATGATCTCTTCCAGCCCGGAAACCGTATTCTTCCAGTCCTTTAAAACCAGGTTCATAGGTGGTAATAATATGCACTACCCCCGGTATAGCCCTGGCGGCAGCATACCGGAAACTGGTATTGATACCGGTTGGTTTCGGCAAATTAAATTCAACCGGTTCATTTTGCATCTGCTGCCTTTCTTCCAGCGAAACAAATGGCATCCCTGGGGAAATAATAACCATTGGTTTCTCCTGGGCCATACAATTGACGGCATAAAAATAACCGCATAAAAACCAGGCAAATAACAGGGGGAACTTTTTCATACCTCTTTTTTTAAACGTTAAAACTAACGTACCCGTTAAGCCCTGGTAATGACTTCCGTCACCCTTCCCGATGATGCTGATCAAAGTAACGGGAAGATTGATAATAATCATATATCCTGCTAATCATAATCATGAATAAAGATACGCCTCCTTAGTACATTTGAAGTATATCTGAATTTATTTCACTCATGCAGATCACTGAAAAAAAACAACCGCTGTTTAACAAACTGATGTTGGACCATACAGGGCAACCCGACTGCCGGGAGTTACTGTTGGTCAGTGATAATGGTACATATGCAGCAACCACTTTGTGCGGGTATAACAGCAGAAAGTATCACGGAATGCTTGTAGCGCCGCAACCGCAGCTGAATGAAGACAATCACGTGCTATTATCTTCCCTGGATGAGTCGGTACTGAAAGACGGGCAAACCTGGCAATTAAGTACGCATTGCTACCCGGATGTATATTATCCTGACGGATTCCGGCATATTCATACATTCGACAACAACGTTATTCCAACCTGGACCTACAGATTTGGTAACATGGTGCTGGTGAAAGAATGGCTGTTTCTTGCAATGGACAATACCTTATATGTTAAGTATACCTTGCAGGAGGCCGATTCAGCTATCACGCTCCGGCTGATGCCTTTACTGGCATTCAGGAATATGCATACCCTTACGCATCATAATAACCAGGTAAACGGTACTCTTACCCCGGTTACAAAAGGGTTCTCTATCCAACTATATCCAGGTTATACACCGCTTTACCTGCAAACTTCAGTCGATGAAAAGTTCGTTCCCGGGGCCAACTGGTATTATAACTTTACTTACCCTGAAGAACAAAAAAGAGGATATGAATACCTGGAAGATCAGTATACACCAGGTTATTTTGAGCTGAAGCTGGAAGCCGGTCAGTCCGTTTTCTTTGCAGCAGGGGTAAAAGCAGCCAATATGGAAAGGATACCAATACGGGTCACCAGATTGTTCCGAGAACAAAAAACTCCTGTAACTATATGTGATTATCTGAGGAACAGCGCCCACCGGTTTATCATCAAAAAAGATAAACAAACTACTGTCAAGGCCGGATATTACTGGTTTGGCTCCTGGGGAAGAGACACCTGTATATCGCTTCCCGGGTTAACTTTACTCACCGGCGATGTATACTACTTCAGAAAAATAGCGGATACTTTGCTGGAAGACATGAAGGGCGGTATAATCCCTAACACCGGCACTGGTAGCCATGCCACTTATAATACAGCGGACGCCTCCCTCTGGCTGGTTTGGGCTATGCAGCAATTTGTGCGGTACTATGTAACCGGGGAAAAACTCTGGGAAATTTATGGATCTTCTCTCACCGATATACTGGAACATTACAGGCAAGGCACCCTGTTTGGCATCAGGATGGAAGAAGATGGATTAATATATGCCGGAGAAGAAGGATATGCCCTCACCTGGATGGATGCAATAATAAATAATCAACCGGTTACCCCCCGCGGCGGAAAAGCGGTAGAAATAAATGCGCTCTGGTACAATGCGGTTTGTTTCTGCCTGCAGATTGCCACGGAAGCCGGTGATAGAAACTTTGTAAAAAAGTGGGCCGCTTATCCCGAAAAAATCAGGACATCTTTTGTAAGCTGTTTCTGGGATGCCGAAAAAAAATACCTGGCTGATTGTGTAAATGGTTCTTACATGGATTGGTCCGTACGTCCCAATCAATTATTTGCGGTTTCGCTCCCTTTCTCTCCGCTGACGGAAGAACAGCAAAAGGTTGTTATGGATAAAATAAAAGAAGAACTCCTCACGCCAAGGGGGCTGCGAACCTTATCCCCGCATGATGCACGTTATCTGGGGCATTATGGCGGCGATCAGCCCACCCGCGACACGGCGTATCACCAGGGCACCGTTTGGCCGTGGATGCTGGGTCATTTTGCAGAAGGATACCTGAAGGTATACAAGCAGGAAGGTCTCCAACTGCTGGAAGAAATATATGAAGGTATAAGCCCGGCCCTTGCCGAAAACTGCCTCTATACAATAGCGGAAGTATTCGATGGCGACTTCCCTCACAAGGCCGGCGGCGCCGTTTCCCAGGCCTGGAGTGTAGCAGAACTTTTACGATTCAGAAATTTGTTGAATAATTATAAACAGTAAATATATTTATATGCAGGTGCTAATGTTTGGTTGGGAGTTTCCGCCACATATTTCCGGAGGATTAGGTACAGCATGTCTTGGCATAGCAACCGGGCTGGCAGTTAATAACGTAAAGGTACTCTTTGTGGTACCCAAAAAACATGGTAATGAAGATGCCGGGGAAATTAAAGTAGTTGGCGCCAGCGACATAGAAATTCCATTGCCATATGCGTATACAGAAAAATTACAGGAAACATTCTCTTACTTTGAAGTGAATAGCCCGGTGGTTCCCTACCACAGCCCGGAAACATTTGCAGTATCGGCTAAAACATCCACTGTTGAAAGTAAGCAAACCAGCCACGGGCCAATAATGCGATACCCGTTTACAGGAGGTTATGGAAAAAACCTGATGAAAGAAGTATGGCAATATGCTTTAACCGCTGCTGCTATTGCTACCCAACATGACTTTGATGTTATCCATGTGCACGACTGGCTCACCTTCCCTGCCGGCATAATGGCCAGCGCAGCAAGTGGAAAACCATTGGTTGTACATGTTCACGCCACCGAATTTGACCGCTCCGGAAGCAATATCAATATGCAGGTGTATGAAACCGAACGGCTGGGGATGCTGAAAGCCGACAAAGTTATTGCGGTAAGTGAACTAACAAGACGGATTATCATCGATCGCTATTTCATTCCTCCTGAAAAAGTGGTGACTATTCATAACGCAGTGTTGCCGGTCGCTGAAAAACCTAAAAGCTTACCTTCAAAACCCTTCAAAGAAAAGGTGATCACCTTTGCAGGCAGAATTACCTATCAGAAAGGACCTGCCTATTTCATTGAGGCCGCAGCTAAGATATTGAAAGTGGATAAGTCGTTCCGTTTTGTGATGGCCGGAAGCGGAGATATGTTAAAAGCAATGATTTCATATGCAGCTCAGCTGCGCATTTCGCGCTATTTTCATTTTCCGGGTTTCCTCAAAGGCGCTGAACTGGAGAAGCTACTGGCTATCAGTGATGTATTTGTAATGCCCTCGGTTTCAGAACCATTCGGCATTATCCCATTGGAAGCCATCAGAGCCGGCGTTCCCGTTATTATTTCCCGGCAGTCTGGCGTTCAGGAAGTATTACAGTATGCATTAAAAATAGACAGTCCTGATACCTCCGATATGGCCAATTGTATACATGCACTGGCCAGGTACAAGGGCATACATCGCTTACTGAAACGTGAAAGTACACAGGAACTGAACTTTCTTAACTGGGAAAAACAGGCGTACTATATTAAAAAAGTATATGAACATCTTACTTCTACTTATTAATTATTATTCTCTATGAAAAATATCTGTCTTTATTTCCAGGTACATCAGCCCTTCCGGCTAAACAAGTTCTCATTTATGGATATAGGCAACGGAGTTCCCTATTATGATGAAATTTTAAACAGTGAAATATTAAGGCGGGTATCACTGCAATCCTATTTACCGGCCAACAGTGCATTAATGAAACTAATAAAAGCAGGTAACCGGCAGCTTCATGTGAACTTTTCCATTTCAGGTACAGCATTGGATCAATTTGAAAGGTATATGCCCGAACTGATTGAAAGTTTCAGGACCCTCGCAGATACAGGCTGTGTGGAATTTATGTCCGACACTTACAGCCATTCACTTGCCGCATTGAAAAGCAGCGACGAATTTAATCTCCAGGTAAAAAAACATACCGCCAGAGTGGCCGCTTTATTTGGGAAAACACCCCGGGTATTCCGTAATACAGAACAGATCTACAATAGAAAAATCGCTGATATGGCGGCAGCTATGGGCTTTGTTGCAACACTCGCCAATGGCGCTTCCCCGGAAGATAAAATCATCAACCTGTTCATAGATTACCAGACCTTCGGCAAATTTTATGAACATGCAGATGTAATAAGCACTTTCGCTCAATACTTACCCAATGAAATATTGCTGCAAAACAATCATCTGCTGCAACCGGAAGAAGTAACAAAACTATTGCCGGCAGTAGCTTCCATTATGAGGCCGCAAATGACAATCCCACAGGAAGAAAATCATGATCTGCAGCCCTGGCTGAACAACGATATGCAACAGGACGCCTTCGATACCTTGTACGCACTCGGGAAAAAAGTGCGCGCCACTGACGATGAGCGGCTGAAACAGGATTGGTCATACCTCCAAAGCGCTGATCATTTCTATTATATGGGCATCCAGGATCCGGGGAACTCACTGAGTCCCTATGATAGTCCTTTCGATGCCTTCATTAATTATATGAATGTGCTGACAGATTTCTCCCTGCGTACAGACAATTCTCTGGAAAAGAAAAAAACTACTCCTCATGGGCGATATACGCTGGAAGCCGGATTATATATTTGAGGTAAGCTGGGAAGTATGCAATAAAGTGGGTGGTATACATACCGTATTAGCAACGAAGGCCCGCTTACTGGAGGAGCAATGGGGTAACCGGCTGATTATGATTGGTCCCGACCTGCCGGCCGGTATTACCGGCAACCCGGAATTTACAGAAGACAAAAACCTGTTTCCCACCTGGAAAAAACATATGCAGAAAACCGGGATGAGAGTACGAACAGGCAGATGGAACATTGCCGGGAATCCGTTGGTTATACTTGTAGACTTTACTCCTTTCTTCCAGCAGAAGAATGAAATTTTTACGCATTTCTGGACAAAGTACCGTTTGGATTCCTTGTCTGGTCAATGGGACTATATAGAACCCGCCATGTTTGGATATGCAGCGGGAAAAATAATTGAAGGGTTTTATTATTGTCATCTCAACGCTACCGATCATATTATTGCCCAGTTCCACGAGTGGATGACAGGTACAGGAATTTTATACCTGGAAGAAAACATTCCCCAGATAGCCACTGTATTTACCACACATGCCACCGTATGCGGCCGGGCAATAGCCGGCAGCGGCATGCCCTTCTATACCGGTTTTGAAAGCTCTAATGCGGAGCAGTCTGCCAGGGACTTCCATATCGTTTCCAAACATTCCCTGGAAAAAATTGCTGCTCATACGGCCGATTGCTTTACATGCGTAAGCAGTTTTACAGCAAAAGAATGCGAAAAATTTCTTGGTAAATACCCCGACTTTATTACTCCAAACGGATTTGATGCGGATATAGTACCCGGCCCTTCGTTGTATGACGCCAGGCGCGCCAAAGCAAGAAGCGTTTTATTAAACGTAGCCAAAGCTCTTTTCGGTCAGCAACAACCTGAAGATACGCTACTGGTTATCAAAAGCGGCAGATATGAATACAGGAATAAAGGGATTGACACTTTCATTGACGCCATTTCATTCTTGAATAAATCAAAAGAAATAAAACGGAATATCCTGGCATTTATTTTTGTTCCCGCCAATCATACCGGTCCGCGTAAAATATTACAGGATAACTTATTACTGCAAACTCCGCCTGTTTCCCGGACCGGGGAAGTACTGACGCATAATTTGCAGGGAGCCGACACAGATCTCATATTAAATCATATCCGGCAACAGCAACTGGACAATACCCCGGCCAATCGTGTAAAGATCATTTACGCACCTGTATACCTCAACGGAGCAGATGGAATATTTAACCTCAGCTACTACGATACCCTTATCGGCTTCGACCTGGCGATATTCCCCTCTTATTATGAGCCCTGGGGTTATACTCCGCTGGAAAGCGCCGCATTTCATATTCCGGCTGTTTCTACCAATATTTCGGGATTTGGCAGCGCAGTGAGCAAATTACCCCAGTTTAACGGTAAAGGAATATTTATAGTAGAGAGAAATGATAATAATGAACGCGAGGCTGCAGCCACCATCGCCGGAATTATCAGCACCTACGCCGCACAAACAGCATCTTCCGTAGCTGCCGCCAGGGAGGACGCCGCTCATATAGCAGAACAGTTCCTGTGGAATCGCCTTCTTGTTTATTACTATCAGGCTTATGATCTGGCACTGCAGAAAAGTACTCAACGGGAGCAACTTTTCTGCAATAAACCTCAGGCGTCTCCGGCCGAAGTAACCACTCAGGACATACCGGAATCAACACCTGTCTGGAGAGAGATAAATGTGCAACCGGTATTACCAGCTCCCCTGCAACCATTACAGCACCTCAGCCAAAACCTTTGGTGGTCGTGGAATCCGGAGGCATGCGCATTATATGCATACGCTGGTAACAATGAATGGGACCGGTGTAAACAAAATCCGCGTCTCCTACTGAAAACGATCAGTCCCGGCAATCTCCACAGGCTTGAAAAAGACGCTGTTTTCCTGGAAATGCAGCAAACAGTATCAGATGCCTGGCAAAAGTATATGCAGCCCCCTGACAAACAGGCGCCGTTAATAGCATATTTCTGCATGGAATATGGACTGCATGCGGATCTGAAACTTTATTCAGGGGGACTGGGGGTACTGGCTGGCGATTATATCAAGGCTGCAAGCGATAACGGGTTGAATATGGTAGCAACCGGACTCCTGTATAAGAGCGGCTACTTTAAACAGAAAATATCCCCCGCCGGCGGGCAACTGGCCATACCGGATATAATGGAAACGGAAAATCTGCCGGTTTTTCCTGTGCAAAATAATCAGGGTGAAACGATGAGCATTGAACTGGCCTTCCCCGGCCGCATTGTGCATGCCGCTGTCTGGAAGATAGATGTTGGACGTATTACCCTGTATCTGCTGGACACAGATCTGGCAGCAAATAATGAGGAAGACCGGCAGATATCAGCACAGCTGTATAGCAGTCATCCTGAAATGAGGTTGAAACAGGAAATCCTGCTTGGCATAGGCGGCGTGAAAATGCTGGAAGCATTAGGCATACAACCTGACCTCTATCACATCAATGAAGGCCACGCAGCATTTACTGCCCTGGAACGGATACGTAACATCATGCAGCAGTGCCATCTGAGCTTTGACGAAGCAATGGAAATTGTTAAATGCACCACCCAGTTCACTACTCATACTGCTGTGCCGGCAGCAAAGGATGTTTTCGACGAAATACTACTTAGAACCTACCTGTCTTACCTGGCGAAAGATTTTAACATTGACTGGAATATCCTGATGAAACTTGGCAGCGCGGAAGAGGAACACTCTTCCGGAGGATTTTCTATGTTACACTTCGCAGCAAATCTTTCACAGGGAATAAATGCAGTAAGCAAACAGCACCGCGGGATATCCTGTAATATACTAAATCCTTTGTGGAAGCATTTCAAACCCGATGAACTGCATATCACCAGTATCACCAATGGCATACATCTGCCTACCTGGATGGCTCCTGCCTGGCAGCCCTGTTATAAAGATATCATGGCTAATAAGGCGTATCAAATCCCCGGTAACACGATATGGAACATACGGAAAAAGCTGAAAAGGGATATGTGGCTGGACATTGTCAACAAACAACAAGCAGGTATTCCGGCGCTTTATGAAACCATTAAAAAAAACGATTCCCCACGGGAAGATATAACCCGGGATATATTGGTGATTGGTTTTGCAAGACGGTTCGCTTCCTACAAAAGAGCCGGGCTACTCTTTACCGATATAAAACGGTTGGCCGCCATCGTCAACAATACCCAATATCCGGTGTTAATTATTCTTGCCGGCAAAGCTCATCCCAATGATGCGGATGGTATCGCATTGATAAAAAAAGTGATAACGGCATCGCAAATGCCGGCATTGAACGGGCGCATTTTGTTTCTGGAAGACTATGATATGGAATTGGCAGCATTGCTGACAAAAGGAGTGGATGTATGGCTAAACACACCGGAACATAACATGGAAGCGTCCGGCACCAGCGGTATGAAAGCCGTTTGCAACGGCGTTCTCCATTGCAGCCCACGGGAAGGCTGGTGGGCGGAGGCAAACCGTGAAAATGCAGGATGGACGTTGGAAATCGATAATCAGCCAGAACAGGATACTTATCATGATCAATACGATGCAGCCACAATATATAATCTGCTGGAAAAAGAAATCATACCTCTTTTCTTTGAACGCAATGCTGAAGGATTACCTGAAAAATGGATTAATATGATTAGAAAAGGTTTATCCGATATAACGCCTCAATTTGATATGAATCGCGCTATCACTGAATATGACCACTGTTATGAACAATTATACAACAGGAGCAAACTTCTACAGGCAGCAGATCACAAAAACACCAGGGACCTGGTGGCCTGGAAGAAAAGGATTCGCAGCACATGGCAGGAAATACATGTAATGACAATCGAAGAACCTCAGGGAAGTTATTACCTGGAATCGCCCGGAGAAACTTTCCGGGCCAGGATAAACCTTTCTATCGGAACTTTACATGCAGATGAAATAGGCTTGGAAGTAGTTTTTTACAACAAAGAACAACCAGACAAATACTTGACTGTACAGGAGTTGACGGTTGAAGCAATCAACCATAACAGGGTCACCTACTCCTGCCAGATACAGCTGCCGTTTTCCGGCTCCGCTGTTTATGGATTCAGAATTTTCCCCAGGCATCCGTTGCTGCCTAACCGGCAAGACTTTCCGTTGATGACCTGGATTTAATCATTATAAAATAAACTTTATGTTAGGCAAATTAAATTTAGATCAGATTGACCATGTACTGGCCAAAAATGTAACAGGCCGCATCGGATGTACCGACGGGCAAAAAGTATATATAGTGCCCGTTAGTTATGCTTTCAATAACGCCTACCTGGTAATACATTCCAGGGAAGGAATGAAAATTGACATGATGCGGCAGCACCCGCATGTTTGTTTTCAGGTGGATGAAATTACCGATATGGCAAACTGGCGCAGTGTTGTTTTGTGGGGAGATTATGAAGAAATAACAGATCCGAAGGAAAGATTTTATGCCATGAAATTCCTTGTAAGCCGGCTGGCACATCTGCAGGTAAGCGAAACCGCAGGAGTATCCGAAATGCATGAGGAAATAGTAAAGGAGAGATTGCCTGAAAACATTATCCGGCCTATTGTTTACCGGATAAGGATTACTGAAAAAACCGGCAGGTTTGAAAGTACCTGATCTGCCTGCCGGTGGATAGCCATACTAAATTAAAACAGGTAACGCATTTTTGTTATTGATGCCATATTCATCTTCTGCTTTCCGGATATTGGCAATTCCCTTCAGTAAAGCATCGGGATTAAAAGAAATACTATTGATCCCCTGCGCAACGAGAAAAGCCGCAAAATCAGGGAGATCACTTGGCGCCTGACCACAAAGGCCGACACGCACGCCTGCTTTTTTTGCAGCAGCTATCATCATACTGATCATCATCCGCGCGGCGGCATCCTCTTCACTGAACAGATCCGATACCAACGCCGAATCCCGGTCTATTCCCAGGGTAAGTTGTGTAAGGTCATTTGAACCGATGGAAAATCCGTCAAATATATCAGCAAAGACAGCGGCCTGTAATACATTGGAAGGTATTTCTGCCATTACATAAACTTCCAGACCATTTTCACCCTGTGGTAAACCAAATGATTCCATTACATTCAGCACTTTCCGGCCCTCTTCCACCGTACGGCAAAAAGGTATCATCACCTTCACATTTGTCAGTCCCATATCTTCTCTTACCATCTTTATAGCTGCACATTCCAGCCCGAATCCTTCTTTATATAAAGGATGGTAATACCTGGAGGCGCCCCGGAATCCAAGCATAGGATTTTCTTCCAACGGCTCAAATGCGTTTCCTCCAAGCAGTTGTGCATACTCATTGGTTTTAAAATCACTCATCCGCACAATTACATCTTTAGGGTAAAAGGCCGCAGCAATAGTGGCAATACCCTGCGAAAGCTTATCAACAAAAAACTTCTTCTTATCAGGATAAAGTAAAGTTTTTGCGGTTATTGCCGACCAGGCGGCTTTATCCTTTAGTTCATCATACTTCACCAGGGCCATCGGATGAATACCTATTGCATGCGTAATAATGAATTCCATTCTCAGCAAGCCTACTCCGTCGTTGGGATAAAACGACAACTGGAAGGCTTTATCGGGGTCGCTGATGATCAAACATGCTTCTGTACTTTCCGGTAACGCAATATTTCCAGGATCCACTTCTGTTACCTCAAATGGCAATGCTCCTTCATATACGTACCCAATTTTTCCCTCACCGCAGGATACGGTAATTGTGGCGCCATCCGGGATCTTCCGCGTAGCATCCATTGCGCCAACAATGGCCGGCACTCCCAGCTCCCTGGCCACTATGGAGGCATGACTGGTTCTTCCGCCGGTATTGGTTACAATAGCTGCCACCTTTTTCAGTACAGGATCCCAATCCGGGCTGGTATTGTCAGTAACCACAATATCACCAGGCTGGAGTTCTCCGATATCGGCAGGCGACTGCAATACGCGGGCTATGCCGGTGGCCATTTTTTCGCCTATAGCTTCTCCCGATACAAGACGGGTACCTTTCTCCATTAACGTATAGATTTTCAGCTGCTGCGGTTTCTTCGCAGTATGGATTGTTTCCGGGCGTGCCTGCAATATGAATAACTCCCCGGTAACAGCATCCCTGGCCCACTCTATATCCATCGGGCAGTTATAATGCTCCTCTATTTGCATCGCCCAGCGCGCCAGCTGCAATACTTCAGGATCAGACAACACATAACGCTGCTGGTCTTCCAGTAATGTATCCGTATTCACCGTACTTTCTTCAGCATTAGGATCATCGGAAAAACAAAGCGTTTTAGCTTTATCTCCCAGCTTCCTTTGTATAATAGCCTGTTTCCCCTCTAATAACGTTGGCTTGAAAACATAAAATTCGTCCGGCGCCACGGTTCCCTGTACAATATTTTCTCCCAATCCCCATATGCCGGATATCAGGACCACATCCCGGAAACCCGATTCCGGCTCCAGTGTAAATCCAACCCCCGAACAGGATCCATTGGTGCGCACCATCAGTTGTATCCCTACAGAAAGGGCTACTTTGCTGTGTTCAAAGCCATTATCTTCCCGGTACTTAATGGCCCTGTCGGTATACAAAGAGGCAAAGCAGCGGCGTACTGCTTTTAACAGCGCCTGCTCTCCCCTGATATTCAGGTATGACTCATGTTGCCCGGCAAAACTGGCCTCAGGCATATCTTCCGCTGTTGCGCTGCTCCGAACGGCCACTGCCACCGGCGCCCCTTTACCAAGTATGCTGTAAGCCTTTAAGATCTCTCTTGTCACGTCTGCCGGTATCGTCCCTTCCAATATTAATTTACGGCAGGCGGCTCCTGTTTTCCCCAGATTTGAAAATGTTTCCCGGTCCAGTTGCTGCATCTGCTGCAACAAAGACTGCTGTATACCATTAAAATCGAGGTACATCCAGAAGGCTGCAGCCGTTGTGGCAAATCCTTCCGGCACTTTTATTCCCTTTCCGGTAAGGGTAACGGTCATTTCACCAAGCGAAGCGTTTTTGCCGCCCACGATCGCCGTATCAGTGATCCTGATAGCTGAGAAGTTCCTGATAATATCGTTCATAAGTTTGTTTTTAACAGTAAGTACTATTCTTCTTCCATTTCATCCGGCAGCCGGAACCGCTGCCGTTCTACCGGCCGCCCGGCAATATTCAATTCCTCCAGTGTCCAGTTATCGGTGGTGGTGGTTTCCAGCCACAGGTCGCCACTCCTGCGCAGGATCTGCGCACTCAAACCAAACTCGTGGCTGAAATCGTGTTCCACAGCTGCCGCCAGCCGGTAATAGCTAACATCCAGCCATCCGGAGTTATGTATCATCCTGATCTTATCGATAGGCGTTTCAGGTGGCACTGCTTCTTCCTTAGGCGAGCATTCTTCTGTTTTGTGCGGATTATGATAAAATGCCAGCCTGAGATAGGGGTAAAATTCCCTGAACCTCTTTTGTATATCCCCTACCACAGCTTCTTCACTAATATAGATATCCATGATAAAAAGTTTATGTTACTACAATATTAGCCCACAACAGGTTCTCCCTAAATGAGATCAGTCAGCCGGCTGTATGATAGCGGTCATATACCCTTGTTACCGTCCGGGATACCATGTGCCGGGATGAATCCTTCGCCGACCAAATCTTGATTCAAACAGATAAAATTCTTATCTTTCCGCTGATAACAACTACTATGTAAGCCTATGAGCTTTTCTATCAGTGATCTGGACATTAATTTTCAGCTGGGTATGTTTGCCGCTATCATGGAACGTATGCCGGGCCTTGTAGCGATAAGGGAACAGGAAAGCGGACAGCTGATTTATATCAGTGAGGCCGGCATGAAAATGCTGGGAACAGATGATTACGCTGAACTTGAATTACTGATTGACCAGAATCAGCTGGGTAGAGGCAGTTTCAGTGCAAGGGCGGCAGAAGATAATCTTCCGGCAAAAGAACGCCAATGGCAAAACATCCGGGGAGAAACATTTCGGGGACTTTATGACGAAATATTACTACGCAATAACAATAAGGAATATTGCTTTTTCCGCATCACAGATTCCCTGGCAGACCGCAGATTCAAGCAGCAGCTTAACAGGGAGCTGGAGCGCTTTGCCGCCCTGTTCGATTATGCCAGCATAGGTATCCTGGTAACTAATCAACAGGGAGAAATTATGCTGATCAACGACTTCGCCCTTGACCAGTTTGGATACAGGCGGGAAGAACTGTTAGGTCATAAAGTAGAAGTGCTTATTCCCAGGCGCGTTCATGACAGGCATGAAAAACACAGGAACCGCTACAATGCCCACCCCCAAAGCAGGCCTATGGGTATTGGCATGGACTTGTTTGCCGTTCGAAAAGACGAATCAGAATTCCCGGTGGAAATCAGTCTTAGTCATTATGCCAATGAAGAAGGACACTTTGTAATCGCCTATGTCAATAATATTACTGAAAGAAAAAAGGCGGAAGAAAAAATAGAAAGACTTAACGATGAGCTGGAAGGCATGGTGGAAGAACGCACCGAGCAGCTCACAAAAGCGCTGGAACTACTCAAAATATCAAAAGAAGAACTGACAGCAGCACTAAGTAAAGAAAAAGAACTGGGAGACCTGAAGTCACGTTTTGTATCTATGGCATCCCACGAGTTCAGAACTCCTCTCAGCACCATCCTCTCTTCCGCGTTCCTGGTAAAACATTATGCAGAAGAAAAAGATCAGCCAACCCGGAACAAACATATACAACGGATTGTTAACTCAGTAACTTTGCTGACCGATACCCTGAACGATTTTCTCTCTGTAGGTAAAATTGAGGAAGGAAAAGTACAGGTTCGGCTTGCTGATTTCGACATAGAAGACTATTTCAATAACATCATTCAGGAGATGCAGGAATTAGCCAAAGAAAAGCAGGTAATTGAATACCGCCACAGCGGGGAGCCAACAGTATTGCTGGATCCTTCGCTGCTTAAGCACATTACGATGAACCTCGTTGGAAATGCTATCAAATTTTCAAAGTCCGATGGCGTGATAGAAATCTTTACTGTGAAAAGTGACCATGCATTTTCCCTCACCGTTAAGGACACTGGCATCGGCATGTCGCACGAAGATCAGCAACATCTTTTCGAAAGATTTTACCGGGGCGCCAATGTAAGCAATATACAGGGAACAGGTCTCGGATTACATATTGTAAATAAATACACCGAATTGATGAATGGCAGCATTTCCTGTAAAAGTGAACTCAATACCGGTACTACCTTTACAATTAATTTTCAGTTAGATGCTAAAAACATCCCCTATCAATCATGAAAACTATTTTATTAATTGAAGATAACGAGGAATTACGTGAAAATACAGTGGATATTCTTGCTATAGCGGGGTACAATGTGATCACGGCAGAAAATGGTAAGATCGGAGTGGAAATGATCCTCAACCACAAACCCGACCTGGTGATATGTGATATTATGATGCCGGTGCTGGATGGTTTTGGCGTATTGCACCTGATGCAACAGCACGAAGAAATGAAGGATATCCCGTTTATCTTCCTGACTGCTAAAACTGAAAGAAGCGACTTTCGCAAAGGAATGGGTATGGGAGCAGATGATTATATTACCAAACCATTCAGCGGAACTGAGTTATGGGATGCCATAGAAAGAAGGCTAAAAAAAGCTGCTATCAGGAAACAACATTTTGCGCCTGATCTGCAGGGACTGAACAAACTGATGTATGAAGCCACCGGCAAAGAGTCGCTCAAAGCGTTGGCAGAAGGAAGGAACATTGATAAATTCAAAAAGAAGCAAGCCATTTACACAGAAGGTAATCACCCTACCCGCTTATTCTATCTGCAACGCGGTAAAATAAAAACGATAAAAACCAATGATCTGGGTAAAGAGCTGGTAATAGATCTTTTCACCGCCGGCGACTTCATTGGTTACACCGCTTTACTGGAAGGCACCATTTACAAAGAAACAGCCATAGCGATGGAAGAAAGCGAAGTTGCCATGATTCCTCTGGACGATTTTGAAGAGCTTATGCATAATAACCATGAAATAGCTGTTCAGCTTATCCGCATGCTGGCTAAAAATGTAGCCGCAAAAGAGCAGCAGCTGCTGGGGCTTGCCTATAATTCGCTTCGCAAAAAAGTGGCCGAAGCGCTGATCAGTCTTCACAATAAATACAATACTCAAAATGAACAGCCTTTCATCATCAACGTGAGCCGCGAAAACCTGGCAACTATTGCAGGTACCGCTACTGAGTCGCTTATCCGCACACTGAGCGATTTCCGGGACGAAAAACTGATTGATATCAGGGAAGGCGCCGTAGTGCTCCTGGATGAAAAAAAATTATCCAATATGCTTTATTAAAGTACCGGGAAACGCATCCGATAAATAGTCCTGAAAGTCGGCCCTTAAAAGCTGAAAGCTCTCCCGGATGGAAAAGATGTTTTCTTCCAGGTTCTTATACCGGTTCAGTAACTCCTGCTCCTGGTTATCTGTTTGCAAAAGCTGTTTCAGCAAAATGGTATACTCCCGGATCTCATGCCGGAGTAAACCTATCCGGCTATCCATTTTCAGAAACCTGCTTTGGAAAAATTCCAGGTGTGCCAATTGCGCTTTAGCGAGATCCATTGTCAGAATATCTGTCAATTTTGTTTTAAAGAAGATATTCTCGTTTTCCAGCTGTTTCAATATTTCCTTCCAGGCTTCATTTTGATGCAGCATTCCACTCAACTCATATTTCATCGTCTGCTTTTTATATATTCATTGTTATAGGGCCTTTACTATTTTCTTACCAACTTCCTCATTATATTACAACCCGAATATACGCTCCTCACTATCCTGTTTCAAATGACAGTTGTTAGTCCTTTCTCTGATCCTCATCATATTTTTTCCACCTGATTAAGATCAATACAATAGTTGCCGGAAATCATTTTTCCTGAAAGCACAGGCGTGTACTTTTACTGTAAAACTGATCTATGAAAAAGATACTACTGGCTTTTGATGGCGCTCATTTCGCCAGAGGAGCCTTTGAATTCGCTTCCCGGCTCAATGAAATACAACCCATTCTTCTGACCGGTGCATTTTTACCCCGGGTAGATATTTCTGCTTCCTGGAGTTATTCACCTGGCGGAGGTGCTGCGTTTATACCAACGCTGGAAGCATATACCGCAGAGCAGATAGCACAGAACGTGAAAACATTTGAGCAGGAATGTATCCGGCGGCACATTGAATACCGCGTCCACAAACACCCTTATGACGCCGCCATGTATGAACTGAAGAAAGAAACCCGCTTCACAGATCTGTTGATACTGGACAGCGGCAAATTCTTTGAAGATATCAGCATGGAATTTCCCAATGAATATCTCAGAATGGCGGTACATGATGCAGAGTGCCCTTCTTTGCTGATACCTGAAGAGTCAGTTTTTCCTGAAAGTGTTGTCCTTGCCTATGATGGTAGCGAAAATGCAGCTTTCGCCATTAAAAGTTTTTGTTACCTTTTCCCGGAGTTCTCCAATAAAAAAACGATCCTGGTATACGCAACATCCAAGAAAAAAGCAGCTATTCCGGACCTTTCATCTATAGAGGAACTGGTAACAAGGCATTTCACAGATCTCACCATACATACGCTGGAAGCAACGCCGGAAAGACATTTTGATACCTGGCTTGCAGCCGTCAACGCTCCCATATTGGTTTGCGGATCGTTTGCCCGGTCTGAACTATCCCAGTTGTTCAAAAAGAGCTTTGTAGCCGGAATACTGGATGAATATAAGGTACCGGTTTTCATGGCGCACCGTTGATCACTTCATCATTCGTAACTCCTGTTTTATTGCTTTACTAGTTAAATATTATGAAATGAAAAACAGTTTAAAATTACTCACTATCAAACATACCAGCATTTACCTGCATTGGTCTTTTGCGTTGTTTGTGGCGTTGATATTATTTATACAAAGTGCCACCGGAACCGCGAATAGCGAAATATTGTGGTCAGCAATGGCGATTGTTGCCGTATTCACATGCGTAGTACTTCACGAACTTGGCCATTCACTGGCAGCGGCAAGATATGGTATTCACACCAAAAGCATCACGTTGCTGCCAATAGGGGGCATTGCCGCTATGGAAAAAATGCCCGATAAACCAATACCCGAAATTATTGTGAGTGCGGCCGGCCCGATGGTGAACCTGCTGATTGCATTAATATTACTCCCTTTCATCTCCGGATACCCGCCATTCTGGAAAGCGGCAGAAGTAATCGAATCTGTGGACCAGAGCAATTTTCTTTATTACCTGTATGTTGTTAATATAATGCTGGCTTTATTTAACCTGATCCCAGCCTTTCCTATGGATGGTGGACGAATACTGAAAGGAATATTGGAACTGCGCATGGACACAACCCGCTCAACCGCCATAGCTGCCTTTGCAGGCAGGATAATAGCAGCCATCTTCATTATAGGCGGGCTGATTATTTTTGATATTATCCTGATGCTTATCGGTCTTTTTATTATAGCCAGCGGAGCGGGCGAGGAAAAACTGACTTACCTGAAAACAGCTGCAAAAGGTTTGTATTTAAAGGATCTGGCGGTAACCACTTATAGCTCCTTTCCTGCAGGCATGACCATTGGCGAGGCTGCTGAAAAAATGCTGTTTCACCAGGATAAATATTTCCTTGTAATGGATGATGAAACTGTTGCTGGTATAATTGAGCGGAGCGCTATCCTTCGCGCGCTATCAGGAGGAAAGCACGGTGAAACCGTCAGACAGTTCATGACTGCCAATGTGCCAAAACTTGACGCAGAAAGTACGATGACAGAAGTGATTGACAAGCTTTTGGAAAATAGAGCAGCAGCATTATCGGTAGTGTCAGAGGGCCGGGTAACCGGAACCGTCAATATGCAAAATATTATAGAATACCTGACGGTTCATGATGCAAATCTGAAAAAACATAACCACAGTGGCGCAATGTATAAATTCCTGCAGGCCAGTTGAATTATTTACGACTATGGCATTACCAATACAGCTGCACCTTTAATATTTCCGGCCCGCAAATTTTCCAGTGCCTCATTTGCCTGGTGCAACGGGAAGAGTTGCGTGGATGTGTTAACAGGCACCAGCGGCGCTATCCTGAAAAATAATATTGCATCTTCCCGTGTCAGATTGGCTACGGATTTTATAGCCCTTTCTTCCCAGAGCATACTATAGGGGAAACCCGGAATGCCGCTCATATGAATTCCACCACATACTACAGTTCCGCCCTTGTCCAGATGAGATAGGGCAACAGGCACCAGGCTACCGTCCGGCGCAAAAATAATGGCGGCATCCAGCTTTACGGGTGGAGCCTCCAGGGAACTGCCGGCCCATGTTGCACCCATTTCCAGGGCAAATTGCTGACCAGCGCCATCATCCGGTTTTGTGAAGGCATATACAGACTTATACTGGAACCTTGCTATTTGCGTGAGAATGTGGGCAGCTGCACCAAAACCATAAATACCAATATGCTGCGCATGTTCATTCATCATCCGCCAGGAACGGTAACCAATCAATCCTGCACATAACATAGGAGCACCGGCTGCGTTATCATATAATGCAGGCATTGCAACGCAAAATGCTTCCCAGGCAACCGTATATTCTGCATAGCCCCCATTTACGGTATATCCTGTAAAAAGTGCATTTTCACAAAGATTTTCCTGCCCCTGCATGCAATATTTACAATGGCCGCATGTATATGCCAGCCAGGGCACCCCCACCTTGTCGCCCCGCTTCAGCTGCGTAACCTCATCTCCCAGCTCTACCACCTCCCCCACTATTTCATGACCGGGAATAACCGGGAGCAACACCGGCGGCAGATCACCGTCAAGTATATGCAGATCTGTTCTGCAAACCCCGCACGCGGTTATTTTTATCAAAACCTGTCCGGCGGCCGGAACAGGAACAGGAAGTGTTTTAAGCTGAAGTGGTGTACCGGGTTTGGTGAACACCATTGCCTGCATATTTTGGATACTCATCGTAACAATTTTAACAGTCAATCGGGGATTATCAGGTCGAAGATTTCAGTTATACTACAGCAGGAAGCAGATTAGTGCAATTGCTGCTGCGGTCATTATTATTAACGCTATAGTGCCTAAAAGGTTAGAAAACCACGAATTAGTATTGCTCTTCATAATCTTTTTATTGTTGCCGATATGCAAAACAACCGCTATTAAAACCGGGGCCGTCAAACCATATACAATAGCGGTGTACAGCAGAGCTCTGAGTGGGCTTACAGCCGAAAACTGGAGCAGCAGACCTACCAGCAGCGAAACAATAATGGATATATAAAAAGGTTTGGCCTGTGCAAATTTTTTATCCAGTCCTTCTTCCCATCCCAGTGTTTCCGCCAGCATATAAGACTGCGCGCCCGCCAGCACCGGAACAGCCAGCAAACCGGTTCCAAGTACTCCGGTCGCAAAAATGAGATAGGTCAGGTTGCCCGCGAGCGGCTGCAGCGCCCTTGCAGCCTGGTCTACCGTATCAATCTGCCGGATGCCTGCCGGAAAAAGTACCGTACCGGTGGTTAGAATAATAAAAAACATTACAATATTGGAAAATAGCATGCCTGTATTAACATCTGCCTTCATATTATTTAATATCCTCTTATCCACCACAATTATATGGTTATGCAGCCTGTCTTCCGCTTCCATATTAGCTTGCCAGTAAAAGAGATAAGGAGAAATAGTGGTTCCCAGGATGGCTACAATGATAGAAAAGAACTCTTTGTCATAACGGATCACCGGAATAAAAGTATCCCTTGCTATCAATTTCCAGTTCTGATCTGTCAGGAAAGGAACAATGATGTATAACAACAGGGAAATACAAAGCCACTTCAGGATCATCGCAATTTTCTGATAGGGATAATGTATAATAATAACCATCAGCAAAAGTGTAATCGCCACGCAGAACACAGATACCGGAACAGCCGGCAATACCATATGGCAAACTGCCCCCATAGCCTGGATATTTGCCCCGATATTCAGCGTAATAGCAGGAAAACTGAACAGCAGCATTCCATAAAGAATAGGCTTCGGATAATACTGCCTGAGAGTGGCCGTAAGCCCCTGCGAGGTTACAAGACCTATCCTGGCACACATTCCCTGCATAGCTGCCATCAAAGGAAATGTGAACAATGCCATCCATAGTGTGGAAAGACCAAAACCGGCGCCAGCCTGGGAATAGGTGGCAATTCCTGAGGGATCGTCGTCGCTTGCACCGGTAATAAGACCCGGACCTAACGTTTTAAATGCCTTTCTTATTCCCCCGATTTTCATCTCTTAACACCCGTGGTTAATGATTGCTTCATGCGTACCTCCTCAAAAAGTATCAGCGCGTCTTCCTTCTTGCATAACGCTGTACCGGGATTTAATGTGGCGGCGGTACCACAGGCTACTCCAAACTGTGTGGCCTCAAGGATATCCTTGCCGGCAAACAGGCTATAAACAATGCCGGCCAGCATGCTGTCTCCGGCGCCAACCGTACTCACCCTGCGAACCACAGGCGCGGGTACCTTTATCGAAAGATCTGCTGTTACCAGCATCGCCCCTGCCTCTCCTATAGATACTATTATTACTTCACAGCGATTCTTCCTGATGATTTCTTTGGCCACATCAACAATTTCCATTGTATTAAGAGTGCTTACCCCTGCAAAACCTGCCAACTCCCTGATATTAGGTTTGATCAGGTAAGCTCCTTCCCTCAGAGCTTCCTTTAATGCGTCGCCCGAAGTATCCACAATAAAACGAGCCCCCTTGATCGCTGCAATAGCGCTGAAAGAGGCAAATATATCCGGTGGCACACCGGGGCACAAACTGCCACTGGCAACAAGATATTCAATCCCTTCCATCTGCCGGATCACTTCCAGTAAATGCTGCCATTCATAAGTGTCAACTACAGGCCCTGGCATGCCTAAACGATACTGCGCATGGTTGCTGTTGTCTGTCAGGATCAGGTTTTCCCGGGTATGCCCCGCAATGGGAACAGATGTTCCCGGAACGCCCTCTGCACGTAGCAGTGACTCAAAAAATTTACCGCTGTGCCCTCCCCCGAGGTACACCGCATTTGCGTCGCCACCCAGCCTTATAATAGCCCTGGCCACGTTAACGCCGCCGCCGCCAGGTTCAAAAAGAGGCACGCTGCATTTCAGCTTTCTTTCCGGTACCAGCGCAGGAACGCTTGTACTCTTATCAATTGCGGGATTCAATGTTATGGTGACAATTGCGGACATACCTGTTAAATTTAAAAATGAAACATATTAGCAACAAGATGGTTATTAGATGCTGATCAATCTGCTTTTGCCAGCAGCAGTTCAAAGATACCTGCTGCCTTCTCTGGCTGCAATGACGGGAATTAGTAATCCCGCTGATCTTCATCAGGAGTACAGGGAATAGCGCTGCGATCTTTGATATGACGGATATCACCGCGTTTTCTGACAGGTGTCATTGTTGCACAGATATCTTTAAGGAACATTTGCGGTGAATAAAGTTGATGTCAATTGATGCGCTGGCGTATCGGCGCTGTCCGCTCATGAAAAACAAGAAAGATGCCGCTGTCTAACATAGAAAAAATTGTTAACTACTGGGCTTTATCCGGTGAAACTATCGCAAAAGTCTCTTCCACAGATCCTCTCAGGGGATTAACAAAGGAAGAAGCTGCAACAAGATTGGTCAAACACGGTCATAATAGCATCACCACAACTGAAAAAAGGCAACCATTACTAATATTGCTCCGGCAGTTTACCAGTCCATTTATATTACTGCTGGGAGTTTCTACCATTCTTTCCTTCATTTTTAAAGAATGGCTGGATGGTTTTGCCATCCTGACGGTGATGATCCTGAATACCGTAATTGGTTTCTGGATGGAATACCAGGCACACCGTTCTATGGAAGCGTTAAAAAAAATGAGTGTTGTTCAGGCAAGGGTTGTCCGGGACGGAGAGATGACGGAAATAAAATCTGAATTATTGGTACCCGGGGATTTGCTGTTTGCGGAAAGCGGGGAAATGGTGACTGCCGATGCGAGAATTATTAACGCCAATCAACTTCAGGTCGATGAGTCCGCGCTCACCGGCGAATCTTTTCCGGTAGATAAAGTCCACCACCTGCTGCCGGAAAAGATCCCGCTATCTGAAAGAAGTAACATGCTGTACAAAGGTACTTTTATTACGAAAGGTAATTGTTTTGCTATCGTTGTGAATACCGGTATGAAAACAGAACTTGGCAAACTTGCCGGTATTGTTCAACGGTCAGAACAGGTAGCTACGCCATTGGAGAAAAAAGTCCAGATCCTGAGTAAAAAGCTGATTTGGATAACCCTGGGATTGATTGTAGCTATATTTACCGGGAGCATCTTTTATGGAACGCCCGTTACAACTGTGTTAAAAATAGCAATAGCGTTGTCAGTTGCAGCCATTCCTGAAGGGCTGCCTGTTGTAACTACGCTTGCTTTGTCCTTTGGTATGTTGCGGATGGCCAGGCATAATGTCATCGTCAAAAAGTTGTCTGCAGTAGAAACACTGGGAGGAACGAATGTTATCTGCACTGATAAAACGGGTACACTTACACAAAATAAAATTGAAGTATCACTTATTCAGACAGGAAGTCTTTCTGCCCGTGTTCAGATCGATGCCGCAGGTTCCTCCATGCATTGGATGGAAAATAAAAGCATCCCGGGAACAGCTGCTTATACTCATTTATGCCGTATATCCGCATTATGCAATACGGCCAGCTACCAACTCAATGGCAATGAAACAAGCGCATCTGGTGATCCACTGGAGATAGCTTTGCTTAAAATGATACACGCATCCGGAATGAAACCGGTACAGTATCAGCAACAATTCACCAAAACAGATGAAATACCTTTCTCATCCGAAACAAGGGTTATGGCAACCCTTCACAAAAGCAAAGATCAGGATCAGTTTTATTATATAGCTGCAAAAGGAGCTGTGGAAGACATATTGAAATATTGCACTTCTGTACTTGATGAAAACGGCAAAAGCCACATGGGAGAAAAACAAAAAGAAGAATGGAAAGTTATTGCCACGAAACATGCGCAATCCGGATTCCGTATGCTGGCATTTGCCTACCGGGAAACATCAAAGCAGGAGCAATCTTTCATGCATAACTTAACGCTGGCCGGAATTATTGGCTTCAGTGATCCTCCGAGAGCCGGTGTGATGGCAGCAATTAAAGAATGTAAAAATGCAGGAATAAGGGTGATTATGATTACGGGAGATCATCCCGAAACCGCAAAAAATATTGCCCTGCAATTAGGGATAGCCACTCCCGGAGAAGATGTAATGCTTGGCAGCTCAATGAAGCCCTATGACCAGCTAACAGCATCAGACAGGGCCCAATGGCTAAGAACCAATGTATTTGCCAGGGTAAGCCCGGAACAAAAACAACACCTGGTCAGTGTTTTACAGGATGAAAAAATGATAGTAGCCATGACCGGTGATGGCGTAAATGACGCTCCGGCCCTGAAAAAAGCGGATATTGGTATTGCTATGGGCCTGAGAGGAACACAGGTGGCACGGGAAGCAGCAGACATGGTGTTGAAAGATGATGCTTTTACCGCTATTGTTTCCGCTATCAGGCAAGGAAGGATCATTTTCGAAAATATCCGGAAATTCGTAATCTTTCTATTATCATGTAACTTAAGCGAACTGCTCGTAATAGCTATATGTGCGCTATTTAACCTGCCGTTCCAGCTTTTCCCGCTTCAGATCCTCTTCATTAACTTCGTGACAGATTCAATGCCGGCACTTGCGCTGGGAGTCAGCAACAGCGGTGGTCAAATTATGCAACGAAAACCTTATCCCCCGGAAACTCTCATTATCGATAAAAAAAGATGGACTGCCATTTTTGTCTATTCATTCGTCATCACGGCTACCACTTTGGGAGCAGTAGCTACCAGTCATCTGATATTTCATTACAATGATAAATGGAACAACCTGGTATACAATAATATCCTCTTTTATACATTGATCTTTGCCCAGTTATTCCAGGTGCTTAATATGACTTTTAAGAGAGACATCGCTTTCTATAAAACGGATGTATTTCGCAACCCTGCCATATGGTACTCCATAGGAGGCTGCATTCTGCTGTCGTTAGCCGCTTATTGGATAACGCCGGTAAGAGAAATTTTAGGTATAACCGTGATTAGCCCGGGAGACTGGTGTATTATATTATTCTACTCCTTACTAACGGTAACTATTATAAGGATCATTAAGAAAATGAGAATAACCATCTGATAACGATACGCAGCAAATAAAATAATGCGCTCTCCATATTCCGGAGAGCGCATTATTTTATTTCCATTTTCTAAAAAGAAGCGTTCGTTATTTAAGAATGTGCAATAAAAACAGGCATTCTATGTTCGCTCATTACTTCAGTGGCAAAGCTTTTCCTGAATAATTCTGAAAGAGCCGACCGGGCAAAAGACCCACACACCAGCATGGGATTATCAACATCTGCAAGCCAGGTATCAAAATATTTTCCGGGGTCGCCTTCCAGCGTATGAATAGTGAGATCTGTAAAGTGTCTTGCTACTAATTCTTCCATCAGCTGCATTTCAGGGATGGACGCCTTTTCTTTATCAGTGGCGTATACAAGAATAGCCTTCTTTGCTGAC
The DNA here is from genome assembly GCF_057126945.1 of Chitinophaga sp. G7 BAM 1005. Classification (NCBI taxonomy): domain Bacteria; kingdom Pseudomonadati; phylum Bacteroidota; class Chitinophagia; order Chitinophagales; family Chitinophagaceae; genus Chitinophaga; species Chitinophaga sp. G7 BAM 1005. The sequence goes on along the minus strand of NZ_CP181478.1, from coordinate 1,664,349 downwards.
AACTCCGGTAACAGGTAACAGAAAGATTTAATAGCAAATGTAGCATCCCTGCTGCCATCATAGGCCATAACAATTGTTTCCGGGAAACGGGATTTTTCCGGTATCAGCAGCACGGGGCACTCTGCGTTATGCAAGGCCATTTTTAAGTACTCGTTGGGAATGTCGGTACCCAGGTTTTCGTAGAATTTCTCATTGCCCAGTATCAGCAGATCTGCAAAGCGTGTTTCCTTCCTCAAATCATCTAAAGTGAAGTCGTATGGCGCCTTATGTACCCTGTATTCAATATGGCGCCGGATACAGGCTTCTTCAAAGGTTTTTATATTTTCGTCTACCAGTTCGTCACTATATCTTTCCAAAGTAGGTTCAAATACAGAACCGGTTACAAGCGCTGAATTCCAGGAAGGAGAGAAATCCATTTTAGGCAAAAATGTACCCGTCAGCAACAGTGGTTGTATATCATTCAACTGACAGGCAAAGTCAAAAGCGCCTTTGGAAAAATGAGAGCCATCTAAGGCCAGTAATATTTTTTTCATGCTTTTTTAATTAAAATATACTTAATGATAGTAACAGCGGATTTGTATCTGTGTAGCACCCTTCTTCACGAAAGATGATCCACTTTTCTGCCGGCCCATCTCTTCAAATGCGGCAAACGGTTGATTGCCGCTTCCAATATATCTTCGGGCAATTTTTCTTTATCCATCATCCTGATCATGTGTTCCTTCATTTCTTCAAGGGACAAATCAGGATGGGTGAACTCACCTTGCTGATAGCAATACTTGCAATATTCCTGGCTCAGGGAACCATCCTTTTCCGTTCCCAAAAGCTCCGCCTCATTCAGGGGCATACTGCAACTCTGGCAAATTTTATCGCTTTCCATGATTTTCATTTTTTATCTGTCTGAATAAAATTAGCAGCAATTTCAAAACCCAGGAATGATTACCGTCATTCTTCATCCTGATTGTCGTTCTCTGTCAGTTCTTCTCCAAACACTACCACATCAATCACCTTTATTAAATCTGGTCATCTCCTGTTGCAATCTGGCCCCCGACCAGCGCCCGTCCACCATCATACGCCGGATGGTATACACTGTATTTTCACGCCGCCCGTTTAGCTGAAATGCTGCCCTGTACCCATTTTTCTTTAGATAGCTAATGATGGTGTCATTCCACTCACCGAAAGGATAGGCAAAATACCATACTGGTTTACCGGTAATTTTCTCCAGTACTTTCCGGGGGCGGGTCAATTGTTTCTCCCAATCCATTTTACCGGTAGTATATAAATGTGGATGATCCCAGGTATGGGCTGCAATGATATGCCCGTGGTCAGCAAGTGCCTTTACCTGTACGGCTGTCATATAGCCCGGTTTTTCAAGAGGAACTGTCATTACAAAAAAAACACCTCTGAATCCGTGACGACGTAATAAAGAATCAGCTATAGAAAAATGTTCTTTATGTGAATCATCAAATGTGATCATGAACGATTTGGGAGGCGCTGCTATATTTTTAGTTAAATACATCAGTAATTCATCCGGAAATATAGTATGATAGCCACTATCTGCTAGTGTCTTCAACTGGTTATTCAATTGTTCACTGCTGATATGCAGCAAATCATTCTTATGATTTCCCCCTGCATAAATCTGATGGTAGCATAATACCGGTATATTCTGAGCTGATGTATTTTTGGCAGCAAAGGCCATTACAATAAGTAAAATCAAATATTTCATATCGCTGTTATGACATCAAAAGAAAATCACTGATACTGGATGTATACCGGCTGCGGAAATAACCCAAGTACTTCTGCCGGCTGCATCAGATGCCCGCCGGTTACCACATCATTTTTATAAAATAATTTGAATCCCGTAAATTGCACTGGTTCTCCTGAAATCCAGGACCGGTAGGAGTCTATCTTTTTCGCCACCCCACCAAAACCATCCATATTCATCACAAACTGTACTTCAGGTTTGATGTGAATGTTGCGGTAATTTGTGACCATTCCCTGTGTGAAGCGGTGTACTACCAGCATCTTAGGTGGCAGGTTATGTTCCTGTACCAGTGCAGCCAGCCAGGATATGGCATAATTAATATCTTCCGCATCAAAGGTGCCAATGACGGTACAAGGTACCTGTCCGTTTTTCATGGAATATTCCGGATCAATACCCAGGTGTACATCCGGCCGTAACAGGTACTTTTCCAGTAGCGGAAGCTCTTCCTGCAAGGAACTCCATCCCGGCTGAATATCCAGGAAAACAATTGCATGCGCCTTTTCAGCCAAACGGAGTACTTTATCTATTTCCGTCGCCGGCATATGCAACCTGTACTTCCGATCTTTCCCCGGATTTCTCTGGGCTGTAACGGCGATATAATGCAAAGCGGGAACCACTGGCATACAGGTGTCTGCCTGCTTCCATTTTTCTGTTTCTGCTGCCAGCTGCGTTAACATTTCAGCCTCCGGCAATGCGCCCAGTATGCCCATGCGTGTAGAATACAGATTGCCATAAAAAGCAACAATACGGTTATAAGGTAATAATGCTCCAGGCAATGGATAGCCCGCATTTACGGGCCATTTAACTGATGGCTTATTGTGTACCAGGTGCAACAGGAGTTTGTTATACCGGGCCGTGTCTGTAATTTCAGCCTTATCGCTTTCAACGCTCATATCATCGCTGGCAGGTGATATATTTACTCTATGCGAATGCCCTACCTTCTTCACATTATCTGCTTGCTTAAAAGACAACAGATCTATAGAAGTAAAAATATATAACGCTATAATTCCTGTCCATAAAAGAATGGCGGTAATAAATACTCCATTTACAAATTTCAGTACCAGTTTCATATACAGAATTTTGAAAGCGTTTCAGCCAATATAGCTAGGTAGTACCGGAGGTATTGAATCAATCCTCATCCGGATGCTCGGGCAACTGGAAAGCGCGTCTCTTTGGCGGCTTTCCTGCATTATTCAATTCTTCCAACGTCCAGCTATCAGTGCTGGTAGTTTCCAGCCATAGTGTTCCTGCTTTGCGGAGTATCTGCGCGTTTAATCCAAAAATGTAGCTAAAGTCATGTTCCACCGCTGCGGCTGTCCTGTAATAGCTGATATCCATCCATCCGGAATCATTCCGTATCCTTATTTTTTCCATTGGAGTATCCGGAGATATTTTTTCTTCTTCAGAAGAATACTCCCCTTTCCGATGTGGCTTCCTGTAAAACTCCAGTTTCAGGTATGGATATGCCGTCTGAAATTTCTCCTGGATATCCTTTACCATTGCTTCTTCACTGATATATATCTGCATAAAAAAGGCGTTTTAATTAATACAAGTTTACCATTGTTGCGGTCACCGGAAAATGAGGATAATCATCCTGTTATATGACAGCGGTCACGTAACAGGAAAGAAGATATCCGGAAATTGATGGTTCAATATTTAACTATGCAGGCAGTAAACATAAACCAGCAATCATCCGCTACGGTGGCCGGATTACCGGGTCGGGAAGAAAAATATTTCCTGGAGGGTCCCCGTTCAAGAGCAAAGGAATTTTCCTTTTCCGTGAAAGTGTTGATTGAATTTATCCGTGGATTCAGGGTATTCCATTTTGCAGGACCCTGCATAGCCGTATTTGGCTCTGCAAGGGTACTACCAGGATCCGACTATTACGAAACAGGCCGGAAAGCCGGGGCAGGTATTGCAAAGCTAGGCTTTACAGTGATGACAGGCGGAGGGCCAGGTATTATGGAAGCTGCAAACCGGGGAGCAAAAGAAGCCGGCGGTAAATCGGTGGGATGTAATATCAGTTTGCCCAGGGAACAAACCGCCAATAAATATCTTGACCTGCAATTTAATTGTAAGTACTTTTTCGTCCGCAAAGTATTAATGTTCAAATATTCCTATGGATTTGTGATATTGCCGGGGGGAATCGGCACCCTTGATGAATTCTCTGAGGCGCTTACTTTGGTACAGACCCATAAGATCCTTAACTTCCCGTTGGTACTGCTGAACCGCGGTTATTGGGAACCACTGATGCCTTTGTTTCACAAAATGATTGAAAGCTACATGATAGAACCGGCAGATCTGAAATATATCTTACTGACAGATTCCGTTAAAGAAGCAATGGAACACCTTCAAAAATACGCAGTGGCTCAATACCATGTAAAACGCAGGAAAGAGTTTCGCCGGTTTGCCCTTTTAGGAGAATAACCGGTGAAACCAGCCAATACCAATATGATGTATCAGTTGGAGGGAAAATGTTCTTTCAAATACAGCTGAAAGTCTGAGGCTAATATGTCAAAACTGCTCTGTATCAGGTCCATTTTTTTGGTTAACACATTCTGCAAAATTGTAACATTCGCCGGACGGGGGGTTTGTTCATTACTAGATAACATTGCTTGCTGCAACTCTCTTACTTCATGCCTGAGTAAACTTATCTGTTCATCCATTTTCAGGAACCTGTGCTGAAAAACTTCCAGATGCCTCAGATGACTTCTATCAAAATCGTCAGAGAGTATATGTGCTAGTTTTATCTTAAAAAGAATGGTTTCATCTTCCATCACTCTCAATATGTATCTCCAGGATTCATGGGCTGGCAAATGTCCGTTCAAATTATCTGACATCATCTAATTTTTTAATACCTAATGCACTAAGGTATTACCGACCGTGCCCACAAAACATGACCACGATCAGTAATCCGGCTGTTTATGATCATAGTCATTATTTATTATGAGCTATAAACAGTGGAGAAGATAATGTTTGCATCAATACATCTGCCATGCTTTCCCTGAACCACCGGGAAACCGTACTTCTTCTGTACGCCCCCAGTATTACAATGGTCCCCTCCGGCTGTTCAAGCATATAGCTCACAATTTCCTCTTCCGGAATGCCTTCCATTACTTTATACCCTGCTTTGGGGAAATGCCTCTTAATGAAATCCTTTATCAGGTGCTTATTTTCAAGATGATTTCCTTCTGGATTAACAGATACAATAGTTGTTGGCAATGTTTGCAGGGAGGGTAACAGGTAGTTATACATTTTTATCGCATATACAGAGGACGGTTCACCGTCGTATAACAGCACTACATTCCTGATATCGCTAAAAACGGCCGGCGCCTGCACCTGTGCGGGCACAATCAGCACAGGACATTGCACATCCGTCAGCAGATCGCGGATAAAACGGGTAGGCGGCTTCATAACGTTGTGCACAAATGTTTCTTGCCCGTCTACGATCAGTAAATCTGCATAAATGCTTTCCTCCAGGGCACTCTGAAGGGAAATATTTCTATTACGGTGGACGCTGTAGGCTATTTCCGCCTTCTGACAGGCAGCTTCAAACATGCCGGCAGCAGCCTCCCGCTTTTCTTCATCAGCGGCTTCAAGTTTTGTGAGAGTAGCCTCGTCCGTTCCTGCTTTCAACAACTCGTATACGTTAAAACTGTTATAAGTCAGGTCGTAGGAAAAAACCCCGGTCAGATGTGCGTGCTGTTGTTTCGCTATCCAAATGGAATAATGAAGGGTACTTTCTGAAAATCTGAGACCATCAAATATAGCTGCGATCTTTTGCATGGCATTGTTTTGTTTAAAAGTAGCACCGGAAGGAAAAATAACATATGACCCGGATTAGTCCGGGTCCTGATTTTCGTCATCATTGGGGTCATGACCTGAATCAAGAACAGGTATGACCGGTATCATTCACCCACAGTAAATACTCTTATAATTTTATCATTGAAATTATTCCCAGTCATTCATACTTCAAAACCTGGTATCATGCACGCCAATATCTTTTCTCCTACCTACCTGGTAGCCAACGTAATTAGCCTGGTAGTATTGATAGCAGCTATTTGCCGGCCTCTTACTGCGAGATTCGTGTTAGCGTTGATATTTATCGGTGCGGCCTTTTTCAACGCAGTTATGGCGATCTGGGAACCGGAACTGTTTATGGTCTACGGTGCAATGACCGTTTCACCGGTGTACGAACAATTCATTTATGGCGCTTTCCGGGATAACATTACCGCAATTGTCGTGTCCATTTCAATATGTCAGCTGGCAACAGGTTTTTTTATCGCTGCCAGGGGCGCACTGATGAAGCTGGGGTTAATCGCTGCCACTACGTTCCTGGTAGCGATAGCCCCACTTGGTGCCGGCTCCGCCTTTCCATCTACGCTTTTGCTGGCGGCAGCGGCTATCGTGCTGCTCTTTAAGGAAAAACATCTTTCTGCTCACCCATTATGGTTTGGGTTCTCTCATTTTCTTTCAGGCAAAAAAAACGGAATATGAAAAAAATGATTACCATTTTAGACGGACTGAATTATTCCAGCAGCACTGTTACATATGCTGTGTTTATCGCCCAACAGGAAATGGCACATCTTGTAGGTGTTTTCCCTGAGGATATTACCTACAGGAGTTATGCCCTTCATGATCTCGTAGATGAATCGGGCGTATCCGATCAGCGGATAAGGGATTATGCAGATAAGGATAAGCAAACACGCGCGCGAAGCGTAGAACGGTTTGAACTGGCATGCCAGGAAGTGGGACTCAACTACTCTGTGCATAAAGACAAAGACATGGCTTTAGATGCCATATTACATGAAAGTATCTATGCGGATCTGATGATAATATCGTCAAAAGAAACATTTAACCGGCGTAAAGAAGACCCGCCCTCCCTCTTTCTGAAACACCTGATTGCCGAAGCAGTATGCCCGGTATTGCTGGTACCATCAACATTTAAAGGGCTCGACAAATCAGTGATGCTGTATGACGGGTCTCCGTCTTCGGTATATGCCATCAGGATGTTTGACTATACCCTGCCTGCCTTAAAGTATAAACCGGTTAAAGTCGTTTCCGTAAAAAGTCCGGTGTCCGATCTGCATCTGCCGGACGGAAAGCTGATGAAGGAATTTATGAAAAGACACTACCCTGATGCCAGCTATCATGTATTGCAGGGAATTCCGTGGGAAGTAATCCCCGCGTATTTACAAAAAGGGCATAGCAGTACTGTTGTTGTTTTAGGCGCCTATCATAGAAGCCGCCTGTCAAGGTGGTTTCACCCCAGTATGGCAGATGCCCTGCTGTCGGCATTAGAGTGCCCCTTGTTTATAGCTCACTGTAAATAGAAAAATAAAGGATGCCAAGAATACTTCTATATATCATTATTTCAATATTCATGTGTCAGTGTACCACCTCCCGGATTACAGGAACCTGGAAAGGAACAGACATCCATCCTGAGCACTACAAAAATATCCTTGTCCTGGCAATAATACACGGACCAGACAGCAGCATGCAGGAAATTATGGAAAAACATATGGTAAACCAGCTTACAGCGCATGGTTACAGGGCCATTTCCGCCTGTTCCTACTACGGACAGGGCGCTTTTGTTTCCCTGCCCACTGATTCCATTAAAAAGATACTCCGGCGGGATAGTATAAACGTGGTATTAACTATTGATCTACGGGATAAATCCAGGGAAATCTACAACGTCACCGAAAAAGTTCTCTTTTCACTTTATCCCTTCCGGGAGAATGATTTCTGGATGTATTACAGCGCGATGAATGAGTATCATCCATTTTATGAGGACTACAAGGAACATACTGCCTGGTTTTGGAAAAGCAATATCTATGATGTTGCCAGCGGGGCATTGGTTTACGCTGTACAAACAGCCTCTTTCGATCCCCTCTCCCTGGAAGACCTGAGTAGCAGTTATGCCCGTGTTATTGTAAAAAACATCACCAGGAATAATATCCTTTTCCATCCTTACTGAACTACTGATTTCATCAATGAACTACAGGATTTCCTTCCTCTATCCACTTATTCATACCATCTGAAAAGTTCAGTACATTATTATAACCTTTTTGGGCAAGCAATGAATATGCTATTGCGGCACGGTCGCCGCCCTGGCAATGGATCACTACTTTTTTATCTTTGCTGACCTTATCGAGATTATTGAGCATGGTTCCTATAAACACATGATCAGCTCCTTTGATATGCCCGGAATTATATTCCGTGGCGCCGCGCAGATCCACCACCTGGATTCCATTGTTTTGATAGAGGGTTTTGAAGTTATCTATCGAAATGACGGAAGCTTTTTCAAGTTTACCGCCAGTGTCTTCCCATACTTTTACAGAGGGTATGTAACCGTGAATATTATCAAGACCTATCCGCATCAGTTTACGGGTAAGATCGTTCAATTCAGAAGGGTCTGCCAATAAAATAAAAGGCGTTTCATAATCCAGGAACCAGCCGGCCCAGGTGTTGAAGGAGTTATTGTCTTGTATATTAATACTGCCAGGAATATAACCCGCAGCAAAAGCTGCTTTATCACGCGTATCGATCAGTTTGTAGCCTTTGTCCAAAGCTGCTTTCAGTTCATCTTTGCCAATTTCTTTAAGGTCAGGTACCTGGGTAAGCAGCGGTCTGTTTACCTTATTGAGCTTTTTCATCATCGCAAAATATGCCGGCGGCTCAGGTTGATCCGCCAACAGGTACTGCACAAAGCCTTCTTCATCCTGTTCAAAGCGGAAAGCCTGGTTCCTGATAAGTTCATACCCCGTAGTGGTGGAAGGCACTGCGCCCAGCGCTTTCCCACAGGCAGAACCGGCGCCGTGTCCAGGCCAAACCTGTATAAAGCCTGGCAAGGCGCTGAATTTTTTAAGAGAAGCAAATAACTGGTGTGCCCCTGCTATCCCGGTGCCTTTCATACCGGCAGCTTTCTCCAGTAAATCGGGACGGCCAACATCACCTACAAATACAAAGTCTCCTGTAAATAACATAACCGGAGCTTCACTGGCTGGTTTGTCTGTTAACAAAAAGCTGATACTTTCCGGTGTATGTCCCGGCGTATGTAGTACTGTTAGTTCAAGGTTGCCCACCTGGATACGGCTGCCGTCCCGGAGACCAATATGATCAAATTCGTATTGCCATTCAGGACCGCCCTCATCAGAGAGGTACATGCTGGCTCCTGTAAGAGCTGCCAATTCCCGCGATCCCGAGAGAAAATCCGCATGGATATGCGTTTCCAGGATATGGGTAATTTGCATTTTATGTTCATGTGCAATTTCCAGATAAGTATCCACATCCCTTTTAGGATCGATTACTGCGGCTACTCCCGCCTTCTGACATCCGATGAAATAACTGCCTTGTGCCAGGCTCTTATCATAAATGTGCTGAAAATACATGGTGTTTTGTTTTTCTGTTGACCACAAAGATGCCGCCTCTATTTCAGTCTATCGGTGATACCAGTCACACAGGAAAAAATTTACGGCTTAATCCATTCGAAAAAATTGCGGTGAATAATAACCCAGCCATTTTTTTCCATCTTTTTCATCAGGCGGCTGATCACTTCACGTGAAGAATTGAGATCGGTGGCGATTTCCTGGTGCGTCAGCTTAATCTGCCTCCCCATTTTCTTTACCTGTCCCTTAATATAAAATTCCAGTCTTTCATCCATATTTCTGAATGCAATCTCATTGATGGTGTTCAGCAATTCCTCATAGCGGGCCCGCCAGGTCCTGATCACAAAGTAGTGCCAGCTTTTATATTTACCCAGCCATTCATCCATATATTGAAGTGGGATGGTGAGCACGGTCACATCAGTCATTGCTTTAGCCACTACCTGGCTGTTCTCCTGCCGGTAAGTGCATACCATAGATACTGCGCAGGCTTCTCCGGGTTCTATATCATACATGAAAAATTCATTGCCCTCCTCATCCTCCTGGTAAAGCTTAACAATACCTTGCAGTATCAGCATGGTGGATCTGATGGATTGTCCCTTGCGTAACATGAGGGTGCCTGCCGGAATTTCCCGGATGTCGCCATATTGGATCATTTCTTCATAAAGACCATCTTCAAGTCCGGGAAATAATTTCCGGATGGGATATTGTTCCTGCATAGCTTCAAATTTACAACTTTAGATCTTTTAAAAAATACGGGGCTATTCTTTGTCCTTATTGAGAAGTTTTCAGTGACCTTGGTTACGCGGGCAGGAAAACCCTTTTAACAATGCTGCGTGACTATTATCACTGATAGAAATAGCAGGGGCAGCGACCTTTGTCTGAAAGTACATAACATGCATCTGCTGGGATATATAGCTTCTTTACTGATTGGGGTATCATTAGGATTGATTGGCGGCGGCGGCTCCATACTAACCATGCCCCTGATGGTTTACCTGTTTGGTGTGTCTCCGGTAACCGCTACCTCCTATTCTTTATTCGTGGTGGGTTCCGCAAGCCTTGTGGGCGCGGCCAGGCAGTATAAACAAGGATTTGTGAATATCAGGATAGCCCTGTTGTTGGCCGCCATTTCTGCAGCAATTGTTTTCCTCACCCGTAAATGGTTAGTACCGGCGATACCGGAACATATCGCCACTATAGGTGGATTTGTGGTTACAGAGAATTGGCTCACGATGGTCTTGTTTGCCATTCTGATGGTTATCTCATCTGTATCCATGATGCGCAGCAAATCAGTTCCCTCAGCAGGAATAGCCGACCGGAAAATCAATACGGGAAAAATGATCCTGTTTGGCGCAGGCATCGGGTTAGTAACCGGTTTACTGGGAGCCGGCGGTGGATTCCTGCTCATCCCGGCACTGGTATTGTTATTACACCTTCCCATGAAAGAGGCGGTTGGTACTTCCCTGCTCGTGATTGCCTTAAACTCCCTTATAGGATTTACCGGCAACCTGTATGATAAGGGAATAGACTGGCAGCTCCTGTTAACAGTTACTTCCCTCGCCATAGCAGGTATTTTAGCGGGGAGCTACCTTAACCGGAAAATCCCCGCCGGCAGACTAAAAAAAGGGTTTGGCTGGTTTGTACTGGCAATAGGTATCTATATCCTGGTTAAAGAACTTGCAGGTGCGCTATAATACTTCTACACTTAAAAAATTTGTTTTGGTACCGGGGTTCAAAATCCGAAGAAGCAGATAAACCAATGCTACCTGCTTGATAAAATTAGCTCCTGCATAGCTCAAACCTATTTAAATCCGGCCGGGTAAAATTAATCAGGAGGAAAACAATTGATTATCATAAATATACAGGCTGATTTCAATGCGGACCATTCCTATTATTAGGATTACAAATCATCTGCCTGAAAATAATTTCCCGATAATTAGAAATATTCTTTTACTTTAGATATCGTTATATGTGCTACTGACCCTCAGGTATCACGAAACTAATTTGCTTAACCTATTCTCATTTTTTTTGCTATAGTCTCACAATAACCCAAAGTATTCTTTCAACCAATAAAAATTACCCATGAAACGTACCCACTATTTGAAAACAATCCCATTGTTAGCAGTATTGTTTTTCTTGTCCTGCAGTAAGGATAAGCAATCTAATCAATCAGATAACCAGAAAGACGGCCCCATCACTTTAAAATCCGGTGTGATAGTCGAAAAAAAGGGCGCTGATTATTTTTGGGAAGGCGACATCCGCCTTACTAAAGAGCAATACAAAAACCTGGAAGTCTATGGTCAGCTACAGTCGAAGAAGCCCGACTATGTAGGCGCTGAAAAAAATGCACACCCGGTTTATAATGTGCCCTTTCAAAACACCGCTCAGGGTCGCACCATTCCACGCGCATTCAGTATATACCCCACTGCCTATAATTTATGGGCAATGGTGAGAATTATATACGGATCAAACTTAACGTTGGCGGAGAAACAGAAAGTACGTTCAGCTCTGCTTGAAATGGAGTCCAATACCAACGTAAGATTCTACAATGCTACCTGCGAACCACTCGTTGACCCCACTTATGGATTTACCTACCCTAACATTGAGTTCTGGTCCACAGATGGCGCTGATGTCAGTGAGTCAAACCTCGGAAGAACAGGCGGTGTACAACGTATCAACCTGGCTGATTTCGCCTTTAATTCATGGGATAACAGTGTAATTATTCATGAAATATGCCATGCACTGGGTTTAAGACATGAACATACGCGCCTCGACAGGAATTCGTTTGTTACTGTTAATACATCCAATCTTACTTCTTCCGGACTGGCACAATTTAATATCCCATCCACCAATTACTACCAGACCGGTACTTACGATTACACTTCTGTAATGGGATATAGCTCTTATACAAGCAGCACCTCCATTGTACATAACACCAGCCTGCCGATGTACACTAAAACAGATGGCACTGATATTTACCAGGGTAGTTTTCTTTCCAACAGCGACAGGTCATGGATAAACTACTTCTATATTCCATATATGGCAAGAACAGATGTGTATGCTGAATTAGCGCCGACTGTATACAAGTCAGATAATACAATCATGACACCGAGTGAAAGACTTGATCTGCAGGCGGCCTTGAACAACGGCAATCCATACCCTCCTAATTGTTGTACGCTGGCCAATGATTTAGGAAAATTTACTTGTCCTTAAGTTGACAATACCGGGAAGAAGCCTGTTAAAAAGTGACAGGCTTCTTTCTCATTTGAAAGATAAAAAACGTAATTTACTTTTCAACATAGCTAAAATATCGACGGATGAAAAACTTTTTCATTTTTTTATGTCCAATTGTGACGTTGCTGTTATTACAATCCTGCGATAAGAACGATAAGGATGATGACTTACAGGTAGACCCTTTTACTTATGGTGCTAAATTCGACTGGCGGGAAGATTCTATAAAGACACAACAGGAAGGGGCCTGGACAAAGATCAGTAACGGCAATGTATTTTCCTGGCTGGCAAAAGACAACACACTGCAAAGCACCAATTTCGCAGCTTATGGTCTTCGCACAAATATCAAAACGGATTTTGTATATACTATCCGGAAAGATTCTGTATTTGCAATTAAGCTGACTGCCGACAGTATCTATTTCATGGATGGAAACGGCAAGCCACGAACAGATCTGAAAGGGAAAATAACCTATTCCCCGGATACTTCATTAGTGGTACTCAACACAGCAGTATCGCCGGCGATTACGATAAAATACAAACTGGAAAAGTAAGCACCATTACTTAAAAAATTTATAAACTGCCGGTTATTAAAACTGGCTTTAGGTGTTTATAGCCAGTTCATTTAAACTAATCAGAACTGAACGATGGCTCCCAGGCGGACGCCGTAAAAGTAATTATCGGAACCATTGAACTGTGTGGAAATCTGTGTACCGTTTGTCAGATAAGATATATCGGTTCCTTGGAAAATCCTTGCATTCCCCAGCATTCCGTCAAGTGAAAACGAAAGAAAACCGTTAACAGTATATCTGAAATTCAAACCACAATCCATGCCGTGCCCCTTTGAGGTTTGTTCAAAACTCAATGGATGCATGAATATATCTATCAGGTTCCAGTCCGCCTCTCCCCTGTAACTGATTAACGTATAGGCTATATTGGCGCCAACTGACAGCGACCGGCTGATCAGGTAATTACCTTCCAGGGAAAACGCTGGTCCACGCCACCTTGCGGTGTAAGTGCTTTGCAGGTCTGTTAACTCCGGGCTGAGAATGATAAAGTTTTGCCGGGTATTTTTATAGGATACGCCGGCCCCTAAACTGAATTTTGTACGTTGAAGAAATACAGCACTGATGCCTATCCTGAACACCTCCAAATAGCCCCTGTCGCTGGAAAAGGATTGCTGAAATGTAGGATCTGTACGATCATCGCCTTTATAATCCGTGTCCATACCGCTGCCACTGACTACACCGTTTCTTTGATAGTACGCATCAAACCGCAGGTATTTCACCGGCCTGTAGGCGCCATTCAGATAAAAACCAAGAGAGGTAATGCTGTTAAAATGCAGTTCTGATAAAACGTTGGGGAATTGCCCCTGTGAATTGCCTGCAATGGACCAGTCGAAATCATTTATGTTCAGGGCGCCACCTCCTGATACTGAGAACTGGCGGGACTGTGCATTTACCGGCAAATGACTAAACAGCGTGATAATAATGAGGGTAACACCCGACCATGAGGGTTTGAAGCTGGCCATGTTATTGGGATTATATAACAGATGCAAATAGTGTTTTCATGTATACTAAAGATACATGCTTCTCCGGAATAAGAAATGAAAACATAATTTTCAGGGAAAAAATATTTTTCCCCTCCAGGTTAAAATCCACGGTATCAGGTGGCAGTTCCACAAAGCGCTATAATTCTGGTTAGTCATTTGTTTTTGGCAGCTACAAGCCCGTTCTCCTTAATCATCTAATCCTCTTCCATCGAGAATTTGCTCTATATATTTTTCCACTCTCGACTCCCGGGTTTTAGATTGTTTGGGAGCAGAAAAATAGAGCAGGTATCCTCTTTGCCGGCCTGGTGTCAATTCATAAAATGCAGTTTTCAAAGCCGGCGTTTTATCCAGTTGCTTTTGAAATTCTTCCGGAACGGGGTATTCTTTAGTCTTTTTAAACTCCACTTTCACACCGGCTTCTTCCAGTTCAACGGCTTCATAAATGTAGGCTTTCAGGGTAGACTCCAGTTTGGCGATCTCCTGAATACTGGTGAACCGCACCTGCCGCGCAGCCTGCACATTCGCTGTTTGCTGGATCAGGATACCTTTAGGATCCTTTAACAGGGCGCCTTTGAAAAATAGTACCGCACAGTATTCTTTAAAAACATGAATTAAAACGATGTTACTTTTTTCAAACGTGTAACAAGGACATCCCCACTTCAATTCCTCACTCAGATGACAGTCGAGAACAATCGTTCTCAACTTCTCTATTTCTTTCTTCCACGTTTCAGCTTTATTAAAATAAAAATCAACCTTGGGATTCATTTTATTTCATTTTTATTGATTAACTGAAATAGTTTTCCTATCCGCAGGCCTGAAGTACCAGGATACCGCCGTCAGGGCGAGTAATAACAACGAGGGAAATATGTTGTTCAGCGTACCTGTTGCCAGATGTGAAAGGGCCGCTCCTGACATGGCAAAGAAAAAGCCTGCATACGCCCACTCCTTCAGTAAAGGAAATTTAGGAATAAGTATTGCTACAGCTCCCAACAATTTCCAGACGCCCAGTATTGTCAGTAAATAAGTGGGATAGCCCAGATGCGCGGTAAAATCTGTTTCGTCCTGCTCTTTAAATAACTGTACTAATCCGGTTGATACCATTCCTAATGCAAGCCAAAGCGTAGCAATCCAATAGATAATTTTATTTCTCTTTGACATGATGTGTTATTTTAATTTGCTTACAACAGTTTGTAACCGGTTATGTGCCATATTCAAACCTGGGGCAAAACCCATTTGCATCATCTGATCCCTGAGTGCAACAGATTTATAAACGATATGCATACTGAGTTTACTGGTATCCTCCGTAAGGGGTTCAAATTCCAGGAACTCAAGCTGGGCGGCAAAAGGCGCATTCTCCATTTCAAATGTCCGGGTAATTTTCTGGTCCGGAACAAACTCATGGATGGTGCCACTGGCCTCAAACACTACCTTTCCGCTGGCATCGCTTGTTTCGAAATGCCAGCCGCCGTGCTTTTTATTTTCAAGCTTCAGTACTTTGGTTCCCATCCATTGCTCCACAATTTCGGGCTCTACATAGGCTTTAAAAAGTAGTTCCACCGGCAAATCAAACTCCCTCGTTATTACTAATTCCTGTTTGCCGTCTTCGGCATTAATTTTTGTTTTACGTTCCATATGGGTGTTATTTTTTTGATTTGTACTTTTTCATGATGGCTTCTAATTTGTTAAACCGGTCATCCCACATTTGGCGGAATGGTTCGATAAAGTCTGCTACTGCTTTCATTTTTTTTGCGTTGATGTGATAATAAATTTCCCTGCCATTTTGCTTTTGTTCAAGTAGTTCGCACTCCGTGAGTATCTGCAGGTGCTTTGAAACGGTTGGCCTTGCGGTGTCAAAGTTTGAGGCTATTGCACCCGCTGTCATGGCCTGCGAAGCTACCAATAGAAGTATAGCCCGTCTTGTCGGGTCCGCTATGGCTTGAAATACATCTCGTCGTAAATTCATTGTGTAGCTATTTGACTACAAATATACATGTAGTTATTTAACTACACAAATTTATTTTGCCCGGCTCTATCTTGCAGGATACAACCAGGTTTTACCGGTAACCCTTTAAAAATTGATAATTCCGGAAATAATATATATTTGCATCATTGTTGCAAATGATATTTTTACAATCAGGGCTACTGTATGCGATTATCTGTTCCTTTCTACATGCTTACTTTGTTGTTAAGTTTCCGGGCGCCGGAAATATTTGCCCGGCAGGCTCCATTTACAATAGAAGGCCACCAGGTGACGGCGGGAGAAAAAGCTTCGTTTAATATACCGGTTATCACGGCTTCAAAAGACAGCACCTTTATCCCCGTTACCGTAATACATGGTAAAAAAACGGGTCCTGTAATCGGGCTGATAGCCGGCATTCACGGATTTGAATATCCACCCATTATGGCCATGCAGCAAATGGCACGGGAGCTTAACCCTGCCGCATTAAGCGGTACGGTCATCATTGTTCATATAGCCAATGTAAACGCATTTCTTGGCAGGTCCGTATACTATAACCCGGTTGACGGGAAAAATCTTAACCGGGAATTTCCGGGAGATAATAAAGGCAGCCAAACGCCCTGCATTGCCTGGGTACTATCACAGAAAATATTACCCAGATGTAATTACCTGGTAGATATACACGCAGGTGATGCCCCGGAAGACCTGCACGATTACGTGGGATACTATGTATATGGCGGGCAAACCGCCAAAGCCAGGCAAATGGCAGAGGCACTGGGCTTCGACTGGATCATGAAATCTGAAGCCAGCTTTGTAAATGGAGCGCCAACACTGTATTGCTCAAAGGAAGCAGTGCGGCAGGGAATACCAACTGTTGCAATTGAATGTGGCAGGCTGGGAAATGTTTCAACAGCTGAAGTAACAAAAATAAACAGTGGCCTGCTAAATTTAATGCGAAGCCTGCAATTCTTGCCGGGCAAAGTTGAAATGCCCAATCATCCGCTGGAAATCACCAAACGCAGTTCAATCAACAGTGAATATACCGGTATTTTTTACAGCGATTGCAGAAGCGGACAACTGATCAGCAAGGGGATGAAGTTAGGCTACATCACCGATTTAAAAGGGACCCTGCTAACCGATATCTATTCGCCCATTGATGGCTTTATCGTTTATCAGATCGCCACTCCACCGGTGAATAGAGGAGAAATACTGTTCAGCTTTGGTGCATTGTAGGCCGGATATGTGCTGAAAAACAACAATTAATTTTATACACTGTTGTGTCAAAATTGATACTGCCACCGAAATATCGATCATGGGTCGCCAGCGTATTGCTGGCGCTATATGCATTTATTGCAATGCCTGTTCACTACTGGCATTCGCATCCGGAAACCATAAAAACAACGGCAACATCTTTTGATACGGGCATTACTAAAGCCTGCAAATATGTTCCTGCCGGATGTAAAGTATGCGATCATCAGTATACGGTTTACTATAGCCAGCAGGATAAGTATGCAGGCCCTGTGCTGACGCCAGCCACGCATCGTTATGCCTTCCCCGCTGTGGCTACCTGTGAAATTCCCTCTTTTGCCTGCTCCAATAAAGGTCCTCCTGCCGCTTTTTAATACCGATTCCACTACTTCAATGTATGCCGCCGGCGCCGGCGCGTTTGGCTGCGCACCTATGTCTCATTAATTTCTCCATTTATCCTTCATTAATTACAAACAATGATTCAGCGCCTCTGTTTTGTACTGCTACTCTGTGTAGCTTCAAATATAATTTATGCCCAGCATGGCAAAATCCAGGGAAATATTTCCGGTCCCGATCAGAAAGTACTCGCGGGCATTACCATCAGTATGGAAGGGCGATCGAAAGCTACCCAAACTGATGACGACGGAAATTTTTTCTTCACGGGCATACAACCCGGCAATTATGTACTGATTGCGAGCGGCGTTGGATATAAAGCCAAGAGTAGCCGCATTACAGTAGAAAATAATAAAACAATATTTCTTCGCCTGGAACTTGATATAGCTACGTCCACGTTAAGAGAGGTACATATTGCAGGTAAGCGGCCATCCGCTCAATCCAGTGCACTCACCAGGACTAATACCCCGCTGAGAGATATTCCGCAAAATATCCAGTCGGTAGACCGTACCACGATTAACGACCAGCAGCTTTTCCAGCTGGATGAAGCGCTCCGGAATGTGGCAGGTTTCACCTCCACCGACTATTACGGCAGCTTCAGTTCCAGGGGTTACACTTCCGGTATCGGCGGAGTTACCACCAATGGCATGACAGGCTCGCCCTACCCGGAAGGTCAGCTCCCGTTACTCGGCAATATTGAAAGTGTGGAAGTGATACATGGCCCGTCTGCTATCTTATACGGACAAGGCGGAATGGGCGGCAATATCAATATGGTCACCAAACAACCGCGGAAATACCGTGTGGTAAACGCCACTGTTGCTGCGGGCTCTTTTGACCTCATGAGGGCGCAGGCCGATATCACCGGCAGCATCAATAAAAAGAAAAACCTCTACTTTCTCGCCGGCGCCGGGTGGCAAAGCGGGGGCAGCTTTACCCGGCATTTTGATCGCCGCAGTATACAGGTATATGGCTCACTGAAATGGGAAATAAATCCAAAAACCAGCTGGCAGATAAATGGTAATTACGTAAATGAAGACGCCGGCAATAATTATCAGCCCCGCGTTCCCATCTACAAAAGCAAGGATAAAGACAGTATCTTCCTGGTGCCTTACGATTTTAACCCGGGCTACGACAGCCGTTACAAAGGCAATAATTACCAGGTGCAATCTGTGATGGAACATCGTATTTCCGGTAACTGGAAAATTGGACTGCTGGCAGCTTACAGCGAATCCAGGGCCGATCGTAATCAATATACCGCTTCCGGATTTGTACGGCCCACCGACAATACCGTGAGCCGTTCCTATAGCTGGCAACAGATCAACTCTCCACAAACCACCGTTAATATTTACACGAACATAAAGGTTAAAACCTGGAAGATCATCCACCAGGTCACCATCGGTGGCGATGCAATGCTGTCGCGCAACAACTATCCCAATGGCATCCTGCAGTATGCCGCTACACGGTTACCGGTATTCGACACAGAACAGGAAAGCCGCTACGATACTACGGGAATGACCTTCTATGGTAAATCAAGAACAGAAAAATTCACCTATAATACATTCGGCGCCTATGCACAGGACCAGATTGAAATTACTTCCAAATGGAAAATTCTGGCCGGCCTGAGATATAACAACTACTTCCGGCGCTATTTTGCTGATAAGCCGGATGGCACCGTCCAGAATGATGAACGTCCCTTACGCACGGAAAACTTTTCTCCGCGGCTGGGAGTTGTTTATCAGCCTGTCAGCACCGTTTCCATTTACCTGGATTATAACGAAGGCTTTTCTCCCCACTATAGTAATAACACTGAAAACGGAGGACCCTTTGCCCCTGAAACCTCCAAGCAATATGAATTCGGTGCTAAGGGAGAATTCTTCCAAAACACGTTTCAACCCTTTATATCAATTTACCAGAGCGACCGGAAAAATGTGTTGCAGTCGGTTCCAAAACCTGATCTGCCATATTGGAGAGAGGCTATCGGGCAGGTACAGAGCCGGGGAATCGAGATTGGCGCAAAAGGTACGCTACTGGGCACTCTTTTCCTCAATGTCAATTACAATTACAACAAAACAAAAATTACGAAAAGTATAAAGCCGGAAGACATCGGTCAGCTCTTTGCCAACTCTCCCGAAAATTCAGCCAACGGCTGGGCTAAATACACTTTTACTACCAACGCGCTGAAAGGACTTTTCATAGGTGCAGGTTTCCAGTATGTGGATACCCGTTATTTCAGTAATAAAAAAGAAACCAGTACCGACGTGCTGGAAATGCCTGCCTATACTATTTTCAATGCCCTCGTCGGATACCGGTATAAACAATACAGCCTCCAGGTCAATGGTAATAACCTGGCCAACAAACGGTATGCTGTGAGTGGGGTTGTTAATTCCTATACCCCTGGCGCGCCAGGAAATCTGCTGGTATCATTGAATTGCTCATTCAGGTAAAACATCTCTCTATGAAAAAACGCTCACCGCTATCTACCATTGCAACTCATGAGTATGTAATGATCTACAGAGACAGGATAGTGATGCTGCTGGCGATGATCGCCTGGATTTTACTGGCGGCGGCTGCGTATACCGGATGGGAGCGCGGACAGCAAACATCGCTGCAAAAAAACAGGGCTGCTGCCATGTTCCGCCATGAATGGGAAGAACAACAAGCCAATCCACATTCTGCGGCTCATTTTGGTACATATCTGTTTAAGCCCAACACCTTTCTCAGCATATACGACTATGGGCTTAACCGTTACCTCGGCGTAACCTACCGGGTGGAGGCGCATGTTCAGCATGAAGTAAACCAGGCAGAAGCCCAGACTACCGACAGTCAGCTGCGCTTCGGGGAACTATCTGTATCGATGGTTTTACAGCTGCTGATACCTTTACTCATCCTGCTTATCACCTACAGTACCATTACCCGTGAGCGGGAAGGCAATACCCTGCCCTTACTGTTAATGCAGGGCATACGACCTAAGCAACTCATCTGGGGGAAAATCACCGGCAACTATGCGATCGTTCTTACGATTATTATTCCGGCCTTTATACTATTGGGCTTACCCGTATTTCAACAAGGCAGTCAGCCGGATATTCCTGTTCGTTACGGCCTGTTTGCCGTGGGCTACCTGGTTTACTTTTTCCTGTTCACCAGCATAGGCACACTGGTATCGGCGTGGAGCCGTAGCTCCAGCGGCGCCCTGGTGGCTTGCATCGGCATATGGTTCCTGCTGTCGGTACTGGCGCCCAGGCTAACCGTACGCCTCATCGATGAAGGGCATCCGCTACCTTCCCGCTATGAATTAAACAAACGGATGGCGCAGGGATACAGCAAAGGACTGCATGGCGATGGCACCAGCATACAGCGTTACCAGCGCTACCTGGACAGCACGCTGAAAAAATACGGGGTGGATTCTGTGAAACAGTTGCCGGTCAACTTCGATGGCCTCTCCATGCAATATGGCGAAGACTACAATACCAAAGTATATGAACGATACAACGGTGAAGTAGAAGAGATCATCGAACTGCAGCAGGAACAGTTGGAAAAAGCCGGACTGGGGTCTCCTTTCATCGCTATTCAGCAGGTGTCGATGGGGCTTTCCGGATCTGATTATTATCATCACCGTTCCTTTCATCACCAGGCAAAAAAATACCGGGATGAGTTTATCCGTATACTGAATATGGACCTGGCCAACAGCGGCGCACAATATCTTACCTATGATTATAAAGCAGGACCGGATTTTTTTAAAAGAATGAAAGATTTCACCTATGATCCACCTCCGGCCAAAAGCGCCGTTGCCTGGCATCACCTGGCATGGCTGGCCCTGGGGGCCTGGTGTGTGCTGATAATAATACTTGTAAACCTTACTGCAAAGCAACTTATTAAGATAAAGCTATGATGCTGCTAAAAACTATTTTCCTGTTTGAATGGCAACAATTACTGCGGCAACGATGGATGCTGGTAAGCCTGTTGCTGTTTATGTTGATCGGCTTACTATCCATCCGCTCCTCCAACCGCACTATTGAAAGCCGGTTTATCCAGGCCGATAGTATCCGGGAAGGATACCACCGCGATTATGTGACGGCACTCCGGCGGTTTTCAGATACCCTTACTGATAAGGGCAGGGCAACTGCAAAAAATGCAGGACTGGCCGTTATGGTTAATTACTGGTTGCCGCAAAATACCGTTAAATTACCGGCTCCGCTGGCCGCTCTTTCACTTGGCCTCAACGATATCCAGCCCTGCTACCAGCAAATCAAATACACCAAAAGCTTTGAGGAGGCAACCGATATGCCTGTCAGCAACCCGATGATGCTGTTCGCCGGTAATTTCGACCTTGCATTTGTGATCATCTATTTACTACCGCTACTCGTCCTGGTATATTGTTATAACCTGTATTCTTCCGAGAAAGAAACCGGCACATTAACCATGCTCATGATTCATGCAGGCAGCATTCACCGTATCATTGCTCTAAAGCTGCTTTTTCGCTTGCTGGTGCTGGCTACTCTCCTGCTCACCGTTAATGCGTTGGGATTTATCCTGGCTTATAAACAATCCTTTCCTTCCGCCGTCACAATGCTGCTATGGTGTTCAGCTACCTTGTTATATCTCCTGTTCTGGATCACGATCACCTATGTTGTGCTCGCCTTCCGGTTCAGCGGTACCCGCACAGGTTTGTACCTGGTGAGCTGCTGGATGCTGCTCCTCGTTATCCTGCCATCACTCATCAATACCTATGTGCAAAAAAAATATCCCCTGCCGATGAAAGATGAGATTGCTGCGTATCGTCGCCACCAGGGAGAAGAGATATGGAATACGCCTGCCCGGATACTATCCGACAGCTTCAACCGGTATAATCCGCAGTATGCCGCCAGCATCAACCCCGCCAGGGATACGCTGCCGCTCAGTACACGATATGTAGCCGGGTATTACGATCTGCTGGAAAAACGGATGAACAGAGTGCTTACGCCCTTCCAGGAGAAGATAAAGCAACGTAATCTTCATTTTGAAACGCTTTCCAACCGGAATCCATCTTCCCTGGTACAACAATGGCTCAATTGCTTAGCCGGGACCCAGTTAACTGCATACCAGGATTTCTCCCGGCAGTCTGATATCTATCAGCAAAAATGGAAAACATTCCTTTACGGTTTTCATATTCCCGACAAACGCCTTACGCCGGCAGATTATAAAAACTTCCCGGTTTTTCAATACCACGCACCAGCATTGCCTGCTCCCCATTTAATGCTCCAGGCAGGGTACCTGCTATGCCTGGTGTTACTACTAACAGGCGCCGGGATTTATATCTTCACTCATAAAAAACATACATCGTAAAAGCTGGGATATCCCGCCGGGTTGCGGCTATGAGCTGGCAAAAATAAAACAATACAGCGACTACCTAAAAGAAAGCAGCCTGGCACAATCATGTGCCAGGCTGCTTTCTTTTGATATTGATATATCAGGACTTTAAGCCGTAATAAAGAATTTATTTCTTTGCTGCTTTCAGGCTGAAACCAATTTCAACATCTTTACTGATCATCCAGTTTTCAGGGCTGCCTTCTGTTTTGTAGGTGATACCCCATGAAGATCTGTCGATCACGAATTTTGCATTAGCAGTAATGTCGTTTTCGCCAACAGTAACTTGTGCAGGGAAAGTGATGTTCAGGGTGCTGTCTTTCAGCGTCAGGTTGCCGCTGATCAGATTGGTAGCGCCAGGAAGCAGGCTTTTCTGCTTGGTGCTGTCGAAAGGAGCTACAGATGTGATAACAAATTTAGCTGATGGATACTTGGCCACATCGAAGAAGTCAGGGCTTTTCAGGTGCCCTTCCAGATCGGAAGCCTTTTTATCCGGTTCAGTAACAGAAGCCGGGTCCGCCACCAGGGTAGCCAGGTTTACGGCAAAGCTACCACCGGTAACCGCTCCGTTTTCAACGTTGAGACTACCATCTGCAACTTTGATAGTACCAAAGCGGGGGGCAAATCCACCTTTGTGAGTAGCACGCCATTGTACAGTTGTAGTGGCAGTGTCAATTGCATAAGCTGCGCCGGCGGTCACAGCTGCTTCTTTCTTTTCTTCGGTCTTCGCCTGATCAGTCGAAGCACCGCCACATGCTGCAAGTGTAAGCAGCAGGGCAAAGGCAGGTACTGTTTGCTTCATAAATTTTAAATTAAAATTATATATAAATTCCCGAATATAGGCAATTGGGTTTAATCACGATGCAACATATCGAAAAATGTCAATATTATAACAATTCATGCATAGTTTTTTGCCTGGTAACCGCTCCTACAGCATAATCACCGAATCAATTTTTGACACCTCCTTATAGTACGAGATCACCTCTTCCTCATCCTGAACAGGTAACTGCACGGTAAAAGATTTATATTTCCCCCCGGAAGAATTGGTTTCTGTAATTCGTGCGCTTACATCCGCAAACATCGACTTCAGCTCTGCTATCTTATCCTCGTCCGCCTTAATAATAAACTTAAAAGTATATTCAGTGGGGAATACTATTGATTGCTGCAACAATGAACGAAAATTTTCATACGGATCTCCGCTTAAGCTGGCATCTATATTTTCACCTGTAGACATATTAATACTATTTATCAATTTTACTTCGCAAATTCAACCTGCAAAATAACTTCTTTTTTAAAAATCCACCTGTCGGCCATTAAAACAGCCTGCCTTCCTTCCAGATCTCCCAACTGCCCTCTGCTATTTCTTCTTCGAGTTCATGCATGTTCCAGCCACAATACCCGATGAATAACCGGATGTCTTGTTCTGATATCGTTCCATTATTCATATACATCACCGCAGCCTTAAAGTCCCCTCCCATATAGATGTTATCCGCTACCGGGATACCTCCTGCTATCAGCTCAGGACGCCGGTGTACAAAATAAAGATGTTCCCGGTCCACGGGGCCGCCATCATACAGCGGAAACGGCGGACTATATTTAAACTCTTCCAATTCATTAAACTTACGGGGAAACTCCTTGTTCACCACAAACCCCATCGCTCCCTTTTCATTATATTCAGTAATGAAAAGGGTAACATCTTCAAAAAAAGTATCATCCAGCAGCGATGTGCTGGTTATAAATATTCCTGCATCCATAACTTTGTAAACCGGGAGCTTTATTAAACTTCGAAAGTACGTATCAAAAAGGAATTTCTTGCCTGCGGCAACCCATTTAAAAAGAAAGCAACCGCTATGTGCGGTTATATATCTCCCCCCGGATAATTAATTAAAGGTAGCTATCAACTGAAGTACCTGGCTGGTGGCCAGGGTTAAACCAAGTATCAGGAAGAGCCAGAACCGGAATGTCCGGTAGGTTGGTTCCGCTATTATATAAATCACCATACACACAATCCAGAAAACGACGGCAATGCTTTTAAAGGTAACGGAGTTTTTCATATAGGTGCTCCCGATAATTAAAAGTATAAGCCCCGCCACTTCTATAGGAGGACCATAACGCTGCCAGAACAAAATCAATTTTCTTCTCATAACAATATAACTTTCATGATGTAATCTGCGAAACTTAACTGCTCTCTATTGTTAGATACACCTTGCGGAAATCCTTTTTCGCCAGGTCGCTTTTATGTATCACAAAAAACAAATCACCGGCATCTCCCCACGCAAAATCCCCGCGGGACTTCACGGTAAGCAGGATGGTCCAGTCTTCGGGATTACCTTTGCAGGTCAGCGCCGCCTGCAACTCCGGGGATTGATGCTGGGTGAAACCATAGTTGTTGATTTCATGATCACTTTCCAGCAGGAGATTAACCGGTTCTTCAAATATTTCGTACAGGTTACCGAGTAGTTCTTCCTCCTGCAGCAACGGTTTTGAAACCTCCCGGAAAATGTACTGGTTGGAATGCCAGGAGTAAAACCCCGGCGCCGAATTTTTAACAACGGCGTGTGCTTTATAGGGCGTGTATTGCCCGTCCTGCAATTCATAAAAGTCCTCCTCCCCGAAGGAAAACCTTTTGCCGGATTGCAGGGTGGAATTATCGGCCACATACAACACTTTACAAGGCAAATGGCCGTCGCGGGCGCCGATGTTATGAATGGTTTCCAGGAAAAAGAAAAGCGTTCCTGTTTCCGGCAAATATTCCTGCAATGGCGCCAGTGCTTCACAATTAACCTGGGCTATAAATTCATACTTATAATGCTGCTTGTTGTAATCGTCGTAATAATCAGGATAGTCAATATTTTCAGGCAGGTCGGGCATGCCGCCAAACCGGTGATTACCGGTAGCAGTGTAGTCTTCCTCACCGGAATGATTAAACCCGATAGTCCTTTTCACGAGCGCACGTAAGGCTTCGCGGTGCGGCAACAACCCGTCTTTCATGAGAATTTCGTCAACGGGCCTGATTAACACTTCGTCCTGTTGAGCAAAAAACAATTCATCGTTCCAGATAACTGGTCCGTTGCCATCTGCATCTTTGTAGGTATTATCAAGCAACTGCTGTTTATTATTCATATCCAGATCCAGCCCGGCAAAATCTGAATAAGCGGCGGGCAGGAATGAAAACGGGTTATTGGCTGCGTTGATCTTTACAATTTTTGGTAAAGCCAGCAGGTTTTCAGGCAAAGTTTTTAATTGATTCTTCGCCAGGTGCAGGTATTTAAGCTCCGGCAATTCAAATACTGAAATGTCGCTGATCTGGTTGCCGTTCAGGTTAAGGTATTCCAGGTGCGGCATATCCATGAGGTGGGCGGGCACGCGCGACAAATCGCCTCCGGCAAACGAACAATGCCTGAGTTTTGTGAGCTTGCTCATATATTCAGGAATGCGGCACAGGCTTGAATCAACAATCACCAGGTGCTCCAGTTCCTGGAAATGGAGCAGCTTATCATCCAGCCGTTCCAGGGGCAGCTTCTTCACCGGCCATTTAGCGGTGATCTCCACGTGCCGCAATGCCTTCAGGCGATAAAATTCATTCGGCAACCGGTCGAATGTGGGATTGATAAGCGCCAGTTTCTTCACCCTTTCCACCGGGGCGCCGGCTGCTTCTTCCACAGCAGTAAAACAGTATCGCTCCCAGTTTAGCTGTGCGGTATTTATCTTCCTGTAAATAGTAACCGGGAAATCAGGCTGATCACTCCAGGAAGGTTTCAGCTGCCCCAGCAGCGCTACCCAGCCATCTTTAAAAACAACATCCCCATAAAACTTCAGCGTATAATGAAACCGTTCGCGGTTCATTGAAAGATAGGGCACTTCGTGCTTGTCTTCCTTAAAATGAATCATTCCTTCCGGTGCATCGCTTTTATAAATCCCCAGGGCGGGAACCCCTATTTTCACTTCCCCTGTGGGCTCGTAGTCGTCCAGCAGCGCTGCTTTTACGGCTCTTTCCACGTCGCTGGTGCGGGCAACAATAGTGATAAGTAAAGCGCCGGAATAATCGAAATCCTGTCCGGACTGCGTATCATCTATCTCAAAAATGAAATCGTTTATCTGAAAGTGATCTTTACCATCCGCTGGTGGCGCAAAAGCATGAAGTTCCATAAGCCCGTTCTTTTGATATGGTTTCCTGAAATTGGGTTAACCGGGTTACCGGCACGTTGCATAATTATACGAAAAGCCGGTTAAAAAAAGAATTTTCCGCCGAAACTTTTGTCAGATGATAACTCCCCCCTTAACCAGGAAATTTCTCATTAATTATTTATTTCAACCTAGACATTCCTGTTGAAATTTGCTTCAAAAAAATTATTTTACATCATTATGAAGCCCTTTCAATTTACCTGCTGCTATGCTTAAATATTGCCTGACATTATTATTGGTTGCAATTACCTGCACGGTTGCTTATTCCCAGACAGCTTTTTCAAGTAACCCCGACAGCGCTGTTTTTCTTACAAAAGACATAGATAATTTCTGGAAAGCTTTTGATCTTTTTAAAAAAGATACAACCGTCAACCCGTTTGGCAGCGCCTACCTCGACATTGGCAGTGCGGGTGTGAAAGGGTTTATCCCGGACAGGATTAAAAACGCCGGAAATTTGTATAAGGTAGTCAGGAAGCGTAGCCACGACTATGAAAAAGTCAGGGCCGCCACTTTACAGATGAAAGATAAGGAAAAGCAGTGCAGAAGCACATTTTACGCTTTAAAATACTGGTACCCGCCGGCGCAGTATCCACCTGTTTACTTTGTGATCGGCGCTTACAATTCGGGTGGAACATTCAACGAAGAGGGTTTGTTCATTGGCGCCGAAAAACAAACTGATATCAGCAACATCCCGTTTATTGTGGCGCATGAGCTGATTCATTTTCAGCAAAAGAACTGGATGGAAAATCCAACTTTATTGCAGCAGAGCATTATTGAAGGCAGTGCGGATTTTTTGGGAGAACTGATATCAGGGGCAACCACCAATAAAACCGCCATAGACTATGGGAATAAAAACGAGGAAAAACTATGCCGGGAATTTGTAACAAGAATTGACAGTACAAACTATATCGACTGGCTATATGATGTTTCCCGGAAAGACGACCGGCCTAATGACCTGGGTTACTGGATGGGTTATAAGATCACACAGCAATATTTCATGAAGGCCCCAGATAAAAAGCAGGCTGTCAGGGAAATTCTTGACATTAAGGATTATAAGGCTTTTTTAGCCCAAAGTGGGTATCTGAAGGATTATATTAAATAAAATGTAAATCTATTATTTGTATTCCGCTTCCCCTATCCTGGCGGACCCATGCGGTCATCTAAGGGAGATAGTGCATTGATAGTGCATTAACAGTGCATGAGGAGTGCATGAGGAGTGCATGGGAACAGTATTGATAGTGCATGGACTATCCATGACATACGCAAGTCCGAGGCACCGCAGAAGCATCCGCGAGGTTCATCGGCCGCACTGTTTTAGCCGGGCATGCCAGGGCCATTATTCTAACAGATGAAAATATTTTAGCTGTTGACAGCTGTAACCGGGGGAGGCGGCGTTACTTCGGGCTTGAATTTCCTCTTCGCATCCGGATCATCTTCATCTCCTCTTTTGCGTTTATCCAGTTCCGTTTCTTTTTCCGGTTCCTCAGACGCAGGCCTTTTGCGGCTCAATACCGTTAAGAAGGCCTTTAACAGCTGCGAAACTTCGTCTTTCTCCGCACCGGTCCAATCCGGTCTCTGTGCGCGAAACTGTTCTCCGAAACCCGCCCGTTGCCTGGCAGCTAAACTCCAACTTTCCTTAGTAGGGTACGTTGCATGCAGCGCTGCATTATACGCGGCGGACAAACCACTCATGAGATTCACAAATTCAGCCCTGATACGCTTATAACGGTCAAATGTTGCATTCAATGCCAGGTGACGCTGTGTTTCCTCTGCCGAAAACAATGCACTGGCAATTGCATACGCCTGGTTAAGCCTGGCCATGTTGTTTTCTACTCCGGTAAATCGTGCGTAATCGGTATCTTTTCTTTCCGCAGGAAGTTCGGCCAAAACAATTCTGTATACATTCGGGTATGTCTGTTTGGCTTCCCGCGCCTTTTTATTTGCAAGGCGACTGATATATTGAGGGTTGCTGCGGATGTTGCCCAGTTCGGTATTTTTACCGCGAATTTGATGTTTAAGGTTAATAAAAAAATGGGGATCGTATGCTAAGATTTCGGCTTTATTTGCGCGGTAAACCGGGTTATTTCTAAGCGGCGCAATACTCACGCTTTCTGCATCTTCGATCTTCCTGAGTTCGAAATCACTTGATGTTGCCAGGTTGATGCCGGAGAGTTCGTTGATCGCGTCAGTTCTCCGCCTGATACCGGAACTCCGTATCAAATAATCAATCATGGCAGCAATACCGGTAAACCTGGGAAGATGGAATATGAACTCCGCTTCTATACCCCCTGCCGGCTTCGCCTTCAGGTCGATGCTGACGGGCCGGTCGGGACCGCCATTGGTAATAGATGCGGAAGAATTGTAGACATACCCACGGGGAGCGGCTAAAGCCCAGGCGGCAGTTGTTGCACCCTCATCTGCATCAGCAATCCAATCGTTCGTCATGGCGGCACGATTGTGCGGATTTGCCGTCCTTTTTGCATCAGCCTCTGCCACAGCCTCAGCCGGACCAAGCTTTACCATCTGAATGGGAGCATGCTGCTGCAACACCCGAGGACTATTACTAATCATCTCCTGGCGGGCATTTAATTGCTGCACACGGGGACTGCTGCTAATCGCTTCCTGCATTCTTCGCTGAGCAATTGCTTCGGGACGATTATCCTTCAACTGAAACACCGGGTTACCATTACTTTGGAGATGACCGGTAGCCGGGTTTCTATTTTCTGCTGCTTTGTGAACACGGGTATTCATAATACTGGGTTGTCTGTTCTCGCATTAAACACACGTCTTACTCTAATATATACAAAGAAAAACCGCTTGCAAAATATAAATTACACCTTCACATGTATCTTCCGTCTATCCATCACATACCCAACCAGCCACATCATCAGCATATAAACAATAGCAAACAACAGGGAAGCATTTTTGTCAGATAACCAACTGCTAAAAGCATCTCTGTAAATAATTCCTTTCACAGATCCCCCGTTTATGCGTATCATCCCCATCAGCACAATCACTACCCACGCAACAATGTAGATGAACAAGGGATTTTTACCGAATACTTCAAAGAAGTAAGTCCATTTCCGGAATAACCATACCTCAATGATGGTGATCAGTGCAGCGAGGATCAGCAAATCAAAACCGGTGGCATAAATAACATAGGAGCTGGTCCAGAGCGGCTTGTTGATGGGCAGCCACCTGTTCCACAACGCACCGGCTGCTACCAGTAGTATCCCGGCAGCAAATAGCCTGATGATACCGGCCACGCCCTTTCCATTCTTCTGAACAAAACTCCCCGTAAGAAATCCTGCCACCACATTAACAACGGCAGGAAATGTACTCAGCAGTCCCAGCGGATCAAACGGAAAGCCATAATGCTTATACATATGCCCCGGAGATAAATAAAGCGCATCCAATCTGCCAACCGCATTTCCTTCCAGGCTGTAAGGGCCGGGCGGTACACCAAAACAATACAGCACATACCAATACAACAATAATATCAATACACACATGATAACAAGCGCGCGGCTATTGCAATAACGGATCATAAAAGCTGCGATGCAGTAACAAACCGCAATACGCTGTAAAACGCCCCAGATACGGGTATCAGCCAGGCGCATCCACGTATAATGCCCTTGCTCATACTGAACAAAAGGGAACACACCGAGTAATATGCCTGTTACAAAAATGATCGCTGTACGCCTGAATACCTTCCCTGTAAATGCAGTATGAGAAAGACTATTCATCTTTCTCATACTGAAGCTAAGCGCGTTTCCCACCACAAAAAGAAAGGAAGGAAACACCAGGTCGGTCACCGTAAAACCGTGCCAGCCGGAATGTTTGAAAGGCGCATAGATCGCATTCCAGTTGCCGGGTGTATTCACCACTATCATGAAAGCAATGGTCATGCCTCTCAGCACATCCAACGCAGGGTATCTTTCCGGTACAGATTTCATACTTAATTAAGATAAGGGGGTAAGCTGAACACTTGCTTTTGTTTGAACCGGGCCATCCAGCTTAGAAGAGGTACAATTTGTAAAACAAACAGGGATGGCTGCCAGCAGCCATGCAAAAATGCTTTTCATACGTTGTACTTTTTATAGGTTAATGAATACTCAGAGAAAACAGATGTCGGCAAAATCTTCCCTCCGGTGGAAATCCGGCATGGCGGCCTTTACATCATTCCAGGTTAAAAAATGTGGCGCCGGCATTTCATCTCCGCATTTATAAAAATTACCTTTTACCTTCATGGCAGTTAGTGTAGTAATGTTGTGATAGCTAAATACTACTGCCGGTATAATCACCGTTAATTCCCAAACAAATGACCTTCTGCCATGCTCTGCTGCTGATATGATATGAGTGGCGGTGGTGATCAGGTCAGTAGCCGTAACGGGCAACGGGGCCCTGTTTTCACGGCTGGATCCAAACCCGGCTTTACACCAGCCGATGCAATTAAACTCCAGGTTATAATAGTTTCCGCCATCATCGCAGGCAACAAAAAATTCCACGCAGCTGTCTTTATGAATATCCCCGTTGGTAGAAGCCGCCGCCAGCAAATGACTTTCTTTTACGTAGTACTTGAGCAGGATAGCATCTTCACTATGGGCAATAGAAAATGCTGCCTCCACCGCGTGCGCATACTGGGGCCAGGGGTTACAACTGATCGGGATCACCTGTAGCCTGTCCAGCATCCTGCTCACCTCAGCCGGGGCCGGTTTACCATACAACGGAATAAAGGGCACCTCCAGTTTCCGCATCATGATACCTTTTGGTGGCTTAACCGGGCACTACTTTCCCCATCCAGGAAAAGTATGGCGCCGGGGTGGTTTCGCAGGATAGTGGCGGGATATTGTTCCTGTATATCCTGGTGAATAGTATCATATACTGCTGCTGCTTTCCGCGGGCCAGGCACTACGCAAAAAATATACGGCGCTGCCAGCAGTGCAGGGATGGTTAACGTAACGGCATGCGTGGGTACTTCTTCCAGCGTAGTGAAACAGCCGTCATTTACCTGTTGCTGCCGGCACACTTCATCCAGCATTACTATTTTCACTTTCCGCGGATCTTTAAAATCGGCCACCGGCGGGTCGTTGAAAGCAAGGTGACCATTCTCCCCTATTCCCATGCATACGATATCTGCAACATGTGTTTGCAGCAGCGCGGCATACTTTTCACAGGCGGCTTCCGTTCCACTGCCATCGATATAGCGGGTGGTATGAAAGGGTAATGCATCAAAGATCCGGTGCTTCAAAAAGTTGCCGAATCCCTGTGGTGCATCTGCCGGCAGGCCAATGTATTCATCCATGTGAAAAGCATTTACGCGGCGCCACTCAATGCCTTTCTCCTGTAACAGCGTTTCCAGGAACTCGTTCTGGGAAGGGGCGGCCGCAAAAATGATATTCACTTCTTTTTTATTTCCCAATAAATACCGGAGAGTAGTTGCCGTCATTGCTGCAGCTGCCCTGCCCATTTCCTGCCGGTCCGGATAAATCTTCGCGGTTAATTTCCCTGCTTTAAATTCCTTTATCATGTTTGTTTTATTTAGATAAGATAACCGGAGAATGTTTCTTTCGACATGTATACAATGTTTCCGTTCACGATGGTGGTGTCAATATTTATCCTGTCGTCGAAGATGACGAGATCCGCATCTTTCCCCTTTACCAGTGTTCCTTTCCGGTCCTGTATATGAAGAATAGATGCAGGTGTTTCACTCATCATCCTTACCGCATCGCGCAGGGGTATCTCTGCCAGTTCCACCATGTTCCGTACTAACCGGTCGGCAGTAGCTACGCTTCCCGCAAAAGCGCTGCGGTCGGGCAATTTGGCTACGCCATCTTCCACCAGCACGTTCAACCCATCTTTAAGGCTGCCTAACACAGATGGGCCTTCCGGCATGGCCGCTGCCCGCATGGCATCGGTGATCAACGCCGTACGTTCGGGGCCTTTAATTTTATACACGAGTTTCAGCAACGGGGCAGGCAAATGAATACCATCAGCAATGATTTCTACGGTCATGCCATCAATCAGGTAAGCGCTTTCTATTACCCCGGCATAGCGGTACGCATTGCGCCGCGAAACACCGGACATACAGGAGTAAAAATGCGTAGCATGCGTAAAACCTGCTTCGTAGCCCTTTATCACTTCTTCATAAATGGCATCGGTATGCGCCAATGCCGCCAGGATATTCCTGTTGGTTAAATATCTTCCGAATTCCAGTGCGCCGGGCAGCTCCGGCGCAGCACTCCATCTTTTGATGGCTGGCGAGCGGGAAAGTATGTCCACGTATTCAGCGGGGTCCGGATGGCGGATATACCGCGGGTCCTGCGCGCCTTTCTGCTGCATGGAAAAGTAAGGCCCTTCAATATGCAGCCCGGCAAATGCGGCGCCTTTATCGTTCAGCTTATGGGCTTGTTCATAAATAGCCAGGGTATCCAGCAAATCCTGCTTATCGCAGCTCAGGGTGGTGGGCATCATGGCTGTGGTGCCATAACGCGCATGCGTAATCGCAATCTGCAGAAAAGCTTCCAGCGTGTTGTCCATAAAGTCGTGACCACCACCACCGTGCACATGCATGTCTATGAAGCCGGGAGCAATGTATTTTCCGCGGGCATCGATCTCTGCTGCGCCGGGTATAGCTATATTTTTATCGCTCACCTCTGCGATAACGCCATCTGCGATGATCACGCAACCACTGCTAATAGTGCGTTGCGGCGTAAGTACCATTCCGTTATATATCTTCAGGTATTTCATTATTCATTTACTGTTTTCCGGTTCCAGCTTCTCAGGCCAAATGCATAAAATGCGTAAAAGATCAGGTATCCATAACAGGGTAATAGTACCAGGTAGGCGAGGCGCAAACCAACCTTATCGGCCCAATAGCCATACAGGAGTGGCAAAATGGCATTACCGCATAATCCCATCACCAGTAAAGAGGCGCCTGTTTTTATAAAACGTCCGAGGTGGTCGAGTGCCAGCGGCCATATTCCCGCCCATATCATGGAGTTGGCGAATCCCAGGAGTACAATGCACCATACAGAAACATCGGTGTGATGCCCCAGCAGCGGTACCTTCCCCTGTACAAAGGGAATCATGCAGCTGAACAAAAGGCCCAATAGGGTACAGATACGCAGCGCTGTCAGTTGCGAAAGAACACGTGGTATCAATAAGATACCCAGTATATAACCTGTGATAGTGGCCGCTAAAGTATACGACGGGAATACCTTTGCTTCGAGGAAAGGCATCCCCATACTGGAAGCGTAGTTGATGATACTGTCCACCGCAATCACCTGTGAGCCTACGTGAAAGAAAATGGCTACTGCCCCCAGCACCAGGTGTGGAAATTCCAGTATGCTTTTCGGGCGCTCCTGCGGAACCGCCATAGCTGAGGGGCCGGCATCGGTATCAATTTCCGGCAAAGGAGAAAATCTTATCAATAATCCCAGCAAAAATAAAACAACAGATACCACTGCATAAGGTATCACCACCCGTTGGATCAGCTGGTCCAGGATCACTTCCTTTTCCGGTCCCTGCATGGCGGGAAGTTCCCTGAAAAGTGTTTGATCACCCGGCCGTATAATAGCCACTGCAAATAAAAGCGGCGCCAGTATGCCGGCTGCTTTGTTGCAGATACCCATAATGCTGAACCGCTGCGCGGCCCGCTCTTTATCGCCGAGGATGGTGATGTACGGATTGGCAGCGGTTTGAAGGATCGCAAGACCCAAACCAATCGTGAAAAGACCCGCCAGGAAAAGCGGGTAAGCCCTCGTAATACCCGCAGGCACAAAGAGCAATGTGCCGGAAGCCATGATCCAGAAACCAATCATCATCCCCTTGCGGAAACCTGTTTTCTTCAACAGGTAACCTGCCGGCAGCGACATCACCAGGTAAGCAATATAAAAAGCAAATGCCACCAGGTAGGATTGAAAATTATTCAGTTCACAGCCTATCTTAAAATAAGGGATCAGGATCGCATTGATCCAGGTGACCATCCCAAAAATAAAAAACATCCACCCGATGATTATAATGGGAATGGTATCTTCCTTCCTCTTGTACAGTACTCCCTGCATGTTCATATGTGTCATTTGTTGGCCTCCAGCTTATATCTTAACTGATTCCATCTTTCATTACGCAATGTGTTTTCTGTTTCAATCTCCGCAGGAAACAACACCTCCTTATTCATAAGAGCGAAACGTTTATTCAGCTGCTCCGGCTTCAGCTCATTCAGCTGTTGCAGCAGGCCCGCTGCTTGTTCCCGCGAATATGTACCATCATTCATCCTGGCTTCTATCGTTAAGCATGTCAGGTAATAGATCCGGATATCACTCATCAACAGGAAGTGACCGAAACTGGATTTGTTGGCGGAAGGTTGCAGCGAATATAGCACCCTGGCTGTTTCCCGGGCGCTGTCCAGCAAAGCGGCAAGCGAAACACCCGGCTTCACCACGGCTCCCTGCAATACTTCATAAGGCGTTTTTTTCAGGGCATTCCAGAATAACATGGACTGCGTTTCATTAAAGCCGTATTTATCTTTGCAGTAGCGCCCAATGAACTTTTCTATTTCCAGGGGGCCCGTGGTACGCAGACTTTCAAAATATGCTGCTATCAGCATATCAAATCCCGTAATGGGATATACCCGGCGGATCGCATACAGGTCGGTAATATCGGTAGCCGATTCAAACACCGGGGAATATATTCCGGAAGTAGACCACGAAGTCATGATCATACCACGGTAGCCCAACTTCCGCGCCTGCGGAATGAAGTCGCGGATATTATTAAAATGTTTCTTCCAGTCGGTCAGGAAATAATTATCAGGCCCGCTCCTGATTGCCGGGGAACCCCATATCTCAAACCCGCTCTGCATGAGCTTTTCATGATCCCCAAAACGATTGAGGTCCCAGCCATAGTTCCAGTCTATAAAAACAGTTTGCTTTGGTAAGCCCTGTAACGCATCAGGATATTTCAACGCAATATCTGCCCACACTACCGGTATTTTGCCCAACTTTACTACTTCTTCACACAACATTTTTATGTAATCACCATACAAACGTCCTTTGCCCACTTTTGCCACCTTTTGTTTGGAGGCTTCCGAATGACCAAGCAGATAAGTTTCATCACCACCAATATGAATATACCGGGAGGTATGTGTGGAGATAAGATCTTTATACAGATCGCTGAAAAGTGCTTTGCATAGCGCTTCTTTGGTTGGGTTTACCTGTGAATAGTCTTTCTGGTCTTCCCGGAGTTCCCGGTAGCGCCAGTGGCGGAGAATATATTCAACATGGCCAAAGCTTTGCTGGAGGGGGATCACGTCAACACCCAACCCGTTGCAGTACTTTACGAAGTCAATAATCTCCGTTCGCGTGTAGGCATACCGGTTGGAAATAACGGCGTGTTGCTGATAAGGATAGGTAGCCTCCCACTCCATCACCAGTGTGTTGATACCATGTTCGCTTAACTGCTGCACAAACGCTTTCAACGCCGGCATTTTCATCACCTGGATACGCAGGTCGAGATGAAAACCTTTCACGCGGAAAGTATCCGCCTGACCATTTACCGGAAGATACATGGCCAATATAAACACCACTGTTAATACCCGCTTTGCCATCATAGTACTGCTTGTTTTATTTCAATAAGTTGAATATAGTTCCGGTTAAAGAACTGGCGCCTTTTACATCATAATCGGCTGTCCAGATATAAGCGCCCAGGAAGCCGTTCTGTTTCAGGTAAGTGGCTTTCTGCGTTACCAGTGGTAAGCCATTAAAGTATACCCCTTTGGAAATCGCTGCATATTCTTTATCAGCTGCCGTGGGCGCCGCTGCCAGGATATCCTTGTAGGGAATATAGTTATAAGACGACCAGCCCAGGTTATTCCCGTTTGCATCCAGCTGGTTATATCTCAGTCCGAAAGCCGGTATACCGATCACCAGTTTTGAAGCAGGATACTTTGCTTTCCACAGCTGCGCCCCGGCCACAAAGTAATCATATCCCGAAGGCTGACCCGGAACCTTACCCGGCCCTACATGCATACCGTCTTCGAAGGCATGCACGTTTAACCAGGTGGCGGCGGAGAGATCAGGATAACGGTCGTGATATTGATTGGTGGGCACTGTTACTGAAATAATAGCGCCTGCGCCCAGTGCCGCCCGCAGCTCGTTCAATAACAAACCCGTTGCTGCAATGTTAGCATTAATAATAGCAGAAGATGCGTTGATGTCGGTCATCATGATATCCACGCCATCCATTTTCTTTGCGGCAATATAAGCTGCGATGGCCTTTACCAGCGTCGCCCTTTTTGCCGCATCTGTGATCACGGCGCCAAAATTATTGCTCTGGCTTACGCTCCATCCATCGCCCGACAATGCGCCGCTTACACCCAGCAACACCGGTACGCCGTTGAGATGCGCCCTGCCTGTCAGCTCTTCGGCCTTCCGGTAAGGTTCTCCTTTCGAAATGTCCATTACGCCGGCAGCTGTGATAGTACCTACTTTGTACGCCAGGTGCGTGATCGTGTTCCAGTCGATATACTTATAGCCGGCCGTATCATTCAGGTATGCCAGCACAACGCCGGCGGCGGCCTTTTTCTGATAGGTATCCGGCACTACAAAAACATCGCGGTAGCGACTGGTGGTTTTTCCTTCATAAGACACTTCCAGCCGGATACGGAATGCGCCGCCGGCTGTGGCAGTGAATGCAAAGGTATCAGCAGTAGATACTTCTTTGTCGTTTACTTTCCAGGATATGGCCACTTTGCCTCCGGGAGAATATTGCATACCGGTGAAGGGCAGCTTCTCCCCCATCATCAATACCCTTACACTGTCCGGACTTTCCGGGAACAGGGCGGCTTCATTGAATACGCGTGGTGTAAACGGCCTTCCATCGGCCTGTTCACCGGCTTCTTCTTTTTTACATCCTGCTATCATAAAGCAGCATCCCATAAAAACCGCCAGCAATAAATAAATAGATCGTTTCATCAGTTAATATTTTTATTCCTGTGTTTGGATGTTTATTCTTTGTCCCACCATACTCTTTTCAGCCAGTCATCTTCCCCTATCCTGTCAATGGCAGCCTGTACATTCACTTTATTCTGTTCTTTTTCGGACAATGGATACTGAAACCGGCGTGGTATAGTCAGGGAGGTGGATTCATTGTTGGGCGTGGCTACCAGTTCAGGATACCCGCTCCTGCGCCAGTTGGCAAACAGCTCAGGCCCGTTCAGCATTAAGGCGATCCACAACTGGTTATTGATCTGTTTTAATTCTGTTCCCGGCTGCAGTGGATTGTTGGTTAAGAAATCAGCTATTTCCGCATCGGAGATTACCGGCCCGCCGGGGTAAAGGCTCAGCTGTTTCATCGCTGCCTCTACCCCCTTCTGATAATGCGTAGCCGCGTCTGCACCCAGTGTGAGCCCCAGGCGCACAGACGCATCTGCCAATAACAACTCCACTTCTGCATAGGTCAAATGCAGGAAGGGAGCATTATTGCGCATAAAACAAGTATTCATCTCACATTTCAAATCACCGTTCACTGCGTTATAATTGGCGCCATTGGCGAGTTTAACTGTAACCGGACCTACCCAGTCTTCATACACATACTTCCCGGGTTTCGATCCCACCAGCCCCAGCACGCTGGCTCTTACCTGTGCCGTAATATCTTCTCTCTCAAAAGGCTTCAGCGGCACATTCTGTTTGTAACAACGTGGTATGTAGTTGATACGCGGGTCGTTGGTATTTTTCAGCTGATCGAGGAAAGTGGTCACGATCTTCGGCATCGCACTTTGCTGATTGATGGCGGCAGACACGGAGTTGCCGCGCAGGTCCGAATAATTATTCTGGATGTCCATGTGCTTCGTCATGCAATTATCTGCATTGCTGATCATAACGCCGCCATCTGCATTAAAGGCTTCCTGTACTTCTTTCTTTGCCTTTTCTGCATCACGTTTTACCAGGCGCAGGGCCAGCCTGATCCGGAGGGAATTGGCAAATTTTTTCCAGGCGGCAATATCTCCTTTGTAAAAAATTTCATTGGATACTTTATCCTTCGCGGGGTCCAGTTGTGCGGATGCGGCTTTCAGTTCTTCAAGAAAATTGTTGTAGATGTCCTGCTGCTGATCATACACCGGACGCTTCACCTGGGTGTAAAAGGCGCTGCCGGCCTGGGAATAGGGTATATCTCCATACAAATCCGTTAACCTGGCAAACGTATATACTTTCATGATCCGGCAGATGGCATTCAGATTGGTTTTTGATTCCACCCCGTTGGTGCGTTCTACGGCGTCTACTATATTCACCACATTATTCTGATAACTGTTTTCCCACATTACCCACATCCGTGTAATGTCTTTGATATACATGCCTCCTACCCGCGCATAGTAAGCGGCGCCCAGCTGTTGCATCATCGGCAACAGCACAATGCTGTTGGTACGTTCCTGCGTAGAGAGATCTCCGGAGAACCATAGTTGCGCAAAGATCAACTGGTTCTCGGGGTTTATTTTGCTGGACTTCGTGGGATCTGTATTCAGATCGCCGAATTTGCTGCAGGCGGATATCAGCAGCAACAGCGCCAGTAGTATATATCTCATTGAATGGTTGCTTTTAGTGTTCATGTCTGTCATGTTTGATCATTTAGAACTTAACATTCAGATTAATTCCCCAGCCCCGTCTTGATGGAAGTGATCCATATTCCAGTCCCTGGCCGTTACCGTTATTATAATTGGAATCCGGATCTACATTGGGAATATCTTTGTAGATGATAAAAGGATTTCTTGCTACCAAACTCACAGCGGCATCTTTGATCCCTAACTTCCTGTTGAAGGCGCCCGGTAGTTTGTATGACAACGTAATTTCCCTCACCTTCACATAGGTAGCCTTGTAAATAAATGGTACCGCGATACCGTTACCATCGGAATAAAAACCGCCCCAGTAAACAGAGGGATCTACTGCCCGTGTATTTTTTGTGTATACCGGTTTGCCGCCGGCATCGGTGCCGGTTTGTACCACGCCTTCAGGCACATATCCTTTTACATTTCCAGCTGCCTGCCATTCGCCGGGAGTCTTTTTGGCGGCCAGTCTTTCCTGTTCCGAAAGGATCCATTCTTCGCGGCCCGGTAACGTTTTCACGCTGCTGCCTCTTACTACGGAGAACAGGTCTGTCATAGAGAAAATATCAGCACCGTATTTGATGTCGAATGCGGCATTGAGACTGAAATTCTTATAGGTAAAACGACTCATTACACCACCGGTCCAGTCGAACACGCCTTTGCCCAATACCTTTCTGTCGGGTGTAGGTATCGGGTTCAGGGAAGATGGGTTAAGGATAATGTTTCCCTCCGGATCTCTCTGGTAGTCGTATCCGAGGATAGCGCCGTATTTCTGACCAGGCATAGCGGCTACCAGCAGGCCAAGCCATCTTGCTTCTGATAAAGCAATAAACGGTACATCATCTGCCAGCGATTCTACATTATTGATGTTGCGTGCAAAATTCAATGTGAGATCCCAGGAGAAATCCTTTTTGGATACAGGTGTGCCGGACAATAACAATTCTATGCCTTTATTGGTGATCATACCCGCGTTGATGATCTGTTTTGGATACCCGGAAGAAATTGGCGCCGGTACAATATTGATCTGATCCCTGGAGCGGGAGGTATAATACGTTGCGTCAAAATTGAGACGGCCGTTAAAAAATTTAAGATTGGTACCGGCTTCAAATGAGCGGGTCCTGGTGGGTTTCAGGTTAATGTTCGGTAATATTTTGGTGGCCAGGCTAGCTGGTTGCACACCGTTAAATGCCAGTGGGTAAAGACTGTAATACACATCCAGCATGTAAGGATCGGTGTCGTTACCTACTTCCGCCCAGGAAGCCCTCAGCTTGCCGAACGACAATACATCGCTCTTCATTTTAAACGCGTCGGTAAAAATGAAACTGGCAGATACGGATGGATAGGTATATACGTTGTTGTTTTCAGGCAACGTAGAGGAGGCATCTGTTCTCACCGTAGCATCGAGGTAAAGGTAATTCTTATAGCCGAAGGTGAACAATCCATAGGCTGATCTTATCTCCCTGCGGCTGTTATTTTCTTCAATACTTTTATCCTGGTAGCTGTTGATGCTGATAACATCTGTTACCGTCATATTGGAATAGGTAGCGGTGGTACCTTTCCTGATACGCTGGTTAAGGCTGGCGCCCAGGCGTGCAGAGAAGTTAAGATCAGGTGTAATCTTTTTGGTAAGGGTAGCCATGAAATCCGCCTGGGTAGTAGAGTACTTCTGATCCAATACATTCATCATGCCCGAAAGCGCCAGTGGTGTTGTACGCGGACTGTATTTCCGGTAGTCCAGGAAAGTGATATCGGTGGAAGCCCTTGCCAGGAAACTCAGCCAGCTGTTAACCGTATAGGTAGCGTTAAAAGCACCGGTGAGCCTGTCTTTCAGCGTAACGTTCGACATTTCATACAGGATCCAGTAAGGATTCAGGCGGTAGGCGCCACCGCCCCATTCCACGTACTCGCCCTGTGCGGATTTATAGGTATCGGAAAAAACAGATTGATCGATGTTATTGGCCAGGCCGTTAAAGTTCTGGCCGATGTTGGTGGGTGCATCTCCCAGTCCGGCCCTGTTGTTAACCCTTTCATTCAGATAGGTGGCCCTTACATCCACATCGAGTTTGCTGCCGAATTTAGACCGGCCGCTGAACGTAAAATTATTGCGGCGGATATCACTGTTCGGCAGGATGTCTTTATACCGCAGGTCTGAAACGGAGAAGCGGAAGTTGGACCGGTCTGTTGCGTTGGTGAGCGACAGCGTATTATTCAGGGAAGATCCTGTTCTGAAAAAGCTTCCGAAATTATCTTTTGCGAGGGCATAGGGCCTGGTTACGCCGTCGAACCCGATGGCATTCAGGCTGGGATCTAACCGGGGGCCAAAATTAGTGAACATGGTACTTTGCGCCTGCGACTGATCCTGCGGCAATTGCCCGGAGCGGCCCTGTCCGTACAGGTATTGGTTACCATCTACTTTTGTAAGCTGGTTTTCAATGGTAGCAGTGCTGTTCAGTTCCACGCCCAATTCCTTTGACTTCGCGCCTTTTTTGGTAGTGATAAGGATTACGCCGTTGGCCGCGCTGCTGCCATATAAAGCTGCGGCAGAGGGGCCTTTCAGCACACTGATTTTATCGATATCATCCGGGTTAATAGCGGAGATGGCATCGCCCATATCCACGCCTTCCGCGAACTTGGTATCGCCCACCTGGCCGTAGTTGGAATTATCCATCGGGATGCCGTCGATAACATATAGCGGCTGGTTGTTGCCGGTAATACTGGTATTTCCGCGGATGATAACCCTTGAAGAACCGGAGGGGCCTCCGGCCGTACTGTTGATGATCAGGCCCGGCACTTTTCCTGCCAGGGAATTGATCACGTTGGTTTCTTTTGCTTTATTGATATCATCACCCTTTACTTCGGAAAATGCGTAGCCCAGTTCCCGTTCTTCTCTCCGGATACCGAGTGCAGTTACCACTACATCTTTCAGTGTTTCTGAACGCGACCGGAGCCTTACGTTCTGGAGGCGTTGCGTTTTGGTGAGGAAACCGGAACGTTCGTAGCCAATCATCTGGATAATGATGCTATCTCCGCCGGCGGCTTTGATGGAATAACCGCCATCGCCCGCCGAGATGGCCGTTTCCTTACTGTTTTTATTGAAGATACTTGCGCCGGGAATGATAGCGCCTTTTTCATCGGTGATGATGCCCTTTATAACAGCGGGGGCCTGCGCAGCGGCATAATGCCGGGAAGCCGCCAACATCGTTATACATAAGTACAGATGTTTAAACTTGACAATTGCATTCATGGTGGTAGTGATTTTGGTTCTGGCCTAATTCGATAAGTACAGGCAGTGATCAATAAATACCCGCCCGGCTCCACTTTATCCGGAATAAAGCGTAGCGCATTCTGGTTGACTAAATACTCCCTGGCAACAACGATGAAATAATACAGGCTGTTAAAAAACGATGGGTGAAATTACGACCGTTAACGTACACGAAAAAAAGGTAAAAAAGAGGAATCGCCCAAAAGCACAATTCCATGCACGTTAACGAAAAGAGAAAACTGATCATTTCGTTAACGTACACGAATATAGAAATAAAAATCAGAAAATGCTATCTATCATAAAATATTTTTTTTCGGGAGAGATAAAAAAAGGGTTAATTCCTGTAGTTGAGATAGTTTTCCCTTGTGATGATATCAATGGGCATGTACTGCTGCCGCTCAATCACAGCGGCGTGAACCAGGTGGTCGTATAAAGCCATGATGCCTTTATGACCCTGCTCCTGCGGCTTCTGGCAGATGAGGAAATCAATCACCGACTTTTTGAGATAGTCGATATTCTCCGCGAGGAAATCGTAGCCTATCAGTTTAATATGGCCAAGACCGGCTTCCTCCAGGTAACGCCCTACCGTGGCTACCCGCGAATTGGTAACAAAGATGATATCCACCGGCGTTTTCGCCAGCGCTTTGTGTAATTTACTTTTTACGGATTTATAGTCGGTTTGCCGGATATCGGTTTTCCTTATCTGGATATCAGCAGGATGCGCTTTATAATATGCCCGGAAACCCTCTTCTTTTCTGAGCAGGTGATGATGCAGGT
Organism: Chitinophaga sp. G7 BAM 1005; assembly: GCF_057126945.1. NCBI lineage: Bacteria > Pseudomonadati > Bacteroidota > Chitinophagia > Chitinophagales > Chitinophagaceae > Chitinophaga > Chitinophaga sp. G7 BAM 1005. The sequence goes on along the minus strand of NZ_CP181478.1, from coordinate 1,620,662 downwards.
CCATTTCCCTGGAAATATTAACAATCAGTACCTGCTGCCCTTCCCTTACGAGATAGCTGATGAGATGCGCTGCGAGGTAACCACTCTGGTACAGGTCTGGCCCAATATAGGTGAGACTCCCCTCCGTTTCGATATCCGAGTTAATAAATACAAAGGGGATCTTTTTTGCCCGGCATTTTTTGGTAAAATTCAGGGACTCCTCTTCAAACATAGGCGCCAGCAGGATGCCCTGGTAGTCCTTCTTTAGAATTTCGTTGGCCCTGGCGGTGAACGTAGTTTTATCATTCTGATCAAAAAAGTAAATTTCCACGGTTACCCCAAAGTCGCGTATCGCAGCAGCCGCCTGCCTGATACCATTCAGTGGTGCATTCCAGTATCCTGTTTCACCGGAAGCCGCCGGGATCAGCACTGCCAGATGAAGGAGCCTTTTGGATGCCAGTCGCCTTGCCATTATATTTGGCTGATAATCCAGGTCCTTAATAATCTCCAGTACCTTTTCCCTCGTTTTGTCCGCCACACCGGTACGATTATTCAATACCCTGTCTACCGTGCCGATGGAAACATTTGCCCTGCGGGCTATTTCCTTCACTCCTACCAATGCTGCTTCTTTTGTATCTTTCATTAACTGGTTTATTGAGCATTCAATTATTCGGCTTACAGCAGCGAAGGTATGCCTGTTCCGGCAAAACCTGCTATACCAGCCGGTAATACATCAAAAATACTAATTTAATCCTGTTTTCATCCATTCATATACGGGCACATTAATATCTTATATTTTTATTGTAAAACTTGGAAATGAAGAAATAAAAGTTATTTTTGTGTACGTACACGAAAGTAGGTAAAAAAACGTTCGCCCAAAAACACATCTCCCGTCATTGCCGAAGCAGGTCTTATAAGACACGCTTCCATGCTGCATTATTGTACTACTTCTTTAGTGGTATAACGATGATGGCTACCCGATATTATAACATCAACCAGATCATGGGTTCCCGGTAATTTCCGCACCGGGCAAGACCAGCTATTTAAAATATTTCCGCTTATTATTTACTGTTCATTTAAACCAAAAAAAATGAAACAAAAACTAGTCGTATCCGCTATCCTGGTGTTACTTATTTCCGGCTGCACAAAAATCCGGTATATGCTTAACGCCACCAAAACAGGGCATATGTCCACATTGCAACTGGAAGAAACCGGGTTTAAGATAGTAGCCTATCTGCCTAAATATACTTCCACACTCGCTGATCATATCAATGCCTTTGATTTCTCCAAAGTCACCCACCTGAATATTGCTTTCTTTAATCCCGACGTAAATGGTAACTTCCCTGCATCACAAGGCACCGGGCTGGATACCATTGTATCAAAAGCGCATCTTAACAACGTTAAAGTACTGTTGTCGCTCGGCGGCGGCTCCAATCAGAGTCAGTATGCCAACCTGCTCACCGCAGCCAACAGGGCGGCTTTCATTACCAAAGTGATCAACCTCGTATCACAATACAATGTGGATGGCATCGATGTAGACCTGGAAGGAGATAACATCGATGAAAACTACGAAGCATTTATCACCGGGCTGTCGGCTCAACTTAAACCCAGCGAAAAACTGCTCACCGCAGCCGTTGCCTGGTGGACGCGCGACCGCGTTACAGATTCCTGCCTGGCAGCGTTCGACTTTATAAACGTAATGGCCTACGACAAAGCCGGCGACGAACATTCGCCTTACAGCTATGCAAAACAACATGTGGAGTACTGGAAAGGCCAAAGAGGACTGGCAGCAAATAAAATAGTGGTAGGCGTTCCTTTCTACGGACTATATACACTATCCGGCAATTTACAATCCATGAAATTCAGCGAGATCACCGCACAATATCCCGGCGCCGAAAACAAAGACACCGTACGGCGGTCAGATGGCAACGTGGTTAACTACAATGGCATCCCCACCATTCAGAATAAAACGGCGTATGCCCAGCAGGAAGCGGGCGGCATTATGTTCTGGCAGGTGCTTCAGGACGCGAGCGGGTCGCTCTCCCTGCTCAATGCTATTCACGACAAAATAAACAGCAGTACCGGATGGGAACATCCCTACATCACCTGGAAATTTGACCTGAGCGCACCGGCCTCCGCCACCTTCACCGACTCCACCGCTGCCAAAGCTTCTGTTTCTGTAAAAGGAACTCCCGGCTTTCTCCCCGCTCCGCCATATGGCTACGGACGGGTATTTCTGCCAGCCACCTGCGGAGGATACTTTCAACTACAAGCCGGCACTAATCCTCCCGGCCTGAAAATCGCCGCCAGCTCCACCAACACCCCGGCAAAACTTTCATGGTATACAATTGACGAGGCAAAACCGCTGGCCGCACTTACTTTTAACCTCAACCTCAATGCTGCATTAACAAACGGCCAGCTGATCATTCCGTTTGGCTACAGCACCACCAGCAGCAGTACCTTTAATAACACCAACCAGCTGACCTCCGTTAACACGCCCGGCGTTTTTGCGGCTATCCGCCTGGATTTTTATGGCGGCAACTTTGCCACCCTCTCCTACCGCAATGCTACCTTCGGCTACACCACCATTAACAACACAGTATTCAATAAAACCGGGAACTATAAAATTGAATTATACTGCAATAACAGCAGCGCAGGAGAGAATTATACAAAAGACGCCACCAGCTATACACTGCCGGCACAAACCTATAATCTTTGGGTAAATGATGTGCTGATACAGGGGGCTTCTTCATTAACAAACTTCCCGGCTACCGGGGAACTGGCAGCCCTCAGCACCATCAATAGTTTTTCTTTTAACGCATCAGGAAATACCGGCACGCCCGGTACCACGCCGCCAACAAGTGCTAATTCACTGCTGGCAACGCTGAGTAATATTTTTATAAGTTTTGATCTTAAAAACTAAACGCGAAACTTCATTAAAATGCCCGGTGATTCAAAAATCACCGGGCATTTTAATATACTCCTGTCCCGTTTCAAAAAATAAAACTTCCGCCGTTTTAATGAAAATTGTAACTTCGTTGCATATTTTGAATAAAAAACAAAAATACCGCCTTCTGCTACTCTCCAGGATTGGAGCAATATTTCTATTGCTCATCTTCCTGAGTACCCCGCTGATAGAGGCTTTCCATCATCATCACTGCAATACCGGCACTGAGCTGGTGCTAAAAAAACATACGGATACCGGCAATCATCAATTCAATACGGTCCATGCAAAGTGTAAGCTGTGTGATCTGATAAAACATCAGTCGCATCACTTCCTGCCAACACAATTGCCTCACCTGGTATTCATCTCCCCGGTTAAAAAAACAACCGCTTCACTTTTCCGCGTACAGGCTTATTCAGGCTACCTGCTCTCCTGTACAAATAAAGGACCTCCCGCTTTCTGCTAAATTATTTACTGCTATCGGATGTAACATCCGTTTCCTGATTTTTCACACCTGCTATACGGGAGGTGTATTGCTGCTTATATTCTATTTTTTATGCTTCAGGCAATATCGTTATCAAAACATTACCAGTCGCATGTTGCGCTGGACAATCTCAACCTGGAAGTTAAGCCAGGTGAAATTTTCTGTTTGCTGGGCCAGAACGGCGCTGGCAAAACCACTACTATCAACCTGTTCCTGGGCTTTACAGCGCCCACCTCAGGGAAAGTAATGATCCACCAGCAGGAAGTACGGCCCGGCGACGCCGAAACACGCAAACACCTGGCGTATATTCCCGAAGTAGTAATGCTGTATGGCAGCTTAACCGCCACCGAAAACCTGGACTACTTCAGCCGGCTGGCCGGTTTTAGGTATGATAACCCCAGGCTCACTGCTTTCCTCTCTGATTGCGGCTTACAACAGGAGGCGCACGATAAGCACCTCTCCGGCTTCAGCAAAGGCATGCGGCAAAAAGTAGGCATCGCCATAGCGCTGGCAAAAAACGCGGATGTAATCCTCATGGATGAACCCACCAGCGGACTGGATCCCAAAGCCACTGACGAATTCACAGGATTGGTCCGGGAACTCGGGAGGCAGGGCAAATCTGTGCTAATGGCTACGCACGATATATTCAATGCCGTTAATGTAGGCGCGCGGATTGGCATCATGCGCAAAGGTCAGCTTGTACATACCTTAAACGCCGGCGATATCAATGCCCGCGATCTCCAGGAACTATACTTACAAACCATTTAGTTACATACTTCATGAAATTTCTTTCTTCTCACCCGGTGGCCAAAAACTTATTTTTGGCAACAGGCTTTGTGTATTTGTCACCGGCGGCAGCAGCGCAAATAAAGATTATTGATTCTTCCGGAAAAAAAGTGGAACTACAAACGGTGGAAATCACCGGTACCAACGCACAAAAGTATTATGGCGACTACTCCTTCTCGGCCACAAAGATCGCATCTCCCAACAAAGATATTCCGCAGGCTATTTCTTCCGTATCAAAAGAGCTGATCGCCGACCGGCAGGCATTTACGCTGGCAGATGCAGTGAAAAATGTAACAGGCGTTTCCCAGAGCAGCTACTATAACCAGTTTGCTATACGCGGTATCAGCCAGAATGAAGAAGGCGCTATTATCAATGGTATGCGAACACGCCAGTACTTTTTTAACCAGCCGCTCACCAATAACCTGGAACGCATTGAAGTGATTAAAGGACCCGCCAGCGCTACTTTTTCCAGTGTGGACCCCGGCGGCAGTATCAATATGGTGACAAAAAAACCACTCACGGAAAACAGGAAACAGGTGAGCATCTCCACCGGCAGCTTCAGCACCATAAGGGCCGCCCTCGATTTCACCGGCCCCTTGAATAAGGAAAAAACACTGCTGTACCGCCTGAATGCAGGATACGAAAACAGCAAAAGTTTCCGCGACCTGCAATATAAAAAGGCATACCTGATTTCACCTTCGTTTTCCTATGTACCCAATCAAAGCACCAGCATGAACGTAGAGCTTGTGATGAATAACAGCAACTCCAGGCTGGACCGCGGACAGGCCATATTCGGGGCTATCGCCGGGCAAACAAACCTGAACAGCACCCCCATCAATTTTAATATGGGTGGCAGCAACGACTATTTTAATACGCAGGACCTGATGCTGATGATTAACGGCTCCCACGCCTTCACATCAAAAGTGGTTTTTAATGTTGCCTACATGAAGCAAACCTGGAATGAAGACCTGCTCGAACACCGCACCACCAACGCATTTGGCGTAGATGAAAACAACGCTCCTATCCCCACCTTAGCAGGCATGCGCGCCGTACAACGACAACAGAAATGGAATACAGATAACCTGAGCGCCTATTTCAGCATCAACACCAACACCGGCGCTGTAAATCACAAGATCGTAGCGGGATACGACCGCATCAACACACAGAAGTACAGGGGCGGCGGCGAAAACTCCGCCCAGGGCTACCGGCTGAAAGACGGGACCATCGCTACACGGTACGATCCGGCAAAGAAAGAGCTCTATCTTTTTAAAACAATTAACGGCGTAAATGCACCGGTGCCTAACGTGGACTTCTTTAACCTGGCCAACCCCAGTTATACCATCCGTAACCTGGGCGATTATATTTTCAGCAGAACAGAAATTCCACCTGCTTACTACCTCATTAACGGCGTATACATCCAGGACCAGGTGAACTATCAGAAGCTCACCCTCACGCTTGGCCTGCGGCAGGAATGGTATGAAGATTTCAGCAACTATAAGCTCCCCAGCGAAAAGAAAATTTCCCGGCAGCAGCTGCTGCCCAGGATAGGTGTTACCTATGCCATCACTCCCAATATAAACCTGTACAGCACTTACCTACGTGGTTACCAGCCGCAGGGCAATACCTCCACACTGGTAGTGGTACCTCCGCCGGCAGGCGCCAACTATAAACCGCTGGAAAGCGATCTTAAAGAAATCGGGGCAAAATCAACCTGGCTGAATGACCTGCTGATGGTGAACATCTCCCTTTTTGAAATCAATCAGAAGCACCTGCTGATGAATGCCAACGACCCTGAAGATGTGAACCGGCTGGTGGAAAGGGGCGCACAACGCAGCCGCGGAATAGAACTCGAAGCCTCGGGGTTTATCAGGTCCAACTGGCAGTTTAATGCAGGGTACAGTTTTGTGGATGCCATCATCCTGGAAGACTTAAATCCAAAACTAAAAGGTGAGCGCGTACAGAACACGCCCAAACACAGCGGCAGCCTGTGGACCCGCTACGACCTGAACGACCATAGCATGCTAAAAGGAATTGGCTTTGGCGCCGGCATCCAATACAGCGGCAACAAACTTCCGTGGTACATCCGTGATTTTACACTGCCGGCATACACTTTACTGGATGCCGCTTTATATTATAGCCCGGCAAAAACAAGGGTACAACTGGCATTGAATATCGGTAACGTCCTGAACAAAACCTATTGGATAGGTGCGCAGAATTATCTCCGCCTCTTCCCTGGTTCTCCCAGAAATGTGATGTTCAACGCTACTTATAAATTCTGACCAAATGAAAACGATCCTTCTAATTGCAGGCAGCACCTGGAAAGCATCCTTCAGGAATAAAGCCACTTTGGCCCTCACCCTGATCCTCGGACTGGCATTGTGCCTGGCCACCTATATCGGGTGGCAGAACTTTAATATCCAGAATGGCCAGCGACTGAAATATAAACAAACTGTCCGCCAGCAATGGCTGGCCAAACCGGATAAGCACCCACACCGGATGGCCCATTATGGCTACCTCGCTTTCCGCGATAAACATGAACTGAGCTTCTTTGATTTTGGTATTGAAAGCTTCGCGGGCGTATCCATCTTCCTGGAAGCGCACAAACAAAATACCGTTAACTTCAGCGAGGCCGGCTTCTCAAACGGTATGCTTCGTTTCGGGGAGATGAGCGTAGCAATGGTGTTGCAGCTGCTCGTTCCGTTGCTGATCTTTTTTCTCGGGTATAACAGTATTTCCGCAGAACGCGAAAATGGTACGTTAAAAATACTGCTTTGCCAGGGCGTTAGCTGGCGGGCACTGTTGTCGGGAAAAATTGCAGGGATTATTGCCGTCAGCTTTACACTTTTTATCCCGGTCATTTTGCTCACCATTTTCCTGTGGGCAATGCTTAGTCACTGGCAGGTAACAGCCGATGCAGCCATCCGTCTTTTATTACTGGTACTGGCTTATGCGATTTACTTTATCATTTGTGCCGGCATTGCAGTAGTGGTATCAGCCGTTCACAAAACATCGGGGGCGGCCCTCACTACGTTGCTGGCCTGCTGGGTATTCTTTACCATTGTGATGCCCAGGATTACGCAGGCCATTGGCGTTAAAGTGTATCCTTCTCCATCGAAAATTGAATTTGCTGCCGCCGTTGAATCAGACCTTCACAAGCAGGGTGATAGTCATAATCCGGATGATCCGCATTACGCAAAGTTCCGGGCAGATGTATTAAAACAATACGGGGTAAATGACGTCAAAGAACTTCCCTTTAACTACGGTGGCTATGTAATGGCCGAAGGAGAAAGGATTTCGGCGGATATTTATACCCGTCATCAGGAAGCCCTTACAAAAACATTTGAACAGCAAAACAGTTTCCAGGTGGCAGCGGGCTACCTGAACCCGTTCCTCGCTATTAAGAACCTCTCAATGGCGCTCACAGCCTCTGACTTTAACACCTATGCTGATTTCCAGGATCAGGCAGAAGCCTACCGCTACGGGCTCGCCCAGCGGATGAACAAATTGCAGAAAGAAAAGATCAGCAACACGCCCCCCGGAGAAAAGGATAAGCCTTTAACCATCAGCCGCGCCCATTGGGCGGAGCAGGCCGATTTTAAGTATGTGTTTAAACCGGTTAACCAGGTGATGTCGCATCACCTCCCCACCATCGTTTCCCTGCTCTTCTGGTTAATGGCCTTGCTGGGATGCCTGCTGCTATCATCAAAATGGGTTAAAACTTTATAACAGCGAATATGAATCAACGTATATATTTATTGGAATGCAAAATCCTTTTCAGGAATAAAACGCTCCTGACAGGGATATTTATCCTGCTGATCAGCGGGTTTGCCGGGTTGTATTTTGGGAAGAATTTTATAGACAGGCAGAAAGAAGTGATCGCCAAAGCGGAAAAACTACAGACCGAAAATACCGCCAGGAATATTAAATACTTCGGCAAAGAACTGGGACTGGTATTATATCATACCAAATTTTCGATGGCTAACGAGCCGCGCAGCTGGGCGGCATTTTCCAATGGTCAGCGCGACATCAATCCTTATCTCATCGGCGTTACCACACTGGGCCTCGAAGGACAACTCTACGATACCGACCTTAACAACCCCACTACCCTGCTCCTGGGTAATATGGACCTGGCTTTTGTATTTATCTTTATATTTCCCCTTATCATCATTGCATTTAACTATAATTTACTTTCGGGAGAACAGGAATCCGGTATATGGGGGTTGCTCCGTTCACAATCTGTTGCTCCTTTGAAAATACTATGGCGGAAGTTTGCGGTGAGAATGGCCGCCATTTACCTGACAGCGCTGGTATTGATGGCTGTGGCAGGTGTTTACCTCCGGCTTGCAGCGGACCTTCGTTTGCTGACCGTCATCCTGGTATTGAGCCTGTACCTGTTGTGCTGGTTCGCGCTCTCCTTCTGGGTCATTTCGCGGGGAAGATCTTCCAGCGTGAATGCGGTTATGCTTATTTCATGTTGGGTGGTGCTGAACATCCTTGCACCTGCTTTGGTGAATGTTTGGCTTACCCGGAAATATCCCGTTCCCGAAGCACTGGAAACCGTGGTGATGCAACGAGAGGGATATCATGAAAAATGGGATATGGATAAGCGCGTTGCCCTCACTTCATTTTACCAGCATTATCCACAGTTTAAAAAATACCCGTTCCCCGAAGAACTGGCATTCAGCTGGTATTGGTACTTTGCCATGCAGCAAAACGGTGACGACCAGGCAGCACCCGGCGCCAGTTCCATGAAACACAAACTGGCGCAAAGAAACGATTTTACAAATGCCGTTGCGTTTATCCTTCCCGGTATTCAAACCCAGCTCACGCTGAATGGAATTGCCGGATCTGATCTTCAGCAGCACCTGGATTTCCAGCAGGCGCTCAGAAATTATCACGAACAGCTACGCCTGTATTTTTATCCGGCCATTTTCCAGGACCAGCCGGTTAAAAACATTGACTGGAGCCAGTTTAAGCTAAAACGCTATTATGAGGATGGAAGTGGCGCCATCTGGCAAAGTATCCTTTCACTGGTGATTTTTATTTCGCTGCTATCGGGTATAGCAATATATAATTTCAGAAAGAAGATGTACTGATTGAAGGGGCTGTTCAGTTGCTGCCGTCACAAAGCGGATATATTTTCCTGGTGTGCGGGTAAGGTAGTACCTTTATAGCTATGGCAAAAGAAAAAAACAAGCCGGTACCCGTAAGATTCGATTTAAAGCTGCTGGAATTACTGAAGGAAGAAGAGAAGATAGATACGCCCCAGCAAGCCTTAAACTTCCTGTCGAAGTTCTGGGAAAATAACCGGCCGGCAACAACCGATTTTGCAAATGATTTTAAAACGCTCACACCGGTTACACCGGTTGTAAAGAAAGAAAAAACAGATAAGGAAGACGCCTCCTCCCACCCTTCCGGGTTGTCAGGAATCGACCTCCTTATCTGGAAGGCGGAGCAAAGAGAGAAGAACAACGACCAGGAAATTTAACTATCCCCTAGTAACGTTTCTTCGGTTTAGGTATTACTGTACTGCTGCCGTTCAATGGCGGGGACAGGAAAATGCCATTGGCTTTTTTATCGGTGGTTTCCGTCAGTTCTGCATCATAAGTGATCTTACCTCGTTTTATTTCATAGAACTTCGACGGGATGTAATACATCGAATCGGCAGCAGGATAGGGCTTTGTAACATCACTGCCTCCGAATTCAAGGTTACCGTCACGATCCCAGTCTTTCACATCTGAACTCACCACACTCAACAGGGAGTCTGCCAGGGAGTGGTCAATATTGAACACATACAACCGATTCTTGTTCGGGCTGCCGTTTACCTCCAGGAAAAGAAAAACGGATTTACCGTTCTCCACCAGGCGGTTGCGTTTACTTTTGTAGTTAATAATGTCTTCATGCAGTACAAAAGCTTTATTGCCATTCACGAAAATAGTACCCTTGTACACAGTAATCAGCTGTTGCTGGCTGCTGGTGAAATGTAGTTCATTAGCGGGTTTCTGAGCCATCGCTGGCAAATAAACAGAAAGTAACAGGCATAGTTTGAATAGATGGCGCATCGTAATTTTTTATACCGGAAATTAGTAATAATTCTTTAGTAGTTGTAAAATAGTCTACAAGAAACTTACTAATATTCCATTCACCATTTTGAAAGCCCGCTCCAGGCGGGCTTTCAAATATCACCGCTACAATTCAGCCCAGGTGGTGCCTCCATCTGCATTTCTCCAGCAAAGGTGTCCCGTTGTTATGCTCCAGTCGTTATATATAATAGTTCCTTTGGGTTTCACATCTGTTGGCACAACGGCCGCATAGGACAAATTGTGATCAATACCTGCCGCTTCAAGGCCAGTGTAGGCTGTTACCTGTTTAAAGTCGAGCGTAGCCACCGAGAATGATCTTATCCTCAGATTCGCTGTACCGGATGTTAATATCACCCTTATAAACGCTACATTGTCGCCCACGGCAAAACTGGTAGCAAAATCAACATCTGAACTGTTCAGATAACATCCTCCAAACTGCCCCGCATTAACTATTGTCAAATGCGGTGAAAAGAGGTTGGCACCGATCACAGGCGCCAGTATATTGCCCGCACTATCGTAACAAACAACAGATACCCTACCTCCAAATCCAGCATCTGCATTCTTTCTTACAATAAATTTCTTCGCTGATAAGGTATTGATAAAAACACCAATGCCTGTGTTACCGGAAATTTCCACATAACTGGCTGTCGCTGCCGCAACAAGTCTTGAAGGCAGTACAGCGCTGCTGGCTTTATCGGCGCAATGCAGCCCCCTGAAAAAGTAATTGGTGCTGTTATACTTATTGATATGCAATGGTAGGAAAAGCGATTGCCAGCAATTACTGTTATTAACAGCATCGTTATAATAGTTTGGATAATTAGCCACCCGGTTGTTACGGGATTTACTTCCGTCCTCTATCTGAACAGCAGTATCATTTACCTCACTGGCAGATAAATCGGTATATCCGATATAAACACTATTCTGCACGCTGTCTGCACCGGTGATTTTCATTGAACACTTCCCGCTGTTTTCATTCCGTGCATCCCACATCCGGTTATTAATTCCCCGGTTTATTAATACGGCGCGGCATTCCGTAACGGTTGGATCAGTGATATATGACGCACTCAGCTCAAAACTGGGCTTGTAAAATACATTGTTGTTGGGTATGTGCGCGGTTGTTCCCGACATTCCTATCCTGACGCCATACCTTGCTTTATCCGCCAGCGTACTTCCTGAGTTCACGCTGAATCGTCCGCCGGTAAAAACATTTTCGTTACAAAAACCGTCTGTTCCTGACGCCTGCAGGTCCAGCTGTATTTTGCCGTCTTTTAACGTACCTATTCCCACCCTGTTGTAGGCGCATTGTCCACTACCAAGGAGTTGCACATTAATGGTAAAGGAGCTTACAAATTCCAGGTTTAGTCTTGATGATAAAAGGTTAATGAGCTTTACGCCAATACAGCTTTCATTTGTCCAGGCTGATATTGTTTCCTTAACGATCCGGAGGCTAAGTTTTATGGATGCATTGGTTACGCTATCACTTCCTATCACCATACCCGGCAGTGAATCAGTAGGATCAACAAAACTTACCGGCGCTTCCATTTCCACATTCACACCGGCGGCAATATTGAGGGTATCGTTGCAGGTGTACCGGTCTCCCCTGGGGAAATATAAGGTAGGCTTGTTCCCATAATAAGTGGAACCCGGATCCGGCGAAGTAGCCGAGTAAGCATTTGCTACACGGACTGCATCCTGCAATGCAGCAGTTGAATCAATGGCAGGACTTCCTGAAGCGCCAAACCACAGAACATTGATAATGTTTCCATCAATATTCCTGATCCACCTGCCGGGTAGATTGCCCACTTTGAATATAGTACCCAGGTTGGGATCTAAAGAAGAAGTACTATCCCAGTAAAATACGCCGCCTCCTCCATCGGCCGGATCATGATATCCCAACAGATGGCAAAGCTCACCATTAGTTGTGCCGGCAGTTCCTGTCAATTCAGTTACATTTTTAAATGTCATTTTTAATTTGGTTTTGGGTTTCAATAAAGAAATTGTCTTTATAAAAATCCGCTTCCGATACGCACTGTAAATGCGTATCGGAAATATTAAATACGCAGATTCAGGATACCGTTTAAAATACTATCTTCGGTAACACAACCACCAAGTACAGGATGATTGAAATAAAAGACCTGGACCATAGCCCGTTTCCCGGCGAACCACGGCGCATCATGAAGTATGTATTGGTTTACTGTACAGCAGGAAAACTAAATGTACAGGCAGATCATACTGTATTTACCCTGAAGCCAGGCGACGTTATCACTATTACCTCCGGCCAGATACACAGTATCCGGCCGGCTCAGAAAGCCAAAGGATTTGTACTGGAATTCACATTGAATTTTTTCTGTAAAGATGATAAGGATATTGAACTCATTTTTCACAACGGACTTTTCTGCCACTTCGCCATGAATGAAGTAATCCCTGTGGATAAAGATATCATGGAAACACAACTGGCCCTCATCCGGGAGGAATTACAGGAGCAGCCTTACCAATACCTCATTTCTGTGCATAGCCGCGTAGCCCTGATACTGGTGTCTATCAACCGGGCAAAGGTGAAACGTGGCGATGAAATCTGGAAACCGGAAGCGCTATTCCTGAGGTTCCTGGAAGCGGTGAGGGATAACTTTGAGCATAACTATACCCTTGCACAATTTGCAAAGCTGCTCGGTACTACGGAGGCCAAACTCAATGAGCTGGCGAAGCTCCATGCCGGGAAAACAGCCCAGAACGTAATTTACGGCCTTGTTACGTCTGAAGCAAAACGAATGCTTACCTATGGCGATCTGTCCGTAAAAGAAGTCGCTTATAAACTCGGGTTCAACGACCCCTTCTATTTTTCCAACTTCTTCAAAAAACAAACCCGGATCTCCCCCAAACTTTACAAAGAGCAGTTCGCCCTGTAAATGTTACATGCTTTTTGCAGGATTCTCTATTCCCGGAGCCACCCATAAAACCCACCTTTGTATCATGTAAAAACAATAATCATGAATACAGACATCCATCACTACATCACTAAAAGTAACCAGGTTGAATGGCAACCACTCGTAGAGAAAAATATTCACTATAAAGGAATATTCGTAAAGTCGCTCCGGTACGACGAAGCCGCCGGACGCTCTACAACTATCTTACTCAAATTTGAGCCCGGCGCCAAGTATCCGTATCATAACCATCCCGGAGGGGAAGAGATCTTTGTGCTGAGTGGCGACGCCGTACTGGAACATGCCACACTATTGGCAGGCGATTACCTGTATACGCCACCAGGCTTCCGGCACTCTGTTACGAGCAACACCGGATGCGTTCTGTTCTTTGTGATCCCGGAGGAAGTAGAGATCCTTTCTTAGTTACTAAATCCAGCCGGGAATAACACGGCTTCAATTTTTTTTGAAAGATCGTATAAATCCACCGATCCAAAATTTGTTAACAGGATGACCGTGTATTGCTGTTTGGGGTAATAGTCGTTCATAGCATGCCATCCTGAACTATCTCCTGCATGCCCGATACTGTAATAGCCCTGCTTATCTGTGGTTATCCAGATATAACCAAAGTGAGTATGCTCCCATTGAGAAGAATACCTGGCCGTCATTTGCGCCAGGTATTCTTTATTCAGTATTTCACCAGAAAACACCGCTTTATCAAAACGGTACAGATCTGTCACGCTGCTCCAGGCCCCGCCCGCCGATAACGGGATAGCGCCATTGTCGTAATTGTAAGGGATACGTTTATATCCGGCCGGATCTGTTTTACGATAGCCCACAGCATAACCCCGCTGACCGTCATCCAACTCCCCATAAGCAGTAAAATTGGTATTCACTAACCCCAATGGCTCAACGAACCGTTTTTTAATATAATCCTGGAAGCTCATACCCGTAATCTTTTCTATGATCGCACCAAGTACAATACAATCGCCGGTTGAATAGATGCAACTATCGCCGGGAGTGTATACCAATGGTAGCCCTCTCATAAAAGGTAACATATCCGTGCAGTTCTTCACACCTTCGTAACTGAAGTTCTTTGCTTTAAAGAAATCATCCAACCCCGCCGAATGAGTAAGCATCTGGTGGATAGTGATCTTGCCTCCCCCCGCAAATCCGTTCAGGTATTGTCCCAGGGTATCTGTCACTTTTAATTTGCCCTCCTGCGCAAGACAGGCTATAGCCGTTCCCGTAAGATCTTTGATCCTGATGATAAGCTAAACTTCGTGTCGGGCGTATTTTTAATCTTATGCTCCCGGTCGGAATAGCCATAGCCTTTGGAAAGTAATACGCCCGACCGGTCTGCGATGAGCACCGCCCCTGAAAACTGGTCCTGCCGGGTCATTTCAGTGAGGATGCTGTCTATGGATGCCGCACTTTCCGACTGCCCGTTTACATGAACCGTCATCAAAACCGCTATAAATGTAAAGACTATTCCCTGCTTCATTTTTTATCTGAAAAGTTGTTCATCAATCCGCTCTTTCTGCCTCAGATGATGTCTCATGTGCATTTCCGCAAACTGAAGCCATTCCAGCGAACTAAAAAAGAGCAAACCCGGATGTTCGGTTTTCCCGCCTGCCGTTGAAAAATCGATCGCATTCACCTCCTGCTTTAAACGCAACAGGCCCTGCAATAATTCATCTTTACTTTGTGGTTGTCTTGAATAAGGATCATTGGAAGGGTTTCCGAGCAACATATCAGGGAATGCACTATTGGCAAACATCGCTTTGGCATGTTTGTGCATGGCTTTATCATGGTTGGCATGGTCCAGCAAAGCTGCTTTCATTTGCTCAACAAAATAGCCGGTATCTGCTATAATGTGCAGGTACACCTGTCCCAGCGACCAGGTATCCTCGCGGGGTTTCCGGCAAAGCATTTCCAACGTGTAGCCGTTGAGGTGCGCCATCCATTTTTCAATGGTTTCGTTGAAATGCT
Organism: Chitinophaga sp. G7 BAM 1005; assembly: GCF_057126945.1. Lineage (NCBI taxonomy): Bacteria > Pseudomonadati > Bacteroidota > Chitinophagia > Chitinophagales > Chitinophagaceae > Chitinophaga > Chitinophaga sp. G7 BAM 1005. The sequence continues at coordinate 1,605,476 of NZ_CP181478.1, read as the reverse complement.
GGCGTAAAGCAGTGACTTGGTTTGTTTCCATTACTGATTTCTATAGTGGGAAGCTACATTTTCTTTTCAGATGTCTGCCTGCCTGTTGTCTCTTTTTTTCAACCACATCTCTTTTCTTTCCTGTAATACCCTTCGTCCGTAGTCGGTGAAGTATTGGTGCCGGATGAGGAAGGCATTATTCATGCGGTTCCATTCCTCATCCGTAAAACACTGAAACAGGCAGTCAGCCCACTCTTCCCGGAGCAGCGCCTCTTCTTCCTGGTAATTGTCCTGCGACAGGTGGTAAAGGTCTGCATCACAAAGCACTTCTTCCAGGAGCGTTAAAGGATGCTGCGGCATTTTGGTGGCTTCAATGCAGGCCAGTACCTGTTGTATGGCGGCTTCAGGCATACCGTGTTGCGATAAGTATTGCTGCGCCACCTTTTTGCTTTCTTCTTCATGGCCTATGTAAGTATAGCAATAACCTGAATCATGAAACCACGCGGCTATCTGCACCAGTTGCAGTTGAGCGGGTGTAAGCCCGCTGGCGGCGCCTATTTCCGCTACCGCCGCTACCACGGTCCGGGTATGGACTATAGTATGAAACGAAACCGGCGCCGCCAGCTCCCTGTTCAGCAATGAACTGATATATTCTTCTATCTCTCCTAACAGGTCAGCCTTATTGGAATACATAACATATCAATTTTTTAAAAAGACGTATAACCGTGCCAGTTACCACTACTCTTCCACCTTGTTTTTCAATTTGCCCAACAGGGAATATGCGCCCTGAACAACAATCTTTGTTTTCAGCCAGTCGGTGCTGTCCGGCAGCAATGCCACCTTGCCATTTTCCCGGTCGCCGGCGGTTACCGGTACCAGGTGGAAGCTGCTTTCATCTGCTGTCGTAAACACATACTCCTTTCCATTATAACGCACCAGTGCGTCTTCTGGTACAATTGCGGCCGGTTTATTATCCAGTTCAAATACAGCGTTCAGGAACATGCCCGGCAACAGGTGCAGCATCTGCTTTTCAAAATGGCAATGCAGCACGCCACTCCTGTTTTCATCCACGTTGCGGGTCACCAAAATGGTTTCCACATCGTACCACTCGTCCGGTTTATCCACCAGGCTTACTTTTCCATGCATGCCTTTTTTAAAGGAGTTGATATTCTTTTCAAATACCGTAATAGCAGCATGGATGTCATCGGGATTTACCAGCTCAAATAATACATCCGCAGGATTTACGTATTTGCCGATATTCACATTCACTTTGCTCACGTAACCATTGATAGGCGCATAAATGGGCACTACGCCTGATATGGTGCCCGGGCTTAGTTTATCCGGGTTAATGTGAATAATCCGCAGCTTGGCGGCGAGCGATTGTATCATCACCTCCTGCGTATTATATTCGCTGAGCGCAAGCTGGTAGGTTTTCTTACTGGTAGCATCTGCCTCGCTCAGTTCCCTTTGCCGCTGCATATCCGTAGCCAGGTATTGCATTTTAGCCTTTGCCGTAAGGTAATCCTGTTGCAACTGCACATAGGCCGGATCTTCCATCACCGCAATTACCTGTCCTTTGGATATCGGGGAGCCTGGCAGCAGTGTGGTGCTTTTTAAATATCCGCCCAACGGAAAGCTCACCGAAATGAGGCTCTGGGGAGGCACATCTACAGAGCCGGAGGCCCGGATAGTAGCGTGTGTGGTGCCTTCCTGCGCGGTAGCGGTTACAATACCTGCGTTCTTCTTCTGTAAACTGTCGAGCATCACCACGTTCTGTTCTGATGCTGCCGGTGCGGATGATGTGGAAGCTGCCGTTTCGTTCTTTTGCTTACAGGCAACTGCCGCCATCATCAGCACACTATATATCAATAACTTTTTCATGCCGCTAATTTTGATTGGATGACAATAAATATTCAAGCTCTATTTTCCGCAGGTTCAGTTCCTTTACGGCGTCCAGGTATTCGCTTTGCAGGGTAACGGCGTTGTTAATCAGCGTTCCCCATTCTATATAGCCGATCTCTCCGTTCTTATAGGTAAGATTAGCCGTTTGGATCATCACCTCCGCCTGTCGTAACGCGCTGCCGGTATAGTAATCCACCGCCTGCTGGTATTTCAGGTATTCACTGTGGTTTTGCTGCAATTGCGCCCACAGCTTTGTGGCAGCCACTTCCGACGACAACGCCGCGATATCCTCCATACGTGTAGCCGCCTTTATTTTTGCCCGCTGCGTTCTGGCAAAAATGGGAATGCCTACGCCAATCTGCACGGTGGAAAAACGCGTACCGCCGCCATAATAGTGATCCACCTGGTTTCTATCCATCTGCCAGCCTATGATCGACTGGTTAGAATATCCCAGGTTCCAGTCCGGCAGCAGCTTTGCTTTTTCCAGTTGTGTGTTCCCTGCTGCAATCCGGTGCTGCTGCTGGTAAAGCTGCAGCACCGGGTGCTGTGCCAGCAAAGTGGTATCGTACAGCACCACATTTGCGTTCAGTGTATCCGTAGCCGTTATAGCGCCACGCTCATTCAGCAAAGTACCCAGTTGTACACCCGCTACTTTCTCATCAGCGTAGGTCATCTGCAGCAACATTTTTATCTGGCTGGCCTGGTTCTCCAAAGATGTTTTTTCCAGCAGGTTGGTTTCTCCTTTCTCAAAACGCAGGGCAGCTACTTTTGTATACCGGGAATAGGTGCTGTCCATTTTCTCCAGCAATAACCGCCGGCTGTTGATGTATTGCAGTTGCAGGTATGCCTGTTTCACCAACCGGATAATTTCAGCTTTCTGTAAAGTGGTTTGCCATTGTGCCCCCAACCATTCCTGTTCAAAAACATTCTTTTGTTTTTTGTATAAGGCGGGGAGAGAAAACCCCTGGGCAATGGTAAACTTATTATCAAAAGAAGTGCTGTTAATATTTCCCAGTTCCCCGGTAATGGCAGTCCTCGCGGGGTCTACGGAGGAATGACGCAATGCTTCGTAATAAGATTCCTGCAAACGGCCCAACGCTATCTGCCGGTTTTGTTCTACCGCGATATGAAGCGCATCCTGCAGTGACAGCGGCTTAGCGTTCTGTGCTTTCAGTAAACCGGGACAAGCCAGCAGTAATACTATCAGCGGGGCGGCAACGGCCTTCGCGTTGGGTGACCGCCATCCTTTTTCAGCCAGGTAATACAGGCAGGGCAACACCAGCAAGGTAAGCATGGTAGCGGTAATGAGCCCGCCTATCACCACGGTGGCCAACGGACGTTGCACTTCCGCGCCCGCGCCCTGACTCAGCGCCATTGGCAGGAAGCCCAGCGATGCCACGGTGGCGGTCATCAGCACCGGTCTTAACCGATCGTGCGTGGCCTGTAAAATGATCTGCATGATATCTGTCATACCTTCTTTTTTCAACTGGTTCATTTCTCCTATCAACACAATCCCGTTTAATACCGCTACGCCGAAAAGCGCTATAAAACCAACGCCGGCGGAGATGCTGAAAGGCATTCCTCTCAGCCAGATTGCCAGTACTCCTCCTATAGCAGATAAAGGAATGGCCGAAAAAATAAGCACACAATATTTCAGGTTGCGGAATGCAAAAAACAACAGGAGGAAGATCAGCAGCAGCGCCACCGGCAGCGCTATGGCGAGGCGCCGGGTAGCATGTTGCAGGTTCTCATACTGTCCTCCGTAAGTAACGTAGTAACCCGCAGGGAATTTTACATGGCTGCCCACCTTACGTTGCAACTCCTGCACAATGCTCTGCACATCCCTTCCCCGTACGTTAAAGCCTACGGTGATTCTCCGCCGGGCATCTTCCCGCTGGATCTGGTAAGGGCCATCCTGGAGTTCAATACCGGCCAGCATATGCAGCGGCACTTGTTGTCCGCCGGGCAGCCCCACCAGCAGGTTGCCTATTTCATTGATATCCCGGCGCTGCCGGTCGTCCATACGGATCACCAGGTCGTAGCGTTTGTCCGCTTCAAACACCAGGCCCGCTATGGCCCCTGCATACGCAGCCTGCAATGTATTATTGATATCATTTATTGATACGCCAAACCGCGCAATCGCTTCCCGGTTGTAGGTAACCACCAGTTGTGGAATACCCGTCACCGTTTCTGTATAAAGATCCGTAGCCCCGTTAATGGATTGTATTACTTTGCCTAACTGACCGGCATAAGCAGAAAGCGTGTCCAGGTCGTCGCCAAAGATCTTACATACCACATCCTGCCGGGCGCCGGTCATCAGTTCATTAAACCGCATCTGCACCGGGAACTGGAAGCCGGTGGCAATACCGGGTACTTCTTCCAGTGCTGCGCTCATTTTCCCTGCCAGCTCCGGGAAGGAAGTGGCGCTGGTCCATTCCTTTTTGGGTTTCAATATTACCATCATATCAGCGGCTTCCATCGGCATCGGATCTGTCGGTATTTCACCGGAACCTATTTTGGTAACCACTTTCTGCACTTCCGGGAATTTATCCAGCAGTATCCGTGCTCCCTTCTGCGTAGTGTTGATGGTATTGGTTAAAGACGAACCCGTGAGCAGTCTTGTATCTACCGCAAAATCCCCTTCCTCCAGCTGCGGGATGAACTCTCCGCCCAGCGACATCAGCACCGGGATGGCAGCGGCAAATAATACAAACGCCAGTCCCACCACCAGCCGGGGCGTACGCAATACATTCTTCAGCAAAGGATCATAAAACCGCTGTACCGCGCGCATCATTTTATCGGCGAAGCTCTCTTTATGACTTAGCTTTTTATTTAACACCAGTGCGCCCATCATCGGCACATAGGTAAGTGACAAAATAAATGCGCCGATGATAGCAAAAGATACTGTTTGCGCCATTGGCCGGAACATTTTTCCTTCAATGCCCTGGAGGGAAAGTATAGGGAGATAAACAATCAGGATGATGATTTGCCCGAAAGCCGCGCTGTTCATCATGGTTTTGGCAGAAGATTCTACTTCATTGTCCATCTGCTCCTGCGTCATCAGGGTGGTTCCATGCAGTGAAGCGCCTTTGGTGAGCTTATGCATCACTGCTTCGATGATGATCACGGCGCCATCTACCAGCAAGCCAAAATCGAGCGCACCGAGGCTCATCAGGTTCCCGCTCACCCCAAAGAGATTCATCATGATAATGGCAAACAACATCGCCAGCGGGATCACGGAGGCTACGATCAGGCCGGCCCGGATGTTGCCCATGAATATCACCAGCACAAAAACCACGATGAGCGCTCCTTCCAGCAGGTTCCGTTCCACGGTGGAAATAGCGTTGTCCACCATTTTGGTACGGTCCAGGAAGGGTTCAATGATCACGCCTTCCGGCAGTGTTTTTTCAATTTCTTTTACCCTGTTTTTGATGCCTTTTATTACCGCCGCGCTGTTTTCTCCTTTCAGCATCATCACTACGGCGCCGGCTACTTCTCCTTCGCCGTTATATACCACAGCCCCATACCGCACGGCATGGCCCTGCTGCACTTTAGCCACATCCCTTACCAGTAGCGGCACTCCACCGCTTACCTGCTTTACCACGATATTGTTAATGTCCCCGATATTCTTGGCGAGGCCCTCACTGCGGATAAAAACCACATTCGGGCCTTTCTCAATGTAAGCGCCGCCAGTGTTCTGGTTGTTATCCCGTAAGCTTTTAAATACATCCGCTACCGTTAGTCCGAAGCTTTTAAGTTTATCAGGGTCAATGGCTACTTCATATTGCTTAACCAATCCGCCAAAGCTGCTTACATCGGCCACGCCTTCCACACTCAGGAGCTGACGGCGTACAATCCAGTCCTGTATATCCCGCAGGGCCATCAGGTCGTATTTGCCTTCGTAGCCGGGTTTAGGTTTCACTACATACTGGAATATTTCCCCCAGGCCGGTAGTCACGGGCCCCAGCTGCGGATCTCCCATGCCCGCAGGGATTTGTGGACGCACCTGCCCCAGTCGCTCGCTGATCTGCTGCCGCGCCCAGTACACATCTGTATTGTCGTTGAATACAATGGTCACCAGGCTAAGCCCGAAACGGGAAAAGCTGCGTTGCTCAATAATGCCGGGCACATTCCGTGTGGCCTGTTCTATAGGAACGGTGATAAAACGTTCCACATCCGGCGCACCAAGACCCGGCGCCGACGTGATCACCAGCACCTGGTTATTGGTAATATCAGGCACTGCATCAATAGGCAGCTGCGTCACCGAATAACTCCCCCAGCCGATCAATGCCAGTACAAACAGCAGAATGATCAGTTTATTCCTGACAGAAAAATGAATGATCTTATTTAACATGATTATCTATTGGGATATATGAATACAACAGCGTAATCACCCGCAGATACAGCACGCGCTGCACCAGCCAGGTACATGCCGGTAAGATAAATGGGATAACGCACCCCAAAACCTTTCCCGCATGCGGCCATAGGCGGCATTACGCCGGTTTCAGAAAAAATAAAAACCTGAATTGTATGATATAGCTATGCCCGGGGAGGCTGGAAAATGCTGTGTAAAAGGAGACAAGGAGGGATCTCGTCATTAATTATCTTCCATCTTACAGGGGCCTCTGTGGGCTCCTTAAATGATAATTGCGGTAAGATAGGTAATATACTTGGTGGGGTAAGCGTGAAAAAATATAAACAGGTTTTGAACGGTAACTCCATATCCTGCCTGTAATCTGCATCATATGGCTGAGCATCCACGTAATGCATCCTAAAAAATGAGGCGATGGTAATGCCGGGGCTATCACCCTTGTGTTTTATATAATGCCCCACCAGCAGCGGCAGTTTTAACACCTGCCCTGCTTCGGTGGTACCCAGCAGGTAAAGAGCCATTAAAAATATAGCGACGGCTTTTTTCACGTCCTAAAGTTATAAAAAAAAAGTAAGATGGGAGTATTCATTTCCGAAAGGGGGTATCTTTCGTATTTCAGCCTGCCGGCGGTTGCAGGAAATTTTCTCCGCCATGAAACGATGTTGTTAATCAGCTGTCATAAATTATATGCCCTTCTCTATGCATTCCAAACGCCTTCGGCAGCGGTTTTCCGGGCATATTCGGAAAAGTCGCGTGGGGCGCGGCCCAGTGCGCGTTGCACGCCATCGCTGAGATGGGCGTTCCGGCCATCCAGTACTTCGGTAAATAAGTAGGTGACCAGCCAGATGAAGTCATCCGGGATATTGTATTCAATCAGCATGGCTTTGTATTCTTCCACTGGGATGGCCTGGTATTGAATGGGTTTGCCCGCAGCTTTGGCAATTTCCTGGACAGCCTCTTCAAAGGTCATCATACGCGGACCGGTGAGTTCGTACAACTGGCCGTTATGGTCTTCTGTGGTAAGCGCCGCAACAGCTACATCTGCAATGTCTTCCACATCAATAAACGGCTCAGCCACGTTTCCGGCCGGGAGCGCTACATGGCCGGCCAGCAGCGGGTCTACAAGATAGCCTTCACTGAAATTCTGGTTAAACCAGGCGCACCTGACGATGGTCCGGCTGATTCCACTGTTCATAATAATCTGCTCACATGCCTGGGCTTCCTTCTCTCCCCGGCCGGATAGCAGCACTATTTTCCTGACGCCGCTTTTTATAGCTGTTTGGGTAAGTGAACGTACCTTATCCACTGCGCCAGGTATGGCCAGATCAGGATGATAGCTGAGATATACGGCATCAATACCCTGTAAGGCGGGCTCCCAGGTGGTTTTATCTTCCCAGTCAAAAGAAGGATTAGCAGAACGTGATCCGATACGTACGGGCCAGCCTTTTTCTTTTAGTTGTGCGGCTACCCTGCTGCCGGTTTTACCGGTGCCACCTAATACGAGTACTGTTTGTTTTGTGGTATTTGCTGTTTTCATGATCTATTTTTTCTCAAAGCTACTATGGCGGTCAGCCGGAAAATAGAACAAAACCGACACGGCGATTTTTTTTGTAATAATATATGCAGCCCCCGGTGTGCTGTCCTTTCTCTTTAAAGAAATACTTACTTCAGCACTTGTAATTCTTTTACTTTAGATCTTTATGTTTCTGTCCCCACTTCTCGAGGTGTTTGATGATGGGTTTCAATTCGTAGCCGATGGGGGTTAGTTCGTATTCTACCCGTGGTGGCACTTCTGTGTAAATGGTTCGTTTCACAATTTTGTTTTCCTCCAGTTTCCGCAGTTGCAGGGTCAGCATTCGTTCCGTTATGTTTGGCAATTTTTTCTTCAATTCGCCGAATCTGAGTTTTCCGTTTACCAACCAGGAACAAATTACCAAAGCCCATTGTCCGCCAATAATGTTTGCAGCATAAGCTTCCGGACATTCATCGGCCAGTGCTTGTTTGTTGGCAAAGTTTGTAGATGTTTCTTTTATCTTAGACATTACTTACATTTTTTATAGTACGTTACATTTGGTTGCTAACCTACAACATTTAGGCTATGCACTTTATCTTTGCGTCGAATAATTTTAAGCTTAGATAAAATGAAGACATTGGTAATCATCATCCATCCCGATATGGAAAATTCGGTTGTTAACAGGAGATGGATGGAAGAATTGAATAAATTTCCTGACAGATATACAGTTCACAGGTTGTACGAAGTTTATCCTGATGAAAAAATTGATGTACCGGCAGAACAAAAACTGGTGGAGCAATATGACAAAATTGTATTTCAGTTTCCATATTACTGGTTCAATTGTCCCCCGCTTTTCAAGAAATGGTTAGATGAAGTTTTGACTCACGGATGGGCTTATGGAAGTAAAAGCGGTTATAAGGTTTCGGGAAAGAAAATTGCCCTGGCTATCTCATTGGGATTGGATGAACGTGAATTGGGTCCAACAGAAGTATATAAATATTCCCTGGAAGAATTAACCCGTCCATTCGAGCTTACTTTTGAATATATAAAAGCTGATTACAAACCCCTGTTTGCATACTATGGGATTGAGTACAATTCTTCTGCTGAATGGATTGAAAAAAGCGTTCCTCTATATCTGGATTTCTTAAATGCTTTATAAAGATCTTACTTAATGCTCCGGGTTTAATACTCATTTCCTGCAGATTATTAATCCCGGGCAGTCTTGTTATTTCAATGCTTTTTTTGGGGAAGCCGGTATATTATTTCTGTCAACTTATTATATTTACCCTCGATTATCCAACCGCTGCCATCCCGAACTGCTCATGAAAAAAACTATTACCCGCGGAAACATGTTCCGTCAGCTGAAGGCTGACCTCGGAGGTAAGGACTCTTACCGCGGGGTTACGCTTACTTATACGTGGCTGGCAAATCAGTTTGGTCACTTCTCACTGGGGTTTATTCCCGCTTTCATTTTATACCTGGTGCTGAAGAACCGCATAGAGGAAACGCGTGCCGCACTTACCGCCGCCTGGAGCATCAGCGCCGTATGGCTGGTATTTGAGGCCATCAACTTCCTGTGGCCGTTGACCTTTGGAAAAAAAGGCGGTGTAAAGTCCTATGTATTTCAGCCTGCCTGGGGAAATGTGGCTTTTGACACCATCACCGACCTGTTGTTTTTCTGGCTGGGTGCTTTTTTCTGTTCCCTGTTATGCAAAGACACCACGGTGGCCAGAGTGGTAGTCATCGCAACTGCCACATTGCTCCTGTATCCTACCTATTACTGGTATCTTACCAAAATGTACCTGCAAACACCCGGCTATCCGTTTCAGTTCCGGCTGAGCCAGTGGAGTACAGAGCAGATTGCCCCGGAGGATATCGGCCTGATCAGGCGTTTCCTGGACAGCAATACACAGGGCATGCACCTGTTCCTGTTTGGCCCCAAGAACAGCGGCAAAACAAGTTTGAGCGTGGCAATAGCTACCGAGTTATCCATCCGCCACTATTCCGCGGTATATACGTCCGCCATGAAGCTTTACTGCATGTTTTATGAGCAGGACGATGACTCCACTGCCGATGTGCTGTGGACCTGGCGCAAAGCTTCCATACTGGTGATAGATGATATTAACCCCGGCAACCCGGTTAAGGAAGACCTGATCACATCCGATCGCTTCCTCAGCTTTGTGGATGGCTCTTCTACCAACGACATTAACAGAACCGCGCTGAAGGATACCAATGTTATCTGGGTATTGGGCAATGACGATCAGGACCGTAAACTATCTGCTGCCTGGCAAAACATGCTGCACAGCATAGGTGTGGAACGGGAAAAAATGCTTTCACTCAACCTGGAACGGTATGCCCGGAAAAACAAAGCGGCTAAGGCAGAATATGATTTGCAAATGCAAAGCTGATGAGGTGGGTCAGGCTTTTTACACCGAAACGTTTATACATCGGTAAGATCCTTTTTTCGATAGCCGACTGTGACACTCCAAACCGGGCAGCAATTTCCTTGAAGGAATAACCCTCAGCCACCAACGAAAGGGCGTCTTTCTCTTTTTCAGAGATGGCATAATACCGGAACAGCTGCTTGTTCAGCTCTTCTTCAAACTCAGACTTTTCCGGTCCGTAGGCGGCATAGCGCATCACGTTTCCGAATTTAATGCTCTCATTTTTCTGGGAGTGGCCAATGATGCTGGTCACCTTCCCCTGTTCTGTGGTAAATACGCCCACTTTGCTGATCAGGGGTACCGGCGTACCATTTTTATGGATCTTTTTTAATTCGATGGTAAAGCTGTATTGCTCGTCGCCAATAAATTTATTGTGCAGGAACATCAGGGCTTTATCGTTCAGTTCATTGGAAAAAGGGGCATATTCGGGTGCAGTGATATTTACAATGGTGAGCATGCTGATTTCATGATCTGCATAGCCGAGCAATTCCTCCCAGCCATCAGCATACAGCATCTTATTTTCTTTAAAGGAGTAAATATAGATGGCTTCTTCCGCAAACCGGCGGATCGTATTTTTAAAATGCAATGCCTCCGGGCTGGTGAGATCAGCCGGAACATCAGTTATAAATCCTTTCGAGTAACTACCAAACGCCAACTTATCAGGATGCATCTTTTTGATCGTAAAAATAATAAAGAATCGCATAACCTGCGAATTTTCGCAGTTGATTGCCTGGCTTCTGCACTATACTTTTGCCCCTGTAATACAATCCTATATGGATTAACAAGAAGAATAGCTGATGGCCTTTTATCCGGAGATCCCATCAAACACATACCTGGCAACAGTTTGTAGTAATGATGGCATCTCGGTAACACCCCAATTTTAGTTTTTAATAGTGTGTCTTAACGTCATTGTTGATAACCCGGCCCCATCAATAAATACAATGTTCCCCAGACCGGTGCAGTAATACAGAGCTGCACCGGTTTTTTTTGACTGGAGATACCAGTTACTATTTTGCTTTTTACTCACCCGCTGTCCCAGTTCTTTTCCCGCTTTGGCATATGCGTCACCAATCCGCTTACCTGTAGCGAACTGTCCCTTTCCCTCCATTTGTCGCCTTTTCCGGGCTCTTTGACATCTTTTCTGCTTTTTTCTTTTGAGATAGTTCGCTTCTTTGCCCTCTATTCCTACGGTTACTTTATTGTAGTCAAAGGATACGCCCAGTTCGGTAACGGCCTTCAGGAAATCAAGCTTGCCTTTACCAGCTCTTGTGCTTTTAACTGGTTTGTTGTCATCATAGCCGCCACCAACATCAGCATAGTAGAGATTTTTTTCATCCGGTAGGGGATCTTTTTTTTAAAAAATAATGGAAGTTAACGCCAACATCGGGCTGAATATCCATTCCGATATGCTTTGTGATATCAGTAAAAGAAGATCCTGACACCGTTCCCGTTGCATTGCCGGAAATTACGTTTCCGGCAATGCAACTAATATCCGGACAATGACTATTTTTATGATCTATGAATCTTCCTGCTATCAAAACAGTCCTTGTCCTCGGCGCCAATTCCGATGTGGCCAAAGAAGCAATATTACTGTACCTGGAGAAAGGCTATCATGTTATGGCTGCTTCACGCAGCACCGGCGACATCGCGTCGTTTATGAAAGCCAGGAAAGCAGCTGATCAGCAACTGACTATCTGCTATTTTGATGCCACCGCTTTTTCCGGTCATGCAGGATTTTACGCCGGCCTGCCTGCCAAACCTCACATCGTGGTATACGCTGCCGGATTCCAGGTAACCAACGAACAAGCACTGGTAGATTGGGAAGGCAGTTACCGGATGATCAACGTGCATTATGCCGGCGCCCTGTCTATTCTTAATATCATCATTACCGACAAGGAAAACGATCACCTGGAAAGGATCATCGGGCTATCGTCGCTTTCCGGCGTACGCGGACGCAAGAGTAACTTTGTATATGGGAGTACCAAAGCTGCATTCACACAGTATCTTGCAGGACTGCGGCAATACCTGTTCTCCAGGAAAATTATTGTTAATGTAATAATAGCGGGGTATATCCGCAGTAAAATGACAGCAGGGCTTGACCTTCCCGAATACTTACTGATGGAGCCTTCCTTTATTGCACAGAAAATAGTGAATGCCGGGAATCGTTTTGCCATTGTGCCGGGAGCCAAATGGAAGATCATTTACCAGGTACTGAAATATATGCCGGAGAAGCTGGCGGCGAGGCTACCTTAGATGCACTTCGTCTATAATAGCCACCCGCTGCTGTTGGCCACCGGAAAGCAATGATGCCCGCTTATGCGCCTGGTCGGCTACCCCGGGCAATTTAAGGAGTTCGCCCGCACGGTGCTCTATTTCGGAAGGCGGATACCTTCGCAATTTAAGCGCAGGCAACAAGGTATACAAGTATTTTGGTTTTCATAAAAAAGAACCAATAATTTTTTCAGATAAAACTAACCCGGCAGACCTCTCCCTGTACAATAAATTTGAATTTCTATAAAAATGACCGATATTAGAGATCAGGAAAAGAAGCCCCAAAAGACGAGTAACTCCAAACCAGTACCCCAATAATCCCAAATAAAAATGGGCCTTTCCGTGTATTCAAATCATCCCCAAAAAAAAGATCATGGAAGCACTTGAAAAAATCTTCTTTGTGAATGTTGGCGCCGATGGCACTTTTGCCGGTTCCGGCCACCTGTCCTCTACTCCGGCCGATGTAGAACAAATCTTTAGCTTCCTTGAAGAAAAAGATATCGAAAAACTGCTGATCTATTTTCACGGTGGATTGGTCAGCGAAAAAAGCGGGCTGAAAGCAGCCGCCGTCATGAAAGAACACTTCGCCGATACAGCAGCAAAAAGACATACCGTTGCCTTTGTATGGGAAACCGGTCCTGCTGAAGTAGTGATGCAAAACCTGAAAAACCTGAAAGCGCTCACCGGCAAAGGCGTGTTCGATGAGATCGTGAAATTCGTTACCAAACTGGTGGCTAAAAAACTGGGGCTGGATGATGCCAAAGGCGGCGGCACCTACCTCAGCGACGAAACCATTGCCGCAGAAAAACAAAAGATCGAGCCTTTTGAAGACCTCGACAGATCACTGGATGCCCGCGGTGGAACACCTCTTGAAATAGATGAGGAAGACGAGAACTACAGCACCTACTACGCCAAACTGGAAACAGAAGCCAAAGGGCTGGTGAGCGCCGAAGGATCGGACGAACTTAAATATGAACAGGTCGCAGGCGATGAAGCGGCCAGGGGCGGAATGCTGTTTGTAGCCAAAGTAGTAGCGCAAATAGCCTTTGCCGTATTAAAACGCTACTTTAAAAAAACGCACCACGACTTCTACCCTACCATCATGGAAGAAGCCTTCAGAAAACTGTACCTGGATAAAATTGGCGGCTGGGGCTGGAAACAGATCAAAGATAAATCCGGCAACATGTTCAGCAGCAACAACGGGCGAACCGGTACCAACCTGCATGCCGGCACGCACTTCCTCTCCCTGCTGGATGCACACCTGCAAAAACAAAAGGCCGCAGGGAAAAAACTGGATATAGAACTGATTGGACACAGCGCCGGCGCCATTGCCGTATGCAACCTGCTCGAAGCCACTACCAACCATTTCAATGCCGTTACCTATAACAACGTTTTCTTCCTGGCGCCCGCCTGCAGAACAGACTTCTTCCTCCAGAAAGGAAGTCCTGCGCAGGAAAAAGGCGTGTTCAAACATTTTAAGATGTTTACAATGGACGAAAGCAACGAGAAAAAAGATCATTGCATTCCCTTTACATACACCCATTCCCTGCTATACCTGGTGTCCGGCCTTTTTGAAGAAGAAGTGGATGCCAAAATTATGGGGCTGCATGAACAACTGAAAGCAACCGGCCGCTACGAAGGCTTTGATGAACTGAAAAAACTGAATCAGTATATCAGCAATAATAAACTGATCCTCTCCACCGATCTTGAAAATGCAGACGAAAGCCTGCGCTGCAGCTCTCTTAAACACGGCGATTTTGACAACGACACACTCACTTTAACCGCTATTCTAAAAAGTATTTAACTTATGGAATATGCAATTATAATAGGTATTGACCATTATGATAAAAGGGCACTCTCCGGGGCAGTAGCCGATGCAGCAGCATTTGCAGAATTCCTGACCGACATGCATCTCGTTTCCAACCCCGACAATATCAAACTACTGAAATCCGATGCCAGCAACCAGATTGTGATTGGCTACGAAATTGATAATGCCATTGAAGCCATCACAGAAAGTGCGAAAACACACCGGAACGAAACCAATCGTATCTATTTCTATTTTTCCGGCCACGGCATCGGCAATACCTTTAACAATACCGCATTATGCATGCGGTTCTGGCCCAAAATGATTAATCACTGTATCTCCAGCCTGGACTACTTAACCGGGCTGATTAACAAAGGGATCTTTGATGAAGTACTACTGTTCCTTGACTGCTGCCGGGAAAACGACACGATGATAAAAGGTCTCCCTCCTATTGGCGACTGGCAGAATAAAGTAGGAGAACGCGTACCTAAAGTATTGGTATGCAATTCCACCATCTACGGGAAATTAAGCTATGAAGTATCTATCGACTCCAATCAGAAAAGAGGCGCCTTTACCTCCTTTCTCATCGAAAGCCTGAAAGGCGATGCCGATATCAACAACAGCGGAAGGATCACTGCACTGGACCTGAAACAACACATAGAAAACAATTTCCCTACCTACGCCCTGAAATACAATAAGATCCAGAACGGCAGCGCCTCCACCGACAATGGCGGCGATAATATCGTGATCTGCGAAGTAAAAAAACTGGAAGAAGCCTACAACTTCGAAATCACCTTTGACCGTAATTCCAATGTGACCCTCTATAATAAAAACGCAGACAAACTGCGTACAGATAATGTGGTTATAGGAGATAAATGGCACTACAAACTGGAAAAAGGGAATTATGTTTTACTCGACAACGTAAGTGGTGAACAAAAAACTATCATCAACTTCTCTGAAAATACTGTGGGTTATGAACAATTCTGATGCTAAATTCCATATTCTCGTAGCTTTCAACCAACCAGTGGAGGGATTACACCTGGTGCTCGTAGATGGCGATCTGCAGATCATTTATGCCGGGTACACTTCCCAGTTGGACATGTTTGTGGAAAAAGGCATCTACCGCCTGAAAGTGAACCTGATCGACTATTACCAGGAATACCTCCTCATTGTAGATGCCGATAAAACATTTCACTTCGACTTCGACTACCCCTCTGTTGCACCCATCTTATCTTTCAAAGCCACCCATGATTACTTATGCAAAAATCTTGAAGCATTCAGCATACAATCCACCAACCCCGATACACCGGACCGGCCCAACTTCCTTTTCTTCGGCGCCAAATACGACAAAAACACCTTCCCGGAACTCGTTCCTGTTACATTGCTTACCAGTTACTCCATTCTCAGCAGCAGCAATGAAATGCTGATTGAATTTAATGCCGCTAATACCCGCTTTAATAATGAAGAAGGCTGGTTTATTTTTTCCGGCAAACTGGATAACGGATTATACTTCCTGAAAGCCAATGGCACAGAAGATCCCAGGATCTTTCCCTTCTATATATACGATCACTATCAAACCCAATTCCTGATCCGCTATCATAATAAAGCGGATATGGAGAACTGCTTTTTCTTTTATTCCAACAAACAATCATTCCGCCGGGAGGCGGAAGAATACCTGGTGCTGGACAAAATCATGTATGCGTTCAAAGACTATAAAAATTTCCAGCAGCTCACCGACAGCGATCACGGGATCATCCGGGAGCATCCTTTCCTGGTAACGCTTGTCCGTGCCCTGCAAATGCTGGCCACCGGGGAAAATACGGACTTTACAGACTGTGAATTCCTTCCCCTCCCCGATCTTGACCTGCTGGCGGGCAACAAACAGCTCATTGAATTAAATAATCTCTTGCCGGTGCTGTCTGCCGTGATGACCCGCTTTGCCGTTAACGAAAATAACAGCGGGATTAATTTTGAACAGGAGTTGCTGATAGATATGGTGATCGATTACGTTAAATATGATCTTTACTGGAATAATTTTTCGCAGATGGATGCACCTTACAGCAATCTCACCGGATTCATGAACCGTTTGGACGAGCTTACGAGAAGCTTTATTACACATCCCTACATCATTAATGTAAAAGGCAATACCTACCAGGAACGGCTGATCCAGGCCGTTACCCGCCTGATCGCCACCAACCAGACAAGGGAAGCCATTAAATTGCTCACAAGAGCAGATAGCATTTCCACGATCGCGCAACAATTAAATTTACCCACCAGCCAGGTGTTCAGGAACTTCGATACCTACAACGATATTTATAATAAGATAAAGCCCACGCAATGAGAGACCTCTGTCTTACTAAGACAAAATAATTTCCAGGATCCCCTCATTTTCTATGATCATCATGCCGTGCCGGTCGGTAGTGATACCGGATTCAAGCTGGTAAGTATACCTGGGAACGACGCCTTCCATCACGGTTGGCAGATAAGCAAACTGCAGATTATCACATCGCTGTTTTAGTGTTTCCCCTACCTCAATGATATGAGTGGAGATAATAAAGAAGGAATTCCTGTATTGGGAAAAGGCTTCCGTTACCGCCAGGGTGGCATCGTACGCATCTTTTACATTGGTGCCTTTAAATAATTCGTCAAAAATTACAACCAGGTTCTTTTTCTGACTCACTTCTGCGGCCACATTTTTTACCCGCATCACTTCCGCATAAAAATGGCTATACCCCAGGCTCAGGCTGTCCGGTACGTTGATAGAGGTATATAATCCATCTCTCACCGCAAACTTCATCGAGGCGGCGGCTACCGGGAATCCCATATGCGCCAGGTATACCGCAATGCCAAAAGATTTCATCAAGGTGGATTTCCCGGCCATATTGGCGCCGGTGAGGAACATCACATTCCGGTTCAGGTGAAGGGATAAAGAATTAGGCACACCATTGTCCAGCGCCGGATGCCGGAGTCCATCCATCTGCATTAAATGATCCGTTACCGGCAGCGCGGCTGCATAAGAGAAATTTTTCTCCCGCGCCACCTGGCTCACTGCTGTGTAAACATCCAGCAGGTAGATATTTTCCAGGATGGTTTCCATTTCCTTTCGCAGGGTATTACGCAACAGGAAATCATAGCGGGCCACTTTTATCAGCGGCAACTGTGTTGCGTCTTTTTCTTCGGTAAGCCATTTTAACCGGTGACCGGAAAAAATATCCAGCAACATTTTTACCTGTTCCCGGAAAGGATGCGGATGGTTATCATCCATATGACCTAACAGCTCCTTCAACGCGTTTAATGCGGCTATACAAGCCAGCAGCCCGTTGTGCAGTATAGTAAACTGGTCATCTCTCAACAGCGAATGCCAGACCTTTTTTTTCACCGTAGTAATCATTTCCGATACCCTGTTACCGGCAGATCCCATGCCCAGGTAATTTTCCGCTGCCCGGAAGGAGCCGTTCTGAAAGGGAAACTCCAGCTGCTTTTCCTGGAAGTACCGGAACGTGCTGCTGCGCCGGTTGATCTCCTCCGGCGTTGTAAGCGGATGCTGGAACATAGATTCCAGTAACCGCTCACCGCCTGCTGTGCGCACTTTATTAAAAAGACTGTAAATAGAATGCGACTTATATTTACCCAGCAGGTTCAGGTCATCCAATGTTTGTTTATCGGCAATGAAGCTCATATTATTATCATTTAATTCATTTTGAGATACCTGCCCGGAGCATATCGAGGATACCCTCATTATTGATGATGATCATACCATGACGGTCGTCCGTTATACCATTTTCCAGTTTGTACGTATACACGGGTTTGTTACCATCCATACGTGTAGGGAGGTAAATAAAATGAACATTATCACAGGCTTGTTTTAATACCTCCCCGGCCTCAATGATATGGGTGGAAATCACAAACAGGCTGTTACGTTTGGTGGCAAAGGCTTTGGTGATGGCAATAGTAGCTTCGTGGGCATCTTTTACGTTGGTACCGCGGAACATTTCATCAAAAACGATCAGCAGGTTTTTACCCTGACTGAGTTCATGCGCCATCTTTTTCACGCGCAGCACTTCCGCGTAAAAATGGCTGGCGCCCATCCCAAGATTATCCGGAAGATTTATTGTAGTGTAAATGCCATCCAGCACTGAAAACTCCATGCGGGTGGCCGGTACCGGGAAACCCATATGCGCGAGGAACAGCGCAATGCTCAGCGATTTCATGAAAGTAGACTTCCCGGCCATATTAGCGCCTGTCAGGAAAATAACGTTGCCATCCGGGGTTATCCCGATAGTGTTGGCAACGGCATTTGGCACCTGCGGGTGATACACGCCTTCCAGGGTTACCATCAGGCGGCTTTTTTGCAGGGCAACCGGGAACACAAATCCCCGTTCCTTTGCCACCTTTGCCACGGCGATGTATACATCGAGATAATAGATATGCCGCAGCAGTTTTAAAATAATGTCCCGGTGGCGGAAACGGAAAATACTGTCGAAAGCAGCCATTGTAGCGGCCGACAGCTTGTCTTTCCCCGTTTGTGTTATCACGGGGTTCAGCGCAGGGTCTGTCAGCAGTGCAGCAATAGCAGCTTTCTCGGTTTTGTAATAAGGCATTCCCGCTACTTCCGGTGAGTGAATAAAATCATGCAGTCCTTTTATCAGCCTGGCAAGCGCCATCACTCCCTTGCGGATCTGAACAGCGTCTGCATCCGGTGCAATAAGGCTGCTGAGTTTTTTAGTGACCGCATGTTCTTCTATGGTGAGCCTGGTCCGTTCATCCGTATTTGCGAGATAAGGTTCTGCTGCATCAAAGAGTGTATTCTCAAACGGGAACACGGTTTCCTTTGCGGCAAAATGCTGAATGAGACCACTGCGGCGGTTAATCATCTGCTCGTCCGACAGCGGGTACTGGAACATTTCATCCAGCACCGCTGCACCACCTCTCGTGATGCAGCGGTTAAAGATATTGAAGATGGAATCTCCGCCATGTTTGCCAAAGATGTTAAGATCTTCCAGTGTTTGTTTATCTGTTGTAAATAGCATAGAGTTTTATTTCCGCTTCCGCCTGATCAGCAATATAGCGCCAAAAGCAATCATGATTCCCGGCATCACCCACAGGTAGATGATCTTCAGCAGATCTACATCGTCGAGCGATACTTTTACCCGGTTGTCTTCCGACTCCGGACGGTGTGTATCTATCGGGAACTGTTTGTAATCCAGCCAGCTGAATAATGCGGTAATGAAAGGGAAGTTAGCGGTTTCCACATCAAACCTGTTCAGGTTGGTATTGTTCATGAAATCGGCATCGCCGGCTACAATGATGCGTTGCTCTTTACCGTTCACTTTGCGGGTCATGCTGATCATCACCGGCAATGCTTTTCTCTCATCGCCGGCGGCCGCATCGTATACCACCTGTGCTGAATCCAGTACCATTGCCGTTTTCCTGAGCCAGCTCTTTTGGGCATCGGTAACCAGCAACGGCTCAACGGTGAAGGAACTACTGCTGCAGGTAAGACCCGTAACGCCCGGCATTGCCACTTTCAGGCTGTCTTTCACTGTTTTAGCTACATCGGCTGATAAAGATACTGCCAGCGGAGTTAACTGCGGCAATACGATATCCGGCGTAAGTTCCTTGCTGGGTTGGGCTACCACGCCTTCCATCATCTGCACGCCCAGTTTTTGCAGGATAGGATTGAGCACCGTTTGCTTGCCCGTTTCCCCGGCAATGAGCAGGTTTCCTCCTTTATCGATATACTGTTCCAGTTTGGCCAGCGTAACCGCACTGAGGGCCGTTTTAGGGTCTGCCAGCACCAGGGCGGCGACACCTTCCGGGATATCGCGCGAATCCAGGGAGATGGTGTCTGAATCGAAGCCCTGGTTAATGAGGGAATACCGGAATGTTTTTGTATTGGTGATAGTCATATATTCCCTGGCGCCTACTTTATAAATATCCCTTTCCAGGTTGCCGGTTACAAACAGGATCTTTGGTAATTTAGCCAGCAGTAAACGTTTAAACGCGGCAGAAACTTCTGTTTCACTTGGCCATGTCATAGGATCATCAAATACCCGGAGAAAAGTAGAGCGGTCTTTGTATTTTAAATGCATTACGAACCTGTTCAGTTCCGGTTCCAGGTCAATTATTTTTTTGATTTCTTCAGGCGTTTTAAACTCTCCTACCTTCATGCCTAATCCACGGATGGATTGTTCCGCCGCTTCTTTAACGGTTTTGTTGGGATACATTTTAGAAAACGGGAACTGCGGATTATCCAGCGGTTCAGCGTAGTAGTTCACAAACCGGAATGTGATATCCGGTTTGAAACGGGTATAGAGATCCCAGTTACCCAACAGCCTGTTACGCTGCTCAGGTATTCCCATCCACACAAATCTGCCCAAAGCATTGTTATAGGTGGTCACCTCCAGTGGTTCATCTCCCAACTCCTTTATAATCCGCTGAGCATTGGGTGTGAGGGTTTGTTCCTGGTGAACCGTGGTATCCGTATAGGTTGTAAAGGCAGGCCGGGAACTGATATAGCCCACAGCCAGGCCAATAACCACCACGATCACATATCTCATCGCTTTCACCATAAATGGCCTGGATTCCATGCCTGATTTCAGCTTGAAATAGGTGAAGCCGATGAACATAAAGATGATAACGAGGAAATATAATACATCTTTACTGCTGATTAAACCAAACAACATTTTTTGCGTACGTCCCTGGATAGACAGGAAATAAGCCAGATCCCTTACAAAATCGATGCCCTGCCACAGCGTACCTATAAAACTAAGAATGCCGATCATTACAAAAGTACATACCGCTGCCACCACCTGGTAGGTAGTTAAACTGGACATAAATAAGCCGATGGCGGCGTACGTACACAGCAACAGGAAAAGGCCCAGTATAGCAGACAACATGATACCGCTATCCATTGATTTGATCTGCCACATTCCGGCCACAATGAAAACACTCATGGCGACCACCATCAGCAGGCTGTAGATGAGCATAGCCAGGTACTTACCCAGCACAATGTCCCGCACTTTGATGGGAGAAGAATACAGCAGCTTAATGGTACCACTGCTGGTTTCCCGGCTGATCAATCCCATTGTAAGCAAGGGTATATAAAGATAAAGTTTCTGCATCACGTTATCGAATACGCTCATCTGACTGGAAAAGATCTTTGTGGTCAGATGGTCCATATAGCGTAACTGTTCGCCGCCCATTTCCTGCATGCCGGCGTATCCTTTCAGTTGAAGGAAATAGGCGATACCGCATTGAATAAAAAAGGCAACCAATAAGAACCAGGCAATGGGAGAATAGAACAGTACCCGCAGTTCTGTTTTTGCAATTCTGAATATTGTCTTCATTAAATATTTTTATTGAGATGATTGACTGGATAATTGTTTGAAGATCTCATCGAGTGCTGTTTTATCGAGATTGATTTCGCGCAGCCGCCATCCGTTCTGCACGCTGGCAATGATCAGCTTTTCGGTGATATCCTGGCTGCCATTGAAGTACAGGCGCACCTGTCGTTCTGTGAGAAAATCCACTTTGGTAACGCCTTCTGTCTTCAACAGCTCAGTGGCAGCCGGTGGATTTTCCAGGTGCATCATTACACTGTGTGGTTCCACATAGTTGTTGAATGCATCCATGCTATCAGAGAATACGATTCTTCCGTTTTCAATCATCTTGATTTCTTTACAGAGCAATTGTATTTCAGAGAGAATGTGAGAAGAAAAGATAACGGCCCGGTCCTGTGCAATTTCTTTGATCAGGGAGCGGACTTCTGTAATCTGGTTGGGATCGAGGCCATTGGTAGGCTCGTCCAGCACTACCAGGCGGGGACGGTGAACGATAGCCTGTGCAATGCCTACACGTTGCCGGTAGCCGCCGGAAAGATTGCGGATCAACCGGCTGCTGAAGTGGTCGATGCCGCAACGTTCCTTGGCTTCTTTTATGGCTGGTTTCATTCTGTCTTTTGGCAATTGTCTTAATCCGGCGCAATAACCCAGGTATTCATCTACCGTCAGATCCATGTACAGCGGCGGGTTCTGTGGCAAAAAACCTATCTCTCTTTTTGCGAGTTGCGGGTCTTCGCGCATGTTGATCCCATTGATGTATACACTTCCCTCTGTTTGGTTCAGGGCGCCGCAGAGGATGTTCATGGTGGTGGACTTACCCGCCCCATTGGATCCCAGCAGTCCTACAATGCCGGTTTTGTTGATCTCTATATTGATATCACGGATCGCCCATGAGCTGCTATACTTATGAGACAGGTGCTCAAGCTTTACAATGCTGGTCATATCGTGTTGGTCTGTTTTTTTATTGAATTATGGATTATCGGGCATGCCCGGGTTGTTCTGTATAAAGTAGGGCGGTATTTTCATCACCAGGCGGTTGGGCTGCTTCAATGTAATGACCGTAGTTGTTCCATTGGTGTTGTACAAGGTATGCGTGATCGGCTTACCGCTGAAAATGGGATCTACCGATAATCTGCGCATATCAAACCAGCGGTATCCCTCCTGTGCAAATTCACGGATACGCTCATCGATGATATATTTTATCAGCGCTACCTGGTTGCCCGCAATGGCTGCCGGCACAGGGGCATCTGCAGATGGCATGCGGTTCCTTCTCAATGTTTCCAGGTCTGAAACTGCGCCGCCCAGGTCGTTTGTTCTGGCCCTGCATTCGGCCCGTAGCAGGTACAGTTCGGGCAATTGCAGGCCGTAGCGCGACCAGGTAATACCATATTTGCGCAACCTGCCGCCAGGATTGGGGTTACCGTCCAGGTCTTTATTGGTATACAATAACAAGCGCTGATCATGAGGCCCATACAGGGCTGCGGTGGCCGGCATCAGTACCAGTCCGTCGGTCCCAAACATATTCCCCCGGAACGGACCATTGTAATAAACTTTAGAAAGAATTGCTTCCCTGGTATCATTGCGGTTAACGCCCGGTCCCTGCGGGCCGAAAGTTGGATCTACGGGCAGGAATGCGCCACCCGGTGCAAACTCCACGTTGTAATTATACAGCACCGGTGCGCCGTTGGCCGCAATATCGGTGAACGCATTATTCAGCAATGGCAAGGCATCCGCATAGCGGCCCATGAATACATACACTTTGCCCAACAGCCCGGCCACCGCGGGTTTGGACATACGCGTAACAATGCTGGGGCGCACAGGTACATCCGCCAATGCTTCTGTAAGGTCTTTAATAATAAAATCATAGCTCCCCTGTACGCTGCCGCGGCTGAACTCCGGCACAGTAATATCCGCTTTGTCAATAATCGGAAAACCCGGATCTGTGGCGGCCGTAGCTGCGTCGTAAGGTTTTGCGTAATAATTGATAAACTGGAAATTCGTCCAGGCGCGGGTAGCTTTTGCTTCGGCGAGGAGTTGCTTTTTTTGCGCGTCTGACCCGCCAGAAGATTCCATCACTTCCCCGATGATCTTATTGATCAGGTACATATATTCCAGTCCTTCCCGTAGCATAAAAGGGTACGACAATTCATCGCCAGGCTTATAGATGCTGTCGGCCCATTGAAAAAGCCGCGGCATCCATACCGAGCCCCTGTTCAGAAAAGCCGCTTCCGCGCCGGTTTCATCTCCCATCGAAACAGCTTCCTGCAACCCCGAACCATCGTTCATATAAAACCAGGGATTGTTCATCAGTTTATCATAGTCATCGGTGGTGGTAGCTACCTGGCTACCTTGTGGCACTACCTCCAGGAAATCCTTTTTGCAGGCAACCAAAGAAAAGAGCAGCATTATATATAAGAAAGGACAAATTATTTTCTTTATCATGATCTGTTCATTTTATGTTCACTTATAAAGTAAGGTTTACGCCCAGGCTGTAGCTATGCAGAAAAGGAGGAGTGGACCTGTATCCCTGGCGCATATCGTGGTATTCCGGATCAATACCGTGATCATTGGCTTTCCACACCATGAAATTGGTGGCTTGCGCGTATACGCTCAGTTGCTGTACTTTCAAAGGTTTCAGCCAGGAAGCAGGCAGTTCATAATTAAGCGTAAGATCCCTGATCTTTATATAGGAGGCGCTCACTACATTGATATCGGCCCTGTTATAATAGTTCATGTTGCGGCGGGTGTAGCCTTCAGATGGATTGGCTACGTAGGAAGGCACATTGGTGATAGCTTCATCTCCCGGCTTTTTCCAGCGGTCCAGGAAATAGCTGGGTAGATTTCCGGACGTAAATCCTGCCGCATATCCTCCTATCCGGCCGGAAGTGATAATGTTTGCATCAGTGCGCATCACATTGCCCATGTTATAAATCGTGTTCACGGACAGTGAAATGCCTTTGTAACGGAAGGTATTGGAGAACCCGCCATTGAAAATGGGAATGGTGGTACCCATATATTTGATATCCTCATTCTTTGTTTGGTAGTAGGGGTCTTTGATAATGGATTTATCACTGAGTTTTATCTGCGGGTCGCCCATATTATCCAGTCCCCCCCAGGTGTAGGCGAAAACAGGCCCGGCAGGATAACCGATATAATAGAACGATTGTATTTTATAATCCCCGGTATTGGCATAGGCGGATAGCGTTTCAAAATCCTGCAGCTTATTTTTGTTATAGCTGAATATAAATGTGGTGGACCAGTTCAAACCATTTCCCTGGATATTCTGTGAAGTAATATTCAATTCGAGGCCTTTATTGGAATATTTGCCGATATTGCCCAGGCTACTTCTATACCCGGTAAATGGATTCAGGAAAACATTGCCCAACATGTCGGAGGTGGTTTTGCGGTACATATCAATACTTCCGCTGATCCTTCCTTTCAGCAGGGAATAATCTATACCGATATTAATGGTTTCAGTATGCTCCCAGGCAAGTTTGTTATTGGCAGTAGTTTGAATACCTAATGCATCACCGGCTATTCCGCCGCTATTAACCTGGGGGACCGCATTCAGGATATCATTCCTCGATGCAGACCCCACGTAGGGTGAATTACCGGTGATACCATAGGTGGTTCTGATACTAAGGTTATCGACCCATGTGATGGGTTTGAAAAAATGCTCTTTTGCCAGTTGCCACTTAGCGCCAAAACTCCATATCGGTTTATTCTGCGAAGAAACATCGCTGCCAAAAAGATTACTGTGATCCTGCCGCCAGCTTCCATCTACACTATATTTTCCGTTAAAAGTATAACTGGCCAGTGCAAATCTGGACGTAAAACGGGAGAGCGTTTGGTTAATGAAGTATGGGCGCTGCAGGTAGCCGTAACCGCTAACCGTGCCTGTTACACCCTGGCTCAGTGTGGCATAGTCTACCAGCCCGTAGGTACCCAGTTTCTCATCATATCCTAAAAAAGTACTGGTGGTGGAAAAATTGAATTGTTCCTGTGCCTCCTGCCCTACCTGTACCATCAGGTGATCCCGGCCCTCTGCAGGTTCTGCGGTATATACCAGCTGATTCCGCACCGTCCAGTTGCGCTGATCGTTATGACCTTCTATGAAAGTGCCGCCGGTGGTCGGTACCAGGTATTTAGGCGTGGAATTGACAGTAGGCGCTATGGTAAAACCCAGGAGTTGCTGCCGCTGAGAAAACGCCCTGTTATCATTAAAATAGTTGTTGATACCCGGAGATTTCACATAACCATAGGTACCATCAAAACTCAATCCTTTCCAGATCTTAATATTTGCGTTAGCGGTGAGGTTAATGAAAATAGTATTCCTTTCACTATGCGCGTAGTCTATTTCATCGAGCGGTACATAATCCATATTGATCCTGCTGCGCGCCTGGTAGTCGAGCCGCAGGGAATCTGACCAACCTGACATAAAAGGCATTGCCACGTTTTTCCCGGATGCATCCCTGGGCAGCAGATACGGCAACATATTAGGACCAGCTGCCATCTGGTTCTTTCCGCTTTGTACGCTGTTGATGAGAGAGGCGTTGACAGAGATCCTGATATTTTTATTCGGTTGAAGATTTTGCGTCAGGTTTATTTTGTAACTATTGTCTTTATTCCCCGGCATATTATCCTGCGACATGGTATAGCCCAATGACCCATAAAATGAATACACGTTATTTCCACCGCTCACAGAAACGGTATGATTGGTGGTAAACGCCGGGCGAACCATCAGATCAAGGATCTGCTGCCGGTTGTTGATAGACGCCAGGCTATCCATTCCTTTGTTGTACTGCGCGTCAGAAATCAGCCCGCGGTAATGATCATACATCAACTGGTCGTGCGGCGGAATGGTCTGATCATACAAGGTGTTCCACGGAAACTGCTGGGGGTCGAATAATTCTTTTGCGGTGGCAATGAACTGCTGGCTGTTCATCACCGGGATATAACTATAGTTGGGTTTACCCTGGAAGTTAATAAAGCCGTTGTAGCTAACCGTGAGCCGTTGATTATTTTTCCCCGATTTAGTAGTGAGTACTATTACGCCATTGGCTGCCCTGGCGCCATAAATGGCGGCGGCAGCGGCGTCTTTCAATACGGTGATATTTTCGATATCATCGGGGTTCAGCGTACTGAAATCGTTTACGATCATACCGTTGATCACATACAGCGGATCTGTGTTCAGCTGAACGGTACCTTTTCCCCTGATCACGCTTCTCCGGGTGGTAACGCCATTTCCGTTGGAGTTACGTGAATTCACATCATAATCGGCGCCTACTGCCAAGGTTAATCCGGGGATCAGTCCATCGAGCCTTTGCATGATATCCATGCTGCCGGTGCGTTTGGCAACAATCTCCATATCCGGTTTACCAAAAGAGCCGGTGGCCCTTTCTTTATCGAGTTTCTGATAGCCGGTATTAACAATCACCTTTACATCGGAGAGCTGATATACTTTACTTTTTACGACAATGGTATGTTGTTGTTCATCTATGTTCAGCTCGCCGGTCCAGGGTTCTATATTTACACTGGTAATCTGGGCCTTTACCACCGGGAGTTCTACTTCGGATAAAATGAAGTCCCCGTTTTCATCTGTAAAAGACATCTGCAAACGGTCGGCCGCCACATCGGCGTGGACGGTGGCGCCGACAACAGGTCTTTTGCGTTCATCTACCACCCGCCCGCTGAAAATCCTGCCCGGATTGGAAGGCTCCGGCTGTGCCATTACCGGTTGCGCCATTGCAGCAGGTGGTGCGGGCGTGATCACAATCACCTTATTTTTTATTTCCCAGGTGAGATGTTGTTCTGAAAGACATTGATCCAATACATCCTCCAGGGAAGCATCTTTTACGTTCAGGTTTACAGATTTGGATTTCTTCAGTATTTCTTTGCTGACTAGAAATGAATATCCCGTTTGTTTTTCTATTTCCCTGAAAATTTTCTCGAGAGATAAATTCCGTCCTGTGATCGTAATCTTTTGTGCGTAAGCATTTGCGCTGAGAAGTAATGCGGCTGTAAAAACAAAGAAACATACCTTCATAAATCTGGTCAGTTTAAGTGGCATACGATCAGGCATGGGATTGCCATGTACAATTAAGTTCATATCTTTGTACCGGTTTGGATGTTAAAGTAATGCTGAAAAGCGATTTTGGTCTTACGTTTAGTCCTGCTGTTATCCGGAAATGTTTTCCCCATTTCCGGATTATTTTTGATTGATGTACTACTATTTATATATTTTCATTCACAATGACTGGTTGGTTTAATTTTTTCGCGGACCGGGAATAACGATGATCTTCTTCCCTTTTACTTCAAAATGTACTTTATGTGTTAGTTCCAGGACGTCCAGGATCTGTGTGGCATTTTCACTTTTCGGAATGGCGCCGTAAAATTCTTCACCCGGTAGTTGTCCCTGGTATACAATCTCTACATCATACCACCTGGCCACCTGCCGCATGATGGTGGCAATGTCTGTATTATAAAAACGGAACTTGCCCTCCTTCCAGGCCAGCACTTCTTCCAGATCTGGCGTAGTAATGGTAATACCGGGTGCTCCATTTGTTACTGCTGCCTGTTGCCCGGGTTTTAATATTTTCTGTTCTTTTTGTTGTATCACCCTGATGGCGCCATTTATCAGTGTGGTTTTGATGGCCGCTTCGTCGGAGTATGCCATCAGGTTAAATTCCGTTCCCAGTACTTCGATGCGTTGCCCTTTAGAAACAACGATAAAAGGTTTCGTGGCATTCTTAGCCACACGGAGGTATGCTTCTCCCGAAATTTCCACACTCCTTTCTTTATCACCAAAACGGTTGGGATACCTGATGTAAGAAGCGCTGTTGAGCCATACCTCCGTACCATCAGACAGCTGCAGCTGATATTGCCCGCCACGCGGGATGGTAAGCACGTGCATGGTAACAGCCCCCGAAGGATCAGCTGCATAGGCGAGTTTGCCGTTGTTTTGTTTAACCACGCCATTTTCACCGGCAATTTGTCCGTTGCCGATACTATCCAGTGTGATCACTTTGCCATTGCCCAGCGTGAGTATGGCTTTGTTGCCACCCGGCGCCAGCGGCGTTTGTACGGCCATTGGCCTGCGTTCCAGCGAATGGTAATAGGTATAGCCACCTATGCCAATCAATACCGCTATACAGGCCGCAGCAGCCATGCGGAACCAGGCCACGCGATACACGGGCGTTGCAGCAGGGGTTGCACCGGTGACGGTCATGATAGCCTGCCACACCACGTCTTCCCGCTCCGGTGGCAGGTCTGTCAGCGGTTTGTTTTCCCGCAAACCGCGGCGCAGCACTTCGCGCAAAATATCCTCATGGCCGGGCTGCTGCAGATACTGCAGGAATTCCGCGTGTTCCTGTGCGGTAGCGGCGCCCTGGATGCAACGGTGATATAAAGCAGCTATATTATCTGGTAGTTCCATCATTCAATTTCTTAGGTGTATGTTTTTAATGGGAAAGCTTTGCCAGGCAAAACTGCCGTATCGATCGCATTGCCTGATCCAGGTTCCATTTCACAGTTTCGGGCGACACCAGGAGCTGATCCGCCACTTCATTTCTTTTTAATCCTTCCTGTTTTATCAGCTTATAGGTTTGTTGCTGTTTGTCCGGCAGCCGGGCTACAGCTTCATCCAGCAAAGTATCCAGCTCTTTTTCGATGTAGAGATCCAGCGGATCTTTTTTGTCCGTTTCCGGCGATGACTGCGGGTCGCTGACGGTTCTGCGCAACTCCCGGATCACTTTAAAACCTGCGTGTTCCGTTACCCTGTAAATCCAGCCTCCGAAATGGGTGATCACCGGCAACCGTTCCCGGTGCAACCACACCTTCATAAAAACTTCCTGCAACACATCTTCGGCCAGTTCCCGGCTTCCCGTGAGGTGATAGATGGTTGTATACAGTTGTTTCCTGTAATGCGCAAATACCGTGGCAAAGGCAGAGGTGTCTCCGTTGGCAATTCTCCCGAGTAACCCTGCTTCATCAGGCAGATAAACAGTATGATTTTTACGGCCTTTCCTGTGAATCATATATATAAGAGCCACGGGAATAACAATTGGGGGGTAAGGACGAAAAAAAATTTATTGCAGGCCATTCACCAGTATAAAAGCCAGGGTAAGTCCCAAATGCGCCATGCAATATTTACGGACGGACTGGTTGGCCTGGTCCAGGTTCCATTTTACGGTTTCGGGCGACACTGACAATCGTGCTGCCACCTCTTTTCTTCTCAGCCCCTGTTGCCTAATGAGCCGGTAAGTGAGCTGCTGTTTTTCCGGCAATTGCGCAATGGCAGCCTCCAGCAGCTGGTCGTATTCTTTCTCAATAAAAATATCAACGGGATCTTTTTCCGGCGGAGTTAACGGATCATTGGATAAAACATGCAGTCCGCCTGCTATACGCCGGTTATTGCGGATCACTTTGAAAGCGGCATATTCGGCCACTTTATACAGCCATCCGGGGAAGTTAATAATACCGGTCAATCGCTCCCGGTGCATCCATACCTTGATAAATACCTCCTGCAATACATCTTCGGCCATCTCATGACTCCCGGTTACATGTAAAACAGTGGTATACAGATTTTTCTTATACGCTTTAAACAATATGGCAAAGGCCATGCTGTCACCGTCAGCTACACGATGCAGCAATTCCTGCTCTCCTGGCAGATCCTCATGAATTCCGAAACCCCTCATATGTGAATCAATGAAATCAGGATAAATTTCCTTGATTAGTAAATTATGGTTATGGAAGTAAATTTATTAATAAAATCTGCCTGAAGGTTATTTTTTTAAAACGAAACGCCATATACATAATATATTATATATTCGTCTGTCTTAAAAAAGATATCCTGATCTTATGAAACAGCATATATTCTCCGCATTTGCAGTTGCTACCCTATTATTTTTTGTTACCGGCAACTGTTCCGCGCAACAGGCAGACAGTGTTAAACAGGCGCGATTCCTGGCATTGATAAAGAAGGCGGTTATTACACTGAGAAATGAGAAGGCAGATGCCAAAAAGCTGCAGAAAGCGGAAGCCGCCATGAA
The DNA here is from genome assembly GCF_057126945.1 of Chitinophaga sp. G7 BAM 1005. Taxonomy (NCBI): domain Bacteria; kingdom Pseudomonadati; phylum Bacteroidota; class Chitinophagia; order Chitinophagales; family Chitinophagaceae; genus Chitinophaga; species Chitinophaga sp. G7 BAM 1005. The sequence goes on along the minus strand of NZ_CP181478.1, from coordinate 1,574,798 downwards.
GGCGACGCGGGATATCTATTATAAAAGAAGGGACAGCCTTCAACAAGCCGATGATAGTCCCCAGCCGGTATATGATGCGAACAGTGTTGACCTGGGCGCAGTAGTAATGAAAGATCTCGCTGCAAAAGAAGACACATCAAAGGAACACAAGGATTACCTGGCTGCACTGCTGACGCGTAATACCCTTACCATTATTCATATTTTCGGGAAAGGAGCCGGCCAGGATACCTGGCTCCTGCTGGCAAAGAAATTGAACTACGACGGGAAAGATTACGCACAATACCTGCAGTCCTTTTCCTTTAACGACAAAACCAAAGACGCTTATATAAAGGTGATCAAAAATTCGTTGCTGGACCTGGCGAAGGAGGAAGCGAAAAAACGATCTGATTATTAATGCGTTTCAATCAACGCCAGGGAAGGGCCCTGTATGCATATGAGTTCACAAACGCTGCCCCGGTTCCTGTCTGCCCCAAAAGCGGCGGAGACCGGGTCTGACGATAAAATCTCCACTGGTAAATACTTTTACTTCGCCACGTAAGTGCCTTTACCCGGCACTTCTATACTCCCTCACCTGCCTCAGCAACTCCATCGATTTTATAATCGGGTCCCATTCCTTTCCTTTAAAAATTAACCGGAACCATTTCTTATCCCTGTTCTCATACCGGATATTAAGAAAAAGCCATACAGCAGGATATGTGAAGACGGCCGTTACCAATAGCTGGATCAATACAAACACAGCATTGCCATGCAACAACATATCCCTGGTGAGGTAAAAGGTGGTCCATACCGGTAGTTGCAGGAATAACAGGCGAGCCACCCAAAGCGTGGATACCTTCAGCCGGGATAATTTTTCCTGCATAGTCAGCACCGGCTCATCAATATCCAACTGATGCACTAATATCAACTGGTAAAGATAAATACCGACAGCCAGGTGTATCAGTAACACCTGGATCCCGGCGGAAACCAGGAAAAAAGGGCTGGCAGTGTAAAATAAACTAATAATCAGCGTGTCCACAAAGGCTACCCATAAGACCCCCACTATAATAGTAAAAATCTTTATCGGCTTCATGGAAGCAATAAAGTGCTGCACCTTCATCCGGGTAAGATCCGCTGCTACTTCCTGGTTAAACAAAAGCGTTTCTTCCAGTTTCCTGTCATAAGTTTTCCAGAGATGAATCATTTCTTTGTCTTCCATTTTTGTTACGTTTTGATGGACGAAAATTTCTGTTTTAAGATGCCCTTGATCCTTGCGATTTTAGTAGCCACATTGGTTTCCGACAGTCCCATGATCTCTCCTATTTCCCGGTAACTTTTTTCTTCGAGATAGAGCAGCATCAGCGCCTTATCCAGTTCTTTCAGCTCCGCAATAAAGCGCTGCAAAAAACCAATATTTTCCGCTGTTTCGTCTTTTACATTGGTATCCACGATGTGCAGGATGTCTTCAGATAGGGGATTGGAAGCCTGTTTGCGACGGGTTCCTTTACGATAGAATGAAATAGCGACATTCAACGCAATACGATAAATCCAGGTGGAATACTTAGCCTCACCGGTATAATTGCCAAATGACCGCCATAACTGGATAATTATTTCCTGGACAAGATCTTTCCTGTCTTCTGCATCCTGGCAGTAAGATTGGGCAATCTTATAGATAATGCCCTTATTTGTTTGTAGAACAGCAAGAAACAGATCAGTTGAATTCATTCGTTGAATGCTATTTCTTAATTATTCGCATCAATAACAGAAAAATCACACTTCCGGGAAAGTTTTTTTGGGATTGATGGCTGGCCTGATCAAAAAAGCCACATTCGTAAATGTAGCTTTTTTCGCTATTATCAGGTGAATCCGCTACTTTTGAAGCGACCATCACAAATAACATGAGCAAACCTTTCAGACACGGCGCTATTGGCGCATTGCTTGATGAATATGAAAAAGCCATTTCAGCGTTAAAAGAAGTGATCGGCACCATACCCGATCACGCACTCACCGTCATCACCGATCCGCATACGGCCGACGAAAACTGCCGGTCGGTTCAAACTATATTGTCGCATGTAGTCAACTCCGGATATAGCTATGCCACCAGCATTCACAACCTCCGGGGCCCCCAGCTGACGCGGCCCGCCAAAACATTTCATCTCACCACAAACGCCTACCTGGAAGACCTGACCAATGTTTTCATCTTCACAGAAAAAGTATTTGAAGCATTTAAAGATGATGAATTGGAACAAATGGATAACGCGTTGAAAATAAAGGCCGGCTGGGGCCAGGTATACGATATAGAGCAAATGGCCGAACACGCCATTGTTCACATACTCAGGCACAGGCGGCAAATTGAGAAGATTAAACAACAACAGCTTTCCGATTTTTTAAGCAGGTAATTTTACCAGCAGATGCCGGATCATCCGGATGAAATGCATACCCAGAGGAATTACAACTACCCCCTGCAGGATCCCCGTTATTTCAAAAAATATATCATCCGGCATTTCATACATGCCGGGCGGGAAAAGCACAGACATGCCCGTTGCCGATAATCCGCCAAAGTAAAGGATATTTTTAAGGAGATGATTGTAAAGCCCTTCATAGCCTCCTATCATTACAATAGAAGCAAGGAAGATGATGGAACAATATATCCAGGACCACACATTTTTCCCGGAAATCCCTTTTTGATTTATTACACGTTGAAGGATCACCGTAACAATCAATACCGGGATACTCAGCAGCAACACATGTATCCGCCACGGCGTGTTGTACCGGATGGCGCCGTATACATGATGAACAGAGGTGAGCAGCATCAGCACGTTACTATACAGACTTACTTTAGTTTGCTCATTTTTCAGTAGCTTGAACATGATTTGTATTTTTATACAAGCAAAACTAAAACCGTAAAACAGCGCAGGCAAGTAGTTACAGGATGGTAACTATCAACTTTCTTTTAAAAAAGATATACGTATGTCAATCACACAAACGGAGTATGATGCAGGTATTTGCCCTGTCAGTAAAACAATAGAACTTATCAGCGGTAAATGGAAGCCCGTTATTCTCTATTTAATACAGCATAACATCAACCGGTTTGGCTTGTTGCATGAAAAAATGCCAAAGATCAGCCGGAAGATACTCACCGAACACTTAAGGGACCTGGAAAAGCATGGGCTGATAACCCGTGAAGTGAAGGTCAGCAAACACCCGCAGGTGGTTATTTACAGGTTAACAGAAAGCGGCGCCTCCCTGCGGCAGCTCATAGACCAGATCTTTAACTGGGGCCACCGGCACCTGCTTCAAAATACAATACCTACGATGAACACATTTGCATTCACAGATTTTTCGCCGAACACAACGCTGTGATCTTCTTCCGCTATCCTGTCGGGGTACCGGTATTTGTATCCGCGATAAATATAAGAAGCGAACACACCTATTTTATTAAAGTGCCAGGCAATACCGGCGCCCGCTCCATAGAAGTATTTACCCGACTCGTTGAAAGTAACCGACTCCTGCCCGGTGCCTGACGGGACCTCCGCAGTACGGGTTACATTATAGCCATTCCGCCCGAACTGGCCGGTGATATAAGGATCGATATGCCCGAAACGGTGTTTGATCTTCACATCCGCAAATACCGGGATCAGCGTATGATCATTGTAAGAAGTAAGCTCCACGCCGGGCCCTACACTGATAATATGATTCAGCAACTCCACATTAGCGGTCACACCGCCACCACCGCTACCGTCGTGGATCATGCCGTAAGCGTAACCATACAGCAGCTTCTCCCGCTGGGCGAAAGTAAAAAGCGGTAAGCACAATAGAAAAAGCAGTATATTTTTCATGATCATATGATGTTTCTCTTTTGTTTTAACAACCAGTCCGGTAATATTGTTGCCGGCGTTGTCCTCTGCGCCGCAACCGGGCGCCTGCCTTAAAAAAATACTATTTTTTTGACCGGATCTTATTTTTATGCTGTTGGCCCCAAAGGATCATGGCCTGGATAACCGGACCTAATGTTTTGCAATAATCATTGGAGGTGTACTCCACCAATGCCGGCGATTCGTCATATACGGTACGCACTACCAGGTTGTTTAGTTCCAGCTCCTTCAATGCACGGGAAAGCATGCGCGTGGTGATACCAGGTATGCTGCGCTCTATTTCCCTGAAACGTTTATTGCCATTACAAATGGAGTTAATAATAGGCAAGGTCCATTTACCGCCTACCACATAAATTGTGTCCTGTAATGCTTTCAATTCTGCCTGCTGATTTCTTGGCTGAATAACTTTTCCCATACATCCTTTTTTGATATACTCTGTGATACTGGTAACAAAGTTATACCAATTTACCGGTAATTTTGTGTCATAAATAATTACATCATGAACAAAACTATTTTTATTACCGGCACCAGTTCAGGATTAGGTAAGGCCAGCGCCCGCTATTTTGCAGAACAGGGATGGAACGTAGCGGCCACTATGCGCAGCCCGGAAAAGGAAACGGATCTGACAAAATATCCCAATATCAAAATATTCCGGCTGGATGTTACCAATCTCGCAGAAGTACAGCAGGCCACACAGGATGCCATTAGTGCTTTCGGAAAAATTGATGTGGTGATTAACAACGCCGGCATGGGCGCCTATGGCGCACTGGAGCTGGCAAAGGAAGCGGATATCGACTGGCAGTTTGCCGTAAACACGCGCGGCCCTATTAATGTTATCCGTGCATTTCTGCCGCACTTCCGTAACAACGGCGGCGGTATGTTCATTAATGTAAGCTCCTTTATGGGTCTTACTACTGCCGTACCGCTGGGATCATTGTATAACATGTCGAAGTTCGCACTGGAAGGGCTTACAGAAGGACTGTACTATGAGCTGAAACCACTTAATATTGAGTTGCGGCTCATTGAGCAGGGCGGCACTACCGGTACCAACTTTGTAGAAAACGTTACCTGGAATACGAATCCGGGCATCACAGTATACGATGAACTGACACGAAAACTCCGGCGCCTGTTTGAAAATGCGGATGACAGCATGAAAGACGACAGGATGGATATTGTAAAAATACTTTTCGACCTTGCCACCAGGAAAAGCAATAAATTCCGGACGGTTATCGGCAACTCCGGCAACGGCCTGATGGCGTTGAGAAATTCGGTACCTATTGAAACGTACCTGGAACAGATATCGCAGAACTTCTCCTGAGCCGGCTTACACAGTCCCCAGCGCGGCCATTTTCTTTTGAATAGTTCGTTTATCCGCTTCCGTTTTAGCGAGTAATAAAGCTTTTTGAAGATGAGTAACGGCACGGGCATTGTCAATATCTGTATACAATTCTCCCAGCAACACAAAGTAATAATGGTTATCCGTGAGCTGCAGTTTTTCTGCTGCTACTATGGCTACTTCCTTTCCATTGGCTTTTGATAATGCATACGTTCTGTTCAATGCCGCTATCGGTGAATAACAGATCTGCAGCAAACGGTTATACAGTTGCAGGATACTCTCCCACTTTTCCGGCGTATCCTGCTTCTGTGTATTCCAGTAAGCAATGGTAGCTTCAAGATGATACCGGGAAAGCTTTTCCCCGCCGGAAGCTTCATGCAGGAACCACGCGCCTTTGGCGATCAGCGTTTCATTCCAGCGCGATTCATCCTGATCCTGGTACAGGATAATTTCACCGTTCTCATTCCGGCGGGCCTCAAACCGCGACGCATGAAAACACATCAGGGCAAACAATGCATTTACCTCCGGTGTATTAGTGGTGGCATTTTCCAGCAACAGGTAAGTAAGCCGCATAGCTTCCAGGCAAAAGTCTTCCCGCAATATAGCATCCTGGCTTTCAGAATAATATCCTTCGTTGAATAGCAGGTACAGGGTGGTGAGTACGGTATCCAGGCGTTTCCTGATTTCCGTTTCTCCCGGAAATTCCATCTGCACTTTTTCTTCCCGCAGTTTTTCTTTCGCCCGCAATAAACGCTTATTAATAACTTCCTTATTGGTTAAAAAAGCAGTGGCAATTTCTGTAATCCCAAACCCGCACAGGATGCGGAGTGCAAGCCCTATCTGCGCCTCTTTTGAAATGCCGGGGTGACAAATGGCGAAGATCATCTGCAACTGGCTGTCGGTGATATTTTTGTCAGACAGGTCGATGTCCGGTTCTTCACTGCCGGGAGTAGTATATTTTACCTGGTTGGCAATTTTTTCTAAAAACAGGCGATTCCGCTGAAAATAATTCTTTGCTTTATTTTTTGCTACCAGGTATAGCCATGCCGTTGGATTCTCCGGAATTCCTTTATAGGTCCAGGTTTCCATCGCCGACAAAAAGGTTTCACTGGCAATGTCTTCAGCAACTTCCAGGTGTTCGATGCCAAAAACCTTGCAGAGCACCGCCGTTATTTTCCGGAACTCTGTACGGAACAAATGTGGTATTAGTTCAGCTTGTGCCATACATGAAAACAGCCCCTGTTGTACAGGGGCCTGTATACTTTTTTAGTGACGGTCCACTTTCCTTACTTCCACGGTATTCCCATCTCCCTGTAACACCGGGCTCCCTTTTGCAAACTCCACCGCTTCCTCTACCGATGCCGCTTTTACAATAATGTACCCGCCAATGGTTTCTTTAATTTCCCCGAAAGGCCCGTTGGTGACCACGTTATTATGATGTACCACCCTGCTGTCTGCAAAAGGCAAACCATTGCCTTCCACGAATTTGTTTTGCGCGGCAATGCCTCCGATCCAGTCCATCGTTTGTTTCATCCAAACCTGGATTTGCTCCGGAGAGGCTACTTTGGCGCCATCCTCGTGTCTGAAAATCAGCATAAATTCTTCCATCTTTTTAAGTTTTAAGTGTGATAATATACCTTATAACAAATGGAATGGCAGCAATTGGACATGCCGGATCAAATATAACGGAATAAAGAAATAAACGGCGGAAGTACTGATCACGCCGCTTTAACAGGCACTATTTTGGCGGTACTTTTTAGGTATTTATATGATTTTTTTTATATCTTGTTCTAAACAAATGAATTTATGGAGAAATATTTTTCCGGGGAGGTATTACATGGAGATGATTTTACCCTGGATGAAATCAGGCAATGGTACGATGATGAAAAAGAGGGCTACGCGGGTCTTGTATCCGGGTATACGGATTATCATTACGGCTATCACCGGGTTAACCAGCTTTTTGGATTCAAATATCTTCCGGGAAAAAAATTTAAAAGAGTACTCGGCATCGGCTCTGCTTTTGGTCATGAATTTAAACCTATCAGTTCGCAAATAGAAAGTCTCTATATTCTGGAACCCTCCGATAACCTGGTATCCGATACTATCGGGCAGGTGAAAGTAACTTACAAAAAGCCGAATGTAGATGGTAAAATAGATTTTCCTGATAACTATTTCGACCTGATCGTTTGCTTCGATACGCTTCATCATATTCCCAATGTAAAAAATGTGCTCCGGGAAATGCACCGCTGCCTGGAGCCGGGCGGGCATTTACTGCTGAAGGAACCGGTGAATAGTATGGGCGACTGGCGCGAAACGAGGCAGGGGCTCACCAAATGGGAAAGAGGGATTCCTTATGAATATTTCCGGAAAAATATTCCGGAGATCGGGTTTAAAGTGGTAAAGAAAAATCACTTTTTTACCATGACTTCCTTCCTTGTCAGGAAAACAGAGAAGTTGCTGGCAAAACCTATTTATGAATATCCGTTTTATCTTTTTATAGATAAATACCTGTCTAAAATATTCTCCTGGAATATTAAATATCACCCGGTGAATAAGTGGCAGCGGATTTCTCCTACGGAAATATTTTATATTCTTTCCAAATAACTACTGATCCGGATTGCCTAACTGATATACACGGAAACCATCGTCGAAGCTGGCGCCGGTTTCCTCTTTTACTGCTTTGCCGGCTCTCCGGATGCGCTCCTTCCCTATCTCACAAATATTTTTATAGCCGGCGTGAAAAGCGTCGCTGTCTTCAGCAGTAGGCTGGGGCTCCTGCACCAGGATAAACTTCCGCTGTTCACCGGTGCGCGCCGCCAGTGAATACACTGCATGCGCTGTGGTGGCAGATCCCGAAAAGAAATCCAGTACAATATCATCTGCAGAGGTAGCCAGGGCAATCAGTTCACTGATCAGTGATACCGGTTTTGAATATTCAAATATTTTCTCCCCAAACAATTTGCCCATGTCTTTTTTGGCATTATCATTCGAGAACCGGTTATCAATAAAATCAAGACTGGTGAAGGCTTTGGTTCTTTCTTTCATTTCCACCGTATACCCGCTGCCTGCTTTGGAAATAGTAGCTTTCTCGTATGTTTTGGTATAAATGCGATAGCCGTGCCTCGATTGCTTCAACACTACAAACCCATTCTTTAATCCAAATTCATACAGCGCTTTGCTCCATCTCCAGCAAAAATCGCTTTGGGGATTGCGCTGCTGCCGCTTCAACATCTCTTCCCGGGTGGCATTTCCGGGTCTTAACACCTGTCCTTCTATCTCAATTTCATAGTCAAGGGAGGCCGAATACTGGATGGAGCTGTAGTCCAGCGTTTGATTTAATTTATACTTACCTCTTTCCGGTTCATATTCATCGGAGTGAGTGTATCCCTGCGCTTCAAATGTGCAGGAGTTAAAGCGGGCGTAAGGCGACCTGCGGTAACACAACACGTAATCATTATTTTTGGCGATCAGGTTAGTTGACTTACCGGCTTTTTTGGTGATGCGTGGCAGGCAACTCACAAAATTTATCTCTCCAAAAATTTCATCACAGATCCTGCGGAGATTTGGCAGTTCCCTGTCGTCAATAGAAATAAAGATGATCCCGTCTTCCCGCAACAAGGCAGCGGCCAGTTTCAGCCGCGGATACATCATGGAAAGCCAGTTAGCATGAGCCTCCGGCTGTTCATCCGGCATGCCGTTCAGCGTGTGATTGCCACCGTTGCTTTGTGTAAAATTATCGCGGTATACAAAGTTTCGCCCGGTATTATAGGGAGGATCAATGTAGATCATTTTTATTTTAGCAAGATGGCTCTGCTGCAGCAATTTCAATACTTCAAGATTATCTCCTTCGATATAGCTATTCGCTGTTTCCTCAAAGTGCAGGGAATCCGTTTCTACCGGGCGCAGCACCTCTGTGGCCGGCTGGTTAGCTGTAGCGATGGAAGCGCGCTTCCCGGGCCATTCCAGGCAGTATCTTTCCCTGGGCCCTTCCACCACGGCATGGCTGATTTCCTGCTTCAGCAAATCAAAATCGATGACTTTGCCATTGGCACTTTCTACAACACAATCCGGGAAGAGGGTGGCAAGCTTTTCGAAATTTTCATTCACCAAACGGGGTGAAGTGAGTGCTGGTTTTTCCATGCTGATCGGCTTCTGTTTATGGGCGCGGCATATGCCGGCCCAACCGCTAAAGTAGGAAATATTACCGCATCTGCCAGTCGGCTTTCTGTAACACCATATTATATGCCGCCACTATCCTTCTTCTGCACTAAAAAGACCTCCTCTCTCAAAAAAATCTTCCCAAAAGCTTGCAAACTTAAACGTTTAAGCATATTTTTAAAAGATGAAGAAAGTCTCGCTGAAAGATATCGCTACCGAAGCAGGTGTATCCACTGCGCTGGTATCTTATGTGCTGACCAACAAAGACAAGAAGGCCAGGATCGGGGAAGAGATGGCTAAGAAGATCCGTGAAATTGCGCGGAAGCTGAATTACCAGCCCAATCATATTGCGCGCAGTCTTAAAAGCGGCCGGTCTTTTACCATTGGCCTGATCGTAGCGGATATCTCCAATCCTTTCTTTGCCAATATTGCCCGTACTATAGAAGACGAGGCCAAGAAGCATAATTACAACGTGATTTTTGGCAGCTCCGACGAAAACGTGGACAAGTCGCAGGACCTGATCAATGTGCTCGTAAACCGGCAGGTAGATGGTCTTATTATCACCCCTACCGAAGGATCGGAGCAGCAGATCCGGCAACTGCAGGAGCAGAAGATTCCTTTTGTGCTGATTGACCGGTTCTTTCCGGAGATTGCCGCCAGTTATATTGCCGTTAATAACCGGGAGTCCGCAGCGGGGGCGGTATCGCACCTTATCAAAGCGGGCAGGAAGCGTATCGGTATGGTGGCGTATAAAACCACGCTGCATCATATCAGTGAAAGGATAGGCGGCTACCAGGATGCGTTGGCACAACATGATATAAAGGCAACGAATAGTTTACTGAAGAAGGCGAGATACTCGCATTTAAAGAAAGATATCCGGCTGGCTATTGACCAGCTGCTGAAAGGAAAACGCCCGGCAGATGCCATCTTTTTTGCCACTAACAGCCTGGCCATAGAAGGACTGAAATATATTAATACACTGGGTATACGCATACCAGATGAACTGGCGGTGATTACATTTGACGAAGGGGAAGCGCTGGATTTGTTTTATGCGCCGGTAACGTTTGTAAAACAGCCGATCCTTGAAATAGGAAAGGCCGCAGTGCGCGTGCTGCTGGAACAAATCCTTGACCATACCACCGCCACCACTGCTATTTGTATTGACACTACGCTGGTGGTGAGAAAATCCTGTGGCAGCCGGTAATATACGACCACGTATGAAAGTGATCTTTTAAAATTTATCAGCTTGCTTAAACGATAAAGCTATATTCAGCAGAAACCCGTAGAAACCTAATCTTTTAATATTCACGTATGATAAAAAAATTATTGCTCCTGCCTTTTATTGCGCTTTTCACGTGGACGGCCACCAGCGCCCAGCAACCTTTTAATGGCCTGGAGATGAACATGGGAAACCTCTATCGTTTGTCTGATGCCAAAACCCGTTCTATCAGCCCCGAAAACTTCACCGGCGAACCCGGCAAAGGCGGCATGGCCACACTCGACCAGGGCAACGCCCGCGGCGCCGCGAGAGAACTGGGCCAGGGCTGGAAAGTAAATCCATATATTCATATCGAACCCGGGAAAACCGTTACCCTGGCAGAAATTACCGGTCCCGGCGCTATCCAGCATATATGGATGACACCCACCGGCAACTGGCGCTACTCTATCCTCCGTTTTTACTGGGACGATGAAACCACGCCTTCCGTTGAAGTGCCGGTTGGCGATTTCTTTGGTATGGGCTGGGGCGAATATGCACCACTCAACTCACTGGCTGTATGCGTAAATCCAGGCAGCGCCTTCAACTGCTACTGGGCCATGCCCTTCCGTAAAAAGTGCCGCATCACAATGGAAAATATCAACACAGAAAGAATGACCTTATACTACCAGGTAGATTATACCCTCACCAATGTACCTGAGGACGCCGGCTATTTCCATGCACAATTCCGCCGCAATAATCCCGTGAAAGACGCCAGCTTTACCATGATCGACGGTGTGAAAGGAAAAGGCCAGTACGTAGGCACTTACATCGCCTGGGGCGTTAACAACAACGGCTGGTGGGGCGAAGGAGAAATAAAATTCTTTATGGATGGCGATAAACAATATCCAACTATTTGCGGCACCGGCACGGAAGACTACTTCTGCGGCTCCTACAACTTCGACACCAAAGGCCGCTACCAGGAATTCTGCACGCCCTATTCCGGCTTATCACAGGTGATACGCCCCGACGGATTGTATAAATCCCAGCAACGGTTTGGATTGTACCGCTGGCATATTATGGACCCGGTACGTTTTGAAAAAGATCTGAAGATCACCATCCAGGATCTTGGCTGGCGCAGCGGCGGACGCTATCTTCCGCAACAATCAGATATCAGCAGCGTAGTATACTGGTACCAGCGCGAACCACATGCGCCGTTCCCGAAACTGCCCGCCATGAACGATCTGGAAGTAAACTAATCATAAAAATACCAGGAAGATGAACAGAACCTCGTTGACAGGATTACAGATGATAGGCAATAACTTTTCCGGTGAAGGCGACCATACCTTCCGCGCATTCGCTCCCCTGCAGCAGCAATGGCTGCCGCAGGAATTCAGGGAAGCCACCACCGGCGAAATTGACTCGGCTTTAAATTTAGCCGCACAGGCATTTACCGTTTATAAGAAAACAACCCCGCAGCAAAGGGCCGCTTTCCTGCAGGCGATTGCGGAGGAAATAATTTCCCTGGGAGATGAATTAATCAACGTAGCTTCGGCAGAGAGCGGACTACCACTGCCGAGACTACAGGGAGAAAGAGACCGCACTACGGGACAACTACGGCTGTTTGCCGCTACCATCACGGAAGGCTCCTGGGTAAATGCGCGGATCACCACACCCGCTCCTGACCTGCGCCAAATGCAGATTCCCATAGGCGTTACCGGTATCTTTGGCGCCAGCAACTTTCCACTGGCATTTTCCGTAGCCGGCGGCGACACTACCGCTGCACTGGCTGCCGGCTGTACGGTGGTGTTCAAAGCGCATCCCGCACATCCGCACACCTCGCATTTAACGGCTACGGCTATACGCAAAGCAGTACTGCGCACCAATATGCCCGATGGCGTATTCTCCCTGGTACATGGCACCTCCCATGAAACAGGGCAATACCTGGCAGCACACCCACTGGTGTCTGCCATCGCTTTTACCGGCTCCTTTAAAGGAGGCAAGGCACTATATGACACGGCTACACGAAGAGCAATGCCTATTCCTGTATTTGCAGAAATGGGCAGCGTAAACCCGGTGTTTTTTCTTCCGGGAATACTTCAGGAGAAAGGAACTGCGCTCGCCACGCAATTCCTGCAATCTGTTACCCTGGGCACCGGGCAGTTTTGTACCAATCCCGGTTTGTTCATCACCGCAGCAGGCAATGCCACGGATGCCTTTATCAACGCGCTCCGGCAAGACATAGGCACATTACCAAACGGCTACATGCTCACACCCGGTATATTAGCCGCGTATAATAATGGTATTGCCACCCTGCGTGAGCAGGGCGTACAAATACTGGGTGAAGCCACGCCTGCTGATCAACAGGCCACCCCCAGCCTGCTGCAGGTTACAGCCGCGCAGGTCCTGGAAAACCCGGCCCTCTGTCATGAAGTATTTGGCCCCTCCTCCCTGCATATCCACGCCGGCAGCATAGAAGAAATATACACGGTAGCCCGGCGGCTGGAAGGACAACTTACCGCCACCATTCATGGTACAGCAGAAGAACTGCAGCAACACGCGGCTTTGATAGATATTTTACGGGAGAAAGCAGGCAGGATCATCATCAACGGATTTCCTACAGGCGTAGCCGTTAGTCATGCGATGGTACATGGCGGCCCCTGGCCGGCCACTACCCCTGCCGCCGGCACATCCGTAGGCACGGCAGCGATCTACCGCTTCTGCCGCCCCGTATGTTACCAGGACTTCCCCGCTTACCTGCTGCCACCCGAACTTCAGGATGAAAATCCTATGAAGATATGGCGACAGGTGAATGGCGACATTTCAAAAAACTCCCTCTAAATATTACGTATGGACCTGGGTTTAAAAGATAAAATCATCATCGTAACCGGCGGCGCCAAAGGCATTGGCGCCGCTATCAGCGCAGTGTTGGCACAGGAAGGCGCCACTCCCGTTATCATCGGCAGAAGTGAAGCCGATAATCTCCTGCAGCTGGAACGTATCCGGGAAGCAGGTGGCAATGGCGCACAGGTAGTAGCAGAACTGACCGATCCGCTGGCCTGCGAAAAAGCCGTGGCCGCAGTGGCAGCGGAATTCGGACGGATAGACGGGATTGTTAATAACGCAGGTATCAACGATGGCGTAGGACTGGAAAAAGGAAACTACGAAGCATTTATGCAATCATTGCACCGCAACCTCGTACACTATTACCTGATGGCACATCACGCACTTCCCTTCCTGAAAACATCCAGGGGCGCTATTGTAAACATCACTTCTAAAACCGCAGAAACGGGTCAGGGTAACACTTCCGCATACGCTGCCGCCAATGGCGGCCGCAATGCGCTTACCCGTGAATGGGCCGTGGAACTGCTGCCTTTCAGCATCCGCGTAAACGCCATCGTGGTAGCCGAATCGTGGACGCCTTTATACGAAAGCTGGATCAATACCTTCCCCGATAAAGCAGCCAAACTGGCCAGCATCGTGGAACGCATCCCACTTGAAAAGCGCATGACCACCCCGGAAGAAATTGCCCAAATGACGGCCTTCCTCCTGTCGGGGAAATCGAGCCACACCACCGGGCAACTCATTCATGTGGATGGTGGCTATGTACACCTCGACAGGGCACTGGCATAAATTTATTTTATTCGAGCAACGATGAAACAAAGCATATTACAAATCCATCCCGCGGATAACGTTTGGGTAGCATTGCAAAACATTCCTGCCGGCACCGCAGCGAGCAACGGAAAACAAACAGTAACGGCTATACGTGATATTGCCGCCAAGCATAAAATAGCAGCGGGTAATATCCCGAAAGATGCGCCCATTATTATGTACGGCGTACTGGTAGGACTGGCCAATGAAGATCTTCCGGCCGGTGAACTCATCACCACCCGGAATATACGCCATGCCTCCGGCCAGTTCAGCGTGAGCGGCGAGCGCCACGCCGAATGGACGCCACCGGATACATCTCCCTGGAAAAACCGCACCTTTATGGGCTATCACCGCAAAGATGGCCGCGTAGGCACCGGCAACTACTGGGTAATTATTCCGTTGGTATTCTGCGAAAACCGCAATGTACAACTGCTGCATGAAATGCTGGTGAAAGAGCTGGGCTACCGGGAGCCCTCTCCCTATGAATCCATGCTGCAACAGTTACTGCAGGATTACCGGCAGGATCATTCTGCCGCTACATCCACGCTGACGCTGCCCACCCGTACCTTCCCCAACATCGATGGTATTAAACTGCTCACGCACACAATGGGCTGCGGCGGTACTAAAGATGACGCACGTACGCTCTGCGGATTACTGGCGGGTTACATCACCCATCCCAATGTGGCCGGCGCTACGGTGCTGAGCCTCGGATGTCAGAATGCGCAGATCAGTATCCTCAAAGAAGAAATTGAAAAACGGTCGCCGGGCTTCGACAGAACCGTTATCTATCTCGAACAGCAACAGGTAGGTTCGGAAAAGGAACTGATGACGCAGGCGCTGCAACAAACCTTTGAAGGGCTAACGCAGGCCAACAGCTGGCAGCGGCAACCCGCGCCACTTAACAAATTATGTATCGGCATGGAGTGCGGCGGCTCCGACGGGTTCTCCGGTATCTCTGCCAATCCGGCTGTAGGCAAAGTAGCCGATATCCTGGTGGCATTAGGCGGTTCGGTGATACTATCGGAATTCCCGGAACTATGCGGTGTGGAACAGGAGCTGAGCGATCGCTGCGTTACTACGGACATGGCCGCACGCTATGTACAACTGATGCGCGATTACGCCAGCAGGGCGGAAGCGGTAGGTTCCGGCTTCGACTCCAACCCTTCTGCTGGTAACATCCGCGATGGCTTGATCACAGACGCTATCAAATCGGCGGGCGCCGCAAAAAAAGGCGGCTCCTCCCCTGTAACGGATGTAATAGATTATCCGGGATGGGTACAACGTCCGGGGCTTGCCCTGCTCTGCACACCCGGCAGCGACGTGGAATCCACTACAGCTGAAGTGGGGGCAGGCGCTAACATTGTACTGTTTACCACCGGCCTCGGCACGCCTACCGGCAACCCCGTTACACCGGTCGTTAAACTATCTACCAACACTATACTCGCCCGCAAAATGCATGACATCATTGATCTTGATACCGGCGCCATCATCAATGGAGAAGCATCTATCGATGAAGTGGCTGCCCGTATCATGGAAATGGTGATAGATACCGCCAGCGGCAACTACCAGACAAAAGCACAGGTACTCGGACAGGATGATTTTATTCCCTGGAAAAGAGGAGTATCATTGTAGCTCATTTTTTATTACGCAAAATGCCATCGTTATGAAATCTATCCTTCTCTCCGGTTGTATTGCGGCAGCGCTTTTTGGCTGTAACGGCGCCGGACCAACGAAAGAACCCAATAATATGAAGCCTTCAAATTTTGGTGAAGATGTATCTTTTTTACAGCAACATCTGAAGAATGTAGTGGTGTTGAAAAATGGCAGCGACAGCGGCCGGCTGGTGGTTACCGGCGACTACCAGGCGCGTGTAATGACCAGCACCACCGGCGGCGATAAAGGAAAGAGTTTTGGCTGGATCAATTACAACCTGGTATCATCGCAGCAATACGCGCCACATATCAATGCCTTTGGCGGCGAAGAACGTTTCTGGCTGGGGCCGGAAGGCGGACAGTACGCACTCTTCTTCCCCCCGGGAAAACCCTTCGATTTTGCCAACTGGCAAACACCCGGCCTGATAGATACCGCACATTATGCAGTAACTGCACAGTCGGAAAACAGCATTACCTATCAACAGGAAGGAACAATTCAAAACTATAAAGGCAGCTCATTTCACTTACAGATCAACAGAACCATCCGGTTGCTGAACAACGCCGACATTGTTTCCAGTATTGGATTTGCGCTGCCCGCAGGTATCAGCAGCGTGGCCTACGAAACAGATAACACCATTACCAACAAAGGCGACAGCAGCTGGCAGGAAGAAAACGGATTATTGAGCATCTGGCTGTTAGGCATGTTTAAACCATCCGATCAAACGGCTATTGTAGCACCTTTCAGACCAGGCCCTGATGCCACCCAACATATTACGGATGATTATTTTGGAAAGATACCAGCACAGAATTTAAAGTTAAAAGACAGCCTCCTGCTGTTCCGTGCAGATGGAAAGGCCCGCGGCAAACTGGGCCTCTCTCCGCTCGTAGCCAAAAGAGGCGCCGGCAGTATTGATCTTGAAAACAACACGCTCACCGTACTACTCTATAACGTAGTACCACAGGGCCGTTATGTAAATTCAAAATGGGAATTGCAGAAAGAGCCATTTAAAGGCGACGCAGTGAATTGCTATAATGACGGGCCCCTCGCCGACGGCACGCAAATGGGCCCCTTCTATGAAGTAGAGTCCTCTTCAGATGCGCGCGCCCTGAAAGCAGGCGAATCGCTCAGCTACCGGCAAACCACGCTGCACTTTGAAGGCGACCGTAAAGCATTGCAGGCGCTGGCCATGCAGCTGTGGCAGCTGCCACTGGAAGACGTACAACATTTTCTTACCAACAAATAATTCCAAATGAATAGTATCCACATTTATAAAACCACTACCACTTTACTCATCGCCTACCAGGAGCAATACTACACCATTATTGCCGGCTGGAATGAATTCGTAAACAGGGAAGGTCTATACCAGCGTGTGATGGAAGATCTGAAAGGATTGTCGCCCATTGAAAAATCTGCTGCTGAAAAAATACTGGCAACATCGCTGCAGCCACCTATCGGTTCACAGGAAGTATGGGCCGCCGGCGTTACCTATTACCGGAGCCGTACCGCCCGCATGGAAGAATCGGAAATATCCGGCGGCGCCACTTTTTATGATAAGGTATATGTGGCCGAACGCCCGGAGTTGTTCTTCAAAGCTACGCCGCACCGCGTATCCGGTCATGGACAAATGGTGTATATCCGCGACGATTCCTCCTGGGATGTGCCGGAGCCGGAGCTTACTTTGTTTATCAGCAGCAAAGGCACTATTGAAGGTTATTCCATAGGCAACGACATGAGTTCGCGCAGCATAGAAGGTGAAAATCCTTTGTATCTGCCGCAGGCAAAAGTATACGAGAAATGCGCCGGGCTTGGTCCCTGCCTGATGGTACCCGATAAACCGATTCCTCCGGATACCATCATCCGCATGTCTATTTACCGGAACAGTGAAGTACAGTATTCCGATAGCGTGCCTATCAGCCAGATGAAACGCAGTCACCAGGAGCTGGTGAATTTTTTATACCGTGGCTGTGCTTTCCCCGATGGTTGCTTCCTCATGACCGGCACCTGCCTGGTGCCGGACAATAGTTTCACGTTACAGGACAACGACCGGGTAGAAATCAGTATAGATCATATCGGACAACTGGTGAATGAAGTACAGACTTACCACCCATAACTAAAAAATATTTTTATGAATTCCACTGCTGTCGTCAAACAAACAGCGCCCGCGGCTTCTACTTCGCGTCAGCTGAAATTGGCTCCTGAATGATTTCCAGTCCGCATTAAGACATGCAGCGCCTGTTACTGTGCAAGCAGTTCCGCAGTAGTTTTGCGGGTAAGACCAAAATACACTTTCTGACCGGCGTTATATTTTTCCCGTAATTCAAAGTTTTCGAAAGATGGGCCACCGGGTATATTTATGTATGCGTTTGGGTTGGTGCTTCCACCGCTCCAGTATTTCGCCCGGCCGTTTACCCTAACCTGCAGTGAGCTATCGGTGCCGCGGGCTTCTTTGCGCCAATACTGGGTAAGTATATAAAAAGGCCGATACCGCCAGCCCCAGCGCGCGGCATGTTGTTCATCTTCCGGCCAGGCGGCCAGCTCCTTCAGTGATTCATCGGGTTGCGCCATTACCAGGTAATCGCCGCTTTTATTGCGCAGCATTTGTTGTAACGGGTAGGCTGCTTTTTCTATGAAGCCGGTGCCATCATACCCGTCATATAACGTTTTCGCATACACGACTTTATCCTTCAGGTATAATTTCCTCAGTCGTGCATAGTTGCCCATTGTAGCAGTGATACCGCAGCGCTCCATTGGCGTGCCGCCGGGCTGATCAAATACTTCTATGCATAGTTCTTCCGGCCGGTGGCTGCTAATGCTCAACCGGAGATAAGGACGCGCGCCGTTTTCAAATGTTTCCATGAAAACATAAAAGCTGAGCGTAGTGTATTCCGGATGCTGCGCATCAGGATGTGACAGCACGCCGCGGGCGCCGGCAGTGGCCGTAAAGCGGCCTGGATCGTTGGTTTCGCCCGTCCACATCAACTTGCCCCACTTTCCGTCTACCCGTGAAGGCGATATTTCACTGAACTCAATTTTACCATTCACTACCGGTTCTATGGCGATGTAGTTAAGATGGTAAACGATGCCTTTCCATTCATACCCAATGCGGAGTAGTCCCCGGGGGCCGCCATCATTTCCTGGCCGCGGGCTTTCTATCGCGGCGGGCCACAACCCGATTACGATGCCATTGCGGAGCCCCCACAGCGGCGGCGCGGCGGCATTATCGGGTCTGATCCATTGCGGCTCCGCGGGTTGCTGAGCAGCAGCAGTGCTAACGGTAACGATTATACTAAAAACCAGGCAACGGTAAATGTTCATCTGTTTTATTTAAACGGCAGATTGTTGCAGGGGGATCTTCTTTCCACCTACTATGGCATGTACAGCCGGAATAGTACCATAGGCCACCGTTAAGGAGGGTACTCCCTTCTTCCAGCTCACCGTGCCAAAGCCCTTACCGGTAGCCAGGAAGCTGCTGAAATCGCCAATCTTTGAATCAATGTGAATGACCTTATCCACAGCGTCATACCGTACACCGGTAAGTCCCTGCAACAATCCATAGCTCGACATGGCGCGGGCATACCAATGACCACATTCATATTCATTGAAAGGATTCCTGACAGTACCATCGTATCGCTCCCGGCAGGTGCGTACAATATCAAGCCCCTTTTCCACTTCTCCCTGGAACATGAGGTGAGAGGCTACCTGGTATTCGATACCGGTCCATACTTCATTGCTGTATACAAACGGGAGCGACAACATTCCGCCTTTTGGCCAGGAGCATAACAGCAGTCCGCCTTCATGCCCCAGCGCATAGGTGGAGCGTTGCGGGTTTTCATGTTGCTGCAGGTCTTTTTTAAGATTGTATTTATATACCGCCAGTAAGTGGCTTTTTGTTTTGGCCGTATCAACAGGTTCCGGCAGGCCGCATACGCGTGCAATCCAGGAGCCCAGTACGCCATCAGAGAGGCATCCTGTGCCGTATTGGTATTTGGGGCCTTCCTTTTTCAGCAATGCCAGTGCTTCCGGTGAATACTGGGTGCTGAACGATTGTGCTTTTACCGGATCGGGCGCCTGCAGGTCGGTCCATTTTATCTGCTGTATAAAATATTCTCCATTATACAATTCCGTTTCCAGGTATTGCTTTCCTTTTGCGTAAAGCGTTTGGTAAGCACTTACATCTTCCCCGAGCGCGCTGCCCATTGCGGTGAATGCGGTAAGTGCGCCGAGGTAGAAACTGGTGCACATGCCTGTGGGACCCCAGAATTCAATGTCGTAGGTATTATGATGGGGTTCTTCCA
The DNA here is from genome assembly GCF_057126945.1 of Chitinophaga sp. G7 BAM 1005. Classification (NCBI taxonomy): domain Bacteria; kingdom Pseudomonadati; phylum Bacteroidota; class Chitinophagia; order Chitinophagales; family Chitinophagaceae; genus Chitinophaga; species Chitinophaga sp. G7 BAM 1005. The sequence continues at coordinate 1,554,659 of NZ_CP181478.1, read as the reverse complement.
CGATGCCTTTTCTTTTCGGATCCCAGGTGCGGATGCAATAATCCATACTCACTTTCACCAGGGGGAACATTTTCTTCAGCCAGTCGTGATCCCCGCTGATACGCCAGTCGCGGTACATTTTCATAATGCCGCCCAGCTGGCCGTCGGCGGCTGAATGGAAGTTATGCGCCAATGGCGAAATGGGGATATTGGCCCGGAAGCCCTGGTGTCCTTCCGTATTTTGATTTTCATGAAACTCTGTATTGCGTAAACTCCTTTCCAGTGCCGGAAACAGATGTGGCACTGCCTGTGCATAATTCCATACATGCGTACAGGTACCGTGGCAGCTTCCCCAGCTGTCGCCGGAACCTTCCCAGCACCAGAAGCGGCCATCGTATTGCCGCATCACCGTAGCGGATTTTAAGATAGTGAGGTTGGCGGCTACAGCTTCCAGTACTTCCGGCGGCAGGGTGCTTTTATAAAAAGTATTTGTAAAAAGAGAGGTTTGCCGGTATAGTTCATCATAGTGCCCTGACCAGTAAGCGGCTGCTGCTGCAACATCTTTAAACCGGCTGCTGTACCAGGGCCGGTAATACTTGCCGGTAGCGGGAGTGCCGCCACCCAGATTATCGCCTATATGCAGTTTTGAATCCGGTACATACCAGGTCATCATAAGACGGATCACCTTTTTTTCTCCGGGTTGTAAACGGAAGGGTACATACAAAGAGCCGCCGGGTGCATCTTTCTCTACCGGTGCTGCATTACGCGTTTCGCCTGCTTTTACGGTGTTCCATGCCATCGTTAAGGGATCAAACCAGGCGCCGCGGAACCAGCAATGATCTACAATAGTGGAAGGCTCCGTAGTAAAGATGGCGAATTCCCCTTTCTTTTCGGGCGCATCGGGTATGGCTTCCTGCGATAAAACAAATCCCTGTGGCATGGCCTTTACACTATTCCCTTTATCTTCCTGCCGCATAAAGTTGCGGGCGTGATAGGAAAAAATATATTCCCCCGGTTTAGTGCCGGTATTGGTAAACTGGTATTCCAGTGCGCCAAAGGGCATACTGGCATGGTCTTCATCTCCCGGCGTAAAAGGACTCCAGCCTTTTATACTCACCTGCAAGGGCAATGCGTTATCACGGAGACGGATATCCGCAAATGGGAAGCGCGCGTTAAAAGTGGCTTCGTTAAAACGCGGTAACCCCCAGGTTGCGCCGCCGGTACCGCCTAACCCTGCATCACGTTGCCCGAATTTCTTCCAGTTGGGCACACTTCCTTCCAGTACCCTCGCTCCATTGGGAGTACCTTTAATGCTGATAGCGGCAAACATAGCCGGTTCGTAAAACATTTCGGGGTTGTGGTGTACCGACATATGCGAAATAGCGCCGGTACCCTCCAGGCAAAACATGCCGGCGCCTATTCCTCCAACGGGGAAGGCTATACGGTTATTATACTTTCCGTTGTAGGCTTCATTAAAACGACGCTCGCCGGGGGCCTTCTTTTCTCCGGACGCAGGCGTTTCTTCCTTTGCCGCCAACGCTACAGCAGGAATAGTGGTAGCGCCCAGGTAGGCGACAGCAATATTCTTCAGAAAAAAACGCCGGTTGTTACTTTTTTTCATGTGGGTTTCAAATTTAAAATAGCCGGCAAGTGCCGCCTACAATAAAATCAACTATGGCTCTGCTGGTTAAATACTTCGTTTTTCATCATTTCTACGTGGATCATTCTGATATTGCTTATACGTTTAAGCACTATAACAAGAATGAAGCTAAAATAATTTATGATAGTATCCTAGCGTTGGAAGAAATTTTATTTTGAAGGGAGAATGTTACCACAAAAAAAACGGGGATGACTATTCATCCCCGTGATTCAATTTACAACCAAAATAAACCTCAATACCCCGGATTCTGTTTCAGATTATTATTCTTCTGTATCTCCGTTCTGGGTATCGGGAATAGCGTACGGTTAATATTATTAGTGGCGGCATGCGACAACCACGACTTTTTCGTGAATGCGCCAAACCGGATCATATCAGTGCGGCGATGGCCTTCCTGGTCAAACTCCCAGCCCAGTTCATCCAAAAACCGTCCGAATACAAGATCCGCACCGCCTTCATTGCTGAACTGATTATTCACGGCATCTTTCATACCATACTGGTAGGCACTGCCGCCTTTCAGCTGGGCGCCGGTTACCACAGCTTTGGAAGGATTGCCGGCAAAATCCCTTTGTCTTACCTGGGTAACAATGGCCGCTGCCTCATCGGCCTTGCCTATACGAAGCAAACTTTCGGCCTGCATCATCAACACTTCTGCATAGCGGAACAGTGGGTAGTCGTTACTCAACCGGTTGGTGGAACCCATCTTTATTTCAAATTTTCCTAACCGGAAACCGTGCACCGACTCTCCCTTTTCCAGGCCGGGTAATTCATTTACAAAGTTCAGTGGCTTACCAGCGAAATCGCCCTGTGCCACATACAGCATCTGGCCGCCGGCGGTATACTGTTGTCCTTTGATCCAGTTGTTCTGATACCGCGCATCGGCAGGGTCAAAGGTGCCGATAAATTGAGGAATGGCACAGATACCACCCCAGGGCGTATTCTTCAGGTTATAGGTTGCCTGGTTTTCCTGCTGCAGTGTTTGCATATGAAGATCAAAGGCATTCCAGTTATTGGTATAATCCTCATCCATCGGAATGGCCAGTATTATTTCTTTTGAATTCTGATTCTCTGTTACAAACACATTCTTTTGTGCCGGTTCCAGGATATATCCTGCGCCGGATTTGATCACACTATCGCAGGTGTTGATACATTTTTCCCATTGCGGTGTACCGGTATACACGCCTGCATTCAGGTACATTTTAGCCAGCAGGGTGAAGGCCGCCCATTTGTTGAACTTACCGTAGGTAGCCACCGTATTGTCTTTACTCAGAAAAGGAATATTATCGGCGAGCTCCTTTACAATGAATTCATACACTTCCTTACGCGTGCTCTGTTCAGGTAAAAATCCTGAGGGCAAATCAAACTGTGTTACGATAGGAACATTCCCGTAAAAGTCGCACAGGATGGCATAGTACGATGCGCGAAGCACTTTCAGCTCTGCGAGTGTTGCTTCTTTTTCTTCTGTAATAGGTATCAGGCCGGATTCAATCTGGTAAATGATCCTGTTGCAGTTGGTGATGCCTGCATAGGTCCTGGACCAGGTTTGGTTTACCACATCGTCATCGGTAGTCCAGGTATGTTTGTGCAAACGCTGGTATACGCCGTCATCAAACCATCCCCACGGACGTTTGGGAATCACCAGCTGATCGCCTGTTACTTCCTGCGCCCGCCAGAGGCCATTCCAGTCAAGCAATATAAACCGCCATTGCGAATATCCTGCGCCCACCAGCGCGGCTATATCATCTTTGGTAGGATTGAACTCCGTGGAGATGATAGTGGTGTATGGTGTATCTTTCAATTTGGTGCACGCCGACAGTAAAACAATAACCATCAGCAGATTTATTTTACGAAGCATTTTCATATGCGTATTTTTGGAAGATTAGAAATTCAGGTTCACACCAACGGTAAACGAACGGGTAGACGGGTACTTGTCGCGGTCGTCCATACCAGGGTTCAGCCCCATCCTGTTTACTTCGGGATCCAGTCCTTTGTACTTTGTGATAACGAAAGTATTCAGCGAGGAAACATAGAAACGCGCACCTTTGAGATACTTGTTTTTAATCTGTGGCAAAGTGTAGCCCAGCGTAATGTTATCTATCTTCCAGAAATCGCCGTTTTCTACATAATAGCTGTTGAACTCGAGTGCATTTACATTCAGTACTTTCTTTCCAAAAACAGGATCATAAGCTGATTTCAGGATATTATAATTCTGGATAGATGGGTTCTCCATATACATCCTCTGCGAATTAATGATCTGGTAGCCGAAAGCGCCGCGCATAGTGATACTGAGATCAAAGTGTTTGTAAGAGAAATTATTATTCCAGCCCGCATAGTATTTCGGCAAACCGTTACCGATTACTTTCTTGTCTTCAAAAGCATGCGCAAAATTATCGTAGCTCACCGGCTTGCCATCCCTTCCTTCGTATATCCATTTCCCGTTATCATTTATATCGATCACTTTATATCCGTAAAAATCGCCAATGCCTTTGCCTACAGTTACGATGTGGGTAAAGGTTTGGATGGGAACCCCTGCTGCACCGTCAGTGAAGTAGGGAGTAGTAGTTTGGTACAATTCGTTGGAGAGGCTGATTAATTTATTGCTGTTGGTGGAAAAATTAACACTGGTGTTCCAGGTGAAATCCTTTGCTTTTACCGGGATGAAGTTCAGCATTATCTCAATGCCTTTATTCTCCATTTTACCTACGTTCGCGGTAGTGGTGCGATACAGGTTTGGCGGACTGGGCACTTCATAATTATATAGCAGCCCTTTGATCCGGCGGTTGTATACATCTATATTACCGCTGATGCGGCCTTTCAGCATGCTAAAGTCCAGCCCTATATTGGCTTCAGCTTTCTCTTCCCAGCGGATAAACGGGTTGGCATTGGTAGAGGGTACCAGGATGCGGGACCATTTACCGTTGGTGTATACATAGTCGCCATAGCCGATTAATGGCTGACTTAAGAACCCATCCTTTGGCGGATTTCCGGTGATACCATATCCAACGCGCAGTTTCAGATCATCAAACAGCCGTTGCTGTTTCATGAAGCTTTCGTTTGAAATTCTCCAGCCGCCGGACGCCGCCCAGAAGTTACCCCAGGGGTTCTTCGCGCCAAACAACTGGCTGGCTCCTTCCCGTCTCAGGCTGGCCATCAGCAGGTAGCGGTCTTCATAGCTATAGTTCAGTCGTCCAAAAAAACTGATCAGGTTTGATTCTGTTTTATAACTGCTGATATTCGCCAGCTGGTTCTTGATGCCTTCTCCTAAACCAATATTGTTATAGCCAAAAAGATCTGTCGGAAAATCCTGGTTGTCGGAATAGTTACCGGAAGATTCATTCTCCTGGTAGCCATATCCACCTAACAACGTGAAGTGATGCGCGTTGAACGACCGGCTATATTCCGCCGTCCATTCCGTAAGGCGATCGATAGACAGATCCGAAGCCACCGACGCAAAGCCATTCACACCGCTTTTGATATTGGAGATATGCTTCTTCGTTTCTGCATAGCCTTTGTTGGAATTGAAGCGTGCATAGGAGAATAAAGCCGACAGCTTTAAATTGTTAATGGGTCTGTAGGTAAGCGTAGCATTCATGCGGGAATTCACGTTCTTGGCTTCTCCGTCGCTTTCATATAACAATGCCATTGGATTCTCGTAATCAAAGTTGCCGGTTTGTTCATAGAAATCGCCATTTTCATTACGCACCGGTTCTGTGGGATTCCTGATCACCGTTTGACGGTAGATCCATCCGTTAAAACTGTTATCACCGTTATTATTGCGGGTGTAGTTATTGGTTTGGTTCAGGATACCGATATTCAGTTTCAGTTTATCATCCAGCATGCTGTGGTTCACATCGATCCTGCCGGAGAAAGTATTGTTATCGCTCTTTTTAAAGATCCCCTGTAACGCGCGGTAGTTGGCAGAAGCGAGGTAGTTGGTGGTAGCATTGCCGCCTCGGATGGTGAGGTTATGTACCTGGGTAAACGGCGTACGGGTGGCCTCCTTCAGCCAATCTGTGGAGCCTCCTGCATCCCAGGAAGCGAGCCTGGTACCGGCTTTGATCTGATCACGGTAATCCTGTGCCGTGAGCATGCCCAGTTTTCTGGAGATCATTTGCGTGGTAGCATAGCCGCTGTAGTCCACGGCGTTAGCGAAGGTACCTTTGGCTCTTTTTGTAGTGATGATGATAACGCCGTTGGAGCCTCTTACGCCGTAGATGGCGGCAGAGGAGCCGTCTTTCAATACATCCACCGATTCAATATCTTCGGGCGCTACTGTTTTCAGATCGCCGGGGATACCATCGATGATAACGAGTGGGTTGGCATTGGCGCCGAATAAGGTGGTGTTACCACGCAGCAATATCTGCGATCCATCGGTGGGGTTGCCGCTGGGTGTGGCGATGGTTAAACCTGCAACTTTTCCCTGCAGCAGTTGTCCTGCGTCCAGTACGGGTCCTTTCACAAAGTTAGCGGCCTTCACGGTGGCTACGGCGCTGGTTACATCGCCCCTGCGTTGCGTACCATAACCAATTACCACCGCTTCGCGGAGGCTCGATATGGAGCCCTGCATCACTACGTCCACCACTGTTTTGTTGCCCACCAATGCTTCTTCATCCTGGAAGCCAACATAGGAAAATATAAGTACAGCGCCGGGATCGACGGTGATGCGGTATTTTCCTTCCACATCCGTAGAAGTTCCTGTTTGCCCGTTTTTAACCTTCACACTTACACCGGGCAGTGGTTCGTTCTTATCATCGGTTACCTTTCCCTGTATGGTTACCTGCTGTATGGGTATTTCATTGCTGGTGATTTCAGTGCGTGGGGTTTCTTTTTCCACAATAATGATCAGGTTATCTTTCTGCAGATAACTGAGCTTTGTATTTTTCAGTACCTTGTCCAGTACAACGGACAGCGGTTGCCTGTTTGCGGATACGGACAAGCGCGTGTATTCCGCTACCAGTTTATCATTGTATACAAATGACAGTCCGCTTTTCTTTTCTATCTCTGTTAAAACATCCTGCAGGGAGTGGTTTTCCAGCTGCACATCTATTTTTACTTCCCTGGCTGCCTGCCCTGTTAAGGCGCCTGCAAACAGCAATTGTGTTCCAAGTGAAATGAGTAGGAATATGCTGCAGCCGGTGCGCATCGTTTTCCGGATGGCATAGAGATGACACCAAATGAATTGCTTCATACATTTGAAAGTTTTGGTTAAAGTAAAATGCGATTAGAATTGTACTACCTTGTTCCTGATAGACCAGTTAAGTTTGTTGGCTTTAGCGATGGCGAAAAGAATTTTTTCCAATGAATCGGTGGAGCTGAAATTTGCTGTAAAACGTATTCCCTTCGTAGCTTCATCTTTAAAAACTATTTTAACATCATAAATATTTTCCAGCAGAACGGCCACGTGCTGCAGTGTTTCATTTCTGAAGGCTAACTTTCCTGTTACCCAGCCGGCGACAGCTGCGGCGTTTACTTTTCTCTTCTGCTGTGATCCGGTAACGGAGCGGATTACCGCCTGTTCATCCGGCAGCACCAGCAGTGGTTTTTGTTGTGAAGATGTTTCCACCGCCACCTTTCCGCGTATAACCGTTACAGTTATTTCGTCCAGTGCTTTGTATGCCTGTACATTGAATACGGTACCCAGTACTGCCGTTTGTATACCGTTGCTGTTTACTATAAAGGGATGCGCCTGATCGGTAGTTACGTCAAAACACGCTTCGCCTTCCAGCAATGTTACGGTTCTGTTCTCCTTAAAATTTTCCGGGTACCGGATACCTGAACCTGCATTCAGTGTTATCATTGATCCATCCGGGAGCGTTACTTTCAGTTGCTGCCCCCTGGGCGCCGACCGGGTAACATACCGGATCGCAACGGTAGCGGTGTTTTGATAACGCAGATATGCCCATGTACCCAATGATAAAATAATAATAACGGAGGCGGCTACACGCAGCAGTACCGGAAGATTAAAAAAATTTTGTCTTTTGATTTGCCCATCGATGCGGTTTTTCAACCGCTGCATCACCAGTTCCCTGTCTGCCGGCAACTCCTCCCCGCTTCCTTCTTCGGAAAGGCGGTCGAACCACTGCTCCATCCACTCTTTTTGTTCCGGCGTACATTTCCCTTCCAGGTAAAGTTCCAGCAGCGTGTTAAAGTCTGTTTCATTCATAACGGCTGTTTTTCTTTGTATAGGAACACGTGGTTAATATAGAAGTGTATAAAAAGAAGGGATGGTAGTAGATAACTTAAATATTTTTTTGAGAAATTATACATTCAGTTTCAGATGCAGGTACTTCAACGCGTTGCTGATCTGTTTCTTCACTGTTTTATCGGAGATATTCAGTTTATGTGCAATTTCTTTATGTGAGAGTTCTTCCGCTCTGCTAAGGAGAAATACCTCCCGCATTTTCAGCGGCAGCTTATCTATTTCACGGTTTACCAGCAGAGAAAGCTCATTGGCGGCCAGTTGCCGTTCAAAGAGGTCGTCTGCCTCCGCGAAGAGTATGCTCCAGGATTTGCGGAAATGGTTTCTTTTGATTTCCTGGCGGATGTACCGGAAGCCGCCATACCGTACGCAGGAGTAAAGATAAGTATACAGGGAATCTACGTTGTGCAGGTTGTTGCGACGTTTCCACAGGGACACAAATATTTCCTGCAGGATATCCTCCGCTTCTGTGGTATCCCTAATTGCCTTTACCAGGTAGCAATACAGCCGCTCCCAATAACGCATATAGATCACGTCAAAAGCTTCCTTGCTATCCTCTTTCAGCAAATTTAAAAGAATATCGTCTGCATATTGTTGAAGATGCACACCATTCATAAGTGGAAAATTAACATAAACGTGAAACCTGTCTTTACCTACGGCCTTCTGTTCCTTCCCGGAACGCAAGAATTATTAATTGTCTAATATACAATTAATAGTAATTGACAAGATATTTTTTTCAGGGTTTTTTAAAATTATTACGGGAGACGGGATGGATAGGGGCTTGCGGGGAACAAACCATTGCTCAATTGTAATTTTATATTAATTGTCGTTTTTACACTAAATACGTTACCCGGAAGAATATCTTCCGGGTAACGGGGTAAAATGGAAATCAATACCCGGGATTCTGTACTATCAACGGATCTGTTTGTGTTTCTATATAAGGGATCGGCCACAGGTAATCCCGTGCAGCACTAAATGTGCGCACTTCTATCACTCTCATTTCGCCTTTGTTGGGGACGGCGCTGTAATCGGCGATCCCATTGGCATCTATCTTCGGGGCAGCAGCGAGCCAGCCTCTCGGCACGCGGCCATAAAATGGTCCCTTCATTACTTTATCGGCAATCTTCCAGCGGCGGATATCAAATAAACGGAATCCTTCCTGCGCCAGTTCATACATCCGCTCTTTCCTTACCGCAGAACGAAGCGCTTCCTGTGTACTGCCGGCAGGAATCTCCGGCATATTTACCCCCGGCCGTTTCCTTACCGTGTTAATCGCCTGGTATACGGTGCCATCCAGCTCGTTGGCTTCTGTTTTTGCCTCTGCGTAAATGAGCAGTACTTCAGCATACCGCGCCAGGATCACGCTAATGGTCGATTGGCGCGTGTTGTCTTTATCTTTCAGGTCCACATATTTGCGCCAGCAATAACCACTGAAAGATGCGTAAGCGTTAACGGCATCCTGGTTTACGATCCGGGTAGCCGGGTTGGTATTGTAGTTCCAGCACGTGAGACTGTCCTTATGTGTTTCAAACTGGTAATTAAAGAATATGGATCCCGGAAGTGCAATGGTATAGCCCAGCCGCGGATCACGGCGTTCAAAAGGTTTTTGCGGGTTGAACAACGGTGATTGATCAATGGTTAAGCCATCGGTACATTCATAGCTGTCGACCAGCGACTGTGAAGGAATTTTGTTGGAAGCCCCGCCGGCATTCCTGCACAGGAGCGGGTATGGCCCTACCCAGTTAATGACAGGCAGCTGATATTGCAGGGACAGGATCACTTCAGGCGAACTCTTTCCATCATAGCTAAATAAGCGCGGGTAGCTGTCATCCAGCTTGTACACGTTAAGATCCATTACTGCTTTGGCAGCATCGGCGGCAATTTTCCATTGTTCGTTATACAGCGCCGCCCTTGCTTTTATGGTCAGCGCGGCGCCTTTGGTAGCGCGACCATAATCGGTAGCGCCATAGCTAACCGGCAGCCAGGCAGCCGCGCTGTCCAGCTCGTCGAAAACAAATTTAAGTACGGCTGCTTTCTCACTGCGGGGCACCTGCGAATTTTCCAGTGTAAGCACATGCGTTACCAGTGGTACGCCGCCAAACATCGACAACAACTGCTGATACATAAATGCCCGCACAAAACGGGTTTCTCCCATACTACGCTGGTACAGCAATGGATCAGTTACCGACCGCACTTTCTCCGCGTTGTCCAGTATATAATTGCACCGTCCTATTACTTTATAATAATCCGTCCAGATCCCTTGTGTGAAGGTATTGTTGGCGTCATGGTTTCCCATGCCTATTTTTTGCAGGTCACTGTTATTCCGTTCGTAGCCAATATCACTGGCGGCATCAAACAGGAGCACCGATGGAAACCCGTCCAGCTGGGCCGGGTCCGTGGCTTTGTCCATCGGCTTATTCAGCCCCTTATACAGCCCGTTCACTGCCAGCAGCAATTCGTCCTGGTTTTTGAAATAATCGGCATCGGAAGGGCCGGTTAAAGGATCTTTATCAAGGTAGTCTTTATTACAGGCCTGTATTCCCAGCAGGGTAACAGCCACTATCATCCAATAAGTGAAACGCTTCCTCATGATTTCGGTTTTTAGAAATTTACGTTAACCCCAAAACTGTAGACCTTTACAATGGCATAGTTATCGGCCACTCCCACAGCGGTTTCCACATCGTAGCCCGGCCAGAATTTACTGGACGTAAACAGGTTGGAACCATTTACAAATACCCGCAGGCTGTTGAGCCGCATGGTTTTCACCAGGTGGGCAGGCAGGGTATATCCCAGCTGCAGATTTTTCAGGCGCAGGTATGCCGCACTCTTCATCCAGAAACTGGAGATCTGCTGGTTGTTGGTACCGCCGAACACCAGCCGCGGGAATGCAGCATCTTTATGTTCAGGCGTCCAGTAGTCTTTGAAGCGTTCCTGCGCCGTACCGCCCACAGAGCTTACATAAAAAGGCATGATGCCGGCGCCGTAAATCAGGCCGTCTACTTTGCCTACGCCCTGCAGAAATGCGCTCAGGTCGAAACCTCTCCACGATGCGTTTAAACTAACGCCATAAGTATAGCGGGGAATGGTGTTGCCAAGAATTACCTTATCGCTTTCATTAATGATGCCATCGCCGTTCTGATCTTTGTATTTGATATCGCCCGGTGCAACGGTGCCGAATTGTGTAGCGTGTTTCGCCACCTCATCGGCATCCTGGAAAAATCCTTCGGCCTGTAATCCAAAAATAGAGTTCACCGGATATCCTTCCCTGCTCACCGTTACAGCCGATTGATTAATACCATGCATATCCACTACTTTATTCCTTACATCGGACACGTTCACACCGATGTTGTATTTAAAGTCGCGGATTTTACCATCGTAGTTAACGCCAAGCTCCCATCCTTTGTTACTTACTTTTCCTGCGTTCTGGTAAGGCGCTGCCAGTCCCGTGATCAGCGGGATGTTCAGCAGCAGCAGGATATCTTTTGTTTTGCTGATATAATAATCTCCTGTTACCGAGAGATGGGAAAACAGGGTCACATCAAATCCTATATCACTCATCTCAGTACTTTCCCAGGTAATATTTCTGTTCGCCAGAGAATCCAGTGTGGCGGCGCCTACTATTTGCCCGCCAAGTGCATAAGAGCCCAGGTTTACTACGGTGGCCGACGGATAGGTGCCTATGTTCTGGTTACCCAGGCGACCCCATGATGCACGGAGCTTTAATTCATTCACCACCGGTTTCAGGGACGCCATAAATGCTTCTTCTGAAATACGCCATCCGGCAGATGCGGAAGGAAATACGCCCCATTTGCGGCCTTCTGCAAAACGGGAAGATCCATCATAACGGGTATTGACTTCCAGCAGGTATCTTTCTTTGTAGTTATAATTGATCCTGCCGAAAAAAGAGCGCAACGACCATTCTTCACCGGCGCCGCCGTTATTCATATTGGTAGCCGATCCCGCGTTCAGTATGGGATAGTCGGGCAAAACGTAGTTGTCGCGGTACGCGGTGAATCTATCCTGGCGGTAGCTGTTTTGTTCTGCGCCGGCCAATACTTTCAGGTCGTGCGCACCGTACTTTTTCTGGAAAGTGAGGGTACCGCGCATGTTGTTATAAAACTGGCGCTGACTGGAAACATCCAGGGTGCTTACCGGTGGAAATTTATAACTGGGGGTGCCATCGGGACGATAGGTTTGCAGCACTTTATTAAACTTGTTCCCATAAGTTTGCACGTATTTGGGGGCGATGTTAAAAGAAGCAGTAAGCCATTCTACCGGCTGGTAGTTGATGGAGGTATTAAGACTCCCCCAGGGAGCGCTTACACGGTTCAGGCCACCCTCGCGGGCGGCGGCAGCCGGGTTGATGCCTACCCATCCTTCCCCACGGGTGCCGTTGGAATTTACGGCCAGCTGGTTGGGGGAAATGTTATTCATGTAAGCAAAAATCACATCGGCGCCTGTTGCCGGCTCGGTGGTTACCGGGCTGATATACTGCAGGTCGAACTGCATGTTTAACTTCTTTGAAAAAATAATATCGGTATTACTACGGATAGTCAGGCGTTTAAATTCGTTGTTGTCCATCAGCCCTTTCTGATCAAAATACCCCAGTGATACCAGCATCTTCACTTTATCTGTACCACCGTTCACTGTCAGAAAATGGCTCTGTTGAAAACCGGAGCCCGTTAATACGGCCTTCTGCCAGTCGGTATTGGGCAGTGAATCAGAACTGCCGTTTCCCTGTTGCCGGTATTTCTCCAGCAGCGCATCGGAATACAGTGGAGAGCGACCGGAATTTTTATAGGCTTCGTTAGCGAGCAGCATGTAGTCCAGCGCGTTGGTGAGTGCAGGCAGATTGGTAGGTTTCTGCCAGCCAACGTAGTTGTTGTAGTTAATGGACAGCTTGTTGCTTTTGCCTCTTTTAGTAGTTACGAGTATTACGCCGTTGGCCGCACGCGAACCATAGATAGCCGCCGACGCCGCGTCTTTCAACACGCTAACGGAGGCGATCACATTGGGATCGATGTTGTTGATGGAGCCTTCCACGCCATCGATGAGTACCAGCGGGTCAGGGTTTTTCAGGGTACCCCATCCGCGCACACGTACCGTACCGCCATCGCCGCCCGGCTTACCGTTGCCCTGCGTGATGGTAACGCCGGGCATGGTGCCCTGTAATCCGGCAGCGGTTTGTCCTACCGGCCGCGCTGCCAGCACCTCACCGGATACCGTGGCTACAGCGCCGGTAAGGTTTACTTTTTTCTGGGTACTATATCCTACCACCACCACTTCCGTCAATGCTGCGGGGGTAACGGACAATGGTATACGAAAAAAACTTTCCCCCTTAACAGGTTGTTGTTTGGTGAGATACCCGATGCTGGAAATGCTAAGCACATCCTGGTCTGATACATTGGGCAGTGAAAACTTTCCGTTTTCATCCGTGAGCACTCCCTTTGTAGTGCCTTTTATACCTACTGTTACGCCGGGTAAGCCTACACCAACGCTATCCGTAACGATGCCCGTAATGGTTTTCGCCGGTGATCCGCCTTCCTGTGGCGAAAGCTTTCCGCCGGGCGCCGTACTTTTTTTAATAACGACCGTGCCGTATTTAATTGTGTAGGTAAGCGGAAGATCTTTCAGGCAGATCTTCAGGGCTTCTTCCAGTGATTTGTTGGCGATATTTACACTGAGCGGTGGCGCATCTTCCAGCAGTTTTTCATCGCAGATAAACTGGTAACCGGTTTGCTTGCTGATAAGATCAAATACTTTATCCAGCGGCATTTTACTCACGGAGAGTTTTACGGTTTGAGCGCCGGCCGTAAGTGCTGCTGCCAGCAGCAGCCAGGTGGTAAGTTTGATCACCCGCCATGTTCGTTGTTTAGCCGGCATACGGCTCCTGCTCCCGTGGGAGTAGGCAATAGTAAACAGTTCCATACTATCTTTTGGTTGAGTTTAAACAATTCATGCGTGGAGTAATACCCTGATTTACTTTACAGTGGCGGGCATTACGGTAATACGGTTTCCGTTGATGGTGAAATGCACCCTTCCGGTTTGTTCCAGCAGTTCCAGCAGCTGTGTTACATTTTCTTTGCGGGTCATGCTGCCATACAGCTGAATGCCGGAAAGATCGCCTTTGTATTCGATGTCCACATCATACCACCGGGCTATCTGTCGCATGATAACGGTGATATCTGTTTTGCGGAACCTGAACTGTCCTTCTTTCCAGGCCATTACTTCTTCTATTTCCGGTCGTGTAATTAAAAACTGGTTTTCTTTTTCAGCGATGCTTGCCTGCTGACCAGGTTTCATCATGGTGGTAGCCGCGCCCTGTGTTACGCTCACAGCGCCTTCCAGCAGGGTTGTTTTTACGCGGGCTTCATCGGTATACGCCATTACGTTGAAGTGCGTGCCCAGTACTTTCACCTGTATACCGGATGTTTGCACGATAAAAGGTTTCGCGGCATTTTGGGCAATTTCAAAATATGCTTCCCCGGTGAGGAGTACTGTTCTGTTGCTGCCCGTAAACATGACAGGGAATTTCAGCGAAGATGCGGCGTTCAGCCATACCTGGCTCCCATCGGGCAATACTACCTGGTACTGGCTTCCTTTGGGTATACGGATAGTGTTGTATTCGGGAGCGCCGCCGTTGTTACCGCTTACGGCGCGATATGCCAACCGGCCGCTGTCCAGTTTAATGATACGGGTGTTTCCCTGTTTGCCTACGGTGCCTGTTCCTGCATTATCCAGCACTATGGTGCTGCCATCTGCCAGGATCAGTTCTGCTTTATTACCTCCGGGCGCCGGTGGAGCCGCTTTTTTTGCTACCAACGGCGCCGGGCCTACGTAATAATAGCGCCAGGTGTAACCCGCTGCCAGTATAAATGCTACTGCTGCGGCCGCGGCCATTGTTTTATAAAAGGTGCGGATATTTTTCCGGGAGATGTGATAACGGTTATCTGCCTCCTGGATGGGTTGTTGCGCGGAGTTGTCTGTATCCTCATCATGATCTCTCCGGGTGAGTGCCTGCCGCAGCGCTGCGGTTTCCATTACTTTGTTAAAAGCGGGTTGCAGATCGGGGTGAGCAGCATCAGTATACCTGTCTTCCGCCAGTATGCCTGCAATCATTTCTTCCAGTGCCGGCCCGTTACGATCTGTCTGCATCAATGCCTGCAGCCGCCTGGTTTCTTCCGGTGTGATCCGGTTATCCAGGTATTTCTCCAATAAATCTTTTAACTCATCGTGTAACATAAAACCGGATGCAAGCACAACACTCTCATGAAGGGTTGTATAATAAAGACGAAAAAAGAACGAACGGGAATCCTTCTGTTACCGGAAAATATTGTTCTTCGTTTAACCGGCAACGTTATCACCTGTTTCCATACTTATGTAACATGCTCTGCTCTCCCACCCATATACTTCCGGATGGCGGCAATGGACCTTGCGATATAATTTTTGGAGGTGACCCTGGAAATATTCATCTGCCGGGCTATTTCATCGTGCGATAATCCCTGGAAGCGGCTCAGCCGGAAGGCCAGTTGCATCTGCGCAGGCAGCCGATTGATGGCGGCATGCAGCTGGCCTTCGAAATCCTTTAGCTCCAGTTTGTCCTGTGCAGAGGGAAGGTCTGATGCCATGTATACGTGGTGCCCTTCTTCCTGCACCGTGGGCAATACCCTTTTCCGGAATTCATCCAGGATCAGGTTTTTCGCCGTAGTATACAGGAAGGCATCGAAACGGTTTACCGCCAGCAGGCGTTCCCGGTTCATCCAGATCTTTATAAAAATTTCCTGTGTCAGGTCTTCTGCCAGGGCAGGCGACTTAACAAATTGCAGGGCGTTGGCATACATCTTCCCCCAGTACCGGTTAAACAACCGCTGGAAGGCGGGCTGATCCCCCGCTGCCACACGCAGCAACAGCTCTTTTTCATTATGTGGACTATCTATCGGCAAGGAAGGTCATGGAATTTATTACAAAATAATCATTTCGCGGAACTACCTGTACTTATAAAGACGATAAAAAATGTAAACCGAATCCTTCCTGTTCTTTTTTTTCTAAAATAATTATCTCGGAACAAATAACACCGCATCTGCGGCTATTATTCCATCCGTTTTGTGATTATCTATTTCCACGTAGGCGCCGGTTCCGGCTTTCAGCTGGTAGCTGCCCAGGCTCACCCATTCGCCGCTGGTTTGTCCCTCTACTTTTATATTGGCCGCCGCAATTTCCACTTCCTTCACGCTACGGCCATCGAATACCTTTACCTGTGCATTTCCATCCAAACCGGGAAGACGTGGCACGTAGGTAAATACCTCATATTTACCCGCTTTCCCGATAGCAGGGGAAAAACGTATTGATTTACGCACAGCTCCCTTACTGTCGTCTGTAAGCATCGAGGGCCCATAACAGCCGTGGATCTCTTTTTTCCATTCGCCGGTGATCGTTACGTGTTGTTCGTCGTTGTCATCCACCAGTATTTCAGCGGGGCTGTTATCCACCAGCGGATTGGTACGCAGCATGGTTTGTATTTTCTGTACATCTGCCTCCTGGATGGAACTGCGCTGATCGATGGCTACAGCCGCCGCCGTGGCAGCAGATTGCCCCAGTACCATAAATACAGGTTCCATGCGGATAGAGCCGTAAGCAATGTGCGACGCCGATAAACAAACCGGCACCAGTACATTTTTCGCATCCTCCGGTTTAGGTGTAATGGACCTGTAAGAAACCGGGTAAGGGCCAAGACCGCCAATCTGCACATCTCCCTCATTTTTTACCATACCATTTACCACGATACGCTGGCAGTTATGGGAATCCATATTATAAGCGGCCATACCAATGGCGTCCGTTACTTTCTCGCGGCCTTCACAATTGGCCTGTGTCATCACATATCCGCCGATCATGCGTCTTGCTTCACGTATATACAGCTGGGTTGACCAGTTCCCGTTATCGGTGTATTCATCTTTCGGGTATCCCCATTGTAACATTTGTTCCCGGAGATGGGCGGGTATCCGCTCGTCGTGTCCTATAAAATATAGCAGCCCTTTGGTATACAGCTCATGATCGTGGATGATCTTTTTCCGGGTAGCGGGATCGGCTTCCGGATAGTTGTAGTTCATACCGATCATATCCGTGGAAAAGGCGCCGTAATTATTGATGTCCGTTTTCCCGTTGGGCATGAGGTCTATTTTGAGATTGGGCTTCAGGATCTTAGGTTGGGTAGCGTTCAGGAGGCGTACCAGCAGTTCATAGCGCGACGGATCATAATCGTCCGGTTTGGTGATCGGAATACTGTTTTCCGGGCGGTTGCTCAGGCAGATCCTGAAATTATACGCCTGTACCTTTTTATCTCCCTCCCCATGCGCCGCCAGGGAATCGGTGCTGATGCCCCACAGCAGGCCGCTTTCGGGTTTGCCGGGTATCTTGTACGGATCAATGCCATCGGGGAACTGGTGTTTATCGAGCAGCTGCACACCGTTATAGGTTTCATGGTATTGTGCGTTAGGCTCCCGGCCAACGGTGTAGGAAATGCCCGCTTTGGCCATCAGATCGCCTTCGTAGGAGCAGTCGATGAACATTTTGGCTTTTACCACCTGCGCAGCGGGACCGTTTACCGTTATTTCCGTAACATACCCGTTTTGCTTTACAGCGTTGGTGATGGTGTATCCGTAAAGCACATCCACTTTGGCGGCATCGATATACTGCTGGAAAGTAGCTTCTGCCACATGGGGTTCAAAGATCCACTGTTCCAGTTTTCCGTAGTGGTTGCCGATCCGGCGGTAGAAGTTACGCGACAACCCGGTGATAGCGTACTTATTACCGATGTCGGTATATCCCAAACCGCCGGAGGTAAGGCCGCCCAGGTGTTTTTCCGGGGATACCAGCAGCACTGTTTTGTGCAACTGCTTTGCGGTATAGGCAGCAATTACCCCTGCGGAGGTGCCGCCGTACACGCAAATATCCACCTCCCTGGGAGGAGCCGTAAACCCGTAACTGTTAAGCGGAAGGAGATATCCTGTACATACAAGAAAGATAGAAAAGAGTTTGATTTTCATACGTGAAACAATAACCGCCCTTTAGAAGACCGTTATGTTTATAAAGACGAAAAAAAAGGTAACAGGAATGTGTCTATCCAAAAAAAAATATGTGGCAGGCGGTTAGTATCTTTGCTGTCTTCTACGGTACAACTACCTCAACACACGCAAATAAACACCTGAATATGACAACAGCAACAACAATACTGCTCGACGGAAAAGCTTTATCCAAACGAATGGAAGCGGAATTAAAGATCAGGGTACAGCGCATCATTGAAAAAACGGGCGTGGTGCCTGTACTGGCTACCATCCTGGTGGGCGATGATCCTTCCTCTGAAGTATATGTGAAAATGAAAGGTAATGCGTGTGAGCGGGTGGGTATGACCTCTGTAAAAGTACATCTGCCCAAAGAAACCACTACAAAAGAATTGCTGGATACCATTAAAAAGCTGAATAACGACGACCAGATCTGCGGCATCCTGCTGCAACACCCGGTTCCGCACCAGATTGATGAAAGGGCTTGTTTTGATAAAATACATATCGATAAAGATGTGGATGGGGTTACCTGCCTGGGTTTTGGCCGGATGTCGATGAATGAACCCGCTTATGGCAGTGCCACCCCTGCGGGTATTATGGAGCTGCTGAAATATTACAAAATACCCATTACCGGCAAACATGCCGTAGTAGTAGGCCGGAGTCCTATCCTGGGCAAACCGGTAGCCATGATGCTGCTGAATGAAAATGCCACGGTTACTATTTGTCATTCGCGGACCAATAATTTACCGGAACTCATCAAACAGGCAGATATCATAGTAGGCGCCGTGGGCAAGCCTGAATTTATAAAAGCTGATTGGATAAAAGATGATGCCATTGTAATAGATGCCGGTTATCACAAAGGCGGCATCGGCGATATAGAACTGGCGCCGTTGGCAGACCGTGTAGCCGCCTACACGCCGGTACCGGGTGGGGTTGGCCCCATGACCATCGCAAAGCTGATTGCGCAAACGGTGGAATCGGCTGAAAGGAAACTGGGATCTTCAAGAAAATGATATTTGAAAAAAATGATGTCTTAATAAGGAACAGCTGCAGGTAACTAAATACCCGCAGCTGTTTTTGTCCTTTTTTGCCCGCCTGATTGTCGTATTCTCCCCCTTTCAGTATCGATATATCCGGTTAAGTTTGTGGAAAAGAAAATCATGAGACAAGAACTGCTTCTGGAAATAACCACCACCGGTGATACCCTGCAACAATTGCTTACCTCCTTTGATGAAGAACAACTGAACAAAGTGCCTTTTGAGGGCAGCTGGACGGCCGCACAGGTAGCATCGCATATTTGCAAAGCCGGCGACTGCGGCGTGTTGTATGGCGGAGCTGTACCTGCCGACCGGCAACCGGATGAAAAAATACCTGCGGTAAAATCCTTGTTCCTGAACTTCGATATTAAAATGAAGGCCCCGGAAATGATCCTGCCGGAAGAAGGGTACCTGCCAAAAGACGCCGTATTGCAGGACGCCGCCGCCACCTGGCAGAAATTAACAACTGCCGCCAATACGGTAAACCTTACCGAAGAATGTACCAGCTTTGAAGTGCCGGGCTTCGGGCCTTTTACACGTTTGGAGTGGATACAGTTTATCAACATTCACACGCAAAGACATATACAGCAGTTACAACGTATATACGATACCGTAGTAAGGGCATAGCGCCTCTTATTTTATATTCACGCCAATGCCGATCTGCGCCTGCCGGGTTTTCCATTCATAACGATCATCAATGTCGTTCACATTTGTAAGTCCGAGTACATAGCGTGCATATACGTGCAGTATATCGAAGTTCAGTGTAGCGCCGGCGGCCACTCCCACGTCGCTGCGTTTAAAAGCGTTACGGTTGTAGGTAAGGAGGTTTTCGTTGGCATAAAACAGGTAACTGTATTGCGGTCCTGCATTGATAGTAATTAACTTATTCACATTGTAACGCAATAACAACGGCAGGGTAATATAGCTGAGCTTAATGCTTTTATTGGCGTTGTCGTTGCCGGTAGAGATATATTTTGCACTGAAATCATCGCCACGTTTGGGGGCCACCTGTGAGAAGAGGAGCTCGGGTTGCAGCCCCCATCTTTTTGAAAAATCATATTCGGCGTACACGCCTAATCTTCCGCCCAGTGTGTAATTTGATTTAATGCCTGCCCCATCCAGTTTAAACATGTTCAGGTCTGCCTTGATACCGTAATGCAGTCCCTGCGCGCTGGCCGCGGCAGCAAGGCAAACCAGCAACAATACTGACAGTGATCGTTTTTTCATAGCTGATGATTTTAACCATAAAGAAACGAATTGATCAGATGCGAATTGCTGCGTCCGGACCACTAATAGATGATCCTGCTGTTTTTCACTATCACGCGGGATATTTCCTCGGCAGATCGTTCCCGATCATGATAGTTTAAGGTCAACTTTCTGCCCCGTTTTAACGGCGTGGTAAATGGCGTCAATAATTTTCAGATCTTTTAGCGCTTCTTCCCCGTCTACAGCTACTACCGGTTGCTTCCCTTCCAGGATGATCCCGGCCATTTCTTCCATCTGCACGGTTTGATGGGTAACGTGTGGCTGGGTGAGTTCTCCTTTATTGGTGCGTCCGCGGATGGGACCGTAGCCCGTGGAAGGTTGCATCTCTGCAAATCCTTTTTCCCCGTTGAGGTAAAAGCGGTCGAGGTAGTTCATGTTGTAAGTAGAGAGGCACGAAGCCACGGCGCCGCTGGGGAAGCCCAGCTGGAACTGAATGGTTTCATCCACGCCTTCTTTGAATTTCACCGGGTCTGTTTTGGTTTCCTGGGCCGTTACCCAGATAGGGTCTTCGCCTGTCATATAGCGGGAGCCGTTAATAGCGTAGATCCCAATATCCATCAGGGAACCGCCGCCCGCCAGTTCTTTATTGAGGCGCCACTGTGTGGGGTCGCCAATGCGGAAACCACATAATCCCTGGAAGAACATGATTTTTCCAAAGTCGCCGTTTTTGCGCATGCGGATAACTTCCAGTGTTTTGGCTTCAAAATGCATGCGGTACCCGACCAGTAATTTTACATTTGCTTTTTTACAGGCGGCAATCATTTCCTGGCCCTGTTTGGCATTCAGTGCCATTGGCTTTTCGCAGATCACGTGTTTACCTGCTGCAGCTATGCGGATCGCTTCGTCGTGGTGCAGGGCATTGGGTGTGGTAATGTATACTGCATCAATATCTTTATTATCCTTTATGCGATCAAAGTTTTCGTAGTTATAACAGTTTTTGTCGGGGATGGAGAACCGGCTCTGCCAGTCTTTTATTTTAGACGGGGTGCCGCTGACCACGCCTGCGAGTTTTGCCTTTACGCAGGCTTGCATGGCGTCTGCCACGCGGCTGCCATAGCTGCCTAACCCCATAATGGCTACACGTAATACCGGGCCATCATAATGTTGGAGGTCTTTTGCCCAGCCGGCAAGCGGCATGAGGGGGAGTACCATAGCGGAGGCGGCAATTTTCTGTAAAAAATCACGACGAGTATTCATGACGGGGAGGTTTGGGTTTCATTGATTCCTTAATAATACAAAATTTATCCAGGAAATTATATCAAAAAAAAAGCCGCTCCGGGTTTACGGAGCGGCTGCCATCTTTATAAAAAAATCAGTTCTTTACATCATACAAAATGACAAACTCCACTCTCCTGTTCCTTGCCTTTCCCGCCTCTGTATTGTTGGTAGCAATAGGATCACGGTCCGACAGTCCCCAGGTAAACATACGGTCGTTGTTCACCTCAAAGCTGCTGAGCAGTTGTTTAGCGCCTGTTGCGCGGCGTTCTGATAATTCACGGTTGTATTCTGCCGTGCCGGTATTATCGGTATGACCGGTGATCAGGATCTTTGTTTTATTGTATTTGTTGAGCACATCTGCAAAGTGTTTGAAAGTGGGCTTTACACTTTCGTTCACCTGGTCGGAAGACGATGAAAACAGTACGTTGTTGGGGAAGATCACTTTCAGGCTGTCTTTGATGATACTTACTTCCGCATCATTCAACGTGTTTTTCAGCTCTTCATACTGCTTGTTCATATAAGCATGCTGACTGCTGCTTTTCCGGGAAGATGCGCAGGAGGCCATTACAACAATGGTCACTATTGCCATCAGGCAATAACGTGAGGTCAATAACATTCTTTTCATATCCGCTGTATTAAGGCACAAAGGTATGTAAAATAGCCATTATCAAGCTGTTGCATAAATAATCTCTAATATTTACAAAAACATATATGCGTTAATGTTATAACGCTGTTACGGTAACAGCTATACGGGGTATTGCGTAATTCTTTTTATCTTGGAGAGATATGCATACCATTCCTTTGATACAAAGCATGCTGGGATTGCTGGCGGGCATTGCGCTCATTGTGTTGCTCACTGCGCGCTTCCGGGTGCATGCTTTCTTTGCATTGTTGCTGGCCAGTGTGCTCACCGGTATCATTTTACAGTTGCCCGTAACAGATATCCTCAGCAGTATTAAAAGCGGTATGGGTAATATTGTAGGCTCATTAGGATTGCTCATCATACTTGGCACTACGCTGGGGCTCATCCTGGAACATACCGGCAGCACTATGGTGCTGGCTAACTATGTACTGCGCCGTACCGGTACCGGCCGCTCTGCGCTGGCCATGAATATCATCGGCTACCTGGTAGGCATGCCCATTTTCTGCGACTCGGGATTTATTGTATTAAGCGGACTAAATAAAGCGCTGGCCAAACGTTCCGGTATTTCCATGATTGTAATGGCCTCTTCACTGGCCACCGGCCTGTACGCCGTTCATTGCCTGATGCCGCCACACCCCGGCATTACTGCCGCCACCGGCGCCATACACGCAGAAACAGGCAGGGTGATGCTGTATGGATTGCTCATTGCCATCCCGGCATCGGCGGCAGGCTACAGGTGGTCCATGTTCGCCGGGCAACGAACAGCCGTTGACGTTAGCAACACAGAAGACGTTGCTGAAGAAGCGCGCCGTGGTCCTTCCGTACTGATGTCGGTACTTCCTGTCGCCGTTCCTGTATTGCTCATTGCCATCCGTTCAATGAGCGGACTGGAATTAACACATCCGTCTCCTGTACTGCAGGTTATTTCTATATCAGGCATCCCCGAGGTAGCGATCAGCGTGGGTATCCTGCTGGCGCTATCCCAGCTGAAAAGTAATATGGGCGCCATCCTGCTGGAAGGCGCCGAGAAAGCAGCAGGCATACTGGTGATCATTGGCGGTGGCGGCGCTTTTGGCGCCATCCTGGCAAAAGCGGACATCGGCAGCCATATTGCGCAAAACCAGTCTGTCGCTGCACTGGGATTATTTCTTCCTTTCTTCATCACTGCGCTGCTGAAAACCGCGCAGGGCTCCTCTACTGTAGCAGTGATTGCCGCAGCAGCCATTGTACAGCCCCTGCTGCCGGTAATGGGACTTGATTCCGCCAATGGCCGTATCCTTTGTGTGCTGGCGATGGGCGCAGGGTCTATGATGATTTCACACACTAATGACGCTTACTTCTGGGTGATCTCTAAATTCTCCGGACTGGAAATAAAAGATATGCTGCGGGTGTATAGTACCGGAACGGTAGTAATGGGGCTGGTGTCTGTGGGGTTGGTGTATTTGTTGTCGCTGGTGCTGGCGGTATGATAGATAAAAAGCTCCTGACGGGATAGCTTTTTATTTATTGTTAAAATATTTAATAACCATCTTCCGGGGGGAAGAAAATAGAAATGCAGCAAAAGATTGGGAAGATGGAAATGACTATAGCATTTTCATCTTCCCAATCTTTTCTTAGTTAAATGGTGGGAATAGTACCGCCATCGATGATGTATTCTGTGCCGCTTAAATACGCCGCACGCGGGGATACGAGGAAGCCCACAAATTCGGCTACCTCTTCCGGTTTGGCGGGACGCCCCATCGGGATGCCGCCCAGGAACTGCATTAGTTGCTGTAAGGCGTCGTTGAAGCTGCTGCCGGCGCGGGCGGCCATTTCCCGGATCATTTTATCGGCTGCGGTGGTTTGTATAAAGCCCGGCGATACGGTGAGTACCCTCACTCCTTTAGGCGCCACTTCATTCGACAGCCCCTTGCTGTAGTTGATCAATGCTGCCTTTGCGGCAGCGTAGGGCAGCGTGGAATCATAGAGTGGCATGGCGCCTTGTATGGAGGCAATATGAATAATCACACCGGCGCCCTCTGCCAGCATATGGGGCAGCAGGGCTCTGTCCAGCCGCACCGGCGCCAGCAGGTTGGTTTGAAGGGTGGTATCCCAGTGATGATCTGTTAGTACTTCAAAGCCGCCACCGGGCGTTTCGGAGCCGCCCATGTTATTAACGAGGATGTCTACCCCGCCATAGTTTTCCTTTATTTCGTTTGCCACGGTAGCAGTGCCGGCCGGTGTGCTCAGATCGGCGCCTATAAAATGAAATCCCAGGCCAGTTTCTGCGGGCTTTGTTCTGGCGGTGATGATCACTTTTGCGCCGGCGTTGGCCAGTCGTGTTGCAATGGCTTTCCCTGCTCCTTTTGTACCGCCTGTTACCAGGGCCGTTTTACCGGATAGCTCGTTATCAAAACTTAATCTTGGTTCCATCTGTTATTATTATTTTCAGCAAAATTCCGGCAATCAACCATGCCGGACAATAACGGAAAAACGATTCGCATAGAGTAGAATTTATCCCTATAGCCTGTTTAAGAACAATAAAGTACTTTTGAATCATGTATGTAAAAAAACTACCCATTACGCTGAATTGCGGTCTCGACCTCGTAGGGGAAGTGCTCTACGGTAAATGGAAAGTGCGCCTGCTGTATTTCATCCATGAAGGGCATAAGCGCCCGAGTGAGCTACAGCGGCAGATTCCGGATGCTACGCGCCGGGTATTGAACATCCAGCTCAATGAAATGGAAAAGCACGGCCTGGTGTCGAAAGTAGTGTTTGCACAGGCGCCGCCAAAGGTGGAGTATAGTCTTACAGCGCTGGGCGCATCCCTCATTCCAGTAATAAAAATATTGGGAGAATGGGCAGATGAGCATGAAGAAGCATTGAAAGAAGTGATCCTGCAGGAGGATTAACTTTTTCCTACCTTCGGAAAAAAAAGGTTATGATAGCATTCTTAGGCATGGGCCTCCTGGGGTCAAATTTCGTGAGGGCATTGATCGGCAAGGGTGAACAGGTGCAGGTGTGGAACCGTACCGCTTCAAAAGCTACTGCGCTGGAAGCATACGGCGCCAAAGCATTTCGGGATGTAACCGCTGCCGTACGCGGTGCAAACCGCATTCATCTTACCTTAAAAGATGATCATACTGTAAATGAAGTATTGGCAGCAGCAGCGGCAGAACTTCAACCAGGCGCGGTGATCATTGATCATACCACCACTTCCGCCGAAGGCGCAGTGGCCAGAACAAAAGAATGGAAGGAACGTGGATTCACCTACCTGCATGCACCGGTATTTATGGGGCCGGCAAATGCGCTTGACAGCACCGGCTTTATGCTGGTTTCGGGCGATCAGGCGGTGATTGGTGCATGGGAGCCTGCTCTCTCCAAAATGACCGGTAAGGTGATCAATTTCGGGGATACAACCGGTAAAGCCGCAGGCATGAAACTCATCGGGAACAGCTTCCTCGTGGGGCTCACCGCCGGACTTGCAGATACCCTGTCGCTTGCCAAAGCGCTGGAGATCCCGCTGAGCGATGTGAGTACCCTGTTTAACTCCTGGAACCCGGGAACTGCATTGCCGGCGCGTTTACAGCGTATGACTTCCGGCAGCTATAGCAGTGCTTCCTGGGAGCTAAGCATGGCGCGCAAAGATACGCAGCTGTTTATAGACGCCGCAAAGAAAAGCGATGTAAAGCTGGCGGTATTACCAGCCATTGCAGCAGAAATGGACCGGTGGATTGAGAAGGGACACGGTAATGACGATTGGACCGTGATAGGAAAAGACAGCATCTGAATAAAAAACTGAAAATAAAAAAGCGGGCATTTCCTATGTGAAATGCCCGCTTTTTATTGTGATATGTTATCAGTCTTGTTTTAATACTACCTTATAGCTGGCAGGAACAAATGTTTCTGCTGTTGGCGACGTAATCACCTGCAGGTTAATACTGCCGGAAGCCGGTGCAATGATCTTATAATGGATCTCTGCTTCGCCTGCTTCTGTAAAAACAATACTGGTTACTTTAACCGAATAGCCGGATGTAGGCTGGTTTTCCGCGGTGATCACCACACTGTTCACTTTATCATTCACCGGTGTAGAAGTAAAGCTGGCGTTTTCCTTTTCGCTGTGTTCAGCGGCAGCGCTTTTATGCGACTGGATAAATGCAGCAGCATTCTTCACCATTTTTGACGCTTCTGCTTTGGTGATATACGCCTTTGGACGGTAGTTGCCATTTTCCAGCGCCACTACCTTAAACTTGATCAGTGTTTGCACCGCATTCATACCTCCGCTTACAAAAGACTTTTCATCTTTGATGTTGATAAACATCATATTCACGGGATACTGACCGGTTGACTGAATTGCGTCGTACAGCGCCAGGGCGAATTGTTCGCGGGTAGCCGGTGATTCCGGGTTTACGTTGCGCAGCGACTCCACACCATTTACTGCCGCAATGATGAGTGAAGACGCATACGATGCTTTATCGTTGGCCTTTTTAAAATAATCGGTGGCTTTGGGCGCTTTGATAAAACGGACATTGTCGATGTTCAGACCGAGTCCTTTTACAATGAGATCGATACCGTTGCCGATAGAGATCCTTGACTGGGGTTTTGGAGCCGGGAATTCCGTATCAGCTTTGTCTTTGCTGTTCACATCCTGTGGATGCAGGGTCAAAAGGAATAACGGTAATGCTACTGCCGTGTATAGATTCATAAAACAGGTGTTTAACGTATTACGAAAGTAGGCATTTGTAACAAGATGTCATGAGCGGGTGTGTAAAATCGCCGGAAGATGTGTTAACAATGATGTAACATATGCGGGTTATATTTGCGGCTGTCATGATTTAAAGCCCGGATACCCGATGGAAGATTTTTCTGCTATTGAAGCGCACGTGCGGGATTGGCTGAATGGCGGCGACCTGCAGTTCAAACCTGTTTTCCATTATTGCTTTCCCAGATTGTTACGATATGCCGGCCGGTTTATCCAGGATCATGCGCTCAGTGAGGAACTGGTGATGAATGTATTGTTCAAGGTATGGCAGCAGAAGGAACGGATCGGAAACATTGCTGATTTCAACAGTTACCTGTTTGCTATGATGCGCAACGAAGTGGTAAGCATAATGCGCAGAAAAAAATTGATGACACAGGAGCTAACGGCAGATGGAGATCTTCTTCAAACCGACCATTCCGATAAACTCCAGTACCGGGAGCTGATCCATCGTTACCGGCAATGCCTGGATAAGTTGCCTCCGCGCAGAAGAGAGGCATTTGTACTAAACAGGGAAAAGGGATTGAGTTATGCAGAGGTGGCGGCTCAATTGAATATTTCTGTGTTTACCGTGCAAAACCATATTGCATCTTCACTAAAATACCTCCGTGCAGAACTACAGGAGTACGCGGATTTTCTTCCGCTGGTGATCCTCTCTTTACTTCCAATGTTAACGGTATATTAATTCCCCTCCCCGGGATAGTTTGACTGGTTAATTACCTGCGTCTTATAAAGATGTAAACAATTACCGTGAAAAGACCAGCAAAAACAGTATTGACCAGTTATTTCGCAGGAACCCTGCCGGAGCAGGATAAAGCCGCCATAGAAGATTATATCGCCGGTGGCGATGATCCTGTGTTTATTCAGGAATGTATGGAAGCCGCCTGGCGCCAGACGGTATTGCCGGGTATCCACTACCTGCCGGATCAACAGGCATGGCGAACATTCCGTTCCCGGTTACCGCTGCAGATGCGCAGACGTTTCCTGCGCATTTCTGTAGCTGCCAGTATTATAATACTGCTGGGAGTTGGCCTTACTTTTTTCTTTACACGTACCCGTCCTGCTGCCGTAAGCTGGGCCAGGGTTACCGGCGCCCCCATGCTGGTAAAGAAGGTACAGTTACCGGATGGAAGCAATATTACCCTCTTTCCCGGAGCGGCCATCCTGTATAGCAATGAATATAATGGTAAAGAACGCGCGATCCTGCTGGAGGGCCGGGCGTTTTTTGAAGTAGCCCCGGTGGCCGGCAAGCCTTTCTTTGTAAAAACGGGACTATACACTACTGAGGTACTGGGCACCTCATTTGAAATACGTGAAGAAAACAAAGCGGAGCGGTTAACAGTAACCTTACAAACCGGTAAGGTACGGTTGCTGCACAATCATCAGCAGCTGGGTGATCTTCATCCGGGAGAACAATTGTTGGTGCATACCGGCGACGGGCGGTTTGATATCAGTCCTGTTGTTGCAGGCGCCACTGCATGGATAAACGGAGAATTAAATTACGAACAAGCCTCTTTTGCGGAAACCTGCCGGGAGCTGGAAACATGGTATGGTGTGAAGATTACCGTACACCGTTCGTCGTTGCTCAAAAAAAGGATTACTGCCAGCTTCCATCGCCAGTCTTTGAAAATGGTACTGGACATCCTGTCACAAACGGCTGGTTTCTCCTGGCGCCAGAATCAGCAACAAATAGATATCTATTAAAAATAAAAAACGCCCTGTTGTAGCAGGGCGCTTATTTCAGCAACTGACCGGTTTGTCAGTCAATTTACTTTCGGCAGATCTTAACCACCTGCCGGTTATTCAACTGTAAAATAATGAAAACAATTTTAACACATCGCTTCCTGATGTTGATCTTTCTGTTATGTGCAGGACAGTACTGTATGGCGCAACAGGAACCCGGCAAGCTGATAACGCTCCAGGGAAGCAGGATCAGTGTTCAGCAGTTTATCCAGCAGGTAAAAACGCAACAGCTGCTAAGATTTACTTTTGATGAGGATGTAAATGCACGGATGAAGCAATCCATCCAGGTCCGTAAGAGCCCTGTAGCGTTGAAAGATGCGCTGGACTGGCTGTTGACCGACGCTGGTATCCGTTACCGCATTGTTAATGATTATATTATCCTGAGCGTGGCGCCAGCCGGCAAAACCGCGACCGGTATCAGCGGTAAAATTTTCTCTGACCAGGGAGAACCACTTGCCGGCGCCACCGTACGCATCGCCGTAACGCAACAAACCACCGTTACCACCTCCGATGGCAGTTATCATTTGCCAGCCGCTCCGGGAACATATACGCTGGAAGTCAGCTACATCTCTTTCAAAAAACAAACGATACCGGATGTTACCGTTACGGCCGAACAGCCTGCATTGATCAATGTAACGCTCCTTCCTGCCAAAAATGCGCTGAATGAAGTAGTGGTAACGGCCCTGGGTATTAAGAAAAGTGAGCGCTCCCTCGGTTATTCCATCTCCCAGCTATCGGAAAAAGAAGTAAGCGATGTGCCGCAGCCCAATGTACTCAACAACCTCACCGCAAAAGTTCCCGGTGTAAGCGTTCGCAGCACCGGCGCCGATCCGGGGTCCAGTGTAATGGTCACCATCCGCGGACAGTCGTCTCTCAGTAAAGATAACCAGCCACTATACATTGTGGATGGCGTGCCGGTAGCCCCGGCCATACAAAATCCTGCACAGGCGGTAGATGGTAAACAAACCATTGACTATGGCAGTCCTATCAGTGATATTCCTGCTGATGATATTGCCAGCATCACCGTGCTGAAAGGCGCCAGTGCGGCCGCATTATACGGCAGCAGGGCGGGTTCCGGTGTGATCCTTATCACCACCCGTTCCGGTGCACAGAAAAAAGGACTTGGCATATCGTTTAATTCCACTGCCATGTTCGACAAAGCGTGGATGTTCCCACACTTTCAAAACGAATTTGGTTCCGGCGACTGGTCAGGTTCCACCAATACCATCAGCACCGGCGCCTGGGGGCCCAAATTGAATACCGGCGCCAAACTGGTACAATGGAACAGCCCCCTGGATGAAAATGGCGATCCTATTCCACTGGAATGGAAAGCTTATCCAAACCGGGTAAAAGATTTCTTTAATACCGGTCATACCTATACGAATAATATTGCCGTATCTAAAAGCAGCGATGCAGGTAACTTCCGTATTTCCTACGGGAATATGCAGAACAAAGGGATTGTTCCCAACACCGGTATGAAAAGAAATAACCTTACCTTTTCGGGTACGTATAACATCCGTCCTTCCATCCGTCTCAGCAGTAATATTGCGTATACCAATAACCAGAGCGACAACAGACCTTCTGCCTATACTGAGAGTGTGACGATGCAGGTATATAAGTTAACGCCGAATGTGGATATCCATGCCCTCCGCAATTACTGGGTGAAAGGAAAAGAAGGATTGCAGCAGTACAACCCTTACTCTACCGATGATAATCCTTATCTCATTGCCTATGAAGAAACCAACAGTTACAACCGCAATCGTTTAACCGGCAATGTGCAGCTGTTTTTTGATATCCGCCCGGACCTCACACTGATGCTGCGTACCGGCCTGGACTATTACTCACTGAACCAGGACCAGAAGCGTCCTTTCAGCGCAAAAAGAAATCCTAAGGGTGCATTTGTATTACAGAATGATCATTTCCAGGAACAGAACAGCGATTTCCTCCTAACGTGGAAGCCTAAACTGAAAGGCGACTTCAGTTTGTCGGTTGCCGCCGGTGGCAACCGTATGGACCAGCAAAGCAGCACCAACCAGGAATCTACCGGCAGCTTAACATTGCCCGGCATTTACAACCTGTCTAACGCCGCCGCCGGCGCCATGACCTATAGCCAGGGTAAATCACACAAGCGGATCAATAGTGTATATGCGCTTGGAGAACTGAGCTACCGCCAATACCTGTACCTGAGTATGACGGCTCGTAACGACTGGAGCAGCACGCTTCCGCCCGAAAACAATTCCTATTTCTATCCTTCTGTATCTCTTAGCGCTATTGTTTCCGACATGCTGCATCTGAAATGGGAGCCGCTCACTTACCTGAAACTACGTGCCAACTGGTCGCAGGTAGGCGCTGATACAGACCCTTACCAGTTGCTGAACACCGTGCCTTTTGATACCGACTGGGGAAATGTGAAACGGGCTACTGTTACTTTCAATCAGAAGAACAACCGCCTGAAACCGGAGATTGCCACCTCCTGGGAAAGCGGTATGGAAGCCAGCTTCTTTAAAGATCGTTTAGGCTTTAACGTTACCTGGTATAAAACCAATAACAGGAACCAGATCATCCTGGCGCCGACCACCATCGCTTCCGGCGCCAGCAGTATGCTGATCAATGCCGGGAATATCCAGAATGAAGGCTGGGAAGCAGCCCTGAACCTTGTACCGGTAAAAGGCCGCTTTACCTGGAAATCTGATATCAACTTTACCCGTAACCGGAATAAAGTAATTGCGCTGACCAGCAGCGTAAGCAGTTATATGCTGGGCGCTACAGACGGTAGTAATATTGAATACCTGATCAAAGAAGGTACACAGATGGGAGACTTTTATACCCGCAGCTGGTTAAAAGTAAAGGATGGCGAATTTGCCGGACAGGCGTTGCTTAACAACAATGGTCTGCAACAACAGGATCCTGAGTTCACAAAAATCGGCAACTATAACCCCGATTATATGGTGGGCTTTAACAATAACTTCCACTACCGCAATATTACCCTGAATATGCTGATAGACTGGAGACAAGGCGGCCAATATTATTCCTATGTAGCGAAAAGCCTGATACAGGACGGGCGCACGGAAAATACACTTTATGGAAGGGATGCAGCACATGGTGGATTAACCTGGACCGATGCCAATGGCGCCAAACGCGACGACGGTATGATCATGGAAGGTGTGATTGCCAATGCCGATGGAACTTACCGGAAAAATGATGTGATCATTGCCGCTTCCACCTATTATGATAATAAATACTGGAAATATTATGAGAATGAAACTTATAGCGCTACGTATGTAAAGCTGAAAGAAGTATCGCTCACCTATACATGTGGCCCGCAGCTGATGCGCAAGCTGCCTTTCCTCAGCAGCTTATCGATTTCCCTGATAGGCAGCAATCTTTTTACCTGGACCTCCGCCAACAATGGCTATGATCCGGAAATCACGATGAGCCTTTCCAATCAGCGCTACCAGGGTGTTGGTCACTGGACTTTACCAGGTACCCGTTCCTATGGCGCAAAACTTAGCTGTAACTTTTAATAACTCTGATCATGAAGAAAAATATCCGCTTATATACCTCCTTAGCATTTGTGCTGGTACTCAGCGCCTGCACAAAGGATTTCGAAGAAATAAACACCAATCCGAACAGCCCGGTTACCACACGGCCGGAATATCATTTCACCGAGGCCATTACGCAAACTGCTTATGCCTATGAGGAAAATGCATTTGCACGCCGTCCGGCAGCATTGGGCAGGTACATTACGCTGATCAGGAACAACGACTACGAATTGTTCCGGTGGACATCCGTAGACTGGAATGATATTTACCAGCGTGCTATGGTGATTAAAACCATGCAGCAGGAAGCCAATGCCTCCGGCATTCCCGCTTATGCGGCAGCAGGTAGTGTCCTGATGGCTTTCAACATTTCTTATCTCACGGATCTTTACGGAGATGTGCCTTATTCCAAAGCCCTGCAATCGCTGGAGAACGGAAATATAAAACCCACTTATGATAAACAGGAGGATATTTATATGAGTTTACTGGCATTGCTGAAAGATGCCAATGAACAGTTGAAAGTATCCGGCGCCGGTATGAATGCCGGCGCTGACGCCCTGTTTGCCGGCGATGCACTGAAGTGGCGGAAGTTTGCCAACTCACTGCGGATACGTTTGCTCACCCGTTGCGCAGCAGTATATGCCGATGCCTACAAAGAGATGCAGGAAATGATCAGCAATAAAGAGCAATATCCTTTGATGACCGGCAATGCAGACAATGCAGAGGTCATTTATCCCGGTGTGAAAAAAGATGATAGCTGGCCGGGCGGGCCGCTGAATATGATTGACAATGATTTTCTCAAAACCAAAGCCAGTAAAGAATTGGTAGATGCCTTACTCGAAAGGAATGATCCCCGCCTGGAGCTTTGGATCGCGCCGGTGAGCAGCAGTACAGGCGCAACTACAGACCCGCACCAGTATGTGGGATTGCCACATGCAATAACCAATCCTGCGGATTATAACGGAGGCGAATCGCACCAGTCAGTTTTCAGTTCCTTCTTCCGGCAAAATAAATCTGCCGGTCTTAAAGCCAGTATGATGGTATATTCCGAAGTATGTTTCCTGCTGGCAGAAGCAGTGCAGCGTGGTAAAGTAACTGTACCGGGCGCCGATGCTGCCACACTGTATTACAACGGCATTGAAGCGTCTATGGCATATTACGGGTTGACAACTACCGCGGCAAGCCGTAACTATTATGCGCAACCGGTGGTAAAATATGATGGTACGTTGAAGCAGCTGATCACGCAAAAGTGGCTGGCAATGACCTTTCGCGGTGCAGAGGGCTGGTTTGATTTCCGCCGTACCGGCTTCCCTGCTTTTGTGGCTGGTCCGATGGCCTTCCAGCCTACCTTTCCTGTAAGATATGGCTGGCCCACCTCTGAGCAGGATGTAAACCTGGATAACTACAAGGCCGCCATTACCGTATTCGGGCCGGATGATATCAATACAAAGATGTGGTACCTGAAGATACGTTAACGACTAAACGAAAAATCCAATTAAGTATATGGAAAGAAGAAAATTCCTGGGTAACTTCCTGAAGGCGGGCACTTTACTTCCGCTTGCAGGAGGCTCCGTATTGCTGCCGGCTCCCGTTGCGGATGTGGCGCCGGCATACCCGGCTTCGCCCCTGCCCGACCGGATCATACTAACGGTAACGGATAAACCGGATACGTCAGTTACACTAAACTGGCGCACCGCTACTGCTGAAGGACAGCACTTTGCAGAATATGCAGTAGCAGATGCACATCCCGCCTTTGCTGCCAAAGCGATACGTGTAGCCGCCGATGCACGTCCTTTCCGTTTTGAAACGGTGAGCGCCGCACATCACCGCGTAACGCTCAGCGGGCTGCAGCC
This sequence comes from Chitinophaga sp. G7 BAM 1005, assembly GCF_057126945.1. Taxonomy (NCBI): domain Bacteria; kingdom Pseudomonadati; phylum Bacteroidota; class Chitinophagia; order Chitinophagales; family Chitinophagaceae; genus Chitinophaga; species Chitinophaga sp. G7 BAM 1005. Next base: position 1,520,729 of record NZ_CP181478.1, on the reverse strand, counting down.
TGGAACGATCTACACTTATCGTGTGGGTAACGATAGCGGCTGGAGCGAATGGATGCAGTTCCGCACCGCCGAAGCAGCAGGCAACAGGCTCTCCTTCATTTACCTCGGAGATGCACAGGTAGGCATCCGTCCTTTCTGGAGCCGCGTGATCCGGAAAGCCTGGGCGCAGCTCCCGGATGCACAGCTGATCATTCATGCGGGCGACCTCGTGAACCGGGCAAACAATGATGAAGAATGGGGGCAATGGTTTGAAGCAGGCGGGTTTATTCACGGCTCTCTCCCGGCGATCGTTACACCGGGCAATCATGAATATACACATGAAGACGACCAGCCTCACCTGTCTGTTTACTGGAAAGAACAATTCGGCCTGCCTGCCAACAATACCAGCGATCCGGCGCTGGAAGGCAGTGTGTACTATACAGATATACAAGGCGTACGCTTTATCTCACTGAACACCATGATGATCGAAGAAGCTACTTCCGATGCGCTGATCAGCAAACAAACAGCATGGCTGGAAAACCTGTTGCAGCACAATCCCTGCAGGTGGACCTGTATTACCATGCATCACCCGGTATTTTCCACCAAGAAAGGGCGTGATAACAAGCAGGTGAAAACATACTTCAAGCCGCTGTTTGACAAATACAAAGTTGATATTGTATTGCAGGGACATGACCATGCCTATGGCAGGGGTATGAAAAAGATAGCTCCCGGCAATACCATGTACCTGGTTACCGTGAGCGGTGCCAAAATGTATAACTATGACAGCGCCATTGAATGGACAGACGTAGTAACCGGTGATATCCAGCTTTACAGCCTGGTGACCATTGACCATGACACACTTTCCTTTCGTTCCTGTTTGGCCACCGGAGAAGTATTTGACAGCTTTGCCCTGGTAAAGCAGCCTTCCGGTAATAACAAACTCGTTGAACACAAAAAGGCATAAAATATCTTTTATCTCCCCGTATCTGAAAGCTGTTCCCTTTACCGGGAGCAGCTTTTTTTTGATACATTTTATAGAAAGAATGAGTCGACCGGGATAACTACCCGTCTGAAATAAAGATATATTGGCGGTTCATTATGCCACGTTACAAATCATTTATGAAACATTTTGCTATAGCTTCCACGATATTGCTGGGTCTTATTTTACAGGCAGCGGCACAAGGAAAAAAGAATACAGCGCCTGTGCCGCGTTATTATGGCAACCGGGCTCCCCTCCATCCCAAACCATACTCCATGCTTCCTTTAGGCGCCATTACGCCACAGGGATGGCTACGTACAGTACTGGTACAGCAAAAGAACGGCGCTACCGGCCAGCTGGATAAATTGTACCCGCTGGTAATGAACCAGCGGAACGGATGGCTGGGCGGCGATGGCGACCAATGGGAACGCGGTCCTTACTGGATCGATGGACTGCTGCCGCTGGCTTATCTGCTGAAAGATGAAGCGCTGATTGCCAAAGTAAAACCCTGGGTGGAATGGTCTATCAAAAGCCAGCAACCCGATGGTTATTTTGGGCCGGCGAAAGACTATCCTTATGAAGCGGGCATTCAAAGGGATAATAGCCGCGACTGGTGGCCCAAGATGGTGATGCTGAAAGTGCTGAAGCAATACTACGACGCTACTGCCGATCCGCGGATCATTACACTCATGACCAGCTACTTCCGGTACCAGCTGAAAGAGCTGCCGCAAAAGCCGCTGGATCACTGGACTTTCTGGGCAAAGTACCGCGCCGGAGATAACCTGATGGTAGTATACTGGTTATATAATATTACGGGAGATGCGTTCCTGCTGGACCTTGCAGCCCTGCTCCACAAGCAGACCTTCGACTATACCGATGCGTTTATGCATACTAACCTGCTATCTACCGCAGGGAGCATTCATGGCGTAAACCTTGCACAGGGCATCAAAGAGCCCATGATCTATTTCCAGCAGCACCCCGATACGTTATACCCGCAGGCCACTGCCAAAGGGTTTGACGACCTCCGTACATTCAATGGGATGGCAAATGGTCTTTACGGCGGGGATGAAGCCCTGCATGGCAACAACCCCACGCAGGGATCGGAGTTGTGCACGGCCGTAGAGATGATGTTTTCACTGGAAAGTATCCTGGAGATAAGCGGCGACGTGAGGTATGCCGATCAGCTGGAGAAGATTGCCTTTAATGTACTGCCTTCGCAGATCACGGAAGACTTTATGAGCCGGCAGTATTTCCAGCAGGCCAACCAGGTGATGGCTACACGGCATATCCGCAACTTTGATGTGAACCACAGCGGTACGGATCTTTGTTACGGGTTGTTATCCGGTTATCCATGCTGCACCTCCAATATGCACCAGGGCTGGCCGAAGTTTGCACAAAACCTCTGGTATGCCACCGCCGACAGTGGCGTGGCGGCTTTGGTGTACGCCCCCAGCGAAGTGAAAATATATGTAACCGGGCAAACGCCTGTTACGGTGAAGGAAGTAACCAATTACCCGTTTGAAGAAGCGGTTACGTTTACTGTTAACACGCCCAAAAAAGTAAGCTTTCCTTTTCACCTGCGGATACCTGCGTGGTGTAAAAAAGGGATTATAAAGATCAATGGTAAAGTATGGCAGGAGGCCGCAGGTAACCAGGTAGTGAAAGTAGAAAGAACCTGGCAGCCGGGTGACGTAGTGGAACTGGCGTTGCCGATGCATATCTACCAGCAGCACTGGTTTGAAAATTCGATATCGGTAGAACGCGGTCCGGTTACCTATGCGCTGAAGATAGGCGAAGAAGTAACTGCCGTAAAAAATGATAAGGACCCGGTGGAATATGGCGCCGGCTACCTGGAAGTGCGCCCCGCCACCCCGTGGAACTATGCGCTGATAGCCACTCCGGATGATCAGCTGGCGGCACGTTACCAGGTAGTGCAACATGGTAATAAAACCGGCTGGCCGTGGAATCCCGGGCAGGTACCCATCTCCCTTAAAACAAGGGCAAAAAGGATTCCTTCCTGGCAGTTATACAATGAGATGGCCGGCCCCATTCCTTATAGCATTACCTATGGTATGGAAACAGGCGAAGAAGAAGAGATTACATTGGTGCCTTTCGGGTGTACTAAGTTGCGGATTTCACAATTTCCGGTGGTGAATGGCCATTGACAGTACTAAACAATGGCGGAGGATTGGGCGAGGGGTCGCTTAGGACACGCCAAATGCGTGCAGAAAAGGTGGACTTGATGCGGTGATCACCTGCTATTGTGATGGTCTTTCGCTTCGTGGGTACGGGTGCGGCTACTGCTATGATATCCGCTACCATGCAGCGTTTGTTCTGTATGGCATAGGTATCATTATAGGGCTGCACCTGTAATATTACCAGTAATGATCCTTTTCCGGGAACAGTTGTTTCCAGTTCCATGCCGTTGAAGGGTTGGTTCAGATCAATGGTAGCCGTGGCAGTATGCACATTTTCAATACAACGTTCCCTGAAACAGAGCCGGACCGCCATGACTTTTACAACCAGGTGCGTGGCTGCTCCCTGTGGCGGTATTATTTGTGCGGGTATTTTCAGGGTGTTGTGCAGAACAACCGGTTGTTCCGGAAAGAAATATTCCACGCCGCAATGCCGGTTAAACCGGAATCCTTTCACGGCTTTCAGATGTTCTCTCCCTGCCGGAATAAGTATTTTGTTCAGGCGATTCACCAATGCTCCATCGGGCCTGATATCCAGGTGAGGGGTAATGGCGTGCCGGATCAGTTTACCTTTCCTGCTGGCGATGCCAAAATGTTGTGCTGCCTTGCGGGTAGCGTAAGTTTGCCGGACCGTTTCCGGCATGGTACGAATGAAGTAGGATCCGTTTCGCCTGTAGCCGATAATGTTACCGAGCCTACCGGTGAACTGGAGTATCCCGGTTTGTTTTGCCATATGGGTTAACTTTTCCTGAAATTACGATAATCCCGAAAAAGAACCATCTCCCTACTTTTTAAAATTATTTATTTTTCTGTTGCAGTTTTGTTTGCAGCCTTGTTTTGAGGTTTAGTTCCACTTCCTGTTTTGTTTCTGCTAAAACAAACAGGCTGCGGATCTTATAGATATTATCCAGCTTGGATAATTTGGTGAAATTAAACACTTCATAGGCTTCCATATCGGCAATGAGTACTTTCAGGAGGTAGTCGAACTGCCCGTTCATTTTATAACACTCCATTACTTCGGGGAAGGTATTGATCTTTTGTTCAAACTCGGGAAACTTGTCCTGGCCATGCTCCTTGAGGGTGATGCTGGTCCAGGCTACGAGATTTTTGCCCAGTTTATTTTTATTAAGTACAGCGATATAGCGTAAAATATACCCCTCTGCTTCCAGGCGTTTCACCCTTTCAAATATAGAAGTAACTGACTTACCTAACCTGGCGGCAATCTCTTTATTCGTGGTCCTGGCGTCCTCCTGCAATATGTCCATTATACACATATCAATCTGGTCAGGTATAAAATTCATGAGCCGATTTTTTATCAAAAATAGGGATACTGCTACTGATTTGCTGAAAAAAAATCGGCGGCATCCTATTTTTTTAGATTTGTTTTCGCTTTTATCCGGGTTACCGTTATTCCATTTCCGCATGATCTAATTTGGTGTCATAGAAATCTAACCACGTTTGGAAGACAAAAAACCGTCCTTCCATATTATTATTCACTAAACTCATTTTTACATGAGAGAAAGTATTGTACTGCCGCTCCACGCGGTGGGCATGGATGCTATTGCCTTAGTTGGCGGTAAATCGGCCTCGCTGGGTGAGATGATTGCCAACCTATCGGAAGCAGGCGTAGCGGTTCCTTCCGGGTTTGCCATCACCACCAAAGCATACTATGATTTTATGAAGCAAAGCGGGCTCGAACAATTTATTGCAGAGCAGGTGGCTACCGTAGATTACAGCGACATTATCACCTTGCGCAGGGCGGGTCAGAAAATACGGCAGGCCATCAGCAGCACCCGTTTTCCGCATGAGCTGAGCGAGGAAATCATTGCCGCCTATTATGCTTTATCGCATCAATACGGACAGGAACAAACCGATGTGGCCGTACGGTCGTCTGCTACCGCGGAAGACCTTCCTGATGCCTCCTTTGCCGGTCAGCAGGAAACCTTCCTCAACGTAAGAGGACCCGCAGCTTTAATTGATGCCGTAAGAAACTGCTTTGCCTCTTTATTTACCGACCGCGCCATCAGCTATCGCCAGAACTTCGGGTATGATCATTTTAGTATAGGCTTATCCGTATGTGTACAAAAAATGGTGCGTGCGGATCTTGGCGCCTCCGGCGTAGCCTTTTCCCTTGATACCGAATCAGGATTTAAGGAAGTAGTGGTGATCAACGGGTCTTTTGGCTTAGGAGAAATGGTAGTGCAGGGCGCTGTATCGCCGGATGAATTTATTGTATTCAAGCCCTGTATGCAGCCCGGCTACACCCCTATCATTGAAAAGAAACTCGGCGTGAAGGATAAGAAAATGGTGTACGGAGAAAGCAGTGATGAAAGAACAAAGATTATCCCCGTAGAAAAAAAGCAGCAGCAACATTTTTGTTTAAACGATACACAGATCATGCAGCTGGCTACCTGGGTACGCTGCATTGAAACCTACTACTCTGAGAAAAAAGGCCGTTGGTGCCCGATGGACGTAGAATGGGCGGTAGACGGGCTTACCAATGAACTGTTCATTGTACAGGCACGGCCGGAAACCATTCATTCGCGTAAAGATCATAACCTGATCACCACCTATGCCATCAATCATAACGGCGCTTCTCCCCGGCAACTGCTGAAAGGCATCGCTGTTGGCGATAAGATTGCAGCCGGCAAAGTGAACATCCTCTTCTCCCTCGATAACCGCCTGATTACCGGCAGCGAATTCAAACCGGGCGACATACTCGTTACAGACATGACCGATCCCGACTGGGAGCCCATCATGAAAATGGCTTCCGCTATTGTAACCAATAAGGGAGGACGTACCTGTCATGCTGCCATAGTAGCCCGTGAAATGGGGATCCCCGCCATTGTTGGCTGTGGCGACGCTACCGAAAAATTAAACGCCGGCCAGGACATCACCGTGAGTTGCGCCGAAGGCAGCGATGGCATTGTATATGAAGGCATCCTGCCATTCCGGGAAGATAAACTGGACCTGAGCACCCTGCCTGCCATCCGCACACCACTGATGCTGAATGTAGGTTCTCCGGCGATGGCGTTCCAGTTTACACACCTGCCGAACAAAGGCGTGGGACTTGCCCGCGAAGAGTTTATCATCAACAACTACATCAAGGTGCACCCAATGGCGTTGCTGAAACACAAAGAACTGAATGATCCCGAACTATCTGCAAAGATTGCACAACTCATCCAGGGGCATGCCAGTGAAACAGATTACTTTATTGATAAACTCGCGTATGGCGTCGGAAAAATTGCTGCCGCCTTTTACCCGGAAAAAGTAATTGTTCGCTTCTCCGATTTTAAGAGTAATGAATACTTCAATTTATTAGGCGGTAAATATTTTGAGCCCACGGAAGAAAACCCCATGATAGGCTGGAGAGGCGCTTCCCGCTACTATTCCCCCCAATACAAACCTGCTTTTGAGCTGGAATGTAAAGCCATCCTTAAAGTAAGGGAAACGATGGGGTTAAAAAATGTAGTGGTGATGATTCCTTTCTGCCGCACCGTGGAAGAGCTTCAGCTGGTGCTGGCTACGATGGAGGAATTCGGGCTGCGCCGCGGACAGCATGGACTGGAAGTATACCTGATGGCCGAACTGCCATCCAACATCATGATGGCCGAAGAATTTTCTGCATACATAGACGGATTCTCGATAGGATCCAATGATCTGACACAGCTCACACTTGGTCTCGACAGGGATTCTTCCCTGGTGGCCAATCTTTATAACGAGCGTAATCCAGCGGTGCAACGGCTGATCGCACACCTGATCAAGGTAGCGAAGCAACAGCATGTAAAGGTAGGGATCTGCGGGCAGGGCCCATCGGACTTTCCGGACTTCACCAAATTCCTTGTTCAGCTGGGCATAGATAGTATTTCAGTTACACCGGATGCAATCATAAAAACGGTGATGGCGATTCATGAAGCGGAGGATTAGAAACGGAGCGGCCCCCGGGACCTGAGTAGTCAGGGTTTCAGATAAGCGTCTCCAATGGGTACATGATGGTCGCAGGTGAAGATCCGTTGCTGTTCTATTGCGTGAAATTCGTACCAGATAGAAGAAGGGACCGGGCAAAAATGCCCGGTCCCTTCTTCTATTTGCGGAAATAATGTGCATTGAACAGCAGCATCGACAGCAGCATTAGTGTTACTCCCGCCCACTGCAGGCCGTTCACCCGTTCATGCAGGATGAAATGCGAGCATACAATGGCTACCGGCAGTTCAGCGGTCATGATCACAGCGCTGATACCCGCACCTACTTTGGGGATTCCTTTTGCAAACAGCAATGGCGGAATAATGGTACCGAAAAGCGACAGGAACAGCGCCCACTTTAGCAGCCCCGTATCGAAGTGCGTGCTGGCTACCAGTTGCGGCGCATTCACGAGGAAGATGCACAGCGTGGACCCGGTGATGGTGACCGCGCTTTTCTTACCGGCGTCCAGCGATTTGCCTGCGCGGCTGTTGGCAATCACATACACTGCATATAAAAAAGCAGAGGCGCCGGCGTACAGCATACCTTTCACTGACAGCCCGGAAAGGCCGCCACCAGCTAATCCACTGCCCATCCAGGTTCCCACCAAAATGAGGATGGTGGTGACGAGTTGTAATGCGGAAGGCTTCTTTTTAAACAGCAATGCTTCCAGCAGCAGGCCAATCCAGGTGAACTGCATCAGGATCACGATGGCTACTGATGCCGGTATGTAGGCAACTGACACATAATACACGAAACTGGTAAGACCAATACACCCGCCTGTGATCAGCATCCAGGCCCAATCCCCGGGCTTCATGGAGTGGCGTTGCCGCCGGGTGATGAGATACAGGAGCCATAAAACAATCATGCCTGCAAAGGCTTGTGTAACGGATATTTCCGCGGCAGTATAGCCTTCGCGGTAGGCTAATTTTACAAAAGTAGAGAGGATGCCGAAGCTGCATGCGCCGGCGAAAACCATTATTATATACCTGGTCATTATTTTCGGTTGTGTAAAAAAATAAGAGAGAATACGGGGTACACAAAAATAACCAGGTCAATAAACAGACTTAGTGCATATAAATGACGAACTGATTCCTGCAACAGGAATAGCTAAGAGCCGTAGTAGCGCTGGTTATTTCGCGAACAAAACAACAACAGCCGGCGGAGGTGTGCTTGAATAAATACGATGCATTTGTGCTTGATTATGTACCGCAAGATAGAAATATTTCTTTACATCTCTCTAAAAAAAACAGCAGCGCCGGCGCTGCTGTTATAATGAAATCGTTACTAACAATTAAACCCGTACGATAATTTTACCTGCTGAGCTATAATATCTCTATTTCCCTATACATTTCTTGTATCAATATGCGCGTTACCTGGATTGAGGGTCATTTTTTTATGGCAGTACGGCACTCTTTGTCTCCACTGTGTGAGCTGAAAATAATCCCAATGCTCCATTTGAAATATTGCCCGGTGGATTGTTTGGCGTAGTTCCGCCCCCCGGGCCGCTATCTCCCATCAGGGCCAGCGTGGTGTAATACAATGCCGCCTTCTTGTCAACGCATTGCATTTGCATGGCTATCGAATCTCCCGGCTTAAACTCAATATCGTCATCATTTATTTCCAGCCTTACGGAGTTAACTACGCCATTTCTCACTTCGTCATTTTGTACCAGGTGCTGGTTGATCAGTTTACTGTTTATCCATAACACAAACCGGTAATTGTTACCCTTTGCTGGCGGATCTTTATAAACCGGTATTAAGCTGTATTCTGTTTCGCCGGTAATAATATCGGTTTCTACTTTAATGGAATCAAACGGCGCCCGCTGTGGCATGGTGCTTTGTGCAGTATATGTTTGATTCTCCACCTGTACTGTGAGTGTATATGTTCTGCCCTCCGCCCCTATCAACGTGTTGGTACGGTAGGTTCCATTTCCCAGTGGGGTAAGGGATTCGCTTTTCCCCGCATCATCGCTGACCGTAACGATGGCATCATCAATGGTAGGATAACGTCCGGTATCTGTCAGGCTGAGCGACTTTGTAATTCTTACATAATATGGTCCGGCTTCATTAGTGATATTGCCTTCTATGATAATCCGGGACTTATTGCCCTTGTATTTTAGATCCACTATTTTCTCGCAACTTGTAGCAAGTAATGCGATGAATAATATGCTGATAATATTTTTCATTTTATTCAGGCTTAAAATTTGAAATTATAGGTTATACCCGGCACCCATTGAAAGAGTGAGGTTTGTACTGCATCTATTTTTTGCGGGTTGTTTTTGTTTTCTTTAAAAGTGATGCTGAACGGGTTGCGGCGGCCATATACATTGTATAGCCCGAAACTCCATGAGCTCTGCCATCTTTTCCTGGCAGGTCTTTCGTAAGTAGCGCTGATATCCAGTCGGTGTGTAGCCGGCATCCTGTCTGCATTACGGCTGCCATACTGATAAATCACCATATCGTTCAAGATATATTTGCCTGTAGGAAATGTTACTGCGTTACCGGTAGTGTAAACGAAAGTGCCGGAAAACGTCCATCGTGGTGAGAAGGTATAAATACCTACAATTGACAGGTCATGCGTACGATCCTGCTTTGCATTATACCATTGCCCGTTGTTGATGCCATTTATTTGTCTTTCTGTTTTAGAAAGCGTATAACCAACCCATCCTGTTAATTTCCCCTGTTTCTTTTTCAATAAAACTTCCAGCCCATAAGCCCTGCCTTTACCAAAAAGCAATTCACTTTCAATATCCGGAACGGTGTTTATATCCGCGCCGTCCCTGTAATCTATCTGGTTTTGCATTGTTTTGTAATAGGCTTCCGTACTAAGTTCAAACGCATTATCTTTAAGATTTTTGGTAAGTCCTATGCTGAACTGATCGGCTATCTCCGGTTTAATATTGTAACTGTTTCCAATCCATGCATCGGTGGGACTTCCACCGGTTGAATTGCTCATCAGGTGCAGGTTTTGGGTATTGCGGGCATAACCAATTTTCATGGTTGCAGTATTATTCAGCCTGTAGCTTGCAGAAATTCGTGGCTCCAGGTTGTAATAGGTTTTGCCAACTTTTCCATCGGCTAATTTTATGGAGTCTATAAGTTGATTATCCTTGTAAATATTATAGCTGCCGCCGCCCAGCACATTGTAAAACGAAAACCGTAGTCCATAATCAATATTAATTTTATCGGAAATCTTCCAGGAATTGCCCGCATACACAGCATTCTCCAATCCTTTACGGCTTTCCTTATTATTTACAATATCCGTTCCTTCCGTTTTTGTAGGCGTAATGGTATGGTGTATGATATTAAAGCCAAAGCGTACGGTATTGTTGGTGTTGGCATACCAGGTAAAGTCCTGTTTCAGGTTCAGGTCCCTGATATGGGAATTAAAATTGATTTCACTGGCATCTGTTTTGAAACCTACGTTGAAATCATAATTACTGTAAATGAAAGAAGTGTTGGAAAATAATTTACTGTTCAATATGCTGTTCCATCTCAATGTAGCGGTTGCGTTGCCCCAGTCGCTTCCAAACAGTTTAGATACGGCAAGTACATCTTTTCCAAAATATCCGGAGAAGTATATTTTGTTCTTATCATTGATGGCCCAGTTGGCTTTTGCGTTCAGATCATAGAAATATAGTTTAACATCTTTCATATCGGGGGAAAGTCTTGCAAACAGGTCGGCATACGTCCGCCTGCCGGAAATAATGAATGATGATTTCTCTTTCTGAATAGGGCCTTCTATCGTCAGCCTGCTGCTGATCAGGCCAAGCCCGCCGCTTACCTGGTAATCCTTGTTATTACCTTCCTTCATTTTTACATCGAGTACAGATGAGAGGCGGCCGCCATACTGTGCAGGGCTGTTGCCTTTGATAATAGTGACATCCTTAATGGCATCACTGTTGAAAGAGCTGAAAAAGCCCAACAGGTGCGATGCGTTATACACCGGCGCTTCATCCAGTAATATCAGGTTTTGGTCGGTGGCGCCGCCTCTGACAGAAAAACCATTGCTTCCTTCACCATTGGATTTTACACCTGGCAATAACTGGATGGTTTTCACCAGGTCTTTTTCACCAAATACCACCGGCACTTTCGAGATTTCTTTCATATTCAGTACCTCGGTACCCATTGTGGCTTTCGTAAGGATATCGTTATCTTTTTTTGAGCTGATTACCACTTCCTGTAAACTGCTCCCATCAGACATGCTGATACTTACCGTAGTATTTGAATTCAATGTTATGGGAACTAATTGCTGCTTATATCCAACATAAGAAAAGCGCAATGTATAGTTGCCTTTAGGAAGCGACACAGAATAAAAACCGTACTCATTGGTAGTTACTCCAATGGTGGGTTTTTCCACCACCATTACCGTTACTCCTATGAGTGTTTCGCCGGAAGATTCCTGCTTCACCGTTCCGCTTACGGTATACTTTGACTGCGCCAGCAACAACGTTGTGCTAAATAGCAGAAGGAGGTTTACGACTATTATTTTCTTATACATAATAATGAATTAGGATACCTTGTTTGTGTGTTTCACTTTGCGTGTGGGAATCATTTTTATGATTACGATACAAATATGAAATCAAAAGTATCCTCGCAGAAATTTTTGAGAAGAAGTGAAAGATTTATGCGAAGAAGGGAGCTTTTAAGAAGAATAACGGTTAAAAAACTCTTCAGCGTAAGTCCGGCCAACAGGAAACTCTTTGTCGCCAATAAAAATGGTGGCGCCTCTTACTGCTTCAATTTTGCTGAATGGTAATATGAAACTGCGATGCACGCGAATGAAATCGGCAGCAGGCAGTTTTCCCATCATATCTTTCATTGGCATCCGTGCAACAATGGTTTTGCGATCTTTGATATAAATTTTGAGGTAATCGGCTAATCCTTCAATGTATAGGATATCTGCCAAGGGGATTTTGGCCAAACTAAAATCAGCGCGAATAAAAATATGCTTATCTGCGCCCTGGTCTTTTTTGTTGATATAGTCAAAATACTCCAGTGCTTTATTAATGGCTTGTGTAAAGCGTTTCTGATTGATGGGTTTCAGTAAGTAATCAATGGCGTTTAGCTCGTAACTAACTGCTGCGTATTCGCTGAAGGCGGTGGTAAAAATCACCATTGTGTTTTGCTGCAATGACCTTACCAGGTTAAGTCCTGTCATGGAAGGCATTTGTATGTCGCAAAAGATTAAGTTGGCAGGAAATTTCCGTAAATACTTTAATGCTTCGGTAGGTTGAGTGAAAGTTTTTTGCAGGTGAATGCTTTCACTTTTATTGCATAGTGATTGAAGCACGGTAAGCGCTAACGGTTCATCGTCTATGGCAATAGCCTTTATCATAGTAAATTGATATGTAAAGAAACAGAAAATTCTTTTTCGGTATTGTTAATAACCAGCAAATGTTTTGAAGGGTAGATTAAATTCAGGCGATGCTTTGTATTTTCAATTCCCAATCCGCTTCTTTCAGAAATCTCCTTTTGAACGCTCACTTTATTATTTGTTACTCTTAATTGAAATTCTGTTTTGTTCATGGCCGTTTCAATTTTGATATAGCTCTTTTGTTCGGAGTTCACACCATGCTTAAAAGCGTTCTCTACAAAAGGGATCAGCAGCATCGGGGCAATTTGCAAAGCAGGGATATAGTCCAGGATATTATATTCCAGTTTCACGCTTCTGTCTAAACGCAATTTCTGTAATTCAATAAAATTGCTGATGTAATTTATTTCATCTTCCAGCAAAACAAAATCCTGTTGGGTATCTTTCATGGTATACCGCATCATCTCCGAAAGTTTATCAACCATATCCGCTGCTTTGGGTGAAGTATCAATGGCGATAGCATAGATATTATTCAACGTATTAAACAGGAAATGAGGGTTGATCTGCGATTTGAGAGAAGCAATTTGTGCAGAAAGTTTTTCCTTTTCGGTTTGCTTTAACCTGTTATAAACAGCCAATAGAATGGAGGATGCAATGGATAAGAGCCATAATGAAATAGCATTGATGATGATAACGGGAATAATTTTTTCAATAGTCGGATTTGTTTTGGATAATGTTTCAGGGTTGAAATCAGAAAAGAAAAATATGACGCCGCAAAGGACCAATACCGTTGCTATTGCGAGCAACAGGAAGAAGAAATAAAGCCAGTATTTTTTAAAAAGCAGGTACCTGGGGATCAGGAAAAAGTAGTTGAAGTAAAAAGTTACTATTAATACGGTACTTAAAACCAAACAGAGAAGGAGATATTTTATATCAGAGGCGGGGTCTAACGAATTAAAAACCTGGTCGGTTGAAACGTAAGGAATAACCAGCAATAATACCCAAACCAGGGCGTGCATGGCAATGGTAAATGGCTTAACTTTCATATTTCATCATTACTTTGTAAATGCCGAAAAAACAAAGGTATGTTTCTTTTCCCCGGTTCAAAAAAAATGAGAAAAAGGAAGATAGTTTGTAGAAGTATGAACAAAGCACTGATCCATTTGTTTTATGCCGCCGTTGTTTGCGCCTTCTTTTTCACCGGCGCCGGCGCTTTCTTTTTCCGGCCTTTACCCCACCAGATGATAAACCCGGTAACGGGCAATGTAGCGCCGATCAGGCTGGCGAAGAATGCCATGAACTTGCCGGGCAAACCCAGGATGCTGCCTACGTGAATATCGTAGTTCATGCGTCTGAGTTTAGCTCCGAATTCAGCTTCTTCGAAGCGCTGTTCATATAATTTATTACCGGTAAGCGGTTCCAAAGTATGCTGATCAAATGTGTACCGCTGGTTGTTATAGTACTGTCCTTTTTCAGGATATACAATAACGGTAATGGAAGCTGTGGCTCTGGAAGTATCCGGGAAGGCCATGTAAAAACCGGATGCCCCCGGATGTTTACCCACTGCTGTTTTCCAGGCGATGTCCATTTTCTGACCGAGGTTATCATAATGTTTCTTGCCGGCCTGCAGGGAGTCGGATTTCAGCTCCCTGAATTCCGGGAGTGTTTTTCCACCGGAAGTAGCCCAGTAGAGGCTTTTACTCCACCATTCGAGGCCGTATACTATACCGGTAACGCCTATAGCAAAAAGCACCAGCAGCGCGTAAAATCCAAGTACGTTGTGCAGATCGTAGTTGACCCGTTTGAAGCTGGCGCCCCACTTTATTTTAAAGCTTTGGTTGCGGGTACTTTTATTCCATCTTTTCGGCCACCATAATACCAGGCCGCTGATGAGGGTGATTACGCAGATCAGGGTGCTGTAGTTCACAATAGGGCGGCCGATCTTAAACGGCAGCCAGAGGAAGCGGTGCCCGTTGAGCACCCATCTGAAGAAATTCAGTTCTCCTTCTTTACGGTCCACTTTATTGATTACTGCGCCGGTGTAGGGGTTCAGCTTCAACGTGGAACCTCCTCTCCTCGCGCCGATGTTGGCTTCCACTGCTTTGCCTTCTTTATAAAGTACATATCCTACAGATTTGCCGGGATATTCTTTCGCTGCTACTTCCAGGATCTTTGAGGGAGTGATGAGTGGCTGCGACTGTACCGGAACATTTGTTTCCGGTTCCATCCAGCCGGTTATTTCCTCATTGAATACGTAGATGCACCCCGTTACACACACGATCACTACTATGATACCGGAAGCAATGCCCAGCCACAAATGCAGCCAGGCGGAGATGCGGTAAAACAGCGACCGGGAGTTTGTTTTTTTCCCGGCCGTTTTCCTTGAATTTGCATTCATATTTTTCTGCATAAAAAGCGATATCAATAATCTACTTTAATCTTTCCGCCATCCACCGTGAGCCCAAAGGTAGGCGCATATCTCTCAAAGCATTTTCGATATCGGGAATTTTTCGGGGGATTTATTTTTCCGGATTGCGAGCGGAGGTTGTCTTTCTCAGGATTAAACTGATTATGCTGATTTAACTGATTTTATTTTTCTGGGGTTTTATTTTATGTTGATTTTTACCGGGAGTTTTATTTGTGGGAAGGTGTATTCAATGCGGCTTTCAGCTGCTCCGCCACAGAAGAGGTATAGCCGGGCATGGCAATTATTTCGCGGTTTTTATTAAGAAGGATATAGGTGGGGTAGCCGGCAAGCTGCAATTTATCGGGATAGCCTCCGGTGCGGCCATTGTACAGCGACAATACCCCGGGAACCTTTTCGCGTTTATCCAGGAATGCTTTCATTTTCTGAAGGTTGTCGTCAACAGAAACAGCAACAATGGTTAGTTTGCCGTTGCATTGACTGATCCAGCCGGGAAAGTTTTTCATTCCTTCCACGCAGCCCCAGCACCAGGTGGCCCAGAAGTCGACCAGGATAAGATCGGATTTGATATCTGCAAAATTCACGGTTTCATTCTTTTCATTTTTCAGTGTCAGCAACGGAAATTTATTCCCGACGCGGGCGCGGGTATTTTCCGAGATAACACGGGAGAGCATGTTCCGGATGCGGAAGTCGGGGAGGCTATCCGGGATGGTGGCGCGGATACGGCGGGACAGTTCATCTTTCAGCTCCGGCTCTCGGCTGATCCGGTATGCCTGGTTGCAGCCTGCTACCAGTGCCAGCTGTTCCAGCTGCGGCGATTTAAAGTAAGCAGCTTCGTGGGTCACCTTATCAATGAGGTGATTGGGGGGATCTTTGTACCGCTGGTGGGCCAGATAAAGTATTCTTACCATCCTGTCATTTCCCAGCAGCTCCATATAGAATGGATTTCTTTCCGCGATGGGTGCGTTATTGAAATAATCATTCTCAAAATGATCCATCAAGCCAATGGTATCCGGCAGCTGTTGCACAAATGCCAGGTAATAGATCGCCGCATCATAGCGTAGCAGCGGGTAAGCTGCTGATGTGGTATCTCCGGTATATTTTAATACTATTTCACGGAAGTGCTGAAAAATAGTATCTGCCGGCATGGTGAGCCGGAAACTGCCGGTAGTATCCACGAATAAGGGATACCAGTTTTTCCCGAGATCCTGTTCCAGGTTATGCAGGAGCCGGTTCACGGGAACGCCGGCAGCATCGGTTACCGCGAGCTGTCCGGTAGTATCCTGGATGGTATAGGCGCCGCCCGGCAGTACAAAAAAAGACAGCGACCTGTTTTCCACGAGCAGTTTTATCAATGGTCCGCAGGAATCCGCTACGGTTACCCGGAAACTGCCGGCGCCATTTGTATGTACCTTTAGTATTTCCACCGGTGCTTTACTGATATAATCGGCATAGCCGTACAGGGTGACAAGGCTGTGCGGATTTGCCTTTAGCTGCCCTTCAATAACGATGGCGCCTTTCCCCGCCACGGGTATGATAAACAGCCAGATGACCAGGTAAAACAAACGGACATTCATGTACATGATAATTTAAATATGAAAGTAGTGTTTATAACTGACAAAAAAATGTGCGTTAATTGTTCAAATCTTCACCGGGTAACTTTAAACCTCTGCTAAAACAAGAATGTTGTTTACAAAGAATTTACACTTGATAATCTACATTCTTCTACCTTGAATGCGTCAGGAAAGAAAAACCTGCAACCCCTTAACATGAAAACCTGGATTTTATGAAAAACAACAGTACCCTTACCAGGATGAACAGCAGTAATAGTAATACGGAGGCAAACGAAACAAAGGAACGGATTATAAAGATTGTCAATTCCCTGGCTATAAGCGCCAGCCTGCTGGCATTTACGCTTGGATGCCTGCTATATTATATGACCGGCTACGGAATTATTTTTTACCCGGCCATGCTGGAAAGCGCCCTCTTTCTTTCCACGCTGCTGATTACGCGGTACAGTAAACCGGTTTATGGGAAACAGCTAATGTTCTTATTACACAGTATTTCTATCTGGTTTTTTGGCATGTTGCTGGGACCTGCTTCCCAGATCTACCTGTTTGCCCCCTTCCTTGCTTTTTGTGTATTCCTGGTATTTGAAAAGCCGCTGTCGCATGTGCTGGCGCTTGTTACCTCCGCGGTGGTAATGATACTGGTTATCCTTAATTTCAGGTACCCGGTGATTGCTCCACTTCCCCTTAGTAAGGAAACCGAATTATACTTACACTGGCTGGTGATCATTGCAGCTACTTTCCTGAACGGAACGGCCCTGTATTATTTTGCAAAGGAAAGCAGGTTTCAGAATAAGCAACTGAAATCACTGGTAACCCAGCTGGACAAAGCCAACCAGGCCATGCGCATCTATGTGCGTGAAACCACGCACGAAATAAGATCGCCATTAAATGTGGTGAACAGCATCCTGCAAAATTATATTGAAACAGCCGACCAGGGAAAAAAGACGGTACAGGTAGGTATTGCCCACCTGGAAGCAGTACATTTTGCCTGCCAGGATATGCAGCTGGTGATGAGCAACGCATTGGGGTGGTCGAAAATTGAGGCGGGGAAAGATGAAATCTGCCATTCGCCGTTCCACTTCAGCGACTGGGTGCAGCATTTATGCGACACCTATGAATATCTCGCCAAAAGAAGATCTGTACATATTCATATTTCGCTGAACGACAACCTGCCTGAATATATCCTGGCAGACAAATCCAAGCTTCGCACCATTATCGTAAACCTCCTCAGCAACGCCATTAAGTTTACCACGTTCCGGTCGATTATTACCGTGAGGGCCGGCATGAAAAACAACCAGCTGGTGGTTTCCGTAACCGATCAGGGGGCGGGCATTTCCACCGACCGGAAGGAACACATCTTTGATCCCTATGTGAGTGAACCGGGGCAACACACAGAATCCAGCGGGCTTGGACTGCCCATTGCCCTGCATATGGCCCGCATGATGGGAGGCGATCTCTCTGTAGCAGATAATCCGGATGGCGGCGGCAGCATCTTCACCCTGCGGATGCCGGTGGAAATTACGACTCCCCCTTCTGCTACAAATCATATTATCAACTATTCCATATTAAACGGATTGAAAGTACTGGTAGTAGACGACGACCACCTGAACCACCTCGCATTTTCACTGGCGCTGAAACGCATGGGCATAGAAGTGATCCTGGCCGACTCCGGTCCGCAGGGACTCACCAAAGCGCGGCTGCATCAACCGGATGCGATATTAATGGACATGATCATGCCCTATACCAGCGGTGTGGAAATGTTGGCGCTGTTCAGGGCCGACCGCCAGTTACGGCAGATCCCCTTTATACTGGTATCCGGCAATGCTTATAGTGAAGTAAAGGAAGAAGTTATTGCTTCCGGCGCAGATGGATTTCTAAGCAAGCCGGTAAATATTGAACAACTATATACGATATTGAAAGACCTGGTAAAAATGGCGGACGCTACTCCGCCGGTTTCAATTGCCAGGTAGCCCTGATACCTACTACTCTTTATCGCTCCCCGCAAAAAAATGGGCATAAAAATCCGGGATGGGACTGTTCCGGATGCCCGATATTGTTTCCTCCACCGGGTAAGATACTTTGCGGATGGCCGGTGATCATAATATCCGCATGAATAAATCCTGAGAAATACTATTATTCCGTTGAATAATACCAATCGCAAGAACCGGGTTTTCTGTGGTGGCCCGTGCAGCTACTTTTGTATCT
Source organism: Chitinophaga sp. G7 BAM 1005 (assembly GCF_057126945.1). NCBI lineage: Bacteria > Pseudomonadati > Bacteroidota > Chitinophagia > Chitinophagales > Chitinophagaceae > Chitinophaga > Chitinophaga sp. G7 BAM 1005. Next base: position 1,502,099 of record NZ_CP181478.1, on the reverse strand, counting down.
CCATATAAAAATACCAGATGAAAGATATTAAAAAGCGGTTACTGGCGCACGACTGGCAACATGCCGCCACACAGTTGAACGATCATGGCTATACCTTGCTGAAAGGCGTGCTGGACAAAGAAGAATGTAATTCGCTGGTCAATGCCTACCAGGCAGATGACACCTATCGTAAAACGATTGTGATGGAGCGTTACCGCTTTGGGAAAGGAGAATATAAATACTTTCAGTATCCACTGCCGGAGCTGATCACCACTATCCGCGAAACGGTGTACCCGTTTATTGCGCCGGTAGCCAACAAATGGATGGAAGTGCTAAATATTGCGCAGCGGTACCCTGCTACACATGCAGCGTTAAAAGAACATTGCCACGCCAACGGACAAACAAAACCTACCATCCTGATCCTCAAATACGGCCAGGATGGTTTTAACACGTTGCACCAGGACCTGTACGGCGATATTTATTTCCCGATGCAGCTGGTGGTATTCCTGAATGAGCCGGAAGAAGATTATACAGGGGGCGAGTTTGTATTAACAGAACAGATTCCCCGGGCACAGTCCAAGGCCAATGTGCTGCGGCCACAGCGGGGCGATATGCTGATATTTACCACCAATTTCCGGCCCGTAAAAGGCAGCAAGGGGTATTATCGTGTGAACATGAAGCATGGCGTAAGCCCGGTGCATAACGGCAGCCGGCATACGCTGGGTGTTATTTTTCATGATGCGTTGAGCTGACTGTTATTCGCCCCATGCGGTAATCAGCAGGTTCCGCGGACCGCCATAGTTGCGGTGTTCGCAGAGGTACACGCCCTGCCAGATACCTAATGCGAAGCGTCCGTTGCGGATGGGGATCATAACGGAACTGCCTAACAGCGCCGCTTTCAGGTGGGCGGGCATATCGTCGGACCCTTCATCATTGTGCAGGTATTCCGGATCATTTTCGGGAACTGTTTTATTAAAATACATTTCAAAATCTTTCCGCACGGTGGGATCTGCGTTTTCATTCAGCGTAAGTGATGCGGAAGTATGCTGGATAAATACCTGCAGCATCCCCGTTTTTATTTCGGAGAGTTGCGGAAATGCCTGTATGATTTCTGTGGTGATAATATGAAACCCTCTTCTTCTTTGCGGTAGCTGTAATGCCTGCTGGAATATTTTCATGCCATGCAAGTTAAACATTTCGGCTGGCCTTTTACCTCTGCCGTGGTGCAAAATGGAGGACCACAATACGAGTGACAACAACTATTTTTCATGGGGATGTGTTTCAGGGTGATACTATCCTCTTTACAATATTTGCGCCCACCGGTGTAACAATTAAAGGAGCTCGGCCATATGTATTATAAAATCTTTAATTTGAATGCAGACGCATTTTTGTTTATCTTCATATTTCCCGCCGAAGATCACAAACGAATGTGAAGACCTAAATGCTTAAAATTTTAGCCATGACAAGACCACAACAAATAATGATTATTGATGACGATGCGGATGACAGAATTTTTTTCCAGGAAGCCATCAATAATATTTCCCCGGTTATAGAAACGCATGTATGTGATAGCGGAATACAGGCGATAGCTATGTTCCAGGAAAATAAAATTCCTGCCCCCGATTACATTTTCCTTGATTTCAACATGCCGCTGATGAATGGGCGGGAATGCCTGATAGAGCTGAAGAAGATCCTGCAGCATCAGTTAACAAATATTGTGATCCTGAGCACTTCTGATATGAAAGAAGACATGGAAGATGCTATGCGGCTGGGTGCAAAATTATTCCTTACCAAGCCCAATACTTTCCAGGAACTGTGCACCATGCTGAAAGGGGTATTGGAAGGGCGATGGCATAAGATCTTTTCCAATTCCACAAGTACAGAAAAATAAAGGATTTATTTAACAGCGGTTGCTCCTTTATTGTATTTGTTCCTATATTCCAGCGGTGACAAGCCGGTGGTTTTCTTAAAGATGGTTCTGAATGCCTTTGTATCCGAATACCCAACTTCCCACATAATTTCATTGATATTTTTACGGCTGCTTTCAAAGCTTTTTTTGGCTACTTCTACTTTAACCCGTTGAATATATTCCGAAACAGTATTGCTGGTTGCTTTTTTAAATCTTCTTTCCAGGCTTCTGCGCCCTACGGCAAACATGGATGACAGCTGTTCTACCGTGATCTTTTCCTGCCAGTTCTGTTCAATAAATTCCTGCGCCTGTTTTACTGATTCATCCTGATGTTCACGCTGACCTTTGAAGATGGTGAAAGTTGCCTGGTTGGTGCGGTCTATTTCAATTTCAAAATACTTGGATGCCAGGATGGCCATATCGCGGTCGGTGTATTTCTCTATCAGGTAAATGAGCAGGTTCCAGAAGGAGTTGGCGCCACCGCTGGAATAAATACCTTTTTCATCTGTAATGATCTTTTCAGATACCAGTTCCACATCGGGGAACATGTTCCTGAATTCATTGGCTGCCAGCCAGTGCGTGGAGCAACGTTTTCCTTTGAGCAGGCCCGTGGACGCCAGTAAAAAGGCCCCTACACAAAGGCTTGCCACTTCTGACCCTCCCTGGTGCTGCTGTACAATCCACGGATAGAAATCTTTATTCTGTTCTATTACCATTTCACGCTCCCCGTTTACTGCGGGAATGATGATCAGGTCTGCTTTGTGTTTTTCTGTGATCATTACGTCCGGGGTTACTTTAAAGAACCGGTCGTATTCATGTGCGTCTTTGGAGAGCCCTACCAGCTTTACGTTAAACAGCGGGTCCTTACCAACGCTTTCCAGGAAATCGTTGGCTTTGGTAAACAGTACAAACGGGCCTTCAATACAGCTGAGCGCAACAGCGCCTTTGGGGACGAGAATGGAGATCTGTTTCATAGTTCAAATCTAAGATAAAAGTTTCTCGGAATCAACCCTAAACGGGTGATGAAAGTACCTTTATCTTACTAAATTTTTTACGCCTCCGCTACTACTTCCGTAGTATTCACCACGGCGCCTTTGGCAAGTTTTCTTTTTACGATCAGGCTTACGCGGTGTACCAGGTAAATACAGGGAAGCGTTAACCCTACAATTACCCATCCGAGTGTATCGTAATGTTCCAGCGGGCTGAATTTATCTTTCTGTGCTACGATCATGCCTGCAATCACCGCTGCTATTCCGCCGGCAATTTGTTGCAGGGAGGAGTTCACGCTCATAAATGCGCCACGGTCCGACAGGTCGGGGATACCGGTGGTTAAAGCGGTGAAGGGGATCATGCGGCCCATAATACCTGCCATCATCAATACGTTCAGGCACATAATGATCCAGAGTGGTTGCGGTGTTAAGTGCGTATAAATAATGATGATCACCAACGCATAGATGGAAGCAATGGAGAAGAGGGTGAACCTGTCTCTTTTATCACTTAACTTTCCCAGCACCGGCATAATGAACAGGGAGCCTACGCCGGTAACCATGAACAATAAAGGCAATTGCTCGTGTGTAACGTGCAGGTTATTTACGGCGAATGCACTACCGAAAGGCATCATCATAAATCCGCCTACAGACATCAGTGCGGTTGCGCTGAAACCGATGCGGTAGTCGCGGTTCCTTACGGTGTGCCACAGGTGTGTGAACGCGCTTTTATCGCGTTGTACGGCCAGGTGTGCAATAACCGGTTGCAGCTGAAGGATGATCAGCAGCATTACAATAGCGGCTACGCCGGCCACGAGGAAGAAGGGGGCTTCCCATCCCCAGGCATTGGCGAGGTATAGCCCGATAGGAATACCGAGTACCTGGCTGGCGCCGAATGCCATTTGTACAAATCCCATTACGCGGCCGCGTTGTGAAATATCAAAAAGATCGGTAACGATGGCCAGCGAAATAGATCCGATTACACCGCCGAATAAACCGGTGATAATGCGGGCGGCGACCATCGTGTAATAGGTGTTGGCCAGTCCGCAGCAAAGTGTGCCGAGGATAAAGCCGGCGTAAAAAAATACCAGGAGTTTTTTACGGTCGAAGCGATCGGCAAAGCCGGCGGTGAGCAGCCCGGAGATACCGGCGCTGAAAGCGTAGGCCGATACGATGAGTCCGAACTGGTTTGGTTTTATGCTCATCGATTTCATGAGCATATCGCCGAGCGGCGACATCACCATAAAATCGAGGATGACCGTGAATTGTGTGAGTGCCAACAGGGCTACTATCATTTTCTGGTTACCGGAAAATGCGGGTGATGTTTGTTTCATTCAGGGAGATTTTCAGCTTATGTATTTGTTAATCTTCCAGCTCTGCACATTCGTACTCGCTGGCGTTGATCAATGCGATGATGCGATCCGGTACCGGTTCTGCGGCTACCACTCTCAGTACGCAATCTATGTCTTCCATGTCTACTGTCCACTTTTCAATAAAGGGCTGCTGATCCAGTAACGGGGCTACCTGGGAGCGGGCTTGCGCAGTAGCAATGTTTGTTTTGAAAATAAGAACGTGTTGCATAACTATATTGTTTTGTGAGCGAGCGTTCATTTATTAATTTGACAAAAAAAAGAGCTATTTCATCAATCCTTTTACCACACAGTCGAATGTTTCTTTCATGATCTTCTCTGAGAACTTAAACTTACGGCCGCCGAGGCTTTGTCCTTCGTTATGAAATTTTATCAGCGAGTACAATGGCGCAAAGGCAACGGACCAGTATACTTCCAGGGGCATTTCGTTGATCTCTCCCCGTGTTACCGCATTATGCACGTAGTCACCCATTGCCCTGCGGAATTCATGCGTGATGGTTTCCAGCATTTTGTCTTTATAGGTAGAGTTACGCAGCTGTTCAAAGAAGTTGGCGGATAGGTGGTTATCCAGTGCAAAAGCGGCCCTGTTTTTCCACTGTACCCATAGCCCTTCCTTAAAACTCATTTTCGGGTCAAAGTCTTTCAGGGTGGCCTGCGTCATTTTTATTCCTTCTTCAATGCTAATGCTGGTCAGCAGGTCTTCTTTATCTTTATAATAAATATAAATAGTAGCCGGAGATACACCCGCTGCCTTTGCCAGCCGGTTGATACCAAAATTTTCGAGTCCATCGTTAGCCACCATTTCAATGGCGCACTCGCGGATGGCCTGTATTTTATTTTCGTCTCTGTATCTCATGCAGTACAAAGATAAGTGAGCAATTGCTCATTTTAAAATATTTTTTTTGAGACAGGGGGATTTCAGGAAGGGCCGGCTATTGATTTTATAGCCAGCCCTTTGAAATTAGTGTGAAAGATCGGGCGGGGTAAGAAGGCCCGGTGAACTGCAAAAGGCCATGCCTGCTGCCAGCCGGCGCGTGCTGGATTTGCAGCTAAGGGAACTGGAATTTCACGGGATCATCAAACGTGTTATTTATCATGAGCTGCCACCGACAGCAGAATACTATCTTACTGATTTTGGCGCGTCGTTATTGCCCGTAGTGGATGCGATGGATAAATGGGGAGAAGCCTACCAGGGCGGATTTGAGGCATTGATGAAAAAGAAGGAAGAACCGGTGGCGGTATGATGCTACCACCAGGTGGCCTGCTGAAAAAATGCCTGTGGTGTTTGCCCGGTGAAGGCACGGAAATCCTTTATAAAATGTGCCTGGTCGTAATAGCCGGCGTCATAAGCTGCTTCCGTAAGACTATCAGCTTCCGGGAAATGATCGAGCAGGTGCCGTAATCTTACGATGGCGGAGAACTGTTTGGGAGTAGTTCCCACGCTGCGCCTGAAACGTTTTTCGAAGGCATCCTGACTGATATACAGGTCTGCGGCCAGTGATTTGATCTTTACATCGCCGGCGGCGGTTTTAATTTGCTGTACGGCGTTACGGATGAGTAAATCCGGTTGCCGGCTGCTGAGTGCGGCGATAAGAAACTGTTCCACCACAGCAATCCGTTGCAGGTTGTTTTTTGCCTCGCACAACTGTTCTTCCACTTCCCTTACTTTATGGTGCTGTACCAGTTGATCAAGCGATTCATGCGTATCAAAAAGTTCATGCAGGGGTGTTTTGAAAAAGGCCGCAGCACCACCTTCCCTGAATTTCACCAATACATTGCCGGCGCCGGGCGCATAATGTAACAGGCGGGAAGTTCTGCGCAAACCTGCCAGCGCTGTTGCCGGCAGCTCGGTTGCTTCACCCGCGTCTCCGGCCATCACTTTGCCGCCAAACCTGAAAGACATCACCACAGCAGTATCCGGCATTACGCGGTTCTCCATACCGTCTTTGCTTTCGATGATCAGATAAGCGCTGACGTAAGGAGAAAGGATCGCTGACGGGAGATAACTTTCCATGTTCATGTGGTAACAAATTAAGTGTTTATAAAGATACGCATAATTAGTGTTTAGTCCGCAGCGGACTAAACGCTAACGCGCTTATTTACCGCATGGCCTTTATCAATACTCCCACCTGTTCTTCTCCATAACCGGCGATGAGCGCAATGCCGTGTTAGCCGGATAAGCCCGTGCAGTTTCGTTTAGCCGCACAGGTGATGAAGCGCCGCATATTGCAGCAGCATAATTGTTTTTCCGTCTTTGATTTCCCCGGTGCGGATCATATCCATTGCCTGTACAAACGGGAGTTCCAGTACTTCTATATTTTCCTGTTCGGCTTCCAGTCCGCCGCCATCATGTACTTTCAGCTCTCTGGAGTATGCTGCCACAAAGAAATACAGGATTTCGGTAACAGAGCCGGGCGACATATACGCTTCAAACACTTTTTCCACATCGGTTACCTCGTAGCCGGTTTCTTCCATCGTTTCCCGGCGGATACATTCTTCCGCATTATCTTCATCCAGTAAACCGGCGCAGCATTCTATCAGCAAACCGGTTTCATTGCCATTAATATAGGTAGGCATGCGGAACTGCCGGGTTAACACTACGGTGCCATATTCTTTATTATACAGCAAAATAGTAGCTCCGTTGCCACGATCGTATGCCTCGCGCTCCTGCTTTACCACTACTCCATCGCTGCCCTTCATTTCATACGTAATTTTCTTCAGTGTGTACCAGTTGTCCGACAGAATGGCCGTTTCCAGAATATTGACTGTTTTCATATTAATTGATCGTTTATGATCGTTTTTGATTATTTTTGATCAAGTTAATTATTTAAAATGAATTTCCAGCTAAGAAAACAAAAAATACTGTCGCTGTTAACGGAGAAAGGAGAAGTAGAAACCGCTGAACTGGCGCGGGCATTGGGTATTTCAGAAATCACCATCCGGCGGGATCTGAACCAATTATCGGACGATGGACTACTGTACCGCACCCACGGCGGGGCCATCCCGGTAAGTGAGCCGGATTCGCCTTTCGAATTTGTGAACAAAGCAGCCGCCAACCAGGCAGCGAAAGATAAGATCTGCAGAAAAGCGGCCACGCAGATCAACGACGGCGATATTATTTTCATGGACTGTGGCAGCACTGTTTTCCGCCTATGCCAGTTTATAAAAAACAAAAAGATTAAAGTGATCACCAACTCTCTCCCGGTGATATTTGAACTGCAACACTCCGCGGTATCACTCAATATTATCGGCGGTGAATACGACGCCGCCCGGCAGGCCATACACGGCACTATGGCCACAGAGCATATTCAACGATATAAAGCAGGTAAAGCATTTATTGGTGTAGATGGCCTCTCGGCGCAGGGATTATTTGCACACAGTGAAAAGGAAGCCGCTATTGCCACCGCGCTGGCTACGCAAAGCGGTTATACCTACCTCTTATGCGATGCGGGGAAAATCGGGAAAACTTCCTATTTGAATTTTGCAGGACTGGAATTGGTGGATGCGATTATTACGGATGGAGATCCGGCGGAACTGAAGTATTGTAAGAAAAAGGGAGTGACGGTGATGGGTGTATGAGCCTATTCCAATACCTCCTTCAACCGCTCCTGGTATTCTGAAAGATGGTAACGGGGACGGTAGTACGTTGTATGTTGTTATAAGCAGGAAAGGTATACTTCAATAGAAAGGAAGGCAGGATGGGATAATAATACCTGCCCATATCTTTCATACTGAATATGGGGCCTGCAGAATGAGTTGCTTCGGATATCACTGCCGGGGGATAAAATAAAAGAAGGCACTTCCTTTCTGTTTCTTCCTCCTCATGCATTTTCAGGATAATGGTATCGGGCATACCCTGGAAACCCCACAGGCTGCTCCACCCAAGCCAACCGATACAATATTTTGCACGTTGGTAAGACCGGGACCGGCCATTACCTTCGCATAGGAAAAGCCGGCGGATTCATCATCCATTATCCGGAATGAGGTGGCAGCAAGGATTTTACGGGCTTGTACGGCTTTCAGTTTCACAATATACTGCGGGTGTTTTTCATTGTCGATCAGCGTATCCACGCGGCGGTCGTATGCAAATAACAACATCGTTTTCATGAGGTATATTAATTGAAGCGCAAAAATAGCGTTTTACCTCATGAAAACGATGCCATGTTATCAATTTGCCGGAGGGCATATCTGCATCATGTATACCGCGCTGCTGGCCTCATAGGATTGCAGCACGCCGGTTACACAAGGCACTTTATAGTTACGGTAGGTTAACCCGCGGGTAACGTCGCGGTTGCCCCAGGCGGCGTTGATATTTTTCTGGATCCAGGGCAGGAATTGCGTTTGGCCGGCGTCGTTGATCAGCGTCATTACGTATTGTCCGAAGATGGCCTTTAAGATGCCTTGCTCATTCCAGTCGCCTTCTGCGGGCATAATACCATTTACATCGCTCATGGTTTTCTGCGTGTAGGCAGCCGCCAGCTTTGCCTGATCAAGATAAGCAGCGGTACCTGTTTCTTTGTACAACATTACCGCAGCGCCAATAAAGGTGCCCTGGTTGTAGGTATAATCAGACCAGCCTTTGTTGCCGTTTACATCATTATCTGCTACCCTGCCGATGGCCGGATCGTAGAGATTATTTACTCCCCAGTTATACACGTCTTTTGCTTTTTGCAGATAAGCAGCGTCGCCCGTGATCTTATATAAGGTCATGGCGGCGATCACTGTGGGGAAGTTAATGCAGGCGTTTTTACCACTATGGTTAAAGTCCCAGAACATGCCTCCTTTAACCGGGTCGTAAGACCCGTCCCATACCCTTTTGAACCCTGAGACGGAGAGATCCAGGTATGCTTTGTTGCCGGTAACCTGGCTGGCGCGGGCCAGGGAGATAACCCACCACATGATATCATCATAAATAAACCATTCTTTGGTATTGTTCCAGTTGTATTTATCGTAGCGGTTATACCCGCCCTGGAAGATGTCGGTGATACGTTGGAGATCGGCCGGATCCTTTGTGCTTTTATATACGTTCATGGCCATGTCCCAGTAAATGGCCTGGACCCAGATGGCGCCGATGCCGTTCTTTTCGGTATTGCTGTAATAGAGCTTATCGGCTGTGCTGTAGAAATACTGGTTAAAGCTGGCGTAAGCAGTAGCTGCATCTTTGGTGGTGAAAGATACTGTGGGTGTTGGCCCGGGTATTACCGGATCTTCTTTCGCATTGCTTTTGGAACAGTTGCTGTGCAGCAATAATGCCGCAAAAAGTAAACAGATTATCTTGTACATATGATCGGGTTAAAACCGGAAGCAGGCTACTATAGTCCGGCTTCCGGTAGTTTATGTTGAATATCTTTACCAGCCCGGGTTTTGCACCAGCTGTTTATCGTTGTCCACATCATCTGCGGGCAGCGGGAACAGGTAATGTTTTCTTTCAAATACACGGGTTTCAAAAGGTACTACCTGCAGGAAGTCGGGCATATCTGATCCGATGTTCAAACCATAGATAGGACCGTTTTCTGTTTGTTCTGCTATTTTCCAGCGGCGTACATCAAAGAAACGATTATTTTCAAAAGCCAGTTCCACACGGCGTTCTTTGCGGATAGCCTCGCGGATAGCCGCCTGTCCTGCGGGAGCAGGCAGTTCTGCGGATCCGTATTGCGGGATACCAGCTCTTTCCCTGATGAGGTTCACATATTTCAGTGCCTCGGGGCTGGCCGGATTGGCTTCATTCACGCATTCTGCATAGCTGAGATAGATCTCTGCGAGGCGGATGAGCATCAGCGTACGGCCGCCTATATCCCATTTGCCGAGGCCCTGCGCTTTGCGCACAATATAACCGGTAGGACTGTAATCGTTGTTACCTGTGGCCTTACCGGAGTTACCATGATTATAGATCCGGGTAACGATATTTCCGAAAGATTTATTCAGCCAGGTACTTCCATCATAGGTGATGTTTACATAAAAACGGGGCTCGCGGTTTACCCATTGGTTATAGATATTGCTGGGCGCCGTTTCGTTAGGACCGGTGAAATCTGAGTAGCCTGTTTTTACATACTGCGACAAAGGATCATCGATGCTTCTGCCATTCTTCATAAAAAATGCGTCTACCATATCCTGGGTAGCGCCTAAGCCGCCGCTTCCCCGCACATCGCTGGAAGACGCGCCGCTGTGGAACGGCGTCATTTCATACTGACGGGAATTCAGCGAATTTTCAGGACGGGCAAAGATCACTTCCGGGTTCCAGTCGGTCAGGAATACGTCCCTGCAGGAAAGATAAGGATCAAATTCTCCCTTTGCATTATTCTTCTTAAATAAACTATAGGTAGAAGGTACAAACTGGTCGAGGAAAGATTTATAGGCGTCTGCGGCCAGTTTCCATTTATTGGCGTCGTACGACTGGCTGATGAGCTGTTTGCCGTCTGCATTTTTCAGGGCAGCCATATCGGTGTTGCCATTGAACAACGGGCTGGCGCTATACATCAGGGCATTGGCGCGGAAGGCCAGTGCGATTCCTTTACTGATACGGCCGTAGTCCTGGTCGTTGTTGGGTATCACCGGCAAGTTGGCGGCAGCGGTTTCCAGTTCGGAAATAACATAGGCCACGCATTCATCAAAGGAGTTGCGGGGCATCTGGAGACTGGCATCCACTTCCACCGGCTTTTCGCCCATGAGTACAACGGGACCGTATATACGCATCAGGTAAAAATAATACATGGCGCGCAGTGCGCGGGCTTCTGCTTTGTATTGTGTAATAAGATCCGGGGAGAGATCTGTTATTTTATCAGCGTTATCGATAAATACGCTGGCTGCACGGATACCGCGATAAAAATTGGTCCAGTAGTCGCCCACAAAACCGGATTTGGCGTCCCAGCTGCCGATGTTCACGTTGTTGGATTGTACAAATCCCCACACATAATCTGCTTCATCGCAGCCACCGGTCCATAAGCCGCGGTTGTTATAATCACCGGCGTTCCGTTGCCCGAATTCATCGGGTATGCGGACGTATACGTTGTTCAGAAATTTCTGCGCGGTAGCCCAGGTACGAAAGGTTTCTTCAATGGTTAACCGGTCGTCCGGCACCTGGTCCAGGTATTTCTTGCAGGACGTCAATAACACAATGCCCAGTAAAATATATAATAGCTTTTTCATGATCAGTTGCTTACGTGATTAAAATTTCAGGTTTACTCCCAGCGAAATGGTTCTCACATTTGGATAAGTTGAACCGTTGTCGGTATTCAATTCAGGATCCCACAATTTGAATTTGCTGAAAGTAAGGAGGTTGATACCCTGTAAGTAAACAGATGAATTCCGGACGCCTATACGCTGCAGCAAACTGGCGGGCAGGTTGTAGGCGATCTGTGCAGATTTCAGGCGGATGAAGCTCACATCTTTTACCCACCAGCTGCTTGGCTGTGTGTTGTTTACGTTTTCTGCTTCCCCATAGGCGAGGCGTGGATAAAAGGCATCCTGGCGTGGGTTTTCAGGGGTCCATCTGTCGGTGGCAATGCTGTAGGCATTACTTTCACCACCGCCGCCATTGAACGGAATGATGGCGCTGCCCTGCAGCATACGGTCGACATCGGAGATGCCCTGGAACAGGAAGCCGATATTAAATCCTTTGTAGGCGAGGTTTAAGCCAAAGCCGTATACCATTGCGGGTACATCGCCGCGACCGATCTTTGTTTCATCGGAAGAATTGATCTTGCCGTCGCCGTTGAGGTCTTTGTACTTAATATCGCCTGGTTTTACCTGTGAGCGGGAGCCCGGAACGGCGCTTTTGTCTATCTCTGCCTGATCTACAAAAAGTCCTTCTGCGATATAGCCATACCGCGCCAGGATGTTATTGCCGCGGTGTTCCATCCACGGGTACAGCTGCGGCGGGCGGTCATCTTCCAATACTTTATCCTGGTTCCAGGTAATATTACCACGTACAGATACTTCTACATTTCCGATGCGGGCATTGTATTCCAGGTTAGCGTCCAGTCCTTTGTTTTCCACGGCGCCGAGGTTACCATACTGTTGATTATCCAGTCCCATGAAATCCACGTTGGAGGCGCGTTGCAGGAAGATACCGGTACGGTGTTCCTTAAATACATCCACATTTACGAGGAGGCGGTCGTTCAGCGTGCGCAGCTCTATACCCAGGTCCTGTTTGTTGGAAACAGACCAGCGTACATCTGATGCGTAACGGGTGATGCTGATGCCGCTGCCGCCATTAAACCCTTTCCCGAACGTATAGCCATGATCGTTATCATTCAGTTTCGTGATATACAGGAAGCGTTCTTCTGCGCTACCGAGGCCGGTGTTACCATTTGAGTAGCGGAACTTCAGGAATGAAACAGCATTTTTAAACGGTTCAAAAAAGCGTTCATTGGAAGGTACCCAGGCAAGACCGATGGCGGGGAAAAATCCGTAGCGGTTTTCCGGTGCAAATAATTCGGAGCCGTTGTACCCGAAATTGAATTCCATAAAGTAGCGGTCGTCGTAGGAGTAGGCTGCTTTACCTGCCAGGCCGAGGTATCTTTCGGGAATGGAGTTAATAAAGTCGCCCGCGAGGGTATTGGTTTTATCGCTGGTATAAAACAGCCCCAAACCTGTTACGCGGTGTTTGCCGAAGCCGCGGTCGTAGTTGATGGCGGCTTCTGTATAAAACTGCCGGGTAGTTTGGCGGTCGCCGTCATTTTTATCGAAGCCGAGGTATTGATTACCGGTAAATGTTTTTAAGAGATTGAGGGTACCATCTGGTTTGTATGGATTATTCATATCCGGGAACCAGGTATCCTCGCGTTTGGAGCGGGTAATATAGTTCTGGTTAAATACGTCGAATGCAAACATGGCAGTAGCAGACAAACCTTCCGTAATGGATTTCAGATCCTGCGTAGCCCGGATATTGGAATACAGCTGGTTTCTGAATTCATTGCGGTAGCCTCTGCGGGTAAGGTCGGCATAAGGATTTCTGAAGCCGCCGTTGGCAGAGCGGCCCGGCACAAAGCCACCGGGATACATCACAGGATATACTACCGGGGAGGCGTCCATAGCGCTCTGGAAAATATCGTGGGTATTAATGCCGGGGTAGTTACCGTTGGAGAAGTATCCCTGCAGACCAACATCCAGCTTAGTGGACTTTGTTACTTTCAGGTTCAGGTTGGACGTAAAGTTATAGCGGTTATATTTTAAGGAAGAATTGTACTTCTCCAGGTCGTCTGTTTTCAGGAAGCCGCTTTCGTTGTAATAGCCCAGTGAAACGTAGTACTGAGCATTTTCCACACCGCCGCTGGCGTTGAGGTTAGCGCTGCGGGTATGACCGTATTTATTGAACACGGCATCCATCCAGTTTACGTTCGGGTATAACAGCGGGTCGGCATTATTTTTTGTTTTTTCGATGGTTTCATCCGAAAACACCGGGTTGTGGTTGCGGGTGGTAGAGGCTTCGTTGGCGAGGTTCATATAGGTAACGCCATCCAGCATTTCCGGCCTTTTTGTAAAGGAGTTCACACCTTCGTTATAATCGAAGTAGATCTGTGGTTTACCTACTTTCCCTGTTTTTGTTTTCAGGAGAATTACGCCGTTGGCGCCACGTACGCCGTATACCGCAGTACCGGCGGCATCTTTCAGGATGGTGAAGGATTCAATATCTTCCGGAGAGATGTTGTTGATAGATCTTTCCACGCCATCCACGAGGATAAGCGGGGTGGCTTTATTACCGCCGCCAAAGGTGGAGATCCCGCGGATCCAGATATCGGCGCTGCCTTTACCGGGTTCGCCGGTACGCTGTACGCCTATTACGCCGGCGATGCGGCCCGCCAGCATAGAAGATATATCTGATGCCGGTTGCTTGAATTCTGCGGGGCGGATGGTAGACTGGGCGCCTACCAGGCTCACTTTACGCTGGGTACCGAAACCTACTACAGCTACTTCGCCGAGTGATTTGCTGGCTACTTTCAGTTGTACGTTGATGGTAGTTTGACTGCCGGCTACTATTTCCGCGGTTTCATAACCGATAAAGCTGAATGCCAGTACATCGGTAGCGGCGTTTACGATGATTTTGTACCGGCCGTTGGCATCGGTGGTGGTCATGGTGCTTACACCTCTCACGGCAACGCTTACGCCGGGAAGGGGTTTGCCGTTTTCATCTTTGATCACACCGGACACCACTACTTCCTGTCGGGTCATCGCCGCTTTTGGGGAGGTGAGTTTACTGATCACTACAATATTATTCACCTCTGCATACCCGAGGGATTTGTGTTGCAGTAGTTTTTCCAGGACGTAATCCAGTCGTTCGTTGGAAAACGTATAGCTCTCTACTTTGTAGCCGCTGAGCAGTTGCCTGTCGTAGGCGAAATTAATTTTTGTGTGGCGGTGCAGGTCCCTGATAGCAGATTCCAGGCTTCCTCCTTTCAATGCAATGGTGACGCTGGTTTCCTGCAGGATTTGTCCCTGGCCGGCGTATACCGGCAGTATGGCTGGGACACACGTCAGGACCAAAACGACTGCAAGCATTCGTTTTCTGAAATTTTTTACAATTTTCTTCATACGTGGTTAGGCATTAATTATTAGCATTAACAAAAGGTTCCATTTACGTGGCATTAGTACGTAGTTGTTTTAAGCGATTAGCTTTGGTGATACATTGTTTATTATTCGTAAATAACGGTGTGCTGATTGATCGTGCGTACTTTCAGATGATGGATGGCCGCCAGCACCTGCGCTGCTTTTTCGGGCTCCATATCTGTTGGCAATTCCGTGGTATACCTGGTTGTTCTTACATGTTCCTGTGTGGTGGTGATGGTAATACCGAAGTTTTTTTCCATGAGCACTACCATGTCGTGGAAGGTGACATCATTAAATACCAGTTTGCCTTCCTTCCATCCGGGCAGTTGTTCATCTACCGGCGCTACTTTTATTTGCCCGTTGTTCCTGTTGTACACCAGCTCCTGGTTTTGTTCCAGGATGTGTGCGGGTGCTGCTTTTCCGGAGATGCTCACCTTGCCGGATACCACTCCTATGCTGAGGGTGTGCACGTCTTTATAGGCGGCGATGTTGAAGGAGGTTCCCAGTACGGTGGTTTGAAGCGGCCCGCTTTCTACGATGAATGGTACATCGGGATTGGTTTTCACGTCGAAGAAGGCTTCCCCGTCTACCAGGTCGAGTTTTCTTTCTTTAGAGAGGTTGTCGGGTATCCGGATAGTGGAGCCGGCATTTAACATCACTACAGATCCATCGTTGAGGTGAATGGTTTTTCTTTCACCGGTACGGGTGGCGTAGGTAGTCCAGGTAGCGGGCGGGTGGGGATGGAGCAGGTACCAGGCCGCTCCGGCGCCCGCCAGCAGCAATACCGCTGCTGCGGCCCTTTTCCAGCCACGGGTAAGATAAAACGTTTTAGCGACTTCAATTTGCGGCTGGATATTTAGCCACATTTCGCGTTTTATATGCTGCCGCTCTGCTTCATCCATGTCGGGTAAAGCTTCTGCATCGAACGACTGGTACCATTGTTCTATGAACTGGTTTTCGGGTCCGGAGCTATGCCCCAGCATATACTTTTTAAAAAGCTGTCTGATTTTACTGACTTCCAAAGCGCGCGATTTTATTACTTATCTCAAAAAATAATATCCGGTACTAGTCCGGGTAAAAAAATATTTTCCCTCCGGGAGAAAGGCGCCTGCCGGAGCATGGTCTCCGGGGGATGAACGTTTTCCGCGGATGATATGGCTTCCCGGAGATGGTTACTTCCTGCCGGGAAATAGCCTTGCACCGGGCGTATACGGTAATGGATAACATAACGCCGCACCTCCTCCTGCCGGGAGCTTACCGGTAACAAAAGGGAAAAGGATTGGTTCTCCGGGAGCACCATGTTACTAATACCCCGGGGAGAAGCGCCATGTCCGGCGGACTACTGATGTTGATGCAACTGGGAGAAGAGGTATATTACTACCAGTGTCCAGTCGCCGGTGGAAGAGGCTTTCAATGAAGTACGGAGGCGTTTCAAGGCATCTGTCAGCTGATTCTTCACGGTTTGCTCTGAGATATTAAGTGTTTTTGCAATATCGGCTATGGTATAGTCATCCTCCCTGCTCAGGCGGAAGATCTGCTGCATACGGGCAGGCAACCTGCCGATTTCGGTTTCGATGCTGGCTTTTAGTTCTTTGGTTTCTAATGTATCTGTCGTAATATAATCGTCGAAAGTGTCAAAAAAATCCGCCTTTTTAATTTCTGCGGCGCTAAAGGCATAGTGGCTGATCACGCGGTACCTGATGGCCGTGAACAGGTACCGGCCCAGGTCTCCCTCCTGCGCTACGCGTATATCGTTTCTTCTTCTCCATAACGTAATCATCACTTCCTGCACCATATCTTTCGCTTCATCTTTATCCACACGCTGACAAGCCTTTAAATAAAGGGCCTGCCAATATTTATCATAGATAGATTCAAAAGCAGCTGTATCATCTCTTTTTATAAGCTGTAATAAGTCTCCATCACTCATCATTTTTCGCGCATATTAAAGTGGTTGAATACCTCGTAACCTTTTCCGCGGCCGAAAATTAATAATAATTACTTTAGCTTTCCCGCTTTTGTAAAATGCATTTGGCAAAATGCCGCCGAAAGGGATAGCAAACGATCGTTGCTGCTGCGTTCCTGTAACAGGTTAACAAATTATTCACTCCACCTCCCGGCTGCCTCCCCTGCGGGAGGCTATTTCCCCTTCATAACCTTTTACGTATACCCCTTCGCGTTGGGAAATATTATCCCTCTTACAGATAATGGCGCGGATATTGCTTCTCGTGGCGGTCCGCGTTTCTTTTGGCTGAGCTGCTTTCTTTTTTAAAAATTAATGAGATTGTAGGTAGAAAAGCGAAAAAAAATTATAACATTACAATTATATGATTACCCTGAGCCCGACATTTTCACTGCTGACAGCAGTTGTTTTTGCTTAAATTAGTAACATGTCAACAACCGGAACCATAACGATATCCCAACGACTGAAACAGTTCTCTCACTTCCTGATCGGAGATCCCCAACAGTTCTCTCTGGAAAACCGTATATTCAATGCCATATGCGCTATCTCCCTCTTTATTATTGCCATTAATGTCCCATATAATTATTTTACCGGCCTTACTGTTACCTCTCTCATCTTTGCCTTACTGGTGCCTGCATTTTCCCTTATTTATTTTCTTTCAAGATACCGGAAGAAGGTAAATGTCAGTATAGCCATTGCCGTGATCATGATTAACGTGAGTTTCGCTATTAACTATTTCTACAGCGGGGGGATACAGGGCGCCTCCCTGTTGTCTTTTACCCTGGCGTTTTTCCTGGGTATGCTGATTTCCCCGCGGAAGCAGTATTACTGGTGGCTGGCGCTGAACCTGTTCACTGTACTTGGATTGATCATATGGGAGTATTATTACCCGGCGTCGGTGGATACTGTTTATAAAACGAGGAAAGACATTTTCGCGGACATGACTCCTACCTATATTATCAGTGTGGGCGTAATTTTCGTGGGAACCGCTTACCTGAAAAATGCATATAACAAGGAGAAGCAGAGAGGGGAAGAAAAGACGCGCTCCCTCGAAATCATGAATACAGAAAAGAGTAAACTCTTTTCACTCATCTCCCATGACCTGCGTAATCCTTTGGCAGCAATACAGTCGTACCTGCAGCTGATGCGGGAAATAGAACTGGACCCGGAAAACAAAACCCAGATAGAAACAGAACTGCTGTATGTGGTAAACAGCACCCAGGAGATGCTGTATAATATATTGGTATGGTCTAAAACACAAATGGACGGGCTAAACGTAAATCTCATCCCCGTGGATGTTGCATCCGCTATACATCCCATTCTGAAGATCAACAAAATGACGGTATCCAAAAAAAGGATCAGCCTGGATACCAATATAGATGCTTCTATAAAAGTGATGGCCGACATCAATATGCTGCAGCTGATTGTGCGCAACCTGCTGGGCAATGCCGCCAAGTTCACACCTTCCGGGGGAACTATCTTCATCAAAACCAGCAGGGCTGGCAATAAATGTTTAATTGAAGTAAGAGACAGCGGGGTAGGTATTGACCTGTCCAGGCAACCCGATATTTTCTCCCTGAAAGTACGTTCCACTTTTGGAACGGATAATGAAAAGGGCATTGGCCTCGGGCTATTCCTCTGTAAGGAATATACTACTGCGCAGCAGGGACAGATCTGGTTTGAGAACAACCGCGAAGGCGGAAGCTCCTTCTACCTGGAACTCCCGCTGGCCAACTGATTACTCCGCTTTGAGGCTGTTCACCGGGTTGGCCGTGGCCGCCCTGATAGCCCGGTAGCTAACGGTTAAAATGGTGATGGCGATTGCAATAAACGCCGCCAATACGAAGATCGTCCAGCTCATTTTTACCTGGTAGGCAAAATTCTGCAGCCACCGGCTCATTATATACCAGGCGAGAGGGCTGGCAATAACAATAGCTACCAGCACCAGTTTCAGAAAGTCTTTCGACAGCATGGCCACAATACCGGTTACCGAAGCGCCCAGCACCTTGCGGATACCTATTTCCCGGGTACGTTGTTCCGCTGCATACGTGATTAACCCGAATACGCCCAGCGACGCAATCAATACAGCCAGTATGGCAAAGGAAATAAAGATCTTACCCGTGCGCTGTTCCGCAATATACAGGCGGTTAAAATCGTCATCAAGAAAAGAATACACGAATGGTTGCCCGCTCATACCAGGCTGCGCTTCATAGGCGCTTTTGATCTTTGCAATCAGCCCCTGGATGTTACTGGTCTGAATACGGAATGCCATTACACGGGGATTCTCCGTTAGCCGGAATACCAATGGCGGTATTTTATTCCTTAAACTGCCTGCGTTAAAATCCTTTACCACCCCTATTACTTTCAGCTGCCTGGTTCCATCCCCATAAAGATATTTTTCATTCAGGTCGTTAAAGCCAAATAGCCGGGCAGCGGTTTCATTGAGCAGTACGGAGAAAGTATCCGAAGGCATGGTGGGCGAAAAGTTCCGGCCACTGACCATTTGCATGCCCATTGTGTGAATATAATCGGCATCCACATACCATTCCGGCACCCCGGTTACCTGCCCGGCGCTGCGGGCCGCATCTTTTGAATAGATGTTGGTGTTCAGGTTCATATCTGTAGGCAAAGAGGCGGTCATGGTGCCCGACTCCACCCCTGGTATATTCAACACCTCGTTTTTAAAGTTACGCGCATGGATCCATAACGATTGCGTATTACCCAGGATGAGCACCTGTTCCCGGTTATACCCCAGCTTTTTATTCCGGATATAATTCAGCTGGCTGTTGATCACCAGGGTACCGACAATCAACAGGATAGCAGAAGCAAACTGGAAAACCACGAGGCTGTTGCGCAGCCAGCCATTTTTGAAACCGCTGTTCAGCCTTCCTTTCAACACTTTGATGGGCTCAAAACCCGACAGGAAAAAGGCGGGATAGCTGCCTGCCAGCAACCCTATCACACCGGCCGTTACCAGCAGGAAAGGCAAGAGCCACAGGAAATACCCGGCCTCCAGTGTAATGTGTTTACCTGATAACTGGTTGAGATATGGTAGCAGTAAAACGGCCAGGGCCACTGCCAGTAACAGGGCAAAGAAGCTGGTCAGCGTAGATTCCGTGAGGAACTGGAAGATCAGGGAAGAACGCTGGGAGCCCAGTACCTTCCGTACCCCTACTTCTTTGGCGCGACCAGCAGAGCGGGCAGTAGAGAGGTTCATGAAGTTCACGCAGGCGATCAGCAGGATGATGATAGCCACCGCAATAAAGATGTACACATACTGGATGTTGCCCGAAGGTTCTGCTTCGTCGGCCAGTGGGGAATACAAATGGATCTTTGTCAGCGGCAGGATATGATACCCGAAATGCCCGCCTGATTTTTCAAGGTCTGCAAAGTTACTGCCTGTCATCTTCTGCAGCGGGGCTTCCATATATTTTTTGGTAACAGCGTTCACATAGCTTTGCAGTTGTGCGCCGGAGGCGCCTTCCCTCATTAATACGTAGGTAGCATAGTTGTCTGACATCCAGCCACCGTTCTCCCGGCTTTCGGGCAATTCGGAGAGGGCGCGCACAAAATCAAAGTGCAGGTGCGACTGATCCGGTACATCTTTGATCACACCGCTGACCTGGTAAGTGGCTACATTATCTGTTTGCAGTGTTTTACCTACTACATCGGTGCTGTTGAAATATTTGAGGGCCATCCGTTCGGAGATGACCATTGTATGAGGCTGGGTGAGCGCGGTTTTAGGGTCGCCGCTGATCATCTGTAAGCTGAATACATCGAACAGGGTGGAATCTGCAAAGCAGGCATTTTTTTCTACCAGGGTAGTGGTTCCCTTTTTCACCAGGATATTTCCCTGGCGGATAAACCGTACATAGTTTTCCACGTTGGGGTATTCCTGTTGTAATACGGGACCAAGCTGGCTGGGGGTATATCTTTCCTTAAAGGCGTTGCCGTTTACAAAAAAGTCGGCGTTGATGCGATAGATCCTGTCTGCTTTTTTATTGAACCGGTCGTAGCTCAGTTCATCTGTTACGAACAAGGTGATGAGTAAACAGGTGGTCATGCCAATGGCAAGCCCGAATATAGTGATAGCTGAAAAACCTTTATTTCTCCAAAGGTTCCTGAGTGCGATGCTGAAGTAATTCTTAAACATAATATGTGGGCGTTCTAATTCGATGCCGGAAATCAGGAGGCATGATAATCAGCGCTTTAGTATCCATAAACGATTACCGGATGCCCGGTTTTAATACAGGGAGTGTCCGATTACGGTCATGGTTTATTTAAGGGCTAACAGACAAAAATAGGGCTATTTTAAACACCTGTCATAAAAAAGCACGGCAGGAGGTTTGCCGTGCTGCATAATTCGCTTGCGTCCATTACAAGTAAGGATG
This sequence comes from Chitinophaga sp. G7 BAM 1005, assembly GCF_057126945.1. NCBI lineage: Bacteria > Pseudomonadati > Bacteroidota > Chitinophagia > Chitinophagales > Chitinophagaceae > Chitinophaga > Chitinophaga sp. G7 BAM 1005. The sequence goes on along the minus strand of NZ_CP181478.1, from coordinate 1,480,959 downwards.
ATATCGTGTCTGCTTTTAGCGGGTTGTAAAGACATGTTCTTACCTAATCCGCGACTGCCACCGGTAACCAGGGCTATTTTGTTGCCATTTTGTTTTTTTTTGATAAGACAAATTTCCAGGAATGTTTCCGGCTGGTGATGGATTTAATGGTGACTATTTAAGTATTCAGTCGTGCAACAGGAGTTCCAGCTGTTGTTTCAGTTTTTCTTCCACCTCCGGCCCTTCAAAGCCAATGTTACTGAAAATGATGTTTCCTTCTTTGTTGATGAGATAGGAGGCCGGAATGATATTGAATTTGAATTTATCTCCTATAGCAGGGTCTGTATTATAATACACCGGGAAGGTATATTTCTTATTACCGCTCCAGCCCTGCGCATCGGCCAGGGTGTTCCTGGCGCCGCTGTTGGCAATCATAAAAACAACATCGGGGTGTTGTTTATACTGGTCGTATAGTTTTTGCAGGTACGGCATCTCCTGCATGCAGGGTACGCACCAGGTGGCCCAGAAATCGATCAGTATAATTTTACCTTTCAATGAAGCTGCGGACACCGGCCGACCTTTCATATCCACAAAGGTATTCAGTAACGGCGCGGGGCGGTTGATCCGTTGTTTCTTTACTTTTTCAATCAGTATTTTTTTCCGGAACTCCTGTAGCTGGCCCAGCTTCGCGGTATTATTGGTTTGCTGGTAATATGCTTCCGCATTGTCGAGTGTTTCTTTGTCGGCATAGTAATCCACGGCTTGCTCCATGTGTTTATCTGCCGCGGCCAGGAGTCCCTGTTTCAGATCTATGAGGCCAAGTACAGATGCCAGGCGCCGGCTGGCCTTATTATACACGGCGTTGCGTGTGCTGTCGTCTGCATATGGATAGATATATCCTGTTTCCGGGAAATGACGGATCACGCCTACGGGGTAACTGCGTACGCTGTCTAAAGCGCGTTGTGCATAACGGCGTGCAGTATCCAGTGCGAGGGTATTATCCAGCAATGTTTGCGCAATCTGTTGCCAGGTAACCACCTTGTAAGGATTTTCCTTTTCAGTGGTCATAAAACGGGCATGATACAATGCCTTGCTGCTATCTTTTTTTACGGCATAATACCGGAACAGTACCTCGTGCATTTCCATGAACGATTCCCTGTTTCCCGCGGTTTCCTTTTTCAGTTCGTTCTCAAAAAAGGTGATTTGCCGGGCCGTGTCTTTCCCTTTGGCTACTATGCCTGTCATGATATCCCGGCCCAGTGCGGATTCCGGGTAGCGCTCCATGACTACGCGCCGGATGGAATCCAGCCGGGTATTTTCGCCAATGATCAGGTAGCCCATTGTTACCTTGTTCATGTTGCCCGGAGTGGTGGGCGCGCTGTTAAATTTATCTGCAATCACCTGGTGTGCTTCCGCTCTGAACTTTTCTTTTTCTTTAGTGATGGTTGCCTTGTTCATTTCGTAGGTCAGCAGGCGCAGTTTTGCTTCGTAGTTATCCGGGTAGCGTTTCAGTTCTTCTTTATAAAGGGCGGCCTGTTTATCTGCCAACAGGGGAGATTTGCCCATTTGCGCGCTGAGGCTGTAGGCTTTGTATAAGGCCATATCTTTTACCGGTATTTTATTTTTATACACGGCGACTTCGTAGTGCCGGTCTTTTGCCGGTTTATCTATGGCATCACCGCTCTCCAGGTAAAAGGTGGCGAAGGTGGTGTAATCGGCCAGCACAAAGGAGGTGGTCCATTTGTTCCCGGTGCGCTGCATGTTCATACGCCACGCGAGGTTATAAAAATTGGAATAGGAAAACACGAGTGTTACCGGGGCTGCGGTAGCCGGAATCCCTGCTCCCGGTGCGGTGGGGTCGTAGGTAACGGTAACTGTTTGACCACGTTCCGGGTATTGCGGGCTGATCACTACCCGTTGTTGTGCATATATTTTACCGGCTGCCAGGGCAGCCAGTAAAAATATGATGGTTAACTTCTTCATATCAGCGATAGTTATTTGTACCCTTCGTTCTGGGTAAGGTTAGCATTGGTTCTGATGGCATCAGAAGGAATCGGGTACAGGGTGTCCGTAGACTGCCAGTTGGCGCCTTTAATGGGGCCCAATACGGCGTCTGATCTTTTGGTGCGTTTCAGGTCAAACCAGCGGTGGCCCCACTCTGCGAACAGCTCCACTTTTCGTTCCTGTTCCACCGCCAGCAGTAAGGCCGGTTGTGTAAGTAAAGCGGACAACCCTGGTAAGCCCGCACGCTGGCGGATCGCGTCGAGGTCGGCGCGCCCATCGTTGAGCTTTCCCTGCTGAATACGGGCTTCCGCGCGGATAAGATATTGTTCTGCGAGACGCATTACCATTGAGTACTCCGTAACGCCGCTGGTAGTCGTTCTTATTTTGTATTTATAAGGGAAGTAAACACTAACGCCGGCAGTGGTTTTGTAGAAAGCTATCCATTTGGTAAACCGCTGATCATTCGGTTCGTATTTCCTGATCAGGTTGATGGTATCCAACCGGAATACTGCCGTACCAAAGGAGCCGGTGGTGGGGTTAATAGCCGGGGTAGAAGTAAATCCTTCCCAGGTGTTGCGGCCACCCACTACATTGAGTGGCTGCAGCTGCCAGATAGCTTCACTGCTGTTAGCCAGGAACACTTTATTAAGATCCGTTACCAGTGAATACCGGCCATTATCGATCACCAGCGATGCAGTGGTTTCTGCCAGTGCCCAGTTTTGATTATAGAGATAAACCCTTGCCAGTAAAGCGTTAGCCACGGATTTATCGGGGCGTATATGCTGCCCCGTAGGATAATCATCTCCCATTAACTCTACGGCTGCTTTAAGATCTGTGATGATGGCGTTATATACTTCCGCACGTGGCGCGCGTGGTTTTACACCGTTTACTTTATAGTCGGTGCCGGTAATCAGGGGCACATCTCCATACATATTTACCAGGTAAAAATAACAGAAAGCACGCATAAACAGGGACTCTCCCATTAACTGGTTCTTTACAGCAGGCGTTAATGCGGTGGCTGTGGAAAGCCCTTCTACGCAGGCATTTGTCTGGTAGATATAACTGTAAAGATCCGCAAACATACTTTGTACATACTGGCTGCTGGGCAATAACCGGTTCTCTTTAAAAACATCATAGTTGGCGAAAGAAGAGTAATAGGCCATATCATCCGCCTGCATTGCGGTGAGGTAGTTGATAAGCACATTCGCAAACTGGTAGTTGAATGAGTACATACTGCCATACAAACCGGTGACTGCGGCAGTAGCCGTTTTATCATCGGTAAACACCAGTCCGGATACCAGCTCATTCTTTGGTAACGGCGTATCCACATACTTGCTGCAGGAGCTGCTGCTGAAGAGGAGAACGCCGATTAAAAATATATGAATTCGTTTCATGGTAAATCTTTTTATTATCTGCAAAACAGGAATATTTCTTTATAAAGCAAACTGTAAACCGATGGTATATGCTTTTAACGGCGGCATTACCATACCCTGGGTTTCAGGATCAAGACCTTTATAGTTGGTAAAGGTGAGCAGGTTTTGCGCTAACGCATAAACGCTGATATTATTGACTTTCCAGCGCTTGGTGTATTTCGACAAATCATATCTCACAGATACATTTTTCAGGCGGATGTAAGAAGCGTCACCCCAGTTGGCGGTAGACAGGCTGTAGCTCCTGTAGTTAGCCGTTCCTGCGGAGGTAGTAGCGCCGGGCACAGTGGTGTTGTCGCCCTTGTTTTTCCAGCGGTCCAGCGCGCGCAGATCCTGGTTGGCGAATGTGCCGATAGCCGGGCTGCTGTATCCGTAGCCGATTTGCGGGCCTTCCTGTTTTACAAACTGCAACAGGAAATCAAGGCTGAAACCTTTATAAGTAAAGCTGTTTTGTAACCCGCCATAATACGCCGGCATGGTTTTGCCGAGCGTTACATAGTCGTCGTATTCCGCCGGATCGGTGGTGGTACCGCTGTTGCTGTAGAACTGCGCCAGCCCGGTTTCAGGATCGATGCCCATAAACTTGTATCCTCTTACAATGGTCAATGACTGTCCAACCACATACATGTCTTTGTAAGCAGAGCCTTCAATCCCCGGATACGATTTCAGTTCATTTTTACTCACCGTCAGGTTTAAGGATGATTTCCAGCTAAAGTTAGCTTGCTGGATATTGATGGTATTCACTTCAAACTCCCATCCGCTGTTAAGCACTTCTGCCGGTAAGTTGGCGGTGATAGACGGGAAGCCTACCTGTGGTGATAGTTGATACTGCACCAGTTGATTGCTGGAAATGTTATGATAATAGTTGGTATTAAACAGTATCCTGTCTTTCAGGAATCCCAGTTCCAGTCCGATTTCCTTTTTACGGTTTTCCTCCCATTTATACAATGGATTGGCTAAGCGGGAAGGTGTTAGTCCGGGTACGCCATCATAAGGATAAGGATTCGAGGTCCAGCTGTCGAGGTACTTGTAATCGCCTATGTTATCGTTACCTGTAAGGCCGATGCTTGCACGGAGTTTACCAAAGCTGAGGAAGCTCACCTCTTTCATAAAACCTTCTTTAGTAAATATCCAGGCAGCTCCTATGGCGCCAAAGTTACCGAAGCGGTTACCGGGGCCGAAGCGGGTGGAGCCGTCGCGGCGATAAGTGGCATTCACCAGATATTTTCCATCCCAGTTATAGTTAACCCTGCCGAATACCGAGGTGTAACGGTAAAAGGCGTACTGCGATGGATTGGGGGTGATGAGGCCAGCCGCCTGCTGATCTTCCAGCAGCGCATCGCTGGAGAAGCCCGTTGCTTTTACCGATTGGCCCTGACTGATGGTTTGCTGCCAGGTACCGCCTACCATTACCTGCAGATCCCCTTTTGCAATGGTTTTATTATAATCTATCTGCGGCTCAATGATGTAAGATCCAACATCGGCAGTACCGAAATAAGACATACTTCCGGTAGATGTAAGCGGGTTAAAGGTGGCATTCGGGTATACCTGTAGCTGCTTCATATTGGACTTATTATATCCCAGGCTGGTTTTCAGGTTCAATCCAGGCAGGATAGTATACCTGATAGTACTGTTAGCCACGAGGGTATTGGTATTTATTTCAGACCGGCGCAGCAGGTAAGCCTGTGGATTTTGTGCAGTTGAAAACCAGTAGTATTTACCGGTAGAGTCATACAATGGGTAATTCGGCGGCATGTTGAAGAAAGTAGTAAGATCACTCGCCAGCGAATTATCTTTATTGGCTGTATAATTCACGGAAGTGCTGATATTAAACTTACCATCGGCGCTGTTATGGTTTAAATTAAAATGGCCTGCACCGCGCTGGTAGCCGAGGCTTCCGGGCATTACCGTCGATTCCTTGTGATAAGTACCGCTTAATATAAACTGCGTTTGTTCATTGCCGCCGGATACAGAACCCTGTGCTTCCGTAGTATGACCGGTACCACCGATCATGAACTTTTGCCAGTCGGTGGTTTGTTGCTGATCCCAGAGGGTGAGGTCCGGCGCACTCTCTTCGTCGTATGGTTTATTATCATTTTTGTAGGCTTCTTTACGCATGGCAATATATTCAGGCGTATTGAGCATTTTCACCGTATTGACTACTTTACTTGCGCCCGTGTATACGTTGAAGTTAGCCTGTGTTTTACCTGATTTACCTCTTTTGGTAGTGATGAGCACCACGCCATTGCCGCCCCTGGAACCGTAGATGGCCGTAGCGTCGGCATCTTTCAATACATCAATACGTTCAATATCAGAAGGATTGATGGTTGCCAGCGGACTTTGTTTGCCGTTGGCAGAAGTAAACTGGTTGAGCGGATCGGAATAAAAAGGTACGCCATCAATGATGTACAGGGGATCGTTTGTATGATCGATAGAACTTTGTCCTCTTATCACTACTTTAAAGCTGGAACCGGGCAGGCCGTTGGAAGAAGTAATAAACAGGCCGGCCATTCTGCCCTGCATGGCAGACAGCGGGTCCATTACCGGTTGTGAGGCAATGTCTTCCGCCTTGATGCTGGATACCGAGCCGGTGTTATTACGTTTGCTGGTGGTGCCGTAGCCGATCACCACGGTTTCATCGAGGCTGCTGGCGCGTTGGCGGAGAAACAGCTGCAACGGTCCGTAGTTCCCGATGCGGACGGTATAGGGTTCGTAGCCCACGTAGGTTACCACCAGTTCATCGCCGGGGCCCGCTGCGAGGGAGAAATGTCCGTTTTCATCTGTGATGGTACCAATATTAGTGCCTTTCACTTTAACGGTTACCCCGATGAGCAGGGCGCCTGCGGCGTCTTTCACCACACCGGTCACCGGTTGCTGGGGGGCTTCCGGTGCGGTGCTGATGTTGTTACTGCCTGCGGGCAGCGCTTTCTTTTTAATGAAAATGGTTTTGTCTTTGATCGTGTAGTCCAGTGGCTGTCCTTTAAAGATTTCCGCGAGAAAATCCGCGAGCCTGGTGTTTTCCGCTTTAATGGTTACCGGTTTAACGGTGCGCAGCAAATCCCGGTCGTAAAAGAACAGGTAGCCGGTTTGCTGTTTTACGGAGGTAAACACCTCTTCCATCGGTGCATTTTTCACCGATACAGACACTGTTTGACCGAAGGCACCCGCAGATACTTTCAATGTCGCCACAATCATGAGAACAATCGTTAATCTCATAGTAAGTGCAATTTTGGTTGGGGAAAGTCCGGGCATAGAAAGGACTTTACCATAATAATTCAATTGCATAGATTTGCATTTGTTAGGATGGATAATCAGTATTCAAGTATGTACAAGCTTAGTGCTACTATCATCCGGACATATTCGCCGGGGGTGGGTCCAATCACCTCCGGTTTTTTTATCCGTATAGCGGCATTACAATCTCTGAAGTTGGTCGTGCATAAATGTTCAGTTGACAATAGCTAAAAAATAAACCCGTTATGGTTCCACGATAATGCTGCGTCCCTGCAGGCGGAAATGGATACCGGTACTTTTCAGTCCTTCCAGAACATCCGACAGTGGCAGGTTACGTTGAATCTCTCCCTGGAACCGCCGGGCAGGGATGTTACCTGCATAAACAATTGTTACATCATACCATCTGGCCAGCTGACGCATCACGGTGGGGATGTCTGCGTCGCGGAAATTAAATTCCTCCTTCTTCCAGGCCAGTATTGCCGCAGTATCTGCGTGCGTTACGATATCGATATTTCCAGGACTTTTTACCAATGCCTGCTGACCGGGTAATAATACCCTGGAGCTGTTGCCTGCATTTACTTTCACGGCGCCTTGTATAAGGGTCGTTTTGATGCCTGGTTCATCTGTATAGGCGTTGATATTAAAACCGGTGCCTAATACTTCTATGTTGGTTTGGTGGCTGACCTTTACCTGGAAAGGCATTTTTGCCATTGCCGCCACTTCAAAATAAACTTCTCCTTTTATCTCCACTTCTCTTTTCCCTTGCCGGAATGCGGTGGGGAAAGTAATAGCGGAAGCTGCATTCAGCCATACCCTGGTACCATCCGGCAGGGTGAGGCGGAACTGCCCGCCTCTCGGAGTAGCCAGTGTGTTCAGGGTAGTTTGTGCCGTATAATCCTGCGTGTTGTATTGCAGCTGGCCGTTATTCAAATGAATAAGGGCGCCCTGCTGCATGATCACGCGGTTACCGTTGCTATCCAGCGGTATTACCGAACCATCTGCCAGCGTTAAAGTGGCTTTGCTGGTTCCGGGCAGTATAGGCGTGGTGGAGAGGGCCGCTACCGGGGCAGGCGGGGCGGAAGGGCGAAGAAAATATATGCCTGCACCCAATAACAGCAATACAGCCGCAGCAGCACTCCACCAGCGGTACATCGGGCGTACCGGCGCGTTATCTTTTGCCGGAAAATGCTTTGAACTGAAAGTATTCCAGCCGGCAGTAACATCAAATTTTTCGTATTGCGACAGTTTATCGCGGAGTATATCCGGATCCGTCATCTGTTCAAAAAAAAGACGGTTCTCCGGGGAGGCGTCACGCCAGGCCCGCAGCTCTTCCTCTTCTGCTACTGTTAATACATCCCGCTGATAACGGCTTACCAGCCAGGCAATTCGCTGCAATAACGGATTTGTTTCACTGTTTTGATCTGCTTCCAATTCACCTCTTTTACTATAGAAACAATAAAAAACTGCTTTCGATTAAATAAATCTGAAAAAAAATTTACCCGCTAACGGGATCAGTAATAATTATGATAATATTTGAGAAGGGTAATATAGATACCCAGTAATGGCAGGATATTCTTTTTAATGAGGCTGCTCCTGATAAGTTTAAGCGCCCGTAGTTTCTGCGCCCTGACGGTGTTGTAGGAGATCTGCAGGGAGGTGGCTATCTCTTCATTTTTTCTTCCTTCGAGATAGCTCATTTTAAAGATCCGCCGGCATTGGGTGGGCAGATGCTCTATTTCCTGGTACAGCTGCTGAATAATTTCTGTTTCCGTAAGCACCGGATCGAAGCCTGCTATTTCTGTAGTTCCCTGTTCTTCCTGTAAATAAGAGAATTCTTTTTCTTTGATATAGAGCCGTTCCCTGCTTTTCAAAAAATTGAGGCAGGCATTTTTGGTAGCAATAAAAAGAAAGGCTTTTATGTTGGCGGCAGATTTAAAGTCGCCCCGTTTATCCCAGAGCTTTGAAAAGGTTTCCTGCACGAGGTCTTCCGCCTCCTGTGCGTCATCGACAATGGTAAAGGCAAAATAACATAATGCTTTGTAATGCTGGTTAAATATGAATTGGAAAGCGGATTGTTCCCCACCAGCGAACTTTTGCAGTAAAATAAGCTCCTTGTTTGAATACTCTTCTATCATCCCTGGAAACACCCTCCTGACAATATAAACGATGATTTATCGGTATAAAAATACCGATAAAAGCTGATTTATTTATAGGTGGGGGGAAATACATGGCTAAACATGGTTAAAAGTCCCCTATAATACTTCTGATGAACTGGCTATAGTCGTCTTTCATTGGTAATTCCATATTTCTTTGCAGTTGTTTCCTTCTTACAGTTACAGTTGTTTGATGTTTTACATCAAATCCTTCTTTCTCTGTTTCTGACCAGTAAATGCCAGTACCTCTCTTCTGCCAAAGTGGTAAATCATTGAAGTTTATACCAAATGAAAAAAGCAGTTCATTTTTTTCAGCTGTACTTAGTTTTTCAATGCGCTTGGTCGCCTCCTGTTTAGTTAATCCTTCCCGTCGTAAACGCCAGTAACAGTGTGCATTCAGGGCATTTCTATGTGCGTCTTCATTCCGCCAGCGGAAATAATCAACCACCAATCCCTCATTTGGTAGTTCGCAGATACGACAATCAAATGCTGCAACATCGCCTAGTAAGGTTGAAAATCTGGCACTGGCTTCGCCTGCGAGAATAGAAATATACTTCCGGTATTTCCGTGAAAAGGCGTTTTCATTAAAATCGAAAAGCAGCGAAATTTCATCACTTTGAGTATAGCCGTAGGTTACTTTAAATCCGCAACTCATCAGATGTTCCGTAGTGGCAATCATATAATCCCTGAAACGTTCATCAAAAGGGGCTTCAAATGGATGCGTTTCTTTGGTTAACCGGGTAAACCCACGACCATCAATCCTGGCTATCATATACATTTCAGGCAATATCTGCCTGTCCTGGGCCGTCTCAAATGCCCGCATTTTTAAATCCAGATCATCAAACTTCATTATTCCAGGCTTTAATTATAAATTTTCCTTCATGTATCCCGACAAAATATAGCTCATCAAATCCTTCTTCTACAGATGGCAATTCCAATCTTTTATAGGTCCCCCTGATCCCGGCTTCCGGGATATTAGCTTTACCTATGCGGCCACTGTTGCGTTGGACAGCAGCCGCTAACACCGATTGAAAGTAGTAACCGGTCACCTTATACTTATATTGTTTAGCAAGATGGATGTATTTTCCCCTTTCGGCTTTTGAGGCATTAGTATTATCGACCACAAAAGGCTGTTGTATAGAGAAACAAGTTTCTAAAAAAAGACTCTCCTTATTACGGGTATGCAGCTGATCCATAGAGATCCGCATATGTGTCTCAAAAAATTTCTCTTTATAAAAAGATGTTTTTCCGGTGGCCTGAATGCCACAAAAAATAACTGCTTCCATAGATATAAAATAATTATCATTTCCCCGTGATCCTGTATACGCATCTCCGTTGTCCGTCCAGTATATGTTCCACCCGTTCCACTTTCGCGTGCTTTCCCAGTATGGTGGAAAACATCTCCTGCTCCGACCGGCAGAAGCGGCTGCAGCAGCTGGCAGCCGCCTGTATGGGGCAATGATTTTCTATAAGAAGATAACTCTTTCCTTCGTTGATATACTCCGCCATGTATCCTTCACGGTTACGGATATCCGCTAATATGCTCACGCGGCTTTCCAGCCTGGTGATGCCTTTCAGCTCTTCCTGGTATTTTTCGAGCGTGCTTTGGGCGGTGGCGTCCAGCACTTCGTGCATCATGTTTGTGGGAAGTGTTTTATTCATGTTGCACAGGAGACGCAATGCCAGGTCCTGGTGCCGGTCGGGGAAATGTGCGTTGCCCGCTTCCGTGAGCGCCCAGATCTGTTTGGGTCTGCCCCTGCCTTTGGCTTCCGTGGTGGCCTGTACCAATCCTTCATTTGCCAGTTTGAGCAACTGAAACCGCGCACCTTCCATCGTTACTTTCAGCTCCTCTGCCAACTTACACAAGGGTTGCGGCCCCTGTGTTTTCAGTATCCATACAGCCCGTTCGTTATTGGCAAAGTTATTATTCATTATAAACAAAGTGTTTATTTGGTTTATTAAGCAAAGATATTATCTTTGCTTAATAAAGAAAACGACTCGGGCAGGGACCTGCGCCGGGTCTTCTTTCCACCGGCCTTTCATCGGGTGCCTTCCTTCCACTGCCGGTATTTCACTCGAATCCATTCCCTGAACCGCTAAAAAATCAATATCTTGTATTATACAATATTTGCAGCGTGGATCCGTCTTCATGTGGAAACCTTTAAAAGCTACGTCCTGCTAAACATACCAGTTAAAAATGAAACAAGAAGAGGGTAGTAAAAAGAAAGAAGCCGGCATATTCAGTCTCCTGCAACCATATACGGGTATGGTTAGCCTGCTGATCCTGTTCACACTGCTGAGCAATGGCCTCAACCTGTGGTTGCCCAAAATTATCGGAAACGGTATCGACAGCTATGAGCACGGCGCCTTCCAGCTGAATGCGCTGGTGATAAAATTCACGGTGGCAGTGATTATCATCCTGGTGTTTACCTATCTGCAGAACATCATACAAACATATGTGTCTGAAAAAGTAGCACGCAACCTGCGCACCAAAATATCGGATAAAATATCCGGTCAGAGCTATGCCTGGGTGGAACAGGCCAATCCCTCCCGGTTGCTCACCAACCTGATTGCCGACGTGGATTCCATCAAACTGTTTGTTTCCCAGGCCATCGTTTCGCTGGTATCTTCCCTGTTTATTATTATAGGCGCCAGCATCCTGTTGCTGACCATTAACTGGAAACTCGCACTGGCAGTGATTGCTACGTTGCCCGTGATCGGGATCACCTTTTTCCTGGTATTACGCAAAGTAAGATCGCTGTTCATCAAAAGCCGGGAAGTAATGGACTGGCTGAATAAAGTAATTAACGAAAGTATACTGGGTGCGGCGCTGATCCGCGTGGTCAATTCGCAGCAACTGGAGTATCAGAAATTTCTGGACGCCAATGGCAAAGCGATGGATTTCGGGTTATCCATTGTGAAACTTTTTGCGGGACTGATCCCTGTTATTACGTTTACTGCCGGCATTGCCAATCTCATCATCCTGGCGCTGGGCGGTCATTTCGTGATCACCGGCAGTATGAGCCTGGGCGATTTTGCCGCGTTCAGCAGTTACCTGGCGTTACTGATCTTCCCCATACTGGTGATCGGTTTTATGAGCAATATTATTGCGCAGGCCACTGCTTCCTATCAAAGGATCAGCGCCGTGATCAATATGCCCGACATTATGCCTGCAGGTTCCCTTACGACTCCTGTTAAGGGAGATATTGAATTTCAGCAGGTGAACGTAAACTACGGTCAGAAACCAGTGTTGAAAGATATTTCCTTCTCCATAAAAGCCGGATCAAAAGTAGCTATTATCGGACCCACTGCTGCCGGTAAAACGCAGTTGCTTTACCTGCTCACCGGTTTAATCAAACCCACTTCGGGCGTAGTGCTGGTAGACGGGCGCCCGGTAGCGGATTATAACAGTGAATCCTTTCACAGCCAGGTGGGCTTTGTATTCCAGGACAGCATCATTTTTAATATGAGTGTCCGCGAAAATATTGCGTTCAACGAAACTGTTACCGAAGCGGCGATGGAAAAAGCGTTGCACACCGCGGAGCTGAAGGAATTTACCGACGCGCTTCCCGAAAAACTGGATACCATTGTTTCTGAAAGAGGAGCCAGTCTTTCCGGCGGACAAAAACAACGGATCATGCTGGCGCGTGCGCTGGCCATTAACCCGAAGATCCTGCTGCTGGACGATTTCACAGCCCGTGTAGATGCCAATACGGAAAAGAAAATCCTGGCAAATGTACAGGTGGAATACCCGGGGATCACGCTCCTGTCTGTAACGCAGAAAATTGCTTCGGTGGCGCATTACGATCAGATCATCCTGCTCATGCAGGGCGAGATTATTGCCTCCGGCGGACACGAAGAACTCCTGCATACCTGTCCCGAGTACGTTCAGATCTTTAATTCCCAACAAAGCACCAGCAACTATGAATTACAATCTTAATAAGTTTACGGAGAAGGAACAGAAAATATCCAACTACTCCGCATTCAGGAATTTGCTGAAGCTGATTTCCCACGAAAGAAGAAACCTGGCAGTGGCTTTAACGGCCATCCTGCTGAATTCTATACTCAACCTGCTGGGCCCCTTTTTAATAGGTTATACCATCGATCATTATGTGCAGCATAAGGAATACCACGGCGTACTGATATTTTCCGGTATCCTGCTGGGGATTTACCTCACAGCATTGTTCACCAGTTACTTCCAGACAAAACTGATGGGTGGTGTTGGTCAGCGTACGTTATTTACCCTCCGGAATGCTATTTTCAGTAAGATACAACAGCTGCCGGTGGCCTTCTTTAATCAGAATAAAGCAGGAGACCTTATTTCCCGCGTAAATAATGATACGGATAAACTCAACCAGTTTTTTTCACAATCGCTGATGCAGTTTGTCGGTAACATTTCCACCATGATCGGCGCCGGTGTTTTCCTGTTGATCATTAATTACAAAATCGGGATTGCCGCACTGGCGCCCGCTTTGCTGATACTCATCTTTACAAGGATTTTATCTCCCTGGGTAAAAAGAAAAAATGCAGCCAACCTGAAAACGGTGGGTAACATGAGCGCGGAAATACAGGAAAGCCTGAGCAACTTCAAAGTGATTGTGGCCTTCAACCGCCGCGATTATTTCCGGCAGCGCTTCCAGGATGCCAATGAAAAAAACTACGAAAGCGCCATTGGTTCGGGGCTTGCCAACAACGTGTTCCTGCCTTTTTATGCTATGTGCGCCAGTATCGCACAGTTGCTGGTACTAACCGGTGGCATCTACCTGATCACACAAGGCGAATTTAGTATAGGCTTGCTCGTTAGTTATCTCGCGTATGCTACTTATTTCTATAATCCATTAAGACAACTTGCTACTTTGTGGGCCAACTTCCAGGTGGCAATGGCCGGCTGGGACCGGATCTCTGAAATACTCGGATTGGAAACAGATCTCATTACACTGAATGCCACCACAGCTTACGGTCATTCCCCGGCGTTGCTGGAATTCCGGAATGTGCATTTTGGTTATCCGGAAGGAAGGGAAATACTGCATAACATCAACCTGTCGCTGGAAAAAGGAAAAACCTATGCACTGGTGGGCCCTACCGGTGGCGGTAAAACCACCACGGCTTCGCTGATGGCACGTTTGTATGATCCCACGCAGGGCATTGTATTACTGAATGGAAGGGATATCCGTAGTTACGATGCGGATGAACGTTCCCGGAAGATAGGTTTCATTCTGCAGGAACCTTTCCTGTTTACCGGAACCGTAAAAGAAAATATCCTGTACGGTAATCCGGCATATAAAGATTTTTCCAACGAACAGCTGACAGCTGTGATCAAAGAAGCTAACCTGGAAAAGTTGCTGGCTATTTTTGAAAACGGGCTGGAAACAAAAGTGCTTTCCGGCGGAGATGGGGTGAGCCTCGGGCAAAAACAACTGATCGCTTTTATGCGGGCAGTACTGCGCAAACCCGACCTGCTGATCCTGGATGAGGCTACTGCTAATATTGACACGGTTACTGAACAATTGCTGGGGGAAATCCTGGAAAAGTTGCCGGAAGATACTACCCGGGTGATCATCGCGCACCGGTTGAATACGATTGCAAATGCCGATGAGATATTTTTTGTGAATTCGGGGGAAGTCACACGGGCAGGGTCTTTACAAAATGCGATGGAGAAATTACTGCATGGGGTGAGAATGAGCTGATCCGTGATTTTACCCAAAATCGGGAATTTTTGTTATATTCACTACATGTCAAAATTCAAAGATGTAGTGGTAACACTATCAAAAAAACACCCCCAAACCGCTGAACCGGTGCAGGCCGGACACACGTTTGTGATAGGCGTATTAGGTAAAAAAACTGCCTTTTACGAAATTTCAACGGAGCAGTTAAACAATCTTCATAATGATGATCTGCAAAGAGAATTGTTTCAACTGCTTCACCCGCAAACCCCGCATCACTAGTCAGCATATTTTCCACACAAAAGATTAACCTGCGTATACCGCAGGTTTTTTTGTGCCGGAAAAATTTTGTACTATTTGGTAAAGAATCTATCTTTGCGTGGTAAAAGAGAGCTATGTCAGGCAGACCGAAAATATTTGACGACGGGGAAGTGCTCAGCAAAGCGGCTGAAGTTTTCTGGCGACAGGGATATGAGGCCACTTCCACGGAAGACCTCCTCGCTGCGATGGGTATAGGTAAAGGCAGCTTTTACCTGGCTTTTAAAGGCGGTAAAAAAGAGTTGTATGAAAAAGCGCTGGGGCAACACAGCGATCAGGCGATTGCACAGTTCAGAAAAGAACTGGATGCTGCAGAAGATCCCGTGGAATACATCCGGGAATTTTTCCGCAGAATAGCGCATAGCACCAAAACCAGGCACCAGAAAGGCTGCATCTTTGGCAACGCAGTAGCAGAGCTTTCAAATATTGAAAACCCTATGATGAAAAGGGCCGCCACTCACCTGCAGGGGCTGGAAGGTTTATTCCTGGATGCGTTATTGCGGGGCAAACAAAAAGGCACGCTGCATTCCAAACTGGAACCTGCACTGCTGGCACGCCTGCTGCTCAATAACTGGAACGGACTTGGTATTACCAGGCGGATTTACCCGGATAATGAAGCGCTCTCCGAACTGATAGAAATACAATTAAAAATTCTCGGTTAACCAGGAACATCGTAGTTCCTTTTTTTTACCACCTATTTTGTACCGTATAGTACAAAACAAGTGCTTCACTCATGGAAAAATTCACCCGGTCCACCGCATTGCTCTTTGCAGTTGCGTGCGGCCTTGCAGTAGCCAATGTTTATTACGCGCAGCCATTGCTGAATACAATGGGAAGCGACCTTCATATTCCATCCCGCTCATTGGGGATTATTGTTACCATTACGCAAACAGGATATGCACTCGGACTCCTGTTATTGCTGCCGCTGGGCGATCTGTTCAACCGCCGCAAGCTTTGCCACACATTCACTGGTAGCGCTTATTGCCGGTATCATCCTGCTGGACCTTGCCATCCAGGCGGTGCATGTTACCAACCAGAGCATGCTGTATACCATCAGACCCGAATCACGCAACCGCATGGTGGCCGGGTACATGCTTTTCTATTCCACCGGAAGCGGACTGGGAAGCATTGCCGCCACTACTATATATGCCCTCGCCGGATGGACCGCCGTAAGCATGCTCGGCGCCGCCATCAGCGCCGCAGGGTTGCTTTTCTGGGCATGCACCCTTCCCCGGAAGGTACACGCTCAAAAAAGCAATATCTTTACGGTACAGCACCAAAACTAATCCTCATGCCACATATACCCATTTACCACGTAGATGCTTTCACACATGAACTGTTCGGTGGAAACCCCGCAGCAGTATGCCTCCTGGAAGCATGGATGCCAACAGAGATCCTTCAGAAAATTGCCGCGGAAAATTTTCTGCCCGAAACTGCCTTCTTTATTCCCTCCGGTCAGCAGGGACACTACGAACTCCGGTGGTTTACGCCCGAAATAGAAATGGATCTCTGCGGACACGCCACGCTGGCCAGCGCACACGTGCTGTTCAATCATCTCGGATGGGATATGCACCAGATCACTTTTCACACACAGAGTGGACCACTTACCGTTTCCAAAAATAATGACCTGCTCACGCTTAATTTTCCATCACGACCAGCGGTACCCGCCTCCCTTCCAACAGAAATACTCAAAGGAGTAGGCGTATACCCAATGGAAGTACTGAAAGCAAGGGATTATATCCTCGTGTATCACGATGAAGAAATTGTACGCAACCTGCAACCGGATAAAGCCATCCTTGACCAGATCAACCTGGACCCCGGCGGCATTATTGTTACGGCAAAAGGAAAACAGGTGGACTTTGTATCACGCTTCTTCACTCCGCAGGCCAGCATCTTCGAAGATCCCGTTACCGGCTCTGCACATTGCTCACTCATCCCTTTCTGGAGCCAGCAACTGGATAAGAAAGAAATGATCGCCCTGCAGGTATCTCCCAGAACCGGGAAGCTCTACTGCGTGGATGCCGGCGACCGCGTACTGATAGGCGGTACCTGTAAGACCTACCTGGAAGGAAATATTTTTGTACCTTAATTTTATGAGATATACCAGTTTACTGCTCTTATACCTGCTGACAGTTAACGCCATTACCGCACAATCCCTGCCACAGATAGACAGCACCGTACATGCTTTCATGGATCGCTACCACGTACCTGGAATGGCCATCGCAGTAACGTACAAAGGAAAACTTGTATATGCCGGCAGCTATGGTTACGCAGATACCACCCAACATATTCCCGTAAACGCCCGACACCTGTTCCGCATTGCCAGCGTATCCAAGTGTATAACGGCAACGGCTATATTAAAACTGGTGGAGGCAAAAAAGTTATCGCTGAACGACCAGGTATTTGGCCCCAACGCTATATTGGGTACCCTTTATGGCACGCCACCCTACCGGGAAGATCTTAAAAAGATCACCATCCGGCAGCTGCTTGAACATACCTCCGGCGGCTGGACCAACAACGGCGCCGATCCTATGTTCAGCCATCCGCAGATGAGCGCAGATCAACTGATTTCATGGACAATCGATCATCAGCCATTGGATAATATTCCCGGAACAGTATACGCCTATTCTAATTTTGGATACTGTATCCTCGGACGCGTGATTGAAAAAGTATCCGGCATGTCATATGAAAATTATGTAAAAAAAGCAGTGCTGCTCCCCTGTGGCATCACAAATATGCAGATAGGCGGCAATACCCCGGCCCAAAGAAAACCAGGAGAAGTAGTGTACTACGGCCAGCATGGCGAACAACCTTACATCTATAATATTACCCGCATGGATGCACATGGAGGATGGATAGCCAGCGCCACCGACCTCGCCCGCCTGCTGGTTTACGTAGATGGGTTTCCGTTACCACCGGATATACTGAACGCAAAATCCATCACGGCTATGACTACCGGCTCGGAAGCTAATCCCGGCTATGCCCTGGGATGGGCGGTGAATCCCTACCACAACTGGTGGCACTCCGGTTCCCTGCCCGGTACGGCCAGCGAAATAATACGCGCCCACAAAGGATTCAACTGGGTAATGCTGTGTAACACCCGCACCGACAGCAGCTTCTTCAACGACCTGGATGGGTTGCTGTGGAAAGCTGTAAACGATCCTACCACAAAGTGGCCGGACGCCGATTTATTTATACATAGGACCGATCATACGGTTATGAAAAATTAATTTCCGGAGCGCCACCGGGTCTATTTCTCCTTGTTGTGCGTATACGATCTTTCCACCCGGTTCCACTAAAATAGTATATGGCAATGCGCCCTGCCATTTAGGATCTACGGCTTCAATCAGCTCGTATTTGTCTTTTCCCCTGAAGAGATAATTCTTCCCGGACGAATGCTTCTTTTGTAAAAACTGTAATACTTTATCTTTCTTCTCCGGTTCATCTGCACTAACACTTACAAACTCAAAATCACGCTCACTGAATGTTTTAGCCAGGATAATAAACTCCGAAAATTCCGCCACACAAGGGCCACACCACGTAGCCCAGATGTTTATAAGCCGCAGATTGGCGGAAGTATTTTTCAACAACTCCTTAATGCCGCCCACCGACACGGTGTCCAGGGTTACCGGCTCCTTTGCCCATGCCTGCGTTGCTTTTTCCACGCTGCCGCTTTTATCTTTCCACTTCACCGAACAACCAAATACTTTCGTAGTGGCTACGGGCACTTCCTGCTGCTGCAGCAATGCTTCAATGGCATTCTGCGCATCCTTTGATCCGGGCTTCTTTGCAGGATTCTCCATGTCATCAATCCTTCCCTGGTAACGCAGCTTCCTGTCTTTATCAAAAATAAAAATGTGCGGTGTGGCAACAGGACCATATGCCCGCGAAACTAATTCACTATCGCCGTCGTACAGATAAGGAAAGTTGAACTGTTTATCTTTCGCGCGCTGTTTCATGTCGTCAAAAGAATCGCCCAGGTCGGTATATCCCAGCTCATCATAACGCAACCCCTCCGCGTTGTTGGGCATAATCGCCACCAGCTTTACCCCTTTACCGGCATAATCGGAAGTAAGCTGCTTTATCCTGTCTTCGTACGCCTGTGCAGTGGGACAATGATTACAGGTAAAAACCACCGCCAGTACCTTCGCCTCGGAAAAAGAGGATAAGGAATAATTTTTCCCGTCGGTAGCCGGCAGGGTAAAGTCCGGTGCAGCCGCACCAATGGGCAATTGCTGTGCCTTTGAAAGCAGCGGCAGCAGGAGGAAACAATACAGCGTACTGCTGATAAGAAATTTCTTTTCCATTTTATATGGTTTATTTTTCTTGCTTCCGTACAGTATATAGTATCTTTTATTGGTCCATGCTACCGGGATATTGCCGTAGGTCAACAGGTTCTTTTTCCGGGCGGGTGTTTGGCGGTATTTAAAGTTACTAAAACTTCCACATCCTTGCATAAGCAATTCATTTACCCGCTGCCCAGAAAACAGCGTTCTGAAACAGTTGCGTGTATGCCGGGTTATCCAGCAGTGCCGGGCCATGTCCCATGAAAATATAGATGTTCCTCGCTTTATAATGTTCGTTGGTCCATACCACGGGGTGATCCCCCATCTTCCTGTCGGAAGCGGGCACATAGGAGCTTTCATCTACACTGGCCAGCACATGCACTTGCGGGCGTGGGCTTTTATCGTAGGTATACCATTCTTCTTTATTAATAGTAAAGGGAGATGTAATGCCCTTCATCACCGGGTGGTTTTTATCTTCCACCGTTACCTTTCCATCGGCAAAATCAGGGATATAGTTGGTAAAACGAATGCCGCCCATAAAGGTGGAAAACCAGTTCCACATGGGAAAGCCGTCGAATTCACCAAGCAGGGTGGCATGATGAAACCCGATCCAGCCACCGCGACCTTCACTGATGTATCGCTCAATCGCCGCCGCTGCTGCAGGTTTCCAGCCATAAGGCGGATAGTCGAGCTGGATAAAAAGCTGGTATCGCTTTAAATAGTCATCGTTAACCAGATCCGTATTGTTGATATAGGTAACCGCAAAGTGTTTCTTCGCAGCGAGGCTATCCAGCCATGCTTTAGCCGCTTTTGAAAAAGCTACATGGTGGCCGCCGCCCTCATACAGCACCAGCGCGGTAAAGGAGGGTTTGCTGCGGTTGGGATATAAGGTGGCATTGATCTCATCCAGCAGGTATTCTTTTTCGTCGGAAGAATATTCCCAGAACATGACGCCGCCCATTTTATTCGCGGTCACATAGCTGCATTTATTCTGTACGGACCATTCATCGTCGTAGGTAATGAATTCATGCATGGCGGGGTTGAACAGGTAGGGCGCTTTGGCACTTTCGTCGCGGTAGGCATGGAAGCCGTTTTTATTAACAAGGCTATCTTTTGTAAACGTATAGCCTTTACCGAAAGACTGTGATACGATCTTCCCTCCCAGCCCGGCGCCGGTGCTGTCTGCCAGTTGGAAGCGACGGCCATAAAAAGCAATGCCCATTACCAGCTTCTTCACCGGTACGCCGGCAGCCACATAGGCTTTCACCGCTTTGTCGGCCGACAGGGCGCCGGGGTTATCTGCCGGTGTGAAGAGGTTGGTATGATGCCCGGCATTTTTATCTGAATAAAAATCATAGGTCATCAGGTTTACATAATCCAGGTATCTGGCGGCCTTACCCATTTCCGATGTTTCCAGGAAAGCGGCAAAGCCACCTACTGCTGTAGTGAGCAGCTTTTTCTGATGTGTTTCTTTCTGCAACTTATCCAGCTCTTTCCGCAGTGCTGCAAACATAAGGGTGAAATTTTGTTTGTCTTCCGGGCGGTATACATTGCCTTCTTCCCCCGAACGGCCGGGATATTCCCAGTCGATATCCACGCCATCCAGTTTGTATTTACGGATAATATCCACAGCGCTTACCGCAAAGGCTTTGCGCGAAGTATCCGTTAACACGGCGTCAGAGAAATTTTCGCTCCATGCCCAGCCGCCAATAGAGATCAGGATCTTCAGCTCCGGGTTGATGACTTTCAGTTCATTGATGCGGCGCAGGTTTACCGTATCTGTTTTTTCATTGGTCAGCACTGCGCGGTTATGCTGCACATTTACAAAAGCGTAGTTGATGTGCGTGAGCTTCCGCGGTGCAATCCTGTCTGTATTCACCAATCCCCTGAATCCCCCCACATAGCCAATGATCACCGGCTTTGCCTGTGCGGCGGTATGTTGCCGGGATATCTGCGGCGTGGCGTTCAGGAAAACCGGGAGTAGCAGCATTAAAATGGATAGTAACCTGTTCCTTTTTTCGGGCATAAAACATCTTGGTTGTGTACGGGAAGATAATATTATTCTGCCGTGCTGTTACTGCATTAAGTGTAACAGCATATCCCATTCCTGGAAATTATTTGCGTTATTATGCCATTAATTCGGTCAATTAATGCTTTGTTAACGCTTTTGTTAGGTCTCCCGGCTTTACTTGCATCTTATTCCGGGCTACAACCGGGATACACAACTAAGGTGAATGCAAAACCTTTTGGAGAATCCGGGCAAGCCGGGTTCTCCTCTTTTTAAAAGCAAGTTCCACGTTAATAACAAACAGTATACATATGAAGCGTATTTTAACAGCTTTTCTTCTCCTGCTGGGCGTATCCGCCCAGGCACAATTGAAACACAGCAGGGAATCGCAGTACCCTACTTATCATGGATTGGTAATGGCCGGCTACCAGGGATGGTTCCGGGCCGAAGGAGATGGCTCCGGCGCCCGGCGTTTTTCCTATGGCGATGAAACCCGCAGTGGAGTAGACATGTGGCCCGACGTGAGCGAATATGAAAAAACATACGCCACTCCTTTTAAGCTCGCCAACGGACAGCCCGCACGTTTCTTCAGCTCGTACGACAAAAGCACTGTAGACATTCACTTCAAATGGATGCAGCAGTATGGGGTGGACGGCGTTTTTATGCAACGTTTTTTTAATAATGCCAAACGCCACGACAGCGCCTCTTCTGTTGTGCTGAAAAATGCGTTTGCGGCGGCATCAAAATATAAAAGGGCCATCGCCGTGATGTACGACCTTTCCGGGTTAAGCGCATCGGGGGAAGATTGCTCCGCTATTATTGAAGACTGGAAATACCTGGTAGATCAGCTGAAAGTAACCAACCAGCCCGGCGCCAAAACTTACCTGCAGCAAAATGGCAAACCCGTGGTAGCCATCTGGGGGATCGGTTTTCCTGATCGCCCCTATAACCTCCGGAATATTGGCCTCGAAAGGCTCATCGATTTTCTCAAAAATGATCCCGTTTATGGCGGCTGCGCCGTGATGCTGGGCGTACCCACCGCCTGGCGCACGTTGAACGCCGACTGCCTGCCGGATCCTTACCTGCACACCATCATCAGGCAGGCGGACCTCGTGCTGCCCTGGACCGTACAACGGTATTCCCCGCTGCTGCACAACGATATGGACCGCTACCGCGATAATCTCATCGACGACCTGGCCTGGTGCCGTGCCAACCACCTGGAATATGTACCCTGCATATATCCCGGCTTCAGCTGGCATAACCTTAGTCGTTATGAATTCCCGGACGATATAAAACCGGTCGGCTCCATTCCCCGCCAGGGCGGACGGTTTTACTGGCAGCAGATTTCCACCGCGCTCACCGCCGGCGCCAGTATGCTGTATGTAGCAATGTTTGATGAAGTAAATGAAGCTACCGCCATTTTCAAAGGAAGCGACCAGCCACCTGTGAGCGCCACTACACCCTTTATTAATTTAGATGGGAAGCCTTCAGATCATTATCTCTGGCTAACCGGGGAAGCCGCCAGAATGCTGCGTAATGAAAAACCATTGACAGTAAAGATGCCTGAAAGAAAATAACATCAGAAATGGTTAAAATAATACGTCCAGGCAATGAATTGTTGCCTGGACGTATTATTTTAAAGACGTACAAAGTACACTTATTTTATTACCTGCATGGCCAGGTGTTTTCCTTTGGTTATCAGATAAACGCCTCCGAAATAGGAAGCAATTCCCACGGTGATGAAAACCACCACCATCCATATTACTCTGCGCTTGTTTCCTCTCTTTCTATCATTCCGGTCCAGTACTATCTGCTCCACTTCGAGCCACCTTCTGCCAGGATCACCACCGGTATAACGTTCTGTGAGCCGGCCCGTTCTTATCAGCTGTTGATACATGGCCGCAACTGATTTGGCATTAGGAATATTGTCCATCAATGCGCACAATTCCCTCATATCATCATCTGATGCCTTTCGCTGTGTGATGGCTGCTTCAGGTAACTTTTTCAGTAATAGCCTATCTGCCATCATTTTAAAATAAGTACTCATAAGAATGCCTGAATGAATGGTTTGATATCGGTATTGTATCTACGAGATACAAGAGTACATAGTTTTCATTCCGGCCCAAAATGATGAAAAACAAGGGCGGGGATTTTTCTCCCCGGCCCATGATATTCCCGGTTTTCATAATATGGACACCTAACCATAAAAGCAAGTAAAACCCTCCACTGCAACGTTTCTGCTAAGCATACCACCTCAAACCGCTACTACAGAATTCCTTTAGGAATTATCCCTACTTTTAGCCCATGAAAGTGCTGATTATAGAAGATGAACCAGCTCTCAGGGAAAGCATACGGGAATACCTGGAACACCAGGGCTACATCTGTGAACTGGCCGCAGATTTTCCACAGGCCATTGACAAGGTCAACGAATTTGACTACGACTGCATAGTGGCAGACATCGGCCTGCCAAAAGGCAACGGCCTTGATGTTGTAAAAGAGCTGAAATTGCTGGAATCCAGGGCCGGTATCATTATCATTTCTGCCAAAGACTCCCTGGAAGACAAACTCAGCGGCCTTGAACTCGGTGCAGATGACTATCTTACCAAACCATTTCATCTTTCAGAACTCAATGCACGGGTAAATGCCATTTTACGCCGGAAAAACTTTGATGGCAATACCACCGTCAACTTTCACGAAATCACAATAAAACCTGCCTCCAAAACGGTGCTGGTACATAATAAACCGATCACCCTCACCGGGAAAGAATACCAGTTGCTGCTGTATTTCATTGCCAACCAACACCGGGTAGTCACCAAATCCGCACTGGCAGGACACCTCTGGGGCGATGAATACGACCAGGCCGGCTCCTATGATTTTATTTATACCCACATTAAAAATCTCCGTAAAAAAATGCTCGAAGCCGGTGGCGAAGATTATATCAAAACAGTATACGGAACCGGTTACCGCTTCGGATAACACCTACTAAAAACAGCGCGCACATGAAACTGCTGACAAAAACAACCCTATACTTTTTATTGATCATGCTACCTGTTTTTACAGCAGGCGCTTTTTACCTGTATACAAAATTCAATACGGAAATAAAATATGAAACCGATGAGGAACTGGTGAATGACAAGCTCCAGTGGATGCGGTATCTCGACACAGCCAGTGTGAACAATCCCGTTTTTAGTATCAAAACGCCGGAATTTAACCTGCATTCCACTACGGATGCGGCGCAACCAAAGCATAACCTGAAAGGCGTAAGCATTTACCAGGAACCGGAAAATACCTATGCCCCCTTCCGGCAACTAACGCAGGTGATCCGTGTGAATAATAAAAATTATGAACTGGTACTCCGTAAATCACTGATAGAAAAAGATGACCTGGTAAATAACATCATCCATGTAATGCTGGCGGCCTTTGGCGGTCTGCTCCTGTTTGTATTGCTTTCCAACTGGCTGATCAGCAAAAATGTATGGAAACCATTTTACCGGTCGCTCGACAAAATACAAAAGCTGCAACTGAACAAACTGGAGACCATCGTTTTTGAACGTACGGCTACCCATGAATTTAACCGGCTGAATACCACCCTCAGCGCCATGACCACCCGCATTCACGGGGATTATACCAGTATGAAAGAATTAACGGAAGATGCAGCCCATGAAATGCAAACACCCCTCGCCATTGCCCAGAGCAAACTGGAATTATTGCTGCAGGACGACACGCTCTCTGAAGTACAACTGAACAGCATCCTCGCCAGTTATGATGAGCTGCAACGCCTGTCGCGCCTCAATCACAACCTGTTGCTGCTGGCCAAAATAGAGAATCAGCAGTACCCCATAACGGAACAGCCGGATCTTTGCACCGCTGTTGAAAAATACCTGCTGCTTTTTGAAGAACTTATCAAAGAAAAAGAACTGCATATCCATAAAGAAATGACCGCCACCGCGCCGTGGCCGCTGCATCCGGCACTCGCCGATATACTGGTCAGCAACCTGCTCGGGAATGCTATTAAATACAATTATCCACAGGGTAATATCTCCATCCGGTTAACACCCGACACTTTTACCATTTCCAACACCAGCCACCTGCCTGAAATACCCGCCAATATACTGTTTCAGCGCTTTAAAAAACACAACAACAGCTACACCAATTCCAATGGGCTGGGACTGGCCATCGTTAAAAAAATGGCAGACTCCTATCATTTCCATCTTACCTATTATTATACAAACAACCAGCACACCTTCCGTGTAACCCTATAGCCCACCGTTCAGATTTGCTCCAGATTCAACGCTTTTCTTTGCGATATAAATGAGCATATGAAACACCTGATACTGGCTGCCATTTTATTGAGCACGACGGGAATAATAACCGCACAAAATCGTGTGCCTGTTCCCGTTAAAGACACCACACAACAACCTCCCAAAGATACCACCATCAGCAAAGTATCCGACCTGGAAGAAGTGGTGATTTCCTCCACCCGGAATAACCGCCGTATTGAAGACCTGCCCATGAAAGTAGAAGTGCTGGGGAAAGAAGATATGATGGAAGAAAGCGGCATAAAACCCGGTAACGTGGCCAGTATCCTCGGCGACCTGTCGGTGATCCATATTCAAAACACCTCCGCGGTGAGCGGTAACAACGCCATCCGCATGCAGGGGCTGGATGGTAAATACACCCAGCTGCTTCGTGACGGCGTACCCGTATACGAAGGATTGAGCGGCAATTTCGGCGTACTGTCCATTCCACCGCTGGATCTTAAACAGGTGGAAATTATAAAAGGATCCGTTTCCACCCTCTATGGTGGCGGCGCTATTGCCGGTATCATCAACTTCATCGCCAAAACGCCCGGCAGCAAACCCGAACTAACGGTGCTGGTTAATCGTAGTACGCTGAAAGAAACCAATGTGAACGCTTACTACGCAGAAAAATACGGCAAAAACGGCATGACTCTTTTTGCCGGCGTTACCACCCAAAACGCCACCGACGTAAATAAAGATGGCTTCAGCGATGTGCCACGCCTGCGTCAATACCTGCTCCATCCCCGCTTCTTCTGGTATATCAACCCGCAAACCACTTTCGTGGCAGGTTATACCGGCACCATCGAAAAGCGCGAAGGCGGCGATATGCAGGTATTGGATCATGCCGCCGCCGGCGGCCATCAGTATACAGAAATCAATAACAGCGAAAGACACAGCGCAGAGCTGCAGTTCACCCGGAAAAGCCTGGCAGGCGGAACATTGTCTGTAAAAGGAGCCGGTAGCTTCTTTCACCTGCAAAACAACGTGGAAGCTTTTGCGCTGCTGGGAAATCAAACCAGTACCTATGCGGAGGCTTCCTATCATAAAACTGCCGGCCGCCACGACTGGGTAGCCGGCATCAACCATACCGGAGAAATTTATCATCGTTCCAAAGGCGACAGCACGTTGCTGGGCAACTATCAGTACAACACGATAGGCGCTTTTATACAGGATGGCTTTCGGATCACGGATCAGTTGATGGCAGAAGCCGGGCTGCGCACAGATCATCACAATGAATTCGGCTGGTACATTTTACCACGCGTAGCGTTTGTATATAAACCAGCGGAGGCCCTGTCCATCCGCCTGAGCGCGGGTACCGGTTATAAATCGCCCGCTGTTTTCACCACCCAAACCCAAACCATCGGCTACCGGTACCTGCTGCCGCTCAGCGCAGGCCTCAGATCAGAAAGAAGCCAGGGGATTAACTTTGACGGAAACTACCATACCATTTTAGGTAAGGTAGACATGACCCTTAACCAGGCGTTCTACTACACCCATATCAAAGATCCCATCCTGCCAGTGCGGCAACCCGGTAGCCTGGGGATGTACCTGCTACAGAATATGCCCTATGCAGTAAACAGCCTGGGTACAGATACCTATCTCCGCTTTGAACTGGATCACCTGGAACTGTACCTGGGATATAACCATACTATGTCCCGTTACAACAATCCCGTTCATACCAACATAGCATTTGCGCCACAGGACAAGTTTGCCGGTACGCTGGCATACAATATTGAAGGCAAGTGGCGTTTCGGCATTGAAAACAGCCGGATAGGCCATCAGTACGACGATAACAATCAGCAAACGCCCAACTACTGGTTCTGGGCAGCCATGATTTCCCGGCAGTTTGGAGAGCATGTTACCCTGGTACTCAACGGGGAGAACCTTTTTGATGCAAGACAGGGCAAGCATGCACCACTTTATACCGGTACCATTACACACCCGGAATTTGCACAACTATGGGGGCCGGTTGATGGAAGAATCATCAACATGTCATTGAAAGTTAATTTATAGTTAAATTTATCAGGAACAATGTACCTTCGCGGTCTTTAATTTTCTATTCTATACACCATGAAATTTGTAAAAAACAGGTATGCGGTGCTCCTGGGCTTTGGCGCCGTACTTCTGATCCTGTCGTTCCTTGTTAGAACTGCCTTACTGGTATGGGCTTTCCCTCAATCCGGTCTGCGCCTGTCACACTTACCTGCTATTTATGGCAAAGGTCTTATTTACGATACCGGGGTAGCTTTATTCTTTACCATCGGTTACGCGCTTTACTTGTTGCTGCTGCCACAACGGCTCAACAACACACTGTTTAACCGGATATTCACCTACACCGGTTTTTTCCTGGCAATGATAATCCTCGTGTTTTCCTTTTTTGCAGAGTTTACCTTCTGGGGAGAATATTCCGGGCGCTTTGATTTTATTGCGGTAGACTATCTCATTTACACGTATGAAGTAATCAGTAATATTAACCAGTCGTACCCATTGCCATTATTAATTGGCGGCGTACTATTATTCACCGCGCTTATTACCTGGGCTTCGGCACGCAGGGGTGTTTTCCGCAACAGTTTCCAGTCGAACACGCCGTTCCTGAAACGGCTGCTCATCTTTGCCGGCCTGACCGGCCTGATGTTCCTCCATATTTTCTTCATCAATAATACCTGGGCAGAAAAAAGCAAAAACCGGTATGCGCAGGAGTTATCCAAAGCTGGTGTGTATTCGTTTATATCTGCCTACCTGAATAATGAGCTGGCTTATGATAAATATTATTTACTGGAAGATGATAACAGCGTCTTCAGCCGCCTGCGCACCTTGTTGCAATCGCCCGACAGCCATTACCTGGCTGCCGGTAACACTATTTACAGAAGTATAACGGATACGGCTACACGTGTTACACCCAACGTGATCATGGTCACTATAGAAAGTTTCAGCGCCGATTTCATGGATCGCTTTGGCAACACCGGGCATATCACCCCGGTGCTGGACAGTATTGCCAGGGAAAGTATCCTGTTTACCAATATGTACGCCACCGGCACCCGTACTGTAAGAGGTATGGAAGCGCTGACACTGGCGGTACCACCCACACCCGGACAAAGCATTGTTCGCCGGAAAATGAATGAAAATCTTTTTTCCGTAGGCCAGTTATTTGAACGGCAAGGCTACGAAAGCACTTTCTTTTATGGCGGTGATGGCTACTTCGATAACATGAATAAATATTTTGGGAATAACGGCTATGATATCACCGACCGGCTCCGTCATAAACTGGTGGATGATCATATCACCACCACCCGCACCAACATCCCGGACAGTGCAGTACAATTCGAAAATGCGTGGGGCGTATGCGATGAGGATATTTATGCCGCAGCTATTAAAAGCGCCGATCAGAAATATGCCGCCGGGAAACCGTTCTACGATTTTGTGATGACCACCTCCAACCACCGGCCTTTCACCTATCCTTCCGGCAAAATAGACATCCCCTCCGGCAGCAGCCGCGAAGGCGCTGTAAAGTATACCGACTACGCCATCGGGCAGTTCCTGAAAAAGATCCGCACCAAACCCTGGTTTAAAAACACCGTGATCATTTTTGTAGCCGACCACTGCGCCAGCAGCGCCGGTAAAAATGAAATAGAAATCAGCAAATACCACATCCCCTGTATCCTGTACAATGTTCCGGGTACAGCGCCGCAGGAAATCAGCACCATGTGCTCCCAGATAGATATTTATCCTACCCTGCTCGGTATGCTGCACTGGACTTACAACAGTAAGTTTTATGGCGAAAACGTGCTGGAGCCCGGATACCAGCCCCGCGCAATGGTAAGTACCTATCAAAAGCTGGGCTACCTGGAGCCCGGTAAACTGCTCATCCTGAGTCCGCAGCAAAAGGCGCAATGCTTCAGCTGGAACAAAGAACGCAATGAACAACACGCCACAGCGATGGACAGCTCCCTCCTGAAAAATAGTATTGCCACCTATCAAACTGCCTATGCGCTGTTTAAGAACGGTGGCATGGCAAAATAATGATACCCCGGCGGAGGGAACGTCTTTTTCCCGTTCCCTCCG
This sequence comes from Chitinophaga sp. G7 BAM 1005, assembly GCF_057126945.1. Taxonomy (NCBI): domain Bacteria; kingdom Pseudomonadati; phylum Bacteroidota; class Chitinophagia; order Chitinophagales; family Chitinophagaceae; genus Chitinophaga; species Chitinophaga sp. G7 BAM 1005. Next base: position 1,451,524 of record NZ_CP181478.1, on the reverse strand, counting down.
CTAATGACAATAATTCCTTTCGTTTCTCCGGTTAATTCCCTAAATTTATTTTCCCGGTACTATCTTAACTATGTAACTACACCGGTATTCATAACCTGGCCTCTTTTTTAACACCGAATATTAAACCAACATCGCTCATGCTGGCTACTGCAGCGCTGCGTCAACAAAAGTTACTGGACATCATTGGTAGCATTCCTGCAGATTATACCATGCAGGAACATCCCGTTAATGCCGTTCAGCAACTGTTAGAACAACTGATGGAACTAACAGGCAGCACCTACGGTTTTGTGGGAGAATTGAAGAAAAGCGATACGCCTTCACAACTGCATACCATTACCATCATTAATCATGCACCAGAACACAGCTGGAACTTCACGCCTGCCCTGCAGGAGGTAGCTTCCTCCGGGCAACCGCTGATAGTGCCGGCAGGAGATAGCACGCCCCCATTCATCGGGTTACCGGTTGCCTGCCAGCAGCAGGTGCTGGCCATAATAGGACTGGCAGGCAGCACCGGCGGCTACCCGGCAGATACGGTTACTTTCCTGCAACCGCTGCTGCAAATATTAGGACATCTTCATTTTCACGCCCTCCGGGAAAGGGAAACCAGGCAGCTGCAAACCGCTTTTACCCGGCTAAAATCAGAATGGGATTTGCTGATGCTTACCCTGGATGATATTTTATTTGAGATGAATGACCAGAAGATCTTTACCGGGATATGGTGCAGCAACGACAACCTGTTGTTCCGGCCCCGGGAAGAAGTGATCGGCAAAACCATTAAGGAAGCACTGGGCGAGCATGCCGGCACTTTTGACCGGCTGACAGATAAACTACTGGAAACAGGAGAAAACCAGGAATTTGTGTATCCGGATATCAGGCAGGGGCAACAAAACTGGTACCAGCTGAAATTACGGCTGATCAAGGATAAGCCGCCTGCCCCACGGCGCATCCTGCTGATGATCCGGAATATCTCGGAAATAGAAAAAAAGAACAACAGCTACCTGCAGGCACAATCTGAACTCCACCGGAGTAACCAGCTTCTGGGTATCTGCCAGCAGATGGGTAAAATGGGCGGATGGGAATTCAATGTAGCCACCGGCGAAACTTACTGGACCCGCGAAGTGTATGAACTGGGAGAAGTGCCGCACGACCACCCCCTCACCTTTCATTCGTCCGTTGAGTTTTATCATCCGGACGACCGTCCCGTTTTCATTGCCGCCAGGGAAGCGCTGATCCATCATAAAACACCGTTCGACCTGGAACTACGGCACCTTTCCGCCAAAGGCAAACTCACCTGGATGCGTACCATTGGAAGGGCTGTATTTGATAATCATGGTCAACTCACGCACTTCAGGGGCATTATCATGGATATTACTGATAAGAAAGATACTGAACTGGCGCTCACTACTGCCCGCGACACCGCACAGAAAGCCGCGCAATCGAGAAGTGATTTCTTATCCGTAATGAGCCACGAAATCCGTACGCCCCTCAATGCGATTATCGGCATCGCCGGTATCCTGGGGGAAAACCCGGCGGCAGAACAGGCGGAAGTGGTGCGCAACCTGGAATTCTCTGCCCATCACCTGCTTGGCCTGATCAATGATATCCTCGACTTTAGCAAAATGGAAGCGGGGAAAATTGAACTGGAAAATATCCCGTTTGATCCGGAAGCCCTGCTCACAGGCATTATGCGTAACTACCAACCAATGGCGGCCGGCAAGGGCATTGAACTGATTTCCCGGCTTGATCATTTGCCCGCCACACTAAAGGGCGACCCGGTAAGATTATCGCAGGTGCTCAATAACCTGTTGAACAATGCCGTCAAATTTACCAGCACGGGATCCGTCACACTGGATGTACGCCGGAAAAATACTGCCGCCGGCGCCTGTACCCTTTCCTTTACCGTAAAGGATACCGGCGTGGGCATTGTTCCCGAAATGCAGGCTAAAATATTTGATACGTTTGTACAGGAAGATTCTGCTACTACACGCCATCATGGCGGCACAGGGCTTGGACTCGCTATCACCAAAAAACTGGTGGCGCTCCACAACAGCAACATCATCCTGGAAAGTAAAAAAAATGAAGGCACTACCTTCCGTTTTGATATCAGCTTTACAATACCTGAAACAGCGCGCAGTCCTATGCACCAGAAAAATAAACACCGGGAAGGCTATCTGAAAAATATGAAGCTACTGGTAGTAGAAGATAATTCCATCAATATCCGCATCCTTGAATTGCAGCTGAAAAATTCAGGTGCGCAGATTGAAACGGCCAGCAATGGCAAACTGGCACTACAAAAAATACAGCAGCAATCTTTTGACGGCATTATCCTTGATCTGCATATGCCGGAGATGAATGGTTATGAAACGATTCCACACATTCAACACCTGCAGCCGGATGCTTTTATCATTGTATTAACGGCAGACATTATGCCGGAGGTAACTGAACGGCTGGCCCGTTTGCATGTAAAAGATATGCTGCCCAAACCATACGCAGCAGAGGATCTTCTGGAGATGCTGGAGCGGCACCGGAAAACATAACCCGCATTTATAGTACCTTCGCGCCTGCACCAACAGCCAGCAATTATGCAAACATCTTCTTTGTCGGCCCGTGATCTGGACGTGATCTGGCACCCCTACACTCAAATGCAAACCGCACCTGCACCCATAGGCATTGTACGCGGGGAGGGGGCTTTACTTTTCGATGAAAACAATAACAGCTATATAGATGCCACCTCCAGCTGGTGGGTGAATATTCACGGTCACGCGCATCCGCATATTGCGCAGCAGCTGGCCGCACAGGCGCTCCAACTGGAACACTGCATTTTTGCCGGGTACACTCATCCCCCGGCTGTTCATCTTGCAGAGAGATTACTACCGCTTCTTCCTGCCAACCAACGCCGCGTTTTTTATTCAGACAATGGCTCTACAGCTATAGAAGTGGCCCTGAAAATGGCTATCCAGTACTGGGATAACAAGGGCGTACCCAAACATAAGATCCTGGCTTTTCACAATGCCTATCACGGCGATACTTTCGGCGCCATGAGCGTGAGTGGCAGAAGTGTGTTCACCCGCGTTTTTGATGACCGCCTGTTTGATGTTCAGTTCATTGAAGTACCCACTGCGGAAAACATCTCCCAAATAATAAACAACATCATTGCACTGCAACCGGAAGATATTGCCGCTTTTGTTTTTGAACCGCTGCTCCAGGGCTCCGGTGGTATGGTGATGTATGATGCAGCCGCCTTTGAACAGCTGCTGCAGTTTTGCGCCACTAAAAATATACTGCTGATTGCAGATGAAGTGATGACCGGCTTTGGCAGAACCGGGAAAAATTTTGCGATGGAATACCTGCAAACGCCGCCGGATATTGTTTGTCTTTCCAAAGGACTCACCGGCGGCACAATGGCGCTGGGCGTAACTACCAGTACCGCGGCTGTGTATGAAGCCTTTCTTTCCAATGATAAGCTGAAAACATTATTTCACGGGCATTCTTTCACCGCCAACCCGCTGGCCTGCACAGCCGCACTGGCCAGCCTGGATCTGTTTACGGATCCCGCCTGCGTGGCCAACCGGGAACGCATACACGAAAAGCATGCGGCCTTTTTAAAAGAATTGTTTACTTACACTATTATAAAAAACCCAAGACTGCTGGGTACCATCCTGGCGTTTGAAATAGTAACGGCTAACGCCGACGGTTACACGAATGCATTGGCAGATGAACTGCATCGCTTCTTCCGGGCTAAAAGAGTAATGCTGCGCCCGCTGGGGAATACCCTTTATATATTGCCGCCCTACTGCATCACCAACGGGCAGCTGGAGGAAGTGTACAACAGTATCCGGGAACTGGTGGCTACCTTGTCATAATAAAAAAGGGCGCAGACGCCGTGTCTGTGCCCCTGATATTTTTCCCGGTTGTGGTTATTTAACCGGTACAGATACTTTAGTGTCATCCCACTCAAATACCACGGCGTTACCAGGTAAAGTGAAGGTGAGTTTTTCTACCGGTGTAGACAGTGCTTCGCGTGGTACTTTCACGGATACTACGTCTTCGCCTTTGTTCTTGTCGTAATCATAAGCGCCCCATTGACCCAGTTTACCATTCAGGATAACGGTCCAGGTTTTAGGATCAGGAATGGAGAAGAAAGTGTAAGTACCTGCTTTTACAGGTTTGCCACCAAATACCACGTCTTTGCTGAAGGTGATCTGGGTGGCCTCATCAGCGCCGGTACGCCATACTTTTCCAAATGGTTCCAGTTTGCCAAAGATTTCGCGGCCTTTCTTGGAAGGCTGGCCGTACACTACTTTGATACCGTTGGCTTCTACTGTAACGTGGGGGCTTTTACGTGCCTTCTCCTGAGCAAAAACGAGGCTGGTAAAGGCCAGAAATAAGGTTGCCAAAAAGAAATGTTTCATTTTTTTAGTTTTTTCTGTAAGAAGTTGTTGAGATACGACAACAATTTAAATCATAAAAACCATCGTAAACAAAACTATTGGATCAATGGTAAAATAACTCCATATTATTTCCCTTCGCAGATCCGGCTCAGCTTTGTCAATCCGTCGTTCATGGCGGGGCCGTATACCCTGTCGGCTACAAATCCCCTTAATTTCCACCACGGCAACATGCCCAGTTTAATTTCCATATGCCAGAAAATGGCAGTGGCTTTGCCATCCGGCGTTGGCTTCAGTTCTATGCCCCCTTTTACAGGACGCACGCTTTTAATGTCGAGCAGGTAATGAATCCCTTTGGCAGGATCACTGTCCAGTACCGTTACCTTACCGCTGTTGAGTTGTCCATCCCAGCTGTACCAGGCGCCGGCTCCGGAGGGCGGATCGGAATATACCAGGGTGGCGGTGGTATCGGGGCGGGTCCAGGGGTTCCAGGCATCCCAGGCTTTGAGGTTACTGATATGTGCGTATACCGTGTCAATAGGCGCCCGGATAACACCTGTACGCTCTACCACTGCGGTAGAAGGAAATGCCAGCGACAACCCGAAAATCACCACGCCTAAAATGATCACACTGATCAGTAACAACTTAATAAACCGCATAGAAAAAATATATTATCCTTTAAGGAGCCGTTTTATGTTTGCCAGTCCTTTCTCAAAATCCTTTCCTACCCATTTGTCCATCATCAGCCCCATCACTTTCCGGATGGGGTGTTGCCCCATATCGCACACCATTCCCCAGGTAACCAGGGTGCCTCCATTTACAGGATCCAGCCGGAAATAGCCTTTGGTAAGGCCCATGCCCATAAAATCGATGTGGGTGGCCACCTGCTGATCGGGTTTGGATTCCGTGATGGTCATATGCCCCTTTCCCACGTTCCGGTTGCGGCTTTCCCAGCTGTAACCGGCGCCCACGCCACTTTCCTTCTCCCCGTAAGTAATTTTAACATTGGGGTCCTGTTCTTTCCAGGGCGACCATAGCTCCCAGTTACGGGCTACGTTCACCAGCGGGAAAATATCTCCCGGCGCAGCCGTTATTACCAGCGAACGCTCTACCTTGATGGCAGAAGACAGGAATAAACTGAAAATGAAAAGCCCCAGCACAAGGACAATGAACGCACCCAGGATAATGAAAAAGGCTTGCATGTGACTGGATTTAGGTATCACAAAGCTAACGAAATCGCCTTATTCCCACTTGAATACTTTCACGGCTACCGCATATACGACAACACCCCATAAAGTAAGGATGGCAATATCCCAGCCTACGTGCCAGAGATGCAGCCCTTCAAAGGCCACTTTTCTCAGGGCGTCTATCAGGTAGGTGAGCGGCATGATCTTACAGATCGGCTGCAGCCAGCCCGGGAAGGAATCTATCGGGAAAAAGGTGCCCGCCAGCAGGAACTGCGGCAGGGTAACGATATTGGCCAGCGGCGGAATAGTGCTCTCATTTTTGGCCAGGCTGCTCACCACAAAGCCAAAACCCATGAATACCAGCAGCCCGAATACCGACAATACCAGCATTTCCAGGAAGGTGGCAAAGCCATGTACCAACGTAAAGCCAAAGGCAAAATGCCCCAGCGCAATGATCACCACGGAGCTGATGAGCTGGAAGATCATCCGGCTCAGTGCCTCGGCCAGTACAATATAGGTGCGTTTGATGGGCGTGGCGAAAAAACGCTTGAGTACCAGCGTTTGGCGCATATTATAAAACAGGAAAGCCGTACCAAAAACAGCAGCGCTCATCAGGGCAAAGCCCAGCTGACCCGGTAAAATAAAGTCGATGGTCTTAAATTCGCGCCCCGGTACCTCTGTTTGTGTAAAAGTGGCTACCGTAGGGCGTTTATAGGTTTCATCATCCAGTTTGCCGGCGATGCTTTTCAGCACCGATAACAGGGTTACTTTTTTTGCCGCATCGGAGGCCGTAGAGGTCCGGATATTAATATCATAAGCAGTTACATGATCAGCCCCCTCTTTTGGCACAATGTTCAGAATGGCCACCAAACGGCCTTTCTTCAGATCATCTTCCATTTCCGCTTCGGGCTGATCGGTGACCAGCTTCAGCGTTCCGGCATGCGACAGCTCCTGGTAATACCTGCTGGTGATATCAGTCCGCCGGTCCACCCCCACTTTAACGGAAACAGTACTTTTACCAATAAACCCAAACACCAGGATAAATACCAGCGGAAAACCCAAACTAAACACCACTGCGGAAGGACTACGGAAAATACCTCTTAAACTTCCTTTCGTAATGGCCAGCATGGCCCTCAACTGACTGTACTTAGCTCCATTCATCTGATTCTGCTATTTTAAAAACCGGCAGTAAAACTACAACGTTTTTCCAGCTTTTAGTAAAAAATGCAACGGAGGTTGTCTTTTTCAGGATTAAGCTGATTATACTGATTTAGGGATTTGATCACTTTGGATTTAAAATGATTTTGGGAGATATAAGCGAAAATATCCGCTTATATCTCCCAAAATCATTTTAAATCATTTATAAAATCTCAAAAGTAAAATCAATGAAATCAGTATAATCAGCTTAATCCTGAGAAAGACAAAATACGCTTAGAAGCTGTATTTAAATGGCATCCTCGCCTGGATATCGCCGTGTAACGCCTGTACGTCCTTTACCTGCTGGTAAATTTCGTAGTTGGCGCCCAGTTCCTGCTTCACCATCTGCGCGCGTACATCGCCGCCAAAGGTTTTTATCAGTTTGCTGAGAGGATCCTTCACTTCGGGATATTCGCGTAAGCGGTATTCCGATAGTTTAGCCAGCTTTGCGGCACAGGCCAGCGCTTCCTTAATACCACCGATACGATCTACCAATCCGAGTTCCTTTGCCCGCAAACCACTCCATACGTGCCCCTGGGCAATGCTGTCCACGATAGCGGGGGGCAGTTTCCTGCCGGCTACCACCCGTGATTTGAAAGAAGCATAGGTGCTGTCAACACCATTCTGGATAAAGCGTTTCTCTGCTTCGGTAAGCGGACGGCCCACAGAACCAAGATCTGCATAAGGAGCGGTTTTAACGCCGTCGAAGGTAACACCCACTTTATTTTTGAAGAAATCCTGCATATTGAACATCACACCGAATACGCCGATAGAACCCGTTAAGGTATTGGGTTCCGCAAAAATGCTGTCGGCCATACAGGAGATATAATAACCGCCGGATGCTGCATAGTCGCCCATAGACACCACTATCGGTTTCACTTTCTTAGCCAGCGACAATTCACGCCAGATTACTTCAGATGCCAGTGCGCTGCCGCCGCCGGAGTTCACCCGGAACACAATTGCCTTTATATTTTTATCTTCACGGGCTTTGCGGATCTCACGGATGTAGTCCTCGCTCGCAATGGTTTTATCCCGGTCTGATTCTCCGCCTATGATATCGCCCTGGGCATAGATCAGTGCTATCCGTCCTTCGCCGCTGCCGGAAGAAAGGTCAGTACCACTGTTATATTTTCCGAGGGTTACCAGGTTTACCTTCTCATCCTGTTTAATGCCCGTTTTGCTTTTCAGTTCTGCTATCAACTCATCATCATACTTTAAACCGTCTACCAGTTTATATTTCAGTGCATCGGCCGGTTCCTGGATGAGGTTTTCATTGGCATAGCCATGCAAGGTAGCTGTATCAATGTTACGTGCAGTGCCTATTCCTTTCAGGAAGGTGCCATACAGTTCTCCCAGGAACTGAGTGGTTTGTATGCGGTTGGCGGCTGTCATCTGGGTTTCGCGCAGCGGCTCTGTAGCGCTTTTGAATTTTCCGCAGTAAAAAATTTCCGGTTTGATTTCCAGTTTATCCAGGGTTCCTTTCAGGAACGCTATCTGGCTGGCGAAACCGGTAAACTCGACCCCGCCTTTGGGGTTCAGGTAAACTTTGTCTGCCGCGCTGGCCAGGTAATAGGCGTTCTGGTCCATCACTTCCCCGTATGCGTACACAAATTTTCTGGACTTCCGGAAACGGAGGAGCGCATTGCGCAATTCCTCTGTGCTGGCAAAGCCCTTAGGGTTACCGTTTACTTTCAGATAAATACCTTTGATGTTGTCGTCACCGGCAGCGTTCTCTATCAGTCTTACCATCTGGTACAAACCGGGAGTCTCTGCCGATTCGTCGCCCATCAGTTTGCCAAGTGGGTTAACTACATTCTGTTCGTTGTACGACTGCCCTGTTTCGAGCACCAGTACACTATTTGGGGAAATTGTTACCTTTTCAGGGGTAATGGCCCTTCCTATCATTATCAGCAATATAAAGAAGCATATTGCCGTAAATGCTACGAATGCAAGGAATGCGGCCAGGAAAACTTTAAAGAAACGCATACTTTTTTGTTAAGATGAAACTGAGATGGAAAGATACATTTTTTCAAAAATAAGGAATATGGCTACTTTTGAGTCCTGAAATATACATGAATACAGCAATATTACTTATAGGTGGCAATTTAGGTGATCGTACCGGGAACCTGCAAAAGGCGGTACAATTGATTGCTGAAACAGCCGGAGAGGTGGTACAAACCTCGGCCTTATACCAGACCGCTCCCTGGGGAGCCGTGGATCAACCGGACTACCTGAACCAGGGAGTGGAGATCCGCACACCATTGGATGCACTAACGTTATTGCATACACTTTTGGAGATAGAAAGAAAGATCGGCCGTATCCGCCAGGAGAAATGGGGATCGAGGGTAATTGATATCGACCTGATCTTTTTCAACGACAACATTCATTCCCTGCCGGATCTGAAAGTACCGCATCCGCGGATGCATCTGCGGCAGTTTGTACTGGTGCCTTTAATGGAAATTATCCCGGATTATATGCACCCCGTGTTGCATAAAACCGTGAGGGAGCTGGCAGCCAGCTGCCCGGATACATTACCTGCAAACCGTTACCAGGATTAATTTTAAACCCATTTTCATGCACTATAAATTTATTACGGTAGAAGGAAATATTGGCGCCGGCAAAACTACGCTGGCCAACATGCTCGCTACCCATTTCTCTGCAAAACTGATATTGGAAGAATTTGCAGATAATCCATTTCTCCCTCTTTTTTATGAACGCCCGCAGCAATACGCTTTCCCGCTGGAACTGTTCTTTATGGCGGAACGGTATAAACAACTCAAGGAAATGCTGCAGTCGCAGGACCTTTTCAGCGATGTGATCATTTCCGATTACCTCTTCATTAAAAGCCTGCTGTTTGCAAAGATCAATTTACCGGAAGAAGAATATTCCCTTTACCAGAAACTTTTCGACATCATCAATCCCCAGCTGGTGCAGCCAGAGCTGCTGATCTTCCTGAATGCGCCGGTTACAAAACTGCAGGAAAATATCCGTCACCGCAACCGCTCCTACGAGCAGCAAATACCCGACGAATACCTGCTGAATGTGCATGATATGTACATGCAGTATATCAAGCAACATCCTGTACGCACACTGGTGGTGGATACTACCAAAGTGGATTTCCTGCGGCAGCCGGAAGACTTCGACCACCTGCTGCTGGCGCTGGAAAAGGAGTACGAGCCGGGGGTGCATTACCTCAAACTATAATGGGGTTCAGCGCGGATTTTGTCTTTCTCTGGATTAGACTGATTTTATTGATTTAGGGATTTGATCACTTTGGATTTAAATGATTGGGGGAGATATAAGCGGATATTTTCGCTTATATCTCCCCCAATCATTTAAAATCCTTTATAAAATCCCAAAAATAAAATCAAGCAAATCAGTATAATCAGCGTAATCAGTGGGAAAGACAACCTCCGCACCGCTGGGCTATGGCAGTAGCGGCAACAAAGCCGCTTGTCCATGCGTGCTGGAAGTTGAAGCCGCCGGTAATGCCGTCTACATCCATTACCTCGCCGGCGAAAAACAGGTTGGGTACCAGCCGGCTTTCCATTGTGGCCGGGTCTATTTCACTGAGCGTGATGCCGCCGCAGGTAACAAATTCCTCTTTAAAGGTAGTTTTACCTTTCACCGGGAATTCCATGCTTACCAGCAGCTTCATTAAACGGTTCTGGTCTTTTGCCGGAACGTCCGCCCATCTCATTTCTTCAGAAATTCCTACCTGTTGCAACAGGAATTGCCATAAACGCTGTGGTAAACTGAAAGGATTTTTATTATATATCTTCTGCTTTCCTAATTCAAAACGCAGGTCCTGCCAGTGTTCCCGCAGGGTATTTTCATTGTAGGCAGGAATCCAGTTAACGATAGCGGTAAAAGTATATTGCAGCTGCTGCAGTTCCCGGGCGCCCCAGGCCGACAAGCGCAATACAGCCGGGCCACTCATGCCCCAATGGGTGATCAGCAAAGGGCCTTGTTCCTGTAGTTTGGTACCGGCTACTTTCACCTGTGCATTGGTGGCTACCCCCATCAGGCCCGTAACAGGGTTGCCCGGCATATTAAAAGTAAACAGGGAGGGCGCGGGCGGCACAATGCTATGACCCGTTTGTTCCAGCCAGGCAAACTTGCCAGCCTGCGCGTAGCCTCCGGCGGCAATACATAAATAGTCGGCGGTGAGCGCAGGGCCTTGCTGCAATTGCAGCTGCCAGCGCCCATCACTGCCCTTTTTAAAGGAAATTACTTCTGTATTGGTACGGATGTTAAGATGATATTTATCTGCTTCCCGCAGGAGGCAGTCGATGATCGTTTGGGAATTATCTGTTACCGGGAACATCCGGCCATCGTCTTCCGCCTTCAGGGGTACCCCTCTTTCCCCAAACCAGGAGATGGTATCGGGAACAAAGAACCGGGAAAACGACTTCTTTACAAAGTTCTGGCCGCGGGGATAGCGTTTAGCCATATACGTAATGTCAGGCGCATTGTGGGTTACATTGCACCGCCCGCCGCCACTCACCTTCACCTTCGATAACAGCTTGCCTGTTTTTTCCAGCAATACCACTTCCAGTTGCGGGCATAGGCGGGCCGCATTTACCGCACAAAAAAAACCGGCAGCACCGCCACCAGCTATCACTAAACGTTTCTTTCCTGAACTCATTAAAATCTTGTTAAAACCGTAGGTTGAACACGCAATAATAACAAACCTGCCGTAATCTTACTGATTAAATCTTCCAAAGTTTATATTTTTGACATATATTATACCCGCTCAAACTATATTGCATGCAATCGAACCTGAAGAAAAAGCGACAACATCTGAAATGGATAATACCAGCCGTTATGTTAAGCGGCGTAATGAGTGCATTGGCTGTACAAACGCGTCCTACTGACTGGTCCGACCGCATTATAAAGGCACTACAAACCTTCGGCAACCGTTACCCGGCCGAAAAAGTATATCTGCATCTTGATAAGGACTACTATGCAGCCGGTGAAACCATCTGGTTCAAAGCCTATCTCACCCTGCAGGGCATGCCTGCCACCACCGCCACCAACCTGTACGTGGAGCTGCTGGATAAAAACAATAACATTGTGCAGAAGAAACTGTTTGCTGTTGGCAACGCCGGCGCCCCCGGTAACTTCGATCTGCCGGAAACGCAAAAAGCAGGCGTATACCAGCTAAGGGCTTATACCGCCTGGATGCTCAACTTTGATCCCGCATTCAGTTATACCCGGACCATAGAAATCTTTGATCCATCCAAAAAAACACAACCGGAAGCCGATAGCGCCACCACGCCCGATTTTGCCGTACAGTTTTTCCCCGAAGGCGGCAACCTGATCGTGGGTCAGCCTAATGTAGTAGCCTTTAAAGCTATCGATAACAATGGTTACCCGGTAGAAGTGTCCGGCGCCGTAAAAGACGCCAAAGGCGCCAGCAGCGCAGTGATCAAAACCCTGCACGATGGTATGGGATCTTTCGAGATCACTCCCGCCAATGCACAGGACATCTTCCAGGCAACTGTAAAAAACAATAAAGGACAAACCAAAACGGTGGCCCTCCCCGCAGCGGTGGCTGCCGGCGCCTCCCTGAAAGTATTCAATAAAGGCAGCCGGATCTTTTACCAGGCCGTACCCGGCAACGTAGCCGATACCTCCGTAAACGATCTCGTGATCATTGCCCAGATGGGTAGCCAGCTGGTGTACAAAGCCAACCTGGATATCGGGGAAGGCCGCATCAGCGGATTTATCCCCGCTGATCATCTTCCATCAGGTATCATCCAGATCACTCTTTTTGCTAAATCAGGCATGCCGCTGGCAGAACGCCTTGCCTTCGTCCGCAAAAATGACCTGATGCAGATAGATGTACTGGATGCAGACACTCACAAGGAACCCAGAACAAAAAATGCCTTTGAACTGAGATTACCCGATACCATGCAAACAAATATCTCTGTAGCCATTACGGATGCAGACGCGGTACCGGTAGATAAAAATTCCAATAACATCATCTCTACTTTCCTGCTCACCTCCGATATCAAAGGTTATATCTACAATCCATCGTGGTATTTCCGTAATGACGCCGACTCCACGCTGAAAGGTCTGGACCTGGTGATGATGACCAACGGTTGGAGACGTTTCAGCTGGGAAAAAATCATCAATAACGAATTCCCCGAAGTCAGGTTCCCATACGAACAGGGATTACTGATGAAGGGAATAGCCACCATGCTCAATGGACGCCCGATGCCTACCGGTAAACTGGATATGATCATCCGTCTCCCGATAGACAGCTCCTCCATGTTTGCCTCTACTCCCATCAACGACAAAGGGCAGTTTGAGATGGCCAACATGGTATTCCCGGATACCGCTTACATCTACTACCAGGGCAACGACCTCGTGAAAAAAGGCGTGGATGTAAACGTGAAATTCGATAATCACTTCTTTGAACGTCCTACACAAATTAAAATTCCTTACCCGCTGCGCATACCGCCTGCGGTAGATAATAACGCGCTGAAACAATTCCTCGCCAATGCGGCGGAAGGCAATAAGGTAAACCGCTCCATCAATAATAAAACGGTGTACCTGCAGGAAGTAAACGTAAATGCGAAAAAAGTGAAGCCGGAAGAAACCACGGAAAAACGTTATGCTTCCGGTATGTTCTCCGGCGGTGATGGCTACTCCTTCGATTTAACAAAAGAAACGCCCATTGCACTCAACGTATTCCAGTACCTGCAATCCAAAGTAGCAGGGCTGCAGATTACAGGCGATTATAACAATCCAACGCTTTCCTGGCGCGGTGGCGCACCGGGATTATACCTCAATGAAATGCAGTCGGATGTAAGTATGCTGAGCACCCTCTCCATCCAGGATATTGCGCTCATCAAAGTATTCCGTCCTCCGTTTATGGGTGGCTTCGGCGGCGCCAATGGCGCTATTGCGGTATACACCAAAAAAGGCGGCGATAATTCACCTAAAAATGATCCAAGTATCAGGGGCTTTAAATTGTATAAAAAAGCGGGTTACCAGATCGTGAAACAATTCTATTCGCCGGACTACTCCGTGAAAAAAGAAGTACACGCATTACCTGATAAACGCCTTACGCTTTACTGGAATCCCAACGTAGCCATAGACACACTGACGCACACCGCCAGGGTGGAATTCTACAATAATGATTTCACCAAACGTTTTCGTTTAGTCGTGGAAGGTATAGGTGAAGATGGCAGTGTAGGCCGGCTGGAACAGGAGTTCTAATGCGGAATTTGTCTTGGCTCAGGATTACGCTGATTATACTGATTACCTTGATTTTTGCTTTTTGGATTTTATAAATGATTTTAAATGATTAGGGGAGATACAAGCGAATATATCCGCTTATATCTCCCCTAATCATTTAAAATCAAAAGTGATCAAATCTGAAAAATCAGTATAATCAGCGTAATCCTGAGCCAAGACAAATTCCGCGTTTTATTGTATAAACTGGGGTCTGATAAGGTTGTCGAAAGTGAAAATTTCATCCCACTTTTCCTGGGTCACCCATTTCTTTTCTTTTACAGCGAGGTCGTGTACCGACTTACCCGTTTCCAAAGCTTCTCTTGCGATAGCAGAACATTTTTCGTATCCGATGATCGGGTTGAGTTGCGTTACAATACCGATGCTTTGCATCACCATCTCCCTTGTACGGTCGGCATTGGCGGTGATGCCTGCCACGCATTTGTCTTTCAGCGCCCTGCATGCATTATTCATATAGGTGATGGCAGTGAACAGCGCAAACGCAATGGTAGGCTCCATTACATTCAGTTGCAGCTGACCGGCTTCTGCTGCCATTGTTACCATCAGGTCGGCGCCAATCACATAGAAAGCCGTTTGGTTCACTACTTCCGGGATCACGGGGTTTACTTTTCCCGGCATGATGGATGATCCCGGCTGCATGGGCGGGAGGTTAATTTCGTTCAGCCCTGTCCGTGGTCCGGAGGAAAGCAGCCTCAGGTCGTTACATATTTTAGAGATCTTTACCGCCGTACGTTTCAGCACACCAGACAATTGTACATATGCGCCGGTATCTACAGTGGCTTCAATAAGATCTGCCGCCAGCACAAGATCCAGGCCGGTAATAGCCGCCAGGTGTTTGGTTACCAGGTCTGAATATCCTTTGGGGGCATTTACTCCTGTACCAATGGCAGTAGCCCCCATATTGATTTCAGAGATGAGACGTTTGCTGTCTTCCACCCTGGATAATTCTTCATTGATGTTGGTAGCGAAAGCTTTGAACTCATCGCCCATACTCATGGGCACGGCGTCCTGCAACTGGGTACGGCCCATTTTCAGTACGTTTTTAAACTCCTCTCCTTTCGCCTGGAAAGCTTCACCCAGTTCACCCAGGGTTAATTTGTAGCCGGTGAGTTTATTGATCAGCGCAATGCGGAAAGCGGTAGGATATGCGTCGTTGGTGGATTGTGAGCAGTTCACATGAT
Organism: Chitinophaga sp. G7 BAM 1005; assembly: GCF_057126945.1. Lineage (NCBI taxonomy): Bacteria > Pseudomonadati > Bacteroidota > Chitinophagia > Chitinophagales > Chitinophagaceae > Chitinophaga > Chitinophaga sp. G7 BAM 1005. The sequence goes on along the minus strand of NZ_CP181478.1, from coordinate 1,436,305 downwards.
TATTGGGATGACAGAATTCATACTGCCCCTTTTCTTTACCCATCATTTCAAGCGCCACGTTGGCAATTACTTCGTTGGCATTCATGTTTACAGAAGTACCTGCACCACCCTGTATCAGATCGCTGAGGAACTGGTCATTAAATTCACCTGCAATTACGCGGTCGGATGCTTTGATGATGTATTCTGCAATATTTTTATCGAGTACGCCGAGGTCGCGGTTGGCCATAGCAGCGCCTTTCTTCACATAGCCCAGGGCCTGCACAAACATGGGTTCCACTTTGAGGGGAATACCGGTAATATGAAAGTTTTCTATTGCACGAAGGGTTTGAATACCATAGTATACATCCTGCGGTATTTCTTTTTCTCCCAGGAAATCATGCTCAATTCTCTTTGCCATATTTAAAGTAATTTAGGCCTGAAAGTTAAACGGATTTAGAACAATGAAAGCATCTCAATTGTTTTATTTTATCTTAAAGTGCAGCGCTTTTGTTACTATTCATTTGTAATTGGTCATTTATAATTTGCTATTTTCTATGGAGTTTCGTATTTCTCTGCTCTCTTTTCTAATTTTATTTTCCGTAAGAAGTAATTGTTTTGCGCAGCACCTGTCACCCAATTTCAATGCCGTTGAATACGGTGAGTTGCTGAAGCTGGCGGAACGCTCCAGGGACACCCTGTGGACCAAAGTAAAAAGTAGCGCGCCCGTTGATTGTGAGCTGGTATACCGTTCTCCGGAATCAGGATTGGTAAACCGCTGGGATCTCTGGAAAAGAAAAGACAATGTAGGCATCATCTCGATCCGTGGCACCAATGGCACAGCCGCTTCGTGGCTGGAAAATTTCTACGCCGGCATGATACCTGCACAGGGCGTCGTGAAATTAAATGACAGCACCACCGTACCCTACAAAGTGGCAGAAGACCCCAGGGCCTGTGTGCATGCCGGGTGGATGCTGGCGGTGGCGGCTATGGGACCGGAAATGATACAAAAGATCAATGAGTACTATCAGCAAGGCATACACGAATTTATCATTTTCGGGCATAGCCAGGGAGGCGCCATTTCTTTTTTAATGCGTTCCTATTTTCAATATACGCCCGGTTTGCCGAAGGACATTACTTTTAAAACATACGCCAGTGCAGCGCCCAAGCCGGGCAACCTCTATTATGCGTACGACTTCGATTTTATTTGCCGCGATGGCTGGGGACTGCGTGTAGTGAATGTGCGCGACTGGGTACCGGAAACACCCTTCTCTTTGCAAACAACACGCGACTTTAATACCGTGAATCCGTTTACTGATATCAAAGGCGCATTAAAGAAGCAGAAATGGCCGGTACGGGGTGCGTTGAATTATATGTACGGCCGGCTGAACCGTCCTTCCAAAAGGGCTTCCAGACGCATGCAGCGGGTATTGGGCAACTTCGCCTACAAGCGGGTAAAAAAAATACTGCCGGAGTATCAGCAACCGGATTTTGTGGCCAGTCACAATTATACGCCGGCAGGTACGCCGGTGATCTTACATCCCGTGAACGGTTATGATGAAAAGTTTCCGTTCGACGGAAAAAATATCTTCATTCATCATTTTCCGGGGACCTACCGGTGGGAACTGGAACAGATCTATCATATAGACGCCCATTAATCATTACCGCTTTTCTCGCCGGTAAACCAGTGTTCCTTATCCCTGAATAATACATTGAAAGTAGTGAGCGACCCATAGATGCGGGTAATGTATTGCTGCATATTCACCTTTTCTTCATCGGTGAGTACTTTATGGCTGTTGATGTTTTGCTCCAGTACGCGGAGGCGGTCGCGCAGCATCACTATTTTATGGAAGAAGGTATCGATGGGCAGCTCTTTTGCTTTCAGCGTGGTATCACCGGGTTGAAGAATAAGGGTACCACCTTTCCAGCGGTCGCCCAGCGGCACTACTTCCGAAATACCTCCCCAGAGGCGCAGGATCTTCAGCAGCGACGTTTCCACATCTGAAGCAGTTTCCACTTCCGGGGTTACATTTTCTGCCACCAGTACTTCAAACAATGGGTCTGTTTTATCGATCATCTTAATACCATGATCCATAAACGTAACGCGGTACTGGGCATATTTAACAGCCACAATAACACCCTGGCCAAAATGTGCGTGCTGTACCCGGGAGCCAACACCGAGAGTTAATTCTTCCATTTCTTTTTACGTAAACATAAATAATTCCGCGGAAATTGTCTTTCGCGGGTTTTGTCTTTCCCAGGATTACGCTGATTATACTGATTTAGGGATTTTACCTTTTGGATTTTATAAAGGATTAAAAAAGATCAGGGGAGATATAAGCAAAAATATCCGCTTAAATCTCCCCAAATCATTCAAAATCCAAAATGGTCAAATCCCTAAATCAGTATAATCAGCGTAATCCTGGGAAAGACAACCTTCGCGCGCGTTATTCCTTTACCTTATTAAGGAAGTACGATAGCTTAAACAACAGCTCATCCTGCAAACCTGCGCGCAGTTTGGCTTCCTCGTCCGTGATACCTAAACGGCGGAGGCGTTGGTAATATACATAAGAGCCGCCGATCAGTTCCAGGCATTCCTGTATTTTACGTTTTACTTCTGCTTCTTTGGTTCTTTTTTCAAATTCTTTTTTTGTAAGAATTTTATCTACAAAGTAGAAATGGTCTTTATCTTCCACCCATTTATTTCCTTCCCTGTGCTGGGGTTTATATACTTCCAGGTAGCAGTTATCCAGTTTCAATACATCGCCGAATTCAGCGCGTATATCTATTACCGTTGGTTTCTCCGCAGATGGATTAGCCAGGCGTTTTTTAATATGATTGCTGATTTCAACCCCCAGTTCATCGCTGCTCATCAGGATCTGGTTCAGTTCTGAAAATTCCAGGCTGATAGTGATGCGGGCATATCCCCTGCCGCTCTTTATTTTACCAAACAGGCTGGGAGTGGTTTGTTCATCAAAGATGATATCTTCCACCTGTACTTTGGTAATGGTTTTATAGTTGGGTGTATAACCATCTTCCAGTGGTGTAGCACGTTTATTCACCAACCTGGATGGTTCCTGGCGGCGGGTAAACTGAATGAACTCGTCAATAAAGCGCAGCTCATGTTTCTTCAGTTTAGTGTACAGTTCGTGGGTGGTATGGTTATGTATTTTACTGAGCAGCATCAGGTCGTTCCAGCTGTCAAAATGCTGCATTTTCTTCAATTCATCGAGGATATCCCCGGCGGCCATATTGCGGCGGTAAAAAAGCTCTCCAATGAGGAATAAAGCATATTCCTGTGCCGGGTATCCCAGCTCGGGCAACACATCGTAAGCGCTGCGTTTTTGTTCGCGGGCGCTTTCAAGCAGGTCAATGTCGGACATAACAGGCGCCAATAGGTACTTACGTGCGGCCGTGCGTAATTTTTTACTTACATAATCCAGCAACTGGTCACTCACATGGCCATGATGCACGAAATCATGCAGTATCTGCACAAAGCGCCGGGATGTAGGCAATCCAAATTGTGAAAGAATATCGTTTTCCATGTCCAGCACGTCCTCAAAACCAGGCTCCTCCTTTCCAGGCTTCACCCGTTGGTCCATTTGCTGGTAACGCTGATAGTACTCCTGCAACTTCAGTTTAAGCTGATCCATAATATATATACAGTTAAATATTAAATACTTGTTTTATTTCAGTTAGTAGAAAAAGGGATTTTGTTAAATATTTCCTGTCTTGGTTAACTTATCCGGACTAAAGGGCATTAAATCGCCTGAAATCAGGGATTTCTTTGATGCCATAAAATAACATCCTACTGATTATTAATCACTTATAAAAATGGGAATGGAATGGGAAAGTGCGCAAAGATACACCTTTTCCGGAAGTTCCAATAGAGGCGCTTGTTAATGTTAGGAACGGTTCTTTTTAACAAATGAAAACGATTTTAATATTGGGTTTCATTTGCAGAATATGATCTATGTGTAATCCCTTGAAGTTTTTTTATTCAAAGTATTTGGAATTTAAAAATAGTTTCGCTTATCTTTGCACTCCCAACAACGAAATAATACACGAAATTAAAGATAAAACGGTGGTTGTAGCTCAGTTGGTTAGAGCATCAGATTGTGGTTCTGAGGGTCGAGGGTTCGAAACCCTTCAATCACCCAAAAAACAAAAAAGGCTTCTGTAAAAAGAAGCCTTTTTTAATTTCAAAAAGTATTAAAAAATTCTTGGCCAGATAAAAGTTTCACTTATATTTGCACTCCCAAAAACGGGGTAACCCGTTGAACACGGTGGTTGTAGCTCAGTTGGTTAGAGCATCAGATTGTGGTTCTGAGGGTCGAGGGTTCGAAACCCTTCAATCACCCAAAGCCTGGGATTCAACAAGAGTAAGGATCTCAGGCTTTTTTCTTTTCAATTGTCAATAACATTTGTTAATCATTCAGGAACAGTTTCAGGAACGAATCCAGGAACAGTTTCAGGAACAAATTGTTATTACAATGGCCGCAAAGAAAAACACGCCAAAGAGAAAGTACATTATTCTCCCTAACGGTTGTTACCGTACACCTTTTAAAATCATCCCCTCAGATTGGAACAAATCAACCGCCAGTACTAAGGAGCCCTGGCTACTTTACTACCGGTATTACGATCCCAACGTTAAGTATGATCCAAAAGATCCATCAACTAATCCACTCCAGCGTCTTCGGGGGATGAATAAATTTCATGATCTTGAACAGAGACGTGCTGAAACAGAGAACCTTATCGCAGGTGAAAGTGATTTAGTTGACAAGATGTTATATAATCCCATCACTAAAAAGTACGATAACTCCTTTCTACCGGATTCTCCAGAATTAAATCCAACGGATATTACAGAGGATACGCTTCTCAATATAGCATTACAGTGGGCATATGATCACGGCGATTTGTCGGTTGATTTTAAAGTCGATTTAAAGTCAAAACTCAAATATTTTAAGCTGGCGGCCACTAAACTAGGATATGGTGACATGCCTGTTAAAGAGATCCGCAGGAAACACATTAAGAAAATACTCGATGCCGTCGGCATTGAGAAACTGAATACCATTACGGTAGATAAGAAAGGTAATAAAAAACCAGGTGTGTGGACGGCTAGCCTTTACAATCATTTTTTGGGTAATATGGGAAGCCTTTTTAAAATTCTTGATGAATACGAGGTGACAGATCACAATCCCACACACGGGATAACAAAGAAAAAAGAGATCAAAAAGATTAGGGCAACACTATCTGACGAAGAACGCATAAAAGTACACCGCTTCCTAATCCTTCACTTTTATACATTTTGGCGCTTCGTTCAAATCTTCTTCCACAGTGGGGCGCGACGTAAAGAGCTAATGAATGTGAAAAAAAGCGATGTTGATTTAAATAATCAAAGGTTCAAAGTAACAACGCTTAAAGGAGGTCTATACAAAGAAGTTTGGAAACCCATAAAGGATATAGTATTACCACTTTGGAAGGAGTTGATGTATAAAGCAAAGATAGATGACCATCTTTTCGGCAAAGGTCTACACCCTTCAGCTGCCGCGATACTGCCATCACAGGTTACAAAGCGATGGAAGCGCCATGTAAAGAATAAACTTGGCGTTGAAGCTGATTTATACAGCTTGCGTCACCTCAATTTCACTGAGATGATGGATCTGCTGTCAGAAACTACGGAGATTAGAAAAGCACAAGAGATCGTAATAAAGTCATCATCACACACAACAACGAAAATGCTGGACACTGTCTATGATGTACGATCACAACTCAGGAAGGATAATCGCATAAAAGGAATGGCTAATACATTCGCAGAGGAAAAAGAGGCGGATGCTACGCCGTGATTTTACTATTTTCGGCAAATGAGAGAGATATGTTTCGATGCAGTAGTGGGTGAAAGGCGCTTTAAGGTGGAAATATGCGAGGTAAGTGGTACCGGGGGATTAGTACATTTAATCATAAATGCCCGTTGGTATGGCCAATTTGTCAAAAGAGCTGGCGAGTGGGTATATCTTCCCCAAAAGCCCACTGCCTTAACCTCTGATGATATTCAAATTCTTATTTGGATGATTGAAGAAATGGCCACCCCTCGATAGAAGCGGCGTTCATTTATCCCTATACCTACCAAAGATACACAGACCAGATAAGGAAGGTACTATCATAATAATAAAAGCCCAGGCGGACTGCCTGGGCTTCTTGTTTTGTTGAATACAATTATTTCGCTTCCAATTTCATACTCTCAATGTTGGCTCGCTCCCATTGTTTTTCACGCGATGCGGAATCAAAAACAGGTTTGGATTTTGTATTTCCCGATTGCTTGACGTTGTTACTACAGGCCGTCAACCACGTAGCGATAAGAATTTTCCACAGGGTTTTAAATGTTGCTTTCATAATGGGGATTGGGCTGGATTATCCTAAAATATTTCTCGTAAATGTGCCTTCCGGCCAAACTATTTCTTCAGAAGCGATCACATTGCCATTCTCATCGAAAAGCTGTGCGGTGTCATTTCTGTGCGCATATCCGGGGCCAACTGTGGTTACCGCGCCATTGCTCCAGTAAACATTGTAAACCCCGTTAAAACCTACTATATCCCCATTTTCATATACATAATCGTAGGGGTCAACTTCAACTTTAAGTATTCTCATATAACCGTATTTTTGAATAATTGGTAATATTTTGATTGATAAATTTTTGGAAATGCTCCCCCGCTTCACAGCCTTATCTACAGTGTATGGCGACCCGGTGGCCTCACTGGACAGCTCCCATATGCTTATCGCTGGCCTATCTGATAGAAACTTATTTAGTATTTCGATTGTTAGCATATACGTTGTTATATAATTCATGTGCCCGAATTGCCCCGGAACGGTGATTAATAATGTTTTTTCACGCTCTCCTTTCCTGCATCTGATATTCGATAGGTTGTCGTGATATCATTTTCACCTATATAAATTATCAAATCCTTTTTTTTAAGTGACCGAAAGGTTGCGTTTGAAATCATCTGCACCCGGCCATTTACAATGTTTTTCAGATAACATACTTCCGGACGGCCTAATATCACTTTCCCTTTAACTAATATCCACCCTTTTGAAAGATCGAATAAGACGTTGTACTGTGCATTTGAAAGGTTCACATCTATATTGTTTTGTTGAAACAAATATAAATGAAATATTCATTTGTCCAAAATATTTGGACAAATTATGTCCAAATATTTTGGACAAATGTTTTTACCCATAATTGCCGATCCTGATTTAAGTATTGGACCCTTCTGAAATTACCCTAAATACTTATGGTATGTAATTAATATGTATAATATTCTATTATAATAGATTAATCGGCCTAAATCCCAAACACAACAGGTAACCCCGACCCGGTACCGCGGCTTCCCTAACGGTGATATGCTACGTTATTGCCATTTTTCAAGCTCTAATGACAGGGCGCACCGTGGTGCGCTATACAATACGATCCACGGTGCGCTATATACGGAAGCGCCCCGATAGCCTTTCAAAGCCGTCGGGGCGCATACAACGATGATAAGGTAGGTACTACAGGTATCCGGATGCGAACTCACCGGTACCAGTATGCAGGGGGATTAAGTTCAACTCCATGACAGCCCACAGGATCATATCAGCGCAATCGCTGAAGTGTGTAGCGTACTGTTGGGGATACTTAGGGTATCGGCTAACATCTTCATGCTTCTTATCCTTCTTTGTTTTACCTCTTTCTGTGATGGCTTTGGCCCGCTCCATACTTACGATACAATCGTTACCTACGAGGCTGTTATGCCGTATTGCCAGCTTATCTGCTGACGGCTGTACCTCGTACATTGCTTTAATCTTCTCATACTTAATATCGTGTTCCGGAGCCTTTCCCATATAGATATCAAATACTATCCATCCTTCGCTTTCCAGTACCTCTTTCACAACAGTATAGAATGGCCTCTGTAGCGCATTGCGCCCGATGGCTGTATGATCATAAACATAATAGACAACCTTATTCTTAAAATGCTTATGTCGTTCTGCCCATAACTTACAGGCATCAATCAGGCTTAAAGGCTGTAGCACAAACGTACTGCGGGCCATGTTAAGGGTTGGGTATTGTTCAGTAGGCAGCTGTGCTATCTGTGCCGTTACAATAGGAGAAATACTGGCCTGATAATCAGCGGCAATTATAAGCGGTTTAAATACATCAAGATCTTTGGTAGACGCATACTTATGCCCGTCAATGAATGAGGGATAAAAACAGTTCTTTGTCTTCTTTGGATCCTTATTGAGGATAGCTACATCGAATTCCTCCTGGCCCATTTCAGCTTTCTGAGCAGGGATGTAGTCCGGCCCGAGAATCTCCACGTTTTCTTCTGCACTGGCCTCGGAATAGAAAAACAGTTTTTTCCTTATTGGATTGATAACTCTTTCAATATCCTTTATGTCTCTGACAGCTTTCTCCTGGTCGGCCTCGGATAATTCAGCATATGTCGAGCGGATTCTGTTTATTTCCAGTTGCAGATCCAGCACCAGGTTAACTGCTTCCGGATTCATCTTCTGTTTTTCATCCAGGATCCACTGGACGTCTGCGACATCTTCCATCCATTTGTCAGTAGCAAACAGGTAACCACAGTACTCCGGAAGATGGCCGAACTCTTTAGCCAGGCCGCGTAAGGTTTTCAATATTTCGTTTAGTAGTTCCTTCTTCCAAAATTTTGCTTCATCTCCCATCAGCCATTGAAGGGACAACCCATTCCCTGCTCCTTTTACAGCAAGGGATAGCAGATGGATGGCTGTCCCGTTGTACCAGCTAATTACGTTATCCCATTTCATAGGGGGGATGATTGGCGTATCCCATCCTGATAAAGGTTTTCCGTGCCGCCAATGCACCTCTTGATAGTATCCGAGCTGCTCCCATACACTAACAACCTCGGGCAGTGTTCGATCAAGGATTTGTTCATAGTCCTTTCCTATAAAAGCGCCTTTTGCCCGTGGCATTTTAATAATCCAATCACGCGAAATGGGTCCGAGAACACCGGTCGTTTTGCCCGTACCACGCCCCCAAACTATAATTGTTTTATTTGCTTTTACGGTAGCCACTTTTGACTGCGGCGTGTTCAGGTCAAAGTTCTTCTCTATCATCTAATTCAGGGATTTTAAAGTCCGGGGGATTCATTTCCAGTAATAATTGTTTTCCCCTTAACAGAGCAGCTTTAACATCCACAGGCGGCCTATTTATGTTTCCAGCCAATATGTTATAGTTAATAACTGCAGGTGCAATATCCTTTGATGAACTCTCCAAAGGCAGTAGATCAATGGCTTTGTTTTTTAGCTTGTGAAGCTCCATTAACATGCTGTCATTGCCCGATTCCCTAGCCTTTACCATGTCGGCGATTATCTCATCCAGATGCAAGGAAGCCATGTAGGTGCGATCATACACCTTTATAGCCCCGAAAACAATTTGCGCATCGTGCATGATTACCTGGGCGCTGGCTTCTGAAATGCTGTAACACTTTGCCAACAGACGTATCATCTGAAACGTACCATACTTCCGTGATTGGAATAGGTGATGAGCCATAATCACCTTATTCAGTAGATCTTCCTCTTTATCATTGAGGTATACGGTACCTTCCTGGGAGGTCAGGTATGATTTTATTTTTTCCAGCGTTTGGTCGCCGTGTCGTTTACTCATGTTCTGTTTTTTTCTGATCCTTGATTGATTGTTTCGTATGCTGCCACTCACCTTCCCACTTCGCTAGTAACTGCTGGTATTTAACGTTGCCTGGATCTTTATTAAGTAGGCTTCTGTAACGCCTGGCATTACCATTGGTACGCGCCCGGTGGTACTTTAAATCATGCTCACTGTTTATATGGCTGCTGCCATCATCCGGCAAATGCCCGTGTTGCTTGTAGTACTGCTCCCGCTCCCACACCGCTGATATTTCGCGCCGATACTGCAAAATCCGATGCGCAGCAATGCCCCTTTCCCGGTCACTGGTGTACCGGGAAAGATTATACCGTAGGGCGTCTTTCTGTTTATGCAAAAGCACTTTTTCTTCATGTAGCTTTGATAAAACAGCATCCGTAATCTCTACAGCAACAGGCGCTTCTGCGGTGGTCATTTCCGTATCAACCGGATCTTCTTTTTCAGGTGGTGTAACCAGGTCGGTAAGCTCTTTAAGCAGGCGGGTTTCCCGATACGGCGTACATCCGGATGAAAAAAACGACTTTAAATCATCGCTGTTGCCGTACCTATCATAAAGTGTGACCCCTGCCAGGTAGTTTTTAGAACCGTTAAGCCAAATGCGTATCACTTCATTCATGCTACGAATTTCCCGCAATGCGTAGCCGTAGGAAAGGACAGGACACGAAAAAGCCCCGACATGCGGGGCTTAAATAATCATATTATATAATATGACTTAGTTGTATGATAATGCCCAGGTTTCACCTGGTGCTTTGACAAATTCCAGCTGTACTACCGGTGATGATACTCCCCATATCCGGATAGTTGTTATATACCCAAAACTGGAGCCAGGTGTATCGTCCGAAGATTGCTGGGTAACACTGGTGGTACCAGCAGTAAAGGACATCGTTGCAGATCCACCTGGGTATGGTACAAAGCCCCGACAAGTTTCTGTTCCGATACTGGTATTAACCGTACACTGGCCAAATTCAAAGCTCCACGCTTCCAGAAAATCTACGGGTGCCTGATCAGCGACAGCTGTAAGTACCATTTTGTTGTGCGGCGCGTTGCCATCCGTTAACGTTGCGCTTAACGTGATGGTTACCTTCTTTACTGGTATTACGTAACCCGCCTGTGCCGCGCCGGTCGGATTCGGATAAATACCACACAGGGGTGTTATGACAATCGTATGACTGCCCGCTGGCGCTGCAATTATAAACGGATGGCTATAAATGGTTACCGCCGCCGCTCCATCGATGGAATACTGCCAGCTATTTGCGCCCGGTGTGGACTCCACAAAGTTTACGTTTGCAATTCCACCACCAGCATAGTTTACAGTGATATTCTCAACTGCGGCCGTACATTGTAAAACTGCTGGCTTTTCTGTTGTTACCCGGAGCGCTTTTACTGTTACAGTGCCTGCATCATCTCCGCTGTAAGTAAGGAAAGGACTACCAGTATTTAACTGTGTCGGCAAGTAAATAACACTGCGGATAAGTATTATATCCGTCCAACTTAGGCTCACATACTCCACCAGCGATAGATTGAGTACAAAGGTGACCGCCTCAAATGATCCTAACGCCTTTAACCACCGATCCCAAAACTTACTGATAACTCCATCCGGAGCATTAGGCGATAAACTGTAGTTACCTACCTTCTGGCCTCTGCTATTATAGTTATGGCTGCTGGCAAAAGGATAGAGTTTATCTGATGCAGCTACGTCTGGTTGCATTCCATGATAAAAAAGTATTCGCATCTCCCAACTGCTGTATTCCCCGGTTTTCCCATACCAGTTACCGGTTTGGTTAACAGTGGGAAGTAGCGCCTGTATGTATGAGCCGTCAGGCATCCGTCGCCAATCCTTTAATCGCTGGCTCACCGGTGTAATAGCGGTTTCTATGCTTTCAGTAATGCCGGTCGGCTCATAATCGTAAATGTTATCCCCCAAAAATTCCCACCGGTAAACCTTATCATCTTCATTATACTTGCAAATATACCACCAGTTCAAAGTAGTAACGAGCGCCGCTTTCCCGTTATTAAAAAGGGAAGCGGGTTCCAGATCAGCAACGGTGGCCACATCTGGCCTGCGTTCGATTTTTGACAAATCCGGCTTACTGATGGTAGTATCAGCGCCATCGAAATTCAATTTTAAACCATACACCTTTTGCTGCTTCTGAAATTCCGATTTCAAAACAGGTCCGCTTTTGCCAGTAAAATCCTTTCTGGAAGACTGAGTAAGCAGCTTACCTAATGGTACCAGAGTGCAATGTTTCCGGACAACATCAAACTGGTAAGCCCATCCGAAAAAATTGGCTGCAGCTATTAAAAAACGTGTTACGGAATAGTCTTTTGGTACATGGTTTTTCAGGTCGAATTGTACAGGATCAAACACCACAGCCTGTGTGTTATCGGTGTTCCAAACACCCCAATAAATAGACTGATAGTTAAGTAAAATGATCTTGTCAAAGTCGGGATCATCCAGTATTTCCCCTGAAATTGTAAAGCCAAAATGACTAAAGCATTTTACCAGCAGGAATTTAAAATACATAAACGGTACCAGCCGCAGCTCGGACCATGAAAAAAAACTTAACGTCAATGCTCCATCTATGACCTGTATAGGGTTCATGCAGTTGTATAGTGGATCATATATAGGAAACTCCTGATCAGGATTAGGAGGTAAAAAATTATCGTTTGACACCGGGGCAAACACATAATCAAAATTAGCCTGTGTACCGCTCCAGGTAGCCTTCACATGATCAACAAAACCGCTTATCTGTCTAAGGCCGCCCAGGTTCAGGTCAGATAATTTAACTTTCGCCGCTCTCGTATAAAAGTCTGATATCGACATAAGAAAATAAATACTGATAGTGCCACTATCCGCGCTGATAAGATTGGCCTGTATATTCTCAACGACTAAAGTGCCGCGATACATAAAGGTGCCATGCTCATAATACAGCGCGTCCATCTTTACATCAGTCGCCGATTTTTCCTTTCCTGGCTCTGTGATAAATCCCAGGGCAATTCTGTTATTCTCGGTAGGGGGAATTGTAAGCGGTAGCATCAGTTCACCGAGAACCTGATCACCTAAAAGGAGTGGTGTATTCCGTTCCGTGCTCGTAGTGGCTCCCGGTGGGATGTCCAGAAAACGGCCATTAATTGAAATTCCGATCATACTAAAAAGTTTGGCCCTCTGGCGTCCAGCTGATATTTGTAAATGCTGTCTGAAACTCTACAGGCAGTGAGAATAAATCATCGGTCGATTTCGGTAAAGCGATCTTGCCAGATGTTAAAACCAGCGGTAACCACCTGCCTGATAGCACCCGGTAGATGCCGCGGGAAGAAAAAATATCCAGATATCCGTCATACTCACTTTTGCTTACAAAACCGCTATTGCCCGCCCAGGTGCATGTAAGGCTGATACTGCTGTTAAGCAAACGGGCTTTCACCTCGCTATTGTTAATGCCAGCCTGCACCCTTTCTGCTATCACTGCTTCCCGTGCTATCACCGGTTCGCTTACGCCCAGCAGGCGGATGCTATCCATCCCGCCCAGGCTGTTGATATAGTTAAGCTGAATTGGCCTATATGCAGGGCGATTATCTATTTCATATCGAAATGGCGCGGCCAGTACAGTACTTCCAGCCACAACAGATACTTCGTAATAATAGATCGTTTTCCCCGCAGGTGCAGATAACGAAAGTTGCTCTACTCCTACAGGGATCTGGTAAACGTGGTACTTTATCCCCGCTGGAAAAACTAACGGCTGTGAAATTGTTTCTGTTGCATCGGTATATACCACGCGCACCTTTACGCTGATACCACTGATGGCCGCTGTCATGTGCAGATAATACAGGTACATCCGCTCACTTGCACCACACAGCCTGCCGGACGCCTGCCAGGTTAGAAATGGTTTTGAGGTAGTCATATAGCCAGAGAAAAAATTCCCTCCTTGCCAGCGTTCGTACGCTGTTCCACCCTTTATAACATTGCGGATACTCGCGTTATCACTTGTCCATGCCGGAGCAGGTGCCGAGGTGGTAATTTCCCGGTAGTCCACATAAAAACGGCCTGCCTGGCCATCCATATCAGTAATCGCCTCCACCGTAAGGGATGGAAGCGAGTACGTAAGCAGGCTATTGATTATATCCCCTGCATATAATGACATGTTCCCGTCAGCAGCAGGATAAAGAGGCTGCGTGTAGACTCTTGTAAAATCAGATCCCGCACCAGGACAAAAATAAATGGCTACTTCGATCATTAAGCCTTCCGTGGTTAGCGGCTGGTCGGTATGAAAAGTATATATGATCGGATCTCGCGAAAAACAAATTTCGCCGGGACGACTTGTTACCAAAAGCATTTTATTTCCATTTTACAGGGTTATAATTTAAATCAGCGGCGCTTACCACAAATTCCAGCTCTACTTTCCAGCCGTGAAAATTATTTAACATCGGCCCTGCCTGATCCCACACCGCTTTGCCTATATCGAAGTCTTTAAAAGGGCCGCATGAGCCAGTGGTGAAAAAGTCCTCCTGATATTTGGATAAAAAATCCATCATCACGCCGCCTGTTAATTCCAGTGCATCCTCCAGATCGGCATAGGTTTCCCGTACGCTGGAAAGAAAATACACCGCTGTTCTTATGCTTTTCCGAAGGGCGGGGTCATGCCCGATCAGCTTACCACGCAGACCCGACAGCACGACACAGGGGCCGTGTAAATTATGCTGCTGCGCGCCCTCTGCTTCCTCCTGGTTATTATCCCGGAAAAAAGATTTTCGCCGCAACCCTGTCTGTTGCTGGCTTAACCCATTATGCAATACCAGGTAATGACTCTCTGCCAGTCGCTGGTTATACTCTCTCCATGCTTTCACCATAAGACTGAAATTTACTTTTTGAAAATATTCTCCTGTTGGGCTTTCAATGCGGCCGCTTCCTCCAGCAAAAATTCTAATTCCAGCAGCAGGGTATGTATAGGGATCTGTTCTACCTTCTCCATTTCACCATACTTACCATCGCCAGCAACGCCGCGGAAAACGCCAAACCATCCTGCATTAATATTGGAAACATGATCGGCATGGTGGTTAAATACATTCTTGTAGTCTTTCTCCAGCTGTTTGCGCCATGATTCATACTGAAAAATAATTGCCAGCATAGTGCTACGGGGAAGCCTGCTGGTATACCGGGAATAAAATGCCGTGGTGTTGGCGTTAAATTTTTCCCTGCGGTCACCATCCGGATCTTTCCCAATGTCATACCTTTTCTTAACGGGCCTGTACAGCACTGCCAGAAACATAAACAGCGCCTGATCTGCTCCTGCATCTTTCCACTCCTGGTAGTGCATATCTGCAAAGTGAAACTCCGCAGCTGTCATATTCTCAAATCCCGCCGCGGGGCCGTAGAGCTTCTTTCCCACCTTGATGAACGGAACAAGCTGGCGGGTAAGCGCCATATCTTCCTGAAATCCACCTACCAGGTGCATGATACCGGTGAGCTGATCCGCTGGAATTTTACAGATAAAGCGGGCAGATACCTGTAAGAGTACCTGTAGAATTTTTAAATCTGAAAGCTCCCGCGGCTGGCTAACAAGTAAAATGGCAATGATATCCAAAAACTGTTTGCCGGTAAGCTCATCCCAGGATTCGGCTACATCATAGCTGCGCTCTTTGTAAATAACTGTTACCATATGATTAAAAAGAAAAAAAGCTGTTATAGGTTTCGTTGTCCGGTATTTCTATCTTATTGGGATCTACATAGTAACTGCTGTTATAATACAGAGGGAATACTACCGTGGAGGCGTTTTTATTAAGCAATGCCTGTAAATCACTTAGGTATTTTTGACCGATAAGCTCCACATGTGCCCGCATCATTTCCAGTCGCTTTATTTCTGCAGTTTGCTGGTTACCCTGGTATTTTTCCGGATCTGATAACAATACCGTAAAGCCCATGTTAGTGAAACTTACACCCATCCTGGAACATGCCTGGAATACCGCAAAATGACAGATGGCTGTTTTGATAAGCCGCAACGCTTCTTTCTCCAATTCAGACAGCACCGTCTTTTCCTTTAAATAAGCCGCAAAAATCGCCCCGATAGTGCTGCATATATAAAGATCCTCCACCGTGGAAATAACGGGCAATAGGTACATGAAAATCGCACGGGGATGGTGTAACCGGTAATACTCGCTGAACTCTTTACCGGTTTTTATAAAATACCGGGTATATGATTCATAGGCCGCACTGTTTTTCCACAGGGGGTAATCATCCGCCCGTGTTTCAAGGAACTCCAGCAGGCTATCTATGCCCTCCATGCCGTTATCTTCCAACGTCTGCTTAACCTCCTGATAATCCCATTTAAAGACAGGGCTTTCAGGTGATCCCTGTTTACGTAGCCCGGTATCGGTTATCCGGGTGTTTATCAGTGGCAGTTCCAGCAGGTAAGCAAGCGGGGTAAGGGCTGCCTGTACATAATCCAGCAGCGCTTTATTAGCAGCCGTTAAACTATCACTGTTGTACTCACCTGTCAGCAGCTCGTACAACTCCTTCCCTAATACCGGTGCTATATAACGCTTCTCCGCTTTCATTACATTCGGTATTGCTATTTCTTCCCGGTCTGAAAAATCGACCCGCAGCCATTGTTTCACTTCGGTGATAGTGCGTAAAAGTGCCATCCGTTAAGCGTTTATAGGTTCAGCGTTTTTACCGCTGTCCAGTGTGGTTAAATAATGATTAGGGAACCGGAAGGTTAAGCCCGGATATTTCTCCGCCCAACCGTTGATCCGGGCAACAACCATAAGCGGCTTAACTACAAAACTGCGTTCCATCTCCCTGATAAGCAGCTGTGCTAAAAAGGCCTCCCGGATATTTGATCCGCCCTTCCCACCGGAATACATGCCACCTGGCATATCAACGCCCAAAAGGGAGGGATTAAGGATAAGCGTAAAAAGCAATTCAGAATTTGCTGAAGCGGCGTCCGGAAGTAACTTCCCGTCTTTTATTTTATCGTCCAGGGCGGTTACCTGTATGAACGGAATTGTTTTATCGCTGTCCGGAACGGAGCGGCTCCCGCTGATAAGACTCTTATATGCGTTCTGATTGCCCGATAAGAAGTCGTCAAGTTCTCTCATGGCCTGCTTTCGGTGAGCGGATTTTTGCGCGTCTGTAAAACCACCCCAACCTGGCCACCGGGTAGACCAGTACTGATTGTCGATTGTGATAAAATACTTAATGGTCATTTGGTTGTTGAACATAACAGCTTTCATCTCTGGTACCTTCATCGCAATATTGGCCCACTGGCGACCACTCCACCACGGAGCATCTACATAATAGTCCGTATCGAAAAGCGGATAATTGCTGCTGATGGCAAATTCAACCGGTATCGGTTTTAACCTACCATCATCCTCTAATAAATCCAACAATGGCGCGTCACGATCCATCAGCGGAATGCGTTTTACAATATCATCATCAAAGGAAGTCGCGCCCGATCCCCAGCGGTTACTCAGGTACAGATATTCAATCTTTCCGCCCTCATCATACCTGCCGAATCTACATTTGGATGGATCGGTTCTTTTCAGGCGGTTAACACGGCTGCGATCTCCATTTGTTACCAGTTGGCTAAAACAGTGACCAGATTTAATTACATCCATAATCGTAGCGTAACAGAACGCGCCAATGTTGTTGTTCGTTAACCAGGTGTTTATCTCCCGATCATCCACGGGTTTCAGTTCCTCTTTCCCTTCCGCATCTCTGGAAATTACCTGCATAGGTAAAACACCCTGGCCCATCGCAATGCGGGCAATGATATCTATGCCACCGCTTAATACACCGGTGTTTTTGAAATATGCTGCATACTCTGAAGGCCGGCGGTTATTCTCCCCCCAGCTTGCCCATTTTTTGCCCTCGCCATTGTTTTTATCTTTCGGGGCGGGCTCGGTAAATTTCTTTGTTGACTCCGTTTTTATAGCTACGATAGCCCCCGAACGGCTTAAAACAGCGGTGCTTTCGTGTGAGAATACTTTCATAAAACTGTTTTTCCGTTGTATTCAGTTATCAGATCAATATGCACCTTGCGCAGGGTGCTGTCTTTTAATAAAATGTTGCGGGTAAAATGGGCGCTGTGGTTCGGCTTTTTGCTGGACTTGCCAGCAAGACCTGCTTTGTTCATAACACTGGCGGTAACCCGTACACCGTCGGCAAGATTGTAACCGGAAAGAATAGCACTGGCGATTTTCACCAACCTGCCGCCAGTGCCTTTCTTCGTATCGGCGGTAACGTATGTAAGGGAAAACGGGCGACCCTTGCCCATATCTTCGAGCATTTGTTTAACGGTGATACTTTCTTCTGTCATGACACAAAAATGCCCGGTAAATACCGGGCAGTAAAGGACAGGCTAAGCCTGAAACGTCGAATTGCTACGGATTGTCTCCATCCGTTGTTGTTCAGTATTTATTTGATTTATAGAAGCAATAGCAGTTATCCCACCAGCTAACCGCTGCTCCAACTGCAGCAGCACCTGCATATTTTGTGTTAGTAATACCTGTAGCTGTGGATCAATACTTACAACCGTTTCATCATTAGCCGGGGTATTCTGCCTGGTATCCGATGCAAATACGCCGCCGTTGGCATAAGCCCGTAAATTGGATATCGTAGAGGTAACCGCCCCAAAATTGACCGGCTTTGGTGTATAACTCATCCACGCAGGCTTCACACTGGCGCCACGTTCCCAATTAACACCACCATGCATAGAATTGAACATGCTGGCAATTTGTGAGATTGTACCGGTAGCAGTATACTGCGTACCATCGGACATAGCGGACCGCTTTAATATCCCTTCTCCTCCTTCCACATAAGCAACCGGGCGGCCTGTTTCAGGGTTATAAATAGGAAGGCCATTAGAGGGGCTGTTATGTGTAGGGCCGGTCATCTTACCACCTTTGCCATATTCAGGCGCTTTCTGCGCGGCTATAATCCCGATTTGTGCCGCACCCATTGCAGCTGTTAACGCCGCCAAAACAGGAGCCAGTGGCCAGCCAACAGTTAACGCCTGCACAACTGCCTGCGCTGTTCCCATAACAGCCTTTGTGATGTTGGCGACCTTCTCCCGCTCAAACTGTTTCTTTTTCAGAGCACGTTCCTTTGCTGTCTGCGCATTATCCAGTGCCTCTACTTTCCGGGCGTAGTCCTCCTGCGAAATGATCTTAGCATCCAGTTGCCGCTTATACTCCTCTTTCTTTTTATCGTTAAGCTCTTTATCTGCTGCCAGTTCCTTGTCTTCCTTCAACTTTTTAGCGCTGGACCATTGCTCATAAACAGATAATATACCACTTAGGTATTGGGTATATTGATCAACTTTTTGGGCAATGTATGCGGTAGTATTATCCCAATCTTTTTGCTGGTAATCAGCATCTATTTTGGCCCGCTCATTTGCCGTTAGGTTAACATTGTCCAGCTCCTGCTTACGTTGTGCGGCCAGCAGGGCTTTCCGGGCTTCATACTGCTTTTTGCCGTGAGTAGTCATCACTGCCAGTTCCGCCGCATCTACGTCGTCCTTATTTCTACGGGCGGTGTCTTTAGTAAACTGGTCAATATCTGCCATTAACCTGGCCGCAGTATCAGCCTGCCCTTTCTTAATTTTTGCTTGTGGGGTGTCGGCAATCAGGTCATGAGTCCTTCCATATTGAGCGGCCTGGGACCCTGAATATTTCTGATACAACTGGATACGTTCCTGCATTTGCGTTTCGTCCAACTTCTTTGTATCTACGCCATACTTTATAAGCTGTTCTCGCAGCTTGTTGTAGCGGGTTTCAGATTCAAATATTTCCTTATCATAGGCTGAAAGCTGGCGGGCGGAATATTTGTTAATGAAATCTTCCAGCTGTTTTATCAGTTGTTCCTTTTGCCGCTGGTCTTTCTCTGCTAATCGTTTAGCCTTTTCTGCCGCCTGGTCGGCGGTTTTACCATTGGCGTCGTCTATCTCTTTTTGTAACTTCTTAATAGCCTGCTGCGTTTCTCCAAATGCCGGGCTGTGAATATCCAATTCCTGCAACTGCTTTGTCAAAATATCCAGTTCAGACTGCATACCAGAAAGCGTTACTTTATTTTCATCTTGTTTTTTGTTAAGCGATTGAAAGTAATTATTCCAGATATTTAGACGGGTCGTTAAATTGGTAGCCAGTTTCCAGTTACCATCCTGTAATGCTTCCCGTTGCGCCTTCTCTGTTTCTGCAAGTCCGGATTTTGTAATTGCTAAGACATCTCGCTGCTGATCTTCTGTCAATGCGCTATACATCCTTTTAAACTCTTCCAGGTGCTTTAGTTCCAGATCCTGGAATCGCTTACCATATTCCTGATTCCTGGCAAATGATTCAACCCTACGCTGGGCTATTTCCATCATCTTTTCTTCCTCTCCACGAATCTTCGCCGCCATATATGCAAAGTCATCCGCGCTATCGGTGAGGGCGGTGGCTGTTTTAAGTTTTACATTATCCCACCATGCGCCAAGACGAGCAACAGAATCTGCATACTTTTCTACATACTTACCCGACTTGGCCATTTCCTCCTGGATAATGTTGGTAACAGCCTTTGCAAAATCACCGGTTTTCTTGAATTCATCCTGAATACGCGAGGCAGTAATCCCCAGGTTATCCAATATCAGAGTCGATTTACGGGAAATACCTGTTATAACGGAATTGGTAAGGTAATTCAGATCCTCACCTGTTTCTCTGGCCCGAACACGGGCAAAATTTAATAACGTACCAAGTGTCTCCAGCGGAATCTGAAAATTAGAAGCCTGAACAGCTTTTTTCATTAATTCAAGGTCGCTAACAGTTCCTTTAGTAGCCTCCCGAAGATTCTTTAGCAAATTAGGGTCATTGAGCTGGTTAAATTTCGCACGGATTCCCTCTGCCGCCAGAGTAATTTGTTTTAATTCCGATAGAAAGTTGACAGCCATACCGATAGCCAAAGCGATTCCCTGTGCCATCAGGTTGCCGAAAAGAGACGCTTTAATACCATCCCTTAATCGGGTAAATACATTTGCTGACTGTGCTGCTAGTTGTGCCTGGGCACTGCCTATTCCCAATACACCAGCACGATACTGCAGAAGGTTCTGCCGGGCTGTCACCAATTGCGCGTTAAGCTGGCGAATAGTTTCGGGATCTGTTGCCCGACGCAAAAGGTTCTCGGTCCGTGATACTTCACCTTGTAAATCCCGGAGGGAGCGGGTAAGGCCAGATCTTATAGAGGTTTCAAGAGATGTAATTTGCTGCTGCGTATTGCCCAGCTGCTGCATCTGTCTGGTGGCGTTCCCTCCGGCGGCTTGAATACGGGATATCTCATCAGTAAGCCGCCGGGCGCGTTCCTTTAATGAATCAAGATTGCGCTGCGCCTCCGCGTTATCGATGTAAATTGTATATCGCCTGCTCTGTGATGTTGCCATAGTTAATCGCTGTTAAATGCCTGGTTAAAAATTTCATCCATTGTTGCCAGTGCAACCTGATCTATCAGCGCCTGGCTGTTTTCATCCGCATCCTTCAGAAAGTCTTTTTCTACCCGTGGCGTATTACCAGCCTTGCCCAAACTGGCTGGATTGGTACGCTTACGCTCTCCTGCCGCATTGGTCCAGGTGCTACCCTTTGCTCCACCATATCCCCGCCCGGCTCCCGCTCGTACGTAGAACAGTGAGCGACGAATGTTAAACACAATGGCGGTGATCATATCAGCGGCCCTTTTCTTATAACTTACAGTCATTGCCTCCAGACTATCTGAATCAGAAGGAGAGCCGGACCGGTGCCTGATTCCTTTGGAGCGTCCATCATTCTTCGCCTTACGCACGGCTTGCTGCCCCCAATCTTTTATCAGTTCATTTACTCGTTCAAATCCCATAACCTATGTGTATTAAAAAAGCCCGACACCTGGCAAGCGGCGGCGGGCTTATAGTTATAAAAATGGATGCGGCTAAACTTTATCGGTACCGTTTGGCTGTTTACCTGTGGAAGGTGCCGCGTTGCGGGTTAAAAGGTTGCATCCTTGTGAATACATGCTTTGCGCTACTTCCGGGGTGATCAGCGACAAAGGCCCATCATATTCGCCGTGATCTTTCGAGGCTGGCTGTAGCACTCTTTGGTCCTTATCACCGGTAGGTGTAAACAGTTTTCTAGTTTGTTCGTTTTTAAATTCCATTTATAGACGCGGTTTAAAAAATGAATAATTAGGCGGCGGGCTTCTCTGCAATAGTTGAGTTATAGAAGTACTTGCAGTAAGAAGTAAGTGTCAGGGTGTATCCCTTTTGGCCTGCTTCATCACCTGTATTGCTACTGGCGAACGCACCCGCGCTAACCTGCGAAGGGTTGCAGGAGCAGCCAAATTGTAAGATTTGGTTACCAGGACAGGTGGCGTCTTTCAGCAACAACACTAAGTCGTCGTTGACAAGCAAAAGAATCTGCTCCAAGAGCGCCGGACCGTCGCCAAGCAGCAGGATTTTTGGCTCCCATTTGAAACGTTTAGACCCATCAGCACCTATTAAGGTGGCGGGGGCCTCTACGCTCTTTGGTGCGCAATACACCTGGATAAAGCCTTCCCCTACCGGGAAGGTGTGAGCCGTAATAATAGTAACCGCTTCACCCAATGCTGCGCCAGCTGCTGGCGCTGGTTCCTGCAAAAGAGTAAAGGCACTTTTCGGCGCTAACCATGCCTGATTGGTATAGCCCGGCTGGTTATTAAGTAATAAATCGGCCCTGGTAAATGATTTATATCGTGACAAAGCCATAGTTGAAAATTGATTGTTAAATAATGTTGTTAAGTAAATGCGGACTGATAATCGCTAAGAAATTTTCCTGACGATCATAGATCCCATATCAATGAGCGCCTTTTGCGCCTCTTCGTCCATCAGAATATCCTCGGCAGTGCGATAACCAATGCCTGGGATATCGCAGGCGGGCACCAATACCTGGTATTTGATTTTGTTCAACTTAAAGGTTGGATCAGCGGGAATTTTGGGGAGTTCGGGAGCATCCGTGGTAATTGAGCCAGCTGATTTATTGCTTACCAGTTTATCAATTGCCTCTTTCAATCCTGCGTTTTGGATTACCAGATGATCATTCTGAGCTTTTAGCTGCTCATTCTGTTCCTGAAACAATGCAAGCACCCCGTCGGATTGTGTTTTGTCCGCTTTAAGCTCCTGCAGTTGTGCTGCCAGGGTTTCCAGGGTTAATTCTTTCCCTTCCATAGTATTTTAGTGTTTAAGAAGTTTGTAAAATGTAAAGTAGCCCCCCACTGGTGTGAGGGGACAGTGTTAGGCGGCATCGTTTACAGCCAGCGGGCGGTAATTGGCAGTACCATCACCAACATCGCGGAAGTTCAGGCCGATTTTACCATCCATCATGAGCTTGATGACACGCTCAGATTTTTCTACCTCCACGTTGGTGTATTCATCGCGGCTATCCATACCAAATACCATGTTTTCATATGGTGTACAGATAACCCGCTGTGATGTACCAAAGCCAGGCTCCCGCTTCAGTTCGCAGTTGGTACCATACATGTAGATACGACCTACGCCCGGTTTTTGATCCGGAGCGCCTGTGCTGCTCACATCCTTAACGATGGTTGGTTTTGTCTTACGGACATACCAGTCATAAATAGTAGAGTTAACAAGCATCTGTGTTTCACCTGCTTTAAATTCTTCGCTCAAAGAATCATAAACAGTAAGTAATTTGTCTTCTACATTCACCGCAGTGATAGCACCAGTAACAGTTGGCACCAGCTCTGCTGCGGTAATCGCATCAGCGATCAGTTCCAGCCAACCATCTACAATATCAACTGGCGCTGTACCAGCAGCATTGTAAACACCACCGAAAAGTGATTTCATACGGATATCCCTGTGAGCTGCTCTTACTACTGCCATAATCATATATTCCTCCGGCTGAACGGGACCGAATGCTGGCGCTTTTGTGAACTTGCCAGCCCAGCTACCTTTTACCTTATTCATACCCAGCCAGGTTTTTTCCAGGTACTTAGGATCCAGCACCAGGTCAACCGACCAATCGCGTACTTTCAGCATGCGGGCAGCCAGCTTAATTTTATTTGGCGATGCGGTAAATGTTGCCCCACCTGGTTGATGCCCTGGCTTTACAATATCGGAAACGTCCATACGCGGTAATGGTAGTTCGTCGGTGACACCTTCCAAAAAGGTGAAACGGTCATGAATCCCATGTCCGGCGACATTTCCCTTTATCCACGGCACATCTTCGAAAAGCCCGAGCATGATACGGGTGTATAATTCCTCTTTGTTGTCACGGCAATAAGCACCGAGTAACGCTGTGAGTGCAGCTGTATTAAATGCTGACATTTGCTAAATTTTATTTTTTAGGTTAATTGTTACGATCGGTGTGTCTAGCCCTGCCATCCAGGGAAGGCGGCTTTACGGAGTTCTGCGTATGGATCCTCTTTCACTTCAGCATCATCCGTTACTCCCACTTCGGGATTGGTAAAGGTGACAGCATCACGTTTGCCCTTGTTTTTCACCTCTGTTTGCAAACGCTGGATGGTGGCCGCTGATGCTGTCGCCTCCGTCTGTAGTTGCTGGATCTGCTGGCCCTGTGCCGTTACAGTATTCTGACTCGCAGATAACTGGGTCTGCAGCCCGGTGATGTGGGCTTCCACGTTGTTGAGCTGATCTTCGGTGGCAAGGAATCCCCCCTCCACCACTTCAAATTCCTGTGCCTGGGCGGCGGAAAGTGTTTGTTCAAATGCCATAGTTGTATGTTTTGTGTTTGATGAACTGATGGGAGTGGTGGACTTATTGAGAGTCACAACACGTTGGAGAGCGCCACGCATAGGAAGGACGCCATCATGCAGGCCGTATTTTTTGGCGTCGGCGGCGTTAAACATTTTACCGGTACTCCATTTGTCAACGGCTGCACGGGCGCGGGGTGAGCGATCTGCTACGAAATTTATAAAGCCATCAACAACAGCACTTAGATCCTGTTTGATAAGATCCTCATTGCCTTCAATGGCGGCGCGATAGCTACCGTTTTTATCGGTTGACTGCGGAGCATAAATCTCCTGGACCTTAATGCCTAACTTTTCAAAGTATCCGGAGAAATTCACAAGGGAAGTGTAAGCGCCAATGCTGCCTACCTGATCAGTCTTTTGACTAACATAAGCCTCCGCAGATGCCGACAAAAACCACATGCCAGCACTGGCTGCGATGCCGTCGTCAACATATGCGACTGATCGTTTTTTTGCGTTTCGGATCGCATTTGCGAGAGATGATGTGCCACTTACCTGGCCACCGGGGGTATCATACAAATAAAGCGCGCCCGCGAGTTCGGAACGTGCGTCGACTTCTGCCACCAGCGATTGCCGCTGGATAGATCCGGGTTCACCACAACCACCGTTATATTTGGTGATTGGCCCGGTAATGGGAATAACTGCAACAGATCCTTCAGGTGGTGTATCATTCCATTCATACCGCTTACCAGTACGCGGAGACATGATAAAAGGACGTTCACTTGAATACCCGGAACGGGGAACAGCGGCGACAGATCCGGAGCCGGAATATAAACTGGCGACCCACGGTAGCATAGCCTGCGCGTAGTCCGGAGTAATTAACCACGGACCGTTCAGTATGGCAGATAAAATATGAAAATTGCTCGTCATGGCACAAAAGTGCCGCGAACACATTACGGGGAAAAGGACAGGGCTAACACATTAACCAGCGATCTTTATCGCATTATTTCGGGGGTTCTACTAACTTCTTTAAATGGTTGATGATAAGGATAGGGTGATCATATTCCGGAGCAGGTTCTACGATTTCACCAGCGGGCGTTTGGATGCCAAAATAACTGTCCTTTGGCAAATGCGGGATTCCCTCCCGCGCTTCTTCCAGCGTTGCACATACAATAGGTACCATTTTGCCATTAGGCGCGAAAAATAATAGCTTATACATTGACTGCTTTGATTTTAACGGTGAATATACTTCCGCTTCCGATGGAACTTTCTACATAGATGTCTCCACCTAAAATACGGGCGAAGCGTCTGCAAATAGCAAGTCCTAAACCTGTTCCCGCCTTACCTTCAGTTAATTTTACATATGGTCTGAATATGATGCCCTGTT
This sequence comes from Chitinophaga sp. G7 BAM 1005, assembly GCF_057126945.1. NCBI lineage: Bacteria > Pseudomonadati > Bacteroidota > Chitinophagia > Chitinophagales > Chitinophagaceae > Chitinophaga > Chitinophaga sp. G7 BAM 1005. The sequence continues at coordinate 1,410,559 of NZ_CP181478.1, read as the reverse complement.
TATCTGTCGGGATTCCTGGGCCACTATCCTGTACAGCAAAATATAAATATCCTGGCTGGCCATAAGCCCTAACTACTACCTTTTCTCCAGGAGCAGAAAACTTAATAGCGTTGGATAACAAATTCCCAATAATCCGCTTTATCATAAGCCGGTCGTTATAAAAATCCAAAGGTGCCGTACCATCCAGCTGAAGCACCAGCGTTACCTTATTAAATTTTGCTATCCCGGAATACAGGCTGATTACCGATTCCAACGTTTCCAGCAAATCCAAAAAATCTTTCTTAATTGGTTGGTCGTCTTTCAGAAGATCTACCAGGTTGGACGTTCCTTCATTCAATAGTTGTACGCCCGCCTTCAGCATGTCAAGTTCTGACGGGTCGATAACACCCGCATGTTGATCGGCCAATTGAACAGCGGCGCTTATTGCGTTGGTCGCTGCCGCCTGATCATGTGCCCAGGTACGGATGAGCCAATTATTCTTACGGACAATCCTTTCTTTTTCATAGAGTCTTTTTAACAGGCGGCGCTTTGAGGCAAAAACAAGGTCTAGAAAGTATTGCATGGACTTTTGGGATATTTTGAGTTAAGAACTAATATAATATAGGCAATTTAAGATATTTTCTTACTCGTTGTTCGTACGACCAACAAGAATATTTCAGATTTCATCCATCTTTCGCACCGGATGGAAATTAACGAACAGGAAATATTACAACATTTAGGAGCGAAAATACGGTTCTTTAGAGAATCGAAAGGATGGACATTGCGCGATTTAGAAGCGTATTCAAACATAGATCATGCGCTGATCTCTAAAGTTGAAAGAGGGTTACGGAAGGCGGAATTCATGACCATATACCGGTTATCCGTTGCTTTGGAAGTGGACCTTAATTCACTATTACCTACTCAATAGGCTTGTTTCCTTTTAGATAAAAGCGGCCCGGAACAGATATGTTTCGGGCCGCTTTTTTATGACTTGCAGATAAATAAAAAATCCGCTCTGGTAGCGGATTTTAAATAAACCTTTTACTTGAAAGTGATGAGATTATTTCATATCGTTTGGGTTTGATTACACGTTGAAATTATTCTGCCAGTACGCATTGTATTTACGTGGAGGCATTATACAATATTTTCTGCCTTCAACCATTCGGCAACATCGAAACTGGGGCAAACCTTTATCCATTCCCATGTATCGGCCTTGCCGTTATGGTTGGTATCGGGCGAAAAGTCACGATGCCCGCGAATCTTCGCAGTGGGGTACTGGTGATGCAGTTTCACAATGATATCCTTTAAAGCGGCGCGCTGTGCAGTAGTACGGGTATCTTCAGGCTTTCCTGATTTATCAACACCTCCGATGTAACAAACATGTATACTATTTGCGTTATATCCGGCCACACCGTTAGAGGGCTTTTCCACCGGCTGGAGGCTGCGTACATTCCCGTTTGCTTCGATTATAAAATGATAGCCTGGGTTCTTCCAGTGTAGAGAATCACGCCAATAACGGATGATTGATTCAACAGAGGCGGTTGGCTGTGTGGCGCTGCAATGCAGCACGATGTACTTAATTTCTCTCATGTTTATGCAGTTTTTTCCGTGACCAGAATGGCAATCATCACCCCTTCATTTGGGTTAGGCGTATTCTGGCCAATAGGTGAAAGTGTCAATTCCGCGCCGGACGGTGTAATGTTATACCAGTCCAGCGTTTTCATGGTGTTATAGTGGTGGTCCTCCGTTACCAGCTGCTGGCCGCCAATGGTGGCCTTAAACCCGTACTGGATGTTATTGGCTTCCGTTTCCTCACAATGGAAAATCCGGATATCGTATTTCTTTGCCGGATTGACCCCGGAAATACGCCAGTCATTACCGGTACCGTATACACGTCTGCCCTGGCTATACACAGCAGCAGGAAGGCCGAAATAAGGCCCGGAAAGGCCCGGCATCACACTATCCCACTGCGTTGTAACAACCCTGAAAGAAAGGCCCGTATTTGCGCCCGTTGTATCGATTAACGGCGTTGTGGTACCGTTAGCCGTACTGGTAACTTGCGTGTAGTTACCCTCTGCTGGTTTGGTCGCATCGCCCAGGCTGATTAACAGGCGACGGGTACCCGATGGTGTAATGGTCGTTAGCAGCGCGTCAAGGTTAGCCAGCAGCTGTGTTTTAGCTGCGCCCGATGGCAGCTGCAAAACGATTCTGCGCGCCTCCAGGTAATCGTTATAGTCCTGGCTGATAGTGGCGCGGGAAACGTAATTACTAGCCTGCGTTTCACGGTTCAGATTCGCCAGACCAAACAAAGAGGTTTGATAATCGAAGCCCGCGGTGGACTTATTAAACAGCTTATCATTCCAGGTATGCTCATCGTGAATGCCGCCGTAGTTAACCCGTAGCTTAGGCGGGAACAGGCCGCCCGCTGCAATCAGCGCGTTAACAGCCTTAGTTGTATTACCAAAACCATAGCTATCACCGGTACCAGCTACCCAAATACCCGGAGTATCTTTAAGCACACCGGTATTAGTATCGGCAATATTTTCCGGCGTAGAGCTGATGGCGTAAGCAGATAGCAAACCGGGATAAGCTACCATAAACTTAATCATACCGTTAGCACCATCGGATAACCCAGATCCTGCAATCCGGTTTATATCAACGTTGCAATACTGTACCAGGTAGTCGTATGCCTTCTTAATTATTGCAGGTGTCCAGCTTCCCAGCCCGTCCAGCCCCAGCTGCGGAAATATTATCACATTATCGCTTTCCTGTCCAGCCGCTACCAGCTCTGGTAACCCGGCAGTTTTTACCAAATTTATATCTGTACCACGTTCGCCGAGGCCATGCAAATTAATTTCAGCACCATACTCTTCTTCACGGGCGGGATCATACCCCGGTGGCAGATATACCAATGCTTTCCGCCCGGTAGATACATCGTAAATATTATTCCCCCAGGCAACGCCGCCATCGCTGAAAAACTGGCTGGTACCCACTACCGGGTTCTGGATTATGACCTGCATGGCATCTGTGTCCGTTTTACCCTGGCCATCAGTAACCGACAGCTGGAACACATAACTACCGACAGCAAGCCCGGTAACCTGTGTAATGGCTGCATTAGGGTTAAGTATTGCCCCCTGATCAGGACCGGATTGTTTTGTCCATATCCAACCTGTGATAGCACCATTCGGACTGCTACTGGCTGAACCATCCAGCGTAACAGTGGTCGCAGTAGTAGTTTGGGCCGATCCGGCAACAGCATTAGGAACGCCAACAACAGAAGCCGCAGCCACGGTTACTTTAACTTGCGCCACGGCAGGTGTTCCGTCAGCACGTTTGGCTGTTACTTCAAAAATGTGTTCCCCTTGCGCAAGCGCAGTGACAAGGGTTTGCCGCTGGTCGGGTGTGGCAATCGTCGCACCAGGTGTTCCAGCTACCCCGATAACCGTGCTACCCTTACGGAAGCCTGCAAGACTGGAGGCAGGAAGAAAGAAATTATTTGCATCCAGCCCGGAAAGATCCAGCTGTTTGAGATTCGCGGCATTGCCTGTACCTTCCGTCGCTTTGGCACCGTTTTCCTTATAGATATACTGGCTGGCACTTTTGGGCATTGCCAAAATATTCTGTTCGATAATGTGGGCTGCCTGTGCAGGATCGGCGGCCACCGTACCCTGATAATACCCATTAATACGGATACAGCTGCTGCCCATATTCACGATGGTATTCTTTCGGGCAGTTACAATAGCGTTATTGGTAGTACGGATGCTGATGCCCTCATTGCCACCATTAACCAACAGGTTATTTTCAATAAGACAAGCCCCTTTCACGTAAGCCTGGATACAGTCTCCCCAACCATCATGAATGTAGTTATTAACTACTTTAACATCTGTGAGCGCACCTATAATATTTCCACCGTTATCCGTCCATACATGACCAGTAGCCCAATTAGACACCTCATTGTTGGCGATTTCGACATCATCGGAATTTGCGCACTGTATGGCATCTCCACGGCCATCATGAATATAGTTGTTGAGAAACTTAACTCCTTTCCAGCGGATAGGTGGTTTGAAGATGGCAGGATCAGGAGCAGGGACACCGGGTTTGAAATAGTATGCCTTTCCAAGTCCACCAGCAGCCATACCGGTGGTATCCCACAGGTCCGCCGTATGACCTATGTAAGCTGCTTCATTATACCAATCCCGAATAATCACATTGTCCACCTGGAGATTTTCCAGGGTGTTTTCACCGTAACTGTTCGGATCATTAATATCTACTTCTTTCTTTGCCCATATACCCGTACCGCCATTTTTAACCGTGACAAAAGCAATGCGGATATTATCGGTATACATGGATACCGAAATATTTTTATAGGCGGTGCGCACCTGTAAACCTCCTACCTCCGTGGTAGCTGTAGACCCGGTAACTATCAGGCTTTGCAGGTCTGTACCCCAAAAACGAATGTATTTGCATCCCTCAAATTTGATAGCCTCCGCCCAGCTACCACCGGACCAGGCTTCATTACCAATAACGGTTACCTGTCCGGGGGCATTCTGGATATATATAGGGTTTGAGGCGTCACCGATAAGACCCACAACAGAGATGGCAGAAAAAGTACCTTGCAATAAAATACGGTCGCCTGCTCGATACCCGCCACCAGCGTTAATAACAGCCCGCCCGTCGGCATTGGGCAAAATCGTAAAGGTGCGTGCAGGGTTATAATTCGGAAGCAGAATATCAAAGTTAGTACCGCTGTTTAGCGGGCCGGAAAGACGCTGCCACTGCCACGATGTAGCTATTCCGGTTTCCACCTGACCAGTAAGGGTTACCTGATTGGTAGGAAGGGAGATAGCTTCATCCGCTCCCGCAGAAATAGTTAAGGCGACCGGTACCGGAATGCCACCGGAAAGCTCGTTAATCTGCGCCTGAATGTCAGATAACGTTTCAGCCAGACCTGCAATATCAGCCAGCTGGTGGCCATGAGGATTTCCAGCCTTACCTGACAAGGCTTCATCCACTTGCTGCTTATTGTAGTAAGCCGATGGATCTACTTTACCGGGTTCGCCCTTCAGCGAGTTAATAAAGTCGATTTCTGTACCAGTATGGCCAGCCTCCAGCCAGTCCTGATAAGCAGATTTGCCGGGCGTATTTTCTCCGACACGCTGCACCGGACCAAATTCAATTACAAAATGTTGTTCCATTTTATTTAGTTATAACATTCACTACTGTGTAATTCCCGCGCCACGGGCGATATGCTACCGATTCAGAAAAAGTAACTTTCACGTCGTAGATGTAACTGCCTGGTGGTAGGCTTTTATCCGGACCACCGAGCAATAAATGCAGGTATGTTTTGTCCGGCTGATAAACGGAAAAGCCATTACCCATAGAGTAACTAAGCACGACAACACCTGCGGCGTCTTTTACGTCCATACGAACGCTGGCCACTGTCGACCAGTCCAGGTAATTTCCCGTCTGCGGATACTTCCACCGGAAATAATACAGATCGGACGACCACCGTTCCAGTGTAAAGTCCAGCGGATTGGCAATAACATTTGTAACCTCCATCAGAAACGTATTAGGGAATAGTGAAAAGAAACACCAACAGAAGGCCCGATGCCGTTACCCGTAAAACCATAGCCGAAATATGGACCAATGCCAAAACGACCGGTAGGCGCGGAAGCAACCTTTATACCGGTGATGTTCTGTATACGCACGTTGGGATTCAAGGAGTACCCATCTACATAAATGTCACTTCGCAAAAGGCTACGGCGTTTTTTATAAGTAGTAAATACAAGCGAATCAGTAAAACGGTAGGTAATTGATGGCAACGGAGCTATAAGCCCGTCGAGCGTTAGCCACTGATCGGCAAAATGAAATTTGTACTGCGTGACAGAATCATTGCGGATAGTATCGACAGTAGGCTTAATTGTTCCCTGGCTAATGATGCGGGCGGTCAATGCCGACTGAAGATCGCTGCTCTTAATTTGTAAAGCAGCCGTGATGCTATCAATCCTTTCACGATAAACCACCCGCAGGCTGCTCATATCGGCCTCTATCAGCTTTTTCTGCGCGTGGATTCTCCCCAGGGAATCTTTCCAGAAAGTAGTGCTATCCTCCTTTATCTGTACCGCTTCTTTCAGTACAATATTCTCCTTCTCCTTACGAAAACAAGAGCGAAGGGAAAGCCCCGTGACAACAATAAGTAGGAAAAAAATAACAATCCGTTCGGTTTGTAATTTCATGGTTTCATTTTTAATTGGTTTTTTAATCCGTCCACCGCATCGGCGAGGCGTTCATTACTATTGCTCACATTATTTAGAGCTTCCTGGCTTTTCCGGTCCATTTCTGCGACACGTTCAAACATTGACTGCCAGCGGGCGTCATAATCCTGTCGCTGTTTCTCCTGTGCCTCTCGCACCTGCTTCAATTCCTTCATAAAATAATATAGGAAATAGGCGAGGCTAACGACCAGTGTTAATTTTTCTCCCAAGTCCGGGAGAAATGATTCTAAAGTGTTAGTGGCTTCTAAAAAGGTTGTAAACATTATCCTACTTTTTCTACGATGATTGCGTTAATAAATGCCACTCCCCAAACGTTGTTGGGCATGTAGATACCACCCCGGATAGTTTCTCCATCCTTCAGGTATCCCTTGTACTGGAGGCGGTTAATCATATTATTTTTGGCAACAATGGTGTTATCTTCCAACCCATTGCTGCTACCTATTTTACATACTACTCTGGTGGGGGAAAAATCTGCCGCGGTCGAACAGAAAATAGTAATCGTATACAATCCTTCCCGGTATCCCATTCCAGGTGTGCCTTCACATTCAAAATTGAAATTTTGGGCCTCACGATCGAAATTCTGATTGTAATTAAGCATGGCGGATTCTGCTACTTTTGTGGGCAACACTCCTGCAAAAGCGCCGGACGGAGCTTCATTATCATTTCCCGATGCGCTACCGAAATTTGCCCACAATGAAGGCGACACCGTGCTTATTGTATGCCCCGTTACAGGATCAGCCACGCGCAAAATGCCTGCGGATGGGTTACCAAACATGGTAGCGAAGTCGGGATCAGCAGCGGCGTTACTGGCAGCAAAATTGTACTTATCAAAGTTGTTTCGGGGTGGTGCTACAGCAGTCTTTTCCCGCAATAGAATCGCTACAGTATTTCCCTGGTAGATGTGGTTGGCGTTGAATTGGAAGTTATCCAACGCAGAAAGATCCAGCACTATCTCACCACCTGCAGTTGGCTTGACGTTGTAGTGATCTGTGGTAAACATGGTATTATAAGACTCATATTTACTTTGCGCCATACTGCCGTTCACCTGGCTGCGAGATCCTGATTTGTTATTGCTGGCAAACATCTGCTTTGACACATTACTGTGGTACAGACTAATATCATAATGCAGTGTAGCATCTAAACCGGTAAATTTCCATTGGGCGGGGTTGGCTTCGTTGTACATAAACGAGCTGTTGAACATATCATCACCCATGCCCATATAGAAATGCTTCAAACCAACGACCCCGGGGCCAGCTGCATTACTTACCACAGTAAAACCTATTCCGCTGGATGTATTGTCAATATCAGCCAGGTTATTTACCGTTGTTCCTGAAGCTGTAGAAACGACGTTATTAATTTTGTACTGCTGAAATGCGGATGAGCTGCCCAAATTCAGCATAAACATGCGATGCCCAGGGGCTGTAGTTATTGCATCTTTAACAGCCGACAAACGGGCTAATAAAGCGGTTTTCGGAGCGCCCGCCGAAAGTTTGTTAACGATCAGCAAAGCGCGGCTATAATCGTAGAATGTTTGCAACCGCTCTGCGCGGGCGGTGTAATTGCCTGCTGTTTCTACCAGATCTTTTGTGTGGAAAAGAAAAAAATCTTCCTCAAAATCAAAGGGTGCCCACCGCTTATCGTATAACATATCGTTCCATGTACCGCCATCATGTTCAGATGCCCAATTCATCAGGATTAACGGTGGATAAATCCCCAACGGATCAGCGGCAAGTATGCTATTGAGATCATCTAATGTGCTGTATTCCGAAGCTGGTGGTACACGGGTATCATTCCAGGAGTGGAGGTAAAACAGCGGCACATTCTTAACAATATCACCATTACCTGGTAATGCTACATCATTAAATGTGGTATTCGAAGCAATACCACCAGCTAATAAAGTGTTGTTGGCAAGAATAATCGCATTTGTACCTGCTCCCCCTGAAGAAAGACCCGTTGCAAACACCATGTTTGCATTAACATTCCATGCTGCGGCAGCCCATGCCAACACCTTCTGCGCCGTTTCAAGTGTCCAGTATCCATCATGCAATTGCGCCGATGCCACGTTACATTTCATAGGGAATAGCTTATTATACAAGTAATAAGGTAGCCCTTCAGATTTAAGCAATAGCTGGTTTATGTCATCGCCGTTCTCTACACCATTCACACCCACACCGTGGAAAAACAGGATAAGGGGATAACCACCTTCGCGAAGCGGATCATATCCCTCACACTCATAAGCCCAAACACGTAGCAGTGGGTTGGCCGGATCGTATTTATTATCCAGGTAACCACCTGATGAATACATACGGGCAGGAGCCGCGGAGCTAACAACAATTTCATCGTAGCTGCTACGCCCGGAGTTATCAATTACAGTGCATCGGAATGTGGTACGTAATGCGGTAACAGTAGCTACGGGAATACCTGTAACACCGGTACTCAAACCATTCACATTGGAGAACTCAACGCCTGTAACGCCCGGGGTTACAACAGACCAGGTAATACTCCCTACTGTAACTTCAGGCGGGATGGTGAGGTTTGCATAGAAATTGGTAATGGAAACACCCGCGTGGATAAACTGGTCATCACCTGCGAACACGTCAATTTCCCCACCGGATGGAATCGCAATACTGCAATCAACAGTATCATTTCCCGATTTTCCAGCGACATCTACAGCGGTAAGCCTGAAAGTATATGCACCGGGTTTCACCCCTGTAACAGTGGTCGCTGCTGTTGTTGGAGTAGTTATCACCGCTCCCGATGGACCGCTAACCATCTCCCATAAATAGCCTTCTATCGCGCCGGACGTAGACACAGCAACACCGGATAAGGATAAAGTATTGGTAGCAGAGTTAAGCTCCAGCTGATCCGCACCAGCATTTACCAATATCAGTGGTTCGCCGCCTGGTCCACCCGGACCGGAGCCGCCAGCGTCAACAGGAGTTAAGTATATCCGTGGAGAGATCGGTGTGCGCCAGGAGAAAATCATTTTACAACCACGGGTACCTTCCGCATCCTGGCTATCATAGCTGCCCGTGTATGTTACACCAACATCCGCGCTGCCTATTAAACGCTGGATACCGGTACGCTCTTTTACCACAATCACATAGCGACCAAAAACCATAGCTGTAAGCGACAGGGAATTGGTCGTACTGTCGCCGGGCATGAAACCTTGTACAGTGATTTCGGAATATGGCCCGGCAGGATCTATTTTCGTCATGTCCTGATAGCCGCGGTCAGCTTCCAATACTTTACAACGCATCCAGCCCTTACCTGCTTTCAGTTGTAAGCCATTGGTAATAGTTCCGGTTTGTGGATCAACAGTAGGCCAGACTGCCACATCTTCATGACGGGCAAAGTAAAACTCACATAGGCCAGCAGTGTGTACTGGTGGCCTATCTAAGTGGGAGACTTGTTTGTAGATATTCTGCATTGCATGGCGAAAGTGCGCCTATATGCAGCCGCAGGAAAGGACAGGTTATAAGTCTAACGAAAGTTGACTTGTATTCAAATTGGGGAATAAAGTATGGTTTGTTTGGAATGGCAGGATCAAATTTTCCGTGACATTTTTATTCACGCAATGTGGCTCTATTTTATCTAAACGCCGACGCCAGATCTTCAGGAGATTATCCATTGTGATGTCCTCATCAATTTCAAGCCCATATACCTCGCAGAATTTTTCCAGTGATTGCTGGAGCGGCATTTTCTTTACGCAGTGCAGGTTTGAAATCATCAGAGAGAGCGTGACAGAAAACTCGTAAGCCATCATCCGGTTAATATACATAGCCTTTTCAAATGTTATTGTATGCCCAATGTGCGTAAACGTGCGGTTGCTTACCAGCATGGTTAACGTATCGTTGTGGCCCATCTCTGATAGGTTCTTAGGCTTGTACTCCTTATCACGGATGGTATTAAAGGATAGCATTGAAAGGGCGAAAGCCTTAAACTGGGTACTATTATCCAGTAAAGGCTGCTCTCCGTTATAATATTGAATAAATTTTTTAAGGTGCTTCTTTGTAGGAATGGTGACACGCCAGTACCTGTTGTCTGCCCTCTTTTTCCTCTGCGGTTTATTTTTCTTCATCTCCCACGTTAAAAGTTAAATTAATAAAAACCAATCCTCGTAATGCCGTCGTTAAGATGCTCAACAAAACTGCTATTCGGAACTTGTGCTTTTAAAGCAGCGAATAGCTGGAGATGTCCAGATGTAACATTTCGGATATGGATGCAGATTCCCTCATAGCCGCCATCTCTTTTTTTGTCGTGACCCAAAATCAGTCCGGTGATATAATCAGTGCTGTAAATATCAATCGGATATATATGTTGGGGGAGATTTGGAACAATTTGTTTAAAGACACTGCAAGCCAGTGCCACTGATTTTTTTGATAGTGCCATGTCATTTAGTTTATGCGTTTATAAAAATAGATAGTGATATCATTCTTGCCTGGGTACCTCTCCGCCCACCACGCCTGAAAAAATTCCCGTGACATATTATGTGATAGCTGCGTAAAGTATTCGCGTATATCATCCAGTTTACAGGAAACCGTGTCAACTAAAATTGCCGTGACCTTTAAATCCGGGTTGTCCTTTACAGTGACGGTGTATTCCGACAACCCCAAACTCACCGATGTACCAGGTGAAGGAGAACGTGAAATGTGACAGAAAGTATCACATTGCAATTTCTTATTATAGTTAGTCTCTAAACTTATCACTGCCATAAAATTTTAAGTTTTTCACTTGGGAAATCGTGTTTTTCCAAACCTACAGACCTACAGACCTACAACGACCTACAAAATCAACCTCAAACCTACAACGACCTACAGTCACCTACAGATTGTTTTTATATAATTATTTGATTTTTAATAATTTAATATACTTGTAGGTATGTAGGTTTCAGTTTTCCTATATTTTGTTCGCTCAAAAGCCGTTACATTTTTGTTAGAATGGAACATCTTCAGGAATGGGCTCAAAAGTCGTTGCATTATCATCTAACAGTGTTACGGAATGCGCTTCCATACTGCGTTTCTCATGTTTATTACCTTCTCTATCGGTCCACACCTTAACCTTTAATACCCCTTTTATTAAAAGCATTTGCCGTGACAGTACAATTTCCTCGTTTGTAGGTTTGAGGTCCGAAATGTAGGTTTCAGTCTCATGACGGACCATTTTTTCACCCTCTTTGTAGGTTTGAGCGGTGAAAATTTTGTATCGCATGATATTTTTACCTAATACATTGACATGCTCGATGTTGCCAACCAGGAATCCACGAACCTCGGAAAGGTCTTGTTCAGCAGCTTCCGGTAGTTCCCTTTCCAGGGATACACCCAGTTCGTCGTAAACAAAAGCGTAGCAGGAAGTAACGATCCCTTTGCCGCTTAGGTCCGTGAATCTTTGCGCATTACACTTCCCTAAATAACCCTTTGCTGAATTAAGGTATAGCTCCAGCGATTGCAGATTAATACCGGTCTTACCTGTTTGCTTCCGGAATGCCTCCAGGTAAAGTTTGTGGATGGTTGTAATGCGTAACAAAAGTATTTTGGTAATACCTGGCAGCTTCTTTTCTGTTGCGCTATCTCCAGACAGTACCTTGATACTGTCTGCATGATGTATCCGGAAGTGAAACTTTTCTGATATTTCCCCGATATCCAACAGGTACGATACCGTATTCCAGAAATCAGCAAGGCTATCGGATTCAGAGATAAGTGTACTAAACTTTATAATGTCTGTGATGCAAGCCTCCGCAGCTTCCTCTAAGGTGAATGGTAGCTTAAACTTATCGGATAATAGTTTCAGGCAATTCATTGCTGCTGAATAATTACGCAGTACTCGTTCTAAATAAATACCAGATCTTTTAATTATCTGCTCCCGAAGTAAAGAAAACGTTTCGGCAAACGTCCGTACATATTCTTTCTCAAACTCTGCACGGTGTTTAAGAAGATCCAGAAGCACGCTGGACAAACCCTTCTTTTCCCTCGCCTTTAACTCGCCATATGCAGTTATCTGATCCTTTGTTCTGCTGTTGTTGGGCATAAAAGGAAGTATAATACAACGTGTCAACGCAGCATTGTCATCCTTCGTACTCAGGTACTGACCAGTAAGCAATAAGGCGCTATTTATCTTTGCTACCTCGGTTTTGTTTCTGCTCCCTCCTTTGCCTCGTTCCCGCCCGGCACCATCATATGCGCCTTTTATGGACTGGAAACGATCATCTTTTATCAACGCATCATCAAATTCATCTAACCAGGTGACGCAATTACGGAAACGGGATATCCGATTAAAAAAGGCGTAGTCCGTACCATGAAAAAGGTTAAATGGTAGAAGATCAGTAAGGAATACCGCGGATATGGATTCAGCAAACTTGCTTTTACCAGACCCTTTTTGACCATATGCACTAAGCAGTGGACAGTTATTATCTATCTTGAATACAACCTCCTTTAAAAGGCCGATAAGCACGAAAGAAATACCCATCATAGCGTGATCTGGATATACTTTATATAACAGGTCAGCCCATTGCTCAAAAGTTAGATCTGAATCTGTGAATTTTAGATACCGATCATTCTCGTACTCATCATCATCAGCACGTTGCCCGCTGTAAATACTGGAAACTGACGGGCTGAAGTAGTTGGTACCATCTACCTCAGCTATACCAACTTCATCAAAAGGTTCAATGTGAGGGTAGCCAGGGCGGTAAATAGCATTGCTCCATGCGAAAAAGCCTTCCGGTTGCCAGCCTAAAGTTTTTAACTCATAGGATGTTGGAAATTCGCTCATAATCGTGTTCATTATGCGCATGAGGTGCTGCTTAACACCATAGAACAGAAAATTTCCTTCTTCTACGACTGCGCCGGAGAACTGCTCCAGGCTAATTAAAAACCTGCTCGGAAGATCCAATACAGCAGATTTAAAACCGTTATCAATCTTTATTATCCGCTTATTATCCGATTTCGACATGATGTGTACCAGTGGCGTAATAACAAAATTACTCTGCTGCGTGAAGTTCTTCTCACTGGAACGAAAGTAATACCCTGTTTTCCCCTTGTTGATATATGGATAAAAGCCATGCTCCAGAGCGAAGTTAGGATCTACACCAGCGGGGAGATAGACGGAAATAGCTTCTGCATCTTCAATAGCTTCATCGTCGTAAGACGTATCAATCTCATAGTATTTAAGGATCTTAGCCAACTTGGAAAGAGTCTTATACTTGCTATTCTCCTGTGCCCATAGAAATTTGTCCTCACATACATTGAAATCATAACCTTTTGCGAGGGAACATACCTTGTGAAAAAGGTCATGCGCTTTATCGGCAAACAAACCATAGGTCATGTAGATAACAAAGAAGTCCTCACCGAGATTGCTCGTAATATCTTTCTCTTTCTGCAGTATTCGGAAGGTCCATACTTCCAGCTTTGCAAACATATTTTTCTTTTCAACCGTCCAGTCGGCCATCGGGTCAAACTCAAATATTTCAATTCCGGTATCTTCCATCTTATCTGTTTTTCAGTAGTTCTTCGGCCCGCTTGCTTATTACATCAGCATACTGGCCCAATGTTTTATTCATAATTATATCTTCTGCGGCGTTCCATCTATCCAGGGTTTTCTCTGCCACGGTCAAGCGTTCACGCAAAAACTCATTCATCATTTGCAGAGATGCGGTGCGTGTTAGCAATGCCTCATATCGATCATGAATGAGACAGGCCCACAGGAGACTGTTACATACAGAAGCGTAAAATTTGTAATCAGCGCTATCTTCACCTCTCTTTTCTTTGATTTTCGGAAGCATAGTACTTTCAAAATACTGGATCTGGTCAAGCATCTGCTTCTGCGGCACGTTCTGCAAGCCATCGGAAAGCTTCTGCTGTTCTTCCGGTGATAGCTCAACCAGATTACGTGTTATCGCCTTTATCTGCGCTCGGATCTTTTCTCCCTCGTATGCCATAATAGTATCAGTTTGTCGTTTCAATAACCTGGTATTCAGCGCGGCTTCTTTCTGTTATACCGTCAGGTAAATCCTGAAAAATAAAGATGTAAAAAGGTTCTATTGTAAATTCGGGTGTTTCAATTGTTGGTGCCCAGGCCACCAGGTTAACAGCATCGGCATCCCCTCCTTCAATAACAATAACTTTTGTATGTTCAGTAACATATTGCTTGGCGTTGTATAAGGTTTGTGTATCAAGTGCAACAATTTCCCTGGGGTGAAACTTGCCCGTCAGCATGTTTACAAGAGTAGATTTACCGGACCATTGCTTACCGTGTATAATGATGTTCTTTTTCATGTTGGATTACCGGGTTCCGTAGCCGGTGCGGTTTCTTCAGGAAGGTGAAAAATCATTTTGCAGGACTTGTACTTAGCTGGCTTCATGCGTAACGTTGATATGCCCAGGATAGTTCTTACTGTTGTGTCGTTCGGCAGCGCGATAAACTGGTCGTTAAAGTCTTTCGCAGGGAGAAACAATTTATCAGCTTTCTCTTTACTCACCGGGATGTTCTCCTCATCTCCTTTAAAGGTATCGGCCTGCTCCTGGGTATATACACCTGCTCTGGATTTATTATACACATATCCTGCGTTATTTGGTCCCCAAAGGGTTAAAGCTGTATCGGCCTTACTAGTGTGCTTTACACTTACTATGTAATACTCCATAATCATTTTCCGGTATCGCTTCCGGACGCGTTTAGTCGTTAAAAAATAATACCGCGCTCTCCGTATTTACCCGGCGTCATTCTTTCTATTTTCGCCTGTTGGATATTTGGGAACCATTTACGAACAATCATTTTACCATGTTCTGGATCATCAAAATCAAAAAGCACATAGCCCGTTTGTCGTTGTTTCCCGTCTGGTAATGTGCAGGATAATAACGGGAATCGCTCGTTATAATTCTTAACCGGGAATATTAACATTACCATCATCCCCGGCCTCCTGATCCGATATAACTACATATTCTTTAGGTTGCTGCCTGCCCTTTCCGTTTAATACCCTGACAGGTTCCCCTATACCCATAACCCAAACGCCGTATTTGTCTTCTTTATAAATTTCTGGTGGATCTATTACATTATGTATGCTACCAGGTATTAAATTGGCGAAGACAGGCCCGTATGCACTGCATTCTATTATTTTAATTTTCATATCGATGAATATTTATCGTTAATGACTGTTTGTTCACAGGCGATATTTCGCAGTTCCTGTAAACCATCCAGCGCGGCTTTCATATCTGCCCTGTAAATACCATCTTTCGCCGCCTCGTAAACACGGCTGATGTGATCAATCTCCAACGCCTTCCGGGATTGGCTTTTAGGTTTCTTGAATAGTTGATAAACCTTGTGAACTGATATGCTCAATACGAAGCCTACAAGGCAAACAGCTAAAACGCCAATAAACAATACAGCGGCGGTGATGTAATCGGGAATTTCAATGTAGTCCATTGTGAAAAATTAAATAGTGAAGAAAAAACCTGCCGGAGCCTGTCCGTTGGATACCTTCGAGAGCACCAATGATAAAATCGATTCCTCCGGCAGGTGTTGTTTACTGGTTACTGCATAGGCAACTTGTCCGGGTAACCCGCCGAACGCGGTCTTATTTAGAATTATCATTAAGGCTCTTTTCAATACCTTCCTTTAGTATAAATATGATGGCGGCGAGGAAGAAGACAGGATAGCCGATACAGATAATTAGTTTCTTCCAAAACGATACATCCTTGTTTTCCTCGTGAAAGACGCCGATCACGGTAATGATGAACCCGACTACATAAAAAAAAGTTAAAAGAGACATTGTAATAGAGATTTGCATGTTATTGTGATTAATTAATGATGAGATTTTTTTCCATGTCGCTATAGGTAAGCGTACCGCGGACCTGCACGCCAAGAAAATAGCTTAACCACCCGATTCCTGTTTCTGTTATCTGCTCCACATTAGCACGGTGGAAGTCATGCTCATCGCAAATAATGTATCCGTTTGCTCCGGAAATATGATCTTCTACCTTTGATAGGTAGAATTTCCGTCCGTGGATGCGGAAAGGTTTGTTTAAATAACTGTCAATTGTCATTTTGAAAATATTTTAGGAGTGATTGTATATATGGTATAATGGTAATGGCTGTAGCTGCTGCAACAAAGGCTACAAGCGGGAGAGCGCAGGTAACAAGCGCCAACCACTGGTAGTGGTTATACTGTTCCATGTCCTGTTGGATTGTTCAACAATACATCGTATACCTGCTGTACGGCATCCGGTGCTGTTAGTTCAATGAGGTTATTGTACATTTCTGTGAGTGTATCCAACATGAAGTCTATCTCGCTATTTCTGAACAATGGCAGGGAAATATTGGTAGTTCTTATCTCCTGCAAGCGGTATATCATCAGGCCAACTTTATCGACGGTCAACCGAGCAAATACACGGAGGTACCCTTCCGGGCGTTCATTGAGTATATACACCCACATTGGATATACAAACTGCGCCGCCTGTATATACCTTCTGTATTCAGCTTCGCGGAAACTGGTAACCTTCATCAGATCACCTTTTGCTGCTCTGCCTTTTTGGGTAAAGCGGATTGCTGTATTTAACGAGTTGAAAATGTTTGTCATGGTGGTGAATTAATTTTTTTTTGGGGTTATTTTTCTTCTACTCATGCTCTTTGCAAGAACTTCGGCAGTGCGTCCGGGTGTTACCCGACTTCCCTTTTTAGTTTTGCCGGGCGGGTGGATACCCGCCAGCTTCTTTTCAATGTCAATAAAAATTTTACTGGCACATTCCATATGTGCTTTGGCTCTTTCCAATAGCGGAAACAATTCGTTATCTGCACTCATAACTCAACAGTTGTTCTTTCTTCGACTATTTTTTGGGCTTCTCGAATGGCGGCTGGGGACCAATAGTTATCATTTACATTAAGGGCTTTGTAAACTGCAGAATGGGATAAACCTGTACTGTTTATAATGGATTGACGGTCTTTAGGCCCTAATTGCGCCGAGATCTCCATTTTCAAAGCCTTCCTTGCCTGGTTGCGTATTTCTACGTATGACCTATTTCTGTTACTTTTACTCTTTTTTGTCATGGCATTTATCATGTAAATTTGTATGATAATGCGAAATTACTGACAAATTTCAGCAAAAACCAATCATTCACTGAAATTTGTTTTAATATTTATTATGATAAATTATATCTAATTGTTTATCAATCATATATAACAACTAAACTAAAATAAATGTCAGTAAAGGACCGTCTGAAGCAATACCTAAAAGCTAAAAACCTCTCACATGCGGCGTTTGAGGACAAGGCGAAATTGTCAACTGGATTCGTTTCCAGCATCGGAAAAGGGATTAACACAACTAGTTTGGGGAAGATCAAAGCGGCATTCCCAGACTTGAATACTGATTGGTTGCAAACAGGGGAAGGAGAATGGGAGGCGCAAGATATTATGGATTTGGGCGCTGTTTTAAAAAGAATCTCTGCAACAAATGACGTTATGCTTGCAGCTGTTGCAGAGATTCTGGCAGCTGTTAAAAATCTTTCGGTGACTTCACAGCGTGCGGATCTGGAAAGGATGGTAAACGAAAAACTGGGAGAACGCGGGGAACCAGCACAAAAAACCTCTGCGGAATAGGATCGGTTGATTTACAGCTTTGCTTAATCTTTCTTTTGGACTTAGGTGTGATCCTTCTCTCTTTACTCATTACATCACATTTTTGGGGTTAAGGGTAGGTATTTTGAGAAGGCTAATATCTATTCATCGTACGCAGTTTATTTGCGTAGCATAGAGATACACAAGTAGCATAGATATACACAATTAGAATAAGGAACAATTAATAGGAACAATTCCAGAAATATTAAGTCAAAGATAAATAGTTTATAATATATATTAATATTATTGCCAATTGCTAAGAAAAAACAATTTCAGGAGTACACTTTTGTGGTTCTGAGGGTCGAGGGTTCGAAACCCTTCAATCACCCGGAAAAATAAAAAGGCTTCTGTAAAAAAGAAGCCTTTTTTGTTTGTATAAACAACAGACTCTCTATCTTTTTTATTTAAATTCGTTGAGATGAAATTAATCATATGATAAGGCCATTGACAGAATAACAGAATAGAAAAAGAGCACAGACTGCCGTTAAAAAACTGCGGGATGAAACCTTATTGCAAGGAAACCCTTTTATGATCTATCATAAAAGTCTTCCAAAGGGTAAATACTACATGGAATACCCGGATGGCAAAATGAAAATCGTTTCAGTCTCCCGTAAACTGAACGATTTTATTATTGAGAGCGAATTGTCGCAGCAACAGGCTGATCTGATCAGAAAAAGGCTTAATTCCAAACACAACCAAACTTTTGAATTGTAATATAAATCCGCACTTGAGCAAAATGAAGATTTTGTATATGAAGGCCATTTTACCGAGGAAGAGAGCTGGTCATTGATACGCACGTTTAAAAAAGAAAAATACCGGATAAACATGCTCTTTATGGGATTGGCAACGCTTGAAATATCGCTGGATAGAGTATTTAAACGCGCTATGAATGGTGGTCATAATGTCCCCGTTTATGAAATTGAAAAGAATTATTATGGTAATCTGTAATAAATTAAACCAACACTTCAGACTGATAGACGACCTTATCGTTCTTGACTCTTCTGAAGAATTAGCCCTCCATCTCGCCACCCAAAAGGATCATCTCATCACTTTTCACATCCCCCTGACGAAATGCCATTATGGTTCAGCAACGGCCTCCCCCACTTATTCCAACAAGGCTCCTTCCTCTAACCAAAAAATTCATTCACTTATTGCCTTCCAATTTTTTACATTTGTAACATCTGAAAATCAATTCATTCAATGATCTTTTTCCTTCCCCTCATCGCTGCTGTCATCGGTTGGTTACTCAATAGCCTTGCTGTTACCCTGCTTTTTCGCCCGTATAAACCCGTTAAAACCGGCTTTATCACCCTGCAGGGATTGTTCCCAAAAAGACAAACACACCTGGCTAACAGCATCGGGGCACTGGTAGCGCAACAGTTTTCTTTTGAGGATATCAAAGCTAAAATGACCGATCCTGAAAAGATCAAAAAGATTATTCCACTCGTAGAAGCGCACCTGGACAGCTTCCTGCGGGAAAGACTTCCCAAAGCAATGCCCGTACTGTCCATGTTCATCGGCGATAGTATTGTAAACCAGATAAAAACCCACCTGGTAGCAGAACTGGATACCCTCTTTCCCGTACTCATCCGCCAATACCTCGATAACATAGAACAGGACCTGAACCTGGAAAAAATGATAGCACAGAAAATTGCAGGTATCTCCGCAGCACAACTGGAAACCATTACCCACAATCTCCTCAGCAGGGAACTAAAAAGTTTTAAACTTCTCGGCGCCATCAGCGGACTCATTACCGGGTTAATAGGTATGGCTATCTCCCTTTGGTAATACGCTGAAACACAGCTCTGTTAACTACTGTTAAGACCTCTTAGCGCTTATATTTGCGATTTCCTGCGCGTAATAATTCCACTCATCACAATCTCAAACCATTCATACCTGTACCCCGATACATTTGTCCTTATCTGAGAAGAAAGTCCGGATAAAAAACGATAAGGATGAAAAAATGCTACGCAGTTCTTGCTGGTATACTTTTGTGGCAGGCGCACACCTTTGCACAGGCGCCGGGAGCTACAGCCCCACGACAGGGACAGGGACAACAGGGAAGACCCAACATGCCTCAGATTGGCCATTTATATGGCAAACTGGTGGATGCTAAAACAGGGAAAGCAATAGAATATGCTTCTGTTACTTTATTAAGGCAGAAAGATTCCTCACTGGTGACAGGCATGCTCACCAAACCCAATGGCGACTTCAGCCTGGAAAACCTGCCCTTCGGCCCCATGATTCTACGTGTTAATTTCATGGGCTACACTAACATGCAGAAAAAAGTAACCATCACGCCACAGGCCACCGAACAGGATCTTGGCAATATCAAAATGCAGCAGAACGTAAAAACACTGCAAAGCGTGGAGATCACCGGCCAGAAAAGCGCCTTTGCAATGGGCATCGATAAAAAAGTATTTAACGTAGACAGGAACCTCACCAGCGTTGGCGGCACCGCACAGGATGTACTGAAAAACGTACCATCCGTGAATGTAGACCTCGATGGAAATGTTACCGTTCGTAATGCTTCTCCCAATATCTTTGTAGATGGCAAACCCTCCACACTCACACTCGATCAGATTCCGGCAGATGCGATAGAAAGTATTGAACTGGTTACCAACCCCTCTGCAAAATACGACGCAGAAGGCATGTCCGGTATACTCAATATTGTGCTGAAGAAAAACCGTAAAGCCGGCTTCAATGGCGCCGTGAATGCGGGTATCGGTACCGGCAACAAATACAACGGCGGCGGCAATATTAATATCCGTCAGGGTAAATTCAATGTGTTCGCCAACTATAACATCAATGCCAATCAAAACTGGGCAGAGGGTACCACCAGCCGCAGCAACTACAGCAACGGCCAAAAGGCAGATACCAACTTCCTCCTCCAGAACAGCAACAGCACCAGCAAACCACTGTTTCAGTTCGGACGGTTCGGCCTGGACTATATGCCCGATAACAGGAATACCATCTCCATTTCACAAAATATTGTGGCCGGAGATTTTAAAAACAACGAAGACCTGCGAAGCACATTCTCCGATAAAGATCACATGGTAACCGGTATCAGCGACCGCCTGAACAATAATAACTTCAGCTTCCGCAACTACACCACTGCATTGAGTTTCAAACATACCTTTGCACAGCCGAATAAAGAATGGACCGCTGATATCAATTATAATAACAGCAAAAATAACCGCAACGGCGACTATCTCACACAAGCGCAAAACGCGGCAGGGTTGCCACTCGGACAAGCATTGCTGCAAAACAATACCACCAACGGCAAAACCACTTTTGTTACTTTTCAAACAGATTACACCAACCCCATTGGGAAGAATGGCAAGCTGGAAGTAGGCGCCAAAGCTACTTTACGCGATTATACCAGTATGTATAACGTGTACGACAGGGATACCACTACCGGTGAATTTATCAACAACCCGCAGCTCTCCAACAATTATAAATACAACGAAGAGATCTATGCCGGTTACGCCAACTTCGCCAATACCATCGGCAACTTCGGCTACCAGGCAGGCTTACGTGTAGAGCAATATGTGTATGCAGGCGAAAATGAAGGCACTAAGTACAAGCCCACCAAAGCAGTACCAGGCTTCTTTCCCAGCCTCTTTCTCTCTGAAAAATTAAAGAACGACCAGGAGTTACAGTTGAATTATTCCCGCCGTGTAAACAGGCCCAACTTCTTCCAGCTGATCCCTTACCGCGATTACAGCGATCCGCAGAATCAACGGGAAGGTAATCCAAACCTGAAACCGGAATACACCAACAGCTTTGAGTTTTCATATGTGAAGAACTGGGCCAACAGCAACTTCCTGGGTAGCGTGTATTTCAGGAATACCAACGATATGATTTCCACCATCAGCACACCCATTGGCGCGGATACACTGCTCACGCAGTACATCAATGCCAACAGGAGTAACTCTTACGGTGCAGAGCTGACCATGAAAAATCAAATCCTGAAAGGATGGGATGTCACCACCAACGTAAACCTCTACCAAACAGATATGAAGGTAAACGCCAATGGTCAGAACTATGATAACAACGGCTTCAGCTGGTTTGCTAAAATAAATTCTGAAACAAAATTACCGGCCAACTTCACCGTGCAGGTAAATGCTACTTACCAGGCGCCTACTATTGCGCTCCCGTCGTCCGGGGGCGGCCGCGGCGGAGGAGGTGGATTTAACCAGATCCCAAGCTCCGCACAGGGTACCATCAAAGGTTTCAGCATGGTGGACCTCGCAGTGAAAAAAGATTTCCTGAAAAATAAAGCAGCTTCTGTAACGCTCAGCGTATCAGATATTTTCAATACCCGTCAGTATGAGCTGAACCAGGCATCACCGGAGTTTGCACAGGATTATATCCGCAAACGTGAATCCAGGATACTGAAACTCAACTTCAGCTACCGCTTCGGTAAATTTGATGCCTCGCTGTTTAAAAAGAAAAAGAAAGACTCCGGAAACGATACACAGATGGGCGATCCCATGCAGAGTTTCTAAAAAACAGATTAAAGAAGGTGAATGCAAACCACAGGCCGGTTAGTAGTGTTACAACACGCTGCCGGCCATGTTTTTTTAGCTACCACTCATCATATTTCGTGAATGTTTAAACATACGCCTGTTACTTTTACGCTGTTGTTGTATCATTATTAAAGTTGCTAAGTCCACGCATGCGAAATTTTTTCTCACTCATGGTCGTGCTGTTTGTTGCGTCGTATAACGTCAACGCACAAACGCCAATCCCCACAAGCCTGAAGATAACAGGGAAAGTAGCAGATATTGTTACCGGGAAACCTATCGAATATGCTTCTGTGGTACTACTCAAGCAAGTAGATTCCTCTATGGTTACCGGCGCTTATACCACTCCCACCGGCGCCTTCTCACTCAATAATATTACGCCCGGCATCTATGTTGTCCGCATCACCTTTATGGGATACGAAAAACTGGAAAAGGCAGTGAGGGTAACAGAAGGGAAAAATACGCTGGCCGGCACACTTCGCCTGCAACCTGCCGGTAAAGTGCTGAACGCAGTGGAAATAAAAGCAGAAAAACCTGCCTTCTCCATGCAAATAGACCGGCAGGTATTTGATGCCGGTAATATGATCAATGCAGAAGGAGGAACGGGAACGGATATACTAAAAAACATTCCCAGCGTGGATGTGGATATTGATGATAACATTACGCTCCGTGGTAAAAGTGTTACTATTTATGTAGATGGTAAACCCTCTCCTTTCGGGGATGCTAAAACAGCCCTGCAAATGATCCCCGCGGAAAGCATCGACCGGGTGGAAGTGATCAATAATCCCTCCGCGAAATTTGAAGCCAACGGCAGCGGCGGTATTATCAACATCGTCCTGAAAAAAGATAAGGCCATCGGCTACAACGTAATGTTCAACGCAGGCGGCACTACCCGCGGAGAAGGCTTCGGAAGCGCCAATGCCAGTTTGCGTATGAAACGGTTTAACTTCTTCGCCAACTACAACGGTCGCTACGAACAGGTAAACGGCAGCGGAAAAAGCTTCCGCCAGAATCTTATCGCAGACAGCAGCGATACCTGGTACTTCTCCCAGATCAGCAAAAATGAAAACAGGAACACCAACAACGGCGGCCGCTTCGGATTCGATTACTTCATGGATGATCACAATACCTTCACGCTGTCGCAGGGGCTGAACTATAACCACAGCCAGAATGAAGACAACATCTTCCTGAACTACATGGACCAGAAAATGGAATCCCTGCGTAACGGGGAACGTGCCAATAACAGTTACAACCGCGGCAATAATAAAAATACCAATCTCAGTTACAAACATACTTTCGATAAACCCAACCAGGAACTCACAGCCTACATCAGCTATAGCGGCAATAACAGCAGCAGCGGAAGTAACTACAATACCCAGTATCACATCGCATCTGTTGATACGCTTCCCAACGCCGATAAACAAAGCAATAAAGGGAAAAATGGCAACCGCTTCTGGAACCTGCAATCGGACTACACTTCCCCACTTGGTAAGAAAGGTAAACTGGAAGCAGGGGTGAAAACCACCATGCGGCATATCGACAATAACTACGTAGCCACCTTGTTCGACTGGGACGAAAAAGATTATGTGATCAGCCCCACCCTGTCCAATAAATATGATTATGAAGAAGATATTTACGCAGGCTATCTCAATTTCGCCAACGCCATCGGCAACCTCGGTTACCAGGTAGGCGTGCGTGCAGAACAATCGCAGCTCAAAGGATACTCGTTTACAAAAGATACCACGGTGAATAACCGTTTCTTTAACCTGTTTCCCAGCGTATTCCTCAAATACAATATGCCGAAAAACCAGAACCAGAGCCTGGTGTTCAACTATTCCACCCGGATAGACCGGCCCAACTTTGATCAGCTGCTACCATATATCAACAACTCGGATCCGCAGAATATCCGCACGGGTAACCCGGAGCTGCAGCCGGCACTGTCGCATAAGTTTGAGGTAGGCTACTCGGTATATTATCCCAAATCCAATAATTACCTGAGCACCAGTACCTATTTCGCGCAAACAAATGATAACATAGACCGTATCAGCACCCTCGATACCATTTCCGGCGTTACCACCACCAAACCCATGAACCTGGCCACCCAGCAAAATATGGGCGGAAATGTGTCTTATAGCTTAAACCTTACCAAGTGGTGGAAAGTATGGGCCAATCTGAATGTAGAATACAGCAAGCTTACCAGCATCGCCATCAATAATGAAAACTTCAGCTACGGATTAAACGGGAACACACAATTTCGTTTACCCGGTAAGTTTAGTGTGGAGCTAGGCGGTCATTTCCGCTCTCCCCGTATTCAGCCGCAGGGAACATTCAAAGCCATGAATGGAATTGATCTGGGACTCCGCAAGGAACTGCTGAACAAATCGCTGGTGGTGGCCCTCAATATCTCGGATCTGCTGAATACGCAGCAGTTCAGCTCACATTATGAAACCAATACCTTCATCCAGGATTACGACCGTAAAAGGACTACCCGCTTCATCCGGCTGAATGTGCGCTACCGTTTTGGCAAAATGGACCCGAACCTCTTTAAGAAAAAGAAACCACAGGAAGAAGAAGAAAAACAGGAAGAAGAAAAGCCCAGGGAGGGCGCAGGACGGCTTTAATCAGGCAGGATCATATCAGTGCAGGGGCTTCATCTCCCCTGCATTATTTTTTTCCGGCCAGCATGGGTACAAAGGAGAAGTTATCGAATAACTCCTGCTCATTCTCCGTTTCGCTGATTTTGGTAATGCGCAGCATACGCTGTACCTCCTGCCCGCCAACGGGAATCACCATTTTGCCGCCGATCTTCATCTGTTGCAGCAATTTTTCAGGGATATAGGGTGCTGCTGCCGTTACCAGCACCTTGTCAAAGGGCGCATAGGTAGACAATCCCTCATAACCATCTCCGTAAAAGAAACGAAGATTACGATATTGGGCTTTAAAAGGAAAACTTTTTACCTGGTCAAACAGCTTCCGTTGTCGTTCTATCGTAAATACATTGGCTTTCAGCTCGGCCAGCACACATGCCTGGTAGGCGCTGCCTGTCCCTATTTCCAGCACTTTTTCATAGGGTTTTACCTCCAGCAGCTGCGTTTGATAGGCTACCGTATACGGCTGCGAAATGGTTTGCCCCTCCCCGATAGGGAAGGCCCTGTCGTCGTAAGCTATACTCTCAAAAGCCGTATCCAGGAAAAAATGCCTGGGAATATTGCCAATAGCTGCCAGTACGTTTTCATCTGTAATACCTTTCTGACGGATACTATCGACTAACTGTTTACGTAATCCTTTTTGTTTATAAGTATCTTCATACCGCCTCATGGCCGCAAAATTAACCAATACAAGGGATTTTCAATGTATTTTGAAATCTGTAATTTCCAACATTCATTTTTTTATTTTTACTTTACAATCCATTTTAGCACTTACGGCTCACAAAAAAAAGATCATGGATATAAATATTCAAAGCAAAGTAACGCAATGGCTCAACGGTAATTACGATGCTGAAACCGTTGCCACACTGAAAAAAATGCAGGAAGGGAACCCTGATGATCTCAACGACGCTTTTTACCGTAACCTCGAATTTGGTACCGGTGGCCTCAGGGGTATCATGGGCGTTGGCACCAACCGCATGAATAAATATACCCTTGGAATGGCCACTCAGGGCTTCGCCAATTACCTCAAAAAAACCTTTACCGGCGAAATTAAGGTAGCCATTGCACACGACAGCCGCAATAATGCCCGCTTTTTCGCGGAAACCGTTGCCAACGTTTTTGCCGCCAACGACATTAAGGTGTTTCTTTTTGAAAGCCTGCGCCCCACCCCGGAACTGTCTTTTACCATCCGTTACCTTCAATGCCAGGGTGGCGTGGTACTTACCGCCTCCCATAACCCGAAGGAATACAATGGCTACAAAGCCTACTGGGACGACGGCGCACAGCTGGTACCACCACACGATAACAATGTGATCCGTGAAGTAGAGAACATCGCTTCCCCGGATGAGGTGAAATGGACCGGTGGTGAAGCCAATATCACCCTCATCGGTAAAGAAATAGACGAAGCATACCGTCAGGAACTGCTCAGCCTGTCCATCAATCCCGATATTAACAAACAACAGCACGATCTTAAAATAGTATATACCCCTATTCACGGTACCGGTATCACCCAGGTACCCCAGCTGCTGGAACAATACGGCTTTACCAATGTAAACATTGTCCAGGAACAGGCTACCCCCGATGGAAACTTCCCCACCGTAGTATACCCTAACCCGGAAGAATCGGAAGCCATGAGCCTCGGCCTCAAAAAAGCCAAAGAACTCGATGCCGATATCCTCCTGGGTACCGACCCCGACGCCGATCGTGTAGGCATTGCCGTGAAAGACCTGAAAGGAGAATGGATCCTGCTCAACGGTAATCAAACCGGCGTACTGCTGTTTAACTACATCGTGGAAAGCCGCAAAAGCAAAGGACTCGCCAAAGCAAACGACTATATTGCCAAAACAGTTGTAACGTCCGACCTGATCGATGTATTTGCTGCCAAAAACAATATTACCTGCTATAACGTACTTACCGGCTTCAAATGGATCGCTGACCTGATCCGCCGGAAAGAGCCAAAGGAAAACTTCATCTGCGGAGGTGAAGAGTCCTATGGTTATATGATTGGTCAGAATGTACGCGATAAAGACGCCATCGCCTCTGTAGCCATGATCTGTGAAATGGCCGCCTACGCACGCAGCCAGGGCAAAACCCTGTTTGAACAACTGATCGACATCTATGTACGCTATGGCTATTACATGGAAAGTTTGATTTCTATTACCAAGAAGGGAATGAGAGGCGCCGAAGAAATCGCTGAAATGATGCGCGGATACCGCGAAAATCCACCGGTTTCCATCAACGGCTCACCGGTTGTAACCCTTTACGACTACCAGCTGCAACAGATCAGGGATATTAAAACCGGCGACATTAAATCGCTGGACCTCCCGAAATCCAATGTACTGCAGTTTGTACTGGAAGATGGCAGCAAAATATCCGCCCGTCCTTCCGGTACTGAACCAAAGATCAAATTCTATTTCAGCGTAAATGCGCCTTTAGCCAACGCAGGTGACTACGACAAGGTGACCGCTGAACTGAATCAGAAAATAACCGGCATTATTCAGGATCTGAAACTGAAATAAAGCCCGTCATCTGAAAAGATGATAAAAACCGGGAATGTTGAAAGAATGGACTCCTCCGGAATTTCCCCCCTTTCAGCATTCCCGGTATTGTTTAGCTACCCGCATGAAAAAGCCACTGCTTATCCTGATCCTGTTACTGCCGTTTTTCAGCAGCATGGCACAAAAAAAAGTGCCTTTCTCCACTATACCCGATACTACCATCCCATCACGCGTATGGATCCTGAGCGGCACTACTGCAGCCCTTTATGGCGCCGGACTGGCAGCGCTCAACACCGCCTGGTACAAAGGCTACCCCAGGTCGGGATTTCATTTCTTTAATGATATGGGCGAATGGAACCAGGTGGATAAGGCCGGGCATATTTTCAGCGCATACTTCATCGGGAAATACAGCCGCGAAATGTGGCGCTGGTCGGGACTACCACGAAAAAAACAAATCTGGATCGGCGGCCTGAGCGGGTTTGCCTACCAGTCCGTTGTGGAAGTGCTGGACGGCTACTCTGCTGAATGGGGATTTTCCTGGGGAGATATGGGCGCCAACGCCATCGGGTCTGCCCTGCTCATCAGCCAGGAACTGGCCTGGAACGAACAACGTATCCAGCTAAAGTTTTCGGCGCATCCACAACATTACGATGACCCGGTATTACAGCATAAGGCAGATCAGCTCTTTGGCACCACCTTCTGGGAAAGAACCCTGAAAGATTATAACGGTCAAACGTACTGGCTGTCAGTAAACCTTTACTCCTTCCGGAAAGAAAGCCGGCTCCCCAAATGGCTGAATATTGCCGTGGGATATGGCTCACAGGGTATGATAGGCGGCCGCGATAATACCTGGACAGACGAACACAGTATCTACCACGACTACAGTCAGCTCCGGCGTATACGCCAGTTCTATCTTTCCCCCGATGTGGATTTTACAAAAATACCCACACGGAAAAAAGGCGTTAAAGTAATATTCCAGGTGTTGAATATGCTGAAGTTTCCTGCCCCCACCTTTGAAATCAATTCAAAGGGGAACATGAAATTACACGCAATCTATTTTTAATCACTTATTCAAAGTAAGCGGAAACAATTTCTTCCCCGTTCATTTCTACCAGCACCATGTCCTGCAGCGTGGTAGCCAGTGAATATCCTACGAAGTCAACGGATAAAGGGAAAGATTTGTGCTTACGGTCTACCAGTACAGCCGTCTGGATCTTTTTGGGGAGATACTTCAGCAGCGGCTTCAGGGCGTAAAGCATGGTGCGGCCGGAGTTGGCCACATCATCTACCACCACTATCACTTTGTTATTGAAGTCTATTTCTTCAGATACCACTACTTCACCGGGATGCTGCTTATCCAGGCGCAATTCAATAATATGGATTTTCAGGGGAGATATCTGTCCGAGAATAGCGGCCAGTTTATGGGCTATGATCACGCCACGGTCCCAGATACCGGCTAATATGATATCCGTGCCATCGCTGTTATGCTCATAGATTTCATAAGCAATACGCTCAACTTTCTTTTGAATGATATCCTGCGTTAGAATGATGTTCCTGCTTTCCATGATTGCAAAAATAAGCAATTAGCCATTAGCAGTTAGCACTTAGCAAAAAAATCAAATACACTAAACCTTAACCGCTAACGGCTGATAGCTAAAAAAGACATAAATTAGGGAGTCAAATCTGAGCTAATGCAAATCGTACAAGAATTATTATTTGTGATCCTATTCGGAACAGCGGTATATCTTTTTGCCCAAAAGGCAAGCCGGATAAGGAAAAATATACTACTGGGGCGTGATACAGACCTGAGTGACCATCCGGATCAGCGTTGGAAAAATCTGCTGCTGCTGGCTTTTGGTCAGAAAAAAATGTTCCGTAACCCACTGGTAGCTGTATTGCACTTTTTCGTATATGCCGGATTCCTGATCATCAATATTGAAATACTGGAAATCATCCTGGACGGTATCCTGGGTACACATCGTTTATTCGTTCCCGTACTGGGCGCTGTTTACCCCGTGCTGATCGGTTTATTTGAAGTGCTTGCTGTACTGGTAATTACCGGATGCGCCGTCTTCCTGGTACGCAGAAACATATTAAAGCTGAAACGCTTTATGAGCAAGGATCTTGACGGGTGGCCGCGCTCAGATGCCAACTATATCCTGATCACCGAAATTGTGCTGATGCTCCTGTTCCTCACCATGAACGCAGCCGATCAGGCATTACAGGCGAAAGGCGCCACACATTATATAGCTACCGGCAACTTCTGGATTTCAGGCATGTTTGCGCCCATCTTCAGCGGCATGTCCGATAGCTCACTGGAAATACTGGAGCGCAGCTGCTGGTGGCTGCACATCGCCGGTGTACTCGCTTTCCTGAACTATCTCCCCTATTCCAAGCACCTGCATATTATCCTCGCATTTCCCAATGCATACTATGCCAGCCTGGAGCCCAAAGGTGAAATGGAAAACATGCCTGCCGTACAGCATGAAGTACAGCTGATGCTGCAACCGGAGCTGGCTGCCAACGCTCCTGCCTCCGATACCATGCCTAAGTTCGGCGCCAAAGACGTAATGGACCTCACCTGGAAAAATCTGCTGGACGCCTACAGCTGCACAGAATGCGGCCGCTGCACAGCTGCCTGCCCGGCCAATATCACCGGCAAACTCCTGTCGCCCCGTAAAATAATGATGGATACCCGCGACCGTCTCGAAGAAGTTGGCCGCAACATCAAAGCGAATGGCGCCTTTACAGATGACAACAAAAGCCTGTTACGCAATTATATCCTGGAAGAAGAACTGCGCGCCTGCACTACCTGTAACGCCTGCGTACAGGAATGCCCGGTAAGTATTAACCCGCTGGATATTATCCTCCAGCTGCGCCGCCACCTGGTAATGGAAGAATCCAGCGCCCCGGCAGAATGGACCGGCATGTTCAGCAACATCGAAAATAATATGGCCCCCTGGAAGTTCAGTATGGACGACCGGGATAAATGGACCGGAGAATAAAAATCACTAAACATATAAAACGAAGAAGCCGTCATAATTGACGGCTTCTTCGTTTTATGCAATAGGGGCTCATTCATTAATTCGCTCTCACAATCACATCCTTCGGCGCTCCCGGAATACCATCCACTCTCTTCGTGGTTTCTCCATTATGCCCCGTGCCTACATCCAGGTAAAAAATACTGCCTCTCACACCCACCAGCAACTGGTTGCCGTTATCCAGCAGTTTCAGCATGGTAATCGTTTGACCGCTGAAAGAAGCAGCCATTTCTTTCACATCCTTATTCAATGGGTTATACCGGTATACCTTATCTCCCTGCGTAAAATAAAATACGCCCACCGGCGATTCTGCCCAAAGTGTGGCTGCATTGATCTTATCCGCAATCACCGGCTTTCTTTTTTCCAGCGCGTGAAAAACAGGATCGCTACCGGTTCTGAACTCCACGCCGAAACGCAGTTCCCTGATCTGGCCAACACTGTCGCAGAACGCATAACATTCATTGTCTGAAAAACGACCCAGGTGCAACATATCCATCTTCAGGTTCTTGGGGGTAAATGCAGAATCTTTTACGATGTAGTTAGTATCAAGATAATTGCCCCAGTCCATCCGTACCAGCTTCCGCTTCGTTTCCTCAAAGCCCACGAAATAACCCCGGTTATCAGGATCACTCGCAATAATGGCCGGAGACAAGCTATAGGTACCGGAAAGCGGGATGCCCATAAAACCATAATAGGTGGCAAAAGGCGCTGTTTCTGTAGCACCGCGGTATAACTTTTTGTTGATAATACCTACGGGTACGCCAAGACTCGAAGGAATAAAAGTAGATACCTCCAGCGGCCCCGGATCGGAATAAAAATTCTTCGCCAGCGTTCTCACCTTGCTCAGGTTATTAGGATCAATATAAACACCCCCTGTTTTAAAAGTAGCCCAGTAACCCGTAATGAGATTACCATAGTTAACATTTTTCATCATGGTTAGCTGCAATGCGCCACCAGGAAGGGTATCGTGATTAATATTGGTATATACATCGGCTTGTACGGTGCCATCTTCCTTAATAAAAGATATTTTAGAAGCCGTTACATCATCACTCAATACCACCGTGCCGCGCGTAAAGGTAGCAGTACCGTTGATGACAAATTTATAATAGTACTTCATGTCGGTAATACTATCATATACAATATACACTGCGGGATAGCGCGATGCGCCCAAACCAAATACAATGCGCAGCTCCTGGCCGGTATAATCCTGCGTACCCATCTGGCCGGGAACGGAAATCTTCCACAATCCCTCGTACTTTGTATTGCCGGAGGCCAGCACCACCTTCGGAGATATGATAAAGCTATCTCCTACAACCGCCGTGTAAGCGGTATCTAACCGCGTGATCACCGGCTCGGGAACCGGGTGATAATCGTAATTGCCTTTGTCTTTATAGCAGGCGGTAAATAATACCAGGATGCCTATGATATATAGAAATACATGTCTCATGTGTATAGGTTTTTGTTATTGTGGTACAATCCTGTTCCCGTGTTCGTCATGGAAATAATACCTGCCGTCTGCAGCACTGTATTCGAGCGGGTATTTTTTATTAAGATTACCTGTATTATAGAAATAATAAGTACCGTTTGGTTCCTGTCCGATAGCATAACCCTTGTCCTTATAGTCGGCTGTGCGGGCAATAGGGTCCATCATAAACGCCCGGAACTGCCGCAGGTAAAACAATGTTTTGGGAGTGGATTGCCAGTCGGAGTTATCCAGTTGTAACTCCGTGGTGCCGGAAGTACGGATAAACAGTTCATGCTTCACCCGGGAATAAACACCGAGGTCGCTTTCCCATACCACCCACCACAGCGGCTGTTCCAGCCGGTTTGAAAAAGTAATCTTGGCAGTATCGTAGGAGGGAAAGTCGTTGCTGAATGCAGAGGAAGCAGAGATCTTTAGCTTAATCACCACAGAGGTATCCAGCAGCAGCGGATCGCTTCCGTAAATGATCAGCGGCAGATAAGCCTTACCTGAATCGGCCGGGATCTTATATGCCGTGTCCAGCGCTTTGTAGTGCAATCCGGCGGTGGCGGTAGATCCGCTGGCTACTACGGTTGCTTTGAACCACCTGTCGTATGCCACCCGCTCACCGGAAATCCTTACCGGCAATAAAAGGGTGTCTATTGATATTTCGGGGAAAAGGGCAAAGGAATAAAAGAAGCTGTCTACCCTGGTGCTCTTTATATCATCTGTAAAATCAAAATAAACATTACTGTTCTCACGGAACACCAGATCATCCTGCTTTTTGCATGCTATCAGCAGGATCCAGCTGAACATGCTTATCGCTGTTATCTTTTTCATGTGCTATATTTTATCGGTTACCGTATGCGATTTCATCATCAGGAAGCGGCAGTACAAACACGCCATCAGAGGCAGCCACCGGCTTGCCGCCTAATCCCAGTATCGGTCTGTTTAAGCGTTTGTACATGTAGAACAGCTGTCCTTCCCCGTACAATTCTTTGCGCGCTTCTTTCAGCAATTCGGTATAAAAACTGTTGGCATCAGCCGGGCCAGTGTATGGCCCGATACCGCGGTACAGTCTTACTTCATTGAAATATGCCCAGGCTTTACCCGGATCCGTAGTGAAAGTGCATTCCGCCGCGATGTAATAAATTTCACTGAGCCGCAGTGCCGGTCCCATCAGGTAGTGAAGATTATCATCCGTGCGCTTGTATTTTTCCAGTTGCAGGTAGGTAGTACTGTTTACGGATTGCTCGCTGAACCATTGTTTAAAACGGAAGTCCTCCCCGCCTATTCCTGCTACTTCATAAATATTTTTGCCTTCTGTGCTGGAAATAAACAATCCCTGTCCGTTACCTTTCCGGAACTGGTCGTTCATGGCATCTTTCCGGTTGGGCATATAGAAGCCGAATATAAGTTCCTTATACAGGATCCTGTCTTTCTTTGCATCGTTGCCATTCATGAAGTCCTCCTGGCGGGTCCACGGGAATTTCTTTGCATTAATAATTTCCAGGGCATTCTGTAACGCCTGTACGGGGTCATTTTTATAGAGATATACCCTGGCCAGCTCACCGCATACTGCATAATAATTTAAACGGTGACGGCGCTGCTGTACAAACATTTCCCCGTTGCCTTCTGTACTGGAATCCCTGATCATATAGCCTACTTTATAACCCGCATTTAAGATCGGGTCCACGCCACGCAATATTTCTTTTGCCGCGGTGAGATCTTTGATCACAGAATCCAGCAGCGCTGTTACGGTTTGCATGGGGGCGGCGTTTTTGGAAAACTCCGTTACATAAGGTACCCCCTGTGCCCCCGGCTTGCTGGCAAAGGAAGGGGCAAACAGGCGGAGCGCATCAAAATGACACCAGGCCCGCATCGCCAGCGATTCTCCTTTGA
Organism: Chitinophaga sp. G7 BAM 1005; assembly: GCF_057126945.1. Classification (NCBI taxonomy): domain Bacteria; kingdom Pseudomonadati; phylum Bacteroidota; class Chitinophagia; order Chitinophagales; family Chitinophagaceae; genus Chitinophaga; species Chitinophaga sp. G7 BAM 1005. Next base: position 1,376,624 of record NZ_CP181478.1, on the reverse strand, counting down.
TAAGGCCGTAATTAACATTTGACAGGATATTTTTCTGCTGGTCTACTTTAGCAAGAATTAAATTGCTGTTGGCAATCACTTCATACAATCTTTGCCAGATCTTATCTTTCCTGCCAATCAGGCTTTTATCATTATAGTTATAGATAGCAGCCTGCCGGTAACCACCCGCATCTATAACGGGAATAGCATAGTTTTGCGCCAATACATCAGGCAAACCACCCATCAGTTCCTTGCCGTAAATCTCTTCATTCAAACACAGGCTGTAAAGGCCATTCACAGCGTCTTTAAAGCCATCTTCGGTTTTGAACAACTCATCGCCGGATACTTCCGAAATCGGTTTTATATCCAGCCATTTGCTGCAGGAGGTGGAGAATAGTAAAATGAGGACTAAATACTTCTTCATATATAATGATTTTAGAACCTTGTTTGAAGTGAAAAAGTGAAGCTCCTGGCAAACGGGTAGTCAATACCTCTTTCCGCCTCTACGGTAGACCAGTAGCCGATATCATTCATATTGAGGGAAAGACGGAGGCTTCTCATCTTCAAACGGTTGTAGAATGCTGCAGGCGCTTCATAAGAGAGGTACAGCGATTTAAATTCCAGCCTGTTTTCTTTTTGTACAAAACGGGAAGAGGCCCTCGTCAGTGATTGATCAGCAATGTCTTTGTAGAAAGTAACATCACCCGGCTGCTTCCATCTGTCAGTTAACACGCGGGAGTCTACGTTAAATCTCGGGTCTGCATTTTCCACGCGGTCCAGCAGTGTCTGGTTGTAGTAGTCGCCGCCAAACTTAGTGTAGAAGCTCACTTCCAGCATCCAGCTTTTATACACTATGTTACCGCCGAAGAACCCTTCCAGCTTAGGTGTCTGATCTCCTACCGGCACGGTATTCTTCACATCGTATACATAGGTTTTAGTACCATCGGGGTTCAGGAAAATTTCCTTGCCGTTTTCAGGATCAATCCCCAGCGATTTTACCGCGTAAATGGTATTCATGGATTGTCCTTCTTTATAGCGCAGCAGTGATAAAGATTTCAGTTCATCCTTTTCACTCTGTTGCTTATCGATATCATCATTATAGGCTTTCAGCGCATTGGATATTTTGGTGATCACGTTGGTGTTATGCACCATGTTCACCCAAAGGTTTACAGACATATCGCGTTTGCGGTATACGTTTCCGCGGATATTAAACTCATATCCCTTGTTCACCATTTCTCCCAGGTTCTCTTTGTACTGGTAAAAGCCGGTGGAAGGCGCTACGTTGATATCTGCCAGCAGATCTTTTGTGCGTTTGTAATAATAGCGGGGCGCTACATATAACCGGTCGTGGAACAGGCCGAGTTCTGCACCCAGGTCGTAGTTTTGTGTGCGCTGCCATTTCAGGTTGGAGTTGCCATACGCTTTAAAGTGCGCACCTACACCGGTAGAGTACCAGTCGCCGGTATAGTATTCATAAGTAGTATTGGATAAATAGGCCGGGAAAGATACTTCACCCGTTAAACCGGTGGTGGCTCTCAGTTTCAGCTGCGACACAATGGTGTTGCGCAAAAACTTTTCGTTGTGCAGGTTCCATCCGAGTCCGTACGACCAGAAAGGCGCCATGCGCGCATCTGCCCCGAATTTCGAAGATCCGTCCACGCGCAGGGTGGCATCCATCAGCAGGCGGTTCTGATAGGAGTAGTTAATACTTGCCAAAGCGCCGGCCAGTCTTTCTTCATAAGTTTCGCCGGTAGGCGCTTTATCTTTTTCGTAGGTCCGGGCAAAAGTGATATCAGTAAACCGGTCGTTCGTAAACCCTTGTGCTTTAAAGGTTTTCAAGGAGCTTTTAGCATCCTGCATATTTAAACCGAGTGAAGAGTTGAAGAAGTGATCGCCTATTCCTTTGTTGTAATTCAATACCAGGTTACCATTGTACTGGATCTCATCGCGAACACCGAAAGTGTAGCTGCCACGGTCTTTCAGATCATCGCCGGTTTTATCAAAGAAGTCGTTGCTATAGGGAGAAATGAACTGATCGGCGGTAGAGCGGCGTTTGGTTAAACTGAAATCGCCGCGAAGTCTCAGGGTGTTAGTGATATTATATTCCGCAGAAAATGCGTCCGTAAACTCCAGGTATTCAGATTTGTTGAAGCTGGCCAATGTGGCTTCATACAGAGGATTCAACACGGTATTGAGTTTCATGCCATTGGTCTGGTAATCGGGTACATTCCATTTATCCAGTTCCCGCAGCAGCTTGCCGGTAGAATCAGTTTTAGGGAAATAGGGATTCATGCGGGCATAGGTAGAAAATTCTCCGTAAGGAGATTCACGGCCGTTTACCTGCGAGATGGTGAACTGGTTGCGGAACAGTACTTTATTATCTTTCAGGTTATATTGCAGGTTGGTAGCAAGACTGTAACGATCGCGTCCTGAGCCTTTCATCGCCCCTGCATTGGTTTGATAACGGCCATCGATAATATATTTGAGCGACTGTGATCCTCCTTCCAGCGTAACGGAATGTTTGTGACCGAGATCGGTAGCGAGCGGCTGCGACAACCAGTAAGTGTTTACCCCCGCCAGTACATTCCTGCGTTTGGCGTAGTATTGCATCTGCAGTTCGTCCTCTCCCTGTCCCAATGCGTTTTTGTATACCCCTGACAGTTTCTCATATTCCAGTTTCTGTTCACCGTTGAGCAGGTTGTATGCCGTGAGGTCTGGTGTGGTAACGTTCAGTTCATAGCCATAGGTGAGCGACAGCTTGCCTTCCTTTGGAGGGCGGGTAGTGATTACCAGTACGCCATTGGCGGCACGGGAGCCGTATATCGCGGTGGCTGCCGCATCTTTCAGCAGGGTTACCGCCGCAATCCTGTTGGGATCGAGGTCATATACCGACTGCACCGGAACGGGGTAACCGTCAATCACAAACAGCGGCAGGTTGGGTGTGCTGTTGATCTGGTTGCGGGTGAGTTCCGTGGTTTTGCCGGTGGGCAATGCGGTGGTGCCTCTTACATTGATGTTGGGCAGGGCATTGGGATTTGAACCGGAGAAGTTGTTCTCCACGAGTTTAAAAGAGGGATCGAAAGATTGAATACTGGCCAGTATATTCTGGGGGTTGAATCGTTTTAGCTCTTCTCCCGTAATGGTAACAGCTGATCCGGTGAAATTATCTTTCTTAATGTTCTGATAACCGTTTACTACCACATCTTTCAGCGACTGCATATCAGTAAGCAGGGTAACGGAAATGGACGTACGCTTTCCTGTTTTTATTTCCTGTGTTTTAAAGCCGATGTAGCTGAATACCAGTACGGCGTTATCGGGAACATCTTTCAGTTCAAAGCGGCCATCTGCATTGGTTTGCACCCCATTGCGCGTACCTTTCACCACAATGGTTACGCCCGGGATGGGCACGCCGTCTTCCTGTGTTACCTGTCCTTTCACGGGTGGACGCACGGGTATCTCCTGTACGGGCGCCGGGGTGGTGGTGACTGCAGTTGCTACCGGAGCTGCAACCGGCGCCTGTTGTTTCGGTGCGGAAGCAGGCGGCGCAGGCGCATCTTTCCGGAAGATGATATAATTATCTGTGCCGGCTTCTTCTACCTCCAGGTTTAATGGCTGCAGCAGGCGTTGCAGGTAAGCCTGCATTTTAACCGTGGCCGTTTTGGGCGAAGGAACCGTTGCTTTCAGATCTTTGATGGTATTGCCCGTATAGTTGATCCGTATCTTATACCGGTCTTCCAGTATCGCAATTACCTCCTTCAGAGGAAGCGGCTGCTGCTGTGTAACCGGACGGGTAGTGGCGTACAATACATCATGTTGACGGGGCAAAGGCGCCGCTGTAGCCGGCGACACACAAAGCTGTATCAGCAGGGCCATAGCCATGCTTCCGCCAACACGCCTGGCGTAAAATTCTATCATAGCAATAGATTAGGTTGGTTGAATAATTGTTACCTCGTTATTATGGCTGATTATAATTTCATCGGTGCATAAGTTCCCCCTTCCGGATGCGGCGGGCAGGGCATTGTTTATTATGTCAGTTCAAATACTATTGTTGGTTGATCCTGTATGTATGGGCGCCCGTTTTTGTAACGGTTACCTGTAACGATCTGGATAATGTCCTGAAAAATACGGCTACATTATCTGTAGGTACTGTTCCTGTAAATGTTTGCCTGCCCAGGCTTTCCTCCTGGAGCTCAATAGTGATGCCCAGGTTATCCTGCAGGGATTTGATTACCTCCGTAATTGGCGTATCCGTAAATAATAACTTTTTACTTTGCCAGGAAGAATATACTTCCGGGTCTACTTTTTTATTGGTCAGCTCATTGGTGGTGGCTGAGTAAGTGATCATGTCGCCCGGCTTCATGATGATAGATGCTGCGGTATCGCTTCCGCGGGGATGCAGCGCCAGTTTCACCACGCCGTTGTTCAGTACTACCTGTGTTTGTACACGCCGGGTGTTAACGTTAAAAGCGGTACCGGTTACCTGCACATCCATGTCGCGCGTATGCACTACAAACCGCTGATTATTGCGTTTATGCGTTACCGTGAAAAATGCTTCTCCCTCAATCCATACTTCACGGGCATCTTTCGCATTCCATTTATCCGCGTATCTCACCGATGAATTCACATTGAGCCGGATCTCCGAGCTATCGGGCAACAGGATGGTTTTCAGTTCTCCCATCGCGGTAGCCTGATGTACTTCACCGCCGGAGAACACGAAAAAAGCGGCGGCATACAATACTGCAATACCCGCCAGCACCGCGGCGTAAGGCAGCCATCTTCTGTTCTTTATGGTATTCATTACCGGCTGCAGGGCAAAGAGGCCCGGTTTGCCGGATTTTTCTGTTTTATCGATGGTTTGCACAATGCGGTTCCAGGTATCCGGTGCTGCGGCGGCGCCTGGCGCCCAGGTAGGGGAGCCAATTACCTGCAACCATTGCCTGGCCTGCATTACGGCTTCACGCTTATCCGGATTACTGCCCATCCATTCCTCCCAGAAAGCGGCAGCGCTGGCGTCGTTATCCAGCACCCAGCTCCGGAAAGAAGGTTCCTGCAAAAAATCTGAAATAGTGAATTCCCTGAATCTCATCTTCAATACTTATAGTGTAAAGTAAACCGGTGTTAAAATCTTAGCGTTCCGGCGCCACTTTTTTTTATTTTTTTTCCGCCGCCTTTCAATTGTCTGTTAAACACTCTTTAAAATGGCCATAACAAAGAGGGTGACCAGTTTGTCGCTGTGCTTTTTCAGGAAGCGCAGCGCCTGCGACAGCAGCACATAGGTGGCGTTCACGCTGAGCGACATCAGCGCGGCGGCTTCTTTTGTATCCAGTCCCTGGAAATAACGCAGGTGCAATACCTCCTGCTGCCGCCGTGGCAACTGGTTGATCACTTTTACAAGCTTCTGCTGCCGCTCCCTTTCCGATTCCCGGCCCATGATGATCTGTTCGGGGTTGGTGCTGAAATCGGCCCTGTCCATCGACTGATCAAACATGCTGGGAATATACAGGGGCTTCAGGCTGCGGAGGATATTCCTTTTAAGACTGGCCAGCAGGTAAAAACGGATGGTATCAGTAATGGATAAACGCTCCCGGCTGAACCAGAGTGTCACAAAAAGATCGTGGATACAATCTTTTACGATGGTTTCATCTGCATGAATCTTCATTCCATAGTTGAACAGTGCGGGGAAATGCTGTGTATAAATGAAAGACAATGCATCCTTATCGCCTTCCACTACCTTGATCCATAGCTCCTTATCATTCAGGCTGGCGTACAATTCAGTTTGATTTAAAATTTGTGCGGTTCTATTTTTTATCTTTATATTCAATTCGTCTTAAAGATATAAACAGTAATAATAGTAAGCAAGTGTCGGAATTTAAAGGACACACCGGAATTTTAGACAGTTGCATGACTTTTCGGCTTTTCATTTGATTGCATGCAATCATTTTAGGTATTAATTTAAAATAATAAGAATGCATATTAAGACAATGGCAGAATATGCCGCAAACGGTGAAACCCCGGAAGTGTTGTTCTGGGTGGGATGTGCAGGGAGTTTTGATCAGCGTGCCCAGAAAATAACCCGGGCATTTGCTACCATCCTTGAAAAAGTGGGCGTCCGTTTTGCCATTTTGGGAAAAGAAGAAAGCTGCACCGGGGATCCGGCAAGAAGAGCGGGAAATGAATTTATTTTCCAGATGATGGCGCAGAATAATATCCAGCTGTTGAATATGTATGAAGTAAAAAAGATCGTTACTGCCTGCCCGCATTGTTTTAATACACTGAAAAATGAATATCCCACACTGGGAGGTAACTACGAAGTAATACATCATACCACCTTCCTCCAGTCGCTGATCGATGAAGGAAAAATAAAGATGCAGGAAGGCGGCGCCTTCAAAGGCAAAAAAATTACTTATCATGATTCCTGTTACCTGGGCCGCGCCAATAATATATATGAAGCGCCCCGTAAAGTACTGGAAACACTGGATGCCGAACTCGTGGAAATGAAACGCTGCAAAAGCAAAGGCCTCTGTTGCGGCGCCGGTGGCGCCCAGATGTTCAAGGAGGAGGAAAAAGGCGCCACCCGCATTAACTTTGAGCGCGGACGTGAGGCAGTAGCCACCGGGGCTGCGGTAATCGCCTCCAACTGTCCTTTTTGTATGACCATGCTCACCGATGGCGTAAAAGACGCCGGCAAGGAAGAATCCGTAGAGGTGCTGGATATCGCAGAACTGATCGCAGAGAGCATGAAATGAATCCATTTACCTAAATTTGTGTTATGAACACCAGCAACATCTTCCCTGCAGGCTTTTCTCCCGCCTCCAGGGTTTGGATATACCAGAGCAACAGACCATTCAATGAACAGGAGATACTGGAAATTAACGAACAGCTGCACCAGTTCACCGCACAGTGGAACGCCCACGGCGCTCCCGTAAAAGGCTGGGGACAGGTAGTGCTGAACCAGGTGATCGTATTGATGGCAGATGAATCGCAGACCACCGTAAGTGGCTGCAGTACAGATAGTTCCGTTCGCATTATCAAAAGTATAGAGCAGCAGTACAGCGTTAATATGTTCGACCGCCTCCTGCTGGGCTTCATCGTAAAAGATAAAGTAGAGCTATTGCCTATGGCCCAGGTCGCCTATGCGCTGGAGAAAGGTTATATCGATGAAAATACCATCTACCTGAATAATACCGTACTCACAAGGCAGGAACTGGATACCCAATGGCTGCAGCCGCTGAAAAACAGCTGGATTGCGAAGAAGCTGGGGGTAAAAACCGCGTAATTCAGTCCCGGCGGGCGTTAGCGCTTCAAGTCCACCTTTCCTTCGGGGATACTCCGTGGATACGTCGGGTATAAGGCATAAACCATTCACTGTTTCCGGATCATTAATGTCCTTTTATATAAGATGTATTAGTAACACATCTGCAAAAGCACATTAATCATCCGGAAATACTATTTTCTGCCATTCTGTCATTTTGTTATTTTTATTACCTATTTTTGCCTTCCAAAATTTTTGTCAGGATGCTTGATCTGGATACCAAAGTGCATGATGAAAGTCGCCAGGGAGAAGTTTTTGTTCCTGCAACGACTGGCGCCCAAACATATACTAAAAAATTTTACATTGAAAGCTATGGCTGTGCAATGAATTTCAACGATAGTGAAATTGTTGCCTCCATCCTGGGCGAGGAAGGCTATGGCCCCACCCGCAACGCGGAAGAAGCCAGCCTGATACTGCTCAATACCTGCTCTATCCGCGAAAAAGCGGAACAAACCGTACGTAAACGTCTGACCGAATTCAAAAAAATAAAACAGCAAACCCCCGGCATGCTGGTGGGTGTTTTAGGCTGTATGGCCGAACGCATCAAAGGTAAACTGCTGGAAGAAGAGAAACTGGTAGACCTGGTGGTAGGCCCCGATGCCTACCGTAGCCTCCCTGCCCTGATCGCAGAAGCAGGTACCGGTCAGAAGTCGGTGAATGTATTGCTGAGCCGTGAAGAAACCTACGGGGATATCAGCCCGGTACGACTGGACAACAACGGGGTTACCTCCTTTGTATCCATCATGCGGGGATGTAATAATATGTGCTCCTTCTGCGTGGTGCCATTTACCCGCGGCCGTGAACGCAGCCGCGACGCCTATTCTATTGTCAGGGAAGCGGAAGACCTCTTTGCCAATGGCTACCGCGAAGTAACGCTCCTGGGCCAGAACGTTGATTCCTACTACTGGACCAGCAACGACGGCAGCGAAACCATCACCTTCGCCATGCTGCTGGAAAAAGTAGCGCTCATCAATCCTTTGCTGCGCGTACGTTTCAGCACCTCCCATCCAAAAGACATTACAGATGAAGTACTCTTCACCATGCTGAAGTACGATAACATCTGCAACTATATTCACCTGCCCGTGCAAAGCGGCAGCTCACGCATATTGCAGCTCATGAACCGTACGTATACCCGCGAATGGTATATCAGAAAGGTGGACCGCATCCGTGAACTGATCCCCGACTGTGGACTCTCTACCGACATGATCACCGGCTTCTGTACCGAAACCGAAGATGATCACCAGGAAACGCTCAGTTTAATGCGCTATGCCCGCTACGACCTCTCTTATATGTACTTCTACTCCGAACGTCCGGGTACGCTGGCTGAACGCCGGTATACAGATGATATTCCGGAAGAAGTAAAGAAAAGAAGACTGGCGGAAGTAGTGGCGCTGCACCGCGACATCTCGCAGGAAAACATGCTGAAAGAAGTAGGCAACACCTTCAAAGTGCTGGTGGAAGGCACTTCCAAACGCTCCGATGAGCATCTTTTTGGCCGCAATGATCAGAACAAGGTAATCGTGTTTCCAAAGGAACACTTTAAAAAAGGCGATTACGTAATGGTTAAAGTGGAAAGCTGCACATCAGGTACTTTGATCGGGAAAGCAGTACAATAACAGATAGCAATATGCTGTCTGTATTTTAAACCATCAAACATATGAATAACCGCTTATGGACATACAGGCTATAAAAAACAGGTTTGGCATTATTGGTAGTAGTCCTGCACTCAATTACGCTTTGCAGGTGGCTGTTCAGGTAGCCAATACCGATCTCACGGTACTCATTAACGGTGAAAGTGGTGTTGGTAAAGAGGTTTTTTCACAGATCATTCATGCCCTGAGCGCACGTAAACATAATCCATTTATTGCCGTTAACTGCGGCGCTATTCCTGAAGGCACCATCGACTCCGAGCTTTTCGGCCACGAAAAAGGGTCGTTTACCGGCGCGGTAGACAGCCGTAAGGGATACTTTGAAACCGTTAACGGCGGCACTATTTTCCTCGATGAAATCGGGGAAATGCCAATGGGTACGCAGGCGCGGCTGCTCCGTGTACTGGAAACCGGTGAATATATCCGCGTGGGTTCCTCCAAAGTACAAAAAACAGATGTGCGGGTAGTAGCCGCCACCAACCGTGATCTGCTGGAACGCACCCAACAGGGCAAATTCCGCGAGGACCTTTACTACAGGCTCAACACAGTGCCCATCCGGGTGCCTGCGCTCCGCGACCGTAAAGAAGATATTCCCTTACTGTTCAGGAAATTCTCGGTAGACTTCTCCGAAAAATATAAAACCCCCTCGATACAACTGGATGAAGAAGCCCGTAATATCCTGGTGAACTATCCCTGGAGAGGTAATATCCGCGAACTGAAAAATATTGCAGAACAAATTTCCGTTCTATCTTCTGATAAACTGGTAACTGCCAATGATCTGAAAAGATTCCTCCCCGATCAGCCGGAGGTAAACCGCCTGCCTATGCTGGCAGCGCCGCAACAGAACAGCGATTTTAACAGCGAAAGGGATATCCTGTACAAACTTTTCTTCGATATGAAGAAAGATGTAACAGAAGTAAAGAAAATGTTCTTCGACATCCTGCAAAATCCGAATATGGCCCATGCAGCCGAATATCATGCCGATAATCACGTGCTGCACAGCTATCCCGGCGCTGCAGAAATGAATACGCCTCCCGGCGCAGGACTGGGACCGGCGCAACAGCCCATCATCCTGCCGGATAATAAAATTGATCATCACGAAGAAGTAGAAGAAACATTATCTATTGCCGACAAAGAGAAAGAGCTCATTGTGAAAGCATTGAAAAAGCACAAAGGCAAACGTAAGGATGCCGCACTGGACCTCGGTATTTCCGAAAGAACGCTTTACCGCAAACTCAAAGAATATAATATCGCTGAATAAACGAATCTTAATCTTAGCACCATAATGATCCGCAATATCAAAGTATTTATAGCCATCGGCATGATGGCAATATTGGCAGGTTGCAGCGTAAAGTACTCTACCACCGGCGCCAGTATAGAACAGGGAGCCAGCACCGTGAACGTTCGCTTTATTGAAAACAGGGCGCCCATCAATAACCCGACTTTAAGCCAGAAGCTGACGATGAAACTGCGTGATAAGATCACTTCACAAACCCGTCTTACACAGGTGAACGAAACAGAACCCCGCGCCGATTATGAGTTCAAAGCCACCATTACCGGCTACTCCTTTTCCAATGCCGCGGTAACCAACGTTGACCAGGCAGCTACTTCCAGGCTGAATGTTACCGTAAACGTTACTTTCATTAAAAGGATCGGCGATAAAAAAGGCTTTACCCAATCTTTTTCCCGTTCCGCAGAGTTCCCGGCCACGCAATTGCCCAGCACCGTGGAAAACAATCTGCTGGAAAGCAATATTATTCCCGGTATCACAGATGATATCTTCAACAGGGCTTTTGCAAACTGGTAGTGTGTAATCATTAATTTATTACATTAGCAACCTATGACGGCAAACAGGATTATAGCACATGTGTTTCTACAACCCTCCCTGGAGTTGGTAAATGAAGCAGCAATGGAGCAACTGGTAGCGGATCACCCATATTTTTCCGCAGCCCGCCTCCTGCTGGCAAAAAAAGTATACCAGCAAACCGGCAACCTTCATCACCCCGCTGTAAAAAAAGCACTCCTGTACTCAGATCAGCATCACTATGCTTATCAGCTGATTACAGCAGAACGGGTGTTACAGGTGGTAGAAAACCGCGTAGCCGCCGTTATTCCGGAAGATGCACTCCCGGAGGTAGCAGAAGAACCGGTAATAATTGCTGAACCGGAAGAAGAATATCATACCACGGCCCCCGAAAGGGAGGCGCCCATAGCCATCGCCGATTTTGAACCCGGCGCAGCCAATCATAGTGCCACCACGGAAGTACTGCCACCGCCGGTAGCGATGCCGGCCGCCACAAACGGGCAGGATCATGTGGAGGCTGCAAACGAAGAGGAGGAATCAACTTCCTCCGGGCCTATTAAGATATTCCCGATGGCAGCAGCCGAAGAAGAAACGGAACTGATCTTTCAACCTTTATACACGGACGATTATTTTGCTTACAAAAGGCTCAAAAATCCTGAAGAAGCAGATGATTTAAACGAACAGGGAGCGGCAGAAATGAAGAGTTTTACCTCCTGGTTACGGCAAATGAAGGACAATTTTGCCGGGAAAACCAGCAAAGACTGGTATCACCAGCAGTTACACCGGATGTATGAAGAAGACGAAGAACCGGAAGTTTCTGAAACAGTGGAAAAAATGGCGATGGACTCCATCGTATTCAACAATGATATCGTTTCTGAAACCCTGGCTGAAATCTGGGTACGCCAGCAGCAGTATGGCAACGCGATTAAGATATATCAAAAATTAAGTTTGCTTAATCCCGACAAAAACGCTTATTTTGCGCAAAAGATATTAGACCTAAAGTCAAAAACAGATAAAAATAAACAGTAATTTCTATGTTGATAATTTTTGGTATCCTGATCATATTAGCCTGTGTGTTGTTGGGCTTTTTCGTGCTGATCCAGAACCCAAAAGGTGGCGGACTCTCCGGCAACCTCGGTGGTGTTGGAAATCAGGTGATTGGGGTGCGTCAGACAACTGACGTATTGGAAAAAGGTACCTGGATACTGGCGGCACTGATTGCCATCTTGTGCCTGACTGCTCCTTTCTTTATTGGTAAAGGCAGCAAAGTTCAGCAGGTAGCGCCTAGTGCAGTGGAAAAAGCATCCGCAGGCCAGCCAATTGCGCCTCCGGCACAGTCAACTCCGTTACCAGGTACTACACCTGCTCCGGCGCCGGCTCCCGCTCCCAACAAGTAATTAACACTATCGGAATAATAATATTTGAAACCTCGCCGTTAAAAGCGAGGTTTTTTTTAATGGCATCCGGCGGAGCAATTGAAAAACCTGACTGATCACGCCTTTGCCCACTTGTAACTTCCAACACTATCTATGGCGAAGAAAAGCAAACAATCCAGCGCAAAATCTGTCTGGATAAGACGGATACTGGTCATTGCCGGCTGTTTGGCAGCCGGTGCACTGGTATACACCTCTTACCGCATATTTGGCCCCAATACCAAACCCTTCGGCGACAGCAAATACTTTTATGTGCGCACCAACAGCACCTATACTGCTGTACTCGACGGACTGGAAGAACAAGGCATTATCCGCAACCGCAACAGCTTTAACTGGGTGGCGGAAAAACTGGACTACCCCAACCGCGTAAAAGCAGGACGCTATAAAATTACACGCGGCATGAGCAACTTCGATATTGCCCGCATGCTCCGCGCCGGAAAACAAACGCCGGTAGTACTCGTTATCAATAAACTCCGCACTAAAAACGATTTCGTCAGGAAAATCTCCAACAACCTGGAAGCAGATTCCAATGTAATGCGCTCCCTGATGAATGACCCGGTATACCTCCGCCAGTTTGGCCTGGACACCAACACCGTGATGTGCGCCATCATCCCCAATACTTTTGAGTTTTACTGGAATACCGGCGCAGAAGCCGTATTTAAAAAGATCGAAAAAGAAAGGGAAGAATTCTGGACGCCGGAAAGAAAAGAAAAAGCCGCTAAACTTGGACTCTCGGCCAATGAAGTAACCATTCTCAGCTCCATTGTAGAAGAAGAAACCAATAAAAACGACGAAAAGCCAATAGTCGCCAGCGTATACCTCAACCGCTACCGGAAAGGCATGCGCCTCCAGGCAGATCCCACTGTGAAGTTTGCACTGCAGGACTTCGGACTGAAAAGGATCCGGGAAAATCATACCCTCTTCGATTCTCCGTATAACACTTACCGTTATGCGGGATTACCTCCGGGACCAATTTGTACCCCCTCGGAAAAAACTTTAAATGCCGTATTGAATACTCCGGAAACAGATTACCTTTATTTTTGTGCCAGAGCCGACTTCTCCGGCTATCATGCTTTCGCAGCCACCTATGCCGAGCACCTGATAAACGCAAGAAAATACCAGGCAGAACTGAATAAAAGAGGATTCTAAATAAAATAACAAATTTGGCCTTCAAACCCGAAAACATCATCTTCCGTTCAAAACCCTACCGCCGGCTGGTGGAAAGGACTAAAACACTGATCCTTCCCGGGTTTGAAGGCATCCCGTTATACAACGTACTAAAACATTTCGGACAGGAAACCAAAAGCCGTGGACTGGGAGACCGGGCCAGGGCCATTTCCTTTAACTTCCTCCTGGCCATCCCACCGTTTTTCATCTTCCTGTTCACACTGGTGCCCTACATCCCGGTACAAAACATAGAGCCCACCCTCTACGACCTGGCAGAAGATCTTACCCCCAATTACAACACCTACATGATTGTGCGGGGAATGATCCACGACTTCCTCTACACACACCGCAACGGATTGCTCTCTATCGCCTTCCTGATGGGGTTCTTCTATTCCTCCAACGGCGTAATGGGCATCCTCCGCTCCTTCAGTAAAATACAGGGCGCCGGCTTCCGGAAAAGAAAGTGGTGGCAAAACAGGCTGATAGCCCTGCAACTTACTGCCATCCTGGTTTTCCTGCTGCTCATTACAGTTGCCCTTATCATTGCACAGGGAGCCACCCTCCGCTGGCTGTTCAATATCATTGGCATCCACAGTACATTATTGCGGAACGTGATCGATATAGCCCGGTGGGTACTGATCATTATGCTTTTTTACTCGGTTAACGCAGTACTGTACCGGATTGGCGCCGCTACTACCACCCGCTGGAAATTCATTACCGCCGGCGCCGCCGTAGCCACTATATGCATGATCCTCGTTACCGTCGGATTTTCCTGGTTCGTGAATAATTTTGGTAACTACAACAAAATTTATGGCTCTATCGGTACCATCCTCGTACTCATGCTGTGGGTGTTCTTCAACTCCTTTATCCTCCTCGTTGGATTTGAACTGAATGCCAGCATCAGAACCGTCAGCGACGCAAGGAAAGAAGCATCCCTCCCCGCATAATACAGATTATCAGTGCGTTTCTTTTATTACCTGATAAATATTTTTATCTTATTCCTTTTTATTATATCTTAAACGATTATTTGCCTGAAAAAAAGGCAAGAATATCCTGTAGCATTTTACTATATTTAGTCAGGACCTGAAAACCATTTGCTATGATTAAGGCCACCTTTTATTTATCCTGCTGTACTATTTTACTTTCTTCCTTTCATCCAACCCGGGAAATTCCCCTGGAACCAGGATCTCCCTTACCAAAATCAGAAGTTGCCTGTACCGATATTTCCGGAAAAGAGATTTCATTAGCCGCAGCAAAAGGCGCTAATGGGTTACTGGTCATCTTTGGCAGTAATCAGTGTCCGTACATGCTGCGCAACCAGGAGCGGCTGCGTAACATCTGCCAGTATGCATCAAAAAACAAGATCGGCGTAATTATGGTGAACTCAAATGAAGCCGCGCGTACCGGCAGTGAATCCTTTGCCGCCATGAAGCAGTACGCATCCTCACAGCAATTCAGCTGGTATTATGTGATAGATAGAAATGCGGTGCTGGCCAATGCTTTCGACGCCAACCATACGCCCGAATGCTTCCTGTTTGATAAAAAAAACCGGCTCGCTTATAAGGGAGGAATTGATGATAGTCCGGGTAATGCAGACGCTGTAAAAACGCGCTTCCTCCAAAATGCCATCAATGAAATGCTGGCTGGTAAACCCGTTAGCATAAACACCTCCCATAGCCTGGGATGCAACATAAAAAGAAACCTTTAAAACTATTGCCCTACCAGGAAAACTGCATTACTAAACAACAGCTTGCCATTTTCCCAGAAACTTCTGAACAAAGGATTATCTGCAAGAATGATAACCGCTCCGTTACCTATTTCTTTCACGCCAAACAACAATCCGTCTTTCAACTGCTGCCGGGTAGATGCTCCCACAAAACCAGTGAGGTAGCTGTCTTTCTTTAACACGCCTACATTCCAGCCACCGCTCTCAATAAACTCATATAAATGGGCGTCCTGTTTCAGCGTGTAATACAAAGCAGGGTAGCCAAAAGCCAGCGGATGTGTTGTATCCAGCTGCACTTTATAAATGGCGCCGGGAATAAACTGTTTAATGCTTTCCCGCTCCCTGTTGGCATAAGGTTTTACCGCATCATACGGATGGGCCGCTGCCGCTTTCTCTTTGGCATCCTTATCTTTCTCCTCTTCTTTCTTCAGTTTAATACCCCATTCGGCACCCGCTACCTGTGCTGCCGCACCTTCCAGTGCAATCAGTTTTCCACCGTTATTCACCCACTCTTTCAGCTTGTCGGTAGCTGCTTTGTCGTCAAACATTTTATAATCTCCATCTGCTAAAATCAATACATCTGTCCGGTCCCAGTTAATATCATCCACATTTCGTTCATCCACTACCGTTACGGGGAAGTCAAGCTGTTGTTCAAAGAAATGCCAGATCTCTCCCATGCCCAGTGAAGAGATGCCTCTTCCTGCCAGCAGGGTTACTTCCGGCTTGCGGATAAACCGGATCTTATCCGAGCCAAAGTCCATTCCTTTATCTACAAAACCTGTGGCCACTGCTTCCAGTGAAATCTTAAAGTGATTGGCCTGCATGGTAATGAACCGGTCGAACTGGTCCCCTTTGGCACTATTTCCCGAACGGGTAATGATCAGCGTACCTGCCGGAAAATCCTTGCCCCCTGCGGTGAACGGCGTTTCTGTAAAGCGTACTTTAATATCGTTTTGCAGTAACGCCGACAGGAATTTCACATCGCGTACACTGTTCCACCTGGCCAGGTAAGCATATGGTTGCTGTATCGACAACGGCGTGTTGTTACGCGCTGCCGGCGCATCTGTTGCTGGTGTTAACGGCTGCTTCACTGCATAGGACGTTAACCCGTAAGCATAAGGCAGCGCCCATGCAGTAATGTCGTAGGTAACGGAATCAGTTAAATGAGACACCGGTTCAAACAATACCCGCAGCATATTGGAATGTGGCTGATAGGCATTGATTACCAGGTCTTCTTTATCGATGGTAAACGTTTCTGTTTTACCGGTAAAATAGTTGAACCCGCTGGCGCTGCCGGCATTGGCGCCAAAGCCAAACGCAATATTATTTTTACGCAACAGTTCAGCCAGCGTATTGAGCTTTTCCGTATTGCCGCCGGCTTTTACCACGTACGATTTATACCCGCCCCCCGGCGTTTTCTGCGCTGCTTCAAAATAGTGGGCGTATTCGCTGATAATCTTCTCCGCCTGTTGGGATGCCACTTCCACGGTAGACATGCTGGTGGTGAAATGATGCGCAATGCGGTCTGTCAGTGTAAGCGTATCGCCGTCCTTTTTCAGCACGGCCACGCCTGCCCTTCCGCTGCCGCCCTGTTCGTACGTCATACCAATAGCGCCGTTATACATGGGATAGGTATCGCCATAGCTGGGATAGAACAGATCGAAACGTTCCTTTGTAAAATACAGCCAGCCCTGCTGATCGAAGTACTTCGCATTATTCCTGCCAATAAGCACCTGCAGCTGGCGTTGCCAGGGCGTAATGGCGTCATGAAAAGGTTCTGCCGCAGGCGCAAAATAATAAGGCGCTTCTATTTCCTGCTCATGAAAATCCACATGCAGCTGTGGCATCCATTGGTTGTACTTCGCTACGCGCTGCTGCGATTCCTTTTGTGTTTGCCAGGCCCAGTCGCGGTTCAGATCAAAGTAGTAATGATTGGCCCTTCCGCCCGGCCAGGGTTCATTATGCTCTCTCGACCAGCGGTTTACATTGGGTGTAACGCTGCGGGTGTTGTTATAGAAGTTCACGTATCTTTCACGTCCGTCGGGGTTAAGGCAGGGGTCAATGATCACTACCGTATTCTTCAGCCATTGCTGCGTTTGTGCATTCCCGTTATTCACCAGTTCATATAATGCCTTCATGGATGCTTCTGTGGAAACGGCCTCATTACCATGCACGTTATAGCTTAGCCATACAATTACCGGCTGGTTGCCGGTGTTGCTGCTTTTTGCGTTAGACATATCCAGGCTGTGTTGCCGGATTTCATCGAGCCGGCCTATATTTCCGGGAGAAGCAACAATTGCCATCATCAGCGGCCTGCCTTCATAGGTAGTGCCATACTGTTCCAGCTTTACGTTCTTCGCTGTAGCTGCTACCTGTTTGAAATAATCTACCACTTTATAATGTGGCGTAAACTGGGTTCCCAGGGGATAACCAAGAAACTGATCGGGTGTTGGCACCTGGGCATCCGCAAAAAAAGCGCCCAGTATAACAACGGCCATTAGTACAAATCTGCGCATAGAAAGCCTGCAATTATTGGATACTGTAAGTTAGGAATTGTTTTCCGGTGATAATTATTAACACCATTTAAATTATTAAATTTCCTATAATTCCCCGCATATCGTTAATTTCGATCCAAACAGATACCCATGCGTTTCCTTATCATGCTGGGGATGACGGTATGCACTTTACATACCGCCTGTGCCCAGCAAATAACAGATGAACTACATCCTTACGATTATAGTATTGAGAAAGATATCAAAGTGTTGCACGGAGCGGTAGTATCTGCGCATCCGCTGGCCAGCCGTGTAGGCGCCATTGTACTGCAACAGGGCGGCAACGCGGTGGATGCGGCAATAGCCACACAGCTTGCGCTGGCTGTGGTATATCCCGGCGCCGGCAATATAGGCGGAGGAGGCTTCCTGGTTGGTCATCTCAAAAACGGCCGGAATATCGCCATTGATTACCGGGAAACAGCCCCTGCAAAAGCGCACCGGGATATGTACCTCGACTCCCTCGGTAATCCCATCACCCAGTTAAGTGTTGATGGCCACCTCGCAGCAGGCGTGCCTGGCACCGTTGCCGGATTATTTGCTGCCATGAAATACGCGAAACTGCCTTTTGCAAAACTCATAGCTCCTGCTATCCGCCTGGCTGAGAAAGGGTTCGTGATCACAGCAGCAGAAGCCAATGGACTGAACCACACCAGGGCCGATTTTGAAAGACTGAACACCAGCAAAACCGCCTTTGTAAGAGAACAACCCTGGAAAGCCGGCGACACACTGGTACAGAAAGAACTGGCACATACCCTCACGCTTATACGAAATAAAGGAGCCGCAGGATTTTACCAGGGAGCAACCGCGGCCAGCATCGTGGCAGAAATGAAACGGGGTAACGGCATCATGACCCTGCAGGATCTCAAAAACTATAAAGCAAAAGAAAGAACAGCAGTAGCCTTTAACTATAAAGGCTATACGATTGTAACCATGCCCCTGCCTTCCAGCGGCGGCATCTGCCTGCAACAGCTGATGGGTATGGTGGAGAACTGTCCCATCTCGCAATGGGGATTCCAGTCGCCACAGGCAGTTCAGCTGATGGTGGAAGCTGAAAGGCGCGCTTATGCCGACCGCGCCCAGTTTCTCGGCGACCCCGATTTTGTAAAGGTGCCTATCTCCCAACTCACCAACAAAAAATACCTGGCTACCCGTATGCAGGACTTTACGCCCGGCAAAGCAGGTTCCAGCGAACATACCCAAGCAGGCGCGCTTCCTGAAAGCGAGGAAACCACGCACCTCAGCATCATCGACGCTGATGGCAATGCAGTAGCGGTAACCACTACCCTCAATGGTCACTTTGGCAGCAGAACGGTAGTGGGCAAAGCTGGCTTCCTGCTCAACAACGAAATGGACGACTTCAGTGTAAAACCCGGCGTACCCAATATGTACGGACTGGTAGGTACCGAAGCCAATGCTATTGCGCCGGCCAAACGCATGCTCAGCTCCATGACGCCCACCCTCGTTTTACAAAAGGACGAAGTGTTGTATTCCCTGGGTACCCCCGGCGGCTCTACCATCATCACTTCCGTTTTTCAAACGTTGATGAATACACTCGAGTTTGGGCTTACCCCATCAGAAGCTATCAACAAACCTAAATTCCATCACCAGTGGCTGCCGGATGAAATTGCCGTGGAAAACGATTTCCCCGACACTACTATCCAGGCGCTGGAAGGAATGGGTTATAAAGTAGTGAAACGCGGCGCTATCGGTCGTACAGAAATTATTAAAAGAGCGCCTGAAAGCCGCTACCTGGAAGCTTCCGGTGATAAACGCGGCGACGACAGCGCAGCAGGATATTAACTTAAAAATATTGACATGTCTATTCAGTCTATCTATTTACAAAGCGTACTAAAACGGCTGGAAATACACCGGGATCTGGGTCTTAAAACCATCGGGCGGCTCAATAAAGACCAGTTGAACTGGCAACCGGACGGGGAGCCGAACAGCATTGCCCAGATCATAAAACACCTGCATGGCAATATGCTGTCGCGCTGGACCGACTTCCTCACCACCGATGGAGAGAAGCCCGGCCGTAACCGCGACCTGGAATTTGAGGGAAACGATCTTACCCACAAACAGCTCCTGCAACTTTGGGACGAGGGCTGGAACTGTATGCTCCTGGCCATCCGCAGCCTCCAGGAAACAGACCTGGACAGGACCGTGTTTATCCGTAACGAACCTCACATCGTGATTGATGCCATTAACCGGCAGCTGGCGCATGTGCCTTACCATGTGGGACAAATCGTATACATCGGGAAAATGATCCTGAAAGACAAATGGGAAAGCCTGTCCATCCCCAAAGGTGGATCTGCAGCTTACAATAAAGAAAAAACAGGGAACTGATCATTCATGAAAATACGTCACCTCCTTACCGCTATCGCGGTGTTACCCGTGCTCACCGCCTGTCAGGGTAAAAAGAACAATGAACTGCTGATGAATAAAAAGTGGCGGGTATATGATGTGAAAATTCCACCGGAGTCGCCCATCAGCAACACACAATACATACAGGCGCAGGATCTTAAAAAAGGTTATTACCGGGATGCTTATTACCAGTTCCTGGATAACAATGTTTTTGTGGCTACCATTGCCGGCCGGTCGGACACCGGTAAATACTTTATCCTCAGCAATGGCGCCATGATTTCTGTTACCGCAAAGAACGGCGACCGCAAAGTAGAAAACCTGGTGACCGTTACCAGGCTCACCGAAGATTATTTCGACATGCAGGTAACTTCTACCGATTTCCAGTTTATCTTATGTACTAAGAAAGATTAACAGCTATGTTGCATACAGATTATACACCCGGAAGAACAGTAACACAGGAGGGCCGCAGCTGCCTGTTCTTTTCGGGGTTTGCCTACCTGGGGCTGCACCAGTTGCCTGCCTTCAAACACCTGCTTACGCAGGGGATTGAAAGGTACGGCGCCTTGTTTCCTTCTTCCAGGGCCGCCAACTTACGTTTATCCATATACGAAGAAATAGAACATGCGCTGAGTACTCATTTACAGCAACAGTCGGCCGCCGTTTTTTCCTCCGGGTACCAGGCATCACAGGCGGCGGCGCAATACGCCGTCAACGGCAAACAGCCCCTGTATGCACCAGACGCACATCCGTCGCTATGGCATCAGCAACCGGAGTTGCCGGCCATAAGCCGTGAAGAATGGATCGCCCAAACCATCGAAAAAGTAAATACAGGCCCGGATCATCACTTTGTGATTATCACCGACACCGTGAACCCGCTTACCGGCGCCATCCACCCTTTTCACTGGTTGCAGGAACTGCAGCGTAAGGTATTGGTGCTGGCAGACGATTCCCACGGGATCGGTATATTAGGCCCTGCCGGGCAGGGGGCCATCCATTTTTTACCGCAAACACCTTTTGTAAGATACTTGCTCTCCGCTTCACTGGCAAAGGCGTACAGCGTTTCCGGCGGGGTTGTTGCAGGCCATGCAGCAGATATCATGGCGATCAAAAAGCTGCCTGTTTTTTCCGCCAGCACACCTATGATGCCGGCTCATGCCTACGCCTGGCTGCAATCAAGTGAACTGGTGGCCAAAATGCACCGGTCGTTACAGCAAAATATTGCTTATCTCCTTCATCTTACCGCCAATACTGCTGTGCATAATCCGCATGGCCTGCCCATGTTTATTCTGCCACCAGGCGAGGCATTGGTGCAATACCTGCTGGACAGGGACGTGATCATTTCCAGCTTTCCTTATCCGCAGCCGCATAGCCCGGTGATAAACAGGGCCGTGGTGTCGGCACTGCATCTCCAGGAAGATATGACAACACTACACCGGTTCCTCGGGGAGTTTGGTATCACAAAAGCATAAAGTATCTGAAGATAGATAGTCCATGCTTTGCAGTTGCCTTTCACATGCTTTGGAGATACTTAGGACATGCCTATGACATGGACTTAATGTGGAGGTGACGTGGAGGTGAGGTGGACTTGATCGGTAAGATATTGGGGGTCAATGCCTTGCACAGGGTTTCGCCGTGCTGCTTCTGCCAACTGCAAAAAGGAAGGTATTGGATATCAATGTTTTATACACACCTCAAAAATAAGCCTGATCAGCGGAAATACCAAATAAAAACGGGGTTGCATCCTTACTTTTGATACCACCCCGTTTTTTTGTATGTTTTACTACGCTTCTTATGGCGTAACCTTTACTGTTTTAGGCATTCTCAGTTCCACTACATATGTTCCTGCTTTCATCAGCCGGAAGGCGAACAGCGGATTCACACTGCCTATCTTGCTGGACACATTTTTATCTACTGATACAAAAGCAGATGGAATACGGTAATACATCAGGTAGTTCCAGTTGACACCGCCATTGGAGTAGCGGCTCAATGGAAACGGTGCGATCTCAAAGTTACAGATCATGGCTGTATCCGTATATTCAATCGGATGGAACCTGGCGTAGTTCTCAAAAATAGGACGGTCGCCGCGTTTAATGATCTCTCCTTTTTTAGGATTGAAAGGCTTACCATCTTTATCTGTTATTTTCAGGATAACAGAAGCGCCGCTTTCACTGACCCTGGTAATTGTCATTACCGGTGCGCCCATTGGTACGGTGGAGGACCCATCATCCGGGAAGAAGTTACAGTTGGCGGTTGTTTCGGTAACCAATGGCGGATCGATAGTAGTGAGTGTACCAATATTCTTATACACTTTGGAGCCGGCCACATTGGATACTTCCACATCATATTCATACGTAACATCCAGTGGTAAGCTATCGGTGGCGCCGTTAAATACGAACTGACCACTGGTCAGGAATACATAGGGCTGCATCTTTTTCAGTTCCCGCTTTTTATTCACCAGCTCTATGGTAGTGTCTTTGGCAGGATCTACCGCTGCCGTATATACGTAAACGGGGTATTCTTTATAAAATTCGTCCGCATGCTTTTTGTTATCGGCTCTCCTGATATCCAGCAGCTTCACGGTCATTGGCTGGGTGGTGCCATCTGCAAGGATAGCGTTTGTTTTCTGGAAAGCGTTGCCCCGCTGTACTTTTATCGGGGTATCCGGTACGTACAGGCCGTCGCTCAGAAAGCCTTCTTCAATTTTTTTACATCCGGCAATCAGTAGTCCGAGCAGAACAGCGGATGTGAGCAATTTTATCCCTTTATATTTATGCAACATACTTTTAAGTTTAATGGTGACGACTATTTCCAATAGAACACATGGTTATTTTGCAGTACATGCAATACACCTGTTTTGGTAATGATACCGGTTGTTTGCAGGGTATACTGCATATCCCTGTCTTCTTCCGGATAGTCATCCGGGCGTGGGTCCGGATCGAGGCCATTAATCACTTTTGTTAACGCCATAAACCTTACGCCTGCCGAGAAAATGTCGTCATAACCGTCACTTTTAATCAGCTTGAAAGCGAAGTCTTCGTTCACTTTATTTTTATACACCTGCGATTCCAGCGATAGATCGGCACGTACAATTTTACCGGTGAAAACATACGCCAGCAGGGAGTCGCGCAGTTCAGGCGCTTTCAGGCTATCGATGGTATACTGGATATTTTCATCGTTCTCCTCAGTCTGCAACAGCTTTGTCCGTACCGCGAGGAATTGCTTGATAGAGTAATCCGTAGGCGCTACAAAAGTAACATCGCTATTGATTGTTTCTTTCAGGCCGGCCTTGTCTATCAGCAGGATCAGCGTATCGAAATTAGGATTTGCTTTCAGGTACTCGTAGGTAGTAAGATCTGTGTGATCATTGGTAGGGCTGCCGCCCAGGAAATGATCGTCTTTCTTACAGGCAGCGAACAACAGGGTGATCAGTAAGATGCCCCAACCTGCTTTTGTAGTAAATATTTTTAGTTTGTTCATGTCAGTACTTTTAAAATTTCAAGATGCTATTTCACTTTACCCAGCCAGTATTCATTTTGTGTGAGCACGCTGTTATTGAGGAATAACATGCGTCCTACCGGCCATTTCCAGCCACCGGCATTAAAGCGGTCCTGCGGGAAGCCGGGAGCAGCGTTCACGTTGCCATTCATGAGCATGCCGGTGCGTACCAGGTCGTACCAACGTTGTCCTTCTGCATATAATTCACGGGAGCGTTCCAGGAATGCTTCTTCTTTAATGTCGGTCACGTCTTCGGGCAGAATGGGTTCCGCATGCGAGCGGGCCCTTACCCTGTTGATGTCCTGCAGTGCGGCGCCTACATTTCCCTGGTCGGCGCGGGCTTCTGCACGCAACAGCAGCAGGTCGGCATACCGCATCAGGATGATGTTGGCATCTACAGCAGCATCGGTGAAGTTGCCGGGATTGCGGTAGTTAATGTTTTCCCGGTTGGGGCCTGCAAACTTGCAGATCATCACATCGTACTGGCCAAACGCATCCAGGTTGGTGAAGTAATAATGGCGGCGTACATCGGTACCGGCTTCATCATACAGCATATTGATCAGGTCAATATTCGGTGCATCTACCTTACCATCTTTATTACTGATAAAAGGCGTTTTCAGGATGTTGTAATAAAATCCTTTTTCTACCTGCTGTTCGCCATCCGCTACCTGCATATTGATTTCGAATACGCCCTCCATTGATTTTCCGTGGAAGATCTTTGGATACATTTCGGCTGCGAGTAACTGGTACTGACCGCTTTGTTCAACAGAATCAATAGCGGCAATGGCATTGGTTATGTCGGATACCACCTGTCCTTTGTTCAGGAAGTTTCTCCACATGTAGGCGTGCGCCAGTAAGCCAAATGCAGCGCCCTTGTTGGCTCTTACTGCTCTTTCGCTGCCGCTTTTATATTCCCACGGCAACAGGCTGATGGCTTTTTTAAGATCAGCAATACAGGTGTCCAGGATGATTTTCTCATTGGTTCTTGGAATATTCTCTGCCCCCACGGGATTAGGATCATACTTCATCACCAGCGGCACATCGCCCCAGATACGCACCATGTAGAAATAACTGAAAGCGCGCAGAAAATAGGCTTCTCCGAGGAAACGGTTACGGGTACGGGTGGCCTGATCAGTAAACTGTGCATCGGGAATATTGGGAATATTATGCAACATAATATTCGTTTGCGCGATCACCTTATAGTAGGGCGACCAGTCGTGATACTTATCCAGGTAAGCCCCCAGGAAATCGGCGGTATTCATACCATCTCCTCCTTTCACCAGGGCCCTTACATCGTACACGTTATAGTCAGAAAATTCATACGCAGGTAAGGAGCCATATGAAAAATGCGACATGTTCTGGTCCCAGTCCGTATTGGAAGTTAATGCCCTGCGCAATAACGCATAGCCGCCGGCTACACCCTGTTCTGCATCCCGCTGGTTTTGCCAGAAAACGGAGTTATAGGGAGAATTGATCGGCTCCTGATCCAGCAGCTTCTTACAGGACACGAAAGGCGACAACAGCAGTCCTGCAGCTATTACCGTGAATATATTTTTCAGACAATTCATATCTTTTTCTTTTTAAAAATTAAAAACCAACATTTACACCGAGGGTGAACTTACGGGGTATCGGGTAGCCGCCACCGGTGTAAGTACCTTTTTCATCCACTGCTTCCGCATCCGGAACGCTTGATTTCTGGAACATCTTTACATTGTCTACCACACCATAGATCTGGAGTTTGCCCAGCTTTGCACGTTCCAGGAACTTAGGACTGAACTGGTAAGCAAGGTTCAGGTATTTAATACGCAGGTAGGAACCATTTTCTACAAACGCAGAAGAAAAAGGAAGGAACTGGTAATAATATTGCTGGCTGTAAGGAATCACTTCTGAATACTTGCTGTTATCGCCTTCCTGATGCCAGCTGTCGATAGTAGAAGGATCTATAGCCGCAATAGTAGCATAGTTGTTGGTTAAGCCGGTAAGCCTGTCGGACATGTATTTGTTATAGATATCACGTTTAAGGGTAAACGTCATATATACCTGCATGCTCCAGGGGCCGTAAGAAAACACGTTGGTGAAACCACCGGTAACGGCCGGGTTTGGATTACCACTGCGTACCTTATCATTCCAGTCCCAAACATCGTAGTCGCCGTTTTGATCTTCCCAGATAAAGTCGCCTGCCTGCACGGTATGGTTACCGCCCCAGTAGGTGAGCTTTTCACCGGTGTAAGGGTTAAACGGAATATCTTTTTCACTGGCGTAAACGCCTTTGTTTCTGATCAGGTAAAATTCATTGATAGCGCGTCCTTTGGTGAGTACATAAGTCATACCGGTGTTGTTGTCCGGTACTATCAGATCGCGGTTGCCATTGGGTAATTTAACAATCTGGTTTTTGATGAAAGATAATATCAGGGTAGAACTCCACTGGAACTTGCTGGTGGGCGGTGTGATACGACCCTGTACCGTGAATTCCACGCCGGTGTTGCGTACATCTACTGCGTTGGTATTTACTTTATCATACCCTGAGGTAGAAGGCAGCAGCAGGTTAAACAACAGCTTGGAAGTACCCCTGTTAAACGCGTCGGCGGTTACATTCAATCTTCCGCCAAAGAAACTTGCATCCACCCCGATATTGGATTGGATAGCCTGCTCCCAGGTTAATCCGTCCTGCGCCACCCCATCTGAGAAGTTGGGCGTTACGGCATTCACGCCGTTGTAGGTGCCGCCGGTAGATCCGCCGTAGGTACCCTGGTTGATGCTGTAAGTATTATACTGGAGGTAATATTGTTTTGGTAAACTTCCTGTTACACCATAGCTTCCGCGGATCTTGAAATATTCCA
Source organism: Chitinophaga sp. G7 BAM 1005 (assembly GCF_057126945.1). Taxonomy (NCBI): domain Bacteria; kingdom Pseudomonadati; phylum Bacteroidota; class Chitinophagia; order Chitinophagales; family Chitinophagaceae; genus Chitinophaga; species Chitinophaga sp. G7 BAM 1005. The sequence goes on along the minus strand of NZ_CP181478.1, from coordinate 1,350,306 downwards.
CCCACCTTTTGAAAGGGGCCATAAATGGTTCGTCTGAAAGATTCCAGCCGCCTGATACAGAGGGGAAATAGCCCCATCTGCTGTTACGGCCAAAACGGGAAGAAGCATCTGCACGATAGGCAAATGACAACAGGTATTTTTCTTTATAGTTATAATTCACACGGGAGAAAAAGGACAGCATGCCTGACGACTGGTAGTCGGACCCGGAAACGAGGTTGCCATATGCGTCTCTGTACATCAGGTAACTGAGGTTATAGCCCTGTACCACTTTCACGTTATCGTTGCTGAGCGCGCCGCTGCCGATACCGGTAAATTCATTCCGGATATTGTTGATGGTGTTACCCAGCAGCACGTTTAAGTGATGGTCTTTATTGATGACATCGGAAGTATAGCTCAGTGTGTTATCGAGGTTGACATTTTCAAAGCGCGATTTACCACTTTGTGCATAAGATAACCCGGCGGTGTTCAATTCTCCGGGACGGAAAATATCGCGGGTATTGATGCTGGACTGGATAGATCCGATGGAAGCAAATTTCAGCTTTTTAGTGATATCGTAGTTTACGGTAAGACTGGCAGTGATATCATCATTGATGTTTTTATCACGACCCGATTCCAGGTCGCCGGTAAAGTTTTTGCGGTCAATATCCGAGATATTGAACAGGGAAGAAAGATACTGGCCTCCTACTAACGGGATGGTATTTTCTCCGGGGAACACGCCACGGCCGCGGGATCTGTCGCCACGGCTCAAACGGAACAGCGAGGAAACACTCAGGCGGGACGACATTTTCACGCCCATTGCGGCGGAAATGGTATAACGTTTAAAGCCGGTACCACGGATCGTTCCATCTTCATTGTAATAGTTGCCGCTCACGCGGTAGTTGGTGGTTTCTGATGCGCCGGAAACAGACAGGTCGTAGTTCTGGATGATACCATTCTGGTAGAAGAGATCCTGCCAGTCGACCGCTCCGCTGAAAGCGGGGTTCAGGCTATCTGTCAGCATCATAGGGATACCGTTCACTTTCTGCTGATCCGTAAGGTACTTTTGCAGGTAGTCCATTTTGAACCATCTTTCTTCTGCGCCGCCATATACAGTTTCAAACTTTGGTTTCTGGATCATACCGGCGTAGGTGGAAAAGTTCACCTGTGGTTTGCCTTGTTTACCGCGTTTGGTTTTCACGATTACCACGCCGTTAGCGCCGCGGGAGCCGTAAATGGCTGCTGCCGATGCATCTTTGAGGATGTCGATCGATTCAATATCGTTGGGATTCAGCCCGGCAATGTAGTTGGTACCGGTGTTGTCAAATGCGGCGGCATCATCCAGTGAAACCGGGATGTCGTCGATCACAAACAGCGGAGAGCTGAGGGTGCGGGCGGCGCTGGCATCGCGGCTGATAGAGGTATTTCCCCTTACCACGAAGGAGCCTCTTACGCCTGGTTCACCGGTGAAGTTCTGCACGTTCAGGCCGGCCGCACGGCCTTGCAGCAGCTGGTCGAAGCTGGGAGAAGGCAGGTTTTCGATGTCCTTGCCTTTCACGCTGGAAACCGCTGCTGTTACCGTTTTACGCCGTACTTCCTGGTAGCCGATCACCACCACATCTTTCAGACTTTTGGCATCCGGTTTCAGCGAAATGGAATAAGATGCTTTCCCCGACAACACCACTGTTTGCGTTTCAAAACCTATAAATGAAATAGAAAGTTTGTTGGAATTGCCTTTCAGGGTAAGCGTAAACTGGCCTTCGGGAGTGGTGGCCGCTCCATTATTGGTACCTACTTCTTTTACAGATACGCCGGGTAATACCCCTCCTTTATCATCTGTAACAGTACCTGAAATTTTTCGCTCCTGGGCCCATGCGTGCAGGCACAGGAATCCCATTAGCGCTAGTAGTAGCAACTTTTTGTGCATAGATTCTGGTTTATTGAATTATTCTGGAATTATCAGACTGGTTGACTGAATGTTTACGGAAATTTGTTCACTGGTGAAATAATCGTTGTTACTGTTATTGGAACGGGTGAATTACAATTGTTGCTGGTATGCTATAATTTGGCTGAATGAATTTGGTTACTTAAATGTTTGTTCACTGAAATGCTACATTGTTCATTAATTGCTCACTCGTACTTTCATTGTTCTGGAAGGAAATTTAGAAATGTTAAAGTTTTCCTAATAGGCCGTAAAAAATTACTGACACTATTATGACGGAAATTTTCACGCAATGGAAAACAGCTATATATCTATCTAAAGTATTGATAATTAGATTTAAAGAAGATAGATGCGTTTATTCCTTCATCTTTATAAGATAAAATACCATTATCAAATAAGAATATAATACCACAATGAAAAAGAAGGTCCGACAATTTTATGATAAACTTACCAGGCTGCTTTTCCGGATGTACAACGGACCGGTACACACTCACTGGCACCTATATACGAAATCACTGGTCAGCATACTTTACCGGTTAAACCGGAAATCCATCTTATTTATCTGCTAAATGGCATTGACTGCCAACTATTAATTATTTTTGCCGGATAAACTTTGCCGCCTGAAAAAAGTACGGAAAATATTATCTGTCGTGTTACTGTGTTTGTTAGGCCTTGTCATTCTGATCGGAATACTGGTAAACATCCCCGTGGTGCAGAACTTCCTTGTGCATGAAGTGACCAGCCGTTTGTCGCAGCAGCTTAAAACCCGCGTGGAAATAGACTACGTGAGTTTCCGGCTGTTCAACAGTATGCAGCTGGAAGGCGCACTTATTGAAGACCAGCACAAAGACACGCTGCTCTACGCAGGCAAGCTACAGGTACGCATTACCGACTGGTTCTTTTTCCAGGACAAGCCCATTATCAAATTCATCGGGCTGGAAAATGCACAGGTGAACCTGCTGCGTACCCGCAAGGATTCCGTATGGAACTATCATTTCCTCGAAGAAGCATTTGGCTCCTCCAAACCCGATACCAGCCGCCAGCCTTCCGGCGGTATTTCCCTTGACCTGAAAAAGATCGATCTCAAAAACATCCGGCTCAACCAGGTGGATGCCTGGGTGGGTGAAGATATGCGGGCATCTGCCAAACGTATTTATCTCGACGCAAAAAACCTGGATCTACAGAAACATAATATCGATATACAGGAACTCACGCTCACCGATCCCAATTTCATTATCAGCAGTTACGCGGCCTCTCCCCTGCGGCGCCGCCGGAAACCCAGTCCGGATCACCCCGTACCCGATACCGGGCAACTGCAGCAGCTGCGTTGGAATAATGCTAACTGGAAGCTGATCGTGAAAGAACTCAATATCAAAAACGGCATCTTCGGCGTGGATAACCCCGACGACAGCACGAAAATTGAACCCGGCTATTTTGCGCCGAATCATATCCGCTTCAATGAAATCAATCTGTCGCTCACCAATACCAGCCTGGTAAAAGACAGCGTGATCGGGGATCTTACCCTGCGCACCAGAGAACGCAGCGGCTTTGAAGTGAAAAAACTAACCAGCCGGTTTAAAATGTCGCCGGTGGAAATGGAGTTTTCGCAGCTCGACCTCGAAACCAACCGCAGTCATATCGGCGACTACTACACCATGCAATACAGCGACATCAGCGATATGAGTGATTATATCAATGATGTGTTCATGCAGGCCCGGTTCAAAAACTGTAAACTATCTTCAGACGATATTGCCTTTTTTGCGCCGCCCCTTTCCACCTGGAAAAAAGAAATTACGCTGAGCGGTAAAGCCAGGGGCCCTGTCAGCAACCTGAAAGCCTCTGAAATAGACCTCACCGCCGGTACTACCACCCGTCTTAAAGGGAGCCTGGAAATGCGCGGACTGCCGGATATCTATGAAACATTTATCGATTTTCATACAGAAGAACTAATTACCACCGGTAATGACGTGATGCAGATCATGCCCATAGTAAAAGATATTGTGAGCACGGTGCGCATCGACCGCCTTTCTTCCATCCGTTTCCAGGGAAGCTATACCGGGTTCATCAACGACTTTGTGGCCTATGGCCAGTTCCAGACCAATCTGGGTAAGCTGAACTCCGATCTTAACTTTAAAACCAGCCGCGATATCCCCGTTTACTCCGGGAGTTTAAAAGCCACCAACTTTGATATTGGCAGCCTTTTTAATAATGCCAACCTGTCTACCATCTCTCTCGATGCCAAAGTAGACGGTGCAGGCTTTAACTTTAAAACGCTGAAAGCCAGTATAGATGGCGATGTGCAGGAAATATCCCTGTTTGGATACAATTACCGGAACATCAAAACAAAGGGGGAAATGAGCCGCAAATTCTTTAGTGGCTCACTCACGGCCAATGATCCGAACCTGGATATGGACTTTGCCGGGACCATTGATTTTAATGCCGCCCTGCCGGAATTTAAATTCAATTCAGAAATCCGTAAGGGAGATCTGAAAGCCCTGCATATCACAGAAGATTCCGTAACACTGCAGGCCAAACTGGAGCTGAACTTTGTGGGCAGCAACATCGACAACTTCGACGGTACTGCGCGGATGTACGATGTATCTGCCTTTAAAGACAACCGCCGCCTGGAATTTGATTCCCTGTATGTATCGTCGCACATGGTGGATAACCAGAAGCTGCTCGAATTTACCGGTAGTGAAATCGACGGCTTTGTAAAAGGACAATACAGTTTCCTCCAGCTGCCGGATGCTTTTCACCTGCTGCTGTATAAATATTATCCCAGCTATTTCAGTGCGCCGCAAAATGCCGTCATCAATCAGAACTTCACCTACGCAATTAATCTCGGTGAAGTGGATAAACTGCTGAGTGGCTTTACCAAACAGTTTTCCGGGTTCGACCACGCAACTGTAACCGGCGCCCTCAATACCATGAATGGCGGCAACCTGGCCTTAAACATCCAGGTACCGGAAGCCGGCTACCTGGGGTATCATGTACAGGAGTTACAGGTTAAGGGAGATGGCAACTTTAATAAGGTTAACCTCAGTGCGAGCATAGGCAAAGTATTATCCGGTAAAAATGTGATCCTCGAAAACCCGGTGATACTGGCCAGTTCAGGACATGACACCTCATTTGTAAAAGTGGACCTGGCGGCAGAAGACACCTCTTCCCTGGATGGCTTCTATGCACGGATCATTACGGTAGCGGATGGGCTGAAGATCAATTTCCTCAACAGCGCCTTCACCGTAAATGAACGGCAATGGAATGTTACCCCCGGCAACGAAATATACTGGAGCAAACATTTTCTCACGGTAAAAAATCTCCGGGTTACCCGCAATGACCAGAGCATTACCGTAGAAACCAATGAGTATAATCCCGATGAATCAAAATTCATCGTTACACTTAAAAACCTGAACCTGGCAGATGTAATTCCTTCCCAGCTGATTTCCACACGGGTAGAGGGTATTACAGATGGTACCATTAATATTGCAGATCCCACCGCAAACCTCGACATCAATACAGCGCTGAGAACACGGGAGCTGCGTATCGACAATGACTCCATCGGCATTTTAAATATAGATGGCACCTATCATCACCTTACCGGTGACGCCACTTTTAATATACAATCTGATAACGAAGGAAAGGCTTTCCTGGCGCAGGGTAAAGTGGGATTGACGGCCTCCAACAATGGGATTGATGCCAGCGTGAAGCTCAATGGCACCTCTGTGAGCCTGTTGAATAAATACCTCGCGGGCTATGTGTCCAATCTCACCGGCGCGGTAACGGGCACCTTGAATGTAAGCGGCACCACACGCGTGCCTTCCGTTAAAGGCGCGCTCACCCTCGATACCGTGGGTGTTACCGTGGATTACCTGGGCACCCACTACCGCATTCCGAAACTGAATGTGAATATAGATGACAACCTGATTGAATTCGGCAACTTTACGCTGGTAGATAAATACAATACCAAAGGCACTGCCAGCGGGTATATCAGTCATGATCATTTCGACAAGCTCAACTTCGACTTTGATGTTACCGGCCGCGGATTCCTGTTCCTGAATACCAGCGCTACTGATAATGACCTGTTTTACGGAGATGTGCTGGCTGATGGTAAAGTATACTTCTCCGGTCCGCTGAACGATATGCAGATGCACATCCTGGCCCGTCCGATTAAGGGCACCCACTTCTATCTCCCTATGTCCGACAGCAAGGATATCGGGAAGTACGATTACATCACATTCAAAAGCTATGGTACCGAGATCGTTGAAAAGAAGAAGAAAAAAGACAATACCAAGCTCACTGTTAAACTGGATATCGCCGCCAATCCTGATGCGCAGATCGATGTGATCCTCGACGCCACCACCGGTGATATTATTTCCGCCAATGGTACCGGCAACCTGCAGATTACGGTGAATACAGAAGGTGATTTCACCATGTTTGGCAACTATGAAATCAATAACGGTTCCTATAACTTCAATTTCCAGCGGCTCACCAGCTGGAAGTTTGACATAGAAAAGAACAGCACCATTACCTGGAACGGCGATCCGTCGGAAGCGCGGGTAAACATTATGGCGAAGTACTCCCTGCCAAAAGTAAGCCTGTATAACCTGGTGGGCCAGGGTACCAATGTGAGCACCGATAAGCTGGCTACGCGCACCGAAAAAGTGGATGTGCTGATCAACCTGCGTGGCGCCCTGCTGAAACCGGATATTACTTACTCCATTGAATTGCCTGAAGTGGGCAGCCTGGCATATGAAAGCGGGGTGGCCGCCCATCTGAAAGAGATCAACAATGACCAGAACAAGGCGTTGTTCCAGGTGTGGGGGTTGCTGTTTTCCAACCAGTTCCTGCCGGATGATGCCACTACTACCGCCGCTGCCAATGTGGGTATTACCGGTAAAAACAGTGTGGGACAAGCCTTATCCGCCCAGGCGCAGGCCATTCTCAATAACATTACCGGGGTGTTGCTGAAAGGCAGTGGTATCGGGGTGAATGTGAACTACCGCGCGTACAATGTGGGCGGGCCACAGGACAACTCCTCCGTAGACCGTAACCAGGTGAGTGCCGGGATTACGAGCAATTTGTTTAATAACCGTTTCCGTTTATATGCCGGTGGTGATTACGACTGGGGTAAAACGGCTACTTCCGCCAATACCAACCGTTTTGCCGGCGACTTCCGCATTGAATACCTGCTTACGCCGGATGGCCGTTTCCGTATCAATGCTTTCAGCAAAACGGATTACGACGTGTATAACCTCAACAACCGTACAAAATCCGGCGTGGGTATTTCCTATATCAGGGAATACAACCGCTTCAGCGAGCTGTTTAATGACAGGCGGCGCAGGCCTACGCCATTACTGGATTCCCTCCGCCGTGCCGCCATGCTGAAGCAGGAGCAGGAAGATTCTTCCAGGGTTAAAACAGATACTACTAACATTGAATAAAACAACAAAGGGAGCAACAGCTGCTGTTAAACAGTGTTACTCCCCGGTGTGGTTTACTTTGCAGGAATGGGTTCATTCCTTACTATACGCGTTCCCAATGATGACTGTCGGTTTATCCTTTTTATCCTTTTAGGATATCATGTCCTAATTTGTCGCGCTTTGTTTTAAGATAATTCTCGTTGTGCGGATTTGGATTAATTTCTATGGGCACATTTTCAACAACTTCCAGGCCGTAACCACTTAAACCGGCGCGTTTGCGGGGGTTGTTGGTGATGAGGCGGAGTTTGCAGATACCGAGGTGGCGGAGGATCTGTGCGCCTACGCCGTAATCGCGTTCATCCATTTTAAAGCCCAGTTCCAGGTTGGCTTCTACGGTGTCCATACCTTCTTCCTGCAGCTTATAGGCTTTCAGTTTGTTCATCAAACCGATGCCTCTTCCTTCCTGGTTCATATATAATATAAGGCCTTTCCCTTCTTTTTCCACCATTTGCATGGCGGCGTGCAGTTGTTCTCCACAGTCGCAACGCAGCGAGTGGAGGATATCCCCTGTTACGCAGGATGAGTGGACCCTTACCAGTACCGGTTCACCTTTTTTCCAGTCGCCTTTTTTCAATGCCATGTGAATTTCACCGGAGTTGATTTGTTTAAAGGCGATGAGTTCAAAGTTGCCGTACTTGGTGGGCATCTGCACTTTCACGCCTTCTTCTATCAGTGTTTCAGTGCTGAGGAGGTAGGCGATCAGGTCTTTTATGGAAATGAGTTTAAGGTTGAACCTGGTGGCTATTTCGCGGAGTTCCGGCAGGCGGGCCATAGATCCGTCTTCATTCATAATTTCCACCAGTACCCCGGCAGGTTCAAACCCTGCGAGGCGGGCCAGGTCGATAGTGGCTTCCGTGTGGCCTGAACGGCGTAAAACGCCGCCGGTTTTGGCTTTCAGCGGAAATATATGGCCTGGTTTCCCCAAATGTTCCGGTTTGGTGGTGGGGTCAATGAGCGCCTGTACTGTTTTGGCCCTGTCGTGTGCAGATATGCCGGTAGTGCAACCGTGTCCGAGCAAGTCGACCGAAACGGTGAAAGGGGTTTGGTGCAGGGCAGTATTATCGCGGACCATGAGGTCCAGTCCCAGTTCTTCGCAGCGCTCTTCTACGAGTGGTGCGCAGATGAGCCCACGGCCGTGGGTACTCATAAAGTTGATGATTTCGGGTGTTACATTGCGTGCTGCCGTGATAAAATCACCTTCATTTTCACGGTCCTCGTCATCTACCACGATCACCAGTTTACCGTTTTTTATATCTTCTATTGCTGCTTCTATTGTATCTAACATATATTATTCCCTCCGGGTCAGTAATGTTGAATTGCGCAAAGTTACGACATATAGCTGTGAAAAGTTGCCGATGGAAGTAAGTGCGATTCTACAGGAAAACCATTGGAAAAAGGCTGATTATACAGCATAATTTTAACACATAACAATGAATACCAATTTAATAACGGGTTTATACACCTGAAACCCGATATGGTTCACTGTGGTAGCAGATTTCTCTCATTATTAATATCTCATATTTGAGAAATCGTAATTCTCGGGGAAATTCTTGAAAAAACTATTTATTAAGAAGGTTATGGCTAGATGCCATTCAAATTTTGATAGGCCACTTGAGATATCCACAGTGTACTTAACAATTTGTTAATTCCGCGTTAAAATTTTCACGGGAAAATTGTTCAACTTTGCGTCTGAAACAACAACTTCTTTGCTTTATGGGGTTTAAAAAACTACTCTTTACATTCTCATTGTTGCTCACCGTGTTTGTAACCTATGCGCAGGTAACTACCAGCAGCATAACCGGTGTTGTAACCGATTCCAAAGGCCAGGGCCTGATTGGGGCCACTGTAAAAGCCACCCACACACCTACTGGAACAATTTATGGCACCACTACCCGCGGCAGTGGTGAATTTACCATCCCTAACGTTCGTGTTGGCGGACCTTACAAGGTGGAGGTTTCATTTATCAGCTATGGAACTGAAACCTATAACGACATTTTCCTGAAGCTCGGGGAACCGCTGAAGTTAAATGTAACGCTTGCTGAAGGCTCTACCAGCCTGAAAGAAGTAAGCATTACTGCCAGCAGGGCTATCGCCAAAGGAAACGGCGGTACTGCATTGAACGTTTCCCGTACCCAGCTTGATAACCTGCCTACGGTTAACAGAAGCGTACAGGACTTCGTAAGACTGAGCCCACAGGCATCTGTATCTACCAATGGTAAAGATGGTTCGCCTATGGGTATCTCTTTTGGCGGCCAGAGTAACAAGTACAACCAATTCGCGGTTGACGGCGCTGTAACTAACGACGTATTCGGCTTATCTGCTTCCGGTACCAACGGTGGCCAGGCAGGAGCCAACCCTATCTCCATAGAAACTATTGATCAGTTACAAATTGTACTGAATCCCTACGACGTTAAACAGAGCGGTTTTACAGGCGGTGGTATCAACGCCATTACCAAAAGCGGAACCAACGATTTTCATGGCGCAGCGTACTTCTACTACCAGGGCCAGTCTTTAGTTGGTAAAGCCCCGGATTCTACCCGGGCCGACTACGGCAATTTCACCAATAAGATTTTTGGCGCCTCACTCGGTGGACCAATTATCAAGAATAAATTGTTCTTCTTTGTAAATGCAGAGAGATCTGTCAGGAATAACCCGGTGGATTTTAACCCTGCAACCGGATCTTCCAACGTAACTACCGATGAACTGAAAAGTATCTACGACTTCGTTCAGAATAAATATAAAGTAGATCTGGGAAGTTATACGGACCAGGAACGTGATAAACCAGCGACTACACTCTTTGGACGTATCGACTGGAACATCAACGCTATACATAAACTGACTGTACGTCATAACTACCTGAATGCAAGTGATTTGATCTACAGCCGGTCCAACAGCTCCGCTGCTTTTGCAAACAACTATTATAAATTCCCTTCAAAAAGTAACTCCAGCGTTATTGAGTTGAACTCCAACTTCTCTAACAGGCTGAGTAATGAACTGAGAATCGGTTATAATAATGTAAAAGACAGAAGAACTTCCCTGGGTCAACCTTTCCCTACCGTTACCATTAATGATAACGGACGTACCATTAACCTGGGTAGCGAGTTTTCTTCTACTGCCAATGCATTGGATCAGAGTATCTGGACAATTACCGATAACCTGACCATGTATAAAGGTAAACATACTATTACCGTAGGCGCCAATGCTGAAATCTATAAGATCAAAAATACCTTCATCCAGGGCGCTTTTGGTTCTTACACTTATGATTCCATCAGCGGATTTATCAATAACCTGAAACCAAGACAATACCAGATCAACTATAACACCGCAGATTCTACCCTCCGGGATGGTATTGGCTTCAAAGCAGCACAGATCGGTATTTATGCACAGGACGAATGGAATATCAGGAAAAATTTCACCCTGACGTACGGCGTGAGAATAGACATTCCTATCTTCCCAACCACACCTCCGGACAACGTAGCATTCTCCAAAGACCCGAGCTTTGCAGGATATTCCACTACCACTATTCCAAAATCAAGACCGCTGATTGCTCCGCGCATTGGATTTAACTGGGATGTAACCAACGACGGGATGACTACTATCCGCGGTGGTGTTGGTATTTTTACAGGCCGTGTACCATTTGTATGGATTTCCAACCAATACGGAAATACCGGTAACGTATATACCAACGTAAGTTTGAGCGGTTCAGGTTTACCAAGTAGTTTCCGTTTCAACTACGACGGCAACAGTCCTTTTTACGGACAGTATTCTGCCGCCAACCTTTCAGCAATGGGTGCTAACGTGGGAAGCAGCCCTTCCAACATTAACCTGTCTGACAAGGATTTCAAATTCCCGCAGATGTTTAAAACTAACCTGGCTGTAGAAAGAAGACTGCCGTGGGGAATGAGTGCTACTATTGAAGGTAACTTCACCAAAACACTCAACAATGCGATCTGGGAAAACCTGAACGTTGTTCCTACCGGCGACAGCGTTTCTTTAGGCGGTGGTGTTAAAAGACCAACCTGGGCAAAGAAAAACAAAAACTGGGGTAACCAGATCCTCCTGCTGAAAAACACCAGCGAAGGTTATACTTATAACATCTCCGGTGAACTGACCAAGCAAACAAGTAATGGCCTGTTCCTGAAAGTTGGCTATTCTTACGGCGATTCTTATTCTGTAAATGATGGTACCTCTTCTACTGCCGGTTCCAACTGGCGTTTTGGACCAAACATCAACGGTCTGAATAACCTGGAAATGGCCCGCTCTAACTACAGCATGGGCAGCCGTGTACTGGCAGTGGCTTCCAAAACCTTTAAATATGGTAAAGAAGATAAATTCCGTACTACCGTAACCCTGTTCTATAACGGTCAATCCGGTGTTCCTTACTCATGGGTATATTTCAACACCGTTGATCCTACCGGTGATGACCTGAACTCCAGCGGTAATAATGACCTGATCTACATTCCAAAAGCAACGGAAGTAGCTACCATGAGCTTCGACCTGATCTCTCAGAGGGATTCCAAAGGTAATGTGATCTACACCCGCACACCGGATGAGCAGAGAGCTGACCTGGAACGCCTCATCAGCAACGACAGCTACCTGAGCAAACACCGTGGTGAAAATGCGAAGAAAAATGCGAGCCGCACTCCGTTCGAAAACATCTTTGACTTTAAAATAGCACAGGTACTGCCTATTTACAAAGGCCATAAAGTGGAAATCACTTTCGACATCCTGAACGTAGGCAACCTGCTGAACCAGGATTGGGGCAGAACTTACTTTATCTCCAACAACGCTTCTACTCCACTCACATTCAGAAAATATGATGCTACCTCAGGTGCAGCAGTTTTTCAATATGACAGAAGAAGAGAAGTAAATGGTTTTGGCGATGAAAAACCATACTATATCAACAACTTTACTGCACGCTGGAGAGGCCAACTTGGTCTTCGCTACAGCTTCTAAGAAAGCAGGGGTTAATTTATAAAGAGAGGGCTGGCCAGATGGTCAGCCCTTTTTTATTGAAGCCCGCCAATAGCCCGGAAGATTAAAACCACTCCTATCCCCAAATTTTTCCCGATTGCGTAAATCAATGGCCATCCTTTTACCTAATTTCACCCCCGTAATAAATTCGGCCAATACGCAAATTAAACGGCAACACACCGCCATACACCACATGCTACACAAAAAATTATGTCTCCTGCTACTCTCCGGCTGCGGAATAACCGCACCTCTGATGGCACAACAAAAAAATACTACCAACCATAAAAAAGATACCATCGGCGAACCAAGAGCACTGGGAGAAATTGTGGTATCTGCCAGCCGCAAGCCGGTAACACTGGATAACGTTCCTTCTTCCGTAACCGTTATCACCCGGAAAACACTGGAAAACGATATGACTGTAAATACTGATGTAACGGATATCCTCGCACGGGAAGTACCTGGCCTGGCGCCCGGTACGCAAACCAACAGTAACGTAGGACAATCCCTCCGTGGCCGCTCCGTACTCATCATGATCGACGGTGTTCCGCAATCCACCCCGCTCCGCAACGGGGAAGTGGATATGCGCTCCATTGACCCCTCCGTTCTGGAAAGGGTGGATGTGCTGAAAGGCGCTACCGCCATCTATGGCAACGGCGCTACCGGCGGGCTGATCAACTATATCACGGTTACGCCCAAAGAAGATAAAATATTATCCGGTAAAACGATGATCAATGCCACCGGCTCACTCACCAGCATCAAAAACAGTGTGGGCGGCCGTTTAAACCAGGTATTACAGGGAAAATACAGGAAGTTCGATTACATCGTGAGCGGTGTGGCAGAACAAACCGGCGAATTTAAAGACGCAAAAGGCAAGCTGGTTGGCCCTAACTACAGCCTGGGCGAAACAGACAGCTACAACGCCTTTGCAAAAGTTGGCTACCAGGTAAACAGCCGGCAGCGTATACAGCTGATGTACAACTACTACCGCAGCCAGCAAAACTCCCACTACAACCTGGTGAACGGCGATATCGCCAAAGGCATCCCTGCTTCCGGTGTATTGGGTACGCCCGCCGGCGTGGCCACCGGGCCGAGAGGAAATCAAACCCTGCATCTCCTCTACCAGGCAGATAGCCTGATTGGCGGCACCTCCCTCACAGCAGATGCATATTATGAATCAAGGGATGATATCTTTTATGTGTCGTTTGGCCGCTTTGAAGGCGGCGACGGACAGTCGCATACCATCGACAAGAAAAAAGGACTCCGGTTGATGTTTAACTCCCCGCTGTCGAACAAATCCGCCTTTAATGGTACGCTCTCCTACGGCGCCGACCTGTTGAACAATGTTACCTCGCAGCCGCTGGTAGATGGCAGGGTATGGGTACCGGAGATGAATATGCTGAACTATGCCCCCTTTGCGGAAACACAATGGTCGCTTTGGCAAAACCTGATCGTGAAAGCAGGTGTGCGCGTGGAAAGGGTTCGTGTAAGTGTGGATGATTACACCACGCTGCAGCTTACTAACGCCAACGGCACTACGAGCGCGCCAAGCATCGCGGTAAAAGGCGGCGACCTGGATTATACGGCTGCTTTATTTAATGCCGGCATCCGTTACAACCGCCTGCCGGTATTCATGCCCTACTTTAGTTTTTCACAGGGCTTTTCCGTGTCTGACATAGGTTTAGCGCTGCGCGATGCTAAAGTAAATGATATTAAAAAGATCAATACAGAAGCAGTACTGGTGAATAACTATGAACTGGGTTTTGTCAGTGAATATAAAAAGCTCCGCTTTGAACTCAGCGGATTTATCAGTACCTCCAAACTGGGTGCAGATATGATTTTTGACCCTAACACGGACCTGTTCAATGTAAGCAGAACCCCCGAACGTGTATATGGTTTTGAAGCGTCGCTGCAATACCAGGTGCTGCATAACCTCGATATCAGCGCCAGCTACAGCTACCTGGAAGGAAAAGCAGATACCGCCAAAACAGGCGGCAGCTATAATGTATACCTGAATGGCAGAAGGATTGCTCCTCCGAAAGTAACCGGCAGCATCGGCTATCGCCCGGTGCCGGCGCTGGAAGTAAGACTGCAGTACATGGGTGTAAATGGCCGGAACCGTTTTGAGAAAAATGCCAAAGGCGTTTACAATGGCAATGAAGGAAAAGTATCTGCGTACAACCTGGTGAATTTCAACGCCAGTTATAAAGTGGCGCCCCGTACCCTGCTCACACTGGGTATTGATAACCTTTTCAACGAGGATTATTTCCCTGCACGCGCCCAGTGGTTTATGCAGCCAGGGTTTTATTCCAAAGGAAAAGGCGCCTCCTTTAATATAGGCATTGCCGTTAATTATTAATAAAAGAAAGGTAATTGTAAGAAGATATCCATAGCGGTTTTCCAGGTGGCCATATCATGCCGGCCACCTGGAATCTCCAGGTAAAAAATATCCTTGTCTGGTTTGTAGCCCTTTTGTAATAACTCCTTTATCAGATCCCGGGTATCATCAATACTGTCAATCACCCCGTTATTATTCCTGTCGGCCATTTCATCGGCGGTACCGCATTCAAAGAAAAACTGCTGCCCCGGATGATAGCTGCCTGCACGGATCAGTTGGTGCATAATACGATGAGTATCATCCCGGTACCCGGCTCCCAGCGCTTTACTACGCCACCATAACGAACCTGAAAAAACACCGGCCAGCTGGAAAAGATCCGGGTGATGCCACACAATATCCAATGCCGATAAGCCTCCCAGGGAAAAGCCTGCAAAGGCGCGCTGCACAATATGCATATCCGGATACTGCTGTTCCAGGAATGGCAGCAGCTCGGTAACAATGAAGCGGGTGTAGTTTTCAGCCAGATTGCCCTGCCCCAGGTAATCCGGTACGCCGGCGGTGCCATAAACGGCTTTCCGGCTGGCATCCGCATAAATGCCCACTGCCAGCACGGTGGCCGGCAGCGCCGGTAATAACCCGGATAGTTCCTGACCATCATTTACCAGTAAAAGTATATGGGGAGATGTACCGGTGAAGTAGCTATCCAGCTGTACCCTGCGCGCCAGGTGTACAGAATTGATATAATGTTGACGTATTTGCACCGGAACAATTTACCAATAAACCAATAATCTTTTTTAAATTTAACTAAACACTTTCCCGTGACCGAAAACTATTTAAAATGGCATTCTCCCTACCTGGGAAAGGAATTTGAGATGTTGGTATACGGCGATAGCGGGTACCCGTTGCTCCTGTTCCCCACCTCTATGGGGCGTTACTATGAAAGCAAGGACTTTGGCCTGATTGAAGCCCTCCGCTGGTTTATTGAAGAAGGAAGAATTAAAGTGTATTGCCCCGACAGTATTGATGCACTCAGCTGGTATAATAAAAATATTCCCCCGGAACAAAGAGCGTATAATCATACCTGTTACGACAACCTCCTCATGGAAGAAATATTGCCCCGCATTGTTACCGAAACAGGGCATCAGCGGATAGTGGCTGCCGGCTGCAGCTTCGGCGGTTATCACGCCGCCAACTTCGCCTTCCGGCATCCGGACCGTGTTTCTTATTTATTCAGCCTCAGCGGGATCTTTGATATTAAATTCCGCATGGACGGACACTACGACGACAACGTATACTATAATAACCCGGCCGATTATGTGCCGGAAAACCAGCACGCAGACCTCTGGCGCATGGGTATTGTACTGGGCGTGGCAGACAGGGATGTAACCCGGCCACAAAACGAACTGTTGTCCGGTATACTTGCCGGCAAAAAAATAGCCCACTGGCTGGATATCCGCCCGCAAACCATCCACGATTGGCCGGTATGGCGGGAAATGCTGCCGCATTATGTTTCACTTATCAAGTAAGTACCATGAAAAAAATCGGGATTTTATTCGGGCAGGAAAACACTTTTCCACAGGCATTTGTAGACCGCGTAAACCGCATTAACCCTCCCGGCATTTTTGCGGAATTTGTAACCATCGACAAAGTAATGCAGGGCGTTGATCCGGGCTATGCCGTTATCGTAGACCGTATTTCGCAGGATGTACCCTTCTACCGGTCTTACCTGAAAAATGCCGCAGCAGCCGGCGCTGCGGTAATCAATAATCCTTTCTGGTGGAGCGCCGATGACAAGTTTTTTAATAACGCCCTGGCAGAAAAGATCGGTGTAAATGTGCCACGCACCGTACTGCTGCCTTCCCATAAACTGCCGGACGATACCACCGATAAATCATTCCGCAACCTGATCTATCCGTTCGACTGGAACAGCATTTTTGAATATGTTAGTTTCCCCGCATACATGAAACCCTACGCCGGTGGCGGATGGAAACATGTATACCGCGTAGAGGATAAGGACGATTTCTTCCATAAACACAGTGAAACCGGTCAGCTGGTGATGATGTTACAGGAAGAAATCGACTTCAGTCAGTATTACCGCTGTTTTTGTATAGGCGGTAAAGACGTGCGGATTATGCCATATAATCCCAAACTCGCGCCGCATCAGCGTTACCAGGCAGATTATGAACCCGGCGCCGAACTCGCCGCCCGGATCACAGAACAGGTGCTTACCCTGCATCAGCACCTGGGATACGATTTCAATACCGTGGAAATAGCCGTGCGCAGCGACGTGCCCTATGCCATTGATTTCTGCAACCCTGCACCGGATGCCGATATTCACTCTATTGGCGCCGAACATTTTGAATGGGTAGTGGAAACCAGCGCCCGGTACGCCATAGAAAGGGCTATCGCACAAAAGCCGGGAAAAGACAATCTCACCTGGGGAAAATTTGTACGCCCCGGCCGGGCAAAAGCAAAAGCGGCAGCAGCCGTTGAAAAAAAGAAAACAGCCCCGCCAAAAGCAAAGAAAACCGCTCCCGAAAAGGAGAAAAAGACGGCCGCTAAAAAAAGCCCCGCCAAAAAACAACAAAAAGAAAAGTGAAACCGTTTTACTGCCCTACATTTGTAGGTAGCATTAAAGCTAAAAGCTAATAACATGTTTAAGGCGTTCACGCTGGGGATAGAGGAAGAGTATATGGTAATGGACCCCGTTACCCGGGAACTGAGATCACATGAACAAAAAATAGTAGAACAGGCGCATAAGGTGATCAACGACCAGGTAAAAGCGGAGTTTCACCAGGCCGTAGTGGAAGTGGGAACACAGATCTGTGCGGATATACATGAGGCGCGGAAAGATGTAGCCTACCTGCGCCGCACCATTGCACAAATAGCCGGCGACCTGGGATTTAGTATAGGCGCCTCCGGTACCCACCCCTTCAGCAAATGGGAAAAACAACTCATTACTGACCATCCCCGCTATTTTGAAATAGTGAATGAAATGCAGGACGCCGCCCGCTCCAACCTGATCTTTGGTTTGCACGTGCACGTAGGCATGGAAAACAGGGAGATGGCCATTCACATCGCTAATTCCGTCCGGTATTTCCTCCCGCATATTTTTGCACTGAGCACCAACTCCCCCTTCTGGGAAGGACGTAACACCGGCTTCAAATCATTCCGTACAAAGGTTTTTGATAAATTTCCCCGGACCGGTATTCCCGATTATTTTGCCAGCATAGAAGAATATGACAACTATATCAAGCTGCTGGTTAAAACCAATTGTATCGATAACGCCAAAAAAGTATGGTGGGATTTAAGGGTACATCCCTTCTTTAATACCGTTGAATTCCGCGTTTGCGATGTGCCGCTCACCCTTGACGACACCATCATGATTGCCGGCCTTTTCCAGGCAGTATGTGCAAAAATCTATAAGCTGCGGATGCAGAATCTCAATTTCATTATTTATAACCGCGCCCTGATCAATGAAAATAAATGGAGAGCCTCCCGCTATGGGATTGATGGCTACCTGATTGATTTTGGTAAGGAGATGGAAGTAAATACGCGGGCACTTATCTCCGAACTGCTCGACTTTATTGACGACGTGGTAGATGACCTCGGCAGCCGCGATGTTATTGCCGCTACTACCCGGTTGCTGGAAACCGGCACCGGTGCGGATAAACAATTGCAGGTATATGCCGATACCAATGACCTTGTAGCGGTAACGGATTTTATCCAGGAACAATTCCTGCTGGGCTGTTAGTACATCCCCGTAAAATAAATTTCGCGTAATTTTGTGGCATGCATCCAATTAAAAATAGCTGGAAGGTGGCTGTGCTGGATATGTATGAGGGTGTTCCCAACGAAGGGATGCGCTGTATCCGTGAAATATTGGCGAAATACGCCGGCATGCATGCCCTGGACCTGCAATTTGATGAGTTTGAAGTAAGGCAGCAAATACAGGTACCCGATACTTCCTATGACATATATATTTCCACAGGCGGCCCCGGCAGCCCGGTGGCCAGTGAAGGCAGCGACTGGGAAACCGCTTACTTTTCCCTGATAGAGGGCCTCCTGGAATGGAACCGTACCAACGAAAAGAAAAAGCCCGTCTTTTTTATCTGCCACTCCTACCAGCTCATGTGCCGCTATTATAAACTGGGAAATGTATGCAGGCGTAAGTCGCCCGCATTTGGCGTGTTCCCTGTGCATAAAACCGCTGCAGGCATGCAGGAAAAGGTATTCAGCGCACTCCCCGATCCTTTTTATATTGTGGATAGCCGCGACTGGCAGGTGATTGAACTGGATTACGAAAATCTCCAGGCAATGGGCGGATACGTTATTGCGCTGGAAAAAGAACGGCCGCATGTTCCGCTGGAACGCGCCACAATGGCCATCCGCTTTAATGAACACTTTATTGGTACACAGTTTCACCCGGAAGCCGATGCGGCCGGTATGCACATGTACCTCCTCCAGGAAGAAAAGAAAAAACAGGTAGTAAAGCATCACGGCCTGGAAAAATATAACAGCATGATCCGCCAGCTCACTGATCCCGGCAGGATTATGCTCACACACGACCGGTTTATTACCGCATTCCTCGACTATGCTATTTATGGCCGGCTGTCGGACAGGCTGGCGGCCATTGAACGGCTGGTGCAGGTAGCGGCGCATCATGATAACGAGCACTCGTTCTTCTAATTAAAAATTTATGATCCCTGCTGTCAGAAAAGCATATAATCAACAATTTACACCGGCACAATACCAGGCTTTTTTAGCAGGTATTGCGGCTGACACCGGCGTGGCGCCTGCTTTCAGGGTGGCCGAAACACCCGTGTTTGTACCGGCAGCCCTCAGCAATAAACTGGTGCAGGCATGCGAGGAAATAGTGGATGTATTGCTTCGCCCCGACTTTAAAACCATTACCCGCGATGCTATTCCGCCTGCACTGAAAGTGCCGCATGAAAATGAGCATCCGCATTTTATTGTGATCGATTTTGCGGTTTGCAAAGCAGCAGATGATTCATTGGTACCGCAACTCATTGAATTGCAGGGATTCCCTACCATGATGGCTTTCCAGGAAGTAATGGCCCGTCGTTTTAAAATGCATTTCAATATACCGGATACGCTCAGTAATTTTTTCAACGGACTGGATGAAGCAGCCTATTACCAGCTGTTGCGTGAAATGATCATTGGCCCCTACGCACCGGAAGAAGTAATACTGCTGGAAGTAAAGCCGGAAGAACAGAAGACGCGGATTGATTTTTACAGCACCGAAAAAAACCTGGAGATCCCCACCATTTGCTTAACCTCCCTGATCCAGGAAGGCAAACAATTATTTTACCTGAAAGCCGGTGTAAAAACCCGTGTACGCCGTATTTATAACCGGATCATTTTCGACGACCTGCAACGCCAGGCCGAAAATCTCAATGTACACGTAAATCTTTTCCAGGAACTGGACGTGGAGTGGATCACGCATCCCAACTGGTTTTACCGCATCAGTAAATACATCATGCCGTTTATTCACAGTGAATATGTGCCCAAAAGCTGGTTCCTGCATGAGTTACCGGTGGTACCTGCCGACCTTGAAAATTATGTATTGAAACCACTTTTCTCCTTCGCCGGACAGGGGGTATTGATAGATGTTACACCCGAAGATATTGACCGGATCAAAGACCCTGAGAACTGGATCTTACAGCACAAAGTGAAGTATGCGCCTGCCGTGGAAACGCCTACCGGCCCGGCCATCTGCGAAATACGCATGATCTATATCTGGCAGGATGGCGCGGCGCGGCCAATGCTGGTGCACAACCTGGCCCGGATCAGCAAAGGCAAAATGATAGGCGTAGGATTTAACAGCAAAGATACCTGGGTAGGTGGCAGCTGTTGCTTCTTTGAACTCGGCGATCCAAAATAAATAACAGGAAAGCGGCTACAGTAACCACTTTCCTGTTAACACTAAAACTCAAATTCTTCAATCAGCGGCCCGGTGGCGTACTCGCTCTTTTTCCCCACCCCGATAGCCAGTTCCTGGTTCTCACTGTTTTTAACGATCAGGAAAGGCTGACCATATTTCTGTTTACCGGCAAAAATTACGGCAATATCTGTACAGGAATAAACGTCTTCGTTAGTCAACGTGATTTCCTTGTTGTTGTCCAGCACATTTTCCGTTTTTTTATTTTCCTTCCGGAGATGTAATTTTCTTCCTACATACCGCCGCTTCAACCATTCGTAATTACCGTTAATAATAACCGGTGTGCTAGAAAGATTGTCTTCAGGCACCTGGTAAAGCAGGAGTTTCCGGTCTTCATCACGCAGCGTAAAAATAAGCGTGGACGTACCTTCCAGGTTTCTCCTGTCGTAGTCAACGATCATGAATGTTTTATTTTCTATCGCCTTATAGGGCGTATAAAAATGTCCGCCTTTGAGTACACTTTTATACGGCACTTCCACTACGGCTTTCATTTTAAGATTATCCAGCAGGGTGTCTTCTTTATTTCTCACCGAACGCCGGGGGTTCAGTTTCAGAAAAGTAATCTCCTGTCCTACCAGTGTTAGCTGGGCGATATCCGGTGTAAGATGCTGAAAGGCAATGCTGCTGTCGTAAGGAACTAAAGTCGGCTTCTTCTCGGTATCCCTGTATTTGATCTGGGCGGAAGCGCTGAAGGTGGCTGCCATTCCCAGGCACAAGGCTAAATGTTTCAATTTCATATACGCTAAAATATTGGCAAAGATATATTGTTTCGGTGCTGCACCTGACACAGCAATTTGTTAAAAAACATAACGGAGAGTTTGCAAATACATTGCGTAGTGCGTTTTTATCTTTGGTATAAATATTTACTTTTATGTAAATATGTCAACTTAATACCTATCCTTATGTTTAGTAACCTGGCCATAGATGTGGCGCTTGGCCTTATTTTCATTTACCTGCTATACAGTTTGCTGGCCTCCGTGGTGCAGGAACTGGTTGCCAGGGTCTTTAATTCCAGGGCGCGGCTGTTAACGAAGGGGTTGCGCCGGATGCTGGAGGAAGATGATCATAGTAAAGACCTGGGCTGGTTTGGGAAGTTTACTTTCTTTAACTGGTTTTATGAACTGGGGTGGAGCGTGGTGTATTTCTTTGAGCCTTTCCGGAAAAATCCTTTCCTTAAAAAGTTTTACAGTGCGCCTTCCATCCGGAACCTGGGGGAAAACAGCGCTACTTCCCGCCCGGCTTATATCAGTCCGCAGATCTTTTCCCAAACAATGGTACACCTGTTACGCGGCAGTGTGCAGGAGCATAAAGGCGCCGACGCCCAGGCCATCAAAGCTGCGCTGACGCATAACTACCTGCACCTGGTACCGGGTACAAGAGAGCACCTGTTGCAATTGTTTGAAGATGCCGGGCATAATATAGCGGCCTTCCGGATCAATATGGAAGGCTGGTTCAACGAAACCATGACCCGCGCCAGCGGCTGGTACCGGAAGCAAACGCAAACCTGGCTGTTATGTATGGGTATTGCCATTGCGGCGTTGTTTAATGTGGATTCCATTGCTATCGCGCGGATCCTGATGAAAGACAAAAACGTAAGATCACAGATGGTGCAACTGGCAGCCAGCAGGGCGCCGGGTTATACCGCTATCACCGATACGCTTATACGTAAAAACGTACTGCATAAAGACAGTGCCTTTTTCCGGGCGGATACTTCCGTTCGTATATTGGTGAGCGATACCTCCCTGCTAGGCGTATATGCCCTGTTACGCAGCGATGCCGCCGATGCGGCGAACGTGCTGGGCATCAGCCGGGCCTGTGTTACCGACACTACCGGCGGGCATACGGCCATACGTTGCGGCTATACGCATCCCTTCCAGCAAAACGGCTGGCTGGTTTTCGCCGGCTGGTGCATTACCGCGCTGGCCATATCGCTGGGAGCGCCCTTCTGGTTTGATTTGCTGGGGAAAGTGGTGAAGTTCAGAACTACACAGCCCCCGGCAGATACCCCCGGGAATAACACCGCTGCCACACACTAAAGAAGATGTTGTAGATTTGTGTATCTCCTCATCTTTCTAAAAAACAGCTATGAAACGCACCAATTATTCCTCCGGCGCACTCTGGGAAGGAAAAGTAGGTTACTCCCGTGCAGTAAGGGTAGGCAATGTAATTGAAGTATCCGGCACCGTAGCATCCGATAACGACAAGGTGGTAGCAGAAGGTAACGCTTATGAGCAAACGAAATTTGCCCTGGCAAAAATAGAGTCAGCGCTGATCAACGCCGGCGCTACACTACATGATGTAGTACGCACCCGTATGTTTGTAACAGATATCTCCAGGTGGGAAGAATACGGAAGGGCGCATGGGGAGTTCTTTAAAAGCATCAAACCAGCTACTTCTATGGTGGAAGTAAGTAAACTGATTGATCCCCGTTACCTGGTGGAGATAGAAGCTACTGCTATTGTAGAGCAGAAAGCGGGATGAAGGGAATACTTCTGCGCTTATTCATCCCGGCGCAAACCGGGCAAAACAAGCGCAGAAGGCACTCAATCTTATTTATACAGCTCTGTCCATTTCAGCATACCGCCTACCAGGTTTTTGGTGTTGGTAAAGCCCATAGAGTCGAGCAACATACATGCCTGCCCGCTGCGGTTACCGCTGCGGCAATACACGATGATTTCCTTGTCTTTCCAGTCTTCAATTTCGTCCACCTGCATCTGCTGTACAAAACCTAAAGGAATATGCGTACCGCCAATGTTGAACTCTGCGCGTTCATGTGGTTCTCTTACATCTAATATATAAAGTTCTTCACCGTTATCTATGCGTTGTTTCAGTTCTTCTGCCGTAATGTTTTGCATGTTATTAAGTATTTAAAATCAAATTACATCATTTTCAATTATCCTCTTCAACTGGTTTGGGGGCAGCGGTGCTGTCGGTTACCGGTTTGGTGGCTGATAACCAGAAGTCAACGCTTTCACCGGCCCTTACCATGTTAAAGTCGCCGATCTCATTTTTACGGGTAGGCACCTGTTTGATCACATAGGCGTTTATTGTATCGGATACGCCGGGATCAATGATCACGGTACCTGGATTGAGATTGCTGGCGCTGAGCATTTCACGGGCTTCTGCATAGGTGAGTCCTACAAAGTTAGGCACCGGGTTTTCCACGCTGCCGGTTCCGCTGCTGAGGATCAGGGTGATATTGCTGCCTTCCGCCACTTCGGTACCGGGTTTCACCTTCCTGCCATTCAGCAGTTGCTGTAGTACGGTGTTGGTGGCAAAGTCAGGTTTATAAATGGTATCTCCTACGTTAAGACGCATGCTTTTCAGCATCATTTCGGCGCTGCGGAAGGTAAGTCCTTCGAGGTCCGGCATTTTCACCATAGGCGCCACTGTTTTATTTACAGTCAGGTAAATAGTTCTGCCCACCTTTACCTGTGCTCCCTTGTCGGGTGTTTGTGCATATACCGCCAGGGGAGGAATAGAATCGATATAAATAGAATCTCTTACATCGGCCTCAAAGCCGGCTTTCTCCAGCAACTCAATAGCTTCCTTTATATTTTTTCCATGAACATCCGGTACGGTTTGCTGCTGTCCATGTTTGGTGATGAAACCCAGCATGGAGAAAAACAACAGGGCCAGGGCAAAAAACATTACAATAACCGCCAGCAGATTAAATAAAAAAGAGCGTTTGGTAATAAAGTCGAACACGATAATTATATTAAGTGTGATAATCCTTACTTCAGGCTTTCTTCCAAAAGCAGGCCATAAAATTCCGTCAGTGTTTTGCCTGCAGCCCTTACCTGCTGGGGAACCAGGCTGTTTTCAGACTGCCCGGGCATTGTATTTATCTCCAGGAAATATAATTGCCCGGTACTTTCTTCATATATAAAGTCTACCCGCACAATGCCTTTACAATTCAGTTTGTTGTAAATAACAGTAGCGGTTTCCTGTACCTGGCGGGCAATATCGTCCGTTACAGGTGCAGGGGTAATTTCGTTGGATATGCCCGTGGTATATTTTGCTTCGTAGTCGAAGAACTCCTTGTTGCTCACTACTTCTGTGATGGGCAGCACGGTAATAGCACCGTTTGCGCGGTACAATCCCATAGTCAGTTCCCGGCCTTTGATAAACTCTTCGATCAGGATCTGGGAGTCTTCCTTAAAGGCTTTATCGATAGCGGGTTGCAGCTCTTCGGCCGTTTTTACCTTCGACATGCCGATGCTGCTGCCGCCTTCTGCCGGTTTTACGAACACGGGTAAACGCAGTTGCTGCAGTATTTCCGCTGTACTATAGGGCTGATGGCGGAAAATGTGTACGGATTTAGACACGTTCACCACTTTCAGCGCATCTACTACCTTATTACAATAGCTTTTGTTGAATGTGAGCGCGGAGGTGACCATACCACAGCTGGTAAACGGGATACCGAGCATTTCGAAGTATCCCTGCAGGCGGCCGTCTTCTCCCGGCGTACCATGAATACCAATAAATACGGAATCAAAAATGATCTTCTTTCCGTTGATGGTTAAGGAAAAATCATTTTTATCTACTTCAGTCACCCGACCATCGGCGCCGGTATGGCTCCAGTTCTCTTTGGTAATAATAATCTTGTATACGTTATATTTACTGCTATCCAGATTATTTTCAATAGTTACGGCACTTTGTACGGATATCACATATTCCCCGGAATATCCACCGGCGACCAAAGCTATATTCTTCTTCATAAGATATTTTAGTATAAGCGGGTAAAGTTAAAGGTTATTTGTTAATTGTCAAGAGCCACAGCGCTTGCGGGCAATGGCTGTTCAAATTACATAAAAAAACCGTTCCGGCCAGAGCGGGAACGGTTATTAAGCTTCCTTGAGAATATTTTAAACGTGTAGTTTTCCCTTCTTTTCCATCAGTTCATCTACCGTTTCCTGGTACATTTCGTCAGGAACGCAGCAATCTACCGGGCAAACCGCCGCACATTGCGGTTCTTCATGAAATCCCTGGCATTCTGTACATTTGTTGGGCACAATATAGTAGGTATCTACACTGATAGGCGCATTTCGCTGGTCAGCATCCAGTACACTACCGTCCATTAACGTATAGGAGCCTTTTACGGTGGTACCGTCGGCTAACGCCCATTCAACACCACCCTCGTATATCGCATTATTGGGGCATTCCGGTTCGCAGGCGCCACAGTTTATACATTCGTCTGTTATCTTAATTGCCATAGTGTAAACTTTTTGGTTAAGTAGTAAGCCATTAATTTTGTGTGACAAAAATAAAATTTTCCCGGTTTAATTAGGTCATTATTTATATAGTTTCATGAACATAGCAGAAAAAGAAGCCGCATTGGTGCGCCTGGGGCAGTATCTGGCGGATAAGAGCCCGGAATTGGAAGCAGTAAAAGAACGCGCATATATCGCCAATGGTTGGTTTATTCCCTCTTTTATAGACAATGCACTGGATAATATCTCCCGCTATTTCCTCTCCCCCGCCTCTTTACAGCAGTGGTTGCAGGGATACCCCAAAGTTACGGAAGAACGGACACCTAAAAACGTGGGGATCGTTTCTGCCGGAAATATTCCCCTGGTAGGCTTCCACGACTGGCTTTGCGGGTTCATCAGCGGGCACCGGGTAAAAATGAAACTTTCCGGGAAAGATGAAATCCTGATGAAACATATCCTGGAAAAGATCGGTGAATGGTATCCGGACCAGGCCAATCAAACGGAAATACAGGACATGCTGAAAAACTGCGATGCCTATATTGCCACCGGCAGCAACAACTCTGCCCGGTATTTCCACTACTATTTTGCCAAATACCCGCACATTATCCGTCATAACCGTACTTCCGCCGCCATCCTTACCGGTAAGGAAACGCCGGAGGAACTGGCTGCCCTGGCCGATGATGTGATGCTGTATTTCGGCCTCGGATGCAGAAACGTTACCAAGATATATGTACCGCTGAACTACGACTTTGCCCCCCTGCTGAAAGCACTGGAGAAGTACAGCCACCTCGCCGATCATCACAAATACAAAAACAACTACGATTATAACCTGGCCCTGCTGCTGCTGAACAGCAGCCCCTATATGACCAACGGCAGTATCCTGCTGCAGGAAAATACCGGCCTGTTTTCTCCCATCAGTGTTTTACACTATAGTTATTATGTAGATATGGCCCAGCTGCAACAGGAGCTTTCCGGGGAAGACGCCGTGCAGTGCCTGGTGGGACAACAGTTTACGCCATTCGGGTATGCGCAGCAACCGTCTCTTACTGACTATGCAGACGGGGTAGATACGATGAAGTTCCTGCTGGAGGTGTAGCGGAGGGTGCTCCCCCTCCTAACAATTTGTCGCAATTACTTGTTATATTGACAGGCAGGCTGCCATGTCTGTCAGTGGGGTATTAAGCCGTGTTTAACGATTGATATAAAAATGTGTTAAAGTAAATCACCCCTGTTGCGTTTGATTCATGGTGCGAATTAAATTTGTAGTCAGGGCATGTAAATTGATCATACCCCGGCGTTATTATTAATTATCACGCAAACACACTATAATATGAAATTCAAGCAAATTGTTACAACTGTTCTTATCAGTGCTGTAACGGCGGCTGCCTCCATATTTGTGTATGGCAAATATATCCAGCCAAAGCAGCCGGTTGTTTTCCAGAATGGTACTGAAATTCCCGTAAACTATGCGCGCTACATGCCGGGTACGGAAGGGAATGCGAATGCCACCCCACCTTCCGACTTCACCACCGCGGCTAAGGCAGCAGTGCCGGGTGTAGTACATATCAAAACAAAGATCAACCCCAGGCAGGTAACCAATGGTAATAACCTGCAAAGAAGACGCAGTATCCTGCAGGACCTTTTTGGAGATGATTTTTTTGGAGATGAATTCAACGGTGGCGGAGATGGCCGCAGGTACTACGTTCCAGGCCAGATGGCTTCCGGTTCGGGCGTACTGATCTCAGCAGATGGTTACATTGTAACCAACAACCACGTAGTTGCAGACGCTGATGAAATCAGCGTTTCCCTCAGCAACGAAAACAAAGTATTCAAAGCAAAAATGATAGGAACTGATCCCAGTACGGATCTGGCGGTTATTAAAATTGACGCCAAAGATCTTCCTTATCTGCTGTACGGCAACTCCGACAATGTGGAAATAGGACAATGGGTACTGGCCGTAGGTTACCCGCTTAACCTGGATGCCACAGTAACTGCGGGTATCGTGAGTGCCAAATCACGCTCTATCGGTATCAACAGAAGCGGTGGCAAAGTGAACAGCGCGATCGAATCCTTTATACAAACGGATGCCGCTGTAAACCAGGGTAACAGTGGTGGCGCACTGGTGAACACTGCCGGCGAACTGGTAGGTATCAACTCTGCGATTGCCTCCCCAACAGGCTCTTATGCAGGTTACTCCTACGCGATCCCGGTAAACCTCATCAAAAAAGTGGTGAACGATATCCTGAAATACGGTAACGTACAAAGGGCTTACCTCGGTGTAAGATATGCGCCGTCCTCCCTCATTGCCAATATGAGCGATGAGCAGTTAAAGGATGCCGGTATCAAAAGAGACGTAAACGGCGTACAGGTAACAGACGTATTGCCCAACAGCTCTGCTGCGGCCGCAGGCATCCGTACCGGTGATGTGATTACTGCCGTGAATGGCGTAAAAATTCCTACCACCTCCCAGCTGAGCGAACAGGTGGCCCGTTATAAACCAGGCGATAAGATCAGTTTAAGCTACCTCCGTGACGGTAAAGAAGTGACCGTGGACAATATAGTGATGAAGAATCTGAAAGGCAATACAGACCTGGTAAAGGTAACTGCGCTCGATCGTTTGGGTGCGGACCTCTCCGAACTTGATAAAGACCAGGCCGCCCGTTTGGGTGTGAATGGCGGTGTAATCGTAAATGATATCGGCAACGGTATCCTGAAAAAACAAACCACGATGGCTCCCGGCTTTGTAATCCTGAAAGCCGGCAATACGCAGATCACCTCTGTGGATGAACTCAGCCAGGTGGTGGAAAAACAAAAGAATCTCAAACTGATAGGTTTCTATCCTGAAAAAGGCGGAAATATCTATTACTATAATATTGCTACCGGCACTGGCGCCGAAAACCTCTGATCCCCTGAAGTAACCGGGTTTTAGGTCTTAAAAAATAAAAGTCCCGTTTCCGGCAGGCCGGAGCGGGACTTTTTCATTAAGTCACACACGCATTGCCCGAAAAAGCAGGTGGTTGATTGGCTTAGACAATGCCCAAAAAAGCCGGTTGAGCGTTGGCTCACCGGCTTTAATAATTAGCGTAAATTAATAATATCAGAGATTGATCACCCCTTTCAGCTGGGTAAAGAACTCATCTTTTTTACGGGAAGAGATAGGAATATTCTTCTGATCGCTCATCACCACGGCTGTTCCCAGTCCTTTGATGATTTTTACGATGTGATGAATATTGATGAGGAAAGATTTATGTACCCGGTAAAAACCTTTATCGGACAGCATTTCCTCATATTCCTTCAATGATTTGGAGATCAGGTGAGATACGTTACTGATCAGCTGAATTTTCGTGTAGCTGTCAAAGGCTTCACAATAGATAATATCCTTCAGATCGATTACATTATACCCGTCATTCACCGGTATAACGATCTTTGAGAAGGCGTTATCGTTGTTCTTAACGTAGTCTTTCAGTATGGATGCCAGCTCGTTGAGTCGTCCCTTCTTGCTTTTCTTCACTTTTTCAAGTGCATCTTCCACTTCACTGACCTTGATTGGTTTCAACAGGTAGTCCAGCGCAGCAAACTTAATTGCCTGCAGTGCATATTCCTGGAAAGCAGTGATAAAAATAACCTCAAAATTCAGCACCGGAAACATTTCCAATAGCTGAAATCCATTGTGTGGCGGCATCTCAATGTCAAGAAACAGAACATCAATGGGGTTATTTTTTATCATTTCTGCCGCCTCATTGATATTCTGCGCCTCACCGACAACTGTCACATCTTTGCAGTAGTTCTCGAGTATATTGCGTAAAATATGAATGTTGCGGACTTCATCGTCTACAATGGCAGCTTTTATATTACTCATAACATCTTAACAATGGGAATCAGTATTTCAACTAAGGTACCTTCCTTATTGCCGAAACCAGATTTAAATTTATCAATAATTTCTAACTTTCCAACACTTCCATTAAAAGATTTTATAATCTGCAACCGCTCTTTAATCACGCTAAGTGCAGTAGACTCGTGTTTAATGAGCCTTGAACTTTTAATGCTATTCGACTTATCCCAGCCTATTCCGTCGTCATCTACCGAACAATATAACAGGTCATCCACCATTTCCAGGCGGATTTCCAGGTAACCGCTGATATTTTTAGGCGCCAATCCGTGTTTAATCGCATTTTCCACTATCGGCTGAATAATCATGGGTGGGATGTAGATGGTATATTCCTTCAAAGCATCTTCCATGATAAAGTGATAGGTAAAGGAATGGGCAAACCGGATCTTTTCCAACTCCAGGTAACGGGTCAGGAAAGCGATTTCTTCTTCCAGTGATATATACGACTTCCTGGAGTTATTGAGCATCTGCCTCATGAGCGTAGCAAAGTCTGCCAGGAAGTTCAGCGCCTGCTTCTCTTCTTTCTCCAATATAAGGTGCTGAACGGAATTCAGCGAATTAAAAATAAAATGCGGGTTCATCTGGTTGGTCAGCGCTTTGGCTTCCAGCTCTGCAATACGCCGGTTATACTCCGTTTTACGTTTCTCCGCCTGCTTAATCCGCCGGATGATATACCGCAATCCTATCAGCACCACGAGCAGCCCGGCCAGCAGCAGAATGCCTCTCGCCCACCATTGCTGGTACCATCTGGGCAGGATATTCACATCTATGCTCACCGGTTTTGACCAGTCGCTCTTGTATTTCTTTGCCCTTATCATGAGGGTGTAGTTGCCAGGCTGCAGATCGGGGAAGGGAATGATGTTAGACATGGTGGTTACCCAGCCGCTGGTAGTATCTCCCGAAAAATTATACTGGTATTCCACCAGCTCCGGCAGATCAAAAACGATGGTACCAAATTCTGCTTCAAACGAAGCTTTGCGTTTATAGAGGTGTACAAAATTATTGGAGGCCAGGAAGGTGCTGTCGCCATAGCGGATGTTATTCAGGTAAATCACCGGTGGCACAGTATCCAGGGGGATATGATCTGCATTGAAGTAACACAGGCCGTTAGAGGTAGCAATGTACAGCACATCGTTATCTGCGTATACACCGCGGATGTCGTCAGACATCAGGCCATCGCTGGAAGTGATACTACGTGTAATCGTTTGCGTTTTTACGTCAATTACAGAAACCCCGCGGTTTGTGGCTACATACAGCCGGCCCACGCCATCGTAGTAAAGTTGCTGGCAGATATCGCTGGCGAGGTCATCGGCGGTTGACAGGTGTTTTACCACGCTATCGTTTTGCATTACATAAATACCCCTGTCGCTGGTGCCGATCCACAGGGAGCCGTCGATCCATTTCAGATCTTTGATGCCCACCTTCCGCAGGGTATCCGCACCGGCAGGCAGCAGTTGCCGTTTGCGGTCGGTACAAAAGAACAGGCCATTGTTGGTACCTACATAATAAGCGGAGTCATTGATGCTGGCTAACGAGGTAACCAGCATATCGAGGTCGCTGATGGCGTAGTCATCCAGCGCCACTACCTGGTTTTTTGCAGCAATCCTGATTTTCCCGCCGGGCGACACATCTACATCTTTCAGCATTTTTACTGCTTTTAAGAGAGCTGTTTTGCGGGACACGGTGTTGAACTTATACAAACCGTTATCCGTGCCGATGAGCACATTATCGGTGGTATACGGGATAATGGAAAGTACGCTGTTCCGGCCGGAAGTGGTATCCACTGTGTATTGCCGGATGTTGTTTTCCGCATCCATTGTATTGAGGACGCCTGCATTCTGCCCTATCAGCAGCAGGTCATTTTTCTTGTCTTTGCTGATACTGAAAATGGAATGTGAATAGAGTCCGTTGGTATTATCGAGATAGCTGAAGTAAAAATTCTTGTAGGGGATATTATACACGCCATCGCCGAAAGTGGTGATCCAGATGTTGCCGTCCCTGTCTTTCAGCAGGGAGGTAATAAAATGATTATCCAGCAGCCGGATAATTTTCCGCTCCCCGTTAAAATAACCTTTAAGGTAGTATAAGGCGCGCTGGGTGCCTATCCACAGGTTATCGTTATCAATGCATATGTGGCTGATATCATCTTTAATCCCCCATTCCGCGCCGTTAAAAAAGCATACGGCATCTTTGGCGGTATAGGAGTACAGCGTGTTCCGGATGATGACAATGGCACTTTCATTGATACGGTTGTGCAGTGTGGAGTCATCTAACGGGTACGGGGATACGGGATAAATCTTTTGTTGGGGATTACCCGGATCATGCAGACTTTCGAGGTGAAAGGAGGCTTGCAGCGGATGAAAGATACTGTCGTTCCGCATCAGGAAATACAGGTCTGAGCCGGAGGCGCCCAGTTTATCGTAGATTGTTTTTTTGCCGTTGTATTGAACGATGCGGTTGTTGGTATTGAGGAACCACATGTAACCGCCTTTGCCTTCGAAGGCATACTGCATGTAGTGGCTACGGCTGTTAAAAATGAGGGAAGAATCATTGTCTTCGCTATGGATCACTGATTTCCCATAGAAGGAAGGTTTTCCGTTGAGGGTAAAAAACCATACCCTTCCTTTGGAATCGGCGGCGAGTTTCACCACCTCGTTATCTGTAAGACCGTCTTTTTTGGCGTAATTGCGGAATCTTTTACCATCAAATTTACTGACACCAGTGGGAGTTGCAAACCATATGAAACCGTCTTTATCCTGCACAGCAGCATAAACAGTGGCGTTGGCCAGTCCGTCTTTTACATTATAGTTACGGATCATCAGCCCCTGCGCGAGGGTTGTTGTAACAGTGCAAAGGAAGACCAACCCCCATAACATTATAAAACGGTTCAAGGGCATCGGATTTTAATGGTTTATTTCAGGAGTATTACCTGTAAGTATTACGAGTTACGGATTTTTAGGGAAACTTCCGCAAAAATCCGGCCCCGTAATACTTAATATGAAACATCTTTCCTAGTACGCTCTTGCGAAAAGCACCCTTTCTTTGGATGGTTTACCGGTCAGGATACACGTGCCAGCTTCCTGCGGGTTATTAAGCGGGATGCAGCGTATAGTAGCTTTTGTGCGTTCTTTGATCTGTTCTTCTGTTTCGGTGGTACCGTCCCAGTGAGCAGATACGAAGCCGCCTTTTTCGTCCAGCACTTTTTCAAATTCCTCAAAAGTATCTACACGGGTAATATGACTATCGCGGTAAGCTTTTGCTTTATTGAACAGGTTGAGTTGTATTTCGTCGAGCAGTCCGGCGATGCGGGCTGGTAAACCATCGAGCGACAGGCTCATTTTTTCCCTGGTATCGCGGCGGGTTACTTCAGCCACGTTATTTTCGAGATCCCTCGCGCCAATGGCTATACGAACCGGTACGCCTTTCATTTCATATTCGGCAAACTTCCAGCCCGGACGGTTATTATCGGAATCATCGTATTTCACGCTGATACCGGCGCTTCTCAGTTCCTTAACAATAACATTTACTTTTTCATCCAGTCCTGCTTTCTGATCGGGTCCTTTGTAGATAGGCACAATTACTACCTGGATAGGTGCAATTTTTGGCGGCATTACAAGTCCCTCATCATCGCTATGTACCATGATGAGTGCGCCGATCAGGCGGGTAGACACGCCCCAGGAAGTAGCCCACACGTGTTCCAGTTTATTTTCTTTATTAGAGAACTGTACATCAAATGCTTTGGCAAAGTTTTGTCCGAGGAAGTGGGAGGTACCGGCCTGTAAGGCTTTACCATCCTGCATCATGGCTTCCACACAATAGGTTTCCACGGCGCCGGCAAATCTTTCGCTGGGTGATTTCAGTCCGCGTACTACAGGCACAGCCATATAGTTTTCCGCGAAGTCAGCATAGATGTTCAGCATCTGTTCTGTTTCGTCGATGGCTTCCTGTGCGGTAGCGTGGGCCGTATGGCCTTCCTGCCACAGGAATTCCGTAGTACGGAGAAACAGGCGGGTACGCATTTCCCAGCGCACAACGTTTGCCCACTGGTTGATCAGGAGGGGTAAGTCGCGGTAAGACTGTATCCAGTCTTTATAAGTATTCCAGATAATAGTTTCAGAAGTGGGGCGAACGATCAGTTCTTCCGCCAGTTTGGCATCCGGATCTACGATTACGCCGCCGCCGTCAGGATCATTTTTGAGGCGGTAGTGGGTTACTACGGCGCACTCTTTGGCGAATCCTTCCACGTGCGCAGCTTCTTTACTTAAAAAGCTTTTAGGGATGAACAGCGGGAAATAGGCGTTCTGGTGACCGGTTTCTTTGAATTTGCGGTCCAATACATCGCGCATGGCTTCCCACAAAGCAAATCCGTATGGTTTAATTACCATACATCCTTTCACTGCAGAATAATCTGCCAGTCCGCCTTTCAGTACCAGGTCGTTATACCACTTTGAATAGTCTTCCGAGCGGGCCGTAATCTCTTTACTCATAAAAATTATACCTTATTTATATACCGTTATTCTTAAGCCAATTCTGGTTAAATTTGTCGAGACAAAATTAAATCCGTCCGCCGGGTGCCAAAGGCCGGATTGGCTTAGTTTTTGTCCAAATTATATTAAGAAGAAAATTCCACAAACATAGATGAAAAACATAACGTTGCAAACACTTATCACAAAATAATATAACGTAGCCTGTGTTATTGTAACTTTCTTCCAGTATTATCCGTTAAAAAGAAGTAAATTTACTATACGAATCACGCTTAAAACATATTTCAAATGAAGCCTATATTATACATTGGACTGGCCGCATCGCTCGCACTGGGAGCGTGTTCCAGTACCTATAAAACGGCTCAGACTCCGGATGATGTATACTATTCTCCGCGTCAGCAGCAGCGTACCTATGCCTCCAACTCCAACAATGGTTCGAACGGCAACAGCCGCCAGGATGAAAACGATGCTAACTATGTTGAAGGAACACAGGACGATGGCGGCACCTATGTAACCTACCAGGACGATGACCAGGGTGATTACCAGCGTCGCTTAAACAGGTTTGGCAGTGGCAGCAACTATTCCGGTGATTACTGGGATGGTTACAATGCAGCTTCCAACATGTACATGAGCAGTGGCTTTGGCATGGGATACGGTAGTGGCTTTGGTTTTGGCTACAGCCCGTACAGCAGCTTTTATGGTCCATCCTTCGGTTTAGGTCTTGGATTCGGCTGGGGAATGGGTGGTTACTACAGCCCGTGGAGCAGCGGCTTTTATGGCGGATGGGGTTACCCATATGTAGGTAGCTACTGGCCTTCTTACTACTACCCATACTACGGCGGCTATTATGGCCACGGTGGCTACTACGGTGGTGGCGGTTACTACGGACATTATACTACACGTCCTTCCAACTCCTATGGTCCCGTAAGAGGCGGTAACGAGAGAGTTCGCAGGGCGGACTATACCAACAGTGGCGGTACAGGCGGCGGCGGTTATACCCGTCCTTCCAGGACCGGTACTTTCCAGCCTGCCAATGGCGGTACCTCCGGTGGTGAAAGACCACGCCGTGTATTCCAGCAGTCCAGTTCTGAAAGGCCTGTAACCAGACCTTCTTATCAGAATAACAGGGGCAGCAACAATGGCGGCGGTTACTCCCGTCCGCAAAGAACAGAATACAGCAGACCTGCTCCTACTCCGGCTCCAAGTTACACTCCCCCCAGCTCCGGCGGTGGTCGTGTAGGTGGTGGTAATTCCGGTGGCGGCGGTGGTGGCTACAGCCGTCCATCCAGAGGAGGCCGTTAATAATAAAAATTATTTACAAGATAAGCGTAGCCTAAAAACCTACGCTTATTTTTTATCTCGCACACGTTTTGCCAGTTCAGCACGTTATACTTATCGCAGCAAACCTTAGCAACCGTTAAATAACCTGCAAGCAAATCTCATTTTAAGAATACCGATTATGATTAAAAGACTTTATCCTCTTTTAGGTGGCTTGTTTATTTCTGTAACAGCCCTGGGCCAGAGTTCCAACGATGCATTACTTTATTCTCCCCTGCAGCCTCATGGTACAGCCAGAACCCAGGCACTGGGTGGTGCAGGTGTGGGCCTGGGAGGCGACTATTCATCCGCTCACATTAACCCGGCAGGTATTGCCATCTTCAAGACCGGCGAATTTCATATTTCAGGTGGCGTAGGCATCTCTCAAAATACCTCCAATTACCTCGGTAACAGCCAGCTTGATAATAAAGGAAACCGCAGCAATTTCCAGTTGCCATCCATCGGGCTGATTATGGCTACCAACAAGAACAGCGGCAGCAGCACCTGGAACAACATTACCTTTTCACTGGGTATGGAGCGCCTGGCTAACTATAACAACGAAATTGCGATTGCCGGCCACAATACACAATCATCTTATTCCGACCGTTTTGTAGACGACATCTTTGATGGCAGCACCCCTACACAGGCGCTGGGCACCGATCTTGGATTCAGTACCGGTTTATTGGCCGACTACCAGCCTACCAGCGGCGCTAAAGAACCCATGACACTGGCCTCTCCTTCCAGGCAGATCGGAGGTCTTACCGAAGGCATTCAGCAAAGAGGCACCCTCAAAACAGAAGGCGGTTTGAATGAATATACTTTTGCGGTGGGCGGCAACTACGGCGATCGCCTGTATATCGGCGCCAGCCTGAACCTGCCAAGTATTAATTATAAAGAATCGCTTGCGTGGTCGGAAGATGATGCCAGCAGCAACAAAGGTAACAACTTTGGATACTTCGATTATTATAAGGATCTGAAACGTACCGGTTTAGGTGTTGGTGGTAAAATTGGTATCCTGTATAAGGTTACTGACCACTTCAGACTGGGTGGTACCTTCGCTACACCTACCTGGTATTCTCTTCACGACAGTTACAGTTCTGAGTTGTACTCAGACGTGGAAGACGGTCGTGGTGAAGTAGGCTCTTCTTCATTTGATCAAACAGAAGGCTACCCTGTGGAATATGATTACAACTACACTGCGCCTTTACGCGCGGCTGCCGGCGCATCCTATTTCTTTGGTAACCTGCAGGAACCACAGAGTACACAGGGCTTTATTACCGCCGACTATGAATTTGTGAACACCCCTTCAGGTAAATTCAGAATGAGTGATGACAGGGCCGGAGAAAAAAACCTAAACGATAACATCAGCGCTGTGTATAAATCTACCTCCAATATTCGTGTAGGCGCCGAGGTTAAATTTATGGCGATATATGCGGTAAGGGCGGGTTTTGCTTCTTATGGCAATCCATACAGCGACGATAAATACAATGCAGGCGTAAATGCTTCCCGCAAAGTTTACAGCGGTGGTATCGGCTTCCGTAATAGAGGTCTTTATGCAGATGCTACCTATAGCTATACCCAGGGCAAAGACAGGTACCAGCCTTACACCGTGTATGACGCACAGCTGAGTCCTGCGGCGGCTACACTGGATTATACCAGAAGCAATATTATGCTGACAGTAGGATTCAAATTCTAAATGACATCATTTTATCATAAATAAAAACGCCGGGGTGTGATTACACCCCGGCGTTTTTATTTATGACACTTCACTCCGCCTTCAAATTCTTCGCCGGATTTTCCAATGCTGTCCGGACAGCCGGAGGTAATCCTGGCCGGCAAATATGCCAGCCGATTTAGTGCTTTTGTTACCGGTGCGTTGTTACCGCTGGTGGTAAAATCCTGCGCGGGACATTCTCATTTTAGTTGTTGCTGCACATAGGTCATGATATCTGCGGTATCGCGTGGATCAAACCAGGTGAATGCCGGATCTTTTCTGAACCAGGTGAGTTGCCGTTTTGCGTATTGGCGGGTATGTGTTTTAATATCGTCGATAGCCTGATCGAGGGAGATGTACCCGTCGAGGAAGCTGAATATTTCCTGGTATCCCACCGTGCGGAGGGCATTGTGTTCGCGGTAAGGCAGTACCGAGCGGACTTCTTCCACCAGTCCGGCGTGCACCATTGCATCTACACGGTGATGGATGTTATGGTGAAGTTGTTCCTTTGGCAGGGTGATGCCCACTTTAATCACCCGGAAATTGCGGGGGGAGCGGGTGGCGCTGCGGAAGGTGGTGATGGATTGACCGGTGGCGTCGAGCACTTCCAGCGCGCGGATGAGGCGTTGGGGGTTTTGGGTTTCCGCGGTAGCATAAAAGCCGGGGTCGCGTTGCTGCAGTTGTTGTTGCAGCCAGGCGAGGCCGTGTTGCGCATACTGTTCATTGAGGCGCGTGCGGATGCCCGGCTCAATAACAGGCATATCGTCGATGCCTTCCGCAAAGGCCCTTATATAAAGGCCGGTGCCGCCGCACATCACGGCGACGTCGTTTTTTTCGAAGATTTCGCGGGCGTATCCGAGGGCCAGTTTCTCGTAAACGCCTGCATTTACATCTTCGCGGATGCTGTGGGAATTAATGAAGTAGTGGGGAACCGCCGACAATTCTTCCGGAGAGGGCTTTGCTGTGCCGATGCTGATTTCGCGGTAGCATTGCCTGGAATCTGCAGAGATCACTGCTGTTTTAAACAGTTGCGCCATTTGAACGGACAAAGCTGTTTTGCCTGAAGCGGTGGGACCTGCGATAATAATGACGGTTTTTTGCATAAGTATTGCGCTAAATATTTAGGGATCTGTTTATTTTTTCCGGGAGACGGGCCATTTCAGCTAAGTGGATGAAACGGGTGATCTCTGCAAAAAATAAACAGATCCCTAAAATGACTGACAGTTCTATTTAAAAGTTATTTTCTTCTTCTCCGCCAAATTCTTCTGCACTATCGCCGCCCATAGCGTCGCTTTCTTCTCCTTCTTCGCCGAAGCCATCGGCATCCATACCTTCTTTATTGAGGTCATATTTTTCTTCCATTTCCACGAGTTTATCACCTACCAGGCCTTTGGTGCCATATTGGCTGGGGGCAAGACCTTCTTTGCGTACGCAGGCAGGGTAAACCACTTTACTGTTTTCGTCTTTGGAGACGCCGATGAGTTCTACGAGGAACGACCAGTTTTTGGCGAAATCATAGAGATAGATAAATTTCTGATTAGGATCTTTCACTGCGGCAGCAATCATAGTATCCGCCATCAGCAGGGGTTCTGCTTTGCGGGGTTGATTATCTGCTTCCAGGATGATTTCCCGGCCACGTTGCCAGTTATCATTGCTGCGGAAAAAGGTGGCTTTGTGTTTTGAATCAAATTCGAATGCCTGCAAAATTGCTTGGTGAAATAATAAAAACGTCTGATTCGGCTTAATGGCAATGTCTCTGTAGACACTTTCATCTTCTTCCCAGTAAACTCTGAATTTCAAAACCGGCATGACAAAAAAGGTTATAAGTTATTTAATGATTAAACACTCCTCAATGAGCGGTGGATCCTGAATGCTAGTGTACTTTATTATGGTATTGTAAAATTACCAATTTTATTTAACCGGGCTTAGATTCAATGCGCCGGCTTTTTCCAATAAAAAAGCGTATGCCGCCTCGTAAGTATTTGGAATTTCGCCATCCAGGATGGCTTCCCTGATGGCGCTTTTCAGATCACCTACGATCCTGCCTGGTTTCAGCCCAAATGTTTCCATGATCATTTCCCCGGTTATGGGAGGTTGCCAGTTGCGGATCCGGTCGCTCTCTTCCACTTCTTTTAAGCGTCTGCGGACCAGTTCAAAATTTTCGAGGTAGCGTTTAA
Source organism: Chitinophaga sp. G7 BAM 1005 (assembly GCF_057126945.1). NCBI lineage: Bacteria > Pseudomonadati > Bacteroidota > Chitinophagia > Chitinophagales > Chitinophagaceae > Chitinophaga > Chitinophaga sp. G7 BAM 1005. Next base: position 1,310,843 of record NZ_CP181478.1, on the reverse strand, counting down.
CCTTGGTTTTATTTTTTGAGGTAATATCCGCTTCGCACAGCATCATCAGTCCTTCTATGTCATCTCCGGCATCGAAGAGTAATCTCCGGATAGCCGAGTCTGTTATGTTTTCTTTGGTAAGGCTGATGGGACGCAGGTGTAGTTCTACCAATTTCTTTACCAATCTCATTTTCTCGTTCAATGGCAGTTTCATTTTGCCAAAGATGCGGGGAACCATTTTGCCACCTACCGCGTCGTGGCCGTGAAAAGTCCAGCCATGACCGGGTTCAAATTTCTTGGTAGCGGGCTTCCCGATATCGTGTAACAGCGCTGCCCACCGAAGCCAAAGATCCTTTGTATTTTCTGATATATTGTCTACTACCTGCAAGGTATGATAAAAATTATCTTTGTGCCCTTTTCCCTCGTACATCTCCACTCCCACCATATCGATCATTTGGGGGAAAATAATTTTGAGCAGGCCGGATTTATATAAGAGGTCCAGTCCTACAGAGGGTTTTGTTGAGAGCATTATTTTATTGAATTCATCGGAGATCCTTTCCTGGGAAATGATCCTGATCCGTTCTGCATTTTCCTGAATGGCCGTAAATGTGCTTTCCTCGATGGTAAACTGCAGCTGGGAAGCAAACCGGATACCGCGCATCATGCGCAGGGGGTCATCACTGAAGGTTTGAGCGGGCGCCAGGGGAGTCCGGATGATTTTCTTATCAAGATCGGCGAGGCCATCGAACGGATCGAGCAGGGAGCCATAATCCATGTCCCTGAGGCTGACAGCCATTGCGTTGATGGTAAAATCGCGGCGGTTCTGGTCGTCCTGCAGGGTTCCTGCGGACACTTCGGGGTTGCGGGATTCTTCGCGGTAGCTTTCTTTGCGGGCGCCCACGAATTCAATTTCCAGGTCATTCAGTTTAACCTGGGCGGTGCCATAGGTTTTGAAGAAGTTAACGGGAATGTTGTTGCCTAAGCATTCGGCGACTTTGTGTGCGAGTGCGATGCCATCGCCAACGCAAACGATGTCCATATCTTTTGTTTTCCTACCCAACAGTTTATCCCGCACAAAGCCCCCGATCAGATAGGCAGGAACGCCCAGTTCATGGGCGGCCAATGCTATCTTTTCCAGCACTTTTCTTTCCTGCAGGGAGCAGGGTATGTCCAACGGCTTGCTGCTGATCATATTTAAATATTCCTGTTAATTTTTATTCCTATCTCTGAAACCAGGGCGCAAATGTAATAAATAAACGATTTTAATCCCGGATTATCACGATTGAACCGTCTTTGTTTATCCTGATAATCCTGGATGCGGCGCTGGTGGTTTCATCATTTTGCCGGTATTTTACCACATAATCCACGCCATTCCGGATGTTGGCAGACACTTCGCTGAAGCGGGCCGGCGCGGGTTCCCCGCTGATGTTGGCGGAGGTAGAAACCAGTGGTTTACGTAATCTTTTGATCAGGTGGCGGCAAAAAGGATCTTTCACGATGCGGATGGCGATGCTACCATCTTCGCTGATAACGTTGGGGGCCAGTCCGAGTGCGCCTTCATAAATAACGGTAGTGGGGCGTGTGAAGCCGGCGATGATGTCTGCCATATCGGGCCGTGGGTTTGCCACATAGTGCAGCAGGTCTTTCGCATCGGCCAGTAATATTACCAGGCTTTTGCTTTCGCTCCGTTTTTTGAGGGCATAAATTTTCTGTACGGCCGTTTCATCGGTGGCATCGCAGCCGATGCCCCAGATAGTGTCTGTAGGATAAAGGATAAGTCCGCCGGTACGCAGCACCGGCATGGCCGCACTGATATCATCTTCAAACATTTTATATTTTCTTATTTAGTTGTTTATATACTTTCATCATGGCGGCGGCGCATTTTTCCGGGGTAAAACGTTGTGCATGCTGCCATCCTTTTTCCTGCATCTGCTTTACCAGGGAAGGATTTTCAATTACCTTCCTCATAGCATCTGCTATGGAGCCGGGCTCCCGGGGATCTACGTACAGGGCTGCATCTCCCGCAGTTTCTGCAAAACAGGATCCGTGGGAAGTGATCACCGGTGTACGGCTCCAGAGGGCCTCCAGAATGGGGATACCGAATCCTTCAAAGAAAGAGGGATAAAGGAGCGCCACCGCGCCCTGGTACAGGAGGGGCAGCTCACTGTTTTTGAGCCGTACCTGTTCGTTGAGGAAAATCACCTGTTGTGTAAGTCCGTTTGCTGCCAGGTATGCTTTTACTTTCTTTTTATAACCGCTGCCATTGCCCAATACCACCAATGGTAAATCCAGTGTACCTTTTAGTGTATTCATGGCCGTTACAATGCCTAACAGGTTTTTCCGTTCGATCAGCGACCCCACATACAGAAAGTACTGCGACGGCAAACGGTACCTGGCGCCCATTGCAGCAATATCATCATCGGGATAAGTGATGGCAAAAGAAGGATCACAGCTTTGGTATACCACATCAATTTTATCAGCCGGCGTATGATAGTAGGTGATCAGGTCTTGCTTTGTCTGCTCGCTGATAGCCACTACCCTGTCGGCCTGATGGCAGGCGTAGCGGGCCTTACGGCGATACGTGATTACATCGATAGGATTGTACTGCTCCGGGTATCTTTCAAAAATAAGATCGTGCATGGTAACAACCGACCTGATACCGCTTTTATGGATACCAAACGGCAGTTCATGACTGAGACCATGATAAATAGCAATCTGGTAACGTAACAGGTCCTTTACCACAAAACGGCTGCGCCAGGCCGATTTAAACCAGCGGTACAGCGGCTTTTCCGGCACCACTACTTTAAGATCCGGCAGGGCACTAAGATCGTACATACCGGTTTGCTTTGGTGCAAACAGGTAATATTCATCTTCCGGGAAATCCTTTACCAGGGATGATATCAGGGTACGACTATAATTCCCAAGACCAGTGTCGTTCTGGAATGCGCGTTTGGCGTCGAATCCTATTTTCATAAAGTTCTTTCTTCCACAAAAGGCAAAATTACGGATTACAGATGGCGAATTACGTATATCTGATAAGATTTCCGGAAATACCTCTTTGTAATTCGTAATTTTATTTTCTACGTATTATGTTTGCAAAAAATAAAAAAAATGGATTTACAACAACAAATACTGGCTGCCTGGGCTGATCGCAGTCTCTTACAGGAGACACAGTACACAGATGCAGTTAAAGCGGTGATAGAAGCAGTAGACAAAGGACATCTGAGAGTTGCGGCGCCAACAGAAAACGGCTGGCAGGTGAATGAGTGGGTGAAGCAGGCTATTTTACTTTACTTCTCCATTCAACCAATGGAAACAATGGAAGTGCCTCCGTTTGAGTTTTATGATAAAATGAGATTGAAGTCGAATTATAAAGACCTGGGCGTAAGAGTAGTTCCGCACGCAGTGGCCCGTTATGGTGCATTCATTGCCAAGGGCTGTATCCTGATGCCTTCTTATGTTAACATCGGCGCTTATGTAGATGAAGGAACAATGGTGGATACCTGGGCAACAGTAGGCTCCTGCGCGCAAATTGGTAAAAACGTGCACCTGAGCGGTGGCGTTGGTATCGGCGGCGTACTGGAACCATTACAGGCCAGCCCGGTGATCATTGAAGATGGTTGCTTTATCGGCTCCCGTTGTATTGTGGTAGAAGGCGTTATTGTAGAAAAAGAAGCTGTACTGGGTGCAAACGTAGTGCTGACCCAATCCACCAAGATCATTGATGTAAGCGGCAGCGAGCCGATAGAGTACAAAGGCCGTGTACCAGCCCGCAGCGTGGTAATTCCGGGTACTTATACCAAGAAATTCCCTGCCGGCGAATACCAGGTATCATGCGCACTGATTATTGGTCAGCGTAAAGCCTCTACAGACCTGAAGACCAGCCTGAACGACACCCTTCGTGAGTTCAATGTAGCGGTATAAATTTTTTATATTGACTGACGGCGCCTGTTATGGGCGCCGTTTTTTATGTCCTGAAAAAAAATTTGGTTAGTTTAAAAAAGTGTTTACTTTTGCAATCCCTTTTACGGGGATATGCGATGCCCAGATGGCGAAATTGGTAGACGCACTGTGTTCAGGTCGCAGCGTTCGCAAGGATGTGCTGGTTCGAATCCAGTTCTGGGCACGAGAAGGCTTGTAAGTTTAGGCTTACAAGCCTTTTTTAATTCCAGTAATTGAACCACCGGGGTAATTGAGGATCAAGTTGAAAAGTTGGGGGATAGTGTAAATTTTAAGCATACAGTTTAGTTAATCTATAAAGAAAGAATTCCACATCCCGTACCCCTCTTAGGGCGTTTCTAAAGGACTTTATTTTTGCATTAAAAGATTCGGCAGCGGCGTTAGTAGCCCTGTTATTGAAGAAGTTGAGGATGCCCAGATAATGAGTTCTGATAGTCCTGGCAACGGTTTTGAAGGATAATATCCCCGCTTCCTCTACGTCATTATACCACAAAGCCAGTTTCTTAAATGCTTCTTCTTTACACTTGCAGTGCTTATAAACCTCACCCAATCGAAGGGATAGCTGGTAAGATTTATGAATAAGAGGATAGTTACTAAACAAGAGCTCCGCTCTCTGCCGCTGCTCCCTGGTCCATAGCCTGGGATGTTTAAATAGCAAATATCTGCTTCTGGCTAACAACTGCTTAGCGGTGTCGCCATTGGGTAGCTTGACAGGCTCATATTTTACTGCTGTTCGTTTTGCCTGTTCATATTCCAGGTTCTCCTGTTCCAGAGCCTCCCAACGATGTTTTATTCTTATTTCCTGTACCGCTTCAAAAGCCAGGTGTTGTACGTGGAAACGATCTATTACCCGGTGAGCATTAGGGAAACAGGCTTTTACTGCCTTATTCAAACTGCCGGACATATCAACAGTGACTTCGTGTACTTTCCCGCGAAGACGCTTAGGAATTTTAAATAGAATTTCTTTCAGAAATTCAGACTGAGTACCCTTGATCATAGCCACTATTGAGCCTTTACGTCCTTTAGCTAGCTTATTAGTAACGATGGTATACAGTTCTCCACTTGAAAAGGCTGTTTCGTCTATGCTTAAAGTGGTGCCGATATTTTGCTCGAATAGCATCCATTCACAAGCGTGTTCCTTTTGATCCCAGGTTGTAAAATCACTAAGATGATGCTTGTATTGCTGGCCTAACTGTTTTCCGTCTATCTGATAGAAATGGCCTAATTGTACTGGGCTTACAGGATATTTATCTAAGTAATCCTTTTAAAAAAGCACCGAACTCTGGAGTCATTCGCGTGCCTTTTTTTACTATTTCCCAATCTCTTGTTATTATTTCTCCATCCTCTAAAACCTCCCACCGCCGCCGCTTGGCATGTAGGGTGACCCTTTGACCACGTATAGGAAAATCTTGAATTGCAATTTCTGAGAAGAAGCCTTTGGAGTGTGCTTTTTTATGCTGATGTTCTACTGGAATCTTATTCTTTTCCTCCAGATATATATTTATACCCTCTTGGTCCTGGCTTGAATCTATTAAGTCAAAATACTCTAAAACCCCTGCGGGTAATAGCATCTCTACAAGTTTACGAAAGTTCTGATCCATGTGCGTCGTTGGCTAATCTGCTGCAAAACAACTATTTTCTACGCTATCCCCCAACTTTTCAACTTGATCCTCTTGGGATCAAGTTAAATTCCTGGGGGATTAAAAAACCTGGTCCTGTGCCGGACTGCGCTTCTCAATATTACTACGGACAAGAATGCAGACGATGCGACCGTAGCCTATTATATCTGCCCAAAACGGAATATAATTCCTGGATGTCTGCTACTCCTGATTTCTCCAAAAGTAAAAATACAATCGAGTCTTGCTTGTTTGTGCAGCAACAAGCAAAGGATCGCTTTCCAATCCGCATTGGGGTACCATATTCGACATTGATTTTGAACTGGCGGCAACGACACGAAAGGATATACTGGATCAATTTGCCCGTTCGAGGCAGCGCGTTTTTTCATACCACCTTCCCTGGCCAGGATTTGGTCACGTTCAAAAAATGGGTAGCACATATAAATGGGTGCAGGAAAGAATTTGACACCACAATGCCGAAAGTCCCTTTAATTTTTACTTACTGCTGTCAGATTTCTGCTGCATGATTTTAAATTTATCTGCTCAATTATTATTACCCATGCAGCAGGAAAAAAAGCCATTGGTGTTACCGCCGTTTTACATGCCATTTCCATTCATGATACATCCGGCAACGGAGAGGACTAATAAACAGTCTGTAGCGTTTGTCAGAAAATTCAAATTATATCACAGTGAAGAACAGTTACTCCGGCTTGAGGTAGGAAATAGCGGTGCTACCGCCGGGTATCTTGCACCCATAGGTTCTGAGGTGGCCTTACAGATCGCTGCTGACTTCACTCAGTTTGCATTTGCATTTGACGATACTTTCTGCGATGAAACTCCTATTGGCAAACAACCTATCGCACTTGCTGCTGTTACGGCTAAAATGCTCCAGCAACTGGAAGGGCCGGAACATCCGATTGATGAAAGCGACAGTTGGTGCATGGCATTATATGACATGTGGCATCGATGGAACAAACAGGTGGGGCCGGTACTTACAGAGCGGTGGGTACAAGGCTGCAGAACCTGGTTCTTTGTGGAGATCCTCAGAGCCGGAAATAATGCAATAGGAAATACTAAACCCAACATCAGCGATTACTCGTTCATTCGTCGTCATACCGGAGCCACTCTCCCACTGGCTATGCTTCCATACCTTGTACGTGGGTTAGATATTCCGATTTCTGTATTGGAAGACAGACGTGTCCGCGCACTTGCTGAGTGTGCCGCCTTACTTACGAACTGGGATAATGAACAATTCTCATATGCTAAAGAATACCATCGTACGGGTGACGGGCACAATATGATTGATGTAATAAGACATACCTATAACCTTTCTGTTGAGGACGCGCTTCATAAAATGAAGGCCTTCCGCGACCGCGCTGCATGCCGCTTCATCCGGCTGCGTGATGAGGTGCTGGAAGACAAGTCGTTAAATACGAAAGATTCATTGCTGGAACCCTATCTGGAAGGATTAGGGTTATACATCAGGGGAATAGCCGAGTGGAGCATGCAGTCCAAACGCTATACCTCTCTCGATGGAGATGGCAAAGGATCTACTTTTGTGATCAGCGGCTATGCTGATCATCCCAGTGATGATTCCTATGAACCGTTGCCGATTGGATCTATTGCCTGGTGGTGGAAAGTAGGCAAATTTTAAAATTTTTCAGAAATGGACTATGCTAACATCATTGTAAATGTACCCAGAGTATTATTCCGCCTCGGTGAGAATGTAAAAAAAACTCCGGTGAAACCTTTTCGGATCCTTAGAAATAAATCCTGGTATGGCTATATACAAGGAACTCTCTCAAAGGATGATATGATAAAAGAAATGACAGCAACATTCAAGGCAACGGAAGAAGAAATTATCCAGACCATCAACTCAATATGTACTTCCGCTACGCTTGACCTGCAGGTATGGGCAAAACTAAAACAGCTCAAATATCATGGTAAAAAGGTGATCGGCCTGTTCACAATAGCAGCGTCAGAATACAGCCAGATCAATAAAAACGATCCGTTTGATACAGGAATATTCGATGTGTTATGGAACCTCTCTGATTTTTCAAGTGGTACTCCCGATTTGAATTTCTGGAATGAGGTGATAAAAACAGGGGAGATATCGCCTGCTGAAACCATCGTCATTGACCGCGAACTGGAAATATTTCCCTTTAGCAGCGTATTCGGCATAAGATCCATTTTCCTGGATGACCAGAACCGTTTATTAAACATGATCACACCTGATGAGAAAATCATCAGGGATATATCAACATATTTAGAAAAAGAATTTCCGGAAGGTTATAACAAAACCCTGATCCGGTATGCAGAAACGAATAAGGAAGTGATTACCCCTGAACCATATGCACCACTCCTGTTATGGAGCCTGCTTCCGGAAGCTGTGCCGCCGGTTGTTGTGGATAAACTGAAACTGCTCGGAAAAAAAGAGCGAATCAATTTTTTTGAAAATGAAAAAGATATACAAGCCTTCAATACATTGCCATATGACATCGATACCAGCTCTGTATTTTTGGGAACTACCTATGAGAATGGCGCGCTCTCAAAGGAGGTAGCAGAAAGAGAACTAGACAGAATACTTACAAACGTAAACTCTTCCGGAATATTGCTGTTGTATTTTGATAAATACAGGCCCCGCATCGAACCTGCTGCTATTATCAATGTAATATATCTTGCTAACCTGTTAAATAGACAGCATGATCCCGTGATCAGGGAAAACCAGCATTTTGTTGAAAAGATATTACTGAATAAAGGATGGGAACATGGAACTTATTTTTATCCCTCTCCGGAATTTTTTCTGTTGGTGACATTCAGGCTTGTAAGAAGATTCAATAATGTTATCAGCAAAGCATTCCAGGATGGTTTGATGTCAGGTTTGGCCCACAGGACAGGCGCGGTTTCCAATCCTTTGGAGCTTGGTATCAGGCTTATAATCAGTAAATGGTTAGGTATAAATAATACAGCGGACCGTACCAGTTTGTTGCTCCAACGCATTGACAGACCAGGATTCCAGTGGGAAGCCAGTCCTTTATATTCACTGCCATCGGCCATAGGAAGTATGTACAACCCATTGTTCGATGCCGCAATCATTAAATCTGCACTTTAAAAACCAAAAGCCCGCTCGATGATGCTTTGGCTGTCCTAAATTGATATATACAAATAATTATGTTGGATAACCTTGATAAGGATTTTAAGAGATAGTAAGCCTGTTTCTTTATTCCTTGCGTCTACATTAACTTCATAATAATCAATGCTAGAGCGGCTCTAATTGGTTAACAATGCGTCACCCTAATTAAAGGCTTCCTACTTTATCGTTGAATATTCCCCCCCACCGGAGAATACAGCGGGCCATAAAAAGGAGAATAACCATTATAACCGCCTCTACTTACGCCAACGCTACCGGAAATGGAGAATGTTTTGTCATTGCTGATATACATCACACCTATTTTTGCATCTGAATAGGCAGCAAAGTTGTTAGTCTGCATCAGACCATTGTTCTTATTAATCGCAGGTTGATAGGGGACACTGTTGTAACGGAAAACGTAAGGTGTCACCGATACGCCTCCGAAGGCGTACAGGTTATTGGTCAATTGACGATTTAACTGCAATCCCAAAGGTACCGACAGGAAAGAACCACTTCCTCCTTTAAATGCTACAAAGCCAGCGGAAACGCCGCTATATTTTGTAACAAACCATTTCTTATGGATATTGTTGGTATCGCTTCCCTGTTGAGGGTGTTTGAAGACTGATTCCGTGCCATTCATAGCTCCGAAAGATGAGTCTATCTGTGCATTTACCGTCATACCCGACATTAAAATAGCAGCAAAAAGAATTATCCGTAACATACCAATAAAGATAAGCATCCTTTTTTTATTAAAATGCTAACATAATCACAATATGTGATCTGAAAGAAAAAGCCCGCTCAATCGGGCGGGCCTTTTCTTTCAGATATGTATTATACTTTATTTTTTTTGCTGTGCCAGGAAAGAAACGAGCGATGCAAGTTCCTCGTAGGATAATGCGTTAGCAAGACCCGTTGGCATCATAGACGTTTTCATTTCCTTGCGGGTCAGGATATCGGCTGTTTTAACGGTGAATACTTCGCCGCTGATATCTCTCATAACTACTCTGGCAGAAGTTTCTTCTGTAACAAATCCCATATAGGATTTGTTACCCTTCGCAGTGATCATCACTGTGGCAAATCCCTGTGAAATAGATGCGTTAGGCTTGAGAATGGACTCTGTGATCTGCTCCCGGTTCATGATAGAGCCGATTTGTCCCATAAAAGGACCTTTCATTACTTCTCCTTTCTTAATACTGTGGCAGGCTACACAACCCTGGTTGGTAAACAGTACTTTCCCTCTGGCCGGATCTCCTTTTAATTTATTGATGGCTAATAAAACATCTTCGATAGATGATTTGCCCACCTGACCTTTTTTACTTTTTATTTTTTCAAGATCCACTTTAGGTTCTTTAACCGGAGCTGCAATCACTTTTTTCTCTGGTGCGAATGCGGCAATATCCATCCGGTTGCGGGCGTCGAGATCCCTGAAAAACGCTTTGCCGGGGCTGGTTTTCAGCGACGCTGTTTTAAGGAACTTTTCGATAGCCGGTGATGCTTCCCAGGTTACGCCTTTGTAGTAGGGACCATGTGAATCCGGTCTGGTTCCCCACCACCACGATGCATCATAGGTGTCTTCTTTTTTGTAGAGGCGTGCTAATGTGATAATGATCTGCCGTTTTAATTGCTCATTTTTCGATACCGCGTAAGCATTCATTAAGCCGTCCACTGCTTTCTGATCATGCATATATCGTAGTGCCCACAATGCGAGGGTGGCGTTTTCACCGTTGATTCCCGCTACCGCGGCATCTACTGCATGAAGGCCAACCAGGGTCCGAACAGCCAGATGAGGCAGTACGATGGCAGAATTGGGCGTAGCGTGCGGTCCTTCCACATCTTTAACAGGAGCAATAAATGATGCGGGAACTTTAGTCTGCAACAATGCGCTGGCTGTCTCGATACGGCCTAAACGCCCCAGCCCGATGATCGCAGCAGCCTGCACACGCGGAGACGGATCTTTAAGTCCTTCCAGGAAAGGTTCGGTTGAAACATCTTTCAGGATACCTTTCCGGTCTGCCAACGCCCGCAATGCATGTTCCCTTACGGAAACATCTTTTGTTAATGATGTTAAAGCAGGAATGCCATCTGCGCCGGCAGCCTGCGCATAAGTATAGATACCGGCCACACGGGCAAATAATGGCAATTGGGCATCTGAAGCGATTTCCAATGCAGCAGAAATTCCCTGTTTACCCCCACGCGCAATTAACTCCTGAGAGGCATTTAAACGGGCAACCGCACTGGCCGATTTAAGCAATCCTGCCAGTTCCTCCACCGGGGCAGTGGCCAGGTTAGGAAATGCCTGGTAAGTCCAGTTGTTTGGTACCGCCCGGATCACATAGCCCTTATCCGGACTGCCGGAATAGCCTGCGCCATCCCATGCAGAAAGGAAAAGCCGGCCGGATCCGTCAACGTCCAGATCCGTAATCTGGGGAAGTTCTAAAAAATCTTCTTCCTTTTGGGTGAATGTAGGGCCATCAGGCGTTACCCTGTGAATGTAAAGCATGCTTCTTCCCCAATCCGCCATCATTGGAACGTTATTGTATTTCTCAGGCCAGCTGGGTTCCGCCATATATAAGGCGCCGGTACCCGAGCCGCCTCCAAGATCTGCCAGCGCAGGTAATATTTCATCTGTAAAATGCTGAAACAATACCGGGTATCCATATTCCCCGGATTGGATATGATGGGAAAACCGCACATTCCATCCACCACCATCATTGGTATTTTCTCTCGTAAAAATATTCATATATGGATCAATGGCCACATCATACACGTTGCGTGTACCGTGGGTGAATATCTCCATTTCGGTACCATCGGGGCGTACCCTTACAATACCACCGCCAAGCATGGTCAGTTTCTTACCGGAACGATCTGTTGCATTATGAAACCCAAAATCACCTACCGCAATATAGATCCAGCCATCGATACCCATCCTGATACCGTTAGTGGCATGATCCGTTCCCCGCTCCTGAATGTATTTGGTGTTACTGAGATTTTCGATAAGTGGCTGAGGAGGTCCGTCTGCTTTTCCATCTCCGTCCTTATCTTCAAAAACAACCAGGGCCATCCCGGAAGCTTTACCGGATTCTTTGGAAAATGTGGTGTGCAATACAAAAACCCGGCTGCCCTGCACAATAATGCCGCGTGGGTTATCTACCGTTGCAAACTCAATATGCTGGTCCATTTTACCGTCATTATCCTTATCTATAAGCTTAAGAATCCGGCCTTTCCCCGGGTCCTTTCCCAATGAACCCATCATATCCACTCCTACAAACACTTCACCGGTTGGCGCAACTGCGAGGCAAGCGGGGCTGGGCGTGATATCAGGACCGGAAAATCTTGTAATAGTTAATTCAGGGGGATTAGGAGAAGTGGTTTGAGGGTCTCCCATAAACTGCTTTGTGCCAATAAATACTGCAAGAGAATAGATCAGGCCAATAGAAAATTTCGTCATTTTGGTTCGCGGTATTAATAAAATAGTATTATTCAGTGCTTTATCAAAAGCATTGGTCAATATAGAAAAAATAAAATTTCAGGCCGGAATTATTTGGGGAGCGGCATCAAATACTATTGAATGCGCGGTATCTGGTGGTATAAATGGGTGGAATATGACCCTGCGACCAGCTATCTGACGACACTCCTGAAAAGAGTGTCCGCCGGCAATCAGGCAGCCTTTATAGCGCTGTATGATAAATATCATCATGGGCTGACTTATTAAGCAAGAAATTGAATCTCCAAAAGTAAACCAGATAGTAAATTGGTTTTATTAATTACTTAATTACTACAGGCGCAGGGAATCTGTGCTTTATTTGTTCTAGTTCCTTTTTTATCAATGGAAGTAATTCCTCTCCTAAAGACCAAAGCTGGGTACTGCCGGGGTTAGGGAAATAACCCGTGGCTGCGTAAGCGGCTTTCGTATTCATAATTGCTGTTTCAATAGCAATTGGATGAAAATCAGGATTGAAGCCACCTTGAATTACTTCTGGTAAATGGGGCTTCCAGCTATTACATTGTGTAATATTTGGTAGTACCGGCAGCTGCGCCTTTGCATGAAAATATAACCACACTTCAAAACAAGGATTGCTTTGAGCAACACGCCAGTGAGAGTGGACATTGCATTCATGTCTTATATCATGCAACTGATCTCTCCATCTGTCTGTATCTATAACAAACCAAACCCGGTCCCTATCTGCATTTGCGTCTAGCTCATATTCTTTTGCAATCGCCTTCTCTATCAATAATCTCGGAGCACTCCCATGCTCACTTTCAACTGGCACTATCTTAACCCTTGATGACATGCCGTCAAAAAAGCGAAAGTAATCAGGCTCTCTATTTTGACCTTCACAGACTATGATAAAAAAAAAAGCATCTCTGTAGGCGGCTTTCTTTTCGTAGATAAACTTAATTGGTTTCGGCATATTTCTCCCAGTTTAAGTCTTTTAAATTCCCTAAAAAGGGGATGCCTCCGTATCTGCCATTCAGGTATCCTTTTCTTATGTCAATAGTATGGTGCTCTTTAAACTCGCTTAAGGCATACAATTCAGTTGCTCCCTCCTTATTCTTTTCTGCAAACCAGATTTCATCAGGTCGAAAAATTTCCTGATCAAGAAGATTTGATTCATGAGTTGAGAATATCAATTGTCCCTTAGTTTCAGGATCATGTGAAAACTTCTTAATTAGTTCTTTTATGAGTAAAGGGTGAATGCTTCTTTCAATTTCGTCGACCAGGTATGTTTTACACTTATTGACTGCACTAAACAGAGCCGGCAGATATTCAAGTAATCTTCTGGTGCCATCGGATTCCTCTGAAAGTTCAAAACGAACTTTCCCGTTATCCTCACCATGAGAAAATAGTATCCTTTTAGCGACAGGCTTATTGTCTTCAAAAACAAAAACAACATCTTCATATTGATTACGCAAAAACTTTGCTTTCCCCGACTTTGCCCTTAGATCGGCCGTAATTCTTTCTGCCTCATGCTTATTGTCTTCCCCAAAGAAAACTTCAATGGGAATTGTATCGATATGAATGTCTATAACACCTGTATTGAAAGTCTTCATCATATCTTTGGTAAAATCAAGGAAGGATGTGTTTTGTTCTAACTGCAAAACCAGCCCCCCTGGTCTTGAATCAGGGGATATTATTTCGAGTCCTTTATCAAACCATTCAAAGGCGCTTTTAAAGGGTTCAAAAACCTTATTCTGTCTATTTTTCATATGAAATAGTACAGGTTTGTTTCTCTCTAAAACTTCATTCTTTAAAAAGGTGGGGAATAGTGATGCTTCGGTATCTTTTTGCACCTCGTCGGAAAAAGAAATTTCAAGATCCTTCTCACCAACTTTATCAGTTCTAACAAAAAGTGCATAATCATCCTTTTTGCCTAGTCCGCTTATTAACAATTCTTCTTCTATTATAATACCTTGATTAATTGTTAAGCCGTAGTAATAAGGGGTATTGCCTTTAATAAACTCTACCCCGATATAAACATCCTTTGAGTAACCACCTTCATCAAACTTGAACGTTTCTGTAATCAATGCGATTGGCATCTCTCCATCGAGAAGAAAGTCTCTGAGAATAGCAAGTGCATGTATAAGATTGCTCTTACCGGCGCCATTAGCTCCATAGAGAGCATTTAGCTTTAAAAGCTCAATACCCTCACTTTTAAATATGTGATGAGAAAGGCGACTACATCGGCCCGGAACCATATTGAATTCTGTGAGCTCCTTGAAGGAGAAAAGGTTCTTTATTAGTAGACGAATCAACATATTCGTGATTTTTTCACGCAAAATAAGATTAAAAGTCTATAAAATAAAGAAATATTGATAAATAATAGACATACAAGTGAAATTTTAACGATTACAAATAAATCGGTGACTCCATAATAAAGCAGCCATAAACGGAAAATACATGAGGAACTATAAAGAGACATACAATAAGCATCGCCGCAAACAGTGCAAAGCGTATTATTTCGCCCCGGGGCTTCCTGTTAAAAAAAACTGCATAATTGTACCCGCAGTTTTATGAATAAAATATCTCAGCAGTGAAATACAAAAGATAATCAGAAGAAGATACCGGGTTTTCCATAGGGTATTTCAGTATGACTGCTCTGCGGGAAACCTATGATCCAACTGATCCCGCTCTTAAATAAACATCACTTCTCTATTGAAAAAACAACGGCTGCCTCAAAGTAATTCCGGGACAGCCCGCTCTTTTAAGATGCCGTTACAAAATATTGTATCGCTTTTTTCACGAACAGTGAAACAGCAGTATCTGAAGCAAAGCTCCCATCTGCAAAAGAAAGATACAGTTCTCCCAGGCATTTGCCATAATCCGCTGTGCCGTGTTCTGCTGTTCTTCCGGTGAATTTCATGACCACTTCATAATGCCGTGTTATGAGGGCCTGTACCTGCCTGCTCCCGGGGTCTTTATCCTTACAGGTTAATAACTGCCTGGTAACAGTACCCAGTTCTTCCTTCATGTCATTCACCTCGTTTTTGCTGAGGTTACGCAGGATATCTTCCCCCTTCAGTATGCGTTCCTCTCCCCATTGACTTATGGCCTTTTCTCTATATTCGGTTACTGTTTCAGGCGATAATCCTTCATATAGTTCTTCTACCTTTAACATCGTTTTGTTTTTTAAGTGATATAATGTTTTGTCGATCGTATCGATCAATGTGCTGATCCGGTCACGCTTTGCCTGCAGCGCTGTTTTGTGCATTTCCAATGCCTGTATGAGGTCAAATGCGGGATTGTCCAGTATATCTGCGATCTCCTTCAGGGGGATGCCCAGCTCCCGGTAAAAGAGTATCTGCTGAAGCCGTAACAATTGCTTTTTCCCGTAAAGCCGGTACCGGGCTTCGGTACGGGTGAAGGGCGTCAGTAACCCTATCTGGTCGTAGAGGTGTAAGGTGCGCACGCTTACACCTGCCAATTTTGCCAATTTTTTTACCGCGTAATATTCCATGATCGATACTTTCGGATACAAATATATCCTATGACGCAGGGTGAGAGTCAAGTCTTTTTTTTTATTTAATGAATCCTTCTTTTCAGTATCAGTATGTTGAACTTTTGGAGAAGACATTGCTCACTACTACTCCTATTACTGAAATATATTTTCTATGTGCGTTTAAAACAAGCGGAGGGAATACGGTGCTGTCGCTTTGAAAATGAGTAGGAGTGCAATAGCAGCAGACGTTTACCTGCAGAAAACGTGCTGGAAAGGTGGACTTGATCAGGAGATGTTATGGGGATGAATTTAACCGTAGTAAAAGGTATTTGGAGAGAGATGATGATGTAATTTTCGTTGGTACGTACCCTTGATTATTCTCCCAAAGCCACCGGATGCACACTTACGGGTATAGCAACGCACGGAAAGGCGGTTTCCGTTACAGGGAAAATATATGCTGATGGGAGTTATGGTGGTGCTGCTGGTAGTGGCTACCTTCATTCCCGCTGCCGTGCAGGCACTGACAATACCGCTTTTCCTGTAACGGACAGGGATTGATACGGCAGCACTCTTTTTACACGGGGAATACTGTTTACTTTAACAGGCTGCTTCTTTATGGTAGCAGGTGCAACAACCGCTATGATATCGGCGGCCTTACTCCGGCGGTTTTCGATAACAGCGCCATGTTCATATGCTCTTACCTGTAAAGTGACCAGCAACGTACCTCTCCCCGGAACGGTGGCGGCCAGTTCAGCGCCGTTGAAAGGCTGGCTCAAATCGACTATGATGGCCGATTCCGCGCGTCCTGTTATTTGCCGCTGCGCGAAGTTAATACGAACGGCTACCACAACAATTTCCAGGTGTGTTGCTTTGGCCGGTGGCCATAGCTTCTGGGCCGGTATATGCAGTACCCCGCCAGTTGTGATAATGGGCTGAAGCGAAAAGAACTGCTCCACACCGGTATACGGGTTAAAGCGGAAGCCTTTCAGCTCCGGCAGGCGATCCCGCGTTGCGGTGATCAGCACTTTGTTTAAGCGGTTCACCAGCGTACCGCCGGGGTTTATCGCCAAATGAGGAGTGACAGCCCGCCGGATCAGTTTCCCTTTCCTGCTGGCGATACCAAAATCGCGTGATGCCCTCCGTGTAGCGGTGGTTTGCTGTACCGTATCCGGCATGCTGCGGATAAAGTAAGATCCATTTCTCCGGTATCCTATGACGTTGCCCAATTTACCGGTGAATTGGAGCAACCCTGTTTGTTTTGCCATAAGGGGTTAACATTTTTACTGAAAATACGAAAATATTTTCAGTCCGCCATGCTACCACCGTCTGCCTTTTATCTCTTCCACGGTGTGATCATTGATCCAGTCCCAGTCTATTTCCACGCCCAATCCTGGCTGTTCCGGGCAGTGCTGGCAGCCATCTTCCCGGATTTCGAGCGGATTGTTTTTCAGGCCGAACCGGAACATGGGGTGATGGGATTCCAGGAAACGGGGGGTGCGTGCAGCGCATGCCACGTGGAGGTTAGCGATATCCAGTAATGGTGAGGCTGCGGTGTGAATTTCAAATTCAAAGCCCATCATTTCACACATGCCGATGGCTTTCATAACACCGGTGATGCCGCTTTTATGATGTACATCGCCGCGAACAATATCTATGGCGCCCTGTATCATGTAATTTGGTAATTCGAAGAGTCCCACGGTTTCTCCCGCCAGCACGGGTGTTCTGATGGCCTGCGATAGTTTTTGCAGCTGGAGGATGTGCGCGTCGGGGAAAGGTTCTTCAAACCATTCGTAGTGAAGATCGTCCAGCTCATATCCTATCTTCAATGCATCTTCAAAGCTTAATACGGCGGAGGAGTCCAGCATGAGCGGGAAACTGCCGCCGGCTATTTCCCTTGCCAGCCGCAGCTTTGGGATATCCTGTGCCGAGCCGCCGGATAGTTGCAGCTTTATTCCTTTGAAGCCCTGGGCTATTTTCAGCCGTACCTGTTGTTCCAGGGCTTCGGGCGTGGTGATGGTTTGCGGCGGGCAGCTGGAGTACACCGGTACTTTATCGCGGTACTTTCCCAGCAGCACGGCGATGGGTAAGCCGGCTACCTTTCCTTTGATATCCCATAGTGCTACATCAAGGTTACCCCAGATGGTTTCACGGAAGTTGTAGAGGTGCCGTTGTTTGCTTCTCAGTCGTTGCCAGATAGCTTCATGGTTCAGGGGATCATGACCAACCAGGTCGTGATAATAAATATCATGTACCGCGTAAGCTGATGCTACCCCCTGGCCCAACGGGCAATAGTCCATTGTATATCCTTCGATTCCTTCATCTGTATGAAGGATGGTCAGCGGAAAATCAAAAAAAGGTATATAGCCAGGTGGCACCGGATGAGGAGCGTACCAAAGTTCAGATGATAACCTGATAATTTTTGTAGTAATATCTGTGATCTTCATGATTATTATTTTTCAATAGCCTTTATCGAAGCGGACAATATTTTTCAGGGGGATACCATTTTTAAAAGCAGCCAGGTTTTCGAGAAAGCAGGCTACAATTCCTTCATATTCTGAGGTGCTGCCTCCGCCGGAATGCTGACTTAGAACGGTGTTGGGGCAACTCCACAACGGATGGCCGGCCGGCAGTGGTTCTTCCTGTGTTACATCTAATACGGCGCCGCCTATACGACGATGCATGAGTGCTTCGGTGAGTGCCTGTTCGTCGGCGAGCAGGTTACCCCTTCCCACGTTGCAGAAGATGGCATTGTGTTTCAGTGCGGCGATCATTTCCCGGGTAAACAGTCCTTTTGTTTCTTCAGTACCGGGCAGGCAGGCTATCACGATATCGGCTGTGGGCAAGGCGGCTTCCAGTTCCGTTGTTGTTCTTATGACGGCGTTTGGTGAGCGGCGTGCATAAAACCTGATGGTACAATTAAAGCCCTGTAGTATTTTTTCTATCCTCCTGGCGATGTTACCGGCGCCGAGGATGATGACGTGTTTGTTTTGCAGTGTTTGTAATGCGGGACGGATGATATGTCCTACCCATTGTTGTTTGTTCTTTAGTGCTGCAAATTCACCGGTTCCCCTGTATAGCGACAGGATGCCTGCAATGGCTGTTTCCGCGCAGGGTTGGGAGTAGTAGTCCTGCATATTGGTGACTACTGCCGGTATTTTTATATGCCGGTAATATTCAAACCCGGTGGAGTACAACTGTATCCATTGCAGGTTGACAGCTTTTTCCAGCCATTCCACGGGTTGGGGATTTCCGAGCAGGATGTCTGCTTTTAACAGCGCTTCGCGTTGTTCGCTTTCGCCGGGTAATTCATCTCTGAAGATAAAGCTATCGCCGGCGGCGCCGGCAGCCAGTGTGGATTTATGGCGCTCTGCGAGGGGAGCGTCAACAAAGATCAACATATACTTATGGTTTGGGTTTATTCAGCGTTTTTTCCCGGTAAAATCTTTTCCGGCTGTTAACCATTCGAGGTTAAAGCGTTGTATAACGATGCGGTATTTCCAGTCGTTATCGTCGCCGTCCCTGATTTCGTACAGGCAGTAAATGGTACCGTCCTTGTCTGCTGCCAGATCAGAGTAACCCGCGCCTTTTTCGAAGAGTACTTTTTCCACGGGCCAGGTGCGTCCTTCATCATAGCTGAGTTTAGCTGCCAGGCGTTCGCGGGGTTTATATACTTTTTGTCCTTTGCGGATTTCGGTGGCATTGTAGCGGCTGTCGGGGTTTACGAACAGGATCCTGTTGATGCTGTTAGGTTTATTACCGGATAAGCGGAGCAGGCTGGCCATGCATACCGGTTCAAACAGCTGTTCATCCAGCACCGGGGTGGACCAGTTGCTGCTGCCATCGGGACTATAGCTGATGAGGCGTTTGTTGGGGGCGCATTCGTTGCGCATATTTACCATAACGCGGCCATCGGTGAGTTGCAATGCTACTGTTTCGCTGGGATTTACCACGGTATCTGTTGAGCCTGCAATCTTATCGCCGGTGTTGGCAATGATGGCGCCGCTTTTCCACGTTTTCCCATGATCGTCGCTATAAATGGTAGCCGTGCAGGAAGGGCGGTGATCGCCGCCCGGAATATTTTTATTGGGAATGCAAAGCCACACCGGTACTATGAGGCGGCCGTTTTTCAACTGGATACCGTGACCAGGGCCGGGGGCCAGTACTTTCCAGTTATAGACAGCGCTGAAGCCATTGAATGCAGAGGTAATATCTACGGGGCGTGACCAGGTTTTGCCGTCGTCTGTTGATTTCATATAATAAGCGCGGGCATAATCCACATGATAGAGCAGGTGTATGGCGCCATTTTCATCCACAATGGGTGTAATATTACTGGTGGGAACGCCGGTGGTATGTGGGACCACTACTGTTACCGGTTCCCAGTGGCGTCCTTTATCGACGCTTCTGCGCATCAGGAGATCCATTTCCGCCCAATCCTGGCCGTTACCGGCGCGGCCTTCTGCAAATGCCAGCAGCACGCCTTTTTTGGTGACCACCAGGGCGGGTACATGCATAATGGAATAGCCATCCCGGTCAGGTTCAAATAACAAGGTGGTGTCTGAGAAGGGCTGCCGCTGAGCGTTGGCGCCTGTTGCGTATACCAGGATCAGGAGAATGAAAATCTTTTTCATAACTGTGGCGATATCTGTTTTGTTTAGTGGTTGCTATAATGATCCAAAAGTATATAATTCAGATTTGTCTGACAAATTATTTGACAAAAATTATTTGTCAGACAAAAAATAATAACTTTGCAGGGGAGATCTGATAAAAAGAAATTACGGTTATGTAAATAAGGTATGACCGTTATGTTGAGCTCCTGTGGAAAATTTACAGTTATGGAAATAAAGCACGACCAACTAAGATCTGTTACATTAGTAGATCTCGTGGAAAAGAAAATACTGGACTATATCAAAGAGAACAAACTTGGTCCGGGGGCCGGCATTCCCGGAGAGGTGGAACTCACCGACACGCTGCAGGTAGGACGTAGTGTAATCCGCGAGGCACTGAGCCGGCTGAGGATGCTGGGTATCATTGAAAGCAGAACGCGACGCGGGATGGTGTTATCAGAACCTGCTGTGATGGAAAACCTGGACAAGATGATCAATCCCTATATGCTGAAAGAAAGGTCTGTACTGGATTTGATTGAATTCAGGATATCGCTGGACATCGGGATCTGTGACCAGATCTTTGATAATATTACGCAGCAGGATATTAAAGACCTGGAAAAGATCGTGAAGGAACAACCCGCGCTCGGGGGCAACCGTTATGCAGCAGAAAGCGAGCATGCGTTTCACCGCAAGTTGTATGAGATCCCCAATAATGAGATCATCAAAGGATTCCAGGCGATCCTGCTGCCGCTATTCAATTATGTAAATGAGCATTTTGATGAGTTTGCACCTTTCTTCGCACAAAAGAAAAAAGTGATCTCGCATAAAGACCTGCTGAACTACCTGAAAAAAGGTGACCGCGAAGGATACCGGAAAGCGATGATGCAGGATCTTAAACCTTATGCGGAGTTTGTGAAATCAAGGAAGGCAACACCCTCACTTTCTTAACTTCTGAATGGTTAATCCCATATCCGCCAGCCGGTGGTCCAGATTGAACAGGACATAGTCCTGCTCCGTTGATGAAAACATCTAGGTAACGGGACTTCTTTTTAAGTTTCCTCAATGTGTAAAAGCTCTTTTCCGGATTACCAATAACACAATTCAGTCGGGTTGTTGTATCAGGTGGCTTCTTTGCTCCGCTTTTCATATAACGCCGACCTGTATCTTTTTGCCAGCAAACCGGTAGCCCAAGCCGGATCAATATCTGCTACAATTACACCCGGTTTACCATATTCCCCGTGTGCTATGCAGGCGCCATCCGGAGCTACTACCGAGCTGGCAGAATCGGGGTATGTAAACGCGTAATTGGCACTGGCGAAATAGATGGTATTTTCCAATGCGCGCATCATCATGGCCTTCTCATAGTAGGGATTATTGATATGGCCCCATTCGGTAAGTAATTCGCCGGTAGTGTTGCTGCCGGTACAATGCGGGTGAAATACTATTTTGGCATCGTGCCGGGCTGCCCACCGGACAGATTCAGGATAACGGAATCCTTCATGACAGATGGTGATACCAAATTTTACTCCATTCACTTCAAAAATACTGCGCTCTGTACCGGGAATCCAGATATGATCTTCGGTGGGATCTAACTGGTTTTTTGTCTGGTATCCCAATACTTCGCCGGTTGCCGAAATCACAAAGGCTACATTCAGCAATGCTGCTCCCTGATACCAATCCATCGGCATAATAACGGCGATGGAATTTTCAGCGGCAAGTTTGCCCACTTTTTCCAATGCTGTTTGCAATTTTCCGGGAGAACGATCTTCTTCCGTATAACCCATTCCGGGATAACCGGGGATATATGACTCAGGGAAACAGATAATTTCCGCATGTTGTTTTGCTGCCTCCCCTATTAGTTTTTCAGCCCATGATAAACCTTCGCTGACAGATGTTGGGGGTGGTGGAGAAGCCAATGCTATTTTCATAAAATGCAGATTATGAAAGCAAAGTTATTCAGAATTTTTAAAGAAGAAGATGATCTGTACCCTATAAAATTCCGGATCCCCTAAACCAAAGCTAAGGGAAGCTATTAACTTTGGGGTTGAATTATATACTTTAAGTAATGAATATAACAACCGCCAGGCATTGGTTTCTATGGTATAAGCGGAAAAGATACGGTATATCTTCTGGGATGAGGAAGATAAAAACAAGAGCCAAACCCGACGCTCCTCCGGAAGGAAGCAGATACGCCATGCTCAACATGTATACCGGCGAAATTGAAAACAGGCTGACCGGTTTGGTCAGCCTGTTTTATCAATGCTATTGATCAATTATTTCAATGTGATAGTGCTTACAGTAGATACCTGCCCTACTGTTACTGCTACGGCTGCAACGGTAGTATCTTTTAAGATACCATTACCGGCAATAGCCACATTATAAGTACCTGCGCTTAAGCCGGATATTACATAGGCGCCGGTTAATGCGTCCGGCAATGCGGAAGCAACTGTATCAGTGTTCTGAATGGCGTAAACGCCTTTCACCTGCAGCAATGGCAAAGCGATTCCTTTGATAGTACCGCTGGTTGCTTCTGTATAAGTACGGACCACTGGTTTCAGGATGTACTTATTGCTTCCGGTGGTAACAATAGAGCGGCCCGCGTCAAAATCGATCCAGAGGCGGTATTCGATGTCGGCAACCAGGTCAGCATGAACATTCAGTTTTAAACCTGATTGTTGTGCAGAAGGCGTTTCCAGCGGATGAGATACCCCATTCAATACTACGCTGTTGTTGGTACCCAATACCAACCGGATCTGCGAAATTTTACCAGCGGGTAATTCTTTTGACGCCAGTAAGGTGTCTAACCCATTTCTGAAATCCAGCAGGTTATACACACCGGGACGTGCCAGGGGAACAGATACCCAACCTGCACCCGTTTCTGCTGCATCAGCCGATGCATTTACCTGGATGTCCTGGATATCAATGTTCACTTCATCGTAAATAGCCGGATCATCTGTCAGGTACACGGTGAGCTTTGACTTCCCACTGTTGGAAGATTCATCTTTGCTGCATGCACTAAAAAATAGCATGGATGCGGAAACCACCATTAACGTGGCAAGGAATTGGTTTTTCATGATTCAAGAATTGAATTGAATAACAGTTGTTGGTTAAAATTGAATTTGAGTTGATAAAGTTGACAAAGATAGTGACAGATTTGGTATTATTTATTATTTATATACGAATGTTATTCGCATGACATCGCTTTGGGAAAAACAAAAACTGTACCGGGAAACCGCAACGCCCTTCGGATGCGGTTTCCCGGTAACAGAGCGGCCAGGCAAATTGCCCGGCCGCTCTGTTGATATATGAGTAAACAATATCTCTTATCCTTTCTTTCTCACCAGTTTTGCTTCTTTGATATCCATTCCGTACAGGTCATTGAATAATAATTTAAAGGTGCCTAACGACTGTGCGCGGAAAGTAATTTCAGGACCGAAAGCATAGAGCGTGCCGGCGCCAACGGGGGCAGAAAATGCGGCTACCCCGTCTTTCAGGTATGCTTGTCCCCATGCCCAGCCGCTATGCAACGGTTTGTCTGTAGAAAACCAGGCAATCGGTTTGATTCCTTTACCCGTGGCATCCGGATCCAGTCGGAATACGGGGCTGTTATCGAAGTTTACATCTCCCACAGCGGGGAGCCCCCATGCAGCGGGATGCGTGCTATCGAACGATACCTGCAGGATACTTCCGGGCACAAAATATTTGGTACCGGGTAAAGGTTTTTCCTTACCAGTGTTATCTGTTTCCACCAGCGCATTGTGTACCGGCAAACCGAGGTGATAGGCCAGGTTGGTGCTGCTGCCGATGGTGATCACGGTGCCGCCTTCTTCCAGGAAGGTTTTTATCTGCGGAATGGATTTCTCTTTGGTGATCTTACCTAAAGCGTGCCGGTATTGTTCCGGAATATCTGCGGGCGAAGGATCTTTAAGGGCATATCCATACCTGCTGGGCTCTGCGCCTGATACCGGCGGGATAGCGCGGGTTGCAAAGATGATGGCATCGTACTTACTACGGAGATTACCGGTATCAATATCCTGGGGGTATATTACTTCAAAAGGAAAATGATACTGCTCCATGATCCACCGCATCCAGCCGGAAGGCATAGAGCCGCCGTAGGTATCCCATAATGCAATACGCATGGGCGCCATGCTTACGGCTCCTGCCGGGCGTTTGCTGATACCGGTGGTTTTAAGGCCGAGGGTAGCAGCTGATTGTTGCAGTATTTCTTTTGCTTTGCCATCTGCAGGCACATAAAAATTACCCGGAACGGCTTTATCGTTGCCGGCCACTCCTTTGGTAAGACGATATACTTTCACACCGGCTTTCATGAGGTCATTTACCGCGATGAAGGCGTTGTTTTCCCGCGCGCTCAGGAGGTAGCCGCCTGCAGTAGCCAATGCTGCTTTGGGAGGCGTTTGTAACGCGCCATAGGGCAGCTTTGTAAATGGCCCGTCGAAGCTATCGAGGATCCTGTCGAACTGCACGCCCATTTGAAAGGCCAGTGTCCATCCGGCGGCATCATATGGCCGGATAGGCGGACCACCGGGATATTGAAAATCGTTTGGGTGATCCTGTGGTTCAAACATATCCAGTACATGCGGGCGAAAAGCCTGGTTTGTTTTTACGATATAGGAACCGGCAGGGTATTGTTTACCCGCCACTGTAAACGGCGCATCTGCTTTTTGTACCTGTATACCTGCTTTGATGAGGGCATTGATAAATTTTACGGCAGTGGGAAAATCGGCCTGGCCGGCGGGCAGGATGTAGCCGCGGGGATCTCTCCCGGCTGGATCTTTAAACACCGCTTCATAATACTTCATGGGGATATTGCTTCCCCTGCGCATCCAGCCGTATGGATCGCTGCCATCGTTTTTATCGGTGGAATCTACATGATCCTTTTTAAAAGCGGCGGTAATGGCTGCGGAACGTTTGGGTGATAATGTCCAGGAGTCCTGGCTGCCTTTTTCGATGGCATTTTTACCCATTTTGTAAATATTGAAAAGCACTTCATCGCGTTGTCTTGCTGCATAGTCGAGTACCGCGTAGTTGAGCGATACCGAGTAATCTATGGAACGTTTAAAGCGCCAGTCGTTTTGCGGTGTTACGGGGTTGGGGGTAGCGCCGTTGGGTATTAAGCGTTGCGGCACTACCGGGATCTTTTCCGGGGTGGGGTTACCGATAATTTCCGTGAGCAGCCCGATCATGTTATGGTACTGTGTGGTGGTGCGTAAGCCGCCGTTGTACCAGGTAGAGAAACTGGAGCCATTGAGACGGGTATAACCGGGTTTATCTTCCGCATTGAGGCGGTTATACATAGCTGCGCCGAGCGCATCTATACCGGTGATCATCAGCGGATCGAAGAAATAGTTGAAAGGGTCGCGGTAGGGAGGGCCTGCGAGTACAGATCCTTCCGGTCCGCGCTGGTGGTGGTTGTACATGATCTGTGGCATCCATTCCAGGAACAGCTGGCGTCCCATGTTCACGCTTTCTTTCATATTCATGATGTAGAAATCGCGGTTATTATCATGGCCGATGTACTTCTGATACAGTACAGGCAACTGATCAACGGAACGTTTCAGTGTATCGGCATTGCGCATGTACCAGTTGGACACCAGTTCCTGCCCGTCGGGGTTGGCGTGTGTCATGAGGATGATCACATTATCGAGGATGCGCAGGGTTTCCGGGTCTTTCCGGCTGCTCAGTTCCCAGGCGGTTTCAATGAGCTGGTGGGTACCTACTACTTCGGTGGCATGCAGTCCGCCGTCGATCCATACTACTGCTTTTCCTTCTGCGGCCAGTGCACGGGCCTGTTCCGTAGAGATACCTTCTGCACGTGCCAGCTGCTGCGAGATCTTTTTATATTTCTCCAGCAGTTTAAGATTTTCCGGAGAAGAGATGATCAGCATATACTGATTGCGGCCTTCTTCTGTTTTGCCGATATCTACCAGCTGCACGCGGTTCGATGTGGCAGCGAGTTTCTTAAAGTATGCAGCTGTTTGTGTGTAGTTAGCCAGTTGATAATCGTCCCCGATGTTAAATCCAAAATGTTCTTTCGGAGAGGGAATATTTTGCGCCACCGCAGTTGTACAAAACAGTCCAACAGCGGTAAGGGTGACAAGCAGTTTATTTCTCATAGCGTTTACTGATTGAGTTATTTACGATAATCCAGTGCGGGTTTTCTATCTCCCAGCATTGCTTCATATTTGAACCCGGTTCCCTGTCTTTTATCCAGTTCTTCTTTTGCCACTTTCAGGGTTTCCGGGCTTTTAAACAAATCGTATGCGGTGAGCGCCATTGTTTTGGCGGCTACCATCATGCCTTTTACGCCGATGCTGCTGCCGGCGGCAGCCACATTCTGCCAGCTGTGACCGGAAGATCCCGGCACAAAGGTGGCGGTTACAATACCGGCTGTAGGGGCAACCCAGCTTACATCCGCCACATCGGAAGAAGCGCCGCCGGCGTCTTTGATCATGGTAAAAGGACTTACGCGGGAGGTAACTGTATCAGGGTTGGGGGTGTTATCTTTTTCCACGAAGGTGGCCTGGATCTTTTTGGCAAAATCCTTTTCTTCCGGGGTATAGCTGAAACCGCCTACCTGGTGCAGGTTCTTATCCATTATTTGCGACAGCGTGATATTGGGCAGCATGTTGTAAACCCCTCCTATTACTTCGTAATCCATGCGGGTACCGGTTCCCAGCGCAGCGCCTTCGGCGCATTTTACCAGCCGTTCCCACACACTCTTTACCACTTTCATTTCCGGATGTCTTACATAGTAGTATACTTCTGCAAATGCGGGTACTACGTTGGGAGCGTCGCCACCTTTGGTGATCACGTAGTGAATGCGGGTGGTAGAAGGTACATGTTCCCTCATCATGTTCACCATATAATCCATTGCTTCCACGCCATCGAGGGCAGAGCGGCCCTTTTCAGGAGAACCGGACGCATGTGCCGCCGTGCCATAAAATCTGAATTTAGCGTTCTTGTTGGCCAGCCACGGCGCTATTGCCGCAGAGTTCTGGTTGCCCGGATGCCAGTGTAATACAGCGCTTACATCTTTAAACAATCCTTCCCTTACCATGTATACTTTCCCGGAGCCGCCTTCTTCCGCAGGACAACCATATAAACGGATGGTTCCTTTGGCGCCGCTGGATTGCAGCCAGTTTTTCACACTGATAGCAGCAGCCACGGAAGCGGTTCCAAAAAGATTATGCCCGCAACCATGTCCGGGTCCGCCATCTTTAACCGGGTGTTTTTCAGGTACTGCCGCTTCCTGCGACAAACCGGGTAATGCATCGTATTCCGCGAGGATGGCGATTACTGGTTCACCGCTGCCATAGCTGGCTTCAAAAGCCGTGGGAATACCGGCAATACCGGCTTTTACGGTGAAGCCCTGTTGCTGCAAAGTTGTTTGCAGCAGCGCTGAACTTTGTTGTTCCAGGTAACCCGGTTCTGCATAGCTCCAGATCTTTTTTGCAATGGTATCGTAGCTGGCGGTGTGCTGATCCAGGTACGTGATCATGGCTGTTTTATCTTTATGCTGCTGTGCTGCCACCGTTAAAGCGAAACAACACCCGATACTGCCCAAAATGATTTGCTGCCTCATAGATTATTTATACAATTGGTTAAACAGTAATTTAAAGGTACTGTGAGATTGGCCCCGGAACGTGATCTCCGGGCCGAAAGCATATAGTTTGCCTTTGCCTACCGGCGCCACAAATGCTGCAATGCCATTTTTGAGATACTGCTGGCCCCAGGCCCATCCGCTATGTAATGGTTTATCGTCAGAGAACCACACCAGTTTTTTAATGCTGGCAGTATCGCCGGCGGCGCTCAGTTTAAAAACCGGACTGCGCTCAAAATACACATCATTTCTTGCCGCCATGCCAAAGGTTTCCGCGGCGGTGGTATCGATATCCGCCAGCAGGAGGCTGCCAGGAATATAGTATTTGGTACCGCTGAGTGGTTTCATTTCATTCCTGTTGTTCTTTTCCACCAATGCATTCTGTACCGGTAACTGCAGGTGATAAGCGAGGTTGGTGCTGCTGCCGATGGTAACGATACGGCCACCCTCTTCCAGGAATTTCTTGAGCTGTGGAACAGAGGTATCTGCCGTAATTTTCCCCAGCCAGCTGCGGTACTGCGCAGGAAGTTCTTCCGGTTTGGGTGGTTTGGATTCAAACCCGCCGCGTGCCTTTTTAGGTTTACCGGTGTCGGGTATAGCGCCGGTGGCAAAGATGATCATGTCGTATTTGCTGCGGAGCTTTCCGCTATCAATCGCCGAAGTGTAAACGAATTCGTAGGAGAAATGATACTGTTCCATCAGCCAGCTGATCCAGCCTGCGGGGATAGACCCGCCGTAGTTGTTCCAGATGCCGATGCGCATGGGCGCCACTGCTTTTAACCCGGCAGGTTTACTTTCACTAACGGTAACGGGTATACCAAAGGAGGCCGCATCTTTTGCGAGCAGCTCATGCGCCTTTGCAGAAGAAGGTATATAGAAGCTGCCGGACTCCTTAACGCCAACGGGCACACGAAATACTTTCACGCCTGCTTTCAGGAGATCGTTTACTACAATGAAAGCATTGTTGATGCGGGCATCGATGAGGTATCCTTTGCCGGTGGCTACTTCCTGTTTTGGCGGGGATTGCAAACTACCGTAGGGCAGTTTCTCAAAGGGGCCGCTGAAGCTGTCGGGGATACGGTCGAACTTCACGCCCATCTGGAAGGCCAGCGTCCAACCGGCGGCATCGTAGGGCCGGATAGGCGGACCTCCTTCATATTGAAAATCGTTTGGATGGTCCTGTGGTTCAAACATGTCTATTACATGCGGGCGAAAAGCCTGGCTGGTTTTTACAATGTATGAGCCGGCAGGGTATTGTTTTCCTGCCACTGTAAAAGCAGCCGTGGCTTTCTGCACCGCTATGCCTGATTGAATGAGGGCGTTGATAAATTTCACGGCGGTGGGGAAATCTGCCTGATCTGCCGGGATGATGTACCCGCGGGCATCCCGGCGACCGGGATCTTTCAGCACGGCATCATAATATTTCACTGCCACGGTATCCTCCCGGCCGAAGGAGAATTCGCCACCACCTTCTCCTTCTGTACCGGGTTCGGATTTTTTATTGTTCTTATTGGCAATTTTTATGCTGTCGATATAACTTGGATAGAACGTCCAGTTGTCACGGTTTCCTCTTGCAATAGCGTTGCTGCCCATGCGGTAGATATTGAACAACAGTTCGCTGCGATAGCGGGAGGCGTAGTCGAGTACGGCGTAGTTGAGCGATACGGAGTAATCGATCGACTGCCGGAAGTGCCACCGCTGGGGCGTTACCGGGTTGGGGGTAGCGCCGTTGGGGATGAGCCGTTCCGGTACCAAAGGTACATTTTCCGGTGTTGGGTTGCCGATTATTTCCGTCAGGATTCCTACCATATTATGAAAGTAGGGCGTAGTGCGCAGGCCGCCGTTCCACCAGGTGGAGAATTGTGAGCCTGCACGCTGGGTGTAGCCGGGTTTTCCTTCCACGTTGAGCCGGTTGTTCATCGCTGCGCCCACGGCGTCGATACTGGTTACGATCAGCGGATCAAATACGTGATTGAAGGGATCGCGGTATGGCGGGCCGGCGAGCACCGAGCCTGCGGGGCCGCGCTGGTGATGGTTATACATGATTTGCGGGAGCCATTCCACAAACAGCTGGCGGCTGATGTTCTGGCTTTCCTTCATGTTCATCATGTAGAAGTCGCGGTTATTATCATGCCCTACATACTTTTCGTATAGCCGTGGTATGTTAGTAGCCCTTTTGCTGGTATCGGGTTCCCGCATGTACCAGTCGGACACCAGCTCCTGCCCGTCGGGGTTGGCATGTGTTAAGAGGATGATATCATTATCCAGGATATTCATGGTTTCCGGATCGGTGCGGCTTACCAGCTGCCACATGGTTTCTATGAGCTGGTGCGTGCCTACTACTTCTGTGGCATGCAACCCGCCATCAATCCAGATCACGGACTTTCCTTCTGCGGCCAGTTCGCGGGCCTGCTGGTCTGTGAGACCTTCTGCATGTGCCAGTTGCTGTGAGATGGTTTTATACCGTTCCAGCCGTTTTATATTTTCCGGAGAAGAAACGATGAGCATATACTGATGGCGGCCTTCTTCTGTGAGCCCGATATCTACCAGTTTGGTACGGGGAGAAGCGGATAGTTTTTTAAAGTAGGCAGCCGTTTGAGTATAGTTAGCCAGTTTATAATCATCTCCTATATTAAAACCAAAATGTTCTTTGGGAGATGGCGCCTGCTGTGCCCATGCCACCGCTACAGTCGTCAGCAACAGGAGCAACAGGTAGTAAAATTTACTATTCATACGGGTTGTCAGTTTCAGTTGATCAAAACGGGTTTTCTATTGTTTTTTAAACCTCACACCTACGCGGCAGTCGCCGGGTTCACCTCTTGCTTCATCACAGATATTGTTGAAGAAGGTAACGATCCTGCGGCCATCGGCCAGGTTGAGGATAAATTTGAACAAAAAGTAATCGTTTACGCCCACATTTGAAAGACTTACATTATTCAGTGTTGCCAATTGCGCTGCAGTAAAGGAATACGCTTTTGGAAAGGCAGTCACCGTTTCATATAAATGATCGTTGGTACCTACTATGCTGGGCAGCGGAAACTGTGCGATATTCGTATATTGATTACCGGGAGAAGAGATGACTAACGGGTAAGCAGGTACGCTGGTTTCCGCTTTATTGTAACTGGTGTACACTTCGATAGAAGTAACTGTTTCTTTCCCAAATCCTTCCCAGCTGAGGGCAAAGGCAAACTGCTGGCTGGCCACATCTGCATCTTTCAGGTTAAAGAAAGCTACTTTGCCTGCCTGCCGCGTTGGCAGGGCTGTTTTGGTAGTATCTATGGTAACTACCGGCACGGCGGTATAGGTATATTCCTCCCATTCGTACTTCACCTTTTTACAGGAAAATGCAACCGATGAAATAAGCAGTATGGCAACTATAAAATGTTTCATAATTATAATTTTAGTCCCGTAATTTTTTTCACTTATTTATCCCAGAAAACCGGTGTTGTTTGCTGCGCTACCTGTAAGCGGCTGGCGTCGTCACCTAAGCTGGTATTGGCTGTAAGCTCTGTTTCCGAGTAATACAGGCGCAGCGGAAAGGTATTGAGCGGCGACAGCGGGGTGCGTAGTGCCGGCAAGCCGGTACGGCGATAGTCGTTATACGCTTCCATGCCGTTGCCATATTGCGCGATGTATTTCTGCGTCATCACCAGTTCCAGTTTACCGGCATTGCTGGCTGCATCATATTTCACCAGCAGGCCGGCGGCAAAATCAGCGATAGTGGTGGCTGGTAATGCAACGCCACCATTGGCAGCAGCGTAGGTACTCACCGCGTTGAGATGTGCGGTGACACCATCTTTAAAAGCCTGCCGGGCGTCGTCGCCGGTGCTGAGTGTAAGGGCTGCTTCCGCGCGGATGAACTTCACCATTGCGTTGGTGATCATGGGCATGATGCCTGCACCCGTGCCATCTGTGGGGCCTACTACTTTGAGGGCGCCGGTGGCATTGGTATTGGTGAGGAATTGATTGGTAACGGGGATGTTATTCACCGGTGCGTTGTCGTACAATCCGCCGGCGGGATAGATGCCGAAAGTAGAGCGCCGGTTCAGATCGGCGGGTGCGGCCGTACCATCGCCGGGATTGCGGCCGTAGTAGCCGTTGCTGTTGGCCGAGTTGTTTAACCCTGCGGTCGCATTCTGGCGGATGATGTAGTAGCGCAACCGGGGATCATCGTTGTTAAACAGCAGGTCGATCAGCGACTGGCTCATGTAAAACGTTTTGCTTCCCTGGTATTCCGACCGGTGCCAGGGATGCCTGTTGTTGGGATTTTGGCCGGGTCCGAACCGGAAGGTGAAGTCCAATGCGTTGGTATTGGCAGCACCGCCTATCAGTGTGGCCGGATCGGCTATCAGCGCCTGTATGGCGGTAGTGGACCGTGCAGGATTCACCAGGCGGATCTGGTTATATAGCTTTAGCTTCAGCGAGTTGCCCATCATGAGCCAGGAGCTTTTAAGACCGCCGTACAAAAGGTCGGATGTAGCAGGAACCAGGGTGGTGGCGGAAATTTTACCGGCATCAACAGCTGCTTCGTCGATCATCTTCAACAGATCTTCATAAATATCCGCGCCTTTCTCAAAGGGCGGGCTCACGGTTTCCTGGCCTTTCTGTGATTGTGAATAAGGGATATCTCCCCACATGTCTACCATCAGGCTCACGAGGTATGCCTTCTCCAGTTTGGCGATGGCTACATAGCCCCATTGTTCCTGTGTTGTGCCGGCTTTTATAATGGACTCCAGGTCGTTCAGCGTTTGGGTGTAAAAGCCGTCCCATGAGTCGTTGAAGCTGGTGCCTTGTTGCTGCAGCCTGCTGAGGTTGGAGGAAAAAACGGCGTACTGCATAAAAGTGGCAGTGCCGCTGTTCAGCTGGTACATGTTGGCGGCCATTGATACTTCAGTAGCCGGCAGCAATAAAGATAACTGGGCAGTGGTGGGATTGTTGGGGTCTGTATTGATATCTACAAACTTTTTACAACCGGTAACGAAGCAAACACCTGCCAGTGCTATGGTATATGCAATATATTTAAGTGCCATCATCATATCAGGTTTTATGATCAGAAAGAACATTTCAGGTTTACACCAAAGCGACGGGTGGTGGGTACTGCCAGGTTATCATACCCCTGTGAGTTACCAACACCCAGCGAGCTTACTTCGGGATCGAAGTTGGTATACTTCGGGAAGTTGGGTGCGCTGTACCAGAGGTTACGACCGGTAACAGAAATGAAAGCAGATCCGAAGGGTGTTTTACCTAAAAAGCTTTTGGGAATTTCATATCCCAGCGCTACTTCACGCAGGCGGAATACGGTAGCATCGAATACCGATCCTTCGTTGATACCGCCATTTCCGGGCCCCATACCGCCGCTGAAGAAATGGTCTTCAAAAGACAAGCCCACGTTGTTCGGGATCTTATTGCCTTTATCGTCCAGCAGTGGCGTTTGTGTATTGATATCGCCCAGTACGCCCGGTGATACGATGGTGAACTCGCGGTTCTCCATGTCGCGTGTAACGCCGCGTGACAGCATCTCCGCAACGGTGCGGGAGTATAGTTGTCCGCCTTGTTTCCAATCGAACAGGATATTCAGTGAAAAGCTGCGGAAGCGGAACGTATTGGTAATGCCCACCATGAAATCGGGGTTGGGATTACCGATTGCTTTGAGTGCGCCGGAAACCAGTGGCTTACCGGTTTTGGGATCTATGAGCACATTGCCTTCATCGTCGCGTGCATAGGCCGTTCCCTGGATAAGGCCGTATGGCTGTCCTACCACATGTACGCTGCTGGTACCGTTGGCGCCGCCATAGCTGAAGCGTTCGTATCCTCCGAGGTCGCGGATGATGTTCCTGTTGCGGGTGAAGTTGGCCGAGATGTCCCAGTTGAGGCCATTATTGGATTGCAGTGGCACCACGGTCAAACCCAGCTCTACTCCTTTGTTGGTGGCTTCACCGAGATTAAGGATCTGGGTGGTATAACCGGAAGAAGGCGCGGCGGTAACCTCGAAGATCTGCGAGGTACTCTTTTTATTGTACCAGGTAAAGTCGATGCCTATACGATTATTAAAGAACTGTAGTTCTGTTCCCAGTTCCAGTTCTGTGATAAACTCCGGTTTCAGGTTAGCGTTGGTAAGCAGGTTGGCCTGTGTTACCACGTTATACACACTGCCGCCTGCCGGTGTAAAGGGCAGTCCTACGTTTGCGGGCGTAGTGGTAGCGCCGAGGATAGGATTGATCTGGTAAAAGTTTTGTGTTTGATAAGGAGATGCTTCGTTACCTACTTTGGTATAACCTGCTCTTACCTTACCAAAGTTCAGCACTCCTTTTGGCAGATGCAGTGCTTCTGTAAATACCAGTGATCCGTTTACGCCACCGTAAAAATAACTTCTGTTATCAGAAGGCAGTGTAGAGGAAATATCGTTTCGCCCTACGAAGTTGAGGGAGGCAAAGTTTTTGTAATCAAAGGTGATGTCTGTAAAGAAGGCGTAATAGCGCTGTTTCAGGATGTTCCTGTTATTGATCAGCTGTATGGGTGTTACAGAGCTGGTGTTGTTCATGTCTATCAGGTCGGCTACGATGATATTATCCCCGTAAAAAGCTTTCCTGTCTGTAAGCCGCTGGTTCACATTATTACCCACAATTGCGCGCAGTGATATATCTGATGTAAGAGGTTTGGTGGCGGTTACCAGCAGGGTGTTATCCAGTTCCTGCCGGTAAATATTATCTGAAGTGATGCTTCCGTTGGGATAGGAAGAGCTGCCTTTACCGCGTACGCTCATTCGTCTGTCGGTGTACGCGTTGAAGCCGATGGTGTTCTGTACGTTGAGCCAGGGCAGCGGATCAAAGCCCAGTACGAGGT
The DNA here is from genome assembly GCF_057126945.1 of Chitinophaga sp. G7 BAM 1005. NCBI lineage: Bacteria > Pseudomonadati > Bacteroidota > Chitinophagia > Chitinophagales > Chitinophagaceae > Chitinophaga > Chitinophaga sp. G7 BAM 1005. Next base: position 1,276,152 of record NZ_CP181478.1, on the reverse strand, counting down.
TACCGTAGTACCTGTCCACGTCGCTGGTAGAGGGACTATGTTTCACCGACCAGTAAGGGTTATCCACTCCCGTGTAGTCGTATACGTTACTACCATCTATCGGGTTCTCGTAAGGATAATTAGTGAGATCGTAGCTGGTAGGTACATACATGAGGGTAGACATGATAGAGCCTGTGAGGCCGCCAACCGGGGGCGTTTTCTGCCGGGTGGTGACGTAGTTGATAGCGCCGCTGGCATAGAATTTATTTTCCAGCCGGATGTTTCCACCGATGTTAACGGAGGTGCGGCTTATTTCGTTGCCGGGTACTACGCCTTTATTTTTTGTATTGGAGAAGCCTGCGTTGAAGTTTCCTTTTTCGCTGCCGGAGGAGATGGTAATGGCATTTTCGTATACGCTACCCTGCCGGAAGAAGTTTTTTGCATTTTCTTTTGCATACGACTTATAAGGCACCTGGATGGGTGTTACGCCATCGGCCTCGTAGAACTGCGGGAACACGGCGGAAGAGAACTGCCGTGTGAGCTGGTGCGGGATAGTAGCGCGTGTAGGCAGGATGCTTTCCACTCCTTCAAAGGGTTGGCCCCAGGAAGCGTATACCCCCTGGCGATAGTCGTTGTTGGTACCTTGTCCGTATTTGGTTTGATAATCGGGCAGACCGGACACCTCTTCCACAGAATAGCCCGTGTTATAAGTAATCTCCGTGCCTTTCCTGCTTTTCTTTTTACCTGCTTTTGTGGTAATGATGATAGCGCCATTAGCGGCTCTTGATCCGTACAATGCAGCAGCGGCGGCGCCTTTCAGCACCGTCATAGTTTGAATATTATTCGGATCAAGATCGAATGCGCGGTTGGTAACGCCTGCGCCGCCTACCGTGGTAGCGCCTACGTTGGCGAAACTGGAGTTGTCGAAAGGCACACCGTCGACCACAAACAGTGGCTGGTTGTTACCGTTGAGTGAGGAGTTACCGCGGATGGTGATGTTGGTACCACCTCCGGCCACGCCGCCGGCGGATTGTACATTTACGCCGGCTACTTTGCCGGTGAGGGCCCTTACGGGATCCGGTTCTGATTTCTGCGCCAGCTTATCCGAGGTGATGGTGCTCACAGAATAGCCGAGGCTATTTTTCTGTCGGGCAATACCGGCGGCGGTTACCACGAAGTCCTGCAGTTGTTTTACGGCGGCTTTCAGGCGTACAATGCCTGCCTCTGACGCTTTTACTTCGGTGATGCTGTAGCCGATGGCGGTGATCACCAGTGTGGCGCCTTCTTTCACTTTGAGGGTAAAGGTGCCGTCGCCTGCGGAGGTGACGCCGTTGCCGGTACCTTTTTCCATGATGGTAGCGCCGGGGAAGGGATCGCCTGTTTCGCTCAATATTTTTCCTTTCACTACAATGTCGGCCGGAGGAATGGAGTTCATATCGAGGGTGGCAGCGCGTTTGGAGGTTGCCTCATTATCTGTGAGGATGATATAATCATCGTTCACTACAAAACCTATTTCGAGGCGGCCGAGGAGCCTGTCGAGCACTTTACCGAGTGCTTCCTGGTCGGCTTTTGCGGATACTTTTTTGTCGAGCGCGATATGGCTGGAGCTATATACAAATTTCACTTCTGCTTTGCTGTGGATCTGGTTCAGCACACCTTTCAGGCTCATATCATCTGCCTGCAGCGATATTTTCCTGTCGAGGATTCCCTGTGCGTGTGCAGCAGCGGGGCCGGTGATCCCATAAAGTAATACGCCTGCTATCAGGTTGACCGCCGTTACTTTCTTGCATTTGGACAGGAAGGCATTTGTTTTTAAATTTATGAGCATAGACCTTGTACTTTGTTAGATTTCGGAAAGAATTTGACAAAGGAATTCCCTTACCGCGCTGTCACGCGGTGATAAACAGGGCTATTTATCATAAGCTGGCGGGGCTGTCACCCCTCCGGCTTTTTTTAGTTGGAATTGATGTTAGCCATGATGTTGATTTTTTGTGTTTGACTCGATTTGATTGTGGTTGATAACAGGTTCATTTTTCACTTTTTTTGTTTGAGTAAAATAGTTTTCCCTTTGATCCCGAAGTCCAGGTTGAGTGCCTGGCCGATCATCTCCATTGTGTGTTGTAAAGACTGGTCAGTAAAATCTGCCGTGATTAGATTAGCGTTGATCACTGCATCCTGCAGTTGTATGTCTACTTCAAATTTTTTTTCTATCCTTTGTAAAACCTGTTGCATGGTGGCATCATTGAATGCCATGTTATATTCCGTACCTTTTGTGATATCGTTGATGGGTGGCGTTCCTTCTTCCTGTTTCCGTATAGCCGTGCCGGTAGTGGCATATACAGCCTGTTGTTCCGGGTATAATACTATGGGAGCCGACTGCGGCGCGCTGAGTGCAATTTTCCCGGTGAGCAGGGTCACCTGTGTTTCCCTGCCTGTTTCGCGGATATTGAAACTGGTGCCGAGCACTGTGGTGGTGAGGGTACCGCACTTCACCAGGAAAGGGTGCCGCGGGTCTTTTGCAATTTCAAAGAGCGCTTCTCCCTGTAGTGTTACCTCGCGGTTACCGGCGCCAAAGCTTACCGGGTAAATCAGTTTACTGTTTCCTTTGAGCCATACAATAGAGCCATCCGACAGGATATGTTTTTTTGTTTTGCCGGAAATGCTTTGCAGCGATACCAGTCGATGGGGCGCAACGATGTTCAGCAATTCCCTGCTGAATATAGCCCCGGCAATAACTATGCAGGCAATGCAGGCGGCGGCTTTCCAGTAATGGAGTATTGGCCTTATGATACCCGGTTGTTTGTGTTTATTGATCCGTTCTACCAGGTGATGATATCCTGCTATCCTGGCTGCTTCCTTTTCTGCTTCAGGCATGGCATCAAATGCGTGCTCGTCGCCGGCTACATCCAGCCACTGCTCCAGCTGTTGTGCTTCGGAGGCCTCCAGCGTGCCATTTAAATATTTCTCGATTAAATTTTTAAGATCCTGGTTGTTCATCAGTTTTTCATACTTGTATTTAATCAGGCAGTTAATAGTGTCACCTATAGATAAGTACACCGGGAAAACAGTAACACCTACGTCTTTTAAAAAAAATTAAAAATTAAGGGCAGCATCCAGCAGGATGATAAGACACAGATGATGACCCAGCACCATTCTCAGCTGCCGGAGGGCTTTGGTGAGATGATTTTCCACTGTTTTATGGGAGATGTTCAGTGTACTGGCAATGTCGGTAACAGAGAGATGTTCATGACGGCTCATCCTGAATACCTGCTGGCATTTTTCCGGCAGCCGCGATACTTCTTTCTCCATTGTATTTTTCAGATCGGTGGCTGCCATGTTTTCCTCGTTGGAATTATCGGATTGCTGTTCCGGCAATTGCGCAAACTGGTGGATATAGGTTTTGCGGATACGGTCTGATTTGAGATAGTTGAGTAACTGGTATTTTACCGCAGTAAATAAATAAGCGGAGAGGGAATGTGTGAGTTGTAGTTGTTCGTGTTTTTTCCAGAGAGAGAAAAATACTTCCTGGATGATTTCTTCAGCTACCTCTTTACTTTTTAACCTGTTGTATACATATCCATATAAACGGGGCCAATATTCGTTGTAGATGGCCTCATATGCACCCATATCACCTTCTTTCAGTAAGGCTAATATGTGAGATTCATCTGATTGATTATATTTTTTTATAATGTTCAATATTTTCGCTTATTCAGATGTTATAAACATAAACAAACGAAAAAAATACCAATTATCATAATAATAACCTGATATTTTATGTTAGAACACTTAAATAAATCGATTTTTTATAGATAACATGTTAAGTAACATGATAAAATGGCGATTCTTTATTTTAGATATTGCCGTACTGATCTTTTACAAATATTTTTAACGGGAAAGGATATAAGCTACCAGCGCCATAGCGGTGATGCCTGCCACATCATTCCACCGGAAAGGGGATGTTTGCCGGTTGTTATTTATATTATAGTGGTAGTGAGATGGGTACGCCTCATATATAAAGCTCCTGCTGCTGCTGCTATCCTTTACGGCAGGCAGGTACTGTTGCCATTGCCACTGTTTATTATTGGTAGCTTCGCCAAAGGAACCGGTTTTAGGCGCCGGCAGCAGCAACATTCCCTTCTTCCCGGCGAGGGCGCTGCTGTCCTGCGCAGCTGCGGCCAAAGTAACGCCCACGGCCAAACAGGCGGTGAACACGGTAATTTTCAACTTATCTGGTAATAGCATGGTGATAGTCCTCCTATATGCGGGACGCATGGAATTTGCCATTCCCCTATCCGCAGGGGAATTTTTTTCCAGCACCCATAACAAAAAGCCTTTGTACTGCCTTTTCCACCAATGTATCTACTGCTGCTTTGTTATCGGCCGAGAGGCACATAATAGCTTCATTTACTATGGATTACAGATAACGTTACGCCTGGCTGTTTTGTACCGGGAAAACCATGCGCAGCGCAGGAATACGTAAGAAAAGACTTACCCACACCAGGATACCGAATACGATCGGGAAATAGTTTGGTTCGTTAACCCTTGTCATGATAGCTACGGCGCCGCCGAGGTAAGCGGTGATCAGTGCAGCGCCCAGTACGGCCGTACGTGGAATGGCATAGAGAATAGTAGCGATGAGCAATACAATACCGATACCCTGTACCTGTTCTGCCGGCCAGCCCAGCTTCACACTGCCTTCCATTGAATAGATGTTCTTAATTACTTTCATGATGGCATCCACCAGCAGAAAGAGTACACAAAGAACGGTGATTACCCAACCGGTAATATTAGCTGCTTTAGAAGGAGCTTTTTTATTCAGATAAATTGTTTGCGCTTCCATATAGGTTGTTTTTATGTTGTTTGATTGACGATACAAACTTACCGGCATTTGTGTGCATTTCTGCTGGGCGAATACGACATTCTTAATGGTTGATTGCGACAATTCAGGAACAACTTACCTTTGCGTCATGGATTATTTCAAAAAGCAGCTTGATTTATTAAAAACAGAGCGGGAAGAAGACCGGAAATCATACAAACAAATGACGGAATCCACGTCTGTAGCAGATCGCAGGGCAAATGGACTTACCTGGTACCCGATTGCCATCAGGGGATCAGAAATGAGCCGGGGAGATTACCTGACCGTGGAAGCAGAACGCACCACCCACCAGGACCTGCCGCATCAGTTGCGTTTTGGCGCTTCTGCCGTTTTATTTTCCAATCATGATCCAAAGCAGGACCATCTTGAAGGTACCATCACTTACCAGGGCGGCAACCGCCTGAAAATCACCCTGCGCACCGACGAGCTGCCGGAATGGGCCAGCGATGGTAAACTGGGCATCGATGTGCTTTTTGACGACAACAGTTATGATGAAATGCAAAACGCGCTGAAACAGGCGGACGCATTGCAGGATAAAGAGCCGGAAGGACGGCTGATAAAAATACTGACCGGGGAAAAGAAGCCCGTATTTCACCCTGATATAACTCCTTATGTAAATCCCGCGCTGAATGCTTCCCAGCAATCGGCGGTTAATAAAATACTCTCCGCCGGTGATCTGGCTATAGTACACGGTCCGCCGGGAACCGGTAAAACCACCACCCTGGTACAGGCCATTAAAGCGCTGATCAAACAGGAACAGCAACAGATACTCGTGGTAGCGCCCAGCAATACCGCCGTGGACCTGCTCAGCGAAAAACTGTCGGATGAAGGGCTGAATGTGTTGCGGGTAGGTAATCCGGCGCGCGTATCAGAGCGGCTGATGTCGCTCACACTCGACAGCAAAGTATCCGAGCATGCCAGCATCAAAGAAATCAAGCGCCTGAAGAAACAGGCCAATGAATTCCGCGACATGGCGCATAAATACAAACGTAACTTTGGCAAAGCGGAAAGGGACCAGCGGAAAGCCTTGTTTGACGAGGCCCGCAAGATCATGAAAGAAGTGGGTAATACCGAGCAATATATTATTGATGACCTGATCTCCAAAGCGCAGGTGATCACCGCCACGCTCGTGGGCGCGAATCATTATACCGTGAAAAATTTAAAGTACCACACGGTGGTAATAGATGAAGCGGGGCAGGCATTGGAACCCGCCTGCTGGATTCCCATCCTGAAAGCGCAGAAGGTGATCCTCGCGGGCGATCATTGCCAGCTGTCGCCCACCGTAAAATCGGACGAAGCCGCCCACAAAGGACTCAGCACTACCCTGCTGGAGAAATGCACTACCCTTCACCCGGAAAGCGTAACCCTGCTGGAAGAGCAGTACCGCATGCATGCTACCATCATGGGATATTCTGCCAGCATCTTTTATGAAGATAAACTAAAGGCACACGCCTCTGTTGCCGGACACCTGCTGTTTTCTGAAGATAACCCGCTCAGCTTTGTAGATACCGCCGGTTGCGGTTTTGATGAAAAGCTGGATGGCACCAGCACCACCAACCCGGAAGAAGCTGTATTTTTATTTAAACATCTTACCCGGCTGGTCACCGCACTGGGAGAACATTACCAGCCGAAAGACTTTCCAACGGTGGCGGTTATATCTCCCTATAAACAACAAATACAATTATTAAAAGAACAACTGCACCACTCCCCGCTGTTACAGCCCTATGCAGACAAAATATCTGTAAACACCATCGATAGTTTCCAGGGACAGGAGCGTGATATTGTATACATCAGCATGACGCGCAGCAACACGGAAAATAAAATAGGCTTCTTATCAGATATCCGCCGGATGAATGTGGCGATGACCCGCGCCCGTAAGAAGCTGGTGGTGATAGGCGACAGCGGCACCCTTTCCCAGCTTGGGTTTTATGCTGACTTTATCACTTATGCAGCGCACAAAAACGCTTACCAGAGCGCCTGGGAATTTATGGATGTGTAACGCTGGCTGTCATTACCTTTTCCAATACCTGGAAAAACGCGGGTTGTTGTTCAAACATCGGAAAGTGGCCCGAAGCCTGGATCCAATGCAGTACTATATCCGGCCGGATGATTTTTAGTTCGTAAGTATAGAAAGCCAGTGGGTCCTGGCGGCTGCCAATCACGGTTACCGGCCCTTTATATTGCGGCAGGTTTTTACTGAGATCAAAATGTACCCGCTGCAGGTCCGACACCATCAGCGTTTGCATGCGGCCATTGGGTTTTGCGACATAAATTTTCGCCATGAGGCTGTCGATGTCCGCTTTGTTGTAAATGTATGCCAGTCGTACGGTACGGTTATACAGCGCACTATCCGCACCATTTGCCTTCCCTCCTTCTATCTTTTTGCCCAGCGAGTCCATTACAACCAGGTCGGACACTCCCAGCCGCCCGCGCAGGTTGTTCATATGCGTGGTCATGAAACCGGCCGAGAACTTATAATAGCCGGGATTTGCCAGCACCAGTGCGCGTACCTTTTCCGGGTGGGCAGCTGCATAGCTCATTGCCAGCATAGCGCCCCAGGAATGGCCGTAAACAATGGCTTTATTGATACCCTCCTTCTGTAGCAGCCGTTCTATATCCTCCACGGCGGCTTTGAGGTTGATAGTGGTAGAATCGAACGGTACGGGGATAGACAAGCCGGTGCCCCGTTGCTCCGGCAAAATGGCCCTGTAATGCTTTCCCAGCTCAATCGCCACTTCTTCCTGCTGCAGGCAGGAATTGCCGGGACCACCGGACAGCACTATTACCGGGCTACCTTTGCCATAAACGTGATAATAAAGCCAGCCGTTGGGATATTTCAGGGAGTCCAATTGCTGTGCATGGATGGGCAGGCAATACAGCAACATGGCTAACAATAACAATAGTTTCATAAGATGGTTTTTCAACATTAAAATAGGGGATTTTATGCATATAGTGCGCTAATACCCCTGGAAGCCGCCACTGCAAAGACTAAATAAATCCTTGCCGGGAGCTTAAAAAAGCGTAACTTTGCCCGTTTTTCGGGGTAAGATAAATGGTAGCCTGCTCATAATGATCAGCCTGTTTATTTTTTGAATAAATACATTATGAGTAAAATAGTTGATTACAGGAAGTTACTGGGCGTTACCAAAACTACTGAAGTAAAAGAATTAAAAACGATCTACAGGAATTTAATGAAGGAGTGGCATCCTGATAAATTTGAGGGCCTGGCAGAAGAACAGAAACTGGAAGCGGAAGCAAAGAGTAAAGAGTTGATTGAAGCTTATCATTTTTTAGTGAGCATAGCGCCCGAAACAATTGCCGCTGCTTTACCGCAATATACAGCCACCATTTCTGCTTCTACACTGGTGGATTTCTCCTACCAGAAACAGACGCTCCAGCTTCACTTTGAAGATGGCAGCAGCTATGAATACCTCGACGTTCCGAAAGCATTATACATTAAGCTGATTAACTCCGATACGCCGGGCAGATTTTGCCGCAGGCATATTTACCATGAGTTTGTGTATCGTAAGGTGAGCAAGGCGGTTGAAGCGTAGTATTGCTTCCCCTGTTTAGATTGCCCGGATGATGAAACTGGCAGATTACCTGCTATTGGCGTCAAAGGAACAACTTAACTCCCTGTAGGCCGGAAACTCGGTGTGCTTACATTACTTTCTATAAATGCCTTGCGGTATTCCCTGGGAGATTTTCCCTGGTAGATTTTGAACTGCCTGTTAAAGTAGGAAACATTGTCAAAACCGCAGGCATAGCATATTTCAGAAATACCATTTTCTGTGCCTATTAACAACTTTGTAGCATGACTAATCCTTATCTCATTTACAAATTGTGAGAATGTTTTAGTGGTCCTTTTTTTGAAGTAGCGGCAAAACGCGGCTTCATTCATACAGGCAAGAGATGCGGCAGATTTGCTATCTACATGATTAGGGTAATTTTCCAATACATACTTAAATATGGGTTCTAATTTTTTTGAATCTGCGTCCTTATAACGTGTTTTCCCGGGATCATCTGTTAGTAGCTGCACACTCTCCCTGCCCTGTAATGACAATTCATCCAGGATCTGTAAAAGTATGATCAGGTTTTTCATTTGCTGATTGGCCTGAAATTGAAAAAACAAGGCATTAACAGCAGCCGATATTTTATTAAATTTTATTCCATACTGGGATAACTGCATCAGTTCTTTTATCTTTCTCAATTCCAGTTTTTCGAAAAAATCCTTACCAACAAAATCTTCTGTAAACTGTACGATAATAGCATGCGCTATTTCGTCGGCGCCAACAGGTGAACTATTATTGCAGAAGCAATGGACCAAACCCGGCCCGAACATATAAATTTCTCCTTCATTGTAATTCATCACCTTGTTTCCTGCATACATTCTGCCCGCACTTTTTACAATCAGGATTAATTCGTGCCCATGATGAAAATGAAATGTATTCGTGAACCGGGGTTGACAGAATTCTTTAATTACGAAACTGGCATCTTCCGGAGTAGAAATGTGTCGGTAAGAAACTTTCATAACGTCTTTATCTTTAGTACACTATTTATTTTCTAAAGCAAAAAAACAGGAATATGGTAAATATAGTATTGATATCTTGCAAATGAAGTACTTTTATTTCAATGGAAGTCTGAATAAGTTTGTGAAACAATGATTTTTTTAAAAAACGTTCCCGTCATGAAACCAACAAGTTTGTGCCATACTGTTGTCCATTCTTCTATGATGGACAAATAAATCACCTGCAAATACATTATTCCACTTTTATATATTAATGCGTTATGGAACTAGGGATACATAATTGGATGCGGTCTGAAACGATAGAAACTACCATGCGGAGAGTTGCTGCGCTGGGATATACCCAACTTGAAATTGCCGGAACACCCGAACATTATGATACGAAGCAACTAAGAAAACTAATGCAGGAATATAGTTTGTCCTGCTGGGGAGCTGTAACACTGATGTTGGGAGACCGTAACCTGCTTGCCAGGGATGAGGCGCAGCGCGCAAGGTCGGTGCAGTATGTAAAGGACGTAATAAAAATGGTAAAGGAACTGGATGGCCATATGGTAGCTGTTGTACCATGTACAGTTGGAAAAATTGTGCCTGACGGACGGCCTGACGAAGAATGGAAATGGGCCGTTAATGCGCTGAAAGAAATTTACGACTACAGCGAGGCTTCCGGCATCCGGATAGGCATTGAACCCATCAACAGGTTTGAAACCTATTTCATTAACAGGGCCGATCAGGCACTGGCGCTGGCAGAGGCAGCAGGACCCAATTGTGGCGTTTGCCTGGATACCTTTCACATGAATATCGAAGAGGCAGATATGTTTGAGGCGATTAAAAAGGCAAAGGGGAAACTGGCAGGTTTTCATGTGGCGGATAACAACAGGATGGCGCCCGGAATGGGTCACCTCAACTGGAGGAAGATCATCGATACACTGAAGGAAATAAACTATAATGAAGTGCTTTCCGTAGAATTTTGTGCATCACTGGATCGTACGCCGGCCAATCCGTACCCGGATTCAATTGAAGAAAACCCGGAAAACCTATCTGCTGAGCAGGCGAAATTCCTGGTAGACCACGGCAGCGCTTCTGTTACAGAAGCGTTTTATACTATGCTCACCACTCAATCATTTAATACTTTATCAAAACTTATTTAAAAGAAGTCAACTGCTAACAGATGAAAATAGCTAATGTAGAGGCATTTTGGTTGCGCTGTCCGGTTCCCAAAGAAAAACAACATACTTCAGACTATGGATTGCTGGCCAATTTTGACATGACGCTTGTTGTGATAACTACAGATGACGGTCTTCAGGGGTTTGGAGAAGCCAAAGCAGCGGTTGGATCTTCGGGCGTGTGTGCTTCCATTGTAAATTGTATTGAAAATGAACTGAAGCCTGCTTTACTGGGTAAGGATGTCAAAGATATTTCCCGTTTATGGGAGGAGATGTACAACGGCACACGGGATCACTATGCGTTGTTGAGAGGGCGGAAATTTCCTATCCTCGGCAGAAGAGGCCTTACCATATCAGCCATGAGCGGCATTGATACCGCCTTGTGGGATCTGAAAGGAAAAATGCTGCAGGTTCCGGTAATGGATTTGCTCGGTGGCGCCTGCAGGGATAAGATGCCGGCATACGCAAGTGGTGGCTGGGCAGATGCAGACAACATTGGCGCACAACTGAAAGGCTATGTAGATAAAGGATTTGGGAGTGTTAAGATGCGCGTTGGCGTGATGGACCAGACAGTACAAAACAGTATTGAAAGGGTAAAAGCCGCGAGGGCGGCTATAGGGCCGGATATAAAATTGATGGCCGACGCGCACGGTACCTTTAGTGTTCCGGAAGCGAAGCAATTTTGCCGTGGAGTAGCAGACTGTAACCTGTACTGGTTTGAAGAACCCATCAGTCCTGATAATAAAAGAGGGACCGCAGAAGTAAGGGCTTCCACACATATTCCTATCGCAGCAGGAGAAAGCGAATATACCAGTTTTGACATTAATGCACTGCTGGAAATAAGAGCAATTGATGTAATACAGCCGGATGCGGCTATCATTGGCGGTATTTCGGAGGCGGTGCGTGTGTCGCATCTCGCCAGCGTACATCAGCTGGAGCTGGCGCCGCATTGCTGGGGTTCTGCCTTTTCTTTTATGGCGGGACTGAACGTAGCATTTGCATCGCCTTCGGCCACTATTATTGAGTTCTCACTGGGAGGAAACCCTATGATGTATGAGCTGGTGAAGGAGCAGATTACCGTTACAAACGGCTCTATCCAGGCGCCCACAGCGCCGGGATTGGGTGTAAGCCCCGACTGGGATTTTGTACGGCAGTATAAACAAAAAGTTTAGAAGTGGTATTTGTAAATAACTATTTATGGCCAAAGCACTTAAAATTAATCACGTAACGCTGATTGTAGACAACCTGGAAAAAGCAGGTCATTTCTATCAGCATGAATTAGGCCTGGAGCCGCTTGCCGCCTTCCGGTTTGATTACCCTGTTATGTTTTTCAAGTTCAACGAAGAGCAGCAACTGCATATCTCTGAATGGGAAGACCATACTTCCTTCCGTGGGCATGTTTGTGTGCAGGTAGACGATTTCAGCAGTCTTTTTTTCCGTATGAAAGCACTCCATGCAATTGATATAAATCCCTGGGGAAAGGTGAGAAAACTGCCTGACGGCGCCATGCAGATGTTTGTGCGTGATCCTGCCGGTAACCTTGTGGAAATATCTTCCATACCAGGAGCTGAAGTAGACTCCCGGATATTTACCGATGAACTCTATGAAGAAGGGCTGTATGTTTCAAACAGAAATGACTTCAGAGGATACAGATCTGATGATGCCACTTTATATCACAACAAATGAGAAAAAACGTATTGTTGCTTGAAACCATTGCAGATGAAGCATTCGCCTTTCTTCAGCAGCATGTGAATGTATTCACAGGATACGATGAAGCCAGTTTAAACAAGATATTGAACAATGAGGACATCCATGCCATCATTACAAGAGGGAAAGGCCTGATCAATAAACCGCTCATAGATGCCTTCCCGCATTTACAGGTGGTAGCCAGGTGCGGCGTAGGATTGGATAATGTAGATGTAGCTGCAGCAACAGTAAGAAAGATCATGGTAATTAATGCACCGGGCAGTAACGCCGCAACTATTGCGGAGCATACCCTGAGCCTGATGCTGATGCTGATGCGCAATATGTATGAATCGGTTTCGCAAGTGAAACAAAACAACTGGAACTGGCGCAATCAATATACAGGAGATGAGCTGAGCGGCAAAACCCTGGGCGTGCTGGGGATGGGAAATATAGGAAAACGGGTAGCCCGGCTTGGAGAAGCTTTTGGGATGGAGGTGCTGTATTGGAGTAAATCTGTTCAGGACCTGCCTTATAAATATATGCCGATGGAAGATGTATTACGGTACTCAGATGTAGTTAGTCTTCACCTTCCTTTTAATAACGAAACAGGTAAGATCATAGGAGAAAAACAACTGCGTTTAATGAAACCTGGTTCACTATTGATCAATACGGCAAGAGGTGCACTTATTGACCATCCGGCATTATTACAGGCATTAAACTCCCGGGTGATTTCTGGTTTTGCTGCAGATGTATTGCCTGATGAGCCGCCGGTTGAGAGCCTCGATATTGTACATCATCCACGGGCAATCATTACGCCTCATACCGGCAGTCTTACTTCGGCCACCTATCAGCAGATATGCCTGCTCACCATCAATAATGTAGTGGCAGCGCTTACTGGCAGGAGCCCGGAACCTGGCAGCATCTATAACCGCAGTGCGTTGCGCTGACATATAGCCCGGTTGAATCGCATAAAAACGGTCATTAATAATCTTTGTTCAAATGAAAAAAAATTGCGTTTGCTTATTGTTTATGGTAAGCACCAGTATTACATGTACCGGCTTGCTCTTTGCGCAATCTTCCAAAGCGGTAAAAAAGCCACTGGTTGTTTTCGTGACCGGTGATCATGAGTACAGCAGCGAAGAAACCATGCCGGTAATCGCCGCCGCGCTGGAGAAAGATTACGGCATGAAAACGATCGTTCTCAAATCATCTCCTGATTATAACAGTGAAGAAAATATTCCGGGGCTTGAGGCATTAAAACACGCAGACCTGGCTGTTTTCTTCCTGCGTTGGCGGAGGCTTCCTCCCGAACAACTTGCCCATATAGATGCTTACCTGAAATCCGGCAAGCCTGTGATGGGTTTCCGTACAACCACTCATGCATTCCATTTTCCGGAGGGACATGCCAGTGAAAAATGGAATGCCTTTGGAGAATTTGCATTGAATGCACCTCCGGGATGGGGCGGCGCTGCCAAACATACCCACTATGGACATGAGAGCAGTACAGACGTACGCATCATACCTGAACAAGCCAACAATCTTATACTCACGGGCGTTGCAACGAATTTTCATGTTCGCTCGTGGCTGTACCGCGTTTTACCGGATTATCCGGTGAAAGGTTCTACCTGGTTACTGATGGGAAAGGCCGTCAACCCCGATAAAGAAGCTATTGAAAACCCCGTTGCCTGGACCGGCACCAATGCTTTCGGCGGACGGGTTTTTATGACCACCCTGGGCCACCCTGAAGATTTCAGACAGGAACCCTTTCAGCGCCTCGTAATCAATGCCATTCATTATGAGCTGGGACTCAAAGTTCCACGAAAATGGAAAGGCAACATGAATATCCAGGTTCCCTACCGCATAGCCAAATAAGTATACCACGTTTCCTGATTCAGCTAAATTTATCTAAGATGCCCAGACTATTAAAAACCGGCATTTATGCGCCTCTTATTCCCATAGTATTGGCGATAATGATACTTCATGCCTGTAAATCCGAAGTAGCCGCTCCGCTTACTATTTCCGGGACCTCCCATATATCCCTGATCGGTAACAACCTGGGATCGAGAATGATAAATTATGATAATTTTGAAACGGAGCTGTATCTCCGCTACCCGGAGTATAAACTACACATCCGCAATATGTGCGATGGTGGCGAAACGCCCGGCTTCCGGCCGCATGCCGGCAGGAACTCCCCCTGGGCATTTCCCGGTGCAGAGAAATTCCGTCCCGTACTGGACAGCCAGGTTCAAACAATAGAAGGCCCGAGCGAAGGGCACTTTGAGACGCCTGATCAATGGCTCACCAGGCTCAAAACAGATGTAATCATTGCCTTTTTCGGCTATAATGAATCATTTGATGGAAATGAAGGGTTGGATAATTATAAAGCAGAATTGGATGCGTTTATAAAATGGACGTTGAAGCAAAAATACAATGGCACCTCAGCGCCGCAACTGGCCATTGTTTCACCCATTGCTTTCGAAAATCTTTCTGACAAATATGATCTCCCCGATGGCAGGAAAGAAAATGAAAACCTTGCCTTGTATACCCAGGCGATGAAGGAAGTGGCCGCCCGTAATAATGTATTATTTGTTGATGCATTCACGCCTTCCAAAAAATGGTACCAGGATGCGAAGATGCCTTTGACTATCGACGGTTCACAACTGAATGAAGAAGGCTATAAAAAGCTGGGGCGTTTGCTGGCAGACCAGATCTTTGGAAATGCTCCCTCCGGGGCGGAAAGCAACAGAAAGCTGGTGCACGACGCCGTAATGGAAAAGAACTGGATGTGGCTCAACGACTATAAAATACCAAACGGAGTACATGTATTTGGTCGCCGGTATGATCCTTACGGACCGGATAATTATCCTGCAGAAATAGAAAAAATCCGCGAGATGACAGCGATCAGGGATACCGCAATCTGGCTCGCCGCTTCAAAAGGTGAGAAGATGGATATGGCGGCTGCCGATAAAAATACCAAAGTATTGCCCCCCGTTAAAACCAACTATAACCCTGCTAAAAATGGGAGCCTCCGGTATCTCAGCGGGCAGGAAGCAACAGGCAAGCTGAAGGTTCCACCGGGATACAAGGTTGAGCTTTTTGCTTCAGAAGAGCACTTCCCGGACCTGGCCAAGCCAATGCAGATGTCTTTTGATAATAAAGGCAGGCTATGGGTGGCGGTGATGCCGAGTTATCCTCATTATAAGCCGGGAGATGCCAAACCCAATGATAAAATTATTATTCTTGAAGATACAGACAATGATGGCAAAGCCGACAAAGAAACGGTATTCGCAGATAGCCTGCACCTTCCAATCGGTTTTGAAATAGCAGCAGAAGGAGTATATGTTGCCCAGGGGACCAACCTTAAATTGTTAACAGATACCGATGGTGATGATAAAGCAGACAAAACAGAGATCCTGCTCAGCGGATTTGACGATCATGATACACATCACAGCAGTCACGCATTTACAGTAGATCCTTCAGGAGCGATCTATTCCGGAGAAGGCGTCTTTCTTCATACACATATAGAAACTTCCTACGGAACTATTCGTGCATCCAACGGCGGCTTTTACAGGTATGACCCACGCCGCAGGAAACTGGAACGTACTGCACAGCTTTCTATTCCAAACCCCTGGGGCATTGCATTTGATGACTGGGGACAGCCATTCTTTGCAGAAACATCCAGCCCGGATGTACGTTGGATGCTTCCCGGAACCGTATTGCCCAGGTATGGTCAGGCTACGCATAAATCCATCCAGCTGATAGAAGATAAACATAAAGTACGGCCAACATCCGGTCTTGAATTCGTGTCCAGCCGGCATTTCCCGGATGACGTGCAGGGCGACTTCCTCATCAACAATACCATAGGATTCCTCGGAACAAAAGAACATACGCTGCAGGACGATGGAACAGGCTATAAAAGTCATCACCGTATGGACCTGCTGGTAAGCGGAGATCCCAATTTCCGGCCGGTAGACCTGGAGTTTGCTCCCGATGGATCATTATACGTGATCGACTGGCATAACATCCTGATCGGGCACATGCAGCATAATGCACGGGATCCGTTGCGGGATCACTCGCACGGGAGAGTATACCGCATTACCTATCCGTCGAGACCACTGGTGAAACCAGCAAATATAGCAGGAGCGCCAATAGAAGAACTCCTGGACAACCTTAAATTACCGGAGTACAGAACCCGCTACAGAACCCGCCGGGAACTGAGAGGACGCGATGCTTCAGCCGTACTTCCCAAACTGCAAACCTGGGTATCCCACCTGGATAAAAAAGATCCGCGGTATGAGCATCATTTACTCGAAGGACTTTGGGTGAGCTGGGGAATGAATAAAGTGGATCAGCCTCTTTTAAAACAGGTATTAACAGCCAGAGATTATCATGCAAGAGCTGCAGCAGTACAGGTGTTGCGGTATACAGGGCACCAGGTTCCGGACCAGGCAGAACTGTTAATGCAGGCAGCAGGAGATGAAAACAGCCGTGTACGCCTGATGGCTATCGTAGCCGCTTCATGGATTGGTAAGGAAAAAGGTCTGCCCATTTTAGCAGCAGCGAAAAAAATGCCATTGGATGAATGGATGATCCATGCGTATGAAACCGCAGTGGCACATCTCAATGGGGAAAATGTAAAAAAGGGAAAAGAGAAAGGGGGCAATACAAACCTGAAAGGCACAGACCTGGCACTGTTTAACCAGGGAAAGAAAATTTATTCTATAGAAGGATATTGTAAAACCTGTCATCAGTCGGACGGCAAAGGACTTCCTGATTCCGGCTTCCCTCCTCTTGCCGGCTCGAGGTGGGTAACAGGAAATGATGAACGGCTAATCAAGCTGGTGATGAAAGGGCTCTTAGGCCCGATAGAGATAAACAATAAAAAATATACCGGCCAGGTTCCCATGACGCCTTTTGGCGGGTTACTGAAGGATGATGAGATTGCCGCCGTGTTAACCTATGTCAGGAATTCATTCGGAAACAAGGGAACACCTGTTTCGCCGGACAAAGTAAAACAAATAAGGAAGGAGATAGAAAATAAAAAAGACTTCTATTCTTCCGAACAACTGCTTAAAGAGCATCCTATGGAAAAGAAATAACAGGTCCGGATCATTTATTTAAAGCGCAGGAGAAAACCGGCATGTTATTTCATCTTCCTGTTTTACGCTCTTCTGTTAATTTACTATATCACAAAGCGAAAATATTACAAGGAAGTTTCGCTTTGTATATTTAATATTGTTAGGATTTCTAACTACTATAAATAGTTACCGTAGCCACATCGATGTAACAAAAGCATTCAACCAAAAAATCATATTACTTAGGTAGCATTCACTGTACAACGACTTCAGCAGCACCCACATTATAACACGTTATTATCAGCACAGGCAGTCATTGCTACTGCCCGGGCATCTATCCATCTGTTACTTAACAAATGTTTCTGGAATAATAGGATACTATCAAATTAACCTAATAACATTTTTACTATGAAACAGTTTTCCACGGTGATTTTTAAAATGCCGGCATTGCGCCAAAAAATCATTTATGCCACCTTTGCCTTATTCATGGGAATAGTAATGCAGCTCCATGCAAAAAATCAGGCAACGCTTAATTATTCACCACCATCGCTCATGGATGTACGTGGTAAGGTTTTGGAAGAGAATGGTGTGGGCGTACCCGGGGTGAGCATTAAAGTAAAGAATGCCAATAAGGCGACAACAACCGATGGTGACGGGAACTTTAGCATCAAGGGTATTCCTGACGATGCAGTGCTGATCGTTTCTTATATCGGCTATGTTACCCAGGAGGTTAGTGTTACTTCTACGGATATGCTGATTAAACTTGTTCCGCAAATTAAAAAGATAGACGAAGTAGTGGTGGTAGGTTATGGAACAACTAAAAAATCAGATCTGACCGGGGCGGTTGGTACCGTTAAAGCTGAAACGCTGCAGGAACGTCCATCCTCCTCGTTAAACCAAAGTTTATCCGGCCGTGTATCCGGGGTGAACGTGTCTTCAAATTCAGGGCGGCCTGGTGGAAGAACCAACATCCGTATCCGTGGTTCCAGTTCCCTGAGCGTTTCCAATAACCCATTATATGTAATAGATGGTGTGATACTGAATCCGGTGGGTCTGAGGAATGGCAGTACGCCGATTGATTATATCAACCCCAATGATATTGCTTCCATCGAAGTACTGAAGGATGCTTCTTCCACAGCGATCTATGGAGCCAGGGGCGCCAATGGTGTTATCCTTGTTACCACCAAAAGAGGCACTTCTGCCGGTGGAAGGATCACCTATGATCCCGATTTCAGTATAGGTGTGTTGCCTAAAAAACTGGCGCTACTCAATTCAAAAGAATTTCTGGCCGTAGAAGACCTGGCTTATGCAAACGCTCAAAAATACGATCCCGTTGGATGGGCAACAGGAACAAAATACACCGATCCCAAAACCAAACGCACCAATCCCCAACTATTTGATTCACAGGGAAACCCTTTATATGATACAGACTGGCAGGATGAAGCATTTCAAAAAGCTTTTACGCAGAACCACCAACTTGGATTTACGGATGGCGACGAAAAAAGAAGCATAGGCGCTTTTTTAAATTACCGCAGCCAGGAAGGACTGGCGCGGGGCTCCTGGCAGGACCGGTATGCCGGCCGTGTGGTGTACGACAGCCAGATAAAGGACTGGTTAAAAATTGGCGGTACAATGAGCTATACGGATCAGCGGGAAAAACAGGTAGACCAACTTGATGGAGGCGGCATTACCATGATGCGCCAGGTATTGGAAGCGCTACCTATTATCCCCGTAAAATATGCCGACGGATCGTGGGCCAGCAACAGGGATTATCCGGGAATGGAGGGCGGCGATAATCCTTTAAGGGTATCCGCAGACAGGATCTCCATTTTGCACACACAAACGCTTCTTGGCAATATGTATACAAACATTCACCTGGCGCCGGGGTTGGAACTGAGATCGACAATTGGCGTTAATATCATTAACCAACGGGAAGATTATTTTGCTGCAAAAGGAATGCAATACATTTCTGACAATGGAAATGCATTCATTAATAATAACCGGTACAACTCCTGGCAGTTTGAGAACTACCTTACCTACAACAGGCAGTTTTCAAAAGTACATGCTTTAAATGCTATGGCAGGGGTATCCTGGCAACATATTGATCGCTTTGAAAACCAGGCGAGTACAGAGGGCTTCACAGACTCATACTACAAATACTACAATCTTGGTGCAGGATCCAGTCCCCAGCCTCCGTCTTCAATAGGAACGGCGAATGGATTGAACTCCTATTTTGGCCGTATCAATTATGGTTTCCGCAACAAGTATTTAGTCACCTTTACCGGCCGCCTGGATGGATCTTCCAAATTTGGAAGTGATAACCAGTTTGCTTTTTTCCCTTCTGCCGCACTTGCCTGGAGAGTAACAGAAGAAGACTTCATGAAGAGTATTGCTGCTATATCCAACTTAAAAATCCGTGCCAGCTATGGCGCCACAGGTAACTCTGAAATACCTGCCTACAGGGCGCTTGCGGGCATGGGAAATTATAGTGTAATTTTCAATGGCGCACGTAATTCCGGTGTTGGTATTGACCGTATTGCGAATCCCGGCTTACAGTGGGAAAAAACAAAACAGGTTGATTTCGGACTTGAACTCGGGTTATTTTCCAACAGGCTAAATCTCGAACTGGATCTGTACCGCAGAAAAGTGGATGGCATGTTGTTGGATGCTCCTTTACCATATACCAGCGGACGTGATAAAATTTTCTCCAATGTAGGAAGTATGGAAAACAGAGGAGTTGAGTTTGGGATCAATACAACCAACATTAAAACCGATCATTTTTCCTGGAATACTACCTTTAACATCTCCGTCAATAAAAACAAAGTACTTGCCTTAGCTAATGGCGATATATCCTCTGGTAATGGGATCATCAGGGTAGGCGAACCTGTTGGTTCTTTCTTCGGAAGGGTGCATCTCGGCACCTGGAGCAGCAAGGAAGCTGACGAGGCAAAGAAATACAATATGCTACCTGGTGATGTAAAATATAAAGATATCAACAATGACGGTATCATAAATGATCTGGACCGGACCATCATCGGGAAAGGCATACCTGACGGGTATGGCACCTTTCTGAACACCTTTCAATATAAATCCTGGTCGCTGACAGTAGACCTGCAGTTTATGTACGGCAACGATGTATTAGACAGAAGCATACATTCAGCCGAAGACAGGCAAGGCATTGCCAATAGCTATAAAACCGTGCTCAACGCCTGGACGGAAACAAACCAAAATACACCTATTGCGCAAATACGCCCTATCAACGCGTATTACACCACTAATAACGACAGCCACAAAGTAACGGACGGTTCGTTTATCCGTGGCCGTAATTTACTATTGGCATATACATTCCCATCCACAACAGTTTCTTCTTTAAAACTCAGCCGCCTGAGGGTATATGCCTCCGTGCAAAACTTCTTCCTGATCACGAAGTACAAAGGATACGATCCTGAAGTTTCCAATTCCAGCTCTCCTTTTGACCAGGGACTAACATTGTACGATTATCCAAAGCCACGGGTATTTATGCTGGGGGTGAACGTGGGGTTATAATTCATAATAAACTTCAAATGAAAAAACTATGAAAGCAACAATAATAAGATTCGGACTGCTGGTATTAACAACCGGTGCATTGTGGATAACCGGTTGCCGGAAATTTTTAGATGAAACAGATCCCAGCAACTATACAGAAGATACTTATTTTACAAAGCCCGAGCATGCAAGAAGTTCCGTAAACGCCATCTATGCCAGTTTACGGGATCCTATGGACGGCGGTTTCAACGGCGGCCCCTGGACCATGACAGAATTTGCTACCGGCCAGGCCGCCACTGATCTTGGACAGGCTGTTAACAGCTATTTTATAAAAGACCTGCACAACACTGCAGATAATGCCTACGGGGAGAATTACTGGAAAAATTACTATAAGGGTATCAGTAATGCCAATCTATCCATCGCCAAAATACCAGGCATTGCTATGGATGCAGCAGAAGCCAAAAGCCTGTTGGGTGAGGCTCACTTTTTACGGGCCTGGTATTATTTCAACCTGGTACAAATGTTTGGTAATATACCCTTAATTACTGAGCCCGTTGATTTGAAATCGGATCAGCTAAGGCCCATGCAGGCAGCTCCGGAAGATGTTTATAAATTAATTGTGGATGATTTAACAGCAGCGGAGAGCGCCGGATTACCCTGGAGAGATGCCAGCGGAAAAGTAACTTTGGGCGCTGTAAAATCATTGCTGGCAAAAGTGTATCTCACGATGGCCGGCTACCCTTTGCAAAAAGGAGCTGCTTATTTTGACCTGGCAGCGAAAAAAGCAGGAGAAGTATTGGATTCAAAACAATTCAGGCTATTTGACACTTATGGTGATTTGCATAATCCGGCAAAGAAAAATATAGAGGAAAACATTTTTATGATCCAATATAAAACACAGGTTATTCCCGGATCCTGGCAATCGCTCATTATTCCTTACAACAAGAATATCTCTGCCTATTCTGCTGAAACAGGAGGTATTTATGCAACGGCCGACTTTGTAAAATCATATGATGCTGCAGACCTGCGTGCCAAAGAAGGCCAGTTCTTTTTTACCGAATTCACCAACCAGGACAATAGAAACCTAAAGGTAAATCTGGGAGGATATTTTATATACAAGCTTTTTGACGTGACGGCACAAACAACCACTGCCAACAGCGATCTTAACTGGTCGCTGATCCGTTACGCCGATATATTGCTGGTGTATGCCGAAGCCGCCAATGAAGTAAGCGGTCCGGGCGCAAAAGTGTATGACGCGGTTAACCAGGTACGGGCAAGGGCAAAATTACCGGCACTGGCAGGGTTATCAAAAGATCAATTACGGGAATCCATCTGGCGGGAGCGTTGGTATGAGCTGTGTTTTGAAAATATCACCTGGTTCGATATGGCACGCCTTCGTAAAGCATTTAACATAAGTACCAAAGGCTTTGATAACTATGTAGGTCACAAGTTTTCTTACGGCCCGGTTCTAACGGAAAGAGAACTTCTATTTCCGATACCAAGTACGGAGCTGAGAAATAACCCCAATCTGATACCTACAAAAGGATATTAATTTGAAGGTACCAAATAGTTTAACCAATTCATCTTTCAGGAACTGCCTGCATCACCCCAAATTATTGCAGGCAGTTCCTGAAAAAAGGCCCCGGTTATAAACCAACTTATTGGGTGGAACAACCCAACGTATAAAACAGGTTGTAAGTCATTGGATTTACAACCTGTCTTTTTTTTTACACTTCCCTAAAACAGAAACCGGTAATAGCTCTTCCACGTTATCTTTTAAGTTACCCCCATATTCTCCCCAAAAGTGACTTTTTGCAATTTTTCAGCTGAAAAGTATCAATTAAAACGTAGGGATTTTCCCGTAACTTTGCCCCACAAATAATACTCCCGGAAGTTGTTTTTCCGGTTAACCTTTTTTGCTAATCAGCAACCTGTTCTTTCTAAAATAGTCAGCAATAAATATGGAAAATATTATATCCGGGCCAACGTGGTATGTGAGTGACGCGGCATTTGACTGGTTGTATCCCGAAAGAATACAACAATTATCAAAGCGGCACTGGACACCTGTAGAGGTAGCGAGAAAATCAGCCAAGTTCCTGGCTTCCGGAACCGGAAAGAGAATACTTGACATAGGGAGTGGTGTTGGTAAATTTTGCCTTATCGGGGCACATAAATTTCCGGAAGCTACATTTTATGGAGTAGAGCAACGAAAAGAATTGTATCATTTTGCGCAGGCTGCCAGGGAACGGACTGCATCACAGAATGTTGAATTTATCAACAGTAATTTTACACAGATAGATTTTAACGAATTTGATCACTTTTACTTTTATAATGCTTTCTTTGAAAACCTTGTTGATGAGGGACAAATAGATCAGGATACCGAATATTCCACGAGCCTGTATAACTATTATACACGTTATATGTTCAAAGGACTGGACAGCAAACCCAGTGGTACCAGGTTGGTGACATTTCATAGCCTGGAAGACGAAATCCCTCCCAGTTATCAGCTTGTAGATGCTACAGTAGATTTTCTTTTAAAAATGTGGATAAAAAGATAACCGGAAGATTACGCAGGGGGTGCCTGTGAAAATACTAACAGATGCTGCGTCATATAGGAAGAAAAAGAAACTACCGGCATAATTTACGGCTCGCCGTACTTTTATGCTTTACTGCCGGAGTAGTAAATGCAGCCGGTTTCTTTGCTTTTGCGGTGCTAACCACCAATGTAACCGGCCATGCGGCTTTGTTGGCGCATAAGTTGGCAACAGGCGACCTCCGGTCTGCACGAATGGTTGGTTTATGGCTGGTACTTTTTCTTGCCGGGGCGTTTTTCTCAAGTTTCTGTACCGGCAAAATAGGGCAGAACAAAAGATTTGGTTATGCAATACCTATCATATGCGAGATCATAATCCTTGTGCTGGTAGGCAGCTTTGGATCTACCTTTGATCATTCTATTATCAAAACAGAATACTTTGCCGGCAGCCTGTTATTTGCAATGGGAATGCAAAACGCTTTGGTATCCACAATTTCCGGGTATGTGGTTAGAACTACACACCTGACCGGCATGTTCACAGATCTTGGTATTGACCTGTACACATTGATATCTGCTTCCGGCAAAAGCGTTGCAACGGTCAGGAAAAAAATTATCCTGCGGCTTGTTATCATCACTTTCTTCCTGACAGGTGGAATTGCGGGGGGATATATGTTCCTGAAATTTAAGTATGTTACCTTTTATTTACCGGCTGCAGTGCTGGTTATTGCGATGTTCTATGACGCTTTCCGGGTGAGGTTATCCAAAATGGTACATCGTATCAGGATACAGGATAAAAAGTAGTTGACACAAGCAGCTGACGGTACATTGATTATTGATTGGCTGCATCTATTTATAATTGGCTATCTTAATCAATTTACCAACATCTTTTATCATAATTTTTCTTCCTTTTGTTTCCAGTATATTATCTTCCTTGAATTCAGTTAATACTCTTACGATATTTTCCCTGGCGGTGCCTACAAGACTGGCCAGGTCTTCACGGCTTATGTTTATTTCTATCGGCGCCCCTTCTACATAATTCTCCTTATATTTTTCCCGGATAACGATTAATTGCAGTGCCAGTCTTTCTCTTACGGTCTTCTGGGCGAACATGGTCAGGCTGTTTGCCAATACCGCAAATTCATGGCTTAAAGTTTTGAGCAGCCTGTTGTTCAGTAAAGGGGAATAGTCGAGCGCATTGAGGAAATCCTCTTTGGGAATGAATGCTATAGTGCTCTCTTCTATTACGGCTGCAGAGTCCGGATACCGGTCTTCCGATAAAATGGCGTGGTACCCGATCAGCTGCCCTGTATTGGCTAAGTAAATGATCTGCTCTTTACCGTCGTTATCAACTTTATACTTCTTGACCTTTCCTTTGGTTATATAAAATATGCCGGATGGATATGATCCTTCCCTGAAAAGCACTTCGTTTTTTTTATATATCTGCTCACTTTTATGAGCTACCAGCACCTCATAAACATCTGGCGGCAGGTCGGCAAGGATGGATTCACTCTTGAAATCCCATTTATCTATTGGAAATATACCCTTGATACTCATAGCACACGAAATTAACATTTTTAAAATTGATAAAACTCACTTTTTAGGGTGATAAATTTTACCGCAGCGATATTGAATGATAGATACCTTTGGGGCTATGACTGAAGCAGGGAGATAAAGTTATCTGCAAGTCAATATTTCAACTGTAAACCGTCGCATCATACATGTCATTAACATCATCAACTTCATTACGTGGACATTCAGATAAGTGGTTTGAATCAGATGCTAACTTTCATCATCTTTATCCCCTTTACATACAGGCACTGGCACAAAGGCACTGGACTCCCTTAAAGGTAGTTCAGAGAGCATCTAAATTCCTGGCTGCCGCACCGGGTGTGAAGATATTGGACATTGGCAGCGGGCCGGGTAAATTTTGCCTGGCAGGAGCCTACTACAACCCGGAAGCTTTCTTTTACGGCATTGAGCAGCGAAGTGACCTGGTACGTTATGCTTTCATTGCAAAAGAAATGGTGGGGCTTAACAATGTTACCTGCATGTATGGCAATTTAACGGAGCTGGACTTCAGCCAGTATGATCATTTTTACTTTTTCAATTCCTTTTATGAAAATCTTCCCGGCACTTACAAAATAGATGATAAACTAACTTATTCAAGGTCTTTGTATAATCAATATAACAGGTATCTGTATAACCAGCTCGAAAAAATGCCGGCGGGTACAAGGCTTGCCACCTACCACTGCGCCGAAACAGAGGCCCCGCATGGATATCATATTGTAGGTACGGATATAGACCATTTGCTAAAATTCTGGGTTAAGTTATAAAAGTTATCTTTAGATACTATACACCTACTTTCTGCCGGACAGTATACAAATCTTGTACAATAGAAAAACAAATGAAAGATACAGCGTTGACAAATGTTCATAAGCAATTGGGGGCTAAAGTGGCGGCATTTGCCGGTTACAACATGCCAATTCAATATGAAGGAATAAATATTGAACATGAAACTGTGAGAAAAGGTGTTGGCGTATTTGATGTTTCCCATATGGGAGAGATTATTATCAAAGGGCCGGAAGCGTTGTCTTTAATACAGCAGGTAACTACTAATGACGCCTCCAGGCTGGATGACGGGAAAATACAATATTCCTGCCTGACCAATGATATGGGAGGAATAGTGGATGATTTGCTTGTGTATAGATTGGATGCAACTACATATATGCTCGTAGTGAATGCATCAAATACAGGAAAGGATCTCAGTTGGGTTAAGCTGAAAAATACTTTCGATGCGGAGGTAGATAATATCTCAGGAAAAATATCTTTACTGGCGGTACAGGGACCGATGGCACTGCCCTGTTTGCAAAAACTCACTACAGTTAATCTATCCGGGATACCCTATTATGGTTTTAGAATAGGTACCTTCGGAGGAGTGGGTAATGTCATTATTTCTAATACCGGTTATACAGGCGCCGGTGGTTTTGAATTGTATTTTCCTAATGAAGATGCGGAAACGCTCTGGCACCAGATCTTTGATGCCGGGAAACAATTTGGTATAAAGCCCATTGGTCTTGGCGCCAGGGATACCTTACGTTTGGAGATGGGATATTGTTTATATGGCAATGACATTGATGATTCAACCTCTCCGCTGGAAGCGGGGCTGGGCTGGATCACTAAATTCGACAAGTCATTTACAGCCCACAGGCTGCTTCAAAAGCAAAAGGCTGGCGGAATTGCCCGGAAGTTGGTTGGATTTGAGATGACAGAGAAAGGTATTCCCAGGCATGGTTATAAGATATACAGTAAAAACGGCGTTCCCATTGGAGGGGTAACTTCGGGCACTCAGTCGCCTTCCTTAAAGAAAGCTATTGGATTAGGTTATGTTGACAGTGATTTTGCCTTCGAAGACAACATTATTTTCATAGAGATAAGGAGCAAAATGTGTCCTGCAAAAATCAGCCGACTTCCATTTATAAAAACCGGGATAAGATAATACCCGGAGGTATACTTCACCAGTATAAATATCTGAACGCCGTGATAAAATACATTATCACGACGCTCAGATGGTGGTTGATTAAATGGCATGCCCGCTATGGAGAGCATAGTTAAACAAGCGGAATTTCAGCAACATTATATTTAAGGTCGTCGAGTTTTTGCTTTGCCTCACTAAAGGCATCTAAAGTCAGTTTAATATCCTCGTCTGTATGCGCAGCGGTAGGAATAAGCCTGTAAATAATCTGTCCGCGGGGTATCACCGGGTATACTACTATGGAGCAAAAGATATGATAGTTTTCTCTCAGATCGAGGCACATAGCAGTTGCTTCAGGAATATCTCCCTGTAAATAAATAGGGGTCACCGGCGAATTTGTAGTGCCGATGTTAAATCCTCTTTCCGTGAGTCCCTGTTGGAGTTTTTCAACATTCTCCCACAGTTTTTCCCTTAAATCCGGTTCGGTTCGCAGTAATTCCAGGCGTGTTATGTTGCCGATTACAATAGGGAGAGGAAGGGATTTGGCAAATATCTGCGACCGCATGTTATATCTTAAGAAATTGACAATTGCTTTTGGCCCGGATATAAATGCGCCGATGGAGGCCATTGATTTTGCGAAGGTAGAGAAGTAGAGATCAATCTGATCCTGTACGCCCTGCTCTTCTCCGGTTCCTGCGCCGGTTTTACCCATTGTTCCAAAGCCATGTGCATCATCAACCAATAAACGAAATTCGTACTGTTGCTTCAGTGCTGCAATTTCCTTCAACCGGCCCTGATCGCCCGCCATTCCAAAAACGCCTTCCGTTATCACCAGTATTCCTCCACCGGTTGTTTTCAACATTTCTTTGGCGCGGCGAAGTTGTTTTTCACAATCCGCGATGTCATTGTGTTTAAAAACGTACCGGTATCCGGGGTGTAGTCTTAATCCATCAATGATACAGGCGTGGCATTCTGCATCATAAACGATAATATCGCGGCGGCTGCAAAGCGCATCGATCGCACTTAATATACCCTGGTATCCATAATTTAACAGGATGGTGGCTTCTTTATTTACAAATAAGGACAGTTCACTTTCCAGCTGTTCATGATAATCGGTGTTACCGCTCATCATGCGCGCGCCCATTGGAGAGGCCAGTCCGTACGTTTTTGCCGCAGCGGCATCTACTTCCCTGACCCGGGGATGATTTGCCAGGCCCAGGTAATTGTTCAGGCTCCAGATGATCTTTTCTTTGCCACGGAAATTCATCCGTGCGCCGATTTCCCCACCCAGTTTCGGAAATGCAAAATAACCATGTGCACGTTCTGAATGTTCTCCGATAGGTCCGGGATTCTTAACTAGCTTCTCAAAAATATCCATTTTGACAACTTTTATTATTTAAATGATATTTAAAAAATTACGCTGAAAAGTGTATTAAAATTAAGGAGCGCAGATGTACCCCTTCTTTTTCTAATGATCAAATCATAAACGGTTGGTTCCTGATATTGATAATTTAGTTACTTTCTTTTACGTGTTTATCCGATACTATTTCTTTACTTCTTTGAATTGCTTTGTCTAAGGAGTCTACTACATTTGCCTTTCCGATATTGAACAGCAACCGTGCTTTTCTCAGTTCTTCATATACTTCTTTAGTCAGTACTTCCGATAATATAAGTTTTGTACCACGGTGCCTCATATCTTTATTTACGTCTTTAAGGGTTTGAATACCGGTAGCATCAATAACGGGCACCTGTCTCATTCTGATGATCAACACCTGTGGGATGGTTTCAATGATTTTACTGGCATCTTTAAATTTATATGCAGCGCCAAAGAAAAGTGGGCCGGTTATCTCAAATACCTCCACTCCCGGAGGCAGCGTAAAATTTGATATAGATAAAGGGTCTTCGTTGGTTTTATCGCCATTGAACTGTTTTGTTATGATACTCACATTGCTGAATTGGGCCATTTTTCTCATAAACAGGAATACAGACAATATCATTCCTATTTCTATGGCAACAGTAAGGTCAATAATAACCGTGAGCACAAAGGTTACGATCAATACAGCTGCGTCACTTTTCGAGCCTTTGGTTATAGCGATGAAATTCTCCCATTCGCTCATATTGTAGGTAACAACCACGAGGATACCGGCTAAGGTTGCCATTGGTATAAGGGCGGCCCACCGGCCAACAAAAAGCATAATCACCAATAGTGTAAGCGCATGAACAATCCCTGCAACCGGTGTACGGCCACCGTTCCTGATATTGGTGGCAGTTCTTGCAATTGCGCCGGTAGCAGGGATTCCACCAAATACAGAAGAGAATACATTGGCAACTCCCTGGGCAACCAGTTCCATGTTGCTTTTATGTTTCCCTCCTATCATGCCGTCAGCAACAACTGCTGAAAGTAATGATTCAATCCCCCCCAGCAACGCGATGGTAAAGGCTGGTTGTATCAGCAGTTTGATAGTATCAAAATCCAGGCGGGGTAATGATGGCGAAGGCAATGAAGCGGGGATCCCACCATACCTGCTGCCGATTGTATCTATAGGTAAATGCAATAATGTGGTTACCAGGGTTGAAACAATAATGGCGATCAATGAGCCGGGAATCCTGTGTGTAACTTTAGGCCATAGAAAAACAACCAATGTTGTAAAGGCAGCAACAGCCAGGGAATAATAATTAACTGACGAAATATGCTGACCATATACCATCCACTTTTTTATAAAATCCGATGGCACTGTTGTTATATTCAACCCCAGGAAATCTTTTACCTGTGAGGAAAATATTACCAGTGCAATCCCACTGGTAAATCCTACTATAAGCGGATACGGGATGAATTTTATCACAGACCCTAAACGTGCGGCCCCCATCATAATGAGGATAACGCCGGCCATAAAGGTGGCTATAATAAGACCATTAATTCCATATTGTTGCACGATGCCGTACACTATTACGATAAAAGCGCCGGTAGGGCCGCCTATCTGTACTTTGCTACCGCCTGCCGCTGAAATGATAAAGCCTGCAATAACCGCAGTATAAAGCCCCTTTTCCGGCGATACTCCGGAAGCAATGGCAAATGCAATAGCGAGCGGCAATGCAACGATACCAACAATTAACCCTGCAAGTAAATCCTTTACAAATTGTGCGCGGGTATATCCTTTTAATGTTTCGAGTAGTTTAGGTATGAACATAAAGAATACTTAAAACATGCACCTTCCGGCGGCGTGGCGAAAACATCCGGCGCTTACAGCACTCCCTCCTTTCGCTTCCGTATTTCAGCTTCAGGATCATGGCCCACATAGAAGGTGAGGTATAGCGTCCGGGACAATCGCATTAATATAGGCATTGAAAGCATTAGTATAATCCCGTTAACGATCAGCCAATTAAAGATGCTGTTATCTCTCCAGGTTATACCAAAAATCAGCCAATACCATATTAGGTTAAACACGGAGAACATCACAGCCAGCACATAGCTCACATATCCCGTTCCATACCAGAATCCTATTTCCAGTTCCGTCCGCTGGCCACACACGGGGCAGTTGTCGTGCATATCCAGGACTCTCTTTAGTTCGTAAGGATTATCATTTTTGAACAATTTTCCTTTTCTGCAACGGGGACATTTATTCTTTAAAATGCCTGCAATAAAATTGGATTTCTTCATCACAATATTTTCTGGTCTGGAGTTCCCTGCTTAACGGATGTATCTCTGATGCAAATAAGTGCGAAACGGTAGCAGCTCCATTGTTCGCTGCTACATTCAAGCGGTGGAATCTCTTCCAATGCTGCCTCCAGTTTGTTGAGGCATCGTTGTACTATAAATCCATTCTTCTTCTTCTCCCTCATATTAGTGATAGATACCTGGATAACATCTTCCACTTCTGCGTTATTTTTTGCCACCCTGATTTGGTCAATTATTGTGGCTACATATTTATCTATTGTCATGTTCCGGTGTATTATGTTTTATATCATTTCTTCATCCACATTTTCAATAAAAAATCTTTAGATGCATCCATCAGCTTATACCCGGGAGGCACTTCGTCTTCCAGGCTGTGAAAGGTTACCAGCCTGGTTCCTGCAGGTTTGTTATCCAGTTCCCTGTACAAATAGCGGGAATAGTATTGATAGAGACTGGTGGAATAATCAATCTGCTGATCTATTCGGTTCCTGGCGTCTAAATTTTCAAAGAAGGCATTGTAAAAATAGAAGTGATCATAATCTGCCAGATTAACCTGTGTGAAGTTGCCATTTATAAATTCCGAATTAACTGTTTTCGTGTATTCTTTTGCTGCCAGTGCGTAATGATGTAATTCACTTCTTTGTTCTACGCCATAAAAAATTGATCCGGGATAGTAATGAGCGCCGATGAGTGCAAATTTTCCAACACCGCTTCCTATATCGAGAATCTTTCCACCTCCTTCAGATGCCAGGAAGGCGGCGGCGCTTTTGGCGATTCCCACGGGAGTCCAATGCCGTTTCGACATTTGTTGAATCCTTTCCGGAAACAGCCAGTCGAAGGATGCATCTGTCAGATACCAGGCTGGTTTCATCAACGTGTTTTCCATGACTAATTAGCAACTTTGGAGCGTATTAATTTCTGATAGTTTTCCGGAGAAAGAAGTGATTCCTGGTTGTAGAATTTCAGCGGAGTAACGAAAAAAATCCAGCCGTTGTCTTGTGGACTTTCCAATACAAGGTTTAGATTTCCTGAAAGTTTTTGATTCCTGCCAAGATATTTGCAGCTAAGCGGCGCATGTACAGGAATAATCTCATCTGCAGTGTGGATTTCAGCAATAATGGTTCCTTTTTCAATAATGCCTTTGGGATTATGCCATATTATATTAACTATATTCTTAATTTCTTTCAGTCTATGTGCAGATACACCTACAAAACCAACACTACCATTTAAATCAATCCACTCATGGTTGTCTGTGAAATTAATCCTCGGACGGGAAATAGTTGATATTTTCATATTGCAAAGGTACCTTTGATGGTATTCGGTTTCATTGATACTTTTCAATTAAAAAACTGCAAAAAATCACTTTTTCGCCCAGTGGGTCATTGCTATGAGTTTAGAAGGTCTGTTTCCCATCTATAAATGGAATTTCAAATCTCAATCCATCCTGAGTAATCTGCCTGAAGATGAATATGCAGCGCTTCATTCCCATATGCAGGAACAGCGTTATGGGAAAGGGGAAATAATATTCAGGCAGGGAGCTGTTGCTTCCGGTATTTTCTTTATAAAAAAAGGGAAAGTTAAAAAGTACCAGGTAGACCAGCATGGCCGGGAACAGATTATATACGTTGCCAATGCAGGCGAATTAATCGGATATCATGCTATTTTAGCGGATGAGCGTTATCCAGACTCCGCTGCTACGATAGAGGAAAGTATCATTGCCTTCATCCCCAAAGAAGATTTCATGGATATTATGGAGAGGTCCAACGTACTGCCACGCAGATTGCTCAAAATCCTCAGTCATGAATTCACTGTACTGGCAAACAGCATTTCTATATTTGCGCAGCGCTCTGTTAAAGAAAGACTGGCGATCACATTAATTGTATTGCGCGAAAGATTTAAGGAAGAAACAGCCACTGGCGAAGATATTATGATCAATATTTCCCGTAGTGACCTTGCCAACATGGTTGGTACCGGTAAAGAGAATATTGTCAGGTTTCTGACAGAATTTAAGTCGGCCGGCATTTTAACCTCACATAGCAAAAAAATCTGCATCAAGGATATCAGGCAACTTATAAAGGTATCCGGATGTGGTAATGTGTAACCGTTTCAGCTCCTGGTTTAAATCAATGAATCATCCTCCCACCCTCTTTTCCGGACAGAACATTCCCTGCTTCCTTTTTGTTAAATAGTCACTGAACTTCTTACCCTTCAATCATTCGTTATGCAAAATGCCAATCCCAAACAGGATCAGTGGCCTGTGCTCACCTACAACGACTGGAAAGATACGTTAGCTACCGTGCACCTGTGGACACAGATAGTGGGAAAGATCCGTCTCCGGAAAATGCCGTGGTTAAATCACTCGTGGCATGTAACGCTGTATGTAAGTCCGGATGGGCTCAGCACCGGGAGCGTGCCATACCAGCGTGGCATATTCCAGATCGACTTTAACTTCATGCAGCATCAGCTGATTATCATTACCAGCACCGGTAAAAAAGAAACGCTGGAACTACGCCCCAGAACAGTGGCTGACTTTTATAACGCATTATTTGAAAAGCTGAAGGCACTGGATATTGACGTAACCATTTACACAATGCCAAGCGAAATTGCCAACGCCATTCCGTTTGAGAAAGATGAAGTTCATCAGTCGTACGACCGGCAGAAAATGGAGGACTTCTGGCAGGCCCTGGTGAAGATCCACAATATCTTCACCCGTTTCAAAACACGCTTCACCGGCAAATGCAGCCCGGTCCACTTCTTCTGGGGCGCCTTTGACCTGGCAGTAACCCGGTTCTCCGGAAGGGATGCGCCTCCTCACCAGGGGGAAGCGCCTAATATGCCTGCGGCGGTAATGCGGGAAGCTTACTCCAAAGAGGTGAGTTCCTGTGGATTCTGGCCTGGCAGTGAACAGTACCCACATGCCGTTTTTTATGCTTACTGCTACCCTGTTCCCCCTGCCTTCAGCGAACAACCCGTTCAACCCGCCGGCGCCTTTTACAGCCAGGAGATGGGGGAATTTATGCTGCCTTATGAACTAGTACAACAGGCCGAAAATCCGGAGGAAACGTTGCTGGCGTTCATGCAATCCACCTATGAAGCGGCGGCCAACACAGGCCATTGGGACCGCGCAACGCTGGAGTGCGATCTTTCCCGTTTGGAAGTTGCATACGGGTGCTTCAAATAGATTTCAGTATTTTTTTGCAGAAATATTTGGTAAAATGTTTTAGCTGCTTATCTTTGCAACCCCTGACACAATATCAGTTGCCCAGATGGCGAAATTGGTAGACGCACTGTGTTCAGGTCGCAGCGCCTGCAAGGGTGTGCTGGTTCGAATCCAGTTCTGGGCACGTAGAAGGCTTGTAAGTAATTGACTTACAAGCCTTTTTTAATTTTGTCAAGTGTCAATTTTCGCGCTTTTTCACGCTTTCTCCCACTATTGTTGACACACAATTGACACACCAAATGACACACCAATTTATTCACCTACTACAGGGTAATAATCTGTATTTGTGTTTACGAAAAAAGCGATCTAATAATTCTTCCAGTCAAAGTACGAGTGACAAACTCTTTCTAAACCTTGTCAGACGCGCATTAGCCAGTTTGTCATCCTTGACAGTATGCACGGAAAAAATTATTAAAGTTTTTTACTCACGTTTTTTCACACTTATTCTCTGTTCTAAAAGTTCATGCAAAAACGCCTCAAAACTAGCTACCACGGCGCATTTATTGTGCTATTGTTTTTGTAATCCTAAAAACATGAACCTATGAACATGCTACAAAGATTAAGTAAGAAAGGAGATAAAATCACATTCTACTACGACTATGGACGCGGTCCTGGTCAACGCCCTACAACTGGGATCTTTATTTATACACACCCTAAAGACCAGATAGAAAAGAATCACAACAAACAAGCACTGTCCCTAATAGAAGTTAAAAAAAGCCAGCTAACCATCGAGCAGCAAGCCATTGGTAGTGCTTTTATTCCCTCTCATAAGTTTAAAGCAAACTTTTTGGAATACTATGAAGAATACGTAAAGGTGAACACACGAGAAGGGAACAGACATTTATCTAACAGCCTTAAACAATTTAAGAATTTCATCAAGGTTGATTTTATTGCACCCATTGACATCAATGAAAACTTCTGTAAACGCTTCCGGCAATACCTTCTGGACAATTTTACAGGAGAAACACCACTGAACTATTATGCCAGATTTAAATGGGTTTTAAAGGCAGCGACAAATGACGGATATTATAAAGTGAATCCAACGGATAAGGTCAACTCCAAATCTAATCCTAGCAAGAGATTAAAAGAAAACCTGGAAGTTGAGGAATATATCCAGCTTCTACAAACACCCTGTACGAATGAAGAGGTACAAGAAGCATTTATTTTAAGCTGCTATTCAGGACTTAGACACGTTGATGTTGATTTGTTGGATTGGCCAAATATAAAGGGGGATACATTAATCACTCGTATCATCCAAGCAAAAACAGGATTCCCTGTTACGCTCACGCTACATCCAATAGCCAAGGCAATTTTGGAGAAACGGAAAAACAGGCTGCAAAATTTTAAAGCCACAGATAGGGTATTCAGGCTTCCATCCTCAAATGGGTGTAATAAAATATTAAAGAATTGGATGGCAGATGCTGGCATTGATAAGCATATTACCTGGTCATGTGCTCGATTGAGTTTCTCTATTTTGCTACAGGATAAGAATGTGGACGATGCGACTGTAGCCTACTTAATGGGACATACTACCACGGATCAAGTTAGAAAAACCTATAAACGACATAGACCCAAAGACCAAACGGTAACTATTAATAATCTGCCCAGTCCTGAGCTAATGCCTTTCTTCCTGAATTTATCAAATTAAAAGCAGAAGGGCTGCCTTACTAAGTAAAGCAGCCCTTTAATCAAAAAGTTAATAAAGCTATCGCTTGAATTTTTTCATAACATCTTCAAACGGGGGCGTTTCTCCTGCCATCATCTTCTCAAGATCCTCCCTTTTGAAGTAGCCATTGTTATTTTTATAGATTCCAAAGCCCTCACTTCTTTTGGCAAATTGTGTACGCCCTAAATTGCAAAATATTAACGCTTCCTCTATTTTTAAGAAAGGTTTAAAGCATATAGCGATAGCCTTCATGGTGATTAATTCTTCTCGTTTTATCATATCAAGCTATTTAATGTGTAGTAATATGAAACGAAACTAAAACACCAGAGAAAAGCACTGTTGCACATTTGATTGAAATCGGAAAGATGTTGCTGAAATCGGTAAAATCAATTTGTTTAAGGCCATAAAAAAGCCAGAAGGAAAATTTCCTTCTGGCTATATAATAAGATAATACGCTCATTTAATCGTCAAATCCTTCTGAGAAGAACTCGGATACGGTTACGCCTAAAGCATCGATAACTCTTTTAAGCACATTAGACGTAATTGAGGTTTTGCCTGCTTCATACTTGCCGTATTGACTTCTTCCCAAATCTTTTGCAAATGCAAACTTTTCGGCATTACTATAACCTGCACGCTTACGTAGTACAATCATTCTTCTACCTAGTTGCTCATTAAAGGAAATCTTCTCTTTTGCCATCTTTTTCTATTAATCAGGTGTAATTTAATAAAGGTGTATCAAAAATATTCCCTTCAAATAGATACCTTTAAATAAAAACAGTTAAAATAATACCATTAATTAAATCCATTTAAATAAAACCATTCAATTAAGAGGTTTTTTATTTTATTTTGTTATATTTGGATCATAATAATAATTTAGCAGACCTCGAATGAAATTATTTGTTTGATGCTGCTTCAATTTGTCCATCCAGCGAACGTAGGAAATTCAAAAGATGATGGGACAACGAAGAGAGGCGGCTCGCGCGTTTATAGCGTGGGCCATTCTCGCCATGTCCCATAGGCTTTTCCTACGGCCTTGCTGGAGGCGGAATGGTTCTACGCTATAAACGCGTTTTTGTTAAACAAATAATTTTCCAGCATGTACCTCTTATTTATTATCCCCCCCTAGTTTCCCAAATACATAGTCTAGCACCTGTTCAAACCCTCATTCTCACATAATCACCATTTATGTATAAGCTAAGCTATTGCCAAAAAAGTAGCGATTTGTCGCAGCTGGAATTTCCTACTTTAGGTGAAGCCCGATGTAATATTACATCACTACCTAATGGCTGTACTTTCCTGTATATAGAAACTCCAGCAGGTTTGCTGATAGACCTATCATCTACCTTTCTCTATTATTACAAAGTTATTCAGTTAACAACTAGTGTCCACAATACTTTATTCAGTACAAAATAAAGTTCCTCTACCATGAAACAGTTACTCTTTAATAATTTCACCCTTCTTCAATGGGTATTTGGAAATACAAATAAAAAGCCATCAAATAAAGGTAAGATTTTATTGGTTGAATCATCCAAAGATTCAATGGAAAAGATTAGCAACGAACTAACTACGAATCACCTGATAACCTGGCGAATTGGCAATACCAAGAGCATAGTTCACTACCACAAAAAGTATAGGTTTGATCTCATCCTTGTTCACTTTAAACATGCATACAATTTGAGATCAGTTCTAAAAGCAGGCGGCGTACCCTTGCCTATATGTCTTGTATTTGATGACACCCTGAAAGATCAGCCACATGCAATCATTGATTCCTTACTCATTTCTGGCTGTAAAAACTACCTTCTAAATCCATTGACATCAAGTAATGTATTAAACCTTATAGACAAGAATAAACATATTCAAATAGATAACATAAATCCTAGCTTATGAGTATGAAACTGGCATTAGCCATTGAAGAAAAATATAACAAGGTAAAGGATACACCAATAGGCCAGTTGATATTACAACTGCGCATAGAAGATCTGTTTAAAGTGCTGGCAAAAGTGACTGAGCTTTTCCAATTTGCCTGCAATGACGTTGACAATTCCCTTGTTTCAAACTTCAAAACAAACCTCTTGAGAGAAGAAATGACTTACCTCGGAGAAGTGTACTCCTTTACAGTGATAGTATATATGAGAATTTTAAAAGACAACCTTAAATCTTAAAAATGAAGTCAGTACCCAATAATGAGCTTTCTTTTGAATATGTAGCGAAACGCGTTGGCGTCAAGGCCAACAGGATAGCCTTTTTAAAAAAGTTCTATACCAACTACTCTAATGGCAGCCTGGTTATACTAAGAGAAGCTGCCATAGTGAATAGGCTTAGCGGAGAAGAACTACACGCTATATTAATCTACTTTGGACAGGCTATCCATCTGAAAAATATTAAGAGGAAATAATTCAAATGCTATGCTATTCAACAAACCTCCCTTATCTGAATGTTACGACGATATACTTTACTTTTTTGACTTCTATAAAATCGGAGATATTGAAGATATGCTGTGGACTATTTTGCATTATGCACTATCGTGTGAGGTGCTTGATGGTTGCGACTATAGAAAACGTAGCGATATCCTTCTCTTCCATCGGCTGCTTTCTAAGCTCATCATTGGGTTATATGTGACACTGGAACCGACAGAAGATGGAGAGTAGAGCCACCATTCGGTATCATTTCTTCAAAAGCTCTTGTACTTAACCCAATCTTTCTGAAATATGGGGTATAACATACTAATCGCAAACGAAACTAATACTTACTACTTTCAACTCTTCAAAGCAGGAGATGAATGTGGATTGAGATACCTATATGACAACATGAATAAGCCTTTACGTTACTATGGAAGGAAATTAGATAACGATACCTTTCTTATAGGATCAATTATTCAGGATGCCTTTCTAAGAGCATGGAATTTCCGTGATAAAGTAACGTCTCTATTCCACCTGTTCTTTTTTTTAAGGCTTGTAATGAGATGGGAACGTGCCCGCTACTACGCATCAAGGTCCGGAAAGCATCGTTCCAGAATATATTTTGTTGAGTACAATGAAGATATTGCATATAGTAATTTTGTAAACTCCACCTGGCATGACCGGAGTGAAAAGGAACTATCGGCCATTCTATCTGACAGAGCTGTTCAAATTGATGTCGCCATAAAACATCTACCAGACTATGACCGTAAAGTAATGACCCTTTTCTATCATCAAGGTTTGTCTGAAAAACAGATAGCTCGAAAGTTCAACAATAGTCATCAGAGCGTATCTAACATAATTCGGAAAAATACAGATACGCTAAGGTCATTTCTATTAAAAAAGCCCCTTCGAACTAAAATAAAGCCTGATGATACCTTCAATCCGATCCCCAATTTATCTGCTATTCAAATGAGGATTTACCACATGAGAAAAATGGATAGGTTCGGCTTTGATAGGATTAGTACTGAGCTAAATATGCCCATAGAAGATGTGATACTGATTTATGCAGAAATAAATGAACTGTCAAATCAAATGAGAAAACATGCCTCCAAAAGACATAGTCATTACAAGAAAAATACAATTGCTAATTGATAGTGATGATAAAACCGAGCGCGAAAGGGTTTGGACAGCGTTATATAAATGGAGATTTATCTGCTTTAAGGCAGCGAATTACATCTTCACCCATCAGTATATTCAGGATAATATAAAAGAGATATTTTATTTGAATGATAATACGAAAGTAAAGCTTTGTGATATCAGCAGAGATAGTGATGGTATTTTTACAACTTCACGGGTAAACACTACATACCAGGTATTAAGCAGGAATTTCAAGGGAGAGCTACCAATGAACATCCTTGCCGCACTGAATAACCTATTAGTTACTCAATATAATCTTGAAAGGGTTCAATATCAGAATGGAGACAGGTCGTTAAGGAATTATAAGAAAACAATTCCCATCCCTATTCCTCCGCGAAATATAGTAGGAATAAGACATTCAGATAAAGGGAATTTTTATTCCTTTACAATTTTTGGTTTGCATTTCAACACCTACTTTGGAAAAGACGTTGACGACAAACCCATAATGTGGGAGCGTTTCATGCGTGGGCAATACAGTCTTGGGACAAGCTCAATTATTTTTGATAAGGGAAAGATTTTTCTTCATGCGGTTTTCAAAATAGAAAACACTATAGATGAAGTTAAGTCCTCCATCATTGCAGAAGCCGAACTAAGCTTAGAGGTTCCAATCGTTGTAACCATTGGAAAGAATAGATATGAGATTGGATATAAGGAAGATTATCTATATCGAAGAGTAGCGATTCAGCAAAGCAGGAGAAGAGCACAAAAAGCGGTAAGCTTTAATAGATCAAGCAATGGGTTATCCAGAAAGAAACAAAATTTGACATCATTTGCAGATAAGGAACATCGGTATATCGATCAGAAAATGCACGTTTATAGTAGGAGGCTAATAAAGCTATGCTTAAAGTTGGGTGTGGGAACATTGATATTGGTAAATCAAACGGAGAAAGAGATGGAAGCTAAGGAAGATCATTTCCTTCTAAGAAACTGGGGTTATTTTGGTCTGAAAGAAAAGATAAAGTATAAATCAGAGAAGGTTGGTATAAAGATTTTGGTTGAATAGCCTCTATATTTCATTATCTAATTTGAGGGTGCTTGTACATCCGTAGAGTGAGGCTAAATGCACTCACTAAATCTCTAATAATCTGGATCATTCCTTTTGTACTACTGATCTCTCATTATTAATTGGTATTTACAACAAGAGTCAGTTGTCTAATAGCTTATAAAGGACGCAATTGTGAAAAATTCTTTTATTGGAATGTTACAATATGGGCGATCTGGTTATAGGCTGGTATAGGCTTGGATCTACTCAATTAGTTCTACAACGTGGGCGATCTGGTTACTGATCTGGAATATCCACAATTTACTCGAAACAGTATTAACCATTTCTTCATACGAACCGATCGATGATTAAAACAACGATTGATGATCAAAAAGGCAATGTTTCCACATTGCCTAATTTTCTTAGCTACGCCGCTCGTTCAAAAATGTCCATCTCGCCCCCCTGGTTATATCTGCCGAATTGTATGGCTTTTCCTATTTGGGGTACATCAACCACTATATCAACATCATGCTGAAAGTCATTACCACCACGAAACATGCCGCTTTTGGTGACCTGAAATACATAAATAAAACTTTTCAAGGGATTATCAGCTTTAAGCCTGCGAAGATCATCTGGTGTCAATCCCAACCGGGTTACACTATCTAAAAAGATGTAGGCAAAAGGACTCAAATCCGGCGGTAGCGTAGATGATATGGTAAGATTGGGATGTTTTACCCGCTCCAGCTTATCCTGCAAGGTGCGGTTGAGTCCTTCTTCCTTTGCAACATATAAAACTTGACCATGATTGCGTGCAAGATACCCGGCAAAATCAACGCATAAGCTCGATTTTCCATATTTGGGCTTGCCTGATACCATCGCGGTAAATCCTGGTGAAGGATCACCTATAAAATCCCTCCACTTACCCTGCAGGCCGATAGAGGAGAACTTCACATTTGCAAAGTCCATACTATTCATCACCTGCGGTAGAGGGTCCAACCCGTTCAATACGGATGGAGGGCAATTACAACCAGACAGTATTCCCTGTAAACCTTTTAAAGTTTGCATCTCAATCCTCAGCGCCTTTATGCTGCTGGCCGAAACGAAATCGTATAAGTGTTTTCTAATAGCTGCTAATTCATGATGATATGGATCATCGCTACCAATGACGCCTCTATCTATGGCTATGTCAATTTGTTTAAGCAAGGCGGTAGCCTTTAACTTAACGCCTGGCTTTTCGTGCATTCCTATATAACGCTTAATAAACGATACAGATGGAAGTACTTTTTCACCGGAAACAAATTGTTTGAATAATTCTACCGTCTCCGGTTTAAACACTAAGGTGATTTTTGCTTTCATCGAATTATACGTATCTACCAGTCTATCCTGTATATAACGGATCTGTTCAGCCCAGGGCGAGGTTTTTCGGATACGCTTTTCTATAATAGCCTTCTGAAGAGAATTAATAAATTTAAGTATTTGCTCTTTGGTTTGCATCTTTTCATTTAAGTTAACAAAACGACGTATAAACCGTAGTTCCTCAGAAGTCCTTGATACCAGGTGCATATCTGAAATAGTAACATTTACCTCCGGGCTAACGTTCTTTTTGTTGGCTTTCGCTTTGGCCGGTTGCGCCTTCGGAGACGACTTCTTTTCCTGTGCCATGAGCACAGAGGAGAGTTTATCAAAATACACATCTATCACCCTCTTGATGCTGGCACTTTGAAGGTAGTTATCCCAGTTTCGTCCATCGTCGGTTGCTTTACCTACATACTCGTGGCCCTTCCTGAGAGCTTCAGGAAGCAGACTGAAATCTACCGTCTTAACTTTCTGATAATAATTCTTCGGTGAAAACATAATATTTATTTAGGCTGCCAGTAATTGTAATTCCAGTTCCAGGGCTTCTGCTTCTAATTCAAGAAGGGAAATAATAGTAGTTCCCGTTTTTCCATCATCGCGGACTTCCGTACTTTGATTATTCGCTGCCTGTATTTCAGCATCCCGATCTACAGGTGGTGGTAATATAATAGATCGGGAGCTGTAGATGCCGGATGATTGTTTCTCTAAGTGTTGAAATTGGACATTGCTGATGGTCATAGATAAACTGTGGTTTCGTTGAAGCACCTGTACAACGTCTGTAATTCTATCTTCATCAACCATTGCAACCATTTTATCAGCTGTTTTCTGGAAATTGTTTCCGGCTACCAATGGAAGCAGATCTTTATCAAGATATATATCACCACCGCGTGCATGGCTACCACCTACGATAATCCTGTATTGCCTATTTTGCTTAAAAAAGGACAATCCATTATTGGTAATCATATGCCCACCATGAACAATCGACTTTATCAGAGGCAACGCGTTGATAATCGGAACAGTTACTCGATCTGCCACTTCCTTGCCAGCATCCCAATGCTCTGGCATTAAAATCCCCTTCTTTGTTTGACCATCGGCGGTTGTATAACTAACGAGCTTTCCTTTAAAGTCACTAAAGGCTTGCAAAAGGTTACCCGTAATTACATGCCTGATATTTCGATTCACATTGGCATTTTTCGTTTGTGATTCCCATTCATCTAATAGTACTGTTTTTTCAGGTTGGGAACGTGTACCGCTGGCGCCTTGAATTGCAAGAATCTGTTGCGTAAAAGATGCCGGAATAACAAGGTATTTACTGCTATTGGCAATAGCGAAGCGTAGCTTTACCTGCGAAGGAACGAAGGGATTCTTCTTTTTCAGGTCGATACCATATCCTAAGAAAACCGCCGGAACTAATTCTGTACCCATGCCATAACTAGCAATAGAATAAATAACTGCACGGCCAGGATAAAAGAATTTAAAAATAGTAAGCAGCGCGTTTTTTCTGCCGTTTGCTTTTGCCTCAATGCGATTAATACTGGCTACTTTGGCTTCTTCTATTTCAGCAATCTGTTCTAGTTGCGTTTTCTTCTTTGTATCTTTTGCGGCAGCAAGCAAACTCTGATAATGTAATTCGTTGTCAGCCAGCTCGCCGTCCAGCCGTTCTTTCCAATCCTTTAAGAAACTATCTATTAGCGCATTTGTCTGTGATTGAGGATCACCAACCTTCAATGTTTCTGTCAGCAGGTTATCCAATTCTGCGCGATTGAATGGTTTTCTTAATACATTGGCCTTAACTACTTCCAATACACTATCAGTGCCGAATGCACTTGCGCTGCCGTTCCCTGATTTCACCACGCGGCTGCTTACTGTTTCTGCCTCCAGGTTCATTGTTTCTACTTCCAGGTCATAGTCGCCAACCTGCTGAAGATAAGATATGTATTCATTGTATCGCTCGGCCACCTCATTATAAAAATCAGTCTGCATTTGAGTAGATAACACCGCTACGCGGCCACTTACCTTATGTGCAGCATTTTCCATGCTACCATCACCACTACTATCGCCATCACTATCCGCACTGGCACGGAGCAAATGCAGTGGATCATCGAGCATCACATTAACATCAGGGTTTTCCTGCAGGTATTCTTCTACTATTTTATCACCGTATTTATTTAGAAAATCAGGAACATCCAATATTTTTGTTGACTGCTTCTGATTGCTGGTAGTATTCGCGTCCAATGATTTCAGCTTCTTCTGGAGCATCATCATTAGCCGCTTTTCTGCTGGTATTGCGGAGGTAACATAGTCATAAATGGGTTTGAGTATTTGCCCGGTGCGATTAATTCGCCCCCGTTTCTGCACTTCAGTACTAATATCCAGTTCCGCCTGGAGAACAATCATCACTCGTTGGCGGACCTCACTGGCTGCCACCTTTGATGTAGCTATGGCGTGGGCAGATGCACCGGTACTACCGGACTGGTTTATCATCAATATATCCACTTCG
Source organism: Chitinophaga sp. G7 BAM 1005 (assembly GCF_057126945.1). Taxonomy (NCBI): domain Bacteria; kingdom Pseudomonadati; phylum Bacteroidota; class Chitinophagia; order Chitinophagales; family Chitinophagaceae; genus Chitinophaga; species Chitinophaga sp. G7 BAM 1005. The sequence continues at coordinate 1,232,325 of NZ_CP181478.1, read as the reverse complement.
TTATTGTTAAACCGGCGGAACGCATCATTAGTATTAAGTTTCCGCCGGGATAACACCAATCCCATACCTGTTTCCATGTTTAGTTGCAGGTGATATTTACGCCCAGTTACCTCTGCCACGCTATAACCGGCCTTTTCAAGGGTCTGTATTATCACATCAATTGGACTGATGGTGATACCGGTTGATACCTCTTCGATACGCTGGTAAATATCACCATAGTAACCGCTTGCCCCATCTGGCAACTCAGAAAGATCAAATCGTTTATGCACAGAATTTCCAGCTACATCTTTCTCCGTATACCGTAACACACCGTCCAACCCTCGCTTTAATACTTCTGAAAAATCTGCATTAATAACGCTGCCATCACTCACCGGCATCCCATTACCATCTTCCAGTGTTTCGATAAATGATCCCATTGTTGACGCAAATGCAATAACAGGCTTTTTACCTTCCCGCAGGCGCATGATGGCGCGTTCCGCAACTGATTTAGCCTTTAGAGAGAAAAGCATTTGGTTAATTACTTGGAAGATCTTTGAGAAATAGGGCTGATTATCAACACCGGCTTGGCTTGTACCTTCCCTCACCCCCACTTCCTTGCCTTCTGCCGCCGCAATCTTATCTAGCACTTTGACTACTTTAGTTACGTAGGTATTTTGAAAATCTATTATGTCACGCAGGATACCAGTAATATTGTCGGCTATAGCCCGATGCTCTTCAGACTTATCATCCAATGAGATATAGTTTACTTCAACCCCTTCAAAGCTACGTTCCCTCCGGAGCATTTGCCCTTCTGCAACCAATTGGGCTGAAAGGACTTCCTGTAATGCCACTCCGCCGCGGGTTATTGCATCTACTAATTCCTCGCTGCTCATGGTACAATCGCTGATGGCGGTTTTCATTGCATAGATTGGCATATTGTCCGGCCGCTTGGCGAAGGTTGCCGAGAGAAAAGCAACCCCACGGGTTACAGCGATAATGCCCTGCAGGAAGTTTCCGGTATTACTGCTACCGCTGCTGTTATGAGCCTCATCCAGGATGAAAATATTATCATTGGCGATTGACCGCAAAAATGTGGGTTTCAATGGCTTTCGGTCAACACTATTAAACTGACTGTAGGTAGCCACAACAAAATGACAGTTGGGTGGAAGTAGCTGTGATTCAAAAATAAGCCGCTGAGCGGGAGCAGGTAATGCCTGGTAAACAACATTTCCATCTACATCCTTGATGTCCGTTTTACTTTCCCGCGCATTAACAATAAACGGTTGTAAATGCCCGCTACCAATAGCTACCAGGTCACGATATATGTCTGAAAACAGGTTGGCTTTCTCCGTAAGAAATACAGGCTTTAAACCCTGTTGCACGCCATACCGGATAATAGCTGCGGCAACACGTCCTTTACCAATACCGGTTTGATCACCTATGATCAATCCTTGATTGCGGGCTTCAATATTATAAATTGCCATTCCCACTGCATCTATCTGTTCAGCAGCAAGAGCACGGCATAAGTCCACTTTGGTACCGTAGCCGAGGCGGTGACGTACAAAGTTATCCATATCGCCTCCCACCGCCTGACGGATACGGTCAACCGCCGACTGGGTTTCAAATGCCATACTGTCCGGAACCTGAGTATCCAAAACAACACACGCTTCCGAGGCTGGCATATAAGGTGCGCCCAGTGCTGCATCGTCCAGCAACGCAAGCAGGTCCGTAGCCTCTTGTTCCAACGATTGCCTTTTCATAGCTATATTATTTTTCAGAGAGCCGTTGACATGCATAAGAGGATTATCCATTGCTTCGGAAACACGGGTAAATAACTGGTCAAAACTATTTACGGTGAAATCCAGCATGGGATGATATAGTGGAGCTGCGCCTTCCGGGTGGGGTTTTCTTCCGGATATTAATATTAATCTTACATCAAAAGAAGTTCCCTGGCGCGAATACAACCTTTTACCGCTGATATTAATTACATCTTTTACGTAGTATCGGCTATAGAGAAAGTTGAAAAAAATCCGATTCTTTCCTGCCTGAATGCGTCCTTCTGTGTCCCATGAAGTATGACCACCTATAATAATTGCAGCTTTGCCATTATGAATCATTGTTTCCAGCGCCTGCAATGCCATAAGATGCTCCAAACTATTGATCTTATAATTATCAAACCATACAGGAGCCTTCAAAATACCAAACGGTGGATTGGTAAGAACTGCATTGAAGGTGTTAGCCACATCATAGAAGGATTTGGTTGCGTCCCTGTTCCATACATTGGCAAACCCCTGGGTTTGTAGGTTACTGCGCCGCAAATCGTCAATTTCATTAACATACACTCTTTGTGCGGCAGCAGCAATCGTTAACAAGCCGTTTCCGGCAGATGGTTCAAAAGCATACCCTCCATTTTGAATAAGTGAATCTAAGCCACAAAAAATACCCATTAGATAGCCGATTGGGGCAGGGGTGGAATATTGTTGCAGTAGAATACTTTGGGAGGTGCGGTGTGATAAATTCACCTGCCTATTATATAAGCCGACTATATTTTGGTAGCGTTCATAGATGCTCAACCCTCCTTGATGTGCCATATAGCGGGCGACACTCACAATGGCTAGTTCAGTCAGTTCCTTAGTTTCATTCTTATCAGAAATGCCAAAGCTGCCAGCCAGTTTTTCAATACTGGATTTATTATGTGAGCGTGCCACATCATCGAGTAAAATTACCTTTACCTGCTGAACAAATGCTGCTTTTTTACTATCCATCATACTACCTTTATAACAAAACGTAAAGTATCATCGGCATATATCAGCGTTAAACACCGCTGTCTTATTACTGTATTATGGCTTACTCTTTAGTACATCTCTGATTTCAACCAGGAGGTTCTTCATCGCCAGAAAATCTGCGGACTGCGCTGTTTGATTGGAGAGCATAGATTTATTGTAACCTTCTGTCTTACCAACAACACTTAAAATATTAGATAGAGCTTGGGTTTGGCCAACAATCTCACTTGTTTGCACGTCCTGGTTAATGATGGAATGTTCCAATATTGATTTAATATCAGTATTTAAACTCCCTGATGCGACCATCATTTGGGTTTGCCGTTTGATTTCTACAGTCATTTCCTCTTGCTTAATAAAGGATTGGGCTGATATTTCCTTTATTGAAGTCACGTCCTTATTAATAGATAACAAATAAGTAGAGTGGGTTTTCAACTCCTCCGTCTGTTTCTCCTGGTTGTCTAAAAATTTTTCATACATCTCCTTAGTCCTTGTAAGTATACTATCAATTGCGACCAGGGCGTTTAATTGAGCTTGTTGATAACCTAAATCTACCTGCATGGACCCATTCACAACATTAAACTGTTGTTTTATAGCAATCAGCTCATTTATCTGATTCTGCATGTATATCAAAACATCATCCTCAAACTTGCTACCAGTATCTAACAAATGACTGACATAATCGCGCAAAGCTGCAATATCAATTAATCCAGCAGGAAAAGTAACATCGTATAATCTAATAAGAATTTCCTTTAGTGGTCCTTCTCCTATATTGATACGAATGGTATCATCCCGGATAACCTCAACAATCTTTACCTGTGATTTTGCAACTAAAAGTATACTGCTATCAATTGAAATACGGATAAAGGCACCGTAGTTTAAAATTTGAACAGTCATATCCCAAATGATTTAAGGGTTAGTTTTAAAAGTATCAATTGCTACTTCGCCAATGAGAGAACCAACGAATGCTCCAATCATCACATACGGACCAGTATCTTTTCTGGCTTCCCTTGCATAGAAATAAAAAAGTAAGGAAGTCAACAAGGAGGAGGCAGACACAATTGTATTATCAGTGCGGGTCATTTGCTTTTTATATTAATGATGTAACAAAGAAGCAGCAGTGATTCCCCCTAACAACAGAACTGCAGCAGAAAGCAATCTGTTTTTCTTTTTATGCCGCTTAATTTCTTCCTGATACAATAAATTATTATCAAACAGTACTTTCTGATTGGATAGACTTTCATTAAGTTTATTCTCCAGATATTGATGTTGATTTTCCTGAACAATAATAACACTATCCTTCACCTCTACTTGTTGCTCAAGAACATCAACCATTTGCATATGAAGGCTATCTTTTTCAAAATCACTGCTCAACAGTTCAGCTATACTTATTTTTATTTCTTCGGGAAGCGTGCTATTAAAAGCACTATCTGAAGGTGCTTTATATTCATCCAACTCGGCATTTACCTTCTGGATCAAATGACTATGCTTAACTTTCTTCTGCCGCAATGCTACATTGGTGCTTTGCTTTTGTTGGGTAAGGATACTATCTTTTACATTCAGTGCATTTATATCTTTGCGGTATACAGCATCATTGACAGCAACCTCTTTTTTGATAGAATCCGGATTGGTACCTATAACTAAGGAAGGAGATATAGAAGTGTGGAAGAAACCCATATTGCCTACACCAATCCCGACAAGGAAACCAATGGCAATCAACAATAACTTAATAAATTGAGCTTGATTCATGAAAATATTTTTTTTTAGTGAGAGAGCGTATCGGGATTAGATATTACTGCTGAACTACCTTTTTCTCAATAGAATAACCAAAGCAGCCTGCTGCTACAAGGCTGGCAAACGTGTAAAACATGTGTTCCGGCACATCCTTTTGAAAGAACTGTTGGGCTACCCAACTTATTAGCATAGCAAGTAAAAGCAGTGCTACTACGATTTCCCGTATGCTATAGCATCCGTTTTTATCTTTAAAAAATTGCTGAAATATCTGTTTCATGATATTTGATATTAAGATGAATTGATACGGATAATATTATATGAAGCAAAAGCTATCCCACCAGCCGCTAAAATTGCAACTAATGGGATAATGAATTTTTTCCCATACCAGATTTAAGAGATGAAAGATCCGGAGCCGATTGGTCAATTTGAAGGAGAGTATATGTGAAGGTGTTGCCGTATAGTTTTTTATGTGCTTCACAATACTGCATAAACTGCTGAAAGTCTCCAGAATTGGCGAATACCTGGCAACCTGCTGAAAATCCCTCTACGATTTTGGTATTCCCTTTTTCCTGTGCACGATGGATATTAATGCCAAATAAACCTTTTTCTTCTCTGCCACTGCTGAAATCCAACTTTCCATCCTTGTTATAATCACGAATAACAGTGACAGGCGCACGCTGGACAAGCGCCAAATACAAACCTCTATGCATCCCAATGGCATATGAAGCGATGTATTGACCAGCTTTAAGAATGGCGGCCCCATTGCCATTAATAGGATTTTTCAGATACGGCAGACCTGGATCTGTGGTTGCCGGAAATGACATAAACTGCCATGAACCGGTGGAATCGACAAAAAATACGTTTATACTATCATCAAAGGCGTTTGGTATGTGGGTTGAGGAACGAATACCAACGATATTAAGCTCGTAGGGGCGTTGGAACACCCTATAGCCCCTTATTACAAGGGCCTGCTTGATAATTTCTAACATAAAAATGTATTTAAATTGAGAGGGTGAGGGAATTATGCGGCCAATAGCGTGACGGGAATATACTCTTGCAGCCAGGATTTTACATTAAAACCAGGTTGCTCCTTTACGCCGTAAAGCTCATCTGCACCGATAATGCGTGCATCGGGAAACTGTTCAGATAACAATACTAACGTGTTGAACATACAGTCACATTGAGTAGCAGTGCGTGTATCCTGGACATTTCCTTTTTTATCAATGCCGCCAACATAAGCAATGTCAACGCAACCATCCTTTGCATTTACCTGGTTGAGATTCAGTAATCTTCCGGAGAGCGTAATAATGAAATGATATGGAAGTTTAAAAACGTCTATAGACTGACGCATATCTGTTGCTGTGCTGTGAACTACGATGTACTTCACATTATGTTTGTTTGGCATGATGTCATTTTTTAAAGAATGAAAAATGGAGATTACATATAGGTTACAGAACGGGTTTGTACCAAGAAGTACTTTTTATTATTTTCAAAGAGGGTATAATCAAGTCTGCGGCTGACTTCAACACCCAATACCATTTTTGCGGGAACAGTTATACTCTTTTTACCATTAATCCATATCGTAGCGAGTTCTTTAGTGGCAATGGTCATACCGTCAAGGCCCGACAAGCTCCATTTCGTTCCATCATAGCGCAATCCCATTCTTACAAATTCGTACCTGATCTGCGATTTTTGGCTTTCGGCAAGGAATGTAGACAAGATGCCATTTACCAAAGTTTTGCGTACCCCACCATTCAGCCGATACTCCTGAAACTTCGTATTGACCAACTGATACTCTGAAACAGAGCTGATCTTTTTTAAATACGATAATACTGCGGTCAGATCTTTCTTTTGAGTTGAAGTAAAAATATTCTTTGCAATTGCATCGGCATCGAACCCACTTGTAGCACCCGCACTGCTGTCCTGGGTTAATACATTGTACAATGTTTCACTGACAGTAGATGGCAGCTTTAATTTTTTCAGTGCTGCTATCACTTCTGATCCAAAACTACCATCAGCACCATAACGAGGCAGGATAGAGGAACCATTTTTTTTAATTAAAGCTTGCTGCAGTAACCTGACCCTTTCACCCTTGCTACCCTTTTTTAAAGGAAATGCGTCTTTCTCCGCACTATTAGTAGTAGTCGGTTGATACGTTTTCGCCGGGATATTAACTGAGGTATCAATTATGGGATTATAATTGCCGGATGAAGAAGAAGGAGTTTTTATTGGAGAAAGCGGTGGTGTAAATATGCTGTCTGTATTTGGCAGGGTTGTATTATCCTGCGGCTTAAAAAAGGAATCATTACTTGACCCGGTGGACTTTCTTCCTTTCCGTTTGATATACTGCCAACAGAAGTATCCAGTGATTCCGACAGCACCGAGTGTTAACATAGTTAAAACAATATTAGAGGATCCTGTCTTTTTCCGGCCTTTGGCCTGGACTAATAGGAGCTTTGTGGCTTTGGGCTTTTTCGCCGCTTTAGTTTTTTGTATCGCCATTTTTTTCTATTTGACTGTTAAGTACGAGGCTTAGAAGCTATCAGCTGCATCATTGGGGCATATTCCCAAAACTCAAGTTCTTCTCTAAGGTCTTTTACTAAATCACTTCCATACATATTTTGGTAAACAATACTCAATTGCTGAAATGCGCTTTGCGTGGGCACCTCAATGAAAACTGCTTTTATAGCCTCCTCATCTGTACCTGGGAATAAGCCATATTTGATATCAAAAGCTGCTTTAAGCCGTTTTGCCCATGACTGATAGGGAGAAGTGGAAGAAGGGCTATTGTTTGCACTACCATCCGGCTTTGCACTGATAATAGCCAGCATCTCATTATACTCGGTTGTTTTTAACTCAGCTTGCATATCGGCCATCATCGAGCGTCCATATAATCGCTGATAAGAATTAATAACCTCCCTGAAAGCAGCTTTATGTGGCACGGCAATTACAGCCGATCTGAGAGCATCTTTATCTGTACCCCACCAACCATCATTATCAAACGCCATCTTTATTTGCTTTGCCAATGCTGGTGCACTCCCTTCCTCCATAGTCAAGCGCTGCTCACTTCGGGAAATCCCCGTTTTGATTAGATTCCTGGCCAGGATAACAGCACCGCCTAAGAGCACAATACCGACTAAAGAGTATTGAATTTTCTCCCTGGTTGTTAGGCCGATATTATCTGGGCCATTGTTATCGTTTTCCTGAGCATAACTCATGTGAAAGGAGTTTTAAGAATCAATTTCTGTAATTACACCCCCAGGTATTTCTTGGCAAGGGCAGTCTTTGCAGGGTCATTTGCTATTACGTGTGCAAGTTTCGTGAGTTCCTTCACCGTTAGCTTTGAAGCGAGAACCGACAATGATTTAATTTTCTGGTCGGCATCGGCCTCGGAGGAAGTTTCAATAGTAATCTGATATTGATATTTTTTCATAATGGTTTATTTTTCAGTTTGAAATAATTCTATTACCGTTGAAATATTGTCGGGATTTTCACTTAGAAAATCGATGATGGAGAGCATGGCAACCAATTGTTCTTCATTTAATCGCTGCTGCATTCGCTGAATCACCGCGATTCTTGCATTTGTCTGTTCATCATGGTCAGTACCAGCATTTTTTTCAAAGGTTACGGAATCAGGGTGACCGGGTGCAGCCTCTGGTAAAGGAGCAGGAGTACCACCAAATAAGCCTGCAAGGGATTGTCCCATAGGTATTTTGCCCGCATTCTTCTGTAATATTCCAGATAATAAAGCTGATGCTACCTCTCCCAAAGAAACAGCGTTCGTATACCTTGCTTGTTCCATGTCCCGGATACGCTGTTCCAGTTGTTCCGCAAATTCTTCCGATTCTCCCAACTGCTGTTCCGTGGCTGCTAGTTTCTCCCGAAGGCGTTGTAACTCATACTCACGGTCCTTTTCACTTAACCGTTGAGATATAATCTGATCAATTTCGCCTAATCCGGAAAGCGTGCCGCCTGATCCGTCAAAAGAAAAAGAATAACGGGTGTTCCGATTAGTGCCAGGACCATCATAAACAAGGATGCTGATATTTCGTGTGTCATCCTTTATCTCCTGTTCATAGTCTTCAAACTCCTTTATCTCATTGGTACGCGTAGTTATTTTGATGCCATCAACAATGACTTCGTAATCCCTGGGTTTCTCCTTGTCAAATTCCCTTTGGAGATAACGGCGTATAGCATCAATGCGGGGCTGGCTATATTTTTCCTGGATCAGTGGCATTTTACAAAGTTTTAGGAATGACCTGGACAAATATGATATGCCTAATTACTGAGGAATAGTTCTGCATCGTTATCTCTCCTTTATGCTCATACTGCAACTCATTGCTATTCCCTGTGCTTAAATCATATACACCGCTATCGCTATTAATAAGCACCATCTCTGTTGGTTCGGTTAAAATGAACAGCTGATTGGCAGCACTAATGGACGTTTTCCCCCGCGGCGCAAGAACATAGTGGCGCAAACGATAGTTATACTGCTTAATTCCCAGTTCATCGCAGCGTTGCTTGATATAATCCATTAATAATTCACTATTCATTTTTCCGATTTTTAAGCGTGACCCAGATATGTATGGAAAGGTGGTAGATAACGTCTGTGGATGACTGTATTCCTAGAGTATCTATGTATGAGCCGTAAAACATTCGGCAACCAGGTAAATCAATTGGGTCTGGTTTCCAACCTGCCGATTGAGCAATAGCATCACCCAAAATCCGTCCTCCTTCTCTAAAACCCGCCTGAATAGCAGTATAGCCCAGGTCAGTTGTGGTCATTGACATTCTTTCTGGCAGGACATAAAGACAATAGCAAACATCAGCTTTGCCTTCGCTTTGAAGCCATAGTGTTCCGGCCCCCATGCTTTTATAATACTGGATCTTTATCCCTTCTACTATACGAATAGCTGTCTCTATTCCAACAATCCTATCGATATCAAGTGGAAGGTTAATCTGAAAGAAGATCTGTTGTCCTCTACGTTCAATAGGAATACTATGGCTAACAACGGTTGCGGCTAACTTCTTCATGGCGGATGGTTTTATTCGCTCTGTTCACAGCTTAAATACACAGTAACTCTATATGGTTCGAAAAATGTCCGGCTGTCCAGGGAATCTTTGAACTCAACTTTTAACTGACCATTGCCCACTGGGACTGTACCAAGATCATAGTACCTCAGACTGGGAGATAAATTAATTCCGCTCATCAAAAGTTTACTTTCATAATTTTCCGGAAACAATTCAAACTTATTAATTTCAATCCTTTGGGAACCGCGATAGTAAAGCAAATCATCTTTATTTGATGTTAGCAGAATCCCTTTGATGGAAATAATGTTTTTATCAAGTTCAAATGTTTGAGAAAAGATCCTCTCTGGCGAACTGACCTGCAAATCGTATCGTTTTTTAATAATGCTTGTCATATAGTGATGGTTTATTAGTAAAAGCAGTAGAGAAAGAAATCTCGATTGCATTTGCCTAGTCAACATCGATCATGAAAAAATAAGTGTGCCGCCAGCCCTTTCATAAAATCTTAGTAGTTCTTCCATTCTTAGTTCCCTTTGACCATAACCAGCACCAGGCAAGGATGCCCAAATTTTCTGCACTTTCACAATGGCGATAGAGATCCTGCCAGCTAGAACATCGGGGAGGGCACCTTTTTGCCGAATTAGTTCCATGGCAGCAGCATCCTGGCTTTGCGGGCTAAAATCTGGTAGCTTTAACTGCTGTTTCAAACTTGACCAGGTTCGGAAAAGGAATTGGTATGCACCGGCAGCGGTACTGGTTATACCTGATTTTCGGACGGCCCGGTTAGGGTGTACGGAATAATCAGTAAATAATTCGCCACCGAAAAGCATACGATAGGCATTTGCTCCAATGGTGCCTTCTGCGTGTTGTAGCATCAACAGAAAAGCTTTTAAATTATTCGATTCAGGATTGGGATGAATCATGGGATAAGATTTATTGTTTGCAAAACCTTTTTTAAAAAGAATCAACAATACAGTGGGGAGTCCAAGCCCAATAATCAAAAGTTTAAAAAACCGGGGCATAAAACTTATTATGGTGTGGTGATAGTCCCATGCAATCCAACGTACAGATAAGTGTTTGGTGGAATACCATCCTGACTGCCGAGTTCCACAGTCATTTCCACCAGCACATCGTCATGTATTACCCTGGGATTGGCAAGTTTGTAATAGCCAACAGGCACGTAGTGGTAGTTACTTGTTTTAAAGACAGCATTTGATGTCTCCGGCACGATCTGCTTCTTATTACTTTTAAGGCCAAATTCACCATTTGCAATGGCAGGAAAGTTTTCTAACCCCTTAAATTCGGTAGCAATGATCTTATCCTTTGACCCATCGGTGGCAGTTCCTGCGAGCACAATAATACCCGATACCAAAAGAGCTTGATTCTTTGGTAGCTTCGCATTACTGATATTTCTCAGTCCAATTTCCTTGTCATCCTGCGTTTCAAAGAGTTTTATAGTTTTTGAATTGACGGGTTTGATGCTATAGATCACCGTATCCGCTAGGCGCAGCTCACCTTTGACCAAAGCTTCTTTGACATTTACGGGAAGTTCGCCGAAGAACTTTTCCATTTCAGCGCGTGATCCACGGGAGGGAGCACCGGTGTTCGCTAATTTATTGATGGTACGCTGGCGGGCAACCGGATTCATTCTCTTCAGTGCACCTAAAAGCTCATCCCCATCCGGGCCATCAAGACCAAGTAAGGCTCCCTGATTGTTATACTCTTCAATTGCTTCAAGTCCTTGCATAAATAATTTTTTAATAGTTAATGAATACTCTGTTTAAAGATTATAGTCGGTTACATCCGCCATTCCAATCCCCTCAAAATCATCAGACCCTTCTAAATCAAATTGGCGGTTTCCCATTTGCAGCCTTGCCATTCCAGCATCTTCAATTTGTTGCTGAATGTTATCTAATGCTGCAAGCCCACCATTTAAATCATCTGAATAATAGGATTCGCCAGTTAACTGGGGGTTATAGTCACCGTAATTAAAATATTGCAACTGCCCCATACCATTAACCCCCTCTGCCTTTTTCTTCAGAACTTTGTCCAAATACAGCTTTTGAGCAAAGCTATCTTTGTACGCTTGCAGACGATCTTTTATGCCATCCATACCATCCAGCCCAGCCACAGTGCTTTTAGTCTGGAATCCATTAGATGCCATTAGACCCACTCCCAAAAGAGTGGCAAGCCGGTTGTTGGTATAGTGCCCTAAACCAGTCACCCCTAAACCAATCAACAGGGATGGCTTACCGATAGCTGCCCCAACTATTCCTCCGCCGAGCACACCAATGAGTAAATCCTTACCAGTTTCAAGTAGCGAGTTTTTAATATTGCCTTTCGTCTCAAGTTTGGATTGAAAGGAACCTATGATGGCGGTTTTATGCGCTATTTGGGTATAACGGTTCTTTTTATGATTTGCCATAATTATTTGATTTATCCGTAATGAAAGAGATAACTACTACAGAAGTGAGATGGGTGACCTCTTTTTATGCTTAACTGGCTTTCTCCGATATGGTTTCCTCTTCGCTGGAATACCGTGCATTGGGCGGGGGGATGGACCCGGATGAGGTTTTAGCATTTTAACCCCAATCGCAATAAGTGTGATACCCCCAACACCGATGCTCACCGGAAGCAACCATTTTTTATTCTTTTGCCAAAAAGTTCCTGATTTATCGGTTCCATCGGTAGAACTACTACCAGACGAACTAGCAGCTGCGGCTGTAGATGCAGCAACTACTTTATTACTGCTTCCCGCTGTATCCGAAACGTCCTCAGACAGATCCATAGATGTATCAGCAGCAGTAGAATCAGAAGTAGCATAAGATGAAGGTTGCGATACAGCCACTGAAGTAGGAATACTGTCGCTCGATTCAGCACTAAATGTTGGCTTTATACTGGGTGCAGCTTTAGCGGCATCAGATACTTCATTTTCTGCTGAAGCAACTGCTTCCTCCTGGAAGTCATCGACAGCTGCCCCTTTTTTACCTTTAAATAAGTCACCAATTGGCTTTAAAGCTTTTACAATACCCGCGATAACAGCGGCGGCAGCAGCTACGGATGCCATAGTGATCGGCTCACCCAGTTCACCCAGTCCTTCAAATCCTTCCATTCCATCAACATTTTCAGAATTGTAAATGTCAAGACCAAGTAGTTGTGGCAAAGGAGTATAGAGGGTCAAGTTCTCCACCCCGAAGTCGGGTGCTAACATTCCTAATCCAAAGCCAAGAAGTACAGCCTTGTCTTTGTTACCCTTTCCTTTTAGGATGGCCTTGCGCATATTGGTGGGATTGCCGCCAGCACCATAAAAGATGTTTTCAAGCTTTTGCCTTACACGAACGAGCTTTACATATCCGGCAGGATCAATCCCCTTTTTTACCGCATCATTCTGTGAAATATAGCTCCACCGTAACCGGCTTGCCACTTTGCCGATGTTCAATTTCAAAGAAGCCAATAAGCCATTTCTCAATAAGACAGTGGCCGGGTTTATTTTATTAGCAAAATTGAATAGCTTTTTCAAACCGCGCTTCTTTTTCACACCAGAACCAGGTACAGCATTGGGATCAATAGGAGCATCAGCACCTTCTGCCGCCTGCTTCTTTTTCTTCCTTCTGCCAAATAGGCCAAGCTCACCTATGCCGGAGCTGCCGTTTAGAATAAAGTCGTTACTACTGCTATATAGATCTGGCCCTTCGAAACCGTTGAGATATTGTAAATCCATATTGTAATCTTTTTTTTCAGAGAATGGAACTTCATAATTGAACTGATCTGTAACACAGTCTATAGTTATATATTGATTACTATCAGTTGGAACGATTGGATAAATATGCTGGAAGTAGTCGCGGGAATATTTAGTAATGCGCAATGTATGCGTGATCGCCAAATTGCTGAGAATACTACTTATAAACGTTGTGTAACAGTCACAATCAACGCCTGTCTTACGATCCCGCCAGCTTCTTGCAGGGCTGCGTATTTGTTCATAGCCTTCCTGGTCTTTCTGATATGCAATGTGACCATACACAAACTCCCAAATATTTCTGCATGTTTCAAGTAGATTTTCGCCTTTTAATTTTTGAGCTATTCCACTAGTCTGTGATAAGGTACTTTTTACAACTTTTGGAATAAGGGCTATACTATCATCAACCCCTGCATTTACCATTATGGTTTGATTTTCACCAATAGCCGGAGGAAATAATGCATCATAAGTAAGACCACTTTTAATTTGTCGTTTCCTTAATGCTTGCATATTCTATTTTTTATTTTTTCAGTACAATACTGGCTGTACTTTCGAATGGTATGCGGGACCACCCTAGATCTACAGTCGTTATGGTTTTACCAACAATTGTTACTGGCTCCTTCGCATTTAGGGCTTTAATTACATTGTATGCTACCGAAAAGAAACTAATAGGAGGCACAACGACCATAATATTATCAATGACAACTTCACCATAAGCCGGAATAGATATGTCTTTATCGATAACCTGGCTACTTCCTAATAAAGTGTCCTTATATGTTATGCGGATATACGGAAACTTAATTTTGAATTTTGCCTTTGTAGGATTTTTAAGAACTGCATCCACCCTTATGGTAAGCCCTGTAATGCTTAGTGAATGGATATTGGCTTTCGGAATAACCTCCAAATGAACCTGAGCACGACGCATGTTAGAAAAATAACTAAGACCAGTTATAATACCTGCTCCAATTGCTGTTCCAGCAAGAATTTTGCTTAATGAGGTCATTTGTCTTTCCCTTTTTGTCTACGATCAATGTAGTCAGCGGTAACCTTGTAACAGAGCCAGATAGCGCCACCTACCAGCGCTTTTAAGCCATAATCCAGTATTCCATTAATATTGACATTTGCCAAAATGATTGTTCCGGTAAGAAGGACGTTATTGAATTGTCCATTAGCTTCTGTCCTCATATTTTTAATAATTAAATTTTGATAAAAGCATTAATCCAATATGATACTACCAGGCATCCCCAATCGAGATATGATAGTGCGAACCTGAGCGATAGTATAATAGTATCCGCAGCGGGGGCCAATCTCCTGTTGGAATGGGGTCAACCACCTGGTAAAAGTATTCCGGTGAACCCCATACAATTCTGCGAGTTTCTTCATACTGCATGGTTGAACTACAAAGGACATTGAAGGCACACTCATACTAGGGTCTGATTAAGTAATGTGATTGCAATGTTGCATTATAATAGTGCTGAAGCATTCCGTATGCACCAAGGTTTAATAGCTTCCGCCGGCACCTTCTGAATATTTTAGCGGAAGGGCGTAGAACGTACTGTGAATAACCTTCCGCAATAATAAATATCTGATCCATGTATCCGGGTACATCTTCACGTTTGTGGTTAAGCTCAGATAACAGAGAGAAAGTTTCAGAAATCCCATGTTCATATTTAGGATTGAGCCAAATTGACGGGATTGGTGGATTAGTTAATATTCCCGCAGACATATACCTTTCTGCAAGTGCAACACGTTCGCAAAAGTGTTGGAAGGCTTTTATTGGGTCGGGCGCTCGTTTAAGATAATTGGAAATATGGAATCTGCTGCGACTAACTTCAAAAGATGAAAGCTGTTGATGCTGCCATAAAAGTGCATAAGCAAACTGCCAAGCAGCATCGGTAAGCATTTCAGATTCATGAGGTACATTTTTAACCTCAGTGCTTATCAACTTTCTTGAGATGCGAATAACCTTCGTAACCATGAGATCTTTTTTTATCGGGTTAAAAATCTGTGTTTCATGTTACAAAGATGGGGGCATGGTTATCCTTCACTATTGCACTATTAGTAGGATTTGAGAGGATTAGTACGATTTGCGATGTTTTAAATCGTTTTGCTCACTTTGATTTAATTTCAATCGATATTGATCATTTTCAATAACTAGTCAACATTTATTCAGTTTTAATCAAAAATGATTCATGATCATTCAGGTTTTTTGGCCGATTATTTGAGTATAAATAAATCCACCTTTAAAAGTAATGAAAGGCTATTAAGGTCCACTAGGAAAGGATTGATATATTGAGTTTATGGATTTTCGCTTATTTCGGCATCATGTAGTTGACAAGATAAAATGATGGATAATATAGCCCTTACTACAAACGGATTATACTTTTTTTAACAAGAAGTTTGGAGATTCTAGCGTATTTTTATTTGTAATAAACCACATCCTATATTAATAGATCAAACTTATCATTTCTCTTATTGCCGCTGACTTAATAGGGGAATAAAAAAAATAATGCTACCTTAATCACGTTTAAAACGATTATAGAAAATATAACCGTCACTTTATCCTACAATAGAACCTAAAATTCGTATGTAAGCCTATCTCACCCATTAATTTTCTGACCATGTTATCCTTTATCCGCAGCCGCCAACAAAATGGATTGACACTAAATACCATGATTGTATGTTCCAGTAGTAAGCTGCCAATCCCAGGTAGTTAATCTTCTATAAAATATAGCTCCTTACACATTTATATGCGCCATTAACAAGACGTACACAATTCTTATTCTAAAAAATTATTTTATGGATAACCAGCGTATCCGCATTATTCCTTATTCACTTAAGGAACTAGCTATTATTTACGGTGTTGGCCGGGGTGTAATTAAACATTGGTTACAACCTTTTGAAACCGAATTAGGGCCAAGGAATGGGCGATACTATACTGTTGCCCAGATAAAAATGATTTTTGAGAAATTAGGTGTACCGGATAACATGTAATTCAAAGCTTGGACATCTTCATTTGAATTGATATTCCTATTTTCCAGACTCATTAATGAGGTATCCTTCACAAGCAAAATGACTTTTATAAAATAGGAAGGAAAGTAGTTTGTGAGTTGACTATACAGGGTGGAATTAAACTGGAGGAAGGAGGGTGGAATTGACATCCAAATTCAATTCTACTTCTAAGCTCACTATCATCTATATTTTCATTTGGCCTTGATATTCTAGACCGGCCTTAGTCACTACTTTACAATTATTCTCGCCTAATTTATCTATGGTCTTTACTGCCGCATTTCTGGCGTCGATAATTAGTTTTCTTCAGGCGAACTGAGTAGAACGGTAGATATAACCGCTTTAAGATATTTTCCTTTTGCTATCTCAAATTTTCCTTTTGCTCTATATTATTGTTAAATAGTAAAATACACATATTTTAAATTATATAATGTAGTTAATAGAATTATAAATAACTTTGCACATTAAATTGACCCTAACCCCATGACTACTAAAACATTTGAAGAAAGATTCTTGGCTGCTCAAACAAAGAACTATTCGCAGGGTATCGCAAAAAAAATGTACAGGGACATTGATGATTTTAAAGGTTTAGTATCCCAATCCCCCAATACAGTAAGGAGATGGGTATGGGAATTAATTCAAAATGCCAGCGATGCCAGCGCAGATACTGGAGTCGATATTGAAATAGCCCAAGGGGAGAAAGAGGGAGTGCAATACATCTCTTTTAAGCACAATGGACTGCCATTTACAGCGGAAAATATTCAAAACCTTATAGAACAAACATCGGGAAAAGATTCCAAAAAGCCAGCCAATGGAAGAAGAAAACAGACCGGCAAATTTGGTACTGGCTTTCTTACTACCCAGCTACTTTCAGATATAGTAGATATTCAGGGCGTAAATCAGGACGAAGATGGACCATATTATAGATTCGATCTAAGACTTGATCGGTCTGGAGATGAGGATGATATTGCCAGATCACTAACGAAAGCAGGTTTGTCAGTAAAGTATTTAGATAAAAACACTCCTTATGATGATTACGATGCCACGAGGATGAATACGCGGTTTATCTTTCCGCTAAAAACGCAACGCAGTTTGGAAGTGGCAGAAAAAGGCATTGCAGACCTTAAAACAAATCTTCCTTATAGCTTATGCTTTGTAGACTCCATCAATTCAGTAACAATAAAGCAAGAAGGTCTAATATATAAAAGAATAAAAAATAGCCATAGCGATGTAGCCGATGCTGTTCAAACAGTTGAAATTACAGTCTTAAGGAATTCCCAGGAGGTAGGTCACCATTACTTCAAGGTTTTCACTAATGATCTGACGAGTATCGTCATACCATATGAGGAAAGTATATCAAAATTAAGCATTACGAATATACCATCAACGGTTCCAAAATTATTCTGTGATTTCCCATTAATTGGTACGGAATCATTCCCTTTCCCAGTAATTATCAACAATCCAAATTTTAACCCAACTAACCCTAGAGACGGACTTAACCTGGCCAATGATGCAGATCATGCAAAATCTGTTGAAAACTGGAAGTATATCAGAGAAGCTGTAGATCTCTTTAAGAAGTTGACTAACCATGCTATTACAAATAAGTGGGAGAACTTGCATGAGTTGACAAGGCTTGGAACCTTAAAAAACCAGATTGCAGAAAGGACTAGCAAAGAGCTATTTGATAGAGATGTGTCAAATGTGCTAAAAAAGCTTTTAGAAACTTCAGATGTTGTAAAAGACTCACTTGGAAACTTCAGTTCAATGTTGAATAGTGAAGGTAAACAGAGGATGTGGTTTACAGCAGCCAGTACAAAAGAAGCCCGGCTAAAACTTTACGATCTATGCTTATACCTAATACCTGAACAACTCCCGGATAGTTCACTGATAGAATTCTGGTATCATACCTATTGGAATGAAAAAAATAAATTAACATTTTATAATATAGCCGCAACCATAGAGGAAAATAAAACTATAGAGAAGCTTAGCGCTTTCGTCAAAGGCATTGATTCTATTACTTGGATAAATCAGGTATTTGAAATGTTCAAACTGGATGAAGAGCAATTTTCGTCTTTAATGGATAAACATGCGATTGTTCCAAATCAAGCGGGAACCTTTTCGAAGAAGGGCCAGTTGTATAAACAAGTTGGCAAAATAGAAAGCACTTTTCTGGATATATTGAAGCTTTTTGGAAATGATGTGCGGGAAACCCTTGCTGATAACAATATCAAACTGGATTTCGATAACAGAGTTTATACGCAAGGTAATGTCGTGGCAGCCTTAATTTCAGAAGTAGAGCTTAAAACCCAGAGCAGGGAAAGTATGCGTAAGTATCAACCTGCATTAAATCTTCTTCTCCAATATATCAATGGAAATCAAGCAGATGCACATAACCTGATACCAACTATTGTTAAGGATAAACATATGTTGTATGATGAAGACGTGTTAGTTGAAAACATCAAGAAAGCTGAAAAGCTGAGTGATCTTCTTATCAGGTTTCAAGTTCCTTCTGCCGAAGCTTTGCGACAGAAATTTGAACGCCTAGAAGCCAGTGGGAAATCCCTTTTACCGATCACCGAAGAAATTATTGCATCTCTTGGCATTACATCTCTTGAAGAATGGGAGAAGGCAATGGAGAATGTAGACTTAAAGAGTTTGTTTGACCATCAATCTGTAGCTACATATGAAATGCTGGTTCATGCTATTCAGCATATTAACCGTGCGCGTGAGCGCGTTATCAACCACCTCGGCACTCTCTCTGACTACGATCTTAGAGACTTGGATAAAGATGCCGCAAAAACTGTTTTGTTAGGTATTAGAAAGAAGGGGGAGCCTGTTGATATAGTCTTCCGGCCAGCGTACAAGAATGAGGTAATTATTTACTATGAATCCGAAAGAGACACTTTGGATTTTGGAAATGCTGAATTATGGGTGGATGACGGGAAAGAAGTACGTGAAATTACCCTTGGGTATATAATAAAGAAAAATGCGATTAAAAAATTCCCGATATAAAATGAGCTTAGAACAAATTGTAAAAGACAGTTTCGGCCTACCACAAAGTAATAATCTACAATATGCGTTGATGCTACCGACAAATACGTTGGGTAGGATTATCTGTGCATTCGCTAATACAAATGGAGGGTTGCTAATTATGGGTGTTCAATATAAAAATAATAAGATAACACCTGTAGGTATCAGTGCAGATTTTAATGTAAAAACCGTATTGGATAATACTTTAAAAAGTATTATGCCTGGCGATCTGGAAATAGATCATGGCTATATCTCGTATGATAATAAGCGTCTTTATGCCATTAAAGTAATAAAATCAAGCCAAGAGGTAACTTATAATGCAGAACCTTATATTTTCAGAGATGGTAGCTGTGTAAAGTCGGCTATTGTAATTAACCACCTTGTTAATATCTCTAAGGACATGACAACCAACGAAAAGTTAAATACTACTTTGCAGTTTCTTTGTGATAACAAGGAATTGCATAATATAAATTTGAACACTGTTAGAACAATTATCTTTCGGGATATGATCTCCTCAGAGGAAGCAGAAATGCTTATTGGTAATCTCCGTGATAGCGATTTGGTGCGCAGTATTGGCACGCGGTTTATTGCCTATAAAACTGGCATCGAAGAATTTTTGCAGAAAGGTGGTTATGTAACAAATGTCAAGAAAGCCGAGCTAGACAATCAATTATCGATCTTTATCTCTTACAATTGGGGAACAAAGAATAATGCACAAAGGCTCCATGAGATTTTGGTGCGTAATGGGTTTAAAGTAACAAGAGATGACTATGACCTGAGCTATAAGGATAGTCTATCCACTTTTATGGAGTCAATCCGAGGCCATGACTTTGCAGTGCTGTTAATTTCTGATGCTTATCTAAAATCGGCAGCTTGCATGACTGAGGTCTTACACTTATTGAAGGACAGATCCTACATAACCAAACTTCTACCAGTATTAGAGGATAATGTTAAAATTTTTAAAGCTGAAAGCAGATTACCTTATGTCAATTACTGGAAAAAATATTACGCTGACCTTAGTAAACAGCTAGAAGGCATTGACGCAGAGGATGCACTTGAGGAATATAGACATAAGAGAACAGCTAGGACCATATCCCAGGATATTAGTGAGTTTTTAACCCTACTGAGTGATATAATACTAAGCAACATTAGCAAGGAAGATATGAAGGATTACAATGATCTAATAGCATATATCAAGAAACATGCGCCCGCTGGTAAGACTGTCAGAACTTAGCCATTCTCTGAAACTCTGCCGGAATGGAGCAAGGGGAATGGCGCAGGAGTAGCGCCTTTCCCTTAAAATCCAGTTTTAAAAAAATGTATTTGTTCTGTCAAACATAGTCCAACTATTCACACTTAATTGTAATAGCTACTACTTGATCTGACAGTACAGGGATTTTTTGTTGGTTAAGTAGTAGCTAAAGTTAACTCATTTATTTGTTTCTCTCTAGCCAGGTGTTTACTTGCAAGAAAAGTCTCCATGGGAGTTTTTCCATAACAATATTTTCCGCTGTGAGGTCTTTGATTATTGTAATATTCAAGCCATTCATCCAGATCAGCTTGTAGTTCTTCTAATGTTGTATAAAGACGTTTACGGAAGGCTACTACGTAAAATTCCTCTTTAATAGTCCGATTAAGCCTTTCGCATATGCCATTGGACTGAGGGCTTCGAACTTGGGTTTTAGTGTGTTCTATGCCCTCAATAGTTAAATACAGTTCATATTCATGATGTTCGTACTTCCCTTTATACTCGGATCCCCTATCCGTTAAAATACGCATCATTGGTACTTGCTGTTCCTCAAAAAATGGGAGAACCCGATCATTAAGTAGATCCGCAGCAGTAATAGCGTTTTTACGATCATAAACCTTGGCAAAAGCAATCCGGGAGTAGGTATCAATAAAGGCTTGCTGGTAGATTCTTCCAACTCCTTTGATGTTACCGACATAGTAAGTGTCCTGTGCTCCAAGGTAACCTGGATGTTCTGTTTCAATTTCGCCAAAGGCTTCCCGTTTCTCTTTCTTGCGCTCAATGGCCATCATCTGAGCTTCAGTAAGAATTACTCCATCCTGAGCTACTTTGACTTCCAGAGAATGTAGTCTTTTTTCAAATATCTCTAAATCATGTCTTTGCCACACACTCCGTACGCCTCCGGCGGAGATAAAAATTCCCTGCTTTCTTAATTCATTACTTACCCGTTGTTGACCAAAGGCAGGGTACTCGAAAGCGAGCTTAACTACAGCATCTTCAACTATAGGCTCAACCCGATTCTTCAATATCGGCTTGGATCTGCTAATCTCCTGTAGGGCTGTTTCTCCTCCAGTATCGTATAATTCCTTAATCCTGTAAAAGCTATCCCGGCTATAACCCATTACTTTGCAAGCTTGGGATACGTTACCCAAATTTTCTGCTAATTTGAGTAATCCTAATTTGGTTTTAATTAACTTGTCATTACTTTTCATTTCTGACAGTTTTAGGGGGATTAATTAATAAGTGTGGTTACTTAAAGTTAATCCCTTACTGTCAGATTAAGTCGTGACTATTTCAACTTAATATCCTCATATTATCCCAATACCATTCATAGCATCTGTGCCTTTGATAATTTGATATGACATTTTACTTGCTACAGCTAATTGATTAGCATAATCTGCTTTGGCCTTTACTATTTCATTTTCAATCATATTATCCCCTTTTACTTCTACAATAATATAAGAGCCATCTTTTAGCTGTACTAAAAAATCTGGGTGATAAGATCTTACTGTGTGAGAAAATGGATCAATGTAATTGATGTAAAAATCTGTTTGACCATGCGTAAGCATACCTGTAAACCAAACATTATCAATATTATCGTCATGAAGTAGAGTCCAAAATAAGTTATTCTCAGGTTTACTATCAAATGCATAGTTATCAAGATGGAATGATTTACTACTGAAACCAGAGAACTTGGGATCTGCTAGTGAGGCTAACAAAGTTTTATTAGCTTTTACGCGATAACAATCACCGTCTTTGGGTTTTTTGATTAATTCTATTTCTACTTCATCTAACTTTTCAAAAGCTTCTAATTCATAAAGTTCGTTGAATAATTTGGGTATTATCCAATCGTAAAGTAATTCATTAAATTCATTCACAGATGTCACCACTAATTCTAAACCTTGCTTTGTTGATGATAGGATACTTTTTACACGCAGAGGTGGAATATTTAAGTAACGTGACACTTCTGCAACGAGCGTATATATTGTAAAATGACTTTTGTCTTTATACTCACTGTAATCCTTATCAGCACTAATCTTTTTAGAAACATCATAGATGCTACGCTTACTGCCGAGTATTTTATATCGCTCTCTATCTGCTCTGTCTAATTCAAGGTCAATAACTGGAACTATTTCCCTCTCTCTTATTAGATGAAGTTTCCGAACTTTATTGAGCTTTATTTTAATAGGAGGAGGTACTAAGCGGACTTCAATCGATTCTGATGAATCACCAGCATTATTGAGGTCGTCAACAGAAAGTTTAAAATTTTCTTGGAGTTCTGCATCCAAAATTTTAATATTTTCATCTGAAAGAAATATCTGTCCAGTTTCCTGTAAATCACCAATAGCCCTAAGACAACGCATTGTCGCTTGTAGAACGAAAATTTTAGATTTAGGTTCTCTATGAAGAGCTACACCGAATAAAGATCTGCAGTTCCATCCTTCTTTTCCCTTATTTACCAATAGAATAAACTGCTTATCGGAACCTGGTGTGTCCAAATTTCTAAATTCCCTTATGTCGTCATTGCTTGTGATAGTACTATCGCCAACATTTACTAATATCTTATCCGTAGAAATACTTAATTCTGACAATACCTGCTCCACAGCCGGTCTTAGGTCGGTTTGCAACTCATCTATGGAGGACGCAAAGAATGCTATCTTAGGTAGCATATTTTCATATCGCTTTCCATTATTTTCCTTCCAAAATTCGGTAACAGCCAAACGCACAAAAGCTAGGGTTTGATCTTTAATGTTTTCAAAAGCTCTGACATCAACTTTCTTTAAATATTTGTTATTGATAGCCTCTCTAAAACCATAGGCATATACCACTTCAGGCAGTAATCGGCTGCCAACATATGGTGTACCAGTATAATTATAACAACCGACTACAGTTGTACCTGCCTCTTTCAAGTTTTCAGCCAATTCATTGATGGTAACACGTAACGAAGTTGCTGATGCTTTTAATCCGAAGTCTTGAGCTAATGCATTACCAAAAACGTGATGAGCCTCATCAACATAAATACCTAGTTGCTTTAGTCTTGTGAGTTTCGCGAATCTTTGGTTTGTAACTAGTTCGGTATCTGTATCAATCTCAAATCCATAAAGATCCTCAAAATCTTTATTCAATGACTTAGCCTTATATGTAGTAATATGATCAGCAAAAAGAGCTTGTGAAGCGGTCTTTTTCTTTTGTTTCTTTAAGATTATCTTTTGCGTATTAGAAATGATAATATTGTATTTGGAATTCTCAATGGCATTTAAGGCATCTCCAGTTTCATCTAAAAAAAAGAATTTCAGATTAGTTTCTAGCCAGTTTACATACTCAGGGGGAACCACTTTTAATTTATCAAAAGTTTCTATTTCTTTAAGCGACTGTAAAACTGTTTTATCCGGTGCAAACACTAAGGCATTTTGGCAATACCGTCCATCTTTGGGGTATTTATTGGCTAACAGAAATTCATAAAATATAGACGTTGCCATGAGTACAGTTTTACCCAAGCCCATTGTTAAGGCAAAGATATAGTTTGGATATATCTGCTGGAATGACTTTATCTGCGTAAAGATTTCATTAAATAGTTGGATATCTTCCTGTTTATTAGCTTCAATCGGATCGAACAGAGAAATTCTCCCTTTTGTATCAGCCCCAGCGGAAGTGCGTCCCTCAAATTGATGCTGCTTTTTAAACCAATCTTCAAAGATCTCAAATAAATATTTGTTGTTGCAGTATTCCTTCAAGAAAATGTACATTTCCAATGCTTCAAACTGTGGCTTTCGAAGAAACGCAGTAGCATTTTCAGGATTATTAAAATTGAGAAACTTCTTAGTTAGTTGATTGTAGGAGGCATATATTTTCTTCCTTTCCTGATTAAGGAATAGATTAAGATATGTATAAAATGGAAAATCTACCTGTTGTTTTTTTGCTTTCGCCGCTTTAGCCATTGGTAATAGTTTGTTCAAATGTTTCGGATAATAGATCAGTAATTTTCACTCGTATAGTGCCCGAATTTGATGGTATATTGTAGACTCCTTTCACAATATCACTACCTTCAGGCACATCCACAATGGTAGGTTCAAATACTGCTCCATCATAGTTGAAATCAATCATTACACTATCTGCCAATTCCTTCCAATTTTCTACATTCTCTTTCATAAGGGACAGTTTTTGTAATAAGTTCATAGGGTAGAATTCGCGAATGATAAGTTGACCACCTTCAATTATTATTTCGGCCTCAGCATCCCGTTTAAACTCAAGGTTAGTATTATCCCTAAGAATATCAACGACCTCAATATCCAACCTATAGTTCACCGCATTTTGTAAGGTTGCCGCGAGGTCGGGTTCATGCCCCATACAAATCAAGAGCAAACTTTCAACGGGCTTACCTGGGTTTTTCTCGTTTATTTTCTCAAATGATCGGTAATCAAAGTTTGTTATTAGTTCATTCAAATCTGCTCTTGTAGCAATACGATTAATGGGCATTATTTTAACCATTCGGCCATCTTTCTCGCCATCATAAACATTGTTATTAGGTAATGGCTGAATTTCTAACGCTTTTATGAGTATATCTTTAGCCTGAACAGGATTTCTAAATATATCATAATTATTTACGTTATAAACGGATACCCCAGTGTATTTCAATTCGTCTTGAAGTTGTCCTCTCAATTCAGCGGAAATACCAATAAGTCTTTTAGTTGTAGTTTGAATGGCTCCTAAATTAATATCAGCACCAATAAACTTACGACCTGTTTTCATTGCCACCGCCAGTGTTGTACCTGATCCCATAAAACAATCAAATACTATATCTCCTTTTTTGCTACTTACTAAAAGTATTCTTTCAAGTAGCTCTTCAGGCTTTTGAGTGGGATATCCTAATCTTTCATCCGCTTGTGAGTTTATTAATGAGATATCATTCCATATGTCGCCAATTGGATGTCCTTTATCATCTTCTGGACGGATTTTACGAAATGGGACATTGTTCTTTGACCAGCCTAAATTACCTTCTTCATCGATCTTAAGTAATTCCTGTCGATTTACCCTCCACCCTGATGCAGGAGGAGTATATCCCTTATATTCATAAACTAAATTGGGTCTTTCTCCCATACCTAAGGAACGTATGATTGGACCATCGTAAAATCTACCTTTCTCATCAATCCTATGATATTTTTCTTCTAATTCCTGTTTTGATAATTGCTTTTTAGCTTCATTTATATTTAAGTAAAACTTATTAGTTTTCGTATAAAAAAGGATATTATCTGTAAAAGGATCAAACTTACTTGCATCATGTTGAGAGCCTTTAGGATTTGTCGATCGAACCCATTTAATATCATTCTTAAAATTCTCCTGTCCAAATATCTCGTCCATTATACATCTTAAATGATGTACTTTATGATAGTCACAATGGACATATATACTTCCTTCTTCAGACATTAACTCACGCATGATTAAAAGGCGTTCATACATAAACTGAAGATATGCATCATTAGACCAAATATCAGAATATTGTTTCTCCTCAAATGCAGTAGAATTATTTAAAATGCTTTTCCCTTTTGCTTGTATTTTCTTTTTATAGTCAGCTTTACTATCAAACGGTGGATCAATATAAACTAAGTCCACTTGGCCACGATACTGCTTCAATAAGTGACTCATTACCTGCAGATTATCACCCCAAAATATTTTATTCATCCAGCCATTAACCTCTTCTCCATAATTTTCCTTTAATTGCGCAGGATAATATTGCGTGCCATAGAAAGGCCTTTTACCCTTCCAATGTAGCATTGGATATCCCTTAATTGGCTCAAATTTATATTCTTCAACAGATTTTATGTCTTGCTCAATTTTTAGCCCTAACGTATCTTGATTATCCATTTCAGTGTTTTAGTTTGAATATTGTTTTGGATTGCAATGGTAACGCATATCACAGCTTCCGCAATGCTTTTCCGATTTTGTAATATGATTCATGTTATAATTCTTTGATTCTATGTTATTGACCACTTCATCAAAAACTGAAATGGTTTGCTGAATATTTTCCTTATTGGCATTGAAGGTAATATAAGGACTGCTATCTTCTTCTTTCGGGTAGTATAAGTGCATCTTGCTCACCTTTTGCCCAGTACGTTCTTCCACTAAATGAGCATATACCTCTAACTGTCTGCGATACTGCGCTATTGTTTGTATTACTTTTGAATTAGAACTATTAACGTCCGGTTTATCCCCTGATTTAAAATCTATTAATTCTACAGTTCCATTTTCGCCCTCTATTAAATCAATAGTACCTTTCAATATATATTCCTCTTTTACCAATGATACATCAACTTCCGCTTCTCGTATGAGATGCCATTTTCCAGATTGCCGATCCCTATATCTTAATACTTGCCTAAGTAAACTATCTAATTGTCCTTTATGCAAATAGGAACGCTGGCTCTTGGACAGCAAATAGTAATTATTATTAAACCATTCAATAATATTAGCGTCTGTTAGGCTACTTGTTTCATTGCGCAATACTGCTTTGTGTATATCTTCTATGGTTTGGTGAAGCAGGCTGCCTCCCAAAACGCCTCCTGTGCGAACTTCCGCGAACTCAAGCTCCTTGTAAAACTTATATTGTAGGGGACAGTTTTCATATAATAAGATATGAGAAGTAAAAGAATACTCTTTTTTTATATTTGGTAGCTTTACCTCTTCAAGATTCAACCTTTCTACCTTAAATTCATCATTGCGCCAGCTTATTAATTTGTTATAGGATTGTTCAATGTATTTTGATGGATTACGTCCTTGTCCTGTTTTTTCATTTGCTGTAAGTACAAGTAAATTCTGAGGTCTTGAATAAGCGGTGTAATAGAGCCTCCAAAAGTCGTAGTTCTTAATTTTGTCTAACGGCTCAAAAGGTGGCTTATGATTATATTCATTTTGCAAAATAATGTCTATTTGATCATGCTGTTTGGTCGGGTTTAGGTTTAATGAGCCAATAAACACTATGGGAAACTCTAATCCTTTTGATTGGTGTATTGTCATAAATGAAACACAACCAGAAGGCGTAAATTCATCAAATTCCTCATACTCTTCTATACCACCTTCAATTATGAACCGCAAGTATGTATTAAACATATCCTGCAAGTTTTTTCGCAAATATTTAGGGGTAAATACAGTGATATTGTATATATACTCGAACTTGAAAAGCAGTTTAGTTAATTGTGCGATATTATAGGCTGCACGTAACAGAGTTTTATTCACTGTCATATCCATAGTCAAATGCTCTGAGAACATAGGGAATTCCAAAAGCTGGTATATAAGAGCAGCAAAGGCATAAGTAGTGTTGCCTTCCATCTTAAGATGCTCCTTTGATCTTTTCTGACACCATTGCAAAAGAGTCCTATGCTTTTCTATATCTCCTCTAATAGCATTAGCAAACTTAGATTTCCAAGTATTGTAAGTATTCCATATGTCAAGATTCGCTTCTTCATTCCATTTTAAGTCCTCAAATAATGTAGGGAAAATGAAAATTATTGCACCTAGTAATAGTTGTATCTCATCTCTCTCAAAAAATAGGGCTGAACGGGGTGAAAATATATTAATACCATTTTTTTCCAAGTAATTAGCTAAGGCAATTACTTTTTCGTTTTTAACTGACCGGAATAGAAATGCAATTTGATTGTAATCTTTCAAAACTCCTTTGGACTTTAAGTGCTGGATGAATTCCAATACTTCTTTAAAGTATTCATCTTGAGAACCATCATGTGATACCTTAATAACTGAAGGGTTATTTATATAAGTGCCATCATGCGGTTTTATTGTTTTACTGTATCGAAATTGCTTAGAACCTTCCTTCCAATCTAGTTCTTTCATCCACCCGTTGTAAAAATTAATTATATCAGGATGGGAACGGTAGTTAATTGTAAGACTAATCTGCTTACATTTATTAGGCTGAAAATTTTTTGAAAATTCTAAAATATTTCGAATTGTCGCCCCCCTGAAACGATATAGCCCCTGATCATCATCGCCAACTACGCATATATTTTGATTAGTACCAGATAGTATTAACAATATTCTTTCTTGTATTGTGTTCGTATCTTGATATTCGTCCACCATGATATAATGAATTTTCTCATGGAGCTTTTCTAGTACTTGCGGATGATTTTCAAGTAAAAGAAGTGTCTCAGATTGTATAGTTGAAAAATCTAGGGCATTTTCCTCCTCTAATTGCCTCTGGTATATTTTATAAAACTCGCCAATGGCTCTTATTTCTTCTTCAGGAGCATTACATAATTTTTCCACATCCAAGTATTCCTCACTAACCTTAGATATATAATATATGAGCCGACTTGTCTTCTCCCATCTATTTATGAAGTGATTACCCAATAAAGCTTCATTGCCGTCAACCTTTAAATATTCTTTAAGATTACGAAACAGCATATACTTTTGGTCGAATTGATCCAGTAAGCGATAATTTCTTTTTAAACGAGTAAAATTCCTGTTATCCTCTAAAATGCGCAGAAAGATAGCGTGCAGGGTTCCTATATACATTTCATTGAGATTAACCTTTAAGTTAAACTCCTCCAGTTTATTAGAAACTCTTGTAATTAGTTCCCGTGCGGCCTTTTCGGTGAAAGTTGCCACCATGATGTTTTCAGCGGATATCCCTTTTAACACCAAATGTACGATCCGATCAACTAAGGTTTTAGTTTTTCCGGAGCCAGGGCCAGCAATAATCAGGAGCGGCCCATCTATTGAATCGACTGCTTCTGCCTGTTGAGGGTTCAGACCTTGCTTTAGTGTGTCTATAGCTGATATCATAACGTGCTGTTAAATATCCATTTAGCAAAAAGTAAATAAAATAGGTTAAAAATATCACTTTTACTAAACAATCAGGTATAATGGTCCCCAATGTCAGGACCGATAATTTGTAGATCTAAGCTTTTTCAAGTGCTAACAAAATGGATGCGCCTGCGCATCTGTTTTGTTAGCACAAGCCCCGTCAGGGGCTAGGCAGCAATCTTTCTGTAAAGATCCGCTGGTGTTTTGTATCCCAGTGATTGATGGAAGCGCTCTGTATTATAAAACTCAAAGTACTGTTGCAATCCTTGATACAAACTTACTCCGTCTTCGTATACGTTCAAATAAATATTTTCATACTTCACGCTTTTCCATAACCTCTCAACAAAAATATTGTCAATCGCTCTTCCCTTTCCATCCATACTGATCTGTATTTCATGCTTTTTCAGGATGCTGGTAAATATTTCACTGGTGAACTGGCTCCCTTGATCAGTATTGAATATTTCAGGTTTACCACTTGTCGCTATCGCTTCTTCAACTACGCTTTTACACCAGTCTGCAGTCATCGTATTGCTGACACTCCAATTTACTACGTACCGGGTATGCAAATCAATTACCGCACAAAGGTACATGAAGCCTTTACGCATGGGCACATAAGTAATGTCCGTTGCCCATACCTGATTGGCCCTCGTAATCGCTAACCCTTTAAGTAAATAGGGGTATACCTTATGTGATGTATTCGGATCACTCGTACCAGGTCTTTTATATAACGTCTCCCAGCCCATTAGCTTCATTAAGCGGCCAAGCCGCTTGCGGTTGACGAAGTATCCCAGGCCACGCAACCAGATCTTTAACTTCCGTTCCCCGAAAAATGGAGTCTTATAGTACTGCTCATCAAGCAAGCGCATTATTGTCAGATTCTCCTCCGTTTCTGCAAGCGGCTGGTAGTATAATCCACTACGATGCAAGCTCAATAGCCGACATTGCTGACGAATACTTATTGATGGATTTGAAGATTCAATCATTTTTCTACGGGAGACTAGTGACTTCACCGCAACTTTTTTTTCAAAAAATCATTCTCCACCTTCAATTGACCGATTTGGGCATATAGTTTCTCCATTTGTGCCTCCTGGTCTTCGCTATTGCTGGTGGGAGCGTCAGAGTCAAATGCTCCAGCCAATTTCGCGGCAGCTTCCCGTTTCCACGTGTTTATTTGTGTTGGGTGTAGCTCATACTTCTTCGCCAGCTCCTCAATTGTGCTGCGCTCCTTCAGGGCTTCTAATACAACTTTTGCTTTGAAGTCCCCGGTAAATTTACGTCTGCTCTTTTTAGTCATTACTTTGGCAATTTAAGATGATTTTTTCTATCTTAAATACCGGACCTTTTTTCGGGGACCATTATACAGGACGCAATTTAACTAACAATTTAGTTTTAATCGAGAAATGATCCTGATTAGCAGTGCAATTTTACGTTTTAAATAGTAAGTTTGGAAAGAAGCAACTCCCCTTTTTTACATAAAAAATTTTTAATATATTTTTCATACTCATCAAGTATTGAGATTGGGGAAATAGAAAGTTTTAGTAAGAATTTAGTCACTTAGAATAATCTGTCCTCTCTAGTATAATCCTACGAGAATTTATCATATTTTCGCCTTGATAGGGAGAAAGTGCGAAGAAGTGGAAATGAGCGACCCAACCTTGGACATTAAGACACAAATTTGACACATTTTATTTACAAGACATTTATAACCAGGCAATTGGGAATCCAGTTCTGGGCACGAGAGTGGACAAATCGAAAATTGCTTCGGTTTGTCCATTTTTATTTTCAGAAAATCACACGATAAACCGCTGCAGCTCACTTACAAAAGCCTCATACCTTACCAGCTTGTGCAAATAACCTAAACCAGACAAATCTATCTGTAACTTTTCTTCGATGAATCCCCGAATTCATGCGGCTGTAAAATTAATTGTCAATTTGACGATTAATAAATAAAAATTACTATTTTGAACCAGGATACCGGAGCGGGAACACCTGCCCACCCGGCTCCCCATCCTTTGGATAAATTTCACGTTATAATCTGTTATATGAAAAAGATATGCCTGTTCATCAGTATCTGCGCGGCCTCCACAGCATGGGCGCAGGTAAAGGACTACCCGGTTAAATCGGTCAACTTCACGGCAGTACAGCTCACAGACAGCTTCTGGCTGCCACGCCTGCGTACAAATCACCTGGTTACCATCCCCGCCTCGTTTGAGCGCTGTGAAAATACAGGCAGGGTAAAAAACTTTGAAATGGCGGCAGCCCATTCGGGTAAGTTTTGTACCACCTTTCCGTTTGACGATACCGACATCTACAAAACAATTGAAGGGGCTTCCTTCTCCCTGAGCCTTTTCCCGGACAAAAAACTGGACAGCTACATTGATTCGCTGATCGTTAAAATTGCCAACGCGCAGGAAAAAGATGGCTACCTGTACACCGCCAGAACCATTAATCCCGCCGCGCCGCATTCATGGGCAGGACCGGAGAGATGGGTAAAGGAACGGGAAGGGAGCCATGAGCTGTACAACGCCGGCCACTTGTATGAGGCCGCTTTTGCGCATTATTATGCTACGGGAAAGAAAACGCTGCTGAACATCGCTCTCAAAAATGCCGACCTGGTATGCAGCGTATTCGGCCCCGGAAAAAAGCACGTAGCGCCGGGTCATGAAATTGTGGAAATGGGGCTGGTGAAGCTTTACCGCATCACCGGCAAGCCGGCATACCTGGAAACGGCAAAGTTCTTTATTGAAGAACGCGGTCGCTATACCGGTTATGACCACAACAGCAAAGATCCCTGGAAAAGCGGGACTTACTGGCAGGATGATAAGCCGGTTACCGAACAATATGAAGTAGAAGGACATGCTGTGCGGGCAGGTTACTTATACGCTGCTATGGCCGATGTAGCCGCATTAACCGGCGACAAAAGCCTGCTGCAGGCAGTAGATACTATCTGGCAGAATATGGTTACCTACAAAATGTACGTACAGGGCGGACTGGGCGCCGTGCCTGCCGGTGAGCGGTTTGGCGACAACTACGAACTGCCCAACACCACCGCTTATAATGAAACCTGTGCCTCCATTGCCGGTGTGTACTGGAATTACCGCATGTTCCTGCTGCACGGGGATGCGAAGTATATGGATGTGCTGGAGAAGATGTTATACAACGGGCTCATCTCAGGTTTGGGGCTCGATGGCAAATCTTTCTTTTACAGCAACGCCATGCAGGTAAAAAATTCCTTTTCACACAAACACCTGGAACCCCAACGTGCCGGCTGGTTTGAATGCTCCTGCTGCCCTACCAATCTTACCCGCCTGATCCCTTCCATTCCCGGTTATGTGTATGCACAAAAAGATAATAATGTATACGTGAATCTTTTTGTAGCCAGTCGCGCTACCTTGAAAGTATCCGGCAACACCGTTTCCATTAACCAGCAGCATCAATATCCCTGGAATGGCGACCTGGTATTTAACATCTCCCCTGCCAAAAAGCCGGTGGCATTTAATTTCCTCGTACGCATTCCCGGATGGGCGCAGAATACGGCCGTTCCTTCCGGTTTATACAGCTTTACCGGCAACAATACCCCGCTGCCTGTTATCCGTGTAAATGGCATGCCCGTTACCTATAACATGGAAAAAGGATACGCTGTGATTGCGCGGACCTGGAAAAAAAATGACCGCGTAGAAGTAATCTTACCGATGGAAGTAAGAAAGATAAAAGCAAATGAAAAGGTTAAAGAAGATGCCGGCAAAGTAGCCCTGCAACGCGGACCTATTGTTTATTGCGGCGAATGGGCCGATAACAATGGCAGTACCAGCAATATCATCATTCCTTCCGATGCTGTTTTCGCTGCCGCCTGGCGACCGGAACTGCTGAATGGCGTAACTGTTATCAGCAGCCAGGTGCCGGCAGTGCACGTGAGCAACAACGGGCTTACTGTTTCCACCACGCAACAAACATTTACGGCCATCCCTTACTACGCCTGGGCCAACAGGGGCAAGGGAGAAATGATGGTATGGTTTCCGGAAAAGGTAAATGATATCGATCTGCTCACCAGTAAACAGGAAGAAAAGATTATTTCGAAGTAGCTGCAACTGCTAAGTGTTATAATTTGGGAAGCCTGTGAATCAATGAATTCACAGGCTTCCCAAATTATATTTTTTATTTTATACCAAATGGTATATTTTTGCTTTGTCAAAAGAAAGAGGAATATGAACAAGGCAGAGAAAACAAAACAGTTTATTGTGGAGATGACGGCCCCTGTTTTTAACGAGAAGGGCTACACCGGTACTTCTTTGAATGATATGACGAATGCTACGGGGCTGACAAAAGGAAGTATTTACGGCAATTTCGCCAATAAAGACGAAGTGGCCCTGGCGTGTTTTGATTACAACCTGAAAAAGGTGACCAGCATTATCCGGCAGGAAATGGGCAAAAGAACCACCTGCAGGGACAAGCTGATGGTATATGTGCATATCTATGAAAACTTCCTGAAACACCCGTTCCCTGCCGGCGGATGCCCCATCCTGAATACGGCAATTGAAGCAGACGACACGCATCCTTTATTGAAACAGAAAGCGATTGATGCCATCCTGTCGTGGAAAACCGGTATTACCGGGTTGATCGAAAAAGGAAAAGAGGAAGGGGAATTCAGTGAAGATGTAAATGCAGAACAAATCGCACTCACCATGATCGCCACTATTGAAGGTTGTATCATGATTGCCAAACTAACCGGCAAAATGAATTACCGCAACGCCATCATGCAGTCGGTTGGAAAAATGGTGGACGCACTCTAACGCAATTTTTTTCATTATAAATATACCAATCGGTATAAACACAATACGCATGAAAACAACAGGAAATACTGTACTTATTACCGGCGGCAGCGCAGGTATCGGGCTGGCAATAGCCAGGCAATTATCCCAGCAGGGTAACCAGGTAATTATCACCGGCAGAGACGCCGCCCGCCTGGAAAAGGCCACACAGCAAATGCCGGGTGTAAAAGGCATCGTGAGCGATGTAACCAGCGATAAAGCGGTGGCCCAACTGGTAGCCACCCTGCAGGAGGAATATCCATCTTTAAATATCCTGATCAACAATGCAGGCCGCGCATTTGCCTATGAGCTGTCGGAAAACGCGAATGCAGCGGGAAAGGCAGTCGAAGAAATGGACACTAATTTCTTCGCCGTGATCCGCCTCACCGAAAAATTATTGCCGTTACTCAACAAACAGCCGGAAGCAGCCATTGTAAATGTAACGTCTATTGTTGCCTTTGCACCGGGCGCACAGATAGCCACTTACTCAGCTACCAAAGCTGCCCTCCGCTCCTACACCCAATCCATGCGGGTAACGTTCCCCAAGCTGCACATCTTTGAACTGATGCCGCCTTTGGTAAATACCGATTTATCACAGAACATCGGCGGTAGTAAAGGCATCCCTCCGTCACAGGTTGCAACGGATCTTTTAACCGCACTCGGAAAAAATGACTATGAAATCCGTGTAGGCGATACCGAACTGATTTACCAGTTATCGCTCACCAATCCTGCTGCAGCACTGGCTGCTATGAATGGTAGCGGCGAATAAAAAATTTATCCAATAATATACCAATCGGTATATTAAATAACGGCAATGAAACGGACAGTACTGATCCTGGCGGTGATTACAGCAGCCATCATGGAGTTGATAGACACCTCCATTGTAAACGTAGCCTTATCGCATATGAGTGGCAACCTGGGCGCCACGCTGGAAGATACCTCCTGGGTCATTACTGCCTATGCCATTGCCAACGTGATCATCATTCCCATTACCGGCTTCCTGGCCGCGAAACTGGGCAGACGCAATTATTATATCGGTTCCATCATTGCCTTCACCTTCTTTTCGCTGATGTGCGGGCAAGCCGCCAACATCTGGATGCTGGTGGTATTCCGTTTTCTCCAGGGCATTGGCGGCGGCGCGCTGCTGTCAGTATCGCAGGTGATCATCTTTGAACTGTTCCCCAAAGAAAAACAGAATGTGGCCAGCGCACTCTTTGGCGTAGGCGTGTTTGTTGGTCCCACTATCGGCCCTACCCTCGGCGGCTATATCACGGAATTTTATTCCTGGCCCTGGATCTTTTACATTAATGTACCGATAGGTATCACCGTGGCAACCCTTTGTTATATACTGCTCAAAGAACCCGGTAATGTGCCGCCGGCCAAACGGATCGACTGGACCGGGATCCTGCTCCTCGCCGTTGGCGTGAGTGCATTGCAAACCGTATTGGAAAGAGGAGAAACCGACGACTGGTTTGAAGCGCCCTACATCACCTGGCTTTCTGTGATCGCTACTTTTGCCATCCTGGTATTTGTGTGGTGGGAGCTACGGGTCAAAGACCCGGTAGTAAACCTGCGGGTGCTGAAGAGCAGGAACCTGAGCATTGCCGCGGTATTGACGTTTGTTTCCGGCATGGGCATTTTCAGCTCCGTTTTCCTGACGCCGGTATTTGCACAGCGGCTGCTTAATTTCACGCCGCTGCAAACAGGGATGCTCCTGTTGCCCGGCGCCTGTTTAGCCATAGGTGGGCTCATCATCTCTGCACGGCTCCTGCAACGCGGCATATCGCCGGTGTTTCTCATTGTAGCGGGGATGGGGTTATTTATTCTTTTCAGCTGGCAGATGTCGGCGCTCAACCAGGATGCCGGCGCAGCCACTATTACTACCTCCCTCATCTGGCGGGGCGTGGGCCTGGCACTGGTAACGGTACTGCTTACCACCCTGGCCGTGTCTTCGCTGGCGCCGGCCGATATTCCGCAGGGAGCAGCTTTAAATAATATGATGCGGCAACTGGGCGGCTCCTTTGGCATTGCAATGGTAAATACTTACCTCGCCAACCGGAATGCACAGCACCGGTCCGATCTGGTAAGCAATCTCACTACCGATAACCCCGCGGTAGCCAACCGCTTAAACAGCTACGCGCATTTCTTTCTGAGCAAGGGCGCCACCGCTACGGATGCACATCATAAAGCCCTGAAACTGCTGGATAATTCGGTGGTAAAACAAAGCACCCTGCTGAGTTTCAGCGATGCTTTTTTGCTGGTAGGCATTATATTTATTGCGGCGCTTCCCTTGTTGTTAATGGCCTCCGCTAAAAAGAAAAAAACGGCTAATGTAGTGGTGATGGATCACTGATATTATCTTCCTTCCCAAACCGGAATTGCCCGCCTGACAGGGTACCACGATTTTTTTGTACTTTGCAAGCTACATCTTTATCGATCATACCAGGTAATTCGTCTATTTTATGGCTGGATTAACGAAGATAGAGTGATATTTAATTTTAAGGGGAACTGGATATACACGGATGAACAATGACACAGTACATGAAACTGCACTTTTCCACCAAATTGCCGGGGGGGATGAATCTGCATTTGAAGCATTATTCCACCTGTATGTGCCTAAAATCAAGCCGGTAATTGCCCGTATTATACAGGTAGAAGGGCCGGAGAAAGACATCATACAGGAAATATTCCTGGGCATATGGCTCAGCCGGGAGAAGCTGACAGAGGTAATGGTTCCCCATAACTGGATCTTCAAAATGGTGTATCACCGCTGTTATAGCTGGTTGCAGAAGCAGGGTGTGCGGAATAAGGCCAGCCAGATCATTACCCGCGAAAACACCGACCACTCCAATCTTACCGAAGAAAATATTGCTTTTTCTGAAACGGCACTGCTGGTAAAGCAGGCCATCCTTCAATTGCCGCCGCAGGCGCAAAAGATCTACCTGCTCAGCCGGGAGAAGGATCTTAAAATTGCAGAAATTGCCAGTGAGCTGCAACTCTCGCCGCAAACTGTTAAAAATTCCCTGGTCCGTTCCCTTAAATCTATCCGGGAATACCTGACCAAACAGGGTATCATCCTCCCGCTACTCCTGCTTGGATGGGGTGTTTTATATTTTTCTTAACTTTTTTTTGAAAGACATAGGTACTCTTTGGCTGCTTACGGTACGTATATGCAGGGGACTTTCTGCAACAAGGTAGTTCCCGGCGATATCAACTGAATTCCGAATGCTTTAAAACAAGGCCGTTGTCCACATCAGAAAGACTAACATACTTATTGGAACAGGTACGCCTGCATCGCGCCACCACCGGGGAGTACAGGGAACTATTGCAATTGATCAGTGAAGATGAATCGGGGGAAATAGTCCGGCAGCTGGATGCATATCACGCCAACTGGCCGCTGGAAGCAGCTGGCAGTGCGGATTACGACCACACCTACTGGCAGCAGGCCGTAAAAGAAATACTGGATGCCGATAAACTTGCGCAGCAGCCGGCAACGCTGCCTGCCCGGAACCGGATCTATTTTCTGCAACGCTATTGGTGGGCTGCCGCCTGTATCATTGTTTTAGCAACCGGCGCTTATTACCTCTCAAAACCAACTCCTCCCCCGGCCGTAGTAGCTGCTTCACCGGTAAAAGACATTGCACCGGGCGGCAACAGGGCGGTACTCACCCTCTCTGATGGCTCCCAGATACCGCTCGACAGTGCGGGTAATGGCGTATTGGCCCAACAGGGCAATACCCGGATCACCAAGCTGAGTAACGGTCAGCTCGCCTACAATGGTACCGGTGGCGCTGAGGATAAGATACTATATAACACCATGAGCACCCCGTTGGGGGGACAATACCAGCTTATTTTGCCCGATGGCACCGGCGTATGGCTGAATGCCGCCTCATCTATCAGCTATCCCACTGCTTTTACCGGCAACGAAAGAAGCGTAACCGTTACCGGTGAAGTGTATTTTGAAGTGGTAAAAAATGATAAGATGCCTTTCCGTGTAAAGGCCGGCAATACTACCATCGACGTACTGGGCACACATTTTAATATCAACGCATATAAAGACGAAGCCAGTATCAATACTACATTGCTGCAGGGAGCTGTGCGGGTAAGCGTGCAGCAGCAGCAACAAACGCTGAAGCCCGGTCAACAAGCCAGGGTAGCGGCAAAAGGGCAGTCGATCCAGGTGCTGGACCATGTAGACCTGTCTGAGGTACTGGCCTGGAAAGCAGGATTCTTTTCTTTCAATGATGCAGATCTTCCTGCGGTAATGCGCCAGTTATCGCGCTGGTACAACGTAGAAGTAACATACGAAGGCAACATTCCACAAAGGGTATTTACCGGGGAAATAGGCCGTAACCTCACCTTATCGCAGGTGTTAAAAGGACTCTCAAAAACAAGAATTAAATATAGAATTGAGAATGGTAACCGGATCGTTATCCTACCATAGTTATGAACAATGAAAAATATGGAACAATGAAAAAATCAAAGCTATTGCCAGCGGCGTTCTATGCGCATTGAATAAAAAACCGGGGCTGAGATTGGCGTCCTACCCCGGCTGCTGTTCAATTTAATCAACAAACAAGTCGGTAAACATTATTTATTAATTCAACCAAACATTGCAAAAGTATGCAACTTAAGGCTATTTGTAATTCCGGTACCCGCAGATATTGGAAATTTGCGGGGCTCTCAACCAAAACTTTGTTAGTTATGAAGCTAACTTCTTTTATGCTGCTCCTTGCTGCCTTGCAGGTAAGCGCTGAGGGCAGCGCCCAAACGGTGACTTATTCCGCCAAAGCGGCGAGTCTCCAGAAAGTGCTGAACGTGATTAAAGCACAAACGGGCTATGTTTTCTTTTACGATAAAAATGATCTGAAGAACAGCAACCCTGTTTCGGTAGACATAAAAAATGCCTCGCCACAGGCCGCGATGGAAGCAGTATTGCGTCAGCAGCCGTTGAGCTTTGAGATCCAGGGCAATACTATCTTCATTACAAAAAATGAAAAACCGGCAGCAGCGCCGGTAACCGCACCTCCCCCTGCTACCATTACAGGAAAGGTAATAGATGAAACCGGGGCAGCGCTTCCAGGTGTTTCCATTGTTGTAAAAGGTACACAGAAAGGGGTTGTTTCCGGACCAGATGGCAGCTTCCAGCTGGCAAACGTACCGGAGAACGCGGTACTGGTGGTAACCAGTATCGGGTACATCACCCAGGAAATCAAGGTCGCCGGAAAAACACAGATCAATATTTCAATGGCGCCGGATGTAAGCGCCCTGAAACAGTTTGTGGTAGTAGGTTATGGCACGCAGAAAAAGGCGAACCTTACCGGTTCCGTTACTTCTATCGGCACAGAACAACTTACTAACAGGCCGGTAACAAGCCTGGGTAACGCATTACAGGGTACAATGCCAGGCA
This sequence comes from Chitinophaga sp. G7 BAM 1005, assembly GCF_057126945.1. NCBI lineage: Bacteria > Pseudomonadati > Bacteroidota > Chitinophagia > Chitinophagales > Chitinophagaceae > Chitinophaga > Chitinophaga sp. G7 BAM 1005. The sequence goes on along the minus strand of NZ_CP181478.1, from coordinate 1,192,754 downwards.
TTACCGTAACAGCTGCCAACAGCGGACAACCCGGCAACGACGCCGCAAAGATCCGTATCCGGGGTATTGGTACGCTAAACAATGCCGACCCGGTAATTGTGATAGATGGAGTAGTTACTAACCTGAGTAGTCTTAACAATATTAACCCCGACGATATTGCCACTTTATCGGTACTGAAAGATGCGGCATCTTCCGCTATCTATGGTTCCCGTGCAGCCAACGGCGTTATTCTTATCACTACCAAACAAGGCAGGAAAGGCCCTCCGCAGGTTACCTATACCGGGTATGTGGGTAAACAACAGGCCACCGGCTTACCAGACTTTTTACCTTCCTGGCAGGCAGCTACGTTATATAACCAGGCGCTGAGCAATGAAGGAAAAACTGCCCGATGGACAGATGCAGAAATCCAGAAATTCAAAGATGGTTCTGATCCTTTTAACTATCCCAATACCGACTGGCTCGACCTCTTTTACCAGGGCAGCGGTTTACAACAGAACCACTATGTAGGTGTTTCCGGCGGTAGCGACAATACACAGTATGCCTTCTCTTTGGGTGTATTTGATCAGAACGGCCTCATGGAAAAAACAAATGCAAAACGTTACACCAGCAGGCTGAACATCACTTCTGAAATCAAAGACAACATAAAAGTAATCGGTAATATCGCCTTTACTTCTTCCGGCAGAAATGAGCCCAGCAACCCTTACACCGGCGATTTCACGCAGCTGGTAAGACAGATCAACCGCATCTCCCCTACCATTCCTTACAAATATGAAAATGGCCACTATGGCTATATTTCAGATGGTAGCCCAATGGCGTGGCTGGAAGGAAACAGCCTGAATAAATACAATAATTATGACCTGATTGGCAACGTAGGCGTAGACTGGGAAATTGTGAAAGGACTGCATTTCAAGCCCTCCCTTGCCTATGTGATGAAGATCAGCCATAACAAAAAGTTTATTGCTGACCAGCAGTATTATGATGCTGCGGGTAACGAAACATTTTACCAGGGACCCAATTCCGTAACAGATGAGAGCACCTTTGGCAGCACTGTTACGCAGCAGGCATTGCTGGATTATACCAAATCCTTCAGTAAACATAATTTCAAAATACTGGGTGGTTACTCCCAGGAGCTGACCAAATTCAGCTTTGATGACGGTTACCGGAAAGGTTTCCTGAACAACCAGTTAACCGATGTTAACCTGGGTTCAACAGATGGACAGAAAACCAGCGGCTACTCTTATCAATTGGCGCTTCAGTCTTATTTTGGCCGGTTAAACTACGACTTCGACGGCAAATACCTGTTTGAAGCAAACCTTCGGTATGACGGTTCTTCCCGTTTTGCTCCCGGCAACAGGTGGGGCTTATTCCCATCCTTTTCTGCCGGCTGGAACTTAGACAGGGAAGACTTCTTCACGCCACTGAAAAAATATGTTTCCAATCTTAAAATAAGAGGTTCATGGGGACAACTGGGTAACCAGAACGTAATAGGCCCGGATGATACTAAGTACCCGGCAGCTCCTTACTATCCGTGGATAACCAGCATTGATGGAACCCAGAACTATACTTTTGGTGGTACAACTGCCGCTATTGCAGCCGGCGTAGCGCCTGTCAATGGAGCTAATAAAGATATCAAATGGGAAAGTACCACTGAAACAAGTGTGGGTATCGACGCAGGCTTCCTGGATGGAAACTTAAACTTTACTGCAGATTATTTCTATAAACCAACTCATGATATCCTCCTGGCCATACCGGTTGGCGGGGTATATGGTTTGAACGCGCCTGTTCAAAATGCTGGCTCTGTGCTGAACAAAGGATGGGAATTTTCACTCAGCTACGCAAACAACGCAGGTGATTTCAAGTACAATGCCTCCGTGAACGCAGCCTTTATTAAGAATGAAGTAACCGACCTTCATGGCACAGGACCAACCATTACCGGCTATACATTCAGACAGGTGGGCTACCCTATCAATGCCCTGTACGGATACGAAGCAGATGGCATTTTCCAATCGGCCGACGAAGTAGCCAAATCGCCTTATCAATCCAACAGAACTGCCCCGGGCGATCTGAGATACAAAGACAAGGACGGTAATGACACCATTAACAGTGCCGACAAAGTATACCTGGGCAATTATTTCCCGAAAGTAACCTTTGGCGTTAACCTCGGCGGTTCCTGGAAAAATATTGATCTCAATATCTTCCTGCAGGGCGCCGCTGGTGTGAAAACATACATCGACGCCGGTAAACTGGGCAGTGTAAGTTCTTCTGCCGGTAAACCCACTTCCGCTTTACTGGATACCTGGACGCCGGAAAACACTTCAGCAGCGTTACCACGCATCTGGAGTGGCTATACGCAAAATGATCCCAGCGGCACGCCTTCTTCCTTCTGGGTGAAAGACGGATCTTACCTGCGTCTTAAAAACCTGCAGGTAGGTTATACACTGCCGGAAAGAGTGGTGAAAAGGATCGGTATCAACAAAGTACGTTTCTACTATAGCGGACAAAATATCCTCACCTTCGACGGCCTGTATAAATGGATAGATCCGGAAGCATCTATTACCAGCAGTATTTATTACTACCCGCAGGTGAAAGTGCACACGTTTGGCGTAAATGTTAGTTTTTAACGAAAAGCAATCAACATCATGAAAAGGAACATCCTCTATATAATACTCTTCTCTGCTGCGCTGCAATCCGCATGCAACAAAGATTTCCTCGACAGGCAGCCAACAAATGCCTACAGCAACGAATCCCTCTGGAATTCACAGGGCGACGCCCAGGCAGCTCTGAACGGCTGCTACAAAGACTGGGAAGGCGACTACACCCTGCTCTATATGGACGCCGTGAGCGATAATATGTACAGCCAGTACTACTGGGAAGGCTATACGGACTATGGCAATGGCAACATTACACCGGCTAATACCAACGCCTCCAAGCGCTGGAGCTATACCTCCATCCAGAAATGCAACTGGTTCCTGGAAAACGTTGATAAAACGCCGATGGACGAAACTTTAAAAACACAGTTTAAGAGTGAAGCCCGTTTCCTGAGAGCTTACCAGTACTTTACCCTTACACAGCTTTACGGAGATGTACCACTGGCTAAAAACTCCGTTACCACGGAAGAAGCCAATACCATTTCCAGAACAGCCGCTACCGAAGTACGCAAATTTGTATTGGATGAACTGGAAGCCATTGCACCTACCCTGCCGGTAAGCTACAGTGGTAGTGAGGTTGGCCGCATTACACAGGGCGCTGCACTTTCCCTGAAAGCCAGGCTGGAATTGTATGATAAAAACTACGCCGCCTGTATCATTGATTGTAAAAAGATCATGGCCCTGGGTTATGAACTCTTTCCTAACTACCAGAACCTGTTCCGTATCCAGAACGAAAACAATAAAGAAGTGATCCTCGATGTACAATACAAAGAGAATGACTATCCCAATGCCGATATCGGTGTAATGCCATCCTCTTCCTTTGGCGGCTGGGGTTCCCTCGACCCTACACAGGCACTGGTGGATGCCTACGAAATGAAAAACGGAAAGACCATTGATGATCCAACATCCGGCTATTCCGAAAATGATCCGTACAACAACAGGGATCCACGCTTAACCGCTACCATCGTGTGCCCTGGCCAGTTGTATGAGGGTAAATACTACAACTCCATTCAAAGCACATCCGGCGATTACTATAACGGGGATAACAATTCCAAAACGGCTTACATTCCGAAAAAATTCACGTCTAACCTCTCCGACTATACGGATATGTGGAACACCGGGCTGAATATGATGGTGATCCGCTACGCCGAAATACTGCTCACTTATGCAGAAGCACAAATTGAATCAGGCGTTATTGACAATACCGTGTATGATGCGATAGATGCCATCAGAACCCGCGCAGGCATGCCGGCGGTAGACAGAACAGTATATAACACCGTTGATAAAATGCGTACACTCGTAAGACGCGAACGCAGGGTGGAACTGGCGCTGGAAGGCTTACGCTGGTATGATGTGCAGCGCTGGAAGATAGGCACTGCCGTTAGATCCGGTACGGTGTACGGCGCACGGCTGGGCACCGTAGATCCCGCCAATGGTAAACTCACCCTCAGCGGAGATCATATCACCGTAGAGCAGCGCACGTTTGTGGAAAACAGGGATTACCTGTGGCCGGTACCACAGGCAGAAAGGGATATCAACAAAAACCTGACACAAAACCCAGGCTACTAATACAACTGTAACAATCAAAAGAAATCCCGCGAGTTGAAAGATGAGCGGGATTTTTTTATGCTTAAAAAGTATTCACATGTATCGTTTCATTACCGGCCTGCTGGTTTGTTTTATTCTTCCTTTCACCTTGTCCGCACAGCAAACCAGGACCGTTCTTAACTTCAATACCCACTGGGCCTTTCAAAGAGGCGATATCACCGGCGCGGAGCAGGTAACATTCAATGATAAAAACTGGTCAGGCATCAGCATCCCGCACGTAATGCGTATTGAGAAAAAGCATAACGGCGGCAATGCGGTATACCAGGGCATTGGCTGGTACAGGAGATATTTTAAAATGCCGCCCTCATACCGTAATAAAAGGATCACCGTTTGTTTTGAAGGTGTGCAAACCATCGCGGATGTATATCTCAATGGCCACAAAATAGCCACCCATGCAGGCGGCTATATGGGCTTTGTGGTAGACATCAGCGCGTATGTGAATTTTGAAAAAGATAATGTACTGGCAGTAAAGGTTTCCAATAAAGATAACCCGCAGATTCCACCGGGAAAACCACAGTCGAAGCTCGACTTCAACTACTTTGGCGGCATCTACAGGAATGTGTCGATGGTGGTTACTGAAAAAGTGTTTATCTCCCATCCGCTGGAAGCCAATAAGGTAGCCGGTGGCGGCGTATTTATCACCTACCCCGCCGTTGGCAGGGATGCCGCGGCTGTTGCCATAAAAACCAATATCGTGAATGCTTCCGGTAAACCGGTACATGCCACACTGAAAACAACACTGGTGGATAGCAGTGGCTTGCCGGTAGCAACAGCAGCCAGTGAGCAGCACATTCCCGCACAGGCAGATGCGGATATCCGGCAATCGCTTACCGTGAGCGCACCTCATTTATGGCATCCCGATCATCCTTACCTGTATCACCTGGTATCCGTTGTTTATGAAGACAATGCACGGGTGGATAGCCTGGTCACGTATACGGGCATACGAAATATTGCCTTTGCTGCCGACGGCTTTTATATCAATGGAGCAAAATTATACCTGCGTGGCGCCAACAGGCACCAGGCATACGAATATACCGGCGACGCGGCAACAGATAACCTGCAATACCGCGATGCCCTTCAGCTCAAGAAAGGAGGTTTCAATGCGGTGCGCGCCGCGCATTATCCCGCATCGCCCGCATTCCTGGATGCCTGCGACAAAACAGGCTTGCTGGTGATTGAGTGCGAACCCGGATGGCAGTTCTTTTCCAAAGACTCCCTGTTCGTTGCAAACACTTACCGCGACATCCGGGAGATGATCCGCCGCGACCGCAACCACCCGTCTGTTTTCCTTTGGGAAACGTCTCTCAATGAGTCGCCTGCTACAGCAGCATGGATGCAGCAGGCCGTGCAAACCGCACGGAACGAAATGCCCGGCAACCAGCTGTTTGTAGCCGACGATTTTAATGCCCGCAGTAAAGATCATTACAACGTTTCCTATAAAGTAATAAATGAAGATGGCTCCGATCCGATGCCGTCACGCCCGTTTATTACCCGTGAATGGGGCGATACCTGGATGGCCGATGCCGAAAAAGAAAACAGCCTGCGCGCCAGCAGGATGTACACAGAAAAAGGATTAGTCAACCAATGTGTACTGCGGCAAAATGCATTGAACGGGGAAACGTCCGAAGCGTTGGGCGGTTACTGGGATCATGGCGGACTGGACGCTAATCCCAGGATAGGCGGTTACTTTGTATGGAGCTACAACGACTACACCCGTGGCTCCGATCCCATCACCGCTTTCAGCGGCGTTACCGATCTTGACCGCTATGAGAAATTCAGTTACTACCAGCTCCAGGCCATGCAGGATGCCCGTAATCCCGCCTATGGGCCTATGGTATACATTGGCAGCTACAACAACCAGCCGGCACTGGATAGCGCAATCATGATATTCTCCAACTGCGATGCTGTACAGCTTTACCGGAACAACAAATTCTGCGGCGAAATAACCAGGGAGCAAAACGCCCGCACCGCGCCTTTTGTAGCGGCCAAAGGCGGCAGCCCCTACTTTGTTTTTCACACCGGCAAATACGAGCCCGGCGAATTGAAAGCCATCGGTATCCTGGATGGGAAAGCTGCCTGCACACATATGGTGAAAACACCCGGCACGCCTCATCACCTGGAAATTGAAATTCCGGAAGCTGCTGCTGTTTCCGTTGCCGACGGCTTTTCTATGACGCCTTTTTATGTGAAGGTATGCGACCGGAACGGCACGCTTGTATCCAACGAAACCGCCGGGCAATCCTATACTGTTCAGATCAGCGTATCAGGACAAGGCGCTCTCATAGGCGGAAATATTCCGGCAGCAGGTATCGCTTTGCAGAAAACGGAAGGCGGTATTGCGTACGGTGTTATCCGTCACGCTGCCACCGCAGGAAATATACAGATCAATGTAAAAAGCGCCGGCATGGCTCCAGGCAGTAAGGTGATTAAAACAACCGCAGCACCGTATCAATACGTAAAAGATGGCGCCCACCGGCAATGGATACACGAAGATAAAAAAACAATGGCGGCGTATTATACAGACACCATCCCTGCCAAACAACTCCAGGAGATTAAGCTCACCGGTAAAGCCGGCTTTGTGCAGCCTGCGGATGAAGGTTTGCGTGCGGTTATCGACGGCAACACCGCCACAGGATGGGTATCCGGCGCAGGAAGTATTCCTGTAAGCATTACCCTGGATCTGAAAAATGAATACCAACTGAGTGGCAGCCGCGTGGTGTGGGGGAAAGACAGCGACTGGTACACTTACAGCATTGCTGTATCTGCCAACGGCAGCGACTGGATAAGTGTAAAGAATACTGAACGGGTATCCGGGCAAAATTATCAGCCGGTACTTTTCCATCATGCAGCAGTGAGGTATGTCCGTTATCTTATTACAGGTATACAGCCTGAAAACAGCAGGATAGCAGTGAAGGAAATACAGTTATACGGGAAGAGGTAACTGCCCCACCTGTTTACAGGGTAAAACCATTTAATGAAGAAAGGTGGGAAGCACCATGATTCCCACCATCATTAAATGTTTGAGGTACAGTCGCAGGTGTTGCAGCGCATGTGTGATCTGGTTTTCCACGCTTCTTTTGGAGATATTCAAACGTTCTGCTATTTCCTGGTTACTGAGTTGTTCCTCCCTGCTCAACAGGAAAATTTCTTTACTGCGTTTCGGTAAATTGCTGAGGGAAGCGTGTAGTTGCCGGCGGAAAGATTGCTCCTGTATTTTTTCTTCAGCAGCGTTACCGATGGCTGCCATATGTTCCGCTGCTTCTACTACCTGGAATACTTTTCTCGACTTCAGCACGCGGTACACATGATAACGGGTAGCAGAAATAATATAATTGCGAAAGTGATTAATCTGCAGTTCTTCTCTTTTAAGCCATAACGTGAGGAATACATCATGCACAATTGTTTCGCTTGCTTCCGGATCGCTTAGTATGTTGTTAGCGGTTTGATACATCTTTCCCCAATAACGGTTAAATAACAGGTTATAAGCTGTTTTTTCACCGTCTTTGACTGCAAGCCATAAATCAGCATCTGCTGTGTTAGCATCCCACCTAATCATGTCACAAAAATTGACAAAATAAAATTACCTCCGTGTTAAATTAAGATGAAATATGTAGGAATTGATCCTGGTTGATGGTCACTGTAACACCTGTTGGCGCTTCCTTCCCTGACAAAATACTCTTTTTTTTAAAAAGTAGGTGTGTTAGGGAAAATAATTGTCTCTATAGAATAAATGAATCGCCTGTGATGACAAAAGAAGAATACCTTGATCTGTACGAAAGGTCCCTGAGAGGGGATTGCAGCCAGGAAGAACTGGTCCGGTTGCAGCAGTATGAGGATGACTTTTGTTTTTCCGATGAAGCTCATTCCGACGAAGTCTTAAAAGAAAAGATATATAACAGGCTCTCTGCAAGTATTGCGCGGGAAGAGAACGTAAAACGGCTATTCCCCTGGAAAGCCGTAGCAGCAGCTGTAGCGGTATTGGTGGTGGCAGCATCCGGCTTCCTGTATTTTAACAGCCACCTGTTGCAGCGGAACAAACCGCTGGCAGTGGCAGCTGAAAAAGCACCTGTAACAAAGCACAACATACTACCCGGCACCAATAAGGCCGTGCTTATCCTGGCCGATGGTAGCGAAGTAGAGCTGAATAAGGTCACAGAAGGGCAGATAGCAGCGCAGGGCAATACCACGGTGAATAAGTCCGGTAACGGTCAGTTGATCTACCAGCTGGCGGATAAACCACAAACAACTTCCTTAGCAGTATTTAATACACTGGCCGTTCCGCGGGGCGGGCAGTACAACCTGACACTGCCGGATGGCAGTAAGATATGGCTGAATGCTGCCAGTAAACTACGCTTCCCTACCCAGTTTACAGGTAAGGAAAGAATGGTAGAGCTGGAGGGAGAAGCCTATTTTGAAGTAGCGCATAACCAGCAGCAACCTTTTGTGGTGAAAGTAAAAGGAATGCAGGTAGAAGTGCTGGGTACACATTTTAACGTGATGGCATACACGGATGAAGCCACTATAAACACTACGTTACTGGAAGGAAAAGTAAGGCTGCGCAACGACCAGGCAGCTGAAGTGATCCTAAACCCCGGACAGGAAGGGATATTTACCGGGAACAAAGGTTTTAAGGTGAACAAAGCTGATATAGAACAGGTAATGTCATGGAAGAATGGCTACTTTATTTTTAATGATGAAGACCTGACATCCATCATGCGTAAAATTTCACGTTGGTACAACGTGGATATTGAATATAGCAGTGGCACAAAGAAATTATCTTTTGCGGGTAGTATCTCCCGTTTTAAAAATGTTACAGAAGTATTAAATATGCTGGCATTAACGGGAACCGTACAATTTAAAATAGAAGCAGGAAAAATCACTGTCATTAATTAACCTATCGTCCACAACATATCGGCCAGGTCAATAATTCGTAAACTAAACTTTATTTATGAAGCGTAATGCTCATGCCTTGAAAAAGGCAGGTCTACTGTCATGGGAGACACTCAGGTTAGTCAAGCTCTCCTTCTCTCTTGTTATTTTCCTTTCGCTGCAGGTAAGCGCAGTTACCTATGCGCAAAGGGTTAATCTTTCTGAGAAACAAACCCCGTTAAGGGAGGTGTTTAAAGAAATAAAAAAACAAACCGGTTACAATTTCCTGCTCAATACGGAGATGCTGGCAGATGCCCGGCCCGTAACCTTCACCCTGGTAAATGCCACGCTGGAAGAAGCATTGAACAAGTGCTTTGAAGGGCAGCCTTTTACTTACACGATCAATAACAACACCATTGTTATTAAAAGAAAGGCGATGCCGGTGGTGGCAGCTGAAGAAATAACCGGTACCGTTACCGATGAAAAAGGCGTTCCCATTCCCGGCGCCAGGATATTAAATCAATCCACCAATAAAGGCGCTATCACCAACGATAAGGGAGAGTTTAAGATTGCGGTGAATCCGGGTGAAAAGCTGTCTGTAAAAATGCTGGGATATGAAGAAATTATTATTACGGCAGATAGTAAACAGGATTACAACTTCCGCCTGAAGCCATCTACGGTGGGCCTGGATGCGGTAGTAGTGGTAGGTTATGGCACGCAGAAAAAGGCCAACCTTACCGGTGCGGTGAGCATGGTGAGCAGCGAAGACTTCAAAGGCCGGCCCGCTACCTCCGTTGTTTCTGCGCTGCAAGGCCAGATGACAGGTGTTACCGTGGTTAATGCCACGGCTATTCCCGGCGGCGCTGATCAAAATACCATCCGTATCCGTGGTATAGGCACGCTCAATGATGCCAATCCGCTGGTGGTGGTAGACGGTATTCCCGGCGGCAACCTCAACATCCTGAACCCGGACGATATTGAAACCGTATCCGTGCTTAAAGATGCAGCCTCCTCTTCTATTTACGGAGTACGTGGCGCCAACGGCGTTATTCTTGTAACCACTAAAAAAGGTAAAAGCGGCAAGCCGTCTTTAACTTATGCCAATTACTTTGGCGTACAAACGCCTACTGCATTACCTACTTTCCTGGGTTCTGTGGATTACATGACATTGCTGAATGAAGCCAAAGTGAATGCAGGCAATAATCCTACCTATACGCAGGAACAGATTGATATTGCCAAAAACGGCAGCGATCCGAATTATTACGCCAATACCAACTGGCTGAAAGAAATGTACAAGTCGGGCGCACCACAGCAAAACCATATGCTGAACCTTTCCGGAGGCGCTAACAACATTAACTATTACCTGTCTTATGGCTTCCTGAAACAGGGCGGCCTTATCACCGGTGATAACTATAACGCCAAAAGGCACAATGTGCGTTTAAGGCTTAACACCACGTTGTTCGACATTCTGCAGCTCGATGCCAACCTGGGTTATATCGACCGGAACCAGACTGGTTCCAGTGCCGATGTAAGTGGTACAGGCGGCCCTATCCAATCAGCCCACCAGATCTCTCCGCTGGTACCGGTAAGATTTACTACCGGTGGCTGGGGATATCTTGGCGGTTCGGTGAACCCGGTTGCTCTTGTAACAGATGGCGGCACCAATGATTTCTCTTCACAGGAAATTACCGGTAACATCCAGGCTACGCTGAATATTACAAAGGACTTTCGTTTAAGAGGACAGTATGGCCTCGTGAAAAGCAATTCTTTCAGACAGATCTTTACAAAAACCATTAACTACTACAGTCCTGATGATAATTCACTGATCTACCAGACCAATAATCCCAACAAAATTGACAACCGGGATTATACTTCTTTGTACCAGACGGTGATCGGGATGGCGGAATATGAAAAGACCTTTGCAGGTAAACATTACGTGAAAGCGCTGGCCGCGGCTTCTTCTGAAGAAACGGTGAGCCGCAATTTCACCGCCAGCAGAACCAACCTGCCTACACAGGATCTGGGCAGCATCAACCTCGGTACACTCAACCCGCTCAACGGTTCAGATGGCAGCCAGAATGCGTTGCAATCCATGTTTGGCCGGGTGAATTACGCCTACAGCGACAAATACCTGCTGGAAGGTAACTTCCGTTACGACGGATCTACCCGCTTTGCGGCAGACCTCCGCTGGAACTGGTTCTTCTCCGGATCGGCAGGATGGGTATTTTCAAAAGAACCTTTCTTCAAATCACTGGAAGGTATTATCAACTTTGGTAAAATCAGGGCATCATATGGTACGCAGGGTAATGATAAAGTACAGGATGATTTCGGATATCTTTCCTCTATCAGCTCTGTATCCACCATGCCTATCGGGAATGTGTTGACCATCGGTTACCGCCAAACAGGTATTCCCAATCCGTTGCTCACCTGGGAGTCGATGACCAAACAGGACATCGGCCTGGATCTCACCTTCCTGAACAACCGGTTAAGCCTCACAGCAGATTACTACATCAACAATACCAACGACATCCTCCTGAGAGTACCATTGCCGGATGTACTTGGCATGAATGGCAGTTACCCCTACCAGAATGCCGGTAAAGTGCGCAACAAAGGATGGGAGCTGATGATAGGCTGGCAGGACCGGATCGGTGATATCAGTTACGGTGTGAGCGGAAATTTATCTGATGTAAAGAATGAGGTGATGAGCTTAGGCAATGCGCCGGCCACTATTGCCGACCAGATCAGAACGGTGGGTCAGCCGATTGATGCCTTTTATGGTTTTGTGGCGGACCGCATTTCGCAGATCTCTGACTACTCTTACGATGCCGCCACCAACAAATACACGCCGCTGTTCCCTTATGATGCCAGTTATCCTATGATGCCGGGCGATATCATTTACAAAGATTTAAACAACGATAAAAAGATCACCGCCGCAGACGACCGCCAGGTGATAGGCAGCGCTATCCCCAGGTATACCTATGGATTTAAGGGAAATGTTGCCTACAAAGGTGTTGACTTCAGCTTCTTTTTGCAGGGAGTAGGTAAAGCAGATGGATGGATCACCAGTGCTGCGCGTCATGCTTTTATTAACGATGGTTCCAATCCGCAGCCGATCCACCTGGACCGGTGGACGCCACAAAATCCTGGCGCCAGCTATCCGCGGCTTGCTTATGGTTACTCGTATAACCAGCGCCTGTCAACCTTCTGGCTCGAAAATGCTTCTTATCTCCGGTTAAAAAATATCCAGGTAGGATATACGCTTCCCGCAAGCCTTACCGAAAAGCTGAGGATAGACCGTTTCCGGCTTTATTTCTCTGCCGATAACCTGTTCACCGCTTCCGACTTCTTTTACGGATATGATCCGGAAACACCCGTGAGCAACGGCGGTTTCTATCCACAGGTAAAAACATTTGTATTTGGTTTAAACATCAACTTTAAATAATTATGAAAAAGATATTGCTATATACCTGCGTGTTATTAGCGGTAACATCTACCAGCTGCCGGAAAGGATTCCTTGACCGTACGCCGTTGGATGCCATATCTGATGAAACGTACTGGACAACAGAAGAACAGTTAACACTGGCGCTGAACGGGCTTTATGCCAACGTGAAGAACAACAATACCGTAGCGATGGACCAGATGGGCGACAACAGTATCAATTCTTCCACCGGAGATACCTACCGTATCTTTGGCAGCGGCAACTTCGGTCCTGACCTCTCGGCAGTGGATGCAGAATGGCGCAGTCAGTACACCGGTATCCGCCAGTGCAATGTATTCCTTGCCAATTATGAGCGTGCTACCAGTGTATCGCAGGAAATAAAAAACCAGATGGCCGGTGAAGCCAAAACCATCCGGGCATACATGTACATGAACCTGGTATCTTACTTTGGCGATCTTCCGCTGGTAACCAAACCACTGAATATTGATGAACTGTATGGTCCGCGTAATAAACGTAAAGAGATCATCGACTTTATCCTGTCCGAACTCGAAGAAGCCGCCGGCATGATGAAAAAAGAGCGGCAAACCGGCCCCACGCTGGGCCGTTTCAGCAAAGGCACCGCGCTCGCTTTCAAAGCCCGCATGGCGTTGTACGACAGCCGCTGGGATGTAGCAGAAAAAGCAGCCAAAGATGTAATGGATCTCAATGTATATTCTCTTTACAGCACGGGTAAGCCTGCACAGGACTACTACGACCTGTTCACTTATAAAGGTAAACTCAGTGCCGGCGCAAACAAAGAAACCATTGCCGCCCGCATCAATCTTACCGATGTGAGCATGCACAACATCAGCCGTGAATCGCAGGTGCCCGACCAGGCTTCCCGTTACAATCCCACCAAAGCATTGGTGGATGCGTATCTCTGCAGTGATGGTCTTACCATCGATAAATCGCCGCTGTATAAAGAAGATACCTATGCGAATCTTTTTGAGAACCGTGATCCGCGCATGAAGCAAACCATTCTTGCACCCGGCGCCACCTGGGGTGGTAAAAGAGATGGCAACCCTGCCAACACCAATCCCGCTATTTTTACGGCGCCAAAATTTGTGTCTGATAAGCTGGGCTGCGTTACCATCACCGGTTATTACTACACCAAATACGTGGAAGTAAGCACCGTGTCGCAGGTAAGTAAAGATCAGAACGATATCCATGTGATGCGGCTGGCAGAAGTGCTGCTAACCTATGCGGAAGCAAAAATGGAACAGGGTACGCTTACACAGGGCGACATAGACCTCACCATTAATAAGCTCCGCGACCGGGTGGGTATGAAAAGAATGATCCTTACAGAACTGGCCGCCAATGGTCAGGATCTGCGCACGGAGATCCGGAGGGAACGCAGGATTGAATTGGCGCGCGAAGGACAACGCTGGTATGATATTATTCGTTGGAAACAGGGCAGCCTGCTGGCTGCTGATGTAAAGGGTATGAAGAAATCGCTGGCAGCAGTACCATCACAGGTAAGCAATATCGCTGCAGATGCTAACGGTTATATTATTGTAATGACCGGCAGGCAGTTTGTAGATCCGAAACACTACCTGTTCCCGGTTCCGCTGACGCAGATACAACGTAACCCTGCACTCGGACCACAAAATCCCGGTTGGGAATAATGCTAACATAAGACAACCATCATGAAAATATTCTCTTTTATCCTGTTGTGTGCTTGTTCTTTCAAAGCATCGGCAAGCGATACTCTCCGGATCATGACCTACAATATTCACCACTGTAATCCTCCAACAAAGAGTAAAACAGGTGAAATTGAAGTAGATGCTATTGCTAACGTAATCAACGGCCAACACCCCGATCTCGTAGCGTTACAGGAAGTGGATGTAAATACAAAACGCTCCGGCAGTATTGACCAGGCTGCGCAGCTGGCTGCCAAAACCGGTATGCAGGTATACTTTGCCAAAGCCATTGATCATGATGGCGGCGAATATGGTGTAGCCATTTTATCGAAGTTTCTTTTAACCGGTACGCAAACCATACACCTGCCGGAAACAGCGAATCCCGCCAGTGAAGACCGTGTAGTAGCATTGGCAGGTATCACTTTACGCAGCGGCAAACAATTCGTTTTCGCCTGCACCCATATGGATGTTAGCAATGCAGCCGTAAGAGATGAACAGGCAGCTGAGATTAACAAAATTGCAGCCGCCAAATCGATCCCCTTCATCCTTGCAGGCGATCTTAACTGCAAACCGGAAAGCGCATCTTACCAGGTATTGCTGAAAAAATTCACCCCTTCCTGTACCGATTGCGGGTTCACCATCCCGGTGAACAACCCCAACCGGGTGATTGATCACATTATGTGGACAAACGCCCCGGGTTTTACGGTGAAAAGCAGCAGTGTAGTGAATGAGCCGTATCCATCGGACCATTTGCCGGTGGTGGCGGAGATTGTTATAAAGTAATGTATTTCAGGCCGCGTAAATCTTAGGGTTTATGCGGCTTTATTGTTTCTCCCATACTTCCTTCCACCGCTTAAATTCTAACGGTCTGACCCAATAACGTGCAAAATTTCCGTCATGCAAAGACAGCAATTCCGTTTCAACAGCTTCAGTAAATTTGGACCGATCTTTCTCTGGGAGTGTTACTGCTTTCTGTTGGATGATGGCCATTGCTTCTTTTTGCTGCATGGCATTGGAAATTATTTCAGTTATAAGGTCCCGGATCGCTTCCCGGTATTTTAATCTGAAGGGATCTGGTTCTCCCAGCGATTGACGTAGAGCGGCATATCTCAGTGCAGAGCGCTCATAAGCCCACATAAATACATCTTTGTATAATTCTATGCGATTGAGTTCATAAATACCCAGTATCCCCTGCACGTAAATGTCATCGGGCACATCAACAAAAGCTAAGGGTGCAAAGTTGTACCGGTTCAACGGAATATTTGCGGCAAGGCGTGATACACGTTTATTAACATCGTCGAAAGGCTGCAAATAAGGTAATTGCACCATGATGAAAAACGCCTGTTCGAATGGATCTTTAATTGCTCTCGCTTTCTCAAGTATTAATTCGAACATTTCTTCGATCTGCTGAGGTATACCAAGCGGTGTAAAGACTGAATTCGTAATCCCTACGCCAAATGTACGTAGCCTTCCAGATGCTGCCGGATCGGGCAGCAAGTTGTTCGACAGCAATGCATGCAGGTTCGTAAGTGTATAGCGGTTAAATCCGATTTCATCTGCAGCCTGTACGATAAACTCGATGGCGTCCTTATGGTTAAGGATCATTTGTGCTTCCGCCGCCGTTCTATTATCCGCCACCTGACCCTGAGAAACAAGACGCTGCGTATCTAACAAACTGTAAGTATTTCCTTCAAGGCGGCTTGAGTTCCAGGATAAGTCTATAAGCAGTCTTTGCAGGATTTCTTTAGCATAGGTTCCGGCAGGTTGATCCAACCGTGCTGTATGTCCTAATTCCGTGAGTCGTTTTTTGTCATCCAATGTAAGATAGCTATCAACATTAGGACGGTAAGAGGTCAGGAAGTCCATATTGTATCCAATTGGACGACGACGGGCGATTGGCCGTGTGATCAATTTTCTGATCTCCTTGCTCTTGCTGGACAAAGGCACTAAATCTTCATCTTGTTCTTTTCCCTTTTCTTCTTTGAGTTCGGCTTGTGTCTGAACCAAATGGTAAAGGGTCGCGCGCGTCTTGCCAGAGCTGATAACGATCCCCAGTTCCTGCAATTTATCCAACCGCCTTTGCAAGGTACGGGATCCGATTTCTAGTCCCGCCGCTCTTTTAAGGTCATCAAGAGAAGCTCCCTCTTTAAATTGTTCAAGAGAGTTTTTGATGATTTCCAGTTCGCGATTTATATTTTCCTGACTGCTTTTCATTACGATACATTACGACATTTATTAATCGAATATACCGAGTATGTGTCGTAAAGTCAAGTATTGCGACACATATTGTCGAAATTATGTCGTAATTGAGCGATTACAACGACATAATATGTCGTAATACATCCTCCATCAAATTACCCCAATCCTTACCTTCAATGAAATTTCTACTCTTTCTAAGCCCGTTTTAGTTTCTTCTGATATTTCTTTGAAGAAAAAATCTAAATCCAATCTCTCAAAAACTATCCGTTATGGCATCATTCACAAACTTCTTCACTGCATATGGTCGTGCCTCCTTAGCCAACAACGCCGGTATCATCGCCAACTGTTATGCAGAAAACTTTATGGCCGCAGGGCCATCAGGAAGCATGACTTTCAAAAACGATGAAAAGTTCACGCAATGGCTGGAAGAGATGTTTAAATTTAACCGGAAGATTGGCATGCAGGAAATGAAAGTCATTAAAGTGGAAACATCGCCGATGGGGGAATATTACACCAGGGCGTTGGTGAGGTGGGGAGCTGTTTACGCAAAAAATCCAAGTGAGATCATTGAATTTGAGATTACTTACATTTTATATCACGTTAATGATGCACTCAAAATAATCATGTATGTTAGTCATGAAAACGAGGAAGATGTTTTAAAAGAAAAAGGAATCATTGGTTAGCGCACCGGGAACAGAGGCAAATTCGGTATATTGTAAGAAAAAAAATGCGCTCTATTATATTCAGCCTCCTACTAACCATCGTCAGCACCTCACTCTATGCCCAATCGCAGGAAGAAGCAGTGAAAGCCACTATTAACCAGCTGTTCACGGCCATGAATAATTCAGACAGCGTTGCAGTAGCCGCCTGTTTCACACCGGGGGCGATATTGCAGTCTGTAATGGAAACCAAAGCGGGCAAGGATACTGTCCTTACCACTCCTATCAGTGAATTTACGTCATTTATACGCAGACTGCCTGCAAAGGCTGCCGACGAGCGTATCGTGTTTGGCAGCATCCTGATAGATGGCCGGCTGGCCTCCGTATGGACGCCCTACCGCTTCTTTTTCAAAGGGCAGTTCTCCCACTGCGGGGTAGACTCCTTTCAAATGGTGAAGCTCCCCGATGGATGGAAGATCCAGTATCTCATTGATACCAGGCGCAAAGATAATTGCGAGGAAGCAGCTGCCGCCGGGAGATGACATTACTTCCTGCATACTTCTCACATACTTCTCAGATACTTCTCGGATACTTAGGAGTCGTCTATGCATCGTATTCCCCATACAGTCCCTATACAGTCCCCATACTGTTCCCATACACTCACCATACACTCATGATACACTCCCAATACACTCCCCATACACTATCAATAAAAAGGGCCTGGCATAATCCGGCAAAAAGCGGCAAAAACGGCGGATTTGTTTTCCCACCTACTCAACATGGCATAATTTCGAAGAACTGGTAAATGCAGGTTTCCACATGATCAGTTCAGATACCGGCAAGCTGCCTGCCGTCCGGATATCTGCCCCATGTTTTGAATCGATCAAATAATAACCTACTTTTGCCCCGCTATGGTTCAGGTATGTCCACTCCGGATATGCCTGATTAAAAGGGAACTCGGGTGAAAATCCCGGACAGTCCCGCTGCTGTAAGTCTCATACAATGCTCAGGCATCGCCAATCAGACCACTGTTGAACGTTCAATGGGAAGGTCGCCTGAAGCAGAGATAAGTCAGAATACCTGCCATACCACTGATTTTTTAAGCTTTCGTGGAATGAAGCTTGGGAATAAATTCAATCTGCGGGTATCCCCCGTATCTTGTCTCTTTCCTGATTATTTTTCTTATTGCGAAAGCTGTTAATGGAACATTAACAAGCTTGGGAATGATGCGTTTCAAAACACCGGCGAAAGCCGCCGGCATGTTGCTGCTATTGCTCTGCGGAGTAGTTGCGGCCTTTGCACAGCAGGCCGACAGTGTAACATCCAAAGACCTCCGGGAGGTTTCCGTTACAGCGCTGCGCACTGCCAGGGAAGTAAGCCCCGGGCAGAAAATGCAGGCGAAAGAACTGGAGCGGCTGGGCAGCCACTCCGTGGCGGATGCCATCCGCTTTTTCGCCGGGTTGCAGGTAAAGGATTATGGCGGTATCGGCGGTCTCAAAACCGTTGATATCCGCAGCATGGGCACCAACCAGGTAGGCGTATTTTATGATGGCATCCAACTGGGTAACGCCCAGAATGGCCAGGTAGACCTGGGCCGGTTTTCGCTGGATAATATGGAAGAAATTGCCCTGTACAACGGGCAGAAAAGTAACATCTTTCAGCCGGCGAAAGACTTTGGATCAGCCGGCGCCATCTATCTCACTTCTCTCAAACCCAAATTTGCACCGGGAGAAAAAACACATCTCAGGGGTACTATAAAAACCGGTTCTTTTGGCCTGTTCAACCCTTCCCTGCTATGGCAGCAAAAGATCAGCAGCAAAGTAGCTGCCTCCTTCAGCACCGAATGGATCAATGCAACTGGCAGGTATAAATTCTCTTACCAGAAGCGCGACGAAAACGGGCGCCTGGTATATGATACCAGCGCTTACCGGAAGAACGGCGATATCAATGCCGTGCGTGTGGAAGGTGGATTCAATGGCCTGCTGGATGGCGGCGAATGGAGCACCAAAGTGTACTACTACCAGTCGGAACGCGGGCTGCCGGGGTTCATCGTCAACGGCGTATTCGGACATGTGGACCGCCAATGGGATCAGAACATCTTTGTGCAATCCAGCTTCCGGAAAGATATCTCCAAACGTTACAGCATCCTGCTGAACGGAAAATACGCTTACGACTATACGCGCTTCCTGGCGCCGGATACCGCCCGCCTTTATATCGATAACCACTACCGCCAATATGAAATGTATTTCTCAATGGCACACCAGTACGCCCTCACCAACTGGTGGACCATTGCGGCTTCCGGCGACTTCCAATGGAACCGCCTGGATGCCGATCTTACCAACTTCAGCTACCCTACCCGTTTTACCACCCTGGCCGCCGCTGCCACCAATATCAGCTTCAACCGCTTCAGCGCGCAGGCCAGCCTGCTGGGTACCTTTGTGAATGAAACGGTAAAGAAAAATGCCTCGGCGCCGTACCAGCAAAAATTTACACCGGCAGTATTTGTTTCGTGGCAACCCACCCACTCACCGGATTTCCGGCTGCGCGGGTTTTACAAACAGATCTTCCGCATGCCTACCTTTAACGACCTGTATTATACCGAAATCGGCAACCGCTTCCTGAAGCCGGAATTCGCCACACAATACGATGTAGGGTTCACCTGGAATAAAACCTTTGCCAACAGCTGGATCACACAGGCAGGTATTGAAACAGATGCCTACTACAATGAAGTAAATGATAAGATAGTAGCCGTTCCCGGCGCCAGCATGCTCAGCTGGCAAATGGAGAACCTGGGATTTGTAAAAATAAAAGGCGTAGATGTAAAAGCAAAAGTGCTGTGGCTTATAAAAAAACAGGTGCAGTTCAGTACACGCCTCACTTACACTTACCAACGCGCACAGGATTTCACCGACCCGTCCGACAGCTTCTACGGAGATCAGATCGTTTATATTCCCCGTCACAGCGGCTCGCTGATCCTCGGCGCCGACTATAAACAATGGGAAGCCAACTACAGCTTTATCTATACCGGGGAAAGATACAACAGCAAGGAAAATAAGTTAAAGAACTACGTGGAACCCTGGTATACCAGCGATCTTTCACTGGGTAAACAATTCAATTATAAACATACCCGGTTCCATGTAACGGCACAGGTAAACAACCTCGCCAACCAGTTCTATGAAGTGGTGATCAGCTACCCCATGCCGGGAAGAAATTACCGCTTCATCTTAACCGTGAATATTTAATAAACATGATGAAACAATTGAGGAATACAATATGGGTAGCCACCCTGGCAGCACAGGCCATCACCGGGTGCCGGAAAGGAGAAAGAATTGTTCCGCCCGAAGTAACACCGGTAGATACCGCCACACCAGGCTCTTTGCTCAATGGATTTTATCTGCTGAATGAAGGCAATATGGGCAGTAATAAAGCTTCCCTGGATTATTACGATTATACTACGGGCATCTACAAAAGTAATATCTATGCTACTGCCAATCCCACTGCAGTAAAGGAACTGGGCGATGTAGGCAACGACATAGAAGTATATGGCACGAAACTTTATGCCGTGATCAATATTTCCAATAAAGTAGAAGTAATGGATGCAGCAAGTACCAAACGGATCAAACAGATCGACATCCTCAATTGCCGCTACATAACCTTCGCCAACGGCAAAGCATACGTAAGCTCCTATGCAGGCCCGGTACTGATAGAACCCAATGCGCCCATCGGTTTTGTAGCAGAGATAGATACTACTACCCTGGAAATTACACGCAAAGTAATTGTGGGCTATCAACCGGAAGAAATGGCCGTAGTAGGCAACAAGCTGTACGTAGCCAATTCCGGCGGTTACCGCGCACCTGATTATGATCGCACCGTGTCGGTAATAGACCTGAATACTTTTAAAGAGATAAAAAAGATTGATGTAGCTATTAACCTCGACCGCCTCAAGGCCGACAACGATGGCGATATTTATGTGACTTCCCGCGGCGACTACTACAATACACCATCCCGCCTTTTTGTGATAGACGCCAAAACAGATGCAGTAAAGAAACAATTTGATATTCCGGTGAGTAACCTGTGTATTTCCGGTGACACCGCTTACGTATACGGTTCTGTTTTCAGTTATAACACCGGCCAATGGACCATCACCTATAACATGGTAAACGTAAAAACAGAAACGGTGTTAAACACTAATTTCATTACAGATGGTACGGATAAATCCATCCGTATGCCCTACGGCGTAGCAATAAACCCCGCCACTAAAGAAATTTTTGTAACGGATGCGAAGGACTACGTCTCTTCCGGAACCCTATACTGCTTTGATAAAGCAGGCAAAAAGAAATGGTCGGTCACCACGGGTGAAATACCTGCGCACATAGCTTTTGTTTCTGCAACCAAATAATCATAACCAACTAAATCTATACAAATGAAAAGTAAATTTCTACTCGCAGCCACGTTCATCGCTGTTATGGTAAGCAGTTGTTCCAAGGATAAAGACGTAACGCCACCCATAGAAGATCCGGAACCCACCGGTCCTTTCCTCAATAAGGTGACTAAAGTTTTTGAATACTTCCCCGCGCCCGGACAATTTACCAATGAACTGCCCCTATGGAAGCAAGGCGATTCTGCCAAACAAATGGCGGATTACGCACTGGCGGCTTTAGGGAAGGAAAATATGATTTCCCTCGGCGGGTTCGGCGGCTATGTAGTGATGGGCTTTGACCATACCATCAAAAATGTACCCGGCGAATATTCTTTCATCGTATTAGGCAATGCTTTCAACCAGTTTGCAGAACCCGGCGTTATCTCCGTATCTGCAGATGCCAATAAAAACGGCTTACCTGATGATGAATGGTACGAAATTGCCGGTTCGGAATACAACAGCTCCAAAACGGTAAAGAACTACCAGGTCACTTACTATAAACCTGACGAAACAAAAGACAGGGTCACCAATCCGGATGATCCGTATACCAGCGATACAGAGTATATCCGCTGGAAAGACAACCAGGGGCACACCGGTTATCTCTCAAAAAATGTATTTCATGATCAGTCGTATTACCCGCAGTGGAAAGGCGACAGCATCACTTTTACCGGCACAAAACTAACAGATCTCAACATCAAAAATACTTCCAGCGATCCGTTCTCTCCTTACTATGTTTCACCCGCTTTCTCCTGGGGTTATGCAGATAACCTCGCGAATGATGATAGTGATGCAAAAATAAAACTGGACTGGGCAGTAGATAAAACCGGCAAACCGGTGGTGCTGAAAGGAATCAACTTTATAAAAGTACATACGGCTATCCGCGCAGAAGCCGGATGGTTAGGCGAAATTTCCACAGAAGTACTGGGCGTAAAAGATCTTAACCTTGAATAGTATCCATGATTAACACAAAGAGGGGTGATCAGCTAAACTGTATCACCCCTCTTCTTCTTTGACTACTTCACGCTTACCGGTTGCTTATCCTCCCCAATGGCCACCAGGCTAAAAGTACCCGTGATAGCCTTTTCCCGTGAATAGGAATACATTTCTTCAATGTATATTTCTACCAACACTTTAACACTGGTATTGCCTACTTCGGTTATTTTTCCGATCAGCTCCACGATGGTGCCTGCCGGAATGGGCCGGTTAAAATCTATTTTCCCGGAAGATACCGTCACCATTTTTTTACGTGCAAAACGGGTAGCAGTAATAAACGCTACTTCATCCATGAGCGACATAGCGGTACCGCCGAATAACGTATCGTAATGGTTGGTAGTACTGGGAAATACGGCTTTAAAGATCCGGGTTTCCGAATGAAGAATTTTTTCTTCTATAGTCATGTTTGTACTGTTTTTCTTTTTTACAAAGATGCTTTCTCCCGCATCACTTCCGCTGCCCGGACCATATTCGACAATGCCACTTTTGTTTCCGGCCATTTACGGGTTTTCAAACCGCAATCCGGGTTTACCCACAGGTTCCTGGCTGGCAGCGTAACAGCGGCTTTCTCCAGCAGTGAAATCATTTCTTCCGCAGACGGCTGGCGGGGAGAATGAATGTCGTATACGCCGGGTCCTATCTCGTTAGGATATTTAAAATCAGCAAAGGCATCCAGTAGCTCCATCTGCGAACGGGAAGTTTCGATGGTAATCACATCTGCATCCATCGCGGCAATATGCTCAATGATATCATTAAATTCACTGTAACACATGTGTGTATGAATCTGCGTTTCATCCCTAACGCCGCTGGCGGAAATACGAAACGCCTGTACTGCCCATTCCAGGTAGGCTGCGCGGTTCTCTTTACGCAAAGGTAAGCCTTCCCGGATAGCCGGTTCATCTATCTGGATCACTTTAATGCCTGCCTGTTCCAATGCCACTACTTCGTCGCGGATCGCCCATGCAATCTGGTTGGCGGTGGTGGAACGCGGCTGGTCATCTCTCACAAAAGACCATTGCAAAATGGTAACGGGACCGGTGAGCATGCCTTTCATCAGCTTGTTGGTATGCGCCTGTGCAAAGCTGCTCCAGCGCACGGTCATGTTTGCCGGGCGACTTACATCTCCAAAAATAACCGGTGGTTTTACACAACGGCTGCCGTAACTCTGTACCCAGCCATTTTTTGTAAAGAGGAATCCCTGCAGTTGTTCTCCGAAATACTCCACCATATCGTTCCGCTCAAATTCGCCATGTACCAATACATCCAGGCCAATTTCTTCCTGCCAGCGGATCACGTCTATGGTGGCTTTCTCAATGGCGGCTTCATACTGTTCGGTAGTCAGCTCTCCTTTTTTCAGGCGCGCCCTTAACTGCCGGATATCGTCTGTTTGCGGGAAAGAGCCGATGGTGGTAGTAGGGAACAGCGGGAGCCCAAACTGTTGCTGCTGGATGTTTTGACGTACCGGGAACATGCTGTTCCTGCGTGCATCTGCGGCGGTAAATGCCGCTACCCGGTCTTTCACCTCCTTCCGGTGAATGAGTGGCGACGTGGCCCTGCTATGGATAGCCGCTTTGTTGGTATCCAGCAACGCGGTATTGCCGTTCACGATATCACGCAGGTCTTTCAGCTCCTGCAATTTCTGTTTGGCAAAGGCCATCCAGTTTTTAATTTCGGGAGAAAGGGCCGTTTCGTTATCAAGGTCGCATGGCACATGCAGCAATGAGCAGGAAGGAGCAATGGCGATACGTTTTTTTCCCAACGCGCTTACTGCCTTTTGTATCTGCTGTAAAGATCGTGTATAATCATTCTTCCAGATATTCCTGCCATCCACTACGCCCAGCGAGAGGTGTAAAGAAGTATGGGCGATCGCTGTTGCCAGGATATCATCCAGTTGCAATGGGCAACGTACGAGGTCGAGATGCAATGTTTGCACCGGCAATGCCAGCGCCACCGGCAGATTTTTTCCATAGCATTCAAAATAAGAAGCCAGGAGGATATGCAGTTGCGGGAATGCCGCGTGAATTTGCGCATAAGTATCGGTAAATACCTGCAGGGTTGCTTCATCCAGGTCGAGCGACAGGCAGGGTTCATCGAGCTGCACTACTTCAGCGCCGGCTTTGGTAAGCTGCGACAGCACCTCCAGGTATACCGGCAGCAGTTTACCAATCAGCGATAAACGGTTAAAGCCCGCAGTTTTCTCTTTTCCGAGTAACAGGAAAGATACCGGGCCGAGGATCACCGGCTTGGCAGCATAGTTTTCTTTTTTTGCTTCGAGGAACTGGTCGGTTACTTTGCGGGAGAAGAAATGAAATGTTTGATCGGCTGTGAATTCGGGAACGATATAGTGATAGTTGGTATCAAACCATTTCGTCATTTCCATTGCAGTGATATCGTCGCCATCGCGCTGGTAACCACGCGCCATTGCAAAAAGCAGGTCTGTTTCGTGGATCTTTTTTTCCTGTAATGCACGATAGCGCTGCGGCACGGCGCCCACCATCAGGGTAGTGTCCAGCACCTGGTCGTAAAAGGAAAAATCATTGCAGGGAATCCAGTCGATCCCTTCCTGTTGCTGCAACGCCCAGTTTTGTAAACGGATATTACGGGCGGTTGCCTGTAATTCATCGAGGGTAATTTTGCCTGTCCAGTAGCTTTCGCAGGCTTTTTTCAATTCACGCTGGCTACCTATCCTCGGATAGCCTAAGTTGTGGATAATCATTACTGATTGTTTAAAAGGTGATACATGACGTTCACGCTCTTTTATATAGTACAGCAATGTTTTTGAGAAGATAGATACGGAAGGAGAAGGCATGGTATACATACAGGAACAAGCGCATGATGTAATCATGCATACGCCTGTTCTTAATAATTACCGATACCGAAACCTGACACGCTTCAATCCCCGAAAGCATTGTCAAAGTGAAATAAAGGCAGGTCTCCTGGCTTATTCCGCTGGTAAACGCCTTCCCATTCCTGGCCGGAACAGTGGCATATTATTTACCAGTTGCAGCATATTATGCTGCCGGAAGCTTACAGTTGCGGGACAGCCTGTGATTTACACACAGTTCCCTTTTAATCCCGCTTTTCAGCGGGAACCATTATTTGCTTCGATTAGTAATACATAAAGAACCGGGGGCGAAGATAGTAAATCCCCGCAACTATCAAATCCGTTTCGTTTTCTTACAATTTCCTGCCTGGCGGAAAGCCGAGTTTTACATCATAAAAACAAACAGCTATGAAACAGGCAAATATCCTGATTACCGGCGCTACCGGGCACATTGGTACTACACTGGCCAAACATTTATCCGCACAGGGCGTTTCCTTCCGCGCAATGGTGCGGACAACAGACCATAACGCAAACACTATCGCCGCCTTACCCGGCGCTGAAATAGTAACCGGCAATTTCAACGATGCAAACAGTTTGGCCCTTGCACTGAAAGGCATAGAGAAAGCTTTCCTGCTCACCAATTCTTCTGAAGAAGCCGAAAAACTGCAAAGTAATTTTGTAGCCGCTGCCGTAAAAAGCGGGTTGCCACATATCGTAAAGCTCTCGCAGCTGCATGCTGCCGCGCAATCGCCCGTACGTTTTCTACGGTACCATGCCACGGTAGAAGCAGAGATCCGCTTATCCGGCATGGCCTATACTTTCCTGCGACCCAATTTATTTATGCAGGGGCTACTGGGTTTCCGCGAAATAATTGCCGCGCAAAATAAATTCTTTGCCACCGCCGGCAACGCTCCCATCAGCGTGGTAGACACCCGCGACATTGCCGCCGTTGCGGCTGCCGCCCTCACCACCAACGGGCATGAAGGCAAAACCTACGATATTACCGGGCCACAACCGCTCACCCATGCCGCACTGGCGGAAAGTCTGTCGCATGCGCTGGGACGCACTATCCGCTACATCAACGTTACCGGAGCAGAACTGCTGCCCGCTCTCTTGCACGCAGGGTTTCCCGCCTGGCAGGCCGAAGGACTTATTGAAGACTATGCCCATTACGCCCGCGGCGAAGCGGCAGCCGTTTCTACAGCAGTAATGGACGTAACCGGTAAGCCGGCGCGGAGCTTCTCCTCCTTTGCGGCGGAGTATGCACCGGCGTTTTCTTAGATCGCCTTCGGCGATGGAAATTGTCTTGGAACAGGATTAGGCTGATTATACTGATTAACTTGATTTTTACTTTTGGATTTTTTTTAGATTTTCCTGAGGGAGATAAAAGCTAATATATCCGCTTCTATCTCCCTTAATCCTTTATAAATCAAAAAAAATCAAATCAAACTAATCAGTATAATCAGCCTAATCCTGTTCCAAGACAATTTCCATCGCCGAAGGCGATCCCTAAATTTTTGCAGAAATTTTCCGCCAATTGCTTACTTTAGTCATCAAATCGAGCATCCAGTGAGCAATGAAGAAGCGGTTCTGCTGCAACGACTGCAGCAAGGGGATACTGAAGCATATATCGCCTTATATGACCAGTACTACCCTTCACTTTACACGTATATTCTCCACTTCATCAATATCCCGGAACTGGCCGAAGATGCACTGCAGGAAGTGTTTATAAAGATCTGGGAGATTAGGGAGCGGATCAACCCTGAATTATCGTTCAGTGGTTATCTGTACCGTATTACCCGGAATCATGTATTTAAGCTGATGAAGAAGATCAGCGCCGACGCAGCTCTCCGTTTACAGGTAATGCAGGAACTACAGCAGCAAACGGAAGATGCGGATACCGCCTTATTATGGAAACAATACGAATCTTTACTGCATAAAGCCATCGCACAATTGCCCCCTCAGCGCCAAAAAGTATTCAGGCTATGCCGCGAAGAAAGCAAAAGCTATGAAGAAGTAGCCGTAGAACTGGGCATCTCCCGTAATACGGTAAAAGAACATATGGTGCTGGCCATGAAAAGTATTAAGTTTTTCTTCTATACCAATACAGATGGTATTCTCCCCCTGTTACTGGTTTCAGGGATCCTCCTCGACTCCTCCAGATAATTTTTTTTTCCCCGGACCACCCTATCTTCTTTTTTTGGGATAGTATATATATGCCCACCGAAAGGAACAACGAATATTACCGGTTATTGCTGCAACGCTGGCAACAACGGACCTGTAGTCCGCAGGAAGCCCTTGAGCTGATGGACTATCTCCGGGACGACGCTTCCGGCCGCATACTCCTGGACGAAATGCAGGCGGCATTCCGGCAGGTAAAACCGGATAGCAGCTCCAACTTCCGCGAGCCCGGCGACAGGGTCAGGAAAGAGCTGTTACAGCATATCCAGGGCGCCCCGGTAATATCCATGCCTCCCACCCGGAGGAATGTTGGTCCGTTTAAACTTGCCGCCGCGGCAGCCGTGATCATTGGGCTCGCCATCCCGGCTGTTTATTATTTCCGGCAGCCAGCCGCTCCGGTAGCCACGGTAGCGAAAAAAGTAACGCCGGCAGCAGCAGCGCCTGGTCAGCATAAAGCGGTACTCACCCTGGCCAACGGGGAAAAAATAGTGCTGGACAGCGCCGGGATTCAGCAACTGGCGCAGCAGGGCAACAGCGCTATCCACAACCAGGGCGGACAACTGGTATACGTAAAAACAAAAGGCGCCGGCAGCGCCCCTATCTATAATACATTAACTACAGCGGCAGGGGAAACCTATCCGCTGGTACTGGCCGATGGCAGCAGGATATGGCTGAACGCCGCCTCTTCGATCCGCTTCCCGGCTACTTTTTCAGGCGATGAACGCCGCATTGAGCTTACCGGTGAAGCGTATTTTGAAATTGCACATGATGCGCACCGCCCTTTCCGCATCCAGGTAAACCAGATGACCGTGGATGTACTGGGAACAAATTTCAATATCAACTCCTACGCCGACGAAGCCACTATCAATACTACCCTGCTGCAGGGTGCAGTGAAAATAAACAGTAAAAAAGGCAGCATACAACTGGCGCCGGGCGAACAATCGCAGGTGAGCCCTAATGGAAATGTAAAAAGAGTAACCGGTGTAAATACCGCAGAAATAATAGCCTGGAAAGAAGGATACTTCCAGTTCGAGAGCACAGACCTTACTACTGTATTGCGGCAGTTTTCCCACTGGTACGACGTGGAGATTGTATACGAAGGTCACATAAAGCCCAGGAAATTTTTTGGGATGATCAGCCGCAGCAGCAGCCTGGTGAATGTTTTAAAAATGTTGAATGCCAACAATGTCAATTATCGTTTAGAAGGAAAAAAACTGATTGTACAGGGCGATTAACGCCCGCAGGTGAACAATCATATCAACCAGCATGACGGAGCTGTCATGGTAATTTATTAAAACAGATAGCACAACCAAACCATTCTCTCAATTAAAACTCAGCACAAGTATGCAATTACGTACTATTGCCAGTTCCCGGTGTAAGCACAACCGGCGTCCAACCAAACATCTAAAGGTCAGTCAGTTCCTGGCCCTGCTATGTTTCGCCACCACGGCACAGGTGAGCGTAGCCAGCAGCCAGAACCAGGTAGTAAGCCTTTCAATGAAAAATGCTACCGCCAAAGAGGTTTTCCGGGAAATCAATAAACAAACCGGCCTCAATATCCTGGCAGATGAAGCCTTGCTGGAAAAAAGCGGCAGGGCCAATATCACGGTGAGCAATATGCCTGTAAATGATGCGTTGAATATTTTCATGCGTAATCAGCCCCTCACGTACAGTATTGAAGGCGGCGCTATCATTGTAAAAACAAAACCGGCCATACAGCCGGCCACTACGCCACCGCCGCCTATCGAGGTACATGGCGTGGTTACCACCGACAAAGGCCAGCCTTTACCCGGTGCTACCGTTACGGTAAAAGGCACCAAACTCGGTACGGTTACCGGCACCGACGGCACCTTTAAGATCAATGCCAATCCCGGTGAAACGCTGGAAATTTCTATGGTGGGTTTTAAAGCCTGGTCCGTAAAGTTTGATGGTAAAACCACCAACTTTAAAGTAACGCTTTCTGAAGAAGTATCTAACCTCACCGACGTAGTGGTTGTGGGTTATGGTACTACCAAAAAGAAAGACCTGACAGGTTCTGTCAGCTCCATATCCAGCGACCAGATGAACCTCGGCGGTGTAACCAGCAACGCTGCCCAGGCCATCCAGGGCCGCGCCGCAGGGGTGCAGGTGAGCCAGTCGAACGCTGCGCCGGGCGGACAAACCATTGTGCGCATCCGTGGCGGCAACTCCATCAAATCCACCAACGAACCATTATACGTGGTAGATGGCTTCCCTTCCGAAACCGGGAAAGACATCAACCCGAATGATATCGACGATATACAGATCCTGAAAGATGCATCTTCCACCGCCATCTACGGCGCCCGCGGCGCCAACGGCGTAGTGATGATCACCACCAAAAGAGGTAAAAGCGGCAGGGCGGCCATTCAGTATGATGGCTACTACGGTACCCAAAGGATCATCAAAGAATACGACAAAATGAATGGCCTGGAAAATATGCAGGTCACCAATGCCAAAGCCATTGAAAAAGGACAGCCGGCCTTCTATACCGCGGCCGACCTGGCCAGTGGCCGGGATAACGACTGGTTTAAATTAACCACACGGCCCGGAATGGTGCAAAGCCATAACCTGAGTGTAAGCGGCGGTACCCCGGAAGACAGGGTAGCCTTATCAGGCAGCTACTTCAAACAGGATGGTGCGCTGAAAAATACTTCTTTTGAAAGATATTCTGTAAGACTCAATTACGATAAGCAGTTCGCAGCACGGTTTAAAACAGGAGCCAGCGTATATGCCTCACACGCTTATACCAATTTCAAAACTTACGATGGTAACATTGTACCCTCTAACGTAATGTATGGCGTACTCACCGCTTCACCGGCCATCCCCGTGTATAATGAGGATGGCACCTATGCCCGGTTCAAGGGAAGAGACAACCCGCTGGCCTGGTTAATGGCCCCTACCAACGACCGGTTTGAAAACAAGGTGAATATTAATGCATATGCGGACTACCAGATTATGGACGGCCTTAACTTCCGGGTAAATGGCGGTACAGAATACACCACTACCAAAGAAGGCACTTATCTTCCGCGCGACCTGGTAGACGGTGAAAAAGTACAGGGCAAAGCCAGCTTAAATGACATAGCCATCACGCGTAACCTGGTAGAAGCCTACTTCACTTACAGGAAAGTATTTAACGCCATCCACTCTCTCAACGTAGTGGCAGGGGTATCTTACCAGTCTGATAAAACCGAGAAACATTATTCACTGGTACAGAAGTTCAGTACAGACGCATTTCTGTACAAGAACCTGGAAGCAGGTACAGAGCGTTTATCCAGTACCAGCAACCTGATTCCCTCTAAGATGGCATCCGCCTATGGCAGGATAAACTATTCCCTGAAAGATAAATACCTGGCTACTTTTACAGTGCGCCGGGATGGATCTTCCAGGTTTGGGGGTAACACCCGTTTTGGTATTTTCCCATCGGGCTCCCTTGCCTGGAGAGCTGGTGAAGAAGAATTCATCAAAAACCTGAACATCTTTTCCAACCTGAAAGTAAGAGGTGGTTACGGTGTTACCGGTAACGACAGGATCGGTGACTATATTTACATGCCCACGTTCGGGCCTACCAATGTGTCGCTTGGACAAGGCAGCGACAGTTATGGTGGCATTGTTGCCACCCGTTTAGCTAATGCAGACCTGCAATGGGAAAGCACCGCGCAACTGGATCTGGGTATTGACATGGGCTTTTTCAACAACCGCGTTTCCGCTACCATCGATTACTACCGGAAAAAAACCAACAGGCTGATCTTTGACATGCCTATCGGCGACTGGAACGGTTTTGCGGTACAAACCGTGAATGCCGGCAGCATTGAAAATAAGGGCGTTGAATTATCCGTTACTACAGAGAATATCATCAATCACGCATTCACCTGGAATACGACGGTGAACATTGCCTACAACAAACAAAACTGCCTGGACCTGGGCGGCCGTCCTTATATCATTACACAAACGGCTAACCTGTATGGCGGTCGTGGTATGGACTTCACCAAACTGGAACCGGGAAGGGAGCTGAGTACTTTTTATGGTTATGTTTATGATGGCGTGATAAAAACCGGTGAAGCGCATCCGGCACAACCAAATTCAAAAGCAGGCGATCCTAAATTCAAGGATATCAGTGGTCCCGGTGGAAAACCGGATGGCATTATTGATGCCAACGACCGCACTTATCTCGGCAATGCCAACCCGCATTATATCTATGGTATCAATAACAACTTTGCCTATAAAGGTTTTGAACTGAACATCTTCCTGCAGGGCGCACTGGACTACAGCCTGTATAACGGTACCGGTCTTGTGCTGGAATCCGGTCCGGGTAAAGCGGCGCTGAACCGGTGGACTACCAACAACGAAAACA
This sequence comes from Chitinophaga sp. G7 BAM 1005, assembly GCF_057126945.1. Lineage (NCBI taxonomy): Bacteria > Pseudomonadati > Bacteroidota > Chitinophagia > Chitinophagales > Chitinophagaceae > Chitinophaga > Chitinophaga sp. G7 BAM 1005. Next base: position 1,160,866 of record NZ_CP181478.1, on the reverse strand, counting down.
CCGATATTCCAAGAGATGGATATGCCATTGCTTATGGCGGCATGATGAACTCCCGCTTTGTGGAAAACGCCTCTTACCTGCGTTGTAAAATGCTGATGCTCGGTTATAATATCCCGGTTGCCAAAACTTTCCTGAAAAGCCTGAGAGGCATTAAAGTATATGGCTCCGTACAAAACTTATTCACGATTACTAAATATACAGGATCGGACCCTGAGGTAAACAGCAATCTCAATAGCAGCGGCAGCAACGCCAACCTTTCATCAGGATTGGATTACACTGCCTTCCCTGCTTACCGCACCTTTACCGCGGGTCTTAAATTGAATTTTTAACCTGTAAATTCCGGAACAAATGAAATACGCATATATCGCATTAGCCACCTTGCTGCTCGGCGCCAGTTCGTGCAAAAAAGAGGTGGAACCAAAAGTATACAGTTATCTCACAGACGCCAACGCCTTCCTCACATTGAGTGATGCCAAAGCTGCTGTGAACGGCGTTTATTCAAGACTCAAACAACCAAGCGGCAGATCGGATGCATGGATGTATTATGCAGGCTTCCAGGTAACCATTTCAGATCTGACTACCGATGTAGGCCACGCCAGCTCCGGCGGAGATGTGGGCCTGATGTCTGATTGCCAGTGGGCGCCCGCCAATACCTATCTTGCCTTTGCCTGGCAGCACCAGTACAAACTGGTGGCAGATGCCAACATATCTTTATACTATATTCCTAAAATGACCAGCATCACAGATGCGCAAAAAGACCAGTTCTCCGCGGAACTCCGCTTCCTGCGCGCACTGGGATATGTGGATCTCACAGATGCTTTCGGGCCGGTAATAGTAGTAACGGAAGAAACGGTAGCAAAGAATGTGGCCCAGCCGGATTATGAAGCATCATTGCCTACCACACCGGTAGCAGAGATCAATAAAATGATCATCAGCGACCTGGAATTTGCGGCGGCCCATCTTCCTGTCAACTATTTAAACAACGCCATCTACAGCTCCAACGATATTGGCCGTGCTACCAAAGGCGCCGCCATGTCCTTACTCTGCAAACTGTACATGCGTGAACATGAATGGCAGAAAGCACTGGATCTTACCACCGAAATCATGAAGCTCGGCTACGGACTGTATCCAAGCTACGCCGGGTTATTTGCAGAGAAAAACAAATGGTGCCAGGAAAGTATTTTCAGCGCCCTCGCCGATCCATTGGTAGATGCCGTTGAAATCATGAACCACTTCGGCCCTATCAACAACCCACAGGTAACCGACAGATGGCAGTATTTCGCTTTAACCTGGTACTTCTGGAATACTTTTGCAGCTAACGACGACCGTAAAAAGATGTTCTATTCTGACTATATCGGTACCGATGGTTTGCATTACATGCAGGCGCCTCCGGGACAAACCAATCCACCGGATGGCTACTACTACATGCCGGATGTAGCCACTACCAAGTTTGCCGATCCTGCCGGTTCTACTACTTATTACGATGGTCACGTATTCCCGATACTCCGCTATGCAGATATCCTGCTGTGCAGAGCCGAGGCGCTGAATGAGCTGAATGGCCCCAACAGCGAATCCATCGGGCTGATTAACCAGGTAAAAGACCGCTCCCATGCTACCAACCTGGGCGCTGCCGGTACCTTCACCAAAGAAAGTTTGCGCAATGCTATTTTGCAGGAACGCGGCTGGGAATTTTTCTTTGAATGCAAACGCAGACAGGACCTGATCCGCATGGGTAAATATGAAAGCACGGTAAACACTTACCTCACCGCGGTAGGAAAAACACCCACCATCAACCTGGCACGGGATAAATATTTCTCTTACCCACAGGCGCAAACAGATCTTAATAAAAATCTCAGCAACAGTGACCGCCGTCAATAACCGGCTTTACTGTCTTTCTAAATTATTCAATATTGCAAATGAATAAATTGAATAAAATACAACGCCTGCTGCCATTGCTATCAATGGCGGCAGCGTTGTTGCTGTTTGCACCCGGCTGTATGAATAGTGGCGGCAACGATATTGTTTCCATCACGCTCAACCCGCAGGGACAAAATGCCATCAAGGTAAAAACGGATATCCTCTGTACCGACACGGTAGACGCAGCAGTGGAATACTGGCCAAAAGAACAGGCACAACAACGCACTACCACGCCACTGTCGGAACACCGGATCAGTCATACGATAGTGCTCACCAACCTGCTGCCGGGAAAAGCGTATGAATACCGCATCTTAACCGGTCATGGTAAAAATCTTTATCCCAGCAAAACCTATACTTTCAACACTTCCGGTTTCCCGGTATGGATGAAAGATATGTTCAGCGTTGTATGCCCCGACAGTTCCGTGCTACCGGCTACCTTCAGGACAGGCTATGTAATGCTTACCCGCCGCGAAGATCCGGGTGTTCTTTTCCTGCTCAATGCAAAAGGCGATGTTACCTGGTACCACCAGGTAAGCGGCACCGGTTTTAAAGTGGCGCGGTTTACAGATCACAACACCTTCCTTACCCTGCTGGGCGGCCCTGGCTACGAAACCAGCTACGGCGACCAGATCCTGGAACTTTCTCTTTCCGGCGATACACTGGCCAATCTCAAAAAAGGACAACAGGATTTCAAACAAACCATCCATCACGAAATACTGTTGAATCCCAACAATGAGTTTGTAACGCTTTGCGTGGAGGAAAGGATCTGTGACCTGAGCAGTAAAGGCGGCAGTAAACAGGATACCGTAAGAGGCGATGGCATCCTGGTGCTGGACAGGCAAGGCAAACAGGTATGGAAATGGACAGTATTTGATGCACTGAATCCGCTGGAAGATAAAAACATCTTAAAAGAAAAACAAGACTGGATGCACGCCAACTGCATCGCGTTTGATAAAGATGGTAATTACCTCATCTCTTTTTATAACAACGGGCAGATATGGAAGATAGATGCCCGTACCGGTAAACGCCTCTGGACATTCGGGAAAAACGGCGATTTCGACATGCCGGCTGCCGCACTATTTGACCAGGCGCACGGCCTGCATATCAATGAACACGGTGAACTGATGTTCTTCGACAATGGGGTGAGCAAAAAAACATCCAGAACGCTTTCCTTTAAACTGGATGAAAACACAAAACAGGCGCAGCTTCGCATCAATACCCAGCTGCCGCGGGAAAATTATAATGAGAGAATGGGAAGCAGTTATTTAGTGGGCGACACTACCCTGCTGCAATGCGCTACCAAAAGAAATACTGTGATACTGACCAACTTCCAGGGAAGGTTTCTCTGGCTGCTGAGAACAGGCATGTCGTCTTACCGGGCGTCTTTTATCCCGGCAGAAAGACTGGCCCCTTATATCATTCAGCCAGGCTATTAACAATAATTGTGCACTTAAAAAAACTATACATGAGACGCTTAATTGTGATTTGCGTGATGGGTTGCTGGGGGATAATAGCCATCATATCTTCCTGCGGATCGCCGGTAACAGGAGAAACAAAAGCAACCGCAGCTGCAATACCCGAAACCGAAACATACATCAACATCGATACCACCCTCATTCCCAATGATCAATTTGGCGAGTCCGTGAAGTACGGCCGGGAGCTGATGCTCAACACGGCCCGTTATATCGGGCCGGATGGCAGCGCAGGAAAGTATCTTGGTAATAAAATGAACTGCACCAACTGTCACCAGGATGCAGGTACCAAAGCATTTTCCTTTAACCTCATGTCGTCGCACGATAACTACCCGCAATACCGCGGCAGAGAGGGAAAGGTGCTTACACTGGCCGAAAGGGTGAACAACTGCGTGATGCGTCCGCACAACGGCAAACCGCTCCCGCTGGACAGCAAAGAGATGGTAGCCTTTCTTTCTTACTTTAAATGGATCAGCACCTTTGTTCCAAAAAACAAACCTTTCAAAGGCGCCCAAAATATGCATGTTACCTTCCCTGATATTGCCGCCAATCCTGAAAACGGGCAGGTGCTTTATCAAACCAACTGCGCCCGCTGTCATGGCCAGAACGGAGAAGGACAATGGAACGCAGACAAAAGCACTTATGTATATCCGCCACTGTGGGGCAATACCGCCTATCAACCCGGTTCCAGTATGCACCGCGTTATCAAACAGGCAGAATGGCTGAAAAACAATATGCCTTACGATAAGGTAATACCCGGCAAACCATTCCTCTCCGATAAAGAAGCGATGGACATTGCTGCGTTTGTAAACAACGACAAGATCCACACCAGGCCCAATCCAAAAAACTTTGATTATCCGCATATCGCGGAAAAAGCTATTGACTATGACCACGGCCCTTTTGTGGATAGCTTCTCTGTAGCGCAACATAAATTCGGTCCGTATCAACCCATTATCGACTACTGGAAAGCGAAGGGGTTAAAGCCAATTTATTAAAGCGCGAATTTTGTCTTTCTCAGGATTAACCTGATTATACTGATTTAGGGATTTGATCACTTTTGATTTTAAATGATTTTGGGAGATATAAGCGGGTATTCGCTTTTATCTCCCAAAATCATTTAAAATCATTTATAAAATCAAAAAAGTAAAATCAAAGTAATCAGTATAATCAGGTTAATCCTGAAAAAGACAACCTCCGCTGCATTACCAACCGGGGTTCTGCACCAACTTTTTATTCCTGTCTATTTCGGATTGCGGTATTGGAAACAGGTAGTGTTTTTTCTGGAAGATCCTTGTTTCAAATACTGTTTTCTTGTAGAAAGAAAGATCCGTTAAACTGGTACCTGCGTCTACATCCATTCCATAAAAAGGTCCGCCATCGGTTTGTTCTGCAATTTTCCAGCGGCGGGTATCGAAGTAACGGTGGCATTCGAAAGCCAGTTCCACCCTGCGTTCGCGGCGGATACGCTCCCGCATTTCCGTTTGTGAAAGGCCGCCGGGTAAAGCGGGAATACCTGCGCGGTCGCGGATAAGGTTCATATATTTCAGGATATCTGCGTTTCCGGGTGCTGCTTCATTCAGGGCTTCCGCGTAACTGAGATACATTTCAGCAAGACGGAACAGCACAAACGGCCGGTATACGTAACGGCTCAGCCGGGGATAAGTATCGGGGTGATAGTTTTTGCGGACGAGGTAACCTGTGCGGGAATAATCGTAGGTGCCTCTTTTCCCGGTGTTGCCGGTATTAAACAGTTCTACTTTCTTCTCTCCTTCACTTTTATTAAACCAGGTCATACCGTTGTAGGTAATGCACACATAAAAGCGCGGCTCTCTTCCTACATACATGTTGTAAGTACCGGCAGTAGTGTAGCGCGCATCTGTAGTAGAGAAGCCCGAAGACACATACCCCGAGCCGGTTTCATCAATGGCTTTTCCATTCTCCATAAAAAAGGCGTCTACCATTTGCTGGGTGGCTGCAACGCCGCTCCAGCCACCGGCAAAACGTGGAGAGCAATGCACTTCCCATTGGTCTACACCGTTGCCTGCCCGCGCAAAAATCACCTCTTTATTCCACGGCGACATGATGGCATCGCGGCAGGATGCAAACGGATCATAGGCGCCACTGGCATCATTTACCCGGTATAGCTGAAACAGGTTCAGGTCGATGACGGCTTTGGCCGCATCCGCCGCTTTTTTCCATTTATTCACATCGTAGGTAGTGCTTACAAGCGGCTGCCCATCCTGGTTGGTGAAGCTGGCATAGTCTGCGTTGCCATTGAACTGCGGACTGGCGGCATACAGCAGCATCCTGGCCTTTACAGCCATTGCAACAGGTTTGGTGATGCGGCCATACTCCAGTTCATCGGATTGCTGCAATGGCAGGTCCTGCGCAGCACGGTCCAGTTCAGATGCAACAAAATTCACGCATTCGTCGTAGCTGCTGCGGGGAATTTGTGTTTGCTCAAAAGGAACGTCCGGTAATAAAGCGCTTTCACCGAGCAACGGAACAGGGCCGTACTGGCGTAACAATCCGAAATAAAGATAAGCGCGCAGAAAGCGGGCTTCCGCCTTATAGCGTTTTATGATATCTGCGCCGCCAGGCTGGGCAAGTATTTCCTTACACTTATCGGCGTTCTCCATAAAATAGGTAGCGGAGCGGATGCCTTTATAATTATCTATCCAGAAATCAAAGAACCCGGAAGTAGGATCCCAGCTGCCGATGTTCATGAAATAAGAATTGTAGCCGCTCCTGGCCCAGGTCATGTCTGCTTCATCAGAGGCGCCCGTCCACGGGTTACTTTGCCACTGATTACTTTCATCCCTCACGTAGGAATATACATTGGCGAGATATTCTTCTGTAGTTCTTTTTCTGGAAAAAATTTCCTCGATGGTAATACGGTCATCCGGCACCTGGTCGAGGAAACCTTTTTTACAACCGGCCGCCATCATCAGGATCACAGCCAGCAAAGTATATTTTACAATCATGTTTTTCATCCCTTTAGATTTTAGCTTTAAAACTGAAATGATGCGCCTACGTTATAGGTAGTGAGCTGCGGATACTTAGTACCACGGCCTTCGCCCAGCTCTACGTCCCACAACTGAAAAGGACTGAAGGTAACCAGGTTATACCCCATCACATAAATGCGGGAACGCTGTACCCCTACCCGCTTCAGCCACTGCGGCGGAAGGGTGTAGCTGATCTCTGCATTTTTCAGTCGCAGGTAGCGTCCATTTTTTACCCACCAGGTGCTGGATTTATAATTATCATTCACATCGCCAAACGACAGGCGCGGATAAAACGCATGGGGATTAGGATTTTCGGGCGTCCACCTGTCGGTGATCACATCCATCAGGTTACCGCGGGTACCGCCCTGCTGGAAGGGTACAAAGCCTTCTCCGTAAGCATAGATATCCACATTGGAAATACCCTGGAAGAATAAACCGATGGAGAAGTTTTTGTACGCGGCGTTTACGCCAAAGCCATATACAATTTCAGGAACGGAACCGTACCCGATGGCCGATTGATCGTAGGCATTGATGATACCATCACCATTGATATCTTTAAACTTCAGGTCGCCGGGGCGTACATTACCGTTCTGCACCGGGCTCCGGAGGATCTCTGCTGAATCGGCGAACAGTCCTTCAGCGATGTAGCCAAAACGCTGACCAATTTTCTGTCCTTTTCTTTCCAGGTAGGGATAGGCCCACGCGGGCAAATCATCATCTATTACTTTGTTCCTGTTGTAGGTGAAATTGCCTTTAAGATTGAGCTGTACGGCGCCGATCTTATGGTTGTAATCTATCGAGATGTCGATGCCTTTGTTTTCTGTTTTGCCGAGGTTACCATAAGGATTGCTGCGCAGCCCTATCAAAGCGGGTATGGAAGAGCGACGCAGGAAAATGTTCTTCCTGTTCTCTTTAAAAACATCCACCTGGATATTCAGCTTGTCTTTGAACGTGGTGATTTCCATCCCGAGATTTGTTTTCTTCGCGGTTTCCCAGGTTACGTCGGACGCATATTCACCGATATCATATCCGTTAAAAGTATTGTTGCGGTCTTTTCCGAACGTATACCCGGTGGTAGATGCCACGATAGGGATATAGGCGAAGCGGCGGATGTTATCGCCATCGAGGATTTCCCCGTTACCTACCAGTCCGTAGGAGAAACGGAACTTTAAGAACTGGATGGTGTTGGTGATGGTTCTGAAAAAGTTTTCACCGGATACTACCCAGCCCAAACCGGCGGAGGGGAAAAATCCATATCGCCTGTTGGGGGAAAATGTTTCAGAGCCATTATATCCGAAGTTCACTTCTGCGAGGTATTTGTCGCTCCAGGAGTAAGTTCCTCTTCCTGCCAGGCCGCGCTGCCGGCGTGGAATAGAGCCAATAAAATCATCTTTGAAAGCGTCAATTTTATCGCTCTGGTTATACAGCAGTAGTCCGCCTACGCGATGTTTGCCAAATGTGTTATCGTAGTTAAGGGCGGTTTCAGTATAGAACTGCCGGTTGCCTCCGTTGCTCCGTGCGTAGGACAAATAGTTGGTCCCGATACGGGTTTGTTCAAATATAAGGTTACCGTCTGCATCCCTGCCGGTGGCAATCCAGTTATCCACTGTTTTGGTGCGGGCCATTTTATGCAGGTTATAGCTATCGAAAGAAAACATGGTGGTAAACGACAGTCCTTTCACGAGAAAACCGAGATCCTGCCGGAGGCGGATATTTGAAAAGATCTGGTTCCGGAACTCGGTGGCATAGCCGGTTTGGGTGAGCTGGTCGTAGGGATTGGTTACGTCGCCGGTACGTTGTCCGCCGATGCGGCCATCCGAATACTTGGGAGGATGCACTATTGGCGGCAGTTTAATGGCTGCATCAAAAATAGCGTCGGTGCCTGTACCGGGATAGTTACCATTGCCGATATAACCCTGCACGCCAAATTCGAGGCGGGTGGTTTTTGTCACCTTCATGTTCAGGTTGGAAGTGAAATTATACCTGGTAAATTTGATGTCAGAATTATACTTGGCGAGATCATCTCTCTTAAACAATCCTATTTCATCATAATAAGAAACAGAAACGTAGTAGCTGGTAACGTCTGTGCCGCCGCGCATATTCAGGTTGGCGCGTTTATTACTGCCATTCTTTCGGAAAATTTCATCTATCCAGTTCACGTTGGGATACAGCTCCGGATCTTCGCCGGTGGCGGTTTTCCGGATCGCCTCTTCCGAATACTGGGCGGTACCTCCGCGGGTGGTAGTGGCTTCGTTGGCCATTTTCATATAGGTTACACCATCGGCATAATGTGGCAGGCGGGTAAATTGGGTGATGCCTTTGTTGAGGTCGGCATTGATCTGTGTTTTTTGTGCTTTGCCACCTTTGGTGGTGATCACGATAACGCCGTTGGCGCCTCTTACGCCGTATACAGCCGTGGCGGAGGCATCTTTGAGGATATTAAAGCTCTCGATATCTTCGGGGTCAATATTGGAGAAAGGCCGTTCAACGCCGTCTACCAGTACCAGTGGACGGCTGTCTGTAAAAGTGGAGATGCCGCGGATCCATATCTGGGCATCGTCGTAGCCGGGTTCGCCGCTGCGTTGTACGCCGATGATGCCGGCGAGGCGGCCGGCCAGCAGGGTGCTGAGGTTGCGGACCGGTTGTTTCAATTCTTCTATTTTAATGCCCGTTTGCGCGCCGATCAAACTTATTTTCCGTTGCTTGCCATAACCTATTACCACTACTTCATTGAGTCCTCCCTCTTCTGCTTCCATCGTGATTTCCATTTCCAGGCGATTGCGTACCGGCTGCAGTTGTTTCTTATAACCGATGAAAGAGAACTCCAGGGTATCCAGTGGTTCTGCGTCGATCGCATAATGGCCGGCAGTGTTGGTGATGATACCTTTGCCGGTGCGGCTGATTTTCACCGTTACTCCCGGCAGCGGGTTACCGATACCATCTTTTACATTTCCGGAGATGACCACTGCCGGTTTCCGCGGGGGCTCCGTGAGTTGCGCAGCGGGCGCATCTTTTTCTGATGCGGCTACAATGAGATACTGTTTATTATTGAGTTTACTACATCGCAGCTGGTGACTGGTAAGTATTTTATCGATGGCTGTTATCAGCGGGGCTCCTTCCAGCTTCAGCAGTTGGCGGGGGAAAGTGATCCCGTCTATTTGCTGGTCGTTGTAAATAAACAGGATGCCTTTTACCCTGTATATTTCCTCCAGCGCAACTTTTAGCGCCAGCTGCGTATCGCGCGAAACCTTTACGTTTACCGGCGTATAGGCGTTATTGTTATGGCCATTACCGGCAAAGTTTTGCCGTAAGCCGTCGTTCGCGGCAAACACGTTGGTAGTCAGGCATAGCAATGCCAGTCCCCACGTAAGTGGAAGCAAATTCTTCATAACGGGATTTGATTTATCTGATTTTAATTTTGGTTTTCCTTTTCAGTACACTGTTCCTGCCGGCAGGATCATTCACTATCGTTCGATCTGTTTATTTTGGTTGAATAATGATTTGTTGTCCGTCTTTTATTATCTCTACGTGCATAATAATTGACATTGCTTTACGGAGACTGGCCTCATCGCTGATGGCCATATGTCCGCTCATACTGCGTTGCTGCAATACTTCCGGCTGCCTGACGGTTACCTGGTAGCCATATACCACCTGCAAAATTTCCGCGATTTCGGGCATCGTGGTATTATTAAAATCGAAGTAGCCTGCTTTCATCATCCGGTAATAGCTGCTGTGCACTACCTGTTTGCTGCTTTTTCCATTTTCAAAGAAAACACCTTCATCGGGTTTCAGTGTCCATTCTTTTCCCGGCAGCACTGCTTTTACCATGCCATCGCTCACCGCAGCTGCGGCGGTGGCAGCGCCGCTGTTGGCAATGAAAGAAGTACCCAGTACTATGATGTCCATCTGCTGCATCTTTACGGTGAAAGGATGTTCCGTGTGTTTATTTACTTCAAAAAAAGCGGTTCCTTTCAGTGTCACTTTTCTTTCTTTTTCCCATCCGGGGACGTAGCTTAGTTCACCGCCCTTCAGTAACCATACCTGGCTGCTGTCCGGCAGCATCACTACTTTGGGAGCGGCTTCCTTATTAATGATGGTTACCAGGGCGTGGCGCACGGGGAACCAGGTATACAATACGGCGGCCGCGAGGATCATCAATACGGCTACTGCTGCAGCCACCCGGTACCACGGGTATAATACTTTTGCGGTGGCAGGCGCTGCTGCCAGGCGGGCGGATACCTGTTGCCAGCGTTGTTCCGTTTCTGCGGCGGTTACGCCGGGCGCGGCGGCATAATCCAGGATATCCTTTACCTGGAAATACAGCTGTTTATGTTGTTCGTTTTGATGCAACCAATTCATCACCTGTTCCTTTTCACGGGCAGCTGCGTTCCCTTCAATAAACCTGACAAGGAGATTATAATCAAAATCTTGTTCTTCCATGATAATATAAAGACGGATGAGTAAATCAATTCTACGTACGTGGATAAAAAAATTATTGACCGGCTTGGGAGGGCGATCAGTATAACGACCAGATCAGGATTTTCACCTTTTTTATACTGGAGCGGAGCTGTTTCATGGCTTTATAGAGTTGTGTTTCCACGGTGCGGGCAGATATGCCCATGATACCTGATATTTCTTTCGTCCGGAGGCCGTCTTTGTAGCGGAGTTCCAGTATAGCGCGGCATTTGGGTGGGAGTTGCCCGATGGCTTGTTGTACTTCCTCGTCGCCCGCGGTGAGCACCAGGCTTTGCCGTCCCTTTTCGGGGTCGTACCAGGCTGCTTCTTCCAGGGAAAGGGCGGTGAGGGCGGCATCTACATAGCGCCGGTGTACCATTTCATGTCTCAGGTGATCCACACAGCTGTTGTGTACGGAGCGGAAAAGGTATCCGGGCAGGCTTTGCCTGATATCGCCGGCGGCGCCTTTATGCTGCAATTGTATGAACACATCCTGCACAATATCTTCCGCGGCTTCTTTTGTAACAAATTTGCACGCGTATCCCAGCAAGCGGGGATAATACAGGCGAAACAACTGCCCCAGCGCCTCCCTGTCGTTGCGTTTCAGCGCCTCTTTAATAGTGGCTTCATTTATTTCGTTCGTGTCCACAGGATTGAAGTGCTTTGAAGAAATATATTGGTGATCTAACTTACGCTTATTTATGCTGAGAATCAACTACCATGTGCGAATTTTGTCTTTCTCAGGATTACACTGATTATACTGATTACCTTGATTTTATTTTTTTGGATTTTTAAATGATTTTTAAAGGATTAGGGGAGATAAAAGCGAATATATCTGCTTTTATCTCCCCTAATCCTTTAAAAATCACATATGATCAAATCCTTAAAATCAGTATAATCAGTGTAATCCTGAGAAAGACAAAATCCGCTTATAGATAAACTCGATCTGCCTCCTGAGTAATATTAGCTTATTTTTGCCTGGAAAAAAGGAAGGCATGGCAGTTATAATGAATGAAAAGGGGTACAGCCGTAAACAGGAAATCGTGAACGGGCTGATACATGGGCTGGGCGTTATTTTCGGGGTAAGCGCATTACCCATGCTGGCGGGTATTGCCGCCACACACAGTAATACGCCGGGCATTGTAGGCGCCTGTATTTACACCTTCTGCTTTATATTGCTGTTTACAAACTCCACTATTTACCATTTATCACAGGAGCTGGCCGTAAAAAAGCTGTTCCTGATATTTGATCATATCAGTATTTACTTTTTAATAGCCGGCACCTATACGCCTTTCCTGCTGGTGTATATGAATAATGCCTTTGGGATTACGCTGTTGTCGATCCTATGGGGACTTACACTGGTCGGCGTCTTGTTTAAAACCTGGTTTACGGGAAAATATGATATTGTGTCCACTATCATTTATCTTTTGATGGGCTGGATCATGGTATTTGGCGGCCGCCGGTTTTTCGACAACCTTCCCCTGCCGGTGATCATTATGCTGGCTATTGGCGGCGGATTATACACGATAGGGGTTATTTTCTATATCTGGGATAAATATACTTATACCCATGCCGTATGGCATTTGCTGGTACTGGCAGCGGCTATCTGTCATTATGTGGCGGTATTAATGGCCATGTAAAAATTCCGGGAAATTATCAGCCGCTTAACCCTGGCTGGTAATTTCTCTCTGCCCACATCTTTTTCCGGTAGTCGGTAGGATTGATACCGGTGTATTTCTTGAACGTCCTGTTCAGATGGCTTTCGTCCGTAAAGCCCCAATTAATGGAAAAGGCAAAAGAAAAGTTGTCTACCACCGGCTTATCAGTAAGCGAAATTGCGTACGAGTTGGGGTTTGAACACCCGCAGTCGTTCAGCAAACTGTTTAAAAGCAAAATGAAGGTGACACCGCTGGAGTACCGGCAGTCGTTTAATTGAAAATAACAAGCAAACAGCAAAACATCTTACCAAAACCTCACATAAATAACCGACAGCAACAACAATATCGTTACAATTAAAATCACGGAAGAAGGCTTCAGCTTAAACATTTCATAGTCCAGCTCAAAAGCTTTGGCACTCACCTTCGGCCCGCCCAGGCTGATAGCCACCATTACCAGCACTGTGGTAAGGAAAGACCATCCCAGGCTGATAAAGAAAGGAATTTCATATTCGCCGTTGGCGTTGTGAAATGCAGAATACAACACTGTTTCAGGACCAAAGATCCTTACAGCCAGCTGGTTAAAGAACAGGGATGCCGCAAAACCGGTGATGATACCGGCTATAGCAGCAACGCCGCTGGTTCTTTTCCAGAACATGCCGAGGATAAAAGTGGCAAATACACCGGGACTGATAAAGCTGGAATACTTTTGCACAAAAGTATAACCACCGGCGCCGCCAATATCCAGTACATCGTTCCAGGTAAATAACACGCCGATTACGATGGCGGCTATAATAGTGAGCCTGCCTGTCCATACCAGCTGCTTTTCATCTGCTTTGGTGTTGATATATTTCTTGTAAACATCTAAAGTAAAAATGGTGGAAATACTGTTGGACTTACCGGCCAGCGAAGCTACTATAGCGGCGGTAAGCGCTGCAATGGCGAGCCCTTTCAAACCGGCCGGCAGCAGGGTTAAAATGGCCGCATAGGCGCCGTCTTTTTGCCCTCCTTCCAGCTGCGGCAGGTGCCCATGCTGGTACAACACATACGCCACAATACCCGGCAGCATTACAATTACCGGCATCAGTATTTTGAGTAAGCCGGCGAATAAGATACCTGTACGGGCGGTTTGCAGATCTGCCCCCAGTGCACGTTGCGTGATGTACTGGTTACAACCCCAGTAATTAAGGTTGCTGATCCACTGTCCGGCGATGTACATACCAAAGCCCGGCAGGATGAGGTATTTGTTCACATAGTCCTGCGGTGCGCCCACAGCGGGCTTCTTCAGCATCATATGAAAATGGTCGGGCGCTTCCTGTATCAGGATATTAAAGCCGGCCAGCACATCTTTTCCCATACCAAACTTTTCGCTTACCACCGTTAACGCCATCCAGGTAGTGGCCAGTCCGCCGATGATCAGCACGCCCACCTGTATTACATCTGTGTAGCCAATTACTTTCATGCCACCCAGGGTGATCACTACGGAGAAGATGGCCAGCGCCACCATCACTTCATGAAAATAGGCGCCCCCAAGTAGTCCGTTGATAGCGAGAGCGCCCAGGTACAAAATAGAAGTGAGGTTAACAAATACATATAAAAACAACCAGAATACAGACATAATCAACGCTACGGTTTCATTGTAGCGCGTTTTCAAAAACTGTGGCATGGTGTAGATCTTATTTTTGATATACACCGGCATCAGGAATACGGCCACAATGATCAGCGCAGCCGCGCCCACCCATTCATACACGGATACTGCGATGCCCACAAAAAAGCCATCGCCGCTCATCCCGATAAACTGTTCCGCTGAAATGTTGGAAGCGATGATGGAAGCCCCGATGGCCCACCAGGTAAGAGATCCTTCTGCAAGGAAAAAATTCTTTGAAGCGCTTACAGCTCCTTTCTTCTTTCTTTTATAAATCCAATATCCGTAGGTAGCAACAATCACAAAATACAACGCAAATACCAGGTAGTCTTTGAACACAAGTTGATTACTCATAAGTGGAGCGGTTGATCAGCAGTTTTTTTAACGCGGGTAATACCTGGATATAATATAACACTTTCCGGCATGTAAAAAAAAGGATCACCGGAGAGACGTCAGCAAGCTGTATCTGCACCGGTAATCCATAATATCACTGTTCAAAACTTCAAGGTAGATGGTAGATATTTTGCTACCAGGTCTTCGTAATATGGTCTTAATACTTTCCAATCGGGTGGAGTTGGACTCTTGGAGTACAGGTCGTACGGATTAAACAGATCCACCCATTTAAACATTTCTACATCATGCGCATTCATCAGGTGACCGTAAGCATGTTCCCTGTGCTGCGGATAAAAGGAGTGATAGCGCAGCATGTACAGGGCAGGTTCCGGCAAATGATTTTTCATGATCTGGTAAATATATTCATCGTGTCCCCAGCTCAGGTGTACATTTTCCAAACCGCAGTTGGGTTCATATACGCCGTACTTTGTGTTGTAATCCGGGTTGTTGATATCAGGATTATTTTTGAAGAATTCCGGGAAAACGATTTTATCGGAGAAGGCGCAGCCAACAGGGAAAGTATCCCCTACCACTGCCCATTGCGGTTCGCCGAACAGGCATAATACTTTACCCATATCGTGAAACAGGCCGGTGAGCACCATCCAGTCCGGATGACCATCAGCACGGATAGCTTCAGATGTTTGCAGCAGGTGCTGGAATTGATCCAGGTCTGTATCGGGATCGGAATCATCTACCAGCTGGTTGAGAAAATCGAAAGCATCCCATACCGACATTTCTCTTTTATTGAAAGAAAGAAATTCTTTCTCTTTTTCTTTTACAAATGCGTAAGACTGGTACGTATGATTTAACCGGTAAAATTCCCGCACGGTATCGCGTGGAGGCGCTTCATAATTCCGGAATTCAGCAGTGCTTTTTTCCTTGTTGATATTGGCAGGATCAGGATATCGCTCCAGTAAATCATCTTCCCACTGATCCAGTGAAGTAAGTGGTGCAGGATTTGGCTGCCCGTTAACGCTATCCATAATATCAGATTTTAAAAGTTCGTGGAAATACAGGAAAATATCCTGCTCTAAATATGCGATCTTTTTAAAAATCTTCCGCATAATAGAATAACTTTATTTACTTAACCGATTAAGTAACACGGCCGTTATATGGAAAACGTCACCATCAGGATGCTTGCGGAAAGGTTGCAGTTATCTACCGCCACCATTTCAAAAGCGCTGAGCAACAGTCATGAAATAAGCGAAGAAACAAAGCAGCGGGTGCTGGCGCTCGCCGCAGAACTGAATTATGTACCCAATCCATATGCCAGCAGCCTGCGGAAAAAATCCAGTCATACCATAGCGGTGGTCATCCCGGAGGTGGCCGACAGCTTTTTTGCAGAAGCCATCAACGGTATTGAATCTGTTGCACAGGAGAAAGGCTACCATGTGCTTATTTATCTTACCCATGAAAGTTTCGCGAAAGAAGAGGCTATTTTGAAAGATTTCCAGAGCGGACGGGTAGACGGCGTACTTATTTCTGTTACAACGGAAACATCGGCAGCAGCACACGGACTGGCCCAACTGGTGAAAGAAATACCCGTGGTGTTTTTCGACAGGGTTTGTGAAGAAGTAACAGCTGCCAGGATCACCACAGATGACGCCAACGCCGCTTACAACGCCACTACGCACCTTATCGCCGGCGGATGCCGTAATATCGGCCTGTTGTCGGCTTCGAGGCAGCTTTCTATCAGCAACAGGCGGGCAGAAGGATTCCGGCAGGCACTGGCCGATCATCAGCTTCCGCTTACTCCCGCCAGTATTCTCTATTGCTCCAATGAACCCGCAGCTACCCGGCAACTATTGCAAACAGCCTTACAACAAAACCATTACGACGGCCTCATTGCCACCACGGAAAAACTGGCCACAGCTGTTTACCTCGCCTGTGAAGAGCTATCCCTCGCTATTCCCGGCGATGTACAGGTGATCGGCTTCTCCAACCTGAGCACTGCACGCTTTCTGCAACCATCGCTGACCACCGTTTCGCAACCCGCCTTTGACATGGGACACGCCGCCGCCACCGTATTGTTCAAAGCGCTCAAAAGCAGCAGCTTCCCGCTACAGGAGCAGCAACAGGTGATTCCTTCTTCGCTGATTATAAGAAACTCTACAAAGTCGGGGCTATAAACAACTATCCCGCAGCATTTTCATGTACGTAGTGCCCTTTTCGCGGGCAAAACTGATATTACGTTCAGGGATGTTTTCCGGGTGGGGATATTGCTGCAATGCTTTCTCTATTTCTGCTTCCCGCAAAAGATGCAGCATCGGATAAATGGACCTGTTGGTATAATTGGCCGCATCCTCCGGATCGGCGCCGGCAAACTGGTACAGCGGATGAAAACTCGCCAGCTGGTAAATACCGGTGTACTTCTTTTTATAGATCATTTTTTCCACTACCGATACCAGGTCGAGATAATCGCGGAACACCGGAAAGCCCGTGGGAAAAATCAGCAGCGTAGTAGATACCGCCGGTTCGCTGTCCAGCAGCAAACACTCCTGCAACAGCTCATCACTGGCCACCTGCAGCGATACTGCGCCGCTCACCTGGTACCGGATGCTGTTCTTCTTCACCTCCCTGTTTGCAAAGGGACAGAAGTTACAACCGATCACAAGTTCCCTGACCCAGTTCTGAGTTTGTGTTATTACCGTTGCTGCCTGTTCCGGACCATATACCATAGCGGTGAAGGTACGGATAACTATCTTCTGGTGATCACGGTACTGCTGAAGTGATCGCCTACTTTGTCGTGGCTGATCTCATATTGCGCAGCAGGCAAGTAAGATTCGATCATAGGCAAAGCCGGCGCATAATGGTAACTACCGCCGGTTTGCAGCGATGCCAGTATTTCCATATACTTTTTGGCATAACTCATATAAGCGCTGTTGCTGCGCTGATGATGATGCAGAAAATGATTGGAGAAAGAAAGATTGGAAATGATAGTGCCCCAGCTGTTGGGCTCCAGGCGGTATTCCAGCCAGTCGGCAGACCCGAGATAACTTTCCGGCTGTTCAATAAACCGGTCTATTCCATATGCTTTGATACCTTGTTTGCGCAGGTATCGTACCAGGTTGGCATGTTGACCGCAACCGATATCCAGCACAGGACCTTTGATGGTAGCCAGGCTTAGCCGCAGTACAGCTAGTTGCGTGGCGGGTGTATATTCTGCACACACTACCCTTTTAACATGAGGCTCCTGGTCGCTGTTCAGTTCCTTTACAAATGGATTGGTGTGCAGCAGCCACTTTGTTAAGCGTTGCCCATGCAGTTGTTCCAGGTCATCGAAATTGGTTTGTTTTCTTTTGAGGCCGGTAACAATATCCTCCATTAAAGTAACATATACCTCCTTTAAAGATTCGCCGGCAACACCGGAAACATTCATATACTGGTTGGCAGCGCAAAAAGTAAGCTGGGCCTGGGTAGTGAGGTAATTAACCAAACCTGCTGTCAACCCATCCGCGTTCAATTGTAAAATTTCACGCGGATAGGTGGCCAGCAGGAACCTGGTATAAGGCGTCCACGCCAGTGAGGCGCTTTTCCCGCCATAAAAAAGATTCAGTTCTTTATGTTGATCATGTTGTGATGAAATACTTTTTATTATCTCCGGTAAAACATACATACGGCAAAGGTACGCTGCTTTTGGGGGATCATGGGTAAGTAATCCGTACAAACCTGTTGGCGTCACGGTAATCGAACTTCGTAAAGGTGC
Organism: Chitinophaga sp. G7 BAM 1005; assembly: GCF_057126945.1. Classification (NCBI taxonomy): domain Bacteria; kingdom Pseudomonadati; phylum Bacteroidota; class Chitinophagia; order Chitinophagales; family Chitinophagaceae; genus Chitinophaga; species Chitinophaga sp. G7 BAM 1005. The sequence goes on along the minus strand of NZ_CP181478.1, from coordinate 1,142,618 downwards.
CTACTACCAGCAGCGACTTCTCTCCCACCTGTGGCAGGATCTGTGTAATACCGCCACTGTTGGCGTTCTGGTCCAGCGTTACGCCGCCAATGGTGTTATACGAAGGATGAATAGCGCCTTTGTTGGTGAGCACAATCATGTTATTGCGAACCAATCCGCTGAACTCAGTAAAGATACCGCTCACAATTACTTCTCCTCCGGGCATTACATGCGCGTTGAACAGGTAACCATTGGAGCCTGCACCTACATTAAACGTGGGATCTACCACCCCGTTTTCGTTGATACGGGCTATGTTAGCGAGTTTAAGTCCGCCGAATGTATTAAACCGGCCAACAATGATCAGCTTTCCGTCTGCCTGGCGGGTCATATTCAGGATGTTCTGATCCGGGCCGGCGCCTGCTGAAAAGGAAGGGTCAATAGAACCATCGGCATTTAACCTGGCAATACGGTTCACCGATTGTCCGTTGTATTTGGTGAAAGTACCGGCAATCAGCATTTTTCCATCGGGCAGGAGGATAGAACGGTTGATATAACCATTGGGGCCCTCTTTACCCATGTGTTTCGCCAGGTCGTAGTTGTAGGTACTATCCAGGCTTCCATCCGGCATTAACCGAACCAGTCCGTTTATCTGTACGGAATCGAGATGTACGGAATCCTGACCGGCAGCGCCAGTGAGGTTGTAGTTGGGTTGTACATAAAAACGGAAGAAGCCTGTGAGCAGGATCCTGCCATCCGCCTGCACATGCATATTGGCTACCTGCCCGGAAATGCCGCCCTTCAGGGAAGACACGGTAATTTCCTTCCCGGTAGGACTGAATATTTTGTCGGCAGCCAGTGAGCCGTTGTTGTTCAGCAATGCAATACTGTTTACAAAGTTTACGCCTTCATAGTTATTAAAGGCCCCTGCTACCAGGTATTTCCGGTCGGCGCCGGGAAGCGCGGCGGCGGTAGCCACAAAGGTATTGGTACCGTTTTTCTTATCCGGGCCAAAAGAGCCGTCTACTTTACCATCATGATTAATCCTGGCCACGCGGTTAAGCTTTCCTTCCTTGCCGGAGTTATCGAAATCTGTAAAATCACCCACTACTAAATACTTTCCGTCTTCCACAGGTATAATATCCGAGATGCCTCCGTTAGCGGCTACTTTACTGGGGAAAAGGGTATCCATTTCGAAAACGCCAATTACGCGGAAGAAAGGACCAAAGAAATACTGCTGGTCTACCTGTGCGGCTACATTACCGGTGGCTGCCTGCGCAGGCACTTTTACGCGCGCGGTGGTATCTGTAAGCGCGAGGATAGGCGCACTCACGCCATTAAAAAGGATGGCCAGTTTATCCTTGTTTTTCAGGAATCCTTTTCCGCTGATCAGCACTTCCTCTCCTACGTGTGCACGGGTTGGACTGATACCATCTTTATTGATATAGATCGCCGGCTGCACCTGTTCTTTATAAGGGTCGTCTCCTTTGGAGCTGATCTTATCTTTGGTACAGGCGCCTAACACTGCCAGCAGCGCTATTAAATACGTATATTTTTTCATACTGAATGCGTTAATGAGTTATTGATTCTGCAGTTCCTGTTCCGCTATTCTGACAAACTCTCCCGGCCGGAAACCGAAGTTGTGCCGGAAACTCAGCACATGTAATACACCATTTGTTGGCTGAATATCGGAGGTCATCACCTGTACTTTCTGATTATTGGCAAAAGTCACCGGATCATAGGTGATGTCTGTGAGCAGCAGTACGCGTGCGCCTACTGCTTCCACGCCGTTGTAGTTCTGGTAAATTAACCCGATGTTGAGGATATAGCCGCTGTTCATCACGTAGTTAATTCCCGGGTAAGCATATACATTCACCGGGTCGATACGCGCAAATTTATTGGCGGTATACTTCCCTTTGAGCATGTACATACCCAGGAATTTCTTCCATACTTTAGGGGGAATATCGGCCAGCTTCACGCTGTCTTCCACCATCCGGTAACGGTATTCGTTCAGATCGTCGATCGCATCCACGATACTCTGATCTGTTGGCGTAAAGAAAGTAACGGAATCGTTCTGCAACATTTCTTTCAGCCCGGCTTTTTCTACTACATAGGCCACGGTATCAAAGAGGTCCGGGTTCTGAACCAGGTATTCGTAAATGGTTCCTTTATAATGCGGATCTGCGATACCGCTGTCGATATAGTAATCTTTTTTACAGGAAGATAACAACAGGCCTGTTATCAGCAGGATGCCGGCTATGGGCAATAGCTTTCGCATAGTGAATATTTTTTACAGTTATTGTATCCAGTATTGATTTCTGGTGACCAGTGGATTATTGTTTACTGCGGATGTGGCTATAGGCCAGGTCCATGCGCCTTTCTCCATCAGGTCTGGTGTGAGCGGATTTTCCGTCAGGGTTCTGTCGCCGATCCTGCCGGTGCGGATGAGGTCATACCACAGATGTCCTTCTCCCATCAGCTCCTTTTCCCTTTCATAGAAAATAGCCGTTTTCAGGGGCTCTCCACCACCGCCGGCGTACAGTTTTGCACCTGCCCTGTCGCGTACCAGGTTCAGCATCTCTATGGCTTCGCTGTTTCTGTTACCCAGGTTGGCCAGTGCTTCTGCTCTCAGCAGGATTACATCTGCATAGCGGAACAGGATGAAGTTGGCGTCGTAGTCCCTGGTAATAGGATTAGTGATCGCAGAGAATTTCAGGAACATCGGTTTCTTTTCTCCTTTGGAGGCATAAGGATCATCAAACCACAGGTCCAGCCTTCTGTCAGATTCACCACGGGGATATACCCTGTCGAGGTGCCTTACCATCGGGGTAATTTCGCTGTTACCGTTCAGTCCATCCCGGATAATGGGATCGTGCAAGGTCCACTGACAGATGAGATAGTGGAAAGCGCCCCCATAGTTGGCATCCAGCGACAGTTCAAAGATGCCTTCTTCAGAGCGGCCTTTGAAAATGGTCTGGAAGGTTTCTTTGGTGTAAGGCAGCAGTTTGTATTCGTGCAGATCCATCAGTTCTTTGATCAGATCGGCAGTTTGTGTCCAGTATTTTTGTTGATTGGCGGGATCAAAACCGGCGCTCCACATATTGATATGTGCCATCAGCGCCAGTGCAGCGCCTTTAGTACCACGTACGGCCCTGTTGGTAGGATCATCGTAGGAAATCACCATATCCTCTTTGCATGCTTCGAGATCTTTGAGACAGAAGTCCAGCACGGTCAGCATTTTTTCACGCGGCCTCAGCGTGATATCATACGGGTCTGTTTGCAGGGGCACATCTCCGTACAGGCGTGTCATATAGAAGTAGATGAAGGCGCGTATAAAACGGGCTTCTGCTACCAGGGCTTTCTTCTCTTTCGAGCTGAAGGCAGGATCTTCAATACCGGGTATCCTGTCGATACAAAGATTGGCAGTAGCAATGGCCTGGTAAAACAATCCCCAGTCCGGGATATCTTCAATACCATCGCCGCCGGCCTGCAGCAGGCGGTTGGCCGCCAGGTTGCGGAAACCGTTCTTATCAAACCAGTTCCAGTTACCGGGCCGGAAATCGCCTACATTATATACAACACCGTTGGTGAACTTCTGCAGCAATTTTGCGTAGGCGCCATTGATGGCCTTCTGTGCGTCGCCTCTTGTTTTCCAGAAATCCTTTCCGGAAAGTGTATCCAGTGGCTTTACTTCCAGGAACTTCTTACAGGAACCCACTCCCAGCAAAAGGCAGAAAAGTATTCCTATTTTAAACCAATGTTTCATCTGAAAATAATTTAAGTGTCATTAAAATTGAGCGCCTATACCGAATGTCAAACTGGTGGCATTGGGATATCCGTTGATATCGTCCCTTCCGAGTGAGGTCACGGTTTCAGGATTAGGCCCTGTATACTTTGAGAAGATGCCTACGTTGTATGCCGTGAGATAAGCACGCAATACACGCAGTTTTAACCGCTTCATAAAATCAAAATCACGGAACTGGTAAGCCAGTGTGATCTGGTTAATTTTGAAGTAGGAGCCATCTTCCATGTACAGGCTCTGATCCAGCCTGTTAGGCGCTACCTGTGCATCGTGATCAAAAGATCCTACGATGGCAGGATGCGAAGCCTTATCGCCCGGATTTTTCCAGTAGTCAATCTGATTGATATCATACAGGTTGATAGGGCCGGCGGCGGTACCGTCTGTACTCAACAGTTGGGGATACTGCAGGCGGTAGATCCTCGCGGCAATAGCATTGTTGAGGATGCTGCGGTCTGCCAGGAAAGTACAGTTGATATTGAGCGACAGGTTCCGGTAGCTCAACGTATTATTCAAACCACCGGTGAACATGGGTTCGGGGTTACCCATAATCATGTAGTCCGCGCCATCCAGTGCGTAGTCGCCGTTCAGATCTCTCCAGATAGGATCTCCTGCCTGGAAGTATTGCGTACCAGGACCTTTAAATGCTTTGTAACGTACGCCCCTGATGGGATCTACCGGTACGTCTGAGGTATTGCTGTATACGCCGTCTGTCTGGTACATGTAATTGCTCTGCGGATTTCTGCCCACTTTCAATGCAATGCTCTGGTAAGTGTTCTGATCCACTGCTATAAAGAGCTGCGAACCTCCCGGTAATTCCGTGAGCACGCCTTTGTTGTAGGCGCCGTTTATTGAAAAGATCCACTGGAATCCTTTAGGATCACGGTTCATAATGGGGCGCGTGGTGATGGACAGCTCATGGCCGTAGTTCACAATAGCGCCACCATTCACCTGCATCTTACCATACCCGGTAGAATTGGGCAACGGGATATCCCGTACCAGATTGTAGTTGTTTTTATAATAAGTATCATAGATCACTTCCAGGCGGCCTTTAAACAAGCCCAGGTCTACCCCGAAGTTGAACTGCGAAGATTTCTCCGGTTCCATGTAGGGGTTAGCCAGTATATTGTAGTTAGGATTGATGGACACGGCGTTGTTGTAATTTTTCACACTTTCATAAGCACCCAGTGAATTGAGGATGGTAGCGGTAGGGCGACTGTTAACCCCATAGGTTACACGCACCGATCCATAATCCAGCCAGTTCCAGCGCCGCATCAGGTTTTCCTTATTGAAGTTCCAGCGTACGCCTACAGATGGATTTTTCGTATAGGGGTTATTGATACCTGCAGAAGAGTTTCCATCTAACCGGTAAGCGAGATCTAATACATACTTGGTGCGGTAGTTATAAGAGAAGAATCCTGCCCATGACGCCGCATGATACACATAAGATACCGGCGTACCGTTTACGTTTATTTCATTCGCATTGTTCCAGGGGTTACCGGGATAAAACCTCGGGGAATAACCACGGGGGCCCCAGTAATAATCGTTCGGACCATTGCGGATGTCTTTCACATGCTGGTCATCTGATTTGATGTTTATTTCACTGAATACGCTGGCATATATGTTATGGCTTTTCTCCAGGTCGGACGGTCTGCTGCTGTAGCTGTAGTTCACGCCGTTCCTGGTGTTCAGCTCATCATGGCGGCCTACGAAACCGTACAAACCGGTTTGGTTGTTATTGGAAAACGATTGGTTAAACCGGTCCCTCGTATCTGTATAGTAGTCGTAAGAAGTAGTGGAGTTGATACGCAAACCGTTGATAATTTCATAGTCCACATCCACGAAGCCGCGGATATTGAGGGTGTTATTATCGTCTATGTTATTCTCATATCCGCTCAGCTGGGGGTTGCCTACAAAGGTAGAAGGGCCAGGCATCAGGGAAGAAGTGAAGGAATTTCCCGCACCATTATTGGTTAATCCACCGCCGTTACCACGTTGCTTCTGACCCAGTGCGCTGAACAACTGTGCGCCGATACGCAGCTTCTTGCTTGGCTGCATATTCAGTTGCATGTTCAGGCTGTATTTATTAAAGCCGGTATTTTTCAATACGCCCTGGTTCATCTGGTAAGCAAAGTTGGCCTTGTAATTCATCTTCAGGTTACCTCCGCTGATCTGGACGTTGTTATTGGTATTTAAAGTGGTCTGGTAAAATAATCCCTGCCAGTCGGTAGAATTATTATAAAACGCATTCAGGCTATCTGTCAGGAACTGGGAATTGGGATCTCCCAGTATGCTGCGCGCCTGTTGTGCATCCCGTGCATTTTTCATGATGGAGTTAATACGATACCTCCGCTCTGCATTACCACCGATGGTAGGCCGCAGATTTGGCGGCAGATTCACAAACAAACTGCTGTTGATGTCAATGATCGGGGTAGGTGAATTACCACGTTTGGTGGTTACCACAATTACGCCGTTGGCGCCGCGGGAACCATACAAGGCTGTAGCCTGTGCATCCTTCATTACTACGATGGACTCTACGTCTTCCGGTGGAATCAACGCCAGCGGGCCGGTGGCTGCGCCGGGTTGTAACATCGATTGAGAAATACCGCCGTCGAAATCTACCGGTACGTTGTCAATTACCAGCAATGGATTATTACTGGTGAGATAGGCATTATCACCACTGCCGCTTACATCCAGCTGGGAAACCCCTCTCACGGACATGGTACCACGAAAACCCGGCGCACCGGAATTGTTCTGGATATTAAGACCCGCAATTTTACCCTGCAGCAATTCCTGGATATTGGATACCGGTACGTCCTGCAGCGCTTTTCCGTCGATCACACCGGCAGATCCGGAGGATGTTTCTTTGGTACGCTTCTGGTAACCGATGATCACCGTTTCTTTCAGTGATTTATTTTCCGGGCTCATGGTAATATTGAGCGTGGTTACCTTTCCTGTTTTAACTGTTTCCAGGCGGTAGCCGATGTAGCGGAACTGGATGGTTTTATCCGGTTCCACGGAAATGGTGAATCGCCCGGTGGGATCGGTAACACCCAGTCCTTTATTATTTTTTATATCGATGATGGTTACGCCCGGAATACCCTCTTTCGAAGCGGCATCCGTCACCCGGCCTTTGATGGTAACAGCCTGCTGGGCATATACCGTGCTGCCGGCTCCTGCAAGTAACAGGAATAGAACAACCAGCGTATGTATGTACCGTTTTTTCATGGCACTAATATTTTAATGTTTCAGAATACAGTTACCAGTTTAATCGTTGGTAAACTTGGGATTTACTTTAAACTTGAAGATCACGTCCCAGCTGCCGGGTTCAAATACGGCAAAGCCATAACCGATACCTGCCTGCCGGCGGATACCATAGGAAACCCGCTCATAGGTGAACATGATGCTGGCTTTTTCATTAATGCCTACATCGGCCAGTACCGGGTATGGGCTGGTTACATCCCAGGTAACAGTGGCACTGTCTGATGAAAACTTCCGGTTAAAGCCAAAATTCACATTGAGGCCGGCGGTGTTGCTGTAATATCTCAGGCTATCCCATTTGGTAACATTAAACTTCGACATTTTAATAGGTAAGGAATCCTGATCATAAAATTTAAATGTGAGCGTATTCTTCGTGGTACCTGTTTTAACGAAGTATACATTTACCTGGTCGCTGTTAATGGCGTTGTTCTGCATATCCTGCACGTCTATTACGGTAGGATGGTTGTAAACAAGGTTATTGGTATTAGACTCTTTCTTTTGCAGACCGGTGATATCATCAAATTCGTAAGGCTCATACGGGCGAGGACGGCGGAGGTCCAGCTTTCTTTTCTGGAAAGTTTTCTGTCCGCCTTTGTTCTTCACGAGGATATCGAAAGTGTAGATGCCCTGTTTTATTTTGGAGGTATCAGTGGCCCAGAAAACAAGATCGCCCGAGGTGGAGCGCATGTCCAGGATTGGCCTTTTTACCTGGATGCGTTTAGCTTCAATTTCCGCCACAGATTTTTCGGTGCCGCTGTAGTATTCTTTCCATTGCCAGGTGTTCACTTCTTCCAGTAATTCCGGCGCGGGCATACCATCTGGCCGGGCAATGTTCTTCATTTCAAAAGTGAGTGGCTGTGTTGAATTATCCGCGTTGAATTTTCCGTAGAACACATTGGTACGTCCAAAATTAGCCTGGTACGTATCCCCGTCGAAGTTGGCGTTGTTGCTGAAGTGTTCTTTCTCATCCGGCAACAGCTGCTTGTAGCAGCCTGTTGCCATCATTGCCAGTGTGCCGGCTATTAATAGCGTATATACTTGCCTTTTCATTTTTATGGATTTATTTTGGTGAAGATGAGACGGTGCAGGTTAAGATTTGCTTTCTTGATCATCACTTTCATCAGGTGTTTTCCTGCGGGAAGATCTGCCGTACCAAAGGCTCCCTGCCAGGTTTGCCAGCCGCCGGTACCCTGTATCGGAATATCTTCACATACCCTTACTTCATCTATCAGAAGATAAATAAGACCACCGCCATTACCGGCAATCCTCAGTTCCACTTTATACTTGCCGGCTTCTTTGATGTCAACGGTATAGCGTACCCAGTCGCCGTCGCTGGTCCAGCCAATATTGTAGTTGCCACCAGGACTTGTGGAAGCATCTCCCTGCGAACAGTTTTCAGTGCCGGGATCATCAGGACGATAAGTATGACCGCCATTGGGATTACGGTAATCGTAAGCCACTCCTTTGGGACCTTCATCATAATCCGCCGCGTTTACGATACCGGGTATTTCAATCGGGTAGCCCAGGTATGGCCCCTGCAGCGGTTCCAGCGATTTGGGATAGGCTTTTCCCACAAAGGAGGTGAAACCAAATACATGCCTGGTTTCCAGGATGTGCATCAAACCATTGGTAGATTTGATATCCACATTTTGCGTGAGTGCAATGGACCAGTCTTTTGTAAACCTCGAATCATTTTTATCGCTGTACTGCAACACTGCCGTACCGGCGCCCACTGCGCCGGAAGCATTGGTGCTGGCTGTTTTACCGTTCATCTCATGACCGTATAAAGATTCCAGGTCGCTGCCATCCGCATATCTCAGCGAATCAGCAGTTACCAGTCCGCGTACAATGTAGCGCCGCAAAAGGCTGTCCCATACTTTAAGCGGAATACTGTCCAGCGTCCAGTTGCCTTTATCGCCAAGACGTTCCCTGGAAAAATTCACGTTCCTGATGGCAGTAGTGATGCTGTTATCCTGCGGAACAAAAAAAGTGACCTGTTGACTTTTAAGCGTATCGGTAAGCTTTACGCGGTCTATCAGTAATAGCAGGGTGTCGTATAATCCTCCCTGCTGTTTGAGAAAATCATAAGTACTTACTTTCACTTCCGATACGGGCTTTGCATTCCGGTAGTCCTGCATCCCTTTTTCGCATGCAAAACAAGCCGTGACAGCCAGTAGTATTAGATATTTTTTCATGGCAGTGATTTATTATTTCCAGAAAGAATTTTGAACCAGCGCGCCATTGTTGGACAGCGCTTCCTGCGATAGTGGCCACAGGGCCGCTCCCCTGTCTACATCAGCCTGTGTAAGCCTGGTATATTGCGGGATCTTTTTAAAGTGTACCAGGTCGTACCAGTACCAACCTTCACCCATCAACTCCCTTCTCCGTTCCAGCAAAATGGCATCCAGCAGCTCCTGGCCGGCCATAGCTACGTTTACATTTTTGAGTGCGCGGGAGTTACGGATCTGGTTCAGGTCTTTTTGTGCTTCTGCTGTTTGTCCTAACCGGGCTTTGGCTTCTGCACGCAGCAGGTACAGCTCTTCATAACGGAATACGATAATACAGGACGAATACATTTTCAACACGGGGTCTTTCACCGCGCCATTGATCTGTTTCATCTTAAAGAAGATGGGATAGGTTTCCTCCATTTTTGTGAAGAAGTAGGTAGGCCGTTGTTCGCGCGGTTCACTGTAAATTTTAAGTACACTGTCTTTCGGCACATAAATTTCAGACTCCCTTTTCGGGATATAAGGTTCGCGGAGGGTCCAGTCTTCCAGCTGACCGGTAGAAGATATTTCCGCGTGGTCAAAGTTCATATCTATCTGGAAGATATTGGCCCCGATACGTCCGCGGAAAGCGCCATCCAGCCGGGTAAGATCGTTCAGGCTCACAAAGCCGTAACCGGTGTTCGACTGGTTATTGATCACGGTGTTGGCATACTCGAGCGACTTATCGTACTCTCCTTTCCAGTTATAGATATGAGCGAGCAGCGTGTACGCCATTCCTTTGGTGATGGTGATGGAGATGTGATGCGATTCGCCCTGGCCGCGGTAATCGCCCTGTTGTTCCGGCGACTTGCCATTGTATTTCCAGGGTAAACCATCAATACAGGCTTTTGCTTCCGCTGCTGCAAAGTCCAGTACTTTGTCCGATTTTTCACGGGCAATCGTTTTTGACGTCCCATCAGACGGAGCAGTTACCAATGGCACATCTCCCCAGATCCTTACTATATAATAGTACAAAAATGCACGGATGTAAATGGCCTGTGCGCGGTCCAGCGTCATCTCGTTTTGTGAGTAACGATAGTCGGCAGCAGTTACCTGTGGTAATTTTTGTATCGTAAGATTGCATTGCGCAATGGCTGTATAAAATCTTCGCCAGTCGCGCCATTCTTCCATTGTAGAATAACTGGCGTTCAGGTTATTTTCCACTACCGCACGCAGATCACCGCGCTTGGTCGACTGGAAGTCGCCTCCGCGCAGGTCCCCATACACCCAGTGCGCGTTTTCATTTGACATGGCAGCGCGCATCAACGCATAACAGGCAGACAATCCCGCGCGTGCATCATTTTTAGTCTGCCACATATTTTCTTCTGTCAGGGCACGATGTGATGGCACATCCAGCATTTTTTTACAGGACGGCATACTTACCGCCAGTAATAGTATCAACCCTATCTTTCTCATGATCTTGTTTTTTAACATCAGAATTGAAAATTAAAGCCCAGTGTAAATGTGCGTGGAGCCGCCCAGTTATAATACCCTTCATCATACCCGAAGTAGCTCACCGCTTCCGGATCGCCGCCCTTATACTTTGTCCAGGTAAGCAGGTTGTTACCGGTGGCGTAAATACGCAGGTGTTCAACACCCGAACGTTTCATCCAGTCTGTTTGCATGTTATAGGCTACCGTTAATGCGCGGAGCTTTACAAAGGAGCCATCTTCAAGGAAAAGGGTTTGATTGGGCTGATAAGCATATACCGCGCTCCAGGGATTGTATTGCGGGATCTTGCTATAGTCGCCTTCTACTTTCGACCACCAGCTGATTTCTTTGATCGCCTTTGGATCATCGATCGCTTCCCTGTTGGCAAAATCAAAGCGATCGGCCAGCGCCTGGTTGATCACCTTACGACCAAAAGAATAATTCAGCAGGATATTCACATCCCACGCGCCATAGCGGAAGGTGTTGGTGAAACCTCCGGTAGCAGCAGGTGATAAGCGGCCTTTCATTACACGATCCCCGTCATTGATATTAAAATCGCCATTTAAATCCGTCCATTTGGGATCTCCCTTTTTCAGGGTAACGCCCTGGTACGACATTTTTCTGCCTGTTTTTGGGTTTACAGGTACTTCCTCATCGGAGTTGTAAATGCCTTCATTGAGAAGCAGCCAGTAACGGTCTACCGGCTTTCCTACCAGGAAGCGGCGGTTGTTGATCACCAGGTCAGTAATTCCGTCGGGCAAAGCCATCAGCTTATTCTGATTTGTATAGATATTGATACCGGTGGTCCATTGGAATTTCTTTCCTTTCAATACATCCGCATCGATAGACAGCTCATAGCCATAGTTGCGGATGTCCATACCATTTTTTACAATCCCGGTGTATCCTTCTTCCTCCAGCGTAGGCACCTTCAGTACCAGGTTGCGGTCTGTTTTGGCGTATACGTCCAGCGAGGCACGTAACCGGTCGTGAAAAAGACCAATGTCAATGCCGCCGTTCAGCTGTTCCACTACCGGCCAGGAAGTACCCGGTACTACATAACCGGTGGTGTAAGCAGCGTTGATAACAGGGAAACCGTTGTAGGTAGACATATTGGGCACACCGTTCCAACCTGCGTCCACATTATATACCGGGCCGCCGGTATACATTTCATCCATCAGCAAACGGCCTACACGGCCCCAGCTGGCGCGGACATTCAGGTTGCTCAGCCAGGAAGATTCTTTCAGGAAATCTTCCTTATGTACTTTCCAGGATGCAGATAAAGTGGGCGATATCAGCCAGCGGTTGTCCGCATCCAGGTAAGAACTGCCATCCCTTCTTACATACAGGGAAACAAAATATTTTTCGTTGAAGTTATACCCGATGTTGGTATAGAAAGATGCCAGCCTCGATTGCGTAAAATCTTTGGCATTAAACATCAGGCGGAAGTTGCCGAAGCGGCCTTCTTTCTGCTGATCTGTACCTGGCTGGTAAATCTTCACATAATCGCTGGAACCTTTGTAGGCGCGGCCATAGTCATAGCGCCATTTGTCCCATTGACCATATTGACCGAGCGTTATTTCAACATGATGTTTTCCGGGGAAAGTTTTTGCAAACTGCAGGGAGTTATCGAGGATCATCCGCCTGTTCAGGCCATCGTAGTTGGATACATAGCTGTTGCCTTCCCCGAGCGCCGTAGGCACAAAGAAGTCGCGGAAGTTTTGCCCGTAGTCTATAGCGAAACGGGTATTCCAGGTGAAGTGCGATAAGAAGCTATACTTCGCATTGGCGATGATACGGGCAGAATTATTCTTGTTCCGGTTAATGGTATTTTCCAGCGCCGTATAATACTGTTGCAGGTAGGCTTTGTTGGGTGATAAAGGTGCATCGTAGTTAAAGAGATAGTCTTCATCCCCGGCGCGGTCGCGGATAAATTCATTCCGTTTCCGGTTTTGGTTAGCTACGGAAATATCTGTTGTAAAAATCAGGTTCCTGATGGGCTGAATATTGATGCCGAAGTTTACATCGTAGCGTTTGATCCCTGTTTTATCATATACGCCCTGCTGTGAGGATTGCCCGATGCTGAAACGGAAGTTCGCGTAAGGGGTACCTCCGCTTACGGCTGCCTGGATCCCTTCCGTAAATGCGTTCCGGAGAAAAAGATCGTCCCAGTTAGCGGGGCCATAGTAGCGGGCCTGGGAAGAATCTGCCAGGTAGCGGGGGAAGTTACGCCACTGTGTTTCATCCGCATATTTCTGGTAGAAGGGCAGGCGGAAATCACTTTCGTATCTGCCGTTTACCGCATCTACCGCGGGTTTTAACGATACGCCGGCATAAGCATTTACAGACACCCGCATTTGCCCTACACGGGGCGCTTTGGTAGTGATGTTGATAATGCCGTTGGCTGCATTGGGACCGTATTTTGCGCTGGCTGCAAAATCTTTCAGCACTTCAATACTTTCGATATCGTTGATATCGAGGAAACCAAGCAGGTTGGTTTCTGTTCCCATCCTGTTAAAATCGAACCGCTGGATGTCGTAGGCAAATGCGTGTTCCATGATCAGTGGCACGCCGTCTACCACATAGGTAGGTTGCGCGTAAAACAAATCGCGGTTGCTCAATAGCAGGGAAGAGGTACCTCTTACGAATACGCTGTTGCGTTTTCCGGGTTCTGCCGAAGGAATTCGTACGTCCACTCCCGTTACCCTTCCTATCAGCATCTGATCGATACTGGTATAAGGGAGTTTTTTAACTTCTCCAATGTCTACTGAAGAAATAGCCCCACTGGCACTACGTTTCAGGAAGAGTTCATTGTTGGGAAAATATCCCAGCGTGTCGCGCCTGGTAGATGTCACTTTGGAAAAGGCAAGTGAATCTGCGTTCACACCGGAGGTATCTTTATTATTTTTAAACAACACATTCTGTGCTTCCGATGAGGTACTCACCAGGCACATGGCTGCAAAAAAATAAATACCTCTGTGCAGGAAAAAGTAAAAGTATTTCATACATGCAATATTTAGGAATGAGAATCCCAGGGCGTAAAAGAAGCTTTACACCACATTAATTTTTTTTTGACATGAACGGGCATAGGCTGCCCTGTTCCCTTTAGGGGAATGTCTGTGATTTAGAGTCAGCGCACGCCAGCTATTACAGCACAGTATCTGCCATGCAAAATGCCCTCGTACAGCATAAGCAGGATGCTAAAATAATGTCGACTGTGAAAGGATAACGCCCGTGAAGCAGTTAGGGATAGCGGGTAACCCTGTCAGGATGTAATGAACGTTGAGTCATGGAAACAAGATTAATTAACGTGAAATTTTCATTCGATCTGTAATTCTGGTTTTCAATAATTGGTAGTACCAATGCACAGTGGGGAAACTACAGCAAACACAGGGTCTAACTGGTCATCAATACTATCAATGCTCTTTAAATTCTGGTTGTTTATTTAACGCTACTGTACCAAATGTAATTAGCTAAATGGATTTTTCATAGTTTTTTGTGAATTATTTTTAAAAATTTAATCCGGAGGGGCTACCCCGCCTTCATCTCCATGATCCTTTTTTCACATTCTTCATTCGCAACCACCGACTTATTCTTAATCCGGGTTTTATAAGTGTTAATGGTGTTTACAGCGTACCGGAGGATGTGCGGAAACCGGATCAGGAAAGCGTGATCAAACTGTTTTAACAGCTCTTCCTTTTCATTTTTCAGGTTGATGGAACTGATTTCCGGATACTGGAATTCCAGGATCAGTATGCCCTGTCGGTAGTATAACGCACCAATTCTTCCAGCGCGTCGCGCGTGGGGGAGGGTGAAAAGGTAAAGAGGATCCGGAATGCTTCATCGCGGTAGTCTATCATTTTTTGAGTGGCATAATCGAGGCCACCGGAGCGGTTCACGGTTTCCACTACGAAATTCACTTTCTCTTTATCGGTATGCCGGTGCTTTACAATGTGAAGGATCTTTTTCCGCAGCGCCGGGGCCGCATGCTGCACGGTATAAATGAGAGGGAGGGTTACTTTCTTTTCTTTAATATCGTTGCCGGTAGGTTTGCCGATGTTGGTATTTCTATCATTTGCTGGAGGGCGGCGCGGTAACTGCCATCGTTGATGTCGCCACACAACCCCGCGCACAGCAGCACAAACATGGGACGCATCTGCTTCCCTTTGTGGGCAACAATATCTCCATGATCCTGTTCAGCAACAGTACATCACTTTGCATGGCATCATGAAAAATCTCCTCAAACCGCTGTAGTTCACTACCAATCGTTTCCCTGGCTAATTGCATATGATCATCACTAAAAACGGGGCCGGAATTACGACTTCTGCGGGAAAGTGTAACTCATGACTTTCTTTATTGTTGAAAGCCCAGCACAAAATGCAATTGCTGCATGTGCTTTAGAAAAGCAAGCGTATCCTGTTCCAGTGTACCCGTATCCGTTATATTCAGCTGCGGCGCATAATCCAGTGTATCCCTTACCGTGATACCCAATGTTAACTGCTCGGCTAAAAAAGCCAGCCAGGGCGACAGATCCGTGAACTCCACATGTCCTGTTTCCGGATGACGGAACAGCAGCACAAAATAAACGCCCTTATTTTTCAGGATGTCCTTTGGCTTCGCTACCAGGTGAACCGGGTAATGAAAAGACAACAACCGGTGTTCAGGATTGAGTACCAGCGGTGTGTCCAGCCAGTTGCCGGAAAGGGAATAGGCGGGCGCAGGTATATCTTCCATGTTATACACCTCCATTTCCGCCCACTCAAAAGCGAGGAGGTCGTTGAGGAAGGGAACGCCGTAAGTATCTTCCCAGTTATGTTCTACCGCGTATGTGTAAAACTCCAGGGGTAGTTTCCATACCTGGTACGACTGACACGCATGCCTCGAAAAAAACTCCTTCACCATTTTATTCCACTTTGCGGTGGGAATATGTTTAAATGCAATGGGGAATGCATTTTCCATCGTGTCATGGATCATGTTAAACACCAGCTGGCGATAATGTTTCAGCCGGTGAGGCGCCACGCCGGGCAGCTTTACTTTTTCACCTGTTCTGCAATAGGCGGAAAAAGCTTGCTGGATATGATAAGTGTCAGGCAACAAGTTCATCTTTCCGTTTCCATTGTTTATGACAAATATTTTTCAGTCTTGTTAACTCTCCCTGCAGTTCGGCCATTTCCGGGATATTAAAATCCCTTTCCAGTAAAACCGGCACTGGTTGCAGGTGTTGAATGGTCCATTCAAAAAGGTCGTACACCGGATCTATGATCGGTTCCCCGTGGGTGTCGATGATCAGATCGGGGGCTACCTGCTCATGACCTGCCATATGGATATAAGCCACTTTACCGAGAGGCAGTTGTTGTATAAATGCTTTGGCATCATACTGATGATTGAAAGCATTTACATAAATGTTATTCACATCCAGCAACAGCTGGCAGCCGGATTGTTTTACCACTTCATTAATAAAATCCACTTCACTCATTTCCGCCGCTACCGGTGTGTAATAGGATACAATTTCCATTACCAGTGGCCGCTGCAAATAGTCCTGCACCTGCTGTATACGGCCTGCAATATGCTTTACCGCATCCATCCGGAAAGGGATGGGCAGCAGGTCGTACAGATGTGCATTATCACATTTGGAATAGCTGAGATGCTCTGAATAGATCTGTACGTTGTATTCCCGGAGAAATGTTTTTACGTATTGCAGAAATGATTTGTCCAGTGCTTCTGGGCTGCCGATAGACAGGGAAAGCCCATGACACAGCACCGGGTATTTTTCTACTACACGGTGCAATACTTTTTTCCAGTATCCGCCGATGTTCATCCAGTTTTCAGGGGCAAACTCAATAAAGTCGGGCCGGATGTGTTCACCGCTGATCATTTCTTCCGCAAACTCCCTGCGAAAACCTACACCTACCATGATTGTACATTTTAGGAGGTTAAGATAAAGGTAAAGACCGGCGGGTGCGTACCATACCGGTCTTTGCTTTATCTGGAAAATCAGTTACCGGATTTGGTACTGTCTTTTTTAGCTTTGTCTCCTTTCTTACTTTTTTTATCACCGCATTTTCCTTCACCACATTTACCCTGGCCGCATTTACCTTCTTTTGTTTTACCTGCCGCTGCGCTGTCTTTTTTTGCGCCGCATGCCAGTTCAATTGCGTTGGCAGTATTGCCGGATGCGCCGGTTAATGCGTTTCTTACTGCTGCGCCGGAACCCAGGTTAGTATAACCGGCGGGTTTTGCAGTTACCTGCAATGCAGCCATACCGAGGATAGCACCGGCAACAAGAGAGCCGGAAAACAGTACTTTTTTGCTGATAGGATTGTTGTTTTTCATCTTCTTAAAAATTTAAAAACTGGTGAGAAAATATATGTGTTTGACAGGTAGACGTGGTGACTAAAAAATCCTTACCGGTAATTCAATTATTTTTCCAGTTGCGCTGCTATCAGTACTTCCCACTTACGTTTCACGGATTCGTTCAATGTGGCTTCTGCTGTAATGTTGTGCAGGTGCTTATCAATGGCTTTGCTTTGTTTCACATACCGCCGGCAGAAACGGCAGAATAACAGGTGAAACTGCAATCCTACCCGCTGCCACCGTGGCAACGGTTGTTGTAATTGCTTTTCCGCCAGCAGGGTAGCCTCTTTACAACAAGGCATTAAGGTATGTATGTGATATCCCATGTCAATTACTGAACCAACTTTTTTCCAGGCAGGCTCTCAGTTGTAATTTAGCCCTGTGAATAATAACCCAGTAATTGGACGCGGTAATAGCCAGATCCTTACAGATGTCTGCCGATTTTTTTTCTTCTAAATATTTTTGTTGAAAAAGGGTTTTCCCTATACCGCTCAGTTTATTCATACAGGCGTGTAAAATCCGGAAAAATTCTGCCTGTTCTGATGGATCATGCGCCTCCTGTTTCCAGGCTTTGGGAGCTGTTTCCCGGCGCCAGTGTCCTTTCTCATTAAAAAAGATATGGTGCGGATCAGGATCGTCGCTATGAGCCGTTATACTATCTAATGTTAAAACTATTTTGCCGGATTTCCGGTAGTGGTCAATTATCTTATTTTTCAGGATGGCCGTCAGCCAGGTTTTTTCGCTGCTATCGCCCCGGAACTGTGTTATTGCTTGCAGTCCGCTGAGAAAAGTATCCTGTACCAGATCCTGTGCGAGCTCGCTATCTGATACCTTGCTATACGCAAATTTAAATAAATCTTCTGCGTATAACTTCACCCAGTCCTTTGGATTACAGGTTGTCATTGATTGTTGTACAGTTGTATGAAAAGCTTCTGCCCGCATATGATCGTTTTGCATACTGTAGCAGAAAGCTTACGGGAAATTACCTGTTTTAGTTTTCTCCGCAACCCAAAAAAATGTTAAAGGCGGATAACCGGTAAGGATAGGATAGTAAATGGTGGGATAACAGCATCCACTTTTCAGCATTTTATCCTATTTTTGGCCTGTACCCAATGAAATATGAATTAAACTCGGCCCATGAAAAATGAAATGTCGCCTGTAACGTCCGTTTACTTTGTAACATTACTGAAAGCATATTTACGTGGTACCAAAACAAGACAGGAAGTAATAGATGAATTACGCAGCGTATCCCCGCTGCAACAGAAGGCCGGAGAAGAATCAAACACTGAAGTGAGCAGGTTGCTGTTCCAGACTGCCAGTGAAATCAATGAGCATTATTACCAGGATATTGTAACTGCTATTTCCCATGCTTCCGATACCGCTCCCACACGCGAAGGTGTTATCCACCAGCTGGAGGCGATGCTTACCGGTTATATCACCACGGAACAGCTGATCCAGTGGGCTACCTGGCACAACGAGCCGGATACCGACGATGGAACCGGGTTCTTTGATGATATCGCTGTAGACTATTTCTGCACACAATTATTGCCCGCTTCCGCTGATGAACTGGCGGTGGCCCACTACAAACAGGCGCTGAGGATTTTCCGGTCGGGCCAGCATAACAGCCTGAAAGACAAGGTAGCGCTGGTGTTATTATCTGAAAAGGAAAGACAACGTTTTCTCTTTTACCTCGGTGATTACATACAGGGACATACTTCACCGGAGCAACTGGATGTATACCTGCTTCATAAATTTGGGATGGATCATCACTCCTTTCCTTATATGTCGTCCCTTTCCGCTATTATGCACGATCCGGGGAAATTGCCGGCGCTTCTGCACCTGGCCGCAATGGACGAATAAATACATCATATAAATTCAACATACTAGCTAACCATCAAGCTGCAGCCTCTCAAAGCAGAATTATCGAGCCGGCCCAGTACTTCAAACCGGCCATCGGCATGCATACGGCCAATGTCTTCGGTAGCAATGAACGCACAGGAATAAATATTAGCCAGGTCAATTACATTCATTACGCCCGCGCCTTTGCCGGCAGTGAGCTGGAAAGGATCATTCTCATCCCGTAGCAGTACTTTCATCCACGGAGGCGTTTCAAACAAACCATCACACCTGGAATAAGCCTGCGATAACAGCTCCGTCATGCCGTATTCCGCATGGATACAGGCTGCTCCCAGTCTTTCTTTCAGGAAGGCATGTACTTCCTCACGGGTCCATTCCTCCCTTCTCCCCTTCATGCCACCCGTTTCCATCACAATAGTATTTTTCAGGGAAAGAGTGTACTGTTCTGCAAAATCCAGCAATCCGAAAGTAACGCCTATCAGCAATACCTTTTGTCCGCGTGCTTCCAGCTCCTGCAACTGGCGGAACAACTTATCATGTTCATACAGGTAAAAGCCACTTTCCGGATGCCCGCTGCGGATGGTCATTTCCTGTACCATGCGCACCAGCGAAGAATGTTGCCGCTCCAGGTAAGAAGGTAACAGCCCCACTACCACATAGTCGCTCACCGGGCCGTAAAACTGCTCAAAGGCCGTCATGAAGCTTTGGGTATAGATGGAGGAGTGTTTAACCAGGTGCCGGCTGTTCACCGTTTGGGTGGTGCCGCTGCTTTCAAAGATCAGTTCCGGCTCAAACCGGCCGCATACCACGGTATGTGATTTGAAAAATTGTATGGGGAGAAAGGGAATTTCAAGCATGCTTTTCACCGAAGCAGGCGGGATGTGCAGGGCATCAGTATAGGCCCTGTACAGGTCATTTTCCCGGTACTGGTACTGAAACAGCTCCAGTGCAGCGGCTTCCAGCCCACTTTCGGTTAATGAAAATATATATTCCGGTGATACGGCGGTCATGCAAAGCTGAATTTAAAATCGCACAAAGTTAGGTAGAAGAATAAATCTATCCGCAGTAAGTAACAATTGTCACAAAAAAACGTTTTGGTATAGATGGATAGCGATAACCGAATATTTGTATATTTCCTAAATTAATGTAGGTTTGTTTTATGAAGAAAATTCTGTTTTTGTTCCTGCTGGCCGGGTTATTTTACGCCTGTAAAAAGGATAAAATAGGTACCAAACCCACTCTCAGCTTTAAAGGATATTCGCTCGACAGCGTGGTAGCCAATACCCAGGTAATGTTTGTAACGCTCGATGTCCGGGACGGGGACGGTGATATAGAAGATACTTTGCAGATAGCCCCCCTCTACGATACTAAAATACAGGATACCTTCTACATAGTAAGGCGGATGCCTGAAATTGGCGCCAACAGGGGAAACAGCGTAAAAGCAGAAGTAGCTATCCGGCTCGATCCCGTAGATTTCAGAACCTACCAGAGCCTGAACGACAGCATCCACTTCCTGGTATTTATCCGCGATAATGCCGGAAATATCAGCGATACCCTCGCTACGCCAAAAATACCTTACAACATTCCCTGACAAACGTTACATTCTAAAATATCATACATTTAAGGATTCCTTTTACTAAAGGGATCCTTTTATTTTTAGCTTTACTTTTGATTTTTAGCATATGGATAAAATAGAAGAACTACAGGCAAAGATCGCCGAAGCAATGCTTGGCGGAGGAGATGTACGTATTGCTTCCCAGCACAAAAAAGGTAAGCTCACCGCCCGCGAAAGGATACAGCTGCTGATGGATGAAGGCTCTTTTGAAGAACTGGATATGCTGGTCACTAACCGCAACCGCGGTCTCACGGCCGACCAGGAGCAGTTTCTCGGCGACGGTGTAGTAACCGGCTACGGAACTATCCACGGCCGCTTGACCTATGTTTTCTCACAGGACTTCACCGTATATGGCGGTAGTTTATCCGAACCACATGCCCGCAAGATCTGCAAGATCATGGACCTGGCTATGCAAAACGGCGCTCCCCTCATTGGTTTAAACGACAGTGGCGGCGCGCGTATCCAGGAAGGCGTGGTGAGTCTTGGCGGCTATGCCGATATCTTTTACCGCAACACCAGGGCTTCCGGCGTAATCCCGCAGATCTCCGCCATTATGGGCCCCTGCGCCGGCGGCGCCGTATACTCCCCTGCTATCACCGACTTCATCATGATGGTGGAACAAACCTCCTATATGTTTGTGACCGGGCCTAACGTAGTAAAAACCGTTACCCATGAAGAAGTAACTTCAGAAGAACTGGGTGGCGCCCAAACACATGCCGCCAAAAGCGGTGTAACCCATTTCGCCTGCGCCAATGAAATAGAATGCATCCAGTATATTAAACAGCTCCTGGGCTATGTGCCGCAGAACTGTGAAGAAACAGCGCCGGTATACCCGTACGAACCTGGCAATGAACTAAGGGAAGCCCTCAACACGCTCATCCCGGAACATCCGAACCAGCCATACGACATGAAAGAGGCCATCGCACAGATTACGGATGCCGACAGCTTCTTTGAGGTACATAAAAATTTTGCAGAAAACATGATCGTGGGCTTTGCCCGCATCGCCGGCAGAAGTATCGGTATAGTAGCCAATCAGCCGGCCCACCTCGCCGGGGTACTGGATATTCACGCCTCCGTAAAAGGCGCCCGGTTTACCCGCTTCTGCGATGCGTTTAACATCCCGTTGCTGGTACTGGTAGACGTTCCCGGCTTCCTGCCAGGCACCGACCAGGAATGGAACGGCATTATCACCAACGGCGCCAAACTGCTGTACGCACTCAGCGAGGCCACCGTACCCAAACTTACCGTTACCACCCGCAAAGCCTATGGCGGCGCTTACTGCGTGATGAATTCCAAACACATCGGCGCAGATCTTAACTTCGCTTTTCCACAAGCCGAAATTGCCGTAATGGGCGCCAAAGGCGCCGTGGAGATCATCTTCAAAAGAGAAATCGATGCCGCCCCTGATCCGGAAGCACGCATGAACGAACTGGTGGCCGACTATACAGAGAGGTTCGCAAATCCTTACCTGGCAGCAGAAAAGGGATACATCGACGAAGTGATCAAACCGGAAATGACCCGTATCAAACTGATCAAGGCTTTCAAAATGCTTGAAAATAAAGTGGTAAATATGCCGCGAAAAAAACATGGCAATATACCTTTGTAGCAACTGGCTTCCCGCTTTTTAGTACTAAAAAGCGGGAGGCTAAAAGCTAAACATATGCTCCGCAGCCTTTTCAATCTTATTCTCTTCACTTCTGTTTATATTTCCGGATGCGCCATCGGGATGATCTGGCAAACCAACCAGCTGCTGGCCCTCGACTACCCGCATAATACCTTTTATCTTTTTGTTTTCTTTTCCACTATCTGCAGCTACAATTTTCACTGGTACCTCACACCCGGCAGCTACTCGGCTTCGGAAAGAATACTTTGGGGTAACCGTCACCGTGCCCTCATGCTCACTTTATGCGGCATTGGCCTGGCAGGTTCTCTATGGTTTTTCTGGCAACTCCGCGAACACTGGCTGGTACTAAGCGGCAGCGCAGTACTCACTTTTTTATACTCTGCCCCCAAAGTGCCGCACAAAGCATTCCGGTGGCTCAGCAAAATAGCCATCGGCAAAACCTTATTCCTCACCTTCGTATGGACGTATGTAACTACTGTGCTTCCTGCGCTGATAGCCAGCAACATAGTTACCCAGCCACTGGTGTATCTTACTATACACCGCTTTGGACTCATCTACGCGATCTGTATTTTATTTGATTACCGCGACCTGGAATCAGATAAGAAAGAAGGCATCCGTAGCCTGATCACCGCCCTGGACGAGAAAAACCTGATGCGGCTCTACTATTCGTCTCTCGTGATAGCCGCCATAAGCGCCGGTTTAATGTGGCCCTATACCACGCTGCCTGCTGTTGTTACCCTGATAATACCTGTTATCGCCACCGCACTCATCACCCGTAAAGCGCAGCACACCGATTCCGATTACCTGTTCTACTTCGTACTGGATGGCTTCATGGCCTTGTCAGCCCTATTATATCTCATGATCGTTTAAACCGGGCAGCACAATCCCGCGTTTTCCTTACATTTGTCGCGTCACAATCTGCAAATATTATGTCTAAAAAACAGAAATCAATATTCAACAAGGAATCCCTGACATTCCTGGAAACCTACCTGAATAACCCGTCTCCTACCGGTTTTGAGAAAGAAGGACAAAAGCTCTGGCTGAAATACCTGACGCCTTACATCGATGAATATTTTGTAGATCCCTACGGATCTGCAGTGGGTGTTATCAATCCTAAAGCGGAGTTTAAAGTGGTGATAGAAGCCCATGCAGATGAAATCTCCTGGTTTGTAAACTACATCTCCCCGGAAGGTTTGATCTATGTAATCCGCAATGGCGGCTCTGATCAGCAGATTGCTCCTTCCAAGCGCGTAAATATCCATACCGAGAAAGGTACCGTGAAAGCTGTTTTCGGCTGGCCGGCTATCCATACCCGTATCCGCAGCGGCGATGGTAAAGAACCACAGCCAAAGGTGGAAAACATTTTCCTCGATTGCGGCGCACGCTCCCGTAAAGAAGTTGAGGAACTGGGGATACACGTAGGTTGTGTATGTACGTTTGAAGATGGTTTCGAGGAACTGAACTACGACTACTACATCTGCCGCGCTATCGACAACCGTATCGGTGGTTTTATGATTGCAGAAGTAGCCCGCTTGCTGAAAGAAAAGAAACAGCAGTTACCTTTTGGTCTTTATATCGTAAATGCGGTACAGGAAGAAGTGGGCTTACGCGGCGCCGAAATGATCGCCAAACGCATTAAGCCGAATGTAGCCATCATCACCGATGTAACCCACGATACTACCACCCCGATGATCAACAAAAATATTGAGGGAGAAATAAAATGCGGCGGTGGTCCCAGCATCACTTACGGTCCGGCGGTACATAACATCCTCCGTGATCTCATCATCAAAACTGCCAAAAAGAACGACATTCCTCACCAGCTGCATGCTGTAAGCCGCAGCACCGGTACTGATACCGATGCTTTTGCCTACAGCAACGACGGTACGCCATCTGCCCTGATCAGCTTACCATTGCGCTATATGCACACTACTGTGGAAATGGTGAAGAAAGATGATATTGAAAATACGATTCAGCTGATTTACCAGACATTACTGAATATTACGCCCAAAACGAATTTTCAGTACCTGTAAAATATAAAGAGAAGGTTTCTGTAATGCCCCCAAAAAGCCAGGTGCTTTTTGGGGGCATTTTTATGGATAAAAGGAACAGTATAAGCTAAGCCACAGCCCGGTTATTGGCGCCCGCCAAAATAGGATAACCCATAGATAAGCCATATATAACCCATAGTTAAGTCATATATAAGCCATATCTATAGAGATACAGGTTATCTATGCCTTATCATTGTCTTTTCTACCGGAATAATATGAATATACGCGGGAACCTCTCAGGGTAGGGCCTGCCTCAACGTAGCGATGCGCTACTCCCAACATTGGTTTTTACCCCCAAAGCAAAGCGGCCTGAGTCCGGTAAAATACCGGGCTCAGGCCGCTGAAATTAATTTTATGTTTGTGTGAACTTAGTTTTTAAAGAAGTCTGCTGCCCTGTTCACTTTCTCCACCCATGCGCCCGAACCGGCCTGCATCACATACTCGCTCAATCCTACCCTGCTGGCGCCCTGCGCCCAGTCGTAGGTATACCCCAGCCGCGTCCACGGATAATGCATATCTGTAGCTGATGTCAGCGGGCGGTAATAAGCAAAAATAATGTAGTTGTTAAACCAGGTGGAAAATTCCGGCGATACGCCGCTGATAGGTACCGCACCGGTGGTTTTGGTGGTAATGGCAGGGTTGCCGGCGGGCCGGTACAACCTCGAAGCGCTTACCCACATGGTAGCGATATGGGTATTTGTTTTTGAATTAACGGGTGGCAGTCCCAGTAACTGGCAGATACGCTGAATGGTATCTGACGTGGCTGTAAAGGAAGGTCCGATCCGGTTTTTCATCTGTTTGGGGATGAACAGCCAGGATTCGCCCCATACCGTGTTAATGGAATCCCCTGCCGGGTAACTTCCGGGGAAACGCATAAAGGTAGCCAGCAACACATACTGCTGGCCATTGATGGTTTTCCATTGGAGGTCCGGGTTGTCTGGAGTGATGGGCCACAGTGCATCGGTAATTTCGGTGCTGTCTGCAATCATGGCGTCGTCTACAGCCTGATTGTAGAGTTGATCCAGGGTGTACACCGGCGGAGGAGGCAGGATTGGGTCATCATCATTTTTACTGCAACTGGAAAATGCCATCGCGGCAAACAGAACGAGCACGGACAGCTTACTGCCGTTGGGGAAATGTTTCATAGAAGTGGTTTTCTGGATGTTGGTTATTTAAATTGAGTCCCGCAATTAAGTGTATTTCAACAGAATAATCAAATTTCCCTCATTTTCACTCCTACTAATTGGTAATTTGTATTTCGTAATAATTTGCTACGTTTGCTATTCAAACAAAATCAGATCTATGATCCGTCATGACTGGACGTTAGAAGAAATTAAAGCTATTTACAACACGCCCTTACTGGAACTGGTTTACCGTGCTGCCTCTATTCACCGTGAATACCAGGATACGGCGGAGGTGCAGGTTTGCACCCTCTTATCCATTAAAACAGGCGGATGTCCTGAAGATTGCGCTTACTGCCCACAGGCTGCCAGATATAATACTGACATCAATGTGCATGGCCTCCTGAAAAAAGAGGACGTGATGAGTTATGCCCAAAAAGCAAAAGAGGCGGGATCTACCCGTTTCTGCATGGGCGCCGCATGGCGTGAAGTGCGCGACAACCGCGATTTCGACCGTGTGCTGGATATGGTAAAAGGTGTAAATGAACTTGGCATGGAAGTATGCTGCACATTAGGCATGCTGAATGAAGACCAGGCAAAGAAATTAGCCGATGCCGGCCTGTTTGCCTACAATCATAACCTCGATACTTCCCGCGATCACTACGAAGAAATTATCACTACCCGTACTTACGACGATCGTTTACAAACGCTGGACAATGTCAGGAAAGCAGGTGTAAGCGTATGCTGCGGTGGTATTATAGGTTTGGGCGAATCGCATGAAGACCGTATCGCCATGCTGTGGACACTCAGCAGCTTACCGTCTCATCCGGATTCCGTTCCCATCAATGCGCTCACGCGTGTAAAAGGTACGCCCCTGGAGCATTTGCCAAAGGTTGAATTCTGGGATATGGTGCGCATGATTGCCACCACGCGCATCCTGATGCCAAAGGCAATGGTACGTTTGAGTGCCGGCCGTGCGGAAATGAGTATGTCCGACCAGGCATTATGCTTTATGGCAGGCGCTAACTCTATTTTTACAGGAGAAAAATTATTAACAACAGGCAATCCTTCCTTTGAAGAAGACCACATGATGTTTGAGCTGCTGGGACTGAAGCCCAGAGAGGCTTTCAAAGCACAGGAAGCCGGCTGTTGTTAGCGGAGGGCGCCTTCGGCGCTGGAAATTGTCTTTTTGCCGGATTAGGATGATTAACCGTGATTACCTTGATTTGATTTTCCGGGATTTTAGATAAAATGATTTTGGGAGATATAAGCGAAAATATCCGCTTGTATCTCCCAAAATCTTTTAAATCAAAACATAATAAAATCAAGGTAATCACGGTTAATCATCCTAATCCGGCAAAAAGACAATTTCCAGCGCCGAAGGCGCCCTTACAAATCATTCATCCCGAAATACTCCACGCCCAGCTGGTATCCCTTCAGCCCGAGTCCGCAGATACAGCCGATACATTTAGGCGCTATCAGTGAGGTGTGTCTGAATTCTTCCCTTGCATACACATTGCTGATATGAATTTCCATCACGGGTGTTTTGATGCCGGCAATGGCGTCGCGGATGGCAATGGAGGTATGCGTATAGGCGCCGGCGTTAAGCAGCACGCCATCATATGAAAATCCTACTTCATGCAGATAGTTCACAATTTCCCCTTCTATATTACTCTGGTGATAGCTAAAAGTTACTGCCGGAAATTGTTTTTGCAGGTGTTTGAAATACTGTTCGAAAGATTCGCTGCCATAGATGCCCGTTTCACGCTTGCCGAGCAGGTTCAGGTTAGGTCCGTTGATGATAGCTATTTGCATGATAATGGTTATAGAATGAAGAATGAGGGACTAAGATAATTAATCCTGTTTATTATTACTACCACTTCCCCAGCGGTAAGTTTGCTGTTCCAGGCCGGCGAGATCTATGATACGGTCCACTACCGTGGCGGCCATTTCTTCAAGGTTGGCGGGAACGCTGTAAAAGGAAGGAGTGGCAGGGCAGATAATACCACCGGCCAGGGTAACTGCTTCCATATTTTTGATGTGAATAAGATTATAGGGAGTTTCCCGCACTACGCAGATCAGCTTTCTTCTTTCTTTCAGCACTACGTCTGCCGCGCGTGTAATCAGGTCGTTGGAAATGCCGGTGGCAATGCGTCCCAGTGTGCCCATTGAGCAGGGGCAGATGATCATGGTGTTAAAGCGTCCGGACCCGGAAGCAAAGGGAGCGTGGAAATCCTGTTGGGTATAAAAACGGAAAGGCAGGTGTTTATATTCTTCGTCCCTTAGCTCTGTTTCCCATACCGTTTTAGCGTTTTCTGTCATCACCACGGCAACCTGGTCCAGCTGTTCATGTGCTGCCTGCAGCTTTTGTAACAACTGACGGGCATAGATAGAACCACTTGCCCCGGTAACTGCTACTACTATACGATGTTTCATTGGCTATGCTGTTGAATTTACAAAGCTAGCCTATTTGGGTGGTTATACGCCAGCCTGTGCAACTATTTCGTCCATTGCGATGCCGCCATGACTTTCATTGTAAACACATTCGCCGTTACGGATAACCAGTACCTGGGGAGACTCATGCGGAACATCATACACTTCCGCTATTTTATTGGATACCGGCCGGTAGGTGATCAGGTCCAGGTAATAAAACGTTAACCCTTCCGGTTCAGCCGACCGCTCCAACCTGGCCTTGGCCATTGAGCTGATAGAGCATCGCGTACTATGTTTGTAAATAACTACCGGCTGATGCGCTGATGCTGCATTGATTTCAGATAGTTGTTCCTCGCTGGTTAACGTTTTCCAATTCATTTAACATGCTTTGTTATGTTCTATCGCAGGCGACTTGGCCATGCCCTTCATGGGACAGCCTAATTTCTGATGGCTTGCGCAAGACGTCAAGAAAGCGGCAAAGATACAAACCATAGCGGTGTAGCCCAAAATTCTTACATAAGATTGCATACTGGCAGTTTTAAATAATTTATGACTAAAACGAAATTTCACAGGAAATATGATACGACCACTTTTTTAATCGTCTTTTGTAACGTTATTTTGCAAATATAGAAAATACATTAAAAAAAACAACAATGTAATTTTCGGCAAGCCGAAAATATCCAGCGTTATGACAAAAGTACATTTTATTGCCATAGGCGGCAGCGTAATGCATCAGTTGGCCATTGCGCTCAAAAATAAAGGTTACCAGGTAACCGGCAGTGACGATGAGATTTTCGAACCGGCATTGTCAAACCTGCAACAGGCGGGCATTTTACCAGCCAGCATGGGTTGGAATTCTGCCCGGATAACGCCGGATCTGGACGCAGTTATCCTCGGCATGCATGCCCGGGACGACAATCCCGAACTGATAAAAGCCCGGGAACTGCAGCTGAAAATTTATTCTTTCCCGGAATATATCTACCAGGAAAGTAAAAATAAAACACGGGTAGCCATCGGGGGAAGTCATGGTAAAACCACCACCACCGCGATGGTCATGCACGCTTTACAACTTAATCACCAGTCGTTCGACTACCTCGTAGGCGCCCGGCTGGAAGGTTTTGCCCAGTCCGTAAATATTACAGACGCCCCCGTAATTGTGTGCGAAGCCGACGAATACCCCGCCTCAGCCATTGAAAAACGGCCCAAATTCCACTTCCTGCACCCCCAGATTGCGGTATTAACAGGCATTGCATGGGATCACATCAACGTATTTCCTACCTACGAAATATATAAAGAGCAGTTTGCTATTTTTATCAGGCAGATGGAAGCCGGCCAGGTACTGATCTACAACAATACGGATACTGAACTCGTTAGCCTGGTGACCGCTACTGGCAGCCACCTTAAACTGATACCTTACGGCCTTCCCGAACATACCATTACCAACGGCGTAACCCGTGTTATTTTCGCGGACCAACAAGCCAGCCTGGAGGTTTTTGGCGATCATAACCTGCTGAACCTCCACGCCGCCAAACTGGTTTGTAATGAACTGGGCCTGTCCGATGCGGAATTCCTGGCAGCAATTGCTACCTTTAAGGGCGCTGCAAAAAGACTGGAACTGGTAGCAAAAAATGATCATTGCGTTATTTACCGTGATTTTGCACATGCTCCTTCTAAAGTGAAAGCCACTATGGAAGCCGCCAAACACCAGTTTCCAGACAGGAAACTGATAGCCGTGCTGGAATTACACACCTATAGCAGTTTAAATGCAGATTTCCTGGAACAATACCACGGCGCCCTCGATACAGCAGATACCGCCGTTGTATTTTACAGCAAACATGCACTGGAAATAAAAAGAATGCCAGACCTGGCGCCGGAACTGATTGCACAGCGGTTTGGCCGTAATGACCTCCACGTTTTCCACAACAGGGAAAAACTGGAAGCATTCCTGGCCGCACAACAATACCAGGACACCAACCTGCTGCTGATGAGCTCCGGAACATACGATGGCCTCGATTTTAGCAACCTGAAAGCATTATTGCCGTCAGATTAGTAAATACATTAAACTAAATTATAAATTATTCATAATGCCTTCTTTGCTCCTCAAAAGGCCGCTGGCCGTAATCGATCTGGAAACCACCGGTACCAACGTGGCTTCCGATCGTATCATTGAAATTGCTATCATCAAAGTGTTTCCGGACAAAACCACCCAGTCCAAAGTGAAACGTATTAACCCCGGAATGCCGATCCCAGCAGGATCTACAGCAATTCATGGTATTAAAGACGAGGATGTAAAAGACGCGCCTGCCTTTAAACAGGCCGCTCATGAACTCAAACAGTTCATGGACAACTGCGACCTGGCCGGCTATAACTCCAATCGCTTCGATATTCCCCTCCTGGTAGAGGAATTCCTGCGGGCAGACATCGAATTCGACGTATCCAAACGCAAATTCGTAGACGTACAGCGGATCTTCCACCTGATGGAAAAGCGCACCCTGGGCGCCGCCTACAAGTTCTACTGCGATAAGTTGCTGGAAAACGCACACAGCGCCGAAGCAGACGCACTGGCCACCTACGAAATCCTGGAAGCCCAGCTGGGCCGCTATGAACAGTTGCAGCAGGATATCGACTCACTGGCCGATTTTACAAAAGAGGAAGATTATATCGACTTTGCACGCCGCCTCGTGATGCAGGGCGGACAGGAAGTATTTAACTTTGGTAAGTATAAAGGCCGCCCTGTAAGAGACGTGCTAAAGGCTGAACCTCAGTACTACGACTGGATGATGAAAGCGGATTTTCCGCTCAATACCAAACAGAAACTGACTGAAATCTTCCATAATATGATGTTAAAAAAAATATAATGTTATCCGGGAACGTCATATCTTGCGCCGGAATTGAATTATTTTCGCAGTCCAAAAATATCATCTGCTGAATTGGAAAAGCTTGTCATCATTCCTACGTACAATGAAAAGGATAATATCCGTAACATCATTGACGCTGTATTTTCCTTACAGCAGAATTTTCATGTCCTCATTGTGGATGACGGATCGCCCGACGGCACCGGCGCTATTGTGAAATCATTACAACAGCAGCATCCCAACGAATTATTCCTGGAAGAAAGATCCGGCAAACAAGGTTTGGGTACAGCTTATATCCACGGTTTCAAATGGGCGCTGGCCCGGGGCTATCAGTACATCATAGAAATGGACGCGGATTTTTCACACAATCCTAAAGATCTCCCCCGCCTGTACAACGCCTGCGCCAAAGAAGGAGCAGATGTATCCGTAGGTTCCCGCTATGTAAAAGGCGGCAAAACTGAAAACTGGCCGTGGGACCGCGCCGTATTATCTTATGGCGCCTCCATTTATGTAGGCATGATCACCTGGATGCCCGTAAAAGACCCCACCGCAGGATTTGTATGTTACCGCAATACCGTACTGGAATCCATTAACCTGGATCAGATACAGTTTGTAGGCTACGCCTTCCAGATTGAAATGAAATTTACGGCATGGAAGCTCGGCTTTAAAATAAAAGAAGTACCTATTACCTTTAAAGACCGGAAAGAAGGATACTCCAAAATGAGCAAAGGCATCGTAAAAGAAGGTATCCTCGGCGTACTCAAAATACAATGGCAAAGCCTCTTCCGCAATTATAAAAGAAGAGTCCAGAATTAATTAATAAATCACATCAATTGCATAGCATTTAGGGACCTGTTCATTCAAAAAATGACCTGGTCCCTAAATACATTTTAACGGACCATGAAGAAAGCATTTCTCCAGCTACACCTCTCCGTATTTCTGGCTGGATTTACCGGGATATTGGGTAAACTGATTTCCCTCAACGAAGGATTACTGGTATGGTACCGGTTACTGATCACCTCCATTACTCTGTATGTTTTATTCCGCTTCCAGGGCACTTTTAAAAAGCTCCCCTGGAAAGATATCCTGCCCATTGGCAGCACCGGCGTGGTAATAGCCCTGCACTGGCTTTTCTTTTACGGCAGTATTAAATATTCCAACGTATCTATCGGTGTCATCTGCTTTTCACTCACCAGCCTGTTCACCGCCATATTTGACCCCCTCATTAACAGGCGCCGCTTCGATATGGCCGAAATGCTGCTAAGCATGCTCACCCTGCTGGGCATCCTGCTGATCTTTCACTTTGATACGCAATACCGCACTGGTATTATCCTCGGGATTATTTCTGCCATGTTTGCCGCGTTGTTTACCGTATTCAATAAAAGACTGATCAAACGCTTCGATACTCAAACCATTACTTTTTATGAGCTGTCAACAGGTTTCGTTGTGCTCAGCCTCGCCATGCCTTTATACCTTTACTTCTTCCCGGCTCCTTCCCTGCTGCCCTCATCTATGGATTTACTCTACCTGTTTATACTGGCCTGGTTCTGCACCGTGCTGATGTACCTGCTGAATATGAGTGCATTAAAGAAAATATCCGCTTTTACCGTGAACCTGTGTTTTAACCTGGAACCGGTTTACAGCATCGTGATGGCCTTTGTGTTATTTCATGAAAACCAATTCCTGAATAACGCTTTCTATGCCGGCCTGGGTTGTATCATACTTTCCGTAGGACTACAAATGCTGCGTGTGGTGAAGGGCAAAACCGCATCGTAATAGCCCCGCTCATCCTCATTTATTTGTAACTTGAGCGCCGTAATTATTACTTTGCGCTTATGAGAAAAGTTTTATTAGGGGTGTCCCTCCTGGGCTCCTCCCTTCTTACCTATGCACAGCAACCTGCAAAAAAGCCGCTGGACCACAGTGTTTACGACAGTTGGCAAAGCATCGGCACTAAACTGATCAGTAATAACGGGCAGTGGGTAGTGTATTCAGTGGTACCGCAGGAAGGCGATGCCAACCTGGTGATTTATGACCGTAAAACCGGTCAGTCAACTACCATTGCCCGCGGCAGCAGCCCGGTTATCACGGAAGATTCCCGCTACGTGATCTGCAGCATCAAACCGTTTTTTAAAGATACCCGCGAGGCAAAGATCAAAAAGAAGAAAGCAGCGGAAATGCCCAAAGATTCTTTGGCCATCATTACATTAGGACAACCCGGTATCCTGAAATTCCCCGGGGTAAAATCTTTTAAAACCCCGGAAAAAGGCAGTGGTTTGCTTGCCTATCTGTTGGAAAAACCAGCGGCGGATACCGCCAAAGCCAAAGGAATCAAAGCGCCTGCATTGATGGATGACGACGATCGTGCGGATAACGACAAGATGCCTGCTGCCGGTACTGAAAGCGGCACGCTGGTGATCCGTCAGCTGCTGAGCGGTACACAGGATACCGTTAAGAATGTTACCGAATTTGCTTTCAGCAAACCCGGTAACCAGCTGCTCATAGAAACAAAAGCAGATAAAAAAGATTCACTGTCGCGCAACGGTGTACTCCTGTGGCATACCGCCAACAGGAAGGCCACTGCACTGAGCAACGGCAACAGCGATTATAAACAATTTTCCTTCGATGAAAAAGGAGAGCAGGCGGCATATTTCGGTACCCGCGATTCGGCCAGAGCATTACAGCAATTTTATAAACTCTATTATTTCAAACCCGGACAAGACAGCGCCTACGAAGTAGCTGATAGAAACAGCAGCGGCATTCCGGCCAACTGGAGCATCAGCCCCAACAGCCTGATTTATTTCAGCAAAGATGGTCAGCGCCTGTTTTTTGGCACCGCTCCCATACTGCCGGTGAAAGATACCACCATCGTGGATTTCGAAGTAGCTAAAGTGGATATCTGGAATTATAAAGATGATTACCTGCAGCCCATGCAGTTAAAAAATGCAGATAAAGAACTGAAAAGAAGTTATGCCGCCGTATACTATCCGGGCAGCAAACGGGTGATCCAGTTAAGCGATAAAGACCTGGAAACCGTGATCACCACGGCGGAAGGCAACAGCCCTAACGCGCTCGGCTATACGGATAAAGGAGCGCGCATTCCCATGCAATGGGTGGGCCGCACACTGAAAACAGCTTACCTCGTAAACATACATGATGGTACGAGAAAAAAGATCAAAGAAAAACTGGATGGTAGCTTTTTCATCTCCCCTAACGGAAAATATATCATCTGGTACGACCTGGCAAACCGGGAGTGGTTCAGTTATAATAACGCTACCGGCGCCGCGGTAAATGTAAGCAGAAACATTCCCACCAAAGTATATGATGAGGAAGACGATCATCCTGATGTACCGGATGCCTATGGTATTGCCGGCTGGATGACGGATGATGTTTACGTGTACATCTACGATCGCTACGACATCTGGCAGGTAGATCCTTCCGGTAAAACAGCGCCGGTAAACATCACCAAAGGCATGGGCCGTACCAACAAAATACGTTTCCGTTACCTGCGCCTCGATCCCGATAAGAAATTTTTCCTGCCCGGTGATCGCCTGATGTTATCGGCTTTCCAGGACAGTACCAAATACAATGGCTGCTATTCACTGGAACTGCCGCGCAAAAGCGGTAAGGCTGCCCGCCTGCAACCCGTGGTACTGGGACCTTATTCCTACACTGATCTGCTGAAAGCAAAAAACGCGAACGTGTTTTCGTATACCCGTAGCCGGTATGAGCTTTCACCGGATGTTTTTACAGGAGATGATATCGCAAAAGCTGTACAGATCAGTCGTACCAATCCCCAGCAACAGGATTACAACTGGGGCGCCGCATCACTGTATAAATGGACTACCTTCAGCGGTAAACCTGCAGAGGGCATTCTTTATAAACCTGAAAATTTTGACAGCACGAAACACTACCCGGTCATCTTTTATTTCTACGAGAAATTAACAGATGGATTGTACAATTACCAGGCGCCGGCGCCAACGCCATCACGACTCAACATTTCATTTTTTGTGAGCCGTGGTTACCTGGTAGTAGCTCCGGATATCAGCTATGAAAATGGTTATCCTGGTAAAAGTGCTTACGATTATATTGTGAGTGCTGCAGAAGATCTGGCTAAAAAACCGTGGGTAGACGGAAAAAATATGGGGATCCAGGGTCAGAGCTGGGGTGGGTACCAGGTGGCTTATCTGATCACGCAAACCAATCTCTTTAAAGCAGCATGGGCTGGTGCTCCGGTGGCCAACATGACCAGCGCCTATGGTGGTATCCGCTGGGAAAGCGGCATGAACAGGCAGTTCCAGTATGAGCATTCACAAAGCCGTATCGGCGCTACCTTATGGGAAAAGCCTGAACTGTATATTGAAAACTCACCGTTGTTCAACCTGCCGCGTGTAAACACGCCGGTAGCTATCATGGCCAACGATGCCGATGGCGCCGTTCCCTGGTACCAGGGCATCGAAATGTTTACCGGTTTACGTCGTTTAGGCAAGCCGGTATGGTTGCTGAATTATAACAACGAAGCGCATAACCTGGTACAACGCCAGAACCGTAAAGATATTCAGCGCAGGGAGCAACAGTTTTTTGATCACTTCCTGAAAGGCGCACCGGCTCCACAGTGGCTGGAAAGCGGCGTGCCTGCCACAGAAAAAGGGATCAACTGGGGCTGGGATCCGCAACAGTAAATGAACCGCAATAAAAGAAAACGCTGCAGGCGCCTGTTAAGGAACCTGCAGCGTTTTTTGTTAATACTTGATTGCAAATAATTCTATTAACAGCTGATCATGAAGGTTGACGCATTTTCGAGAAATGCCGGAATTATATATCATAGCTGGTTGCAACGGCGCGGGGAACACAACTGCCAGTTTCACAAGAAAAAGAACTAATAGAATTTTCCGACAAAGTGATGCAAGGTATAAAAAAGGCCATGCGTAAGCTTGTTGAGTCTAGTGCGGCTAAAAACAAAAAATTAGTCGTAGGGATAAAAATGGTAATCCAATAAAAGTTCCTGCAAAAGAACTTTTAAAAAAACTTAAGTAGCACAACATCTTCTTCCCCAGGTGATTCTACCCTTCTCCAAATATATTTTTCTTAATATAAATTATTTAACATATATTTACAATAACATCGCCACTTTTAGCGTATGGTGTGATTTGCAGCGATAGCGATATCCTTAACACCACATTATTGTACCTATGAACTTCCATATCCATCATCCCGCGGATGCATTACGTCCATTTGTAAAACAATATTATTACTGGGAAGATGATACCCGTGGTATTATTCAATTACCACAAAACCTGTTTGCCCTGGGCGATCAGTACATGGTATTCATCCTTGAAGGGAAAGCAGAAGTGAAGCCGGTGAACCACAAGGCATTCACCTTGCCTGCGGGCTCGGTACTCGGTCATATGACCTGCGCCTGCCAGTTACAGGTACAGGGACCGGTAAAAGCAGCAGTAGTGCAGCTGAACGCCTACGGATGCTACCGTCTTTTAGGCATGGATGCCGCTAATTTCACCAACTACTACCGCAACCTGCTGGCCGCCGGACAGCCTATGTGGCAGGAGCTGATAACAGCCCTGCAACAGGAAAAGGAGCCGCAACGTGTAGAAGCATTGCTGGATGATGCTTGTTTACAGGCGCTTTCACAGCAACCGGGTAATCTCCGTGAAGTAGATGACATTGCAGATTACCTGGTGATTATGCAGGGAAATGTAAGCATAGCCGAACTCACTGCCCGCTACGGACTTTCCCGCCCTACGCTCGAAAGACTCTTCAGCAAAATAGTAGGTATTCCGCCGCAGTTATATGCCCGGATGATCCGCTATAAAACAGCCCTGAGCGCGCTCCGCCAGCTAAACTTACCAGAGTGGCAAACACCGGTGACAGCAACACCGTGGTATAACCAGGCCATGTTTATAAAAGACTACCTGCTGTTTAATCATGAAACGCCTTCTTACTTTACTCCTTCCACGGGAACTATTGCACACATGCAGGTGGATAACCTGCACCAGGTAGCAGTAGCCAGCTAAGAAAAAGATACTTTTTGCACAAATATGAAAAAAAACAACATTCCGGGAACAGGCCCTGCCTGCTCCCGGAAAATCTATATGTAGTATAACCTCTACCTATACACGAAAAAGTATAATAACCATACTTTTTGTTTAACTTACTTTTCCTAACAGGCATTACTATGCAATATTCCGCAGCCCATTGGCGTGAACAACTGAAACTGCAATCCCATGTTGAAGGCGGCGCTTTCCGCGAAACTTACCGGTCCGAGTGGGTGCTCGATATGAAAACCCTGCCTGCCGGCATGAGTGGTAACCGCAATGCTTCTACCTGCATTTATTTTTTACTGGAAGAAGGAGAATTTTCTGCATTCCATCGTATCGCAGCCGATGAAATCTGGCATTTTTATGATGGCAGTACATTGACTATCTACGAGATAGCTCCCGGCGGAGAGTTACTGGTACACAAGCTTGGCCGCGATATCCAAAACAACGAAAGCCTGCAGGTGATCATCACGGCAGGCAACTGGTTTGCTTCCCGCCTGGAAGCACCCGGCGGATACGCCCTTGCCGGTTGCACCGTAGCGCCGGGGTTTGATTTTGCAGATTTTGAGCTGGCTGAAAAAGCGCCACTGCAGGCGGCTTATCCGGAACATGCAGCGCTGATCGATAGTCTTACCAGGTAACGGTAACGGCTATCCGCTGAAGGCTCCTTACTTTTTACTAAATTTAGGTATGAAAAAAGTCCTCTACCCCGTTGTATTTATATTATTCGCGCTCCTGATCTTTTGGCTGGGCAAGCGTTTCGGCAGTACCAATGTGAGTCAGCAGGTAATTTCCAACAGCACTATTGTAAAGGAAATTGCAGAACTGGCCAGCCTGGATGTGCAGGGAAGCGCCAGCATCAAAAGGAGTAATATTGAAAACAACGGCGAATGGACAGATAACCTGAAGAAAGCCTTCCTGGAAAATACGGTGTGGGTCACTATTCCATACCAGGCCAAATACGGGGTAAATATCGACGATAAGTTGTTTAAAGTGCAAATGACTGATAAGAAGATCATTATCAGTTTACCGGCGCCCCGTTTACTCAGCTATGAGTTAAAAATGGACCGGATGGAAACCTCCAACCGTAAAGGCTGGCTGCTGTCGCAGGATGACGAAACTTATACCGCCGTACAGAAGGAACTTTACCGAACCTCCCGTGCCCAGCTGGAAAACAATCCTACTTACATCCAGCAATCCAAAGAGAAAATAAGGAAAGTAATGGAGCAGTACTATGCCCCATTTCTGAAGGATCATACCCTGGAAATCCACTACGACGGGGAAACCAGCGCGCCGGCTTTAAATTAGCTACGCCGCTTCCTGCGCAATGTACTTTACCAGGCTTCTTTTGGCAATGGGCAGCAGCGTTTCATCTACCGGCACGACCAATGGCGTTTCCACACAATACACCGCGGGATTGGGTAAACTGTTCCGTTCCCGAATCAGCATGCTTTTGATATGGCTGATGGTATGTACCAGGTCTTTTTTATAAGCCTGGAGATATTGGGTATGAATACCCCGGTATTTCTCATCATGTCTTTCAAAAATGGTGAGCCGGTAGGTATATACCAGGGTTTGCCTGCCACGCCCGTCGCACAGCAGCAGGTAGCCTTCGGCTGTTTCCAGCGGCACCAGCCCTACGGGGAAAATACTGAGGTGTTCTGCAACGTACTCGTAGATCTCCGTTCCCTCCTTAATAGTACTGTTTAGCTGTGGCAGGGAGTAATGGATGATGGATTCCAGTTCCTCCATCAGTTCATCGTCGGCAATCAGTTGCTCGTACAATAATTCCAGCTTCTGGATATTCACTGCCGTGAGCCTTTTTGGAAATTGCTGCTGTAAAAACTGTTTGTTGTCCCGGAAAGCAACCAGGTTGTTGTAATGAAAGATGATGTCTGACAACTGCGGGTACAGCCTGCTCTGGGTGAAGTGTTGATTAATGTCCTGTAAATAAGCCAACAGCGTGTACTTTTTCAGCTCAAAGTCTATATAACCATCGGCAAACCATGTTTCACTTAACGCTCCCATATGAATTTAATTTAATGGATCATGTACTGAATTTACGAAAAAAAAACCGCAAAAAGGAGCGTTTATAAGCATCAGAGCACTATTTTAAATAATATTTCTATGCCAGTCAAATGGGGTACTGCAAAGGATCTGACTATGTCAAATGGTAGTAAAAAACAAGGTAATTACAAAAATATTTTAACGCTAACTTTTTTATTAGCGTAATTTTCATAACTTCAGTATATTATTTTTCATTTTTTTAATTTCAGTTATCATGAACATTTACGTAGCCAACCTGCACTATAGGTTGAACGATGAGGATCTCCATCAGATTTTCAGCGATTTTGGAGAGGTTACCTCCGCTAAGGTTATCAAAGACCACGAAACAGGCCGCTCACGTGGTTTTGGCTTTGTGGAAATGCCTAATCAAGAAGAAGGAGCAAAGGCTATGGATAGTTTGAACGGCAGCGAAATCGAAGGTAAGCAATTGATGGTAAACGAAGCAAGACCTAAACAACCGAATAATAATTTCAAAGGTGGCGGTGGTAATAACCGTGGCGGCGGAGGATATGGTTCCCGCGACCGTCGTTATTAATAATCCCCTTTATTCGGCACTAAGGAACTAAAAGAGACGCTCTTTCGAGTGTCTCTTTTTTGTTGTCCTTAAAAAAACAAAAAAATGCAGCAGAAAATGATCCCTGCTGCATTCCTGCTAAACGATAGCTATCTTTAAATTCCTCTCTTCGGATCAAAATTCTCCAGCTCCTTCGCTACTGCGCTCAGGAAAGTAGAACCCAGGGAACCATCTACAATACGATGGTCGTAAGACATGGACAGGTACATCATGTGCCTGATGCCAATGGTATCGCCATCTTCTGTTTCAATTACCACCGGGCGTTTTTTGATGGCGCCTACCGCCAGGATGGCTACCTGTGGCTGATTGATGATAGGCGTACCCATCAGGCTGCCAAAGGTGCCTACGTTGGTAAGAGTGAAAGTACCGCTCTGGGTATCTTCCGGCTTCAGCTTATTCTGGCGGGCAGCATTAGCCATGTAGTTTACCTGTTTGGTTAACCCGGTGAGGTTCAGCATATCTGCGCTTCTGATCACCGGAACAATCAGGTTACCACTGGGCAACGCGGCAGCCATGCCTATGTTAATGTCTTTCTTGATAATGATCTTGTCGCCGTCGAGCGAGCAGTTGATCAGCGGGAAACGCTTGATACACTTTACGATGGCTTCTATAAACAGTGGCGTGAAAGTTAGTTTTTCGCCTTCGCGTTTTTCGAAGTCACCTTTTACCCGGTCGCGCCATTTCACCATGTTGGTAACATCTGCTTCGGCGAAGCTGGTCACATGCGGACTGGTTTGTTTGCTCATTACCATGTGGTTGGCAATCAGTTTGCGCATGCGATCCATTTCAATGATTTCCACATTACCGCTATAGGTAGGGGAAGCCACGGTGGTGGTAACCACCGGCTGACGGGTAGTGGCCGCTGCCGTGGATGTTGCCGGTCCGGGCGTTACATCCGGGATTATCTTTCCTTCGCGGCGGTCGGCTACGTATTGGAGAATATCTCTTTTGGTTACGCGGCCATCGTTGCCGGAACCGGGGATCTTTTCCAGGTCGGAAAAGCTGATGCCTTCCTGTTGCGCGATAGTAAGTACCAGCGGGGAGTAGAATTTGGCTCCGCCACCGGAAACAGGCGCTTCGGCAGCGGGTGTATACGCCGGCGCGGTAGTGAATTTTGGTTCGGTGGATGCAGGGGCTGCAGGCGTAACAGGTGCGGAAACCGCTGCTGCATCGGCATTGGTATTAATGCGGGCAATGACGGTACCTACCGGCACCACATCATTTTCATTAAAGAGCAGTTCTGTGATTTCGCCCTCCGCAGTGGAAGGAACTTCGCTATCCACTTTGTCGGTGGCAATTTCAAGTACGGTTTCATCTACATTTACGTGATCGCCCGCCTTTTTATGCCAACGCAAAATGGTGGCTTCCATGATGCTCTCCCCCATTTTTGGCATTACCAATTCTACAATGGCCATAAGATTGATTTTTGCTTTAGTGCGCAACAAAAATAAGGGAATTGTACCAATTCAAAATACGTGAATATCCCTATTCAAGAATGAGTTTGCGCAACTCATTCATGGCATAAACAGCTGTCATTTGCGTATTCCGTTCCCGGTCGTAACGCAGCTGGTGTTTTATGGTAACTGTTCTCTTTGCATTTCCCACCGCTATCCAAACGGTGCCCACCGGTTTTTCCGGCGTGCCGCCATCAGGTCCCATGATCCCGGATACGGCAATGGCGTAGTCGGTTTGCAGCAGTGCCAGTGCGCCGGTCAGCATTTCCTGCACAGTGGCCTCACTCACGGCGCCATGCGCCTGCAGGGTTTCGGGTTTCACGCCTAACATCTTCACTTTCATTTCATTGGCATACGTTACCGCACTGCCTTTAAAATAAGCGGAACTTCCCGGAACCGCCGTGATCCAGCTGGCAATCAGTCCGCCGGTACAACTTTCCGCGGTACCCATCGTTTTACCTTTCTCCTTTAACAGGTTACCCAGTACTTCGCCTATTGAAATATCCTGGTCGGTTACGGTGATATCTGCCAGCAGGTCTTTCAGCTGGTGAAACAGGATGCTCACCTCTGCGGCTACCGATAATTTATCTTTACCAAAGCCGGTTAAACGGAGTTTCAGGAGGCTGTAACTGGGCAGGTAAGCCAGTTTGATATGTGCGGGCAATTTTGCTTCAAAAGCAACGAGCCGTTCGGCGATAAAGGATTCACCCATACCGGAGGTAACCAGGGTTTGATGTATTACCGCCGGGGTTTGAAAATGGTTCGCCAGCCGGGGCAGCACATAATGCTCCATGATCCCCTTCATTTCATGCGGCACTCCGGGCATGGATACGTAGATTTTACCTTCTTTCTCAAACCACATTCCCGGCGCGGTGCCTCTTTTATTTTCAATAACCGTTGCCGTTTCCGGCACCAGGCTCTGATCCAGGTTCCTCTGCAGGATGGGCAGGCCCCTGCTTTCAAAAATATGCAGTACGTTCTCCAGCGTTTCCTGGTGCTGTACCAGCCTGGTATTGAAGTATTCGCACAAGGTAGGCTTGGTGATATCATCGGCGGTTGGCCCCAGGCCGCCCGTGATCAGCACAATATCCGACACCGCCGATTCTTTTGCCAGGGCATCGAGGATATCTTCCGCGATATCGCCGATGGCTACACGCCGGTGTACCCAGATCCCCATTGCATTCAGCTGCTGTGCCATCCAGGCAGAATTGGTATCAATCGTTTGTCCTATCAGCAGTTCATCTCCGATGGTGATGATGCTGGTGGTGATTTTATCCATAATGCGTTGTTTAAACTGCTATTCAAAAAACGGTGCCAGTATTTTCTCCAGATCTTCCGGCAAGCCGGCTTTCTGTTTCGTTTTCACGTCAATGAATACCAGTGTGGTCACCCCAACATTCAGCAATTCATTCTTTTCGTTATACAACTCGCTGTGAAACTGTATCTTAGAACCCTTCGGCATCTCCTTTAGTATAGTCTTCACCGTTATCAGGTCGTCGTAATAGGCAGGCCGCAGGTATTTTACATTCAGTTCGGCTACCGGCATAATCACGCCCTGTTCTTCCAGCTCCCTGTAGCTGAAACCCAGTTCGCGTATAGCTTCCGCCCTGCCTACTTCATAATACAGGCCGTAATTGCCGTAATACAGATATCCCATCTGGTCTGTTTCCCCATAACGCACCCTGATTGTTGTTGTACTGATAAACATGGTTCCCCGCTATTTTTATCCTAAACGTTTACTTGAATATTTTATTTGCCCAATGCGCCATCCAGTGAAAACCGGCCCGGTCCTGTAAAAAGCAGTGTTACAAATGCTGCCAGGAAGAGGATGGGCATTTCTTTTTCTGATACCGGGTCATGCCCGTGAATCATAAAAATGATCACGCCCATACAAATCACCAATGGCACAGAAGCCAGTCTGGTTAACAGTCCCATGATCAACAGCACCGCGCAGAATACTTCTGCAAAAACCACCATTCCCAAAGAAATTTTATGTCCTACCCCCAATGGATCAGGAAAAGAATTCATTTTGGCAGTAAAATTGATCAGCTTGGGCCAGCCATGCAGGAGGATCAGACCACCGGATACCAGTCGGAGCACCAGCATAGAAAAACTTACAGCGCCATTCGAGTAGCCGGCAGAGAACAGTTTTCTCATAGTAGGTAAGGTTTTTGTACTTAAAAAATATTTTCCGCAAGATAAATGAATAGCCTTTGCCTTGCTACCGGAGTTATCCACATTGTTAGAAACACAATCGGAAAGGAAAAGATATAACTTTTATATTTGCTGATATCACCTGGTTCGTTTCTCATCATGAATGTCGGAGGCACACAGGCACCAAAGAAACGAACTACCAGGTCAGGCCACGGCAGAGTACTTCCCCGGCTGGAAAATATT
Source organism: Chitinophaga sp. G7 BAM 1005 (assembly GCF_057126945.1). Taxonomy (NCBI): domain Bacteria; kingdom Pseudomonadati; phylum Bacteroidota; class Chitinophagia; order Chitinophagales; family Chitinophagaceae; genus Chitinophaga; species Chitinophaga sp. G7 BAM 1005. The sequence goes on along the minus strand of NZ_CP181478.1, from coordinate 1,099,432 downwards.
TCCTCCCGGGATTCGTTTTAAACGCATATTCAAGAAATAACAGCTATAGCATGCAATTTATAAGAAGAGTTTTTGTTCCCGGACATCTGTATATATCACTCCTGGCCTTTACGGGTACAGGTTTGATAGCACTGCCTGCCGCACAGGCACAGCAAACACGCATTTACACAGATCCGGAAAAAGTATTCAAGGACGCCCAGCAATATTTCCAGCAGGAAAAATATGCCGTGTCCATGCAGCTTTTCAGGCAAACCCTTGATAACATCGACTATTTCCACGAAACCAACCGTGACCTGGTTAAAACAGATGCGTATTACTACTATACCATCTGCGCACTGAAACTGCAACAGGACAATGCGGAAAAACAGGCGCTGGAATTTCTGAAACTGGCCAATAACAATGCCCGTGAAGAACTGGTGAGCTATCAGCTGGCCAAATATTATTTCCGGCAGAATAAACTCAAAGAGGCCATTCCCCTCTACGAAAAAGCCAATATCGAAAACCTCTCCAACGCAGAAATTGCGGAAGCGAAGTTTGAACTCGCCTATTGCTATTTCAATTTAAAAGATTTTAAAAAGGCGCAGCCCCTGTTTGCCTCCATCAAAGAGGTACCCGGCAAATACAGTATACCTGCCAACTATTACTATGGCTTCATCAGCTACTACAATCACCAGTATGCAGAAGCCCTCAATAGTTTCCAGAAAGTAGTAAACGAACCAAAATACAGCAATGTAGTTCCTTATTACATCGCGGAAATCTATTACTTCCAGGGAAAAACAGACCGGCTGATCGCCTACACAGAGCCCCTGCTGCGGCAAGGCGGACAATACTACGAAGCAGAACTGAAGCAGTTGCTCGGTAAAGCCTACTTCGAAAAAAAGAACTATCCCAAAGCGCTGCCCTACCTGCAGGACTTCCAGGATAACGCTGATGAAGTAAGAAACGAAGACATCTACCAGTTATCATACGCTTATTACCAGACAAATAACCTGTCGAAAGCAATCGCCGGATTTAAACAACTGAGCAGCTCCAAAGATTCACTGGGACAAAATTCCATGTACCTGCTGGGCGACTGCTACCTCCGTACCGGTCAGAAAGCCAATGCGCGCAACGCTTTTGCCTTTTGCGCCAACAACAGCTCCAACGCACAGCAACAGGAAATTTCCCGGTTCAACTACGGCAAACTGTCGTATGAGCTGGGCTACCCCGACGCTGCGCTCAGTGAGCTTACACAGTTTGTAAAAACATATCCGCAATCTGCTTATAACAAAGAAGCCCGGGAAATACTCGTTAATCTTTTCATGAACAGCAATAACTACAAAGATGGTTTAGCGACTATTGAATCGATTCCCGACAAAAACCCTACAGTGCGGAAAGCCTACCAGAAAGTAGCCTACGGCCGCGCCACCCAGCTGATCAACGATCAGCAGCTGGCAGAAGCCGACCGCCTGCTGGATGTGGCCATCAGCAACCCATACGATCCGCAGATCAAACAACTGGCGCACTTCTGGAAAGCGGAAATTGCGCTGCGCCAGAACAAAACAGAGCAGGCGGTTACTAACCTGAACGCCTATCTGAATAACACGGCCCCGGTATCCGGCGAGGCGAATGCACAAACCGCCAGCTACAACCTGGGATACAGTCTCCTGAAACAGGACAAATTCACGGAAGCACTGCCTTACTTTGAATCTGCCCAGCGCACCAGCGGCCCCAATGCAGAACGTATCGCCACCGACGCCGCCCTCCGCAGCGCCGACTGCTATTACATGCTCCGCCAGTTCCCGAAAGCATTATCGCTGTACGACCGCATCATCAGCAACAACGCTCCCGGCGCCGACTACGCTACCTACCAGAAAGCCGTGATCCTCGGTTTACAGGGCAAGCAAAGTGAGAAACTGGCACTGCTTAAACAACTGGGTAACAAGTTTCCATCGTCCGGCTTTAATAACGAAACAGATATTGAGATAGCCAATACCTATCTCTCGGAAGAAAAATATACAGAAGCCATTCCTTTCCTGGAAAATGTATTGCAGAAACAACCCAACGGACCGAATGCACCACGCGCACTCCTGAAACTGGGCCTGAGCTATTATAACAAAGACAACGACAGCAAAGCGCTGGCCTATTACCGCCAGGTAGTGGAGAAATTCCCTAACTCGCCGGAATCCAATGAAGCATTGCAAAGTATGAAGTCGATTTATGTAAGTCAGGGTAAAACCGACGACTACCTCGCCTTCCTGAAAGCCAGCGGCAGAACCGTTACCACTTCCGCTGAAGACTCGCTCACTTATGCTGCTGCTGAAGCCCGCTTCACCAGCAACGATTGCACAGGCGCTACCAGCGGCTTCAACAACTATATCCAGAAATATCCGAATGGCCAGTTTATCCTGCCGGCCTATTTCTACAAAGCAGAATGTGCCTATAACAGTAAAGACTATACGAGCGCATTGCCAGCCTATGAATTTGTGTTGTCGCGCAACAACAGTTTGTACGCAGAAAGATCTGCACTACAGGCGGCTAACATCAACTTCTACCAGGTAAAAAATTATGATAAGGCAAGAGGCTACTACCTGCAACTGCAGGACCTCGCTACCAGCAAGGAAAATAGTCTTACCGCCACCAGGGGATTACTCCGCAGCAACTACCAGCTGAAACGCTGGGACGAAGTAACCAATTACGCAGAAATGTTACTGGCTGCTGCCAATATCAGTACAGATGATCAGATCATCGCCCATTTCTATCGCGGTAAAGCATTACAGCAGGCAAAAGACTATGCCGGGGCCCTGTCTGAATTCAAAACAGTAGCCAACATGACCAAATCTGAAACAGGCGCCGAAGCCCGCTACAACATCGCGGATTGCTACCTGCAACAGAATGAACTGGACGCTGCTGAAAAAGCCGGTTTTGATGTGATTAAAAATACGCCGTCCTACGAATACTGGGTGGCTAAATCATATATCCTGCTGGGAGATGTATACGCCCGCCAACAGGATTATTTCAATGCAAAGGCTACTTACCAGAGCATCGTTACCAACAGCTCTATTCCGGAGCTGAAACAGGAAGCGAAAGATAAACTGGCAAAAGCGGAAGCGGAAGAAAAAGCGGCTGGCAAAAAACCGAAGAAATAATCACCCGGATTTTGGAATCTGACATTTAAGCGCAACAAAGCATGAACATTCAAGCAATATATAACAAACGAACTTTTATTATATCAGCACTGGGCCTGGCAGGAATGCTGTTTGCACAAACGGCCGCCGCACAGGAGGTATTGAAACAGGAAACGATTGATATCATTTCCACCAACCAGCCCAAACTGCGCGATGCCTACAAACTCAATCTCACGGCCTCTTTGCCGGGAATTGATACTACCCGGCCTTCCATGAAGTACGAGATACCGGCGCTGAACCTGAACTTTATGTACCAGGCCATGCCACTGAAACCGCTGGCACTGGGTAAAGATTCATTGTCGTACCTGCAGAACAACTTCGTGAAACTGGGATATGGTAATTATAAAACACCGTATGTGCAGGCTGGCTTCGGCAGCGGCAGGCAAAACATGTACAACTACGGCCTGTATGTAAACTATACCGGCTCCAAAGGCAAAGAAATTCCTGACCAGGACTATAGCAACCTGAATGTACTGGCCTCCGGCACTTACCTGCTGCCAAAATTCCGGTTCGACGGAAGCATCGGCTACGACCGCAACACCGTTCACTACTATGGCTATGGACACGATACGGCCAGCTATAAAAAGAAGGATATCGAGCAAACGTTTAACCAGATCACGGCTTCCGTGGGTATGCAGAACAGGCCGCAAAACGACTGGGCATTTACCTTCCAGCCCAAAGTGAAGTTTATTCTTTTCAACGATTCCTACAAGCGTACAGAAAATACCTTCCAGCTGAATGTACCGGTACGCAAGCAGGTGTTTGAAGATATCTACATAAAAGTAGAAGGCGTGTTTGATCTTTCTACCTATAAAGAAGATAACAACCGCGCCATCAACAACAACATCGCTTCCATCCACCCTGCGGTAGATATCATGAAGCCCGGATTTGTGCTGCATGCCGGTGTAAATCCAACCTGGAGCAACGGCGAATTTTACCTGCTGCCCGACATCGTGAATGAATCGCACCTGATCCGTAAAAAACTGATCCTGAGCAGTGGATGGATTTCCTATTTTGAAAAGAATTCCTACCGTAATCTTGCCAATAAAAATCCGTTCCTCGCCGGCTTACCGGGAGAAATGATGAATACCCGTGTAGAAGAAAAATATACCGGTATCAAAGGTACACTGGGCAGCCATTTCAACTACAACACCAAATTCGCCTCCGTTACCTGGTACAATATGCCGCTGTTTGTAAACGATAGCGCCGACACCAAAAAATTCACCACCCGTAACGAAGCGCAGCTGCGTGCTTTCCAGCTGCATGGCGAAGTAGGGTATATTGAAGAAGAAAAATTCCAGGCGCGCGTTAGCTTCGACTGGTATAACTATAACAAACAGGAAACAGAAGTGCAACCGTGGCATCTGCCAGCCTTCCAGGGCGACCTGTTTGCGCAATATACCATCGCCAAAAAATTACACCTGAACGCCGACCTCTTTGCACTGAGCGGCAGCTATTACCTGCTTCCCAACAAAGACTTTGGCAAAACCAAAGGCGCCTGGGACCTGAATGCCGGCGCATCTTATGATATCAGTAAAAATTTCGGACTCTGGGTGAATGCAAATAACCTGTTTAATACACACTACCAGCGATATTACCTCTACCCTACTTATGGGTTCAATATTGTGGGTGGTGTGATGATTAAGTTTTAACTTTATGCGGATTTTGTCTTATTCAGGATTACGCTGATTATACTGATTTTATGGATTTGATCTTTTATGATTTTTTTTGATTTTGGGAGACAAATGCGAGTATCTCCGCTTATATCTTCGAAAATCCTTTATAAAATCACAAAAGATCAAATCCATAAAATCAGTATAATCAGCGTAATCAGCGGGAAAGACAAAATCCGCGGCATTATTCACTAAAAATTTCTCCACTTGATACTTCAGCAATATATCCAGGAAGTGCTGTTTAAACAGCGGATTTGTGTAGTACCACAGCTGGGAACATTTTCTGTACAACATTTCCCGGCACATTATAACTCCCACGCACAAACGCTTACGGCGCCGCGTGAACAGGTGATGTTTACCCAGCAATGGCAGGACGACGGTTCCTGTGTGGAATGGATTGCCCTGAAAGAAAACCTGGTACCTGCCGTGGCACAGCGGAAGCTGGAAAAATACCTGGAGGAACTGAAAGCGGAGCTTCAATCCGGGAAACCGTTGGTGCTGCCGGGCATCGGCCAGTTACAGGGCGACTTTACCGGCAACATTCATTTCCATGCGGAAGAACTGCCGGTAGAAAAAGAAACCCTGGATCTTACACCTATTGAACGTACAACGGATAACCGCACGGCGCCGGCTTTTGTGCCACCACCACCGGAGGCGCTGGAGCCCATTATGACAGAAGAAGTGGAAGATACGCTGGAAGCCGTAACGGAAGAAAGTGGTTTTAAATGGTGGTGGGCCGCTATTCCCGTTGCCGCCATTGTAATAGGATTAGCCGCCTGGTGGTATTTGTCTGGTATCTCCAAAGCAGTATCCCAATCCGAAACACCTCCGGATACGGAAGTTACCGCAAAGCAACTCGCCGCAGCTGCCGCGGATTCCATACAAAAAGCCCTGGCCGACTCCACTGCGAAAGCGGCAATTACGCCCATTACTTATTATGCAGTAGTGGAAAGGTATAAAGACAGCAGTATTGCAGTGAAAAAACAGAAGCAGCAGCTCGCCTGGGGAAAAACGCTGGTACTCTATAAAAGAGACAGTATGTACAGAACTGCAGTAGAACTGCATTCACTGGTGGCAGATACCACCGTGCAACGCGACAGTATCCGGAAAGTATTTGGTAATAAAGTATTTCTTGAATTTTAGCCGTTAAGCTTTTATTTCACCTGCTACAATTTCCAGCCCCTCTGCAAAAGTACGGGGCTGATATCCCAGTTCTTTAGCGGCCTTATCTATTATCAGTCCGGTTTTGGCAGGACGGGCCGCAGGTTGTGCCAGTGTTTTGGCACTGATCTTTTCTACGAGGGAAGTATCCAGCTTAAAGTATTCAGCCGTTTGAATGGCCATATCATAAGGAGTGAGAATTTCATTTCCGGAGATGTTGAAGAAACCGTTTGCTTTCTTATCTGCAATCAGCAAACATCCCTTCGCCAGGTCGTGGCATAAGGTAGGCGTACGCCATTGGTCATCCACTACTTTCACTTTCTTTCCCTGCTGTAAATTATTTTTTACCCAGGTAATCATGTTATTGCGATGGGGGTCTGCCACTACGCCATACACCAATACGGTGCGTACTATGGCCCACTGCAGTTTGCTGTTGATCACCAGTCGCTCTGCGGCTACTTTACTGGTACCATAATAATTGATAGGATTTACGGTAGCGTCTTCACTGTAAGGACCCTGTAAGCCATCGAATACAAAATCGGTGGACAGGAAGATGAAGAAGGCGTTGCAACTTTCTGCTGCGTGTACCAGGTAACGGGTGGCTCCTACATTGGTATCCCAGCAGGCATCTTTATTTTTTTCGCAATCATCTACCTGCGACATGGCGCCGCCATGAATAATGATATCCGGCTGATGTTTTTCTACCAGCTGCTTTACGCTGCCTGCATCGCGGAGGTTTACAGCCTCATAAGTGTATTTATCCCGCAGGGGGAAACGATTAGGGCCTCTGCCTGTGGCTATCACATCATATTTTCCATCTTGCAGAAAAAGCGGGATCAGATGTTGTCCCAATAATCCGTTACTACCAGTTATAAGTACCTTCATAGAGCCATGTTCAATACGCTATTTCTAAAGATAAGAAAAAAAAGCTTTTAGCTGTTCACCAAAATGCGGGGCATTTCAATAACAGCTAAAAGCTAATCACTTGTAACTTTACTTGTGCATGCCCAGGTTATACATGGTGAACGCCCAGATATCGGCGGCTTCATCAATCATTTTGGAAGTGGGCTTGCCTGCACCGTGCCCTGCCTGTGTTTCAATACGGATCAGGGTTGGATTGGGTCCGGCGTTGTCGGCCTGCAGCGTAGCTGCAAACTTAAACGAGTGCGCCGGCACCACACGGTCGTCGTGATCAGCGGTAGTGATCAGCGTAGCCGGGTAAGCGGCGCCGGGTTTCAGGTTATGCAGTGGTGAATATTTCAACAGGTATTTAAACTGTTCTGCATTGTCGCTGCTGCCATATTCCACTGCCCAGGCCCATCCGATGGTGAATTTCTGAAAGCGCAGCATATCCATTACACCTACAGCAGGCAGCGCTACCTTAAACAGTTCCGGACGCTGTGTCATACAGGCGCCTACCAGCAAACCACCGTTGGAACCGCCACGGATCGCTATTTTGCCGGGATTGGTATACTTTGCTTTGATGAGATATTCGGCTGCGCCGATAAAATCGTTGAATACATTCTGTTTTTTTTCCATCATACCGGCCTTGTGCCAGGCTTCGCCGTATTCGCTGCCACCTCTTAATGATACCACTGCGTATATGCCTCCCTGTTCCATGAAGTAGAGGTTGGAAACGCTGAAAGAAGGAGTCATGGCAATATTGAATCCGCCGTAGCCGTAAAGCAACACGGGATTATTACCATTCAGCCGTATACCTTTCTTGTAGGAAAGAAATACGGGCACACTTTCTCCGTCGGCACTTTTAAAGAACACCTGTTTGGTTTCGTACTCCGCGGGGTTGAATTTTACTTCTGCCTTATTATATAAGGTAGAAACGCCGGTGGCTACATCATATTTATATACAGCGGGCGGAGTAATAAAGGAGGTATAGGTATAAAAGAATTCTTTATCTTCTTTTTTACTGCCAAAGCCACTGGCGGTGCCAAGTCCCGGCAGTTTCACTTCATGTTCCAGTTTACCTTTATAATCATACTGGTAAACCCTGGTGGAAGCGTCTTTCAGATAGGACAGGAATAATTTGCCACCGGCAAGGCCTACTCCCTGGAGAGCTTCTTTCTTCTCCTGAACAATTATTTTCCAGTTGGCTTCCGCCGGGTTGGCGGGGTCTATCAGCACAATTTTATAGTTGGGTGCGTTGTGATTGGTACGCACCAGTAGTTTGTCGCCGTCATTATCTATTACGTCCGGCTCGTTGGCGAAGCCTTTTACGAGCAGGGTGAATTCCTTTTGCGCGGGGTTCTGCAGGTCGCGGAACCACAGTTCCCGGCCGGAAGTGCCTTCCGAGGTGGAGAGGATCAGGAAGCGTTCATCTTCCGTTACGTCCACGCCGGCGTTGCGCAGCGGGTGTTCTTTATCCACATAGATCAGTTCATCCTTTTCCTGCGGATCGCCGAGCCGGTGGTAATATACTTTCTGGAATTCATTCTTTTTGGACAGTTTGCTTTGTTCATCGGGTTTGTCGTAGCGACTGTAATAGAAGCCATTACCTTTCCATGAGAGGCCGCTGAACTTCACCCATTCCAGTTTATCCGGCAGGACTTGGCGGGTTTCCACATCCATTACAAAACCTTCCTGCCAGTCGGACCCTGCTTTGGAAAGCAGGTAGGCAAAATGTTTCCCGTCTTTGGAAAACGACATGCTGCCCAGTGCGGTGGTACCGGCTGCCGAGAGCTTATTGGGGTCGAGGAAAACCTCCGGTGTACCGCCTAAAGTGGCAGCGCGGTAAAGGATGGACTGGTTCTGCAGACCATCATTTTTAAAAAAGTAATAATAATTACCGTGTTTGGCGGGGGCGCCGTTTTTGGGGTAATTCCACAATTCCTCCAGTCTTTTCCGGATTTCCGCGCGGAAGGGGATGTTGGAGAGATAATTTTCTGTTACCTTATTCTGGGCGTCTACCCATGCTTTTGTTTCGGGGCTGTGATCGTCTTCCAGCCACCGGTATGGATCTGCGATCTGGGTACCGTGATAGTTATCGATGGTATCCACTTTTGGGGATTCGGGATAAGTAATCGTTTGCTGTTGCTGTGCCATTGCCTGCCCGGCGATTAAACTTACGCTCATAAAGATCCACCGTTTATTATTTTTTTTTAACATGCGTAATATTTTTTGAAATTTTTATCTACTTTGTTTGATGGAAATTAAAAATTTAGGTTATTTCATCAGATAACAGTTAGAAAACAATTGCAAAATGTTATTTTTGTGCGCCTTTAAGATATTTTTTTAGCAATTTATATGAAAAAACTGAACAACATTGCAGTGCTTACATCAGGAGGAGATGCTCCTGGCATGAACGCCGCCGTTCGTGCCGTTGTAAGAACGGGCATTTATCATCAGCTGAATGTGTATGGCATTATGTACGGCTATAGGGGAATGTTGAAGAACGAGATCTTCCCAATGGAGTCAAAATCCGTTGCCAACATTATTCAGCGCGGAGGCACCATATTGAAGACCGCCCGGTGCAAAGAGTTCTATGAATATGAAGGGCGAAAAATGGCTTACGAAAATCTGAAAAAGCACAACATTGACGGGCTGGTAGTAATTGGTGGAGACGGCTCGTTTAATGGTGCGCAAAAGTTCAGCCAGGAATTTGATATTCCGTGTATAGGCTTGCCTGGTACTATTGACAAGGACATTGCAGGAACTGATTCTACGATTGGGTTTGATACAGCTGTGAATACAGCGGTGGAAGCTATCGACAAGATCAGGGACACTGCCGATGCGCATGACCGTTTGTTTGTAATTGAGGTAATGGGGCGCGACGCCGGTTACATTGCATTACACAGCGGCATTTCCACCGGTGCGGAGCACATATTGCTGCCTGAGCGCAAAACCGAAGTAAATGACATTATTGAAGAACTGCAGGCCAACGAACGCCGCAGAAAACTGGTTAACCTGATTGTAGTGGCCGAAGGTGATGAAACCGGCGGTGCTACTGAAGTTGGTCGCATCATTAAAGAAAGGTGCCCACAGCTGGATACCCGGGTAAGTATCCTCGGACATATCCAGCGTGGCGGCGCTCCCACCTGCACAGATCGTATTCTGGCCAGCCGCCTGGGCTATGCAGCCGTAGATGCCCTTCTCGAAGGCATCCATAATGTAATGATCGGTGTTGTTAACGACAAGATCCATTACACTCCTCTTGATAAAGCTGTAAAAGCCAAACAGGAAATTGACCCCGAATGGTTTAAGATTGTTAAAATTCTTGCGAGTTAAAAAATTAGACTTATGAGTACAAAGGATCTTTCGAAATACTATCACAAGCAGATGGATAACGCTGCGGGTAGAGAACACTCTTCGCACAAAACAAAAATCGTGGCCACTGTAGGCCCGGCATGCGATACCTATGAAGGCTTACTGACATTGGTGAAGGCCGGCGTTAATGTTTTCCGCCTCAACTTTTCACATGGCTCGCACGAAGATAAACTGCGGATTATTGGATATATCCGCCAGATCAATAAAACAGAACCTTACACAGTTGCCATCCTGGCCGATTTACAGGGCCCAAAGCTCCGTGTGGGTGAAATCGAAAACAATGCACTCCCGCTGAAGAAAGGCGATATCCTCACTTTCGTAAACGAAAAGCTGGTGGGCAACATGGAAAAAATTTACGTTTCCTACCCTGACCTGTATAAAGATCTTAGAGTTGGCCAGAAAATCCTGCTGGACGACGGTAAAATCGAGACAATTGTAAAAGAAATCACTGCCAGCGGCGAAATCAAAGCTGAAGTTTCCCTGCCAGGTGTATTGTCTTCCAAAAAAGGCTTTAACCTCCCGGATACCAAAATCTCCCTCCCTGCGCTGACAGATAAAGATATTATTGACCTGGAATTCATCATTGATCATGAATGCGACTGGGTAGCGCTCTCCTTTGTAAGAAGCGTAAAAGACCTGGCCGTATTACGCAAACGCCTGGAAGCACGTAATTCTAAAATGAAGGTGATCTCTAAAATTGAGAAACCTGAGGCTATCCAGAACCTGAAAGAAATTATCTGGGAAAGTGATGGCGTGATGATTGCCCGTGGCGACCTCGGTGTGGAACTGCCGGTAGAGCAGATCCCGATGATCCAGAAAGATATCATCCGCAAATGTATTCACCGTGCAAAACCCGTTATCGTGGCTACACAGATGATGGAAAGCATGATGGACCGCACCCGTCCAAACCGTAGTGAAATCACCGACGTGGCAAACGCTGTACTGGAAGGTGCGGATGCGGTAATGCTGAGCGGCGAAACTGCTACCGGTATGTTCCCGGAACTGGTTATCCAGACCATGAATAAAATTATCCAGGAAGTGGAAAAAGAAGCGATCATTTACAACCGTAACCTGATCCCTCACCGTCACTCTCCTACCTTCCTCAGCGATGCACTGTGCTACAACGCCTGTAAAATTGCGGAAGACCTGGACGCTGATGCCCTCATTGGTATGACCCAGAGCGGTTACACCGGCTTTATGCTGAGTAGCTACCGCCCACGTAGCCCGCTCTATATCTTTACCAAAGAAAGATCACTGGTAAATCAGCTGAGCCTGAGCTGGGGCGTACGCGCTTTCTACTACGAAGAAGAAGAAAGCCTGGATGATATCGTATTCGATCAGATCAATATCCTGAAAGAAAGAGGATTCATCAAATCAGGAGATGTAGCCGTTAACACCGGTAGCACCCCTGTTAAAGAACACTTGCCAACAAACATGCTGAAGATCACGAAAGTGGACTAATACGCTGCTATAAGGATTTAGTAAAGCGTCGGGGAGGAAATTAAATTCCTTTCCGACGCTTTTTTTTAAGCGGTAACGGCTCCTTTCGTTTTTTTATACGTGCCCAGGTAAATGATCAGTGCAATGGTGATCAGTGCAGTACCGGCCACGCATACACCGTTCCATTGCGCAAAAGACCACACCCACAACCCGATGCCGGATCCAAGTGAGGTGCCGATAAAACTGGTAGTCATAAACACCGTGTTCAAACGGTTCCTTGCATCCGGCAACAACGTGTAGATGCGGGTTTGATTGGATACGTGTATGCCCTGCAAACCGAGATCAATGGCGATGATACCGATGATAATACCTATAATGTTGGCTTTGAAAATATAGAAGAGAAAATAACCGAGAAACAAAAAGATGATGCCATAACCAACAGCAATACGCGGATTCTTTTTGTCTGCAATCCTTCCTACCAATGGAGCGCCCAAAGCGCCGGCTGCAGCCGCAAGTCCCATTAATCCGATCTGTTCGCTGGTATATTTAAAAGGGGCATCCGATAATAAAAATACCACCGTTGTCCAGAACATGCCAAACATGGCGAAGCAACAGGCATTGATAGCGGAAGCTTCTCTTAATACCGGCTGTTCTTTGATCAGCGTAAGCAAAGATTTCATCAGGTCGCCGTAGCTTCCTTTGAAATCTGGCTTACTCGAAGGAAAGGAAATGATCATGATCACCGCCAGCAAAGCACTGATACCGGCAGCTATCCAGAACATGGCCCGCCAGCCGAAATGATGTCCTACTACGCCGCTGAGTGTACGGGATAATAAGATACCCACAAGTAGGCCACTCATAATCGTACCAATCACTTTACCACGACTTGCAGGATCAGAAAGTCCCGCTGCCAGTGGCAATATCAGCTGCGGTACTACCGAAGTAAAGCCAATCAGCAAACCTGTAATTTTCAACATGGTGATATTTACAGACTCCGCCGCCGCCACCAGGGCTACTACTGCTGCCAGTGTCATCACTACGATCTGCCACTTGCGCTCCAGTTTGTCGCCCAGCGGCACACAAAATAACAGGCCCAGCGCATATCCTACCTGCGTAAAAAATGTTACCTGTCCTGCGTTACTTTCTGATACGCCAAATTCGTTGCTCATCAACACCAGCAAAGGCTGGCTGTAATAAATATTGGCAACGATCAGCCCTGTGCAAAGGGCCATTATCATGATATTCCACCTGCTAAGCGCCATAAAATTGTACTGTTTTCCGCGAGATGCAAAGATAGCCTTTTCGTGTTTAGCAGTTGCGCCAGCTTTTAAGACGAGCTTTTACCGGAAAACGGTAAATTTGTATGACTATTCACTCACAGCTAAATGCTAACCGCTAAAAGCTACCCGTATGTTTACAAGCATCAATCCATTTACGCAGGAAACCATCGCTGTATATACAGCACACACACCGGAAGAAATAGAGCAAAAATTACAGCTGGGTCATAAAGCTTACCGGGAATTATTACAGATTCCCCTGGAACAACGCCGGCAATGGATGATGCAGGTGGCGCAATCCATGAAAGACAATGCAGATGAACACGCCGCGCTGATTACACAGGAAATGGGAAAAACGCTGAAAGAAGCGAGGGCCGAAGTACTGAAATGTGCCACCTCTGCAGAATATTATGCAGAAAACATCGTGGAAATGCTGGCACATAAACCTATCGGTTCCGACGCATATAAAAGTTATGTATCGTACGAACCCAAAGGAATTATCCTGGCCATTATGCCCTGGAATTTCCCCTACTGGCAGGTATTCCGCTTTGCTATTCCCAATATCCTCGCCGGTAACACCGGCATCCTGAAACATGCCAGCAACGTAAGCGGCTGCTCACTGGCCATCGAAAAAATATTCTCTGAAAGCAATTTCCCCGACGGTACTTTCCAGTCGTTACTCATCTCTTCCAAAGATATAGAACCCGTTATCGCAGATCCCCGTGTGCATGGCGTTACTCTTACCGGCAGTACGCCTGCAGGGAAAAGTGTAGCTGCACTTGCAGGGAAATACATTAAAAAAACAGTACTGGAGCTGGGTGGCAGTGATCCTTTTATTGTATTGAAAGATGCCGACCTCGAAGCCGCCGCTAAAACAGCGGTACAGGGCCGTATGCAAAACGCGGGTCAGTCGTGCATTGCCGCCAAACGGTGGATCGTAGAAAAAGATATTGTTCCTGCGTTCACCGCGGAAGTAAAACGAATTTTACAGGGCATCAAACAGGGAGATCCTACACAGGAAAGCACACAAATGGGCCCAATGGCCCGCCCCGACCTGGCAGAGGAGCTGGCCAAACAATTACAGGACTCTGTTAACCAGGGCGCAAAGCTGGAGTTGGGTGGCACGCATGAAGGCTGTAACTTTGCACCTACCCTGCTTACCGGGGTGACCAATAAAATGACTGCTTTCAAAGAAGAAACCTTTGGTCCGCTGGCGGTGATCATAGAAGCTGCCGATGAAGCAGATGCTATTGCACTGGCCAATGAAACGGAATTTGGACTGGGCGCAGCACTGTGGACCAGCGATCTCGACAAAGCGGCACAACTGGCCACACAGATAGAAAGCGGCAACGTTTTTATTAATGCAATGGTGCGCTCCGATGCACGCCTGCCTTTCGGCGGCGTAAAGCAATCGGGCTACGGACGTGAACTATCACTGGAAGGCACACACGAATTTCTGAATGTAAAGACTGTCTATATACAACAATAAAGCACTGGAATGACCACCTCTCTGAAACGCGACCGCTATACTCCCTATATCAGTTTCTCCCGTAAAGAATGGGCAGAAAGAAGCGATGATGCCATGCTGCAACTACAGGATTATGACCTGGAAGCATTGCACGGCATGAACGAACCACTCACACAGGAAGAAATAACACAGGTATATCTTCCGCTGGCACATCTGCTCAACTTATACGTAACAGCATCGCAACAACTGCATACCGCCACCAGCAATTTTCTCAGCAGCCAGGTACATAAAGTGCCTTATATTATTGGCATAGCCGGAAGCGTGGCCGTTGGAAAAAGTACCACCGCCAGGGTATTACAGAAATTATTACAGGCATGGCCCAATCATCCGCGGGTAGACCTGGTAACAACGGATGGTTTTCTGTATCCCAACAAAGTACTGGAAGCCAATAATATCATGAACAGAAAAGGCTTCCCGGAAAGTTATGATATCAAAAGGCTAATCCATTTCCTTGCAGATGTAAAATCGGGCAAAGAAAAAGTGGCGGCGCCGCTGTATTCCCACCTGGAATATGATATCCTGCCAGGCCAATTGCAGTGGATTGAGCAACCCGATATTGTGATTGTAGAAGGTGTGAATGTGTTGCAGGTTCGTCACCGTCAGCAACAAAAAGATCCGGCTGTATTCGTATCCGATTTTTTCGACTTCAGCATCTATGTAGACGCTGCAGAAAAAGATATCCGCAAGTGGTACATTGCGCGCTTTGAAACCCTGCGCAGAACAGCTTTTCAGAGCCCCGAATCTTTTTTCCACCGTTATGCACATCTCTCTGATGCTGCCACTATTGAATTGGCAACACAGATCTGGGATGATATCAACAAGCCTAACCTGGAGCAAAATATTGCGCCTACCCGTTACCGTGCCAGCCTGATCCTGGAAAAAGGTCATCATCATTTCGTTCAATCCATTCAATTGAGGAAGACCTGAATGCAAGGCACACAAATTATCCGGCAACAGCTGCAGGCACTGCTGCAAGAACCGATGGTTCACTGGGAACTGTTTGCAGCAATCCTGCAGCCGGTAGCTTTTCCGGCAGGCGATCACCTGTCTGAAGCCGGTAAAACTGCCAACGCCATTTATTATATTGCAGAAGGAGTAGTGCGGGTATATACCCTCCACGACGGTAAAGACATCAGCATGGACTTTGCCTTTCCACACAACTTTACCACTTCTTATGCCTCCTTCATTACGCAAAAGCCCGCTGCGGTTAGTTTGCAGGCTGTTACGCCGGTAAGTGGGTATGCCTGTTATTATGCCGATCTGCAACAATTATATCGCACCTCCCACCAGGCGGAGAAGATCGGGCGGCTGATAGCCGAGCAGCAATACCTGCGGAAATACAACCGGGAACTATCCTTCCTGCAGTACTCCGCACAGGAACGGTATACACAGCTGTTGCAGGAACATCCGGAAGTAGTGCAGCATATCCCCGTCAAACAAATTGCTTCCTACCTGGGAATTGAGCCGGAGAGTTTAAGCCGGATCAGGAAAAAAAGAAGTGCCTGAGTTGTCCTCCCCCATTAACTAACATTTGTTAGTTTTATTCCTCCGGAAGATGTGGATCTTTGAGTCCTAAAAAATATACAAATGGCTTTCTTTTCCGGGTTATGCAGTATTGCCCTCTTATTACTGGCGATTGGTTATATCTTCCAGATTCCGCTGCTACAGCAACTCCCTGTGGATGCCCGTATATCCGCTGCCGTTATATTTCTCCTGATAGGGTTTACGCATCTGCTCAAACCACGCAAGCTTACTTATATGATCGAAGGAATGATTCCGTACCCGTTATTCATGGTGCTGTTTACCGGGGCGCTGGAAATACTGCTGGGCACTGGTTTGCTGTTTCCCGATACACAATATTACGCCGGATGGGGATTAATAATACTCCTGGTAGCCATGTTTCCTGCCAACATCCGCGTGGCGGTGCTGAACTTACCGGCGCCTGGTGGATTACCCTCCAAACCCTGGTACATATGGAGCCGCTTATTATTTCAACCTGTTTATATTTTATGGATATGGTGGGCCATCAATTAATCAATAACTTTATACCATGCCATAAAAAACCGCGGCAGACGTTATTAAAACCATCCGCCATGCCACGCAGCCGAAAGTAATAGCGGTGCATATGGGCGCTATTAATACTGCTTCCTCAGTAGGGAAGCGCTGAGGGAAGCTGTTGTCGCCGAACAGTTGTCGGCGATTATCCCTGAACAAGGTGAATGGATTAGTTTTTCATAAAAGGATTTCATGCGGAGCTTTTGCCCGCACAAAAAAGGGCTGTTACCGGAAGGTAACAGCCCTTTCTGCATAATGTAAGGAGTTTTTATACCCACTCATTAACATGTTTTGCATTACCCATGCTAACTTCACGGGCCGAAATGGTAAAGGAAATTACCATTGGGTTTTTGTTTTCGTAGTCAAAAGACTCTTCAAACTTTACCAGATACCCTTCTTTAAATTCAAGGGTTTTCAGTTTGGAATCAGTGTCTCTTTTGTAAAAGGTAATGGTACCATCTTTTCTTTCAAAGTTGTTTACCATCCACTCAAAGAGATCTGTTTTTCCGGTAGATTCTACGGTCAGCTTAATACGTCCGCCACGCGTAATGGCTGAAGGGCGACCGGTTGCATCTACTTCCTGAGTGAGATCGTAGGCGACATGCTGTACATTGTACTCGTTACCGCCGGCTTCAAATTTGGCTTTGAATGACATGTTGGGTTAATTTTTAAGGTTACAATAAAGAAAAATAATTAGGATTTATTTATGAATTATAAGTACCAAATATAGGATGAAAATTTCAATAGTCAAGAGTCCTAACAAATAATTATTATTCCAATATTTACCGGATTAATACCCTTCTCAAAGTTAGTGAGCGCGGCTGTTTAACAACATCATTTGCCTGCAATTATCAAGGTCCCTGCTCTTACTTTCCAGCTTCGCATTCAGGTCGGCTACCTGCTCTTTCAAACCTGCAATATTCTGTTGTGCATTCTGTAGTTCGCGGAGCTGTTGTTTTGTTTGTTGCAACGATAAACAGTTCTGCACAATGTTATCATAAAGGCCATAATGCGTTACCGCGTTTTTTGGAATAGAGTTGCGCATATCCGCCAGGGATGCGGCAATCACCTGATCCATATAATTCGCGTTCTGGTTAGGGAGGTTAATAGAATCGAGGTTATGTTTTACCTTATCCAGCTTTTGCAGGAACTCCGACTGGAATGCCTGCTCTTCCCTGAATGAAGTTAATTCCTTCCGCAGGGATGCGTTTTCCCTGGCAGGCACCTGGTAATTAAAGAATACAGCCAATACAAATAAAGCGACTGTTATGATGAAAAATAACAGGAACCAAATAAAGGAAACATTTCTTTCCTGCCTGTTTAATACTTGCATATTGCGGATCGTTTTTTTTATGGAAATTATCTTGTTGATTTATCAGCTGAATTCCTGTTGAAACATATAGTGTTATGGCAGCCGGCCTACACGTTTGGTGATAGCCGTTATACTACTGCAATAACCATATTAATTAGTCTGTGAAAAACCAGCGTTTGGTTTTATGTTTCCGCAGGTATTCTGCATCTTCCTGTGATTCTTCTTTTACAAAAATATTGCCGTCCTGCTTGCGTCCGATATAATCCAGTCTGCTCAGGCTTTCAAACAGTTTATTCACGGCCCTTACAAAAGGAATCATCGGTTGCAGGCACTCTCTTACATCGAGGTGTTTATACTTGATGTTAGCGCAGTTGATCATGAGTGCTTCCAGTTCTCCCTGACGCAGCTCGCACCATTCGGACAAATAGTTCAGCAGTTCCTCTTTACCTGCGCCGGCACGCTGATCAATAGCGTTTTTCATAGTACGGGCCAGGCCCGCAATAATTTCCAGCATCTGAGCCGGTGGTTGCTGCAATGCCAGCCACCTGAACTGTGTGATCCTCGTGCCGAGGAACTGTACCATTTTTTCGGTGATATACAATACTACAAGCGCCAGGTCATTCTGCTGGTTTCTGCCATAGATCTTCTGCACAATATGCACGCCGTATAATTCCATTTGTCCGAGGAACTGATCCAGTTCATGAAAGAGATCTATCAGCGCAGGATGTGCGCTAACGATACTGCAGGGTGGAATATAATCGTCATCCATCTGGGGACGACCATCAGACACGCTGATGCGGCCCAGCACCATCTGGTAGCTGCCCAACTGCCCGGAGGGCAGCTGCGACGCCGGCGCCACATAGAGGCTGTATTCCGGTGTAGCATAAGGTAATCTTGGCGGATCTTCATCCAGCAAAGGCTCTCCGCTGGGTTGCCTGTTAAAGGGATTTACCTGTATTAGTATGTAGTAGGTGTTTTCTGTATGCTGCGGGTCCCAGGTGTAAGTGGCCTCGGGAAAAGTGGTGGCATACTTCAATGAATGCACAGTATGTTCAGGGATCTCAATACGGCCACCACCGGGGGTTACCGCGCGGCATTCTGTTAGCTTGATCCTCCACTGCTGCTGGTTGTCGCTTACAAACCAGCAACGCAGCGATTCTTTATTTTCTGCTTTGGGTGGCAGCAGTCCATAATTAAGTGCATGGATACTGCACGCCAAGGCATCCCTGAGCTGGTCCAGCAAAGCATTTTCCGTATCTATAAAATGCTGCTTTTTTATCTTCATACCATCCACCCAGTTAACGGGAAAATGCTTTAGCGGTTCTGCCATAATACTGCTTTTACGATAACATAATTCTGTTGCAAATAATCACGCTGTTTTCTTTAATACCATTCATAAACACGGCCTTATTAGGGTCCAGTGTTTTGGCGCTTCCAAACCAACGCGGTTTCAGGTGAAAAACCCAGCCATATGGCTGCCCGGCGTGATCCACAAAATCAATCGGGGTATTGGGATAGCGATCATTGTAATCATTGATAAAATGATAGAACAGGTCGCCCAGATCCATCTTGATGGGTGTACGTGCCCGGAAGTAAGTACGGCTGTTGTCATGCGGCCCCTTTTCCATTTCCAGGCCAATAACAATCAGGTCTTTCATTTCTTCTTCATTCACTTCCGGTACATCTTTATAAACAGGATATTGCCACCACTTATGCACCTTTACCGGGATGGTCATCATCTTTTCAAAAGTTTTATAAACAAAGGTGGGCAGTACAAAAGAAAACATGCTGGTGAGCATCGGGTAATAAAGAAACGTGTCCTTGTCCAGGAAGCGGTTTACCAGTACAAATCCGGCGCCGCCAAATAACCAGATCGCCAATATAAAAGCCAGTTCAGATACCAGGGTGGTTTCGTTGGCCCAGAAGCGGGTATACATAAAGTGACAATGCACTACACCTAATCCCAGGAACCATACTTCATAAAAAAGATACTGGTTCATGAGATTCTGGTGGGTAAACAGGAAAGGAATGGAACTGATTACAGCAAATACCAGCGTCATACACACTAAATACAGCAGTGCTTTCTTCTTATAAAGACTGAAATTTTTGATGTACCTGCTGAGCAGAGCCACTATAAAGGAGCCTATAGCCAGGGCGCCGGCCAGCATGATATAAAACTTAGCGGTGTATCTCATAGTTCTGTTGGTATGTCAAGGTTTTTCGGGTTTGGGTACTAACATTTCAGGTTTTTTCAGATGGTCGTTAATAGCAAAAATGATTCCATGTAAGCTGCTGCCAGCTGTTTTCAGAGAAAAAAATTATAACCCATAATCCCCTGCTCAGGTTGCTTGTCGGACAGGATTACTTTTTTTTCCGCGGAAGAAGGCACCAGCAGGGTATTAATTTCCACATCCGCCGGAAACAGGTAGCCATAGCAGGTTTCCAGTAGCTTCCCATAAGGTTGCCAGGGCAGGTAATCGTATATCCGTTGGCGTTTTACCGGGCCGATGCTCACCGTTATCACCGGCATATCTGTATAGCACGTTGTCCCCACCATTGCATCTACCCCAAGCATACATTCGCCCAGCGGAACACTGTTCCCGGTGCTAACCATCTGCGGCCGGCGTTGCCAGCTGATCGTTACCGTTTCTTCCAGTACCTGTTCCAGGCAAAGTTTAACCAGGGTCATGTTACCTGCTATCCGGTGAACATATGGTAATAGCTTTACCAGCCTGTTCACTGCGGCATCAGGAAGCCCCGGGGGCAATTCCCAGAATTCATGAAACAACTGGTCCGTATCCTTGCCGAATACATCAAACAACAGGTGCTTTTCGCGTTGTTCCAGGTATACACGTTGCAGGAAGAACTCATTTTCCAGGGGCTGAAAAAAGCGGCGCGCCTGCTGTTGCTGCTGCTGCTGCCTTTTATACCGCACCACCATTTCGGCAACGGCGTTCTGCCTGGAAGAGGGCTCCTGCTTAAATTCATGAAACATTCCCTGCGGCAGCCGGTCGTAAATACCATCGCGCGAAAGGAAAAAACTAATAAACGGCTGATAGGGCTGGCTGTCGTCCAGCTTCACCCCGGTAATATCTGTTGCAAAAGAACGGGTAAACACATTTTGCAACTGCACCACTATTTCCTCCTCCCGCACATGATTATCGAGTAATTCCCCCACCACTACCTCGGCTCTTATGTCGTATGGTAAAGCATTGACGTGGTCAATCACTTCTTCCAGCACGGCAGCCTTCTGCGCATTATTTACCATGAGGTCATATTTAGGTTTCTCTGATTCTGCTATTAGCGGCAAACTGTTAGCATAACTATCTTTCGTCTATGGTTCCGGGCTAACAACTCCAGTAACAAAAATAGCGGTTTGATTTTATTATTATGAATATTACGGCTTAAATTTTGAACCGGGAAAAAATTTTTTCTACGGTCATTTATCTTTGGCAATTTATCTAAAAAAAACACTAAAATTGTAAAAACCTGAAAAACCGATGGCCCCCCGTAAACCCGAAAATGAACGCAAGGTAAATTCATTCAGACCCTTTGGAAAAATTGCCAGTCATGTTGACCCGATGGTACTGTGGACCTTCCTGGGCCTGTTCCTCATCAGTGTTGTGCTGCTGGCTTTTCAGCTCGATGGCCGGGAAGATTGCAGTAATACAGATATAAAACTCAGTCATATTCAAAATAGTAACAGTAAAGCATATGCCGTAGGAGAAGTGATCACTTTTAATGCAGAAAGCGCTGATAAAAAAAATGCAGACTATTCCTGGGAATTCGGCGATTCCAGCGCCAGAGCCACCGGCAGACAGGTATATCACTCTTTCAATAAGGCCGGCAGCTATATGATCACCCTCACTTCCGGCAAATGCACCTGGCGCAAAGAAGTACTGGTGATCATGAATACACCAGCCGCCACCAGCAGTCAGCCCGATGTCTTCCCGGTTATTGATGGCCCCGCTGAAGCTTTTGCAGGCAGACCAGTTACCTTCACCAACTCCACGCCAGCCGCCAAAAGCTGGACCTGGCGCCTGTTGCAGGATAATGCAGAACCACATGGCGGGTCTTCTGTTACCTATACTTTCTCCTCTCCCGGTGAAAGAACCCTGTCACTGATCATCAACGGCGACAGCACCCATATGGTGTTAAAACATATCACCGTTTTCCCTGCAAGAGCCCCGGAACACGAAGAACAGCCTGAACCGGCTTTTAACCCGGTACCATTGCCCGCACCAACACCGGAAGCACCGGTAAAGAAAGAAGACCCGCGGCCTACTATCTCCGATGATGAATTTAAATACATGCTCACCCAGGTGACGCTGAAACAAAAAACCGCTAACGACTTCGCACAATACCTCTGCAATAACCTCAACGCAAGAGTAGTGCTCAATACCAACGACGTGGATAACTTCACCCACTTCTGCCAACGGATTTATGGAAAGAAAAAGTTCAAGATCGAAAGAGTAAACCTGGCGAAAGACGAGAAAGGATGTGTAAAGGAAATTCTCATCATGTACGACCGCAAAAAAGTGCTGGGCATATTTTAAGCTGATATCATGAAAGGAAAATATTATCAATTACCCATCGACTTTTCGCAGCTGCTGCAGAAAAAAGACATGCCGGCCATTTCGCTGGAAGACTCTATCGCACAGCATATCCACCTGCTTATCACCACCGTACTGGGGGAAAATAAAGATGATCCCAATTACGGCTGCCAATGGTGGGACAGCGACTTTGACATCAAAGCTTCCAATAACGAAGTAAAGGAACAGATAGAAAATGCGGTTAAAGCATCCATTACCCGGTATGAAAAACGGATTTCACAAATAAGGGTAGTGGCCGCTGTAAACCAGGAAGAGTTGTTACTGCCATCTACCCGTAAGATGAAAAAGAAAATCAGGGTAACCGT
This sequence comes from Chitinophaga sp. G7 BAM 1005, assembly GCF_057126945.1. Taxonomy (NCBI): domain Bacteria; kingdom Pseudomonadati; phylum Bacteroidota; class Chitinophagia; order Chitinophagales; family Chitinophagaceae; genus Chitinophaga; species Chitinophaga sp. G7 BAM 1005. Next base: position 1,076,623 of record NZ_CP181478.1, on the reverse strand, counting down.
TTCAGGAAACATCACCAAAAACAATCATCCGTTCCAGTACAGCAGCTTCTTTTACATCAGCCCGTTGTCGTACGATTGATTACTTGTTTATTAACCGCTCTCATGAAAGAAAAAAAAGAAAGAATAAAAGACCGCATGCTGAAAACAGCTGCACGTCTATGGGGATATCCGGATGCGGAAGTGGAAACTTCTTTTGACCCGGTGGTACAACTGCTGCTGGAAGCCTGCGCCAGCGAGCTGGAGAAAATTTCAGGAGAAGTGGATGTTTCACATGCCCGGCTGGTAGAGCGGCTCGCACAGATCATGATGCCGGAACCAATTACCAGCAGTCAGCCTGCCTATGGCATCCTCCACGCCATTGCCACCGAACCCGTAGCCGATATTCACGCCGATCACCAGTTTTATCATCATACCAAATCAGGCACGCATAACCGCGACCTGTTTTTTGCGCCGGTGACCAGTCACCGCCTGTTCCGCGGACAAGTGCAATACCTGGCCATTGGCAATAAGCTGTACGAAACCCGCGATCACTGGTTTAAAGAGCAGATATTGCAGGGCCAGGCTTTTCCTGATATGGCCCCGAATCATTTATGGATAGGCGTTGCACTGGAAGATGTGCCGCACTCCTGGGAAGGCATGTCTCTCTTTTTTGACCTGCGGAATATCCATCAGCAGGAAATGTTTTACCACTATCTCCCGCTGGCAAAAGTATTCAGCGGCAACAGGGAACTGATGATAAAAGGGGGCTATCACCATAGCCGGAGCGTGGCAGAGGAAGAAACGGATAATATGATCCAGGTGGCGGTAAATAATAACTCCCGTTACAGCCAGCATATCCTGCAACGCTTCCGCCGTCACTTCCTTACGATCACGGATACGCAACCTCCTCTCGCCTCCCGCACACCGGAGGCCCTCACCAGGATTTTCGGTCAGGATACCGCCCGCTTAAACAAAGAAGTACACTGGTTGCGCATCGAGTTTCCGGAAGCGCTGCACCACACCCTGCTGGAAGACCTGTATTGCAGCATCAACTGCTTTCCGGTCATCAACAAAAAAAATAACGAGCAGTCCATGAAACTGAATCGTTATCTGAATATCATTCCCCTGCAAACACCGGATATCTTCTTTGATATCAAACGCGTATACGATCTGGAAGGAACCGACTATTATGTGCGCAACTTCTCTACAGCCGGACAAATGCAGGAAGGGGAACTGGTGATCCGCAGCAGTGGCATCGGGCGTTTTGATACCCGCGAAGCCAAAGAAGTGATTGCCTACCTGGTGGAAGTGATCCGCGACGAGAGCTCTTTATTTGAAGAAGTAAAGAATGATTTTGTTACCAACCGCATGCGGGAACTACATCAGTTGATTGCCTCGCTGGAAGAACAACTGCAACCCGGCAATAACAAAGGAAATATTCCATATGTGATGGTTAAGCCCAAAGAAAATGCAGAATATATCTTCCTGGAATTCTATTCCACCAACGGCACCGCTGCGAATAACATCCGCATGGGTACGCGGCTGCTGGAATATGGCAGCATCAATGCCCGTCCCAACAGCATCACACTGCTGAGCAATACGCAGGGAGGAAAAGACAGGCTGAATATCGATGAGAAAATTAACCTGTACCGTTCCCATTTACTGTCGCATAACCGTGTGGTTACCCCGGAAGATATCAAGGCGCTTTGCCGTACTATTTTCGGAAGAGAAATGAAATCGGCCGCAGTTGTTAAAGGGATGGCCCTGCAGCCCGGTATGAATGCGGGCTACAGCCGTACGCTTGATATCCGTATTTCATTATTCCAGCAAACCGAACGTTATCCTGCTGCCAATTTGCAATACATGAAAGAGGAATTGCTTTTACAGCTGGAAGAAAAATCCAGCAATACTTTTCCATTCCGGGTGTTTATTAATGAAGTGCTGATGTAAATGCATCAGCCGGTAAAGGTAGCCCGGAAATGGCGCTCCTGTTATCACTTCTTCCACGCAACTGTACATCTCCGCCGGTTTTTAGTAAGTTGGCGGGCACTCCTTTTTTACCATCCGCGGCGTATAACACCACGGCGTTTTCAAAGCCAAGATCCACATAGATCCGGTTGCCCACCATCCAGCCTTTGCCGGAGAGGCTCGCATTTTTGCGGATGTACACTCCATTCGCCTGCAGGTCGTCCAATAGCTGGATACTTATCAGCTGGCCATCTTCAAAGGCTTTGCTGATTTTCAGCCGGGCAGCGTATATCACCATTGCGGACCGGCTAACTGCCTGTTTACCTACAGAGATCCGGATAGAATTAAAATCTTTGTCGCCCGCTTTGCTTACTGGTGCGGGCGTAGAGAAGACGGAACCGTTAGCAGAATTTTTACTGAACACATTGTATCCAAAACCCGGCAGGTATAATTCGGGACTTTCAAAAAGCTGTTTTATAGCGATGATCTTGTAGATATACTGAGCCGTTTCATTATTCAGCAGTAGCTGGTAGTAATCACTGCTCCCCTGGCGTTTTATATTCCGGGAGATGTTTCCCGAACCGGCGTTATAAGCTGCTGCGGCCAGTGTCCAGGAGTTGAGCTGCTGGTGAAGCAGCCGTATCAGTTTACAGGCGGCGTGTGTGGCTTTGATCAGATGATTCCTTTCGTCGTAGCCCGCGCTAACGGTTAATCCCAGTTCAGCAGCAGTACCGGGCATGATCTGCCACACGCCTTGTGCGCCAACAGGCGAGGTGGCATTACTTAATCCGCTTTCCACAATAGGCAGGTATTTGAAATCCAGTGGTACCTGGTATTGTTGCAATATGGGTTCTATCACCGGGAAATATTGTTCCGCTTTCAGCCGCAGTGCCGGCAGGTATCCCTGGTAGCGCAGGTTGCGTTTAATTACATCCATGAGGCGGTAAGAAACAAAATCTCTTTCCATTGGCACCACCTCACCACAGAAATCCACCTGCTGGGCCGTGGTGTAACGCGGCAACAGCAACAGCAGTATTCCTATCAGAACAACCTGTTTCTTCATTTGGTTTCTCTATTGCTTCGCCAGCATGTATTTCGGGAATACGGTTACCGGCACATACAATACCAGCTGTTGTTTTCCTTCGGTGGTTTGCAGCACAATGATCACTTCATCTTCCTTCCGGAATTGTTTGGAAGGCACTACGAATACTTCATTGGCCTCTTCTTTTGGCGCTATGGTTTCCGGTCCTTTTTTATAGAGGATAGGCATCGCATGTAGCAGGGCAGTATCTTTCTTTTCCTTGTGCAGCAGGCTGGTCTTCACTATTTCAAAGGGCACCTTTCCTTTATTGCGGATACGGAAACAGAAGTAGTTCATGTTGTTCAGTGTCATGGCCTGTGCATATCCTACGCTCACGTTTTCCACTTTCACTTCATACTGGCGGCTCACTTTACGGTCTTTCCCGAAGTCTTCCGCAATTTTGCCTACTGTTACGGTATCTACGCTGATCAGGTGTCCGCTTTCTTCGGGCACTTCTGACAGGGAGATTTGTCCGTCCCTTTCGCCATAGCCGGCACGGGGCGCCTGTGGCGCTGTTTCGGGTGTGGTAAACGCGCCGGTGGTTTTGGTTTTACCCGATAACGTATATTTCAGGCGCGCCAGTTCCACTTTATCCTGGAAGGCAATAATCATGTAATGGATATTTTCTCCTTCTCTCACTATCAGGTTGGTAGGCCGGGGAGAGGGAGTTATAGGGCGCAGAAAAACCATGTTACCATCTACGACGCGGTAATCGTAGTCGGTGTTTTTCCCGTCGCCGATCTGGAAGGTGCTGATAGGCGCACCGGAAGTGATCAGCGTCACAGCGCCTTTAGTGGTCAGAATACTATCGGTGCCCTTTTGGGCACTTACCGTTGACAAGGCGCCTGTGATTAACAAACAAAGCAGCAAACTGCACAGCACATGTTTCATCGTTTCAATTGACTTTAATGCTTATGATATTTTATCTACGGGGTTAAAACAATCAGCTCCGGGATGGGAGGTTACGCCCAAATACACCTGTAAGCCCCAAAGCTGACCGCTGACGGCTATTTACCATCCTGTTCGTAAGTAGTATCCCAATCTGCCGCATCATCGCCTCTTTGCCCCTCCATTTTGATCAGGAAGTTTTTGGCAGGGAAATAAGGCTTCAGATGAATATCCAGGTGGATACGGTCTTTCTGTATCGGATCCTGCTCGAAACGGCGGATATTAAAATCTTCGATCAGCTTATCCGGCCCGGTAATCCCATCAAGGAAGCGGATGATCTGTTTCATCAGGTCCTTGCGGGTGTTGGCGTTGAAGTTTTCAAAGGCCCTGCGGTTCAGGAAGTCCATGAGCACTTTGGTAACAAAGTCGAACACACGTACTACGGAATAAGTTTGCAGGCCCAGGTTATCCCCGTTGAACAGTGTTTTGGCACTGAACGCCATTACTTTTCCATATTCTTTCACCATTGGTACCAGTCCCATTTTTTCCAGGCTGGCGATTTCACTTTTCTTCAGTTCAAATTTCACCCCGTCCACTTCGTTCATACCACCGAATTTCTTACCGGCGGTCACCTGCGACATCAGGGTTTTATAGATCTTACCTGCCAGTGCGCCGGAAGGTGGTACATACAGGTGTTCCTGCTCTCCCACTTCATCAAATTTCCCGCGGCCAACCAGCCAATTACAGGACATGATAACATTGGAGCGATGAATTTCCCCACCGGTCAGATTCGCCAGTTCAAACATCTCCATTACATCATCGGGTGCGTCGAGATGCGCGAAATCTGTTACCAGCATGGCCTTATTTTCATGCGCAATTTTTGCCCATTTCTCTATCACCTTATTGGAGCCCAGGTAGCCGGGAATCACCAGCAGGCTGTAGTTGGTACGAAGATCCAGGCGATCGTAATTGGCCACCAGCTCGGTACTGATAGCGTCAATAAAGCGGGTGTTATCCAGGTCTTTGAGCTGCTCCAGTTCCACATTGATGAAGGATACGTTTTTCACCTTGTCGGACTCTGTATTTTTGAAGAAGAGGGCCACGTTGCGGTACGACTGCTCCAGCTCGCGGGTAGCTTCTACTGCTTCCCCGAGGTTAGCTGACAGCACCTTCTCCGCTTCTTCTGCATGGGAAGTGCAGTAGTCCACCATTTCAGGCAGTTCGTTTGTTTCGGACAATACTTTTTCCCAGAGGGACAGTATTTTCTTTAATTTATCTCTTTCTGTTTTTTTGCCGGCTTCGGTCAAAAAGATATTGCGGCGCGCCTTACGATCGGGGTTCAGGTTTTGCGCACCTTCCACAGCTGCTTCCAGCAGGTCGAAGCCGCCATACTTTGCCAGGTCTTCAATACTTCCGGCAAGGTTTACTTCAGATTGCTGTGAAGACAGGCTTTCATTCTGCAGTTCCTCGTTTTTCTGTAATTCTGCCATAATCATTGAGGTTATGTTCCCGTATAGGCAACGGTTAATTATTTGGTATTAAGGTCTTTCATCATTCCACGAACAGCGTTCAGCATAGCTTTACGGGCGTCCGGATCTGCCAGGGCTGATTTCAGGATCTTATTCGTTTTCAGCTGCTTCATAATTTTCAGGTACTGTTCCTTTTCAGTGGTCAGGTCGTTCAGAAAAGCACTTTGTGCGGTGATACCTTTTACGCCGAAATCGCCCAGGTGGTGGAACTGTAGTTTTTCCGGCACAGGGCTACCTTGCGCATCATGGAAACTTACATTCACTGCCGGTTTGAAGTGTTCAAACACCCCTTCTACGGAAGTAAGCCCTTCTACTATTTCCGGTTTAACAGGCGCCTGCTGGGTTAACTTTTCAGCAAACAAGGTACGGTTGTGCGAAATTTCCGCAATGGCTTCGTTGGCGTCCAGCTTCACTTCTGTGCCGCCAATTCCGTAGTTGTCATTCATTTGAGATAAATTTAGAATTTTGGAATCTGACAATCATCAAATTATTGTCCAGTCTAACCGATCATTTTTTATATCCAGTGTTACCGTCATATCTTTCCGGAGGCTGCCGTCGATGATCATTCTCGACAATGGCTTCCGTAATTGTCCCCGTATCACTTCCCGCAGCGGCCGGGCGCCGTACTGGGGAGAATATCCCATCAGTGCCAGGTGCCGGCGGGCATCTGTTGTTACGGTAAAACTGATCTGCTGTTGCTCCAGCAGTTGCAGTAAATGCTGTAAATGAATATCGAAGATCTTTTCTACGTTGGCAGACTGGATAGGTCCGAAGGGAACGATCTCCGTGAGCCTGCCCAGGAACTCCGGCCGGAAGTGGCGGGCCATTAACTCCATCAGCTGTTGGGAAGCTGGAATCACGCCCTCCTGGAAGGAGCGGGTAATGACTTCACTGCCTATGTTGGAAGTAAACAGCACCAATGCATTGGAGAAGTCGCCTGTTTTTCCCAGCCTGTCGTGCAGCTTCCCTTCGTCCATGATCTGCAGAAAAATATCAAATACAGACGGATGCGCTTTTTCTATTTCATCAAATAACACCACTGCGTAGGGCTGTTGCCGTATTTTATTCACCAGTAGTCCGCCTTCCTCATATCCCACATATCCCGGAGGGGCGCCATATAAAAGCGCTGCGGCATGTTCCTCCTTGAATTCCGACATGTCGAAACGGATCATGGAGCGTTCGTCCTGGAAGAGAAAATCTGCCAGTGATTTTGCCAGTTCCGTTTTACCGGTTCCTGTTGGCCCCAGGAAAAAGAAGGAGCCTATTGGTTGCCCGGGGCGGCTCAGGCCAGAACGGGATTCCAGGATCGCATCTGCTACCGCTTTAAGGGCATGGTCCTGCCCTACTACCCGCCTGCGCAGTTGCGCTTCCATATTGATCAGCCGTTCCCTTTCCTGCGATTGCACCTTCCCCAGGGGAATGCCTGTAATGGCCGCAATCATGGTGGCCAGATCCACCGGCGTTACTTCCTCCTGCCGGGTAGAGGCTATGGTTTCCAGCTGCTCCAGCAATTGCTGTAATGAAGATTGCAGTTCCGGAACAGCGGTTATCTTATCAAGATCAGTATCTGTATGCAAACGGGATGATAATAGTACACCCAGTCTTTCTTTCATTTGGCGGTAAAACCAATGAAGATCAGCTCCATGTAAGGATTCCTTACTATTTAGATCAGCAAATTCCTGCTGTAAAGTTTGCAACAGCGGCTGGCTGGTATCTTCCATCGCCCGGACTGCGGCCATTGTGCGGTCCAGCAGGTTTACGGCGCTATCCGGCAGGCTTCTTTCCTTCAGGTAACGTTTTGACAAACGGATGGCTTCGTATATCCCTTCGGGTGAAACTGTGAGCTGGTAGAAGTTTTCATACACCGGCACCACAGCATTTACCATTTTTCCGGCCAGTGTTTCATCGGGCGCTGCCAGTGTGATTGTTTCAAAACGGTGCCGCAGGATAGCGTCCGGCTCAATAAGTTTACGGAAACCTTCCGGTGTAGTAGTTCCAATCAGGATGATCTCTCCTTTACCCAGCGCTGCTTTCAGCACATTGGCCATGCCGGTACCGGATTGTTTATCCAGCAGGCTGTGAAGATTATCGATAAAGAGGATATGCCTGCCTGATTGCCTGAGTTGCTGGATGATCTGGAGGAGACGGTCTTCCAGTTCACTTTTATAGGCGGCGCCTGCTATAAATGCGCCATAATCCAGTGCGTAAATTTCAGAGGATTGCAACTGCAGCGGCACCTGCTGCTGTACTATCACGCGGGCCAGTCCTTCTACCATTGCAGTTTTCCCTACACCGCCTTCACCAATGATCAGTACGCTGGCGCGGTCTTTACGTGTAAGCACTTCCGTTACTGCCCTGATTTCCCCGTCGCGGCCGATTACCGGGTGAAAGGTTTTCAGCAGTTGCGGATCGGTGATACGATATACATATTTCAATGCGCCGGGCTTAATAGCGCCCGGTGCAGCGGTATTGGCAGCATTGATTTCTTTTCCTTTTTTGCCGGCGCTTATGAGCTGGTCGCGTGTGAATGGAAATGTTTTGAGTTGTTCATAGGAAAAACCTACACCCGGTGTACACAAAGCGATGAGCAGGCTCCAGGCATCCGGTTCACTGTCGTTATCCTGTGCTATACTGATGGCTTCATTCAACACTGCCGCTGCGGCTTCATCGGGCTCCGGTTCATCCGGAATACGCGATGCCCTGGGCATCTCATCCAGCCTCACTTCCGCCCATTCTTCCAGGTAGTATACATCAATGTCCATTTGATGCAATGCAGGGGCCAGGCCTGTTTCCTTATGCAAACAGGCGCGCAATAAGTGCGCAGGCGTAAACTGCGGATGGTGATACTCCTTTGCAATGGCTGTTGCAATTCTAATAGCAGATTGCAATGCAGGGCCGAATATGGTCAAGGTTGACAGGGTCATTTGGATGATTCCAGGTTTTTCAGAATTCAGTTAACAATTACAATTACCGGGTTGCCTCTTTTGGAAGCAAAGTAAAGATACAGCGAAAACATATACATAGAATTCATTCCGGAAAAAAATGCTTTCTTTTTTTACGCGTACCGGTACCGGATATATATCTTATCCACCGCAGTAAGTGAAACCCATCAAACACAATACAGTAGAGGGTTCTAAAGAACATCAATAGTCAGACAATATTATTTAATATTTTACTAATATCAATAATCCTCAAAAAATAACAGCGGATATAGGGAGGATGTCTACCAATTAAAAAGGAACGTGCGGTCTTTATATCTCCAGAAAAAAACGCCAGGCATGCTCATCCGGATTTTTCATGACGGGGAAAACGAACGGGAGGTCCAGATAGGCAGATGACTTTTCAGATCTTCAGCCAGTTGTAACATAGACGTAAAATCGAGGTAAAAATTATTCAGCATCTGCCGGTTATGTAACGACTTGTTCAGGGTAGTTTCAAAATAATCCGTTCCGTGATCAATGCCTATGTAAACACGGTTATTATAAAAAGAAATAAACAATTTTGCCGCAGTTCGTTCATGCAGCGCAACAATCCTTTCCATCAACGCCGGCGTAAGCAGCTGCTGTGCCGCCGCATCATCGGGAGCGTACACCATGAATAGTTTATTAAAAGCGGTATCAGCCGGTAACACTTTCTTTCCAAGATGCCAGGTTTGGATATATCCGTCGCCGGCAGCGTTATTGTTGCGCGACAACACATACACCGGCGTACTGAAGTACCGTGAAAATTGCGCGATAAAATAGCTGCCGCAGAAAACGGTATCCGGTCCTTGTCCGCGTACGGTTACAACCGGCATATGCGTCACCGTGAGGTCGCAGAACTGAAAATTCATCTCCCCCAGTTTACCATACACCTGGTCATTACCGGTCACCTGGTAGGCTTTCTTTTCAAACAGCCCGCTTTCTGTAAATTCTTCGTAGCTGGCATGATTGAGGGGCTGGTAATGATAGCCCGGATGAAGGAAGCTGATCAGTGGTTTTACAATCTTGTTCTTAAAATCAGACTGGTAATCTGTTGCTTCGTTTACCCCTCCCCGTTTCATCATAAAATAGCGTGTTACATAACCGCCCAGGGTAACGAACAGTACCAGTGCAACTATCATGAACGTTTTGTTCCCTTCATTTCCGGAAGCGGGCTGCAGGGAAAAACGCACCATAAAAAAAACAAAAATAACAAACGGCGCCAGGGAGGTGATCCACATCCGGCGTACCCAGTTGCGGCCGGTAATACGCTGCTGTTCCAGCAACTCCACTTCATCTCTGAGCTGCTGATCCAGGAAGGCATTGAATTCTTCCAGTGTTTTCATTACAAATACTGTTATCAGTTAGAGGACCAGTATGCAGAAGTGCCGCCTATACTGTTCACCACATCGCCTGTAAATGGTTGGCTGATGAGCGCCTTAAACGGTTGCACATTCTCTGCAGACAAAGGCAGTTTAAAAAACGACCGGCTTTGTCCCAGTTGTATATGCGCATATTCCATAGGAAATAAACGCACCCTGATAATCCGCAGGGGCAAAGTAAGTTTATAATCCGTATAGGTGTCCACGTTATTCACTGATTCGCCTCGTTCAAGACGGTTCACAAAATCATTGATTTTCTCCGGCCGTTTTTTGATCTGTGCAAACATAAAAAGATAGGGGATTAATACGCCTACCGGCATAAACAGCAATATAAAAAGAACACCCGTAGGCGTTTCTGTGCTTCTGCCGGCAAATATGCTGTAGCCGATAAGACCAAACACCACTACCGCCAATACTTCTGCGGTAATCAGGGCAGTGATGGTCTGCTTTTTATCTTTTTCATGGATTTCCAGCAGCGTTGTTCTCAGCTCGGAGAAATTATTCATCAGATACGGTTTTGAAAAAATTATTTTGCCCGCAGTTTGCTGTAATTACTGATAGCAAGATAGAATCCTGCCAGCGCTACCAGCCCATAGGCAGCCATCAGGGCCCAGATACTTTCAGGACTGTCAGTACGCACGTCTTTACCAGGTTCATTTAAATTACTCATTTGGATGATGGTTAAGGGTTACTAAATACAGGGCTGATATCAAAACTGCCGTTCACATGGCTTCTCCGAGGTTAACCGAATTGAAACCGAATCACTCACGTTACGAAAATAAATGAAAAAGAGATAACTCACAAACACATTACGGCGCCGTGATCACTTCCGGTGGATACGCATAATCCTGCCAGGCTGCCTCTGCTTCTGCTGCGGTGATATCATCATTATACACCATTACCCGGTACTTCAGTTGGTAGCGGGCATCCGGATATAGCTGCCACGGTTTCATGCGGGTGGGGGTATAATTGAACATCAGTTCGCCGCCTTCCGCATTTTCGGGCCATACACGCAGCGGTTCAGGAGAATCAAAATTATCCGGATAGTTCATGATCAGCAGTCCTGCCTTTCCTTTTGGAGTGGCGCCGGAGATTTTCACCCAGCGGGCGCGGGTGCTGTCGGCGTCGCGGCGTGTTTTCCCTTCAGAAGTAAGCACCTGGCTGGTTTTATCTGTAAAATCGGCAGTGGTTCTTAATCCGAATCCGCCGCCATAGCGGTATTGCAACAGCGTGATGCCGGTGGGGGTAGCTGGTGTAAAGGTAGAAGTAAAATCCCACAGGCGGCGGGCGCCATTATTGGTGGCAGGATATGCCTGTATCAGCCAGGTTTCATGAATGGCTGTTTTTTCGGTACCATCTTTCAACAGCGCGATATGATCCTGGCTGGCGCTGAACCCGCACCATACATTTCCGGAAAAGGTTTCCATTTTACCAGCAAAGCGGACCTTGCCTTCTTTCTTCTGTACATTCCAGAAATCAGTTTCACGTCCTTCAAAAAGCGTATGCGTCCACGGGTTCCAGATGCCCATATGATGCCGGTGACCGGCGTTGGGGAAGATGTTGGTGAGCACTACTCCATTGGGCGCCCAGAGCGGGTGAATAAATGCGTTGCGGTTATACACGGTATCTGCACCCGCAGGCGCGGGTACCGTTTTAAAATTATACTGCAGGATAGGTTGCGCGGATTGTTCCAGCAGTACATGCCCATCCTGGCAAAGCGCTTTCATAAGGGTATCGCCTGTTCCTTTACCTTTGCTCAGTTCATACTTTCTTTCTGTACCGGCTGCAGTGGCTCCTGTGAGGATCCAGCACAGCTGCCCCGCCTGCCGGCTAACTGCAACGGGTATACGTTTATTACCGGTTACTTCTTCCAGCATTACCGGACCGGCGGCAGACGACGGAACGCCCGTATATACAATACTGTTATAACGATCCAGCTTCCCTGTCTTTACAGTAAAGTGTGCTATTACCTGTGCATAAGTGCCGGTATAAAAGAAAACAGATAGTAACGATAACAGGTGGAATTTTTTCATATAGCGCTCCGGTAGATTCCCTGAAAAATACGGTTTACTTTTTCAGTATGCAAATACCTTGCGCAGGGAAATATTAATATTGTTTGGAGACCGGTACCATATTACCCTTTAATTCAATATTTTTGAACGCTTAATCAGGATAATTATGGCAGGCCCTCACATTAATATGCTGACAACAAAACTCATTATAACCAATAAATCCGCCCTTCAACAGAAATATGGCGACACTCACCAGCAGATCCTGGATGATATAAACGCATTACAGGCATTTGATAACAACAGGCACCTGGATGCCCACATTATTTTCCTTGATGATGCCGCACAGATGCAAGCCTGCCAATCTACCGCAGTGACACAGGCTACGGACGATGCCCAGAATAAAAAAGCGATTGATGAGCTGCACCGGTTCTTTTCACCCGGATACATCCTGTTGCTGGGCTCACAGGACATCATTCCGTTTCAGCGGCTGAAGAATTTATTACCGGGAGATAATGACCCTGATACCTTTATCCCCAGTGATTTACCCTATGCGTGCGACACGCCATATGATACAGACCCGGGTAAATTTATTTCGCCCACCCGGGTAGTAGGCCGTCTGCCGGATATCCCCGGCGTGGCGGATGCTTCTTACCTGCACACGCTCATCACCAATATACTGGCGGCAGTGCCCTCCCAACAGGGCGACTACCTTCCCTATTTTTCAATGAGCACTTTCGACTGGCAGCACTCCACCCAGAACACGCTCCAGAACATTTTTGGCAGTACCGCCAATCTGCTGATATTTCCCGGCAGCGATGAAACGCTGAACGGTACCAACTGGACCGCCGCACAACTACAGGCGAAAACGCATTTCATCAATTGCCACGGGGCAATCTATAATCCGGGGTTTTACGGACAAAAATCCACCGAGTTTCCACTGGCGCTCAGATCAGATATACTGAAAGATAAAATCACTCACGGCACCATTGTAGCGGCAGAATGCTGCTATGGCGGCCAGCTGTTTGACCCGAAGAAAAACAGCGGTAAGCGGATCAGTATGGCCAACAGCTACCTGCTGAATCATGCCCTGGCTTTTGTAGGCAGCTCCAATATTGCCTATGGCCCACCCACCGGGCAGGGGCTGGCAGATCTGCTTACACAGTATTTTGTAATCAATGTACTAAACGGCGCCTCCACCGGGAGAGCCCTGCTGGAGGCCAGGCAACGGTTCCTGAATGAAATGGGCCCCACGCTGGACCCCTACGAACTGAAAACAGCCGCGCAGTTTTACCTGCTGGGTGATCCGTCGTGGCAACCGGTGATCAACGACAAAGATCCCAGCAGCCCCGGTGATACACAGCTTTTTGTGAACACCCTGCAAAACCGCCGAGATAACCTCGAAGCACGGGGTAAAATGCTGGACGACTTTATCGCCGTACCCCACCCGTCCGACGGCTCGCATGCCACAGATCCCGCGCTGCACAATGCGATACACAAGCTGTTGGATGAAAAAAACTTTGCCGAAAAAAGGGATCCGAAGGTATTTATAAACAAGAAAAATAACCCCGCGGTTAAAGAAGATGTGAGCGGTTCCATGTCATCTGTAAAATTTCACGTATTTTCGGAATCTGCCACCATTGGGGACTCGCCTTCAACAAAGGTGATAGTGGTGAAAGAAAAGAATAATCAAATACTGGGGTATCGTGAATATGTCAGCAGATAACAGCAACAGGGACAAAAACAGTCCCTTTATTACACTTACCGGGCGTTTAGTGCTCCGCACATTTGGTAAACACAGTAAAAGTGAACACCTCGGCGTATTCCTGGTAACAGATCAGGGAGATTACCTGATACGCCCATCAGGGGCAAATCCTTTTATGCCTAACCCGCTGATGCCGCTGGCCGGCAAAATAATAGTGGCCACCGGCTGCATTGAAGACTATGTTTTCCTTGCTCAGACGTGGAAAGAAGAAGAGTGATCCTCATTTAGCAACTCAGCACCTGTTCCCCACCTGTCGGCGTAAATAATACGACCGTTTTCCATCTTAATACCATCGGCGCTATCTTCTGCCAGCAGCAACGGTCCGTCCATATCCACATAATCCAGCAGCGGCAACAGATGCGCCACTGCAGAGGTGCCTACCGTGCTTTCGTTCATACTACCGGTCATTACCTTCATGTTTAAACGCTTTGCTTCCGCAATCATCCGCAGTGCCGGGGTAATGCCTCCACACTTGGTGAGCTTGATATTGATGCCGTGAAAATAGCCGTGGCATTGGGCTACATCCTGCTCTACAATACAGCTTTCATCTGCAATAACCGGTAACACTACTTTGTCATATACCCGTTTCATTCCTTCTTTATCTGCTGCAGCCATCGGCTGTTCAATAAACTCCACGCCCAGCTCCTTTAAGGCAACAGCGTTCCGCAGGGTTTCCTCTACTCCCCAGGCACAATTGGCGTCCACGCGAAAAACAGCCGTGGTATGCTTTCTCAGCTCTTTGATAATGGCAATATCTTCCGTTGTGCCGAGTTTGATTTTATAGATAGGCCACGGAAATTCCTGTAGTTTCCGCACCATATTTTCAATAGTATCAATACCGATGGTATAGTCGGTGAGTGGGTTATGCGAAATATCCAGTCCCCATACCTCGTAGAGTTTCTGTTGCTGTTGTTTGGCGTACAGGTCCCACGCAGCGATGTCCAGCGCGCATAATGCAAACATATTATCTTTCAGCAGCGGGTACATATCCTGCCAGAAAAGCCCGGGGGTATGCAGGTTATAATTTTCAATAAAAGAACGGTGCTGTTCAAGATCTGCCATCAGCCGTGGTACGGTCATCTGGTAATAGGCATTGTCGGCGGTTTCACCTAACCCGCTCTTGCCCTCCTGTTCCAGCTTTACTACCAGCAGGGGTTGCAGATCTTTTGACTTACGGGAAATCGTAAAAGTGTGCCTGAATTTCAGTTCAAAAGGAAAAAGGGTGAGCTTCATTTTACTAACGGGTTCTTTCTGTGAAAATACAACGCATTTATGATATTGTTAACTGCGCCCGGTCATCTGTCCGCAAGGTTCCGCGGGACGCGGTAACGCCAGTAATGCGATGCTACTGCGGGAATATTGATCCTTTCCGTATCAGGATGCCCATTGCTTTCCGGGGCTTCCGCCGCCAACAGGTCCTGTACCTGGAAGATGCGCCACATGGCAGGAGCCGTCATATGCCGCCTGATAATTTCGCGGATCAGTTCCGGTGTGGCGGTGGCGGGAGCTGGTCCGGTATGTTGCAGTTGTTGCTGATAGTATTTCCGGGAGACAGATGTGTTTTCTTTCCACCACCCTCTCAGGGTGCTCATGTCGTGCGTGGAAGGGGTTAAAACAGACAGGTAGGGCGCCTTTGATATGTCTGCAAAGAGCGCATCCCCGGATTTGGGCATGCGTTCAATTTCCAGGCTCAGAATACCCTGTGCCTGCATTACGCCAGGTACGCAGGCGGGCACCATGCCGAGATCTTCTCCGCAGATGAGCATATGCGTAGCCCTTTTTATCAGGGGGAGCTTATCAAGCGCTTCCCTGCGCCAGCAGCTTTCCTGCCGCAGGTAGAAGTAGTCGTGGTACAATGCCGCCAGGGCTTCTCTGCTCCTGGCATCCAGCGCGGCAAACGACCTGGTGGCGGCCATATCATAACGGGGATGGTACAACGTTTTGCCGGAATCCGTTACTTTTATAAACAATACATCCGCAATCAGGGTATAGAGAATTGTTTTTATTGCTTCCGGCAATCCCGATTCCGCCACTTTTCGTTGCGTGCTGTAAGCAGGCAACAGCTGGTAACGCCCATCCGGCAAGGGACGCATCAGCTGTTCTTTCATCATGCCTGCGTAGTTACCAAATAGTTCCCCGAGGATAGCGTCTGTTATATAGGGCAGGCAGTACCTGTTTTCGTCAAAGTAAATGCCGCGACGGCGGATTTCCTCCGGGGTAACGGGAACGGCTGGATGAAAATATCCAAGGATTCCCTGTATCGCCTCATGGGGAATCTGCCAGATGCGGAAGAAGCCGAGGATGTGATCAATGCGAAAGGCATCAAAGTAAACAGACAGGTGACGGAGCCGTTGCTGCCACCATTGCAATCCGTTTTCCATCATCCGTTTCCAGTTATAAGTGGGAAAACCCCAGTTCTGACCTTCGCTGGTAAAGCTGTCTGGTGGCGCGCCGGCCTGCATATCCAGGTGGTAATGATCCGGGTTCATCCAGGTATCCACACTGTGGCGGGCCACTCCAATGGGAATATCCCCTTTCAATGCTACGTTGTAGCTGTGTACTGCGGTGCTGGCGGCAGCCAGTTGCCGGTGCAGGTGATATTGTACAAAGAAGTGATACTGCACTGCCGCTGCAGCAATTTTATCTGACGCTGCCAGCCGCTTTATAGCCGTATAATCATATACGTTATACTCCGGCCACCGGGCGAAATCGCCGGTTCCATAGCGGTCGCGCAGGAGGCAATACACTGCGTAAGGCAGCAACCAATATTCATTGGCAGCCAGCCACTGCCGGTATTCAGCTGTTTGCAGGCGGGTCCTTTCCGCTTCAAACAGCGCCCGCAGATAGGCCAGCTTAAACGACATCACTTCTTCATAGTCTACGGTTTCTTTTTCGTTGAGCCATTGCCGTAGCCGGTTGAATTGCCGTTGCAACGGGTGTTGTGCAGACAGGCTGCCTATATCCTGTAAGCGGACATATTGCGGGTGCAGCGCAAAGGAAGAAATAGCGGCATATGGATAGGAATCTTTCCAGGTGCCGGTTTGTATGGTATCATTCACCGGTAGCAGCTGTATCAGTTGCAAGCCTTTGTGCTGCGCCCATTGCGCCAATGCGGGCAGGTCTGCAAATTCGCCGGTACCAAATCCTTCGGGGCTGCGCAGGCTGAACACGGGTACAGCCACACCGGCGCCTTTCCAGGGGTTATGCACAATGCGCAAAAATCCGTCGTGTAAAATTACCTGCCGCCCTGTTGTGGCAGTGGTATGTAGTTCACGATTGCTGCCAGTTTCATACTGAACAAATTGTTGCAGCTCCAGGTCGTAGATACCGTACTTATAATATACAGGGGTCGTTTCGCCGGAAAGGTCCAGTGCTATAGAAAACCAGCCCTGTTCATCGTATTGCAGCAGCAGGGGGTTACTGGTGTTCCAGTTCCCCATCGACTGATCACTACCCAGCAAACAAACGGTTTTACCGGCAGCTAACAGGGGCGCCTGTACGCGGAATATATGCGTGGCAGTTAGTATGGAAGTAATCGGGGTGGCAGTTCTTTTATAAAAAACACGTGAGAAGGGAGCCGTTAACCAGGTATTTTCCGGGTGATAAGCGTCATTCCAGGCGTCTATGAAAATAATATCATGCTGTTCTCCGGGGATGAAACCAAATTCACGCACGGCGCCTTCATATACTACTTCTTCCCCTTCTTTTAACAGGTATTGGTATCGCAGGGTAAAAGTATCACCGGGAGCCAGCTGAATATCCGTATGCCACCATTCTTCATTTCCCCATTGCATACGGCGGGCATGCAGGGGGACTTCATTACCCAATGCGGGTAAATTACCAAGCAGGTATAGATCCTGCCCGTAGTAAGTATAATAACGGAGATAAAAACGTACACTATAACTCATCTGGTCCCGGCTAAGCCGGAACAAAGTAGGAAAAAATGGGCGGATTTTGTCTTTCTCAGGATTAGACTGATTATGTTGATTTACGGATTTGATCACTTATGATTTAAAAAGATTAGGGGAGATATAAGCGATTATATTCGCCTATATCTCCCCTAAATCATTTATAATCTAAAAAGTAAAATCAAAGAAATCAGCTTAATCAGTCTAATCCTGAGAAAGACAAGATCCGCGTTATTTTACTTCTTCGAATTCTGCGTCGGTAACGCTATCGTTGCCACCACCCTGAGGTTGGCCCTGTTGCTGACCGCCACCAGGCTGTGCACCTTCCGGTTGACCCTGGGAGGCTTTGTACAGCTCTTCAGAAGCAGCAGTCCAGGCAGCTTCCAGTTCTGCGGTAGCAGTATCCAGTTGTGCGCTATCCTGTGATTTGTGTGCTTCTCTCAGCTTTTCAAGTGCCGCTTCAATAGTTGCTTTCTTATCGGCAGGCAGTTTGTCGCCGTATTCTTTTACCTGTTTTTCGGTTTGGAATATCAGGCTATCTGCTTTATTCAGCTTTTCGATCTTTTCGCGTTGTTCCTTATCTGATGATTCGTTGGCTTTTGCTTCGGCTTTCATCTTTTCGATTTCTTCCTTGCTCAAACCGCTACCAGCTTCAATCTTGATGTTCTGTGTTTTTCCGGTGCCTTTATCCTTTGCAGTTACGTGCAGGATACCGTTGGCATCGATATCGAAAGTTACTTCGATCTGAGGAACGCCACGCGGAGCAGGAGGAATATCACCTAAGATAAAGCGGCCCAGGGTTCTGTTCTGGTTAGCCATTGGCCTTTCACCCTGCAGCACATTGATTTCCACGCTAGGCTGGCTATCTGCTGCAGTAGAGAAGGTTTCAGATTTCTTGGTAGGGATAGTGGTATTGGATTCGATCAGTTTGGTCATTACACCACCCATTGTTTCGATACCCAGTGACAGCGGAGTAACGTCCAGTAACAGTACGTCTTTCACTTCACCTGTCAGTACACCACCCTGGATAGCAGCACCTACGGCTACTACTTCATCCGGGTTTACGCCTTTATTAGGTTTCTTACCGAAGAATTTTTCTACTACTTCCTGGATCTTAGGGATACGGGTAGAACCACCTACCAGTATAATTTCGTCGATTTCGGAAGTGTTCATACCGGCATCTTTCAGCGCTTTGCGGCAAGGTTCCAGTGTTCTTTCCACCAGGCTGTCGCTCAGCTGCTCAAATTTAGCGCGGGTTAATTTTTTCACCAGGTGTTTGGGAACGCCATCCACTGCGGTGATATAAGGGAGATTGATTTCAGTTTCCTGAGAAGAAGATAATTCGATCTTTGCTTTTTCAGCAGCTTCTTTTAAACGCTGCCATGACATTGGATCTTTGTGTAAATCTACTGCTTCATCTTTTTTGAATTCGTCTGCCAGCCAATCCATGATCACTTTATCGAAGTCGTCACCACCCAGGTGAGTATCACCATTGGTAGATTTTACTTCAAATACGCCATCACCTAATTCCAGGATAGAGATATCGAAGGTACCACCGCCGAGGTCAAATACAGCGATTTTGCTGTCGTGATGTTTTTTGTCCATACCATAAGCCAGTGCCGCAGCAGTAGGCTCATTGATAATACGGCGAACAGTTAAACCGGCAATTTCACCGGCTTCTTTGGTAGCCTGACGTTGCGCGTCATTAAAGTAGGCAGGTACAGTGATCACTGCTTCTGTTACTTCCTGGCCCAGGTAGTCTTCGGCCGTTTTTTTCATTTTCTGCAGGATCATTGCTGAAATTTCCTGCGGAGTATATAATCTGCCGTCTATATCAATTCTTGTGGTATTGTTGTCCCCTTTTACCACTTTATATGTAACGTGGCTCACTTCACTGGCAACTTCGTCAAAATGACGGCCCATGAAACGCTTCACTGACATAAT
This sequence comes from Chitinophaga sp. G7 BAM 1005, assembly GCF_057126945.1. Classification (NCBI taxonomy): domain Bacteria; kingdom Pseudomonadati; phylum Bacteroidota; class Chitinophagia; order Chitinophagales; family Chitinophagaceae; genus Chitinophaga; species Chitinophaga sp. G7 BAM 1005. The sequence continues at coordinate 1,057,210 of NZ_CP181478.1, read as the reverse complement.
AGTGTTTACGGGGTTGGTAATAGCCTGACGCTTTGCGGGGTCACCTACTTTCCTTTCTCCGTTCTTTAAAAAAGCCACTACAGATGGGGTTGTTCTCCTGCCCTCATCATTGGCAATCACTACCGGTTCGTTACCTTCCATTACGGCAACGCATGAATTGGTAGTTCCTAAGTCAATGCCTATTATTTTTCCCATAGTATTAAAGATTATCCTTTAGTTGTAAGTATTTTCGTGTTTGTCGTTGGTTTGTCAATGATTATGCCAAGCAAAAAAATATGAAATTATGTCAGTCAGGTACCCTATATTTGATCATAGATCGCAGTTAGCCTGTTGGTAAACACACCTTTTATTAAATAATAACTGTATCGCTTAATTTGTTCATAACCTCGCCTTCCTTTAAGCTATTTTATTCCTGACCCTTTGTTTTATGATCATACAAATTGTGTAACCTAACCGTTATTTCTTATGAACACATCCATTTTATGGAGGGCTGCGTGCTTATTGTTAGCAACCACCCCAATGATGAGCCAGGCTCAGGATCAACCTTCCGCCACTTCTGCAGCTGTACCCACAGCGAAATTATTCAGTGGACCCAGTGACTATAAAACATGGTCAATTGGCGTAAACGGCGGCGTATTGGCGCCAGTGGCTGCCACCGGTGGCAGTAATGACTTTACCAAATGGAAAGGATCCTTTGGTTACGGCGCCTACGTAAAATACCAGATCCTTCATTTCCTCGCCCTGCGGGCAGATTACGTGGGTGGTAAACTCCAGGCAGATAACAGCAAGGAACTCGGTAATGGCTCGCTTCCTGTAAGACCATATAAATCATACGAAACCAAGTTAAACTGGTCGGGAACTTTGAATGCCGTATTTAATATCACTACTGTCAATTGGTTATTCCGGGAGAACTTTGTTCAGCTGTACGCCTCTGTGGGCGGCGGATTGGCCGGCTATAAACCTACCGTAACCAGAAACGATAACACCAGCTTTCCCTACAAAGCAGAAGATAAAGCCATCAAGGAACTGATTATCCCCGTTGGCGCCGGCCTCAAATTCAGGCTCTCAGAGTATATTAACCTCGATCTCGGCTACACGATGTACTACACCGATGGGGATAACCTCGACGGTTACAACTACGGCCCCAATAAGGATAAGTACTCCTATGGCTACGCAGGACTGGAATTTGCCCTGGGAAAGAAAGGTAAAAAACAACTGCAGTGGTCTAATCCGGCCAAAGTAATGTATGACGAGCTGGAAGCCCAGAAGACCACCCTCGCGGCCTCGCTGGATGCTGCCAATCAGAACAATGCCAGGTTGACGGCTGATGTGGATAAACTGACAAAAGACAGTGACGGAGACGGCGTTTCCGACTTCTTCGATAAATGTCCGGGCACACCTGCCAATACCAAAGTAGACGGCTCCGGTTGTCCGCTGCCAGTACCGGAAGTAGTGAAAGAAGAAAAAGTAGTGATTACAGAAGAAGATAACCGTCTTGTAAGAGAAGCCATTCAGAACCTGGAGTTTGAATTTGCGAAGGCCAGTATCAAGCCCAGCTCCTATCCTGCCCTCGACAGGGTGGCAGAACTGCTGAAACGCAAAAACCTCAACCTGAAGCTGAGCGGCCATACCGACAATGTTGGCAGCAAATCACGGAACCTCGCCCTGTCAAGAGAAAGAGCCGAAGCCGTTAAAGCTTACTTTGTTGAAAAAGGCGTGAACGGGTCTAAAATTGAGGCCGTAGGTTATGGAATGACACAACCTATTGCCTCCAATAAAACCGCGGCAGGCAGGCAGAAAAACAGAAGAGTAGAGTTTACAATATTCTAACCGGCTGACTATAAGACCATAGGGATTTTTTGATGTGAAAATCAAAAAATCCCTATTTTCATTTTATGGAACCATACATCATCAGAACAATAGCGCCAGCAGACGATCCGGCAATTGCCTACATAGTAAAAACCACGTTAACAGAATTCGGCATGAACAAGGCCGGTACCGCGTTTTCAGACCCTACCACCAACCACCTGTCCCAACTGTTTGATATTCCCCGTGCCGTTTATTATGTAGCTGTGGCAAACGGTGAAATAATTGGCGGGGCCGGCATTCACCCGCTGGATGGCGGTGAAGCACATGTGTGCGAACTACAGAAAATGTACCTCCTGCCCGAAGCCCGTGGAAAAGGACTGGCGGGCAAACTAATCACCCTGTGCCTTGATTTCGCCAAACAAAACGGCTACACGCAATGCTACCTGGAAACTGCCCCGGAATTGGCCAGGGCCAGAAAAGTATATGAACAGTTCGGATTCAGGTACCTGACAGGTCCAATGGGTAATACCGGCCATTTTGGCTGTGACAGCTGGATGCTGAAAGATTTATAGTTTTCCGCAACAGGTGGATTTTTATTCCTCTTTGTAAACCGGCACACTTCTTGCCAACTGGGGCTTACAAAATAACACATCATGAAAAAACTTATTCTGTCTGGTGTATTAGCCATTGGAACTATGCTGGCAGTACAAGCACAAAATGTAAAATTCGGTGTTAAAGGTGGTTTGAATATCTCCAAACTAACAGATACCGACGGCTCCAAAACCCTCGCAGGCTTTCACGCAGGCGGTCTTGTTAACATCGGGCTGGATAAAAGCTGGGCTATCCAACCGGAAGTATTATATTCTACCCAGGGTACCAAAGCAGAAAGAAGTGTATTATGGTTAACCACTTCCAACACAGTAAAGGTTAACTATATTAATGTACCGGTAATGGTGCAGTATTCCATTGTACCTGAATTTTACCTGGAAGCCGGTCCGCAGGTGGGCTTTCTCACAGCAGCCAAGGTTAAATCCGGCGACGTAACCGTAGATATCAAAGACGATATGCAATCCGTAGACTTTGGACTGGGCTTCGGCTTTGGTTATAAATTCGATATGGGCCTGGGTATCAGTGGCAGGTATAATTTTGGCCTTACCAATGTGTATGATTCCGACAAAGTAGACAGCAAAAACTCTGTAGCACAGATCGGCGTGTTTTACACTTTTTAATGCAGGAATAAAATATTCCGGATAAGCGAAGGTTGTCTTTATCAGACAACCTTCGCTGCTTTCGGCTAATTAACTATCTTTGCCCCTCGCATTAATCATTTTCAGCATGAGTGTTGTACAATCCATCAGAACGGCCGCCGTGGCCGCCATTAATTCACTTTACGATCAGCAATTAACAGCAGCAGATATTGCTATTAATACCACCAAGCCTGAATTCGAAGGTGAGTATACCATTGTCGTTTTCTCTTTTACAAAATTCAGCCGGCAGAAACCGGAAGAAACTGCACAACGTATCGGGGAATACCTGACTGCCCACTATCCGGAACTGATTGCGCGATTCAATGTAGTAAAAGGATTCCTGAACCTGAGCATTAACGATGCCTACTGGACAAAATTCCTGCAGCAACATTATAGTGACGTAAATATCGGGATACAGCCTGCCAATGGTAAAAAGATCATGGTAGAATATTCATCTCCCAATACCAACAAACCTTTACACCTCGGTCACCTGCGAAATAATTTCCTGGGATATTCCATTGCTGAAATTATGAAAGCCAATGGCTATGAAGTGATCAAAGCCAACCTGGTAAATGATCGTGGTATCCACATCTGTAAATCCATGCTGGCATGGCAAATGTTTGCACATGGCGATACCCCGCAATCTACCGGTATAAAAGGCGATCACCTGGTGGGCGATTACTACGTGAAGTTTGAATCTGTAGTGAAGGAACAAGCAGAAATTATCATCGACCGTGTACTGGAAAATGATTTCCGTGACTTCGACAGCGCCGAAACTGAAAAGCTGGAGAAGCTGGCTACTGCCCTGCATAAGCCGGAAGTAAAAGACGATAAAGAAAAGTCGGCCAAGATCATGGACGACATCAAAGAGATGTCGCGTAATAAAACAGAGATCATGCAGCAGGCGAAGATCATGCTGCAGCAATGGGAAGCCGGCAACCCTGAAGTAAGGGAACTGTGGGCCACCATGAACAGCTGGGTATATGAAGGCTTTGATCAAACCTACAAACGTCTTGGCATTGATTTCGACCAGATGTACTACGAGAGTGAAACCTACCTGTTAGGTAAAAACCTGGTAGCAGAAGGACTGGAGAAAGGCGTGCTGTTTAAAAAAGAAGATAACTCTGTATGGATAGACCTGACCGCCGACGGGCTGGATCAGAAACTGCTGCTCCGCGGAGATGGCACCTCTGTATATATGACCCAGGACATGGGTACGGCGCGTTTGAAATATGAGCAGTACCAGATGGACCAGAGCGTATATGTGGTAGCAGATGAGCAAAACTATCACTTCAAGGTACTCCAGCTGATTATGGAGAAACTGGGAGAACCTTCTGCCAAAGGTATTCACCACCTCAGCTATGGCATGGTGGAATTACCGCATGGCCGGATGAAAAGCCGGGAAGGCACCGTAGTGGATGCAGATGATATGATTACGGAAATGGTGAATACAGCCGCCGAAAAAACGCAGCAATCCGGCAAAAACCTGGATGCGTTTTCCGATGAGCAACTCAACGAACTGTATGATACCGTAGGCATGGGGGCCATGAAATTCTTCCTGCTTCGTGTAGATCCTAAAAAGAAAATGATCTTCAATCCGGAAGAATCAATCGATTTGCACGGGTTCACGGCTCCGTTTATCCAGTATGCGTACGCGCGTATCAAATCCATTTTGCGGGATGCCGGCACAACGGAAGGTCTGGAGTCATACACCTACGAAGGAGAATTGCTGCCGCTGGAAAAGGAACTGATCATACTGAACGAACAGTTTCCTGGTATACTCGCAGAGTCGTACCGCGAGCTGAGTCCTTCTGTGATTGCCAACTATGCGTTCCAGCTGGCACAGTTATTCAATTCCTTTTATGCCGAGAAAGTGGAAGGGGTACCTACCTATTCTATTATCCGCGCAACCAGTGAAGAAAAGAAGAAACTGCGTTTACAGATTATCATGCTCACCGCTCACACCATTGCCCAAAGCATGAAATTGCTGGGTATCCGTGTACCGGAAAGAATGTAATAACGATTTAACTGATAAACAAAAAAGGAAGGCGTGATGCCTTCCTTTTCTTTTTCATAAAACGCTGCAGCCCTTACGGGTGGCAGCGTTAGCAACTTGCAGCCGTCGTGGCCGAAATCGCCGAAGAAAATACCACAGTAAGCAGCGCAGCGAAAAAGGAGCTTGCCTATCCTTTATGCGCTGTTTAAAATCCCTCTACACTGTGGCAAATATTTTTATCATGTAGCTCTCCCATTATGATGGCTTCATCGCACAGGCGTTCTCCCTTCTCCTGCTCACCCGCACCCATATACGATTTTCCGAGCATAAACATAGCAAAAGCATTGGTAGGTTGCAAGTGTAAAACTTTTTTCCATTGCATTATTGCCTGTTTAAAAAGTTTCCTTTCGTACAAGTCGTGTGCCAGATGCTGATAACGGTTAACTCTTTTCAGGGTATCCTTAAAAACGTGTAGCCCCGGACGGTAGTTCACTTCTTTTTTATCAAAGTAACAGGCTGCCGGTTCACTATACACTGCAGTAAGTAATACAATACAACAGATACTAACTGATAGCTGACAGGGTTTCATAGGTCGCAGCACTTATGGGGCGCCGGGTAAATATATAAATAATATATTGTAAATGAAAACTTATCTATATGTAATAATCACAAACCCAGTTCATCTCCGCTAAATGAAAGGGGCAGCAAGTCGTTAGCACGGCTGATCACATATATCTTACCGCTTAATCCCCCCATGATTACCCGGATAGGGCTTTCCTGTTTCCTTTCGTACTCCGACAATGTTTGCCGGCAGATCCCGCAGGGAGAAATGGGATGTGTGCTCTCACCATTGAGGTTATTATAACTGATAGCAATGGTATCAATACCAATATTGGGATATACAGAGGCCGCGGAAGCCAGCGCCACTCTCTCCGCACATAACCCGATCGGATAAGAAGCGTTTTCCTGGTTAGAGCCGGCAATGATTTCACCGTTGGCCAGCCGGATCACTGCCCCCACCTGGAAACGGGAATAAGGCGCATAAGCGTATTCCGTTACTTCCCTGGCTTCTTTCAGCAGCCAGGCATCAGCATCGGAAAGACCGGCAAGATCATCATATACCTCGTATTCGATATGCAGCAATTGTTTCTCCATAACAACAGTTGAAAAGGATTCTTCGTATAGCCGTTGTCGGGGTATGACAACGACGGACCGGCACAGTGCCGGTCCGTAATTTACTTTAAATTATATTTCGGGCAGTTGCTTACTTAATATTTCTGAAGATACGGCTCCAGCGGATACCGCCTTCTCCATAGCTCATCCAGATCAGCCAGGCTTTACCCACCACGTGATCTTCCGGCACAAAACCCCAGAAACGGGAATCAAGGGAATTGTTACGGTTATCTCCCATCATCCAGTAATAGTTCATTTTAAAAGTATAGCTATCAGCGGGTTGACCGTTGATGATAAACTTGCCATCTTTTCTTTCCAGTGTATTGCCTTCATATACGCGGATAATGCGGTCGTATAAAGCAATGTTGCTTTCATCCAGCTTAACGGTTACACCTTTCTTAGGAATATACATCGGGCCAAAGTTCTCTTCGGTCCATTTGAAATGTGCAGTATCATGCGGGAAAACATTATTGTAATTGAAGTCTGTGAAATCAGACTCCTGGTATATTTTAATGTCTTTTACAATCGGCTTAAATTGTTCGAGCGCTGCTACGTTAGCCGGGGTGAGGTTGTAAATGTACCTGCCGGCATCGAGCTGGTAGAAGTCGGGACCGGAAGTAGCAATGCCCAGGTCTTCCAGGCGGCTGCTGTTAAGCTGATCGCCGGTAGTTTCCACTACATATTTATGCTGACTGCCGGGAGGAACCGGTGCTGCCTGTCCGTTGATATATACCGCACCCTTGATGATCCGGATAGTATCGCCGGCTTGAGCCATGCAACGTTTGATATAGTTTTCCCTTTTATCTACCGGGCGTTGGATGATCTTGTAAGAATTTTGAACCGACTGCCAGCCGAACTGCCGCACCATGCCATAATAGCTGGGATCCGGCGAATCAATGGCTACGGTATCTCCTTCCGGGAAGTTGAATACCACTACATCATACCGCTTGATATCTGAAAAACCGGGTAAACGTCTGTATTTCCATTTTACCGCCTCTGAATAGGCTTTGGCAGATTTGGTGAAAGGCAGCGTGTGATGCACAAAAGGTACTGCCAGTGGCGTCATTGGGATACGTGGTCCGTAACTGATCTTGCTTACAAACAGGAAATCGTTCACAAGTAAGGTTTTTTCCATTGAAGGTGTCGGGATCGTATAGGCCTCAAAAATAAAGGTGCGGATAAGCGTGGCTGCTATAATAGCGAAGATCGCAGCGTCTAACCATTCTCTAACCGCAGATTTCTTTTTCTTAGGCTGACTGTCTTTGTTTTTTTTCCAAAATGCCAGGTTCATTCAGTTACGCTTATTAGATGCTTAAAAAGGCAAATATAATATTCTGTTGTTAGCCAGTTGCTATTACTTTACAAAAGTTTTCTTAAAAATAGATTAAAAGATTGTTTATTATAATTTTCAGGTATATGGTGTACCCTACGCCGAATTGCCTAAATTTGACGTTTTAGTATACCTCCGTTGAATACATTTACGATTAAGGATATTGAGAACTTTACCGGTATAAAGGCGCATACCATCAGGATCTGGGAACAGCGGTTCCGGTTATTCTCCGCCAGGCGGAAGGATACCAATCACAGGATCTATGACGGGGAGGATCTGAAAACCTTACTGCGTATTGCGTATTTATATCATCACGGGATCAGGATCTCGCGCATAGCTGCTTTGTCGGAAGAGGAACAGAATAAGCTGTCGTTGCAGCTGGCCGCTGAAGGATCTGCCGCCGGCCTCCAGGTAAATGAGCTGATTGCCGCCACGCTCGACTACGATTACTTCCGCTTTGAGCGCGTTTTTTACAGCCAGGTACTACACCTGGGATTTGAGCACTGTATTACAAAAATCATTTACCCTTTCCTTGAAAAGATAGGCATACTATGGCTTACCGGCCATGTGATTCCGGCGCAGGAGCACTTCTGCTCCAATATTATCCGTACCAAAATAATGACGGCCATCGACGGCCAGCAGATGAACCAACAGGCTACTGCCCATTACCTGTTATTTCTCCCGGAGGGAGAATTTCATGAAATACCATTGTTGTACGCACAATACCTGCTGAAGAAGAGTGGCAAACTGGTCACCAGTTTTGGCGCCAATGTTCCCCTGGCAGACCTGGAAGCATTTGCCCCGGCCAGGCCGGTGACCCACATCTATACCCATCTGCTTACCAATGTTACGCAGCAGGTGATGAACCGGTTTGCCGGCATGCTTGCACAGCAGTTCCCGGGCATCAAAATCCTGTTATCGGGGCCACAGTCCTGGCAATTGACTATGCCGCTGCCGGCAAATGTATTTATAATAAAAAGCCTGGAAGAGCTGCAGGAATTCAGCTGACCTTCTCTCAGAGCACTTCTTCGAGGATACGATTGATGACTTCCGAGCGGTTCAGCACCATAAAATGGCCACCATCGGGGATCAGGTGTGTAGGTTGAAGATATTTAACCGGGAAAGGCATATCGCGCGCACCGTGGATGTGCACCACTCCTTCCGGTACCTGCTCATTTTCCCAATGCAGGATAGCATTTACCGCCCACCGCGTATAGGTATAATCGCGTTTCGCAAGATATTCGTTTACCAGTGTACGTTCTTCCGGTGTTTCAATATTGAGGAATTTCCTGACAATAGCGCTTCGCCGCTGGTACAGCAGGCTGTCGGGCAACTTATGCAGTCCGAGTTTCTTTACCCAGTTATAGTAGGGAGGTTTTTCCGAGCTTCGTTTAATGCTTGATAACAGGATGTTCTTTTCTATGGGGATGTGCCGGGCTATTTCCAGGCTCATAATACCGCCAAAAGACACGCCTATTAAGGTAACCGTCCCATCAGCCGTAATGTTTTGGGCCATACGTGCCGCATAGCGGCTGATGGGTTCATCCGGCAATGGAGGGATCCAATGCAGGTGATGCACCTGGTAGCCGGTGGGAAAACGCAGGTTATTGAAAATGCGTTCATCCGCCCCCAGCCCACTGATCAGATACAGGTGTTTTTGCATATTGTTAGCCGGTTAAGAGCTTACTTTCCTTTTGTCGCGGCTCGGCACCACGAAATCGTCTACATCTTCCGCGGTGATGGTTTTACCGGAAAGGATCACGAGCCTTTCCACCACATTCCTCAACTCACGGATATTACCCGTCCAGTTATGGTTTTGTAAAGCCTTCATAGCCTCTTTATCCGCTACTTTGCGGGAAATGCCATATTCGCTGCAAACGCTGTCCAGGAAACTATCTACCAGTAAAGGTACATCATCCCGGCGGTCGTTCAGGGAAGGAACATGGATCAGGATCACGCTTAAACGGTGATAGAGATCCAGGCGGAAGTTTTTGCTTTCCACTTCCTGCAGCAGGTCTTTATTGGTAGCAGCTACTACCCGCACGTCTACACTTATTTCCTTATCTCCGCCTACGCGGGTGATCTTTCCTTCCTGAAGGGCGCGCAGTACTTTTGCCTGGGCGCTGAGACTCATATCGCCAATTTCATCCAGGAAAAGGGTACCACCGCTGGCCTGTTCAAATTTTCCGATCCGTTGCTTTACAGCAGAGGTAAAGGAACCTTTTTCGTGGCCAAACAGTTCACTTTCTATCAGCTCTCCGGGGATGGCAGCGCAGTTCACTTCCACCATCGGGCCGGCGGCGCGGTTACTGCGTTCATGCAGCCACCGGGCTACCAGTTCTTTACCTACCCCGTTATCGCCGGTAATAAGTACCCGGGCATCTGTGGGCGCTACTTTTTCTATCGTTTCTTTAATTTTCAGGATCGGGCTGGACTGGCCAATCATTTCCGGTACCTTATTCACCTTGCGGCGCAGGGTTTTGGTTTCGGTTACCAGGGTGGTTTTATCCATTGCATTACGCAGGGTAATGAGTAAGCGGTTCAGATCCGGCGGCTTTGAAATATAATCATAGGCGCCTTTTTTCACCGCATCTACTGCCGTATCAATATTACCGTGGCCGGAAACCATGATAATAGGAATATCTCCGTTCACCTCACGGGCTTTCTCGAGAAATTCCAGTCCGTCCATTTTAGGCATTTTGATATCGCAAAGAACGGCATCATATGACTTTGCCTGGAACATTTTAAATCCTTCCATACCATCCGCGGCCTCATCTACCTTATAACCTTCATAAGTTAAAATTTCCGTGAGTGTTTTACGAATACTTTTTTCGTCGTCTATTATTAAAATGTTAGCCATAATCAGTTTTATTTTGTACGACCGGCAATACCCGCCTTTTATACAACGGGCAAAAATAAAGATTAATCCCTTAAAATTGCATTATATCAGGGATCATTTAACATGTCAGAAACAATTGAGATATTACCATATAGTCCGCACTGGCCGGAAGAATTCCTCGAAATAGCCCGGGGGCCGGGCGATGCGGCCGGTGAATACGCGCTGGCTATTGACCACATTGGTTCTACGAGCGGCCTATATCCGGGCAGACAAGAAGGCTTGAATATTAGCAGACAGTCTACTACCTTTACAGGATTAATGCGTAATTTCAATAACTATTAAAGTGCCAATACCTGTAATTCGATCCGCATATGAATGATTTTCTGGAAGAGTTGAAGCGGCGGCACCAGCTGGCAGCGGCGAACGCCTATCCTGCCACGGGTGCAGTAGATGAATTTGTGAGCCACCTGTTGAACTGGTTATTTCCTGAACATACGGGTCAGGTAATTGCTGATCCGGTGGCGCTGGAGCGTTTTGGCCATGAACTGGAAGCCCAGTTGCAGCAATTGCTGCAATCAATGGAAAATCAGCTGCCCGCAGATGCTGCGGGCCTGAGCCGCGACTTTATGAATAAAGTACCGGTGATATATGATGAACTGACAAAAGATGCCTCGGCCATTTACCAGGGCGATCCGGCGGCATCCTGTTTATACGAGGTAATCCGTGCCTACCCGGGATTTTATGCCATTGCCTTTTACCGCATTGCGCATGCCCTGTACCAGCTGAAGATACCGGTATTACCCCGGATGATCACGGAACTGGCGCATTCCCGCACAGGAGTGGATATTCATCCGGGCGCCGTAATTGCACCGTGGTGCTGCATAGATCATGGTACCGGCATTGTGATCGGGGAAACGACCGTGATAGGACCGCATGTAAAGCTGTACCAGGGCGTAACGCTGGGTGCACTGAGCATTGAGAAGAGTATGGCGCGCAGCAAGCGTCATCCGACCATTGAGGAACACGTAGTGATTTACGCCGGCGCCACCATTCTTGGCGGAGATACGGTGATAGGCCATCATAGCGTAATAGGCGGGAATGTGTGGCTGATTAAAAGTGTGGAACCTTTCTCCCGGATCTATTATAAAGCAGAACATAAATTTTCAGATACAAACCAGGACTAATACAATGGCTTCCATCATAGATCTGATCGGCAATACGCCGATGGTAGAATTAAAGAAGATATCCGTTAACCCGGCCGTTAAAATTTTCGCCAAGCTGGAAGGAAACAATCCTGCCGGCAGCGTAAAAGACAGGGCCGCCTATGGCATGATCAAAGGCGCGCTGGACAGGGGCGATATTAAGCCGGGTATGAAACTGATAGAAGCTACCAGCGGTAATACCGGTATTGCGCTGGCCATGATTGCCAGTATTTTCGGAATTGAAATAGAGCTGGTAATGCCTGCAGACGCCACCCGGGAGCGGGTGCTCACAATGGAAGTATATGGTGCAAAAGTGACGCTCACGCCAAAGGAGCTGTCGATGGAAGGCTCTATTGATTACGCCAATGCCCAGATGGAGAAAGGCGGCTATTATATGCTCAACCAGTTTGCCAATCCCGATAACTACGGCATGCACTATAAAACTACCGGACCGGAAATCTGGAAAGATACCAACGGGGAAGTAACCCACTTTGTAAGCGCGATGGGCACTACCGGCACTATTATGGGGGTATCCCGCTATTTAAAAGAGCAGAACCCGGCAGTACAGATTGTGGGATGCCAGCCTACAGAAGGTTCAAAAATCCCGGGCATCCGCAAATGGCCGGAGGCTTATCTTCCAAAAATATTTGAAAAACCGAGGGTAGACCGTATTATGGATATTTCAGAAGAAGAAGCAAGGATCATGACCAAAAGACTGGCAAGGGAAGAAGCGGTATTTTGCGGCATGAGCAGCGGCGGCGCTGTGGCAGCGGCAGTGCGGGTATCGAAGGACTTAAGTAGTGGCGTGATTGTTTGTATCATCTGTGATCGTGGCGACAGGTACCTTTCCAGCGATCTTTTTTCCTGATAGATATTTAAAAAGATAAAAAGAAACGGAGCGAAGAAAATCTTCGCTCCGTTTCTTTTTTATACTTATAGCGGTTGCTATTTCTTCATGTACATCACTTCTTTCACCAGTTTCACGGTACGTTCCACATCCGGCAGGTATTGTTTAACCAGGTTGGGGGCGTAGTGCATAGGAGCATCCTGTGCAGTGATACGGCGGATAGGCGCATCCAGGTAGTCGAAACCTTCTTTCTGGATACGGTAAGTAATTTCGGAAGAAATACTTGCGAATGGCCATTGTTCTTCAACAATTACCAGGCGGTTTGTTTTCTTCACAGACTCCAGGATGGTGAACCAGTCCAGCGGACGGATGGTACGGAGATCAATTACTTCTGCCTCAATACCTTCTTTTGCCAGTTCTTCAGCTGCACCCAGCGCTACTTTCATCATTTTGTTGAAAGATACGATGGTTACGTCTTTTCCGGCACGCTTGATATCTGCTTTACCAATCGGGATGATATATTCTTCTTCAGGAACTTCACCCATATCGCCATACATCAGTTCACTTTCCATGAAAACAACCGGATCGTCGTCGCGGATAGCCGCTTTGAGCAAACCTTTTGCATCATATGGATTGGAAACGGAGATTACTTTCAGGCCCGGGATGTTGGCATAGTAACTTTCGAATGCAGTAGAGTGTTGTGCACCCAATTGTCCGGCAGAACCGTTTGGTCCGCGGAAAACGATCGGGCAACCCACCTGACCGCCACTCATTGCCAGCATTTTTGAAGCAGTATTGAGGATCTGATCCAACGCCAGTACCGCGAAGTTCCAGGTCATAAATTCAAGCACCGGACGCAGGCCATTCTGTGCAGCACCTACTCCGATAGCAGTAAATCCGAGTTCAGCAATCGGCGTGTCAATAACACGTTTTGGACCAAACTCATCCAGCATTCCCTGGCTCACTTTATAAGCACCATTGTATTCGGCTACTTCCTCCCCCATAAGGAATACCCGTTCATCACGGCGAAATTCCTCCTGCAGGGCTTCTCTTAAGGCTTGTCTGAAAGCTATCTGACGCATGCTATTCTTAATTGAAAGTTTAAATGCCTTATTGAAAGGCAGGGCAAAAATATTGTTTGTTAGCGAAAAAGCAAAGCAAACCCCCGATTAATAATTATTATACCTCCGACAATCAGTATGTATAGTATTAATTAAAATAAATACATATATTTATATTTCAAACTTTATCAAGACCTGCCAACAACTTTACCCGCCGTCATGATTACCATCACTATCCTTACCTTATGCTTTTTAGCCGCCCTTTCCTGCAAAATTAAAAAGGCAAAAGCGCCGGAGCTACAGGCACTCCTGTGGTACCTTCACCTGATTTTTGGCTGTTTGGCGCTCCTATGCGTGTTATTGATGCTGAATGACTACGGCTTCAAGGGCACCCAAACCGAACGGGTGTTCTTTACCCTTTACGCAGGTACCGGCATGCTTATCTACGGCCTCACCAAACCGGATAACGACGCCAGGTACGCCTACCTGACGGGGTTTTTCGGGTTTCCTTTTCTGCTGCTGCTTGGCCTGCTCCTGCCCCCACTGCGTACCCTCACCCTGGTAGCCGCCATCACCCTGCTGTCGGACAGCGAGTTTCACCGTTACAATATCGACGACGACTACGCCCTGCAAACGAAAAGCACCGGCATATTATCCACCTACCCGGTTTACAGCCTGGTGGAAGACAAATACCTGTTTTTTGAGAAAATAGTACCAGATGTGGTAACACCGAAGGCAGCACTGCAATCGCTGAAGATGGCAAAACGGGGAAAAGACAGCGTCAGGATACAGGTAAACAGCATAGATACGGTGATTGCCATTTATTGATAGTGTATTGGAAGTGTATTGGAAGTGTATTGTGAGTGTATGGGGAGTGTATGGGGACTGTATGGGGAGTGTATGGGGACTGTATGGGGACTGTATAGGAACTGTATCGGAACTGTATGGGGAATACGACACATAGACGACTCCTAAGTATCTGAGAAGTACCGGAGAAGTATCCGAGAAGTAATACCCCGGTAACCGGAAACCGTATAACTGCCCCGTTCGCTACCAGATCAAAATCAGTCGTCAGCTGATGGTTTTTCAACAACCATCAGCTGACGACCTGTCATTAAACTCTTTCTATAATAATTGCGCTGGCGCCGCCGCCACCGTTACAGATCCCTGCAACGCCGTAACGCGCCTGCTGCTGATGCAGAATAGCATTCAGTGTTACTACAATACGCGCACCGCTGCACCCGATAGGATGCCCCATTGCTACCGCGCCGCCCCATACATTCACTTTATCGAGCGACAACCCCAGGTCTTTCGCATTGGCAATAGGCACGCAGGAAAATGCTTCGTTCACTTCTGCCACGTCCATATCGCTGATTTTCAACCCGGCTTTGGTCAGCGCGTTGTTGATAGCTTTTACGGGTGTAGTGGTAAACCATTCCGGCGCCTGCGAAGCATCTGCAAAGCTGATGATCTTTGCCAGTGGCTTTAATCCCAGCGCTTTCAGTTTTTCACCGCTTACCAGCACTACAGCTGCCGCACCATCGTTGAGGTTGGAGGCATTGGCAGCAGTGATAGTCCCATCTTTCTGAAAACTTGGTTTCAGGGAAGGTACTTTTTCAAAAATGACCTTTTTGTAGTCTTCATCTTCTGATACCGTTACTACCTGTTTTCCGGGTACCTGCACCGGCGCTACTTCATCTTTAAAATATCCTTTCTCCCAGGCTGCTGCCGCGCGTTTATAACTTTCAACAGCGTAAGCGTCCTGGTCTTCCCGGGTAATTTTGTATTCGGTGGCGCACAGCTCTGCTGCGTTGCCCATATGAAAATCCTTGTAGGGATCCCAGAGGCCATCGCGGATGATGCCGTCGGTAACGGCGCCATGACCCAGTTTATAACCGGTACGGGCTTTATCCAGGTAGTAAGGCGTAGCGCTCATGTTTTCCATGCCGCCGGCCACCACCACGTCGTTGTCGCCCAGCATAATACTTTGGGCGCCCAACATAATGGCTTTCATACCGGAAGCGCATACTTTGTTAACAGTGGTACAGGGAACGCTATTGGGCACGCCTGCAGCGAGACTGGCCTGATTGGCAGGCGCCTGGCCGAGGTTAGCGCTGAGCACATTGCCCATATATACTTCATTTACTTCTGCCGGGGCAATACCCGCCCTTTCCAGTGCCGCCTTAATAACGTGAGCGCCAAGCTGAGTGGCCGGAATGCTTGCCAGTGCGCCATTGAACGAACCGATAGGGGTGCGGGCCACAGCTACTATAAATACTTCTTTCATCTGATAAATAAGATTGATTTGGCTAGTTTATAATCTACCAAATATAAGGAAAAGTTGCCGGGAACAGCAATCACCCGGACATACTACCCTCCTTCTCTCCAAATCCTAATTTTCCCGTATGTTTGCAGTTGCATTTACCAAACCGTGATATCTCAGAACTCCATACAACAGATCCTCAGCCGCATTGATATTGTGGAAATTGTGGGTTCCTTCGTTAAACTGAAAAAAAGAGGCGCCAACTACCTGGGCCTGTGTCCGTTTCACAACGAAAAGTCCCCTTCTTTCACCGTATCTCCCGGCAAAGAAATCTACAAATGCTTTGGGTGCGGCGCCAGCGGCAATTCCATCAGCTTTATCATGGAGCATGAAAAGTACTCCTACGTAGAAGCGCTCCGGTGGCTGGCACAACGGTACCAGATAGAGCTGGAAGAAACGGAAGTAAGCCCGGAACTGAAGCAGCACCAGCTGATGGCGGATAGTTTGTTTATCATCAACAACTACGCCCGTGAATACTTTACCGATACCCTTTTTAACAAAGATGAAGGCCAGAATGTGGGCCTGAGTTATTTTGAAGAAAGAGGATTTACGGAAGAAACCATCAAAAAGTTCCAGCTGGGCTACTGTTTGAATACCTTTGATTCTTTTGCCAAATCAGCGCTGAACAAAGGCTACAACCTGGAATACCTGCAAAAAACGGGACTGGTTACCATCCGCAACGATCAGCCTGCCGATAACTACCGCGGCCGGGTGATTTTCCCGATCCATAACCAGTCCGGGAAAATACTGGGCTTCGGCGCACGTATCCTGGTAAAATCAGACCGGGCACCCAAATACATCAATTCTCCCGAAAATGAAATCTATGTAAAAAGCCGGGTACTGTATGGTACCTACTTTGCACGGCACGCCATCGATAAACTCAATGAGTGCCTGCTCGTAGAAGGCTATACCGACGTAATTTCCCTTCACCAGGCAGGTGTGGAAAACGTAGTAGCTTCCAGCGGTACGTCCCTTACGCAAGACCAGCTCCGGCTGATTAAGAAATACACCAATAATCTCACCATCCTTTATGATGGCGACAGCGCCGGTGTGAAAGCGGCTCTCCGCGGGCTGGACATGGCCATCGAAGAAGGGCTGAACGTGAAGCTGGTATTGCTGCCGGACAAAGAAGATCCGGATAGCTATGTGCAGAAGATCGGAGCGGAAGCGTTCCGCGAATTTATTAAAGACCACAAGCAGGACTTCGTACTGTTTAAGCTGCAGCTGAGCATGCAGGAAGCCGGCGCCGACAGTAATAAAAAGTCGCAGCTGGTAAATGAAATCGCTGAAACCATTTCCAAAATTGATAAAGCGGAAGATTTTACCCGGCAGCAGGATTATATCCGCCAATGCAGCCAGTTACTCCATATCGATGAGCAGGGGCTGATCCAGCTGGTCAATAAATTTATCCGCGACCGCCTCGTTAAACGGGAGCAGGCATACGCGCGTAACAATCCCGCCCCCAGTGATGATGACCTCAGCGAAGAAGCGATTGCCGCAATGGAAGCAGGCGAAACAGGCATTTCGGTTGACTCGCTCATCAACGGGCATGAAAAGCAGGAAAAGGCGCTGGTAAAAATCCTGTTACGTTTTGGCGACAAGCCTTTTAAAGAAGAAGACAATAGTACCGTAGCAGATTATGTATTCCATCTCCCCTATGATTTTGAGGCACTGGCAGAAAGTGAGCTGGTGAAAAGGATTTTAAGGGAATACAAAGCATTGTATGATGCAGGGAATCTCCAGGATAAACGCTGGTTTCTTTATCATGAAGATCAACAATTTTCAAAAGAGATTGCCAATATCCTGGAAGATAAGGAAGCCGATCTCAGTATGAAATGGAAGGAACAATTTGAAATAGATACTGTTTATGGCGACGATGCATATTTAAAAGATACGCTCTCCACTACCAACTACCTGATCCTGCGGAAAGTGAAAAAGTTAATCCATGAAAATCAGGCTGAAGTTCAAAAGGCCTTCAGGGATAACGACTACGAAGCGGCTAAAAGTTGCCTTGAAATGCAGAAACACCTCAACTCCCTGGAAAAAGAACTTACCAACGGTATGGGTACTGTTATTTTCAAGTAAGCGTTTACGTTAGTATCTTAAATCCGCTCCCATACCTGGAAAGAGAAGGGGTATTGATTTTTTTCATCTGCCTCATGGCGTTCATCACTTACCAGTTCAAATTCTGCACCATCCAGCTGAGGGAAAAACGCATCCCCGTGAACAACGGCATATACACGGGTAAGATAGATCCGTTCTACTAACGGCCACGCCTGCTTGAAAATCTGCGAGCCGCCGGTGATAAACAGTTCTTCGCCGCCGAAAGATTTTGCTTTTTCAACACCCTCCTCTACAGAACGCACTACGAACGCACCTTCCGGCTGAAAATCCGTTTGACGGGTGATCACTATATTTGGCCGGCCTGGCAATGGTTTACCCAGGGAGTCAAATGTTTTACGTCCCATTACAATGGGTTTTCCCAGTGTGGTGGATTTAAAATATTTAAGATCCAGCGGTAAACGCCAGGGTAACATATTATTGATACCGATGACGTTATTTTCCGAAGCGGCTACGATAATGGATATACGCATATGGGAAGTTATATGGCTACCGGTGCTTTAATGCCCGGGTGAAACTGGTAATTCACCAGTTCAAAATCTTCATATTTAAAGGAGAAAATATCTTTTACGTCCGGGTTGATCTTCATTACCGGGAGCGGGAATGGTTGCCGGCCCAGCTGCAGGTTTGCCTGCTCCATATGATTGCTGTACAGGTGCACATCCCCAAAAGTATGGATAAAGTCGCCGGCTTCCAGGTCGCACACCTGTGCCATCATCATGGTTAATAACGCGTAAGATGCGATATTGAAAGGTACGCCCAGGAATACGTCGGCACTGCGCTGATACAGCTGACAGCTCAGTTTACCACGGGTTTCTCCTTTTGCAGGATCTGCAGGGGTTACGTAAAACTGGAACAGGCAATGACAGGGGCTGAGCGCCATTTCCTGCAATTCGCCCACGTTCCAGGCGTTCACAATAATACGGCGGGAGTCAGGATTGTTTTTGATAGTATTTACAGCTTCGGTGATCTGGTCTATTACCTTACCGCTGCGGGTTTCCCAGCTACGCCATTGCTTTCCGTACACGGGTCCGAGATCGCCATTTTCATCGGCCCATTCATCCCAGATGCTCACGCCATGTTCCTTCAGCCAGCCGGTATTGGTATCTCCTCTTAAAAACCAGAGCAGTTCATATATAATCGATTTGAGATGCAGTTTTTTGGTGGTCACCACCGGGAAACCGTCCTGCAGGTTGAATCTCATCTGGTAGCCAAAACAGCTGGTAGTGCCGGTGCCGGTGCGGTCTGTTTTCACAGCGCCTTCCCGTATAATATGTTGTAATAAAGATAAATACTGCTCCATAAGATCGCAATTTACGAAGTTTTCCAGTTGAAAAAATATAACATATTTAAGTCAAAGAAAAAAAGCGGAAGTGCCCTTAAAATTTCGTAATCTGCTATAGCATTTTACGTTACAACAAGATCGGCTTAGTGAGAAGTCCTTGCCATCAGCGATGATGATGAAAAACCTATAGTTCCCCTTACGGCAAGGATCACAACAAAAATAGCTTTATTAAACAACCAAAATCAGATCAGGATCTGTACTATCTATAAACCAAAAAATAATCAGCAACATGATATTGTAACCTCGTTTTAATCATCATTCATTTATTTAAACCATCACAAGCTATGCTTCTACCAAAATCCAGCTTGCTGGTACTGCTATGCCTATGCAGTACCCTTGCACTATTTGCGCAGCAAAATATCACCGGAAAAATAAGGGATGCCGTCAGCGGCAAACCCATTCCCGGCGTTACCGTACGCATTCCCAACACCAACAAAGGGACCATCACTGATACAGATGGCAATTATACGCTGGCCATCACGGCCGGCACCACAAGTTTAATGGTGAGCTACACCGGCTATAAAACCAAAACGATCCATCTTACGCCTGGTAACAACGTGATAAACCTGAGCCTGGAAGAAGATTTCGCCCGGCTGGATGAAATTGTGGTAACAGGGTTAGCCACCAATGTAAAGCGAAGTAATCTTGCCAATGCGGTAGCTACTATTTCAGGTACGGAGCTGAGTGGTGTGGCGCCTGCACAAACATTTGACGCAGCCCTCAGCGGTAAAGTACCCGGCGCCATGATAACGGCCAATTCCGGCGCCCCTGGTGGCGGTATTTCCGTAAAAATGCGCGGTATCACGTCTGTATTTGGCAACTCGCAACCACTGTATGTAGTGGATGGCATTTTCTTCAATAGCAGCAGCATTCCCGCAGGACTGAACGATGTAACCGGCGCTGCCACTTCGGGCAGTCCCAACAACCAGGATAACCCCTCCAGCCGTATTGCAGACCTCAACCCGGAAGACATTGAAAACATTGAAATCCTGAAAGGCGCTTCCGCCGCTGCCATGTATGGCGCCAAAGCCGCTGCCGGCGTAATTATTATCACCACCAAAAAAGGTAAATCCGGCAAAACAAAAATCTCCCTCAACCAGGAAACCGGCTTTACCAAAGTACGGCACCTGATGGGCGTTCGCACCTTTACCCCCGAAACAGCGGCCGATCTTGCAGGTACTGCTGATAACCCCGACCCTGATGTACAGGCCAAGCGCGCCGCCTATAAAGCACAGTTCACAGAAGCAAAGAATGCCGGAAAAATCTATGACTATGAAAAAGAGATCTTCGGGCAAACAGGATTGGTGCTGAACACCGGTATCTCCCTCAGTGGCGGCGGCGAAAAAACCACTTTCTATCTTTCCGGAAACCGGCGGCAGGAAAACGGCATTGTGAAAGGAACCGGCTATTTCAACAACTCCATCCGGCTGAATGTAGACCACAAAGTGAGTGATCGTGTATCCGTAGGCGTTACTACCAACTATATCAACTCTTCCGCCGACAGAGGGCTAACCAATAACGACAACAACGGTGTTTCCCTCGGCGTGGCGTTGTCGTCCACACCTGATTTTGTGAACCTGTTCCCCAATGCACTGGGTGAGTATCCGCGCAATACCTTTGCCAGCTCCAACCCGCTGGAAACGCGCGACAACATGATCAACAACGAACAAACCAACCGTTTTGTGGGTGGCGGTAATATTGAGATACGCCTGCAACAGAGCGACCGCTCTACTACCAGGCTGGTAGGACGCGGTGGTATTGATTACTTCAATTTCAAAACTGCTGCCTTATTTCCACGCAACCTCCAGTTTGAAGAAAACGGCTTGCAGGGACATTCCATCCAGGGCAATACCAATAACACCAACACCAATATCGGCGGATTCATAGTGAATACCTTTACGCCCAACAACAACCTCAGTTTAACCAGTACTGCCGGCGCCACACTGGAAACCGGCTACCTTGATAATATTGTTACGGTAGCTACCAACCTCGTATCCGGTCAGAGTAACCTGGATGCCAGCGCCAACACCGCCACCAGGCAATTCCGCCAGAAATACCGTGACAACGGTATTTTCATACAGGAAGACCTTTCCCTGATAGACGCCATTACTTTCAGCGCCGGCGTACGTTTCGACCGGTCTACCAACAACGGTGAATACCAGAAATATTATGTTTTCCCCAAAGGATCCATTTCCTGGAATATTGCCAAAATGGGTTTCTGGCACGTACCCGGTGTGGATAATCTAAAGCTGCGCGCAGCTTATGGCCAATCGGGCAACGTACCTCCGTATGGCAGTAAATTTACCCAGATGCTGGGTAGCAACATCGGCGGCTTCCCCGGCGTACTCGTAGAAAACCTGCAGGGCAACCCCGATATTAAACCGGAACGCCAGGCAGAATTTGAAACCGGCCTCGATGTGAGCGTACTGGATGGCCGCATCAGCCTGGAAGCAACCTACTATAACAAAAAGATCTATGATGTACTATTGCGTCATGCGCTTCCCGGCTCCTCCGGTTATGCCACTGAGTGGAAAAACAGCGGCGACCTAAGAAACCAGGGAATAGAGCTGGGCTTAAACCTGATACCCGTGAACAAACCGAATGTACGATGGAACAGCAGCATCAACTGGTGGCAAAACCGATCCAAAGTCACCAAACTGATCATCCCTCCGTATGCCATTGGCGCCTTTGGTAATTCACTCGGTACTTTTTACCTGGAAGAAGGACAACCTGCCACGCAAATCAAAGGTACTGTGGGCGGTGAGCTAAAGCTGATCGGCAATGCCGAACCGGATTTCCAGATGAGCTTCTTCAATGAATTAACCGTATTCAAAAACTTCTCCCTGCGTTTCCTTATCCACTGGAAAAAAGGCGGCGACAACATTAACCTCACCCAGCTGCTCACCGACCTCGGAGCTACCTCTTTTGATTATGATGATGAGATGAAAGGCACGAAGGCCGGGCTTTACCGCCCCGGCGCCGGCGATGCTTCCATTTATGTGCAGGATGCTTCGTATGTGCGTATCCGTGAGATAGGTCTTTATTACAATATTCCCATCAAAAATACAGCGGTGCTGAAAGCGATCCGTGTTGGCGTATCCGCCAATAATTTCTTTACGTGGACAAAGTACGTGGGTTATGATCCGGAAGTATCCAATTTCGGCAGTAACACCATTACTACCGCTCAAACCCGCGGCAGTAACGGTTTATCAACAGGAGTGGATGTTATGCCGTTCCCTGCATCCAAAAGGGCCAGTTTTCATGTTGGCGTCGATTTCTGATCATTATCCATCTGCTTAAAATCATTACATATGAAAAAGTATCTTTCCATCATAACGGTAACTCTTTTCCTGCTGGCCATCAATGCCTGTCAGAAAGGAGAGATCAACAGTTTGAATACACCCGTGGTAAGCGGTATTACTACCGATCCTTCCAGGAGCGACCTGTTTAACCTGGTAACGGGCGCCGAATCCGGTATGCGCAACAGTCTCTCCACTTATCTCGATGGCACCGGTATTATTGGCCGGGAAATTTACCGTTTCTCCGGTGCAGAGCCCCGCTATACTACCGATCTGCTGGGAGGCGGTTCCAAACTGCTGGACAATAACACCTTTTACATTACCAACCCCTGGTCCGCCCGCTACCAGGTAGCAAGACAGTGTTTCATTTTGCTCGATGCCATCAGCAATACCCGTACAGAAGTAGCATCTGATGTGCAAAAGAAGGCATTTACAGGATTTGCCAAAACACTGATCGGCTATCAGCTGTTGCTGAATCTCAACATGACAAATACCAATGGCGTACGTATACCCGTACCCAATGGCGCTACCCTGGGCCCCGTTATTACCGATCCGGTTGTAGTGATGGATTCTATATTAAAATTCCTGGATGAAGGAAAAGCTGACCTGACCGGATCGGAAGTTATTTTTCCTTTGTCAGATGGATTCCTGGGTTTTAAAGACGCCCCGGGCCTGATTAAATTTAACCGCGCCATTGCCGCACGGGTGTATATTTACCAGCAGAAATGGGATAATGCACTTAGCGCGCTCAATGAATCATTCTTTGACCTGAACGGCTCCTTAACCAGGGGTGTTTATCATGCCTTTTCCACCAATGGCGGCGATCTTGCCAACACTATGTACCTACCGCCAAATGGCAATGGAGAAATACGGGTGGCGCATCCTTCTTTCGCCACCAATATTCTACCGGGCGACGACCGCATCTCCAAAACGTCGGTGCGCACTTCCTCCGCCAGCCAGAGCGGCTTAACCGGTAATCGTGATGTAATAGTATGGGCCTCCCTCAATGCGCCCATCAGCATTATCCGGAACGAGGAGCTGATATTGATTTATGCAGAAGCGAAGATGCAGAAAAATGCATTACCCGATGCCATAGTGGCCATCAACCGTATACGCACAGCACATAATGTTGCGGTATATGCCGGCCCCGCAACACAGGCAGCATTAATTACGGAGCTGCTGTATAACAGGCGTTATTCCCTGTTTATGGAAGGGCATCGCTGGATAGATCTAAGGAGATATAACCTGTTGGGAACGTTGCCTAAAGACAGACCTGATGATGATGTGTGGCCGAGGTATCCATTGCCGCAGAGCGAAAGCAACATTTAAGCGTAGTACCGTAATAAAAAGAGCGAAGCGCATCCGGGATGCGCTTCGCTCTTTTTATTACTTTATGCCATTGCCCTTCTTTTCATTTCTTTTCTGATCAGTGCCAGTTCGCGGCCCATTTGCCCGGCGATGGAGGTATTCTCCTGCGCCCTGCGGATCAGGTAAGGCATTACTTCTTTTACGGGGCCATACGGCAGGTATTTACTAACGTTATAGCCGGCATGCGCCAGGTTAAAAGTGATGTTATCGCTCATGCCCAGCAACTGTGAAAAACTAACATGCGGATGGTTGTGCGGCAATCCTTTTTCGTGGAGTAACCTCGCGGCAAACATGCAGCTGTTTTCGTTGTGCGTGCCAATGAAAACGGCGAGCTTGTCGATGTTATCAAGACAGAATTTTACCGCTGCATCGTAATCCCTGTCTGTAGCCGCTTTGTCGGGCTGGATAGGTGTAGGGTAATTATTTTCTGCAGCGCGCTTGTTTTCTTTTTCCATGTAAGCGCCGCGTACCAGTTTGGCGCCCAGCAGGTAGCCATTCTTTACCGCTTTATCAAGGGATACCTTCAGGAAAGGATAACGGTCGTGGCAATACATCTGGAAGGTGTTGTACACAATTACCTTTCCTTTGTTAAACAGTGACATCATTTCATCGGTGAGGGCGTCTACCGGGTCCTGGATCCAGGATTCCTCTGCATCCACGAGGATGGCTACATTATGCCGGGCGCCTGCTTCAGCGATGGCGTGTACGCGGTTGCGCACACGGGTATATTCCTGTTGTTCGGCCGGGGCTAAAGTTTCCTTGCGGTGTACTTTTTCCAGCAGATCGAACCGGGCGAAGCCGGTAACTTTTATAGCGATGAAAGGAATATCGGGTCTGGAGGCAGCGTATTGGATAGCACGGATGAATTCAGGAACAGCGGCATCGTAGCTTTCTTCTCCTTCCATTGCTTCCACGCCATAATCAAGTGCTACCCCTACATGATAGTTACCCAGTTGCAGTGCAGTGGTCGCTGCTTCGTCCAGGGTTTCACCACCACAGAACTGTGAGAAAATAGTGCTTTTAATAATGCCTTTAATGGGTAACCCCAGTTTAAAGGCGATGGGGGTCATCACGGCGCCCAATTTTACCAGCCAGGGCTTCCCGATATTACTAAAGAGAAAGTTGGCTTTTTTCAGTGCCTTGTCGGTCTTTGCCTCAAATGCGATAGCGGTATTATCAAATGATAAAGGTAGCTGCTTTTCCATGGGCCGCAAAGTTAGGGTGCGTCCGGCTTCTAAACAAAAATCATTATAATATCAGCATATCTTTTTAACAGCGTTAACAGATATTGTCTATTGCTTCTCAGAAATTGTTGAAGCATCTCCCTTTACCGGTGTTTATTTTATTACTTTTAGGTCTTTTTGGATACATACAAAATTCCCGGAATATGCTATTTAAACCTGATACTATCTCCCGTTGCTTTTCCAGCCGTAATGCGCTGGTGTTGTTATTAACGGGCGGAATAGTAATCACCGGCTGCCAGACAAAAGCGCCGGAAAATGCACCTGTGAACCTGAAAACGCCTGGCATCGAATACCAAACCTATAAAGGCGCCACCGGCCGTCGTACTTCTGTTACGCTGCCCGACAGCTCCCGCGTAATACTTAATTCCGCTTCCGTGCTGGAAGTACCCGCCAATTATTTACAGGGCAACCGTGCAGTGATCCTCGATGGCGATGCATTCTTTGCCGTAGTTCCATCTACCGACACTTTTACTGTTACCAGCGATAAATTAAGGGCTACCGTATTAGGTACCGAATTCAAAATGCGTTCTTTTGCCAGTCAGCATGGCGCTACAGTATACCTCCTCAACGGGAAGATCCGCGTGGGAAAATCCTATCATTCCGCCACCGACAACCAGCCCGAAATACTGGAACGCGGACAGATGATCCTGGCCAATAATGAAATTGACCTGATGGAAAAAGAAACCTATCACCCGGAAGAACTGGAAACGTGGTTATCCGATACTTTGCTGATAAACAACGCTAATCCTATGGCGCTTTCCCGCACACTGGAAGAATGGTTTGGCGTAGAAGTGGAAATGAAAGGAGATGCATCCAAAGCGCCCGCGATCACAGACGCTGCTTTTTTTCATGCATCGCTGGAAGATGTGCTGAACAACCTCGGCGAACAACAACATTTCAAATATAAGATCCGTGACAATAAAGTAATGATTACATTTTAGTATATACATTACCGTTAGTTACCTGTTTTTTTATTGAAAGAAAAGATGGCCGCATGGGGATTTTTATTTCCCTGCACAAAGAAATTCGTATCTTCTGTCAGCAAAATTAAACTGTCATGAAAACACTAATTTTCTTAACGGGCTGCTTACTCATGGCTGTGAGTGCTTTTTCCCAAACGGCTCCCTGCTGCCATACAGACGCCATCACTGAATTTGCCGCACTGGCCAGCCAGGAAGAATTCCGCATGGCGCACAAAGATCCGCTGCCATTCACCTACCAGGGAGCCACCGGCGCAGCTGTCACCTTTCCCACCACAGATGGAACATCTGCGCATGGCTTTCTGTTCAAAGCCAAAGAAACCTCGGATAAATACCTGTTGGTATACCAGGAATGGTATGGCCTCAACGACTACATAAAAAAGCAATCGGAGCAACTGTATAACGACCTGGGAGGCAAAGTAAATGTGCTGGCCGTAGATATGTATGACCAGAAGGTAGCCACCAACCGGGAAGATGCCGCCAAATTAATGCAGGGCGCCCCCAGGGAACGACTGCAGGCCATTATGCAGGGGGCAATTGCCTATGCCGGGAAAACGGCTAAAATAGCTGCTATTGGCTGGTGTTTCGGCGGTGGATTGTCTTTACAGTCCGGCTTACTGGCAGGGCCTCAAAATGTGGGTGTAGTGATGTATTACGGGATGCCTGAGAAAGATGTGAGTAAGCTGAAAACTTTGCACGGCCCGGTACTGGGACTATTTGGCAATAAAGACAAAGGCATTAACCCGCAGGTAGTAGATGAATTTGAGAAGAACATGCACGAAGCAGGTAAAACGCTCACGGTTAAACGTTATGATGCGGCGCATGGCTTTGCCAATCCGAGCAATCCTATTTTCGACAGCGCCGCTACTGCGGATGCGTACGGATATGTGGTACCGTTCCTGAAGAAAGCATTTTCACTGTAAGTGATAAGCGGAGGGAAATATTTCCTCCGCTTATCTATATTTTACTTACCGCCAAGTCTCAACAGTAGTTCTTTTGTTTTCCTGATACCTTCTTCTTCAGATAATTTTTCGCCTTCGTACTCAATACCCATGAAGCCATTAAAGCCGGCGTCCTTCACTATTTTGAGGATACGGGTATAGTCGATGGTTACTTCGTTGCCGTTGGCATCAAAGTCGTATGTTTTTGCGCTCACGCCTTTTGCAAAAGGCATCAGTTCTGCCACGCCTTTGTAGCGGTCGTATTCTTCGAGGCAGGTAGTTTTAGCCCAGCCCTCCGGCGTATTGCTTTCCGGCTTGGTTCTTTTAATGCAGAAGTTGCCCAGATCCGGCAGCGTGCCGCAGTTGGGCATGTTCACGGTTTTCATAACGCCACTCAGCCATTCGCCGTTGGAAGACATGCCGCCGTGGTTTTCCACAATCACGCTGATGCCATGTTCCTTTCCAAAGGTAGCCAGCTTAGTGAGACCATCTGCAGCCGCTTTGGCTACTTCTTCCGGAGAGCCCTCTCCTGCTGCGTTTACACGGATAGCATGACAACCCAGGAACTTTGCTGCTTCCACCCACTTGTAATGATTTTCAACCGCCTTCATTCTTTTCTTCACATCCAGGTCGCCCATTTCACCTTCCCCATCGCACATAATGAGTACGCTGCGAACACCCAGGTCATCGGCGCGTTTTTTCATTTCTGTGAGGTATGCCTGGTCTTTTGCTTTGTCTTTGAAAAACTGGTTCACGTATTCAACTCCTTCAATGCCGAATTCATTCTTTGCGCGGGAGGCGAAATCCAGGTGGTTCATTTTACCCGCGAAGAGCGCTTTATGGAACGACCATTCCGCCAGTGAGATCTTAAAGAAAAGCTCACGGGCAGTGGCTTCACCGGGCTTTGCAGCGGCGGCGCTATCGCCTTCACTTTTAGTAGACTTCCCCTCATTACAGGCGGCCAGTATAGCGGGCAACATCCCCATTCCCATAGTGTACACGCCCATTTGACGCAGGAATTGCCTGCGGTTATTAACATTACTCATATACGTGGGTTTTAAAATTCATTCTCCTAAAATATTCATTTACACGGGGGAAAGCAAGTTTAAGTGTATAAATTTTAAGAGAGAAAGAAAAAGAACTATTCAAAGGGAATTTCCGGAAGAAGATGGCATTTTCTTTCACGTAAGCGAAGTTGTATCACCAAAGGTCCGGATTTTATTTCATCTCTTTCATTGCCTTCTTATTTTACGTCGGCTGCCAGTACCTTCAGGATTCCCTGTAACACGGCTTCATGCCGCATGATGCGGAAATGGCCGTCACCAGTGATGCGGAGCGATTGTATGGCCGGGTATTGCTGCAGGTAATCATCTATTTCCGTGGCTTTTGCGAGGGTGTCGGTAGTATCGTAGGCCATCCATATTTTATCTGCTTTGATATTATTGATGTAGCGGTACAGGTCCATGTCAGAAAGGTCTTCTTTCAATCTTTGCCGGATCAGCCGTTGCAGCACCGGCATCACTACCGGGTGAATACGGAACAGGCGGAGCGCTTCATCAAAGAATACGGGCGCGCTCAAAGCTGTGCTGAGCATCAGCAGGCGGGGCACATGTACATTTTTACGGGAAAGTGTGAGCGCAGCATTGAGTCCGCCGAAGGAATGGCCTACGATAGCATGCAGGGGGCCTTCCTGTTGCATCACCTGTTCCAGTACATGCATCCATTGTACCAGGTTGGTGCGTTTTCCGCCGGACAGGCCGTGTGCCGGCCCATCGTAGGATACTACCTGGTAGCCCTGCGCCACCAGTGAGCTGATAAGTTGTTTAAAATGAAGGGGGCTGCCACCCCAGCCGTGGAGCAATAATACTTTAGGCCCGGTGGTTCCCCAGCGGTAAGTAGTTACTTTCAGGGGAGCGTTATCGAAAGGATAGCTGGTTACCTGCAAATGCTGCAATACGGCCTGATCGCGGAACTGCTGATGTACCGGCCGGAGCTTTAATGCGGGTGGTGTACAGTACAGCCGGTAAAACAGCTTTGCCGTGGTAACCGGAAACGGGCGGCTCATGGCGGATAATATCGCGCCGGTCATCCGTAGTGACAATGGTAAAACCTGGTGTTGCATTTTAGACCGATTGGTTTATTCTTAGGAATAAAAAAAGTTAAAGAGAATGATGCCTGATTTCCTCTCTTAGCGCTTCCAATACCACGAGCATCTGTTTATTATGTCCGAGTACGCTGCTTACGAGTATAGCGCCTTCCAGCATGGTAAACATGCGGATAGCAAATTTCCGCTCGTCCCAGTCTTTTTTAAACTCGCCGTGTTCCTTTCCATACTGCACCATTTTGGCGATGCGCGACTGGTAATAGAGTACCAGTTCGCTCACCTTTTTCTTCAGTCCCGGGTTGGTATCATCGGCTTCTACGCCGAAGTTGAGCATGGGACAGCCGCCGGCTATTTTCTGCTCTGCCGGGAAGCGGGTATAATACTCAAACAACGCTTCAAACTTACCGGCCGAAGTATTGGCGGTGGCGGTCACCTGCCGCAGGTTCAGCTTCTCTTCTTCTGCGATATAATCAAACACTTCCATCACTATTTCCTCTTTGGAGGAAAAGTTGCCATACACGCCTCCCTTCGCCAGCCTGGTGGCTTTGAGGATGTCGCTGATAGAGGTTCCGGCCACCCCTTTTTTGTTAAAAATAGGAGCGGCTTTTTCTATAATAAACTGGCGTGTTTTTTCTGCTTTACCCATACCTGAAGCAAATTAGACCAATTGGTCCATTCTGGCAAATATTTTTCGCGGATTTTGTCTTATTCAGGATTACGCTGATTTTACTGATTTTTTTGATTTTACTTTTTGGATTTATAAGGATTTAAAAAGATTTGGGTAGATATAAGCGAATATACCCGCTTATATCTACCCAAATCATAAAATCCAAAAGTGATCAAATCCCTAAATCAGTAAAATCAGCGTAAACCTGAATAAGACAAAATTCGCTGCAATCGCCGAAGGCGATTCCTCTATAAATTAAAGATGCGTTCAATCGCGGGCGCATACGCTGCCCCAATGGGGATGGGTATGTTTTTGATGTAAAGGGAGTTGCGATCGGCGCGTTCAATTTTTTTATTGGCTACAATATAAGAGCGGTGCACACGGGTGAAAGAGCCGATAGGCAGCAGGTCCACCGCCTCCTGCATGGAAAGGCGGGAAATAAGCTTGCGGTCGGTGAGGATAAAGTTCACATAATTGCCGGCGCTTTCGAGGTAGAGGATATCATCCAGCACAATGCGGAATTGTTCGTAGCCGCTTTTCACAAAAATATAGTCTGTTTGTTCCTTGCCTGCGGGAGCGCCATTCTGTTGCTTCAGCTGCAACAGGTTATTGGCTTTATTACAGGCTTTCATAAAACGTATCAGGGAAAAGGGTTTGAGCAGGTAATCGATGGCGTCCAGCTCAAAGCTCTTCACTGCGTGTTCAGAATAGGCGGTGGTAAAAACCGTCATGGGCGGATGAGGCAAACTGGATAAAAAATCCAGTCCGGAGATATCCGGCATTTTAATATCCAGGAACAGCAGGTCTACTTTTTCTTTGCTGAGAAAGTCGATTGCTTCAAAAGCATTGGTAAAAAAACCCTTCATTTCCAGGAAGGGAACCTTGGCAGCGTGATTTTTGATAACAGCCAGCGCCACCGGTTCATCATCTATCGCAATAGCAGTCATCTTTGGCTATTTTACGGGTAAGCAATACAGGGATCTAACTAATTTTGCCGAGCAGGAGTCTCCGGGCCTGCTGCCAGAGATTCTGGTACTGGCTGTTTTCCCGGCTTTGCCACTCTTTTACGAGGGCATCGGCCTGTTCGCGGCGCAGGTCGCGGGTAGATTCAAACAAGTGGTCCACCGTTTCCTTATCGGCCGCCAGTGCAGCAGCCTGGTAGTGTTCCATTAATTCTTTGCCGGTGTCTGTTTGCAGCCGTGCGGAGGCTACGCCCTGGGCAGTGGCGGCGGCCAGCTTTTCATCGTACTCACCTTTGGGCATCAGTATTTTACTGAGCAGCGGCATTACTTCAATGAGGGTAATGATAAATACAATGAGGCGGTAGCGTTGTTTTACAGGCGGATGCGTTTCCGTCAGTTCGTTCAGGGCTTCTATCTGCGCCAGGAATCCGTTGGTGAGGGTGCCAACGTATATGGCTTCCTTCAGACTGTCCACGCTGTGCATACGTGCCATTTGTGCCTGCAGCTGTTGCTGCTGTGGCTCCCAGGCTCTTTGCATGGCCTGCAGTTCTTCTTCCGATTTGAGATAAGCCGATTTCTTTACGCGGGCAATGTCCGACTCTCCTATTCTGCCGGAGCCGCCGGTGCCGTCGGTTTCTTTGATGTAGCCATCTTTGTATACTTTCAGCTCTGCGGTTTTCTGCGCCAGCTGTTGTTTGCCCTGATCAAGGGATTGCTGCAGGGTGGCCATCTGGCCGGCATTGAGCTTTACCAGTTGCGCCCGGTAAGCATCGAGCTTTGCCTGCTTGCCAAGTTCCAGCTGCGTATCGATATCTTTCTTAAATAACATTAACACCACAGGTTGGGAAATAAACAAACCTATGGTAACGGCAAGGACTAAACGAAATATTACCGGCATCACTTTTATGCTGCCATTGGTGCGCGACATGGCCGCAATGAGGGTACGATCGACCGATAAAATGGCAAAGCCAAAAAACAGCGCCAGCCCGGCTACCACCATATCATCATTTACGATGGTGGAAAAGAAATAACCCCACGACAGCGTGGCGAACATCCACGTAACCAATACGGATACGCCGATGATACGGTACCGCTCTTTCTCGGTTTTACACTCCTGCAAAACATCAGCATCAGCAGCGGCCAGCCACCATAAAAAGCGCGTCATGCCATCAGGGACCGGTACCACTTCTTCTTCTTTTTTCATTTACTTATTTATTAACATCAATAGTCAGATGGATAAAAAACTCAGTAGCCGTGTGACGGATACTCAGTTCGTGCCGGTGAGGATACAATAAATTTAGTCTTTCTTTTACATTATTCAAACCAATCCCCATACCCTCCCTCTCCGGATCATTTTCCGGGCGGGGGTGCACGCTGTTATACACATCGAAGAAGATCTGATCGGCAGTACAGCTCAGGGAAATCACGATACGGGAGCGGTGCCGCAGGCTGATCCCGTGTTTAAACGCATTTTCTACAAAAGGGATCAGTAACATCGGCGCAATCTCATGCTGACATTGACTTTCATCTATATTTACTTCTATCAGAATATCGGGAGATGACAATACGCGCAGGCGTTGCAGGGCAATATAATTTTGCAGATAAGCCACCTCCTTATCCAATGGAATTTTTTCCATATGGTTATCATGTAGCATAAACCGCATCATATCACCCAGTTTCTGGATACCTTCGCTGGTACGGGCCGCCTCTTCCTGTAAGGCGGTACCATACAGCGTGTTAAGGGCATTGAATAAAAAATGCGGATTGATCTGGGAGCGCAGAAAGTCGAGGTTGGCGGTGGAATGCCCCAGCGCCTTCTTCAGCGTTACCACCGTGTTCACCTGCTTCCGGCGGCTTTTAAACAACAGCCAGCAAACGGGCAGCACAATACCTGCGGACACTGCGATACCGATCATGGCAAGCGCCGCAAACCAGCCTCCGTTGCGATGTACCAGTGCGCGGCATATCAGCGCCATCAGCACGTTACTTCCCAGGATAGTGAAAACAATATCCCGTATCAGTAAGCTCTTATTCCGGTGAGTATCCTCGAATGCTGGAAATACTTTATAACGGAGAATAAAGAACACGGCAATCTGCGAAGGACCAAAGAAAAAGATCATCAGCGCCATGTCCCTGGAATCGGAGAACGACAGGCAAAACAATACCGCAAATACGCCGGCAGCCCAGCAAATTTCTGTAAGCATTTGCCGGAAAGCCAAATCTGTTACAATGCGCGGATACAGCATACTTATGAAGGCCTTCCGGAAATAATAATATGCCACATACAACACGCCGGAAAAAACAGTAGTAATAAAAGCCGTTTTTGCAAAATACATATGCGCACCCCGCACCGTATCATATACGCCTAACAGGTAACCGTTGTAATAGGAATTGGCAACCATCATCATGGCAAAATAAAACGCTCCCACCGGAATCAGCAGCAATATGCCTCCCAGCCACTTCCCCTTCTCCAGGAACTCCGGTACAATTACAAAATTCACCAGCAGGAAGGTCACATACACCAGCGTTACCCGTCCCATAGAAGGCAGCAGGTAATGAATGTAATAGTCGAACACCTGGTGGTAGGTGGCGAACTTTCTGCCATAGATCTCCTGCAGCTCAAATACGTTATAAATAATGCTGGGGTATAGGATCGAAAACATCAGCAACACAAAAATGGCGGTTACGATGCCGAATTCAATTTTCTTAAATTGATTCATAAGGTTGATGTATTTAAAGCAATAATAGCAATTGTTGCTATGCAGCAGGGGCAAAATGGGATGAAAGTAGTGTAATCCGGTATGAAATCGGTTTTGATGGTAAAATAAGAACTCCCCCGGAAGCCACCCTCTATAAGTGTCGGCCTGACAGGGATAATTATAATAAATCGACAATCTTTATTATTTTCATCGCCTCAACAAGCCCAATATGAGCACTTCCAACAGACGTAAATTTTTAGGAACCGCAGCAGCGCTTGCCGCCGGTACTGCCGCTGCCGCAGCAATCCCCTCAACAAATATGGAAAAGAAATACCCGATTGTGCATCATGTGTTCTTCTGGCTGAAGAACCCGGATTCCAAAGAAGACCGCGATAAACTGGTGGCCGGCGTAAAAACCCTGTCGAAAATAGAAACGGTTCGTGATCTGCGTGTAGGCGTGGTAGCGAGTACCGAAAAACGCGAGGTAGTGGATAACAGCTGGGGCGTATCAGAACTGATCTTTTTCAGTGACCTCGCCGGGCAGGCCACCTATCAAACCCATCCCATTCACCTGGAGTTTATAAAAAACTGTAGTCATTTATGGGAGAAAGTAATCGTTTATGATGCCGTAGAGGTATAAAAAGATATCATGGCAACGGAATACTGGATGAGCGGGCCGGTAGAAAACATACCGGCATTACTGCAACCTGTGGCGCATGCTTTACTGCAGGCCAACCAGGAGATAAATAATTTAATGCAGGATTTCCCGGAAGATCTTTTATGGGAGAAGCCAGCCGGACTGGCCTCCCCGGGATATCATCTTCAGCATGTGAGTGGTGTGCTCGACCGGCTGTTTACCTACGCCAGGGCAGAAGCGCTCAGTCAGCAGCAGTTTGCCGCCCTCGCTGGTGAAGGCAACCCCGGCGCAACACTCCACGAGCTCCTGGATCATTTCAATGCACAGGTACATCAATCGCTGATACAGTTGTCGGCAACCCCGGAAGACACCCTCACTGCTTTCCGGGGCGTAGGCAGAAAACAACTTCCCTCTACTGTGCTGGGACTAGTGTTTCATGCCGCCGAGCATACCATGCGGCATACCGGGCAATTGCTTGTTACTGCCAAAGTACTGCTGGATATGCATCCGCGTTAAAAGCGATACCGCCATTACCCTTCGTGTAAATCCGGATATTTTTTATACGTAAAACTATAAATTAGCCCTATGAAACGCTTCTTCCTTCTCTCCCTCGTGTTGGGTTATTATACCGGCATGCAGGCACAGCAAACGCAGAAACCACCTTTACACGGCAAAAACTGGATGGCAGTAACCGGTAAGCCACTGGCTGCAACAGCCGGCGCCATGATCTTCCAGCAACACGGCAACGCCGTGGATGCCGCCTGCGCTATGCTGGCCGCCACCTGCACCATGTGGGATGTGCTCAGCTGGGGCGGAGAAACACAGGCGCTGATCTACAATCCCAAAACCGGGAAAGTAATTGCCATCAATGCGCTGGGCGTGGCTCCTACCGGCGCTACTCCCGCATTTTATAAAGGAAAAGGATACGATTTTCCACCTGAATACGGTCCGCTGGCGGCGGTCACGCCGGGAACCGCTGGTGGACTATGCTACATGCTGGCAGAATATGGCACCCTCAGTTTAAAACAGGTATTAGCTCCGGCGATGGAAATGGCCGCCGGCTACCCGATAGAAGCACAAACTGCCAACAGTATTGAACGCGGGAAAAAATATATTAACGAATGGCCTTACAGTAAAGCTGTTTTCCTGACACATCCCGGTGAGAAAAGGGAAGCGCCTGAAGCAGGAGAAATTTTTGTGCAGAAAGACCTGCTGGCTACCCTCACCAAAATGGTAGCCGCCGAGCAGGAAGCCCTGCGCAACCATAAAAGCCGGAAAGATGCTATCATGGCGGCATACGACCGTTTTTACAAAGGGGACATTGCTAAGGAATTTGTACGTGGCTGCCAGGAGCAGGGCGGCCTCATCACCCTGGAAGACCTGGCCCGCTGGAAGCCGGTGGAAGAAGAACCACTGCATATTAATTACAAAGGCATAGAAGTATATAAGCTGCAGGAATGGACACAGGGCCCCATGCTGCTGCAAAGCCTCAACATCCTGGAAAATTTTGACCTGAAATCGATGGGATATAATTCTACTCAATATATTCATACGCTGTATCAAACCATGAACCTCACTTTTGCGGACCGTGACTTTTATTACGGCGATCCAGCGTTCAATACCAATCCTGCTATCAAAGGGTTGCTGAGCAAAGAATACGGCAAGGCGAGGGCCCAACAGATCAACCTGGCACAAAATGATGCAAACGCAGGACCGGGCGATCCCTACCCTTTCATCGGGAAAACCAATCCTTACCTGCATTTCCTGGAGGAGCGCAAGCAGCTGACAGATACCAGCAGTGGCCGCAAGCCCGGCGGATTTGTTCCTAAACATGACGCCACTACGATGTTGCAGCGCGGAGAAGCCGGCAAGCAGATTGCCGGCAACACCATGTTACCACAGGGCAATATAAATCAACCCGACAGCGCCTATATGGACCGGCTGTGGCGCGGCACCACCAGTGTGGAAGCAGCGGATAAAGATGGCTGGGTGGTATCTATTACGCCCAGTGGCGGCTGGCTGCCTGCCTGTATTGCCGGCAAAACCGGTATTGGTATGAGCCAGCGGGCGCAAAGTTTTGTACTGGATTCTGCGGTATGTCCTTTTAATGTGATTGCTCCCGGTAAACGCCCGCGGGTAACGCTTACGCCTTCGATGGCATTGAAAGACGGGAAACCCTTTCTGGCCTTTGGCGTACAGGGCGGCGATACACAGGACCAGAACCTGTTGCAGTTTTTCCTGAATATAGTGGAGTTTGGAATGACGGTACAGCAGGCTACAGAAGCAGCGAATATAAATACCAACCAGTTATGGTTGTCGTTAGGCGGTACTACCATCAAAGACAGGGAGCCCCGGCCGGGAAGCATCCTGCTCAATAATAATACATCAGAAAAAACACGCAGAGCCCTGGAGCAAATGGGTTATCACCTCACCTTCGGAGAGCGTACCAGCGGCCCCATAAACGCTATTTACATGGATCGTGTGCATGGCAGTTTATGGGGTGGCAGTAGTAATCATGGAGAAGATTATGGCATAGGTTGGTAAGTAAATTACTCCTTGCTCCACACTTCATGAATAGGATCTCCTTTTGAGCTGTTACCGCTGTGGTCCCAGTTGTTGCCGTTTACGCTGCCTTTAAAAGACAGCTCAGCGCCAACGCGGGAGCTATCGCGGGAGAAGAATTCAATTTTTTCGGTGTAGGTACCGTTTTCAAAAGTATAGGTGCCTCCGCCGGAACCAAAGAACTCGCCTGTTTCCTGGTTGATAGCCACCCATTGAAAACGGGTGCCGGTCAGTATTTTCATGGTTCGCCTGGCGCTGTTGGGGATGGGGGTCATCTTACCCTCTCTTTCTCTTGAAGTAATCTGCCAGCTGCCTGCCAGCGGGCCGGTACCATCATCGATACGGGTCCATTCCTGTTTTCCGCCACCGGAGTTGCTGGTGATCAGCTGCCCGTTTTCCATGCCTACCGGCACCGTAGTTTTTTGTCCTACCTGCGAGGCATTGGTAGTATTAAAAAGAATGGCTACATCCACCTGTGTGTCGCCCGCCTGTTTCCAGGTTCCGCCATATGAGGTGATGAAGCGCTGACTATTGTAATCGGTAACGGTAAACCAGTCGGGGGTGATCAGCAGTACGCTGGTTGCGTCTCCTGACACTGATTTCCAGGCGCCTAACGGCGAGTCTTGTGCGTTGAGTATGCCCAGGAAGGAACAGCATAACGTAAATAGCAGGATTAGTTTTTTCATAACATAGCGTTTATTTTCTTAAGATAAGCAAACAAACGCAGTAATTAAGCGGTTTCTCCCGGTTGCGCGGACGGGATTTTTATTTATACAGATAAGGTATTTCCTGTTACAACAGCATGCGCTGGATTTGCAGCATTCACAGCAATACAACCGCTACATCTTTATAAAAAATACACATAAAAAACTACATTGTTGAAATCATCCCATATAGTATTCCGGCAGATGAGCATAAAAATTTTGAGCAGGCTTACGAAGCGGCGGGCAGGCATTTGCAGGAATCGCCCTGTTGCCTTGCCTATGAAGTGCTATGCTTCTTCCAGCACGCGTTTCAGGATATTCAGGTACCCGATATGTTGTTCCGCATAGGAACTGCGTTCTGAAAGCTGTGCCCAGGCTATTTGACGTTCCAGGGCAATATTGATCACTGGTTTACTGACTTCTTCAATCACGCCTTCAGCTAGGCTTTACCCCATCCATCGGCATTCGAGCAGGTTTCGATGCTATGCCTCGTATACCGCTCAAATTCTTCTCCAAATAATTCCTGGTATACCATATACCCGATAAACCCTACAATTTCTGCTTCTGCATCACAGGTAGCCTTTGAAGGATTTTCATCGATCGTTTCGTAGTACGTTTTCCCCATTCCTACAATAAAACATCTGCAGTAGAGAAATCCGTCGTCTGATCCATCAGTATAGGCATGGATATCTTCCCGGTCGATCTGAAATAATTTCTCTTCCATAATATGATTAAACCCTGTCAGTTCCTCCTTATCCAGTTCCAGCAGGATATCCCGGATATTATTGGTGATAGCGCCGTACACTTCGCCGGTCAGGTCTTCGATCAATATAGCATCATTGGTTTTCAATGCTGTATTACGCATATCCAGTAATGCCGGGGATGCAGCCCACGCTTCTTCAATAATCTGCCAGAATTTAAATTCATTCATAAGAGTAGAAATTAATGATCATTAAGAATTAACTGTAAGATATACATAGGAAACGCAGTGTAAATGCGTAGTGAAATCAGCGGTCAGTGAATCGGCATGCACTGAAAATACACAATAATTTCCTTTCTTTTCAACCCGGCGGCGAAAACCTTCCTCCTGTATAAATTATTTTATTATTAATTTCATGTCCCCTAAATTTACCGGGTTATTGTTTTTGTGAGGGTACAAAACTTCCAGCTTTGCCAGACATTTCCTTGACTGATGAACGTGATTTGCTGCAAAAAGTTGCCGTGGGTGACGGGGATGCGTATACCATCCTGTTCAGACGCTACAGCGGGCAGGTATATGACGTGGCCATGCTTTACCTGAGAGACAGCGGCCTGGCCAGGGAAATTGTTCAGGAAGTTTTTATGAAAGTATGGCTGAAAAAAGCCGATATGCCCCACATCAAACAATTCAAAGATTACCTGTTTATCCTCACCCGCAACCATATTTACGATGGCTTCAAAAAACAGGTAGTACGGCTGAAAGCCTATGATTTCCATCTCAAAAACCAGCCGGAAGCACAAAATGATACCGATCACCTGCTGCTGCAGCGGGAATACGACGCCATCCTGGACAAAGCCGTGTCCGGCCTGCCACCGGAGCGAAAAAAGGTGTACCTGGCCCGCCGGCAGGGCTGGAGCAACGAGGAAATTTCCCAACAGCTGAATATTTCGGTACATACCGTTAAGAAGCAAATGAGCCTCGCTATGCACGCCGTACGGGCTTTTGTAAAGTCCCGGCTACAAAATGATATCGTTCCCTTCCTGCTGTTCCTGCTCATCTTCCGCAAGTAATATCTTCTCCCGAAAAAAAAATTTTATCCCGGATACTCCTTTTTTGCCGGTTGCTCGTCTTTACCCCATATCACCCTTCCAAAATCGCTGATAATGTCCATAACGGAAGTACAGTTACTGCTTGAAAAATATAAGAATGGCCGGATCAGCCAGGAAGAACTGCTGCGCCTGAAAGCGATGGTAGCCGGAAACGACTATGAGCCGGAAATCAAAGCAGATATCCTGTCGGCCCTGTACAACAGCGAAGCGCCGCAAAGCGGCCTGGCTGCGGAAGATGGTGATGCCATTTTACAAAACATCCTGCAAACAACGCCTCCCCGTACTACCGGTCATACCCGCAGAATGATCTGGTATGCAGCCGCTGCCACCGTGCTGGGAGCCACGATACTCACAGGCGCGCTTTATATGAACCGGCAGCAGCAGCCCGTTATAGCGGCCGCACAGAAAGCCAGTCCACTGGCGCCGGGTACCAATACCGCCGTACTGGTACTGGCAGATGGCAAAACCATTTCGCTCGACAGCACCAACACCGGCGCACTGGCGAAACAGGGCAACAGCAGCATCATAAATTCAGCGCAGGGCCTTGCCTATAAAGCAGAAGGCGCTGCCACAACAGTAGTATATAATACCGTGGTAACACCCCGTGGCGGGCAATATCAGCTTACCCTGGCAGACGGCAGCAAAGTATGGCTGAACGCCGCCAGCAGCATCCGCTTCCCTACTACATTCAGCGGGAAAGAACGACTGGTGGAGATTTCCGGGGAAGGTTATTTCCAGGTAGCTGCCAATGCGCAACAGCCATTCAGGGTGAAAGTAAAAGGTAATCCTGACATGGAAGTAAACGTGCTGGGCACCAGCTTCAATATCATGGCCTATACCGATGAAAAAACGATTACCACTACCCTGGAAGCCGGCGCTGTTCAACTGGTGCATGGCAACATCCGGAGCCTGCTGCAACCCGGTTACGGCGGCAGCCTGAATGCC
This sequence comes from Chitinophaga sp. G7 BAM 1005, assembly GCF_057126945.1. Lineage (NCBI taxonomy): Bacteria > Pseudomonadati > Bacteroidota > Chitinophagia > Chitinophagales > Chitinophagaceae > Chitinophaga > Chitinophaga sp. G7 BAM 1005. The sequence continues at coordinate 1,016,996 of NZ_CP181478.1, read as the reverse complement.
GGCGATGCCGCATTCACCATCGAAAAAGCAGACCTGGAACAGGCACTGGCCTGGAAAGAAGGCAAATTCAGGTTCCGCAATACCAGCATACAAACCATCATGCGCCAGATAGCCAGGTGGTATAATATAGAGGTTACCTATGAGGGTGATCTGTCGGACGTGCGCTTAACAGGGATCATTTCCCGGCGGGAAAACGCAGCATCTTTATTAAAGATCCTGTCAACAACAAAACGAGTTCACTTTGATATTAATGACAACCGGGTTGTGGTAACACCATATGCCCCTGAGCAATAAGCGCTATTTGTCCACTTATGAATTGATCATTTTTAAATTTTATTTAGGTTATGAAGACGTAAATAATTCCACTGCCGGTTGTAAAAAAAACCGGAAGCACTGCAATGCTCCCGGCCATAGAAGGCAACCCAACTCCCTGAATCATTTAGAAAATTGAATTATTAAGCCAACAACACAAAAGTATGGAACTACTTGGTACCTGCAAAGTCCCCGGAAAAGGAGGACGTATGCAAAGAAAATTACTGTTGATTATGCGATTAACTGCAATACTGACACTGGTATTCACCCTTAATCTGAGCGCCAAAACATTCTCTCAGTCTGTTACCATCAAAGGGAAACGTCTTCCCCTTTATGATGTTTTCAACAGCATCAGCCGCCAGACAGGTTATGAATTTATATATGACGAGAAGCTACTGGAGAAGGCGCCTCCGGTGAATCTCAATATGAACCAGGCATCTCTCACCGAGGTGCTGAATGCGTGTTTGAATAACAAACTGTTTAACTACAACATCGTAGATAAAACAATTGTGATCAGCCAGAAAGCCAAAGCAATGGCGCCTCCCGCCGCTGCCATAGCTGCTATTGACATACAGGGTAAAGTGACCGATACCAAAGGGCTACCGCTCGTAGGCGCATCTATCCAGATAAAAGGCACCACCAAAGGCACCGTAACCAACGCCCAGGGCGGATTTACGTTAGCCGCCAACCCAGGTGATGTACTGATCATCAGTATCATAGGATATGAAAGCAAACAGGTAACCGTGGGCAATGATCCCAACATCCAGGTAACCCTGGCCATACAGGACAGCCAGCTGGGCGCCGTAGTAGTAACGGCCCTCGGTATCAAAAGATCAGAGAAATCTATTACCTACTCTGCCCAGCAACTGGATGGACTGGAACTTACCAAAGCCAAAGACGCTAATCTCGTAAATACCCTGAACGGTAAAGTAGCAGGTTTAACTATTTCCTCCAGCGCTTCCGGCGTGGGCGGTTCCGCCAAAGTGATCCTGCGCGGCAGTAAATCAGGACTGGGCAGTAACCAGGCATTGTACGTAATTGACGGGGTACCAATGAACAATACCATCACTAACCAGCCAGGCAGTATTTATGGTGGCAGCTCCTCTTATGATGGCGGCGACCCGATCTCCAACCTCAACCCGGAGGACATTGAAAGTATCTCCGTATTGAAAGGAGCATCAGCTGCAGCGCTTTATGGTAGCCAGGGCGCCAACGGTGTGATCATTGTTACTACCAAAAGTGGCAAGGTTGGTCGCGCGGTTATTAACGTATCATCCGGATTCAATATCAGCCAGGCTGCCTATAAGCCAAAGTTCCAGAACAACTATGGTCAGTCCACCGACCCCACTACCAAAAGCTGGGGCAGCAAGATCAGCGGAGCAACCGATAATGTATCCGACTTTCTTCAAACCGGGCAAAACTTCACGAATGCTATCAGCCTGGCCGGTGGCTCAGAAAAGGCGCAAACTTATTTCTCATATGCCAATACCTCTGCAAGAGGTTTAGAGGAAGGCAATAAACTCGGACGGCATAACCTGAGCTTCAAAGAAACCGGTCACTTTCTGAATGATAAGCTCACTGCCTCTGCAGATGTGAATTACATGACCCAGAAAATTGACAACACACCATTATCCGGATTTTATTTCAACCCGCTCACCGGTTTGTATCTCTTCCCGCGTGGAGTAGATATCAGCCCCTACAGAGACCAGTATGAAATACCTGATCCTTCCCGGAATAATCTCATGGTGCAGAACTGGCCTTTTTCAGAAGATGTGCAACAGAACCCGTGGTGGATTCTCAACCGCAATACCAATTCGCTTTCGCGCAACAGGATACTCGCCAATGCCAGCCTGAAATATGACATTAACTCCTGGTTGAATGTACAGGGAAGAGGAAGTATTGACCGTATGAATGATGTATATGAGCAAAAGATATACGCCGGTACCCAGACCACGCTGGCATCTAAAAACGGTGGTTATAACTACACCAACAATACCACCACCCAACAATACGGAGACCTGATCGCCAACTTTAATATCCCTGCAAATGACTTTCATTTTACGGGTCTTGTTGGCGGTAGTATCCGTGATGTAAAAACAAACGGTATCTACTTCGCAGCAGGACAGGAAGGTTTATATCTCCCGAATATATTCACCATCCAGAATATGAAAACGATCAACGCTGCAAACTCCGGCAGCACGCAGGAGAAACACAGCCAGTGGCAATCCGTTTTTGGTAGTGTGAACATTTCCTACAAAGATTGGGCATACATGGATCTGACGGCAAGAAATGACTGGGCCTCCAACCTGGCATTTACCAACCAGTTATCCTATTTCTACCCGTCAGTGGGATTGAATGTAATCCTGACCCAGCTGCTGAAAATGCCAACGGCGATCACCTATGGTAAGATCCGTGGTTCCTATGCTATTGTAGGTAATTCTCCGTTAGCATACCAGAGTAATACGCCTGATAACCTGATCAATACAGGTGGCACTGTAAAGGTAAATACTACTGCTCCATTCAGAGATCTGAAACCGGAAAAAACAAAATCGCTTGAATTAGGTACGGAATGGCGCTTTTTCGACAGCCGTTTGAGTGTAGATGTTACCTACTATAAAACCAATACCACTAATCAGACGATGGAAATTGCCGCACCTAATGCAACGTTGTATAACACCTACTTCATTAATGCAGGCGATATCCAGAACCAGGGGGTAGAAGCAATGATACGGTATGATGTGTTGCGCGACACTAAACTGAAATGGAATACCGCTTTAAACTACGCGGTAAACGACAACAGGATCGTTTCCCTGTCGCCGTTTGTGGACCGTTTCAGCCTCACCGGCGACGGCACCGGCGCCAACTACGCTTCACAATTTAAAGTAGGCGGTTCGTTTGGCGATATTTATGGCACTGTATTAAACCGCGATGCACAGGGACGTGTGATCATTACCAATGGCGCTCCTTCCCTTGCTGGTGGCCAGATGCAATACCTCGGTAATGCCAACACCAAGTGGCAGTTAGGATGGAACAATAATTTTGCATACAACAACTTTACCTTATCGTTCCTGATAGACGGTAAATTCGGCGGGCAGGTAATGTCTGTAACCCAGGCCATGATGGACGGCTACGGCGTTTCAGCCACTTCCGGCCAGGCAAGGGATGCCGGCGGTGTAAAAGTAAACGGGGTAGATCAGAATGGCAATCCGGTTACTTCCGTGGATGCACAAACCTGGTATAATGTAGTAGGCGGCAGAACCGGCGCCTCCGGGGAATATATGTACAGCGCTACTACCGTAAGATTAAGAGAAGCATCGCTGGGCTATACCATTCCATTGAAGAGCAACGCAGTGAAGGCGCTGAAGGTATCTGCCAACGGCCGTAACCTGTTCTACTTCTCTAAGAAAGCTCCGTTTGATCCTGAGCAAACCATGTCTACCTCCAACGGCCTGAGTGGCGTGGATGTATTTATGTTACCTGCTTCCCGCAGCTATGGCGTTACCGTAAATGCCACTTTCTAATCATTTACTGCAAAACTGAAAACGATGAAACTGTATAATAAAATGAAGCGTTACAGATCTGGTTTGCTGGTGGCTACCGCAGCCCTGGTAACCGGAATGAGTGCATGTACCAAAAATTTTGACCGCTATAATACTGATAATACCGGCGTAACAGATGGTCAGCTGGGACCTGATTTTAATTCACTGGGACTGTATCTGAAATCCGCGCAGATGTCTATCCTTAACTTCTCCGGCGGTGGAGATCCCAATTCTTACCAGGTGCAACAGAACCTCAATGCGGACTGCTTCTCCGGTTACTTTATGACTCCCAACCCCTTCAGTAGTTCCAATAATACCAATTATGGCCTGGTGCCAGGCTGGAATGGGGAAGCGTATAAAGTGGGTTACCTCAATGTTATGTCGCCGGTATTGAAACTAAGGGAAAGCGGCATAGATAAAAACTTTCCTGCCGTGTGGGCGGTGGCGCAAATAGTGCAGGTAACTGCCATGAGCCGCGTAACGGATATTTACGGTCCTATTCCGTATAGCCGTGTAGGTGAGGGCTTGTCGTCTGTTCCCTACGACAGCCAGCAGGATGTATACAAACGATTTTTTGCACAGCTGGACACGGCAACAGAAAATTTGCGCGCCCAGATTAATAGCGGTACTCAACTGCCGTTTGATTTTTCGAATTTCGATGTTGTTTACAACGGCAACTTCCCACAATGGCTGCGGTTCGCTAACTCCCTGCGGTTACGCCTGGCCATGCATATCGTAAAAGCTGATCTGGCCACCGCAAAACTGGAAGCAGAGAAAGCGCTGAACCCGGCCAATGGCGGCATCATTACAGATAACGCCGATAACATGACCGTAAAAGTAACCGGCGACTTTACCAACCCGCTTGTTTTCATTGCAAAAAACTGGGCAGATATCCGCATCGGCGCTTCCATTCAATGCTACCTCACCGGTTATAAAGACCCACGGGTTTCAAGATATATGGACAAAGCCACTGATCCCGCCACCGGTCTTAAAGGCGTATATAAAGGCATCCGCATCGGCGCCCTGGTAGATAAACCGAAGTACCAGACCTATTCTTCCCTGAATACAGAAGACGGCGCTTCCCCTGCTTTTACACTGAAAACACCGATGCAGGTAATGACTGCCGCAGAAGTGTATTTCCTGCGTGCAGAAGCAACTATAAGAGGCTGGAGCAATACTGGCGGCAGTGCGCAACAACTGTATGAACAAGGCGTTACTACCTCTATGGCACAGTGGCAGGTAAGCGCTCCTGGTTATCTTGCAGATGATACAAGCCGGGCAGATGCCTATACGGACCCTAAAAACCCTGCGAATAACTCAACAGGCAGACCATCTGACATTACTATTAAATGGAATGAAGGCGATGTTGAGGCTAAGAAAATGGAACGCATCATGACCCAGAAATGGCTCGCCATGTTCCCCGAAGGACAGGAAGCATGGACAGAATTCCGCCGTACCGGCTATCCTAAATTGTTCCCGGTAGTGAACAACAATAGTGGTAATACCATCTCAACAGATGTTCAGATCCGCAGACTGCCATTCCCGCAAAATGAATATAACACCAATCCCGCTGCAGTAGCGGCAGCCGTGCAGCTGCTAAGCGAACCAAAAGATAACGGGGGTACCCGTCTCTGGTGGGATAAATAAAAGCACCTAAAGAGATGACCGGTGAATGACCGGTCATCTCTTCTGTCAATATTCAAAGTTAACCTGAGCATAGTTTGTTATAAGAGCCACCAGACCGGAAAACCCGTAACCAAAATTTGAACCCAGATTTCCTAAACATTTAAACATTCATTCCAGTATGAAAAAACAGTTCCACCCTTTACGGCTATTGGCCGCAGGATTGGCGTGCGCCGCCCTCTTTTTCACCGCCTGTAAAAAAGAAAACACCACCGGTATTTCACAAGACCCCGGCAAAAACACCACCGGCGCCCATGTAGAAACCGTTACCAAAGCCGGAGGGATGTCCGTCTGCTATGTGGAAGTAAACAGCAACAGTTTACTGAATACCGGCAAATACACCTTAACCACCGGAGGGCAACAGCTGTTTGATATTGCCATCATTTTTGCGGCCAATATCAACTACAACACCACTACCCAGAAAGCAGTGCTGTACAACAACCCCAACGTATCCAACGTGCTGGCCAACAAGGCTACGCAAATTGTCCCCCTGCAAAATAAAGGGATGAAAGTATTGCTGTCTATTCTCGGTAATCACCAGGGAGCGGGCTTCTGTAACTTTACCAGCAGAACCGCTGCCCGCGCCTTTGCACAACAACTCAGCGATACCGTTACTTACTACGGTCTGGATGGAATTGATTTTGACGATGAGTATGCCGACTACGGCAACAACGGCACCACGCAGCCAAACGACAGTTCCTTTGTAATGCTGGTAGATGAACTGCGCAAACTGATGCCCACAAAAATTATTTCATTCTACTACTATGGTCCGGCGGCCTCCAGGTTATCGTGGGGTGGAAAAAAAGTGGGCGACTTTGTTAACTACAGCTGGAATGCTATTTATGGCTCCTACTCCGTACCTAATGTGGCCGGGCTTACCAAGGCACAGTTAGGCCCGGCGGCAGTAGATATCCAGAGTACCAGCCAGAGCACTGCCAATTCACTGGCTACCCAAACGAAGAACAACGGTTATGGCATATACCTCTGGTATAATCTCACCAGCACCGATAAACATGTGTATTTCTCCGGTGTATCCAGTATCCTTTATGGCAGTAATGTTACCTACACACCTTAATAAAAAGAAGGGAGTCGTTTTACGAAAACGGCTCCCTTCTTTTTATGCAATACTATTTTATTGTATACTGTCTTCCCTTGCTGACAAACGGAACCAATCCTTTGCGTAAGGCTTTAACAGGACAGTAGCCGCCGTAGGCCCCCAGGTGCCGGCCTTATACAGATGCAGCTCTTTCGCAGGATATTTTTTCCAGGTATCCAGGATTGGCATCACTACTTTCCAGGCAGCCTCCACCTGGTCCGCACGCATGAACAAGGTAGGGTTACCATCCAGCACATCCAGCAACAAAGCTTCGTATGCTTCCGGAATTGTTTCTGTATAAGATTCCTGGTAAGTGAAATCCATTTCCACGGGTTTCAGTTTCATTTTCAAACCTGGCACTTTACTTTCAAACAATAAACTTATTTCCAGCTCCGGCTGAATACTGATGATCAGCCTGTTTGGCGTGATATCATCTTTAAAAATTTTATGGGGAGAATCTTTAAACTGCACAACAATTACAGACGATTGTACCGGCATGGATTTGCCTGTGCGTAAAAAGAAGGGCACGCCTTTCCACCGGTCGTTATCAATAAACAACCTGGCGGCTACAAAGGTTTCTGTATTGGAGGCGGACAGCACATGTTCTTCCTTACGATAAGGCAAACGCGGTGCGCCGTGTACATTGCCTCCCGTATACTGGCCACGGATCACGTTTTTCAGCACCTGCGCCGGTGTATATGGCCTGATATCTTTCAGCACTTTTACTTTTGCATCGCGGATCAGTTCCGACTGGTAAAACTCCGGTGAATCCATCGCAACAATACACAACAGCTGCAGCAGGTGATTCTGCACCATATCACGCAGGGCGCCGCTGCCTTCGTAGTAGCCGCCACGTTTCCCTACGCCTACTTCTTCCGCCACGCTGATCTGAACGTGATCGATATATTTTTTATTCCACAGTGGTTCAAATACATAGTTGGCAAAGCGGAAGGCCATGATGTTTTGTACAGCTTCCTTACCCAGGTAGTGATCGATACGGTAGATCTGTTTTTCCGCAAAACGTTTTGTGAGGAAGCGGTTGAGTTTTTTGGCGGTATCGAGGTCGGTGCCGAAAGGTTTCTCCACAACGATACGGTCCAGGCCATCGCGGTTGCAAATGGTGTGTTTGTATAAGCCTTCTGCAATGATTTCAATAAAGCGCGGCGCCACTGCAAAGTAAAAGATGCGGGAGCCGTTCTGTTTCTGCTTTTTACCGAATGCATCCAGTTTCCCTTTCAGGCCGGTATAGGTTTCCGTTTTCAGGAAATCGCCCTGGAGATAGAAGATATTCTTAGCAAATCCTTCCCATTCTTTTTCATCTGCTTTCCCGTTGCGGCTAAACTCATTAATCCCTGCCAGCAGGTCGAGTTTAAAGGCAGCTTCATCTTCGGCCAGGAAGTCCACACAGTAGATGACGAATACAGGCGGAAGATGTTTATCGGTGTACAGATTATAAAGCGCAGGAATCAGTTTTCTTTTAGTCAGATCTCCTTTGGCGCCGAAGATGGTAATGGCAGCGGGGAGTGTTTTTCCAGTTTTCATCTAAGCATCGGTTTATTCCCCTGTAATTTAAGCATCATTCCTGTAATCTTTTCATCCATTTTTGGTGGCAGATGGATTATCGCGTGCCGGCCAGTATGGCGGCGCAAACAGCCAGGATACACGTCATTGGCGTAAAGATCAGCTGCTCCCATTTATTGGTGGAGATAAGATTGCCGAGAGTGTTTACAAAAAACAAAAGACACATCAGCCACAATGCCAGGCTCAAAACCTTGCCATTGGCCGGTAACTTCAATACCTTTCTTTTCCCCAGCACCACCAGCAGGAAAAATACATTCACCAGCACAGAGATGGCTTCTAACCGGTACATTTCCATTGGCGATTTCAGTCTGCCACCCCACACAATGGAATAAGGTAAAACTTTTGCAATGATCAGCAGGTGAAAAAGGATCAGCAGGGAGAAAATAGTAACCATACTTATCCCCGCTATTTTTGGCATACGGATACTCATAAAGCGATTAACTTGGAGTCAAAGGTAATAATAGCAACGCTAAACGGGCGGGAAAGAATTTAACCACAACACCTGGCCCAATAACATTAAGCTAATAATATATATTATTAGACGCACTCCCTTTCATTTCCGTAGCGGCCTTTCTCAAAGACCCAGGCTCACTGATCTTCTGCAACAGCTCAATTCTCCCGTAACCGAAAAAAGGGCCTTCCTCTGTTTCCATCCATGCACGTCCGTTTGCCATCAGTTTCATGTGGTAAAGATATCCGGCCCGTTTTAATTTTTTACGTAGACCCTGTAGTAAAATAATATTTTAATTTATATTATATTACACATACACGCAATAGAGATCTTTCAAATGACACAAAACAAGGGCTTAAAGAAAACACTGACTCCCTTTATGTTGTGGGGACTTGGAGTAGGGTACGTTATTTCAGGGATGTATTTTGGTTGGAATCTTGGCCTTGAAAAGGGCGGTACAGGAGGTATGGCCATTGCCACACTTGTGATCATGGTGATGTATGTAACGTTTACTTTCAGCTATGCTGAACTGGCCTGCGCCATCCCCAAAGCAGGAGGAGTTTTTGACTATGCAAACAGGGCAATGGGAAAAAACATCGGCTTTATTGCCGGGATAGCCCAGGTCATTGAATTTATTTTGGCGCCGCCTGCCATTGCATTCGCCATCGGCGCTTATTTCAACGCTTTTTTCCCGCAGGTACCGATCCTTACCAGCGCCATTGCCATCTATTTTGTCTTTACCGGGTTGAATGTTTATGGTGTAAAGGCAGCGGCTTCCTTCGAGGTGATCGTCACCATTTTTGCGGTGGGAGAACTGTTGCTCTTCGCCGGTTTGTCGTTTCCGAAATTCCAGGCAGTTCACCTTACCAACAACGCATTGCCCAACGGGTGGGGCGGCGCTTTTGCCGCGATCCCCTTTGCCATCTGGTTTTTCCTGGGTATTGAAGGCATTGCCAACGTAGCCGAAGAAACCAAAAATCCCCAGCGCGATATCAGCAAAGGTTTCGGATGGGCCATCCTCACGCTGGCTATTCTTTGTATCCTGATATTTATTTCCGCCACCGGCATCGCCGGATGGGAGGCGATTGTATATAAAAACGGGATAAGCGGGGAAACCTCCGATTCACCCCTTCCGCTGGCGCTGGCAAAAATTACCGGGAGCAATCACCCCATGTATCACCTGCTCATCACGGTAGGATTATTTGGGCTGGTGGCTTCCTTTCACGGATTGATCCTCGCCGCCGGGCGCTCTTCCTACGAGATGGGCAGGGTACACAACCTCCCCGCTGCTCTCGGTAAAATTTCACCACGGTTTCATACGCCCGCCAATGCGCTGCTTGCCAATATGGTGATCGGGATACTGGCACTGCTTTCTGGGAAAACTTCCGAAATCATTATCGTATCCGTTTTCGGCGCGCTCACTTTGTATATCATTTCAATGGTGTCTATTATTATTTTGAGAAGACAGGAGCCTGATCTGCCACGGCCTTTCCGGGTGGCCTTCTACCCTGCCTTCCCGGTGATTGCACTGGTGATTGCCACCATATCCATTGTTGCGATGTTTATCTTCAACCTCGCACTTGGCCTGATCTATTTTTCCCTGCTGGCCGTTTCTTTTTTGTTGTACAAAATCTTTAAACCTGCTCACACATGACAACTTCCGAAATATTAACGTATGTAAAAACCCATCCGTCGGGTAAGGTAAAAGTAGCGGTAGCGGACATCGACGGTGTATTGAGAGGGAAATATATTGCAGCAGAAAAATTTGCGTCTGTAACAGAAAGCAGGATGGGCTTCTGCGATGTTACCTTTGGCTGGGACATGAGCGATGTCGTGTACGACAATGTGAAATATACCGGCTGGCATACCGGTTATCCCGATGCGCAGGTAAAAATTGACCTGGGTACCTTCCGTAAAATTCCCTGGGAAAATGACGTACCTTTTTTCCTGGGAGATTTTGTACAGGCAGACAATGCACCGGTATACACCTGTCCGCGGCAACTCCTGAAGAAAGTACTCGCGGATGCGGAAAAAAGCGGTTTCCTGCCATATTTCTCCCAGGAATTTGAATGGTTTAACTTTACGGAAACACCCGATACGGTCCACCAGAAACAGTTCCGCGACCTTACACCTTTATCGCCCGGCATGTTTGGTTATTCCATCCTGCGCAGCGCGTTAAAGAATGAGTATATGAGCAGCCTGTTTGAGCAACTGGTAAAATTTGATATACCGGTAGAAGGATTACATACGGAAACAGGTCCGGGTGTATACGAAGCAGCCATTAAGTATGGTACGGTTTTACAGGCGGCCGACCAGGCCATACTCTTTAAAACCGCGGTAAAAGAGATCGCATACAAACACGGCGTAATGGCTACCTTCATGGCTAAGATCCATGAAAGTTTGCCAGGCTGCAGCGGGCATGTGCACCAGAGCCTCTGGGATGCCGGCAGCAAACAGAATTTATTTTACGACGAAAACGACGAATATAAAATGAGTGCCGTCATGAAAAGTTACATTGCCGGTCAGCTGCATTGTTTACCTTTTATATTACCCATGATAGCGCCCACTATCAACAGCTATAAACGGCTGGTAGAAGGCGCCTGGGCTCCTACCACGCTCACCTGGGGCATAGATAACAGAACAGTGGCATTACGGGCTTTACCGTGCGATAAAAGGGCCACCCGCCTGGAAACAAGGGTAGTGGGTTCAGATACCAATCCCTACCTCGCACTGGCCGCCTGTTTGGCTGCCGGATTGTACGGTGTGAAAAATAAATTGGTCCTTGAAAAAAAATTAACCACCGGTAATGGGTACAAAGACACCTCGAATGGTGTATTACCACAGAACCTTCATGTGGCCACCCAACAAATGAAGGAATCGGCCCTCGCAAAAGAACTCTTTGGCGAATCTTTTGTGGAACACTTTACGTTAACCAGGGAATGGGAGTGGCGGCAATATGCCAAAGCAGTGACCGATTGGGAACTTAAAAGATATTTTGAAATCATCTAAGCATCAGCATATGGCATTTCAGTATAATTTTCCTACCACCATCCGTTTTGGCGCAGGCGTAATCAGCGAGCTGCCGGCCTGGTTACAGAAAAACGGGTTATCACGGCCTATGATCGTTACCGATCCAACGATAGCAGGATTATCATTTTTTAAATCGATCGTGAATGATCTGCAGGCACATCATATTTCCGTGGAAGTATTCAGCGACATCCACAAAAACCCCGTGAAGAGCGATGTGTATAAAGGCACTGATCTCTGGGATCATACGCAACGCGACAGTATCATCGGTATTGGCGGGGGCGCCGCACTGGATGTGGCACGCGCCATTGTGCTGCGGGTAAATCACCGGGAAGATCTTTTTAAATACGACGACCTCGTAGGCGGCGATATTTATGTGACCAATGATGTCCCTCATTTTATTACCGTACCTACTACCGCCGGCACCGGCAGCGAAGTAGGCAGAAGCGCCATCATTGCCGACGATGAAACCCATCAGAAGAAAATACTGTTTTCGCCCAAACTGATGGCGAAGATTGTATTTGCAGACCCGGCCCTCACGATAGACCTGCCCCCGTTTATCACCGCCGCCACCGGCATGGACGCTTTAACCCACAACATGGAAGCATTCCTGGCAAAAAATCCACATCCCTTATGCGATGGCATTGCCCTGGAAGGTATCTATCTCATTAAAAACTCACTGGAAAAAGCCACCAACAAACCGGATATGGAAAGCAGGAGCAACATGCTCATGGCTTCTATGATGGGCGCCATCGCTTTTCAGAAAGGACTGGGTGTGGTGCATTCCCTTGCGCATCCCCTCTCCTCCCTGCTGGATACGCATCACGGCCTCGCCAATGCGGTAAATATTCCTTATGGCATGCAATTTAATATTGCAGGATTTGAAGATAAATTCCGCCGCATCGCCAGAACCCTGGAGTTAAAAGAAGAAACCGGCGAAGCAGTGGTACAATATCTTTTTGATCTTAATTCAAAAATAAACATCCCGCATCATCTCCGCGATATCGGCGTTACGGATGCACACGTGGAAACGCTGGCCGACCTGGCACTCGCCGATTTTGCCCATCCCAATAACCCGAAACCGGTTACCCGGGAAGATTTCAAACAGTTGTACCTAAACGCGCTATAGACCATGAAGAAAAAGATAGGGATCAGCTACACGGAAGCCAGCTCCGCCAATTATGAAAACTGGTTTACACCCGAAGACCTGGGCGATGACCTCGAAGTGGTGATCCTTTCCTTTCTGCGTAATAATGTGGAAGATATTTATACCTGCGATGGCCTGGTGCTTACCGGTGGTGTGGATGTAATTCCTTCGCTGTATGGCGGCGCTGAAAACTATCCGCATCAGCCACATGAATTTTTGCCCGAAAGGGATGCCTTTGAAAAACGCATCTATGAGTACTCCCAACAGCAACAGCTGCCTGTGTTGGGCATCTGCCGCGGATTACAATACATCAATATACTCGAAGGCGGAAAAGTATATGAAGACATCGGCGAAGCCGCCAACAAAATTCATAAAAAAGATACCAGCGATAAAATACATGGGGTAAATATCCGGAAAGATTCCTTGCTGTACGCCGTTACCGGCCAGGAAAAAGGACAGGTGAACAGTGCGCATCACCAGGGAATCCATCCGGCTAAGCTGGGGAATAATATTATGGTGAGCGCCACCTCCGATACCAGCGATGAAATGATTGAGGGTATTGAATTCAAAGATAAAACCGGTAAAGGATTTATGCTTTGCGTGCAATGGCATCCGGAAAGAATGCCGGAGAAAGAAAGCAATCCGCTCTCCCAACAAATCAAAACACAATTTCTTCAAGCAGTTAGAAACCATACGAAATGAGAATCTTTAATCCTGCCACCGCACAAACCCTCGCCGTTCTCAGAGAAGATTCACTGGCAAGAGTAGTTGAGAAAACCGCATTACTCCGGCTGGCATTTGCCCACTGGTCGGCTAAACCACTGGCAGAGCGTATCAAAGTGATTGCCCGGTTCAACCAGCAGCTGGAAAAGAGAGTAGAGAAACTGGCGGGCATACTTACTTCCGAATCAGGAAAACCATTGCAGCAATCACGCAATGAAATCAACGGCGCCGTAACCCGGATCAACTGGATGCTGGAAAATGCAGAGAAATATCTGTCGGACGAATGGGTAACTAATACGGATACACTAAAAGAAAAAATCTCTTACGAACCACTTGGGGTTATCTGCAATATCTCTGCCTGGAACTATCCGTACCTGGTAGGCGTAAACGTTTTTATTCCTGCACTGCTGGCCGGTAACACCGTATTGTATAAACCCTCGGAATACGCTACCCTCACGGGTATGGAAATAGAGAAACTTTTCTATTACGCCGGTCTTGAACAAAATGCTTTCAAAATAGCCATTGGTGGAAAAGCTACCGGTGAAAACCTGATGGATCTTCGCGTAGATGGCTATTTCTTTACCGGCTCCTATAAAACCGGTAAATACATCTATGAAAAAGTAGCGTCCAGGATGTTGCCCTGTCAACTTGAACTTGGCGGAAAAGATCCGCTTTATGTAACAGACGATATCGAAGATATTGCAGCAGTAGCCGCAGCAACTGCCGATGGCGCCTTTTATAACAACGGCCAGAGCTGCTGCGCTGTAGAACGCATCTACGTACATGAAAAAGTATACGACGAATATGTAGCCGAATTTGTAAAGGCGGTTAAATCCTGGAAACTGGGATTGCCCACAGACGACGGCGTATACTTTGGCGCCATCACCAGGAAAGAACAATTAAAAGTACTCGAAAACCAGGTACTGGAAGCGCGCGCAAAAGGCGCCACCCTGAAACTTGGCGGCCATATCATTGTGCATGAAGGCAACTTCTTTGAGCCCACCATCCTCACAGATGTGGATCACAACATGAAAATTATGCAGGAAGAAAGCTTTGGACCAGTAATAGGCATCATGAAAGTAACCAGTGATAAAGAAGCCATCGAACTGATGAACGATACCGAGTACGGACTCACGGCTTCTGTATACTCCTCCAATGGAGAACGTGCGCAGGAAATCCTTTCACAGGTAAATGCAGGCACCGGCTACTGGAATTGCTGCGATCGGGTTACAGCGGGATTGCCGTGGGCAGGCAGGAAGCATTCAGGTTTTGGCGCAACGTTATCACACCAGGGATTAAGGGCGTTTACGAAAACAAAAGCGTGGCAGATGAAAGGATAAGTTTTATATAAATACTTTTTACTAAAGCGTGATGCGATTCAATATTGGTATCACGCTTTTTTATTGGGGCCACATACGGGCCATAAAGGGGCCACATACGGGCCAAAGAGGGCATAATGGGGTAACCCACCCCTTGAAACACTCCCCACCACTTCATTTTGGCATTTATGCCTAATTACCGTAGGTTTGCCTCCGCATTTGGTTCCGCCCGCGGCGGATTAAAAGGGAATCCGGTGTAAAACCGGAGCTATCCCCGTAGCTGTAATCCTGCATTTATCGTCAGATAAATTGTTTTTCCGGATGAACTCCATACCACTGTCTGCCTGCCCGGCAGATGGGAAGGTCCCGGAAAAGCAGGTAAGCCAGAAGACCTGCCTTTTGTAATTGATCATTCAACGCTTTCGGGTGAAATGCCATGAATGTAGGCCTGCCAGCCATTTATGCGCTGTTATTTTTTTCGTTTAGCCTTAGGCGTGATGCCGGGAGGATAACCGGTATTATGATCATTCTTCCAGGGTTTTTACCCCGGAGAAAAGTGCATTGTATTTTCTTAACAAAACAATAAATATGAAAAAACAGTTATTATCCTTTCTCTCTGCAGCATTAATGCTGTTTGTTGCTTCCTGTCAAAAAGATGATGCATTACAGCCTCTCGAACGCCAACGCACCAACGAAGCTGGTACCGGCAGCGTTACGGCATCAATAATCGCCGGTAAATACGGCAATGGATTCTTTATTGCTAACGAAGGATGGTTTGGTCACGGCACCGGCGACCTGCACTTCTACTCCTACAGCGGCGATAGTCTTGTTCCCGACATTTATCATGCAGAAAACCCCACAGGCGCATTGGGCGGCCCTTCCAATACGCTGCAGTATGCCACTGTATTCAACGGCAAAATGTATATTGTTGTAAAAGCCGGTGGACCACTGGTAGTAACAGATGCAGGCAGCCTCGTGGAAACCGGCCGCATCACTACCCTGCCTGGTAATGATGGTCATGCCTTTATTGGTGTGGATGCCACCCGCGGACTGCTGAGTGCAGGTAATGGCGTATACCCCGTTACGTTACCTTCCCTTGCAGTAGGCGCTAAAGTAACCGGTGTAGCCGGTTACACCGGTGATATGTTAAAAGCCGGCAGCTATATTTTTGTGTTGTCCCAAACAGATGGTATTGTTGCTTTAAACAGCACCACGTACGCTGTAGTAAAGAAATTCGGCGCGGCTAACCTGGCCTTTGCTGCCGGCAAAGATGGCGGCGTATATGCTACCAACTCCGATTCCCTGATCCGCATAGACCCCGCTACGTTGGCGCGCACTGCCGTGAAACTGCCTTTCACGGTATCGTCTCCGTGGGGAGCGTGGCGCCATGCGGCTATCACTGCCTCCACTACAGAGAATGCTGTTTACATTGTGCGCAACAATGGTTTTGCCGGTGGCACCCAATTGTACCGCTATATCATTGGCAACACAGCATCGCTTGCATCTCCTTTTATCACCCTGCCTTCCGGACAATATTTCTACGGCGCCGGCGCTGCGTATAACAAGGATAAAAATGAACTGGTAATGACCACGCTGAACGGCTCTTTCACCGGAGATGTGAACAGGGTGCTGATGTATGACGCCACTACCGCCACACTGAAAAAAACGCTCACTTACAACGGATGGTATTTCCCAGCCATGCCTGTATTTCATGAGTAGATAATGAAATAAAGAGAGGGTGCCTTTAAATTACTTTTAAGACACCCCTCTTCTCCTTTTGAAGCTTTGTAATAAAGCCAGCGCTTTTAGTTTCATTGCTTCCCAATTATTTATCCATTAATTCCCTTTCCATCTCCTCAATAGTAGGTAGTTGAGTTTTCAAATGATCTGGTATAATTTCAGAAAGCTCAAAGGAACTGATACATATAGGTTTATTCAAATCAAGTACTGACAAATAGGAGTTTAATTTACCGGCATACTCAAGTTGAAATTTTCCTGCCTTAACCCTCCCGATGTAATAAAACCATCAGAATTCTTATCATAGCTAATTTTTCCCACAATTCTATCGACTACAATTTTTCCTATTGCAGTTCCAACAGCTCCCATTTCATAAATAGCCCTTCCATTATTTAGAATTGAACCTGGCAGTCCTGCTATTACTTGCATTTTAAATTCCGAATTGTGTTTTTATGTTGTTCATAAAAGTTTCATCTTCCATCTTTTGTCTTTTCGACAAAAGCATTCTAGCGTCTTGTCCAATCACGTACCTCAGTTGATTTTTGCCGTCAGTTGAGGTTTCAAAAATAAACTGTGCAACTGCATCAGCAGATAAGGCGCTTTTGGACATTTCAGGCATTGCACTCATTAAAGCGCTTACCATAGGTTGATATTCTTGTATACTTTCATCGTTACAAAAATCAAAGGATCTTCCTCCAAAGTCTGTAGCAATGATACCCGGCTCAATGATTTTTACTTTAGCTCCAAATTGTTCAACCTCATAAAGCAATGCTTCTGAAATGCCCTCTACAGCATATTTTGTTCCGTGATAAAGCGTTCCTAAAGGAAATGCCATTCTACCCCCGGCCGATGAAATATTAATGATAAGTCCTTTTTTGTTTTTGCGGAAGTGAGGGAGAATGGCTTTTGTTACATCTAAAAGCCCGATTACATTAGTATTGAATTGCCTTTGAATTTTTTCCTTAGAAAACGTCTCTAAAGCTCCGTAAGCTCCATAGCCCGCATTGTTCAAAAGAACATCTATAGTTCCAAATTTTTGGATTCCATCGTGCACCGCCTGTTGTATAGATTCTATATCCAGCACATCTAATTTAGTAACCAATACATTCTCTTTCTTAGATAATTCTTCCTCTTTTTCCGGAGTTCTCATCGTTGCAATTACATTCCAACCTTTGGATGCAAATAATATCGCTGTTGCTCTGCCAAGTCCTGTAGATGATCCTGTGATAAAAATAGTTTTATTCATAAAATGATTTAATTACCCGAAACGCCCTCAGATTACCTAACCAGAAGTTAACCTTTAAACCTAATGGCTGTAACGCTGTCCGATTTAAGCTATTTAGCACTCAAATAAGCCGGTACAAAATGTGATACTCACATTTAGTTAAATGACTGACGGAATTCCAGCGGTGTAATATTCGTTTGTTTCTTAAAAAGCTTACTAAAAGACTGCGGATATTCAAAACCCAATTCATAAGCAATTTCACTGACCGTCATATTGGTAGAGGTCAGGATATATTTGGCTTTTTCAATTAGTTTATCGTGGATATGCTGTTGTGTGCTTTGACCCGTAAGGCTTCTAAGCATATCACTCAGATAATTGGCAGACATATTCAGTTCGGTGGAAAAATACTGGACGGAAGGTATTCCTTTTGACGAAAGATTATTTCCCTCAAAATAATCATTCATCAACTTTTCAAAGTTGATAAGCAATTCACTGTTTGCCGTTTTCCTTGTTATAAACTGCCGGTTGTAGAACCGGTTACAATAATTCAACAGCAACTCAATTTGTGAGATAAGTATGTCTTGACTATAAACGTCTATCCTCGAACTGTATTCTTTTCGGATAGTGTCCATTACTTCTTCAATAATTGTTGCTTCTTTGTCGGAGAGGTGAAGAGCTTCATGTACAGCATAAGAAAAAAAGCCAAACTGAGTAATCTTTGCGGCCAAAGAATAAGCCCTTATAAAATCCGGGTGTATTAGCATTGTCCAACCTTGTAAGTTCACGTTGTCTGCGAGTTCAGAAACAATGACCTGATTAGGTCCGTGGAAAACCATTGCACCTTCCTGAAAATCATAGTAATGCTGTCCATACCTCATCGTACCGGTATAATTTATTTTCCTGCTGATAGTATAGAAATCATAGGTTTTGCTTCTTAATTTCTCCTCAGAATAATTCTTAATATCTTCATGGTTAATCAAACTAATTAAAGGATGCTGTGGCTTTTCCACACCTAATAAGTCATGATATTCTGATATTGATTTGATATGGTAAGGCTTCTCTGTTTTCATATTGATTGGGTATTTGCAGAATACAATATTACTCCAGTTAATTTATTTCTAAATCTGTAGATAATGATATCTTTTTAAAGGCCTCAAACTCTTTCAAATCCCGTGCTCTTTTATCCATGATCATTTTAAAGCTGTCAGGTCCCAATATTAAATGAACCGGAGGATTTTCCATCTCGACCAGATTTACCAGTTCTGCAACCAGTTTTTCCGGATCACCGGGCTGCTTTCCAGCTCTTTCTGCGTAACTACTATATGTACTTGCACTTTCATAGTCAGTAATAGGATTCCTTGCATAATTCAAAGAACCTTCATCTAAAAAATTAGTCCTGAAAGACCCCGGTAATACCACTGTAGGCTTAATGTTAAGATGTTTCGCTTCTAAAGCCAATGCCTCTGTGAGGCCAACCATTGCAAATTTAGATGCTACGTAGCTACCGATATTCGGACCAGCGCAATACCCGGCAGCGGAGGCTACATTTATTATTCGCCCGGAACGCTGTTTTCTGAATTGTGTCATCGAAGCCCTAATCACATTTACCGTTCCGAACAAATTTACATCTAAAGCTTTTCTGAATTCTTCATCTGTTAATTCTTCCAAACTGCCAATAAATGAAAATCCCGCATTATTAACAGCAACATCCAGCCCTCCAAAATATTGGATTGTTTGATTAATTGCCTCTTTAACATCTTCGCTATTTGTAATATCCAATCCAAGTGGTAAAAAATGGTCACTTTCTATGCCAATGTTTGACTTTAATAAATTTGAATCTCTTGACGTTGCTGCAACCTTGTTACCTTTCTCCAATAATAATTTTGTGAGTAGCAAGCCCATCCCTTTTGAAGCACCTGTCACAAACCAGATTTTCCGATTGTTCATATTTACCTATTAATTTCATTAAATGAATTCTATCAGATTAAGATTTAATACTATAAAGTAGGATTGCACTATTTTAGCAATCCTACTGTACGCACCTAATGCTTCTTGAAAAACTCATCAACCTTATCCATTGCAGGATCAAGGAATTTGTCAATATCATACAAATCCATGTGTGATGCCCCTTCTATGACCACCCATTCCTTTTCTCCCGCCGCCATTTCATATACCTCTCTGTCCATGTCATGTGTAAATGCTTCGCTTCCCGCAATAACCAAAAATGGCGTAGTAAAATACTTTGCCTGGTTCATAAATACCCTTGCCGGATCAACAGGCAAACCTACAGTGGGATAATCAGGAGAATAGTTAGGGCACTTATCTTGCCCGGCTCTAAGGAAATAATACCCATATGCGTCTTTCATCGCTTTTGACGCACTATCAGGTGGGGGCAAAGGCATTCCACCAAAAATAGGTGCGGTTTCATATTCCCCGGTTTCATAATATTTCTGTTTAGCTTCTGCCGCTGTTTGCAGCATTTTGTCAAGAAGATCTTTCTGATAAGCCCCAAATAAACTGGCAGCTGCATCAAAATTACCAACCAATGTTGCTACTGCTTTTATCCGGGCATCTCCAATAGCTACATTACAGATATAAGGAGCACCAGCGCAGGCCCCAAGACCATAAAATCTGTCCCTGTCAACAAATTTCAGGGTTCTTAAAAAGCTTATTGCATCAGTGGTATTGGGAATCATATTATGCATGGATTCATAGTTTCTGATTTCTCCCTCACTATCGCCAAAGTTTTTCGGATCGAACACTAAGAAAGCATAACCTTTTGCTGAAAGCTTATTGCCATATGTTGCTCCGGTTTGCTCCTTCACTTGTGTACCCACACGGGTATAAATAACTGTAGGATACTTTTTTTGGCTGTCAAATCCTGTTGGTAAGTATAAATCTCCAGCTAATTTATAACCCTGGCTCATAAAATAAACCCTGTTCTTTCCTGCCTTTAACTGCTGATAATCTACAGTTATTACTTCTTGATTTTTCATTTTATTATTTTTTAAATTATTATTTAGGTTGCTTTGAGAAAATCCAATTGTAAACGCACATCATAATGCTTGCTGCAAAAAACACTATTCCGTCTTTTTTACATTCGTTCATATAAATAATCTCCTTCATTTCAGCACCCAATTATCATACATGTTCCCTTCATAAGATTTAATAATTTTCGCTTTTAAATTATAAACCAAAGTTGAGGAATATCAAGAAGCTGACTGTATCCAAATCTCTTAGAGTTGTGTTCAAATACAGGGTTTTATTCAAATCCGGTTGAGAGGCTCAACTCTTTCAATTGTTCCAGTTTTTCAAGTTGAGATTTGTAATAATTTACAGCTCTTTCGTAGGCATCTCCTCCCATCAGCAAATGCAAAGGAGCATCCTCCTTTCCCGCGGAATTAATTAAAACCTTTACCAATTTGTCGGGATCGCCCGGCTGCTGTCCGTTATATTGGTTCATTGCATCAACCAGATGTTGTGTGCCGTATGCTTCAATTTTATTCTGAGCTACCGGAAATGCTCCTAAAAAGTTTGTCCTGAAAAGTCCCGGTGAAACAATAGTCACTTTTACATTAAAAGGTTTTGCTTCCAATGCCAATGCTTCGGAGAATCCTATAACAGCTGATTTTACAGCATTATAACTACCTGCACATGCATCAGCAGAATATCCGGCAGATGAAGCAAAATTGAAAAAATGTCCGCTTTCCTGCTTGCGGAAATAAGGCATTACATTCCTGATTACATTTTGAAATGCAAATACATTTACATTTACAGATTGACGAAATTCTTTATCAGATACTTCTTCCAAAGCCCCCAAAAGCATATAGCCTGCGTTGTTTACCGCAACATCGATTTTACCGAATTTGGCAACCGTTTGTTCAATCGCTCTTTTGACATCATCATCGCTGGTAATATCAACTGTAAGTGCTAGTAAACCAGTACTTTGTCCTAGTTTTTCCTCGATTTGTGTCTTATCTCTCGAAGTTGCAGCAACTTTATACCCTGCGTCTAATAATTGCTTTACGAGTGCTAAGCCAAAACCATTTGAAGCTCCCGTTATAAACCAAACCTGTTCTCTTTGATTATTCATTTTAATATAATTTTTATTGTTAAAACACAACCACTTTAGCTACATCCTGCGGAAATCCCATACGACCTGATGCGCTGGCGATACCCGCACCTATACCTTTTGATGCTCCTGTTACAATGACCACTTTTCCTTCTAATTTTTTTCTTTGATTGTTCATTTAATTTACCGACGCTTTATTTCATGCTTAAAATCTGCTTTTGGGTTTCTTCAGAAGCCCACGGATTTTCCACATCTCCGAAATCGGTAGAAATACTTACGTGTTTCCATTTTTCTAATTCTGCCTTTCGTTGTATTTCCACAGCTTCCAGAATGGTAACCGCATCCGAGCCTAAAAGCAAATGCACAGGTGGTTCCGGGTGTTCTACCAGGTCAATAATCACCTGCGCTGCTTTATCCGGATTCCCCATAGGCTTAATTGTTTTCAGATAGTCTTTTAGCGGTTGTAAAACATTTTTGTAATCCCCGATCGGTTCAGCATAGGTCATGGAAGCTGCGCCCCAGTCCGTGCGGATTCCACCAGGTTCTATCGAAGTAACCTTGATGCCAAGATGCGCGACCTCCTGTGTTAAAACTTCCGTAAATCCTTGTAACCCGAACTTTCCTGCCTGATACATTGAAAAGCCAGCAGAACCTACTCTTCCGCCGATAGAGCTTACATTAAAAATGCTACCCGAACGTTGCCTGCGCATATAAGGCAAAACAGCTCGTGTAACATTTATAGGTCCATAAAGATTTATTTGCAGCTGACTTTCCATTTGTTCATCGCTAAATTCTTCAATAGCACCGGTAATGCCCACACCCGCATTGTTTACCAGGACATCAATTCGTCCGAATTTTTCAATGGTATCTTTCACCGCTTTATCAATTTGTGCTTTGTTGGTTACATCTACCGGCAATGCGATAATTTGATTGGGATATTGATTTACGAATACCTCTAACCGTTGAGGATTTCGTGCAGTTGCCACCACGTTATCTCCTTTTTTCAGTACAGCTTCTGTTATGCTTCTGCCCAACCCTCGTGAACTTCCTGTAATAAACCAAGTCTTTCTCATTTCTGATTAGTTTTTAATTGTGACTGTCAAAATTATCGATAAAAAGATATACATTTGATACTTGTATACAAAAGGATACTTAAATGAGTAAAAAAGAAGAATGGAATTTTGAGGATAAAATCAAATTCGTACAAGACACACAATATGTAATCGGTGGTAAATGGAAACTGCCTATTATTATTTCTGTTTATCACGGAAATAAAAGATTTAATGAAATTCTTTCATCGATTCCCAGAATAACAAATCGGGTACTATCGAAAGAATTGAGACACCTGGAAGAAAATGAACTGATTTCAAGAAAGGTTTACGACGATTATCCGGCAAGAATAGAATACACGCTTACTGATTATTGTCATAGCGTCACGGAAGTGTTAACATCTATGGAGAAATGGGGCAAGCAGCATAGAGAGAGAATTAAAAAGAATATGCCTGCGTCAATGCATAGGACTGGGGATTTAATACAATAGCCAATTAATCCGGGTATTACCCTCTTATTAAAAATCAAGCGGCAATACCATATTCATTACAACAGGTTCCAGCTTTTCGAGCGATTGCTGTAAACCGGCTTCCATCTTTTTTTTCTCCGTGAGCCGGAACAAAGATTGCCGTATAAAATTTTTAGGGAGATAATAATCGATCGTCAACCGGCTTCTCCGGTCTGTTATCCTTTCAACCGTATAGTAGAAAGCGTTATGCCGCTTCTCATCTGTTTCACTGAATAACACCTTTTGTTCGGGATTGTACGAAAAGCTGCTGGTATACATGATCACATGTTTGCCGTTATCCATCACATGACGGTGACGACTACCTACACCGGGCAGAAAATGTTCTACCTCATCTATTGCGCTCACGCCTGTTTGCCACAGGTGCCTGAATTCAAAATGCACCACGGTATAGATAAGCGTTTTAATATCCGTGTCAAATTCTCTCGACACAGAAATCATTTTCGTTTTGTTATTAAGCTCTATCTGTGGATCAGGATCAGGTGGCAGCCCATTACGCAGTTCACTTAAATGGGTGTAGTGGAAAGGAATAGCGCCTGTTTCTGTTTGTTTGGTACTGGCATCCCATGTCATCCATTGTGCCAGTCCTTCCGGCGGTTCATCGTGCAGCAGGTTGTCTGTTACCAGCCAGTATTCATGTTGTTCAATATCATTTTTCAGCAGCTGGTGCGCTACAATCACATCTTTCCCTATCAGCTTACTGAAATTTTTCACCTGGTAGGTGGTGAACTCGCCGTAGTGGGTAATTACCTTCAGGGTGAGGTCAATAGCGGATACACATGCTTTGCACTGGCAAATTTTACGGTGGTTGTAGTTGACCAGGTACCGGTGAAATTCGCAGAACATCTTTTCCACCTGCTTATACAGTACTTCCAGCTCCGGCGGGGATCCAAACTTATAGAAGAGGATGGCGTCACCTTCAACTTCAGACACTTCCAGGCCCGACTGATTAGCGTTTATCAGCAGTTCCAATAATTGCTGGATAATATGGCGGCTGTGCTCAATCTCTATTTCATTCACAAAACGGGTAAAGCCACTTATATCCGGAATAAAAAGCAGCCCTTTGTTTTCCATTTTTTTTATTAAAGTTAGAGATAAAATAGCACATGGCCGCTCTTCCATTACTTCTTTTCCAGCCGGAAGATCATGGCGTCTGCCGCATCTGCCGTTATATGGATCTTCCCTTTCTCTACAGATATTTTACCGGAGAATAATTCTTTACAGAGATATTCCCCGCTGCCAAGCCCAAGCTGGCTAAAATCAGCTTCGAAGGCGGCGGGATGCTTGTTGTAGTTTACCACGGCCAGGTAGGTAAAACGGCCGCTGTTGTGTATAAACAGGCTGGACGGCGTTTCGCCGGTGTGATGATCTACCGGAACAAAACCATTTGGCAATTGTGCTGCTTCCAGCACATCGTGGTTTTGCAGCAGTTGCTGCGCCACGCCGGAAGCGCTGCTGTACGCGGAGTAGTCGTCGCCGGTAATAACGGTGCCGGTAACGATGGCAGAGGTAAGGCGGGCCCTGTTTTCACCGGGAGCGGCGCCTGCAAACACCACGTGATCTGCATCCGTAAAATCGTACACTTTATTTTGCCACCAGCCCAAACTGGTGGCGTTGAGGGTATAAGCTGTTTCATCAATATTTTTAAAAGCATCGCAGGCAATACGGCGCATATGCACATACCTGCCGGTGGCCATACCCGGCGAAATGGCGGCGTATACCAGCATCTTGCCATCCAGCTGATCTACGAGGAACTCCATGCCTTTTTTGAAAGCCTGCATGCCCGTATGCACGGAAGGATCATAGTACTTATCTGCTTCTATAGCCGCATGCCCGATAAAGTCAATCTTAATCATTTCAAAGCCGGTTTCTTTGAACCGTTTGATGAGATAAGCGATGCGGTCGCGGGTAGCGGGATGGGTAGGGTCCATCGCGCGGGCGCCGTCAAAATCGTGGTATTGCCCGTTTACTTTTGTCCAGGTTTCCTCATAATTATAACGGCTTCCTTCTACCACGCGGGAGGATTTGGACCAGTCTACAAATGGCGCCCAGTAAATGCCGGGCTTACATCCGCGCTGTTTGCAATATGCCACAAATTCTTTCAGCTGGCTGAAATCGCTGGTCATGCCGCCTTTGGTCATGTTATCCCAATAGGAGTCGAGATCTATGTAGATGCTGCCGTCTTTACCACGGAATGTTTTACAGGAGTCTGCAAAAAAATCGACAACCTGTTTGGCTTTAGCCAGATTTAATTTCGTTTGCATGCTCCCCCAGCTATTCCAGCCCAGCGGCTTTGCCCCGGTCCATTCAAAAATATAGCGGGGTTCGGCGAGGCGGTTAGCGCTGCCATATTGCTCCATGCCTTTGCGCCAGTTAGCTGCCGGCAGCACCAGGATCTTCGGGGAGCTGCACAGGGTATCGCCCTGCGTAACGATGCCATGTGGTATTTTATCGCGGGTAACAAGACTATCAGTCCACCCGGCCACCACAGAAACGTGTGAATTTTCCACCTTTACCCCTGTTTTCCAGTTGCTGTGTTCTACCGAGCCGAGTATGAGCCCGGCGTTGGTAAGACTGTCGTACAACGCGGTAACCTCTGAACTGGTAAATGCCCGGCCTTGTTGGTCCGCTACACGGTACCTGATCCAGGCATCATTATCAAAAGGAACCACTACCCCGCTGGTATACATGGCTGCTTCTCCTGTTAAAGGGCTCATCGCCCGGGAACGTGCGCCCTTTCCCTGCAGGGTGAGCGAAGTATAAAAACCATCTTTCCCTTTATATACATAAAATACCTGCTGTTTTTTTATGCCGTTACCGGCAGAAGTAATCACATACCGGGTACCTTCTCCCATTCCGTCTTTTATGCGGGAACTCGCAAAAGTGCGGGGAACCGTTAGGGTATCGGGTTCACCGGCATCTTCATAAAAAGCAAATGCGTTGCGGATCACTTCTTTCTTTCCGGTCCAAACGGAGTAAGTGCCTTTGCGTAAATCGTAGGCGATGTAATTGTTTTTCCCGAAAGAAATATGTTTCACATGAGTGGCCTCCTGCGCGTGTAACGGCGTTAACAGGCAAAGCATTCCTGTAACAGATAAAAAGTATCTGCACCAGATCAGAGCGTTATTCATTTTGCAAGTCCTAGTGGTGAAAAGATGATAAATAGCAACACCATTAATATCAGTAAGGCAGCGCTGTACCAGTGCCGGTTTTTCCAGGGCTTCACGGATACCACCGGGATGACTGCCGGCTGATAAGGTACTGCCATTGGTTTTATTTTGCCGATGATCAGCATCAGCACCGCCGTTACTACAAAGGTGATCGCCAGCAGATGCAGATAATGGATACCGGTATCAAATACCCATTGCAGTAATACGTTTACGGCCAGGAAAAATACCAGTCCCGCTTTGGCCGCCACCGGCGGAACATGCCGGGTAGCCATACCCACCACCATGATGGTAAAAATGGGGATGCTGAAAAACCCCGCCAGCATCTGGATATAATTATAAAAGCCGCCTTTGAACAACATGATAAACGGCGCAATGATAATACCCGACAACAATACCAACACCTGGAAAATACGGGTTCTGCTGATCAGTTCTTTATCCGTTACGCTGCCTTTGCGGGCTATCATGAAAGGCTTATATAAATTCATGGTGAACAAGGTACCTACACTGTTCAGCCCCGCATTAAAAGTGCTGAGCGCCGCGCCAAAAACAATGGCCGCAATTAAACCGGTGTATACCGGCGGCAACACATCTGCCGCCATCCTGGGAAATACTTCCGCCGTTGCCTGCGGATGGATGTACAGGTGTACGGCAATGAGACCGGGGATATTAAGCATAAGCGGCGACAATAACTTACACAAACACGCCAGCGCAATCCCTTTCTGGCTTTGCTCCAGGTTCACGGAACCCAGCGCCTGCTGCACAATAAACTGCTCCATGCCCCAGTAGTAAATATTCACCAGCAACATACCGGTAAAAATGGTGCTGAAAGGAATCGCATCGTGTGCCGAGCCGATGGCATTTAAATGACCGGTGTGGCTTCCAAGTACGGTTAGCAGCCCGGTTTCCGCATCGCCATGCCCCAGGTATTTAAACCCGAAATAAGGCAGCAGCAATCCGCCGATGAGCATACCGCCGCCGAGCAACGTGTCGGAGATACTGATCACCTTTAAACCGCCCAATACATTATAGAAAAAGCCCGTGATGCCTATCAGGCAGGCCAGCATCCAGATGGTGGACCAGTAGCTGATATGCAACAGCTCATTCAGGTGAAAGATACCGTTAAAGGCCACCGCCCCGCCATACAATACAGCGGGGATCAGGTTTACGAGATAACTGAGCAGGAAAATAACGGATACTATTTTCTTGGTGCCGCTGTCATACCGTACTTCGAGAAAATCCGGCGTAGTAACGGCGCCAATCCGCAGATAAATGGGCATCAGGAATTCGCCTACCAGCAACATCGCAAATACAGAGGTAACACCCCACGACATAATAGACATGTTATTGATGAAAACAGATTCGTTTTCACCAATAAACTGGTTGGCGCTGATGTTGGTCATGATGAGCGCACCGCCTATTACCAGCCAGTTTAAACTACGGCTGCCAAGAAATACGTCGGCGGCGGTTTTCAACTGGTGCCTTCTTGTAATGTACCACGACAATACCGTCATGAGCACCACGAAAAAAGCAAAGCTTATAATAGTAGAAAGTGGCATTAATAATACAGTTACAAAGATTTTCTTCTTATCAGCACGGTAGGCAGTACTTCCTGGATCTTCTCCCGGTTCAGTACAAAAACGGCTGCCTTCTCCGCCATCAGTTTAAAGTCCGTGGAGTAAGTGGTGATACCGTTGCAGATAATTTCCTTTACCACATCATCATTGTGAGATAAGATGCCCACATCCTTTCCAAGCGTCATTTTCTTTCCCACACAGTCTTTCAGAATGGCCCACAACTCCGTATTATTGATGGTGTAATATACTTTTCCTTTGGCAACCGTGCCCGGTACATATTCCGTTTTAATAACACCGTTGATCTTACGATCTTTTATAAAACGCTTAAATGCCTTCAGTATTTCTATCGGCGTATCGGTAGACGGCCGGTAATAAAAGATCATTTCATCAAACTGCCGGATGGTATCCGTTAACGTGGTGAATGCCCGGTAGGAAGATTCCCCGAACTCCTGCACAATGTAAGAACAATCTGCCTGTAACGGCTCGTACCGGTCAATCATCAGGAATTTATCCATTGGCAGCCCCCGCAGGATCTCCGCTGTTTTCGGATGAGGGATAGGCGCTACCACATACATCCCGTAGCGGCCCTTTACGGAAGCTACAATGCTTTCAAATACCTCGATGTTGTTATGATGGAAGAATACATCCAGCTGGATATTTTCACCAAGATGAGCCCGGAAGGTTTTATAAAATGTTTCCTGGAAAGTATCAAACGCAAATAACAGCAACGCTACTTTCAGCTGCTGCCCGGTATCGTCGCTGCTCACAAAAAAACCTTTCCTGTTTTGCGACGCCACAATCCCTCTTTCCACCAGTTCCTTATAACCTTTGGCAATCGTTTCCCTCGCAAATCCAAGCTCCCCGATCAGGTTATTCACAGAAGGCAATGAGTCGCCTCTCGACAACAACTTTGAGTTGATGGCATTGATGATACCCTGAACAAATTGTTCATGTTTAGAAAGGCCCGGAATTCCGTCCAGTTCATGTATCTGTTCGTATACGTCCTGCATGTAAGGGAAAATTGATCTGGAATTAACTGTACTACACTATCCTACTAAGCTATTGTGTTTTTTCTACACTTACAACTTTTTGCAGAGAATAGTGCGTTTCAGGCAGCGATTGTAACTTCCTGGCAGCCCATTCCGGTGTAATGTCCCGCTGCGGACTGGCCAGCAGCTCATATCCCACCATAAACTTTTTCACGGACGCAGAACGTAGCAGCGGCGGATAAAAATGCATGTGCCAGTGCCACTCCGGATGATCGCCCGAATTCACGGGCGCCTGGTGCATACCGGCGGAGTAAGGGAATGAAGTTTCAAAAAGATTATCATATTTTATGGTCAGTCTTTTTAAAATATCCGCTAACGCCTGTTTCTCTTCTTCATTAAAATGCAGCAGATCCGGTACATGCCGCTTGCTGATGATCATGGTTTCAAATGGCCAAACCGCCCAGAAGGGCACCAATGCCACGAAGTGATCATTCTCACAAACAATCCTTTCCTGCTTTTCCAGCTCCAGGGCCACATAGCTTTGCAGCAGGCTTTTGCCCGTAGCTGCATAATATTTTTTCTGGTGAGATGTTTCCTTGATCAGCTCCGCCGGTAAATCGCTGGTTGCCCAGATCTGTCCGTGTGGATGAGGGTTGCTGCACCCCATGATGTCGCCTTTGTTTTCAAAGATCTGGATATACTTTATATCCGTATCCGCAGAAAGCTGGCGGAATTCCTCCTGCCATAACGCGATCACTTTCCGGATGTCTGCAACTTCCAGCAACGGCAGCGTGAGATCGTGCCGCGGAGAAAAACAGATCACGCGGCAGGTACCTTTCACACCCCGCGCATGTAATAAGCTGTCGGTCACATCAGCGCCTGCAGGGGTATCTGCCATCAGTGCGCCGAAATCATTGGTAAATGCAAAAGGCTCCGTGTAAGCAGGGTTCTGATCCCCGCCCATCCTGCTGTTGCCCGGGCATAAATAACAGGAGGCGTCGTACTCCGGCAACGGGTCTTTGTTTACTTTCTCTACTTTGCCCTGCCACGGCCTTTTGGTACGGTGTGGCGATACCAATACCCACTCGCCCGTTAAGATATTTAACCGCTGGTGGGGATGTTCTTCTAACTGGAATTTGTTCATAGATAATCAGGATACTTCGTTAATCCGGATAACCACGCTGGTTCTTTTAACATTCAGCTGTGGATTAAATCCGATGTTCATTAAAAATTCGCCGGTAAATATAGTGTTATCCGGGATAACTGTATCTTCCCCGGGATAAAGATTAATTTCCTTCAGGCGGTATTTCTTTGCGGGGTCCAGGCCCTTTAACCGGATGGGGAATTTGCTGCCTTCGCCATAGCGGTAATTCACCAGGTAGTTAAACAACACGCCGGTAGCTTTCTTTTCGTCGAGATACATTACGGCGGCTACGCTGCCCCCGTGCGGATCTGCCAGCCGGTATTGGTCGCCGTGCCAGATCACATCTTTCAAAGCATTATAATTGCTAATCGCCTCCCTGCAGAAAGCGAGATCTTTCTCTTTTAAATCCTTTACTACAATATCAAACCCCAGCTTGCCCATCATGGCTACATCCACCCTGAATTTAATAGGTTGTTTACCCCAGTCGGTTACGTGGTTGGCGCTGGCAATGGCCGGATAGAAGTAAGAGTTTTCCCACTGGATATAGATGCGTTCCAAAGGATCCGTGTTATCACTGGGCCAGTATTCCGTAAAATATTGTAACGCGGCATAGTCCACACGGCCGCCGCCACCGGAGCAAAGCATCATGGGCACTTTGGGATATTTGGCGCGCACCCTGGCCAGTACTTTATACAGGCCCCGCACATATTCCACGTAGAACTGCGACTGCTGCTGCTTTTGGTAAGCGGACCATGCATTGTAAATAACAGCATTGCAATCCCATTTGATATAAGATAATTCAGGCGCTTTTATAAACAGCGAATCCACCACCTGGAATACAAAATCCTGTACCTGCGGATTACTCAAATCCAACACCAGCTGGTTGCGGAAATAATGTTCTTCGCGGCCGGGTTGTCTTAACACCCAGTCCGGATGTTTCGTGTTCAGCTCACTCTTTGGATTCACCATTTCGGGTTCTATCCAGATACCAAATTTCACCCCGTTGAGTTGCCCCATGCTATCCAGCGCGGCGATGCCGTTAGGCAGTTTTTTGCGGTTCTCCTGCCAGTCGCCCAGCCCTGCGTGATCGCTGTTGCGCGGAAATTTATTCCCAAACCAGCCATCATCCAGCAGGAAGAGATCTACGCCGAGATTTTTGGTATCTTTTAATAAACTTTTCAGCACCGGTTCGTCGAAGTTGAAATTAGTGGCTTCCCAGTTATTTAATAACGTGAGCCGTTCTCCTTTTCCATCCAGTATTTTATAGTTCCTCGCCCAGCTTTGCAGCTTACGGCTGGCATCTCCTTTTCCTTTTGTGGAGAAGGTATACAGGAAAGGCGGTGTTTCAAAAGCGGTATTTGTTTTTAATACATAGGGAGATGCATAATTATTGATGCCGGCAATGATACGTAAGTTATCCAGGTTGTCGAGTTCAAGATCGATCCTGAAATTTCCGCTCCACTCCAGGGATCCGTATAACACGCTGCCCTGGTCTTCTGTAGCCGGTTGATCCAGCGACACCATGAATACCGGTGGCTGGAATAAATTAGCGCGGGTACCCAGTTTGGAGTCCAGTGTTTTAATGCCGTGGGTGAGCGGTGTTTCTTCCGGCTGCATTTCCTTTGCCCAGTCGCCATGATACTGCCGGAGCCAGTAACGCGGCGCTTTAAGATAAAGATTGGCGGAAGCAAATTTCTGCAGGGTTACATTTCCTTTTTCCTGGTGCCTGATCACGGACCATTGCTCTATTACATCTTCAGCTTTATACACTTTGTAATACAACGTTACTTCAAATGGATATACCGGGTCTTTGAGCAGGATACTGATCTCTGCTACATCTGCTCCGCGGGGAGTTACTTTATGACTTACATAACGCAGGTCCAGTGCATTATTGCCATCGGCGTGCGTTACCGCGATGGCGGGTTCCACCAGGTTTTTTGTACCGGCAGCGGTATAAGCGGCATTGGATACGGTTGAATAATCTTCGGTTTGTTTGTATGCCATTGGTACCTGCTGGTACTCTGTGGCGTTGGATAGCCTGGTACCGAAGTAGATGGTAGACAATTGTCCTTTTGCATCTACCTGTAATACCACGGCATTATTCTTTGATTCCACAGGTATTGTAAATGGCCTGGCATCCTGTGCGAAGGCTTGTCCGCAGCAGCACATCGCCAATAACCAGATGCCCTGTTTCAAATGGATGAATCGTATCATAAAAAAATCTTTTTAAACTTATAGCTATAGGTCTTTATGAGCAATACGAATAACGGTATGCCCGTTATCCGTATCATTTTAAGGAGCATATCAGTACCCCGCATTCTGACGGAGTTTTCTTCCGGATGAATTAATTTCCGACTGCGGAATGGGCGCCCAGTAATTTTTTGTTTTATCAAATTTACGGTTGTCCAGCGCAATAATTCTTGTGTATACGATGGCGCCATTGGGTTGTTTGGATGGCAATATGCCATAGGCGGGGACGTTTTCCGTTACCTCTGCAATCTTCCACCGGCGTACATCAAAATAGCGGTGCTCTTCAAAGGCCAGCTCGATGCGGCGTTCGTTGCGTATGCGGATCCGCATACTGTCGGCCGACAATCCTTTGGGCAGTTCAGGCATGCCTGCTCTTGCGCGGATGTCATTCACCGCTTTATACACCGTGTTATCCGGGCCTGCGGCCTCGTTCTGCGCTTCCGCGTAGTTCAGCAGCACTTCTGCATACCTTAAATATTTCCAGGGCTGATAAGCTGTTTGGTTCGGGTTTTCAACCGGGTTGCCTTCGTTGATATATTTTCTTATGTAGTAGCCGGTAGGACTGGTATTCCAGTTGCCATTGCCATCTTTACTGTCTTTACCGCCGGGAAGAAATGTTTCCACGTTGCGGGTTCTGTAAGGAGCGCCATTATAGAGGATGCTCGCATAAAAACGTGGGTCCCTGTTCTGGTAAGGATTTGCTTTTTCTGCAGGATTGTTCCAGTCGAAACGGGAGCCATCGGCCATTTCATAATCGTCTACAAGATTCTGCATCGGCGTGTTTCCGCCCCATCCGCCATAACCATTGGGACCGTTTACCAGTTCCAGGTTGGTGTGTTCGTTGGTAGGAGAATATACCCGTTCAAAGATATCTTCACTGGTACCGCTGATGGTGAATAAAGTTTTATAGTTGTTATACAGCGTAAACTTATTCAGCGCCATTACATCGGAGGCGGCAGCAGCGGCGGCAGCCCATTTTGTTTTATCGTTGGAACCGTTGGTATACAAAGGGCTGGCAGCGTACAACAACAGGCGCGCTTTCAATGCCAGTGCGGCAGCATAGGAGCCGCGGCCAGCGGGATAACTTTTATCCTTCATCATAGTAGCGGCGGTATTCAGTTCACTTACTGCATACTGAATACATTCCTGCACCGGTTTGCGGATAAAAAGCGAATCGAAGTTGGTATCATCCAGGTTGTATACGCGGTCGCCTGCCAAAGGCACATCACCGAAGTTGCGGATCAGGTCCTGGTAGCGGTAAGCGCGGATAAAGTGGAGCTCTCCTTTCAGCCGTTCTTTTCCATAATCGCTCATCGGCACTTTGTCGATATTGGCCAAAGCGTAATTCACCTCGCGGATGCTGCGATAGCTCCTGATCCAGGTATCGCTCATCCAGCCGGTTCTGTCCGGGGTGAGGGCGCCTTGTTGCACAAACCAGGTATTGTTGTCCCATACTACTACGGATTCATCTGTTACAGAACTCATCCAGGCATCTTCAAAGGCGCGGCCAAAGCCGGGTTTTCCACCATCGTTATTGCCGCCCACACCGATATATCTTCCTGTAACATAGGCTTCCGCCAGCGAGGAATCGCCCCATACGGCAGCATCGGTGATGATGCTGGTAGGCGCGGTGTCAAGAAAATCTTTCTTACATGCTCCCAGTGCGGCCAGGCCGGCTGCTACCAGGATCAGTGATATATTTTTAGTCTTCATTTCTTTGCAATTAAAATAGTAAATGATTTGTTTCCCCTCTTAAAAATTCACATTCACCCCTACGTTAAACACTTTTTGCTGCGGGTAAAAATATCCGCTGCCATCGGTGCCTTCCGGATCTATTTGTTTCACTCTTGTAAAGGTGAGCAGGTTAAAGCCATTCACATAAAAGCGGGCGGATTTAATAGATGCTTTCGACAATAAAGCAGTGGGCAGGTTATAGCCAATCTCCAGGTTTTTAAGACGGAGGAAAGAAGTATTCCAGTTCCAGAAAGTACTTGGGTATGCGCCGAGGTTGCTGGAATTAGGTCTGGATACGGGGCGTGGCCAGGAAGCATTGGTATTTTCCGGCGACCAGCGGTTATCCGCCCATTCCTTGAGGAAGGAGCCAAATTCACCGGATTCCCAGAGCAGGTATTGTGCGGATTCTCCCTGCCCCTGTAATAAAATATTTACATCAAAATTTTTCCAGGAGGCGCCTAACGTGATGCCATATACGATTTGCGGGATATTGTTCTGGTCTACTCTTACGCGGTCGGCTGCGGTAATGGTTTTATCACCGTCATAGTCTTCCAGGATCAGGTCACCGGGCTTAGTGCCGGGTGCATGTGGTGTGGCATCGATCTGTGCCTGGTCTTTGAAGATGCCGATGCTGCGGTAGTACAGACCGGCATTGATCGGGTGTCCTTCCACTTTCTGGTAAGAGAGGGTACCCGGCGCTTCATCCAGGAAGATGACTTTATTTTTGATAAAGCTGAAGTTACCGCCGATATTGAATTTCACGTCGTTGAAGCGGGTTTCATACATCACCGAGGCTTCAATACCTTTGTTGGTGACCTTACCGATATTTTCGTCGGGGATCTGGCTGCTGCTGATACCACTTACGCCGGGGATACTTAAATTTCTCGGCGCCAGGATATTGTCCCTCGTTTCACTGAACACATCCAGGGTAACGTTAAAGTGGTTGAATAAAGAGGCGTCTATACCGATATTGGCCTTCTTCGCTGTTTCCCAGGTGATATTCGGATTCGCCAGTTTGGCGTATACAATAGTGGGGATATTTGCGCCATAAGGCTGTCCTGCGTTTGTTAAGGTGCTCAGCGCATTGGTTTGCAGGTTCAGGTTTTGAAGATATTGATAACCGGGCGCATCGTCCGGTTTAATATTTTCATTTCCCAGCAATCCGTAGGAAGCGCGGAGCTTTAAACTGTTAACAGCATTTTTATTAAACCACGATTCTTCTGAAATACGCCATGCCGCCATTGCGCTGGGGAAAAATCCGTATTGTTTTCCCGGTGCAAAAATGGAGGATCCGTCTTCGCGGAGCTGTACATCTAACAGGTATTTTTCAGCATAATTATAACTGATACGGCCAAAATAACTTCTGCGGGTAATGATGTAGCTGCTGCCATAGTTACTTGCATCTGTTGGCAGGGCGCCACCCTGGCTCAGTTCCGGCAACAAGGTGGTGATATAGTTCTGACGGCCGGCGCCAAAAGTTTCATATGTTGTTTTCGATTGCTGTACTGCTGCAAACGCGCTGAGCTGGTGTTTACCAAAATGTTTATCATAGCTCAAACGGAGAAAAGAGTTCAGGAGTGTATAGTTGATCTGGCTTTCCGACATGGAAGGGTTATTGGGACCGCCTTTCACCGGGTCATAGGTTTGTGTGCCTTTATCGTACTGGTACACGATCCAGTTTTTAGCCAGCTGTTTATCAAATTCAAAACGCTTGTCGATAGATACCATTCCATCTACTGATAGCCCTTTAGCTAATTCGTAACTCGCTTTACCGATGATACTACCGGTGGTGATGGGTCTTTTATCCGCGCCGGATAACTGCGCCATTGCCAGTGGGTTTTTCCCCATTTCCACGCCGGCGCCCATCATACCATTCGGATAATAAGCCGGGAGTGTTGGATAGGTACGGTAAAGGAATTCAAATACATTGGAGGCGCCAAAGCCGGCCAGCGCGGTCTTTTCTTCCTGACGACCGGACATCTGTATGGTTGCTTTAAATTTGGAAGAGAAGTTAATATCGAAGTTTGCCCGGATGTTATATTGTTTATAATTGAGTGGACTGTTGCGATACAATCCATCCTGGTTCAGATAACCACCGGAGATATAATACGACAGTTTATTGCTGCCACCGGAGAAGGATAGATTGGCGGAAGTTTGAGGCGCCAATGGTTTCATCAGTTCCTTTTCCCAGTTTGTGTTCGGGTAAGACACGGGGTCTTTCCCGTTTCTGAACAGTTCTATTTCTGCATCGGAATAGCGCTGGTGCTGGCCTTGTGAAGGATTGTTATAATAGCCTATTTCATTTACGATAGTAGCATAGGTAGCGGCATCTACAAATTCCGGCAACCGGGTAGGTTTTATAAAACCCTGGTTCAGGCTGAAGCTGAAATTTGTTTTACCGGCTTCTCCTTTTTTGGTGGTGACCAATATAACGCCGTTCGCTGCCTGCGAGCCATAAATGGCGGCAGAAGCATCTTTCAGGATACTGATACTTTCAATATCGCTGGCGTTTAAGCGGGAAAATCCGCCGAGTGCATTGGGTACGCCATCAATTACAATTAAAGGGGCAGAGTTGCCGGTGGTGGCCACCCCGCGGATCAGCAGGCGGGCATCGTCGTAACCTGGTTCCCCGCTGGTGTTGGGTGCAATGAGGCCCGGCATACGGCCAACGAGTGAATTGGAGATATTGGGTTGCGGGCTCCTTACTATTTCCGCGCTTTTCACCGCTGCAACAGATCCTGTTAACGTGGCTTTTTTTGTAGTGCCATATCCTACTACCACTACGTCGTTCAGGTTTTCCACAGAGGGTTCCAGGGCGATAGTGGTGAAATCCTGTGTAAGCGCTAACTCCTGCTGCCGGAAACCAATTCCCGAAACAACCACTGTGCTGCTGCCTGCGGGCATGGTGAGCACAAACCGGCCTTCCTCGTCTGTTTTTGCACCGGCGGTGGCGCCTTTTACAACTATGGAGATAAATGGTAGTGGTGATTTGTCTGTGGAACTGATGACTTTACCTTTGAATGTTTTTTGCTGGGCATACGCTGGTATGCACAAACAAAATGCAGCAAGAAATACAATGACGCATTTCAGCAAGTGTTTGGCAATCATTTTTTTCAATTTAAAACGTAAATGGAATACGAATGGTGGAAACATCAATCGTGGAACGGCGCTGTGATCCAATCATTCATAACGTGCTTTTTTAGTTGATCTGTACCATCTGCATCTGTACTATACTATACTATTCTACAAATATAATTTCCGGTAGTGAAACTTCCAAAAAAAATTCCCGTGCGTAACCGGGATGAATATATTAGCCCTCATTACCTTATTTTTATTGCAGAAAGATATGCTTATGACAAACCGTTTCTCCGCCGCATTGGCTGCCCTGTTGTTAACCGGCAGCGCATTAATGGCGCAAAGCCAAAAGCCCATAGACGCCATAAAAGCGGACGATATTAAAAAGGACCTGTACTACCTGGCCGACGATCATTTCAGAGGAAGGGAAGCCGGTACACTGGACGAATTAAAGGCATCCGTATGGCTGGCGGAGCAGGCGCGTAAAGCCGGCCTCGAACCCGCCGGCGATGATGGCACCTACTTCCAGTTCTTTTCCCTGATACGGGAACGGGTAAGTAACAACAGCACCATCAGTATAGGCAACCGGGCGTTTCATTTGTGGCAGGATGCTATTGTATATGAACCCGGCTTTGCAGCGGTGGATGCGCCTATTGTATTTATAAATGACGCCGACACCGTATCTGCCGCCACCATAAAAGGAAAAGTAGTGGCATTGCAGTTTTCTGCCAAAGGCATCAATGATCCGCGTGTGCACATACCTACGCGATACGCAGGCATAGTGGTGAACTACTGGGCGCAGTACCTCGCCTCCAAAGGTGCAGTGGCCATTATCTTTGTTGCTGATGAACTGGCGCAGAAAGGATGGGGTAAAGCCACACAATATAACAACCGCGGTTCCTACCAGATAGAAGGCAGTCTTTTTCACAGGCAGCTGTTAACCGGCGTTCCCATTATCTGGCTGCAGCAGGATGCCCTGCCGCTGGTACAGCAACCAAGGCAACAACTGAAAGCGCACATCTTCTCTGAATCTTTCACCTACCCTTCGGTAAATGTGGTAGCGAAAGTAAAAGGCAGCGATCCAAAGCTGGCAGAAGAATACGTGGTATTCAGCGGCCACCAGGATCATGACGGGGTAAGGAATGTACCCGGAGTAGCCGATTCTATTTACAACGGCGCTGATGATAATGCCAGCGTAAGCGTTGGCCTGCTGGCCATTGGCCGGGCCTTCCACCAGCAACCGGGTAAGCGCTCCGCCCTGTTCATCTGGCATGGTTCGGAAGAAAGAGGACTGTTTGGCTCTACCTGGTATGCGGATCATCCAACGGTACCGCGGGAATCACTGGTGGCGGTATTAAATGCAGATATGATCGGCAATAATGCGCCCGACAGCGCCGCCCTGCTGGGCCTTATCCCGCCTCACCTCAGCTCTTCCACGCTGGCAAAAATAGGGCTGGAAGAAAACCGTAAAGGGCCGGGGTTCAAACTGGACACCGCATGGGATAAAGCCACTCACCCGGAAGTATGGTACTTCCGCAGCGATCACTATCCCTACGCAAAAAAGAATATCCCGGTATTGTACTTCAGCTCATTGCCACATGCCCTTTATCACACCCCTGGCGATGAAGCAGCTACCATCAATATAGAGAAGCTTACAAAAATAGCCCGGTGGATGTATGCCACCGGCTTTACCGTATCCAATCTTGCAGAACGGCCGGCAATGGAACCCGGCTTCCGGCTGGAAAGGTAAATATATAAGGAAGCAGCGGATAGGTATTTTCCAGGTACCCCCCGATATAATTCATTGCAAATTCAACAGGGCTATAATATAGTCTGTTCTGATGCCGGAAATCTTTCATACCGGAAATTTACTCCCGTATTCCCGTTTTTTTGCCTTTATATACTAAAAAGTAGGTATCCCTGTTGCCTCGCGGATGCGTCTCCGGTACTTCGGACATGGGTATCTGATGGACTATCCATGCACTATCTATACTGTTCGCATGCACTCCTCATGCACTATTAATGCACTATCAATGCACTATCTATACACTATCTATACACTTAGGCTGCCAGAGTCTGCTTACTGGTAAGGCAATGGCCCAACCGGTATACCCATTTTTCTTTGCAGGTTCCGGGCGGAGTCGAGGTGCGCTGATAACATCGGCAGATTGTCCAGCGCGAAAGCCTTTATCTCCACATCTGCAGCATTCCTGGCCGCGCTTTTAAACGCCCGGATATCTTTCTTATGATCCTCAATCATCATGCTGATATAGACCCTGTCAAATGCTTCTCCTTTCTTTTTTTCCAGTCTTTCCCTTATTTTTTGCTGATGATTGGATACTGAATCAGGGAGCGTTATATTTTTGGATGCGGCCAGTGCTTTCAGTTTTTCATTACCTGCTCCGTGGTCCTTTATCATTAAGGCCCCAAAAGCCTTTACCTGCTTGTTCATGGAATTCGTTTGAGCCAGTTGTCCCAGCTGTACCTCCGTCATTCCGCCGCTGGCAGCTTCTACCAGGAAATCAGCATCTGCTTTGGAAGGAACAACGGCCAATGAATCCGCAGACGGGCTGCTCATCATCTGGCTGTCGATTTTTGCGCGGTTAGCTTCTTTGGCTTTTTTTTCGCTGTCGGCAGATCTGTTGTTACACCCCCATAAGAGGAACAATAATGACAGCGTATAACAGAAGAAAAGTGAGTTTTTCATGATCCCCTCCTTTTAGGGAAATGGCCCCAAAACATATGCCATGAGCATCCCTTTACATAAGATATCCGGGGTCTTATGATACAAACTCAGCCTGGTTTTAATGATGGTTAGGCTCCCTTTTTATTTCCGTTCGGCTTCATCTATGCGGAAAGATACTTTACAAATGATACCATAGGTAGATACCTTGCCATCTTTTACATGTGCCTTGATGTCCTTTACATAAACAGAATCTATGTTATGTATGGTTTTTGAAACTTCGCTTACAGCATTATTGATAGCATCTTCAATGCTTTTTTCTGATGAAGAGATTACTTCAATTACTTTTACGATAGACATAAAATTATCTTTTTTAGATTATTAGAAAAGAAACTACCTGGGTAACCTTGTAAGATGTGATAACAATAACATTGTCAATAAGGTTCCGCCAGCAGCAGGTAACTTTTAAACGGGCAGATACCTTCCGGAACCGGCCATCAAAAACATTCTCCCGGGGCCAGGGAGAACTTCCAGCCTGATTCTTAATTCATAATCAATTAATTTTCAATCATTTAAAGACACCGCTTTTTCCTTGAGAATTTTTGCTCTAGTTTGTGCTTCCAAACATGAACATAAAATAAGCATTGTCAAGTAAGCAAGCATACGGGGAAATAGAGCTGATATCTTCTTTTCAGCAGGGCGAACACAAAGCACTGCATCAAATTTATGCGCTATACCAGCGGCCGCTCTGTTTTTTTACGGAACAGCTGACTTCCGATACAATGGCCGCAGAAGATATTGTTTCGGAATGCTTCATCCAGGCATTTCAAAAAAAAGAACACTTCCCTACACTGGGGCAACTGAAAGCTTTTCTGTTCACTGCCGCAAGAAATGCCGCCCTTAATTATCTCAAGGCACAAAAACGACATGGTGATATTCACCAGTCAATAGAAAGGGGAGCCGACCGTTTTTCCATAGATGTTGAGAAAGCCTATATAAAAACGGAGGTGATACAGGCTATTTTCCTGGAAATTGAAAAGCTGCCGCCACAATGCCGGCAGGTAGTCCGCCTCTCCGTTATCGACGGAAAACGGCCGCAGGAAATCGCCGATGAACTCAATATGGCCTACCAGACCGTGCTGAACCAAAAAGCAAAAGGCGTAGGATTATTACGCACCGCTCTTTTAAAAAACGAGCTGATATCCCTGCCAGTCCTCGTTTCCGCACTATTATTGCTGCAACGCTGATTTTTTTTTGAGAAGGGCGGTATAAAAAGAGGAGTTAGTTGTTTTAGTAGTATCGACATGAGGGAGAACAATCATTACATAGCCAGCCTGATTGGCAAATACCTGGACAATAGTCTGAATGCTGACGAGCAAATTGCGTTAACGGAGTGGATCAACACCTCCGATGATAACCGCCGTCTTTTTGCAGAACTAACCGATCAGCAACAGCTGGTGACGAATCTTCAGCGGTTTTATGCCTATGATACAGACAGGATTTCCAGGAAGATCAGTGAACAGATCCCCGGATTTGACCAACCTGTGGCGCCCCCTGTTCACCGGGTTCATTTTATCCGCAGATGGGGCTGGGCTGCTGCTGCAGCATTACTGCTTGCCGGAAGCGCCTACCTGCTGGTAATGAATAAAAAAGATCAGTCGCCGGTTATCGCATCAAATATGGCGGATATCACTCCCGGCAGCCAGGGCGCTATACTCACCCTGGCCGACGGACGGCAGGTTGTACTGGATAGCATGACCAGCGGAATTGTTGCGCACCAGAGCGGCACCTCCGTAGTATTATCCAACGGAAAGCTGGTGTATGATCCTTCCGGGGAAGCCGTGTCCGGTATCCAGTATAACAAAATGACCACGCCCAAAGGACGCCAATTCCAGCTAACCTTACCTGATGGAACCAAAGTGTGGTTAAATGCAGCCAGCTCCATCCGCTACCCTACCGTGTTTGCGGGCAAGGAACGAAAAGTGGAAGTATACGGGGAAGCCTGTTTTGAAGTAACAAAAGATGTCAATAAACCTTTCCTGGTAAATGTAAATAATAAAGCTTCCATAGAAGTACTGGGCACGTTGTTCAACGTAAACGCCTACGAAAATGAAAAAACGATCAATACAACATTGCTCGATGGAAGCGTAAAAGTAGTCAGTGAACCTGCCAGCATAATCCTCAAACCGGGGCAACAGGCACAGATCAACAATATTTCCGGGGCCAATAAACCGGGAGCAAAAATAGCTATAGTAAACAATCCGGACATTGAAAAAATAATGGCCTGGAAAAACGGCCTGTTCAACTTTGAAGGCGCCAATCTCGAAGAAGTAATGCGACAGCTGGAACGCTGGTACAATATAGATGTAGTTTATGAAAATGGTATACCGGATATACAATTCATGGGAGAAATGAGCAGACAGATCTCATTAACAGACCTGCTGGAAATATTAAGGAGAACAGAAGTAGACTTTAGAGTAGAAGGACGCAAATTGATTGTGCTGAATAAATAAGTATCAGATACACTTCACCGGAGAATCACAGAAGGGGCCTGTATGGCCCGGCCTGACTATTTTATTAAACGAACCAACCATTAA
Source organism: Chitinophaga sp. G7 BAM 1005 (assembly GCF_057126945.1). NCBI lineage: Bacteria > Pseudomonadati > Bacteroidota > Chitinophagia > Chitinophagales > Chitinophagaceae > Chitinophaga > Chitinophaga sp. G7 BAM 1005. The sequence continues at coordinate 974,292 of NZ_CP181478.1, read as the reverse complement.
AAAACCGTCACGGATTGCGGCCGTGACGGTGTATTTGACTTAGTTGGTTTCTAAACGGTTTATTGCAATTCACATTTATTAACAACCAAATCTCATGCAATTTATGCAAAAAAAATGCTATTGGCCGCCCGATCGTCAGGGAAAAAACATGGGCCTAACCAAAATCTTTCTGGTAATGAGACTTACTGTCATTTTATTAGCCGCCGCCATCTTTCAGGCAAATGCCTCGGGTCACGCACAAACCGTTACGCTTTCGGGCAAAGCCATCCCTATCAAACAAGTATTTAGTGCCATCAAACAACAAACAGGGTACGTAGTTTTCAGTAATAATAATACAATCAACGATACCCGGAATGTATCGCTTTCTGTACGTGATATGCCGTTGAAAGATCTGCTGAATGAAGTATTGAAAGACTTTCCTGTTACCTATGTGATCAAAGACAAAACAATTGTATTGTCCCGCAAAACGGTACCGGCCAATATCCTGGCTCCTCCCAACACCATCACCGGTACCATCCGCTCAGCAACCGGTGAACCACTGCCAGGCGTTTCTGTCCGGATAAAAAATACGGTCAGCGGCACCATCACCGGGTCCGATGGCGCTTTCTTCTTTAACCGTCCTCCCGAAAATGCCGTATTCGTGATCAGCATGCTGGGTTATGAAACCCTGGAAATCGCTGTCCTGAAAGGGAATAATGGTTTTACTGCCAATACGCTTGATAAAACACAATCGAAGTCGCTGCTGGTAACGGAAGGCGCCAACCTGTTACTGAACATCACATTAAACAGGAAAGACTTTGAAATGAATGACGTAGTGATCACCGGGTATATGAACGTGAATAAAAAGAACTACGTAGGTTCCGTTTATTCTGTAAAAGCCGATGATATCAAGATTGCCGGCGAAACCAGCATCGACCAGATGTTACAGGGCGTAGTACCCGGCATGTCTGTAATAACACAGTCAGGGCAGGTAGGTTCCACACCAAAGATCCGTATCCGCGGTACCTCTACCATCCTGGGCAACCAGGAACCGGTTTGGGTAGTGGATGGCGTGATCCAGCGCGATCCCCTGCCTTTACCTAATGGCAGCGGATCACTGGCCAACGATATGGGCGAACTACGCCTGATCGCATCTAACGCAATCTCCTGGCTCAATCCAAACGATATTGAAACCATTACCGTTTTAAAAGATGCTTCAGCCACCGCTATCTACGGCTCACAGGCGGCCAACGGAGTAATTGTACTCACCACGAAAAAAGCCCGGCCCGGCCAATTATCGGTATCTTATACCTCCAACCTCACCGTTGGTCAGAAACCTACCTACGGCGACTTCGACCTGATGAACTCCCAGGAACTGATGCAGTTTTCAAAAGAAGTATACGAAGCGCGCGACAGCTATACTGCTGAAGTATTGCCTATCGGCTACGCTGCACTGATCCAGCAACTACAGAGAAAAGAGATCGATTATGCCACTTATGTGGAACGGTACCGGAAGCTGGAAAATCAGAATACCGACTGGTTCTCTCTCCTGTTCCGCAATCCGTTCAGTCAGAATCACAGCCTGAGCATCTCCGGCGGTACCGAGAAGATCTCCAACAGAACCTCTCTTAGCCTGCAGCAGCAAAACGGCGAAGCCAAAGGAAATGACCTTACTTCTTTCGCCGCCTCTTCCAACACCACCCTCCGGTTTGGGAAACGGCTAACCGTAAACTTTATGCTGAATGGAAGCCGCCGGGAAACAGATGGCTTTGCATATGGCGTAGATCCGTTCACCTATGCTTACAGTACTGCCAGAACCATTCCCATGTATAACGATGACGGCTCCCTTTTCTATCACGAGAAAAGAGGAGAATCCAGTACCGTTTTCCCCGGCAACACCAGCTACCGGTATAACATTCAGAATGAAATTAATAATACCGGGAATAAAAATGTGACCACTAACCTGTCGTCTACTGCAGATGTGAACCTGCAGTTAACAAAGGACCTGCAATACCAGGGATTGTTATCTTATACCCTTACCAATTCCAATGTAAAATCTTACGCTACGGAATTGTCTTACTATATCACTCAAACAAGAGGATATGAGTTTGGCAGCGTACTATCCAACTCTCCGCAGGAACTGGCCAGCCGCCTGCCTTTCGGAGGACTCGTACAACTGCAGAATGCCAACAACAGTGGATATACCTGGAGAAACAGCCTGGTGTATAACCACTTATTCGGCACTAAGCATGCTGTTACCCTCCAGGGAGGAATGGAGGCGAGATCCGCACTCACGCAGGGTAACACCGATACCCGTTATGGCTATCTCCGTTACCGCGGGGAAAGCTATGCACCGGTTCCGGCACTGTCTGCGAACATCTCCGGCAACGGCGACAATCTCCTTGACCTCATGCGCGTAAATTCAAGAATCGTTAACCAGAAGAGTAATTTCCTGAGTGAATATTTTTCTGCGGTGTATGGTTTTGATCAGCGCTTTATCTTCAACTTCAACGCAAGACTGGATGCCTCCAACCGTTTCGGGCAGGATAAAAACAAAAGGTTCCAGCCAACCTGGTCGGTGGGTGGAAAATGGCGCGTTGCCAATGAAAAATTCCTCAGCTCCCAGAAATGGCTGAATGCCTTCGACGTGTCTGCCACCTACGGCTACCAGGGAAATGCAGTGGAAGCGGTATCGCCTTACCTGATTGCTACCGACGGAGGACTCAGCAACGTTTTCAAACAGTATATCCTCAACATCAAATCGCTGCCTTATCCTGAACTGGGTTGGGAGAAAACAAAAACATGGAACTTCGGACTGGATGTTGCTATGTTTAACGGCCGCCTGACCGCCACCGCCAACTGGTACAAGAAAAGCAGTAACATCCTCGCTTCACGGGACGTACCCGTTGAAAACGGGATGAATTCCGCCACTGTATTTGGCTCCCTGATGGAAAATACCGGCTATGACCTGATCATCAGTGTAGTTCCGGTGCGTACCAAAGACTTCATGTGGCAGTTTTCTGTGAATACGGGTCTTGCCCGGAATGTGCTGAAACAAAACGAAAGGGTTAATACGAGAGAGGATTATCTGAATGGAACAGCTATTGTGAACGGAGAAGCCTACTCTACTTTTTACTCCTATGCTTATGCCGGTTTAAATCCTGCCAATGGGATACCTACCTTCAAAAATATGAATATTAAACCCACTGCCAATGACCTGGAATACCTGGTAAAATCAGGTAAGCTGGACCCCGACTTTTCCGGTGGATTCAACACAATGGTGAGGTATAAAAACATGTCTGTAAGCACACAGTTCGCAATGGCATTCGGAAATCAAAAAAGACTGCCGGTGTTTTACAATGCTTCCGGTGCGCCCACTCCCGAACAGAATGCGCCCAGGATCCTGAAGGAACGCTGGAAACAACCAGGCGATGAGAAATATACCAACGTTCCTGCTGTTCCGCCCGGCAATCCCCGCAGGATAGAGTTTAACCTGCCAACGATAGAGCCTTTTCCGGTAACGCCATATGACCTGTATAACCAATCCGATTATATGGTGGCAGATGCTGATTTTATCCGCTGCCGGCAGATTGCGTTTAACTACGAGTTTACACAGGAACTGCTGAAAAAGATACACATCAAACGCCTGAGTACATCGCTCAGTATGACCAACCCGTTCCTGGTAACATTTGACGATGCGTGGAGAGGCTACGATCCAGAAACAAACGGATGGCCTGCCCGCAGAACAACGTCATTATCTTTTAATATGACTTTCTAATATTGAAGCGCATGAAATATAAGTTATTCTCTGTTTTCTTTGTCTTCACGCTACTGGCTTCCAGCTGCACTAAATTCCTGGAAGAACAATCCCAGAGTGAGATCATTCCCAAAACAGCCACCGACTTCCGGGAGCTGTTGATGGGATCAGGTTATATGGGAAATGAAGAGCCGACAAGTTTTCTTTCCCGCATGGACGACGACGTGGATCTTAATATTGAATGGGGCGCCGGTACCGGCTACTCCATTGTAGGAACGGCTACTGTTAAAACGGATTACCTCTTTTATGCCTGGCAGCCCCGGTTGGCCGACAGGAACGGATTGGGCGATCTTATCAGTGAAGATCCTGCATCTACGGCCTACTACTATTTTTATGAACGGATCATGGGATGCAACGCTGTGCTGGATAATATCAACACCGCCATCGGCAGCCAGCAGGAAAAAGACAGGGTAAAAGGTGAAGCCCTGGCTATGCGGTCATTCTATTATTTCCGGCTGGTAAATCTCTACGGAGAACCTTACAACAGCAATCCGCAGGCGCTTGCCGTACCCTTAAAGCTAAACTCCAGTGTAACTGCGGAATACATGGAGCAGTCGACAGTGGCAAAGGTATACGAGCAAATCGTCAACGATCTGAAAGAAGCGGCCACCCTGATGGACCCGCTGCCGATCGCCCGCAGGGATTTTCACATCAACCAGCCGGCTATTCACATTCTTTTATCAAGGGTATATCTCTATATGGAGAAATGGGAGGATTGTGTAGCCGAAGCCAATAAGGTGTTTGAACAGGCAGGCGTGCTGATGGATATGACCGGCATCACCACCGGGTACTACCTCACCTATACCAACCCTGAAGTGGAATGGATGTTTGGCGGAAAATCACAGGGGGGCGACCAAACCGCCTATACGTTTTCACCGGAACTTATGTCCATTTATGACGAGGAGAAGGATGTACGGCGTAAATATGGCATCGCTAATTCAAACGGCGACGCGCCGCTCATATCGAAGTATACGAACATAACCGGAGAACTTGTTCAATGTCTTCGTACCGGGGAAGCCGTGTTAAACAGGGCAGAGGCAAATGTGCAACTCGGAAAACTGAGCGCCGCCATGAAAGATCTGAATGACCTGCGCCGTACGCGTATCATCGGTTATACAGATGAAAGCATCGGCGATAAAGCAGTACTGCTAAAGGCAGTACGGGACGAGCGCCGGAAAGAATTCTTCCTGGAAGGATTCCGCTGGTTTGACCTGCGCCGTTACGGCATGCCTGCTATTACACACCGGTATCAGCATGAACTGGGAGAAGCCATTCTGCATTACACGCTGAAAGAAAAAGACCCGATGTACACGCTGCCTTTTCCTAACAGTTTACTGCAGAGAAATCCGGCACTGAAACAAAATACTTCCGGCACTATGACCGACAGGATCGGACAGTAACTATTTAACACGCAATACCATCTTTAACATGAAGCATATATTTCTCATCGGCTGCATCTCCAGCATATTATTATTCTCCTGTTCGAAGGATAATGAAATTGGCGCACCCACGCCGATCGGACCTGATTATGTGTTGCCCCAGGGGAACGCCCCCAAAGAGGCAAATGATAAAATCCAGCAGCTCTATGACAACTACGGGTCTTACTTCCTGTATGTGTTTACACAAAAGGATTTTGAGTGGACGCAAGCATCCGGCACCAGCGCATCAAAGATCGATACGGCGGTATTGGGCAATCCCGCCTATGCCGGGGATATGCTGAACTTTCTCAATGATGTGTGGTTGAAATTCCTCCCGGAAGATTTCAGGAAAAGCCAGGGGATTCCTTACCGGGTACTGATGGCAGATACCATCAAACAATACAGGATAGGAATGCCCCCGGGCAGGGAATATCTCTACTTCGATTACAAAGTAGTGGGTAAGTCCATCACTTTCGCAGGTATGAACGCATCCCTGCGTACCATGACCCCGGCGGAGAAAGCAGCGAAAAAGAATATTCTCATAAGCGCTATCTGGAGCTATTACATCAGTAATAATATCCTGGATATTCCTGCGGCATTCTATACTGTCAGCAATTACGCTACTGCGGCGGCGCCCACCGCACCATTGTCGCTGCCGGACAACCTGGAAGCCTTCCGGAACAGGGGCTTTTTACCAACCAGCTATGATCCCATCAGCGGCAGAATAGGCGAATGGTATTACGGCACCTATTCCTGGGGAACGGCCAAATCAAATGATGTTACTTCATTTATCATGCATATTACAACCCGGACGGATGCACAAATGCAACCGTACCTCCAGTATCCGCTCATAAAACAGAAGTTTGATATCCTGGTGGATTATTACAAAACAAAATATCATATAGATGTACGCGCTATTGCAAACGCCGCCTACTGATTCCTGACCTTTCCTTTCGCCCGGGGCTTGTCCCCGGCGAAAGGTATTTTTCAGTAACCCATCTTTATAAAAAAATATTCAAACGCAATAATCGTGTAAGCAAAAGCTTATGCCTGCTAATTTATTTAATAAACAATCCGTAATGAATGGAAAACGCCATCGTAAAAGTTGAAAATCTGTCTCACCGTTACGCCTCCCAGTGGGCGGTAAGAGACATAAATTTTGAGATCCATAGCCAGGGAGTTGTGGGCCTGCTGGGTTCCAACGGAGCCGGCAAATCCACTACCATGAATATCATTTGTGGGGTGTTAAAACAATCAAAGGGAGAAGTATTTATCAACGGTATCAACCTGAAAGAAGACCCGGTAACGGCCAAGCGCAACATCGGCTTCATGCCGCAAAAGCTGCCGCTGTACCTCGATTTCACCGTGGAAGAATACCTCACCTACTGCGCTGACCTGCGGATGGTGGAAAAAGACCAGGTAAAAAAAGCAGTACAGCAGGCATTGGAAAGATGCGGCGTGGCACATTTCAGGGAACGCCTGCTCCGCAACCTCTCCGGCGGATACCAGCAACGTGTGGGCATTGCCCAGGCCATTGTGCACAACCCTAAATTTGTAGTGCTCGATGAACCCACTAACGGCCTCGATCCAAACCAGATCGTGGAAGTAAGGAACCTGATCAAAGAAATTGCGACAGACCGCTCCGTGTTATTGTCTACCCACATCCTCACAGAAGTACAGGCCACCTGCAAGGAAATCAAAATGATTGAAGAAGGGCAGATGGTGTTTTCCGGAACCCTGGAAATGTTCGACAACTACATTGAACCCAATTCACTGGTAATAATGCTGGAAACCCCTCCCGCACATGAAGAACTGCTGAAGCTGGAAGGTATCAGGTCTATTGAACAACTGGCCCCCTCCCGTTTCAGACTCGGATACGACGGGGAAAAGAAAACAGCGCAACGCATTGCAGAAATAAGCGTGGGCAGAGGCTGGGGACTCATGGAACTGATTATTGAAAAGAGTTCACTGGACGCCGTATTTGCCAGGTTGTCTAAAAAAAATACCAAATAAAAAATCAATAAAAGATATTCAATGAGACAAATTTTTAAGATCGCCAAAGCAGAGTTATTCACTTTGTTTTATTCACCGATCGCCTGGATGATCCTCGTGGTATTTACTTTTCAGACAGGGATGGGTTTTGCAGACACCATGCAGGAAATGTTGCGGGGCCAGAGCAGCGGCTTTGGCCTGTCCTTTATCTCCGCCAATATTTTTTCCGGACAAAGGGGACTGCTGGCATCCGTTCAAAGTTACCTGTATCTCTATATGCCCCTGCTCACAATGGGACTGATGAGCCGGGAGCTGAGCAGCGGTTCTATCAAATTATTATATTCATCTCCCATCACTTCCTCACAAATCATCCGCGGAAAATTCCTGGCGATGATGGTCTACAGCCTCCTCCTCATAGCGGTGCTGCTTGTGTATGTGACGGTGTGCATGTTTATAGTAGACAAGTTTGAACTGGCGCCGGTATTATCAGGACTCTTCGCCATCTACCTCCTCATGTGCGCCTATGCCGCCATCGGACTGTTTATGTCGTCTCTCACCTCCTACCAGGTAGTGGCCGCCCTCGGAACGCTGGTACTGCTGGGAACCCTCAGCTATATGAACAAAGTATGGCAGAGTATTGATTTTGTTCGTGATATCACTTACTGGCTGTCTATTTCCGGCCGGTGTAACGAAATGATCGATGGGCTGATATGCACAGAAGATGTGCTTTATTTTATCATCGTAATAGCTATGTTCCTGGCGCTGAGCATCCTGAAATTACAGGCTAACCGCACCCACGCCTCTTTTTCCTCGGTATGGAGCAAATATGCCATTGTAGTGATAGCTGCTATGGCACTGGGCTATACCACGTCCCGGCCAATATTCATGGCCTATTACGACGCTACCGAAACAAAACGGAATACCCTCACACCCAACAGCCAGGCAATCATGGCCAAACTGGACGGTGGCCTCACTATCACTACCTATGTAAACCTCCTCGACCGGGAAGGCTACAATGGGATGCCTGAAATGGTAAATGAAGACAGACAACGACTAAAACAATATATCCGTTTCAAACCCGAAACAAAGCTGAAATACGTTTATTACTATGATACGGCCAGTAATAATCCCCGCCTGAACTTTGTTTATAAAAACAAATCCCTCGCGGAAATGGCGCAAAAGGAAGCCGAGATCAAAGACCTGGATATTGACATGTTCCTGAAACCGGAAGAAATAAGAAAGCAAATCAACCTCAGAGATGAAGGCAATGTTTTTGTTCGCCTGGTAGAAAGAGAAAACGGGCAGAAGGCATTCCTGAGAATCTATGAAGATATGATGAAATTCCCCGATGAAGCGGAAGTATCTGCCGTGTTCAAACGCATGGTAATGAAGCTGCCAAAAATCGCCTTCCTGCAGGGTCAGGGAGAACGTAAAATTGAAGGCGACCGGATAAAGGACTATACCCTGTTTTCTTCTGTTAAAACATTCCGTTATGCCCTCACCAACCAGGGCTGCGATGTGGAAACACTGGATCTCTCCGGCAGTAACCAGATCCCTAAAGGAGTAGATATCATCGTGATTTCCGATATGCAGCAGGATATGGATTCCGTTTCAAAACGTAAACTGGATGCTTACATTGCCAATGGCGGAAACCTGGTGGTAGCTATCAAACCCGGATCAGCAGTGATGGACTCCTTCATCTCACAGTTCGGCGTAAAAAGCATTCCTGGTCAGCTGGTACAGCCTAAAACGGATGTAGTGGCCAATGCCGTGATATGCCGGCCAACAAAAGCAGCAACCGACATCGCACCTGTGTTTGACCTTATGACTAAACAACATGCGTATGTGGGCATGGTAAAAGCTGCTGGTTTGGTAATGGCGGAAGATAAAGGCTTTAAAGCTACCCCCGTTCTTCAAACCGATACCATGAAAACATGGAATGAAACGCAGACCATCGATTTTGTCAATGATTCTGCTTCCGTAGATATTATGGCCGGAGAAAAAGCAGACAGCTTCGTTACAGCAATGGCCTTATCGAGAAAGGTAGGTAATAAAGAGCAACGCATCATGATCATAGGAGATGCCGATTGTATCAGTAACGGTGGTATGAAACCGCCTATCAGATATTACGGCGCTTCTAACTTTTCTTTAATTCCCGGTATGTTCCATTGGCTATCTTACGGCACCGTACCGGTAGATGTAAGTCGCCCGCATTCAAAAGACAACACCCTCTTCCTCACCAAAGGAAGTCTGAAAGTGGTGAAATACGGGTTGATGGGTGTAATCCCCGGATTATTGCTGATAGGCAGCAGCATTTTACTTATCAGGAGAAGAAGAAAATAAAACAAACAGCTGGTATGAGCCTAATGACCGACAAACAAACGCTGAATGACCTGAATATTTTCGGGAAAGGTGGAGGCGATTCAGTGTATACAATATTTAACCGCACCTTTACCCGCGGAGGATCGGAACTGATGGAAGAAATGTTCCGCAGCCCGCTCTCAGACGCAGCGGCTATCAATGCACGCAGCACCATCATCCGCGCGTTTTCCCAACAGGAGATCCGCTTCCCGTATGAAGGCGACTGGTTTGATGCCGCAGAACAACACCTGCAGAATACCGATGAGCGCACCAAACTGAATGACCAGGAACATACGCTGGGCAGGAAGTTTAATCACCTGATTGCCGCCGATACGGAATACAAAGCCATTGAAAAAGGCGTAGTAAGCCTGATCGGCATCTTACAGGCAACCCGCGCATTTGCAGACAACATCCGGCAACAGGTAGCGGATCTTCCTTACAACAAGGAACTCGCCTCCATCGACAGGTTATTACAAACAGCAGAATTGCAACCCCTGCTGCAGGAACATACCAAACAGAAATTTTCCTTTGCCACGGTAGCGGAGTATGATAAAATACTCCGCTTCCGGCAACGGGGTATCGTGTTGCAACTGTTGGGACATATCTACCTGGCCGATGTATACCTGTCTGTTGCCCGCACCGCCCGGGAGCGCAAATTCTGCTTCCCCGTTGCCCTTGATGCGGAAAAGCAAACAGTTATACTGGAAGACTTTTACCATCCGTCTTTAACCAAACCGGTGGTCAATACCCTCACCATTAGTCCCTCAAGCAATATTATTTTCCTGACAGGCGCCAACATGGCCGGGAAATCTACCTTCATGAAAGCACTGGGCATTGCTATGTTCCTGGGCCAGATGGGATTCCCGGTACCTGCCGCAAAAATGGAGTTTTCTGTAAGAGATGGCATTTTCACCACCATCAACCTGCCGGATAACCTGAGCCAGGGCGCCAGTCACTTTTATGCAGAAGTGCTGCGTGTTAAAACCATTGCACAGGAACTAAGCCGCGATAAATACCTGTTTGTCATCTTTGATGAACTGTTCCGCGGCACCAATGTGAAAGACGCATACGAAGCCACCATCGCCATTACATCTGCCATTGCACGCAGGAAGAACTGTATGTTCGTAGTATCTACACATATCATTGAAGCCGGCGACGTACTCAAAGAGAAATGTGACAATATCAATTTCGTATACCTGCCAACGTTAATGGAAGGCAGCAAGCCTGTTTATACCCATAAACTGGCTGCCGGTATTACTTCCGACAGGCATGGTATGGTAATTATAAAAAATGAAGGTATCCTGGACATATTGGCCAGGAAAAAATCAATAAAGAAGACCACATGAGCTTTATTGCAGATAAACAAACACTGGACGATCTGTCGCTGCTTGGAAAGTATAATGCTAATTCCATCTTCTGCCTTTTCAACCAGGTAAAAACCCGGGGCGCGGAAAAACTGCTGGATGCCATGTTCCTCCATCCGTTAACCGATGCGGACCAGATCAATGCCAGGAGCGCCGCATTCCGCTACTTCGGCGATCAGCCCATTCCGTTCCCTTTTGAGGAACAATTGCTGGGCAGCACGGAAGCCTTCCTGGATGAAGGAAGCGACAGCAACTTTCCCCTGGCCCTCTGGCAAATGAGCCGGAAAAAATTAGCGGCCCTGTTGGTAAAGGATGATGCATATGAACTGCAGCTGCAGGGAATAGCTACCTGCGTACAGCTGTTGAAAGGCTTCACTACCCTACTTGGTCAGCTGGAAAAAGAAGGCCGTGACAAAAATACCCCCTGGGAAAAATGGGTGGCAGGCGCCCGGAACATCCTCCGGGATAAGCGGCTGCAAAATATAAGCGCCGAAAGATCACTGCTGCAAACCGCCAGGCTACACTACCTGCTGGCACATGTATTCCAGGATAAGTTAAAAATCCTGCTGGAGCTCACCTACGAAATAGAAGTGTATCTCACCGTTTCCGGCATTGCCAAAGCAAAAGGATTTACCTATGCAAAGGCATTGCCGAAAGAAAAAAATGTGCTGGCGGCCAAAGGAGTTAAACATCCCGGCCTGGATAAAGCAGTGCCCAACACGCTTTCGTTTAACGGCAACAGCAACGTGCTATTCCTCACCGGGGCCAATATGGCGGGCAAGTCCACCCTGATGAAAGCAACCGGTATCATGATGTACCTCGCGCATATGGGATTTCCCGTAGCCGCGCAGGAACTGGAGTTCTCGGTACTGGATGGTATTTACTCTTCTGTAAATGTGCCTGATGACCTGAACCGCGGATACAGCCATTTTTATGCAGAAGTACTCCGCGTAAAAAAGGTAGCGGAAGAAGTAGACGCAGACAAACATCTCTTCGTTATTTTCGACGAACTGTTTAAAGGCACCAACGTGAAAGATGCTTATGACGCCACACTGGCCGTAACAGCGGCCTTCACCGCTTTCAGGGACTGCTTCTTTATTATCTCCACCCATATCTTTGAAGTGGGGGACGCACTAAAAACCGAAGGCGATCATATACAGTTTGAATTCCTGCCAACCATCATGGAAGGTACCGTACCGAAATACACCTATACCCTGCAAAAAGGTATTACAACAGACAGGCAGGGAATGATTATTATTGAGAATGAGGGTATCTTAGACATGCTGTAATGCTTTGATCCGCCTCTTTATAACGGAACCGTGTTACATACAAAAACCAACAAAAGATAAACATCTATGCATTATCGTTATCTGGCCATAGCAGGGCTGCTATGTCTTTCAACAGCACACAGCTTTGCGCAGGGCTCCGGTCAGAGCCAGGTCATTCCGCTGGACGCTGCAGTTCGTACCGGGCAATTATCAAATGGGTTTACCTACTACATCCGTAAAAACAATGAACCTTCCAAACGGGCGCTATTCTACCTGGCCAACAAAGTAGGTTCTATCCTGGAAGATGAGGACCAACGTGGTCTTGCTCATTTCCTGGAGCACATGAACTTTAACGGTACCACCCATTTCCCCAAAAATGAACTGATCGATTACCTGCAGAAAGCAGGCGTACGTTTTGGTGCCGACCTGAACGCTTTTACATCGTTCGATGAAACCGTTTACCAGCTGCCTATTCCTACCGCCGATCCAAAAATGGTAAGCCGTGGCCTGGATATTATGCGCGACTGGGCACAGGAAGCCCTGCTGGAAACAGACGATATTGACAAAGAAAGAGGCGTGATCATTGAAGAGAAACGCCTGCGCGAAGGAGTAGCAGCACGCATTCAGGACCAAACACTCCCCGTGGTGTTAAACAATGCCAGGTATGCCAACCGGTCGCCCATTGGTACAGATAGCATACTCCTGCATTTCCCGGCGGCAACCCTCCGTCGTTTTTACCACGACTGGTACCGTCCCAACCTGCAGGCGCTCATCGTAGTGGGCGATGTGGATGTTGACCAGGTAGAACAACAGATCCGCAAACAATTTGCAGACCTCAAAAACCCCGCTAATGAAAAACCCAGACCCGATTATAAAATTGCTCTCACAGGCAAAAATCAGTTCCTCACCATTACCGACCCCGAAGTATCTGTCACCAACCTGGAAATGGCGATAAAGCATACCGCCGGTAAAATGATCACCACTACCGACTATCTCAACACGGTAAAACGGTCGTTGTTTAACCAGATACTCGGCGCCCGGATCGGGGAGTTATCTCAAAAACCCAATCCTCCATTCCTGGGTGTAAACGCAGGCATCGGCAACTTAATGGGCGGACTGGATCAGTTCTCCTTTTCCGTGACCGCTAAACCCGGTAAACTGGCGGAAGCCTTTGCCGCCGGCTGGTCGGAAGTAGAACAGGTAAAACGCTTCGGCTTTACACAATCAGAACTGGACCGCGCCAAAGTGGCCTACCTCACAAACCTGGAAAAAGCAGCAAAGGAAAAAGATAAAACAGTTTCTGAAAGCTACGTGAAAGAATACCAGGCGCTGTTCCTTGAAGGAGCGGCTTCACCAGGGTTCGACTGGGAATACAACTTCCTGAAAAAGGAATTGCCCGGCATCAGTCTTGACGACCTGAAAGCAGTAGCCAACGAATATATCAAAGATACCAACCGCGATATTTTCATCGTTGCCCCTGACAAAGAGAAAAAAAATCTTCCCGATTCCGCTGCCGTTAATGGATGGTTTAAAACAATAGCAGCAAGCTCACTGGCACAGTACAAAGACAATGTTATCAACCAGCCGCTGCTAAAGAAAATACCCTCACCCGGAAAAGTAGTAGCGCAAAAAAAGTATCCCGCATTAGGAATACAGCAGCTAACCCTGAGCAATGGCGTAAAAGTATGGCTCAAACCTACCACGTACAAAAATGATGTGATCCAGTTCCTGTCATTTGCACCGGGTGGTATCAATAAATATTCAAATGAAGACTACCCCAGCGCTTCCAGTGCAAACGGAATTATAAGTGGGTCCGGTCTTGCCGACCTTTCGCCGGTTCAATTATCAAAGGTATTAAACGGCAAATCTGCCTCCGTGGGCGCGTTCATCAGCGGACGTAGCCAGGGAGTTGGCGGCGCCAGTACCATAAAGGATTTTGAAACGGCGATGCAACTGGTATACCTGCGGTTTACCGCACCCCGGAAAGATACCGTGCTATTTGAAAATGCGTTGGCGCAATCCAGGGAGCAGATCCAAACCCGTTACAATGATCCGGGCAATGTATTTAAAGATACTGTGACCGCTATATTAAGCGGCTACAATTACCGCACAAGCCCATCTACTTTAAGCAGACTTGATAGCATCAGCCTGGAAAAAGCCTATGAAGTTTACCGCGACCGCTTTGCGGATGCCTCGCAGACCAACTTCGTATTTGTAGGGAATTTCAACACCGATAGCATAAAGCCACTGCTCGAACAGTACCTCGGTGCATTGCCTTCCCTGAACAGAAAGGAGAAAGCCGTTAAACTGCCGCTGCGCGTGCCTAAAGGTCAGCTGGTAAAAACGGTGACCAAAGGAACAGACAATAAAGCCACGGTATTACTGGTTTACAATGGCGACTGCGTGTATAGTACCGAAAATAAAGTGCAGCTGCAGGCGTTGTCTGAAATCCTTCAATACCGCCTGTTAACAAGCCTGCGGGAAAACGCCGGAGAAGTATACACCCCTTCTGTAAATGCAAATATGTCGAAAGAACCCGATCAGCGCTTTGCCGTAAATGTATCATTCGGCTGTGCGCCTGAACACGTAGAACACCTGGTAGGACTGGTGCAGCAGGATATTGCCAATTTACAGCAACAGGGCGCCACTGCCGATGAAGTGCAGAAGTTCAAAGCAGGCTTCCGGAAGCAATATGAATTACAGTCAGAAAGCAATGAATTCTGGTTACAATTTATCTCCGGGAAAATAGAAAGTAAAGAAGAATTGAAAGAGCTGCCCAATATAGAAAAACAACTGGGCCGCGTTAACGGCGCATCCATTAAGGCTGCGTCAAAGAACTACCTGAGTGGAAAGAATGTGATCCGCTTTGTGGCGTTGCCTGAAAAGAAATAGAAATTGTTTTTGAGTGATGATGTAAAAGCCGTTTCCTTTTTGGGAGGCGGCTTTTTTCTTAAGGAAATCTATCTTCAAATCCTACCTGCCAATACTGAAGCCAGCGCCGGACCTGTCTTCCCCGTTACTTTTAATGTCAACGATTTTACGCAGCAGCTGGACAGCTTTGGCCGCATCCCACGGGTGTTTAATTTCCCGACCGGTGAAGTGAGCAACCCTGCTAATGGTACCGCTTATTCGAACTACCGGGGTTATACGTTCCAGATACCCACCTATAACCAGGGAAAGCCAGGCTTTAAAACACAGGCTTACTTTCCTCTTCAGGGCAGTTACATCGTGCCTTCGATAACCATTAGCAGCTTCTCTTATGGAAAAAATACGAGGAGCCAAATCCTGTCAGGGTTACAACAACATTAAAAGCTTATATCGCGGATTTAGTGGAATCAGCAAAACAGAGCAGCTATAAACCCATCGGCATCCGGGAAAACATTTTTTGTATATTTATTTGTTGCTTCCTTTAAATATCATTTAACAGATGTCGATACATGTAGCCATTACAAGAAAAGTGCTTCCCGGAAAAGAAGAGGAATTTAAAGCAGCCCTCAGGCAATTCCTCGGTGAATCATTTATACATGGCGGCGTTCATGGCGCTGCCATGATCACATCGCTGCCGGGTTCAGATTCCAATGAAATTGGCATCTTACGAACTTTTGCTGATGAAGCAGAAAGAGACGCATTTTATAATTCAAAACTTTTTAAAGACTGGGAGGCTTACGCCTCAAAGCTTACCGAAGAACCGGTTTACAGGCCGCTAACAGGACTGGAAGCCTGGTTTCGCTATCCGCTGCCGCCTCCAAGATGGAAAATGGCTGTAGCCACCTTATGCGGTGTTTTCCCCACAAGCCTGTTGTTGTCATTCACAGTAGGCCCCTATCTTCAAAACCTGCCCATGCCGCTGCGGGCGTTTATTATTGCAATTTGCATGGTAGCCTTGTTAACATGGGTGGTAATGCCTGTGATTACCCGGCTGCTGAAAAAATGGCTACGCCCATCCTGAAAAAATCAGAACGACAACGTCATCTTTTTCTATTTTTGACCTGTTAAATGAGTTGTGCCGCCCCCAAAGCCTTTGCACAGCCTCACATTGATTTTAAATACATAATACGCTGGATGAAAGAGCAACTGATTACGCTGATTAAAAAATTAAAAGACAATTCACTTAGTTTCAAAGAGGTGATTGAATTTATAGAAACTCACTATCAACACCAGCCTGCAGCTTTTAAAAATGGAGAGGCATATAATGAAGCCACCCAAAATCAGGGAAGTGCAAAGGTGTTTGCTTTCGCGCAGTTAAATAACCTGAACAAAGAAGATACCCTTCACTTATTTGCTGAACACTACCAGGCTGTATTAAATACACCGGATGGTACAGATCATCAAAATATCAGGCAATTTATCATTCACGGCTGGCCCGGAGTAATCTTTGAAAGGCAAGCCCTGCTGGCGAAATAGCTCACAATACTTCTTTTGCAGAGAAAAATGAGCAAAAAAAGACGTCCGGATATCCCGCAGGCATATCCGGACATCTACTTTATTACACACGCTAAACGTCCAATGCGATTTTTATTGCTTCCTCTACCGGACTGCACGGGCCCGTACCACTGATATCAAACCCGCTTCTGAGTAACAGCGGCGGCTGTGCCATAAACTTAGGTACCAGACCACGATGTCGCTGGGCAGCATGAACCAGGAACGGATGACAAAGATATACGGTGCCGGCCTTTCCCGTGGCCTGCACTTCCTCCCTCTCCGGCAATTCCGGCAACTTCATTGCCAGCTCCATGAAAGAAAGTCCTTCTTTACCTTCCGGCTCCATCAATCGGGCAACATCCAGATGTGAGCCCTTTAGAATCCTGGTTGGCGCATCCCGCTCGCCGACATCCGAAAATAAAAACAGCATCAGCAAGGCACGGCCTTTAGAGTTTATATTAATTCTGGCCGCGAAAAAGTCATTCGGATCCGCACCGGCAAAACCCGCATCTACGTGCCAGCCGGTATCCCCTGAATCAACTTCCGACGGGAAACGAATGGGAAAGGCGCCCATGCTCATGCAGGGAACCCATTTTTCTTTACCGACCAGCTGATCGAATGCGCTATGAAGAACGGTGGTATTGGCAGCCTTAATAAATGGCTCCTGTGTATACATACCCAGCCAAACAACCGGTTTTGTCCAGGTGTTGCTGTCGTTGGGATCCGCCGGAATATCTTTCCATAGAATATTTCTTGCTTCGCTGGCAAAATCAGCAGAAAAAGCATTATCAATACGGACAAAGCCGTCAGTAATAAATGACTGTATTTGTTGTGGATTCAGGGTGCTGTGCATAATGTTATACTATAAAAGTTCAGACAATAAAGAATTGATGCCCCCTCCGGGACATTGATCTTAGTAGACTTGAAAATTTATATTATAACATTACAGTCATTCTCATGTGGCAAATTTATTCATTTGTTTTAAAATTACAATCACCGTTAAACATCTTTCAACCGAGGATAGGATCATATCAATTTTCTGCTTATCTTATGTGATAACGGCGGACAAATTTTGTCACCGGATCCCGTCAAAACCCACATACTACTATGAAGCATAAACTTTTCCCTCTTTAACAGCCAGGCAAAAAGCATATTTGAAGTAACGGATACTTTTTCCCACTTCACTACCAGGGAAATCAGCGCCTTGTATTTTGAGTATTCGAACCTTCTGTTTATGCAGCGGCTGCTGCCAAAGTTTGAGCTGAGCTTTATAGCGGATAGCGTTGGAAAGTACACACAAATGCTATCCCGCATTATGTTTTGATCGATAAAGCAGGTAAGCTATCCGATAACAATGCGCCACGACCCAGTGATGCGTCATTGAAGGAGGCCATTGAAAATTTGCTGAAATAGGGAAGGTTAACGGCCACATTTCTCCGCAACCGTTATTTCTTCCAGGTATTCCTTATACCGGTTATACAAATGTCCCGCCTGCAGGTAGGCCGACTGTGGGCTCATAAAATGAGAGAACTCAAAAGTAATGGCCTTATCATAACCTGCTCTCCTGGCAGCTTCCAGCTTTAAACGCAGCTTTTCAAATTTGATAGGCAAAAACTTAATAGGCATATCCCTGTCAAAACTTTCTGCATTGGTCCAGCATTGCAGCCCAAAGTGATCCGCCATTTTTTTATTGACTGCAAAAAAATCATCCAGTTCGTGGTAGTCAATATGCCCATCCTGGAACGCAACGGCATCCACCGCGCCTTGTACGCCGGCAAATATTTCGCTCCATTCCTGCTCATGCGCTTTGAGAGATACGGCATCTTCCTTTGTAATCACCGCCGATGCCGCCATCACTGCTTTCTTGCCATCGATCCACGGGGAAATCAATGTAGGCAGACCATTGCTCACGGCTTTGCATTGCAATCCCAACGTACGGAAAGCCGTGGTAGCGCCCCTGGTTTTACGGCTGATCTCCATGCTCAGGTACCATCCTTTGAAACTTTTATGATGTCCGTAATTTTTCCATACCTCATCTATAACAAAACGGTTGCTGTCGATTTCGTGCTGCATATCCCCGGAATCCCAGTATTTGCCGCTGTCGTACAACCCAAAATAGAATTGCATATCCAGCTCATCTGCCAGTTGCAGGAACAGCTCTACCAGGTCTACCGGCGGACGGTAACACTGCTGCTCTTTTATGAGATAGGCCGACGGATAAGTAATAAAACGCCTGTACCCACTGCGGATAAGGATCACGGTATCTATCCCGATTGCTTTCATGTGCTCAAAATCCCTGCGCCATTCTTTGGCTCCCCAGTTCTGATGGGGGATGTCGTGGCTGATCTCATCCAGGAATGTTCCGGTTATCTTCATATCTCCCTATAAAATTTATAATCCGCTATTTATTTTTCAATCAAATGCATCGGCGCCTGCTTTTTTCCCTGCACAGCGTTCTGCATAAAGTTATCCATCTCCTTAAACTTTCTGAACATAAAGCTGGCTACTTCGTGGCCTTTACCTTCATACGTGTAAAGGGTTACCGGCCATCTTTTTTTCTGCATTTCCGTAAAAAGCGTATAGCCGCCCGACATCATGATCCATCCGGCATCGGTAGCGTTGCAGAAATGATGCGCCGCAGTGGCGTAGGGCACCAGCTGGTCATTGGTGCCGTGCATCAGCAACACAGGAAACGGCCGCTGCACATATACCGGGTTCATATCCAGCACAGCGCCGGAAAAGGCCATCAGGCCGGCGTAACGGAATGGTTTATGGCTACTGTTTTTCCGGCTTACAAAAGGATTGAACACCAGGTTCAACACGGCTTCTGCACCGGCGCTGCTGCCCGCCAGGAATAACTTCAACGTATCTACGTTTAATGCAGCGGCATGCCCGCGTAAATAGCTGGTGGCATCACGGGTATCTTCTACGGCCAGCCTGATAGCTTTCAGTTTTTCCGGCGCCACGGTTTCACAACCAAAGCTTTTACCTTTCAGGTATAAACGGTATTTGATCACAAACACATTATATCCCATGCGGGCAAGGCCTTCGGCAAACGGCGCCTGGTTTACAGGGTCTCCGCCGGTAAAACCGCCGCCGTGTACAAACAGCACAGAGATGCCGTTGGCAGCAGTTTGCGGGCGGTAGTGATCAAACCATAAGGTGTCCGCGCCCTTCACCGCATAAATTTCCCTTGCTGGCGCGCCGCCGTACAAAAATGCCGGGATACATAACAACAGCCATAATGCCGGCCCGTATAATTTTTTATTATTCATAACGATACTTTTCCTTGCTACAGGTATTTCCGCTTTTTCAGGAAGTCCACCCACATTACGTAGGCCGCAGGTTTCAGGTGGATGCCATCCGCCGTCAGTTCTTTTACCAGGTCGCCATTGGCATCGGCAAATATTTCATGAAGATTGATATAAGGCAGACCATACTTCTCCGCGATCTTCCGGATGCCCACGTTCAACTGCAGGATGCTGTCTTTTTTATTTTTAAGATATGCAGCCGTTGTAAATGGTTCGTATAAAGGTAATACGCTTTGAATATAAATTTTTGTTTTGGGAGAATAGGTGCGGATATAAGCCACGATGTGATCATAATTTCCCAATATCACTTCCCGCGGTAGTCCCCTGCTCAGATCGTTGATGCCGATCAGCAGGAACAGCTTGCGCGGCGCGGCTTTCACAATACCATCCAGCCGGGCAAGTACGCCAAAAGTATTGTCACCGCCGATACCCCGGTTCATTACTTTTACGCCAGGCACCAACTCCCCCCAGGCGCCCCGTTCCGTGATGCTGTTGCCCAAAAAAACAATGGCTTTCTTTTGCAGCGGCAACGTGTTAAACAGCTCCATCCTTCCCTGGTAATAGGTGTTATTGTAGCTGCTGTCGATTTTTTGCGCTACCGCCGCAGAAACGAAGCTCACACATAACAAAGCCACACAGCTGATACGTTTGAAAAAATACGGTATTGCTTTCATACTATAAATACTTTTTACGTTTCAGGTATTCTACCCATAAAATATAGGCGGGTGGCTGGAGATGCAGACCATCTGTTGTCAGCTCCCGCTTCAGTTGTCCATCCTCACCTGCAAAAACATCGTTATGCAGATCAATGTAAGTACAATGGTATTTAGCTGCGATCTGTTGTAATCCTTCGTTCAGCAATTTAATTTTCTGGTTGCTGATCTTCGCGTAAATATCCGCCAACACCGGTTCCGTTACCGGCAATACGCTTTGCAGGTATAAGGTAGTATGCGGCGCCGTGGCCTTTACCTTAGCTGCTATCCGCTCATAATTGGCCACTATATAATTCAGCGGCGTTCCTCTTTTTATATCATTAACGCCTATGAGCAGGAATATTTTCCGCGGATGCAAAGCCAGCACCTGGTCCAGACGGGCATATACCCCAAAGGAGTTATCGCCGCTGATGCCGCGGTTACTCACGGTTATACCCGGCAGCACTTCGCTCCAGGGGCCCACTTCCGTTATACTGTTGCCCAGGAACACAACGCCCTTGGCCGGTGCAGGCAGCTCACTGAAAAATTTTACACGTTCTTTGTAATAGTTATTGGCATAGCTGCTATCCAGCGACTCTTGTGCCATTGCTACACTCGCGGGTGTTAACAGGCAAATTAAAAAATACATCATCTTTTTCATGCGGCAGTAATTTTAAGACGGTCGTACCAGGTGAATTTTAAAACAATCATGCAAAGTATCCATACAGTTGCGGCCAGGAAGCCATTTCTGAAATAGCCGAATACAAAAAATACCGGCATAATCACCATGCTCATCTGCCAGCAGATGCCTACCAGCACATTCAACATATCCCATTTAAACTGGCGGTTAGGCTCAAACGCAGGATCATCCTGCTTTACCCATTGCAATACGGTGTTCCAGTACCCCCACGGGCGGGTGTTGGCGTAAAATATTTTCAGGGTATCTTTTTCCGTTGGCGGCGTAAGCAGGCATCCGATCACGCTGGCCGACATCGACAATACCAGGATGATAAAGAAAGAGATCAGCGTACCGATACCACTACCAAACACTTCACTGTAGCCGCTGAAATAATGATTGCTCAGCCACTCCATCAGTTTAGGTACAAATGTGGCCGATAACAGTCCGGCCAGCATACCGGCAAAATAGCCGTAACCATTGAAACGCCACCAGATCCATTTCAATACGTTGGCAGCAGCATACCCACCGTATAATGCAGAGGAAAGCCAGATAGTGAGAGAACTGAGAGAATCTGCAAACAGGCCGAAAAAACAACCCGTAGCAATAATGCCGATAGAAACGAGATAACTACATTTAACGTAATGCCTCGGCGGCGCGTCGGGTCTGAAATATTTTTTATAGAAATCGTTCACCAGGTAGGCGGGCGCCGCATTCACAAAAGCGGAGAATGCGCTCATAAACGAGGCCAGCAAACCCGCCAGCACAATGCCCCGGATGCCTGCGGGCAGGTAATTGCTTACCACCTGGCTCAGGATCGTTTCAAAGTCGGGTTTTGCCTGCGATTGTAAAGAAGGCATAAATACGTTGAAGGCTATCAGCGTTAAAGCGCTCACCATCATAAACAGCGGGATGTACAATACCAGGTTAGTGAACCCCGACAGCTTGGCCGCTTCCCAGGGCCGGCGGGCGCTAAGGATACGCTGCATATCAAAACCCGGTACCGGGCCGGCCAGGCTGGCAAAAATGCCTTTGCCGATCATCATCAGCATCAATGCGCCAAACCAGGTAAAGCCATCTTCGGCTATTTTACGGTTGGCCTGCGGGAAGGTATTATCCCAGCTGAGGTGCAGCTTCCATTCCGGCCAGAAAGAGGCCCAGCCCTGCGGCAGCTGCTGATGCAGCTGATCGTAGTTCACACCTTTTACTGCGAATATTACCACCAGTATACAACTCACTACCAGTATGCCATATTGTAATACTTCGGTAGCCACCACGCTGTACATACCGCCTTTCACGGTATAAAGGGTCGTCAGCGCCACAATAATCAGCGCATAGGTTTGCTGATTGGTGAACATGCCATTGGAAAGATCCCAGGGCAGCATGTTGGCAGCAAATTTCCCGATGCCCACAAATACATACCCGATAAAACCAATCACGCTTACCACTGCAAATATCACTACAATCATATGTGCCAACCGGCCTCCCCTGTCATCGCCAAATCGTTTGATAATCCAGTCGGCCCCGGTCATGGCATTGCTCCGCCGTATCCAGATAGCCAGGAACACCATCACAAATATCTGGTTCCAGATGGGCCACAGCCACGGCAGCCAGGCCGCCTTAAACCCGTAGATAAATAACAATGCTACATAAAAAGCAGTACCGCTTACATCAAACATACCGCTGCTGTTGCTGAAACCCAGCCAGTACCATTTGATATTGTTATTCCCAAGGAAGTAAGACTGTATGTTACCGGAGGCCTTTTTGGAGATCCAGAACCCCAGGCCGATGATAATGACCAGGTATAATAATATAATTAAAATGTCGATGGTCGCAAGATTCATAATGTTGTGATGTCGGTATGATTGATAAAATAGTTTACCTGTTAACAGCAGCCATGACTATGTTTTCCATAGCCATCCGCGTTTTGTAAAAAACACCGTGATCAGGGAAACAATTCCCGTAAACAACACGCCGCTTAAAAAACCGCCTGCTATATTTTGCTGCATAGCGGTATATAGGCTCATCCCCCCGCTTAACCGCAACAGCGGCAACAGCAACAGGTTGCCCGATACATAGGCTACCATAGGGTTCCGGCCGTTCATGCTTAAATAGTTCAGGATACCGGCGCCGGCGCCGCTCAACTGCCAGCAATAAAAGGTTATTAGCATAAAAAATGCAAGCCCCCCGGTTACAAGATAATAACTGAAAGTGGAAGGATCTTTTTTTATACCGCCTTCATATGCCTCAAAAAAGAGACCCAGTAGCAAAAGATATACGCCCGCCTTTAAAAACCCTAGCAGCAGCGGCTTTGCGGCGTGTAATAATCTCCCGGAAAAATAATATAACAGCAAACAAAGTATGATAGTAATAACAAGATTAACAAGCAGATACCGGCCAAACAAACATACCACGTTGGTAACGATCACTGCAAACGATAAAGCGGCCAGCATACCCGTGCGGGCAGGTACTGCATTGTCCGCAGGCGGACGGACTGCATTGTGCTGCAATAACCACTCGCCCGCCAGTGTACCGGGAATAATGATGAACAGGTATTTTAAATAATAGAATTTATACATCCAGGGGAAAGGCGACCATTGAAAAACCGCTTCATTCATTGAACCAGGTACCCCCGCGCCCAGCAACACCGCCATCACAAAAGGGAGTAACCCTATCCGCAACCAGGGATTATTCCTGGTGCTCCACCAGGCCAGCGTACCCGCAAAGGCCATATTAGCCAGCACCATCATGATAATATCGAAGCGGTATAAAGAAAAACCTTTGCCATCTTCAAAAGGCAGCAGGTACAACAGGACGCCCGCTATCGCAAACGATAATAGTTTTATAGCTGTCCACAGGTTCGTTTGCCGGGCCGGCTTATACAATTGAAAACACAACAGGATAAACGCAGCCGGTTGTAACAGGTACATAAAAGGCGAAGGATTACCGGCTGAAACAATGCTCCTGGCATGCATGGTAAACAAGGCAAAAAAAGCCAACAAGAGGTATCTCCGGCAGGCAACCGATAACACAGCGCCAAAGCCGGCCCCCTCTTTTGCCTTCCGGCTCAATGCCAATGGTATGGCGGCTCCCATTGTGAACAGGAAAAATGGAAATACCAGGTCCACCCAGGTAATACCCGGCAACTCCGGCATAAAAATATGTGCAGGCGGCGGCTCCTGGGCATGGTACATCCATGCCGGCAGTATGCCAAAAGCAATACTGCTGCTGAGTACCATAGCCAGTATAGCCAGCCCTCTCAATGCGTCGAGGCTATTATCACGATGCTGCATGTGTTTCCGTTGTTTAATGCTTTTATTTTTGCAGGCCCGCTTTCACGGCATCCCACAAAGGCTGTTTCAGGCGATTGTATTGCGGCGCATAAATATGTACCAGGTCAAACAACATCACCCCGCCGGTAGTATTGGCTGTGATATATTTAATACTCCTGGTGATCTCTGCTTTGCTGGCCCAGTCCACATTCCCCATATCAATACTACCATATAAGGGCGCCTTATCTTTAGTCACGTAACGGGTTCCGCGGATAGAGCCTTCCACGCTCCACCAGTGATAGGTAAGATTGGCGGTAGCAGCATTTTCTGATAACAGGATCTGTGTAAAATAATTTCCTGTCATCATGATGTCCAGCTGCTCGGCATATCCCGTTTTATTGTATTCCGGGTAGGCCCAATCGAACCGGATGGCCTGATCGTTGAAAGGATCATACTCTTCGCTGGCCCAGTTCACGCCCACCTGGTAATAGGTAACATACCAGGCGCCTACATACACGCCAAAATTCACGGAAGATTTTACGCTCTTCACCGCTGCCCTGGCCTGTTTAAAAAAATCGTGGATCACGCCGGCCCGGTACAGCAGCCATTTCTTGTAATATTTGCCGGTGGCAGCGGGCAACACCTGGCCGCTGCTGGTTTTCCAGGTAGTAACAATATCGCCGGGAAAATTCATCTTCGCAGCATCATTATCATTGTACTTTGCTTTCAGGAAGGCAATAAACTGTTCTTTGCTGAAGTCGGAGAAATCGGCATCAATATCCGTATAGCGGGCATAATCGAGAATCAGCCCATCAATATCATATTTCTGTACAATCTCTTTGATGATATTCAATGCCCGGGCCTGCACTTCGGGGCGGGCCGGGTTTACAAAGGCATTGCGGCCGGTAGTTGTAACCGGCACGCGGTTGCCGTTCACATCGCATACAATTGATTCGTTCCGGCTTTTAAACGCAGGATCGTCAAACACGGTACCAATGCTTCTGCTGCCATCTCCCTCTACAAAAGTGACGATGGAAGCATATACCTTGAATGATCTTTTCCTCGCTTCGCTGATCATGAATCCTGCATAGTCCACGTTAGCCGGTAGTGATTTACCATCCATCGACGTTGCCTGTTTGGCGTATGCGCTGGGGTACATGGTGTAGCCGGTGCTTCCCTTTACATCTATCACCAGGCCGGTAACGCCTGTTTGTTTCAGCGTGTCCAGCACTGTTTTTATCTGCGTGGTATCGTTTAATCTTCCGTAGGTTCCGAAAACGTTGGAACGGGCATCTACCCACACGATCACATTCCTGCCAGGCACAAATGTTCCGCTGGTGTCCACCGGCGGAACCGTGGTTGGATCGGCTTTACCCGACTTCTTACATGCCGCTGCCAGCAGGAGGCAAACGGATAACCCGATAAAATGTACGTTGTGCTTCATGGTAAATTGATTAATGGTTACAGGCATTCAGCAGGCAGACCGCCGGTTTGCATCGCCGGCAGCCTGCTTTTTTTAAGGTGCATAAGTAGTGAACTCGCGCGCCATGACACCTCCGTTGGTGAGCATCATATATACCTGCATCCGCTGTTTATTATCGCTGTAGCCGATACAGATATCGGCGGTGCCGTTGCCATTGGCAGTGCCGGTAAACAGGTCTGAGTTAAATATGTTGAACTGCGGGTAAGCGGCATCCGTAGGCGGCAGGCTTATTTTTGAAGGATTGGTGACATCAAAAAGCGACATCTGTACCTGGTTCAGATCATAAGAATTCAGGTATTTTACAATGGCCAGGTAATTGGCATTGTTAAACGTGCCGTAAGCGGTAGGCATGGTAAACACCACCGGATCGCCCAGGGTAAGCGCTGCCGATCTTTCGTTGGTAGTGCCGTTTACCAGTGCGGTTTCAAACTGGTAGTTAAGGAAATAATCGCCGTTGGCAGCGGCAGAAACAGGTTGTGCTTCGGCGTAATATCCCCATAAGCTGGAAGCGCCGCCGGCGATGGATTTATAATTGATGATTTCAGGATCATTGCTCAGCAAGGCGCCTCCCGCAATACGCCATTTGTAGATAATAGTAGATTGCGCGGCGGTAGCCATGATCACCGCATCTTTATCAAGGTCGCCGAAAATATTCACCCTCCTGCCTACGCCACCGTCGCCGGTGATGCCGGTAGGATTGCTGTTGGTCCAGTCTACCAGTTTTACGGGAGCCGCATCCGTTACGCTGCTGTATTTATACAACGTGAATTTGCTGTTTTTCGGCGCCCAGGAGGCTGCGAGCAGCTTTCCCGTGGTATCACCGGCGAGCTGAAACGACAGCCCTGTGAAAGGATAATACATCTCTCGTACATAAGCGCCCGTAAACCGGTTGTATACACTGTATTTGGAAGGACTGGTCCTGCGTACCAGCACAAGGAAATCTCCGCTCACGGTAAGAGAAGTTTCCATATTGGCAGTGAAAGATAATTCCGCGCCGGTTTTTGTCCACAGCTTCCTGTTGATACCTGCACCGTAGGCCAGTTTCTGCGGCTCGCGGGTGCGCAGCGTATAGGTTTTTGATACGCCGTCAATACCCGTTACGGTGAAAGGCTGATCCTGCGCAAGGCTGATCGTAGCGCCTTCCGCCACCGATGCCGTAGAATGTTTGTTGATTTCATAATTGAAAACAGCACCGGATAGATCTACACCTGGCAGCACATAAAAGATCACGTCTTTCTCCTGTATCACCCCTTCTATTTCCTGCGCCACACCTTCCGCTGTAACGCTGATCTTTGCACTGTTGATAGAATAATCCCCTACTTTTCTGGCTACTATTACATAGGAAGATTTGGCGCCATTGCCGGCCGTTATCGTGATGTTCAAAGGTTTGCTCAGGTCTGTTACAGCACCTATGGCAGGCGTCACCATTGCATCTGTGGGAATAGTAGCCCGTACAATCAGCTTTTTTAGGTCCACCTCATTATCGGATGTTGCCGGGTAATACCAGGGAACATCAAAATAAATGGTGTCATTATTAGCGCTGTAACGCGCGTCAAATAAGCGTTCGCTTCCCTTTCCATCTGTAGTGAGATAAATATCGCTTAATGCGCTCTGTTGCTTGCGAACTACCGTGTCGGGCTTGCGACAGGAAAACAGGGCGGCGGTAGCGGCGACGACAATAAAAAATATGTTTGGTTTCATGTGATTCATTTTGGTTGTTGTCAGGGAATCTTGATCTACCATCCTTTTATCTGGGTAAGCGCTGCATTGTTCTGCAGTTCCGACACCGGGATAGGGATATAATACAAGGCCGGCGTGAACTGCCTGTTCATGTTATCACAGTTCACTACTTCATATTTGTAGCCGTCGTCGGTAGGCGTAACCCGGTGACCGGTAAAGCGTACGTTGTTCAGCACAATATGCGCTTTACGCCAGCGGCGGAGGTCCCAGTAACGGTGTCCCTCAAAAGACAATTCTACCTTGCGTTCGTGTTCTATAGCTGTCATCAGGGCCGCAGTGGTGGAAGCGGGCGTATTGGGCAGCCCGCGTTTGTTCCGCAACATATTCAGCGCCAGCTGCGCACCTGCAATATCATTCAGTTTAGCCCTGGCCTCCGCAGCAATCAGCAGTATTTCTGCATAGCGCATTTCTATCCAGCTCTGCGCGCTTTTGTTCGCCACAAAATCGTTGACAGCAGGATTCAGCATCTTACGGATATAATAACCGGTTACCGTTTTGCGTGGTTCGCCGGTGACCGCATATTCTGCAAAACCCTCCGTAACATTGCCGGGCGTGGTGTTGAGCGTACGTCCTTTCCAGGAAGCGCCGTTATAAAGTATCGACGCATAAAACCTGGGCTCCCGGTTGCTGTAGGGATTAGCAGCCATAGCGGCATTACTCCAGGAAAATTTTGAGCCATCGTTCATTTCATATTCATTCACCAGTTCAGCCGTAGGTACGCCGTATACCAGGCACTGACCGGGTGCATCCCCTGGAGGTGCAAATCCCAGATCAAAATTGTGAGTCACCTGTGGCGACACATAATCCAGTTTGAAGATGGCTTCCCTGGTATCTTTATTGGTGAAGATGGAAGCATAATCAGATTCCAGGTCGTAGTACCCTTTTGCCGCAAGATCTATTACCGCTTTGGCGGCGTCGGCAGCATTCCTGTAATACGCAGGTGCATTGGAGGCATTCACACCGGTGAGTGCATCCTGGTTAAATTGTTTCTTATCATATTCCGCAATGGAAGCGGCATATAGCCAGGTGCGCGCCAGCATCCCATAGGCTGCGCCTTTGGTAGCCCTGCCGGTATGATTCGCGTCCTGTTGCTCCGGCAGATTTTCCGCGGCATAGGCAAAATCTGCAGCAATAAATTTCCAGCAATCTTCTTCTGAAGCCCGCTGATGTTCTTTGGTCATATACTGCCCGATATTGTCCATCAGGATCACACTGCCATGCAGTTTTACCAGCCAGAAATATACATAGCCCCTGATAAAACGCGCTTCCGCTTCGTACTGCTTTTTGGTGGCCTCATCTACTTTGGCATATTTCGCAAGACCGTCCAGGAACTCGTTCAGGCGGCGGATACGCGAATAACCCGTTTGCCAGTAGTTGAGTTGCGGGCCTGCCGAATTTACCCTGGACGCATCAGTTGCCAATATGTTCACTGTTCCATTACCGGCAACGGTAGAAGTATATTTTTCTATATCGCTTAACGCATCGGTGGCGTTATCATATCCAATAGGAAAAACGCCGAACTGGAATGTTTTAAACTCGCTGTACATCCCGTTGATATAAAGCTCCATGTTAGCGGAGTTGCTCCATATCGCTGTTTCCGTGTAGCGGTCCGTCGGGTCAATATCCACTTTACAGCCATGCGCAGCTATGATGATACCCATTGCCAGTAAAGCCTGTTGTATGGTGGTAGTTACCTTGTTCATAAAGATCTGTGTTGTGGTTTAGAAAGTAATAGATGCACCGCCTGAATACATGCGCTGTTGCGGATAAAAACCATTGTTCACGTTCGGCATCTCAGGATCCAGGTATTTCAGCTTATCCCAGGTGATCAGGTTAAAGCCGGAGATATACAACCGTACCTGCTGCACTTTAGCCCTGTTCAGCCATCTCTTCGGAAGATTATATCCCAGCTGCGCGGATTTCAAACGCAGGTAAGATGCATCCCTTACCCAACCGGAATTGGCATGAGCGTTATGCGATGATAGAGAAGCTTTGTAAGCGCTTAAACGGGGATACTTTGCATCCGGGTTGTCCGGTGTCCATGAATCCTCCACCAGGTAATAGGGCGCGTTGCCATAGTTGTAAAAAGTTTTGGTAAAGGGCGTGTTATCATCTACGCCACTGGTTCCGCTGGAACCTTCATAAGTACCGGCCAGGCTGATGCTGGTCAGTGCAGCGCCCTGGAACAGCGCAGAGAAATCGAAAGCGCCATATTTCAGATCTATGTTCAAACCATAGGTAAGCTGAGGCATATTGCTGCGGCCTACAAAAGTCATATCGTCGGCGCGGGTAATACGGCCATCGCCGTTCAGATCACGGTATTTGAAAAAGCCCGGTGCAATAACGCCGCCGCTTGGTGAAGACCCATTCGCTGCTTCTTCCCAGGTCTGGTACATACCATCCACCACAAAACCCATTTTATCGCCGATGCTGCGACCCACGCGGCTTTGCCATGCAGGCAAACCGGTGCTTTCATTCAATCGCAGGATCCTGTTTTTAGCCCAGTTCATATTACCGGTAACACCGTACTGTAATTTACCGATGGTGTTGCGGTGTCTTATCTGCAGATCAAAACCCCTGTTGTCTACAATGCCATAATTCAGCACAGCAGGCGCGTAACCGCCCAGTGATAAGGGATACAGGCTACCAGGGCTGTCGAGGATATCGTTGGTGATTTTATAGAACCATTCAAAATCAAAGCCCAGCAACCCGTTCAGGAAAACGGACTCAAACCCTATATTGGTTTGCGTGGAGGTTTCCCAGCGGAGATTCACATTGGGCGGTGCGCTGGTATATAATGCAGCCGTAGGTTTGCCGCCAATCACAACCACCGGGTCTGTGGTTAACGAGAATGTTTGCAGGTATGCAAAACGCTGCGCCACATCATTACCCACGCGGCCTACAGATCCTTTCAGTTTCAGGTAGCTGATCGTTTTACTCAGGTTATCAAAGAAAGATTCCTTGCTGATTACCCAGCCTGCGCCCACGGCAGGAAATATTTCCCAGCGGTTGTTGCGCATAAAATTCACGGAAGCATCGTAGCGACTGGCCAGTTCCAGCAGGTATTTGTCTTTGTAGCTGTAATTGATACGCGCTACGGCGCCTGCCCGCGAATCATCGATATCACTGGAGCCTGTGGGAGAAATAAAATCTTCCGTAGCCTTGCTGCCATAGTTGATTTCCTGCAGATCTCTTAATGCAAAATTGCTGGCTCCTGTGGAAAACAGGCTGGACTTTTGCTGCGACCATTCGTACAACAATAATGCACTGATGGCATGATCGCCAAACTGGTTGGTATAAGACGCACTTGGCTGGAATGTTTTACGGTTATATTGTGTGTATGATTGTCGTAACGATGTTTTGGTGATGCCCGGCAAACTACTGATGGTGGTGTAATCGCCGCTCACCTGGTCGCGATAGCGCCCCATCACGGTATACGGCGTTAACCATCCTTTATTTTCCGTGCTGCTTTTATCATAGGCCGTCAGCAATTTTAACTCCAGTCCTTTTACGCCCGGCACTTTCACTTTAAAGGTCAGGTTGCCCTGGAACACATTGGTTTGTCCATTCTGGTAACCGGAGTTCTGCACGGCAGCCAAAGGATTTACCCAGCCGGCGCCGCTGTTGTAAGCAGTAGGTAAGCCGTTGGGAGCATACATCGGCAGGTTAGGCAACATACGCACCGCCTGGTAGAACGGGTTCATGTAAGCAGTATTATCCGGAGAAATACCGGGTGTGGCAGTGAGTTGCTGCCGCATGCCCAGGTCCACGCCTACCGATATCCAATCGTTCAATGCCGCATCCAGGTTGGAACGCACGTTATAACGTTTGAAATTGGTATTCTCTACAACACCCTCCTGGTCGAGCATACCACCGGATACGAAATATTTTACCTTTTCCGTACCACCGCGCACGCTGATGTTGTGATGCTGCGACATACTTGTTTTTCCCATTAGTTCACCCATCCAGTCGGTATTACCCAGCAGCGGATTGGTATTGGTGCCGTTCTTCAGTGCATCGATCTGTTCCTGCGTGTACACGTAGGGCACCGGATCTCCGCCGGTATGCGCGAGGTAGTCGTTGTCCATATCGGTTCCTTTATTATACCACGACATATAATCCGGGCCGTTGAGGAATTTTGGAACGCGGGTATTGGAATTGAAGGTAACGGAGCCATCATAGGTAACGGTTGGCTTCTGGTTTTTACCATGTTTGGTAGTAATGAGGATGATACCGTTGGCCGCCTGTAAACCATATACGGCAGTGGAAACGGCATCTTTCAATACGGTGATACTTTCAATTTCATCAGGGTCGAGGTTGGAAAACGAAGGACGCTGTACATTATCAATAATGATCAGCGGTCCCTGGTTGGCGCCATACGTGCTTACGCCGCGGATCCGCAGCGCAGCATCGTCAGCACCGGGACGGCCCGATTGCTGCAGCGCTGAAATGCCCGGCAACCGGCCGGCCAGCATATTGGTGATATTCATGGCCGGCGCTTTCTTCAGTTCTTCCCCACTGATCTGCGCTACCGAACCAATCACGCTTCCTTTTTTCTGCGTACCATAGGCCACTACCATCACTTCATCAAGATCTTTCAAACTCCGCTCCAGTGTTGCCTTTACCTGGTCGCCGGGCTTTACGCTGAGCGTAAGCGGCGTGTATCCCATCATGGAAATTACCAGCGTGGCCTTGTCTGATGTAAGCGGCAGTGTAAACTTTCCGTCGGTATCAGTGGAAGCGCCCTGGCCGGTTCCTTTAACAAGAACCGTGGCTCCCGGTACAGGAAGCCCGTCGGCAGAAGTGATGATCCCCGAAACCGTTCTGGTTTGGCCAAACGACGATAGCTGGCACGCGAGGAAGCATAAGAGCAGCCATACATATCGGCTGGATAATAAATAATGCCTGAATTGTTTCATAAACAATTACTTTGGTTAATAAAATGTGGTTACTGATACGAACTACAGGCTATTCCAGGTTTCCTGAAATAGTGACAGGCTTCTCAAAAGGATGAAGGTATTTGTCTAGCAATACAGCTGCCGCCAACCTGCTGAGATGTGGAGGCTCACTGCCGGAAATCCTGATGCCGGCGCTTTCCAGGTCATTCTTTACTTGTGGTATAGTTACAGGTGTTCCTGTTGCTGCAATAATCTTTACAAAATCTGCTATCGTTATCATATCACCCGAAGCAGCCCAATAAGTGTTCAGCAGGGGATAATAAGCGCGTAAACCCTGCACCAGTTCATACCCGCTAACAGGTTGCTGCGGATAAAACCAGGTTTGGTTGGCCCACATATAAGGCACGCCGGTTCCTTTAAGAATGCCGGTGGCGCCTATTTTCTGGACGGCGGCAAAATGAGGATCAGCAGGCGTTACATCAATAAATGGCATCAGGTAGCCGTTGGCATTCAGCAATGCCTGTTGTACCTGACGTACGGAAAGCGCCGCGGGTTGCAGATGCAGTTGTATACACAGCGCCGCCATCACGCCGGCCGCCTGCCCCAGCTGCAACACCACCGGTTGCAGGCGTGTAGCGCCATTCACAATATTACTTACGCTGATGCTTTTTTCGGCCACTATCAAACCCTCTACCCCCTGCGGAATCAAGCTACCCATCGGCACATTATAGGAAGGCACTTTTATCCTGACGAAATCTATCGCCGGCGCAGCCGGATTTTTCAGATGATGATGATCGATAGTATAGTCGCCTACGGCAACGCCCGTACGAAATAATGGTTGCGTGCTTTCATAGGGGTGCGCTACTTCATTAACGGTTAAGGTTACCAGCCCTTTCACTCTTCTCGATTCCCGGTGATAGGGTATCATGGGCAGTTTATCAGCAGTCGGAAATTCATCATCTGCCAGTCCCAGGTTATTATATCCTAATGCTGTTTGCAGATAGTAAACAAAACGAAGCGTATGCAGCTTCGCCTGCTTCCACGCCGCTTCCCTTTCTGCACGTGTGCTTTCAATCGCGTTGAGGTATAGGTCATTACCACATTTGGGCCAGTTGATCATGTATTTATTATGTGGCAATCGTCCGTATTGCATCATGCGGTAGCAGTTGTTCTGCGGGCTGTCGGATGTAGCCGGATCGCTTACATCGCAGCTGCATTGGAACACAGATGCATCGTAGCCTTCCGGCCGGGGAATTATTTTGCTGGCGTTTTTGCCATAATCTTTCAGCACTGCTACATAGGTCAGGTCCTGTATGATGTTGTTGGCCTGTGCAGGCGCTTGTTCTTCATGGGTATCCAGGCGGCTGTCCATCCCGATGCGATAGTGTGCGCCGGCGGCAGCCATCACATCTCCCAATTCGGTGGCATCGATGAGGATGGTGGCAGTGAGCACACGCAGGCGTTTCCCTTGTGTTACGGTAACCGTCCATTTACCGTTTTCTCTTTTTACAGATTGCCAGCGGGTGTTATACCATACCTGCAATTTTTTTTCTGCAGATGCCAGCTGCTGCAATACCTGGTTGCCAACATGCGGCTCAAATAAAGTATTGCTTACCCAGCCGGTGGCCACCGAATCCACGCCGCCATAATATTGGTATAACTGTTGCCTGAACTCGCCCCACAAACCGGCAGGCAAACGGTGATTACCATCAATAGCCGACACGCCGGCAGCAGTAAGCATCCCCCCCAGCCAGGTAGTTTCTTCTATAATAATCACTTCCGCTCCCATTCGTGCCGCCTGGATACCGGCAGTAGTACCACTGGCGCCACCGCCGATGATCAGCACATCCGTGCTGGCGGATTGCGCCCGGAGCTGCATACAGCCCGTCAATAATAAAACGAATATTATATACCTGATACTGGCGGTCATCTGGTTGATATTTTATAGTATTAAGACTGGATACGTTCCCATGTTTTCCATACCTGGTACAGCGCACGTGGTACATGAAAACATCCTTTCCATTTACCGCCTTTCAGCGTGAGCAAAGGCGCGCCCTGTCTGTTCAGGTAGCCGTACCATTCGCCGAATGCTACGTCTCTGAAATGCTCCCACACATAGGCA
Source organism: Chitinophaga sp. G7 BAM 1005 (assembly GCF_057126945.1). NCBI lineage: Bacteria > Pseudomonadati > Bacteroidota > Chitinophagia > Chitinophagales > Chitinophagaceae > Chitinophaga > Chitinophaga sp. G7 BAM 1005. The sequence goes on along the minus strand of NZ_CP181478.1, from coordinate 939,477 downwards.
TGTACTTTTTCAAACCATTGCAAACAGCGCTCATCACCGGTTAATTCATATCCTTTGGACAAGGCCACCAGTGCTTCCGCATGCACCCACCATAATTTCTGATCCCACTCCAGTTGCTGCGGCGGGTTGCCGAGGATATCCATAAAATAAAAAATACCGCCAAACTCCTGGTCCCACCCGTATTCCAGGGTATGCAGCATAATGTCGCAGGCTTTGCGTATCAATGCAGTATCGTTTAACCGCACGCCCAGGTCCATGATAAACCACATGGCTTCAATAGCATGACCGGGATTTACAAGACGGCCTTCGAAGCTGTCGGAGAAACGGCCATCGGCATATACATTTTCCAGGATCAGTCCACGGGCAGGCTGGTAAAACACATTCATCACTTCATGGATCACCGGCGGGATCAGCTCATTCACCTGCTGTGCGCCCAGTAAATGCTCCAGTTCGAGCGACAGGTTGCACAGAATCATAGGCAAACTAAACCCTTTCAGCGCGCGGGTGCCTGGATATGCTTTATTGTATTGGCCTTTCCAGTTATCTTTTCTTCGCAGGATGTTTTCAAAAGTGGATACAGCTATTTCCTTGTAGCGGTCGTTCGGCAATGCTTTATCCAACGATGCAAACGCCATAGCAGCAAAACAATCACTAAAAATATTATACGGTTGTGTTAACGGCTTTCCGTCTGCTGCCAGGGAAAAGTACCAGTTACCGGAAGCGTCCCGGCCATATTTTTCCATAAAGTCGGCGCCATGCAATGCCATCTGCAGCCATTCTTCTTTTGGCGACACGTGATTATACATGTAACTGAAGCACCACACTTCCCGGCCTTGCAGCCACATAAACTTATCGGTATCGAATACCCGGCCATCCCTTTGCAAACAGGTAAAGTAGCCGCCGTTCTTTTCATCTTTGCTATGCTTCATCCAGAAAGGCAGCACATTGTCCAGCAGTTCCTGGCGGTACTGCCCTGCATAAGAGCTATGCAGGGATGCCGCCGCTAATGTTTCCGGTGCCTGGCTTTTATTCTGTAGATCACTCCTCATAAATAACGCTATCTTTGTAATTTATTTTACTTTCGTTCGTAAATTTATAAATTAAATTATTAATTACATAGAACTTCGTAAAAATATTTTTTTAAAACAAAGTAACACGGTTACTTTTCACTAAAATCAATTCATTTATCTTAGAACAATGAAAAAAACTGATCCAATGCAATCCCAGGTGAATCAAAATATCTTTGATCTTTTTTCTGAAGAAACCATTTCGGGGGTGGCTTATAAGAATAAATCGCTGAAACGGGCTATCATTAACCATCTCGATAAAACCGGCAACGCTACCATAACAGATCTGACACTTGCGCTGAACATCAGCGTACCCAAAACCACCAGTCTAATTAATGAGCTGATAGGCGACGGCCTGGTAAAAGATGAAGGCAAAGTAGATTCAAAAGGCGGCCGCCGCGCCAATATATACGGACTGGTAGCGGAATCGGCCTTTTTTATAGGAATAGATGTAAAACATTATCATGTGAATATAGGGCTGCTGGATTTCAAGAAAAACCTGGTGTCAGATGAAATGCAGGTGCCTTACCTGCTGGCCAATACGCAGGAGTCCTTTGATCATCTCATCCGGATCATCCAGGGATTTATCAGCAACCTGCCCGCTGCACACCGGAATATCCTGGCGCTCTGCGTAAACCTCTCCGGCCGTGTGAACAGTGAAAACGGCTACAGTTACAGCTTCTTCCATTTTCATGAAGAACCGCTCAGCGCCATCATTGAAAAGATCACCGGCATACGCACCTACCTGGAAAACGACTCCAGGGCAATGGCATACGGGGAATTCCACAACGGGATTGTGCGCGATGAAAAAAATGTACTGTTCGTAAACCTCGACTATGGCATTGGTCTTGGGATCATGATCGACGGCAAAATATACCGCGGCAAATCAGGCTTCGCAGGCGAAATGGGCCACATTCCGCTGTTTACCAATGAACTTATCTGCCACTGCGGCAAAAAAGGATGCCTGGAAACCGAAGCATCCGGACAGGCGCTGATAAGGATGTTCAAGGAAAAAATTGCGCAGGGCTCCGGCTCATCGCTGCAGCAGGACAATAAGTTGCCGGAACCCCTTCACCTGGCAGACATTATACAATCCACCCGCAACGAAGATGTGCTCTGTATTGAACTGGTAGCCGGTATCGGCGAAAAAATCGGTCGCGGCCTCTCCGTGCTCATTAATATTTTTAACCCTGAGCTGGTAGTATTGGGCGGCATCCTCTCCCAAACCGACGAGTATATCCGTCTCCCTATACGCAGCGCACTGAATAAGTATTCCCTCAGCCTGGTGAATAACGATACGCAACTACTGATGTCCAAACTAAAAGAAAAAGCCGGCATCATAGGCGGCTGCCTGATTGCCCGAGACAAACTCCTCTCCGTTCAATGATGTTTTTTACAGATAATATTCTTTTGTTTATTTGTTTCTTAATTTTTTTATTAAGTTTGTCTTAATTGATAAAAAATATTATCTATCTCTATTAAATAACATCATGAAAAAATTATTTACACGTTCCAGGCGGCTAACCATGCTCTTTATCAGCAGCCATCTTGTACTTACTTTGCCTGCCGCAGCACAAACAGTACCGGCAGAAATCCGGCAAAAGCTGCTGACCACCAAACAGGGCAGCATTGTAGAACTGCCTGGTATCCTGAATGAACAGCTGCCAAAGATCAACTATGAGAAGATCGTTTTATCAGGCCCGCAATATATTATTTCGGATGATCCGGAATACATCCGCGTGCCGGAAGCCATTGCACTGAAAGAAAAAGTAGCGCCAGGCACAGTACGGCTTTATGTATATAATGTAAACGGCGTGAAAGAACCTGCTAAGATCACCACAAAAATTGTAGCGGTGATAAAAAATACCGGCGCCGCACCCATGCATATCCGTATGCTGAAATATTCTTCCCAAAAGCCCAGCGCCAGCTATTTCCAGGTAGGTAAACAAGGACTGGCAGACTATTTTGCCGCTACACCGCAAACCGAAGTCCGCACCATAGCACCCGGAAAAATCCTGGCCATTGATCCTGCACAGGAAAAATACCAGGTAAAATATGATGAACTGGTGCATGGCCTGTATGATTTTGTGATAGACCAGCCAGGCGAGATCAGTATTGTGCAAACAGCCCCCGGAACATCCATTGCCACTGCCCTTGCACGCGCCAGCGTACTACCCTCCAAAATCCAGAGCGGCGCAGGCCGCGGCCTTTTTGGCGTAAGCAACTATGAAGTGGTTTCCAACGATACCATCGACACACAGAAAGGCATCGTGCAAATGGTGATGGCCGACGGCGAACAAGACCCCTGGGTACTTGGCCGGGAAGGCACCACGGGTAAAAGAGCCACCCTGGCCGGCAACTACGGCGTGATGTACAACGTGGAACTGAAATGGAAAAGCAACAACGGACAAGGTCTCGCGTTGGTAACCTGGAACGCCCGCAGCGATAATAACCAGTGGTGCGGCGGCATGGCCAATACCATGATAGTGAGCAAAGGAAAATTCAAAGAAGGCATCATTCAATTGCCATCAGATCGCCTTATCACCAAAAAATCACCGGAAGCTATTTTAGTGCAGGTATTCCCGCCCGCCGCAAACGGAGAAGTGCAAACCATTCATTTCACCTATTCACCTCCAGGCGCTTCCTGTTTACCAACACCATTAATTTTTATCCCTGTAGATATGAAGTAGCCTACCTAATATAAAGATGGTCAGAATTTGAAGTGCCCCCAAAAGTGTCTGACTTTTTGGGGGCACTTCAGCTATAAACTTGAAAATCTTCCTTAACCATCATTACTAAAGAAATATCCGGTAGGCAAAAAATACTTTTATTTTATATTCAGGACTGGCCGGAGCAAAATCGGTATACGTATTCAGGTCAACTTCTTTGCCTTTATATTCAATACTTCCTTTGGCAAATTGATTGGTATAAAAATTATCCAGCGTGATAATGGTAGTATCAGAAGGTATAATAAAATCTCCGGCAACAGTGGAATAGTAAATGGGAAAGTCTGTATTAATACTGGTGAAAGGCCAAAGATATTTACCTTTGCCTTTGTTGGTATTAAAGGCAGTAACGTTTTCAGGTGACCAAATGGCAGTATGCCATCCACCGGAGAATTGTCTTCCATCGTTATACGAAAACATGGCTCCTGCCCAGCCACCGTCGAAGGCCTGACCGTAAGGCCTTATAACCCATTGGCCATCCGGTGTTTCCAATATGCCATTTACTTCAATTTCAAAATGATTGTATAAAATAGCGAACTCCCCGTCGGTGATCAGTACTTTTCTGGAAGTATCAGCCTTATCTACTATCAGCAATGTATCAATAAATCCGGTAATAAGATGTGTTTTCCGGTTCATGGAATCAATTTCCATCACAAACGTAAAACTGTATTTAGCAGTATCGTTGTCAGACACTACGTTGATTGGATTCGGATAGCCCGCAAAAAAGGAATAAGGTTGAGAATTCCATCCAAATAATTCCACGAGCTGTGGTGTGAGTATGCCGGTTTCGGCCCGGTTGTTCCGTACAATATATTTACCTGCGGAAACATATCCTGAATCATTTAAGGGTAATTGAATTTCCAGCGACTCCCGGTCGTTTAATTTGGCCTGCAAACTAAAGGATGGCGGCAATGTCCAGTTTAATTTTTCGGCCACCATTTGGGTACTGTAGGTAGAATCATGGAAATGCAGTTTAAAGGCCAGGGTGCTGTCGGGATTGATATCGACGGTGCGAGGTGGTGCCGGTTCATAGATCGGAAATTCAAATGATTTTTCCATATTCATTTTCTTACAGGCTGTAAATATTCCTGAAAGGGCGAGTATAAACAGTGTTATATATTTTGTAGTTTTCATGTCGGGGACATTTAAAGTTTAATACCTATGCCTAAAGTGAAATAAGCCCGCTCGTACCAGCTTTGGTAGCGGTTGTCATGATCCAGAAGGTAGAGCGATTCACCGTCATTCTCTATCATATCGAATGTGCCGTCACGGTTCATATCCTGTGCAAAAACAAAACGGCTGTTCAGTATATTCTGGACACCACCTTTCAGCTCCAGTTCCTCAGTGATAAGTTTAGAAAAGGTAAAGTCAAGAGAATGGCGCGGCAATTCCCACACGGTAGCCAGCTGCTGTGTACCTATTGCTGCGATCCGCTTGCCAATGACATTATAAGATACGTTCAGCTTTAACCCCAATAGATCATCGGTATAGTTTATTCCTGTATTAATCAGGTAAGGCGACTGCCCCATGAGGGGGCGATAATCAACGAATTGCTGGTCCCGTTGTGCCTTACCCAGCTCCAGCCGGCTAAAGACATAAGAGGCATTGAACAACAGGGAAAGTTTCTGCAGCTGGCCAGATAGCCAGCCACTCCCGGTGAAGTACCGCCCCAATCCGAGCATCACATCCAGTTCAGCTCCATAGTTACGTGCTTTTTCAGAATTCTGCCACCTGTAAGTTACCCCGGAAGTAGAGGCAGTACCGTATAGCTCATAAGGGTTCGTTATTTTTTTATGGAAAAGCGCCAGGGTGATCATCTCACCTGGTCCGGGATAATGTTCCAAACGAAGATCTATGTTGTCAATATCGGCCTGGGGCAATAGGTTGGGATTACCGTATACATAGCTGTTATTGGCCATATCGTAATAATAGATGGCGCTGATCTCCCGGAACTCTGGTCGGTTCAGGGTTTTGTAATAAGCCGCCCTGATAAGTGTATTCCGGGTGAGATTATAGCTCAGGTTAACCGAAGGCAGCAGTGATGTTTTTTGCAGGTTGAGCAGTATCGGGCCGGCACCGGCCCCTACTGCATCCCGTGAGGTGGTGCCCATATGCTGCAGGTTATCTTCTATCCTTAGTCCGCCATACAGTTTAAACTTTTTCAGAAAGGGTATTTCGGTGGCCAGGTAACCTGCCTTTAACTTATTGAATGCCTCGTAGGTATTAAATCCAGCTTCGGCCCCACCAGCAATGGCAGCATCGATATGGGTAAAGGATATGTACGAAGCGGATTTGGTTTTATCTTCCCAGTAAAAACCGGCTTTCAGCATGGGCCGAAAATCGCCCATGCTTACTTTCTGCTCCAGATCCAGTCCCCCTGTTTTTACACTTTCTGTTCCATTCATGTAAACACGTTGATCTCTTCCCTGTGTACCTAAACCAACAAAATTTATAACCCAGGGCTTCCAGTCCACTGTTCCCGCACTGGCGCTATGGGTACGCCTGCGCTCATCCGGCGCATAAAAACTGCTTTTTGTATAACCTGCCAGCCAGTTGATTTTGGTAATGCCCCCAAAGAGTTCATGGCTGCCATTTAACTGCCCGGTATAAATCCCTCTGTAATCATTGGTCAGCACAAACTGCTCCAGATTATCTCCCGGAGGAACACCCACTTCGGCCATCCCATCAAAGGGCATATAACCTTTCCGGTACATATACCGTGTACTTCCCAGATGGGTATAAAGATTTTTAAAAGAAAAGTGGTGCTGCTCACCTATATCCAACGATACATTGACCAGGCCGTTCAGTCGAACATCCCGATCGTACCATTCATCCACCGCATTGATAAGCTGCACGCCACCCAGAGTACCTGCTGCGTTGGATTGGCCTCTCGGATTTCTATACTGCCTTTTATACTGTTTAGTTTGGGAATAACCCAGTCCACCCACTACCCCTAAGCGGGTTTTATTGGATAACAAAATCCTTCGGGCAACATCTATACTCAAACGCTGGTCAGGAATGGCCGTACCCTTTTTTTCCGCTTCCCAGTTTTTGTTAAACTTTTGTGTTGCCTCCATTCTGGTGGCAAAATCAGCATCATAAGGCACATAACCCACCGGCCTTTTATACATACCATCATCATACCCCAGCCAAGCATATTTTCCATCCTTTTGGCCATAAAAATCCTTGAAGGTAGATGCAGGACGGTAAGAAGACGAATAATTAATATTGAGACTGTTCTTTACTGGCACACCTGTGGTATACACCTTTACCACACCTCCGGCAAAATCACCGGGTAGTTCAGGCACTGCCGTTTTATACACCATAATACGATCTACCATCCCGCTGGGGATAATATCAAAACTAAAGGCCCTGCTGTCTGGCTCAAAGCTGGGGGCAATTACGCCGTTGAGCATCACGGTATTATATCGCTGCCCCATCCCCCGGATTACTATAAAGCGATTTTGCATTACACTTACCCCTGGTATACGGCGCACTACTTCTGCCGCATCCCTGTCCTGGCTTCGGGTAATTTGTTCTTTGGAAATTCCGTTTACAACAGCATCTGCTTCCCGTATTTCATTTACTATGGCGGCATTGGTGCCAGTTTCTTTCAGGCGCCGGGCAGATACTGTAACAATACCCAACTGTCCTTTTTCTCTTTTCAATGGAATGTTAAGGCTAAAGGTTTCACCATCTCTGATGATGATGTCCGTAACCTTTTTAACACCATAGCCTACAGAACTTATTTCCGCTTCGTATTTACCTTTCGGCAGGTGAATGATAAACGCACCATTTTCATCGGTGGTAACGCCTTTGTTGGCGATTCGAATCGTTGCCCCGATTACCGGTTCGCCATTTTCTTCATCAATAATTTTCCCTGTGATCTCCCCAGGGCCTTTTTTAGGGTCGGGGAAAGGTTTTCGCCGGATAATATACGCGCCACCGCTGATCACAAACTCATACGGAGTACTGCGCAAAGCGGCTTGCAACGCCTGGGCAACGGATACCTTTTCGGCTTTTACAGATACTTTGGTTGTAGCATCCACGGCTTCCTCACTGTAATTAATCACCACATTGCCTTTCTGTTCAATTTGCCGGAATATTTCTTTCAACGAAAGCTGCTCAGCAGAAAGGGTGATTATAGGGGATTTTACTTGTCCTTGCACCGGTGGCAAAGCCAGCCCCCCCAGCGAAAGAACCAACAGGCATAAGCGGATTAATTTGTTTCGGCTCAGGGCATAAATTCCCCTGCACGGTTTGCTCCGTGTTTTTGTACATTTGTTCATTGCATGGATGTATTTAGATTGTACATCTTTGTCTGCACCCTGTTCTGAGCAGGGTGTTTTTTTATTGAATAATTACGGTGTTGTTATTTATGGTATAGCGTAGTTTGCCCATCAGTTGCAACTGTTCCATGATCTCTACGATGCTGTTTTTCCGGAAAGTGGCAGAGAACCGTTTCGTTAACAGGACGGAATTTCGCACCTCAAAATTTACGGGATAACCATGTTTTAATTGTTCGGTAATTTCCTGTAACGTGGCGCCCCGGAACACATAGACTCCTTCCAGCCAACCAAAGGCACTCGTTGTATCCATCTGGCTTTGATGAAAACGACGCGCTGCTTTGTCCAGTTTCGTCCGGTGGCCAGGTAAAAGATATACAGTACTTTCTTTTTGCGCAGGATTGCTCACTGCAACCTTACCAGTGCGGACACTTACCGTTCCCGTCGCTTCCTCTTTATAATCCCTGACACTAAATGAAGTGCCCAACACTTGGACATCCAGGTTGCCCGTATGCACGATGAAAGGTTTGGCAGTATCTCTGTGAACATCAAAAAAAACTTCTCCTTCGTCCAGGAATACTTCCCGCTGCAAATCCGTAAAAACTTCTGGTATCCGTAACGTGGTACCGCCACCAGCTGTGATCACACTACCATCAGGCAGGTTGATTCGTATTTTCTTCCCGTTGTCCACCTGTACAGTTTTGTAGGATACGGTTAACGCTGCAGGTGCAGTATCCTTGCTTTTATCCATAGTACGGGTAAACAGCAAAGTGGATACAACCAATATGGCTGCTGCACAGGCAACTCTAAACTGCCACGGAAAAGCAGGGAGTTGCCTGATCCTGGCAGGCTGGTTTGCAGTAACCGGCCGCAACTGCCGATGCTTTTGCAGCGCCACTTCTATTTTTTCAGTGGGAAAGACCGCCCCCTTGATTTCCACCCATTCTGAATACGGGTAAAGAACTTCCAGTTCCTCCGTGGAGACCAGTTGAAGACTTTCTAATAACGCCTGCTGTTGAGCGGGCAATAATTCCCCGGCGTAATAAAGAAGTATCTGTTGACGAATGGCTGTCTGATTCAATTGACAAGTGTTTATATAGTAAAGCATATAAACCGGCCAATGTGGACAGGTAGGCGGGTTAAGGAATTGTTACCAAAAAATCTGAGAAGACAATATTTCAAAAGAGAGAGAAAAAGAGGCTGGTCAGTTTAGACCTAAGTATTTTGGAGACACTATTAACATGCCGCATCACAGTTTTAGCCGATACGCCCTCTTGCTCCGCAATCTTGCGGTAGCTAAGCCCTTTCTCTTTGTTGAGCAGGAAATATTTTGTTTTAACTGGTTCTATACCGGCAAGGGTCGCAGCTACCATCATCTCTTTTTCACCAAAAGTAGAGTTGGGTTCCACCGGCAATAGTTCTTTTTTATCATTAACTACTGTAAACGACATCTTTTCCTGTTGCTCCTTTAATAGTTTCTGGGTGTGTTGATAAAAATGATGCCGGGCAATAGTGAACAGGTAATACAGTGTTTCTTTTTCTGTCAACGGCAAAGCCGTCTTCTTCTCCCATAATTGCAGGTAAATATTCTGCGCAATATCTTCCGCCACCTCCAACTGTCCGCTTACTTTAGCAAGATAAGCCAATACACGGGAATACGTATTTCGAAAAAGCAGGTCAAACCGCTTTTCTTCATCGGTGTTGTATACCCGCTGTGATACATTACTCATAGGTTGCTAAATAACTCGAACAAAGGTATTAAAACGGATGGACTAGTAATGATAGACAAACGTTAATGAAATGGTTAACGGTATCGCCAGCTGCGAAAAGTAAACACGAATGGGAATAGTCCACAGGTTTTCAGGGGAATACCATACTATTTTGCTAAATGTTATCTAATTATTAAGAATGTATGACCATTCCTAATGATTGCTCCGTGCATTGCTGTTTAAAGCTATCAGGCTTTTAACATAAAAGCCAGGACCAATGCTTTTAAAAATGGCAGGGGCAGGAAGTCAGTTTTCAAATATCTTCTCCCCCTGAACACGAAAATTATTCTCTTTCACAAGATACCGGGCAAAAAAAATCATCACCAACAGTACTTTTTCAGGGAGAGAGGTGTATTTCTACACGGTCAAAGCTATCGAGAGAGGTGGAGGAATTAGCCATGATGTCAAGAAACATTCAATATCTATTCCCCTATGGTATACTTGTGGTAGTAATCGAATTGATATAAATGGTTTTTCAGTCCCTCTGAAGTGTAATTAGGTTGAGCAAAACTTATCTGCTGATCTATCATCACATTTGGATAAACTTGAAGAAAAACTCCTCGATGAGTCCCTCAGATAAAGAACAGTTTAGAACATTGGTAAACAAACTGAAGATTAATTCTGCAAAGCAATGCAAAGACATTATTGCATATTTCCGAAAACTGTCTGAAGTCATCTTAGACCAGGCAATCGAACAAAAGCTCTTTCATTCCACATTACAGTGTTCGATTTTCGCAAACTCCCAAGTATACATAGGCCTTGTTAAATATTTCCTATCGCAGATTCTTTAAGAGATTATTGGTATTTACGAAATTCAGAGCATAAGACTGAATGGGCAATTGATTGGTTTTCATCACAAAATGTGAACACTAAAAAGGCAGCTCATGACGAACTGCCTTTAATTTTTTTGCTACTTCCTGGTACTACCAGTTTTAAAAAAGTGGAGATGGCGGGAATCGAACCCGCGTCCAAACATATTCGCCGAAAGCTTTCTACATGCTTATTTACGCATTGTTTTGTCGGGATCTGGCAGGGGCGTAACAAACCAACCATCTCCTTATCCGTTGTAGCTTCAGTATTCACTCACAGAAACCATGAATACCTATCCCTATGGGTTTATGATTCGGCGGCGGAAGTCGCATAAGGCAACAACTTCAAGCGGCTATAATGGGTGTCTAATTTATAATTAGGCAGCCATGGCGTAGTTAGATTCGCCAATTAGAGTTTGAATATTCAGATTATCGTGCTAATTATCCAACGCACGGCATGCTTACACTCTCAAAGATCTATGCTGTCAAAACCAGGCATCCCCCTGTAAAACAGTTTACAAAGATACTATAAAAAACTGGCATTTGATCATTCATCCCGATCAAATGCCAGTAATATTTTAAAATAATCCGCTCAGCAGGTTTCTCCACACATCCAGTCCGTTTGCAAACAACAGCAAACTAAACAGGATCAGCATACCCACAATTTGCGCGTACTCCAGGAACTTCTCACTTGGCTTGCGGCCTGTAACGATCTCGTACAGCAGGAAAAGCACGTGGCCGCCATCCAGCGCCGGAATAGGCAGGATATTCATGAAAGCCAGTATAATAGACAGGAATGCAGTCATCTCCCAGAACATCTGCCAGTCCCACGCATCAGGGAACAGTTTGGCGATGGACATAAATCCACCCAGCGACTCGCTCACCTTTACTTCTTTGGAAACAAAGATCAGGCGAAGCTGCTGCACATATTTTACAAGTTTGTCGATGCTCTTGTGAAAACCGGCCGGGAAAGATTCGAGGAAAGTATACTTCTTTACTTTATACTCAAAAGGATCTCTTGGATATACACCAAAGGTGCCTTTGTCGCTCAGTTTTGCGGCCAGGTTCAGCGTATCGTTGCCGCGAACCAGGGTCACTATTACATTTTCATTCTTGTGCTTCCTGATCTCGGTTGCAAACTCCTGATAGTACGGATACGCCGCGCCATTGATAGCAATAAGCCGGTCGCCGCTCTTCACGCCTACCCTGGCAGCAGCAGATCCCGGAAGGGTGCTATCGGCAATATAGGGGAACCGGGGCATGGCAAAAGGCGCTTTCTGCTTCAGCAGCTGCCTGGTAAAGCCAGCCGGAATAGGAAGATCAAGGGTTTTGCCATCGCGTTCTACCTGGATGCTTTTGGCTTCCGACAGGATTACGTCTCCTGGGATTGCCTCAAAGGCTTCCACATGATGGTGATCAATGGTAACGATCTTATCACCGTCTTTCATACCAATGCTGCGGGCCAGGGAATCTGTTACCACACCATATTTTGCGGCAGAAGTAGGCAGGTAGGTTTCCCCCCAGTGCCATAAGATCATTGCATAAATAAAGAACGCAAGAACAATATTTACGGTTACGCCGCCGATCATAATGATCAAACGCTGCCACGCTGGTTTGGCACGGAACTCCCACGGCTGCGGGGGCTTTGCCAACTGTTCTTTATCCATACTCTCATCTATCATTCCGGATATCTTTACATATCCTCCCAACGGCAGCCAGCCGATGCCATACTCTGTTTCACCCTTCTTTATTTTGAAGAGAGAGAACCACGGATCAAAGAACAAATAGAATTTTTCCACCCTGGTTTTGAACAACTTGGCCGGGATAAAATGGCCTAACTCATGCAACACTACCAAAATAGAAAGTGACAGTAACAACTGTCCGGCTTTCACCAATATTACCTCTGTAGTCATTTAATTGTTTCTGCTTTAATCTGCCTAATATATCAGTTTTAATACATATTCCGGCAAAACTCTTTGTTAATTTTTACTGGCAATTTATATAACGATAGAATTGATAAGGGATGCAGCGTGTTCACGTGCGGCATTATCGCATTCATAATAATCGTGCAGGGTGGGGGTTTCAATAAACGGTACTTTACCCAGCGTTTCCTCAATTACTTCCGTCATCTGCAGGAAACCTATCCTGTTTTTCAGGAAGGCATTCACCACTTCTTCATTAGCGGCATTCATTACGCATGCAGCATTTCCGCCTCTGTGCATCGCCTCAGTGGCAATGGCCAGGTTACGGAAGGTTTTGGTATCCGGCTGCTCAAAAGTAAGCGTGGGATAATTCCGGAAAGAGAAACGGGAGAAATCATTGGCCAGCCTGTCGGGGTACCCCAACGCATACTGGATAGGCAGTTTCATGTCCGGTAACCCCATCTGTGCTTTCAGGGAACCATCCACAAACTGCACCATCGAGTGAATGATAGATTGTGCATGTATCACCACTTCAATATTCTCCGGCGCCAGGCCAAACAGCCAGCGCGCTTCAATCATCTCCAGCCCTTTATTCATCAGGGTGGCGGAATCAATGGTTATTTTAGCGCCCATGCTCCAGTTAGGATGTTGCAGCGCATGGTCTTTCTTTACATTGATAAGGAAGTTTGGTTTTTTACCGAGGAATGGTCCGCCGGAGGCGGTCAGGATCACTTTTTCCACTTTGCTGAAAGGCTCTCCCAGCAAGCACTGGAAGATGGCGGAATGTTCAGAATCCACCGGTATAATGGGTACATTCTTCCTGCGGGCGGTTGCCATTACAATATCACCGGCTACTACCAGTGTTTCCTTGTTGGCCAATGCCACCGGGGTGCCCTGTTCAATAGCAGATAAGGTAGGCGCCAGACCAGCAAAACCCATAATGGCCGCCAGTACCATGTCGATCGAACTCCAGGCAGCCACTTCCACCATCGCTTTCGGACCGGCAAATACTTTGATGCCTTTATCAAATAATACGTCTTTTACCTGTTTGTACTTTGCTTCGCTGCCTATCACTACCGCATTGGGCTTGAATTTCAGCGCCTGCTCAATCAGCAGGTCAGCATTTTGCTGTGCAGTCAATACTTCTACACTAAATCTGTCGGGATGCGCAGCGATCACCTCCAGTGCCTGTATGCCAATAGATCCTGTTGATCCGAAAATGGCAATCTTTCGTTTATTCATTACGGTGATTTACTTTTTACAGTTAACAAAAAATGAAGAATCAGCTGCCGGTAAAATAGCCTGACAGCCGTTCCGCCCTGAATCGCCGGTTATTTTTGTAAATACGCTGCCAGTTCATCCGCCAGCTTCCTGTCGTTACTCAAACGAGGCACTTTGTTCTGACCTCCCAGTTTTCCAATAGCTTTCATATAATCGATAAAGCCCTGCTTACGTACAGTCCTTATCTTCAGGGGTTGCAAAATATTTCCGGTCAGCAGATCATCATAATAAATATTCTTCTGACGCATGTTTTCATCTACCTTTCTGGAAAATGCCTCCATGTTGGCCGGCATATTCTCAAACTCTACAAACCACTCGTGATAAGGTAGTTCACCATTGGTTTGTACCATCGGGGCTACTGTAAACTCTGTAATCTGCACATTTTCCTCTGCTGCCGCCTTCATCAGGCTGTGTTCCACTTCTTCACCAATCACATGCTCCCCAAACGCAGAAATAAAATGCTTGATACGGCCGGTTACCAGCAAACGGTACGGATTAGTGGAAACAAACTTCACCGTGTCACCGAGGTTATACCCCCATAATCCGGCGTTGTTGTTGATCACCATCGCGTAATTTACACCGGTTTGCACATCTTTGAGCGACAACCGTGTAGGGTTCTCATTAAAAATTTCCTGCGCCGGTATAAACTCATAAAAGATCCCTGAATTGGTGTTCAGCAGCAACCCTTCGCGCTCCTGCGAATCCTGGAAGGCAAAAAAGCCTTCAGAGGCAGGAAACGTTTCCACCGTATGGATCGGTGAGCCTATAGAGGCCATCAGCCTGGAACGGTAAGGCTCAAAATTCACCCCGCCGTATACCATCACATCAAAATTCTTAAATATTTCTTTGATCTTTTTACCATTACTGCGCTCCATCAGGCGGTCGAAATACATCTGTACCCAGGGTGGTATGCCGCTGATCAGCGTCATGTCCTGGTTGATGGTTTCTTCCACAATCTTGTCCAGCTTCGTTTCCCAGTCGTCAATACAGTTGGTTTCGTACGATGGCAGCTGGTTGGTACGCAGGTACCGGGGAATATGATGGTTTACAATACCACTCAGCCGGCCTGTAGGAATGCCGCCCACCCTTTCCAGCTCCGGCGACCCTGATAAAAAGATCATTTTGCCATCCGCAAAAGCCGTATTGCCCGTTTCTCCCATATAGTTCAGCAATGCATTACGCGCTGTATCTATATGATTATTAACAGATTCTTTGGAGATGGGAATATATTTAACGCCACTGGTCGTTCCGGAGGTCTTAGCCAGGTAAATCGGCTGCCCTTTCCACAGTACATTTTGCTTGCCTTCCTTGATTTTTTCAATATAAGGCTTAAACTGCTCATAATCCCGCAAAGGCACAGCCTGTTTAAACTCTTCGTGGGTCTGTACCCCGCTAAACTTGTGATCTGTTCCAAATTCCGTCTTTCTGCCTGTCTTCAAGAGCTCCTGCAGGATAGTATCCTGATCTTCTACCGCCCTTAACATTTCCTTCTTTATTTTATTATGTACAATAGAAGCAAATGGTTTGGCCAGCAGTGATTTAAACTTCATGCCTGTTGTTTTATAATTGAGAGACTAAAGCTGAGGATATTTATTTATCCGGAGATTTAATTGCACTGATTTTTAGGGATTTCCGGAAGAAATATCCCTCCCTGGTAATTAAATAAGCAGGTAAATAAATGTCCTCATCCTATCTGTTTTTATTCGTGTAAACGACAAAAGTATACAAAATTGCGTTGGTTTGTACAGCAAGATAGCTGTTTTTAAATGATCCGGAAATAGCATAAAAATGTGCATATGGCGACCCGGCGCCGGAAATCATTATTTGTTAAAATAATTTAAAATTCAAGAAAGTATGTATCTTTGAAAAGATTAAGCTTTAAGCGGTCCTTCATATGTGTTTATACATGGTGATTTAAAAAAGACCGAAAAACTTTGTCTATTAGAAAACAAAAGGTTACTTTTGCGGAAATTATATTTTGGATAATTATGTTTGCAGTTGTAAAAATCGCAGGTCAGCAATTTAAAGTACAAAAAGACCAGGAAATTTTTGTACAGCAGTTACAAGGAAATATTGGAGACAAGGTGGAGTTTTCCGATGTACTGTTAACAGATAATGCTGGTGCGCTGTCCGTAGGCACTGATGTAAAATCAGTAGTAAAAGCAGAGATTCTGGCTCATGTTCAGGGTGACAAGGTCATCGCTTTCAAGATGAAGAGAAGAAAAGGCTTCAGAAAGAAAGTTGGACACCGTACCCACTTTACAAGAATCAAAATCAATGAAATAGCTTAATCCCGTTAAGCTAAATTTATTTATTAGACAAGTTTAAAGTAATCATACAATGGCACATAAAAAAGGTGAAGGTAGTGTAAAAAACGGCCGTGACTCCCACAGCAAAAGGCTGGGAGTAAAAATCTTCGGTGGTCAGCCAGCTATCTCCGGCAACATTATTGTTCGTCAGAGAGGTACGGTTTATCATCCCGGTCAAAACGTAGGCGTTGGTAAAGATTTTACCATTTTCGCAGTAGCAGACGGTGTAGTGGAATTCAGAAAAGGTCGCGAAAACAAGACTTACGTTTCTGTTAAAGCATTTGATACCACTGCTCAGGCGGAAGCCTAATCAGTGTTAGCCATAAAGTTTTTTTTAATACCCAATTTTTTTACTAACCCAAATTCAAAAAACAATGGCAACAATTAAAAAAGCGGCTGCTAAGAAAGCTGCACCTAAAAAGAAAGCTGCTCCTAAGAAAGCCGCTGCTAAGAAAGCTGCTCCTAAAAAAGCCGCCGCTAAGAAAGCTGCTCCTAAAAAGAAAGCTGCTGCTAAGAAAGCCGCTCCTAAAAAAGCTGCTGCTAAGAAAGCTGCTCCTAAAAAGAAAGCTGCTGCTAAGAAAGCCGCTCCTAAAAAAGCTGCTGCTAAGAAAGCTGCTCCTAAAAAGAAAGCTGCTGCTAAGAAAGCCGCTCCTAAAAAAGCTGCTGCTAAGAAAGCCGCTCCTAAAAAGAAAGCTGCTGCTAAGAAAGCCGCTCCTGCTAAGAAAGCTGTTGCTAAGAAGAAAGCTGCTCCTAAAAAAGCACCTGCTGCTGCACCAACAGTTCCTCCAGCTCCGGCTAATTAAGATCGGAATTACAAAATGTAGTTATAAGGATCCTGGCATCTATGCCGGGATCTTTTTTTATACCCATCTCCCAACACATTCCCCCTCCGCAATTTCCACGTAACTCCGTATTTTTACGGCATGGATAATTATTCAATATCAGATAACTTCTCCCTCCTGTCCAAACTAATGGACATCCACGGAGAAAACAGCTTCAAAGCCAAATCCTTCGCCAGCGCAGCATTCACCATAGAAAAGCTGCCCACCCCCCTGAAAGATACCCCCCGCGATGAAATATTCCGGATCAAAGGCATCGGGGAATCTACCGGGAAAAATATCCTCGAAATGCTGGATACCCAACAATGCTCCCTTCTCAATCATTATATAGAAATTACCCCCGCCGGGATCCTCGAAATCATGAAGATCAAAGGACTGGGACCCAAAAAAATAGCCACCATCTGGAAAGAACTGGAAATAGAATCTATGGGCGAACTCCTCTATGCCTGTAACGAAAACCGCCTGATGCTCCTCAAAGGCTTCGGCGCCAAAACACAGGAAAGCGTTCGGCAGAACATCGAATTCTATCTCTCCAACCGCCACCGCTTCCTCTTCGCGGAAGTAGCCGCCACCGGGCACGAACTGGAAAAACAACTGCAACAGCTCCTGGCCCCTGCAGCGGTTTCACTCACCGGCGCCTTCCGCCGCCACAGCATCATCATCGATGAAATAGAACTGCTCATCGCCGCACCGGCAGATGTGGTGCAACAACAACTCGCCGCCCTCCCCGGCTTTTCACTCACCACCGCCAACGCAGGTAACCTGGTATGGCAGCTGAACGAAAAACTCAAAGTAATCACGCATAGCTGCACCGCCGGCGAATTCGCAGCCACCTTGTTTACTACCACCGGCTCCCCCGCCTTTATCGATAAGTTCAACGCCGCAGGCGGCGCTGCCTTCCTCCACAACGCCACCTCCGAAGAAGCTATCTTCGGCGCGGCAGGAATGGACTATATACCGCCGTTCCTACGGGAAGGCATCAACGAATTAACACTGGCCCGCAACCATCAACTGCCGGAAACCATCGTTGCATCCGATATCAAAGGCATCATCCACTCCCACAGCAACTGGAGCGACGGCGAATCTTCCCTGGAAGAAATGGCCATCGCCGCCAAAGTACAGGGCTTCGAATACCTCGTGATCAGCGATCACTCCCGCTCCGCCTTTTATGCCAACGGCCTCCATATAGAAAGGATCCTGGCACAACACACGGAGATTGATGAACTGAATAAAAAACTGGCGCCTTTCCGCATTTTTAAAAGCATAGAGTCCGATATCCTCAACGATGGATCATTAGATTACCCCGATGAAATCCTGGCAAAATTTGACCTTGTAATTGCTTCTGTGCATTCCAATCTCAAAATGACAGAAGAAAAAGCAATGGCCCGGTTGCTGAAAGCCATCGAAAATCCATACACTACCATCCTCGGACATATGACCGGCCGCCTCCTCCTGAGCCGCAACGGTTACCCTGTGGATCATAAAGCCATCATCGACGCCTGCGCCGCCCATAACGTGGTAATAGAACTCAACGCACATCCACGCCGGCTGGATATCGACTGGACCTGGCTGCATTATGCCCTGGAAAAAAAAGTGCTCATCTCCATAGATCCCGATGCCCACAGCATTCACGGATTCCAGGATATCAGGTACGGTACCCTCGCCGCACAAAAAGGAGGCATCACAAAAACAAACAATCTTAGCAGTTACACTGTTGACATGCTGAATAATTACCTGCTTCAACGTAAGCAACAAAAAAATATCCTTCCATGATGCTATTGGCATTAGCGGTGGCGCCGGGTTTTGCCATCTGTCTTTTTATTTACCTGATAGACAAATACGACCGTGAACCCACCAGCCTCCTGGTAAAAAGTTTCCTGCTGGGTATGCTCTGCGTTGCCCTGCCACTGGCAATACAGGGCCTCGCAGTGGAGCTGGGCCTCCGCGAAAATAATGGCACCCTCCTCGGAACCGCGGCATTCGCCTATGGCGTGGTCGGCATCTCTGAAGAACTGGCCAAATTCCTGGTACTGCTGCTGTTCGCCTATCCCAAAAAAGCATTCAACGAACCATTGGATGGCATCGTATACGCAGTGATGATCGGGATGGGCTTCGCCACCATTGAAAATATTGCGTATGTAAGCAGGTTCGGCGTAGGTACCGGGATCGCCCGTATGTTCCTTTCTGTGCCCGCCCACGGCGTCTTTGCGGTACTAATGGGATACTATGCCGGCATGGCTAAATTTGTGCCGCATAAAAGCAGTTCACTCCTGTTCAAAGCACTCATGATCGCCGTTTTCTTTCACGGAACATTCGATTTTTTCCTTTTTCTCGGTAATAATATCTTCCTCATGGGAGCCTCAGTGATCACCCTCATCTTTGCAGTACGCCTATCCATCAAGGCTATACGAAAGGATAGCGCACTCTCCAAAAAAATGCATGAGGAACACTTTTTTGAAAAAGAGAACACCTGAGGTCACCTGTTTTGGCAGTCAGCTTTTAGTTACCTTTGTAAAGGCTCTAAAAGCCGACTGTTATGAGATTCATTTATATTTACGATCCGCTGTGCGGCTGGTGCTATGGCTTCACCCCCGTAGTACAGCAACTGCAGGAACGCAGCAACGGGAACATGGAATTCGATATCCTCTCCGGTGGAATGATCACCGGTGATAACCGCCATCCGTTCTCCTCCATGAAGGCATATATCCAGCGCGAACATACCAACGTGGAAAACGCAACAGGCGTGAAATTCGGCGCAGCCTTCCTGGAGAAACTCCTTCCCTCGGAAGAAATGATGGATTCGGAAAAACCCAGCATCGCCCTCACGGTATTTAAACAATACCAGCCGGAAAATGCCATCACCTTCGCACACGATATGCAGGTAGCCCTCAACTATAATGGCCAGAGCCTGAACAACGACACCACCTATCGCTCGCTGATCAAAAAATTCAGCCTGCCGGAAGATGAATTCATCAGTCGCCTGCACGACGAAAATTACCGCTACGAAGCCCAACAGGAATTCCAGCTGATCCAGAACTGGGGCATCACCGGGTTCCCCGCTGCCATCCTCGATACCGGTAAACAACTTTATCTCTGCGCACGGGGATACACTCCACTGGATAAACTGGAAGAAACCCTAGAAAATATACTGAGAGAAAATAACAGCTTATAACTTTATGTACCACATCAAAACAGCTACCGTAAACGATATTCCTGTTATACAGGACCTCACAGAAAAGATTTGGAGACCTACCTATCAGCCTATTCTTACACCGGAACAAATAGAATATATGATAGACATGATGTACAGCACCTCCTCCCTGAACAAACAGATCACGGAGCTGCAACATCAGTTTCTCATTCTACAGGACGATAGCCACCCCATCGGGTTTGCCGCCTACAGCACCACCGGTACACCCGGCATCTTCAAACTGCATAAGATCTATCTCGATGGAAATTACCAGGGAAAAGGAATCGGCAAATTCCTCCTGGAACAGGTGGCCGAACGGGTAAAAGAACGCGGGGCAAACATCCTCGAACTCGACGTAAACCGCTTCAACAAAGCAAAACAGTTCTACGAAAAACAGGGATTCAGCATTTATAAAGAAAAGAAAACCGATATCGGCAGCGGCTACATCATGGACGACTATGTGATGCGTAAACCGCTATAAAAAAAGCCCGGTAAGGAGATACCAGGCTATTCCCAAGTTAACCATTAAAAGACACAACTCTTTAAAAAAAATAATGTTACTCTAACGTTATGTACGATAACGGCCGATAAGCGGATTTATCCATCCATAAAAAAGCAGCATCTTTTATCTTTTAATATAAAAGATGCTGCTTTTAAGTTTAATATCTCTCTAAAAAAATTCCCGCATAGCTAACTATGCGGGAATGCAGGTGTGCCTGAAGCGCGTATATCGGTTATTGATCCAAGCCGTTATTATTTGGCTGTAAGCACGGTGCCTTCATCGTTATCATCATCATGGATAACAGCTACCGCCTTATTCAGTTTTAGCTCAGGAGAAATTTTCAATGCCCCTGCATTGGCTGCAGCAGTGGCATCACGCAGTTTCACGGATACCAGGGCATCTATCTCTTTTACACGGTCGTTTACCAACGCTACCTGTATATCGGTTTCGCTGAAAGCGCAATCACCGGTAATTTTTACCATGTCGCCGTTCATGATCACATAGTCCTTACCATAAGCCGCCGTACTGGAAGAGTCCACACCAAAGAAGATGTTGATATCACTACCGGTACAATTGGTTTGTACGCTCTGGTCAGAAGCCTTTACCAGGATACATTTAAACATACTCACCGGTGCAGTGGCAGATTCATTGGCATCGGTCAGTTTTACCAGGGTAATATAAGCGGGTTGGTCCTGTATGTACTGGGAAGCGGAAATGGAAGTTACATCACCGTTATAACCAACAACAGCTTCATTCTCCGCTTTAATTTCACTTAACACCAGCACAATGGTTTCGGCCAGCTCAAAGCGGTTATCGTCCTTTATCTTTACATTCAAACTGGCAGTAGTAGCGCCGCTGTCAATCACAAAAGGCGCCTTGATGCTGCTCACAAAGTCGGCTCCCGGCAGCGCTGTACCATTCCCAAATTTGTAAGTTAACCTAACTGGTTTGGAAGTGGCATTGATCAGCGGAGTATTATCTCTCTTAAACAAACCGGCAGAAAACACCACATCAGTAGCTGGCTCTGCACCATTGTTACCGCCAATGAATTTTACCATAGCCGGCTGATCAAGTATCGTTACCTCTCCTTTTGACCTGGTAAGATACAGTTCCGACGCATCCAGCACTTCCACATGGAAAGCTTCTTTACCTTCCAGCAGGTTGTCACTCTTTACAGGAATCTGGATAGATTTGGAGATAATAGCTCCTGCCGCAAACTCTGAAGGCACAAAGGAAATTGTTCCTTCGGTCACATCAAAGTCGGATGAACCTGCGCCACCTTTATGCGGAATAGTTTTGTAATGAACGTTAACGGGTGTACGAACACCGTTACTTCTTAAAAACCCGGATAAGGTAATGGTGAGCGTAGCGTTGGATAAACCGTTCAATGGCTCGGAAACAGCGATATCGTTAATAGATACGCCATGACTGATCTTAATGATCCGGTTACCATCTTCATCGCCACCGCCTGCTGCCAGGATTTCGCCGGAAGGGCTCATCAGCAAAGAAGCCAGTGTGGTTTTTGCATCATACTTGCCCAGCTGCTTGTCGAACATCATTTCACCATCAGGACTCAGCTTAATCATACGGTAACCCTCTTTTGCCACCACGCAGATCTCATCGTCTTCGGTGAGTAACAGGTGCTGGAATACAGAACCCAGGTTTTTATCAATGGAAACAGTACCATCCGGAAGCAGTTTCACGATCTTACCGGTGTTGTTGCTCACGTTACCGCCTGCTGCTACCACTTTTCCGTTTTTACCTACTTCCAGTGCGTATAAAGCGGCATCTGTTTCTTTATTGAATAACTCAGTGCCGTCAGGACGCAGCTTAACAATGCGGCCACGGTCTTTTTCTTCTGCACAGGCGAAGATCTGACCCAGGTCGTTTACTTTGATGGCATTGAACTTACCATCTGCGGTGCTGTATTCTTTATCAAATACTACCTGGCCCTCGGCATTTACTTTAGCAATGCGGCTGGCGTTGCCGGTACCATAAGCGCCACCGCCCATAGCCAGTACGGCGCCGTCTTCCAGCAGCAACATCTTTTCAAAGGTAGCGCCGGGCTTACCAAAAGAAAGCTCAAATTGTTTTTCTCCCTTTCCATCTACTTTTACCATGTAAGCCTTTCCCTGTCCATCACCCACGTCGCCACCTACAGCAATAATGTTTTCATCTTCATCTATCAGCACATTGGTAAAAACATTGTGTGTGCCAAAACCCTTGTCGAATGCTACTTTACCATCGGGCGTCATCTTGGTGATGCGTGCCTGCGCAGGCTTGCTGCCATCCACCCCAACGGTAATGTAATTGCCATGACGGTCTGTAATGATCCGGGTAAAATAACCACCCTGACCGTTACCGATGCTCTTGTCAAACACTACTTCGCCGGTAGCAGATAATTTGGTAATGCGGGCATTGCCATAAGCAATGGTACCGCCACCTACTGCCACCAGTTCATTCTTCGGCAGTAAAATCAGGTCCTGGTATGCTACCAGTCCGCCTTTATTTAGTTTGGCGTTATAAATAAGAGTACCCGTTGCAGACAATTTGGTAATGCAACCATTATCTGTTCCGCCCCCGATGGCAACAATAGCATTGTTCTCCGCAATAGCCAGTTTCTTATACTGGTTTTTGGGAGCACTGAAGCTCTTGTTAAACACAACAGGCATCTCCTGTGCGAAGGCATGTGTGCCCACCGCCAGTAATAGCATTAGTGAGGAAAATTTGTTCATTTGTATTAGTTTGATATACGCTAAAAAATAACCGATAAATAGTTTATTGAATCTTAATCTCGCACCTTCTGTTAACGCCCTGCAGCTGTATAAAATACTCCCTGTCGGCTTCCGGTTGATGGCTCCCCGCAATCCATACCGGGCGGGTAGACCCGAAATAATTGATCCTTATTTTATCAGGAGTAACACCCCTGCTCAGCAGGCACTCCTGGATGTATACAGCACGGTTCTTCGACAGCGACAGATTATACCGTTCTGTACCAATAATATCGGTATGCCCGTTCACCAGTATGATCCGGTGCGGGTTCGACTTCCATATCCGGAAAATAGAATCCAGCTTACGCCATTCCTGGTCCTGCGGTACAAAAGAATTGAGATCGTAGTAAATCACACCGGGAACTTTCCACAACGCCTCCAGCGCTTTCACTGCACTGTCTCTTACCAGCGTGTACCCCACACCGTTAGTAGCGGCATTGGGACCGCCGACCGGCTGCTGCCAGGAAATAATTTCGGGAGAACTGTCTGTTACATCATTGGCGTAATCCACCATCTTTCGCCCGGGACTAACGGCAACGGCTACTGCGGGAACGGGCTTCTGTACAACTTTATCCACCACCAGCGGTTGCACGGGGAGGTTGTCGTATTGTTTGGTTCCTACTAAAGTCAGCTGTTGACGGGTATCCGTCTGATTCATGGTATAAGGCACTCGTTCGTCTTCTTTTACCTGCCTGCCGGGATAAGGCAGGTCCAGTTGTTTCAAAGGATTTTTCTTCAGGTTTAACACATAGATATGATCGTTATCATGCGCTCCTGAACGGTCTGATGTAAAATATAATAACCGCTTGCTTTCGTCCAGTACAGGATTCAGATCATCAAACTGCGTATTCACAGGATACGGCAAATGTACAGTTCCTTCTTCCGGTTTTTTAATATTTATCACAAAGATGTCCAGTCCACCAAATCCCCGAAGGCCATTCGACGAAAAGAACAACTTATCACCCACCACAAAAGGATACAGCTCATTGCCATTGGTATTTACCTCCGGACCCAGGTTCACCGGCGCTTTCCACCGTTTTGCTTCCTTGTCCCAGTCGGTGTAGTAAATATCCGTACCACCCTGACCGCCAGGCATATCAGATGCAAAGTACAAACGTTTACCATTAGGTGCAACTGATGGATGCAGGAAAGAATAAGTTTCCAGGTTCTTCCCCAGCTTCACCGGCAGCGGTTTACTCCACACATCATGATCCGGCTGATAAACAGCAGATAACAGCTGTGTGCCATTGTTATAGTTAATATAAGAATTCTTGTCGTTCTTCACATCGGTAAACCGGTTGGAAGTATAGATCACCTTTTGCCCGTTATCAAAGAAAGAAGCAGGTCCTACCTGTAGTACACCCCGTAAGCTATTATTAAAAGGCTCTACCCCATCTTCTGAAATCTGGTATAATTTGGAATTAGTATAAAAAGATTGCTGCTCGTTTTTCCGGATATCATTGGAAAGAAACACAATGTTATTACGGTACAATGCCAGTCCATACTGGTACCCGGGCAAGTTCAGGCGAAGACTGTCCACCCGTATATTCTCCATAGAATCACGGTTAAAGAAACCATAATAATTCACCAGCGATTCTTTCAGGTTGGTAAAGCGTGCATTATTCTTATAGTTATTCGCATACACTGCACTGATCTCCTGGGCTTTCACCACTCTTCCGGTGCGCTTCAGCAAATCAATGTAATTGGTTACATCTGTTACCAGCACATCTTTTTCCGGCTTGTACAACAGCTCATCGTACAAACTGATCGTTTTCTCAAACTGCCTGGTTTCAAAGTACACCCGCGCCAGCTGCAACTTGGCGCGGCGCAAAACTTCTTCGCTGGCGCCATTATTAATTACATCATTACACAACGAGATTGCCCTTTCATATTCTTGTCTTTTGTAAAGCCGTTCCGCACGCTTT
This sequence comes from Chitinophaga sp. G7 BAM 1005, assembly GCF_057126945.1. Lineage (NCBI taxonomy): Bacteria > Pseudomonadati > Bacteroidota > Chitinophagia > Chitinophagales > Chitinophagaceae > Chitinophaga > Chitinophaga sp. G7 BAM 1005. The sequence continues at coordinate 914,081 of NZ_CP181478.1, read as the reverse complement.
ACCTTAGCCATACTTCCCAAGCCGCCTATTTGCACTCGGTCTTTTACAAAACTGCAGGAAACAAACAGGGAAACAATGCTCAGAAAAAGTATGAGGGAAGAGAAACTGTATTTTCGCATACCATTCTTGATTTTAAAATTAGAAATAACGCGGCGCCACCACTTTCCACTTCGACCAGGAAAAGCGGTAATTAATCATCACTTCATGCGACACCGTTTGCGCACCTTTCAGATTCGACTGCATAGGCGTATCATATGAATAGCCTATCTGCAGATTCTTGGTCGCCTGTACCTGCACTAACCCCGTCATCGTTTTTTCAGAACGCCACGATGCACCCAGCCATATCAGGTTCTTCAGGAGAATATTTGCATTCAGATCATATTGAAAACCCGCGCCCTTCACCTGCCGCAACAACACATTCGGCTTCAGCTTCACATCATCATTAATATTGATCAGGTAACCCGTTTGCAGGTAATAGTGCGACTCCACTACCACTTTATTCACACTGTTGCCGAGGTCGAAACTCTTGAAAGTAGGCGACGACAAACCAATAAAGAACCGGTCGGTAAACAACATAAAACCAAAGCCCACATCCGTTTTCCAGTAACTCTGGTTTTGCGCAAACACCGGGTCGGTAGTAGTCAGGGAACTGTTGTCTTCCCTGAAGTGCGACATGCCGCCCTTCAATCCCAGGGCCAGGTAAATCTTCTCATTGAGCTTCACCCGCTGGGAAATATTCAGGTTCACCGCCGTTTGCGAATTCACTGTGATCTTTTCGTTCATCAGCGACACGCCAAAACTGGTATTGGTGGCCTTTATAGGAGTATAAAATGAAGCCGTGGCCGTTTTAGGAGCGCCTTCCACACCCACCCACTGGTTACGGCCCACCGCCGTAAGACTGGAAGATTCATCCATAGAAGGGTAAGCCGGATTAATGATCATGCCATTGAACATATACTGCGAGTATAATGGTTCCTGCTGCGCAGCAACCTGTAAACAACAACACCAGCATAAGATAGTAACCCCTAAAGCTTTCATAAGATGCTTTTTCATAGGTATCAGCTTAAATATTTTTTTGTCAGATGCATCCTGCTTTAAATTCGTATGCCCGTTAACGTTTTATCACAATAAACCCGGTGTAACGCTCTTTCTTACCATCTATCTCTACTTCAATATTATAGAAGTAAGAGCCGTCTGGTACATCGTTTCCTGAGCTACCACCCGCATTCGCTTTACCGCGGAAATTCTTCGACTTGTTATCGTAATGCTGCAACTTAAATACGGCGCCGCCCCAACGATTAAAGATCACCACTTCATTATTCGGATACTTGTCGATATTCTCAATGTACATCACGTCATTTCCCATACCGTCATTGTTAGGGGAAAGCGCCGGATGCACCCGGATCTTACCACTGTTGTTATTGATCTGACGGCCATCCGTACTATACTTCTCTACTGAATCCGCCACACCGTCTCCATCAGAATCCAGGTCAAGGAAATTAGGAATACCATCTCCATCTGTATCGTCATCAAACGGATCACCATTGCCATTGATATCCTCCTGCTTGTCTGTTAAGCCATCGCCATCGGTATCACAACTGCCGCACATCGGGTCATCGTTCAGGATCACACCGGTAGCTTTGGATGGCTCGCCTAAAGTTGGCGTATGCTGACCAGAGGGCACCGATACTGTGGTCATCTTCAGGATAAAGGTTTCATTCTGTTCAAAGGTGGTATCACCCTTGATGTTCACCGTTAGCTGTCCGATAGTCTGCAGCGCAGGGATCACCGTTTGAGTAACCGTATTGTCGAAATCAACACCCGGCGTGGCTTTGAAGTCCATATAAGGATAAGATACCCCATCCACGGAAGCTTCAAAATCATAATTAATCGTAATCGGACGGGAGCTTTGCCTGCTCAGTTGTACGTTAAACCGCAGCGGAGTGTTCTCCCCGGTATTGCCTTCTTTCACACTGAACTTATCGGCAGCAAAGGAGAGCGTCAGCGGATCGTTATCCGTGATGGCAACCCCAGCGGTGTCAGTGGCGCCGGCTTTGTATACCAGCGTGCTGCTACCACCAATGTATGGCAGTATAGCTGCTTTCAGGAACCCGTCATCATCATTGATATCATTGTCGCCGGTAGTGATAATAAACGAATGTTGTTTCGTGAGTGCCGGCATATTAATCGTTAAGATGTTACCACTCACCGTACCTTCCGCAGCAGTAAACGTGCGGGCGGCATCCTGTGTAATGCGAAGGCGTACCGGCACATCGTAGGCTGCTGACGCAGGCGATTTTAATGTAAACTTCACCCCGCTTCCTTCTGCGGCAGTAGCCGCTTCCGCCGATATTTCCACCACCAGCGTATCGTTATCATGAATGATTACACCGGCTGCTGCGCTGGCAGATAACGGCCAGGTAATACCCACCATGCTGCTGCTCACCACTCCCAGCTGCACTTTCACATCTTCATCTCCCTCTACTATATTATTATCAATCGGTGTTACTTTAATGTCTGTACCATTCTGACCCGCAGGGATCAGCACCGTACCACTCAGTTTACGGTAACGGGTATCTGCTACAGCAGTGCCGCTAACGGTATAGGTCACATTTACATCTTTCACGGCAGATAATTGTGTGTCCGAGAACCGCACGCGGAAAGATCCCGCTACATCCGGCTCGGTGGCATCCACTATTTTGGTGATCATCATCCCGCGGCCCGGGGCAGTGCTTTCATCATCATGCACAATCAGTGTAACGGTATCTTTATCATCCACATCCAGTGCGATGTTCTTGTTAAACCGCTTCATTTGTGCCAGCATCAGCGACAACTTCACCTGCTCATCTCCTTCTATTACTTTATTATCGATCACATTCACGGGAACGGATATACTGTTTTGTCCGGCAGGGATCACTGCGGATGTTTGTACCGGCGCTATATTGGTAGTACCTGCAATGCTGCTTACGTAGAACACCACTTTCACATCGGCGGCGGCAGTGCTGCTGCCTGGTAATTTCATCGTGTAAGCGCCGTGTGTGGCCGGTTCGGCAGCGTCTTTATTCTTTTGCAATACCACGCGCATATCGCCGGTTTCAGGGATCAGCACCATACCCGGCTGGGAAAGTGTATAACCTGTTGTTACCAGTTGCGCGGTAAACTGTAGCTGCTCATCTCCTTCCAGGATATTGTCGCCTGTTGATTTCAGTTGGTATACTTTATTATGCTCTCCGGCGGCCAGTGTTACCTGCGCAGGAACACCGCTGTAATCAGCGTCATCTGCAGTAGACACCGCGTTTCTGCTGATGTTAATCACCACATCTTCAGAAGAAGTGATCTGGCTGTTCACAAACCCGATGGTTGCATCACTGCTGCTGCCTTCGTGTATAACGGAGGAGTCTATACGCATTTCTACTTTCAGGTTATCAGGATTTAACCGCGTAGCATCATCAATTGTTACAGATAATTTATCGCCCTTCATACCTGCAAAACCCTGTGGTGTTGCAGCTATCCACAACAGTTCCGGTTTCTCCAGTATAAAGTCTGTTTTGGCAGTAAAGGAGAAAATAACTTCAGGTACACCTGCAGGAATGGTCACCGTAGCCGGCAGATTATCGATATCCCCTGCTGCTGCCACCGATGCGGCATCCCTGTTTAAGGTAACAATGATATCCTTGCTGGCTGTAACACCCGGCGCCAGGCTTACCTTCACCTGGTAAGCATTTCCTTCCAGTACTTTAGTACCCGCAGTTACGGCAGTAAGATGTATGAAGCCGGTAACCGGATCATCGTGTGTTCTGTCTTTAATCGTAATGGTGGTATCTTTTACAATAGCGGTGTTAAAAGTGGCATCTGTAATGTTTCCTTTAAATACCACCCTTTCATCATCTTCCAGCACCAGGTCTTTCAACGCCTTCAGCGCAAATGTATGGGTGCCTTTGTTTTGTCCTTTATTAATAATAATATCATAGGGAGATGGTAAAGCATTATGATCTGCATTTACCGCGGTACTCAGCGTGTTGTCTTTAGTTACATGTATGGTGATGTCTTTACCTGCCTGCAGGTTATTTGGCAGCTGCACACTCAGCACAGCGCCGGAACCATTTTCATCAATAGCAGCCAGTGTACTGTTAAGCACAACAGGAGCCGGCAACGGATATTGTGTCGGATCATCATCGATGATAAACACCGGTTTATTAATGGTGTAAGTACTGATTCCATCGGTAGCGCTGGTATTGATGGTAAAGTTTTCCGGGCCTTCTGTGAAGTTATCTTTCTTAACCTTCAGTCCGGTAACAATACTGTTGCCGGTGTTCAGATACACATCAGGCGCCAGCGCATAATCCGGTCCGGCTTCTGCGCTGCCTGCCGATTGTGGCAGTAATATATGAACAGGTACATCGGTGGTAACGCCGGCAGGCAAACCAATAGTTACAGCGCCGCTATCTCCTTCTGTCAATGGTGTTTTCCAGGCCGTAATGTTTAATGCCAGGTTAGCGGGATCGTTGCGGGTAAGATCCTGTATTGCCAGCGGGAGGTTATTCACCGTATATCCGTTAACGGTAGCATTCACTACCAATGATTCATTCTTTTCCAGTACCTTATCAGCCGCAGTTTTCAGTAGTTCAAAGGTGGCGGTGGTTTGTCCGTGCGGCAACACATAGGAAGTAGCCGATAGCGTATAGTCATCAACGTTCTTGGCGGTAGTAAGTGCATTATCTACTGCCAGCTGGATGCTTACATCTTTTGTAGACGCATAGGGCACTGTTACGGTCACCATCACTTTATTGCCTTCCGGAACCAGAGTGGCATCCGGGGTAAGCGTCATTTTTCTTGCGTTAGGTTGTTTCTCGGTGTAATCCTTTATGTACACGCCTGCACTGGTGGCTGGCATGTTAGTATTGCCCTTGTTGCCATCAATGATCAGCATACCTTCATCATCCAGTATCGCATTGGTACCTGCGGTAATGGCTGAAGTAGAGGCAGCGGATGTAGTATTGAGGATGGTAACGCTGGCTGGTACTGCCGTGTGACGGGCATCCGCCACCGTAGAAGATACAGCATCTTTCGCCAGGTTAATCACCCAGTCTTTACCGGCTATCCAGCCATGCGGGAAGGTAGCGGTAATAACAGCGCTGCTTCCTTCATAAATACTATCAGGCGAGCTGCCCAGGATAATGGAATCACCGGCAGGGAAAGGATACTGCGCATCTTTAATGCTCATATCCATCGTAACAGGAAGGAAGGTGTACACCGTGCTGAGTGCATCACTCACAACAGGTGTAATATGTATATCTTCTGCATCTTCTACTAAAACATCCGATACCACTTTTAATACCGCCACGCCGGAAGCGCCGGTAAAGGTAGTATCCGCGGGCAGGTAGTAATCCGTATTACGTGTAGCCGTACCAGTAGCGCCGCCCAGTGCAATCTTAACCGGTATCTCCGTGGTTACACCGGCAGGTAAACTAAAACCAATATTGTTAGTACTGTTCTCATTCACCGCAGCTGACGGCAACGTGAAGGTGATCTTTGTTTTATTGGCATCCCTGCGCGTGGCGTCATTGAGTTGAATAGCTGCATCAGTAATCGTATAGCCGGTAGCGGTACCCTTTATCTTCAGTTGCTTATCGTTTTCTATCACTTCATCCGCAGCGGCTTTGATAACCGGTGCAGGGGTGGTGAAAGTGTTGCTGTTTTTCGGCAACACGATACCTGGCTGCAATGTTACATAGTCGCCGGCCGCCGCATCGGTGCCGGTTGGATTGGTGCTCAGTGCAATCGCCACATCTTTGGCGGCGGCATAACCTGCAGGTAACGATACCGTGAAAGCAGTGCTGCTGCCCTCTGCAAGCGGAGTAGTTACTGCGGTTAAGGTCAGCTTCTTCTGCGCAGGATCAGTACCATCCGTGATATTGATGATAGCGCTGGTAGCCGGCATGTTGGTGTTGCCTGCATTACCATCTACTTTTATAAATCCACCGTCGTCAAATACATTATTGGTATTAGTGGTGATGGCTGTGGTGGTACCGGATAAGGCGTTGGCCGCAATGGTCACGGAAGCAGGGATTGTACCATGACTGGTATCAGCCGTCGTTGACCGCACCGCATCTTTCGCCAGGTTGATGGTCCACGCTTTGCCGGCTTTCCAGCCATGCGGAAAGGTAGCGGTAATGATAACGGAACCACCTTCCGTTACCGGGTCAGGTGTGCTGGTCAGCAACACGGAGTCGCCGGCAGGGAAAGGATACTGCGCATCCTTAATGCTCATATCCATCGTGGCAGGAAGGAAGGTGTACACTGTGCTGAGTGCATCACTCACAACAGGCGTAACATGTATATCTTCTGCGTCTTCTACCAGGATATCTGATGTAACCTTCAGTTCTGCAATGCCGGAAGCGCCGGTAAAGGTAGTATCTGCAGGCAGGTAGTAATCCGTATTACGTATAGCCGTACCGGTAGCGCCGCCCAGTGTAATCTTAACCGGTATCTCCGTGGTTACACCGGCAGGTAAACTGAAACCGATATTGTTGGTGCTGTTCTCATTCACCGCAGCTGATGGCAACGTGAAGGTGATCTTTGTTTTATTGGCATCCCTGCGCGTGGCGTCATTGAGTTGAATAGCTGCATCAGTAATCGTATAGCCGGCAGCGGTACCCTTTATCTTCAGTTGCTTATCGTTTTCTATCACTTCATCCGCAGCAGCTTTGATAACCGGTGCAGGGGTAGTGAAGCTGTTGCTGTTTTTAGGGAATACGATGCCTGGCTGCAATGTTACATAGTCACCGGCTACCGCATCGGTGCCGGTTGGATTGGTGCTCAGTGCAATCGCCACATCTTTGGCGGCGGCATAACCCGCAGGTAACGATACCGTGAAAGCAGTGCTGCTGCCCTCTGCAAGCGGAGTAGTTACTGCGGTTAATGTCAGCTTCTTCTGCGCAGGATCAGTACCATCCGTGATATTGATGATCGCGCTGGTAGCCGGCATGTTGGTGTTGCCTGCATTGCCATCTACTTTTATAAATCCATCGTCGTCAAATACATTATTGGTATTAGTGGTGATGGCTGTGGTGGTACCGGATAAGGCGTTGGCCGCAATGGTCACGGAAGCAGGGATTGTACCATGACTGGTATCAGCCGTCGTTGACCGCACCGCATCTTTCGCCAGGTTGATGGTCCACGCTTTGCCGGCTTTCCAGCCATGCGGAAAGGTAGCGGTAATAATAACGGAACCACCTTCCGTTACCGGGTCAGGTGTACTGGTCAGCAACACGGAGTCGCCCGCAGGGAAAGGATACTGCGCATCTCCAATGCTCATATCCATCGTGGCAGGAAGGAAGGTATACACTGTGCTGAGTGCATCACTTACTACAGGTGTAACATGTATATCTTCTGCATCTTCTACTAAAATATCCGATGCTACTTTTAATACAGCCACGCCGGACGCACCCGTAAAGGTAGTATCCGCAGGCAGGTAGTAATCTGTATTACGTGTAGCCGTACCAGTAGCGCCACCCAATGTAATCTTAATCGGTACCTCGGTGGTTATACCGGCAGGTAAGCTGAAGCCGATATTGTTGGTAGTATTTTCATTCACCGCCGCAGATGGCAGCGTGAACGTGATCTTTGTGGCGTTCGCATCTCTTCGCGTGGCATCATCTATAATGATGGCTGTATCTGACAACGTGTATCCGGTTGAACCAAATACACTGCCTGTCAGGCCCAGTCGTTCATCTTTTTCAATAATATGATCATCACCCACTGCATTAATTACAGTGTAGGTAGTAGTATAAGGAGAAGTTGTATTGGCCGGTAACCGGATGGTATCCTCTGTAATCCAGCCAAAATCTGTAACCCCGGCGTCAGAGCCGGCCACTTTTCTTGTCAGCGCAATTGTAATGTCTTTTGCAGAGGTATATCCGGCAGGCAGCGCAATAGTAAAACGGGTACTATCGCCTTCAGGCAGGTGATACGTCAGCGGGGCAATGGTTAATATCTTCTGGGCCGGAGAGGTAGCGTCATTGATAGTGAGCGTAATACTATCCTTTATCAGAATACCTGCATCTGCGGTGCTTCCCACTAATACCAGCCTGCGGGTGTCATCAAACACCTGGTTGGCAGCGGTGCCAACTATTACTGTATCTGAAAGCGTTCTGGCAGCAGGTATAGTTACTGTGCCGGAAGGAAAAGTATAGGCGCCCGCTGCTGCCGTGGAGGAGCCACCGGGTGTAAAGTTAACCTGGATAGGAATTTCGGTGCTAAGTCCTGCAGGCAGTTCTGCCCATACTCCCGGTGAAGTGCCTTCATTAATGCTGTTGGCAGAAATATGTAAGATGATGGGAGCCGTCATAGGCAGCTGCGCATCTGTAATATTCACTACAAAAGGAGTAACAGTTGTGGTATAAGTAGTGGAAGGGATAGGATCTGATGCAGCCAGTTCGATCTCTATTTTCTCTGTGCCTTCTATCGCATTATCACTTTTAATTTTGAAAGGAAGGGTGATGCCGCCGGCGCCCTGTGGAATAGTAACAGGACCGGCAAGTTCATAGTCTGTAACATCTGTAGCAGTAGAGGTACTTTTTTTATTGATGATCACATCAATGGGCAGATCTGTAGTAACACCGGTTGGCAAAGAAATGGTTACCAGTCCGTCGTAAGGCTCTTTCAGCAACGCCGGATCATCTGTTACAAAAGAAAGCACCGTTAACGTAGGATCAAGGCGGCTGGCATCTTCAATTTGCAGGGATTTGGAAGCGCTTTGGGGTTGTCCCATCACCACCGCATCCGCTTTGAAATTCACCAGTTCATCCTTTTCCAGGATACTGTCTTTTACAGGTCTTACGGGGATACTTACCCCGTTGGAACCTATCTCTATATAGGCAACATTATCATAGGTAAAATCTGATGCAATAGTCTCTGTGCCTGCCGCCACCACCGATAGATCTACCTGCGTTCTTTCGGATGCCAGCACCCCGGGAGGAAGCGTTACACGCACGGAATCAATAATGCCTTCGCGGATCTTTGCCGGAGCCGACAAAGTAATATGTTTCGGCTCATCATCCTGGATAGTGTATACGCAAGTGGTTTTCCCGGTAATGTTTACCAGTTTATTTTCTGTGACAGGTACCAGCTGAAAGGTCATGTGCCTGCTGTATTCCAGGGCATTGTTCCCGATGATCTTTATGTTACTTAACTGTATTTTGTCTCCCGCAACATATGCCTTTGCAGGAATCATAAACCCGCCGTAAAAAGTAAAGTCAGTACCCTGTACTGCGTTGTGCAATCCTCCCGATGGAGGTACCAGTGCCACTTTCACATACATCTCCGAGGTAATGGTAGCATTATTGTTCACTACCAGGTACAGGTTAGGTGAGTTGAGATCCCCGTTGTTTCCTTCAGCGCCGTTGGCGGAATCCTTCTCAAACGACACGGAAATAGGATCAGTACCCGTACTAAGGGGCGATCCCTGGAGATTTATATGAACTGGTGTATTATTATATCCATAGTCTACCGCCACGCGGGTACCAATGGCTTTGGTAGTTGGTTTCATGCCGAGGGTGATCGCTGCTGCCAGTCCTTTAGGAGCCGTATTTACGCCTCCTTCATCAATTGCGTTTACCAGCTGGAAGTTGTTAAAGACCTGCCTGTCTCCCGCCGACTTGGCCACATAGGAAGAAAATGTCGTATAGGCGTGATAGGTATGTGAAAATTCCCCTACCGTAGCGTTGGGATAATCAGCATTAAAACCCGGTGGCCTTATAAACCCTACGATATCCGGATTGGGACCACCACCCGGAGGATTCATGTACCCGGTAGCACTTCTGTTATTGTCCAGTATAGGACTCACCGGATCATCCTGCATGGTGGGAAATTCACTCAGGTACAGGTAAAAAGTGGTGGAAGGCCGGTCGTTATAAAAAGTATAATCGAGTACAAAATAACTGTTAGGTACAACGTAGGTAATGGTCATCAACACGGTGGCTACAAACGGCCCCTTTCCTGCATTTTCATAATACGAGAGGGAATCAACCAAACAAACCTTATAAGGATCCGCAACTGTACCGGAACCCATTACCTCGGATATTTTCTCAAAGTTAATGTCAAACGGCGTAGGGGTAACAAAACCGGTGGTATTCTGCATCTTGAAATTCGACCGGATCCCCATCACCGAGCTTGAATTTTCCTTCCTGGATTCTGATCGCCCGTTCCTCGTTACCTCGTAGGTGCCATCCGTATTGATCTTTATCCTTAATCCATCGGTAAGCGTATTACCTCCAAGCGGATTGATGGTTACCTGTGCCTGCACACCCGTGCTGATCAGGGAAAAAGCGGCTATCAGGAATAACGCCTGGCACAGGAACACGTGGATACGATGGGGCATACCTTGCTTAATTAATTTCGTAGGATAGGAAAGGAGTAACATATAAGCGTGTAAATTTCTATTTATACATATAGATTTTAAGTCAAAAATGATAAAACAGTCCTTTGTAAAACCCTATATGCGAATCTCTAATTGGCTCTCCCGGCAGGCTTCTATGTTGTTTCTTCTTCTCTTCTGATGAAACTGAAAAACCAGCCCGCCGGCAATTATATATCTGTCAAATCGTGCGATGGTGGGCGCCTAAGACGCACTCATGGGCGTTTTTTATGATTTCTACAATTATGCTATACCCTTCCACCTGTCATACATCTCCAAACAATTAAATATAAAATCATATATTTTAATTAGCAAATCTATAATAATATTTATATTAAATCAAATTAATTTATCTAACCATAAGTCAGGGGGGCAGGAAACAGTGATTAACAAATTTTTAGGGCTTATAACGCCTTATATATGCGGGGTGGTTATGTTAAAAGTTAAAATAACCCTAGATTTGCAAAAAACAATTCAGAATGTCAACAATTGCAAAATCAAACATTGACTTTAGCCTCGGATACAAGGTAAAAGACATGTCTCTCGCGGCCTGGGGTCGTAAAGAGATAGAACTGGCAGAAGCCGAAATGCCCGGACTGATGTCATTGAGAGAAGAATATGGTAACAGCAAACCATTGCAAGGTGCACGTGTTGCTGGTTGTTTGCATATGACTATCCAAACTGCCGTATTAATAGAAACCCTGGTAGCCCTCGGAGCCGAGGTACGCTGGAGCTCCTGCAATATATTCTCTACGCAGGATCACGCCGCCGCCGCTATCGCCGCTGCAGGAATACCCGTATTTGCCTGGAAAGGTCTGAATGAAGCAGACTTCGACTGGTGTATTGAACAAACCCTGTTCTTTGGCAGCCCCGACCGTCCGCTGAATATGATCCTGGACGATGGTGGTGATCTCACCAACATGGTGTTTGATAAATACCCTGAGCTGATCCAGCACATCAAGGGCCTGAGTGAAGAAACCACTACCGGTGTTCACCGTTTATACGATCGCATGAAAGCAGGTACTTTACCAATGCCGGCTATCAACATCAACGACTCCGTTACCAAATCCAAATTCGATAACAAATACGGTTGCCGCGAATCCTGCGTAGATGCGATCCGTCGCGCTACAGATGTGATGATTGCCGGCAAAGTTGCCGTTGTTGCCGGTTTTGGCGATGTAGGTAAAGGTTCCGCTGAATCACTGAGAGGTGCAGGCGCCCGCGTTATCGTTACTGAAATTGACCCTATCTGCGCTTTACAGGCTGCAATGGAAGGTTATGAAGTAAAGAAAATGAACGACGCCGTTAAAGAAGCCGATATCATCGTAACCACCACCGGTTGCCGCGATATCATCACCGGCGAACACTTCAAACTGATGAAAGATAAATGCATCGTTTCCAATATCGGTCACTTCGATATCGAAATCGATGTAGCCTGGTTAAACAAAAACTACGGCAACACTAAAGTTGAAATTAAACCACAGGTAGATAAATACACCATCGATGGTAAAGATATCATCCTGCTGGCTGAAGGCCGCCTGGTAAACCTCGGTTGCGCTACCGGTCACCCTTCTTTCGTAATGAGTAACTCCTTCACCAACCAGGTACTGGCTCAGCTGGAACTGTGGCTGCACTCAGAAAACTACGAAAACAAAGTATACGTACTGCCTAAACACCTGGATGAAAAAGTTGCCCGTCTCCACCTGAAAAAAGTAGGCGTGGAACTGGATGTACTCACCACCGCACAATCTGAATACCTCGGTATTCCTGCAGAAGGTCCATTCAAACCAGACTACTACAGATACTAGTTTTTTACAACTAACCAATACAAATGCAGCGGAGAAGAAGTCACTACTTTTTCTCCGCTGCATTTTTTGTAAAAGCTAAAAGCCGTAATTTTGCCGCATGACAAAGCTGAGTGTAAACATCAATAAGTTTGCTACCCTGCGCAACGCACGTGGAGGCAATCTACCGGATATATTAAAAGTGGCCCAGGATTGTGAACGCTTCGGTGCCGACGGGATCACCGTTCACCCCCGCCCCGATGAACGCCATATCCGCTACCAGGACGTAAGAGACCTGAAACCACTGGTCACCACAGAGTTCAATATCGAAGGATATCCTTCCCAGGACTTTATGGACCTCGTGCTGGCCGTTAAACCTCACCAATGCACATTGGTACCCGATCCGCCGGATGCCATCACCTCCAACACCGGATGGGATACCATCGCTTACCAGTCACAACTGAAAGAGGTGATCTCCACCCTCAAAAAAGCAGGGATCAGGGTTTCCATCTTCCTCAATGCAGATGTTACAAAAGTAGAAGGCGCTAAAACCGCAGGCGCCGACCGTATAGAACTATATACCGGCCCTTACGCAGAAGAATATACGAACGCACGCACACAGCCGCAAAACCTGCAGCTGTTCAACGACTATAAAAATACCGCCAGAGAAGCCACCGCTATCGGCCTGGACCTCAACGCCGGCCACGATCTCAACCTCGATAACCTCCGCTTCTTTAAACTGCACATACCACAGCTGAAAGAAGTATCCATCGGTCACGCACTCGTATGCGATGCACTCTACTTCGGACTGGAAAATACTATCCAGCTGTATAAAAGACAGCTGGCCGACTAACTTACACAAAACAATAAAGCCATTCCGGATTAATGGAATGGCTTTATCAACCCTTAAAACAATCAACATGAAGTTCATAACGGGGTCACAACAAAACCGGTATGAACAGTATATAGTTTGCCGTCATGACTGGCAGCAATGTTACGCGTGCTTACTTCTTTAATAACGCTATTTCCAGTACTTGGTTCATTTGCCTCACATAATGAAATTTCATCCCCTTTATATAAGACGGATTGATATCCTTAATATCTTTTTCATTTTGCCAGCAAAGAATAATCTCACGGATACCTGCCCTTTTGGCGGCCAGTATTTTTTCCTTAATACCACCTACCGGTAATACCTGCCCGCGAAGTGTAATCTCACCCGTCATAGCCAGGTAGGATTTTACCCTCCGGCCCGTAAATACAGAAGCCAATGCAGTTAGCATGGTAATACCCGCACTCGGACCATCTTTTGGAACAGCCCCCTCCGGCACATGCACATGCACACTCTTCTGCGTAAACTTCTTCGGATCAATACCCGATTCCTCCGCATGGGATTGCAGATAAGTCAACGCTGTAACGGCGGATTCCTTCATCACATTACCGAGGTTACCCGTTAGCTTCAGATCCCCCTTACCCTCGCTCAAACTGCTTTCTATGAAAAGAATATCGCCGCCTACATATGTCCAGGCAAGCCCCACCGCTACTCCCGGCGGATTACCAACCTTATAGATTTCATTGGAATAACGGGGTTTACCCAATATTTTCTGAAGCCCTTCTTCGGTTAATGCATCCGGTAACTTCTCATCCATCGCTACCTGTTTGGCCAGGTTACGCATAATGGCGGCAAACTGCCTGTCCAGCTCACGTACGCCGCTCTCACGGGTGTAATCGGCTATCAGCTGCTCAATCACCGTATTGCTGATCTTTACTTTTGTATCCTTCAAACCATGCGCATCCTTTTGCTTGGGCAACAGGTGCCTTTTGGCGATCTCTACTTTTTCTTCGATAGAATACCCGCTCAGATCAATGATCTCCAGCCTGTCGCGCAGCGCCGGGTGAATAGAGTTGATATTGTTGGCAGTAGCAATGAACAATACCTTGCTCAGGTCATATTCCAGCTCCAGGTAATTATCGTAAAAGGTACTGTTCTGTTCAGGGTCCAGTACCTCCAGCAATGCAGAACTCGGATCGCCGCGCATGTCGTTACCAATCTTATCAATTTCATCCAGTATCATCACCGGGTTCGATGATTTTATTTTACGGATCGACTGTACCACCCTGCCCGGCATGGCGCCGATATAGGTTTTACGGTGCCCGCGGATCTCACTTTCATCGTGTAAACCACCCAAACTCAGGCGAACATATTTACGGCCCACAGCGTTGGCTATAGATCGTCCCAGGGAGGTTTTACCAATACCCGGAGGGCCTACGAAACACAGAATGGGCGACTTCATATCCCCTTTCAGTTTCAGCACCGCCAGGTATTCCAGGATACGCTCCTTTATTTTCTCCATGCCGTAATGGTCATGGTCTAATATCTTCTTTGCCTTTTTCAGGTCATAACTATCGGTGGTATACTCGCCCCAGGGCAGGTCCAGCAACAGATCCAGGTGATTGTACACCACGCTGTAATCCGGTGTGCTCGGATGCATACGCTCCAGCTTCTCAATCCCTTTTGAAAAAGCTTCCGCAGCGGCAGCCGGCCATTTCTTTTCTTCTGCCTTCCGCTTCATTTCCTTCAGCTCCCGGTCGTTGGCGTCTCCACCAAGCTCCTCCTTGATCGACTTCATCTGCTGCTGCAGGAAATAATCCCGCTGCTGCTTATCCAGGTCGGCCTTCGTTTTGTTGGTGATCTTGTTCTTCAGCTCTGCCAGCTGTAATTCCGTTTGCAACAGCTTCATCAGCAGTTCCGCACGGGTACGCAGGTTATTGATCTCCAGTAGCTGCTGCTTTTCTTTCAGGTCGGAGTTCAGGTTGGAAGAAACAAAATGCACCAGGAAAGAAGGGTTCTCTATGTTCTTCAGGATGATGCTCGCTTCTGAAGGCAGGTTGGGGGAAAGCTGAATGATCTGTGCTGCCAGGTCCTTAATGGAAGATATATACGCTTCAAATTCTGAATCATCTTCCGCCGCCTCATCGTTCAGCACACTGATCTTGGCTTTGAAATAGGGATCGTCCGTCACTATTTCATCTATCTTAAAGCGCTTGCGGCCCTGTATGATGATAGTGGTGCCACCATCAGGCATTTTAATGAGCTTTACAATACGCGCCACTGTGCCCACTTCACTCAGATCCGCCACAGCCGGATCTTCTATCGTACTGTCTTTCTGCGCTACCACCCCGATCGATTTGTCGGTTTTGTAGGCGTCATTCACCGCTTTTATAGATTTATCCCGGCCCACCGTAATCGGCAGCACAACACCCGGAAACAATACTGTATTTCGTAATGGTAATAATGCCAGTTCATCGGGAATCTTTTCATCCTCCTGTCCTTCCCCGTCTTCGTTCAAAGGGATAATAGGCATGAACTCCATTTCATCTTCCGAATTTCCTAAATAAAATCTATTCATCTGAGATATTTAAAGCCTCATGAGGACATTCTGTCATACAACCCGGCAAAAGTCCTCTTTTTTTTATGTATCCCTATATAGTCAAGTTTGATGCCAAGTGACGCTCTGGCAGGAACGGAAGAATGCGTAGCAGCTTCCTTTTCTCACAAAAAAAAGCAGCAAAGATAAAGTATACACTTTAATCTTTGCTGCTTCATCAAAAGTTAACGCTAAACGCGAAATACTAGAAAGATACGCCTACACCCAGCTGGATGCTCTGGTTTTTCCAGTTATCAGTGCTGGCAATACTATTAAGTCCTTTTACGTCATTAAAGCCAATAATGTAACGAGCACTCACGTTGATAATTGGCAGCTGTAGCCATAAACCAGCCACGCCGGAAATTTCTCCGCCCTTGAATGCTTCGTTAGCGGCTCCCAATACTTTTTTATCACTAACTAACGCACCAAACTGAGGCCCTACCTGCAATTTTAAACGAGGCGTACCTAAGTCAATATTAGCTAGTAAAGGAATACTCAGATAATTCAGGCTAACATTTTTGCGATCTTCTGATGTACTTACATTTTCATAAATAGAACTGAATTTGTCTGTCGTTTCAGTTTTGGTAGATGAGAATACCAGTTCTCCCTGTACACCAAATCCCTTTACCAGATTTACCTGTGCAAAAGCACCAAGATGATATCCCAATTTAAATCCATCCTGAAAACCTTCTCCATCAAGCTTTCCAAGATTAGCACCACCTTTCACACCAAAGCGAAGGAATTTTGTTTGTGCATTAACAGTTGACACGGTTGAAACAGCAGCTATCATCAGCACTGCTACGGCGAAAAACAGTTTTTTCATAAATCTATGTATTGTTAGTAATGGTTAAAATATAGACGTCCGGAGTAAAAAATACCCCTATGTTGTAATTACATTTCCAGTAATTACAAATTCCGTGCTATTTGTTAATGAAATCAAAAACTGTATAAAATACGGGCCGTGAAATAACTCATAATCCCCTGATCTGTACCGGTTAAGGGCTTAAAAACCGTATAGGAGGGCGCCAGGTTTACCCGGCCAATAAAATAGGATACATTCATCGTTACATCTATCGCACGGGGTTCAAATTCGGTGTGATCCTCAAAATTAAGTTCCCCCCCGGGAGGGTTTTTGAGCTTCACCATATGGGGCGACCGGCTGATATACTGAAATGCTTTGAGGTTGCTGTAGTAGTTAGCCGTTCCCAGCGTCATGTTCACAGAAGGCGTAACCATCAATACATCAAATTGTCCTATAACGCCGGAAAAAATAAAGGGATGCCTTACAGATGCAATAATATTAAAATCATTGCCATGCAGCGTTTCTTTGGTATATAAGCCTTCCGACACATGTTTTCCCCAGCCGTAATCCAGGCTCAAACCGGGTTGTACCCACCATTTCCGGTAATAGAAGTAGGCAAAAATTTCATTCTTGATGGGTGTGGAAGGAACGTCTGAAGAATCGGCAAAAATATATTTCGTATAGGAGACCCCGCTAAGAAAATTCCTGTTTTTCGTATAGTCGTAACCGGCGGTAAAGTCCCATTCAAACCAGGGCTTATTCACGGAATTAAAAAGATAATAGGCGCTAACGCCTGCATACAGGCCGCTTTTATGATAATAACTTAAAGAAGGCGCTACGAATGTTTTTAGTACAAGGGGATATTCAAAATTGGCCACTTTACTGCCATAAGCAGGATTGTTCCCATACCCGATACCGGCCACTAATTCGCTTTTCTGCTGTTTCTGTAACAGCGAATCCAGCTGTCGCTCCAGCTCTGCCAGGCTTTGTCCCGATGCTACACGGCTACATAACAACAGGAAGGTTAAGAAGTATAGGCGCATGTTTTAAAAAGTACGTCGCTTGCAAGATAAGCGTAAATCAGTACCGTTTAACCCCACATCCGCGAACAGGACGAATATGTGGTTAAACAATGCTTTTCTGTCGGTCAATGCGTACAATACCTTTTTATACCAGGTCTATCACCGTAATTTCCGGCAGGATACCCACTCTTCCGGGATAGCCAAGAAATCCGAAGCCCCTGTTTACATACAGGAACTGTTCCCCTTTCTTATATAACCCCGCCCACTCTTTATAAAAATACTGGGCAGGACTCCATTTCAAACCGGGTATTTCCACGCCAAACTGCATACCGTGGGTATGGCCCGCCAGCATCAGGGCAATATCGGGATACTCTGTGCGCACCTGGGCATTCCAGTGGGTGGGATCGTGCGACAGTAAAATTTTAAACGGTATATGTTCCGCTCCCTCGTACGCCCTTTTCAGGTCGCCATAACGGGGGAAACGTTTGATAGCGCTCCAGTTTTCAATACCAATCAGCGCAATCTGCTCCCCGTTGCGGTCCAGCACCACGTTCTCATTCATCATCAGCTTCCAGCCCAGCTTGCCATGCACCGCTTTTAGGTCCTCCAGGTTCTGGTGCTGCAATGCACTGTAGCCATTGGCGTTTTTATCCGGCCAGGGGTAATAATCGCCATAGTCGTGGTTACCCAGGGTGGAATACACGCCCATCGGGGCTTTCACCTCGCGGAATACGTCCAGCCATTCGGCCATTTCCACCGCCCGGTCGTTTACCAGGTCGCCGGTAAACAACACCAGGTCGGCCTTCTGATCATTGATCATCTTAATACCCTTCATTACCGCCTCCCGGTTAGCAAAACTGCCGGAATGGATATCGGAAATCTGTACAATCCGCAACCCCTTAAAGGAGGCCGGCAGATGGCTGAAGGCCATTTTAATTTTATGTACCCGGTAGTTGTATTTATTGGAGAATCCGTATAGCAGCGTTCCAAAAAAAGCGCCGCCGGTGATGAGTCCCAGCCGGTTAATAAACTGTGACCGTGATAATCCGCCTGCTGCCGGCGTTGCAGCCATTGCCGGCGCACTGCTGAATTTACGGATCAGCCACAGTACGCCCCTTCTCACATCGTCTATGAGCAGGAACACTGTTACCAACAGCTTCGCCAATACCAGGCCCATGAAAATAGCCATCAGGTATGATTTCAGCGTAGACGGCCAGTTATGCCAGTTGATATAGGGCAACAACGCTATCATCAGCACAACGGAAATGGATATAAACCAGTAAATGGAATAGGTGACGTTCCTTACTTTGGGAGTAGACATATACACCATTGCCCTTATCGCCTGGAAAACATAAATATCCAGTAACAAAAGGAAAATGATGAGTATAACGGAATTAAGTCCGGGTCGCATTATAGAAATTTAATATAGAAATGTAATGATTAAGCAATTTAACATAACTAACCGGGTCTGAAAAGTTAAAACCGGTGGTTGTACCTACAAGACGAATAACAACGCGAAGAATTGTATGTTTTTATTTTTTTTATTAAGAAAAGAGAAACAGTACATTTGCTGGCTGACCAGTACACCACAATAATTTTAATATTTTATTAATATATTAATCTTACTCCTGCTGAAACTGGCTAAAAATTAACCCGTTAACAGCTTACGGGGCTTGTTCTGCGAACAGTTTGTGTATAAATAAATATACTGCAGCACCCGAATTTTACGTAATCGTTGTATTTTTGTCCGGTTACGCTACTTTTAATAGAGTTACTTTTAAATATAAGGTGTAGATTAATCACGGATTACGGAGAATAAATTTCCCCGGAAGTTGTCGTGATGAATTCAAATGGATTAATTATGAAGTATACTTGCTACGGACATTCCTGTTTTGCAGTGGAAATTATGGGGAAAAAGATCCTGTTTGATCCTTTCATCACCCATAATGAACTGGCGGCTAAGGTAGATATCCATGCCATAACGGCGGACTATATTTTTGTTTCCCACGGACATGAAGATCATACGGCCGACCTGGTGGACCTGGCAAAACGGACCAATGCAACAGTAGTATCCAATTTTGAGATTGTGACCTGGGCGGGTAAACAGGGGATCGAAAAGCTGCATCCCATGAATACCGGCGGTAAATGGAAATTTGAATTCGGTACGGTAAAATGCGTGGCGGCACAGCATTCCAGCAGTTTACCCGATGGAACCTACGGCGGTAATCCGATGGGTTTTATATTTATGACGGAAGAAGGGAACTTTTACTATGCCGGCGATACTGCACTCACCGTGGATATGGAGCTGGTACCAGCTGTTACCTCCCTGGATTTTGCAATACTGCCAATTGGCGATAATTTCACAATGGGCATCGAAGATGCCATTGCAGCCGCTGAAATGATAGAATGTGAGAAGATAATCGGGGTACACTACAACACTTTCGGCTACGTTAAGATTGATACAGATGAAGCAAAGATGCAGTTTATTGATGCCGGGCTTGAACTGTTACTACCCGAAATAGGTAGTACCATAGAGGTTTGAGGAAGAAGTGATCATTGCTGATTTATCCTTTATCCTATAAATAACCTTTGAATTTTTAAATTACACAATGGCTAGAATAATCGCAATCGCTAACCAGAAAGGTGGCGTAGGAAAAACTACAAGTGCAATAAACCTGGCAAGCAGCCTGGCTGTGCTGGAATTTAAGACACTGCTGGTTGACGCCGATCCGCAGGCAAACAGCACCACAGGGCTGGGTTTCGACCTGCGCAATGTGCAGCAGAGCCTGTACGATTGTATGGTGAACGACGTGCTGGCCAAAGACGTTATCCTGGAATCAGATACTCCCAACCTGAAGGTATTGCCTTCTCATATAGACCTGGTAGGCGCTGAACTGGAACTCATCAATCATCCCAGCAGGGAAAGAGTGATGAAACAGGTAATCGATACCGTGGAAGCGGACTACGACTTTGTTATTGTAGACTGCTCCCCTTCCCTCGGCCTTATCACCGTAAATGCCCTCGTAGCCTCCAACTCCGTGATCATACCCGTTCAATGTGAGTTTTTTGCACTGGAAGGACTCGGCAAACTGCTCAATACCATCAAAATTGTACAAAGCCGCCTGAATATAGAACTGGAAATTGAAGGCATTCTGATGACCATGTACGATGGTCGCCTGCGCCTGAGCAACCAGGTAGTGGATGAAGTAAAACAACATTTTGAAGAAAGTGTGTTCAATACCATCATCCACCGCAATACCAAACTGGGAGAAGCTCCCAGCTTCGGTAAATCCGTTATTATGTATGATGCTGCCAGCACTGGTGCTATCAACTATCTCAACCTGGCAAAGGAAATCCTGCAGAAACATGATTTCACCAAAATTAAATCCAAAGACAAAATCCTAGCTATAAACGATGAGCAATCCAAGTAAGAAAGAGGCGCTGGGTAAAGGCATCCGCTCACTGCTTCAAAACATCGATACAGATCTGAAGCACACTGCCGGCGCCCTGGGTGATAAGGTAGTAGCTGCTGCTACCGGTATAGAACGCATATCTCTGGATCTGATTGCCACCAATCCGAAACAGCCGCGTCGTGACTTTGATGAGGTTTCTTTACAGGAGTTAAGCCAGTCGATCAAACTGCACGATGTTATCCAGCCTATCACCGTATCAAGGATCAGCGCCAAAAAATTTCAGCTGATCGCCGGTGAAAGACGCCTGAGAGCCAGCAAACTCGCCGGACTCAAAGATATCCCCGCATATATCCGCCAGGTAAACGACCAGGAACTCCTGGAACTCGCCCTGCTGGAAAACCTGCAACGGGAAAACCTGAACGCTATTGAAGTCGGCCTCAGCTACAAAAGACTCATGGACGAATGCAGTCTCACCCAGGAACAGGTGGCCGACCGCATGGGCAAAGAAAGAAGTACCGTTACCAACTATATACGCCTGCTGAAACTTCCCCCGGATATCCAGGTGGCCGTACGCAACGGCCAGCTCAGCATGGGACACGCCCGCGTACTCACCGGCGTGGAAAATGTGGAAAACCAACTCTTCCTGTATAATGAAATCCTGAAAAACGGACTGTCTGTACGCCAAACGGAAGAACTGGCCCGCACCATCAATCAGGCCGATAAAAACCATCAGCAAAAAGCCGCCAAAGCAAAACTACCTCCTGCTTTTCAGAAAATACAGGACAAACTCGCCACTCACTTCTCTACCAAAGTAAAACTGGACAGGGGAAAGAGCGGTAAAGGCAGCATTTTAATTGAATTCTATTCGGATGAAGAGCTGGATAGTATCCTGGAAAAAATAGATATATACGGTGGCTAATAAGGCTCAATACATATTTCATTCACTACGATACTTTTTGTTGTTTCTAATCGCGGCTGTAGTGGTTTTGCCAGTGCACGCACAGCAGGATACCCTGCGCCCGGTCGCCAAAACAATGGATACCATCATCCGGCCCATACCTGCACCAGGTACGGATACTGTAAAAGCCAACAGGGCCATCTTCACAGACAGCGCTTATATCCCTGATTCCAAACTCCCCCACAGCCCGCGTAAAGCAGCCCTTTACTCCGCCGTGGTGCCAGGTCTGGGACAGGCATACAATAAAGAATACTGGAAAATTCCAATTGCATATGCCGCCATTGGTACCTGCGTTTATTTCTTTGTGGATAACATGAAGACCTACAAGCTGTACCGCGATGCTTACCGCCTCCGGGTAGATGGCAACCCGGATACCAACGACACCAGCCCGGATACCAAACCTTACGATACCGAATCACTGAAGGTGGGCCGCGACCAGTTCCGGCAATATGTGGATTATTCCGTGCTGTTCTTCATCCTGGCCTATGGCGTAAACATTATAGATGCCACCGTATTTGCACATCTCCGCAATTTCGATATGTCGGACGACCTGAGCATGCGCGTTTCCCCCACCATCATCAACAACCGTACACTGGGCATCGGCGTAAATATTTCTTTTGGCGGTAAAAAGGGCAAAAGCCGGTACTTCGCCGGCCGCTGATCACCATTAATACATCAACTTTAAATACAACTTGCAAGGGTCATGAAAATAGCGCTCATCGGATATGGTAAAATGGGACAGGCAATAGATGCGATTGCCACTGCCAAAGGACACGAAATAATACTCCGGGTAGACGTCGGCAGCAAACACCTGCTGGAAAAAGAACACCTCGGCCAGGCAGATGTAGCCATCGAGTTTACCACGCCTGAAACAGCCTACCACAACATCTTAAAGTGCTTTGACGCAAATGTTCCTGTGGTATCCGGTACCACCGGCTGGCTGGATAAACTGCCGGAAATAAAAGCGCTTTGCCTGGAAAAAAAACAGGCTTTCATCCACGCCACCAATTTCAGCATCGGCGTAAATATTTTCTTTGAACTGAATAAGAAACTGGCTGCCCTCATGGCCGGCCAGCCACAATACAACGTAAAGATGGAAGAGATCCATCATACCCATAAAAAAGACGCGCCAAGCGGTACCGCCATCACACTGGCAGAACAGGTGCTGGCCGCCGTAAGCCGCAAAACCGGCTGGGTAAACGAAGAAAGCAATCAACCGGAAGTACTCCCCATCATCTCTAAAAGGATTGATCCGGCGCCGGGCACACACACTGTAACGTATACTTCCGCCATCGACGATATTTCCATCACACACACCGCCCACTCCCGTGAAGGCTTTGCAGCCGGCGCCGTAGTGGCGGCAGAATGGCTGAAAGGCAAAACCGGCGTGTTCACCATGCGGGATGTATTGAATTTAGGATAGCAGCAGCTAAACGCATTAGCCGCCGTACCCCGCTCCGGTGGCTAAAAGCCAGCCACTCACTGCTGGCAGCTAAAAACTGCTTATCTTTGCTGGAATATAAAGTGTGCACCGCACTATTAGTTCATCCGTGGAGGGATGCAAAAAAGTCAGTATGTTATCGAAAAAAACGCAATACGCATTTCACGCATTAGTACACCTGGCTGAGAATGTAGATAAAGGTCCCATCCTTATCTCTGAAATCGCACAGGAAAAAAATATCTCTATCAAATTCCTGGAAAATATTTTGCTGGAATTGAAAAATGCCGGCATCCTCGGCAGTAAAAAAGGAAAAGGTGGCGGTTATTACCTCATGCGACCTCCCAAAGAGATCGCACTGGCGAAAATCATCCGCCTGCTCGACGGACCTATTGCGCTGCTTCCCTGCGTAAGCCTCAATTACTACGAACGCTGCGAAAACTGCCGCGATGAAGCCGTTTGTGGCCTCAATGAAGTAATGGGCAAAGTGAGAGATTCCGCCCTGAAAATCCTCGAGAACAAAACATTGAAAGATATCCTGACCCGAAATAGCTAATCAGGGTGTAAAATATCCGAGCCGGCCACGTGCCGGCTTTTCCTCTACAGTAAAGGGTTTCAGGATCAAGTCCACCTCCCCTCCACGTCACCTCCGGGTTAACAGCACGTATACTCCCAGTGCTAAGTAACTTCTATCCCACTCCACAGCGAATCCTCCCTATGTTCACAGCAGGTATACCACCTTTTGCCCATTCCCCCAATTTGCTCACTCTAACGCTGCTTTCTATGCCCCATCTTAGCAAGTTCCCCCAGCCCCACCCATTTTCTCCCCGCCACCACAGCCCGTTTACAGGAAAGAAATAATTTTTTACCCTATTAGTCTATCTTTTTTATAGGTTTTATGTATTTTTGTAAGAGGAGTGACCGTAATTACTCCGCTGGCACTAGACATATCAATTCAATAAGGAAGATCTACATGACAGACATTACCACCGCGCTGGTCAACAAATCAGTGGAGGAGGCCATACAGTACCTGCTGGAACAATACCCCGGCGCTGTTGCATTCTCTACCTCTTTTGGCCAGGAAGACCAGGTAATATCAGATATTATCTGGCGTAACCAATTGCCGGTTAGAGTTTTTACCCTGGACACGGGCCGCCTCTTTCAGGAAACATACGATGTAATGGACCTCACTATGGCCCGTTATAAACAACCGGTTGAGGTATACTACCCGGACACCACCGCAGTAGAAAAACTGGTTTCCGCCAAAGGACCCAACAGCTTTTACGAATCAGTGGAAAACCGCAAGGAATGTTGTGGCATCCGCAAAATTATACCCCTCAACAGGGCACTGGAAGGCGTAAAAGTATGGATCACCGGCCTCCGGGCTGAACAGTCCGAAAACCGGCAGGGCATGGAAATCCTCGAATGGGACGAACATCGCCACCTCTATAAATTTAATCCGCTGATCCACTGGGGCTACGACGAAGTACTGGCCTACCTGGAACAACATAACGTGCCCTACAACAAACTGCACGATAAAGGCTTCATCAGCATTGGCTGCGCACCCTGTACACGCGCTATTGAGCCGGGAGAAAATCCCCGCGCCGGCCGGTGGTGGTGGGAACAGTCGCAGAAAGAATGCGGCCTGCACGGATAACAAATATTAGCTTTCAGAATAAATTATTATAGTCCATGACTAATCAAATAAATTGGGAATTTCCTCAGGCACTGGAAGATGAAGCCATCTATATACTTCGTGAAACAGTAGCACAGTTCGAAAAACCAGTGCTGTTGTTCTCCGGCGGTAAGGATTCAATTACACTCGTACGACTGGCACAGAAAGCATTTTACCCCGGTAAAATACCTTTCTCCCTGCTGCATGTGGATACCGGCCACAACTTCCCGGAAACCATAGAATTCCGCGACTGGCTCGTAAATACACTCGGACTGGACATTATCGTAAGAAATGTACAGGACAGCATTGACCAGGGTAAAGCCCAGGAAGAAACCGGTAAATACGCCAGCAGAAACGCCCTCCAAACCGTTACCCTCCTCGATGCCATCGAAGAAGGAAAGTTTGATGCCTGCATCGGCGGCGCACGCAGGGATGAAGAAAAAGCCCGCGCCAAAGAAAGGATCTTCTCCGTAAGAGACGAATTCGGTCAATGGAACGCCAAAATGCAACGCCCCGAACTGTTCGATATCCTCAACGGCAAAATCAATATCGGTGAAAACGTACGCGTATTCCCCATCTCCAACTGGACAGAACTGGACGTGTGGAATTATATCGTTCGCGAAAAACTGGAAATACCTTCTATCTACTTCTCCCACGAAAGAGAAATTATAGAACGCGACGGTCTCTACTGGCCTTACTCCTCTTTCCTCAATACCACCGCCGACGAAGTACCGTTCCGCCAGAAAGTACGCTTCCGTACCGTAGGCGATATGACCTGTACCGCCGCCGTGTTATCGGAAGCCGATAAACTGGAAGATATCATTGCCGAAATCATGGAAGCAAAGATCTCCGAACGTGGCGCACGTATAGACGACAAACGCTCTGAAGCCGCTATGGAAAAGAGAAAACAGGCCGGGTACTTTTAACAGCACTCCCGGTAACACACACTTGAACTTAATTGAACACCTCTTTTAACGCCAGTCGCTAAAAGCAAAAAAATAAAAATAATGGAGGTTTTACGTATAGCCACTTCCGGTAGTGTAGACGATGGTAAAAGTACCTTAATAGGCCGTTTATTATACGACACCAATTCTATTCCGCAAGATAAAATGGAAGCGCTCCACGCTGCCAGCAAACGCAAAGGACTGGATTTTACAGACCTCTCGTTGCTTACCGACGGACTGGTTGCAGAACGTGAGCAGGGAATTACGATAGATGTAGCACACATCTACTTCTCCACCCCTACCCGCAAATACATCATTGCCGATACCCCCGGGCATATCGAATATACCCGCAACATGGTAACCGGCGCCTCCAACGCACAGGTGTCGCTGATCCTCATAGATGCACGCAGAGGCATCGTGGAACAAACACACCGCCACTTCTTTATCGCCAACCTCCTCCGTATTCCGTACCTCGTGGTTTGCGTAAATAAAATGGACCTGGTAGATTACAGCGAAGCCCGTTTTAACCAGATAGTGGAAGATTTCCAGCAAATGCTCGATAACGCCGGGTTTAAAGGACAGGAAGTAAAGTTCATTCCCATCTCCTCCCTGTATGGCGAAAACGTAGCCAGCCGCACCGGCTCCATTAACTGGTACAACGGCAGCACCCTGCTGGAATACCTGGAACAGGTGTCGTTCGATCATGAAGACCGTAACCACCCTGCCCGTTTCCCTATTCAAAGCGTAATTCGTCCACGAACCACCGAATACCACGATTTCCGCGGCTTTGCAGGCAAAGTGACCAGCGGACATTTCTCCGTGGGCGATGAAGTGATCTCCCTCCCCTCCGGGCAAAAGAGCCGCATCAAAACCATTGAGCAGTTTGAAAAACAACTACCGGTGGCGCATGCACGCGAAAGCGTAGTGATTACCCTGGAAGGTGAAATAGACAGCAGTCGCGGTAACATGCTCGTGAAAACAAATGAACTGCCGCCGCAACTGAAGGAAATAAGCGCCAATATCTGCTGGATGGACCAGCTGCCGCTTACTCCGGGCAAAACCTACCTGTTACAACACGGCATTAACCGCGTGAAAGCAAAGGTGCAGCAGATCAATTACATAACAGATGTAACCAATCATGTACAGGTAACAGATAAAGCATCTATGACGCTGAATGATATCGGCCGAATTACGCTGAAAACAGCGGCGCCCATATTCGCCGATCCTTATCAGAGCAATCCTGCCAACGGCGCCTTTATTCTCATCGACGAATTCAATAACACCACGGTTGCGGTGGGTTTCATCGAAGGGTAATGCAGCGGAGGATCGCCTTCGGCGATGGGGAAATTGTCTTGGAGCAGGATTACACTGATTTTGCTGATTAGATTGATTTTTACTTTTTGGATTTTATAAAAGATTAGGGGAGATAAAGGCGGATATATTCGCTTTTATCTCCCCTAATCTTTTAAAATCAAAAGTGATCAAATCCTTAAAATCAGTAAAATCAGCGTAATCCTGCTCCAAGACAATTTACAACCGCCGAAGGCGGTTACCCTATATATGCTCCAGCATATCCCGCGTCATTGCCGCCAGGTCAAACTCCGGCTTCCAGCCCCAGTCCGCACGCGCCTGGCTGTCGTCGATACTGTTTGGCCAGCCGTCTGCGATTTGTTGGCGGTAGTCAGGCTCGTAGGCCATTGTGAAGGCAGGGATGTGTTTTGTTATTTCCGCACCGATTTCTTTTGGAGAGAAACTCATCGCACCCAGGTTATAGGCAGAACGTACCGCTATTTTAGACGCATCGGCTTCCATCAGTTCAATGGTAGCGCGGATAGCATCCGGCATGTACATCATCGGGAGATAAGTATTTTCAGACAGGAAGCTCGTATATTGCTGATGCTCTTTGGCCTCATGGAAAATTTCAATGGCGTAATCCGTAGTACCGCCGCCGGGCGCCGATTTGTAGCTGATCAGGCCGGGGTAACGCAAACTTCTTACATCCACACCAAAGCGGTGATTGTAGTATTCGCACCAGCGCTCACCTGCAAATTTGCTGATACCATAAATGGTGGTAGGCTCAATGATGGTGTGCTGGGGCGTTTCCTGCGCCGGTGAGTTAGGACCAAACACCGCAATGGAACTTGGCCAGTATATTTTATCAAGATTTTCTTCCTTCGCAATATCCAGTACATTCAACAGGCTCTGCATATTGATATGCCACGCCAGCAAGGGATTTTTTTCACCGGTGGCCGACAGGATCGCCGCCAGCAGATAGATCTGGGTGATATTATGACGGATCACCAGCACATGCAGCATCTCCTTGTTCATTACATCCAGCGACACATACGGACCGGTTCCCTTCAGCAAATCATGCTCTTCCCGCAAATCGGAAGCCAGCACATTCGCATCTCCATACATCTTTCTTAAAGCCAGGGTCAGCTCCACGCCAATTTGTCCGCAGGCGCCTATAACCAGTATCTTATCTTTCTTCATACAAAAATATAATTGTAAGCTATTTTAAATCGGACCGTAATATTAACAGCTTCGCCGCTATTTCCACTCACCCCGTCTCCGCGCATGACAATGCTATAACAATAAAATGAACGCCGGGTTACACACATGGTTTTCGGATTACAATGTTATGACAATTGGCCCAAATGAAGCGGCTTCATAGCCTCCCTTTGCCAGAGAATGCCTATCTTTGCACCTTCAATTAAATGACACAATTTTTTCAAGATATGAAGCATTTAAAATCTTTATTCAAAGAGCAATACAACCCCGAAAATTTCTTCCTGATTGCTGGTCCGTGTGTGATTGAAGAAGAATCCATACTGATGGAAGTGGCGGAAAAAGTGACCACCATCTGTAAAAGATTAGCGATTCCTTATATTTTCAAAGCTTCTTACCGTAAAGCCAACCGTACCAGCGTGCATTCCTTTACCGGAATCGGAGATGTGGAAGGACTGGAACTGCTGCAGAAGATAGGTAAAACTTTTAATGTTCCGGTTACTTCAGATATTCACTCCGCTGCAGAAGCTGCTATGGCAGCCGCTTACGTGGATGTGTTACAAATTCCTGCCTTCCTCTGCCGCCAAACAGATATCCTGCTGGCCGCTGCCGAAACAGGTAAAGTAGTAAATGTAAAGAAAGGACAGTTCCTCAGCGGCGAATCCATGAAATTCGCGGTGGAAAAAATCAAGGGAGCCGGTAATGATCATATTATCCTTACCGAACGTGGTACCACCTTTGGCTACCAGGACCTGGTAGTGGATTACCGCAATATTCCCATTATGAAACACCTGGGTACGCCGGTGGTAATGGATTGTACCCACTCCTTACAACAGCCCAACCAAACCAGCGGCGTAACCGGTGGTAACCCGCAAATGATCAGCACCATTGCCAAAGCAGCTATTGCTACCGGCGCAGATGGCCTGTTCATCGAAACACACCCCGATCCTTCCCGCGCAAAATCTGACGGCGCCAATATGCTCCGCCTGGATTTACTGGAACCATTGCTGGAACAGCTGGTGGAACTCCGCCAGGTAGTGAGAAAGTTTTAATCCGCACCACACCACATAAAGAAAAAAGCGATTACCACCTTCCGGTGATAATCGCTTTTTTCTTTACACGAAGCTTTGCACTTTTTTCAGTAAATTCATGAAACACATAAAACACAGTTCACTATGATTAATATCCACGAATTAAAATCAGGTGATACCATTATCACAAATTATGGCGGGACAGAAAAGGAAGGGAAGATTTTGCAGGTAGATCATGAGGACAAGAAAGTGTTGGTGGCTACGGATGAAAATGAGTTCTGGTACGACCTTGATAACCTGGAACCCGTTCACCTGACCGAGGCCACCCTGCTGAAACTGCAGTTTCATAAAGATGAAGCCGCATCGTCGAAAGCAGGAGGAACATTGTATGTGAGAGGTCCGTTCTCTGTCCGCTGGTTTGAGGAAGGACACAACCCGCTTTTGCAGCTGCACTACCGGGACGAAACCAGGAACCTCGTAGAGCCGATCACGTTAAATGAGTTGCAAAACCATTATCACGGCATGACGCTGTTCCATCTGGAATAAAAATCCGGAATAAAAAACAAAAATATTTATACCAAATCAGGGGAGATAGATGCAGATATATCCGCATCTATCTCCCCTGAATATTTAAAGAAAATCAAAACCTGGTCAAATCAAAAAAATCAGTATAATCAGCGTAATCCCGCTCCAAGACAATTTAACATCGCCTTCGCGATGATCCTATAAGTAACGCAGTGGATTTCTCCGGGCATTCAGAATATAATGCTTCATATTTACCCAGAAGGCAAGAATCATGTATACAATGAGTGGGGAACCCATTGTAAGGAAAGTGGCATAAATGAAAAAGATGCGTATACGGGATGTGGCTACCCCAAGTTTATCGCCTATAGCGGCACATACACCGAACGCCTTCCATTCCACAAAGTCTTTTATCCGGTTCATAAATCAAATTTATCAAATTCCGGCTGGAAAAACAAGGAAAAAACCGCTGGTAAGGCTATTCCCCCATAACGGGCTGAATATCATGGGAACCGTTAAAGTACCGGAAGTTTACACACAGTTGGCCGGATGTTAAGTATTTAATTTAAAAACTTGCCGATTTTAGTTAATTTTGCGAGCAATTTTTAACCGCTCTTAAATAATTTTTTTCCCATGGTGTTTGATATTGACATGATTAAAAAAGTGTATGCGGCACTCCCGGGTAAGGTGGAAGCAACCCGTAAAATGCTGGGTCGCCCGCTGACACTGGCTGAGAAGATTTTGTACGCACACTTATATGCACCTACTACCACGCCCTACGAAAGAGGCAAATCCTATGTTGAATTTGCGCCGGATCGCGTAGCTATGCAGGATGCAACCGCCCAGATGGCATTGCTCCAGTTTATGACCTGCGGTCGTGATAAAGTTGCGGTTCCCTCCACTGTTCATTGTGATCACCTCATTCAGGCAAAAGTAGGCGCTACAGAAGATCTGGCAACTGCTATTGACACCAATAAAGAAGTTTACGATTTCCTTTCCTCAATTTCTGATAAGTACGGCATTGGTTTCTGGAAACCAGGCGCTGGTATCATTCACCAGGTAGTGCTGGAAAACTACGCGTTTCCAGGTGGTATGATGATCGGTACTGACTCCCACACCCCTAATGCCGGCGGTTTAGGCATGGTGGCAATTGGTGTTGGTGGCGCCGACGCTGTAGATGTAATGGCTGGTTTACCCTGGGAGCTGAAAATGCCGAAACTGATCGGTGTGAAACTGACAGGTAAAATGAGCGGCTGGACTTCTGCCAAAGATATTATCCTGAAAGTTGCAGGTATCCTCACCGTAAAAGGTGGTACCGGCGCTATCGTGGAATACTTCGGCGAAGGTGCAGATAGCTTCAGCGCTACCGGTAAGGCAACTATCTGTAACATGGGTGCTGAAATCGGTGCTACCTGTTCCCTGTTTGCATACGACAGCAAAATGGCCGACTACCTGAAAATCACCGGTCGTGCAGAAGTAGCTGCCCTGGCTGATGAAGTAAGAGACCATCTCCGTCCGGATGCAGATGTATACGCAGATCCTTCCAAATACTACGACCAGGTGATCGAAATCAACCTGGACGAACTGGAACCATATGTAAACGGTCCGTTCACCCCGGATCTGGCATGGCCTATCTCCAAATTTGCACAGGCAGTAAAAGAAAACAACTGGCCTGAAAAACTGGAAGTAGCCCTCATCGGTTCCTGCACCAACTCTTCCTACGAAGATATTTCCCGCTCTGCTTCCCTGGCACAACAAGCCATCGACAAGCAACTGGAAATGAAATCTGAATACACCATCACTCCCGGCTCTGAACTGGTACGTTTTACCATCGAAAGAGACGGCTTGCTGAATACCTTCGACCAGGTAGGCGGTGTAGTGCTGGCAAATGCCTGCGGTCCGTGTATCGGTCAGTGGGCCCGTCATATCGACGATCCTACCCGTAAAAACTCTATCATCACTTCCTTCAACCGTAACTTTGCGAAGAGAAATGATGGTAACGCCTCTACCCACGCATTTGTAGCTTCTCCGGAAATTGTAACAGCACTGGCCATCGCAGGTGATCTTACCTTCAACCCGCTGACCGACAAACTGAAAAACAAAAACGGTGAAGAAGTAATGCTGGACGAACCGGTAGGTTTTGAACTGCCTCCAAAAGGCTTTGCCGTAGAAGATGCCGGTTACCAGGCGCCTGCTGCCGATGGTAGCGGCGTTCAGGTAAAAGTATCCCCTACCTCCGACCGTTTACAACTCCTGGCGCCATTTGCTGCATGGGAAGGCACCGATCTGAAAGGATTGAAACTGCTCATCAAAGCAAAAGGTAAATGTACTACGGATCACATTTCTATGGCCGGTCCGTGGCTGAAATACCGCGGTCACCTGGATAATATCTCTAACAACATGCTCATTGGTGCGATCAACGCATTCAACGATAAAAGCGATACCGTTAAAAATTCCATCACCGGCGAATATGGCGCAGTACCCGCTACCATGCGCGACTACAAAGCACATGGCTTTGGTGCAGTAGTAGTAGGTGATGAAAACTACGGTGAAGGATCCAGCCGCGAACACGCTGCAATGGAACCCCGTCACCTCGGCGTTCGTGCTATCCTGGTGAAATCTTTCGCCCGTATCCACGAAACCAACCTGAAAAAACAAGGTATGCTGGGTCTGACCTTCGCCAACAAAGAAGATTATGACCTGATCCAGGAAGATGACACCATCGATATCCTCGGTCTTACTACCTTCGCTCCCGGTAAACAACTCACCGTTGTGCTTCATCATAAAGATGGCAGCACCAGCGAATTCCCGGTAAACCACACGTACAACGAACAACAGATCGAGTGGTTTAAAGCAGGTGGCGCACTGAACGTAATCCGTGCAGAAGCTGCGAAAAAAGCTTAATTCAAAGCTTTAACATACAGGAAACGGGCAGAAAGAGTTTCTGCCCGTTTCCTTTTTAAATGACGACGCGAAAGAGAACCCATGTGTCAGCATTAATACCAGGTCACCACCCGGACAAACATCCAGGCCGAATTGAACACTTTATAATCCAAGGATATGAATCGAATTGCTGTTTATTGTGGCTCCAGCGCCGGACATGATCCCGTTTATATGGAACAGGCCACCCGGCTGGGCGCCGCGCTGGCCCAACGCAACCTTGCACTGGTGTATGGCGGCGCTAAAGTAGGACTGATGGGCGCAGTGGCTGATGGCGCCTTAAATGCCGGCGGCAAAGCCATTGGCGTACTGCCGTATTTCCTGCAACAGAAAGAACTGGCGCATACCGGTCTTACAGAACTGATCCTGGTAGATACCATGCACGAACGTAAAACAAAGATGAATGAATTGTGTGATGGCGTAATCGCACTGCCCGGAGGCTTCGGCACAATGGAAGAATTGTTTGAAATGCTCACCTGGGGACAACTGGGCCTGCATAAAAAACCGATCGGCCTGCTCAATGTAAATGGCTTCTACGACGCCCTGATGGCCCTGTCGAAAACCATGTCTGAAAAGGGTTTCCTCACAACAGAAAACCGCGATATGCTGTTATGCAGCAATGATATCAGCGACCTGTTGTTACAAATGGAAAGATACCAGCCACCGGCCAGGTCCAAATGGATTTCACCGGCGCAAAGCTAGATCGTTTTTGACCTCCACAACGGCTTTTCCAGGGTAAAACGGCGCACCAGGCTCACCCTGAAATTGCCCGTACCAAAGGTTTGATAGGTATGCGGTATGGACATTCCACTCCTTGTGTTCATGCCTACATAATGTATCCCTGCAAAATAACGGCTGGAATTATACCCCAGCGAAGCCCGCACAGTATTGCTGAATTGCAGTCCCGCTTTACGGCTCACATCCCCGTTTTCCAGGAACAGGGTGGTGATATTCCCTCCTAACCCGCCCGTAAGCGATAACGATAAAAAGAAATGCTCCTTCACCACAAAGGTGTACGCATATCCTATATTGGCCGCTAATGAATTAATACCGGTTTTATAATAATGCTCATCCCGCAGAAATGTGGTATCCGCCATGTTGGTGGGGATCAGGGAAGAATCGCCCTTGATGGCGGCCAGGAACATTTCCCCGCCTACAATCAATGAACCGGCGCTTTTCTTCTGGTATTCATTCTGCAGGTTGGGGGCGCGGTAAGAAAAACGTTTGTCGTTGAAGATGTACCCCACATTCAGGCCGAAGTCGGTATTCCTGATATCAGGCCGCTGCGGATAAGGATGCAGCGCGGCATAGGCTTTACCGTACACCTTTTCCGGGTTGGCTACATAATAGCCCTTATAGTATTGCCCGTAAAAGTCCACCACAATTTTACGGAGGTATACGTGTGACTGCAAATCGAGATATTTCGTTTTGCCATACCGCTCTGTACTGTTAATAAACGGCAGGTTAAACCCGATGTTTAGCCCTATAAACCGGTAGTTGGCGCCAAATCCTACGTTAAAAGGGGTATTGGGCCTGTAAAGGATATCGGTTTTTGTTTTCCGGTCCATAATATCGTACTTGGTGTACTTACGGGAGCCATACAGCCGGAAAGTGATATCTTCCGTATGCTCTTCGATATACGCTGTATCATTTTCTGTTTTCAGCCATTTCAGGAATTTCCCCTGCGCCCTTGCCTGCGCAGTTCCCAGTCCCAATATTACCAGCCATGCCAAAATTCGTAGGTTCATAAACGTTGTAGGTTGTAAGTAATGTTGTTGATCAGGGAAGTTCTATTACTTCCAGTTGTTGAATATTGCCAGCCTCCAGCTGAAAACGCAACAATGTTTTTACCTTGTGCCATCCTTGTTGTCCGCATGCGCCAGGGTTCATGTGTAACAAATGAAGTGCCGCGTCCGGCATTACTTTCAGGATGTGCGAATGCCCGCAGATAAACAGCTTGGCCGGATGCTGTTTCAGCTGTTCCTTCACACCGGGGGCATATTTCCCCGGATATCCGCCAATATGTGTCATCATCACCTCTACTCCTTCCAGGTTGAAACGCAGGGTTTCGGGATAACGGATACGGATATCTGCCCCGTCGATATTCCCGGAAACAGCCCTGAAAGGCTTGAATTTTTCCAGTTTATCGGCCAGATCCACATTACCGATGTCGCCGGCATGCCAGATTTCATCTACTTCTTCAAAATATTTGAATACCTGTGGATGCAAATAGCTGTGGGTATCCGACATTAGTCCTATCTTTTTCAACGGAGAATTGTATTAATATTTTATATTTTGGTAGTCATATGTTAAAACAAGAAGTCCCTCATATCACCGCCTGTTTGCTTATCTGCTGTCCCGACCGGCCAGGCATCGTAGCCGGTGTATCACAATTCCTGTACCTGTTGGGTGCAAATATACTGGATGCAAGTCAACACAGTACCGACCCCCGGGAAGGATTATTTTTTATGCGCATGGAATTCCAGTTGGAGCGCCTCAACAAAGCCTCCCTGGAAGCGGCTTTCCAGCAGCAGGTAGCTACCCCGCTGCAAATGGAATGGAAAATAGATTACAGCGATCGCCGCAAACGTATGGCTATCATGGTATCGGCGTATGATCATTGTTTGCTGGAATTATTATGGAGATGGAAAAGCGGTGAGCTGGCGGTAGATATCCCGCTCGTGATCTCGAATCACGCTTCCCTGGAAAAGGAATGCACCGCATTAGGCATCCCTTTTCACTACCTCCCGGTAAGCAGCGCCACCAAAGAACTGCAGGAGCGCGCCGCTATCCGGCTGCTGGAAGAACATAGGGTGGATTTCACCGTGCTGGCCCGGTACATGCAAATCCTGTCTCCACAGTTTGTAAGCCATTACCCGCAGCGTATCATCAATATCCATCATTCTTTCCTGCCTGCCTTCGCCGGCGCACGGCCCTACCTCAACGCCTATACGAGAGGCGTAAAACTGATTGGCGCCACCGCCCATTACGTTACCAACGAACTGGATGAAGGCCCGATTATTGAGCAGGATGTAGCCAGGGTAAGCCATAAACACACCGTGGAAGACCTGGTGATGCTGGGACGCGACATTGAACGGCAGGTGCTCACCCGTGCGGTGAAAGCACATATCGACAACCGCGTGATCCTCCACGGCAACAAAACCATTGTGTTCTGATGGTTTCAGCGGATTTCGTTAACTTTAAGAAGCATGCTACAAACAGCGCTATATCATTATCTCCGTAAGGAATGCGATACGGTAACCGCCGCATATGCCACGCTGCAGGAGGCTCCCGGCGATACCGATGCCATACATGCCATGCGGGTAGGCGTAAAAAAGCTGAAGGCATTTTTTTTGCTGGTAAAACAATTGCCGGACTATTCATTCGGATCAGGCAAACACCTGCGCACTGCCAGGCTCGTACAGTCGATAGGCGGCGCTTCGAGAGACGCGCACCTGCAGGAAAAAAACCTGCGCCGCTATGAAAAAAAGGTATCCTGGCGCTTTTCATTTGCCCACCTGTTACTGCAAAACAAAGCCGCTACTGCCAATGAAATGCTGGAGGCCACCCTGAAGTACTGCTCCCTGAAAAAACTGGACTCGCTGCCGGAACAATTCAGGGAAGCGATTGCAGACACCGACACCAAAGCCGCTACGGCTGCGCTTATCAGCTACCTGGAAGAACAGCATAAAAAAATTACGGTGCCCGCCAGCAAAGCGCATCATACGGTGTGGCATGAAGTCAGGAAAGAAGTAAAAGCATTATACTACCAGCTCAATATACTTGAACAGATACTCCCCTCCGTTTTTACAGAAAACCTTGCCACGCCCACCCGTAAAGCAGGTGAGCTACTCGGCCAATGGCATGATACCAGCGTATTATTATTGTTTGTAAAGGCAACGGTGACGCAGCTGAAGAAAGAAAAGGTGACGCTGCCCGTAAATGCGCAACAGCTGATACAGCTATTGCAAATGGATATGAAAGAACAACTGGCGCAATGCGCCTGGCAGGTAAAAGCGCTAAAAGCCGTAGCCGGCTTTTAGCGCATACCCGTTAAAGGTAACGGCTACACGCTAAAACGCCTCTTCCCCGCAATATGCCATCACGATCTCAAAAACCAGGGCTGCGGCCAGTTTCGCAGTACGGTTATCTGTATCCAGTGAAGGATTCAATTCTGCAATATCAGCCCCTGCTACTTTTCCGCTTTCCAGTATTTTCCGGAAACACTGCAGGAACAAACCTCCTGGCATAATACCGTTGTAAGCGGTAGCGCTTACGCCCGGTGCAAATGGCGCCGCAAATACATCCAGGCAGGTGGTCAGGTATACTTTATCTACCTGACTGAGAAAATGCTGGATGGCGGCAAACAGTGTGTCTTTATCCTGCAAATGAAAAGCATCTGCGCTTACATAAGTAGCTTCTTCTTCTCCCGCAATATTAAAAAGCTGACGGGTATTACCATTCTTCTGGATGCCGAGCGCAAGGTAATGAAAAGGCGTACCGGATTGTTTGGCGTCCTGCGCCAGTTGCCAGAAACCGGTACCTGAGCTGGCGCCTTCCGCACCGGGAATACGGATATCAAAATGTGCATCAAAGTTGATAAAGCCTACGGATTGCTTTCCTGCAAACCGGCGGATACCACTGGCATGCCCGTACGTAATTTCATGCCCGCCGCCCAGTAACAGCGGCAGGTAACCAGCTGTAAGAATTGCGTTCACCGCTTCGCTGAGTACCAGCTGTGCATTTTCCAGCTCACCGTTGGGGCAAAGGATGTCCCCTGCATCCAGTAACAGCGTTTGTGCGGAAAAGTGAACCGGGAAGTTGGCAATCACTTTCCGTATCGCCGCAGGCCCTTTTGCGGCGCCCGCCCGGCCTTTATTACGGCGTACCCCTTCATCGCAGGCGAAGCCCAGCAAGGCAATCCCTTTCTGGCCCGGCTGCAATGCAGGTAAGGGCGACTGTAACAGGTCCGTTACCCTGATCACCTGGTGCCAGCGCAGCAGGTCGGGGTCGGTACCATCAATACGACCGGTCCAGGACCCGGCTACAGTGGGCTGATAGCTTTCTTTTGTTATCATATTAAAACGCCTTTCTTCCATACCAGTGCAGGCTTCATCTTGCCCTGGTAATAAAGTATATCACGATAATCAGCGGTGGGATAGGCTTGCATATCAGCGGCGTAACCTGCCAGTAACTGGCCTGCATCTTTCAGCTGTAATGCGGGCGCCGCTCTTACGGTCAGCGCGGCCAGCACTTCTGCGGTGGATAACTTTTCTGCAGCGCTCATTACGGCAGCCTGTACCAGTAAATCGCCCATAGGGGCCGATCCCGGGTTCCAGTCGCTCGCAATAGCCACACATGCGCCTGCATTCAGCAACCTGCGCGCCGGTGCATATAACATCCCCAATCCCAATGAAGCACCCGGCAAAACTACTGCAACCGTATCAGAATTAGCGAGTAAAGCAATTTCTTTTTCCGTGCTGGCCTCCAGGTGGTCGGCAGATAACGCCTGCGCATTCACGGCTACTTCAGCGCCACCGGCGCTGAACTGATCCGCATGCACCGTTGCCACAAATCCCTGCTGCATGGCCTGTTGCAGGAAATCAGCTGCAGCCTTTGCAGAAAAAGCAGTTTCTTCTATAAAAATATCTACCCGGTTGCTCAGCTGCTCCTGCTGTATCACCGGCAACAGTTCCGTTAAAATCCATTGCAGGTAACCTTCTTCACTGCCGGTATAATCACGCGGCTTCATATGTGCAGCCAAACAGGTAGAAATGAGCGTGGCAGGCGTATGTATGCCCGCCTGCTGTATGGCGCGCAGCATCTTTAATTCACTTTCCAGGTTCAGCCCGTAACCACTTTTTACTTCAATGGTGGTAACGCCTTCTTTCAGATGCCTGTTAGCGCGGGCCACGGTATTTTCCGTGAGGGTAACGGGGTCGGCTATACGTGTTTTGGTAACAGAGTCCCATATCCCCCCGCCGGCACGGGCTATTTCCAGGTAACTTTTACCGGCAATGCGCATGGCATAATCGCGGTTACGGGTACCATCGTAACAAATGTGTGTATGACAATCAATAAATCCCGGCAATAAAACCAGTGGTGTGTCCTGGAAAGCAATTTCACAATCCGGGTATTTCTGCAACAGCGTTTTATACCCTGCTATGGCAATGACCTCCCCGTTTTCCACCACTACCCCGCCTTTCTCTATCACCGTTAACTGTTCATCGTGCAGGGCGCCTTTCAGCGACAGGCCTGTCATTGGCAGGATCTGGGCAAAAGGACCGATTAATGTTTTCATGGGCAATGATTAAATGCTGATGTTAAATTTTTGTCCCCATTCCTGTGCCTTTTCATAACCGGCATCCGCATGACGGAAAATACCCAGCGCCGGATCATTGAAGAGTACACGGCGTAAGCAATCGGCTGCGCGGTCGGTACCATCTGCCAGTACAACCATGCCGGCGTGTTGTGAATATCCCATCCCTACGCCGCCGCCATGATGGAAAGATACCCAGGTAGCGCCGCCGCCGGTGTTGGCCATGAGGTTGAGCAGGGGCCAGTCGCTCACGGCATCGGAGCCGTCTTTCATGGATTCCGTTTCCCGGTTGGGAGACGCCACAGAGCCACAATCGAGGTGATCACGGCCAATTACGATCGGCGCTTTTACTTTTCCTGTTCTCACCAGCTCATTAAAAATAAGACCGGCCTTTTCGCGTTCGCCCAGGCCCAGCCAGCAGATGCGGGCAGGCAATCCCTGGAACGCTACTTTCTCCTGCGCCTGTTTCAGCCAGTTGATAAGATGCGTGTTTTCCGGGAACGCTTCCATCAGCGCACGGTCGGTGGTATAAATATCCTCCGGGTCGCCGGAGAGGGCTACCCAACGGAAAGGACCTTTCCCTTCACAGAAAAGCGGGCGGATATATGCCGGCGTAAATCCGGGGAAGTTGAAAGCATTGGGCTCTCCGCCTTCCCGCGCAAATTCGCGGATGTTATTACCATAATCAAAAGTAACGGCGCCCTTCTGCTGCAGTTGTAACATAAAGCCTACATGGCGCGCCATGCTTTTCAGCGACAGCTCCCTGTATTTTGCCGCATCGCTTTTACGCAGTTCCAGCGCGGCCTGCAACGTGATGCCGTTGGGCACATACCCGTTCAGCGGGTCATGCGCGGAAGTTTGATCCGTGAGAATGTCCGGTATGATATTATCTTTCAACATCCTTTCCAGCATATCACCGGCATCGCTTACCAACCCGATAGATAATGCTTCTCCTTTGGCTTGCGCTTCCGTCGCCCATTGAATGGCCTCTTCGTAGGAATAGGTCATACGGTCAATGTAGCGGGTATCCAGTCTTTTCTGAATGCGCGTAGGATCAATGTCGGCGCCGATGAACACCGCGCCGGCCATAGTGGCCGCCAGTGGCTGCGCGCCGCCCATACCGCCAATACCTGCTGTTACCAGCAGTTTGCCGGCCAGGCTGCCGTTGAAGTGCTGCCGGCCGCATTCCATAAAGGTTTCATAGGTTCCCTGCAGGATCCCCTGTGTACCGATATAGATCCAGCTGCCGGCGGTCATTTGTCCGTACATCATCAGGCCCTTGGAACGCAGTTCGTTGAAATGCTCCCAGGTAGCCCATTTCGGCACCAGGTTGCTGTTGGCCAGCATTACTCTTGGCGCCTGCGGATGCGTGCGTACAATACCAACAGGTTTACCGGATTGCACCAGCAGGGAATGCTCGTCGTCCAGCGTTAATAATATTTCGATAATTTTCTGAAGAGATTCGCGGTTACGCGCTGCCTGGCCGATGCCGCCATACACCACCAGCTCATCGGGGTTTTCGGCTACTTCTGCATCGAGATTGTTGAGCAGCATACGCAGGGGCGCTTCGGTTTGCCAGGATCTGGCGTGCAGCTGCGCGCCACGCGGCGCTTTATAATGCGGGTGAGCTGCATATGTTTTAATAAAGTCCAAACTGGTCATTATAAAGTCCGTTTAAGTTAAGTTGATGATTAGCGGCAGCCTCATTGGCTACACGTACAAGCGACTGATCGGTAACGATGCAATGCAGGGCGGCAATATCATTGGCGAAGATGCGGTCCTTATCTGCAAAGGTTACCTGCTTACGGGTATACTGATGCACGGCTTCCAGCACCGGGCCTGATTTCAGCGGCCGGCGGAAATCCACTGCCTGTGCAGCATACAGCAGTTCAATAGCGAGGATGTATTCCAGGTTGCTGATCACCTGGTTTAACTTGCGGCCACTGATAGAGCCCATTGATACATGGTCTTCCTGCCCCAGTGAAGTAGGCACACTGTCGGCGCTGGCGGGGAAACACAGTGTTTTGTTTTCTGTAACCAGTGCGGCGGTGGTATATTGTGGTATCATGAAACCGGAGTTTAGCCCGGCATCCTGGATGAGTAATTTTGGTAGCCCGTATCTTCCTTCAATCATCATATAACAACGCCTGTCGGAGATATTACCCAGTTCCGCAGCGGCTACTGTGGCGTAATCCAGGGGTAGCGCCAGTGGCTGTCCGTGGAAGTTACCGCCGCTGATGGTATCTTCTGCGCTGAAGATGATGGGGTTATCGGTAACGGCGTTCAGCTCTATGGTAGTGAGTTCCTGCAGGTGCTGCCAGGCGGTGCGCGAAGCGCCATGTACCTGTGGCATGCAACGCAGGGAATAGGGGTCCTGCACACGGCCGCAATCCACATGCGACGACATGATCTCCGAGTTATCCAGCAACGCCTTCAAACGGTGCGCTACCAGTTGATTGCCGGGATACGGGCGGATAGCATGTAAGCGGGGATCAAAAGGTTTGGCGGTGCCCATCAGTCCTTCGAGTGATAACGCGCCGATGATATCTGCTGCTTCGAGTGCGTTGTGCAGGCGTTGCACCGCTTTAACCGCAAACGACAGGATGAACTGTGTGCCGTTGATGAGTGCCAGTCCTTCCTTAGGGCCCAGTACTACCGGCTGTATCCCTTCCTGTTGCATCATGGAAGCCGTATCTGTTTTTGCGCCGCGGTACACCACATGCCCCAGCCCGATCAGTGGGAGGAACAGGTGCGATAAAGGCGCGAGGTCGCCGGAGGCGCCTACAGAGCCCTTTTCAGGCACCAGCGGCGTTACCCTGTGCTCAATATGCCAGATGATCCTTTCAAGGGTGGACAATGCCACGCCTGAGTAACCCTGTGCCAGCGCCTGCACTTTGGTGATGAGCATGATGCGGGCAATTTCTTCCGGGATATTTTCTCCTACGCCTACGCTATGACTTTGCAGGATATTGTATTGCAGGGCGCGGGTATCTGCTTCCGAAATCTTGGTATCGCAGAGGGGGCCGAAGCCGGTGTTAATCCCATATACGGTAGTATGTTGCGCCACAATGGTTTGTACATAGCCGAAGCTGGTTTGCACACGCGTAATGACTTCCGGTACCAGTATGCCTTTCACCTTGCCGGCGGCAATGTCAATAGCGCGGGCTACGGTGAGCTGGTCAATACCGTACTTAAAAATATCACTCATGTCAATAGATTTTTCTGGTGTATGAAGTATTTATAACTGTTGTCTGATTCTTTCTGACAAAGGCTTTTGCTGTACCGATTGTTCTATCTGGGCGATGGCGGCCAGTATCTGCTGGCTTTGTTTGTTTTCCGTTACCAGTGTTTCCATAGCGCTGGTGATGGCTTCCCATACGGGTTGAATCTGTTGCAGCAGCTCTTCACCCTTTTTGGAGAAGGCTACCAGTTGCCGGCGGCCATCTTCCTTACACGGCGTTGTTTTCAGGAGTCCTTTCTTTTTCAGGTTGTTTACCATCTGGCTTACGGCGGAGTGGGATATTTCCAGTTGTTCGGCGATATCTATCATGGGTACCGGCTGTTGTTTTGATAAGAGGTAAAACACCGGGAACCAGCTGGCGTCAAAGGGTATGCCTGCCTGTTCGTATACTTTATTTACTTCCATGAGGAAGTATTCGCTCAGCCTGCGCAGGCGGCTGCCAAAAACAAGGTAGCCGAGTGATGGATAGAATGACATATGAAAAGGTTGACGTTAATATTATATAAGCGCTTATACAATATTACGAAAGAAATACGAATAATATAGTTGCCGGGCAGGAATTATTATTCACTGTCATCCGCCTGCAACGGTACTATTCGTACTTTTTGTTACTTCTTTACGGTTTGTTTCTTTTTGGTATCAAACCAAAGGGGGGAGCTATCCGTTACATCACCATTGTAGTTGATAAAAAGCTCTTCTCCTTTCTTGATATCACGACGGGTGATAATACTCATGGTTTCTTCTTTGAAGTCCATTTCATACTCACAGTTGGGATTATAATCGTGATTATAGATAGAGCAAAAGCCCAGTGCCACGCAGGAACGGGTTTCTTTTGCACCCCAGAGAAAAATATAATTATGGAGTCTTGTCTTATCCACAATCTCGGTATCGTCGTAAGTGAGAACGAGCACGGGTGAAGTCTCGATTCTTGTTCCGGCAGGGATTTTTTCTTTGGTATAGACTCCCCGGCCTTTACCTTTCGACTTATCAATGTACAAATACGGCTTTATCATAGCGCAATTTCAAATAAAAGAAGACGTAAAGTAAAGTTAAAGCAGGAAGTTATCAAAATCATGTTTAAAAAATTTAGGTTTGCCGCCCGGAAAATATTTTTTTTGCCTTTCATTAACCAGTATATATGATCAATTACAATCCAAAGGAGTGGTTTACGTTCATTTTCCGTATTCATAAAGCGGATACGGTAAGGAAGCTGTTCCCCATGTTTATTGCCCTTTCCATCTATTCCGCCATTGTAGCCTGGCTGGAACTGGAGGTATGGAAGATGTCTGACAAGAGCGAGTTAAAGAATATCACGCTGATGTATGGCCTGCTGGGCTTTGTGATTTCCCTGTTGCTGGTGTTCCGCACCAACACGGCGTACGACCGCTGGTGGGAAGGCCGCCGGCAATGGGGCGCCCTGGTGAACAGCAGCCGCAACCTGGCCATAAAGATCCAGGCCATGCTGCCGCTGGAGAACAGGGCCGACCGGGAGTTCTTCAAAGTAATGATCCCGAACTTCGCTTACGGCCTGAAAAATCACCTGCGTAAAACTTATGTCCATGATGAGATGGAAGCCATACCAGGACAGGAGCCACTTCATACTGATATAAGTAAGCATGTGCCTAACCAGCTGTCGCAGCTCATCATGACTAAAACGATGGACCTGTACCGCAACGGGCAGCTCACCGGGGATCAGCTCATTGTGCTGAACAACGAACTGCAGTCGTTTGCAGATGTGTGCGGCGCCTGCGAACGGATCAAAAACACCCCCATCCCTTTTTCCTACAGTGTATTTATCAAGAAGTTTATATTCTTCTACGTTATGTCAATGCCCTTTGGATACGTGTTCAGTTTGGGTTACCTCATCATCCCCATGATCGTATTCGTATTCTTTGTACTGGCAAGCCTCGAGCTTATTGCCGAAGAAATTGAAGACCCGTTTGGCAAAGACGCCAACGATTTGCCGCTGGATAGCATTTGCAGCAATATCCGCCTGCACGTATCAGAATTATTATAACAACTGCCCCGGCAGCGTACTATTTTAACTTAATTTCGCAGATAGAGGCAATTGTATGGAAAATGAAGCTTTACTGGAAAAATTCCAGACACTGACAAAAGAAAGAAACTACCGCG
Source organism: Chitinophaga sp. G7 BAM 1005 (assembly GCF_057126945.1). Lineage (NCBI taxonomy): Bacteria > Pseudomonadati > Bacteroidota > Chitinophagia > Chitinophagales > Chitinophagaceae > Chitinophaga > Chitinophaga sp. G7 BAM 1005. Next base: position 869,509 of record NZ_CP181478.1, on the reverse strand, counting down.
AACTGTCAGTATACCTGGACGACCAGCTGATTACGGATATAGCCGAACTGATTCACGAGGTCCCCGAAGATGCCGGAATAATCATCAATCACCTGTCGATCGGCAGAGCGGCAGCGGCTTTCCGTATCCTGGACTTTCCTTTACAGGAAGATGTGATACGCACTTTATCGCCCGCGAAAATAGCAGAACTCATGAATGAGCTGCCGGCGGATGACCGTACCGCCTTCCTGGAAGAGCTTCCCAGCGAAGCGGTAAAAGAACTGATCAAACTGCTCGACCCCGAAGAACGGCGCATCACCCTCTCCCTCCTCGGCTACAAGGAGAACAGTGTGGGTCGTATCATGACGCCCGACTACATTGCCGTAAGAGAAGAATGGACCGTGAAGGAAGTACTGGACTATATCCGGGAACATGGCAGAGACAGTGAAACCATCGACGTAATTTATGTGATCGATGAAAAAGGGCAGCTGCTGGATGACTTCCGGATCCGCGAGTTCCTGCTCGTATCGCCCGAAACGGTAGTGCATACCCTCATGGACGACCGCTTTGTATCGCTCCATGCCAACGATAACCAGGAAGAGGCCATACAGGTTTTCCGGATGGAAAACAGGGTAGCCTTGCCCGTGGTAGACGACCAGGGTGTACTGCTGGGCATTGTAACCATCGATGATATGTTGTGGATCGCCAATGAAGAACACACCGAGGATATCCAGAAGATTGGTGGTACCGAAGCCCTGGACGAGCCTTATCTCGATATGCCCCTGCTCAAACTTGTAAAAAAAAGGGTAGGCTGGCTGGTAGTATTGTTCATCGGTGAAATGCTGACCGCTACCGCAATGGGATTTTTTGAAGATGAAATTGCAAAGGCCGTAGTACTGGCACTGTTTGTACCACTCATCATTTCCAGTGGTGGTAACAGCGGCTCACAGGCATCCACACTTATCATACAGGCAATGGCACTGGGCGAAATCAGTGTGGGCGACTGGTGGCGCGTCATGCGCCGGGAAATCCTTTCCGGCCTGCTGCTGGGCGGCGCGCTTGGTATTATCGGCTTCCTGCGTATCCTGCTCTGGAACACTTTGTTCAATACCTATGGCGCACACACCGTGCTGATAGGGTCCACTGTAGGCATTTCCCTCGTGGGCGTGGTATTATGGGGTACCCTTTCCGGGTCAATGCTGCCACTGGTGCTGAAGAAATGCGGCGCCGATCCTGCCACATCTTCCGCACCTTTTGTGGCTACCCTGGTGGATGTAACCGGGTTGCTGATCTACTTCTCTGTGGCATATACACTCATGAAAGGCATCCTGCTGTAGTACACAACAATGGCAGGGGAAAGCCTTTTCCTCCGCTAATAACAAATCTCTTTAAGCTCCGTTCCTTCCCTTGTTTTCCGAACTATAAACAACCGGTCGTATTCATGTTCCCCAATAGAATCCGTATGTGGCTTAGCTTTCAGGCTATGAAGGATAGGGATCACGGTATTGGAATGCCCGATCACAAGAATACGCTTTCCCCAGTCCCCATGCCGGGTAACCTGGTAAATAAAGGATTCCCCGCTGGTATCTGCCGCATAAAAACAGGTATCCACGCGCAGGTGCATGCGCAAACTATCAGCTGTGGCCACCGCTCTTTTATAAGGTGTAAAGTAGATTTTATTCAGGCCGGAATCCTTTAGCAGCCGGTATAAAGCCCCTGCCCTTTCCTGGCCGGCAACGGTTAATGTAGAATCCGGCCCCGGGTTTCTTTCTGCATGCCTGATCACGTAAAAGGTGCCTGTTAAAAAAGTGGTGTCTTCAGATACCGGCACCGGTTGCCGGACGGGATGTTTGGGCTTGCAAGCCGTAAGGAACAGGAGGGAAATAAGTATGGGTAATATGCGCATAGTGCGGATTTAAGGCAGATGACCGCGTTACGTCCATCCAAAACTTACGGCAATTTATGATTAAACCATTACATTTATTCCCCAACAAAATAATGAACCGCTATGAGAAAATGGGTTATACCCGCCATTATTTTTTTATCAGCCAATCGCATCAGTGCCCAACAGGCAGTGCCGCTCACGGTAGAAAAGATCATGCGCGATCCAAAATGGATAGGAACTTCTCCTGATAACGTTTTCTGGGGCGCCGACAACCAGACCGTTTATTTCAGCTGGAATCCCGGCAAACAACTGAGCGACTCCCTTTACTATGCCGGCGTTAAAAACAACACACCCCGTATCACTGCTGCCGGAGAGCGTTCGCTGATCAACGCCAAAGCCGGCGGTACCTGGAATACGGATAAATCGTTACTGGCTTACTCCTTTGAAGGTGATATTTATTTACTGGAGATAAAAAACGGGAAAACCACCCGCATCACCAATACCAAAGCCGTTGAGTTTAACCCGGTTTTCAGTTTCGGTGGCAAACAGGTGGTGTTTCAGCAAAACCGCGACCTTTACGGATGGGACAAAGCTTCCGGTTTAATCAGTCAGCTGACCAGCTTTGAAACAGGCAGCAAGCCCGCCGAAAAAGACGAAAGTAAAACCGGCAACGCTGAAGAAAAGTTCCTCAAAGCACAGCAACTGGAACTGTTACAGGTGATCCGTGATAAGAAGGAAAAGAAAGACGCTGCCGACGCTTTCGATAAAGCATACGAGCCCAAACCATTACGATCCCTCTATCTGCAAAACAAAAGATTAAGAGAACTGCAAATCAGTCCCAACGGACGTTTTGTTACCTATAGCCTTTTCACAGCGCCTGCTGATGCCCGCAATGCCATCGTTCCCGAATTTGTAACCGCCACCGGTTTCACTACTGATATTGCCGCCCGCGACAAAGTAGGCGCCCCGCAAGGCAGCTTCGAAAGCTTTGTTTACGACCGCCAACGCGATACAGTACTGCCAATTAAAACCACCGGTCTCCCCGGCATCAAAGACCAGCCCGATTACGTAAAAGACTACACGAAAAAAGATACGCCCAAAGTAAGAGAAGTAATCGTGAACGGTCCATACTGGTCGGAACAAGGCACACACGCCATTGCCGATATCCGTTCACAGGATAATAAAGACCGCTGGATCGTACTGCTCGACGCCGCAACCGGTACGGTGAAAACACTGAACCGCCAGCGCGACGAAGCCTGGATAGGCGGCCCCGGTATTGGCTGGAGCATGGGCGGCAGCAACATCGGCTGGATAGATGAAAACACCTGCTGGTTCCAGTCGGAAGCCACCGGTTATTCACATCTGTATACCGCCAATGTAAACGACGGTACCATCAAACCTATCACCAGCGGCAACTATGAAGTACAGGAGGCACAACTATCTCCCGATAAAAAATATTTTTACATTACCACCAATGAAGTACACCCCGGCGAAAAGCAATTTTATCGTATAGCCATTTCCGGTGGAAAGGCCGAAAGGATTACTACTCTCCCCGGCGCCAATGAAGTAACTGTTTCTCCCGATGGCAAATGGATTGCATTCCGTTATTCGTATTCCAATAAACCCTGGGAATTGTATGTGCAGCCAAATACACCGGGCGCAAAAGCAGTACAGGTAACGAACCTGGCGCAGTCTGATGAATTTAAATCATACAACTGGCGCGATCCGCAGCTGATCACTATTACAGCGCGTGACAACCAGCCGGTATATGCCCGCTTATACACACCAGATCCTGCAAAAAACAACGGTGCAGCGGTGATCTTTGTACATGGCGCAGGCTACCTCCAAAATGCACATAAATGGTGGAGTTCCTATTTCAGGGAATACATGTTCCATAACCTGCTCACCGATAAAGGCTATACCGTACTGGACATGGATTACCGCGGCAGCGCCGGCTATGGCCGTAACTGGCGTACCGGCATTTACCGTTATATGGGCGGCAAAGATCTGGATGATGAAGTGGACGGCGCAAAATATCTGGCAGAAAAATTGCAGGTGGACGCCCGTCGTATTGGTATATACGGAGGTAGCTATGGCGGCTTTATGACGCTGATGGCCTTGTTCACCCAGCCAGATGTGTTCGCATCGGGCGCTGCGCTGAGGTCTGTAACAGACTGGGCGCATTACAATCATGGCTACACCAGCAATATATTGAATGAACCATTCACCGACAGTATTGCCTACCGCAGGTCTTCCCCTATCTATTTTGCAGATGGACTGAAAGGCAAACTGCTGATGTGTCATGGCATGGTAGATACCAACGTGCATTTCCAGGATATCGTGCGGCTGTCGCAACGACTGATTGAATTAGGGAAGAATAACTGGGAGCTGGCTGTGTATCCCGTGGAAGATCATGGATTTACTACGCCCAGCAGCTGGACAGATGAATATAAAAGAATACTTTTGCTCTTCGAGCGTACGCTCCTGAAGAGATGATTGCATTTTAAATTTTTTTATTTAGTTCCGTCATAATAAAAAAATTATAAAAAGGGGATACAGTGAATGATGCAGGCTAATGTTAAGGAATCTTAATATTCGCCAGGATCGTTCCCGTATTCCCTTTTTCATTTTACATTAGGACCATTGTAGAATGCATGCTGACCATATCTTTACTTAAACAATATTCACATTTCCTGATGTGATTTTAACATTTAATGCGATATTGCAATGATAAAACCTAGCACAAATCCAAAAACCTTATGTGTGGAATCGTAGCTTATATCGGGCAGAGAGAAGCCTACCCGGTAGTATTAAAAGGCCTCAAAAGACTGGAATACCGCGGATACGACAGCGCGGGTGTAGCCCTGATCAATAACGGGTTACAGGTATACAAGAAAAAAGACAAAGTAGCCGCCCTCGAAGCATTCGTAGAAGGGAAAGACCTGCGGAGTCATATTGCCATCGGGCATACCCGCTGGGCTACACATGGTGAACCCTGCGACCGCAATGCGCACCCGCATTTATCCGGCGACGGTAAACTGGCCATGATCCACAATGGCATCATTGAAAACTATGTACAGCTGAAACAGGAGCTCATTAACCAGGGCCATGTTTTTCACAGTGATACCGATACCGAAGTACTTCTTCACTTCATTGAGGAAATCAAAAAACAAAACCAGTGTTCTCTGGAAGAAGCCCTGCGCATTGCTTTAAAAAGAGTAGTAGGCGCTTATGTGATCGTTCTGATTGATGAAGAAAACCCGGATACCCTCATTGCCGCCCGTAAGGGAAGCCCGCTGGTAATAGGCGTTGGCAAGGGCGAACACTTCCTGGCTTCTGATGCATCCCCGATCATTGAATACACAAAAGAAGTAGTGTATGTAAATGATTATGAAATTGCCATCATCAAAGCAGATGAACTGATCCTGAAAAACATTTCCAATGAAAGGCAAACGCCTTACATTCAGAAGCTGGATATCGAACTGGCCGCCATCGAAAAAGGAGGCTATGATCACTTCATGCTGAAGGAAATCTTTGAACAGCCGCAAACGATCTTCGATAGCTTACGTGGCCGTTTAGACGCGAAAAAAGGTACGCTCACAATGGGCGGTATGCGCGAATATGCCGATGTACTGAGCAATGCCAAACGTATCATCATTGTAGCTTGCGGTACCTCCTGGCACGCCGGGCTGGTAGCCGAATACATGATTGAAGAATTATGCCGCATCCCGGTGGAAGTAGAATACGCTTCCGAGTTCCGTTACCGCAACCCGGTAGTTGGTCCGGGCGATGTAATCATTGCCGTATCACAATCCGGTGAAACTGCAGATACGCTGGTAGCCATTGAAAGCGCCAAAGAAAAAGGCGCCATCATCCTCGGTGTTTGTAACGTGGTAGGTTCTTCTATTGCGCGCTTATCTCACGCCGGCGCCTATACCCACGCAGGCCCGGAAATTGGCGTAGCCAGCACCAAAGCCTTTACTGCCCAGCTGGCAGTGCTTTGCCTGGTAGGCTTAAAACTGGCAGCCGACAAAGGCACCATCACCCCGCAAAGGTTCCAGCACCTGCTAGATGAACTGGAACAGGTTCCTGAAAAAGTAGCAACGGCCCTGAAACTGGATGACCAGATCAAACAGGTAGCCGCCAAATATAAAGATGCACGTGATTTCCTCTACCTGGGCCGCGGATACAACTTCCCGGTTGCCCTGGAAGGAGCGCTCAAACTGAAAGAAATTTCCTACATCCACGCGGAAGGTTATCCTGCTGCAGAAATGAAACATGGCCCCATTGCACTGGTAGACGAAAACCTGCCGGTAGTAATTGTAGCCACCAAAGACAGCTACTACGAAAAAGTAGTGTCTAACATTCAGGAAATTAAAGCCCGTAAAGGTAAAGTGATCGCAGTAGTAACAGAAGGCGACAACACCATTCCCCCTATGGCGGATGATGTGATTTTTGTGCCTGCGGCAGATGAAATGGTAGCACCCATCATCTCTGTAGTACCGTTACAACTGCTCGCTTATCATATAGGTGTGCTCAAAGGTCTGGACGTTGACAAACCCCGGAACCTGGCGAAATCAGTTACAGTAGAATAAAGACAATGGAGATACTCATCTGGTTATTTTATTAGCTGCACGCATAATAAAATAACCAGATAGCCATTTCTCCTCAAATGATGTATCCTCATGAATAAGATCCAAAAAAGACCCCTCTCCGATCTGGGGTATAATTTCATTGAAACCACGTTACCGAAAGGCAAAGACGAATATTATCTCCGTAATGAACAATGGAGCAGGCAGGACCAGTACAGGAAATTAACCGCACACGAAATAGAATCGCTGGTTCGTAATGATAACACCTCCGACGACTGGAATATTATTTTTGTTTCCAACGAATTTGATCCGCAACTGGTACAGCACTGTCACTTTTTCGGAATGGTACGTATCGGTAAACTGGAACCCTACTACCTGGAGTTCCATAACCTGCGGATGCCGGTAGGATTGTACAACAGTACCATCTGCGCCTGCGATTTCGGCGACAATGTAGTGGTACACAATGTAAATTATTTATCGCATTATATCCTCGGCAACGAAGTGATTGTAGCCAACGTAAACGAAATGGCTACCACCGATTATGCTAAATTCGGAAATGGTATCCTGAAAGAAGGAGAAAACGAAAGTGGCCGCATCTGGATGGAACTCTGCAACGAAAACGGCGGCAGAAGCGTAATGCCCTTTGATGGCATGCTCCCCGGAGATGCTTACCTGTGGACACGCTACCGCGATGATGAACAACTGCAGCAGCAATTCAAAACCTTCACAGAAAAACAGTTTGATAAAAGACGCGGCTACTACGGTATGGTAGGTGATCGTACAGTAATTAAAAACTGTAAGATGATCAAAGATGTGACCATTGGTACCGACGCATACCTGAAAGGCGCCAACAAACTGAAAAACCTTACCATCAACAGCAACAGCGAAGCGTCCTCACAAATAGGAGAAGGCTGCGAAATGGTAAATGGCATAATAGGCTACGGCTGCCGCGTATTCTACGGCGTGAAAGCGGTTCGCTTTGTAATGGCTTCCCACTCACAGCTGAAATATGGCGCCAGGCTGATCAACTCCTACCTCGGTAACAACGCCACTATCTCCTGCTGCGAAGTACTGAACTCCCTCATCTTCCCGGCACATGAACAACACCATAACAACTCGTTCCTGTGTGCGGCGCTGATCATGGGTCAGAGCAATATGGCGGCAGGCGCCACTATCGGCTCCAATCACAACTCACGCGGCGCAGACGGTGAAATCATCGCCGGCAGAGGATTCTGGCCGGGCCTGTGCGTAAGCCTGAAACATAACTCCCGTTTCGCCAGCTTCACACTTATCTCCAAAGGCAACTATATGTCGGAGCTGAATATCTCCATTCCATTCAGCCTCGTGGTAAATGATGAACACGAAAACCGCCTGAAGATAATGCCCGGATACTGGTTCCTGTACAACATGTACGCCATTGCCAGGAACTCCTGGAAATACGTGGACCGCGATAAACGCACCGATAAACAACAACTCATTGAATACGATTACCTGGCGCCCGATTCAGTAGAAGAAATATTCCAGGCACTCGCCATCATGGAAACCGCCACCGGGAAAGCATGGTACGCCCTGCCGGAAAATGCTCCAAAGAAGGAGCTAACGGAAAAGGACATACGTAAAAAAGGAAAGGACCTGTTAAATAACAACCCGGAAGAAGTAGCAAAGCTCACCATTCTCTCCAAAGGATTTGAAAACAGTTCCCGCGAAGTGGAACTCCTGAAGGTACACCGGGCTTATCCCCTGTTCGTGGAAATGGTGGTATTATACGCCGTCAAAAATATCCTGGCAGCAGACAAACCTTCTTTCCTTGCTTTACAAGCCGCAGTAAAAACCGCCAAACGTGGCGACTGGCTGAACATCGGCGGACAGTTGATGAAAGCGGAAACGGTAGCTACGCTCAAAACAAAGATCCGGAAAAACAAGATCAGCAGCTGGCCGCAACTGCACATGGCTTACGAAGAAATAGGCAGTGAATATGCAGCCGACAAATTACAGCATGCCGTAGCCTGTTTACTGGAAATAAAAGACAGCTCCCTGAAAAACATGACCACCGCCGATCTCGCACAATGGATGAATGATTCTGTTGCAACAATGGAGTGGATCACCACACAAATTAAACGCTCCAGGGAAAAGGATTACAAAAATCCATTCCGCCGGCTGGCCTATGAAAGTGAAAAAGAAATGAATGCAGTAGTGGGCAGCCTGGAAGATAATAGTTTCATTAAACAAACTGCCGAAGACCTGGAAAAGTATAAATTACAGGTAAATAAAACCATCAGCGAATGGGAGCTATAGAAAAAGTAAGATGCCACTGGTCAAACAAAGACAAACTTTACCAGGACTATCACGACAAAGAATGGGGTACCCCCAATCATGAGGATAAACATCTCTTTGAAATGTTATGCCTGGAAGGCGCGCAGGCAGGTCTCAGCTGGTATACCGTACTTACCAAAAGAGAAAACTACCGCAAAGCCTTTGATAACTGGGACGCTAAAAAAATAGTGAAGTACGACGAGAAAAAGGTAGAGGAACTGATGCAGAACGAAGGCATCATCCGCAACCGTCTTAAAATAAAATCCGTGATCGGTAATGCAAAGGCATACCTCGCGGTTCAAAAGGAATTCGGCAGTTTTGATAAATATATCTGGTCATTTGTAAACCACAAACCTGTCGTTAATCACTACCGCAAAGGCATGGCGGGCGTTCCCGCCAAAACAGCCATCTCCGATGCCATGAGCAAGGATCTGCTGAAGCGGGGATTTAAATTTGTAGGTTCCACTATCTGCTATGCCTACATGCAGGCTACAGGTATGGTGGATGATCATATGGAAGATTGCTGGAAGAAGTGATCGCCTTCGGCGATTTTAAATTGTCTTGGAGCAGGATTACGCTGATTAACCGTGATTTTTTTGATTTTATTTTCTGGAATTTTTTTTTAAATGATTAAGGGAGAGATAAGCGGATATTCGCTTTTTATCTCCCTTAATCATTTAAAAAAAATGTGATCAAATCAGGCAAATCACGGTTAATCAGCGTAATCCTGCTCCAAGACAATTTAAAATCGCCGAAGGCGATCCTACTCAATCCGCACCTCACTAAGCGAAGCATTACCGAGAAAAGAATAATCCGTAAGTGTATTCAAAAAGAAATACAACTGCCGCTTTTCCTGGTCCGATAACCGGATGCCCTGCTTCACCAATGGGTCGGTGGTGGGAGTTACCTTTACACCATGATCGTAGAAGTCAAAAACCTGGAAAATATCGAAGAAACGCCCGTCGTGCATATAAGGGGCGCTCTTGAGAATATTGCGCAGGGAAGGTACCTTAAAACGAAGATTATCATCAGTGCTCCCGGTGATCTTCATTCTGCCGATATCATTCAATGCCGGTAAATAAGGCAGCCCATTACTGCGGTATGTAAGATCCGTGAACAACGGTTCCTTGTGGCAGGCCGCACACTTCTCCTGGAAAACGGTGTACCCCGCGTTTTCTTCGGCGGTGAAAGCAACACCGGGTAATTTAAGCATTACACTGTCGTATTTGGAACCGGCAGATACCATCGTGGCAACAAACTGCGTGAATGCTTTGAACATGCGCCCGCTGGTGATTTCCTCCGTACCAAAAGCTGCTTTGAACATCGCCCTGTATTTGGGATCTGTTTGCATGTTCTTCATCAATTCTTTCAGGTCTACTGCCATTTCGTTATGGTCTGTTAAGGGAGTGAGTGCCTGTATTTCAAGATGATTCACGCCGCCATCCCACATAAACGCCCTTTGCCAGATCATATTAAACAGCACCGGTACCGAACGGATGCCCTGCTGACCAGCCACGCCATGCGCCAGTGCATGATCAAAATGGCCGAAAGCCGCAAACTGCTGGTGACAAAACCCACAGGAAACGGTACTGTCCTGCGACAGGCGGTAATCATAAAACATAAACCGGCCCAATGCCACACCAGGTTTGGTGAGCGGGTTACGGGTAAAGTCATATACAGGTCGTGGGAAATGCGCAGGCAGCTGCAACAAAAAGGGTTCCGGCCCTTTAACCGCACGCTTCTTTGTACCTGCCTGCACCAGCAACAGCAACAGGCAAAACGCCCCAATGATATATATCACTCTATGATTCACACAGCGGTTAATTAGAGATGCCTGTTATGTTAAACATATGCTGATAGTTACCGGCAACCTGTCTTGCTTTTGCACCCGGCGCCATAATCACGGTTATCTTTTTAAAACTAACGGTATCAGGTAAAAACCACTTTTCCACATCGGCAGTAACATTAATACGGGGTTGCTTACCTGCCGAAATTGTCAGCGGCTGCGGAAGCGGCAGTGTCACATATTTCAGCACACCGTCTTTTGATTTATAACCGCCGCAATGAAACAGAAACTCCTGCATAGGTGTGTTCACTGCTGCGGAGTGGCCTTCTATCTGTGCCATAATATACCCGCTGTTCCAGGTCCAGAACATACCGGATTCCACGGCCAGCGCGCCGGATTGCACGCCACTTACATTACGGATACTATCTACCCCGATCAGGAAACGGATACTTTTATACTCGCCGGCAGGGATACTATCCAGCCGGATATTTTTTGAACTGTCTATCGCATCATCTACCAGGAAATAAGCAGGCGGCAAAGTAACAACACTGCCATTGGCAGCCTCCAGTGAAAAGTTGCTGAGAAAATAACGGAAACGGCTGATCGTAAAAGCTTCTCCGGAAGCATTGGTATAGGTGACCTGTTTCCTTACCAGCGGCTGCTGCCCCATAACGTGGGTGAACGACAATTGCAGGGAAGGTACAGGCCCGGGATCAGCAGGCATCCCGGCAAACAACGTGGTTACAACCAGGAACCAGCAAGCATAGGAAGCAAAAATCCGCAAAATCATGGTATCCTCTTTTGTTAAAGAAAGTTACAATGATTTTGCGGATTAAATATTAAAAAGAAATCAGCTGACTAAACTCTTTTATATCCTTTCCAGCCGTATAAAAACACGACCACAAAGCAGAAAGTAGGAATGCCGTAGGAAATGGCCAGCGACTGCCATTCTGTTACAATACCCATCAGGTAAGGAACAGAAGCGCCGCCTACGATAGACATTACCTGGAAAGAAGCGCCGCGTTTGGTATGTATACCCAGATCTTTTACGCCCAACGCAAAAATAGTGGGGAACATGATAGACATGAAGAAGAAAATAGCAATAAGCGCATATACGGAAGCAGCCCCGTTACCAGTCATTACAAAAGCGCAAAGCAACACGTTGACAAACGCATACAGCGCCAGCAGCTTATTGGGGGCTACTTTACGCATGAGCGCAGTACCCACAAAACGGCCACCCATGAATAATGCCATACCAACTGACAACAGGTAAGAGGCATTTTCAGTAGTAATACCATGCCAGTAGGCCGTTACATAATTGATAAACAACGCGCCCACACCTACCTGCGCAGCCACATAAAAGAACTGCGCAATTACGCCCAGCACAAAATGACGGTGAGCAGAAAGCGGGCGGGTATCTGCCATCACTTGTTCTCCTTCCTGTTCGTCTTCTTTAATTTCAGGCAATGGCGTTCTGTAAAAGAATCCTGCTATCAGCAACACCACCACGCCTATTACAATGTAGGTGAGCTTTACAGTAGTGAGATCTCCGCTGCCGCTGCCAAAAAACAATTTGCCGCCAATAATAGGTCCGAGGAAAGATCCCAGCCCGTTAAAGCACTGTGATAAATTCAACCGTTGCTCAGAAGTAGCCGGATCTCCCAACACCGTTACATATGGGTTGGCAGCCGTTTCCAGGCAGGCCAGTCCGCAGGCCAGGATAAATAATGCCAGCAGGAAAAAATCAAAACTCAGCGCACCGGCTGCCGGGAAAAACAGGAATGCCCCCGTAGCGTACAGCAGCAGGCCCATGATAATTCCTTTCTTGTAGCCGAATTTATTCATAAACATACCTGCCGGTAATGCCATGAGGAAATAAGCGCCGAAATAAGCGCCCTGCAATAAAGTAGAACGTTTGGTAGTGATGCTCAATACTTCCTGGAAATGTTTGTTCAACACATCCAGCAGTCCGTATGCCAGTCCCCATAAGAAGAACAGGCTGGTAACCAGGATCAGCGGCAACAGGTAGTTGCCAGGCTTTGCGCCTGTATCTTTACTGGTGGTATAAGTGGAATTACTTACTGCGCCTCCGGCCATAACGAAGAATTTAATGTTTCAGGTGATTGAATATTGGTAACGGTATTGGCTCTTTGTCCTTAGCTGATGGATCTGTCGAGATGAGTGTATCCACCATCTACGTATACGATTTGTCCGGTTGTATGGGAAGAACGTGGCGACAGCAGGAATACGGTGCTGTTGGCAATTTCTGTTGACGTGGTCATTCTTTTTTCGAATGGAATGTTAGCGGTGATAGCCGCCAGTTTTTCTTTTGGATTGGGCAACGAATTGATCCAGGTTTCATACAGCGGAGTCCATACTTCAGCAGGAATAACCGTATTTACACGGATGGAATAAGGCAGCAATTCCACCGCCCACTCGCGGGTGAGCGCATTGATAGCGCCTTTGGAGGCAGCATAACCGCTGGTGTTACCCTGGCCGGTATCGGCTACTTTAGATCCGATGTTCACAATATTTCCTTTGGTGACCTTCAGGTATGGCAATGCAAAATGCGACAGGTTGTAGTAGTGCGACAGGTTATTTTGCAGCGACTGCATAAACCGTTCCGGGCTGCCACTTTCCAGTCCTACACCATCATTGGCGCCGGCATTGTTTACCAGGCCATCTATTTTACCATACTTTGCTATCGTTTCAGAGATCACTTTCTTACAATCCTCCACTTTACCCAGTTCTGCGGTAACGGCCATCGCTTTACCACCCACCGCAATAATTTCGTTCACGGTTTTTTCATTGTCGGCAGTACTCCGGCCGGCAATCACAGCAATGCCGCCTTCAGCTGTTATCAGCTTTGCAATAGCTTCCCCGATTCCTTTTGCACCACCGGTAACGATAATCACTTTCTCCTGTAATCCTAAATCCATAGTATGTATGATATTATTTTTTATAGATGATAAAATGAGCGGGCATTCCCTCCCATTATCTGTTCCTGTTCACTTGTTGATAAGGTGCTGATGAAATCAGTAACGATTCCCTTCACTTCGTGGTACCTGGCTGCTACCAGGCATACGGGCCAGTCGGAGCCATACACCAACCTGTTTGCGCCAAAGGCGTCCAGCGCTACTTCCAGGAAAGGCCGGAAGTGTGCCGGTTCCCACTGCTGCCAGTTGGCTTCCGTAACCATGCCGCTCAGCTTGCAGTATACATTCGGCGACTGTGCAATGCGGCGCATATGTGCTGCCCAAGCATCCAGTTCACCGGCTTTGATATCGGGCTTGGCCAGGTGATCAATGATCAGCGGCTGCTCCGGGAACTGCTGTACAAATTCTTCTACCGCAGGTAACTGTTTCGGGTATACGAGAATATCATAGGTGAAGGGATGCTTCGCCAGCGCTTTGATACCGCGGCAGAAATGTTCACCGAGAATAAACCGGTTATCCGGTTCTCCCTGTACAATATGACGGAAGCCTTTCAGCTTCGGATGTGCGGCATATTGCGCCAGTTGTTCATCGATATTTTCAGCGCGGAGGTCTGTCCAGCCCACCACACCTTTAATAAAATCATGCTTATCTGCCAGCGCCAGTAAAAAGGCGGTTTCATCGGCCGACTGATCTGCCTGTACCGCCACACAGCCGTGAACACCGTTTTCGGCCAGCACCGGGGCCAGGTCTTCCGGGTAAAAATCACGACGGATCACTTCCATCGATTCATCGATCCATGCGTCGCGGACAGGATCGTATTGCCAGAAATGCTGATGTGCGTCAATAACCATGTAAATACTTTTTGCATACCGGGCGCCGGAACTTCCGTTGCCCGGTATACTTTACAATGCAAAAATCTGGTCCATAATAATCCACTTCTCTCCTTCCTTTGCTACCGGCAATGCCTGCTGGTATTTCCACATGAGCTGCTCCCATACCTTTACGGCTGGGTTGGCAGCGTCCATCGCATCTTTCCGTTCAAAGGAGAAAGTGTCATCTACTTCCATGATCATAAACAGGCGGTTACCGGCACGGTAAATATCCATTACGGTAATGCCGGCGTCTGTGATACTCTTCTTTATTTCAGCGGATACGTTGCGATGATACCCTTCATATTCGCTGATCAACTGCGGATCATCTACCAGGTCCAGCGCCAGACAATATCTTTTCATAATTACTATTTACAGGCTACAGCAGTTTGTTTGGAGGTACCCAAACCATCAATACCCAGTTCAATTACATCTCCTGCTTTGAGGTACACCTGCGGGTTCATACCCAGGCCCACACCAGCCGGTGTACCGGTAGAAATCACATCTCCCGGAAGCAGGGTCATAAACTGGCTCAGGTAAGCCACTACATAAGCTATACTGAATATGAAATTGGAGGTGTTGCCATCCTGCATTTTCTGACCGTTAACGGTGAGCCATAAACGAAGATTATTCACATCGGCAATTTCATCTTTGGTAGCCAGCCACGGACCTAACGGCGCGAACGTATCACAGCTCTTTCCCTTTACCCACTGTCCGCCTCTTTCAATCTGGAAAGCTCTTTCGCTGTAATCGTTATGCAGGCAGTAACCGGCAACATAGTCCAAAGCATCTTTTTCTTCCACATAACTGGCTTTTTTGCCTATCACCACTGCCAGTTCCACTTCCCAGTCGGTTTTCTGACTGTTGCGCGGAATCACCAGGTCGTCGTTTGGACCCACCAGTGCGCTGGTACTTTTAAAGAACACGATAGGTTCTGCAGGAATGGCTGCATTGGTTTCCCGCGCGTGATCAGCGTAGTTAAGACCGATGCAGATAATTTTGGAAGGACGAAGGATAGGTGAGCCCAAACGGGTGCCGGCAGGTACCTGCGGACATTCCGCTGCATGCGCTCCATACCATTCGGATAAGCGCGCCAGCCCATTGGTTTCAAAGAATTTCTCTCCAAAATCTTCACCAAATGCACTTACGTCAAACATCCCCGCTGCGGTTGCAACACCCGGTTTTTCTTCTCCCGGTAAACCAAACCTGATCAGTTTCATATCGATATTATTTATTTATTAGTCTTACTTAATTTCTTTCAGTGTTTTAATCTGTAACCTTCCGCTTTCCACGTGCAGGTCAATCACCGGTTCTGCTTTACCATCTTTTACAAAAGAGAAATACACATGATCATCCTGTCCTGTTGGCTGAATCACACCTTTACTGCCGCTGGGCACGGGCATGAACATACTTTTACGAAGACCGCCAAATTCCACATACAGCTCCAGGCTGTCGGGCGAAGCATCCGGTTTGATTTCTGCAATAAAATCTGCCAGGATATTACCGGACTGGATGCTCTTTTTATACTGCTGCAACATTTCGCCTCCGGCGGATACCTTACCAAGGCCCAGCGTACCTTCCATGTATACCCAGATAGGCTCAGGCGGCGTAGCAGCCCATAATATTTTCATGTCTTTTTTACTGTCTACAAAAGCGTGGTAATAACGTGGCTGATGATTCGCTTTCATAACGCCGATATAACAGCTGTTGGGCTCATTCCACAACACTTTATAAAGGTCCGGCTCCGGCACGTCTTTCAGGATCGCCTGTTCAAAAGTTTTTTCCTTTGTGCCTTCCTTCAGCTGAAATTTAATCGTGACCAGCGAAGTATCTTTTTCCTTATCAGAAAAAGTAACAGACACAGTGCCATCCGGTGTGGCCGGCTTTACCACCGATGCGGAATCCCCGGTGGCTGTGCCTTTGTTATTACCGGAATTACAGGCAGATAATACGGCTATTGCTATTGCCAGCCCTATTCGAAAATGTTGCATGATATAACTAAAAATTAATGAATGAATAACTTGAAAGATACGGGTAATCGTCCGCACTTTAAAACACGCATCACATTAATTATTAATTATTAAGTCTGATAAAACCGCCATCAATCGGGTAGTCGGTTCCGGTAATAAAGCCTGCTTCATCAGAACACAGGAATAACGCCAGGTTACCTACTTCCACCGGCTTGGCCATGCGGCCGATCGGTTGGGTTTTACTCAGTTTTTCAAACATTTCCGCTTCCCTGCCCGGGTAGTTCTTCGCAATAAATCCATCTACAAACGGCGTGTGTACTCTTGCGGGCGACACGCAGTTGCAACGGATATTAGCGCCGAGGTAGTCTTTCGCCACGGATAATGTCATGGTCAGTACCGCGCCTTTACTCATCGAGTAAGCCAGCCTGTCCGGTATACCTACACTGGAAGCGATGGATGCCACATTCAGGATCACACCGCCGCCCTGCGCTTTCATTTGTTTAATGACTGCATACATGCAGTTATAGGTGCCCTTTACATTTACCTGGTACACCTTGTCGAAGTCCTGTTCAGCTGTGTTTTCGAGGTTACCCACATGAGCAATACCCGCGCAGTTCACCAGGATATCCAGTTTACCGGCCGTTTGCACAATACCATCCATTACAGCGATCACCGCTGCCTGGTCGGCTACGTTGCACGCATGCACAGTTGCCTGGCCACCTGCTGCCCTGATTTCCTCTGCCGTGGTTTTACCGCCTTCCTCATTCAGCTCCAGGATATGCACCTGTGCGCCCTGTGCCCCGAATGTTTGTGCTATTGCCTGTCCTATACCGCTACCACCGCCTGTGATAACCGCCACTTTATTATCTAATCTGAACAGTTCCATCGTTTAAAAATTTAAGGGTTCTAAAATACCTATTAATATAAGGTGATTGCAATTGTATTTTCACTGTATTTCATACTTTCTTGCCTAATTTTCGCAAAATTCAATAATCAGGTCCAAATACGGGGCTTTTTCCGCAATTTTAAGCACATGAAAATAATACTGTTATCAGCGCTCCTGTGGACCATTTCCGGTCAGCTATCCGCCCAGAAAATACCGGTTAATAAATACGGCCTCGCGGTATTGGGTACCCGGCAGCAATATGATCAGCTGGTAAAGGCCGACAGCAACCAGCTGCTCGTTAACCTGGAAAAGTATATCCCGGGTATTAAAAAAGATGTGCGTTACGCCACTACCAATAACTTCACCAAACAACAACTCTATACCCGCACCGATATTTATCTCCGGCTGCCGGCGGCGAAAGCCCTCAAAGCCGTGCAGGAAGCCCTGCGCAAAAAAGGATATGGCCTGCTCATTTACGACGCCTACCGTCCTTATCATGTAACGGAAACGATGTTTAAAATAGTACCCAACGACCTGTATGCAGCAGATCCCCGCAAAGGATCGGGGCACAACCGCGGCGTGGCAATAGACCTCAGTATGGTAAACCTGAAAACAAATAAGCCCGTGGCAATGCCTACGGACTTTGATGATTTCACCACAAAAGCACATGAAAACTACACCCCGCCGGATCCGGCAATGGCGGCCAACCGAAAATTATTAAGAGATACCATGAGGCAACATGGCTTTAAAGGAAGTTCTACAGAATGGTGGCACTTCTATCTGCCGGATTATAAAAAATATCCGCTGATGGATATCTTCTTTTAAAATCATTGAATT
This sequence comes from Chitinophaga sp. G7 BAM 1005, assembly GCF_057126945.1. Lineage (NCBI taxonomy): Bacteria > Pseudomonadati > Bacteroidota > Chitinophagia > Chitinophagales > Chitinophagaceae > Chitinophaga > Chitinophaga sp. G7 BAM 1005. The sequence goes on along the minus strand of NZ_CP181478.1, from coordinate 851,456 downwards.
GTTATGGTGTCCACCCGGTTAGGAATCCCCTCCCACTTTAAATAGTAAGTGCCGTTATCGGCGGGTACAAAAGAATAGGTTTTGGTTTGGGTAGTAAATGCCTGGGTGCAAACGGTGCAGGTATTGTACAGGTATTCCGCCTTTAGCAGTACCGTGTCTTTATCCCTTACCTCCACAATCTTGTTAATAGTGTAACAGGAATTGGAGAAAGTGCAGCTTACATCATAAAAAACACCGTTCTTTCCTCTCGCATCGCCGGTAGATTTACCCATGTATTTCGCGTCGCCAATATCAACCCACCCATACTGGGAGCAATTGTCTGTTTCTTTGGTGCAGCCGGCAAAAAGTAAAATGGTCAGAAGTAGGGTAATTGTTCTCATCAGGGAAAAAGTTTCACCTGTAAAACGGGGTGGCAAAGAAAAAGTTACAGCGCGAAGGATCGCCTTCGGCGATGGGGAAATTGTCTTGGAGCAGGATTACGCTGATTATACTGATTTGCTTGATTTTACTTTTTGGATTTTATAAATGATTTTAAAGGATTAGGGGAGATAGAAGCAGATATATCCGCTTCTATCTCCCCTAATCTTTAAAAATCAAAACAGGATCAAATCAAGCAAATCAGTATAATCAGCGTAATCCTGCTCCAAGACAATTTCCCCATCGCCGAAGGCGGTCCTAGTATATCTTATTCAGCGCGTCTACGTATGCATGCACAGAGGCATTCACGATATCGGTAGAGATCCCGAAACCGTAGTACGACTGACCGTTATGTTTTACGCGCATATTTACTTTGCTCACATCGTCGCTGCCACCGCGCATGGACTGAATATTAAACTCATCCAGTTCAATATCATCTTTAATAATATCGTGGATAGCGTTGATGGTAGCATTAACGGGACCATTACCGGCAGCACTGGCTTCCTTTTCTTCGCCATTGATACGCAGCTTAACGGTAGCCATCGGGCGGAGGGGATCCCCGCAAACCACCTGCAGTAAGGTTACCTTGATGGCATTGTCGCCGTAGGTTTTCGCATCGCCGTCGCCCATCAGTTCCAGCAGATCGGCGTCGTTGATTTCCTTTTTGGTATCCGCCATCAGCAGGAAGCGTTGGTACACTTCGTCGATGTTTACTCTTTCCAGGTTGTATCCCAGGCGCGACAGGTGATGCTTCAGGGCATGACGGCCGCTGCGGGCAGTGAGGATAATGGAGTTGGAGTTGATCCCCACATCTTCCGGGTTCAGGATCTCATAGTTTTCGCGGTGTTTCAGTACGCCATCCTGGTGGATGCCGGAGCTGTGTGCAAATGCGTTGCGGCCTACAATAGCTTTGTTGGGCTGCACCGGCATGTGCATCATGGTTTCCACGAGATTACTGATTTCATAGATCCCTTTCGAGTTGATCTGGGTGTGATAGCCCAGCGTATGATGCGTTTTCAGGATCATGGCTACTTCTTCCAGCGAGGTGTTACCGGCGCGTTCACCGATACCATTGATGGTACATTCCACCTGGCGGGCGCCGTTGATAATACCTGCAATGGTATTGGCAGTAGCTAAACCGAGGTCGTTATGACAGTGAACGGAGATGATCGCTTTATCGATATTGGAAACGTGGTCTACGAGGTACTTGATTTTTGCGCCATACTGGTCGGGCAGGCAGTAACCATTGGTATCGGGAATATTCACGGTGGTAGCACCGGCTGCAATCACGGCTTCGATCATGCGGGCCAGGTATTCATTGTCTGCGCGGCCTGCATCTTCTGCGTAAAATTCCACATCATCTGTAAACTTGCGGGCATAGGATACAGCGGCTACTGCACGTTGTAAAATTTCGTCGCGGGTGCTGTTGAATTTATATTTGATGTGCATATCGGAAGAACCGATACCCGTATGGATACGCTTGCGTTTTGCAAAGCGCAGGGCATCCGCGGCAGCGTCGATATCTTTATTATTGGCACGGGTAAGTGCGCAGATCACGGGCTCTGTAACCGCTTTGGAAATTTCCACCACGCTCTGGAAGTCGCCCGGACTTGAAATCGGGAAACCTGCTTCAATGATATCTACGCCTAATGCTTCAAGTTTTTTGGCTACTTCAATTTTTTCAACGGTTGTCAGCTGACAGCCGGGCACCTGTTCTCCATCACGCAAGGTGGTATCAAAGACGTATACACGATTTTTATCCATGATAGTGTAATAATTTTATTGAATGATTAATTCAGATTTTCTAATACTTTGGCGCCCATAGCGTCGGTGCCCATCATAAAATCGTTCACCGTGTGTTTGTTGGCGATATCCATTGTTCTGTAACCTTGTCTGAGGGTAGCTTCCACCGCTTTTATCACGCGTTGTGATTCTGTTTTCAGGCCAAAGGAAATATCCAGCATGAGGGCAGCAGATAAGATAGATGCCAGCGGATTGGCAATACCTTTACCGGCAATATCATGTGCAGATCCGTGGATAGGTTCAAAGAAACCGGTGCTGTCGCCGATAGAGGCAGATGCCAGCATTCCCATAGAACCTGCGATCTGTGAAGCTTCATCCGTAAGGATATCACCAAACAGGTTACCGGTAACCACTACATCAAAGCGTTTAGGATCTTTGATCAGCTGCATGGCGGCGTTGTCGATGAACATATGTTCTGTTTCCACGTCAGGATATTCTTTGGCTACTTCCTGTACCACTTCTCTCCAGAGACGGCTTGCTTCCAGTACGTTTGCTTTATCCACAGAGCACAGCTTTTTGCGGCGGGTGCGTGCTGCTTCATAGGCTTTACGGGCAATGCGTTCTACTTCATAACGGTGGTAAATCATCAGGTCAGACGCCGTATTACGGTCGGCAGTCCTGATCTTTTCACCAAAATACACATCGCCGGTCAGTTCACGGAAAAAGAGAATATCTGAACCGCGTAAAATTTCCGGTTTGATGCTGGATGCTTCCAGCAGTTCATCAAATAACTTTATCGGGCGGAGGTTGGCATACAATCCCAGTTCTTTCCTTATTTTCAGCAAACCTTGTTCTGGTCTTACTTTCAGAGTAGGATCGTTATCGTATTTAGCATGACCGATAGCGCCGAACAGGATGGCATCGGAGTTCCTTGCTTTCTGCAGTGTTTCTTCAGGCAGCGGATCGCCGGTAGCTTCAATGGCAACGTGGCCCATGATCCCTTCTTCAAAGGTAAAAGTGTGATGATAATTTTTGGCTATTGTTGTCAGCACTTTTTGTCCCCATGCGGTCACTTCCTGTCCGATCCCATCTCCGGGTATAACTAGTATTTTCTTCTCAACGCCCATATATGTGTGTAACTTTTAGTATTTAGCTTTTTGATGATTAGAAATTATATGTTCTTGTGGTTTCGTATTGTTCAATTTCTTTACGGAGGCTCAGCAGGTAATCGATATCATCATAACCGTTGAGCAGGCATGTTTTTTTGTACTGGTTGATATCGAAGTTTTCTTTTTCGCCGGTGCTCACAATTTTTATGAACTGGTTTTCCAGGTCTACTTCCAGTTTGGCTTTAGGATCGGTTGCTATGGCTTTAAAGATCCGGTCCAGAAAATCTTCTGATACCTGGATGGGTAAAATGAAGGTGTTGAGGGCGTTATTTTTAAAGATGTCTGCGAAGAAGCTGCTCACCACTACTTTAAACCCTGCGTCTGCAATAGCCCAGGCAGCATGTTCGCGGGAGGAACCGCAACCAAAGTTTTTACCGCCTACCAGGATCTGGCCACTGTAAATGGGATTGTTCATCACAAAATCCGCCTTTGGCGTATTGTCGGCTTCATAGCGCCAGTCGCGGAACAGGTTTTCGCCAAAACCTTCCCTGGTGGTGGCTTTCAGAAAGCGTGCCGGGATGATCTGGTCTGTATCTATATTTTCGATGGGTACAGGTACCGCAGATGAAACGAGGTGTTGAAATATTTTACTCATAGTGATTTTACAGTTTAAATTTTTGTGGCGGCCACTCTCAGGCGCACATAATCCGCATACAATTCGCCGTTCTTCACCAGGTGTGGCGCCAGTTCATATTGTACCTGCTGCAGGATAGCGCCTTTATCCTGTTCCGGAATACCGGCAAAAAAGTGAGCGCCAAACATCTCCAGCCAGTCGCTGATACCTGTTTCCGGGTCAACGAGTTTTGAAGGGCGGTCAAAAAAATGCACCCTGTCTATTTTAAAACCTTCCTTTTCCAGCAGGGTAGTATATTCTGCCGGAGAAGGGAAATACCAGCGTGGTTCGTAGGTATAACCCCGCTGCTGCATGGCTTTTTCCAGGTAAGTAAGGATCTGCTGTACGTTGCCTTTACCGCCCATTTCAATCACCAGTCTGCCGCCTTTTTTCAGTTGTGCATACATGCGGCTGATGGCTTTTTCCTTTTCACGCACCCAGTGGAGGGTAGCGTTGGAAAAGATGCCGTCGAACTGCTGTGGCAGGGAAAAAGTTGTAGCGTCGCCAACTTCAAAAGAGATGCCTGGGAAATGTGCGCGGGCGCTGCTTATCATGGCGGCGGAAGCATCTAGTCCTGTTACGGTGGCGCCTTTTTGCGCCAGCTGCGCGGCGAGTTCACCGGTGCCACAACCCAGGTCCAGGATACTTTCGCCTGATTGTGGCTGCAGCCAGTCGATCAGGCTGTTACCATATTCAAACACGAAGGCGTGTTTTTCTTTGTATAAGTCAGCGTTCCATTGATCCATCGCTTTCGGCTTTAACTTGTTCTTCTTATTAACTATTGTTCTAATAATTCCCTTACATCTGTAACCTTACCCGTAATGGCTGCTGCGGCCGCGGTGAGCGGGCTCGCCAGGAAGGTGCGGGCGTTGGGACCCTGACGGCCTTCGAAGTTACGGTTGGAGGTGGAAATACAGTACATACCTGCAGGCACTTTGTCTTCGTTCATGGCCAGGCAGGCGGAGCAACCTGGTTCACGCAGCTGGAAACCGGCTTCGGCAAATATTTTGTCGATGCCTTCTTCCATCGCCTGGGCTTCCACCTGTTTGGAGCCCGGAACGATCCATACTACTACATCGTCTGCTTTATGTTTGCCTTTCACAAAATCTGCTACGAGGCGTAAATCTTCAATACGGGAGTTGGTGCAGCTGCCGATGAATACATAATCCACTTTTTTACCCATCAGTTCAGCACCGGGTTGCAGGTCCATATACTCGAGCGATTTTTTGAAAGAAGGTCTTTCTTTCTCCTCGAGCTGCTCCAGTGAAGGGATGTGGCGGGTAACGCCCATGCCCATACCGGGGTTGGTGCCATAAGTGATTTGCGGTTCTATATCCGCTGCATCAAAGGTGAGCACCTGGTCAAATTCCGCGTCGCTGTCGGAGTAAAGTGTTTTCCAGTATGCCAGGGATTTATCCCAGTCGGCTCCTTTAGGGGCGAATTCGCGGCCTTTGATATAATCGAAAGTGATGTCGTCGGGGGCGATCAGCCCTCCGCGGGCCCCCATTTCGATGCTCATGTTACAGATGGTCATGCGGGCCTCCATGCTGAGACTGCGGATGGCTTCCCCTGCATATTCCACGAAGTAACCGGTAGCGCCGGAAGCGGATATTTTAGAGATGATATAAAGAATGATGTCTTTAGAAAGTACGCCCTTGCCCAGTTGTCCGTTCACTTCAATCTTCATCCGCTTAGGCTTGTATTGCAGGATACACTGGGTGGCCAGTACCTGTTCCACTTCGGAGGTACCGATACCAAAGGCAACGGCGCCAAAAGCACCGTGGGTGCTGGTGTGGCTGTCGCCGCACACGATGGTCATACCCGGCAGGGTGATGCCCAGCTCCGGTCCTATCACATGCACAATGCCCTGGAACCGGTGGCCCAGTCCGTAAAGTTCTACGCCGAATTCAGCGGTATTCTTTGTCAGCATCTCCACCTGGCGGCGGCTCAATGCTTCCTTGATAGGCTGATCCTGGTGTAAGGTAGGTACGTTGTGATCGGCGGTAGCCCTGGTTTTAGCCGGACGGAATACGGGGATGCCACGCTTACGGAGCCCGTCAAATGCCTGGGGACTCGTTACCTCGTGAATAAAGTGCGTGTTGATGTACACTGCATCGGGATGCCCCGGCTTGCTCACCACTATATGGCCATCCCAGATTTTATCAAATAACGTTTTTCCCATCCTTTTGCTTCCTTTTATAATTGTTTATACCTTCAAATCTAATGGTCCTTAATTAATTGCCATATCGCTAAATTTGCTTTAATTACAACCTTTAAACACCTCTGATACACGTTAATATACTGTTTATCAATAATTTACAAGATTTTAATAACGATGCCCAACAGTCAAAGTGATGCTTTATTCATATTAATAAAAACCTTAACAAAAGCAGAAAAACGCAATTTTCAGCTGGCGTTCAACAAAAACAACACGAAGGAAGATGTACTTTTTATTCAATTGTTCACCACGCTGGACAAAATGAAAGAGTACGATGAAGAGCAGATACTGAAGAAAATAACGGATATCAAAAAGCAGCAGCTGTCTAACGTAAAAGCACATCTTTACAAACACCTGTTATCCAGTTTGCGGCAGTTATATAAACAAAAAGATCCCCTGATCGACCTGCGCGAGCAGCTGGATCATGCGCGGGTACTGTATAATAAAGGACTATACAACCAGAGCCTTAAAATACTGGCCAAAGCCAAAACGATGGCGCTGGAGCAGGAAGAGGTGATGCTCACTTATGAAATTGTAGAGTTTGAAAAGCTGATTGAATCGCGGCATATCACGCGGAGCCTGGAAAACCGGGCGGAAGTACTGAGCGCCGAGTCCAGGCAGATAGAGCAGCAGCTTACCAATATCAGCCGCCTGTCTACCCTTTCCCTGCGGATGTATGGCTTGTATCTCAAACTGGGCCATGCCCGCAACGAGCGGGACGCCGAAATGGTAAAGTCCTTTTTTGAAAGCCAGCTGCCACCTTTACAACATGTGCACATGAGCTTTTATGAAAAAGTGTACATGTACCAGGCGTCGAGCTGGTATTACTATATCCTGCAGGACTTTGTAATGTATTACCGTTACACCCAGAAGTGGGTAGACCTGTTCCGCAAATACCCCTCCCTGCAACAAACGGATATGGACCTGTATATTAAGGCGCAGCATAATTTACTGACCGCGCATTTTTATACCTCCAACTTTGAAAAGTTCAAGACCGCCCTGCAGGACCTGGAAGAATTTATCCGGGACAACCAGGACAATTTTCACGAAAACACCCGCACCTCTGCTTTTGTATACCTGTATACCGCCAAAATAAACCGCTACTTCCTGGAAGGTACGTTCAGCCAGGGTTTGGCGATGGTGCCGGAACTCGAAACAGAGATCAGCAGGCATACCCTGAAAATAGACCAGCACCGGGTACTGGTATTTTACTATAAGATTGCCTGCTTATACTTTGGTAGCGGTGATAACAGCAAAGCCATTGTTTATCTTAATAAAATTATCAATTTAAAAATTGGTAACCTGCGGGCTGATATCCAGTGCTTTGCCCGCATCCTGCATCTCATTGCACATTACGAACTGGAGAATTACAGCCTGGTGGAATACCTGATCAAATCTGTTTACCATTTTATTTCAAAACACAAGGATCTTGGTTTGGTGATGGAAGAAATCATGAAGTTTCTCCGCCGTTATATTTATGCCAATCCGAAAGCATTACGCAATGCTTTCGTGGATCTGAAAGACCGGCTGGAGCAGATTTCAGAAGATCCGTATGAACGCCGTTCCTTCCTTTACCTGGATATTATTTCCTGGCTGGAAAGTAAGATTGAGAACATACCGGTGCAGGAAGTTATTCACCGGAAATTTATAAACAAAGAAAAACGCATTTAAATAAAAAATGAGCATATGTCTGCTGAAAAACATTATCATTTCGTTGCCATTTCCGGCAGTTTACGGAAAGGCTCCTACAACACAATGGCGCTGAAAGCACTGCAAAAACTGTGTCCCTCAAACATCACGGTAGAGCAGGTATTTTTCGATAAGATCCCGATGTACAATGCTGACCTGCATACGGAGCAGTTGCCGGAGGAAGTAGTGCCGCTGGTACATAAGATTAAGGAATCAGATGGGGTGATCATTGTTTCACCGGAATACAACTACTCTATACCCGGCGCCCTGAAAAACGCGATAGACGTGGTTTCCAGGCACCCCGACAAACCCTTCAGCGAAAAAGCCGTAGCTATTATGGGCGCATCGCAGGGGCAGATTGGCACCGCCAGGATGCAGTATCATTTACGGCAGGTAATGGTGTTCCTGAATGCGTTTGTGATCAACAAACCGGAGATCATGATCGGCAATGCCCAGCATAAATTTGATACCGATGGTAACCTGACAGATGAACTGGCCATTAAACAGATACCGCTGCTGTTGCTTTCACTGGCGCGGCTGAGCGATAAAATGGGTCACGAACCTGTTTCTATATAAGGTTCATAACTACGGTATTTTGTAAAGAAGATAATGGCCGATGCTGTCTGTAACAACAGTACAGCCGGCCATTCATAATGTCCGAGTATCATGAACAGCACAATGAAAGAGGTAAGCATGGTATAACGTACATGCACCTCCGGATTCATTTTCGGGAAAAACAACATGGTCCGGAACAGGATCAGTAATGATAATGCCGTGCAGAAAACCGTTATCAGTCCCCACGGTGTTGTTTTCGTATATGCATTAGCGGTAATGATGATCATCTCAGGTAAAAAAGTAATCACATACACGCCTGCCAGCCGCATATAATGGGTAAATAAATTAACAGGAAGATTTTCCATGAAATTGAGGTACGTATCATCAAATGCGCGATGATGCACCATCAGCTGCATATGCGACAGCACGCTGATCATAACGCCCAGCTGCAATCCGCGGAGATCAAAATAATCCCCTCTTGCCATAATCAGGAATGTGAGCCACAGCACTCCTGCGGAAAACAGTTTCGTACTCACAATACGACGGGGAAAATTAGTAAACAGTTCATACAGGAAAAACAATACCGGCGGCTTCGTAAAGTGGCGGTTGATCCAGCGTTGCAAGTGACCGGTAAAAAAGATCACGTCGGGTTGTTCCAGCTTTCTTTCATATAACGCCAACGGCCATATGCAATTGGCGATATTAACAACGGCGATGATCACTGCCTGTGGATAATATCCCTGTTGAACAGCAATCACCAGTGCAATAGCCGCATACACCAGTACCGGCATATAAATGGCGGTATGAAGCCGCAGCCAGATGACACGGCGGGCCGGTTTACCGATACTCCCTATAGTAGCATACAGGAAATCATATCCCTGCAGCTGAAAGGTTTTCAGTATAAAACCCACGCATTTGAGCGCGTAGGAAGTCCACAGCAGGAGCACCAGGAACAGGAAGGTATAGTTGCCCAGGAACCCGAGCATCAGTCCTTTATGATAGGCGAGCAGGTTGGCGCCATTTACCACGCCGAACAGCAGGTAAAACAGTACCAGGAAAAAGCCCGTATTCTGAATATAGAACCGTTGTGTGAATATCTTACTGAGTATCGCTGAGGTGGTACGCATGTTAGCTGAGCGTAATGTTTTTATGAGCTACTTTCAGTGTGCCCGTTACCGTTAATTCCTCCTCATCCAGTGGTTGGTGGGAAGTAATACAAAAAGAAACGCCTTTAGCGCTGTATTCACGGATCAGGTCGTACAAAACGGCCAGTGCGCGGGTGTCTATGGTGATCAGGGGTTCGTCCAGCAGGATGAGGGCCGGGTTACCGGTGAAGGCCAGCAGCAGGGATAATTTCTTCAGCATGCCGCTCGAATAGCTGCTTACCGGGTTATTCACAAATATATGCACTCCCAGTTTTTCGCTGATGGCCCGGATCTCCTGGGCGTTCCCTCCTTTTGTGTTGAGGTAAAGTTCCAGTAAATCGCGGCCGGTGAGGAAAGAGGGGTAAAGTGGCTCCGCCTCCGCGTAGTTGATCAGGCGGCGAAACTGTACCGGGTGTTCCCGGCTGCTCACCTTTCCCTGCAGCAATATCTCCCCTTTGAAAGGGATTAAGCCCGCCATTACCTTCATACAGGTAGTTTTGCCGGCGCCGTTCTCCCCCTGCAGCCAGTAGATGCCGGCGGGCAGCTCCAGTCGGGCAATATCCAGGATGGGTACATCCTGGTAATTCTTCTTGACAGCATGAAGGGCAATAACCGGGTCGGGCATATGAAAAAGCTTAAAAGTGTAAATATGAAAAATTATCGCATATATATCTACGGAAGGTTATCTTTTTAACAAAAATTTTCCGGGTACATTTTTATACTGACCATCATACATTTAGCCGTAGTAGTTAAAAAATTATCATATAAGCCAGATTTTCGCGTGCTGCTTTTCACATGCTAATCATATTACATATGCGCACATATGCACAAGGTGCAAAACGCGTGAAACACGCGATGCCACTATACTCCCATTAAAGTTGTATATCTTTTCCACACCTGTTGAAAACTATATCGGGCATGCCTTACCCGGATGCTTACATTTGTAATCCTGAACGTATGGATTTTTAGGAAGCAGAAATGTTGAAACGGGATTTGTGGGAAAGAGAAGTGAGATTTCGGTATGCTGACCCCAAAAGAAAAACCAAAAACCTTCGACAGTACCCATAAAATAATTAAAGATGAGTAACGAGAATGAAATTCTTTTAAAAGAGAACAAGGACCGTTTTGTGCTATTGCCGATCAAATACCCAAAAATCTGGGAGCAATACAAAAAGCACGAAGCCAGTTTCTGGACAGCGGAAGAAATAGATTTAAGCAGTGATCTTAAAGATTGGGCAGGACTGAATGATGGAGAACGTCATTTTATTTCTCACGTACTGGCATTCTTCGCCGCCAGCGACGGGATCGTTAATGAGAACCTGGCAGTAAACTTTATGAGTGAAGTACAGATCCCGGAAGCCCGTTGTTTCTACGGCTTCCAGATCATGATGGAAAACATCCACTCTGAAACATATGCATTGCTGATTGATACTTATGTAAAAGATGCAGCAGAAAAAGATCGTTTGTTCCACGCTATCGACACCGTACCTGCGGTAAAGAAAAAAGCAGAATGGGCATTACGCTGGATTGAGAATGGCAACTTCGCAGAACGCCTGGTGGCATTTGCCGCCGTGGAAGGTATCTTCTTCAGCGGTAGTTTCTGCTCTATCTTCTGGTTAAAGAAAAGAGGACTGATGCCGGGATTAACCTTTTCTAACGAACTGATCAGCCGGGACGAAGGACTGCACTGCGAATTCGCGTGCCTGCTTTACAGCATGCTGGAAAATAAACTGAGTGAAGAACAGGTACACAACATCATCCGTGATGCCGTGAGCTATGAAAAAGAATTTATTACAGAAGCCCTGCCGGTTGGACTGATCGGCATGAACGCCGAACTGATGTCGCAATACATTGAATTTGTGGCAGACAGATGGATCGGTGAACTGGGCTACACCAAGATATTTAATGCGTCTAATCCTTTTGACTTCATGGAAATGATTTCCTTACAGGGTAAGACCAACTTCTTTGAAAAACGTGTGGGAGATTACCAGAAATCCGGCGTAATGGGTGGTACAAAAGAATCACAGACATTCAGCCTGGAAGAAGATTTTTAAACATTTTGAATTACTAACCTCTTAAATTCGCAAACCCATGTTCGTAATCAAAAGAGATGGAAGGAAAGAAGCAGTGAAGTTCGATAAAATCACTGCGCGTATTGAAAAACTATGCTATGGTTTCAATACAGAATATGTAGATGCCATAGACGTAGCGAAAAAAGTGATACAAGGTTTGTATGATGGTGTAACCACCAGCGAACTCGACAACCTGGCTGCCGAAACGGCCGCCTCCCTTACTACGAAACACCCGGATTACGCCCTGCTGGCTTCCCGCATAGCAGTAAGTAACCTGCATAAAAATACCATCAAGTCGTTTTCCAAAACGATGAAGAAACTGTATGATTATATTGATCCCAAAACCGGCAAAAATGCAGCGCTGCTGTCTGACGATGTATGGGAAATCATCAGGAAGAATGCAGAGATCCTGGATTCCAGCATCATCTACGACCGCGACTTTGCCTTTGACTACTTCGGTTTCAAAACACTGGAACGCTCATACCTGCTGAAAACAGACGGTAAAGTACAGGAACGCCCGCAGCATATGCTGATGCGCGTATCTGTTGGCATCCACAAAGAAGATATTGAGTCTGCCATCAAAACATACAACCTGATGAGTGAGCGCTGGTTTACACATGCCACGCCTACCCTGTTCAACGCAGGCACTCCAAAACCGCAGATGTCTTCCTGCTTCCTGCTTACCATGCAGGACGACAGCATCGAAGGTATTTACGATACCCTGAAACAAACGGCTAAAATTTCACAGAGCGCCGGCGGTATCGGTTTAAGCATTCATAATATCCGCGCTACAGGATCTTACATCAGCGGTACCAACGGTACTTCCAATGGTATCATCCCTATGCTGCGCGTATTCAACGATACAGCCCGTTACGTGGATCAGGGCGGTGGCAAACGCAAAGGCGCTTTCGCTATCTACCTGGAGCCGTGGCATGCCGACATTTACGAATTCCTGGATCTGCGCAAGAACCACGGTAAAGAAGAAATGCGCGCCCGCGACCTGTTCTACGCCCTCTGGATGCCGGACCTGTTCATGAAACGCGTGGAATCCAATGGCGACTGGTCATTGTTCTGCCCGCACGAAGCACCAGGACTGCACGAATGCTGGGGCGATGAATTTGAAGCCCTGTACGCTCAATACGAACAGGAAGGACGCGCCCGCAAAACAGTAAAGGCACAGGATCTCTGGTTTGCCATCCTCGATGCGCAAATTGAAACCGGTAACCCTTACCTGTTATATAAAGATGCAGCCAACCGCAAATCCAACCAGCAAAACCTGGGTACCATCAAGAGTTCCAACCTGTGCACTGAAATCATCGAGTATACCGATTCAGATGAAGTGGCCGTTTGTAACCTGGCGTCCCTGGCACTGCCACGCTTCGTAATTGATGGTAAATTTGATCACCAGAAATTATACGAAGTAACCTATCAGGCTACCCTGAACCTCAACAAGATCATCGATAACAACTACTACCCTATTGAAGAGGCCAGACGCAGTAACATGCGCCACCGCCCTGTAGGACTGGGTGTACAAGGACTTGCTGATGCGTTTATCCTCATGCGTTATCCGTTCGAAAGCGACGAAGCCAAAAAACTGAACAGCGAAATATTTGAAACTATCTACTTCGCGGGTTTAAACGCTTCCAACGATCTCGCAAAAGTTGACGGCGCCTACGAAACCTTCAAAGGCTCCCCTGCTTCCAAAGGTATCCTCCAGTTTGATATGTGGGACGTGAAACCTTCCGCACGCTGGGACTGGGAAAGCCTGAAAAAATCTATCGTGAAAGACGGTATCCGCAACTCCCTGCTGCTGGCTCCAATGCCAACCGCTTCTACTTCACAGATCCTCGGCAACAACGAGTGTTTTGAACCATACACTTCCAACATCTACACCCGTCGTGTACTGAGTGGCGAGTTTGTAGTGGTAAACAAACACCTGCTGAAAGACCTGGTAGAACTGGGACTGTGGGATAATGATATGAAAACAAAGATTATTTCACACAATGGCTCTATCCAGAACATTGCTGAAATACCCGCAAATATTAAAGAACTGTACAAAACAGTTTGGGAAATCAAACAACGTAACCTCATTGATATGGCGGCTGACCGCGGAGCTTTCATCTGCCAGTCACAATCACTGAACCTGTTCGTTGACACGCCTACTACCGGCAAACTTACCTCCATGCACTTCTACGCCTGGAAGAAAGGTCTGAAAACCGGTATGTACTACCTGCGTACTCAGGCAGCCACTCAGGCCGTTCAGTTTACCGTGGAAAAACAAGGCGGTCAGCAAATCCAGCCAATGGTTGCTACCGGTGGCAATGCAGAAGAAGAAATAGTAGTGGGTGCAGTTTGCACAATGGAAGAAGGTTGCGTTACCTGCAGTGCATAAGGGTTTATGTAAGTATAAATGCGAATCCCTGGCCAAATGGCCAGGGATTTTTTTGTGCAATCACTTATCTAATAACGTTTACCCGGCTTCGTGGTACAAAATTCCTTACGGGCAATCTGTTTAATAAACGTTTCCGGTGAAGTTCCCAGGTAATGCTGAAAATCCTTGATCAGATGACTCTGATCGTGATACCCGAAGTCGTGGATCAGATCAAACCAATCGATCGTATCCGCAGTATTACGCACTATGCTGTTGATCACCTGCTTGAAGCGCAGAAACCGCAGCATTTCTTTGGGAGAATAGCCTACATATTTTTTAAACCGCAGCTGCACGGTACGTTCAGACAAGTCTGCATCCGCAGCAATGGCCTTCGCTGGCTGTAACATCGGATCATTAAAATAATCAGCCCCGTTGAGCAGCGGCAATGCTCCATCCTCTGCCGCATGTGTAGCAGTGGAGATATAATCCTTTAATATGTTTACCCTTTCTGCTGAAGAAGGTGCTCTTTTCAATACTTCCCACAAATCATCCAGCTGATGTAACTGTTCACCGTTCAGTGCATCTACAGGCACCTGGAACAGCCGGTAAAAACCGTCCAGGTTAAACACCACGGCCAACAGGTCTGTTTCCGGCAGCAACTCGTAGTTCAACATCTTCCTTAAAGGACCTAAAACAGCTACTTTATCTATCTGCATGCTATCCAGCCGGTCTGCGGCAAAAGAGAACCGTACAGGGGCGCCAAAATTGAACAGCAGCATCATTTCATAGTTGGGCGACAGGTGCGCGGTAGTGGTAACGAAATCCCCGCCGGATTGTATCACATAAAAATGCTTCACAATATCCGACAACGGCGGCGAAACTTCGAAATGTGTACCTGTTAATGCCATAAGAAGCGGTTAATTTTCTTCTTCAAGATCGGCAGCTTTGAATCCCCATTCAGTTAATAGCGTCTGATACTGCTCCTCCGGTAATCCCTGTTTGTTGTAATGCCCTGCAATGGTTTTCTGACGCATGGCCTCATAAATACTCACTGCGCAGGCTACCGAAATATTTAATGAACGGATAATACCCATCTGCGGAATAATAAAGTTACCATCCGCCATTGCCCTGGCGGCATCACTCACACCATTCTGCTCATTACCAAATACCAATGCCACAGAACCACTGAAGTCAATATCGTAAAGACTCACCGCATCCGCGGCAAGATGTGTGGTTAATATCTTATCATATTGGCTGCGCAATGCGGCAAAACAATCTGCTGCATTATCAAAATCATGTATCGTGAGCCATTGTTTGGCACTGCTGCTGCTTCTGTGGCCCCAGTTCTTTATCCGCGGCGCTTTTGATGTGATGATATAAATATCCTGTATCCCCACGGCATCGCATGTACGCATCACCGCCGACACATTATGAGGGTCCTGTACATCCTCCAGCACTACGGTTAAATTTGCCTGCCGCCTGCCCAATACAGCTAATAATTTTTCTCTTCTTTCCGGTGTCATACGCTGAATATTAACGCAAAAATACAAAATAGTGCAGAGATGGTCCTGCACCCGCATTTCCTCGTTTACACATTATGCTTATCTTCACTCCCAAAATACAAAAAACCTATGCTCAAAAAGATCCTGAAAATTGTGGGTATCACAATGGTGGTCTTGATACTGGCCGCTATTGCCATACCCTATTTCTTTAAAGACAAGATAATAGCGAAAGTAAAAACGGAGCTGAATAAACAGCTGAACGCCAAAGTGGATTTTAAAGATGTGGATATCAGCCTGTTCCGCCACTTTCCCCGGCTGGCGGTAGGTCTGGAAGACCTACAAATCACCGGCGCCGGTGAGTTTGCTGCCGATACCCTTCTGGCTGTAAAACAGATAGATGTGGCCCTTAACCTGATGAGTGTGATAAAGGGAGACAAAATGGATATCTACAACATTGCGCTCTTACAGCCACGCATACACGCTATTGTAAATAAAAACGGCGCTGCCAACTGGGATATCATGAAACCGGATACTGCTGCCGTAAATCCTGCCGACACCGGTAAAAGCAGCTTCGCGCTTAGTTTACAGCAATATAAAATTGAAGATGGCTGGGTGAGTTACGACGACCGCCAGGGCAATATGGAATTACTGGTTACGGGTCTGAACCACCAGGGCAAAGGCGATTTTACACAGGATCAGTTTCTCCTGCAAACCAGCACCACCGCCAGCGGCATTACTTTCCGCTATGGCCTCATCCCCTACTTGTCGCAGGTAAAAACCACGCTGGATGCAGGTATCCAGGTGGATAATAACACCAGCACCTATACGTTTAAAGATGGTAAAGCATCGCTCAACAACCTGGAACTGGCGCTGCAAGGCTTCTTCAAGCTGGTAAATGATTCTACCTATGGTATGGATATGAGCTTCAAAGCTCCTTCCACCAATTTTAAAGACCTGTTGTCTTTAATACCTGCGGTATATAAAACAGATTTTGATAAGATAAAAACCAGTGGTACCGCTGCTTTTGGCGGATTCGTAAAAGGCAGCTACTCTCCTGTGCAGATGCCTGCGTTTGGACTGGACCTCGCCGTAAAAGATGGCTTCTTCCAATATCCTGATCTTCCAAAACCGGTAAAAAATATCCAGATCGCCATGAAGATCAGCAACCCCGATGGCGTACCGGATCATACCGTGATAGACATGCCCACCGGCCACCTCGAAATGGACAACACACCGCTGGACCTGCGAATGCTCGTTAAAACACCTGTATCTGATTTATATGTGGATGCTGCTGCCAAAGGCAAACTGGATCTTTCTAAAATCACCCAATTTGTAAAACTCGAAGCAGGTACCAATTTATCCGGGTTACTGGATGCCGACATCAGCGCCAAAGGCAACATGAGCGCCATCGAAAAACAACAGTACGATCGCTTCTATGCTGCCGGCACACTGCAATTGAGCAATATGCTCTATAAAAGCAAGGATTATCCGGATGGTGTAAAAGTGAATAACCTCTTCTTACAGTTCAATCCTAAAAATGTAACCGTAAAAGACCTTAACGGACAATACCTGGGTACCAACTTTGAAGCCAACGGAGAAGTGAATAACCTGCTCGCCTATACGTTTAAAAACGAACCGCTGGATGGACAAATGAATTTCAAAGCAGATGAAATAAATCTCGATAAATGGATGGGTACCAGCAGTACCACATCTGCAGATCCGGCCACTGCAAAAAAAGATTCCGCTGCTGCTACACCGTTTGCCGTACCCGCCAATCTGAACCTGGGACTCCAGGCCAATGTGAATAAAATCCACTACGATAAAGCCGATCTTACCAATGTATCCGGTAAGCTGCTGGTGAAGGATGAAACCGTGAACATGCAACAGCTGAAAGCCAATGCCCTGCAGGGTACTATGGAAATCAACGGCAGCTACAGCACCAAAGCCAGCAAAATAAACCCGGACATCAACCTGGCCTACGATGTACAAAACCTGGATGTACAACAAACATTTAACACCTTCAACACGGTACAGAAATTAATGCCGATCGGTAAATTCCTTTCCGGTAAAATTACCTCGCAGTTAACCATGCATGGTAAACTTGGAAAAGACATGTCACCCGATCTGAGTACACTTACCGGAGATGGCAACCTGCTGCTTGTACAAGGATTCCTGAAACAGTTTGCCCCGGTTGACCAGCTCGCCAACTCCCTTAATGTAACACAGCTGAAAGATCTCTCGCTGCGTGACATCAAAAACTATTTCTCTTTTGAAAACGGACGTGTAAAAGTAAACCCGTTCAAAGTAACGGTGAACGGTATACGAATGGATATTGCCGGTTCCCACGGCTTTGATCAGTCGCTCGATTATACGCTGCAACTGGCCCTGCCACGTAGCATGATGGGCGCCGCAGGCAACACGCTGGTGAACAACCTGGCATCGCAGGCACAAAGCAAAGGTATCCCCGTTAACCTGGGCGACAGCGTTCACCTGCAGGTATTGATGGCCGGAAACATCCTCAAACCCAGCGTGAAAACAGACCTGCGTGAAACGGCCAATAACCTCAAATCACAGGCAACCGAACTGGTAAAGAACAAAATTGACACCGTAAAAAATACGGTAAAAGACAGCCTTAACCAGATCAAAAATACCGCCGTCAACTCCCTGAAAAATCAACTGAAGGATCAGCTCAGCGGAAAGAAAGATTCCACCAAACCAGCCACCGGCAAACCACTGGACAATGTGGGTAAACAAGCCGGCGAATCTGTGAAGAATACCCTGAACGGCTTGTTTGGAAAGAAGAAGCCGGCAGCGGATACTACAAAACATTAACGCGGATGTTGTCTTTTTCAGGATTACGCTGATTATACTGATTTAGGGATTTGATCACTTTGATTTTAAATGATTAGGGGAGATATAAGCGAATATATTCGCTTATATCTCCCCTAATCATTTAAAATCTTTATAAAATCAAAAAGTAAAAATCAAGCTAATCAGTATAATCAGCGTAATCCTGAAAAAGACAACATCCGCGTTTTTTTTCGTAACTTATGGTAACCAAACCCCCGGACCATGTGGTTACGCTTTCTACATTCCACTTATTGTAATGCGGCTATTTTTGCGGGTATCCTCTTCTTTCTCATGGGTTATTTCATACACCGTTTCCCGCCCAAAAGCACCAAATCCTGGTATGGTTACCGCAGCGTATTGTCTACCAAAACACCTGAAATGTGGCGTTCCGCCAATGAATATGCCGCTTATATTTCGCGGCGTGTAGGCGTTATACTGGTGGTTACCGGCGTTGCATGCGCACTCCTTTTTCAAAGCCAGTCCGATTGGTTCTGGTATATCACCGTGGGCGCGGTAGTAGCGGGCACCATGTACCTGGTGGGAGATACGGAGTGGGAGTTAACCCGTCACTTCGATAAAGACGGTAAGCGTATCCTTCCGGAATAAAACAAAGAAGGCGCTGCTTTCGCAACGCCCCTTCGTGTATGTACAATTATAAACCCTTCTCTTCTTATTACAGTCTGCCCTGCACATCGTGCTCCGGTACAGACTGATAATTTTCTTTCATCTTACGGAGTTTCTCCTTGCCATAAGCCAAACGGGTGATCACCACGTACAGCACCGGCACTATAAAGATGGCCAGGAACGTTGCAGTGAACATACCACCCAATACGGTCCAGCCCATTGTTTTACGCGCTTCCGCACCTGCGCCGGACGAAAATACCAACGGCAGGATACCCAGCAGGAAGGCCAGGGAAGTCATGATAATAGGGCGTAAACGCAGCTTGGCTGCTTCTACTGCTGCCGTTACTAGGTCCATTCCCTTGTCTACACGCTCTTTCGCAAACTCCACAATCAGGATCGCATTCTTGGCCGACAAACCGATCAGGGTAATCAAACCGATCTGTGCATAAACGTTGTTGCTCAGTTTAGGCAGGAAGGTAAGCACCGTAATGGCGCCAAAGGCGCCAATAGGCACTGCCAGGAGTACGGAGAATGGTACGGACCAGCTCTCGTACAAAGCTGCCAGGAACAGGAACACAAAGATGATAGACAGCGCAAAGATGTATACCGTTTTGGAACCTGACAGGATTTCCTCACGGCTCAAACCCGAGAACTCATAGCCATATCCATCCGGCAACGTTTCTGCTGCCACTTCTTTTAGTGCCTGGATAGCATCACCGCTGCTGTAACCCGGTGCAGGGTTACCATTTACTTCGGCAGAGCGGAACAGGTTATAGTGAGAAATTACCGGCGCCGTTTCTATCACTTTATAGGAAGTGAGCGCACTCAATGGCACCATAGAACCCGCTGTATTGCGCACAAACAACTGGCTCAGGTTTTTAATATCTCCCCTGTAAGTTGAATCTGCCTGCGTAACCACGCGGAAGTTACGGCCGTAAATGGTGAAGTCATTGATATAGGCGCTACCCATATAGGTTTGCAATGCCGTGGCAATATCAGAGATCTTGATCCCCATTTTCTTCGCTTTCTCACGGTCTATGTCCAGCTGGTAACCAGGGGTGCGTGCCGTAAAGAAGGAGAATGCCATCGCTATTTCAGGACGTTTGTTAGCGGCAGCCAGGAAGTTTTGTAACACGCCTTCAAACGCCTTGATTTCACCTGCTCCCTTTTGCTGTAGTACAAAGGAGAAACCGGCAGTTTGTCCAAGACCCGGGATAGCCGGCGGTTGTATCACCACTGTGTTGGCCTCTTTATATTTACTGAGTGTTTTCTTCACTTTGGCTACCATGTTGGTAATTTGCAGCGAATCGGCCTCACGGTTTTTCCACGGCTCCAGTGAGCAGAAGATAGTTCCACTGTTGGATTTAGTGGCAAAGCTCACTGCATTCAATCCTCCCAGCGCCGCATAGTGGGCAATACCCGGTATGCTTTCCAGGTCTTTCATCATATGCGTCATTACGTCTACGGTACGTTCAGTAGAAGATGATTCCGGCAAATCGAAAGTGATGATCAAACGGCCTTCATCTTCCGTAGGAATAAACCCGGTGGGTTTCGCCTTGAATAACATCATCGTACCAACGAAAATACAAACCAGGATCACCATCACGAGACGGAACAGGCGGATACTCTTTTTAACCCCCATTGAATAACGGGAAGTAGTGTGTCCAAACCAGCGGTTGAATTTAAAGAAGAATTTGTTGAGCCCTTTTGAATCTTTATCCAGGTGCATAGGTTTCAGCAGGAGGATACACAATGCCGGTGTTAATGATAACGCCACAAAAGCAGAGATCATTACAGAGATGGCAATGGTGATGGCAAACTGCTGATACAGGCGGCCTACGATGCCGGGTATAAACCCTACCGGTACAAATACCGCTGCGAGGATAAGCGCAATCGCAATTACCGGCCCGGATATTTCCTTCATGGCCAGTGCGGTGGCATCTCTCGGCGACATCTTCTCATGATCAATATTATGCTGCACTGCCTCCACCACTACAATGGCATCATCCACCACAATACCAATAGCCAGTACGAAACCGAACAAAGTAAGGGTGTTGATAGTAAATCCAAGTGGAATAAAGAAGATAAATGTAGCGATAATAGATACCGGGATAGCCAGCACCGGAATGAGGGTGGCGCGCCAGCTCTGCAGGAACAGGAATACCACGATCACTACCAGTATCAGCGCTTCCACAAGGGTATGTACCACCTCTTCAATGGATACTTTTACTACGGATACTGATTCAAACGGCACTACATAATCCACATCCTGGGGGAATTGCTTCTTCAGCTCTTCCATCGCGGCAGTTACATTGGCGGCGGTTTCAAGGGCATTGCTGCCTGGCGCCTGGTATACCAGCAGATAGGCGGCACGTTTGCCATCCACAAAGTTATTACCTGCATAGTTGAATTTACCCAGCTGAACACGGGCTACATCTTTTAAGTACACCAGTGATCCATCGGAAGGACGTGTTTTCACCACGATCTGCCCGAATTCTTCCGGAGAAGATAAACGTCCTTTGGTGAAGATGTTATATTCAAATGTTTGTCCTGTTTGCTGTGGAGGCGCCCCTACGGAACCTGCGGTGATCTGCGCGTTCTGTTCTGCCAGCGCTGCGCGGACATCATCGGCGGTAACGCCCATTTCCGCGAGCTTATCGGGCTTCAGCCAGATACGCATACTGAAATCATCTGCACGGGTAAAGATATCACCCACACCTTTCGCTCTCAGCAATGCATCCTTTACGTATACGTTGGTGTAGTTATCCAGGAAGGTAATATCGTGTGTGCCTTTGGGTGAGTACAAGGCCACCAGCATAAGAATGCTGGGGTTACGTTTTCTAACGGTTAAGCCCAAACGCTGTACTTCCTGCGGCAGGGTAGGCTGCGCAATACCCACACGGTTCTGCACATCCAGTGCGGCAATGTTGATGTCGGTACCTACTTCAAAGTTTACCGTCATACTCATCTGACCACTGCTGGTGTTGTTGGTGTTGATATAGGTCATGCCCGGCGTACCATTCACCTGTACTTCCACGGGTGTGGCAACGGTTTGTTCTACCGTTTGTGCATCCGCACCGGTATAGGTACCTGTTACCTGTACGGTGGGGGGCGAAATTTCCGGATACTGGCCAATGGCCAGGTTCATCATCGCCAATATCCCCACCAGTACCAGTACTATAGATATTACTATAGCCGTTACGGGTCGTTTTATAAAAGTATCTGCAATCATGATCTTCTGCTGTTGATTCTACTGATAAACTATTTCTTCGCAGGCGCGCCTGTTGGAGCGGCTGGTATTCCTATCTGTATTTTGCCGCCATCACGTAAGCGCTGGAAGCCTTCTGTAATCACCTTGTCGCCGGCCTGAACACCGTCCATAATCACAATCCTGTCGCCGATTTTTGGACCGAGATGTACTTTCTGCTGTGCTGCTACAGAGTCTTTTGCGATGAATACAAAGTATTCGCCCATCTGCTCTGTGATCGCTTTGTATGGGATGATCAGTCTTTCGCCGGATTGTTCATTCAGTACGCGCAACACGCAGCTCATACCATCTTTCAGCCGGTCGTCAGGATTACTGAATTCAATACGCACGCGGATGGTACCGGTCTGGTTATCCACGCCACGGTCGATAGCGAGGATCTTGCCGGCATGAACGAATTCTGTACCGTCAGACAACTGCAAACGGAAAGTAGAGTCGCTGGCTTTACCTCCCTGCATCGCAGCAAAACGGGAGATATCATTTTCTGTTACCACGAAATCAACACCTATTGGATTTTCGCTGGAGATGGTATTCAGCAGGGTGGTACCGGGGCTCACCTGGGCGCCCAGCTTTACCTGTGAAATACCAATACGCCCGGTAAACGGCGCTTTGATCAGGGAATAATCCAGGTCAGTACGAACCGCTGCGAGGTTGGCTTCTGCTGCGGCCAGCTGGCTGCGGGAAGTTTCCAGGGTAGCCTTCGCATTATCCAGGATCTGACGGGCTACGGCGTCCTGGTCTGCCAGTCGCTGGTAACGGTCGTCATCTTTTTTTGCCCTGTCGAAGCTGGCTTTTGCACTGGCCACATTCGCCTGTGCCTGCAGATAAGCCGCTTCATATTTACGGCGGTCTATTTCATACAGGGTCTTTCCTTTCTGCACCACTTCTCCTTCCTTAAAGAAGATCCCGGTAATAAACCCTGACACCTGGGAACGCAGTTCCACCTGGTTCAGCGCTACCACCGTGGCGGGATATTTATCATAATAAACGGCCGGTGCTACGGATGCCTCCGTAATATTTACCGGTGTAGGGGGCATAGCAGGCACTCCTTTCTGGGCAGGACCTTTACAGGCCGTAAAGCCCAGGATACTGGCAGCGCTGATTAAGACAATGTTGTTCATTTTTTTCATATCCGTTCCGGTTACCATTTAATAATTAGCTGTTAAGGTTCCTAATGCTTTTTGCAGGTCTATCCGGCTGGACAGCACCTGGAACATGGAATTATAAAAATTCAGTTGCGCAGAGCGCAGTTCTGTTTCAGACACCAGTACATCGAGATAAGTTTTGATCCCTTCCTTGTACTGCAATTGCAACATATCGTATACATCCTGTGCCATCTGTACATTCTCTTTCAATGTGAGATAGTCGTTGTAGTTGCTTTTATACGTAGCCATCGCCTGCGCGTACTGTGAATTGATCTGGCTTCTTAAAGCCGCGAAATCCCACTGTGTGCGCTGGATCTGGAGTTCCGCCATGCGGATGTTATGTACTCTTTTTCCTCCCTGGAAAATGGGTAAGGATAATTTTAATCCCAGTAAAGAGTTGGGAAAATTCTCACTGTATAACTTACCGAACTGCTCATTCTGATAAGCAAAAGAGTAGTTGATAAAAGCAGATACGGTGGGCAGGTAACTCCATTTGTTATACTTCAGGTTAGCCTGCAGCAAACTTTGTTGTGTTTCGAGTAACTGGTATTCGATGCGGTTTTTGTAGTCGGCTGTCAGCAGTGTATCTGCGCCGGTTACTTCTGCTGCTACGGCAGAAGAGTCCTGCGTTAACGGCACATCACCGCTGTTCAGCGGGTATCCCATCAGTTCCTTCAGGTATGCCTGTTTGGAAGTGAGCAGTTCGCGTGCTGCCTTCTGTTGTGCGCGGGCATTGTTCAGCGAAATGGTAGCGCGCTTGGCGTCGGTTTTGTCCACGATGCCGCTGGCGTACTGGTTGTTCGCATCTTTCAGGCTGCGTTCCAGGCGGGTAATGTCTTCGCTCAGTACCTTGATCTGTTCTGTGGTGAGGAGTACGTCATAATAAGCCTTGCTCACGTCTGCCACCAGGTCTATCTGGTTACGTGCGGTAGTCTGACGGCTTTGTTTTCGTACGTCCCTTGCCGTATTAGTGGCCAGTAAGAGGTCGCGGGTAAAGAGGTTCTGATTCAGCCCGAACTGCGCGGTAGAAGTATTAGACACGCCTACTTTGGTAGGATTACCACCAAAAACAGAGGTAGGCAGTTCCAGGTAATGCTGGATGTTATAATCCAGGTTGATCTGTGGATACCAGTCGGCCAGCTTACTTTTCACTGTTCTGTCGGTAATCGCTTCATCGATGCGCGATTGCCTGATGACGGGCTGGTGGGAAAGGGCATACCGTACACATTCCTGCAGGGTAGCGCTGGTTAACAGAGAGTCCGTAGATTGCTGTGAAAATACCTGCGGGGATATAAATAATCCGCATGCCACAGCTAACAAATAAAATGCTCTTTTCATAAAAGGCTTTTGACATTCAGTTCATCATTGTACCAATCGAAAGAAAATAAGGCACGCATAAAAAAGGTTCGCTTCTTTAATGGCATAGCATTATTATCCCGTATTTGCTGCAACGCTGTGCGCATTACAACATTTTTAATTGCCGCAAAAACATGTTAAGCTGTAATCATTACAGCAAACAGGTAGGTTGATAAGAGAGTTGCGAATTCAAAATCTTCTGAAACTTTATCAGCACGGTTTCAAGGGCGGTTCCAGGTATCTGAATACAACGTATAACAGCGAAGTAGGTGAACAACAAATGATTCTGTTGCTTAGGTAAAACGAATTCGGGCGCTAAGATAACGTTATGAAAACAAAAATCCACCCTTTGGGTGGATTTTAACAATTAAGTGAAAATCAGTTCCGGTCATCCTTTATTACGACCGCTGACAATATGTTTCTCCGCATGATAGGATGATCTTACTAACGGTCCTGACTCTACGTAGTCGAGTCCCATGTTGTAACCTATCTCGCGTAATTCTGCAAATTCATCAGGATGAACAAAGCGGGCAACAGGCAAATGTTTGGGCGTTGGCTGGAGATATTGACCCAGCGTTACCACATCACAACCGTTGTCGTACAAATCCTGCATGGCCTGTACCACTTCTTCTTTGGTTTCACCCAAACCAAGCATAATACCACTCTTGGTGCGCATGCCACCTTCTTTCAGGCGACGGATCACTTCCAGGCTGCGGTGGTATTTGGCCTGTATCCTCACCTGTTTGGTTAAACGTTCTACCGTTTCCAGGTTATGTGATACAATTTCAGGCGCCACATCAATGATACGCTGGAGGTTTTCCCACTGACCACGGAAATCCGGGATCAGGGTTTCCATCGTTGTTTCCGGGTTCAATGCCCTTACAGCATTGATGGTATTGGCCCAGATGATGGAACCGCCGTCTTTCAGTTCATCCCTGTCTACAGAGGTGATAACGGCATGTTTTACTTTCATCAGGTAAATGGCTTCTGCCACACGCTGTGGTTCATCAAAGTCCACTGCTTCCGGACGCCCGGTGGCAACGGCGCAAAAACCGCAGCTGCGGGTACAGATATTTCCCAGGATCATGAAAGTAGCGGTACCGGCGCCCCAGCACTCGCCCATATTGGGACAGTTACCACTTTCGCAGATCGTATGTAATTTATGGGTATCTACCAGGTTTCTAACCTGTTTATAGTTCTCGCCTATGGGTAATTTAACGCGCAGCCAGTCTGGCTTTTTTACTCTTGTTGTAGCCGGTTCGGCGGCTATTACGGGTAGTTCTTGCATCGCTTATTCCTTTCTTTAGAAGAGCAAAGTTAATACTTATCTCTTATTCCAGCGCTTCCCGAATTGGATGCTGACATATGCATTAAAAAAGAACTGTTTATTTTGGTCAACGCCATCCACTGCCACCATAATAGGGATCTTTTTGGTGTAGTATTCACCGTTTACTCCTATTTCCAGGGCGCTCACTACCTCGTTAAAGTGGGCCCAGTCGAACCGCATGCCCAATTTGGCGTGTAAACCCGGTACCACACTAAGATTGCTCCAGCCTTTTCCAAAACCGCCGGCGCCGTTGATCTGTTCCTTGTGCAGGAATAGGTCCGCCGTTTCCGGGGTGTATTTGATATCCACATTCTCGCCGTTTTCATTCTGCACATTCAGGTAATAAGGTTTCACCAGCCCCAGGGATACGCCGCCGTAATAGATAGCGTCTACTTCTACCCCGTTTTTATTGGCTTTGCCGCCGATCAGGTACCGCTGACCCACACCCAGCTTAGCCTGGTAGAAATTATTCTGTTTACCATATATAAAAGGACGCTGGGTAAAAGCGTAACCGCTGCTGATCTTTACTTCCTTGTTACTTTTCTTCTCTCCAAACTCAAACTGGAAATAATTCACTTTTTTCCTCGTTTTCCGGTATCCCAGTTCCGCAAAGCCAGACCATCCGTCGGTATTCAACCGGGCTCCCGCAGAAAAGTCGCGCTGGAAAACATTTTCCCCCTCTTCCTGTTCACGGAAAATGGAGATCTTCTTCAGCTTACGCTGTTCCTTGTCACTTTTCTTCGTGCTTTGCTGCTGCCGTGAGGTAGATTGCGCAAATAAGCCGCCGGATATTGTTGCTAAAAACAGGATTAAGTATATTTTTTTCACAGTGGGCTATTATTATAATAAATAAACGCTTGAACAAAGGTATTGTTATGTATATATTACAAACGTAGCTAATTTTTTTTTAGTTTACCAGGGCCTTCACTGCCAGGGGATACACTTATAATAAAAATACATTTAATTTTACGGATTGATCATTTAAAAAGATATCATGCAAACAGCATCTATTATCTATACCGGCGAACTTCGTACAACCGCCACCCATCTGCAATCAGGCACTGTTATCGATACCGATGCACCTGTTGATAACCGGGGCAGGGGAGAAAGATTTTCCCCTACTGATCTGGTGGCCACCGCCCTCGGTTCCTGCATGCTCAGCATCATGGGCATCAAGGCGCTGGATAATAACTGGGCTATTGAAGGCACCAAAGTAAGCGTTCAGAAAATAATGGGGTCGGATCCCCGCCGTATTACCGGCGTAACCATCGTGTTTGATTTCCCCGCAGGCCACACCCTCGGTGAAAAGGAAAAAACTATCCTGGAAAGAGCGGCACTCACCTGCCCTGTGGCAAAGAGCGTGCATCCGGATATTGTACAGGATGTGACTTTTAACTGGTAGTACCGCCTTCGGCGGTTGTAAATTGTCTTGGAGCAGGATTACGCTGATTATACTGATTAGCTTGATTTTTACTTTCTGGATTTTTAGATTTTAAAAAGATTAGGGGAGATAAAAGTGGATATATCCGCTTCTATCTCCCCTAATCTTTTTAAAATCCAAAATAATCAAATCCCTAAATCAGTATAATCAGCGTAATCCTGCTCCAAGACAATTTAAAATTGCCGAAGGCGATCCCTTACCCGCCCGCGAGGATCTTCACTCCTATCGCACATTGCAGGCACTTTTTCTCGTCACAGTAGTGTTGCTTCAGCTGCAATAATGCCTGTGATTCCATCGCGCTTTCCTGCGTAACGCCCAACTGGCTCCAGCTGCCGGTGATGTGGTTCTTTTCCGGCGGTAGCTGTTGCAGGAAATGCAAAGCCTTTTCCTGGTAATATTTCCCGTGCTTATCCTGTCCGTACAGGAACAGCAAAGGCAACACGGTGTTGATCAGGATGCCCTGCACGGCCTGTTTCCCCGGCCGCTGCGTACGGTTTACGGGATGCCCGAAACGGTAATGCGTATGCCAGTACGCCGATGGCTGTACGAAGAACAACTGTTCCAGCGCCGTTATGTCGGGGGCGTCCAGGATCCGGGAAAAAAGATGAGGGGATTGCTGCAAAAGCGCCGCGAAGGTAGCCAGTCGCATGGTAGGGAAGGCGGCAGGCCGCATCCGCAGCCAGTTCCATTGATGGCCAGCCATAGGGCTTAGCCGGAACTTGTGTTGCAGGTGCCCATAAACATCCTGTAACTGTAACGCATATCCGTCTGTTTGCGGCGCTTCCAGCATCCCGGCCTGACCGAACAGCAGGGCCTCCAGCTGGAGCAGCAGGTGCCGGTACCGCATCAGCATTTTATAGGGCAGCGACTGCGCCACCTGCAGGAACGACAGGGCATTTACGGGCGTGCCATAGCTTTGCGCCACCGCCCAGTAACACACTTCTTCCCAGTTGTAACGATTGTGCTGCAGCCACGCCCGCAGGCTGCCGATCTTACTTTCCCAGCGCTCCGCCAGCAACCGTTCTTTCCAGCTGAGCCAGATGAGTGGCGGCACCTGGGAGGCATGCGGCGCGCATGGTACAAAGGGCGACAACCGCCGCAGTTCCTCATACCGCTGCAGGAGCAGTTTGGGAATATGCTGCTGCAGTTCCAGGCAGGGCGCCTCCCTGATCCCCACAGCGGGCATGTCATGTACAAACACCACGTGCAGGATGATACGCCCGTATTGGGGATTGTGCTGGTGCCCATGCCGGAACCAGTCGGATGTACGCAGGTGCAACTCCACCTGGCCTACCCACAGGGTAGCTCCGATCCTGATTTTTGCGGCCGAAAAATCCGGCCCGCCATTGTGGTTATGAATACCGGGAAACACCACCTGTACTGATTCTCCGCCGGTAGTAGTCAGATGATCCTGCTTAAATAGCCGGAATGCCCAGATGTGCTGGAACAGCTCTTCTGAGAGCAACGGGTTAACAAACATAAGAGATATGGTTGGGTACAAAATAATATCATCCAAAGGTAATAAAACATCGATTAATAAATAAATTCCAATTCCAATTTGGAAATCTGCTCAAAGTGATATTACCTTTGCGCCAGTTCTTACACATCACTTATCCAGAAAGGCGGAGGGACTTGGCCCTGCGATGCCTTAGCAACCTTTCCTGATTATTATGATCAGGAAAAAGGTGCTAATTCCTGCCCCGGTGCAAATCGGGGAAAGATAAGTTGGCAGAGATAATACTTCACAGATATATATAACTTTCTAAAGGAGCTCTTCCAACAATCGGGAGAGCTTTTTTTATGCCCCCTCCCCACCCCTTTCATGGATTTGTTGTTGTTTAAGTTGATCTTTAATGATATCGTTGCAGTTGGCAATTGTGCACATTGAACATCATTAAAAATAATTTATAACATGAAAACAGCTACACAACTGATTCACAGCATACCGGTAGACGAACTGACAGGCGCCATTTCTGTGCCTATCTATCAAACGTCCACTTTCGTGCAGGAATCGCCCGGCATCAATAAAGGCTTTGAGTTTTCGCGGGCAAACAACCCCACGAGAAAAGTGCTGGAAGACCTTATCTGCAACCTGGAAGAAGGGTTTGCCGGATTTGCGTTTGCCAGTGGCATGTCGGCCATAGATGCGGTGCTGAAGCTGTTAAAAACCGGCGATGAAATCATGGCCGTGGAAGACACTTACGGTGGCATCTTCCAGATCTTTAACCACATGTTTGAACGCTTTGGTATCAAAGTGAATTTTGTAGATACCAGCAATCTCGATAAAGTACTGGCCGCCATCACGCCCAATACAAAGATCATCTGGCTGGAATCCCCTACCAATCCTACTTTGCGCGTTTCTGATATTAAATCTATCAGCAAAATCGCCAAACAACATAATATCCTGCTGGCAGTAGACAATACCTTCAGCACACCATTACTGCAACAGCCGCTAACGCTGGGCGCCGACCTGGTGATCCACAGCGCTTCCAAATACCTTGCAGGACACTGTGATGTTATTGCCGGCCTCGTAGTAGTAAACTCAAAAACACTGGCAGACCAGATCCGGTATAACCAGAATATTTCCGGTAGTATACTCAGCCCGTTTGAAGCATGGCTCACCATACGCGGTATTGAAACATTATACCTGCGCCTGGAAAAACAATGCAGCAACGCCAATGCCATCGCCAACTGGCTGGCCGCACATCCCGCAGTGGATAAAGTATTTTATCCCGGACTGGCCACACATAAAAACCATCATATTGCCCGTAAACAACAAAAAAATTACGGCGCACTGGTCAGCTTTTCCCTGAAAAGCGACAATATCAAAAATGCGATCCGTATCGTAAACGCCACCAAATTATTTAAGCTGGCAGAAAGCTTCGGCGGCGTGAAAAGCATGCTGGCCCATCCGGCCACCATGACGCATCGTACCATTCCGGAAGAATTCCGGAGAAAAACAGGTCTGCAGGACTCCTGCATCCGTTTATCAGTAGGCATCGAAGATGCCGATGACCTGATCAACGACCTGAAACAGGCGCTGGATAAATTAAATCATCCGGCCGGCAAGCAAATTACTGTTTTACAATAAGCCGCTGGCGGTTAGCATATCCCTTTCAATGTTCAGAACCTGATCATCTCTGCACAGCGAAAGACTGACTACTACGGCTGAAAGCTCAAAAAAAAGTATGGAAAACAAGATCATCAATTTAGGCATTTTCGGATTCGGCGTCGTAGGACAAGGACTCTATGAAGTTTTGAACAGAACAAAAGGTATTAATGCACGGATCAAAAAAATCTGTATTAAAGACCCTAATAAATCAAGACCTATCGATAGCAGTTACTTTACGACAGATAAAAATGAAATCCTCGAAGATCCTACCATTGACGTAGTAGTAGAACTGATCAATGACACCGAAGCAGCTTTTGAAATAGTGAGCAAAGCGCTCCGCAACGGTAAAGCCGTAGTAAGCGCCAGCAAACGTATGATCGCTGAAAACCTGCCCGCGCTATACCAGCTGCAGGCAGAAAACAAAGTGCCATTCCTGTATGAAGCGTCCAGCTGTGCAAGTATTCCCATTATCCGCAACCTGGAAGAATATTATGACAACGACCTGCTCAATGCCGTGGAAGGTATCTGTAACGGATCTACGAATTATATTCTTACTAAAATATTTGAAGAGAATCTCAGCTTTGCCACTGCCCTGCAACAGGCCCAGGACCTGGGGTTCGCGGAAACAGATCCTACTCTCGACATCGAAGGATATGATCCGAAATTCAAAATAGTGATCCTGCTGCTGCACGCATTCGGCACCTTTGTGAAACCGGAAGAAGTATTCAACTTCGGGATCCATCACCTCAATGATTTTGATATACAGTTTGCCAAACAGAGAAACTGTACCATCAAACTGATTGCACAATGCCGCCGTCAGAACGGCCACGTATTTGCATACGTATTGCCGCACCTGATCAGGGAACACAACCTGCTCTACGATGTGTATAACGAATACAATGGGATCCTGCTGGAAAGCGCATTCACCGACAAACAGTTCTTTGTAGGTAAAGGCGCCGGCGGTACTGCTACCGGCAGCGCGGTATTATCCGATATCTCTGCCCTGTTATACAACTACCGCTACGAGTACAAAAAAATCAAACAAAACAATCAGCCCAGCTTTACCAACGATGTAAAACTGAAAGTATACCTGCGCTACAAAACACCAGACCAGGTAGATCTGGCAGAGTTCTTTAATATCTCTGAAAAATATGAATCTACTGAATGGCGCTATGTGGTAGGTACTATCAACTTACAGAAACTGCAAGAAGCCGGCTGGCTGAAAAATAAAGATGTGAATATCCTGGTATTGGAATAAAGAGATGTAATAAGCAAAAACCAATCATGAAAACGGCGCAGTTTCCTGCGCCGTTACTGTTGCTTAAAAATTTTCCAGTTCTTCCACTACCCTGCTTACGGGCAACCCCATTACATTATAGAAGCAACCGTTAATACTGTCTATCCCCACAGCGCCAATCCATTCCTGGATCGCATAAGCGCCGGCTTTATCAAAAGGCTTGTACTTATCCACGTAATAAGTGATCTGGCCGGTGGTTAACGGCTTGAAATGTACGGCCGTTGTTTTGGAAAAAGCAACTTCCTTTTCCCCCTGCCGGATAATAACGCCGGTGACTACACGATGTTCGCGTCCGCTGAGACGCGACAAAATATCAATGGCATCTTCACGGTCTTTGGGTTTGCCGATAATGTTGTTATCCAGTACCACTACCGTATCGGCGGCAATGATAACATCGCCGGTTTCACACAGTTCCTGCACAACGGCCGCTTTCTGACGCGCAATATGAACAGGAATATCCGGTATGGCCAGTCCGGGAGGGAAAGTTTCTGCGGTTTCTACCACCTTCACCTGGAAAGGGATTCCGGCCTGCTCCAGCAGCTGCTTTCTGCGCGGCGACTGGGAAGCCAGGATTACGGGTGCGCGGTTATACATCTCTATAAATAAAGTTTAAAAAATATCATTGATAAAATACCGGTGAGCATAATCACTTTTACCAGGGAACTCACCCGGTGATAATGTTCCGGCAGATTTGCTTTTTTAAGCACCAGGTAAATATAAACACAGGGCGCCTGTACAAACAGGAATAAATAACCGATGGCAATATACCAGCCCAGTATCCACACGCGGATCTCCACCAGGAGAATAATAATGATCAGCGCCAGCAGCAGGGCATTACAAAAACGTTTGGCGGCCAGCACTCCCCAGGCAATGGGCAAGGTACGGCATCCGTCTTTACTGTCGCCCATCATATCTTCCAGGTCTTTCACAATTTCCCTGACCATAGAAATGAGGAATGCAAACAGCGCATACACCCCGATGACCTGGATCAGCTTCCTGCCCGTGGGCGACATGATCGCTTCAAAACTATGATAGATCTGCTTTTCATAAAATCCTACCACCACCACTGCCAGGGCAGTTAACAATGAAATAATCACATTCCCGATCAGCACCTGTCTTTTAAAAGAAGTGGAATAAAACCAGAGCAGCAGGGAACAGACCACCTGGGTGAAGCCGAGGTAAAACTGTCCTGTTTTCCACGCTACCAGGAAGCCCAGCGACACGCCGGCCAGGTTTAGCATGGTGTGCCAGGCCATTGCCCAGCGCCGGCTGATAATTTTGTCCAGCACCATTTTATCCGGTTTATTAACAATGTCTATGTTAATATCAAAATAGTCGTTGATAATATAACCGGCAGCAGCCACCAGTATGGTAGACAGGCTCAGTAAAATAAATTGGGGAACCGGTAGTGACGGCTCTTCGCCGGAGCTGCGTAAAACCGGCTCTACTACGCAATATTGCAGTAAAAACTGGGTAAGGCCAATATATATCAGATTCGGGTACCTGATCAGTTTAAAAAATGCAGCCCAGAGCTTCATAATTTTCTCTTTTATTATTTCGATGCTATTCCTTCATCCATTAACCAATGTCCGTTCAGTTTCAATACTTTTTCCATGACTTCCCTCACGCAACCCTGGCCTCCGGGCAATGGGGACACGTACCTCGAAATACTTTTTATTTCGGACGCTGCATCTGCGGGACAGGTGGGCAAAGCCACCAGTTGCATAGCCAGATAATCCGGGATATCATCTCCCATATATAATATCTCTTCCCAGCGAAGATCATTTTCAAAAACATAATCCTGCAGCTTCTCCAGCTTATCGTGTACACCGGTGAAGATATCTTTTATACCAAGTCCCTGTAACCTGCTCACCACACTTTCTGATTTTCCTCCGGAGATAACCACCACACGATAACCTTTTTTTACCGCCAGCTGTAAAGCATAACCATCCCTGATGTTCATTCTGCGGGACATTTCGCCACCCGGCAGCAGTTGCAGGGTACCATCGGTGAGTACACCATCCACGTCCAGCACAAAGGTGGTGATAGATTTAAATAAAGCCAATACGTTCATGGGGCCAAAAATAGCCAATTACGCATTAAGAAACACTTATTCTCTATTTATTATGGAACTGGTAAATAGCGTCAGACATTACCTGGTAAACCAGTTGCAGATAGGGATCACCAGCCAGCAATTCGCGGTGGAGGCTCATGGTGGTTTCATCCTGGCGCAACGCCGGACCGGTTTGTACCGACTCCGGTGCAAATTTTTCCAGCCGGTCGAAAGTTTCCTTTATAATAGGTTGCAGTAAATTAAAGTCCAGCTGTTCCTTTTCACAATACGCCTTTGCCTGTGCAATCAGGTGATTGGTAAAATTATTACATAATACGGCTGTAAGATGATATTTCAGCCGCTGTTCCGAAGTAGTAATGGTAACGCTGCCGGAAATACTCTGGGCCAGCGATTGCAACCGCCGCAGCACCTCGTCGTTGCTGGCTTCCAGCATTACCGGGATGGGCGGATAGCTCTTCACTTCCTTGCGGATCGATTGTAAGGGGTATACTACCCCGGTATTAGACGATATCCGGGAGATAGCCGCCAGGGGTACAGCCCCTGCTGTATGCGCCACCATACGCTTTCCTAAGCGCAGCTGATCGTTCAGTTCCGGGATAGCAGCATCACTCACCGCAAGCAGGTACACATCTGCGTCCATATTTATATCCTGCAGATCGTTTGTATAATCTGCGTGGAGCATTTCTCCCAGTTCCCTGGCGTGTTCCCTGTCCCGGCTCACCACCTGTTTTACCTGGTGACCATGAATTTTTAAGAGGTGTCCGAAACAATGCGCAACATTGCCAGTGCCAACGATAACTACATCCATTATAATTAATTTTAAAATAACAAACCGCCGGTATCCATCTGATTCGTGGTTTCTAATATACGTGTTTTAGCGGGTCCCCGTTTTTTTCATTACATTACAACGTATTTTAACGTTTAAAAGTGGCCTTATTTTTTAATTTGAAGGTACTTTTATATTATTGCGGAATTCATTGAAGTAATTATTTTACAGAATTTTGCGTATTTAGCAGCACAATAAAGAAGCATACATGGCAAAAAATTTAGTTATAGTTGAGTCCCCGGCGAAAGCCAAGACCATAGAAAAAATATTGGGCAATGACTTCGAAGTCAGGTCCTGCTTCGGTCATATACGTGACCTGGAGAAGGATGACATGGGGATAGACATTGAAAATAACTTCAAGCCTAAGTATGTGATCCCGGAAGATAAGGAAAAGGTGGTGAAGGAGCTGAAGAAGCTGGCAAAGGATACCGATGAGGTATGGCTGGCAACGGATGAGGACCGTGAAGGGGAAGCCATTTCCTGGCATCTGTGTGAGGTATTGAACCTGGACCCAAAGACGACCAAACGTATTGTTTTCCATGAGATTACCAAGCCGGCCATAGAAAATGCGGTACAGCATCCACGCAAACTGGATATGGACCGTGTAAACGCACAGCAGGCCCGCCGTATCCTGGATCGCATCGTAGGTTTTGAAATCTCCCCGGTACTGTGGCGCAAAATGAGTATGCGCAACTCCCTGTCCGCCGGCCGCGTACAATCCGTAGCAGTGCGGCTGATCGTAGAAAGGGAAAGAGAGATCAACACCTTTAATTCAGTGAGCACCTTTAAAGTGGAAGCTTATTTCACCGGTAAGGATATAAATGGCAAAAGCATTTCCTTCAAAGCAGATGGTCCCGGTAAATTCAAAACCGCAGAAGATGCGGAGAAATTCCTGGAACAATGCGTTGGAGCGGCCTACACTGTAAAAGACATACAGGTAAAGCCCGGTAAAAAATCGCCGGCGGCGCCTTTTACTACTTCCACCCTGCAACAGGAAGCCAGCCGCAAATTAGGCTACAGCGTTTCCAAAACCATGTTACTGGCCCAGAAGCTGTATGAAAGCGGTAATATCACCTACATGCGTACCGACTCCGTAAACCTGTCGGATACCGCCATCGGTGAAATTGAAAAAGCAATTAAAACCAGTTTCGGTGACAAATACCATCAGCACCGGAAATTCAAAAATAAAAATGAGTCCGCACAGGAAGCGCATGAGGCCATCCGTCCTACCTACATGGAAAACACCACAGTAGATGACAGCGATACCCGCAAACTGTACGAACTGATCTGGAAACGCACCATCGCCAGCCAGATGGCGGATGCGGAACTGGAAAAAACCACCGCTAAAATCGACATCTCTACTAACCACGAAGAGCTGAGCGCCAGCGGGGAAGTACTGAAATTCGACGGCTTCCTGAAAGTATATATGGAGAGCCGCGACGATGAGGATGAAACAGAAGAAGAACAGGAAGGCTCCTTACCGCCACTGGCAGTAAAACAGTCGCTGGATCTGAAAGAGATGAAAGCAACGGAAAGGTTCTCCCGCCCGGCTCCCCGTTACACGGAAGCCAGCCTGGTAAAGAAACTGGAAGAACTGGGCATTGGCCGTCCATCTACCTACGCACCTACTATTACTACTATCCAGAAGCGTAATTATGTAGAAAAAAGAGATAAGGAAGGAATAAAAAGAGATTTCCGCATCCTGACCCTCAAGGCAGATAAGATCACTAAACAAACCGATGCAGAAAATACCGGCGCGGAAAAATCAAAATTATTCCCCACCGATCTGGGAATGATTGTAACCGATTTCCTGAACCAGTATTTTAATAATGTAATGGACTACGGCTTTACCGCCAAAATTGAAGAGGAATTTGATGAAATTGCCAGCGGTAAGAAGGTGTGGAACACGATGATCAGTGAATTTTATTCTCCCTTCCATAAAGATGTGGAAAACACCCTGGAAAATGCAGAACGTGTAAAAGGAGAACGTCCGCTGGGCACCGATGCGGCTACCGGTAAGCCAATTGTAGCCCGTATGGGCCGCTATGGCCCGATGATCCAGATAGGCAGTGTGGAAGATGAGGAAAAGCCACGCTTTGCCAAATTAAAGTCCACACAAAGCATCGAAACCATCACGATGGATGAAGCGATGGAATTGTTTAAATTGCCTCGTAACCTGGGGCAGTTTGAGGACTCCGACGTAATTGTAAACATTGGCCGTTTTGGTCCTTATGCACAGCACGATAAGAAGTTTTATTCCCTGAAAAAGGAAATGGACCCTTACACCGTGGAACTGGATGAAGTAGCGCCGCTGATTGCGGAGAAACGCACTGCCAAAGACGAACGGACCATTAAGATATTTGAAAAAGAGAAAATTCAGATCCTGAAGGGCCCATATGGCCCTTATATTAAGCAAGGCCTGAAGAACTATAAGATACCGAAGGAGAAAATAGATAACGCAGCTGATTTAACAGTGGAAGATGCCAAAGCGATCATTGAAGACGTTAAAGCTAATCCACCGAAGAAAAAGGCGCCTCCCAGAAAGAAGAAAGCTGAATAACACTGTGGTAAGAATATGCTGAAAAATGGGGCAATGATAATAACTGCAGTGTGAAGGGTATGCTTATTATTTAATTTGCCGACAGGATCACATTATTTAATGATTACCACATGATCATAATAATGGATGGTATGAACGAAAACAGAGAAATAAACGCTTTGTTCCACCTGTTGGATGATCCGGATCTGGAGGTATTTGATACGGTTGCCAGTAAAATATTACTGTACGGTAAAGATATCATTCCGAACCTGGAGAATTTGTGGGAGAATACAATTGACGAGGCTATTCAGGAAAGGATAGAACTGCTCATTCACCGGGTACATTACCAGGATTTGCAGGCGGCGTTACGTGTATGGGGACTTTCAGAAACACACGACCTGATGCAGGGCGCCATACTGGCGGCCCGGTACCAGTTTCCCGATCTCATGGATGCACAGATCATCGCGGAAATAGACCGGATCAAACGTAATATCTGGCTGGAACTCAATAATTATCTTACACCACTGGAACAGATCAATGTGCTGAACAGCATGATCTATAACTACTTTGGCCTCAAAGGAGAAGAAGTTTCCTACCAGCGTAAAAATCAATTTTTTATTAACCAGGTGATAGAATCCAAAAAAGGTAACCCTGTTACCAATGGGATCATTTACCAGGGCCTGTGCGCCATGCTGGATTTACCGGTGTATGCAGTGAACATTCCCCGGCAGTTTATCCTGGCGTATTTCGACAGCTACATTGATTTTTCCACCCCGATAGAACCTGATGACCACCGGATCCTGTTCTTTATAGATCCCATACAGGGCCAGATCTACACTCAGCAAGATGTGGATACCTACCTGAAAAGGGTATCTGTACCACCGGTGCCGTCTTACTTCAAACCACAATCCAACAAACGCATTGTACAGTTCTTACTGGAAGAATTATCCAAATGCTTCCGGGACGACAAAGACGCCTACAAACAGGATGAGCTGATCAACCTGGCGAGTATACTCGAAGATTAGCGCGCCTTCGCGCCTTCGGCGCTGCGGAAATTGTCCTGGAGCAGGATTACGCTGATTATACTGATTTTCTTGATTTTTACTTTTGGGATTTTTTTTTGATTTTATAAAGGATTAAGGGAGATAAAAGCGAATATATCCGCTTCTATCTCCCTTAATCCTTTATAAAATCAAAAAGTAAAAATCAAGAAAATCAGTATAATCAGCGTAATCCTGCTCCAGGACAATTTAAAAGCGCCGAAGGCGCAAACACTAAAAAGCCCACCGCATAAGCGATGGGCTTTTCAATTTCTTGCAAGAAAAGATATTATTGTGATAATAATCTCTTACTTAGCTGGAGTTGCAGCAGCAGCAGAATCAACTGGAGCAGTTACAGCAGCAGAATCAACGTGAGCAGCAGAATCAACTGGAGCAGTTACTACTGGAGCAGCGTTCATTGTGTCTACTGGTGCAATTGCAGCAGAATCAGCAGCAGGAGTGCTACCACCGTTACAAGCAACGAAGAACATACCAGCGGCAACAGCGAATACGAATAATTTTTTCATTTTTTAGGTTGTTTTATTTTTAAAACCGCCGCAAAGGTATGCAAAATTTATAAAATACAAAATCTGCTGCCTGCTTTTTCGGTCATTATTTATTTCTTCCTGAAGAAGATTTTCAAAGGGACCCCCGTGAAATTGAATTTCGTACGGATCTGGTTCTCCAGGTAGTTACGGTACGGTGTTTTCACATCATCCGGCAGATTACAGAAAAAGGCAAATGCCGGCGTATGCGTAGGGATCTGCGTTACATACTTGATACGGATAGGAATACCTCTTACCACCGGTGGGTGATACGCTTCAATCGCTTTCAGCAACACATCATTCAGTACGGAAGTCTGGATCCGGCGTTTACGGTTTTCGTATACGTCCAGGGCTGTTTCAATAGCCTTGAAAATACGTTGCTTTTCAGTTACAGAAGTGAAGATGATAGGCACATCAGAGAACGGCGCCAGTCGCTCTTTCAGCGTTTTTTCGTAATCCCGGGCGGTGTTGGTACCTTTTTCCACGAGATCCCATTTGTTTACCAGTACCACTACGCCCTTACCTTTACGGGCAGCGAGACTGAAAATGCTGAGATCCTGTGCAGTGATACCTTTTTCAGCATCCAGCAACAGCATTACCACATCAGATTCATCTACCGCCTTGATGGCACGGATCACGGAATAAAATTCCAGGTCTTCATGCACTTTTGTTTTACGACGGATACCTGCGGTATCTATCAGCATGAAATCTTTCTGGAACATATTATAGCGGGTGTGAATGGTATCGCGGGTAGTACCGGCAATATCGGAAACGATATTACGCTCTACGCCTACCAGTGCATTCAGCAGGGATGATTTCCCTACGTTAGGCTGACCAATAATCGCTATTTTAGGAATATCTGTTTCCAGTCTTGCGTCTTCCATCTCCGGGGTAATAAAGCTTACCACGTCGTCCAGCAATTCGCCGGTACCGCTACCGGTCATGGAAGAAAGGAAGTGGATATGATCGAAGCCCATACTGTAGAATTCTGTGGCTTCCAGCTGACGCTGACTGTTATCTACTTTATTTACTACCAGGAAAACCGGTTTGGAGGTACGACGCAGGATATTTGCCACGTCTGCATCCAGATCGGTAATACCGGTGGTTACATCACACATGAAGATGATTACATTGGCCTCTTCCATTGCCACTTTTGCCTGCTTGCGAATCTCCCGCTCAAATACATCATCACTGTTGGTTACAAATCCGCCAGTATCGATTACGTTGAAGGTTTTGCCGTTCCAGTCGGCAATACCGTATTGACGATCGCGGGTTACACCGCTCTGGTCATCCACGATGGCCTTCCGTTGTTCCAGTAAACGATTGAACAACGTTGACTTGCCTACGTTGGGGCGACCCACTATAGCTACTGTAAATCCTGCCATTTTTTATTATATTTTGTCGTACTAACCTGGATAATACATCCAGGAATTTTGCAATGATTAATATCCGTATTCCTTCAGGAAAGTGTCGTTGTCGCGCCATTTGCCGCGTACTTTCACAAACAGTTCCAGGAATACTTTCCGCTCAATAAATTTCTCTATCTCCTGCCGGGCCAATGTTCCCAGCTCGCGGATGGATTTGCCCTTTTCACCGAGGATAATTCCTTTCTGGGTGTCGCGGGTTACGATGATTTCAGCAGTGATCTTCGTCAGTGTTTCCTTCTCCTGGAATTGTGTAACAATTACCGTGGTGTGATAAGGAATCTCTTCTTCAAACAGCTGGAATACTTTTTCACGGATCATTTCTGCCACTAAAAAGCGTGTAGACTTGTCCGTTAGTGTGTCATCCGGGTAGAACGGGTTGCCATCAGGCAGCAGTTTTATTATTTCAGCCAGCAGCTCCTTAATACCTTTCTTCTGCATGGCAGATACCGGTACTACCGCTGCTGCTTTGCCCCAGGCTTTGGCGCGTTCTACTAAAACTTCCATATCCTCTTTGAGGATATTATCCATTTTATTAAGGATGAGAATAACAGGTACTTTCAGTTTCAGTGAATCAAACAATTCCAGGTTTTCTTCCATCGAATCTTTCGAATCCATGATCAGCAAAGCCACATCCGCATCTTCGAGGGCAGATTTAACCGCACCCATCATTTTCTCGTGCAGCTTGTATTTTGGATCAATGATCCCCGGCGTGTCAGAAAAAACGATCTGATACGCAGGATCCGTTAATACGCCTGTAATACGGTGCCGCGTA
The DNA here is from genome assembly GCF_057126945.1 of Chitinophaga sp. G7 BAM 1005. Lineage (NCBI taxonomy): Bacteria > Pseudomonadati > Bacteroidota > Chitinophagia > Chitinophagales > Chitinophagaceae > Chitinophaga > Chitinophaga sp. G7 BAM 1005. The sequence goes on along the minus strand of NZ_CP181478.1, from coordinate 810,322 downwards.
GTTTGCACTTTGGGAGAAATAATAGCCAGCTTCTCGCCGATAATGGCGTTCAGCAACGTGCTTTTCCCCGCATTGGGCTTACCAAAAATATTTACAAAACCTGCCTTATGCATGATGACATTTAAAACCTGGTGATGTTGCTTTCACAACTCAAACTTACCGAAATAAAAAAAGCCGAATTTCTTCGGCTCTTAATCTTTTTTTATGGACGCTGACGTACCTATTTTGTAGCGAGGAGCGGATTCGAACCACTGACCTTCGGGTTATGAGCCCGACGAGCTACCTCTGCTCTACCTCGCAATGAGGGTGCAAAGATACAAATATTTCAATCCGCTCCAAATCTTTTTTAAAAGAAACACGAAAAGCCAACCGTAACTGGTTGGCTTTCATATTGGAATGCTTCATACATTGTTAGAATGGAAGATCGTCAGCGGGCTGCTCCTGAACGGGCTCTGCCTCGGGTACGGTCATTTCAGCAACCGGCGTCTTCCGCTTTTCCTCGTCCTTACGGCTGAGTAACTGCAGCGAAAACACCCGGAGCCTGATGGCCCCGCATAACGCACCGGTAACGGTACTTACATAAGCCTCCAGTTTTGGAGCGCCTTCTACATACACCATTACACCCTGCGTTAAATAAGGAGCTACATTGGCCTTGTCCCAGAGCGAGCAATCCACCCAGGTGGTTCTTTCTTCCAGTACGCCCTGCGCGTTTTTAAAACGCTCATTTACCGCTACCGGAAAATTGAAAACAGTGGCGCCGTTGACTTCTTTTTTCACTACATCGCGGCCAAGATGCCCGATAAACTGAAGTTTCATCATCAGAAATAAAGATTTAAATGATTAAAAATTTATAAACGATGACTGAGAGAAGTATCTCTGAAAATTACACCTTTTTCCTTCTCCCAAAAAATAATTTCTGATTTATTATAGATACAAGTATACCTTTGCATTAACACAACACATGGGGTGCCTTACTTTCAGGCTGAGATCACACCCAATGAACCTGGACCAGGTAATGCTGGTTAGGAATGAACTAACAGAAAACACATATCATTAAAATGAAACAGCTAATGTTATTAGTGCTGCTATCCATAGCAGGCACTTTACATGCACAATCCCTGGTTACGGGTACCGTTACCAGTAAAGCCAGCGGCCAGCCACTGGAGGGTGTTACCATCTCCGTCAACCAAACCGGCGCTGTTACCGACAGCAGAGGCCACTACAGTATTCGTCTTCCTAAAAAAGGAAATTATCCCTTAACCGCCAGCTATATTGGCTTCAAAACATTTACCACTACCATCACTGCGAATAATACCACGCAACTGACGGATATTTCACTGGAAACAACGGCACTGTTTGTAAAGCCCGTCGAGATCAGCAGCTTGCGCGCCGGCAAAAATTCGCCTTTCGTAAACACCACTTTAACAGCAGCGGATATTAAGCAACAAAACCTCGGTCAGGATCTGCCCATACTGCTGGATCAGCAGCCTGGCGTGGTAACCAACTCAGACGCCGGTACCGGTATCGGCTACACCGGTATGCGCGTACGCGGCTCCGATATCACCCGCATCAACGTTACCGTAAATGGTATCCCCGTAAACGATGCAGAATCGCAGGGAACATTTTTTGTGAACATGCCCGACTTTGCTTCCTCCGTTAGCAGTGTTCAGCTGCAACGCGGCGTAGGTACCTCTACCAACGGCGCCGCCGCTTTTGGCGCCACACTGAACCTCAGCACTAACGAATTCAATGAAAAAGCATACGGCGAAATCAGCAACAGCTACGGTTCTTTCAATAGCTGGAAACATACAGTGAAAGCCGGTTCCGGCCTCATCAACGATCACTTCACCATTGATGCGCGCCTCTCCAAAATTTCATCAGACGGGTATATCGACCGCGCCACTTCAGACCTGCGCTCTTTCTATACTTCCGCCGCCTATGTTTCTGCCAAAACAGCCATCAGGCTGAATGTCTTCTCCGGGAAAGAAAAAACATACCAGGCATGGAATGGCGTACCACAGGCACTCCTGGAAACAGACCGCACCTACAATTCTGCCGGCGCCGATAAACCAGGCACTCCCTACGATAATGAAACGGACAACTATCAACAGGATCATTACCAGCTATTCCTGAACCAGGAAATAAATGCACATCTCAACTTCAACGTAGCTTTCCACCTCACCCGCGGACGCGGCTACTACGAACAATATAAAGCGCAGCAGGCGTTCTCCGGATACGGACTGGAAGGCCCTGTGATTAACGGTAAAAAAGTAGATACCACCGACCTTGTCCGGCAGCTGTGGCTCGATAACTACTTCTATGGCTCCGTATTTTCCGTAAACCGCACCGGCGACAAATTCAACTGGAGCCTGGGCGGCGGCTGGAACCGCTATACCGGCGATCATTATGGCAAAATCATCTGGGCGCAAACAGGCATCAATAAAGACCACGAATACTATAATTATCCCGCTGCCAAAAACGATTTCAATATCTACTGGAAAGGAGAATATAAACTCACGCCTGCACTGAGCATTTTTGCAGATATGCAGTACCGCAACATCATGTACAACATGGATGGCTTTGAAGCCGCACCTGCATACATGGCACACGTGAATTATAATTTCTTTAATCCGAAAGCAGGTATCTCTTACAACATCAATCCTACCAACCGTGTATTCGCTTCGGTTGCTATTGCGCACAAAGAGCCTAACCGCGTCGATTTTGAAAACAACTTCGGCACAACAACACCCAAACCGGAAGTACTCCGCGATGTGGAAGCCGGCTATTCATGGAACAACAACATCGCTGCTGTCCAGGCGAACGTTTATTATATGAATTATAAAAACCAGCTGGTGCAAACCGGTATGCTCAACGATGTTGGCGCATACATCCGCACCAACATTCCTAAAAGCTACCGCATGGGTATTGAAGTAAACGGAAATGTAAAACTGGGCAACATGGTGAGCGTAGCTGCCAATGCAGCTTTGAGCCAGAATAAAGTACTGGACTATCATGCCATTACCTACGATGCGGACTATACTCCGCATACACAGGTGTTCAACAAAACAGATATTTCGTTCTCTCCTTCTTTCGTAGGTGGGTTAACGTTAACCGTGAAACCGGTGAAGAACCTCAACATCGATGTACTGGGTAAATATGTAAGCCGTCAGTATATGGATAACACCTCCAATATAGCGGGCAGCCTGGATGCTTACTTTGTAAACAACCTGCGTATCAACTACGTAGTGCCGCAACCGTTATTCCGTGAACTCGGTCTGCAATTCATGCTGAACAATATCTTCAACGTGAAGTATGAACCCAACGGAAGTACTTACAGCAGCTATGATCAGGCCAGCAACCGCGTGGTATACGACAATTACTATTACCCGATGGCAGGCATTAATTTCTTTGCCGGAGTGACTATAGGATTCTAAAAGATACAGGCATAAAAAAAGCGAGGTGATCACCTCGCTTTTTTTATGCCTGTATCTTATCAACTATTTAGCAATTTCTCTATCGCTTTATCTACCGATTCAAAAGGGAAACCTTTTATCACGGCATCCATTTGCGCGGCAATCTGTTCTGTACCTAAATTACCGATGCTGCCTGCATGGGTATGTTTTACTTCTTTATCAGGTGAGAAGGTGCCGTTTTCGATATCCATGCCTACTTTCTTATAGGCTTCACGGAATGGCGTCCCCTGCAACACCAGGTTATTTACCACTTCCACGCTGAACAGGTATTGGTACTTATCATCATCCAGTATGTTTTCCTTAATGCGCACATTTTCCAGCATCAGGCGGCTCATACGGATACAGTCTTTCAGCGTTTGGAAAGCAGGGAATAAATTTTCTTTCAGCAGCTGCAGATCGCGGTGATAGCCGGAAGGCAGGTTGGTGATCATCATGGTAATTTCATTGGGCAACGCCTGGAGCTTGTTGCCATGAGAGCGGATCAGTTCCCATACATCGGGGTTCTTTTTATGCGGCATGATGCTGGAGCCGGTGGTGAGTTCATCCGGGAAACTGATGAAGCCGAAGTTCTGGTTCATGAACAAACAGGCGTCCATCGCCATTTTAGCAATGGTGGCTGCAATGCCGGCCAGTGCAAAAGCCACTATTTTTTCTGTTTTACCGCGTCCCATTTGGGCGTACACCACGTTGTAGTTGAGCGAATCAAAACCCAGCAAAGCGGTGGTAAGCTCACGGTCAAGGGGGAACGAAGATCCGTAACCGGCTGCGGAGCCAAGTGGATTTTTGTTCACTACTTTATAGGCGCCCTGTAACATGGTGAGGTCGTCTACCAGGCTTTCGGCATAAGCGCCAAACCATAATCCGAAGGAAGAAGGCATAGCAATTTGCAGGTGGGTGTAACCTGGTATCAGGTGTGCTTTGTGCGCTTCACTTTTTTGCTGTAACAGGTGGAATAACGAAAGTACTTCCTCTGTCATGGTTTGCAGTTCATGACGCAGAAACAGCTTCAGATCTACCAAAACCTGGTCGTTGCGGGAACGGCCGCTGTGGATCTTCTTGCCTACTTCTCCCAAACGGCGGGTCAGCAACAGTTCTACCTGTGAGTGGATATCTTCCACTCCTTCTTCCAGTTTAAATTCACCGGATTGAATTTCCCGGTAAATGTTTTTGAGTTCCTGTTTTAATATCGTGAGTTCTTCTGCTTCCAGCAATCCTATACTTTGCAGCATGGTGATATGTGCCATAGAACCCAGCACATCAAACGGCGCCAGGAAGGCATCCATTTCACGGTCTTTTCCTACGGTGAATGTTTCCACCGCTGCTAAGGAGGCTTTATCTTTTTGCCACAATTTCATAATACTATAGTTTTTCCATGCTGTGTTAAAGCATGAAATTAAAAATCATATTTACCAAAGATACGCTGCCATTCATACTACTGGATCATTTCAAGTAACTGAATATAGCTCTGGATACCGTCTTTTATTTCATGCAGGTGAATATATTCATCTGCAGTATGTGAGCGGGCGGAATCGCCGGGACCCATTTTCACAGAGGTAGCCGGGATCAGCGCCTGGTCGGACGTGGTAGGCGATCCGTAGCAGGTTTTACCCACACTTATGCCTGCCTGCACAAACGGATGCTCCATTGGAATAAAGGAGGGCCGCATTCTCATGGACCGTGGCTTTACTTCGCAGGATACATTGGCCTGGATAATTTCCAGTAATTCCTCGAGGGTATATTGATCGGTAGCCCGTACATCCACCACAAAGGTACAGTCGGCCGGTACTACGTTATGTGCTTTATTGGAAGTACTGATCACGGTGGCGCTCATCTTCACAGGCCCAAGTGTTTCCGATACTTTCGGGAAGCGGAAATCCTTGAACCAGTTTAAATCAGGCAATGCTTTATACAACGCATTTTCTCCTTCCTCCCTCGCGGCGTGGCCTGCTTTGCCGTAGCTGGTGCAATCCAGTACCATCAGTCCTTTTTCGGCAATGGCCAGTTGTGTTAAAGTGGGTTCTCCCACAATGGCAAACTCAATAGCGGGCAGTTTTGGCAGGATACTTTCTATCCCGTTGGCGCCGCTGATCTCTTCTTCTGCGGTGGCTGTGAGGATGATATTGTAGCTCAGGTTACTACGATGATAAAAATGCAGGAACGTCGCAATCAGGCTAACCAGGCAACCGCCGGCATCATTGCTACCGAGCCCGTAGAGCTTTCCGTTTTCCACATCCGGGCTAAAAGGATCGCGGCTATATTGTGGATTGGGTTTTACGGTATCATGATGGGAGTTCAGGAGTATATTACGTTTGGAGGGATCGTAATGTTTATTGAGGGCCCAGATATTATTGAGATGCCGCTCATGCGGAATATCCATTGCCGTCAGGAACTCACTGATCAGTTGCGCGGTGCCGTCTTCTTCGCGGCTTAATGAAGGAGTGGCGATCATCTGTTTAAGCAGGGCCACCGCCACATCATATAGTTTTTCGTTCCACATAGGTTAGCATATTAGAGTGCCTGCCACTTTCGGGGTTGTATTGCTCAGAACATCATCTGCATGTCCTATCAGCACTTCTTTTACACCATTATCAATTGCCCCGAAAGCGTTTTGCAGTTTAGGCAATATCCCGTCTGTCAGTATTTTTTCTTCCAGCAGTTGCTGGTAAATTTCTTTGTTGATGAGATTAATAACGGATTCATCATCTGCAGGATCACGCAACACCCCTTTCTTTTCAAAGCAATAGATCAGCCGTACGCTGTAGTGCTGCGATAAAGCAATAGCCAGCGAAGAGGCAATAGTATCTGCATTGGTATTCAGGATCTGGCCATTACCATCATGCGTAAGCGGGGCAAACACCGGCGTAATACCGGTATCCAGCAATGCTTTCAGCGGACCGGTATGCAGGATCTCCGTGCGAACATCTCCTACAAAACCGTAGTCGATTTCCTTTACCGGTCTTTTTACAGCGGGGATGATGTTGGCGTCGGCGCCGGTTAAACCGATGGCATTACAGCCATTGGCCTGCAGTTTGGCTACCAGCTGTTTGTTTACCAAACCGCCGTATACCATTGTCACTACGTCGATAGTGTCTGCATCGGTGATCCGTCTGCCGTCTACATACTTCGATTCGATACCCAGCTTATCACCGATACGGGTAGCAATTTTGCCGCCGCCGTGTATCAGGATCTTTTTACCGGGGATTGCTGCAAACTTCTCCAGGAAGGTTTGCAGCAACGCCGGGTTATCGATTACGTTCCCGCCTACTTTGATAATAAATAAGTCGATCATAATTATCCTTTCAGTATTTCACTCAAAACTGCCTGGGCTGCCCATACCCGGTTACCGGCTTCCCGGATAACGATGGATTGTGGACCGTCCAGTACTTCATCTGCAATCACTACATTCCTTCTTACGGGCAGGCAGTGCATTACTTTGGCAGCATTGGTGAGTTTGAGTTTTTCGTTGGTAAACATCCAGGAAGGGTCTGTGCAGGTGATTTTGCCATAGTCTTTGTAGGATGACCAGTTTTTCACATATACAAAATCCGCGTCCTGCAAGGCTTTATCCTGATCGTATTCAATTTGTGCATTACCGGAAAATTTCCCGTCCAGTTCGTAGCCTTCGGGATGGGTGATCACAAAATCTGCTTCGCCCCATGCGTTCATCCATTGTGCAAAGGAGTTGGGAACAGCCTGTGGCAGCGCTTTTACGTGAGGCGCCCAGGTCATTACCACTTTAGGTTTACGGGTTTGCTGCCAGTTTTCCTTTATGGTAATTACGTCTGTTAAACTCTGCAAAGGGTGCAGGGTAGCGCTTTCCAGGCTTACTACCGGCACACCGGCGTACTTAATGAACTGGTTAATATATTTCTCTGTATAATCTTCTTCTTTATTTTTCAACCCCGGAAAAGTACGGATGGCCAGTATATCGAAATACTGTCCCATTACTGCCGCCGCTTCTTTCACGTGTTCGGTGGTGTTGCCATTCATCACTACGCCATCATTCATTTCCAGCGCCCATCCTTCCTTGTCGATGTTAAATACGATCGCTTCCATACCCAGGTTCTTTGCAGCGATCTGTGTACTTAAACGTGTTCGCAAACTGGGATTCAGGAATATCATTCCCACTGTTTTGTTCTTACCTAATTCCTTATCCCTGAAAGGATCTTTCTTATAGTTCAGCGCAATGTCCACTAACCGCGGGACACTGGGAACATCTGCTGTAGAAATAAATTGTTTCATTTCGCTTATAGGCTTTAAACAGGCAGTGGAAAGATGTTAAAGGCACACTGCCTGCCGTACATGGTTGTTTACTTATTTATTTAATGCTTTTCCGAATGCTTCCAGGAACTGATCTGCGTGGGCCTGTGTAAGCGCCAGGGAAGGGAGCAAACGGATTACGTTTGGTTTTGCTTCACCGGTAAAGATCTTATGGGTATACAGCAGTTCTTTTCTCACCTGTGATAATTCTTCCGGGAGATCTATACCGATCATCAAACCACGGCCTCTTACTTCTTTCACCTTATCAAATGTGCGTAGCTGTTCCATGAGATAGTTACCTACCGTAGCTGCGTTGTCCATCAGTTTTTCCGCCTGTATGGTTTCCAGTACTGCCAGGGCTGCTGCGCAGGCCAGGTGATTACCGCCGAAGGTAGTACCCAGCATACCATACACCGCATGGAATTTAGGTGCAATGATGATAGCGCCGATCGGGAAACCATTTCCCATTCCTTTCGCCATGCTGTAGATATCTGCATTTATACCCGCAAAATCGTGCGAGTAGAATTTACCGCTGCGGCCATATCCACACTGTACGGAGTCTGCAATGAACACGGCGTTGTGCGCATCACACAGGCTCCTGATCTTCCGCAGGAAAGATTCGCTGGCTACGTTGATACCTCCTACACCCTGGATACCTTCAATGATCACGGAGGATACTTCATATTGCTGGAAAGCCTGTTCCAGTGCAGCTTCATCTTCCCAGGGTAAAAATACCACGTTGTCTGTTTCATTTACCGGCGCTACAATCTTCGGATTGTCGGTAGCTGCTACTGCCAGGGAGGTTCTGCCGTGAAATGCTTTTTTAAAGGCAATGACTTTCTTTTTACCGTTGTAAAAAGAGGCCAGCTTCAGTGCATTTTCATTGGCTTCCGCACCGGAGTTACACAGGAACAGCTGGTAGTCTTCCTTACCAGAAACCTTGCCCAGCAAGGTCGCCAGCTCTTCCTGTAAAGGCATCTTTACAGAATTGGAATAAAAGCCTACTTTATGCAACTGATCTGTAAGGCGCTTTACATAATGTGGATGCGTATGACCAATGGAGATCACTGCATGCCCGCCATACAGGTCCAGGTATTGTGTGCCCTTGTTGTCCCAAACATGCGAGTCCTGGGCTTTTTCTATGATGATATCGTTAACGGGATAAACGTCGAAAAGTTTCATGTCGGCAATAAATTGAAAATGATAAAAACACTTAGAATACGATGGACTTCAGTTTCAGTCCTGCCGTTTCATCCAGTCCGCACATCAGGTTCATGTTTTGCACTGCCTGACCGGAAGCGCCTTTCAACAGGTTGTCTTCAATGGAGTGGATCACCAGTTTGTTACCGGTTTTTTCCAGTTGAATCAAACATTTGTTGGTGTTCACTACCTGTTTCAGATCGATCTGTTTATCGCTTACATGTGTAAACGGATGACCGGCGTAAAAGTCTTTATACAGCTTCACAGCGTCTTCCAGCGATAAGTCGGTTTGCAGGTACGAGGTTACCCATATTCCTCTTGGATAATCGCCGCGTACGGGAACAAAATTCACCTCACCATTGAAGCCTGGCTGCAACAGCTGCAGGCTTCGTCGTATTTCTTTCAGGTGCTGATGATTCAGCACTTTATAGGTGGAAATATTATTGGCTCTCCAGGTAAAGTGCGAGGTAGCCTGCAAGCTCTGCCCCGCCCCGGTGGAACCGGTGATACCGGTGGTATGTACTTCAGTGAGCAGGCCCGCTTTGGCCAGTGGTAACAGCCCCAGCTGGATACCGGTAGCAAAGCAGCCGGGGTTGGCAATGTTCTGCGCAGTTTTTATCAGGTCGCGTTGCATTTCCGGCAGGCCGTATACAAAAGTGCGGTCCTTTACGGTTTCGCCTAAACGAAAATCCTGGCTCAGGTCAATTACTTTTACATGGGCAGCCACCTCAGTTGCTTCGAGGAATTTTTTAGATTCCCCGTGGCCCAGGCAAAGGAACATCACATCAATATCGTTGCTCAGATCGCCGGTAAACAGTTGTTCTGTTTCGCCCAGCAGGTCTGCGTGTACTGCGTACAAAGGATTGCCTGCATTACTACGGCTATGTACAAACGAAATAGCAACATCCGGGTGATTCAATAAAAGCCGGATCATTTCACCGCCTGTATAACCTGCCCCGCCTACAATTCCTGCTCTTATCTTTTTATCATTTGCCATTGCCTGCTGATTTAGATAGAATTTTTAACCTGATGCCAGATCATGGTCTGGTTACCAAAAATTTTGCTGAATCCTCTTACGTCATCTCCGCTCCAGCCGGTGTTCATTTCACCGTATTTACCAAACTTGCTGCTCATCAGATCGTAAGGGGAGCTGATACCGGTAACCTGGAAACGGTAAGGCATGAGGGTAACAAATACTTCGCCGGAAACATTTTCCTGGGTATTTTGCAGGAAGGCTTCAATGTCGCGCATTACGGGGTCCATGATCTGACCTTCGTGCATGTAGTTACCATAAAACTGGGCCAGTTGATCTTTCCAGCTCAGCTGCCATTTTGTTAACACATGTTTTTCCAGTGCGTGATGCGCTTTGATGATTACCATCGGCGCAGCGGCTTCAAATCCTACACGTCCTTTGATACCGATGATAGTATCGCCTACGTGGATATCGCGGCCAATGGCAAAAGGACCGGCGATGGTTTGTAAATATTGAATAGCTTCAGACGGATGACCAAATTTTTTGTCATTCACACCAGTAAGCTCACCTTTTTCGAAAGTTAATTTCACGGGTTCTTCTCCCTGCTTTGTGAGCTGGGTAGGCCATGCCGCTTCAGGCAGCATACCATTGGAGGTGAGTGTTTCTTTTCCGCCAACAGAAGTTCCCCACATACCTTTATTGATAGAGTACATGGCTTTTTCAAAGTTCACTTCTACTCCTTTGGATTTGAGGTAGGAGATCTCTTCTTCACGGCTCAGTTTCAGATCACGGATCGGGGTAATGATTTCCACGCCGGGGATCATGATATGGAACACCATATCAAAACGTACCTGGTCGTTACCTGCGCCGGTGCTGCCGTGCGCTACTGCGTCGGCGCCTACTTCCTTCACATATTCCGCGATGGCGAGTGCCTGGCTCATGCGCTCTGCACTTACGCTCAGCGGGTAGGTATTATTTTTCAGTACATTACCGAAGATGAGGTATTTGATCACACCATCATAATAAGAACGTATTGCATTAACAGTTTTATGACTTTTAACGCCCAGGCTGTAAGCGCGCTTTTCTATTTCCTGCAATTCTTCTTCAGAAAAACCGCCAGTGTTTACGATCACTGAATGCACTTCATATCCTTTTTCTTCGGTCAGATATTTAACGCAATAGGAAGTATCAAGTCCTCCGCTAAATCCCAGTACTACTTTTTTCATTATGACATCTTTTTTTATAAATCCAGATAACAATATTGACGACCCTGTAGTCAGAACAGGAAAAATTTCTTTTTAGATCCGGTGGCGCCACCTTCTTTTTTGCTTTTCAGCAAAACAAATCTTTTAAAACGTAACCATCGCTCGTAGAGCTTTATGTTTCCTTTAAATCTACGGCGGCGTCTGGCGTGGTGCATATGACCGCTGGCGCTCACGGATAATTGTGGCTGCGGTTGTGGTTCAGGTTCAGGAAGAGGCGCTTTTTCGGCCATTGCTTTTTCTTCTGCTTCCTTCAGTTTCTCCAGTGGGTTGTACAGCATGGCGGTACACAGGCAGTTTTTCCTGTCCTTCATAGTGAGGATATCGAAGTTCACGCAGCTTCTGCAGCCTTTCCAGAACTCTTCATCATCGGTGAGTTCGGAATAGGTTACCGGCTCGTATCCGAGTTCGGAGTTGATTTTCATTACTGCGAGGCCGGTGGTTAAACCAAAGATCTTGGCATCCGGGTATTTCTCCCTCGACAGTTCAAATATTCTCTTTTTAATCGATTTAGCCACACCGTGGCCTCTGAAGGCGGGATTAACGATCAGACCCGAATTCGCCACAAATTTCTCATGACCCCAGGCTTCAATATAGCAGAAGCCTACCCATTCGCCCTTGTCGGTAACCGCAATTACCGCCTTGCCTTCGTTCATTTTCAGCTCTACATAGTCAGGGGAACGCTTCGCAATGCCGGTTCCTCTTGCTTTTGCAGATGATTCCATCTCGTCTGTGATGGTATTTGAATAGTGAATATCGTCAGGAGTGGCTACCCTAACGATGATATGTTGATTTTCCAACTTTTTAAATTGAAATCGTGAATCAATAAACTAACTTGAAATTCCATTGCTGGAAAGGTTCACCGGAGGATTGGGGAATCGCGGTGCGATAGCGGCCATATTCAGACAAGCGCTATCAAATTCTAGGTCGTCGGGAAAGAAATCTAAAGACATTGAACCCAACAGAATATACCCCCTCGGTTAAAGCGGGATGATATGCAGAAATGTTGGTATGAGTTGCGGTTTTTTCCAACTTCAGTTCAGCGTTAAATTGTTATAAATATTGTCTTTAGTTTAGATTATCGGCAAAGTTATAACAATATCCTTTTAAATAGTCGAATTTTTTTTGAGTAGAGAAGAATTTTAACAACCGCGGATGTTGTCTTTCTCAGGATTACGCTGATTATACTGATTTAGGGGATTTGATCTGTTTGGATTTTAAAGGATTTGGGGAGATATAAGCGGATATTTTCGCTTATATCTCCCCAAATCCTTTAAAATCATTATAAAATCTAAAAAGTAAAATCAGGCAAATCAGTATAACCAGCGTAATCCTGAGAAAGACAACATCCGCGTTTAGCGGGTAATTACCCCTAACTCGGCAATGGCTGCCTGCGGCTGCTTTTCATCGGCCGGCGAAGTAGCCACAAAGCGGATGTAGCGGGCGCTGGTCTTTTTGAATGCCACCGTTTGCTGTACCGGGTTGTTTTTGATATTGGCAAACTGACCGCTGGCTACCGGGCTGCCCCAGTTTTTGCCATCGGTGCTGGTGTAAAACTCATAGCCGTAAATGATTCCGCCGCTACCGGGAGGAGTGTACGTAAATCCTTTCAGGGAAAGGGTTTCGCCCAGATCCACCTGCAACTCATGCGGATATCCTTTATTGTCTGCCACATAAATAGCAGCGTTGCTGCCATCTATTGCTTTAGCCGGGTCATTGTCTTTGGTTGCCTCCGGGGAAATTACTTTCCATTTGGCAGCAGCGATATCAAAGGTGGCGGTAGCTGTTTCACTGGCAGTTTTGCCGTTATCCAGGAACGCTTTGGCGTGTACCACACCGCCCTGGGGCAGGTTGATAACAGTAGTTTCTGCAGATATATACTTCGGCGACTTCACGGTAGGTTCGCTGCCATCCAGGGTGTAGTGAATCTCAGGGTCGCCGGATTCGCTGTGGATCCATACTTTCCCGTCGGCGGTGCGGCCAATCTGTGGCAAAGTAAGTAACCCCGGCGCTTTGTACAGCTGCACTTCACTGATCACCGGCGCCGCTTTTGCATCCAGGATGTTAATACGCACCTGTGTAGTGGTGTAATCCTTCAAACGCAAAATACGTTTGTGCCCGATGGTGGTTTCGTTGGCAATTTGCTTCCAGGCGCCTTGTTCCAGCACTTCTACGTTGAAGGCCTTCACCCGCTGACCCAGCGCAATATATTCCTGCAGTACCAGCCTGTTAAAAGTAACCGGTTGTTTATAGGTAAGCGTGATGGTAGTGGTGGTGGCATCGTCGGTGGCGGCCCAGTAAGTGGTGTTGGCGCCATCAATCAGGTGACCCACCTTTACAGCTTTATTGTTGCTGCGGGTGTTGGTGGCTGTTACTACTGCACGCTTTGCCAGGTTGTTTTTGAAAGACGCATCCAGCACACGGCGCAGCTCCATCAGGCGGGTAGAGTCGTTCGGGTGAATAAGACCATCCCGGTCTACCGGCACATTAAGGATCAGGTTACCGTTGCGGCCCACAGAGCCGTAATAGATATCGAGCAGCGAGGACACGGATTTTACCTTATCGTTTGTTTCAGGGCTGTAAAACCATCCTGGCCGGATAGATACGTCGCATTCTGCGGGGATCCATTGTTCGCCATCCTCATTACCTTCATTGAGTGATTTGGTGGCCGGACCATTTGCGCCCGGTGCAAAACCTTTTACATTCAGTGTGCTCCAGTTGGTAGTACCTGCAATACCATTCTCATTACCCACCCAGCGGCAGCCAGGGCCCACATCACTAAAGATCACGGCATTGGGCTGATTTTTATATACCACGCTGTGAAACAGGTTCCAGTCGTACGGTTGTTTGATATTACCGCCATTGGCGCCATCGAACCACTGTTCAAATACAGGGCCGTAGCTGGAAAGTACTTCATTAAGTGTATTGGCAAACACCTGGTTATAACCAGGCTTACCGTATTCGGGATGGTTGCGGTCCCACGGAGAGAGGTACACGCCAAACTTCAGACCGTACTCCTTACAGGCAGCCGACAGTTCAGCCAGCACATCGCCTTTACCGCCTTTCCAGGCGCTTTCGCGTACGGTATGGGTACTGTATTTGCTGGGCCAGAGGCAGAAGCCATCATGGTGTTTCGCGGTGATCACAATTCCTTTCATACCGGCCGCCTTGGCGGTACGCGCCCACTGACGGGCATCCAGATGGGTAGGATTGAATACTTTCGGATCTTCATCCCCATGTCCCCATTCTTTGTTGGTGAAAGTGTTGGGTCCAAAATGAATGAACATGTAATATTCCATGTCATTCCAGGATACCTGCGCTTTGGAAGGCAGGGCGCCGTAAGGTTTGATCTCCTGGGCCATTGCCATATTGAAGCCGAGCAGCCCCGCGAGGAGTAACGTGTTTTTCTTCATTGCCTGAAATAAAAGTTACGGATTACGATGTGAGCGAAGATATAGCAGATAATCAGAATCCTTCAATCTCAAATTCCCTATTATTAATTCAATTTTAGCTTAAACCGGCCTTTAAGGTTCCGTTAACTGTAGGGAAATACCATAGTAAGAAAAGCCATAAACAATAAACTATCCTGGGACCAGCCCAGGTATAGTTATACTTTACCCATAAAAAAAACAGTGATAAGTGATAGATAACCCGTATCTCTATAGGTATGGCTTATATATGACTTAACTATGGCTTATATATGGCTTATCTATGAGTTATCTCTGAATAGCGCATACCTGGTACATGCCAAAACCCAGCTTTTGACATGCCTTTGAGGTGGACTTGATCTGCTTTCCCCCGTCTGTGGAGGACGGGATAAGTGGTGATCCCCCGCCGTTTATCACAAAAATGTAAGATTATTCTACAGTAGGTTGGTTTAGATAAATCAATTTTTATAAATTTAGTCCCTCCTAAGACGTATAATGTATACGCTGATAAACTTTGAACAATGAATAAAAATCCACTGCATCGCAGAAGTTTTCTGAAAAACACGGTAGCAGCTGGCGTAGGACTTTCTATGCTCGGCTCTTCTGCCAAATTATTTGCCAACGAAAAGAAACCAAAAGTTAGAATCGGTCTGATAGGTGTTGGCGCCCGCGGACTCGGTCACCTGAATTTCTGTCTCCATCGGGAAGACGCGGAAGTAGTTGCTTTCGCGGATCCTGACACCACTTACACCCTGCCAAAGGTACGGGCCATGATCGAAAAGGTATACGGCGGCAAAAGAAAAGTAGCTGAATACACGAACGGTCCGGAAGATTTCCGCAACATGCTGAAACGTGACGACATTGATGCGGTGATCATTGCCACTCCGTGGGAATGGCATTCTATCATGGCGGTAGCCTGTATGAAAGCAGGTAAAACACCGGCGGTGGAAGTTTGTGGCGCATCAGATATCCAGGAATGCTGGGAACTGGTAAATACCAGTGAAGAAACCGGTATCCCTGTATTTGGTATGGAAAACGTATGTTACCGCAGGGATGTGATGGCCGTACTGAACATGGTACGCCAGGGTTTATTTGGTGAGCTGATCCACTTGCAGGGTGGTTACCAGCACGATCTGCGTGGCGTTAAGTTTAATAACGGCAAGCAATATTATGGCGGTGGTGTGGAATTTGGAGAAAAAGCATTGTCCGAAGCCAAGTGGAGAACAGCCCACTCTGTACACCGCAACGGGGATCTGTACCCTTCACACGGCCTGGGTCCGGTGAACAACTATATCAATATTAACCGTGGTAACCGCTTATTGTCGCTGACATCCGTGGCTACCAAATCCCGTGGTTTACATAAATACATTGTGGATAACGGCGGTGAAAGCCATCCAAATGCAAAGGTAGAATTCAAACTGGGTGATATCGTGTCTACCCTGATCAAAACCAATAATGGTGAAACGATCATGCTGTCGCACGATACCAACTCTCCGCGGCCTTACTCACTGAACTTCCGTGTTCAGGGTACCAATGGTTTGTGGATGGATGACCAGGAATCTATTTACGTAGAAAAGAAAAGTAAGCACGACGAGTGGGAAAAGACCGGCGACTTTAAAGACCCCAACAGCTACTTTGGCAAATACGACCACCCATTGTGGAAAAGGTATGCCAACGATGCTGCAGGCGCGGGTCATGGCGGTATGGACTGGTTTGTACTCAACTCTTTCCTGGAATGTATCAAACGTGGTGCGCCCTATCCGCTGGATGTATACGACATGGCTACCTGGTACGCTATCACTCCGCTGAGTGAGCAATCCGTAGCAGAAAGCGGCAGTGTGCAATTCATTCCGGACTTCACCCGTGGCCGCTGGATGAACAGAACGCCGATCTTCGCACTGGACGACCAGTACTAAGCGCAGGGAGCGCCTTCGGCGCTTTTAAATTGTCTTGGAGCAGGATTAGGCTGATTATACTGATTTGCCTGATTTGCTTACGTTTTGATTTTAAATGATTAAGGGAGATAGAAGCGGGTATTCGCTTTTATCTCCCTTAATCATTTAAAAAAATCCCAGAAAATAAAATCAGGTAAATCAGTATAATCAGCCTAATCCTGCTCCAAGACAATTTAAAAGCGCCGAAGGCGCCTAATCAATAATGGAAACCCCTTCTTCAATAATGGTTACATATACTTCCGGCTCCTTACCATATTGATCCAGGTACCGTGATTTGATAAAGGATACGTATTCATCTACTTTATCAGCTTTTACGAGATTGATGGTGCAACCGCCAAAACCTCCGCCCATTACGCGGGCGCCGGCCACTTCTTTTCTTTCCCTGGCCAGTGATACGAGGAAGTCCAGTTCCGGGCAGCTTACTTCATAGAGTTTACTCAATCCTTCGTGGGTGGCATACATCAGTTCACCGAATTGTTGCAGGTCGCCTTTTTTCAGCAGTGCAGTAGCGTCCTGTACCCGTTGTATTTCAGCGATCACGTAATTACAGCGGTCATATACTTTAGAAGAAAGCTGTGCGCGTACTTCGTTGAGCATGTTCATATCTGCATCCCGCAGGGATTTCACGGCGGGGTGATTTACCTGGATAGCCTTTACCCCTTCCTCGCATTGCTGCCTGCGTACATTGTATTCAGAGGAAGCAAGCGAGTGATGTACCATAGAATTGCACAGCACTATTTTGTAATCGGGGAAGTTGAAGGGGAAATATTCAAATTCCAGGCTGCGGCAGTCGAGGCGCATTACCTGGTCTTTTTTACCATGCAGGTTGGCAAACTGGTCCATGATGCCGCATTTTACACCCGGGAAGGTATGTTCTGCCTTCTGACCGATGAGGGCCATTTGCATACGATCCAGTCCGTACGCGAAGATATGATCCAGTGCGGCTACAAGACCTCCTTCCACGGCGGCGGAAGAAGACATGCCTGCGCCTACGGGAATATCGCCGGCCAGTACACAATCGAAGCCCTGTACGGGCAGCCCGCGTTCCTGCAACTGATACACTACGCCCATGAGATAGTTGATCCATCCGGGAGTTGGCTTTACCTCCTCCAGGCTGAACGACACCGTTTCATTGGTGAAAACGGCGTGCACGTTACATTGCTGTGTATTGTTGAGCGCAATGGCGTATACAATTTTTTTATCGATAGCTGCGGGTAAAACAAAACCATCATTATAATCTGTATGTTCACCGATCAGGTTGATTCGTCCGGGCGAAACGACCATCAGTGGCTCTTTTTCAAATAAGTGGATAAACTGCTCCCTGGTTTCTTGTATCATTAAAAGATTATTAAACGTAAAATTTACACCTAAAAATATAAAAATGATTGAGAATAAAAAAAGGTTGTTCTGAAAATCAGAACAACCTTTCAAAAAATATCAGGAGTAGTTAATTCTTGCCCACTTTATCGCCTACCAGGGCATAAAACAGGATGTACAGGTAGCAGGGCACCATGCAGTACAGGAATGCGTGTCTGAAATCGATGCTGCTGCTGTAAAGGAAGCTGAACATGCTGTGCTGGTCAAACATACCGCTGTAGATCTGCGGGATCACGCCACCACCGGCGATACCCATTACCAGTAAGGCGGAGCCTATTTTGGTGAAGCGGCCCAACCCGTCGATGGCCATTGGGAAAATGGCGGGCCACATGAGCGCGTTGGCCAGTCCGAGTAAAGCGATGAACGTTACCGCGGAGAAGCCGGTAGCGAAATAGGCGGCCACGGTAAACAGTACGCCCAGTATAGCGGAGATCTGTAATCCTTTTTTACCGGAGAGGTATTTCGGGATGGTAGCGATCCCTATTACATAACCTGCCAGCATGGCTACGAGGGTAAAGGTGGTGAAGTACTTGGTGTCGTCCACACTCATGCCGAGGGCTTTTCCATACTGACCAATCACGTCGCCGGCCATTACTTCCGCGCCAACATAAACAAAGATGCAGAGTACGCCCAGTACCAGCTGAGGGAACTGGAATACGCTTGTTTTACCGGTGGTAGCTGCAGCGGTGGCTGCATCTTCCGTATTAGTATCTATTTCCGGTAAAGAAGAACGTTTCAGGAGAAACGCCAGTATGGTTAATATGATGGCGATAGCTACATAGGGCCCTATTACGCGGGAAGCCAGGCTATCGAGTAAAGCATTTTTCTGTACTGCGTCTACCGCAGCAGCAATATCTTTTTCCAGCTTGTCGGCTCCTTTCAGTACAATAGAGCTGAGGATCAGTGGGGCCAGGGCGCCTGCGCTTTTATTACAGATACCGAGGATACTGATACGCTTTGCCGCACTTTCCTTTGGCCCGATGATACTGGCGTAAGGGTTGGAAGCGGTTTGCAGCAATGATAATCCCGCGCCCTGGATGAACAGGCCCGTGAGGAACATAGCGAAGCTGCGTGCGTTGGCGGCAGGTATAAACACCAGGGAGCCAATGGCTATAATGAGGAGTCCTAAGGCCATCCCGTTCTTAAAACCTGTTTTGTTCAGGATAAAGGAAGAAGGAATGGAGAGGAAGAAGTAGGCCATATAAAAGGCCATTGTTACCAGCAGCGCCTGGGATACGTTCAGTTCACATACGATCTGGAAAAACTGGATCAGTGTTCCATTGAGCCAGGTAACAAACCCGAATACGAAAAACAATATGCCGATAATGGCCATTGATTGCGCATACCCGGCCTGTTTGGAAGGGACATTCATTGTTACTGTTTGGTTGGACATAAGCTGTCAGAATTATTTTTTTTGATAAGCACGAACATAATTAAACTTCTCCTATATTTCTTGTATATTTCGCAATTATTTTTGCTAAAACGTTTTATCAGATCGCTAAATTGCAAGAATATTTTGACTTTTTAAAAAATTTTAAAAAAATAATTATACATTTAACCGGCAAAATTTCACCGTAACTTAACACGTTTATGATTCAGCAATCAAAACAAAGCGCACAAAGCACCCATCCTTCGTTCTTTGTGCTTATTCTGGTTTTCTTTTTCTGGGGATTTCTGGCTGCATCCAACAGTATCTTTATCCCGTTTTGCAAATCTCACTTTAACCTTACCCAGCTGGAGTCGCAGCTTATCGACTTCTCTTTTTACAGTGCCTATTTTATAGGTTCGCTGATCCTGTACCTGGCTTCCACTGCAAGGAAAGTGGATATCCTCAACAAGATCGGGTACAAGAAGGGTATTATTTACGGGTTGCTGATTTCCGTGCTTGGCTCGGTAATTATGATTCCATGTGTGAATAAGGAGAAGATTGTTCCTATTAAAGAAACGATTGCTGACATCAGCGGTTTCCAGGTAGAGCAGCAGTTGCAGACTTCCGACAGGCAGGTGAAGATCCGCCGTGAGAAAGATCCTGACACCTATTCCCTCCTGATCAGCAGTAATGAATCAGCTGAAAAGTACACCACGAATCCGCAGTTAATTTCCGCAGTTTCCGGAGGCTTTACAAAAGATGAGGAGCATAAACAATATGCTGCCAGTTTTACAAAAGCTAACCTGGAAAAGATAGTAACTGTACTGGATACAGACTATAAACAAACCGTTACGTTTGGATATTTTGCCCTTATCCTCATGGCTTTATTTATAGTAGCCTTAGGATTTTCACTGCAGCAAACCGCTGCCAATCCATTTGCAATTTTACTGGGAGATCCTGCCAAAGGTACTCACCGTTTGAACCTGGCAGGAGGTGTTAACTCCTTCGGCACTACCATCGGACCTATTATCGTGAGCATGTTGCTGTTTGGTAATATTAAAGGCGGCGAAGTAAGTACGGATATCAGCAAGATCAATACTTTATATTTCCTCCTTATTGGACTGTTCCTCGTGGCAGCTGCTATTTTTGCTTTTGTGAAGATGCCGGAAAGTCAGGATACAGAAGGGTTTGAATCTTCTCCCAAAGCTACCAGGTCGTTACTGGCTATCACATTTATGTTTGTGCTGATCCTCATGGGCCTGATACTGAAATTTGAGTTGCCTATGTTCATTGCGGGTATTGTGGGTATTATCGGTATCCTCTTTTATACCAAAATGGCGTCTGCAAACAATAGTGAAGGCTGGGGCGCGATGAAATATCCGCAGCTGATCCTGGGTATGCTGGCTATCTTTATCTATGTGGGTGTGGAAGTATCCATTGCCAGTAATCTCGGCGCATTGCTGAAGCATCCTGGTTTCCTGACCGTAAAAGGTTTGGCAGAATCAGAACTGGATCCGTATGTATCCCTGTTCTGGGGAAGTATGATGATTGGCCGCTGGACCGGCGCCATCAGCGTATTCAACGTATCTAAAACCACCCGTAATATCCTCTGTGTAATTGTTCCTTTTGTAGCTTATGGTGTTATTCTCGGCGCCAACAGCATCAAGGGTAATGATATCAGTGTTTTATATCCATATGCTATCTGTATAGTGGTGCAGATCATTGGCTTCTTTGCCGGCCAGGACAAACCTGCCAAAACCCTTACCATCTTTGGTTTGCTGGGTGTTGGCTCTGTTCTGATCGGATTATTTACCACCGGTCAGCTGGCTACATTTGCATTTATCAGCGGCGGATTATTCTGCTCTGTGATGTGGCCAAGCATTTTCGCATTATCTATCGCAGGTCTGGGCAAATATACTGGTCAGGGCTCTGCGTTCCTGGTAATGATGATCCTCGGTGGCTCTCTCATTCCTCCTGTACAGGGCGGTCTGGCAGACATTGCAAGCATTGGTATCCACGCCTCTTATGTTATTCCGGCGCTGTGCTTTGCTTATCTCGCGTTCTTCGCATTTAGAGTTAAAACCATTTTAAAATCTCAAGGAATTGATTATGAGTCAGCAGTTAGCGGTGGGCATTGATATCGGGGGTACTAACACCAAATTCGGTATTGTAGATCGCAGGGGTAATATTATTGGTGATGGTCGGATGTTGACCAATCAGCATGAAGATGTAAATGGCTTCCTGGATGAATTACATGGACACCTGACTATTCTTATTAACGAGGCAGGCGGCATTGAAAACATGAAAGGTATCGGCGTAGGCGCTCCTAACGGGAACTACTATACCGGTAATATAGAATATGCGCCAAACCTGCGCTGGAAAGGCGTAGTGCCACTGGCCAGTTTGCTGGAACAGAAATTCGGTTTACCAACCGTACTCACCAACGACGCCAATGCGGCAGCTTTGGGTGAGCTGATCTACGGCGCTGCCAGGGGTATGAAAGACTTTATCGTAATCACCCTGGGTACAGGTGTGGGAAGCGGTATTGTGGCCAACGGGCAACTGATTTATGGTCATGATGGTTTTGCCGGTGAGCTGGGTCACTGTATTGTGATTCCCGACGGCAGGCTGCATAGCGGTACCGGAGCGCATGGTTCACTGGAAGCGTATGCTTCCGCCACCGGCGTTACCAATACTGCCATTGAATTCCTGGCTACCCGCCCGGATACGCACAGCATCATGCGGGAGCACACCAAGGAAGAAATCAACTCCAAGCTCATCTACGAAGCCGCCATGAAGGGCGATCCCCTGGCAATGGAAGTATATGAGTTCACCGGCAAAATACTCGGTGCAGCCCTCGCCAATTTCGTGATGTTCTCCAGCCCGGAAGCCATTGTGCTGTTCGGCGGTTTAACCAAAGCCGGAGACCTCATCATGAAACCGGTACGGGAGCATATGGAGAAGAACCTGCTTCCTATTTTCCAGAATAAGGTTAAATTGCTGTTCTCTGAACTGAAAGAAAGCGATGCAGCTATTCTGGGCGCCAGCGCCCTGGCATGGGAAATGAAAGACTAGCTTTCAGCGGAAGCAGAAAAGTATAAAATGCTTTATATGAGTAATAGAAGATCATTCCTGAAAACAGCGGCCCTCAGCGCCGCTGTTTTCTCTTTGGATGGAGTAACGGGAACGCCTGCACGTTCGCAGGGAAAACGCGGACCAGTAAAAGGAAAGCCTATTGTGGTATCTACCTGGGACTTTGGCCGTGCGGCCAATGCTGCCGCCTGGGAGGTGCTGAAGAAAGGCGGCCGCGCGCTGGACGCTGTGGAAGCCGGCGTAAAGATACCGGAAGCAGATCCCAACAACCACACCGTTGGTTTCTCCGGTTACCCCGACCGTGATGGTCGTGTTACACTCGACGCCTGCATCATGGATGAACATGGGAACTGCGGCGCTGTAGGTGCGCTGGAACACGTTACCCATGCTATTTCAGTAGCCCGCCTGGTGATGGAAAAAACGCCGCATGTGATGCTGGTAGGCGATGGCGCCTTGCAGTTTGCACTGGCCAACGGCTTCCGGAAAGAAAACCTGCTGACGCCGGAATCAGAAAAAGCATGGAAAGAGTGGCTGAAAACATCAGAATATAAGCCCATCATCAACATAGAAAACAAATCGTATACACCCACCAACGGCGCCACCGCGTTTAACCCGCTGATGCTGCCGGGGAATGTATACAACCACGATACAATAGGCATGGTAGCAATGGACGCCGACGGTAACCTGTCGGGCGCCTGCACTACCAGCGGCATGGCGTTTAAGCTGCATGGCCGCCTGGGCGATTCTCCCATCATCGGCGCAGGATTATATGTAGACAATGAAGTTGGCGCTGCTACCAGCACCGGTGTTGGAGAAGAAGTGATCAAAATAGTAGGCAGTCACCTGGTGGTGGAACTGATGCGTCAGGGTTATTCACCGGAAAAGGCATGTAAGGAAGCAGTAGACCGCATTGTAAAAAGAAGTCCGTCCAAAGCAAAAGAAATCCAGGTTGGTTTCCTGGCCCTCAATAAAAAAGGAGAGCATGGGGCTTATTGCCTTCAGAAGGGCTTTAGCTATGCCGTGTGCACCAGTGATACCAGCAATATTTTAATTGACGGGAAACATCATTTTTAGCAGGCAGGGATCAGTGATAACGGCTGATCCCTGTACTGATACCTCATTCAAAAGCTGTTTTTTATGCCTTTCACCCTCGAAATATGCGCAGGATCAGTAGCATCCTGCATTGCTGCAGAAGAAGGTGGCGCAAACCGGATAGAACTCTGCGACAACCTGCTGGAAGGCGGCACTACGCCCAGCTATGGTACCATTGCGCTGGCCAGGGAAAAAGTAAAAATAGACCTCTACCCTATTATCCGCCCGCGTGGCGGCGATTTCCTTTACTCCGACCTGGAGTTTGAAGTGATGAAACGCGATATTGAGCAGAGCAAACTACTGGGCTGTAACGGTGTGGTAATTGGTATCCTCCTGCCCGATGGCCGCGTGGATAAACAAAGATGCAAAATACTCGTTGACCTCGCGTGGCCAATGGGCGTTACTTTTCACCGCGCCTTTGACATGACAGACAACCCGTTTGAAGCCCTGGAAGATATTATTTCCATTGGTTGCGAACGGATCCTTACTTCCGGCGCACACAATACCGCCCTGGAAGGCGCTTCCCTGCTGAAAGAGCTGGTAGAAAGAGCCAACGACCGCATCGCCATTATGGCCGGTTCCGGCGTTCGGGCCAACAATATTGCACAATTAATTGCCGCTACCGGTATTACGGAATATCATACTTCCGCAAAAGGCTATGAAGAAAGCGGGATGATCTATCGCAATCCCAATGTGAGTATGGGCGGCGTTCCCGGCGTTCCTGAATATGGCATCTCCGCCACGCAGAAAAAAGAAGTAACATTAATCCGTGAAATAGGCGAGAAAACATTACTATCTTAGCCCACGATGTTTAGCTAAGGATTTATTGAAAACCCATTATTAATTTTACAGCCTAACGCATGTTAGCTTAAAAGTGAACAACGAAATGAAAAAACTGATCATTGTAACAGGTTTGTTGCTTGGCGGATTCTTCGTGCAGGACGGTGCGTGGACTTTACAGGCCCGCAGTGTATTGCCTTCCCCCAGTGCAGTTAACCGGGCCTCTATGGTGATGGGCGCAGGTCCTGAAGTACACGGTTATACAGCATGGGACAGCCGGAAACCTGAACTGCCTTCCCGTGAGCTGGATCAGTATGGCATGTTTCCTTCTATATATACCCTGTTACGTGAACAAAAACCAAAGGCAGAGGTAGGCGTTATTTATAACTGGGACGGTATCGGTTATTTGTTTCCAAAAGCAGCGGTAAACAAAGATCCTGGTACACACGACAACGACAGCCTGGCTACTGCGGCATCTGTAGCCTATATCAAAGAAAAGAAACCGGATTTCCTGTTCATCCATTTTGATGAACCCGATGGAACCGGGCACAATATTGGTCATAATATACAGCCTTACTTCGGCCAGGTAGCAAAGAATGATGTGTTGCCGGGAAAAATTCTGCAGGCAGTGAAAGATGCGGGAATGTAGGATAATACGATGAGTTGAAAACACCGCAGGTGTGGACCGGAAGGCCAGTGACGGAAGCGTTCAAATGATATTGATATGAAAAAAATGCTGCTTTTTACGGTGGTATGTTTTGCAGGTAGTGTCCTTTTTGCGCAAACGCAAAAAGTAAAGGTGCTCACCTACAACATTCATCACGGGGAAAACATGAAACAGGTACTGGATCTTCAGGGAATCGCCAATGTAATACTGGCCACCAATCCCGACCTGGTAGCGTTGCAGGAAGTAGACAGCGCCACCGGCCGCACCAGCCAGCGTGATCAGCTGAAAGAACTGGCCTCCATCACCGGCATGTACACCTATTTTGCCAAATCAATGGATTTTGACGGCGGCGGTTATGGCACCGGCATCCTTTCCCGTTTTCCCATCAGCAGCAATACTACCCTGATGTTACCTTCTGCAAAAGGCAATGAGCCCAGGGCCGCCGGTATTGTTACCGTGCAGCTTCCGGGAGACAGCTCCCTCCAGTTTGTAACTACTCACCTGGATGCAGGTAAAAAGGCTACCGACCGCATTGCACAGGCCAATGCATTGGCAGACTATTTCAAGGCAACGGCTACTCCCGTGATTATTGCGGGCGACTTCAACGCCCCTCCTGCTTCAAAGGAAATCAATGTACTCAAACAGGTATTTGCGGATGCCACCAGCCAGATGGGACCCACCTTTCCTGCTGATTCACCGACAATAAAACTGGACTATATCATGCTTGCTCCCAAACACCGGTGGACGATCACCGGCGCCCGTATCATTGAAGAAACAGTAGCGTCCGATCATCGCCCGGTGTTGTGTGAACTTGAAATGAAATAAGAGAAAAAACAATCCATTATATGACAATGAAAAGAGTAATTCACCTGTGCTTACTGATGGCAGCAACAAGACTGTGGAGTTGTACCACTCAGCAGCCCGTTGCCCCTAAAGGCAGTGTGAGCATCATTCCTATGCCTGCCAGCGTCAGCGAAACAGCTGATTCTTTTTTGCTGGATAAGCAAACGGTGATTGTTGCCAATAATGAAAGCGACAAAAAAACAGCCGCTTTATTTAATGCCTGGCTCAAAGAACTAACCGGGTATGAACTGGCGGTGAAAGAACAGGGAGATAAAAATGCCATCCTGTTACAAACCGGCAATGACACTACTAACGCAGAAGGATATACGCTTACTGCGGATCACCACCTCATTACCATCAAAGGCAACAGCGGCGCCGGTACTTTTTATGGCGTACAGACGCTGATCCAGTTACTGCCGGTTGAAAAAGCGCGCGCCATGTTTGTACCTGGCGTAAATATTACCGATGCGCCGCGTTTCGCTTACCGCGGGCTGCACCTGGATGTGGGCCGTCATTTTTTTTCTGTTGATTTTATAAAGAAGTATATCGACCTGATGGCGATGCACAAGTTAAATACGTTTCACTGGCACCTGACAGAAGACCAGGGCTGGCGTATTGAAATCAGGAAATACCCGCGCCTGCAGGAAGTGGCTTCCAAAAGAAAAGAAACAATGGCCGGCCGTTATGCCGACAATAAATACGATGGCAAGCCTTATGGCGGCTTTTATACACAGGAACAGGTGAAAGAAGTAGTACAGTATGCCAGCGATCACTTCATCACCGTTATCCCGGAAATTGAAATGCCGGGACATTCACTTGCAGCGCTTACGGCGTATCCCAACCTGGGCTGCACCGGTGGCCCGTATGAAGTAGGCACCCGCTGGGGCGTTTACGATGATGTATACTGCGCGGGCAACGACAGCGTTTATCTTTTCCTGCAGGACGTGCTGGATGAAGTGATGGCATTGTTTCCCAGCAAATATATCCACATCGGCGGAGACGAATCTCCCAAAGTACGCTGGGAAAAATGTCCTAAATGCCAGGCGCGCATGAAGCAGGAAGGTTTGAAAGATGAACATGCGTTACAGAGCTATTTCATTCAGCGGATGGAGAAATACCTGAACAGCAAAGGACGGCAAATCATTGGATGGGATGAAATCCTGGAAGGCGGCCTGGCTCCCAATGCTACAGTGATGAGCTGGAGAGGCATTGAAGGCGGCATTGCAGCAGCCAAACAAAAGCATGATGTGATCATGACGCCGGGTGAATTCTGCTACTTTGATCACTACCAGTCCAAAGGTACGAATGAACCACTGGCGATAGGCGGATTCCTGCCGGTAAGCCAGGTATATGCCTACGAGCCCATTCCGGCGGAGCTGAGCAGCGATGAAGCTAAATACATCAAAGGCGCCCAGGCCAACGTATGGACAGAATACATCAACAACACCAATTACCTGGAATACATGGTATACCCGCGTGCAGCTGCATTATCAGAAGTACTGTGGTCGCCAAAGGACAAGCGTAACTACGACAACTTTGTAGACCGTTTGAAAGTACATGTAAAAAGACTGGACCTGAAAAAGGTAAATTATGCCAAACATGTTTTTGAAGTTACCGGCAAAGTAACCGATAATGGCAAAGGTGGTGTGGCCGTAGTATTGAATTCAAAACTGGATGGCGGTAAAATATTTTTCACTACCGATAGTACTGCTCCTGCCCCTCAGGCGACTCCTTATACAGCGCCTGTACAAATTACCCGCAGCGGAACACTCCGTGCACAGGTATTTCTGGATGGCAAACCTTTTGGCAACGAGTACGATCAAACGTTCCTGTTTCACAAAGGACTGGCTAAAAAGGTAAGCATGGCTTCCGCAGCGGATGCAGGTCACCGCCCTGCCAGTGACTTTACCCTGGTAAATGGAGTGGAAGGCAATGCTGCTTACAACGATAACGAATGGTTTGGCTTTAAAGGAACAGATATGGAAGCAGTAGTAGAGCTGGACAGTGTGCAGGATATTCACCTGGTAGGCATTAATACGATCAATGTGAAGGGCGACTGGATCTACCCACCGAAGCAGGTGGTGTTTGCTGTATCTGACGATGGTAAAACCTATAAGGAAGTTTACAAACAAAACACTTTTGCACAGCCGGGCATCAATAAAGTAAGAGGCCATTTGCAGGCTGTTCGCGGCCGCTTTGTGAAAGTGCAGATGCAGAACTTTGGTAAGATCCCTGCCGGTGCAGCAGGAGCTGGCAACGGCGCATGGTTGTTTGCAGATGAGTTTATCATAAACTAAAAATCGAAAACCGTCCCGGTAAATGCGGAACGGTTTTCATTTTATGACTCCTACACCAAAATATATGATACGGCCTTCAACCGCTGTGTGCTAAACATATTAACGAGATCAAATATTAAATGGTTTATAACAAGCTAAAGAAATATAATTTAAATATTGCTAAATAATAATGTGCATTAGCAGTAAATTCTTTAATTTTCCGGCTCGTTTTTAAACCGCATCTAATCAAAAACGTTTACAAATGACGATTAATCATCAGGAAATCGAACTGATCGACAGCTTTGAACAAATTGCTGTGGAAATACATCCTTCTGCCAAAGAGGGTTCCAAAGCAGTAGCACAGGAAATTGCCGCACTGATCCGCGAAAGACAGGCTACCGGCCAAAAATGTATTTTAGGATTGGCCACCGGCTCTACTCCTAAATATCTGTACGCAGAATTGGTACGTCTGCACAAAGAAGAAGGACTCAGCTTTAAGAACGTCATCACCTTTAACCTGGATGAATATTATCCTATAGAGCCGGATGCTTTACAGAGCTACAACCGCTTTATGAAAGAGCACCTGTTCAATCACGTTGATATCCCTGAAGGTCAGTACAACATTCCGGATGGTACGATTCCAAAGGATCAGATCAAGAAATATTGTGAGGCTTACGACAAACGTATTGAAGAATTGGGCGGTATCGATATCCAGGTGCTGGGTATTGGTAACAACGGCCACATTGGTTTCAACGAACCAGGCGCCAATATTAATTCACACACCCGTCTCGTTACACTGGACAACAGTACCCGTTTGGCCAATGCGTACGAGTTCCCGAATATGAGCCAGGTGCCCCGTTTGGCTATTACAATGGGCCTTAGCAGCATCTTTAAGGCAAAACGCATCTTACTGATGGCGTGGGGTTCGCATAAATCCAAAATCGTTCGCCGTTCTGTAGAAGGACACAGTACCGACCAGGTGCCTGCTTCCCTGCTGCAACAGCATCCTAACTGCAAGTTCATCATCGACGAACAAGCTGCGGCTGAACTGACCCGTTTCAACGAACCGTGGCTCACCGGCGATTGCGAATGGACTCCGGGCCTGATCCGCAAAGCAGTAACCAGCCTGGCGCTGAAACTGAACAAGCCTATCCTGATGCTCACTGACAAGGACTATAACGAAAATGGTTTGAACGACCTGATCGTACAGTATGGTTCTGCCTATGAGCTGAATATCGAAGAGTTTAACGCCATCCGCGATACCATTACCGGCTGGCCTGGTGGCAAGCCTGGTCCGCAGTTACCAAACCACCCGGAGCGTTCAGAACCCGCTAAAAAGCGCGCGCTGATCTTCTCCCCGCATCCTGATGATGATATCATTTCTATGGGTGGTACTTTCATCCGCCTGCACGAACAGGGGCATGATGTACACGTAGCTTATCAAACTTCCGGCAACATTGCTGTAACAGACGAGTTCCTGCTGCGTTTCATCGATTTTGCCGTAGGTTTTGAAGGTATGTTCGACATTGATAAAAGCAAAAGCTCCCTGATCCTGGATGAAGCAAAAGCATTTATCCGCACCAAGAAGCCAAGCCAGAAAGATACCCCTGAAATCCGCGCTATCAAAGGTTTGATCCGTCGTTGCGAAGCAAAAGCTACCTGCCGTTATGTAGGTATTGCGGAAGAAAACGCCCATTTCATGAACCTGCCTTTCTATGAAACCGGTTTGGTGGAAAAGAAACCAATGGGACCAGAAGATGTGGCGCTGACAGTAGCGCTGCTGCGTAAGCTGAAGCCGCAACAGATCTTCTGCGCCGGTGACCTTGCCGATCCGCATGGAACGCATAAGGTGTGCCTGGATATAATTTTTGCTGCACTGGAAATTGTGAAAACAGAAGACTGGGCGAAAGATTGCTGGGTATGGCTGTATAAAGGTGCATGGCAGGAGTGGGAAATACATGAAATTGAAATGGCTGTTCCCATGAGCCCCGACCAGGTGATGCAGAAGCGTCTCGGCATCTTCATTCACCAGAGTCAGAAAGATGTGGTGCCTTTCCAGGGAACCGATCTCCGCGAATTCTGGCAGCGTGCAGAAGACCGTAACGCCAACACGGCCGACCTGTACGACCGTTTAGGTTTACAGAAATATGCCGCTATGGAAGCATTTGTACGTTACCATTTTATGTAAATAAATCATAATTTTAGGGGACTGTGATAACCATCGCAGTCCCTTTATTTTTTTATATGAATCTGAGCAGAGCCATAGAAATAGCCACCACCGCCCATAAAGACCAGGTAGACAAATACGGGCAGCCTTATATAGGGCATGTGTTCCGTGTAATGCAAATGGGCCGCACCGAAGACGAAAAGATCGTAGGTGTGCTGCATGATGTGGTGGAAGACACCAACTGGACCTTTGAAGCCCTTGAACAGGAAGGGCTGGCTCCTCACCTGCTGGCCGCTCTTTACTGTGTGACCAAGCTGGATGAGGACGAAGACTATGACCACTTTGTGGATCGGACCCTTCAGAACCGTTTGGCCTGTATGGTTAAACTCAACGACCTTACAGACAACATGGATATCAGGCGTATGACCGACGTAAAGGAAAAAGATATTGCCCGCCTGAACAAATACCTGCACGCTTACCGCCGGATAGCTGCCGCCGTTATCCAGTAGAATATTTTTTCAACGCCTTCCGATTAAACTATTAAATTACAGTAGAAAACAGAATAGCCATCAATGGAAAACGATATCCTCATTGACTTTAGGTTTGCTGCAAAAGAGAAGCCCAGGTTCGGTGAATTATTCTTAATTACAGGAGAAGAGCATCCTAAATTTCCGGCCAGGAACAAAGCATTTGCACAGCTGGCCCCATTGGGTTTTGAACAACTCGATGATTTTTTTGGTATCCTTAACAGTGAAGAATCAGGCGACGACGTACTGATATGGCTTTTCCCCATGATCAACGGGGAAGAAGTATTTCATAACGGCGGCCCGTTCGACGCTATCCGGCTATCTTACAGCGCATTACGCAACGCTCCCGTAACTATCAGCCTCCTGCAGGACTGCTTCAATGCCCTTCAGGCTTTACCTGATGTGGAGGTTGAATTTGAAGGTTCCGTCATCAGCGACTTTGCCCCTGTGCAAAAGAAAGCAGATGAAATTGTGGCCCACTGGCGGGAAAACCACATAGAACCCGGCTCCGAACAAAGTTTGCTGATTGACGATGACGAGGCAGACGATGACTGGGAAGAGGATGAAGACTGGGAGGAAGATGACGAATGGGATGAAGAAGCCGGTGATAAAAAAGAAAAATAACACCTTGAATATAAGCAGGCTTACAGCCTGCTTTTTTAATGCATATATTTTGTAAACTGAACCCGCTGTATCTAACCTGACTTACGCCACACCGGACCCGTTTTCCACTATGAAACAGGTTCGCCGCCTGCAGATAGGCGACACCGTTATATTCACGGAATTCTAGGCCCAATCTTTGTGCAGATGCAGTACGGGCTGGAAGCCGGAGTCCTTCCATTCCCATAAAACAGTAACTTTCATATGCATCTCAACAAACATTTATCCTGCCTCATACTGGCAGTATTACTGGTATCGTGCAACCTGAATAACAAACCAAGCAAATACGATAACGAAGAAAACGTCGCAAAAGATAATAAAAAAACTGCTGCCGAAACTGCTGCCAAACCCGCCCGTAGCAAGGCTCCCATTGTTGGCGAAAGAATTAACGGCGCTGCCGCCATACTGAATAATCCCGGCGGAGAACCACTGGTTACCCTGGTAGATTATATCCCGCTGCGTTGTGCGCCTGTAAAAAAGGATTGGTACCCGGTAAGCGTGGATTTTGATATTACGAAAGATGAATTCAGCAAACCCCTTTTTCGCAAGGGTCGGAAAATAAAAGTAAATGGCGTGGATGCAGGCGTACTGCAACGCGACATCAAACTGCCCGTAGCCACTAACGGGGAAAAGATGTGGGCTACCATTAACGGCTATACGCAAAAGAAAAGTATCCGTAACGGTACCATCATTGAATCTGCTTTAAGCAGCTACCTGAAACAACATACCGGTCGCAGCGCCGCTGATATGGAACCCTTTATCCACAATTTCAAACTGGAAGAAGAAACCACTCTCAAGCCCTATGTGCTGTATTTCAACTATGAAAGCGGTATTGATGATCCCAGCCCGTTGTATCGCCTGGCCCTTGTTTTCCAGGGGCAACAACTCATAGGCGTGCTGCACTCCCGGCCCATTCAACTTGATGGCGGCACTCCGCGCAGGTTGCAACGCGGCTTTACTGTTAATTATCTCAACGGCATTGATAAAAGCCTGAAGGAAGATTTCGCCGTGAAGTTCAACAAGTTCATTCTCTCTGTTGATTAAGTCCATAACTTTTGGTTATCACCTATCACTTATAGACATTTGACTTCCGGGCCTGTGATACGGACCTTTGTAATCCAATTACAAACGTTTCGTGTATGCAACAAGAGAAGACAGCGGCCACCTGGCTACCGGAGAACACACAGAAAATTATATTCCTCATTGCGGCAGCTATTACGCTGCTGCCGGTAGTAACCCCGCCGGTGGCGTTACTGCTGGGATTTGCACTGGCGCAAACCAGTGGCAATCCTTTCACGGCAATAACACCACGCATTACCCACTGGCTGCTGCAGCTATCAATTATAGGAATGGGCTTTGGCATGAATGTGCACAGCGCGCTGAAAGCCGGCAGCGAAGGATTTCTTTTTACAATTACGGCCATTGCCGGTACGTTACTAACAGGAGCCGTGCTGGGCAAGCTGCTGGGGATTGATAAAAAAACCGCCCATCTTATTTCCTGCGGCACCGCCATCTGCGGCGGCAGTGCCATAGCCGCCATTGCACCGGTAATGAAAGCCGGTGAGAAACAGATTTCCGTGGCATTGGGTATCATCTTCCTGCTGAATGCACTGGCCCTTTTTATTTTCCCGGCAGTAGGCCACGGGCTGCATTTATCCCAGCAACAGTTTGGCCTGTGGAGCGCCATCGCTATCCATGATACCAGCTCTGTAATAGGCGCCGCCAACAAATATGGAGAAGAGGCCCTGCAAATAGCCACCACGGTGAAACTATCCCGCGCCCTGTGGATTGTTCCCGTGGCCTTCATTACCACCCTGTTGTTTAAAACGGATGCGGGCAATATAAAGATTCCGTGGTTTATTGCCGTGTTCATCGCTGCTATGCTGCTTAATACCTGGGTACCATTGTTTCAGCAAGTAGGCCCCTTCCTGGTAAAAAGCGCTAAAACGGGTTTGTCGCTCACCCTGTTCCTGATAGGCACCAATCTCAGCCGCGAGGCGTTGCGTGGAATCGGGCGCAAACCATTGATCCACGGGGTAATACTATGGGTATTGATCAGCGCCGGAACCCTGCTGGCTATCTGCTGCCTGGCCTGATACCGGGGAAAATCCCATGATAATCCTATTTTCATTTTTACATATATTTGATCATCGATCATTTGTGATACTCGCATCCTTTATCTCAATAACCAAGATGACTACACATAATTTATGAGCCGGTCGCCTGCCACCAAATCCGGCACTTATATGGCTGCATTCCGGGCAATAGAAAGTACAAAACCTGGGAAAGAGCGCCTGTTGTATGATCCGTTTGCCAGCGCGTTTCTGTCAAGATTCTATCAGATCTTACTGGCGGGTTGCGCAATTGCTTTCATCAGGAAAATAGTTACCGCCTGTATCCAGCTCCGTTGGCCCGGCAGCTTCACCGCCGCTGTTGCCAGAACAAGGCTGATTGATGACATGATCATCCATGCGGTAAGATCGCAGGGTATTAACCAGGTGATCATTCTCAATGCTACTTTTGATACCAGGGCTCACCGCCTGAATGTTGGCGTACCACTGCATTATGTAGAAATGGATCACCCAACACTTCAGTATACCAAGAAGAAAATACTTGCCGGCCTGGTAGGATTACCAACCATTCATGTGGATTATGTGCAGCTGGATCTGAACACGCAACAGATCTCTGAAGTATTCCCGGAACTCTTCTACGGCGCACATTTAAAAACATTGTTCCTCTGGGAAGGAATCACTACCCGGCAGGAAGCCAAACAGGCGGAAACGATTTTCCATCATGTGAAAAATTTTAGTCCGGGTACACAGATCATCTTTACTTATGTAGAAAAAGCAGTGCTGGAAAATCCAACCGCATTTTATGGATTTGTGCGTATCAATAAGCTGCTAAGCCGCAGCGGTGAGAACTGGGACTTCGGTATCCGTCCGGAAGAACTCTATGCCTTCCTGGAATTACATCATATGAAGCTGCACTATGATGGCGGCGGCGAAGATTATCGCGCAAAATATTTCGGAGAAAAGAGTAAGCAGATGAAAGGCTATGAATATTTAAGAGTAGTAAGAGCAGAAGTGAAATAGCAGCCGTATCTTCGGTGCATCATTTTAGCGTTCTGCATATGCATATTCACTACTTTCAACATGTGCCATTTGAAGGACTCAGCTGCATTGCCGACTGGGCCAATAGTCATCAGCACCAGCTAACCTATACCCGCTGGTATGAAAGCACCGACACTACTGCGCTTGCAGCCGCCGACTGGCTCATCATCATGGGTGGACCGATGGGCGTGTATGAACAGGATCATCATCCGTGGATGACCACCGAAATAGCCCTTATCAGGGAAGCTATCCAACAAAATAAAAAGGTATTGGGCATCTGCCTGGGATCACAACTGATGGCGGCGGCTCTCGGTGCTAACGTATACCCTCATACGCAGCCGGAAATCGGCTGGTTCCCGCTGGACCTGACCTTCCAGGACCAGGCAGCCCCGCTGGAAACAGTGCTGCCTCATCATTTTAATACCTTTCATTTTCACGGCGATACCTTTGATGTGCCCGCAGGCGCTACCCGCTTCGCAGCCTCAGCCGCCTGCAGCCACCAGGCATTCATTTACGGCGACCGTGTAATTGGCCTCCAGTTCCATATGGAATTAACGGCAGAAAGTTTGCAGGAAATGATCCTGCACGGCGCCGGCGCCATTGCAGCCGGCGGGCCGTTTGTGCAAAATGAAGAAAAGATCCGCCAGCATATGAACCTGCTGACACAAAATACTGAAACCATGTACCGCCTGCTGGATTATATGGCAGCGCTGTAAATAAAATATGATCGTATGACTGCTGCGTTTGATGTATTGATTATCGGCGGAGGACCTATTGGTCTCGCCTGTGCACTGGAAGCCAAAAGAGCGGGGTTGAGCTATATTATCCTCGAAAAAGGTTGTGTGGTGAACTCCCTGTATAACTACCCGTTGTACATGACCTTTTTTTCTACCTCTGAGCGACTGGAAATCGGTAACGTTCCCTTTGTGTCCATCAACCCGAAGCCTACCCGGCCGGAGGCACTGGAATATTACAGAAGGGTGGCCACCTCGCATGAACTGAATATAAAACTGTTTGAAGAAGCGGAACAGGTAACGCCTAACGCCGGCGAATATACGATTACTACCAAAAAAAGCGTCTATCATGCGCGACATGTAGTAATTGCCACCGGCTTTTACGATATCCCCAACCTGCTGAACATACCCGGCGAAGATCTGCCCAAAGTAACGCACTATTATAAAGATCCTCACTTCTATGCCATACAGGATGTAGTAGTGATAGGCGCCCATAACTCCGCCGTAGATGCCGCACTGGAAACTTACCGTAAAGGCGCCCGCGTAACAATGGTGATCCGCCAGGAAGACATTGGCTCCCGCGTAAAGTACTGGGTACGGCCCGATATTGAAAACCGTATCAAAGAAGGTTCTATCAAAGCGTGGTTTAATTCATCGCTCACCGCCATCCGCGATAAAGAAGTGGATATTGCTACCCCCGATGGTCCTGTTACCATTGCCAATGATTTCGTCATCGCCATGACCGGCTACCAGCCTAATTTCAGCCTCCTGCAAAAGTCCGGCATTGCATTGTCGGATGATAAGCTCAAACTGCCTGCGTATAATCCGATAACAATGGAAACCAATATGCCGCGCATTTACTTAGCCGGCGTGGTTTGCGGCGGGATGAACACGCATGTGTGGTTTATTGAAAACTCGCGGGATCATGCGGAAAAGATTATGATGCATATCAAGGCGAATGCGTAGAGCAGCGCCTTCGGCGCTGGTAAATTGTCTTGGAGCAGGATTACACTGATTATATTGATTTTAATGATTTTTATTTTGGATTTTATAAAGGATTAAGGGAGATATAAGCAGATCTATTCGCTTATATCTCCCTTAATCCTTTATAAAATCCAAAATAAAAATCAAAACATAATCAAATCAGGGTAATCACGGTTAATCAGCGTAATCCTGCTCCAAGACAATTTACCAGCGCCGAAGGCGCTCCCTCCGCATCAAACAATGTTCACCTCGCGCTCCAGCTCTACCCCGAACTTCTCCTTTACACTATCCATTACCTGTTGGGACAGGTGATAAATTTCGCCTCCCTGTGCATGACCGTAATTCACCAGCACCAGTGCCTGCCGCGCGTGTACGCCGGCATCGCCGTTACGGTATCCTTTCCAGCCACATTGTTCAATCAGCCAGCCGGCAGCCAGCTTGAAATGTTCATCTGCCACAGGATAGGCTACCATAGCAGGGAACGCTGCATGCAGTTGTTCATACACGGCTTTAGTGACAGTTGGGTTTTTAAAGAAGCTGCCTGCATTCCCTATTTCTGCGGGGTTGGGCAGTTTGGAAGAACGGATGTTTATCACTGCCTGGCTGATAGCCCGGATAGAAAGCTCCTGCACATTCATACGCCGGAGTTCTTCATTGATAGCGCCGTAGCTGGTATTAAAATGTGGTTGTTTGCTTAACCGGTAGGTAACGGATAAAATAGCAAACTGGTTTTTATAGTCTTTTTTGAAGATGCTTTCGCGGTAACCGAAATGACAATCGGCATTATTGAAAGTAACGATGCTGTGATCTTTCAGGTGAAGGGCTTCCAGCTCATGAAATACATCTTTAATTTCCACGCCATAGGCGCCGATATTCTGCATGGGGCTGGCGCCTACGTTACCTGGTATCAGGGAGAGGTTTTCCAGGCCGGCGAGATTTTGTGCGATGCAGTGTTGCACAAACCCGTGCCAGTTTTCTCCTGCTCCTGCCTTCACATATACGTAGTCGTTGTCTTCCCCGGTAACGGTGATGCCTTTGATTTCGTTTTTCAGCAGCCAGCCGTTAAAATCCTGTGTAAACAGGATGTTGCTGCCGCCACCCAGGATCATCTGGGGCAGGCCGTCCTTCTGTTGATGTGCCGTGAACGACGTCAGCTCTTCCGCGGAGGAAAAGGACGCGAAATAACGTGCAGTGGCGTTGATACCAAAAGTATTATATGATTTGAGCAGAACATTTTCTGATACCTGCATAATAACTTAAATTTATGGTCAGCAAAGATAGCCGCAAATCATTTAGAAATCATAAATCCTATAATCCAGTTTCATGAATAAAACGGCGATTGTAATAGGCGCAACAGGTCTCACCGGCACACATCTGGTGGCAGCCCTGCTGCACGACCCGGCCTTCAGCAAAGTGAAGGTACTGGTGCGACGGCCCTGGGCGCATGCCCGGCCGAAACTGGAAAGCATCATTGTGGACTTTGCCCAAGAGGAAAGCCTGGCGGCGGCGTTGCACGGGGATATTCTTTTTTGCTGTATCGGCACCACCATCAAAAAGGCCGGCAGCCAGGAAAATTTCAGGGCGGTGGATTATGGTATTCCTGTGAAATGCGCCCGGATTGCGAAGGAGCAGGGCGTCACCCAATTCCTGCTGATGTCTTCTATCGGCGCCAATCCTAACTCCCGCAACTTTTATCTGCGTACAAAAGGAGCAACAGAAGAAGCCATTCAGAAAGTGGGTTTCCATAGCGTGAATATCTTCCGGCCTTCGGTGCTGATAGGTCAACGGAAAGAATTCAGGTTAGGAGAATGGATC
The DNA here is from genome assembly GCF_057126945.1 of Chitinophaga sp. G7 BAM 1005. Classification (NCBI taxonomy): domain Bacteria; kingdom Pseudomonadati; phylum Bacteroidota; class Chitinophagia; order Chitinophagales; family Chitinophagaceae; genus Chitinophaga; species Chitinophaga sp. G7 BAM 1005. The sequence continues at coordinate 772,277 of NZ_CP181478.1, read as the reverse complement.
GGCAAATATCTTATCCAGCTTTTTTATTTTTTATTACAGGGAAGATGGAAAAAATACCGGGGCATCAAAGCGGCAACCGTTGCCAATACCATGATCATAGCAGCAAAGGAGAATGATGAAGGCGTGAGCATCTTTGAATCGGATGCTATTCAGCGCATAGGCGAGTCGTGAAAATCCGGAATTTGAGTCTTATCTTTAACCCGTATGAAAAAATGGGTCCTTCTTCTGGCTGTTGCAGGTATTGTAATACTGCCGCTATCTATGCAGGCGCAGGTAAACAGCTACTTTCCTGAGATATGGAAAGACAATCCACAGCTGCATACCACTCCATCTACCGATGCTCCTTACACGATCGTTGATTACAGAATGGTCAGGGATTTTAATGTAAGTCCGCGTGATAAAGCACAAGCCACCTCGCACTATAAAACGCTGTATAAAAATATAAAGGTTAACACACAGCGCGCGGCAGATAGCCTCACCCGCCTGGTAATGTCAATGGAACCCAGCGAAGCCTTGCGTGGCTTACGCATCCGGGTAATACATCCCGGCGGCACAGTGACCAGCCTCAACGACCAGGTAAGGATGATTGAAATGGACGGCGAGCGGAAAGCAATAGTGGCTAACAACCTTACGCTGGAAGCCGGCTGTGAAATTGAGTATGAGCTGAGCCTGAAAGTACAATACGATTACGCCGGCACCGACTACCTGCAGTCCGGTATTCCCTGTAACCAACTTAGTTTTGTGCTGATAGCGCCAAAAACGCTTGATTTTGTGGTGAAGCCCAGCGCCGGTTTACCCGCGTTGCAGGATAGTATTGCCGGTAACAACCACTACTACCGGTTAAGCGTACAGAATATGCCGGCCCTTCCCAACAGCGACCTGTATTTTTACCTGCCACAGCTGAAACGGATTGATTTCGGATTGAAGCAGGCAATAGAAGGAAAAGATACCGTACATATGACGTGGCAGAAGTTTGGAGAAGATAGTTATATCCCTTTTGTAGCGGTATCAAAGGCAGAATATAAGCAACTGGAAAAAGAATTGCAGAAGTGGCCTTTCCTGAAACAACGGATTCCTGTTCCGCAGATGATCTACCTGGTAGAACAATTTATAAAATCCAACTACCGGCTGGTAGCGCCTGCTGAAACCGGCGAAACGGCGGATATCATTTCCATTATCCGTAATAAGCAGGCAGAGAAAGCAGGGTTTACCCGTTTGCTGAATGCGGTGTATTACATGCTGAATATCCCCACGCAGGTATTGTTTACCACTTCCCGCGACAGTTTACTGATGGATAGCCAGCTGGTGTACCGGCAGCTGCCCACCAATGTATTGCTGTATTTCCCCGGACTGCAACAGGCATTGGCGCCAACGGAAACGAATACACGTTTTCCATGTTACCCGTCGTTGTGGACCGGTATTCCTGCATTGCGCTGCCGTGATACACTGGTGGCCGGGGAAAGTAAAGTGCTGACAGATTTTATTCAAACGCCGGCGCCGCCGTATACCCTGAGTAACATTACCACCGAGGCTACGCTCCGGTCGGTAACAGATCCTACCTGGGATGTAAAGCAATCTTTTGGCGGCTACCCTGCCTCTAACCTGAAAACAGCCTTTGGCGGTACCGGCAGCACACCGGATGGCAGGCTGCAGGTATACAATGCCATCCTTCCTTTTGAACCGGGTATCAGGAAACCCACGGAAGTGAAAGCAGAAAACGAAGTGTTTAACAACCGCACCCTGGATAAGCCTGTGTTGCTGAACAGTACGTTGCTTACCGCATCTTCCGTAGAAAATAAAAACAACAGTATTGTTATCCACGTTGGTCCTTTACTGGGTGGTAATATGCCGGTGGATATCCCGCTTCCGCCAGGCGATCTGCCCGTGCAGATTACTTTTCCTTATTACCAGGAAAAACGCGTGATTGTTCCCCTGCCGGCAGGTTATAAAGTAGCGAACAAAGAAGATTTTTCGGCAGAAATAAATGATAAAGGAGCTGATCCTGCATTGGGTTTTAAAATGCGGTGTGAGCAGGACGGCAACCAGTTGCGCATTTTTGTGCTGGAGTGGTATAAGAAAACGGATTTCTCCGGAAGCAGTAAAGCGGTATTCGGGCAATTGCTGGAAAGGATCCATAGGCTTCAGCAGCAGGACCTCATACTGGTGAAAGAATAAATCCTACACCCCGTCTACATCCGGAATGATCACTACGGAACGGAATCTTTTTTCCGTTTTCAGCTGAATAATAAACTCCTGCAATACCCTTTTGATATGGGTGATCAGCCTGGCTTCACGGGGCAGTTTGATCAGCATTTCCTGTAAATAATTATTGCGCACTCTTGCTACCAGCGGAGCTGCCGGTCCTACCAGTTGTGCGCCGATATGCGGCTGCAGCCAGCTGGCCAGGATCTGTGCGGCCTGTTCTGCTGTTTGCTGGTTTTTATGCCGGATGGTAAGTTTCAGTAAACGGAAAAAGGGAGGGTAACCAAATACCTGCCGTTCGGCAATTTCTGCCTCAAACATGGCTTTATAATCGTGCGCCATTACGTAATGCAATACCGGGTGCCGGGTGTTGCTGGCCTGGATCAGTACTTTTCCCAGCCCGTTTTTACGGCCGGCGCGGCCACTAACCTGTTCCATCATCTGGAAGGCTCTTTCGTTTACCCTGAAATCGGGGAAGCCCAGGAGGTTATCGGCGCTCAGGATCCCTACCAGGTTCACGTTTTCAAAGTCCAGTCCTTTTACCACCATCTGGGTGCCCACGAGGATGTCTATACTGCGGTCTTCCAACAGTTGAATGAGTTTATTGTGGCTGTCTTTGTTCCTCACCGTATCCACATCCATACGGGCGATGCGGGCTTCGGGGAAGGCTACCTGGAGGTCGTCTTCTATTTTCTCGGTACCAAAACTTTTTGGTTCAATGGTTTGCGAGCCGCAGGCTGCGCAGGTATGTACGTATGGATATCTTGTGCCGCAATAATGGCAATGCAGCTTATCCTGGTTTTTGTGATAGGTGAGGGAAACATCGCATTGTTTGCAATGCGGGATCCATCCGCAGGTAGTGCATAAAAGGAAAGGCGCGTAGCCGCGGCGGTTCTGGAACAGGATCACCTGTTTGCCGTCGGCCATACTTTGTGTGATGGCGGCTTTGAGGGCGGAAGTAAAATGGCCGTCCATTGTTTTCTCCGCCATTTCCTTTTTGATATCCACTATTTCTATGGCGGGCATTTCCACACCGCCAAAGCGTTCATTCAGTTCAACAAGTCCATATTTTCCCTGTTGGGCGTTAAAATACGATTCCAGGGAAGGCGTGGCAGAACCGAGGAGGACTTTAGCTTTAAAGAGGCCGGCATAATAAATAGCCGCATCCCTTGCGTGGTAGCGGGGAGCAGGGTCCTGTTGTTTGTAGGACGCATCGTGCTCTTCATCAAGGATGATGAGGCCCAGGTCGCGGAAAGGCAGCAACAGGCTGGAACGGGCGCCCAGTATAATTTGCAGCTCTCCCGTTTTTACCTTGTTCCATATTTCCACGCGTTCGTTGTTGTTGAACCGGGAATGATAGATGCCGATGCTGGCGCCAAAATGTTTCTGCAGGCGGCGGATGATCTGCGTGGTGAGTCCTATTTCGGGCAGCAGGTACAGCACCTGTTTACCGGTGGCCAGGCAGGCTTCCATCATCTTCACATATACCTGTGTTTTACCACTGGAGGTAACGCCGTGGAGCAGGGTTACCTGTTTATCTTTAAAGTGAGTTTGTACTTCTGCGAGGGCGGTTTCCTGCGCGGGACTCAGGTCAAAATCGATCTGCGTATCTACCTTACCGGTAGGAATACGGTCTATCGTGCGTTTCTCCACCCAAAGGATGTTTTTATCTACCAGTCCTTTTAGCTGGGCGGTAGTAGCGCCGGATTTTTTCAGCAGTTCTTTTTGCAGTACAACGCCCTGTGTTTTCAGCAGGTGAAGATAAGCGAGCAGGAGTTCCATCTGCCTGGGCGCGCGGCCCATGTCATTGAACAGTGCCGCCAGTTGTTCTTCTTCCTGGTAATCCGCATGTAACTGCACATAATTCTCCTGTTTCTCCCGGTATACTTCTTTTAGTTCTTCGTATACCAGCAGTACCTTTTTCTCTATCAGTGTTTTGATAACAGAGTATACTCCAGATTTATCGAGAATCATCTGTACTTCTTCAATCCGCAGTTCTTTGCGGATGAGAAGTGCTTCCGCGATGAGGTATTCATCATCGTTGAGGGAAGTAAAGTCGTCGCCGAAAGCATCGTTGAAGAGCAGGAGTGTTTCGCTGGAAAGTTTGAGGTGGGCCGGCAGTGCGGCATTCAGCACTTCTCCTTCTGTACACATATAGTAAGCGGCTACCCAGGTCCAGAAGGCTAACTGGGTGGGATATACGATAGGCTCTGCATCCAGCATATCCAGCAGGGGCTTGGTTTTATACAGGGGGGCCTGTTCGTGAATGGCTTTCACGATACCGGCGTATTTCTTTTGTTTTCCCAGTTGTACAGCTACCCGGCTTCCTACCTTCAGGGTAGACATATTTTCAGGAACCGCGTAAGTATAATTTTTTGGTAACGCCAATGGCAATATTACATCTGCGTACTTCATGCTATTGGCTGCAGGGTTGGATATTTGTGATACTTGCGTAATTCGGTGTCCATTGCATCAAACACCTGTTGTTTAAGGGTATTGATATCATCGGGTGTCATTCCTGTTACGGGTATTGGCGGCAGGAATACCACGCGGCATTTGCCGGGGGAGATGTGCATAGGTCCTTTATGTGGTAAGCGGTGGCCTGCATCGAGGTACAGTACCGGCTTAATTGGTTTTTGCAATTCGATGGCCATCCGGAACGCGCCGTTATGAAAGGGGCGTAATGGCTGACCGGTGTCGTTGGTGGTGCCTTCCGGGAATACGAGGATGGAGATGCCGGCTTTGAGGGCAGTCATCATTTCCCGTACGCTGCGGGCCCTGGCGGCGGCGCTGGAGCGGTCGACCGGTACCACAGAATTTTTATAGATAAAACCGAAGAACGGGATTTTAGACATTTCCACTTTTCCCAGCGGGCGGAAAGGGAGGCGCATTACTTTTACGGCGATGGCAGCATCGAGGTAAGAGCGGTGGTTTACCACGTAGATGCAGGGCTCGTTGTCGCGCTCGCATAAGTATTTACGGGTTACCCACATTCCTACCAGCGGGAACCAGGTATGGGCCCAGAAGCGCAGGAAATAAAATATAATGTTACCTCCTTTCTGCCGGCCCAGTAAAGAGGCCAGGAAAATGGGCGGCAATATTAAAAACATGATGCCCAGGAAAGTGGCGGCGGCGTATATCACATAAATAACACGCAACGGTTTCAGTAAAAAATTCATAAACGCCTCGGAAGGTTTAATATGGCGGAAAACTACGAAGAAAATTACTAATTACGTGGAACCAGGGCCGATTTAATCGCAGTGGCAAACCCAGTCCTTATCCAGGTCGATGCAGGTAATTACTTTGGCGTTCTGCGAATCGCAGGGCGCAAAAACGATCCGCAGGTGCTGGCCTTCGCTGGAATAGCCTTCCAGCGCATAGGTTGGGCAGGGATGGTCTTCCGGGTTGGACTTTTCCGGGTTGATCTTACCTTCTGCCAGGATCTCCTCCACTTCGGCAGTTGTCACCTGACGGCAATCCATCCGACAAATGGCATGTTTGGTATATTCGAGATGGGCATGCCGGTTAATAACTTCGTTGGCGATAGCGGGACTGTTGGAATTGCTACGGGCTACCACGGGGCGGCTGCCTGTGGAAGGGGCTGTGGGCGCACTTTTCCACCACTTCTGCTGCCAGCCGGCAAGCAATAAGATGGATAACAGGAGAACGGGAAGGTACTTTTGCATTGATTTCATAAAAACAATAGAACGCCGCGCAAAATAGTCAAAAATTCCTTACCTGACTATGACATAAAAAGTTCCTACCTTTGCTTCCCTTTATGGAACAGGTAAAAACAGTAGCATTTCATACTCTCGGCTGCAAGCTGAATTTTTCAGAGACCTCCTCAATAAGCAGGTTGCTGGAACAGGATGGGTTTGTAAAAACGGATTTCGACGGAACAGCGGATGTATACGTGATTAACACCTGTTCTGTAACAGACAATGCCGATAAGGAATGCCGTATGCTGGTACGCCGCATACAGCGCCGCGCACCGGGCAGCATGGTAGTAATTACCGGTTGCTATGCCCAGCTGAAACCCGCAGAAATTGCGGCTATTGAAGGGGTGGACCTGGTACTGGGCGCCGCAGAAAAATTCAACATCGCCGAACACCTCAAAACACTCACCAAAGGAGATAGCGCTAAAATCTGCTCCTGCGACATCGACGAGGTGAATAGTTTCCATGCCTCCTATTCCCTTAACGACCGTACCCGCACTTTCCTGAAAGTACAGGACGGCTGTGATTATACCTGTGCCTTCTGCACCATTCCAATGGCCCGTGGCAAAAGCCGCAGCGACAGTGTTGCCAATGTGGTAAAACATGCGCAGGACCTGGCTGCCACCGGTGTAAAGGAAATTGTGCTCACCGGTGTAAACCTGGGTGATTTTGGTAAAGGCTTTGAAGGGGGGAAGAAAAGAGAAGAAACCTTTTTTGAACTGGCACAGGAACTGGATAAAGTGGAAGGCATTTCCCGCTATCGCATTTCTTCCATAGAACCTAACCTGCTCACTAACGAGATCATTGAATTTGTGGCCAACAGCCGCAGGTTTATGCCTCATTTCCATATTCCGCTGCAAAGCGGCAGTAACGAGATCCTGGGGCTGATGCGCCGCCGTTACCGCCGTGAACTGTATGCAGAAAAAGTAGCCCTGATCAAACAATTTATGCCACACTGCGCCATCGGCGTGGATGTAATTGTAGGCTTCCCATCTGAAAGCGATGCGCATTTCCGCGAAACCTACGACTTCCTGCATGAACTGGATGTGTCTTATCTGCACGTATTCACCTACTCAGAACGCACCAACACCAGTGCGCTGGACATTAAACCGGTAGTACCCGTTCATATCAGGAACGAACGCAACAAAATGCTGCGTAACCTCAGCCACAAAAAACAGCAATACTTTAACGAACAACACCTCCATCAAACGAGAAAGGTGCTGTTTGAATCGCTGGGTAAAGATGGTATGATGGAAGGTTATACCGATAACTACATCAAGGTAACCACTCCTTTCCGCCAGGAATGGCACAACCAGCTGATCGACTGGGATCTCAGGTAATTATTTCGGGAAACCGGGATCTGTTTTTACTTCCTGCAGCTGCTGTGTATGCCGGTTAGTATGTGCTGCATCCAGCAACAATAACTGGTACGCGTCGATAGGCCCCAGCACCGGGTGATCCATGATGTGATCACGCATGGCGTCTTTCGTGCTGGTTACATATTCAATCAGTTTATCCCGCTGGTCGGTGAAAGCTTTTATAGTTTCTGCATTGGAGGAATAGCTATGTCTGGGAATACCGGATTCAGGCGCCTTTACTTTGTGGCTGCGGTCTTCCACATTCTTAATGAGTTGTTCGTCGGTAGTTTTGATATCCTTTCTTCTTTCAGGATTGGCGGGTTGCTGTACCAGGTGCTGTTCTCCTTCCATGATGGCTTTTTCAATCAGGGTGATGTGCTCTACGCATTCAATCACCGACCAGCGATCCGGCGCAGGCTTATATTCCAGCTGTGCATCTGTGAGCCCCTGCACATCCTTCAGGAGCTGATCTTTTGTTTGTTGCAGCTGAGTGATCAGGAGGCTTCTGTCTTCCCTGACGCTGGTAACAGGCCGGAAAGCGGTGACCGCGGAAAAGACAGCAATAGCAAGCAGCAGCGATAGTTTTTTCATCGTGGATAATATTTAAAGTGCCAGTAAATAAACGGGAGTTAATAAGTAAGAAGATTAGTGGGTAAGTTACGAAAAACCGATGATCTCCAGAAATTCCTCCCGGGTAATAAATCCCGCGCCCAATGAGGCCAGGTGGTCGGTATGTACCTGGCAGTCGATCATTTCCAACTCGTGTGCATAGGTTTGTACAAAGGTGATAAAAGCCGCTTTGGATGCGTTACTGACAGTAGCGAACATTGACTCACCAAAAAAGAAGGGACCTGTTTTAACGCCGTAGAGGCCACCTACCAGTGCATCATTCTGCCAGCATTCCACCGACATAGCGTAGCCAGCCTCGTGCAGCCGGATATAAGCTTCCTGCATTTCGGGAGTGATCCAGGTGCCGGTTTGCCCTGCCCTGGGAATACTGCTGCAGCGGGCAATTACGCCTGCAAAATCTTCATTGAACGTGATCCGGAACTGGTTTTTGCGCAGCACCTGCTTCATGCTGGCAGATACTTTCAGTTCATCCGGAAACAATACGAAGCGGGGATCGGGGCTCCACCACTGGATAGGGGGTTCATCGTACCAGGGAAAGATACCGGACCGGTAAGCGAGCAACAATCTTTCAACAGACAGATCCCCACCCACGGCGAGTAATCCGTCTGGCTCGGAAAGCTGAACGGGTGGAAAAATCAGTTGCTTGTTAAGACGGAAAACGGACATATCAGGAATCAGCTGCCTGCCATTTCTTCAATAGTAACACTCAGTCCTCTCTCCTGCAGGGCTTCACACAGGGGACGCAGTTTCAGGTATTCTCCCTGCTTTACGGCATACTTTCCATTAAAATGAATGATCAGCGCACACTGCTCTGCCTGTTCATGCGTATGACCGCATACCTCCATCAGTGAAGCAATGACCCAGTCGAATGTATTCACTTCATCATTCCAGACTACCAGGCTGAACGGAAACTGTTCATCTTCCGCCACCAGCACATCTACGTCTTCCTCTGGTAATCCTTTTGTACTTGTACGATCGCTCATCTTTAATAAAAGCTTTATGCAAAATTACATGGATTATTCGTTAATTTATCCATCTTTAGCAGAGATCTGTTGATTTCAGGATACTTCCGAATTTAAAAAATGGTTATGATGAACGGACTGGTTTTATTGATGAATACGAATTTGCCGTTAAAAGATCCGGTGCCGATCTTTTCGCTGGTGTTGTTTATAATACTGCTGGCGCCTATCCTGTTACGCAAACTGCGGATACCGAGCATCATAGGGCTGATCATTGCCGGGATGCTGATTGGCGATCATGGTTTTAAAATTATACAGAAAGATAGTATCGATCTCTTTGCCAAAGCCGGGCTATTGTATATTATGTTCCTCGCGGGGTTGGAACTGGATATGACAGAATTCCGTAAGAACCGCTACCGGAGCATGGTTTTCGGCGCCTTTACCTTCTTTATCCCGCTTATAATGGGGTTTGTGGTATGCACCTATGTACTGCAATTTAATTTCATGGCTACGCTGCTGGTATCCAGTATGTTTGCCACCCACACGCTGGTGGCTTATCCGCTGGCAAGCCGGCTGGGCATTACAAAAAATGAGGCTGTTACCGTAGCTGTGGGCGGAACCATTATTACTGACACTGCCGTACTGCTGATACTGGCTGTGATCACCGGTGCGCAGGCAGGCAACCTCAATACTTATTTCTGGGTGCGGCTTGGCATTTCGCTGGCCATTTTTGCCGCTATCATCCTCTGGCTGATGCCAATGCTTGGCCGCTGGTTTTTTAAGAAGATCAAAGACGATAAAACTTCGCATTTCATATTTGTGCTGGCGCTGGTATTTGCTTCCGCCTTCCTGGCCGAACTGGCAGGGGTAGAAGGCATTATCGGGGCGTTCCTGGCGGGGCTGGCGCTTAACCAGCTGATCCCGCATACCTCCCCGCTGATGAACCGGATTGAATTTGTGGGCAACGCTATTTTCATCCCGTTTTTCCTGATCAGTGTAGGGATGCTGGTAGACCTGCGGGTATTACTGAAGGGCCCTGAAGCCCTCATCATTGCCGGTGCGCTCACCCTGATGGCGCTTGGCAGCAAATGGCTGGCGGCCCTGTTTACGCAGCTGGTGTTTAAATACAGCGCCAACCAGCGCAAGGTGATCTTTGGGCTCAGCAGCGCCCACGCTGCCGCTACCATTGCAGTAATACTCATCGGGTATAATATGCATATTGTGGATGAACATGTGCTGAATGGCACGGTGATACTGATCCTCATTACCTGCCTGGTAAGCTCTTTTGTAACAGAAAATGCCGGCCGCCGGCTGGCCATACAGGAGGCAGAAGGTAAACCGGCAGCGGACGATCAGCCGGAACGCATACTGGTACCGGTTTCCAACCCCGACCGTATTGAGGCCCTGCTGGACTTTGCAGTAATGATCAAGGACAGCAATGCCCCTACTCCTATTTATCCGCTGGCTGTAGTACAGGATAATGAAGAAGCTAAAGAAAAAATCCATCTCACCAACAAGATGCTGGAAAAAGCGGTGATACATGCCGCCGCCACCGAAAGCGCGGTGCAGGTGGTAACCCGCATAGACCTCAACGTTTCCGACGGTATTACGCGCGCCACAAAGGAACTGCTGATCAGTGATGTGATATTGGGCTGGACCGATAAAACAAGCACCACCGACCGCTGGCTGGGCAGCATCTTCGGTACCACCCTCGACAATGTATTACAACGGGTATGGGAAACCGTGTATGTGTGCAACTTCCATTCGCCACTCAATACCACTAAAAAAATGGTGCTGGTAATGCCGCCCAACGCGGAGTATGAGCTGGGGTTCCTGCATTACATGCAGAAAATGTTTATGCTGGCCAAACAGGCGGGCGCCAGGTTAATGGTTTTCTGTAATGAGAAAACACAAACCATCACCACTGCTTTTGCAGAGCAAACGAAAATGAGCGTGGACCTTAGTTTCCGCCAGTTTGATACCATCGAGGATTTCCTGATCCTTTCCAGGGAAATAACCAGGGACGACCTGGTAGTGGTAGTCACTGCGCGTAAAAGCACGCTTTCCTATCATGCCTATATGGATGGCATTCCCGCTAAATTAGAACGTCATTTTAAAGACAATAACGTAATCCTGCTGTACCCGGAACAAAGGGAGTTTGATTCACTCGAAGCGGGTCTTCAATCCGAAGATCTGACGCTCGCGCCTATACAGGAGCAAATTGCGAATCTGAATAAATTGGGCAAAGCGGTGAAAAGGATATTTAAGAAATAATGGATAGCCCGTGACGGCTAAACGCAAAAAGGTCCCGCATTGCTGCAGGACCTTTTTTATTGGTGTGTAGTGTGGGAGCTACTGGATTCGAACCAGTGACCCTCTGCTTGTAAGGCAGATGCTCTGAACCAGCTGAGCTAAGCTCCCGTAAAGATCTTTTGGAGGTGTTGTTTTGCAGTGTGGGAGCTACTGGATTCGAACCAGTGACCCTCTGCTTGTAAGGCAGATGCTCTGAACCAGCTGAGCTAAGCTCCCTCTTAAAGATCTTTGGAAAAATATGTCAAATACTGTAGTGTGGGAGCTACTGGATTCGAACCAGTGACCCTCTGCTTGTAAGGCAGATGCTCTGAACCAGCTGAGCTAAGCTCCCTCTTTTGTTTCTTACCTATCGTCCCTTTCGTTCGATTGGATCGCAAAGGTATAAACTATTTTTATTCTACCAAATATTTTTTGAAAAAAACGCGGAAAGAGCGGAGGGATCGCCTTCGGCGATGAAATTGTCTTGGAGCAGGATTACGCTGATTATACTGATTTCACTGATTTGATTACGTTTTGATTTTAATAACGGGGGGAGATATAAGCGGGTATATTCGCTTTTATCTCCCCCAATATTTTAATAAAAATCCAACGTAATCAAATCAGTGAAATCAGTATAATCAGCGTAATCCTGCTCCAAGACAATTTCATCGCCGAAGGCGATCCTACTTCTTTTTCTTCTTTTCCACCTTCTTCACAAAGCCGCCTTCAAAGAAGCATTTGATACCACGATAAGCGCCGCAGCCGCCTATTTCGCGGATGCTCACGCGGTTGCCGGTAAACTGGAAAGCAATACCACAGGAAGATTCCTTGTCCTTGTATTCGCCCCGGTTGCCGCCAATGTAATGTCCCCTGCCGCTTAGTTCCCCTTTACAGTTACCATTATCTTTTGAGAAGGTGATGAAGAACTGGAAAGACCTGGTATCCTCTCCATCACGGATGGATACGATGCTCATATCGCCGGCCGTATAATCGCCGGAGAATTTATGTTTACGGGGCAGCGTATCAATCGGGTTGAAAATCTGCCCGGCGTTCGTAGGTCCGTTGGAGTTAGTCATGATGAGCGTTACCGAACCATCGGGATTCACCATGTAAAAATCTTCTCTCAATGCGCTCCTGCTGCCCGACAATTTTGTTTCGCTGCTGATCTTCACTACATTCTTACTGTCTATTACCAGGGAGGTAACTGTACCATCCGCACTACCTGTGTTGGCTACACGTATTCTGTTGAGGTATTTCCCTTTTTTATCCAGGAAGCAGAGATAGCCTACAGATTGCGATCTGCCCGCAGCTTTCACAGTCATATAGTTTACTACGCTGCCGGGAATCCGCTGCAGCGGGAAGTATTTCACCGGCTCATTCTTACCGAAATCTCCTTTCGTCAGCGTATCTGTCAGAAACCGCATAGCAGCAGTATCCAGCCGCAGTGAATCTGGTTGTTTCAGCTGGAGCGTATCCGGTGTAAGCCTGTAGGGCAGGGCGCCAGGCGTAAACAATGCCTGGAAGTCTTCAAATGTCATGGGCTCGTCGCCGCTGCCTGATTTCTTCTTCGATTTGCAGGCTGCCAACACGCCGATTGCCAGTAATAATAAAAGGAAACGCTTCATTAGAAAAGTTAATTCTGGGCGAAAAGTTAGATATAATTTTTATATGTGCGCGTTAAAAATCAAAAAACATACCGGATAGAGAAATGTTCAGATTTATTATTTAGATTTGTCTAAATAATATTTTAGATAACATGAATTTATCGATCGCAGAGGAAAACCATATCAAATCGATTTATAAGCTGCAGGAAGGCGACGCCGTAGTAACCACCAACGCATTGGCCTATGAACTGGATACGAAGCCGGCATCGGTAACAGACATGGCCAAAAAGCTGAAAGAGAAGAAGCTGATTGAATACGAGAAATACAAAGGCATCACGCTTTCGGCAGACGGCAGAAAAGCCGCCCTGCAGATTGTACGGCGACATCGCCTGTGGGAGTGCTTCCTGGTAGATAAACTCTCCTTCAGCTGGGAAGAAGTACACGAGCTGGCAGAAGAACTGGAACATGTACGCAGTGAAAAACTCACCAACCGGCTCAGCGAATTCCTCGGAAACCCGGTGATAGATCCACATGGCGACCCGATTCCCGATGCCAACGGAAAACTGGCCAAACCACGTCCGCAAACCTCGCTGGATCAGGCCAACGCCAAACGACTGGTAGTTACAGCGGTATCGGACCAATCCACCGCCCTGCTGGCCTTTCTCAACGCCAAAGGAATTAAACTGGGCACCCAGCTGGAAATAGCAGCGCATTATGAATACGACAATTCTATAGAAATAAAAGTAAAAGGCCACACTGCCATCACCATCAGTGAGCAGGTGGCAAAAAATATAATGGTCAGACCCGTTTAATTATCAGCAATATACTATGAGCATCGAGCATACACATTCATCAGCATCGTTAAGTGAGGTACATCAGAGTGTAGAAACGAATGGAAAATCCAGGTGGAAAAAAATCTTCGCCTTCTTTGGCCCCGCCTATCTTGTAAGCGTGGGTTATATGGACCCCGGCAACTGGGCCACCGACCTGGCCGGCGGCAGCCAGTATGGTTATAAACTATTATGGGTATTGCTCATGAGTAACCTCATGGCATTGCTGCTGCAAAGCCTGAGCGCCCGGCTGGGCATTGTGCGTGGCCGCGACCTCGCGCAGGCTAACCGGGAAACCTATCCGCCGGTAGTGAATTTCATCTTATATGTATTGGCGGAAATCGCCATAGCAGCCACCGACCTGGCAGAAGTGCTGGGAATGGCGATCGGTATCCAGCTGCTCACAGGGCTGCCGCTGGTATGGGGTGTAAGCCTCACCGTGCTGGACACCTTCCTGCTCCTGATCCTGCAACGCTACGGCATCCGTAAAATGGAAGGGTTTATTATCAGTCTTGTTGCCATTGTAGGCGCCTCCTTCCTGGTAGAACTGATCCTCGTAAAACCCCAGGTGCACGAAGTAGTGCAGGGTTTTATTCCCACCATCCCGGATAACACCGCATTATATATTGCCATTGGTATTATCGGCGCCACCGTGATGCCGCATAACCTGTACCTGCATTCAGCACTGGTACAAACGCGGAAAATAAAACGGGACGACGCCGGTATTAAGCAGGCCATTAAAATGAACTTTATCGACAGCACCATAGCCCTGAACCTCGCGTTCCTGGTGAATGCTGCGATCTTAATACTTGCTGCCGCTGTATTTTTCAAAAGCGGCAGAACCGATGTGGCCGAAATCCAGGATGCCCACCGGCTGCTGGATCAGCTGCTGGGAAGCAAACTGGCGCCTATCCTGTTTGCGGTGGCGTTGATTGCAGCGGGTCAAAGCTCCACAGTAACCGGCACCCTGGCCGGGCAAATTGTAATGGAAGGCTATCTCCGCCTGCGCATTAACCCGTGGCTGCGGCGGCTTATCACCCGGCTGCTTGCCATCATCCCTGCCCTGCTGGTGATCCTCATTGCCGGCGATGAAGAAGTAGGCGCACTGCTGGTATTCAGCCAGGTATTGCTCAGCTTACAACTTGGCTTTGCCATCATCCCGCTCATCCATTTTGTAAGCGATAAAAAAACGATGGGTACCTTTGCCATTAAGCCCGTTACCAAAATTTTCAGCTGGCTGGTCACCAGTTTATTGGTGTACCTTAATATGCGGATGGTATTATCAGAAGCCTTTGATTATATGTCTGGTACCGGGAATATTTTTGTAGATGGATTAATTATGGCCGGCTGCCTCGGCTTTGTGGCGCTGCTTTTCATCACCATCGTGTATCCCCTGCGCCGCCGCTACCGCGAAGATGCCGCCGCTGGCATCCATACCACACAGGTGTCGCTGGGAGACATGGAAAAGCCTACCTATCAATGTATTGCTATGGCCCTTGATTTCTCGGAGCGCGACAAGGATATTGTGACCAACGCCATTGCTCACGGAAACGAACACACGCAGTATATTCTTATTCACATTGTGGAAAGCGCTTCCGCCAAATACTTTGGTACAGAATCGGACGACCTGGAAACACGCCGCGACCAGGAACAGCTGGATACCTATATTGCCCTGCTGAAAAGCCGCAATATCAGCGCCAAAGGCGTACTTGGCTTCCGCCGGCGCGCCCGTGAAATTGCCCGCATCGTACACGAAGAAAAAGCGGACTTCCTGGTACTGGGAGGCCACGGCCACAGGGGCTTTAAAGACTGGCTGTATGGCGAAACAGCTAACCAGGTGCGTCACCAGGTAAAGATCCCGGTGCTGGTAGTGCAATAAAATTTTAAAAGTATGCTTTCGTTATTCAAACCCGGTGATACCAAACATTTCAGCCGCATCGTGCGGCCGGAAGACTGTGCCTCTTTTGACAGCGGGCACGTTCATCCTGTGTATGCCACCTTTGCACTGGCGCGGGATGCAGAATGGTGCTGCCGTTTGTTTGTGCTTGATATGAAGGAATCATCCGAAGAAGGCATTGGCACGCGGCTTACTGTGGAACATCTCTCTCCTGCTTTAACCGGCAGCCGGGTGGACTTTACGGCCGTTATCACACAAATACAACATCATGAAATCACCTGTAGTTACGAAGCCGTTTGCAACGGCCGTATGATTGCTACAGGTATACAGGTGCAGAAAATTCTTTCTAAAGAAAAACTGGAGAAACTATTCGCGCAGGATCGCCTTCGGCGATTTTAAATTGTCTTGGAGCAGGATTACGCTGATTATACTGATTTTAAGGATTTGATTATGTTTTGATTTTAGTAATTAGGGGAGATAGAAGCAAAGATATCCGCTTTTATCTCCCCCTAATCTTTTAATAAAATCCAAACGTAATCAAATCCTTAAAATCAGTATAATCAGCGTAATCCTGCTCCAAGACAATTTAAAATCGCCGAAGGCGATCCTCCCGCTACAACCCCAACGCAGCTTTCAGTCGCGGGTAACCGGTTTTACTCACCAGCACCCTGGCGCCGCTGCGCAGTATAGCCAGGTGGTTTTCTTTTTCGTAGGGGTCTATACGTGTTACCTGGTTTACGTTGAGTATATAAGAGCGATGCACCCGTGTAAACTGTTGCGGGTCCAGCATTTTTTCGAAGAACGACATTGTTTTATTTTTCAGGAAGCTGCCTTCCTGTGTCATTATCTTCACGTAATCGTCTGCTGCTTCCAGGTAGTGGATATCCTGTACCGGGATGATTTTGATTTTACCATTGATCTTTATTACCACGCGGTTGCTTTGCAAAGGTGTGGCCGCAGCGGTTTCCAGCAATGCTTCCGTATTGGTGGCAACAGGTGTTTGAAAATGATCCAGCCATTTTTGTACGGCCTTGTCGAAGCGATCGCTGGAAAAGGGTTTCAGCAGGTAGTCGACCGCATGCACTTCAAAGGCCCTGATAGCATGCTCTTCAAAGGCCGTGGTAAAGATCACGGCAGGCATATTTTCCACGAGTTCCAGCATTTCAAAACCCGTGATCTTTGGCATTTGTATATCCAGGAAAATGATATCCGGCTGATGCTGTTGTATGGCCTTTAATCCTTCAAATCCGTCGTTGCATTCCTGCACCACTTCTATTTGCGGGAAGCTTAACAGGTATTCCTTCACCACTTCACGGGCCAATGATTCATCATCAATTAATACTGCTTTTATCATGCGATTGTGGTACTTTAATAATGGTAGTAAATATATTATCAATGGCCGTGGTTTCCAGCAGGTCCTGCCGTGCAAACAGCAGGTACAGCCTGCGTTGTATGGAAGTCAGGCCGAAACCGGTTCCTTTATTGGGTTGCTGCAGTTCGTTGTCGAACGGATTTTGTATGGCGATATACAACATGTTATCCTGCAGCCATGATTTTATGCTGATGGTGATATCACCGGTGGTATCATATAGTCCGAACTTAATCGCATTCTCCACTACCGGCTGCAGCAGCATCGGCGGCATCATCATTTTATCGGCTTCCTCATAAGGAACAACGTTGGTGGTTAAACGATGTCCGAAACGTACTTTCTCTATATCCAGGTAGAGCTGCAGGTAGTTGAGTTCTTCCGCGAGTGTGATCCACTGGTCATCTTCACGTTTCAATGATCCTCTTAAAAAGTCGGAAAGCTTCAGTACCATCTCGCGGGCTTCTTTTGGCCGCAGCATGATGAGTGCATTAATAGAGTTGAGGCTGTTAAACAGGAAATGCGGCTGTAGTTGCTGCCGCAGTTTAAAGAGTTCTGCTTCTCTTACAATCTTTTCAGTAGCTTCTTTACGTTGCCGATATTCCTGTTGTTCTTCCTCATCATACCACATCTGGCTCCTGAATCCGATACCTGCAATCAGCATGCATCCAACAATGGCGTGAACGGGGATAGCATTGTTCAGCCAGTTGAGATACGATGTATCTTCGGGGAAGGCAGATACCAGTATCCAGCGGCTCAGGCATACCCACAATACCGACAAAGCAAAGCTCAGGACAGCTACATAGCCAAACTTCATGGTGCCGTCTGCCGGGCGGTAATAAGCCACGTTATGGCTTATTACAATACCGGCGGCTCCCAGTAGTATGACGTGCACTGCACTGTCGGTGACCGACTGCCAGAGGGGAAGGTCGAACCAGTACCACAGCAATCCGCCATACAGGAACATCCATATGGCGAAGGAGGCGAGGAAAGCCCACCATGCATTACCTTTAATCAGTTGCTTTACCAAAGAAGGTGATTTATCTGTTATACGTTAAGTTCAAAGTACTGTTGTCCCTGTAGCTGTGCAGATTTCATCTGCAACCAGGCGATGTAGGAATTGGGGTCACCCGGCTCTTCGATGCGGGAGTACAATTCCATACCGTCTGTCAGCTGATCCAGGGTATATACTTCCGGTACGTTGATGAACTTCCATTGTACCAGTTCCTGTTGTTGATTTTTAAAAGCATATTGTTCCTGCATACCAATTCCACGGGCCTTATCGCAGGCATCTTTCTTGGTAACAGCGCTGATCAGTCTTAATTGTTCATCAAATTGCGGGGTGTGATTGCCTTCACCGCAGATGATCTGATATACTACTTTCGCAACAAACCAATGCATAAAATTAAAATTTAAAAGTTGGAGAAGATAGAATAGAGGTTGAGATATGGATGTTTAAGGATCAGTAACTTTTTATTTCCACGCCACCGAATACGCAGGATCCTTTCAGGATCAGCAGTTTCTCAATGGGTCCGGCAGATATTACGCCGGTATTACGTTTATCTTCCACACCGCCGAGGATGGCGTCTATATCCACCTGCACCTTCCAGTTGGCCGGTACAATGATTTCACAACCACCGAAAACGGCTGAAACGTCCATAGTAGCGGTGCCGTTGATATCGGCGTTCATGAAGTTGATGACTGCGCCGCCGAAGATAGCGCTTACATCGCCTCCCTTAAAGTTTTTAGACATCACTACTTTATTCACACTGCCAAAAATGGCGTTGGCGCTCAGCATATCTTCCCCGGTGGCAAATTCCTCGCTGGAGCCGAAGCTGTGCTTTTTGGACGGCCATTCCGTTCCGTGATAGTTCCTTTTAAAGATCAGCATAATACCTACCAGGATCAATGCTACCGGCCATATAAACCTGCCGGTGGCGTATGGCAGATTGAGTATTTCGTTTGCCAGGAAAATCCCGCCTACCAGCACCATCACAACCCATCCTCCAAATCTGAAGCTATGCTTTGCCCCTATCACGATACCAACCGCTATCAGGATCATTTGCCAGGAGAACAGCCAGTGAGGCAGGTTGAGATCCAGGCGTTGTAATAACAGGCCGGCGCCAACGATGATGAAAACCGCACCGCCTATAAAGCGGCCTTTTCTTCTTGATGCGTCGATATCTTCGTTTTTCATTTGTTTTACTATTTATGATACAAATGTAGAACGGCACGCTGTTACTGAAAACAGGGTTTAGGCTAATAAAGTACCCTCACCGGTAAAAAGCAGGAAATTGCCGGTGAAAACGGCGGGCTATATTTCTACCGTTACCAGGGCATCGTTTCCGGCCAGTTTTACGAGGATGGCTTTCAGTTGCTGTACCATAGGATCGGGGCCACAGATATAGAAATGCTGGTTGAAATCCCTGATCTTCTCTTTCAGGTAGTTTTCATCGATGGTGTGGTGGTCGTAGCCGGGAACTTCCTGCGCGGTAAGCGTATTAATAAAACGGTTGCCCAGCATTTCTTCAAATTCATCTTTCAGGATAATATCTCCCAGGGTTTTATTGGAGCAGATCAGTTGATTATTGCCCAGCCGGCCTTTGTGCTGCAGGTCGCGCAGGATGGCGATGAAAGGGGTAACGCCTGCGCCGCCGGCGATGAAAGTGCCTTCCCCGTTATAATGAATGGTACCCCATACATCGTGCAGGATCAGTTCATCACCGGTTTTCAGCTGCCCCAGTTCGTGGGTAACGCTGCTATGGTCGTCGTAGATCTTGATGGTAAATTCCAGGTGATCCCATTCGGTAAGGCTGGTAAAGGTAAAGGGGCGTCTTTCTTCTTCCCACCCGGGTTTATTAACCGCTACTTCTGTAGCCTGGCCGGGCACAAAAGTATATCCGGCGGGCTTTTCCACGGTGAATTGGCGGACGTTATGTGTTACGGGGGTAACGGCCAGGATTTTTACGATATGGCTTTCCATTGGTTCAGGTTTTCTTTAATATGAATGTAGGATATTTTCGTTCTCAGTGCAATACCTGTTGCAACAAAGGCAGCAAGGCTTTGGCCCAGCGGCTGTAATCCTTTCCGGAGGGGTGCAATCCATCACCTGCCACCAGTTCCGGATCCCGGGCGGCTTCCCGGGTAAAGTGCGTGATATCCAGGTAAGGCGCCAGCCATTCTTCTGCAATGGCTTTATTGGCGGCGTTATACGCATCTATTTCCCGGCGGATCTGTTCCCGGTCGCGGTCGGCCGCAAATGGCGTTACGCCCCAGTCGGGAATAGACAGCACTACCACATGTGAAGGATTGTTGCCGGCAAAAACAATCGCCTTTTGCAGCAGGGCGGTAAATTCAGTTTCATATTCCTCCACGGAACGGCCGCGGTATTGGTTATTTACGCCTATCAACAGTGTTACTATATCATAGGTTTTACTTATATGAGCAGCGGCAATACCGGCTTCCAGTTCACCGGTGGTCCAACCGGTGGTGGCAATGATCTCGGGATCTGTTACATCAAAGCCCTGTTCCCGGAGTAAAGCGGCTGCCTGTACAGGAAAACGTTCGGAGGCAGAAACTTGTTCACCTATAGTATAACTATCGCCGAGGGCGAGATATGTAACAGGAATCATGGTGGTATCTGAGATTTTGTTGCTGCAAAAAAATGAGCAGCAAAATAACATTAATCCTAACATAAGCAAAAAGTTATATGCAGGTGTTAAATTTGCTGAAATAAAGGGTAAATCTTACCCCTGCGTAAACGGAAAAGCCTTACCTTTGCACGCGATTACAACAATTACGTAACGCATAAAGAAACCGTTTTATGCCGGCAGAAAAAATATCGATGAACAATGGCCTGTTACAGGTCCCTGCACAACCCATCATCCCATTTATTGAAGGCGACGGAATAGGTCCGGACATCTGGAGAGCCAGTGTACGTGTATTCGACGCAGCTGTAGAGAAAGCTTATGGCGGTGATAGGAAAATTGAATGGAAAGAAGTACTGGCAGGTGAGAAAGCCTTCCAGCAAACAGGTGAATGGCTGCCAAAGGCTACGCTGGATGCACTGAAAGAATACCTGGTGTCTATCAAAGGTCCCCTGTCTACTCCCGTTGGCGGTGGTATCCGCTCCCTGAACGTTGCTATGCGCCAGGAGCTGGATCTCTATGCTTGTGTAAGGCCCATACGCTGGTTCAATAAAGTACCTTCCCCGGTGAAACATCCGGAGAAAGTGGACATGGTGATTTTCCGTGAAAACACGGAAGACATCTATGCCGGCATTGAATATATGACGGGGACACCTGAAGCAAAGAAACTGCTCGATTTCCTGCAAAATGAAATGGGCGTTAAAAAGATCAGGTTCCCGGAAACTTCTTCCCTGGGTATTAAACCGGTATCTATTGAAGGTACGGAACGACTGGTACGCGCTGCTATCAGCTATGCGCTGGAGCACAAACGTCCGTCACTCACCCTGGTACACAAAGGCAACATCATGAAATTCACCGAAGGTGGTTTCAAAAACTGGGGCTATGCACTGGCAGAAAGAGAATTCGGCGATAAAGTATACACCTGGGAACATTGGGAAAAAACCAAGAAAGACCTGGGCGAAGAAGAAGCCAACAAAGAGCTGAAAGTAGCCCTGGCAAAAGGAAAGCTGCTGATCAAGGATGTAATTGCGGATAACTTCCTGCAACAGATCCTGCTGGCGCCACAGGACTATTCTGTAGTAGCTACGCTGAACCTGAACGGCGATTATATTTCCGATGCACTGGCTGCTGCGGTAGGCGGTATTGGTATTGCCCCCGGCGCCAACATCAACTACCTGACCGGCTACGCTGTGTTTGAAGCCACACACGGCACTGCACCCCGCTTTGCCAACACCAACACCATGAACCCCTCTTCAGTAATCCTGAGCGGCGTAATGATGCTGGAATACATGGGCTGGAAAGAAGCGGCTGAAATCATTGTTCACGGCCTCAGCACCGCTATTATGCGCAAACGCGTTACCATCGACTTCTACAACCTGATGGATGATGCCACCCTGGTGAAAACCAGCGAATTTGCGGATGAAGTGATCAAGCAGATGCAACACTAAGCGAAGGTTGTCTTTTTCAGGATTACGCTGATTATACTGATTACCTTGATTTTACTTTTTGGACTTTTTCAGGATTAAAAGGATTAGGGGAGAAGTGAGCGAATATATCCGCTTATATCTCCCCTAATCCTTTTAATCCTGAAAAAGACAATATCCGCGAAATTTTGTTTTTTTCCCAGCTATTCGTATTTTTCGTGATTATCCCAATTGGGACCCGCTTGAATAATTGTTGTGAAAAGCTTTTTAATCTAATTTTAAAAAACCCGAAATGGCAGAAAAAATTAAAGTTGCTAATCCGGTAGTTGAACTGGATGGTGATGAAATGACACGAATCATCTGGAAATTCATCAAGGATAAACTGATACTTCCATACCTGGATGTTGAAATTAAATATTATGACCTGGGCATGGAACACCGCGATGCTACCAACGACCAGGTAACCATTGATGCAGCCAATGCTATCAGGGAAGTAGGCGTAGGTATTAAATGCGCTACCATTACACCGGATGAAGACCGCGTAAAGGAATTCAATCTGAAGCAGATGTGGAAATCCCCCAACGGGACTATCCGTAATATCCTGGATGGTACCGTATTCCGTGAGCCAATTGTAATGAAAAATGTTCCGCGCCTGGTGCCTAACTGGACTGCCCCTATCTGTATTGGTCGTCATGCTTTCGGTGATCAGTACCGCGCTACCGATTTCGTTACAAAAGGAAAAGGTAAACTGACCATTAAGTTTGAAGGCGAAAATGGTGAAGTGATCGAACACGAAGTATACAACTTCAAAGGCGATGGCGTTGCATTAGCGATGTACAACACCGACGAATCTATCAAAGGCTTTGCCCGTGCATGTTTCAACCAGGCACTGATGAAAAAATGGCCTTTATACCTGAGCACCAAGAACACCATCCTGAAAAAATATGATGGCCGCTTCAAAGATATCTTCGAAGAAATCTATCAACAGGAATTTAAAGCTGAATTCCAGGCACACGGCTTAACTTATGAACATCGCCTTATCGATGACATGGTAGCCAGCGCACTGAAATGGCATGGTAACTTTGTATGGGCCTGTAAAAACTACGATGGCGACGTGCAATCTGATACCGTTGCACAAGGCTTTGGCTCTCTCGGCCTGATGACTTCCACCCTGATCACCCCTGATGGTAAAACAATGGAAGCAGAAGCCGCACACGGTACTGTAACCCGTCACTACCGCGATCACCAGGCTGGTAAACCTACTTCCACCAACCCTATCGCTTCCATTTTTGCATGGACCCGCGGTCTGGAATTCCGTGGTAAACTGGATAACAACGAGCAACTGATCAAATTCTGCCAGGCATTGGAACAGGTTTGTATTGAAACCGTAGAAAGTGGTAAAATGACCAAAGATCTGGCTGTTTGTATCCACGGAAACAAAGTAGAACATGGTAAACATTACCTGTATACGGAAGAATTCCTGGAAGCACTGGACACCGCGCTGAAAGCGAAACTGGCGTAAGTTTATAAAGACAATAAAAAAGCAGCGGAATAAAGTATCCGCTGCTTTTTTATTTTAATAAGATGGAGTTCTTACAACTTCATCTTCTTTCTTAATATTTTATCTTCTCCATAAATATCATCATAGAAAACAAGATTACCATTTTGTCCTTCTGCGGTAAAATATCGCAGGTAAATAGGAATATGTTTGGGCAGATCTACCTGTTTCTTTTCCTGCCGCGCCAGCCACACACGAACACTATCTCCGCTATGCCGTAAGCTGTCGGCCCGCACCAGGTACTGCGCCAGGCTATCCCATTGCTGTACCCGCACACAGCCATGACTCATAGCGCGCATGGAATTTTTAAACAGTCCGCGGTTATTGGTATCGTGCAGGTATACACTGTACTTATTCCTGAAGTTGAATTTCATAATGCCCAGTGAATTGTCTATACCATCCATCTGGCGCAGCACGTAAGGGAAATGCCCTTTGCCGAGTTTCGACCAGTCGATGGTATAAGGATCCACTGCATTACCATCTTTATCTATTACTTCCAGGTTCTTGGACGCAAGATAACCGACATTCTTTTTAATAGCCGGCAGCATTTCCTTAAACACAATACTGTAAGGTACCCGCCAGTAAGGGAACATCATGAAGTTGGTCATGTAGGAATTGAGTAGTGGCGTACGGGTGCGGGGCGTGCCCACAATTACGCGTGATTCCAGCACCACTTCCCCGCTATCCACCACCTTCAGATTATAGCCGGGCAGGTTTACCAGGATATACCGCGAAGGCAATGTATCCGGCAGTTTGCGCCAGCGGTCGAGGTTTACAGCGGCTTGCATGATCCAGTCGTGCACAGAGCGGTTCATGGCCATCACTGTTCTTTTCCCTGCTACCCCATCGGGATAAATATTAAACTCTTTCTGGAAAGCTTTCACACCGGTTTTCAGCAATGCGGAATCCAGCTCGCGGCCGGTGGTATCGAGGTGACCGCTTTGCACCAGCCGGTTGATCACCAGTTGCCGGAATCCGAGCGTGTCGGTATAGTTGAGTGGTAACGTATCCCAGTGATAGTTTTCGTATTTGGCTTTGAAAGACTGAATCCCTTCTTTCAGCGCAATGTATCCTTCATGTGAAGGCTCCAGTGCATGCAGGATATTTGCCACGTTCTTTTCTTCCAGTGCCTGCCGTAATTGTGTGATGAGTTGTTCATCGGTAAACGCCGAATCCTTTCTAAGGGTAATGCTATCGCGCGGAGCAACGCCGTAGCGCAGATCGGAGGCCATTTTCATGAAGGCGTCTGTCATCAGCACATCTACTTTTGCCCATAAGGCGGCATCTTTTTTTGCGGTAGCGTCGTTGGTGATTTGTTCCCAGGCGGCGGTTAATGCGGGCTCGTGATATTGCGCGGGTAGCAATCCTATGTCTTCTGCATGCCGGATCATATATAGCATGGAATCGGCTGCAGGATTGGTTATCCCGTTCTTTGACCACTGACCTGCCGGTTTATCGGCTCCGTAAAATTCCTGTATGGCTGAAGGACGGAAGGATTGCAAACTGTCTTCCAGTTCACCATCGTTATCTTTCAGGGCTGACAATCTTTCAGTGATACTTTCTGTAATCACTTCGTCCAACTGTTTGATGTTTGCTACAATCTGTTTTTGTTTTGGGGCGGTATGCTTTTTTTTATTTACACAGGCTAACAACAAGCACATTCCAGATCCGCATAACAAACTGATAATAAAAATTTTGTTCTTCATCTGCAGTAAATCGCTATGGTAAAGATAGGGATTTACAAATACTGTGCTGAAAATTTTTGGAGACAAAAAAGATGTAAGAGCGTTTGCGGATTTCTTCAATACCGCTACCGGAAACTTTTGTGCTGTTTTCAGAAAAGATGTTTTATGTTCGGGATCACAAAAACGGTGGTATCACAAAATGTGACACCATACCAGTAAGTAAGGTGAAATGGCTGGAGCTATGTACCGGACAACTTAATTGCATTGCCAATTATGTTTGGCTGGATGGCAATTGTTTATAATTACTATTCCCGGGAGAATATCATCACACTATTAAAGAAGTTTGATGAGTTCCCAAAATGGAAACGAAATTTTTGGACTGTAATGAGCTTAGTGTCCTTTATACTGCCTTTGATTTTGTTTGGACTTGCTGCAAGCAAATCATGATACCCGGTTTTCCATTTAATACCGGGCAAATAAAAGACGCCTACATATGACATTTATTATTAAAATATTGCCCCAAAAAAAGAGCCATAGTGTATGGGGAGTGTATTGGAAGTGTATCATGAGTGTATGGTGAGTGTATGGGAACAGTATAGGGAGTGTATGGGGACAGTATAGGGACTATATAGGAACTGTATAGGAACTACGACACATACACGAGTCCTAAGTATCCAAGAAGTATCTGAGAAGTATCCAAGAAGTAACTCCAATACGTAACATTTTTTAATAATACAAAAGCCGCAGACCTTACATCTGCGGCTTTAATTATTTCCCCCTGCTAAAACTATCTGCAGCAATCCTTCTTCACAAAAAGCGACTGAATAAATTTCAATATACTTACAACAACCTTCTTCATATCCGGATTTTTTAAAAAGAGAAGCCACGGTGTGCAGCAGCTTCTCTTTAAACTAAAACTAAAACAACTAACTTCTATATCTTATCCAATGGTATACGTTCGGGAGCTTTCAATTGTTTAAACTTACTTGGCGTAAGACCAGTTACTTTTTTAAATTGCGCCGAAAGATGTGCTACGCTACTGTATCCCAGCTTGTAACTGATTTCACTTAAGCTTAATTCGTTGTATACCAGGAACTCTTTTACCCGCTCTATTTTCTGTTGAATAATATACTGTTCAATGGTAGTGCCTTCTGTTTCAGAAAAAAGATTACTGAGATAATGATAGTCCTTCTGCAACTTCCCTGCCAGTAAGGTGGAAAAGTTTTCTTTCATTTCATCCAGCTCTGAATGATGCACTGCCTGTACAATAATACTTTTTATGCCTGCAATCAGCTGTTGTTTTTTATCATCTATCAGTAAAAATCCTTCCTGCTGAAGCGCTGCTGATAACCGGTGCAGTTGTTTCTCCGAAACGGCGCCTTCAACAGTTACCTTACCCAGCTGTATATCCTTAACATCCAGTTGCTGCGCGGCAAGAGTGGTAGTAACTACTTTGATGCAGCGCGGACAAACCATATTTTTTATAAACAGATCTGTTGTTGCCATCGGTTACTTTTTGATATTAAAAATGTTATGCTCCACCCTGATTAAAAAAGAGTTAGAGGTATTCCTTGGCATATCCCCGGTTAACTGCGTGCGGTAAGACAAGTCCAGCCTTGTAGTGCTGTTAAAAATAAACTGCACTGCGGGCGCTATGTCCAGGTAAGAACCTCTGCCAACCGCGCCTGTATTGGTTTTGCCCAACAGCTCCACATAGAGGTTTAAATTGGTTTGCTGAAAGCTTTTATACTTCACCGGCAACACCAGGTACCCCGCAGAGAGACTATAATTTACGGAATTCCGGGAGAAGTCGTCCGGAATATTATCCTTCACATTGTTCATATAACGGGAATAACCTAACGTTGTAGACAATGCCAGTTTATGTAACAATTGTGTAGCAATAATACCCCCGTTTACGCCCGATGTAGCCCCTTCCAGGTCCAGCTCCTTATTATCATATGGCCGCATGCCATGCGAGCCATCAGGCATTTCCGGGTAATACGGATTGTTGACCACGGACCCCCTCACATATGCGGCCATGCGGAAATGCGCATGCTGCTGATCCAGCGACAGGAAGCGGTATTTGGCGTAAATCCCGCCGCCTTCGAATTTTACGGACGACTGCATCATGTTGGAAGCATATCCCAGCACATGCAGCATGAGCTTTTTACTGGCGCCCCACATCACTTCCGGCTCAAAGCGCATCCCGTTATCGCCGGAATGCTTCATGTTGAAAAACTTATTGGAGAGCCTGATCCCCAGGGAGTTGGCGGGCATATTGCTCGCCGGCTCCGTGTTCACGTATAATTCCTGTGCGGCTGCTATTCCCCTGCTGGCTATGATGACCAGGGCTATTATTAAAATTCTTTTCATATACCGGCCGGCTATTAAATGGTGACGTGATAAATTCTTTTGGAAGCAGAGGCTCCGTCAGATTTGCAGCAATCGCCCATCATACCTGTTTTATAGCAGGGCATAGTAGTTTCGGTACTGAATTTTTTAAATTGTTTGGAAGAAACAAAGTCTTTGTCGATTACCGTGATGTCTTTATCACCGGACAATACCTGGTTTTTCACATCCATGAAATGGAGGGTGCTGCCCGCAAATGCCACGTGCGCATCATTTTGTACGCTTACGGCATCGAAGTTAGCCGTCATCACCAGTTTACCTACAGAAAAACCGGCATCTTCCACTTTATCTTTAATGGCATCGATGCTCACCGGCGCACCGGTTTTGAAGGTAAGAATGAAGGTAGTATTATCGAGATCGGTATCTATTTTATCAACAAAAGGCAATGATTCCAGGGCCTCGTAAGTAGCTTTTGAACACATGGCGCAGGTAAGGCCGGTAGCGTGTACGCTGGCTTTTTTAAATTGTGCATTTGCGCCGAAAGATATGCCCAGTGCGAGCAGTATAATGGATACTATTTTCATGATCTGATGAAATAAAATTGAATAAAAAGATGAATAACAGTTAAAACAATAGCGCTGCTGTATCACAGCAACAAACACTACATTCAAAACTGCATCAGATCAGGAAAGTACAATTCCGGAGGAAAATGGGCGCCGACGGAATGTCTGGCGGATCGTGGGGACGACTGAGGAGGAGCATTTCCTGCGCCGGCAAAGCGGAAGCAGGCAAAACCCTTACCGGCAGCTGCATGTCTGTAACGAGGTTGGAACCGGCCTGCAGGGCTTTGGCAGCCTGGTGCGATTCGGTGACCTTACAGAACTTAAATTCATCTTTACAGCAATCCATGCCTTTTGACGGCTTTCCGCACTTACCGCAGTGATCAGCCGGAGCCTCCTGCAGGTCTACAGATGCCAGTTTGCCCATGCAGTAGTGCACGTTTACTGCAAACCCGCTGGTGAGCGTGATATACAGTACAGCAAATAATATGGCAAAAAATCGCTTCATGATGAATTACAAAGGTAAGAAAAAAAATGACCGGGATAGTGTTGCCACCATACCGGTCATCATATAGTTATCTGTAATTCCTAGTTAATAAACCACCATCTGAGCCCCACCCTGAAAGCGAAGTTATTATACGGATATAATGGTCCTGCATAATTGTTATCGCCCAGGAAAGTATTCAGGTTCTCTGCACGTACATAGGCGGAGAAGGATTTGATCCGGAAATTGGCGAATGCTGCAACATCCGGTAAAGAGTTACTGATTTTGGTGGCATTCTGGTAAATAAACTGACCGGTGAGCGGGGAATAGTCATCTGCGTAATAACCGGTGTTATAGCGCAGCTCAATTCCTGTCATGAGGTTCAGGTTTGTATACAGTCTTTTTTCAAAGGCAAACCGGTTACGGGTCCAGAAAGTGGGAACGTTCAGTGGTCCGTTGCCATGCAACTGCTGGAAGGCGATATCTACATACCAGCTAAACGGCTTAATGGTAAACTTCTTGCTAAACGTTATCTGTAACAGGTTAAACAGGGAGTTATACTGATCGCTGTGATAATAGTCTTTGAAATAGGTGTAATTGGTAAACAGGAAATAATTGGCTGCAAGAGTATAATCCAGTTTTTTGTTTTCGGTGGCAAACTGCAGCTGGGTAATATTCTCCTTCGACAGGCTGGTATTATACCAGGCATCATTAGTACTGTTAAAATATTTGAAGACGTAAGAAGGTTCCTTATTTACGTTGCTGACCGACAGGCGGACATCTCCCAGGAAATCGTTGATATGTCTTTTCAACATGCCATAAAACCCGTAATCTCCGATATTCTGTCCTACTACATAAAACTCGCCTCTTGCAGAGAAATCCCATTTCTGGTTGCGGGTTTTATTACGGTATTCCCCGTGTACGGCCAGGTTGGTGAAATTGATATCTGCATCCAGGAAGGTACCGGTGAGGCTTTCAAAGCGGGCGCCAATGTTTATAAAGTGCCCGAGGTTGCCGAGTACCGGGAACTGGATGAGCGACAGATCATTGGAAATCATTTTCCACTGATGCTTGGCTCCTACCGTGTCGCCAGGTAAAAAGTTATAGTGACTGGAATAAAACGCGGTATCCGGGCTGCTGTCGAGGAATTCGTAGTTATTATTCTGGTAGTTGAACGTATACTGTACGCGGAAAATCGGGTCATACTTATAATAATCGGTGGTATCGTTTACGTGGATACTGTCGCCCCGGCCCCAGTCGTACTGTTGCTGGATGAGGAACCCTGTTTCGCGGTAGTTGGATTTCACCGGTATGCTGCCGCCGAAGAAAGCATACGTTGTGGACGCATCATTGCCCAGGTTTACCGGGATGGTTTTGCGTTGTTTGTAAGTGCTGTTGGCCATGAAGGTATCGCTTCTGATACCTCCGTTTTCCCCGCCGTTGATTTTATTGTAGTAAAAGCTCAGGTAAGTATTGGCGCGTTTGTTTTTGCTCTGGTAACGGGCTGTAAACCGGTAGATATCGTGATTCGTGTTTTGCGAACGGAAATATCCGGGAGCGTTTATTTTGCGGTAGTCGAATGCAAAATTGAAGCGTTCCGTCCGGTTTTGGGTGTGCGACAGCCCGATAACCTGTTCCTGTTTGCTGCCTACCAGGTACTGCAGCTCTGTGTAAGGGCGTGTAGTATAGTAGAAGCGGGCATCTTTATGGGAATTGGAATACACGTCGTAGGCGTGGAAGCCGGCGTCAAAACCGGGTTTCATGCGTGGCGTATAGATCATGTTATAGGCAGCGCTCCCCGTGTTACCGAGTGTGGTGTACGAGGAAGGTACTTTCAGATAATTGGTCTGAAAATCGGCCACGGAGGAATCGAGCTTATAATCGGTGGGCTCTCCTAGGATGCGGTAGGTTAACGTCAGCGTATCCGGCTCGTGTTCATGTTTGGATGTATCCCGCTGCATTTTGCTGGTGCCGCCTCCGCCACCGCCCATATTGTTGATGCGTCCCGAGTTAAACTGGGCCATTAATTGATTCCCGCACAATAACAGCAGGGCTATGAAAATGAAAATTTGCCTCATCCGAAAGTAACAAAAGCGTTTATAGTTGCCGGATTAATTCACTAAATATCAGCGTTAGCTTAGGTTCTGCTGCTTTTGCAGCTGCCAGTACCTCTTCATGGGTGATCACATTTTCTTCTTCACGGATACCGATATCGGTGATCACACTCATGGCAAATACTTTCAAACCGGCATGTGCCGCTACAATTACTTCGGGTACGGTACTCATTCCTACGGCATCGCCGCCAATGATGTGCATATACTTGTACTCTGCCCGTGTTTCAAAGGTAGGCCCCTGAACGCCTACATATACGCCGCTGTGTAAAGATATATTGTTGGCTGCAGCAATTTTATTCGCTGCATCGATTAACGTTTTGGCATAGGGTTCACTCATATCCGGGAAACGGGGACCCAGCGTGTCCTCATTTTTGCCCCGCAGCGGGTGTTCCGGTTGCAGGTTGATATGATCCCTGATGATCATCAGATCGCCTACCTGGAAAGATGGGTTCATGCCTCCGGCGGCATTGGAAATAAATAAAGTATGGATTCCCAGGGCTTTCATAACCCGCACAGGAAAAGTTACCTGTTGCATGGAAAATCCTTCATAAAAGTGAAAACGCCCTGCCATAGCCACTACCGGCTTTCCCTGCATGAATCCGAGGATCAATTTGCCGGAATGCCCTTCCACCGTAGATTCGGGGAAATGGGGTATGTTGCTGTACGGAATTTCAATGCTATCTTCAATTTCCCCTGTCAGGTTACCCAGGCCGCTGCCCAGGATAATGCCCGCCACTGGCTTATTTTGCCAGAATTTGCTGATATACTCCCCCGCTGCTGTGATCTTTGCTGTTAATTCACTCATCTGTTTATACATTAATTAAAAGCCGGATTTAAAAAACAAACCCGCGCAAAGTTATTTTTTAATTCACAAATGACTGCAGTTTTATATTTAAATCATAATGACCTATTTTAGCGGCAAATTTTATTCCGATGAACTTACACGAGTACCAGGCTAAAGAACTGTTGAAAAAATATAATGTACCGGTACAGGAAGGTATTCCGGTGGATACCCCTGAAGCGGCTGCGGAAGCATACAAGCAGCTGAAAGTGCAATTTGGTAATGAATTTGCCGTTGTAAAAGCCCAAATTCATGCGGGCGGACGTGGAAAAGGTAAGATCCGTGGTACGGAACAGAGAGGTGTGGCAGTAGGAAAAAATGCAGAAGATATCAAAAACATAGCAGGAAATATCCTGGGAGGCACCCTGGTTACCATTCAAACCGGCGACGCGGGTAAACTGGTAAACAAAGTACTGGTAGCACAGGATGTTTACTATCCGGGCGCTAACCCTGTAAAAGAATTCTACCTGTCTATCCTGCTGGATCGTGCTAAAAGCCAGAACGTTATCATGTACTCCACAGAAGGTGGTATGGATATCGAAGAAGTAGCACACAGCACTCCTGAAAAAATATACAAAGAATGGGTAAAACCCAATATGACCCTGCAGCCCTTCCAGGCGCGTAACATTGCTTTTAACTTCGGTTTGAGCGGCGAAGCGTTCAAAAACATGGTGAAATTTGTAACCAATCTCTATAACGCTTACGTAGGACTGGATTGCAGCATGCTGGAAATCAACCCGCTGTTCAAAACCAGCGATGAGAAGATCATTGCCGTGGATGCCAAAGTAAACCTGGACGACAACTCCCTGATGCGTCATCCCGACCTGGAAGCACTGCGTGATATTTCTGAAGAAGATCCTACAGAAGTAGAAGCCAGCAAATACAACCTGAACTTCGTGAAACTGGATGGTAACGTAGGCTGTATGGTAAACGGCGCTGGTTTGGCAATGGCCACTATGGACATGATCAAACTGAGCGGCGGTGAACCGGCTAACTTCCTGGACGTAGGCGGTACCGCTAACGCACAAACCGTGGAAGCAGGTTTCCGCATCATCCTGAAAGATCCTAAGGTAAAAGCTATCCTGATCAATATTTTTGGTGGTATTGTCCGTTGCGACAGGGTTGCCCAGGGTGTTATTGATGCTTACAAATCTATTGGTAACATCACCGTGCCTATCATTGTACGTTTACAGGGTACCAATGCTGCTGAAGCAAAAGTACTGATCGAAGAAAGCGGTCTGAAAGTACAGTCAGCCATCCTGCTCAGCGAAGCAGCTGCGCTGGTAAATAAAGCGGTTAGTTAATAAGGCGCCTTCGGCGCTTTTAAATTGTCTTGGAGCAGGATTACACTGATTTTCCTGATTTTCCTGATTTAATTCTTTTAGATTTTTATAAATGATTAAGGGAGATATATGCGGATCTATTCGCTTATATCTCCCTTAATCTTTAAAATGAAATATGATCAAATCATAGTAATCACGGTTAATCAGCGTAATCCTGCTCCAAGACAATTTAAAATCGCCGAAGGCGATCCTTACTCTCCTTTCTTCGGCGCCGGCGGCATAGTAGCTTTCGGCTTGTTTTCTTTATTGTCTTTGTGCTCCTCCTTTGGTTTTGCCGGCGCAGGTTCCTGGCTGTCGGCGCCGGGAGTGGCATAATCGCTGGCATCGCCGGAGCCGTAATCATCTGCTGACCCGTTGCCCACGTTTTCTGATTCAGCGCCCGGTTTTACATTGGAATCGTAATTCATGTAAATGTCGTCTTCGCTCATATTGGGCGGTACCGGGAAATGATCATTGGGACTTACTTTCAGGGTTGGATCGGCATACACTTTTTGCATGAAATACGCCCAGATGGGTAAGCCGGTATTGGCACCCTGACCAATGGCCGTTGTGCTGAAGTGGATAAAGTTGTTTTCGCAACCTACCCATGCGCCGGCCAGTATTTTGGGGGTATAGCCCATAAACCATCCATCGGTGTTATCGTTGGTAGTACCGGTTTTACCGGCTATTTCACCCTGGATATTAAAACGGGAACGGACACGGGCGCCGGTTCCACCCGGTGCCACCACGCCTTCCATCATTTTCACCATTGTATAAGATTCCTTTTCGCTGATCACTTCACGTTTTACCGGTGCAAAAGTTTCCAGGATATTACCGTTCCGGTCTTCAATACGGGTAATATAAATAGGTTTGGTATTGATCCCCCTGGCAGGGAACATCGTGTACCCCTGCAGCAGCTCGTACAACGACAGCTCCACGGCGCCCAGCGCAATGGCCGGGTAGGCAGGGATATCGCTGGTGAAGCCCACTTTATTTTTAGCGAAATCGGCAAACGGCTTGGCGCCAATCTGTTTGATCAGGTAGGCGGCCACAAGGTTCAGTGATTTTGCCAGTGCGCCGGCCATCGTAATGCTACCACCGGTGCTGCCTTCCGAGTTATGCGGAGTCCAGCCGTTGATGGAAATAGGTTCATTTGGCAGAATGGTATTTGGCGACATGCCATTCATGATGGCAAAGCAGTACAGGAAGGGTTTAAATGTAGAACCCACCTGACGGCGTGTTTTAGCCACGTGATCATTTTTGAAGTAGCGGAAATCCGGTCCGCCTACCCAGGCTTTTACTTCACCGCTTTCAGGGTCCATTGCCATAAAGCCCGCCTGTAAAATGGCACGCATATATTTGATGGAATCCAGCGGGGTCATAGTGGTATCTATTTCATTCAGGTCTGGTTCGGTAGAGCTTCTCCAGCCAAATACCTTCATGCGTACGGGGGTATTGAACACCCGGGCAATGGTGGAATCGTCTGCTTCATCCTCTTTCATGGATTTATAGCGGTCGGATTCTTTCATGTACTGATCCAGGAATTTTGGCCATTTCTTCCAAACGCTGCCGGTTTTGACATCGTTTTGTGCAGAGAGTGATTTTTGCAGTACAGCCAGGTGTTTGGCCACAGCTTCTTCTGCATATAACTGCATTCTCGGGTTAATGGTAGTGTATATTTTGAGCCCGTCGCGGTAAAGGTTATACTCTGATCCGTCGGCCTTCTTATGCACTTTACACCAGCCTTTCAGTTCATCGCGGAGTACTTCCCTGAAATAAGGGGCCAGTCCTTTGTTGTGATCAATTTTATTATAATGCAGTACAATCGGTTTGCTTTTCGCGGATGCAGCTTCCGCCGGGGTGATAAAGCCGGCTTCCTGCATATTGCTGATAACGGTGTTCCGGCGCTGGAGAGCATTTTGCGGGTTCCTGCGCGGGTTATACAGGGTGTTACCTTTGAGCATGCCCACCAGGATAGCGGCTTCTTCAATGGATAAATGACCGGCATCTTTGCTGAAGAATGTTCTGGCGCCATTTTCAATACCATATACGTTATCCCCGAAAGCTACGGTATTCAGGTACAGGGTAAGAATTTCCTGTTTGGTGAAGTTCCTTTCCAGCTTTACTGCAATGATCCACTCCTGTACCTTCTGAAACGCCCTGCCAATCGGGTTGCCGGAGCGTGTTTTTCCCAGGTTATCCGTTTGCAGGTTCAGGGCCAGCTGCTGGGTAATGGTACTGGAGCCGCGTTTTTTACCGATGAGCAGGTAAAAAGGGATAGCCAGTGTGCCTTTGGGGTCAATACCGGAGTTATCATAAAAACGGGTTTCTTCTGTTGCTATCAGCGCATTGATCACGTTTTTGGAGATCTCATTATAATCGCTGCTGGAACGGTCCACCTGGTAGTATTTACCGAGAATGGTACCGTCATCGGCAATTACTTCTGCGGCCAGTGCTGCCCGCGGATTTTCCAGTTCTTCCAGAGACGGCATGCTGCCGATGATCCGGAAGTTAATGAGTAAAACTAAGAGAACAAGTAATGCTAAGATACCAAAAGCCACCCGCCACAATATTTTCACCGATTTTTTCATGCGCTTATTTAATTTGTTTTATAGCCGGATTTTGCCCGATTCCTTTATATGAAAAGCAATTTATTACTATCTGTTGGCTATATATATAATTTTTTCAATAAAGTTTATATGCAATAAACAAGCCTGTTTATGGCAGCCTGACCGACAAAGCTATTTAAAATTCCAAAAATACTTACTGGGTCACGTAATTATCTGTAAAAAACTTACGGTAGCCGGTCAGGTCTTTAGTGCTGTTTAACAGGATGAAGTTATCCCTGGAAATCACAAAGAAATTGTATTCCGAAGGTCTTATCCGGGGAATGATATTCGCTGCGGCCTCATCGCGTATTTCATCGAAATAGGCCAGGGCCTTGTCTTCGTTGGGGAAAAGCCGGAAAATCAGCATCACATCGTTAGGCGTGAGCACAAAACTGCCGACTTCAATTTTATCGGTGGCATGTTTGGCTGCGTTATAACGGGTAAACTGGTTGAGTCCTTCATCCATCAGTTCTTTAGACACGCGCTGGAAGGAGAGCACTACAAAAAACGGGTTATCAACCGATATTTTATAGGGCGTTACCGGTTTGGGCGGTACGATGGGTACTATGGGGGCGGGCAATATACCTGCCATTCCGGCGGCTATTTTAGCCGAGTCCACCGGTGTTTTGGCGCCGTTGATCCTGTCGGCCAGTACCGGCTGCGGATTTTGCCAGGGGTATCGCATGGAAATATCTTCATCCAGCAATACGCCGTTGGCATCTTTCTTCCTTACTTCCAGCTTGGAGAGGTAATCGGACAGTTCTGCGCGGTGGTTCAGGGCATCCATGAGGGCCTGGGCCTGGGCGCGTACCGGTTCATCTGCGGCGTACCTGGTAAGTACTGCCTGTACAGCATTGCGCGACAGCTGCAGGGTATCGGTGGCAAACAGCGTATCTGTTTTAACGATCAGCATCGCTTCCAGCAAATCGAATTTTGACTGGAGGAAGTTGACGCCATAGGTGCTGTCGGCCTGCTTCTTCATAGCCATTGATTCGGTATAGTTGCCCTTCCGGAAAGCTTCATAGGCGGCATCGTAAGCGGCACTGATCTCTTTCTTTTTCTGGCTGTCGATATCCCTTAAACCGCCTGAGCGGATGATGTCCGCAAAATTGGTATTGCCGTACTGGTTCAGCACCATTGATTTATAGTGATTGGCCTGGGCATTATGATTGAGTTTACTATGCCATACATACAGGGAATACAATACTTCCGGTTTGCGCGGATGATCCGGGAAGAGGATCAGCAGGGAGTCGTAAGTTTCTATTCCAAGGGAATAGTTTTCCAGTTTATCGTGATATAATTTGCCGAGGTCGAACCAGGCTTCGTTTACCGCTTTCTGCGAAGCGGCCAGCTTTTCCGGTGTGAGTGGCAACCCTGCCGCCAGTGATTCCGTGCTGATGCTGTCTGTCGGGACTTCACCCAGGGCGACAGATTTTGTTTCTTCTGTAATTTCTATCGGGCCGGCGCTGTTGGTGGCATTTACCACGCCGTTCTGGCTGCGCCGCCAGTTGTCAACCGGCTGACGGCTGCCCCACCGGCGTTTAAACTCTGAGTAGCCGGCTGATTTACTGCCTGCATTATAAAAATACCAATCGCCTTTTTCTTCTTTTGGTGAATAGGCGGCGCCTCCCCCGGTCATGCTGAAGGAAGAGGAACTTTCCTGTGGATTGGCGGCGGCCAGTTTATCTTTCTTTTTCTTTTCAGCGGCTTCGTTTTCCATGACAGCCACCATTTTCGACAACACAATGTTCCGGTCCGACGGGGATAAGGCAGCTAATTTCTGCAGGCTATCCTCCCGGTGGATAGTTTCCAGCCGCTGCACTACTTCTGTGAGTACTTCTTTGCGGGTTTCCACGGTGGGGGCGTCTGCAAAGTCTTTCGTCATCACGCCGGCGGTGCTGTCGTAATATTTTTTTGCATCGGTATAGTTACGCTGATCGTAGTAAATATCCGCCATGCCTTTGTAGGTGATGGTGCGTTGCATGAGGTTATCACTGGGTATTTTCAGTGATTGTTTCATATAGTTGAGGGCGGCTTCCGGATGATCGGGGTATTCGAGGACGCCCATCGTGTAATAGATCCCGTCGCGGAACCGCTCGAAGCGTTGTTTTTTTAGCATGCGGCGAAGTCCAGCTATGCTGCCGGCTACATCACCGGTAGTTTCCGCGTTGGTTCTGGCAATCTGTAACCGGGCCTGGAAATCCATCATGGGATCGGGTTTCATGCTGATTACGTTGCGGAACTGATCAAGGGCGGAATCCGGGTGCTGCTGGAGGTAAAGCTGGCCGAGGATGTACGACATCCTGGCTTTGGCTACCTTGTCGTGGCTTTTATCGATGGCCAGTTTCAGCGGTTCTATTGTTTCCGGGTATCTTTTCTGGATATAGTGGCTGTAGGCGCGTACTTCCGCGAGGTCGCCATCGAGGCGGTGCGGGAAGTTGGGATCATTATTCAGGATATTGAGCAGCGCCTGTACTTCATCGTATTCCTTTTGTTCCAGCAGGGTACGGGCTCTCCAGAGGAAGGCGTCGTTACGTGCTTTGGTATGTTTAAGGCGACCGAAGAAGCCTTTTCTTTTTTCTTTTGTGGCGATAGAGATCTGGTCATTTTCATGCGCCCCCACTACTGTTTTGTACTCCGACTTCATTTTCGGAGCGAAGGCGATGTTGATGTACTGGAATGTTTTATTGGCATTTTCGAGATCTCCTTCGTAGAAGTAGGCGCGTCCCATGAGGAGGAAGCAGTCGTCGATCCATTTGCCGCGGGGGTCATGGAGCTGAATGGCCATGTTTGTTTTATCGATAACGGAGTCCAGTTCACCTTTGCTGAAGCCCTGGCTTTGCAAACTGAACGGATAAAACGGCAGGAGGATGTTATAGTTATCCTGGCCATCGCGGTTAGCGGTTTTCACTACCCTGTCGAGTTTAACCCTGGCGTGAAAGTAATAGTTGAACCGGGTAGCCATGTTCTGGAAGAATTGTCTTTTCCAGGTCCATTTCTTTTTCTCCAGCATTACTTCTGAAGGGGGACGGCGATCCTGCACCCGTTGTTCGCGGGGTTTAAAAAGGGGCTTGACAGCAGGCTTTTGTTGCTGTTGCTGTTTATTGGGAGCCTGGCCCCGGGAATTTGTTTGCGGAGGCTGATTTTGAGGCTTATTTTGGGCCCGGGCAGCCTGCAAAACCAGGCAACATGACAATATTATTATTCCCAGATATTTTGGTAGCAGTTTGATGATGCAATTCATGGATGCCAGGGTGTATAGGCTAAATATATATAACTTACAGTTTGAAAAAATATTTTAAAGATAGGATAAAATAGTTGATTGAATATGTGTGACAGAAGTGATGCTGACTTTTTTCCGGCAGCAGATATATTTTAATAGGTTGGTTTTCAGATAAAAAGACTTCTTTCTACCTACAATCCTCAAAACACTGTTTCCTATTTTGCAATAATGATTAACTTTAGCCCGCCTTAAAAGAAATAGCATTCTTTAAGAAGTACCGCAAAACATGGCCAAGAAGGGGAATAAAAACAGCAGACGAAACCTGGAAAAACTAAGTCATAAATACCGCCTGGTAATTATGAATGAAGATACCTATGAAGAAGTGACCTCGTTCAAACTCTCCCGGATGAGCGTATACATTGCCTTCAGCACCCTTTTTGTATTACTGGTGGCCATTACGGTAGCTACGGTGGTATTTACGCCGTTGCGTTATTATATACCGGGTTATGGAGATCTGAAACAACGGAAAGAGTTTATCCATTTGAAAATGAGGGCTGATTCACTGGAAACAGCTATCAATGCCCGCGACCAATACCTGGATAATATCAAAAAGGTGATTAACGGCGACTTTACCGGGAAAGTGGATACCACGATGTTAAAAGTACCTGCAGTAGATAACAGCACCTATTAGTATATAAATACAAAAAAATAATATATATTTATTTATATTACACACTAAACTTGAAAAACCTAACTCCCTATGTTCAATAACAATAACAAATCGAAAGGTGACAACAAAGCCATGTTGCCAACATCTACTATTAACATTATAGGCAATGGCACTTCAATACAGGGTGATATTGTATGTGAAGGCGACATCAGGATTGACGGACAGGTAAACGGGCTGGTATCTACCAAAGCTAAAATAGTGGTAGGTCCGGAGGGTGAAATCACGGGCGACCTGGTATGCCAGAGCGCTGACATCCTGGGCCGGGTAACAGGAATTATCAAGGTAGAAGAATTACTGTTCCTGAAAGGGAATGCACTGGTAAAGGGCGATGTATACACCGCTCATTTTGAAATGGAGCCTTCTGCTAAGTTCAATGGCCGTTGCTACATGGACGATCAGCAGCCGGCTGATAACCAGAAACATGGAAAAACCGTCCTCCAGGAAGCCGAATAACCGAAATCTGCTCTTACGATATGCCGGATTAGCCTTCCAGATGATGGCTACACTGGGTTTGGGAGTATTTGCGGGCTATAAACTAGACCAATGGATTGGCTGGCGGTTCCCGGTATTCCTGATCATTTTTTCTTTAATTGCATTAGCCATACTTTTGTGGCAAATTATAAAAGACACCCGACGGCATGAGTGATAGATTTTTTATACGGTTATTCGCAGTTTTTGGAATTTTAAACGGACTTGTTATCATATTCAAACCCAGGTTGCTGGACCTCGGCACACATGTGAATGTGCTGATGGCCGGTAACCTGATCATGGCTATTATCTCCCTGGTGTCTTATATTATGAGTCGCCGGGGACTCGCTTCTTCCAACCATAATGCATTTATCAGGGCTGTTTATGGCTCTACTCTCAGCAAACTTTTTCTTTGCGTAATAGGTATCGCTGCTTACGTGCTTATTTATAAGCCCGATGTGAGCAAGCTGACCATTTTCATGCTGTTGTTCCTGTACCTGGTGTATACTGTATTTGAAACAATCAGCCTTTTCCGGCTGACCAGGCTAAAAAAATAATCTATTTGAAAAAAGAGGCGCCCTTAAATGCATTAGCGTCCTACTTACCGGAAGGGACTTTCGGACAGGTAATGGATTTTCTGACTACCTATAAGGTACACCTGACTGTTACACGCGAACGGTCCAGCATACTCGGCGACTACCGTCACCCCGATGGGCAGGGCAAAGGGCACCGGATCAGTGTGAATGGCTCCCTGAATAAATACGCTTTCCTGCTTACCCTGCTGCATGAAATTGCACACCTCACCACCTTTAATAAATACGCTAACCGCGTAGCATCGCATGGCAAAGAGTGGAAACAGGAGTTCTCTTTTATTTTGCGTGATTTTGTAGGTAAAAGCCTGCTGCCGACTGATGTGGAAGCCGCCGTGCGCCAGAGTATGGCCAACCCCGCAGCCAGTTCCTGCGCAGATGAAAACCTCATGCGCGTGCTGAAAAATTATGACCTCCAGAAAGAAAACCATTTTTTCGTAGAGCAGGTACCGTTACACGGACTGTTTAAAACCAAAGACGGACGCGTATTCCGCAGAGGAGATAAAATAAGAAAACGCTACCGCTGTGAAGAGGTAGCGTCTAATAAATGGTTTCTTTTCAGCCCTGTATATGAAGTGGAACTTATTTCCTAACTCTTCTCCCCTACATAATGCAATACCGGGTAAGCCATTGCGCGGTTGATCAGCTGGGTTTCCAGCTGCAGGATGCCTGCTTCTGCTTTAGCCTGTAGCTTAAGCGCGTCATCGGTAGGTTTGTGATAGTCATCGTGGCCACCGGTATGAAAAAACAGCACCGGTACCCCGCTTACATAGAAATTATGATGATCGGAAGCGCCTTTTCCTGCTGCATCCGTAAAGTATTTAATGCCTGGTTGCTGCACTTCTTTAAATACGGCAGGCCATTGTTCCGCGCTGCCATAGCCGCCAATGCCGATTCCCCGTTCCGGGTTATAGCGGCCAATCATATCCATATTGAGCATGAAATGTACTTTATCCAGCGGCATCAGCGGATGCGCGGTGTAATATTTTGAGCCCTGTAATCCCAGCTCTTCCCCGCCGAAAGCGATAAAGAGAAAGTTAAATGGTTCGCGGCCCTGGTTCTTTACATAGTACCGCGCCAGTTCCAGCAGGCCGGCCACACCGGAAGCGTTATCATCTGCGCCATTGTGGATTTCGCCGATGGGATATTTTCCGTCGAATAAGGCGGCCGTTCCGAGGTGATCATAGTGGGCGCCAATGATAATCGTACGTGCGGCGCCGTTATCCAGGTACCCGATCACATTTCTGCCGGGGATATCTTTATGTTCTTTCCTGGTGAAGGTAAAATCCTGGAAGAAGCTGTTGCCGTTTACCGGCTTCAATCCCAGTTTCTTAAACTGTTTGGCTACATAGTTGCTGGCTGTTTTCCCGCCTTTCTCCGCGGTGCCCCTGCCTTTCAGCTTATCTGAGGCCAGGTAGTTCACTATTCCCTGAATACGTACGGCATCCGGAATCGTGTCCTGTGCCTGTGCGGCGGTGATTGTTCCGGCAGCGCACATCAATAAAAACCATCTCTTTATCATATCCGTTCAAAAATAGAGAAGGCTTCCTTAACGGGAAGCCTTCTGCGAAAAAATATTATTGAAATGTTCAGATTGTATTAATCCTACTTTTTCTTCTGTTGTATTTCCTGCTGACGTTTCTGGACTTCTTCCAGTTTCTCCTGCCACTTGGATTTACTCTTTGGTTTCTTTTTATTTTCCTGGATCTGCGCGTGAATTTTATCATGGTTGATGATAAACTTCTGGATCACAAACTGTAACAGGATACTGATTACGTTAGACAGGAAATAGTAGAAGGTAAGCGCCGCAGCGAGGCGGTTGAAGATACCCAGCAACATCACCGGCATTACGTAAGGCATGTACTTCATCACCGGGTTGCTCTGATCGGTCATTCCACGGTTGTAGAACGCCAGGATCAAACTGGTGATGGTCATGAGGATGGTGAACAAGCTCACGTGGTTACCATAGAATGGTATGTTGAAGCCGAGGTTCAGGATAGAGTCGTAAGTAGACAAATCCTTTGCCCACATGAAGCTTTCCTGGCGCAGCTCAATGGAAGACGGGAAGAAGCTGTACATCGCTACCAGGATAGGCAGCTGCAGCAATGCGGGTAAACATCCGCCCAGCGGGTTTACGCCTGCACTTTTGAACAGTTTCATTTGTTCCACACCGAATGCCTGCTGGTCGTCGCCATACTTTGCTTTCAGTTCATCAATTTCAGGTTTCAGCACTTTCATTTTAGCCTGGGAAACATAGCTCTGGTAAGTGAAAGGAGCTATCAGCAGGCGGATGAAGAGGGTGAGCAGGATAATGATAATACCATAGTTACTGATAAACCCGCTCAGGAAGTTAAACACCGGGATAATGATAAAGATGTTTACATACTTCACAAAAGCAAAGATACCGGTACCCAGTGGGATGATCTTCTGCAGACCGATATCGAAAGATTTCAGTGTTTTATAGTGGTTAGGACCATAATAGATTTCGATCGGGAAGGAGAAATCATTGGTACGGCTATACGGAATCTGTACAGTGCTGAATGTTTGGCCTACGATATTGGGGCTTACCGGCACTTTCGTGTTTACATCCACGTTAGTGAACAGTTCCTTTTTAGCGATCAGGGTGGTATTGAAGAACTGCTGTTTTACGCTCACCCATTTCAGTTTGTTTTCCAGTTTTTCATGACTGGTACGGCTGAGGGTAAAGTAATCATGCTTATCATTTTCCAGCATATAGTGCACCTGGTTGTTCAGGCGCTCGTTTTCGAGGTCGTGTTCCTGTTTGTCTTCCTGGCTGTTCCACTGGAGGCTCAGGTAGTTCTGGTTGCCTGGCAATAAGCCCTGCATGCCAACGGCGTGAATGGTATAGTCTACCACGTAGCTGCCTGGTTTCAGGGAATAGATAAATTCCAGGTAAGAAGCCGGGTTATTGGTATTAAGACGGTAAGCGATTGTTTTTACGCCACCTGCACCTTCCTGGGGTTGGCCGGCGGTGAAGAACAGATCCGCGCTGTTCAGCATCTTTGTTAAGCTGGCAGGCACTTCTACCGAGAGGCGGTTAAAAGAGCCTTCAACAAGCATCAGCGGACCGCCATCATAAGTTTTGTATTGTTTCAGTTGTACACTCGCCGGTTGGCCACCTTTATTGGAAAAAGTGATCTTTACCACATCGTTTTCCAGTACAGTGTTCTGCACATTGCCGGTAGCAGCAGCGGCAAATACGCCAAATTCGCCGTTTAACAGCGCCTGGTGGGCTGAGTCCAGCTGGCCTCCTGCGGCGGCAGCAGCAAGGCTGACAGTATCTGCTAAAGGTGTTTTAGGCTTGTTAAGCTCTGCGATGGAATCTTGCCTGGCTTTTTCCCTTGCGGCTCCTGCCTGTTGTTTCTGGTTGAAGAATATATATCCTACCAACAAAACGCCCAACAGTAAAAACCCAATGACCGAATTTCTATCCATGAAATGCAATTAAAATTTAGGCAGCAAAGGTAAGCAGGATTTTATGAATTGACCATGCTTTTTAGGTGAAACCCCTGTTAAATGCCGCCAAAATAATAAATAAGTAAAAGAAATGCGTATCCTGTTGAGGATCAGGGTGGTTTGGGCGGAGGGGATCGCCTTCGGCGATTGTCTTTTTCAGGATTAGACTGATTGAGCTGATTTCACTGATTATATTCCCGGAGATTTTAGTTAAAATGAAAGAGGGAGATATAAGCGAATATTTATCCGCATATATCTCCCATTATCTTTTAAAATCAAACGTAATCAAATCAGTGAAATCAGCTCAATCAGTCTAATCCTGCCCAGGACAATTTCCATCGCCGAAGGCGATCTTAACCGCGCGCTTACTTCACGATCGTTTCTTCCAGTTTGGCTTTACCGTTTTTAGTTTCTGCATACTGCTTCGCCGCCTTGATAAAGGATACGAAAACAGGCGCCGGGCTTTCCACGGTGCTTTTCAGTTCAGGGTGGAACTGTACGCCCACAAAGAACGGATGGGCAGGCAGTTCGATGATTTCAACAAGACCGCTTTCCGGGTTTTTACCGGAAAGAACGAGGCCGGCGTCTTCAAACTGCCGGAGGAAGTCGTTATTGAACTCGTAGCGGTGACGGTGTCTTTCGCTGATGCTGGTACCACCGTATATTTCGGCCGCTTTGGTGCCTGGCGTGAGTTCGCAGGCATAGGCGCCCAGGCGCATGGTGCCACCTTTGGCGGTTACTTTTTTCTGTTCTTCCATGAGGTTGATCACCGGGTGAGCGGTATCAGGGTTCATTTCCACGGAATGTGCGTCTTTCCAGCCGAGTACATTACGGGCATATTCC
Source organism: Chitinophaga sp. G7 BAM 1005 (assembly GCF_057126945.1). Classification (NCBI taxonomy): domain Bacteria; kingdom Pseudomonadati; phylum Bacteroidota; class Chitinophagia; order Chitinophagales; family Chitinophagaceae; genus Chitinophaga; species Chitinophaga sp. G7 BAM 1005. The sequence continues at coordinate 727,499 of NZ_CP181478.1, read as the reverse complement.
ACCACGCTCATCTGCATACCGAGGCAAATACCGAAGAACGGCAGCTGATTTTCACGGGCATACTGAATAGCGGTAATCTTTCCTTCAATGCCGCGGTGACCGAAGCCGGGAGCTACCAGGAGCCCGTCGAGGTTCTTCAGTTTTTCGCATACATTTTCAGGCGTAATATGTTCTGAGTGGATATTTTGTACCACTACTTTGCATTCGTTCAGGGAGCCGGCATGTATAAATGATTCCAGGATAGACTTGTAGGCATCCTGTAATTCCACGTATTTACCGATCAAACCGATGGTTACTTTGGATTTCGGATATTTCAGTTTATCCAGGAATTCGCGCCATTTAACCAGTTCGGGTTCTTTTTCCACGGGTAATCCCAGTCTTTTCAGCACAGAAACGTCCAGTTTCTCGCGCATCATTTCCAGGGGTACTTCATAGATGGTGGGAACGTCGTTTGCTTCGATCACGGCATCTACCTGTACGTTACAGAACAGGGCGATTTTCTTTTTCAGATCGCGGTACAGCGGTTCTTCTGTACGGCAAACGATGATATCCGGGTGTACGCCATATTCGCTCAGCAGGCGTACGGAATGTTGCGTTGGTTTGGTTTTCAGCTCTTTAGCTGCACGCAGGTACGGGATCAGTGTAAGGTGTACTACCAGGCAATCTTCTTCGCCCAGCTCCCATTGCAGCTGACGAACCGCCTCAATGTAAGGGAGTGATTCAATATCGCCCACTGTACCACCAAGTTCTGTAATAACGATATCGTATTTACCATCTTTACCCAACAGGAGGATACGGCGTTTAATTTCATCCGTAATGTGAGGGATTACCTGTACGGTTTTGCCGAGATAGGCTCCTTCTCTTTCCTTGTTGATCACAGTTTGGTAGATGCGGCCGGTGGTAACATTATTGGCCTGAGACGTGGGCGTATTCAAAAAACGTTCGTAGTGTCCGAGATCCAGATCGGTTTCTGCGCCATCTTCCGTTACATAACATTCACCATGTTCATAAGGGTTTAACGTACCCGGATCCACATTGATATATGGATCAAATTTCTGAATAGTCACTCTAAAACCGCGTGCCTGCAATAATTTTGCAAGGGAAGCAGCTATAATTCCTTTACCCAAAGAAGATGTAACACCTCCTGTAACGAAGATATATTTTGCCATAAAACTAAAATTCTGCTAAGAATACTTGACCTATAAACGGGGAAGTGCCGGACTGCGTTTGGTGTAAAACCGATCAAGTAAACTACTTCCGAAGGTCATGCAAAGTTACACAAATTTGCGTCGCTCCCAAGTTTTTTACGGCAGCGCTTTATTTGTTTGTTAATTTTTTGGAGATTATATTCAGCTCTCATTACTTATCTACAGGGCGTTTTAAAGAATTTTCAAGTACCGGAAATTATTTGTTAAAAACCTTTATCCGGCAGTGATGTTCTGTAAATGCGTACGCGACTATAAATATATAAACAGTAAATTTGCGTCCGAAATACATAAAAGATGACTTCAACGCCAAAGAGAGCCCAAGACTCCCTGATACAGATGACCGAACTGGTTTTACCGAATGATACCAACACATTCGGCAACCTCATGGGAGGCCGTTTGATGTACTGGATGGACATTGCCGCGGCACTGGCCTGCATGAAACACTGCAGCGCACCCGTGGTAACTGCTTCTGTAGACAATATATCTTTCGAAAATCCCATTAAACTGGGAAACGTGGTACATATTGAAGCTAAAGTAAGCCGGGCCTTCAATACTTCAATGGAAGTACACATGAGGGTTTGGGGAGAAGATCCGGTACAGCAGTACCGCTATAAATCCAATGAAGCTTTCATGACCTTTGTAGCCCTGGATCCCAATGGCAACTCCCGGCCGGTACCAGGCATCATTACTGATACGGAAGAAGAAAAAAGATTATATGAAGGCGCCCTGCGTCGCCGCCAGCTTCGTTTAATCCTGGGTGGTAAAATGAACCCTGAAGATGCGGATGAATTAAAAGCACTGTTCTTCGAAAAGATCTAAGCGGATTTTGTCTTTCTCAGGATTACGCTGATTTTATTGATTTTAAGGATTTTACTTTTGGGATTTTATAAAGGATTTAAAATAATTTGGGGAAATGTGAGCGGATATATCCGCTTATATCCGCTCACATTTCCCCAAATCATTTTAAATCCCAAAAGTCAAATCCTTAAAATCAATAAAATCAGCGTAATCCTGAGAAAGACAACCTACGCTTCCCACTCTTTATAAAACCGCTCCAGGAACACTTCCATAAACGCGTGTCTTTCTTCCGCCAGCTTTTTACCGGTAGCGGTATTCATCCGGTCTTTCAGCAACAGTAATTTCTCATAGAAATGTGTGATGGTAGGGGCCGTACTGTTTTTATACGCTTCCTTTGTCATTTGCATATTGGGCTTTATAGCAGGATCGTACAGCGACCTGTTTTTGAAACCGCCGTAATTAAAAGCCCTCGCAATACCGATAGCGCCAATGGCATCGAGCCTGTCGGCATCCTGTACCACGGCTAACTCTGCAGAGAAAAATGTTTTTTCCTGGTTGCCACCTTTAAAAGAAATGTGACGGATAATATTCTCCACCTGTGTGATGATGTCTGCCGGCACATCCAGCGTTTGCAGAAAAGCTACTGCTTTTGCAGGACCGATATTTTCATCGCCATTATGAAATTTTGAATCTGCGATATCGTGTAACAGGGCGCCCAGTTCCACTACCAGCATATCGGCAGGTTCAGTTGCGGCAATATGTTTTGCCTGCTGCCATACCCTGTAAATATGCCACCAGTCGTGGCCTCCTTCTGCACCCTCTAATTCCGTTTTTACAAAATCTACCGTTGCGGTGATGATCTGACCGTGATTTATCATAGGTGCAATGATATTAATTTTTGCGAAGACGGAAGATGAAAAAACATGTAAGGTTTGCTGAGTTCAAAATAAAATATAAGCATGAATTACAGGAGAAAAGTGATTTGCTGGCCGGTATTAAAAAGAGGGCGCAACATCAGGGGGTAACATTACTATATGGGGCTAAAAACGAAACGAACAACCAGGCACAGGTACTGCCGGAGTTGTTGAAAAAATAATTATACACCTTCGCTTTCAGACTTCACCAGTACTTCGGTGATGCTGTTGAGCTTTTTAACTTTACTGGCAAAATCACCGGTCAGCTTTTCACGGATCAGCGATAATTTGTTCAATACTTCATCGAGGGTATCCGGGATGGCTTCCTGCAGCACCTGTTTCAGGCGTTTGGCAATGGTAGGCGATTTACCATTGGTGGAAATAGCGATCTTGAGATTTCCCTTTTTTACGATAGAGCCCAGGTAAAAATCACAGAGTTCCGGAGTATCGGCTACATTGATCAGCACTTTGCTGCCCTTGGCTTTTTCCCATACGTGATAATTAGAATCCTTGTCGTTGGTGGCCGCTATTACCAGGTCTTTCCCCAGCAGATCGCCACACGAAAATGATTTCTTAATCAGGGTAATATTGGGATACTGGTGTGTTAACGCTTCCAGTTCAGGCAAAAAATCCAACGACACTACTGTAATGGTTGCATCTGCGCAATTTTCCAGCATGGCATTGGCTTTTTCCAGTCCGATATTACCACCGCCCACAATGAGTACATGCAAACGGTGCAATTTGAAAAACACCGGGAATAAATGATTTTCTTCCATTATTATACGGCAATTTTTAGTTCCTCCGACACCTTGTTCTTCAGGGCCTGGAAAGCTTCATGGAAGCTTACCACTTCGCCTATCACCAGAACAGCAGGATTATGCAGATCATGTGCAGCGGCTATTTCCAGCAGATCGGCCACATTGCCCACGCCTATTTTCTGTGTTGGCAAAGTACCATTCTGGATAATAGCGGCGGGGGTTTCCCCTTTTCCTGCTGCGCTGTAAATCCCTGCAATTTCCGCCAGTTTGCTCATCCCCATCAGTACTATTACTGTAGTATTAGCCCTGATGGCGTGATCCAGGTCGCGGGATAAATTCCCGTTCTGTGTGTTACCAGTGATCACCCAAAACCCCTCACTTACATTCCGGGCGGTTACGGGAATTTTGTTGACACCAGGTACAGAGATCGCGCTGGAAATACCGGGAATCACTTCTGCGGTAATTCCAAACTGCTGAGCAAAGGCAATTTCTTCCTGACCGCGGCCGAAAACAAAGGAGTCGCCTCCTTTTAAGCGGACAACGCTGCCATAAGTTAATGCATATTTTACAATCATCCTGTTTATTTCGTCCTGTGAGTATACATGCATTCCTGCACGTTTGCCCACAAAACGACGGAGGCAGTTAGCCGGCGCATGGTCCAGCAGTTCGTTGCTGGACAATGCGTCATAAAGGATTACCCTGGCATTTTGAATAGCCTTTAACCCTTTAACAGTGATCAGTTCCGGATCACCTGGGCCTGCACCTATCAATGTGAGTTTGGGTTGTATCTTTTGCATGAGTGGTTGTGTTTTTGATAAATAAATAATTAAGCCTGAACCAGTTCGCTGGCTTTCTGACGGTATACCTGTGCAGCATTATAGAATGACTGCGCCTGCTGAAAATAAGTTTTTGCAAAACTTTCCGTAGGCTCGTTACCGTTAATCTGCAGCACTACTGTTTTAAAATCAGGCTCAAAGCTGAATTTACCGGTAGCCACAAAGTGTTTATCGAAATCGTTCATGATACCGATCTGCGTGTTGCCGCTTACTGCTTCGCCGAGTAACAGTGCTTTTGCGCCTTGTACAAAGGAAGAGTAGGCGTGATAGATACCATCTGAATAGGCGCCTTTAATAATGGCAGCGCTGCTCAGTTCCAGTTTTTCTTCTGCTTCCAGCAGCAGGGTAGCCACCAGGTCGATGATTACACCGGCGCATTCGCCTACACCGATAGCAGTAGCGTAGTCCTGTGCCTGTCCCCAGTCAACAAAGTCGCCGGCGGTGAGGGAGCTGAGATCCGCCAGTGGTTTCAGCAGTTCATAGAAATACTTTTCGCCTTTACGGTCGTAATATTCGTTGAACAGTTCATTTTCCTGGCCATTAATTTCATAGTCGTGCAGAAGGCTGCGCAACACATCCGGGCCACGGCGGCTTGGCACTTTAATTACTTTATCTGCAACGCGGCCCAGGCCGTCGCCAACGATGCCGCCACCGAGGAGCACCTGCAGGGCGGGCAGTACTTTACCTGCGCTCTTCATGGAACTGCCGTGAAAACCGATGCTGGCAATACCGTGCTGACCGCAGGAGTTCATACATCCGCTGATCTTTATTTTGATGTCTTTATTATAAACGAGATCCGGGAATTCGTCGGTGATCACATCTTCCAGCACTTTGGCGATGCCTGTGCTGCTGGAGATGCCGAGGTTGCAGGTATCAGTACCGGGGCATGCGGTGATATCCGCGATGCTGTCGAATCCGGGTTCTGCAAAGCCTGCTTCTTCCAGTACGCTGAAAACGTATGGGAGATTTGCCGGCAGGATGTATTTCAGTAACAGACCCTGGTTGGCGGTTACCCGTACATCGTCGGCTATTACGGGACGCAGCGCCTCAATGAGTTTGCGGCTGATAGCTGAGCCGATGTTACCCAGTGTTATTTTAACATAAGCTGCAAAGTATCCTTTTTGTTTTTGCTCGAAAGTATTGGTGGCTTTCCAGGCTTCGTATTTTTTTGGATCCTTTATGCTGTAAGCCGGTGTTGGCGCTGCCGGAGGCGGTGTGGTGGCCTGCCATGCGTTTGCATCTACCGGTACACTTTTTACTTTTATGGCTTTGTATTCTTCTTTAACGAGGCGCTCAAATTCTTCCATTCCTATTTTCTGGATGAGGAATTTCATGCGGGCTTTGTTCCTGCTGGTTCTTTCGCCGTAGCGGTCGAACACGCGCAGTACGTTTTCGATATATGGAATGAGCTGATCTGTTTCGAGGAACTCGTATACTACTTTAGCGAGAAAGGGTTGTGCGCCCAAACCGCCGCCTACCAATACTTTGAAGCCACGTACTTCTTTACCGTCGATGATCTTTACTTTAGGGATCATGCCAAAGTCGTGCATAAACGACCAGGCCGTATCTTTTTCTGAAGAGGAGAAAGAGATCTTGATTTTACGGCCCATTTCCTGGCTCACCGGGTTACGCAGGAAGTAGCGGAAGGTGGCATCGGCGTATGGCGTAACGTCGAATGGTTCTTCCGGATCGATACCGGCGCGGTCTGAAGCAGTGACGTTGCGAACAGTGTTACCGCAGGCTTCGCGGATGGTGATACCATCCTGTTCCAGTTTCGACCATAGTTCGGGTGTTCTGTCGAGGCTCACGTAGTGGATCTGAACATCCTGGCGGGTAGTCAGGTGCAGATTACTGGTAGCATATTCATCTGAAATCTCCGTAATGCGGTGCCATTGTTTCAGGGTCATTTTACCGTATGGCAGTTTGATACGGATCATTTGCACACCTGGCTGACGCTGCCCGTAAATACCTCTGGCCAGGCGGAGGCTGCGGAACTTTTCGTCTGACACAGCGCCTTCGCGGAACAGGCGGATCTTCTTCTCCAGGTCTATAATATCTTGTTCAACGATTGGATTTTCTAGTTCTGTTCTGAAGCTTTGCATAAAAAGTATTTTCAGGTGGTGGTAAAGCAATTATTTAATTCTGGTTTGGGGGCGTTGGTCGTTTTTTTATATAAAAAAGCCCCCGGAATGTTTACGGAGGCTCGTATAATGTTGATTTACAGTAAACTGATCACTGATTTTCCATATTACACGCGCCTCATGGGTGTTGATGAACAACAACTGTTTCTGTTACAATTCCTTCTATCATTACCCATATTCCCTATAATTTTAGTAGAGTAATACAAAGATATAAATGCAGGGCATCTTTCCAAAACTTTTTTCAACATTCAATAAGGCTCCAAAAAGGGGGGAAATTGGCAGAGGCAGCAGGTTTACAATTCGCATAACTGTGTAAAGGCTGATTAGGAAGGGATTCAGGGGGAATGCCCTGGCGGATAACTGCAATAGTGTGATAACCAAAGTTTATGGCGTATAACTTATTGTTATGGGACCGGGGAGCCGGGGGCGAAGGTTCCGGATCGAAGCCTACCGTGAGTGGATGGATGCTTACTGCGATCTCCCCGCATAACTTCTTATCTTTGCCGCGCATAAACGGAAAAACATATGATAGATACGGTAATATTTGACATGGATGGCCTGTTGATAGATTCAGAACCTTTGTGGGGTATCGCCATGCGGGAAGTGTTTGCTACGGTGGGCGTAAACCTCTCGCCCGAACTTACGCATTTAACCACCGGCCTACGCACCAAAGAAGTGGTGAGTTACTGGTATAATTACTATAAATGGGAAGGAAAGAGTGCAGAGCAGGTTGTAAATGAAATCATCGATAGTGTGATACATAAGATCAAAGCGGAGGGCCATCCTATGGAGGGGTTGCCGTATATCCTTCAATATTTCCGGGAGAAGGGGTTCAAAATGGGACTGGCTTCTTCTTCCCCGCTGCGTCTCATCAATGCTGCGCTGGAACATTTGCAGATAAAAGATGTTTTTCAGGCGGTGTATTCAGCTGAATTTGAGGATTATGGCAAGCCGCACCCGGCGGTGTACCTGGCCTGTGCCAAGGCGTTGGGCAGTGATCCGCTGGATTGTATAGCTTTTGAGGATTCCGTAACGGGTATGACAGCAGCCAAAGCTGCGCGGATGACCACGGTGGTAGTGCCGGAAGCGCATAACCGGCATGATCCGCGGTATGCACTGGCTAATATGAAACTGGACAGTTTGCTGGAATTTAACGATGCGAAGCTGACGCTGCTGATAAAGTAAAGCATAAAATCCTTCTATAAAAAAATCCCGCTCCGATGTTACTCGAAGCGGGATTTATTATTTAATGAAACCGGATCTTATTGCGCGCTTTTTTCTTCGCCGCCTTCAGATTGTTTCAGTTTTTCTCTCAGTTCAGCTAAAGCGCCGAGATCACCTAAAGTAGCTTTTTCCACTTTACCCTGGATGTTTTTCACAGCCTTACGGGTTTTGTCAGCTTCTTCTCTCTTCTCTTTCACTACAGCCTGTTTTTCTTCAGCCTGTGCTTTTTCCCAAACTCTGGTATGAGAAACCAGGATACGTTTTTCGCTGCGATCGAATTCGATGATCATGAATTCTTTCACGTCTTCAACGTTGATTGGTTTTTCATCTTCAGTTCTGAGGTGACGTGCAGGAGCGTAAGCTTCCAGGCCGTACTGCAGTTGAACCGTAGCGCCTTTATCATCTTTCTTCACAACAGTACCTTCGTGTACGGAGTTGATCGGGAAGATAGTTTCAAAAGTGTTCCACGGATCTTCTTCGATCTGTTTGTGACCAAGGCTCAGTTTACGGTTGTCTTTATCAATACCCAGGATTACTACATCTATTTCGTTACCTACTTTAGTGTATTCAGATGGGTGGTTGAAACGTTTGATCCAGCTCAGGTCAGAGATGTGGATCATGCCACCGATACCTGTTTCCAGTTCAACGAATACGCCATAAGGAGTGATGTTTTTCACGATACCTTTGTGACGGCTTTCAACCGGGAATTTAGTTTCGATAGTAGACCACGGATCTTCTGTCAGTTGCTTGATGGACAGGCTCATTTTGCGTTCTTCCTTGCTCAGGGTAACTACAACGGCTTCGTATTCTTCTCCTAATTTGAAGAATTCCTTAGCGTTGATTGGCGTAGAAGCCCATGAGATTTCAGATACGTGAACCAGCCCTTCCACACCTGGCATGATTTCCAGGAATGCGCCATAATCTTCGATGTTTACTACTTTACCTTTTACTTTAGCACCTTCGGTGATAGTAGCTGGTAAGGTATCCCACGGATGCGGGGTCAGTTGTTTGTAGCCGAGGCTTATGCGACGTTTTTCATCATCGAAGTCAAGCACAACAACGTTGATTTTCTGATCCATCTGCAGTACTTCGCTCGGATGGGAGATACGGCCCCAGCTGATATCTGTGATATACAGTAAGCCGTCCAGACCACCCAGGTCGATGAATGCACCGAAGTCGGTAATATTTTTGATAGTACCTTCCAGCACCTGGCCTTTTTCCAGTTTGCTGATAATATCCACTCTCTGTTGTTCGATATCGCTTTCGATGAGCGCTTTGTGGGAAACAACGGCGTTGCGGATGGTTTCGTTTACTTTCACCACCTTGAACTCCATAGTTTTGCCTACAAACTGGTCGTAATCTGTAACTGGTTTCACATCGATCTGAGAACCCGGCAGGAATGTTTCCATACCATATACATCTACGATCAGGCCGCCTTTGGTTTTGCTGGTAACGGTACCAGTAACCACTTCGCCTGTTTTGTAAACTTCCACGATTTTTTCCCATGCACGTTTCTGGCGAGCCTGTTTACGGCTCAGGTGCAGGTTACCATCGCGGTCTTCTTTTTCTACTACCAGCACTTCCACTTCATCACCGATCTTCAGACCTGGTAAATCACGGAATTCGTTCAGAGAAATCAAACCATCAGATTTGAATCCGATGTTGATTACTACATCTGTGTTGGTTAAACCCACAACAGTACCGGTCAGCAGGCTGTTTTCTTCAAACACCTTGAAAGTGCTGTCGTAAGTCACGTCGTACTTTTCTTTTTCTTCTTTGCTGTAAGAAGAAACGTTACGTTTGTCAACGCTCCAGTCGAAATCGTCGTGTGCAGTTTCAACTTTTGCTACAGGTGCCTTTGGTGTCGCTGTTTCAACCGCAACTTCTGCTTGCGGAGCCTGTTGTTCAGCGTTTTGTTCGTTAGAAATGTTGTTTTCGCTCATAAAAAATTAAAATTTTACCCGGAATACCCGGATACCCTGTTTTATGGGACGGCAAAAATACGAAAAAATACCCGTTTATGCGTATTTTTATTGAAGAAAATCACCTTCCGCTGCGGTATGGGGTGGTCTTTTCAGATATTTTTAAATTGTATTATTAATAATTTCACTACGACAGAAAATTAAACTGTGTAAACGGGCATTTTTTTTGCCACAGAAAGAACCAGTATCCGGATTAATTGTTGTTAACAGATACAGGAGAGATGATATTCATTAGCAGTGAACAGGCTTACTTTTCCTGCGTTCAAAATGTTAATTACTATTATTTAATCCCGGATTTTATTTTAATTTGTGTATATGAACGGGACCTCATTTCAATCGGATATTCGCTACTGGCTCAGGCAGGGAAACACGGTCAATTATTTGCTTTTCTGGAATATCGTCATCTTCCTGGGATTAAATATTCTGCGTCTTATTGCGTTCCTGACCAAGCAGCCCACTCCTTTTGAATGGACATATCAGCAGTTGGCCATGAATGTACCGCTCGGCGCATTTATACTAAAGCCCTGGGGGCTGATCACCTATATGTTTACGCATGTGGAAATATTCCACGCCCTCTTTAATATGATCAACCTTTACTGGTTTGGTAACCTGTTCCGGGATTTTCTCGGGAATAAGCGGGTGCTTCCCCTTTATTTGCTGGGAGGTATTGCGGGCGGTTTACTGTACCTGCTGAGTGCCAGTCTTTTTCCGGGCTACGTAGGCACTACTATGGTGGGCGCTTCAGCAGCCATTATGTGTATCCTGGTGGCAGCGGCTACCCTGATGCCCAACTTTGAAATTGGCCTGATGTTCCTGGGCAGTGTGAAACTGAAATGGCTGGCGATGGCCCTGGTGGTGCTGGGATTGATTTCCATCCCCAACGGTAACATCGGCGGACTGATTTCCCACATGGGCGGTTCCCTGCTGGGATTCCTCTATATACGCACCCTGCAGGCAGGTACTGACCTCTGCCAGCCCCTTATATGGCTGTTTGATTTCAACAACCGCCGCCAGCAACGGACCATTACCCGTAGATTCAAACCCAAGAAATCACCCCTGAAAGTGGTAAAAAAAGCCGAAGACAGAGACCCTTCCAGATTAGACCAACTGCTGGATAAAATCAATGAAAAAGGCTATAATAGCCTCAGCGCCGAAGAAAAAGCATGGTTGGACAAAGTGAGCAAAGAAAACTGATTAACTTTGTCCTTCAATTTTCTGTCATTTAACACATGAAAACATTTAACGTTCCGGTTATATATCGCAGTCCGCTGATCAGCGCCATCAAAAACCAGCGCAAACAGCAGGACCGCATGAAAAAGGACTTCACGCCCACCGAGCTGGATTTTGGTCCGCTCAGGATTTTACTGGCCCGGCATTTCGGATTTTGTTATGGTGTGGAGAACGCCATTGAAATTGCCTTTAAAACAGTGGATGAAAATCCGGACAAACGGATCTTCCTGCTCAGTGAAATGATCCACAACCCACATGTAAACAACGACCTGCTGGACCGGGGCGTTCAGTTTATTATGGATACCTCCGGCAATCAGCTGGTTCCCTGGGAGAGCCTGCAACCGGATGATATTGTGATCATCCCTGCATTTGGCACCACCCTGGAAACCGAACAGCAACTGGCCTCACTGGGTATTGAGCCCCTGAAATACAACACCACCTGCCCTTTTGTGGAACGTGTATGGAACAAGGCCGACCAGATCGGTCAAAAAAACTATACCGTAATCGTACACGGCAAACCAAAACACGAAGAAACCAGGGCCACCTTTTCCCATAGCGCCTCCGGCACTCCTACCGTGGTAGTGAAAGACATTAAAGAAGCGGCACTGCTGGCGGAGTTTATCACCGGGCAGCGCACACCGGATGAGTTTAACGCATTGTTCAAAGGACAATATTCACCGGGCTTTAACCCGGTTACGGATCTGCAGCGGGTAGGCGTGGTGAACCAAACCACCATGCTGGCTACCGAAACACAGGCCATTGCAGATTACATCCGGCAGGTGATGATGACGCATTTCCAACTGACAGAAGCCACCGCCGGGGAAAGGTTTGCGGATACCCGCGATACGCTCTGTTACGCCACCAATGATAACCAGACGGCCGTTACCGGAATGTTGCAGGAGTCTGCCGACCTCGCCATTGTAGTGGGCGGTTACAACAGCTCCAATACTTCGCACCTCGTGGAATTGTGTGAAGAAAAGCTGCCTACTTATTTTATATCATCTCCCGAAAAAATGCTCTCCGCAAAGGCTATTAATCACTGGGACTTTCACCATAAAGAGGAGATCAGTGCCGGTAGCTTTTTACCGGAAAAAGAAAAGGTGACGATCCTGCTGACCAGCGGCGCTTCCTGTCCGGACGCCCTCGTTGAAGGAGTGATACGCCGGCTGCTTTCGTTTTACCAGCTGGAGCACAAAGCAGATGCAATGGCTATAATTGACTAAAAATAGCTATCTGTATAAAACTGACTAAAAAATCATAAAAACAAAAAAGACACCACGTGGTGTCTTTTTTCTTTGGGGCTAATCACGCTAGTAATGCAGAGTATAAAATCTTTATATTGCGTTTATATTGAAATCGTAATTCAAAAGTAGTTTATCTGCAATATGCCCGCAATAGCCATTTATTATATGGTAGGTAATTAATCATAACTGGCATAAAAACGAATAAAATCGGAATACGCACTTCTACGAATACGCTGTAAATCACCACTTAGAACTGCATAGCCTTTTTCAGAAACTCTGCTTTGCGTCTCCTGGACACTTCCACCTGCGTACCATCGCTCATGAGCGCAAAGCCGCCTTCGCCCTGGATATAAGACTGCATTTGCTGCATATTTATCAGGTGTGAATTGTGTACCCGGAAGAAATCCACATCAGACAGCAACTCCTCAAACTCTTTCAGGGGGCGGGATACCATGAGATTCTTCTTATCTGTAAAAAAGATGCGGGTATAGTTACCGGTAGATTCACAACGGACGATGTTCTGCACCGGCATAAACACCAGACCGTTGATAGTAGGCAATGCAATTTTCTTATGTGTTTGCTGTATTGTTTTCATGTTCTGCAAAAACACTTCCATCGGAGAGATGCCCTGGTCCTTTGGCCGGTTCAGTTTCTTCTCCCTGCATTTTTCCAACGCATCCTGCAACTCCTTTACACTAAAGGGTTTCAGCAGGTAATCCAGCGCATTGAACTTAATGGCTTTTAAAGCATACTGTTCATAGGCTGTTGTAAAGATAACGTCGAAGTATACCTTTTCAAATAGCTTCAACAGCTCAAATCCGTTCTGATAGGGCATTTCAACGTCCAGAAATACCAGATCCGGCTGTAGTTCGTCAACCATTTCCTTTGCTTCCCTCACACTTTTAGCCCAACCAATCACCTGTACACCGGGACATTTTTTTTGTAGCATCGTTTGTAGTGCATCAATGCAATGTTGCTCATCATCAACGATGACAGCTTTTATTTCGCTCATACAAGTAGCTTTTGTTAGCTGTTAGCTATCAGCTGTTTTATGGTTTATCAGTGAGTAAACTAAAATATAAATTCTGCGGGTAAAATAATAGTCACCTTTGTTCCGGTGGCGTTTCCGGCTTCATCTTCCAGGTCTGTTACCGTTACTTTTGCTTCTTTGTTATTAATTTTGCGGATAAGGTCTATCCTGCCTTCTGTTACTTTCATGCCTACAGAATTATGCAGCCGTCCTTTCTTCTCTTTTATTTCCATTGCTTTTTTTCTCCCTATGCCATTATCTGTAATAGTACATACCAGGCTTCTTTTTTTCAGTAAGATTTCAATATCCAGTATCCCTTTTTCATCCGGATGCTTATGCACGAGTCCGTGCCAGATAGCGTTTTCCACATATGGTTGTAATATCATCGGGGGGATCAATACTTCATCGTCGTTAATATCTGCATCTATGAGAAACCGGTATTCAAAGATACCGTTACAGCGCAATGATTCCAGGTCAAGATACAACCTTAATGATTCCAGTTCTTTATTTAAAGTAACAAAAGTGTGCTGGGTGTTATCGAGGATAAGACGCATGAGCCGGGAAAACTTGGTCAGATAGTCGGACGCCTCCTCCTGGTTGTTGCTCCAGATGTACCGGTGGATAGAGCTGAGGGAGTTAAAAATGAAGTGTGGATTCATCTGGGAGCGGAGCGACCGCAGTTCCAGCTGTAAGGTTTGTTTATTGGCCTTCAGGTTACGGTGACGGATATAGAAAAGGCCGCCCACGATAGCCATTAACAGGAAGGCCGCCAGGAAAAAAGTGATCACTACATTACGTTTGGTACGCAGGGCGCCCACCATTTTATCATGTTCAAGGTTACGGATCTGGTTATCTTTCCGGTCTACTTCATAGATAGTTTGCATCTGGGCAAGCGCCATCGCGGATTTTTCGTCAAGGATACTGTCTTTATACAGCAATGATTTATCAGTGGCTTCCAACGACTTTTTAAACTCCCCGCTTTCTTTGAAGTCTGCAGCGAGTGCCTTATAAGCATCCATCAGCATGGCTTTGAAGCCCCAGAAAGTACTGATGTCGATAGATTGCATCATATATTTCCTGGCTTCGTCGTGTTTTCCCTGTGCCCCCAGCAGTTTACCGATACTGAGGTAGCTTTCCGCCACATGCACCTTATCATCTACCTTATCATTTACTTCCAGCGCTTTTTTCAGGTATTCCATTGCGGTCAGATAATCTTTCTTTTCCTTATAGGCAGCGCCGAGGGCGTTATAACATATTGCCATACCGATGGGGCGGTCCATTTTCTGGTTGATGGCGAGAGAGCGTTTATAGTACTGAATAGCCAGGTCCAGTTTGTTTTGCCCCTGGTATGCGTATCCGAGGTTACCCAGGTTAATGGCTACGCCCAGCTGGTTATTGCTTTTCTCTTCCAGTTCGAGGGCGCGGTTAAAGTGGGTGATGGCGTCTGCATATTTTTCCGTGGTGAGCTGGATATTCCCGATACTGTTGGTAGCCACGCAAACGTTACGGATGTCATTGATCTTTTCCGCCAGTATCAGTGCTTTTACGTGGTAGTCAAATCCCTTCTGCAGTTTATCCTGCCGCCGGCAATCCACCCCGGCGTTATTCAGGGAAAATACGATAAGGGAAGTATCTCTTGCATCTTCTGCGGCTTTGAGTGCTTTTTCGTGGTAATCTTCCGCAACGATATACAGCGACTTATTTCTTTTTGCGGTTCCCAATTCATTGTATGCCTGCGATACTCCTTTGGGATATTTGAGTTGGAGCGATAGGGTGAGTGCTTCCTGCCAGAAAGGATTTTCTATTTTATGTGATTCAAAGAAACGGTTATTTGATCCGCCTTTTTTCAGCAGCAAAGTCACTTTCCCGGTATCGGAAGGGAGCTGGCGAACGGAGTCGAACAGGTTGTATATCCGCAGGGAGTCCTGGGCTATCGCCTCAAAACAGGCCCCTGACAGGAGCAAGCATAAAAAACATACACCTTTTATAGACATTGGCTGGTCTGTGTGACTACACAATTTAAAAAAAGAATTACGAATAACGCGTAGCGATTTAAAGATATCCGGTTAAACGGGGTAACGTTACTGGTAAACCTGCTTCACTGACAATCAAAAAGTTAAAAAAGCGAAAGGGCGAAAGAATTCGCCCCTTCTTCCTATTAACCGAATACACCTACTGAAAACATGGAACGGCCGTGGCGTACCACGCCATCCCACATTACCTTTAAATGCCTGCTGGCAGCGGTTATGCTCACGCAGACTGAATTTTATATTATAGCAACATTATAATCGGTTAATAGCAAAGGGTCCTTTGTGGATATAGCTAGGATAAGACGTTTCCGAAAGCACGATATATGATAACGCGTCTTGCGCACTTGTTCTTAATGTCTTATACAGGTCGACTACACTAAATCAATGACACAGTGACTTTTCCATACAAAAAATGCCTAAGCAGTATTTTTCAGGGAGGATCAGGTTGGCTATGCATAAATGGTCAATAAAAGTTGACATCATTCGGGCATGAAAATAAAATTCTACTGGAAATTCGGGAGGATGTGGAAAAATTATTGGGTTGGTGACTACAAGTCACATAGCAAATGTATAAAAGAGTTTTAATAAAAGGAAATAATATTTTATGAGGAGTGGGCCATAATAGCATCTTCCACCCATTGCATCACCAGTTGAAGCTGGTCATCGAGGTTCAACTGGCTGTTATCCAATATGATAGCGTCTTCTGCTTTGCGGAGCGGGCTTATTTCGCGGTTGGCATCGATATAATCTCTCAGTTCGAGATTTTGTTTTACTTCTTCGAGGGTAATGTTTTTATTTTTTTCATACAGTTCTTTAAACCGGCGCTCAACGCGGATAGTGATATCGGCGGTCATAAAGATCTTGAGTTCTGCATGGGGAAACACCACGGTGCCAATATCACGACCATCCATCACGATGCCTTTACGGACACCCATCTTCTTTTGCTGCGCTACGGCCAGATCGCGTACTTCTTTTACAGCGGCAACTTCGCTCACCTTTTCAGCTACGAGCATTTCGCGGATCAGGTGTTCCACATTTTCATTGTTGAGGTACATTTCGCTAAGCCCTGTGAGTGAGTTGGGAACAAAATCCAGGTGTACATCTTCCAGTGCGGCGGCTACTGCTTCATGCGACATCCAGTCGATCCTGTTTTGAATAAAGTAAAGGGTAATCGCACGATACATAGCACCACTGTCTATATAGGTATAGTTCAGCTTTTTAGCCAGTTGCTTGGCCAAAGTGCTTTTGCCACATGAAGAGTAGCCATCTATCGTGATGATTATTTTTTTCAAAACTATCTGTTTAAATGAATCGCCTATAGGGAAGAACTCTACAAAATTGGGGCAAATCTCCGAGAAAATCAAAACAAAAGGCTGGAATTTCCGATTGCGGGAAATTCCGGCCTTTTATTGTGCTACTACCACCTTGCAGGTGTAAGCCACTTTCATGGTGTCTTTATGATAGATTACGAGGAAGTATACGCCTGACGGCAGGTTTGAGATATTCACCTCGGCATCCCTTCTTACCTCATACTGGCGCATTACCTGGCTCCAGGTGTCGTGCAGCTGCATCAGCATATCGCCACGGATACCGCGAATAGTGACTTTGAAGTTACCGTTATTCGGGTTCGGGAATACCTTGATCTGTACAAACGGAGGTACTGCGCGTATTTCGGAATAAGTGATTTTGCCGTTTCTGCCTACTGCCTTGATGCGGTAATAGGTCCAGTCGTCATAGTCATTCACATCCGGGAAGGTATAGCTCAGTGGTACGCTGCTATTGCCATTGACGGCTTTTGTTGGCAGTACGCCGATTTTAACGAAGGTTTCCTGTCTTTCGTAGCGGCGTTCCACTTCAAAGGTGGCATTGTAAATTTCGCGGCTGGTGATCCAGTCCAGCTGCACCAGTACCGGGGCAATCCTATAGGCTTCAAAGCTGAGGAACATGGCTGGTTTGGCGGAGCCGATCAATGCCGTTTTTGTAAAGTATTCGCTGGCGCCTAATCCGTCGAAGTGCCGGAGGTGCATAGTTGCCGGCTGAGTCATAGCAGCAGTGGATAATGTACCGGGTAATGGCCTGGTAGTGATTACCGGTACCGCGTCCCATACACCGCTAACGAAGCGGGTAATGAAGCTGCTATCGCGTGAGGTGGCATAGGCCGGTAATTCACTGACATCCATGTGTTGCAGGATTACATCTACTTCTCCCCCGCTGTTATCTGCCCGGCGGATATTCCAGGATTTGTTCACGAAGCTGTCGGGGTAAGCCGCGCCACCTGCGGCCACGGTAAATACGCTGTCGTATACACGGGCGCCTATCATGTCTTTTGCGCCGGTGATGAGTACGGCGGCGGGTGAATAACTATAGTCATCTGTTCCTACCGGGAACACTACTTTTCCATCTGTATTTGAGATAGCGGCGCGGTACAGTAATCCACCTGCGATCCCTTTGCCGGTAACCACATAGCGATAGTCGCTGTAGCCGGTAATGGTACCGGGTGTTTTATCGCCAACCTGGAGGTTCCAGCCGTTAAGATAAATACGGCCGCTGGCAAAATGAAGGTTATTCCTGACCTTCAGATCAGTGAAATCCTCCAGCAGCAAGCCGGCGGGGTTGTTGAGCTGCAGGTTTGGGAAGCTCGTACCTGTTCCGGCAATAAAGCTGTAAGCGCCAAATATCCTTTGCTGACTGGCACCGGAAAAGAGGAAGGTGCCGCCGGTGCCGGAGGTACCATCTGCACTTTCATCGGGCAGCGTAGCACCATTTCCGTTAGTCCATAATTTGCTGAGGAAATAAAAGGTGGTATTGGGATTGGAGCCGAGGATACCGTTGTTCGTCATATCAGCGAAGATGCCTACGTTGGTATTACCGGCAAGCCATACGGTGGCGCCGGCAGGGATGTAAACGCCCTGCTGGGCGGAGAGACGGATACCTCCTCCAAGTAACAACCATATTATTAAACAGTATCTCAGCACAATAATTATATTCTGATTGTATTAATAGTTCTCTGATATAATGTACCAGTTAGTACCATCGGACTGAAAAGAGTAACAGCGTCTGGTTTCAAAACCCAATTGTAAAGTAGCCCCCTGGCCGTCGATACTTCCACTAGGCGTACTCATGGTGATCGTTCTTGAATTATATCGTTTCACCACATATATTCTGCCCTTGCTGGCAGCAGGCGCCGGCAACGTAATTGTCATATTGTTACCTGTGTTTACAATAAGGGTATAATCTGCGCTAGTCAATGTATATGCAGTAGCCGTTGAGCCCACAGATTTTATGGGATATACCATCCCGCCGGGAACCGCGGCTGGTATCCATTCGGTACCATCAAACTGTAATACCTGGTCAGCTGTGGGTGCTGTGCCGCTTACATTCACTCCATTCAGTTGTTTGGCATTCCATATATTGCTGGTGTTATTGGCTCCCAATACACCACTGGTTATTTTTAGTGTAGTAGCATCCAGTGCCACATTGGCGATATCCCCTACTGCATCGCGGCCCATTAAATCCGTTGGCGTGCCAGCGCTTCCGGCCAGTCGCATATCACCATTTACCTGCAACATCCTGGCGGGGAGTGCGGTGAGGCCAATACCTACTTTACCGCTTTGTACACGCATCATTTCTTTTGTAGTGGGAGTAGCGTTATGTGTATACGATTTGAAAATGATCGGTTCATCACCATCGTCGCCGATAATGAAATCAAAGCCACCATTGTTACTGGTACCTGTAGAACCAAATTCAAACAGGTCTGTGCCTGCGGCGCTACCTTTCATCCTGAAATTGCCATTAGCATCTACAAAAAACATGGGCTTATAAAAGCTGGCGCCGGCAGCCTCGAACTGTAATGCAGATTTCAGGTAAGTTACCCGTTGATTCGGGTCTGTATAATCCGGATAGCCATCGGTGAGACCTAATAAATCACGTCTTCCAAACTCCAGGTAAGACTGATTATTAGATTTAATAACCATTTTCACATCATCGTTAGTTCCTAATGCTGATCCGGCCGGAGCGGCAGTATTACCCGTCATCAACCAGTTACCGGATGCTAAATTCTCTGTAACGATTACATCTCCGGTGCTATTGATAGACAGTACTTTTGTGTTAGCTGTTTCTGGTGTAGCACTGGCGATATTTGAGAGACGTAGTCCCGAAGTAGCGGCCGAAAAGACAGGAGTCGTAGTTTGCGGTCCTGCAATTTCCAGGCGGTTAGCCGGCGTATTGGTGCCTATTCCCAATGATGATTTAGTGTCATTCCAAAAGAACAGGTTTTTGTTTTCCGAGATGACACCTCCTGTTCCCGCGAAGGTTACTGATCCCGGTGTGAATGCTTTCAGGGAGAGTGTACCGGCAGCACCAATAACACCGTTTCCGGTTATGCTAAAGCTGGCTGTTTGTGCAGTTGTTGTATTTTGAATATAGCTATTGGAATTCGCCGGCAGATCTGCCGCTGTTAATACCCTGAAAGTGGGTACAGCTGCGCCTCCTGTGGCGGGGCCTGCAAAAACCAGGTTGGCGTTTTGCGTATTCAGTGTAGCCGTTAACGTTCCTGAAGTAGTTACCGTTGGCGTGGTTACATTAAATATAGATGGCAGCGACAAGCCTACTAAAGTAACACCGCCTGCAGCTTTGGCAATCCATTGTGTACCGTTAAAAGTGAGCACGTCATTATTAACGGGGGCGGTACTGAACAATACATCATAGTCTGCTATCTTATTAGCGTTCCATAATTTAGTACTGTTCTTCACAGCCAGTTGCCCGGCGGTGATGGATAAGTTATTATCGATGGTCATGGAAGCCACGTCTCCGCTGGCATCCTTTCCCAATATTTTTATGGGTGTACTAACTTCGTTGGTTACACGCAGTGAGTAGGTTTGCAGTCCCTCCGTGAAGTTTTTAAATCCTTTAAACGACTGGGCGCTGTAATTAACAAATCCAGGCGCTGTAAGAGAAGCATCCGGGATAGTGAGGTTATGAATGCCGCCGGCAGAGGCAAAGCCAAAAGTGCCGCCGGGCGTATATGTGGCTTTAATTTCCTGTGCGGGGGAAAGATCGTTGTTTATTGATTTGATGGCGGCGCCATCAGCTATCAGTTTTGTCCAGTAGTTATTGGCCCGGACACGGAAAGTGTTATCGGATTCCAGGTAGATGATCATGCCGTTCACCGGGGTGACGATCTGATTAGTATCCGCAATACGGGTAAGGAGGAGTGCCTGCTTCTTGCTTTCCAGTTCAAGTAAAGCGGATTGTTTTATCAGAGAAGGATTAGTTCCCAGCTTTAATTGTTGTGCCGTCAACTGCTGATTACCTAAGCAAAACAGCATTGCAGCGCATACTTTTATAAGCCCTTGCAGCTTCATACATCAACATTTAAGGAATGTACCCAAAGGAATAGAACGGCTATGATTTCCACATAGCCGTTCCTATTATTTTCTCAGCCTATTTCTTAATCACGTACCAGTTTGTTCCGTTAGACTGAACGGTGTAGAAGGTCCAGTCGTTGTAGATGGTCAGTTTAGCGCCACCTTCCAGCGTGCCACCGGCGGAGGTAATCTGCACATCGTTGTTAATTTGTGTATCGTCCGGTGCGGAAGCAGCAGGTATTTTTTTCACGGTATAGATACGCCCGGTACAGGTGGTAGCATCCGGTAATACCACGCTGCAAACTGCGTTGGCGCTTACAAGAATGGTATTATCTGTTGCCGCCACGGTGTAAGTACCACCAGCAGTTACGGTGGTGATAGACATGGATACCGAACCGGTTACCTGTAAGGTGGAATTGCCGATGTTATTCGTATCGCCGATGTGTACATTTTTCTTTATGGAAACTTCATCGCCAAATTTCTTTGCGCCTGCGAAGCTTTGTGCGGTGTTGCTTATCAAACCACCGGTGGTAGCAGGTGAAGCTACGGGGATGCTTACGGTTACTTCATCTGCAACCTGTGCTACTGCCAGATCAAGGCCGGCATGATCTGATTTGAAGGTCAGGTCTTTAAATGCGGTAGCAGAGAGTTTTCTTTTCACCACATTACCTGAGGTACCGTCGCGGAGTAATACTATATCCTGCGTAGTTCCGTCTGCGATGTTAGTGAGTACCACGTTATTGTCGAGCTGTGTATTTCCTTTTACCTGGAGGTCATTATCCAGGGTAGCTTTACCGGTAACACCGAGGGTGCTGGCCAGTGTGGTGGCGCCTGTTACATTCAGGGTACCGGTGAGAACAGAGTTGCCGCCTACAGTGAGATTGCTGGTAGCACCTGGTAAAGTGAGGTTGCCGGTGATGATTGAGTTACCGGTGATGGTAGCGCCATTAGCCAGTACCGTTAATCCGGTTCCGAACTGACCTTTCTTCAGGATGGTCAGGTCTTCGTTACCTGTAACAGATTGCAGGAAGGTTTTTAAACCGTCGAATGACTGGGCGCCGGTAGAAACGGCACCTGGATGGGTAGCATCAGCGGCGTGCAGGATCAGTTTCGGAGCAACAGCCGGGTTGGTATTGTCTATTGTCAAACCATCGTTCACCGGTGTGGCATCGAATGCGCCGATGATCATTGCCAGTGTGGCTTTATCAAAACGTTTGTAGTCGGCGAGGCTCAGTAAACCCGCTGTTACTTCGCCGGCGCCGGTTACACCTTTTTGTGTGGCAATAGTGAGTACGTGGGTATCTGTTCCTGTGGTAGAAAACACGTAGTCGTTTGGTGTTGCTACCGGCGCAGCGGTGGTCAGTTTCTGATCTGCGGCGGTTAGTCCGTTGATCTTATTGATGGCTGTTGTAAAAGCCGTTTCGGAAATGGTGCGCTTGTTGATTTTACCGGTAACGGGATCTATCAGTAATACTTCTACTCCTGTAGTTACCAGGTCCAGTTTTTTCAGGAACGCATAGCCATTGTCGATCACGAAACCTTCCACATTGTTTGCCTTGAGGGAAAACGGTACGTTGGTGGTAGTTCCGATAAAGTCCCCTGCAGTACCAGGGTTACCTCTGAGGCCCCAGGTATTGGCTACATCGCCCGTGTTGGCCATTTTTTGCCAGTAACCGTGATTTCTTACATAGAAGCCTTCTTCACCGGCTTTTTTCAGGTAGATGACCATCCCATCCGGGGGAGTTAAGCCTGTGATACCTACTGTATCAGTTAAACGAGGCAATAACAGGCCTTGTTTGTCTGCATCCAGGTCGAGGATAGCGGATTTTTCTATCGTAGTGGGATTTTTACCGACTTTCAGCTGTGCATTTGCCTTTGAGGCGATCATGCCCACAGCACCAACCAGCATCATCCGTACTACAATGCGTAGAGATTTTCTCATAGATATAGGGATAAATATTTAATGTCAAGCCCACCTCCGGCATTAGTATTTGCCGGTGTGATGGTAATAGGGATAAATAGATTCAATTATCGCAGTATAAGGGATTCATTGGTCATATCTTATAGAATCTAAATAATAATAAAAAAATATAAACTATTATAGTTTGATATAAATATCATTATATAGATTAGATAATTATTATAATGCAAATGTGACATATTAAATCTTTTAAAAAAATGACATGATCATACCATTTTAGTTCAGGTATTTATTCACACACGATGCGCGATCTAACCATATATGGGTAGTAAAATGTGGGTAGATCGATTGCAGATAAAGTATTAAGAAGGAAATATATGCTGTAACAGGATGGGTTTGCTTAAAATAAGCTAGTGGGGCTGGGGAAGTTAACATGTTCATGTTATAAAAAAAGCAGCCCATCATTTCTGACGGGCTGCTGCTGTTATGTTTTTTTGCGTGTTACTTACGCTTCTGATTTCTCTGATTTACTCTTGGAAGAGTTGTTTTTCAGGGTAAAGATCAGCTTTTGATTTTCCTTATCCAGGTCGGCCACGAGGATGTCTCCATCATGAATGTTCATGTTGAGGATTTCTTCTGCCAGCGGATCTTCCAGGTATTTCTGGATGGCTCTGTGGAGCGGTCTGGCGCCGAACTGCTGGTCGTAACCCTTATCTGCCAGGAAGCCTTTGGCTTCATCTGTCAGTTCCAGGCTGAAACCGAGGTTGTTCAGGCGTTTCAGTACACTTTTCATTGTGATATCAATGATGGTGTAGATGTGCTCTTTTGCCAGGGAGTTAAAGATGATCACGTCATCGATCCTGTTCAGGAATTCAGGAGAGAAGGTACGTTTCAGTGCTTTTTCGATCACTGACTTGGTATTCTCTTCTTCATTTACGGCTCTTGTGCTGGTGGTAAAACCTACGCCGGCGCCGAAATCTTTCAGCTGACGGGCTCCGATGTTGGAGGTCATGATGATGAGGGTATTTTTGAAATCCACTTTACGGCCGAGGCCATCGGTGAGGATACCATCATCCAGTACCTGCAACAGGAGGTTATAAATATCCGGATGCGCTTTTTCAATTTCATCCAGGAGGATTACGGAGTAGGGTTTGCGGCGAACTTTTTCAGTCAGCTGACCACCTTCTTCGTATCCAACATATCCCGGAGGGGCGCCAATGAGGCGGCTAACAGAGAATTTCTCCATGTATTCGCTCATATCGATGCGGATAAGCGCTTCGTCAGAGTCGAACATATAGCGGGCCAGTGATTTGGCCAACTCTGTTTTACCTACCCCGGTAGGGCCGAGGAATATGAAGGTACCGATTGGTTTTTTCGGATCTTTCAGACCTACGCGGTTACGCTGAATGGCTTTGGTGACTTTGCTGATGGCTTCGTCCTGTCCAACCACGGCGCCTTTAAGGTCTTCACCCATGCGGCGGAGTTTTTCAGTTTCGGCCTGTACCATCCTTTTAACGGGGATACCGGTCATCATGCTTACCACTTCTGCGATAGCTTCTTCATCGATCGGGTAGCGTTTGTGCTTTACTTCTTCTTCCCACATTGCTTTTGCGCGTTCCAGGTCTTCACCCAGTTTCTTCTCCGTATCGCGTAAAGCAGCTGCTTCTTCGAAGCGTTGGCTTTTCACTACTTTATTCTTTTCCTGTTTGATATCTTCTATCTGTTTTTCCAGATCGAGGATATTCTGAGGAACATTGATGTTTTTCAGGTGAACGCGGGCGCCTACTTCATCGAGTACGTCAATTGCCTTGTCTGGCAGGAGGCGGTCGGTCATGTAGCGGTCGCTCAGTTTCACGCAGGCATCAATGGCTGCATCTGTATAGCTTACGTTATGGTATTCTTCATAACGGGGCTTGATGTTATTGAGGATCATGATGGTTTCATCCACGCTTGGTGGTTCCACCATTACTTTCTGGAACCTGCGGTCGAGTGCGCCATCTTTTTCGATGTACATGCGGTACTCATCGAGGGTAGAAGCGCCAATGCATTGGAGTTCGCCTCTTGCGAGTGCCGGTTTAAAGATGTTGGAAGCGTCCAGTGAACCGGAAGCGCCACCCGCGCCCACGATCGTATGAATTTCATCGATAAACAGGATTACGTCCCTGTTTTTCTCGAGTTCATTCATGATGGCCTTCATCCTTTCCTCAAACTGGCCGCGGTATTTGGTACCGGCCACCAGGGCGGCGAGGTCGAGGCTTACCACGCGCTTATCGAAAAGCACGCGGGAAACTTTACGCTGCACGATACGCAGCGCCAAACCTTCCACGATGGCGGTTTTACCCACACCGGGTTCACCAATAAGGATCGGATTGTTCTTTTTACGGCGGGAAAGTATCTGGGATACCCTTTCAATTTCCTGCTCGCGGCCAACAATCGGGTCTAAGCTGCCACTCTCGGCCAGCTTGGTAATATCTCTACCAAAGTTATCCAGTACGGGCGTCTTGGATTTGGTATTTGTCTGTTTGGCTTTGCTTGCGTAACTCTTTCTTTCGTCCTCAAACTCTTCTTCGCCCGGATCGTCGAATTCAGATTTAGGGTC
This sequence comes from Chitinophaga sp. G7 BAM 1005, assembly GCF_057126945.1. Lineage (NCBI taxonomy): Bacteria > Pseudomonadati > Bacteroidota > Chitinophagia > Chitinophagales > Chitinophagaceae > Chitinophaga > Chitinophaga sp. G7 BAM 1005. The sequence goes on along the minus strand of NZ_CP181478.1, from coordinate 702,218 downwards.
CGCAGATTTTACAAAGCCCAGTTCGTTTTTAAAAGTATCGTAGTCCACGTCAAATTGTTGTAAGATTTGTGTACAAACGTTTTCCTTATTCTTGAGTATAGAAAGCATGAGGTGTTCCGTTTCCACCGTAGCGCTTTTCAGTGCTTTGGCTTCCAGTACGGTAACCCGTATAACTTTCTCTGCCTGTCTGGTAAGCGGGAGACTATTGATATTAGCGATATTCTTTCCTGTCTTATCTTTAACAGCCAGTTCTACTTCCTTGCGTAACTCATACAGATCTACGTTCAAAGCCTGCAGAATCTTTACGGCCGTGCCCTCGCCTTCTCGAATAATACCTAACAGCAGGTGTTCAGTACCTATGAAGTCATTGCCCAGGCGTAAAGCTTCCTCTCTGCTGAACGAAATGATCTCCTTAACTTGCGGTGAAAAATTCTGGTCCATTGTGAGATTATTAAATTATCAAAAACCCTTACGGGGGCTTGCTTATACAATAATAACGAATAATTCTGACTTAAGATTATCACGCTTTGTGCGGAAATGAAGTTATTCCTTTTTAAACTTAAACAACTTACACTTTAATAGTATAAGATTATTTTTGCGGTGATGCGGGTACGTTCGTTTAAAAATATCTACGAAGAAAAAGAGGTTTTTGTTTTCGATCTCTTGCGGTTATATTTTATAGGCGGGTTCCCTCTGTTCAAAATTTATTTTACTAAAAGTATAAAACAACGTCCATCGCATGAAATTCAAAATTGATACCAAAGAAAAAATAGTCGTTTTTTGTCCGGAAGAAACAATTCTGGATGCTAATTTGTCAGACGACTTTGTGGCCACTGCAACGGCGCTGCCGGAGCTGGAGGGACGCAATCTCATACTGGATATGACATTGGTACAAAAAATTGATGCAAAGGGCGTTGAAGCCATTTTAACAGTTTATCAGCGTATGTATGACAATAATTTATCCTGTGCCATCACCGGCCTTAACAACACTTTAACAGCTGAGTTGAAATCTGCAGGGGATGATATGCTCAATCTGGCTCCTACTATGGCAGAGGCAATAGACCTTGTAATGATGGAAGAGCTGGAAAGAGAATTACTGAATGGATTGGAATAAGGATGGATTGCCGCTCTTTTTTACTCCCACGTAAGGGTGATTTAAACAAAAGGCAATTGAACAATTAAAGCTATTTACATGTTCGCAGTCACGATATTAGGTAACAATTCTGCTATCCCCACCCTGGACAGGCACCCCACCGCCCAGGTAGTTACCTGCAATGAGCAGCTCCTGCTGGTAGATTGCGGAGAAGGCACACAATTACAGATCGCGCAGTACCGGATCAGGCGCAGTAAGCTGAGATATATTTTCATCAGCCATCTTCACGGAGATCATTATTTCGGGCTGATTGGCCTGTTGAATACGCTCAGTCTTATGGGCCGAACCGATCCTATCAGCGTGTATGCGCCACCGGAGCTGGAACAAATTATCCAGCTCCAGCTGGATTGTTCGGGTACGGTATTGAAATTTGAACTGAGCTTTGTGCCCCTGCAACCGGGATACAGCGGTATCATCCTGGAAGATAAGGACCTGACGGTAAGCTGTTTTCCCACCCAGCACCGGATTACCTGTTTTGGTTTTTCTTTTGAGATGCAGAAACGCAAGCGTAAGCTGATCCCGGAACAGGCCAGGGCCTACGAAATCCCGGCTGCCTACTTCAGCAGATTGCAGGATGGCGCCGATTATCAGCGGAAAGACGGTACCCTGGTGAAAAACGACTGGGTAACTTTGCCTCCGCCTCCCGGCAAGCGGTATGTGTACTGTGCCGACACGCTGTATGATGTGAATCTTTTGCCGGTGTTGAAGGATGCGGACCTGATGTATCATGAAACCACTTACCTGCACAACCTACAGCAACGGGCGGCAGAGCGGTTTCACAGCACTTCTGTACAGGCGGCCTCTCTGGCGGCAGCAGCGGCAGTAAAACGCCTGCTGATCGGTCATTTTTCTTCCAAGTACACCGAATTACAACCTTTCCTGGATGAATCCAGACCGGTTTTCGGGAATACGGAAATTGCGGAAGAGGGCGTAACGTATATTATCCAGGGGTTATAAAATAAAAGCAGCCGCGGTCCACCCCGGATTGCGGCTGCTTTTTTATTTACATTTTATTGTTAGTAGTTCTTCAGATAGGCTGCTATCTTAGTATACAATCCGTCGCTAACGGGCGTTACAGGCAGGCGGAAAGTATTTTCCACAATCCCTGCGTAATGCAGGAATGCCTTGATACCGGCGGGATTGTTTTCGGAGAACATCAGTTCAAATCCTTCCAGCATTTTGTAATTGAGCGTGCGTGCCGCGGGATAATCGTTTAACAGGGCAGCGTGTACCATGCTGGAAAAATCGGTCGCAAAATAGTTGGCAGCCACCGAAATAACGCCGTCCATGCCGCAGGCCAGCTGACCCAGCGCCAGTGCGTCGTCGCCGCTGATAACGAGAAAATCCTTTGGTTTATCGCGGATAATCTGCATGCATTGCATCATATCGCCGGATGCTTCCTTCATGGCCACGATGTTTTCCACCTCATGCGCCAGGCGCAGGGTGGTTTCCGCAGTCATATTCCGGCCGGTACGGCCGGGAACATTGTACAGGATCACCGGTTTTGGGGAGGCAGCAGCAATAGTTTTATAATGCTGATAAATGCCTTCCTGTGTAGGTTTGCTGTAATAAGGCGCTACGCTGAGGATGGCAGCCGCTTCATCGAGCGGGCATTTCTCCAGCCGTTTCACCACATCTCTTGTGTTATAATCGCCAACGCCAATCACTACAGGCACCCGCTTCGACACCTTTTCGAAAGTGAATTTTATCAAATCCAGCTTTTCATCTGCAGAAAGAGTAGGTGTTTCGCCAGTTGTGCCTAAAGACACAACATAGTTCACGCCGCCATCGATCACGTAGTTGATCAACTTTTCCAAAGCATTCCAATCAATGCTTTCATCTGCTTTAAAGGGTGTTACCAATGCCACCCCGGTGCCTTTTAGTTGTTCCATATTGCGTTTACGGGAAAATAAAAATTTCGAACTTCGAAGGCCGAAATTCGAAATTTTTATTGTTATCTCTAAATATTTTTTATTTCTCCTCGTAGAAACCCATGCGGGAGAACTTATCGATCCGTTGTTCTATGCGTGTATCCGGATCAATTTTCTTTAATTCTGCGAGTGTTTCCTTGATGCGGATCTTCAGCAGGTGAGCCATTTCATCGGGGTTTACGTGTGCGCCACCGAGTGGTTCGCGTACGATGCCATCTACCAGGCCAAACTGGCTCATATAATCGGAGGTCAGTTTCAGCTCTTCTGCGGCTTTTTCCTTGAAATTCCAGCTACGCCAGAGGATTGTGGAGCAGTTTTCGGGAGAGATCACCGTGTACCAGCTGTTTTCGAGCATAAATACGCGATCGCCGATGCCGATGCCTAATGCGCCACCGGAAGCGCCTTCCCCGATTACGATACAGATTACAGGCACGCGGAGTTTTACCATTTCAAAGAGGTTGCGGGCAATGGCTTCCGCCTGGCCCCTTTCTTCCGCTTCCAAACCGGGATAAGCACCGGGAGTATCGATGAGAGTAACAATGGGCTTATTAAATCTTTCGGCCAGTTTCATCAGGCGCAGGGCCTTGCGGTACCCTTCCGGGTTGGCCATACCAAAGTTTCTGAGCTGGCGCATTTTAGTGTTTACGCCTTTCTGCTGACCAATAAACATGACCGTTTCGCCATCCAGGTCGGCGAAGCCGCCTACCATAGCTTTATCGTCTTTTACATTCCGGTCGCCATGCAGTTCCGTAAAATTGGTGGACATTTTTTCGATGTACGCCAGCGTATAGGGCCTATCCGGATGACGGCTCAGCTGTACGCGCTGGAAGGCGGTGAGGTGGTTGTAGATATTCTGGCGGGTATCAGCAATTTTTTGCTCATACTCGCTAACAGTAGCAGAAACATCCACACCTGATTTTTCACCATTTTCCTTCAGCTTCTCCAGCTGATCGTATAAGTCAGCGATAGGTTTCTCGAAATCCAGGAATTGCATAATTTGATTAAATTGGTTAAAGATCGGGTGTAAAGATAATGCTGAAAATATTTTTTAAAAAAGATTTGCTTAATTGGGAACTTTGTTGCTATCTTTGCAATCCCAAAACGGAACAACACAACGAATTGGGACACAAGTTCTTAGGATCAAAATGGAATGGATCGGTAGTTCAGTTGGTTAGAATGCCGCCCTGTCACGGCGGAGGTCGCGGGTTCGAGTCCCGTCCGGTCCGCAAAGAACTTAGAAAACCCGCGCTGGTCGCGGGTTTTTCTTTTTTAGTCGATTAGTTGGTCGATTTCCCTTTAATTTTCTCCGGTCAGTTTTTATTACTTTACTCAGGTTAATGTCCGTTTACTAAGCTACGATATTATACATCCCGCTGCAATTATCAACAATTAAATATCACGACTATTACCCATAAATATTAGCACCAATATCAGTGAGGTACAATTTCTACTCTAAATGTTAAGTGGAGGTCAGCAAGCTTTCTATCACTGCCTGACAAACAAATGGAAACAAAATAGCAAGGCTTGGCCTCCACCTATCTACACCTTAAATCTCCTATCAAATAAAAAGTAAAATAATATTTCCAAATGAGTTTGCTGATTGCATTTCAGCCTTACATCTTAATTACCGCAGTCAGTTCTTCTATCATAGCCGGCCGGCGGGGGTATTTACGGATCAGTTCTTCTGCTACAGCAATGATTTCATCTTTCCCCTCAGGAATATCTCTTATTATCTTTTCCATTTTGATAGCTAAATCTGCATATTCTCTACGGCCTCCTGCCACATCACCTTTACGCTTGAAAGCAGGAAGATATATCACCAATAGCTGTACCGGGTATATCTTTATCAAATAGTTGTGATACCGCAACAGTCTGTCGAGATCTGTTTCCCTGCTCATCAATGCAAATAGCCTGTCCCAATATTTTTCTTCAATATAAATGGGAGCAAGCAAATCGAGCAGCAATGTATCAGGAGAATACCATGCTTTGCCCTTATTCTCCTGATATTGCAATGTTATAGCTGCTATTTTTTCTTCTATATACTTTTCTATTTCCTCTTCCCATTCTTCAATTGTAAAAGTATTCTTCCATTGATTATAGTAATTCTGATCAAAGCCTCTATCAAAAGCAAAATACTTCGTATAATACCTCACCATTTTTTTATCATCTTCTAAAACAGCGATACGTAGTAATTCTCTCTCCCATTTTGCAATGGTTCCAGGATGGTTGTTTTCCTTAGCTATTTTGATTCCCTCAACTATTAATTTCTTTGCGGGAGACAAATCTTTCGTCGCTATCAAACTGTCTACCTCTCCCTGTCTGACCTCTACAATATCTAAATTTTCACGGACAAGCGCCTGAGCCGCTCCATAGTTTCCAATAGCTTTCAGGAAGGCTATTTTTCGCGTAATGAAATATTTTTTCCTGTAAGAATATTCATCTGCAGAAGCCATTTTAATCTGACCATCAACAAAATTCAAATAGGACTTTTCTTTACTCAGCTTTATGGCAAGCGTTTGATACACATCTACCATTTCATATCCAAAGTCACCATAATCAAAGTAAACAGGTTGACTTATCACTGATTGCGCAAAATCAAAAACCTCCTCCTTCAAAGCCATAGTTACACTTTCCGTATCAGCGATAACCATTATCAATTCTATGGAACCGTGGATAATATATCCAATAGATCCACTGGAATCATCGCAGTAAGTAATCAGATTAACAACTTCTGTTAACACTGATCGCGCTAAAATAAAAGCACCGCGAAAATTGCCTTTTTGTATAAGCTGTAGCCCTTCTTCAAGCAATTCATTAATCTCATTTGCTATTTTATGAACAGACCGGTAATCAATAAAATCCCTGCCCGAGTTATCCCGTATCAATCTTTTAAGCAGTTTAGTATAGTTATTCTCTACATTAATAGAGCTATCCTTATCTGCAAAGTGCCGTTCAAACAGCGATTTGAATGTCTTATCTTTTGCAGCATAGGCCAGAATAAATTCCTTGTATTCCTCCACGCTTATTTTTTGTAACAACTCACTAAAATTTGTTTTTGGGAGTGATTGTTTGAGGGCAGAGATGTTCCCCAATTCTTCCTTCAGAAGAAATAAAACAGCTACTACATGCTTGCAAATATCACCGTCATAGGGACAGTCGCATGAATATGACTTTATTTTATCTTTTTTCAAAAGCGTTACTTCCACTACGTATGTTTCACGTCCTATCACTTCGGCATGCCAGCAATCTTTCTCTGTTTCCTCAAGATCAAGCACAGCACCATTTTCATAATATTCTCTTCCCCTATGAATAATTGTATCACTTATCTGTAATTGAAATGTTTTTAATGTGAGCATAAGAAGAAGTGTTTAAATCAGCCGACAATTGGGCTTTAAAAATATAAATTATCATACTTAGCGCCAAATTGGATATCACAATAGCGCTGAGTCATATTAAACATCCCGGTAAAGCCGCCGATAGCATAACCCAGGAAGCGAGCTACCTTATGCCCCCAGTCTTTTGCATTTCTCCAGCCATAAGAAGGATTTTGCACATTGAACCGTGAACCACCATATTCGCAGTGAATGACTACCTGCAGTTGGTTATCATTGGTTATAGGCTGCGAAAATACAGTGGTTCCGCAATTGGGACATTTATTGTGCTGCATATTTACACTCCGGGCTTTCATCGCCTGGATGTAATTATAAATTTTCTACATTTGATGTGATTATTGCAAACAGGATTACTTCAGGAAAACCGGTCTTAATATAAAAAAGCAACAGGCGGAAAGCACATTACTTTCCACCTGTTGCTTTTTTATGCTGACAGTCAACTGTTTTACTGCTTGCTGTACATGGTAATTTCACTCATGTTGATAGAGTTGGCATTATTCACTGTATGCAGCACCCTGATGCGGATGTAACGCGCCGGCGGGGCCTGTGGGATGAAGTTAAACTTCATCGCTTCATTTCCGTCGTCGCCCCGGATGGCGGTGGTTAACAGCGTCCATCCTTTGCTGCTCATTTCAGCGGCCCATCCAGGATCGGTGGCATTCAGCGAAGTAGCCGCATTGGTGATATCCGCAATACCCCATACTTCAAATTCGGAAGGATTATTACAACAGTTCCTGCCTGTTTCTTCGATCTGGCCCAGGTTGTATAATTTGCCCATGTCGAAAGTAAGGGTGCGCGGCAATGGATTGTTAGAGCCGTTATCGTCACTATGGAAGATGTTAGGATAGCCCTGCGGACCTACGCTGCCATCCCATAATTTGCTGACACGGGTATCCGACTGGTAGATGCCCATATCATTTGGCAGATCGTGTTCCTGGAATAAGCTTTTATCACAGGCCACCAGTTTGTAGATATCAGGGAAAGTATCGTAGCTGTTGGTATAAAAAGTATCCAATGCACCTTTCGAAGGGATATAGGACGACTGGTAAGTTACCGCCTGGCCAGCTTTGTAGCCGGGTAAATTAACAGAATCCTGGTCGCCGGCAATCGAGGCTACTGCAGCTACACCGGCGGCATTGGTATACCTGATGGTGGTGCTGATATTAATAGTATCGGGCAAAGTAAAGAACAATGTTACAGCGCCGTCGTCACGTATTTTATAAGGCATGGCAGCGTTGGGCAGGCGGTTGTGGAGTGTGCTTTTATAAATGTTGCCGTATACATGTGCATTATCTATTTCAGTTACAATAGAGCGGTTACCGGCCGCATCGTAGGAATACAGAAAAAACGTATAGGCGTATTCGTTTAACCCGGTGATCAGGCAGCGCACTGTATCGGTAGGGTTATGCGAAGTGGCGTTGATGGTTATGGAGTCCTGCCGGTTGTTCCAGAACAATACATACTTGCTGATGCTGGGGTCTGGACTGGGCTTCCAGCCTATGACCAGGCGGCCGTTGCCGGGAAACAGCGTAATACCTGATACGGTGCCGGGATACTGCACTTCTGTATTGCCGAGGAAGTCCCGGAAGTCAGTTGCCTTCCGTGTACAGGCTATGAAGAAAAATAAACCGCAAAGTGGTAAGAGGAGTTTTGCAGCTATATGATACTTTCTCATCTCTTTATATTTTTAATAAAATAACTTTAAACAATACCGGTAAAGGGGATCAGGTAAATAATGCGCTACCTGTTATCGCCCCAAATACTGAGTTCCATGATGTGAAAGAATTCATTACTATGCGCTGCATTGGTAACGCATTCAAACCGCATGTATCTTACTTTGGGCAGGTTCAGTGAAAAGTTATATCCGAAGCCTGCGTTCCAGAGAGCCAGATCGGCATTGTCATATGCCGGTGATACCAGTCCGGATGGTTGTGCGGGCAAATGATAAACGCCCATATTGATCCATCCGCCGGGTGTTGCCTGTCCTAATGCCGGGAGGTTGGTGGTATCCGGCAATATTTCATCTACCGGCTCATCTGCACGGCCCCACATTACCCAGGTATCCGGGTTACCGTATCCCCAGAGATAATTGCCATCATCCAGGCCCCTGCCCCAGAGTGTAAACCTGCTCAGCTTTGCTACCTGCCCCATGTCGAATGTTACCCATTTTGGCAATGGCGCGGTGGTTGGATAAGTAGAGTGATAGCCTGGTCTGCCGAGATTATTGTCCCACATGTAACGCAGTTCCCATCCAAAGCTGGATCCGTCGTCGGAATTGAGTTTGTACACATTAAACCTTGATTTATCCATGATCGTTTCATAGATAGGCTTAATAGTAGCATACACCGTATCTGATATATTCCCAAATTCATCTGCCAGGTAGATGCCAAATTTTCTCGGGATGGTATCATAGCCCCTGATGCTGTAGTTGATATTTTCCTGGTTGGTATAGTTCTGGTTTTTGATTTCCATCTTCTTTGTAGTCGCATCTTCCGTGATGGTAACTACCCCGATATTATCTTTGGCGGTGTTGGTAACACTGATGTTGATACCGCCAAAATCTGCACGCATTACTACGGTAGGCAATGCCTGGAGATAAGTAGGCGTGCCGGGGTGCACGGTTACTTTTACGGGATCGGATTTTACATCCGCGCGGGTAACGGTGTACAGCGTCACCGTATAATCCTGGCTTTTTGCAAAGCCGCCTACTGCGATGGTATCGGAATAAAAGGAAGACTTGGTTTGCCTGCTTTTGGTGTCGTTGATCATGTATTCCGCCTGTACATAGAGTACATTTTTGGAATCCGGTAATGTATAGGTGATATAGGCGCCGCCGTTTTTATTGATCACCTGGATATTGGAAACCGGCTGTGGTTTTGTTTTATCGTCAGAAATTACATCATTATATCCGTCGTTTTTCTTACAGGAAAACTGGAGCATCAGTAATGTAACTACCGGTATCAACACGCGGAATATTTTATATATAGCATCCATATAAAAAATTAAAAACTGGTTTGAAATGATTTTGTCCGGGCCTGCCTGTTATCACCAATAAGGCGTTTGTACCAGGTTGGGATTGGTCAGTATGTCGTAGTCCTGGATAGGAAACAGGTAATCTCTTAGTCCAAATACCGGTTGGTAAACGTTGGTCACCTGATAGAATCCCTGGACGGTACGCTGTTTGGCGTTCCATCCCTGGAAAGGTCCGTTGAGTACTGCCTGCAGTTCTTTCCATCTTCTCAGGTCCCATCCTGCCTGTCCTTCAAAGGCCAGTTCGATTCTTCTTTCCTGGTGGATGATCGCTCTTAATCCTTCTTTAGAACCGTATTTGGCAGGGTTACGGGAGAAGTTGGACCATGCCTGTACCACTCCCGGCAAACCGGCTCGTTCCCTTACTTTATCGATATAGCTGTATACTTCTGCACCCGGACCATTTACTTCATTCAGGCATTCTGCGTATAACAGCCACAGTGCAGGTAAGCGCATGAACGGCCAGGAGTAATTGGTTTGCACGGATGTTTGTCCGAAGGCGGTTTGCCACGGCACCAGCTTCTTTGGCCAATAGCCGGTAACGTTATAACGGGTAGGGGTATACGCAGCAAAACCATTTACTGCATTTACATAGTTTGCGTTGTTATCGTCGGTGTTGGCGGAGCCAAACCAGATGCTGCCATCAAAGGCTACATCGGCGTAATACCGCGCTTCGCGGTAGAAGTTACCGCGGGCGGTGGTGTAACCTTTGCGGATATAATAGCGGTGTGCATCGTCGCCGGTTTGTAATTTATAGCGGTTGGCGTAATCCCAGGTTCTGTCTTCGTTGATCGGCACGCCGTTTTGTGTATAGAACAATTCCGACTGCGCCATTGGAACGGAGAAATTAGAGTATACGGCAAAACCGTTGGAAGCTGCATCCGCAGTTACTCTTGGCGAAGCCATATACTGCCAGCCGAATTGCGGGTTGAGGGTCCAGATCTGTTCAGTGTTCCACGGGTCGGTGAGTGCGCCTTGCAGTGTTACCAGTTGCCTGGTGCTGTCGGACATATGCACAATACCTCCGCTGGCCCTGAACTGGTAGATCGATGCACCGGTAGCTACTGCTGCATCGATCGCCACTTTGCAGGCTGTTGCGGCGCGTTGCCATTTTGTGGCATCATACGCCACGGGGAAAAGGCTTTGTCCTTCTTTTCCTTTGATGGATGCATAATCAGGGTTGCCGTTAAACAACGGGCTTGCCTGTGTAGCCAGCACTTCCGCCTTCACTGCTTTTGCAATTACAGCAGTAATGCGGCCGGCTTCAGCACCGGCATTCTGGATCACGTCCGGCAGGCTGGGGATAGCCTGATCCAGCAGGCTCACTACATAACCAAAGCAGGAGTCCACGGATTGTTGTTTCAACCTGGTTTCTTCTGTGGGCGTATTCACCGGCAGGGCCACATCAGAAATCGGAATGGGACCGTACATCCGGATAAGCCAGTAGTGATAATATGCTTTCAGGAACTTTGCTTCCGCCACCCACCTGTTGCGCTGGTATTCCGGGAGATCCAGCGGCTGATCTACGTTATCGAGAAAGGTGTTACACATGCGGATAGACTGCCACAGGTTTAAACCCATGTTATAACCATCCCAGTAGTTTAATATAGGATTGGGGCTGTTCTGCAAACCGCGCATTACGTTAAAACCGTTATCGCCGCCTGCGCCGCCAAGTGTGTTCTTATCCAGCAGGTCAATCGGAAAGATCACTTCGCCTGAGCTGGTGAAGCCCGCATTACGCCTTACGTCTGCCAGGTTTTGCATGTTGGAATAACAACCAAACAGGTAAGCCTGTGTTTCATTTGCATTAACAAATGAGCTGTTCAGCGTAGCTACATTGTCCGGTGTTACATCTAAGTATTTTTTACAGGATACTGATAAGATGACCGGCAATACTACTAACAATGTTCTTTTAAAAAATCTCATTGTTTTATATTTTTTATACTTAGAAATTAAGATTTACACCCAGGTTGAATACTTTCTGGATCGGGTAGGCAAAGCCATTACCAGCCTGCTCGGGGTCCCACAGTTTGAATTTGCTGAAGGTGAGCAGGTTCAGACCACTGAAGTATACGCGGAAGTTAGTTAACCGTAATGGAGCGATCCATCTTTTCGGGAGAGAATAACCCATTTCAACAGACTTTAACCGCATGAAACTTCCATCGCGCAACCACCAGGTGCTGGTTTGTTCGTTGTTGGCAATGTGTGAGGTAGACAACCGTGGCCAGAGGGCGTAGAGGTTCTGGTTTTCTTCCGACCAGTGATTGTCGGCATATGCCTGTAACAACTGGGCGTTGTCTACGAATGGCGCTGTAGTTTTGGGATCAATGAAGAAGGATTCCCTTGCCAGTCCCTGGAAAAATGCGCTCACATCAAAGCTCTTATACCCGAAGGAAAAACCGAAACCATAAATGATCTGTGGCGTAGTAGGCAAACCGATGGGCACCTGGTCGTCCTGGTTAATTACCCCATCGCCATTAATATCCCGGTACTTGATATCACCACCTTTAGGAAACTCGCTGCCAAAGTTTTGTACAGGTGAGTTGGCAGCTTCTTTATCATCTACAAAAAGGCGCTCGGCCACATATCCGAACTGCTGGTTTACCGGGTTACCGGTAGAGAAGCGATAAGCATATTTATACTCCGGTTCTTCGTAGTAGCGGACTTTATTATCTGTTACCGTGAGGTTGGCCATCACCGTCAACCACATATCTTTTGAAAAATTCTGTTTGTAATCGAGATGAAGATCGAAGCCTTTTGAATCTACTTTTCCGAGGTTTGCCTGGAGGTTGTCGGAGGCAGAACCTTCAATACCGGCGGTAACAGGGATATAGCCGCGTTTGATCAGGATATTGTAGCGGTTTTCGTTATACACTTCCGCGGTTACATTGAGTTTGTTGGCGATGGTCATTTCTACTGCCAGGTTACCTTTTTTAGAGGTTTCCCAGGTTACGTCCGGGTTAGGATAAGCCTGTATGGTAGTACCTTTCAGCGTGAAGCTGTTGTTGGTACCAAAGGTAGCGCCGGGGCCATTGGCGTCATCCGGCGTTACGCTGGAGAGATAGAAGAAGCGTTGGTTACCGATATTATCATTACCTACCAGTCCGTAACTGCCGCGGATCTTCAGGCGGGAGATAACTTTTGCGATACCGCCCTCCCAGAATGACTCATTGGATACCACCCAGGCGCCGCCGATAGTGGGAAAGAAGCCCCAGCGATGTTGCGGTGCAAATCTTTCTGATCCGTTGTAACCGAAGTTAAATTCAACGAAATACTTTTTATCGAATGAATAAGTAGCTCTTCCGGAAAATCCGAGGTTACGGTAAGGAAGGGATCCTAACAAACTTCCGGCATTGCCGTAAAGCGTTTGCTGACGGGTACCTATCACGGTTCCGCTCAGGTTACTTTTTCCGAAGTCGCGGTTATAATCTATAGCGCCCTGTAAATAGATGTAGCTGTAAATGTTTTTGGCGCCTTCTGAATAGCCGAGGAATTCCTGTGCCTGACCGGGTGAGCTGTTCAGCCAGTTGAGCACATATGTATTGGCATCAGCATCGTAGCTGCCCACACCGTAATAGAACGGTTTGTAGGAGCGGCTCAGGTCAAAATAAGAATAGCGGTTGGTGCTGAAAATACCCCTGAAGGTAAGCCCTTCTGTGATAAAGTTGAAATCCTGGTTCAGTTCAAACTGTGCCGACATCCTGGATTCGGAAAAGTTCTTATACCCGTACATCAGGTTGGCGTAGGGGTTATTTAACAGGGAGCCATCGTTACCGTAGGCGCTGCCAAACAGGATATGATTGGTATTGGCGTTTGCCGCATCCGGTTCATAATAGGCAGGAAATGCTACCGGGCTGGTATGCAGCGCCCTGGAATACAGGTCGGTGGCTAAGCCGGAGGCATCGCTCGTAATAGGTCCCGTATAGTCGTTAAAGTTACCCCAGAGGCGTACCACTGCTTCTGTTGTTTTGGTAATTTTTACATTCACGTTTGAGCGCAGCTGGTAGTTTTCGAACTTCATCCCGGAGTTAAAATTATTCACGGGGTTTACCTGTAAGATGCCGTTGTCGCGGGCATAAGATCCCGCGATATAATATTTGGTAACATCTGATCCGCCCTGTACGCTGAAGTTGGCGCGTTTGGTGGTGGTTTGATCTTTGAACAATGTCTTCATCCAGTCTACCGCCGGGTATACATACGGATTGCTGCCCGGCGCTTTATCGATGGTAGCTTTGGTAGCGAGTATGGTGTTAGGAGTGAAATACGGTGTAGCCAATGGGTTCCTGGTAGTTACTGCTTCATTGTATTGATTCATGAAAGTAATCGGGTCTGCCAGTTTCAGGTTTTGGGTGGGGGTTGAAATGGCATCTTCCAGGCGTACGCTTACCCTGGCTTTACCCGGTTTACCTTCTTTTGTAGTAACGAGGATCACGCCGTTGGCGCCCCTGGCTCCGTACAGGGCTGCCGCGCTGGCATCTTTCAAAATAGAAAAGCTGGCGATATCATCTACCTGTAAGCGGGCCAGATCATTGGCACTCAGTTCCACGTTGTCTACAAGAATAAGCGGACTGGCGCTGTATCCGAGGGTAGTAACCCCGCGGATAAAGAACTGTGAATTATCTGCCCCGGGCTGGCCACCGCGCTGGAAGGCGATTACGCCGGCCATCTGACCGGCCAGGGCGTTGGTTAGGTTACTGGTAGGGATCTTGAGATCCTCGGGATTGATACTGGTAACCGAGCCAACTACGGCTTCTTTTCTTTGCTTACGGCCGAATGCTGTTACTACTACTTCATCTACAGAGGCGATTACGCTTTTCAAGCGGATGTGATAATCTTTTTGTGTGGCGTTTACCGCGAACCGTTGTTCGATAAAGCCGACGAAGGTTACCTGGATGGTAGCGCCTACCGGTACATCGAGGATAAATTTACCATTCCGGTCAGTGGCTGTTCCGCTGGAACTTTTGCCATTTACCGAGATGGTAGCACCTTCCAGGGATCTGCCGGTGGTATCGGACACCGATCCGGTAATAGTTACCCGGACCGGTGTTTGCGCATAAGTGTTGCCTGCCAGCATCAACAGCAGCAGGATCAAAAGGTAGCGGGGAGTGGATAATGCCGTTGGCAAAACGGCAGTAAATCTCTTCTTGTAGCAAGTAAATTTCCTGAACATATTAAGAGCAATTATTGGAAGTATAAAAAAACCATAACGTGTATTAAAGCATCATGATGCTTCCGGATACCCCGCAGGATAAACGGCCATCATAAGTATACGTGGCATTCAGTAACTAATGTAAAAGGGAGAAAAAAGTTTTATTTCATAACGTTTGCTTCATTCATTCCATCATAACCTGGAAACTATAGTTCTATCGTAATTAATGATTGATTCTGGTATCACGTGAAACAGGAATGCGATCCTATACTACACTGTACTATCCTATACTATCCTATAGCAAATATATATTTTTTTCATAACCGCCAAAAGAAATGCGTGATTATTTTTTGCAGCGCAGCAAAAAAAAGGAGGAAGGGTTAAACGGCAATCAGGTTAGGCTAAAACAATATCATAAGAAGTGTAAGGGATACGTTTAACATGTATCCCTTACCCACACGAACGGTTTATAGTGACTTCCTCCTGATGAGCACAGTGGGGATTATTTCCTGGATTTTTTCGCGGGTTAATACAAAAGCAGCGGCCTTTTCAGCCATGAGCCTGAAATCGGTGGTATAGGTGGTGATTCCGTCGAAGATCAGTTCCTTTACGATATCATCGTTGTGCGACAGGATACCTATATCCTTACCGGGTTTGAGTTTCATTTGTTTGCAATCCTTGAGCATGGTCCACAGCTCGGCGTTGTTGATGGTGAAATACACCTTTCCTTTCTCGAGAGTGCCCGGCAGGTACTCGGGTTTGATTTCATGTTTGATATTAAAATCTTTTACAAACTTCTTAAACGCCTGGAGGATCTCTATGGGGGTATCGGCTACGGGCCGGTGATAATATACCATTCCTTTATATTGCTTGATCACGCCTGCCAGGGCAGAAAAGGCTTTGTAGGAGGACTGCTTAAACTCCTGTGCCACATAGGAATATTCACCGGGAATAGGTTCGTAGCGGTCAATCATCAGGAACTTATCCATAGGCAATGCGCCGAGGATACCGGCGGTTTTGTTATGCGGAATGGGCGCCACCACGTACATGCCATACTTGCCCTTTATGCTGTTCACGATACTTTGCAGTACCTCTATATTATTATGGTGGAAGAAAATATCGATATGCACATCCTTGCCTAAGCCGGCACGAAAGGTTTTATAGAACATTTCCTGGAAGGCGTCGAATGCAAACAATACGAGGGCAACGCGCAGGTGCTGCTTTATATTCACATTGGCCACAAAAAAGCCAACGCGGTTCCTGGGTTCTACAATTCCCCTGCTTACCAGCTCTTTATAGGCCTTTGCAATTGTTTCCCGGGCGAAACCAAACTCGTTGATCAGTTCATTTACAGAAGGCAACATATCCCCCTGTGCCAGACCTTTATTTTGTATGGCGTTTAAAATACCATTCACCAATTGTTCATGTTTGGATAATCCGCTCACCGCCTCCATCTCATAAACCTGTTCAAATACGTGGTTCATACCGGGTTAATTAAATTGTCACTGTTAAATTGCATTTTCAGGAAAACAAAGCTGCTGTCCTATTCTATACCAACAAAAATAACATTCCCTTTTTATATCTCCTGAAGAAAAAATCCCGTAAAAGTCCGGCCCAATATTCCCGTCGATTTGTTATATTCGGTCAATTTCAATAAGATGGCAAAGAAACATAGTTTTGGCCCCGAAATTACAGATGGCCAAATCGAAGAAAATATGCTTACCGCCAAAGTAAAGCTGGCTGCTATACAGGAGCCTGTTTCCCTGATGATAGATCCGGAAACGGAGAGTACTGAACCGGACGACTTTATGCCCCTGGTGGAAGAAACAAAAAAGCTGGTAGCCTACCTGGATAGTGGGAAATACCAGGAAATTGTTGACGCGGTTGCAAAGGAGATCAACGAAAGCGCCTATGGGCAGCAGGATGTGCCGCCCTCTTCTGATGAGCTGACTGCCCTCATCAATGACCTTACCTTAGCAGGCATTGAAGTATTTCCGGAGGGTTTCATGCTTAATTTTATCTCTGGAAAAATCTTTCCGGGTTCGGAGATCAAAGTACAGCTGGAGGAAGATTTCTCCATTGATGACGTATCCATCTATGACTAATAAAAAAATGCAGGTATGCAGCTACGGTGTAACTGCATACCTGCATAACATATCTGACACTTAATACCCCGCGTTCTGTTCCAGGTTAGGATTCAGATCTTTTTCCCCAACCGGGATCGGCCACCAGTAGTCGCGTAGTTTATCAAACGTACGGGTTTCAATCTTCTTACCGTTGTAATTCTCAATAGGCGCATTCATCACGGTTTCAGCGGTTTTCCAGCGGCGGATATCGTTGTAATACAATCCTTCACCGGCAAATTCCACCCTTCTCTCATGACGGATTTCCGCACGCAGCGCATCTTTGGATAAAGTATTGGAAATATGCGGCATCTTCACCCTGTCGCGGATCTTGTCGAGGGCGGCAAAGATGGTAGCATCCGGGCCACTTACTTCGTTCTGCGCTTCTGCGTACATCATCAGGATGTCGGCATATCTCAGTACAATAAAGTTGATATCCGACTGCCCGTCTTTCAGATCCGACTTATCTTTTGGCGGTGCAATACTATCATAGAGGCTATACTTCTTCATACCATAACCGGTAATAGCAAAGCGGGTAGCAGAAATAATGGCGCCGCGGTACATATCGGTGGGATAAGTGAAGGTGCCGTATAAACGGGGATCACGGCGGAGATACGGGCTGTCGGCCTTGTATCCTGAAGCCGGATCTGTAACGGGCAGTCCATTATTCATGTAGTAGGTTTTGGCCAGATCCAGCAAAGGTGCGTTGGTGTTGTACTGCGTGCAGATCAGGTCAAATGAGCTACCCTGTTGCGGGAAAACATACTGTACGTCAAAAATAACTTCCTTGTTATTTTCATTGGGCTGCAAAAACAATCCACGGTAATCGGCAAAGAGTCCGTAGCCTGTACCCGGCAGATCCATTACCGCTTTGGCGGCATCGGCAGCTGCTTTCCATTTAGCCAGATCGTTGGAAGTGTTCAGCAGCGGGCTGGCCTCATATAACAGGATCCTTGCTTTCAGCGCCATAGCTGCGCCTTTGGTGACGCGACCCATGTCGGCCCCGGTGAATTTTACCGGTAATATAGCTGCAGCACTGTCCAGGTCTTTCAACACACTTGCCACCACTTCTGCACGTGGTGTACGTGGCAGTTTGGCCTGGGTGCTTTTATCCGGCGGGTCCAGGATTAACGGCACTGCACCGTAATAATTTTCCAGGATAAAGTAGTAGAGTCCACGCAGGAAATAAGCTTCTCCTTTCATTCTTCTCCGTGCAGCCTCATCGATGGCTGTTACTTCATCTACTTTCTTAAGAAAGGTATTGCAACGGCCAATACCGCTGTAGCAATCGGAGTAACGGGCGGTAACGATACCACCGGTACTCGACATCTGTGTTCCACGGGCTATAGAGTTAAAGCTCATCGCATCCGTTTGGTTATACGCGTTGGGAGAAAGGGTTTCTTCCCAAAGCGCGGTGGCATTGTTGGAAGTTTTACCGCCAAAGATGCCCTGGTTGCGCAACACGGAGTAGCAGCCTACCAGTCCGGCGTTGGCGGCCTCCGGTGTTTGCCAGAAAGTTGATTCCGGGTAGCGGTCGTGAGGAGAAGTATCCAGCAGGCTTTTGTTGCAACCTGCAGCGAGGAGACCTGTGCAGGAAAGTAAGAGATATATCTTTTTCATACAATTCATGATTTGGATGTTTAGAAGGTAACGTTAATACCACCGTTAAAGGTTTTCAACATTGGATAAGTATACAACGTGGTTTGATCCAGTATGGATTCCGGATCGAAATCTTTATAACGGGAGAAAGTAAGCAGGTTTTCCGCATTGATAAACACACTCACTTTCTGGATCTTTGCTTTCGACAGCCATTGCTGTGGCAGCGCGTAACCCAACTGGATGTTCTTCATTCTCAGGTAGGAGTTATCCCTTAACCAGAAAGTAGAGCGCTGGAAATTATCGATGCTGCCGGTGCTGGTGGTTACGATTGGTAAACGTGCATCTGGTTTTTCAGGCGTCCACGCATCTCTTGTCCATTGCCAGGTAGCATTGGCGCCATTGTTGAACGGATAGGCAAGGTTGGCAGTAGGCAATACCTTTACACCGCCAATACCCTGAAATGCAGCGCTGAGTGTAATCCCCTTATAGCCTACATTAAATCCGAAACCATAAGTATACTTTGGTACAGATGAAGAGCTGTTCACAATTACACGATCATCGCCATTGATAATGCCATCGTTATTAACATCCTTAAATTTGATATAGCCTGGTTTTGTATTGGCAGATTGTTTTGCACTGGCAGCTATTTCTGCCTGGCTCTGGAAAATACCTTCTGCCTGTAGTATATAAAAAGACTCAATAGGAGATCCTGCCTGCGTAATGGTACCTGTACCATAAATAATCTCACCATGCAGGTCTACTACTTCATTTTTATTGTAAGCCACGCTTCCATACACATTCAAATCCACTTCACCGATATGATCACGGTATTGCGCAGTTACCTCAAGACCTGTATTATCTACCGTACCTACATTCTGTTTGGCGCCGGCAAGATTACCCACCTGGGAAGGCATACCCACTTCACGGAGGATACCATTTGTGCGTTTCTTATACGCATCAACGGTAAGGCCTATACGATTATTCCACAGGTTAACATCAAGGCCAACATTGTAAGTGTTTGTAATTTCCCACCGGAGGGTAGAATCCGCATCTGCAACTTTTCCCGCTCCGGAATTTAATATGCCGCCGAAACTATAGTCTTGACCAAGATTTACTGTTGGTTCTGTAGTGTATAGTGCAATGGCCTGGTTACCTAATTTACCGGCGGAAGCGCGCAGCTTCAGCACGTTGATGAAATCAGAATGAAAGAAAGCTTCTTTATCAATGCGCCAGCCGGCGGATACAGAAGGGAAAAACGCCCAGCGGCTATGTCTTCCGAGGCGGCTGGAACCATCATAACGGAAGGTAGCTTCCAACAGGTATTTACCATCGTAATCGTAGTTAACACGACCAAAATAAGATTCCAGTACATCGCGGGTAAGATTTCCTGAGGTAGCGTTCCAGGTGGTACCTGCGCTTAAAGCATCCAGTCGCCCGTCCAGGTAACCATACATACTGGCTGCCCATGAGTCTGAATCGAAGTTATCGTAACTCGCGCCCAGCATAGCAGAGAGGTTATGTTTCTCTTTAAACTGGTGTTTCCAGTCGAGCGTGTTATAAAAATGGATGTTCATATCATTATAATCCGTTTTAGCTGACCGTGGTGCAGTAGCCGGGCTGTTCCAGTTGATGGCGGCGCCTGTTTTCGGATTAAAGGTTTGCATACGTGGTGTAAAGCCGCTGAGCAAGCCATCATATTTATCCACACCGAATTTGATATTATAGTTGATATCAAAAGGCAGTTTATACTCTGCAAAAACGGTAGTCAGGAAGCGTTGGATCTGTTTGGTCTGTAAACCGTTGTATGCCAGCATACGTGGGTTTTCCCAATTGTTACGGCCGGCGGTTCTGAGCCAGGTATTACCATAGCGGCCATCTGCCAGCGTATCTGTGAGAATAGGCAATGTACGGGCCAGGTAAGTCCACGTATCTGTATAAAACGGCGTGGTGTAGGTTCTGTAATAACCATCCATCGTGATACCGGCGCGCAAACGTTTGGATACCTCCATCGAAGCATTCAGTCCGACAGAATATTTCTTTTCATGGTTGCCTGGTCCGAAAAGGATACCGTTCCTGTCGAGATAACCAAGTGACAGGCGGTATTGGTATTTATCAGAACTACCGGAAATGCTCAGGTCATGTTTTTGGATCACGCCGTTTTTCAGCGCAATTTTATACCAATCGTTTGCGGGATAGGTGAAAGGATCTGTAGCCATTCCTTTCTGATACTCTTCAATATCGGCATCCTTGTATTCAATCGCTTTATCTTCATTGATGAGCGCCTGGTTTTTCAGTTTCATGTAAACGATAGGATCGGTGATTACATCCGGCAGGTAAGTAGCTTTCTGCTGACCGTAGTAGTAACTGTAGTTAACGCGGGAACTACCTCTTCCTTTTTTAGTGGTAACGAGGATAACGCCGTTGGAACCGCGGGAGCCGTAAATGGCTGCAGCGGCGTCTTTCAGTACAGTAACCGTTTCAATATCGTTTGGATTGAGTTCATCCATAGCGTATTCAATACCATCTACCAATACCAGCGGGTCGTTGGCCCTGGAATCGGTGCTGCCAAAGGTATTCACTCCCCTGATGCGGATGGTGCTGCGATCCACACCCGGCTGGCTGTTGCTCAGGTTAGCGAATACGCCGGGTACGCCGTGCAATGCATTACTCACGTTGGTAAGCGGCTGGCCTTCCTTGTCCACCATATTTACAGTAGTAATGGCGCCGGTGAGGGTGGCTTTTTTCTGCGTACCATAACCTACTACCACTACGTCGTTTAGTTTTTGAATATCTTCCTGCAGTACTACCAGTACAGTAGCAGATTTTACTTTCACCTCTTTGGGCAGGTAGCCTATAAAGGTGAATTTCAGTGTAGCGTCTTTAGGTGCCTTGAGTTTAAAAGCACCGTTTACATCGGTGGCAGCGCCACGGCTGGTTCCCGCTACCTGGACGTTCACTCCTATCAATGGAGTGCCGTTGGCGGCGGTTACCTTACCGGTAACGGGAATATCCTGCGCCTGCAGGGATAAGCTGCCGGCGCCGATGATCCCGATACACAGCAACAGGAAAGTCGCCGGCTTTAACAGGCAGAATCGTGAAAAGAATTTCATAAGTGTGTTTGTTTTTTTTGTTAGTATTCTGGTAGATAAATAATGGTCAGAGCCCTGCTTCGCGTAACCTGTTTGGATAATCGGTAATAATACCATCAACGTCCAGTGCTTTCAGTTTTTTCATTTCGTTAACATCGTCCACTGTCCACGGAACAATCTTAATATTTTTAGCGTGGCATTTGCTCACCAGCTCCGGTGTTACCAGCTTATAGTATGGATTATAGAAAAACGGGGTAAAGCCCAGTTGTGCCAGGTGTTGATCTAACCCGTTCTTTTTATCAGCTGTCAGAAATCCAAGTGCCATATCAGGATACCTGCGGTGCAGTACCTGTAGTGGACGCATGTCGAAAGACTGCACCAGCAGCCGTTTTCCAAGTGGTTGTAATTGTTTTACGGCCATCAGTTTGTCTATATACGCTTCCGGCGCCGGTTGTTCTTTACCATCTGTTTTTTCGGAAGATTTTATTTCCAGCAGATAATAAGGCGCTGACAGGTGATGCGCTTTCGTATAGGCTTCCACGGAGTCTATCATTTCAGACAGCAGTGGTGCGTAGGAGCGCATGTGCTGTTGCTCCGGGTAGGCCGGGTATGGTTTTTCACCAATGATAAACGGGCGGATGTCAGCATAGTTCATCTGGTAAAAAACATAGTCCGTGTGTTTCTCCGCGGGGATATCTTTTCCATCCGGCATGGTGGTATACGATGGCGTAAACGAGGCATCGTGGTATACCATTACCTGTCCGTCTTTGGTGATATGCACATCAAACTCAATGGTATTGGCGCCTTCAGTCAATCCGCGGTACATCGCGGGAATGGTATTCTCCGGCATCAGGCCCCTCGTGCCGCGATGTCCTACTGTATAAAAAGAAGGATACCCGCTTTTTGCAGCAGTGGTTGTTTTGGTTGTTTTGCAGGCGCCAAAGGCGCATACAGCAGCTACTGCCATTGCGCTGCCTATAAGACTGATATTGATCTTTTTTCTCATTGTGCGTGGTTCTAACGTGTTATTAATTGCGTATATCGGTAAACGTTATTTACTTCAGTAACAGGTATAATGAAGCGGCGAGTACAGCGCCGGCCAGTGGTCCGAAAACGGGCACCCAGGAATAGTTCCAGTCGCTGTGTCCTTTTCCTTTTATAGGCAGCAGTGCATACATGATACGCGGACCCAGATCCCTGGCCGGATTGATGGCGTAGCCGGTAGTACCTCCCAGGGATAACCCGATAGACCATACCAGCAGCATAACCGGCAGTGCGCCGAGAGAGCCCAGGCCCATAGGCGTTTTCTCCGGTCCTACTTCTGCAGTGGTAAAATAGAAGATGGTAAAAAGTAATACAAAGGTGCCGGTAGCTTCGCAGATGAAGTTGCGCCAGGTATTTCGTATAGCCGGCTCCGTGCAAAACACGGCACGCTGTAATCCCTTGTCCGGTGTGTTATTGAGATGATCTTTGTAATTGAGCCATACCAGTGTAGTGCCCAGCATAGCGCCCAGCATTTGCATGGCAATAAACAAAGGCACCTCTGCCCAGTTGAACTTACCGGCTGCTGCCAGTGCGATGGTAACAGCGGGATTAAGGTGTGCGCCGCTATAAGGGCCGGCGAACACTACTCCAACAAATACGGCCAGTGCCCAGCCGGTGGTGATCACGATCCAGCCGCTGCTGTTACCTTTGGTTTGATGCAGTACCACGTTGGCTACCACGCCGTTTCCCAGCAGCAGCAATAAGGCGGTACCTATTAATTCAGCTAAATAAGGATACATAGTTTATAATTTTATTGGTGAGCCCATGCTTTTGCGGCGTTTACTGCGCGGTTCCATCCATTGATCCATTGCTGCCGTTGTTCCTGTTCTAATTTTGGAGAGAAGCATTTTTCCATTTTCCACTGGCTGGCAATCTCCTCCAGGTTCTGCCAGTAGCCGGTGGCCAGTCCGGCAAGATAGGCTGCTCCCAGGGCGGTTGTTTCTGTAATGCCCGGGCGCACTACTTTTGTTTCCAGGATATCTGCCTGGAACTGCATCAACAGATTGTTGCCGGTAGCGCCGCCATCTACTCTTAATTCCTTTATGCTGATGTTGGCATCTGCTTCCATTGCTTTCAGCACTTCCATTGTTTGATAGGCGATACTTTCCAGTGCGGCGCGTGCAATGTGCGCAGCGTTGGTGCCGCGTGTCATGCCTACGAGTGTGCCGCGTGCGTGCTGGTCCCAGTGCGGGGCGCCCAGTCCTGCAAAGGCAGGTACCAGGTATACGCCGTCGTTTTGTTCCACGCTGGCGGCCAGTGCTTCCACTTCAGAAGAGGCCCGGATGATACCGAGACCGTCGCGCAGCCACTGTACAATAGCGCCGGCGATAAAGATGCTGCCTTCGAGTGCGTACTGTACCTGGCCGTTTACTTTCCAGGCTACTGTGGTGAGGAGATTATTTTTGCTGATGATGGGTGTATCGCCGATGTTCATCAGCATAAAACAACCGGTGCCATAGGTGTTTTTCACCATGCCGGGAGCAGTACACATTTGTCCGAAGAGGGCTGCGTGCTGATCGCCGGCAATGCCTGCAATGGGGATCTGTACGGCGAAGATGCCGGGGGCGGTTTCGCCGCATACTTCGCTGGACTGTTTTACTTCCGGCAGCATAGATGCCGGGATATCCAGCATGGCCAGCAGTTCATTGTCCCATGCCTGCGTGTGGATATTAAACAGCATGGTGCGGGAGGCATTGGTGATATCGGTTGCATGCACCGCGCCGTGGGTGAGGTTCCAGATCAGCCAGGCGTCTACCGTTCCGAAAGCCAGCTTGCCTTCGTTGGCGCGTTCCCGTGCCCCGGGCACATTATCCAGGATCCACCTGATTTTTGTTCCGGAGAAGTAGGCGTCAATAACAAGACCCGTTTTTTCGCGTACCAGCGTTTCTTTGCCCGCAGCTTTGAGATCGTCGCAGAAACCTGCGGTGCGCCTGTCCTGCCACACGATGGCATTGTACACCGGCTTACCGCTTTCACGGTCCCATACCAGGGTGGTTTCCCGTTGATTGGTGATGCCAATGGCAGCGATGTTACCGCCTTCCAGTCCTACTTTCGCCATTGCTTCTGTGGCTACGCCGATCTGGCTGCTCCATATTTCAGCGGGATCGTGTTCCACCCATCCGGGTTGCGGGAACAGTTGTGTAAATTCTTTCTGCGCCGTGGAAATAATTGCGCCGGCTTTGTCGAAGATAATGGCCCGTGAGCTGGTTGTGCCCTGATCCATTGCCATAATGTATCTGATCATGTTTTTCTTTTTCTACGTGGATTTTTACGTGGATGTTTTTTCGTTTAGTCTATGCCGTAACCTTCAGTTGTTTATAGGTAGTGCCATTTTTCAGGAGATAGTGTTGTGCTACCTGTATAAAATCCTTCACCTGTTTTTGTTGCCAGGTGATGTCTTTGTCCATTTCTGCGGCCATGACAGCGGCTATTGCGGGCGCCATGTCTATAGCGGCCTGCGCATCCAGGAAGAGTGCGCGCAAACGCCTGGCCAGCACATCTTCCACGGTTTGGGCCATTTCATGCTTCACGGCCCAGATCACCTGCGCTTTGATGTAAGGCAGGCGTGGGTGCAGCTGTTCTTTCATTTCGGGATACAGCGATATAAATGCCTGTATCCTGGCGGCGTCGCTGCCGTATACATCCAGCGGTGCGGGCGCAGAAGGTTGTTGCTGGTACCCGTGGATATGCAGTGATTTTGTTTTGCATCCTACCGGTACCAGTCCGCCGGTTTTAATTGCCTGATCAACTGTATCTTCTGCCATCCTGCGGAAGGTGGTCCATTTGCCGCCGGTGATGGTAATCAGTCCGGAAGGTGCTACCAGTATTTTATGACTGCGGGAAATTTCCTTTGTGCTGCCGGTTTCTTTTTGTGGCGCTGCCAGCGGGCGTAATCCGGCGAATACGCTGAGTACATCTTCACGTTTCGGTGGGCGATCGAGGTATTTGCCTGCGGTGTTTAAGATAAAGCTGATCTCTTCTTCCAGTGCGATGGGTTCCATGCTGTGTTCATCGAGCGGTGTATCGGTGGTTCCCAGCAGTACTTTGTTATTCCAGGGCACTGCAAACAAAACGCGGCCATCGTCCGTTTTCGGGATCATGATAGCGCTTTTGCTGTTGAGGAAAGAAGGATCCAGCACCAGGTGTACACCCTGACTGGGTTTCACCATATTGGGCGCTGCCGGGTTATCCAGTTGCAGTACTTCGTCTACAAATACGCCGGTGGCGTTGATCACTGTTTTAGCGTGGAGTGTAAAGGTTTCATTGGTTTCCAGGTTCTGCGTACGTACGCCGCTTATTTTGCCGGCGCTGTTTTTAACGAGGCCGTTTACTTTGAAGTAGTTGAGCAGCACTGCGCCGTTTTCAGCGGCAGTTTGTGCGATATCTACTGCCAGGCGGGCATCATCAAACTGTCCGTCGTGATAAACGATTCCTCCTTTCAGTCCTTCTTTCCGGATGGTAGGCAGCCTGTTGATCACTTCTGCCCTGCCGATATGCCGGGAGCGTCCGAGGCTCAGTTTTCCGGACAGGAGATCATAAATCTTGAGGCCAATGGTATAAAAGGGGCCCTGCCACCAGTTATACTGCGGGATGATAAATTGCTGGTTGTGGGCCAGGTGCGGGGCATTATTAAGCAGCAGTCCTCTTTCGTACAGGGCTTCCCGTACGAGGGCGATATCGCCCTGCGCCAGGTATCTTACGCCGCCGTGTACCAGTTTGGTACTGCGACTGGAAGTTCCTTTGGCAAAATCGGCCTGTTCCAGCAACAAGGTCCTGTAATTCCTGGTGGCAGCATCCATAGCGATACCAAGACCGGTAGCTCCACCGCCTATAATGATAAGATCCCACGGTTGTTCACCGGCTTCCTTTAATTGCCTGATTGATTCAGTTCTTTTCATTTTATCTCCCTATAGCTTTTAATTAGTTTCATTTGTTTTCTTTGCAATAGTAATAAAAACAAAAAGAAATAATTCGAAACCAAAGTATAAAATAAAATGAAAAAGGTGAAAAAGTTATTGATGAGTGGAAAAGAAATAAAAAGAAAAATATAAATTACTATAAATCAATATTATTACATATAATTATAACATCTCTATAACTTCATTTTATTTCATATTTTATTTAATAAGATGAAAATGAAGGATATTAACCGGCCAATATGTAACCATAGTTAACTAATTGAAATAAAATTACCGGATATTTGTAAGGAGCTTTTTTTTTCAGATTATCCCGTGTCAACACACTTTAATACGTTATTTTTATCTGATATGTCTATGATCAATATTGCGGAACGTCATAAGTTTATTCTCGGCAAACTGCACGAGAAAGGATATGTTAATGTACTGGAGCTATGTAAGGAGCTGGATGTATCGGGCGTGACTATACGAAAAGATCTCAAGCTGCTGGAGGACAAGTCGCTGTTATTCCGTTCACACGGAGGCGCTACGGTTCACAATCCATATACAATGGACAAACCGGTGAATGAAAAGGAAAATATCCGCCGGGAGGAAAAACAAAATATAGGGCAGGCTGCCGCCGCACTCATCGTGCCGAATGATGCTATTATTATAGCCTCCGGTACTTCTGTACAGGCGCTGGCAAAAAATATCCAACCCAAAGGGCATCTTACCGTAATAACCGGCGCGCTGAACGTAGCGCTGGAATTGCTACGCCGGCCGGAGATTGAAGTGATCCAGCTTGGCGGACATCTCCGTAACAGCTCTACTTCTGTTACCGGATCATATGCAGAAAAAATTCTGGAAGATTTCTCCTGTAGTAAATTGTTCCTCGGCGTGGATGGTATCGACCTGGAGTTTGGGCTCACCACCACCAATATTATGGAAGCGCACCTGAACCAGAAAATGATGGCTACGGCGCAGAAAACCATTGTACTCGCTGATTCCAGCAAATTCGGAAAGCGGGGCTTCGGGCGCATTTGTTCCCTGGAAGAAATAGATGAAGTGATTACCGACAGCGGTATCTCCGGACATATTGTTAAGAAAATGGAAGATATGGGCGTGAAAGTAACGGTAGTGTAAGAGGAAGACGATTGCCTTCCTCTTTTTTTATTTAATACTCCGCAAACGCCCCGTCTTTATAACACCACAACCACTGTTCTCCCGGCTCCGCAGAAGATATCACCGGATGATCCGTTTGATGATAATGCTGCGTCATGTGCTTTGCGGGCGAGTCGTCGCAACAAAGCGTAACGCCGCAGGTTTGACAGGTACGCAGGTGCAGCCATTTACCATGATGTTTTACGCATTCTTCGCAAACATGGTCGGCGCTAACTTTTACTTCGGTAATTGCTTCAAGGTGTGAACATAAAGCCATAAAAAAGATTTTAAACTTCTGCCAGGTACTTATGCACCAGGCTAATACTCATGGAGCCTTCTCCTACGGCGGAGGCCACGCGGCTCATAGCGCCGGACCGTACATCACCGGCAGCAAAGATGCCGGGACAGCTGGTTTCCAGCAGATAGGGTTCGCGGGTGAGCTTCCAGAGTTTACCAAAATAATCAAATGATTTCATTTCCCTGCCGGTTTGCACATAGCCTTTTTCATCTTTGATGATGAGATCTCCCAGCCAATCGGTGTAAGGTCTGGCGCCAATAAAAATATATAACGCATCCGCAGGCACCTCTTTTACTTCATGTGTCTGCAGGTTTTCTATCTTCAGCTTTCCCAGCCGGTCGGTGCCCGAAGCCTCCACTATTTCACTGTTGTTCAGAATACTGATATTGGGGATATCCCGGATTTGGTCTATCAGGTACGACGACATGGTAGCGTTGAGATTTTCTTTCCGGATAAGGATGAATACTTCCTTTGCGAACTTAGACAGGTACACTGCTGCCTGGCCGGCGGAGTTACCGCCTCCCAGGATGTACACGCTGCGGTCGCGGCAGGAGGCGGCTTCCGTGGTAGCGGCGCCGTAGTAGATCCCTGCCCCGGTGAACTTTTCTATGCCAACGGTGTCCAGCTTGCGGTAATCTACCCCCGTGGTGATTACAACAGCGCGTGCATGTATTTCTGTGCCGTTTTCCAGGCAAACAATTTTGTAATCTGCTTTAAGCTTGATTTCTTTTACAGATTGTGGCGATAAGAATTCCGTACCAAACCTGGTGGCCTGCGTAATTGCGCGGCGGGTGAGTTCTGCGCCGCTCAATCCCGAAGGGAAGCCCAGGTAGTTTTCAATACGGGAACTGGTGCCTGCCTGTCCGCCGGGTGCATGGCGTTCTATCAGCAGGGTTTTTAATCCTTCGGAGGCGCCGTATACGGAGGCGGCCAATCCTGCAGGACCGGCGCCGATGATCACTACATCGTAGATCTCGTTTTTCAGCGTAGGATTCAATCCAATTTTCGCCGCAATATCAATAATGGCGGGGGCCGTCATTACTTCGCCATTTTCCAGTATTACCAAGGGTAAAGCGGATGTATCCAGGTTATTCAGCTGCAACAGCAATTTTCCTTCATCGCTGTTAGCATCAATGGAATGATAGGGAATCAGGTTGCTCGCTAAAAATTCCTTCATGCGGTAGGCATCTGACGAAAAAGGATAACCTACTACTTTTATCCCCTGAAATTCGGGCCGGTAGTCGGTTTGCCAGTCGTCCAGCAGATCATTGATAACGGGATACAGCTTTTCTTCCGGCGGGTCCCAGGGTTTCTGGAGATAGTAATCCAGCCTTAGTTCATTGATGGCTTTTATAGCGGCGTTGGTATCGGAGTAAGCGGTGAGTAATACCCGCTTAGCGGCGGGAAATATTTCCATTGCCTGCTGCAAAAAGTCGACACCTTCCATTTCCGGCATCCGCTGATCGGAAATAAATATGGCTACAGTGTCGTTCCTGTTTTTCAGTTCCACCAGGCTTTGCAGCGCTTCGTTGGCAGAAAGCGTACTTAATATGCGGTACGACTTCCTGTAGTACGATTTCAGGTCCTGCGTGATGGCGTTCAGCACCTGTCTATCATCATCTATAACAAATATTATGGGCAGACTCATATCTTCTACATTAATTATTCTCTATGGGAAATGAAATGGTAAAAATGGTTTTACCGGGTACGGAGGTTTGTTTCACAGATCCGCGATGACGCTGTACAATTTGCGATACTACATCCAATCCCAGCCCCGTTCCTTTTCCCAGGTCTTTGGTGGTAAAAAAAGGTTCAAATATGCGCGACTGTATTTCCTCCGGGATACCAGGCCCATTATCAGTGATGGTTACATGCACGCACTGGCGGTCCTTTGTGGTGGCTATTTCCAGCCGTCCTTTTTTAGCGGGCTCCATTGCGTCCAGCGCATTATCCACGAGGTTGGTCCATACCTGGTTCAGTTCTCCGGGCAGCGCTTTTATTTTTGGTAGCGAGGTATCAAAATTTTCCACCAGTTCCACATTGCCTTTTTTGAGGCGGTAATCCAGCATGGTGAGCGTGTTGCTGATACCGCTGTGGATATCGATGAATTGTTTATCCGGCTCCTGGTCCATGTAAGTATATCTTTTCACGGCGCTTACCAGGTCGGATATTCTTTTTGAAGATATCTGCAGGTCGCCTACCATCCTGTTGGCTTCCAGTGCACCATGTATCCAGCTGAAGATCACATCCAGGTGGGCGGGATCAAACTGCCGGCTGAAATCATCCAGCGTGGTAGTTTCCACACCATATTCCGCCAGTATTTCTGCTATTTCTATCCGGGAGATGTTTTTGCTCTCCAGCCAGTCTTCGATAGCAGTTGTTTTATCAGATAGTTCCAGTAGGGATGGCGCTTTTGATGGCTTGTTGCTCCACCACTGCTGCAGGTTGTCAACAATAGCGGTGGCCTGTTCCTGTGATAAACACAGCGCAGCCATCTCTTTAAATATCGCGGGAATATGGCTGATATTTTCAAAGAGTTTATCCGAGCTTCTGCAAATGGCGGCTACCGGGTTATTCAGTTCATGGGCCAGGCCCGCGGACAATTTTCCCAGCGCCATCATTTTTTCGTTCTGCTGCTGCGAGGAAGTGGTTTCCCGCACGCGGCTTGTCATGATATGCACCAGTGCCTCCGTTAGTTCGTAATGCTGTTCAATATGCGCTTTGATCTTTTCCGCCGGGCAAATCAGGATCCTGGTATCTTTCAGGCACAAGCCATTTCCCATTGCATTTTTCACGCGGGAAAAGGGCAGCCAGCCGGTAATATTGTCGTCGTTCAGTTCCACAATTTCCCGGTAATGCCCGTTGATGGTGGCGGAGATGCGTACCTTTCCTGAAATCACAATGATGGTGGCGATCACCGGATCGCCGGCTTTAAACATTAGTTCGCCTTCCGGCACCAGTTTTTCTTCCGACTGGGAGATCAGCCACTGCAGCTGTTCCAGCGGCACCTCTTTGAGAGCAGGAATACTTTTTAGTTGTATTGCAGTGATGGGTTCCATATAATAAATGCTAATGGTCAGTTCTCAAATATAAGCTTTCAGCACCCCAAAAGCAAAAGGCCGCCTTTCCTGGCGACCCTGCTTCTTTTAACCATTAATAAACCATATGCGCCTTACAATAATTCAAAGGTGTTTTTCAGCCTGATATCGGCGGAAGAGGCGCCAATCATCAGGTCGAATGTACCCGGTTCGGCTGCCCATTGCAACTGGCTGTTAAAAAACGACAGCTTTTCCTTGTCGATCGTGAAGTGAATGGTTTTGCTTTCTCCCGGCTGCAGTTTTATCTTCTGAAAATCTTTCAGCTCTTTCACCGGCCTGGTAACGGATGCTTCCCAGTCTCTCAGGTACAGCTGTACTATTTCCTCGCCGGCGTAAGCGCCGGTGTTGGTGAGCTTAAAGGCTACGTCGATGGTTTTGCCGCTGCTTATTTTATTGGCGCTGAGCGTAAGTCCTTCATACTTAAAGGTGGTGTAGCTGAGGCCATACCCAAAAGGAAACAGCGGATCGTTGGCCACATCGAGGTAGTTGGAACGAAATTTCTGTGTGGGTCCTTCCGGCTGCGGACGGCCGGTATTTTTATAATTATAGTAGATCGGGATCTGGCCTACATTCCGGGGGAAGCTCATGGTGAGTTTACCGGAAGGGTTGTAATTTCCGAAGAGTACATCTGCAATGGCGTTACCTGCTTCATGACCCTGGAACCATACTTCCAGCAGGGAAGTAGCCTGTTCATTTTCGGTGGTGAGGGTGAGCGGCCGGCCGCTCATGAGCACTACTACCAGCGGTTTGCCGGTTTGCGCCAGTGCGGCTAACAGTTTGCGCTGACTTTCAGGAATACCGATATCTGACCTGCTGGCGGCCTCTCCGCTCATTTCCGATGCTTCGCCAACCACGGCTACCACTACATCCGCTTTGGCGGCGGTGGTAAGTGCTTCTGTGAGCAGCTGTTCCGGTGTGCGGGTATCGATATCTATTCTTTCGCCAAATACATTTACTTTTTTGGCAAAGCTGGTATCATCGCTGATGTTAGCGCCTTTGGCGTAGAGGATATTCACACCACTGCCGGCTACCTGTTTCACACCGTCCAGTACAGGTACGGACAGTTGCGCATCGCCACTTACGGCCCAGGTGCCCAGCATATTACTTTTATTATTGGCCAGTGGTCCTACCAGTGCGATGGTACCTGATTTTTTCAGGGGCAATGTTTGCCGGTCATTTTTCAGCAACACGCAGGAGCGGGCGCCCAGTTCCCTTGCCGCCTGTCTTTTATCTGCGCTCAACACTTCTTTGGTGGCGGTAGTTGTGTTGCAGTAGCGGTAGGGATCTTCAAACAGGCCGAGTTTGTATTTTGCTTCCAGCACCCGGCGGCAGGCATCATTGATTTCAGTAAGCGTTACTTTATGTTCCTTCAGGGATTGTTGCAAGGTGGTAACAAAACCTTCGCCTACCATGTCCATATCCACACCGGCTTTTAATGCCAGCGCCGATACGGTTTGCAGGTTGCCCAGGCCATGCGCTATCATTTCATTGATAGCGGTGTAATCCGTTACCACAAAGCCTTTAAAGCCCCATTGTTTGCGGAGCAGGTCTGTCAGCAGCCATTTGTTGGCCGTAGCGGGGATACCATCAATTTCGTTGAAGGAGGTCATGACGCTACCGGCGCCGGCATCTATGGCCGCTTTATACGGTGGCAGGTAGTATTCATACATTTTGATGCGGCTCATATCGGTGGTGTTATAATCCCTGCCTGCTTCGGCAGCGCCATACAGGGCGAAGTGTTTTACACACGCCATCACACTGTTCTTCTCACCCAACCGGTTGCCCTGGTAGCCATGCACCATAGCGGCGGCTATTTTTGAACCGAGATAAGTATCTTCCCCGGAGCCTTCCGCAACGCGGCCCCAGCGCGGGTCACGGGCGATATCCACCATCGGGGAGTACACCCAGCAAAGACCATCGGCGCTGGCTTCTGTTGCCGCCAGCCGGGCGCTGTGTTCAATCAGCGGCAAATCCCAGCTACAGGACAATCCCAGCGGAATAGGAAAAGTAGTTTTGTAGCCGTGAATCACATCCGACCCAAAGATCAGCGGAATTTTAAGCCTGCTTTTGGTGACCGCCAGTTCCTGCGCCTGCCGGATCTTTTCCACACCGATCACGCCAAACAAACCGCCTACATTGCCTTTGCTGATCTTTGCCTCCACATCACTGCTTACCACTGAACCGGTAAGCACGCCACCACCTGGTGTGAGTAAGTTCAGCTGCCCGATCTTTTCTTCCAATGTCATTTTTCCCATCAGCGCGCTCACAAACGTGTTCATTTTCGCGTCTGTTGTTTGCGCCTGCACCTGGCCGGCGGCTGACAGGGCCAGCGCCATCAGCGCGCTTTTCAAAAGGGTATGTTTATGTTTCATACTGTTTGTTTTATTCTGCTTTTATCACTTTTGTTCTGGCAGATACGCCGTTTTCATTGATGGCCTCTATACAAAAATAATAGGGGCGGTCTTTGTCCATGCCTTTGAAGTAATAATCGTTGTTGTTATGCACCATGATACAGCTGTACAATTTATCCGGTGAGGTACCTGTGTAAATATTGTATGCATACGCATTGTCTACCGGCGACCATTTGATCCACGCACTTCGTTTATCCTTCTCCGTGCGAAGCACCAACAGGTCTTTCACCGTATCCGGTACCGCGCCGTTGCCGTTGCCAAATACCCTTAGTCCGCTGAGCGCGAATTTTCCGCCGGGCATATGGATGTTTTCCATTTTGATATAACGCGCCTGCACCGGTTTTGTTAATTCGATATAATCGTGCGGTACATCTTTCCGTTGTTTGCTTTTATCGGCCAGCATCTTCCAATGCTTTCCATCTTCCGAAAACAAAAGTATATACTGGTGATAGATATCCGTTTGTTTACCTAAAAATGGTGCATCCTGATCCGCATAATTTACCTGTACTGCATTAACGCGGCTAACTTTTCCGAGGTCTGTCTGTATCCATTCGCCTTTGTTGCCGGTGGCCGCACTCCAGTATGTTTTTATGCTTTCATCTACGGCGTTATTGGGAAGATACCCGCCATACACGGAAGATACGGTAACTGGTTTGTTATAATTCAGCAGCATCCAGCCGGTAAATCCTGCGTTATCAAAAGCGGTGGTATCGGCGCTTCTCGAAATATAATGCGGGTAATCGCCGAAAGAGGTGTTACAAAACATCACGTCTTCTTTATCAAAACCGGCGGGCCAGTAGCCGATACGGCGTTCAAAGCTGTTTTTCACAGCAATTACCATTGTAGACACATGCCACCAGAATCCTTTATTATCCTGGAATGTAGCGCCATGACCGGCGCCACGGGCATAACCCCCAGGCTTATACGAAACGGGGTCTGATTGCGGCGTAAAGGGCCCCAGCGGATGATCGCCTACCACTACCCCATCGGCATAGCCACTGAACTCAGTTCCGGGCGCGCCGTATTGCAGGTAATATTTTCCGTGGTGCTTTGTCATCCAGGCGCCTTCAATAAACGGGTCCAGGAAAGTATTATCCAGGTTTTCCCCAAACCGTTGCCAGCCATAGCGATCCGGCTCCAGCAGGTACATTTCTTTTCTCGTACCCTTTGGTTGCAGCGTGCTGCGATTCATTTCCACACCATATAAAGGATACCGGTTACTGCTGCCGTTGTACATATACAAACGGCCGTCATCATCTGCAAAAAAAGCAGGGTCCCAGCCGCCTATCTGCAGGGAGTCGATCGCTTCTTTCCACTCATTTCCTTTGGGATTGGTGCTCATCCAGATGGGGAAGTCGCTGGTATAGGTAGAGCCGAATACGAGCAACGTGTCACCCATTACCCATGCCGCAGGAGCGCATAGTTCATCGTATACATGATGATACGGCTTCAGGAATTTCCTTTCCACAAAATGCCAGTTGAGCAGGTCCGGGCTCCACCAGTATCCCCATTGATTGGTGGAAAACAGGTAGTAGTCGCCTTTGTAATTTACAATCACCGGATCGGCAGTGGCGCGGTGTTTCCCCCAGGTAGTAAAGTTGGGAATAGGGCAATAACCGTAATCAATATTCACCGGGTTACAATAGGTAGTTTGCGCAGTTGTATCCATGCATATGAACATGATCACCAGCGCATATATCCATCTTCTCATCATAACTATTTTACCGTAGTTTCAAAATCAAGTTTCTTCAATCCCTCTTTAATTTCCGGGCAACTCATAAACAACTTCCACAACAAACCGGTGCGGTAGTTTTCAATCATCACCACAATAGGGCCCTGATCAATGGCCAGATGTGAAGATGCGTACCATTGCTTTGTTTCGTTAAATGCATCGGTAAAGCCGTACGCTGTCCAGATCTTATCGCCCAGGTCGTAGTAAAAATGTTTGAGCGCCTGCATGGAATATTCAGGCGTGTAGGGGAACGCGGATAGTGCTGCGGTGGGTGTGATAGTGCCCCAGTCGTTCTCAGGTGAATGTGCATTATACCCGTCATAAGTGTCGCTCGCGGTGAGTCCCCAGCAGTTGGCGCCGTATCCTTTAAATCCTTTTGGATTGCGAACGCAGTGTTCGCGGTTGATAAGCGTATGATGCAGGTTTTGTTCCCAGTAATCGGCGTATCGGTCTTTTAATCCGTGTGGATTTAACCCGAGGAACGAGTAGTGAGAGAAAAACAGCGGTCCGCCGTAATCAAATCCCAGCGGGAGTTTGATGCCATAAAAGGTACGATCGTTCCTGAAATAAATATTGTTCACCCAGCCCTGGTGATATACTTCCGGGTTGATGGCGTAACGGGGAGAGGAAGCGGCCAGTACATAAGTAATAAGACATTCGTTCCATCCCTTGATTTCGTGGTTCATACTCCAGCCATTGTTGGGGCTCCAGTGCCAGTACAATACATTGCGTCCGCCCTGCGTGTACCAGTTCCATTCCGTTTCATTCCAGGTCCAGTTGATCTTATTTCGTAGCTCCGTTTCCGTTGGTGAGTCGTTGCTGAAATACTGACGAGCGCAAAGAAGCCCCTGAAACAGGAAGGATGTTTCCACCAGGTCGCCGCCATCATCTTTACGGCTGAAAGGAATTGTTTTACCGGTTGCGCCATTCAGCCAGTGTGGGAAAACGCCATGATAGCTATCTGCTTTCCGGAGGAAGTTCACTATTTTCAGGAGCCGTTGTGCGGCGGCTTCCCGTGTAATCCATTTACGTTCCGCGGCTACGATGATCGCCATTACGCCGAAGCCGGTGCCACCGGTGGTCACTACTTCGTCGCCGTAATCAAAGGATTTATTGCTGCGTTCGCGCGCCATACCGGATACCGGGTGACCAAAATCCCAGAAGTAACGGAAGGTTTGTTTTTGTACCAGTTCCAATAATTGTTCGTCCGACATTTTTTGCCGGATAACAGGAATTTTCTTTTGTGCCATTGCCGGCTGCAGCAGGAAAAACAAACAGCCGATAAACAGGATATATTTCATTATTCTTCCTTTTTCAGAGATGTGGGCTGGTAAAGCCCAGGTTATGCATGCCGGTTTTTATTTCCGGGCAGCTCATTAACAGGTTCCACAATAATCCGCTGCGATGATTTTCTATCATTACTATCACCGGTCCCTGATCGATGGCCAGGAATGAATTGGCAAACCAGGTATGCTGAAGAGAGAACGCATCTGTAAAGCCATATTCCTTCCAGATTTTATCGCCCAGTTTGTAATAGAAGAATTTCAGCGCCCGCATGGATTCCTGCGGCGTATATGGGAAAGACGACAAAGCGGCAGTGGGTGCAATTACGCCTACATCATTAGCAGGCGAACTCGCCGTATAGCCGTTGGGGATATCACTGGCGGTGAGGCCCCAGCAATCGGCGCCATAGCCATAGTTTTTCCCCGGGTTGGCAAGGCAATAGGCGTAGTTGATGCGTGTATGATTTACTACCTGTTCTTCATAATCTGCATAAGTATCTTTTAATCCTTTTGGATTGATGCCGAGGAAAGAGTAGTGCGAGAAAAACAGCGGTCCGCCCAAAGCGGGTCCCAGCGGCAGTTTTATATCGTAATACAAATTATTGTTGCGTATGGCGCCGTTGTTTGCCCAGCCGCTGTCGTAAGTAGCTTTGGGTACCGGCGTTTGCGCGGAGGCTGCGAGGATGTAAGTGATCAAGCATTCGTTCCATCCTTTCACCGGCATATTCATGTCCCACTTATACTCGTTGCTCCAGTGCCAGTACAGCACATGTGCATTATCTTTCCTGAACCAGTTCCATTCCACTGCATTACAGATGGCGTTGATATCATTTCGTAGCTGTGTTTCCGTTATATCTGCATTTTTAAAATATTGGCGTGCGGTTAAAAGTCCCTGGATGAGATAGGATGTTTCCACGAGATCGGCGCCGTTATCTTTTGTGCTGAATGGAATAGCTGCGCCGGTGCTGCCATTGAGCCAGTGCGGGAAGGCGCCGTGAAAGCGCGCCGCCTTTGTGCCGAGGAAAGTGGTTATTTTTTGTATGCGTGCCAGTCCTTCGCTGCGGGTAATAAAGCGGCGTTCTATGCCGGTGATGATAGCCATGATACCAAAGCCGGAGCCGCCGGAAGTAACGGTTTCCCCGCTGGTGTTTCTTTCGCGTGCGAGGCCGCTTACCGGGTGACCGAAGTCCCAAAAGTATTTGAATGTTTGCTGTTGCACCAGCGTGAGCAGTGCATCGTCGGAGATCCGTGGAAATTTATCGGTAGTATCTATAGCGGTTACCAGCGATAATGAAACGGCCGTCTGAAGTTTGGCGTTCTTCACCGACAACAAGCCGGCGCCTGCTGTAATCGTATAGGCGGTGAGGTTAGACAATGGCGCAACGGGTTTCAGCACAAGGGTACTGTCGCCATGCTCCCACGTTGCATTGTATGGGACGTTACCACCACTTTTACCGGCAAAAGAGCAGGCAGCTGCAACAGAGCTGCGTAATACTGCATCGGAGAAAGAAATCCTGACAGCGGGTTGTGTGCCGGTACCATAATAGGAAAAACCGGCAGACACGCTATCCACGCTCAGGGCCTGAAAGCTGAAGGAGGCCGGCGTAACGGGCGGAGGCGACGTATTGTCGCCCCCGCTCTTACTGCAGCCTGCTGTTATTATCAATAATAAACAAGCTATCCATTTCATATAAAACTATTTACCCCGCCCTTCCAGTTTAACCAGGGCGCTGACATCTGCTTCTTCCAATGCTTTATTATAGATCCTCACTTCATCCAGACCACCGGTGAGGTAGCTGGCCCAGTCCTGTGCCGTAGCTTCAGAGGTGAGACTGGGAACGGTCTGGAACTGTGAGGTACCAAACACCATTTTGCCCGGGTTCACGAACTGGATCGGACCTGCTCCGTTCATCACATGCGTGGCGATCCTTAATCCATTTACGTATATCTTAAAAGAATCCACACCGTTATAAGACAATGCGAGGTTGGTCCACCTGTCCCATACATTCTGCAACTCATAGTTACCCAGCCATGCTTCTCCCTGCGCGCTGGCTACGTGCATTTTCAATACTGCCTTCGTATCGGTACTGCCATTTTCAAAAAAGATATCGATGTTGCCCCAGAAGCTTTTGGTGTTGCTGAGGCTAAGCAGTCCTACGATACCGGCGGTATTCTGCGGGTTGTTTACCCACAGCGTGATAGTAAATGCTTTGAGGCCGGTGATAGAAGTGCCTGGCGTGAACAGTGCGTATGCTTTATCTGCGCCTTTAAGGGCGCGGTCTTTGATACCTGTGGTGAAAGAGGTACCGTTGTTGTCGCAGTTTGTTTTAGAGATGCTGTCGGTGAGGTTGTCGTTGAATCCCCAGTAGGCCACCAGGTTACCCGGGGCAATTTCGGAGGCGCTGGTATAACCGCCGATAGACAATGCCGGTTTATAGCTGTCGGCATCAAACTTTTTATAGCAAGACGACATGAACAGCGTGATGGCTGCCAGTAGTACGTATGATTGATATCTGAAGTTCATAATAGTTTTATTAGAGATTAGTAACCCGCATTTTGTGTCAATGTTCCTGCGCTGATATCAATTTCATTCTGCGGAACAGGCCATACCTCATTTTTTCCGGCCACGAAGCCTTTAGTACCAAATACGGCAGCGCCTCTTCCCTGGCGGATCACATCAAAGTAACGGTCGTTTTCCATTGCCAGTTCTACTCTTCTCTCATGCCATATTGCATTGCGTAATGCTACTTTATCGGTAGTGGTTACATCCGGGAGAATGGCGGCGTTGTTGCCACGTGCACGGGCCCTTACAGCGTTCAGCGAGGTGAGTGCCAGGGCAGTATTACCTTGTTCATTGGCGGCTTCTGCATTCATGAGCAGCACTTCCGAATAACGGATCACGCGAACATTCTGATCAGCGCCTTCTGTGTAGCCGGTTACGAACAAACGGAAAGGCACATACGATTTCTGGTTAAACATCGGGTTATCGCCGGTAGGTGGTATAAGATCGCCTTCCGGTGTGGTTTCCCCTCTGAAAATGATGGTAGCATCTCTCCGTGGATCGCCGGGTTCATACTCGCTTACGAGGCTTTGTGTGGGAACGTTGAAGCCCCAGCCACCGCCTACAACCCCTTTTACTCCCTGTATTTGTGAGTACTGGGAATTAGAGGCATCTTTACTATTCAGGATCAGCTGGCACTGGATTTCAAAAACGGATTCTTTGGAATTTTCATTCGCAATGCGGAACAGTTGCTCATAGTTAGGATACAGGGTGTAACCCAGTCCCATTACCTGGTTGGTATAATTGAGCACATCCGGCCATTTTTTGAGGTACATGGCTACTTTTGCGTGCAGGGCCAGTGCGGCGCCTTTGGTGGCACGTCCTGCGTCGGAGGCGGGATATGCCGGTGGCAATACCGCTGCGGCTTCTGTGAGGTCTTTTTCAATAGCTGCCCATACTTCTGCCTTTGGCGTTCTCGGTAAATTATATTCGCTGGCGTCAACTGGTATTTTCAGGCGCAGGGGCACATCGCCAAAGGCGCGTACCAGCCGGAAGTACGCATAGGCACGTACGAATTTTGCTTCCGCGAGGTAGCGGTTTTTCAGTGCGTCGTCCATACTGATGGCAGGAATATTATCCAGTACCTGGTTACAGAAATTAATTTCCTGGTATTGTGATTTCCAGTAATCAAGAATTTGTCCTTCTGTAGCAGTCACTGAAAAATCGTCGTACTTATTGAGGAAGCTGGCGTCGGATGCGTTACTTCCTTTTTCGGCGTCATCGGAGCCCAGGCTTTCTATAGCGATGGCGGCAAATGCTACCTGTTTCCATTCGCGGAGATTGGCATAAATAGCATTTACTGCTTTGGTGGCATCTGCTTCATTTTTCCAGAACTGCTCGCTGGGTTGCTGTCCCTGTGGGGGTACATCGAGAAATGATTTCCCGCAACCTGCGATGGCAAGTAATGCCGGCAATATAACGCCACCGGCTAAACGTTGTATATTAAGTTGAGTATTTCGTTTCATAACAAGTCTGCTTTATTATCAGAAAGTAACATTTACACCAAAATTGTAGGTTGCGTAGAGTGGGTATACGTTGTTATCGATACCGGCTTCCCTGGGCTTACCGCCAATTTCCGGTGTGAATCCCCGGTATTGGAAGAAGTTGAAAGCGTTCTGTGCGTTTGCAAATACGCGCAGGTTTTTCATGCCCCATTTTTCCGTCATAGCAGCGGGGAAATTATATCCCAGCTGGATGTTCCTGATCCTGAAGTAGCTGCCGTTTTCAACGAAGAAAGAGTTAGGCAGGTAGTTATCGCGGCCGCCAATGAAAGCAGAAGGATAGGTATTGGAAGTACCTTCTCCATGCCAGCGTTTATCGTAAAAATCTTTCGTGAAATTTTCATTACCAAAACGCGCACCGAGGTTTACGTTATATACATCTACACCTGCCACACCCTGGAAATCGAGGGCAAGATCAAATTGTTTCCAGGTGAAGGAGGTATTGATACCATAGCTGAAGCGAGGATTAGGGTTACCCAGCGGCACGCGGTCGTTCGCATCAATAACGCCATCAGGTACGCCTTTTGGTCCGCTTACGTCCCTGTATTTAAAGTCTCCTGCCCTTGCTTTGGGTTGTGCGGAGTTTAGTGCTTCCGCATCTGTCTGGAAAATTCCATCTACCATATAACCTATAAACTCACCTATGGGCCTGTCGAGCATGGTACGGGTACTCAGTGCGCCACTGGTGAGACCACCACCACCGCCATAAATTGGATTTTTACCGGATACCACGCTTAATACTTTGTTTTCGTTATAACCGAGGTTACCTCCAACAGAGTAGGTAAAGTCTTTCTTTATCTGGCTTTTCCAGCTTACTGCAAATTCAAAGCCGCGGTTCTGAAGATCGGCCTGGTTGGCGATGATAGTACCGGAATTAGTACCCACAGAACCGGGAATGTTTACATCAAAAATGGCCCGTACTGTTTTCCGGTTATAGTAACCTGCTTCCAGGTACAAGCGGTTGTTAAGCATACTGGCTTCCAATCCTACATCCGTACCTACGCCTTTTTCCCAATAGGTAGTAGGCGGTACTACGGAGTTGATACTCGCGCCGGTGTATACATTGCCACCGAAGACAGCAGTGAGGTAAGGATCCTGGGCTACCCTCAATATGGAGATATTAGAAGTAACAGAGGCATTGCCTATCTGGCCCCAGCTGCCACGCAGTTTCAGGTTATCGAAGAAATGTTGTTGCTTCATAAAGCTTTCCTCGCTGATGATCCAGCCCACTCCTACAGAGGGGAAATAACCCCAGCGTTGATCGCCATAGAACCGGGAGGCGCCGTCGGCACGCAGCGAAGCATTGAGGAGGTACCTGTTTTTAAAGGAATAATTGATCCTTCCAAAGTAGGAGGATACGGTGTAGATATCTCCTTCATCTGTTATTTCCCTACCGGCGGTGCTGCCCAGTTTCAGGTACATATCTCCTTCACTGTTATTCGGCACATTAGGCGCCGTGGCGGTGAGCTTATAAGTTTGATAGCGCTGTGCGCCCTGGCCCAGCAATACTCTCAGGTCGTGGTCTTTGAATTTATTCTGATAGGTCAGTGTATTTTCCACGATCCAGTTGCGGGTGTCGGTATTTTCGCGGGTGAGTTTACTGTTGTTGGCGCGTTGTGCAATGGTAGCCGCAAACACGGGCACATAGTTGCGCATCAGGTTTTCGCCGTATTCACCGCCGATGCTGGTATGAAAAGTAAAGTGTTTGGCAAACCGCAGGTCGGCATATACACTACCTGTAATGGTTTGTTTTTTGGTGAACTGGTTGAAAAAGTCGAGGGTTGCCTGTGGGTTGAAGTTTGCGCCTTCACCGAGGTTATAATCGTTTGGATCCCCATAAGTACCATCGGCGTAATGCACCGGTACTACAGGGCCGGCACTGTACAACTGGCGCCAGATAAAGTCGGGAACGTCATTTGATTTATTGGCAGACGCAGTAACTGTGTAACCAACCTTCAGTGGTTCAAATACCTGGAAGTCGTTTTGTAACCGGGCGGTGTAGCGGGTAAAGTCGTTGGTATTCACCAAACCCTGCTGGTGCAGATAACCTATAGAGAAATTATAGGTAGATTTTTCTGATCCACCACTTAGGGACAACTGGTGATTGGTTACCATTGCATTCCGGAGGGTTTGATGGTACCAGTCGGTGCCTTTTCCAAACTGGGAAGGATCATCGAACAGGGGGGCTTTATCATTACGTTCCTGCAGTTCATTTACCAGGGTGGCATACTGACTGGCATCAGCCATTTTCACCTCATTGGTTACTTTCTGATAGCCTACATAGCCGTTATAATTCACGACTGGTTTTCCGGATTTCCCTTTTTTTGTGGTGATGAGTACTACGCCGTTTGC
This sequence comes from Chitinophaga sp. G7 BAM 1005, assembly GCF_057126945.1. Lineage (NCBI taxonomy): Bacteria > Pseudomonadati > Bacteroidota > Chitinophagia > Chitinophagales > Chitinophagaceae > Chitinophaga > Chitinophaga sp. G7 BAM 1005. The sequence goes on along the minus strand of NZ_CP181478.1, from coordinate 659,415 downwards.
CGCGCGTATCCCGTAAATGGCTTCGCTGGAAGCATCTTTCAGGATACTCATGTTTTCGATATCGGCAGGGTTGAGGAAGTTGATATCATCATACCATACACCATCCACCACATATAATGGGTTGGCGCTGCCATATATGGTACCGGTGCCGCGGATCTTGATTTCGGGTGCTGCGCCGGGTTTTCCCATATTGGTAATGGTTACGCCGGGCACTTTCCCCTGGAGGGCGCTTACCGCGTTATTAATGGGTTGCTTATTGATTTCTTCTCCTTTAACCTGGCTGATAGCGCCGGTAACATCTACTTTACGTTGCACGCCATAACCCACTACCACCACCTGTTCCACCATGCTCACTGATTCTACCAGGGATATATTGATCACAGAGCGGCTGTTAACCGGTATTTCCTGGCTGGTGAAGCCAATAAAGGATACCAGCAGCGTGGCGTTTTCGGGCACCGTAAGCGTATAGGTGCCATCCGGCCCTGTAACCGTTCCGCGGGAAGTTCCCTTGATGCTGATGGTAGCACCGGGCACCGGTGTGTTTCCATCTTTACTGGTTACCTTACCGGTAATTTTGATGTCCTGCAATTCCCCTGTGTTGGCCATGATGACCACCAGGTTATTCTCGATTACTTTATATTTCAGGCCGGTATTATTGAGTATTTCGCTCATGAGGTCAGCCAGACGTGTGTTGGTCACATCCACATCCACTTTCTTCCTGATGTCTTTCAATGCGTTGTTATACAGGAACCGGTATTCGCCTTGTTTTTCAATACTACTGAGCACTTTGGCGATCTCCGTTTCTTTCAGCCGGAGAGTTATCGTTCCCTGCCCCTTCGCATTGGCAGATACCTGGAGCACACCTGCCAGCAGCAGTAAGGCGGTCCAATTCATAATTAATAAGACTTTTTTGAAGGCATGGGAGGGTCGCTTCGCAGTTGTTAGCGATTTTTTCATACTTTTAGATCTAGAGGTAATAAAATGGAAGCCAGCTGTTTTTAAGGATTGGCGAAGCTTCCTGTTATGCTTCAGGAGGGAAATGTTGGCGCATTTCCCTTTTTAGTTACCAGTAGCTCAAGACGAATTAAATCTGTTTCCTTTTTTCATAACGGAAATATTACTGGTTAATAATAATTTCTGTACCGTGGATGGTATAATTAAATACAGCAGTCATTTGTAATGCCTGCAATGCCTGTTGAATATTTTCCTGTGCAAATACACCGGTGAACCGCAGCTCTTCTTTCCTTTTATCGGCAAACTGGATAGTTACCCCGTACCAGCGCTCCATGCGGGCGGCCAGCGACGCGAATGACTCATCGCGGAATACGAGTTTATTTTCCATCCAGGAAGTTTCTACAATCGCATCTTCTTTTTCTGCATAGTAAGTAAGATGTTTTACCGCCATTACCGGATCATTGGTTTTTACCTCGTGTAAAGAGTCGTCCGATACCAGGATTTTTTCTGTGGGTTTCAGGATGATCCGTTCGCCGGGGCGGCTGGCGGGAGAAGCCTCAATACTGCCCTGCAGCAGCGTGGCTTCGGTCATTTTATCACCTGGATAAGCTTTCAGGTTAAACCGGGTTCCCAATACTCTCACGTCCATGCGGGTGGTGTGGATAATAAAGGGATAGTCCGCGTTTTTAGCGATATCAAAAAAGGCTTCGCCGCTGAGGTTTACCTCGCGGTTGTTATTGCCAAAATCTTTGCTGTAAGTGAGTTTACTGCCGGCATTGAGCCATACGTGGGAGCCGTCGGGCAGTTGTACGGAAGTGCGGGAACCATTACGGGTGGTTACTTCGCTGATAGCGGGTGAATGAACCGCTTTTCCGGCGGGCCGCCACCACCAGGCTGCTGCTGCTATGAGGATGCCGGCAACTGCTGCGGCCGCAAGGTAACGCAGCCAGGGGCTTCTTGTCCGGGTTTCCAGCTGGAAAACAGCCGCCTGCTGTTCTTCCGTTGGTAAACCAATAGCTATCCCCTTCTCCTGCATACGGCTGATAAGACGGGTATGCGCGTCCTCTCCCTCCGCCCTGTCGGCCGGATCAGGTGTGGTTTTCCAGATATCTGTAATGGCTTCTACAGGAAAGTGAAGATCAGGGTAGACACGCAATAAACCTTCCAGCTCCTGCAGTTCTTCTGCAGATGCTTCTCCGGCCAGTTTCCTGCCTATCAGTTCCCATACGCGCTTATTATTCATAACGTTTCGATAGCTACTCTGTATATAGGTACCATTTGGAATCAATATCTACTAAAGGAAACAAAAATATTTTCCGGACGGGGTATCAGCGGGAAGATTTCTTCAGCTGCACATTCAATACCCTGGCGATTTTAGCGAGGGCAACGGCCAGCTGGTTATCAATGGTTTTAACAGACACATTCAGAATTTCGGCTATCTCTTTATACTTCAGGCCATCTTCACGGATCAGCTTAAAAATGATCTTGCAGCGGGGCGGCAGTCCTTCGATAGCGGCCTCAATGCGCGAAAGCATCTCTGCCGTCAGCAACATCTGTTCGGGGTTCTGATGCGGACTTGCCAGCTCTACAGACAATTCATCAATCGTGATAGCAGATTGCTTCTTTTGTTTGAGCAGGTATTTCAGAGATGTATTTTTTACGCTTACATACAGGTATACCTGCAGGTTATTCACGTTTTCCAGCTGCTGGCGGCGTTCCCAGAGGCTGATGAACACGTCGGACACCACTTCTTCCGCTGTTTCGGCAGACTTTACAAAAGAGGTGGCAAACTTCAGCAGTGGCTTATAGAAGTACAGGAACAGTTCCCTGTACGCTACCTCGTCGTCGTATAAGCTGATACGACGCTGCCATTCCTTTATATCATTCGCGTGGAACATAAAGTGAAATGTGGTTTGCTGCTTCTGTGGACAAAGTAAAGAAAAAAAATGATGCGGTGAGGCAGGTGGGGGGTGATAAAAAGGTTTTTGCATTTATGCAAGCTGACAATAAGGAATTGATTTTTAAGTTTATGAGGACTACTACCGGGGAATGTTGAAAAAGCTTCCTTATTGATAATATTATTCAAAATACCAAGGCTAAAAAAGCCTTTAACTCATAAAATACATAAGCCGCAGGCAATGCCTGCGGCTTATGTATTTTATGACACTACTAATTTTTAGTGTGCAAATTCATTAAACGCCATAGTTTCTATCTTTGTATTATGGCTATCAACATATTGAACTCGCGTTGCCATAAAAACAAATCCATCAGTCACATAAGCCCCTAACTGCTTTCTTTGGTTATTGATATACAAAGTATCCCATAATCTCACTTTATCTATAATATTTCTTTCAATCCCTGCCTTTTTTTCAACATCATCACTATCAATGTTAATTAACTCCATATCCCATTCCCCTGTCGCATTATTCCTATAAGCATAACTCCCCTTATCGCTTATAAGTAATCCACGATAATTTCCCCAACCAGGATTAAATCCTTCCAACACAATACAATCCCGTAATCCTGATAGCTGTATCCCGTTTTTCTTATATAGTTCTTCCCTACCCTTACTACCAAAATTGATAATACTTATATAGTCTTTCTTATCACTGATTTTTATATCATAATAAGACTTTTGATTTTGGTACACCTGTTTCATTAAGCTATTATCACGGCCTCCCATTGGTACTTTACATGACATTCCCAATAGCATTAATCCTATGTAAAATATTAATTTCTTCATCATTGGTTTTAATTTTAAAATCACCACCCTGCAGGCATCCAATTCGGTTTTATAGGTTGGTTCTTTCTGTTCAAAAGCCGCGGCGCGGCCCCTCCTAACGGACTTCCTGATGGATCTACAGCAGACCTATAATACTCTCTAATTGGCCATCCATTGGCCGCTCTAATTTGATTTTCTTTATAGGATGCTTGCCATTCATCCCGTGCTAACCCATTATATACACCTGATGGATATTGCTTATCATATAACAATCCTCTGTTAGCATCTCTAGCATGGAACATTTCATGTGCTAAATTTGAGATCGGATTATTATCCTGTTTGCCTCCTAATACCCATACATTAGCTCCTTTAGGGTCCCAGGTTATCTTTCCTCCAGCACCACCAGCTACAGGCTTTAATGCGGATATTGATGGATCAGCTGACAGATGAGCAGCATATGCACCAGCAGCTTGAGTACCATTGGCAACAAAGTTATTAACACCGTTCCCGCTCTCCAATGAAAATTTATTATTTGAAGTGCTTAATTCATCAACAAGTCCTCGCCCTTCCTTCCCACTCATTCCAATTCTGCCTATAGCAGCAGATGCTTGTTCTACAAACTTATCACCACCTTGATATCGATTTTCAACAGGAAGACCGCTTTCAGCATCTACACCAGTAGAATAAAAACCATAACCACCTCCTGAAGTATAACCATAATGTAATCTCTGTCCAGCGCCAGTTGTCACAAATACACTATCACCATTTATATCTACATTATTTATCGGATTATTAGCTCCATATTGGTATGGAGACATGGTATTATACTTTTCAGCATAGGCATCTTGTGTGAAAAAACGACCTATCTGTGCGTCATACATTCTTGCTCCGTAATCATACCACTCTAATCCACTTCCATCTCCAAACTCCCCACTCTGTAATTCCTTTCCATTATACTTTAATCTGTTCTCCGCATAATTCGATCCTTTCAACGCATTCGAACTAATCCCTGCCATCGTCAACCCAAATGGATAATAATGTGTCTCTTCCAGCAAGGGACCTGAATTAACCCCTAGCAATACATTATCAAAAAACACTTCCTGGGTTCCCTCATTGCTGGTATATACATACAGGAACCCGGATTTATCTATCACCATCTTATCCTGGCTGAGCGTCTGCAGCTGATCCGGCTCCGCTTTTACCTGCTTTACTCCACTATTCGCGTCCACTAATTTAAACTGATCGTCGAATAGTACAAAATTAAGATAGGCTTTAGGCCTGTTATTATCCGGCTGATCAGCCTCCTTTTCTTTCAAACGCCGGTAATCGTTATTATAAAAGTTGCTGTTAAATGGTGTCTGTTGAGCCGCGGCACCTGCACCATGTGCACCTGCCTCTGCTGATCCTCCATTAAAGGCCTGGACCAGGTCTGCCAATATGTTTTCTGCATTGGTTGTTCCATCCTCCTTCTCCTTAGGTCCACCGGATTTATAAAACGCTTTGGCGCTGAGCTGAATGGTATCCCCTGCCATGACACGTAACACAATGGAGGGACCTATTTTCTTGCCAGTACCGGTTGCAGTTAGTTTTGCAACAGAAGCATTCTGCCCGGCGCTTTCATCCACCGGGTAGCCGACAGGCTTATCGGCGCGTGTATTGTCAACATTGCTGAACAATGCTGTTTCAGTAGCGGCAGCCGGCGCTTCCATCGTGGCAGCATACATAGAAAAGTCCGTTTGCTCTGTTAATACCATGCGGGTATTTCCCAGGTGATCCTTTACAAAATAATCGTACTTGAACGCCAGTGGTTGTCCTGCCGCAAAAACAGCACGTACCCGACCTTCCTCATGACCTAAAAACTGCAGGGTGTCATTCTGATACACAAAACCATCTATATAATCTGTGGTAGTAACTTTGGCTGGAGTAACTGTATTATCGGTAACGATTTTTTTGAGCTTGCTCCCCATAGCATCATACTGGTATTTAATCATTCCCTTTCCGGTGATCGTAATACTCTCAGGCAGGTTCAGGTGATTATAACTGATGACAGCAATATTTTTATTATTGTCTTTTGTCAGGTTGCCGTTCGCATCGTAAATATAATCCGCTGTTTCATTATTGGTTATTTCTTTAAAATCACCTAACTGGCTTTGGGCATTATTCTTCCGATCAGTAACAAAAGATAATTTATTACTGCCGGCATTATAACCATATTTAAGGCTGTCAAGGGTTTGTATGGTCACCCCATTCATGCCCATCTGGTTCATGGACTGGATATTACCGTTAGCATCATACGAAAGCCCGTTTACAGAAAAATTCTTCTGGTCGCTAGTCCAACCAGTGCTGCCAGTGTTTTGCTGGGTAAAATCGGCTTTTGTTAAGCGGTTCACTTTGTCATAACCATATCCATAAGCCCTGGCTATTCCATCCCCACGGCTTTTCCATTTAGTGCCGGCAATATTGCCATTGAATTGAGAACTGGTGAACCCATAATCATAACTCAGGTCCTGACCAAACCAATTAGCAGTGCTTCCTGCGGTTGGAATGAAATCTTTATTGATGCTCTTAAGCCATCCACGAATATTGTATTCATAATTCAGCGTTTCCAATTGGGTGCTGGTTCCCGTAACTCCCAAACGCTTTCTCTTTAACTGTCCTAACTCATCATATTCATTAGCAACAATGGTTCTTTCCAATGCGACATCATCACTTAACCGCTTCTTTATATTGAGCAGGCGCCCGCCGGCATCATATGCCATCATAGTCAGCACAGAAGTCTGTGACGCTGTTCCACTGCGCAGATTGCGGTGACGCAGGTAACTACTTAGCAGCTTGCCGTTAAAGTCATACAAATTAGTGACGACATCTAGTCCACCACTCATGTTATCCGATATTGACTGGATTAAACGTCCTTTATCATTGTAATGATTGGTCGTAGTAAGCCATTGATTAGTGCCCAATACCCGTACTTTGGTTCCCGTAACCAGTCCTTTTATCATCGTGCTGGCCACCGCCGGCAAAGCTTCTGCATATGGGTTACTTCCCGCTTGTGGTTTGGTGATATCCCCGCCAACATAGCTTTGCTTACCCGTGAAACTATAATCTTCATAAAAAGTATAGGTCAATGGGGTTAATGCGCTCACCGGAATATTTGGTAGCGGGTTGGAAACTGTAACACTGGTATTACCATTGGTAGCAGCCGCATTGATCTCAGCTGTTATTTCTGCTCCGGTTCCGGAATCGAAACCATTTTCAAGGGTAATGCTATTGGTAGCCTGGTACAGTAAACTACCATCATGAGCAGCCAACACCAGATCAGCAGTCCCAGGAAAAGTATAAGGGATAGACTGTGTATTACCGGTGGCGGTATTCATTGTGGCCTGCAGCACTTCCCTGGTGCTGGCATTATTATACAGCGCCGTCATGGTAGGCCGGTTCAATACATCATAGAAGGTGACCAGCCAGTTTATCCCTTTCATGTTGCCATCCCGGGAAAAGGCCAGCCTGTCCCTCACATCATACACCATCTCAGTGGAATCAGCACCAGGTACTTTCTTGACAATCATACGGCTGCGGCCATCATAACGATAAATAAAACAAAGCTCTGCTGCAATGGCGGTACTGATAGTCCAGTTACTGATGATGGCCTCCACCGCTTTCGGAGGAATCACAAAACGCAGATTACCCAATTCATCATAAACATAATAAGTACATAACCAGCCCACATGCCCGGTGCCGGGTATGGTAGCTAACTGTATTTTCTTTAATACAATCCGCCCCTCCTTGTCCTTGTATTCCACCACCTGACCGCCGGCTTCATCAGTAGTGATGGTCTTGAATAGCTGCCCTGCAGCATATATACGGCCGGCACCACTGGTAGGAATAATGCCACCCACCGCAAAATCCCAGATACGTACAGAATCTGACAGCGCATTTATCAGGTACTGATTAGCTAGCGGGCGGTTACCACCTCTCTCCACGGTAGCCGCATCATTCTTGGCCCAACTGTTACCAGGAGCATATGTTTTCATTACGCGATTCAGCGGCGAAGCTTCGTAGTCGACTCGATCATAATACACACTTTCTCCTATCGCACCGGGTACCAGGGCAGCGTTCTGGTAAAAAGCTTTCTGCGCATTAAAAGGGTCTGTTTTGAATTTACCATCGCTGGTATTCCCGCTTTGCTGCACGTAGTGCAAATATTTAAACTGCTCCCGGCCAAAAGCGTCGTATACAACAGGGCTCACCATGTCTTTGCCAGAAACGCTCAAGCCTTTTGATACGGTTTGTAACGGACGTCCAAGTCCATCAAAATATTGAGTTGCCTGCCGCACCTCTGTTACAGGCCGGCTGGACGAGGCTACATAGGACGTATCAGTAAGCGGGGCAGCTGGCTCCCAGGTACGTACGTAATTAATCGTGGTATTGGTATAGGCACCCGGTACGGTAACCGGGGCAGCAGCTGGCCGGGCTGTGACATCCGGTTTATTCTGCTGTGCATGCAGTGTTACTGCAAAAACCAACAACACTATAATGAGATAAAATTTATGCATAGTGCTACTTAGTTCAATAGGGATAACAACTAATTTTTCTTCTTCATTTCCATCTTTAACGTCTCCAATTCGGCGCGCTGTGCAATACTCTCTTTCCTCATTTCAATCATATACAAGGTCAGCTCCTCTATCTTCTGCAACAGTTTCTTATTCATCTCTCCCAAATCTAATCCGTCGTTCTCTACCTCTCTGGCCGAAGGTATCTCCGGCAAATGCCTGTTGGCTTTGATAAAACACTCTACTTCCTGTAATGCAGGTAGCTTATAGTCCGGATGAAACACAAAATCTGCCCAGCTTCCCTGGGTTACTTTCATCCTTTTCGCACCAATAGTGCCTTCCACTGCAAGCTTATAACTGCCTGGAGTCGTAGTTCCAATTCCAACATTGCCAGCACTGTTGATTGTCATCCTGATGGTAGCAGCAGCACTCAGTCTCCCTGTTTCAAAATAGAGGTTACTGCCGGCATTTGCTGCTGAAATATGCAGATCACTGTAACTTTCAATCACGTTTTTCTTACGATATTCTATCACAGGAAATACGGTACTCGCGCTTCCGATATACAATAATGAATTCGTAACACCCTTATTTTCCAACCTGACAAAATTATCCGCAGTACTATCGGGGGTTTCAACGCTTAATCGCGCGCCCGGCGCAACTGTCCCAATCCCGACATAGCCATTGGGCTTAAAGACCATCCAGGGAGACACGTTGGCAGCATCTGCCGTAGTATTTCCGCCTATGTAAGCATATGTAACAGTGCCATTAAGCCCTAAAACACCAAAGGAGGCAAGTTTCCCCGCACTATTGTACGATATTCCAAATTCCCTGGCCCATGTGCCGGTGAAGTTAATATCCATATTAACCCCGTATGGATAACCGGTAGGGTTAGTAAGCTTAATATTCCCTGCATTTACATGCAACAACGCCGATGGCGAAGAAGTGCCAATCCCCACATTGCCTGTTGATGGAAATAAATTTTGGGAGGTGGCGGTTAACGCACATAGGAACAACATAACAATGTTGAGAAAAAATAATTTCATAGATATATATATATTTATTTCATTTACAAACAAAATTCAAATTTGTCTCTCTTGATTCGATATGTCCTGGTTCCGTTACCGAAATGCCAGTCTCATATTCCTGAACGGGATAAAAAACTATTTAGTTCGATTAAGGCCGGTGGATTTAAGAAGGGTTGCGTTAACAATACATTGAACATCTTCATGGGTACAGAAAGTTTACTAAAGGGCTAAAAGTTGTTTAATTCAACGATAAAATTTCAAAATAAAAGTACATACAATTCATCATATTCTCAAACAACAGTTGAAAATAAAACACTTCACGATTCAAAGCAGCCAGCATACAAATTTGCAAGCGTGTTAGCAAGTTACCAACGCCGCACTGAATATTAAATTTATATGAATTTGGATTCTTTGAAAGGAAATAACTATTTTCACCACAAATTATAATCCTAACCGTTAGCCTATACTAATTATGAAATATATACGCGTTAACCAACGTTACCCCTTGTTCTTTGGGCTAAATAATTAAAAGCTCTTTAAAGTATTCAAGTTCTTTTCACAAACCTGAATGTTAGCACAGCTAATTTATCATGAAATAATAATATCATACTTATATTATCTATGAAGAAGATTCTTACGAATTTATTTAGTTATTTACTTTTCCCATTTTTACTGAACGCACAATCTGAAGCTGTAACTTTACCTAAGTTGATTACCCCATCACCAGAAGCTGCTTCCATAACAAAGTACGGCATATATCCAGTCAGCCTGTTCACCGGTCTTCCCTCGATCAGCATTCCCGTTTACAATATCGTAGTCCGGAATTTCACGCTGCCCATCTCATTTGATTACCACGCCGCTGGTATAAAGGTAGATGACTATGCAAGCTGGGTAGGAATAGGCTGGAGTTTAAAGGCTGGTGGTGCCATCACCAGAACCGTAATGGGTGTTCCGGATGATGACTCCTATGGTTCATTTTACTATCCGATTAAAAGGGAAAATGCCATTACAGGCGATGACTACAACGCTCTGATTGATATCACAGATAGAAAGAGGGATAGCGAACCCGATATCTTTTATTATAACGTTGCTGGTCTGTCTGGAAAATTTGTATTTGGTCCCAATAAGGAAATAAGGTCCATACCGCATAATAATCTGAAGATTAACTACAGTGGCGGCATTTTCTCTATAATTGATCATAATGGCACTACCTACTGGTTTGAGAAAAAAGGCACTAGCAGTTCATATCCCGAATTCGGTGGAATAAAGTATTGGCCTGTTACAAGCTGGCTGTTAACCAAAATTATTCTTGATAACAAAGTAGACACCATTTCATTTGATTATGTAGGATATAATCAGGGAAGACGGCAAACAATTGATTATAGCCTTTCATTGGGAAGAGCCCCCAGACTCGTACCCATGTCATGTCCTGATGGCACTTCCGGGTGCCAATATGTGAGCTTTAGCTCATCATTTGTTCCTGTAAGAAGCATTAATTACCAGGAGTTTGAAGACTACTATCCCAGTAAGATTACTTTCCCAGGTGGCAAGGTCAGGTTCGTTGCTGGAAAAAATGAACGCCTGGATTTTGGGGGACTAATATTAGATTCCATTATTGTGGAAAACAATACCAGGCCAGTAAAGAGAATGGCATTGACGCACGATTATTTTTATTCAGATGAAGGTTACAATTTCTTTGCTTCCATCCGGGATAAATATCGTTTAAAACTAACTGGAGTGAGCGAAGTGGGCAACAACCAGGATTCGGTACTACGGTATAAAATGGAATACGAAGAACAATACAAACTGCCTCCACGAATGAATTGTGGCATTGACTGGTGGGGATATAGTAATGGTCATCCGGAGAATCAACAACTAATTTCTCTCGATGAGATGGGAAGACAGTATAGTTATTCAGATATTATAGGTTATACCACAACCTCCGTAATAAATCCGGCTGCCAATCGCGAGCCGGATGAAAATAATATGCGGGCAGGAATATTAAAAAGGATTTACTACCCGACAGGCGGATATACAGATTTCGAGTTTGAAGCCAACCGCATTCTGGCGCCTAAAACAGAGAGTGATCCCGGTGGAAGCTATTTTATAGCAGCGAAGAAGGACGATCCTCCTAATGTCACTTACAGAACAGTTGAATTTATATCCCCCGCTACAATTGGCATAAACGATCCACTGCCCGCAGAATTAAGATTGATCATTCCCTTATGGACAAATGCCACGCAACCTTATGTCCTATTTGAAAATTTAACAACCGGGGCGTCTGTAAGATATACTACTGTGGCTGGGGAGCAGGTTTCCCGGACAATTAGAGTTGCCTTAACAGCCGGTCAGAAATACAAAATAACAGCGAATATTTATCCTGATCCATCAGACCCCAATGATGATACTGATGACGAAGTTTTAGTGACACTTACCTGGGCTGGCAGAGGGACTCACCAAATAACAGTAGTGCAAAAAGGGCCCGGTCTAAGAGTAAAAAGTATTAAATCGTATACTGCCGAAAGCAAATTAGCAAAACAGGAAGATTATAAATATGGAGAAAATGAATCAGGCAATGGCAACGTTAGCTTTATTACCTCTTTATTTCAAAGCCGTACCTATGAACAAAACTATACTTTTTGCTGGACAGCTTCGGGATTTGATCCGAAGATACATTCCCAACCATATTCCAGGTTGGAAATACTTAGCAAACCAATCTTTTCATATTCCGACATTGGAGGTAGCAGTATATTTTACCCTATTGTTACTAAGTACGAAATAGGCGAAGGAAGCGACAATGGGAAAACGATTTATAGGTATGATTATGAATTAGATGAAAAAATCGATGCTCATTACCCGGACCCTCAGTTACTTGTCAGCGCTGGCTGGAAGAGTGGTAATTTAATATCTGAAAGCACCTATAAGAAAAAAGATAATGTATATCAATTAATATCAGAAACAAAAAACACTTACCAAACATATTTCTTTGATACTACCTATGGTCTTAAAGTAAGACAGAAAATAATATACACAGCCGGAAGGAATTGTATTAATGAAGGGCTGCCCGGTGGATACAGATTCAATGATGATTTTGGCTATTTTGAATATCCCGTCGTTTCCGGTGTCAAGAAATTACTAACCTCTGTCAGTAAAACCTATACGGATAACAATGATAGTTTATCCTCGACCACCAGCTATAGCTATCAGAACTTGTTACACCTGCTACCCACCACTATCGAAACGTTAAACAGCAAGGGAGTCGCATTGAAAAGTATTTTCAAATATCCCCAGGATAAAGCAGGCATAACGGGTATGTCTGCTCAGGAATCCGTCGCAGTAGATTCATTGGTAAGCAAAAACATGATAGAGAAATTAGTCGAAAAAGAGGAATACGAAAATAATATATTGGTCCAGAAAGCACATTACGAATATAGCATTTGGGGTAGCACCAAATACTTAGTTGCTCTAAAAAAATTCAAGCTAAAGCTAGGTAGCGCCTCCTCTGAAGATCGTTTTGAAATAATTGATTATGATAAATTTGGAAATATTCTGGAACAATCTAACAGTAATAACATTCATGAAGTATATCTTTGGGGTTATAATGACCTTTATCCTGTCGCTAAAGTTTTGAACAGTAGCTACCCAGTCGTAAAATCTCTAATCAACCCCACCATAACGCAAAATCCGGTTAGTGATATTGTATTACAGACCGAACTTGACAAGCTACGCAACAGTAGCACTTTAAGTAGCAGTTTCATTAGTACCTATTCTTATGCTCCGTTGTTAGGATTGTCAGGTACAAAAGATGAAGCCGGAAGAAACATCTATTATGAGTATGACGGATTCGGAAGACTGAAGTTAATAAAAGATCAAAATGGGAAGATTCTAAAGTTGATTGACTATCAATATCAACAAGCACTAAATAAATAATATTTAATTGTGACACTATCTCAAAACTATATTTTAATTAAAATAAATAATAATTTGAGATAGTGTCAACTTTTACCATGTTATTTACGATATTTAATATATAAGTCTATTACTTCTCGCATACTTCTCAGATACTTCTCAGATACTTAGGACTCGTCTATGCGTCGTACTCCCTATACAGTTCCTATACACTCCCTATACACTCCCTATACACTCCCCATACACTCACCATACACTCATAATACACTTCCAATACACTCCCCATACACTATGAATACTTTGCGAACCCACCGATTCCGGCATAAACCGGCAAAAAGCGGCAAAAACGGCGGGTTTGTTTTTCCCTGGCTTCGTCAATGCATACCTTCGTATCGTACTCCGGAATACAACCCTGCATGATCAGCAGGAAAAGCTTAACAGGCATAGCTACAGAAATTGCCTCTTTTTAAATCAAAGTACTTTACTACGATGCATTCGCACGAAATATGAGCAGGAACACTATAGTGAAATATCACAATGGTTTCAAACCATTTGCCTTTCGGAGGGTAAACAAAGAACTGGGAAAGCAACCGGCATAAAAAAAGCGCCGGACTCAAAAAAGAGCCGGCGCCTGTCTATAAAACAACTCCCCCTTACTTACTCAGATCCCACGCTTTCAATGCATTCAACTGCACATCTCCGTTCTCCGCAAACACCGCAAACCCCGTAGCCGTTTTATCCGGGAATATTAAAGTAGTGAGCACTTTTTCCCCGTCGTTTACAAATACTTCTACAGACGATTTATCCACCAGCACCTGTAACCTGATTTTATTGTTAGCAGGCGGAATGCTTACGTGTTGTACATCTTTTCCATCACGGATATATAGTTCATTCCGTTGTACATTATACCCCACAACTACCTGCTGTGTTATTTTAAAGCCAAAATCAGCGGCGGTGCCAATGGTGAACTCAGCATCCACCCAATTGGTATTGGTATTAAAACCTTTGCTACTGCTCAACTCCAGCGCTTTGCTATTAATCGTTTGCGCTTTCAGTGTTAGTTTTTTAGCCGCAGGTAATTTATGAAGATAGGTACTGATCGCTGCAGATGGCTGCTGGAATAAACGTATACCCGCTGCCGTAGTTTTCAGTTGCAGATCCCGTGGAATCGACATCTGCCCCCGCCACGGTGAGGTAGGCGTTTCAAATGGCATGAGCCAGCCGATCATCATTTGCCGGTTGTCCGGCAGATGATTGTAGGGAATGGCGGCGTAAAAAGTTTTGCCGTAATCCACAAACAGCTGGCTTTCCGCCTTGTTATCATTGGTGAATGTTTTGCCGTCGAAGTCGCCGGTAAAATACTGCATGCCGGTAGCGGCGTCGGGGTTGCCGGAAGATATCATCAGCAACCATTTCTTTTTTGCAGGATTACCGTCTACATACAGGGGCGTTAAAGATGGGCACTCCCATATTTTACGGGTATCGCCCTGGTTGCCGAACTCGCTCAGCAGCTCCCAGTTTTTCAGGTTTTCAGATGAGTAGAACTGTACTTTATGTTCGGCAGGTACCGCTACTGTCATGAGCCATTTGTGCTGGTCTTCCAGCCAGATCACGCTGGGATCGCGGAAATCCTTCTTCTGAATATCTACTACCGGGTTGCCGCTATAGTTGGTGTAGGTTAAGCCGCCATCGTTACTAAAGGCAATAAATTGTGATTCCTTTTGCTGCTTTGGCTGATCCGCCGTATAAATAGCCACAATGGGGGCCTCCCCATTTTTACCAAAACCGCTGCTGTTATGTTCGTCCAATACTGCGGAGCCGGAGAAGATCCAGGTGGTGGTATCTTTCTTTTCTATTTCCGGAATAGCTACCGGCAGGTGTTTCCAGTTAATCAGATCCTTGCTGGTAGCATGCCCCCAGCTCATGTGGCCCCACTTGTTTTCAAATGGATTGTGCTGGTAATATAAATGATACACCCCATCTATATAGATCAATCCATTGGGATCGTTCAGCCAGTTTTTGGGCGCTGTAAAATGATACACGGGGCGCCATTGCGGTGTAGCCTCCTGAGCGTGTAGCCATCCGGGTAATAATCCTGCCAGTAGTATGGAAAAAAGCTTCTTCTTCATAACAATGATATTTAGTTTTTACCAGCCGGTGTTTTGTTTATATAACCCTTTGCTGTAGTTAATCTGGTTTAATGGTATAGGCAGGTATTCGTCCCTGCCTTTTTTGAAGGAAGCATCATTCAGATGAGCCCGGCGTGTTTTTTCCACGGCAAAATAAGCATTGAGATAATCTGCCGCAATACCCCAGCGTACCAGGTCGAAGAACCGGGAGCCCTCCATCGCAAATTCCAGCCGGCGTTCCCAGCGTAAAGCCTGCCGCGCAAACTCGGTGGACCAGGTACAGTTAACACCCGGCTGATAGGTATTCATTTTATAGCTGGATGTAAAGGTACCATTTGCCTGTTTTAGCAAGCCGGTGCTGGCAGCCGCTCTTCCCCTCACCTGGTTGATGAGTGGCAATGCTTCTGCAGCGCGTCCCAGTTCTATCAGTGCTTCTGCTTTAAATAACAGCACGTCGGCATAACGGATAATTTCCCAGTTTTTGGAACTGGACATAAAAGGCGGCACCTTCTGAAAAGTAGCATCGCCGGGCAACACCGCTTCTTTGAGACTCAGGTAACTACCATATACTTCCGGCGCACGGGCCCAGGCACGCTGATACATAAAAGCGGGATCGTATTTGTAAGGATGCCCGGGAATGGCCACAGTATGGTCTAAACGCGGATCAAAGGTATGAGTATGAAAATCCGCTTCCGTGGTAATGTTCACATTATTGAATGTTTCAAACATCGGGAGCCCGTTGGCGCCTGTTTGAAAAGCATTCACCAGGTTACTGCTGGGCGAATGAAAACCGCAGCAACCATAGTCCTGGTTCATCGGGTAATCCAGTGCATGTCCGTAATCAAGGCGGCCTTTAGGCGTTCCGTCATCTTTTGAATACTGGATAGCGAAAAGGGACTCCGGACCGTTTTCACTTTTCGACAGGAAGTTATTTGCATAATCAATAGCCAGCTGGTATTTACCGGAGGCAATCACTTCATCACACAGGGTATTTACCTGTTGCAGCAGGGAAGCATCAATACCGGTCACATTGTTATTTTCATCCTGCTTATAGGCTTCATACAACAAGGTTTTAGCCAGGTAGGCCTTTGCCGCGAATTTATTGGCTCTCCCTATTTGCGGTTGTATATCGGGGAGATGGGAAGCGGCAAAAGTGAAATCATCTGCGATCTTCGTCCATAGTTCCACATTGGAATAAGTGCGGTTGGAAATGGTATCGTAGGTTTCCTTTGGCGCATTTTCATCGATGTAAGGAACATATTTGAATAATGTTTTCAGCAAAAAATAATAGTGTCCTCTCAGGAACTTCATCTCTGCCTGCCGTACTACCTTTTCAGGAAATTCGGTTTCAGTGGCTTTGTTTAGGCGTGCCAGCGCATCGTTTACACGGCCAATGCATACATACAGACGAAACCACACCAGATCGGAGGAGCCGTTATCCACCCTGTTCAGGGAAAAGGTTTCGTAAAAGTGGTAGTCGCTGATATCGCCGGCGCCGTCGCCGCCTTTATACGCATCGCCACTGCGGATGTTGCCGTAAGGCCACATGCTGGAATATGGAGCGGTATAGTGATCATTACCCAGCGAAGCATAGGCGGCGGTCACCATTTTTTCAAGATTGGCCGGCGAGTTCAGGTCGTCGCCTGAAATAACGCCCTGTGGCGTTTGATCCAGGAATTTGCTGCATGCGCCGAGCAACAGGCAGCTGAGTAAAAGAATATATTGTGTGTGCTTCATGGTGGCTGTGTTGTGTGTTTAAAAAGACAGGTTTAAGCCGATCGTGCCAATCACCGGAATAGGATATGCGTTGTTGGGATTCTCCGGATCGGTGGCGGTAAAACCTTTGTTCTTTAACGTGAGCAGGTTGCTGCCCTGCAGATATACCCGTGCTGTTTGCAAACGCTTGCTGAACAGGTGCTGGAAACTATATCCCAGTTGCAGGTTCCTGAGTTTGAGATAAGAGCCTGATTCCAGGAAATAGGTTGATGTCCGGTTTTCATTGTTACGGTCTACCAGTGTGAGTGCAGGAATGGAAGCGTTTGGATTTTGCGGTGTCCATGCATCCAGCGTACGTGCGCCCCAGTTAGTTCCCGGCCAGATGGAAGAGAAGTCGGTGTATGTTTTGTAGGTATTATATACCTGGATACCTTGTATTCCCTGCAGGAAGAAGGTCAGATCAAAATGTTTATACTCCAGCGTTACATTCAGTCCGTAGGTAAAGTCGGGATCTCCTTTGCCGATATAGTCGCGGTCTTTATCATCAATAACGCCGTCGCTGTTCAGGTCTTTATACCGGATGCGGCCCACGCCTTTCCCGATTTGCGTGGCATAGTCATCTACTTCTTTTTGTGAGCGGAACAATCCATCTGCCACGTACCCGAAGGTGGAATTAATAGAGTGTCCGAGGATAGTTTTATCCTGTCCGTTGCCGGGATAGGAGGTAAGTACTTCCGGCGGCAATTTGGTAATCTTATTGCGGTAAGTGGCTACGTTACCGGTAACGGTGAGCGCCAGTCCGGGTGCAATGTTGCCGTTATACGACAATAATACTTCCAGTCCTTTATTTTGCATAGAGGCGCCGTTCACGAATTTGGTACCGCCTTCACCGATCACTGCGAGGTAAGCCGGGCTGATAAGGATATCGGATGTCTTCTTAATAAAATAATCTACGGAACCGCTAAGGTGATTATTAAACAAACCAAAATCTATTCCGGCGTTGGATTCCATCGTGCTTTCCCATTTCAATGCAGGGTTGCCCTGCTGGATCAATGTATATCCGGACGACAACTGGCCCGAACCCGCACCACCAAGATCATATGCGCTGCCGCTGTCGAAATCCCACGTAGGATCTATACCATAAATAGCGGAGTATAAAGTATAGGTGGCGTTATTGGCAATTTCCTGGTTGCCCGATCTGCCCCAGCCATAGCGGAGTTTCAGATCCGACAGGAAAGGGAGATTTTGTTTGATGAAATTTTCTTCGCTCACGCGCCATCCGAGAGATACCGCGGGGAACATCCCGAAACGGTTTTCTTTACCAAAGCGGGAAGAGCCATCGCGGCGCAGGGTAACCGAAGCGAGGTATTTATTATCGTAAGAATAGTTTGCCTTACCAAAATAAGATAATAACGTATAGCCGCTACCGGTACCTCCGTTATCTTTATTGGAAGATCCTGCATTCAGGTAGGCATAGTCGATATTCTCCAACGCGTACCCTTGTCTGCTGGCGTAAAAATTCTGCGCCATGTATTTAATCTGTTCCGCTCCCAGCAGGAAATCGAACCGGTGCTTCTGCAGGGCTACGTTGTAAGTGAGTGTGTTTTGCCATACCCAGTTACCATTATAATCCTGTGAAGTTTGGGAGAAGTTGGACGGATCAGAAAGGAACCCGGAAGTATACGATTTACGCAGTGTACGCTGATAGGTACCATTATAATCTATACCATAGCTGCTTTTGAAGTGGAGGTTTGGAATAATTTCTATGTCGGCATATACGTTACCGAATAAGCGCAGGAAATTACTTTTGTTTTGCCGGTTATCTTCAATGAGGCGCACGGGATTCTGCCGGTCGGTCATGCCAGGTGCGGGGCCACCCCAGCCGCCATCAACGGTATGTACCGGCACTACCGGTTGTTGTACCAGTGCCGCAAAAAGAATGTCGGTGGCAGGCACCAGCGCATCCCTGATATAGGTAGCAGAAAGGTTCTCTCCTATTTTCAGCCGGCCTTTAAAAAAGGAATAATCCGTATTAAAGCGGGCGGTTATTTTCCGTTGCTGTGTTTCTTTTACAATGCCTTTGTTATTGTACATGCCTACCGAAAAATAGGAGTTCCCTCTTTCGTTGCCGTTGGCAATGGACACGTTGTAGGTTTGCAGCAGGGAGGTTTGTGCAATCTGGTCGTACCAGTAGGTATCGGCCGGCTTCATGGTTTTGGCTGCATCAATAAATTCCGGCAGGTTAATTTTATTAAGTACCGGGTTGTTAAAGTCGCCGTTCCAGTCGTACTGATAGATCTGGTTGTTGTTGGGATCGGTGCGATCATTCACGGCAGCCTGCCAGTAGGCGCGGCCGCGGCCTTCGGTGTTCAATGTTTTTAATTTGGTACTGTAATCCTGCAAAGAAGCAGATACATCTGCGGTGATGCGGCTGTAGCCTTTCTTGGCTCTTTTGGTAGTAACAATGATCACGCCGTTTGCCGCACGGGAACCATAGATGGTAGCAGCAGAAGCATCTTTTAATACCTGGATGGATTCAATATCATTCTGGTTCAGTTCCTGCAATCCTCTTTTGGTAGGGATACCATCAATTACATACAGCGGATCGTTGTTGCCCAGTGTACCGATACCGCGGATACGCACCGTGGCATTGCTGTTGGGATCGCCGTTGGAGGTAATGAATACGCCGGGAACGCGCCCCTGCAGGGCTTTCACCGGGTTGCCGAGCGGAATGTCTTTTATTTCGCTGACATTCACTACTGATACGGCGCCGGTAAGGTCCGCCTTTTTCTGTGTCTGGTAACCGGTTACGATCACCTGGTTTAAGTCGGTAGCATTATCTTCCATTTCTACGGACATATTGCCTTCGGCAGCTTTCAACGACAAAGGCTTCATGCCTATATAGGAGAAGTTGAGTACCTCCCCTACGGCAGCCGGCAGTGTGAATTGCCCGCTGCCATTGGTAATGGTGTTCCTGTTGCCCGCCTGTACGGTTACTCCGGGCAAAGGCGTTCTGTTTTGTTTACTGGTAACGGTACCGGTGATGTTCCGTTGCTGTGCAATGGCAAAGAGGCCAAACAGCAACATCGGTAATAAGTAAAACAACTTTTTCATAATGGAATTTGTGAAATGGTGGTGTGGAAATGTAATAACTGGCTAAGTGTGCTGTGGTATTTTCATCAGGCTGTATATCTCGGACGGATCATATTGCGGACAGCCACCGGGGCGCGATGCCACCAGTGCGCCCAGCGCATTGGCATACGCCAGGCTCCAGGCAGGGGAACGTTGTTGCAGCCGGCATACGAGGAAGCCGGCCAGGAAAGCATCGCCGCTGCCAATGGTATCTGCCACTTTCACGGACTGACCTTCCTGGTAGTAAAAAGCCCCTTCTATGTACCCCATGCAGCCTTTGCTGCCCAGGGTAACCACTATTGTAGGAATGTTAAAGCGGGAAGACAATGCCCGTACCTGTTCTTCGTGACCAGGCCACGTACCGTACCAGGCGCTGATCAGCTCCAGTTCGGCGATGTTCAGCTTCAACAGGTCGCAGCTGCCCATGAGCCATTCCAGTGTTTCCCGGGAGTACCAGGGCGCACGCAGGTTGATGTCCAGTACTTTTATGGCGGTCGACTGCAATGCCTTACGGAGTGTATTCCGGGATACCTCATGCCGGGCCATCAAACTGCCAAAAACAATATACTGCAGATCATCTCCTGCTAATAAAGCCTCCAGGGAAGCATTCCAGGCAATATGATCCCAGGCCACGGGATACAGGATATCATACTGCATATCGTTATGCGCATCCATCCAGGCATTTACTTTGCCGGTGGCGTAAGTAGTATTCGTTTGTACGTAAGCGGTAGAGAGCTGCATGTTGTTCATGAGTTGCAGCAGCCTGCTGCCATGATCATCCGTACCCGTGGCCGACACCATCGCAACGGACTGCGACAATTTCTGCAAATGATACGCTACGTTCATGGGTGCGCCGCCCGGCAATTCCTGATCCGGTAATATGTCCCACAAAATTTCTCCTAGGCAGGCGATGTTATACTTTGTCATAAAATGTTTGTTTAATGCATGACCATTGTCATTTCAATTTCTTCCAGGGTTTGTCCTTTTGTTTCCGGCATCCAGCGCCATACAAAAAGCAGTTGTAATACCATCATCACGCAGAAGAAGGCGAAAATATGACCACCACCGATATGGCTGGCCAGCCAGGGAAAAGTAAAAGCGATGAGGGCAGCCATGATCCAGTGGGTGAAACTGCCCAGCGTTTGACCTTTGGCGCGTACTGCGTTTGGAAATATCTCTGAGATAAATACCCATATCACGGCGCCCTGCGAGAAGGCAAAGAAGGCCATGTATACCAGCAGGTAAGAGATCACGGCAATACCGCCGGTATGCATATAAAAGGAAATGGCGGTGAGACCGAGCGTGGCGATGAGCCCAACCGTGCCTATCAGCATCAGTTGCCGGCGGCCGATACGGTCGATAAACCGTATAGCCGTTAACGTAAAAATGAAGTTCACGATGCCCAGTCCGACTGTAGAGAGCAAAGAAGACGCCGTACCTAAACCGGACATTTCAAAAATACGCGGTGCATAATAAATGATAGCGTTGATACCGGATACCTGGTTGAAGATGGCAAATAATACCGCCAGCACCACCGGGGTGCGGTACTTCCCGGAGAACAGCCGTTCCTTTGGCGTGCCAATGCTTTGGCGCCTCGACTGCCGGATGGTGGCGATATCGTCCGCATAACCGTCGGGATTGATGATTTCCAGGGTTTTGATGGCGGCGGTTTCTTTTTTGCCGTGCAGCAACAACCAGCGCGGACTTTCCGGCACCCAGCGAAGCAGTAACAGGAACAGGGCCGCGGGGAATGCCTGGATGCCCAGCATCAGGCGCCAGGAATTTTCACCGCCATATCCGCCAATAAAATAGTTTGATAAGTAAGACACCAGGATACCAAAAACCACGTTAAACTGGAATAAAGCGACCATTCGGCCGCGATACGGTGCAGGGGATACCTCTGAAATATATACCGGGGCCGTTACTGATGAGGCGCCAACGCCTAGCCCGCCAATGAAACGGCACACCAGGAAAAAGTACCAGTTGGTAGCCATCGCCGTACCAACTGCCGACACCAGGTATACCAGCGCTACCAACAGCAAGGTAGCACGGCGCCCCAGTTTATCCGAAGGCGTGCTGCCCCCCAATGCGCCAAACACCGTTCCTATTAATGCAATGGATACGGTGAATCCATGTTGTACTTCCGTTAAATGCCAGTATTGCTGAATATGTTGCTCCGCACCAGAGATGACAGCGGTATCAAAACCGAAAAGAAAACCGCCAAGTGCTACCACAAAAGCCCAGAAGAAAACAATCTTATTGTTCATAACGTAGAAATAAGTTTTGATCGATAGGCCAAACCTACTTCTTTGAAAAAGGCTGCCGCTATTGTATAGCACCCCTTTCTTTCGAAATTATAACAAAGGGCATAAAACAGGGTAATATATTGATAAATAATATTTTATACATTAATATGGATATATTTCGGGGAGATGTCTTTCAATTTTGTATCATTGTTTTTAAAAATAAAACCAAAATCATTCCCACTTGCCAGCAGTATTAAAACGATATCTCTGTTTAATAGCTCTTCCACTGTTGATATATGCAGCAGGATGCCGGCCGGAAACTGGACCGAAATACCGTATCGGGTTTTCGCAGTGCACCGGCAACGACGACTGGCGCCGGAACATGCTCACGGAAATGAAGCGGGAGCTTTTCTATCATCCGGAGATGCAGCTGTTGTACCGCGATGCAGAAAGTGATAGCAAACGGCAGGTACAGCAGATCCAGGAACTGCTGGCGGGGAAAATAGATATCCTGGTGGTATCGCCCAATGAAGCCGCACCACTGGCGCCGGTAATTGCCGCCGCCTATGGCAAAGGCATCCCGGTGATCATCCTGGACCGTAAGGCAGCCACCGACTCGTTCACCGCTTACATCGGGGGCGATAACTACAACATCGGCAAACTGGCAGCGGAATATATTGCCGCCCAACTGAATGGCCACGGGCGTATTGTAGAGATAACGGGGCTTCGTGGATCTTCTCCCACCGTGGAAAGGCACCAGGGATTCCGGGATGCACTCGCGCACTACCCCGGCCTGAAAGTGATAGCCACCCTGGAAGGTAGCTGGGTGGCCGATAAAACACGGGAAGCAGCCGCCCGTAATGACTCCGCCGTGCAACAGGCAGATGTGATCTTCGCGCAGAACGACGTAATGGCGTATAGTATGTACCGTTATTGCCGGGAAAAGGGCCTCACACATACCCGGTTTATCGGCGTGGATGCCTCTCCCTACCCCGACGCCGGTATCGACCTGGTATCGCGCGACGTACTGAGCGCCTCACTATTGTACCCCAGCGGTGGCAAAGAAGCCATCAGCATGGCCGCGGACATCCTCGCCGGGAAAAAGGTGCCCCGCAATACGTTACTTCAAACCGTACTGATCGACAGCAGCAACGTAAAGCTGATGCGGTTACAGATAGATAAGATACAGGCCCAGCACCAGGAAATAGAAAAACAGCAATCATTGCTGCAGGAGCAGCTGTCCCTGTACCAGGATCAGCAACACCTGCTGCGGATAGTGGTAACCACGCTGGGCATCGCCTTCCTGCTGGGTATTGTGCTGATCTTTATTCTGCGCACCAACCGCCGCATCAACCAGCAACTGAAGCAGCAACGGGATGAAATCCTCCAGCAACGGGATCAGCTGGTAGAAATGACCGCCCGTGCGCAGGAAGCCACAGAGGCCAAATTTACGTTCTTCACTAACTTGTCGCACGAATTCCGTACCCCCTTAACTCTCATACAGGCGCCACTGGAAAACCTGATGGGCAGCAGGCAGCTTTCCTCTCCGCAAAAGCAGCAGCTGGAGCTGATGCGCAGAAACGTGACCCACCTGATGCGGCTGGTGAACCAACTGCTGGAGTTCCGCCGGATTGAAAGCGGCAAGCTGCAACTGAAAGTATCCGAAAATGACCTGCCCGCCTTTATGCTGGATATTATGGAAGCATATAAAGGCATCGCGGTTAAAAAACATATCGATTTCCGGCTCATCAGCCGGCAGCCTGGCATTAAAGCCTGGTTTGATCAGCACCTGTTTGACCGGGTACTGTATAACCTGCTGTCCAACGCTTTCAAATTTACCAGCGACTACGGCAAAGTGCATATTTACCTGGAACAGGCCACAGCCGGGCAGGAATCCCTGATACGTATTGAAGACGACGGCAGCGGCATGGATGAAAATACCCTGGCCCATGCTTTTGAATTGTTTTACCAGAGCCGGAACAACGAGCACAAAGGCACCGGTATCGGGCTGGCGCTCACCCGCGAAATCATTTCCCTGCATCACGGCAGCATCACCGTAAAAAGCAGCAAAGGCGCCGGCACTACTTTCAGTATTGCCCTGCCAGGTACCTCCGCCCCTTTTGCACCCGAAGAAATTCAGCAGGAAGATGAGCACATGAATGTGATCAATCACTCCCTGCATAGCTATACAGACGACCTCAACGACACGCCCGCAGAAGAATTACCCCTGGCAGTGCAGGCACATCCGCATTCTGTGCTGCTGATTGAAGACCACCCCGATCTGAATCATTTCCTGGCCGATTTCCTCAGCGGACAGTATGAAGTATTTCACGCCGGCAACGGCGCCGATGGACTGAAGCTGGCCTTTGAGCATGTGCCGGACCTGATCCTTTGTGATATTATGATGCCAGGCATGGATGGAATCCAGGTGTTGGAAACTTTGAAAAAGGATATCCGTACCTCCCATATCCCGGTGATCCTGCTGAGCGCCAACAGCAGCGAAGAACAACGCATAAAAGGCATGCAACACAATGCAGACGCCTATATCAGTAAACCTTTCCATCTGAAATACCTGGCAGAAAGCATCAGCAGCATGCTCAATAACCGGGCTTTACTGAAAGATCACTATATCGCGGAACCTGAAACACGGGTACACAGCACTCAATCCAGCAAACCAGACCGTAAATTTGTGTATGACTTTACCGCCATTGTGGAAGCAAACCTCGGCAACGACCAGTTTGGGGTGGAGGATATCTGCCAGCAGCTGGCTATTTCAAAGATGCAGCTGTACCGTAAAGTAAAACAGTTGCTGAACTGTAATGTAAACGACTATATCCTGGATGCGCGGGTAAAAAAGGGCAGGTACCTGCTGATTAATTCAACACTATCGGTAGCGGAAATAGCCTATGAGTGCGGCTTTTCCTCTCCGGCTTACTTTTCCACGGTGTTTAAGGCGCGCACACAGCAAACGCCCAAAGCATTCCGGGACAAGAAAAGCGAGAGCTGACCTGTAAGCATAAAAAAAGGGCTGATCAGCAGATCAGCCCTCCAGAAATAAGATATGTAAACTTAGATAACTTTTACGTTAACCGCATTCAGACCTTTTTTACCATTTTCAACTTCATACGTTACGGTGTCATTCTCACGAAGTTCGCCAGTAGTACCGGAAATATGAACGAAAATATCCTGTCCACCATTTGATGGGGTAATGAAACCAAATCCTTTGGATTCATTGAAAAATTTAACTGTACCTTGTTGCATTATATTGTATTTGACCACAAGGTAAACTTATATATCCGTATCACCTAAAGAGTTTTTTCAGGGTCGTGGTCCGGCTTGCTTCGGCCGGGATTAACCCGGCTGTTATTAATGCGGCAGTATTTCTGCCAGTTTTTTATCCAGGTCTTCCCCGCGCAGGTTTTTGGCCACTATTTTCCCGGTTGGATCCAGCAGGAAATTTTGTGGTACCGCACGAACGCCGTACAATTTCGCTACTTCATTTTCCCAGAACTTCAGATCAGATACATGCGTCCAGGTGAGTTGATCGGTATGAATGGCTTTCAGCCAGGCATCGTGCCCGTTGGCCTGATCCAGCGATACGCCCAGGATAGTGAAGGACTGATCTTTATATTTATTAAAGGCTGCCACCACGTGCGGATTTTCTGCACGGCAGGGGCCACACCAGCTGGCCCAGAAATCCACCAGCACATATTTGCCGCGGAAATCGGTAAGGTTTACCGGCTTGCCCAGCGTATCATTCTGTGTAAACACGGGCGCAGTAGCGCCAACAGCAGTTTGCTTCCAGCCATTGATCAGTGCAGCCACTTCTTTTCCTTTTTTGCTTTCCTTTACCGCAGGAGATAAGGTATTGAAAACTGTTTCCAGCTCCGCAGGATTTTCAGGAATGGAACCGGCGCTGCTTTGCAGGGCATCCAGGCTTACCAGGGATGCAGGATTTTCTTTTATAAAGGCCTGGTAGATCTTTTTTTCTTCTTCACGGATAGCCTTACTTTTTCCATCGTAAGCTTTCCGGAACTCCGGTGATTTACGGGCTTCTTCCGTAGCGGCAATGTAATCTTCCGTGAGCTGATCCCTTTGCGCAGCCGTTGCTTTCAGCTTTGCCTGCAGGCGTTGCTGATCGTCGTTGAGACGGGAACCTTTAACAGTAGCATTGTACACGGAGTCTTTACCGCTGACAATAATGGCCCCCTTTTCAAGATAAACCTGCAACAAATCTGATTTATAAGACATGATATTAGTAGGTGGGCCATGACGCAATACCAGCGAAGCTTTCACCGGGTCGCCCACTTTGCCTTTAAATTCAAATACGCCCTGCCGTAACGCGGCAGAATCTCTTACGGTAGTGCCATTGGCCCGGTAGGTGAGAAACAATTTGGCGGGAGCATCCAATGTCCCGATTTTCCCTTTCAGCACGTAGGCGCCGTCCTGGGCCAGCAGTGCCACAGGGAATAAAGCCAGCATTGATACTAAGATGTGTTTCATTTGGTTTTTAATTTTATGATTTAAAATGGTCTTCCATCCAGCGGTATATTCCATTGCGGGTTAAACTTCAATATCACGTTGGAAATGGTTAAAATAAAATCTTTCGAATCCACGGTTCCTTCGTGTGTTTCCGTGCCTATCTTATGTTGTATTTGGGTTTTGCACCAGGGCTTGCCGGTTTCGAGGCAAAGTCTTTTCAGGTCCAGGAAGCGTTTGAATGAACCTAAAGGCAGCTCTCTCCTTCTTTCATCCAGCACCTGTTGGATTACTTCATCTTTGGACCCTACGGGAAGCGTGGGCGTACCGGTTTTGTAGCGGTAGCGGCGCAGGGTATTGAGGTCGTCGATGGCGGCGGCCAGCTGATTGGTACGGGCATATCCTTCTGCACGCATCAGCAGCAGTTCCGGGTAAGAGAAGCCGGCAGTCATGTTGGTTTTGGAACCGCGATAATACTGGATACGGTTACCGTCGTCATACACCACATTATTGTAGGTAGTTTTATAACCTGGTGCTGTTAAAAAGAAATATCTAAACCGCAGGTCATTGGCCTGGTCATACAATGCAATCACCTCATCGGAAGGATAGCTGGAAGAAGACCTGCCGGCGCCGGCATCGAGGTTGCGATACAACAGGTTTTCGCGGCTGTTGGCGGCATTCAGGAAATTATCCGGTCCTTTAATGGTGCTGTTGATAGGGTTGGTGGGGTCCGTCCACGAAAAGCTGTTGTAGTCATAGATCAGTTTATCGGTACCGCCTTTGCTGGCTGCGGTCCACGCGAGATTGGCATAATACACCACGCTGTCGTATTTCTGTGTAAACAGGTGATAGTACGCCAGCAACGCATGCGCCGCCGTTTTATTCGGACGGGAAGGCCAGTTGGTTACTTCCGGCACGTCCGGCAAGGCAGTGAGTACATCGTTTTTCACCTGTGCAAAGGCTTGTTCCTGCGTGGACAGATCTGGTAACGGGGCTCCCATATCGGAGCTGATTACATAAGGAATGGTTTTGGTATCATTGGGAGAACCAGGCTTATACACGGGTCCGTATACCAGGGTGGTAATAAAATACGACCATGCCCTGTTTACCAGTGCCTGCGCCACTACTGTTTTGGCATATTGCTGATTTTCTGTGCTGAGATTGGGAATGGCCCGTATCCCATCAATCACGTTGTTGAAATAAGCCATAGAGCGGTAAGTACCCCAGTCCCAGAAATAATCCGACGTAGACGGATTTTTATAAGGCTGCCTGAAAACATACGCCCAGTAGCGGTCGATATTGGGGTGGTTGTTGGCCTTGTAATTAATGTTACCGATACCGTCGGAAAGCGACAGGTTATCTGTTAAGTAACCGAGGTTACAACCGATGTTGTTATCAATAAACACCCACTGGGCAATGTTGCTGTTATCCAGCAGGTGATCAAAGTCTGCCACCTCTGAAGGGATCAGTTTTCCTTTTGGTTTTACATCCAGGAATTTTGTGCAGGAGCTGATACTTCCTGCCATGATAATAACCAGTATGAGTATACGCTGTTTCATGATCGCCGTAATTAATTGTTAAAGACTGAATGATAACCCTACATAGAATTCCGGCCGTAGCGACAGGGAAGAAAATCCTTGTTCAGTAAATGCGCCGGTACCACCGGACAGGTTCAGTTCCGATGTTTCAGGATCGCGGTGATCGCTGTTAGCGGTGATCATGAACAGGTTCCTGGTCTGGAAATAAATCCGGGTACTGGTGAAGCCGATGCGTTTCAGCAGGCGCGGATTAATATCGTAAGTTAATGTTACATCCCGGAGCTTCATGTAGCTGGCGCTTTCTATCAAAATATCTGAATAAGGGAAATAGAACATATCCATATTCCAGCTGCTGAGTTTCGGATAAATGGTTTTAGCTTCATCTCCCGGTTGTTTCCATCTTTCCGATACATGTTTATTCAGGATATTAGATCCGCTGAAGGCATCTCTCCTTAATACATTTCCCAGTTTTGCAATAAACATAAAAGACAAATCGAAACGCTGTACGCGGAAGGAGTTGGTTAAGCTGATCGCATATTTCGGACGCAGCGTACCGCTGTAAATCAGGTCGCCCACAGCCACATTGCCACCGCCACTCTTTTCTCCTTTGGCTGTGTAAAACTGCGACACCCCGTTGTTATCCAGGCCGGCATACTTGTAGCTGTACAGGGCATCCAGCGGATCGCCGGCTTTTTTGATAGCGCCGCTGGTGATGGTAGAAGGATACTGGTAGGTAACATTATAGGTAACTACCGTATTATTGTTGTAGCTGAAATTGAGGAAGGTATTCCAAACGAAATTACGTTTACGTAATACATCCGCATTCAGGGAGATTTCATATCCTTTATTTCTTACCTGACCGATATTTTTCACCAGGGAACTGAAGCCCCGCGTAGGATCAATGGCGTCGGACGCCAGCAGGTCGCTGCTGTTACGCAGGTAATAATCTGCCGTTACATTGATCCGTCTGTTCAACAGCGAGATATCAAAACCAAAGTTGGTGCTTTTTGTTTTTTCCCACCGTAGCGAGTTATTTGGCGGAGAAGAGATACTGTAAGATACATCTCCGGTATAATTGGAATAACTGCCAGGGGTAATGATCAGGAAAGGTCCTGAGTTGAGGGAAATATTTCCGTTGATACCATAAGATGCGCGCAGATCCAGGCGATCGATCAATGGTACGTGAAAGAATTTTTCCTCTGCCAGTTTATAGGTGCCGCCGGCAGACCACAACGGTTTGTAGCGGTAACGCGGATCGGTGCCAAAGAAATTGGTTTGATCCAGCCGGATACTTCCACTTAGAATAAAGCGGTTATTATATTCATAAGAACCGTTAGCATACCAGGAAACAAAGCGGTTATCCTGGTAAGCATAACTGCCTATGCTGGCAGAAGGTCTGCTGGTGCCGAGCATATCAGCATTATAGGAACCGGCATTATAATCGGCATAGTTAAAAGTAGAAAACGTACCTGCCTGATCGTTATATCCAAAGCGGGTTGGCAGGGCATTGTTATCCGCCGTGTTCCGGCTTATTTCATTACCGGCGATGGCGCTTACACGATGCTTGGTTGCAATTACCCGGTTAAAGTTCAGCTGTGTGCGGAACATGTAACTCTGGTTGAAGTTACGGGCTTCATTCACCACTGCACCATCGGGGATATAATGTTTGGAACTATTGGAGATGGAGGTATTATCATCGTACCAGAGCCGCACCCGGTAAGACATTTTATCGTACAGTGAGCGGGTTTGTGCATCGCCGCGGCTCCAGGTACCTCCTGTTTCTATGTTTAATCCGTCGAAGATTTTCACATTCACGCTGCCGCCCAACCGGATCTGTAACGCTTTTGTATTGTAGGTTTCCAGCCCCAGGTCATCCAGCGGGTTATAGTACAGTGGTTTCAACCCGGTTAAGGCTGCATACCTGTCTTCTTTCTTCTGGTTTTTAGAAGGTACGTTCTGTGGCTCCCCGGTGGCTGGGTCAACCAGCAGGTTATAAGGCTGTATCAGTGAAGTGTTGGTGAACGCCAGCATATCCTGCCAGCCACGTACCGGCGAAGCGGAGGTAGCGTAGTTCACATTGGAGAACAGGCGGATGTTCACACCTTTGCGCGGCTGCCAGTCGTTTTTCACATCAAAGATGAGGCGGTTGTCTGAATTGCGGACCGTGTTGTTCTGATTGGATATATATCTTACTGCGGCGTTGAGCATACTTTTTTCGCTGCCGCCGGATAGGGAAATATTGTGTTGCTGTGTGAACTGGTTCCTGAAATAATATTTTTCCATCTGCGCCAGTCCGTCGTTCTTTTTCAGGGCATCCAGCTCTGCGGTCACGTCTTTTTCGTTCATCCATCCCTGTGATTTGGCGATCACCAGGTAGTTGACACGGGAGGTGCTGCCGTAGTTATTATAGGTAGTGAGATAGCTGTTAGGGTCCTGGTTATAGAGTTCTATTTCCGCATCCACGTAATCGGCAGACGAGGCCCTGTTGAGGTTCGACAGATCCGGCTTCAGCGTGATGCCGGTAGATCCTTTGTACTCCACCTGCAATGCGCCTTTTCTGCCGGAGCGGGTGGCAATTACGATCACGCCATTGGAAGAGCGGGCGCCGTAAATAGAAGCGGCTACCGCATCCTTTAACACGGTGATCGATTCTATATTATCGATATTGAGAGATTCCAGACCTGCGCTGGAAGGGTACCCATCAATTACCAGCAGGGGCGCGCTGGCAGCAGTACCCAGCAAGGTAGACACGCCACGGATTTCCAGGTTCCCTTCTTTGGTGAGTACCACGCCGGTGGCTTGTCCTTCCAGGGCTGATTTTACATCCGGCTTCAGTTTAGCACGGAGGCGATAAGGATCAATCACGGAAAATGAGCCGGTGGCTCTTTCGCGGGAAATGGTCTGGTAGCCGGTGTTCACCACATCAATGCCGGTGAGTTTATTATTGGATGGCTTCAGCTGTATGCTGATAACACCACTTTTACCCACTACGAGTTCCTGTTTTTCGTAGCCAACATAAGAGAACGACAGCACGGCATTTTCATCTCTCACCACAACGGTATATTCTCCGTTGTTATTGGTTTGTGTGCCTTTGGCCGTGCCTTTCACCACTACGGAAACACCGGGCAGCGGAATACCGTTTTCATCGGTAATGCGGCCTGTGATCACTATCTGTGCCGGCGCAGCGGGAAGTGCCGGCACGCGGGGCAGGATGCGGGTAACGGTAATGGTTTTGTCTTCGATGGCATACTCCAGGTCCTGCCCCATCAGCGAAACGTGCAGTAATTCCTGGATAGTGGCGTTTCTCATATCCAGCGTAACGGGGCGGGTGCATTGCAGTGCATCGTAGTTATAAAAAACGATGTACCCCGTTTGCCGGTTGATAGTGTTAAAGACCGTTGATAACGGTGTGTTTCTGACAGACAGTGTTACGCGTTGTGCGGTGCTTTTGGCGCTGACCTGCAGCATGCCTGCCATTAGCAATAAAGCAGATAACCTCATGATCCTCCAAATTTTGGTTGGCAGATTATTTTTTTTCATTGTACCGGCAAATACCGGTATGTAAGATCTGCATTGGTGGTGATGCTTTCCGGAAGTGTTGATATGCTGATGATCAGGCCTGCGGACAAGGGAATACGTTCCCCCTTCTCTGTTTTGGAACAAAGCAGTTAAAATCATACATTTGATTTCGGTGATAAAAATGAGTTTACACGAATAATTTATTGCCTGTAACCAGTGATGTTTGCCCATCACTGGTTTTTTAATGGCGCTGGTTTTAGTTGATTTTGATTACTTCTAATACAATAGCTGGTTAGATTTAAGTGTTAAAAAATATGGCTTGCTTACGATCGTAATACGGTTATTTTTCTTCCTTCTATTTTAAACAGTACTCCATTCTTTTCTAATATCTTCAGGATACCCGACAGCGGCAGGCTACGCTGCATACCGCCGCCAAAGCGCATTTGGGGCGGTGCGCCCTCATACACTACATCTATGTCGTACCAGCGTTCCAGCTGCCGCATCACGGTGGTAATGTCTGCGCGGTCGAAGATAAAAAAGCCGTTCTTCCAGGCTACGGCTTCCTGTACATCGGCGCCTGTTACCGTGATGTTGTTATTGTTGCTGATGTGTGCCTGTTGTCCTGGCAGCAGTTTTTTTATGGTACCATTACGGCCTACATTCACGGCGCCTTCCAGCAGGGTTACCGCCAGGGCGTTTTCATTGGTGTAAGCCATGATATTAAAATGGGTGCCCAGCACCGTGATGTCGGCGCCGCTGGCCTTTACCAGGAAGGGGTTTCCGGATAATGGCGCTACTTCAAAATATCCTTCGCCGTTGAGTTCCACCGTTCTGTTGTTACCTGTAAAGGCCGTGGGGAAATGCAGGGAGCTGGCGGCATTGAGCCATACCCGTGTGCCATCCGGCAGGGTAAGCTGGTATTGTCCGCCGCGGGGGGTGCTTAAGGTGTTGTAAGTAACCGGGGCGGTGGCGCCGGTGGCATGATACAGCAACTGTCCGTTTTGCAGTTTGATGATGCTGGTACTGCCTTGTTTGCCGAGCGTATCATTTTTGGCTTCGTCGAGTACTATGCGGGAGCCATCTGCCAGGGTAAGCATGGCTTTATTGCCTCCGGGGGCGATATCGTTTTTATAACGCTGTGCGAGTGCAGGAGTGGGTTTTACGGATGTCAATGGCCTGAACAGGAAATATAAGCCGGTGGCGAGCAGCAGGCCTACCACAACGGCGGCGGCCCACCAGATGCGGTGGATCGTTTTCACCGGTGGCGCTGTTTCCACAAAAGGAGTGGTAAGATCGGCGCCGGTAATACTTTGCAGCAAAGCGGTGCGGGCGGCGGTATCCGGCAGCGCGGTATCAGCAGGCGCCCGCCACATCAGATCCGTGAGCGCGGCCATGAGTATTTCCATATTGCCGTCATCTTCCAGCAATGTGTACAACTCTTCCTGCTCTGCGGCAGTTTCATTACCGGAAAGCCGCTGCTGCAATAAATATATAATCCTTTGCTCCTGCATGCGTAAAAAGAAAACCGGGATTTAAACGGCTCCCCCGTATTAAGAATAGGCTGACGACATAAAGGACCTATCTGTTTAAAAATATTTTTTTACTTACAGATAAAGATCAGGTAAACAAGCGGGATGGTATGCCCGTTGCGGCGCAGGTGTTCCCTTATGGCTTTCAGGGAAAATACCAATGCATTTTTTACAGAGCTGGGCGACAAATCCAGCTCTGTGGCTATTTCCGGGATCTTCATGCCCCGGTTGCGGCTCATCTGGTAAATGCGCCGGCGTTGCGGCGACAATAACATCACGGCTTCTTCAATAATAGTATGCAATTCTTTTAAGGTAAGCCGCAGGGTAGCAGTATCTGCTTCATCGGCTGTTGCCGCTACCGTTCCGCGCAACCGGTATTCAGTAGCTTCTTTTTTCAGGTAAGTGTAGCATTCGTTGGCGGCTACTTTATAAAGCCAGGCTTTCGGATGATCGATGTCCGCGAGCTTATCGCGGCTGAGCCATACCCGCAGGAAAGTAGCCTGGATCACTTCTTTGGCGTTTTCGGGCGACTTCACCATTTTCCGGATAAATGGCTCCAGCGTTGTCAGGGAAGTATTGAAGAGGATACCAAACGCCGCTTCATCGCCCTCTGAAATGCGTTGAAACAGTGATTTGTCAATATAGATATTATCATGCATTATCGTTGCAGAATACGCTGATGGTTGATAAGGTTGGTGGTATCGCCACTAAAGTAATGAAAATTGAGCGGATACACATGCTCCCCACCCGCCTGCCGGTCTGAATGAACCAGATTTCATCCAGGAAACCGGCCATTGACTGCTCCGTTATTAACTTATCTGGCGGGAGTATCGTTCCAGCTTCTCCTTTTCTGTTTTGGTTAAGCTGTTGATCCCTTTGTGATGAATTTTATCGAGAATAGCATCCAGTTCTTTCTGACGGTTGGCTTTTTCCACATTGTACAAGTCATCTATATCCGCCAGCACATGATGTTGATTATAATAGTAATTATCAACCAGGATAATATGAGGCTTATGGATAATTACATACATAAAGAATACGCAGGGTACCGTGAGCGCAATGATAACAGCGATGTGCTGCATAATCACTGCCGGTTCTATCATCAGCCCAATGAGCATGCCCGCCATAGCGCCTCCCAGGTGGGCGTCGTGGCCTATATTATCGCGGCGTGACTTAATGCCGTAGATAGCATACAATATATACACGATGCCATACCCCCATCCCGGCAAGGGAAACAGTCCGAAGAAACTCACCATCATACCCGGATACAGGACAATGGAAGCGAAAATGATTCCACAGATCGCCCCGGATGCGCCCACTGCACTATAGTCGCTTTCGCGGCGATGAATGTACAGGGAAAGCAGGTTCCCTCCGATAAGACTTCCCAGGTAAATGCAAACGTAAGCTGCCGGCCCCATATCCGCTTCCAGCATCATGCTGAAAAGCAGGAGGGAGATCATGTTAAAGATCAGGTGTTTCCAGCTGACGTGCAGAAATCCGCAGGTGATCAAACGCCGGTATTCCCTGTATAGCCGGATCCTTTCCACTTCAAATTCATATTTATTGAAAAAAGAGCGGCTTTTAAATCCTTTCCAGGAAATAACCACATTAGTGAGAATAATTGCCAGGGTGATGATACCGGTATAACTCATTTTATTTACGGGTCGTTTACAAACACCTCTGCAATATGTGAAATACTTCAAATATATCAAAATCCCGGTGATGGTTCTTTCCCGGTAATATAACCGTTCCCGTTAGACACTTCCGCCCCAAATGTTTTACAATAGCGGTCAACAGCAATCCACATTTCGCCCGGAGGTTAATAAATTTCTGATTTTCTTCAAAAAAATTTGGTTGTTTGAAAATAATGTTGCTACATTTGCACTCCCCAAAGGGGGATATAGATCGGCTGAAAGGCCCGTCTGTATTAAGGATCGGTAGTTCAGTTGGTTAGAATGCCGCCCTGTCACGGCGGAGGTCGCGGGTTCGAGTCCCGTCCGGTCCGCAAAATCTCGAAGAAACCCGCGCTAGTCGCGGGTTTTTCTTTTATAGTTGATTAGTTAGTCGATTTCCCTTTAATTTTAGCAAGAAAAGCATATTAAGTAATAACAAACATTACCAAAGAGAAAGGGTACCTAAAAGGGTACCTATTTTATTTCCGAAATTGGTACCCTCGGTTAACCCTAATGTTTTTGTGAGAAGGGTTTAGGAACGGGCGAATTTTTATTCGATCACCTAAAATGTGTGTTATGAAGGTCAATGAAAAACTTTCCATTCTATTAATTCTGGAGAAATCAAAGGCATCTAAAGACGGAAAGATGCCAATTACTATCCGATATAGATAATAAGGCCTTGCAGGACGTTATGAATAGATACAGTAGCGGACCCATTGACTGGGAAGGGATGAACGTCACTTACCGCCAGGCGCTAAATAAATATGCTGAACAGTATGGAGGGAAAGCAACCCTGACTCCGGGAATAGGAGGGATAGGCGCGCTTACCCCAACAGTGGCTAAATATGATGGTGTTGGATGGGATTGTAAATAATTTAGCCAGCCGATTTCATTACACCAGTTTTTAAAGTCGTTTAAAAAAACGCTTTCTATTAAGTCTGGAAATTTATACTTTTCGTAACTAATAGTGAGATCAATGGTTAAGTAGCGGTCTTTTTTATCGTAGCGTGTAAAGCGCTTTCTCCCGATGTTATCTGGCAAACACCTGATGGCAATGCCCATCACTTCCGGCATACTGACTGTACCATACTTTTCGTTTACGCGGTCACACACCGGGTCCAACTCGTCCCTTAAACCCAAAATGGAATTTAAACAGGTATCAACATTTACGGATATTCTCATACATCGTTTAACATCTATGGTCTGCCTTATAGTCGCTTACAAATTTACGATTTCATCACATAGGTTACAATGGACTGTATTTCCCATTTGTCATAACAACGATCTTACAGAATATATAAATTGGATTAAGGACGGAGAAGTTCATGCAACCATTGTGGGATTAAAGCTTCAT
The DNA here is from genome assembly GCF_057126945.1 of Chitinophaga sp. G7 BAM 1005. Lineage (NCBI taxonomy): Bacteria > Pseudomonadati > Bacteroidota > Chitinophagia > Chitinophagales > Chitinophagaceae > Chitinophaga > Chitinophaga sp. G7 BAM 1005. The sequence continues at coordinate 622,940 of NZ_CP181478.1, read as the reverse complement.
CACGCGGAAAGGTTTTCAGATCGTCTACAAATTTATCATCAGAGGGCGTGTATTTAAATTCAGGCTTGTGATCATAATCAAAATTAGTTTGGAATTTCCCGGTATGGTCCACTGTAAAATAGGCAGAATACCAAGCCCCTTGACCAGAAGAGAAACGGTACATGTGTTCACGCAGAGATTTTATCTTCATGGTAATATCATTCCCATTTTCTTCAGGATCAAATGAAAGCACTTTGCCGCCCGCTTCGTAAACAGCCTTTATCGCTATCATTTTATTTAATGCCTGTATAGTAATAGAGAAATTGTCCCAACGGTCTGAGGGGATATTGTCTCCGGCACCTTGAATGATTTCTTTAATTAATTCATTTGTCTTTTCCATAGCTTACTTGTTTAAGTAATGATGTTCAATTTCAGCTCTATTATGAATAACGTTAACGGTTAACCTTTCCAAAGTCGGCCATATCTTTTGGGTAGAAATCCATGTCCCTGAAACCGCTGTCATCAATATTATACAGTACAACTACAGCAGCCGTTTCAAAGCTCCAATACCCTTCAAACCCGCCCTCACCTTTGGCCTTATGCGCATCATAATTAATAAAGTCTTTCATATGCTTATACCAATTACTCAAATAATCTTTTACCAAAGTCACCTGTTCTTCGCCTTTGGATTGTATAGCTTTGTACAGCAGTTCAAAAGATTTTGGATAGATAAGTTTATCTGTCGCAATTCTATCTGTCAGCCTCGTTGCCAATAAAGTTTCGATCAAAGCATCTTCTCCATTGCTATGAATATGATTTGCAATTTTCCCGAACAGGTCAGCAGCTGCGCTGAAGATAATGCCCCAACTAATAAGGGTTAGCACCCTATAGTAATCATGTGTTAACAGCAAGTGTTTTTTATTGTCCCCGGTACTGATATGCTGATTGTAGGCCTCCCATGCCTCGATAAGTTGAGGGTAATCCGCTTTGATTTCTTCTATTGGCCTATCACCGGAGTACTTTAAAGTAATCAGCCGCTTACTGTCATAATAAAGATTTTGGGTAATGCTGTTTTTTTTCCATTTTTCTGGAAAAGGTGTCACCTTTAGTTTGTCCTGCAGTTCCCGAACGGCGTCAATACAATCATCAATCCATTTTTGCCAATAGGCATTATCCCGTAGTGGTTCTCTATGCATATCCATTAACTAATTTAGCATTTCGATCTGATCATGTAGCTCCTGATCCCAAATAAATTCCATATCGAACTTACCGTCAGGAGTTAATTTAAAAATTGCTCTGTTCCACCTGTTAATACTGCCTTCAGTAGTAATTTCATGTAGTTCGTTTGACCATTCTGAAATGTCATCATCAATGTTTTCTACGGACATATCCCTTTGTTCATTGTTTTCAAGGTAATCTCCGGTATAACCAACAACACCCTTGCCAACAACCTCAATTTCCAGCCTGGCACTAGGCCAATTCTCGCTTTTCAATAACATTAACGATTCCCTGACCGATTCTTAAATAAATTTCATCTGCTGTCATGATAAGCACTTTAATTATTGACTTCTTTTAAATGTTCTGAATACATTTCGAATTTAACCATTTAATCGGTTACATAGTTTGACGCTGGAATAATTATTATTGTAAATAGACACCAAATCTATTGTTTATGAAATCAAGTACCCTGATCAAATCTTTAAGCCTGGCCGCCTTTGTTTGCATGAATCTAATGGCTGTTGCTCAATCTCCAAAATCAAAATTAAGCCCTTCGCCCAAAATTAAAGCTCCGGTTTCCGTCACTGAGGTAAACCCCGGCACCGGTCCGATCATAAAGATTCTCGAACAGGGGGATGAGGGAGTATCCCAAAGGATTGAATTTTAGATAAAATCTTCCGTAAACTGGTTCGAAACTTGTCCCTCGTAGCCCGCGAAATATCGACGAAGCCTGCGCTAGTCGCGGGTTTTTCTTTTTTAGTCGAGTTCCGGTTAATTCTCTCCCGTTTCTTTATAATACCTTATTGAGGTTAACTATCACTTACTAAGATACCGGTATCCTTCCTGCATCGATAAACACCGGTATCTGGTTAACCATTACCTGTTCCTTTTCCGGCGACCAGGATACTCCGCCTGTTCAATTGGCGTTTTCCCTTCATCGCTTTTATGAACCCTTCCGAACTGCCAGTGAAAGGCTATAGACAAGGAGCGGTTATAGTACCGCATAGTGGCCTCGTTTTGAAAAGAAGGGGCCGTAGCCACACTTCGCTGTTTTACATAATTCTGAAAAGGATTGTTGAATGAAAGCGTAATGCTTCCTTTTTTTTGCAGGATCTCTTTTTGAATGGCCAGTCGGTAGGTATAGTCAGCAGTGTTTTTGCCTTGCAGGGTGATAAAACCGTTACTATAATCACCGGATAGTTCGAATATGTAACCACCGGGAGCGGTATAAGAAGTGTTGATATTAAAAGAGTGAAAGAAGCCGTTATTACCAACTTGCAAAGCCTGGCTTTTAAACCATACCTGGTAAAATTCCAGGCCACCGTTGATTGTCCAGTTGTCGTTCACTACGGTGTATGCATTGATATTTGCGCCCAAACGTCTGTTGGAGGCAATATTCCGGGGAATAGTCTTTGATATACCGTTGCTGTCAACTGTTGCAAGAGACTCTATTGAATTTGAGTTAAAGTTGAAGTAGATACTACTTATCAGGGTAAAACCGGACGACATATTGTAAGCGTGAGAAACTTCCAGCATACGCGTAATTTCCGGGCGCAAACGGGGATTCCCCTGCATGACATTACGGGGATCACTTGCGTCCACATAAGGATTAAGATCCCAGATAAAGGGCCGGCGAATACGTTCTGTATAATTAAATTTAAATTCCTGTTCCTCACTTACTTTCTTTGCAACCAGGATGTTGGGCGCCAGGTTACTAAAACCAGTTTCAAAAGAAGGAGTTGCTCCTTTGAAACGCACCCCGAGCCGGGTATACTCATAGCGGGCGCCCAGCCGGAACCGCCACCTGCTTTTGGTTTCAAATTCTGTGCTTAAATAAACCGCCATAATATCCTGGAAATAAGTCATCGAGTCGCTACGCTCCGGATCCTGTTTCAGATCGCTGCTACCGGGGCTACTACGGTTATTGAACACGGTATAGTTACTGGCAGCATTGTTCTTACTCCAACGCATACCGGTTTCCAGAAAATTTTGTCCGTCTTTGCTGAGTGGATGGGTATAGTCTAACTGGAAGCTATAATCCCTGCTAAGTCCTTTGTTAGGACTCAACTCACGAAAGAAATGCCTGCCATCAGGACTGAACTGGTCTGTGTTGTAATCAGAGCGATCTGCGGAACGGCTATGATTTCCCAATAACTGCAATTCCTGCTTTTTACGCTTGAACCGTTTCAGATATTTGAGCGCAAGATCATAGTAATGATAACTTCCATTCTGATCAGCGTTTTGATTATACTCAGTAATGCCTTTGGCATCCTTGTAATAATTATATAAGCTGCTCTTCACGGGCCATTGTTCATGCCAGTAAGAGAGTGTAGCGCCTATCTTTTGTGATGAATCGGGCCGGTACTCAGTTCCCAGTTCTATACTTGTTCCTTTGGTTTTCTGTGTCACGTCGGAACGCTGAACAAGGTTGCCGGTATTTAGTCCGTTGTATAGTAAGCTCCTGCTTAAATCAGTTTTCCTCCGTTCTTTTTCAACATTGCCACCCGCCATGAGATTAACATCAAATTTATTCCGGGAGATGCTCAAACCGAGGTTCGCAGACTGTTCCAGGTTGCCGGCACTCAGGTTAAGGTTGCCGGATGTATGTTGTACTTTTTTCCGCGTAACAATATTAATGACGCCTGCTGCGCCCTCCGCTTCATACCTGGCAGAAGGCGCGGTGATCACTTCAATAGATTGTATGGAACTGGCCGGGATTATTTTCAAGGCTTCTTTAAGATTTTTAGCAAGAATTCCCGATGGGATGCCATTGAGCAAAACTTTAATATTGGCATCTCCCCGGAGCTTTACAACGCCATCTGAGCCAACAGTTACCATCGGCGCCTTCCGCAAAACATCCGCTGCCGACCCGCTCTTATTTCCGATATCGGCGGCGGCATTGTATACCAGCTTATCCCCTTTGTTCTGAAGCAAGGCTTTACGGCTTTGTATGACTATCTCATTCAACTGTTTGCTTTGCCTCACCAGGATAAATTTGCCCATATCAAGGTCTGGTACATTTATCTCCATAACTCTTGAATATGGTTCATAACCGGTGTGTGAAATACTCAGCACATAAGTTCCACTTAAAGGCCCCGTCAAAATAAACCTGCCATCATTACCGGTTACAGCAGTTTTAGCAACGGCGCTGTCTTTGTATCGCAGGATGATTGTGGTCAGTGCCAGGGGCTTGTTATCTGCAGTGTCCACCACAACACCTTTGATTTGAAAAGAGGCTTTTTCGCCGGAGAGTATATACTGAGCTTTAACTGCCACTGAAGCTACTGTCAGCAAGAATAAAGCAAAAAATTTCGCAGCCATCGGAATTGTCAGTTTTTAATAATGAAGTTTTATCTTACTGCAGGCAAAGGAAAAAGTTTAATTTTTCAGCGGGAAATGAGAATGAGCAAAACCGCTATTCAAATGACGAACGACGTTCGCCATTTGAATTTTTCCTATTTACGTGAAAGAATGACCTTTGGGTATCCCGGATAAAACACAGCAGATGGCATATACGATAAATTGGTTTAACAAGCGTTACCTGCAGGAAATCGGAATTTTTGCAGCCATGTTCATTTTGACTATGGTGAATCAGTGGTTCCAGCTGGATTCATTCAATGCCATTATAAAAGGGCTGGTTTTTTTTGTAATGCTATATGCACAGGCAAAGTTTCACTGGCATTTTATTCTGCCATTATTTTGGAGCAGGAAATATGGAAAATATGCTATAGTAACATTCGGCGCTTTACTCATAGGAACACTGGTGCTTTTTCCGATAGATTGTTTTTGGATTGAACCGGATATTTTACAACAAGAGAGTGTTATGTCTGTTTTACTTTATCATTTTGTTATCAGTATCGCCAGCATAAGCACCATCATGTTCCTGTTCTTAATCAGGCAACACGCGTCGCAAATCCGAAAGAGAACCGAAGATAAGCTGCTGCTCGCTGAAATGAATATAAGGCTGCTGCATGCCCAGTTGAACCCGCATTTTCTTTTCAACATGTTCAATAATCTCTATGGTGTGAGTTTAGCTGAACCTGAGCGGGCGCCGGATTTAATTTTGAAATTATCCAACCTCATACGTTATCAGCTTGAAGATGGGCGCAAGCCGCTCGTTTCGCTGCAGGCAGAAATAGCTTTCATAGAAAATTATATAGCGATAGAAAAGGAACGGATTGGAAAGCGTTGCGAAATTGCTTATGCTGTACAACAAGGAGATCTGAAACCGGATAGGCTTTCTATTGCTCCATTGATCCTCATTACGTTAATTGAGAACGCATTTAAACATAGTATTACCATTACCCGGAAATGGTATGTGCATATTAACATACAACTGGAACAACAGACATTGATCGTTGATATTATAAATTCTTTAGGGGATGGAACACTCAAAAGAGATTCTACAGGAATTGGACTGGCAACTATCCGCGAGCGATTGGAGTTGCTATATGCAGGAGATTATCAACTCGATATTTTTCAGGATGAAAGCAAATTCAGGGTCGTTTTAAAAATACTATTAAATCACCAGTAGCTTATGGAATCATTACGTTGTATTATCGTCGATGACGAAGAAGGAGCGCACCTGGTTCTGGGTCATTATATAAAAGGAACAAGCAGTCTCGTATTAACAGGGAATTTTTACAACGCCGTTGACGCAATGGATTTCATCTTTAAAAACCCCGTCGACGTGCTCTTCCTGGATATAAACATGCCAGGTTTATCAGGGATGGAAATGCTGGAGGCAATGTCCAATCCGCCATTAATTGTGTTAACCACAGCTTACACCCAGTATGCATTGGAAGGGTACAAGTACCAGGTGGTAGACTATCTTGTTAAACCTTTTGAATTTGCCAAATTTATGGCAGCAATAAATAAAGTGTTTACCCGTTACAGGCCGCCTGTTGCCAGCAATACAGCTTCAACAGTGGAGCAGGTTGCAAACAATTCCTTAATGCTAAAAGTTGATACCGGGATAATCAGAATAATAACCAGCTCTATTTCACATATACAAAGCTATGGTAACTATGTCAAGGTATTTACGGATGAAAAAATGTACCTGAGCGCATCAACTACTATCGAAATAGAACAACAGTTAGACAAGCGGTACTTTAAACGGATACACCGGTCGTATATAGTTGCGCTGTCAAGAATACAACAGTTGGAAGGAACACAGGTACATTTGGAAAAGGGTTTGATATTGCCGGTTGGTAAAACCTACAAGCGGGAATTGCTGGAGCATTTTATGAACAAAAGTTAATCATCAATTACCACAACGTTTTGCAGGATACGGCCCGCTATAACCTGGTGGCAAACTTTCATGCGGCAACACTGCCCCCTAAGCCCGATGCCAATGTGATCAGGGCTAAGGGAGAAAGCCTGGTCAAAGGCTTTCAAGTCATTAAAAAGCAGTCAAAAAATATTAATAAAACTGCTGGTTTGCAACTGACATACTGTTGTCACAACCCGTGTATAATTTTGTTTCAACAAACACGCAACATATGAAACAAATCATTATTTTACTGGTCATTGCAACGATAACAGTAACCTCCCACGCGCAAACCAAAAAAAACAACAATATGTTCATTGTAAAGCCCTTCAAAATCGATGTACAACAAACTGTACTGGACGATCTCCAAAACCGCCTCCGCCAAACCCGCTGGCCCGATGCGCCTGAAAACATTGGCTGGAAATACGGCACTGACCCTGAATTTCTCAAAAGCCTTGTTGCCTACTGGCAAAACGGATACGACTGGCGCAGGCAGGAAGCCGCCCTTAACCAATTTCCACAGTTCACAGTGGAAATAGATGGCCTCCCCATTCATTTCCTGCACATCAAAAGTAAAAACCCAAATGCCAGACCTCTGCTGCTTTTACACGGATGGCCTGATTGTTTTTATCGCTATTACAAAGCCATTCCCCTGTTAACAGACGACTACAACGTGATAGTGCCTTCCATTCCCGGCTTCGGTTTCTCCGGGCACGTAGCCATGACAGACGATGGTTCTGCAAAAATTTTCGCTACGCTGATGAAAGAGGTACTTAACTATCAGACTTTCCTGGTGGCCGGAGGAGATGTAGGCAGCGGCATCACCAAATCAATCGCCAATCTTTATCCTGAAAATGTAACAGCCATCCACCTGTCGGACGTGGGATATCCCAACGGTTCGGAAGACTGGAGTACCATGTCCAAAGCTGAGCAGGAATTCGGACAGTTTATACAGCAATGGTGGTACCGGGAAGGAGCGTATGCCATGCTACACGCTACCAAACCACAAACGCAGGCCTATGGCCTGAATGATTCCCCTGCAGGACTGGCATCCTGGATCATTGAAAAGTTCAATACCTGGCGTACTCCGGGTGGTGCTATTGAGGATCATTTCACAAAGGACGAACTGCTCACCAATATCATGATCTATTGGGTAAGCCAAACGATTAACTCTTCCATGCGCACTTATGCCGAAGGCTCTTTTCAGCAACTAGCTTCGGGTCAAAAGGTTAATACGCCCACCGGCGTTGCAATATTCCCCGGTGATGCCCCAACTCCACGGGAATGGGCGGAAAGAAAAGCAAACGTAAAACGGTTTACTATCATGGAAAAAGGCGGTCACTTTGCAGCATTGGAAGCCCCGGAATTGTGGGTAAAAGAAGTGGATACGTTTTTCAAAAGTATCCATGTAAAATAAGTGAATACATAAAAAAGGATGTATCAAAAGTAATTTATCCGGTTTTTCAAACCTGTTAAACTACTTTTGATACATCCCCTTTACATAAACAGGTTCTTAGGAAAAATATTAACGCGCTTTGATATTTAAAGTGCCATCAGATAACCCGCCTGAAATAACTGTAAGCTGCGTACTTCTGATGACGACTGAGGTGCGCCCATGCCATGCTTTGCCAAATGTTGCCTTATTTTCCGGTACCACCTTATCCCGGCAGGAAAGTATCCACCTGCACCGCCGGTTGGGTTTTTGGAATTTATCGTTCCTCCAATGCTCCAATCATGTGGTAAATCGAGGTTTCGCCAATCTTTATCATTGAAATCGTTTGCTTTCGTTATGATCCTTGTAAATTTTATTTAATCGGGATATAAGATATATGGGCAGACACACAAACTATCGGGTGATCACATCTACCTCCGCATATCCTGCATCATTGTTACCATTCACTTCACGCACAGCGCGAAATTTTACATAACGGGCCTTCACCGCTGTAAAGCTTTTCGTTTGCCATAGTGGATTGTTTTTTATATTGGGAAATTCGCCTTCATCTGCAAGCCTCCACTCCTGATTGTCCTGCGAAACAAAAAACTGGTACTTTGCAATTGCACCGGAGGTATTTCCCTGGTCCGGCAGATATTTAAAACCGCATAGCTTTTGCTCCCTTCCCAGATCGAGTAACAAGTCAACAGGCATTTTTTTGTCTTTGTTTTGATGCCATGCAGTAGATGGGTTTCCATCCAGGATCAGGTTTGCCTTTTCATCGTTTGGTTCAATAACTTTCCAGTCCTTCCGGGAAATATCAAATTTCTCCCGGGACACAGGACTGCTCTTTCCAGTAGCTGGTTCGTAAGCAATAGCGCTTATTTCGAGCTTCCCTTCTGATTGAAAGGGACCGGTGTACTTTTTTGATTTAGAGGTAGGCTGCGCGCTGCCCAACGTGTAGTAAACAACCGACTCCATATCTGCCGGAGTTATGGTTATTTCACCGGACTGATTCCTGGTTATGGAAGGGGCAGCGAGGATCTGTGGTGCATTATAAATGCCGATATTGGAAATTACCGGGCAGCTTTTTGAACCGGTAATATTAAGACGAACCTGAGTTGCCTTTACAGCCGGGAAACGGAGAATTCGCTTATATCCGATTGTGGTTGCTTTTGCCAGCTGTTTCCAGTTTCCATCAACAAGCGCCTCCACCGTGAAGGTTTTCACGCGTTGTCCTAACCGGATGTATTCCTGAACCAGGAAACGGTTGAAGGTAGTTGGTTTGCCGAAATCTATTGTTAGCGACGCGTTAGTCACATCCTCATCAGTTGTCCAATAGGTATCTCTATTATTATCAATGGCCATACCTGGCCCAAACTGTTTGGCATTCCCCCGGACATTGGAGGCTTCCGCCTTCATGTTTGCAGCAAGATTCACGGCAAATGCTTCCTTTACGGCTTTGGCCAATCCAAGCGCAGCTTTTTCATCATTTGGATGAATCAGCCCATTAGGCATAATTGGAAAATTAAGCAGTAATGTGCCGTTGCGACCTATGGAATTATAGTATGTTTCCATTAATTGCGGCACTGTTTTTACGTGGTTATCTTCATGTGGATGATAGAACCATTCTGGTCTGATAGAAGTATTTACTTCGGCTGGCACCCAGGAATCCCCGCTCTCCAGGCCATGATGCAACATATTCCATTCCACCTCGCCTTTGCCATTTAGTAAACTCCAGTTCGTTTCACCCACTAATCCACCTTCGGTACCCACCCAGCGCAGGTCTGCCCTATCGCCACCATCGTTCCATATCACGCAGTCGGGTTGCAGCCTGCGGATCAACTTATATGTATTCTGCCAGTCGTAGTAAGTAGTACGGTCAATGGTGCGGGTTTCATTAGCGCCGCCATAATATCCGGACCCGCCGTTAGCCCCATCGAACCACACTTCGAAAATCGGCCCGTAGTTGGTGAGCAGTTCTGTAAGTTGATTCCTGAAGTAGGTAATATACTCAGGCTTTCCATAATCCGGGTGATTTCTATCCCAGGGCGACAAATATATCCCCAATTTTAAGCCGTATTCTTTACAGGCATCTGCCATTTCCCGGACCACATCTCCATGCCCATTTTTCCAGGGAGCATTTTTTACAGAATACTCCGTGTATTTAGACGGCCAGACGCAAAAACCGCAGTGGTGTTTGACCGTAAGTATTATTCCTTTCATGCCCGCTTCTTTGCATATACGGGCCCACTGACGGCAGTCCAGCTTTTGCGGGTTAAATAGTTTGACATCTTCATTGCCAAATCCCCACGATTGATCTGTATAAGTATTTAAAGAAAAATGGACAAAAGCATAGTATTCCATTTCCTGCCATCTCATCTGGTTTTCCGTTGGTACCGGGCCAAATGGACCGGGGGCCTTTACCTGAGCATAGTTAATACTGATTGAACACAGGAAAAAAGTGATTCCACAAAGCAAATATCTCATCGTACTAAGAACCATATTGTTAATATTATTTTGATATTCTAAGAGATTCTTCAATCAGCATTAAAATGAAGAACTATTTGTTGCTAATTTACCTTAAAAACTTTAAATGTCTTTAACCATGTTGCTGCTTCTACCCGGACTATATATGTACCGGCTTTCAGCGCTCCTCCCATTGACATTAAGCTTGAAACTGAGATACGTTTCGCCATTTCAACCTGCTTACCCATGACGTCGAATATAACAATCCGTTCCACCTCAGCAGGTTTATCAATCATTATATTGAATGTTGATGAGAAAGGATTGGGATATACTGATACCTGGTTACTCGTGGGCTCATACATTTTCAGTGATGATGATAAAGTATCTATGACCGTCGATCTTCTTGCCAGCGCAATAGACCCTATAGTCCATTGCTGGTTATAACTACTGCTTTCTGACCATTGACCGGCATCAGCACCGTTGGTAATATGGCCCAAACCATCAAGGTATAACCCTGTAGCGCGGTTGGTCAGCGTAATGTAAGTCGCAGCACCTCCGGCTTTCACCAGCAGAATTGCCGTTGTAGAAAGAGCCGGTACTGTTATGGTAAGTGAATTTGAATTTACCGCTACTGTATTTTGGTTCAGCGCATTTTGCGTGTGCGACACAAAAGTTTCCTGTGCCGGTAAAGACGACAACTGCAATGTTTGATAATTTCCATCAGCCACCGTGAAGTTACTTAGATTGATGGTAACAGTGCGGGAAGCAGTCCTATCCCGGCTTACCAGCATCACCGTTAAGGAGTCGGCATTTTCATTTACTGAGGAGTAAGCAGATACCATGTTTTCGAGAGACGAAGTACTTGATACACTATACTTTTTTGCATTCCTGCTAAAGAGATGCAATGTTTCCCACATGCCAACAGACCAGTTCCACGGAGAAAAGAATTCAACGCTATTGTTTGCAAAGGTGCCCAGATGCGAAGCATATATAACAGATTCAAGGCTTGGGTTGCTGCCTGACATGGTACCCCATTCGCTTATCCCACATGTTATGCCGTGGTTGGCGCCAAAATGTTCAGTTAACCAGCCATCGATACGCTTGAAAATATATTGTTTGGTAAGTGACACATCCCATCCGCCGGTACTTGTTCTAATACCGTTTGAACCCGGGTAATCATACGTCGTATCATAATAAATCCGGTGACCCTGTAATGCCGCAGCATCGTCATTATTATACCAGGGGTAATTGTGAATATCTACTACATCTACCAGCTTGATACCGGTTGCCTTATATTCATCCCCGAGGCGTTTTATAAAATACTCAATCCAGGAATAATACCTGCCATTTATGTATAAACTTTCATTTGACCATTTGTACCATTGCCATTCCGAGGTTGTAACCGGCCCACAGAGCTTGATGCCTGGATATAGAGCTTTTGCTTTCTTTGCTAGTTCTATGTAGTGATCCATAAAAACAGAAGCCGATATTTGAGTTGGCATAGCATAGTCATGGGTGCCACTCCATATGTCCACTTCATTGTCCATATTCCAGTACAAAAATTGATTTTTGTTTAGTCCCAAACCATTGGCTCCAAACCAATGATTAAGAATATCCACGGCAGAATCGGCAAGCCATGTCTGCGTAAACAAATTAATATTACCCTCCACCAACGCCTTACCGGAAGGGTTTTCAGTATTGGGTACACCACCACCGGCTAAATTCTGACCAACTCCGGCCCAATACTGGGCCTGGTTGAAAGCCCAATCATCGAAGTTATTACTGGTATTGGATGCTACTCTGCCCAGTAATTGAAAGGCAAACATTCCCTGCATACCAGGATAATTGGCCGCAATGTTTTGTGCGTACGCATCCCAATCGGTACCATAAACATTATTGTACCAGTCGGGATGGACCGTAATTTTTTTGCGCCAGTTATAACATGTTGCATTATTACCTCCATTCATACGGGCGAAACGTAAACCTGCATCCTTATAAAATTGTGCGGGCTTGTCAAAGCTTTCGTTCCGGCCATATATGTATGGGGAAATCAGGCGTTTGTTTTGAGTAGGATTAACTGAAATAATAACTTTTTGTGCAACGGCTGTATAAAGGATGATGTGGCACAACAAAAACAAAAGGGTTTTCCTGATCATTGGTTTTGTTTTTAGTAATTGTTTGCAATCATTACAGTTTGATAATATTCAAGAAGAAAACATCGTTCTCCCGAATCTCCAGCTCCTTTGTGAAAGGTATCCCGGCTTTTACAGTAATAACTTCCCTGGTAACGGGCGAACCATCATTTAGCTTCTTTATTTGTTCAACTTCCTGCCGGTTAAGCTGTGCCGGTTTTCCTATAGAGAGATAAGTGGAATAAGCATCGTTGTTATGGTAGCCGACTTTATATACTTCCAGTGCATAGGCGCCGCCCGGTATATCTGCAATATTGACCTTCAACTTTCCTTTTGATTTTGAAGGAAGATCACGGATATAATATTGCTGATTGTGTACGGAATCTCCCGGGTGAGTATGGGTAAAATCCCAGGCCAGTACCTGGATATTTCCTGTAGCATCCCTGCATACCCATGAGGTGGAATCGCTATTTACCAATTCAATATTTCCCAACCTGTTCAAAAACTGGTAGGCGTAGAATACCGGCTTGTTAATACCCTGCGTATTCAGCATGCCAAAGCCTCCGTGAAACGGTGTAAAACGGGGTCCGGGTTCTTCAAAAATATCGGTAAAAACCCAATACGACATTGAGTTAGCGGCCTTACCCACCTGTTTTAATTTCTGCAAAACATACGCAGCTTCGTGATAGCTGTCGTGGATAGGATCTGCCGGGGTATAAGAGGCACTCCATTCGGTGTAGTGAAGCTCCAGGTTTGGCATAGCAGAACCGGCAATTTCCTTGCGTGATTGAAGGACATCACCGCTAACGCTCATGGGATTTTTATCTAGTACCGTGCCCGAGTTGCCAAATTCATCGAGATATCCCTGCTTTACGCCATAGGCATGCGTGCTTATAAAATCTATCGGCACATTATTCTTATTGCAGTAGGCAATCATTTCAGGTTCCCAGGCGGCCCCGGCTGTACCTGGCCCTCCAACGCGATAAGATGAGTTAACACTTTTAATAGCCTTTGCACTATAGGAGTATAACTTGAAATAGTCTTCCTGCGTACCGGCCCAGAAACCACCCAGGTTTGGCTCATTCCAAACTTCGAAATACCAGGTTTTCACTTCCTCTGCGCCGTAACGTTCTGTAAAATGCCTGGTAAGATCCCGCACCAATGCTGCCCACTTTTCGTAATCCTTTGGTGGAGTTACATTGCCGCGCCACCAGAAGATTGTTTTGGAACCGCTGGCCAGTGCGGAGGGCATAAAGCCCAGTTCAACAAAGGGTTTCATGCCTATACTTTGTAAATAGTCGAATAAAGCATCAATGTACATGTAGCTGTACACCGGGTTACCTTTACTGTCTTCCGTATATACAGCCATATCGTCTGTTAAAAGACCATGCATACGGATGTATCTGAAACCGCATTCTTTCTTTACATATGCAAGCTGCTGTTGCCAATCTGCCCGGAGCCCTTCATTGGCGCGGCCTGCGCCAACGCAATCATTAAACATCCTGTTCAGCTTTCCAGATGTTTTGTTGAAGTCAATATTGATAACCCTTTCCTGGGTGGCCGGCTTCGTTTGTTTTGTGGTTTGAGCCACCAGTATTCCTGAAATGAATAAAAGCAGCGGCATTGATAGTAATAAAATTCTTTTCATCTTTAAGTATATTTACCTTTCTTACAGCCGTTTAAAAAATATGCTGAGAAAATAGATACAGGTTACGATCCCACTCCGTGTTGTCATGCCCGTTAGTATCTACATTCCAAACGTGGGTGACACCTATTTCGTTAAGATATTGATGGGCCTTTTCGCCGGTTTCCTATAGCCATCCGCCCTCCCGGAACGGCTGGCTGCTGCCTGTTTTATAACATTACTTTTATTCGCTCCAAACCAATACGCCTGCTGGTTCCAGCACTTTGCCCCCGATCAATATTTTGGCTCCGGCGGGTATTTTCATTTCATAATTATCCGAGGAATAATTTACGGCCACATAAAAACCATCCCGCCAATAAACAAATACGCCGGGAGGATAATTTTCAGTGGCAATACCAGCGCCGGTATAAATCTGCTTCAGTATATCCGTTTCCAGTTTGGCATCATCTGTATCCACACCGATATAGGTAACAGCGCCTTTACCAACCTGATGTTTTACTACCGCTGCTTTTCCTTTATAAAACTGGTTATCAAATACAGCAAGGGTTTCCGTGTTTTTATCCGGCGCCAGTAAATCGGCCCAGTTGTTCCAGCCGTAATGGGCAGATCCCATAAGGATATCTCCCCTGGCGCTACCTGAAAGCATATCGCTTGCTTTCACCTGCGCCCCTATCAATGCAGATATAGGAGCGGCGCATTCTGCCTCCCAAAAATGCCCCATACGGTTTTTGGTGGCTGTGCGGCAGGTAATAATCAGGTGTCCTCCGTTTGCGGCATATTCCTTCCACTTCTTCACCAAAGCACTATCAACCATTTCGTATGCCGGGATAATCACAAATTTGTATTTCGACAAATCAGCCGTTTCCCCGACCAGATCAACGGGTGCGCCAAATGATTTTGCTATCTCCAGGAATTTAATCGGGTAATTCCAGGTATCCCATTGCCAGGTCTGTTTTTGCCGGTCGATGGTCCAGTAATTTTCCAGGTTCCAGAGAATAGCCGTTGACCGTGCAGCCAGTTTTTCAGGCATTGAAGCGCCGGGTTTATATTGTTTCCGCAGCTCTTTTATTTCTTTCATGTATTGCATATACTCCACACCGCCCTGCGAAGGACTTACACCATCTGTTTGCATTACGCCGGCATGATATTGCTCTGAACTATAATTGATCTGACGATACCGGTAGGAACTGGCAAGCTTTCCGCCTGCTGCAAAAGTGTGGTACAACCACATACGTACGGTACCAGGTAAGAGCAAAGGGTTGTAACTACCCCAGTTTACCGGGCCCGGCTGAATTTCCATGACGCCGGATACCCCGCCAACTGCTTTATAATATTCCGCAGCAAACAGGATAACCCTGCTGTTTCCCAACCTGAATCCGAGGTCACCAATATTGTTGGTACCTCCATTGGGATAGGCTGTATAAGTTGCAAAGTCAAGCTGTTTTGTCCGCCGCGGATCAGCACCTGTGGAAACGGCTGTATAATTGGTCGTTACAAACTGGTCCTTCGAAATCTGGCGTCGTAATATTGCCGCCTGAAAATCGAGGAATTCCGCCTGTGCATCCGCCGAGTATCTTTTAAAATCAAGCAAGGCATGCGGGTTATTGCCCCACCAGCCTACCAGGTTGGTATTGGGGATAATAACCTCACTAAAATTATTATACCACTGGCTCCAGAAAGCGGCTCCCCAGGCAGCATTTAACGCATCTACCGTTTTATATTTGCTTTGTAGCCACTGCCTGAATGCCTCCTGCGAAGACAGACTGTAATCGGGTTTCGCATCAGGCTCATTATCGAGTTGCCAGCCAATTACATTTTTGTTCTGACCATAACGCCGGGCCATTTCAGGCACCACTATTTCCACAAATTTGCGATAGGCCGGATTAACGATAGATCCTAATCCGCGTGTACCGTGCTCACCACGGATGTAATGGCCATCCATCACAAAAGTTTCAGGATACTTCGCCCTCATCCAGGCCGGCGTAGTTGCGGACGGAGTACACATCAGCACTTTCAGATTGTATTTAGTGCAGAGGTCTATCACCTTGTCTAGCCAGGAAAACTCAAATTTCCCTTCTTCGGGTTCCATTTTAAACCAGGCAAATTCGGCCAGGTGTACAAACTCATAGCCCATATCTGCAATTCTTTTTATATCCCGTTCCCACTGGTTTTCGCTCCAATGCTCAGGATAATAATAGATGCCGGTTATAGTGAGCTCCTTCTCAGGAAAAAAGCGATTGGCTACCTGCGAGGTTGCATTTAATTCTGAGATCAAAATGGTTATAATAACAAGTATTGAACGTTTATTCATCTGAAGATTCATTGTTTTTTATTTAGCACTGGCGATATCCCGGAAAAAAGGTTTAAGGCCATTATATTTAACTACTTAACTGAAATTTTCACCGATTTTGAAATATCACGTGATGAATTCCCGATGTGCAATACAAAATCACCCGCTTCTACATTCCAGGCTTTTTTTGTTTCGTCATAAAATGCCAGGTCGGCAATTTTCAGTATCAGCTCCACCGTTTTTAATTTCGTATAATGATTTTATTTCAGAACTGAGTCCTCCATCACAATGTCTGCGCGTAGCGTTATCGCCAATAACCGCAACACATTAGCAACCTTTTCATCCACAACAGCAACAGGAATTTTCCCCTCTTCTACTGCCCTGATCAGTGAATTGGCAAAATACCATTCGTTGTAATCTTTTTTATCCGTACCCTTTTCCAGGTCAAGCCCGGCTAAAGCAGCCTTTATGGTGGAATGCGCAGCCGCCCAATCCGTCATTAACACTCCTTTAAAATCAAACTCTTTACGAAGGATTTCCCTGTCCAGGTATTTATTTTCAGAACACCAGCCGCCTCTGAATTTATTGCATGCTGCCATTACTGTGTAGGCGCCACCTTCCCTTACGGATGCCTTAAATCCTGGTAAATAAATTTCACGCAATGCTCTTTCGCTCATGTACACATCGATAGAATCCCTGTGCTCGAAATTTGTTCCGCAAAACGGTGAACGGATAATGTTTAATGAGTGGATCTTCTCCTCCTGTGTTTTATCGTTTGCCGCAAGCTGTGCATTGGCAATACCTGCCATCATGATGCCGGTGAAACCGAGTGCTAATTGCCTTACTATTTTTTTCATTTACGTTAATTTCCTGTTTCAATACGTTCAATAGCAACTCTGCCTGTTTTTACGAAAGAAATGTATAAGGGATTCGTTAAAACCTCATCCCTTATACATTTCAAAAACAATTTATCTTCCTGTAAATTTATCTGCCACCAGCAACAATGGCATCAATGGTGCGCTTATCAAGCACGGTATTATTTCGTCTGTCCAAAGCACCACCCGTATCCCAGAAAAAGGGTTTAATGCCACTGGCAATTGCCTGTTTGGTTACATAAGTCAACCAATAATCCACTGCATCATTATGGGTGGCCAGATCTTTAGGCACATTATTGCTGCCGCCACGTCTGTAGGCGCCGTATTCACCCATTACAACGGGGATTTGTTTGTCAGTGAATTTGGTTTTCATTTTGCCAAAGGCGGTGTTTACATCACCCTCTTCTCCCCACGTGGTGTTCCGGTCAGGTTCAATGGTAGAATGATGTCCTGCACCCCAGTAGTAAAACATTTTGCCCCAGGATGCATCCCCATCCAATAGGCAGAACTGGAATGGCGTGTAATAGTGTACTTCCACCATCATGCGATTGTTCACCGCATCTGTGGGGAGCGTATTCATCAGGTTATTGGTTTTGTCAATATCGGTTGATGGCCCCTGCACTACCAGTACCCGGTAGCTGTTACGTCCACCGGTGGATCTGACGGCATTGATAAAGGTTTGATGATAGCTGTTGAGGATGTCCATCTGCTCAGCATTTTCGGCGGGAGGTTCATTGGCACTTGCGAACATCACGTGCTCATCAAAATCACGCATGGTGGTAGCAATTTGTTCCCAGAATGCTTTTTGTCTGGCATTAACTGAATCCTTCTTTGCACTGTTGATATTGGCATCCAGCCAGCCACCATCCCAGTGGATATTGAGTAAAACATACATATCGTTATTGACACAATACTGAACCACTTGTTTTACCCTGTTGAGCCAGGTATCCTGGATCTTAGCGGTAGTTTTATCTGAATACTGGTTCCATGAACACGGCAGGCGGATGGCATTAAATCCCTGTTGTTTTACAAACTGGATATAACTTTCACTGATCAAAGGATTTCCCCAGGCGGTTTCTCCGCCAATTGCTTCCAGGGTGTTGCCAATGTTCCAACCCAGTTTAAATTTAGCGGCCAACTGCACAGCATTACTTCCCATACCGGTTGAATTGGCCGGGGCCGGCGATGTATTATAGCCCGGGTATATGCTGCTGGCTTGCGTTACTTTAACCCTGCGCATCTGGCTACTTCCGGCATTCACCTCCAGCACCACGGACCGGGCGGCGCCTGTGGTATTGGGGACAGTCGTCAACCGGATAGAAGCCGTGCTGCTACTACCGGTCGACTGGCTTACCTGCAACCAGGAAGAAGCCGGGTTATTAATATTCCATTCCACATTACTGGCGATGGTTACATCGGAAGCGCCGCCATCTGCCTGAAAAGCAATTTCAGATAAAGAAACCGACAATTCAGGCGTAACGACGCTCTTTTTACTACAGTGTGTAAACATTACAGCGGAAACCATAAGTCCGATAAGTCCACACAAATTTCTGGTTTTCATAATCGTGATATTTGGTTAAAAATTTTTCCTGTTATTTAATCTTCACCACCCTGATATTATCTACAGCGGCTTTTAAACCGGAAGCCGAAGGGGAAGCAGAAAAGTTTTTGGTATGGATATTTACAGATCCATTGGCGGAGCTGCCCAGCAAAGTGGTCAGGCTTGCAGCTGCTGCACCTTTGCCATCACTGGTCCTGAACGTTGATAACGGAAGGGTTACTGTATGCCATCCCTTTGTAACAAATGGGGAAACGACACCTGCAGCGCCTTCCCACGGCTCATAGCGGGCCATATAATCAAATGAGTTACCTTTTAGTACATAAATAGAGGTGCCGGTCCATGCGGCGGGAACACTGATCTCAAACTTAATGGCATATTGATCAACAGGAACACTTAAACTGTCGACAGGGATCCACTGTACGTCGTTGGTATTTATACTCCGTTGCCAATTCCACCAGTTGCCATCACCGGCAGGCAGAATGTCATTATTTAACACGGCATAAGTACCCCTGTTACCGGGAAAATTGACGCTGCTGTTATCGGTGCCGGTACCCCAGCTGAAAGTATTTATATTATCAAAATTACAGAGAACACCAGTCGTGGCATCGTTCACATTAAAGGCGGTGGAAACTGTACCGGATTTTGTTTTGATCACTACAGGGCCGCTTTGCGAAAGCGCCGGCAGTATGAATCCGATGGCCGTACCATCGCCGGCAGTAGCATAATCGGTTATTGGCGTGCCGGCGAAAGTCATTTCGCTTATAAAAAATAAATTTAACCCATAGATATAAACGGAATCACCTGCGTTGGCATTTTCGTTAGAGATGCTGGTAATAGTAGGCGGTGGCGCCACGATACCAAATGTAAATGTGGTAGTTCCGTGCCGGGTAACATAGCGGATGGTATTCAGGCTTTCTGCCGGCACCGATGGAAATGGTATCACAGCGGGCACCAGTACGGTAGCACTGGTATCTGAAAACATGATGCTGTTGATAGTAGCGGGTACGCCGTTGAAAGAGATCTGTACGGCATCCTTTAAGTTATGTCCGATAAGCACCACCCATTGACCGGTAGTGATGGAATTAACAAGCGTATCTGCAGGTGAGGCGGCATAATTTCTAACGCTTGTTATAACAGGAGCTGCATCAGTTACATCTTTCTTACAGGCAGATTGCACCAGGGCAAAGACAGCAGTAAAAGCCCAAAACGGTAACCTCCAATAGCGCTGGTTGAATAGTACTTTATTCACGGTATAATGTTTTTAGTAGTTCTTAATAATATGACACCGGAGGTTCCAACAATTTTGGATTGGCCGTAACCTCAGAAGAAGGTATTGGGAAAGTGAAACTTTGAATGGTTGCAGGCGTAACAATGCCATATGGATCACCGGGTGTTACAACACCATTTGAAATGGTAAATGTTGCACGCCTTTCTCCATTTAATTTGCTGATTGCCTTCGCTGGATTATAATAAGATAGCCTAACCAGGTCTATCCAATATTGTCCTTCTCCCGCCAGTTCAATTCTTCTCTCATTAATTACGGAATCAATATCTATTCTGGGAGCAGGAGCCATCCCGGCCCTTATACGAACCTGGTTAAAGTAGAGAAGCGCCTCGCCGTCGGCAGTTGAACCACTATTACCTAGTATGGATTCCGCGTAAATGAGGTAAACATCCGCCAGTCTTAATAATGCATTATGCTCTGTAGAGGACGTCAGGGTCATAGTTGGCGCACTATTATCCTTGTTCGTACCGATAATATGCTTTTTCAATCCGGAACTGCCTGTATATTTAAATCCTCCGCCTGCTGCGTTCAGCTCCGGGTAATAATCCCCGTTAATCATAAAAGTAGCCTTACGCCTTATGGAATCCCTTGCTGCGTAAAGTTGGTACATATCTATGGTTGGGCTGATAGCAAACCAACCGGCCGAGCCATTGGCAGATATTTCGACACCTCCCGGAGAATAGATCTGCAGCATATTCCCTTCTAACCAACCTGCACCAGGCGCCCACTGCAATGCAAACAATGACTCCGGATTGTCGTTAAACTGGGTTTTAAAAATATCGGCATAATTATTTACCAGCGCCAGGCCACTGTTCTTACATACATTCCCGGCGTATTTTCGTGCACTATCCAGGTAAGCCTGATTCCTGGTGCCTCCCTGCTGATTTAATCCGGCTACTGTCAAATAAACCTTACTTAACATACCTTGTGCCGACCAGGTGGTTACCCTTCCGGCAGCATCAGCAGGCGGGAGATTCCCGGCTGCAAAAGTTAAATCGTTAATCGCGAATTTATAAACGTCTTCCGTTTTTACACGGTTAATCAATGGAGATATAATCAGTTGACTGTTATCTTCAATAACGGGTACAGCCCCCCATAACACCGCCAGGTTATAATAGGCAAATCCGCGTATGAAGCGGGCTTCAGCGATAGCAGCATTTTTGTCCTTATCGGTAATGGAAGCCGGCGCCTTTTGTGTGATGGCATTGATGGTAACATTACAGTGTGCTATGATATTATACATCCCCTTCCAGTTGGAAATCATGATGCCATTTAAACCGGTAACAGTAAAAGTATTCAGCTGCACAGCATCTCCCCAGTAACCAACCGCCATGTTTCCGCTCAGCACTTCTCCAACAGGTAAATAACAATTATAGTTCCAGTCGCCCCAGGGTGTACCAGCATATAATGCAGCTGTTGCCAACCTGAGATCACCCGTAGTTTGATAAAAATTATCCGCACTTATCTGCGACAGGGGCGGACGATCCAAAAAGCTTTTGGAGCATCCTGTTATAGCTATCGTAACTAGCAGGAAGACAATTATTTTATCCAATATTGATCTCATAACTATTTATATTAACAGATGAATATTTTATTTAGTCAGTTTAATGTTCGCACCAATGGTAAATACCCGGGGCTGCGGATAAAAACCGCCGTCAACACCGGCGCTCAGCGGATCCCATGATCCAATCTCCGGGTCCATTCCCTTATAGTTTGTAATGATGAATGCATTTGAAACATTGAAATAAACTCTCAGATATTTAATGCTGGCTTTAGCAATCAGCTTTTCGGGGAGGGTATATCCCAAAGAAATATTCTTACATCTCACAAAACTTCCATCTTCTACGAACTTGTCAGAATTCCTGTTATTATCATTGGTATTATCATTTCTGATCCCGACTATCCTTGTTTCCGGGTTAGTTACCTGTATATTGTTAATATCAGTAGCATCGCCTTTAGGGTCAATCAGGGTTAGTTTCGCATAGTCTTTTAACGACTTGAAATAACCAAAACTGGTACCCGGATATTCTCCATTTACACGAAGCTGGTTAAATACTTTATTGCCGACGTTCGCGGCAAAAAATATATTCAAATCAAAATTCTTATAGGAGAAGGTATTGTTGAAACCAATCTGGTATTTAGGTATGGGAGAACCAAGAAACGTTTGATCGTGCTCATTAATAACGCCGTCACCATTAAAATCTTTGAACTTCAGATCACCATACCAGATGCTTCCACCGGCAGCTCCTACCGGTAACGGCACACCGTTTTTAGTAGGTAATGCGTGGGTTTCAAAATCCTTTTTCGTTGCAAACACGCCTCCGTCAATAACATATCCGTAAAACTCGCCGATAGACCTGCCTACAACAGTTTTACTATACTGCCTGTCCAGTGAAGCGCCATCTGTATTGAGCTTTAGCACTTCATTAATATTACGGGAAACTGTCACATCAGTTTTCCAGGTGAAATTTTTGGTTTTAACACTGGTGGAGCTGATTCTAAAATCAAAGCCCTTATTATTAACAGTACCCACGTTAACGTATGGGGCTTCCATTGCGCCTGGCGAATAACCAATCGCCGTTCCGGAATACATCGGCAAAGGGATCTGCAAAACAAGACCATCGGTTTTGCGATTATAAAAATCAACGGAGAAATTCAATCTCCAGTTAAAAAGCGTTCCTTCCAGTCCAATGTTGGCGTATTTTGTTTTTTCCCATTGTACATAAGGGTTTCCCACATTTTGGGTAAGCTGTGCGATGCCTGTTAGCCCGGTAGCCACAGTAGCCAGTGTGGAGGTATAGGCATAATCCCGTATATTCTGGTTATTTGTTAATCCATAACCCAGGCGCAGCTTTAACTCATTAACATCCTTTACCGTTTTCAGAAATTCTTCGTTATTCAATTTCCAGGCAAATGCGCCTGAATAGGTATTCACCCAGCGGTTTTCAGGGGCAAACTTTGAAGAGCCGTCTGCCCGGAGATTGGCAGTAAACAGGTACTTGTCGTTGATACCCAGATTTATACGGCCAAAGTACGATTCCTGGGCGCTTTGCCCTTTAGAACCGCTGTTAGTGGCGGTAGTAGGATCGCCACTGCTGATTACCTGCACGCTATTTGAAGGGAAATTTGTTCTGCCGGCAGAGGAATTTTCATTGGTGCTTAGTTGTGCTTCATGCCCCAGTAACACATTTACATTGTATTTATTTTTAAACAGATGTGAATAGGTAAGGAAGTTTCTTAAAGTTGTAAATACACTTTGCGAAAAATTATAGGAGGCGCTGTTCGTATTGTTTTTTACAAGACCAAATGTATAGGAAGGATTAAACCGGTCTTCCGTTGCCATTGAAAAACTTCCTGTTGCTTCATTCCGGAGGGTCAGGTCTTTGGTAAAAGCAATTTCTGCATATAAATTACCATAAAGCTGGTTTCTTTTTGCCTCATCTTTATTAATAAGGGCTATCGCATATGGGTTCACGGTGCTGTTAACCCATCCATTGGGATTATAGGCTCCTCCCCAGCTGCCATCCTCATTTTTCACGGCTATATCCGGCGTTTGACTTAAAGCTGTATTAATTACATTCGAGCTTGTCGAATTCACATTCTCTTTGATATTAACCAATTGCAGGCTGGTACCGATCTTTAACCAGTTGGTTGTTTTATTATCGAGATTGAGTCTTAATGAAATCCTGCGGAAATTGGATCCGAGCGCAATACCTTCCTGGTTGAAATAGGAGCCGGACAGGAGGTATTGAGTTCTTGTATCCCCTCCATTAATGGATAATGTATGGTTGGACATCGGGGCATTTCTAAAAAGTTCCCTCTGCCAGTTGGTACCCTCGCCCAGGTACTTTGGGTTTACAAATTCCGGGCGGGTATCAAATCCCCATCCTAATCCTGTATTTCTTTCATTTATAAAAGTGGCATATTCCCTTAAATTCATCACAGGCAACCTTTTAGGTATTTGCTGATAGCCGGTATACATATCATAGGAAATGCTTGGCGGAGCGATCTGTCCCCTCTTGGTGGTGATTACTATTACGCCATTTGTTGCCTGTGAACCATAAATTGCCGTAGCTGATGCGTCTTTCAATACATCAATAGTCTCAATTTCAGAAGGATTGATACCTGCCAATGGATTCACGCCTGAGCCCAATGTGGCGGTGCCACCAATAATGATTCCATCTATTACATACATAGGCGAGCCTCCTCCAAAAGAAGACAAGCCACGGATCTGTATCGATACTGCTCCACCTGGTTGACCTGATATTTGTTGAACCACTAACCCGGGAACCCTTCCCTGCAATGCCTGGTCAAAGGTTACGGGCTGTGTTTTACGGATCTCATCACCGGAAACGGAAGATATTGCACCGGTAACGTCCCGCCGTTTTGCTTTGCCGTAACCA
The DNA here is from genome assembly GCF_057126945.1 of Chitinophaga sp. G7 BAM 1005. Classification (NCBI taxonomy): domain Bacteria; kingdom Pseudomonadati; phylum Bacteroidota; class Chitinophagia; order Chitinophagales; family Chitinophagaceae; genus Chitinophaga; species Chitinophaga sp. G7 BAM 1005. Next base: position 598,382 of record NZ_CP181478.1, on the reverse strand, counting down.
ATCACCACCACATCTTCCAATTGTGAAATATTCTCACTCATTTCTACTTCAAGGGAGGAAGTTTTGGCAACCACTTCTTTTTTCTGGAAGCCTATCATTGTAATTACCAATACGCTTCCGGTGGGAGCGTCGATCGTAAACCTTCCTTCTCCATTGGTAATAGTGAAGCGGCTGGTATTTTTTAAGGTAACAGTTGCGCCCGGAACCGGGGAGGAATTACTTTTATTGATGATTCTACCACTTATTTTGGTTGTTTGTGCGGAGAGGTTTGGGCTGGAAAGGAATCCCAAAAGGATACCCAATAGCGGTAGTATTCGCAAGCGAATCATTTTGGTTGACTTCATTTTTTTCATTTTAACGTGTGCGGATGATGATCCTCAGCGGCATTTTTCAGCGAGGATGATATTTCATAAGGCCAGAATACTCGTAACAGGAACCAGGCAATCGTTAAGCGCCAATTCTTTTTCAGCAGCTTCCATAGTTCCTATTAGTCACTTTTTTAATGTAATTGGCGATGACCTCAGGTTTAACTGCCTGAGGCGAACGACTAAGTAGAGGGATTGAAAAAGTAAACAGGTGGTCAGGATCTGCAATATGAGCAGAAGGACTTGCCAATAAGTCACCAAACGAGACATAGGCCGGCAAGCAAGGTAGCAGCAATTGTAGTTTCATATACGTGGATTGAATATTGTAAAGCTATTGTTATGTTGTCTGAATCAAGGGGGCCATTTGATTCAACCATGAGGCCCAAATGTTACAATTCGCTGAATATCACTGCCAATGATTTGACAGCGCGTTAGTTTAAAACCAGGAAAACCGGTCCACCATCTTGCATTCATCCAACAACCACTTTTTCTCCCTACCCGGTCTTCCTGATAATATTATGGAATGGCTTAGCTTATTACCATCCTGCATTTTGCTTTAATACGTTATTCGATAAAGTGATTTGTGTATAAGGTATCTGTACAAAGCCCTTTGTTTCTATTACCTTCGATGCCAAAATGGTTTTGGTTGTATTCACACCACCATTTTGAAGTGTCACCGATTCGGCAATAGCTGCTGCCGCAACATGCAGCCCCTGGCGAAGGAGATCCCAGTAACGGATCCCTTCTCCCGCAAATTCCAGCCTTCTTTCATTTATAATATTTGCCTGGCTCACCGGAACCTGGACAAAGCTGGTTCCAAGTGCCCTTCTGCGCACATCATCAAAGTAACTCTGCGCGCCGCCGGCGCCTAATTCAGCAGCCATTAACAAAACATCAGCGTAGCGGATAGACACATAATCCTGGTACTGACTGATCATGAAGCTCGCGCCTCCCATTTTTTCTGCAAGACTTCTTCCTGCCTCATCAGCCATCGGAGTATATTTTTTTATACAGTAGCCTGTATACTCCCGTTGATCCTTTATGTTCTGAAAATCGAGTCCCTCGTCCACTATTGAAATAATAGAGGCATTTCTCCGGCTGTCGCCGGCAGGGTAAGCATTCCAAAGCTTTGGATTCACGGTGGCGCCTCCCCAGCCCATTCCATACGGATAAATACTTTGAACACGAATGCCGTACAGCACCATCCACTGGTTACCATCCACATTTCCATTCCAATCGCTGGTATAAGTGTACTTGATGGCAAACACCGTTTCCTTATTATCTTCTCCTATATAATTATTGAGAGAGGCAGCAGGCCATAAATTAGCAAATTTGTCAACCAGCCCAAATCCTCCATTACTAATAACGTCTTCCAGGTAAGCAAGCGCCTGGGCTTTTGAAACAGTCCCTACCAGGTCGGCCTTATTGTAATAGCCGGTATAACAAAGGAACACACGGCCGATCAGTGACTCAGCGGCCCATTTGGTTATCCGTCCCCGGGTAGAGGGATCCTGGGCACCATAACCGGTAGCAGGAAGATTGGAAGCTGCAAATACCAGGTCGTCGGTAATGAGTTTATAAACGCTGTCTGCGCTGGCCTGAGGCACATTATCGGTAGTAGGTACGGTGATCAGTGGGATATTGCCCCATAACCGGACCATATCAAAATAACAATAGGCGCGTATAAACCTTGCTTCCGCTTCATATGTCTTACGCAAATTGTTATCTCCTTTCCAATCCACTCCGTCGAGGTGCGATAAAAGCATGTTGGCGCGATAGATAGCCTTGTAGTACAAGCTCCAGGTGTCTCCAAACATATTTTGATCTGAAGGTGAACGGAGTTTGTCAAACTCGTCCATCATCTGATAGCCGAAGCCGTCAGCATTACCGGTGCCTCCAAATGCTTCGTCAGACATAATTTCTGACGCAACAGGAAAAGCAACGCCACTTGACCAAACACGCTGTAATCCATCATATACGCCTACCAATGCCTTCCAGGCATCATTCGGTGTTTTGTAAAAATTCTGCTCTGTGGCAGCCGTTACATCTTCTGAGTCCAGAAAGTCCTTGTTACAGGCAATCAATGTCAACAGTGCAGAAGCCAGTATATAAAATTTCAAGTTTTTCATCGCCAATTCGTTTTTAATTTAAAACCGGATGTTTGCTCCAACCATAAATGTTCTGGGCCTGGGATAATATCCTAAGTCCACGCCCGATGAAAAGCCCTCGTTATATCCAACTTCAGGATCCATACCATTGTATTTGGTAAACAGGAAGGCATTTAGCACGGAAGCATATAATCTTACTTTGCCCAGGTAATTTTTCCTGATCAGGTTTGAAAAATCATAACCGAGGGTAATAGTGTTGATACGCAGATAATTTCCTTTATGAACGTACAGATCAGAGAACTGCGCCCAGTTGGCACCATCTTCTGTTACCCTGGGGATTTTGTTGGAAGTTCCCGGACCATGCCAGCGGTCCAGTATTTCTGAGGTATAGTTACCAAAGCCGCCCGGTCCTCTGTATGACTGAACAATCTGATTACCTGTTACACCGGAGGCCTGAACTAAGAGATCAAACCCTTTGTAATCAAGCGATATATTGAACCCATAGGTAAAATCAGGATTGGGATCACCGATATTTGTTTTATCGTTGGCATCAATAACACCATCGTTGTTCAAATCAATATAACGAACATCTCCGGGCTTAGCGGTGGGCTGAATCGGATTCCCTGTTTTACCCTTATAAGCCGCTACCTCGTCATCCGATTGGAAAACGCCCGCAGTTTTAAGTCCCCAGAAATAACCTACCGGTTCACCGTTTGCTGCCCGGTAAAACTCACCCGCATTGGCATACAGCACATTGGTATTACCGTGAAGCACATGATCGTTTGTAGGAATATTTCCTATCCTGTTTTTATTATAGGCGCCGTTTACACCAACTGAATAATGGAAGTTTTTGCCGATGCTGTTGCGATAATTAAGCGCCAGTTCAACGCCGGTGTTTTTCACATCACCACCATTGATCAGCGGTGCATCTGCTCCGGCAGTAGCCAGAATAGGCACTGTAATTAACCAATCCTTTGTTTTTTTGACATAATAGTCAAATGTCACATTCAACCGTTGCAGCACCGTGGCATCAAATCCGATATTGGTTTGCTCGGATGTTTCCCATTTTACATTTGGATTGGCAATACGGCTCGGATAAGCGCCCTGTGTATTGGCTCCTTCTACCGGTCCGAATATATAACCCGCATTACTGAAGCTGATGGGAGATACAAACTGGTACGCCGCTACGTTCTGATTACCAACCTGGCCCCAGCTGCCGCGAAGTTTAAGGAAATTCAGCCATTGCACACCCTGCATAAAGTTTTCCATAGAAGTTACCCATCCTGCAGACACGGACGGAAAATATCCCCAACGATGATCCGGCGCGAATTTGGAAGATCCATCACCCCTGAATGTTACATTGACCAGATATTTTTCCCGGAAATTGTATTGCAGCCGTCCGAAGTAAGACATCAAAGCATTTTCGGACGGGCCTCCGCCAAGACTCATATAAGGAGCGCCCCTGGTCACATTTTGAGCAACAGAAAGGTAGGCATGTTGCAGGTCGGCAACACGCAGATCCCAATTGGAACCATTCATACCAACAGTTTGTGTTTTCAGCGAAGAGCTACCTGCCATTACGCCGAAATGGTGATCAGCGGCAACATCAAAATCATAGCTGATTAAATTGTCGAACTGGATAGTCCGTCCATTACCCATTGATTGACTCACCTTAGCGGTATCATTAAAGGAATAAATAGAAAGATGATAAACCGGCGTATAACCATGACTTTGGTTAGCGTAATAATTTAAACCGAGGCTGGAACGGAATTTTAAACCTTTAACAGGTTCAACCTGTAAATACACATCGCCAAATAAACCCTGGCTGCTGTTCCGGTTGCGCGTGTTATAGTCCATCGCTGCATACGGATTGGCCTCCGTATTGTTCCATGCCTGGTTGGGTTTTCCCGGATACCAACCTTTTTTGTCACTGCTGAAATAACTGCCGTCTGTATCATACATCGGCAGAAACGGGCTGGTAGTAAAAGCAGAACGCAATGTATTATTATACTGGCCGTCTACAGCAATTCCGTGGCTGTTTTGATAGTTAAACGTAAGATGCTCTCCCAGCTTAACGATATTCTGGTATAAGTTATGTTCGGAGTTTATTCTGAACGTGTAGCGGTCAAGGTAAGAAATGTCAGATCCGCCCACTATGCCGCCCTGGCTGGTATATCCCAGGGATAAGGAATAGGTGGAAGCTGGTCCGCCACCCTGTACGCCCAATACATAGTTTTGAGTCGGCACATTCTTTTTAAACATCTGGTCAAGCCAGTCTGTGCTTACCGGCAGATTGTTTACTACCTCGTTGCTGAAATAAGGCGCCTTACCGGAGTTGACAGCGGCTTCATTTATAATGGTAGCATAATCTTTTGCATTCAATAGTTTTGCTTTGCGGGCAAGCTGCTGGGCGCCATAAAAAACATCCAGGGTAACCTGTGGTTTTTGGTTGGCTTTTCCTGTTCTTGTGGTAACCAGGATAACACCGTTGGCCGCCTGGGAGCCATAAATAGCAGCAGAGGCAGCATCTTTCAGGATGTCGATAGATTCTATATCTGCCGGATTCAGGTAGGCGATGTCACTTGTCTGAACACCATCCACAATATATAAAGGGGCAAAGTTACCAACAGTACCCTTACCCCGAATAATAACATTCATTCCTGAACCTGGCTGCCCTGAATAGGAAGTGATTTGCACACCGGGCGCCTGGCCCTGCAAAGCCTGCATTGCATTGGTAGTATTCTGTTTCTGGATGTCGGCGCCTTTTACCTGTATGTTAGCCCCTGTAACCAGTTTTTTCTTCTGTACGCCATAACCAATTACCACTACGTTTTCCAACTGGCTTTCGGCATCCTGCAACTGAATTTTCAATTCGCGCGAAGTAACTTTCACCTCTTTTTCAACAAAACCAACGGATGTAATTACTATCACATCACCAGTTGATGCCTCAATAGTAAATTTTCCGGCATCATCCGCAATGGTGGAGACACGAGTGCTCTTTACGGTCACCGATGCCGCAGGAACCGGAACGGAGGTACTTTGACTGGTGATCGTTCCACTTACCTTTGAAGTTTGGGCACAGGCACTTTTGCCCGGGGCAAAGGCCCAAAGCACGCCCCACAGCAGCAATATTCGCAAGTAAAAAAGTTTGGCTGATTTCATAATTGTGGATTTAACTGACTACTTTTTTATATCTATTTTTCTTCCATCATAAACTACTTCCTTATCACATGTTGCATCAAGATCCAGGCGCCTGGGTTCATTGGGCGCAATAATATTGATACGGATGATTCTTTTCTGCAACATGCCATTGAATGATCCTTTCCGGTCTCCGACGGTAACAGTTCCGGTTGCCTGGGTATATTTTACCGGGATAATGGAAAAGGCGCCTTTTTCATAATTGTAATTGGCCCCCTCATCTTCGTACAGGTTGAAAGATGCGTCTGCACCGGTGTAGATGTTCAATGTCAGGGTGTCTGCCTGTTTTTCTGTTGTGTATTGTAAACCGGGTCCGAAAGGAAGGATGGATCCGGCTTTTACAAATAAAGGCATCCGCTCGTAAGGCGCTTCGGCAGTAATTTTCTGACCGCCCGCATACCACTTCCCGGAATAGAGATCATACCATCCTGCACTTTTGGGCAAATACAGGTTACGTTTCGTTTGCCGGTATTCATATACAGGATTTACCAGCAATGAAGGACCAAACATATACTGATCCGTAATATTCACTACTGCAGGATCCGCTGCAAAGTCCATCGCAAGCCCCCGCATAATGGTATAGTCATCGTGGTAAGTCCACCCGGCCAGCGAATAGATGTATGGAAGTAAACGGTAACGCAGCTTATCGTAATAAAGAAAACTTTCATAAGCAGGATGGCCTTCAGGAGCAGTATTGAATACTTCCCGGTAAGGGAATTGCCCGTGAGACCTGAACAAAGGAACAAAAGCCCCAAACTGCGACCACCGGGTCATCAGTTCCCTCCACTCCTCCAGGCCCGCCGCGTCGGGATTTTCAAATTTCCGGGGCACTACAAAACCGCCTATATCCATCGTCCAGTAAGGAAGCCCGGACATAGAAAAATTAGCGCCTGCAGCTATTTGTGCTTTCATATCATTCCATGTAGAACCAATATCACCGCTCCATATCGCGGCAGCATAACGCTGCGAACCAGCAAAGCCGGAACGTGTCAGCAAAAAAACCCTTTTATCAGGATCCGTTGAACGTTGTCCTTCATAAATCCCTTTTGCATTTTGCAGGGGATAAGCATTCAGAAATTCTGCCGCACTACCCAAAGCAGTAGGTGTCATTTGCAGCTTTCTTTTTTCCGGATTTACATTGGAAACAATATCGGGTTCACTGGCATCCATCCACCATGCGTCAATTCCTTTACTATATATTTTTTCGTTGATCAGCTGCCAGAAGCCTTTCCGGGCTGCATTGTTGAAAGCGTCATAAAAAGTAGAAACATATCCTTTACCTATCCAATCCTTTTGCTGGTCAGCTATGTTTCTTTTATAAAGCCATCCCTTTTTATCAAACTCATTGTAAGCCGATATGCCATCATAAAATTTCGGCCACACTGATATCATGATTTGAGTGTTGTACTTTTTATGCAGCAAATCAATCATGCTATCGGGAGAAGGAAAGCGTTTTTCGTCAAATTCCTGACTGCCCCATTCAGCTTCCCTCCAATAATTCCAGTCCAGCACAATATTGTCAATAGGAATTTTTCTCTTGCGGAATTCAGCAACAGCATTAAGTAATTCCTCCTGTGTTTTGTATCTCTCCCTGCTTTGCCAGAAGCCTAATGCCCATTTTGGAACAATAGGCGCCTTACCTGTAAGTGCCCGGTAGCCCGAAATCACTTCATCCATATTATTGCCATATACGAAATAGTAGTCAACCTGTTTGCCGGCTTCGGAGCAGAAACCAAAACTGTTTTGCTGCTCCTCGCTCAATGGTTCCTGCCATTTCAAAGAAAGATAGGATTCGCCTCCTTCTGGTATCCATTCAATTCTGACTGGTACTTTCTCCGCTTTTTTGAAGTTCCAGGAAACCAATGCAGACGCGGGGTTCCATGCTTTTCTCCAACGATCTAAAACAAGTTTTCCATCCAGCCATACTTTCACCGAGCCGCCATAAGTGAAACGGAACTGATGAAGACCGGAGAGGTAGCTGGAAAGACTTCCTTCCCAGGTCACCATGCCGGAGGCAGGCGTAAATTCCCGGGGCAGCAGGATCTTTGAATCTCCCAGGAACTCCATATTAATGTTTGTCTCAGCTCTTTTGGTACTTATTTCCTGCGGTTTATGTGTATCATTGGAATAGGAAGCTGTAAGCCAACCGGCTTCGCCTTTCTTTGAAAAAAGCTGCATGGAAGAAAGCGGGTGAAGCGGCCTGATATCGCCGGCCCTGGTGAGGGAATAGTTGTCCCACAGAATGCCATAGTTTTTATTGGAGATCATAAAGGGAATGGCCACTTCAGTATTGTTCTGGAAGAAGGTAACCTGCTGGCCACGGTAGTTCATAATCCCGTCCTGGTGTTGTCCGAGTCCATACCATGCGTCTCCGGCGGCCGTCTGAAATGTTTGCGTAATCGTGTAATATCGTTTGCCGTCGAATATAGCGGATTGAAAATCCCGCCCAAACGGTTGTTTCTCAGCCAGAATCTTTTTGCCTGCCAGATCCGTGAAAGTAACGGCGCCTGTGCCACGATCGACGGTGACAATCAGCTTTTTTGTTTTGAGCGTCAGTGTTCCTTTAGAAGTACTGATATCCCAGGTAAGCCCTGGTTGTTTACGATAAATGGTTACCAGGCTGTTACCGGCTACTATCTCCTTTCCGGGAGCAGCGATCACTCTTATAATATCATCCGACACCACTTCAAGTTTAACAGCATTTGTTGAGCCTGTAAGCAGGGAATCCGTAAAAACTATAACCCCATCCGGAAGTTTAATGTAAGCAGGCGGCGCCGCCAATAAGTTATCAAATAATGTAAAAGTCAGCAGGCTAAGCAGCAGCAATCGTAATTTCATATACGTGGATTAGATGCCGTAAAACTATTGCTATAGCGCCAGAAACCGGGGCGTCAAATGATTCAACCAGGGGGTTCAAATGTTACAAATGCCTGAATATCACTGGTAGAATTTCCAGAGGCAGGTTATTAAAGGCTTTTATTTTTAAGATTTGCCAGGTACTCTGAAGGCGTGGTTTTGAATTCTTCCTTGAAAAGTTTACGGAATATTTTGGGGTCATTGAATCCCACCTGGTATGCAACTTCTGAAATAGACATCCCGCTTCTGTCTAATAACTGGATAGCCCTTTTCAAACGGATTGAACGGATAAAATCTAACGGCGATTTACCGGTTAGTGATTGTATTTTTCTGTACAGGGTAACCCTGCTCATGTACATCTCTTTACTGAACTCATCCACGGAAAATTCCGGATTATCTATCTTTCTTTCGATAATATCCAATGCCTGTTTCAGGAATTTTTCGTCTACGGGAGTTATGGTCACCTCCCCGGGATTAACTTCAATCTGCTTTTGGAACCTCTTTTGCAATAACTTCTGCTGTGCCAGCAAATTATTGATACGCGAAGCCAGGATCTCAAAGGTGAAGGGTTTGGTAATGTAATCGTTCACGCCTGCTTTCAGTCCCTCCAGTTGTTTTTCTTCACTTCCCATAGCGGTAAGCAAAATGACGGGAATATGAGCGGTGAGTGTTTCGGTTTTAATTTTCCTGGCAAGTTCAACGCCGTCCATTAAAGGCATCATGATGTCGCTTACCACAAGATCAGGGTTTAACAGCTTTATTTTCTCCCAGCCTTCCTTCCCGTTTGCGGCTTCTTCAACATGGTATTGCCCTTTCAGGTTATCTTTTAAATAAAAGCGCAGGTCTTCATTGTCTTCCACTACGATTATTGTCTTCTTCTTATCTCCCTTCTTTCTTTCTTCAACTATTATTTGCTCCGTTTCCTCCGGGAATGTGGGAATAGTTGAGGTACGGCCTGAAGAAATATACACTTTTTTTGCAGGAAGCAATACTGTAAAACAGGCGCCCTGATCCGGTTCACTTTTTACGGTGATGATCCCGTTGTGTAATCTTACAAACTCTTTTGTGATGGCCAACCCTATACCGGTTCCCTGGTTTACCATGCTCTCCGGAACATCTGTCTGAAAAAACCGTTCAAATATCTTTTCATGCTGATCGGCCGGGATGCCAATACCTGAATCTTTTACTTCGATGGCAAGCGTGCCATCAGAATCATTGTCTGCCGGCTGCTTATACACTAAGCCAACGCTCACCATTCCACCATCATGCGTATATTTAAAAGCGTTGGACAACAGGTTGAATAAAATCTTCTCAATTTTGTCCTTGTCAAAATAAATTTCCAGGCTATCAATATCAGATGAGAATGAAAATCCTATCTTCTTTTTTTCTGCAATATCAGTAAAAGAGTAACTGGTTTCTCTGCAAAATCGGACAATATCGCCTATGGAAGGATGCAATTTTACTTCCTGTACCTCCATCTTCCTGAAATCGAGCAGCTGGTTGACGAGGTTTAACAGGCGTTTTGCGTTACGCTGTACCAGGTTCAATTGTTTTACCTGCTCTTCATCTACGGTATTTTTTATGATCTTATCCAATGGCGCAATGATAAGACTCAGCGGCGTCCGGAATTCGTGGCTTACATTGGTAAAGAATTTTGTTTTCAACTGCTCCAGCGCATGCGCCCTTTCTGCTTCCCTGCGCTGTTGGCGAACTTCAAAACGCATATGTATCCTGTCTAATGTAATGCGCCGGATAAGCAGGAACAATCCTGTAGCGATCAACAGGTATATCATATATGCAACAGGCGTTCTCCAGAATGGGGGTTCAATATTGATCTGCAGCGTTTTTAGGTCACTCCACAAACCGGTCCTGTTCAAAACTTTTACCTTGAAAACATAGTGGCCGGGATTAAGATTTGTATAAGTGGCTCTCCGCTGGTGGCCATCTGCATATAACCAATCTTCATTAAACCCTTCCAGCATATATGCATACTTATCATATGCGTTATGAGAAAAATCGAGCGCTGCAAAGTCAATGGAAAAAACATTTTCTTTGTACTTCAGGTCAATACTTTGCAGCTGAGATAACGAACGTTTGAGCAGCACCCGGTTATTGACCAGTTCGCCGGGTTCAACATTTTTATTTAATATCTGGAAACCAGTGAAAACAATCTTAGGATGATAAACAGGTTTACCGATAGCAGCCGGATTGATAATATTAAAACCCGATGGTCCGCCAAAAATTAATTCACCGCTCCTCAGCTTTAGTGCCGCGTTATCATTGAACTCGCGGTTCTGCAGGTTGTTTGTTGCATCATAACTGATAACAGAAAAATCAAGATGCTTATTTTCCTGCCGGGGAATAACGTTACATAACCCACTGGGCGTGGAAATCCACAGTGTCTGATGATCATCTTCAAGAATATTCAGGATCATATTATCGGGAAGGCCGTTTGATGTGGTGAATGTCTGAAACTCCTTTTTCTGTTCATCAAACAAATTCAAACCCTCCCTGGTTCCTACCCAAATCCGTCCCTTGCTGTCTTCCAAAAGACAGATAACACCATTATCGCTTAAACTATTTGCTTTATTTGTATCCAGATAGAAAACAGCAGCGGTTTTATTCTTTTCAATAACAGCAATGCCGTAACCTGTACCGACCCATAAATCTCCATTTCTGTTCTCCGTAATAGCAGAAACATAATTGGAAAGTAACACTCCCTGCGTGGTTTTATAATGGTTAAACTGGTTGGTCTTTCTGTCGAAGCGATCCAAACCACCACCTAAAGTGCCGATCCATAAATTCCGATCCTTGTCCTCAAAAATTTCCCAGACTTTGTCGTCTGTCAAACTGGAGGAATCGTTATCATTATGCCTGTACCGGGTAAACTTCTTACCATCAAAACGATTGAGGCCACCAAGATAAGTTCCAATCCAGAGAATATCTTCATGATCCACGCACAAGCTCACAATTACGTTGTTGCTCAGGCTGTTTTCATTTTTGGGATCGTACAGGTATTGTTTGAAAGTATTATTTTTCCTGTCAAAATAGATCAATCCCCCACCATTGGTACCAATCCAGATATTACCCATCTTATCTTCAACAAAACGGTTTACATCGTCGAACTGCAGGCTTTTTGCATTTAATTCCTGGTGATGGTAATACGAAAACTGAACGATGTTGCCATTGTAATAATTCACGCCCTGCTTGTAGGTTCCCAGCCATATAATCCCCTGATCATCTCTGTACATCGTGGTAATGGTATTCTGGCTGATACTCTTGGGATCATTGGGGTTGTTCAGCAGATAACTGGTATTGAGCCGGTTCTTTTTATCGATCAAGGTTACTCCTCCATGATCGGTTCCTATCCAGATCAAACCATTGCTATCCTGAACAACCTGGCTTACCAGTTCTGAACTCAATCTCGCCGGATATGAATTCTTATCAAACTGTGTGATTGTATTATCTTCCGGGTGAAAAAGAAAAACTCCGAAGTTGTAACTCCAAAGCCAGAGATCATTATCGTTATCTATAAAGAACTTATACGGATTATCACCTTTATTACGTTTCTGTAAAGCAGTGGTGGAAGAAATGATTTTGTCCAGTTTTATATCATACTCCTGCAAAAAACCGGATTGATATACCAGCCATAACTTTCCATCGGTTGTTTCATTTATGGAAGTAATTTTTTCAGCGGTCTGTGTTGCTTTCGGCTTGAATGGCTTTACTATTTTGTCGGCGGCGGAATACAGGAACAAACCCTTATCCTCATACAGAAACCAGTACCTGCTATTATTTCCTTTTACTATATTGGCAATAGCACCGGGCGGCAAACCAATAGCATGTAAATAGTCATCAGCGTTGCCATTGAATTTCTCCGTATCCGGATTATAAATACAGGGACCGCCCATTGTCGACACCCACATTTTTCTATCAGGAAGTTCATAAAGCGACAAGATATTGTTGTCCTTTACTGAAGTGCTGTCATTGTGATCTTTACGGAATACTTTACAGGAATATCCATCATAACGATTAAGTCCATATGTAGTACCAAACCATAAAAAACCATCAGGGTCCTTTAGCACAGTATTTACCTGGTTATGTGACAAACCGGTATACGTATTGAGCTTGGAAAAATTGTAATGTTCGCTTTGTGCTAAAACAGAAAGAGATTGTATCAACAAAATAATCCAAAAAAGGTAACGCATTGCATCAGATTTGACATATAAAAATTTGCGTTGTCCGGTCTACAATCCCGTAAAATCAGGAACTAAGATAATAAAATGATTGGGATAACGTGTCCAATCAAATGACAAATGTGCTGTAACGATTTTTCTTTTGTTGAAGCATTAATACGCCAGGTGCTTTATATATTATTTTTTAAAGTTGAAATATCTGTTCCATCAACAGCCATTTCTCGCCCTCTTTTGCCCAGGGCAAAGGTTGCTGAAACTTCCACATTAGCTGTTCCCATTCCTGTACTTTGGGATTGGCTGCATCCGAAGCGTTTTTTGCTGTCTCATCATACTGGTCATTGGTTTCCATGATCATCATTAAGCGATTGCCTGTTCTATAGATCTGCATTTCCACAATCCCAGCATCAAGAATGCTTTTTCGTACTTCCGGCCAACCATTTTCTGCTTTGTGCCAATACTCATATTCTGCTATCAGCTCCGGATTATCCTTTAAATCGAGGGCTAAACAGTATCTTTTCATAGATTCAATTAACTTTTACAAATAGCTGGAAGCATAGAACTGGTCAATCAGTCCACGTTCCTTCATTTTCTTCCAAAATCCTTCGGGGATTATTGAGTTGGGCAATGCAACATTTTGAACAACCCTTTCTGCCTGGGTGGTATTCAAAGCGATGCTGCTGACTCCGGGTGCATTCAGGCCAAAAATTACGCATGCCTCTACCGGTCTTATTTTATAATCCTCGCACAACTGGTAAAACTGTTGCCGCCAGTGATATAAATTTTTGTGCTTTTCCGGATCGGTCAATTGATAATTATAATAAGCCGATCCTGTTAAAAAGCCTCCATTAAAAACGGAAGAATTTATAATTGCAACACCCTGATGCGAAAGTTGTTGCATAAAATCCACCAACGGCGCGGGATGGCTGTGAATAGTCATGCTATTGGCAATCATTACCCAATCCAGCTTTACGTCTCCTGTTATTTTCCTTATGATGCGCCAATCCTTTGCGCCAACGCCGATAGCTTTAACTTTGCCTGCCTGTTTTAATTCATTTAATGCCCGGTAAGCATCCAGGATATCCTGGTAGCGCCTTTTTTTCTCCTCCTCATCATCTGATCCTGCGAGGTATTCGTCGGGATCATGTACAGATACCAACTGCGCATGATAGTTACCGAGCAGTTTATTCCCCTGTTCGTAGCATTCCAGGATACCATCATAGCTTATTTTTTGAATGGCATCATATTCCAGGTTTTTCCATATCCCGGGTTCAAAAGTGGGTTCGGCTGTTTTTAATTCGGTACGCAACCAACCCAGCTTATTGCTAATCAGTACATCCCTGGGATTGATATCCAATTCCTTCAGGGAACGCCCCAGGGACTCCAGCGCCAGCCCGGCACCATATTTACCGGCGGAATCAAATACAGCTGGCCTGGGGGAATATTTCATGCTTTCATTAACGATAGATCTCTTCACTTCATCCGGCTGCGCAACATATAAATTTCCCAACCCGCTGGTGCCAAAAATTACTTTGGGCAATGTGAGTTCCTCCATATAAAAGTCTCTTATTTTCAAAGAATAGCTGAAACAGGTAAATTTTCAGGCTTCACTATTACACGGTGACCTTTTATTCCAAAAAAGGCCACTACTGCAAAACAGATCAATGGTACTGCGTAACCATATTGAATATTACCTGTTACATCACTTATGTAACCGAATACTCTTGGCAAAACGGCGCCCCCAACAATGGACATAATGATTAAGCTACTTCCAAATTCGGTATCGCCACGTAAATCTTTTATGCCTAGCGCAAAAATAGTGGGAAACATAATGGACATAAAAAAGCAAATGCCGATGACCGTATAGATAGTGATCATACCATATCCCCAGATTGCGATGACACAAAGCAAAATGCTGATGACTGCATATACAGCCAGCAACCTGGCCGAACTGTAGTATTGCATCAGATAGGTGCCAATAAATCTTCCAATTAAAAATGCCAGTCCGCATAACCCTAAATAATCAGCGGCCTTTACCTCCGATATACCCGCAGCTTTTGGTGCGTATAGGATAAACAAACTAAACACGCACACCTGGGCGCCTACATAAAAGAATTGTGCAATAACACTCCAGGTTAAATGACGATGTTTAAAAGCGTGAAAAATATTTTTACTGGCTACATGATCTTCATTTGTTTGAATGGCCGGCAAACGGGTAAACGCAAAAACGATGGCTATTAATACCAGCACGCTTCCGAGAATAAAATAAGGCAGCTTCACGGTGGCAGCTTCAGCAGCAAGGGCCAGCTTCCGGCCTTCTTCCGTCATTGTACTTAACTGCGCTACAGTATAGCCTTTTGTGAGTATGACACGTGCGCCGATCACGGGTGCAAGTGTGGCAGCCAGGCCATTAAATGATTGCGCAAGGTTAAGCCGCTGGGTAGAGGATTCAGGATCGCCAAGTGAGGAGGCATAAGGATTAGCTGCTGTTTCCAGGATCGTGAGTCCGCAGGCAATAATAAACAAAGCTATCAGAAAAAATACATACTGCTGCGTATTGGCAGCCGGGATAAATAAATACGAGCCCAACGCAAAAACCAGCAAACCCGTTATAATCCCTGCTTTATAACCGTATTTTTTCATAATAAACCCAGCGGGCAAAGCCATGAGAAAATACGCGATAAACACTGCAGAATCAACCAGCGTAGCCTGCACGGTGGTAAGTGTAAATGATTTCTGTAAGTGCGGTATAAGTATAGGATCAAGATTATGTGCAAAACCCCACAAAAAGAACAGGCTTGTAATCAATATAAACGGGAAAAGTGTACGGGCCTTTGCCATATTAAAATCTAAAATTTGCGGTGACTGATCAAACGAAAAAACATTTATACGATCGCTCCTTCAATTTTTAACACAAATGCTTCTTTCCGTGGTGGTTGTTCAGGTAACTGCACCTTCAACCCTTCGGATGTTTGCTCAAAGTTCAACCGGTCATTTCCCAGCATGCTTACATGGCTTATGTTTCCCGCCTGATTATTTGCGGCCAACGTCTTAATTAAAGTAACTTTATCTGACGGCCATCCGAGCACTATTGCGTAAAGTGTTTTGCCTTTTGTAGTAAAACGAATATCTCCTGCTTCAAATGGTTTGCCTTTCCCCTCATTAAAACCCTGTGCGCTCAAAGCCACTACAGACTGTATAGCTGGCCCCTCTCCAAATGTTTTCCAGGGACGTGTACTGTAAATTGCTTCGCTGTTGATCTTCATCCAATCCGCCACCTGTTCTACTACCGCACGTTCTTCACTGTCGATGGTGCCATCACCACGAACGGGAACGTTAAGTAAGAGATTACCATTTTTACTTACCACATCGGCCAGGGTATGTACCACTGTTTTGGCACTCTTATAGCCTTTGTTATCAAACAGGCGGCGGTCGTAATGCCAGCCACCGATACAGGTATCAGTTTGCCAGGGCAGGGGTTCTATCTGGTTACTTTGTCCACGCTCAATATCCCAGATCATGCATTTACGTTGCTGCTCATTCAATACTTTACCAAACAGCGCTGCCTGCAATTTTCCGTGTTTTTTGATACTGGTATTATAGAAATGAGCAGCTATTTTTAACCCTGCATCGCTTATCGGCCAAAGCGGCAGCGCACTGTCATCAAAATAAATGAGTTCAGGGCCGTATTTATCGATGAGTTCAATGGTCCGGTTTAAAAATTTGTCACAATAGGCCTTGTCAGGTACGCTTGCACCGTTGCCCCAGTCCCAATGTTCACCCATACTACCATCATTAAGACTGTCCTTACTCAAAGCATGATTTTGAGCATATAACTGCTGCGGATCATAACCATTCCACCATTTATTGCTGCCATCGGCTTTAGTCAGTTTGCCATCATAAGGGACCCCTGCATAGGGGCCGCTCTTATCTGAACGCTGGGCAACCTCATACCAGCTCCATGCGTGGGAGGCGTGGACGGAAACACCAAAGGGCAGGTTTTGTTCTTTGGCTGCTTTTGCCCAGCCACCAATGAGATCTTTCCTGGGTCCCAGTTTAGTAGCATTCCAGCGTTGGTATTTACTGTCGTACAAGTCAAAATTATCGTGGTGATTCGCCATTGCCATAAAATATTTAGCGCCGGCTTTTTTGTATAAAGCAACCAGTTCTTCCGGATTCCAGTTCTCTGCCTTCCATTCGTTTATTACGTCCTTAAAACCAAATTTTGAAGGGTGCCCATATTTTTCCAGGTGATATTTATACTGGTCGCTGCCTTCCTGGTACATGCCGCGGGCGTACCAGTCGCCGCGTTCCGGCTGGCACTGCGGTCCCCAATGGGCCCAGATCCCAAACTTTGCATCACGAAACCAGTCTGGTACCTGGTATTGCCTGAGTGAATCCCAGGTAGGTTGAAATGGACCTGGTGCCATGCGTGGAATTGGCTGAGATGCCAGCAAATTATGTGCGTAAAGATCGGAGAGATATAGAGATGACAAGCCTGTGGCGATGCCTTTTATCAGCGTTCTTCTTTTCATGGAATTTATTTTATTAGCTCTAATATAAGCTCCGGATTACCTGCTGTTTGATGAATAATCTGCAGCTTATAATTGATAAATCAAACTTACTCCGAAATACTCATCAAACATTTGGCGTAATAGGACTTTTCTTTATACAAAACCGACTATTTGTGTATTATTGCTGTATCGAAATTGTAATGCTTAAAAAAAAGTAATATCTGAAAAGTGGAAGCAGCCCTCCAAACGGGACGTTTCAACTGATATTGTTAATTAATTATACAGCATGATTAAAAGAGCGCTAAAACATACATTCACGTTATTGAACGTTGATCATGTGAAGCTGGACGCCCGGTGGAATTACAAAAACGTAATCAGCCCATACTTCAGGCTATATTATATTGACGGCGGAGAAGGAGAAATATGGGACGTTTCAGCTAAAATCAAACTTGAGCCGGGTTTTCTGTACATCATACCAAGCTTTACATTGTGTAACCTGGTATGCCCCAGCCATCTTAGTCAGTATTTCGTCCAGTTTTTTGAGGAATCATCGGATGGTATTTCCCTGTTCGAAAATAACAGGTCCATTCTTAAGGTAAAAGCGACTGATATTGATATATTGAATTTTGCACGTTTGCTGGAAATAAACCCAGGCAGGGGCATCAATCGTTCCGACAATCCGAGAATATATGAGAAAAACGTCTTCTATAAAGAGTATCAGGACCTTAATAACCTGCAAAGCATGTCAACATTTACGGAAACACATGGCATTCTCTTACAATTGGTTTCCCGCTTTTTGACACAGGAGATATTTAAATATAAAGACGGAGGTCATGTGCCGGTGAAAATTCTAAATGCGATTAGCTATATTCAATTAAACCTGAGCCGCGATTTATCAGTAACCTCCCTGGCGAAAAGAGCAAACCTGCATACAGATTATTTTTCGCGTCTTTTTCACCAGCACACCGGGGAAAGGCCGGTAAAGTACATACACGAAAAAAAAATTGAAAGGGCCCAATACCTGATTGTAACAACACAGATGACCTTTTCCGAAATTGCCACACAAACGGGTTTTGAAAATGTGTTTTACTTCTCTAAAATTTTTAAAAAAATCACCGGGATGTCTCCGGGGAATTACAAAAAACAAATGGATATGATTGGCTTTTAAATATTGGCTCTATTATTAGTTTAATTCTTCGATCTGGTCATGTAACTGCTGATCCCAGATAAATTCCATACTGAATTTACCATTGGGCTCACATCTGAAAATGGCCCTGTTCCATTTATTCTTTCCGCCCTCAGTAGTAATACTGTGTAATTCCTTCAACCAATTTCTAATATCCCTGGGGATTTTTTTAACCGACAGATTAAAGGTTGTACTATCAACCTGGTAATCACCGGTGTAGCCAACAACGCCATTTCCAACAACTTCTATATCCAGTTTGGCATTTGTCCAGTTACTTTCTTCGATGGCGCCAGAAATGCCTCGTCCTATGTTTGCATAAATTTCATCTACCGTCATAATCTGTTTTATTGGTTATCCTGTAATTTAACCATTAAATCAATTATTTGCTTTAACACAGGAAAATCATTTTCTCCAAAATCAGTTGGTTACGCTGGTTATCAATAAACCAGCGCCGCAACTTATTAAGAAAAGTTTTACTCAGAAAAAAGGTATCCGTTTCTTTGGAAGCAGGGCCATTCAGCAAAATGCAGGGCTATTTTACTTTTGCTCTTTCATTAAATTAAAAAAGAGATAATCTGTTCCGGGAGCATCAGTTATTCCGATATTTCTACCGATAGTTACTATTTGCCCCCTATGATAAGTGCCATGATTCACAAAATGTTGTATGTATTCATAGCGGGATTGATTGGCTTCAAACCACGGACTTACCACTTTTATTTTTTCTACTAAATCACGCTCTGAAAATGATTTTATCTCATCTGCCAGTATTTGCGACCTGTTCATCAGCCCCTGAAAAACTTCCTCCTTTTTGAGATCCTCTACACCATAACGATTTATAAAATCTGGTTTCCGGCAGATAATACTATACCAGTATTCCTCCATTCCCCAAATGTGATTTAAGGTTTTGAGAATGCTGGAAAAACTGGACGGCGTCTCCTGATGTAATTGTTTATCTGATTTTTGGGACAGCCAATTCACGAATTGTTGGTTTACCGACAAATTATAGCCGGCATAATTTGTAACTAAATTTTGCAGATTCATTATTACTAATTTAATGTTTCAGCAAAATTATAGGGGGGTAATGACAGCCCTATGTCAAGGGTAGGAAGGAGTTAATAATATTTGTCGAAGTATTCCTGCAAGGTCATTTTATGAGGAGCAAACTTTTCGGCAAGGGTTTCCAGCCTTTTAATCCTGTCCAGCCGGAAATACCGGAATTCACTGCGTAAGCGACACCATGCCACTAATAGCCAATTTTCCTGTGTGCTTAGTAAGGCAAAAGGTTCAACCAATCTGCTTGTAACTTTGTTTGCTTCATTGGCATATTCAATTTTTGTCACATGAAAATTGGTAAGGGCAAACTGTAAATCAGATAAATTGTTGCTGCTTCTTTCCCTGTTAATATTCTGGTCAAATTGTGTTCGTTCGGTCAGGAGGTTGGCTTTATCTTTTACATTATGCCTTAATACAGCTTTAATTTTCTCGATAGCTTCCGAATAATCTTTAATAAAAGAAGCGTCTTTGTTTTTCAGCACCAATTGTTCTGCAAGAATTAAGGCGTTGGCCTGGTTCTCCGTAAACATTACAGGTGGAATTCTATACCCTTCCATTAAGGTATAACCTCTTCCTTCTTCCGTCAGAATTGGAACGCCTGCCTGTTCCAGTGCTTTAATATCCCGGTAAATAGTTCTGATGCTGACCGAAAATCTGCCTGCCATTTCCGGTGCTGTCAACAGCCGTTTCGTTTGCAGTTGGATTAAAATTGCAGCCAGTCGCGAAAGTCGCGTTGTCTCATTATCGACCATTATTGAAATTTTTCAGCATTGTATTTTTGTTTTTGATGAGACAATAACTCCCACATCTTATCAAGATTTCCTGTTCAGATCTGTTATCAACAGGGGATTATCTTTTCGTAATTCATTAATCAGTGTAGCCACTTCAGTAGTAGTAGGATTCCGCATTAACCTTTCCAGTTCAGCATTTGTTATTCCTACCAATTGCAGGAAAGACACTTCGCCATGTGGTGTTTCTATTCTGCCCAGTTCGGGGTCAAGCGCCAGTACAAAAGCGGTTATTTCCGTCTGGGTATCGAGCCGTATGGGACCTTTGGCAGGTATAAAATGATTTTCCTCAAACCATTTCCCGCTGTTAAATACATATCGTGCAAGATTGTTCATTACATGAACTGTCCACAGCGGATCATCTTTATCTTCCGCAAATGGTTTCAATCTGAAGGTAAATTCAAAACCCCATTTGCTGAACTCTCCACCGGCCTTTTCCTGATCGTAGTAAAGCTCCGACATGCCATAACTGATAATATGCCTGTGGTACTCATGTTTGCTGGAATCATAAATGCTGGCGCCGTCTATCGGATCAGTACCTCCGGCCATAAAATGGATGCCGCAGAGCGGGCCATAATGGCGTGGTTCAGTTTTACCATAAACCGTTTCCAGGGCGCTATCTATTGAAAGCCATCCAACGGCATCATCTTCCCGGAATCTTTGTTTATACTCTTCTGGTGTCATAAGAATAGTAGGTTAATAAAAATAAACGACCCTAATATAAGCCAAGTTGTGAAAAAAGCCATATCCATCACCAGGCGCATGTGCGGCAAAGCAGGCTACTCAACCAGGGAACCTCCGGACATGCTGGTTTTATTGTCGGAATTGCCCTGCAAATTGGCGTTTTTGCACCCATCCGTATCCCCCGTTTTGATGTAGGTTTACAATATCAAAATATAAACATCGTATGCAACGCGCCTCCATTATTATACTTTTATTATTTGTAACACATTTGCAGATGAATGCACAACAAAAACAAACAGGCCATTATGCAATAGTGAATGGCTTAAAGATGTATTATGAGATCCACGGCAGCGGCGCCCCGCTGGTACTGCTCCACGGCGGAGGTTCCACTATTAAGTCCAACTATGGCGCTATCCTTCCGGAGCTGGCGAAAACACAGCAGGTGATTGCTGTAGAACTGCAGGCGCATGGTCATACTCCTGATATCGACCGCCCATTGAGCTTTGAGCAGGATGCGGATGATGTGGCTGCGCTTCTCGGGCAGCTGCATATTGCCAAAGCCAACTTTATGGGCTTCAGCAATGGAGGCACTACTGCTCTGCAAATCGCCATACGGCATCCGGAGCTGGTAAATAAACTGGTACTGGCCTCTACGCTTTACAGGCGCGATGGCACGCCTCCCGGCTTCTTTGATGGATTCAAAAATGCGACTATGGACAATATGCCGACGCAGCTAAAGGAAGCGTACCTGGAAGCCAATCCCGATCCCAAAGGACTTGAAGCGATGTTTCACCGGGATGTGGCGAGGATGGGGAATTTTAAAGATATCAGCACGGAAAAAATAAAAGGTATCCAGGCGCCGGCGTTGGTGGTAAATGGCTATGCAGAGGTGATCCTGCCGGAACATGCGCTATTACTGGCGCGTACTTTGCCACATGCACAACTGGCCATCCTGCCGGGCGGCCACGGCGATTATATCGGGGAAATTTGTGCGCCCGACAAGCAAAGCAAAATACCCGTTTTGGTAACAGCGATGATTACAGCATTTTTGAAAGAATAACATGGCGGAGAACACATTTACTCCGCCATACGTGCCTGCGCCGTGGGGGTGAGATAAGGATAAAACATACCGGAAAAAATTTCGCTGTAATGTTTTATAGCATTACTTCCTTTCAGCCTCCCGGTTAATTCATTATTTGACAGCCAGAAGTCACCCATAATAAATATCTGCGTCACCAACGCTTCCCAGATACTTTCCGGCAGATCGGTCCGGAAAATTCCCTCTTCTTTCAGCTGCCCGAAAATAACAAAGAACTCCTTTGCCCGGCGTTGTGTAAGCGCATAATAGTTTTTTCTGATAGCCGGCACACGCAGGCTTATCTCCACAAAATGTAAAAATATAAAACGGTATTTATATGCCAGTTCCAGCGAGCGGACGGAGAAATCCCGCAGCGTATCCAGGCTTACGGGATGAATTGACTCCAGTTCCGAAACCAGGGCATCAAAGTCAGCAGCCAGGCGTTCATAAAGTGCTTTTATGATTTCATCTGTCTGCCTGAAATGATAATGAAGATTTCCCGGGCTGATCCCCATTTTCGCCGCAATATGCCTGCTGGTAATTGTATTTACGCCCTGACTGTTATAAAGCTCCAGCGCCGTTTTGAGAATATTTGTCCTCGTATCCATATCCAAATTTAGAACAATTGTTCTAAAAATAATAATAATTAGTACATTTGTTCTAAATACAGGTGATATGAATAACGAATCGTATGATCAGCAGGAAGACGATAAACCTCTTCTGCAAAGACTAAGAAGCAGCATTATCCCGGTTAAGCCTACGGATACCACATCCGTAAAATTACTGAAAGACAGTGCGTTTTACCTATTCGCAGTAATGGCATTACTTATTACGCTACTACTCGGAGGCGCCATCCTGTTTGTATTGTAAGATGAGAGGTTTATCTGATCCGTTGTTCATTATCTACTGCGGGCTATGGGGTATCATCCACTTCTTCAGGCATATACAACAGCCGGTTCCGCTGGTCAACGGATATCTCACCGACTTCATTGCAGTGCCTGCTATGGCACATGTTGCGCTTACTTTTACGCGCAGCTGTATTGTCCGCGACAAACATTATACCTATCCCCTCTCTTATCTCCTGTTCATCGCGCTATATATGTCGGTGGTTTTTGAATGGGTAATGCCACGGTTTTCTGCTGACTATACCGGCGATATCTGTGATGTGGCAGCTTACTTTGGAGGAGGGTTCTTCTATTATTACGTGCATGGGAAACGGGCGTACATTGCATGCCTGGCACCATCATTTAAATCCAATACATCCCGCCACCATCAGCGCCACGGTAACAACAGCCGCCACTGTCCGCACGGTATTCAACCGGTTCCACCGTTGCTCAAACGCCGCCCGGTGCTGCACCAGCTGTCCCGCAGAAGCAGCCGCAAGATCCGCTTTATCCAATGCATTATTGAGCGGAACATTGCCTACCATCGTCACCCCAAAAACACCTGTAAAATAAACAAAGGTAGCTCCCAATACACACCAGCTTCCAGGCGACACGGAATAACTGAAATACACCCAGGTACAAACAGGCAACAAAGCCAGGGAACCCAGAAAAGAAGAGAAAAATACAGGATTGAGAATAGCCCGGTTGATAGATTGCATGGCAGACAGATAACCCATATCAGATAAGCGGCCCAGCCCCGGGTTTACCGAACAGGAATAGGCGTAGAAAAGTCCTCCCATTAATGCAGTGGAGACAGCCGTAATTCCCAGTAAAATCTGCAGGAAAGTAAGTCCCATGTGCTAAAATTTTAAATGATGCGGACAATAGATCTTACATGAAAATATAACATCCCACTCATATAAACTATAACAGATTTACCAGCTGATTTTCCCTCAGGCTTACCGTCTATTAAGCTAAGGCTTCTGTATATTTTTTAAAATTATCCAGGATAGCCTGCCAGCCGCCTTGTTGCATTTCAATGCTGTGGGTATCCTCTGCGTCAAAAGTTTCTGTAACAGCGGTAGTGTTACCTGTTGCAGAAAAAGTCACCTTTACGGTTCTGCCATCTCCCATTGTGTAGGTAATGAGTTCGTGTTCCACCACGTCGTTGTATACGCCGCCGAAATCAAAACCGAAGCTGCCATCTTTGGCTTCCATACGTGTTTCAAACTTACCGCCCGGACGCAGGTCATTTTCTGCTTTTGGAGTATGCCAATCGTCAGAGGCCGTGTTCCATTTAACAATATGCTCAGGCGAACTCCAGGTAGCCCATACTTTTGCAACTGGTGCGTTAATAGTTGCGCTTACTGTGATTCTAGTCTTATTAGCTGTTTGCATTTTTTTAAGATTTAAATGTTAATCGTTATTGTTAATGCAAACATAGCGCGACTATTTTATTCCCGGCATGGCTAAATACGACAAAATAGCATCCTGTTTGCGACAACCTCCGCAATACCGGTTTATTTCCAGTTTACTACTGTAAATACAATGGAAGAATAATGATCCTTTTCATACAGCACGCCTATTTTCTTCCGGGCCAGCTGCACAATATCGGAATAGGCCGCATAACCATAACCAGCTTTCTTTGAGCCATCCCCTTTATATATTACATAGCTTTTTTTCCAGGTGCGGCCATCATCAAGGCTGATACGGAGCGTGAGGTTATCCCTTTCCAGCGAATCGGCAGCATTGCAAAAGGCGAGTATATTTTTCCCTTTAGAAGTACCTACATTCAGGATGCTACCCTGGCATACGGCGTCTACCAGCTGGTGATCAAAATAAGTAGTATCCCAGGTGGCGCCGCCATCGCTGCTGATAGATACGATCCGCACCTTCACATCTTTTGCCTGGTTACGGCTGTTCATCATCAGCTTATTGCCGGAAAGCGGAGCCGCTATCGATTCATTGCTGCCGGGCAGGTTAATACTGTTGCCTAAATGAAATGTTTTACCATGATCATCCGTATAGTAACCATGCGCCACATAATGCCGCGCGCCGGGCAATGCTTTACCCGCGGTGTGATTGGCAGCAATAAAAATTCTTCCTTTAAAAATGCCTTCGGGAAACTGCATCACATGGCCAGGGGTGTTGGCGTAATAGCGCCAGTCTTCCGCAAAATTAAACGCCGGGTCAGTATCCGGTTGTTTCGGCCGGTGCACCTGCAGGGTAATATCTACCGGCGTGGCCCAGGTGCGGCCACCATCCGCAGAGGTGATGTAATAGCAATGTTTTATCCCTTTGCCTTTAATGATATCCCCTTCCCGGTGCGTACCGGTGTTGTAAAAAAGAAAGATCCTCCCCTGTGGATAGGCCGGATCGGTAAGGTCTACCACCGGCGCGGGGTTGGAGAGCTGCAGGTTATCGGCGCCGGCCACTACCTGCATGGGCGACCAGGTTTTGCCTTTATCCTTACTGCGTTTCATCACCATATCAATATCTCCGAAATCATCCATGCCGTTTACCCGGCCTTCTGCAAAGGCCAGCAGGTCCCCATCGGGCAATGCAATAATTGCGGGGATACGGAATGTTTTGTAACCATCCGTTCCTGAAATAAAAACAGGTACTTCTTTTTGTTGTGCATACGCAGTGCCGAAGCACATCATCAGCAGCACAGCCATTATCTTTTTAATCATCATTATTTATTTATCAGGTCAATATCATTTGTTTGCGGACGTAAAAAGCATAGTTGAATGATAATTGCTACCAATACGATCCCTGCCAGCATAGCAAAGCTTTGTCCGAGGTTGCCCGCATCCGTGGAGCGTCCCAGCAGATCGGTGATAAAGGCGCCGGCAAATACGCCGGACATATTCAGGATCCCATAGGCGGTAGCCCGTGAACCCGATGGCACAAACTGGCAGAGAATAGGCATGTTGTTGCCATCAAACATACCAAAGCCAACCCCAAACAGGATGGCCGCTCCCATTACATGCGCCAGGCTGTGTCCCAGTCCTATCAGCAGCAATGCCGGGATGGTAAGCGATAAGCCAATGGCGCTGGTATAAATTCTCCCCCTGTTATTTCGTTGTACCCATTTATCAGATAATATGCCTCCGAAAATTACGCCGAGGAAAGAGGAGGCCGCGATAGTAATGGTAGATAAAGGGCCTGCGGCCGACATATCTATCTGTAAACTTTCAGAAAATAAGGTCGGCAGCCAGTTTTTTATTCCCCAGCCAGGGAAACTCGGAATAGCAAAATAAAACAGGAGGATCCAGAAAGAAATATTCGTCATCAGTAACCCCAACCCTTTCCCGAAAGGCGGTCGCTCCTTCACCGCACCCGGGGTTTCTTTCACGGCTTCCCGCAAACATACGATCAGTATCAGCGAGTATATAATGCCAATAATACCAAAGGCATGAAAGGTAGCATGCCAGGAAAACCTGGCGGCAATAGTAGCGCCAAAGCCACCAAGCGCCTGTCCCATGTAAAGCCCGGTCATATGAATGCCCACGGCCAGCGACCGGGTGGCAGAGGAATGGAAATCTGCAATGAGCGACAGCCCCGCCGGTATATACAATGCCTCGCTAATGCCCATCAGGGCGCGTAACCAATACAACTGCTGAAAAGTAGTGGCATAACCCATTGCAAACGTTACCCCCGACCATACAAACAGGCTTCCCACAATCAGCCATTTCCGGTTAAGCCTATCCGCAATGATGCCCGACAACGGACTCATAAATCCATAGATCCACAGGAAAATGGCCATCAGGTAGCCAAAATTGGCGGCCGATTGCAAAGCCGCGATATCCACCTGCATGGCGGGTTTCATGGTCGACAGCATCTGCCTGTCCATGTAGTTCAGCAATGCTACTACCCATAGCAACCCTACTACTACCCAGCGATAACTTCCTTTATTGGACATGATACACAGATCAGTTGAAAATTAATTTACCTGAAATTATTACCGGCGTACGCACGCCTGCTTTTATTTCTCCCGAAGGAATTATGATAACCCCGTTCCACAAAAATGCGGTGGTGGTAACAGGACCTTCCATCGTTAAAGCATTTATTGCTTTCCATTGGCCGGTGGTGGTGTTATACAGCCATACTTCCTTTGTAAACCCCGGATGCGTATTTAACAGTGTTTTCTTCTCGTTTGTCAGCGTTTCCTTTTTGATACTGTCAGTAGCCGCACTGATGGCGGCGTTCAGCGCTTCTACTTTGCTGAATATTGCTCCTTTGTCGCCGCTGAAAAACAGGATTTCATGATCCCCTGCTGCCAGCCCCGTTCCTGCGGAAACGGGATAAGGCAGTGGATCTTTGAGCGCCCATGCCTTTGTATACAAATCGTAGCGGTAGGTGGTATTAAAAATGTCGCTGATGCCGTTGCTGTTTTTCCGCCGGCCACCGATCAGGTACACCGCGCCATCCTGTATGGCCATCACCGCGTGGGAAACGGCCACCGGTATATCTGCCAGCGTTTGCCAGGCAGCGCCCGGCGTGGATATATCCAGCGAAAAGAATTTAGCGGATGGTCCACTCACCGATTCGCCTCCGGCTACATACAGCATTTGCTGATAACATGCAGCCGATAAATTGGTGAGCGCCACCGGCAACGATGGCAGCATTGTAAAACTAATGTGCCCTGTAGCATCACAGGTTAATCGCGTCACCTTATCCGTGGGGCCATGATCATTTTCACCACCAGCGTAAATAAGTCCTGTTGGTGTGCTCACGCTGGCGCTATACGCCAGTGGTTGCGGCAATGTTTGCCGGCTTACAATGCCGGGCAGCACATTGTCTTTTTCATCTTTCCGGAAAATATAAATGTCCTGCTTATAATTTTTTATACCGCCATTCCAGGGCATAGTGTCAGGAAAATTAGCGCCGCCGGCAACGATCATTACATTATTGCTGACGCCTGTTACCGGCCCGGCTACACCGGGTTGTACGGATTGCCCGGCGGCAGGCGGCAGTACCGCTGCCACCTGCCATTGCACTTTATCCACATTTTTTTCCTGGGCGTTGATTGTGTTCACCGTTATCATCATAAATATTGAATAAAGTATCCGTTTCATGAAGGTTGTACTTTCTGAAAAAATGATATGGCATCCAGCTCCTGATACAGTTTATCGTACTGTGCAGGCGTAAACGTGGTTAATGGCAGCCTGCACGGACCCAGGTCCCAGCCCAGCATCTTCATAATGGCTTTTTGAGCAGGTATAGGCGGGTATTTTGCAAAGATTCTGATCACCTCCACCATGAATAAATGCTGCTGCTGCGCGGCCTTTATATCGCCCTTTTCAAAATACGCTTTTGTTTGCAGATATAACGGCGCTGCAAAAGTATACGTGCTGCCGATAGCGCCCCTGGCGCCTACTGCCAGCGCGGGCAGTAACAACTCATCGAACCCGAACAGCACATCAAAGCGGCCGTTCTGGTAATTAAAACAGGATTGATATTCCTGGATGGTGGACGAAGTGTATTTGATCCCCGCCAGGTTGGGAATCCTGTTGCCGGCTATTTCCAGGAACTCCATCATATCCATGCCTACACCGGTAAGCGTGGGAATATGATAATAGTAAAACGGCAGCGTGGGCGCGGCGGCGGCAATATCTGCCATACAATCTGCCAGTACCTGTACGGAAGTGGGTTTAAAATAAAATGCCGCCACTGAGGAAAATGCATCCGCACCGATGGACGCTGCATGCGCAGCCAGTTTCCGCGATTCGGCAATGCTGCTGTGACCTACATGTACAATGATCAGCAAACGCTTCCTGGCTGCTTTTACAAATGCTTCCGCTACCTGCATTCTTTCTTCAGTGGTCATGTTAGGACCTTCGCCATTACTACCGCAAACAAATATTCCTTTTAAGCCGTCTTCTACCAGCTTATCTGTTAAAGCAGGTATCAGCTCCAGGTTCAGGGAACCATCCCCGTGAAAGGGGGTAAATGCGGCCGCAATCAGTCCTTCGATATGTTCATGCTTCATGAAATGATACTTTTATATTGGGTTATTCGGGTTTTGAAGTTGCGTAACCAGGTGTTTGATTAACCAGCAAATCAGTGGTCCATACATTGGCGTCGATTGGCCATAATATTTTATATCCCTGCGTGGCTTTATTCAGTACGCCAAAAGGATGGCCTGCATTGATAAATACCAGCGGTTCATTGCCGTATTTCATCCTCCGCAGATCATACCATCGCTTGCCTTCATGTACAAACTCTTTGCTGCGTTCCGTGAAGATGGCAAGTTCATTGGCATCCTTAGACGAATTTACAAAAGGAGCAGGATCTATCCCCGGGCCGCCAAAAGCACGGTCGCGCACGGCTTTGATGTAAGGCGACGGATCGCCACCTTCCGCATTCACTATTTCCGCGAGCATCAGCAAACGGTCGGCCTCACGGTAAACGGGCCAGTCGTCGGAGAAATACCGCTTTTGCGTTACTGCATCAAAAGTACCCAGGAATTTACGCAATACAGTATTACGTACTTTCACCACCGGGGTTCCGCTGGTTTTATCTACTTTATAGAAATCGTAGAAGGTAGCTGCTTTGCGCTGATCCAGGTTATCATAGCTCTGGAATAATCTGAAGCTATAACGGTAACGTTGAATGATCTGTTTTGAATTTACCTGCCCGATGTTCAGCGGATCGGTGAGCTTTGGTGCAGAGGCGAGTGAATCCGCGTACCAGTCCTGCGCTATGCCGGGCAGGTCGTAGGTAAACAACGACACGGTAGACATTTCAGCTTCATTTACCATGAAAGAAATAGCAAAAATAATTTCACTGTTTTTCTTATTGGTATAAGCAAACACGTCGCTGAACTTTGGCAACAAACTGGCGCCTGTTACAGCATTAAGCGCCGCTTTTGCGGTAGCCAGATCTGCCGTGTTACCATACACTCTGGCAGACCATAAATAGATTTCACCTTTCAGCATTAATGCCGCCGCCGGTGACCATTGTCCTTTGCCCTTTGCAGCGGCTGTACCAAAATTGCCAACAGCCTTATCCACATCCGACTTCACCGATGCAAGTACGTCTGCTTCAGTAGCCCGTGGCATGCGTAGCAATACCGGGTCTGTTACACCATTTGCCACATCAGGGGTTAACCGCAGCGGCACACCACCGTAGGTACGTAACAGGTGAAAATAGTAACAGGCTCTCATGGCATATGCCTGGCCAAGCAGGTATTTCTTTTTATCATCTCCCAAAAAACCCGTTGCTTCTACTTTTTGTATAAAGAGATTTATTTGTAAGATAGGTCCATAAAATCCGGCCCAGTTATTCACCCCGGAAACGTTCTCCTCTATCCGTTGCTCAATAATGGGGCTTTCCTGCAACGACAAGGTAAAAGCTTCTTCTGTGGTTAGGCCACCGCCGCGCATTTCGCCCAACCGGAAAAACTGGAACTGGTCGTTGCGGAACTCGTTATGCAATCCCACCATGTAGTTGGTGATCTGCGCTTCATTCTTCCAGAAGTTAGCATCTCCAAAAGAATCTTCCGGCGACAATTGTAGTGTTTTCTTACAGGAGCTGGCAGCAGTTAATATCAGTGCCAGCAGGAAAATATATGTTGTTTTCATGAGTGCTGATTTGATACGTTAGAAAGTGAGATTAGCGGAAAATACCAGTGATGTAGGAATCGTATATACGCCATCCTGCTGCCCGGTACGTTCCGGCAGTGCCAGCATTTTATTGCTGATGTATCCCAGGTTTTGCCCGGTTACCATTACTGTTAAGCCGGCAATGTTTGCGTTATTGAGTATCTTTTTCGGCACTACATAGCTCAGCGTTATTTCCCGGAAAGCGAGATAGCTGGAGTTTTTCCAGAACATATCGCTGTGCCGGTCGTAGTTCTTTTTCAGCTGCTGATCCTGGTTTACATAGATGGGATACTTTGCATTGGGATTTTCCGGTGTCCAGGTATCTTTCACCAGGTCGGTGCCGTTGAATTCGCCCTGCATGCTACCTAGCGCCCACATTTGTTTTACATCCATCTGCATAAAACCGATGGCGTAATCAAGACGGGCAAACAGCTGTAAGCCCTTCCAGCCGGCGGCTACATTGAATCCGCCGGTCCAGCGTGGAATAGTGCGGCCTAATGATACGCGGTCCCTGAAATCGATGGTGTCGTTTCTGTCGAGATCTTTCCATTTCATATCACCGAGGCTGGTGGCCCAGAAGCCGGTGAGCCCATTTTTATCTATCAGCTGCTGACTGGCAACCGGCCGGCCTGCAGCGTTGTTCAGCTGCACCTGGCCGGCAGCGAGATCTATTTTGTTATAAGCTGCTAAATCAGCGGTAGTTCTGATGATGCCATCTGTTAAGTAGCCAAATATTTCGCCAGGTTCCTGTCCCTCCTGCAAACCGCCGGCCCATATTACTCTGCCACTGGCAGGATCGTAAATCTGCGCCCCGTTCTGACGGTTCTTTTCATTCCCGTTAAACGGCAGCTTCAACACCATATTTTTATTCCACGCTACGTTGGCGCCCACGCTAACATTCCAGTTGCCCGACTGCAATACTTTATAATTCAGGTCTGCTTCAAATCCCCTGTTCCGCATAGATCCGTTGTTGGTGAGGATACTGTTTACACCTGCAGATCCAGGCAGATTCACGCTCGCAATTTTATCGCTCGTGTTCCTGTTGTAAAAGGCAATACTTCCGTTCAGACGGTTATTAAATAATCCGTATTCCACGGCCCCTTCAATAGTATTGGTTTTCTCCCATCGTAAGCCGGGATTGGGGATACCACCCAATGAAAATCCGATTACGCTTTCATAGCGGGTCGTAGCCGGGTAACCTCCCTGCAGGGAGTATACATCAATAGTGCCGTCGGAGCGCTTTCCTACTTCACCGATGTTACCATTCTTTCCCCAGCTGCCACGGAGTTTCAGGAAGGATAACCACTTACCGGTGTTCACCATAAAGTTTTCCTTATGCAGCAGCCAGCCTACGGAAGCGCCGGGAAACAGGCCATACTGGTTATCGCCTATCAGCCTGGAATAGCCGTCCCTCCTGGCCGTAAACGTAGCGAGGTATTTCCCTTTCCAGTCGTAGTTAATACGGCCAAAGCCGGACAGGATGCGTTCCCGCAGGTGATACGAATTTTGCCCGCGGGTGTTGGCGTCGCTGGATGTTAATCCAAGTGTGGGAAAATCATCCGTAGGCGCCAGTTTTCCGCTGGCCGATAATCCATAGTTATAAGCATCAAAAAATTCACCGCCGATCATCGCATCGATATTATGATCGTCGTGGATAATTTTGGTGTAGTTCAGCGTAGCATTATAGGTTTGACGAACCGTGCGATCAAAGGCTGCGCTACTGCTGCGGGTGCGGTCCCATCCTGCATTAGGATCTGTTTTGCTCATCACGCCGGTACGAAAGTCTTTATTGAATGATTCCTTAAAGCTTTCGTCGTACATGAGAATAGCGCCTATTCTGAAGTAGAGATCTTTATACAGATCTACTTTAAAAGATTGCGCGAGGGTAAACTTATCCGCCTGGTTTTTACGGGAATATTTATCCATGTTTACGGCGGGGTTACCGTCGCCTGCGTTCCTTCCCAGGAGCGGTTCTCCATTGGAGTTGCTGCCACGCATGGTGGGCGCGGCCATCAGTAAACGTCCCCAGTAATTCACATCGCTGGTTTGCGCCTGATCCCTGGAGTTAGCGCGGGAAAAAGATACGTTGCTTTCCGACTTCAGCCAGGTCCTTATTTTATAATCGCCGTTGAGCGTAAAATTCAGTCGCTTGTAGAACGACTTACGCGCAATACCATCTTCATTATAATAACCGAGGTTGGCATAGTAAGCGCCTTTTTCGTTACCCCCCGTCATACTGATATTATAATCCTGTGTGAGTGATTTTTTGTTAAAGGCATTGTCTCCATAACTAAAGCCTTTATAAATAAGATCTGCATAGGTACCGTTGGGATCATACTGACCGGCGGCATTGGTGGGGATAGCGTCTTTCATTACTTTCCAGCCGTCGTTGGCGGAGAGCAGTTCCCTGTTCTGATCTGTTAAGCGCATGGGGCTGAATACGGCATTGAGGTCGTAGTTGCCGTCAATGATATTTCCTGCGGCATCTTTATAAACGTTGCCGGTACCGCGTGGCCCCGAAGCGTTAAGCAGACTTTGGTTACCGTTTACCTTATAAGTTTCCACCAATGCTTTTCTGCCCCAGTATAAATATTCTTCCGGGGTGAGCAGGGTGTAGGGAGAATTTAAATAGTTGAAGCCTGTTTTTACTTTCAGGTTAATTTCAGATGTCCCTGATTTTCCTCTTTTGGTGGTGATCATGATTACGCCGTTGCTGGCGCGGGCGCCGTAGATGGCGGTGGCAGATGCATCTTTCAGTACTTCCATACTGGCAATATCTTCGGGGTTGATATCGCTTAAAGAGGGGCGGAATTGTCCGTCGATGATGATGAGCGGGCTGCCGGAGCCATCGAAGTTGGTACCTCCCCTGAGGATGATGTTGGGGATAGCGCCAGGCTTACCGGAGTTGGTGGACACTCTCACCCCGGCAATCGTGCCCGCCAGCGCCTGTGCGGGGTTGGCGCGTATACCGGATTCGAGGATACGTTTATCCAGTCGTGCTACCGATGCCGTGAGGCTGCTTTTCTTTTGTGTACCATATCCGACTACTATTACTTCATCCATTTTAGAAGTAGCGGATACCAGGGAGATGTTCACCATAGTACGGTTTCCCGCTACGATTTCCTGCGGCGTAAACCCGATATAGGAAATGCGCAATACATCTTCAGGTGTGGCTGCTATGCTGAAATAGCCTTCTGCATTGGTGATGGTGGCCGTTTTCTTTCCTTTGATGACAATGCTGACACCGGGTAGTGGCTGCTGATCTTCTGAAGAGATGATCCTGCCGGTGATTTTCTTTGGCTGAGCTACAGCTATTGTACTGATGGCAATGGCAAGGAATACCCCCATCAGTTTGTTGAGAGCAATTTTCATACGGGAATTTGTTTAGACAATAAAACTTGTACTAATATTCTTAAATACTTATGTACTACATATTAAAATTGCCTAAAAAAATCCATACTGCAAAACATTTCTCAAAAAAAGAAAAGGATGTGTATGGAATAATGTATAAAAGTAAAGGCTGTAGCCACTTTGAAAGCGAGGCAGTGGTATGCTGTAACTTATCGTGCCTACTTCTTCAACTTCTTGAAATGATGTTCAAGATGTTTCCGCATGCCTTCGCGGAACTGTTCCCGGGTACCATTCTTCAGTAAGTTTACCAGGTCGATATGCGACACCTTGCCTACAATCGGTACTTTTTCTTCATTCACCAGGTGGCCGAAAATAGGAAGCAACATCGTCTGAAAGCGTTGCATGGTGCGGTTACCGGTCATCTGGTAAATTTTGCCATGAAACTCCACTTCATGTTTGATCCGGAAATTTTGTTTGGTGGGAGTTGTTTTCTGGCTGAGGGCGATCTTCTCCAGTTCTTCAATATCTTTTTTTGTTTTGCGGATATATAAGATGTCTGCCAGTCCCATTTCCAGCGTAAGCCGTAATTCAAAAATATCCTGCAGTGTGGCATCGTCGATGATAAGCGGGTCCATCACCCGTTCCAGCGACCCCAAAATATCGGGGCTGGACAATACCATGCCTCGTCTCTTTTTTGTTTCAATCATGCCCAGCATCCTTAAACGGCTGAGGGCTTCGCGCAATACGTTGCGGCTCACGCCCAGGGCTTCGGTCAGCTCCATTTCCTTCGGCAATGCATCCCCGGGTTTAAAGGATTGCTTTTTGAGATACTCCAGCAGCTTCATCTCCACTTCATCTGCCATCGTTTTATAACTCACTTTTTCAATATCGATATGTAAATTCCCAATTCCCATAAAACAGGTGTGATATTTTGTTTAAATGTACTACAAAATAACAGATCCCCTCAATAATACCGTTTGTTTATCCATGCAGTATCGCCGGATGTTCCTGTAACCGGCGGCGGGTATATTCAAGACCGGAGGTATAAATGGCTTCCAGCCGCTTGAAGTCGAACATGCCGAATTTGCCCAGATCTTCCGGTTCAATAAAATAACTGCACAACAATTTATTCTTCAGCACCGGCTCACGGATAGCCAGGTGCAGGGTTCTTTCCACATTGGCCAGGAAACCTTCTGCCGGGTTGTAAGGTCTAAGCGGGTTTACATGCACGCCAATGATATCGCGGTATTCCGCCAGCAGTGGCTCTATGGGTAGGTTGCCGGAAAGACCGCCATCCACATAGTGCACCCCGTTTATCTCCACAGGCGGAAACAACAGCGGCACAGAAGATGCCGCCAGGACGGCCGGGATCAGCGGGCCTTCACTGAAAATACGCTGATTGCCTGTTAAAAAATCAGTGGCTGCCACGTACAAAGGAGTATCCAGTTCTTCAAATGTCTGGTGCCGGAGTGTTTGCTTCAGTACTTCTGCTACTTTTTTGAGAGACAGGAAACCGGCACGCCAGTTCCGCCAGTGCATCGACAGCCCGAGCTTATGCACCCGGAATATTTCCCTCACCTCATCGGTACTGTATCCATCACAAATAAAGGCAGCTACGATAGAACCCGCGCTGGTAGCGGAAATCGCTTCCGGGTAAATATCCTGTTCGGAAAATGCCTTTAAAACGCCCAGGTGGGCATATCCCCTGGCGCCACCGCCGGATAAAACAAATGGTCGTTTCACAGGCGGGCGGGTTTGTTGTTCATTCATTCGGCTAATATAGAAAAACCTTTTTATTGGCCCGTTTGAAACATAATGTAAACAGGGCTCTCCCCTACCTCTAAACGTATAGCCGTATCCCCTGCTTTCTCCCACTTCACTTGTTTTGCAGGTTCATTCGCCGTAGTCATGGCAGCAGTGCTAACAGGCCATGACGGCGGGTTATCAAGTACCGCATTTATTACATGCGGCCGATATCCTTTCTGCTGATGGGTGCTGGCTCCTGTAGGCGACCAGGCCACCCATACCAGCAAATTCGGATCATCTCCCTTTATAAATTCAAACACATACAGAGAATCCGTTTCTTTCTTTACCACACGCCGGAAACGATAATCTCCCAATGTCTGGTACAATTGCTTCACCGCCCAGAACGACATTTTCGGAACAAAATTCCTCGTAAGCCCGGAGGCGGCGTGAAAAGAGGCTTCATCTTCATCGTTATAATAATACAGGTAAGCGCGCCGGATATCAAGCGTGGCAAACACCAGGAATGACCGCACCAGGTACTGCGCCTGCTGCAGATCACTGGCGCCCTGCCAGTTCAGTTTCAGCGACCAGTCTTTCCGGTGTTTCATAGCTTCCTGCGTACACGCATCATATCCAAATTCGGTTACCCATACTTCCTTGTCTTTTGCATGT
The DNA here is from genome assembly GCF_057126945.1 of Chitinophaga sp. G7 BAM 1005. Taxonomy (NCBI): domain Bacteria; kingdom Pseudomonadati; phylum Bacteroidota; class Chitinophagia; order Chitinophagales; family Chitinophagaceae; genus Chitinophaga; species Chitinophaga sp. G7 BAM 1005. The sequence continues at coordinate 562,096 of NZ_CP181478.1, read as the reverse complement.
TGGTTGCGCCATGCAATAGCGTCTTCAATTACTTTGAGATACTGCAGGGAATTATCTTCGGGGTAGCTTCGGTTCCAGCTGTTTTCACTATCAGCAGATTTTTCTATGGTAGGATAAGTATGCACATTGATCACATCATAGAGGGGAAGTATTTTTTTATCTATATACAAATCATTCAATCCCTGCGAATAAGGATCTGCTTTCACCGCCACTGCCGGCGTAACAATCTTCATCGCCGGATCGCCGGCACGCACGCCCTCTGCCATCTTTGTGAACAGGGTTTTAAAAAGCGCCGGATCAAACCTGGTGCCCGGCTCATTATCAATTTCCAGGGAGGTACATAATTTCTCCGCCCCCGAAGGGCCATAATAAGCGGCCATCGCTTTGCCGTAATCATATGCCCACTGCTCCTTACCAGCCCATAATTGTTTGTAATCCGGACTGCCCAATCCTACTCCCAGAAACTGCATACAGATATCTGTTTCAAACCCGGCGGCTTTCCACGGGCCATAAACGTCCTGTTTCCAGTTAATATGATTGATGGTATTAGGTATGGTGATAGCATCGCCGGGCGCTTTCACATCCCAGCTGATGTTATGATAACTGCGCACCAGCCGGCATACCTGTTTATACAAATCAGGCTTGAAAGTTACGTGGCCGTTGATGCCCATAAAATCCCTGAACAATGGCCGGCTGGTAACCGGTATGGAGTCGGCGACTGCCTGGCTGGTTTGTGCAGGACCATGTTCCGCACAGCCGATCATAAGAGCAGTAAAGAAGAGGATGGCGGTAAACAAATAATTCCGTGGCATAGTACAATGAGCATAAGGAGTGAAACAAAAGAGGCGAATGGTAAGAGTGAAGATATATAAATATCTTTACTCTTACCATCCGCCTGTATCATTGTTCGCTATTGCCTGTTAGTTTCTCCAGCCCGGCACCTGCTTGTACACGCCGTTACTCTGCGCTATTACATCAGGATTCATAGGCCATGCCATATGTTTGGCCGGATCAAAATTACGTGCCGGCCATACCTGTTTTATTTCGTAAGACGACAATGGGTTTACCTTATCGCTATGGATACGGCCATGCAAAGGTGCATTGATCTTCGCATAATCGCCCCATCTTTTGAGGTCCTGCAGACGGTCTGTCCATTCGCAGGCCAGTTCCACGCGGCGTTCGTGCTTGAGATCCTCCATTGTAGGATTTGCAATAGCTGCCAGTCCTACGCGGCTGCGTACTTCATTCAGCGGAGCAGCGGCTTCGCCGCCTCTGCCCAGTTTGATCAGCGCTTCTGCTTTAAAGAGCAGGATTTCCGCATAACGCATCAACGGCAAATTGAGTGCAGTAGTTGGATAATCGGGGCTCTGGTTGATGTTGGTATTGGTTGTAATAACACCATCTTTACCATAAGAGTAAGGCTCCATATACTTATTCATCTGGAAACCAGACAAACTGTTAGTAGAGTAATAAGAACGCACCAGGCCAAAGAAGGTGAATTTATCCCCAAATTTCAGGATGGTTACTTCCCGTCTTGGATCATTCGCTTCGTATTCATCATACAGTTCTTCTGTTGGCTGGAAATAGCCCCAGCCGTTGAAAATAGCCCAACCGGTATTTTCCAGTACTACGCCCGGAAATTCGGAACCACCCTGTACACCGGAGGTAACAGACCACATATATTCTGAACTCCAGTTATTGGCAATACTGAAAACAGCGCGGTAGTTCTGCTGGCTGTTTTCTTTTCCTTTGATGAGCGCACGGTGTCCTTCATCCCTGATCTTATCCGCGAGTGCCGGGATCAATGCCCATTTGGAAGCGTCGTACTGCGCCCAGTAAGCGTATACTTTTACCATATACCCCCAGGCCGCGGCTCTGTGGGCGCGTCCCTGATCGGAGGTGCTATATGTTTCAAAGAGGGGCAGCAGGGAGGCTGCCTTTTCCATGTCGCTGACAATTTGCGCGTAGTTATCCGTTACAGATGGCAGCTGAGGAGGAATACGTTTTCCAAATTCAGGATTTTCCGGTCCGTCGAAGGGAACGCCCTGGTCTTTATGCCCCCAGAGGTAAGCCACCCAGAAATGTGCAAATCCGCGCATAAAATACGCTTCGCCCAAAGCCTGGTTGCGTGCTGCTTCCGTAGTATTTTTTGAAGTGGGCACATTCTGGATCACCTGGTTGGCGCGGTTGATCATTTTATACAGATCAGACCATCCGTTTTTCAGGTAACCTTCCCGGCCACTTGGAATAAAGTTCTTGATATTTTCACCGTCGGCCTTCGCCCTTCCTACAATCAGGTCATCGCTGGCGTCCTGTACCCAGAAGAGATCACGGCCCCAGGTAGATTCATAACGCATGGCTACGTACATGTCGTTGGTAGCCTTCCGGAGATCGTTATCACTTTGCCAGAAGAAAGCAGTGGTAGGTGCGCCATTGGGCTTTGTGTCTACCCATTTGTTACAGGCACTTGCACCCAACATCAGCGACCCCGCGAGAAATATATGTTTGAATGTTGTTTTCATAAAAGCGTTTGGTTTGATCAGAATTTAATATTTGCACCCAGGGAAAACACGCGTGATACCGGGAACTGGCCGCCATCAAGACCAACACCACCTACTTCCGGGTCCATACCGGTGTATTTGGTAAAGGTGAGGAGGTTGTCGCCGCTGAAGTATACACGAAGGCCCTGATTCCAGCTCATTTTCTTAAAGGTATAGCCGATCAACAGGTTCTTTAATCTCAGGTAATTACCATTTTCAAGATACCAATCGGAGTTGGTCTGGAAATTTTTATTGGGATCATTTGCGGAGATACGGGGGATGTTGGATCCTTTATTTTCAGGAGACCAGGCATCGAGGATTTTATCCCAACGGTTGTATCCCTGTTCGGAGCCGCTTAAGGTAGTCATTTTGAAAGCATTGAACAGCTTTACACCGCCCACGCCCTGCATAAACAGGCTCAGGTCAAAATTCTTCCAGGTGAAGTTGGCTGTGAATCCGTAAGTAAGTTTTGGAAATGCGTTGCCCATGTATACGCGGTCGCCGTCATTGATGGAGCCGTCGCCATTCTGATCCACAAATTTCAGATCACCGGCTTTTGCGCTAGGCTGAATCATTTTACCGTCTTTCTGATAAGCTTTTGCTTCGTCATCCGATTGGAAGATACCTGCAGTTTTTATCAGCCAGTAAGAATAAAATGGCTCCCCTACTTTAGAGCGGAAAGGCGTGAGCACACCTCTGAAGGCATCAGTGTGTACCCATGTAGCAGCCGGATCCTCATCTATGGATTTCACCCTGTTCTTTAATGTAGCGATATTAGCTCCCAGGTTATATCCTACCATACCGATATGATCATTCCAGGTTACAGCTACTTCAAAACCTTTATTACTGATTTCTCCTTTATTAATATACGGTGCGCCTATACCGAAAGTATTGGGCCAGTTGGATTGCAGCTGGATCAGGTCATAGGTAAGTTTATCAAAATAATCGGCGGTAATATTCAGGCGCTGTTTCAGGACGCTGATGTCGATACCGATATCTGATTGCTGGGAAGTTTCCCAGGACAGGGAACGGTTAAATGCACTTCCATTGGCGAGTGAGTTGGATCTTGGCGCACCGTCACCCACCTGGAAAGTATAATCCGGAGTGAGTTTAGCATAACCATAATAATGTCCGATGGAACCCAGGTTACCAATCCTTCCCCAGCTTCCCCTGATTTTGAGCAGATCCATCCATTTTACATTATCCATGAACGACTCTGAGCTGATTTTCCACGCGGCTGTTACACCCGGGAAACCTTTGGAGCGATAGCCTTCTGCTAACCTGCCGGCAACGTCGTTACGGTAACTGGCGGTTACAAAGTAACGGTCTGCCCAGCTATAGGATAATCTTCCTACATAGGAAACTGTTCTGTCTTTCCATTCATCATCGGCAGGTTGATTCTGATCAAAGATGGTGGCATTGGTAAAAAACTGCGCCCAGTCGGATTCGTTTTCAAATCCTTTGGCAGCGGCAGAAAAGTTGCGGTTAGATTCTTCCTGCCCTGTCATAGATGCCATCACACCAATGTTATGCCGGTTGATGATCTTATTGTAATTAAGGGTATTTTCCCAAATCCATTTGTATCCTTTATCTGTAGAATAGGTTAAAGTATTCTGATCATTTGGTTTTCCGGGCTCTGTTCTTCTAGGTTCAAAGTTTTTCCACAATGCATTTTGCTGACGGTAAGAAAAACGGGACAGGTAAGTAAGGCCAGGGATAATATCAGACACCGTTAACTCCGTTGCCGACTGCAGGTCATTCCGTTTGTTATAGGGTTGGTTTCTCAGCAGGGTGGCTACCGGGTTGATCACATCTCCGTAGATACCGTTATACTGGGAACCTCTTGGGCCTACGCCGCCAAAGGTACCATCGCTGTAGTATGGGGTAGCGGAGCGCGGCATGTACAAGGCAGAAAGAATAACGCCGCTGTAACCACTGGCGGTTTCTGCATCCCTGTTATCATTATTATTCCAGAAGAGATCCTGGCGCAGTTTAACGTTCTTACTAAACTGATAATTTGCATTAAATCTCAGGGAAATATTTTTATTATAGGTATTGATCAGCGTACCTTCTTCTTTCTCATAACGTGCCTGGAAGAGGGTGGAAAATTTATCCGTTCCGGCATTTACGCTGATATTGTGACGTTGTATCAGACCGGTGCGGAAAATCTCATCCATCCAGTTAGTGCGCGTTACCAGGCCATCCGGGTTTTTGGCAGGATTCCATCCTTCCAGCGGAGTCAGTCCGGCATTGGTTTGCGCGAGGTCGGATACTTTACCCTGCTGTTCTGCTGTGAGTGACTGCAATGTGCGCCAGGGTTCCTTGGCGCCAACAAAGCCGGTATACTGTACGCTGGGTAGTCCTTTTGCAGCCTGGCGGGTAGTAATGAGGATAACCCCTGCCGAACCCGAGAAAGCGCCGTAAATAGCAGCAGAAGCAGCATCTTTCAATACTGTGATGGATTCCACATCAGCAGGGTTATAAGGCGCACCGGGTACGCCATCTACCACATACAGTACATTATCATTCAGGGAACCTACGCCTCGGATTACTACACTGTTGGCATTGCTGGTATGACCACCATTGCTTACCACCGTGATACCGGGTACTTTACCTTGTAACATATTGGCCACATCCAGTACCGGGCGTTCCTTGATCTGCTTCATGTCTGGTACTACTGCTACGGCTGCAGAGAGGTCACCTTTTTTTGCGGTGCCATAACCCAGTACCACTACTTCATTCAATGCGTTGTTGCTGGTTTTCAGCGTAAGGTTCACCGTATCTGAGCTACCGGCAGGCATTTCTACTGTTTCGTAACCTACATAGCTGAAGCTGAGTATGGCTTTATCACTGTCCAGGGTGATTTCAAATTTGCCATCGACATCTGTAACGGTTCTTGTTTTAGTGCCTTTTACCCAAACAGATACGCCGGGAATAGGTTCTTTATTCTCGGTGGTTACACGACCGGTAATTTTACGGGCAACTACCTGGGTAGTTTGTACTTCCGGATCTTTCTCTGCTTTCCTGAGCAGGATGGCTTTGTCGCTCACGCTGTACTCAATACCTGATTTACTACGGAGCATGTTAAGGGCTTCGTTCAGCGTAATATTATCCGGTTTGAAATCCCTGACAATAATTTTGTCGAAGTCCTGTTTTACATAGTTAAATGTAAAGCTGCTCTGGTGTCCCAGTGCGCTCAGCACCTGGGAGAGGGAGGCACGGGAAATATCCAGTTTCACTTTTTCGCTCAACCCGTTTTGCCTGGCGTATCCGAAGGTAGCTGGCAACAGGGCACATCCCATTAGCAGGAATCGTTTGATGCGGGATACAGCAGGGCCGCTGCTGCGGCTATGCTGATCAGCGGAAGTAAATGTCATTTTCATGTGTTGAAATTTTCAGGAGCGTTCACGTGTTATTTAATAGATGATCACCTGTTTGTCGGAAATACGGAATTGTTTACGGCTGATGTAACATAGATTTCCCAGCATTTTTACGAAGCTGTCTTTTTTGAAGAGTACAGAAACATTTTTTTCGATGCCTTGTGTGTTCTCCCATTTCACCTGATAACCGTTGCGTGTGCACAATCGCATAACGGCATCTTTGAAAGGCAGATCAGTAGCGCCGAAGGCGCCTTCTTTCCAGGCGGCTACTTTACCGGCTTCTGTAGCTAAAATATTCAGTGCTTTCTCTTCATTATTATAGGCGGCGGCGTAGCCGGGCTTCAGTATGGTACTGTCTTTTTCCGTGCGTACTTTTACTTTACCCTGTACCAGTGATACACGGGTTAATCCTTCGCCGGCATAGGCTTCCACGTTAAACTGTGTACCAAGTACCTGGATAGCGAGATCCCTGGTGTGGATCACGAATGGTTTGTTCCGGTTGCCTTGTACTTCAAAAAAGCCTTCCCCGGTGAGTTGTACGTTACGGCTTTGTTTATTATAGTCTTCCTTCCATTTAAGGGAAGCCGCAGTATTCAGCCAGATGCGGGAGCTATCCGGCAGTACTACCAGTTTAATATTGCTGGTTTCATTGGTAACCTGGAATGATTTATTGTAAGCCAGGCGGGCGGGCGGCTGTTGTGAATAACGGCGCCACATAAATCCTGCGCCAGCCAGCAACAATATGCTGGCTGCTGCGGCCCATTGAATGGAACGTTTCTTCCACCACGCTACCGGAGCTGCCGGGAGCATGCTGTGAAAATTAGCCAGGAACTGCTGCCGGTAAAGGTTTGATTCCAGGGCGGACAAAGCTGCTTCGCTGTTTAAACCGTCATACCAGTTGTCCAGTAGTGCCAGTTCTTCCCGCGTACATTTTCCTTCATGAAACTTTTTCAACAGGGCTTCAGCCCTCGGATATTTTTGTGTTGCCATCTGTTAATGAATACCCGCAACACAAAAAATGTTAACTCCATCTAAGGTTAAGGAATTGTAAACAACAAAAAAGAGGAGATAAGGCTGGCAGATAAAGCCGGATTTGCTTTAATATGCGCCTTTACCTGTTTAAGGGCTCGGCTGTATAAAACGCGTGCGGAGCCTGCATCTATACCTAGTTGCTGCGCAATTTTCTGGTAAGAATAGTGATGGTTTACGCGAAGGATAAATAACTGGCGCTGACTGGGAGAAAGGATTTCCAGCGCTTCAGAGATAATGGTTTCTTTCAGTCCGTGCAGTTCATCGGAGCCTATTGCATCCGGTGATTCCAGTGTGTCGTTTAATAATACTTCCAGTTTTTTCAGGTGTGCCTGGTAACGGCCATTAGTGCGATAGTACTTAAAGATGCGCAGTTTCAGGGCGTGAAGCAGGTAAAACTCCAGCGTTTCGTCTTTAGGCACTTCCTCCCATTTCACCCATAGTGAAAGCAGTACATCCTGTACAATATCAAATGCATCATGCGGATTGGTTTTCGCCACGGCAATGCCGAGCAACTTATCCCAATAGGCCGCTACAGCCGCTTCAAATTCAGCCTGGCCGGAACTTCCGGATGTATGATGGAAAGATATTTTCTTAAGCGCAGACATAAGTTGAATATAACAGTCCCTACAAAAGTAATTGTCTAATATTACGTGGATATTAACGTTAGGAATTCCAGGCTACTTTTCTCTTAAAAATCGATTTAGCAAGACCTTACAGGAAAGATGTGACATTGTTCCTGTACTTTTCATCGTGAACTGAAAATTAAATTGTTACCGTATTTTGATTGATAATTTAATGTGGACTGATTGGCGTCAATCAAATATAAATTTACTTTTTCAAACGGGAAAGAATATTTATAAAGCGTACATCTTACCTCAAAACGGTATCTTTCTATCTGTTTTAAAAGTCGCCTATGCTCACCGAAGATGCAGCTATCGCCATACAGGAAGAATTACGTCGGCAGGTAATCGCCACAGATGAATTACCGGATACCATTAAAATTATTGCCGGCGCCGACGTGGAATACGACAAAGATTCGAACCTGATCGCAGGCAGCATTGTACTGCTGGACTATACCACCCTGCAGGTAGTGGCCGTAGCCACCCATTGTATGGAAGTTACCTTTCCCTATATCCCCGGACTATTCTCCTTCCGGGAGATGCCTCCCCTTCTGAAAGCCTGGGAAAAACTCCCGCTTTTCCCGGACCTCATCGTTTGCGATGGTCAGGGACTGGCCCATCAGCGCCGTTTTGGAATGGCCTGCCACTTTGGAGTAACGGTTAACAAACCCGTGATCGGCTGCGGCAAAACACGGCTATGCGGCGAATACCATCACCTCGGAGAAGAAAGAGGCAGCCTTGCCCCACTAATAGAAGGCAGTGAGCATATCGGCAACGCCCTGCGAACACAAACTGCTACCAACCCGGTATTTGTTTCCACAGGACATAAAATATCGCTGGCTACCGCCACCGACATTGTACTGAAACTTTGTACACAGTACCGCTTACCGGAAACCACCCGGATATCCGATCATTACGGACGGCTGGCATTACTGGAGTATAAAAATTTGGAGAAATGAATTTATTATTTATATATTTGCAACCCCAAATGGGGGAATACAGAATGGCTGAAAAGCTTGCCTGTAGGAAGGATCGGTAGTTCAGTTGGTTAGAATGCCGCCCTGTCACGGCGGAGGTCGCGGGTTCGAGTCCCGTCCGGTCCGCAAAATCTCGAAGGAACCCGCGCTAGTCGCGGGTTTTTCTTTTATAGTCGATTAGTTAATCGATTTCAGTTTAATGAGATGTTTGAATTTGAGGTGGATGCATTCCTTTGCCACGTTTGATTTACCAATTAACTACAATTACATTTATTCCCAATTTCACAAAACACATGAAGGTTATTGCTCTTCTTATGCCGTTTTGCCTACAGCCACTATCCGTCATAAACTGGATTAGTGATTATTGGGAAAATGTCTTGCAACATTACCTCATGTTAGTAGGTATAAGTACCCTTTTCGTAATCCTTATCTCCAGCCCGTTGATTATTACCGATGGCGCTCAGCTTGGTGCCTTATTTATGATAGGAGCACTTGCTTACGTGCTACTGTACTATTTCATCTATCGGCCTACCTTCAACCTTGACTTTCTCCCTAAACTTGAAACTGCGATAATCGCGTATGAAGGAAAGGAACAAGCCTGGTTGGAGAAATGTAAACAGGATCAGTTGTCAAACCGGGCACCGGTTCTTCTATTTTATGTATTGGAAAAGACAAGTAAATTAAGTTTCCTTGCGCCAACGGATAGATGCGCAGATCTGCTCCATCAAATTTTTGGTGTTAGTCCCAAAGGAATGAAAAATGAACTTGACCTGGTGTATAAAAAAGGTAAGCTGATGAAACCAAACTCACGACACTATCTGGAAGTGTTTAAAAACTTTGATGATGTCTATCATAAGGGAAACAAATCTTAGCGATAAAAAGCAAATCTCTTTAATTTATCTGCCTTTCCAAAATCACATTTTTGAAGGCGACACCGAAAAGGAAATTTCCTATTGCAATATGGCTCTCCGTTCGACAGAGCCATATTGCAATAGGAAACTCATATTGTCTTATTTTTTTGATTCCGGCATTAATACCAGCCTTGCAAAGTTCTTGCCGCTCAGATACTTATTGGCAGCTGCTTTTAGCAATGAGGGACTTGTATTTTTCATGTCAGAGACAAGATGCTCCGGTGATTTCAGCAGTTGTCCGGTTTGAATATTCTGATCAATGTAGCCCATCCACCAGCCGTTGGTCCTGATCTGAGTTTCATGGCGCCTTATTCCTTCAGCAATAACTTTGTCCACATTCACTTTTTCCGGGCCTGCATTCTTTAATTTATTGATTTCATCCTGCGTTGCTGCGATGAGTTTCTCTACATTTTGAGGTGAACAGGCAAACGAAACAGTCAGAGTATACCGGGCCACAGGAAATTTGATAGCGGAAAAAGAAACTGAGGGGCTGTACACACCAGCCTCCTCCTCTCTCAAACGCTGCGTAAGACGGATTAGCAGCACTTCCTTTAACGCATCCAGCTCAGTGAGATTGGCCGAATTGTAATCGCATAGTCCGGAGTGTACCAGCAGCACGTTTGCCTTGTCTTCAGTTCCTTTATATACAGTCTTTTCAATTTTTCCCTCGGGTACATGGATATCTAACTGATTTGGTTTGACAACACGGCCGCTAGCGGGTAAGGCGGCGATGTATTGTTCCAGCAGTGGTTTTATACTATCTACTTTAAAGCTGCCAACAAATGTAAAAGTAAAGCCACTTGCGTCTCCAAAACGCTCCCTATAGATTTCGTACATCCTGTCAAGGGAAAGCTGGGTCAGTTTTTCCATACTCGGGCCCGTACGCCTGGGGTGGTAATTATTCAATATCGCAGAAACTGTATCCTCGAAAACAGCCATCGGGTCGTTTTCCCTGTTACTGAGGCTCGACCGTCCTCCGTTCAATACCTGCTCAAATTGATCACCATCTTTCCGGGGTTGCGTAAAAACACCATATAAGAGTTCCAGAGCGGCAGGTAAATCCTTCAGCGACGCACCTCCCCTTACAAACTGCATGGATTCTGAAATTCCAGGACGCACCTGAAGCTCCTTACCTGTCAAATATTTACCAAGCTCAAGATTATTTAAATTACCCACGCCAAAGGAACCAATGATATTTGCAGAATTGGATGCCGACTGAAAATCCTTTTCCGGGTAAACACCAGCCCCACCCCATGCAAAACCTCCGAAATGCACCGCGTTGTTTTTAAAATCAGTTGGCTTAAGAATAACTTTGACACCATTGCTCAGAGTAAGCTTTGTTATATTCAGGACTGCGTCTTTTTCTTCTGAAACTATTTTGCCGGCCACGGGCATCTTTAACAATAAAGTATTACTGGCTGCCCGATCCACCTTAGCCCGAAGATTTTCTGACTCCACTTCTTTGATCCAGGAATTAAAAGTAACCTCATCCGGAAGGCTACCTTTGTCCTTCTCCGGAGCTGTCAGAATCACGTCCCTGTCTATATTTTTAAACTGGGCCTTAGCAAAGTTAGCCATGTGCATAAGTGTGATCTCAGGTAGTACCTTCGCTACCAGCTGTGTTTCATAATCGATGCCCGGGGCTGCAAGATCAGACATGAAATGAGCAACATATTCCTGCACATATTGTTCAGAATTGATCTTGCCTTTTTCCCTGGCTATTGCGTCAAACATAGATTGATGATTGATTTTTACTCTGGCCAATTCAGACTCGGTAAAACCAAATCTGCTGATTCTGACGATTTCACGCCATACTTCCTTAAAGGCTTTTTCCATTTCACCTGTCCTGCTACCTGCTGATATGGTAAGTGTATTTAAACCGCCAAGGAACTCGCCAATACTTGCGCCGCCACTAAGTAAAGCTGTGCTTTTGCTTTGATTGAGTTCATTAAACCTGTTGCGTAACATTGAACTAAATAATTGCTGGATGATACTCTGTTTATAGTCTTCAACCGTTTTCAATTCCGGGGTTTTACTCTTTATCACCACCTGAACTGCGGTAGAAGTAATCTCTTTGTCAGTAACTACCAGAAATTGATTCCTTCCTGATAATGGAATTGTTGGAACCTCATGAGGCCTTTCCTGTTCAGGGTTTTTAAGATCAGAGAATTTTTTCTTTATCATGCCTTCAATTTCATCCGGGTTGATGTCTCCAACTACAATTAATGCCTGAAGGTTCGGACGATACCAATCTTTATAAAACGAACGAATGGTTTCAGGTTTGAAATTGTTAAGTATTTCGTCTGTCCCGATTGGCATTCGCCTGGAATATAACGAGTGGTTGGTCATCATAGGAAAAGTCTGCATTTGTATACGTTCCTGTACTCCTTTTCTTGAGCGTTTTTCTTCCAGTACAACTCCTCTCTCCTTTTCGATCTCTGAAGCTTCAAGCCTGGCTTCCTGCGCCCAGTCACGTAGAATTTGAATACCATTTTTAAGAATTTCAGGATCATCAGCCGGGAGAGGGAGCTGATATAAAGTCTGGTCAAAACTGGTGGATGCATTGATGTCAGCCCCAAACTTTAATCCTGCTCTTTGCAGGTAATCCACCAGTGTATTCTTAGGGAAATGTGTAGTTCCGTTAAAACTCATGTGTTCTACGAAATGTGCCAGTCCCTGCTGCTGGTCCGTTTCTAAAATGGAACCTACTTTATTGACCAGGGAAAGCATTACCCGGCCTTGGGGTTCCGAATTCTGTCTGATGTAATAGGTAAATCCGTTAGAAAGCGTCCCTTTACGAACATTGCTGTCAAGGGGAAGCTGGGTTTCCTGCGCCCGGCAGGCACCTTGGCTGATGGAAACAAATAAAATAACAAGCAGCAGTCGCTGCTTCATAAATATCCGATTTTTCATTTTTTTAAGTTAGTTTTTTAAGATTGATCTTTAAACAGTCCTATAATCCCCTCATTTTCAATAATCATCATACCTTGCCGGTCCTCTGTTACCCCTTCTTTTAGCTGGTAGGTATATTGAGGTACTGTGCCCTTCATTACTGTAGGCAGATAAGCAAAAGCAATATGATCGCCTGCTGTTTTCAACGCAGATGCTACTTCAATGATGTGTGTGGAAATGATGAAAAAACAGTTTCTATATTTTGAGAACGCTTCAGTCACCGCCAGTGTCCCATCATAGGCATCTTTAACATTAGTTCCCTTAAAGAGTTCATCAAACAGCACTGCCAGATTTTTCCCTGACGCAACTTCTTCAGCCACAGTTTTTACCCGCAACACTTCCGCATAGAAATGACTATATCCCATATTCAGATCATCTGCGACATTAATAGAAGAATAGATTCCATCTAATGTAGAAAACGTCATACGGGAAGCTGCCACGGGAAAGCCCATATGGCCCAGGTATATGGCAATCCCGAATGCTTTCATAAAAGTAGACTTACCAGCCATGTTGGCCCCGGTAAGGAATAACAGGTTTTGATCTTTTCCGAAGGAAACGGGATTGGCAATTCCCTTCTCTAAACCCGGATGGCGCAGGGAATCGATTTGTAGTATATTTTCTGATTTAGGTAAGGCCTTTGCATATCGTAAACCGTGGAGCCTGGCGACCTGGCTAACGGTAATATAGACATCGAGCCGGTACATTCCGTTTAGCAACTGCTCTATTTCATCCTGGAGCACATATTTTAAAATGTGGTTGTATCTTGCCACTTTTACCAAACTCAGGTGCTTGTTATTCCGTTCTTCATCCAACCAGCCCAATCGTCTGTCTTGAAAAATATCCGCAAGCATTTGCCGCTCCTTTGCATACGGACTGCCGGAATCCTTATCAGACTGAAAAAGAAAGTCACGAAATAAGTTCAGCACCTCTATACTGGCTAACAAGCCGGCGTACACTAGCTGATACTGCTCATCACGTAAAAAATTCGCCGCGAATTTTTGATATGCTGAGCAGGCAAAGGCTGCAATGAAGCTATTTTGGCTGCCTGTCTCCAGGTAGGTTTCCATTTGCCGGAATAACACGGTTTGAACAGAAAAGTCTGTTTGTTGCTGCCCGAAATAAGAAAATAGCGCACTGCGCACATTGATCTGATGATGATCAGTAAGCGGCTGCCGGAACATTTCCTGAAGCAGCCTTTCGCCCCCGGATGTTCGCACCTGATTAAAAATGCTATAAATGGAATCGGGCTTGTATTTACCCAAGAGGTTCAGATCGGTGACTGTTTGTTTATCTGCTATAAAGTTCATAGTCAATTATTGTTCTTTGCCAGTCCTGCTTCAAGAATATCCAGAATACCCTCGTTGTTAATAATTACCATCCCGTGCCTGTCAGCGGTTATCCCTTTTTCGAGCCGGTAAGTATAGACCGGCTGATTGCCATCCATCAATGTGGGCATATAAATAAAATTAATATCGGGGCATTGCCCTTTCAATACTTCACCGGCTTCAATAATATGAGTCGAGATCACAAAAAAGCTTTTCTTTTTTGCCGCAAAGGCCGCTGTAAAAGCAATGGTTGCCTCGCTGGCGTCTTTTACATTTGTACCTCTGAACAATTCATCGAACAATACGAATAAGCTTCTTTCCCTCAGTTCAAGCGCCATTTTTTTTGCCCTCAACACCTCCGCATAGAAATGGCTTGCACCCATTCCCAGATTGTCGGGCAGGTTTATAGTGGTGTAAATGCCATCTAAAACGGAAAATTCCATAGCCGAAGCAGCTATCGGAAAGCCCATATGGGCCAGAAATAATGCGATACTCAAGGATTTCATGAAAGTTGATTTGCCAGCCATATTGGCTCCGGTCAGAAAAATCACGTTATTTTTCTGACTGACTTCTACCGAATTGGCAACCGCATTTTTTACATGCGGATGGTATACATCTTGTACATTAAGCACATAAAGATGATTCGGTACTGCCTTTGCAAAAACAAAACCATGTATTCGCGCAACCTTCGCAGCGGCACAATAAACATCCAAAAAGTAGATGTGGCGTAACAACTGTAAAATCAATTCTCTGTGCCGAAACCTGAACAACACATCATAGTCAGATATTTCCAGATTTGATAGTTTGCCCGGTTCCTTTTGTGTGATGAAAACAGCAAACGAAGGCTCGGCTAGTAACTGCATTATGTCATCCCTATCGGTATGATAAGGATGAACAGCGCCAAGGTTAAGGTCATTAACAAAACGATGAAAACCTCTTAACACCTTAACCAAGGTTATTACACCTTTGTGAAGCGCAGCTGTTTCCACATCCGTAGCTATCAGGTTGGTTAACCTTTTACTGACCGAATGCTGCTGCGCAGCCAGTTTACTCCTTTCGTCTGTGTTGTCCAGATAAGATTCAATGGCATCAAAATCCCCATTCTGAAAAGGAAACGCTATATTTTTAATGGCCAGGTACTGAATGATACCACTTCTTTTATTGATGGCATTTTCATCTGATAACGGATAACTAAACATTTCTTTTAAAAGCAATGCTCCTCCCCTTGAAGCGGTATGGTTAAACAACTGGTAAATGGAATTTTCACCGTATTTACCGAAGATGTTCAGGTCTTCCAGCGTCTGCTGATCTGTTGTAAATAGCATATGTCCGTTTATTTCCTTTTACGTCTGACTAACAATATGATAGCAAAAGCCAAAACCAGTCCCGGAAGAATCCAGATAAAAATAACCCTGTTGACCTTAACCTTCGCAGTGGACAGCGTCGTACGATTGTCTTTAGATTCGGGTCTAAACGTGTCAATAGGAAATTCTCCATAACTTAACCAACTGAACAGAGCGGTACTGAATTCAAAATTGCAGTTTGGGACCATATCTTTCCTCAACTCACTATTGCTCATAAAGTCGGCGTCTCCCGAAACAATGATCCGTTGCTCTTTTCCATTTATTGTCCTGGTAAGCGCTACAGCTGTAGGAAATGATTGTTGGATATCTCCATCGGTAGCAGAGAAAACGACATTCGATGAATCCACCACATAGTTATTTTTTCTCAGCCAGCTTTTCTTCGCATTCGTAAGCAATAAAGCAGTGACTTTAAAAGGTCCCTGTGGATCATGAGCAATCGCAGTTGCCCCGGGCATACTCACGATAAGTCCGTCGGCCCGCTTTGAAGCGAGAATTTTAGAAAAGCTTGACGCAAAACCAGTAACCGTGTTCTGGGACAAATTTTGTGTAAGGTTCTTGTCTGGTTGCACAATAGAGCCAGGCATCAATTGTACTCCCAATTGCTTTAAAATTGGGTTCAAAATATTCTGCTTACCCGGCTCTCCCGCAATCAGCATATTTCCTCCCCGGGCAATATAAGCTTCAATCTTTGACGAGGTTACTGCGGACAAGGCCCTTTTCGGATCCGCAATTACAATCGCAGAGATCGATTGATCTATATGCTGAGTTTCCAGCGAAAGTGTGTCGGTATCAAATCCCTGGTTGATCAATGAATACCTGTAGGGTTTCGTATTGGTTAAAAACTGGTAATCCCGGTCCCCGCTTCTATCGATATCTCTTTCCAAATTTCCCTTCAAAAATGAAATTTTGGGAAATTTAGCGGAAAGTAATCGTTTAAATGCCGCCGAGACTTCAGTCTCACCCGGATACATTTCTTCATCATTGAAGAATCTTAAAAAGGTTTTTTTGTTTTTGTACTTCAAATGCATTACCACACGGTTATTTTCTGGTTCCAGATCCATAATTTTATGGATTTCTACAGGTGGCAAGAAGTTATTAAGGTCCAACCTGCTATTTTTGGCATGCAGTTCTGCCTTTTCTTTTAAACTCTTACCTGGATACTGACTTTCCAATATCCTGTTGTTATATGGCGTATCATAATAATCCACATATTTAAAGCTGATGTTTGGTTTAAATCTGGCGTAAGGCTCCCATACATCCAGGTACCTGTTGCGAAGTTGAGGAAGCCCCAGAAAACCCAGGTTATCCAATAAGTTGCTGTACATCGTAACCTCAAGTTCATTAGTACCCAGTTCTGTAATAATTTTTTGCGCATTAACCGACAAGGTCATTTTTTGATTTCTGGTCGTATCCAGATAACCTGTAATGGCCGGCCTTGAAGTAATATATCCGATAGCAAGGGCAGAACATACAACAGCAGTGTACCTGGAAGCATGCACCCAAAACGGTTTAGACTCTCTTCCGGCTTTAAGTTTAAAAATAGTAAAGCTTAAAAATATGTAAACGATGATCACGAAGTAAATGATGTCCTTGGTCGTGATTAACCCGTTGAGCATCTTTTCGGTACGGCCATAAAGAGAAAGGAAATAAGTAAGATCTCTGACAAAATCAATTTCCTGCCACCAACTGCCGATGTAGGACAAAATACCGATCATTAAAAAACTACTAATGGCCGCAACGACCTGATAGGTAGTCAGGCTGGACATAAACAAACCAATAGCTCCATAAGCACACAGAAGCAGGTATAATCCCAGTACACTGGAAATTAGCATGCCAGAATCCAGGGCTACAAGATGAAAGAAGCCAGCAGCCATAAAAACCGTAACAATGGCCACCAGAACCAGGCTGTAAATCATCATGGCAAGGTATTTCCCAAATACGATATCCCGGATTTTAACTGGCGAAGAATACAGCAGTTTAATGGTGCCGGAGTTGATTTCACGACTGATCAGCCCCATAGTAAGTAAAGGCATAAAGAGGTAAAGGTTACCCATTACTTTATTAAAAACTCCACCTTGACCGGCAAAGACCCGGCTGGTCAGATCCTTCAATAGCTTAAGCTGCAATCCACCCATTTCCTGAGCCATGACAATATTATCTATCATATCCATATAAACCATTGCACAGGTAACCATGAATGCAATGATCAGAAACCATGCGATCGGTGAATAGAACAGATTCTTCAGTTCCGTTTTTGCTATTTTATATATCATTTTCTTCTGTTTTATCTTGACTTGGTTGATAACTGTTTAAATACTTCGTCAAGCGCAGTTTTATCGAGATTGATTTCCTTCAACCTCCAGCCATTCTGTACACTGGCGACAATTATCCTTTCTGAAATATCCTGGTTGCCACTAAAATAAATCCGGATCTGCCTCTCGGTCAGGAACTGAACTTTTTCAACGCCTTCAATTTCAAGAAGCGCTGCTTCTACTGGCGGATTTTCCATAAACATCAGCGCACTATGCGGCTCGACATAATTATTGAAAGCTTCCATCGTGTCTTCGAATACAATCCTGCCCGCCTCTATCATTTTGATGTCTCTGCAGAGTACCTGTACTTCAGATAGAATGTGAGAGGAAAAGATAACCAGACGATCAGCAGCAATCTCTTTGATCAACGTCCTTACTTCTATGATCTGATTGGGATCCAAGCCATTGGTTGGCTCGTCTAAAACAACTACTTTTGGCTGATGTATTATGGCCTGGGCGATACCTACCCTTTGGCGATACCCACCGGACAGGTTGCCAATCAGCCGTTCACTGAAATGTGTAATGCCACAACGTTCCTTGGCATCTTCCAGTGCAGGTTTAATTTTCTCTTTCGGTATAAGCCTGAGTTCTGCGCAATAGACCAAATATTCATCTACAGTCAGGTCCGTATATAAGGGTGCGCTTTGTGGCAAAAAACCGATCTGCCGTTTGGCGAGTTCAGGCTGCTCGCGCAAACTGATACCGTTTATGAATACGTCACCTTCAGTTTGGTTCAACACCCCGCATAAGATGTTCATAATTGTCGATTTACCAGCACCGTTGGCGCCTAACAGTCCCACGATTCCACTGTGGTCAATTTCCATATTAATGTCCCGGATAGCCCAGGAGCTGGCATACTTATGGGACAAATGTTCAATTTTAATGATACTTTTTTCCAATTTTTTCTTTGTTTAAGGGTGTTAGCTAGCTGGCCGACTGAATGGTTCAGCAGCGCTTGTATAATAATTTAAGTAGTTGATATGCTTAAGGATTGTCCGGCAGATCTGGGTTAGTACTGCTAATGCGATATGGCAATTTCATAGTTAACCGCACTGGCCGCAAAGGGATGACTACCGAACTCTGTTCTGAATAATTAAAAATGGTATGGGTATAAATTTTACCATTAAATATAGGATCTACAGACTCCCTTCTCATATCAAACCAGCGGTAGCCCTCCATTGCAAATTCACGGATACGTTCTTCAAAAATATACTTCACCATTTCTGAAACGCCGGATGTGCTTTCAACAGGTATATCCGCATCTTCAGCAGGCATTCGATTCTTACGTAACTCCTCAACGTCTGCTTTTGCTCCGGGAAAATCATTTAATCGGGCTTTAGCTTCTGCTCTCAACAAATAAAGTTCTGCCATTTGCAAACCAAACCTGGAATACCTGACGCCATATTTCCTAAGCCTTCCTGATGGATTTGGTTCTTGATAGGGAAACTCGGCGGCATAAAATTTCAGCCTTAAGTCGGTAGGTTTGAATAAACCTTCGCTTTTGGGATCTAATACAAAAGCATCATTCCCATAGCCCGTCCCAATATCGGTATCGTTATAAAAATCTTTTGATACTATGGATTCTGTAAAATCAAGATAGTTTTTGCCAGGTGAATTGGAAGGACCGTCAAAATTGATGGGACTGAACTTTCCACCGGCGGCAAATTCCTGATTATAATTATACAATACTGCTGGTATCGTCCTCGCAGCGTTATGTGTAAAAGCAGCGTTGAACAGATCGAGGGCCTCTGCATTTCTGCCCATGTATAAATATACTTTTCCCAACAGGCCTTCGGCAGCCGCTTTATTAAACCTTAACCCATTGGAGTTACTCAACGGCAGGTCTGTGATGGCTTCAGTGAAGTCTCTAATGATAAAATCATAAACGGCCTGCACCGTGCTACGGCTGAAGTCCCTTACGGTCATATCCGACGCCAATATCATTGGAAACCCGGGATCTGTACCGGCAGTCGCCGCCACATACGGCTTTCCATAGAAGTTAATCAGCTGAAAATAGATCCACGCCCTGTTTGCCTGGGCCTCGGCTTTGATCGCTTTTTTTTGTTCAATGGAGCCGTGGGACGCATCCATCACCTCATTGATCACTTTGTTGAGAACATATAGCTGTTCCAGCCAACTTCTGCTGGCCCTGTCTATATCTTCAGGTTGGTTTAGCTGATCTTCCCATCTGAAGGCAACTTGTATATAGGCAGTAGCAGTATTGAAATAGGCAGCCTCCGCAGCGACTTCATCACCCATCAGTGCTGGTCCCTGCCAGCCTCCGGCTACACTATAATGACTAAGACCCGGATCATTCATCAGTAAATCGTAATCCTTAACCGTTACCGCCACCTGATTTCCTTGCGGAACGATATTCAGAAAGTCTTTTTTACAGGAGAGCTGTGTGAAGCACAACAGGCTCATTAAAACTGTAATATATTTATATCTGTACATGATATTTCTAAAATTAAAATGTAACATTTAAACCAACACTATATGACCGCCCTGCCTTATCCAAAAGCGGATACTCCGGATCTATGCCAGATTTATTTGCCTTCCACAACATATAATTTGTACCCTGCACATACACATTTACCTGCCCCACGCTTAAACTCTCTAATAGGTTTGAAGAAAGGCCATAGGAAAGTGTGATGTCCTTAAGCCTGACGAAAGAAGCACTGATCACATTGATATCCCCCATCCTGTAATAATTGATATCTCTTCTGGTAAAATCATCCATTTCATTAAAGCTGTAGGATGGTATGTTGGTAAAAGCTTCATCCCCCGGATTTTTCCAGCGATTCTCAAAGTCAGCGAATATATTGGCGCTGTAAGAACCGGCACTTCCGGTTAAGCGACCTGAAGAAATGTAACTTACCGGTTTACGCATCACTGCACCAATACTATAATTAACATTAGCGGTCAGGGAAATTCCTTTATAATATAGCGTATTTCCTACACTGCCATTATACTTAGGGAGTGTTGTACCCATATAAACCAGATCTTCGGGCCGGGCCGCCTGTCGCTGCTTTGTTACTGTTCCGTCCGCCAATTTGATTTGTGGATCTCCCATATTGTCGAGACCAGCAAAACGATAAGCAAATAATGAAGGATTACTATAGCCAACACGATAATTACCCGTTAGCCAGGCCAAGGTTGTAAGCTCGTGCTGTTCAGGAACCGAATAGGAAACCAGTTTATTAACATTATAACCTAACACTAAACTACTTGACCAGCTGAAGCTCCGTGTCCGGATGTTCTCTGAACGCAGAAACAATTCAATTCCATTGTTTCGGATCTTGCCGATATTCCCAATTGCGGATTCTCCCCCCGCAAGTGGATTGTATTGCACCAGGCCCAGCAGATCTGTTGTATTTCTGCTATACACATCTATGCTACCACTCAGTTTTGATTTTAACACTGAAAAATCCAGCCCAAAATTAAGCGTCTTAGTACTTTCCCACCTTAATCCTTTATTTGCCATTGATGCAAGCTTTAGGTTGCTTCCAAGAGTAGGATCAGTATCTGCATATAAAACATCTACCATAGAACCAGCTCCCAGATAAGGAGAGTTTCCTGTGATGCCGAAAGTAGTTCGCAATCCCAGATTATCAATCCAGTTTACCGGATTCATAAACGCTTCTTTTGAGATCAGCCATTTACCACCAATGCTGTAAATCGGTTTTTTCTGCCCCGAGTGTTCTGTTGCAAACAGGCTGCTTTTATCCAGTCTGATGCTCCCGTCAAGCATATATTTATCGCTGAAGGAGTAATTAAACAAACCAAAATAGGAAACAAAACGTGACTTCGCCGAGTAGATCGCATAAGGCTGTTCATTAAACATACTGAAACCCGATCCAACCGCGCCGAAAAGCGGTCTGCTTAGTGCGACATAATCTAGTAAGGCGTATGTTTTTAATACATCATCGTAGCCCCTTAGTGTATTGATGGTTGTTTTACTGGACTGCTCCTGGGCTTCCTGACCTATTTGCACGTTTAAACGGTCCCTGCCTTCTCTCAAAGAACCGTTGTAAACCAACTGGTTCCTGATGGTCCAATTTTCAGACAAAGATTCGTTGGTAACGTATTTTCCTCCGGTTATCGGCAAGTAATAAACCGGAGCGTCTTCTGGTGTATTTGCCACCGTAAAATTTAATAACTCTCTTTTCATTGTGTATTCTGAGATATCAGAATAGGTGAAAGAACTGCCCGGAGATTTCTGATAACCATAAGTCCCCTCAAAGCTGAAACCTTTAAATAATTTAAGTTTAATATCTGCTGTATTGTTAAAGCTTAGCATATTCCGGCTGCTATATTGTTTCTCAAATTCATCAAGCGGAGTATAATTCAAATCCAGACGGCTTCTGGCCTGGTAACCGGCCCTGGTTTCAGCCGTCCAGCCTTGCAGGTAATTCATCTGGATATTATTTCCGTCTTTATCTTTAAACAATTGATAAGGGAGGAAGTCTCCGGCAACCTTGATCGGATTTTTATTCTTGTCCAGTGTATTGTTCAAAGATGTAGATAGCCTAATGCTTAGCCAATCGGATGGAACGATACTTTGATTAAAGTTTACGCGGTATGCATTATTGGTCTGTCCAGGTGTACTGGTGTGGTTCTTGGTATAGGATATAGAACTATAAAAAGAATATTTATCCCCTCCCCCTGATGCCGAAATCGTATGGTTTGTGGAAAATGCATTGCGGTAAAAAAGATCCTTTATCTGTTGCCGGTTATCTATAGCACTTAAACTATCCAGGCCTCTATTGGCCTGTGTTTCGGAAATCAGGCCGCGGTATTGATTATACATGATCAGTTCATGTGGCGCAATGAAATCTGTAGTAAGTGAACTCCAGGGATAATTGACCGGATCAAAGAGCTCCCTGGCAGTCTGAATGTACTGGGAGCTATTCATGTACAACCCTTTTTTAAAATCGGGCTTCCCCTGAAAATTGATAAAACCTGAATAACTTATTTTAACCGCCTCGTTCCTTTTTCCTTTTCTGGTAGTTATCACAATAACTCCGTTTGCTGCCTTTGCACCGTAAATTGCTGCTGCTGCTGCATCCTTAAGCACAGTAATGTCTTCCACATCGTTCGGATTGATGTTATTGATGTTTGGCATCTGGACACCATCCACCACATAAAGCGGTTGGGATGACAGGTTAACACTGCCTTTACCCCTCAATATAAAACGATCATTATTGGTATTGTTTTCCAGGATTAACATACTCCCGGTCTCAGTATTCGGCTTATTGATCACAGTAAGTCCTGCAACCAGCCCATCCAGCCGGCTCATGATGTCAGTGGTACCTGTGCGATTATGAAAAGCCTTCATATCTGGTTTACTAAAGGAGCCTGTTACGCGCTCTTTAGCAATGGTCTGATAACCCGTAGAGACAACCACCTCCCTAATTGTTTCAACATTAAGCCTCATGGTGACATGAAGTATTGATCTACCTCTTACACGTACGGTATCTGTTTTATAACCTATATAAGAAAAGATCAGTGTAGAATTTTCAGGAATTGTACCAAAATAAAAATAACCATCTTCCTGAGATTGAGACATTAGTGGTGTATTTAACATCTGAATAGTCACCCCTTGCAGCGGTTTTCCATTTTCAGTCTTTACATACCCCTGAACGATAATCGGATCAATCTGCGCAACCGGCTGTTTAGGAGAGATGTCCTTTTTTGAGACAACTACAGATTCATCCTTAATTGTAAAATCCAGATTCTGGTCTTTAAAAATTCTTTTTAGGACCTCTTCCAGTTCAACATTGCTGACCTGGATATTCACAGGTTTGGCTTCATGAAGCATGCTGGAAGATACCAGGAAGTCTACACCAGTTTGCGCTCTGATTTTGTCAAAAACGGTCACCAGTGAAGCTTGTTTTTCAGACAAGGTAATCCGCTGTGCAACAGAGGAAGCACTTACCTGCATTATGGCTATGATTAATATTAGGGTGGTGAGCCTCATAATCATCAGTAGTTTGGCTATGGCGTGCGGTGGAACCCATAGTTTTTTGGTGTAAAAACTGTACATTCGCTTGGTTAGGTTATGCGAGTTGCCTTTTCATTTTCGACGATGGGTCAGGCAACCGCGGTTCGTTGATTTAATTTATTGACGTGAGCCTTACTTAGTCAGGGTTCCGGATTCGTCCGGTTCCCTGGCTTATTTCTATCTAGCCCGCAAATTAATTTTGTATTTTTATTCCCTTACGATCACCCTCCTTCCTTCTACTTTGAAATGGACCAATTTGGTGTCTTCTAACATTTTTAATACTTGATTGATATTTTTAAAGCGGGATATTTTACCATTAAAACCATCTTTGGTAATATTTCCCTCGTAGCTGACTTCTACGTTGTACCAGCGAGAGATACTTTGCATAATCGTCTGTATATTCTCATCTTTAAAGCTGAAGTGACCGTTTTTCCAGGCAATTGCCTCTTCGATATCGGCCTGATTAACTTTGATTTGGTTGGCACTCGTCACGATGGATTGCTCATTGGGTTTAAGTATGATATATCCAGGAAATTGTTCCTTCTTCCCATCTCGCTCTAATGAGGTACTGGGTGTAGCAATGCGTACGGATCCTTCCAGTAGTGTCGTTTTTATGTTGCCTTCGTCATCGTATGCTTTTACATTAAAATGTGTACCTAACACGGTGATCTCCTGTTCCGGCAGGTTATCGCTCTTTTTAACTTTTACCACAAAAGGATGTGCTTTATCCTTAAAAATTTCAAAATACCCCTCGCCACGAAGCCTGATCATCCGCTTCCCACGCTCAATTAAAGAAGCAGAATAGGTCAGACTTGAAGCAGCATTTAACCATACCAAAGAACCATCCGGCAAACGCAGCCGATAAGTTTCTCCTTTAGCAGTAGTTAGAGTATTAATTTTGTTTGGTTCTGCAGCGGAATGCTGTATTTCATAAACAATCTGGCCGTCTTCAGATTTGGTAATCATCACACCCGCTTCTTTAGCCAATTCACCGTTTGCAGCATTAGTTAGTTTAATTTTTTTCCCGTTCGCAAGTGTAAGTGTTGCGCCAACCTTCCCCGGAGCAACATCATTTACTACTACCTGGTCACTACCAGAAATATTTCGTAACGAATCAACCTTAATTGTGTAAAACCATACACCAAAAGCAATCGCTATTACCGCAGCTGACGCTGTCAAAATACGCGGCCAAAGCCAAAACGTTCTTTTTTGTTGAGGGTGCAGCACGATATATTCATAAAAAGATCTTGCTTTTATTGGCTCTATACCCGCAAACCCCTGTTCATCAAAATCCCAGAGGTTTTCGGTTAAGTCCTCCAACGTTTCGGAAAACTCGGGATTCTTAGCCAAAATCCTTAATTCCGCCAATTCAGCGCCAGTTAAAACCTTGTCCAGATGTCTCTGATATAAATAGCTTACTCTTTCCTTATCCATAACTGTTAGAAAAGAATGAATTTAGCGTTAATATCACACTAAATTAACATCCTTTTATTAACTAGTCAATTGAGTAGGAAATTCGAGGTAATTGAAATTGAAATATTTTAAAGTACTTGTGAATTTTCTCTCTTGATGACACACTTTTTCCTCTTTTAGTGGCACAGGAGCAATACTATTCATCTTATTAACAGGTGTTTATAACTATCTCCATTTTCAATTTTCCCTTTGTATAGCTTTGTGACATTGTTCATAAGAACTGACAATGATTGTAAAACCAGTCCGAAGGATCGGTACGAGCCATCGTTCGATTACGGGCAAGCATCTTTCCCGGCGCATATTAGCTTACCGGCCAAACCTACTTATTACAAGAAACAATGGCGTCTTGCAGTCTCATTCGTGTGCATGGACTGTAAATGCTATCTAAAAGACAGGTGCCCCAATTGCAATCAGGGAGCAACTAATACGAATATAGGTACCGAGGGATTTTTGGAACAAAGTGTAAGAGACCTTTTTCTGTCCTGCGGTCGATGTAAACATGACGTTAGCAGGTGCAAGCCGGAAATTGCGCCTGCTTCAATAATAGGAATGCAGACATCGATCAATGAGCGCCTTAATCAGCGATACACTGAATCGAAACGATATTCAGTGGGGTTCTTCCAGGTTCTGCATAAAACGACTACCCTGCTTTTGAGCAAATGGATCAACGATGATCACCACCGCTTTCTGGAGGAAATCTATGAGAAGAATCGTGTTCCTTACAAAAGTTTCAACCAGACGACCATTGCAAAACTGTCTTTAAAAGATCAGGCGAATCTACATCTGATAGGCCATTGGCTGCTTGAACATTGGCCTGGCAGGTTCATTAAATACTGTAAGAAGCACAACCTGCCGAGTAATGATCTTTTAAAGCATTATGGAGAAATCCCAGGCTAGTTCTCTGGGCCAGTATCGACCGAGCTTGAAGAACGGCTTCCAACACCAACAGCCAAACCGGGACATAGAAATGTGATTCAACTGAAAGTTACAGAACAGAAATATATGAAAATGAGCACACTGACTTCTATGGATCAGACTATAACTACGATGCCGACGACCGATATTATTCTGAGGGATACAAGGAAAAATCAACAAGATATTGGTTCCCAAAGAAAAATAAATATTGTGCCAATGACATTATATTCAAGCAGCTAAAAAGGGCTGGGAATAGAATAGAAGCAAATAAAGTGTGCCATCAAAAGAGAAAATCGTGTGCCATTAAATGAGAAAGTTCACAGTACTTTTAGTTTACATCTTTTGATGCACATCACAGTAATTTAAAAATGATGACAAGGATGGCCAGATCAGTGTTTTTCCGAATATATTCTCTTAAAAATTTTAAGGCCAACTTCATATGCGTCTGAACGGTGCCATGAGAAATATTCAGTTTAGCAGCGGCTTCTTCGTATTTAAGCCCTTCCCTCTGGCAAAGCTGATAAACCTGGCGCTGCTGAAATGGTAAAAGCTCTATACCCTGTTCCAGTATTTTTCGAGCTTCATTCATCAAAATTCCCTGCTCAGTTTCCTGATGCCCTTCATGGTAACCAGCCTTCAACTCTTTTTCCACTTTAGCTTCCAGCAGCCTACGCTTAAAAGCATTAACCGCTTTACGTTTGGTCAGTGTTTTCAAGTAAGCTTCCAGGTTTTTAATTTCAGTTAGCTTTTCGCCCTGCTGCCAGATGTATAACATCACCTCCTGAACAATTTCCTCTGCAGGTTGCCGCTCATGGAGCAACCTAAGGGAATAACGAAAGATCTTATCATAATAGCGGTTAAAAACTATTTCAAAGGCGCGCTCATCCCCATTTGCAATTTTAGCCAACTGTTCTTTGTCATCGTAAAGGGACGTAATTGCCATTTGTAATGTCCTAACCTTTAATTTGCGGAATCAAAAGCCAATATTAAAGAAATATTTCGGAACTTAAAGCAAATTTGACCGGTATCCCCATATTAAGCTAGTGTCGTGTCATGCTTAAGTTGACGGATAAAGCTTTTTGAGCTTTGTCCTTGCGTCCTTGGCTGTAAATTGCCAATTGATTTTACTGTTTTTATTATTCCTGGCTTTTTGCCATGCTGCTACTTCTGTTTTTACTTTATTAACAGTATTGTTCGACTAAAATAAATCAATAACGCATAAACTATTAGGGGCTTTGCCCCTTTTTTTATGCCTTGCCTTTATTTTTTACCCGGACAATACTGATAAATAATTTTGATAAATATAAAACCTTTAATACCTTGATGTAAGAGTTTAACTCTTACATTTTGGATTTACAAGAATAGAGTTGAAATTTTCCAAGTAATCGTGCTGGCCCTATTTGTATTTGTCTGGAACCGCATTACTACTCATATTTATTAACTAAACAACTATGTTGTTTATTAAAAAACATCAATATCCTACTGTTAATTATTCAACAACCTTAACTTAAACGAAATGACACATTAGGAAAGCAACATTTTTGATTGCCTGCTACTTATTAGGGACATATCATTCATGAGCACATATAATCATTTCTTATCTTTCACAATTTAAAATTTACCAAATGAAAAACTCAAATTAAAGGTACTTGAGCCTGGTGCTAATGAAGTATTGTTCCCACTACAATTAAAGAATATTTGGGGAGGTGCCGGCTCTGGAGGTACCGGAGCCGGGATTCCATGTACTGCAACAGCAGAATTTGGATCTGGACCAGGAGGTAGAACTGTCTCTTGCTCAGGGGTCGATCATTGCGATGCACGGGACGGACACTCTGTTACATGCGATCGTGATGGATTTGGAAATCCTTACACCGTTGCTTGTTAACTTTAACAGAACCGCTTTTCAACATTGATTACGAGCATATGAAAAAATTAAAATTAACAGCTCATGTAATACAGATCCTTGTTCTGCGTCACCTACTAGTCAATGCTGTGTTGACTGCCCAACCGGAGGTAAGACTAAAGATTGCGGTTTTGGAGTAAGGTGTCATACTGATGGCACGAAGATTAGATGCGGTGAGACAGGTGCGTACGAAGAAATGTGTTAGGATAAAAAATTTCAGATCTGATTATCCTCAGCCTAACATACCTCTATTATGCTATTGCAGTTAAGGATAATCTCCCTTCGTTATTCAAAAAAAATCTGAGCTATGCAATTAAGAGAGATTCTAATGATGCTATTTTTGATATGTACTTTTAAAGGTATCGCTCAAGATGCTGATAAGTTTGTAATTTTCGGAAAAATTGATGGTATTGGCAACACAAAAGTTCTTTTAGGTAATAAACCTAGCAGAGGGTACTCAGGAGCATTCAAGGTCAAATATTTCGATTCTTGCTACAGCAAAAATGATAGTTTTACTTTTAAGGGACAAGTAAAAGGCTTAGATTTTTATTCAATCGAAGTCCCAGCAGTAGCAAAAGGTTGGGTTAGTTTTATACTAGAGAATGAGGAATTAAATATAACTGGTAATAAAGACTCGGTATACAATTCAAAAGTTACAGGATCATCTCAAACAAATGTATATAACTTCTATTGGGATACAATATATTATCCCGCTCTATCGAAAGTTAGAAAAGTACAAGCAGTAATTGATAGCTTAAAAAAAATAAATGATACAATTGAAATAAAACAATTAGAAAGAGATTTCATTACCCCATACTATGCCAATCGAGAGTCTACTCTGTTTCGTTTTATTGAAGGTCATCCATCCAATTATGGAATGCTATACGAATTATGGAGTATATCTAATTTTATCAAGTTAGATACTGCAATAAAATATTATTCAAAACTAACTAACAAGTTGAAGGAAAGTGCTCTCGGTAAAAAGTTAAAGTACAGGCTTTTCGATTATCCTGAAAAAACAGCCCTACTAAAGCCTATCCCCTTTTTCTCAATGCCTGACACTACCCAGAATCTAAGAACCATTTCTGAGTTTCGTGGAAAATATGTCATAATTGATTTTTGGGCGAGTTGGTGCGGACCGTGCCTTGAAGAATTACCGCAATTAAAAGAGTTATATAATCGCTTCCATTCAAAAGGAGTTGACCTATTAGGCATTTCGTTAGATACAAATAAAAAAATGTGGACTCAGTCTATAATTAAAAATAAAATTCCGTGGACTAATTTATCAGATCTAGAAGGTAGTAATAATAAAGCAGCCGTTTTATTAAATGTCAACGAAATACCTTCAAAATTTCTAATTGATCCTGCGGGTAATATCCTTCTAAAATCAGCATCCCTAGCTGAGATCGAAAAAGCACTTACAAATAGATTACTCCAATAATTTATACTACATTAAAAAAACAGCAAAATAACTCATTGGAAATCAGGCTTAATGAATATGTGGAGAATTATACAATAAATAAGACTTCTTTGGTTCAAAAGGGCAAATTTTCTAACATTAATTAAACAGTATAAATTCAAAAATTCGACCATATAATAAATTAAATCCTGTCTGGCCTCCATTGGCGACACGCCGAAAACTAATTGCAGATTATTGGTATAATGCTTTTCTTCACTATACTTCTATAGTAATTATAAGCACCTTAATGGTGACCCAGATTTTTAGCCCTTCCTTGTCGCAAGCCGGCAGGCCAGAAATCAGACCTGCCTACCCTACTCTTTTATGGAAGGTGAGTTGCGGAAATTATTAAGTCTGCGACCTCCTTTGGATGGGTTATATAGACACAATGGCTTGCACCTTCTACTTCCACTATTTTTTTACTATTAGCCCTTTTGGCATACATCCGTTCTAACTCCGGATTGATAATCCTATCGGATTTTGCCACCATATACCAAACAGGTTTCGTTTTCCAGGCTGGATTTTGAATGATGGCATGGAATACCAGGTCAGCAGTAGGCGTCTGGGAATTGGCCATAAAATCTGCTTTTGATTTTGACAAATCACCGGCAAAATCAGCGGCAAACATCTTTGGGTTGATGTAGTCCCAGCCGTCATTTCCCTTGATCAGTGATTTATAGGCGGCCGGGAAAATCTTGCCGTTGTCAGCTTCAGATTCACCATGAGCAGGTGCATGCGCGGCAATATATACCAGTCCGCGAACCAGGGAGTCATTACCCGCCGTTGTTATTACGGCTCCTCCATAGCTATGCCCTACCAAAATACAAGGTCCGTCCTGCAGGTTAATTACTCGTTTTACCGCAGCCACATCACCTTCAAAGGTAGTCAGCGTAGGCTGGGCAATGCTCACCTTGTAACCTTTCCTTGTGAGGATTTCATAGACCTGTTCCCACCCTGAGCCATCTACAAATGCACCATGAACAAGCACAATGTTTTGGATTCTCGTGGAAACCTGAGCTTGTGTTTTTGAGACAAAAATCGTCATGATAAAAATAATCAGCATTTTAAATGTACGAATGCTGCGATTGGGATTTGAGTTCATAATATGCTTTTTATTATTGTTCATAAAACGAAAGAATGCCGTCATTTTTAATTCTGGTGCCGGTAATCCGACGGTGACTTACCGGTTTTGTTTTTAAATATCTTTGTAAAGTGAGAGGGGTGTTCAAAACCCAGTTCAAATGCAATTTCACTGATGTTTTTATCTGTGCTCCACAGCAGGGATTTCGCTTTGTCTACCAGTTGCAGATGGATATGTTCCAGGGTGGTTTTACCAGTATACCTGTTCAGCAGGTCAGAAAGATAATCAGCAGAGAGGTTGAGCCGGGAAGCGAAGTATTTTACGTCAGGAAGTCCGTCATCGATCAGCGAGTCCTTTGAAAAATAGTCCAGCAGCAGACTTTCAAACTGCTGGACCAGGTCCTGACTGGGCTTGGAACGTGTGAAGAACTGCCGGTCGTAAAAACGGGTGCAGTAGTTAAGCAGCAATTCAAGGTTATTTACGATCAATTCCTGTGAATGTTTGTCTATATTTTGCGAATACTCCTGCTTCACGTTATCCGCGCAATTTCGCAAGGTCTTCTTTTCATCCTCGGATACGTGCAACGCTTCATTGGCATCATACTGAAAAAATGAGTATCCATGTATCTTTTTGCCCAGCGCGGTCCGGTATAGCAAATCAGGGTGAAAGAATAATCCCCATCCATCCTCATAGGAAATATAACGCTGTGTAGAAACAGCCTGCCCCGGTGCGGTAAATACCAATGTGCCCTGATCAAAATCGTAATGAGAACGCCCGTAGCCCATTGATCCTTTTAACTGTTTAAGATACACGGCATAAAATCCAAGCCGGAACGCGGTTTCTTTTTCCGGAAAGTTATTCCTGCTGACCTGCTGCAACTGAAGGAAAGAAACCAGCGGATGTTTCGGTGGCGGGCAATTGTAGAGTTTATGTAGCTCATGTATAGTATTGATATCGACGAATGATTGTTGCATACATAACCGATTAAGAAGCTAAGTAAATTTACTAAAAAGGAACTTATAGATGCCAGGCGTTAAACAATGAATCGGAGGTGGATTTCTCCTTCAGGCAACAGCGCCTCCGCTGACCAAAAGCTGCTGCCCGCTTACAAAACCCGACAGTTCACCAGCGAAAAATTCTGCAACATTCGCTACATCCTCCGGAGTACCCATCCGTCCCATAGGATAAAATGTTGGTACTATGGCCCTGATAGGCGCTTCCGCATCAACAACTGTATGAATTCCCGCACCTTCGGTTGCCGTGGGCAGTATGGCATTTACTGTTATGCCCTTTTTCCCTAACTCCCTGGCCAATACCTGCACCAGGTACAAGGCGGCAATTTTGCTTCCACCGTGAAGCGCATAGCCGGGATTAGGCAGCCCGGTCGTGCTGGAACCGATATAAATAATCCGGCCATTGTCGGCCACATGCCTGGCTGCCGCCTGCATAGTGAAGAATGCGCCCTTTGTATTGGTATCAAACAACCTATCAAATTGCTCTTCACTAAACGCGGTAACCGGCACGCCAACCAATTCCAATCCTGCATTTACCACCACAATGTCAATTTTCCCAAATTCCTGGAGAGCAACTTCAAATAGCCGATTTATTTCAGCGGGCCTGGAAACGTCCGCTTTCGCTGAAATAGCTTTTACCTGGTAACTTTCAATCTGTTTAACTACTGCATCGGCGGCCAC
This sequence comes from Chitinophaga sp. G7 BAM 1005, assembly GCF_057126945.1. Taxonomy (NCBI): domain Bacteria; kingdom Pseudomonadati; phylum Bacteroidota; class Chitinophagia; order Chitinophagales; family Chitinophagaceae; genus Chitinophaga; species Chitinophaga sp. G7 BAM 1005. The sequence continues at coordinate 530,154 of NZ_CP181478.1, read as the reverse complement.
GCTATTACTTGCGTAGTTAACTACAATATGTGCACCCAATTGGGCATACCTCAAGGCAATTGCTTTACCAATGCCTCTGGAGGCGCCGGTAACCAGTGCTACTTTATCTTTTAAAGAATTCATAAATCAGTTATTTAGTTTGAAGAATTAAGGGACAAGCGCCGAGCATGTCCCTCCTAAGGGCTAGATGAACATTCCTCCAGATATTTCGATGCGTTGGGCATTTACAAAGCGGCTGTCTTCGGATAGCATTGATGCGACAAACATGCCCACATCGTCCGCATTTCCAAGACGTCCGAGCGCAGTCATGCCGGCAATCTGCTCACGATGGCTATCATCACCTTTCCCACCACCAAATTCAGTGTCAATTGCTCCTGGTGCAACACTATTTACACGGATCTTCCTTCCGGCATATTCTTTGGCAAAATACCGTGTCAAGCCTTCTATCGCGGACTTAAGAGCACCATATACAGCAACCCCTGGGAAGGCGAAGCGGGCAAGCCCGGAAGAAATATTAATAATCTGGCCGCCATCAACGATCAACGGAATTAGTTTCTGCGTAAGAAAAAACACGCCTTTAAAATTTACATCCACAAGTTCGTCGAATAACTCTTCGGTTGTGTCCTTGATGAGCGTCCGCTGGGATATCCCTGCGTTGTTTACAAGATAATCGAAGTTCTCCCGATTCCATCCCTGCTTTAACACCTGCGAAATCTGATCGGCAAAGCCACTAAAGGAGCTGGTTTTGGATGTGTCCAATTGCAAGGCAACGGCCTTACCTCCACTACTGTTGATGGTATCGGCAACAGCTTTCCCCTGATCGGAGTTGCTGTTATACGTTAGGATAACGTCAATGCCACGTTGAGCGGCATTTAACGCAATACTTTTTCCTATTCCACGGCTCCCGCCGGTTACAAGGAGAATTTTTGATGCTGTTGTTTTCATCTTTTTAAAGTTTTAATTTATATAACAAAGTTCAACAACGCGGCGCAGGGCTACTTATACATTTCCGGATAGGTTTTATACATTTCATAGATGCTGGGAAAAATGTAGATATTTCAGCGAAAATCCCTGCGTTCCCCATTTAGCCTGACACTTCATTACGGAGCAGAATAGCCATTGACGGGATTCGATTTACTGCTTCAGAAGAGACCGGCAAGTTATAACGAACACTTTTGTGTCAGATTTAACACACACAATAAATTTGGTTGATGAATTGGATAGTAAATAGCAAAAATTAAATAATCGCCTGGCGCATATTCAGAGCATATTGACTTGGCTATTGCCAATAACAAACTTGATAGCAAAATTCAGCGCAGCTCCAGGTAGAGATTCCACGACTTAAATTTCCGCTGCAAGATTTAGAAATGAAGAGATTTAACAGAGCCCATGATACGGGAAAGGTAGGCTTTTCTGACAATTCTTATTAGTCTCCGGAAACAATTATCGAGAGTACCTCTAAGGGTACCAACGCCCTTATAAAATGTAATTATTTGAAAATGAGTGATTTGAAAAATAAACAAACATTACCAAAGGAAAAGGGTACCTGTTTTTTCTCCGAATTGGTACCCTCGGTTACCCCCAATGTTTTTGTGAGAAGGGTTTAGGAACCGGGTCCGACTCGTCCCTTAAACTCAAAATGGAATTTAAATAGGTATCAACATTTACGGATATTCTCATACATCGTTTAACATCTGTTTCGGTTTACTCTATTTTACCAAGAGCCTGGGCAATGATGGAGATGTGCTTTCCTCATAGCAAATTTTACCGAGCTTCCTTTTGGCCGCCAAATAATGTTTCCCCTTTAACTCCTCATCAAGTCTTTGTCGTATATGTCTTCTAAAAAGTATTGAAACCCCGATTCAATTACTTTTGAAACACCATACCTGAAATTCAGCAGCAGGGTATAGTTGTTCTCCCAAATGATCAGATCAGACATCCCGGTAGAACGGAGCTACGCTCTTTTATTTTATTTTTTTGAAGATCCGCTATTTCTTAATCGATAAATTCCTGATTGAAAAAGATCCTCATTTCTCTATTTGAGCTTTATAGGCCCTCATAAATTTACGATTTAATCATATAGGGTGCAATGGACTAATTTTTGATCTCGACAATTGCTGCTTACTTGTTTTTATTGACAGAACTTTTTGCTACATTTATTTATATACTTTTATAAATAGAATACGGCTATGGAAACCTTTGTGGTGCATCCCGATAAATTCCAGGAAAAAGCGTTGAAGGCTTAAAAAAAAGCCTTGCAGGTTCCTTTTAAAGTTAATATTTGTAGAAAGAGGAATTTCGTATTTCCCTTCCTTTAAAACCTGTTTACAGGAGTTTACCTGATTAAAAAAAAGTACGAACTATGTTTGATATATTTTTTGAAAAATATCCGGATTATTCAACTGTGCAGAAGCCAACAGTAGATGTATTGGATAAGTTTAGGGGCAAACTGCCCATTCAACTTATGGATTTCTGGAATGCTTATGGATTTGGAACATATATGAACGGCTACCTCAAAATGGTTGATCCTTCAGAATTTCAACAGCTTTTTGATGAAGCCTACAATAATATGGACAACGAAATTGTTTTTGCTGTTACTGGTCTTGGGGATTTCCTGACCTGGACAGGAGATGCAATACGGGCTGTTTACTTCAAAAACGGTTACGATTCCATTGTTGAAAGTGGGGACGATATGGAGTGGTTTTTTGATATGGATTTAGCCGATGAGGGCTTTTTAAAGGATAATTTAAATGATAAGAACTACATGGCCGCTAAAGCAAATTTAGGTGAACCGGGATATGATGAATGCTTCGGTTATGTGCCCCTGCTGGGTTTAGGTGGACCAGAGAAAGCAGTGCATCTTCAGAAAGTAAAAATAAAAGAACATATTTCCTTAATCGCCCAAACACTTGGTAAGATTAAATAATGTTAACCCGCACTTTTGGCTTTTTAAAATTCATATTCTATGCTTAAATCCAGATACCTCTTAATTCCATATATTATTTTAATGTACGCTTGCGGAATTGGTGCAAACGATCCTATTATAGGGAAATGGCAAGTTGTAAAAGAGGTTAATAAAATTAAGGATGCTAAAATTGATACCACCACAGTAAAGATTTCGGACTTTACCTATGATCTGTTCAATTTCAAAACAGCTAAAAATTTGGAAATTACCACAAATGCAACAAAGTTAAGTTATGACTATTCCATAAATGATAGCGTACTTCAATTTATAGGCAATGGTAAAACCACCCATTACGGCATACAGAAAGTTGATCAAGACAGTTTGGTGTTGTACAGAGAAGAAAATTGGGCAAACACCATACGCATTTCTTCGACATTATATTTTAAGAAAGTAGAATAATAAGCCAGTAATGAATAAAATCTTTAAAATAATTGGCACAACTGTCTTAACCCTCATCTGTCTTCTGTTATTAATTATGGGGCTTTTCTGGGGAAATGTGAAATGGGGTAATTATTCAAAAGGGAAAGAGGCAATCCGTTATCAAAAAGAGGTTTGTGATACCATAACAACGGTAAATGGAAAAATTGATTTTGTACTTAGTGGGTTTAGTAAAAAAGAAATCAGTCAGGTTCGTTTTTATCTTATTCGGAACAAATTAATCGTGCGGGATAGTGTGGTAAAAGTGGATGTTAACCCTGTCGCTGAATACCAGAAGGTTATGCTGCCTTTTGATAAAATGAGCATTACAGATCAGGTGATTGTAAAAGCAGGTAATCGTTATTTTCAGCTCACCGGATTGAGCTATAGGGCGAAATATAATTACGGTATGTTTGGGCCTGTTGGCGACTGTGAGTGCGCATTGGATGGATTCGAAAAGATTAATGGGGCAATGGCTGGATCCGGCTGGCTGATAAAAAAGTATGGACTATTAAATTATCCATTACAATAAAAATTGTTTCTTTTGAAAGTAGAGAAATTTTGCTTTAATGTGGAGGATCTGAGACGTTCGAGTCTTTCCTCACCCGCAAAGCCACTTTTTTGTTTATATCCCTCGGAATATGGCTTTAAGCAGAAATTTTTCAGGGAAGAATCCTATATTTAACCCGGATTAAAGCCGGCGGTCTTTAGCATACCATAAAGCCGGAATAATACGAGGGTGAATCTGTCAGCATTTTTTTTGAAGGCCAGGACGTAAGCTTCTATATACGGCCCCATTTAACCTGAACCCCGGGTAATCAATAAAATAAAAAAGGACATTAAATGCGCGCTGTTCGAACAAAGCGTACATCCCGGCGTTAATCGCCCTATGACAATATAAATGATACTAAATATGGAAAGACTACTACTGTCTGCCGGTTTTATGGCATTGATGGCTGTTTTGAATGGATGCAATGGAGGCAAGCCAAAAACGCTGCATAAGGCAGCGGATTCACTGGAAATCATCAACAACACGCCCCCCGACTCACTGCCTGCCCCTGGTGCTACTCCGTCGGTTACCAATTTCAGTCATGTTATCGGCTGGAAAGACAACAGCAAACCAATTGCCCCGGAAGGATTTGTAGTTAACAAATTTGCTGACGGCCTGAAAAATCCCAGATGGATCTACGTGGCGCCCAACGGCGACATCTTTGTTTCCGAAGCACATGCCATCAAACGGTTTAGCCAGGAAGTGGTCAATGCAGTCAGTGGCAAATCCAAATCAGAGAATAACAACATTACTGCCAACAGGATCACAATGTTCCGGGATACCAACCAGGATGGAGTGCCTGATGAGCGTCATGTTTTCCTGGAAAACCTCAACCAGCCGATGGGAATGCTGATCCTGAACGACAAATTTTATGTGGCCAACACCGATGCGCTGGTACAATACCCATACACTGCCGGCATAACGGAAATGAAAGCAGCAGGAAAGAAAATTTTAGACCTCCCCGCAGGTGGTTATAATAACCATTGGGCGCGTAATGTGATTAGAAGTGAAGACGGCGCCAAACTGTATATATCCGTGGGTTCCGGCACCAATGCCGCCGAACACGGAATGGAAAATGAAAAAAACAGGGCAAACATACTGGAAGTAAATCCGGACGGCACCGGCGTCAGAATATATGCCAGCGGGTTACGCAACCCGGTTGGTATGGACTGGGCGCCGGGCACACATACCCTGTGGACGGTAGTAAACGAACGCGATCAGCTGGGTAACGACCTGGTACCGGATTACTTTACCAGCGTGAAAGATGGCGCATTCTACGGCTGGCCCTATTCCTATTTTGGTCAGCACGAAGATCCCTCTCTTAAAGGCCAGGCGCCCGAACTGGTAAAAAGTGCGCTGGTACCGGACTTTGCCCTGATGGCGCATTCAGCGTCTCTTGGACTGCATTTTTATAAAGGCACTGCATTTCCCGAAAAATACCGCAACGGCGCATTTATTGGTCAACATGGCTCATGGAACCGCGACTACCTCTCTGGCTACAAAGTGATTTATGTGCCGTTCAAAGATGGTAAACCTGCCGGTAAAGCGGAAGATTTCCTGACAGGGTTTATCGCAAATGAAGTTAAAAGTGAGGTTCATGGCCGCCCTGTTTGTGTTACTATGGCCCAAGATGGCGCATTGCTGGTATCGGATGATGCATCCAATACCATCTGGCGCGTAGCTGCAAAAAAATAATTCACCTCCTGTATCGGCACTTTACCATACCTCAGACACTGGTAAAACATTCAGTAAGATAGGCGGTGAAAATTCGGTTTGAGACTTAGGGGCCGACAAAAAAATCAGCCCCTAAGTCATCACTGGCACTACTCATATTCCCTGTAGGCGCCAAATCTTGCCAGCTGGTCCTCTCCCAGCTGCGCTGGTATCGGAAACGCGGGAATCCCCTGCTGTTCACATATCTGCATCCATAAACCGGTACGGGTATAGGTTTGATGTACTTTCTGAAAATGTGTGGAAAGCAGTAAGTCTTTCGCTTGCTGCACCTGTTTTTTGTCGATCAGCAACTGCACTCTTCTTTCAATAACCCACTCATCTGCCAATGCATCAACTGCCGATAACCAATGTTCCCGCTCAGCTATCGTTTGTGGTCCTATAGCGCGCAGCAGCTTATCTCTTTCCACAACCACCTGCGGATGCAGCTGTACCCATTTTTCACTGATTGCTTCCATTGCTTTCCAGGCGCCTGTGAGATTACCATCTAGTTTCAATAGCCTCGCCAGTAACACTTTTGCGAGTCCCATGCTGTTGACAGAAAGCATTTGTATTGCCTCTTTGCTTCTTCCCCTGCCTGCCTCCCAGGCGGCATAATAAAATCCCCACATCTCCCTGTTTTCTCCACTTGCTTTACTGATGGCGTATTTAAAGGGAGCATCCATATTTTCCATACCCGAAGGCGCCCATGTATATTGGTCAACAGGCGGAGGCAAAGGCAGTGCCGTTTTAGCAGCACAGGCTTTCGCCAGCTCATTCCAAACCTGCACGTCCCTGTTCCTGGCCCAGTCAAATAAAGGGATGTCCTTTACCGGCCTTAGTTTAATAGCGGGCGTTGGCAGGGAATGGATATCCAGTTCCCGGTCGGCAGGTATCCAGTATTCCACATGCCAGCGTATTTCCTTCGGCTGCAGTTCCAGCTTGATGGATTGATCTGCTATGGGGCCACCCTGCAACTCAATATATGGCGCGCTCCGTGCGGTGCTCAACATTGCCCATGCGCTGTCGGCCCCCCCGCCATAGCTCCACAGCTTAATGCCCGGCGCGATCTGGTTATCGGCAATATGATATAACCCCGTGCCAAGTGAAGGGGTATAGGCGCCAAAGGCATTCACGTTTTTTGTTTTCCAGAAATAACCGGTCATTTCCCGGATATCAGCTTCCCCCCGCGGTCCCTGGCTGGCCCAGTCAATGGTATCAATATGGGAAGCGTGCGACAGCACCCTGCCTTCAGGAAAATTATACCTGGTATCGGCAGCGGAAGGCAGCGCTGCATTGGACCAACTCATCCAGGGATAGGCGTTGGCGCCGGGGTTATAGAATTTAACCCGCTCGGTTAAAAAATTATCCGCAGGTCCAAGGGAATATTCAACAGACCACTGCATGCCAAAACGCAGCTCTCTTTCACCACAGGTAACATAGGTCCTGCCCGGTGTACTGTCGATCCTGTAAAGCACGGATTCATTCTGAGAAGGTGAATGTGAAATCGGGAAACTCACTTCAATACCACCGGCTACAAAATAAAACCGGGGCAGTATCCTTGTCTGCCGGATTACATCCGGCACATACAATACTTCTTTTCCTGATTGCTTATGAATCATAGAAACTACTTTACCTCCCAGATCCGGACATACCGTTACTTTCAGCAGGTCATTTTCCAACGCCACAAAACGATATTTTTTCAACACAGGTCTGTTGGATGTTTCTGCATAACTAACGTACGGATATACCCCGTTTGGATCAAACACAGGAGGAACCGGGCCGGCAGGCGTAAGCACATGCGTGAGCAGGTAGTTGCTATGTTCCGAACATGCCACTTTACCAGTGGTATGCTGACCAATACATTTGCTAACAATACTACCTGTAAGCAGCAATAACAATATCCTGATATTCATTATTCCGTTTTTTTCAGATAACATTTTACCTGCCCAGCTTATCGCTTAGTGCTTCTACCAGGCTTCTTCCTTTATTAATATCTCCGATAATCTTATCTTCATCAAAATCCTTCTCCGCAGCAAAGCGTTGCAGATGTTGCTCAAATGTTTGCCACAAGGCTTTTACAGCTTTATCTTTTGATGCCAGTGCCTGTGTTTTTAAAATGCGGATCTTCTCAAAATCCACAATGCCTTCCCTTAGTTTCTCGAAACGCACAGAGCTGTTGCCTCCCGGATAAACGAGGAAACAATCGCCCGCAGGCCACGAACCGAAACGGGCATCCCTTACCGGATCTTCCGTCCATGCATCGTACGCCCAGCGCAAAAAACCGTCGTATCCAACAGCGGCGGAATACCAGCTGATCCATCGTCCTTCTGAAGGAGGCGAGAAAACAAAATTATTTGGTTTGGCAGGATTGCAACAAACATAAAAGGTAGAGGAAGCGCCTCTTGCGGCTCGTTGCTTTAACTCAGCAACGGCAGGCTCATTGCCATACAGGAAAGAATAATCATCCAACAGCGTATCCAGCTCCTTATGCCAGTTTCCCGCATAGGTGATACGCCATTTTGCGGGATGTTCTTTAATCACCTTAATCGCGGCCAGTGTCTGCTTCATTTCATTCTCGTTGATACCCAGGTATGTTTTATTAAACCACCCTTTTTGTTGCAGATGCGTTTGCAGATCGTTGAGGAAAATATGCCAGTGTGTTTTATATGCTGCCGATTCCGGCGCCCAGTAAGCATACTGGTAATTACCGGTGGCCTCGTCCATATAGCGGAACCGGTTGGCCCACGGGATAGCGGTATACAGGGTGATTGCCTGATCAATGCCCAACGCCATGCACATCTCTACGTATTCATCAAAAATATGATAGTCAAATTTCCAGCTGCCATTCCTTTGCTTTATCCATTCGATCATTCCTCCTTCTATCATGTACGAATTATCGGACCACGGGGAATGCACGGCATAAGTAGTAATGTACTTACCGCCTGCATCTGCATATAATTGCAGATGTTTTTTCAACAGTGCTTTATGTTCTGCCGACCACGGCTGCAATTGGTTATGCCAGGCAACAGCCCAGGGATTCTGCCACAAATCAAGCCGGTACGACCATTCACGCGGCGGCGGTAATAACTGTGGCTGCACCCGGATGTTGATCTGCAATGCCGTGCTGTATTTATCCGTGTTTACCTGTATGGTACCCGAATAAGTGCCCGGCGGGGTATTGGCCGGAATATTGAGCGACAGCCAAACCGGTCTTACCGTCCCGCCGGGAACATCAAAACGCTCAAATGGCTCAAACCGGTCTGGCATCAGGTAGCCGTTCTTATACGGCGTTTCACCACACACGGCATCTTTGGCGCCGTACGGATAGTTAGAAAGTACGTAGCGCTCCATGTTCAAACTGATATGTTCCCGGCTGATCATCTTACCGCCGGCGCCGGTAAGATCGCTTAATGTAAAGCGAACCTGGTTCAGCGTGTCCGGCGACCACACCAGCAATTGTGCATTCAGTCTTTCTGCCTTCCAGCCGGTGGCATCCCAGCTTGTTGCTGTCTTTTGCACCGGCACTTCTGTTCTGAAATACAGCTTATCGGTAGTACTGAAAGATACATGCAGGCCGTGGCCCTGCGCAGCCCATGCCTGCTCATCGGTTGTTTTATCAAAGGTGTATTCCGGTTGATAATGACTACTTAATGCCGGTAAACGGTTGCGGTCAACTTCCCCCTTGTACTGCGAAAAAGCTGAAAATGAAAAACAACTGGCCAGGCCAAAGATTAACGAAATTTTTTTCATGTGTTCATTTGTTCATTTGAATAAGCTTGTTCTATCAGCTCCACGCTGTTTCTCCATTATAATCTATACATCCCTGATAGCCCCCGGGTAAAGGCAGGTAACGCAATACTTCTGTAGCACCGGGTTTTGATGTAAAGAATCCCAATAAAGTCAACTGTTTTATCAATGTAAAGTAATGTGGCGATGCAGTGTTGTTCCTGCTGTGATCTTTCGCCTCTTTGTCCACGTTGGTAAGCAGGACAATTTTTTGTTCAGCAGAAAGCTTTACAAAAGTTACCTTGAACTTTTTAAGTGAAGCATCATTTAATTGAGCAATTCCCCGCTTCAATGTTTGTTGTTGCATTTTATTGTAACAATCTGATGCATACAATGCAATAAATTTCCCTACTTCCGCATCCTTTGCACCCGGCGTATTTGTGCGGGGGAGGATAGTTTCCGCTACTTCATCAAAGAATGCAATGTCTTGCTTACCAAAAATCGGTTCATTACGCTCCCTGCATCCCGTAAGAAACAGCTCTCCTCCTACCAATGCTGCACCTGTAAGCACAGAGATCGTTTTTATTAATTCCCGGCGATTCATTACAACGCTCCTTTTTTTAGTTGCTCCACCGCATAGTCAGCAGCTCTTGCAGTTAACGACATATAAAGAATAGAAGGACTTTGGTTGCCCGTACTTGTCATACAGGCGCCGTCCGTAACAAATACATTTTTACAATGATGCAGCTGATTCCATTCATTAAGCAATGAATTGGCAGGATCTTTTCCCATACGTACGCCGCCCATTTCATGTATATCCAATCCCGGCGGCTGGCGGTTTTCATTCACCACAATATTCTTAGCGCCGGCTGCCTCCAGCATTGCTCTTCCCTGTTCGATAAAATCCTTTACCATTTTATCATCGTTATCATCATAGTCTACAGATGTTATTAATAAAGGAATTCCCCATTCATCCTTTTTATCTTTGCTTAATCTTACATGATTGCTTTCTTTGGGAATTGTTTCTCCCTGCATATACATATATGCTCCCCATTTACCCGGCTTACTAATGGCGTCTTTAAATGCAGCGCCTACTGCCTGTGGAATGTTTTTATCATTTAACTTTTCCCTGTAACCAGCGCTAAAGATGACATAACCGCCTACAAAATCTGTGTCTTTCTGATACACATTCCTGAAGTTGGGAATAATACATTCCGCAGGCTTCGATACTTTGTAATACTTATCTTCAAAACCATCAAACTCCCCGCTCATACCTGCCCTGTAATTGTGAAAACCAATGTATTTTCCAAGCAACCCGTTATCGTTCCCCAGTCCGTTCGGAAACCGCCTGGAGGTTGAATTTAATAAAACCAGGTTCGTGTTTAAAGCAGAGGCATTAAGGAAAATAATCTTTGCATGAAAGATGATCTCCTTCTTTGTGCGGGCATCAATCACTTTCACCCCCGTTGCTTTACCGGATTGTTCATCATAGATAATGGAATGTACAACAGAAAAAGGCCGTATCGTTAAATTGCCCGTTTTTTCCGCCGCCGGAAGAGTAGCCGCATTTGAGCTGAAATACCCCCCCAGCGGACAACCGCGCATGCAAAGATTCCTGCTTAAACACTGACGGTGTTGCTCTTTATGAATATCCTGCGGCTGTGTTACCTGTGCCCATCTGCCAGATACATAATGACGGTTGAACTTACCGGCCAATGTTTCTTTTAAATGCTCTTCTACACAATTCAATTCAAAAGCAGGTAAAAACTCTCCATCCGGCATGGTATCAATACCTTCTTTATTGCCACAAACGCCAATAAATTTTTCCACGTGGCTGTACCAGGGAGCAACATCGTTATAACCAATGGGCCATTCAATTCCATATCCGTACCGGTGTGGAGCCGTAAAATCCATCTCACTCCAACGTGCGCAGGCACGCCCCCATGTCAGGGATTTTCCGCCAACCTGGTAGCCCCGTATCCATTCAAAAGGTTTTTCCTGGATATAGGGATGGTCTGCATCTTTTATAAAAAAATGCGCGGTACTGGCATCATATCCCGCGGCTTTGCTTATATAAGGATTGGCGTCTAAAACTTTTTCCGGAAGCGCTCCGCGGTACTTAAAATCCCAAACAGGCGTGTTAGCAGTTGGATAATCCTTTATATGCTCCACATTTCTCCCGCGCTCCAATACCAGTGTTGTTAATCCTTTCTCACACAATTCCTTTGCCGCCCAACCGCCGCTGATACCACTTCCTACAACAATTGCATCAAAAGAAGTTATTTCCTCCTGCTTAACAGAAGTATCTGAACTACCACTCATATATGAATATTTATCTTGTTACTATTTAAGTTGCGCTATGTTGTATGCTATTGGTGCAAATGCAAAGCTGCCGCACCCCAAATATTGCCATTCAGCAGGGAAGACGCCTCAATTTTCAAAGTAGAAATTGCACGTTTATATGCAAAAGTGCCAACCGTTTCCCACATACTTTTTGAATAAAACGGGAATGCTGCTTTTACTGCGCCACCAATAATAAAACACTCCGTATCGAATGCATACAGGATCAATTTGATGGCCTCGCCTAAATGCCTGCCAAAGTCGCCGTATATTTCAATAGCCGCTGCATCGTCCGCCAGTGCGTTATTATAAAGGACATCTCCTTTTACATGATGAACCTGTTCAAAAAAACGGCCACTTACATAATACTCGATGTTTTTATCCAGGTATCTTATCATTCCAAATTCCCCGGCGCCACCATATTTCCCGGTAACTAATTTTCGGTTCAGGATGATCCCCGTTCCCAGGCCAGTTCCTATTGTCAAGCCTACCACGGATTCATGCTGACGCCCGCTTCCAAAATAAAATTCTCCCAATGCAAAACAGTTCGCATCATTCTCCATTTTCACCGGTAATTTATAGCGCTGTGCTAAAACCGCCCGGAGGTTCATTTCATTCAATGAAGGAATATTAACAACATCATATAAAACTTTAGTGAATGGATCCACAAGACCTGGAACTCCTATCCCGATTGCTGCTACATTCTCATTAAGGATGCTGTCAACTACATCAAAAATCTGTTCCTGTACATTTTCATGTGCATAAAAGGGCCGGGAAATAACAGATGAAAGAACTCCTTCACTAACTATTCCTGCCCGCAGATTTGTTCCTCCCAGATCAATACCTATGATTTGACTCCGTTCCATGTTAGTTTATATTTGATAAGAGAGCAGCAGCATCTGCATCCAAAAAAACGGTAACGGAAGGATGATTCAGCAACAAACTTCCCGGCAATTCATTCACAGGCGGCTCTTCCAGCATTTTCTTTACAATTCCTGCCTTGTGTTTTCCGCTTACCATTAAAATAATATGCCTGCTTTCCAGTAACGTACCGAGACCTAACGTAATCCCTTCTTTCAATACCTGCGGCTGGTTAAAATATTTTTGGCCTACCTGCATGGTTACCGGGTGTAGTGTAACAATTTGTGCCCTGCTATCCACAGCACAACCCGGCTCATTCATGGCAATATGCCCGTTCATTCCCAAACCAAGTATGGCTACATCAATCCCGTTGTACCGCTTAATAAACTGTTCGGCAGCCTCACACTCTTTCTGAAGAGCTGTTGCACGGCCATCAAAGAAGCAAATTTTATCCCCGGAAATATTCAGCGGCAGCAACAACTCCTTGTCGATGGAGTAACGGCAACTTCCTTCATCGCTGCCATTTAGCCCAACCCACTCATCCAACCCTACAAAGCCCCACTGGGATACATTACTTTTTCTATCCTGGTATTTTTCAACCAGCACCTTATATAAACCAGCCGGCGTATCGCCGGAAGCAGGGCATAGTAATGGCTTTTCGCGCCCGGACATCAGTTCGGTTACCAGTTCTGCAACTGCCACTGAAAGTTCCTGGTAGGTATTAAGTATGGTTAATTTCACAACTCTGCATTAATGGTTAACTATGGCTTCAGCCAAAGGTCAATAGGTTTTTCTACTTTCTGATTAAACGGAAGACTGATTTTCCTGCCTCGCCCGGCAGATGCGTAGGCTGCATAAATGATTTCCAGAACAGCCCTTCCATCCTTTCCGGTAACCAACGGCTCCCGGTCATGCTGTACACAATCTATAAAGTGTTTTAACTCCCGGGGATATCCCTGGTTAAATGCTTCTTCAAATACGCAAAAACTCCAGCCTACAGTAGTATCAGTTTTTTCCATTGCATAGCCATATCCATTTTTGCTATAGGCCAGTACAGAATTGCCCGTAAACAGATCGGCGTACGCAACTCCATCCGTACCATGAATTTCGCTACGGTCATCCATGCCTCCCTGCTTTGCCCAGGAGTTCTCCACAACGCCTGTTACGCCATTTTCAAATTCTATAATTACGATGGAGTTGTCTTCTCCCTTAGTTCTTTCCTTATGGAAAACGGTTTTCATAGATGCAGTAACACTCAGTGCTTTATTGTTTTTCAGCATCCACCTGAACCACGCAATGCCGTGGCACCCCATGTCCATTAAAACGCCACCTCCGGATTGATCTATATTATAGAACCAATCAGAATGCGGACCAGAATGCTTTTCCGATTGCTTTAACATATACACATCTCCAACAGCTCCTTCTTCTACCAACTTCCGGGCACGCTCATATTTAGGAGCAAAGCAAAGTTCCTCCGCATACATTAATTTTACTTTTGCTTTTTCACTGGCAGCAATCATTTCATCGGCTTCTTCCAAAGTAACAGCCAGCGGCTTCTCAATAATAATATGCTTCCCGGCAGCTGCGGCTTTTAAGGTGGCTTCTTTGTGCAGAAAATTAGGAAGACAGATATCGACTACGTCGAAGTCAGCATTCCTGATCAAATCATCTATGGAAGAAAAGTGCTGCGCGATATGATGTTTAGCTGCAAAGGCTTTTGCCTTCTCTGCACTTCTTGTATAAACAGCTACCACCTCTGCTTCCGGAACAAACCGTTCATAACTTTCCATGTGGATATCGGCAATAAATCCGGCTCCCAATATGGCTACTTTTACCCGCTTCATATTTTACGTTCAAGAGGTTTACAAACTGTTACTCTACCCATTTATACATCCGCACATAGTCCAGCTGCATGGCAGCAGGGAAAACGGTGTCATCCACACCTTCCTTTCCTCCCCAGTTACCGCCAACAGCAACATTTAACAACAAATAGAATCTTTTATCAAAAGGCCATTCAGCGGCAGTTTTATGTTCATTAGCCACCTGGTAGTATACTTTCCCGTCTAACAGGAAAGTGATATTTTCAGGAGTCCACTCTACTGCATACACATGAAACTTGTCGTAGGGCTGTTTAATATAGATACCTTTTGTTTTTTGTGTTCCAATAACATGGTTATAGGATTTGCTATGCAGGCTTCCGAAGATGCTGTCCTTCATGTAGCCTACATGTTCCATCACATCTATTTCCCCGCTTGCCGGCCAACCTCCGTATTCATCATCGGTCGACAGCATCCATATTGCAGGCCAGAGTCCCCTGCCTCCGGGAAGCTTTGCTTTAACTTCCAGCTTTCCATATTTCCAATCACCTTTTTCTTTGGTAATCATCCTTGCCGAAGTATATTTATTATCTCCGCTACCGGTGTTTCTTGCAGTGATGTACAAAGACCCGTTTTCCACTCTGGCATTGCTGGTGTCTGCAGCGGTGTATAGCTGCAACTCATTATTCCCCCAACCTGACCGTCCGGTTTGATATCCCCATTTTGTACTATCAGGCAAGCCCTTGTAGTTAAATTCATCACTCCAGGCAAGCTGCCACTTTTTGTGGCGCTTTAAAGATTGAGATTGAGCTATACCCGAACAACCAATTGTAATAAGCAATACTATTATATATTTCATCAGATTCAAATTCAGTGGATACTTCTGTAAAGTAAATTATTTAAGTCTTGGATTCACATCTTCCTGCGCCTGCGGAATGGGAATGTAGTCGCTTTGTCCCTTTACAAAGCCGGGGAGTACTGTTGCGGCCTGGTCTGTTCTTAACAGATCATTGAATCTTTCTCCCCACCATTCGCATATCAGTTCTGCATGGCGCTCATCCAGTAATTGCTGTAAGGTTACATTGGAAATGGAAGCCAGTTTTACCCGGTTCCTGACCAGGTTTACCTGCGCATCGCCGCTTTGTCCCTTACGGATCTTCGCTTCCGCATTCATCAACAGCACTTCTGCATAACGCATGATCCGGACGTTGTTATTTGCCCCATAATAATCTACCCTGCCATCGGTCATTTGTGACCGGGGGTAATAAGCCTTTCCATTGAAGTATTTCTTCCTGGATGCGTTACCGGAGATCTTGTCTCCATCCGGTGTAAAGGAAAACGTATCAGGGTTGCCATCAATTCCGCAATACTGAATGGCCGTTTTTAAACGGATACTATCATTACGTGATTTCAAAAAATCGACCGCCTTTTGTGTTGGCACCATCCAACCGGCACCTGTAATTACCGTGCTGAACGTATTTTCAGGGCCCTGGAAGAGAAAGAAATTGCCCCATTCTTCGCCAGGTCCACCGGATATTACGATATCGCCGGTCGACTTGCCGAAATCGGAATACTGCAATTCCAGGATAGATTCATCGCATAGTTTACCAGGCTTCTTAAACAACTGGTAATAATCGCTGAACAAAGAGAACTGGCCGCTATTGATAATCTGGTTGGTACAATCCAATACAACATCCCAATAAGTACTGCCACTGTTGTTACCAGCCAGGTCCATTGCTGCTTTGGCTTTTAACATCAACGCCGTATATTTGGTAACAGCTCCTGTATGCGTGGCTGCATTGGGTCTGGCATCTTCCAGGTTTGCAATGCAGAAATCCATTTCGGAAATAACATGCTTTTTCACATCTTCAATACTACTTTTTGAAGCGGCGCCAAGATTGGTAGGATCATTACTTTCTATGCCAAGAATGGGCACGGCTCCAAAGGTTCTGGAAATCCAAAAGTGCGCAAGCGCCCTATAGAAGCGAACTTCCGCCTGGTATTGCGCCAACTGTTTTGTTTTTGCCGCATCATTGGCAGGAATATTTTTTCCAAACTTTTCCAATTCGGCCAGTGCGCTGTTCGCCCCAAGTACAACTGCATACATGCTGATCCACATGTCGTTAATACCCCAGTAACTTTTAACCGTTACATCACTCTGGAAATTATGTATGGCTACCTGCCCCGCATCATCATTTCCCGGCGCTATATCATCACTGCGCTCAGAGCGGATCGTCACGCTTATCCATTTTGCAAAGGTTCCGCTGGCAGCAGTTCTGTAAACGCCCGACACCGGCTGATACATTAACGACAAATCCGTATAATTAATGGTAGTTGCCGGCGCCTGATTTTCTAATGGCCGGTCTAAAAACTTAGAGCAACCAGAAGATAAAAAAAGCATTACGAGCAGAATTGATATGTAGTTTTTCATGATTCTTTTTTTTGTTTTCCTATAACTGTTATTATGACCTGAAGAATTTGTCCATCCTAGAAAGTAGCCCTGACACCTAAACTGTAAGTGGAGGAAACCGGATAAACATTTGCATCATAACCAGAAACCGAATAACCAAAGGAAGTATTTGTGCCTACTTCAGGAGTAAAGCCATTATACTTGGTAAAAATAAACGGTCTGTCGGCAGTACCAAATACCCTCATGGCAATGGGCGACTGCTTGCCTACATTAAAATTATACCCAAGTTGAATATTCTGTACACGTAAATAAGCGCCGCTCTCTACAAAAAAGGAATTACTCACTTTAAACCATCCCTGACCTAAAGCATACGCCGATGGGTAAGCATTCGTTGAACCAGGACCGGTCCAGAGATTGCTCGCGAATTTCTCATCCAGGTTAAGAGAGGAGGAAGCTTTGTAAAGCCTTCCCCGGTTGAGGTTCATAATTTTATTGCCTGATACGCCCTGGAATGCCACGCTAAAATCAAAGCTCTTATAAGTAAGTCCAAAATTGAAACCATAAGTAACTTTTGGCAAATAGCTTCCCATATTGATGCGATCTTTATCATCCAGGATGCCATCTCCATTCTGGTCCTTATACTTAGGGAAACCGGGAACAATCTGAGAGGTAGCCGATTGGTTATAATGGGCAGCAACCGGATCACTGTCAACCTCCTGCTTGGTTTGATAAACACCGATAAATTCGTAACCATAAAAATAATTGATGGGTTGGCCAACAACTATGCGGTTAGGAAACTCCGCTGTCCACTCCGGAAATCCACTTGTGGAACTTGGAAGGGTACCTAAACTTGTAACTTTATTTTTTAAAGTCGACATATTGGCGCCTATCTGGTATCCTACGTTACCAATTTTATCACTCCAGTTTAACGCCACATCCCAGCCACTGTTCACCATATCAGCCCAGTTGCCATAAATAGTAGTATAGGTAAAAGGGAATGGGCGATAGAGCGCCGCTTTAGTTGTTTTCCTGTTGTAATAATCAACAGATCCGTTTAATTTTCCTTTCAGCATTTCAAAATCAACACCGCCATCCCATTCTGTTACAACTTCCCAGGTGATATCTGTATAAAACCTGTTTACTGTATAGCCGGGCAGATATTGGCCATTGGCTGCTGCAGTACTACCAAAAACAGCGGAAGTGCTGTTGCCGGTTTTCACGATGGCATATCCTGCATTGGCATTTACGCCGTCGTTACCAAGTTGTCCCCAGCTACCCCTGAGTTTCAAAAAGTCAAATACTTTCTGATTCCGCATAAATGCTTCTTTGCTGATTACCCATCCAAGACCTACAGAAGGGAAATAGCCCCATTTTGTCTGGTATTTTGAACTTCCATCGGCACGAAAAGTTGCTGTCAGTAAGTACTTATTATCAAAATCATAGGTGCCGCGTGTAAAGAATGAGATACCGGCGTTGCGGGTACCATCCTCTTTATAATAAGCCGCATTCGGCGTTCCCTGGCTGGTATACCACGATTCTTCTACATCGGGTACATTATCCGCTTCTGTCCGGGTTTGGCGCCATCTTTCTTCCCTGGTCGACTGTCCCAGCAACAGGCTCCAGTGATGGCGGCCTTTACCATCCTTGTAGGTAAGCAGGTTGTCCAGGATATAATTGGTAGTCCGTTCCTGGATAGAAGTCAGGTGAGACACGGTGGCATCGGCGCCAGGGCCCAGGTTCCTTAAAGGGCTGTACTGGGTTCCCAGTAATGATCCATATATCTGGCTCAACTGAGACCGGAAAGTGAGTTTATTATCCCAAAAACCTGCTTCTGCATACAGGGTTGGTAATATTTGAAATGCTTTTGACCGGTTATAATTATAATAGGCAGATGCCAGTGGGTTTTTATCATCAGATCTTCCAATCACGGAAGCCGCTGTGAATTTTACCGGGAAAGCATTCACATTGGTGCTGTCGTATACCGGGAATAAAGGGGAAGCAGTATAAGCATCCAGGAAAGCGCCGCTGTTGGGAGTAAAAGTGATAGAATTATTAAAAATGGCCGAAAATCCTACTTTAAGCCAGGGAAAGGCTCTGGCTTCCAATTGAAGCCGTCCGTTATATCTCTTAAAGTTATTCAGCGCATTCAAAATGCCATTTTGATAAGTATAGTTTAAACCTACTGAATAGGTTATTTTGTCACTGCCTCCTTGGATATCGATGCCATGATTTGTTATCAGGGCGCTTTTTCTTAAAATAACATCGTACCAATCCGTGCTGGTGGTTGGATTAAGTCCGCTGCCTCCAAA
Source organism: Chitinophaga sp. G7 BAM 1005 (assembly GCF_057126945.1). NCBI lineage: Bacteria > Pseudomonadati > Bacteroidota > Chitinophagia > Chitinophagales > Chitinophagaceae > Chitinophaga > Chitinophaga sp. G7 BAM 1005. Next base: position 511,046 of record NZ_CP181478.1, on the reverse strand, counting down.
TTTTTGAGAAGATAACAATACCGTACCACTGTCGGCGGTGGAACCTCTCTTGAGGGAAAAGTCGGTATATTGCTGTCCATTGGCCATTTTGAGAACATTTGTTGGCTTCTGAACCCCTACATAGGCATTATAAGTTACACGGGTCTTCATGTTTAATTTCCCTTTTTTAGTGGTTATTAATACCACTCCGTTGGCCGCGCGTACACCATAAATAGCTGCAGCAGACGCGTCCTTAAGGATGGACATGTCGGCAATGTCATTAGGGTTAAGGAAACTGATATCATTTACAAACATTCCGTCCACTACATAAAGTGGATTTTCATTATTAAATGATCCAACCCCTCTTATCCGGACATTGGGAGAGCTACCCGGCGCCCCGCTGGTTACTACCTGTACACCGGGAACGCTTCCCTGCAAAGCCTCCATTGGCGTAGCTGTAGTCCGCTTAAGCATATCATCGGTATTTACAATCGATATCGGGGCCGTAAGGTCCCCTTTCTTTTGCGTGCCGTAGCCTATCACCACTACTTCATCCAACCCGGTCAGGGACTCCCGCAGTTGAACATTTAAAACATTACCGGTAATAGCTACTACCTTACTGGCGTACCCTATTGCCGACACCATAATAGAATCCGAGCCGGGAGGTACGGAGAGCGTAAATGCGCCGGTTTCGTTTGTTGTGGTACCTGTAGCTGTGCCTTTCACTCCTACCGAAGCCATGATGACAGGCGCATTTTTGTCATCAGTGACGGTACCCTTTATGATTTTGTTCTGGGCTTTGGTGGTTAAGTGGAAAATAGTGGAAAGCACAAGGAGGATAAAAATTCCTAAGAACCTTTTTTTCATACGTAAAATTTAATTTTTAACTCGTTCTCGAATGTGAATCGTGGAAAATCAAATGTAGGCTAGACTGGCAGAAAATGTTAGGAAAACCCTACTACACTACTACATCTTATCGCGTAATTCTCTATTTTTACGGTAAAACCAACTACTACAATACTACTACATCAGCTATGCGGGGGCTTGAAATATGAATAAGATGCTGCTTAATATCCTGTTTTTCTTTGGGCTGTGCACAGTTGCATATGCCCAAAATGGCATTGGCATTCCTGCTGTTATCAACTATACCAAATCTAATTACAATGGGGGGAGCCAGAACTGGGGCATAGGGCAGGATAAACAGGGGGTGATGTATTTTGCCAATAATGAAGGCTTACTGAGGTTTGATGGCAGCCATTGGAAACTTTATCCGCTGCCAAATAACACGGTAATGTGGTCACTTGCTGTTAGTGATAACGGAAAAATTTACGTTGGCGGCCAGGATGAAATAGGGTATTTTTCTCCCGGAGTCAATGGTATGCTAACATATACCTCCTTAAATGCCAAGATCCCGGAACAATATAAAAAATTTGCAGATATATGGCATATCGCCATCGTGGGCAACCGGGTTTTCTTCCAGGCCGACGACCGCATCTTTGAGTATGACGACAAATCCGTTCATACCTATATGGCCAATTCACAATGGCTTTTCATAGAACGTGCCGGTGAAAGCATTTATGCCTCAGATCGTGTTACAGGGTTACTACAACTAAACGACAATCAATGGACCCCGGTAGCGGATGGTAAAAAACTGGCCGGAGTGCTCATTGCCGGTATGTTCCAAATGGGTAAAGACAGTATTTTCATTGTTACCAGAACAAATGGCATCTTCCTGTTACACAACAACCTGATAACTTTACAAAACAATAACAGGCAAAATAATCTCTACATCAATTCTGCCGCTAAAATAAGTGAGGATGAATTTATTATAGCTACCTCCTCTACCGGCTGCCTGGTGGTTAATATAAAAAAGGATGTGTGGGAAAGCTTCTCCGACGACCAGGGGCTTCAGAACAACAATGCGTTGAGCGTTTTTATGGACGCCAATAAAAACTTGTGGGCCGGGTTGAATAGCGGGATTAGTTATATTAATTACAACTCCGCCATCAGGTACCTCCAGATCGGTAAAACAAACAACCTGCCGGGTTATTCAACCCGGATATTAAATAACAGGCTGTTTGTTGCTACCTCCAACGGATTGTATAGCGCCCCTTTGACCAATAATGGGAACCATGTTACAAAAAATGATTTTTCCCTGGTAAAAAATACAGAAAACCGGGAGGCCTGGAACCTTAACGAAGTGAATGGACATTTGTTGCTTGGCAATGACAATGGAAGCTATAAAATACAGGGAAACGAAGCCCGGCTGCTTTCGGGAGGCGCAGGTAGCTGGTATTTCCTCCCAATGTCTTCGGTTTATCCGGCACAGGATATCATAGTAGGCACCTATTATGGCCTGAAGCGTCTCCGGTATGAAGGCAATGATTTCAAAGACGAAGGAAAGATGGACGGCATGCATGATTCCTTTCGTTTTATGGCATTGGACCATAACGGGGATGTGTGGGCCTCCCATCCCTATCGCGGTGTCTATCGCTTTAGTCTTTCACAAGACAAGAAAAAATATACCTCCCGTCTATACACCCTTAATGATGGTCTGCCTTCTACCTTAAATAATTTTGTTTTCAAAATAAAAAATCAAGTCATCTTTGCCACGGCCCGCGGACTCTACGAGTTTAATCCTCAAACAAACAAATTTTCTCCGTCCCCGTTTCTTTCAGGTGTTTTTGGGAGAATGAAAGTACGTTATCTGACGGAAGACAAAGAAGGCAACATCTGGTTCTGCAACGAAACCGGAACGGGGGTGGTGCATTTTTCTACAGCTAATGCTGTCAGCCCCCCTAATGTCACTTATTTTCCTGAGCTGACCGGACAGCTCCTTCCGAAATTTGAAAACATCTATCCCTATAATAAGGAAAACGTTTTTATTGGCTCAGAAAGAGGATTGGTTCATCTTGACTATCAAAAATATTCTTCCGTAAAGCCCGGGCTGACCGTTTTTTTAGGACTGGTAAAGGCTATGGGTAAAACAGACAGCACCATCTTTGGCGGCTATGGCGCAACAGACGGCGCAGACAAAAAAATATTGCAATTACCATCAGCGTACAACGCATTTCATTTTGAATACAGCTCGCCGTCATATGAATTCCAGAAGAATATTGAGTATAGCTATCAACTGGAAGGCTACGACAGTGACTGGTCTCCCTGGGATGCAAAAACAGAAAAAGACTATACGAACCTGGCAAACGGAGAATATACTTTTAAAATAAAAGCCCGGGACAACCAGAATAACGAATCCCCGGTCGTTTCTTACAGTTTTATCATCAATGCCCCGTGGTATAAAACTATCTGGGCAATACTCTGCTACATCTCCATTTTCGCTGGTCTGTTATTTATGATGAACAAACATCAAAAGAATAAACTGCGCTCGCAACAGAAAAAATTTGAAGAAGAGCAAAAAAGACTGAAATATATCCACCACCTGGAATTGGAAAAAAATGAAAAAGAAATAATCAAGCTTCAGAATGAAAAATTAGAACAGGAAGTTTTTATTCAGAAAAAAGAATTAGCGAATGCAAGTATGCACCTGATGGAAAAGGATGATACCTTAACAAAAATAAAAGAAAAAGTTTCACGTCTTAACAATGATACAAATAATAACAACGATATTAAAAGTATCACTGACCTGATTAAGGACACCGAAAAAAACAATGCTAACTGGGAAGTATTTGCCGCTCACTTTGACGAGTTAAATGATGGTTTTCTGAATAAACTGAAAAAACAATATCCACAGCTTACCAATTCTGATTTAAAAGTATGTACTTATATCAAGCTTAACCTGACAACAAAGGAAATGGCGCAATTGCTGAACATTACGGTTCGCGGTGTGGAAGTAAGCCGGTATAGGATAAGAAAAAAGATTGGCCTGCAAACGGAGCAATCGTTAAGTAACTTTTTAAACCAGATTTAAGGACTAACCATCCTTCCATACGCTCTTCCCCCTCATTTCTGTACAACCGTTTATTGCCGTAACCGTCAATAATAAAAATTAAAAAATTCTGATTTAATTGCCTATTTTATGTTGGTACTGCACTGGCATTTTATTCCATGAGAACCCGTAAACATTTTAAACCCTTAATAGGCAGATTCTTATTCTATGACCCAAATTCTATCTACGATGACCCACAAAATCAAGTCTTCTTTAACCCGGGCAGCATTGCTCATTCCACTATTGCTGTTGTTGATGAAGCCTTCTACGGCTCAGATAGCATGGCCTCCGGGTCAGCTGCTGCCAACGTTTCCCGCAACAGCAAGCAGCCTGGATTTATTTTACAATAACGGAACTTCTCAACGGTCCTGGCACTGGGAAGGTGAAGGTCCCGCCCTCAGCCATCATACAGGACGGCTGGAAACCGATGGCTGGCTTTGCCAGGTAGGAATCGATGCGGCAAATCAGCATATGATTTACGGACCTTATGATAACAGCGTTACGGCGGGAGCCAATATCGCGGAGTTTAGAATGAAAACAGATAATAATACCGCCAACAATGACTCTATAGTGGATATCGATGTCAGGGATGCCACCACCGGTGCAACCCTTGCGTTTAAGGCAATTACCCGCCAGCAATTCCCGATAGCGTCCGATTATACAAGCTTTAAATTGCCTTTCACTATGCCGGCCGACAGTCACGCTATTGAACTGCGTGTATTCTGGAGAGGAGGAGCGTATATAAAAGTCGACTGGGTGGGCGTACAGCAGGATAATGCCACTGCCGAAACTTATTTATTTGCGTCCCTGAAAGGGATCGTTAACAGCACACAACCACGTCTCTTTTCCTATGAAGGCGATGCCTTTGCAGAAGGACCGTATACCTGGATGCAGTCTTTAGGTTTAACCTGGACCGAACATACCGACAGGTGGGAGCTTATCACCCAATACCGCAGCGAGGTATCCGGCCTGATTGTTTATGATCCGGCGCAGTCAGCCACGGTTAACCTGGCAACCATGCTTGCAAAAAATAAAAAAGCGCTCATTGCCTCGCCATCGTTATTATCACGTTTAACAGGCGCCCCTTATAACCTTCCGGTATTGCTCGATTTACGTGGCCAGTTCACCAGTAATCTGCAGGTATACCAAACCTTATATAACACCTATTGGCCAACGCTGGATCACCGGGTATTAATAGGATTAAGCCCGGAAGTGCATCAGGGTTCCCTGCGGGAATACGCCACTGCCCTGGGCGCCGCAGTAATATGGCTGGATCCGCGGGTAACGGGTGAAAGTGAACTGCTAAACAGCTTTTTATCCTCCATGCCCGCGGGAGCCACCTTCATGGGTTGGTGGCCGGAAGAAGGTTCAGGTATAACCAGGGCATCCAGCTATGGGATAGCTACTGTTGCCAGTGACTATGCCACCAATTTAACGGTTCATAGCGGTATGCCCAGAACCGTTACTGTTAAGCCTATCCCTCCAAAGCCAGTCCTGAAGAATAAAATTTATGTGGCATTTATATTAAGCGACGGGGATAACTTACAATATGTTGAGCACCTGATGCGCAAGCTCTGGAACAATCCTGACCGGGGCTCGGTTCCTATTGGATGGACCTTGTCTCCGGCGATGCTGGATGCCATGCCGGGAGCGCTAAACTTCTATCATCAAACTTCCACTGACAACGACAACCTGATTTCAGGGCCCTCGGGATACGGTTACGCCTATCCTAATAATTTCCCCAATCAAAATACATTAAACCAATTTGTTGCTAAAACAGAGGATTACAACAAACGGGCGGGGTTCCGCGTCGTTACCATCTGGAATACGATTACAGGTGGCATCAACCAAAATGTGGGTGAGAGCTTTGCCACCTATGCGCCATCATTACTTGGGTTAACAGCACAAAATACGGGCGGCCCCCTTAGCATCTATAATCAAACTTTGCCGGGAATGCCGCTCTCCTGCAATTATTGCACCGGGGAACAAGCCATGAAGGATGCCATTGCCGCTGCTTCCGCCGGATGGGATGGAGCATCACCGAGATTCATGATTATACAGGCGCAACCCTGGCAGGATGTAAAGCCAACAAATTTTAAGAACGTAATGAACTCACTTGACTCAAATCATATTGTGGTTCGTCCGGATCATCTCTTTCAATTGCTGCGTGAAAAAAACGGGCTTCCATCCGTTGATACCGTTGATAGCCTGGGAACAGATATTACAGATCTGGGCGGAATATTAAGCGCTCAATATCAAACCGGTTCTCCGGCAGGTGAAGAATATACAAACCTAACTGATAACAATCGTAACACCAAGTACCTGACATTTAACCCTTCCGCCTGGATACAATACCAGGCGCCATCCGGCTATGTAGTGAAAAGCTATACGATCACCTCAGCAAATGATGCCCCGGAGCGGGATCCTGTGAACTGGACATTACAGGGGTCGGCAGATGGAAGCAGCTGGAGTACTATTGATAGCCGTTCCAATGAAGACTTCCCCTATCGTAATCAAACAAGAGTTTTCAGCATTAACAATAATACGGGGTATGCATTTTATAGATTGAATCTGTCAAATAACACCGGAACAATGCTCCAATTGTCAGAGATCGAATTGTTCGGCGAACCGTCGCCGGGTCTGAACAATGTGCGCATTAATGTCCTGGCGGGGGCGGAAATCCCCAACCAGCTGAAGGGCGCCAAACAGCGCATTTCGCTGTATCCGAACCCGGTTGGCGCCAGGCTCTATATCAGCGGGCTAAATAATAACGCCCATCTCGAGGTGTATGATAACGATGGTCAGCGTATGAAAACGGTATTAGGTATGTCTATTAACATTGCTGAACTGGTACCGGGCACCTATTACTTAAAAGTCAGATCAGCAGAGATAAATCACACCTATAAGTTTGTTAAGCATTAGTTGCAGGGCCACCTGGTCTGAAAGAAAATCCGCTCCGTGAGCGGGTTTTCTTTTTTAATCGATGCCTGATATTTATTTCCCATCAGAAGGCTTAAATAAGAGGCCATAATGCTATACCAAAAAGGTTAATTTAGATGCCACTATTGCCGGGAAATATAAAGTCGACGAAAGCAGTTTATTATGACAGATGAAAAGCAAACCATATACGATGTAATCATTATTGGCGGCGGACAAAGCGCTTTATCCGTGGCATATTATCTCCGCCGGACCACACTGAAATATATCATGCTGGATGCGGCTCCTCTTCCGGGTGGCAGCTGGCAATACACCTGGAAATCTCTTTCCTTGTTCTCTCCGGCGCAATGGAGCTCCCTTCCGGGTGTTTTTATGCCGGGAGGTCAGCACCACTATCCCAGCCGCGCGGAAACCATCACCTATTTGCAGGAATATGAGTCGCGGTATAAGTTCCCGGTGGTAAGACCCGTAAAGGTTACATCAGTAGTCAAAAAGGAAGGGACTTTTGTTTTAACCACCACCGCCGGCCATTATTACGCAAAAGCTGTTGTAAGCGCTACCGGCAGCTATACCAATCCCTTTATTCCGGATATTCCCGGAACCGCCTCTTTTAAGGGTACTATACTTCACTCTTCACAGTACCGGGAACCGGAAGATTTTTCAGGGAAACGCGTGGCCATTGCAGGAGAAGGCAACTCCGGCGCGCAAATCCTGGCGGAGGTTTCCAGAGTAGCATCTACTCTTTGGATCACGCGGCAGCCACCCGAATTTTTACCGGATGATATTGATGGCAAATATCTCTTTGATGCGGCCACTCAACTATACCAGGCCAAACAACAAGGCAGGGATTACCAGCCTCCTTCACTGGGGCATATTGTAATGGTGCCTCCTGTAAAAGAAGCCAGGGAAAGAGGTGTATATCAACATTTCCTCCCCGCATTTGATCATTTCTACCCCGATGGAATAGCGTGGAATACAGGACAGCAGGAAGCCGTAGATGCCGTTATTTTTTGTACAGGATTCCGGCCCGCGCTGGAGCATCTGGCTCCCCTGGGAATAATACAAACGGATGGCAGGATTAAAACAAACGGAACAAAAGCAACAGGTATTACCGGCCTCTGGTTAACCGGCTATGGATCATGGACAGGCTTTGCTTCTGCCACACTTATCGGCGTTGGCAGAACGGCGAGGCAAACCGTGGAAGAACTGAGCAGCTTCCTGCAGCCTGCATAAAAAGCGTCTCTTTACGCTGACTTAAACGACAGCCCCTTTTCTTTCAGCGCATTGCGCAACTTTGGTAGTGAGCTTTTTCCCATTCCATGAAGTGCCAGTATAGCTGCTTCGCTGAATTTGGAAAGCCGCTGTATGGTTGTGATACCTTTACTCTCTAATGCACGGCGCGCTGGTGCGGAGAGAGATGCAAAAAGATCTCCGGGAGCGGCAGTATGCCTGGCGGCATTTTTTGCCAGGCTTTCTTTCACCCGGAACTTTACTATTTTATTGATTAAGGAAATGGGGAGAGGATGGTCCAATGGAAACTGAACGGCGCCTTTGGAATGCTTATAAACGGAAAGCTCTTTTTCAAATGCTTTAATACCGGAGGCGCCAGGGTAAAAGCCGATGTGATGTTTATATCCTGCAAAATGAACCAGGTTGCCGTTCAAAGTAAAAGTTGGAATACCATAACCGATTTTCTCTCCTGCTTCAGGTACAATTTTCCTGATAGCCGCCCTTATTTGCTGCAGCAACGCCCGGGTTTCCTCCGGAAAACCGGCGATGTACTGATCAATGTCGTTTACTGTTTTCATATCGCTGAATTCTTTCTGAAAATTAATATAATCCTGCCGTTTCCCCGAGGTACTAACGCGACATTATACAGGGTCATTTGCGACCATAGCCGGCAGGAAAAAAGAGTAGCATAATTTCTTCATATCTGCATTCAAACTCCGGATAAAGTAAACATATTCCGGAAGAAACGCCGATTTTTGATAAAATCTTCGCTATGAAAGCCGTCGTTATTACCCAACCAGGTGGTCCGGAAGTATTGCAGCTACAGGAATATCCGGCGCCGGCGCCCGGACAGGAAGAAGTGCTGATTAAAGTACACGCAGCCGGTCTTAACCGGGCGGACCTGTCGCAGCGCGAAGGCAGGTACCCGGCGCCTCCGGGCGTGCCGGCAGATATTCCCGGGCTGGAGGTCGCCGGCACGGTGATTAGTATTGGCAAAGGCGTTACCATGTGGTCGCCCGGCGATAAAGTATGCGCCTTACTGGCGGGAGGCGGATATGCGGAATATGTGGCTGTAAAAGAAGGGCAATGCCTGCCTGTTCCCGGAGGGCTCAGCTTTGCCGAAGCGGCCAGTTTGCCCGAAACTGTTTTCACCGTGTGGAGCAATGTTTTTCAACGCGGGAAATTAACGCCGGGCGAAACCCTGTTGATTCACGGAGGTTCCAGCGGTATTGGCATTACCGCCATACAACTGGCACACGCATTAAACAGTAAAGTATGGGTAACGGTAGGTACGGAGGAAAAAGGGGAAGCCTGTATCGGGCTGGGCGCCACGCAATATATCAATTACAAAAAACAGGATTTTGAGAAAGAACTCGCCACAACAGGAATAGATGTGATACTGGATATGGTGGGTGGAAAATATCTCGGTAAAAATCTTACCATCCTTAATCCCGAAGGGCGGCTGGTGTATATCAACTCAATGGAAGGCAACCTGGCGGAATTAAATATTTCCACGGTGATGCAAAAACGTATAACCATTACCGGTAGTACACTCCGGAGCAGGGAGTATAGCTATAAAAAAGCATTGGCGGCCGATATCCGCCAACACGTATGGCCGCTGATAGCAGCTAAAAAATTCCTGCCGGTGGTATACGCCACCTTTCCGTTTAAAGAAGCCGCAGAGGCGCACCGGCTGATGAGCAGCAGTGAACACATAGGTAAAATTGTATTGGTAAATGAATAAAAACAAAGGGTGTACCGTTGATAGTACACCTTTTGTTTTTTTATTTTTGTAAGATATTAAAAGCGGTAACCGATCGTCATCCTGAAATTACGGCGCGCCTCTACTATATAATTGTAAAACCCGGTGGAAGTAGCAGGAATGGAAGCAGCAGTAAGCAGTTGTTGATTATCCAGCAGGTTATTCACCAGTACAGCAACACTATACTTTCCTTTAACATAATTCAAACCAGCATCTGTACGGAAGTAGTTAGGAATGCTGAATACTTTTGTGGCGCTTCCTACGTAGCGGTCGGCCATCCACTGAATACCGCCTGTTACGCCAAATCCGTTCAACACGCCCTTACCAATGCGGTAGTTCAGCCAGGCGTTGGTAATGTGCGTAGCTGTGTTAGGCGTTATATTACCTACTGTTTTTGTAGTAGCTGTTGGCGATTCTTTGGAGATCTTTGAATCTGTATAAGCGTAGTTCAATGTAGCATTCAATCCTGGTAGTATCTCTCCATTGATATCTATTTCCACGCCTTTGGTGAGTGTTTCTCCCAGCTGCTCCTGTACATCAGCGCCGCGGCTGTCTTTCATATTCAGGCTTACGAGCGAGTTTTGCCTGGCGATGCGGTACACCGTTGCAGAAGTCACCCATCTTCCTTCAAACCATTCTTTCTTCACACCGGCTTCCACATCTACCCCTTTAATAGGTTTAAACGCCTGCTGGTTGGAATCAGCACCCGGCACAGGTACAAACGACTGATCAAACAAGCCATAGATAGTAGTAGATTTATCTATAGAGTAACTCAGGCCCACCCGTGGAGTAAATACATTATCCTTAATGGCCAGCGCTTTGGTTTTGCCAACAGTTTCTGCATAAGTAAAGCGTCCGGCGAGCGACAAACGTACCCTGTTGTTAAAAAATCCCAGTTCATCCTGTATGTAGGCGGAGGTATAGTTTACAGAGCTTACATAGTTACTGCCACCCGCTCTTGTTTTTACACTCTGGCTGCGGTCTATAGCGGGCAAGGTACCGATAGGAATACTGTATACGGGGTTATATACATTGAATTTCTTATCGCCCACCATATCGATAGTGGCCAATGATCTGAAATCTCCCCAGAACTTCTTATTACCCATATCCACACCTGCAAGTATCCTGTGACGTACCGTACCTGTATACTCTTCGCCGGAAATGGAAGCCTGCGCAAAACGGTTTTCCCCGGCTTCATCCGCCACACTGAAAGTTCTGCCCATATTTCCCGCGCTATCTATATTGGAAGCCCAGATACTGTTTGCCACCATGCTGAAGTTGAAATAAGCCACCTGTGCATGTGCTTCCCATTTATCATTCATCTTATGATCGAAATACAGGTATACGCTGTGATCCTTCAATTTGCCAGGCGTGAGGGAGGGATCGCCATAAAAGAAATCATTGGAGATCCCTTCATCCAGCAATTTAGTTTTGGAGAAAACATAATTCCCGTTCGCCAGGTAAGTTGATCCCTGGTAGGTATATTCCAGTGTAACGGAAGTACGGTCATCTACCAGGTATTTTAATACCGGCGCAAACAGGTAACGGTTGTTAAAGTTGTATTTGGTATAGTAATCCTTCTGTTGACCGGCCACATTCAAACGATACAGCAGTTTACCATCTTTACTCAGTTTACCATCAAAGTCGAGGGCCGCGCGGTAAGTGCTGAAACTACCCATGCTGATGCTGGCAGCTCCTTTGGTAATACCGGTAGGTTTTTTGGTAACCACGTTATAAAAGCCACCCGGCTCACCACCTGCCAGCATAAAGCCTGCCGGCCCTTTCACAAATTCAACACGGTCAATCATAGCGGCATCTTCTGCGGTAGGTCCCCAGCTGGCTTCTATGTTCATGCCATTGCGGAAAGCAGGGATCTTGGAACCACGCATCCTGATATTTGCATACTGGTTATCCCAATGCCCCACACGTGTGGCCCCGCTTACATTACGGGTGATGCCATCCACCAGGTCAAATGCCTGCTGGTCGGCAATTACGTTCGCAGATATTACCTGGATATTCTGCGGCACCTCGAGGATAGGCGTTCTCAATCGCAGCGATCCGGAAAGACTGTCGTTCTTATACCGGTTTCTTGCACCACTCACAATTACTTCTTTCAATTGTTTATCGGAAGCTTCGAGTTGTAGTTTTATCTGCACAATCTGATCCTGCTCCACCGTTATTTCCTGCGACATCGTTTTATACCCGATCAGCATTACCTGCAAGGTATATTTTCCGGGCATTAGTTTCTTGAATACAAACTCGCCTTTCTCATTAGTGAGTGTACCACGGTTCTTTTCTTTAATCTGAACAGCCACATAAGCCGCAGGGGCGCCATCTGACGTAACTACCAGCCCCCTGATAGCAGATAAAGGCTCAGTAACAGCCAGCGCATTTACGGAAAAACAAACAGCACATAGAAAGCATAAGTACACCGTGATCCGGTTGATAAATAAAAACATATAGGTCAGTTAATTCTGTTTAGAAATTCTGCCGCAAAATTAGTTGCGATATACCGGGCGGGGTTACGGATTCGGGAAAAAGGTTTACGCAATACGGAAAAAACGTCTTAATGTACAGCGCACCATGCAGATATAAATACCCGCTATATGTTTCCAAACAGATATTTATACCTGTTTTCAGAAACACTTATTTACACTCTTATTCAGGCCGGCAGATCAATGGACTTTTGTGGAGAAGAATGTGCAACTGCCAGCACCGAAAAAAACAGGTCTGCCTGACTTGACAATAAGCAGGGGGTGAAACCGAAAAACCATAACAGAGTAGGACCAAAAAATACACTTATGAATCTTGGATTAACAATGCGCTGGGGATATAGCACGCTTCAATTCAATGGAACCTCGTATGCTTATTTCCCATCCGACCACCTTAACAACATGAGGTCGTTTACGCTTGAAGCAACGATCTTTTCAACGGCATCAACAGGGACCATTCTTTGCAGTGCATCATTGACTGCCGGCGCTTATTTCAACTTCGGCATTTCCAACGGTTTTTTGTATTTCGAGACGATGAATAATACCGGAAAGCCGTTTCAGGTAACATCCACAAAAAAGCTACCCCTACTGGAATGGCATCAGGTGGCAGCTACTTTTGACAGTGACAGGCAATTGATCACGCTGTGCCAGGATGGAATAGAAGTAGGTAGAAGCCCCATACAGGGAATTCCTTACCAGGCCATACCGATTCAGACTCATATTGGCGCCGGAAAATACCAGTCCCCATCCGGGTACCAAAATTTATTCTATGGGCATATAGCACGCGTAGTCATCTGGAAATCGGCCCGGGACATTTTTGAAATCGCGGAAGATGCATTTGCTATTGTTCCCCCCGCGGCAACAAGAACTGATCTCGTTTTATGGACAGACTTCACGGAAATGCCAACTGAAGACCGTTCCGGCAATGGCATTGAGCTCTCCTACAGTACGCCGCCACCCAACTATGTTTACAGTATCCCTTCGGTAGGGGTAACAGAAAATGGTTTTATTGATTGCGGCGCCTATCCGGAGTATAATTTTGGTGGCTATCACCCATATACCATTGAGGGCTGGTTTAACCCCACCTCCACAGCGGATATGGCCGTAATAGTAGCCTTTGAAAAAGACTTGCATTGGCAATACTATATTCAGTACGATAAAGTCAACAGCCGCCTCGTTGCAAAACGGAATTCAGATGGACAAGCCATCTACTCCAAGGAACAGATCACGGAAGGACGTTTCTATCATTTTGCCGTTTCCTATAACGGCGATTCAAAAATGATGAGCCTCTACGTAAATGGGAACCTGCAAACAGCTGAATATTTTCCCGGTGGTGTAGCGAATGTTGCCCAGGGGAGACTGATAAAGCATATGCACAGGCAGAAGAAATGTTCTCAGAGAATGAAAATCTCCGGAAAGTTTATACAAGAACAGATGAAAATGGGAGAACAAAGATCATATACCACGACCTTCGTGGCGACGCACTTATTTATGACCGTCCAATAGGAGAAGTAACTGACTGCACTATCTGGTGGATAATTTTTGTCTACAGCATCTCTGTTAAATTTTTAGGCATATTTCTTCCGCTCCCGGTTTTCTCGCCCTACAACCAGATTCCCGGTAAAATTTTCAATCTCGTTATCAGTAATGCAAAGGTGTTGGCAAAAATCACCGCTGTAGTCGGCACTACGATCACCGTTACTTCCGGGCTGGATATTATAACAGAAATGCATCGTGAAAAGATTTTATGGCCCATTTTAAAATTCGTTGTAGTCTCGGCAGGTTGGTTTGCCCTGACTGCAATCATTACAAGAGCTTTTACGATGGCCACCGGCACAGTAGCAGCAGAAATAATGGCGAAGTTTATTGTATGGGCTGCACAGTTGACGAAGCTTTCACTGGAATATGACGGGAACTGCGAAAAACTGGCTGAGCAGGCTGCTGTTAAATAAAAAACTATTACCCTTTAACAGGGTTAAAACAAAAGGAGGCTGTATCAATAGTCATTTGATACAGCCTCTTTCATATAGTAACTCCACTTCCTCAATACAACACCCGGAAGCTGATGGTGTCTTTAATCTTCTTCAGTTCTTTCAATATCTTTTTATCGTATTCGCTGCTGGTATCTGTGATCACGTAACCGATAGCGGCATTCGTCATCAGGAACTGTGAAACAATATTAATACGGTGATCCGCCAGCACCTGGTTTACTTTTGCCATCACGCCCGGAACGTTGCGGTGAACATGGATAAAGCGGTGCGCATTATTTACTTCCGGCAATTGGATGTTAGGGAAGTTGCTGCTTTTAAAGGAATCGCCGTTATTGATAAACCTGGCAATTCTTTTTGCCACGGATTCTGCCTTGCGGATATTATCAAAAATCACGATTCCCATTTCTGTGCAAAGTTCCTGCGGGATATGTTTTTTACTATTCCCCAGGTAACCGATCACTTTCAGTTTAGTCGCCTTTTTCAGTTGTTCCGCGCTGATCTTCTCTCCTTCTCCCATCAACAGTATTCCGGCTGCCGATAACTGTTTATCGTCTGTTCCGGCGTGTTTAATGGTGAAGCCATCTTTCTTCAGGTACTTTACCGCTGCTTCCGGCACGTCGCCTGCTACCAGGCAAAGGATGCGGTTCTTCGGATAGGAGATTGCGGAAGGCAGGTTATTCACATACAGGAACTCATCGAGGCTCGGTGTGATGTGGTCTGCTTTCTCTGTAACTGATTTACGCTCTATGTTTTCTGTAAAGGCGTAAAACTTCTTGATCATCCCGGACTCCTTCAGCTGAAAGTCCGAATAGCCATCGCCAATACCATGTATTTCGCCCTGGAGCTGCAGTTCATGCAGCAATTTTACTTTACCACCTTCATTGGAAAGAGGGTTTGCCGCATCATAGCCCACTATCTTCCCTTCGTCATTAAACAAAAAGGTGTTGGCATAAATATTTTCTTTTTTGATATGAAAAGGCAGGACTACGGGTGTGATAAACTCTTTGAATCCCCCCGAAACGATCAATACATCTTCTGCATGATGTTTAAAAAAGTTTTTATTCCGGGAGAAAGAAGTGGATACCAGCTTTTTCAGATGCTTTACCAACAGCTTCAGGTGGTGTTTATTGGCATCCAGTAACTGTACCCTGGCAGCAAGACTTTCCCTGAAAGAAAGCTTTCCTTCCATAGCGAGATTGGTCAGATCTTCAATTTTTTTATAAATCTGTTCTCTTTCCGGATGGTCCTGCAGGGATATGCGCGCCAGTTCATCCAATGCTTCCACCTGCGTGAAAGTGCTGTCAAAGTCGATTATGTAGTATTTTTTGCCCACGGAACGATCAAATTTGGAGCACAAAAATATAAGTTTAAATAGGATTTAACAGACAATCTTGTAATTCCGGGAATTTAAGTCAGCATTATAAAGCGTCCCATTCCGGTTCATCGTCCTCTTCCGGCGCCTTCTTTTCCACAGATAATCCGGCTGTTCTCCGTTCTCCTATCTGCTGGCGCCACATAGCATAATACAATCCCTTATGCTCCACCAGCTCCTCATGGGTGCCGGTTTCAGCGATCTTTCCCTTTTCCAGTACAATGATCCGGTCGGCATGCATAATGGTTGATAAACGGTGTGCAATAAGCACGGTGATCTGTTCCCGGCGGGCGGAAATACTTCTTACGGTATCGGTAATGGCTTCTTCTGTAATAGAATCCAGTGCGGAAGTAGCTTCATCAAAGATCAGCAAACGGGGATGGCGGATCAATGCACGGGCAATAGAGATGCGCTGCTTTTCCCCGCCCGATAATTTTACGCCGCCCTCTCCCAGCCGGGCATAAATGCCTTTGCCGGAACGGGCCAGCAGGGCGGTACAGGAAGCTTTCTCCAATGCTTCGATCACTTCCTCATCAGTGGCGTCGGATTTTACAAACAACAGGTTTTCCTTAATAGTACCTGCAAACAATTGTGTGTCCTGCGTTACAAAGCCAATCTGTCTTCTCAGCGCATTATACCGGATATCGCCGGAAGGCACATCATTAAAATATATTTCTCCTTCTACGGGTTTATACAACCCCACCAGCAATTTCACCAGGGTAGATTTGCCGGAACCGGATGGTCCTACAAACGCAATGGTATCGCCGGTTTCCACGGCAAATGAAATGTGGTCGATCGCGTTGGTGGCAGCGGTTTTATGCCTGAACACCACATCATCAAAACGCATCTGTTGCAGGTCGCCGATTTCCACCGGTTCTTCCGGACGCTCTTCCACCGGGCGTTGCATGAGTTTATGAAACAGCTGCAACGAGGCTTCTGCTTCCCGGTACTGGATTATAATATTCCCCAGATCCTGCAACGGAACAAAAATAGCCGTGGTAATAAACTGCATGGTGATCAGCTCACCGGTGGTGAGTATATTCCGGAATATCAGCCACAGCAGGATAAACAGGATGCTCTGTTTTAATATATTAAGTGTAGTGCCCTGTAAAAAAGATAAGGTTCTTACCTGCCGCGTTTTTTCCATTTCCAGGTCGAAAATCTCTTTGGTAAAGGTTTTCAACCGCCTTATTTCCGGGAAGGTTAAGCCCAGGCTTTTTACCAGTTCAATATTCCGCAATGATTCTGTAATGGCGCCGGAAAGCTGCAACGTTTCGCGGTTAATGGCCCGCTGCACGGTTTTCATTTTCTTGCTGAGCAAACCGGTGAGCCCACCCAGGAAAATAATCCCTATCACAAATACGGGTATCAGCGCCCAATGTTTGGTAATAGCGTACCAGATCAGGAATCCCATACCCACCAGGGATGTAAAGAGGATGTTTATAAAAGCCGTGATGAAACGTTCTGTATCTGTTCTTACCTTTTGTAATACGGCAAGTGTTTCTCCGCTCCGCTGTTCCTCGTATTCTTCAAACGACAGCCGGAGGGTTTGTTTGAGTCCATCATTGAATACCTGCATCCCGAATTTCTGTACTACCAGGCGAAGAAAATATTCCTGGAAAGATTTTGCCAGCCGTGCCAGCAAAGCAATTACCACTGCAACGCCCAGCCAGAACAACACGCCGTTCACCAGTTGCTTTTCGGGCATACTATTTACCTTACCGGCGTAGTCATCGATGATTTTACCGAAAATCAACGGATCAATCATTACCAGCACCTGGCTGACGCCAGCCAGTAATAAAGATAAAATGACCAGCCACTTGTGCGGTTTCAAATAGTTCCAGAGGACCTTCATATTTTAAAAATACGATAAACGGGTAACATGTACCAAAATGAAGAGAGGCCGGATCAACGTTTGATCCGGCCTCTCTTTTTTTCATTACGGATTAATTTTTTGCCCTGATGGCCTTTACTTCCGCTGCAGTAACCGCGCTGGCCTTGTTACCGAAATTATTTCTCACATAAGTCAGTACATCCGCTATTTCCTGGTCTTTCAGAAAATTATGCGGCGGCATATTATTGGAATAATACTCGTCATCTATCGGAACAGACGACTGCATGCCTTTTAATATCACCTGTACCAATGTGGGTTTATCTCCCAGCACAAAAGTGGTTTTAATCAGCGGCGGATTTAAATGTGGTACGCCACTGCCATCTACCTGGTGGCAGGTAAGACAATATTGCTCATATACCTTTTTACCGCGGGCCATCGCAGGATTGGCGCCTGGCTTTTTTGTCTGCGCAGATAAAAAAGAAAGTGCTGCACTGAATGCAGCGCCTGTTAAAATAATCCTCTTCATACAATATCATTATTTACCACTGTAGGTAATCTTATAAACGGTTCCTTTTACATCATCTGTTACATACAGGGAACCATCAGGACCCTGTGCCAGTCCGCAGGGGCGGTGCTTTGCCTGGCCTGGCGACTGGATGTCCGGTACACCGGCAAAATCGTCTGCAAAAACCTCCCATTTACCGGATGGTTTACCATCCTTAAAAGGTACAAATGCTACGAAATAACCCTTTTGTCCTTTCTGACGGTTCCAGGAACCATGAAAAGCCACAAAAGCGCCATTCTTATATTTCGCCGGAAACTGGCTGCCGGTATAGAACAATAAACCGTTTGGCGCCATGTGCGCCGGAAATGCCACTACCGGATCAATGGCGTTTTCACCACCGGTTTTCTTTCCGTCGCCACCATATTCGGGCGACAATATTTTCTTTTGCTGTTGCCCATCATAATAAATATAAGGCCAGCCGGCATCATCCCCTTTCTTTAAAGCATACATACACTCAGCAGGTAATTCATTGCCCTGCTGCAGGTTGTAATATTCCGGGAACATGTCAAACAGTCCGTCTCTTCCGTGTTGCATTACAAATAACTGGTTATCTGTTGTATTCCAGTCGAGCCCTACCACATTACGCAGGCCGGTGGCATAGCGGGTACCATCGCCATAGGTCTGGTTTTGCTTATCTGCGCGGAATTGCCAGATGCCTGCTGCCGAATCGCGGATAGGACAGCCTTCCATGCCTTTGGAACCTTTTGCGCGGTCCTGCACCTGGCAGGAATTGGAGTAGGCGCCGATGTTCACGTAAATATTCCCGTCGTTGTCCAGCGTTACGGCTTTGGCCTCGTGTTGGTGGCGGTTAATCAATCCCGTTACAATCTTTTCCGGCTGTTCGGGGTTGATCACTTCAAATTTATCGTTCAGCGCATAACGATATACGTCCTCATCAGAGGAGGCATACAGATATTTCCCTTTGATCACCATACCGGTACCACGGTAAGTGCCAAAAGTTTTTACGTCATTGCCATGTATAACCGCAATTGCTTTTCCCGGTTTTGAAGTCTGGATTTTTACATAGACATCCCCCAGCGGAGTGACCGCTATGTGGCGGGCTGCGCCCAGGTTTTCTGCTATTGCCTGCGCCTTGAATCCTGCGGGCAGTTTCAACCCTGCATTGCCGGGGTCCGCCACTGTACGGCGAACAGCGCTGCTGTCGCCGTTATTGGCCAGGCATTGAACAGATAACAGCGTCATCATGGACAAACATCCCAGGAGAACTACTCTTGTTTTCATATTTTCTTTATTTACAATGATTGATGAGGGGATATTTAAACTTACCGTGTAAAAATAATAAGGCTTTTTATGGAATTGGTAATTTATGGATGAATGGCATCAGCTCCGGGCTACCAGGGAAGTGTAATACTTCGTCAGGTAATGATAAATCACCAGCTCATGCAAACGGGCATTGGCTGTAAACATCCGGTTCAGGAACATATGCAGGTAATGCGGGGGCAATTCCGTTAGGGCTGCCGGTTGTTTCGTCCGGAGTTCCTGGATGAGATCTTTCCAGCTGGCCGTTCGTGCAGCAAGTATTTCCCGCGCGCCATCAGGTAACGTATAATCGTTCACGTTATCAGACAGTACGTCTGTAACCAGCCTGCTGTGCTCCCGGTATTTATTGTTCAATTGCCGCAGCAGGGAGGCATCTCCATGATGTTCTGCAAAGTATTGCTGTTGCAGTTGCTGCAACAATTTCAGTTTCATCAACGGCGTATAGCCGAAACCGTTTAATAATTCATCTGCTCCTTTTAACGCCAGCAGCCAGCGCTCCTGGCTTTCTGCACCACCTATGGTGAGCAGCAGCCTTAACACGGCCTCACTGTCGTGATAAAAGAAAGCCTCGCTCTGTTCCATCAACGCCGGCCCATACCGCTCCAGTTCCCGCACATAAGTATCCTGCTGTATCTTTTGTACAATATCACTGTTAAGATAAGGAAGCAGTAATGCGGCCACCTCCTGTATCACGGCGGCGCTGTGTTCCTGGTATTGAGGCAGGTGAAAGCGGATGCGGATATGATGATCCGGGTCCTGGTACCGGGTGAAGAACCAGCGGTCTGTTACCTGCGACGACTGCAACCTCACGGTGAAGGGCAGCAATACCTTCAGCAACAGCTTATCCATCCATTTGGGCCCACAATATATTTTTATATACATCCATTCGCTGCCGGGAGCAAAGCTGCGTGGCAAACCGGCTGTAACCTGCATGGCAGGCAATGCAGGAAAGGGCTGCCACGCTGTATTACGCAGCGGTATAATAATTTCATTGCAGAAAGCGCCCTGTTCGTTTGCCGATAAGCGGGTGGTTTCATTAAACAAATACTCCTGTAATACTACATTTCCTCTCTTCAGTTTATCCATCAATAGCATGCGGCCAAAAGCACTGGAGAAATCTATTAACAGGTCATTATCCCCTTCCGATAATACTACATGCCCGGGCAGCCGACATTGCTCTTTTAACAGCAGCAACGCCTCATCCGCAGAATGGGCTTCCATGAGTAATGCAAAAGCGGCGCTGGTCAGGTACCACCTGGCCCGTGCCAGGATCACCTCGTGGTATACAACCCTGGGCAGAAACGGTTCTTCCTGTAAAATCCCCCAGTTCCATTCTACAGACAGTGCGTGCTGCTGTTGCAGATCACACAGAAATTTATAGGTCGATAAACCACGGCTGAAGTTATGGGCGCTGGTCAGCCGGGGCATCACTTCTTTTCCCCATCGCTGCGAACGCAGTACTACCCTATTGTTACGCACACTCACCAGCAGATCGCTCACGGGCAAGTGAAATTCTTCCGGCAGGCTGCTTTTTCCCAGGAACGGTATTTCATAATCGTATAGGGATGGTCGTAGTAATACATTTCCCGTGCGACCTTCCGGCAAATGAATAATTTCTGCCAGTATTTTATCTTTCTCCAGTAACTGCTCCCGGCGGGTAAAATCGCGTAAGCGATTTTCCAGTTCCCTGTTCCCGGCGGCAAACCGGCCCAGCAGGGCAAGAGCATTGGGGCCGTGGCATGCTTTCAGCAAAAACTCAAAGTCGCCGCTATCCATCGCGGCAGCCGAGCTGGCCATCAGCGAGCCCATGAGACATAGCGCCGGGGGTATTTCCGGTTTATCTGTACCGGCGGCCAGCTCGTCCAGGTCGGCATCTGCCAGGGAAATGACCGTCGAGTCCGCTGCTCTTGAAGCGAGAAAATGCTTCAGTACAAACTTCGTTTGGGCGTTCCAGTGAATGGTGTCGTTCTTTTTGCCGGCCGGCATCACAAGGTCATCTATCAGGGGCGTATAGCTTGCATCTCCACCGGACACTACGCCATAGCCTATCCCCGATTCGCTATCCAATGCCATCATCAGTGGTATTTCGCGCTGATCATATTTTTGAAGGAACTGTTCTTTAAAACGCTGAAGGTCGCCGCCATCGCCGGAGGTGCTGAATACCAGCAGGCGCTCCAGTCGCTGTACCAGGGTATTGGCAACGGATTCAGACAGGCGGGGGCCGGATTCAAAAAAGAGATCCACCTGTACCGGCTCTTTGGCGTTAATGGCCGGGAAATGTGATGCCAGGATCTCTTTAACTTCCTGGTAGCGGTTTACTCCTTTGGCCGGTTGCTGCAAAAGCTGCTGCACCTGTTGCAAAGCAGGAACACAGGCCGGTGCGGGATGTAATGCCAGCAATGCACGGATCAGTGCATCCAGGTTATTACTGCCGGTAATTTCAGGGGATAATCCTACTACGAGGATCTGGCTCCGGATCAGTGTTTCAATAAAAGTGCGGGCTTCATCCGCCGGTATGTCCAGGTTAGTGAGTATGCTGATGAGCCGGGCGATGCTGGCGCCTTTGCCGGCGGTTGCGAGCAGGGCTTCCATATATTCATTTTGCGGGAAGGCGCTGAGGAAGTAATGCCGTTTCTTATCGCGCAGCTGGTATTCAAAGTAGCGGGAGGCGTTGCCGGAATGATATAAACTGCTATTGGGAAAATAAAGCAGTTGCCCGCTTATTTCGGGCCATTGTGTCAGTTCGCTTATCAGTTCAGACAAATACCCCATATCCAGCCGGGCTACCGGTTGGTGCTGATGTATAGCAGGGGCTGGTAAGCGGGTAGCGCGGGTATGAATGTAGCCGGTACTGCAGCCGGCAAATAAGCCGTAGGGCGTGCAGCGGGTACTCATTCTCAGGAGGTAGCGGTAAAGCGCCAGCGGTAGTTTCAGAGAAGTATCGGTAGATGGCAGCCACTTCATCATTTCTGCATGAAGCGCGGGACTGGCCAGGAAAACGGCCTCCTGCAATAACGGATGGGTATATATTTCCCGGAGGGCTGATACAAAGGAGAGCTGATCACTGCGGGTATTACAATGTAAT
Source organism: Chitinophaga sp. G7 BAM 1005 (assembly GCF_057126945.1). Lineage (NCBI taxonomy): Bacteria > Pseudomonadati > Bacteroidota > Chitinophagia > Chitinophagales > Chitinophagaceae > Chitinophaga > Chitinophaga sp. G7 BAM 1005. The sequence continues at coordinate 488,572 of NZ_CP181478.1, read as the reverse complement.
TGTAACACTTCCTCATATGACAATAGTGGCATTCTTAGTAAAAAGAAATCGCAGGTGCTCAGCAGGTGCATAGACAGCTGGCATACTTACTTTAGTAGGAAAGCTACGCTTTCCGGCTCCGTATGCTTGAATAAAGATAAAATGTTTTTTCAGGATCTCAGGTGACAGCTATTTTGACACCTGGAATAACCCGTTCCATTTCATCTACAAATTTCTTGTAACTGGCAGGTTTACCCAGGTAACCCTGCCGTTCTTCCTGGCAAAGATGCTGGACCTCGCGACTGGAATAAGCAGTAACAAGAATAAAAACGCAGTCTTTTTTAAGGAACTTCGCTATAATATCTCTCGTATTGCCTCTTAGGTTAACATCCAAAAAAACGACGTCCACTTTTCTTTCAGCGATCAGGCTTTCCACGGTGTTCAGCTCTGATGCTTTTTTTACAAGTTTCAGATAGGATGTTCTTTGGATATAGCTTTCCAGTATATCTAATGCCAGAGGCTCGTCATCTACTATGGCACATCTGTATTGCATTTCTGACCAAAGGGGTTAATCAATTAGGAATAATAATCAAATTTGTTAAAGACCTAGCGTAATAAACCTGTCAAAGTAGTAGGAGTAGTGGGAATACTCGAAGGTATTGTTGCTGCTCCATCATAACTGGATGCCCTTATGTTTTCTATTGTACCTATATCAGCTTTTGAAACAATTTCTTTTTCTAAAATTAACACAGGATGGCGATTCACAGACAATTTAGTTTCCGACATAAAATATGCATTTAAAGTGACCTGATAGACAAATCAACAGTCGAATCTCGCCCAATGATCTTAAATATCGTATTTTATTAGACATAATTGCCTTTTTTTTCGACCAACAGCCCTGTTATTGATCACGATACTATTCTTCGTCCTCATCATTATAGTTAGCAATGCCAAGCAGACGCTTGAGGTCTTGCCGGGAGGCTTTGGAAATAATCACAGACTGGCCGTTAACGACTTCCACGGTATTCCCCATGATAGATTTAATGGCCTGTAATCTTACAATATACGATTTATGGATACGCATAAACTGATCAGGCGGCAAAATATCTTCTATTGCTTTCATGCGCATATAGGTAATGATATTTTTTTCCCTGCATACAATTTTGATATAGTCTTTCATCCCTTCCACGTAATAAATGTCGTCGAAGAGGATTTTTGTCAGCTTGTTATTATCTTTTACAAACAGGTGGTTGGTATGCTGAATTTTGGGTTTGATTGTTTCCGCGGCTGCGGGCTGCCAACGCTGACTGATATGCGCCCGCGCTTTGTTTACGGCTTTGAGGAACCTGTCGAACGAAATAGGCTTCACCAGGTAATCCACTGCATCCAGCTCAAAACCTGCAATGGCATGGTCTCTTGAGGCAGTGGTAAAAATAACAACAGGCGGATTGCTCAAAGAACGGATCATTTCAATGCCGTTAATATTGGGCATCTGGATATCGGAAAACAGCAGGTCCACCGGCTGCCGTTGCAATTCATTAATTGCATCAAAGGCATTTTCGCAAAAGGCTACAGGTTGCAGATACGGCACCCTTCCAATGTAATTTTCCATCAGATCCCTCGCAAACGGCTCATCGTCTACTACAAGGCAGGTAATTACTTGATCCATATTTTTTCAGTTCAGCGTTAGTGTCAAGACAACTTTGTAATATTCGGGATTATTTTCAATAAATAAAATGTGTTGATCAGGATATAATAGAATAAGCCTTTTACGGGTGTTGCTTAATCCGATCCCCCCGGTTATCTTTTTGCCTTCCGGCAGCTCTCCTTTGCTATTCGAAATTTCAAATTTCAACCGGTTATCCGATACATCCATTGATGCGTGGATCCAGCATTTATTGGCTGTAGTACTATGTGAATATTTAAAAGCATTTTCTACAAAAGGAAACATCAGCAATGGCGCTATCTGGTAGCCCTCCATTTTCTCTGTATCACAATCGAAATGGATACTGGCATTTTTTCCATAACGCACACTTTCCAGTTCTACATAATTTTTCAGAAACTCCGCTTCCAGGTCCAGTGGCACCATTTCTGTATTTGAATCATAGAGTGTATACCGCATCATTTCCGAGAGGTGCATGATCAGGTCCGAGGCCAGTGCGTCATTTCTGATAGACAATGAATAGATATTATTCAGTGTATTAAACAGGAAATGCGGGTTCAGCTGGGAGCGGAGAAAATCAACCTCCAGGTTCAGGTTATCCCGCTCCAGCCTTAATGTACGGGTGGAAGCGCGGATAATGTCCAGGATCAGTTTCAATGACATAGGCGGCGCTACCGTCATCAATACAGGAAAGAAGATCTTCAGCAAATGATTAGGTGAAAAAGTATCTCCCCATCCGCTATCAACCACCCGTTCCAGGAATTCCCTCACCGGAACATCCGTAATCTCCAGAAATATAACTACATACAACGAGCATAGGTAATTAATAACAGACCAGAACAGGAAAGGTATTATTAAACATACAATCGTAAGAAAAAAGTATCCCTTTAGTAAAACCTTCGGTATTGTAAAATAAAAAACGAAATAAAAAAAGAACATGGCGCCCAGCACATTCCGGATAACAAATACAAGACTGGCGCTGGCGGAAACAGCAAAAGTACCACTCAATAATAAAGCATAGAACATTGCCATGCATCCCCACATGAGCACATGCGCCCATATCCTGACTCTCGTTCCATAATACTTATCAGATAAAAAAAATGAAAACCATTCCATGAGTTTCCGGCTGATATCAGGCGGCTCTCCATTGGTTTTTCTTCTGAAAAAAGCTAGCATCGTATCCCTGAATATAAAAAATTTACACTAAGCAGGAAGCAAGTAAGATAAAAATACTTTACCAATCTGAATTTTCTTTTATCATATAAATTTTCAATATCATACAAATACCCTTTTCAGTCCATAACTTACACATTATGAATGCCTTCTGCCAGCACCCAAAGTATGCAATGTTGGATACAACCGCATTTTCATCGCGTTTATGAGTCAATTCATCTAATAAGTTTAATCGCTTGCTATTTAATGCTGACTTTTGAGATGCAAGCCTGAATATATTCGCTGGTTTAAGCTCTTTGCCGTTACAAATTCTACAAAAACAAGGATGAAGCGTGCATTAACCTGCACAAAAGATACTTTCATCCATTGTTGTTACCATTGTCACTTAAAAGATTGACATTCAACTTATTAATAATATTACACCAATCTGGTCAGAAAAACTAGCGAATTTTGTCCTGTGTGAACTCCAAAAAAAGATTATAGCTGAGGGTATGAACATCTACCTGCTAATACTATTCTATTCTATGGAAACACTATGAATTTCCCCCTTACAGCTCTAAAAGAGATAGGCAGCCGTCTATCTCTTTTTATTATAGAAATACTGCACCCATTGCCACAATACCAACAAACTCATCAATAACAGGATCAGGTAGCCCACCGGCTTCCCATGATAAAGCCCCTGGCACATCCGGATTACGCCGGCGGCCAGTAACACGATCACCAGTCCCCTCATAAAAGGAAAAAAACCGGCATATTGCCGGAATAATACAGCGAGATAACCAATGATAATACACCCGCCATAGAACACGAGGAATTTCTTCCCGTTAATGGCAAAAGGGTTCCACTGCGATGAAATGTAGTGAACATACAAGAAGGGCAAAAAGAAGGCGCCGATGGCAAGGAGAGAAAGAAAGAGGGGCCGTGGAGTTGTTTTATTTTTCATCGTATCATTTTTTTAAGATCAGGATCCGCATCCGCCACATCCACCTCCGCAACTGCTGCCACAGCTACTTCCACAGCTGCTGCCGCTACTACAATTACTCCCGCCGGAATCATCTTCCCTGTCAACTTTCGTCTTTTTCTTATTGCTTTTTGCAATAAGAAGCCCCAGAAACAGCGCCACCATTGTATATCCAAAGAAAGGCGCACTGTCGCCCGTACAACCGGTAAAGAAGAAGGATAAGAAGAAAAGGGGTGTTAACCAGCGCCGGGGAAACAAGGTAAAGCGCTTTATCAGGGAGAAGGAAAGGGAGGGGGATTTATTTAACCAGATAGTTTCAGGCGGATCTTCTCCAAAACATTGCCGGTATAACTGCAGCGTATCCTCCTGCCAGGCCGCGTGCTTCTGTTGTTCTGCCCGTCCGCCGCCGGAAGGATAATGGTGGATCTTTTTACCCAGCGTTTTCTCACAAAAAACTTCCCAGTAATTTTGGGTGTAAAGTAAATGCTGGTGCCAAACCTTATCTACAATTTCAGAAGGGGAAGCGCCCGTTGGAGAAATACAGCAGAGATAAATAAAACGTTTATACTCCTGTATGGCCTGCCGCGTAAAGTTTTCGCTCCAGCGGTGTTCCCGGGCCAGCTTCTTGGAAAACGGGAACTTTATATCCGGCTCATCCAAACGGAAGTTGCTGATCTGCTCCCAGAGCAAGGTACCCGGTGATAAGGCTACGAACTGGTTGTTTTTCATCATCATAATTTCATTTTTTATTTGTTATTACCAAGATGAAATTATTTCAGAATACTAAAGTCTTGTGCGTATCTTAGACAGACCTATTTCCGTATTATAATCGTATTATTATGAGTAAGGAAGAATTGCTTAACCTGGAGCGGCTGATGAATTACATTGCTTATCAATACCTGAAAAAGGTAAGCTGGGAAGATGTTTCAAAAACAGAATGGAGCCACGTTGTAGATGAGTTCAACGCAGTCATCGGCAAACAACAGCGCTTCAGGAAATTAGCCGCACCTCCTTCCCTGTTCGGCGACAATTATTTCTATGAACACCTCGTGATCCGGAAACTGAAAGCAGCTAAAAACAATACTGCCATTGCAGCATTGAGCAGCCCGAATTTTTCCAAACTGAATGTAATGGCAGTAGCACTTGGCTTCAGCAGCTACATTGATTTCATCAATAACTCGTCAGAGGTATACCCCTTTCATGAATTGAAGATCGGTATTCCCCTGTCGGCAGTCAATCATAAGTTACTGGATCACCTGGTGGGATACTGGTACTGCTATAACCGTAACCTTCCTTTTAAGTCGGGCAGGAAAGCGGCGGAACGCATCTGGAGATCTTCCCTGGAGATATATAAATCGGGTGATGAATACCTTGTGGAGCGTACCGGAAGGGATAATCATATGTATTACGGTAAGATAACCTCTTATGCCAACTACATTTTTATCATCATGAACAGTACTACGTTTATCCGTCAACGTCATTTCATCGGCCGGCTGAAAGATATGGAAGATAATATAAAGAGATCCGGGTATGCCATCAATGAGTTAAACTTTGTAAGCACCTGCGTGAGCTTTAATGAAGAACCTATAGCGCTGTATGAAATATTTCACCGGGTGGCAAAAGTAAAGGACTTCGACAGAACATCCATAGACCTGGCCTTTGACAGCCCGCTGCTGCCAAAGCATATCCTGGTACATCTGAAAGACAGTGAGCAGAACAGGATCATGCAACACTAAAACAACCGGCTGTTAAAAGGTACCCGCACCCACGGACTTTCCGGTGCTACCAGCAGGTGCTCCATATTATTGCGCAGGATCTCAAAACTCCCCATTTCCACCCCGTTCCATACACAACGGGCAAACTGGTAGGAAACGGAGAGGTGCTTCCAGGAAGTGTAAGTTCTTTTAATCAGCGGAACACAAGCCTGTATATATTCCTGCGCCTGCTCATAGCTGATATAACCGGCATCGTAGCCAGAGCGGCTCAGGTTAATAATACGGCCAAAGTCCCAGATCAGCATATCCGGCTGCAGGTTTTCGTTTATGAGTTTCCGTTGCCTGAACAGCTCCAGGGCTTCACGGGTATTGCGTAAGCGTTCCATCACTACCGCTTCTTCCAGCTCATTAGTGGCAATATGTTCCTTCAGAAAGACTTTGCTTTCTTTCATAGAAACAGCATTGATCGCCTGCCAGATAATATCATATTCTATCCGGTGACCGCTCTCCTGCAGCCAGGCCAGCGTTTCCTGCAATTCTCCGGTATTGTTGATATCCCACCATTCCGACAACTGTTCGCGGCATACCTGCCCATCAGCGCCGGTAGTAACATCATTCAGGTACCGGCGGTTTACAAAAGCAATATCAGCGCCGCAGGCTACTGCCCATTGTTGCAGGATATCCAGCCGGCTGCGCGGATTCAGAGATAAGGCCGGCGGATGTTCATCCCCGTCCGTTACATCTGCATCATCCCCTGAAAATAACTGGTTAAACTGTTTCACATCCTTAAACAGGGCTGGCCAATCGTTTGCCGAAGTGGCAGGTTGCTGTAACTGCTGCTTGTACAAGGCAATTTCTTCTTCGCTGAGTCCCATATTGCGCAGTTGCTGCTCCATATAGTGCTGCTGATCCATCAGGATTGGTTAAGGGTTCGGTTAAAATGAGCTAATTCCTGGTATTTACGGATAAAACCAGGTTAAAGTTTTTCTTTAGGTATCGTAAAGATAGATAATGTTCTGATACGATTGCAGGCAATATGAATAATAGCTTCACGGGCAAGCTACCCGAAAGGGGATTGCCTCCGGCCGGGCGCCCCGTTAAATACCGTTACCCCCTACAGGTAGCGGCAGGTGTTTGTAAAATAAAAAGGGATGTTGCAGTACAACATCCCAATCACTATAACTAATTTCTAACACTAAAAAGTTCTGTCGCGTTTATCCAGTTTCCCTCTCCTGTTGTGTGGTTTGGGTCTTCTTGGAAGTGCCTTCGGCATATCCGGGTTGGCGCTGTTGGCTTCCATCAGTGCCGCTTCTTCAAACGGATGGGACACGGAAGGAATGGTTTGCCGGATCAGTTTATTGATGCTGTGGAGGAATGGTCTTTCTTCTGTATCACAGAAAGAGAGGGCATAACCTGCCGCACCCGCTCTACCGGTTCTGCCTATACGATGTACGTATGTTTCAGAAACATTTGGCAGATCGTAGTTGATGACGTGTTCCAGTGAATCCACATCGATACCTCTTGCAGCAATATCTGTAGCTACCAGCACACGCAGGCGGCCATTTTTAAAGTTGTTCAGGGTATTCTGGCGGGAAGCCTGTGACTTATCCCCATGCAGGGCATCTGCATCGATGTTACGCTTCTTCAGGTTTTTTGCGATCCTGTCGGCGCCATGCTTGGTTTGGGTAAACACGATGGTACGTTCAATACGTTGGTCTTTCAGGATGGTTTCCAGCAATGACTGTTTATCTTTCTTCTTTACAAAGTAAACGGATTGTTCAATCCTTTCCGCGGTAGAAGATACCGGTGTAATGGTAACTTTTTCCGGTTTGTAAAGTAAAGAGTTAGCCAGTTGCGCGATGCTGGGCGGCATGGTAGCCGAAAAGAAAAGCGTTTGGCGCTGCTGTGGCAGTTCCCTGATCACCTTTTTGATATCGTTGATAAAGCCCATGTCCAGCATGCGGTCGGCTTCATCCAGCACAAATATTTCGAGGTGGTTCAGGTAAATGTAACCCTGATTCATCAGGTCGAGTAAACGACCCGGGGTGGCAATCAATATATCTGTTCCGTTGCGCAGGGCAATAGTTTGCCTGTGTTGCGGAACACCACCAAAAATCACATCGTGTTTCAAACCGGTGTGTTTGCCATAGGCGGCAAAACTTTCATCGATCTGCACCGCCAGTTCCCTGGTGGGCGTGAGAATCAGTGTACGGATATGTTTAAAGCCTTGTTTTTCCGGCGTACTGTTATGTAATAACTGTAAGATGGGGATAGCAAACGCAGCCGTCTTACCGGTGCCTGTTTGCGCGCAGCCGAGGAGGTCTTTACCTTCCAATACAATAGGAATAGATTGTAATTGTATAGGAGTAGGTGTAGTATACCCTTCGGTTTTAACTGCTTTTAAAATGGGCTCAATAAGCCCTAATTGCTCAAATAACATGTTGATATATCTGATGTAATAAATATAAAATAACGCTTCTTCATCTTTAGCGTTATCACAATTGAGGAGAGCAGTAAAGAAAAGATTTCCGGACTGGAGAGAATAGATATTTCTGTGCTTTATGCTTTTAACTCAACAGACGGAAGCAAAGATACTGATTTTCTGGTCAAGATGCTGATAAATTAAAAAAAAGCCATATGAAAGCGGTATTTTAAGCGTTGAAAAGGTTTGAAATTGCCGTTATCAGGGCTAAATAGAAGAAGCCGCTTCACAGCGGCTTCTAAAAACTTACTTTGCTGCCTCCGGTGCAGCATCAGGTTTGGTTTTTGGCTCTTCATCCCCGTGATGACAGGTATAACAGGAAACCGCCATTACTTCACTGCCTTTAAAGAATTTCTTGTTGATGCGTTTGGTCATCTTCATCATATCCCTGGCAGTGCCTTTATGCGGATTAGCGTCGCTGGCAAAATCCAGCTTCTTTGCATCATCTTTCCGCGGCTCATGACAGAAATTGCATTTTACGCCCAACGCAGCATTAAAACCGCGCATTACCTTGATCAGGTCATCATGACTGATATCTTTTGGCAATACTTTCAGATTGGTAGCCTTCTCCGGCTCCTGGGGCAATGCGAGTGAACATAGGGTGCCGACAGCCATAAATGCCGCCACCACTACAAAGCTCTTCCTGATTTTCATTGATCTTGGGTTTAAATAAGTCTGTAAATGCTTCCTTCAGGGAAGGAATCTACAAAAAAGAATAATAAGTTGTAAATCTTTTAGTGCGGAGGTTCTTAACAAAGGTTGTCTTTCTCTGGATTACACTGATTTTACTGATTAGCTTTGGAAGATTTTGGAGGATTGATTGGGAATGCTTTGCACATGCTTTGCACATGCTTAGCTGATACTTAATACATACTTAATACGTGCTGATAACGTGGAGGTGACGTGGAGGTGACGTGGACTTGAAGCTAAGATCCTTTATCACAGGGCTTTACAGGCGAAAAAACACAGGGCGTTTATGCACATTACTGCCATACAAGTGAAACAGCACGCTAATATACTGTTGAAAATGAGTGAGTGACATTCAATAAATTATTATTATTAAATATTACTTCTCTATTACATCTTTTTTTAAATTATTCAAAGAATAATGCTGGTTAAAGCATCTTAATTTCACTGAATTTTCCGGAAATCCTATTAAAAGAGCAAAAATAAACCAATTTTCAGGAGAAAATACTGATGCTGAATTAAAATCTGTCAGTGCACTAATCTTCCAAAATCACCTAAAGTTAATCAGCGTAATTCAGAGAAAGACAACCTTCGTGAACCCCGCACCCAGACGGATGCGGGGGCTTTTATAATTATGAGGACTTAGTTATTGTCAACACAAAGCTTATTATAGATCAGTTCATCGGAAGAAATCGGCCAGATATACTGCGGTACCGTTGGCGCAATAACAGGCACCGTACTGCTTTTGGCAGGGAACGGAATACCAAGACGGGTAATCTCCATACTTCTGAAACCTTCTCCCAGCAATTCAATATGTTTCTCCTGGGCAATAGCCGTCAGCAAGGCTGTTACATTGGCAAAATCAGCCACGGTATAAGTGATGGTAGCATCGGAACGGTGTCTTACCGCAGACAACAGCGCTACTGCAGTTGGATCTACTGAATTGGTTTGCCGCGCCCGCGCTTCTGCCAGGTTCAGTAATACTTCTGCATACCTGATCACAGGAATATAATCTGTGAAGGGACTTGGAGTAGGGAATTTGGTCCAGTAGTTTTTCCCGAGAGATTGTACAATAAACTTCCTGCGTGTATCGGTGGCAGACTTCCAGGAAGAATCAGCGATCACGCCATTAGGATGCATGGAGTACTCACCATTACCGGTGAATGGTTTTGCAGCAGGCGTAAAATAATATCCAAGCTGTGTTTGTGTGCCCGGAAAATCGTCTGTAGAACCGGTAAATGGCAAGGAGAATATAGATTCCCTTGTAGAATACGGCGGCGCAAATATCTTTTGTACATCCGCTTCCAATGCATGCCCGGCGGGTGATACAAACGGTGCACTGGCAGACACCAGTTTTGCCGCTTCTGTTATCACTTTATCATATTGCTCCATATACAGGTATACACGGGTTTTGTAAGCAATAGCGCTATAGGCGTTAGCGCGCGTAATAGAGGTCAGGGCGCCTGCGGCTGGTTTTGTTAATAACGTTTCCGCAGAATCCAGGTCGCGGATAATCTGCGCATATGTTTCATTCACGGTACTACGCGCACGGGCATAACTACCAATTTTAGCATGTCCTTCGGTGTGAATAATTAAACCCGGTTTACTGCCGGCCCCATCCCAATGCGGGCGCGCATATAACTGCAGTAATGAAAAGTAACTCACACCCCGTACAAATTTCGCTTCGCCGGCATACTGCTTCGCAATGGAATCACCTACCACCTGGTTGCCAACAGCATTCATACCTGTAAGAAAAACATTCACGTTATTAATCGTGATGTAACCCTGCGACCAGATCTCCTTCACTTCCTGCGCTTCACCGGTGGGCACCATTCTCCAGCTGGCATTCAATGTTACGTTGTTTGACTTTTCATTCACAAAGTCTTCGCCCCTTACTTCATTGGCAATGGCATATTTTCCTCCGAGGAACTTGCCATGTTTCATTACAGAATACAAGCCATTCGCCTGGCTGGCAATCCGCTCTTTGGTTTCAAAAGCCTTGAAATCAGGAATATCCGTAGAGGGAACCGGGTCCAGTAATTCTTTCTGACAAGCACCCAATCCTATCACAGTAACAACCAATATATTTAAAACATACTTTTTCATCTTCTTTCAATTTAAAAGTTAACATTAAGACCCACTGTCAGTGTTCTTCCATTACCAAGCGTGTTACGGTCAACACCCTGACCGGAAGCATTATTACCATTAGAAGAAACTTCCGGGTCCGGACCAGGATACTTTGTAATCAGCGCAAGGTTTTGTCCTCTTACATACACTTTGGCGCCCTGCAGCCGGATGGCGTTTGCAATATTATCAGGAAGACGGTAAGTGAGCGCGGCGGTACTTAATTTTACAAAGTCGCCTTTAAAAACATTTGCGGCAATTGCAAAAGAAGAACCGTTGGAAATGTTATCCCCGTATACAACACGTGGCATATCAGTCTGATCGCCGGGGTTCTGCCATCTGCTTAACACATCTGTACTGTTGTTCCAGTAACGCTGATCTCTTAACCCTGCATTACTACCGTAATAAACGTAAAATCCTGTTTGATAGGTAAGCAGTACATTCAGCTCAAAGGCTTTGTAGCGGAATGTATTTTCCAGTCCGCCGAGTACTTTCGGATTGGTGTTTTTATACGCCACCGCATCTTTCACACCCACGGTAGGAGCAGTTTTGCCATCTTCATATTTATACTTAACAGCATCTGCATTATTAAAATATACCTTGTCGCCGTTGGCATTGATAAAGATCCTTCTGCCTGTTGCCGGATCCACACCATCAGTACGTACTACGTACAACATGCTGGTAGGATAGCCCACTTTGTTGATGCTGGTTTGTTCCAGGCTGCTGGTAACAAAAGGAATCGCGGTGATATCGCCGGCAAGTGATGTCACTTCATTTTTGTTATGTGCAATGTTGAAACCGATGTTCCAGGAGAAATCACGCTTATCAACAGCTACCGCGTTTACACTGAACTCTATTCCTTTGTTATACATGCTGCCCACGTTGGTTGGGATGGTAGCAATAGTAGCCGTAGTGCTGGTAATAGGAATACCGGCAGATGGCATTTGCGGTACAAACAGGATTAGGCCGTTAATATCATTATAGTAATAAGAAAACTCACCACTGATCCTGTTATTCAGGATGCCATAGGTAAATCCTACATCTGTTTTCTTACTGGTTTCCCAGTTCAGATCGGGGTTACCCGCCTGGTTAAAATAGATAGAAGAACTACCGCCGTAGGGAGCAGGCTTGTACAACGATAATGCGTCGTAGTCGCCCAGACCTGCGAAGTTACCCACTTTGCCATGACTGGCCCTGATCTTGAAGCTGCTGAATACATTATTAAGACCGGCGTTTGTCCAGAATGCTTCTTTCGTAATTTCCCATCCTGCAGAAAAACCATAGAAGGTACCTTTCTTAAAGTTGGGACCAAAAGCGGAATATTGGTCCTGTCTTACATTGGCGCTTAAATAATATTTTTCATTGTAATTATAATTTAAACGGGAGAAGGCAGATAACAGGTAATTTTCTTTGCGCAGCAAATAACGCGACAGATCCGTGAGCCAGCCTCCTTCACTATTATTGAAATAGTTGTCCATCTGCTTCTGGCGGCGCAAACCATAGCGCTCGCGTGCATCGCGCTGTTGTTCAAAACCTGCCAGCAGGCTCAGGTTGTGCTTACCGAAAGAACGGTCCAGTTGTACCGTATTGGTCCATACCCAACGTTTGTTTTGTGTATAAATACTGGTAACATCACCGGTAGAAGACACGCCATCGCCCGACAGATAATTGAGATAAATATCGTTGTTCATCAGGATGTAATCTGCACCATACTGGGTTTTTAAGGTGATCCACTCAGCAGGTTTCAACTGCAGATAAATGTTGCCCTGAATGTGACTGGCTTCTGTATTGGAATGATCCATATCCAGCAGTACCTGCGGATTGTAGATACCGATAGGCAGTGTATTTTTTCCACCGCTCATACCGGAACCACTGGTATTATAACTTCCATCATTGTTAAAGGGAGATACTAATGGAGAAGTGAGGAAAGCGAGACGGGCAAGACCGCCGGAGTTAAAGGCTTCCCCTTCCAGCGAGCCGGAAGATCCGGAGATGAGGCTTTGCTCATTGGAGTAAGACATGCGCGCACCGATGGAAAATGCTTTTCCCAATTGCTGATCAATACTGAACAGGAGACTTTTACGGGCGAAGTCATTTTTTTTCAGGATACCCTGTTGTTTGGTATACCCTGCAGAAAAGTAATAGCTGGTACTTTCCGAACCACCGGAAACATTTACGTTATGATTCTGCGATATTGTTTTGTCGCGGTACACCACATCCATCCATTTGGTATCAATCACTTTACCATTGGCATCGAGGTTAGCTACATATCGATCCGCATTACCGGCGTTTTTCAACGCTTCATTTTTCATTTCAAGAAACTGTTCTGTATTCAATACAGTAGGCAGGCGTGTAGGTTTGGTTGTACCCACCCAGCCATCGTAGGTTACTTTGGGGCGGCCGGCCTTACCTTTTTTGGTTGTTACAAACACTACGCCATTGGCAGCACGGCTACCGTAAATAGCAGTAGCAGCAGCATCTTTGGCGATATCTATAGACGCGATATCGGCAGGGTTGATACTTGATAATGGGTTCAGCGGAGAGCTGGAAATACCTGCGCCCACATCTCCTGAAAATGCGGGTACGCCATCAATAACGATCAACGGATAAGCGCTCATGGAAATAGAATTGGAGCCGCGGATACGGAATACCGGCGGGTTGTTCACGATTCCGTTGGGTACTGTGATCTGCACACCTGCTGCGCGGCCACCTAAACCAGCCTCAAAGCTTTGTACCGGCAATTCCGCGATGGCGCCGCCTTTCACAGAGGCGATGCTGCCGGTTACATCTTTTTTACGTTGCGTACCATAACCTACTACCACTACTTCAGAAATAGATTTTGAATCGGGCAACAGGATTACACTGCCTGTAGAATTGCCTGTGATAGGCAGCGTTTTTGTTTCGTATCCTACAAAAGATACTTTCAGCGACTTAACATTTTCAGGTACAGAAAGCGAGAACTCGCCCTTTGCATCAGTAACAGTGCCTGTTCTGCCGCCGGGTAAGCTCACAGAAACACCAGGTAATCCATTACCGGTATCGTCTGTTATCCTTCCTTTCACAGTGCGGGGATGCTGTGCCAGCAGCGAGGTGGCTATCAATAGCATACCTGCCAGCACGAGTAGAAGTTTCCTCATGTCAGTTTAGATTTAATTGTTGATAAAAAATTACAATGGTGGTATCAAGATTTTGGCAATAGACATCCTGCTCCGGCTTATGAAACCGAATTGAAATGCGTTAAAATGACCAGGTTATTACATTAGCTAAAAGACAATACAGTACTGGGTTTTAAGGTTTTAGTTATAATAATAAAGGTTTAGATTCAGATTCTTGGTTGCTGTTACAGTGCAAATGCACACAATAAGGTTCACCAGTAAATATTACTGGTTGCTTAAAAATAAAAAAGAAATTTAACTTTTCATCGCAGTGATAAATATTACTTAATATTCATTTCTCCAAAAACGATTTTTCAACAGGCTAACATTTAGCTATCAGCGGCTTATATATTTAATTCTCACCCGAATTTTTTTATTCCCCTTGCATCTGTTTTTATAAAACATACTAATAACAGGGATATCAGGCAGCGGGATTTAATCCGCAATAACCGGGTTTTTTACCGATATTCACGAGGCTACCTTTGTTTAAAAACATGGAGGCTATGAATCATTATAACACCATTGCCACGGCAATAGACTATATTAAAGCGCATTTCAAAACACAGCCCGACTTACAGGAAATTGCTGCGGCGGTACATATGAGCCCATTTCATTTTCAACGTGTATTTGCAGAGTGGGCAGGGGTAACTCCTAAAAAGTTCCTGCAATACCTTACACTGGATTACGCCAAAACGATGCTGAGAGAAGAAAAGGTGACCGTGTTTGATGCCGCCTTTGAAGCAGGTCTTTCGGGTACCGGCCGCCTGCACGACCTGTTTATCAATATCGAAAGTATGACACCGGGAGAATATAAAAACGGCGGAAAGGCATTACGCATCAATTACAGTTTTGCTGAGAGTCCGTTTGGCGATATCATAGTGGCATCCACTTCCAAAGGTATTTGCCACATGGCTTTTGCAGACGATCAGCAACTTGCCCTGCAGGAGCTGACTGCACAATTCCCCCATGCGCAGTTTACCCAGATGGTGGATCTCATACAGCAAAACACCCTGTATATTTTTACGCAGGACTGGAGCCGGCTGTCGGAAATAAAACTGCATTTGCGGGGAACGGACTTTCAACTGAAAGTATGGGAAGCGCTCCTGAAAATTCCGATGGGTAACTTAACCACCTACTCCCAGCTGGCAAGTACCCTTCAAAACCCAAATGCCTCCCGTGCGGTAGGTTCAGCAGTAGCGCAGAATCCTGTGGCATTCCTGATCCCTTGTCACCGCGTAATTAAAGCTACCGGCGACACGGGGCAATACCACTGGGGCAGCACGCGTAAAAGCGCCATCATCGGCTGGGAAGCCGCAAAGAAAGGGAATGCCGCCGGAGGGGAAATATAATCATCCTGTTATCTTATCAAACATGCTGCAAAGACAAAAAACAAAGGGCTGCCCGCTTGTGTAGGACAGCCCCGTTTTTGCTTATGAAAAAAAGGACCAGCACTAAATAGTGCCTGCCGGTTAGACGAGGAAAAAAAAAGTTTATCAGAAAAGTCAAAATATCACCATTGTATAAACGTCATCAACATGCCTGCAGGGCATGAGCATTAGTTCTCTCACGAAAGATCAGCGTCTGGTTTAGATGTTAATCAAGTTAGTTTATCGTTTGTGATACTCCTGTTTTTCAGATTTTGGTTGCTTGCTATAAACACATCCTCCCGCAGATGCTCAGTAGTGCTTAATAGGTTACCTTAAAAATAAAAAATAATTTTACATTTTCATATATAAATTTCCTGTTTGTTTGCAGACCGCACTAAAAATTATCTCCACATTTAGTATCAACCCTTTACATATGCCAATATCTACGTGTTTTCTGACCTTTCCATAAAAAAAAGATGGCCTCCGGAAAGAAACCTGTAGGACTGACTACCCCGCAGGGCTGGGAAACCGGCATCCGACGCATTTTTGCAATCACTCCCGCGGAAGCCTGGGAAAGGCTGTTTACACCAACCCATACCGGGATGGCGCCTGGATAGTAGTCTGTGTATTTTTAAGCGTATTATAAGGCGGCCCTCCGATTCTTACCCCTAACTTTGCTGTACCAAACACCAAAGTACCTACGGGAACGCGAACTTATGAATGTTTACAGTATAGTTAAAGGGCCCCAACAGCCAGAGCTGCTTCATCATGAAACGCTGGCAGATATCTTTTCACAAACGGTGCAGGAACATGCCCATCACACTGCATTAATATTCCAGCAACAAACACTTACTTATCAACAGCTGGATCACTGGAGCGATGCCATCGCCGCATTCCTGCAATCCAAAGGAATAGGCCCCGGCCATGTAGTAGGCATCTGGTGGCCACGCAGCCTGGAGCTGCACGCTGCAATACTGGGCATCATAAAAGCCGGTGCAGCTTATGTTCCGCTCGACCGGGAAATGCCCGCAGAAAGAGTGGAGGGCGTGCTTACAGAAGTAAAGGCTGCCGCCTGCTTCAGTGAAGTTGCCCTGCAACTGGAAGCCCCTGTATTATCCATACCACCGGTGCCCGACAGCACTGAAGTATTCACGCTTCACGCAGGACCACAACCCGAAAACTTTGCCTATGTATTATACACTTCCGGCAGTACCGGCAAACCCAAAGGCATTCCGATCAGTCACCGGCAGATCTGCCACCTTATCAGGGCAGAACAAACCGTTTTGAATATCCGCGCCGCCGATAAGGTGTACCAGGGCTTCTCCGTATCCTTTGACATGTGGTGTGAAGAAACCTGGCTTAGTTACTTCGCCGGCGCCACTCTCTGGGTGGCCGACGCTACTACCGCGAAGGCCATTGATGAACTGGGCGATGTATTGCGCCGGGAGAAAATTACCGTACTGCATGCCGTTCCCAGCCTGCTCGCCATTATGGATGATAACATCCCCACACTACGCCTCATCAATGCCGGCGGCGAAGCATGTACACCACAGGTATTATCCAGGTGGGCAGCGCCTCCCCGTTATTTCTATAACAGTTACGGCCCTACGGAAACAACCGTCAGCGCTACTTTCGCCGTACTAAGGCCCGGAGACTATATCACCATCGGCCAGCCACTGCCTAATTACAACATGGCCGTGGTAGATGAAAAACTGGATATACTGCCGGTAGGCGAACGCGGGGAACTTGTTATTTCAGGACCCGGAGTAGGCGCCGGATACATTGACCGCCCCGAACTGACCCGGGAAAAATTTGTGGACAAACCATCCTCCATGACGGAGTTGCCCGGCAACCGCCTGTACCGCACCGGCGACGCCGCCATCATTTTACCGGATGGCAGCATCGACTTCCAGGGCCGCCTGGATGATCAGATCAAACTACGTGGATACAGGATTGAACTGGGAGAAATTGAAAACCAGCTCCATGCCATTGCCGGTATCGCCGCAGCGGCTGTAGCTGTAAAAAAAGACAGCAACGACCAGGACCAGCTGGTGGGTTATATTGTACCCGAAGATGATTCCCCTTTTGAGGAATCCTCCCTCCGCGCAACACTCGCCAAAACATTGCCACCCTATATGGTACCCGGTACCATCGTAGCGCTGGAAGATATGCCCCGCCTGCCCAGCGGTAAAATAAACCGCAAAGCGTTGCCCCTGCCTGCCGCCTTTACACAGGTAACCACCCATGAAGCCATTGATCCGGATGCACCTATTGCCGACAGGATCAGCGCTATCCTGGCAAAGGTATTTCCGGACAGGACAATCGATCTTCAGCAGGACTTTTTTACAGACCTCGGAGGACACTCATTGCTGGCAGCAGCTTTTGTATCACGACTGCGCCGGGAAGCCAATGTGCCGAACGCATCTCTCAAAGATATTTATATACACCGCCCCCTGCAGGAACTGGTAAATGTATGGGCTGCGCAGCCACAGTCGGCTCAAAAGCCGCATCGTGTTTTTAATAAAGTGCCGTGGTGGCGCCACCTCAGTTGCTGGATAGCACAAACCATTGCTGTACTCGTGATTTTCGGATTATTTGCCATGCAGATATTCCTTCCCTACCTGGGATATTATTATGTAGAACAGGATACCAGCCACCTGGGATATGCTATCCTCACCGCGCTCATCATGTTTTGCCTGCTGCCGCCTCTCTTTTCTATTCTTATTATCAGTACCAAATGGCTGGTGATAGGAAAAATGAAAGCAGGCGATTATCCTTTATGGGGTACTTATTACTTCCGTTGGTGGCTGGTAAAAACAATCCAGCGCCTCATGCCTTCACAGTTCCTCAATGGCACACCGCTATACCCCGCTTATCTCCGGATGCTGGGCGTGAAAATAGCGCCGGATGCGCAACTCGGCGCGGTAACCATTGGCGCAGAAGATCTTGTTACCATTGGCAGTGATGTAAGTATCAGTTCACAGGCAGTGATTGATAATGCTTTTGTGGAAGATGGCCTGCTGAAACTGCGTACCGTACATCTTGGCGATCATGCGTACATAGGCAGTAGTGCTGTTATTGGAGGTGATACCGTAATGGAAGCCTGGAGCGAATTACAGGATCTCAGCTTTTTGCCCGCCAACAGTACCGTGAAACCGGGCGAAGTATGGCAGGGTAGTCCGGCAGTATTAAAAGTAACCAAAAGTATCAGTGATCTGCCGCAACCACTGCCCGTATCAAAAGCTACCCGCAGAAAATACAGCGCTATCTTTTCCCTGTTCCTGCTGGTATTTCCATTCACAGTGTTATTGCCGTTATTGCCTACGATCATTACCCTCAACCAGATGGATAATGCAGCGCCGGATTATAACTTTAATTATATGGTGATCACACCGGCACTGGCATTGAGTTATATTATTTTATTTACCGGGCAGACAGTACTGCTCACCCGTTTACTGCAATGGGACATCAAGCCGGGCACCTACCCTATTTACAGCGCATTTTATGCCCGTAAATGGTTCGCTGATCAGCTGATGTCGTTATCCCTGATTGTGATCCATCCTATTTTTGCCACGGTATATATTTCTTCGTTATTCCGCGCACTGGGTGCTAAGATAGGCCGCAATACAGAAGTATCTACCGCCAGCAGCGTTACCCATCCTTTGCTGGAAATCGGCGACGGCGCCTTTATTGCGGATGCGGTAACACTCGGCGAGTCCGATGTACGCGGGCAACAACTGATACTGGAAAAAACAATTATCCATCATACCAGCTTTGTAGGCAACAGCGCCCTGATACCGCAGGGATATGAATTACCGGAGAATATGCTGATAGGCGTGTTATCCACACCGCCTTCCAAAGAACAACTGGCAGCAAGTACAGCCCGCGACTGGTTTGGTTCGCCGGCCATTGCGCTGCCACGCCGCCAGGAAAGTCATTTCTTTCCACCGGAACTAACCACCCACCCATCACCACAACGCAAACTGGCCAGGGCTACGGTGGAGTTTATACGCATCCTGATCCCCGAAACAGTGGTGATCTGCTGCAGTATCCTGTTCATCGCCTATGCCCACGACCTCGTAACAGATGAAACCTGGTGGATGATCCTGCTGCAGTTCCCTTTTTATTATCTCTTTTTCCTGGGGCTGCCCGCATTCCTCTTCACGGTGTTGCTCAAATGGATCCTTGTAGGCAAATACAAGGCTTTGCAAAGTCCCATGTGGACGTCCAATGTATGGCGCAGTGAAGCGATTACTTCTACTTACGAAGCGCTTTCTATTCCGTTCCTGCTGGAATACCTGAAAGGAACGCCCTGGCTGCCGGTAATACTCCGCCTGCTGGGCGTAAAAACAGGCCGCCGCGTATTACTGAATACCGCTGATATCACGGAGTTTGACATGGTGGAAATAGGCACCGACAGCGTGCTGAATGAAGACAGTGGTCCCCAGACACACCTGTTTGAAGACAGGGTAATGAAGATAGGATCCATTAAAATAGGCCGCAGAAGCAGCATTGGCGCAAGATCTATCATCCTGTACGACAGCGAGATAGGCGATGATGTAAACATTGCACCCCTCTCATTGTTAATGAAAGGAGAAAAATTACAACCGGGCACCAGCTGGACAGGCAGCCCGGTTAAACCTGGATAACGTTACCGTATATACGAAAATGATCACCATCCGATCCATACAGATAAGAGATCACTATGATCTTATCAACAGCATGATGGAGCAGCTGCATCTCTCGGAAAAAACATTTTTTCTGAAAACAGCCCGCTGGGAAAGCATTGCTTCCAGCTACATGCAACACGTAATGGAAACGCAGGAAACCTGTGGTGGTACCTGTTTGCTGGCATATGCTGATGCACAACCTGCAGGCTTCATCTTTGCCTACCTGGAGGAACCGGATGAAAGCCGGATTGAAGATTATACCGGCAACACCCTGTATGTATCTGATGGCTATGTGGCAAACGAATTCCGCCGACAGGGTATTTACAGGATGATGAATGAAGAACTGGAACGGATATACGTAGAGATGGGCATACGCAGAATAGTAAGGTATACGCTGGCCAATAACCATCGTATGCAACAGTTCCTCGCGTCGAAAGATTATGAACCGGTACGGCTCGTATATGAGAAGTGGCTAACTCCTGATGGAAAGAAACCGGTTCCGTTGTTCATTAATAATCAATAGCGTGATCCTTCTTTACAGGAACCCCGGCATATGCTTTCTTTGATGTCCACGGTTGCGCAGGCGCCGACCAGAACGGATTTGAAGCAGGTAACCCCAATGCCAGGAAGCCGGTACTGCATAAATACAGGCTGCCCGTGGAGGTATAAACATCTGCGATTTCCGGCTGATGCCCGCAGAAACCAATCTGCAGCCAGCCCTTTTTATCAAAGGTGCCGGGCGTTTCAAATATTCGTTTATTCACCGCCGTTAGTGCGCATCTTACCTGTGCAGGGGATATATCTTCCGGTAATTTCTCTTCTAATGCAATTTGCGCCAATGCCTGGAAAGCCGCATTGCGGTAGGGCATCGAGCGGCCCACTACCGGGAAAGTTCCTTCAGGAGATACCTGTCTTTCAAGAATAGCAGCATAGCGTTGCATCCGTTTTAGTGCGAGTTCATAACTGGCTTTACTGCTTTCTTCTTTTTCTGCCATCACCTTCAGTACGTCTACCAGCATGGGATGAATGACAAAGGAGTTGTAATAGTCGTAATGAAAATGCGCACCATCACCATACATACTATCGCCCTTGTACCACTCCATCATTTTTTGTACGGCCAGGTCTATTGGTTTACGGTCCCAGTTGGCGCCGAATTTAAGCAGCATGGCTTCAATGATGGCGGAGAACAATACCCAGTTATTGGTAAATGCTTTAATGCTGCGTAAGCTGATCAAGCCATCTATAACCTGTTGCTGTGTTTTGGGAGTAAGCTTGCCCCAAACGTGTTTGGGAGCGCGTAGTAAACCATGTGCAAGGAAAGCGCCATCTACCAATGGTTGCGCATCAAACTTACCGGTAAAGTTCATATAGTCCGGAGAGGCAGGATCTACCGCCATTGCTATGGCTTTACGGGTCATCTCCAGCATGTCAATACGTTTGCTGCCTTCCATTGTATTATCTTCCCCCAGTTCCAGCCAGGGTGCAATACCGGCGAGGGTTCTGCCAAATGCTTCGAGATAGGTTACTTTATCCACCGGCTTTCCATAGCTGGGCGCCACTTCGGTAGGCATGGTGGCTTTCAGTTTTCCTTTGCTCAGCTGCTCTATAACGGGGCCGCATATACGAATCATCAGATCCACATTATACTCCCTGTCGCCGGGCGCAGGCTTTTCAGCGGTCATTGCTTTCAGCAATCCCTTTTCTGTGCCTATGGTGCTGGCTACTCCTGCCATAGGAATAGCCTTGATAAAAAAACGTCTGTCCATGCAAATAAATTTACGGCGTTATTTCGCCCATTGTTTATACCGCAGTAATGCTTCTACAAAATAATAATCGGCGTAGGTAAGCGGTACATCCACTTCCGATTTATTAGGCAGGTGGCCTACGCTATGCATCAATATAAAATCATTGTTCTCTCCTTCCTTTGCCAGGTATACCGGGCTGCAAAGGCTTGTCAGCATTTTTTCTGCGGCGTTCCAGTACCGTTTGCCGTCTGCTTTGCCTGTGTAGCGGCTTAGTTCCAGCAGTGCAGATGCAGCTACTGATGCAGCAGATACATCACGCAGTGCGTTGGGAATATCCGGTGCATCATAGTCCCAGTAAGGTACCAGGTCGGCCGGCATATGCGGGTTGTTCAGGATAAAGTCTGCAATATGACACGCCTGCTCCAGGTAAGATTTATCCTTTGTATCGCGGTACATAAGGGTATAACCATAGAGGCCCCATGCCTGCCCGCGTGCCCAGGCAGAGCTATCTGCCAGTCCCTGGTGTGTTTTACGTTCATTTACTGCACCGGTAGCAGGATCATAATCCACTACGTGATAAGAGCTGTAATCCGGGCGGAAATGATTTTTCATAGTGGTATTGGCGTGGATGCGTGCAATTTCCGCGAATTGTTTGTTGCCGCTTTCACGGGTGGCCCAGTTCAGTAGTTCAAGGTTCATCATGTTATCAATGATCACCGGGAACTTCCAGGCGCCATGATCCCATGATTTGATACAACCTACGGTTGGATTAAACCGGGTGGATAATGATTTTGCACTGGTAAGCAGGATAGCTTTGTAAGCTGTATCTTTTGTGATGCGCAGGGCATTGCCAAAAGAGCAATACATCATGAAGCCCAGGTCATGGGTGTGGGTATTGTACTGTTCTTTTTGTACAAGCGCCATTCTTTTCAGGGCTTCGTTTTTAAAGGCCGGATCTTGGGTGTATTCAAAAAGATACCAGTTGGCGCCGGGATAAAAACCGGAGGTCCACCAGGTGGAGTTAGACGTCATCAGGCTGCCGTCTTTCGTGTTGGTGGTACGGGGTAACAAGCTGTCGGGGACATGCTTCATCATCAGCTTATACTGCCTGGCGGCAAATTGCAATGTGGCATCTGCCTTTGCCAGTAAGGCTTTATCTGCTTTACCCGCTTGCGCATACGATTGCATTAAAAATGCAGGCAATAACAGTATCGTAAAGAACAGGTTCTTTTTCATAATAACGTGATTATAGTATGATCATTTCTTTTTTCCGCTGCTCCTGGCGGTACCAGCAGAGGACTCGCGGGCTATCAGTTGAATAGGTATTATTTCCTGTGAATAACGAGGTACGCTGGAAGGGGTGGTATTGATCAGTTCCATGAGGGCGGCTACCACCCGTTCTCCCATCATGGCCGGATACTGGTCTACGCTGGTAACAGGCGGAGTAACGATTTCTGTTCGGGGATCATTGGAATACCCTACTATTTTCAGATCTTCCGGCACTCTTACATTGATCTTACGACAATACTCCATAATAGTAATAGCAGTAGTATCGTTAGATGCAAATACGCCATCCGGAAATGGTGGCTGCGAGAATATTTTTTCGCAGGTTTGCCAGGCGTTATCGCGCGTGAGTTCGTGATAAAATACGCGTGTTTTTTTAAACGGCAGCTTAAACTCCTGCAAGGCGTTCTTATACCCTGATACTCTTTCTACATACAGGTTACAGCTCAGCGGTCCGGAAATATGAACAATATCTTTACATCCTTTTTCTATCAGGTGGGCAGTGGCGGTATAACCTCCTACATAATCATCTCCCTTAATCACTTTTACATTGTAATCTTTGGGTACCCTGTCAAAAAATATCAGTGGAATGTTGTTATCCTTGAATATATCGAAATGAGAAAAGTCGGTGGTGTATAACGTAGTGGATACCACCAATCCATCTACCCGTGCGGAGTACAGCGTATTTACCAGTGCTATTTCCTGTTCGTAGGAATCATTGGATTGGCAGATGATCAGGTTATATCCGTGTTCCTGCAGTTTGTTTTGGATGATGGTACTGATAGCAGCAGGAAAGAACATGGAGATACGCGGAACAATAAGCCCGATAGTTTTGCTTTTGTTGTTGCGCAAACCGGCGGCTAAGGCATTAGGACGATAACCCAGTTTACGGGCCATCTTCTTCACCTTATCTTTCGTACGTGCGCTGATGTTAGGATTATCATTCAGGGCGCGTGAAACAGTAGATACAGAGAGTTTCAGTTCTTCTGCAATATCCACAATTGTTTTTTCGGTACGTTTGCTCATGTATAGAGACTATTAGCTGTAAGTGTTCTGTTATCTTCCCATCCAGCCACCATCCACTGTAAGGATTGTACCATGTATGTAATCAGCCGCTTTTGAGGCAAGGAATATCGTTGGTCCGGCAAAATCTTCCGGTTCACCCCATCTGCCGGCCGGAATACGGTCCAGTATGGCGCTACTGCGTTGCTGATCCGCCCTGAGG
Source organism: Chitinophaga sp. G7 BAM 1005 (assembly GCF_057126945.1). Lineage (NCBI taxonomy): Bacteria > Pseudomonadati > Bacteroidota > Chitinophagia > Chitinophagales > Chitinophagaceae > Chitinophaga > Chitinophaga sp. G7 BAM 1005. The sequence goes on along the minus strand of NZ_CP181478.1, from coordinate 464,342 downwards.
GCCGCGGTATTATCCGTAGCAATATATCCCGGGGCAATTGCATTCACATTCACTCCTTTAGAAGCCCATTCATTGGCAAATGCTTTTACCAGCGATCCAACGGCTCCTTTACTGGCTGCATATCCCGGCACATTGATACCGCCCTGGAAGGTGAGCAAAGATGCCGTAAAGATAACTTTTCCGCTTCCACGGGCAATCATTCCTTTCCCGATTTCACGGGTCAGGATAAATTGGGCGTTCAGGTTGATGTTAATCACTTCGTCCCAGTACTCGTCCGGGTGTTCTGCGGCGGGCTTACGAAGAATAGTGCCTGCGTTATTCACCAGGATATCTATTACCGGAACGTCCTGTTCCAGTTGCTTAATAAATGCATAGAGGCTGGTCCGGTTAGAAAAGTCGGATTGATAAGCCTTAAAATTACGGCCCAATGCCTTTACTTCTTTTTCCACTTCGCTGCCACTCCCCTCCAGGGAGGCTGACACCCCGATAATATCCGCGCCTGCCGAAGCCAGTGCCACCGCCATCGCCTTTCCTATGCCGCGTTTGCAGCCGGTAACCAGCGCAGTTTTTCCTTTTAACTGAAATAAATCCATGATGAATAAGTTGGAGTTTTCCGGCAGGCCACTGGTGGCCTGCCGGAAAAGTTATTGAATCGTTACCTGTAAGGGTTGTTTAATCTTTTGAGCGAATGTTTCCAGGTAGCTGAACCACTCTTCAGCAGAAGTGATCCTGCCGCCTTTGTTCCAGGCCGCCCCGAAATAGTATTCATATGGCTGCTGACTCCCTGCTGTTCCGGGGCTCAGCAAATGTACACGATCTGTTTTCATTCCCGGTACTTCCCGGGCAAAAACGCAGCCTATACCCAGCGTACCATCGTCGCCATGAGCGGGCTCCCAGTAGCCCATTACGCCGGTTTTTTCGTCCAGCAATACGGTACCCGGCTCTTTGCGTTTTACGATACCGGTTACCACGGGGATGTCATTTCCTTTGAAGCTGTACTGTACCTGCATTTTATTGAGTTGGGAACCCGCATCCAGGGAAATAGTTTTTGTAACAGTAACGGCTGTGTTGCCCGCCTGCCAGGTGTCGTAGGTCAGGGAGAAAGTGGTGCGCAACGGACCATTATCGAGGGTTTTCGACTGCCGGTAGTTTTTCGGGAAATAGATAGTATCCTGTCCGGATGGCGCTGTGTCACCCGCGCCAAGTGTTAAGCCCACACTATAATAGTCCAGTCCCTGTCCATTGTCGTGGTGATAGTTATCCAGTTTATACCAGGTGTCGATCACCATATCGGTTGTACGCTTCGCCCACACATCAATACCATAGGCCATTTCTTTCGGCACCAGTTCAAGCGCCTTGCCATACATGCGGTACGCCATACGGTCATTTTCCCAGGCGTAATCATCTTTGCGCTCAGGTACATAACGACCGTATGCTTTCGCCTTTACCGGCGCCGGGGCGCCTTCTACTACTGCGGCATACAAACTTGCAGCAGCGGGCAGCGTTACCTGTAATAATATCTTCTTTGCTGATTTGCCACCTTCATAAATCAACTGATAAGGAATTTCCTGTCCGCTCAGTACATCTACTAGTTTAAAACCTTTCAACGTTTGTTTGGATAATTTCGCGCTGAAAGCGGAATAAGGAACTTCTGTAACTTCTTCTATCCTGTTGATGCCGGTGTTATTGGAGATGATCAGGTGAGCAGCAGTATTTTTCCGGAGGTCATATTTAATCAGTTCCGAACCGGCTAACAGGAACGCACCTACGCCATATACTTCAGTGTCGTTAGCAGTAGCTTTTCCGGGTGCAGCGCCTATTTCCTGAACAAAGCCCAGTTTACCATTTGGTTGCACGCAACCGGTAAGCGCTTCCCATCCTTTCTGTATCACCGGTAAAAATTTCTTCTCCGGTAAAAGCCCGTTGTTCACCCCCCACATCAACGCATATACGTAGAAACCGGTGCCGCTTGTTTCCTTTGCCGGATAGCTGTCCGGGTCCAGTAAGCTGGTATGCCAGGTACCGTCTGCAGTTTGCAGGGCGGCTATGCGGTAAGCCATTTGTTTATACAGGTCCTGGAAACGTGCCTTTCCGGCGTAACCGGCCGGCATATTATCCAGCATCCGTACCAGGCCGCCCATTACCCAGCCGTTACCACGACTCCAGTATACGTTGGTCCCATTCTTTTCTTTTTTGCCGATATAACTGCCGTCGCGGTAATAAAGGCTATCCTGCTTATTATACAGGTAGTCTGTTGTTTTCCACCATAGCTTGTCTGCGGTTTCCAGGTAACGGGAATCACCAGTGGCAGTGCTTAAATAAGCCAGCGCCGGAGGTCCCATAAACAACGCATCACACCATGCCCATTCACGGTGATGAACACCATCTTTCCATTCGAGTGATTCTGTATGCGGCGCTGCCACAATGCTATCTGCCAGCTTACGGAAATTATCGGTCATTACCGGATCTTTATACACACTGTTTAGTTGTGAATAGAGCTGTCCTACACAGTATTCATCTGCAAAAAAACGATCCGGTCCTGTGTTCCAGTTATTGTCTTTACCCACCTGTACCAGGCGGTTCACAAAAAAAGGATTGGATGTTACCTGCGCCAGCGACATCATACCTGCGTACATGGCTCCATTGGTCCAGTCGGTGGGCGCGTGGTTCCAGCCATTGGCAGTAATATGGCGCCATTGCCAGGAAGCCACTTTTTCCATTTGCGCCCTTACCGCGGCGGCGGTATGAGCATCAGTGAAAACCGTAGCATGCCGGCCGGTAACGGGTTCCGCAGCATGCACCGGCAAACCGGCATGCAGGAAAGACAAGCCCAGCAAGCTTCCTGCGATAATTTTTCTCAGCATCATGATAGCAGCTATTATCAGTTCATTAACGTAGTTCCGTGATCTTACAATGATCCATATCGCTATAGTCGAGGTTCTCACCGGCCATACCCCATATAAAAGTATAATTACTGGTGCCAGCGCCGGAGTGAATAGACCAGGGCGGTGAAATAACCGCCTGTTCATTCTGCATCCAGATATGGCGGCTTTCCTGCGGCTGTCCCATAAAGTGGCATACGGACTGGCCTTCCGGCACTTCAAAATAGAAATATACCTCCATTCTTCTGTCGTGCGTATGCGCCGGCATTGTGTTCCATACGCTGCCAGGTTGCAGCTCTGTCATGCCCATCTGCAACTGACAGGTTTCCAGTACACTGTTCACCAGCAGTTTATTGATAGTGCGGTGATTGGAAGTTTCAAGCGCGCCCAGTGTTACCACTTCTGCTTCTTTTTTAGACACTTTGCGGGTGGGGTAGCTATGATGCGCAGGGGTGGAATTCAGGTAGAATTTAGCGGGTGTTTGTGCGTTTTTACTGGAGAAGATCACCTGTTGTTTTCCTTTGCCGATGTATAACGCTTCTTTATACGCCAGTTCAAATTTCTCCCCGTCCACTTCCACTATGCCATCACCACCAACGTTGATCATCCCCAGTTCCCTTCTCTCCAGGAAACAGGCTGCTTTCAGCAGGTCAATCGTTTCCAGTGCCACCGGCCCTTTCACGGGCATTGCTCCACCGGTCAGGTACCGGTCGTAATGTGTATGTGTCCAGGCGATGTGATCGGCGTCAAAAATTTTCTCCATTAAAAATGCCTGCCTGAGTTGTGCAGTATCCATTTGTTTCACTTCAGCCGGACTGCTGGCATATCTTGATTCGAACGTGGTGCTCATATGATGTTTGAATGTTTTTATTTATTGATCTGGTAACTGCTGGTGCTTATTCAGCTGGTGAAAGCTCTAAAGTAATGCAAACGTTTGCAAAAATCAAGCATTTATTCAAAAAATGTCTTTCAGGATGGTTATACTCACCCCTATTTTCGGCGCATCACAAATGCCACCGAATGTTTACCGGTTAGTGCCTGGCTCCGGGCCCTCAGACTGATGCGAGTTACGTGGTCGCCCCATACCGGTGATAAACGGCTGTCTTTTATCTCCTGCTGTTCCGTTGCTACTTCAAATAAGGAAGGATTGTAGGTTAGTAACAGGTTTGCTGTTCCGCCTTTTAGCACAATTCTTCCGGGTGTGCCGGTGTCGGCAGGCAGGCAGGTCATAAAGTGCAGCAGGAAGGGCTCCTTCCATTCTTTTAACTGGTATGCCTCTGATAATTGCAGGGAGGTTTTGGCAGGGTTGAATGTAAATGTACGTTTCCACGATTGCACCATTGCAGCTTCCGGGTAAGCAGCGGCAATATCCATACTCAACTTATTATGGCTGTACTGCACAGCTGTAGCCTGAAACCGCCGGCCATCATGCTGTTGAACGCCATTGATAGTGGGGCAGTTATGCCATTGCGATTGCATGAACCATAACTTATACCGGTCGGCACTAAATGTTTGCTTTGTGTAGGTGCCCACGCCAACGTCGATAATGGCCGGCTTTCCATCCATATACAGCACAAAATTTCCAACGTCGTTATGATTATGGCTTTCTGCATTATGCCCGCCCTGTGCGGCGAGGAATAAGCCTTTGGATACGCCAGCTTCAGAACGGAGAGACAATACCTGCAAATCAGGGAGCCAGTTTTCTGCGGTATAAGGGGCTGCTGCTTTGGCTGATAACAAAGCACTGCGATATTCCACGTTATACACAAAGAAAGCCAGGGAGGGCGTTTTAATCCTGTTACTGTCGGGGTTCTCCAGCCGTGAGAGGTAAGCGGCAAAGTTAATCAGCAACGGATCATGAAAGGCGGTTCCGTATAAATACACGGTATGCGCAGGTGGAATGGTGCTGGCAGAAGCGTCTGCAAAATTCACAAACCGGCTGCTGTCTACGTGCATTTTATAAATATAGGCGCCGATCCGGTGAATCAGTTCATTGTTACTCCAGCTTAGCCGATGTGCAGAAGCGCTGTTCAACAGATCAATAAATTCGATGAGTTTACCACCCGCATGCCCCCAGTAAGTGGGACCTTCATCGCAGCCGCCATCATCAGGATATCCGTTCACGAAATTATCCGCGCTGCGGATCGCCTTCTCTATCACCTTATTTCGTATATCCGTTTCATTTATACCTAACAAGGCCGTTTGTAAAACATTGGTATTGATCCAGATGTTCCAGTTATTCACGGTGCGGCCAGCCCATCCCATCCACCAGAAATCGGTTCGTTTCAGGTAAGGTTCCACAATGCGGTGTTGCAGTTCATAGGTGATCCGTTTATTTACGACAGGGGAAAATTTATCCAGCTGATCGTGCAGCAGGAACTGCGCCCAGCTGAGTGTAGCAGCAGTTTCACCGGCAAACAGATCCACCACCGGTTCCGCGGGATCAGGCAAACCACTGCCGGCTTTCTGTGCGCCGATATGTGCGGGCAACACCCAGGTGCTTTCTTCCAGGATCAGCCATAAACCGTTTACGATCTGCGGTATATATTTTCCTTTTCCCTCCACCAGTTCTCCCGCCACTAACGCCGACAATACTTTACGGCGTTGAAACTGCGCATTTTCAAAATTTACGCGGTTACCATTATCACGGTACTGAAGATATAAAGTAGCAGGTAATGAAGGCCAGTCGAACGACAATCCCTTATCAGCTTCCTTCAGTAATATCTCCTTGCTGACGGCCGGCAGGGCCGTAATCTTCTCCATAACAGATCTGTATCGTTGCTCCCTCCACAGAATAATATCCTTAAAAGCAGCAGCACCCCCTTTCTGCCGGTATTCTTCGTATAAATAATTTCTGGCTTTACCGGCATCCTGGGCACTAACGTTGCCGGCTATACTAATACCTGAAAAAAGCAGCACCGCGCAGATCAGTTTTTTAACGTGCATTTGACATTTATTTTTAATAAGATAAAAACAGGATTAAATAATAGGCTAAAGGGATGGTATATTTTCCAAACACACGCTATGATGTAAACGTTTGTATTTGTTGCCATACCTGTTATTCAATTGTTCACGCCGGAGTGCATGGGCGGGGCGCTGTCTTTTCAGCCGGGATCACACCGCTTCAGGTCAGCAATTCAGATTACCGGCATCTTCAAAATGATCTCCTCAGTTTCTCCGATGGAATTTGTTGGCTTCCTCGACGGAAACCTGCGCTGATAAATCAAAAATATCAAAATATAGGTGAATTACAAACGTTTGCATCAATATTACCGGATCAGGACATTTATACATCCGGGTGGTTAAATGGCACTGATAGCCGATTAACAATTTATAATTCATTCCTGACCTGCTCCCATAAGGTGTTCCAGCGGTATAGTCAAATAGTCAAAATCTTATCATGGATTAACATTTTACTATCACCAGCCGGAGCAGTTATTTACTACTTTAGCTCTTATGAACGCTTATTTACAAATTCATCCTGATGATAATGTGCTGGTAGCCTTACAGGATATACCGGTAGGAACCGATATCTCATTTAACGGACATAACATTCAACTGCAACAAAATATTTCTGCTAAACATAAATTCCTGATAAATGACATCCGGGAGGGCGATCCCATCACGATGTATGGCGTACTGGTAGGCAAAGCCAGCAAAAGTATCAGGAAGGGCGAAACTATTACCACAGAAAATGTGATTCATGATGCCAACGCATTCCATGAAAAAGACAGCGCCCTGGAATGGCAGGCGCCCGATGTGAGTAAATGGAAAACCCGCACCTTTATGGGCTACCAGCGGGCTGATGGCCAGGTAGGTACCCGTAACTACTGGCTGGTGATTCCATTGGTTTTTTGTGAAAACAGGAATGTAAGTGTGATTAAAACCGCCTTCGAAAAGGGACTTGGTTTTTCTCCTGCCGAAGTATATAACGAACAGGTAACGGACCTGGTTTCCCTTTATAAAAGCGGCGACCTGGAAGCCATTAAAAACTATGAGGCAGGCGCACTAACGGAAACGAATAAACGTAATGTAGTTTTCCCGAATATTGATGGTATCAAATTTCTCACGCACGAAGGAGGCTGCGGGGGTACCCGCCAGGATTCAGACGCTCTATGCGCCCTGCTGGCCGGTTATATCCATCACTCCAATGTTGCCGGAGCCACTATTCTTAGCCTGGGATGCCAGCACGCGCAGGTATCTATCCTCCAGGAATCACTGAAAAAACTTAACCCGGCCTTTAACAAACCAGTGTTGGTATACGAGCAGCAGAAAAGCGCTTCCGAATTTGCGATGCTGTCTGCCGCCATTAAAGATACTTTCCTCGCGCTGGTAGAAGCCAATAAACTGACCCGACAGCCGAGCCCGCTCTCCAAGCTGGTAATCGGGCTGGAATGCGGCGGCTCCGACGGATTTTCCGGTATTTCAGCTAACCCGGCTGTAGGTCATACTTCCGACCTGCTGGTGGCGCTGGGTGGTACTTCCATTCTCTCCGAATTCCCGGAACTGTGCGGAGTGGAACAGGAACTGATTAACCGCTGTCAGACAGAAGAAACCTCCGATAAATTCATCCGCATTATGCGCGCATATGAAAACCAGGCCCAGTCGGTGGGTTCCGGTTTTTACATGAATCCATCTCCGGGAAATATCAAAGATGGCCTTGTTACCGATGCCATCAAATCTGCCGGGGCGGCGAAAAAGGGAGGAACCTCACCGGTTACGGATGTACTGGATTATACAGAGTATGTAACCAAACCCGGACTGAACCTGCTTTGCACACCCGGCAATGATGTTGAATCCACTTCAGCAGAAGTGGGTTCCGGCGCCAACGTGGTGCTGTTTACCACAGGGCTTGGTACGCCTACCGGCAACCCGATTGCACCGGTAGTGAAACTGGCTACCAATACCAAACTGGCTACCCGCATGAAGGATATTATCGATGTCAATACCGGTACCATCATCAGCGGCGAACAGAGTATTGCCGGTATGGGTGAAGAAATCCTGGAATATGTGATCCAAACCGCCAGTGGCGAGGTGTATACAAAGGCAGAGCAACTCAACCAGGATGATTTTATTCCGTGGAAACGGGGTGTTTCCTTGTAGCGGATTTTGTCTTTCTCAGGATTACGCTGATTATGCTGAGAAAGACAAAATTCGCACTAATTCAAATTTACCTGCTCCATTTTAGGCGCAAAGAAGTGCATCACTGTCCACGCCACCAGGTAAGCCAGGGCACAGATAGTGAACAGAATATTATAGCCAATACCGATGTTGCCGATTAACTTATAATGATCCAGCATAGTACCAATCAGCATCGGGAACAGCGTACCACCAATAGATCCGGCCATACCGCCAATACCTACCACAGAGCTTACGGCCCGTTTCGGGAACATATCAGAAGCTGTGGTGAATATAGTGGCAGACCATGCCTGGTGAGCTGCCGTGGCCAAACTGATCAATGCAATAGCGAACCATACATTATTGGAATACTGTATGAGCATAATAGGTAATACACAAAACGCAAAGATCAGCATAGATACTTTACGCGCTTTGAAAACCGGCCAGCCGGATTTGATCAGGTGGGAAGATAACCATCCGCCACCGATGCTGCCAAAGCTGGTAATGGAATATATGATGATAACCGGCAGCCCCAGCGTTTCTTTCATATTTACGTGGAAGATGGATTCCAGGTAACCCGGTAACCAGAACAGGAAAAACCACCACACAGGATCAGTCAGTAATTTACCAAATATGAAAGCCCATGTTTGCCTTACACCCAGGAGCTTACTCCATTTAATGGGTTTGGGTTTCACTTCTTCTACTTCCTGATCGGAGTGGATATGATCAAATTCTGCTTTGGATAATTTCTTGTGACGGGCAGGCACTTCATAATAGATCCACCAGAATATCAACCAGATAAAACCGATGGCGCCTGTCCATACAAAGGCATTTCTCCAACCATGATTGCTGGCCAGCCAGTATACCATTGCCGGCCCTACTACAGCCGCAATATTGGAACCTGAGTTAAAGATGCCTGTAGCCAACGCCCGCTCTTTCTTTGGAAACCATTCTGCAGTAGCTTTAATGGCCGCAGGAAAGTTGCCCGCTTCGCTTACGCCAAGTATAGACCTTACCACACCGAAACCCAGCGTGGAACGCACCAGTCCGTGCGCCATAGCCGACAGGCTCCATACCACAATAGAAACCGCGTATCCCAGTTTGGAACCGATCTTATCTACCAATGCGCCAAAGAAAAGCAAGCCAATCGCGTAGGAAGCGGAAAACGCCATCACCAGGTTGCTGTAAGCTGTTTCTGACCAGTTAAACTCAGCTGATAAATCAGTTTTAAGCAATCCTAATATCTGCCTGTCTATATAATTGATGGTTGTAGCAACAAATAAAAGTGCGCATACCCGCCAGCGATACTTACCTAAAGTTGTGGAATTCATTACGGTTTATTTGGAATTTATAATGTGCATAAGTTACTTCTTCGCCCTGAGAAATGCAAACGTTTGCACTATTTTATCTTTCAGCGCACCCCAGTCCTTACTTTCAATCAGGGACCTGGACAGCAGGTTAGACCCCATTCCCACGCATACCACGCCGGCGTCAAACCAGGCATCCATACTAACCTGAGTAGGTTCTACACCGCCGGTGGGCATAAATTTCAGTTGCGGGAACAGCGGCTTAATGGAATTTACATAACCCGGCCCCAGTACGTTACCCGGGAACAGCTTCACCAGCCTGGCGCCACTCTTTTCTGCAACAGAAATTTCTGTAGGCGTCATACAGCCGGGAATCCAGGTAATGCTTTCAGCACTGCAATAAGCGGCCGTTTCCGGATCAGTTACCGGGCATACGATAAAGTCGGCGCCCATACCGGCATACACTGCTGCATCCGATGCATTCTTAATAGTTCCGATACCCAGGTATAAATCCGGCATGGCAGCCAGTTTCCTGTCGCTCAGGGCAGCGAAGTTCTTACGCGCATTTTCTCCCCTGCTGGTAAATTCAAATACCCTTAAGCCGCCATCATAACAGGCTTGCAGTACTTCCAGGCAAACATTTTCATCATCATGATAAAAAACCGGAATAATCCCGCTTTGCTCAAATGCCGCTATAATTGTTTCAGGACTTGGTGCCATATGCTATATCAGTTTTATTATTTCTTTCTCAGAAGTAGTATTAAAATCTCCTTTCACAAAAAATTTGGAATACGCGGCAGCTGCGGCAAAGGAAATGATCTGCTGATCATCCAGTCCCTGTAGCTGTGTATATATCAACCCGGCCATAAAGCAGTCTCCGCTACCTACGCGATCCACCACATCATTGGTTTCATATTCACGGGAAATGCTCATCTGCCCTTCGTTATAATAAAAAGCGTAGTACAGATTATGCGTGGTAGCATGGCTGAAACGGAAAGTAAAAGCCACCCGCTTGCAGCGTTTATACGTAGCCGTGATTTCTGCTGCTACCTTTTCTGCCTGTTGCAGGAAAATATCCTTGGTATTGGCTTCCAGTGCAGCGGTATCCAGGGCGGTATCCAGCATATTATTGGCGGCCCAGATATTGCCCATGATTACATCACAGTACTGCACCAGCTCCGGCATTACATCTACCGGCTTTTTACCATACTGCCATAGTTTGCTGCGATAGTTAAGATCCGTGGAAATAGTCATGCCTTTCCGGGTGGCGGCCTGCAATACTTCCTTGCAAACCTCCGCTGCATCAGGATTTAATGCAGGTGTAATAGCGCTCCAGTGAAACCATTCCGCATCACCGAGTAATGCATCCCAGTCAACAGTGCCCGGCACTATTTCGCTGAAAGACGACCACGCCCTGTCGTACACGACCTCTGCATGTTTAAGGTCGCTGCCCTGTGCGAGATAATATATACCAATGCGCGCACCACCCCACAACACCCTGTCGGTATGGATACCGCGGTTACTCAGTTGCTCCAGCACGTCTTTCGACAACCCGTTGTCAGGTACCTTGCTGATATAGGCCACTTCTGTGCCCCAGTTGGCCAATGCCGCGGCTACGTTGGCTTCGGCCCCACCTACATAAACGGCGGCCGTATTTTGCGCCAGCTGCGGCGACAGGCGTAATAATATTTCTCCGAATGTGATAACTTTTACCGGCTTCATTAGAATCCAAAATATGCTTTTGCGTTATAGTAACAAATATCCTGTACCATTTTCCCCAACCAGGCAACATCATTGGGCAGCTCGCCCTGTTCCACGTCGTTGCCGATCAGGTTACACAAAATACGGCGAAAATATTCATGCCGGGAATAAGACAGAAAACTTCTGGAATCCGTTAACATGCCTACAAACCGGCTCAGCAAGCCCATGTTACTCAATACGTTCATTTGCTTTTCCATGCCATCTTTCTGATCCAGGAACCACCATCCGGAACCATACTGGATTTTGCCGGGAATGGCGCCATCCTGGAAGTTACCTGCCATAGTAGCAAAAACTTCATTGTAGGCAGGATTCAGGTTATATACTACTGTCTTTGTCAACTTATCTTTCTTATCCAGTGCATCAAAAAATGCGCTCATGGCTTCCGCAACGCGCCAGTCGCCGATTGAATCCACGCCGGCATCCGCCCCTACCCGTTGCAGTAAGCGGGAATTGTTGTTACGGATAGCGCCCACATGGAACTGTTGTGTCCACTCCCTTTCATGGTTCCATTCGCATACAGCCAGCAGGATGGCCGTTTTAAACTGCGCATTCTCGTATGGCGTGGCGGCGCGGTGGTTGCGGGTATTATAAAAAATAGTATCCAGTTCCCTTCCGGTAGCCGGTGAAAAATAAAAGGTGCTGATGCCATGATCACTCAGGCGGCCGCCGGCTTCATGAAAATAGGTATGCCGGCTATGTAATGCTTCAATGAGATCTTCAAACCTGGCGATCTCTTTATTGGTAACTGCTGCCAGCTCATTAATAAAACGGTTGAACACCTCCAGGTTATCCACCGCCATAGCCCTGTCGGGGCGGAAGGTAGGCAGCACCCGCGTACCAAATGGCTTATTGGCAATAGCACGGTGATGTTCCAGCGAATCTACCGGATCGTCCGTTGTGCACAGCGTGTCCACTTTATAATGCTGCAGGAGTGTTTGTGTGGATAACCGGGGCAATTGTGCGTTACAATCGTGGTATATCTTCTCCGCTGTTTTTTCATTCAGCAGGTCGGTTATACCGAAAGGATTTTTTAATTCCATGTGCGACCAGTGATACAAAGGATTGCGCATGGTGTATGGCGCAGTAGCTGCCCAGTGACGGAATTTCGTATAGTCGTCGGCGGGGCCTGTAATAAACTCCTCCGGCACGCCGTTGGCACGCATAGCGCGCCATTTATAATGATCTCCTTTCAGCCAGATGGCGTACAGGTTGTCAAATGTTTTATTCCCTGCTATTTCATCCGGGGGCAGGTGGTTATGATAATCGATCACCGGCATAGCCGCGGCATAATCAAAGTATAATCGTTTAGCCGTTTCCGTTTTTAATAAAAAATCTTCAGACAGAAATTCCTTCATAACATGATTAATTTTTGAGCAGCTGCGATTGAATAAATGCTTTCACACCATTGCTTTTCAGCATTTTTAAGATGCCGGTTACCTGTTCTGCAAAACCGGGAATGGCCGTCAGGTCTGTTTCCCACAAACGTTTGTCGCTGCAGATCCCGGTTACCATATCGATTATATTGGTGTGGTCGCGCCACCAGGCTGCAAAAACCGGGGCATTGTCATCTGTAATAACGTATTCTTCCCCGTTCCTGTTGCCATAATATTTACCGGCTTCTTCCCGCTCCGGCTGCAGGAACAGCAACATGGCGGCGAAGCCCAGGCACAGGTGAGGTGGGAGTGTTTTATACTTTTCGTAGTAGCGTACCAGTGTGCGCACATTGCGGGCATTCATCTTGGAACTTTCCTGGAAAGTGATGCTGATGAGCTTATGCGCAATAAACGGATTGGCAAAACGGTCGAGTACTTCCGGCGCAAATGCAGTAGCGGTAGGACAGGTATCTTCAATGGTAGGCAGTATTTCGCGGAGTACTACTTCTTTGAAGAAATGACTCATATAGTCGTCCTGCATGCATTCGTATACCGTGTTGAGCCCCGACAGGAAAGCCAATGGCACTGCTGCTGTATGACTGCCATTCAGTAACCGGAGCTTCTGTTCACGGAATGGTGTGATGCTGGGCTCAATCAGCATTCTTTCATCTGCCTTATAAAAAGATAATACTGAACGGGTATGTTCATTACCCTCTATAGCCCATAAGAGGTAGGGTTCTACTTCTATCCATAATTTATCTGTGTATCCTGCTTTTTGCTCAATTTCAGCCAGGTTGCGGGGTTTGCCGGGAACGATCCTGTCTACCAGGGAATTACAGAATTGGTTATCCTGCTGTATCCATGTAATAAAAGCCGATGGCAGTTCATTATAAGCGGCCAGTTGCAATACAATGTCTTTTAACAGGCGACCGTTATCTACCACCAGTTCTGTAGGCACAATCACAAAGCCCGTGTTGGCGCTGCCTTTAAAACAGGTAAACCGTTCCCATAGCACCGCCAGCAATTTGCCGGGGAACGAGGCAGGTAGGCCGCCGGCTATTTTTTCCGGAACATACTGGATCCCTACTTCCGTGGTGTTGGAAATAATAGTTTGCAAAGCGGGCTGATGAACAGCAGCTAATATTTCCCGCCACTCTGCATTCGATTGCAAAACCCGGCTAATAGCGGAATTGATCAGCACCTGATCTACCAGTTCTCCCTGGGAAACACCTTTGATATGGGTGGTGAACAGGCCGTCCTGACTGGAAAAATCAATGGTATCGCCATCGGTCGATTTCACCACCACAATCCTTCCTTCAAAAATTCCCTGGCGGTTGGCTTTATCTACGAGGTAGTCTACTAAACCGCGTAAAAGCACGCCAGTACCAAATTGAAGGATCTTTTCCGGGAAGGTGAATGTTTTTTCATGAACGCCGGAATCCTCATCTTTTAATATAAGTTCTTTATTTAATATAGGTAGCATCACAACTGATTTATGCTATAAGGTGGCTAAAACTAATAAATATATAATTCCCAATTAACAATTTATAATGTTTCGGGAAATAATCGCTAAAACACGTTAAAATTATATCAACGATATAATCAGAATCAATCCGGCTATTGTCAGGATCAATAAAGCACAGATGGCCGTTGGCTTAAATTTAAGTAATTTTGTTGCTCTAAACTTTTATAAATGAGCAAGCATGGTAAAGTGCTGGTAGCCATGAGTGGTGGTATCGACAGCACTGTTACAGCACTGATGCTGCATGAACAGGGGTACGACGTGGTGGGTATCACCATGAAAACCTGGGATTATGCGTCTGCTGGTTCCAGTAAAAAGGAAACCGGCTGCTGTAACCTGGATTCTTTTAACGACGCCCGCGCGGCAGCGGTGCATCACGGATTTCCGCACTTTGTGCTGGACATCCGCGATGAATTTGGTGATTTTGTAGTGAATAATTTTGTCGAGGAATATATTGCAGGACGTACTCCTAACCCGTGTGTGCTGTGCAATACCCATATAAAATGGCGCGCACTGATGAAACGTGCCGACGCAATGGATTGTGAGTTTATTGCCACCGGTCACTATGGCCAGATCCGTCAGCACGACAACGGCCGTTATGTGATCAGCAAAGGCCTGGATGAAACCAAAGACCAGAGCTATGTGCTGTGGGGCATCCAGCAGGATGTACTGGCCCGCACCATTCTTCCTTTAGGCAAATACCGTAAAACACAAATACGCCAGATGGCCTTTGATTTCGGCTATCCCGAACTGGCAAAAAAAGCAGAAAGCTATGAAATATGCTTTGTGCCGGATAATGACTACCGCGGTTTTCTGAAAAGAAAAGTAGAGGGTCTGGAAGAAAGAGTAAACGGAGGCAATTTTGTGCTGGCAGACGGCACTATCGTTGGCCATCACAAGGGTTACCCCTTCTATACTGTCGGACAGCGTAAAGGGCTTGATATTGCCCTCGGACGCCCTGTTTTTGTAACCGAGATCATCCCGGAAACCAACACCGTGGTTTTAGGCAATGAAGACGAATTACAAAGAAGTGAGATGTTCGTGAGCGGTATCAACATGGGTAAATACGATACCATTCCGGAAGGCATGGAAGCTGTTACCAAGATCCGTTATAAAGATAAAGGCGCGCTGAGTAACCTGTACAATGAAAACGGGCAGGTAAAAGTAAGCTTCTACGAAAGTGTGAAAGGTATTGCTCCGGGTCAGTCGGCTGTTTTTTATGAAGGCGACGATGTAGTTGGCGGGGGAATTATCCAGCGGACGATGCCGGTTTTGTAAGAATTAATTTCATAAGACAGATAAACAGAAAAGGGTGGGAAGACAAATCTTCCCACCCTTTTTTATCTTCAAAAAACTAAGATAATCTTACCGCATACATCGTATCCGCTCCCTTGTCATATCCCGCAATCACGCCCCCTTCCTGTTTCCGCAGATCACTGATCTCTTCTATATACTTCACCACTTCTTCATTCTCCTGCTTAAATACGGAACAGGTAATATAGATCAGCGAGCCACCTTTTTTTACAAATGGCGCCACATTATGGGCTATCTTTTGCTGCAACTGCTGGTACTTTCCGATCTCGTCTTTTTTAAAGAAGGAGATACTTTCCGGCGTACGGCCCCAGGTACCGGAACCGCTGCAGGGTGCATCCAGGATGATGCCATCAAACTGCTGATTCCCCATAGACGCAGGGAAATTCTCTGCCGTAAGATCGGCCACCCTTGCTTCAAAATGCTTCACTCCTGCCGTTGCAAAACGCTGCTGCAGATTTTCCAGGATAGATCTTCTTACATCAGATACCAGTAATTGTATACCGGGCTGCTGATCTTTGAGCAGGATGGATTTACCGCCGCTGGCGGCGCAGCAATCCCACCAGCGCTGGTGTTGCTGCGGATGGAATAATTCACCCGTCTGCTGACTGGAAGCGTCCTGCACCTCATACCAGCTTTTCTCCGGCACTACCACTTCTATTTTGGTGCCGTTGGGCAATGCTATGGTAGTATTATTAGCAAACAGCTCATAGGTAATAGCTGCCTTATCCAGCAATTGTAACACTTTATCGAGCTTATTATTGCGTACCCGGATAAATAACCGCGGCTGTTTTAAAACAGTATAGGCGTATGCGTTAGCATCTATACCGGCCGACAGCTCCGGCAGAAACGGGAAAAGCGCGTCGGGCGTTAAAGGAACAGGCAGCAGCGCAGCCTTATCGGCACGCGGCAATGCTATCTGCTCGTTCCATGCAGGACGGATAGCTGCCAGGAAATCATTCGGTGTGGTTTCACAAAGGAAGGCGCCGGTAATGATCCGCTCGCTCACGGAAAGGCTTTTACCCCAGTTCCCGAGGCGGAAGTAATGATATACCAGCTGTGAAATCCAGCGCCGGTCGCGGCCCCCCATGTAGGGATGTTCCTTAAAAAAAGATTTCAGGAAATGGTGTAATGGCAGGCTGCCCTGGTAGGCGCCGATAATTTTTTCTGCGGATGCTAAGTAATTTTCCCAACGGGTCATACGCGAAGATAAGGGCTAATATTGACGCTGCGGGAGATAACAAAAAAATCCGGCCTGATAACAGACCGGATTTCATTTTATCTTATCAGCTGAAACTAAAGTTTCAGCAGTGCTTTCAGCGGATCTTTACCGAACAGCAGTTGTTCAGGATTTTCCAGCATTTCTTTAACTCTTACGAGGAAGCTTACTGATTCGCGGCCATCAATGATACGGTGGTCGTAGCTCAGCGCCAGGTACATCATCGGGCGGATCACCACCTGGCCATTGATAGCCATCGGGCGGTCCTGGATTTTGTGCATACCCAGGATAGCGGACTGCGGGATGTTGATGATAGGTGTGCTCATCAGGGAACCAAATACGCCACCGTTGGTGATGGTGAAAGTACCGCCGGTCATTTCAGGCATGGTCAGTTTGTTGTCGCGGGCTTTGGTGGCCAGTTCTACTACTGCTTTTTCAATACCTGCCATATCCAGGCTTTCTGCATTGCGGATCACCGGTACTACCAGTCCTTTCGGAGCAGATACCGCGATAGAGATATCGCAGTAGTCGTGGTATACCAGTTCTTCTCCGTCGATATAAGCATTCACGGAAGGGAATTCCTGTAAAGCGAAGCAGCATGCTTTGGTAAAGAAGCTCATAAAGCCGAGGTTTACCTCATGCTGTTTTTTAAATACTTCTTTGTACTTGGCACGCAGGGCCATAATTTCTGTCATATCTACCTCGTTGAAGGTAGTGAGCATGGCCGTTGTATTTTTCGCTTCCACCAGGCGGCGGGAAACGGTTTTACGAAGGTTGCTCATTTTTTCGCGGCGTTCGGCACGGGTAAACATTTCCTGACCGATGGCTACGCCCGGATTCTGCAGGGCAGCATATACATCGTCTTTCATGATCTTGCCATGAGCGCCGGAGCCTTTGATGCTGGAGGGGTCCACATGTTTGTCGGCGATCACTGCGGCAGCTACCGGGGATGCTTTCACATCATTCGGAATGCTGGTAACAGGGGCCTGTTGTGGCTGTGGGGCGGCTTTAGCCGGTTGTGCGGCGGGAGCGGCTTTGCCTGCCGGTCTGCCAACACTGGTGTCAATTTTACAGGCAACATCGCCTATTTTTAAAGTATCGCCTTCTTTTGCTACGGTAATCAGTACGCCGGCTTCTTCTGCATTCAGTTCAAAGGTAGCTTTCTCTGATTCCAGTTCACATACCACTTCATCACGCTCTACATAGTCACCATTATTCTTCAGCCATTTTACCAGTGTTACTTCACTGATAGATTCTCCTACTGTAGGCACTTTCATTTCAATCGTCCCTTTGTTTACAGCTGGTGCAGCCGGTGCGGCTTCTGCCGGAGCAGGCGATGGAGCGGCGGCTACAGGGGCAGCAGGTTCAGGTGCCGGTGCGGCGCCGGTTGCTGGTGCAGCGGCGTCTGTATCAATGGAACAGGCCACATCACCAATCTTCAAAGTAGCTCCTTCCTGAGCTGCGGGAGCAATTTTGAGAACGCCCGCCTTTTCTGCATTCAGTTCGAAGGTTGCTTTCTCAGATTCCATTTCACACAATACCTCGTCCTGCTGAACATAATCTCCGTCTTTCTTCAACCACTTTGCAATTGTTACCTCGCTAATAGATTCTCCTACCGTAGGGACTTTGATTTCGATAACCATATTTAATCAGTTGATGGTGATACCAGGTTTTGCGTTTAGCGGTTTGCCTTTAGCTTAACGTAAAACCTCGTTATTCTGTTTATACTTTGAATTTCTTTAGATGTTAAAAGCCGTGTCAATGATCTGTTGCTGTTCACGGGCATGTACTTTCGCATAACCGGTTGCTGTGGAAGCGCTCGGGTTGCGGCTGATAACACCATAGTTGATCTGTTTCAGGTTCATTTGCAGGAATGCTGCAGCGCCCATGTTCAGTGGTTCTTCCTGTACCCAGAAGAAGGTAGCCCCTTTATATTTCTGTGCGATGGCTTCCAGTTGTTTAACCGGCAGCGGATACAGTTGTTCCAGGCGAACAATCGCTACATCTTTGCGATCATCTTTAGCCTGTTTGTCGCTCAGATCAAAATACATTTTACCGGAGCACAGTAATACCTTCTTCACCACAGCGGCGTCGTCGATAAACGGATCATCCAGTACTTCCTTAAAGCCACCCTGCGTAAATTCCTGCATAGCAGAGTACGCGCCTGTATGACGCAGATTGGCTTTTGGAGAGAAGTTGATGAGTGGTTTGCGGAACTGCCAGGTTAACTGACGGCGTAACGCATGGAAAAAGTTGGCGGCAGTTGTGATATTGGTGATCACCATATTTTCTTCTGCGCATTGTTGTAAGAAGCGTTCCGGGCGGGCGTTGGAGTGATCCGGTCCACCACCCTCATAACCATGAGGCAGCAGCATTACCAGGCCATTTTGCGTAGTCCATTTTTGTTCTGCGCTGCTGATGTACTGATCAATCACTGTTTGTGCACCGTTTACAAAGTCGCCATACTGGGCTTCCCACAATACCAGGTTATTGGGATTAGCCATAGCATAGCCATATTCAAAGCCCAATACACCATATTCGCTCAATAAAGAGTTATAAATTCTGAATTTACCCTGATTTTCCTGGAGATGACTGAGACGGCTATACGTTTCATTGGTATTTTCATCAAACAGTACCGCATGTCGGTGAGAGAAGGTACCACGTTTTACATCTTCTCCACTCATTCTTACATCTTTTCCTTCGATCAGGAGGCTGGCATAGGCCAGTAGTTCACCGGTGGCCCAATCCACTTTGCCTTCATCCTGGTACAGTTTTATTTTGTCCTGCAGCAGTTTGCTCACTTTACGCAGGGGCACGAAGTTTTCGGGCCATTTCATGAGGCCGTCGAACAAGCGTTTAAAGTCGTCTTCCTTGATAGCGGTTACCGGGGAAGCATCAAAATCCTGCGAGGTGGCTTTGCGCAGGGCCTGCCACCATTGCTCCGGTTTCTGGCTTACATAAGGCAGCGGATGTTGTTTTACTTCATCCAGGCGTGCCTGTAAATCGTCCCAGAAGCCTTTTTCCATTTCTTTGGCCAGCGCCTGTGCTTCAGACTCGCCGTTGTTTAGGAGGAACTGGGTATATACTTCCCGCGGATTAGCGTGTTTTTCAATCAGGGCGTAGAGGCTCGGCTGTGTAAACTTGGGCTCGTCGCCTTCATTGTGACCATGTTTGCGGTAGCAAACCATGTCGATAAACACATCTTCGTTGAATTCCTGGCGGTAGCGGGCGGCCAGCTGGGATACTTTCACCACTGCTTCTGCGTCATCGCCGTTTACATGGAATACCGGGGCCTGTACAATAGATGCTACGCTGGTACAGTAATCTGAGGAGCGGGCATCATCAAAATCGGTGGTAAAGCCGATCTGGTTATTGATCACAAAGTGAATGGAACCACCTACGTAGTATCCTTTCAGTTTGCTCATCTGTTCCACTTCATATACAATCCCCTGACCTGCAACGGCGGCGTCGCCATGAATGAGGATGGGCAGTATTTTGTCGTAATCGCTGTTGTAGATCACATCTGCTTTACTGCGCGCAAATCCGACCACGATCGGATCTACCACTTCCAGGTGGGAAGGGTTGGGCATCAGTTGCAGGTTAACGGGTTTGCCACCGGGGGTGGTTACCTGGGAACGGAAACCGAGGTGATATTTCACATCGCCGCTGCCCATTGTCATATCCGGTACGGCAAGTCCTTCAAATTCATTGAAGATCTGTTCGTAGGTTTTACCGAGGATATTGGCCAGTACGTTTAAACGGCCACGGTGAGCCATTCCTATCACAGATTCCTGTACGCCATATTCCGCGGCTACGTTAATGATTGCATCCAGCGCCGGAATGGTGGATTCTCCGCCTTCCAGGCCAAAACGCTTCTGTCCGATATATTTTGTGTGAAGAAACTTTTCAAAAATAACACCCTGGTTCAGCTTCTGCAGGATGCGTTTACGCTGCTCCAGCGACAATGGCTGCAACATAATAGACTCAAATTCTTTCTCCATCCACTTCGCTTTATCACGGTCGTTGATGTAGGTGTATTGAAGTCCTACGGAACCGGCGTAGATCTGCTGCAGATAGGCAACAATCTTCTCCAGGGAGGCTTTACCCACGCCAATGGTGGTTCCTGCGTAAAATTCGGTTTTAAGATCAGCGTCCCCTAGTCCAAAACTGGCAAGATCCAGGTTGGCCTTGCGGTCTTTTCTTTCACGGATGGGGTTGGTTTTAGCAATTAAATGGCCCTTTTTGCGATACGCCTGGATCAGGCGGTACACACCCAGTTCTTTCGCCAGCTGGTCGTCGCTCACCGGCAACGAAGTGCTGCCTCCTGCTACCGGCGCTGATATTGGCGCCTTGCCGTTCACATTGGATACTGCAAAATCAAATCCTTCGAAAAATTTAACCCAATCCGGGTCTACAGAGTTGGGATCTTTGCGGAAATCCTGGTATAACGATTCAATGTAAGCAGGATGTGAGTTGGTGACGAATGAGAAGTCCTTCATTTACAACGAGTTTTGCTGATCTTCAGTTCAAATACTTTTCTGTTGATCCCAATATATTAATATATGGGATTGCAAATATCGCTCGTTTTTCGATACGCTGGTTGGAAAAAATGAGAAAAAATCAAGTGATTATCTGTGATAAAAGGTGCTTATATTTGTAGTTCACCGGAAAAACTACATTTAGTTTGTTTTGTAAAGGTAAAATAGTTACCTTTGCCGTCCGAAACTTGAAATTTGAAAAATGGCAAACCATAAAGCAACAAAGAAAGACGTACGTCAAAGCAGAAAGCGTAATGAGCGTAACCGTTACTATGGTAAAACTACCCGTAACGCCATCCGCGACCTGAAAGCAGTTACCGATAAAGCAACAGCGGAGAAAGATTTAACTGAGGTAGCTTCTATGCTTGATAAGCTGGCTAAACGTAACGTTATTCACAAGAACAAAGCTGCAAATCTGAAAAGCAAGCTGGCTAAGAGAGTATTAGCTCTGGCTTAATTGCTTCAGTAACAATATTTATAGCTCTTCCTCGAAAAGGAAGGGCTTTTTGTTTTTCCATTTTACCAAGATGATGAAAAAGATACTCCTGCTTCTGACCGCCCTGTTTCCCCTGCTCTCTTCCGCGCAGCACCTCACCACGCGATACGAAAAAACCAATGGCCGCGAAACCGCCACTTACACCGAAGTGATCCGGTTTTACGAACAGCTCGCCAAACGTTTCCCGCAGATCCATATACAAACCATTGGCGCCACCGATGCCGGATTTCCCCTGCACCTGGTGACCTACTCCCCCAGCCGGAATTTCGACTTTAAAAGCCTCCACAAACAAAATAAACGGATTATCCTCATCAATAACGGCATCCATCCCGGTGAACCCGATGGTATAGACGCCAGTATGTTGCTCCTCCGCGACCTCGCACAGGGGAAAATCCATCTCCCGGAAAATATCATACTCGCTGTAATCCCCGTATATAATATCGGCGGAATGCTCAACCGCTCCCCCTGGTACCGGGTAGATCAGAACGGACCCGATGCCTTTGGCTCCCGCGGCAACGCCCAGAACCTGGATCTTAACCGCGACTTCATCAAAGCCGATTCAAAAAATGCCCTCGCCTTCCAACAGATCTATCACCTCACCGATCCGGACGTATTTGTGGATAACCATGTGAGCAATGGCGCCGATTATCAGCATATCATGACCCTCCTCACTACCCAGCACAATAAACTGGGCGGACCAATGGGCGAATTCATGAGCAAAACATTTGAACCCGGATTATACGCCCTCATGAAAAATAAAGGCTACGACCTGGTTCCCTACGTAAATCACTTTGGCGAAACACCCGACAGCGGATGGGTGGAATTTGCCGACCTACCCCGCTACTCCACCGGTTATACAACCCTTTTCCATACCTTCGGTTTTGTACCCGAAACACATATGCTGAAACCCTACCCATTGCGCGTAAAAGCAACTTACGCCCTGATGGAGTGCTTCATCGAATTTACCGCCACGCACAGCGAAGAAATTAAACACCTGCGCGAACAGGCAAAGCAAACCGCTCTTACACAAAAAACGTTTCCCCTCGCGTGGCAATTTGATATGAACAAATACAGCCTGATCACGTTCCGTGGCTTTGCTTCCGGACACAAGCCCAGCGCAATTTCCGGTCTGCCGAGGTTGTACTACGACCGCACCCAACCCTATACCAGACAGGTGAAATTCTATAACTATGCTACCGAAGAGAACTTTGTGGAAAAACCGCAGGCATATATTATTCCGCAAGGTTGGTGGGCAGTAATCAATCTGCTGAAAAATAACCAGGTAAAAATGCAGCCGCTACAACACGATACGACTATCCTCGTAGAAGTATATCATATTGCCGACTTCCAGAGCTACACCAAACCATTTGAAAAACATTACCTGCACACCAACATCAAAGTAACCTGCAGCAAAGATTCAATCAGGTTCCGCAAAGGTGATTACTATATTCCCATGAACCAGAACGCCAACCGTTTCCTGATGGAAACACTGGAACCCACCGGTGGCGATTCCTTTTTTGCCTGGAACTTTTTTGATGCCATCCTCGGACAAAAAGAAGGATATTCTCCTTATGTTTTTGAAGATACCGGCGCTGAATATTTAAAACAACACCCGGAGTTACAGGAATTATTAAATAAGAAGAAAGCCGCTGATACCGCGTTCGCCAACAATGCCAGTGCGCAGCTGAATTTTGTGTTTAAAAATTCACCTTATGCAGAACCGGAATACATGCGTTACCCGGTGTATAGAGTGCAATAAGATATTATCAGCTATGGAAGCGGAGATGTAAGCGGGTCTTATGTCTCCGCTTTTTTTATGCATGCTGTTCATGATAATGAACGGATCAGTTCACCCCTGAATAAAATGAACGGGATTTTATTGATGCATGCTTTAAATTCGTTCGCATTTAATCGTTTGTTAACATACCTCAGAGAAATGAAGTGGGCATAATCCTTCGGTTATAAAACCATATCAACATGAATTTTTCTCTTCATCCAAAGCATTTGTTTATGTGTATTCAACACACGAAAATCATGGCTTCATTTACTATGTATATAATACCTATTCTTTAAACAAAAAACTAAAAACATGTCTTACAAGGAATTTGTACAGGATTTAAAACAAAACATTGTTCGAAGCAGATACATTGCTGCAAGACTTGCAAATCAGGAGCAACTAAAACTCTATTTCAAAATCGGACAGATGCTTTCGGAGAAAATAAGTGCGGAGAATTGGGGAGCAAAAGTAATCGGGCAACTCTCTATAGATCTGCAACAGGCCCTACCTGGTTTAAAAGGATTTTCCACAAGGAACCTTAATAACATGAGGCAGTTTTACGAGACATACAAGATTTCTCCAATTGTGCAGCCAGTGACTGCACAATTGGAAAAATCCTTCTACAGTATAAGCTTTACACATCATATCCTTATAATAAACAGATGCAGTAAGCCCGAAGTGCAGCTTTTTTATATCTCCCAAGCCGCAGAACAATTCTGGTCAGTAAGAGAATTGGAACATCAAATCAACGCCAATCTTTTCAAACAC
Organism: Chitinophaga sp. G7 BAM 1005; assembly: GCF_057126945.1. Classification (NCBI taxonomy): domain Bacteria; kingdom Pseudomonadati; phylum Bacteroidota; class Chitinophagia; order Chitinophagales; family Chitinophagaceae; genus Chitinophaga; species Chitinophaga sp. G7 BAM 1005. Next base: position 440,270 of record NZ_CP181478.1, on the reverse strand, counting down.
CAGGGTAATATGCCCCACAACTTCAATAAAACCCTTCCGGAAAATATCAAATCCAAAGCACTGGAAGTATTTAAAGATGAATACCTCATCGACTTTGTTAATATTAATGAAGAAGATGATGAAGGTATCCTTGAAAATGAAATAGTGAACAACATCAGGAAGTTTATTATGAGTATGGGTAAAGGATATTCCTTTATTGGTAATCAGTATAAACTGGAAGTAAACAACAATGAATTTTTTGTGGATCTGCTCTTCTATAACAGGCACCTGCAATGCCTTGTAGCCATTGAGCTTAAACGTAAAAAGTTTAAATCCGAATACGCCGGTCAGCTGAACTTTTATCTGAATGTGCTGGATGATAAAATAAAGCTTCCGCACGAAAATCCAAGTATCGGCATCGTACTATGTAAACAGAAAGACAATATGGTGGTTGATTATGCTATCAAATCTATCGATAAAGCGATGAGTGTTGGCACCTATACACATTATCACGCGCATAGCATACCTGAAAACATGAAAGAATTTTTGCCCGATGCAGAAGCATTGGGCAAAATGCTATAAAAATGATAATGAACAACTCACATTACTTCCTGTGCTAAAATTGTCTGCAACTAATCTGAGGCTATGCAGACAATTCTAGTAAATTAAGAAGATGTGAAGGTTAAACCCTTTCCAGTTTCAGCATCGCATGCTGTTCCCCGTAAAAATGATTGTAGAAGAGAATAGAGCGAACAGGCGCAGACAAATGTTCCGTACCGGGAAACCAGGCTGTGGGTATTTGCTGCGCTTTGATAATCTGCGCGGCTAACCATAACCCAAACGCCCCGGCCGTATCATATTCACCACAAAGATGCTTGAACGGCAACTGTGGTATACCTGGAAAACATTGATCCAGCTCCTGGTAAAAATGTTCGTAATTACTATCGCCGTTACGGCCGGTAATGATCAGGTCAGGAGGAGTGGTAAAGGATTTCAGTGCCGCGGACAATTTCTCCCCGGTTGGTTTGTACAGCATCCTGAAATCCGAAATGGCTGCATAACTCTGCGGTGTAGGCATGCCCGTTAGTGTGAAGAAAGTGGCGCCTTCTCCGGCAATGCTGCCAGGTGAAAGATGACGGTATAATTCCCGGTTGTCGGTAGGCTGGTCCTTCCAGAAACCGATCCGGCTCTTGATATAAAAATGCTCTTTTGTAATTTCTTCAAATGCGCCGGTAAGCGTATGCGTGGCACCCTCCTGCAACAGCATCATGCTATCCAGCAAAGCATTTTCAAAGGAAAAACCGCGGTGTACAAAAGTGTTATTATACGCTGTGCACTTTTGTTGCAATGCAATTAATCCATTCACAGAATTGTAGGTAGATTGAATAAAAGGAGTTGGGTTCAGAGCTGTTTCCTTGTATTCGGCAATCTCTTTGATAAATTTCTCCGTGTCCTGTAAACTGCCTTTGCCGGTGCCGGTAACAATGGGTCCTGGTATGGTGATGCCACTTTCCTGGCTGCATTTAAGTGCAGCGGTCAATCCCATTTTAAGCACCCTTGTCATACGACGCAGGCTGTTGCCGGGGATGAATGGCTTATAATCGGGTTCTATACAGGCAAGCAGATTACTATCTGTATGTACCAGCTGCGCCGAAAAAATATCCCCTTCAAAAGTTGGCTGCGGGGAGATGGCCGCCATTGCTTGTATGTAACACTTACCCTTCATATTTGCTGATCACCAGGGAAGCATTGTTGCCTCCAAAGCCGAATGAGTTTGAAATAACATGATTTACCGGGTACTCCTCCATCAGGGTGGTAACCGGACTGATATTCAATTCCTCCATCCTTTCTGAGAAATTGAGATTGGGAAATATTATCCCGTGTTGAATAGCCAGTATAGAATAGATGGCTTCTATAGCGCCTGCTGCTGCCAGTGTATGCCCGGTAAAAGGTTTGGTGGAACTGAACAGGGGAACTTTATCCCCGAATAAACGTTCCAGTGCCTTTCCTTCGGAAACATCGTTATTCAGCGTGGCGGTGCCATGCACATTGATGTAAGATACTTCTTCCAGTGAATGTCCGCTCATGGCCAGCGCCATTTTCATGGCTTCGTAGGCGCCGTCGCCATCCGGTGAAGGAGACGTTGGGTGGAAGGCTTCATTGGTATTACAGTATCCGCTTAGCTCCGCCAGTATGCGGCTGTTGTTGGCTGTGGCGAAAGATTCACTTTCCAGTACCAGGTAAGCTGCGCCTTCGCCCAGGTTCAAACCGGTGCGTTGCTGATCAAAAGGCCGGCAAAACTGCTTATCCACATTTTTGAGGGAATTGAATCCATTCAATGTAAAACGGGTAAGCGCTTCGGTGCCGCCGCATACCATCCGTGGCAGCATACCCTGCTTAATCATACGTGCACCAAACATCAGTGCATTGGCGGAAGATGAACAGGCGGTGCTGATCGTAGCAATATGTTCACTGAATCCTACGGTATCGGCTATACGCTGTGTACAATCCGCGCAATCCAGTGTATCTATATATTGTAAAAAGGAGCCGGTTTTCTCAGGATTAATAATATCAAAATATAACTTCTCGGTATCACACATCCCTCCTACTGTACTGGCATTGATAAAGCCGGTGGGAGCCGATTGTACATCCGTAATACCTGCATCCTGCAAAGCTTCCCGTATGGCTGCCAGTCCGAGTAAAGCAGTACGTGTATATCCTTCCTTTTCGGGTATACCGGCCAGTGCAAACAAGGACTCGCTCGCGTGTTTTACTTCTGCAACAGGCAATACATTTTTATAGATGGTATCAATGTAGCTGCTGTAACCCAGTCCACTTTGCTGTAAGCGCAGATGGTGCAAGTTTCCGGCTACATCATCACCAATGGCGGTGATCATTCCTATCCCTGTTATAAACACTCTTTCCGCCATGTAGCCAGTTTACTTATGCCGGTTGTTTTGCCTGGATAAACTCTGCCATAGACTGAACAGACTGCAGGATTTTACGACCTTCGCGCGGGTCCTCTACTTTGATGTGATACTGTCTTTCCAGTAACACCATCAGTTCAAGCGAATCGATACTATCGAGACCCAAACCTTCTCCAAATAATGGTGCATTGTCATCAATGTCTTCCGGTTTGGTATCCTGAAGGTTGAGCGCCTCAATGATTTGTTCTTTCAGTTTCTTTTTTAATTCTTCCATAATGTTGTAGGTTTATCGCCTGTTGTTCACAACAGGCGAATGCCCTTGTGGGGAGTAAAAATACAGTTTTACTATTGTTTTGAAAACATTTATCAGTTCATTCTTCTTTTTTCCACCCATCCGGCTATGGCCAGCATAGCCAGTCCGGTGAGTATTAATCTCAACACATTTTTCCACACGAATCCGACATCTCCATTGCGCAGGTAAATATCGTTAATAGCATCTAGTCCCCAGCTTAAAGGCGACAAATGCCCCAGCAGCTGCATCCTGGCAGGCATTACCTCCAGCGGGATCCATATGCCGCCAATGGCCGACAATATCACGATGGAGATAGCTCCGAAATTCAAAGCCTGGTTAGGCGTTTTAAATACCGTGCCAATCAGGATACCATAAGCCGTTGCGGCCAGCCCTATTCCACCGGCTACCAGCAGGGTGGCTCCCGGATGCTGTCCCATTACCAGCTGCGGCAGATCCAGCAGCGGCAACACATAAATGCCGACCAGCATCATCAGGTAAAACTGTAATACGCAAACCCCTACGAAAAACAGCATCTTACCGGCCAGGATAGCCAGGTATGATCCGGGTATCAGCTTCATCCGCAGCAGGCTGCCATCTTCCCTTTCCCGGATCATGTTGCCGGCAATGGGTATCACAATAAAGAACATCGCAAAAATACTCCAGGCCGGCACGTTGTGCTGAACAGAATTGGAAATTACATCCAGTTGTTTGGCAGTACCTGTGCTTTGCTCCTTCAACCCCACTGCCTGCAAACGAATAGCCAGCGTATCTGTGGCAGCAATGGTGCTGTCTTTACTCCTCAGCTGCTGTTTAATACGGCTTAACAGCATATCTGTTTCCACCTGTGTTAGGAAGTTATCTACCGACTGGTGAATAGCGCCTTTAAATGCTTTCTTCGCCGCGGGGTCAAAATAGATTGTTACGTTTAATGAATCAGGCACTTTTTTCACAGGCAGAGATACAGACATTCCCATCCGGTGAGTGATATCATTTACAATACGGTTAGCATTGCTCACAATAGCGGCTGTAGCGCCTGCGGGTATGATAATACTGATCTTGTATTTGCCTTCGTTCACCAATTGTTTGGCCCGTTCTGCCGTTACCGGCTGACCATCAAGAGAATCGATAATATTGAATTGTCCGCCGGAAGCCAGCCCTTCTTTTACAGACCTGCCCAAACGGCCATGATCATTATCTACCGTTAAAATATCAAACCGGATATCCTGGTAATCCTTAAAGGGGGCGTCCTGGATCAGTGCCATTACAGTAATCAACACCACAGGCATTATAAACAGGAGGATGATCCCTGTTTTATCACGTAACAGCAATTGCCACTCTTTCCTGATTGTTGCCAGTAGTCTTAACATCGCTTTTGGCCCTTAGCTTTTAGCTTTAAAAAATTAATCCCGGAGTGCATTTCCGGTAAAATGCAGGAATACGTCTTCCAGGTTATTACAATCCGGATGCTGATGGATGAGGGTTTGCGGGTTACCCTGTACGATCATTTTTCCTGCATCCATGATCACTACTTCTTCACATAACGACTGTGCCTCTTCCAGCAGATGGGAAGTATACAGGATACTGGTTCCCTGGCTGTTGTAATCGCGCAGGAACTGTAATATCATACTGCGCGACTGAACATCCACACCAGCAGTAGGCTCATCCAGCACCAGCAGTTTGGGGTTGTGCAGGATGGCTGCAATAATGTTGGCCCGTCGCTTCATACCGCCGGAATATTTATGGATTTCTTTGTGCGCGCTTTTCTCCAGGCCAAACAGCTCGAGGTAATGCATAATTTTCTGTTGCAGCGGCTTTCCTTTAAAACCATAGAGGTTACCGAAATAGGTGAGATTTTCTACGGCAGATAGTTGTGGATACAATGCTATCTGCTGTGGTACGATCCCGATAATATGTTTTATTTCCTCCCGGCGGGCGGCCTGCTGCTTCAAGTCGTGTATGATTACTTCTCCGCTGTCGCCCCGCACAATACCGCATAATATTGAAATCGTGGTGGTTTTACCAGCTCCGTTGGGACCCAGTAAACCGGCAATCTTTCCCTTCCCGAACTGAAACGTAAGTCCCTTCAGTGTGGGTTCTGCACTACCCTTGTAGGTTTTATATAGATCTTTTACAGATATGCCGGACATAATTCAATTGGATATTTAATTACCACTTCACCTGTGCCAGCTTACGGAAGAATGCATCTTCCGATGCCGCACACTCCAGTAGCATCTGGCTTAGCTCTTTATAGGAAACGTTATCTGCCGATCTGCTTTTGCACACACGGCCGGCGGCAAAGGCAAAATTACGCCATAAGTCACCGGTTTTAGTCAGTTCGCCTGCAAGCCTGCTCAGTTCATCTTTCTTCAGCAACACTGCTGCTTCCTGTAAAAAAGCGGCATACAGGAAACGGAAACCTGCACCACCGGTGCCGATCTCTTCCTGCATACGGATAATATTTCCGAGATACAGCGTAGCTTTCCGGTCGCCTGGATTTTCGGCGTAGTTGGCTACTTTTTTTGAAAGAAAGCGGATTCCCTTTACGCCGAACATAGGGATGGGAACTTTCAGCATAAAGTGGCATGCCTGTTCAATACCGGCTTTGACCGGTTTTTCAAACGAGGCAGAAGGCGGTACGTGTACCGGGTAATACATTTTTCCTTTAGGGGCCGGAAATCCTTTGGCAAAGCGGGCTTGCGCCAGGCTTTCCGGGTCAATGGTGGTGACGGTATCCATTACCGGATCGCTTACCAGGTATTGTCCATCCTGTTTGCCATAAACAACCAGGTTATGTGCGTTAAAATGAAACCGGTAGGAAGCGGGAAAATAGGGCAGGTAATAAACACTGGATTGTAATCCAACGGGAATACCGGCTTCAATTACTTTGTCCAGCGCCTGCATTCCTTTTTCCGGGGTAGAAAATTTTTCGGATTCCATCCGTACGCCCAGCCGCTTGCATACCCGCTGGAAAATAGCGCCGGGCCATATCCTGTACGTAGTACCGGGCACGCCGTTCACCTTTAAAAAAGGCAGATGGCCGAAAAAGATGCCGGCGCCAATACCAAACGCCATTGGTTCACTGATCTGTAAGCCATAATGTCCCAGCAGGTTTGATATTACTCCACTTTCACAATGGGCGGTCTGGTTGTGTTGGAAAAAAGAATTAGTCATAATATTTTTTGTAGCAGCATTATGAATAACGGATTTGCGGGAAGATCATCGGATATCATTTACCCACAAATCCGTTATATCTGTATGCTTTATCTGATCTGCAGCAGATCTGTTAAGCTCACTTTGAAGGCATCTGCATAACGCTGCAGCAATTTAGGACTGAGCTTTTTGAATACGCCGGGTTTCATGTGTCTTTTTACCTGCCACTGGAATTTACCGACGTAACTGGCCAATAGTGGCAGATCCATCAGGTTCTTTTCCATGTAATAGGCAACAGGACTTATTTCGCCTGCTTCTACCCGGGCGCGTGCCGCTTTTACTTTTTCGTTTACTTCTTCCCAGGCCTGGTCCAGTGCAATGTTTTCCGGCTCCCAGCCTGCACTTTGCACCTGTACATAATTGCCGGAATTATCCACCGCATACATAATCTGCTTGAATGTACCTTCATGCAGGTTATCACTATCCTGCGGTACTTCCTCTTTTTTCATGATGGCAGTTTTAGAAGTGATTGCTTATACTACGGTAATATGCGCATAAGCATATGAAAAACGTGCGCTTTCCGGAACCATCATTACTACTTTCTGTCCTTTCTTAAAGCGGCCGCTGTTCATCAATTCTTCCAGCATCAGGTATGGCGATGCGGTACCTACGTTACCTACATTGGCCAGGTTGGTGAACCATTTTTCCAAAGGAATAGGAACGCCTAACCGGGTAATTTCCTCATCTATCTTTAACCTGAAAAATTCAGACGACAGGTGAGGTAGGAAGAAGTCTATTTCATCGAGATTAATATTGTGGCGCTCTACCAGCTCTTTCCACATTTGTGCTCCGGAAGGAACAATATTTTTACCGAGTAAACGGGTATCTTGTTTAAAGGAGAATACGCTATGCTGCGCCCATTCTTCAGGGGTCATATCAATCCATCCGGTGGTACTGCCATCCGGTTGTTTGATAGCGCCGGCATACATGCATGTTTCCAGCTCATTGGCGTAGGAAAGTATTTCTACCCAGTCAACCCGCAGGGATAAGCCTTCTTCATTGGGTTTATCCTGGAAAAGGGCTGCACTGGCGCCGTCTGATAGCATCCAGCGGAGAAAATCCTTTTCAAAGGCGATGATGGGATTTTCGTCGAGGCTTTTCAGGTTTTCTGCTTCCGGCTGGAATTTCTGTGCCAGCATCCAGGCGGAGAATTTTTCAGAACCGGTGCTTACGGCGTTGGAAGTATTACCGCAACGGATGGACATCCAGGCATATTTAAATGCCTGCATTCCTGCCGCACAGGCTCCTGTGGCTGCAATTAGCTCTACCGGCTGACATTTCAGGATACCATGCACCATAGCAGCATGATTGGGCAACAACTGATCAGGAGAAGTGGTACCGCAGGCCAGTAACTGTAATTTGCTGATAGGAAACTGCTCATCAAATAATTGTGATACTGCTGTTGCGGTCATCTCTGCATTGGAATGGGTGGATTTCCCTTCCTTGTCCAAAGAGTAGTAACGGGTTTTGATTTTGTTGTTACCAAGTATCTTCAAACGTGCACGGGAAGCCTTTCCATCTACCATGCCGAGAATGCTCTCCATTTCCTCATTTTCTACAGGCTTGTTAGGTAAAAATTTAGACAGCCTGGTAATATAAACTTCCTTCATTTGAATTTATTCGTCTTTTAAGGCTACATGTAAAACCTGGTCAGAGCTGCCCTGCCTTGCCAGCCAGCTCACAGTGAAAAACATATTTTAATTTAATATACGTTGTATACAGACGTAAATATAGAATTCTAATTGGAATTACAAGTATCACGCCACTGCGTAAAAGTCGCTTTATACACGCTTTAAGTACGCCTTTAATGTGGACTTGATACCTATTATCTCAGGGAAATACCCTTATAATAATCTACTTCGCGGCGCAGCTTAGCCTTTTTCAGATTTAACTGTATAAGGGAAGTAATCAGGGATATCGGCGTTAAAACAAAAATACCTACCAGCAGTAATCCCCGGTACATGGATACGCGTCCCTGACGGGAAGGAGCGCCCGGACCGCCTTTGGCGCTGATGAACCTTGCCCAGAAGCGGAAGGCCCTGATCCCTTTATTTTCCAGTACTACCAGGTTGGGAAGCAGTTCCACTGCGTCCAGTGACAGTAGTTGCGAATGTAACGTGTCCCATTGATTTTTTTGTAATGCGGCTGCTATTGGGGTGGCAAACCGGCTGGAGGTAATGATCTCGTTTTCCTGTACCCCTGCCTGCGGCAAAAAGCGCGTGGCTTCCTTTTTCCCTTTAAACGCCCAGCGAAGAATGGTAATCAGGGAAATGAGATTGGGTGATTTATCTACCAGTACAATATTGCCCACAAGGGTGCTGCCGGCCTGATGCAGATAATTTTTCACCTTCTCCTGTGCATTCAGCCACATATTACGGCTACCCAGCAGAGTAACTACCTTTTTGCCTTTCAGCAGCTGTCTGGCGGCTTCACTTTGCAGGAAAGCGGCGGTTGGCTGTGAAGGAGAAAGGAACCAGGGCTGATAAGCCAGTATAACCAGGTCGAAATGTGCATTCACGTCCACTTTCAACGGCTCAATACCACGGGGGGTGGACTGAACGGTTTCCGGCATCGTATCATAAAACTGCTGTTTCCCCCACGGGAAAGGAAAAGGCGTTACAGGCACCAGTTGCTCAAAAGTAATATCGGCTTTGCCTTCCAGCGGAGCCAGCACATGATCAATAATCCTTTTCAATTGCCCTGTCTGTGTATAATATACCACCAGGATCTTCGGTCTTTCGTTCATAAAAGGAATAGGAGTTCAACAATTCAAAACGTAAATCAAACAGTTTAAATAGTAAAATCTACAATTCAAGCCGTAAACATACAAAAAAACGGCAATGATTCATGTGATTTAATGATAATTTGACGCGAAATGTTGACGGGATGGGGGTATTTGTTAAAGGGGTAATGTCTTGTGCCCCAGCCAGGTACAGCATCAGCGGGTTAATTATAGCGAATGCTGTACCTGGACTCAAGGACTTGATATTGTTTTCTTCAAAACATCTCTATAAACTCTTTAACACCGCCAAATATGATATTGAAAACGTTAAAGATTTGTAAATATTAAAGCTTATTTCTTATTAATACTGCCAGAACCTGCTACAGAAGAGGATATCTGGGGGGTACCTTTATAATTTACGTTTCCTGAACCGGCAATTTTTGCATCCAGCTTTACACTGGCATACACATCTGCATCGCCGCTGCCGGCAATATTTACACTTACATTTTCAGACAGGAGCTCGTCTGCTTCGAAATTACCGCTGCCGGCGATAGATAAGTTTACATCCTTTGTTTCTCCTTTGAGCGACATATCGCCGGAGCCGGCAATGGAAGCCTTTACTGCCGGTGCATTGATTTCGCCTGTGAGGTTACCGGAGCCCGACAGGTTGAATTTCACATCAGAGCGGGAAGTAAATTTACCATCCAGTTTCAGGTCGCCGGAGCCGGCCAGACTAGCTTCATTCACCTCCGGGGTGGTGAGGAATACGTTCAGATCTTTATGGGTGCTGATGGAAACGCCACGCTTCAGTCTTACAATAAGGCGGCCGTCTTCTTCTACCAGCTCCACCAATGGGGCGATATTATCTTCCGCCTCAATAACAGCCGCTTTGGCAGCGCCCTGTGTGAGGTATACATTCATACTTCCTTCTACTTTGATCCTGTGAAAAGGAACTACCTGCCGTTCTTCCTTAATAACATGACCATTGCCTTTTACACGATTTTGTCCGATTACATCACAGGAATAAAGCAGCACAGTAGCAGAAGAGGCCACTATGGCCTGACATAGGAGCGATTTTGTTGATATCATGGGTTTAAATTATAACAGAAAGATACGCCAGATTTCTGAATTTCGAATTTCCAAATCCGAAATTCGTAGAAGGACTTTATCTTTGCACCACCATGACAGAAAAGATACTTATCCTCGATTTCGGTTCCCAGTATACACAGCTGATTGCACGCAGCATCCGTGAACTGAATGTTTATTGCGAAATTAAACCTTGCCTTCAGCCTATTGCCTGGGACGAAACTATTAAAGGTGTTATATTATCAGGCAGTCCTTTTTCGGTGAATGACGAGAACGCGCCTATCATTGATATTGCCGCGATTGCTGCAAAAGTACCCGTACTCGGTATCTGCTACGGCGCCCAAATGATGGCCAGGGTTTTTGGCGGCGAAGTGGCTAAAAGCAACCTCCGTGAATATGGACGCGCCTTTATGGAGCACAACGACAAAGAGGAAAAGTTATTATATGATATCTCTGCAAAAAGCCAGGTATGGATGAGCCATGCAGATAGCATTAAACGTATTCCTGAAGCGTTTGAAATTATTGCCACTACAGAAAATATTCCGGTAGCGGCTTTCAAAAATACCACGCTGGCCGCCAACCCGATGTTTGGTTTGCAGTTCCACCCGGAAGTAACACACTCCCTGGAAGGTAAACTGATCCTCCGCAACTTCCTGCTGCATATCTGTAATTGCAGCCAGGACTGGACGCCGGCCGCTTTTGTGCATGAGACCGTGGAAAGGATCAAGGCGCAGGTAGGCGATAAAAGAGTAGTAATGGCCCTCAGCGGCGGTGTGGATTCTACCGTTGCAGCAGAGCTGATCCATAAGGCCATCGGTAAAAACCTCTTCTGCATCTTTGTGGATAACGGTTTGCTGAGAAAAGACGAATTTGAAACCGTACTGGAATCTTATAAACACATGGGTCTGAATGTAAAAGGAATCAATGCAAAAGATCTTTTTTACGGAAAACTGGCAGGCGTTTCCGATCCGGAACAAAAACGCAAGATCATCGGCGGCCTGTTCATCGATGTTTTCCAGCAGGAAGCCACTCATCTCACCGATATCTCTTTCCTGGGTCAGGGTACCATTTACCCTGATGTCATTGAATCCGTTTCTGTAAACGGCCCTTCGGTTACTATCAAGTCGCACCACAATGTAGGCGGGTTGCCGGAAAAGATGAATATGCAGCTGGTAGAGCCATTGCGCTTCCTCTTTAAAGATGAGGTACGCCGCGTGGGCCGTGAAATCGGCATCAGTGAAATATTCCTGGGCCGTCATCCTTTCCCGGGTCCTGGTTTGGCTATCCGTATCCTCGGCGCTATTACCCCTGAAAAGGTGCACATGCTGCAGGAAGCAGATAATGTATATGTAGAAGGACTGAAAGAAGCCGGCTTATACGACAAGGTATGGCAGGCGGGCACCATCCTGCTCCCGGTTCAAAGCGTTGGCGTAATGGGCGACGAACGTACCTACGAATTCACAGTAGCTTTACGTGCAGTAACTTCTGTAGACGGCATGACCGCCGATTGGGCGCATCTGCCTTATGAATTCCTTGCTAAAATGTCTAACGACATCATTAACAAGGTAAAAGGCATCAACCGCGTAGTATACGATATCAGCTCCAAGCCGCCCGCTACCATTGAGTGGGAATAAAAAAAGGAAAGAATAAAATACTGAGCTATAGTTACGGAGTTGTGGATAGACAGATAATTTCTTCTATCCATAACTCCGTAATGCTTTATTTCACATTCCCCGGAATGATTTTTGTAAATTAGCGCCAATTATGAACCACTTAGTTTCAATTAAGCACCTGTTATCCGGATTGGCTTTATTGGTTTTGATCAGCTCCTGCTCATCTACCAGGAAAAGTGCCAGTAAGGTAGACGGCCCACCACCATCTCTGAGTAAACCTTCACCGGCTAAAAAACCGGAGGATAATAAGAAAGAAGCTGCTAAAGCGCCTTTTAATGTGCCTGCATTCGGGAAAGAAGTTAAAAAAACTTCCTATAACATTGCTTTCTTCGCACCATTATACCTCGATTCCGTTTTTGCCAACAGTAGTGAAATTCCCGGCCGTACCATGCCACGGTATGTATTGCCTGGTCTCGAATTTTATGAAGGCGCACAACTGGCGCTGGATACGCTGCAACAACAGGGGTATAACCTGAAAGTAACCATATATGACAGCAAATCCAGGCAAAGCGTATCTTCCCTGATCCGTAACAAAGCGCTCGATGAAACTGACCTGATCCTGGGTGCTGTGAGCAACCCGGAGCTGAAAGAACTGAGCGATTTTGCCAGAAACAAAGAGATCAATTTTGTTTCCGGTACTTTCCCCAATGACGGCGGCATCAACAACAACCCGTTTTTATACATCTCCAACAGTACACTGAAAACACACTGCGACGCGCTCCAGAATTATATACAGGACGCATTTGCTACTAAAAATATTGTGCTGTTCCGCAGGAACACTGCCTTTGAAACAAGACTGGCAGCAGATTTCAAGGCATCCTACGATAAAATGGAGAGTACTAAAAAGTCGAGGATACGGGAAGTAGTATGGAATGACGCCACCACGCCGGAAGAAATGTCCAAATACCTGCTGACAGACCGTACCAACGCGATCATCGTAACTGCCCTGGATGAAACCGGCGCCAAAAGCCTGCTGCGTAAGCTGAGCATTTCTGCAGCTACCTATCCCCTGCAGATCTTTGGTATGCCTACCTGGGATGTGATTAAGCTGAAAGAACCCGAGTTTAAAGGCTTACAGGTATATTATTCATCTCCCTACTATAACGACAAAACAGATTACTACAGCCGGTATATCTCCGATTATTTCCGCAGAGTATACAAAGCACGCCCGTCTGACATGGCTTTCAAAGGCTTTGACCTGACCTACTACTTTGTAAAACTGCTGTATACCAACGGCGTTTATTTCAACAACATGGTGAGTACATCCCCCAAAGTGATCACCAATTATAACTTTCTCCCGGTATACCTGAAAGAAGGAGAAGAAACACCTTCCTACTTTGAAAATAAAAATATCTACATCATCCAGAAGGGCGACAGCGTAGATATTAAAATGAATAAATAGTTGCCCCTGCAACGCCACTTGCTTCGTGCCGCGACGGTTGTCGTGGCACGATTTTTTTTACGTACCCCCTATAGCAGAAATCAATACGCTCGAAGACCTGAAAGAACTATTGCGGGTGAACGGTCACAACACCAATGGCTAATTGACTACGGCGGTAAAACACCAGCAGTTGTATGATAGCTGCCACCGCAATAATTGCCAGCATTGTTAGTCCGGTGCCATAACTGCTCCAGCCTTTTGTTGCAGCCAATTGCATGATCAATCCTGTCAAAGACAGGCCCAGCCCGCCACCTAGCGCATTGGCCGTACCATTGATACCCGAAGCAAGCCCCTGCTGTGGCTCCGGCACCGACTGCACCGCCAGGATAGTTACGCACGGAAAAGTAATAGCCATACCAAATGAATTGATACAAGCTACTGCGCAAAAAATAAACAACAATGTATAATCTGTAAAGTAGCTGGCGATAAAAAAGAGTATACCACATCCCATAAAAGCATTTCCCAGCATGCCTGTTTTTACCACACCCAGTTTACCAAACAAGTGTGGCAATATAAATTTTGAAACAACACCTGATAAAATACTAAAGGGAAATAATAACAAGCCTGCCTGTGAAGACGCGAAATGCAGATCCTGCTGCAGGTATATGGTGAGCATAAAAATATAACTCAGAAAGATACTGCCAAGCATTACTGCTCCTATGTTCCCGGTGATCACCCCATGTAACCGGAACAGTTTGAAATCTACTAACGGTGACGGATGCACGCGTTCACGGCGTATAAAAAATATACCGGCTGCAAGGAACAACAATAACCACAGGCCATATTTCGTGTAGTGGTGAGCGATATTACCCAGATCATGGATCAGCCACGCGGCCAGCATCATCAGCCCGGTAATCAATAATGCGCTGAGCAGGTTATGCGCAGGTTTCACCACGGCTTTTTCATCTGCCGGAATGTATACGATTGCCAGGATCACTGCCAGTCCTATTACCGGCACATTAATAAAAAATACCCATTGCCAGCCGAGATAATTGCTGATTAACCCGCCTATAGCAAGACCTGTGGCAAACCCGATACCCGCAGTAGCGCCGAAAATTCCGAAGGCGCGGTTTCTTGCTACCGGTTCTTTAAATGTATTGGTGATAATAGCCATTGCAGCCGGAATAGCCAACGCCACACCAGCGCCTTGCAGAGCCCTGCATACCAGCAACCAGGTGAAGTTCATGGAAAACCCGGCAGCCAGTGACGCTAACACAAAACAGCAGGCGCCTGTTACAAATACTTTCTTTCTTCCTATGGTATCTGCCAGCCGGCCGCCGAGCAATACCAGTCCGGCGTAAAATAAAACATACACGGTTTGTACCCATTGAATAGCGGCTGCACCAAAATGAAAAAATGATTCCATCTGCGGAATCGCCATGTTGAGCACAGATACATCCAGTGCTTCAAAGAAGATAGCCATGCAGGCTACTGTTAATATGATTCGTTCCTTTCTCACGGCACAAACCTATTAAAACATCTCAAAAGCAATTTAATTCTTAAAAATTTGGAACAAAAGACTATTATCTAACAATAAATTAGATATTTGTTCCAAACACCTATCCTCATGGCAAGCAAAAAAGAAAATAATACGGATGATATACAATTGAACCTGGATGAGAAAGACCTGGGCATCCTGAAGTTACTACAGCAGGACGCAAAAATGACCATCCGGGATATTGCACGTCAACTGAATCTCAGCACTACTCCCGTGTACGAACGCATCCGGAAAATGGAGCAGGCAGGCGTTATCAAACAATATGCAGCGATTGTAGATCCCAGGAAGATTAATAAGAGTCTCACTGTTTTATGTTACATCACCCTGAAAGAACATAATAAAAAGTGTGGGAAGAAATTCATCCAGGAAATACTCGGTTTCACGGAAGTAACGGAGTGTCTGAATATTTCCGGTGAGTTCGACTTCATGATCAAAGTGCAGGTAAAGGACATGGATGAGTACCGTGAATTTTATGTGAACAAACTGGGTGAGTTAGATAATCTGAGTCATACACAAAGTATATTTGTAATTTCAGTGATTAAAGCTACGCACCAGGTAGTGTTTTAACGCCAATTATTTTCAATACCTATGTTCCGACGATACGCGTTACTGTGTGCAGGATGCTTTTTAATATCTGTTGCGGCTCAGGCCCAATCACGGTTATTTTCCCACGCAATAGGCGGTGGCTTGTTTTCCTGCAATAACTTTCTCGGTGGCGGCATCGTATATTCTCCCCGTTTGAATATGATCTGTTTCTCCAACAGATCTATACTGTCGGCAGGCGCACACATTGGTGTTGGTACTTCTATCGGCGATAATTACAACAGCAATACCGGTGGTAACTCCACCAGCATCTTCATGGCAAATGTACCATTCCTGTTAACCTGGAACTACGGCAATGCCGCCACCAAACAGGCTTTCACAAAATGGGGCTTTTTCATGGGCGCAGGTTATGGATTTCATAATTCCACACGTAGCGTAGAATTTGTAGATGATGAAGAAGTAACCACCAACCAGGTGCATGTATCCGGAATAGCGCTGGGTGCAGGAATAAGACTACCCGTCAGCAATCATTCATTGGGTATCCGCTTTTCTTATCTCTTTAATAACAATCGATATAACCCCGACATTCCTGGCATTGCCGGTATTGGTATCGATTATAACATTGGTGTGCGGATCAGGGGTACAAGATAAAATGACATAGAAAAATCGCCACTTACTGTAACCTGTTATCTAACTGGTCCGTTTTAAATCTATGAAATACCTCTACCTGTCCCTGTTAATGTTTGTAACTATTACTGTTACCGCCCAAAAAAGATCTTTTCAATCCGCTGTTGGAATAGGTGGTCTTGGCGGCCATCACTACGGTGCATTCGCTTTTAGTTTTGAGCCAAGATTTAATTTTTATGAATTCTCAGAGAAAGAGAGTTTATCAATTGGCGCCTGCTTTGCAATGGGGCCTTCTTATTATGACTATAGTACTGACAAGGGATACGGAGGACCCAGACCTATACGGCCAGGATGGATGGTAAATGTGCCCGTTACGGTTAATTATACTTTCGGCAATGCTGCCACTCCGCACAGCTATAAATATATGGGTTACTCCATTGGAGCAGGTTATGCTGCACATAATGGCCGGCGCGAGGTAGATCCCGATCCTGGTATAGATACCACAGAAGTGCATGCACATGGCCTGGTGCTGGATGGCAGGATCAATTTCCCGATGGGTAATTCTTCCTGGAGCCTTCAATCTTCTTACATGTTTAATTTCAGTAACAATAATCCTGATGTCAAAGGCATCTTTAGCATGTCGTTGCTGTATAATATCGGTATCCGTATTCATCAGCACCGGGAGAGGCGTCATTATGAACACCCCAGGGAATATTACCACGAACTGGACCGTGAAATGAGGAAGAAAAAAAAGGAGGACAGGCGGAAAACTATGGCGCCACGGGGCTCATAAGATCAAACCCTGCGTGAAAGTCGAGATAGCCTGCAGCAGATTCCCCCTGATCAAAAACGACGACCATAGAGCATACCGGTTTCCTGCTACGTGAGTTAGCCGTTTCAAAAGCAATTCCCTGTTTCTTGTCTTCATATACTACAATCTTCCTGGCTTTATTAGCGGATTCATAAGCCTGTGCTTTTTCAATACCGGGATATGCTTTTTTGATGACAGCAATGGTGCTTCCTGGTCCTACGCCTTTATTGGTTCTGAACTTTGGTGAATTTACGCGGATCTGTTTTACATATTGCGTATCCTGTGTGCGCATAGCAGTGAATACTGCCAGCATATGCGATGAATCGATGCTGTTATCTTTCCTGCGGCTGTACCAGATCCGCCAGGCTTTCATCATAGCGGCATCGCCGCCGTCCGGCTTTCCTAATACCGCCAGGCTCTGGGCCGGGGCTTCAAGTTTTATTTGCCCGATAGACTTTCCAGGGGTGATAAGCCAGGCGCTTTTCTGAGCGAAGGCCGTGGAAGTAGCGGATAGGAGCGATAAGAAAATTATGAGGAGACGCATAGTTTTTGTTTAGGAGATGAGTTCAAAAATGCTGCCAGTATAGTAACTTTTTTTATGGGGAGAAGGTTAAAAACAAAAAGAAGCCGGCCGGCATTTTTAATAGTGACTTCCGTCAGTATCCCACACTCACAAAAAGGAAATGCCGTACCTTCACCCCATGTTACTCAAATTTCCCAAAGACCAAAACGGGCAACAGATCCTCAAAGCAGGCAACACCCACTTCGCCATGTTAAAGCAAAGGATTAAGGCAGATAAACGCACCATATTCCTGACAGAAAACGTGATAGTATTTGTATTGACGGGACATAAATTACTGCATTTCGACCAGCATACCGTAAAGGTGGAAGCAGGCTCTATACTGCTGATGAAACGTGGATTTCATGTGATGTCCGACTACGTGAATGACGGAGTAGAATTTCAAAGTTTGCTGTTATATTTTTCAGATGAACAACTACGCAGGTTCCTGCACAAATACAATTATGTTACGCCTGTAAAAGCTGCCGCCACCAACTATTTCACATTACCCATCACCCCGTTGCTGGAGGCCTTCCGGGAACATTACACCGCTTACTTTGCGCAAACGCCTTCTACTTTGGCGGCACTGTTATCCGTAAAATTATACGAGGCATTCCTGTTATTGCTGGCTACGCCGCAACATGCTGCTGTACTTGCCTTTATGCAACAGATTGTATATGCACAGCCGCAGGATATTGCCTTTATTGTAAAGCAACACCTGTTTCAGCCCATTACACTCGCGGAAATGGCAAGGCTATCCGGGCGAAGCCTGGCTTCCTTCAAGCGCGATTTTCAGCAGCAGTACCAATCGTCACCCCGCCGGTGGATCAATGAGCAGCGACTGTCCTATGCACACACCCTGTTGGAAACCACTACGCAGCAGGTGGCTGAAATAGCCATTGCGTGCGGCTTTGAGAGCATCTCCCACTTTATCCGGATCTTCAAACAAACGTATGGCATTACGCCCAATCATGTGAGAGCCAAAAAGGCGATCATCTGAGCTTTTTCCGTTACTGCCCCTAAGTATTCCTGGATAATTTTGCATCTGTAAAAAGAAAAATATGCAAACATTATCTGAAAAAAATAAGGCAGTGGTAAAACGCTTTAATGAAGAATTCCTGGTAAACGGCAACCTGCAGGCTTTTGAAGAAATAGTGGCGCCGGACTTTATTAACCATACAGCACCTGCCGGCAACAACAACCGCCATGCTACCCGCGATTTTATCTTACAGTTATTACATCCTGCGATGCCGGATCTTCAGCTGGAAATTTTTGATATGATAGCGGAAGATGATAAAGTAGTAACCCATAAAGCATTTACAGGCACCTTCTCCGCGCCCTTTATGGGACAGGCGCCTACCGGTAAAAAAGCCACCCTGCGTATTATTGATATCATACAGCTGAAAGAGGGGCAGTACATTGCTCACTGGTCTATCCGTGAAATGATCACCACCTGATTATTTGCTGAAATATGCTTATTTTAAGCGTATGAACCGCAAACACTTTTTGTCTGCTCTTATTACCACCGGCGCCGGGCTACCGGCGCTGCAAACACTCGCCGGCATTGGATTAGCCACACCATTAGAAAAGAAGGAACCACTTGTTCCTCCTTATCTGAAACCCGGTGATATCATTGGTATTACCTGCCCTGCCGGATATATCAGCAGGGATGAGATCCAACCGGCTATCCGGATTATGGAAAGCTGGGGTTTTAATATTCGTATAGGCAAAACCGTGGGTGACCGCGACTATAGTTTCGGCGGCACCGATGCAGAAAGGCTTGCAGATTTGCAGGCCATGCTGAACGATGATAATATCAGGGCCATCATGTGTGGCCGGGGTGGTTATGGTACTGCACGGATTGTTGATAAACTCGACTTTTCCCGCTTTCAGCGGAAACCCAAATGGGTGATTGGGTTCAGCGATGCCACCGTACTGCATTGCCACATTGGCCGCCACTTTGGTATAGCTTCCCTGCATTCAAAAATGTGTAACAGCTTCCCGGACGATTTCGGAAAAGCGGAACCTGTTATCCAGGATACCATCATGTCTATCTACCAGGCGCTTACAGGCAAAAAGATGCAATACAGCGCTTTGCCGGATACCCGCAACCGTAAAGGAAAAGCAAGAGGTGTACTCACGGGCGGCAACCTGTCTATTATTCAAAGCATGTCGGCCACCAATTCCGAAATTAATACCAATGGAAAGATCCTGTTCCTGGAAGAAGTAGGTGAATATCCGTATAGCCTTGACCGTATGTTGGGCACCCTCCAGCGCTCACATAAACTCGACAATCTCGCAGGTCTTATCATCGGCGGGTTTAACCGGATTAAGCCCGATGATCCCGGTGAAGAATTTGGCAGAACCGTATACGATATGGTACTGGAAAAGGTGAAGGATTTTAATTTCCCGGTGTGTTTTAATTTTCCCGTAGGGCATCAGAAAAATAACTATGCCCTTAAATGCGGCATGATGCATACCCTCTACGTAGGAGACGACACCGTTACTTTAAAGGAATAATTACTTCAAAAGAAAAGTGATGATAAACAACACTGCCAGTACATACATGACCGGGCTGATGCTTTTATATTGCCCGGTTAATACTTTCAGTAATACGTAAGACAACATACCAAACACAATCCCTTCTGCTATGCTATAGCTGTATGGCATCATCACAATAGCTAAAAATGCAGGAATTGCTTCTGTTACATCATTGAAATTTATTTTGGTAACAGCTCCCATCATCAGCATACCGACAATGATCAAAGCTGGCGCTGTGGCGGCCTGCGGAATCATAGCGAAAACCGGTGCAAAAAACAGGGAGAGCAGGAACATGATGGCTACCGTAAACGCAGTTAAACCGGTTTTGCCACCAGCAGCAATCCCACTGGCACTTTCCACATACGCCGTTACTACGCTGGCACCTAATAAACCTGCAGCAGTAGTGCCTACGGCATCGGCCATCAAAGCCTGTTTGGCGCGGGGTAAGCGGCCTTTCTCATCCAGCAGTCCTGCTTTATTACAAAGACCAATCAGCGTACCCACCGTATCAAACAGGTTTACCATCAGCAACGTAAACAGGATCATCACCATATCCAGGGTGAATATTTTATCGAATTGCAGCTTAAACGCAACCGGCGCCAGCGAAGGTGGCAGGCTTACCAGTTGGCCGTTGGCCGGCAAATGCGTAATGCCCAACGGAATACCCACTACTGTAGCAGCCAGGATACCGATCAGCAATGCCGCATTTACATTCCGGTACATCAGCACTGCGCTGACGACCAGTCCTATCAATGCAATCAGGGGCCCGATGCTGGTAACATCGCCCATTTTCAGGATCACACCATCCAGTTTTCCATCTCCCACATGATGCATACCCGTTTCAATAATGCCTGCATTGGCCATGCCTATCAATGCAATCAATAAACCGATACCCACCGAAATAGCATGCTTCAGGTTTTCCGGTATGCTGTTAATGATCTCCTCACGGATCCTGAACATCGACAAAAAAATAAAAATAATTCCTTCCAGGAAAACGGCGGTAAGCGCAAACTGCCAGCTGTAGCCCATAGAGGAAACAATGGTATAGGCGAAAAAGGCATTCAGTCCCATTCCCGGCGCCACGCCGATAGGCAGCCTTGCATATAATGCCATTACCAGTGTGCCAATGGCTGCCGCCAGGGCGGTGGCGGTGATCAGCGCATTAAAATCCATTCCTGTGCGCGACAGGATACTGGGATTAACAGCCAGGATATATGCCATCGTGGAAAAGGTAGTTAACCCTGCCAGTACTTCTTTCTTAACAGTAGTGTGATGTTCGGAGAGCCGGAAAAATTTTGCGAGCATGATGCAAAAATAAGCGTTTCACGATTTATCATTTTATCCTAATTTCATTCTTATGCAACAACGTTCGGGTGGATGGAAAGTGATTAATAACTGGTTGGGCGAAAAAGAACTGAAGCCCTTCAAATTCCAGGAGGATGCCTGGAAAGCTTACCTGCAGGGCAAATCGGGGATCGTGAATGCGCCTACAGGTTTCGGAAAAACCTTTTCCCTGTTCCTGGGGGCCGTTATCGCCTGGATAGATGCCCACCCGAAAGATTATTCCCATAAAACAAAAAACGGTTTACAGCTATTGTGGATAACGCCATTGCGCGCGCTGGCCAAAGACCTGGGCAGGGCGATGGAAAGCGCGCTGCAGGAACTCAATGTTCCCTGGCAGGTAGGCATCCGCAGTGGCGACACACCTGTAGCTACGCGTGCAGCACAGAAAAAGCAGATGCCGGAAGTTCTCATCATTACACCGGAAAGCCTGCACCTGCTGCTGGCGCAAAAAGAATATCCCACCGTTTTTAAACACCTGCACACCGTGGTGGTGGATGAATGGCATGAGCTGATAGGCAGTAAACGCGGCGTGATGGTGGAACTGGGTCTCAGCCGGCTGAGGGGACTATGCAAAGACCGGCTGAAAGTATGGGGCATTTCCGCCACCATCGGCAATCTCGATGAAGCGCTGGAAGTGTTGCTGGGTCCCTATCATAGCGATGGCCTTATTATTCGCGCCAAACTGAAAAAGAATATCGCCCTGAAAAGTGTGATCCCCCATGAAATAGAAAATTATCCGTGGGCAGGACATCTCGGTATCAGGATGCTGCCGCAGGCATTACCCATTATCAACGACAGCCAAACCACACTGATATTTACAAATACCCGCTCGCAGTCGGAGTTATGGTACCAGGCACTTCTCCGCGAAGATCCCATGCTGGCTGGCGCGCTGGCCTTGCATCACGGCTCTATAGATATGGAACTGCGTATATGGGTGGAAGAAGCGCTGCACAACGGTATCCTGAAGGCGGTGGTATGTACTGCCAGCCTGGATCTTGGCGTGGATTTCCGGCCGGTAGACAGCGTTATACAAGTGGGCAGTCCGAAAGGAGTGGCCCGTTTCCTGCAAAGGGCCGGCCGTAGCGGGCATCAACCCGGAGCCATCAGCAAAATTTTCTTCCTGCCTACCCATGCCCTGGAACTGGTAGAGGCGGCCGCACTGAAAGCCGCTATGGAACAGGATCTTATAGAAAGCCGGATGCCAGTGCTACTTGCTTACGATGTATTATTGCAATACCTGATGACGCTGGCAGTATCCGACGGCTTTCATGCCAATGAAATATGGGAAGAAGTACGTCATACCTTTTGTTATCAGCATATTACGGAAGATGACTGGCAGTGGCTCCTCTCCTTCCTCACTACCGGCGGCGAAGCGCTGGGCAGCTATGATGAATTCAAAAAAGTAGAACGGGAAGACAATTTCTACATTTGCCGCAGCCGGATGATGGCCATGCGTCACCGTTTACATATAGGCACTATCGTAAGTGACGCCATGCTCAAAGTAAAGTTCATGAGTGGCGGCTATATCGGCGTAATCGAAGAAGGATTTATTTCCCGTTTGTCGCCCGGCGACTCCTTTACACTGGCAGGCCGCAACCTGGAATTTATCCTTATCAAGGACATGACGGTGCTGGTCCGCAAATCAAATTCCAAAAGATCAATTGTGCCCAGCTACCAGGGCGGTCGTATTCCCCTCTCGTCCAACCTCGGACGCATGCTGCGGGAAAAATTCAATGAAGCCCTGTCGCGGAACACAAAAGATCCGGAGCTGATTGCCTTACAACCGCTGTTCAACCTGCAGGAGGAACTGTCGCATATTCCAAAGGCCAATGAGCTGCTGATTGAACAGATAGCCACCAAAGACGGTTACCATCTTTTCGTATATCCTTTTGAAGGACGGCTGGTACACGAAGTAATGGCAGCGCTGCTGGCCTACCGGATCAGCCGTATTCAGCCTATTACTTTTTCTATCGCCATGAATGATTATGGCTTCGAGTTGTTATCTGACCAGCCTATTCCGCTGACAACCGAAAACGCCAAACAGCTTTTTTCTACCGAAAACCTGCTCGTGGAACTGCAAACCAGTGTTAACTCCACCGAAATGGCCCGGCGAAAATTCCGCGACATTGCGGTGATAGCCGGTTTGATATTCCAGGGCTATCCCGGTAAACACAAGGCTAACCGTCACCTGCAATCCTCGGCTTCCCTGTTGTTTAATGTATTCAAAGACTACGACCCGCAAAACCTGCTGCTGAAGCAGGCTTTCAACGAAGCCTTTTTTTACCAGATGGAAGAAGCTCGTTTGAGGGAAACGCTGGAGCGTATCGCAGTGAGCAGGATCGTAATCACCACACCGCAAAAGCTCACGCCCTTCTGCTTCCCGATTAAAGTGGATAGTTTGCGTGATACCATGACCAGCGAAAAACTGGAAGACCGGATCAAAAAATTGATCACGGTGAACGGTTAAGAAATCTCTAATTTGCACCTCAGTAAAAACAGTTGATTCAGTGGTCGCGGAAATATTTCACTTTCAGGAACAGCATTGGCATTTGTCGCCCCAACGGGCAATTTTCTGGGAAGAAGAGAAAGCGCTGATCCTTTCAGATCTGCATCTGGGGAAAGCGGCTCATTTTCGCAAGGCTGGAATTGCCGTGCCGGCGGGTATTGTACAGGAAGACCTCTTCCGGCTGCAGCAGCTGATCACGCATTACCTGCCGGAGAGGATCATCATAGTGGGAGATATGTTCCATAGCCGGGAGAACAATGAAGTACATTATTTCAGGTTGTGGCGGCAGCAGTTTTCCCGGATCTCTTTTGACCTGGTGAAAGGCAATCACGATATTATGGCCGATGCCGTGTATGAGGAACTGCAGATCAATGTACACCCTGCGCTTACTTTGCGTAACATTCATTTTATCCATGAGCCTTGTGAAGATAACAATGGCTTCGCTTACACTTTTTCCGGGCACCTGCACCCGGCTTTCGTGATGCATGGAGCCGGCAGGCAACGGTTGCGTTTACCCTGTTTCTATTTTGGCCGGTATTGCGGCATTTTACCAGCTTTCGGCCACTTTACCGGTTCGGCCAGCCTCGACCCTGAAGAAAGGGATCCCGTGTTTGTAATAGCCGGAAAATCGATTATACGCGCACAATGAAAATTGCCAGTCACGATATATATGCCCATCCTTTGCCCGCTGATCATCGCTTCCCGATGCTCAAGTACGAACTGATACCGGCCCAGCTGCTGCGGGAAGGCGTTATTACCTCCGCGCAATTATTTGCCCCTGCACCGGCTGCGGAAGAAACCATTCTTTTAACACATACTCCTGAGTACTGGCATAAGCTGAGGGATCAGACACTGGAGCCCCGCGAACAGCGGAAAATTGGCTTCCCCCAATCTCCTGCGCTTACCTTACGGGAAATAGTAATTACGCAGGGCACCATAGACATTTCGTTGCATGCGCTCGATCAGGGTATTGGTTTTAATGTGGCCGGCGGCACTCACCACGCTTTCGCCGATCATGGAGAAGGTTTCTGCCTGCTCAACGATTTTGCGGTAGCCGCCAATTACCTGCTGCACCGGCAACGTATCAAACAGGCGCTGGTGATAGATCTCGACGTACACCAGGGCAATGGCACCGCGGCGCTGTTTAATGGTAACCCGCATGTATATACGTTTAGTATGCATGGCGCACACAATTACCCTTTTCATAAAGAAACATCTGACTGGGATATTCCCCTGGCCGATGGCATGGATAACAGCACTTACCTGCAGTTACTGGAAGAAGCCCTGCCGGTGCTGATTAACCGGGTAAAACCGGACCTTGTTTTTTATCTTTCGGGAGTGGATATCCTGGAAACGGATAAGTTCGGGAAGCTGAAAGTAACGCAACAGGGCTGCCTGGAGCGGGATGAAATGATTTTCCATTCGCTGAAAAAACATCACATCCCCTGCGCGGTGGCAATGGGCGGAGGCTATTCCACCCACATCCGTGATATTGTAAATGCGCACTGCAATACTTTTAAGGCAGGCATCCGTATTTATGGCTAAATAATTTTCCCGTCTTTCATTACCAGCTGGCGGTCGCTCATAGGCGCCAGCTCTTCATTGTGCGTAACAATGATAAAGGTTTGCTTCAGCTTATCGCGCAGCTCCATGAAAAGGTGGTGCAGTTCCCGGGCATTGCGGGAATCGAGGTTACCGGTTGGCTCGTCGGCCATTACCACATCCGGATCGTTGATGAGGGCGCGTGCCACGGCTACTCTTTGTTGCTCTCCGCCGGAGAGGGCATTGGGTTTATGCTCCAGCCGGTCTTTCAGCCCAAGCGTATCCAGCAGGAAAACGGCTTTTTCTTTTACCTGGCTTTTTCGGGTGCTGGCAATATAGCCGGGAATACAAACATTTTCGAGGGCGGTGAATTCCGGCAGCAGGTGATGGAACTGGAAAATAAAGCCAATATGACGGTTCCTGAAGTCGGCCAGGGTGTTTCCCTTTAAACCGGTCAGATTGACATCATTGAGCCATACTTCGCCGGTAGTGGGCGTATCGAGGGTTCCGAGGATGTGCAGCAAGGTACTCTTGCCGGCCCCGGAAGAACCTACGATGGTTACAATCTCTCCCTTACTGACAGTAATGTCTACCCCTTTTAATATGGGTAAATTGGAATAATTTTTGGTAACATTGCGAGCGGTTAGCATAACCCAAAGAAAAGTAATTAACCGATAAAATAGTAAAAGTTGTTTATTTCAAATTAAATAATACTTTTGCGAAAAATTAAAAAGTAAAAATTTTAATAAGATGTACTGGACATTAGAATTAGCTTCATACCTGGAGGACGCTCCATGGCCAGCTACTAAAGACGAACTTATCGACTACGCCATTCGTTCCGGTGCACCGATCGAAGTAATCGAGAACCTTCAGGAGCTGGAGGATGAGGGGGAAATTTATGAGGGGATTGAAGATATTTGGTCTGATTATCCGTCGCAGGATGACTTCTTCTTTAATGAGGATGAATATTAGCCAGTATTGCTGACCGTACTCCCGTTCAACTATGACGACAAATAATTACTAAGCCGCTCCTGATAAGGAAGCGGCTTTTATTTTGGTATTCAGAGATCCGGCGATGTTGCAGAGATGATCATCTCATTTCTGCCGCATCGCCAGGCTCAATAAATGACTGATTTATTTTTCCATCTGGTCGATCACCGGTTTGGAAACACCAGTGAAGGAGAAACCTCCGTCGTGGAACAGGTTCTGCATGGTCACCATTTTGGTGAGGTCGGAGAACATGGCTACGGCGTAGTTAGCGCACTCGTCTGAAGTGGCATTACCCAGCGGGCTCATTTTCTCTGCATAAGACATAAAGCCATCGAAACCTTTCACACCGCCACCGGCAGTGGTTTTAACAGGCGACTGGGAGATGGTGTTTACACGTACCTTTTTGTGGGTACCGTAGTGGTAACCGAAGCTGCGTGCAATTGATTCCAGCAGGGCTTTGGCATCAGCCATTTCACCGTAATCGGGGAATACACGCTGAGACGCGATATAAGACAATGCAATAACAGAGGCCCATTCGTTCAACGCATCCAGCTTGTAAGCGGTTTGCAGAACACGATGCAGAGACATCGCAGAGATATCAAATGTTTTGTGATTAAAATCGTAATCCAGGTCGGTATAGCTTCTGCCTTTCCGGATGTTCATCCCCATTGCTACGGAGTGGAGAACGAAGTCGATCTTACCACCAAAGTGCTCCATAGATTTGTTGAACAGGTTGGCCAGATCATCCATATTGGTAACATCAGCCGGAATAACCGGTGCTTTACAGGTTTCCGCCAGTTTGTTGATCTCACCCATACGCAGGGCAATAGGGGCATTGGTAAGCACAATTTCAGCGCCTTCTTCCACGCAACGCAGTGCAGTTCTCCAGGCAATAGATTTGTCGTCCAGTGCGCCAAAGATGATACCTTTCTTCCCTTTTAATAAGTTATGAGCCATTTGGTCAAAAATTAATTTCGGCAAAAATAGTCGTTATAGTTGAAAAAAAAAGCTGTTAGCTATCAGCGACCCGCATTTAGACGGTTAGCCGTTAACTAAATGCAGCCTGCTAAAGGTTAACAGCTATAATGAGAGAGCAGTTATTAATGTACAGCCAGCATTTCGCGGGCATTCTCCAGCGCCGCAGCAGTAGGCCGTTCTCCGCTCAACATCTGGGCAATTTTATTCACCCGCTCGTCTGGCGACAGCAAACGTACGCTGGTAGTAACTTTATCCGCTTT
Source organism: Chitinophaga sp. G7 BAM 1005 (assembly GCF_057126945.1). Lineage (NCBI taxonomy): Bacteria > Pseudomonadati > Bacteroidota > Chitinophagia > Chitinophagales > Chitinophagaceae > Chitinophaga > Chitinophaga sp. G7 BAM 1005. The sequence continues at coordinate 412,741 of NZ_CP181478.1, read as the reverse complement.
GGCATCTTTATATACGAAATAGTGCGCATCTGCTTTCCCGGCTATCTGCGGCTGATGGGTAATACAGATGATCTGGTGCGATTTGGCAAGATCTTTCAGAATAACACCCACCTGGCGGGCAGCTTCTCCGGAAATACCAGTATCAATTTCATCAAAGATCAGGGTGGGCAGCGCTACTGACTGTGCCACCAGCGATTTGATACATAACATAATACGGCTCAATTCCCCCCCGGATGCCACTTTCCCCACCGGTGCAAACTGGTTGCTCTTATTGGCGTCAAACAGGAATTCGATGGTATCCTGCCCGTATGAATTGAGTTCTCCGGGGATGATGTCTACTTTCAGGCGTGCATTAGGCATGCCCACCTGTGCCAGCAAAGTATTCACGTGTTTTTCAAAAGGACCGGCCTGTTCCTGGCGATGCCCGGTGATGACAGCCGCCGCTTTCTGCAGGCTTTCTTTCAGCCGGGTTTGCTCCAGCTCCAGCGATGCCAGCTGTTCATCAAGGTTCAGCACATCCTCTACCTTTTGGGTCAGCACTTCTTTTATGGCCAGCAGTTCGGCAGTGGTTTGTACGCCATGTTTCTTGAACAAACGGTATCCCAGCGCCATTCTTTCATTTACCAGCTCTATCCGTTGCGCATCATATTGTACATGGTCGTTGATGCTTTCCACTTCCCCGGCAATATCCTGTAGCTCAAGGTAAGTGGATAACAGGCGTTCAGATACTGCGGGCACATCTTTATGAAAGGCAGATAAAGCTTGCAGCAACGACTGCAGCTGTTTCAGCTGTTGGAGGATAGGTTGTTCGTCTTCCTTCAGTTGAAAATAAACCCGGTTCAGGGTGTTCTTTATTTCTTCTGCATGACTTAATGTTTGCAGTTCCGCATCCAGGTCTTCTATTTCGTTGGGGTTGAAACCTGCTTCTGCCAATTCATCGAGCAGGAAGCGGTTATAGTCCAGTTCCTTGTTGGCGTTGTCGCGGTTATCCAGCAGTTGTTTGTATTTCTTCTGTACCTGTGTGTACTGAACAAATCCCAGGTGGTACTGTTGCAGTTCGGCAGGTTTGTTGACCAGGGCATCAATCACTTCCCGCTGGAAATCGGCGTTACCGAGCGCCAGTGTGTCAAACTGTTGATGGAGGTCTACCAGGTAGCCGCTGAGTTCCGCCAGCTGGGAGATGTTCACCGGGGTATCATTTACAAACGCCCTTGATTTACCGGTGGCACTCACTTCTCTTCTTATAATCAGCTGATCTTCCAGGTCCAGTTCGTGTTCCTGGAAGAAAGTGGCTATCTGTGATTTCTTTACTTTAAAGAGCCCTTCTATGATGCATTTGCCTGTTTTATCGAACAATACTCCCGGGTCTGCTCTTTCTCCGAGTATCAGGGAAAGGGCTCCGAGGAGGATGGATTTACCTGCGCCGGTTTCTCCGGTGATCACGTTCAGGTTCCCTGAGAAGTCTACTTCCAGGTGATCGATAATTGCGTAGTTCTTGATGGTTAATCGCTGTAACATAAGTAAGGAAATTCCTTTATGATGTTGAAAGCTCAGGTTCCGTTTACCCGCTGCATGCCTGCTTTGGCGCGCTGGTCAAGGGAATTCTTATAATCATGGCCTTTCATGTTCAGACAACGCTGATAACATTCTACGGCTTTGGCTTTTTCGTTTCTCTTTTCATAAATGTAACCCATTTGAAGGGAAGCCCGTGCCGCATAATATTCCGGCCTGTTGCTGCCCACTTTCACGGTTACTTCGTACATGGCAATGGCCTGATCGTCTTGTCCGCTTTCATCATAAATGCGACCCAAACGATAGGCATATTCCAGTTTATCTTCCATCGCCGGGAATTCGGCTGCTTTTTTTGTGAGCAGCAATGCCAGCGCTTTGTTAAAATATCCGCCATCGCTCAGTAGGCGTACTCTCAACAGGAACGGGTTGGGCCATTTGCCGGTTTTGGCTTCTTTCAGTGCCTGTTTGTCCGCGTCTGTTTCCACTCCGCCTTTCGTCAGGATCATGGTCCGGTATTTATCTGCTGTGGCCTGGTTCCCTTCCAGGTAGTAATACCAGCTGAGTCGCTGCAAACACTCCTTCACATAAAACTTGCCCTTAAAACTACTGATAAACCGTTCCAGGTAAATGTGTGCATCCGAATCCAGCCTCGTTAGCTTCAGTAATCCCATTACATAATTGTAATACTGCATGTCTGCATACTCCGCTGTATCATTCCGCTCCTGCAGTACTTTTATGCCGGTAGCCGCCCGCTGGTTGTTCAATGAAAGGTTTGCCACCATTAAAGCAAACAGGTAGTTATTTTTAGTATCCAATTGTTTTCTTTGTAAGAATTCCCACGTTTCTTCCGGTTTATTCACAATAAACAACATCAGGTAGCAATAATAGTAGTAAGATTCTTCCCGGAACATTTTTGCTTCCGGCGCATTGCTCTCAATGAACTTGTTCACATTGGCCATCCCCTCTTTCATACTGCCTTTAAGGCCGAGGATATTGGTGATCCACTTATAACCTTCGGGAATAGTGCCGAATACCGTTTGCATGGCGCCCAGCAGCAGGTTATTGGGAACAAAGCCCGGAAACCGTTGCTGGTTCTCTTTCAGCATCATATATGCTTTCCGGATTTCCCAGGTAGCGTCCCATTTCTCATTAAACTTTATTTTGATCAGGGCCCACTGGAATTTGATAGCTGCCTGCGTATACAGGTAATAAGGAGAGTCCGGAGAGCCTTCCGCCATTTTATTCAGCCGGAAAGACCGCAGGCTCCTTTTCTTTGAATACTCCGCAGGATCTTCATTAAAGAAGAGCGGGAAAAAATCCGCATAGTTATCCAGGAAATAAGGCGCCAGGTTATCCGGGTGCTCTTTTTTCTCTGCTTCCAGCAAAGCCCTGCCGGTGTTTAACCTCAACTGCATGATGGCATCATATGCCTGCTCACAGCGGGTGTTAAAATCAAATACTTTCTGCCTGGCGCTCACGTTAAATTCTACGCTCAACAATAACAACAAAGAAAAAATAATACGCATACGGGGAAAAATTCCAAAATTAAAGGCCAAATCTCTCATAACATCTTCCAAATCCCAAATAACACTTCACATTTTTTAAAAGTTGTATTGTTTAGCTAAATCCCTGCCACAAAATAAAAGAACTACTACGCAAGGTACCTGCGCAACGGCAATGTACACAAAGCTAATATAATTAGTAAAACAAAACTAAATAAATTAGTATATTTTTTTATACACATACGCTAATAAAAAAAGGACATCCGAAGATGTCCTTTAAATGTTTATTGCTGATAGACTATATTAGATAGTCACAGTTGCTTCGAGGTCGTTATCCACCAGGATACGTCCGCAGTGCTCACAAACGATGATCTTTTTGTGCTGACGGATCTCTGCCTGACGCTGAGGAGGAATTGCATTGAAGCAACCACCGCAGGAATCACGCTCTACTGTTACCACAGCCAAACCGTTGCGGTAGTTCTTACGGATTTTCTCGTAAGCCTGCAGTAAACGGGGGTCTACCTTGGTTTTAGCATCTTCACTTTCTTTGCGGAATGCTTTCTCTTCTTTATCTGTTTCGCCGATGATCTTTTCCAGTTCGCCTTTCTTGTGCTTCAGGTTCGCTTCTTTATCTGCTACCGCTTTCTTGGCTACTTCCAGTACGCGGCTTTTTTCCTTGATCTCTTCGTTAGCGTCCTTGATATGCTTTTCAGCCAGCTTGATTTCCAGCGCCTGCATCTCCATTTCTTTGGTGATGGCTTCGAACTCACGGTTATTCTTCACATTATCCTGCTGCTTCTCGTACTTCTTGATCAGCGCTTCCGCTTCTTTGATGGCGTTTTTCTTGCTGGCAACAAAGTCTTGTATACCTTTCATTTCATTCTCAATGTGAGACTGACGTGTGTTCAGGCCTTCGATCTCGTCTTCCAGGTCTTTTACCTCCATCGGCAACTCCCCTTTCAACACCTGGATCCCATCCAGCTTGGAATCGATCTTTTGCAATCTGAGTACAGACGCTAATTTTTCTTCAACGGAGTATTCTTTTACGGTTGCCATGTATTATAAATAATTTACCGGGTTTGTTTTAATCGTAGATTTAAGAGGCGCAAAATTACGGAATTTTTCGGTCAATATATGATAAAATAATTCCACTGTGAACTGCTCACTCTCAAAATGTCCGATATCTGCTATAATTAATTGATTGTCAGCGTCAAAAAATTCATGATACTTGAAATCCGACGAAATGTAGGCATCTGCCCCGGCCGCTATCGCCTGTTTTAACAGGAAACTGCCTGCTCCCCCACATAACGCCACTTTTTTTACGGAACGCCCCCTCAAAGGGGTATATTTCACACAACCAGTCCGGAACTGCTCCTTTACGAACTGCAAAAATTCCAGCTCTTCCATCGCCTCCGGCAAAGTACCAATCAATCCCGAACCCACCTGCTCATAAGCATTTTCCAGGCTTACCACGTCATAAGCCACCTCTTCATAAGGGTGACTGCCCAACAGCGCCTGTAAAATTTTTCCTTCCAAATATACCGGAAAAATTACTTCCAACTTTATTTCAGCCTCAAAATGTCGTTTTCCGGGCGTACCTACATAAGGGTCAGTGCCTTCCGCTCCCTTGAACGTACCCTCACCAGCGCCGTTAAAACTACATTCACTGTAATTGCCAATATAGCCGGCGCCCGCTTCAAACAAAGCAGCTCTTACTGTTTCCACATCTGCCGAAGGCACAAATGTGAATAACTTTTTTAATAATCCCCGCTTAGGCTGCAATACCCGGGTTTGTTCCAGCCCCAGCTTTGCCGCCATCTGCGCGCACACCCCGTTCCGCACATTATCCAGGTTGGTATGCGCCGCATATACCGCAATATCATGTTTAATGGCCTTAATAGCCACCCGCTCTACATAGTTACTCCCATTAATCTTCTTCAATCCCCCGAAAATTATCGGGTGATGGGCAATCACCAGGTTACATCCGGTTGCAATGGCCTCGTCAATAACAGCTTCTGTAGCATCCAGCGTAAGCAGGGCATTGGTCAGCTCCACATCCGCCCGCCCAAAAATAAGCCCGGCATTGTCGTAGCTCTCCTGGTACTGCAAAGGCGCAAACTGTTCGATGGCCTGTATGATCTCTTTTATCTTCATATCTGCAAAAATTAATGGTTCATTCGCGGCATCAGCTAAATTTGCAAAAAAATTATCTTTTATGCCCGGAAGCAAATCTACAGCAGAACAGTATGCGGACTACAAAATAAAAATGCAAAAAATTGCAGATGTAAGAAATGCCCTGGCGGTACTCGGCTGGGACCAGGAAACCTATCTTCCGGAAAAAGGCGCCGGATTCCGTGGTCAGCAAATCACCACCCTCAGCTCTATTGCCCACGAACTATTCACCGCCCCGGAACTGGAAACGATTCTCCAGGCCCTGAAAGGCAATACCACGCTGGATCCGGTAGAACAAAAAAATATCATCCTTTCTACAGAAGACTTTGAAAAGAATAAAAAGTACCCGGCAGCCTTTGTGGCCGAGATGTCGAGAGTGACCAACGAAAGCTATCACGCCTGGATCAAAGCCCGCAAAGCCAACGACTATTCCATTTTTGCCCCTGCGCTGGCCCGGATGATTGAACTGAAAAAACAGGAAACGGATATCCTGGGCTATGACGGACATCCCTACAATGCCCTCCTCAACGAATATGAAAAAGGCGCCCACACCGGTATGCTGGATACCATTTTTAACGAAGTGAAAACCGCCCTTTCACCGCTGCTCACCCAAATAGAACAGCACCCCCCTATTAATAAGGATTTCCTGCACCTGCACTATAACCGTGACGCACAGTGGAAATTTGGCCTCACCCTGCTGGAAAATATGGGATACGATCTGAAAGCAGGCCGGCAGGATGTTTCAGAACATCCCTTCACCACCAGCTTCAACCCGCTTGATGTGAGGGTAACCACCCGTATCGATGAAAATGATTTTGGGAACATGACCTGGAGCTGTATCCATGAAGGCGGCCACGCCCTTTATGAACAAGGACTGCCCACCGAACAATACGGTCTTCCCTGCGGTGAAGCCACCAGTTTGGGCATACATGAATCCCAGTCCCGCCTCTGGGAAAACAACGTGGGCCGCAGCCTCCTCTTCTGGCAATATCATTATCCCCGTCTTCAGCAACTCTTCCCCGAAAACCTCGGAAATGTATCGCTGGATGCATTCTATAAAGCCATCAATAAAGTACAACCATCGCTCATCCGCACAGAAGCAGATGAACTGACCTATCATTTCCATATCATGATCCGGTATGAAATTGAAAAAGGACTGATCGATGGCAGCATCGATGTAAAAGATCTGAAACATACCTGGAACGAATACTACCGTCAATACCTGCACGTAACAGTACCCGATGACGTTCACGGCGTATTACAGGACATACATTGGTCGCACGGCAGTTTCGGCTACTTCCCTACTTATTCACTCGGTAGTTTTTATGCTGCACAATTCTTTGCTGCTGCACAAAAACAGGTACCTGGTTTAGACGCACATATTGCCGGCGGCGATTATCAGCCGTTACTGGAATGGTTGCGCACCAACGTTCATCCGTTTGGAAGGTTTTATACATCGAATGAATTATGTGAGAAAGTAACAGGGAAACAGCTGGTGTTTGGGGAGTTCCTCACGTATGCGAAAGGGAAATATGGCGGGATATATGGCTTCTGAAATAAAAAGCCCGGAACTGTCTATGAGTGATAGTTCCGGGCTTTTCTATAATTTGTCGTATACCTTCACTATAACCCCGCCAGCTTCTCCAGCTCCGCCAGTTCCATCACACCCTGCCTGCGCGCTATTTCTTTACCATCTTTATAAAAAATAACAGTAGGCAGCCTGGTTGCATCAACGGATTTCATCACATCCTGGTCGTTACCACCATCCACCGCTACCTTTTTTACCTGCGGATGTTTCTGGAAGAATTTTTCCAGCACCGGCTCCATCTGTTTACAGGGAGGACACCACGCGGCTCCTACATCGGTAAGCACATATCCTTTTGTCTGTATAGCTTTGTTATAATCAGCTATACTGAGCTGGGGCTTCTTCTCAGTAACACCTTCCAATTGCTTGCCGGCCCGCTTCCAGGCATTGATGCCTCCTTCCAGCTCCACTACGTTCGCAAAACCGTTTTCTCTCATCCATTTGGCAGCGGCAGCGCTGCGGCCACCACTCAGGCAATAAATATAAACGGTCTTTTTCTTGTCGAGGTATTGCACCCGGTCTTTGAACTCTTCTTTCTTTGTATAATCTGCCTGCAGGGCATGTGGCAAATGCCCCGTACTGAATTCCCCGGCAGTACGCACATCAAATACCTGTACATCAGGCTGTTGGATGTCCTTATCAAATTCAACAGCATCTACCGCGTGTTGTTGTGCCATTGCAGTAATGCCTGTGAGCATCAACATGATGGCTAAGAAAACTCGTCCCATATCTTTTTTATTTTCGGCATAAAATTAATAAACAACTCAGTACCTTGTCTGGCTGGATGAGAATTATAACAGGGCTGTAACGTTTTAATATCAAATAAAGGAGAAAACAACCTGGTGTATTCCGCTTCTGTGCCACCAAAGGGCGGCCCGTCCTGCGTAAAATGACGGTTAAACAGCACCCCTGCCAGATGCCCGCCGGGCTTGATCAGCGAATACATATGCTCCACGTAATCCATCCGGAGAAAAGGCGGCAGCGCGCAGAAAAATGTTTGTTCCAATACCAGGTCGTAGCTGCCTTTATGCGCAAAAAAATCTTCTTCCAGCACTTTCACACGGGTACGGGCAAACGTTTTTTGCAGCTGTTCTACCAATACCGGTGCAATATCCAGCACCGTTACATCACTAAAAGCCTGACCTGCCAGGTAAGCGGCTTCGTAACTGTTGCCTCCACCGGGAATGAGTATACGAATATCCCTGTCTACCAGCTGATCGATATACTCTTTCAGGGGAGGAGACACCGCTCCCATATCCCAGCCCGTATCTCCTTTAAGATAGCGGTTATTCCAATACTGACTGTCCATATCCGGCATTCCTTTTTATGCTAAGTTACGGCCATTCAGCCACATACATAAATGCATCGCTTTTCCAAACATTATTGCTATTTTTATGCTTTGAATATACCTGTGAAACGGCCTTAACGCCAACCTATGCCATGAAAAGCCTATACAATTATTTGCGGATTGTCATAAGACGTATTTTGCTTTGTCTGCTGCCGGTGATGGCCCTGGCCATTAGCGCCCGCGCGCAGTCAGTTACCATAGATGCGGATAAAAAAGCAGGCTGTCCTCCTTTCCTGGTGAATTTCACCGCTACACTGGATGCGGGCTACCAACAAATAGAATGGGATTTCGGGCTGGGCGCCAATGTTACCAATGACCTCGCCCCCTCGAAAACATTCCAGGATCCCGGCATTTATCACGTTAAACTAACGGCTACCTACGGCGCTAATACCATCGTCAAACAACTCGACATCCAGGTATATAATAAACCTGTCGTCAACTTCACCATCCCCAACACTACCGGATGCGCACCCTTTATGGCTACATTCAGGGACCAGTCTGCACCGGGAGATGGCAGCATCGCGGATATTACCTGGGACTTCGGCGACGGCGGCGGCGCCACCGGTGCAAATGTTACGCACACCTACACACAGGCAGGCACTTATAATGTACTGAACGCCGTAACTAACAGCTACGGTTGTACGGCTTTCAAAGGACCGGAACCAGTGAAAATACAAAGCGCGCCCACACCCGCTTTTTCGGCCGATAAAACACAAAGCTGTACCACCCCATTCACCGTAAACTTCTTTAATAATACTGTTAATAACTCGCCCGATCCGGTTACCTATACCTGGGATTACGGCGATGGCTCCACCGGCACCGCCAACCAACATACCTATACCAGGGAAGGCCGCTTTACCGTGAAACTTACCGCTGCTACTTCCGGCGGATGTTCCACGCCGCTTACCAAAACGGAATATATCGTCATTGAAAAAGTAAAACCAGCGTTTACTTTTTCCGCTCCCTGTGCAGAGCAACCGGTTAACTTTACCAATACCACACAACCCGTTCCCGACCAGGTAACCTGGGCTTTCCCCGATGGCGCCACACAAACAACGGCAAACGCAGTGAAACAATTCACTACACCAGGCGATTATGTCGTGAAAATGCAGGCCACCCTGGGTAGCTGCATGGAAGAGATCCAGCAAACCATTCACATAAATCCTTCTCCGCAAATTAACCCGGTAGCTACGCCACTCGGCGCCTGTAACACGCCCTTTACCACGCAGTTCAGCGCACAGTCTGCCAATGCCACCGCGTGGAACTGGACCTTTGGAGATGGCACTACCTCTACACTGGAAAACCCTTCGCACACTTATACCCGCGAAGGATCCTTTACGGTGAGCCTTATTGCCACCAATGCTTCGGGCTGCAGCAAAACAGTTACCAACCCCGGTTATATCAATATCTCCAAACCCAATCTGAGTATTTACCGCAGCGCAACGGAAGGCTGTATCCCTTTACCGGTCGACTTCTACGTAGAACTGGATGTTACCGATCCCATTGTCAGCTATCAATGGAACTTCGGAGATGGCAGCACTTCTACCAATGCAAGGCCCAATCATATTTTCACCACACAGGGAACTTTCACCGTTACCATTACCGTAACTACAGCAAGTGGATGTACTGCCAGCGGCACCACTATTATTATGGCAGGAACAAGACCAGTCGTGGATTTTGTTGCCACTCCCCTGAAATCATGCGCCAAAGACCCGGTACAGTTCACCAACCTGTCTGTTCCCCGCGGCACTTCCTGGATCTGGACATTTGTGCAGGATAACAGTACCAGCACAGAAGAAAATCCTAATCATACGTTCAATGAAATAGGCAGTCATGATGTTATCCTCGTAGTAAACAATAATGGTTGTATTGAACAGTTAATAAAACGGGATTATATACAGATCATTCCACCCATCGCACGGTTTGAAACCGCACCGGATTGCGTAGATCCCTATCACCGGAAATTCACCGACAACTCTACCTTCGGACCTATTCCCACCGCAGTAAAAACCTGGCTGTGGGAGTTTGGTGAAAACGGCGCCACTTCCACCGATCAAAACCCGGATTTCCATTACCAGACAACAGGTCTGAAACAGGTTCGGCTTACCATCGACAATGGTATCTGTACTTCTACCACTACACAATCGGTGAACATCATCGATGAAAAACCAATCATTACTCCCGATAAGCCCAGGATCTGCAGAGGTGAAAGCATCCATATTTCGTTAGGGCCGCTGAATAATGATAATATCAATGAATACAGCTGGGATTGGGGAGATGGCAGCGCCCTACAAAATATACCGGCCTACAATTTTAATCCTGCCAATGGCATCACACATACCTACAACAAAACAGGCACCTTTACCATTAAGCTCACCATTACAGATAAAAACAGCTGTACCCGTGAAGCGCCGCCAATTACCATTGATGTAAACGGCGCCACACCTGATTTTGATTATACCGGTAAGAGATGTAAAGATGAGATTTTCAGCTTCACAGATAAATCCACCGTAAACAGCGGCAACAGCATACTCAACTGGGAATGGGATTTCGGGGATCAGAGCAGTAAAGAGAATTACACTACGCCGCCCGTTGATATAAAACATACCTATACTAACGCGAACGATTACACGGTTGGATTAACCGTAACCGATCAGTTCAGCTGCGTAGTGAAAGTACAGAAGGTAATCCGCTTCGACCGGGTGAAGGCCGACTTTATGGTACCATCCAATATTGCCTGCCTGGATAAGTCGTTTACATTTGTGGATCAGTCGGAGGGCGCCATCCAAAGTTATGCATGGGATTTCGGGGATAACACCACCGGCACAGGAAACAGGCCTGTAAAGGTTTACAGCGCACCGGGCCAATATAACGTAACACTCAAAGTAACTACCCCGGCAGGTTGTACAGATGAAATCACCAAAACAAATATAATCAGGGTGCCTGATCCCAAAGCGGCTTTCACTATTCCGGATAACCTGGATCTGTGTCCGCCGGTGAAAGTATTATTCACTAATACTTCTACCGATTTTGTAAACTCCAGCTGGAATTTTGGTGATAACGGTACGTCCTCCAAAAATGACCCGGATGTACACATCTATGCACGGGCACGGACTTACGATGTAGTGTTGACGGTATACTCAGAAGGAGGTTGCTCCAGCACCGCTACACTTCCTATTACCATCAAAGGACCGGACGGCGCCATGAAAACCACGCCAACCCAGGGTTGTGCGCCATTAGCAATCAGCATCAGCGCCACCTCTGTTAAAACCGACAGCTATATGTGGGATTTCGACGACGGTACAGTACTTACTTCTACCACCCCCATATCTCCGGCGCACACCTATGTCAAGGCAGGCATTTATTACCCGCGCGTATCCTTACTGGATAATCAGGGTTGCGTGGTAAAAGCAGCAGGAAACGATAAGATCATCGTGGATCAAACGATCGCTGATTTCATCACCAATGACTTCCAGGTATGTGGCGGCGGTGAAGTAACATTTACCAATAAAAGTAAAACGTTAACGAAAGATTCATTGGCGCTTGACTTTACCAATGCCTGGGACTTCGGCGTACCGGGCAATCCCGCTAACAGCGCCACTACCGTGAATGGCTTGTTTAATTATCCTCAGCCCGGAACAACCAATGTTAAACTGGTAGTAACCAGCGCCTATGGCTGTATAGATGAGAAGATCCTGCCGGTAGTAATTCCGCTGCAACCCGTGGCTGTAATTGCTCCTATTTCACCGCTTTGCGTGTCCGGCAAAATACAGCTATCCGGCAGCGACAGCAAAAATATACCCGGCGCCAAATGGCTATGGCAGGTAGGTACAGGGCAAACATACGATATACCAGTTCCGCCGGAAATACTTTTAAACAGCACTGGTACCATACCCGTAGTATTAACGATCACTAATGGCGATGGTTCCTGTCCGTCGGAAACTACGGCGCAGATGATCGTACATCCTTCACCGGTATTAAATCCTTCTCCCACTACCGCCACTATCTGCCGTGGTGCGGTACTACAGCTGCAGGCAAATACCACCGCCAACGTAGCGGTAAACTGGACTGATTACAACATCTCCGATGCGGCAAGCGTATCGCCACAGGCAACGCCGGATATCGATACTGTATACCGCGTTACCGCTACTAACGAATACGGTTGCACGAATACCGGCGAAGTAGCCGTTACCGTTACCCAGCCGTTCAGAATCTACGCACAGGATGCAGAAATATGTGCGGGCGAAAGCGTAAAAATGAATGCGGGCGGGGCTTTACGCTATCAGTGGATTCCCTCCAGGGGATTGAACCGCGCGGATGTTGCCGACCCCGTTGCCAGCCCGGATGGCAATATCACCTACCAGGTAGTGGGTTATAATAACAGTACCTGCTTCACAGATACTGCATTAGCCAGGGTTTACGTACGTGCGGTACCGGTAGTAAATGCCGGGCCTGATATGGTGATTGCCACCGGCTCTGTTATTCCGTTACCCGTTACCGGCAGCGGGGATATCATTAAAACTGAATGGACACCGGTAACAGGTTTGAGCTGTTATAACTGTCTAACGCCTACGGCTACCCCAACGGACGATATTACTTATCATGTAAAGGTAACCAACCAGTTTGGCTGTGTGAGCACCGATGAGGTAGCGATCAAGCTGGTGTGCGATGAAGGCAATGTGTTCATTCCCAATACCTTTTCTCCCAATGGCGATGGCCAGAATGATGTTTTCTATGTGCGGGGCCGCGGCATGCAGTCCATCCGCATATTCAGAATCTTCAACCGCTGGGGGCAACTGGTATTTGAGCGTACCGGTGCGAATACCAATGATCCATCATCGGGATGGGATGGTCGTTACAAAGGCGCCGTCCTGAACCCGGATGTATTTGTATACTATGTGGAAGTGGTGTGTGATAAAGGCGCCGTGAACCTGCTGAAAGGAAATATTACCCTTATCAGGTAGGAACGAATTTTTGATACGGATGTTGTTGATTTGCAGCCACTCTGCTGTATTTCCATCTTTCCGTTATTAAAAATTCCGAAAATCAAAAAGTTTATATATGTAATTTTTATTAATTTGTGTAGACATTCAGTCAATGGAAAACCTGTGTACCCTATGAAATACCTACAGGCAAAGTGTTTTTGGACATTACTGCTCCTCATATCCCTTTTGCAGGCAAACTGCTTACTGGCACAGAAGGCGGACTTTACCTATACCGCTTCGCCGGGTAACCTGTGTACACCGGTAACACTTACATTGAGAAATACCAGCACCGGCACTCCCCTTACCTATAACTGGGATTTCGGGGATGGCAGAACCTCACATGAGGAACATCCACAGGTAACCTACACCAGTGGCGGCCCCATAAAAATTACCCTGGAAGCAGTATATAAAGTAAGCGGTGGAACAACCACCAGTACCTATTGGCGGGATCTGGTAGTAGGTGCTACCCCGCAGATTGTTTTTTCGGCAGATGTAACAAAAAGCTGCAAAGTATTCACCGCTAATTTCACAGATGCCACCACAGGCGCGGCCAGTCGTACGTGGGATTTTGGCGACGACACCGCGCCGGTTACCACCAGCAATGCTTATATACCACATCAATATACCCGCGCGGGCAAATATGATGTAACCCTCACCGTTACTAACAGCAACGGCTGTACGGCCACCTTAAAGAAAGATGCCTATATCGATATTTCCCTGCCTCAGATTACAATGGCCACGCCATTATCCGGCTGCGTGCCTTATACCGCCGCATTTACAGCTACTTCTGCCAACGATATTAACGATCCCGTTGTGTCCTGGGCCTGGAATTTCGGGGATGGTAACACCCAGTCCACTACCAACGGTAATGTAAATCACGTATACACGCAAACCGGTACTTATAACGTAGGCGTTACCGTTACTACACAGGGCCAGTGCGTGGCAACCACCGCTTTCGATAAATTTGTGCACACCGGCAATCCCCCTTCCAATGTAAGCTTCACGGTATCTCCCACCAGTACCTGCGTAGGCGACCCGGTAAGACTGCTCGCTAACGCCAGCTTTGCAGATACTTACAGCTGGGATTTCGGAGATGGAAAAACAGAATCAGGCAGCAGCAACGATATCCGGCATTCCTTCAATGCCAACGGTACCCTTACCGTACAAATGAAAGCGGGCAGTAATGGCTGCTTCACAGCAGCCTCTCCGGTTACCGTGGATGTAACCGGTCCGGTGTCGCAATTCAGCGTAGTACGCGATTGCAACGATAAAAGTAAATTCATCTTTACTAACAACTCTATTGGCACCAGCGCCAACTCCACCTATCAGTGGGATTTTGGAGATAATTCGCCGCTGGTAAACACAATGGATGCTGTGCATAATTATACAATACCCGGTAATTATACCGTTCGTCTTACTATCGGGGAAATAGGCAATAACTGTAACCATAGCAGCTTCCAGACGATCTATTATTTCCGGGCCGACTTTACCGCCGGCGTCAACTCCATCTGCCGCGGAAGCAAAGCTACCTACGGCGTACTGAATGTGCCATTGGGCCTGGTTTCCAGCTATACCTGGCAATTCGGCGATGGTACCACCTTTACCACTACCGATCAAACCTATATAAAAACATGGGCCACCACCGGCACGTTCGATAACCAGCTCACCATTCGCTATAAAGATCCTGCTTACTGCGATGATATTGTGTATAAACCGGATGATATTGATATCCTCGCACCACAGGCCGGCTTTACCACTGGTCCGGTTACCTGCGCAGGCCAGGCAGTGAACTTTATCAATAACACCATCACTTCTCCCAGTATCCCCATTGCCAACTGGTACTGGGATCTGGGCAATGGGCTGAGCTCCACCGCTCAAACGCCGCCAGCCACTAAATACAGCGCTTCCGGCGGCCAGGCGGTAAAACTGGTGGTAACAGACGCCCGCAACTGCAGGGACTCCATCAGTAAAACCATCAACATTCATCCTACGCCGGTGGTGAAAGCATCTGCGCAGCAACCAAAGATCTGTGAGGGTAACAGCGTTAGCCTCAACGCCCTATCAGACGGCACGGTACAATGGCTCACCACTAACCAGCTCAGTTGTGTTTTCTGTACAGATCCGGTAGCATCGCCACTTGCAAGTACCCGTTACCACGTACAGGCATCTAACGTGTACGGATGTACGGTATATGATTCCACAGATGTAGTAGTGGTGCCCAAAGTAAATCTTACTGTAAGTAGTGATACCATTGCCTGCTACGGCACTTCGGTACAACTGAAAGCCACAGGCGCTACCATCTATAACTGGACGCCTGTTACCGGCTTAACCAACAACACTATCGCCAACCCGGTTACTACACCAATAGAAGACATCACTTACCAGGTAACCGGCGCCAACGACGCCATTTGCCCCATGAGCGCACCGCTTTCCGTGAAGGTATCCGTAAAACCGGTACCACAGGTAAATGCTGGCAAAGACCAAACCGTAATGGTGGGAGATATTGTGCGGCTGATGGCCAGCGGAAGCCCGGATATCGTGAAATGGAAATGGAGCCCGGATGATTATCTCGATAACACCAGTTCTCCTTATGTAACGGCTACCGTTCGCAAACCCATTACCTATAGCATTACCGGTACTAACCAGTTCGGCTGTACGAAAAGCGATATCATGAACGTGGACCTCGTTTGCAATACCGATGTGGTGTTTATTCCAAATACTTTCAGTCCCAATGGCGACGGGCAAAATGATATCTTCTATCCACGCGGAAAGGGCATCAGCCTGATAAAATCTTTCCGGATTTTCAACCGCTGGGGACAGGAAGTGCATCACCGCGAAAGAATCAACATCGATGATATCAGCACCGGATGGAACGGCTCTTTTAACGGCAAGCCGCAACCGTCAGATGTATATATCTACTTTATTGAAGCATACTGTGATACCAATGAATTTTTCCAGATGAAAGGCAACGTAACATTACTCAGATAAATATTTTTAACCTGGCTAACATGAAAATCATATACCGCGTATTACTGGCGATAGTCTGCATCCCCTGCGCAACACCGTTGTATGCCCAGGATATACATCTGTCGCAGTTCTATGAAACGCCTATCCTCCGCAACCCTGCGCTGATAGGCATTTTCAATGGCGATGTGCGCGTGCAGGCAGTATATCGCAACCAGTGGAACAGTGTTACCATTCCCTACCAGACCGGTACCGTGAGTGGTGAAATAAAGTTCCCGGTTGGCCGCAGCAACGACTATGTGACTACGGGGTTGCAGGTAACCTACGACCGCGCAGGTACTTCCAAACTACAGTCCACGCAGATCTTCCCGGCTATCAACTATCATAAATCCCTCAATGAGGATAAGAGCAGTTTCCTCTCCGTGGGGTTCATGGGCGGTTTTGTACAGCGGCAGTTTGATCCTACCAATATGACCTTCAACAACCAGTACACCAGCGGCCGTTTTGATCCTGCTTCCGCTACCGGGGAGGAAGGCAAGCTGGCGCTGAAAGGCTACAGTTACCTGGATGCCGGCGTGGGCCTGAGTTACAACAGCGTGATCGGGGAAGATGTGAATTACTTTATCGGGGCTGGCTACTTCCATTTTAACCGGGCTAAAATATCTTTCTATAACGATCAGAATATTGAGTTGCAACCGAAACTTACGTTCAACGCGGGTATTACGATACCGGTAGATGAACGGGTAAAAGTGATTGCACATTACAACCAGTTGCACCAGGGCACTTATACTGAATTTATCGGCGGTGCATTAATTGGTTATGGATTGATGGACCAGGGGCTGGAATCAACCCGGGCTATTTATGGCGGCCTCTTCCTGAGATGGAATGATGCCATTATCCCTACTGTCAAAATTGACATGGATAAATACGAGATCGGAATGAGTTATGACACCAATATTTCTAAACTGAGAACCGCCAGCCAGACATTTGGCGGCTTTGAAATTTCTTTGGTTTTCAAGGGATTTCTCAACAGCCGGAACTCGACACTGGAAAGCGTAAACTGTCCCAGATTTTAAATTATTATAAATCAATTAATTATGAAAATAAACCACCAAGCGTTAAAAATTACATAAAATATGCAGAAATGCTAACAAAATGCCTTGTGGTTTGTTATTTTTATGTAGGAACGTGGGCGCCCGAATGAGCTGAATTTGTCAAACAAAAATTAGGAAATATTTGAAAAAAACTTTATTTTTATAATACTATGTGGAAAACCTCTACCCTAATTCTCATAATGGTTTTCAGCCTTTTTACCAGCATAGGTAAGGCTCAAAGCGATAAATCCCAACCAACCACGGAGGGGGGTAGCAAAATTGTGAAGCTATATCCCAATCCCGCTACTACCGTCATAACATTTGAAGTTCAACAACATAATAACGATCGCCTATACGATCTTATTGTATATAATTTCCTCGGAAAAAAAATAGATCAGTTGAAAGGCATCAGCTCCAAGACAACGGTGAGCCTGGATAATTATTATAACGGTCTGTATATTTTCCAGTTAAGAGATCAGCGGGGCAATCTGGTGGAATCAGGGAAATTCAATGTAGTGAAATAGATATAGATATATCTGGCATCAAAATAAAAAAAGAAAAGTCACGATTTGCGTCGCGACTTTTTCTTTTTTATATCTTTTCTCATCAGGAAACTTCCACAATCAGGAATTTCAGATAAGTGGTATTCTCAATATTTCTCAGGATAGGATGATCCTGGGCCTGTGTCTGGAAAGTTACCTGGCGCAGTCTTTTCTTCGCATCTTTTGCTGCTGCATCAATGGTTTGCAGGAACAGGTCCGGCGATACCAGGTTGGTGCAGGATGCAGTTACCAGGAAGCCCCCGGGCTTCAGCAGTTTCATTCCGCGGAGGTTAATTTCCTTATACCCCGTTACGGCTTTCGAGATATTTTCACGGCTTTTGGTAAAGGCCGGCGGATCCAGTATTACCACATCGAACTTCTTCTCTTCCTTGGTCCATTGCTTCAGCTGGTCAAACGCATTCACAGCCTGGAACCGGCAGATATCCTGCAGGTTGTTCAGTTCCGCATTTCTGCGGGCGGTAGCTACCGCTGTTTCGGAGATATCAAGTCCCAGTACGCTTTTGGCGCCATAAAAACCAGCGTGACAGGAGAAAGTACCGGTATAGCAGAAGGCTTCCATTACGTCGGCGCCTTTTACGATATGTTTAATTTCGCGGCGATTATCCTGCTGATCCAGGAAGTAGCCCGTTTTCTGGCCGTTCACGATATCCACATGAAACCGCAAACCGTTTTCATTGATGATCAGGTTGGTGTCGAAAGGCTCGCTGAGAAAGCCTTTCTGTTGAGTCATGCCTTCCAGTTCCCTTACAGGTACATCATTTCTTTCGTAGATTCCTTTGGGTGAAAAAATGCGGTTGATGGCATCTACAATGGCATCTTTCCATTTCTCCATGCCCAATGCGAGCGTTTGAATAACGAAGTAATCGTTGAATTTATCGATGACCAGGGCAGGCAGATCATCTGCTTCCCCGTATACAAGGCGGCAGTTTTCCACATAGCCCAGTTTCTGACGATACTCCCAGCATTTCAGGAGACGGCGGTAAAAAAATTCCGGGCTTATTTCTTCGTTCTTATCGCGGGTAAGCAGTCTTACGAGAATCTGGGATTGAGGATTGATATAACCACGCCCCAGGAAAAAACCTTTATGTGTATATACATCTACAATATCACCGGCATTTACATCTCCTTTTATTTCGGCTACTTCATTACCAAAAATCCAGGGATGCCCTTGTAATACCCTGTTCTGTATCTGTTTCTTTAAAAAAACTTTAGTCATTTATTGTATTTCGAGGGGCAAAGGTAGCTATTTAGCGGTTAGCCTCCCGATTTTCACTTCAATTCTGCCTTTTTGTCGGCAAAACCGCTGTTGGCAAAGAAATTGACTGGGTACCAGCGCAGACAATTATTACTTATTATGACAGAAAACGAAAAAGACATGCAGACAAACGGTCAGGCTAACACTGGTAGCGAAAACGAAAGCATGCCAGAAGAAAATATAAGCAATAGTTCAAATACGAATAATGAGCCAGATGAAGTAACAGAGCTGGAGAAGAAAGAAAAAGAAGTAAGTGAAATCCGTGATAAATATCTCCGGTTACAGGCAGAATTTGACAATTACCGTAAACGCACTGCCAAAGAACGTATAGAACTGATGCAAACAGCCGGTAAGGAAGTTATCATATCTTTGCTGGATGTGCTGGATGATACCGACAGGGCTGAAAAGCAATTGGAAAATACTACCGATGTTGCTGCCGTTAAAGATGGCGTAATGCTGGTTTTCAATAAACTGAGAAGCACCCTGCAAGCAAAGGGACTGAAGCCAATGGAGAGTATCCATACCCCATTTGATCCGGATCTGCAGGAGGCTATTACCGAAATACCTGCTCCTGCGCCGGAGCTGGTTGGTAAAGTAGTAGATGTGCTGCAACCTGGTTATTCCCTGAATGACAAATTAATCCGTCATGCTAAGGTAATTGTGGGTAAATAAAATGACGATGTGGCATAATCTCTAAGGATGCCTATGCTAAAAGCTGACGTAAAGCAATATTTTTTACCGAACAAAAGCTGGTGCCTGCACCAGCATTAAGTGATTATTATAATGTCTACCAAGAGAGATTATTACGAAATACTGGTTGTTGCCAAATCTGCTTCCCAGGATGAAATAAAGAAAGCCTATCGTAAAGTGGCTATGCAGTTTCACCCTGACCGCAACCCAAATAACAAAGAGGCAGAAGAAAAATTCAAAGAAGCAGCTGAAGCTTATGAAGTATTAAGCGACCCTGATAAAAGGGCGCAATACGACCGTTTTGGCCATGCCGGCATGAATGGCAACCGTGGTGGTGGATATGGCGGTGGTGGAATGAACATGGACGACATCTTCTCCAACTTCGGTGACATTTTTGGTAACGATGATATTTTCGGCAGCTTCTTTGGCGGCGGCGCCCGTGGTGGCGGTGGAAACCGCCGTGGACGCGGCACACGCGGTTCTAACCTCCGGGTTAAGATCCGTCTTACCTATGAAGAAATCGCCAAAGGCGCCAACAAGAAAATTAAAGTAAAAAAATATGTACCCTGCCAGCATTGCGGTGGCCTGGGCGCAAAAGATAAAAACGCATTCCAGTCCTGTAATACCTGTGGCGGTTCCGGCCAGGTAAGAAAAGTTACCCAAACTTTCCTCGGACAAATGCAAACGGTTACCACCTGCCCTACCTGTCATGGTGAAGGCCAGATCATTACCAGCAAATGCGGTCACTGTAAAGGTGAAGGCCGTATGTACGGTGAGGAAATGGTAAGCATCGACATCCCGGCAGGCGTTCAGGAAGGCATGCAACTGAGCATGAGCGGTAAAGGTAATGCCGGTGAAAGAGGCGGCGCCCCCGGCGATCTGCTCATCCTCATCGAAGAAGAACCACATCCGGAACTGCAACGCGACGGACTCAATGTGGCGTTCGATCTGCACATCTCCTTCCCAGATGCAGTGTATGGCACCTCCCTGGAAGTGCCTACCATCGACGGAAAAGCCAAAATTAAAATCCCTCCCGGCACACAGAGCGGTAAAATATTCCGCCTGAAAGGCAAAGGGTTCCCTTCCGTAAATTCTTATGAAAAAGGCGATCAGCTTATTCATGTGAATGTATGGACACCACAGCATGTAACCGCTGAAGAGAAAGAAATGCTCGATAAACTACAATCGTCCGATAACTTTAAACCAAGCCCCGAAAAATCTGATAAAGGATTCTTCGAAAAGGTAAGGGATATTTTTAGCTGACGCGGATGTTGTCTTTCCCAGGATTACACTGATTTTACTGATTAGCTTGATTTTACTTTTTTGATTTTATAAAGGATTAAGGGAGATATAAGCGGATGTATTCGCTCTTATCTCCCTTAATCATTAAATCAAAATAAAATCCCAAAAGTTAAATCAGTAAAATCAGTGTAATCCTGGGAAAGACAACACCCGCTCTAAATATTACGCGATGGAACAAAAACTGCAGATGTTCGAAAACCGGCTGACGAAAGTTTTCCGGCATACATCCAAACTGGCCAGACGACAAAACATCACCTGCTACCGGGTGTATGATGATGATATTCCTGAATTTCCATTCAGTATAGAAATGTATGAAGATCATGTTTACATCGCAGAATACCACCGCAAACACGGCATGGAAGAAGATACACACGAAGAGTGGCTCGACACCTGCCTGGAACTGATCAGCAAAGTACTGGAAGTAGCCCCTAATAAAATATGGGTTAAACAACGGCAACGTAAAGAAAACAGGAAAAGCCAATACGAAAAACTGAGCCTGGAAAGCCATATCATGACGGCTTACGAAGCAGGTCTGCAATTTAAAGTGAACCTCTCCGATTATCTCGATACCGGCTTATTCCTCGACCATCGCATTACACGCAGCATGATAAGGGAGGAAGTAAAAGACAAGAAAGTACTGAACCTGTTCTGTTATACCGGCTCCTTCTCCGTATATGCTGCCGCAGGTGGCGCAGCAGAAGTAACTTCTGTGGATCTGTCCAAAACCTACCTGGCCTGGGCGGAAGAAAATATGAAGCTGAACGGGTTCGATAACCCGAAACATACTTTTGTACATGCAGATGTACTCCAATACCTCGACACCCTTAAACTCAACACCTACGACCTCGTGATCATAGATCCGCCCACTTTCTCCAACAGCAAGCGGATGAAGGATTTCCTCGATGTACAGCGCGATCATGCGGATATGCTCAATAAAGTATTACTGGCTACTAAAAAGGATGGTGTTGTTTACTTCAGTAACAACTACCGCCGGTTTGTACTGGAAGCCGATAAGATCAATGCCTCCGGCATTAAGGATATTACCAATCAGACTTTACCTTTTGATTTTCAGCAGAAGATGATCAGGAAGTGCTACCGGTTAATAAAATAAGGGATCAACGCTTTCCTTTACGCACCATTTTTACCATCTTCAAAAACTCCAGGCGATAGTTGCCTTTGTCGGCGCCCAACGCCCGACGGGCAATATCGCTCACCATGTCAATATTGCCTTTACCGCAGTAGGAAGACTTGCGCAATAGCATACCGAATAAGGCTACCCCCGCAGCAAAGCGGCAATCATCAGATGCTTTATCAAAATTTTTCAGTTCCGCAGAAATAACATTGGGTAAATATTGCATAGCCGTATCCTGCGGATCACGCCAGGATATTTTTACCCGCGCCAGCACCGTATCGCCGGTAGCGGCGCCCGGTGCAGGAATAATTTCATACAACGCCACGGAACAATGCCCGCTGCCGATAATTCCCCCGCCAAATTCCCCCTTCTCCGAACTGTCGGCAGGCAGTATTTTGTTCTCATAACCAATAAGCCTATACGACTTTACGAACGCCGGGTTAAACCATACTTCCGACTGCACATCGCGGGCAATAGTAAACAAGGTACTGCCGAATTCGCGGGCAAATATCTTATTGGCTTCTTCCAGGTCATCTATATACGCAAAATTACCATTCCCTTTACTGGACAGGGATTGCAGTTTGGAATCCTTATAATTCTTCATCCCAAAACCCAGGCAGGTAAGCAATACCCCACTTTCTTTCTGCTGAACGATCAGCTCTTCCATTTCACTATCGCTGCTGAGGCCCACATTAAAATCCCCGTCGGTAGCCAGTATCACACGGTTATTGCCATCAGGAATATATTGCTCCGATGCAATCCGGTAGGCCATTTTTATAGCGGCTTCCCCCGCAGTGGCGCCGCCGGCGCTGAGATTATCTATTGCATTGAGGATCTTTTCTTTCTGATCGCCGGGCGTAGCCGGTAAAAGGACGCCGGGTTCACCGGCATAGGCTACAATCGCTACTTTATCTACCGGGCGCAGATTATTCACCAGGATGCGGAAAGCTGCCTGTAATAAAGGCAACTTATTGGCTACGCCCATAGAGCCGGAAACATCCAGCAGGAAAACGAGGTTGCTGGCGGGAAAACTATCTGTTTCCAATGCGCGCGCCCTGATGGCGATTTGTAATAACTGGTGGCTGGTTTCCCAGGGGCAGGTGGTATAATTACTATACATGGCCATCGTTTGACCAGCTAACGGTAACGGGTAATCGTAATGGAAATAGTTGATCATTTCTTCGATGCGCACAGCATCTACCGGTACCGTTTCTTTCAGCCGGAGGAAGCGGCGGATATTACTATAGGCGGCTCTGTCCACATCCAGGGCAAAGGTGGACACGGGATGATTGGAGGTACGGACAAATTTATTTTCGTAGGTAGCTCCGTAAGTTTCGTTGTAAAAGGAATGTATTCCCATACCGGTATTACCGTAATTGGGATTGCTGCTATGCAGCAGTTTTGACCGGGCTTTTGCAAGAGCCACCGGGTCGGCATCTTTACGTAGAGGCGATAAGGTTATTAACAGCCTGTCGTATTTGCGCACCGTTACCTGTTTGGATTGATAACCGCTTTGTGTGAGCAATAACGTGGCAGATGCCGTGGGGATTGAAATTTTAAAAAGACCGAAAGCGTTTGTGACCACATGGACTGTGTCATCCATCACCTTCACCTGTACTCCTGCAACGGGGCGGTGGGATAAACTGTCTTCTACCGCTCCCGATACCCAGATTGTTTGCGCCTGCAGCCCTCCACCCCAGAAAAGAAAGAGTAAAAGGTACTTAAGCATGTATTAAGTTAAGATTTTTTCCGGGCGCTTGCCCGGAAAAAATAATTACTGCCCGGATTCCACCAGTTGATAGATGGCTGGCAGATTCCGGCCCAGGCCATCGTAATCAAGCCCGTATCCCAGCAGGAACTTATCCGGAACGGAAAAGCCCAGGTAATCTATTTTGATAGGATGTATCATCGCATCCGGCTTTGTGAGCAGGGCGGCTACCAGTAATTTTTTGGGTTGCTGATGCTCCAGTTGAGGCAGGAACTGGCTCATGGTGCGGCCCGTGTCCACAATATCTTCCAGGATCACTACGGTGCGGCCAAAGAGATCTTCGTCCAGGCCAATGGCCTGGACCACATTACCGGTGGATTTGGTGCCTTTATAGGAGGCCAGTTTAATAAAAGAGATCTCCGCCTCAATAGTGAGGTATTTAAACACATCTGCGGCAAACATAAATGAGCCGTTAAGAATAGCGATAAACAAAGGGCGTTCTCCCTTCAGATCTTTGTTAATCTGTTCCGCCATTTCCTTTACCCGCTGCTGCAACACCACTTCATCAATATAGGGCTGGAACTCTTTGTCATGCACTTTAATCACTGACATAATACTTCTGCATTTCCTTATTTAACAATCATCAGCAAAAAAAGATCGCTGCTTATTTATTTACCAGCAAGCGCTGGCCGATTTTAATATCAAAACCCTGCAGGTTATTCCATTCCTGCAGCTGCGTAACCGACCGGTTGTACATTTTAGCAATGCCATACAGCGTTTCCTTTGGCTGTACATCGTGGTATTGCGTACCGGACTTCTGTACGGGCGCGGGTGTAGCCGGCCGCGGAGCCGGTTGTGGCAGGGATGCCTTTGGTGTACCTGTATTTCCGGTGGTGGTTACCTGGCCGGCCTTTTTCAGATCTTCTATCATGGCAACCGGCACGCCACCCTGTTGTGGGGCTGGTTTTGTTTCCGGTACAGCAGCACCGCCTGCGGTGTTTTTGGCTACTTCTTCTTTAATGCCATCCAGTGCTTTACGGGGAGAAAAATCTTCCGGAGGCTCCTGGTCTTCTTCTTTCAGCACCCGGGTGTTTTTAGCCAGCCGTGGCGCCGCTGAAGCAAAACCGTCGAGTGTTAACCGCTGACCGGCAGCAGGTTCTTCCCCTTCATTCATTTTATTACGGCGGCGCAACCATCTTAACTGTAGCCCTTCTGCCTGGGCTACGTCGTGCATGGTTTCTCCGTTAACAACGCTGTGATATTCTTTATTTCCCCTTTTACTTTTCTTTTGTAAGAAGATGATCATATCCTTCGCGGGCGGATTATCATTTTCCAGGTCGTTGTAGCGCACCAGTTTACGGAGACGCATGTTACGCTGGTCGGCTACCTGGATCAGGGAGCTGCCTGCTTTCACATACACTGCTTTGCGGCCATTGATTTCAAAGATGCCTTTGGGATAGCTGTTGGCCGTTTGTTTGGTGGTGGTACCCTGGTTTTTTCTTCCCGAAGATGTTTTGCTTCTCTTTTCAGTTACTTCAGCATACATCGTTCCATCAGTAGCAGCATCGCCGGCGGAAGGATCTTTTCCCATAGCAATCATGGTATATTGCTGGAGGTTATAATCTTCAATTACTTTGATCAGCTGTTGCGGGTAAGTTTTATTGGTGGCATATCCGGCCTGTTTAAGACCAAAAGCCCATGATTTATAATCATCGCCATCAAACTGGAAGAGGAAAGCGTAGCGTGGATTGGCGTGCAGGAAATCGGAGTGATCGCGGTAGGAATCACGGGCGGTTTCATATACGCGGAAACACTCCTGCGCGGCATCGTCATCGTATTTGATGGTTTTGCCGGTCCAGGTATTTTTGCATTTAATACCGAAGTGGTTGTTTGATTGTAAACACAAGGTACCGTTGCCGGACTGTGTTTCTATAATCCCCTGTGCCAGTTTGATGGCGGCAGGCACACCTGAGCGGCGCATTTCCTCAATGGCTAAGTTTTTATAGGTGGCAATGTACTGCTGCGTTGTGATGTTCTGTGCGTGCAGTACGGTAACGAAGCCAATAAGAAAACTGACTACCAATAAGAATTTTCTTACTTGCATGTATGTTCGGATTTAATGGGCGTTTTATTTCTTCCTGATCATCAGTACACCATCCCGGATGGTGAGTAATACCTGTTCTGCACGATCATCTGCCAACACTTTTTCACAAAAACTGATCATGGCCTTTGCCTGGCGTCCCTGTTCATTTTCAGGCAGCAGCACCTGGCCGTGATACAGCACGTTATCTGCCAGGATAAATCCGCCGGGACGCAGTTTATCCCAAACCAGGTCGTAATACTGTTCATATCCGGATTTGTCCGCGTCAATAAACACCAGGTCAAATACTTCATCCAGTTGTTCAATAACATCGGCCGCTTTACCGATATGCATTTTAATTTTATCTGCATTCCCGCTTGCCGAGAAATAGTGATGACAAAGGGTTTCCAGTTCTTCGTTGATATCTACCGTGTGTAATATGCCATCGGGGGCGAGGCCCGCAGCCAGGCAAATTGCTGAGTACCCGGTGTAAGTACCCAGTTCCAGGATGCGGCGGGGCCGGATCATATGGCTTACCATACTGAGGAACTGTCCTTGTACCTGCCCGCTCAACATATGCGGCAGCTCTACTTTCAGATGTGTTTCCCTGTTCAGCTGGTACATCAATTCACTCTCCTGACTGGTATATTTTTCTGAATAGGCCTCCACTGCTGCCGGCATGAGCTCCATATATTAAAATTTCTGCAAAGCTAAGGAAAAGCGGCTAACTGACAGCCTGTTGCTTCCAACAGAAAAAGCGGATATATCCATAAACGTTATTTGGCCGGGTTTTATTCTATCCGGGCGTACGTTCATGTATATCCGCTTTTCCGGCCTGAAGGCAGACTTTATCAGAAATTCGGTCTTAATTTATTGGTCGTATAGAAAACACGGAAATATTCCACTACTTCATCTGCGGTGTCAAATAACTGCAGCAGGTCGAGGTCTTCCGGGTTAATATTGCTTTCCTTTTCCATCATCACAGTGCGGATCCATTGCAGGAGGCCACTCCAGTACTCTCTACCTACCAATACCATAGGGGTTTCCTCCATTTTTTTGGTTTGTATGAGGGTGAGTACTTCAAAGAATTCATCCATCGTACCAAATCCTCCAGGCATCATAATGAAGCCTTGTGAGTACTTGGTAAACATTACTTTGCGGACAAAGAAATAGTCGAAATGAAGATTATTCTCCGAATCAATAAAACTATTTGGATGCTGTTCATGCGGCAGGCTGATATTAGCCCCTACTGATTTGCCATGAGCAGCCTGGGCTCCCCTGTTGGCTGCTTCCATTACACCCGGTCCGCCACCGGTGATAATGCCAAAGCCTTCGTCTGCCAGCCGGGTGGCTATTTCCTGGGTAAGATCGTAATAACGGTTACCCGGTTTGGTACGGGCCGATCCGAATATGGAAATGCAGGGTCCTATTTTAGCCAGCTTCTCAAATCCCTCAACAAACTCCGCCATAATCTTGAATATCTGCCAGCTGGAATGCGCTCTTGTTTCCGTCCAGTCTCTTTCTTTAAGATTCTTTATACTACTGTTCATGCGACTGCTTTTTTTATTATCCTATAAAACACCTCCCCGTGCAGGCACGTGGAATGATGTAATTTATATAATAATTGGCTTACAGTAACAGTCATACACATAAAAAAGCAGGTAACTATATAGAAACCTGCTTTACATTTAACACGTTATGAACGTGCAGCGATGTTAAATAAACATCGCTGCAGAAACGTTGCTAATGCTGGCAATCAAAAAAATAAATAATGTTGAAATTTATTAAGATAGTACTATCGTTTAATCAACAGATGTTCTCATAACGCTTAATCTTCATTAATTTATTAATTATTTAAGCAATAACCTAATTTAAATTTATCAAGGTTACGCAAAGGTATGCATGCCCGTCACTACTTCTTCTGCGAGTCCGAAAGACAATGTCATGCCGGCTCCGCCAAGACCGTTTACAATTGTTACATTTTTTTCAGGAGAGAACACCAGGTCTGTTTTACCATTGGTGAGTTTTGGATAAATGCCATGCCATTGTTCCTGGATGGTATACTCCGGCGCCTGCAAAAAGGTATGCATATACTGCAGGATGAGATCATTGATAAATGCTTTATCAAATGGTTCGAAGTCCGGACCATATTCGTGTGAGTCGCCAATGGTGAGTTCACCTGCGCCATTTTGAGAAATGAGCAGGTGGATACCCCATTTCACATAATCCGGCATTTCCTGTGCGAAACGTTGCTTCAATGGTTCCAGGGCTTTACAACTTTCAAAGGCCGCGTAGTGTCCCAGCGTTAAACCTGCGCACAGGGCGGGTCCCAGCTGCCAGTTGCCCGGTTGCGGGATGGTACGCATCATCTGTAGTTTACATTTTTTCAGGGGAGCCGCCGCAAATTCAGCGGGGTAAAGCGTTTCAAAATCCGCGCCACTGCATACAAACACTTCGTCTACTTTCCAGCGTTCATCTTTTGTTTCTATATACGGCATGCTGATGCCATTTACCGCGGCGCCAAAACGAACTGTTACGTTGAGATGTTCTTCCAGGTACTTTGCAATGGCGGCGCTGGCCTGACGCGGGTTTACGGTCATTTCAGAGGCGCTCCATAATGCGCCTTTCAATCCGTTTGTTTTAATAGCGGTGGTATATTTTCCTATTTGCGAAGGGGCAATCAGCTCACAGCTGTAACCATTGCCCGGCGCGGCCTGTACAAATTCTTCCAATACCGCCAGTTCATCATTTTCATATGCGAGGTGCAGCGATCCTGTTTCCTGGCACTGCAAACCGGTGGCTGCGGCCAGGTCTTTCCAGGTACGGCGGCTGCGCATAGCGCGGTCGTGCATTTTCCCCGCAGTTTGCCCGATGGGCCATACCAGCCCGAAATTGCGGATCGAAGCGCTGATAGCTTTGCTGTTACGTTCAAATAATACTACTTTTTTTCCTGTTGATGCCAGGTGGTAAGACATGGCCAACCCCACTATTCCTGCGCCTATTACCGCTACATCTGCCTGTTGTTGTTGCATGATATAAAATGTAAAGTATGATTAAAAGATAGACAGTAGTTCATCCAGGGATGCTACCAGGTGGGTATGCGGGCCTTTCTCCAGTTCTTCGCGGCTATAGGCGCCGGTGGTAACGCCTATTACATAACGGCAGCCTGCATTCGTACCTTCTTCCAGGTCGGAAATGGTATCGCCGGTTTTGGCGACCGATTGTATACTGCGGATTTCCAGTTCTTCCATGATCCGGTAAATCATATAAGGATAGGGACGGCCAAAAGGTACTTCATCGCTGGTGGCTACGGCATCAATAAGTCCTTTTTGCTGCCAGCCCACCCTTTCCAGGATCACGTTGGTAATGTCCCTGTCGAAACCCGTATCCAGCGCCACTTTAATGCCTTTTGCCTTTAGCGCGGCAAATACTCCAGATACGCCGTCCTTTTCCCGTACCGCAGGATGTGTTGCATAATGCGCTTTCATATCCGCCACAAAACGGCCGTGTAGTTCAAGGATAAAGGCTTCTTCACTGTAGCGGCTATCCTGTTGCTGCTGTAACAGGTAACGGATGGCATACGGTTTGGCGTATCCCATTACTTCATTTACCTGTTCCAGCGTTACGGTAACTCCCGCCGGCTCTATCGTTTGCTGTAACACCTTTGCTACATTGGATTCATCATGCAGGGTAGTACCTGCAATATCAAAAACAACTAATTGTATTCCCATCTTTTTCCCGGTATTAATATGCGGTAAAGATAATGACTTACTAAAAATAAGTTTAGCCTTTATAAACATTTAACATGCGGTTAATACGCTGATCGCCTTCGGCGATGGAAATTATCCTGGAGCAGGATTACACTGATTATACTGATTACGCTGATTTGATTTTGTTATGATTTTAAAGGATTAGGGGAGATATAAGCGGGTATATTCGCTTATATCTCCCCTAATCCTTTAAAATCATAAATGATCAAATCCCTAAATCAGTATAATCAATGTAATCCTGGGAAAGACAAAATCCGCATCGCCGAAGGCGATTATCCACTAGAAGCCAAGTCCTGCGCCCACCCTGTATATCAGGCTGTTGTTATAGGGCGAACGGTTGTCCTGGATCACATCATACAAAATAGAGATGCCTATACCTACCCTGCCACCAACGCTCTGGGTGTAACCGGCGCCCACAAGTAAGCTGGGAACGCCATAGTTGGTTTTGTAGGATTGCTTCTCCCCGTTTACCGGGTAATAGGTAGAATTCTGTGTAACAAAATTATACTCCGGCTGGATATGTATAAATACCATTTGGAGCGGATATACACGGCCCCAGATACCACCACCAAAAATAGTGTACTTATCCCGCTGGGCAACACGATCATAATCCCACAGTTTATACTGGCCGTATTGTGCATTGATATTCACACCCGCAGCTATGTAATCAGAAAAGCGGTAACCTACCAGCGGGGAGATATCCACATTGGTATAATCGCCAAACACCATTCCCAGGGAGCCTCCCAATACCAACCGGGAAGGATCAAAACCTTTACGGGTTGCAGTGTCTGTTTTATAATACTGAGCGTGTGCCAGCTGCACTCCGGCCAGAAAGAAAAAACATATGAGTAAACGTTTCATGATCAGATTTATTAAGTTTAACTATTTACCGGCAGAAAGGTTTAACAATCGAAAATTTTACCCCGGTTTAATATATTCTTCGGATCAAAGATCTGTTTTATTTGCTTCATGAGTTGCATGGAGGTCTGATCAAAAATGATATCCATATAGTTTTTCTGTACCAGGCCAATACCATGCTCACCGGAGATGGTACCACCCAATGTTTTCACCAGTTGAAAAATTTCCCGTATACCTTCCGTGAGGGTGCCGTTCCATTGTTCTTCCGTAAGGGCGCCACGGATAATATTCACATGCAGGTTACCATCGCCGGCATGACCATAACATACCGAATGAAATCCATACCTGTTTCCTATTTCTTTTACGCCTTTCAGCAACACCGGCAGTTCCGCGCGGGGCACTACCGTATCTTCTTCTTTGTATACAGAATTTGCTTTTACGGCTTCTGCCACCCGGCGGCGCAGTTTCCAGAGCTCGTCCTTCTGCTGGGAATCTTCTGCAAACAATATCTCCCCGATATCAAAACCTTCTACCACACCGGCAATCCCTTCCATTTCCTGCATCAGCACTTCCGGGTGGTTCCCGTCCACTTCTACGAGCAGGTGTGCCTGTATGTCGTCTTCTATTTTAACGGCGCTGCTTTGTACATATTTGGTTACCCAGTCGATGGCATCGCGCTCCATAAATTCCATAGCAGAAGGCGTGTAACCTGCACGGAAAATAGCGCTTACCGCTTCGCAGGCGCTTTCAGCAGAGCGGAAAGGAACCAGCATCAACAGGTCTGTTTTGGGTAACGGAATTAAGCGTAATACAATTTTGGTAACGATGCCCAGGGTGCCTTCGCTGCCTACTACCAGCTGGGTAAGATTATAGCCGGTAGCATTTTTCAGTACATTGGCGCCTGTCCAGATTACTTCGCCGCTGGGCAGCACCATTTCCAGGTTTAGTACATAATCCTTTACCACGCCGTATTTCACGGCTTTGGGGCCGCCGGAGTTTTCGGCAATATTGCCGCCAATAAAGCAGGTACCGCGACTGCTTGGATCGGGTGGATAAAACAGCCCTTTCTCTTTTACGGCGTTCTGTAATTCTTCTGTGATCACACCGGGTTCGGTGATTACCTGCAGGTTCCTTTCATCTATAAGCGTGATCCGGTTAAACCGTTCCATTGAAATGAGTACGCCGCCAAACTGGGCGAGCGCTCCTCCACTGAGCCCGGTACCGCCACCACGGGGGGTTACGGGCAACAACGCTTCATTGCACAATTTCATGATACGGCTTACCTGTTCGGTGGTATCCGGCTTTACCACCACTTCCGGGAGATAATGCAGATCCTCGGTTTCATCCTGTGCATAACGGCTCATACTTTCTTCGTCGGCCAATACATATTGCGCTCCGGCTATTTCGCGTAATGCCGCTACATGAGCGGCAGTCACTTTATTAAAATTAAACGTTGTCATGGAACAAAAATAATCATAATGCCGGTTAGGTGGTAATCTCCGGCAGATTAAAAAGATGGGCAGATCGTAGATCTCCTCGCATTGTTAAAAGTACGGTTGCTGTAAAGCCCTGTATAAACAATGCCTATTTCATAGGCGCCCCGCCGGTTATTGGCGGCAGAGAGGCTGGAGGTGGTAATATCGTAGTTAAACATGAGTTTTATGGCGTTGATCTGGTAGCCAACCAGGAAAACAGCCGCATCATTGGCGCGGTAATAAACGCCGCCATACAGTTGCTGTACGCCGTCGCCGGAAAGATTATAGGCAGCATTGGCGCCCAGCATCAGTTCCCTGGCGCCGGCCTGTGTGGCATAATACGCCGCAGGATTCAGGATCACTTTATCGCTCATCTTCAAACTCGCATTCAGGAACCCGATATAGCGACGGGGAACCGTGTTGTTACCATCAAAGAAGGTTTCCCTGGGTGTGTTGATATGTTGCACCGAGAAGCCCGCGTTTACATAAATATTATCGGTAGGGAAATAAGCATAATTCAGTCCTGCCTGCAGGTCGAAATAATTGACGCTGCTTTGGGTGATGGGTTCCCCGGTGGGGATCTGCGAATCAAAGAACTTGCCGTTCCACTGATCGGCGAACGTGAGCTTGGTGATATCCACCCGTTTACCGGCGGAACCTACATTAAACCCCGCAGATAATAAGCTGCTGAACCCCAGGAGCTGGTGGTAAGCAATAGAAGCGTATCCTTTGGTAGAGGTGAGGTTGCCGGCGCCGGCCACATCGCGGAGCAATACGCCCCCTATGCCCACCCAGCCATATTCCAGCTGATCGCGGAATAATTGAAAGTCGCCATATGCCGACATCGTCCGGTAAGGTATGGGAACGCTGGTCCACTGATCGCGGTAATTAATGCCAATACGGTAATTGCCGTCCGGGATGAACCCGGTATTGGCTGGGTTAGTTGTCAACGGCGAATTAAAGAATTGTGAAAAATGGAGGTCCTGTGCGTACGCACCGCTCATTGAAACAATTAATAAAATTGCCAGACATGTTGATATTTTAACGATCTGATTCATGGCTCATCATCTTAACAAGGTTACACTTCCTGATCTGCTGCCTTTTGTGCCATCCGTAAACTCCAGGTTTACGATATAGGCATACGCGTCCATCGGCTGAATATTTCCTTTAAACCGGCCATCCCATCCGATTTGAGGATCCGAACTTTCAAAAACCAATTGTCCCCAACGGTTAAATATTTTAAGATTGAATTTGGTCGCTCCAAAAGCCTTCACATAAAATACATTGTTCTTACCACCCGGTGCAAAGGCATTGGGCACGTCAAACAGCGGTACCACAATGGCGCTTACTTCCTCACATTTTGTATCCGTACAGCCTTCTGCGTTAGTAACAGTAAGACACACATTATAGGTACCTGTTCTCAGGTATTGGTGACTGGGGTTTGGCAGGGATGAAGTATCGCCATCGCCGAAATTCCAGAGATAATGTATAACGTTCGCTGAAGAACCATTCAGGAACTGTATCGGTGTGTTTTCAATTGCTTTGGTGGGTGAAAAGTCAAAGTCTGCTACAGGCGGCGCTGCCACAGTTATTTCCTGCGTGATGGAATCCCTTTTGTTGCAGGTGTTAGGATCGTCTACCACGAGGGTTATTTTCCAACGGCCTGCTGTATTAAATTTATGTACCGGGTAAGGATCATGTGAAACAGAACCATCATCTTCAAAGGTCCAGGTAAATGTTTCACCACCTTCGGTAGTATTTTCCATTTGTATTTCTGTACCAACACAAACAGTTCCCGGATCCGTAAATTTAGCTATAACGTTTTCGGCTACACGCAGGGTATAGGTAATTGTTTGTGGCGCATTACAGAAATTGGTATCTACCAGTGTGAGGGTGGCATTATAGATTCCTGCATTCTGATAATAATGGAATAGCGGGAAGGTGTCTATACCGGTATAGAACGGAGGCGTGCCATCGCCATAGTCCAGGATAAATGAGCTGTCCCTGAAATCGGCTGCCGGTGTGGATTCGTTGGTAAACATGTACTTCAGGCTATCGCATGGATCCTGGCGCCGGGCTTCAAAATGGAGTATCGCTTCATTGTTGCCCAGCTTCACGGTTACATAAGCTGTATCTGATCCATTACAGCTTTGCGGATCGTATTTCACCATCCTTACGCGGAAGGTGCCAACCCTTGTAAAGATGTGTGTCACCGTATCTCCTTCAGGTCCGAAGTTTAGCGTGGCGCCATCATCCGGGAAAAACCACTGATAGGATTTACCCGGTAAGCGGGTGGTATCCACAAAGGTGATGGTATCCGGTACGCAGTAGTTGGTGCGCCGGTCGAGCGTTTTTGCGCCTGCTTTCACACCATCGAGGTTGAAGGCAATTTTCAGTGCCCCGAAGTTACAGGAAGCCGGCGGTGTACTGGAGTAGGCGCCCGGCGTGGTCGGGTACCGTGGTTTGAAACCGGTGTTGCTCACATTACACCAGGCGCAAATACCCTGGTAGATAATACCATTGCGGTCGAAGCGGCTGGTACCACCATCTACGTGTTCATACAAACCGGAGCCGCCAAAATAGCTTGCATACAATGGACCCTGGGTGGGACTAAATCTTACGGCATCGCGCTGTAGTACGTAGAAATAAAAATCCATCCCGTCTGTGCTGCGTTGCAGCGCATCTGAGGAGGTAGTTAAACCGGAAGTTCCTGAATTGGGATAATGCAGGGAGGTGTTGATACCTCCTCCCCATCCGGACACATATACGTTTTCGCAGCGGTCTACCAGGAACGCGGTGGGTGAAATATTGGGTGAGGAAACCAGTGTTCTTCTTTTACCAAAAGTAGTGGAATACACAAATGCGGACAGGTTTGCCTGGAGCTTCGAGATAAACTGCAGTCCGTTTTCATTGTATCCATTGGCGCTTACTTGTATGATGGGCCATGCTCCTTCTGTGGTGCCCATTACGTATACAAATCCATTTTTATCCAGTTGGATGCCGTATACCTGGTCGGCTGCGGGAGTATTAGAACCGAGGAAAGTACTTTGGATGATGTTTCTTCCGTCGTTGGAAATATGAGCAATAAACCCATCGCATACGCCGCCGCGGTATTGGGGGTATATGGTACCGGCGGTAACGGGGAAGTCGTCGCTGGCGGTGCCTCCGGCCACATACAGGGAATTCAAACCGTTTAATGCAATTACATAGGCCGCATCTTCCTTACTGCCTCCGAGGTAGCTGGCCCATACCAGGTCCTGGCAGAGCGGGTTTATTTTCATGATCACGCCATCCTGCGAGCCTTTGTTGGTTCCCTGGAATACGCCGGCTGTTACGGGAAAATCGGTGGAACGGGTGCAGCTGGCCACATAAATATAGCCTGCATTATCCACTACCACTTCGCTGCGGGCGTCGTCGCCATAGTTGCGCAGCAGTACCCAGTCGCCGAGCTGGCGGTCGGCCCGCATATTTACGCCATCATCTTCGCCGCCGGCAATGATCAGTGAGCCAATGATAGCGGTACCGGTGGCGTTTATTTTAGTAATGGCGATATCCCATCCTCCGCGGGTTCCTTTTACGTTGGTATTGGGATAGTCGCTGGAAGTAGTTCTGCCGGAGATCACGAGGTTGCCTTGCTGATCTACAAATAGGCTATGAGGTTGTTCCAGGCCGCTGCCGCCCATGTAGGTGGCGTATACCAGCCGGGTTCCGTTGGTGTTGAATTTGGAAATGCCGATATCAAACTGTCCACCGCCATAAACGCTTTGTACTGCCCCGGTTGTTATGGGGTAGCCCGGATTAAACACAATACCGCCGCCGTATAAATTACCGGCATCATCGTAGGTAGCGGTAAATCCCCAGTTATCCGTGCGGGAGCCGGATACGGTTGAAAAAACATAGATCGGATCTATCACCAGCGGGTAGGCCGTGTTATATTCACCCGATATTTTGAAGCCCAGTTTATTGCCATTTAACCGGTAAGATACCTTTACGGTTACACGTTGATTATTGATATACTGGTAAGCAAAGGGCAGTTGTTCAATCACATCGCCTACAGAGGTGTGCACCAGTAACTGGCCTTTTTTCAATTCCATGCCGGTAGCGCCTTCATATACCATCCGGATATTATCCGGGTTAGCGCCGGGATGCACAATCAGGTCGTATTTCAGCTGGGAACCTTCGGAGTAAACGTGCGCATCGATGCCGGAATAAAGGGAGTTATAGTTAACGCCCTGAAAGGAACCTACCCCGGTTGCCCATTTGGTGCGGTCGTTTCCGATGAAGTAGCTGCTTTTGGCGTCCTGTTCTTTTTCGGGTACTATTTGTACGTCGGGATTGGCGTTCAGGAAAGTAACGTTATAGGCGTGTCCGCGCACATCAGGAATTTTGCCGGGCCGCGGAGGGGGTTGGCCATTTCCTGGCTGGGAGGGCGCCGGTTTAAAATTGCTTTTCGGAACGTATACGGTATCGCTCCGGTGGGAGTGCCCGTGCACGTACTCGTTCAGGCTCCAGAGATCCTGCTGGTTCATCATCAGGAAAGTGAATCCTGTTTTTTTGAGGAAGATAGCAGCGCCATCCAGTTCTGTTTTGTAGATAACATCCTTGTCCCACTGGCCTTTGTTCTCAATAAAATTCAGGGGGGTGAAGTTGGCACGTTGCTGCTGCGCCTGGGCGGATCGTCCGGTGAACAAAAAGCAAATCATCCATCCAATAAGGCCGGTCGGGAAGGTAAATTTCAACGGGATCAGATTTATTTTATTCTTAAAAACTAATATAATACTATTAAACGCAGAAGCCACTCAAATTGTTACGGTCGGGACAAGCACAAAACTTCTGAACTGAGGAATGACAGGCTAAATGGGAAACAAGGTAAATCTCAGCTTCAGTAGCTTTTATACTTTTTTAATTCATCCATCAGTTAATAAACGTAAAAACCATCAGGAAATTTTACTCCAGACAGATTTACTTCTCTGGGCAGCCAAAAATTCTTTTAGTGCCTGATTCTCAGGCAGAAGCAGATCGGTGTCTTCTTCCAGGATCTTTTCTGCGCTGGCGCGGGCAGCGTCGAGGATGGGTTTGTCCGCAACAATATCTGCCAGTTTGAAGTCGAGCACCCCGCTCTGGCGGGTGCCTTCAATATCTCCGGGGCCTCTCAGCTCCATATCTTTCTCTGAAATAATAAATCCATCGTTGGTTTGTACCATTACGTTGATCCGTTCGCGGGAATCCTGGCTCAGCTTATTGCCCGTCATGAGCACGCAGAAGGATTGTTCCGCGCCGCGGCCTACCCTTCCCCGCAGCTGGTGAAGCTGCGACAGTCCGAAACGTTCGGTGCTTTCTATTACCATTACGGAGGCATTGGGTACATTCACTCCTACTTCAATCACCGTGGTGGCTACCATAATATGGGTATCACCGGTTACAAAGCGGTGCATATTGGTTTGCCGCTGTTCGGCAGGCTGGCGGCCATGTACCATACTGATATAATACTGCGGTTCCGGGAAGAAAGCTTTTACTTCTTCATATCCTTTCATCAGGTTCTCATAGTCCAGCTTCTCCGAATCTTCGATTAACGGGTATACGATGTACGCCTGTCTTCCTTTCTTCACTTCTTCCTTTATAAAATCCATTACCTGCGGACGCTGATACTCAGTACGGTGTACGGTGGTAATGGGTTTACGTCCGGGGGGCATTTCATCAATAACGGATACATCGAGATCGCCGTAAATAGTCATGGCCAGTGTTCTTGGTATAGGCGTTGCCGTCATAACAAGAATATGCGGGGGGATGGTATTTTTTTCCCATAGGCGTGCCCGTTGCGCCACACCAAAACGGTGCTGTTCATCCACGATGGCCATTCCCAGGTTTTTAAATTCCACTTCTTTTTCCAGCAGGGCGTGGGTGCCAACGAGGATATCGATGCTGCCATCGAGTGCGCCGGCCAGTATTTGCTTACGCGCCTTGCCTTTGATGCTGCCGGTAAGCAGTGCTGCCTTTACATCCATCCGTTCCAGCAATTCGGAGATGCCTTTGAAGTGCTGCTGCGACAGGATTTCCGTGGGCGCCATGAGGCATGCCTGGAAGCCATTGTCTTTAGCCAGCAGCATCGTCAGCAGGGCTACCATTGTTTTACCGCTGCCCACATCTCCCTGCAGGAGGCGGTTCATCTGCCGTCCGTGAACGGTATCTGTCCTTATTTCTTTCAATACCCTTTTCTGTGCGCCTGTTAAAGAAAAAGGAAGATGATTGTTGTAAAATTCATTAAAAGATTCTCCTACTGCGCCAAACACAAAGCCGTGCGATTGCTTGTGTCTTTTGAGCTTTAGCCTGCATATACGGATTTGTGCAATAAACAGTTCTTCAAATTTCAGCCGTCGCTGTGCCAGCCGTGCATCGTCTTCGCTGGCAGGCATATGGATCCTGAAGTAGGCCATAGCGCGGGGCATGAGCCGGTATTGCTGTAATACTTCCACCGGGATATTTTCCCTGATTTCCAGGGGAGATAATTGTTCCAGCAGGTTTTTAGTGAGTTTTCCTATAGCCTTTGCCGTTAGTCCGCGGGCTTTAAGTTTTTCTGTGGTATAATAAACCGGTTCCAGGAATTGTTTGCCGGTGGCGATTTCTTCTGTGAGCAGATCCAGCTCCGGGTGTGCCAGTTGGGTAACGCCATTGAATACAGAGATCCTGCCAAATACGAGGTAGGCCACATTTTCCTTCAGTGATTTCTGCATCCATTGCCAGCCCTGAAACCAAACCAGGTCGATGGCGCCGGTTTCGTCTTTAAAGGTAGCCACCAATCTTTTCGACCTGTTTTCTCCCATCACTACCATGTTGATGATTTTTCCGCGGATCTGCACAAAATCTTCATACCCGCTGAGGGAGGCAATTTTATCAATCCTGGTACGATCTACATAACGGAAAGGAAAATATTGCAGGAGGTCGCCGAAGGTATATACTTTGATTTCCTTCCGCAGCAGTTCTCCTTTCTGCGGGCCTACTCCTTTCAGGTATTCTATCGGGTTTGATAATATGGCGGTAAAAGTAGAAATGGCTATTTTATTTTTTGTGAACAACAAAAATAAAAAAGGCAAATGGTAAAAATTCACCACTTGCCTCTTTTACTAAAAAAACAATTATAAAACTATTCGGCTATTGCATCTACTTTTCCTTCCACAAACTGTTTCATCCACTCGGTGGTAACAGATTTCGGTCTTTCCAGGGAAAGTCCGAGCGCTCTGTCCCAGCAGAGGGAAGCCAGTACGCCTAATGCGCGGGATACGCCAAACAACACGGTATAGAATTCATATTCCACCAGGCCGTAGTGTACCAGCAATGCGCCGGAGTGTGCATCTACGTTAGGCCACGGGTTCTTTACTTTGCCCAGGTCCTGCAGGATTGGCGGCACGGTTTCATACACTTGCCATACAATTTTCACGAGTTCATCGTTTGGCAGGTGCTTTTTGGCGAACTCCATTTGTGCGGTAAAGCGCGGATCTGTTTTACGTAAAACAGCGTGACCGTAACCCGGTACTACTTTGCCATCGGCTAAGGTTTTGCGTACGTATGATTCAATTTGTTCTTTGGTAGGAACGCCACCACCCAGTTCTTCGCGCATCTGGAGGATCCATTTGATCACTTCCTGGTTAGCAAGGCCGTGTAAAGGACCTGCCAAACCGTTCATACCGGCGGCGAACGACAGGTACGCATCGCTCAGTGCAGAACCTACGAGGTGTGTCGTGTGTGCGCTCACGTTACCACCTTCGTGGTCGGCGTGGATTACCATGTAAAGACGCATCAGTTCCTTGAAGCCTTCATCGGAGTAACCGAGCATATGTGCAAAGTTACCTGCCCAGTCGAGCATGCCGTTTGGCTGAATATGCTGACCACCTTTATATTTACGGCGGTAAACATATGCTGCAATACGTGGCAGACGGGCAATGAGGTTCATTGTGTCCTCATAGGTATAGCTCCAGTAATCTTTTTTATTTATTCCTTCTGAGTAAGCCTGTGCAAAAGAGGATTCTGTCTGCAGCGCCATAATACCCACGTTGAACATGGTCATAGGGTGAGCAGTGATCGGGAGTGCTTCAATAGCATCAAAAACGTGGTTGGGTACATGAGAGCGACGGCCCCACATGCTGGACAGGTATTGTACATCTGCTTCTGTAGGCAATTCTCCTATCAGCATCAGGTAAAATAAACCTTCGGGTAAAGGTTCTGCGCCACCTGGTGCTTTTGGCAGGTGTTCTCTTAATTCCGGGATGGAATATCCGCGAAAACGAATTCCTTCATTGGCATCCAGCAGGGAAGTTTCCGTTACCAGGCCGGTAATACCGCGCATACCCTGATAAACCTGTGCCAGTGTTACATCCTCAATTTTCTTGGTGCCGTGATTCTTTACCAGGTCTTTTACTTCAATGTTAAGTTCATCTGCTTTAACCTTGAATTTCTCTTTTATATACCCCATTTTACTGCTATTGTTATTAATGAAAACAAAATCGATCAATAGTCAAAAGTAATGATTTGTTAACGAAGTTACCACCCTTTAGTGGTATTTAATGCCAAATTAACAACGATCTGCAAATGAAAAAGCAAGGCGATATAGCCGTAGTAAGCTTCATTAACATCATACTTATAAGATACTTACGAATATAATATATAACAC
Source organism: Chitinophaga sp. G7 BAM 1005 (assembly GCF_057126945.1). Lineage (NCBI taxonomy): Bacteria > Pseudomonadati > Bacteroidota > Chitinophagia > Chitinophagales > Chitinophagaceae > Chitinophaga > Chitinophaga sp. G7 BAM 1005. Next base: position 372,081 of record NZ_CP181478.1, on the reverse strand, counting down.
ACGTATATAGACGTTAAAGAAATGTAAAATTTTCAGAATGAATTGAAAATATTGAAAGAAGAATTGCGAGCGGATTTTGTCTTTCTCAGGATTACACTGATTTTACTGATTGACTTTTTGGGATTGGTGGAGATTTTAGCGGAGGCTGTCTTTCCCAGGATTACGCTGATTTTACGGATTCACTTTTTGTGATTTTGAAAGGATTTTGAAAGATTTTGGGAGATTGGTGGTGGAGATGACAGAGATTGAATAAAGATTGTTTAAAGATTGACTGGGGGATGCTTCATTTCTGCTTTGCATACGCTTAGCATATGCTTATTACATGCTTAATACATGGAGATAACCCGGAGGGGACGTGGAGGGGACGTGGACTTGATGCCAGGATCGTTTACCACAGGGCCTTACAGGCGAAAAAAAACGGGGCGTTGCACGCATTTACTACCCCATAGGTGAAACAATCTGCTAATATACCGGTGAAAGCGAGCGAACAGCATTCAATAAATCATTGCAGTTAAACTGCCGCCCACCTTTTTAAATTATAAGGAATAGCGATGGTAACAGCCTTTAAATTTCACTGAATTTTCCGAAAATCATACAAAAAACGAAAATAAACCAATTTTCCAGGAGAAAATACCAATACAGGAATTAAAATCTAGCCGGCGTGCTGGTCTTCTAAAATCCCAAAAAAGCCAATCAGTAAAATCAGCGTAATCCTGGGAAAGACAACCTCCGCTAAAATCTCCCCAAATCACAAAAAGTGAATCCGTAAAATCAGTGTAATCCTGAGAAAGACAACCTCCGCTAAAATCTCCGCATCATTTAGGGGCCTGGCGATACAGGTAAAATGCCAGTGCGCCGAATAGAATATTGGGAATCCACACGGCCAGCAAGGGATTCAGGTCGGCCTTTACGGAAAATACGGTGGCGAATTGCAGGAATATAATGTAGCTGGCGCTGATCACGATACCCACTGCCAGGTGCAATCCACTTCCTCCCCTTACCTTCCTGGCGGCAATAATACCACCAATCAGGGTGAGGATCACTACGGCGAAGGCGGCTGAAGTTCTCCTGTAATATTCTACCCAATAGGTATTAAGTCCTTCCGCCCCGCGGATGCTTTCCCGCTGGATGTATCGCCTGAGATCGGGTGTGGTCATGGCTTCCTGGATATTCTTTTCGTCTACCAGGTCTTTGGGAACCAGGGGTATTTTGAGCAGGGTATCCTGTTTGCTGGTCCAGGTTTCCTTTAAGCCGTTCATGGTGCGCATGGATACGTAATCCAGTTTCCACTTTTTGGTGGTGGAATCCCAGCTGATACGGTCGGCTTTAAGTTTGAAGGTCATGGATTGTTTATTCACAACAGACAGTACAAAATTGCTTCCGCTTTTATAGTTGGGATCGTAGGTACCAAAGGTTACGTAAGTGAAGCTATCGATACGGGTGGTGCGGTCGTATTGTGATTTCTCGTCGTCGTGGCTATGGAGGTATTTATTTTCAAAGCTGGTACGGATGCGGTTTGCGTTGGGAACTACCCAGTAATTGGCGAGCCAGAGCACCCCGCCAAAGAGAAAAGCGCCCATCCAGTAAGGACGCAGAAAGCGGCGAAAGCTCACGCCGGCAGCCAGTATAGCGATGATCTCCGAGCGGTAGGCCATCTTGGAAGTAAAAAATATAACCGACAGGAATATAAACAGCGGGAACAGTAACGCCAGGATATGCGGGATAAAGCCGAAGTAATAATCCACGATGATTTCATGCAGCGACAGGTGATGCTTCATGAAGTCATCCACCTTTTCCGTAGTGTCGATCACTACAGAAATCAATAGGAATATCATCAGGGAGTAAATGAAAGTACCTATGAGCTTGCGTAAAATGTACCAGTCAATTTTAGTCATGACCCCAAAGATATTAGTTTATTTTATAGTCCGGACTTTTTACAGGCGTGTTTTCAACTGATTGATCATCCCGGTTTTCCAGGTGGCGAAAGTGCCGGCCAGTATTTGTTTACGGGCTTCCTTCACGAGTTCCAGGTAAAAGGCCAGGTTGTGGATACTGGCTAATGTCATGCCTAAAATTTCCCCGGCTACAAACAGGTGTCGCAGGTAAGCCTTTGAATAGGTGCTGGTAGCAAAGCAGGGGCTGTTGGCATCAACGGGACTGAAGTCGGTTGCCCATTTTTTGTTCCTGATGTTGATAACGCCGTTCCAGGTGAATAACATGCCGTTACGGCCGTTGCGGGTAGGCATTACACAGTCGAACATATCGATACCGAGGCCGATGTTCTCCAGGATGTTCCACGGGGTACCTACACCCATCAGGTAACGGGGTTTGTTGGTGGGCAGTGATTCACATACCAGTCCGCACATTTCGTACATTTCATTTTCCGGTTCTCCAACACTGAGGCCACCGATGGCATTACCGGCGCAATTGCGGGAGGCAATGTATTCAGCAGAGGCTTTGCGGAGATCCTTATAGGTGCTGCCCTGTACAATCGGGAACAGGGTTTGTTCGTGACCGTAGGCAGGCAGGGTATCGTTGAGGCGCGTGATGCAGCGGTCGAGCCAGCGGTGCGTGAGTTCCATCGACTTGCGGGCATAGCGGTATTCCGACGGATAGGGCGGACATTCATCAAAGGCCATAATAATATCGGCCCCGATGGTGCGCTGGATATCCATTACATTTTCGGGTGTGAAGAGGTGGCGGGAGCCATCGATGTGCGACTGAAAAACTACGCCTTCTTCTTTGATCTTGCGGTTGGCTGCCAGGGAAAATACCTGGTATCCGCCGCTATCGGTGAGGATGGGGCGGTCCCACCCATTAAATTTATGCAGGCCACCGGCGAGCGACAGTACTTCCAGTCCGGGTCTTAAATAGAGGTGATAGGTATTGCCAAGAATGATCTGCGCCTGTACATCTGCACGCAGCTGTTCCTGTGTAACCGCTTTTACGCTGCCAACAGTGCCTACCGGCATAAAAATGGGCGTTTCTATTTCCCCGTGAGCCGTGGTGATTTTCCCGGCCCTGGCATTGCTGCCGCTATCTGTAGTTATCAGTTCAAAATTCACTCGTCGATATTTCAGGCCGCAAAGATATTGAAATGAAGTGAAGATCAGCGCGGAGGGGAAGCTGATGGATTTTGCCGGCGGAGGGGATCCCTCCCATGTTCATAATTAATTCTTTTACAGATAATAAAAATATTATATTTTTGCGGGCATTATGCTAGACCATCTGGGTGAAATTGCCTTATACTCTTTTGCTGCCATCGCCGGGATACAGATCATTTATTTTCTTTTTGTGTTTTCCCGGGTAGCTTTTTACAGACGTAAATTTGACCTGGACCATGCACCGGACGGGCCTTTTTCGGTAATCATCTGTGCCAAGGATGAAGAGCTGAACCTGCAGAAAAACCTGCCGGGCGTATTGCAGCAGCGTTATCACCAGCACATGAAACCGGAGTACGAGGTAATTGTGGTAAATGATAACTCTGAAGACGACACCAAATACTACCTGCGCTCCATTGAGCCGGGTTATCCACATTACCGGCATATAGAGATCAAGCAGGCGGCCAAGTTCATTCCCGGCAAAAAATACCCGCTTTCCATAGGTTTGAAAGGCGCCCAGTTTGAAAAGGTATTGCTTACAGATGCTGATTGCAAACCAGGCAGCACCTACTGGCTTTCCCTGATGAGCCAGGGTTTTACAGATCAAAAAGAAATAGTACTGGGATACGGCGCTTATCATAAAAAACCGGGATTCCTGAATAAGATCATCCGGTACGAAACTTTTTTCAGCGCGCTTCAGCACCTTTCCTTTGCCATGAGCGGCATGCCGTATATGGGTGTGGGCCGCAACCTGGCCTATAAAAGGGAACTATTCTTTAAACATAAGGGTTTTACAAGCCACCAGCATCTTGCCTCCGGGGACGATGATTTGTTTGTGAACACAGCTGCCAACCGCAAAAATGTGGGGGTGGTGATCGACAAGCAGGCTTTCACCTACTCCGAGCCAAAGCTGAGCTGGAAAAGCTGGTTCCAGCAAAAAACCCGGCATATGTCTACCGGCAAGCATTACCGTTTCGGTCATAAGTTTGTGCTGGGATTATTTTCACTCACGCATTTCCTTTTTTACCCCGCCTTTATTTTCGCTTTATTTTTCCCGCCTCCCATCCTGTGGTATGTGCTGGGAATTTTTGGCGGCAAAGTGCTGATACAGTCCATTATTACTTATGCTGCCATGCGCAGGCTGGATGAAAGCGACCTGTTTAAGTTCAGCTGGCTGATGGACATCTTCATGGTATTATATTATATCATCTTTACACCCGCCTTGCTTTTCAAGGCAAAAAATAAATGGTAATAAGCAGCAGGCAAATAGCTTTCTGCTTATTTGCTTTTGCTTTACTTTTGCCGCATGGAAGTTATTTTAAAGTATTTCAGCGACTTTACACCGGAACAGCTGTCGCAGTTTGAGGCGCTGCAGGGATTATACCAGGAATGGAACGAAAAGATCAATGTGATATCCCGTAAAGATATAGATGCCTTATATGAAAAACACGTATTACATTCTCTCAGTATAGCCGCTATAGCGGATTTCCAGCCAGGCACCCAAATCCTGGACCTGGGTACCGGCGGTGGATTTCCGGGTATTCCCCTGGCTATCTTTTTCCCGGAAGTACAATTTCACCTGGTAGATTCCATTGGTAAAAAGATCAAGGTAGTGGAGGGCGTAGCGGAAGCGCTGCAGCTAAAAAACGTTACCGCTGCGCATAGCCGCGTGGAAGACATTAAGAACAGGAAGTTTGATATCGTAGTTTCCCGTGCGGTGGCTCCTTTGGGCGACCTTTGGCGCTGGAGCAAGCATGTGTTAAAGAAATCCACGGCGCCGGGCAAGCAGTTTGAGAAGGGGCTGATTTGCCTGAAAGGCGGGGATCTGGCCCAGGAAATTTCCGACAGCGGCTTAAAGCCACGCCTGGTAAAGGTGTATGATATTTTCCCGGAAGAAAGTTTTAAGGAGAAGTTTGTGGTATTAGCTAAGAGCTAAACCCGGTTTCCAGTGTGGTGTGGCGGATGCCCAGGTGTTCCAGTTCATGGCGCAGTTCTTTCTTCAAAGCTTCTGTGCCGGCAGCATCCAGCTGCGGATCTATGGTAACCTGAGCCGTTAAGGCGTTTTCGGTAGTGCTGAGCGCCCACACATGAATATGATAAATATCTTTTACCCCTTTCACGGCCAGGGCCTTTTTCCTGATTTCCTGTAAGTCGATATCCTTTGGCACACCATCCATCGACAGGCGCAGGCTGTTGCGCAGCAGCCCCCAGGTACCCAGCACAATCACCACCATTACGATTATACTCAGCAGGGGATCCAGCCAGTACCATTTTGTGTAAATGATCATGATACCGGCAACTACGGTTGCCATCGACACCAGGGCGTCGGCGGCCAGGTGGAGGTAGGCTCCTTTTATATTCAGGTCCTTTTCTTTGTCCTTGAAAAACAGCCAGGCGGTAAATGCGTTAATAAAGATACCGATGCCTGCTACTACGGCAATGAGTGTTCCGGGTACTTCGTAGGGCTGGCTGAAGCGGCGGATGGCCTCATACCCGATCACGCCTACCACAATGAGCAGCAGCATAGCGTTAAACAGGGAGATAAGAATTGTACTTTTGCGGTAGCCATAGGTATAACCGGGGTTGGAAGTGATTTTGACCAGGCGGAACCCCAGCAGCGAGAGGGCCAGGCTGGCCACATCGCTGAGATTATGCCCGGCATCGGCCATGAGAGCCAGGGAATGGGTGAGGAAACCCGCGATAAACTCTGCCGCCACAAAGGCCAGGTTGAGGGAAATACCCCATATAAAGGCCCTGTTAACCTGGGCGTTATTGAGTGCAGGAGTATGGGCGTGGGCGTGATCGTGCATAAACAACAGATTTCCTTGTACGTAATTTAAGAAGATTTTTTTTCGTCCTTATAAAATATCCGGTTCGCTGCTTCGTCATCCTTATTAAGATGAAACAGCTGGTCCTTACAAATAGCATTATGGCCATAGAGCAAAACGAACGCATACAGGCAACCGTGAAGCAGGAACGCAAGCGATTGCTGCATTTTATCCGGCAACGGGTAAATAATGCGTCCGATGCAGAGGATATTTTACAGGATGTTTTCTATCAGTTTACCGAATACCTGCGCCTGGGAAGCCAGGTAGATTCTATCACCGGATGGCTTTTTGCCGTAACCCGGAACAAGATTACCGATTGGTTCCGTAAGAAGAAAGAAACTCCTTTTTCCGATTTCACGCGCGAGATAGAAGGTGAAGAAGTGTTATTTCTCCCCGAACTACTTTCCGACAAAAACATGGAGGCAGACACCCCGATGGCGAAAAAGATTATGTCGGAAGCCATTATGGAGGCCATTGATGAATTACCGGCCGATCAGCGGCAGGTATTTCTGCAGCACGAACTGGAGGGGAAATCCTTTAAGGAAATGAGTGAAGAAACCGGCATTGGGGTAAATACCCTTTTATCACGCAAACGTTATGCAGTACTGTTCCTGCGGGAACGCCTGGCAGAACTGTACAACGAATTACTTAACGACTGATTTAATTATTAAGATATGAGAAACAATTTTGGCAGAAGAAGGGGGCCACAGGTACTCAAGTTTATAATCATGGGAGCACTGTTTATTACAGCAGTAGGATTTGCTACCATGCTATTATGGAACTGCCTGATCCCTGAACTGTTCCACGGACCGGTCATCAATTTCTGGCAGGCGCTGGGCCTGATGTTACTGGGTAAACTACTTTTTGGATGGCATAACCATCACGATAAATTTAACCGCGGCCGGGAATGGAAAGCCCGCCTGAAAGACAAAATGGCGAATATGACGCCGGAAGAACAGGAGAAAATGAGAGAACACCTGCGCAACCGTTGCAGAACCGGTTTTGGCGCGTGGAAACGCGACGACTGGTACCGTGATCCGGAAGAACCTAAAAACGAAGAAAAAGAATCACACTAAAAAACATTTGTGCGATGATAGGAATATTCAAAACCAATATAGGCAGCCTGGAAGAGCGCCAGCAGATGATCCAGGCCATTGCTTCCAGCTTCCCCGTTGGGTCATGCCATGTAGACCTGGACGACTGCGATAAAGTATTACGCATTGCCGACTTACAGGTGGAAGAGAATATTATTGTAGAATTCGTTCAAAAACAAGGTTTTGAATGCGCTGTGCTGGAATAATTTAAGATTTTTCAGTAGCGGATCAATATTCCCGGGCCATGTGGCGATTTTATTATACATAAATTCGTTTTATATGTAATAAGCTATTGGCCGGCTCGCAAATCTGGCGTAACTTCAAAGAGAATGCAGCGGCCCGGGTATATTGTTTACAAAGCCAGGTATAGTGTATTTGAAACCCTCTAAATTTTGTTTCCTATGTACCTGAACCAGCACGAGATCAAATCTCTATTAAATACCAGTTTCGACAACTTCGTGGATTTTGTGAATACGTTGCCGGATATACGATTTACCGCTTCCCCCTACGGTAAGTGGTCGGCTGGCCAGCAGCTGGATCATCTCACCAAATCCATCAGACCAGTAAGCGGCGCCCTGGGATTTCCCAAAGTAACACTGCGCTATTTCGGCGCCAGCACCATACCATCGCGGTCGTACAACCAGCTGGTGGCTGACTATGAGCGGATCCTGGATGCCGGCGCAAAAGCTACCAGGGCCTATCAGCCCGGGGTGATCTATCCTGCGCAGCGACCCGCGTTACTACAAGGTTTTCTTCTCCAGAAAAATAAATTAATCAACAAACTGGCCGGCTGGTCGGAAAGTGACCTGGACAAGTACCGCCTGCCGCACCCCCTGCTCGGAAAGATCACCATCCGTGAAATGTTGTATTACATTGCACATCACAATGAACACCACCTGAACAAACTGAAGGACCAGGAACTACAGGGCCATACCTGGCAGAACCAATTACAGCAGCTGATATTTTGATTTTTTAGTTAAATTGTTGCTACCTAAAAAATCCTCATGGCTACAACTGCGTTAGTCATCAGTGGCGGCGGCTCCAGGGCGGCTTTTGCTGTTGGCGCTTTAAAGCATCTTTATTCTCAACAACCAGCTATTGAATTCGACTTTTTCTGCGGCACTGGCATCAGCTCATTAATTGCTCCCCTCGCGGCTTTGGGAGAAATATCGTTGCTGGAAAAATTGTTCACCAGTAACACCACCGCCGACCTGGTGAGCACCAATACCATGCTGCAACGCTTCCCCCAAAACAACTCCCTTTACAACGCTACCGCCCTTACCCATAAAATTACCAACATCTTTACCGATGCCCGCTTCAGCGCACTGCAAAAGCTGAATAAAGAAGTATTTGTTGCGGCACGCTGCCTGCAAACAAACCGCATCACTTATTTTTCTCCGTCAGGCGCCGATATGGTGAAGAAGGATTATGATGTAATATCCCTTCTCGACAATTACACGTTCCGTGAAGCCATGCAGGCATCCTGCAGTATGCCGGTGTTTATGCCACCGGTGGAAGTAGCATCCCTCCCTGATCATGTGCAGCAATTCACCAATGCCGGCGGCGCTCACTATCACCCCATTAAACTGGCCATAGAAAAAGGCGCCACCGGGATCTATGTCATCCTGCTCACCCCGGAAACTCCCGGCGAAGATGATATCTTATTCAAAAACCTGATCGATATCCTCGAAAAGCAAGTGGATAACACCACCAATGAAATAGCCGCCACCGACCTGGAAATCACACAGCTCATCAACCAGTCGCTACACTATCTTGCTGCCGTAAAAGATAACCTGAAAAAAAAAGGCATCCCTGCTGCGGATATAGATCAGTGCTTTGATCTTCCCGCCGCTAATCCTTTCCAGGGAAAAAGCGCGGTAAAGCTACACATCATCCGCCCCAGAAAGGCACTGGATGTAGCTATGGGAGGACTGGAATTTATACCACAGGTAATGAAAGAAATGATGGAAGAAGGAGAACAGCGCGCCGCAACGGTGTTGCAATCGCTGTAAAAAAATACCGGGATGCTGTTTTATAAACAACATCCCGGTACAAGCTTTATTTCTGGTGTATATTAAGACACGGCTTTGTTATTACTTCTGTCCACATCTGCCATACGCTGACTGGGATCTATTTCCAGCTCTTTAATATCTGCAAGCGGGGTATCCAGTTCTACTTCATAAACGGGATTGGTCCAGTACCAAACGGGATCGACTATACGTTTTACATTTGGATACTCATTAGGTTTTTCGCCGTACATGATGGACAACGGAATATAGTGCAGCACTTTATTACCGTTCTTATCCGTTACCATAAAGTCAATGGGCATCGGCATATATCCTACCCTGCGTAAGCGCACTACTGTTTTATTGCCTTTTGCAAAAACGCTGTCGATACCGTAGTCGATATGTTTTACGGCGTTGATAAAATATTGCTTGTACCAATCCAGTTCAATACCACTTTCTTTTTCCATTACCCGTACAAAATCATTTACGTTCGGATGTTTGAAACGCCATTCGTTATAGTAGCGTAACAGGCCGTTATCGCGGTTTTGCGCGCCAATTACATAACCCAGCTGTTCCAGGAATACAGCACCTTTGGAGTAGGCAGTAAGACTATAACCGTAGTTGGTGTTAAAGTGATCGGCATGCGTGGTAGCGGGTTCTTCAAAAGGACTTCTTGCCAGCGCAAAATAACCTGCATATGCATCTTCCTGCGCATCGCGGTCTTTCAGTGAATCGATGGTGTTAAAGATCACATTGTTTTCCGCAAAGGTGGTGAAGCCTTCATCCATCCACGGGTACAGGCTTTCGTTGGTGGCCAGCATTCCCTGGTACCAGCTGTGCATCCATTCGTGCATGGCTACTCCGTATAAACCATCCATTTTACCGTTGCCCATAATGAGGGTGCCCATTGGATATTCCATACCGCCATCGCCGCCTTGTATGAAAGAATATTGCTCATACGGATAAGCGCCGTAATGCGCTTTGATATAGGCATAGGCGGCTGGAATCATTTTCGCCAGCTGGGGCCAGGTGTTGTGCGTGTATTCGTTGTCGATATAAAAGAAGTGAGCCGTAAACCCATCCACTTTCTGCGTGATGTGTTTGTAATCCGGATCGGCGGCCCACATGAAATCATGTACATTAGGTGCAATGAAATGCCAGGTGAGTGTGTTACCGGTGGGAGGCGTTACTTTAGCGCCGGGTTTTTCATATCCGTGACCAATCTGATCGGGGTTTTGCAGGTAGCCCGTACCGCCGATCACGTATTTTTTATCGATGGTGATCTTTACATCATAGTCGCCCCATACGCCGTAAAATTCGCGGGCGATATAAGGAGTGGCGTGCCATCCTTCATAATCGTATTCACACATTTTAGGGTACCATTGTGACATAGAGAAGTCCACTCCTTCGGCATTATTGCGGCCACTGCGACGGATCTGTACCGGCACCTGTGAGGCAAATTCCATATCAAAAACAGCTTTGGAGTGTGGCAGGACAGGCTTATCCAGCGGCACTTCCAGGATGGTTTCCACTACTTTGAAGTCCTGTGGTTTTCCGTCGCGTTTCAGGGAGATGATTTTCTGGTAGCCTATTTCATCCGGTTTCAGTTGGGAGATGCGGTCGCGTACGCGGTTGTCCCAGTCGCGGCGTTCGTTCCCTTTTTTATCTCTTCCGATTACAATTTTCCCCAGTTCGCGGCTGCGTACATCCATCATGCTGCCGGGCTGAAAGGCGTTCCAGTAGAGGTGATAAAAAACTTTCTTTAATGTATCGGGGGAGTTATTGTAATATTCAAGGTGTTGTTGTCCTTTGAACTGATTGGCCGGCGCATCCACCTTCACATCCATCGTATACTTTACTCTCTGCTGCCAGCGGTCAGATTGAGCGCTTAGTTGTAACCAGCTGCCCGCCAGCAAAGCGATGGCAATACAGCTGCCTGTTGTAACCCGGTACTTCATTCCGTTTCATTTGGTTTAAAACAGCTAAAATAAGGATCATTTGGCGATTTTGTCCCTGATATTTGATGAGTGCAATGTGGCCGGAAGTAAATCAGGAGAAACTGTGGAGGGTGAGGCCGAGAAAGTCCGCGTACTGTTGTGCGGCTGGTTCAAACGCTTTCAGACCGGCCTTTTTGAATGGTTTAAACGGATCGGTGACGATGGTTACGCTGTCTTTTTTAAAGGTGCGTTTCCACGTGCCTATGATTTGCCCGTTTTGTACCATGATAGGGTTGAAGATACCGTTGATGGTCATTACTTTTTTGGCAAACTGCATATCTATCAGTGTGCTGCGGTCTTTATACCCGATGAAATATTCATCGAAGGCTGGTAACAGCAGGGAGGTATCGGGTGTGGTTTGTTTTTTTCCGGGAGCCATCCAATAGGCCGTACCGTTTACGTCCAGTGGTTTTAAGGCGGATTGCGCTCCTTCCAGTCCGGCCCGGGCATCTGTAAGTGAGAGGCCGGCCCATTGGGCAAAATCGGGTAAGGTAGCCGGGCCGTGGCTAATGAAGTAGCGTTTAGCCAGGGTAACCAGCGATGCCTGTTTATTGAGTGTGGCTGTGCCGGGCAGCCATTCATCCAGGAGTGTGTAGGTAAATTGTTTTCCGCTGAGGGGGCCGTTACAGATAATTCCATCCATCGCTGCGTGATAGATGATGTGATTCATGCGGTGGTCGTCTGTATTGATTCCTTTTTCCTGTAACAGGGTGGTGAGTTCTTTGCGGGTGAGGTGGTTTCTTCCCTGTAATGCTTTGGTGATATATTGATTGGTTTTCTGCAGGAGGGCATTGTCCATTTCCAGTTTGCGCATCATGCTGCCCATGCGGGCCTTTATAGTGGGAGCGATGAGTTGCAGTATCCAGCGTACATCGGCGGGGGCTATGAGGTGCAGGGTGCCGCGGAAGGCGGTGGTGCGGATAATGGATTTGTTGCTGATGGCTTTTTCTATGTCCGCGTCTGCACAGCCGGGGAGCCGTACGCCAATGCCCCATTTGCTGTTGGCATGTTCCTGTGCCTGCATAGCGCCAAAGAAGGCCACCATGTCCTGTGGTTTTTTGAAGGCTGTTTTCAGCAACTGCTGATGTTGCAGTCGCAGTGCGGCGATATCAGTAACGGGCATGGCTAAATGATTTGTTATACAAAACGTATGTCAGCAACCAACCGGAAGGTAAAAATAATTATTCAACGCCCTGCACCACTACTACAATTTCTCCTTTTACGCCTTTTTCAGCGAAGTAATCGTGTACTTCCTGCAGTGTGCCGCGTTTATTTTCCTCGAACATTTTGGTGAGTTCGCGGCATACGCAGCACGGGCGGTCTGGTCCGAAATACTGGATCAGGTCGGAGAGGGTTCTGAGCAGTCTCATGGGCGACTCATAAAAAACGATGGTCCGTTCTTCGGTGGCCAGTTTTGTAAAGAGGGTATGGCGGCCTTTCTTGAGGGGGAAGAATCCTTCAAAGGCGAAGCGGGTCATGGGGATGCCGCTGTTTACCAGTGCGGGTACAAAGGCGGTGGCGCCGGGAAGGCATTCTACCGGTACGCCGGCGCGGGCGCATTCCCTTACCAGTAAAAACCCGGGATCAGACACACCGGGGGTACCGGCATCTGTGAGCATAGCCATTGTTTTACCGCCCTGCAGCTGTTGCAGGAGGTGTTGCACTATTTTATGCTCGTTGTGCTGATGGTAGGGAGTAACGGGTTTATTGATCTGGTAATGCCGCAGTAATACGCTGGAAGTACGGGTATCTTCCGCGAGGATCAGATCTGCTTCTTCGAGTACTTTTACGGCCCGGTAGGTAATATCGGCGAGGTTGCCAATGGGAGATGGAACGAGATATAATTTCATAATTTAATTACGAATTACGAATTACGAATGTGTGGGGAGATGCAGTCCGGAGACTTTACCAGTCATCTCCCCACAGCTCCGTTATCCGCAATTCGCAATTAATTATTGTATTTGTACTTCAAAAGATTCCATTACCTGGTTTGCCAGCAGTTTCTGGCAGGCATTTTCAGCGATCTGCCTTGCTTCTTCCTGGCTGGCGGCTTCAATTTGCAGAGTAATGTGTTTACCAATACGTACATCTTGTACCTGGCCCAGGCCGAGGTTCTTGAGACCACTCATTACCGCTTTACCTTGCGGATCTAATAATTCTTTCAGTGGCATCACATTGATATGTGCAGTAAAAGTCATTGTGCTAGAAATTTTGCCGCAAACCTACATCAAAAAATCCAGAATGTTAAACCGCTTGTATTTTCGGCGGCGCCACTACCGATAATATTACGTAACAAATAAATATAAAAGGAACGGTAGCGAACTTCAGGAGGGGTATGCTTACCAGGGTGAGGCCGATCAATAAGAAGCGGGGCCAGTTTTGTGCCAGGCTTTTACTTTTGAACTTCAGGCTGATCATTGGTATTTCGGCCACCATCAGGTAGCAGAGCAGGGCAATGGTGATATATAATACCCAGATATTCTGGAACCAGTGTGCCAGGTTGAAGGGATTAAATAAAAGGATGAGGGGGAAAGAGGCCACCAGCAGGGCTACTGCGGGCGTGGGTACGCCAATAAAATTTTCAGACTGGCGGGTATCTATATTGAACTTAGCGAGGCGGTAAGCCGCAAAACAGGGCACCAGTAAGGCCGGCGCCAGGTTAATAATGGATACATCAAAAACATCTGGTTGCTGAAAATAGGCGCTGCGCAGGAGGCGGTACAACATCATGCCGGGTACCACGCCAAAAGTCACCACATCAGCCAGTGAATCGAGTTCCTTACCCATAGGGCCTGATACTTTGAGGAGGCGGGCTATCATACCATCAAAAAAATCGAAAATACCTGCAATCACTACCAGTGCGGATGCCCAGTATACAGGTTCCGGGCTGATAATCGTATAGTCGGCGCCGTTAATTTCCGCGCGGTATTCAGGCGCATGCAGTATGCAGATAATGGCCAGTGCACCGCAGAAGAGGTTACATAGGGTAAGAATATTCGGTATTTGTTTCATTAACTGTGATTATGATGATTTTGTGATTATCCTGATGAGCGAAGATAGAATATTGATAATTATATTATATCATCTATCTTTTAATCTTTGCTAACCAGGATAATCATAAAAAATCATCCTGATTATTTGGCCATCAGGGCTTCAATTTCATCTGCCGTGACAGGAATATTCTTCATCAGGTCCACATTACCATCGGCGGTGAGCCAGATATTGTTTTCGATACGAATACCCAGTTGTTCTTCTTCAATATAAATGCCTGGTTCGATGGTCATTACAGCGCCCACCGGGATCGGTTGATGGAAAGAAGGACCGAGATCGTGCACATCTACACCGAGGTGATGGGAAATGCCGTGATACAGGTATTTGCGGTAGGCCGGTGTTTCGGGGTCCTGATTTTTCACCTGTTCTTCTGTGAGCAGCCCGATTTTTATAAATTGTTTAGTGGCTTCCTCTCCTACCATTTCGTGGTATTTGGCAATGGTGATACCCGGGCGGAGAATGGATTTGGCGTAGTTATGCAGGTGCAGGCAGGCATCGTATACCTGGCGCTGGCGGGGCGAAAACTTACCATTTACCGGTACGGAACGGGTAAGATCGGCGTTATATCCGCCGTATTCTGCACCAAAGTCCATCAGGATCACTTCTCCGTCTTTACATTCCTGGTTATTAGAGATATAGTGCAGGGTGCGTGCGCGGTCGCCGGAAGCGATGATAGAGCCATAAGCTTCACCGGCAGAACGGTTACGCAGGAATTCGTGTAAAATTTCCGCATGGATTTCATGTTCCCATACGCCGGGTTTAATGAACTTCAGTAAGCGGCGGAAAGTTTTTTCGGTGATATCCATTGCTTCCTGCATCACCTTGATTTCTTCCGGCGTTTTTACTGCGCGCAATTCTTTAAAGATAACAGCGGCACGCAGATAGTTATGCAACGGGTAACGTACTTTCATTTCCTGTACATAGCGGTAATCTTTTACCGGTACGAGGTTTGCTTTGCGGTTATTTTCGTTGGAATTCAGGTAGATGTTGGCGGCTTCGTTGATCCACTGTTGTAAAAGCGCATCCAGGCTATCGAGCCATACTACGGTGCTCATACCAGACACGGCGTATGCCTCGTCTTTGCGCAACCTGTGGCCATCCCACTTTTCCTTTAACTCGTTAGGTCGCACCAGTACCAATACTTCGCGGTACTTCGGATCCGGGTTACCGGGATACAACACTACCATCGTATCCTCCTGATCAATGCCTGTGAGCCAATACAGATCTGAGTTCTGTTTAAACTTGTACAAGGCGTCGCCATTGGTGGGCAGTTCGTCATTGGAGTTAATAATAGCTATAGACTGTGGCTGCATTTTAGCCACAAAACGCTGGCGGTTCTTCACGAACAGCTGCGGATCCAAGGGCAGATTCTTCATATCGCTTAATTTCAAATGAGGCTTCAAACCTATGTAAAATTCGGGAGGTAGAAATATGAAAAAGGTCAGAACCGGCAAATCGGTCAATATCTGCATCATTAAATGACAAAATCGTACTAATACTTCCTTACAATTATTTAATAGTATATTCTCTCAATTATGGTTAGATAATCCTGCAATGAAAAGTGGACATTTTGAAGATATCGCAACAACAACCCCTAAACCGATATTTAATTTCTAAATTTCAATGGTATAACACCTATAAAATTTGACAATATCAAAAAATCGCTAGTTTTGCTATTACACCAAAACAATCTTGCTTTTATGCAAATGAGTAGCGTAAGGAATCCTGTTGCTGACTTACGGGGACTTGGCATAGAGAACGTAACGAACATCTATTACCAACTTTCACCCGAAAAACTGGCGGAACAAACGGTCGCCCGTAAGCAAGGGGTATATGCCGATACAGGGGCATCAGCTGTAAACACCGGCGAATTTACCGGCCGCTCACCCAAAGACAAATTCATTGTAAAAGACAACATCACAACGGACACTGTTAACTGGAACGATTTTAACCTCCCCATTTCTGAAGAAAATTTTGATCGTTTATACAGCAGGATCACCCGTTATTTCAGCGGGAAAGACGTGTGGGTACGTGATTGCTATGCTTGTGCCGACCAGGATTACCGGGTCAACATCAAAGTAATTACAGAACTGCCGTGGTCAAGCCTGTTTGCCTACAACATGTTTTTACGTCCTTCGGAAGATGAACTGGATTATATGCATCCCGACTGGACCGTTATCCAGGCGCCTGGCTGTTTGGCAGATCCTGCCACTGACGGCACACGGCAGCAGAATTTCTCCGTAGTGAATTTCACCAGAAAAATTATCCTCATAGGTGGCAGCGCCTATACCGGTGAAATCAAGAAAGGTATTTTCACCATCCTGAATTACGAATTGCCGCACAACAAAAATGTATTAAGCATGCATTGCTCCGCCAACGTGGGCGATGACGGCGATACCGCTATCTTCTTTGGTTTGAGCGGCACCGGCAAAACCACATTGAGCGCTGATCCTTCGCGGAAGCTCATCGGTGATGATGAACACGGATGGACCGCTACCGGCGTCTTTAATTTTGAGGGCGGTTGTTACGCAAAATGTATTGATCTTTCTGAAGAAAAAGAACCGCAGATATTTCGTGCCGTACGTGAAGGCGCGCTGCTGGAAAATATTAACTTTTTTCCCGGCACCAATACCGTGAACTATGGGGATTGCGGGATCACCGAAAACACCCGTGTATCTTATCCGCTGCCGTATATTGATAATGCCCTGGAACCTTCTGTAGGAGGTATTCCAAAGAATATATTCTTTCTTACCTGCGATGCCTATGGTGTGTTACCACCAGTTTCCAGGTTATCACCCGGACAGGCCATGTACCAGTTCATTTCAGGTTACACCGCTAAAGTAGCGGGTACCGAAGCAGGCATTACAGAGCCGAAGTCCACTTTCAGCGCATGTTTCGGCGCGCCGTTCATCCCTTTGCACCCGGCGCAGTATGCACAGATGCTGGGTGAAAGAATGCGCAAATACAATGTAGATGTATGGCTGATCAACACCGGCTGGACCGGCGGCGCTTATGGCGCCGGCAGCCGCATGAAGTTGTCGTATACCCGCGCTATGATCACGGCAGCGCTGAATGGCAGCCTTGACAAGGAAACTTTCCATCCGCATCCTGTATTCGGTTTTTCAATCCCTGATAATTGCGCCGGCGTTCCGTCCCATATCCTGGACCCACGCAATACCTGGGAAGATAAAGCCGCTCATGACAGGCAGGTAAGAGATCTGGCCGGACAGTTCATCCGCAACTTTGAAAAATATGCAGGGGCATCAGCATCGGAAATACTGGATGCTGCTCCAAAAATTTAAATCATAAAGTACTGTGATCTGACTCTTCCGTTGCATATATCAACAAGAAGATTTATATTTAAGTTTTGCCTTATAACTTCCACTGAACAACTCGTAAGTTCCTGACGGGCGCAATGCCTGAGCAAAGCAAGTTCCTTTACAGGAGCTTGTTTTGCTGGATCTTCGGATGATTTTAGTTCATCGCCCCCCGTTCCTTCTGACAGCGCTTCTCTAAAAAGCTGATTCCCCATAGCTGATAACATACAGCTTTTTCTTACCTTTGCACATGCAAATTTTAGACGGTAAACTCGTTTCTGAGGCTATAAAAGCCCAATTAGCCGCCCAGGTGGCTGAATTGAAGGCCGCTGGGAAAAAGGTCCCTCACCTGGCAGCCATATTGGTAGGTAATAATCCGGCAAGTGAAACCTACGTAGCATCCAAAGTAAAATCATGTGCAGAATGCGGTTACAATTCCACCCTCCTGCGTTTTGATGCGCAGATCTCTGAAAAGCATCTGCTGGACCAGATCATTCTGCTGAATGAAAATCCGGATGTGGATGGTATCCTTGTACAATTACCTTTACCAAAACATATCAATGAAGAGCTGGTGATCAACACCATTGATCCGAGTAAAGATGTGGATGGTTTCCATCCCATGAACGTAGGTAAAATGGTAAGTGGTTTACCTGCTTTCATTCCTGCTACTCCTTATGGTATTATGCTGATGCTGGAGCATTACAACATTCCTACCAAAGGAAAACACGCAGTAGTTATAGGCCGCAGTCATATTGTAGGTACGCCTATGAGTATTTTACTGAGCCGCAATACCAATCCCGGCAACTGCACCGTTACCCTTACCCATTCCCAGACGCAGAACCTGGCTGAAATTTGCCGTCAGGCTGATATCATCATTGCCGCTATTGGCAGACCGGATTTTGTAACGGCGGATATGGTGAAAGAAGGCGCTGTAATTGTGGATGTAGGCATTAACCGTGTGGAAGACGCCACCAGGAAAAGCGGATTCCGCCTGAAAGGCGACGTGAAGTTTGACGAAGTAGCGCCTAAATGCAGCTACATCAGCCCTGTACCGGGTGGCGTAGGCCCGATGACGATTGCCGCTTTACTCAAAAACACCTATCACGCCACTATTGGTTTGAAAGGAAGTATGAATTAATGGGCGGAGAGTCAGGGATTCGAACCCGTGAGGTTTGAAAATAGAATTAAATATAGCCGGAACTAAAAAAACCGGACCTTTGTGAAGTAAGTCATGTCTGTAACAACAATAAATATTAGTACTGATACCCTCCCGCTGATGGAGCGCTTTTACACGATCCAGGGTGAAGGCTACCATCAGGGGCGGGCTGCCTATTTCATCAGACTGGGTGGCTGTGATGTGGGTTGTGTGTGGTGTGATGTAAAAGACAGCTGGGATGCAGATAAGCATCCGCAGGTAGCCGTGTCTGATATTGTAACCGAAGCAGCGGCCTATCCCGGCCGTATTGCGGTGGTAACCGGTGGTGAGCCTTTGCTTCATAATCTTGATGCACTTACCCGCTCCCTGCACCAACAGGGTTTTCACACGCATATTGAGACGTCTGGCTCTTCGCCGCTCAGTGGCAAATGGGACTGGATTACTTTATCGCCCAAGAAGTTCAAGGCGCCCCTGCCGGAAATCTGCAAAGCCGCGCATGAACTGAAAGTGGTGATCTTTAATAAAACGGATTTTGCCTGGGCAGAAAAATATGCAGCCTTAGCCGGCAAGCATTGTAAGCTGTACCTGCAGCCTGAATGGGAACGCAGCGCAGAAATGACGCCGCTGATTACGGAGTATATCAAAGATCATCCGGAATGGACCATGTCATTGCAGATCCATAAGTATATTAATGTTCCTTAGATCGCCTTCGGCGATTTTAAATTGTCTTGGAGCAGGATTACGCTGATTATACTGATTTTTTTGATTTGATCTTTTGGATTCTATAAATGATTAAGGGAGATATAAGCGGATAAATTCGCTAATGTCTCCCTTAATCATTTTGAAATCATTCATAGAATCCAAAAGATCAAATCAAAAAAATCAGTATAATCAGCGTAATCCTGCTCCAAGACAATTTAAAATCGCCGAAGGCGATCTCCCCGTACTATTTTCGTAGTATTTTCGTTAATTACATTGCGAATACATACTATGAAAAAGACCTCCCTGTTAATACTGAGTTGCCTGCTGGGCTTCGGGCTGCTGTTGCAGGCCCAGACAGTTACCTATGAAAATGCCCCTAAAAAAGCCAAAGCCAGTTTTGACCGCGCCATTGATGCCGTAAGAACTTACCAGACAAAAGCAGCTATCGGATTCCTGCAGGATGCCATTAAAACGGCGCCGGGATTTACCGATGCATACGGACAAATGGGTTTGTGTTATGTGGAGCTAAAAGATTATGCCGCGGCCACCTCCGCATTTGAGAAGCTAAAACAACTGGATAGCAGCGGGCTGCGGCCAGTAATGGTGCCTTATTCAAAAGCGATGGCAGGCACAGGAAATTTCGTAGGTGCGTTACAGTTAATCAATCAATACATTGCGTCCATAAAATCGAAAAGTGCAAATGCAGAGAAGCTGAAAGTAAATTATGAATTTGCCGTAAACAACAACCGGCAGGCAGTGCCATTCCACCCGGAAAACCTGGGTGATCCGGTAAACAGTAAAGATCCGGAATACTTCCCCTCATTAACTATTGACAGTAAAACATTGATCTTCACCAGGCGCGTAAATGGCCGCAATGAAGACTTTTATATTACGTACCGGGACAACAACATCTGGTCAACGGCACAAAACATGGGTGAACCTGTAAACTCCTCTTTCAATGAAGGCGCACAAAACATTTCACAAGATGGTACCATGCTGGTATTCACAGGCTGCGAATTTCCGGAAGGCAAAGGCAGCTGCGATCTCTACTACTCGGAAAAAACCACCTCGGGCTGGACCGCCCCAAAGAATATGGGATCGCCCATTAACACACGCGACTGGGAGTCACAACCCTGCCTCAGCGCCGACAAACAAACACTTTATTTTGCACGTGAAACACCAGATCATGGTGCAGATATATTTGTAACCAACCGGCAACCCAACGGACAATGGAGCCTACCGGAAAGGATGGGGCCCAATATCAATACCAACGGCAGGGAAACCACTCCCTTCATCCACGCAGATGGACAAACACTGTACTTTGCTTCCGACGGGCATCCGGGGTATGGCGGCCTCGACATCTTTTATTCGCGGCGGCAACCCGACGGCAGCTGGGGGCCAGCCACCAACCTGGGTTACCCGATCAATACCATTGATGAAGACGCCTCGCTGGTAGTAGAAGCAAATGGTAAAACTGCCTACTTCGCCTCCGACAGGTCCGATACCCGCGGCACGCTCGATATTTACCGCTTTGAACTTTATCCGGAAGCACGTCCCCTGCAAACACTGTACGTAAAAGGCTATGTGTACGATACCCTCACGCACCAGCGTTTAACCGCCAGCATAGATATCATTGACCTCCAGGGCGGATATAATATCGCTACCGTTAAAACCAATGAAACCGGCGATTACCTCGCGCCATTGCCGGTAGGAAAGGATTACGCCATGCACGTAAACAGGAAAGGATATCTCTTTTATTCAGATAATTTTTCGCTGAAAGAACACAACCCGGGCATCCCCTACGAAAAAAATATTCCATTGCAGCCATTGGCTGCCAATGCCAGCATCGTATTGCATAACATCTTCTTCGACAGCAAACAGTATAACCTGAAACCGGAATCGGTAACGGAACTCAACAAGCTGGTGAACCTGCTAAAGGATAACCCCACCGTAAAAATTGAGATCGCGGGGTATACTGATAATGTAGGCACCGACAAAGACAATCAACTGCTTTCGCAGAACCGCGCCAAAGCAGTAGTGAGCTACCTCACAGAAAAAGGTATCCCGCTGGACCGCCTTACGGCAAAGGGTTACGGCGAAAACGACCCGGTAGCTACCAATGATACAGAAGAAGGAAGAGCCGCCAACAGGCGGACGGTGTTCCGGATTATCAGCCTGTGAGCGGAGGGATCGCCTTCGGCGATCCCTAGTAATTGCGCAACCTCCTTTGCAGTATAGAATCTTTTTGTTGAGTGGTTAATTTATACTGGAAGTTGTACAATGCTCCTTCCCAGTCGCCATACATCGGGTTTGGCAATACAATATACCGGCTGCCGAAGTTGGGGGTTGCCTGTAGTACTGCTGTATTTCTTTCTTCAAAAGGTTTTTTGTCGAACGTAGATGAGAAGTCGCCGAGGTTATCACCAAACAGCATTACAATTTCATATTGCTGCAATACTTGTTGCCGGCGGGGTTCCTTGCCGGAGGTGGTAGTTTTCAGGAGCAGGTGCTGATCATCAGCATCGGGCAACTGGTAGCGTTGCAGGTTTTGCAGGGTAACGGCTCTTTCGCTTTCCGCCCTGTTGGTGATATAAAATACTTTTACGCCTTTGGAGGCCGCATACTTAAAAAAGGAAGGTGCGCCGGGAACGGTGTCTGCGGCTACTTTGGCAGTCCATTCCATCCAGCTTTTATCATCATATGATTTGCCTGCCAGCGCCTGGTGTACAGAGTAGGGGCTGTTATCCAGCACGGTTTCGTCGATGTCTGTAACTACAGCCAGTGGTTTGCTGCCTTTGGCGGCGAGGTATTGATCGAGGCGGAGCGCAGCCAGCTGGTATGCCTGCAGGCACAGTGCTTTATATTCGCCGGACTGTTGCTGCCATAATGCGGCCCATGCCGGTCCACCGGGAAGCAGTTGCGATCCCGTATTCTTTTCTGCTACGGGCCGGGTAGTTTTACAGGCAAACAATCCTGCTACCATTACTCCTGTCAGTATCCATTTCATCTTCATAAAAATATCCGTTGGTAGCTGCAAAAATAATTCATGCTGTGCAGAAAAAGTGCCGCGGGAAAATTGTAAATTATGCGGAAATATTGTTTGTTATGCCCCAGGAACTCATGTATCAACTGGCATTAACCCGTATTCCCCTGATCGGCGATGTAATTGTAAAAAAACTGCTGGAGCATTTCGGCAGCGCCGGTAATATTTTCAACGCGCGGAAGCAGGAGCTGGAAAGAATTGAAACGGTAGGCGCCATCAGGGCCGCCGCTATCCGTAATTTCCGTGATTTTACGGAGATAGAAAATGAAATCAGTTTTATGGAGAAGTACAGGATACAGCCGCTGTTTTGTACAGACCCGGCGTATCCGCAGCGATTGCTTCATTGCTACGACAATCCGGCGATGTTGTATTATAAAGGCAACGCTTCGCTGAATGCCATGCGGATGATTAATATTGTGGGCACGCGGCATCCTTCCGCATACGGAAAGAGTGTTTGCGAAACATTGGTTAAAGGACTCTCGGAGGCGGGGATCACTATTGTGAGTGGTTTGGCCTATGGTATTGACATCATCGCCCATAAAACGGCCTTAAAAGCCCAAATACCTACTATTGGCGTGCTGGCACATGGGCTGGACCGGATCTATCCGCCGGCACATAAACAGGTGGCGGTGCAAATGCTGGAGCACGGCGGGCTGCTGACCGACTTCCCCAGCCAAACCATGCCTGACCGGCAAAACTTCCCCAAGCGGAACCGGATTGTAGCCGGGATCTGCGACGCCACTATAGTGATAGAAAGTGGAATGCGCGGCGGATCGCTGATTACAGCAGATCTGGCCAATGGCTACAACCGGGATGTGTTTTGTATTCCCGGCAGGCTTCATGATCCCCAATCTGCCGGCTGTAATTACCTGATCAAACAAAACAAAGCCGCCTTACTAACAGGCCCGGAAGATGTGCTGGCGCTCATGGGCTGGCAAGAGAAAACCGCTGCCGGCAAGGCCCCCGTGGTGCAACCCGGGTTATTCCCGGAACTAAGCGAGGATGAACAGCTGATTATGTCGCTTTTCCGGGAAAAATCGCAGCGGCACCTCGAAGAATTGTACCTGCAAACCCGTTTATCGGGGAGCCAGGTAGCCACCGCCGTGTTCAACCTGGAAATGCAAAGTGTGCTCAGAAGCTTACCCGGCCAGCTTTACGAGCTGGTTTGTTAATGATTTATTAACAACCAGGCGGGCCTGATGGAGAGTGATTATTTTATTTATTGGGTAATTAGGTGTACATTTGCGTGCAATTATTTTTTAACTGATTAATAGTTGCATCATGCCTGCGGGAAAATCTAAACCCAAATTTGTAGCTGACGGACTTACATTTGATGATGTGCTCCTGGTACCGGCCTACTCTGAAGTTCTGCCTAAAGAAGTAAATCTCTCTACGCAATTAACAAAAAACATACGTCTGAATATACCAATGGTATCTGCAGCGATGGATACTGTTACAGAAGCAACGCTGGCTATTGCGCTGGCGAGGGAAGGCGGAATAGGTATTCTCCACAAGAACATGAGCATCGAACGGCAAGCCGAAATGGTAAGACGGGTGAAACGCAGCGAAAGCGGAATGATCATGGATCCCGTTACGCTGAAGGTGGATGCTACCATCGGAGAAGCACTGCGACTGATGAAAGAAAACGGTATCGGCGGTATTCCCATCATTGACGACCACAACAAGCTGGTAGGCATCCTGACAAACAGGGACTTACGGTTTGAGAAAAATAAAAAACGCCTTGTAAAAGAAGTGATGACCAGTGAAAACCTGATCACTGCTCCCGAAGGCACTGACCTGAAAAAGGCAGAAAAAATTCTCCAGCAATATAAAATCGAAAAATTACCGGTTGTTAACAAGCAGGGCAAACTGGCAGGACTGATCACTTACCGTGACATCCTTCAGCTGACCAGCTATCCCAATGCAGTAAAAGACGAATTTGGCCGTTTACTGGTGGGCGCAGCATTAGGTATTACTGCCGATTTACTGGAACGCGCACAGGCTTTGATCAATGTAGGTGTGGATGTAGTTTGCCTGGATAGCTCCCACGGTCATTCCATTGCCGTATTAAACAACCTGAAGAAATTAAAGAAAGCATTCCCCAAATTACAGGTGATTGCCGGTAACGTAGCCACCGCAGAAGGCGCACTGGCACTGGCACAGGCAGGAGCCGATGCAGTAAAAGTAGGCGTAGGACCAGGTTCTATCTGTACTACCCGTATTGTTACAGGTGCAGGTTTCCCGCAATTGTCGGCTGTAATGGAAGCTGCTGATGCATTGAAGAAACTGGGTATCCCGGTAATTGCAGATGGTGGTATCCGTTATACCGGCGACATGGTGAAAGCACTTGCCGCAGGCGCTTCTACCATCATGGCAGGATCTATTTTTGCAGGAGTGGAAGAAAGCCCCGGGGAAACGATCATTTATGAAGGACGGAAATTTAAATCTTATCGTGGTATGGGTTCTATTGAAGCCATGCAGGAAGGTAGTAAAGACCGTTACTTCCAGGATGAAGATGACATTAAGAAACTGGTACCGGAAGGTATCGTAGGCCGTGTTCCATACAAAGGCATGTTGTCTGAAATAGTACAGCAATTTGTAGGCGGTTTACGGGCTGGTATGGGTCTTACCGGTTCCAAAGATATCAAAGCATTACAGGGAGCGCAGTTTGTAAAAATTACGGCTGCTACCGTAAAAGAAAACCACCCCCATGATGTGGTGATCACGAAGGAAGCACCTAACTACAGCAGATAAGCAACACTTTAGATACAGGCGCCTGGTATGAAAGTACCGGGCGTTTTTGTTTTCAGTAATTCCGCGCTTATCTTCGTCGTAATTCGTAATTCATAATCCGCAATGCTTAAATGAAGAAGCCTTACCTGTTGCTGAGTATACTGAGTGGTTTGATTTGCTGGCTTGCCTGGCCTACCCTGCCGCTTACCCCGCTTATTTTCATCGCCTTTACGCCCTTATTGTATATCAGCGATAAGGTGCAGCACCGCTGGAAATATTTTGGTCTTCTTTTCCTGGCTTTCCTCGTTTGGAACGTAGCTTCCACCTGGTGGGTGGGTAATACCACCCTTCCGCTGAGCGGTGTTTTTGCCAATTGCTTCAATGCCCTGCTGATGAGTATTCCCTGGCTGGGTTTCAAAAATACGAAGCGGAAATTGCCGGAATCAGTGGCCTATTTTGCATTGATCGTATATTGGTTAACGTTTGAATACATTCATCAGACCTGGGAATTCAGCTGGCCGTGGCTGGTGCTTGGTCATGCTTTTGCGCTGCGGCCGGGATGGATCCAGTGGTATGAGTATACCGGCACCAGCGGAGGTACTTTCTGGGTATTGTTGGCCAACGTTGTTATTTACAATGTATGGAAACGGGCCCGCCTATACGATTTCACCTGGAAACAGGTTCTTTTGGGAGAAAGCTGGAAGCCACTCCTGGTGATTGGGTTACCGCTGATCATTTCTGCCTTTATATCCGCGCCGGTGGACAACCCTGCGCGGAAAACGGAGATCGTGATTGTGCAGCCGAACATAGATCCCTATGATGAAAAGTTCAGCGCCGGATCGGCGATGGAGCAGCTTGGAAAATTTTTACATCTTACTGAAGAAAAAGCGGATAGCAATACCCGTTATATTATATGGCCGGAAACGGCGTTGTTTCCACAGGGAGCGTGGGAACACGAGCTAAACTATCAGCCGGAAATTATCGCCGTCCGTGAGATGCTGCGTAAATACCCGGGGGCAAAGCTCATCAGCGGTGCAGCCACTATGAAACGCTACGCCACTACCGATGAAATACCCACTACCGCCCGGACCATGAATGACGGCACCCGCTGGGATGCCTATAACAGCGCCATCCAGATAGATACTTCCCGCAACATCCAGGTATACCATAAATACGAGCTGGTGCCCGGCGCCGAACTGGTGCCCTATGTAGGCTATTTGTCGTTTATGCAAAGCGTGGCGCTGGATTTTGGCGGTATCTCAGGCAGTTATGGCAGGATGCCGGGTGTGGAAATGTTTACAAACCCGCAGGACAGCATCAACATATTTCCTGTAATCTGTTATGAATCTGTGTTTAGCAATTATATGGCGACCCATATTAAACCCGGCGCTAATTTATTAGTCATTATAACCAACGACGGATGGTGGGGGAACACCGAAGGACACCGGCAGCATTTACAGTATGCCAGGATACGCGCCATTGAAACCCGGCGATGGATAGCCCGGTGTGCCAATACAGGTATATCGGCCGTGATAGACCCGGCGGGGAACGTACATCAGCCCCAGCCCTATTGGAAAGAAGCTGTTTTTAAAGCAACTGTAACACCGGAGGCAGATATTACGTTCTATGTAAAAAATGGTGACCTGGTTTCCAAAGCAGCACTAATATTTTGTATCTTGTTAGTGGTACATGCTTTTATTTCACGATTTATTCCCGGCTTAAGACATGCGGAAATCAATCAATAACGGAAACATCACCTGGCTCGACGAAGGCAAAGGTGCAACGATAGTGCTTATACACGGTTTTTCAGAAAATGCCACGCTTTGGGACCACCAAACAACGCGACTAAAAGAGCATTACCGGATTATTATCCCTGATTTACCCGGAACCGCATTATCGCCGCTTACTACTCCACTTACCATTGAATCTATGGCGGAGTACGTATATGCCATCCTGTTAGCAGAAAATATCAGTGAAGCAGTTATCATCGGTCACTCTATGGGTGGCTACATTGCACTGGCGCTGGCGGAAAAATACCCGGCGCTGCTGAAGGGACTGGGCCTCTTTCATTCTACCGCGAAAGCTGACAGTGAAGAGAAAAAAGAAGGAAGACGCAAGTCCATCAAAATGATGGAACAATACGGAGCAGCAACATTTTTGCGGCAAACATTGCCGAATATGTTTAGCCCTGCTACCAAAAGTAAACACAACGAATTAATAGACGCCTACGTAAAACTGGGCATGGAATGCCAGCTTCCCTCCCTGGTAGCGTATTACGAAGCAATGGCAGTGAGGCCGGACCGGACGGGAATACTGAAAACCCTCCGCGTGCCGGTGTTATTTATGATCGGGAAGGATGATAATGCAGTGCCGCTGGATAACGTGCTACCTCAGATAACTTTACCCCCGGTCAGCAGTGTACATATTTTTGAAAACGTGGGCCACATGGGCATGTGGGAAATAGCGGAAGAGAGCAATGTGATACTGGAACAGTTTATAGCCTTTTGTCAACTATAATCTAAAAAACGCGTGTTGTGAAAAAACTTCTTGTCATCCTGCTATGCATGGTGTGCGCCCTGGTGGCGCAGGCCAGCCATATCATAGGCGGACAGGTATATTACAAGTATCTCGGGCAAAGTGGAAATAACCTTCAATATTCCATCACACTGAAATTATACCGCATTTGCGGCGATGGGGAACGGATTGCCAAAATGCCCACCGCTGTGTTTCTTTCCTCTTTTGACAGAAGTGATTACCGCGCGATAGGCCAGTACAAGATCTCACGTACCAACTTTGAAGTAAAAAATCTTGCGAAGATAGATCCCTGTATCGTTAACCCGCCGGTGATCTGTTACCAGATCGGAACTTACACTACCACTATTTCCATTCCGGTGAACACCGCCGGGTATACCATTGCTTTCCAGAGCTGTTGCCGTGATCCATATATGGAAAATATAGTGGCAGAACCTATTCCCGGCGGCCGTCCCGGCGACCTGGGCACGGGCGCCACCTACTACGCCGATATTCCCGGCAGTAACAGCGGTGCTACCAATAATTCAAGCCCCGTTTTTAATAAAGAAGAAGCCACCCTCGTTTGTGCAGACAAAAAATTCACCTACGATTTTTCTGCTACAGACCCGGATGCCGATTCCCTCAGCTATGAGTTCTGCGACGCTTATAAAGGCGGTAAAACCAGTGAAGGAGATGTTCCGCCCGCAGCGGACG
Organism: Chitinophaga sp. G7 BAM 1005; assembly: GCF_057126945.1. Taxonomy (NCBI): domain Bacteria; kingdom Pseudomonadati; phylum Bacteroidota; class Chitinophagia; order Chitinophagales; family Chitinophagaceae; genus Chitinophaga; species Chitinophaga sp. G7 BAM 1005. The sequence continues at coordinate 343,828 of NZ_CP181478.1, read as the reverse complement.
CACCACCGTACAGTTTCGCCAGCTATGTGTCGCCATTCAGTGGCAGCAGTCCGCTGGGATCTACCGTTACCATAGATCCGCATACCGGTATTATTTCCGGTGTGGCGCCGGCAGCAGGTAAATATGTGGTAACGGTGTGTGTAAATGAATTCCGCAAAGGACAAAAAATCGGAACGTTGCGGAAAGACTTTCACATCAACATTACCTCCTGCGTGAAACAGGCCACCGCTGCCATGCCTGAAAAATATGCGGACTGCAGCAGCTTAACCATTACCTTCACCAATAACAGCACCCTCGGAAAGCCATACCACTGGGATTTTGGAGACGGTGCTACACTTGATACCAATACCGCCAATCCAATTCAACATACTTATGCACAGCAAGGTACCTATACCGTAAAACTGTATGTAGATAAAGCGAGTAATTGCGGCGACAGCGCCATCGCTATCGTATATGCGTACCCGGTATTCAAGCCGGCATTTACCACCGCAGGCGCCTGCGTGAATAAAGAAACAAAATTCAATTCTGCTTCCACCCGGTCAGACGCCGGTGGCATCGTGTATTATAAATGGGATTTTGGCAACGGTGATACTTCCAATCTGGCACACCCGCCTTATACGTATACCACGCCCGGCACTTATAATGTAAAGCTGTATGCCCGCAATGTGAAAGGATGCGAGCAAACCATTACACAACCGCTGGTGATTTATGATAAGCCGCCATTCACAGCTACCAACGATACGCTACTTTGCGCAAAGGACAGCCTGCAAATGTATGCAGAGAGTACACTTCCCGGTTCTTATTCATGGACGCCCGATAATTATTTTATCCTGAATCCCAATGCACCCAATGCTATTGTATTTCCGCCGAAGTCGTCTGTTTATAAGGTAACGTTTACGGATACACAGGGTTGTACCAATTTTAAAGATGTAAAGGTAGATGTAAGAGATACCATCCGGGTGAAAACGATTTCCGACAGCACCGTGTGTACCAGTGATGAGGTGCATTTGCCATCAGTTACAGATGGAGTATACACCTACCGCTGGACAGACCTGGACCGCAACCAGGTAATATCGTTACAGGCGGATGCGTATGTAACGCCCACTCCCCCCAAACAAAGTTATGAGATCCAGGTAGCACTGGGCAAATGTCGTTCAGCCGATACCGTTACACTCAAAGTGGTAGATCCACCCAGGGCTACTGCGGCTCCTGATACCACTGTTTGCTTTGGTATTCCGCTTACGCTGCGCGCCACAGGGGGCGCTTACTACAAGTGGACACCGGCTTATTATGTGGATAAATCCACATCAGCAGTTACATTGGCCCATCCTCCGGACACCACCCTGTTTACAGTAACGGTAACAGATACACTGGGATGCCCGAAACCGGTTACCGCCACTGCGCTGGTAAATGTGGTACCTAAAGTAAATGCCTTTGCCGGCAACGACACCATTATTATGCTGAACACGCCATTCCAGCTGAATGCTACCGGAGGCGTACGGTATACCTGGACACCACCGGATGGATTAAACAGCCGCAATATTTATAATCCGGTAACTACGTATAACCGTGATATTACATATACCGTTACCGCCTATACGCAGGAAGGTTGTTCCGGTACCGACAACATTTTTGTGCGCTTTATCAAAGGACCGGATATTTATATACCTAACGCCTTCTCACCCAACGGGGATGGTTTAAATGATGTATTCCGTCCGTTGCCGGTGGGTATTGTGCAGATGGAATTCTTCCGGGTGTTTGATCGCTGGGGTAAGTTAATGTTCTCCAGTACGGCGTATCTCAAGGGATGGGATGGAACTGTTAACGGCAGTATTGCTGCAGTGGGTACCTATGTTTGGGTAGTTCAGGGAAAAGATATTAACAATAACACCGTTCAACGTAAGGGAACCGTCACACTTGTAAGATAAAGTTGGCCGGATTGAACCGTATATGCTCTTTTTTTGTTAAATTCAGAGAGCAGTATCCCCCATCATGAAGATAGCAGTTTTACTGATATTGAGCTGCTGTTTGTTCCCTGTTTTTGCGGCTGGATATCATATCATTGGTGGCGAAATTTTTTATAGAACATTAGGAATGACTGAAGATAACTCCCGCTACCGTTATCTCATCACTCTCAAGCTATACCGCGACGCAGATTTTACCTGTGGCGACCGTCAAGGTTGTATTGACAGATTTGAGAACCCCGTTACTGCTAACGTGTTTACTTCCAATGGTTCCAAAGTTTTATCCTCCGTTTACCTCTACATTGCTTTTACCCGTCCGCTGATAGATACCCTGAAAAACCCTTGTCTCGCACCGCAGGCCCAACACCTTGAAGTGGCTTTTTATACCGCTACCATTGAACTGCCACCTGTTGTTGGAGGATATTATGTTTCCTCCCAACGCTGCTGCCGGGGCGAAAAGCTGAGTAACATCTATGATTCTGAACACGAAGGATCTACCTATTATACCGTGATACCGGGAATAGAATCGAGGCCCAATAATAACAGCGCGTACTTCGACCGGGATACCGCTATTGTCATCTGCAATGCCATGCCGTTCAGCCTGGATTATGCAGCCTATGATGAAGACGGCGACAGCCTGACCTATAACCTTTGCAGCGCATTAACAGACGGCTCCAGCGCCAATGAAAGCAACTCCACCACGCCGCCGCCCTATAATGCAACCGTAAGCTATATCCCACCTTATTCAGGCAATAACCCAATGGGCGGTAGTCCGGGGATTTCTATTTCTTCCAAAGGATTGATTACCTGTACACCCAACCTGCCGGGAAAGTATGTAGTAACGGTATGCGTAAATGAATATGACCCCGTAACCAAACAGTTCCTGGGCGCCCACAGCAAGGATATTTTACTGACCGTATTTAACTGCCAGACAAAAATCACCGCCATTTTTCCACCGGTGCTGAATAACTGTACAGAAGACCCTTCTTTACACGTTCCTGTTACCAATTCCAGCGTAGCCGGCTTTACATCTACCTATTACTGGACCTTTGGTGATGGTACCGATACCCTCACCGATACCAAAACAATGTTCTACCACCAGTATCCGGACACCGGTGTATACAAAGTAAAGATGGTGGTCAACCCCGGGCTGGCCTGTACCGATAGCACCGAGGGAGAAGTATTTAACTATCCCGGATTAACGGCAGGATTTACCACCACCGGGTACTGCAAAGGTGATCCCGTTCAGTTCAATGATACCTCTTCCTATCTGTATGGAAATATTACCGGGCACATCTGGGATCTGGGGTTGCTGGACAGCGTGGTTACACCTGGTACACAACGATCTATGAGATATACTTTTCCTAAAGGTGACGTATATACGATATCGCTGACGTTACTAACGGATAAACAATGCGTAAAAACGGTGAGCAAAAACATCAGGATATACGAGGTAAATCCGTTTGCAGGCAACGACACCATCCTGGCGAAGGGGCAACAAATGGTGATGCAGGGCAGCGGTGGCGAATTTTATTCCTGGTCGCCGGCCGATGGACTTGATAACCCCAACATTGCAAAACCGGTACTAACCTATAACAAGGATATCTCCTTTGCACTGCGCGTATCCAATCAACAGGGCTGTTTTGGCTTCGACTCGGTACATATAAAATATTACACCGGGCCCGACATGTATATTCCCAATGCGTTTTCACCCAACGGCGACGGGCTGAACGATTACTTCCGGTTTATTCCTGTGGGCATTACCACCTATACATTCTTCCGGATCTTCAACCGGTGGGGAACGGAAATTTACTCTTCTACAAATTTCCGTGTTGGCTGGGACGGTACCTTCAAAGGGATGCCGGCGCCTGTAGATACCTATATCTGGATACTGCAGGGTACAGATTTCAATGGAAAAGAGATCCTGAAAAAAGGAACTGTGACGCTGGTCCGCTGATCCTTAGTAAATTGCACAAAAAATAACCACTCATGGGAATTGTTCTTATCACCGGTGCAACAGCCGGTTTTGGTCAGGCATGCGCTATTACTTACGCCGGCAAAGGTTATGATGTGATTATTACCGGTCGCCGGAAAGAAAGGCTCGAAGCATTGCAAACCCAGTTAACGCAGGAATTTGGTATCAATGTACTGGCATTGAATTTTGATGTCAGAAAAGAGGAAGAAGTAAAAGCCGTTTTAGGCACTATTCCGGAAGATTGGCGCAAAATTGATATCCTTGTGAACAATGCGGGCCTTGCTGCCGGTTTAAGCACCATCGACGAAGGCAGCACGGATGATTGGGACGCCATGATAGACACCAATGTAAAAGGACTCCTCTATGTGTCGCGCACCGTTATTCCGTGGATGCGCTCCCGCACGATGGGCCATATTATCAATATTGGTTCCACTGCCGCCAAGCTGGTATATGCCAAAGGCAATGTGTACTGTGCCACCAAAGCGGCGGTAGATGCTATTTCCCAGGGTATGCGCATTGATCTGCTGCCTTACCGGATAAAAGTAACCGCTATTCACCCCGGCGCCGCTGAAACAGAATTTTCAATGGTGAGATTTAAAGGAGATGAAGATAAAGCGAAAGAAGTGTACAAAGGATTTATTCCTTTAACCGCCCAGGATGTAGCAGACGTGGTATACTACTGCACGTCGCTTCCACCACACGTTTGTATCAACGACCTGGTAATGACGCCTTTACAACAGGCCAATGCCTATTACATAGATAAAAAATAACACATAGATGTGATTTCAATGCTTGATGATAATCTTTATATTTGGAAACATTTATATATTTCCTGTACCGTTTCGCAGAAAATCTGTGCCAATGCTACCAAACCAGACTATCCTAAACATGAAACCATATCCCTATGCTTACATTTATGACTATGTATTTGCTGCGTCTGTACTATCCCCGGTGGAAAGAAGGCTGGCGCTTCTATTTCGGTAACTCCCGGAAAGGCAATTATGGCCGTTGGGCATCGCGTAAAGATTGGGCCGGACAAAAGGGCTTTTCCCTGGGTTACAGCTGAAACAAGTTTTTGAATTTTGGGATTTAGTTATTTGATTTTCCTTCTATTGATTCGGGGAAACAAACCGCTAAATCCCAAAATTATTTTACGGCATACTTAACAGGTTTACCACAACTTCACGCTGGTTACCTGCCCTTCTTTTATAAGCCACCAATGCTTTATTGTCCTTTACTCCGCTGATCACCGGGAAATTAGCATAGGCGCTGTCCGCAGTAAGAACACCTTCCTCCATCGTTTTACCATCTGCTGTTTTATACTGAAAGCCGATCCTGCTGTTGAAATCGCCCTTCCACTTTACCGGTTCATCCCACACAATCATGATATGATCTGCTATGGTAGTCATTTGCGGATGCTTTGCCATAGGCGACTTACTCAGCGACTCCTTTTGCGTATAGGTATTACCGTTATCAACAGAGCGGCAATAAAAAGCACCCTGTCCGCCGCCCATTGTAAACCAGGCAAAATGCAAACCGGTGCTGTTGGCAGTAAGCGTTGGTCCGGTATGCGGACAGCCATTTACCACCCAGTTATCTGCGCTGATACGCACGGGGGCCGAAAAGGTGCGGCCACCATCTGCAGATACCTGGTGTACCATATCGCGGATAGAGTCGTTAATGATATCGCGGTAGGCCAGGTGAATACTGCCATTTTCCGCAACATACATTTTTGTGCGGCAGCACTGGCAAATGGTAGTGGCCACAGGAATGGCCTGTTGAAAACCATTACGCCCCGCAGTGCTGGCGAAGTAAAGCGTAGATCCTTCTGCGTTAGTATCTTTCCGGTTGTCCAGCCAGATAGCCGCGGCCTCCCCTCCCGGCAACAAAGCCATATCAAAATACCGCTGGTCGTACCCTGCGGTATCTGTTACCAACGGCATAGCGGGCTGCCACGTTTTACCGTTATCGAACGACTGTGTATACATTACTTTGCCCGCATACTTATTCCGCGGATCATTGGCTTCCACACCAAAGAGCGCTATCACGGCGCCACCGGGTTTAAACAGCAACTTAGGTAAATTTTCATCATGCGGGTATACTCCCGCAGAAGCAGGAATAACCACCGCTTCAGAAAACGTGTACCCATTATTATTAGATACCGCGTAGTACATCAAGCCGCTATCTGCATTGCTGCCCGTTTCCACCCAGCTGATCACCGGACGGCCAACCGCATCCTTTGTAATAAAAGGACAGGACGCATCTTTTCCTGTATGCGATACCACTATTGCCTTACCTGGTTGTAAGGTACGCGGCTGGCACGCGGCAACTCCCATCATTATTGCTATCCATATTGCTGCTTGCTTCATCTGTTTATTTTTTACCGGTAAATGTATATGCTACGCCTAAGTTGAAGGTCTGACGCGGGCCTACCCTGTAGGTTTTTCCATAGGCAGATTTTTCTGCGGTAGTGGCATACAACTGATCGCCTATATTCATGCAGTTCAGCCAGCATTCAAATCCTTTATAAGCATATCCTGCCCTGGCATTAAACAGGTTATACCCGTTATACAAAGAAGTGTTGGCAGGATCCATATAATACTTACTGATATGCTGCCATTCGGCGCCCAGCCTGAAACCATTTAACAACGCCGGTTTCCAGGTAACTTCTGTATTCGTGATCCATTTGGGCGCACCGCTCATCTGGTTGTTGTTGTACACTTTACTGCCATCTGCATAAGCTTTAAAAATATGTTCCGCGTAAGTACCGCTGGTGCGGATCAACAGGCTGCGCAGCGGCGTGTACTTTACATTCCACTCTACTCCACTGTGTGTAGTGGCGCCGGTATTCCGGTTTTCATACACACCATCCGCATTTCTTACACTGATAATTTCGTTGCTGCCATTCATGCGGTAAATACTCAGATCGGCATAACCTTTTTGCTGTGCAAAAGCAAACCAGCCGCCGGCTTCATAGTTCTGATACGTAGCTGATTTCAGCACCGGCACTTTCACGCCTGTATACAACTCTGAAATATTGGGAGGCGCAAAACCTACACTGTAATTTGCATACAGTCCCCGGTTTTTACCGAGATTGTAAGTGAGGCCCAGCTTAGGTGTAAGGGCATTAAAATTATTCCGCTCACTGGGTGCGCCGGTATAAGCAGAAGGGGTGAGATGATTTTCAAAATTATAATCCATACGATCGTAACGCAAAGCTGCTACCACCCTCATTTCCTGCAGCGGCGAAAATTCAAATTGCGTATATACGGCACTGTTGAGCAGTCCTACGCGATAATCCGTAAGCAGGGAATCTGTATTCCGGTAGCCGGTATAATAACCAGCTGCATCTTTTGTAATATCAATATAATTGGCCACGTAGGTAGCGGGGCTATAATCGGCACTCACACCGGCAATGAGCGCGGCCTGTTTCCAGCTGAATTGCTTTTTGTGTTGCGCAATGACGCCATAACTGTTAAAGCCGTCGCTGTTGATTTGTCCGTTTGCTTTTAAGGTACCTCTTATGTCCTTGATCGCATAAAAGGGATTTTGCCCGATGGTATTATTACGGAAGAAGGCGGTGAAAGTAGTATGGTTGCTGTTATCCCATTCATGTTCCAGCGTGCTGCGCACACGTAATGCCTTTACTTCGCGATAGGTAAATGTTTGAAAGCTGCGGTAATCTTTTGCGAAGAAATGAGTGCTATCAAGGCCACCGGTTTGATCTGTTTTATAATTGATGAGTGTAGCGGCATTGGTCCATTTGTTCTTTTCATTGATCTGGTAATCCACTTTTGCGGTGAGCGCCAGTTTATGAAAATCGCTGTGGTCCATATAGCCATTGGTTTGATTGGCGTAGTAGCCATTCACTGCAAAGCCCATTTTTTTTACGGTATTGGATACACTGAAATCGGTTCTTTTGTATCCCCAATTGCTGCCTTCCAGTTGGAGCCTGGCGGTAGGCACCAGCGTTGGTGAAGCGGTGATAAAATTAACCGCGCCACCTACCGCTTCGCTTCCATACAAGGACGACGCCGGGCCACGGATCACTTCCACTGTTTTCAATGCGGCCATATTAATTTCAATGAGCGCGTTGTGATTAAAGTCGCCGATGGTTCTGATCGGAATACCATCTTCCAGGTAAAGGAACAGGCTTTTATACCCGATAGGCTGACGGATCGCCATCGTATGCTGTTCGTTGCCCAGGTCTACCATGTATACGCCACTCACTTTATTCAGTACTTTATCCAGCGTGGTAGCTTTGGTTTCACTTAATGTTTGGGCCGAAATGGTGCTGATAGCCACCGGCGCTTCTGAGCGCTGCTGCTTATCGCGCGAAGAAGATACAATGATCTCATTCAGACTGGTAGCGCTCTGGCGCAGGTAGATTACCGGCATGTTGACGGCTGTTTCTGCAGGTAGTTGCATGGGTACATATCCCAAGTAGGATATTTCTATAGAGTCTGTCGCAGCAGCGCTTAATTCATATTTCCCCTGTGCATTGGTATTGCATCCGCCGGCGGCATGTAATAGTCTTACGTTCACACCTGGCAGGGCTTCTTTTGTTTGTGCATCTGCCACGCGCCCATGTATCTGCTGTGCATAACTGTTACCAACAGCCATGCATGCAATGAGGAGTAAACAACATTGTTTCATGTATGTATATATCGTTGACTGTTCGCCGGTGGCGAACAGGGTTAGTCAGGTAGTATCAATGTCAAAATCAGGCTAACGCTAACTGTGGTGGGTGGAAGATGGAAGGAAAAAGTGTATCGGGGCAGGGAGCCTTATAATAAGCGTTGAATACGGACTGGTTAACGGGCGGAGTGGTATGAAAGGTTTGTAATGTTTCAATGAACATCACTTCATATTTATCTTTCCCGTTATTATTATTTTTATCCTGTTGAGCATCCCGGTCGAGTTCTTTTTTGAGATGACAGCGGCCGTTACAATGCATTTGGGGCTTGTTCTTATTTTCACAGAGAACGCTGGCAATGTAGGACTGGTTTACTTTAAACTGTATAAAAACCACGCTCCTGCTGAAATTTTGTAACAGCAATCCCAGAAATATGCATATGATGCCAAGCCCTTTCACGCCGCAAACCTAGTAAATAATTACCATTCCCCTGTCAAGAAAAAACGGATTTATAGTTAGATAAACGGGACAGTTTATGCCGTTGTTCATCTAACTATAAATCCATTATATATTTTTATTGCCTACTGCGACAATACAAACCGGAAGGTAATACCGCCGCTGGTACTGGTTATCGGGTAAGCGGTGGAAATAACCGGTATAGTTTGTCGCCGGTCGTAGAAGAAGCGTAAGTTCAGGCGGTTATTCACCACGTAATCTATAGAAGGGGAAATTCCCACTACTTTCTGGCCGCTGGTAGGAATAGACAAATCGGCGTCCAGGCGGTTATTGGCCGTTTTATCATCCCGGAAGCTCAGATCCAGCCGGAAGTTCATATCATTTTGCAGTTTTTTGCCGCCGTTTCGGCTAAAGGAGAACGGCATTTGAACACCTCTCACCCTGTAGCCGGCCCCGATGATAATTTCGCTGGAGCGCACTTCCGTAAGCTGGTAATCGATGAGGCTCAAACTGAGGGAGCGGCTCTTTCTGAATTCCACCCTCGCATTCAAGCTGTTCACAAAAGTAAGATCTACTCCCAGTAACGGGGAGAACGACTCTGTAAGCGTGAGGTTAGGCACCAGGAAATAAGGGTAATAATTTCCGGATATGGTATCCCTGAACGCCGGGAACCCGGTGAGCCGTGGATCTTCAAAATACATGGAAGTATTATAGGAGTTCATGCTCAGCGTACCGGTGTAGGCGTGCCTGATGGTAAAATTGGTGAGGAAGGAACGGAATGGTTCCAGCTTGGTTAAACCGTTGTAGGTGAGACTCCAGTTTGGTTTCGGAATGTAATTGCTGAAAGGATTGCTCTTCACATTATCGTTGCCTTGTTTCAGCAACGACACCTTATCCGGATCTGCACCGGTGTATGCCGCCAGGAAGGCTGGTATCAGCACGTCCTGCGCATACCGTGTATAACCATAGGCATACGTAGGATCTTTAGGATCAGTGGCAGGTACGCCCGGATCTTTATTGTATGGATTGGCGGCGCCCAGTCGTTTTGAAATAGCGTTACGGTACGATTCAAAATTGCGGAAGGTTTGCGAAATACCATCCGAGGTATTGATTTTACCGAACATTGTTTTGATAGCGATGTAGGTAATTTCAAAGCCACCGGCATCATATGGGCTCAGGTGCTGGAAGTCTGTTGGATCTGTTAGATTTTTGAACAGTTCCGTATGTGTTTTGGTAAACGACTTCGTCATGGTCAGATCAATACGCAGATCGTTAATCGGTTCCAGCTGGGCCTGTAAGTCCCATCTTTGTGTAAACTGTTGTTGCGCCTGGATATTAAACATGGTATCCGGCGTAATGAGTCCTTTCTCTGCAAATTTGTCGAGCCATTTCCGGTCGGGCTGGTAACCAAATACGAAGTTCAGGCCCGGCGCCATAGTGGCCCAGTTCATACCAATAATTTTGGTACTGTCGATATAACCTGGTAAACGGGTACCGGCGTTTTCGTTGTAGTTAAACCCGATCCGTTTCAGCATCATCAGTGGTTTCAGCAGTCCTTTCACCCACGGTGAAATTTCATCAGAAGAAGCTGTCTGGTTCTGATTGGACTGTTGGTTGCCGTTGTTTTTGTTGTTGTTATTATTATTCTGATTGTTGTTATTCTGTGGTTTCCTGGCATTTACCTCCCGGAGGAATTTCGACTTGTTATAGAGTTCCGTGAATTTGAATTCTGCCGTCAGTGTTTTTTGCTGGGAGTTTTCAATCGCGTTACCGAGGTACAATGCCAACTGGGAAGCGCCTGTCCACCGGTATTCCGTGCTGTAACCGAAGGCGATGTTGGTCCAGCTGAGTGCAGGGAACTTCGCCGTAGGCAACGTATACGTGAAGTTAGCGTTGTGCATATAGTTGGTATTACGCCCACCTTTGAAGAAGTTACTGCGCACGGTATCTTTCTTCTCCGAGGTATTGATACGTCCGTTGGGTTCATCGATACGTGCGTTATTTACCGCGTTGAATTCAAAGTTGATACTACGGGTAAGATCCCATTTAACAGTGTAGTACCGGTCGAACGTAAAGTATTTATTATAGGTTTCCGGGAGCTTGTATTTCACGTCGCCACCTACATTGCGTACGCGGGTAACGCCAAACTGCCTGGAAATATCTGCCCTGAAGCTCAGGATAGAAGGTACATAGTTGATATTGAAATCACGTATCAGGTCGAGCCAATGTGTTTTACTCTTAATCAGTTTCTTAAACGGCTCCAGGTAATGCGGCTGGCCGGCATAATTATATCCCAGGCCTCCTCTATGTTTAGTGAGTACGTCATTTTCGATGAGGGGGTTATGCCGCATGATCTGGGAGAAGGAATAGCTGATATCAAAGTTTTCCACATCCCACAGGTGTCGTTTTCCGCCGCCGCCCAGGTTGAGTTTCCGGACGTTGGTGAAGTTGAGACTTTTGATAGAAGTAAAGTCCTGTGCATCACGGCGGATGGAATCTTTCTCCCGCCTGCTTCTGGCCAGGGCAATTTTATCTTTCAGTTTTATATCCAGGTCGTAAGGATCATATTCCGGATTGCTGGCCGACTGTGAGTAACCGGCATACACAGGGATAGAGATACCGGCTTTCTTTGGCAGCAGTTTACCCAGATCGAGGTTGGCTGCGGCGTCGTATTGCAGGAAGTTATCCCTGAAGCGTTCATTTACACGCTGATCAATATTTCCGAAGCCGGCGGTGTGCATGTTACCGGAAATGGAGATCGATCCCAGATCGGAGAGCTGTACATCTACCCTGGCCAATGCGGCGTATCCGCCTTTTTCATCAAAATCGGTGAGACGCAGTTCATCCAGCCATACTTCCGCGCAGCGGGGCTGGCCGTCGTCTTTTGGATTCTGAATACCGATCATCATGGTACGGGCATCTCCCAGGCTGGGGTTACCGATTACCGTCATAAAGTTTCCGTACTGATCGGCTACCGGGTTAGCCGGGTAAGGCAGCAACGGCGAACAGGAATCACACATGTTGCGTTGCTGTTTCAGGGTGCTGAGTTGCGACATCAGCAGGTCGAGATTATTACGTTCCGGCCATATGTCGAGCGCTGTTTTAGGACCGTTCCAATCCGTTACTTTCAACGGAATACGGTATTCATAATAGTTGCTTACAAAATCGCTGCCAATACGGATCACTGCCTGTACCTGTCCGTCTTTCAGGGCTGTGGCGGCGCCTACGGCTTCCGCGTGGATATACATCTGCAGTTTTTTGTACTGGCGCAGATCCATATTCAGTGTTTTGTACAGTGCGCGTATTTCGCCATCCTGCAGGTTACACAGCTGAACAGACAATGATTGTTCATTCAGTTGCAGGGTGGTATTGTTGGTGCTGATGGTATTTTGACGTACCACTCCCGGAGGTAACACATATGGTATTGGTGTACGGGAAGAGTTTTCTTCAATATTTACAGCAGAAGAATTAAAGGTGGTGGTATTATCCAGCGGAATAGGATCCCCTGGACGCAGTTCGTACATATAACGGCGCCATTGGTTGCGTACCAGTTCCAGTTTACCAAAACGCACTACGATAGAATCGTTGAAGTTGGTGAGGAACATACGCATGAATCGAATAGATTTAAAATCCGGTATGCTGCCTATTTTAGCGTTGTACTGGTTCAACGGTACCTTAAACTGGTACCAGGTTTCCGTTGTTTTCTGGTTATTGGGTAATGTTACATCTGCCTCTATCTTATCCACAATAAAGTTGGAACCTACCGCCATATTCGGCTTCAGATCTACCCTATACTGGAAGTATTCCTCTGTTTCATTCATAGTATTATCCCTGTTCAGATCTTCCGATTCAGGAATATTGGTAGCGGCGGATGAGAACTGTGATTTAGGGTCAGACACCGGGGAGTTGCCTTCCGGGTTACTGTAGTTTTTATACCGCTGCAGGATGGTAAGACCATTATATACCGGATCGCGGTAATGCTTGTAATCATCGTTGGCCGGGTCCTGTACAGCATGGTTATATACCGGGCTGCCGCCAAAATTTTGTCGCAGCGTATCCATGTATCCTTTGAAGAAGGCGCCTTCATCCTGCGATTTCAAGCCGTCGTAACCCACATCCTGGTAGTTACGGATATTAGGATCGTTATCAAAAGCCTGGGTAATCTGCTGCTGGAACTTAGGTACACGGCCCCATTTGGAAGAATCAATCTTATTCGGATCCTGGCGGGGGTCGGGCATTCCGTTTTCAAAGAATTTCTTAGAGTCTTTGAGGATATCTTCCGATACGTTACCGAGGTTGAAATACAGGGAACCGCCGGTGCTGTTAGGCTGTTTGATAAAGGGGTCCTGGATCCAGAATTCGATGTATTCTATATTGGCTGTTTCGAAATCACTGTTGTCAATGGCTCTCATAATACCGCCCCATTTCCCCTGTGGCCGTGCCAGGTGACCATTGTTGTCCATCGCAATGGGGGTATTGGTAAAGTTATAAGGGCCTCTTTCTGTCGGATAGTAGGCCAGATCGAGTGTGCTTAACTGGCTTTGCCCGAAGTCGGTAGACCTGTTTTTGAACACTTCTTTCTGGTATACCAGCCTTACCCGTGGGTCCGACTGATCATCTACAGAAATACCTGCCGGCAGGTTGGGGGATTTTGGTAACTGGAGGGTAGGTTCGATGATATACCAGGACAGTTTTGCCCTGTTTTTTCCGTAATCCAGTATATTATTCAATTCTGCTTCCGGGAACATCACCCTGCCGTTGGCATCTGTTGCGCCTTTTGGCGTAGACGCGAGCGCCCAGCTGGTAGCGGGGAACTTCAGATCGTAACCGCTTTTCACCCCTTCGAAGTCGTCGATATAGGCAGTACCGCTTTTGCTGCCGGGTTCATTTACCAGTTTACTGTGACCCGGGAATAAGCGGGCTACCTCCCCGGTGAACAGGATGCTGGAAGGAGAAGTACTGTTATAGTTAGGTAGTTTATCCAGGAAACGGTTAAGCCCTTTCCATTCGGAGGCGTAGTTTGCATCCAGACCTACCATTGTATTTTTAATGGGATCTTCCCCATAGTTCACCTTTTGGTAATAGGGTCTTTCGCTCATACGCACCACTGTACCACCAATGCTTAACTTATCATTTACGAGATAATCCAGGCGGGTACCAAAATAGTTCCGGACCTGTTGCCCGAACAGGGAGTTATTTTCAAACTGCACGTTGATAGGTACGCCGGAGTTGAGTACGCCTCCGTTGATAATTTTCAGACGGCCGAGGTTATAATCAATGATATAGTCCACATTTTCACGGAGCTGCTGGCCTCCGGCGGTTACTACCACTGATCCGGGAGGGATGGTGGTACCGGAGCCGAGGTTGATTTCAGAGCTGCTGGCCGATTTATAGGAACCCCTGATCACATACCGGTTTAGCTGCGGGAACTGTTGGGCTACTACTTTGATGGAGTCATATAATACGTTGTAGAGATATTGTTTTTCCAGGGTGGCATCGCCGTTGAAGGCTTTTTTCAGTCCGTCGGCAAATGGTTCCAGTACCGGGAACATGATTTTACCCGACAGGGAATTGATCGTATAGCCTTCCACGTAATCGAACACGCCATCCGGCTGTGGATCCAGCTGGTTGTTGAGGCGGTCGAGGCTAAGAATGGTAATGATGGGTGCGCCGGCGTAGTCGCCTTTTGCATCGGGGATATATCGTTTATCGCTGGGTGGACGGCCTTCAGCGCCGGGATCTTTATAGTATACATCCATGCGGAAGTCTTCCTTATTTACCTGGAAGGCGCCGGTGGCGTAAATATTTTTCATCATCAGGTCCCATACCGGAAGTGTGGGACGGGCCGAAGTAGCTTTAAGCAATTTGAGGAACAGAACGGGCTGGTTGGCGCTGTTGTTCTGGTCCGGGGGTACATCCTGTGAAAACTCACCCACCTGGTATACCCTTCCGTTGTAGGTATACTGATAGGCTACGGCCAGTACTTCATCCGGTTGTAACTGTTGATTAAGGGAGATGAAGCCCAGTTGCCTGTTATAGATGTATTCGGTGGAATCAAGTTTACGGGCAAATGTTTTTTCAAATTCTGATACCGGCTGCAGGCCGATATTAAGCAGGCGGCTCACTACTGTTCCGGTGTTACGGCTGCCCGGATCGCTGATCAGTTTTGAATAGAGGTCGTTGGTCCCCCTGTCCGGCAGCTTGGAGCTGGTAAGTACCGTGATATCATCCTTATTATAGGGTTCCTGTTCTGCCAGATCCATCAAACCAACGATATCGCGGGTTTGGGTGGTGGCGCCGGTTTTATTGGTTACCCATACTTCCAGCCTGGTGATATTTACCAGTGACTTGATCACCGGCAGGTTAGACATGGCGCTGTTGAAATTATTGCGGAAGTACTGTGCCAGCAGGAAGTGGCGGTTATCTTCGTATTCGTCGGCCCTCAGGTTATAGTCCTGTACCTGGGTACCGCCTTTGAGCATGAGGTTTTGTTTCTGCGACTTCTGATTGGAGAGTACACTGGTAACGGTTAAGCGGCCGAACTGCAGCTGGGTTTTCACCCCGAAAAGCGACTGGATACCGGATATAAGGGTACTGCGCAGGGGAAAGCTTACGTTACCGGCTTCAATTTTTTTGATAATTTCATCGTTGTAGCCGGTGTACTCCAGTTTTACCTGGTTTTCAAAATCGAACTGCGACTGGGTATTATAGTTAGTGATGAGTTTCAGTTTATCCCCGATCTTACCTACTACGTTCATGTTGATGCCCATATCAAAGTTGAACCCGCCGTTCTTCCTGGCTTGTTCTACCAGCACGGGGTTTTTGATATTCTGGCCCTGGTATCCGAAAGTGAGATCCAGGCTACCCTGGGGGCGGATATCCACTTTGCTGCCACCAAAGATACGGTCGAACAGGTTATTGCCATTATACAGAACGGGGCCATTGGCGCGTTGGTTCAGGTTACCGAGTGCGCTGGCTCTTTTCTGCCAGTAGTCCTGTTCACTTTGTTTGGATTGCAGTTTATAGAACTCGTCGAAGTTCATGTAGGTAGGGTTACGGTAATACTGGTTACCGATTTTTTCGGTAACGGTGTATTGTTTGGTAACCGGATCATATTCTACAGATTTGTTGATATTGGAAGGGTCCTTGAGATCAATAGCATTCCCTGACCCCTGATCCGTAATTTTGGGGCCACGTCTGTCTTGAAGGGGGTATTTCAAGGTATCTTTTTTCCCGGTAGTATCGATTTTGGTTTGAGGAGTAATGGTGGTATCCGGTTTCCATCTACTTCTCGATAATTTCAAATTCCCAGAACGATCCCTAGCGGCAGTGTCAACAATGATAAAGGATACAATTGCTATCACCACAAAAGCACCATAGTATGTCTTTCTTGCCAAGAAAAATAGGTTTTATAGAGGATTTTATTTATTTCTTATAGTGTTTTCAGAGCCTTCTTTATCAGTTCTTCCAAATTTTGCAACAGCGGCTCGTTTTTCATGACTTTCTGGATAGATGATTCTGCCATATTCCGGGCTATCCCCAGAGTTATCAGAGCATTTAACGCATCTTCGTGGATTGTATTGTTCGCACTGGCAGATAAATGTATGCCTGTATCCTTATGCTTCGTCAACTTATCTTTTAGCTCCAGAATTATTCTTTTGGCTGTTTTCGCACCGATTCCCTTCACGCTTTCGAGCATTTTTTCGTTTTCCATCATGATAGCCCGTTGTACATCTTCTGGTTGCAAAGAGGACAACATCATGCGCGCGGTACTCGCGCCTACCCCTGAAACACTGATCAGCAGGAGAAAAAGGCTTCTTTCTGCTTCTTCAAAAAAACCATATAAAGTGTGTGCGTCTTCCTTAATCTGGAGGAAGGTTAACAGTTTGCAGCTTTCCATATTCTGTATCCGGGAATATGTATTGAGGCTGATCTGTACTTCATAACCGATTCCATTCACATCCATATGAACAAGAGCAGGCGACTTATATGCTAATTTACCATTCAGATAAGCAATCATACGAGGTAAAGGTTCAGTAAATTAATTAAACTTTCGGAAATTGATTAATAATGTGTTCGGGAAAACCGGGGCAAAGATGCTAACTTTTAACGGATTGACAATCCTTAATATTTGTCATATGCGACTTTTTTAGGAAATATACGTTTATATCGTATTTTTACGCCTCGTTTTAAACACATATTTAGTTTATATGAATAAAATAACGGCCGCTATTACAGCGGTGGGTGGGTATGTTCCCGATTACGTGCTAACCAACCAGGAATTAGAAAAATTAGTAGATACAACGAACGACTGGATATTAACCCGGACGGGCATTTCGGAGAGAAGGATATTGAAGGGAGAAGGGAAAGGCACTTCTGATTTATGTGTTCCTGTAGCACTGGAAATCTGCAAAAAGAGAGGAATTTCTCCGGAAGAAATTGATCTGTTGATTGTAGCCACCGTAACCCCGGACATGACTTTCCCGGCTACCGCCAACGTGGTAACCGACAAAATCGGCGCTAAAAACGCTTTTGGCTTTGATATCAGCGCTGCCTGCTCCGGCTTTTTATTCGCCCTGGAAACCGGCGCAAGGTTCATTGAAAGTGGCCGTTACGCCAAAGTGATGATCATCGGGGCCGATAAAATGAGTTCTATCATTGATTATACCGACAGAACCACCTGTATCATTTTTGGAGATGGCGCCGGTGGCGTATTGCTGGAACCTAATACGGAAGGCTTCGGGTTAATGGACAGCATCCTGAAAAGTGATGGTCATGGCCGCGAATACCTCCACATGAAAGCCGGCGGCTCCGTAAAACCTGCCACTATTGAAACCGTAAATAACCGCGAACACTACGTATACCAGGAAGGTAAAATGGTGTTTAAATATGCCGTTTCCAATATGGCGGAAGCAGCGAAGAATGTAATGGAACGCAATAACCTCACCGCAAACGATATTGCATGGCTGGTACCTCACCAGGCGAACAAACGTATTATGGCGGCTACTTCCCAATACATTAACGTACCGGACGAAAAAGTAATGATGAATATTCACCGCTATGGCAACACCACTGCGGGTACTATTCCTTTATGCCTGTGGGACTACGAAAAGTATCTCAAAAAAGGCGACAACATAATGATGGCTGCCTTTGGCGGCGGATTCACCTGGGGCGCCAACTACATCAAATGGGCGTACGACGGGGATAAATACGGCAAATAAATATACGCCCGATATTACAACGGATAACAGCAGCGGATCATTCGCAGCTGTTATCCGTTTGTGTTTTCAGCCCCTTCCAGCACCGCGGTAAACACCAGGTATCTCCCGTCACTGGTTGTTGCCTGTATGGTACCTTTCATCTTATCCATAAAATCCCGGGTAATAGCGTAGCTAAGGGCATTCATGTCGTGCTGCCAGGTAGACGACAGGCGCCGTAAAATATCATCTGTAGCCGGGCCGGCATCGGCAATGATGCGGGTGTATACGGTGCCTTCGTTGTTCCAGGCCGACAGGATCAGCAGGCTGCCCCGCTGTGCGTACTGTATGGAGAGGCGCGTCAGGTGCAACTGCGCTACACGAAGCATTTCCGGATCGGCCATTACCTCACATCCCTCCGGCAACAGGTTCACCACCACCAATGCTTTCTCCTTCACGTCAGGCGCCGTTTGCTTTAAAACCTGCCGGAATATATCATTCAGCAGGCAGCGCGTTCCCTGGTAGGTAAATCCAGGCAACTGCATGCGGATCCACTTTAAAATATTATCAAACACACAGAGCGTGTTACCGGATACTAAGGCAATTTCCCGGACCAAAGCAGCCATAGCAGCCTGACTGGCAGCCTGATTCCGCAACTTCAGCGCCACCTCCGAAATATGATGCAGCGGTGCGCGGAAGTCGTTGGCAATAAGCGTAATCAGCTTATTCTTAAACTCATCATTTGCCCGCAACGCCACATTTTTAAGCGACACATTCGCATAACTGTCTGAAATAGCCTGTTCCTGCTCCTGCCAGGTGATATATTGCCGGTACCGGCTGTAAAGCAGGATGAACAGCAGGATCACAATGATAAATAGCCCCGCTGTTATAAACTGGCTGTGTTTTCTCCGGAGCTGCACCTGTTCCAGCTCCAGCTGCTGCTGCTGGTTGCTGCGGGACAACTGTTGCAGGGATTGTTCCTTTAAAAAGAAGGCGATATAATTAATAGGGTCCTTCCCCTGCTGATAACGGCGCTGCGCGGCTAGCCGCATTATTTCCCGGCTGTAATAACCTGTTTTGGCAACCTGGTGATGCTGCTGGTAGTAGTCGTATAACCCCGCCAGTACGGGCAGGTTCAACTCAATACACCCGGCCTTTTTTGCCAGCTGGTAAGACAGTTCCCTGTACCGGGTAGAATCTGTATGATAACCCAGCCGGCCAAAATCTTCCAGCCGGTTATAAATATCCATCGCTACATAGGGCAGGCCCCTGTTCAATGCAGCCGCTGCCAGTTCGTTGATCCTGGCCTCTGCCTCCTTACCATGCCCTTGTATTACCAGCGTATCTGCTGCGTAGGCATCCATGTATAGCGGCAACCGGCTGTGCGGATACTTTTCACTGATATGCGCGGCAGTTAGTAACGCCCATTGTACGGAGTCCTTACGGGTGCTGTCTTTATAAAAGCGCATCGCATAATTTACCAGCAGGATACTGTAGATAGAATCCTGCGATGCGGGGAGCCTGGCGGCCATATAAAAGGCTTCATAGAAATAGTTATTGGCATCTGCCGGTCGTCCCATATTGCGGTAATAGAGATACAGGTTACTCAGCGTTTTAGCGATGCGGGCGCTGTCTGATGCCGCTTTGTGCAGCTGCAGCGCTTTGTAGCCGTAGATGCCGGCAATATTAAAATCTGTTCTCAGGGCGTAGCAGAAACTCATTACATCAAAGGCGTCTGCCATGCCCTTTTTATACTGCCATCTTTCCGCTATTTCATGTTCCCTGATAGCATAGGTAAAGCTGCTGTCGAGGTTAATCATCATATACAGTGCACCTAGTTTTCCCAGGGTATTGATATATGCGATACTATCGTGAGAAGCGGACAATTCATGCAGCAGTTCCGGCAGCTGCGGACTTTGGGCAGCAATACGCTGTACAGCGCATAACAAGGCGAGCGCCAGCAACGTAGCGGATAAGATGCGTTGATAATATGAATAATTGATGCGGCGCGTCATGCTTTTTCCGATGATTCCGGCAGCTGGTAATAAAAGGTGCTGCCTTCCTCGTAATTGTTTTCCGCCTTTATGTTTCCGTTCATTTTATCTATAAAGTCTTTGCAGATGATGAGCGCCAGTCCTGCGCCTTTCCCTGCACGATCCTGTTCACTGGTACTGCTGTTCCAGTTAAAGAGATGTGGCAGTACGGCGTCGTCGATGCCGGAACCTTCATCGGTAAAAGAAACCGTAAGCCAGTTGTTTTTACGTGTAGCCTTTATCGTTATTACGCCATAATCCGGTGAAAACTTAACCGCGTTATGTAAGAAATTCCGGTGGATAAACTGCAGCATTTCATAATCTGCCAGCACGGTAGTTCCTGCCGGGATGTCTATCGATAAGCGAATGTCTTTACCGGCAAGCAAATGCTGCAGGTTGCCGGCTGTGGCGCTGATCATTTCTTCCAGCAGGAATATTCCGGGATGATATACGAAGCCTGATAGCTGGGTACGGATCCATCTCAATATTTCTTCAAAAATAACCAGGGTATCGGAAGCAGTATGTTCCACTTCCACAATCATGCTGGCAGCATCGGTAACGGTGAGTGCCTTTTCATCAATAAACCCGGTAATATTAACGATGTTATACAGGGGCGTTCTGAAATCATGCGCAATCATCGAAATCAGTTTATTTTTAAAGTCGTCGTTATCCTGGAGGGCTTTGTTACCAATGCGGATCTCTTCCTGCAGGGTGGCCATGCTGGCGGCATTTTTCCGGGAAAGGCGGTGGGCGCGCACAAAGTAAGTGAGAAGGATAATGAGCAGGATGGCGATGGCCGCTATGATCAGCAGCTGATAATACCAGAAGTGATTCGTGGCTTTATTAAAGGCCAGTTGCTCCTTTTGAGAGTGGTGTTGCTGCTGGAGGGAATCCAGCCATTCATCGCCAAAGGCATAGGAGAGGTAATCTGCTTCGCCGGCCTGCATGTCTTCCTGTTGCTGCTGCATCACGCCGAGTGCGAGACGGCTGTATCCGGAGGCTTTGCGGGTATCGCCCGATTGCAGGTACGTGTTATATAACCCGGTGATCACGGGCAGCATTAACCCGGTATATCCACCGGCCACTGCATAGTTCACCGATTTACGCTGATACAGCAACGAATCTTCCTTTCTTCGCCAGATGCAGTAGCCTGTCAGCTGCATGCAGGCGTACATGGCAATGTAGTTAAGCCCCGTGCTGTCGGCCGCTGCCATTATACCTTTCAGCGTTTCTTCTGCTTTCTTTATTTCGCCGGCCCTCATCTGTTCATGCGCGGCAAATAACCTGGTGTATAAAATGCCCGGTTCATCATGATACCTGTAAGTGAGGTGGAGAGCCTGTTGCAGTCCTTTTTGTGCAACAGGCAATGCAGCAGAGTCCGATTCATTAATGAGGTAATAGCTCACCAGCACCCAGGCCCGCAGCGAGTCAAGCCGCGCATCCCATGCTACTTTCAACGCCCTGTTGATATAGTTCTGCGCTTCCGTATGTTTTTGCTGGTACTGGTAGAAGGTGCCAATATTCATCAGCGATACCGCAACGCCTGCAGAATCGCCGGCAGCGCGGCAGGCAGCCAATGCTTTGTCATAAAAAAGGAAGGAAAGATACCCGTGTGGTCTCAGGGCATAATACCGGCCCATGCCCCGCAATGCGTCGCGTTGTCCTTTGCTGTAATGAATACGCTCCGACAGCTCACCGGCGTGCCTGGCGTATACACCGCTGCTGTCCAGCTGCCGCGGCAGATACAGCGATGATAACCTGTTCAACGCATCTGCATAGTCAGCACTGTCCGTTAACCGTGGCAACGCATTCTTAATTGCTATAAGATCATTATGCTGGGCGCATAATGTCTGCGAAATAAAAAACAGGGCGCAAAGGCCCATACGGTGTAAACATGACATAAATGGGAATCAACGGCCTGTAAAATAATTTTATTTACAGTGCCTGCTTTCATCCATTTTGTTCATTTTATCACCTAGATTTCAAATACCAATCCCTTGCGTTTCAGGGCCTCGTATTTCTCAGGATCGAAGCGATACAGGTGCGCGCCTTTCTTGGAAGAAGTTTTGTCTTTTTCTTCCAGTTTTTCCATTACATCCAGCGACAGGATCTTTTTGCGGAAATTACGTTTGTCGAGGGTTTTCTGGTAGATCTCTTCGTAGAGGCTCCGGAGTTGTGAGAGGGTGAATTTCTCCGGCAGCAGTTCAAAGCCGATGGGGTGAAACTGCGCATTGTTGCGGAGTGCGGCCAATGCGTCTTCAATCATCTTTGTATGATCGAAGATCAGTGCTGGAATTTCGTGGAGTTCCAGCCAGTGTGCGCCGTGTTCGCGGGCCAGTGGCTTATCATGATCTTTAATACGGATCAGGGCATAATACGCCACTGATATTACCCTGGCGCCGGTATCACGACCTACATTACCATAGCAATGCAGCTGGTTCATGTAAATATCGTCCAGCCCGGTGGTATGCTCCAGCACGCGGGCTGCCGCTTCATCGGTACTTTCATCTTCCTGCACAAAACCGCCTACCAGCGACCATTCGCCGGCCATAGGGGCAACTTTCCGTTGCATGATCAATAATTTCAGGCGGCCTTCATCAAAACCGAAGATGATACAATCTACTGCCACCAGGTGTTTCGGGGCCTTTGCATAAAAAGAAGCAGCATTCATATAGGAATTTTAAAGGGCGGAAAATCTATCAAAAATAATAAAACCAACCTATTTTTTTGGCTTAAAACGACTGTATTCCGTGGCCGGTATCTTATTCACTCCCAACATCTCTAACATATATACCAGCTGTCCACGGTAAAAGGTACTACTGTTGCACACCTCCATGATCACATCCTGTACCGCTATTTTATAGTGTTCACTCTTTTTAAGCGTGTAGGCAACCGTGTGATTCAGCTTCACCTGGCTGGCCTTTTGGACCCATTCCTCCAGTTGTACCGACTGTGTAAGCCAGGCCGCGCAAGCTGCCGCAAAGTTACCGCTGAAACCCGCCGTAGGATCTGTTGTTTTTTCCGTGAGCTGTAAACGCTGGTACCACAAACTTTCCGTGTACCACAGGTGATAAACGGTAGCGCGCAACGTGGAAAAGCCTCCTCCCAGCTCCCGGTCCAGCTGTTCATCCGTTAATTTTAGTAACCCCTTTGCCAGCTGCTGGTTAGCCCAGCAATTGTAAGCAGTATAATGCACAAGCATATTTTTCATGTAAGAAGAGATTAATGCTATTTCCACCCCAAACAATCTACAAATTACAATATTGTTTGTCATTTTAACATACTGGTATTTATGGTTGCCACTACACAGGCATCTGTGTACCGGAATGGTTAGCGGTGGCGGGCTTCGCAATTTTAATTAATTTGCAGCCTCCGGCCGGAGGCTGTGTGTATAAACAACCGGCCGGGTATTTGATTAATATATACAGATATGGAAGATATAACGTTAAGGGTTGCACGAAAAGAAGACAGTACCCGGTTGATGGAACTGATACGTGAACTGGCGGCATATGAAAAAGCTCCGGAAGAGGTAACGGTGAGCCTGGAACATTTTGAAGCAGCCGGATTTGGCCCCAACCCGGTGTGGAAGGCATTTGTAGCCTCCACTATGATTAACGGACAGGAAGTGATCCACGGATTTGCGCTGTATTACACCCGTTACTCTACCTGGAAAGGTTGCCGGATGTACCTGGAAGATATTATCGTTACAGAGAAATGGCGGGGCAAAGGCATCGGCAAATTGTTATTCGACCAGCTGATTATTGAAGCAAAGGAAAAGCAGTTCAGTGGCATCGTTTTCCAGGTGCTGGAATGGAACACACCGGCCATCAGCTTCTACCAAAAATATACAGATAAATTTGATCCGGAATGGATCAACGTCAGCATAGAACTGCCATAATTTTTCCGCTCATAAAATTCCGGAACGGTATGTCATCAATCCTCATTAATATTGATGACATACCATTCCACTATGATTTTTATCCACGACTTCCGGACACTTCACAACGTATCCACACCCGACCTCTGCGACACTTTCAACGCAGCTTTCAGCGATTATATAGTACCCCTGCACCTCACGCCCTCTATACTGGAACAAAAAATGCAGGGTGAAAACCTGCTGCGGGATTACTCTATCGGCGCATTTGCCGGTAATGCACTTGGCGGCTTCATTTTACATGCAGCAGATAACAAAGCACATCCAACCGTATTATACAACGGAGGCACCGGTATTATTCCCGAATACCGCGGCCAGCACCTGGTACAAAAAATGTATGATCAGTTTATTCCTGCGTACCAGTTGCAGGGTATCCGTAAAATAATCCTGGAGGTAATCAGCACCAATCTTCCTGCCATCAAAGCATATACGAATACAGGGTTTCATAAAACCCGCACCATTCATTCTTTCAAAGGCAATATAAAAACGCATAAAAACCCGGCAGGCATCTCCATAAAAGAAAATACAACACCCAACTGGCCCCTGCTGGCTACGTTTATGGATATGATCCCCACCTGGTCCAACAGTGTGAGCAGCATACAGCGGGAAGCCCCGTTTACGGTTACGTGGGAAGCTACCGTCGACGGGCAAACGGCAGGTTTTATCAGTGTACATAAAGATACCCGGAGGATCAGGAATATAGCCGTACACCCGGAGTTCCGCAGAAAAGGCGTAGGCAGCGCTTTATTGCAATACGCATCCGATCAGTTCATGGGCGCGGCAGTGAGCATTATTAATATTGATGAACATTTTCCGGAGATAGACCAATTCCTGCAACACGCAGGATTGATGCATTACCTGTCGCAATACGAGATGGAGATTGTATTATAAAGTAAAAAATCAGGGAAGATAAAAGCGCATATTCCGCTGCTATCTTCCCTGATCCAAAATTTTGTTTTTTTGCCTGATTACGTTTATCTTTATAAAACGCCTAAAGCATTGATATCCAGTTTGTTTCTCTGATGCAACCCCGCTAAAGAATCTCCTGGAACCCCCTATAGCGCATTGATACACAATAGGTTACCGATCAAGTCCACATCACCTCCACGTCAAGTCCGTATCAACTCCACATCAAAGGCATGTGTTAAGTATGTGCTAAGTATGCGCAGTGTATGTGCAAAGCATAATCAGTGTAATCAGCAGGAAAGACAAAATCCGCTGCATTTTAGTTGATGCCGTTTACCACTGTTTCTTTGTTGATTTTCTGGATCAGTCCCTGCAATACTTTACCGGGGCCTACTTCCGTGAATTCTTTACCGCCATCGGCCACCATTGCCTGAACGGACTGTGTCCATCTGACAGCGCCTGTTAACT
This sequence comes from Chitinophaga sp. G7 BAM 1005, assembly GCF_057126945.1. Classification (NCBI taxonomy): domain Bacteria; kingdom Pseudomonadati; phylum Bacteroidota; class Chitinophagia; order Chitinophagales; family Chitinophagaceae; genus Chitinophaga; species Chitinophaga sp. G7 BAM 1005. Next base: position 318,259 of record NZ_CP181478.1, on the reverse strand, counting down.
GATCGATCAGGTTTTGTTTGATCTGTACAGGATCCGTTACTGCTACGGCTACCACGTTCTGGTACACGGGGCAGGAAGGGGTATTGAAGGTAGTGGTGTTGATGGCTGCCTGTAATTCTTCTTTGGCGGAAGCCATTAAAGGAGAGTGGAAAGCGCCTCCTACCGGCAGGATCAGCGCTCTTTTTGCGCCGGCCGCCTTCATTCTTTCACAGGCAATTTCCACGCCTTTGAGGGTACCGGAAATTACCAGCTGACCCGGGCAGTTATAATTGGCAGGTACTACTATTTCGCCTGTTTCGGCGGTAACAGCCGCACATATTTCTTCTACTTTGGCATCATCCAGGGCCAGTACAGCGGCCATTGTGGAAGGTTGCAACTCACAGGCTTTCTGCATGGCATTGGCGCGGATAGCCACCAGTTTCAGGGCAGCTTCAAACGACAATACGCCATTGGCTACAAGGGCAGAAAATTCTCCCAGGGAATGTCCTGCTACCATTTCAGGCTGCGAATGCTCCGTGCAGAGGAAGGCAATCACCGCATGCAGGAATACAGCAGGTTGTGTAACGTTGGTTTGCTTCAGGTCTTCCTCTGTTCCGTTGAACATGATATCAGAAATACGGAAGCCTAAGATGTCGTTTGCCTGTTCAAAAAGTTCTTTTGCTTTTGCGTTGGTGTCGTACAGATTTTTGCCCATACCCGGAAACTGGGAACCTTGTCCGGGAAATACGTAAGCATGCTTCATGTGGATATAAATTAATATTTTTTCAAATATAAATAAGAATTACGGGTTTACAGGTAGCTGATAAATATAAGTTACTATTATCATCTACCCATAAATCCGTAATCCGTAATATAAAATCTTTTTACTTGGCAATCAGTTTCAGGAATTCGGCCCTGGTGGTGCCATGCCCGAACTGGCCGCTGAAAGCGGAAGTGGTGGTAAGGGAGTTTTGTTTTTGTACGCCGCGCATCATCATACACAGGTGTTGTGCTTCAATTACTACTGCAACGCCCTGCGGCTGCAGGGTTTCCTGGATGGCATCCAGGATCTGGTGTGTTAAACGCTCCTGTACCTGTAAGCGGCGGGCGTATACGTCTACCACCCTGGCTATTTTGCTCAGGCCGGTGATATATCCGTTGGGAATATAAGCTACGTGGGCCTTTCCGAAGAATGGCAGCATATGATGTTCACACATAGAGTATAATTCTATGTCCTTTACAATCACCATTTCACTATATGCTTCTGTAAATTTCGCTCCTTCCAGTATTTCGCGTGCGTCCTGCTGATACCCCTGTGTAAGAAACTGCATAGCTTTGGCTACCCGTTCAGGTGTTTTCTCCAGTCCTTCCCGTTCAGGGTCTTCTCCCAGCAGGTGCAGGCATTCTTTATAGTTTTCTACAAGACCGGACGTGATCTTTTCATCGTAACTTTCGTTCTTATTATACGCCATTCTTATATGATTTAACAAATTTCAAAGGTCGGTAATATATAGGCATTACTTGCCACCATAATACTCTACGTATATGCGTGGAGTTTCATACAACTTGATACAGTGCAGTTGCACCTCTGCAGGCAGGTGCCTGGCCAGCTGATCCCAGATAGCGATAGATAAATTTTCAGCGGAAGTGAATTTATCTTTCATGAAATCAACATCCATATTCAGGTTCCGGTGATCGATCTTTTCTATCACCGCATCCCGGATAATTACTCCTAAAGTCTTGGCATTAAATACAAAACCCGTTTCGGGATCAGGATTACCTTTTATAGTGACGTGCAGTTCGTAATTATGACCATGCCAGTTTTCGTTGGCGCATTTACCAAAAACTTCCTCGTTCTTTTCTTTGCTCCAGCCCGGGTTAGATAACTTATGCGCTGCATTGAAGTTCTCTACTCGCGTTAAATAAATCATTATTGCAAAAAATTTTTGCAAAAATACCACTATTAAGTGAGTAGTGCCAATTTATCCTAATTCCTGTCAATTGTTTTACACGGGGAGCAATCATTTTTGCTGTATTTTTACGGGATGAAAATATTGGTGACCGCGGCTACCACGCTGGAAATACAGCCTTTTTTACAGTACCTGGACGGGCACATTCCGGCCCTTAAAGCCGCAAACTGCAATATAGACGTACTGATTGCCGGTATTGGCATGATGCACACCGCTTTCAGCCTCGGAAGGCACGTGGTGGTAAACCGGCCGGATATAGCCATACAGGCCGGTATTGGCGGCAGTTTCCGCCACAACTGGGAACTGGGACAGGTAGTGCTCATCAAACGTGAATACCTGGCCGACCTCGGAGCAGAAGATAATGATCAGTTTAAAGATTTATTTGATATACAGCTCTGGCAACCATCGCAGCCGCCATTCACCGGCAACAGCCTGGTGAACACCTTTGCCGGCCTGCCCGAAGTACCTCCCCTGACCACCGCTACCGGGGTAAGCGTAAACCTGGTAAGCGGCAGCGAACCCACCATCCAGAAGCTGGTGGCCAAGTACAACCCCGACATAGAAAGCATGGAGGGCGCCGCCTTCCATTATGCCTGCCTGCTGGAAGAAATACCGTTCCTTCAGCTGCGCAGTATCTCTAACTATGTGGAAATCAGGGATAAAAGCAAATGGAAGATTCCCCTGGCGGTAAAAACACTCAACGACGAACTGATAAAAACCGTGGAAACACTGGCCGGAATTTAACGACAGACTATAAAATTTTGATAGCTATGCATTTATCTTTAGGTTTTTCACCTTGCCCGAATGATACTTTCATTTTTGATGCACTGGTAAACAACAAAATAGACACAAAGGAATTCACCTTCGATACCCATCTCGAAGATGTGGAAACACTGAACAACTGGGCACTGCAAGGCAAACTGGCCATTACAAAGCTGAGTTTTGCGGTATACCTGAAGGTAAAAGACCAATATGAACTGCTCAACAGCGGCAGTGCGCTGGGGCGCGGCTGCGGCCCGTTGCTCATTGCAAAGAAAGATATTCCCCGTGAAGAGATAAAAAATCTGACCATCGCCATCCCCGGAGAAAACACCACTGCCAACCTGCTGTTCTCCATCGCTTTCCCGGAAGCCGCCAATAAAAAGGTGATGCTGTTTTCAGAAATTGAAAACGCAGTGCTGAACGGCGATGTGGATGCCGGCGTGATCATTCACGAAAACCGTTTCACTTACCAGCTCAAAGGCCTCGTAAAACTGATGGATATGGGCGAATACTGGGAACAAACCACCGGTAATCCTATTCCACTGGGAGGCATCTTTATCCGTAAAGATGTACCGGAAGCTACCCGCGCACAACTCGATTCCCTGATCCATAAAAGCCTGCAGAACAGCTACACCACTTACCCCCAGCTATCTGACTATGTGAAATCACACGCGCAGGAAATGGATGAATCCGTGATGCGCCAACATATTGACCTGTATGTAAATGATTTCAGTTTAGACCTGGGCAAGGAAGGAAAAGCCGCTGTGGTAGCGCTGATGGAAGCGGCAGAAAAAATCCGTCCGTAAAGCAGCCGATTTCCCGTTCTTCCGTTTTTACGAATGCCGGAGCTACAATGAAATAACAGATGAGGCACTGGATGTTAAGTTGAAAGAAGTGTTTAACCACTAAATACTGCAACCATAAAAAGCAGTGAAGCAAATCTTCACTGCTTTTTATGCTATTTTTTCAACGCTTTTCCATATACTTCCAATGCACGTTTACGCGCTTCCTCATGCGACACAATCGGTTTCACATATTCAAATCCTTCAAACTCCGGTACCCATTTACGGATATACTTCAGGTCTTTATCAAACTTCTGCGTTTGCAGCGCAGGATTAAATACCCGGAAATAAGGCGCAGCATCACACCCTGAACCTGCGGCCCATTGCCAGCCGCCATTATTTGCAGCAAGATCATAGTCCAATAGTTTAGCTGCAAAATAAGCTTCTCCCCAACGCCAATCGATCAACAAATGTTTGGCTAAAAAACTGGCAGTGATCATACGTACCCGGTTATGCATAAAACCGGTAGCGTTCAGCTCCCGCATACCAGCATCTACTATCGGGTAACCTGTTTGGCCTTTACACCATTTTTCAAATTCTTCTTCATTATTACGCCAAACTATTTTATCATATTCCTTCTTAAAAGAATTTCCTACCACATATGGAAAATGCCAGAGGATCATCTGGTAAAACTCCCGCCAGATCAATTCTTTTGCAAAGGTAGCATTGAGCCGCATGGCCTGCTGCATTAGTGCGCGAATGCTTACCGTACCAAAACGCAGATGGATCCCTGATTTTGAAGTACCATTTACGGCAGGAAAATCGCGGGTTTCATCGTAGTGTTTAACCAATGTTTCTTCCAGGTTCTTTGCGGGAAAATGCTCTTCGCCGGTTGCAAACCCCATATCTTTTAAGGAAGGAATTTTTACAGGTGGTTGTTTAAAGAGATGCCGATAATATTTTTTGCAGGGATAAGGTTTTAGATGAAAAAAGGTGAGGGTATCATACCATTTCCTGCTGTAAGGTGTAAATATCGTATATGGTTCACCGTTATCTTTCAGTACTTCATTTTTTTCCAGTATCACCTGGTCTTTGTAACTATAAAAGGAAATCCCGCGTTTGCTAAGTTGCTTTGCTATTGCAGCATCCCTGCTTTTCGCATAGGGTTCATAATCATGATTGGCGTATACATCAGCTACCTTGTATTTGCTGGTCCAGTGCGCGAAAGCGGCTTCCGGTGTACCATAAAAAATATCCATTGAGGAACCCAGCTGTTGCAGTTGCGTCTGCATTTCTTCCAGCGCCTCATGAATAAAGGTAAGCCTGCGATCCTGTTTATCTTCCAGGTCGTTGAGTATATGTGTATCAAAAACAAATACCGGCACTACCGGGTTACCGGCACGTAAAGCATAGTAGAAAGCGGCCTGGTCGTCCAGCCGCAGATCACGGCGGAACCAGCATAAACTGATTGTTTCTTCCATTTCAGCAGGTGATTTTTACAGCATGCTTTCATGTAATACCTCGTGTAAAATAGCAGCAGTAGCGTTACCATAGCTGCTGTCGCGGAAGAGGCCCACCCAACGGATACCATAGATGGCATTGGTTAAAAATATTTCATCCGCATTTTCGAGGTCTTCTATATTCAGTGGTTTTTCTTCTATTTTGAATGGTAGTTCTGTTTTCAGCAAATACTTGCGCATTACGCCACACACGCCGCCTTCAGACAGTGGCGGCGTATAAAGTACTTTATCCCGCACAATGAATACATTGGCAATGGTGCTATCGGCCACTCTTCCATAGGGGTTGAGTAAAATAGCTTCGTTTAGCCGGTGCTGCTTGGCATACATGGCTGCCATCACATAGGGCAGGCAGTTGTTTGATTTAATAGCGGATAATTTATCACAGCTTTTTTTTACATCCGGGAAGATGTCTGTTACCAGTCCGTTATCATTTAACTCCAGTACCGTTCTGCTTAATTCCCAGCATTGGATAATGTAGTTCGGTAAGTTATTGATTGGATCATACAAACCGCCATCCGAGCGGAAGATAGCCAGACGTACACGGGCCATCTGGGATATGTTATTCTTACTGCAGAGTTCCAGTATCTGCTTAACAAAATATGCTTTGGTAAAATGCGTGGGGATATCAAAGTGCAGCAGGTGTAAACTGGCAAGCATTCGTTCAAAGTGCAGGTCAGCCAGCAATACTTGTCCCTGGTATACTTTCAGGGTTTCAAAAAAGCCATCCCCGTATCTGAAAGATCGATTATCTGCCGTAAAAATCGGGTCGGCCGCAGGAATATATTTACCGTTATAACAAAGAAATCCAACTTGCACCTCGAACTATTTTAGCAAATTGAAAGGTAGCAATTATTTAGGGATTTTTAAGTTTAGAGATTTAGACATTTTGTTTCAGTGATGTATGTATTCCAAAAACAAAATATCTAAATCTCTATAAAGGCTAAGTATTATTTATGCCGTTGCAATCCTCCAAAAAGGCAGCTGTATGTTTGCATTTACGTAAAACGCATGATGGATATGATAGTCGCCATCCAGTTGCAAGGTGGTAGTTGGCAGGCTCACCGAGTAATCAGCATTGTTATTAAATGTTCCTGTTAAATTTTCATCTCCGGAATATCACCGTCAATGATCAGTTTTCCGGCAGTTTTAGAGCGGATCTCTTCTACAGTAATACCAGGCGCACGTTCGAGAAGCTTGAATCCTTCGGGAGTTACGTCCAGCACGGCGAGTTCCGTAACAATTTTCTTTACACAGTTAACGCCGGTAAGTGGTAATGTACATGCCGGCAGCAATTTACTTTCTCCTTTGGGATTGGTATGCATCATGGCCACAATGATGTTCCTTGCAGAAGCTACCAGGTCCATTGCGCCGCCCATGCCTTTCACCATTTTCCCGGGAATTTTCCAGTTGGCGATATCACCGGTATCGGATACTTCCATCGCGCCCAGTACAGTAAGGTCTACCTTACCGGCGCGGATCATACCAAAGCTTTCCGCTGAATCAAAGAAGCTGCCACCGGGCAGCAGGGTAACGGTTTCCTTTCCGGCATTGATCAGATCAGCATCAACATCATCCGCGGCAGGATACGGTCCCATACCGAGTATCCCGTTTTCGGACTGCAGCATAATAGAAATTCCGGCAGGGATATAATTGGATACCAGCGTAGGAATACCAATACCGAGGTTTACATACATACCGTCCTGCAGTTCCTGCGCAATTCTTTTGGCAATACCATATTTATCGAGAGGCATAAAATATCAGATTTGAAGTGTGGAGAATTGGATGAACTAGATCTTTACCGTTCTGCGTTCGATCCGTTTTTCATAGTTGCCGCCCCTGAAGATGCGGCGCACATAAATACCCGGCACATGTATCTGGTCGGGGTCCAGTTCTCCGGGTTGCACCAGTTCCTCTACTTCAGCAATGGTGATTTGTCCTGCCCGGGCCATTGAGGTACTGAAATTCCGGGTGGTTTTACGGAAAACGAGGTTTCCCAGCGTATCTCCTTTCCAGGCTTTTACGATAGCGTAATCGGCGTGCAGCGCCAGTTCCATCAGGTGAGGCTTGCCATCAAACACCCGCACTTCTTTCCCTTCAGCGATCTCTGTTCCATAACCGGCGGGCGTAAAAAAAGCAGGAATCCCCATGCCTGCCATCTGGATACGTGTGGCCAGTGTTCCCTGGGGAATGAGGTCTACCTCCAGTTCTCCGGCCAGCAGTTGTCTTTCAAATTCTGCATTTTCACCTACGTAGGAAGACATCATTTTTCTGATCTGCCTGGTTTTCAGCAACAGGCCAAGACCAAAATCATCTACGCCTGCATTATTGGAAATACAGGTAAGATCTTTCACTCCTTTTTTTACCAGGGCGGTAATACAATTTTCCGGAATTCCACACAAACCAAACCCTCCCAGCATCAGTACCGCTCCGTCCCGGATATCTTGTATGGCTTCGTCGGCATTTGCTACTACTTTGTTCATGTTTTGGTGTTTTATAGATTAGGGCTGCCGCTTGATAAAAGGCCGGATTGTATCGGTCTTCGGCAGCAATAGCACGCTGTCTGCATAAGGGAAAATGCTTTTCATACGAAACCGGAGCGGCGCATTTTCATCAATCGGATTGGGCAACCGCTGTTTCCTCGAAGCAATATCTGTTTGTACCATTTGAAAAACTTCCTTCAGCCTGTTGGGATGACTTTCATAATACCGGTAGCTTTCCATAAATTCTTTAACGCTTACTTTATGCAGGTCCAGTATCTGTTTGTAATAGATCTTTACTTTTTCCTGTCTGAGGGAATCAAAATTGGGTGTATAAGTAACCTGCATTTGTTGTTCATTGCTGTAGGCATCTGCAATAGACATATCTACCAGGATACCTGTCATACGTTCCTTTGAAATATATTTACGCGGCACCTGATCACTGTTGGCACAGGCGATCAAAAATACCGCTAACAAAGCCAGGGAGGCGTATTTCATCATCATATTCATCATAGCTGTTACTTCATCTGTTGATACTTCTGTGCATTGGGCACATCCATCTGGGAAAGCAGCTCCGCTGCACGGCTTTTCTCCTGTGGCGTGGCACGGGAGAATATTTTCAATAACTCCTCTCCTTTGGAAAGGAAAAATGTTTGCATCAGCATGGAATTGGGGATGTCCTGGTGGATGGCATAAAGCATGTTCAGGCAGTTCAGGATGGCTGCACGGCCTTTTATTACATCGTCATACATCAGGTCCAGTCCCTGCCGGTGATACTGGTACATCACATCATGAAACCGGAGGAATTTTGCGTTGAGAAGATTATCCTGTAACCAGTATCGGTTACGGTTTCCTTCAAAAGCCTTCCATCCGGAGATCTCCTTTCCATCCGGCGCATTATTTACAATATTAAGTGCTTTCTTAAAATATACATCTCCGCCTCTTGGGGAAAAGGAGTCATAATCAAGTCCGAGGATGATATTAACATAATAGGCCAGGATAGCGGTTAAGTTAGAGTTCAGCGGATCATTTCCCACCACCCTGGTATCGCTGAATTCCAGCTGTTGAAATTCCACATACCGGAACACTACGTTGGGATCCTGGATATTCAGCAGGCTGGTTACATAACTGCTGTTGTATACCGGCCTGGTGGCCTGTATGGTCAGGGACGCCTTATAGCTGTCGTTCCCGGAAGTACCGGTGATATTCAGCAAAAAGTTACATTCTATCCGTTCAGCTGGTGTAAAGGCATCGTTTGCCCAATGCCGGTTATTGAGAAAATCCCGGATAGAATTCTGCAGGGTAGTAAATATTTTTTTGTCCACCCCCTGTACCTGTTGGGCAACGACAGACACGTTGGCCCTTATTTCCTGGGCTTTAACGACAGGGGAGCAACATAGTAAGAAGGCGCCTGCGAGCAGCAGGAACAACGGGAAACGATTATGCATGTTGCAATTCGATTATAGCGGAAACAATATCCTGGGCCACGGCCTGTTTGGATTTGAGAGGGAAACTGTGTTCATTCCCGTTTTTGTCAAACAGGGTTACTTTATTGGTATCAAAGTTAAAGCCAGCTCCTGTATCTGCCAGTGAATTCATGACAATCAGGTCCAGGTTTTTTTCGCGCAGTTTTTTCAGCGCATATTCTTTTTCGTTGTTTGTTTCCAGGGAGAATCCTACCAGCAGCTGCTGTGGACTTTTGTTATCGCCCAATGAGCGGAGTATATCGGGTGTTTTTTCAAGATCGATATGCAGCTGTGCTTCTCCTTTTTTGATCTTTTTGCCGGCCACATTTGCCGGGCGGTAGTCTGCAACGGCGGCGGCGGCCACTACTATCCCGGCGCCGGGGTAGCGGGTGGTTACGGCATCAAACATTTCCTGGGCGGTTTGCACATGAGTAACGGTGATACCGGGATGGGTTGTTTTCTGGGAGGTGGGGCCGAGTACCAGCTGTACATTGGCGCCGGCATCCGCCAGTGCTTCCGCAATGGCGATTCCCATTTTGCCACTGGAGTGGTTACTGATGTAACGAACCGGGTCGATATGTTCGATGGTAGGACCAGCTGTAACGATGGCAGTGGCGCCGTTCAGTGCCTTTTTTTCGTTTTTCTGCCGGAAATGCTGTTGCAGGAAGGTTAATATCTGTTCCGGTTCTGCCATGCGGCCTTCTCCGTAGAGGCCACTTGCCAGTTCTCCGGATTCCACCGGGATCTGTTGGTGACCAAAGGAGATGAGTTTATCCACATTGCTGCGGGTGGCCGGGTGATGCCACATGTCTTCATCCATTGCCGGGGCAAAGAGTACCGGGCAGGCGGCGGAGAGGTATACTGCCAGCAGGAGGTTGTCGCACAACCCCAGGGCCATTTTAGCGAGGGTATTGGCAGAAGCGGGTGCGATGAGCATTACATCTGCCCAGCGACCCAGCATCACGTGATTATTCCAGCTGTTGTGATCACTGATATTCAGGGGAACCTCATTTTTAGAGAGGGTAGCCAGGGTAAGGGGGGTAATAAAGCCGGCGGCAGCGGTGGTCATGACCACTTTCACTTCGGCTCCTTCCTTTACCAGCAGGCGTATGAGGGTAGCCGCCTTATAGGCAGCGATGCTGCCGCTCACTCCGAGCAGGATCTTTTTTCCTTGTAGCATTTTGATAGCGTCGGCCATATATAAAAACAAAAGCGGCAGAAATCATTCTGCCGCCATGAAATTAATATTTTTATTTTTCGCAATCACGCACCTCACAAAATAATGTGTGGCGGATTAGCTAAACAAATCGTCGTCGTTCTTGCGGAAATAAATTTTGCTGTCCAGGAACTCCTGGGTAGCCTGGATGGCCGGATTTGCCAGTCTTTCATAAAAACGGGAAATCTCAATCTGCTCCTTGTTCTCGTGCACTTCTTCGAGATTGTCAGTATGACTGGCAAACTCTTCCAGTTTGGAATGGAGCTCCTCTTTCACGGAAATATTGATCTGATTGGCGCGTTTGGCTATTACGGCAATAGACTCATATAAATTACCAGTTCTGTTCTTAATATCGGTAGTGTTTTTGGTTTCTACCCAGGGATTAAGGCTACTGGTTAGACTTCGCTTTAATTTGCTCATTATCCAGTGTTTTTATGTTGTTTTGTGCTAAGGTATAAAATTTTTCGGCATCTGGCTTTAATTTGCTGTTCGGGTAGTGATCCGCGAAGTCCAGGTATTCGTCGAGAACCGTTGCGTAGCGCTCTTTTTGTCTCTCCGGGATACTGTTTTTAGCATAATTATAGTAAGATCTGATGGCCATTACTTTGTAACTGTCGCTTTTATCAGAGTCGGGGTAGTTGCGCATCAGGTTTTTGAAGGCAATACCGGCGGCTTTGAAGAAGCCCAGGTTATAATATAATTCTGCGCTGGAGAATTCTTTCTTTTCCAGCTTGCGTCTGCACAATTCGATTACGAGATTGGCTTCCGACACTTTATCTGCGGTAGGGTAGTTATTAATGAAGGTTTGCATAGCGGCAATGGCCTTCATGGTATTGGTTTGATCCAGTGATACCTTTGGCGACTGCTTATAGTAGCAGTATGCCTGCATATAATCTATTTCTACCGCCCTGGGGCTGTTCGGGAACAGGTCCAGGTAATTTTTGAACTGGAATGCTGCCTGAACGTAGTCCTTAACGTAGTAAGAGCAATATGCGAAATTGTAATACATGGGCTCAAACTTCTCCGTTCCCTTGTACACCTGAACCAGGTCGGTGTAGAGTGTTATTGCCGTATTGTATTTTTTCTTCTGGAACAGCTGGTTGGCGTAATCCAACTTCTTTTCAAAGTTGTTGCTTTTTTCTATTCTCCGTAACTGGTTGTTACAGGAGGTAGATACGATAACCGCAAGAACACTGATGTACAATAAAAATTTCCGCATAAAAGAGTGGCAAAATTAAGAATTAAATGTAAATGTAAGGCAGAGAGATTTTGATTGCTGTTAAAATTTTGCAAAAGAGGGAATTAAATCGCCGAAAGGGGAGTTTTCCACCACCGTTGGGGTTGCTGACATTTTTCCCACCCGGATGTGGAAAATTGGATTTTGAGAGACAAAAAGCGTCAAAAAAAGCCTCAGATTATAAATAAAAATCACGCATAAGCATTTCTCCATGCCATTTTCCCACCCGCTATCCCATTCGGGAATGTCTCACCCCGTGGGCATCTGTAAGATATGAACATATAATTCACAGTTATTAACACGTTATCAACACGTATTATTATTTAATACACCTTAAAGGTGCATAAATGATGGCAAAAGGGCTATGATGCAGGCGCTTGCATCTGTGGAAAAAATTTATAAAGTATTTTTTCGTTAAAAAGTGGGAAAAAGTGTTATTTTGTGTTGAAAAAGGATTTTCAAGGACTTTGCCCCATGGTATGACAGGATTTCTCGGTGAATATGAATCGACGCTGGACGCAAAAGGACGCTTTCTGTTACCTGCCGGGTTTAAAAAGCAGTTAACAGACGGGGCCGGAGGACAGTTTGTGATTAACCGAGGGTTTGAAAAATGCTTGTCCCTGTATCCCATGAACGAATGGCAGCCTATTTTCGAGCGTATCAGCAAGTTGAATGACTTTGATCCAAAAGTAAGGGAATTCAGGCGGTACTTCTTAAACGGGGCCACTATTCTGGAGTTAGACAGTGCAGGAAGACTGCTGGTACCGAAAAACCTGCTGTCGTACGCCAATCTGGAAAAAGATATTGTGCTGGCAGCAGCATCCAATAAAATCGAGATCTGGGATAAAGGTAAATACCAGGAGTTCTTTGAAAATTTCTCACCAGGAGCGTTCAGTGATCTGGCACAACAGGTAATGGGAGGAGGAGATAACAACATATCAATTTAAAGAGGGGAGCATATGGGCGAACAACAATATCATTTACCCGTTCTGCTGCAGGAAACGACGGAGCTGTTACAGATAAATCCCGATGGGATCTATGTAGACGCTACGTTTGGAGGCGGAGGACATTCAAGAGCCATACTGGAGAAACTGGGTGAAAAAGGACGGCTGATAGTATTTGATCAGGATGAAGATGCTTACCGAAACAGGATTATAGACGAACGTGTCACTTTTGTACAACAAAACTTCCGTCATCTGCAACGCTTTCTGAAATTACATAAAGCAGACCAGGTAGACGGGCTGCTGGCGGATCTGGGCGTTTCATCGCACCAGTTCGATACAGCAGAAAGAGGATTCAGCATCCGCTTTGATGGCGACCTGGATATGCGGATGGATACAAGAACCGAATTTACTGCCGCCCAATTGCTGGCAACATGGGGAGAAGCAAGGTTACAACTGATTTTCCAGGAATACGGAGAAGTAACCAACGCGAAAACCCTCGCCCAAACAATTGTAAAGCAGCGCAAAACACACCCCATGCGCACCATCACGGAATTCAAATCCGTGATCCAGCCCATCGTAAAAGGTAATCCGCAAAAATACCTGGCACAGGTTTTCCAGGCATTGCGTATAGCCGTTAACGATGAACTGGGCGCTTTGAAAGATTTACTGGAACAAGCTGCCAATGTGCTGAAACCAGGAGGAAGACTCGCCGTCATCACCTTCCACTCGCTGGAAGACAGGATGGTGAAAAATTTTATGAAGACTGGAAGTTTTGAAGAAGCACCGGAAGATCCGTTTGCAAAAGAAACACCCCCTAAATTGTTCAGATTAATCACAAAAAAACCGGTTACCGCCAGTGATGCAGAATTGAAACTTAATGGAAGATCCAGAAGTGCAAAACTGCGGGTGGCCGAAAAACAAGCGTGACGCGGCTGTAAACCGCCCACCACATCCTACCCTATCCTATACACACCCGTTTTGAATTGCGTTCAGGTTTATATTGTCAATTTTTAAAAAGACATAGAGCGTGGGAGACGACTTAGATAAAATCCAGGAAGAACCGGCCGAAGAAAATACCCTTCTCCCGGAGCAACGTAAAGAATGGCGTTTGCGCATCAACTACAGAGCGTTGGTGCAAAACATGCCCTTTATCGGTTTCCTTTCCCTCCTGGCTTTAATCTATATCGCCAACAGTCACCTCGCTGAAAAAAAAATCCGGCGCATTAACAAACTAGGCAAAGAAATTAAAGAGCTGAAGTGGGAGTACATCAACGTGAAAAGTGAGCTCATGTTTCGAAGCAAAATGAGTGAAGTCAGCAAGTCTGTAGAGCCGCTGGGCCTTAAACAACTCAGCTCCCCTCCACAAAAGATTGTGCTGAAAAAGGAAACAGAAAAATGAATTTAATATTGATGCCTGACACTGCCCGCCTGCCCCATAACTCAGGTCGGGGATGCTGGTAAATCAAGTCAATGGCAAGCATCTCAATTATAAATGCAGCCAGTGTCAGGTATCTTCTTATAAGTTATCAGCCTTTAGCCGTCAGCTATCTGCCTCCGGGTAAATAACTGACAGCTAAAGGCTAAAAACTAAAATGCTAATACAACATCGTGGATGTAAAAAAGGACATATTGTGGAGAGTGTATCTGTGCCTCATCGGCATGGCGCTGTTCAGCGTCGCCATCCTGGTGAAAGTATTCTATATCCAGAACGTACAGGGCAACTACTGGCGCGGTATGGCCGATAGCCTGCACACCGGTTACGTGGCACTGGACGCAGAAAGAGGTACTATCTACTCGGAGGAAGGCAGGATGCTGTCGACCTCCATCCCGTATTTCGACATCCGGATAGACTTTGCAGCGGACGGCCTCCGGGATAAAAACGGCCTGGTGTTCAAGGAAAACGTAGACTCACTGTCTTACCGTCTCTCCCAACTGTTCACCGACCGCAGCAAAGCCGCCTGGAAACAACAGTTACAGGAAGGATATAAATCAAAGGACCGTTACTTTTTACTTAAAAGAGACGTACCCTTTAATCAATACCAGGAATTACGCAGCTACCCGATGTTTCGCCTCGGCAAAAACAAAGGCGGCATGATCGCCGAATCCAAAAGTAAGCGCATCAACCCCTTTAAACTGCTCGCCAACAGAACCATCGGACTGGCACGCGAAAATTCACAAAGCGTTGGTCTCGAAAGAACCTACAACGAATACCTGAAAGGCGTTACCGGTAAAAGACTGATGCGCCGCATCGCAGGAGGTACCTATGTACCCGTAGACGGTTACGATATTGAACCCGAAAACGGACGTGATGTAGTGACCACCATCGATGTAAACATGCAGGATATCGTGGAAACAGCCCTCATGAACATGATGGTGCAGAATGAAGCCGATCATGGCACCTGCATTCTCATGGAAGTGAAAACAGGTAAAATAAAAGCAATCGCCAACCTCGGCAAACAACCCGATGGCAACGGTTACTGGGAAGATATGAACTACGCACTGCAGGTAGGGGAACCCGGTTCCACCTTTAAACTGGCCACCGTAATCGCAGTGCTGGAAGATAAATACGCCACCATGAACTCTATGGTAAACATGGATGGTGGCCGCTGGCAGGTAGGCCGCAGAACCGTATTCGATTCTGAACCTCACCCCGGCCCGCAAAACGTAACCATCAAACACGCATTTGAACTTAGTTCAAATGTGGGTATGGCAAAACTGGCCTACCAGTTCTATAACCGGCAACCTAATAAATTCGTGGGCCATCTGAAAAGATTAAGGCTCGACCAGTTTTCCGGTATAGACCTCATAGGCGAAGGAAGACCGGTTATTAAAACCACCGCTTCCAAAACATGGAGCGCCACATCCCTGCCCTGGATGGCATTCGGATATGAAGTGCTTATCAGCCCGCTGCAAACGTGCATGCTGTACAATGCAGTGGCTAACAACGGTAAAATGATGAAACCCTACCTCGTCAACTCCATACAGGAATATGGCCAGGTAGTAAAACAGTTTGAGCCTACCGTATTGCTGGACAGCATCTGCTCACAAGGCACGCTGAAACAGGTACAGGCCATGCTGGAAGGTGTGCCGATAGATGGTACCGCTAAAAAGCTGCGCAGCCAGTTTTACACCTTTGCAGGCAAAACCGGTACCGCGCTCGTAGCCAACGGCAACCGCGGGTATGCAGATAAAATCTACCAGTCGTCATTCGCCGGCTATTTTCCGGCAAATGATCCGCAGTACACCTGCGTGGTGGTAATAAAAAATAAACCGCATGCATTGCACTTTTACGGTGCAGGCGTTGCGGGTCCTGTGTTTAGAGAGGTGGCAGATAAATTATATGCCATCGCGGTAGAAAGACAAAAACCCATGCAGGCAACCATGCAACTGGATACCCTGCTGTCACTGAAAAATGGCAAAGGCAGTGAATGGAAACAAATCCTGGGAAAACTGCAGCTGCCCATTGGCAACGCCCCCGCTAACAACAGCTGGGTAAGCGCTAAAGTAACAGACCGCAAAATTGCCTTCCAGCAGGTAGCACAAACAAAAGGCGCAGTGCCCGATGTTACCGGAATGGGCCTTAAAGACGCCCTGTACCTGCTCGAAAATGCCGGATTACGGGTAGTGATAAAAGGCGCCGGTAAAGTGAAAATGCAATCACTCCCCGGCGGAACTAAAATTGGAAACGAACAAACAATCGTAATAGAACTGAGCTAGATGAAGACGCTGCAAGACATATTGTATAATGTAAGCATCCTGGCGGTGCATGGTAATACAGATATTGCCATTCATGCACTCGCCACCGATTCCAGGTCCATCGGATCCGGAGATGCTTTCATTGCAGTGAAAGGCGTACACACAGACGGACACGTGTACATTGAAAAAGCAATTGCGTTGGGCGCCGCAGCAGTGATCTGTGAAACCTTACCCGGACAACTGGCAGAAAATGTTTGCTATGTACAGGTAAGCAACAGCGCTGTCAGCAGCGGTATCATGGCAGGCAACTTCTATGATAACCCCTCTCATAAAATACAACTGATAGGCGTTACCGGTACCAACGGAAAAACAACCATCGCTACCCTGCTGTTCCGGTTGTTTACCAAACTGGGATATCACTGTGGATTATTATCCACCGTACAAAATCAGATAGGCGATACCGTTATACCAGCCACACATACCACGCCCGATCCCATTAACCTGAACGCCCTGCTGGCGCAGATGGTGGAAGACGGCTGCCTGTATGTGTTTATGGAAGTAAGCTCCCACGCTATTCACCAGCAACGTATTGCCGGGCTAAAATTCGCGGGAGGCATCTTCAGTAATATCACCCATGACCACCTGGATTATCACAAAACTTTTGATGAATATATCCGGGTAAAGAAATCATTCTTTGACAACCTGCCCTCCTCCGCTTTTGCGCTCACTAACCTGGACGACAAAAGAGGAACAGTAATGCTGCAGAATACGAAAGCTAAAAAAGCAACGTACAGCCTGCGCACACTGGCAGATTTCAAAGGAAAGATCCTGG
This sequence comes from Chitinophaga sp. G7 BAM 1005, assembly GCF_057126945.1. NCBI lineage: Bacteria > Pseudomonadati > Bacteroidota > Chitinophagia > Chitinophagales > Chitinophagaceae > Chitinophaga > Chitinophaga sp. G7 BAM 1005. Next base: position 301,378 of record NZ_CP181478.1, on the reverse strand, counting down.
AAAACAATCTCACCGGACTGGTGATGCTTGTAGGAGATACAGAAGTGCATTTCCGGCTGATCGGTGAATTTAACGCCTACAACCTGCTGGCAGTTTACGGCGCAGCAGTATTGCTGGGTATAGATAAAGCCAAAACATTACAGGCACTCAGTGATACCTCCGGCGCAGAAGGCAGATTTGATTATATCATTTCCGATAAAGAACAGATCATCGCTATAGTTGATTACGCACATACGCCAGACGCATTGAAAAATGTACTGGCTACCATCAAAAACCTGCGTAAAGGCAATGAACAGGTGATCACAGTAGTAGGCTGCGGCGGCGACAGGGATACCACCAAACGCCCGGTGATGGGAGATGTAGCAGTAGAAAACAGCGATCGCGTGATCCTTACCTCTGATAATCCCCGCTCGGAAGATCCGGCGGAAATTATCCGGGAAATGGAAGCAGGCGTTCCTGTTCACCTTAAAAAGAAAGTTATTTCCATTACCGACAGGAAAGAAGCCATTAAAACGGCGCTGTCGCTCGCCAACCGGGAAGACATCATCCTGGTGGCAGGTAAAGGACATGAAAAATACCAGGAAATAAAAGGCGTTAAACATCACTTCGATGATAAAGAAGTGCTGCTGGACCTGATGAAGATCCTGGAGAAATAAACTAAAACTGAAGACAGATACTTAATAATCCAATGACTTAAAAGCCTGTACTCCCCGGACAGCGGAGGGCGGGTTACGACTAAAACATATGTTATATTATTTTTTAAATTACCTGAAAACAGAATTTAAGATCAGCGTCATCGGCGGTGGTATGTTTCAGTATATCACTTTCCGTGTAACGATGGCATTACTGCTGTCGCTGGTTATTTCTTTGCTGTTCGGTAAAAGGATTATTAAATTTCTCCAGAAAAAACAAATCGGCGAAACTATCCGTGAACTGGGCCTTCAGGGAGAAAATACCAAAAAAGGAACCCCAACGATGGGTGGACTGATTATCTTATCTGCCATCGTAATTCCCACTTTACTCTTTGCACAGCTGGCTAATGTATATATCTGGCTGATCCTGTTATCTACCGTATGGTTAGGACTGATCGGTTTCGTGGATGATTATATCAAAGTATTTAAAAAGAATAAAGAAGGACTGGCAGGACGTTTCAAGATCATGGGACAGGTTGGACTTGGTTTGATTGTTGGCTGTACACTTTATTTCAATACAGATGTGGTGGTATCCCGTGAAGTAATGGGGGCAAAAAAACTGGCGCCTTATGAAAAACAGGTAACTAATCACCCGGAGCGTGTAACCCGTGATGGACACCGTTTTGTGGATGTTAAAACACCCATCACCACTATTCCGTTTGTAAAAAATCATGAGTTCAATTATTCCAAACTGATCTCCTGGATTCCGGGCGCAGAAAAGTATACGTTCGTACTCTATATACTGGTGGTCATCTTTATTATTACGGCCGTATCCAATGGCGCTAATCTTACAGATGGCTTAGATGGGCTGGCAACGGGCGTTTCTGGCATCATTGGGATAGGGCTCGGCATCTTTGCCTATGTATCCGGTAACATCCAGTTTGCAGAATACCTGAACATTATGTATATCCCGAATCTCGGGGAACTGTCTATTTTCATTGCTGCCTTTGTGGGTGGATGTATCGGCTTCCTCTGGTACAATGCTTATCCGGCGCAGGTTTTCATGGGCGATACCGGTAGTCTTGCGTTGGGTGGTATCATTGCTTCACTGGCGATTATTGTGCGGAAAGAATTACTGATACCTATCTTCTGCGGTGTATTCCTGGTGGAATTGCTGTCGGTGATGTTACAGGTATCTTACTTCAAATACACTAAAAAGAAGTATGGCGAAGGCAGACGCATTCTGAAAATGTCGCCGCTGCATCACCATTATCAGAAGATTGGTTATCACGAAAGTAAAATATCAGTACGTTTCTGGATCGTAACTATTATGTGTGTGGTAGTAGCCATTGCAACATTGAAAATGAGATAAAACTAACTAAGGAGACTAAACGAAATGAAATATAAACTCGTCATATTAGGAGCAGGAGAAAGCGGAATAGGTGCGGCTTTGCTGGGAAAACAGCAAGGGTATGATGTATTTGTATCTGACGGAGGAATAATAAAAGATAATTATAAACAGGAACTGGCGGTAAACCAGATCTCTTTTGAAGAAGGGCATCATTCCTGGGATATCATACTGGATGCAAACGAAATCGTTAAAAGCCCCGGTATTCCTGAGAAATCGGAACTGATGAAAAAGGTACGCGAAAAAGGCATACCTGTGATTTCTGAAATAGAGCTGGCCTACCGTTTCTCGACAGGTAAAAAGATCATTGCCATCACCGGCAGCAACGGCAAAAGTACCACTACGGCCCTCATCTATCACATCTTTAAAAACGCAGGTTTGGATGTGGCGATGGTAGGCAATATTGGAGTGAGCTATGCCAGGCAGGTGGCAACCGCACCGGCGGAGTATTATGTGATTGAAATCAGCAGCTTCCAGCTGGATGACATTAAGGACTTCAAACCCAATGTGGCCATCCTGCTGAACATTACGCCTGATCACCTGGACCGCTACGATTATAACATGGAAAATTACGTAGCCTCCAAATTCAGAATTGCCATGAACCAGACAGCTGAAGACTACTTCATCTACTGCATGGATGATCCTGAGATCATGCGACATTTAGCGCAGCAACCCATTTATTCAGCATCAATACCTTTTACCATCATGAAACCACTGAAAGAAGGCGGCTCTATTGCCAACGACCAGTTGCACATAGATGTCAACGGAGAACCGGTTATCATGTCAATGTATGACCTGTCATTAAAGGGAAAACACAATCTGTATAATTCAATGGCAGCAGCAATTGCAGGCAGGACCATGGATATAAGAAATGAAAAGATCCGCGAAAGCCTTGCGTCGTTCGAAAGCCTCGAACACCGCATGGAATACGTGACCACGGTTAGAGGCGTGGATTTTATTAACGATAGCAAAGCCACCAATGTAAACTCCGTTTGGTTTGCACTGGAAAGTTTTGACAAGCCCATTGTACTGATCATGGGCGGCGTGGATAAAGGCAACGACTACGATGCCATCCGTGATCTCGTGAAAGAAAAGGTAAAAGCAATTATTTGTATGGGCGTGGACAACACCCCCATCTTTGCTGCGTTATCAAAAGACACACCGGTGATGATCAACACCACCAGTATGCACGACGCAGTACAGGAGGCATTTAAACAGGCCGCAAAAGGAGACATCGTTTTATTGTCGCCCGCATGCGCCAGCTTCGACCTCTTTAAAAATTATGAAGACCGTGGCAGGAAGTTTAAGGAAGAAGTAAAAGCACTGTAAACAGGTGTTGATTAACAGAATAAAGGGTTACATCTAAAAAAACAAATGAAAGCAAAACGCAGTTAATGATGGGATTGCTCTATAGAACAAAAGGCGATAAGGTTATCTGGACGGTAGTACTTTTTCTATCGCTGGTAAGCCTGCTTGCTGTATATAGCGCTACCGGCTCACTTGCCTACCGCGAAAGAGGCGGCCACACGGAGTACTATCTCCTGAAGCAGCTTACGGTACTGGTGATGGGCCTGGTGATCATCTATTTTGCGCACCGCGTGAACTATACTATTTATTCCCGCGTAGCACAAATAGGATTCCTGGTATCCATACCATTGCTGATGTACACACTGGCCTTTGGTTCCAATATCAATGAAGCCAGCAGGTGGATCAAGCTGCCGATCATTAACCTCACCTTTCAAACATCCGATGTGGCTAAACTCGCCATATTCATGTATGTAAGCAGGCAGTTATCGAGACGGCAGAACCTGATCAATGATTTCAAAAAAGGATTTCTGCCCATCATTATACCGGTTGGCATCATCTGCGCACTGATCATGCCTGCCAATATGAGTACCGCCCTTTTACTGGGCGCCAGCTGCATGCTCCTTTGCTTTATAGGCAGGGTGCCCATCAGGTTCCTGGCGTCAATGGTAGCTGTGGGAGCTGTAATGGTAGTGCTGCTCTTCGGAATAGCCAAATTAACCGGCATGGAGATGCGTACAAAAACATGGGAAAAACGTATCGACAACTTCATTCACGGTGATCATACAGAAACGCCTTACCAGGTACAACAGGCCAACATCGCCATTGCAGGTGGTGGTATTCTGGGAAAAGGACCCGGCAACAGTACACAACGTAACTTCCTGCCACACGCCTATTCCGATTATATCTATGCCACTATCATAGAAGAATATGGCATGTTTGGCGCCTTCCTGATACTGGCAGCTTATATGATTTTATTACTGAGAAGTATCCGGATCTATAAAAGATGTCCTTATGCTTTCGGCGCATTCCTGGCAGTAGGACTCAGTGTAACACTGGTAATACAGGCATTAACCAATATGGCGGTAAACGTACAGCTGTTCCCGGTTACAGGGCTGCCGCTTCCTTTGGTAAGTATGGGTGGTTCCTCCGTGTTATTTACCAGTATGGCCATCGGTATTATATTAAGTGTATCGCGGAATGTGGAAGAAATGGAAGGTAAACAGGCAGAAAAAAAGCGTTTGGAAAGAGTTATTGCGCAATCGGAAAACGCTGCAGTCGCTTAATACGTATTTATAACAATAATTGTAATCAGGAACAGAACATGCAACGCAAAGTGATCATAGCAGGCGGCGGTACCGGGGGACACATCTTCCCGGCGATAGCGATCGCAAACGCGTTGAAAAAAATAGAGCCGGACATCAACATCCTTTTTGTGGGCGCCACCGGAAAAATGGAAATGGAGAAAGTACCGCAGGCTGGTTATCCGATCGAAGGATTGGAAATAGCCGGTTTTAATCGCAGTAATATTTTCAAAAATATCCTGCTGCCGTTTAAAATATGGAAAAGCCTGCGTCGTGCAAAGGCCATCCTGCAAAGCTTTCAGCCTGATGTGGTAGTGGGTGTAGGCGGGTATGCGAGTTTTCCGATGCTAAACAGGGCGCAGAAAAACGGTATACCTACCCTGATACAGGAACAAAATTCCTTTGCGGGAAAAACGAATAAAATACTGGGCAGGAAAGCGAAAAAGATCTGTGTGGCATACGATGGTATGGAAAAATTTTTTCCGTCAGAGAAACTGGTAATGACCGGCAATCCTGTGAGGAACAGCATTTCCCAGTCGGCCGTAACACGGGAAGATGCCTTGCAGCATTTTGGACTGAGTACGGCAAAGCAAACCATTTTCGCCGTAGGAGGCAGTTTGGGAGCTAAATCCATTAATGAAGGATTACAACCACTGTTAAAAGAAATAGTGGACAAGGATATACAGCTGATCTGGCAAACAGGGAAGCCTTATTATGAAACAGCGAAAGCTGCTGCAGCACCGTATGGATCGCATATTAAAGTATACGATTTCATCAACGTGATGGACTTTGCCTACAAAGCAGCAGATGTAGTATTATCAAGGGCCGGCGCACTGGCGATTGCGGAATTGTGTGTTGTGAAAAAGCCGGTGATATTTGTGCCTTACCCGTTCGCGGCAGAAGATCATCAAACGTCTAACGCCATGAACCTGGTAAACAAACAGGCGGGCCTGATCATTACAGATGGCCAGGTACAATCACAACTGGGCACTGTGCTGTTCAGCCTTTTGCAGAACAAAGCGCTGATGGAACAACTGGAAAGCAATATCGGCAAACTGGGTAATCCACATGCGGATGTTACTATTGCCAACCAGGTTTTAGGAATTATTTAGAAGAGATTTTTAGAAGAATATATGGATTTGAACAACATACAAAGGGTTTATTTCATCGGTATCGGTGGTATTGGCATGAGCGCCATTGCACGCTTCTTCAATGAGAAAGGCGTGCAGGTAGGCGGTTATGACCGTACCTCCACAGCGCTCACAAAGCAGCTGGAAGCAGAAGGTATGCAAATCCATTATACAGACGATATTAACTTAATCGACAAAACCGCTAACCTGGTGGTGTATACGCCGGCAATTCCGGCTACCCATACAGAGTTGCAGTGGTTGCGCAACAATGGTTATGAAGTAGTAAAGCGCAGTGATGTGCTGCAGGAAATTACACGTTCCCTGTTTGCCATCACCGTAGCAGGCACACATGGTAAAACCACCGTTTCCACCATGATCGCTCACCTGCTCACTGACAGTGGTTACGGCTGTAACGCTTTTCTGGGAGGCATCAGCGTGAATTATAATAAAAATTTCTGGAGCAGCGATAAGACGGTAGCAGTAATTGAAGCAGACGAATATGACCGCTCTTTCCTGAAATTAAGTCCGGATATCGCGGTGCTGACTGCTATGGATGCAGATCACCTGGATATTTACGGCACGCCGGAAGCAATGGAAGATGCTTTTATTCAGTACACACACAATATTAAACCAAATGGCACGCTGATTGCCAGGTTCGGCCTGCATCGCAACAAAGAACTCAATGCAACAAACAAGTTGTTGTACAGTTTACAAAACGATGCCGCCAACGCTTACGCCGCCAACATCCGCATGATCAACGGCGGATACGAGTTTGATGTAAAGCAGCAGAACTGGATGATCGATAATATCGTGATGCACATTGGCGGTATGCACAACGTGGAAAACGCAGTTGCTGCTATCACGGTAGCACATCTGCTGGGAATAGATACCGGTAAAATCCGTGCTGCCATTGCCAGTTTCAAAGGGATCAAACGGAGATTTGAATATGTGGTAAAAACAGATCAACAGGTATACATCGATGATTATGCACACCATCCGGAAGAATTGCGCGCATTGATCACCAGTGCAAAAGCATTGTTTCCCGGGAAAAAATGCACCGTTATTTTCCAGCCGCACTTATTCACCCGCACGCGTGACCTCGCGGATGGCTTTGCAGAAAGCCTTTCCCTGGCAGACGAGGTGATACTGCTTCCTATCTATCCGGCGCGCGAGCTGCCGATAGCAGGAGTTACCAGTGAAATGATTGCAGATAAAATAACAGTACCCGTAAAGATTTTACCGAAAGAAGAAGTAGTGGAATACCTGGGCAAACAGGATGTACCATTATTAATCACGGCCGGGGCAGGAGATATCGACCAGTTAAAAGAACCGGTGGCTCATCTTCTTAAAAACAAAATAACACAACATTAAAAATAAAAAGCTTGTCTAAAACTACCACCATATTAAAACGACTGGGTGTCGCCGTTCTCTGGGGAATGGTGCTTACAGGCTTTGTAGTATTGCTGGTGGCGGCTATACAGGATAAGGATGCCGGTAAATGTAAAAGTATACAGGTAAAATTTGAAGGGAAAGATGATAACTTTTTTATTGAATCAAAGGATATAAAATCTTTGATCACGAAAGATAAAAATCTGAACCCGATCGGTAAAAGTATTGCCGATATCAATATAGCAGAGCTGGAGTCCATTGTAGACCAGGATCCCTGGGTAAAAAATGCGGAGATCTATTTTGATAACGGCCAGCAGCTGAACATCAAAGTAATACAACGCGAGCCGGTGGCGAGGATATTTACTTTTTCAGGAAACAGTTTTTACCTGGATAGCGCCGGCGAACATATACCGGTATCCAGTCGTTATGCAGCCAGAGTACCCGTGTTTACAGGCTTTCCCACGGATGCAGAAAAGCTGCAGAGACCCGACAGCCTGTTGGCAGCGCAGATCGTGGATATGGGTATTTACATTGGTAATGATCCTTTCTGGATGGCACAGGTAGAGCAACTCATAATCACGGACGATCGCAGGTTTGAGTTCATACCAAAACTGGGTGACCAGGTGATTGCATTCGGAGAAGGTATAGACATAGAAAAAAAATTCACCAAACTGCTGGCTTTTTATAAGGAAGGATTGAACAAAGTAGGCTGGAATAATTATACACGCATCAACATCGCATTTGAAAACGAAGTGGTGTGTACCCGCAAGGATGGCGTTGTTCCATTGCAACCAGTGATCAAAACGGATAGTTTGAAACTGGCCGATGCAGATGAACCGCCGATAGCGGACAGCGAAGATTCAACAACGGCAGCACCGGCAATAGTAAAGCCGGTACATACCGAACCTGCCAAACCGGTGGCTAAACCGGTACACGCAGCGAAAGAAAAGGCTAAACCGCAGAAAGAAAAGGTGAAGAAAGGAAAAGCAGCTGCGCCGGCCAAACAACAACCTAAAGCAGTGTATAAGCCAGGGAATAAATCTGTTAACACATCAAAAAAACAAAAAACGCCATGAATCAGGAAGCTCCCATCATTGTAGGACTCGACATTGGTACTACGAAGATTGCTGCCATTGCAGGACGGAAGAATGAATACGGGAAACTGGAAATCCTGGGATTCGGAAAAGCTACATCGTTTGGTGTACAGCACGGTATGGTGCTGAACATTGACCAGACCATTAAAGCTATCAGGCAAGCACTCGAAAATTGTTATGCGTCCAACCCCAACCTGGAAATTAACGAAGTATATGTTGGTATAGCCGGTCATCATATAAAAAGTTTGCAAACCCGTGGAGATATTGTACGCAATGACACTGATGCGGAAATATCCCAGAAAGATATTGACCAGCTGATCAACGATCAGTACAAAACAGTTATTCCCGCGAGTGATCAGATCATCGATGTGATTCCGCAGCAATATATCGTGGACAGTCTGCAGAACATCACTTACCCGATCGGTATGTCCGGGGTAAAGGTGGGTGCAAACTTCCATATTATTACCGGCGACAAAAACGCCATCCGTAACATTAACCGCAGCGTGGAAAAATCCGGTCTCAAAATACGCGACCTGGTACTCCAGCCACTGGCTTCTGCTGCAGCGGTAATGTGCGATATGGATTTTGAAGCAGGTGTAGCTATTGTGGATATTGGCGGTGGTACCACCGACCTGGCTGTATTTTATGAAGGTATATTGAAACACACGGCCGTTATTCCGTACGGCGGTGAAAACATTACCAACGACATCAAGAACGGCCTGGGTGTATTGAAAACACAGGCGGAACAGATGAAAGTACAGTTCGGTTATGCCCTGGCGGATGAAGCCAAAACAAATGCCTATATCACGATCCCCGGATTAAGAGGTCAGAGCCCCAAAGAGATCTCCGTGAAGAACCTGGCACACATCATCCAGGCGCGCATGAGTGAAATACTCGATTTTGTGGTATATCATCTCAAGCAGATCGGTATGGATAATAAAATGCTGAATGGCGGCATCATCCTTACTGGTGGCGGATCTCAGCTGAAACACCTCATACAGCTGACAGAATACACCACCGGTGCAAGCGCCCGTATAGGATTCCCCAACGAGCACCTCGCAAGCGGCCACATAGATGAATTAACCAAACCTATGTATGCTACCTGCGTGGGCCTGATCCTGAAAGGTTACAACGATTTTGAAAACGATCGTAAAGCATTGGAAGAAAACTATGTAAAAATTAATACCAGCTATCTGGCCAAAGAACAGGCTGCTCAGTCGGTGGCTCCAACCGAAGACTGGATAGAAGAAGAATCCCCCAGCAGTCAGGAAATACAGGACCGGAAAGCAAAAGAAAGAAACGCCTCATTGAAAAACTTCCTGGACAAAATGAAAACAAAAATCATTGATATGTTCACAGAAGAAGAAGATGCAAAACTTTAAAAGTTAAATGGCGCAATTGTTGCAAAAAGCAAACGTTTAATATAATAAGAATTAAGAACGATAATTAATAATGACAGGACAAATGAACCATAGTAATAACATACAAGCATATACGCACTTAATTCTTAATAGTTCATTATTAATTATTCGTACTAACCCATAAAAGTATAGAGTCATGATACATTTTGATCTTCCTAAGGAAAAATCTTCTATCATCAAAGTCATCGGTATCGGTGGCGGTGGAAGTAATGCGGTGAATCATATGTATAGCCAGCGCATTGAAGGGGTAAATTTCATTATTTGCAATACCGATGCACAAGCTATTGCCAATAGCCCTGTTCCCAATAAAATACAGTTGGGCCCGCACCTGACACAGGGACTTGGCGCCGGTGCAAATCCTGAGATCGGGAAACAGGCGACGGAAGAATCCTTTGAAGAAATCAAAAAAATACTGGAGGTAAATACCAAAATGGCCTTCATTACTGCCGGTATGGGTGGTGGCACCGGAACAGGTGGCGCTCCTATCATCGCCCGGATATGTAAGGAACTTGGTATCCTGACCGTCGGTATTGTTACCACTCCCTTTTCTTACGAAGGAAAAAAGAGAATGTTGCAGGCTGATGAAGGCGTTAGCCGCCTGAAAGAGTATGTAGATACCCTGCTGATTATCTCCAATGATAAATTACGTCAGAAATTCGGCGATCTGAAGTTCAAAGCTGCCTTCGAAAAAGCAGATAACGTGCTGGCTACCGCCGCCAAATGTATTACCGATGTAATCAATTCTACCGGTCAGATCAACGTGGATTTTGCCGACGTTTGTACCGTTATGCGTAACGGTGGCGTGGCTATCCTCGGCGCTGCACTGGCTGAAGGCGAAAACCGTGCACAAAGAGCTATCGAAGATGCATTAACTTCACCGCTGCTGAACGACAACGATATACGTGGCGCTAAATGGATCCTCATCAATATCTCTTCTTCTGAAGGTGAATTTGAACATACCCTCGATGAAATGGATATCATCCAGGCATATGTACAAAGCCAGGCCGGTGAGGATTGCGACGTGATCCTCGGTGTGGGCTACGATCAAACACTGGACAGGCAACTGGGTGTAACCATCATTGCTACCGGTTTTGAACAGAAACCCATTACACAGCAGAAAATCACCCCTTCCAACCCGGAACGCGCAGAACCTAAAATTGTAATGCAGTTAGGTAAAGATGGTGATGAAAAAAAGATGAGTGGACAACAGGCACAGGGCACCTTATTCCAGGAGCCACAAGACCTGATGGCCCCACGTCTGATGGAACCTGTAGTAAGTCATCCTGAGCCCGTAATGGCTTACACACCGCCACAACCACAACAACAGGCGCCTATTGCTCCTGCGCGTCAGAACTATGTGCTGAACATACAACAGGTACCACCTGCACAGCCACAACAACCTGACCCGCAGCAGATACAACAACAAATTCAACAGGCGCAACAGCAACAGTTGCAGCAAATGCAGCAACAGCCAGTGCCGCAACCTGTTCAGCAGGTACCGCCTGCACATACACAACAGCCTGGTGTAAATATCATTCAGCCGCAAACAGGTAATGCGGCCGGAGGATATTTAAACAGACCTGCACATATTTACGTGGAACCAGGTACCCCTGCTCCCGAAATGAAAATGGTATACAAAGAGGAAGAAGAAAGTGCAGCAAACGTACCTCCTGCTCCTCCGGAAGTGCCTATGCAACAGGCTTACGAAGACCTGGAAGAACAAAAACGCAAACAGGCAGAAAGAGTAGCCAAATTACGCAGCATCAGTTTCAATGTGAAAAACATGGACAATAACGCGGAACTGGAAAACGTACCTGCTTACCTGCGGAGAAATGTGAACCTGGATAATGGTGCGGGCTCTGCTGAACACTTCTACTCCAACTACACGGTGAGCGGTGATCAGGGGCCAAATAATCATACAGAAATCAATACGATCAATACCTTTTTAGATGGGAAAAAGCCCGATTGATGAACACATTTGATTGTTTTTTAGTTGTGTTAAAAAAAATCCTCCGGTTCCCCGGAGGATTTTTTTATGATGCCATTGTTCAATCAGAACTCGTTCAATCCTTGTTTGGCCGCATTCAGTATTTGCGCTGCCGGCGTGGTTTTCAGCGTTTCTTCCTCGAACGGCTTTAATAAATTGTCCAGCTTACTCAGGCCCGCGGCATTACCGTTTTTTGCAAATGCTTCCCGCAGTATTCTTATCTTTTCATAATCCTGTATACCTTCTATCAATCTCTCATAACGGATAGAAGATCTCGGTCCCGGATATACGAAATAGGTATCTCCTGCCGACCAGGTACGGAAACGTGAATCATGCAACGGATCAGCTACCCAGCAGTTGAAGGCCCAGCGCAAATACCCGTTATATCCTTTGTTCGCAGCATGCCAGCCCATAAAGGCTGATTCTGCCGGCGGCGAAAAAGTAAAGGTATTCGGGAATCCTTCTGTGCAGCAGGTGTAAAAAGTAGTCGGTAACCCTTTCTCTAAACGGGCTTTCATGATGTTTGCCGGGAAAGCTTCTCTCAGTGCAATACAGTAGTCGTGTATTTCATTGGCCAGTGGTTCGTGATAGCTGCCTGCCAGGGATAATTTGAAGTCGCTACTCGCACTACGGATTACTTTCAGGGTTTGCAGCATGTCTTCCATTGGTCTTTCATCCATAGCGATAGCGGTAATATTAAACCATCCTTTTGCCTTCAGGTGTTTTACAAAATCAGTCAGCATAGGCTGCCAGTGTTTTGTATATTCTGCAGAGCCCGGCTTGGCAACAATGAAAGTATCTTTTGCAGCTGCTTCATCATAATAATAAAACTTCAGGTTCCAGGGAATCATGCTGTAGCAGTTGATTTCCTTCCGGATGCCCTGGTCCATCATAAACTGCACCCATTTATCAAAGATGCTGTAGTCATATGTCCAGCTGCCATTTTTCTTCTTTGTCCACTTTACCATTGTGCCGTAGATGTCCTGTGTCTGGCTGTTCCAGGGGTCATAAATAATAGTGGCCGTGATCACTTTCTGACCTGCATTTGCCAGCATTTTCATATAAGGCTTCATGGCTTCGAAGTGTGCATTACTCCAGGGTTTCACGCCGTATACGCGCGCTATTGCATAAGGACTTTGCCACAGATCAAGGTGAAATTGCCAATCTTTCGGAGCAGGCAGGGTATGATTCAGCACAGTTACTTCAAAAGGCATCTCCACTGTTGTTGCACCGGATTTTACACTCACCGATCCTTTATAGGTACCGGCTGGTGTATTCGCCGGCACCTGGACGCTCAGCCATACCGGTTGAGTAGTACCGGCGGCAATGGTGCTTTTATTGATGATATCAATACCATCTGCCACAAGCGAAGAGTCAAAATCTTTCGGATTACGGTACCCGCAGCCACCACCGTCTTTATTCAAACCATCTGTGAGTACATATCTCACAAAACCGGTAGTCACTGCTGAAGCAGCAATTTTGTTGCCTTTACCATCCTGTAATGCGGACGCCTGGATACTTACTTCAGGCTGTGCAGCGGCAGACCATATCACCAGTTGTGTATGAACCTTTTCACCTTTCCAGGCTTTCGTTTCCCAGGCAGGCATTAAACCGTTGTTATCAGGCGCATTTCTTTTTTCATAACGGGTATCTGTAGTACCGAATGCAACGTGAAGCCTGGTGTCATTAACAGCCGCCCAGGAAGCTTTATTAACGGGTTTGGGATCGGGCAGGTCCCTGTAGCCGGCGGCAGGAGATATTTGCGCCCATACGTTTTGTTGCAGTGCCAGCATTACCAGCACGCCAAAAAATTTGTTCACCATACTAAAATTTAGCGTTTTCAGTTATTGGAATAACGTGATTTGTTCACTCATCACTGTTGTCCGGAAACCTCAATATCTATAAAAAAAGTGGATTTTTCTTTTTAAGAGGATGACCGGTTATATAAAACAGAAAAGCCGGATCGTGTATGATCCGGCTTTTCTTGTTAAAGATTTATATCAATGTACGATCCGCTTCAGCTGCAGGTTGGTGACCGGTGCTACCACCAGTGGATATTTCTCGATGGTTACATAGCTGGAATCCAGTCCAAAGCCCCTTTCTTCCGATAAACTGATCTTTTTCAGGAAGAAATACATCTTCATCACCATTCTTTCATATAAAGGCAGATCATTGTCGTGCGACAGGAATTTCTCCATAACAATGAACTGGAAGTCGCCTACCACGTTATTCTTACTCAGCGATTCATAGCGGCTGGTAATATTCACTTCCTTGTTACGAACCATATCTTCCACTACCATTCTGAACATAAGGTTAATGCGTTGTTCCACTTTGAAGCCGAGGCGGAATTCCACACGTATCACTTCGTTTGGAATGATCGTTTGCACAGAGTATTCACTCAGGTAAGGTTCATCTACCACGTCCACGTGTACAAACCAGTATATATCTGCCCGTTTGGGTTTTTTATTAAGAATTGAATAGATGATCTTATGTTCTATTTCTTTCGGATTATCGGCACTGCTCATATACACCAGGTGGGTGGCGTATTTGGGAATGGAGGTGTCATTGCTCAGTTCCTGGATGATAGGCAGATAATCTTCCAGTCGCACAAATTCCACGTAACGGTTCTTGATCTTACGCGATTTGAACCATACAATCATCACAAGGAAGAGCGCGCCGGCCACAATAACTGTTACATAACCGCCGTGCATGAACTTAATCACGTTGGCGAAGAGGAACGAGAATTCTATGGTAAAATAAACAATGAGATATAGCAGTATCCAGCCTACCCATACCCGCTTTGTATAAAGGTAAAAGGCAAAGAGGCAGGAGGTCATGAGCATACAGATGGTGATGGATAAGCCATAGGCCGCTTCCATATTCGACGATTCCTGGAAGATCAGTACAATGGAAACGCAACCCACAAACAGCATGGTATTGATGCCGGGGATATAGAGCTGTCCCCTTTCTTCTGTGGGATAATTTACCCGCATTTTGGGCCACAGGTTGAGCCGCATGGCTTCTGCGATGAGGGTAAAGGAACCGGATATCAGTGCCTGGCTGGCAATTACGGAAGCCAGTGTGGCAATTAATACGCCGAAGATGATGAACCATTCCGGCATAATGGTAAAGAACGGGTTCTGATCTTTGGGCAGAATCTGACCTTTTTGTGTGAGCAGCCAGGCGCCTTGTCCCAGGTAGTTCAGAATAAGACAGGATTTAACAAAGATCCAGGACACCCGGATATTGCCTTTACCGCAGTGGCCGAGGTCAGAATACAGGGCTTCCGCACCTGTAGTACAAAGGAATACAGCTCCCAGGATCAGGAATCCCTTAGGATAAGTAGTTAAGAGCTCAATGGCATAATGGGGACTAAAGGCTTTGAAAATGCTCAAATCATCCGCTATATGTGAAATACCGAGGATGCCCAGCATAGAAAACCACAGCACCATGATGGGTCCAAACATCCGGCCGATAGAAACGGTACCGAACTGTTGCATAACAAAGAGCCCTGTAATAATGGTGAGTACTATTTTCACGATAGTCATCTGGCCCAGGTCCTTAAAGACTTCCAGGGTCCTGAGACCTTCGATGGCAGAGGTAACAGTGATGGGTGGGGTGATGATACCATCTGCAAGCAGGGCGGCGCCGCCGATCATACCAAAAATTACAGTCCATCTGGCGTGGCGTCTTACGAGTGCATAGAGTGAAAAGATCCCACCTTCCCCTTTATTATCTGCCCGGAGGGTGAGAATAACGTATTTAACGGTAGTTTGAAGAGTTAGTGTCCAGATGATACAGGAAATACCTCCGATCACCAGTAGGTCGCTGATGGGGTTTCCTCCTACGATGGCTTTGAAAACATAGAGTGGAGATGTTCCGATATCGCCATAGATAATACCAAGAGCTACTACCAGGCCTGCCAGGGATACCCTGTTGATGTTAATTCCCACGTAATAATAAGTTTATTAAAAAAGCCTCCAAAATTAGGGGTAATAATTGACACTTCAACAATATTTCGTACAGGAGTGTTTGCTTCAAAAAAAAGTCCTCTCCCGAATGAACGGGAGAGGACTTTTTTTAAGTTATCATCTTAATGAGTGATACTGATTAGTTAGCAGGAGCTAAATCAACAGTGCCAGACTCACCAGGAGTGTTTTGTTTGATGAAACGACCGCGGTCGATACCTTGTTTGTCAGCCAGGTAGTCGATTACTGAATCAACACGACGGCTGCTCAGGTCAACACCACCTTTCTTACCTTTAGCACCTGCGTGACCGGTAACCAGTACGTTGCAGGAAGGGTTAGATTTCAGGGTAGCTGCAACAGAAGCCAGGATAGCTTCCTGATCGTTACCAACTTTGGTAGAGCTGCCTTTGAAAGAAACGCTAGGCAGAACCAGAGAAGCACAAGTTACTTCAGGACGGTTTTTGCAGCATTCTGGATCTGGGCATTTACCAACACCATCAGCATCAACTGGCTGGCAGTAAGTAGGAGTGATCAGTTGTTTGTCTTTGTAATCAGGAACACCGTCACCATCAGTATCTTTAGCAACACCGTGAACATCCACTGGTGCACCTGCTGGGGTGTTAGGTTCGCGATCGAACTGGTCAGTTACGCCATCGCCATCAGCATCAGGCAGAACCGGAGCTGGAAGCTTCATGTGACGTGGGCTGCTCAGCTCGCTGTAAGCGTATTCCAGTGGGTTGATCCACCATAATGGCTGTACACGTTTAGCTGGGTTACCCAGGTTGAAGTTCAGACGTACGCTTGTGTAAGAGTAGAAATCTTTGGAAGAACCACCGGAACCAGGAACTGCATATCCATCCAGGTATGCGTCAAATGGCATAGTGATTTTTTCTTCAATACCGATGTTGAAACGTTTAGAAACTTTAAACGCTACACCAGTACCGAGATCCAGCGCATGACGGAGTAACTGGTTGTCATCGTTACGACCGATGGAAACCCTGTTACCCTGAGAAGGAGCATTTTGCTCGTATTTATCATCTCTCAGATCTTTGATCTGTTTTCTGATATCACTGCGTTTTGCACCAAAGTTAATACCGGAATAGTCATAACCATTGCCGTTAGCATCCAATGCATCAACGTCAACGTCAGCCATTACAATAGAGTAACCAGCCAGTAAATACCAGTTAACTTTAGGTTCTGCTCTGTAGAACAGGATGTTGCTCAAAGAAGCAATCACGTCCAAAGACAACTGATGGTTCTGGGATTTGTAGTTAGGAACAATCATACCACCATTTAAAGCGGCTGTTTTTGCCCAAGGATTGATACCACCTGCTGGTGAATTAGGGCGCAGTTTGTAGTCCTGACCCTTATCAATGGAACCGATGTACTCAGCTCTCAGGGAGAAAGTATGTCCCAATGCTTTTCTCAGGGAAACACCACCACCAAAACCTGGTTGAGGAGGAACGGTTCCGCTGATCAGGTGTAAACCACCACTAAAACCCAGTTCCCACATATCTCTCGGTTTAGCCGGGAAATTTGATTGGTGGTTCGTGAAGTTATTTTGTTGTACCATACGCTTGCTAGACACTTTGGAGCTATCCAGAGCATCGTAGCCGGTTGGTTGAACCTGTGCAAAACTAGTAGATGCTGATAGTAAACCCACAGCGCCTGCCAGTAATAAGTACTTTTTGCTTGCCATAATTGTTTTTTTTATTAAAAACTGTTAAAAATTTACTAATAACCCGTTTTTTACCTAGCAAAGGTAAATATCATAAATGAATATACAAATTTTTCTTGCAATATTATTTTCATTGATAAGTCCCTCAAAATTAGAGCTTAAATGAAAGTATTTATATACCTTAATTCCAGTTAAGTTAAAGATCTGTATACCTTGTGTTAAAGGATTCCTTAACTCGTGTTAAAGGAATGTTATACTCCATATACAAATTAAAGGCCAAAATGTTAAAATGTGATTTATAAAAGCTAGCTTAGCAATCCTTTTTTATTTAATACATGGACGATATTAAACACCTGATAGGTAAAGAATTACAGGATTTTGAAAGTAAGTTCGCAGATTCAGTAAAAAGTCATGTGCCGTTACTGGACAGGATCATGCATTATATTGTGAAGCGCAAGGGAAAGCAGATCAGGCCCATGTTTGTTTTATTATCCGCAAAACTTTTCAGTGACAATATCCAGGAAAGTACATACCGGGCAGCCGCACTGGTAGAACTGCTGCATACCGCCACCCTGGTGCACGACGATGTGGTGGATGATGCCAACGAACGCCGTGGGTTGTTTTCTATTAATGCCCTCTGGAAAAATAAAATAGCTGTACTGGTAGGCGACTATCTCCTTTCAAAAGGACTACTGCTGTCCCTTAACAATAATGATTTCCGAACTTTACAGATATTATCAGAAGCTGTTAAAGAAATGAGTGAAGGAGAACTGCTGCAGATCGAAAAAACACGTAAGCTGAATATCAAGGAAGATATTTATTTTGAAATTATCCGCCGCAAAACCGCTTCATTACTGGCCTCCGCCTGCGCCGCCGGTGCATGGAGCAGCAGCAACGACGATCATACTACCGAACAAATGCGCCTTTTCGGCGAGAAAGTAGGCATCGCCTTTCAAATTAAAGATGACCTCTTCGACTATGGCTCCGCCAAAATCGGTAAGCCAACCGGCATCGACATCCGCGAGAAAAAAATGACCCTTCCGCTTATCTATACCCTGGAACATGCTTCCACTGAAATAAGAAGAAAGATTATTAACATAGTTAAAAACCATAATACAGAAAAAGACCGCGTAGAAGAAGTCATCCGGCTTGTAAAAGCATCCGGTGGCATTGACTATACCCGGCAAAAAATGTTTGAATACCGGGATGAAGCCCTTACCATCCTGAATAAATTCCCTGAAAACGCTGTCAGGAACGGGTTAGAATCCCTGGTGCGATTCACAACCGACAGAACATTTTAGTAAGAATAAAAAATAATGTAATATGCGGAAGAAGCGAAAAGCTTAAGCCTTTAAAATATAATAATGCAAAAACGCTGGACAGTAAAGGCATATCAACCAAATCAGGAACAGTTACTACAGTCATCATTACGCATACATCCGCTGTTATGCCGGTTACTGGTACAACGCAATGTAACCAACTATGAGGCTGCCCGGCAATTTTTTCGCCCTACACTGGAAGACCTGCACGATCCCTGGAAAATGAAGGACATGGACAAGGCCATTTCCAGGATTGAACTGGCTTTTTTTCAGCATGAAAAAATACTGATCTACGGAGATTATGACGTAGACGGCACTACCGCGGTGGCGACGGTGTACGCTTTTCTGCAAAAACTTTACACTAATATTGAATTTTACATCCCCCACCGCTACCGCGAAGGCTACGGCATTTCCATGCAGGGCATTGAATATGCCAGGGATAATGATTTTAGCCTGATCATTGCACTCGACTGCGGCATCAAGTCTATCGAACATATAACGACCGCAAAAGAATGGGGTATCGACTTTATAATCTGTGACCATCATTTGCCGGATGCGATACTGCCTCCTGCTGTGGCGATCCTGAATCCCAAACAGCACGACTGCCCCTATCCTTATAAAGAACTGAGCGGCTGCGGGATTGGGTACAAACTAATTTGCGCCTTTGCTCAAAAACGGGGTCTTCCCCATTCGGAAGCCAATAAATTCCTGGACCTGGTGGCTACCAGTATTGCAGCCGACATCGTTCCGATGACCGGCGAAAACAGAATACTGGCCTTTCATGGTCTTATAAAAGTGAATGAAGATCCGCTGCCGGGTATCAAAGCGCTGATCACGCTCAGCGCGCTAAAGGAAAAACTAACCATTGCCAACCTCGTATTTGTGATTGCCCCACGGGTAAACGCTGCTGGCAGGATGGACGACGCCCGCAAAGCAGTGAACCTCTTCATCGAAAATGATGTGGAAAAAGCCGCTGCCATCGCAGCCGTGCTGCACGCCGACAATTTCGACAGAAAAGAAATCGACAGTACCATTACCCAGGAAGCCATTGTGCTGCTCCAAAATGATGTGGATATTGCCCGAAGAAAATCGACCGTACTTTACCAGGCCCACTGGCATAAAGGAGTGGTTGGTATTGTTGCTTCCCGGCTAATCGATAAATATTACTACCGTCCTACCATCATCCTTACGCAGTCGAATGATAAAGTAGCCGGCTCCGCCCGCTCCGTAATGGGATTCAATGTATATGAAGCCATCCACCAGTGTAAGGATCTTCTCGAAAATTACGGAGGTCATTTTTATGCAGCGGGGATGACAATGAAAACAGAAAATGTAAAGGCATTCCAGGAACGCTTTGAAGAAGTGGTAGCACGCACCATCCACCCGGATCAGCTGGTACCGGAAATAGTAATAGATACCGAAATCCATTTCACGGAAATCACGGCTGCATTTTATAATATTCTGCGGCAATTTGAACCCCTTGGACCGGACAACCTGCGACCAGTTTTTCTTGCCAAAAATCTTGTTGACAACGGTTATTCGAAGATTGTAAAAGATGACCACATTAAATTCTCTGTGAAACAGGGGAGATATGGTCCCACTATGTCCGGAATTGGCTTTTACATGGCGGAGAAATTCCCGCTGATAGCAGACAAGAAGCCCTTCGATATGGTATTTACCCTGGATGAAAATGAATGGAACGGCCAAACCTCCCTCCAGCTGAAAGTAATTGATATCAGAACTGCGGCAGTCCAATAGTTTTTATAAAACGATTATAAATGTTGCTTCAGCAGCCAGGTATATACATCCTGGTTCGCGTAAGCCCTTGTCCAGGCATCATGGCCACCGTTGGGATACTCTGTATATTGCACATTATTGCCCAACGCTCTCAATTCCTTTACCAGGACACGTGAATTCTCTACATTTACGGTAGGATCATCTGCTGAATGAAAAACCCATACAGGCATGGTTTTCAGATTCTTCATGCGGTTTACATCTCCTCCGCCGCTGATAGGAACAATGGCAGCAAATTTTTCTGGATGTGCAGAACTCCAGTCCCAGGTTCCATAACCACCCATGCTCAAACCGGTAAGATATACCCTCTTTGGATCTACATGATATTTGCTGATCACTTCTTTATATAGTATATCGAGATACTGCGGATTCCACCATCCACTCAGGCATTGCGGCGCTATTATTACAAATGGTTTCCCCGCTGCCACTTTTACCAGTCCTACGTTCTTTATTACATCAATATTATTCCCCATTTCACCTACTCCATGAAGAAATATCACAATCGGCCATTTGTAGTCTTTCTTCTCGTTATATCCATCCGGGATATAAAGCACATAATTGCTGATATTACCTCCTTTGGTATCTATTTTCTGAGTGGTAATACCCGTTTGTTGCGGAGGAAATGTATCTCCCGGTGGCGGCGTTACCGGCACGGTGTCTCCGGGGGGATTCGTTTGTACAGGGTTAGCTGTTTCTGTTTTTGAACAGGAAAAAAATGCGAGGGTACTCAGCACAAAGACATGGCACAAAATTTTAATTGCTCTTTTTTTCATATAACTACTACAAACTAAAAGTCCCCCTGCATATTGCCGGGGGACAGGTTTTACAATATTTTTCGCTTCAGTTCTTCTATTCCGGTTTTTGCAAATAAAAGACTAAAAGAATAAACACCGTCATTTTATTTATTGTGTAGTGTTATTATTTTTTTTCGCCCATCAGCTCCACACTTCTGTTCACAAATGCCGTAAGATCCGCGCCTGTTAACAGGTTCTGGGACAACAGCGCCAGGTCCGCCAGATTCTTTATCTGCTTCTGTTGCAATGCGTTATCTCCTTCCTTAAGAATTTGCGTGTACACCGGATGGTTGGCGTTGATGGTCATATTTATTTCATCAGGCATACTCGCATACCAGCTCATTCCACCGCCGCCCATTGCTGCCATGTCTTTCATACGACGCATCAGCTCCGGACGGGTTACAATTACCGGTTGCGCTTCTGCGCTGAGCCCTTTCATTTCTACTTTGATATTAGGTTGTGTTACCTGGGCGCCAAAGAGTTCTTTCAACGTACCTTCCTGTTCTTCAGATAATACTGTTGTGGTATTTTCCTCTTTATCAATCAGGTTATCGGCAATATCTGCATCCACACGGGTAAAGGAAACGTTATCCCATTTGATTTCCATGTTGTTGATGAATGCGGCATCCACCATCGTTTCCATCTTTACCACCAGGAAGCCTTTATTTTTTGCGGCCTGCACATAGCTGTCCTGCTGCACCGGGTTGGTCGCATATAATATCACCAGTTTCTGCTCCTTATTGGTTTGCAGGGCAGCGGCAGCTGTGCGGTATTCTTCCTGTGTATAAAATTTACCACCTTCCACATCTTCCATTATCAGGAATTTGTTGGCTTTTTCCATGAACTTGTCGTCGGTCATCATGCCGTACTTCACAAACAGCCCGATGGAATCCCATTTATCTTCAAAGGAAGCGCGGTCGTTACGGAATATTTCGTCCAGTTTATCCGCTACTTTTTTGGTGATGTGAGCATTGATCTTTTTTACATTAGGATCACCCTGCAGATAGCTGCGGCTAACATTCAGCGGAATATCCGGGCTATCGATCACGCCATGCAGCAACATCAGGAATTCCGGAACAATGTCTTTCACTTCATCTGTTACATATACCTGGTTGGAATACAGATTGATTTTGTCTTTCTGCATCTCATAGCTCTTGTTGATCTTCGGGAAATAAAGGATACCGGTAAGATTAAAAGGATAATCTACATTCAGGTGAATCCAGAATAAGGGAGGTTCTGCAAATGGATATAATTCTTTGTAGAAATTCTGGTAATCTTCGGTAGTCAACTCGCTTGGTTTCTTTGTCCAGGCGGGATTGGTGTTGTTAATCTGTGTGCCTTCAAAGGTTACCGGAACAGGCAGGAATTTACAGAATTTTTCGAGAATGGTGCGGATGCGTCCATCTTCCAGGAATTCTTCGCTTTCCTCGTTGATGTGCATTACAATTTCGGTTCCCCTGTCTGCCTTGCTGATTTCTTCCAGTTCATACTCAGGGCTTCCGTCACATTCCCAACGCACAGCGGAAGCTTCTTCTTTCCACGATTTTGAGAAGATTTCCACCTGGCTGCTTACCATAAAGGAAGAATAAAAGCCCAGACCAAAATGACCAATAATATTGGTACCATTTTCCTGTCCTTTATATTTCTTAAGAAATTCTTCTGCACCAGAAAAGGCTACCTGGTTAATATATTTATCCACTTCTTCTGCAGTCATACCGATACCATGATCTGCAATGGTGATGGTTTTCTTTTCCTTATCAACTCTCACATCAATAGCAATATCTCCCAGTTCTCCTTTAAACTCTCCCACACTGGACAGGGTTTTCAATTTCTGGGTAGCATCCACGGCATTACTCACCAGTTCGCGGATAAAAATTTCATGATCTGAATACAGGAACTTCTTGATAATTGGAAATATGTTCTCTGTCTGAACACGTATTGCACCTTTTTGCATTGGTTATCTGATTTTTTTTGTAAACTTTTTCAAAGTGTGTGCCAGCAGGGTTTAGGCTGACAAGATGACAAGACACAAGTTAAAAAAATATAAAATATAAATATTGAGGCTGTGAATATACGCTACCTAAGCTTATCCACCATCGTATTTAACCCGGAAAAAAGGGCAGAGGAAGAAGTATCTAAAACGAATGACAAAATAAACCCATATTACACTCCTTTCAAATTAACAAAATAATCATATTAAAAAATCCGGCGAAACGGTTTATTCAGTAGATTTATTGCACCGAAATCTGATTCCCCAATTTTTCAAATAATACTATGGAAAGACCTCTACTCACTTTATTATTTATTGTCTCTTTTGTTTGTGGTAGCGTAAGCGCACAAACAAATCCGGTACCGCAGCCATTGCCTTATGAACAAAATTTTGATGCACTGCCGTCGTCTGCTGTGGTGTACCCGGCAGGATGGCAGGGATGGTTGCTCAGCGGCGCTCCTTCCGGCAGTTTTAATACAGTCGCTCCTGCTTCTGACAAGCCACTGATAAGTGGCGGCAGCGCGTCGTCCACTGCCAATGGTGTTTATAACTATGCCGGCAAACTGGGCTTCCTGAACAGCGGCAGCGCCGACAATGCACTGGTGCTATCCATCAGTACCAGCGGACAACAAAATGTACATTTTAGCTATGATGCCATGACGATCAGGAATCCTTATAATGGTAACTCCAATACCAGGATTAATGAAGTTATAGTACAATATCGTATAGGCATTACCGGTACCTTTACCAGTATCAGTGAAACTGCTTATCAGAACGACACTATTCAACAAACCGGTTCAGGTATCACTTTACCACAACACCTGGTGAATATGTCGATAACACTGCCGCCGGATTGCAATAACCAGGCGGTAGTACAACTGCGGTGGGTAAACCGCCAGATCAGCGGTGCTGGTTCCAGGCCGGGATTTGCTATTGATAACATAGCCGCATCCGGAAGTGGCAGGGATACCACTCCGCCGGTAATCAGCATTCTGACACCGGTTAACGCAGCGGCGGATGTATCGCCTGTTACATCTCCCGAAATTATTTTCAGCGAAAACATAAAAGCAGGCAACGGGTATATCAGGTTGCATAACAGTAACAGTGGGTTAACGGATAGTTTTCCTGTAACCGGTAACGCTATCATTATTAATAACAATGTACTTACCCTGAAGCAAATCCTGCAACCAAACAGTCATTATTACATTACGCTGGATAGCGGAATAGTAAAGGATCTGTCAGATAATAACTTTGCAGGTATTGCAGATACCACCCAGTGGAATTTTACTACCGGTAGCCAGGAACTGAACTATAACTTCAACAACTGTACGCCAATAGGCAGCAACCAGTTAAGCGGAGGCTTTACACAATACAGTGTAACCGGCGCGCAGCTGTGGGGATGTACCAATTTCGGGCAGCAAAACAGCAATGGTGTACAGATAAATGGCTACAGCGGCGGGGCTGTTGAAAATGAAGACTGGCTGATATCTCCTTCGTTTGACCTGACCGGCCTGCAATTCCCGCTGTTACAATTCAGCAGCCGTACTGCATTTGCCGGACCAGCACTTAGTCTGCGTATTTCCACCAACTACACCGGCAACGGTGATCCACGCAATGCTACCTGGACTACACTGAATGGCCGTTTTCCTGAAACCGGCAGTGATGTATGGACCTTATCTTCCGGTATAAACCTCGCCGCTTATAAGCAAACAGGCGTTTATATTGCTTTTGTGTATACATCCGGTCCTGCCGTTCAGGCTTCACGCTGGACGATTGATGATTTCAGGCTGACAGATACCACCGCGGCGCCGGCGCCAACATTGAACAGCAGTCCGGCCGCCATTGATTTTGACTATGTAAAATCCGGGCAAACATCGGAAGCTCAGCGTGTTGGTTTCTGGGCCAATGATTTTACAGGAGATCTGAAGATCAATGCCCCAGCAGGTTTCAAGGTATCTGGTGATAGCAGTACTTACAGCAACCAGGTAACTTTCACTGCAGCAGCATTGGCTGCGGGTCCGCAGGAAATATTTGTAAAGTTCGCTCCCACGGCTGCTGATCAGCCTTACAGCGGTAATCTTACATTCAGTTCTCCCGGTTTCCCAGGCTGTTCTATTGCTCTCAGCGGCACTTCACTGCGGTCGTTAAAAGTGGTGAACTGGAATATAGAATGGTTTGGCAGCCCGGCTCAAAACCCTGCCAATGACAGTTTACAGCAGGCCAATGTAACCACCATCCTTAAAAAACTGGATGCAGATATTTTTGCGCTGGCAGAAGTGGTGGATACTGCCCGTTTCCGTGCGGTGGTAAGCCAGTTGCCGGGTTATAGCTATGTGTTATCTGACTTTGGCTCTTATGCAGATAGTACCACTGATGTTGATTATGTATCGGCGCAAAAGCTGGCTTTTGTGTACAAAACGGCAGTGATCCGCAAAATCGGTACTTACGGCATATTAAGACAGGGAGGCAGCAGCAATGCGTATTATAACTGGTCGTCCGGCAGGTTCCCTTATGAAATGGAGGCTACCGCAAAACTGGAAAATGACTCTGCGCGGATCCGGTTCATATTGCTGCATGCAAAGGCCAATACAGGTACCAAGCCTGAAAAGATTGCTTCCTGGAACCGGCGCAAAGATGGTTTGAAAGAGTTGAAAGACACACTGGACCTCCAATATCCGTACAGCAATATTATTATGCTGGGAGATTTTAATGATGATCTTTCTAAAACTATTACAACAGAGTTATTGCCGGATACCACCACTTCATATATTGACTTCATCCGCGACAGTATCAATTACCGGCCGTTGACCCTGCCGTTAAGTTTATCCGGTCAGCGTTCCACGGTCAGTTATTCATCGGTGATCGATAATGTGATCAGTTCTAATGAGGTGGGTGTTGCTTATTTGCCGGCATCTGCACGGATACAAACCCAGGTAGCCGGGCTGGTAAGCAGTTATGGCACCACTACCACGGATCATTACCCCGTATTGAGCCGGTATAACCTGCACATTTTAGGTAACCCGCTACCGGTAGAAGACTTTGATGCCCGGGCTGATGGCGGTAAAGTGCTGGTTAGCTGGCATACGCCTTATGAAATCAACAGCAGCAGGTTTGTGATAGAGCGTTCCCGCAACCTCCGGACATATGAGGCAGTGGATACCGTGGCCGCTCATGGCAGTACGGCTGAGGGATCTGATTATATTTCCTATGACGAGCAGCCCTGGCCTGGATTTTCCGCCTACCGGTTAAAAACCGTGGGGCTGGACAGCAGTATAAGATACAGTCCGGTTAAGATGGTTTTAGTAACGGATAAAGACTTCTGGCGGAAGCTGTTGTGGTGCATATTCGGGCGCCAGTTGCAGTATTGGCTGGATTGGCCGCGCAGTGGTGATGCGAATATTGAGCTGATGGACGTACAGGGTCGTGTTCGTTACCAGGGCAGAACGGCCTTAATCAAAGGGCGGAACTACAGAACAATAGCTATCGATCAGCTGCCGGCGGGCATATATTTCCTGAGGGTACAATCGGGTGAGCTGGTGCAGGTGACCAAGATTCTTATTAATCAGTGATCTTTTTTGAAAAAACCATGCAAACGAGACGCCGCCCCGGTAACCGGGGCGGCTTTTTAAATTTGGTTATCAGTCAATTACGCATTATTCTCTATAAAAGGCAAGATATTTAGGGAAATCGGGCCTTCATGCGTGGAAATAAGGAATAGTTCAGTATCTTTGCGGTCCTAATTTTTTAATTAAACCATTTAAAACAGGGAATTATGAACTACGAATTGATGGTGATCTTTACCCCTGTGCTTTCTGAGGACGACTACAAAGCCGCCCAAAAGAAATTCGCTGATATCATTAAAGATAACGGCGGAGAAATCACGCACGAAAATCCCTGGGGATTAAGATCACTGGCGTATCCTATCCGGAAGAAGACTACAGGAATGTATGTTGTTCTGGAATACAATGCGCCATCCGACCTCAATGAGAAGCTGAAAATCCAGCTGAATCGCGATGAAAATGTATTACGTCACATGATTACTGCGCTGGACAAGCACGCTGTTACTTACAACGGTCGCAAAAGACATGGCGTAAATGCTGAATCTAAAACCACTGAAGCTTAAAACTATGGCAGTTAAACCGAAACAAGAAATCAAGTACTTAACGGCCGTAAAAACCGAGAAACGTCAGAAGAAATACTGCCGTTTCAAGAAGTTGGGCATCAAGTACGTAGATTACAAAGACGCGGAGTTTTTGAAGAAATTTTTGAACGACCAGGGCAAGATGTTGCCACGTCGTATTACGGGTAACTCCCTGAAATTTCAGCGTAAAGTAGCCCAGGCTATTAAGAAAGCTCGTCAAATGGCTTTATTGCCTTATGTTACTGACCTTTTAAAGTAAGAAGTTATGCAAATTATCTTAATACAAGACGTAGATAACCTGGGTCAGAAGAATGAACTGGTTAGCGTAAAAAATGGTTACGCCAGGAATTTCCTGATTCCTCAGAAATTTGCGGTAGAAGCAAGCCCTTCTAACATGAAGCAGCTTCAGGAACGCCTGAAAGTGCAGAAAGTGAAAGAAGAGAAACTGCTGGCTGAAATTGCGAAAGTAGTAGAAGTGTTGAAAGCTTCTCCTGTTAAAATTGGCGCTAAAACCGGTACTTCCGGTAAGATCTTCGGTAGCGTAACCGGTGTTCAGATTGCCCGTGCAATTAAAGAACAGAAAGGTTATGAAATTGACCGTCGCCGCATCCACATCCTGGATGATGTTAAAGAACTGGGTACCTACAAAGCTCGCCTCGATTTCGGTAAAGGCAACGAAACCGAACTGGAATTTGAAGTAGTAGCTGAGTAATATTCCAACTTGTTTGGAAAGAAGAAAGTCCCGGGCTGGTTCAGCCCGGGATTTTTTTTGCATCAATATGATTGCATTTGTGTTTCATTAACGAATGGCAATTGAGTTGTTGGTAGATTTGGTTATATTTGTAATGTAACCACAATGAAACCAGAAAAACACATATCAACACCTGATCCTAAGGTCATCACTATTCTGAAGAAGATGATAGCGGATAAGAAATTGATTCATGATTACATTACGAACGGTCGTGATTTATCTGAATTAAAATCTAAAGGTATTAAGTTTGTTCAGCCCTTATAAACTCACAGAATTAAAAGTCGGGTTATATCAATTTACAACTGATCAAGAGGTTGTTTATAATGTATATTTTGGGGATGGCATGTGCTATTTTCAGGATTACCCGGAATTTTCCGATGATGTAATGACATTCGGATTTGACAGGATTAGCGCTCCCCGCTCTAAATCGCGTGCCGACATAAAAATCCGCTTTACAATTACCCATCACATTCTTAATCTCTTTAATGAAAAGCAGGACAAAATCTTGTTCTTTGTCTGCGATAGCGCAGACAGCAGGGGAACAGCCAGAATGAGGATGTTTGAGCACTGGTACCAGCAACAAAAGATCAGTTTTCTGGAAAAATATAACGAGTCTATCGCTACATCAGAAATAGATATCCACTGCTCCATCATTCTCCATTCAAAAAATATTATGAAGGACCATATCATCTCCTGCTTCCGCAACCTCAGTAAATCCACCGCCGAAAAACTCAAATCTTATTAGTATTTTCATACCAATATTCCGCCATGAGTATGAAAAATATTACCCTTTTCTTTATCATCATTATCACCGCCTCAGCCTGCAGTACGAGGAATCACAGACCCGGACTCCCCAGGCTAACCGCCATCAGCATCCAGGGCGATAGCATGCCCCAATATACCTTCCGGTATGATCAACAGGGCAACCTGGCTGAACTGGTACATCACCTGCAATTAAACGACACCAGCATCAGTACTTTCTCCTATGATCATTCCCACCGGATCACCGGGATGGTGCTATCCAACCGGGAAAATAACATCACAGCAATAAAGGAGCGCGCCAAAGTTACTTCCTGGGATAAGGATGGCAACATCGCCACCGTACAATACTTTGATGCAAAGGAGCGCCTCCTCCGCGTTGCCAATGTACGCTGGAAGAACGGGTTACCCGCTGCCATGAAATATTCCGATTCCACGCAGGCAATCAGCTGGAATTATGATGCAACGCATCCTGTAAGAAAAGATATTTGTATAGATAGCTTCTCAGGCCAAAAAGAAGATACATTAGTTACTTTAAGAACTACAAAGTACGAATGTGAGGATTCCATCAATCCCCTGCATCCCCTGGCCAATCAGTTGCTGCTCTGTCATGCTGTAGCGCCGGTAGTTGCGCTTTCTCCACAGGGCGATTTGTCAGATGCCTTTTTACACCTGAATGCACGTAATCCCTTTCTTATCAAGATCACCGAAAAAGAGAAAACACGCTGCCAGCAGCGTTCACTTGAATACGAGCGCTCTACCACTGTTCAATATGCCTACTACTTCAACGGTGGCAGGCAATATCCGGCGGGCGCATGGGTACATTTACACAGCGAGGGATTCACCAAACTGGGAAGCGATAACCATTTTGCACTTGAATATCAATACGAATAACGCTTAATTGGGGATTTTTCATTAACTTTTAGGAGATGAAAATCACAGACCGATTAAAGACGATGCCGGTTACCCTGGTGTTGATCGGCATAAACGTACTCGTATTTGTTTACACCGCACTAACAGGAATGAATATATGGTGGGGAGATGGAACCCACCTGCTGCATGCCGGCGCCAACTACTGGTCACTGACCATAGAGCAACATCAGTACTGGCGATTGTTTAGCAGCATGTTCCTCCATGCAGGAATTGGTCATCTTTTCACAAATATGCTGGGACTATTTATTGGAGGCATTTTCCTTGAACCGGTATTGCGTAGTTTCCGTTATGGCCTTGCCTATGTGATCACAGGATTAATATCCGACTATGTCAGCATCTGGTATCATAAAGGCGCAGTAGGTGTAGGCGCTTCCGGTGCTATATTTGGTATTTACGGTGTATTCCTGGCGCTACTCACTACTCCCCTCTTTCCAACGGAGATAAGAAAAGCGTTTCTGGCTTATATCGGCTTATTTATAGCATTAAATGTGATTGCCGCCGCGGTTTCACAGGGCGTAGATAACGCAGCACACCTGGCTGGCTTTTTAAGCGGCGCCCTTACCGGGTATCTTTTCTTTTTTACACTGACAAAAGCAGATGGAGAAAGACTCACCCGCTGAGCCTCTTCCAAAGTTCTAATTACTTACATTTGTACACTTAAATGCGACAAAAGATGATGAATAAGTTATGGCTTCTGCTGTGTGCATGCTCAATAATGATATTGAGCTGCAAGAACAAAACAGCAGATAACACCAACACCGCTGCCAACGATTCCACACCACCCGCCATTAATAAAACTCCCGACGACACTGTTCTGCTGGGTAATAAAACTTTCTTTGTATACTTTATCGAAAAAGCAGATTTTGATAAATTCCCGCTTGCTCCCACAGATTCCAGCGAAGCAGATGTGCTGGCAAAAGACAGCCTGGTAAAAAGGGAAGGTAATAAACTGACCATCCGGCTGGAAAACGGAAAGCAAAGGATCATGGCTAATAACAACAACGACGGCGAAGATTATATCGGCTATACCTATGCCGGCAGTTACCCCGCCATTAAAAGAAAAGGATTTTTTGTTACCTATTATGAAGGCAGCGCCTTTGAGCTGGTAAATATCCTGAACGGCGATTCTATGGTAACCTGGTCTGCCCCGGCTGTTTCACCGGATAAAAAATATATCATCACGGCCTCGATGGACCTGGTAGCAGCTTTTGATCCTAATGGATTTCAACTGTTTTCCGTAAATGGTAACGAAATAAAAGCAGTAGGAGAAGCCAGTCTTGACGACTGGGGTCCCGGCATGGTGCATTGGATTAATAACAAAACCATTCTATCTGAATACATTACAATCGACGAGGAAGGAAATACACAAATACGCTACGTAAAAATGGTAATGCAATAACAGTATTTAGTATATTTAGTGAGATATAGAACATCAAATCCACGCTTCATGAAAAAACTGTTCACCGCTGGTTTATTAATGGCACTCGCCTGTTGCTATACCACTTTTGCCGCACCTTCACCAGTTAATACGGGATTTCAGGCGCCTACCATGAACATAGAAGGAACGGCCAGTTCAATCGTCAGCAAACTGGATAAATCGCTGATCCTGACTGAAGCGCAAAAACCTAAGCTGCTCAATATTGTGACTAATTACTTACGGCAAAAAGTCAATATCCAGCCGCTGCAACAAAGCAATCTGAAAGCTTATACTACCAAAATGAACAGTATGCAAAATGGGTTGCATGCCAGGCTGAAACCTTTGCTGACACTCACACAATACACAGAGTTCCTGGGGTTAAAGCCTAAGTCGTTCGACGATACCAATGTTTTATCGCAATTATATTACTGAGCTGCCAATAAACAAGAAAGCTATTTAAGTGAATGGTTTCAATCACTTAAATAGCTTTCTTGCTTTTATCTTCTTTAGATGATAATCTGCCGGTCGCGCGCTACAATACGCCAGTTGGCGATCACTGCATTCCGCTCTGCCACATAAGCTTTTTCATACAACGCCACCGTAGGACAAATATGTTTTGGCACACCATACAATACCGTGCCTACGGGATACTCCGCAGCATCCGTCACCTTCAATACCAGGTGTTCTTCACTCTGCGATACCGGTTCCGCCGCCGGTGCATTCAGGAATTGTACCCGCGGCTGGGGATTCTCTGCTGCTACTGATTTATGTCCCAGATCAATACAAATATGCTGTTCATCAATAACAGAAATCACCCGGCTGATCACCAGCGCAGCCCATTTAAACGGCTGCTCCGGCAGATTGGCGGCGTATCCCGCATCCCAGAATATGAAAGTACCCGGACTGCAGGTAACGCCTTCCCTTCCCGCATGCACCGGGAAAGTAGGGGTGCCGCCTGCAACAATTTCCGGCTGAGGAAGACCGCTGCTGATTATGGCCGCGGCCAGCGCAGCAACAGGAACATATGCTGCATCACAACGATCTTTTCGTATAGCCATATTCGTATCATGCAGGTGACCATCGTATGCGTGTAATCCTACCGGCACTACTCCCGGCAGCGTGTTGAGGTATTGGTATAACTCCAGTGCCGCTTGTCCCGGCTTAATACCGGTGCGGTTCATCCCTACATTAAGATCCACATATACCGGCAGCCGGCGCCCGTGCGCAGCGAAAACAGCACTGATAGCCAGTGCGGCATCTGCATTATCTGTAACACATGAAAAGGCCGTGTGCGGGTACTTCTGCACCAGCTCCAGCAAACGCACTATCTTCGGGCCAACAGGCTGATAAGCCATCAAAGCGTCTTCCGCATTCACCATTCCCAGCATCTCACCTTCCGCAATGGTGGCAAATTTAAAACGAGTTATTCCCGCCTCCATAATCAGCTGTATTACTTCAGCGATTTTACTCGTTTTTACGTGTGGGCGTAACCGTTGTATATCATCAATCATTGTTTTTAACAAGGAGATATTATCCTTTATCCTGTCTTTATAAATAACAATCGCCGGAGAATCAATCTGCGCAGCATTTGTAAGCTGATACCATTCCATGCGGATACTTTTTAAATCAATATTGTAATTACGTATACCCTTTAACGTTATACAAACAAACTTAAGATCAAACACCCGACCAACCCTGTTACAGATACAATAGTTTCCATTACCGACCAGGTTTTAATAGTGTCTTTTACAGACAAGTTAAAGTATTCCTTGAACATCCAGAAACCGGCGTCATTCACGTGAGAAAACATCAGGCTGCCTGCGCCGGTAGCCAGTACCATCAGGTTGGCATTTACACCGGAAGCAGCAATCATAGGTGCAACAATTCCTGCGGTGGTAAGTCCGGCTACAGTGGCAGATCCTATACACACCCTGATGATAGCCGCAATACCCCACGCCAGCACTAACGGATGCAGGTGCATATTCTCAAGCGTGGCAGCAATGTAACTGCTAACCTTGCTGTCGTGCAGTAACTGTGTAAGCGCACCGGAGCCTCCTATTACCAGGATAATAACAGCGACATCGCGCACGGCGTCGTCCATCACCACCATCACTTTTTTTGCGGGCATCCCTCGTTTCAGTCCTAATAAATACATCCCGTTTAATACCGCCAGCAACATCACAATCAGCGGCTCTCCCAGCCAGGTGGCCAGTCTGAAAAGGAAAGTATCTTCAGGCACCCATAGCTTCACCAAAGCCGTCACCGCCAGTAAAAATACAGGTAACAACGCTGCAAAGAGACTCACAAACATACCCGGCAACTGCTCTTCCGGGATCGGCGGCGCCACAAACATTTTTCCCGGAGGATTTGTGTAGTGTTTCAGGAAACGCGAAAATACCGGCCCCGCCAGCACAATAGCCGGAATAGCTACCATAATACCATATAGCAACGTAAGCCCCATATTGGCATGAAACTGCTGTATCAATGCAGTTGGAGAAGGATGCGGCGGCAGGTACCCATGCGTTACAGATAAAGACGCCAACATAGGAATACCGAGATATACTACCGGCAACTTTGTACGCGCCGCCACCGTAAAGATCAGGGGTACCATCAACACAAACCCGATATTATAAAACAAGGGAATACCCACTATAAAGCCAGTGAGCATCAACGACCATTGTACATACTTTGGCCCGAACAGGTTCATTAAACCTCCGGCGATTTTTTGGCCGGCTCCGCTCTCCGCCACCAGCTTTCCAAGCATGCTGCCGAAAACAATGATCACAATCAGGGACCCTAACGTTTTGCCAATACCTGTTTGAATAGACTGCGTGATGTCTGTTACGTTCATATGCAACGCCAGTCCCATCAGCAAAGACACTATAAGGAAAGAGAGGAAAGTATTTAAACGCCACCAGGTGACCAGCATTACCAGCAAAAGGATGGCCGCAATAACAATTAATAAGGGCATACAGCTGTTGTTTTACATGAACATGGAAAACAACAAGATAATAAAATATTATTCGTATCTCAAGGCTATAATAGGATCTAATTTAGAAGCCTTATAGGCAGGATATAAACCGGAAACGAGCCCTACTGCAGCACAGATAGTTACCCCAATGATGATCCAGATCCACGGTACAATGAAAGCAGACTTCAGTAATACAGAAACAATATTTCCCAGGAGCATTCCCATAATTACTCCTATCAGTCCGCCCATTACACTGATAATAATGGATTCATACAGGAACTGGGTACGCACTACATGACTGGTGGCCCCCAATGCTTTGGTAACGCCTATTTCGCGGGTCCGTTCCGCTACAGATACCAGCATAATATTCATCAGCCCAATGGCAGAACCAAAAAGCGTAATAAAGGCAATAACAATAGCAAATAGGTTTACTTTACCCAAACTGGAAAAAAGCATCTCTGCAATACTATCGCTCTTGCTGATCTCAAAATTATCTTCTTCATTGATATTCAGTCCGCGTATAACACGAAACAGCCCTGTGGCCTCTCCCTGCGCAGCATCCATCTGTTTAATATCTTTCACGGCTACAGCTATCTGGTAACTGGCATTGGGCCGGTTAAACACCCTGCGGGTATTATTCACCGTGGTAATCACCACATTATCGGCGCTCATCATTTTACTGCTGCCTTTTGATGCCAGCACCCCCACTACCCGGTACCGGATATCTCCCACCCGGATCGTACTGTTCACTATACTTTTGAGCTGCTTGCCAAATAGTTTCTCCGCCACATCAATACCAAGAATAGCCACATTTCTGCCGGACTGTACATCCAGCTGGTTAAAATCCCTTCCCTGTGAAATCTCATAATTGGAAATCTGCAGGTAGTGTTCATCTCCCCCAATCACCTGTACATTTGGATTCGTTTTCTTATCATCTTTGTATACTGTGGCAATACCGGTGGCCTGGAAAGATACGCTCACAACAGCCGGGAAATGGTAACGGTCGCGGAAAGCCACTGCTTCCTGGTAACGGATAATTTTATTGCTGTTGGATTTTTTTACCTTCTTTACATGCTTGTTCCCCTTCGAAGCTTTATTTCCATCATCGCCGATATGCACCTGCATCCCCCGGTTACGGATAGAGAAACTGTTGGCGCCCATACTTGCGAAGCTGCTGTAGATACTGCTCTTCATACTGTCGATTGCCGTAAGAATACCTACCAGTACCGTAATACCCAAAGCAATGATAGACACAGTAAGACCTGTGCGCAACTTGTTGCTGGTTACAGAACGGTATGCCAGGGAAAAAATATCTCTTGATTGCATAATGACGGGTTACCTATAAAGTTAATGTAATATAGCTATTTAATCCATTCAATTTGGGATGAACGGCGATCAGTATAAAGGAGAAGACCGAAGCGGATCATGTAAATCGCTTCGGTCTTCTCCCTGTATTTTATAAGCTAACAGCTTTTACATCCAGCATAACAAGAGGTTCGGGAACAGGCCCAATACCAGTACCAGCGCAACAGCCAGGATCAGGGCAGCTTTAAAACCACCTGAAACGGGTTCTACTTCCGGTTCGCCCTGTTTGAAATACATGGCAATGATCACGCGGAAGTAATAGTATACGCTGATGGCAGCACACAATACTGCTATGATTACCAGCCATAAAATATGACCATGTTCGATAGCCGCAGATAAAACAAAGTATTTTGCAAAGAAACCGGCCGTAATGGGAATACCGGCCAGGGAAAACAGGAATATGGCTACCGCAGCGGCCAACAAAGGCTCCTTGCGGGCCAGGCCGTTGAATCCTTCAAAAGTATAATCTTTCAGCTTCATCAGTACGGCAAATACCCCGATGGTGGCAATGCTGTAAGCAGCGGAGTACAGGATAATTCCCTGTGTGCCCATGTTATTCATCGCCACTACGGCAAACAACATAAAGCCCGCCTGCGCAATACTGGAGTAGGCCAGCATCCGTTTTACACTCTGCTGGAAAACCGCGCTGAAGTTACCAAGTATCAGGGTAGCTGCTGTAATAATAGAAAGGATCAGTGTCCAGTGTTCGCTGATGCTGCCACCGGCAAAGCTGGTATGGAACATCCGCAGGAAAGCCACAAATCCGCCCGCTTTCACTACTGTGGACATAAAAGAAGTGAATACAGTGGGGGAACCATCGTATACGTCCGGTGTCCAGAAGTGGAACGGTACCGCAGATACTTTAAAAGACAAGGCAAATACCATCAGGATGATGCCGCATAACGCTAACGGATGCACGCTTTCCGCGCCAAGCCCTAACGCCGAGATATCAAAGGTGCCGGCGGCGCCATAGATCAGGGTAATACCCATGAGCAGGATACCGGTAGAGAAAGATCCCATCAGGAAATACTTCAGGGATGCTTCATTACTTTTCAGGCTTTTCTTATCCGCGCCCGCAAGAATATACTGCGGAATAGACATGATTTCAATAGCCAGGAACAACATCAGCAGGTTGCTGAAAGAAGTAGCCAGCGAAATACCCGCCAGGATAAAGAATATCAGGGCGAAATAATCAGCTACATGCTCTCCTACCTTTTCAAACTCACTGCCTGATAACAGGAAATATAACAAGGTGGCGCCCAATGCTACCGCATTGAATAACACACCAAATTTGGTTACTTCAATCATGCCATACATGATATACCCGCCTTGCTCTACAGACGGATATTGCGCCAGATTAGCAATAAATGCTATGAGGATGGCCGCGATGGCAAAAAATTTAATATGCTGCTTATTGCGTACAAATAAACCAACAAACATCAGTACAACGCCCGATAAAGCAGTAGAAATTAGTGCATTCATATTTTTGCGTTACAAAACCCCGTTACAAATTTTTCCATTCCGGTATTCAGCTTTTGGCTGAAGATCAGAATAATTTACTTACCACTTCAGATGTGCCGCTCACCAGATCCAGCATAGGTTTGGGATAAACGCCCAACACGATGATCATGATCACCACCAGGCTTAAAGCCAGTGTTTCACCCGGCTGCAGATCTGTAGTAGTTTCGGTTAATTCATTTCCCTCGCCAAATATCACCTTCTGAATCATACCCAGGGTATATACAGCAGAAAGGATGATACCTAATCCGGCAAATGCCATAAACCAGTGATTATATTGGAACAATCCGCTGAACATCAGGAACTCACCAATGAAACCATTGGTCAGTGGTAAACCGATGTTTGCCAAACTGATAATAACGAGGAAAATAGCCATGCGTGGGGCCTTCTGTGCCATACCACCCATCTGGTCCAGGTTTTTGATCCCTAAACGGTTTTGAATTACTTCCACGATGATCCACAAACCAATGATATTGATACCGTGGTTAAACATCTGTACCATTACCCCCTGCAGGCTTTGTTCGTTGTTGGCGAAAATAGCAGCGCACATCAAACCGATGTGGGCAATAGAGGAGTAAGCAATCAGTCGTTTCAGATCATTCTGTACCATCGCAATGCAGGAAGCATAGATAATACCGATGATGCACAATACAATGGCCACATCAGACCACATAGCAGCGCCCTGTGGTACTACCGGCAGCAACCAGCGGATCACACCAAATAAACCCATTTTCACCATCACCCCGGAAAGGATCATGGTAACAGGGGTGGGCGACTGCTCATAAGTATCGGGCTGCCAGGTGTGAAACGGAAATACCGGCATCTTAATGGCGAAAGCCACAAAGAACAGCCAGAACAGCCATTTCTGATCATCCGGATTCAGCGCTGCACTTGTAAAGGAAGCCCAGCTGAAGGAATGATCCGGTGTTTGAAAGTAGATATAGATAATACCTACCAGCATTAACAACGAACCCAGGAACGTGTACACAAAGAATTTAAAGGTAACGGCGATCCGTTTTTCACCACCCCATAAAGAGCAGAGGAAGTAAACAGGTATCAGGGCCAGTTCCCAGAATATGTAAAACTGCAGGGCGTCGAAAGCGGTAAATACACCGGTTAAGCCAGCCTGCGATAATAACATCAGACCATAAAAAGCATTTGCCTTTTCGTAGTTGCGGCTATAAATAGTAATGAAAACAAGCAGGGAAGCAATCGCTGTAAGTAAGCAAAGCATCACACCCATTCCATCTAATCCAACACGGAATTGACTTCCCAGCTGCGGAATCCAGTTGGCAACAAAGTTAAGGCTGTCTGGAGCAGTACGAAAGCGGCACCACGATCCAATTGCTAACACCACCGTTGCCAGCGATGAGATCATGCCCAGCACTTTTGGCCCGGACCCCTTCAGACCAAATGCAATAAGGCCCGCTATGAAAGGAATCAATATTAATAAAACTGTCAACATAATTTATCTGCGCTTGTAACTTCTGCTATTGGTTTATAATAAGAATCCGATCACAAATAATACGATCATACCGATGACCATCGCAAAGATGTAGAAACCTACCTGTCCGTTTTGTACCAGGCGGATCTGCTGACCTCCCCATTGTACACCACGGCCTACACCGTTCACCAGCTTGTCGATACCCGCCTTTTCCACCGTATCACGGAAGAAACGGGACAATTCATACAATGGTTTTACGATAATAGTATCATACAGCTCATCTATATACCATTTGTTTTCAAGCACTTTTGTCAAACCAGTACTTTCTGTACCCGCATCTTCAAACTTCGTAAATTTCTGACGCGCCAGCAGGATAAATACAATCACCAGCACACTACTCACACCCATCAGCAGCCATTCTGTATTGTGCGACAGGTGGTGTTCCACTGCGAAAGGTGCAGAAGGTGCAAACACCGGCGCCAGGTATTCGGCCAGCATGTTCTTCGTTCCAAACACTTCCGGTAAACCAACGTAACCACCAATCACGGAAAGTACTGCCAGGATAACCAATGGAATGGTGATCGCAGAAGGGCTTTCATGCAGGTGGTGTTCCTGTTCGTGTGTGCCACGGAATTTACCGGTAAAAGTGATGTAGTATAAACGGAACATATAGAAGGCGGTCATCAGCGCGCCAACCAGGCCCAGTACATATAATACCGGGTTGTTGGCAAATGCCTGCGCCAGGATCTCATCTTTGGAGAAGAAGCCGGAGAAACCGGGAATACCCGCAATCGCCAGGCATCCTACCAGGAATGTCCACGCAGTGGTAGGCATGAATTTTTTGAGGCCACCCATCTTCCTGATATCCTGTTCGCCACCCATTGCATGGATTACGGAACCGGAACCGAGGAACAGGAGGGCTTTGAAGAAGGCGTGTGTCATTACATGAAACACGGCCGCTCCGTAAGCGCCTACGCCCAGGGCGAGGAACATATAACCTAACTGGCTCACGGTTGAATAAGCCAGTACTTTTTTAATATCGTTTTGCTTTAAGGCAATGGAAGCTGCAAACAGGGCAGTAGCCAGTCCTATGATGGCAATCACCGTTTGGATATGCGGCGCCAGTGTATAGATCACGTTACTGCGGGCAATCATATAGATACCGGCGGTAACCATCGTGGCCGCGTGGATCAGGGCAGATACCGGAGTAGGACCTGCCATCGCATCCGGCAACCAGGTGTATAAAGGAATCTGTGCAGACTTACCCATTGCACCTATAAACATCAGCATGGCAATAGCGGTAATCACGCTATTGTTCATTCCCAGCGGCGCCGCTTTGGCAAATACTTCCGGGAAAGTAACCGTTCCAAACTGCAGGATCATGAAGAAGATAGCGATCAGGAAACCGAGGTCACCGATGCGGTTCATCACGAATGCTTTTTTAGCAGCATTGTTATAGCTGGTATTTTTAAACCAGAAACCGATGAGGAGATAAGAACAAAGACCAACACCTTCCCAGCCAATGAACATCATCACGTAGTTGGCGCCCAGCACCAGTATCAACATGGAAAACACGAAGAGGTTGAGATAAGCGAAATATCTTGCGAAGCTCTCATCGCTCTCGCCGTGCATGTAAGAAGTAGAGTAGATATGGATCAGGGTACCCACGCCGGTGATCACCAGCAGGAACAAAGCACTCAACTGATCTACCTGGAAAGCGAAAGGAATCTGCAGGGAACCTACAGATATGAAATCAAACAGGCGTACTGTTTGAGCAGAAAATCCCGGGGCTTTAACTTCCAGGAATATTAATAAGCTAATCACAAAGGACGCCAGTACTGCGCCACTGCCAACAAATCCTACCAGGGACTTGGATAAAAATCTGCGTCCCAACCCATTCACCAGGAAACCCAATAATGGTAAAAATGGTACCAGCCAAACTAGATTAATCATTTATCAATTCTATTTACGACGTCGAAAAATTTAATAATTAAGAAAGCAGAATTATTAATTTTTCAGCCTGTTAAGAATGTTAATATCTACTGAGTGTGTATTTCTGTAGACCATAGTAATTATAGCCAGTCCTACTGCTACTTCCGCAGCCGCTACCACCATAATAAAAAATACAAAGAGTTGTGCAGAACCGGCATCTACCCTGCCTGCATCTGCCCACATTTTGGAAAATGACACCATCAACAGGTTTACTGCATTCAGCATCAGCTCTATGCACATAAAAATAATAATCGCATTTCTGCGCATCAGTACACCCATCACACCTATGCAAAACAAGGCGATACTCAGGAATATGTAATATTGAACAGGCATAAAATAAATTACGGGTTAGGAATTACGAATCACGATGAGCAATCCGTATTGCTATTCTTTTTTACCAATTACTACGGCGCCGATCATTGCGCTGAGGAACAGGATACTGCTCACTTCAAACGGCACCACATATTGTTTGAACAGGACCATACCGAGGTTTTTGATTAACCCGATATCAGTAGCATTGGTACTCAATGCCGGCATGCTGGCATCGCGTAATGCTGCTACCAATACTACCAGTAAAGCGCCCCCGCTGATAGCCCCGGCATATTTCAGCCAGTTGCGTTTCTGCGGTTCCAGATCAGCATTCAGATTCATGAGCATCAGCACGTACAGGAACAATACCATGATAGCGCCTGCATATACAATGATATGCACTACTGCCAGGAACTGGGCATTCATCATAATATAGTGCCCTGCTATGGTAAAGAATGTTACGATCAGGCACAACACGCTCGTCACAGGGTTTTTACTCAATACCACGCCCAACGCTGATACCAGCGCCACGACCGACAGCACCATGAAAATTATTTGTTGTATACTCATTCCCATCTCTGCTATGTTTGACTATTGTATTTTTAGCTAAATGTGCGCTGTGAATAATATTATTTGCCTTCTTTCGGATGAGGAATCAGCAGATCATCTTTTCCGTAGATGAAGCCTTTACGCTGATAGTTTGCAGGAGCAAAAGTTTCAGACATATACACCGCATCTTTCGGACAAGCTTCTTCACAAAAACCACAGAAAATGCAACGGAGCATGTTGATCTCATATTTCGCTGCATATTTTTCTTCCCTGTACAGGTTTTCTTCTCCCTCTTTCCTTTCCGCTGCTTCCATTGTAATGGCTTCAGCAGGACAGGCAACTGCGCACAATCCGCAGGCAGTACATCTTTCACGGCCTTCTTCATCCCGGTTCAGTACATGTAATCCACGGAATACGGGGCTGAAATCACGTGTTTTTTCAGGAAAACTAACTGTAGCTTTCTTCTGAAAAAGATGCTTAAAAGTGATCCCCATGCCTTTGGCAATAGCAGGGATGTACATCTTCTCGGCGAATGTCATCGGCCGGCGGTCTACTGCTTTTGCCCTGTTAGTTAATGCTTGCATAATGAATGCTTTATTTAATCCACACGTTGTGTGTGTATTTAATCAGATAATTTTTAATGTTGACGTGCCAATACCAGTGCTCCGGTGATCAGCATATTTACCAGTGCCAGCGGAATCATAATCTTCCAGCCCAGGCGCATCAGCTGATCGTAACGGAATCTCGGAACGGTCCAGCGTACCCACATAAAGAAGAAAATGAAAAACAGTGTTTTGAGGAACAGGGCCACAAATCCGAGGATGGTGACCATGTTTGGCTCCAGTCCCAGCTTATCCATATAAGGGAAGGCATACCCACCGAAGTACATGGTAGCAATGAGGGCGGAACTGATAAACATGTTGATATATTCCGCAAACAGGAAGAAACCCAGTTTCATGGAAGAATACTCCAGGTGATAACCACCGTTCAGTTCATTTTCTGCTTCCGGTAAATCGAAGGGAGCGCGGTTACATTCTGCAAAAGCGCATACCAGGAAGATGAAGAAGCCTAATGGCTGATACACCACATTCCATAAGCCATGACGCTGTTGTTCCACGATATCCTTTAAGCTCAGGGAGCCGGTCAGCATCAGCAATGCGATCAGTGCCAGTCCCATTGGCAGTTCGTAGGAGATGATCTGCGAAGCGGCACGTACAGACGCCAGCAAAGAGTATTTGTTGTTGGAAGCCCAGCCGCCGATCATAATACCGTAAACACCCATGCTCACTACGCCGAAGATGAAGAGTATACCGATGTTTACATCTGCTATCTGCAGGGAAACAGGACGGCCGGCAATTACCAGGGTATCGCCCCAGGGGATAACGGCGCTGGTCATACAGGCCACTAACATGGCGATGGAAGGTCCCAGCACGAAGAGAAAGCGGTTGGCATTGGTAGGAATAATTTCTTCTTTGAAGAAGAGCTTTCCACCATCTGCCAGCGGTTGCAGCAATCCCATAAAACCGGCGCGGTTTGGCCCTAAACGGTCCTGGATCCAGGCTGCCACCTTCCTTTCACCCCAGGTAGAATACATGGCCACTACCAATGAAAGTACCAGTACCCCTGATATCAGGAGTACTTTTTCAATTATAAAAAACCAATCTATGCTTAATAAGGTCATACTTACACGTAATTACGATTGTTACTTCTTAAAATCATCAGAGTGAGCAGGGCCGTTGATCTTCGACAGATCAATATCCGGTCTGTTTACCTTGCTTTCAGAGTGGATGTCAAACAACAGTTTGGGTTGTCTTCCGTCCAATACATCTACCAGCGGATCTTTAGGTTTTACGGTATTCACGTAATGACCCTGGGAAATAACGCTGTTACGTTCTATTTTGCGCGGACCTTCAATGATCCAGTCTTTTGCTTCTTTTTTATCAAAGCGGCAGGTATCGCAGATAAAGGCTTCCACTTCGCCGTATTTATCTTTACGGGCCGTTACGCGGAATACTTCATCACCGCGCATCCACAGTACGGTTTTACCGCAGCATTTTGGATTTTCGCAATCGCGGTGTGCATCTACCGGTTTCAGGAACCATACACGGTTTTTGAACCGGAAGGTTTGATCGGTTAAGGCGCCTACCGGGCAAACGTCGATGACGTTGCCGATGAAGTCATTATCGAGCGACTGGGAGATGTAGGTGCTGATTTCAGAAGCATCGCCACGGCCCAGGATACCATGTTCGCGTTTTTCGGTGAGCTGATCGGCAGTGTACACGCAGCGGTAGCAAAGGATGCAGCGCGTCATGTGCAGTTTGATATGATCACCGAGATCTACTTTATCAAAGGTTCTGCGTTTAAATTCGTAGCGTGTGCTGTCGGCGCCGTGTTCGTAACTCAGATCCTGCAGGTGGCATTCCCCGGCCTGATCACATACCGGGCAATCCAGCGGGTGATTGAGCAACAGGAATTCCACTACTCCTTTACGTGCGTCCAGTACTTCCGGGGAAGTGATATTGGCTACTTCCATACC
This sequence comes from Chitinophaga sp. G7 BAM 1005, assembly GCF_057126945.1. Classification (NCBI taxonomy): domain Bacteria; kingdom Pseudomonadati; phylum Bacteroidota; class Chitinophagia; order Chitinophagales; family Chitinophagaceae; genus Chitinophaga; species Chitinophaga sp. G7 BAM 1005. The sequence continues at coordinate 257,480 of NZ_CP181478.1, read as the reverse complement.
ATCCATTACAGTAGTACGGCAGCTGGCCACCAGTTTAGGCATCGGGCGCGGATCGGCATCGGAACCTTTTGATACTTTTACCAGGCAGGTACGGCATTTACCACCGCTGCCCTGCAGTTTGGAATAGTAACACATGGCCGGCGGCACTACCTCTCCTCCTATCTTCCGGGCCGCATTCAGTATGGTTGTACCGGGTTCCACCTCTACAGAGATGTTATCGATTTTAACCTTAAATAATTTTATTTCCTCCGCCATCTTAATATCTTTTGTGCTCGCGGGGAGCAACGTTTATTTATATATTGATTTCTTATTTCAGTATATGCCTACCCGTTATACAGCGGCTGGTATTGGCGCCGGCAATGGGTCTGCGTAATGAGCCAACCCAAAGTTACGGGTCTGTGATTCTTCAGGATTTGCCACATGCCATTCAAATTCATCGCGGAAGTGGCGGATCGCTGCTGCTACCGGCCATGCTGCTGCATCGCCGAGCGGGCAGATCGTGTTCCCTTCAATTTTACGTTGAATATCCCACAGTAAATCGATGTCGCTCATTTTGCCTTTACCATGCTCGATGTTCTGCAGTACTTTCTTCATCCAGCCGGTGCCTTCGCGGCAAGGGCTGCACTGACCACAGCTTTCGTGGTGGTAGAAGCGTGCGAAGGTAAGGGTATTGCGCACAATACACTGGTCTTCGTCCATTACAATAAATCCGCCGGAACCCAGCATAGAGCCTGTTGCAAAGCCGCCATCAGCCAGGCTTTCATAGGTCATCATACGGGTTTCGCCTTTTGCTGTTTTCAGCAGCAGGTTGGCCGGTAACACCGGAACGGATGAACCGCCGGGGATACAGGCTTTCAGGCGCTTGTTATTTTTGATACCACCGCAGTATTCATCAGAGTAGATGAATTCTTCTACGGAGATATTCATTTCTATTTCATAAACGCCGGGTTTGTTGATATTACCGCAGGCAGAGATGAGTTTGGTGCCGGTGGATTTGCCGGTGCCATATTTAATGTATTCGTCGCCGCCGATGTTGATAATAGGCACTACTGCAGCGAGTGTTTCCACGTTATTTACTACGGTGGGCGATTGCCATAATCCTTTTACCGCCGGGAATGGCGGTTTGATGCGTGGATTACCGCGTTTGCCTTCCAGGGATTCTATCAGGGCAGTTTCTTCACCGCAGATATAGGCGCCTGCACCGCGTTGTACATATATTTCGAGATCGAAACCGGTACCCTGGATATTTTTACCCAGCCAGCCTTTGTTTTTTGCTTCTGCGATGGCCTGTTCCAGGATGTCCGGAATCCAGGCGTATTCACCGCGGATGTAGATGTAGCAACTGTTGGCGCCGAGAGCAAAGCTGGAGATCAGTAATCCTTCAATGAGGAGGTGGGGGATGAATTCCATGAGGTAGCGGTCTTTGAACGTACCTGGCTCCGACTCATCGGCATTACAAACCAGGTAGCGCGGAACGCCTTCCGGTTTAGCGATGAAACTCCATTTCAGGCCGGTGGGGAAACCCGCACCACCACGGCCTCTCAGGCCGCTCTTCTTCACTTCGTCCAGTACGCCGTCCGGCCCCAGGGTTTTCAGCGCTTTTTCAGCTGCAGCATAACCGCCATTGCTCCGGTAGGTGTCATAGTACCGGATGCCTTCAATATGTGCTTTATCTAACAGTAATTTGCGTCCCATTGTCTTCCTTATGGTGTAATGTAACCGGTATTCCCGGCGCCATTATCAGATTTGTGTATATCTTTTATGCCTTACGTATGCCGTGTTGCGAAATGCGTTCTGCCAGCCTGTAAAACAGGAGTCCTGCGCTTACGCCACAGATAACGGAAACAAACCAGTTATCGATCCGCCACAATGCGGTGAGTAACGCCATCAGCAGTATTGCTTCCACTACCTGTAATTTGTGGCGCTGATACATTTCCTTTAAACGCATAATCAGGTTATTTTTTGGATGCATCAGTTGGCGTTTGCTTTAGATCTGCATTCTGCAATGATTTCATCTACTTTGGCTGGTGTAAGGTGTTCCCGGTAATGTTTACCCAACTGCATCATGGGGGCATAACCGCAGGCGCCGAGGCACTCTACCGTTTTAAGGGTAAACAACCCGTCGGCGGTAGTTTCACCTACGCCGATACCCAGCTTATTTTTAATGTAATCAATGATCTGATCAGAACCACTTACCATGCACGGACCTGTTTGGCACACCTCAAATAAATAGGTACCCACTGGTTTCAGGTTAAACATGCTATAGAAAGTAGCTACCTCGTACACTTCAATTGATTGCAGTTGCAGTAAAGTTGCAACGTAGTCCATTGTTTCTGCACTCAGCCATCCACCAAATGCTTCCTGAGCCAGGTGCAACACCGGTATCAACGCACTTTTCTGCTTCCCTTCCGGGTAGCGTGCAATGATTTCTTTTACTTTATTCAGTTTCTCTTCAGAAAATTGAACCACAGCCATTATTTTATTCAGCTTTAATCTTCGAAATATTCAATAGCGCACTACTATGCATCCAGTTCACCTGCAATCAGGTTCAGGCTACTCATACAAACGATCGCATCGCTCAGCATGGAACCCTGTACCAGTTCGGCATATGCCTGGTAGTAAATGAAGCATGGACGACGGAAGTGCAGCCTGTAAGGACTACGGCCACCATCGCTGATCAGGTAAAAACCAAGTTCGCCATTGGCGCCTTCTACTGCGTTGTACACTTCACCGGGAAGCATGTCTGCTTCTCCCATCACAATTTTAAAGTGATAGATGAGCGCTTCCATTTTTGTATAAACATCCTGTTTTTCAGGCAGGTAATAAGCAGGTACATCTGCGTGGAATACATCTGCCGGCAGGCTTTTCACTTTATCCATCGCCTGGCGGATGATGCTGAGACTTTCCCACATTTCGGCATTACGTACCTGGAAACGGTCGTAGCTGTCACCGGTAGTACCTACCGGTATGGAGAAGTCGAAATCCTGGTAAGAGCTGTAAGGATTGGCCACGCGTACGTCGTAATCCACGCCTGCTGCACGCAGGTTTGGACCGGTGAAACCGTAGCTGAGCGCTCTCTCTGCTGTAATAGCACCTACGCCCTGTGTACGTTCCATGAAGATACGGTTACGGGTAAGCAGGGTTTCAAATTCCTTCAGCACAGCAGGATATTCGTTCAGGAAGCGTTCTATTTTTGCGAAAGCTGCGGGCGTGAAATTTCTTTCAAAGCCGCCGATACGACCAATGTTGGTGGTCAACCGGGAACCGCAGATCTCTTCATATATTTCGTATATCAGTTCACGGTAGGTCATCACGTAAACGAAGCCGGTTAATGCGCCGGTATCTACTCCCATTACGGAGCTACAAATCAGGTGATCTGCAATACGTGCCAGCTCCATGATAATAACGCGCAGGTAATCCACTCTTTTAGGCGTTTCAATGCCCAGGAGCTTTTCTACGGTCAGTAACCAGCCCATATTGTTAATAGGGGCAGAACAGTAGTTCAAACGGTCTGTCAGTGGTGTGATCTGGTAATACGGACGGCGTTCTGCGATCTTTTCAAACGCGCGGTGGATATACCCTACGGTAGAAACAGCGCTCACAATGCGTTCGCCATCGATTTCCAGAATGTTCTGAAATACGCCGTGCGTAGCCGGGTGAGTAGGACCCAGGTTGAGCGTGGTCGTATCTTTTTCAATAGAGCCTTCCGGCAGTTTTATATGTTGTTTCTGATCTAACATAACCTCGTTGTATTAAAGATTTCCTCCCCTTCCAAACATTTCATCATCTTTATCAATACGCATGGAGTCTTCCAGCGGAAATTCCTTTCTCATAGGGAAATAGGTCATTTCGTCCACATTCAGCACACGGATCAGGTTAGGATGTCCTACAAAGTTGATCCCGTAGAAGTCGTAAGTTTCACGTTCCATCCAGTTGGCGGATGCGTACAGCTGGGTAGCTGTAAACACGTCCGGTTTGGCTACGGGTGTGAATACTTTCAGACGGAGCCTGATGTTATCCTGCAGGTTGTGCAGGTGATATACTACTGCCAGTTCTTCGTTTTTCCTGTCGGGATAATGCACTGCTGTGATATCCGTTAAAAAACGAAAACGCAATTCCTCATCATCAAACAGGAATTGCATTACTTTCAGGTTATAATCTTTCTGTGCGGTGAGGGTTAGCAGCCCAAACGGCTCTTCAAAGCCGGTTAGCACATCTCCAAACTTCTCCGTCAGGCGTTGCTGTATGCGTTCGTTTGTTAAAGACATTAACAATTTGAAATTTACGATTTACAATTAACCATTCCCCTCTCCTTACTTGATACCGTAAGACTCCATCAGTTCTCTATACCTGTCGGAGTTACGGCGGCGGAGACTTTCCTGGCCTACCAGGGCCTGTATTTTCATGAACCCATCGATGATACCTTCCGGTCTTGGAGGGCATCCCGGCACATATACATCTACCGGAATCACCTGGTCGATCCCTTGTAATACAGAGTAAGTATCAAATATACCACCGCTGGAAGCGCAGGCGCCTACCGCCATTACCCAGCGTGGTTCTGCCATTTGCAGGTATACCTGGCGTACAATTGGTCCCATTTTTTTGGAAATGGTACCCATTACCATGAGTAAATCGCACTGGCGTGGCGTAAAGGCCATACGTTCTGCCCCGAAACGGGCCATATCGTAGGTAGCTGCCATTGTGGCCATGAATTCGATTCCACAGCAGGAGGTAGCAAATGGTAAAGGCCAGATGGAGTTTTTACGCGCCAGGCCTATTACCTTGTCAAAAGAGGTGGCATAAAATCCTTCACCGGAATATCCCTCGGGGATTTCCACCATCTTCACCTTGTTATTATATTGAACCGGACGAGCCATTGGTTTTAATTTAAAGAGTTAATTAATCTTCCCATTTCAATGCACCCTTCTTTGTGATGTAGATAAATCCACACAAAAAGAAGCCCACAAACATCAGCACGGCGGTAAAGCCTTCCCAGCCCAGTTCCCTGAAATTAACCGCATAAGGATAGAAAAAGATTACTTCCACATCAAATAACACGAAAAGAATAGCGGTCAGAAAGTACTTGATGGCCACCGGCTGCCGGGCATTGCCCTTTTGCTCGATACCACTTTCAAAGTTAATAAGCTTATCGCTGGTTTTGCGTTTAGGACCTAAAAAGTGAGTAGCTAACATCGTGATCCCAACGAAACCTAAAGCAGCAATTAATTGCAGTACTATAGGGAAATAGCTAAAAGGAGTAGTCGTTGCTGACAAAAATACAGTTTCTGTATACATAAGCTTCCCGATAAAAACAGTGTCCGAATGCGCAAAAATACTGTAAGTTGACCAAATATCAAATCTATTAGGATTTAAAATATTATCTTTTTTCACCAACCGGAAACTAAAAAACCTCCTGCGGGTACAGGAGGTTTTTAGTTTTATACGCAATTAATGCTTATTTCTTGTTCTGACCTTGCTTTGCAGCTGGTTTAGTGGCTGGTTTTTCGCGGGCAGCCATGTTTTCGTTGATCTGTTTAACAGCTGTGTTATTCGGATCTAATGCAGACAGTTTATCGGCATATACTTTTACATTGGCTTTATCTTCCTTAAAGTAGTAGTACAACAGCTCATAAGTATAAGCATTGATCAGGGTACCCCTGTTTTTAGCAGGATCTACTTCAGAAATTTCTATGTATTTGTCATAGAAAGGCTTTGCAACACCAGCCTGGGCCTGTGGATCTTTAGCAAAATTGCTCTGGCCTCTCCAGTAGTAACCGGTACCCAGTTCAGGTTTTGCCTCAATTACCTTCTGGAAAGCAGAATCCGCTTTAGCCAGCAAAGTAGTATCGAAAGGCTTAACATTTACTGCACCGTAGTAGTAGTTAATACCTACGTTGAAGTAATCGATCGCCTGCAGTTGTATTTTATTGGCGAGCGATAATTCGTTCGCTTTTGCATACCAATCTGCAGCAGCAGTGTAGTTTCTGGCTGCTTTCAGCTGATCTGCAATCTGGATATACGTTTCCGGATCTTTAGCAGTGATAGAACCTGCATATTTTTCCAGGTAAGCCAGTGCTTTGGTGTTGTATTGGCTCTGGGTAGCAGAATCGCTGGATTTCAAACGCATATAAATGGTGCTCAACAGTTTGTAGTCGTTAGAGTCCAGTTTGGCGTCGCCAACTTTCGCGGCATACTCGTCCATTACTTTTTGTGCATTCAGGGAATCACCTTTCTGCAGGTAAGCATCACCGATAAGCAGGTTCAGTTTATTCTGGTAGAATTCATTAGCGCCTGCTAAAGTAGCCTGACCTTTGCTGATGGCGTTATCATAATCTTTCTTGAAGAAAGAGATGTAAGCAGACAGGTACTGGGTCTTGGTTTTATCTGCCGGATCTGCTACAGCCATGTATTTTTCCAGGTAAGTAGCGGCGTTATCCCAGGATAACTGATCTTTTTTAGGTGTGATATAGAAGTTGAACAGTTCGTAGAAAGCGGGACCATAGTTAGGATCCATATTGGTCGCCTTAGTGTAGTCGGCCACTGCTTCTGCCTTCAGTCGGGCGTTGTAGTTTACCAAACCCTGTTTCATTACTGCTTCAGCGTTGTTAGGATCAAGCTCCAATGCTTTTTCATAAGTGGTGATGGCTTTACCACCATTTTCACCACCGAGGAAACGGTAAGCATCTCCCAGCTCAATATAGTCGGCTGCAACAGGCGTATATTGTTCTTTTCTCTTACGGCCTTCGTTGTTCAGGAGTTTTTCCATTACGGTGAGGGCATAAGCGCGGTCGCCACCTTTGATTTCGCTGTTTGCGTCGGCAATGGCACGGGCAACATCTCCATCGCGGCCTTGTGTGGCAGCGCTGGCGGCATCAAATTTCTGTTTAGCGGCAGCGGCGTTACCATTGATCAGATCAATACGGCCCATACCAGCCTGTAGTAAAGCAGATGTGGGCACTGCCTGTAAGCCTTTCTGGAAGGTAGCAGCAGCACCTGCAGCATCATCCATTCCGAGTTGGGCTATACCGAGGTAATAATACGCTTTGTCTTCCGTAGGCTTTGCTGCGATCACTTTCTCTAAATTCTGCTTGGCAGACAGGTACTTACCATAATACAGGTCTTTAAGTCCGTCCTCCACAGATTGGGCCATCACACCGCTTGAGGCGGCGCAAAGCAATGCTACGATTAAACTTTTCCGTTTGTTCATGCAATCTGGTTTTTTAGTTTTAGTTGTGTTTTTCTTCTACTTAAGGTTGGCTTCCCTGAATACTACATTCAATCTCGCCGGGAATAAACGGAACTGCTTCATAACGAGCTGTCCCTCATAACTACCGAGAAAGGTTGCAAATCCACTGCCAAGTCCATGATATGGTTCTTTCAGGCAATAGAAGAAGCCGCGTTTTAACGGATAGGTGCCAATACCAATATAGGCCTGGTATGGCTTAACAAATTCTGAACCATTGTCTGCTCTTAGTCTTACTACAGACACCTCGCGTGTAAAAGCCATAGACAATGAATCGTTCGGATCGGAGATCCAGCTAACACCTATAACACCAATCGCGTCTTTGTTTTTTGTCACGTAGTCCACCACCTCCGGGTTTGTTTTCGCAGCCATCGTATTTGTTGGCAGAGGTTTCCCCTTATTGATAGAATCCATGATATACCGCACGGTGCTTGAGTTGGCATTATCAAACACCAGTTGCCACTTCCTGTCTTTATTGGTGCCATCCATGATCCCACGTACCTGTTCCATATTCAGTACAGAATCAGGATTATCTTTATTTACCACCAGCGCAAGAGCGTCCCAGGCAAGTAAAAGGCTGTTAGGCGTAATTTTGATTTGCTTGAAGTAATCGCGTTCCTGCTGGTTGAAATCGCGGGTAACGATTACCAAACGGGCACTATCATTTAAAAGATCTTTAAAGCAATCAGCCTCCGGTTTATAGGTAGGGATGATATGTGCTTTTGGATACAGCGATTGAAAAACCTTTATTTCCGAATCTATCAGCGGCTTATATGTCTCATCCACACTTATATGGATGGTGCCTTCTGTAGCTGTATCTAATTTTTTCGCATTGGGATTCTGCCCGCAAGCGGCCATCATCAATGTAATAGCTGTTAAATATACAGCATTCATTCTTTCTAAACTGAAAAACATATCACACCTCTTTAGTTCCTGTTAAAAAAAAGTTTTCTCACTCCGTTATAAACCCTAAAGAGGCCGTAGACTATTAAAACCGCACCAACAATACTCATCATCTGCGGCGATATTCTGAATTCTCCGAATCCGAGTTTTTCCGCAAAAATTGCGAACAAACCAAAGAGGATAAAGAATATTCCCCTGATCAGCTCACCCATTGGCCGATACCTGTTTTCCTGCCGTCTGCTTGTTTGTTCTTCGTGTGTTTCCATGTTGCGAATTACAATTATACAAAAAATAATTTTTTAATCGGGTATAGAGAATTTTAGAGGAATGTTAAAAAACTGACTTAAAACCGCACTCTTTTGCTTGTCCAGCCGCAATTTGAGGCATTTTTTCAACATGTTGTTATTTTTTGATTTAAAATATGATCATTTACTGCTTATTATAATTTGCGGCAAATACTTCTTTATAACTCAAAAATCCCCGCTTTTTTCTTCTAATTCCTGTTAAAAGATGCAAATACACGCACATTTCCATAATATCTTGTAGGTTTGCGGCCTGATATTCAAATATTCATCTGCATGAAGATATTGATGGTTTGCCTGGGTAATATTTGCCGCTCCCCCCTTGCAGAAGGGATTATGAGGCACCTGGCAGCAACAAGGGGACTGGACTGGGAAATTGATTCTGCCGGCACCGGCAACTGGCATGTAGGCCACTCACCGGATCACCGCTCCATAAAGGAAGCCCGGAAAAACGGTGTGGATATCACCGGATTACGGGGCAGGCAGTTCCAGACCGCCGATTTTGATACCTTTGACCGCATCTATGTTATGGACAGGAATAATTATGCCGATGTGTTACGCAAAGCCCGTAACAACCCGGATAAAGCAAAAGTAGCCTTCCTGCTGCCGGATCAGCAGGACGTTCCAGATCCCTGGTTTGATGACGCCCTGTTTGCACCTGTTTATAAAATGATCTACGAGGCATGCGAAAACATCGCAGACCAGCAACCATAAAACTTTTAATATTTTTTAGAGATGATAAAGCCCGGTATTCCTAAAGGCACCCGTGATTTTGGCCCGGTGGTAGTGAGAAAACGTAATTATATTTTCCAGACCATCCGCGAAACCTTTGAGGTATTCGGTTTCCAGCCACTGGAAACTCCCGCGATGGAGAACTTATCCACCCTCACCGGGAAGTACGGAGAGGAAGGAGATAAACTGATGTTCAAAGTACTGAACAACGGAGAGATCTATGGTGAAGCCCATCAGGCTAAAGACAATAAAGAACTCGTTTCCGCCATTACCGAAAAAGCACTGCGTTACGACCTGACCATTCCCTTCGCACGCTACGTGGTAATGAACCAGCATGAACTGGCACTTCCCTTTAAACGCTTCCAGATGCAACCCGTATGGCGCGCAGACAGACCGCAGAAAGGCCGCTACCGCGAGTTCTATCAATGCGATGCCGATGTGGTAGGCAGTAATTCCTTACTTAATGAAGTAGAATTACTGCTGATATACGATACCGTGCTAACCAAACTGGGCCTGCAGGGTTATGAATTGCGCATCAATAACCGTAAAATATTATTCGGCCTCGCTGAAGTGATCGGCAAAACCGAATTACTCACTGATATTACAATCTCCATAGATAAACTTGATAAAATTGGTGCAGACGGCGTAAGAAAAGAATTACAGGAACGTGGTTTAACCGGTACTGATATTGATACCATCGAAAAGTTCCTGGCTATCGACGGAAGCAGCGAAGAAAAACTGGCACAGCTGAAAACACTCCTGCAATCTTCTTCCACGGCGTTAAAAGGCATTGAAGAATTGTCGTTTGTGCTCAACTCGGGCTATGCTACCTTCAATACCACTCCCATCATTGATGTGACGCTTGCACGCGGACTTAACTACTACACCGGTATGATCGTGGAAGTAAAAGCCCCTGCTACCGTGAAAATGGGCAGCATTGGCGGTGGTGGCAGATATGATGACCTCACCGGGCTCTTTGGCCTGCCAGGCATTTCCGGCGTAGGGATCTCCTTTGGTGTTGACCGTATTTATGACGTGCTGGAAGAACTGAAACTATTCCCGCAAACGGCACAGCAATCTACCAAAGTATTATTCCTGAACCTCGGAGAAGCCAGTTCCCGCGCAGCTTTCAGCTACATGATGCAATTGCGTCAGCAGGGCGTTGCCGCGGAATTATTCCATGAACCGGCCAAGATGGATAAACAAATGAAGTATGCAGATAAAAGGGCGATTCCTTATGTAATTATCCTCGGAGAATCTGAACTGCAGGAAAACCTGGTGAGCGTGAAAAACCTTACCACCGGCCAGCAGGAGAAGGTCAGCGGTGCGGAATTAATCGGCTACGCATTCTGATTTAAGCGATAAAAAAAGAAAGGCCGTTTGTACGATACAAACGGCCTTTCTTTTTTATAACACTTTACTTATTTCGCGTGACGTTTTGCAAACTCCGCTTTTGCATCTTCGAGATACTTTACGAAGGCGTCTACATTTTCTTTTGGATCATAGCCATAACCAATGTTCAGCAGCGCGTTACCTTCCAGGTCTACCGGAATGTAGTATGGCTGGGAGTTACGGTTAAACTTGGTGATCTGGATATCCTGGTTCTTTAACCCAACATCCTTTACATTCAACCCGGAAGTTTTAGACTCATACCTTTCCTCATCGGACAGCCTGGTCTTTTCATCGGTGTATAAAGAGGCTACGATAAAATCGTTGCGCAGGATCTTCATCACCGCCGGGTTGGATAATACCGACTTTTCAAACTTACGGCAGTTTACGCACGTATGCCCCGTAAAGTCAATCATCAATGGCTTGTTAGCCACTTTGGCTGCTGCCAGCGCTTCTTCATAATCAAAGAAAACGTGTTCCACACCGGGGATTTCAGAATGAAGAATATCTACCAGCTTTTTAGGTTTTACGGTATTGGCATTGTTGCCGCCGCCTGTACCGCCACCTTCGCCACTTTCCAATGCTGCCTGTATATTTACCAGCGATTTATTGAGATTAAAGTCCTGGGAGCCTTCATGCGGCAGGAATCCACTGATTCCTTTCAGCGGGGCGCCCCACATACCAGGCACCATATACACCGTGAATGTAAACGCCGCAATCGCAAAACAGAGGCGGGTTACCGTGAGGAAAGGCACATCGCTGTCGTGGCTCAGTTTCAGCTTACCAATCAGGTACATCGTGAGCAACGCAAAGATGGCAATCCACAGGGCGAGGAATATTTCCCGGTCCAGCAGATTCCAGTGATAAGCCATATCTACATTAGACAGGAACTTCAGCGCCAGCGCCAGTTCCAGGAAGCCCAGCGTAACCTTCACCGCATTCAGCCAGCCGCCGGATTTGCCGATCTTATTCAGCAAACTCGGAAACAGCGCAAATAAGGAGAATGGTATAGCCAGTGCCAGCGAGAAACCGAACATCCCTACCAGCGGGCCGGAGTTCCCTCCTTTCGCAGCCAGTACCAGCAGGTTCCCTAAAATAGGACCGGTGCAGGAGAAAGACACGATGGCCAGGGTAAGCGCCATGAAGAAAATACCCGCCATACTGCCCATGCCCGCTTTAGAGTCGGACACGTTGGCCCAGGAGCTGGGTAAGCTGATTTCAAAAGCGCCCAGGAACGAGAACCCGAACAACAGGAAAATCACAAAGAAGATCATGTTGGCGATACCATTGCTGGCCAGCGAGTTCAGCGCACTTGCACCAAATATTTTGGTGATCAGGAAGCCCAGCAGCGTATAGATAACGATGATAGACAGGGAATAGGTAAATGCATTCCTGATACCCTGCGCCCTTGTTTGGCTACGCTTGGTGAAGAAGCTTACTGTGATGGGAATCATGGAAAATACGCAGGGCGTGATCAGCGCAATGAATCCACCACCAAAGCTGGCGATAAAGATCCACCACAAAGATTTGTTAGACGCATCATCGTCCGCCACGCCGCCTTTTACAGCAGCTGCACCAGTAGTATCAGCGCCGCCTGCTTTCGCGGCAGCAGGATCTCCCACAGGCACTTCGAAAGTAGCTTCTTCCGGTACCGCGTCTTCTCCTTTCAGTACCATGTAAGTAATGGTGCCGGAAAGTTTGGAAACGGGTCCGGTGGCTTTTACTGCCGCTACCAGTTCCACTTCGTTCTCAAAATATTTGATCTCGAGGTTATCGAATAACGGTTCTTTACGGTTTTCCAGTTTACCATTTTCTGTAATACCTGTAATAGTAGCTTTTACGCTGCTATCCAGTACTACCCTGGTATTAGGATCATCGTTTCCCATTGTGGTGGAAAAAAGCAGCCAGCCTTTTTCTATAGCGCCCTTCAGATGCAGCACATATTCCTGGTCACTTTTCTTTTCTGCAGAAAACTGCCATTTAACAGGCTTCGGGCTTGCGTCCTGCGCGTTTGCATTAAGTGCAAACAGGGCAAAGACAGGTATTAGAAATGAAAGCAAATGCTTCATATAGTCAATAGGCTTTAAATAATATAAATCTGAGAAAACAAGAAACGAGTTCCTGTTGAGGAACTCGTTTTGCGAGTATTGTTATCAGTTACCGGATTCAATTTATTTTCCTCCAACACTTACTGCAAATTCCACTTCTTTCGGTGGTAAACACTGGTGGTCATCGCACACCATAAACTCTACAGTGCCTTTTACTTTGGTAGCGGCTTTACCTTTTACCGTTACTTTTTGTACGAAGTCTACAGAGTTTTCGTAGAATTTCAGTTCTGAGTTAAAGTTTTTGTCGAATGACTTATGCAGTTTACCTATTTCTTCCACTTTACCTACAGAAGCGGCCAGTGGGTTTTTAGTAAACTTAAACGAGGTAGCTACCGGACCTTCTCCTGCTTCCTGTGCGTACAGATGCCATCCGGCATCGATAGTGGCAGTAGCGTGTACTTCGTAGGTAGTGGCATTCACCTTCTTCGCCGTAAAGCTCCATTTTACCGGATTCTCTATCTGTGCACTTGCCAAAATGGGCAAGGCGAATAAAGCCAGTGCTGTTAATAATTTTTTCATGCTTTTCTTTTTAATTGGTTGGTTGATTTTAATCTATCTAGTTGTTATTGATCAGACTTTGTAAAATCAGCTGCCCGTCTGTATTACCCAGGGCAAGGCTGGTAGCCCTTTCCGGGTGAGGCATCATTCCAAAAACATTTTTTGCTTTGTTACAGATGCCTGCTATGTTACGGATGGCGCCGTTATCGTTAGCAGATTCAATAATGTTGCCAAACTCATCGCAGTAGCGGAATAACACCTGGTTGTTCTTAAACAGTTCATCCAGGGTAGCCTCATCAGCATAGTAACGGCCTTCTCCGTGTGCGATCGGAATCATTAATGGTCTGCCGGCTACATCTTTGGTGAGGGATGCAGTGGTATTTTCGCTTTTCAGGTATACATTTTTGCAGATGAACTGCTGGTGCTGGTTCTGTAATAATACACCCGGCAGCAAACCTGCTTCGCATAATACCTGGAAACCATTGCAAACACCGATGACACGGCCGCCTTTATTGGCAAATTCAATCACACTCTGCATCATCGGACTAAACTTCGCAATAGCGCCGCAACGCAGGTAGTCGCCAAAGGAAAAACCGCCCGGTAATACGATACAATCTTCTGTGCTGAATGCGCTCAGGTCTTTATCCTTATGCCACAGTTCTATAACTTCCTGTCCCAGGTCATTACGCAGGGAATCAATCATATCATGATCACAATTAGAACCGGGAAAGGTGACAACGCCAAATTTCATCTGAAAATATTTTGTGTTTATGTGTAAATAATGCTTTTAAAAAACGTTTTTCCCTACGTTTTTGCCACCATTTTCACGAATGACAAAACTAATGGGAAAGGACAAAATTACTTCGCCGTTCGCAATTTTCCATTGCCGTTTGTCCTGATTTAACAAATTACTGGTAATCAGGCCCTTAAAATGGGGAAATCAGCTGAAATATTGCATAACGACGACATATGCCAATGCAATGAAGTGGATAATGTTGGCAAAAGTGTCGTTGGTAACCGACCAGAATACGTTACCGGCAAACATGGAGATCGGCAAAACTGCCAGCACCCAGTAGGCTGCTGAAAAGTGAATATTAAAGAACGGTACCATCATGGCTACCAGTACATATATGATTAATGCCGCCCATATTTTACGGCCCTGTATCAGCATTTTTTTAAGCGGGCGCTGCAACAGCAGCCATCCGATCACAAAAAAGAGCAAACATGCGATCATGGCTCCCCATACCTTATAATCAGTGATCATGGGCAGGGAGGCTCCCATATTAGGGATTTTCCAGAGCAGGGTCATCTGACCGGTGAGGAACAGGTAGGTACCCATCAGGTATAATGGACAGATCAGGCCCAGCAGGGCAATGATCCACTCCGCCAGCCGGAAAGCACGCATAATGAGCATACTGGCCAGCAGCAAAGAACAAAATATAACAGAGGGAAAGTAAAAGAGTCCGCTTATCCCCAGGGCAAACCCGATATTAAACACCACATCACGGGCGGAAGTACGTGTATACAACTCCGTTATGCTGGTAAATACCCACAGCATAATGAGGTTCACGATAAGGGCCGGCGAAAATACATTCCAGCTTTGCAGCATGGATGTAAACAGCAGGTAACACATGGCCGGCAGGTAAGTAGGCCGCGGAAATAACCGGTGGTGATTGATGATACGGGTAAAAAGCAGTGATTGCAAAAACAGCAGTAGCACGGCCATTGACGTAAATACCAGCGGACTGCCGCCGGTAAACGTATGCATCCATTTCACCAGCAGGTGATACAAAAGCCCCTCCGATCCGTCTGCCATGTAGGTAGATGGGTGAATCAGATAGTAAAACTTAACAACCAGCGTGTATATTAACAACAGCAATACCGTTAGCGGATTGCCTGAGCGGAAAAATCTTATCACAGTGCAAAGGTGTGATTAAAAGTCAATTTTAGCAAAGCAAATATAATTCCTGTAAATGCATGGTATCACCACGGTGCGGCCACTGATTTGTTTGCCATACCGGGGCATCCAGGTGAAACCCTTATCCAGGTTACGCAGCGTAGGCATGCGGTTCACTTTACCTCCCGGGGCCAGACTTACATCTGTTAACATATAATTCCTTCTGTCCAGTTCATTATACAGAAAACGTAATTCGCTGCCCACATTTACCATCAGGTAAGACAGGTACAGGTCGGCGTTATCATCATACTGGCTCTTATGTACAAAGTTATTCCATTGCATATTTCCCTCATCGTCGAACGACAGTACCGCTACATTATCATAATGATATCGCAGTCCCTGTGAATTGTTCCAGTAGTAAGGATTGTAGTACATGGAAGAATAAGGAGAATAGTAGTAAGGGGCGTACATGCCGCCGTAAGGGCTGCCATACATATAGTTCCACCGGTTCCAGGGCTGGTAGCGGGAAGAAGTGGAGAAAGATTCCGCGGTGAGCAGGAACCCACCGTTGCTGGTATTAATTACCTTACGGATGAAGTAATCGTTAAAGGCAGCGCTGGTGCTTGATTCGCCACGGGCATTCGCTTTCAGGTCGTCGGGGAATACCTGCGATTTCTCGTACACCGCTTTATGGTTGGCGTAATCGTATTTATACAGATATAAGCCTTCTACATTTCCTCTTTTCTGTTTATAATAAAAAGCAGTGACCAGGGCCGTTTGCTTATTGTTATCAAGCTTCATCTTTACCTCATCCAGCAATTGTGCTTTGAAGGCCATTGTGGAAGTTTCAAAGCTATCTACCAGCGAACGTTTCACTACCATGCTGCCGCTCACCACATAGTCGCGGTTGGAGGTGCGTTCCAGTTTATTAAAGATCAGATCGCCGGTATTGGTGAGGTTAAAGTTGCTGAGGAACTGCTTCTTCTGCATGGGCATGGACAGGCGGCTGTTATTCACCAGGCTCATGGCACTGTCGTACAGGAAGGTATAAAACACGTTGTTGTTTTCGTTATCCTGGTTGATCTTATATACCATGATGCGGTTCTTATCTTCCGATACTTCAACAGAATATACCTTGTTCTCTTTAGAGTAGATGCCGATGCGGGTAGAATCGATCAGGACAGGCGCGTCTGCAAACTTAGCTTCCGGCGACATAGTGGCACAGAAGCTGTACACCGCATCCTTGCGTTGAAACTGGTAGATCATCAGCACCTTATCAGGATAGGCCACAAAGTCCATGCTGATCACCTTACGGGGCAGGAAGTCCAGTTTAACCCTTTCTTTCAGCTGCATCGCATTATCATATACAGACACTACAAAGTCGCCGCGGTCTGTTTTATACACCAGTATATTCCCTGCTACCTTACCAATGATTTCAAATTCGGTGCTTTTGTAATCATCTTTCTCCGGTTCAGAATAGGTTATTTTCTGTGCCATTGCTGCTGTGCCGGCGAAAAGCAGCAACAATAATAATTGTAGGCGGTATAGCGTATGCATGCGGTAATATAGATTTCAGATATTTTTGTGATAATGCAGATGGCCCATTTGTATGTGCCATTTTCAAACTTACATTAAAATTCAGAAATTAAGTTGTCAATTTAAAGCCGGTAAGCCCTGCTTTTACATAAATTCCAAAAGGCCCGATTTATTGTGTATTTTTAATAAATTATTTTAAAAAAGCAGCTATTATTGAATGGAGACCGTTATTATAACCGGTGGAACAGGACTCATAGGGACGGCATTAACCCGGCTGCTGCTGGAGCGCGGCTACAAGGTGATTATCCTCAGCAGACGCCCCGATAAACGCAGCATTAAGGATGTAACATATGCCCACTGGAACGTGGAAACGCAAACCATAGATAAAGAAGCCGTTCAACAGGCGGACTATATAGTGCACCTGGCGGGCGCCAATGTGGGCGGGAAACGCTGGACAGCCACACGTAAACAGGAGATTATTGATAGTCGCACCAAAAGCAGTGATTTAATTTTCAACGCCCTGAAAAACTTCCCCAATAAGGTAAAGAAGGTGATCAGCGCTTCGGCAACGGGGTACTACGGCGAGTTTACAGATCATGTATTCACCGAAACAGACCCTCCTGGCACCGACTACCTGGCTACCACTACCCTTGCCTGGGAACAAAGCATTTCCAAAGTAACTACACTCGATAAAAAGCTGGTGATTTTCCGGACCGGGATTGTGCTAAGTCCGGATGGCGGCGCTTTAAAGGAATTCTACAAACCGCTGCGGTTTGGATTTGCCACGGTGCTCGGATCAGGCGAACAGTTTGTTCCCTGGATACATATTCATGATATTGTACGCCTGTACTTCAATGCCATTGTGAACGACAAACTGGAAGGCGTCTACAATGCCGTGGCTCCCAACCCTGTTACTAACCGTGAACTGATACTGAGCATGGCCCGGCAGGCGAAAGGCGGCAGCTTTATGACTACCTATGTACCTACTTTTGCCCTGAAACTGGCATTGGGGGAAATGAGTGTGGAAGTATTGAAAAGTGTAAAGGCTTCTGCCGACAAAATACAACGAACCGGTTTCCAGTATTCTTATCCTACCATCAACGAGGCGATGGAGCAGCTGTTTAGCCGATAACGGTTTTTTCCATAGCGGCGGCTTTCAGCAGGCACTCTTCCCATTCTTTTTCGGGATCACTGTAAAAAGTGATGGCTGATCCGGTCTGAAAAGAGAGATAGCGGTTCTCTGCATTGTATAGCATACTGCGGATCACTACATTAAAATCGAAATCACCTCCCGGCGTAATATATCCAACGGCTCCTGAGTAAAGTCCGCGGCGGGTTTGCTCATATTGTTCAATGAGTTGCATCACCCTTATTTTTGGCGCGCCTGTCATAGACCCCATCGGGAAGGCACTACGCAATACTTCCGTGAAGGGTGTTTCAGGAGACAGCTGTGCAGAAACAGTAGAGATCATGTGATGCACATGCGCAAAGGAGTAGATGCCAAAAAGCTCTGTTACTTCCACGGTACCCTGCAATGCGGTATGGGATAAATCGTTACGTACAAGATCTACCACCATTACATTTTCCGCGCGTTCTTTGGCGCTGTTCAGTAATTCCTGCTGCAGTTGCCGGTCTGTTTCCGGATCTGCATCTTTTCGGCTGGTGCCTTTTATCGGCTGGGAGATAACGGTATTACCTTTCTTTTGTATGAAGCGTTCCGGGCTGGAGCAGGCGAGGTAACGGTGATGCAGGCGGTAATAGGTGGCAAAAGGCGATGGTGACAGGGCATTCAACCGGGTAAATAAAGCCGGTGGATGTATGCTGATATTTTCCATGAAGTTTTCGCGGCAGAAATTCACTTCATAGCAGTCGCCCTGCAGGATGTGCTGTTGCAGGCTTTTCACTGCGGCAATATAGCGTTGATGATCCAGGCGGCTTTGCAATGGCTGCACGGGGGAAATAACCACGGGGGTTGTATCTGCGGGCATGTGCAAAACGGCTGTCAGGATCTCCTGTGCGTCTTCTTTGCTGAAAGCTTCTCCGCCGATATGTACCTGTTCTTTTTGCAGTTGTATGATTACGCGGGGCACAAAGAAGTGCATATCGGGGAACCCGATACCATCGAGGTGTTGTGATTGAAGCCCGGGTACCGTTTCATTTTTCAGATCGTAGGCGAGGTGGCCAAAGAGCCAGCCGGCGTGCGTTTGATGAAATTGCTGTAAGGCGGGGAAAGCGTTTCCGGCGTTTACTTCGAGGGTATGCAGCGCATCTGCAGCGAGTATGGCTTCATACTGATGCCAGGGAGAATCATAATTATTATTGTCTAAAAAACAACAAATGTTGAACTGGTTTCCCCAATCCAACATTTGTTGCTTAAATATTTTCTGATTATCAACCGGAAAAGTGTGGAATATCCTGATAACAATCGTGTTTTAGTGCTTAAAAATCATCATCGTCATCATCAAAACGATCGTTGAACAGATCCATGTCTTTGAATTCATCATCGATACCCAGGTCGTCGTCATCATCGGCTTTTTTGCTGCCAGTGCTGGGACGGCCGCGTTTACCTTTCGACTTAGGCATGTCAAATTCTTCAAAATCAGGATCATAATCATCATCTTCTCCTTTTTCCCAGGCATCATCCACATCATCTTCCTCATCTGCATCGTCTTCATCCTCCTCATCATCATCTTTACGTTTTGATTTGGATGCAGACTTATCTGATTTCTTTGGGGCAGATTTGGAAGGTTTCACATCTTCATCATCTTCCTCCTCCTCATCATCATCCACCTCTTTCTTAGGCTTGGCCGCAGCTTTGGGAGCGTCTTTTGCAGTCTTAGGAGAAGTAGTTTTTTTGGTCTCTTTCTCTTTATCAGATTTTGATTTCATAATAGGTTACCTTATTTCTTTGCCGTAAAGTTTTAATAGTTTTTTTTATTCGCCAAATTTTTTTTGCTGTTTTTTTTCCTTACTTTTTGGTTCTACTTTTCAAGGATCTGATCGCGTCCGGGTCCGTTGGAAACGTATTTCACGGGAACGCCCAGATACGAGTCTACTGCTGTAACAAATGCTTTCATCTCCGTTGGTAACTCGTTGAACTGCTGGCAGGTAGAAGTTTTATCGCTCCATCCTTTAAATGTTTCCCAGACTGGTTTAATGTCCAGACCGTTAATCTGGAAGGGCAGTTGCTTTGTTTGTTTTCCGTCAATTTCGTAGGCGGTGCAGGCGAGAACTTCGTCGAATTCGTCGAGCACGTCGCTTTTTGTCATTACCAGTTGGGTAACGCCGCTCAGCATGCAGGTATAGTTCAGTGCTACCAGGTCAATCCAGCCGCAACGGCGTGGACGGCCGGTTACCGCACCAAATTCGTGACCTGCGGAACGCAGCTTTTCGCCGGTGGCATCATGCAGTTCGGTAGGGAAAGGACCGCTACCAACGCGGGTGCAATAGGCTTTGGTAACACCAATCACTTCTTTGATCCACTGCGGGGCAATACCTAAACCGGTACATACGCCGGCAGAGATGGTATTGGAAGAAGTAACAAAAGGATAAGTACCAAAATCCACGTCCAGCATACTTCCCTGGGCGCCTTCAGCCAATACTTTTTTACCGGCTTTCAGTTTCTCATTCAGGAAATATTCGCCGCTTACCACGTTCATTTTCTGCAGGAAAGGAATGGCTTCAAAGAACTCAGCTTCCCAGTTGGCAATATCTTCTGAAAATTCATTTATATCATACTGACACAACAGCTGCAGATGTTTCTGCTTCAGTTTTTCGTACAGTGTTTTAAAATCGGGAGATAAAACATCGCCTACGCGCAAACCATTTCTGCCGGTTTTATCCATGTAGGCAGGTCCGATACCTTTTAAAGTAGAGCCAATTTTATCATTTCCTTTCGCTATTTCAGACGCTTTGTCCAGCGCGCGGTGTGTAGGAACAATGATATGGGTTTTTTCAGCAATAAACAGATTTTTTGTCAGATCTACTCCCAGGGCTGAAATATCTTCACTTTCTTTTTTGAAAGCTACAGGATCGAGCACCACGCCGTTACCGATCAGGTTGATGGTCTTATCATGAAATACACCGGATGGAATGGTGCGCAATACTACTTTCTGACCGTTTACATACAAGGTGTGACCAGCGTTTGGTCCACCCTGGAAACGGGCAATCACGTCGTACCTGCCGGCAAAATAGTCCACAATCTTACCCTTGCCTTCGTCGCCCCATTGCAGGCCTAACAAAACGTCTACCATAATGATTTAATTAAATATCGGAGGTTTGTTGCTTTAAAAGAAGTCGCAAAATTAAGGCGAATATTAAGAATTACAAACAAATTACTAATTACACACCGGAATTGCGGGTAAAAGGGAAGATTTCATCAAGATCTTCTGAAATCTTCCCTTTTACCCGCCCTTCTTTATTTGCTGTTTGTATTTTTTACTTTAAGATTCTTCGAGGCGCTGGATAGATTGTATTCCATCGAGCGTTTTAAGCCTATCCACGAGCTCGTCCAGTTCTTCCTTGTCGTGGACATATACTTTGATCAACCCCTCAAATAAGCCTTCTTTTGACTCAATGCTGAGGGCGGAGATATTAATCTTCAATTCACCGGAAATAATGTTCGTAATTTTATGGATCACGCCCACATCATCCATCCCGATAATGCGTAAGCCTGTGAGGAAGGAAATTTCGCGGTTCTTCACCCACTTGGTCTTTACTACGCGGTGACCATAGTTAGCCAGCAGCTGCGCAGCATTGGGGCAGTTGGTACGGTGTATCTTCAACCCTTCACTGGCGGTAATAAAGCCAAATACGTCATCTCCCGGGATCGGGCGGCAGCAGTTAGCCAGTTTATAGGCAATCTTGTCGGAGCTTTCTCCGAAAATGATCAGTTCTGCATCTTTCTTGGAAGGCAGCTGATGTTTTACATGTTCTTCCGGTACGTGTTCCGGTACCTTTACCGGTTTTGGGGGTTCCAGTTTATCGCCCAGTACAGAAAACTGTTTCAGTTCTTTCAGATCGATGTTGCGGACCGCCACCTGGTAATATAAGTCCAATGGGGACGGTTGTTTATAGAACTGTACCAGTTCATTGATATTATGCTGACTGAAAGAAATATTCATGTGCGACAGCTTACGCTCCAGTGCGGCCTTCCCGTCCATCGCCACTTTCCGCTTTTCTTCCTTCAGCGCATCCTTGATCTTGGATTTGGCTTTGGCGGTAAGCACAAAGTTCAGCCAGTCTTCCGAAGGCTTTTGTTTATTGGAGGTAATGATCTCTACCTGGTCGCCACTGCGCAATTTATGGCTCAGGGGCACCAGTTTGTAATTCACTTTAGCGCCGATACATTTGTTCCCCACCGCACTGTGGATGGAGTACGCAAAGTCGAGCGCAGTAGAGTTTACCGGCAATATTTTCAGATCCCCTTTAGGAGTATACACATAAATTTCTTCTGTAAAGAGGTTACTCTTAAAATCGGCGAGGAAGTCGAGCGTATTGGAATCCGGGTTGTTCAGGATTTCCCGGATCTGGGTGAACCACTGATCAAATTTAGATTCCTGCTGGGCGGAGGCATTGCTGCCTTCCTTGTAGCGCCAGTGGGCGGCCACGCCTTTTTCCGCATAATCGTTCATGCGTTTGGAGCGGATCTGCACTTCCACCCATTTACCGCTGGGGCCCATTACGGTTACGTGCAACGCCTCATACCCGTTGGATTTGGGGTTACTGAGCCAGTCGCGTGTCCTTTCCGGGCTGGGATGGTAAAAGTCGGTGATAATGGAATACACCTTCCAGCAATCTGCCTTTTCCTTATCTATCGGGGAATCCAGGATGATACGGATGGCAAAAAGGTCATATACTTCTTCAAAGGCAACGCCTTTTGTTTTGATCTTGTTATGGATGGAATGGATTGATTTCGGGCGGCCATAGATCTCGAATTCAAATCCTTCTTCCTGCAGCACTTCCTTGATAGGTTTGATAAACTCATTGATATAGCGGGTGCGTTCCCGTTTGGTTTCTTTGAGACGCCTGGCTATTTCCCGGTAGGTTTGCTGCTCCGTATATTTCATGGCCAGATCTTCCATTTCGGATTTGATATTGTATAATCCGAGGCGGTGGGCCAGAGGCGCATAAATGAATACGGTTTCAGAAGCTATTTTCAGCTGTTTTTCGCGGCTCATGCTATCGAGCGTACGCATATTGTGCAGCCTGTCTGCCAGCTTGATAAGGATAACCCGGGGGTCATCTGCCAGCGTCAGTAATATTTTCTTGAAGTTTTCTGCCTGTGCGGTGCTGGTACTGGAGTCTATTACGGTAGATATTTTTGTGAGACCGTCTACGATATGAGCGATCTCATTCCCGAACTCGCGGGACACATCTTCCAGTGTTACTTCGGTATCCTCCACGGTATCGTGGAGCAGGGCACATATGGCGGAACGTACGCCAAGACCGATTTCTTCCACGCAAATCTGCGCCACTGCCAGCGGATGCAATATATAAGGCTCCCCGGATTTACGCCGCATTTCCTTGTGTGCATCTGCTGCCATTTCAAAAGCAGTACGTACCAGCTCCCTGTCGCCTTTTTTCAAACGGGGCTTCAATGCCCTTAATAAAGCACGGTAATGCCGAACGATTTCCTTCTTTTCCTGCTCTTCGTCTAAATTATATTTTTGTACAACCACTGTTTCCATTAGAATAAAGTTACGATTTAATATAATCTGAAAGAAAAAAGCAGGTTTAGACAAAAAACACCCACCCTTTGCCGGCTATAAAACCGGAAAGGGTGGGCAGGTTGATTATTCGGCGGGAAAGAAAATGTAATCAGTGGAGAGGTACGGTGATCTTCACCGGCAGGATATCTTCCGGCACATTCAGCCGGAGGCCTACGTTATACACGGTTTCCAGCTCTATGCGGGGCACCAGTTTGAGTAACCGGCGCACACGGCCAATAAAAACGTCCATACTGCGACTTGCGTAAAAATCTTCTTTTCCCCAAACCCGCAGCAGCACCTCGTCTTTTTGTACGATGATATTTGGCCGGCTGAGGAAATAACGCAGCATTTTTGCCTCAATGGGAGAAATTCTTCCTTTGGCCAGTTTGCTGCTGGTTTCAAAGATTTTGAGTTTCCGGTAATGAAAGGTGTAATTGGCTACCGTGTGCCCTACCAGCAGCTCTGTTCTGTTGGGGCGGGTCCACTTCAGGATTACCTTCATTCTTTTTACCAGTTCCTCAAAACTGAATGGCTTTACGAGGTAGCCATCCCCTCCCAGCTGAAATCCGTTGATGCGGTCCGTTTCCTCCGTCTTTTCCGCCGACAGGAAAAAGATGGGCGTCAGCATCGTAACATTCCGGATTTCCTTCGCCAGTTCAAATCCATTCATTTTTGGAAGAACGATGTCGATAAGACAAATGTCATACTTGGACCTTGAATAAAGGTTCCAGGCATCCACGCCGTCGAAACAATGCTCCACACTGTAGCCGGCCTGCTCCAGGTGCTGTTTGACGATACCGCCGAATGCCTTATCATCGTCAACTAGCAAGACTTTTGGGTTTCTGTTCATATAGCTACCATTTGTGATCAGTTCGACTATAAAACAAAAAAGAGATGACCGCGGGTAAGCGTCCATCTCTTTTTTTTATTTATCAACACTAATTCACATTGATTCACACTATAATCACAGTTTTTCAACAGCCGGCATTTTGATAGCTATTGCATGCTGGAATCCTTTATCACGGATAGATACAGGGATCTGCACTTCCACTCCGGCGGCTGTAGTTTTCCACACCAGCTTATTATTGGTTCCCAACACCTGTAAACGGGCGCCTTTAACCGGCGTTAATCCTTTAAATGAAATTACTGCGGGCAATTTCTCATTCTGATCCAACAGATAGATCGCATATACGCTGCCGTCTTTTTTACGGGTGAAACACACTTTCCCGTCTTTGTAAGGGGCTACCGCACGGGTGCCATAAATAGCGTCCCCGTTAATATGAATCCATTCACCGATATGCTTCATGGTGGTGTAGGCATCGTTATGCAGCTCGCCATCGGGGCCGGGAGCCACATTCAGCAGGTAGTTGCCGCCTTTGGCCACGATATCCACCAGGTTATGGATCAGCACATTTACGGATTTGTATTTATCGTCCGGTACATACGACCACGAGCTGCCCATCGTCATGCAGGTTTCCCAGGGATAGCTGAGCGGCTTGTCGGGAATCTGCTGTTCAGGGGTGCGGTAGTTTTCGTAAGGGCCGTGCACACTGCGATCCACTACAATCAGTCCGGGTTGGTGACTGCGGGCCATCGTGGCAATTTTACCCATATCTATATCCTGATCCTGCGGAGCGGTTTGACTCCAGGAGAGCGATTCTTTTGTTTGTTGCTTCAACGGGCGCACCCAGCCGCCGTCCAGCCAGAGGATATCCAGTTTACCGTAACCGGTCATCAGCTCTTCAATCTGGTTATAGGTGTATTGTTTGAACTGGTTCCATCTTTCCGGATATTTCTTCAGGTCATAGTTCGGGTTACGGTCTTTTGGCGGGAAGTAGCTCCACCAGTAGTATTCGGTGTGCCAGTCGGGCTTGGAAAAGTAAGCCCCGGCATGTATACCTTCCTCACGGAAAGCCTGGAATACTTCCTTCGCCAGGTTGGCGCGCGGGTTCTTGCTGAAAGCGCCATCAGCGGCGGTTATCTTGTAATCGGTTTGTTTGGTATCAAACATACAGAAGCCATCGTGGTGCTTGGTAGTAAACACCAGGTACTTCATCCCTGCGTCCTTTGCGGCTTTCGCCCATTTTTCGGGATTAAAGTGAACGGGGTTAAACGTTTTCCCCAGCGCCTCGTACTTTTTCAGGTAATCGTAATACGGAACACCTGCCGGCTTACGCTGTGTCCAGCCTTCATCTTCCGGGCAAATGCTCCAGGATTCCACCACGCCCCATTGGGAATAGGGGCCCCAGTGCATGATCATCCCAAATTTCCAGTCCTGCCATTCGTCCAGCTTCTTTACCACCGCCTGATCTGTTTCAGGTACATAAGGTGGTTCTTCATTCTGTGCATGGAGGCCATTAAAGCCCAGCAACGCAAATCCCAATAAGATCAGGTATTTCTTTTTCATTGTTAGTTTTTATAAGACGATACTAAAGTAGTTACTTTCAATGCCTGGTGGATCAATTCGGGCAGCTGACCTGTCTGCAACCGGATGGTCCGGGTTTCTCCCGGCAACAGATCGAAGTAGTTGTCTTCAAAATGATCGGTTGCAGTGGCCTTGTCCAGCGACAGGTAAACATTTCTTGCCAGCTTGTCTGTTTTCACGCGGATATAAACAATGCCTTTATCTTTGGCTACCTTGCTGGTTACCACATCCAGGTGCGGTACTTCCAGGTTCATATCCTTCGCCGGAGCAAAGTAAAAGATATTCCGCTCCATATCCTTACTGTCTATTCGCAGTTGCGCATAGAATATTACCCTTGCCGGGTTATTTCCCTGTAAAACTGCAGCGGTATCGATGGCGTGTAGTTTTTCACTGGTATTTGCCTTTACAGAGATATCCGTTAATTCTTTTTGCCAGATCACCTTACCATTCAGATCTACTGCTTTCATCAACAGGTCGGCTTTACCTTCGTATTCATCTGTTACGAGGTAGGTACACAACTGTCCGTTTTCGATAACGCTGGATACCAGCCGTGGCCTGAATGCGTCTTTTACATAATACTGCAGCGCTTTCCAGCGGCCGTTGTAATCCCGTCCCGACCAGGAAGCGCCCGGCCAGCAGTCATTCAGCTGCCAGTAGAGGGTGCCCATGCAATAAGGCATAGCCCTGCGATGGGCTTCTATGGCTACTTTCATGCCTTCTGCCTGTAATACCTGGCTGAGATAAACAAAAGAGGGAAAGTCTTTCGGCTCACGATAGTAATGCAGCATGTACGTTTTGATGGCCGTATTTCCTTTAGCCGGACTTTTCTGGTGGGCCTGCATCACATTGGAAAAGATATCATAGTCTTCTTTCTCAGCAAATGTGCGGATCGTTTCCATAGACGGGAAGGACTGGAAACCATATTCGCTCATAAACCGTGGCACATGTGTATTAAATGCTTCAAACCATTCCATACCATGCCATACGCCCCAGTAGTGATTATCTCCTTTGGTAAAATCTTCCGGCTTTCCCCAGTTGCTGATGGGCGAAGAATGAAAATAAAAAGCGCCCGGCTGGTACGCGGCCACCTGTTGTGGCAGCACTTCTTTAAATAATTTATCATATCCCTGCTGCAAACTTTCCCACTGGGTATTCGTATAGGCGTAACCGCTTTGCCAGCCCCAGTTTTTAATGGCTACCGCCACTTCATTATTTCCGCACCACAGCGCCAGCGAAGGATGATTGCGCAAACGTTTTATATTATCTGCTGCTTCCTCTTTTACATTTTCCAGGAACGCGGGATCGGAAGGATAAAGGGTACAGGCAAACATAAAGTCCTGCCAAACCAGGATCCCGTGCTGATCTGCCAGCCTGTAAAAATTATCATCTTCATAAGTACCCCCGCCCCATACGCGCACCATATTAAAGTTGGAAGTCGCCATATCCTGAAACAGTTTTTCCTGTTTTTCTTTGGTTACGCGCGGCAGAAAATTATCCTGGGGAATATAGTTGGCGCCTTTCATAAACACGGGCCGACCGTTTACTTTTACATAAAACGATTCGCCCAGGCTGTCGGGTTTGTTCACTACTTCAATAGTGCGCAACCCTACCTTATTGCTTTGGGTAGTCACTACCTTTTTATTGCTGAGCAGGTTGACCTGCAGTTCGTAGCAGAAAGGGGCGCCTATCCCGGCAGGCCACCACAGTACTGGTTTTTTTATAGAGAAAGGTACTTTTATTACATTGATGCCCGCCTGCAGGCTTACCGGTAATTTTGCCAGTTCAGGGGTAGATTTTGCGGGCAGCACCTGCAAGGTATAATCTCCCGCGGCAGCGGCTTCAATGGTCACTTCGGCCTGCATGTTTGCTTTGGTGGAATCCAGTTGCAGCTGTTGCCAGTATACATCGCGGATCACCGCTTTATTCCAGCTCCGCAGCACGATGGGGCGGTAAATACCGGCCGTAACCAGCCGCGGGCCCCAATCCCAGCCGTAGTGATAGGGGGCTTTACGTGCATAAATACTGAGTGGAATATCGCTGGCATCGTTACCGGCGGGATAGATGATGCTGTCCTGCAAAAACCGGGGCATGTCTGTTTTGACGGGGCTTTTAAACAGGATACGCAATTCGTTGTCGCCCGCTACCAGCCATTCTTTTACACTTACCGTATGCGAAACAAACATGTTTGCCGACTGTAGTATTAAATGATTATTGAGATACACATCTGCATAGGTATCCAAACCTTTAAACTCCAGTTCTATCTCGGCTGCATTTAGTTCCTGTTTTTTGATGTGCCATCTTTTCCGGTATTGCCAGTCTTTCTTATCTACCCACTGCACGGCTTTTTCATTGGTTCCCACAAAAGGATCGGGGATTAAATGCTGCGCCATTAAATCGGTGTGAACCGTTCCGGGTACGGTAGCGGGCCGCCAGATTCCTTCGTCCGTGCGGGAAAATTCCCAGCCGGTAAGCATAGGGTTGTTCTGTGCTATTCCATTGGTAAACAGGTTAAAAAACAGTGCCACTGTTAACAGTAAATATTTCATGTCCTATTTTTTCAGAAGGACCAAAAATAGCACTGATTTACGATCTTTGGGAGATGAAAAGTATCTGGCAGCAAATATTGAGGTATCTGTATATAGGGAAGAAGGATCCCAATGCACCAAAAACACGTTACGTGGCTATGATGCATGGGATGAACAGAATTTCTTTGCTACTTTTTATAATCGCCCTTATCATTATGATGATCCGGCTGCTCAGACGGCACTAAGCGATGGCGTATTCATAGATCACTTCTGCTGCGCGGCGGGAAGCATCCTTTTCTCCCAACTTATGCCATAGTTCTGCATAATCTTTCATCACACGACTTCTGGCGGCTTCATTATTCAGTAACGAGTTTAATTCCTTCAACAGGTTTTGTTCTGTGAGGTCGTGCTGAATCAATTCTTTCACTACCAGTTTATCCATCACCAGGTTTACCAGGGAGATATATTTTACTTTAATGAGATGTTTTGCGAAGAAGTACGAAATAGGATTTCCTTTATAGCACACTACTTCCGGTACTCCAAACAAAGCTGTTTCCAACGTGGCGGTTCCGGAAGTTACTAATGCGGCTTTTGCCTGGCGCAGTAATTTATAGGTTTGCCCTTTTACCATTGACACGTTGGGATGCTGACCGGTAAGCCCTTCCAGGAAATGATCATCGAGGCTGGGCGCCTGCGCCACTACAAACTGGTATTGTGGAAAGTGTTTCGCCATTGTGAGCATGATAGGCAGCTTTACGCTCACTTCCTGTTTACGGCTCCCCGGTAATACGGCGATCACGGGTTTATCTGACAACGGCGCATCAGCAGGTTGTTCTTTGGCAGCTTTAATTACTTCCACCAAAGGATGTCCTACGTATTCGGTTTCATAATTCCATTTATGGTAAAACGTTGGTTCAAACGGAAGGATGCACAACATTTTATCTACATACTGCCGGAGTTTTTTCACCCTGTTTTCTTTCCAGGCCCACACCTGCGGGGAAATATAATACACTATTTTAAATCCCTGTTGTTTGCCCCATTCGGCGATGCGCATGTTAAACCCCGGATAATCAACCAGCACCAATACATCCGGTTTAAAGGCGGCGATATCTTTCTTACAAATTTCTATATTCTTTAAAATGGTACGGAGGTTCATGACCACTTCCACAAAACCCATGAAGGCCAGTTCTTTGTAATGCTTTACCACATGGGCGCCGGCGGCTTCCATCAGGTCGCCTCCCCAGCTACGTATATCCGCAGACGTATCTAACTGTCTTATTTGTTTTACAAGATTGCTGCCATGCAAATCACCTGACGCTTCTCCTGCAATGATGTAATATTTCAATATCCTTTAATTAAAAATTATCTGATCAGTTTGAGTAATAATATGCCAATGGCATACAGCATGGTCATCAGGAAAATGCCTTTGGCGGTAATATCCAGCCGTTTTCTTGTATACAGAAAAAACACCAGTCCGTTTAGTAACAGGCAGATGCTGGTGAGCTTCGGAATCATCTGTTTATTGTCTTTCAGAATGCCGAGGAACTGTCCCAGCCCCACGTTGTTATGTGGCTTGATGACAAATAAGTAATACAGGAAAAACGCAAACAGGGGTGTTAAAAACCCCAGTAAAATTCCTAACGGAAGATTGTCTTTTTTTAACATACTGTAATTATGATGGCGATATAACGAATGTTTACAGGTCTTTCCAATCTTCTTCCAGCTTCTTTTTCAATGAATAATTTGTAAGATCAAACTGCACTGGTACCATAGAGGCGTAATTATTTTCCAGTGCCCACACATCTGTATCCTGTCCGTTATCGCGGTTTTTAAATTCTCCTGTGAGCCAGTAGTATTTTTTACCGTGCGGGTCGCGGCGTTCATCAAATTCTTCCACCCATTTCGCGTCTGCCTGCCGGCAGATTTTCAGTCCCCTGAAATCCTTTTCATCCACTATCGGAATATTTACGTTGAACAGGGCACCAGGTGGCAGATCGGATCCCAGCATTCTTTTGGTAACATTGTGCGCTATTTTTCCGGGCAGCGAGAAATCAGCATCATAGCTGTATTCCAGGAACGAGAAGCCTACGGAAGGAATACCTTCTATGGCTGCTTCCATTGCGGCAGACATAGTGCCGGAATAGATCACGTTGATAGAATGATTGGCGCCGTGGTTGATGCCGCTCACGCAGATATCCGGTTTGCCATGCAGGATTTTATCGCGGGCCAGCTTTACACAGTCCACCGGTGTGCCGGAACACTGCCATGCTTCTATTCCTTCAAAGATATCCACCTTTTCCAAACGCAAAGGAACACCGATGGTGATGGCGTGTCCTTTGCCCGACTGTGGACTATCAGGCGCTACCACCACTACTTTACCCAAAGGCTTCACTGCTTCTATCAGCGCCCGGATACCCGGCGCCGTGATGCCGTCGTCGTTTGTTACCAGTATAACCCGCTCTTGTTTTGCCATAATTCACCTTTTTTCTTTGCTCAACAAATTTAAGCTCTCTGCCAAACATTTCGCTTTAAAAGAATGTGAAATATATAGATATTTCTACAGATCGGATTTTAATATTTTCCTGAAAACCAGGTAGATGCCCAATGCGATATAGGCTATCATGGCCGTTACATACACATAGGCTTCGTACTGATCGCCGGTAGATACCATTTTACCCACCAATGGAAACGGCAGCAGCTCGTCGCCGCTCTGCAGCGGCAGCAGGCCGCCAACAGGTCCGGCATTTCTTTTTACGATAAAAGACAACAGCTGATCCAGCATCATATTGTAAGCCACAAAAAGCACGATAGCCAGCCCGGCCCGTTTCACCAATACGCTTATCAGCAGGGCGATGGTAAGCATCACATTAAACTGCAGGAAGTAGTACAGCATGTAGTGGTATCCTTCCATGCTGAAGGGTTTGTTGCCATAAATGATTCCCACCAGGGCGCCGCTGACAGTAGCCACCACCAGTGTGAGTACGGAAATAGCCACCAGCCAGAATAATTTGGCGTATACAAACTGGCTTCTTTCCCAGCCGTCGATTACATTCTGGCGGTTGGTGCGGTATGTATATTCATTGGTTACCAGGATGATCAGGAGTAGTCCGAACAGCGCGGAGATATAGCTGTTCAGCGAAGCCATTGTGAGCCATACTTCCGGGAAGCTGAAGGGGTTGCCAAACATTTTACTTACCTGTTCCAGGTTTTCGCTGAATTTGTCGGCCACCATGAAATTGCCTGCGGGGATAATCACCAGCGCCAACAGCAACATCACCCAAAAGGTGCGGTAGTTTCTTACTTTGAGCCATTCGGTACAGATGATCCGTTTCATGATGCGGCGATATTGGTAATTTCCAGGAATGCGGTTTCGAGACTTTTCTTACGGAGTTGCAGGTAGCTGAGCCAGATGCCCTGTTGGGCGCAATAGCTGTTGATCGTTGCTGCATCGGGCGATTCCGCGAACGAAGCCCTCACGATGTTGCCCTGTATGATGGCGCCGGTGCAACCGGGATACCGGAGCATGGCCGCCTGCACCTGTGCGTTATCCGCAGCAGCCAGTTCCACGAAATCGTTGCGGCTGATCACTGTGTGTACCGGTCCTGACAGCAATAATTTCCCGCTTCTCAAAATAGCGACGTGGGTGCATACTTTTTCCACTTCATCGAGCAGGTGGCTGGCGAGGATAATGGTTTTGCCGCTGTCTGCCAGTTTACGCACCAGCTCCCGCACTTCCGCGATACCGGAGGGATCGAGGCCGTTGGTAGGTTCGTCCAGGATCAGTACATCGGGATCACCGAGTAATACAGCGGCAATGGCCAGCCGTTGTTTCATACCGAGTGAATACGTTTTAAAGGCCGAGTGCTGGCGTTGCGTGAGGCCACAGATCTCCAGTACTCTTGCGATGTCGTCTTTCCGGCGCTGTTTGATAGCAGCGGAGATTTCCAGGTTTTTGTATGCGCTGAGATAATGATAGAAATTGGGCGTTTCCAGCAAAGTACCTATTTGCCGGCGTTCTGCGGCGGAAGGCGCTTTATCAAAAAGGGTGAAGCTGCCGGTATCTGCTTTAAGCACATCGGTAACAACGCCGAGCAGGGTTGTTTTACCGCTGCCGTTGGGGCCTAATACGCCGAATACGCTACCGGCCGGCACATCGAAGGAAACACCTGACAATGCCTGCACCGTTCCGTATCTTTTGGAAATGTTTTGTAAGGATAGAATTGGCACGGGAGTAAATCTAAAGGATGAAAATAAAAAGGGAAATGCAGCGAATGATCTTATGGCTAATCTTCACTACATTTCCCATACATTAAAATAACAGTTTCTAATTTCGTACGGGTTTGCCCGTTTTAATCACGCTTTGTAAGCGTTCCAGCGTTTTGCGTTCACCGCATAAACTCAGGAAGGCTTCCCTTTCGAGATCCAGCAGGTATTGTTCGCTTACAAAAGAGGCTTCTGTAAGATCGCCACCGCACATCACATAAGCGAGTTTATTTGCCACTTTCTGATCGTGTTCTGAAATATAGTTACCAAACTTCATGGCATATACGCCTGCCAGTAAGGCTCCCAGTGCGCCGCGACCCATCACTTTGATATCTGTTCTTTCCACGGGGCGGGTATATCCTTCGTCGGCCAATGCTATTACGCTGCGTTTGGCGTCGGCAATAAGGCGGCTGAGGTTCATGGTAATTTCATCGTGTCCTTTCTTCAGCACGCCCATATCAAATCCTTCAAACCCGGAGGTGGCTACTTTAGCAGTGGCTACGGTCATGAAGTAATCTTTCAGGGGTTCTTCCTCGATGCGGCCTTCCTTGTATTCCAGGCTGGCGCGGAGCGTCATTTCTTTGGTACCGCCGCCGCCGGGGATGAGGCCTACGCCCAGTTCCACCAGCCCGATATATGTTTCGGCTGCTGCCTGTACTTTATCGGCATGTAAACACATTTCGCAGCCACCACCCAATGTGAGGGCGTGTGGCGCCACCACTACCGGTACCGATGAATAGCGCAGGCGCATGGTGCTGCGCTGGAAGAGGCGCACTGCCATGTCCAGCTCATCAAACTCCTGTTCTGCTGCGAGCATGAAGATCATGCCCACGTTGGCGCCCGCGGAAAAGTTGGTGCCTTCGTTGCCTACTACCAGTCCGCGGAAGTCTTTTTCAGCGCGGTCTATCGCCTTATTCAATCCTTCCAGCACTTCCCCGCCGATGGTATTCATTTTTGTTTTCCAGTCGAAACATACCACGCCGTCGCCGATATCAACCAGGTTGCAGGCGCTGTTTTTCCAGACTACATTATTGGAGAAGTTTTCCAGGATAATGAACTGCCCTTCTCCTGGCAATGGTTTGTAGGTTTGGGTACTTACGTCGTAATATAATTTCTTGCCGTTGTCTACTTTATAGAAGCTGGTGATCCCCTTTGCCAGCATATCTTTTACCCATTGGGCAACGGTGAGTCCTTTTTCTTCGATGAGTTTTACGGATGCTTCCACACCGAGCAGGTCCCAGGTTTCAAAGGGACCGATTTCCCATCCGAAGCCCGCTTTCATGGCGTCGTCTACTTTATAGAGGTCGTCTGCTATTTCAGGAATGCGGTGCGATACGTAGGAGAAGAGGAATGCGTGGAATTGTTTGTAGAATTCGCCGGCCTTGTCGGAAGCTCCTGCCAGCGCTTTGATGCGTTGTTTCAGGTCTTCGATAGGTTTGGCTGCATCGATGCTGGCGAACTTTGCTCTTTGTTTGGGTCCGTATTCCATTGACTGGAGGTTCAGCGTAAGGATTTCTTTGCTGCCGCCGTCTCCTTTGGTTTTCTTGTAGAAGCCCTGCCCGGTTTTATCACCCAGCCAGTTGTTTTCCACTACTTTCTGGAGGAAGGGAGGTATTTTAAAGATACCGATGGCTTCATCCTGCGGGCAGTTTTCCATGACGCCTTTGGCTACTTTCACCAGGGTATCTATTCCTACCACATCGGCGGTACGGAAGGTAGCTGATTTAGGGCGGCCGATTACGGGACCGGTGAGTGCATCAATTTCGTCGATACCCAGGCCCATTTCCTGCATGATGTGAAAGATGGCCATGATAGAGAACACGCCTACCCTGTTGGCAATAAATGCCGGGGTATCTTTACACAGCACGGTTGTTTTACCGAGGAAAAGATCGCCGTAGTGCATGAGAAAATCGACGACGGCGGGATCTGTGTGTGGTGTTGGAATTATTTCGAGTAAACGGAGATAGCGGGGCGGGTTAAAGAAGTGGGTACCGCAGAAGTGTTTCTGAAAATCTTCGCTACGGCCTTCAGTCATGAGGTGGATCGGGATGCCGGAGGTGTTGGAGGTGATGAGTGTACCGGGTTTCCGGAATTGTTCCACCTGTGTAAACACGGTTTTCTTCACATCCAGGTTTTCCACTACTACTTCAATGATCCAGTCCACATCTGCGAGGCGTTTCATATCATCGGTGAAGTTGCCTGTTTTAATGCGTTTGATCACATCTTTGGTAAAAACGGGCGACGGGTTGGATTTTATGGCGGCCTGCAGGGCATCGTTTACAATCCGGTTTTTCACAGCGGGGCTATCCAGTGGCAGGTTCTTTTTCTTTTCTGCCTCATTGAGTTCCTTTGGCGCTATGTCCAGCAGTAAAACCTGTACGCCTATTCCTGCAAAATGACAGGCAATCCTTGATCCCATTACCCCTGAACCTAAAACGGCTACTTTGTTGATGTGTCTCATTGCTTTGGCTTTTAGCTGTCAGCTTTTTATTCATTACGCGGAGCTTCCAGCATTTGTAACTTAAATTTACCGATCCTTGAATTTAGCATTTTTTGGAGTTCCATCATCAGGGGGCGCACGATTTCTGTAAAATTTGCAGATCGGAGCGGATTTTGTCTTTCTCAGGATTACGCTGATTATACTGATTTAGGGAATTTGATCACTTTTGATTTTAAAAGATTCGGGGAGACATAAGCGGATATTTTCGCTTATGTCTCCCCGAATCTTTTAAAATCCTTATAAAATCCCAAAAAGTCAAATCAGAGTAATCAGTATAATCAGCGTAATCCTGAGAAAGACAAAATCCGCTCCGATCTGCAAATTTTACCGGTTTCATGAAGTATTTTGAAGGCTTCGCCATTACTTCGTATTCGCTTTACACCTGCTTTGCACCTGCTTTACACCCGGAGTATCCGTGGAGTGAACATGGAGGTGACGTGGAGGTGATGTGGACTTGATCTGGAAACCATTTACCCTGGCGGGTTTCAGCTCACTCCGCTACCCGGCGTTATCGCTTCCGCCGGGTTTACGAAAACGAGCTTACCCTTGTCTTCTGCCATGAGGATCATGCCCTGGCTTTCGATTCCGCGCATTTTGCGGGGGGCCAGGTTGGCCACCAGTGTTACCTGTTTGCCTACAATGTCTTCCGGGCTGAAGTGCATAGCGATGCCGGAAACGACGGTACGTTGTTCAGTGCCTATGTCTACCAGCAGTTTCAGTAATTTATCGGCTTTGGCTACTTTTTCTGCCTGCAGGATGGTGCCTACGCGCAGGTCCAGTTTAGCGAAATCGTCGTATTGAATTTCAGGTTTTGCAGGAGCGGGCGGGGCTTCTTCCACGGCGGGCGCAGCTGCCGCAGCGGCATCCATCGCCTGTTTTAAACCTGCATGGAGTTTTTCCACCTGGGCAGTTACCTGGTCGTTTTCTACCTGTTTGAACAACAGTTCCGGCGGACGCAGGGAATAGCCTACACTCAGCAGTTTATCGCTGCCGGCGTTATCCCACTCCAGCATACGGTCTACCACTTTCAGCATGTGGCAGATCTTTTTAGCCGTAAACGGCAGGAACGGGTGGGAGAAGATCGCCAGGTTGGCCGTCATCTGCAATGCGATGTGCAGGCAAATATCGATCCGGCCCTGTAAAAAGGCGATGTCCTTTTCTTCGTACTGCGGGTATTTGGCGTGTTGTTCTCCATTCTTCAGCTTTTCGAGTACGCTGGCCAGGATCCAGGGTTCATTCTTCTGGAGGTATTGATTGCCTTTCCGGGCAAATTCAATCACTTCAGACAATGCTTCCCGGAAGCGGTATGTTTCGATGCTGGTTTCGATCTTCTCTTTTGCCACGCCGAACTCTTTCAGTATTTCGGTGTCGCCGTCGTTCATGAACTCAGGATGCAACGGAGGTACTTTTCCACCGCACAGTTTATGCATGAGCACCATAGCGCGGTTGACGAAGTTGCCAAAAACGGCTACCAGCTCGCTGTTATTACGATCCTGGAAATCTTTCCAGGTGAAGTCGTTGTCTTTTGTTTCCGGCGCGGTGGCGCAGAGTACATAGCGGAGTACATCCTGCTGATCGGGGAAGTCTTCGATATAATCGTTTACCCACACTGCCCAGTTACGGGAGGTAGATACTTTTTCACCTTCAATATTCAGGAATTCGTTGGCAGGTACGTTGTCGGGCAATACAAATCCACCGTGCGCCTTCAGCATGGCCGGGAAGATGATGCAGTGGAAAACGATGTTATCCTTACCGATGAAGTGTACCAGTTTGGTATCGTCTTTACACCAGTAGTCCGCCCAGTTGTCGGTCAGTTCTTTTGTAGCAGAAATATAGCCGATGGGTGCGTCGAACCATACGTACAATACTTTGCCTTCCGCATCGGGCAGGGGTACTTTGATGCCCCAGTTGCTGTCGCGGGTCATGGCGCGGCTTTGCAGGCCGCTATCCAGCCAGCTTTTGCATTGACCGTATACGTTGTTTTTCCACTCTTTATGACCGTCGATGATATACTCTTTCAGCCACGGTTCGTAGTTCTGCAGCGGCATGTACCAGTGTTTGGTTTTCTTTTTCACCAGTGGTGCATTACTCAGTGCCGAATGCGGGTTGATCAGTTCATCGGGGCTCAGGGTTCTGCCACAGCGTTCGCATTGGTCGCCATAGGCTTTATCGTTGCCACAGTTAGGACAGGTGCCTATAATATACCTGTCTGCCAGGAACATTTCTTTCTCCGGATCAAAAAACTGTTCGCTTTCTTTTTCTTCAAACAGGCCATCGTTATACATCTTCAGGAAAAAGTCCTGCGAGGTTTGGTGGTGTATGGGAGCGCTGGTGCGGGCAAAAATATCGAAAGAGATACCCATTGCAGCAAAGCTGTCGCCGATGATCTTATGGTATTTGTCTACCACATCCTGCGGGCTCACGCCTTCCTTCATTGCTTTGATGGTGATGGGAACGCCGTGTTCATCTGTGCCGCAAACAAATTTTACATCTGCCTTTTTTGCACGTAAATAACGTACATAAATATCTGCAGGCAGGTAGCAGCCGGCGAGGTGTCCGATGTGCACCGGGCCATTGGCATACGGTAATGCCGCAGTTATTAAATATCTATTAAATTTTGCCATATTCTCTTAAAGAATGCTTAAATAAACTTTAAATCAGTGATTGTTTTTGGAATCACCATAACAATTTATCACCTTAGTCAGCGAATAAAGAATGAATTTACGCTAACTAATCTGCAAAGGTAAACAAAAGGAACAATGGTAAAAATTCCGCCATATTTGAAAAAAGGTGATCTGATCGGAATTACCTGCTCCAGCAGCAAAATGGATCTGCAGGCAGCGGAGTACGCACGTGGTGTACTTACTTCCTGGGGTTACCGTGTACACCTCGGTATTACTGTAGGAACCAGCTTTCATAATTTCTCCGCGCCGGACGAACTGCGGCTGGAGGAATTGCAGGATATGCTGAATGATCCGGAGATAAAAGCGATTGTATTTGGCCGTGGTGGTTATGGTATGGTGTGTATCATTGATAAGCTGGATTTTACCCGTTTCCGGAAACAGCCGAAATGGCTTTGCGGCTACAGTGATATTACCACCCTGCATTCGCATGTGCAGCGGCACTTTGGCATTGCCACGCTGCATTCCATGATGTGCAGCGGTATTACGCCCGATACATTTGATAATGAATATACAGAAAGCCTGGCAGCAGCGCTGAGAGGGAAAGCTTACCGCTATTCCGCGCCGGCGCATCCGTTGAACAAGGAAGGAAAAACCGCCGGGATACTGGTAGGCGGTAATTTATCTATCCTGGCCAACCTTTCGGGTACGCCTTCACAAATCAATACCAAAGGAAAGATCCTGCTGCTGGAAGATATCGGTGAATACCGGTATAACATAGACCGTATGATGTATAACCTGAAACGCGCCGGGTGGCTCGACAAACTGGCCGGGCTGGTAGTAGGCGCCTTCACGGATGGCAAAGAAACGGATACTCCATTCGGACAGTCTGAATATGAAATTATCAGCAACCTTGTTAAAGATTACGAATTCCCTGTTTGTTTTGGTTTCCCGAGCGGGCACCAGGCGGCGAATTACTCGCTTAAACTGGGTGTGAAACACGAGCTGAAGATAGGGGCTAAAACGGTGCTTGCGGAAGTGTAGCGGAGGGGATCGCCTTCGGCGATTTTAAATTGTCTTGGAGCAGGATTACGTTGATTAACCGTGATTACCATGATTTGATCATATTTGATTTTAAAGATTAAGGGAGATATAAGCGAATAGATCCGCATATATCTCCCTTGGTCATTTATAAAAATCAAAAAAATCAAATCATGGTAATCACGGTTAATCAACGTAATCCTGCTCCAAGACAATTTCCCCGCCGAAGGCGGGCAAGCAACGCTAATCCTCTACATCCGGAACGATTTCCAGGCCGTATTCCTCCGCGGAGAGGACGCCGGCTGCGCGGATGCTTTCTATCATTGCCGTATCCGGTTGCAGGTCGTATACCTGGGTTTGGTTATGCAGATAGTTGACACCATAAAATTTACCGGCGATGCCTAAGGGAACACCGATCAGGTATTTCACTACTTCACAAACGATTTGGGTGCCGAGGGCGCCGTGGGTAGCGCCAAGAGCGCCTGCATCAAAATTGCGGTATTCTTCTGTGAGTGGCAATGAGCAACGGTAGGAAGCGGAGGTAGTACCATCCGGCATGGGCATATTGAAGCCGGCAAACCAGGCCATCCAGTTATGTACTTCCCCGGTGATGTAAGGTTTGCTGTGTACCAGGCAGGCATCGTTGATCACCAGGTGGGTGGGCAGATGCTGGGTACAGTCTATCACAAGGTCGAACCCTACCAGCATCATGTTGATGGTGTCGGGTTTTACCTGCATGAGGATAGGATAATGTTTTGTATATGGGTTCACTGCCCAAAGGCGGCTGGCCGCCATTTTTGCTTTGTGTTTGCGGATATCCTGCATCTGGTAGATGGGCTGACGGTGCATATCTTCATCATTGATCACACCATAGTCCGCGATGCCGATCACGCCTACTCCGCTGGCGCTGAGATATTGTACCACCGGGCTTCCGAGGCCGCCGGCGCCTACTACCAGTACGCGGGCTTCCTTCAGTTTTTCCTGCATGGTGATGCCCATACCGGGCACCGCAATAGGATTTTTGAAATGCTGTATTTCTTTTTCACTCAGTATCATATGCTTTATCCTTTATCCAGTTCCTGCGGAAACTCGAGGGTAAATTTACTGCCTTTACCCACTACGCTTTCCACTTTAATTTTTCCTTTATGCGCGTCTACAATGGCCTTTACATAAGTGAGTCCGAGACCGAAGCCTTTTACGTTATGCACGTTGCCGGTATGTGCGCGGTAGAACTTTTCAAAGATACGTGAAATAGTATCGCGGCTCATACCGATACCGTTGTCGGCAATCACGATGAACAGGCTTTTGCGGGTATTATAGGTTTGTATTCTTATCTCCAGCTGATCATTGGAATATTTGATGGCATTATCCATCAGGTTGAAGATGAGGTTGGAGAAGTGCACATCATCTGCCATGATGATGGGGTTAATGGCGTCCAGCTGAAGGTCTACCACGCCATTTTTGGTGGCCAGCTGCAGCTGGAGGTTATCGGCGGTACTCTGGATAACGTTATGTACATCCGTAGCCTGGAGTTTGAGCGCTATTTCGTCTTTCTCCAGGAGGGCGGATTGCAGGATGCTTTCCACCTGTTTGTTCATGCGTTTATTTTCTTCTTTGATGATGCCGGAGAAATACTGGATTTTTTCCGGTTTTGACATTACTTTCTCATTCCTGATAGCATCGATGGCCAGGGAAATAGTAGCCAGGGGTGTTTTCAGCTCATGGGTCATATTGTTGATGAAGTCCGATTTTATTTCCGAGAGTTTTTTCTGGTTCAGCAGGGTGCGGATGGTGAGGGCAAATGCCGTGATGATGATCATGGTAAACAGCACGCCTCCCGAGATCATGAAACCTAATTGTTTGGCTACCGAATCATCGTTGGGCATGATGATATAAAGCTTTTCTGCCCGCGGATTAAAATCGTTGGATTCCGACAGGAGGATTACCTGTACGCGATAGTCTTTCTTTTCCTTGATGCTGTCGGCTTCATTTTCCTGGAACATTTTTTCGAACCCGGCAGACTGCATCCGGATGGTACCGAATTCAGATCCTGGTACGGTGCCGATAATAGCAAATTCGAAGCTGGAGCTATCGAGGTGATTTTTCCTCATATTGTTCTGGATGCACCGTTTCACTTCCTGCACAGTAAAGAAGTCGCTAACGGAGGGTACGCTGTATTGGGGTACGCGGTTGATATCCAGGTTAAATCCTTTTGTGGCGGTTCCTTCCTTGTTGTCGAGCTTAAACATGATAGCAGCCTGGCGGCGGTACATCATATCGTTGTATACGTCTCTTGACATACTCACGGCGCGCTGGAAGAGCTGATCCTGTTTGATATGCACGGCGCTGATGATCCAGCTGACCTGGATATAGATGATTCCGAGCAGGGACAAAGTGATCAGGATAACGATGACGGGGAAAATCTTCTTCAGTGGTATCATGTAAGTTTTGTCAGGCTTTAATTATCTCAAAGATAAGCGCATAGAAATATTAAAATATGTTAAAAAAGATGTTTGCTATAGCAACTATGATACAAAATTCCAGACGGGATATTGCCTCTGTGCTTATTCTCCGCAATACAACATCACTTTAACGTAATTTTAACTGGGTACTGCTGATTTTATTAATGCTTCTTTCCTTACCTTTGCTTCAGAATCTTGGTACTAAATTTGATTAGTTCAGGATCATAACAAAGTAATTAAACTTTCTACATACATCGATGTGGATTCGTTCCATAAGCGATTTAGATTTTGGTTGATAAAATGGTAAGGAGGTTTTCTAGCCTCCTTTTTTTATTTTTCCTACTTTCCTCTTTAATTTTCTTTTTTCTTTACTATTCAATCATTTAGTTAAATTTGAACAGGCTATAAAATTGTTTGTCTATGGTAACTTTGTCGCCCGGCATTTTGCTGATAGCTGATCCATTTTTGAAAGATCCAAATTTTGCGCGCACGGTAGTACTCCTTTGTGAATACCAGGAAAAAGGCAGTTTTGGCTTTGTAATCAATAAGTTGTTTGATCAAACGCTTAGTGATCTTGTGCCTGAGGTATTGATCAGTAATATCCCGGTATATTATGGCGGTCCTGTACAGATGGATACCATTCATTTTGTGCACCGGCACCCGGAGCTGATCAGCGGCGGGCAGGAGATATTGCCCGGGGTATTCTGGGGTGGCAGGTTTGACCATGTGGTGGACGCCATCAATAAGGGTTTACTGGAGCCCAATAAGGTAAAATTCTTCATTGGTTATTCTGGCTGGACAGAGGGTCAGCTGGATGAAGAGGTAAAGGAGAAATCCTGGATCCTGTCTGACACCGATACTTCACTGATATTTGAGCGCAGGGAGCAGCAAATATGGCAGCAATCCCTTAAAAATCTTGGCAGTACCTTTGCCATGATGGCAAATTATCCAATTGATCCTTCCTTAAATTAATGGTAATATTCTGACACAGAGGGAGATGGGCAGGGCTTAGTACTTAAAGTGAAAAATGAACAGGATGAATGCTGTTTATTTAAAACAAATTAAATATCTTGCTAAAGTAATTGGTGAATCAAACCAGCTACATAGCCCGTTTTCAGGTAATTTAATAACCGATAAGATACACCTATGAAGGCAAAACCTATGAAAAATTTTTGCTCCTTCCATAGACCGATACCAGCATTTTACCTGATCACTAAGTGATTATTATCAAAGGCATATTCATTAGGTGATATAAACAGCCTTGATGAGGCTGTCTATTGATGTACATGTAGTTACTGCGGATATCTCGTATAGCCGTGCAGGTACTGTATTGTACATAATGAATAGGAGGAAATCCCGGTGGACAGTCCTGTCCTTAACCGGGTCATCTAAGATTGGAATAGTTAGGACAAAACGAAGGCCGGGTATTCTTACCCGGCCTGGTTATTATATTTTGCTGGTATGCTTATTTTTCCACTGCTACAGCGCCTTCTACGAGTACGGTAGCCTTATTGCGCAACACTTCCACGAATCCGCCGCTGATGGTATACAACTCTGCATGAGCTTTATCTTTCAGCACTTTCATTTTACCATTTCCGAGGGCTGCAATTAATGGCGCATGTTTATCCAGTATTTCAAAAGAACCGTCAATGCCCGGCAGTTGTACTCCGTACACTTCTCCGGCATATATTTTTCTTTCAGGTGTTAATACTTCTAATAGCATGTTGATGATCGTAAATGGTGAAGGGTAATGATCCCGGCTGAACCGGGATCATTGACTTAATTAGTTATTCGCTGCTTCCAGTAATTTCTTACCTTTTTCAATAGCTGCTTCAATGTTACCTACGAGGTTGAAGGCTGCTTCAGGATACTCATCTACTTCACCGTCCATGATCATGTTAAAGCCACGGATAGTTTCTTCGATAGGAACCAGTACGCCTTTCAGACCGGTGAACTGTTCTGCTACGTGGAAAGGCTGGGACAGGAAACGTTGTACACGACGTGCACGGGATACTGTCAGCTTATCTTCGTCGCTCAGTTCATCCAGACCGAGGATGGCGATGATATCCTGGAGTTCTTTATAACGTTGCAGGATCATTTTCACGCGCTGTGCACAGTTATAGTGAGCTTCACCCACGATAGACGGAGACAGGATACGGGAAGTAGAGTCCAGCGGGCTCACAGCCGGGTAAATACCGAGATCGGAGATTTTACGATCCAATACGGTGGTAGCATCCAGGTGGGAGAAGGTTGTTGCCGGAGCCGGATCCGTTAAGTCATCCGCAGGTACGTAAACGGCCTGTACGGAAGTGATGGAACCATTTTTAGTGGAAGTGATACGTTCCTGCATCAAACCCATTTCAGTAGCCAGTGTTGGCTGGTAACCCACCGCAGAAGGCATACGGCCTAACAGTGCGGACACTTCAGAACCTGCCTGGGTGAAACGGAAGATGTTATCTACGAAGAACAGGATATCTTTACCACCACCTGCAGTGCCATCTCCATCACGGAAATATTCTGCCAGTGTTAAACCGGATAAGGCCACACGCGCACGTGCTCCCGGTGGTTCGTTCATCTGACCAAACACAAACGTAGCCTGTGATTGTTTCAGTAATTCTTTATCTACAACGGTAACATCCCAGTCACCGTGTTCCATTGATTCTTTAAATTTATCACCGTATTTAACGATGTTTGCTTCGATCATTTCACGCATCAGATCGTTCCCTTCACGGGTACGTTCACCAACACCGGCGAATACGGATAAACCTTCGTAACCTTTTGCGATGTTATTGATCAGTTCCTGGATCAATACTGTTTTACCCACACCGGCACCACCGAACAAACCGATTTTACCACCTTTTGCATAGGGTTCGATCAGGTCAATTACTTTAATACCAGTGAACAGTACTTCTGTTTCGGTAGCCAGATCTTCAAATTTAGGCGGGTCACGGTGAATAGGGTAACCGTTTGAAGCATCGATATCACCTAAACCGTCAATTGCCTCACCTACCACATTGAACAAACGTCCTTTCACCTGGTCGCCAACCGGCATTTTAATAGGCGCGCCCTTATCAACTACAGTCATGCCACGAACCATACCGTCGGTGGAGTCCATCGCCACTGTACGAACACTGTCTTCACCCAGGTGCTGCTGTACTTCCAATACTACCTTCTGACCATTTTCGCGGGTAATTTCCAATGCGCTGTAGATTTCGGGCAAT
The DNA here is from genome assembly GCF_057126945.1 of Chitinophaga sp. G7 BAM 1005. Taxonomy (NCBI): domain Bacteria; kingdom Pseudomonadati; phylum Bacteroidota; class Chitinophagia; order Chitinophagales; family Chitinophagaceae; genus Chitinophaga; species Chitinophaga sp. G7 BAM 1005. The sequence goes on along the minus strand of NZ_CP181478.1, from coordinate 213,104 downwards.
TTGTCATCAAAGTGCACGTCCACCACGGGACCGATAATTTGTTTGATCTTACCTGTGTTAGGCATATTTTTAAAGAGGTTTATAAAAATACTAAAATGTTACTGTTCCAAAAACCGCACACAATTGCATTGCATACAGTTTCCAAAATTTGCCGCAAAGGTAAGAGTTAATGGGTGAAAATCAAAACGCTAACGATGAAAAAAAACCTTTTCCCACCGCATTTTTCGCCGATTTTATCATTAATAAAGTTTTATACCCCGGCAATGTAAAGCGCAGCCTATCAAATTATACTTTTTAATTATTCATAAATAACGTGTACCAGCGGGCGCCATTCATATAAAAATAGCTTCCTTTTCTTAATTCCTTTGCTATTTTTAAATCGCTATCCTGATATATACAATATATAAATATGATAAAATCAAACAGTGAACAATCCAGAAGGTCATTCCTCGGCAACCTTTCCAAAGCAGGATTACTGGGCATCACCGGAATTGTACCGGCTGCCGCCAAAGCTGGCATACTGCCAGCAACATCACCTACAGCAGGACCAGAACACGCTTTTCTCTGCAAACCCTACCTTCAATATCCCGGCCCGCACACCATTTCCGTGATGTGGCTCACCCGCCGCCCCTGTTACAGCTGGGTGGAATATGGAACAGACGGCCAGCTGAACAAAAAAGCACACCGGGTTACCAACGGGCTGGTAGACGCCAATAACCGCCTCCACCGCATAGAACTGGACCAGCTGGAGCCCGGAAAAAAGTATAGCTATAAGGTGTGCTCAAAAGATATTGTTTCCTTTGAACCTTATAAGCTCACCTATGGCGAAACCATAGAAAGCGCTACCTATACTTTCACGGCCCCCGATCCGCAGGCGAAGGAAGTTTCCTGGGTGATCATTAATGATATTCACGACCGCCCTGCTTCTATCCCCCACCTGATGAAGCTGACCGGCGATGACCCGTATGATTTCGTGTTTTTTAACGGAGATGTATTTGACTACCAGGCCGATGAGCAGCAGATCATTGACCACATGCTCACTCCCTGCGGCGATACCTTTTCCACACAAACCCCGTTCATGTATGTACGGGGGAACCACGAAACCCGTGGCAAATATGCCCGGGAATGGCACCAGTATTTTAATAACCCGGGCCACAACAGCTATTTCACGTTTAACATAGGTCCTGTATCGGCTATTGTGCTGGATACGGGAGAAGATAAAGAAGATGAACATCCCGTATATGCGGGCATCGTTGACTTCGACGCTTACCGGGAACAACAGGCCCGCTGGCTGGAACAACAGCTGCAAAGCCCTGCTTTCCGGAAAGCAAAACATAAAGTAGTGATGATGCACATTCCGCACTATCAATCCGGCGAATGGCATGGCGTAAAACATTGCCGCGAAATGTTTGGCGGCCTCTTTAACAAACATAAAATTGATATCCTCATTTGCGGTCATACCCACAAATACGGTGTGTATGCCCCGGCAAAAGGACAGCATGAATACCCGCTTATTATTGGAGGCGGGCCAAAAGATGGTAATCGTACCCTGATAAAGATAAAAGCCGATCAGCAGAAACTGGTATTAACCATGCTGAGAGACGACGGCACAAAAGTGGGTGAATACACCGTGTAAGTACAAAATGGCGAAGTGGGGACTCCGCCATTTTATTTTAATCCTTTTTAAGAGACAGGATCCAGCCATTCACCAGTTCCCACAATTTCAGTAGAAACCACGCGCTGCCTGCGGTAAAGAAAATTGCCGCTACCAGCACTGCATAGTATTTGATAGTCTATTCGAGATCCGGTTATGCAACTGGATAAAATTTTCCCGCTGTTGCCGGATTGCTGCTCGTACTGCGCAATGGCATCGAATTTTTTGATGGTGTGATGCAGTAGTTGCACAGGAACATTACTATAAAAATAGCGGTAAATGTAAAGGCTATACGACGGAGTTTTTGTTTAAAAGTAAGCATAGGGTTATTTACTGACGAGTTGTTGTTGATATGCTTTCCACCACTTTGCCAGTCCCATAGCGGCAATGATGAGCAAAATAAAGTACTCTATTCCAAGAAACTTTACATCTTTCTGAAAATAAATAAAAGTAGCGATAGCATCTACGGTTACCCATAACAGCCAGTTTTCCCAGATCCTTTTAGCCAGCAGGATATTGGCGATCACGCTTAAAACGGCCACCAGTGAATCGGTATAAGGCCATGCCGCAGGATGTTCAAATATGCGCGGCCACCACAGGTGCAGCCGGCTGACAACATAGCCGGTAGCGGCAGACAACAGCAGGGCTGCGATTCCCAGCCACCAGCGGGAACGGTTTGACAGTGCATACACGGGTTCATTTTCCGGTTGCTTCCTGTACCAGAAGATCCATCCGTACACCCCGGTGGCAAAGAAGTATACCTGCAGGAACATATCTGCATACAACTGCAACTGCCAGAACAGTACAAAGAAACAACTCACATTGATCAATCCCACCGGCCAGGTGAGAATATGATCCCTTGCAGCCAGCCATACACACAATAAGCCGGTAATGGTACCTGTAAATTCTACATAACTGACGGAATACCCCAGCGTTGTAAAGAAAATATGATGAATACTGAAAAAGGAAGCCATCTTTGAATTTAAGTGAGCTGTTGCAATATTACAGGAATGTTTTATTATTCCGTATACGCCGCTGTTATCCGCTGTAATGCAAGCTCTTACAGCGGTTACGAAATTGGAACCATTTTTGTCTTATACTATATATAACGCGGTAACTGCAGCAAAGCGTTATAAAAATTTTAACATAATCCTTTAACAATTTAAAATGATTCCGCCTTCTATACTTTATTCACAGACCATAAAAAAATGCTTGTTGATATAAATACAATTTTACGCAGCATTCATTACATCTCCAGAGTCTTACAAACAACAATACCTATCAGGACTAAAAAACAGGAGTTATGAACAGTTTATTAAAACACACAGGAATATCACTTTTATTTATAGGCTTTTTCGTCAGTAGTTGTGCATCAACGTATGCACCCGGATATGATGATCAATATGGCTCTTCCTATTCCGGCGGACCGCAGGTACAGGTGGGCGCATCTATTTCCTTTTATGATGAATTAAGTCCTTACGGCCGCTGGGTAAGTTATCCCGGCTATGACCAGGTTTGGATACCGAACGCCGGCCGCGACTTCCGACCTTACTATACAAACGGACACTGGGTATATACCGACTACGGCTGGACCTGGGTATCTGATTACTCGTGGGGTTGGGCAGCCTTCCACTATGGCCGCTGGTTATATGACGATTTCCAGGGCTGGATGTGGGTGCCAGGTAACGACTGGGGCCCGGCATGGGTTAGCTGGAGAACCGGTGGCGACTATTATGGTTGGGCGCCAATGGGACCACAATATTCATACAATGCGCCAGCCAGCTATTGGGCATTTGTACCACGACAGTACATCAACAGCCCCCGGATCAATAACTACTATGTTAATAACAGCAGAAACGTTACCATTATTAACAATACCACTGTTATCAACAACACCAACAATTACGGAGGAAGAAGAGTATATGCCGGACCGAGCGCCAATGATGTGCAACGTTATTCAGGCCAGGCAGTACGACCGGTAAGAGTGGAAAACACCAACAGACCGGGTACAGGAGGAAGACTGGAAAACAATCAATTGCGTATTTACCGCCCGGATGCCGCAGCTATCCAGCGGGGACGTGAGGCAGACCGTACAAGACCTGTGCAGTCGGTAGATAACAATAGTAACAATCGTCCCGGTCGTGTTACACCGGGTAATACTACCCAACCGGGTAATAATAACAATAACAATGGCGGTAACCGGGTACGCCCTGGTGAAGCGAATCAGCCGGCGAATAACAACACCGGGAATATACCTCCGTATAACAACGGAGGAAGGGTAAGACAGGGAACTACTACCCAACCGGTAAATCCAGCAAATCCGGCGAATAATAATACGCCGGGCAACTTTAACAGGCCATCAAGGGTAACACCGGACAGAACTGCAGAACAACAGCAACAGCAAAGGATACAGCAACAACAACAACAACAACAAAGGGTTCAACAGCAACAGCAGCAAAGGATACAGAGAGACCAGCAACAACAACAGCAGATACAACAACAGCAGAGAGTACAGCGGGAACAACAGCAAAGGGCTCAACAACAGCAACAACAACAGCAGCAACAGCAGAGGGTACAACGGGAACAACAGCAACAACAGCAAAGGGCTCAGCAACAACAGCAACAACAACAGAGGGTACAGCGGGAACAACAGCAACAACAGCAAAGGGCTCAGCAACAGCAGCAGCAGCAACAACAGCAAAGGATACAAAGGGAACAACAGCAGCAGCAGCAACAACAACAGCAGCGGCAACAGGAACAACCCAGGCAACAGGGGGAACGTCCTTCACGTGTAGGATAAACCTCCTTTGATATAACGAAAGTACGAATGATAACAGCGGCAAAGATGTTTGTGAGATTACATCATTAATGCCCTGTATATCATTCGTACTTTTTTATTTGTTGTAAACGTATTTATATAAGTGATCCTTAATATCGGGAAACACGGCCACGGCCGGCGGTAATCCTTTCTGCATCAGGCGTAGTTCAAGCGGCGGGTAGTGGGGATAATAAGGGGGCTGATAATAGGATTCAGCAAAAGCCTGGTAGCCAAGGCGTTCATAAAATTTAATTCTACGTATAGCCTGTTCCGTTACAGGCGGTTCTACTTCCAGTACAATTCCGTTCAGTTGTGCTTCCATCAGCTGCATTACCTGCGTACCGGCGCCTCCTCCCCTTGTACCGGGATGAATAGCGAAATGTTCTATAAAGCTGAATGCAGGGAGGTTCCAGTAAAATATAAAACCCGCAAAAGCATCTTCACGGACAATATACAATAGCTGCAGCTTTCCGGATGCTACCAGTGACAACTGCTGGTTCCAGGGTCTTCTTTCCTCTTCGGGAAAGGCTTCTTCATATAGATTTTTTATCGCTTCATCGGCGATGGTGGTAGGTACTAGCCGGATCATGCGGCTAAGTTACTGATTATCCTGTGCCGGTGGTGCGGGTACATTTTTAGTGGACGGCACACATTCGAACGGGTCGGGGTTACCGGCAGGAGCGGGTTTATCGGCTGCCCAGCAGAAGTTCATCGGCTGACTGGTAATGCTGATCAGTTTTACGGCTACCTTGCTTCCCTTGCGGCTGTTGGAGGCCGCAATACTGCGGGTACCTTTCTCCGGAATATTACTGATGGTATATCGTTCTGTTTTAAATACTTCATTATTGTTGCGCATGTAGGAAACGCTGACTACTACGTTATCCAGCGGGTATTCAGTTTGATTTCTCACGATTATATCCAGGTCTTTGATACCTCCCAGCAGCCCGGTGCGGTAATCGCCGGCGGTAACGGCGATGAACTGCTGCCAGTTTCGCCGGTAATAGGCCCTGCGTTCGATAAACTGGCCAGCTACCCTTTGGCGGAGTTCCTGGTGATCGGTGATTTGTTGGGACACGGCCCCGGATTGATCGAGACTTTTACGCAGATCACGGTTTTCGTTCCACAGGCGCTGGTTTTCAGACAACACTTTGCGCACGTAGCGTTGTTGCTGACAGTAGCCCAGTGTAAACACCACGACGAGCAACAAAAGTATGGCGGGATAAACATAAGTTGTTTTCATACCGGGGAAAGAGAAAAAATAATGCCAATGCATTTTTATTACATTTGTACAAATGGTTTCAATGCAGCTGATTATTGTAAACAATGAACAGACAGCCCGGCAATTTATCGACGTGCATGTGAATTTAAATAAAAATGTACCAGGTTGGATAAGGCCGCTGGATAGAGATATTAACGGAGTTTTTGATGCGAAAAAAAACAAGGCATTCCGTCATGGGGAGTGTATCAGGTGGATTTTAAAAGATGACCAGGGCCGTTTAGCCGGCAGGATTGCTGCTTTTGTGAATAAGAAATATAAGACAAAGGGAGACGAGTGCCTGGTGGGCGGTGTGGGTTTCTTTGATTGTATAGATCAGCAGGAAGCCGCCAACCTGCTTTTTGATACGGCCAAACAGTGGTTGCAGGAAAGAGGTATGGGCGCAATGGATGGCCCTATTAATTTCGGGGAGCGTAATAACTGGTGGGGATTGCTTAAAGAAGGATTTCATGAACCATTATACTGTATGAACTTTAATCCTCCCTATTACATCCGTTTATTTGAACAGTATGGTTTTCAACTTTTCTTTAACCAGCTTTGTTATGGAATGAGGGTAAGTGATCAATTGCTGCCAAAATTTTTTAGCCGGCATGCTGCCATTGCCGCTGATCCGGCATTCAGGGCAGTGCATATCCGGAAAAATGATCTGCCACGGTTTGCCGAGGCATTCAGCATTGTGTATAACAAGGCATGGGCGCAGCATATGGGTGGTAAAGAAATGGGGAAAGCGCAGGTACTGGCGTTGTTTAAGCAGATGAAGCCCCTGATGGACGAAAAGATTGCCTGGTTTGTTTATCACAATGATGATCCGGTTGCTATCTGGCTGAACCTGCCGGACCTGAACCAGTATATAAAACATATGAACGGGAAATTTGGTTTATTGCAAAAGCTGAAGTTCCTGTGGTTAAAGCAAACCGGCTATTGCAAAAAAATGGTGGGGATTATATTTGGCATCGTACCTGAATTTCAAGGGAAGGGGGTAGATGCATATATGATAGTAGAGGGGGCGAAATTAATACAAAGCGGCATGTCGCCATATGAAGATTATGAAATGCAGTGGATTGGCGATTTTAACCCGAGGATGCAGAATGTGGCGGAGGGTCTTGGCGCTACTCCGACCCGTCGGCTGGCTACGTATCGTTACTTATTTGACCGCTCTGCTCCTTATAAAAGGCACCCGATCCTGGGATAGCAATAATCCGCTACAGCGGGGTATACACTCCTCTCATATGAATATATGAGAGGCATCGGGGTATATAAGTTTGCGAATATTATATACATTTAAATCCCTTTTTGCTGTTACGATTGTATCTAACCTGATGTTTTGTTATGACCGACTTATACCCTGAGTGCCCTGATAATGCGGATCTGGCACTTATTGAACCCACGTTACTATTTAGGCAACAGATAATGAAAGCCATCAGCTGCGTTGTGTTGTTCTTTATTCTTTACGTGGTGTTATTATTTGCAGCCGTTGCCCTGGCTGTAGCCTGTGTGTCGGGAGGGATCATGTTGTTCCGCACCTATCCTGGCTGGAGCACTGGCATCATCGGACTCAGTTTCATTTTACTGGGAGGGATGGTATTGTTTTTTCTCATAAAATTTCTTTTTAACAAACGTCCTGCAGGCAACCCTTACCGTACGCAGATCTTCCCGGATCATCATCCCCGTTTATTTGATTTTATTACACAACTGGTGAAGGACACGCGCATCAGTTTTCCGAAGAAGATATTTATTGTGCCGGATATGCATACCGCCGTATTTTATCATTCCAGTTTTCTCAGTTTGTTCTGGCCGGCGGGAAAAAACCTGGAAATCGGGTTGGGATTGATCAACAGTGTAAATGTGAGCGAGTTTAAGATGTTGCTGGCATATGAGTTTGCACATTTCTCGCAGCGTAGTATGAAACTTGGCAGCTACATCTATGCGTTGAACAAGACGTTGTATAATATGCTGTATGAAAATGACCGGTGGAATGAAATAGAGGTACGCTGGAGTAGTGGCAGCAGCCTGTTAAGTTTTTTTGCCCATATTACTACGCGGATCCTGAACGGGATGCAATATGTATTGCGGAAAATATATGCGATCATTAACCGTCGGTACCTGGAATTAAGCCGGGAAATGGAATATTATGCGGATACGGTGGCGGTAGGCCTTACCAGTACTGAAACGGCCGTGAGCAGTTTACGCCGGCTGGAAATGGGTGGTTACTGCCTGGATCATTGTTTTCATAAACTACCCGACCTGGCGGAAAGAACGCTGCGGTTTACCAATATTTTCACGGCGCAGCGTGCCATGATCCGTTACTATGCCACGCAGAACCACCTGGCGGTGGATACTGCCGGGCTGCCTGTTATCACCGACAGCTATTTCCATACTTTCCTCAAGAGCCGGGTGCAGCTGCGGGAACAATGGACTTCGCATCTTTCACGGGAAGCAAGGGAGGCCCATTATTCCGCCGCAAATGTTTCCTGTAAGCCGATCGGCATCAGTGCATGGAACCTGTTTAATGAGCCGGAAAACGTGCAGGAGTATATGACTGCGCTGGTATATAATTTCACGGTACATAATAGTGAGCAACCATTTACGGAGATTACTCCTGCTGCCTATATTGAAGAGCTTTCACAACGTCACCGGTTATACGAATACCCTAAAGCATTTAATGATTACTATGATAACCGGCCATTTCCCGGCATTAACAGGGAATTTACCCGGTTGTTGCTACCGGAAGATATGGAAGCCGGTGGTTTACAGGAGCTGTATCATCCGGACAATATTATGAGGATGCGGGCTTTTTACCGCGACCGCCAGGATGCCGAAACGTTGCAGGCTATCAGCAGCGGGCAGTTTCAGACCAGTCATTTTGAGTTTGACGGGCAAAAATACAGTGCGGCGCGGGCAAAGCAACTGGCCCGGATGTTATCTGCGCAGGTGGCTTCCGAAGAAGCGTGGCTGCAATTGCACGACCAGCAAGCCTTCCGGTATCATTATACCGTGGCGATGCGGCAAAGCCCGGCGACGGCCGCCCTGCTCCGGGAAAAATACACCCAGATCCTGCAGTATCAGCAAACCGGCCACCAGCTGAATGAGCAGGTGATCCGGATCATTCATTGTATCAGCCTGTTGTTTAATGCCGGCGAGCAGGATATGGAGTCGCTGCCGGCACTTTTTGATGAGTTGTCGGCCGAGTGCTGGAGCTTCCATATGATGACAGAAAATATCCAGCAGGGTGCGTTGTTCAAAACTTTCCCGGAAAGTGTGGAGGTAAAGCTGAAGCATTTCAGGGAGCATGATTGTACTTTTATGCAGGATATGATCCCCGACTATGTGGCTATCCAGGAATTGCATGAGATCAGTTCCGCCATGATGGAACATTTTAACAACGGCGTCATATTATTAAAAAAATCATATCTGGAATTTATTTTAACATTAGAACCAGGGAATAACACCCGTTGAAGCGCCGTTCCTGTTGTGCATTTTTCTCTTACTGAATTTGTGCGTATTTTCGGCGCTCGCGAAAGCGTAGCAGTCATATGGAGAATTTTATCGTTTCAGCCCGTAAATACCGTCCACAGAACTTTTCAACTGTAGTAGGACAGGCACATATTACCACCACTCTAAAAAATGCCATCCGCAATAACCAGCTGGCGCATGCCTTCCTGTTTTGCGGGCCTCGCGGAGTTGGAAAAACCACGTGTGCGCGTATCCTGGCTAAAACCATTAACTGCGAAAATCTGCAGCCGGATGGGGAAGCCTGTAATGAGTGTCATTCCTGTAAGTCGTTTAATGAAGGCAGTTCGTTCAACATTCATGAGCTGGATGCCGCATCCAACAATTCGGTAGATGATATCCGTACGCTGGTGGAACAGGTGCGTTTTGCGCCACAGGCGGGGAAATACAAGATCTATATTATAGATGAGGTACACATGCTCAGTTCTTCAGCTTTCAATGCGTTTCTGAAAACCCTGGAGGAGCCGCCATCCTATGCGATTTTCATCCTGGCCACCACGGAGAAGCATAAAATATTGCCTACGATACTGAGCCGCTGCCAGATCTTCGACTTCAAACGTATTACCATACAGGATACCGTAGACCATTTGCAGGAGATATGCACCAAAGAGCATATCCAGGCCGATACGGATGCCCTGCACCTGGTAGCGCAGAAAACAGATGGGTGTATGCGGGATTCCCTGAGTACGCTGGATAAGATCGTAAGCTTTACAAGCGGGCATCTTACTTACCAGAATACGCTGGAACACCTGAACATTCTTGACTACGATTATTTTTTCCGGGTAATGGCCTCTGTGCTTCAACAGGACGTGGCCAATGCCCTGCTCATATTTGACGAAATTTTACAGAAAGGTTTTGAAGGAGACAACTTCCTGAACGGATGGGCGGAATTTTTACGTAACCTGTTGTTATGTAAAGAAGACAAGGCCCTTCACCTGGTGGAGGTTTCCGGCAACCTGAAGGAACGATATAAACAGCTGTCGGGCCAGGTGAGTCCTGCTTACCTGATCACCGCCCTTCACCTGCTGAATGAAACTGAGATCAATTACCGCATGGCGCGTAACAAGCGTTTGCATGTGGAGATGGCGCTGATCAAGCTGTGTTTTCTGCAACAGGCAGTAACCCTGGTAAGCGACGACAGCAACGGGGAAGTGTCAAAAAAAAAGCTGGTAGCTGATGGATCTCCCCCGCAGAAGCTGCGGGCGCCTGTGGCCCAGCCGGTAACAGCTAAAACCATTACCGGGAACCCGGCTACAACGGAGAGTATCGGTACGGTACCGGGCCCCCGTTTAACGGTAGACATACCGGTTCAGTCTGTGCCACCGCAAACGGCTCCAGTGGCCGCACCGGTTACCCCTCCTGCACCGGCTCCTGCGCCTCCCCCATCTATACCTTCCAACGGACACACCGCCGTTACCAGCGGGCCGGCAACGGCGCCTGTAACGACAACTCCTGTGGCCAGTCAGCAGGCTGCCACTACTGCACCTGTAGCAACGCCCCCGGCCGGTAGCGCAACTGCAACGGCCGCTGCTCCGGCCAGTAAGCTGACAGGGCTTGCCGCCATGAAAGAAGCGATGGCTGCCAAACAGCAGGGTACTACCCAGGTACAGTCCATCCCGATTACGATGGGAGCGATCCATGTGTACTGGGAAGAATTTATTAATCTGTACCGGCAGGCCAACAAAATGACCGTGGTAAGCAATTTACAGCTGGCGCAACTGAAACTGCTGGGCACTACGGAGGTAGGAATTGTAAGCCGGAACATTGTTCAATTCCGGTTTATGGAAGAAGAAAAGCTGGTAATTGCGGAGTTTCTGAAGAAGAAATTTAACAACCCGACGATTGTGCTTACCCTGCAGCTGGATGAGAGTCAGCAGACGCAGGACATAGGTCCGGCACCACTTTCCAGCCGGGAGCAATTCCAGCAGATGGCGGAAAAATACCCGCTGGTGAAAGAGCTGAAAGACCGGCTGAACATGGAGTTAGACTTCTAGCATGATTGCGCTGATTAAATGCTGATTAAATATTAACGATAGACAGACATTTTTAAACAGTTTACAATTCCTTCTTTGCGTTTTTGCGCAAAAACATGTAGGTTTGAACAAAATTTTGAATAAAGCACTATGGCAGAAGTTATCAGAATGCCCCTTTTGAGTGATACGATGACGGAAGGGGTGATTGCGGAATGGCATAAAAAGGTGGGCGATACAGTAAAGGCAGACGATGTAATAGCTGAAGTGGAAACGGATAAAGCCACTATGGAAGTGATGGGTTACGTAGAAGGAACCCTCCTGTATATAGGTGTTGAAAAAGGAAAGGCGGCTAAAGTAAACGGAATTATTGCCATTGTAGGTAAACCGGGAGAAGATTACAGTTCTCTGCTGGAAGGTGAGGGCAAAAAAGAGGCAGCTGCTCCGGCTCCCGCCGCTACTGCTGCACCTGCTGCTGCCACACCTGCACCACAGGCTGCTCCGGCTACTGCCGCACCGGCTGATGACGCTGCATTAAAAGAAGCGCTGAAAAATGCTACTGTTATCCGTATGCCGCTCCTGAGCGATACCATGACAGAAGGTAAAATAGTTGCCTGGAATAAGAAAGTAGGCGACGTTGTGAAGAATGACGATGTACTGGCCGAAGTGGAAACAGATAAAGCCACTATGGAAGTGATGGGTTATGCCGACGGTACCTTATTATATATAGGTGTGAAAGAAGGCGAAGCGGCCAAAGTAAATGGTATTATTGCCATTGTAGGAAAACCGGGTACTAATGTAGATGCGATCCTGGCAGGCGAAGGTGCTGCTCCGGCTGCATCCGCTCCATCCGCCCCTGCTGCGGCCCCTTCACAGAATGGCACTACTGCTGCTCCCGCGGCGGCTCCTGCAGCCACCACCAGCGGCGATGGCCGTGTGAAAGCTTCCCCGCTGGCCAAGAAGCTGGCAGAAGAAAAAGGCATCGACATCAACCAGGTTCCTGGCTCAGGTGACGGTGGCCGTATTATCAAGAAAGACGTAGATAGCTATGTTCCTGCAGCCAAAGCAGCTCCGGCAGCACAAAGTGGCGCGGCCCCTGCTGCTCCGGCCTTTGTACCAGCCGGCCAGGAAGGCTTCACTGATATTCCGCTGACCAAAATGCGCCAGGTAATTGCCAGACGCCTCAGCGAAAGCAAATTCAGCGCTCCTCACTTCTACCTGAAAATAGATGTGAATATGGATAAGGCGATGGAAGCACGTAAATCCATCAACGAAATTTCCCCTGTTAAGATTTCCTTCAATGATATGGTGATCAAAGCTTCTGCTATGGCACTCCGTCAGCATCCGGCGGTTAACAGCAGCTGGATGGGCGACTTTATCCGTCAAAACCAGCATATACACATTGGTTCCGCAGTAGCTATTGAAGATGGTTTGATTGTACCGGTGATCCGCTTTGCAGATCAGAAAACACTGAGCCAGATTGCCAGTGATGCAAAAGGCCTGTACGACAAAGCCAAAAACAAAAAACTGCAACCACAGGAATTCAGCGGCAATACCTTCAGTGTTTCCAACCTGGGTATGCTGGGTATCGATGAATTCACTGCGATCATTAACCCACCGGATTCAGCGATCCTGGCGGTAGGTAATATCACAGAAACTGCAGTGGTAGAGAAAGGCCAGGTGAAAATAGCCAACATCATGAAACTAACCCTGAGCTGCGACCACAGAAGCGTGGATGGAGCGGTAGGCGCACGTTTCCTGGCTACCCTGAAAGGGTTCCTGGAAAACCCGGTAACTATGCTGGTATAAACTAATTGTAATAGCTATACGAAAAGGCGAAGTGTATACTTCGCCTTTTTTGTGCCCATAACACAGCTGTATGCCCCGTCATTCACCGGTAAAATGTTTCATTAGCTTTTGAAAGTTCAAAAACTTGATATACATTTGACCTTGTAAATTGTCAAACGCTATAAAATAATAACCTACATGAATTTAGTGGAAGCAAAAGCGCAGTTTATCCAAACGTGGGGCTCATTAGGTGCCCAGTGGGGTATTAACCGTACGATGGCCCAGATTCACGCTTTACTGCTGGTAATGCCCGATCCGTTGAGTGCCGATGATATCATGGAGGAACTGAACATTTCCCGTGGAAATACCAATATGAATGTGCGGGAACTCATTAACTGGGGACTGGTGGAACGTATCCTCATCCCGGGAGAAAGAAAAGAATTTTTTGTAGCAGAGAAAGATATCTGGAAGGTGGCTACGTATATCGCCCGCGAAAGAAAGAAGCGCGAACTGGATCCTATCATGAAGGTGCTGTTACAGCTGCAACAGGCGGAAGGTGATCCGAAGGACAAGGAAATGAAAGCTTTTAAGGATTCTATCTCCAATATCACCAAGTTTGCCCAACAAACGGATAAGACGATCAGTGCATTTATTAAATCGGAAGAAAATTGGTTTTACAGCAGCCTGATAAAACTCATTAAGTAATTTTTTTTGGGCTATACTTTCATTTATTTCTGAAAGTTCCAAATAATAAAAAAATGAAGTCATATTACATAGCAGATGGTATAGTTCAGGGGCTTCTGACTGTTATTTGTGCGGTTGCTGTTACGCATCTTGTTGTTTTTCCCCGGTTTTCTTTGCCGCCGTATCTTATTTTTATTCTCCTGGCCTGGCAATTCGCTGCAGGTGTTATCAATTTTATATTAAGGAAAACAGCTCCTGATGACAGGATGCTACGGATATTCCAGTACGCGCTGTTCTGTATTTTAGGCACCTTATTTCTTCTTGTACAGGCAGACAAATGGCTGGGATTCAGATCTACCGGTTTTTTCAATATTTACCGAGGGCTGGTTTACACCAGTTTTTACTTCGTGCTGCCGGCGCTGATATTGTCTGTAACGGTGTTAACTATACGGAGATGTATTATTACCCTCCGCAAAACGAATACTCCTACCCCGGTTTAAGTTCACTTTTATGCAAAATAAACGTATTGTTATTGCGGCTGGCAAGGCTATCCTCGCGCATTTGCCCCGGAGTGTTTATCACTTGTTTTGAATTCCGTAAATTAGCTGTATGGAAACCAACAATGATAAAAAGCTCACCGTGGTACTGGGCGCATCGCCTAACCCGGAAAGATACAGCAACCTGGCCGTGAACCGGCTCAAAGCCAAAGGGCACCCGGTAGTGGCGATCGGCAAACGCGCTTCCGCCATTGGTGATACGCCGGTGATTACAGAACATCCGCCGCTTGAAAAAGTAGATACGGTTACCATTTACCTGAATCCGGCGGCGCAGAAAGAATATTATGATTATATTCTGCAGTTGCAACCTCGTCGCATCATCTTTAATCCGGGTGCAGAAAATCCTGAACTGGAAGATATTGCCAGGGAACATAATATTCAGCCGGTGGAAGCCTGTACCCTTGTAATGCTTAGTACGGGTCAGTTCTAGCCGTTTTATTTTCTGAATCTTCTTATTTTTTTAATGTACAGCTGTTGGCTATTGCTAACCGCTTTTTCGTATATTCGTAAATATTGCTGTTATCCCCGAATGAACACATCCCATATTGTTGACCCAATTAGCGCATGGAATTACTTCAGCAGGCAGGCATTATAGCATAACCCAATTACGCATGTTCACCCTTAATTATACATGTATGCAATGGAGAAGATTTAATGGAGAGGTTATCCACCTTCCGGTAAAGGAAGAAGTACGACAAGCCATCGTTCGTGAAACCGCAAAGGGGTTTCGCCTGAAAGTGTGCATTGGTACTGATTCCCAGGTAAAAGGAGTAGATACGGAATTCGCTACGGTGATTGTCTTCCTCCGGGAAGGTCACGGCGGATTTATGTTTATTCACAATGAAAAAACCAAAGACCGCTATTCTATCAAAGAGCGTATGCTGGTAGAAGTAGCGAAGAGTATTGAAATTGCGTATGAACTGTGCGACCTGTTTACAGAATATGATGTAGACATGGAAGTACATGCAGACATCAATACGAACCCTCAGTTCAAAAGCAACCTGGCTTTGCGGGAAGCAATGGGCTATATCCTGGGTATGGGCTTTGCCTTTAAAGCCAAACCGGAAGCCTTTGCCAGCAGCAGCTGCGCTAATAAAATAGTGAACTAAGGCGCCTCGATTTTTTGTACCTCTCTCAGATTTTTTTCTGACGTGTTGCCACGTCAGGTGGCTTTTTCTCCCCTTATCAAGCTATACATTCCCCTTCCAACACTGTAACTTTCCCCCGTTTTCTACGCTATATATTCAATAAAACACACTTTTTGCATGACACTACCAAAATCATTGGCAGCCGCATTGCTGCTGGCATCTTTCTGCACCCTTTCCTGTAAAAAAGATAAAGTAGAAGCTCCAGACACTACTTCGCTGTTTGTATTTGACGGAGGATTTAGCGTTACCGGCGCCGAATTCAAAACGTTACAAATTACTGCAGATGGCAGCTACGTTATTACTCAAAAAAACAATGAAAAAAACACCAGGAAATTACCACGTAATGTGCAAGACAGCCTGAAGCCTTATCTCAGCAGCTTTCCCCGGGCAACTATAAAAGCAGATCCCAATATACACACTTACTGTAAGGGCTGTGCATCAGATGCCGCCTACCGTGCATTTATCTATGTACAAAAAAATCCAACCGACAGCACCAGCATTTATTTGGATCTAGCATCCTATTGGAGTGGCCCTGCCTATTTCGCCGCGTTCCAGAAAAAGATTAATCAAACG
Organism: Chitinophaga sp. G7 BAM 1005; assembly: GCF_057126945.1. NCBI lineage: Bacteria > Pseudomonadati > Bacteroidota > Chitinophagia > Chitinophagales > Chitinophagaceae > Chitinophaga > Chitinophaga sp. G7 BAM 1005. The sequence goes on along the minus strand of NZ_CP181478.1, from coordinate 197,126 downwards.
ATCATCAACAATAAAATATTTAACTGATGATAAAAGAAGAAGGAGACTGGTAAAAATGGATAGCAGGTGTTGACGCCTGGCAGGTACCTAACCTGTTACGTAACAGCGGGCAAAAAAATTACCTCAGATTACTGAGGTAATAATAGTGCGTATAAAAGAGGATTCAGCTGATCAGGCGATGGCCCGGAATTGTGCGTTCAGTTCATCGATATAGGTGAGGATCGCATCCCGGCCGGATTTCTTTACTGTAGAGGTAACGAAATTGGGAGGAAGAAACTGCCAGGTTTCTCTCATTTTGTTGAGAAAAGCTTTTACGTTTTTGCTAACCTCTGCCTGGGTACTTTTATCTGCTTTGGTGAATACCAGGCTGAAAGGAACATTCCATTCTCCCAGTTTGGTAATAAAATCGATGTCGATTTTCTGTGGCTGGTGGCGGCTGTCGATTAAAACAAATACGCTGACGAGGTTAGGCCGTTTGCGCAGGTAGTTTTCGATCATCTGTTCCCACTGGCGGCGCTGCGACAGGCTTCTTTTAGCGAATCCGTAGCCGGGCAGATCTACCAGGTACCAGGCGTTATTGATGGCAAAATGATTAATCAGCTGTGTTTTACCGGGGGTACCGGAAGTTTTGGCTAATTTTTCATTATTAGCCAGAATATTGATCAAAGAAGACTTACCTACGTTAGACCGGCCGATGAACGCATATTCCGGCCATATGGGATTGGGGCATTTTTCCCAATCGGGACTACTGATAAGATATTCTGCTGACTTAATAACCATAATGATATTGCTTTGTTCCATTAAAAATCCCGCATCCCTGTTTTTGCATACTGTCACATGACCACATTTCTTTAACTTTGCGCACTATGTCAGAAAATGCAAATGTTCAGAAGATCGTTCCCTTTGAAGGGTCAAAATTAAGCAAGAAGGAGCAGATAGCGACCATGTTTGATGATATTGCTTACCGCTACGACTTTCTTAATCACTTTATGTCGCTCGGGATCGACATTATATGGCGTAAAAAAGCCTTGGGGTATTTGAAATCACTTCAGCCCAAACTCATGTTGGACGTGGCTACCGGCACGGGCGACTTTGCTATAATGGCGGAAAAGCGTCTTCATCCCGACAAAATTGTGGGCATTGATATTTCTGAAGGGATGTTGAGTCATGGCCGGGAAAAGATCCTGAAAGCGGGGTTAAGCGACAAAATTACCCTGCAAACCGGCGATAGTGAGACAATAAGTTTTCCCGACCAAACGTTTGATGCCATAACGGTGGCATTCGGTGTGCGCAATTTTGAAAACCTGGAAAAGGGGCTGTCTGAGATGTATCGTGTGTTGAAGCCCGGGGGTAAATTGGTGATCCTGGAATTTTCGAATCCCACAGTTTTTCCTATTAAACAATTATATAATTCGTATTTTCGTTATATCACACCTCTGATCGGGAAATGGATAGCCAAAAGCCAGGCGGCCTATAGTTATCTGCCGGAATCTGTGAAAGCGTTTCCGCAGGGTGAAGCAATGCGAACTATTTTAACCAACACCCGTTTCCAGGCCGTTACATGCAAAACGCTAACATTCGGCATATGTTCCATTTACTGCGCTACGCGCTGATATTCATCGTATTCGGGATACTTCCCGCACGGGCCCAAACCCAGATGAATATGTTGGAACACGATGCAAAACCCTATTACTTTGGTATTACGCTGGCCGCAAACCAGTCGTATTTCAAACTGGAGCACTCTCCTGCCTTCCTGGCCGATGACTCTGTTATGATAGCAGAACCGCTGAAGACCATGGGATTCAACCTGGGACTGCTGGCCAATGCCAGGCTCAGTGAGCATTTTGATCTGCGCTTTAATCCCCAGCTCATTTTTGCCTCCAAGAACCTCTACTACCGTGACACTTATCCCAAACCACAGGATACAGAAAAAAAGATTGAGTCGATATTACTGAGCTTCCCTCTGCAGATTAAATTTAAATCGGACCGCATCGGCAACATGCGCGTTTATACCATTGCCGGCCTTAAATACGACTACGACCTTGCCTCCAATGCCCGCCTTCGCAGAGCAGAAGACCTTGTAAAGATCAAAAAGAGCGACTACGGCTATGAAGCCGGCGCCGGGTTTGAATTCTATTTCGAAAGCTTCATTTTTGCCCCGGAATTTAAAATCAGCAACGGTTTTGGCAATGTGCATGTGAAAGACCCGAACCTGCGGTACTCCAATGTGGTAGAGAAATTACAGTCGAGGATGATTGTGTTTTCGATTCATTTGGAAGGATAAGTGGGACGATTGTCTTCACCCATTCACCTTGATTACGCCGATTTTTTTACCTTTGCGGCATGCAAAATTACCTCATCAGGAATATAGCCGTGGTAAACGAAGGACACACCACGGTACAGGATGTATGGATCAAAGACCACCGCATTGAAAAAATAGCGCCCAATATCACTATCAGCGGTAATTACACGGAAATTAACGGGGAAGGCAAACACCTGTTGCCGGGCGTTATAGATGACCAGGTACACTTCCGGGAACCGGGATTAACCCATAAAGCCACCATCTATTCAGAAGCACGCGCTGCGGTAGCCGGCGGTACCACCAGCTTTATGGAAATGCCCAATACCAAACCGGCCGCGCTCACCCAGGAACTCCTCGAAGACAAATACATCATCGCACAACATCACTCGCTGGCTAATTACTCCTTCTTTATGGGGGCCGCCAATGATAATGTGGAAGAAATACTGAAAACGAACGCCAAAAAGGAAAGTGTTTGCGGCGTAAAAATATTCATGGGATCTTCTACCGGGAATATGCTGGTAGATAACTATCTCACCCTGGAAACTGTGTTTTCCAATAGTGAACTGCTGATTGCCACGCATTGTGAAGATGAAAAGATCATCCGCGCCAATATGGAAGCCTTTCAACGGGAAAAAGGGGATCGTCTCACCGCTGCGGATCACCCGCTGATACGCGATGTAGAAGCCTGCTTTGAATCTTCGCTGGTGGCTATACAGTTTGCACAGAAACACAATGCCCGCCTGCATATCCTCCACATCTCCACGGCGAGGGAGTTACAGCTGTTCAGCAATATGCTGCCGCTGGCGGAAAAAAGGATTACGGCAGAAGTGTGTGTGCACCATCTTCATTTCACTGCAGACGATTACGCACAATACGGCAACCTGATCAAATGCAACCCGGCCATTAAAGCCCCGGAAAATAAAACCGCACTCTGGCAGGGACTACTGGACGACCGGCTGGATATCATTGCCACCGATCACGCCCCGCACACCTGGGAAGAAAAACAACTGCCCTACCTGCAGGCCCCATCCGGCGTTCCGCTGGTGCAACACAGCCTGCTGCTGATGCTGGAATATGTAAAGAAGGGAAACATTACCCTGGAAAAAGTAGTGGAGAAGATGAGCCATGCTCCCGCTATCTGTTTCCAGATAAAGGAAAGAGGATTTTTGAGAGAAGGATATTATGCCGACTGCGTAATCGTGGATCTGCAACACCAGACGAATGTAAGTAAAGAAAATATTTATTATAAATGCGACTGGAGCCCGTTTGAAGGCCATACCTTCCCCGCCGCAGTTACGCATACCTTTGTAAGCGGCCACCTCGCTTATGCCGACGGCGTTTTTAATGAGAACGTATTGGGCCAGCGACTGGCTTTCAGCCGATAGTTTTGCTTCCGTAAATGCAGCGGCTCCTGCTGCATTTACGGAAATGCCGGCACAGCCTTTCAATTCTTATGGAATTTTTCTATCCTTGCATCTTCCACCGTATATTCACCAAAAAGATGCTGCATGCAACTGGACAAAACATCCTACTACGACCTGTCTATTTTTAACCGCGACGAAGAATTTTCCCTGTTTCACCGCCTCGACTTCACCACCACTGCCGGTGGCCGCGAATATCTGCGCCAGCTATACAGCAATCCTTTATCTGATATCAATACCATTAAAAACAGACAGCGTGCCTTACAATATATCCTGGAACAGGAAAACAACTGGCCTTCTATTATTTCCAATGGTACTATTGTAGTGGTGGAGAATTACATGGATGCCCAGATTGAGCCTATTTCCAGTACAGAAGGACTTGCCCTGTATCTTCATGCGGCGCTCAATAAAACTTTGTATGCACCTGATTATGGCTATATCAAATTTTCGTTTACACAACTGGTGATATTACTGAAAGGATTCCGTACGTTTATCAATGCCTTCAATTCAGACGAAACCCCAATGGTGCTGAAAGTGCTGATGGACAGGGCACAACAGCTACTTACCAAAAAAGAATTCTACGAAATTTTAAAAGCAGATGAAGAAGGGAAATTGAATTTTGTGGAGATCCTCCGTTATGATAATTATATCAGGAAACGACACCGAAAAGTAATCCAGGAGCTGGTAACCCTTTATCAGCAACTGGATGCATACTATGCAATGGCTAAAGCCATAAAGCATTACAACCTGCAGTTCCCGGTTTTCTCCAGCAACAACAGACCTCTTATTAAAGCCAAACAACTCTATCATATCATTCTTTCTGAGCCGGTAGCTTATGATGTTCAACTGGATGAAGCAGCTCATTTCATGTTCCTGACGGGCGCCAATATGGCCGGTAAAACCACCTTTATCAAGGCGGTGGGCGTGGCTGTATTCCTGTCGCATATAGGTATGGGCGTACCTGCTGAAAATATGGAGCTGAGCTTCTTTCACGGCATCTTCAGTAACATCCAGGTACAGGATAATATTTTTAAAGGAGAAAGTTATTTCTACAGTGAAGTACAGCGTATCAAAAATACCATTCTGCAAATCAGCAATGGTAAAAACTGGCTGGTGCTGATCGATGAAATGTTTAAAGGCACCAATGTGGAAGATGCCAGGAACTGTTCCCTGGCCGTGATCAGGGGATTCCTGCAAAGTACCAACTGCCTGTTTATCCTTTCCACCCACCTCTATGAAGTAGCAGATGAACTGAGTACCGAGAAACGTATCCAGTTTAAATATTTTGAGTCTACTGTTATTGACGATGACCTGCATTTCACCTACTTACTCAAAGATGGAATTGCCAAAGAAAAAATAGGTTACCTGATCCTGAAAAGAGAGAAGGTACTGGATCTGCTTACGCAGATAAAATAAGCGGGAAGCATTTAACTGCGGGCCATGTAACGATGTTTCCAGCAGTTAAATGCTTATATTCGTATCTGTTAACCCAGATATCAATATGATTGTTAAAACCTACGGCAGCGCCATCCTCGGCGTAAATGCCATCACCATTACCATAGAGGTAAATGTATCTTCCAAAGGCAACAAATTATTTATAGTAGGGCTACCGGACAATGCGGTAAAGGAAAGCGAACGGCGTATCGAATCCACCATCCAGTGTATGGGGTTACGCATGCCGCGAACACGCACCGTAGTAAACATGGCGCCCGCCGCTATCCGCAAGGCCGGAGCTGCATACGACCTGCCCATTGCCGCCGGTATTATTGCCGCTTCCGGGCAAGCCTCTCCTGTGCATCTTGAGCATTATCTCATGATGGGAGAGTTGTCGCTGGATGGTACCATCCAGCCTATCAAAGGCGCGTTACCAATGGCTATGCAGGCGCTGAAAGATGGTTTCCGGGGCTTTATACTTCCCAAACAGAATGCCCTGGAAGCCGCGATGGTAAATAGTTTGAAAGTCTATGGCATCTCTCATATTTCAGAAGCCATCAACTTTTTAAATGATCCCGATAGCCTCACACCTGTTACGGCCGCCCGCGATGAATTCTATTCCACGCAGGACAACTGGGGAATTGATTTCAGCGAAGTAAAAGGACAGCAGCATATTAAGCGTGCCCTTGAAATAGCCGCTGCAGGCGGGCATAATGCGATATTGATTGGTCCGCCGGGCGCAGGAAAAACTATGCTGGCCAAACGTTTGCCCACCATTCTTCCGCCGCTCACCTTGCAGGAAGCGCTGGAAACTACTAAAATCCATTCAGTAGCCGGGAAACTGCCGGAGCATACTTCATTGATCACGCACCGCCCGTTCCGCTCCCCGCATCATACCATCAGTGATGCGGCGCTGGTGGGTGGTGGCAGCATTCCACAACCGGGAGAAATTTCACTGGCGCATCACGGCGTATTATTCCTGGATGAGCTGCCGGAGTTTAAACGCAAAGTGCTGGAGGTAATGCGGCAGCCGGTGGAAGAAAGAAGAGTGACCATTTCCCGCGCCAGAACAGCCATTGATTTTCCTGCCAGCTTTATGTTGCTGGCATCTATGAATCCCTGCCCCTGCGGGTATTTCAACCATCCGGAGAAGGAATGTTCCTGCGCGCCGGGGCAGGTACAGGAATACCTGAATAAGGTGTCCGGTCCGCTGCTGGATCGTATAGACCTGCACGTAGAGGTAACGCCGGTAAAATTTGCGGACCTGTCTTCCACCAGCGCCGCGGAGAAAAGTACGTATATACGTAACCGTGTGATTGCTGCGAGAGCCATCCAGGCAAAGAGGTTTGCCGGTCATGGCGGGGTGTATTGCAATGCACAAATGCATAGCCGGCTGCTGGCTACCGTATGCGTTATCAGTGATAAATGCCGGGAACAACTGGGGCAGGCCATGCAAAAATTAAAGCTCTCTGCCCGTGCATACGACCGGATACTGAAGGTAAGCAGAACTATTGCCGACCTGGAGGGGAGTCATAGTGTAGAACCTGCGCACATGGCAGAAGCTATACAGTTCAGGAGCCTCGACAGGGAAAACTGGGGGAATTAAACGCCCAGGTCTTCCTTATAACTTTCGCTCAGCTTCCGCTGCATCTCTGCAGGAACGGGCGCATATTCGGCAAACTGTGATTTCAACTTGGCTTTGCCCTGGGTAACATTACGCAATGCAGCAAACAGTTTATCTATTTCGGCCTGTGGGGTGCGTGCTTTGATCACCTGGTAGCCATTCAGTGTATCCATTCCCGTTATAATGCTGCGGTGGGTCTGGAGTTCGCTCATGATATCGCCCATCATAACATCGGGGGCTACTGCTTCCAGGTCATATACCGGCTCCAGCAACTGCGGGGCGGCCTGGTGGAACGCCTCGCGGAAAGCCATCATACCGGCTATTTTGAAGGAGATGTCGTTGCTGTCTACCGGGTGCATTTTACCATCGTATACGCTTACACGTATATCGCGTACGTATGATCCGGTTAGCGGGCCTTCCTGCATTTTTTCCATTACCCCTTTAAGGATAGATGGCAGGAAACGGTTGTCGATAGCGCCACCTACTATACAATTGTTGAATACCAGTTTGCCGCCCCAGTTCAGCGCTATTTCTTCCGAATCGCGCACGGTATGTTCCTTATAGGGCGGCATACCCTCATACCAGGGCTCTATTTTCATATATACCTCTCCAAACTGTCCGGCGCCACCGGATTGCTTTTTGTGGCGATAGGAAGCCTGGGCAGGCTTCTGGATGGTTTCACGGTAGGGAATTTTGGCGGCATGAAAAGCCACCTGCATTTTATAAATATTCTCGAGCCGCCACCTGGTAACGAGCAGGTGCAGTTCTCCCTGTCCGTGGAGGATTACCTGTTTCAGTTCGCGATTGAACTCCACCATGAGGGTAGGATCTTCCATATGGATTTCGGCAAGCACTTCGCTGAGTTTTTCATCGTCGCCTTTATTCTTTGCCTCAATGGCTACTCTTACTTTGGGGGCTGGGAAATCGATAGGGGTTATTTGTCCGGGGAAATTCTTTTCTGCCAGGGTTTGATTGGTGAGGGTACTTTTCATTTTAAGCGCGCAGCCGATATCCCCAGCCTGCAGGCGTTCTATATTATTGCGGTTTTTCCCGTCTGCAATAAACAGCTGGCTGATACGCTCAGTGGTGTTACCCTGTTCGTTGATAAGTTCCATACCGCCTTTTACTTCTCCCGACATTACCTTAAAATAAGTGAGCCTGCCGATATGCGGCTCCTGTAACGTTTTAAAAACAAATAATCCTGCCGGACCAGCAGGATTGCAGGGAACAGGTTTGCCTCCGGTGGTAACTTCGGCAGGCATTTCCGCAGCGCCGGGAGCTACATTATCGATAAATCCCATCAGGCGGCCACTGCCCATATTATTTTTGGCGGATAAGCAGAACAGGGGGAACACATGGTGATTGAGCATGCCTATTTTGATGCCTTGCCGGAGTTCATCTTCATCCAGGCTCCCTTTTTCAAAATACAGTTCCATGAGGGTATCATCGTTTTCTGCGGCTTTTTCCACCAGTTCGTTGTGTAGCTGGTCGGCTCTTTCCTTTTCGCTGTCGGGGATGGGGAGTTTTTCAGGTTTACCTCCGTTTTCGGAAAAACGGTACATGGTCATTTTCAGGAGATCGATGATGGCATTGAATCCGGGGCCTGCGTTTACCGGGTACTGCATAATAGTAACAGGCTGACCGAATACCCGGTTGGCGTCTTCCACTGTTTTATTGAAATTGGCCAGTTCGGCGTCCAGCTGATTAACGGCTAATATGGTGGGTTTTTGATATTTATCCACATAATCCCATACCAGTTCTGTTCCTACTTCCACTCCGTACTGGGCATTAAGCAGGAGAACAGCAGTGTCGGATACGCGGATGGCTGCAATTACTTCCCCGATAAAATCTTCCAGTCCGGGTGTGTCTATAATATTGATCTTATAATCTTTCCATTCGGTGTGCATCAGGGTGGCATATACGGAATTTCCCCGTTCATGCTCAATATCGTGGTAGTCGGACACGGTATTTTTCTCTTCAATTGAGCCTCGTTTACTGATGATGCCGGCTTCAAATAACATGGTTTCGGAGAGGGTAGTTTTGCCGCTTTTGGGTGCACCTAACAGTACGATGTTTTTAATATGTTTTTCATCATACGTCTTCATATGTGGAGATTTATTTAGATAATAGATACTCACCTGTGTCTTTACAAAGAACTTACTATTAAGTTAACGTTTTTTGACTAAAATAGGCAGTACTTTTCCCCGGAATATGTGGCAACATGCAGTAACTTTGCACCTCAGGAAAACGGACATATGAAACTATTACTGCATTATTTGAAGAGATATAAATGGTTGGTCGTATTAGCAATGGCTCTGGCCAGTATTAACCAGCTTTTCTCACTGATGGACCCGATGATCTTCGGATGGATCATTGACAGGTTCGCTTCTCATCCAAAAACTTTTAAGGGTGGCACTATATTCCGGCCGGAGAACGAGTACCTCACGGGGGTACTGCTGCTGGTTGGCGCTGCAATAGGCGTAGCGATGGTATCCAGGATCGCCAAAGCGTTCCAGGACTATTTTGTGAACGTAATTGTTCAGAAATTTGGCGCGCAGGTGTATACCGATGGTCTTAAACACTCGCTCCGGCTGCCTTACCAGCAATTTGAAGATCAGCGCAGCGGTGAAACGCTGGCTATTCTTCAGAAAGTGCGGGTTGACTGTGAAAAATTCATCACTGCCTTTGTGAACGTGCTTTTTGTGTCGCTGATAGGTGTATTGTTTGTGATGGTATATGCCACCACGGTACACTGGAGCCTTCCGTTTGTGTATCTTACCGGATGTATTTTACTGACTATTCTGATGAGTTTACTGAGCAGGAAAATTAAGGTGATACAGAAGACGATCGTAAAAGAAACCACCGCACTGGCCGGATCTACTACAGAATCTCTCCGGAACATTGAGCTGGTAAAGAGTTTGGGCCTCTCCAACCAGGAAATAAGGCGTTTAAACTCCACTACGATGAAGATCCTGCTGCTGGAACTGAAAAAAGTGCGGAGCATCCGCAGTATCAGTTTTGTGCAGGGTACTTTTGTGAACCTGATGCGCTCTGCCATCCTGTTCCTGCTGCTGTTTTACATTTACCGCGATGTAGTGAGCATCGGACAGCTGATGACCTTACAGCTGTATTCCTTCTTCATTTTCGGACCCTTACAGGAGCTTGGCAACATCATCCTGAATTACCGCGAAGCGCAGGTGTCGCTGTTAAATTTCCAGAGCATCCTGAACACACCGGTAGAGGAAATGCCCGCCAACCCTATCAAGGTAACGCATATCGATGAACTGCAGTTTAAACAGGTAGGGTTCAAGCACCTCACGGCAGCCACCAAAGCACTTGATAAAGTGAACTTCTCCGTAAATGTGGGGGAAACCATTGCTTTTGTAGGACCGTCGGGTTCCGGTAAAACCACGCTGGTAAAGCTGTTGGTAGGATTATACAAACCCAATGAAGGGCATATCTACTACAATGGCATTGACGCCAACGATGTAGATATGGAAGACCTGCGTCACCAGGTAGGTTTTGTTACACAGGACACCCAGCTTTTTTCGGGCACCATCCGTGAAAACCTGCTGTTTGTAAATCCCGGCGCCAGCGATGCGGATGTGATGGAAGCGCTGGATAAAGCGTCGTGTTATTCATTACTGGCCAGGGCCGACAAGGGTCTTGAAACAGTAATTGGCGAAGGCGGTATCAAAATTTCCGGCGGGGAGAAACAACGTTTATCTATTGCCAGGGCATTGCTCCGCAGGCCGCGCTTACTGGTGTTTGATGAAGCTACATCTGCACTGGACTCTATCACAGAAGAAGAAATAACCAAAACCGTACGCGAAGTAACGGCCAGCAAACAACATATTACGGTGATGATTGCGCACCGTTTAAGCACTATTATGCATGCCGACCGTATTTACGTACTGGAAAAAGGCCAGATCGTGGAAATGGGCAGACATGCGGACCTGGTAGCTGAAAAGGGGCTTTACTATGCGATGTGGAGACAACAGATCGGCGAGCGTAAAACAGAAGCCGTATAAGCCACATCTTTCGGTTACTAAAAAGTAAATGATTAATTTTGTAAGATGAGTACACAGAAGCCCAGGCGCCCTAACTATTTTGTCAGCATGCTGACTATGAAATGTCCAAGATGCAGGAAAGGAGATATGTTCAAAGATCAGAATCCGTTTCATCTCAGGTTTTCAAAGATCTTCAACATGTATGATAACTGTCCTGTATGCGGACAAAAATATGAGTTGGAAACCGGCTTTTGGTTTGGAACAGGCTATGTGAGCTATGCTTTATCAGTAGCATTCAGTGTGTTTAACCTGATCTGGTTCTGGTTATTTTTTGGATTAACCTGGAGAGATAACAGCATTTTTATCTGGCTTGCCGTGAATGGCGTGCTGCTGGTACTTATACAACCGTGGCTGATGCGGCTGTCGAGGGCTATTTATCTTTATTTCTTTGTGTATTACGATGAGGATACAGAGGGGCTGGAAAAGCCTACACATCAACATTAAAAAATAACTGAAAAAATATGGGGCTGTAAAAACAGCCCCTTTCTTTTTCAACCAAAATCTGAACCAATGGTGGTCAGAAAAGTCTTAATTACAAAAACCAATTTTTGAAAACTGAGGGAACTGTTCCTCCTGGCAGGACATTCAATCTTACACTTACATAACTAACGATCCCCTAAACTACAAAATCTATCAATATTTCAATCAAATATTTACATCAATGGTAAAACCAGCCTGTATTTGTACTGTAAAAATGATTTTACTTATCAAGCCCGCCTGTACCGGGTTTACCACCAGTACAGCAAATTTATATAAATTAGAAAATATTATAACGTTATTGCTATAAATAATATATAAGTAACCTATATATATTAACCGGCGATCATGATCAGTTCCATAAAATTTAATAGCTTTATCTTTTCAAACAGCTATTCATCGTGCAAAGAACTTTATTACTGCTCCCTGTTTTAATACTGAGCTGCAAACAGCAGGCCACCCAAACCCCGCAGGAAGTTGCTTCCGCTACCGTTAACGGAACCCAGGCAGTACCAATACCCTTTACCCTTATAAGCGGAAACATAAACAGCGACAGCGCTGTGTTTGAAGCAGCCGGTATTACGGCGGCCATCGCCAATTCGGGAACAGGCATGCAAACCATTCATATTACCAGGGAAGGTAAACGGCTGATCAACTATATGCGGGCAATTGATTCTACCGCTACGGCTATGCCAGTGCCTCAGCTGATTATAACGGGAACGGATACTGTGGTTGAACTTAGTACGGTACCCGCAGCCACCCGGAACATCTTCTTCAAAATAAAAAACAACAGGGCTACCTATACCAAAACAGGAAATTCCTCAAAAGAAACGGCGCCTGACACCATAAAAAAAGACCCTGCTAACGCAGGGGCCCTTTAAAAAGAAACATTCACACTATTTGAAATCAATCGGAATTGCAAGCTTCACGCTGAAATTCCGGCCAACGTTATATACGCCTGATCTGCCGGTTACTTCATTGATGGGCGCGTATTTCAACCTGCTCAGGTGATTCTGGTAAGCCACATCTGTTAAGTTATTGACAGCGAAATGCAGAGAGAACAGCGTTTTATTTTTCTTATTCACAAAATCACTGCCTAACCCAGCGTTAAACAAGGTATAACCGGGAGTAGGCGTTTCTGTTTCATAAGCAGAAAACACATCATTCTGTGCAAAGTTCAGGTCCATTTGTACGCCTATGTAAGCATTCTGCAACGGACTTTTCCCTACCTTTTTAAATCTTCCCTTTAACTCAGACAGCCAGTGTGCCGCCGGAATATTGGGCAGGTATTTCGTAGAGTCGTTACCATTACTGGTAGTAGCCCTTACATACGAGAATGTATTCTCAAAATGGAGCCAGTCGATCGGATGAGGGTGAATATCCACCATCAGCTCTCCGCCATACAGGTTGGCATCCGTTTGCTGGTATTTAAATGCGGCATATCCCTCATCGTTATCCGTAGCGGGGATAGAGTCTGTGCCGGCAGCATTGAACAGCTTACGGGAGAAAATGAAGTTATTGATATGATTGTAAAACAGGCTGGCCGACAACGAAACGTGCCGGGTATTGAAATCCACGCCTGCATCCACTTGTGTACTTACTTCCGGTTTCAGCTCCTGGTTACCGTATTCATATTTGATGGTTCCTTCATGTACGCCGTTAGCAGATAACTCTGCGATATTTGGCGCCCGGAAACCTCTTGCTGCATTGAGTTTCAGTACTACCTGTTCGCTGGCTTCGTAGCTGAGTCCTACACTACCGGATACATTGTTGAAGTTGCGTTTGAAGGCATCAAATTTTGAGTCGCCGGTATTGGCTGGTTTGCCATCTGCATCCAGGAACAGTGATTTGGAGTTCATGGAGCGGTTATCAAAACGTAGCCCACCGCTTAGTGTGAGTTTGTTGAAGGTTTTGCTGGTTACCGCAAACGCGCCAAAGTCGAACAGATCGTATGCGGGGATCAGGAACTCTTCTCCTTTGTTCTGATTGGTTTGTTGCATCCCGTTTACACCTACGGTTGTTTGCCAGCCGTTCATTTCAGGCAGGTAATATTTCAGTGCGTAGTTGAAGGTTTGCAGGTGCAGGTATAGTTCCGGTGTGGAAGGTTCCAGCACGTTACCGAATTCGCGGCGTTGGTTCAGCTGATAGCCCAGTGTAAGACCAATACGGCCACCATTATGCAGATACAGGCTGTTGTCCCATACTATTTTCTGGTGGTTGATCTGTTGTTTGGGTACCGTCATGCTGTACGATTTATCATCGCTGCTGGTTGCGGGTACTTCTTCTTCTGTGCCGTTGTTGTTGATCAGTTTCAGGAAATCGCCGTTGCTGTCGCGGTCACCTTCTACCAGTCCGAGGTGCTGATTAAAGGAGGAAAAGCTCAGGTGAGAGTATCCCCATTGTTTATTGATACCGATGTTAGCGCCGAAGTTGGTGTTATTGAAGCGGGAATTGAATACGTAGTCGTCGTATTTATTTTTGTAGTCGTGCGCCTGTTTTTGTGTTACGAAAGCGCCCCAGCTAAAGCCGTTATTGTTACCGGCAATATCGGCGTGATAGGCCATCAGTCCGTTGTTGGTCTGATAGTTGGCTTCCACGTTGCCTTTTATTTTCCCCAAAGGCAATGGTGCAGGCGGAACAATGTTCACCACACCGGCCAATGCGTCTGATCCGTAGATGAGGGAGGCGGGACCTTTCAGCACTTCTATCCTGCTTACATTGTAGTCGTCAATTTCAATTCCGTGTTCATCGCCCCATTGCTGGCCTTCCTGGCGTACACCGTCGCCCACTACTACCACGCGGTTGTAGCCTAGTCCGCGGATAAAAGGTTTGGAGATAGCCGGACCGGTAGAGAGTTGTGTAACACCGGGCACTTTCGCAATGGCATCTATGATATTGGTAGAGATATTATCATCGAGATAGTCGCGGCGGATCACGCTGATGGGCGTAGGTGTTTTCCTGGCGGATGTTGCCAGGTTGGCGCCGGTGATCACGATTTCATTTTTTTCTATCAATGTTTCCCCGAGTTCAAAATCCCGGGTAGTAGCGCCGGAAATGGTCACGGGAGCGCTGAATGCGGCGTAACCTATATAGTGTACATCTACCACATATTTTCCTTTTGGAAGATTTTTGATGATATAATTTCCCTGTGCATCTGCAGCAGCGCCTACGCGAAGATCCGGCAGGTAAACAGTGGCGCCGGGTAACGGTGTATGGGTTAATTTATCCACCACTTTACCGGTTAATGAGTTTGAATATTCCCCTTCTTCGGGGTTAGTGCCGGCATAGGCGGCAGGTAACGCCAATAACATTACACTCCAAAGCCCGAGTATAAATACACGCAAATAATGCATATCTGAAAAATATAGAATCAGTAATAAAAAATAACCAACGTGTACAGATGGTGCACGCTGCAATAAAAATGAAGTTATACCAGCCGGGCGGGCGGCGCTCTGGGTGTAAGATTAAAGTAAGGTACGTGCGTGGTTTCCGGCAACGTAAGCGGAGAAAATACCCAGATTATTTTTTGAACCGGCGCTATATATAAAGTAGCAAATGACTCGTACGGTTCTATACCTATCTGCAGGAAATCACAGTGCCGGTGATGTCCGGATATGGTGAGCCCATCGTGTTGATGAAGGACATCTGCCGTATCGTGGTGACCGGCAAATTCGTGTATAAATTCCCTGGGGATGGTATTTATAGAAAATACACCCAGGAGAATAATCGCTAATATTTTATGCAGATAGCTCTTGTACACGGAGGCAAAGGTAGCAAAATCCATCTATTTGCAACGGCGTTGCACGAATATTAATTAAATTATAAGATCAGTTTACTTTGAGCATAGGTCTTACCTGCTGCACGGGGCCATTCTGAAAGCGGGCATAGTAAATACCATTGGGCAAACTATGCGCATCAAAAGTGAAGGTATAGGTGCCTGGAGTATGTACTTTATTGACCGGTACGCTAACGAGGCGGCCGGTGGTATCAAAGATTTGCACCAATGTGTTGCCGCTGCCGGTGATATAGGTAATGGTGGTATAGTTTGAAAATGGATTTGGAGAGTTGGTAATCAGCTTCTTATCGTCTGTGTTCAGGTCGGGTAGCCCGGTAATGGTGCCACAGGCCACGCCACTGATGAGGGGCAGGCGCTGGTAGTCTTCCCGGAGAATAGTTTTCAGCACGGTTTGGTCCACGCAAAACCATTGTTCCAGGATAGATGCGTAGATAGAGCGGAAGTCGTACTGCATGGGGATATTATCAATTACGGAGGAAGCGTCCGGCAGTGCGGGAGAATTTCCGAGCACGCCCTGGTTCACATAATCTCCAAAAATGATAATGGGAGCGGCAGCGCCGTGATCCGTCCCCATACTATAGTTTGACTTGATGCGGCGGCCGAATTCGGAGAAGGTCATGCCTACCACCCTGCGGGAGGCGTGCAATCCTTTCAGGTCGTCCATAAAGGCTTTGATGGCATCGGAAACGCCTCCCAGCAGGTTAGCATGACCGCCTTTGCTGGTATCGCCGCCTTCTGTTTGGTTGGCGTGTGTATCAAAACCGCCGGTACTCACCATGTAGAGCTTTGTTTTCAGTCCGCCGGCCACCAGGCGGGCTACTATCTTCAACTGTTCGGCGAGGCTGTTATTGGCCGGGTAAGCGCCCTGTGAGGTCACTTTTTTCGCGGCTGCGGTAATTGCCTTTTCGTAGCTGTTGGTTTGTTTGGCGATGAGGCGGATATACTCCAGTTCTTTGCCCCATTTGGTATTGGGAACGGGATCCGTTACGCCATCGATCAGGTTATAAAAATCGGTGGCGCTGGTGATGGCGATGCCCATACTCGCATTGGGTCCCTGGAAGGCGGGCGATACGATAGAACCTATCTGTACTGCCAGCGGATCGGGGTTCTCTGCATTGGGATATCCATCCGGGAAACCTACGTATTGCGTATCCAGGTAGCGGCCTGCCCAACCGGTAGTAAGCACCTCGTTGGAATTAGAGCCGGTGAGCCAGATGTCGGTGGCACGGAAATGCGAGAAGTTGGGAGAAGGGTATCCTACGCTTTGCACGATACTTACTTTTCCGTCGTTATACAATTTCTGTATCCCTGTCATGGCGGGGTGCAGGCCAGATTTAATATAATTATCAAGGCGGAGTACTTTTCCTTCCTGGATAGCGATATTGGCGCGTGCGGCCTGGTATTTACCGTATACATCCAGTGGGATGACCATGTTAAGACCATCATTACCGCCGGTCATTTGTATCATGACGAGTACATGATCATTGTCTGCCGAAGCGGTGCTTAATGCGTCCAGCATCGGTGATGAACCGAAGGCTTTAATAGAAAAGCCATTGATTAAAGTTGGCAGGATAGCAGCTGGCGCTGTATATTTCAGGAAGTCTCTTCTTTTCATAAAAAGGTTTTTCTGCTATCAGGATAATTGATATTCAGACAAGTCCATAATGTATTTATACAGGGCCTGGAGGCGGCTTTCCACATTATCTTTCAGGGTGGCATCTGTGGGCGAGGCTTTCCATGCGTTCCAGGCTTGCGTCCAGTAATAGTTGCTATCGGGGCTTTGGTCGCTCAGGAGGATCTTATTTTTCAGGAATCCTTTAACGGTATCGGAAACGCCTACACGATATAGTATGTCCAGTGAGTCGTTGACCAGTGCTACGGGGTCTTCCGGATGAGGAAGGCGGCTGGCAAAAGCGAGGGTATCAATACGGAGGCCGTTGAAACCGCCGCTGCTGACGAGGCTATCGCTAAAGCGGTTACGTTTGGGCAGTGTATCTGTATTGATCCACAGCTCATGAAACGAAGGCGCCTGGTAATATGCGTCCCATCCGGCCACCAGCGGGGGATCGCCGAAGTTTTGCAACATGGAAGCGGCCCTGTCGTGGACTACTGCCCAGCCTTTATATTGATTGGTATAATCCGTAGGGAAGGTAATGCCATATTCGCGGCAGATACCGATGCAGAAGTCGGCCGGACTTTTAATCAGGCAGGCCATGTTAAGCGGATCAAAGAAATGTTCACTGGTAAACAGTGCGTTGAGCGTGACTTTAATATCATAGCCGCTGCTGCGGAAAATATCTGCCAGTGGTGTAATTACATTCTGTTCTGTAGCTGCATCAATATCATAATATACAAAGAAGCGGTATAGTTTACGGCAGATAAATTTTGCCACTTCTGGTTGCAGGAAGATGATCGACAGGAGTTCGTCCAGCTCTTTAGCGCCGTCCTGGCCTGTTTTACCGGAGATTACTTTATTGAGATAGAATCCAGAAAATTCTTTATTGGTAAGATCGTGTTGTGTGGTATCGAATAAGCTGACGATGTTGGTTCTATCTACCCGGAAGCCGGTGAGTACGCGTGCGGTAGCTCTTACATCATCTTCTGTATAATGGGAATCGGGGCCTTTTCCTACTGTAAAAAGTTCGTGCAGTTCTCTTGCATAGTTTTCATCGGCGGCGCCTTTGGAGTTGAGGTATCCGTTGAGATACACCAGCATGGCGGGATCCAGCGTTATTGCTTTGGTAAGGTCTTTAAAGTTCCCGAGGGCATGTTTACGCAGGGTGAGATTATATTGGTAGATAAAGCGGCTGTCGCCTACCATACCTGTTTCTGTAACGAAATGATTGTGCCAGAAGAGCACCATTTTTTCGTGTATGCTTGACTGTTGGTTAATCATTTGACCTGTCCACCATGCCTTATAGGAGGCGATTCTTTTTCTTTCCAGCATTTCATCACCGAGCGGGGCTTTTACCCATGTGGCGCCGGGAGTAACGCCGGTATCATCGATGCCGTAATTGTTGACGGGAGGCGCGGGGTCCGGTTGTGCGGTGAGCAAGGTATCTACTGCCTGCTGCATATTCAGGCTGTTGAAGGCATTGATGTTTGCGGGTGTAACCCCGAACAGGGTGCGTTTCAGCAGGTGAATGCGTTGTAACGTATCCCAGGCACCGGTATACGGCGTAATGCCGGTGGCGGTACGGGCGATAGCGGTGGTAGTCCGCGGTTGCTGGCGGTCAGGTGATAAGGTTAGGAATTGTCTGCGATCCATAAGGCGATATGGTTGATGGCTTAGGGGCCGATTATAGCGCCAAATTAACAAAAAGTTTAATCTAATTAAAAAGAAAGTGATATTATCTTAATAAGAAGTATCAGAATGATATTTTTTATATCATATTGATATATAAATTATCATTTTAACAATATATATTCATTTTAAGATCAATCATTTATAAAATAATTTATTTGTTTGCTGCGCTAAAATCCATTACATTTGAAAAGTGTATGTAGCCAAAAGAGAGCTGCCCGTTCCTCGAAAGAAAGACAGCTCCTTTGGTTTTTGTCTTACAAACAAAAAAAATTTACGATGGATTTTTTCAGGGATCCGGCGGTTGGCCGGTTGTTACATCAATTAGTTTTCCCTTCCCCTCATCTTCCTTCTTCTTCATCTATCTATTTTAACAGCTGTTAGTATCCGCTATTAAAATGATTGCATCTCCACCACTTTTTTACCGGCGCGCCGGTAACGGGTGTTTTATGTTCATAATGAAAATCTATTTATCAAAAATTCGCTGCTCATCTCAATTCAACACTATTAGGATCAGTGATTTATACATTATGATACAAATATAGTCAATAATTGTTACAGTGGCACATTTTTGTAACATTTTTAAATTTACCCAATGAACTTATACAATAAACGGGTTATCAAAATAATCCGTAAATCGCTAAAACTAACCCAACAGGAAATGAGCAATTTGTTGGGAGTATCCCGCGCCTGCTTTGTTACTTACGAAAATGGAAGATCAAAAGGAAAGCGTAATTTTTTTTATGAGAGAATGATGACGGAATTTGGTATTGATCTGCGACAGCCGGAGGATTTGCGTCGTATAATGTTTACAGACACCAGTAAGATTTCGCAGCCGGTATATCAATATTTGAGTGAGCTGGAAATAAAAGGGGAATAAAAAAAGAAAGGAGCCAATGGCTCCTTTTTTAGTATAAAGGTGAGTTGACCGGTATTATCAGTTGATGTTTTCAATGATACCTGCAATGCCTTGTCCGCCGCCAACACAGGCCGTAACAACGCCATATTTTTTATTCAGTCTTTTTAAATCGCCTAATAACTGCACCGTTAATTTTGCACCGGTACATCCCAGCGGATGTCCTAATGCAATAGCGCCGCCATTGATATTAACGATATCCGGATTGATGCCCAGCTCGCGGATAACCGCAATAGACTGCGAAGCAAATGCTTCATTCAATTCAACCAGGTCGATATCCTGCAGCGATTTCCCGGTACGCTGTAACACCTTTGGTATGGCAGCTACAGGCCCTACTCCCATGATACGGGGATGCACCCCCGCAGAAACACAACCTACCAAACGCCCGATAGGCTTCAATCCCAACTCATTCACCATCCGCTCGCTCATCACCACTACAAAGGCGGCGCCGTCGGAAGTTTGTGAAGAGTTGCCCGCTGTAACGGAACCACCGGCGGCGAAAACAGGTTTTAACTTTGCCAACGCCTCCAGTGAAGTATCTGCACGCGGTCCTTCATCAGTATCCACGATGTAGGAACGTTTCTGTTTCTTTCCCTTCTCATCAACATATACTTCTTCAACAGACACCGGAAGGATGCCCGGTTTGAAATAACCGTTCTGAATAGCGTTCAACGCTTTCTGATGTGATTTATAAGAGAACTCATCCTGGTCCTGGCGGCTTACCTTGAATTCATTAGCCACTGCTTCAGCGGTGAGTCCCATGCCAATATAATAATCGGGATTGGTGCTGGCCACGGTATAGTTGGGTACTGTTTTCCAACCTGCTACCGGCACCAGGCTCATACTTTCTGTACCGCCGGCAATAATACAATCGGCCATACCGGTTTGTATTTTAGCGGTGGCAATAGCAATTGTTTCCAGGCCGGAGGCGCAATAGCGGTTCACCGTCATTCCCGGCACATCAATACCTAAAGCCCGTACAGAGATCATACGGCCAATCTGTAAACCCTGTTCTGCTTCCGGTACCGCATTTCCTACAATCAGATCATCTACCCGCTTAGGATCCAGCTGGGGCAAGGATTTCAGCAATCCGGTAATTACGTCTACAGCCAGATCATCTGGTCTGTAAAAGCGAAAACCGCCTCTTTTGGATTTTCCCACCGCGGTGCGGTATCCGGCTACTATGTACGCTTCTTGCATGAAAAAAAAATTTTATAATGAGCTAACGGTTAGATTATCAACATAAAGGGTATTTATCCACATTTCGTCCTTATTATCAAATTTAATTAAATAAAGTACACAAATATTCAGAAGATCCGTTAAATTTGCGCTCACGTTTTTTAACAAAGACGGTGGAAAGACTCCCTAGCTCAGTTGGTTAGAGCTACTGACTCTTAATCAGTAGGTCCTGGGTTCGAGCCCCAGGGGGGTCACCTTAAAGGACATTTCGGTATTATTACTGGAATGTCCTTTTTTTATTTCCCCGAAAGCCTCGTCCAGACTACATATTAAACGAACGGCTTCATTGATACGGGGAGTTCGATAATTGAAACCGTCAAAAGTCAATTTTTCCGGATAGATCGAACTCACGATCAAACGCTTTTCTATTACCGTTCCATTTTCATACAAGCAATCAAGTCTGGAAACGTTATCCACGGCCTTATTAATCAAGTCGTCAATCTTATTCGAGGGTGTTGAGCAATTCAATACTTGTGCCTCTAAGGAATTTATTTCGGGTTGATATTCTGCTTTTATTTCGCGGTATTCAGCAGGTGTAATTTCTTCCTTTAACATCAGGCGCCTTGCTTTCGCAAGCTGTTTGTTTAATTCTTCCAGTCGCTCTAACATCAACCTGCGACCATTCATGTGGTCTTTAGTCTTGCTGTTATACTCACTGATAATCGCTGATTTATATATCTCTATCATACCGGGATGCGGAACCATCTTCTTCAACTCCACAATAAATAGCTTGTTGACCGCATCGGTTCTAAATCGGCTACCACAAGAGGAGGAACAATGATAGTAATGATAGTATCTGTATTTTCCTTTTGATGCACTGCCGGTTAGTACCCTTCCACAGCGGGGACATACAAGGAAACCACGGAGCGGCAAATTTTCATCTACCTCAATTTGTACCCGCTGTTTCTTTTTTCTACCGTCTAACACATCTTGTACTTCATAATAAAGTGCATCTGAAATGATTGGTTCATGTTGTCCTTTCACAAAATGCGCTTCTTCCTCTTTGTACTTGGGGATTAAGATCTTCCCACAATAGACAGGGTTGCGTACAAGCACCCAAAAGCCGTTCTTACATATAGTCAGCCCTTTTGTTTTTGCTTGTTTCCAAACTTGCTCTGTAGTAAATATCCCTTTAGCCAATGTTTCAAATACCCATTGGATAATTTCAGCGTGTGGATTTTTAGGAGTGATATATTTCTGGCCTACTTCTGTAACCTTGTTGGTATAGCCAAAGGGCGCTGTTCCCATCCATCTTCCTTCCTTCTTTGCGCGGCGCATACCGGAAAAGGTATTTAATGCTCTGCGATCATTTTCCACTTCAGGTGCCGCCAGATAAAACGCCAGCATCATTTTGTTTTCTGGAACAGACAAATCTAAAGGCTGTTCAATGGCCTGCGGTTCAACGCCTGTTTTCCTTAACAAGCTAATCATCTGGTATGCGTCACCGGCGTTCCTACTGAACCTATCCCATTTTGTAAATAAGATGAGGTCTGTTTGCCCTCTATGCTTACGCAAATCAGCCAGTAGCTTCTGCCATTCAGGACGATTAAATGTTTTGGCAGAATGGTCCTCGTAGATAATCCTGCGTACCTGAATAGCATTCAATTCGCAGTACTTGCGAAGCATCTCTTCCTGACTACGTTGGCTATACCCCTTCTCCGCCTGTTCGTCTGTACTCACCCGAATGTATAAGTCTGCTGTTTTCATCCCGTAAACATTGAGCTACAGCGATTTCCGCCATAGTGTAAACAAATTCTAAGATCAATACGGCCTGTTCCCTGCTTACCTGTAAACCATGCCTTTGCAGTATCTCTACTGCCGTGTCCGGCTTCATTCTTTCCATAACCCACCTTCATTTTCACGTTACCAATCAGCACAATTCCCTTACGGGCACGGCTAGGAATACTAATTTAATAAAAGTTTTGATAAGACACACATTTTGGTAAAACTTTTTTGTAACTTTGACTCAAAAACAAGCTGCAAATCTGTTAATTATTATATTAAACATTTAAGCAATGGACAATATCTTCATTTCCCATACATGTAATATCCTAGGAGAAACCAATAGCGGTCTGACTGGAAGGGAGATAGCAAACTATTTTACTGAATATTCTATTCAATTTGGCAGAAAAGTAGAGTTCTCTGATCCTTCACTCACAAGAGATGGACAAATAATTACAAAGAGAGACGCATTAAAAACCAACCTGCTAGCCTTTAAAGACAATGAAAAATATTTTATAATCAATGACCTTTGTAGCAAACTAAAGTTCATTCATAAAGAGGAAGTAAAAAAGCTACAGATAAAACTAGTAAAAGACTATTCTCATTTGGGTGACATTCTATCAGAAGATGAAAAACTGGACATTGAAATAATAAATCAAACCAAACATTGGCTTGAAGATTTCTCTGGAGCACTAAAGCTTTATACACAGGCGATAGAGAATTTCAAATTAAAGGCTTTTGAGAGAAATGTTTTGGATGATTTAAGACTCGCCTTAGAAATTTTATTAAAGGAAATATTCGATAATACCAAGTCGTTAGAAAATCAACTGCCAAATATCGGGACTCTAATTACTAAAGCAGGAGGCAGTAAAGAGTATACCAATATGTTCGTAAAACTAATAGAATATTATACACAATATCAAAACACTTATATTAAACATAATGATAAAGTTAAATCTTCCGAAATGGAGTTTATGATCGAAATAACCTCCTTATTTATGAAAAACATAATCAAATCTCACAAAAGAACCGATTTATAGAGGTCTATTATCAATAAAGAAGATAAAACACCTTTCAAAAATTCATGCCAACAGACAATAAAACATATAAAGTCACTTATAAACCGTATTTCAACGAACGGATTAAGCCGGTCCCGTTTCATGGCAAGGATGTTCATCCCTTGTACATGCAGGTTACCTTTGACCGGAAATCTATATTCTTTAAAAGCTACTACTTTGATCTATACTCCCGTCCCAAATACGCGGAACTGGAGACAAGTATAGAACAGATCAAGGAACAAGAAAGCCGTCTGATCGAGTACATCGTAGATAAAAATACTGATACCTTCTCACTTGAACAGTTTGCCCAAGAATACAAATATTTATCTACTGACCTGTTAGAGCCAATGGACGAACGTTTCAAGGACTACCTTGTAGACTTCTTTATGGATGAAGGTATTCCCAGATATGCCGGAATAGTAAGAGCCATATATGATAGCTTAACAGCTACGCAAATAGTTGAGACTTTTAAAACAAGCTTCAAACCCGAGCTGTATGATAAAATGATTGAACATGCTATCTACTACGCTCCTCCGTATATTCCCTTAGTGGCCTTTGTCCGGCAACAGCATCCTAAAGGTTTAATCAGCTTTCCAATTTTTGAATGGAACCAGTTGGGGACAGCAGCGGCGTTGGAGAATTTTTTATCCGCTTCGTTTCCCGAATACGGGATAGCCGAGGTAAAAAAGAGCATAGGACGATATATAGAACGTATATAGCCCTTCCCACGGAGGCTCAGCCAATAATGCGCAACCAATACATCATTCAACGCCTATTGGCTTGAGCCTCTATGGACAACAGGGCATTACTTCCCCCGCATTTATAATACAATAGATTATTAGCCCAAAAATCTATTCAATATGTCAAAGAACTTTACTCACTCCATTTACGGGAATAGCTGTTTTAGTAAACCCTCAAGCCTGCTCTTGCTCACGGGTTTAATCACGCATCCTACAACTCCCATATCCCAAATATTCACCTTTCTATCAATCAATAAATCTGCTGTTATTACGATCAATGGTATGTGACGTAACCGATGATCAGCTTTCAATAACTTCAATAGGGTTTCACCGTCCATATCGGGCATTCCCATATCCATCATAATAAAAGATGGAAGCACCTTATGCGCCATTGTCCAGCCTTCCGAACCAGTTCCGACTATGTGTAACGTTACGCCAAGATCACCCATGTAGAGCGTCATTAGTCGCTGTTCTATCAAATTATCTTCAATATAAAGTGCTTCCATTGTGGTTGGTTTTCACATATGGGATGCAATCAAATCACCAATTGGGCCTACGATATTTATCACAGTCGCTCGCAATACTTTTAATCACTTCTTCAAAAATCTCTGCAATCTTTTCCTTTTCAGCATTGCTCAAACCTGTAATCAACCTTTGTTTACGGTAAAAAGTAGGTGTACTCCATGCACATTCCTCCTCTATCTTCTCACGGAAGGAGCAGGGCAATGCAATCAATTTTAAATAAATTTCACTTAGTAAATTATCCGGTGGTCCTATCATCCTGTTCATAAAGAAAGGGGGGTTATTGTTAGGTAATAGTTGACCACTGCGCACAAAAATAGCGCAGAACTCAACTTGCGGTACCTGTACGCCTTCGGAAGCCCAGGTAACCAACAAGCGAGCCTGCGCCATAAGGTGCAGGCACCGCCCTACTCTATTCCCGGGCTTCCGAAGGCGTACGGGAATGAGAACGATGGCAATGCGGATAATTTCATTTACGAAGACCCGCAAAGCTAATAATTTTATTAATTATGCCTAAAACAGTGTTTCAGGCCCTATAACACTACAAAGATAAGGAACATTTCAAATGAAATGCGACTAATGATAATCAATTTGATAATTAAAATTAAACAAATTGATTATCATTAGTAATCATTTCATTATGCTTTAGAACTTTTTTGCTACTTTAAATATATGGCAAAGGATAAACGATATAATGCAATCAAGGAATTGATAGAACGCGGTGGCATCACGGATTTCAACAAAATCTTTGATATCATGCCACCGTCAACGATGGCGAGGCACCTGGGGATTAACTATAATAATTTTACGAAAAGGCAGGCTGATTGTAGCCGGTTTACGGTGAAGGAGATAATGAAGATGGCGGAGTTGATTGGGGTGGATGATTTGGTGGTGGCGAATTTAATAATAGCTAAAAGCAAATCACAAAAAAGTAAAAAATAACCAATTGCAGATTGTCTAATTGAATGCTACAAGCTCCCAATAACTCCACCAAAAAAGCAATACCGATGCTATTGCATCGATTATAAAATAGAATATCTACTATAACCTCTAAATTCTCTAACCTTGAAATCAACCAAAACAAGACTTACAAATCTGAAATCAAAAGTAAACGAGCAATTGCCTGATGGAGATGATATATTCAACTTCCCAGGAATCTCAAAGGCACTAATTATTGATGTTCTTACTGATTGCTACAATATAGTTGTAGCATTAGATGATCATGAAAAAGCGTTCGAGGCAATTTTATTAGAACGAAGCTCATCCCAATATTTTGACAGAGCATCAAAATTATTAAAAGAAGACTTTGCAGTAAAAAAGGATGAATTCAATCATTTTCTAGATTGCATTGCCAAGTTCCACTTTAGGATCAAAGAAACTTATATAACTCTGGTAAAAGAGCCAATTAAAACAGATGTCGAAATCCAAAAGGCAAAAGCTGAATTAATTGAATTAGAATCACTTGTCGAAAAACAAAAAGAATTCAATACAAGCATTACTGAAATTCATTCTAACACTCAAAATTTATATAAGGAATTAGAGGACAAATATGAAAATGCTGAGGCAAGAGAGAAGACCATACTGGAAGACCTAGAAGTAATTGATAAACAAAAATCAGCGGCGGAACTCGCGGCTCAACAGATTCCGACTTGGGAAGAAAACATACAAGCCATCAAAGAAGATATTTCAGAGAAATCAGTCGAGTACAAAGAGATGGCAAAAAAAATCGAATTACTCCAGCAAGCCAACCAATCACTTTCAGAAAAATCGGAAAAATCTTTGAGCGAGTTAACCTCACAGCTAGATAAAAATAGCGAGTTTCAGGAGGAAATACAAAAAACAATTGAAGATGCTAATCGACACGGAATGGCAGGATCATTTAAAAAAAGAAAGGATGAGTTAAGATACTCGTTAATCCTCTGGGGGATAGCTACTTTTCTTTCTATTGGCTTATTAATTGGCCTCTCATACCATGTATTACTTGAACTTAAAAAAGAGGATTTAGAACTGACTAGGGTTATCGTCCGCTTGCCAATATTCGCATCCTGTGTATGGCTCGGATGGTTCTGTGCAAAACAATATGGCTTTACAAGTCGGATAATGGAAGATTATTCATATAAATATGCTGTATCAATGGCATTTGAAGGATACAGGAAGGCAACGAAAGAAATCGACGCCGATTTACAATTAAAACTGTTAGAAATGACTATTCTGAATATCTCGAATAGCCCATTGAACATATATGAAACGTCCAATAATCATGGTACTCCACTGCATGAAATTTTTAAAGACTTTCCAAAAAAAATCACCGCCAAACAAAAAATTGCTAGCAGTGAATTTGAAACTGAAATAGAAAAATGATATTTTCCAATGAAAATCACCACTTCACATTCACTCCCAATTGAGGTTATATTGAAAAAATTACAGACCTACATTACAGAGGAAAAGAAAATCTATCACCAAGAAATAACCAACTTAAAAGAACTATGGGATGGTAACTCAGTAAATTATGCTTTTAAAATTAAAAACACGATCCCTATATCCGGATATATTGAAGTCCAAAACTCAAAAATTATAGCCTTCATAAAATTACCACTAGTCATATGGCCTCTTAAAACTAAGATAGAATCTATAGTTACTCAACGACTAAAGCAAATTGCTCACTAGGCTATATTTAGTATACATTTAAAATGCCATTAATGATAGAAAAAATTATTGAAATTTCGAATATTGGACATTTTGTCAATTATAAACTCAAGGGAACTAACGAGTGGAATGGCCAACTTAGAAAAGTTAATATTATATACGCTCCAAACGGTTCGGGTAAGACTACGCTTTCCACAATCCTGAAATCGTTAGCATTGAATGATACAGATCTAATAAAGCTCAAAAAAACTTTTGGTACAACAACATCTCCTATTGTAAAAATTAAGACATACAACAGTAATAGTCTAATAACTCTAACCGATTTTAAATGGAACTCTAGTAACTTAAACATTGAGGTCTTTGATATAAACTACATCGAAGATTATTTATTTGCTGGATCATTTAGTCGGAAACAAAATAAGACTAATTTATTCAAGCTTTTACTAGGCATTAAAGGGCAGGAATTTAGAGATAAGATGCGCTCAATAATCAATAAAAAAGATCAGCTAAAGAAAATTTCTAAAAACAATCAAAACGACACATTTAAAGACCAATCTGACCTAGACAAAATAATGACCGAGTTTTACAATTATGCAAACCCAATCTTCGAAAAGCATATTGAGTTAGTGAATAAGTATTTGTCTAAATTCACTTCATACATTAGTTTAAGCGAGTTCTCCTACTTAAAAAACACAACTGATTTTGAAAGGTTTAGAATATTTCCAGTCTTTGAAGTATATGAAGAACAAGTGGTATTTTCAAATCCTGATATAACAGGTAAATTTGGAAATGCAAGATACTCAATGAGTGAAGGAGACAAAAGTACCATCGCCTTATGCTTTTTTCTTGCACGGTTGGAAATATTAGGCATCTCTGATAAAATAGTTGTATTTGATGACCCCCTATCTAGTTTTGATTATTCAAGACGTAATGCAACAATTACTCAACTGGCTAAAATTGCTAATTCAGCAGTACAGCTCATATTATTAACTCATGACTTACCATTTGCAGCTGACTTCTCAGATAAATGCTCATTTATTGATCAAGTTACCTTAAAGATTGAAAACAACGGACAGACCAGTTCTCTCGCCGGCTATGATATTAACTCTGAATTTTTAACCAGTACGCAAAAGGATATCGAAATAATAAAAAAATTCATTATTGGTGGCACCTCATCCGAAGCTGACAAACGAGAAGTAATCAGATGCATTAGACCTGTCCTTGAAGGTGTTTTTAAGTCCAAATATTTTGATATAATCCCTAACAATAAATGGCTAGGCGACATTATTGAGCTCATCAAAAAAAATGGTAGCGAAGGTCGGCTCCAGCACCTTAATAAGATAGTGGAAGATGTTATAGAGCTCAACGACTACACGAAAGAATTCCATCACGCATCTGGAAATAATAGAAATACTAATATGTAATAGCTACTACTTGATCTGACAGTACAGGGATTTTTTGTTGGTTAAGTAGTAGCTAAAGTTAACTCATTTATTTGTTTCTCTCTAGCCAGGTGTTTACTTGCAAGAAAAGTCTCCATGGGAGTTTTTCCATAACAATATTTTCCGCTGTGAGGTCTTTGATTATTGTAATATTCAAGCCATTCATCCAGATCAGCTTGTAGTTCTTCTAATGTTGTATAAAGACGTTTACGGAAGGCTACTACGTAAAATTCCTCTTTAATAGTCCGATTAAGCCTTTCGCATATGCCATTGGACTGAGGGCTTCGAACTTGGGTTTTAGTGTGTTCTATGCCCTCAATAGTTAAATACAGTTCATATTCATGATGTTCGTACTTCCCTTTATACTCGGATCCCCTATCCGTTAAAATACGCATCATTGGTACTTGCTGTTCCTCAAAAAATGGGAGAACCCGATCATTAAGTAGATCCGCAGCAGTAATAGCGTTTTTACGATCATAAACCTTGGCAAAAGCAATCCGGGAGTAGGTATCAATAAAGGCTTGCTGGTAGATTCTTCCAACTCCTTTGATGTTACCGACATAGTAAGTGTCCTGTGCTCCAAGGTAACCTGGATGTTCTGTTTCAATTTCGCCAAAGGCTTCCCGTTTCTCTTTCTTGCGCTCAATGGCCATCATCTGAGCTTCAGTAAGAATTACTCCATCCTGAGCTACTTTGACTTCCAGAGAATGTAGTCTTTTTTCAAATATCTCTAAATCATGTCTTTGCCACACACTCCGTACGCCTCCGGCGGAGATAAAAATTCCCTGCTTTCTTAATTCATTACTTACCCGTTGTTGACCAAAGGCAGGGTACTCGAAAGCGAGCTTAACTACAGCATCTTCAACTATAGGCTCAACCCGATTCTTCAATATCGGCTTGGATCTGCTAATCTCCTGTAGGGCTGTTTCTCCTCCAGTATCGTATAATTCCTTAATCCTGTAAAAGCTATCCCGGCTATAACCCATTACTTTGCAAGCTTGGGATACGTTACCCAAATTTTCTGCTAATTTGAGTAATCCTAATTTGGTTTTAATTAACTTGTCATTACTTTTCATTTCTGACAGTTTTAGGGGGATTAATTAATAAGTGTGGTTACTTAAAGTTAATCCCTTACTGTCAGATTAAGTCGTGACTATTTCAACTAATATTGATCAGGAAGAACTGAAGCGGTATATAAATCTTCTAATGCGGGTAATAGATAAGATTTAATTGCATTAACAAATATGACTAGCTATTGCTATTTTTGGGGGTTATTTTAATATAGTGATTTTGCTGAGTGATTTTTATATTATTCTTATTTAAATCATTTTTAGGCATAACAAACTTAGGGGCTACATTTTCAGCCCTTGTTAATCCCTTCTGATTATATTTTATCACCCTTATTTTCAAAGCTTTAATGCCTGTTTTATTTTAGACAAAACGTTAGACTTCGTTACATTACTATGGCAGTGAGCTGTTTCGCGCTGTGTTTGGGATGTTGAATTATTCGTTTTCGTGGTAATTATACTAATATTTCCGTGATTTGCCAAATCAACTTGCACTTTATAGGTGTGAGTTCCGTTGTCACGCTCCCAATGATCGATAGTTTGAGTCTGAAAAAATCGCCAATCTAAATTTTCGTCGACATCACTCAGTTCATTTATCAATTCTAAAACAGATTGATGCCGATCAGTGATATTGACGCTCATAGCTTTATTGACAATTTTTTGCAATTTTATTGGAATGTGTGGCAAATAGTTACTTCTGCCAGGAAACTTACCTGTTGTCACTGCATCAATAAATTCAGATTGCATGCTAAAACCAATTAACTGGCTATTAAAATAATTTTCTCCATTCAGTAACCTATATATTGTTAGCCCTGCCAAATAAATATCGAAATGAATTGTTTTATTTGAACTTGTAAAAGCTTCAGGGGGCACTTGTTTAATGTAGACTTGCTCTTGAGACGCAAAACCAAAAGCATCCATTGCTTTGGTTAGACCGAAATCCGACAAATGAGCTTCATCACTATCAGAAATTAAAATATTGTCGGGTTTAACATCAAAATGTATTAGTCCTTTCGAATGAATATGATGCAACCCTGATAAAAACTGTATTGAGTAACGGATAATTTCCCTTATGGTTAGATTTTTTGCTGTAATTAACGTCTTTAGAGATCCATTTCTATAAAATGGCATAGCAATATAGATATGGTCGGCATCAGAACATCCATAATTAACTTTAACTACATTACTATGTGAAGAAGCATATAATTTTTTGGCTTCCTCGTAATATTCAGTTGGATTGACAATTTTGCTCTTCTTAATTTTTTTCACAACAATTTCTCCATCAAGCTGCTTGTCGTGTGCTAAATATACTTGAGAGTTTTTCCCCTCCTGTCCAATTTCTCTTATTGTTTCAAAATTTAGTTCAGTTGTATATAATCCTAATGGCATAATTTAAATATTTAAGGTGCTAATCGCCGACATTAAACTCTCTCTTTCTTCTAATGAAAATGTTTTCCAGTTTTCTATTTCCATAAAAATCTCCTTCCCTTCTGCATAGGGCTTGAATTTTACTCTCTCTATTCCAAGATTTGCACTAATGTTAGATATCTGTCCTACATAATATTTAACAATCGTTGAACTTGCGAATAGTTCCTGTATTACACCTTCAATATAAATTCTGGGAATATTAATAGATTGAGCATTTGATTCAGTTATACGTATACAAGCATTTGTTATCTTAAATTCATTTATAATGTCGCATAATGTATTTCTAAGGAACTTTAGCTGCTCTGGGATATTTAGTGCTTTGGGATTGTTTATCTTATCTACTAGAGTGATTTCCAATTCTCCATTCTCATAACTAACAATTGAAAAAAACAAGGTAGATGGTGTTACCCTGATACCTATTGATCTTTGCATTATGGTTGATTTTATTGCATCAGCTTTATACTCTATATTAACTAATTTAGAGCAAAAAACAAATTAATATTTCTACCCATAAATCAATGGTGCAAACTTTTCCGTGTCGCTCTTTTCTTCTTGCTTAACTTCTCATACCCTTCTGCCGTCAACTCGTAAGGTATTGATTGAAAAGACTGCTCTGGCCTCAGAAGCACATCTAATATGCTGGCAACTTCCTTTATGATAGGAACAAAAGGTGAACGCTCCATCAAGGCATCTACCTTTGTGTTTAATAACAGCCTTTGCGTGGCCGTAAAAGATTTTTGCCCTGCCAAACTTCGTTCTATAGCCTGTTTATAATTCTCATGTTCTTTTATATTGGTTTCCATCTTCTGTTTCAGGTTGAGTATTTGCTCTATCTTGGACAAAGAAAAGCCTACTTCACTACCTTTAATTCTCACCTTCTTATTATCAATAAAAGCAATACCCCGGCCTTTAAGAACAGTATACCCTAGTTCTTTCATTCGTTCTGTGAACTGATCAAAATGATTAACTTCTGTCAATGCTTGCCGAATATCTTTTTGTAATTGGGTTTTCCGTGAATCATGTCGGGGTAATAATCGCTCATTTGGAGATAAAAAAGCCTTGGGGCTTAACACTTCTTGCAGATGATATTGCTTTTCCAATCTCCGGCAAAGTGCCGCCATCCGCTTATAACTATTACTATCATTGGCCGCTTTTCCGTCAAGCCCAATGCGGTTAGCTACGATGTGAATATGCTGCTCGCTGGTATCCTTATGTAATACACAGATATATTGGTTATTGGCTACCCCGAACTCCTTTGCACATTCCTGTCCTATCTCCTCCAATTGATTGCGGTTAAGGGATTCTCCCGGTGCCAAGCGCAACGAAAAATGGAACACCGGTTTCTCTACCCGCTTACTTAATTTAGCCACATCTCGGAATTGTTGGGCCAACTCTTTCGGATTTCCAAAACACCGGTTATACGATAGAATTTCTGCCCGGCCACTATGTTGCAAGCCATCCATTCGTGAAAGCTCCTCTTTTTGTTTTTCAGAAAGCTCTTCCTTATCGTTCAGGCAATATTGAATACAGCCAAGGAAAGAACCTCCTGTACCTACATAACCTATCATTGGAAATACGTTTTAATCTGTTCCGCTAGCTTTTTCAGGTCGCCTGATTGTATTTTCAGTTGTACTAGTTCCGTTAGGGATAACTGTTCTATACCATTCCGTATTCTAGCAATCTGGTTGAGGTTAGCCGCAAGGTGGTTCAGTGTTCCGGTTAACTCTAATACCTCTTTAGGAAATACCTTTTCCCGTCTGTCAATTTTTCCGGCAACGCCCATTTTTCGTAGGTATTCCGATATAGTAAGGTTTGAATTTCTCGCCTTAGCCTCAATAATAGACCGTTCCCACTGATTACATTTGATGGCCAGGAATTGATCTTTTTTGATTCCTTTGCGGGGGCGGCCACCCTTCTTTTTGAATTGTTCGTTCTCCTGCATCATAGTCTACTTCACTTTAGGTTTTTGAATGCGATGGCATGAAAAAGCTACTCACCGAATGCGGTAGCATGAGGTGAGCCAGTAGTTTTGGTTTTACCAAAACATAGCTGGCTACCTAAGCGAGTTAAAGCCTTCTTCCTTTCCGCTGGCTTTCTCTTTGGCTATGGTGATGATGAATAAGCCAGTCGTTTAAATCCTTTCGGCCGTGGTAAAAGTCGCTCCGGTCTATGTACTTACTTTCATCCCATTGCAAGGCTTTTCGGGTGTGATTCACGCCGGCTGTATCTCTGTCTAAAATCAAATGTACCTGCTTGTATTGCTCCATCAGTGGACGGCTTTTTTCAAAGAAGGAAAGGGAATTTAAAACAAGACAATTTGTCAAAGGGGCTTGTTGGTTTCTGTTGATGGTGCAAAAAGATAGGAAGCTAAAGAAGCCTTCAAAAACGACTATCTGTTCGGTGTGGTTGTCTACTAAGGTTATTTCTTTTGGAGCGCTGCTGCCTTTAAAATTTTCGTTCCGCAGTTCATATCCTCCTGCGTTGTTTTGAAAACCGATTGCGGTATTCTTCTTTCCATATAAAAGAAAATCCACCTCCTCGCAAAAACGGCGGGCAATTTCTATGGGTATACACCGCTTCTGAATATACCCCAACAGCACCGCATCATTTAGGGGGCGGGTGGCAACAACCACAATTTTACCCTCACCGGGTTCTTTCTTTTCACCAGCAAAGGACGCCGGGGCTGGCGGGTGAAAAGAAAAAGTTGGGGATGGCTGGTATTGAGCCAAGCGCTGCAAAAAGTCGGAGACAGGGCAGTTAAAATAGAGCAACCCAAAGTCTATGAGATTACCTCCCTTCCCAATGCCGTGATCGTACCACATATTCAGCCGACGGCTAACCTTAAAGGAGGGAGTTCGTTCTTGCCGCAATGGGGATAAATACCAATAATCTTGGTTTCTGATCTTTTGAGGATGATGGCCGAGGGAAGCCAGGTAATCAACCAAGTCTAGTTCCCTTGCCTCTTTACATGATAACTTTAACATACAACACAATTTTCAGGTTCACAAATGATCATATACAGAAAAGGCCCGCAGGCAGGCTGTTTATTAAACAGCCATGCTTGCGAGCCTCTTTAAATCTTCCATAAAAAAGTTCGAAAAACGTACCGTAGGGGTCACCTTAAAGGACATTTCGGTTTTATTACTGGAATGTCCTTTTTTTATTTCCCCGAAAGCCTCGTCCAGACTATAATTTTTGAGCGGCAGTAGTGATGAAATTTGCAGATCGTTTTCTGCTTTAATGATCTGTGTCATGGTAAAATTTTTTTGAGAAAAAAGGATTTTATCTGATGACCATGCTGGTTTTAATACTTCTGCTTTCAACAAGGCAAGTGTTGGCGCTATTGGTTTAAAATAAATCGATGGGAGGTGAGCTGCAATCCGTTGACTTCCCGTGTTGCTGACCGGTTCGTAAAGATAATACGCCGGCGCAGGGATATCCTGGTGCACGAACAGGTGGAAAGTGCACTCCCGTTACAAACTGTCGCCTGTCGTCTTCGTTTCAACAGAACGCAGGTCTGGAGTAGTTAAGCCTTTACAGCCTGGACTGCCCACCAGCTTTCAAAGTTGATGGCTCCCAATTCCGCTTCTCCGGCAGGTACCAGGGCGCTGTGCGTAACTTCGCCACCGAAGTATGCGGGTTTACCATTTGGTACTACAGTGCGTGGGTCGTTGGCCAACTGCAGATAACGCTCAACAATTTTGTACATTTCAAAACGTTCAGGTCCTGCAATTTCTACCTTGCCATTCAACGGAGCAGCCAGTGCATATTGAGCTACAAATTTTGCCACGTCATCAGAAGCGATAGGTTGGAACAATACATCTGAAAGATGCACTTCATTGCCCTCTGTAGCCTGGTTGGCGATACCGGCAATAAATTCAAGGAATTGAGTGCTGCGAACAACAGTATAAGGTACGCCTGACTGCTCAATCAGTTCTTCCTGAACCTTTTTCGCACGCATGTAACCAATGTTCTGCATAATATCGACGCCTACAATAGATAACGCCACATGATGTTTTACGCCTGCATTGATTTCTGCGGCTAACAGGTTACGACCTGCTGTCTGGAAAAATTCCATTACAGCTTTATCTTCAAATGAAGGAGAGTTGGCAAGGTCAATAACAATATCAGTTTCCTTCATGGCTTCAGCCAGTCCTTCTCCGGTGAGGGTGTTGATACCCGTTGCAGGAGATGCGGCAATAACCTGGTGGCCTGCCTGACGAAGTTGATTTACTACCTTGGTTCCAATGAGACCTGTGCCTCCGATTACTACGATTTTCATAAATTTGATTTTTGTTTTTAGTGATGCTATCTATTAGGCCAACCAAATGCCATCTTTCGCAAATCATTAAAAATCAACCAAATAATAAAAACCGGGGTATCAATTTTTCACTGTATTTAATGAAACCATCAAGCTTATCACTTTATTAAGGGGTTTTCATCACGAGAAATAGTCGCTCTTTGTAATTCCCAGTTTTTTTATTTTAGAATGTAATGTGTTCCCCGGAATTTGTAATACTTCTGCGGCGCTGCCGGTACCGGAAATCTTGCCTCCGCAGCGTTTCAGCGTTTCAATAATGTAACCGCGCTCCACTTCTTCCAGGGAACGGTTTAGCAGGAAAGCCTGCTCCTGTTTATCTGCGTCAGCATTACGTGGTATAAAAACATCACTCAACGTGCTGTCTGCAGCCAGTAATATGCTCCTTTCAATAAGGTGTTCCAATTCCCTTACATTACCGGGCCAGGTATAGCTACGTAATTGTTGTATAACCCTGGGTGCTATTTTCCTGATAGTGCGCCCGGTGTTCCTGCTATATTTCTTTACAAAGAAATGAGTGAGCGTTTCTATATCCTCCAACCTATCCCGTAAAGGTGGAAGGTTGATAGGAAATACATTTAACCTGAAATACAGATCAGCACGGAAACGGCCAGCTTTGACCTCATCTTCCAGATTACGGTTGGTAGCGGCAACAAGGCGCACATTGATTTTAATTACCTGTTTGCCACCCACACGCTCCAGTTCACGCTCCTGAATTACACGCAGCAGCTTAGCCTGTGCTTCCAGTGGTAACTCTCCTATTTCATCAAGAAATAAAGTGCTGTTATCTGCCATTTCAAATTTCCCGATACGGCGATCTGTTGCACCGGTAAATGCACCACGTTCATGACCAAATAATTCACTTTCGATAAGGTTAGCAGGCAGCGCTGCACAATTTACTTTCACCATCAGGTTTTCTTTCCGGGGCGATGCATTGTGAATAGCCCTTGCTATCAATTCTTTACCCGTACCTGTTTCTCCCAATATCAACACAGTGGTATTGGATGCTGCAACAAGTCCCATCAGGCGGTATACTTCCTGCATAGATTCCCCACTACCAATGATTTCAGAAAAGTTATAAATCGTTTTGATCTGTTCTTTCAAATAATCATTTTCTATTTCCAGTTGCTTTTTATAAGCGAGTAATTTTTCATTCGCTAATATATTTGCTACTGCAACAGTAATCTGCGAACAGATACCTTTCAGTAATAAAGTACCCAGGGAATCTGCCAGCAGCCAAATGGTACCGATAATCTTATCGCCCATACGTAATGGTAAACCATACATATTTCTCAGCCCGGTGGTTTTCCAGAGTTTCGCATAATCATTACCGCTTCTTAGTTCTTCATCTACATTAAATACTACTCCTTCTTTGCTTGCCAGTACCTGTGCGGTATAGGTTTCATCTATTTTAATTTTGTTGGCGACTAATTTATCAAAATCGGCATGGGCCTTTCCAAATAGCCGGCGATCAAACATAAATACGCTCAAATGCACGCCATCATCTTCCAATACGCGTATCATGGCAAGCTGTGTATTCATGATTTTATCCAACACCTCGAAGATAGCGGCCTGCAGTTCATCTTTCGTACGCATCTTAGCGAGCGCGCTACTGAACTCCAACAGAAAGGCCTGTTCTTCCTGTTTTTTGCTGATCTGCTCATTAGCCATAATATTAGCCAGGGCGATAGATATCTGTGCACAAATTCCCTGCAGTAGTTCTATCTTCATCTCTTCAATGTCGAGGAGCAAAATTCCCAGGTTGGTTTCCCCGTTGCGCAATCGTATACCTACAAAATTTTCGAAGCCCATTTTTTTCCAGTATTGCAAATAGGATGATGTGATCCCTCTTTGTATTTCTCTTTCTACATTGAATAATAAAGGAATGGAACTGTTGAGTACCCGATTTTGCAAACCATCATTAATAGGATATTTTGCTTTCACAAGAACGGAGAGTGATTTTTCATCAGCAGCAGATCCAAGATCATATACATATGCACTCAACGTAGCTTTATCTTCATTGATACACCTGATAACGAAGCCACCTTGCTGATCCAGTTTACGCAGCGCGGTGCGAACAGCAAGGGTGAGTTCTTCCTTTGTTCTTACGGCTGCTATATCACTACTGAAATCGAGGAGAAAAGATTTCTCTTTGTCTTTATTCAGTAACTCCTCATTTTTTATAATATTAGCAACTGCCCCCGACAGCTGTGGTGCAATACCTTTCATTACGCCCCTGAATTCGGGACTAAAGCTGTCTGTCCGGTCGGAGTACATATGAATAAAGCCCATTGGCTTTCCTTCTTTCATCAGTCTTGTCATCAGAATTTCCCGCACGCCCCCTTCATAATTTACTCGCAGAAAGGGTGGACTTTGGGGCTTGTTCATTATTTCTTCCAGGATAAAAGAAACGGGCTCTTCTGATGTTAATACAGCTTGTATAAAGGGTTCGTTCAGTGAAAACCGGGATGCTACCATTTCCCTGTACCTCAGATGGGTTCTGATAGGAGATCCTTCATTATCCAGCAGGAATGCATAGTAGGTTTCGTCTTTATGGTCTACTAAGGTAATAATAGTATGAGTGAAGTAAAATAATCCCTTAATCCTGTTTTTAAAAAGTGTGATAAGATCATTCTTCTCTCTCACTTTGGTAATATCATTGCCAAGATCCAACAATACTTTTCTTTCCTGTTCAAGTATTGCCTTCGTCGGAGCATGAAGCTCTGACTCGTTTTTAATAGTTCTTTTCATATGGAAAAAACCAAATATTTGCTCGCAAAAGGATATGAAATAAATGCTGACAGAAGATACTAAAAAAACTACGATAATTATTGTTAAACGGACAATATAGCTATACCCCAAAGGGGTCCTTTCATCTTTCAGCCTCGTAAATAAGTTGTACCACCCCCGATTTGAACACATTGGTTTTGACTAAGCTCAACCTTACCCGTTCTTTTAGGTTCTCAAACAACGGCTTCCCTTCTCCTAAAGCTATCGGGTGTACTGATATTCTATATATGTCGATAAGCCCTAAATTGATAAATGTTTTGATAAGACTTGCGCCGCCATAAAGCCAAATATCTTTACCTCCCTGCTTTTTTATCTCAGCTACTTTATCAGCTATACCGGCATTTATGAAAGTGGCTCTTTCATCCTGCCTGTTCTGGCTGGAAAAAACAAATTTATGCTTTGAATGTACTCCCTGCCATATCGCTTGTTCCATTGAACTGGCATTTACTTCCGGTTGGAAATTTCCCCAGGCGTCATAACTCACCCTGCCGTAAAATATCGTGTCTATCCCTGATATAAAGGCATCCATATTCATATCATCGTCCATAATGCACCAATCAATTTCTCCGTTCGGGCCTTCAATAAATCCATCCAAGGTTACTGCTAAATCTAAAATTACTTTCTTCATTAAATAAATTTAAAAATGTTATCTACTTTACATACCCTTTGAAAATCCTGTTCAGCCAGCGCAACATCATAAATATTACTGCGGCCGCTCCTCCCAGCAGCAGAAAATTCACAAGGAAATAGTTCGCCTTGTTATCATACGTGTCCCATAAAGTTGCCAGGATACCTGAGAGTTTATTACCGATCGATGTAGCCAGGAACCAGCCTCCCATCATCAGCGAAGTAATACGCGCCGGACTAAGTTTGGACACCAGCGACAACCCCATAGGGCTCAGGAATAATTCCCCTACCGTTATGATACCGTAACTTCCTATCAGCCACCAGGGTGATGCCTTCACAGCGCCATTGCTGCACACATATACCGCACCCACCATCATCAGCGTTGATACAGCCGATATCAGCAATCCCCAGGCAATTTTCGACGGCGTGGATGGCTCCTTGTTCCGCTTCCGCAGCAATGCAAAGAATATTACAATCAAAGGTGTTAGCGTAATCACAAAAAAGGGATTGACGGATTGAAACAGTTCCGTGTTATACAAGCTGATACTTTTTTCTTCTGCCAGCATTTTCTCCGGCGCCACATTCTTGAAGTAGGCTACCTTATCCCATACTTTTTCCGGCTTACCTGCCGCATCCCGTACCACCCTGAATTCATCATCATAGGCAGTTACTGAATCCGGTTTATTTTGCACCGTTTCTACCACGTAAAGGCTCTGGGCAGGATGCTCAATGGCAGCAGGAATTTCCCTGTCTGTATAATATTGCGCCCAGGTGGTCAGCGCAGTGCCATTCTGTTTAAATACAGCCCAGAACACAATAGATACTGCAAAAATGGCCAACAGTGCGGATATGGGCTTACGATCCTTTGCATCGGCTTTCATCAGCAGGGATACAAAAAAGAACAATATCGGGATACAGGCAAAGATGAACGCATCAGTGGAGTCAGACCCGAAGATGTTGCCGGGAATAAACCAGGCGCCCAGTCCCACTACAATTGCCGGCAGGAATACAACGGAGAAAATCCTGCTCAGCGGCATATCGCCTTCCTGCTCAGGTTTGCGTACATCTGCATGCCGGTAATGTTTCATCCCGATAACGAAAATCAGCACTCCCAGGAACATGCCTATGCCGGCAGCGATGAATGCAGCGCCCCAGCCTACGGTGTTTCGCAGAAAGGCAGCAAAAAAGTTACAGATAAAAGCGCCGATATTAATACCCATGTAAAAAATATTATACCCTGTGTCTTTACGACTGCGGTACTTTTCATCGTTATATACATTCCCCAGCAAAGTGGAAATATTGGGTTTAAAGAATCCATTACCAACACAGATCAGTGCAAGCGACAGGTAAAAAAAGGTCAGGTTATGTACGGACAAGCCTATATATCCTATCCCCATCAGGATGCCTCCGATAATAATCGACTTACTGTAACCAATTTTGCGGTCGGCTATCAGTCCGCCCAGGAAGGGCGTCAGGTATACAAAAGCGATGAAGGTACCGAAGATATCGGCTGCGGTTGCACGGTCCATTCCCCAGCCTCCCTTTGAGGTGTCTGTCAGGTACAACTGGAAAATACCCAGAATCAGATAAAAACCAAATCGCTCCCACATTTCGGAGAGAAACAGGAAAGGTAGTGCTGCCGGATGATTACGTGATTTTTCCATATTAGGCCAATGATATATCTGTGATATAAGGTCACTTTAGCGCAGTAAAACGATATCATCCGTCACCGCCAAACTGCTAAAATAAGTCAATTCGCCAAAAAACAGTTAACACAGATGAACAAACCAGTTATTAAAAAGACGATTGACATAAACGCTTCAACAAAAAAAGCCTGGAGCGTTTTCACAGACCCTAAGGTAACAAAACAAATGGGGGATGAATATGTTTCCGATTGATATCAAAGATAAGGACAGATTGCTTTCTGTAATAACGTATGAATTTATAAAAAATGGAGAAAGAACCATTCTTTCCGCCACAGAGGAAATCAATTATGAAATGACGGATTACCTGTTTAAAGAAGCAAACGAAGGTTGGGGTGCTGTACTGCAATTAGTAAAGTATGTAGCCGGGAAATTGTAGATTAATCCTATTCTTTTATCATGCTAAAAAACAAGGTTGACCAAATTTTACTTTTTGGTCAACCCTTTATGGTAAGGAATGATTTAAACAACAACAGGTTTGGTCGTTGCTAATGCCACAGTCAGTTCCGCCAAACGGTTTGAGATACCTACTTCATTATCATACCAGGCTACAACCTTCACCAGGTTTCCGATTGTACGGGTCAATGTGCCATCAATAATGGATGAGTGGGTGTTTCCCAGGATATCTGCAGATACCAATGGTTCCTCTGTATATTCCAGCACCCCTTTAAGACTGCTATTTGCGTAGTGTTTAAATAATTGATTGATCTCTTGCGCCGAAGCAGTTTGCTCCAGGTTCAGCGACAACTCTGCGATAGAACCATCTATCACCGGTACCCGGTAAGAAAAGCCATCCAGTTTACCTTTCATTCCGGGCAACACATCGCCGATCGCTTTAGCAGCCCCTGTTGTAGTTGGAATGATAGACTGTGTAGCCGCACGCGCTCTCCTGAAATCCTTATGTGGTCCATCCTGCAGCATCTGGTCCATTGTAAACGCGTGTATGGTCGTCATAAAACCGGATGTAATACCATATTCCTTCTCCAGCAAATATAGCAACGG
Organism: Chitinophaga sp. G7 BAM 1005; assembly: GCF_057126945.1. NCBI lineage: Bacteria > Pseudomonadati > Bacteroidota > Chitinophagia > Chitinophagales > Chitinophagaceae > Chitinophaga > Chitinophaga sp. G7 BAM 1005. The sequence goes on along the minus strand of NZ_CP181478.1, from coordinate 155,478 downwards.
CGCAATACAATTCGTTGTACAGGATGCAGTGGAAAGGATTTCATCTTCTTCTGTAATCTGGTCATCATTTACGCCAGCTACAATTGTTTTCACATTACCGGTTGCGGGGGCAGTAATCAACACTTTCCTTGCACCAGCCGTGATATGTTGCTGCGCCAGTTCCCGGTGGGTAAAGCGCCCGGTGGATTCAATCACTACATCAATGCCCAGCTCTTTCCACGGCAGTTTTTCAGGCGACTTCTCCGTCAGCAGTTGTATAGGATGTCCATTTACGATAATATGCTGATCTTTCTGTGTGACGGCGCCTGGAAACTTCCCATGCGAAGTATCATATTTAAACAGGTGTGTCAACAGTTGGATGTCTGTCAGATCATTAATGGCGACGACCTCCACTCCTGCTTTGTTCTGAAGAGCCCTGAGTGTCATTCTGCCGATACGCCCGAATCCATTAATAGCTACTTTCATCGTGATATATTTTTAAGTAATTATTCAATTGTTTGTAAGGATGTTCTGAAAGATCTGCGATACTCACTCGGAGATATCATCATATGCCGCAGGAAGGTCCGCCGCATGGATACTAATCCGCCCAGCCCACATTTATCCGCAATCTGTTCCATACTCAGGTCACTATCTTCCAGGTATTTCCGCGCTACTTCTATCCGCAATTTCTCCACGAATCTTGCAGGGGTGACACCTGTTTCTTTCACAAAAACACGGTTAAAATTGCGTATACTCATATTGCTGCGGGCTGCCAGATGTTCTACCTGTAAATCGTCCTGCAAATGACGGAGCATCCAGGGATGAAGTTTACCTGCAATGGAATTCTCCAGACTGTACGCCTGCAACAGGGAACTGAATTGCGACTGATACCCGATGCGCTTCAGATGAAGTACCAGTTTACGCGCCGCTTTCAACGCAAGATCCCTTCCTACATCTTCTTCTACCAGTGCCAGCGCCAGGTCTATCCCGGAGCTTACTCCACCGGAAGTATATACATTACCATCACGGATATAAAAAGGGTTGCTGTCCACTTTTATGGCAGGGTATTTTTCCTGTAACTGCCGGCTGAATTCCCAGTGCGTAGTAGCTTTTTTTCCGTTCAGGATACCCGCTTCCGCCAAAGCATAAGTCCCTACACAGATAGAAGCAATACGCCGTACTTTCGGGTAAATATCTTTCAGTAATTGAAAGAAAGAGTGACCTGGCTGGAATTGCTGCATAGAAAAACCGGCCACAATCAATGTATCCACCCGTCTGTCGATCTCTGCAACCGTCACCGCACAATCCAATTCAATCTCACTCTTTGTTTTAATCTTCCGGCTGTCGGTAGGAGACGCCATCATTATTTCATACTCTTCTTTACCGTTGGCAATCTCTTCTTTGAGTATCTTGTTTACTACCGTGAATACATCCACAGGCCCTGCTATATCCAGCAGGAAAACACCTGGTGAAGGCACTATAACAATGAGTTTTCTTTGCTTCCCTGGCATAAAAATGTTTAAACGCCATAAAGGTAAGGGGTATTCCCAATGGCGCAAATGCCATAAATTATACAATTTCGGCCACACGCGTTTCCGCGTAATAAAAAACGGGCCGTCCCAAAAGCACTATTTACTTTTGGGATGACCTATTTTTCAGGGTATTTTTTCCGCAATCGCCTGGTTTGAATACAGGAGTTGCCATGCGCTTACTTCACTTTAAACTTTGTTTTCAGAAACTGGTCCAGGTCCGCTACATAACCATCGAAGAAAGCCTCGAGGAGTTTCTTATTCGCGGGGTTTACAATTTTCCCATCCGGATCAAAGATGCTGTCGGGGTAAGCCAGCTTATAATTGATTTTACGTGAAGTGGCGTGCCCCAAAAGTCCGCCATGCGGGGCAACGGCACTTTGTGTGCGGCCATCAGTAGGCTGTATAAACTTATACTCATTGAAAGGCACATCCTGCTCAGACACCACGTCTCCTCCCGGGCTGATGAACAGCTTAGCATCAAAAACAGAAGCGTAGATCTTTGTAATACTTCCGGAGCGGATGGAAATATATCCTTCTTCAGGTACAGCAAACAGGTAAATAAGCCCGGTAAGATCAGCAAAGCAGTTTTGTTTAGTGCCGATGGTGGCAAAATCGCGGTATACTACCACTGAGCCATTATTAAGCACCGTATCAATTTTCAGGGCAGGTCTGTTTTTCAGATATTCGAGGATTCCTTCCAAAAGCTGCCGCTGTTTTACGCCGCTATAGCGAAGCTGTACATCATATTGGTTATTGAGTGGCTTTACTGTTCCGTAGTCTTTAAATGGTCCTTTCTCAATAACTACTTCAAAGTATTTACCTTGCGAAAAGCCGGGGAAGCCTATGGCCAGTAAACTAGCTGTCAGTATTGTTTTGAATGCGTAATTCATATCAAAAATAGTTACCGGATCGTGAGCTGTTTATCTTATAATCTACTTTTGTAACGACCCCATTTTTATCCACAAACAAGGTAGTAGCTTCAACGTATTGGCTGGCCCACCGCGTATCTTTCGACTGTACCGTTTCCGAGTTTACTGCCTGTCCGAAAACATTGTAACCTGTGATGGTATATCCCGGCGTATAGCTGCCACCGCCATAGTTAGATACCTTTTCATACACCACCACCTGCCCGCCATCCCCATCGGGGAATGCTCTTGCGGGAGCGCCCCATTTTTTGTAAACATCTGTGAGCCTTGCTCCCACCCACGATTTCTTCCAGTTCTCCCGGTTGTAAATACCTCTTTGAAATTCCGCATAATACTTATCGTCGTTATAACGCTGCTCCAGTGCCTCTTTAGCCCGTTTATCCAGTTTCGCCTGTGCATGGGCAGCTGAACCGGCAGTAAAGAAAAGGAGCGTTAGCACAATAATGGCGGATGTATATTTCACGAACTGCATGGAAAACGTTTTTGCCGCATTAAAATTTATAATTGAGGATAACGCTTAATACCACACCTGGATTGGCCGATGCTTCTTTTTTCAGTTCTCCATCTACATAAATCCCTACTTTCAGGGTGGAGGCATTACTGGTGCCTACTCCATTTATAACGATATTTGCATTATAAGCGCCTGCAGGAGCCGTTAGCTCAGGGCTGCTCCAGGAAGTGCCACTAAGATTGATAGCGCTATGGCTGTCGCCATCAACACCGTAAGAGGCTCTGTTGATAGTGCCACCTGCTGAAGTTTCGGCCTTAAACACTACTTTGTGCGTAGCGGGAGTGTTGTTATCATCCTTATCTTTGGAACAGGATGCGGTAAGCATTGCTGCGAACAGGATACTCGCAATGGATAATTTTCTGTACATATGCTATAGTTTGAAAATGGTCTACACTGAATTAACCCGGTTTTTATGCCAGTACGTGGAACAAAATTACTGACGAAAACAAGGGCAGCCAATGCCGGAAAATGGTCATTTTGCATATAGCTGTTTTCAGTCATTCTCTTGATGTATCTTTATTATTACGATTATATGTAACAACTTGCAAATTGTTATGAAGCTACTTACACTCGTACTTATTCTTATGCTGTCAGTAACCCGGAGCTATACCCAGCAGGCGCCCGGGAGATTTGATAAGGACAGTCTTGCCCGTATTCTTGAACAAGCAACAGATGATAGTGTCAAAGCCCGTGTGAGTTTTCTCCTGGCGGATGAATGGGAAGACAAAGACACGCTACTGTCCAAAAAATATGTGCAGCTGGGTAAAGGATTCAGCAAAAGCCATCCATTTCTGCAGGCCGTATCCCTTTTCTACGAAGCCAGGAAGCTGGCACCTACAGCGCCCGACTCGGCCGCTAAAGTTTTCATGCAGGCGGAAAACATCCTGAAGAAATTCCCGGGCAAAGAAGCATTGCTTTTTCGTTCCATGTGCTGGCATGATTATGCGCGGGTATTCCACTTTGAAAAAGACGATCCGGAAACCTATGTGAACCTGCTTGTAAACCAGGCAATACCATTGGCACAAAAATCCGGCGACCAACGCTACCTGGGAAAGAATTACCTGGATCTCGCCTACGGATTTAAAAATCTGAAGGAATATGCCAAAGCAAAAATATACCTGCAGCTGGCGATTGAAACATTAAGAAACGAAAAAGGAAATATCAGGTACCTGGCTACCGCTTATCATACCTTATCGGAGAATTATTCACTGTCCGGCGACTCCGCAAAAGCCGCCCTGTACCTTGACAGTATGCGGGTATTACTGACTCCTTACCCCGAAGCGGATGAATGGCTGGATTACTATGCCGGGGAAAGTATGCGGCTTACCATCGCGGAAAAATTTGATCAGTCCCTTGCGGTTGCAGAGAAAGGCATTGCTTTGGCGCGGCAACTGCATCAGCCATACCCTGAACAACGTTTGCTGCTGCAAAAATTTTATGCGCTATACAATAAGAAGGATCTGCCGCAGGCCCGCCGCGTAGCTCTCGACCTGTACAGCAAACTGCCTTTTATGAATACTTCAGCTAACCGGCTTTTACTGTATTATGGGTTGGTAGCAACCAATGAGGACATGAAGAATATTCCGGAAGCCTACCAGTGGCTGAAACGTTATAGTTACCTGAGCGACAGCGTTGCACAAAGTAACCTGGAAACAAAAATCAATGCGCTGGAAATAAAATTCAGGAATGCGGAACATCAGCGGAAAATTACGGAACTGAATGCATCCAATGACAAGGCGAACTTCGCATTAAAACGAACCATATTGCTAAGCTGGTTACTGGGATTAGTAAGTGTACTGCTATTTACGATCCTGCTACTGGGGTACTTCTTTTATAAAAACAGAAAGAGAACAGCCCTCCAGCAGGAACAGATCAAGGTTTCGCATGCCATGTTACAAGGTCAGGAAGAAGAACGCAAACGGGTAGCGCGGGATCTTCACGACAGCCTGGGAGGGTTACTGGCTTCTACGAAAATCAATCTTTCCAAAATTGCCGGCAGTGGAAGTTCCGGCAACCGGCTGGAACTGGAAGGAATAATCGGCCAGATGGATACATCCGTAACAGAGCTACGGCGGATTGCCCATAATATGATGCCTGAAATGTTGTTAAGGCTGGGCCTTGAAGCTGCACTGAAAGATCTTTGCGATGCATTTGAATCCGAAGAAACAACTGTTCGTTTCCTGTGTTTCGGGATTCAGACAAACATCCCGCAGGGAGAACAGGTGATCATTTATCGCATTGTGCAGGAATTACTGACCAATGCAGTAAAACATGCCACAGCAAAAAACATCCTGCTACAGTGCAACCAGCGGGATAACAAATTTTTTATTACTGTTGAGGATGATGGCACGGGCCTCAATAAAGAGGTGCTGCATGAAAATCAGGGTATGGGCTTCATCAATATCAAAACCCGGGTGGCCTATCTGAATGGTAAAATAGAAATCCTTTCCAGGGGGAACCAACCAGGTACTTCCATAAATATTGAAGTGTATGTTACAACCGAAATACAAGCTGGCCATTCTTGATGATCACCCGGTGGTACTTCAGGGGCTGGTCAATGTCCTTTCCGGGGAAGAGGCATTTGAAATTGCAGGTACGTTCACCAACACCAGGGATTTCCTCCAATTTTTCAATGCCAACCCAGTTCATGTGGTGCTGCTTGATATTATCCTTCCGGATGGGAACGGAATAGACTTGTGTAAAGAAATCAAAACAACAGCTCCCCATACCATTGTGCTGGCGTTGAGCAACCATGATCAACGCAGCGCCGTTATGAAAATGCTTGAAAACGGCGCAAGTGGTTACCTGCTTAAAAATGCCTCTGTGGAAGAACTGGTACGCTGCATTCACGACGCCTTGCAACACCAGATCGTATTTAGCCATGCCATAAAAGAAATTATCGCCCGGCCGGGATTGAAGGATGCAAAAGATGCCCCGGTGCTGACCACCAGGGAACTGGAAATCCTGAAACTTATTGCTTCCGGTATCACCACCAGGCGCATTGCTGAAATGCTTTTTTTAAGCAAGTTCACCGTTGAAAATCACCGTAAAAATCTGCTTCAGAAATTCCAGGTAAAAAACGTTGCAGGGCTTATCAGCTCCGCAAGTCACCAGGGGCTGCTCTGATTGGATTAACAAACAAACTAACGTCTCTGTTAACAAACATATTAACAGCTCCAATACCGCTAAACCAGCGTTATATATCTGAAAAAAATATTTCTTGAAAACTCCTCTTCCACGGGCATTCTATCCCCGTATAAAATTTTACATGTTATATTATCAGGTCTGCCAATACACTCCCCGCAATTTTCCTTCCTGAAAATCCTTACAAAAATCAAGTTCATGAAACAAATGATCTCCTTATTCAACAGCCACCTGCCTGGTGGTATTAAAAAGCTGGGGTACCGTCCTTCTACTATCTACCGGGGAAAAATATGGACGTAGTGCGGTATAAAGCTATTCTGTGCGGGAACTCATTTTATCATCCGTATCACTGCCAGATCATCCGTATGATTCAATCCAAACTTATGTTCTATCACTTTCAACTTCATATTCAGCATTTCTTCATTCCCTCTTCCTGTCTGATCATTTAACAGGAAATCTACCGGGTTTATCACCTCGGAGTTTTCCGGCGCCGCCACCCTGGTGAATGTTTCTATACCATCAGTAGCAATACTGACATCGATAAGTTCATGTAGAAATATTTTTTGCAGCTGAGCGTCATACCAATGATCAAAATCTTCCGACAGATGATAACCCAGGTAATCTGGTTTATTATCCTGGTCAAAAGTAATAATGGCGCCGTTGATGTTAACTACTCCATCTCCCACCACCAGCACCACACCTTTATCTGTGCCGGTATCTGCCAATAAAATAACTAACGTGGTCAGCAACTCTTCTCTTTCCAGTTGCAGATGATTTTTGAGAATTTTTAATTCTGAGAATAATTCCTGTAAGATGATTTTAAGATAATCATCCAATAGCATTTCGGGATATTCTTTGGAATAAAAGGATTTGTAGCTTAGCGACTTACAAATTTTTCTCAGTAGCTTACCTGTCAGCGAAGAAATAAGATAACTATCCTTTCCCATTGTACAGCCGTCCATTACAGCACAGATGATTTTATTACTATCGATATGATCGAAGAAGAGATAGTCTTCGCAATGGTTAACATGATAGGCGCCTATCTGGAGGGTGGTATATATTTCCATACTTAAACATCAAGATAGCAACTTTACCCGCTATTTCAAAACGATATTCAGGCTGCCGCTGGTTGCAGCAGCCTGAATATTGCGTCATTAAAATGCGGGGTCATCCGGTGTATTCGGGTTATCATTCCGTTCCACAAACGGATATGGGAAATAGCTCCGCTTCCGTTCTGACACGGGTCTTCCGAACCGGCGGCTATCCGCCAGTTCCTGGGCGCCCATAAACAATTCTATTCTGCGGTGTTTATAGATCAACGTCAACAATTCCGCTTCAGTAGCTGCAGCTACCGGTGGTAAGGCTGCACCAATACCAAATGCATCTTCAGATGCTTTCTTGGTAACCACCCTGTTCAGGAAAATCAGACCATTCACGATATCATGCTGACGGGCATATGCTTCTGCTTTAATCAGCAGCATTTCTCCCGGCAGGTAGATGGGCACAGAGGTTTGCGTACTTCTGAAGAAACCGTTGATATTAAACTTAGGTTTAGCAGGCCGGGCGATATAAAACGGTACCCGCTGATCGGCCAGATCCGGCTGTATAGGCACCGGCAATCCCATTGTGGAATCTACCACGTTATAGATGTTGTTGGTAGCCGTTACCAATGTAAAGATCGGATTGGTGATCTGCGGATTAAAGGAAAGAGTGGAGCGTACATTCAGGTTCACTTTGTCGGCGGCGGTGATGGCGCCTGCATAATCGCCGGCGTATAGTGCATACCGGGCTTTCAGCGCATACAATGTATTGACGATATCCACGCTATCCGGGATATTGGCTAAAAAGGTATTTCCTATAGGCGTGGCCGTTACAGTGCTGATAGCATTGTCCAGTGCGGCCGCTGCCATTACATAACCCTGCTTGCCGGGAACAAACTTCACTCCGCCGGATGAGAGTACAGGCGTACTGGTATTTTCCGGTACCTGTTCCCAAAAGTTGGCCTGTATACCGAGAGCGAGGGCTTTAAAAATAGTAGTATAAGCAATGAGGCCGCTGGCAAAACTCTTATCTGTAACAATGGCGCCGGTACGGCGTATAACACTATCGGCTTCATACCGGATCTTATTGGATACATTCCACATACCGGTAACCACCACGTTGGTAGTCAGCACCTTACTTCCGCCTGCGCTGATCTGCGCTTCATCTGTATTACCGGGATTAGTAACAAAGGTTTCTCCAACCAGCAAACTACCGGAAGTTACCGTGGTATATAACAGTCCTGTACGATCCTTTGTATACCAGGTCTGCAAACCTACTGCTACATTCGCCAACGTGGCGGGAGAGCTGTAAGCTCCTTCTGATGAAGGCCCCGATGGATCCTGGTAATCTTTCTTACACGCGGCGAAGGTGCAGAACAAAGCGATGGCGAGGATACTATATTGCATATATCGTTTCATGATAGCTCTTTTTTTGTGATTAAAATTTTGCGCGGACAGACAGGTTATAACTCCGGGGCACCGGTACAGCGCCAAAATCAATTCCGCGCAATACAGTACTTTGTCCGGCCGCATTTAATTCCGGATCGTATCCTTTGTAGTTGTCCCAGGAGATCAGGTTCCTGCCACCTACGCTTACCGTTAAATCGCTTAGTCCTTTCAGCTTACCAAAGCTATAGCTGAAAGCTACTTCCCGCAGCTTCACAAAGGAGCCGTCATCAATTCTCCATTCCTGTATGTTGTAGTTACCCGCTATGAAACCGCGGGGGAGCAATCCGAGATCTTCCTGTTCAGCTACTTTTCCGTTATCTACGCCTTGCCTGGTCCGCCAGTCGGCATTGAATACATCTCCGCCCTGCACGGCATCTATCTGTATGTGAAGACCTAGTTTTTTATACTGAAAATCATTGGTGAGGGTGCCTGTCCAATCGGGGTTAGGATCACCTATTTTTTTATTCAATGCCGTAGTACCCGCTGGTGGTAAACCAGTAGCCGGATCACGTGCAATCGTATACGTTAGTGGCGTATTTTGTTTACCAGCTTCCGTAACCGGTATGCCGGCGGGCGTTTTCAGGAGGTTGCCATTTTCATCCCTGGCGAAGAAGGTACCATAGAAAAATCCGATCGGTTCCCCGTTGGCAATGCCCACAGGCGCGCCGCCCACGGTGTTATAAAGGATCAGCGACTGTCCTATATCCACCGCTTTATTGCGGTTACGGTTATAGATGGCGGTCAGGTTCCAGTTGAAATTGGTTGTCTTCACCGGCATTACATTCAATACTACTTCCACGCCGGTGTTCTCCAGGGTGCCAATATTATCCTGGTAAAAAGAGTAGCCTTTGGTGGGGGCTACGGCACGGCTGATCAGCAGGTTTTCCACGCGCTTTTTGTAGTAGTTAACGGACAAGCCTACACGATTATCCCAGAATGCCAGGTCGGTACCTACTTCCAGTTCCTTCTGCTTTTCCGGTTTCACATCGGGATTTGTATAAGTGGAGGGCGACTGGAAAGCGGCCGCTCCTATGAAAGCGGTAGCATCATAGGTATTATAACGGCCATATGCGGGGATACCCGTAAGGTTACCGGATTCACCATAGGCTGCCCTGATTTTCAACAGGTTCCACCATTTGGATACGGATGATTTTTCCCAGAAATCCGTACCGGATATCACGTAGCTGCCACTCAGCTTGGCATACAGCTGGTTCCTTTCATCTACCCCAAATACGGAAGATCCATCCACGCGCAGGGCGCCTGTAATAAACAGCTGATTACGGTATTTAAAATTCTGTTGGATATATTCTCCGGAAATAGACAGCTCCGTCCGTTGATCTGCACCAGGAATAATAGTAGTGGCCTTGTCTGCTGTTTGTACAAAAGGAGGCAGCCCTCTTCCCTGTTCCAGGGTGTAGTGCATTTTCTGATATTGTACAGAGTAACCCACCTGTGTTACCGAACTGAGTTTATCACTGATATCCCAGTTGTAGGTAGCATTGAGGTCGTGGTTGATCAAAAAGGAATTGTTATTACCCGCGCTGGCATAACCATTCTGTGCGGGGTCCAGGTCAGGGCCGCCGCCAAAAAAACCAGGACTTACAAAATAGGCGAATGCAGGCATGAAGGTGGTACCTTCCTGGTTATAGTTGTCGATACCCAGCCGGTAATCAACTGTGAGATTTTTGATTGGCCGCAGCTTGATGCCGGCGCCGGCAATTACCCTGCCTACATGTTGCTGCTGTTTAAAGTCTTCCATGATAGACACGGGGTTTACGCGGCCGCGTTCTCCCACCTTCATCAGCTGACCTAAGGCATTCCGTTTTTGTATATCATAGTAATTACCGATGATGGTTACGCCATTCATGGGAGAATAGAACGTATTGCCATCGGGCTTTTCATTTGCTTTGCTGTAAACATAATTCAGGCTGGCACTGAAGCTCACCCAGCTGGCCAGCTCCTGGTCGAGGTTTAAGCGGAAACTGAACCGGCTGAAATCTGTTTTATTAATAATTCCCTGGTTATAAAAGTAACTGCCGGATGCGTAGTATTTTGTTTTGTCTTTTCCACCGGCCACGGAAATGTTATTATCCGTTCCTACGCCGGTACGAAAAATATAATCCTGGTAGTCGTACCTGTTTACCGGTGTAGTACTCACTACAGCGGGTGTCAGGATATTTTGGGTAGAGTCGTCCGGAGAGCCGCCAAACTTCACCGGGGCCTGGTTCACATCCAGTTTTTTGCGTAGCTGATTCACCGAAAAACTGGTGGAGAAATTAACCACCGGCGCACCGGCGCTGCCTCTTTTGGTGAAGATCTGTACTACACCGGCGTTGGCGCGGGAACCATAAATGGCCGCAGCCGCTGCACCGTTCAGCACCTCTATCCGTTCAATATCTGCCGGGTTAATATCAGAGATACGGCTCTGTCCTACGTTACCTACAAATTTGTTTCCTGCACCACCCGCAGCATCGGCTGCTCCGCCAACGCCGTAGCTCGGATCGGCATTGGTTACGCGCGTAGTGGAGTTATCAATGATCACCCCGTCGATGATGTACAAAGGTTCTGTAGAACCTGATATCGTGCTGATACCACGGAGTTTTACAGAGATGCCGCCCGCGGGGTCCCCGGAGTTCTGGGAAATCTGCGCACCGGCAGTTTTACCTTGCAGGGCTCCCAGCACGTTACCCGAGCCGCTTTTGCTCAGTTCATCCGCTTTTACCGTGCTGATGTAGTTACCCAACTGCCGGCGTGTGGTACCTTCGGAGGTACCGGTTACCACGATCTCATCCAGTTTGGATACTTCTGCAGCCAGCTGGATGTTTTGCGTGTAGGTGTTGGCGCCGGCACTTACTACCAGCACCCGCTCACCGGCGGCAAAACCAATACCTGAATACCCCAGCGTATAATTACCCGGCTGCAGGTTGCCACTGATGGTATAACGTCCCTCACCATCTGTTTGAGCGCCCAGTTTTGTATTCTTCACCACCACCGTGATTCCGGGAATAGGGGATTGCTGGTTATCCGTTACCTGGCCTGAAATTTTCACCTGCGCATAGGTAGCAACGGCCAGCACGTTCATGAACAGGAATAGCAAAAAGGACCGGCCTTTAGCCATCTTCAATAGAAACAAGCTCATAGAAAAAATTTAGCGGGTTTAAGTTTGGTCGATTACAGTCATGGGTAGCGTACTAACTACCCGTCTTAATTTTGGTTGTCTTTGTCTTTATTCACATTCATCTGTTCAAGTTCGCTAAAAATTGGCAGGTCACCAAAAGGACCATTATTGTTATTGCAGCACCTGTTCCAATGTATTGAAATGATATCCGCGCTGCTTCAGCGTGGTGATCAATGTGCCCAGCCGGTGATAAAATTTATCCGTTCTGCGGGGATCGGTACCTATATGCGTCAGCAACAGGAAGCCGTTCAACCCGGCGGGGCGGGTTGCTTCATATTGCATAATGGACTGATAAATTTCCGCCGAGGTACGGTATTGTTTTCCCAGCGCCGGATAGGTATAATCGGCATTGGAACGTGTGCCCGGTGTAAAATTAATCAGCTGCAATCCCGCTGTGGCGGCCCATGTCACAATGCTGTCGTTGTACCATTCATAGGCGGGTAAAAACCAGGGAGCGGCTTCTTTTGAAATCCCTGCTGCTGCCATTTTTGTATAGTTGGCCTGCAGATCGTCGAGGAACTGTTTTTTTGTAACCAGTAAACTATCCCTGTTTTGCCAGTCGCAATACAGGAGATGCTGATCACCGTGCGCGCCTAAGTAATGTCCGTCTGCTTTCAACTGCCGGATGAGTGCCTGGTGAGCGGGTTGCTGATAAAATCTGCCGGTAAAAAAGAATGCGGCTTTTACGTGCTGTTGCTGCAATGTATGGCGGATTAATTGTGCGCCGTCTGCATATTCATCTCCGGTAAAAACAAGTGTCAGTTGCTTTTTGCTGCTATCTCCCCGGATCAATCCCCCATGATTGTATTGCCGCTTGCCGGCCCCTTCCTGCGCTTTGGCGGCCAGCAGGTATACCAGGGAGGCCGTACCATCCATTGTAGGCTCATTGGTGCTGTAATCGCCTGCATCGTCGTGATACACGGCGAGGTTACTTTGAAACGCGGCGTATTCATCCGGGTTTGACAAGCGGATGCCAATGAGATTTTTGTAGATGTTGGTGTATACAGGGCCGTCTACCAGTCCGCCATCTACCGGGTAGTGGCCGATAGCAGAAAAGGCCGCGTGCGGATCTGTGGGCGTATCACCATCTGCAGGCAGCCCGTAAACCATGCTGGTCCCCCAGGGATTGCAGCCAAAAAGCCAGTCGATGTTTGCCTGCTCCAGCGCTGCAAAAGTATTTTTATTGCTGAGTTGCCGGTACCAGTAACACTGGATGACAAAAGCGGCCGTCAGGTTATTGCTGCACCAGATAAATGGTATACCGCGATAAAATGCATTATGCTTCGCTTTATTCCACACCTGTTGGATACCGGTTTCATAATACCCGGTGAGCCGTGCCCTTTCTGCGCCGGTGCTTTGCTGTGCCAACGCATAATGCCCGAGGTTGATGAATGGATACCACTGGTAATGGTTGGCGGTATCGGCGCCCAGCCACGGCGTTACTTTTTCCTGCGCGGCATAGCCTGCAGCCGCCTGGCGGTATTGCGTTTCTTTTGTGATGTGGTACAGTTGTGCAGCGGCCAGCTCCATGTCATCGGTCCAGTTGTCTTCTGCATAAATGTAGGGCGATAATACAGATGCTGTTTGGCATACGCCGGGTTGTTTTTGTCCCATCTGCCAGGCGGAGAAAGCCCGGGTTTTCAATAGCTGCGCATATGCCGGCGCTGTTGCTTTCAGTAAATCATATCCAAGTGCGAAAGCGCTGGAAAACTTTCCTGCCGTAGATGCGACCCCGGTGCTTTTGTTTTTGTACTTACCTAAACCCTGCGGTTTGCCGGTGCAAAAATATACGGGGCGTTCAAAGCCTTTACCATAAAAATTATCTTCGCCAGGCAGGCGAAGACCGTGATGATCGCGGTCGTCTGCAACCTGGTTAAACATCACGTTATCGGATGGATGCATTTTCAACAGCCAGTCGAGGCCCCATTTTGCTTCGTCCAGCACATCGCTGATATGATTGCTGCCGGGCAGGCCATTGGCCGAATAGTTATCTTCAAAAACACCCGGAAAATCGCGGTAAGCTGCCAGCAGGTGAAAGGCTGCATTGGCGGAAGTAGTTACATATTGGAGGTAGTCGGTGGCATCATGCCAGCCGCCCACTACGTCGATATGCGTACTGTCGGGCATAGGGCCGTACATGGTGTAGCCGTCGTGCGTGTGACAGGAATCTTTGAGTGTTGGATTAAATCCGCTTCTCTGCTGCCGCATATAACGCAGCAAAAAACCGGGCGTGCCTGCATATACGTTATCGCCTATACGAAAAGCAGGTGAAATGGTACTGTCTGTTTTCAGGTAATATTTTCCGGGAGATGAATAGGCGGAGAAGTCCAGCCGGCAGGTTTGATCAAACGGGCCGTAGGCGCCGAAAGGTGTACCTGTACTTCCTGTAAAAACAACTTTACCGGTAGCTGCTGACACCAGTTGAAAAGTGCGGGGCTGTGCAATCCCTTTACCGCCCCATACGGCTGCTTTAACCCCACCGGGAAGATATCCGAGCTCGTTAATACGTATCCACGCAGCGGGCGCCTGTGCATGGCTGCCGGCAGCTATGCAAAGTAAGAATAACAGGTATGCAGCAAACAGCCGGCTATTTTTCATTATTCAAAGCGGGTTGAGGATATTCAATAAAAATACCTTTTTTACCGCACAGGGAAAAGAAAAATTATTCTGCCCGCAGGCTCCTCACCGGGTTAGCCAGTGCGGCTTTTGCGGCCTGGTAGCTTACGGTGAGCAGCGCTATCAGCAAGGCGCCCATCATGGTAAAGGCAAATATCTGCCATACAATGGTGGTATGATATTCATACTGTAACAGCCACCTGTTTAAGCAATACCATGCTATGGGAATTGCAATACAGCAGGAAATGGTGACCAGTATCACGAAATCTTTCGACAACATTTTCCACAACTGGTATACGGAAGCGCCCATTACTTTGCGGATGCCTATCTCTTTGGTACGTTGCTCCGCGAGGTAAGAAGCAAGGCCAAACAAACCTAAACAGCTGATCATGATAGCCAGCACCGCAAAGAAAGTAGATAGCTGCCCGATACGTTCTTCTTCACTGAATTTCTTTGCATATTCTTCGTCGGCAAATTTATATTCAAACGGTGCAGCGGGATTATATTTCTGCATCACGTTTTGTATAGTAGCCATAGCTTTACCGGTGCTTACTTCCGGGTTAATCCGGATGTTCACAAAATTTCCGGGTTCTTTCAGCAGGTAGTAAATAGCGGGTCTTACTTCCTCATACGGCGAGGCCATGATCATATTATGCACCACGCCAAGCACATGATAATCCAGGCTATCCTTGCGGATAATTTCACCTACCGCGTTATCAAATCCCATGTATTTTGCCGCCGCTTCATTCAAAATAAGTCCCATAGAATCCGAAGCAAACTGCTCTGAAAAATCGCGGCCTGCAATAAACTGCCAGTCAACCGCTTTACCATAATCCATTCTGCCGCCAATCACCACAAAGCCGGTCTCCTGGTCAGATCGCTGCCCTCTCCATTTATAATCGCCTGCGCTGGCCCATATATCGGTGAGTGGCCCCTGCGACTCCGACACGGCGGTAACCAGGCCAGAGCCCATCAGTTCATTCTTGATCACCTTATAGTTCTTGTAGATTTCCGGGGTAGTCATTTGTATGGAAAGCAGGCCATTACGCGTATATCCTACGGGGCGGTTTTTCGCAAACTGGATTTGCCGGTAAATAACAATGGTGCCGATGATTAAAATAATGGATACCGTGAACTGTACTACGATCAGTGCTTTACGCGGCACGGCGGCAAAACGGCCGGCGCGGAAAGTACCTTTCAATACCTTCAGCGGCTGAAAGGAGGAGAGATAAAGCGCCGGGTAGCTGCCTGCCAGTAAACCGGTGAACAAACTAAATCCGAGGCCAATAAGCCAGAACACCGGGCTATCCCATAAAATGCCAATATGTTTATTGGCTACCTGGTTAAACCAGGGCAGCACTATTAATACGATCAATATGGATAACACAAAAGAAAAGAATGCCACCAGCACAGATTCGCTCAGGAACTGCCAGATCAGCTGCCGGCGCATAGAACCAATAGCTTTACGGATACCTACTTCTTTTGCACGCTTTTCCGACCGGGCGGTGCTCAGGTTCATAAAGTTGATGCAGGCCAGCATTAATACGAACAGTCCTATTATCCCAAACAGTTTCACATAACGTATTTGTCCGCCGGTGTTCACACCATTTTCAAAAGAGGAATACAAATGCCACTTACGCATCGGGTGCAGGAATATTTCTCCTTTCACGCCTGGGTCGAGGGTTACATGCGGCGCCAATACCTGGTTTATTTTTGCAGATACTTTATCCATATCCGCATTGTCTGCCAGCTGCACAAATATTTTCGTGATGTTGAAGTCCCACCTGTCTTTCGCATCGCCTATCCAGGTCCAGTTATTTATAAACAGCGCCCACGGAGCAATATAATCGATGTTGCTAAAGGAAGTATTTTCGGGCAGGTCTTCATATACACCTGTTACTTTCAGTACGAGGTTACGGTTGTTATCCATTTTCACCAGCTGGTCCATTGGATCTTTGTCGCCGAACAAAGCGGTAGCCAGGCGGGCAGACAGTAAGACAGACGCCGGTTCTTTCAGGCCGTTACGTGTGCCTTTCAACATCTTCAAAGAAAACATTTCAGGACCGCCGGATTCTGAAAAAACGCCGGTACGGGTAAACTTTTTATCTCCTGCAGCAAGGGTATGTGTGCCATCTGCCACTATCGCTACCTGCTTAAAGTCGTCGGGATAGGTGCTCCGCAAAGCCGCTGCCAGAGGAATGGGCATTGAATTAAATGCGCCTGCCTCGTCGCCTTTTGACATACGTTGCCATACGTTTGCAATGCGGTCGTAATTAGCATGGTACTTATCGTACGACAACTCATTCCAGATCCATAAGCCTATGAGCATGGTTACCGCCATGCCGGCGGATAAACCAAAGATGTTGATAAAGGAGGTAGCCCTGTTCTTCAACAGGTTCCTGAAAGCAATTTTCAAATAATTCCTGATCATGGCAAGGCGGATTTGATAGACGCCCTAAAGACACAAGAAAACCGCCATAGTTGCATGGCCTTATCCACAAAGAATTACAGGGGAATCGCCTTTCTTTTTCTGTCCGGAAATGGACGATAAATGCCCGGAAATGAACAATCAGGAAGGCTGCTGAAGGATCACGCACACTTCTTCTGTATCTCTCAGGGCAAATTCCAGCGCTCCCCAGGGTTGAAGCCTTATTTCCGGTAAATTGGGGTGTAGTAATTCAGGGTGACTCCCTTTCACTAACGCATATACCGCTTCTATATCATCGGTTTCCAGTCTTATTTCGGGTCTGTCTTTGATGGCCCATTCATGACTTTCAATGAGATGGATCACCAGGTTATCCCGCTTGACGATGCAAAACGGCTGTTCCCCGCTGTCATCGCGGTAGGCCACCGAAAACCCCAGCGTATCCACAAATAGCTGCAAACCTACATTCATATCCGAATAAAAGATATTCGGGATCAGTTTGGTTAGTTGCATATGCTCAATTTTTATAGAAAAGTAAATAATAATTCATCAATTCAGTAGCTTTGAAACCATGAAAGATTACAAAAAACATTTTATACTCGCTGCCCCGCCTGAAGAAGTATATGCGGCACTCACCAATCCGGCCACCATTCAGCTGTGGACAGGCGAAGTAGCTGAAATGTCGACAGAGCCGGGTGCTGAATTCGCTTTATGGGAAGGAAGTATTGTGGGTAAAAACCTGGAATTTGAGCAGGACAAAAAGATTGTGCAGCAATGGTATTTTATGGATGATGAAGAGGAAGAAGAAGAAAATCCGTCGATCGTAACCATCAAGCTGCATCCATCTCCAAAGGGAACAGATGTGGAGCTGAAGCATGTTAATATTCCGGATGAAGCCTATGAAGATATTATTGCCGGCTGGAATGAGCAGTATTTCGGCTCGCTGATAGATTTTTATAAAGATTAAAATAAGTGGAGCCAGCTAAAAATGTGATCCTATTCCCATCACATTTTTAGCCGGTTTGTTATCCCCTGGTTTGGTAAGGGAAGCTGCTATCCAGCCATTCAAAGTTCATTTCTTTCTCTACAATTTCGTGCAGGGCCACGTTGGTCAATCTTCCAAAACTATATACCGCTTCTATGATCCCCGCCTGGTGTGGCGTGAGGTAAGGAGCATGTGTGCGCAGGAAGTTGCCGCAGTTTTCTTTCATATTACCATGTGCAATCAACGAAGGGTTCCTGGGATCCAGGTCCGTTACGGCTTCTAGCATTTGTAAAAAGATAAAGTCCTGCAGGTTTTTAGCCAGGATACAGGCTTCATTGGAATCATGAAACACCTGTACAATGGGCACATCGTCGCCGTTTTGCAGGTTGTAGTAAAAAGCGAACCAGTCGCCGGCGCCGCTCATGGCAAAGGGAACAAACTGGTGTACAGGGTCTGCGAAGAGCAGTCCTTCATCCATTTCTTCGTCCACGGTGGGCAGGGCCATTATTTCAAGATCGTTGGCATATAACAGTAAAGGCGGTGCGGTTTTGATAGCAGGGTATACTTTATCCAGCCAGTCTTCCCCAAACTCACCCCAGTTCAGCATACCATCCTTATATAATTGTTTATAGAGCGTTGGATAGGTAAATCCGTAATCTTTTTCAAGTTCCTCCAGCATAGATTTTCTTTTTGCATCCCGAATGTAGCGGCAAAATAGCTAAACTTTCGGAAAAACCCGTTCGTTCTGTCTTTTCAGCGGGTTCATAATAAAAGAGAGCAGGCTGCCATCTTCTTTTAATTCCACCACCCGGAAACCGTGATAGCCAACCCCCCAGCTGCCGCCTACGTGACCATCGAACAGGAAGGGGATGGGACAGTTGTCGAGCATTTTAACGCTGTCCTGGTCATGGTCATGTCCGTTAAAGATGGCCCTGATATTCGGATATTTCCGGATCAGGGTTTGGAATTCCTGGCAATCCAGCCCGTTATCCGTCCATTTTACCGGGGTAATATGTAAGAAGATGAATATGTTTTGAACCGTTTTGTATTGTTCCAGCTTTTGTGCGAACCAGTCAACATCCGGGCAGATATACTTTCCTTTTTCATCGGCGGTGTTGCCGAGGAGGATTACATAGTTGCCCATTACGATGTCGTGGTTGAGGGGCATTCCCCATGCCTGTTCCCAGGCGGCCGCCGGCACCATGTCGTGATTTCCGTGGGTAACCAGCAGTTTGGGATGCAGCTGTTTCAGTTTGGCGGCGGCGGGCAGCAACAGGGCCGGATCGTTGTGGATGATATCTCCGTTGAACGTAAAAAACTCGCAGGGATACTGGTGCTGGTATTGGTTAAAAGCCGTTTGCAGGTCCAGGAAATACTGGTCGTAATTGGTTTTAGGTTCTCCATAGTGCCAGTCGGACCCAACCGCAAAGCGGAAAATGGTTTTACTGTCGAAGTGCCGTGGCGTTACGGCGTTTACTATTTTACCGCAGGCAGAAATCACTACTGCTGCGGATACTCCTTTTAAAAACAGGCGTCTGTTCATCATAAAATAAAAATAAACTTTCCGGGCAGTCAATTATTTCATTGCCAAATGCTTAACCAAAATATAAAATTATATATACGCCGCGACAAATTCAAAACTTTCAATCCGTTCAGAAAGAATTGTAATAATATTGTTAAAGTGTAGTAAACGAGCAATTTATTCTCCCTGCATAAGTGTTTTGATTGTAACTTTGCACCTCGAATAAAAATGGGGTTATGTTTAGAAGCAAGAGTACAGCTGGAACAGGTCCGGATGTGGTTTTAATCGGCGCCGGGATCATGAGCGCAACACTTGGAATGCTCCTGAAAGAGCTGGAACCTGAGTTAACCATTGCAATTTTTGAACGACTGGACGTGGCAGCTGCAGAAAGTTCCGATGCATGGAACAATGCGGGCACAGGACACTCCGCATTTTGCGAGTTGAACTACACGCCACAGAAACAGGATGGATCAGTAGACATTAAAAAAGCGGTGAACATTGCAGAACAATTTGAAGTGTCCCGTCAGTTTTGGTCCTACCTGGTAGAAAATAACATCATTTCCAATCCGCACAACTTTATACAGGCTATTCCCCATATGAGTTTTGTTTGGGGAGAAGAGAATGTGGATTACCTCAGAAAGCGCTACAATGCCCTGCAGCAGTGCCATCTGTTTAAAACGATGGAGTATTCCGAAGATCCGGAAAAGCTGAAAAACTGGATGCCCCTGGTAATGAAAGGCCGCGATGCCTCCCAGAAAGTAGCGGCTACCCACATGGAAATGGGTACAGACGTGAACTTCGGCGCTTTAACCCGTGCCTTGTTTAACCATCTCGAAAAAATGGATGGTGTGAGCATGCACTTCAACCATGATGTGCGCGACTTTAAAAAAGAAGACGACGGCAGCTGGACGATCAGGGTGAAAAACCGTGGTACCCGCGAGAAACAATCCATCAACACAAAATTCGTATTCATTGGCGCCGGCGGCGGTTCCCTGCCGTTGCTGGAAAAGTCGGACATTCCGGAAGGAAAGGGTTTCGGCGGTTTCCCGGTAAGCGGACAATGGCTGCGTTGCAATAATCCTGAAATAATTGAACAGCACCGCGCGAAAGTATATGGCAAAGCCTCTGTGGGCGCGCCTCCTATGTCGGTGCCACATCTCGACACCCGCATGATAGACGGACAAAGAGCCTTGCTGTTTGGCCCTTATGCCGGGTTCTCCACCAAGTTCCTGAAAAATGGTTCCTTCATGGACCTGCCTTTATCCATCAAAGCCAACAACATCGTACCAATGGTGTCTGCCGGTTTGGATAATATTCCGCTGACCAAATACCTGATTGCACAGGTAAGGCAAAAGCCGGAAGACAGGCTGGAAGCGCTGAGGGAATATTTCCCCGAAGCTAAAATGGAAGACTGGGAACTGGAAATTGCCGGACAACGTGTACAGGTGATTAAAAAAGATCCTGAACATGGTGGTATCCTGGAATTTGGTACCGAAGTAGTAAGTGCCGCCGATGGTTCCATTGCGGCCCTGCTGGGTGCTTCTCCGGGCGCTTCTACCGCAGTGTCCATCATGCTGAACCTGCTGAAACGCTGCTTTAATGAAGACGTGCAAACAGAGGCATGGCAGATCAAACTGAAAAAAATGATCCCTTCTTATGGACAGTCGCTCCTGAACAATCCTGCCCTCTGCGATGAGCTGCGTACCTGGACCACCCAGGTGCTGGAACTCCGCGAAATGGAAATGGCGCCATAATATTCCCGTAGTTGGATATTTTATTCCCTCCCACGGGAATAAAATATCCAACTAAAAAAATACCAGTTTCCGGTAAAATCAGCCCATTCCGGACCAGTTTTTTATAGCGGTGACACGCTGACGCGTAGGGCCCGCCACGCTGCATTACCCCGCTAGGCCCCCCAGCATACTAAACAAAATAATACCCAGTACAAGGAGCGTAATACCTACATACAGGTAGTCTTTCTCTATTAAAAAAGCGATCACTGAAAAGACTATACGAATAATGGGAGTGGCAATTAATAACACAATCCCCAGCTGGATAATGTTCATGCCCTTGTTTTCCATCACGCCCTGCCAGATCCCGGGCAGGTTGGCCAGTCCTTCCCTGACACCGGTGAAGTCGCCATAGGAGGGCTGTTCATGACCATGACGAACGAGGTAGATCACACCGCCGGCAAACACGATAATACTGGAAACAATAACGCCTATACGTAGTTGTTTGCCTATGAGCTGCTGGATATCTTTATCCCGGAAATACTTTGAGAGTGCCTGTTTCATAGTTTATAATTTTCCGGTTATGCCGTTATAGATCATCTGTAATGCCAGGAAGCCTATTACTACGCTAAAGACTATACGCAGCCATTTCACGTTGGCGCGCGTCAGCAAATGGGAACCTGCAAAAGCGCCTGCCAGCACGCCCAGTACTACCGGCATGCATAATCCCGGGGAAATATATCCCCGTTGCAGGTATACTACGGCGCTGGCTGCGGCGGTAACGCCGATCATAAAATTGCTGGTAGTAGTAGACACTTTAAAAGGAATACGCATAATATTATCCATTGCCATCACTTTCAGTGCGCCGGAACCGATGCCGAGTAACCCGGACATTACGCCCGCGAAGGTCATCATAAAATACCCGCCGGCTACGTGATGCACCTTGTAATTGACCACACCGCCGGCAGACGGATAGCTTCCGTTGAGCCGCAGCTGCTCCGCCGCTTTGCTGTCGCCCTGATCTGCGCGAAACTCCATTTTCTTACGGAAAGACATCATGGATGAAAAAATGAGAACCAGTCCAAAAATAATGGCGACTACATTGGTGGGCATATACACTGCTATCAGTGCGCCCGCTACAGCTCCTGTGGTAGTGGCAATTTCCAGGAACATACCCAGCCGGATATTGGTAATGCCCTCCTTAACATATGCAGAGGCCGAGCCGGAAGAAGTGGCAATGGAGGCTACCAAAGCGGCGCCTATGGCATACCGGATATCGACGTGAAATACCAGGGTTAGCAGGGGAATGATCACAACGCCGCCGCCTAAGCCGGTCAGCGATCCCAGCAGACCAGCCAAAAAGGCCCCGCCGAGCAGGATCAGGGTGAATGATAAAATCGTCATAAGATGGTTTGGTTGGTTTTAGACCGGATATCCGGGAATTACAAGTATTACCTGATATCTGATATTTGCAAAAGTAAGCAGAATATGATTCTCGCAATCCGGCAATCTATAAGTAACTTGCAGCCTGACAATTAATCGTTTTTTATGATAAAGGTGGGTGAATACAACCTGTTAAGGGTGAAAAAAGAAGCTGATTTTGGTGTGTACCTCGAAGGCATAGATCAGGAAATCCTGCTGCCCACAAGGTTTGTACCCGACGGTACCCGTGTAGGCGATGAACTGGAAGTATTTCTTTACCACGATTCTGAAAATCGCCTGATTGCCACTACCCAGCGCCCGTATGGGATTGCAGGGGATATTGTGATGCTGAAAACCGTGAGCGTTACCAAACAGGGCGCTTTCCTGGACTGGGGACTGATGAAGGACCTGTTTGTGGCTTCGTCGCAACAGCTTACCCGCATGGCGCCCGGACAGGAATACCTCGTGAAAATATACATCGATGAACTCACCGGCCGCCTTGCTGCCACAGAAAAGATCGACCGTTACCTCAGCAACGAAAACCTCACCGTACAGGAAAAGGACCAGGTAAACCTGGTGATCTACCGCCGTACCGACATAGGTTACGTAGTTATCATCAATAACCTGCATACCGGCATCCTGCATCACAACGAAATATTCCGCCCCCTTGAAATCGGGGATAAAATACCGGGCTTCATCCGCCAGATCAAAGGCGATAAAATAGATGTGATCCTGGGTAAACCCGGATTTAATAAAGTGGAAGACGAGTCAGAAAAAATCCTCCGGTTGCTGCAGGAAAATAATGGCTACCTGCCATATCATGACAAATCGACGCCGGAAGAGATACAGGAGTTTTTTGGGATGAGTAAGAAAACATTCAAAATGACCATTGGCAACCTGTACAAACAACGGAAGATCGTGTTTACACAAACAGGCATCAAAGCAGAAGAAGAGGATAAATAATATCATCAGCCGGTAAATACCTGATGGTGTTTACCGGCTGATGATATTATTCAATGCCGTTCGCTCCCGCTATAGGGAACCCTATCAGGAAAGTAGTTCCTTCTCCCAATGCACTATCTACCGCAATGCTACCCTTATGCTGAAGTATAATATTCTGGGTAGCCGTTAACCCAAGTCCTGTTCCTTTTGTTTTATTGGTAAAAAAGGGTTCAAACAGTTTCGCCAGGTTCTGCGCGGAAATACCATTACCGTTATCGGTTATACGAACAAATACCTTTTCTGCCTCCTGCCATGTCCTGATGGTAAGCCTTCCCTCACCGGCCTTCATCGCTTCAATACCGTTAATAATAATATTCAGAAAAGCAATGAGGATCTTATCTTCATCAGCCAGGATCATGCAATCCGGTTCGCACATTTCCTTTACCACCGTAATGGTGCTCAACTGCAGCCTGTCGGCCGCAAGCTGGAGCGCTTTTTCCACCAGCACATTCAGTCCCAGTGGCAGCATGTTCAGTTCAGACATCCGTGTGGACTGGAGCAGTTCCGTTACCAGGTGATTGATACGATGGCAGTTGCGCTCCATGATATCCAGGTATAGTGTACAATCTTCCGTTTCGGCCACCGGCTCCGTTTTAAGCTGGGACACCGCCAGCAGGATATTTGTCAGCGGATTACGGACTTCATGCGCTATCAGGCGGGCAATGCGCCCGGTGATGACAAATTTTTCCTGTTGCTGCTTTTCCCTTTCCTTCCGTTTGCGGGCGGTAATATCCTGGATGATACACAGGTATAACTGCTTTTTTTCATCCAGCAGCGAGGCGTTGATCATTACATCGAGCTGCTGCCCGGATTTGCTGCGGAATACATACTCCTTCTGCACTACCCCTTCATCACTGCAAAGCTGATCGAGAAAAGAACTGATCACTCCTTCCTCCGCAAACAGGCCCTGGAGATGGCTGCCGTACAGTTCTGCCTCCTCGTATTTTAATACATTGAGTGCGGCCGGGTTAGCAGCCACAATCTTGTGTTCGCAATCTGCCAGGAGGATAAGATCATTGGATTTTTCGAAGATGCTGAAATAGCGTTTCTCACTTTTTTCAACAGCCAGGAGATGACTGAATTTATCGAGGGTATAACGGATGGCCCTCTCCAGCAAGGCTGCGTTGATCTCACTTTTCACGAGATAATCGGACGCACCGGCCAGCATCGCTTCCTTATCTATGTGGTAGTCGCCCTTCCCTGTAAATAAAATAACGGGGGCTTTATATCCCAGGTTGCGGAAATGATGCAACACATCAATACCTGTATAAGCGCCAAGACGATAATCTACCAGGTAAAGATCGTGCGCATGGGCTTCAATTGCCAACAACCCTTCTTTGTAGGAAGAAACCCACTGCAAAACGTATTGATCGGGCGAAATATCCTGTAGTAAAGAGTTTACAAGGAAAAAGTCATCTTCGTCGTCGTCGATCATCAATATGTGCTTCTTACCATTTGTTATCATAAATGCCGCAAAAGTTAACCTATCTTCACCAATAATCATGCACTAAAAAAGTCAGGTATCAATGTGGGCATCCGTATCTTTCAATGCCACATTCCGTCGGGGCAGGAACCAGGCGGGAATCAGGGTTATCAGCAGGATAAACAGGGAAATATGAAAGCCCTGCTTCAGGGCGAGGTGATGTGCATAACGGCCTTCATGTCCCGCCAGCACATATTTATTATAGGCAGCCTGGGTTACAATGGCCAGTACCGCAATACCAATAGCTCCGCCCACCTGTTGCATCAGGGTACTGATAGACGACGCCATCGTTACCTCGCTGGGGCGCACTGCACTCAGTGTGGCAGCATTCAGCGGTGCGAGTAAAAGGCCCATGCCCAGCCCTCTCACCGTCATGGTTATGATCACACTGGAAAGACTACTGCTTTTATCCAGCAGGGCAAACAGGTACATGGATACCGCCAGCAACGCAATGCCCAGCATGGATATTTCCCTGGAGCCGTGTTTATCGGACCAGCGCCCTGCAAAAGGCATCATTGCCGCCATGAATACCGAATTGGGGAGAATCAGCAACCCCGACATCCCTTCTGAAAAGCCCATCTGCTCCTGCAACAGGAACGGCATGAGGAATAGTCCGCCAAACAGCGCCGCCGACCTCGAAATAGTGACGAGGATACAACTTACAAAAGAATAATTGGCAAACAGATCCAGGTTAATGATAGGCTCTTTTTTATGTTTGTCTATCCAGATAAAAACAGCAAATGCGATCAGCGCTACGCCCAGTGTAGCCAGTATTTCGGGAGAAGTGATCCCTACTACTTCCGCCCGTGCCACCCCATATTGCAGGCAAACCAGGAATATGGTAAGCGCCACAAAACCGGTAAGATCAAAAGGCAGTTTCAGCTTGGGCTGCTTGCGCAGTACATCCAGGTAACGGAAGGCGAGGATTACTGTAATGATGCCGATAGGAATGTTGATATAGAAGATAGAAGGCCAGCCAAACTTTTCAGTGAGGATTCCTCCCAGTGTTGGCCCCATAGCAGGGCCCACCAGGTTGCCGAGGCCCCACCATCCCAGCACAGCGCCACGTACCCTGGCCGGAAACACGTAAGAGATAATGGCCATAGAGGTGGGCGCCATAGCCCCGCCTCCCAGTGCCTGGATCACCCGGGCGGTAAGCAGGCTATCCAGGCTGGTAGACAAAGCGCACATTAAAGACCCTAACGTAAAAAGGGAGATGGCGCCAATATAAAGATTGAAAAAGCCAATCCTGTTTTTCAGCCAGTTGGTGAGTGGCATCAATACGGAAAAACTGAGCATGTATACTGTAATTACCCATTCAATTTCGTCGAGTGTACAGTTAAACTGTTTACTCATAACGGGAAGGGATATATTAACGATACTGGAGTCTATCCCGGCCATAGTGGTGCCCATAATTACCACTATGAGGATGCCTGTCCGGTTGATATCTCTCATACCCGGTCTTTCAAAAGTTTAAGCATGGCCATCCTCATTTAATTGTGAAAGTTGCTGAAACAATTCTTTCTCCTTGTCGGAAAGCTTTGCCGGTATATGTACAATTGCTTTGATATATAGATCCCCGGCCGTTCCGCTGTTGTCGTAAGCAGGCATTCCTTTGCCTTTCAAGCGAAAAACCCTTCCGCTGTCTGTTCCTGCCGGAATATTCATATTCAGCGAAACGCCCGGTGTGTTTACGGTTAGTTTGCCTCCCAGTATAGCGGTATACAAAGGCACTGGCAGATCGGTATAAATATCTTTCCCTTTCAGTTCGTATTGCGGATGTGGCGCCAGGTGCACGGTAATGAGGAGATCACCGTTTTCTCCTCCTTTGCGGCCCGGGTTTCCTTTTCCTTTCAGGCGAATCACCTGGCCCTCATACAGTCCCGGCTTCAGCTTGATATTGAGCCTGCTGCCACCCACTTCCACCTGCCGGGTAGTGCCGGTATAAGCGTCTTCCAGGGATACTTCCATTGTTGCCTGTACATCGCGGCCCCTGCCGGGGCCCTGTTGCCGCCGGCTGCCGCCTGCACCTGAAAACCGGCTGCCAAAAAGCTGTTCAAAGAAATCGGAGAAGTTGCCTTCCCCGCCGCCGAACATATCACCCATATCGCCGCTGCCATAAGAGTAGGTGCGGCGCTGCCCGCCGCCACCGCCGTACTGCGACCAGTCGTAGTCTTCCGGCCGGCCTCCGTGCTGTTCATAATATTTGTAGTTTTCGCCAAACTGGTCATACTTCTTGCGCTTGTCGGCATCACTCAGCACTTCATAGGCTTCATTGATCTCTTTGAATTTATCTTCAGCGGCTTTATCACCAGGATTCTTATCCGGATGATATTTTACCGCCAGTTTACGGTAGGCTTTTTTGATCTGCTCAGCTGTTGCCGTTTTCTCTACTCCCAGAATCTTATAATAATCCTTTACGTCCATAGCTCTAAAACATGTTAATGTGATAACTTGTTTTATGAATTTACGAATTAACCCGGAAAAATAATTGGTGAACAGCCACGGGGACTTCCGTATTCACGGCTTTACATTGTACGACATCTCTGATAAAATCCGTTCCCGCGGCTGGCAGATCACATCTTAAGAAAACCCCTTTCACAAAAAGAAGGCGGAGGCTTTCATCATTAACCGGCAGACTCGCACCCGGAAGACGTTTCCAGGATGTTGTATGCGTCTATCAATGCCTGTACTTCTGCTGTTATATTTGCCAGCGCAGTTATTTCAGCGGGGGTTACCAACATCATTACATGATCGGCCGGCAGGGGTAAACAAATCATCTTCTCATTTTCTGATGTATGGTAATGGTCATCCGATAGCCGGCTGACCATTTTCTTGAAGCATTCAAATTCAGTGATATCAAGGTTAACAACCGTTGTACCAAAAGCTAACTGAATGCCTTTGCAGTGCGGGCAGCGGATCACATATCCTGCAGCGCCGTGATATAATGTCTGGTAATTACACATGGGCCTATGGGTTTGTGCCTCCAGCGGCCGGTGAGGGCCGCTGTCAGGACTTAATTCATCACTCTTTACCTTAGAAAATGGTGGTGGCAAACAACGGATGTATTGACTATGTACAGCTAATAACTCCGGGGTATTGTTTACATCTCACAAAAATACAGCAGGAAATCGGGGGTAAATGCTCGGATCAGGAAAACGACTTACGCAAAAGGGAAAAGATCGCCTTCGGCGATGTTAAATTGTCTTGGAGCAGGATTACGCTGATTATATTGATTATATTGATTTTTTTGATTGATTATGTGTTGATTTTTATAATGATTAAGGGAGATATAAGCGAATAGATCCGCATATATCTCCCTTAATCATTATAAAAATCCAGAAAGTAAAAATCAGGCTAATCAATCAAAAAAATCAATATAATCAGCGTAATCCTGCTCCAAGACAATTTAACATCGCCGAAGGCGATCCCTCCGCTAATAGCCCGCGTTCTGTACCAGCTTTGGATTCAGCGTAATTTCATCTACAGGTATAGGGTAAATACGGTGTAAGATATTTGCATCTGCTTTAAAACCCCAGGCGCTTTCAAATACACCAAAACGGATCATATCATTCCTGCGCCACGCTTCCCAGGCGAATTCCCGGGCGCGTTCTTCCAGCAGGCCGCTGAGGTTGATACCGCTTACCAGCGGGGCATGTGCCCGGGTGCGGATCTTGTTCACCAATACGTCGGCATCCTGCAATTCTCCTTTTACCGCTGTGGGAGCAGCTCCTCTCAGAATGGCTTCTGCCTTCATGAGCATCACATCTGCCAGCCTGAAAACGGGCACATCGTTATTGGAGTTACGTTCAGAAGGTTCTGTGTTCTTGTCGGGATAGTACTTGATGGAACGTACACCGGAGGCTTTTGCCAGTTCATCATTACCAATATCCATTGTAGTATCTACACGTAAGGTCATGGTTTTAGAGAAGGTGAGCTGCCATTTGATTTCCTTCGTAGGTTCGGAACCGGTATACTTGTCGTTTAGCCCTTTATTGGTAGTGGTGATCATAATGGGCGCACCGTCCGGGTTGAACTGCGGTCCTTCCAGCCAGGTATTGTTACGGACATCTCCTGTTAAATTGAATTTATCATAGAAGGAGCCGATGGTACTCATGGCAATACTTGGGCGGAAAGGCAATGAAAACTTTGCGACCAGGTTTGGATGTAATCCGAAACGGGAAAACTGGTTGCCTTTGATCACATATCCATCGTAAGGAATAGCAAAAATGGTTTCCATAATAGCAGGTCCGTTATCCGGCATAAAAATGCTGGTGTAGTTATCATCGAGCACGTACTTACTGCCGGTCAGGATGCTATCTGCCATTGCCACCACCTCATTATACCGGGGTTTGCCTGTATATACCATTGAATTGAGGTACATTTTTTCCAGCAGCGTAAAAGCAAACCATGCCGTAGGTTTGGAATAGGTAACTTGTCCTCTTTCCCTTCTCAGCAATGGCAGCACTTCTTTTAGTTCCTTTTCTATAAAATTAAATACCTGTTCGCGGGTAGATTGTTCGGGCGGTGTTGGATCACCAAAAGTAGTGATGATGGGCACTTTGCCATACAAGTCCATCAGGTAAAAGTAATACAGCGCACGCATCGCCCTGGCCTCGGCCATTGCCAGCGGTTTGGAATCACTATCGGGGGCCTTCTCAAAGAGTGCAAGAATACGGTTGCAGGTATTCACTCCACCGAAAGCCCAGCTCCATACATTTTTTACAGTAGGATGATCTTTCGTCCAGGAGTGCCTGTGCAACTGTGCATACTGACCTCCATCCACGTAGTTACCTCCACGGGCGGGGATAATGGCTTCATCGGTAGAGAGTTCCTGCATCCGCCAGTAGTCTACGGCGTAGCCGCCGCTCAGCTGTGTATAAATAGGTCCGGATGCGGCGATAAAGCCATCGGGCGTGGTCGGAAAATTTTCCTTTACATATTCAGATTCCACGTTTACATCCAACTTTGTACAGGCTGAAAGTAAAGTAAAACTGATTGCTATTCCTGTGATAAAAATATTTTTCATGTCGCTATTTTTAACCGTCAGTTTTTAGAATGTTGCGTTTAAACCAAAGAGGAAAGAACGTGTTTTGGGATAAAAATTGCTGTTGTCAATCCCCGGTGTAAGTCCGCCCATATTGATTTCCGGATCAATACCGGAATAATCGGTAATGACGAACAGGTTATTACCGGAAACGTATAAACGTAGTTTCCTGAGATATTTATTATGCATGGGAACCGTGTAACCAATAGTAGCGTTATCAAGCCGGAGATAAGCACCATTTTCCAGGTAGCGGGAAGAAATGTAAGGTGCATTCACATCGCTTGGCGACTCCTGTTTGGAATACTGCGGGATATTGATGATACCTGCTTCATAAGGCGCGTTCAGGTTAGCCAGCGTAGCATTCAGGATCTTGTTGCCGGATACGCCACGTACAAAGATGTTGGCATCAAAATTACGCCAGGTAAAGCTGTTGCTCCATCCGTAAGTAAAGGCCGGCTGTGCGTCTCCGGTGTATACCCTGTCGGTGGAAGTGGGGCCGGTAACCAGATTGCCTTTGGCATCGCGGAATTGTGAAAGGCCTGCGCTGTTTTTATCTACGTATTGCCAGAGATAGAAAGAGCCCAGTGCATATCCGCCTTCCACACGTTGTGATTTATTGCCGGATTGTCCTCTTCCACCCAATTCGGCGGTTTCAATATATTTCACGGAGAAAATATCGTTGGAGAGGGAGAGTACCCGGTTTTTATTATGCGCAATATTGGCGGAGGTAGTCCAGTTGAAACTGGCCGTTTTCACCGGCACGGCATTCACCTGGAATTCAATCCCTTTATTGCTCATGGAGCCTACGTTTGCCAGCATGTTACCAACAAAATACTGGGTGGCGGCCACATTGTAGGAGTAAATCAGGTCGGTGGTACGTTTGTCGTAATAGTCCACCGCAAAGCCCAGGCGTCCTCTTAAGGTAGTGAAGTCCACTCCTATATTAGCCATCCCGGTGCGTTCCCATCTCAGGTTGGGGTTATCGTTTTGTACCGGTCCGATGGCATTGATCAGTTTCCCGTTATTGTAGAATTTACCGGTGATATCGTAGCGGAGCGT
This sequence comes from Chitinophaga sp. G7 BAM 1005, assembly GCF_057126945.1. Lineage (NCBI taxonomy): Bacteria > Pseudomonadati > Bacteroidota > Chitinophagia > Chitinophagales > Chitinophagaceae > Chitinophaga > Chitinophaga sp. G7 BAM 1005. Next base: position 124,428 of record NZ_CP181478.1, on the reverse strand, counting down.
TGCTATTAATGGATCGAAGCCCAGTGAGTTACCGGTAACGCCATAGCCTGCACGCAGTTTAAGATCTTCTATCCAGGATACGCCGGAGAGGAAGCTTTCCTTATTCATTTTCCAGGCTGCGGATACAGCGGGGAAATATCCCCAGCGGTTATTTGCGCCAAAGGCCGAAGAGCCATCTCTTCTTACAGAAGCCATCAACAGGTATTTTTCACTAAACTGGTAATTGGCTCTTGCATAAAAGGAGATGAAGCGCAGGGTTTGAATGCGGGTGGTACCAAAGTTAGGCTGGAAGGCGCCATCGGGGCTTCCGAGGCCGAGGTTATCGCCTTGTGTGGCATCTGATACAAAGCCCTGGTTAGAGGTCTGGAATCCATCGCCACGGCGATCTTCCTGCCACGAGTAGCCAGCCAGCAAACGCAGATCGTGTTTACCAAAAAGCACGTCGTAATTGAAATAGGTTTCCAGTACTTTACGTGTATTCGTATAGGCGCTGCGTGTAGCTCTTCCGTTAACGCCCTGAGCCAGGCCGGACGCGCGGTTATTATAAATATCCCGGTTAATCTGCTCGTCCTGCATAGACAGGTTCAGTGTGTAACGCAAGCCAGGCAACAGGTTTAGCTCAGCACGGGCATTGCCCAGCATGATCTTGTCTTTGGTGCGGTCGCTGTTGTTATTGATGAGTGATACCGGGTTCAGGTAATTGCGCGTACGCGAGAAATCTTCTTTATAAGTACCATCCGGGTTAAAAATATTCACGGTAGGCATATAGTTCAACATGTTCATGAACACCGCTTCCGGGATCTGGTTTTGTGTACTTAAGCTGTTGCTGATGGAGAGGTTCAGCTTCAACAGGTCGTTGAACGCACGTTGTTCCAGGTTGGCTCTTACGTTCAGCCGTTCCAGTGACGACTTTTGCATGATACCATTATTCTGCAGGTAGTTCACGCTTCCGTCGAATACTGTTTTCTCGTTGCCGCCGCCAAACGAAATGTTATGGCTATGCGACAAGCCGTTGCGGGTAACAAGTTTCTGCCAGTCGTTATTGGCTTTATCATCATAAGCCGGTGTGATACTTTTGCCGTTGTCCTGCAGGTATTTGGTGAGGTCTTCGCTGGACATCATGTCGATGGAATTGGAGATGCGCTCATTGGCCACATAGGCATTGTAGCTGATCCAGCTTTGACCGGGTTTCGCGCGGCGGGTAGTGATCATTATTACCCCGTTGGCAGCGCGTGCGCCATAAATAGCGGTAGATGCCGCATCTTTCAGCACATCCATTGATACGATATCTGAAGGTGATACGAGCTGGATATTGGCGCCTGGTACTCCATCAATTACATAGAAGGGTTGTTGTGCTTCTCCATCACGGAAAGTGGAGGGCCCGCGCAGGATCACCGCCGGTGTGGCGTTTGGATCGCCGCTGCGGGTAATGTTCAGGCCGGGTACTTTTCCCTGTAGCAGTTGTTCGGGGGAACTGAATACGCCGGTGTTAAAGTTTTCGGCGCCTACATGGGAAACGGCCCCGGTAAGATCGCCTTTGGTGGTGGAACCATAACCTACCACTACCACGCTGCTTAACAGGCTGGCATCGGATTTCAGTTTAATGGCTACCCGTTGCTGCCCGTTTAATACCAATCGGGTAGATTTATATCCCAGCGAAGTAAATAACAGGGTGTCGGTGGTGTGATCTGCCTGTAAAGAGAAAGCGCCGTTAGGATCGGTGATGCTTCCCTGTGTATTTCCTTTTACCAGTACGCTCACGCCGGGTAAACCTACGCCTGTTTCTTCATCGGTAACTTTACCGGTTACGGTTGTTTTGTTCTTTTCTTTTTTAATGATGTACACGCCTTCCGTGGCGGAGAACTGGAACCCGCTTCCTTTCAGCAAAGTGCGCAGCACTTCTTCTATGGGCTGTGAACGGAAGTCCTGTGTTTTTACCGTCAGGTTCTTTAATAAAGCGGCATCGTATACAATGTCGGCGCCGCTTTGTTTTTGCAGCATTTTCAATGCATCTGCAAGCGGGCCTGCTGTAATATGCAGTTCCTGCACGATGGCTGTTTTTTGCTGGGACATGACGCTACCGCATAGCGACAGCATAAGCGCTACAAGAAATATCTGTTTCACAGAGATCCTTGTACGCAAGTGAGTACTACGTACATTCATAACCGGTGTTTTAATTTCAGTTCAGGGAATAAATATTTATTGATCTATAGTATAATTTCCTGCGCCGGCAGGTGTTATTTTCAGCTGATGATCCGTAAGATCTTCCAGTACATTTATGATCTGCGCAATCGTTAAATGCATATTGAGCGATCCGCTAATTTGCCTGTCAATTGTCCTTCTAACGTGGAATTTCACCGGGTAATAATTCTCCAGTAATAGCAGTGCATCCATAACAGGCATATTATCGAACACTATTTTATCCTGCTTCCAGCCATTGATATCCGGCGACGATACAGACAGCCGGGAGAAAGTATAATTATTTCTGTTAACCTGCAGTAGTTGATTAGCCGTTAAGATGTCCATCACCTGGCCGCCTTTATTAACGCTCACTTTCCCTGTGCTCACTCCTATTTCCAGCAACTGCCGGGGATAGGCCCTGATATGAAACGAGGTTCCCAATACCTGCACCTGCAGGCTATCGGTGGTAACGCTGAAAGGTTGGCCGGGCGCCGGCGCTATATCAAAAAAAGCTTCTCCCGACACCAGTTGCACCTGCCTGGTACCCGTAAAATGATCCGGGTATTTCAGTAAGGCATTAGCACCCAGCCAGATCCGGCTGCTGTCTGGCAATAACAGCATTTTCTTTTCCCCGATGGCGGTACGCAGTTCCAGCCAGGCGATCTTTTGGGACGGCCGGTTGTTCATCATCCACCAGCAGCCTATGCCCACCAGCAGCAATACAGCTGCTGCAGCAGCCATTTTCTTCCATATAGGATACATGGTAGCCGGCCGGCCTGAACGTTGCTTTATGACCTTTAAAATGCTGCGGCGCAGCTGTTCCCGGCTGCGGGTATCCTGCTCCGTTACCGGAGCGGCATCTTCCGCCAGTGTATCCAGCCAGTGGGTAAGCAATTGCTCCTCTTCCGGGGTAGCTTTGCCATCCAGGTATTTGCCGATGAGTGCATTTATTTTTGATCGGATCAAGGTGTGATGTTTATGACTAAGTTGCATAAACCATCCTTTTTAACTATTGGGAATCCGGGCTTAACATTAAGGTAACATGGGAGGCAAAAATCAGAGGAACATTAACAGGCGGTTCAGCAGTGGTCGGGCTTTCTTGTAGGCGTTTCCAAGCTGGTTACGTACCGTTTGCTCGGCAGTACCATGCATCATGGCTATTTCGCGGATGCTCAGCTCATCAAAGTGGTACCATTCAAATACCTGTCTTTCTTTTTCCGGCAAGTGCTGCAGGTCGTGCTGCAGCTGGTTCAGAATATCTTTATGGATCAGGGAATTAAGGGTAAGCTCCGACCGCAGCTCACTATGGCTGATAAATTTTTCGAGGTGTTTTTCTTTTAATCCGTCGTCGCGGAACTTACGCAGGATTTGCTTTCTTACTGCACTAAACAGGTAGTAACGGATATGGGTATGCAGCTCCAGCTGCTGCCGGCGCTCCCAGATACTGGCGAACAAGTCCTGTATAATATCCCGTGCATCCTCTTCACTCCCCATAACCTTTGCTGCGTAGGCATACAGTTCTTCCCAGTAAGTATTGAAAATCAGCTCAAATAGCTTAAAATCACCAGTACGTAGCCGATGAATAAGATCAACGGGGAATTGTTCAGGCATATAAAAATATATATCCTAAAAATAGAGCAGGTTTTTAAGATAAAAAACGGGATAACAAAAATATAGCGAAGTATTAATATAGGGGAGGTAAAACGGCTTAAAGCATGCCCGTTTCTTTAAGCCGCGAGGTTTTTACTGTGATATTATCTTATTTATCTATGTTATATCACGTCAGCCTGTAAGCCGGCAAAAGAAAACTATTGTATCTTAAATATCATCTTCCTGGTATTTATACCGCCAACAATGCCATAGCCATTTGTAACATTGGTAAACACCCTTACATGCGAGCCCAGGGCCGTTCCGGCGTCTCTTTGTGCCGCCAGGGTATTGAAGTACCGGTAGGTAGTGTAAGTCAGCGCGCTTACTTCCACCGTTATTTCACCGGCGTTCATGATGGGATCCGCTGTTTGTAAAACGAAGTTCACCGGTTTCCCATTAAAGCGTTCATCGTTCATGACAAGACTGTTATAATTACCCGTGGAAAAGTATTCAACCAGGTTATTATTAAAGGCAGGATCGAGCCTGAAAAGCAGGAAGGCGCCCTTACCGGTGGCGGCATCTGTCATATAAATGCGGATCCGGTAATAATCGGCGGAGGCGGGCAGGTCCTTTAGTGTAAACTGTACCCGGCTGCTGCTGCGCTGCGCACCTGCGTTAGATACCAATGGCGCCGGCGGCAGTGTATCCGTGCCCGTTACTGATTGCAATCCGGCCGCAGCCACGGCCACTTTATATTGCTGCCCGAGTACTGCTTTCTGGCCGGACACATAATAAGAGAGTCCTTTGATTGTTTGTACCTGCAGCGGCAATACCGATGCCTCATCCGCCGTAAGCGTTACGGTAGCCCCGGGGATGTCATTGTACCCGGCATCGTTGTATACATTGGAAGGCACGCTGCGCGTTACCCGGATATAGATGACGCTATCCGGCTGTATCAGTGTGTTCACTACTATTTTATCGCCTTCATAAGGCAACTTAATCTCTTCCTTTTTTTCACATGCACTCAATAGCATGGATAACCCGATCGCACCTACGAAAAAATATTTCATACACATCTCTTTAAAACTTAACCGAATAAGTAATACTGGGCAATATAGGCAGAATGCTTACTTTCGACAGGTACCGTTTCTGTTCTGCGGCATCTTCACTGATAGCATAAAAGTAGGGGTTCTTCCGGTTGTACGCATTAAACACGCTCAGGTTCCAGCTTCGTGTCCAGTGCTTTTTTTGTTTACTCCAGGTAACACCCAAGTCCAGCCGGTGAACAGCCGCGCCCCGGTAATTATTCCGGTTGTCGAAGCGATCAACACTGCTATTACCGGTGCCAGGCTCCCAGGGGGAGGCTCCTTCAGTACCGGCATAACTGGATACCGGCAAGGTAAACGGCGTTCCGCTGTTAAAATGCCAGGAGGCAGAAAGTTCCCATTGTTTCCCCAGTTGTTGTACCAGCACCAGTTCAATATCATGCCGGTGGTCATATTTATACGGATAGATCTTCCCGTTATTCACATCGGGAAAACGGCGGGTAGACCAGGCCAGTGTATAACCCACCCATCCCGTGGTGCTGCCTTTTTTCTTCTGCAACATTAATTCCGTGCCATAGCTCCAGCCTTTGCCCACGGTTACATTTTCATCCCACCGGGTTGCGGGAGGAGTAATGAGACCACTGGTTTCCCTGGTTTCAATCACGTTGTGCATGGATTTGAAATAGCCCTCCAGTGAAAATTCGTACTTCAGGTTAGCCGTAGTTTTAGCTACGCCGGCAGCCAGTTGTCGTGAAAACATAGGCGCCACATGTTGTGTGGAAGGCACCCATATATCTGTAGGCAAAGTAGTACCATCGCCGGACAACAGGTGAATATACTGGTTCATATGTGTGAAAGCCGCCTTCACTGCCCAGTTGCGGGGCAATACATAACGCAGTCCCAGCCTGGGTTGCAGCGAATAATAAAAACGGCCCTCCACCAAAAATGCCGACGCATGCAAGCCTATGCTGGCAAAAAAATCAGGCCGGATCTGCCAGTCATCTTCCGCATACAACGATAATTCAAAACCGGTTACATTTAACGATGCATCCAGTGTATCCAATGGTATTACCTGGCTGTCCCTGTCTTCAAAACTGGAGTGGCCGGGCTTGAAATCATGCACTGTAGTAACTGCGCCAAAGCGAATGGAATGCCGTGGGGCCGGGCGGTAGTCGAAATCTATCCTGCCACCCTTGCTCTCCATCAGGGAATTGTACCTTCCATATACATCCGACTTTTCACCGGAAGCGGCCAGCATATATTTATGTTCTATCTCCGTAAAAAATTCGTATTGAGAATAGTTCAGGGTTACATTGGAAAACAGTTTGGGGCTGTAGATATGGTTCCAGCGTATAGCCCCGATCGTATTGCCCCATCCCAGCCGGAAACGGAGGCTTTCACCGATATATTTCGACGGGTTGATGATGCGGGAAGTATCGTCTGTCGTTTGTTTCAGCAACAGGTTATCTTCTCCCTTATAAAAACTTAAAAAGAGCCGGTCTTTGGGAGAAAATATATGATTCACTTTTGCATTTACATCATAAAAGAATGCTTTGAAATCACCATCTTTACCCAGCGTATTTTCTGCCTGTAAAGCTGCGTTGATTAACAGATCCGGATAAGAACGGCGGGCAGAAAACATAAAGGAAGTTTTGTCTTTTACAATTGGTCCTTCGATATTAAACTTAGCCGCAATGAACCCAATGGATGCATCGCCGTGAAAGGCTTTCATATCACCTTCTTTCATCGCAATATCTACCACAGAAGATATTCTGCCGCCAAAACGCGCCGGGAACGCGCCTTTATACAGGTCCGTTGTTTTTACCACGTTGGCATTCAGCATAGAGTATACACCGAAGAAGTGAGAGAAATTAAATACCGGGGTGCCGTCTATCAGCACGAGGTTCTGATCAGGACCACCACCTCTTACATACAAACCACCGGCGCCGTCCGGACCACCGCTTACGCCCGGGAGCGACTGCAAAGCGCGCATTACATCCACTTCGCCGAGCAGTCGTGGCATCGCCTGCAAATCAGAGGTGCCCAGGTTTACCCTGCTCATCTGCGTTTGCTCCTGCAGCTTGCTGCCTTCCTTTGCGCTGATCACTACCTCTTTTAAACTGCCAAGCGGCTGCAGGTGAACGTTAATCATCTGGTTGCCCTTAGCCGTTATCTTCTGCAGATAAGGCTTGTAGCCTATGTAGGAAATCAACAGGCTGTTGGTATCTTTCACCGTGGTTAAACTATAAAAACCATATTGATTGGCGGTAGTGCCCTGTTTGAGCACCGGCGAATAAACTGTGGCGCCAATCAGGTTTTCTCCACTGACGGCATCTTTAATATAACCACTGATAGTACGGCTGCTGCGTTGCGCGGGCGACAATATGATCTGGTCCCCCACACGGGTGAACCGGATATCGTCGGGAGAAAACAATTCGTCCAGCAATTTTTTAAGACGTTGTTGGCGGGCGGTTAACGTAACCTTCCGGGACAAGTTGACAAGTTCCCTGCTATATGAAAAATGAATACCATATTCTTTTTCCAGTAATCCACATACCGCCTCCAGGGGCAGATCCTTTACTACTACCGTTACTCTTGTTTGCCAGTCCCACCCAAAAACCTGGAAGGGGAAACTAAATATTAATATTCCCGTCAGCAGTTTTAAGGCTAACGACATAGTATAGCTAAATTGAAAGTGTGACTACAGCTTTAGTTGACGGCTAAAACTTATTTTAATTTGTATTGACGGTCGTTTACTTTTTCATATGATGCATTCAGCATAAGTGCCAGTGATTTCATCACTTCTTCTGTTGACTCATCCGTAAAGCTGGCCCGTACCGGCAGTTTCAGCAGGTCGGTATCCATCACTTCTATTTTGATATCATATACTTCTGTGATCGTATGCAATACTTCTTCAAGTGGCGTATCCTGGAACGACAATGACCTTTTACCCATATCTGTTACGTGAGAAGCGATACGAAAAGCGGGCCTGTCGTTATCATGCTGCAGTAACATCCCATCGGTGAGGATCACGCTGTCTTTTTTATCATGATTGATCACCATTACCTTGCCACTGCTAACGTGTACTTTCAGCGTGGCAGCAACGGGTTCATAGTTGATCATAAACCGTGTACCCAGCACCTTTACTTCGTTATGTCCGAGTGTGATCACAAACGGATTTTCCGCGCTGCCGTTTACATCAAAACTGGCCATACCCGTAAGCGTTACCCTCCGGTTGCGGTCATTAAAGCCCCTGGCTACTTCCATCCTGGCGCCAGCCGACAACTGTATTTTACTTCCATCGCTCAGTTCCGCGCTTACCGGGCCGGCATATACCCGGTCCGGATGATTGCGGGTGAGGAACCACAGTCCTGCGCCCAATGCCACCACCAGTACAGCGGCAATTTTCAGCCAGGTGAAGCGGGGTTTGGACCTGATGGCGATCAATGCCGGCTTCTCATCCATTTTTTCCCGGAGCTGCGTCCAGGCGGAGCCGGTATCTGTCGCCACTGTTTTTTTATTGGCCGCAGCGGTATCCAATACTTTTCCCAGCGACACCAGCAGGGCCATATTACCGGGATCTGTTTCCTTCCATGCTTCCACCCACGCACGCTCTTCCTCATCCGCTTCATTCAGCAGATACTTGCAGAGCAAGGTATACAGCGCCTCATCGGGCAGTGCCTCGTTAGGAAAAGATGGTGTCATTAGTTGTTGTAAGTTTTTACAGTCGCCGCCTTGCGGGCGGTATTACATTAATAAGACGCACGGGAAATACAGATGCCCCTATGCGACCGGAAATATTTTTAGAACAGGAACCCCGTCAGCAATGGCAGGTATTCCTTCAACTCCTGGTGGAGGATCTTCAGGGCCTTGCCCATCTGGTTTTCCACCGTTTTTACGGAAATATTCATTGCTTCCGCTATTTCTGCATATTTCATATGCTGCTGGCGGCTGAGGATAAACACCTCGCGGCAGCGCTCCGGCAACCTTTCCAGTGCCTGCCGGTACAACCGTTCCAGCTCCTTCACTTCCTCCCCTGCACCAACCGTTGTTTCTGTTATCTTCCCATAACCATTCTCCTTTTCCGAGCGCACAACATCCTTACGCCACTGGCTGATGGCGGTATTACGGATAGCAGAAAACAAATATGCTTTTACCGGGCCTGTAATAGTGATCGTATCCCTTTTTTCCCACAACCGCAGGAATACCTGTTGTACTATTTCCTCCGCTACATGGGTATCCCCGGTGTAGTGAGTGGCAAAGGCCAGGCAATGAGCATGGTTTTCCTTAAATAATGCTTCAAATGTTTGGAGCTCCAGCATGATGAAGGGCAAATATAGGAAGGATTTTCACTTACGCGAATTTTGTGTTACCCCAAAACCACACAAAATTAGCCCCCCTTCTTGCTCCCAATCGGCTAATGCTTATCTTTGTTCCCGCAATGTACAACCTGATCAAAAAATTCCTTTTCCGCTATCCGCCGGAAAGTATTCACCACAGCGTAATGCGTGGTATGAAAACAATTTACTCGCTGCCACTTGGCAAGAATATCATGAATGCCTTCTGTGGAGTAAAAACCCAGGGCCTGGAACGTGAAATATTTGGACTCACCTTTTCCAATCCTGTAGGGCTGGCAGCTGGTTTCGACAAAGACGCGAAGTACATTGATGAACTGGCCTGCCTCGGTTTTGGTTTTGTGGAGATAGGTACTGTAACGCCATTGCCACAGCCGGGTAATGAGCTCCCGCGGTTATTCCGCCTGCCGGAAGATAAAGCCCTCATCAACCGTATGGGCTTTAACAACGAGGGCGCCGTGGCCGCTGCAAAAAGATTGCAACGCAAAAAATCCAATATTATAGTAGGCGGGAACATCGGGAAAAATAAACTGACCCCGAATGAGGAAGCTGTCAGCGACTATGAAAAGTGTTTTCATGCGCTGTACGATGTAGTAGATTATTTCGTGGTAAATGTAAGCTCCCCCAACACGCCCAACCTCCGGGCCTTACAGGAGAAAGAGCCGTTGAAACAACTGCTGCATCACCTCCAGGTACTGAATGCACAGAAAGTGAAACCTAAGCCCATCTTACTTAAAATAGCACCGGACCTCACTACCGAGCAACTGGATGATATCATTGAAATAGTAAAAGAAACAAAACTGGCCGGCATCGTAGCCACTAATACCACTATCAGCCGGGCGGGATTAAAAACGCCTGCCGCAGAAGTAAATGATATCGGCGCCGGTGGCCTCAGCGGTTTGCCTGTAAAAAAGAAAGCAACAGAAGTGATCCGTTATATCCACACCCACAGCCAGGGCACTATTCCCATTATCGCTGTAGGTGGCATCTTCACCGCAGAAGATGCACAGGAAAAACTGGATGCCGGCGCATCGCTGGTACAGGTGTATACCGGGTTCATTTATGAGGGTCCGAAGATTGCGAAAAAGATCTGCGCAGGTTTACGCGCACAATAATCAGCATGCATTCATAAGCGTTACCGCCACCATGCCCGCCGTTTCTGTACGCAGGCGTGTATCTCCCAGCGATACCGGTACATAACCTTCGTCCAGCGCCAGTTTTATTTCTTCCGGTGTAAAATCGCCTTCCGGGCCTATCAGTATAAGGGTATCCTTTGCGGGCTGCATCACCTGCTGCAACGGGGTTTTCTGCTCCGGCAAGCAATGGGCGATCAGCCGCTGCGGATCTTTATTATTCCTCACCAGCTTATCAAAAGCCTGCGGCTCCCGCAACTCCGGTAAATAAAACTGCTGTGATTGCAGCATCGCCGATACCAGGATATTCTGAAGCCTTTCCGGTTTAAATTTTTCCTTTTCGGTACGCTGGCTTACCAGCGGGATAATGGTTTGGATACCAATCTCCGTGGCCTTTTCCAGGAACCATTCTATACGCGACGCATTTTTTGTAAAAGAAATGGCTACCCGCAAGGCCCGCGGAGGAGCCGGCATCGTTTCAGACGAAAGGATCTTTACAACACATTTCTTGCGGTTATCGTCGGTGATCACTGCGGTGATTTTATGCCCGCGTCCATCTGCCAGCAACACCTCATCGCCCTTTTCATGGCGAAGCACCTGGATACAATATTTGGAAGTATCCTCATTCATGGTATACAGGGTGGCATCCTGCTGTATTTCCGGCGCGTAAAAAACTGACATATCTTTTTGATTATCCTGATGTGCGAAGATAGTTTACGGATTTTATCCGGCAGACGATATCCGTAGTTTTTTTGTTTTGATCTGAAACCGCACAAACAGCAGCACAGAAGCCACCAGTAAGCCCAGCAACAATGCCCACCATACGCCTTCCACGCCATAATCCAATTTGATCCCCAACAGGTAACCCAAAGGAATTCCCAGCACCCAATAGGCCAGCAACGTAATCACGGTAGGAATACGCACATCGCCGAGGCCGCGCAGGATACCCAGTCCTACTACCTGCATACCGTCGAACAACTGGAAGAAGGCCGCAATGATCAGCAGGCGCGAAGCAATCTGGATCACCTGCGGGTCCTGGATGTAAAATGACGGCAACAGCTGATTGCCCAATGTGAACAACAGCGCAGCGGCGCCCATCAGCACCAACACCATATGATAACTGGCGATAGCGGATAAACGCAATGCCCCGAAGTCTTTCTTACCGAAATTATTACCGCTTCTAATACCTGCTGCCGCGGAAATACCGCTGGCCATCATGTAGGTCATGGCAGCAAGACTCAGCGCTATCTGGTGAGCCGCCAGTTCCGCAGCTCCCATCCAGCCTACCATTACAGCGGCTCCGCTGAAAGCGCTTACTTCAAACAGGTATTGCAGGGCCACCGGCGTACCGATGCCCAGTATTTTTTTAATGGCTGCTGCCTTCAGGTTTTTAAACCCAAATGATTGCAGGTATGGTTTGAAACGGGGGGCGCGCAACACATAAAATGCCATCGTGATCCCCATGATAAGGCGGTCGGTAAAAGTGGCGATCCCCACGCCGATCACGCCCATCCGGGGCAATCCGAACAGGCCATACACCAATGTAATCCCGATCAGGATATTCAGCACGTTCCCGATGATACTGATATTCATAGCCTGACGGGTGAACCCCAGTCCTTCCGCAAACTGTTTGAAGGAGAGGAACAGCATCAGTGGAATAAAGGAAAAGCCCAGGAAACGCAGGAAGGGGCGGGCCTGCTGCGCCACATCACCTTCCTGGTGCAGGAAAGATAAATAGCCGCTGCCGAAATAGATAACAGCCGACAGCAACACGCCTACCACCATGTTAATGATCAAACTATGGCTCAGCAAATGCCCGATGGCGCCTTTGTTGCCGCGCCCGTTTTCCTGTGCAATCAACGGGGTAAGTCCGTACGACATTCCGATACCGGCCACCATAAATACGGAAAACAAACCATTTCCCAGGGATACTGCTGCCAGCGGCACTTTCCCGGTATGGCCAATGATAATACTATCTGATAGTGCAACTAATGTGTGTCCCAGTTGGGAAATAACTACGGGGTAGGCTAAACTGAAATTGTCTTTGTAATGCCCTTTGTACTTTAAATACAGCTGTTTCATTGATTGTTCTGTTATGCGGTGCGGAGATTGTCGCGTATAAAAAAAGCCGGCGATCATTTCGATGCCGGCTTTTAGCAATATCTTTTTATGCGCTAAAATGGTGCATCTTCAAATCCTTCGTCGAAGTTCATGTCATTCATCTTGGATCCCTTCTGTATGTACAGTTTAGCTTCGTCGTTGCCGCCGCCGCCTTGCTGCGGACGGTTCATACCTGCGTAGGGATTGCCGCCGCCACCGGGGTTTTCCAGGCTGCCATCATCTTCAAAACGCTGGTATTCCAGTACGGCTCTCAGTTTGATGGTATCCAGCTGACCATTACGGTGCTTGGCTATACGAACGTGGGTTTCACCTTTATTGGATTCGCCCATTTCATTGGTGTTGATTTCATAATATTCAGGACGGTACAGGAACATTACCATGTCCGCATCCTGCTCAATGGCTCCTGATTCACGGAGATCACTCAGCTGCGGCATTTTGTTACCGTCTTTACGTTTTTCCACATCACGGCTCAACTGCGAGAGGGCGATCACCGGTACCTGTAGTTCTTTTGCCAGTCCTTTCAGGTCGCGGGAAATTTTACTGATTTCCTGTTCACGGTTGGAACCTTTACCATCACTGCTACCGCTCATGAGCTGGAGATAGTCGATGATGATAACGCCTACGCCGTGGTTGTGTACCAGCCTGCGGCATTTGGCGCGCAGTTCAAAGATGTTGAGGGCCGGGGTATCATCAATGAAGATAGGTGCTTTTGCCAGGCGTTCGATACCGTGGGTCATCAGCTTCTTCATTTCATATTCTTCCAGCTTACCGCGGGAAATCTTTTCCAGCTTTATTTCTGACTCGGCCGAGAGGATACGTTGTACAATCTGGCCGGACGACATTTCCAAAGAGAATACCGCTGCTCCTTTCGGGAAGCGGGGGTGAAGGGCCGCGTTTCGCGCCAGGTTCAGTGCAAAGGCGGTTTTACCCACAGAAGGACGGGCAGCTATGATGATCAGATCCGTAGATTGCCAGCCATAGGTTACTTTGTCCAGTGAAGGGAACCCGGAAGGTACCCCGGTAATATCATCACCTTTATTCCGCAGATCCTCGATACGTTTCATGGTGTTTACCAGTACGCGGTCGATGGAATCGTAGTTTTTACGGAGGTGGTTATTGGTTACTTCAAATAACTTTGATTCGGCGCTGTCCAGCAGGTCAAACACATCCGCAGTGTCTTCATAAGACTCTGTAAGGATTTCCCCTGAAATGCGGATCAGTTCCCGTTGGATAAATTTCTGGAGGATGATACGGGCATGTGCTTCAATATTCGCGGAAGACACCACCATGTTGGTGAGCTTCATTACGGTAAATGGTCCGCCGATCTGTTCCAGTGAGCCCATTGATTTCAGCTCTTCTGTTACGGTGAGGATATCCACCGGCATCGACTTACCCGCCAGGCGGGTCATCGCACTAAAAATAATCTGGTGAGCTTCTACATAAAAGCACTCCCCTTTCAATATCTCGATAACGGTGTCAAATGCACCTTTTTCCAGCATTACGGCTCCCAAAACAGCTTCTTCCAATTCTTTAGCCTGTGGTGGTATCTTGCCATACACCAAGGATGACACATCAATGGACGGTTTTCTGCGCACATTGCGGTCCTTCTTAAGATTGAGATCCATTTATGGTTAGTGTATTAAAAAAAGTTAATAAAAGGTTACTGTCAATGGGCCTTTCCTGTTGTTTTTACAATCGATATCTGCATTTTCCCGCATTCTATAGGGGTCATAGCTACGTTAAGAAATTGTAAACTTTTTCAAGCCGTACAAACTAAGGTAAAGGCATTTTTCCGATTAATGCCCCCTTCTTCGTTATTAAATTTATTAAGCCTCATACACAGGTTATCCACAAGCAAAATGTCAGTTATCCACTGACACGACTATGGTTATCCACTAAAACGCAGGAAATTCCCTTGCAAAGGTCCGATTATTCACACACATTGTGTAAAAAGATTTTCCACATCCTGCAAAAATACAGCACTGTAGCGGTTTTGAGGTATTTTTAATTTCAAAGAATCAAAGTGGATAAGCCGCAAAGCCCGAAAATCAATTCTAGTTGTTAACTTTACGCCACTTTATATAAACCGAGCAGATAAATGACGATTTCATACAACTGGCTATGTGATTATTTACCGGTAAAGCCTACACCGGAGGAACTATCTACCATTTTAACCAGAATAGGCCTGGAGGTAGAAAGCCTGGAGAAATTTGAAGCAGTAAAGGGAAGTCTGGCTGGATTAGTAATCGGAGAAGTACTGACGGCAGAAAAACACCCCAATGCAGACAAGCTCACACTCACCACCGTTAACACCGGCAACGGCGAGCCCCTGCACATCGTTTGCGGCGCTCCCAACGTGGCAGCAGGACAAAAAGTAGTAGTGGCTCCCATCGGTACCACCATTTACCCGCTGGGTGGCGAACCACTGACCATGAAAAAAGCAAAGATCCGTGGAGAAGAAAGCCAGGGAATGATTTGCGCAGAAGATGAGATCGGGCTGGGCAGCAGTCATGACGGCATCCTTGTACTGGACGCCTCCCTGCAGCCGGGCACTCCCGCCAGTGAAGTATTTAAACCCGCACAGGACTTCATCTTTGAAATTGGCCTTACGCCCAACCGCATGGACGCCATGAGCCATATCGGCGTGGCCAGGGATGTTTGCGCCTTCCTCAATAACCTGGAACATACGCATAAATACCAGGTACAGCTGCCTGAAATAAAGACGCTGCCCAAAGCAGATGCCCCTTTAGCCATCAGCGTTACCATCGAAAATACCGATGCATGCCCCCGGTACAGCGGTATTTCCATTACCGGCGTAGAGGTGGCCCCATCCCCCGATTGGCTGAAAGCCAGGCTCACCGCCATTGGCGTTCGTCCTATCAATAACATTGTGGATATCACCAATTTTATCCTGCATGAAACCGGCCAGCCCCTGCACGCTTTTGATGCAGCCGCGGTAAAAGGCAATGCCATCATGGTGAAAAACCTCCCGCAGGGCACTCCTTTTGTTACTTTGGATGAGAAAGAAAGAAAACTGGATGCTACCGACCTGATGATCTGCAACGGCGCCGGCGAAGGCATGTGCATAGCAGGCGTTTTCGGCGGATTGCACTCCGGCGTAACGGATACCACGCATAACATTTTCCTGGAAAGCGCCTTTTTCAGCGCCGGCGGCATCCGTACCACCTCCTTCCGTCATGGTTTACGTACCGATGCGGCCACCCGTTTTGAAAAAGGAGTGGATATCTCCAACGTGGTATTCGCCCTGCAACGGGCGGCAGACCTCATCTGTACACTCAGCGGCGGGAAAGCAGCATCTGAGATCATCGACGTTTACCCATCTGTAAAAGTAAAAACACAGGTGGAAACTACGTATAGCTATATCCGTAAACTCAGCGGCGGCAACTACCCCGATGATAAGATCAAAAACATCCTGCGGAGCCTGGACTTCGACATCCTGTCGGAAACCGCCGAAGGGCTGCGTGTAGCCGTGCCCTTCAGCAAACCGGATATCAGCCTGCCGGCCGACCTGGTGGAAGAAGTAATGCGCATAGACGGCCTCGATAATATAGCAATACCTTCCAAAATAGCGATCTCACCCGCCCTCTCCGCCCAACCGGACGCCGAAAGGGTAAAGGAGAAGATTGCAGATTATCTCGCCGGCAACGGGTTCAACGAAATATTCACCAACTCTATCACTAACAGTAAATACTATACGCCGGAAGTGCTGGAACATGCGGTGAAAATGATGAACAGTCTTACCGTGGAACTGGACATCATGCGCCCGTCCATGCTGGAAACCGGCCTGGAAAGCATTGCCCATAACCTGAACCGCAAAAACGAAGACCTCCTGTTCTTCGAATTTGGTAAAACCTACCAGGTACTGGAAAAGGGCTATGGCGAAAACAATCACCTGGTATTATATCTCACCGGTAAGAAAACGGCGGAAACCTGGATGCACAAATCCAGCCCGGTAGACTTTTACTTCCTGAAGGGTTTTGTGATCAATATCCTGCAGCAACTGGGTTACAGGCAGTTCACCTGGGCGGAAAGCACCGAACCTGGCCTGCAGCCATCCTGGGATATCAAGGTGAAAAACCAGGTGGTGGCCACACTGGGAGGTGTGCCCACAGCCAAACTGAAGCAGTTTGATATCCGCCAGGCCGTATGGTTTGCCAGCTTCAACTGGGATAAAATACTGGGACTCTTGCAAAAAAGTGATAACTTTTACAAGGAAATTCCGAAATTCCAGGCGGTTAGAAGGGATCTGGCACTGGTGCTCGACAAACAGGTTAAGTTTGCCGCCGTGGAAACAGCGGCACGCAGCGTGAAATCCGGCCTGTTACAACAGGTAAATCTGTTCGATGTATTTGAGAGTGAAAAACTGGGTACTGATAAGAAGTCTTACGCCGTGAGCTTTACCTTCCTGGACGCTCAGAAAACATTGACAGATAAAGAAATTGACAGTGTAATGGACAAACTTATCAAAACGTTTGAAACACAGTTACAGGCAGAGATAAGAAAATAAGTAAATGAAATGGTTCTGGAGCAATACATTCAACGTGTAGAAGAGAAATTGCACCTGCTGGTAAAAAAGCTCCAGCAGGTGCAGGCTGAGAATGCATTGCTGAAAGAAGAAGTGAGCATACAGCAACGGGAGCTGCAACAGCAGCAACAGGCGGTACAGGGACTGGAGGAAAGACTGCAACTGATGAAAATTGCATCCACCGCCCAGGGCGGTACCACCATAGCAGCAGAAGATGAAGCGTTTAAAAAAGAGATCCGCGGCAAGATCAATGATTACATTAAAGAAATTGACCGTTGTATCGCTTTACTAAACAGCTGAACTAAAATCATACATCATGGAGCAACTCATTCCTGTTAATATTATCGTAGCGGACCGCTCTTACCGGATCAAGATCAAACCGGAAGAAGAAGCGGAGGTACGTCGTATTATGAAAGAAGTGAATGAGAAGATCGTCGATTTTAAAACTGCCTATGCAGGGAAAGACCTGCAGGACTATATTGCTATGGCCCTTATCATGTACGCCACACATCCCGTTACCAGCGGCGGTAAAGCCCAGGCAAGCACTGCGCCTTTTTTGCAGGAGAAGCTGGAAAAGCTGGAAGAAATTATCAACCAGGCATTGGGTTGATCACGTTACCCATTGCTGACCAATGAATTAGCTAATTGGCTAATTATCACGTATCAAAGACGCTTTAACTGCTATTTTTTTGTATTTTCGCGGGTCAGTTCTCGCCCCTGTCGTGTTTTAGCAGCGATATGGGTATGAGGATACTACATAAATCAAGTATAAATAATTCATATGGATGTTACACTTATCACGACAATAGCTGCAGTAGTGGCATTGATCATTGGGATTGTGCTAGGTAAGGTGATTTTTGCCAAAAATACGCAGCATAAGATAGACGAAGCTGAACTACAGGCTAAAAAAATCATTGCAGATGCACAAATCAGTGCGGAAAATCTCAAGAAAGACAGACTGCTGGAAGCCAAAGAAAAATACCTGCAACTAAAAAGCGAATACGAAAAAGACGTATTGCAACGCAACCAGAAGCTGGGAGAATCGGAAAACCGCATCAAACAGAAGGAACAGGCATTAAATCAGAAAAACGAGCAAATCCAGAAGCAATTAAATGAAAATGACGCGATCAAGGAAACCCTGAACCGTCAGATGGAACTGGTCACCATCAAACGTACCGAACTGGAAAAACACCAGGAAGAGCATATCCGCCGCCTCGAAAAAGTGGCCGGCTTAACGGCAGACGAAGCGAAACACCAGCTGGTAGAGAGTTTAAAAGAAGAAGCCCGCTCACAGGCTCTCTCTCATATCCAGGAAATTATTGAAGACGCTAAATTAAAAGCGAACAAGGAAGCAAAGAAAATCATTATCCAGTCCATTCAACGTACTGCTGCAGAGCAAACCATTGAAAATACCATCACCGTATTTACCCTGGAAAGCGATGAAATCAAAGGCCAGATCATTGGCCGTGAAGGTCGTAACATCCGCGCTATTGAAGCCGCTACCGGTGTGGACCTGATTGTAGACGATACCCCTGAAGCCATCGTATTATCTTCCTTCGACCCGTTACGTCGTGAAATTGCCCGTTTATCCCTGCAACGCCTTGTTCAGGACGGACGTATCCACCCTGCACGTATCGAGGAAGTGGTGGAAAAAACCAAGAAACAACTGGAAGAACAGGTAATGGATATCGGTGAAAGAACCGTAATAGAACTGGGCATCCACGGCCTGCATAAAGAACTGGTGCGCCTGGTAGGTAAGATGCGTTTCCGCTCTTCCTATGGTCAGAACCTGCTCATGCACTCCAAAGAAACCGCTAACCTTTGCGCGGTAATGGCAGCAGAACTGGGTCTGAACCCTAAACTGGCCAAACGTGCCGGCTTACTGCACGATATCGGTAAAGTACCTGATGAAGAAACTGAACTGAGCCACGCCCTTCTCGGCGCCAAGCTCGCTGAAAAATATGGCGAACATGCCGCTGTGGTAAACGCCATCGGCGCCCACCACGATGAAATGGAAATGCAATACGTTATTTCCCCCATCGTTCAGGCATGTGATGCTATCAGTGGCGCACGCCCAGGCGCACGCCGCGAAATCATGCAGAGCTACCTGCAACGTATCAAGGACCTGGAAAACCTGGCGCTCGCCCACGATGGTGTGGAAAAAGCCTATGCTATCCAGGCAGGTAGAGAATTACGCATCATCGTAGAAAGCGATAAAGTTTCCGATGGGGATGCAGACCGCCTGTCTTTCGAAATTGCCAATAAGATACAAACAGAAATGCAGTATCCCGGCCAGATTAAAGTAACTGTAATTCGTGAAAAAAGAGCAGTGAATATAGCAAGATAGTTTTCTGATTTAATAATTCAGGAATTTGACCTTATATTGGAGTCCTCCGGTTTTACCGGGGGACTTTTTTTATAGATCAATGACTGATCTTCATTCACCTGAAAATCACTAAATCTTAGCAGTGTTATGAAAAAAACCTTTTTCAATTGTTTACTGGGAACCGCCCTGTTATTGGGTTCCGGCGCATACGCGCAGAAGGCGCAATCTCTGTTCAACGGTAAAAATCTCGATGGCTGGAAAATACATGGTACAGAGAAATGGTACGTGGAAAACGGGGAGCTGATCTGCGAAAGCGGCCCGGATAAAGAATATGGCTACCTGGCTACCGACGGGCAATACAAGGATTTTGAGCTTACCGTACAATTCAAACAGGAAGCCAATGGTAACAGCGGCGTATTTTTCCACTCCTCACTGGAAGGCACCAAAATCACCGGCTGGCAGGCAGAAGTAGCGCCGCCTGATATGCATACCGGCGGTATCTACGAGTCGTACGGCCGTGGATGGCTCATTCAGCCCGACAAAGAGAAAGAAAAGTTCCTGAAAATGGGCGAATGGAATACCATGAAAGTAAAGGTACAGGGCGACAATGTAACCACCTGGCTCAATGGTCATGAAATGATTACCCTGAAAGATGATAAGATTGGCGCAGCCAATGGCCAGATAGCCCTGCAGATCCATTCGGGCGGCGGTATCAAGGTAAGATGGAAAAACATCAAAGTGGTGCCTTTAAAGTAGTAAATACACCCGTTGAATGCACTTTACGGATAAAGTAATATTAATTACAGGCGCCAGCTCAGGAATAGGCCAGGAGCTGGCGCTTTTGCTCGCAAAAGAAAAAGCCCGGCTGATCCTCGCAGCAAGGAACCAGGCCGCCCTGGAAGCAGTACGCAACCAATGCCTGCTGCATACGCCCCATTGCGAAATATTGCTGATGGATGTAACCGATGAAACCCAGGTAAATGAAGGTGCCCAACACGCCCTTCAGTTTTTTGGGAAGATAGATGTCCTGGTGAATAATGCCGGCGTTACCCAACGGTCCAAACTGATAGATACTTCCGTGGCAGCCATCCGCCGGCTGATGGAAGTGAATTTCTTTGGTGCAGTGATGCTCACCAAAGCCCTGCTACCTCATTTTAAAGAACAGGGTGGCGGCCAGATCATTGTGATCAGCAGCATGGCCGGCCTTATGGGCTATCCCTGGCGCTCTGGGTACAATGCCGCCAAACATGCCCTGCAAGGATATTTTGAAACCCTGCAAACCGAACAGCCCATTCCCCGGTTATATACCACTATTGTTTGCCCGGGACGCATACACACGCCCATTACCTATGCCGCCATCACTGCCAACGGCGAGCCTTACGGGAAAATGGACCCCGGCCAGGCAAATGGCATACCTGTTGACCGCTGCGCACAGCAGATCCTAAAGGCCATGCATAAACGAAAAAAAATAGTGCTGATCGCACGGGAGGAAAAGATCCTGCTATGGATTAAAAGATATTTTCCACCCCTGTTTTATGTGATTGCGCGCAAAGGGAATTAATTTGCAGCAAATTCAACAAACGTATGGACCTGTTACTGCAACAAATAGCTGCGGCTACCACCTATCTGCAATCTTTTTCCTTTGAACAGCCGCGTGTAGGCGTAGTATTGGGCACGGGTCTCGGGGAACTGGTAAATCATATTAAAATAGCCCATTCCATTCCCTACCAGCAAATCCCTCATTTCCCGGAATCTACCGTAGAATCACATAAAGGCCACCTGATCCTCGGGCATATCGGCAATACGCCGGTGATAGCCATGCAGGGCCGCTTTCATTACTATGAAGGCTATACGATGCAGCAAATCACTTTCCCGGTAAGGGTAATGAAGGCACTGGGCATTCAGCAGCTGCTGCTCAGCAATGCCGCCGGTGGCATGAATCCTGATTTTAAGAAAGGCGACCTGATCTTACTGGATGATCATATTAATATGCAGCCGGAAAATCCGCTGCGCGGCCTCAACTCGCCGGCGTACGGTCCGCGCTTCCCGGATATGAGCTGCCCGTACAACCCGGAGCTGGGCGCTAAATTAGAGATGGCTGCCGCTTCACTGGGTACTTCGTTAAAAAAGGGTGTATACGTATCCGTTATGGGCCCCAACCTGGAAACAAGGGCGGAATACCGCTTCCTCCGCATGATAGGCGCCGACCTGGTAGGAATGAGTACGGTGCCGGAAGTAATTGTGGCAAACCAGCTGCAACTGCCATGCGCAGCGGTGTCTGTAGTAACGGATGAATGCGATCCGGATAACCTGCATGCAGTTTCTATTGAAGAAATTATTGCGGTAGCCGGTAAGGCGGATAAATTGCTGAGCGGACTCTTTGCGCAGGTGATTGCCGGATTGTAGCGGAGGTTGTCTTATCCGGGATTAACGGGATTATACTGATTACTTTGAGTTTTTTTAAACAAAACAGCGGCTTCAATGAGCCGCTGTTTCTTTATTTTTTTCCGGAATTGTCGTCATTTTCATCTTCTTCATCCTCCTCCTCATCATCATCGTCGTCATCATCATCATCATCTTCTTCTTCTTCATCGTCTTCTTCTTCATCATCATCTTCCACACCAGGCCCGCTAACTACCAGCAACTTTTCTCCCAAAATGGCATCTTCCATCATATCATCCGGGTCTTTATCACCATCATCCTCATCTTCTTCCGTATCTTCTTCATTCACTTCTTCCTCATCTTCTTCTTTTTCTTCTTCTCCGGAGATGACATCTTCCACGATACCATCGGGATCTTCATTTTCTTCATCGGGAGTGCGGAGAGCCGTATCTTTTACTGCATAAGGATCTTCGTCCTCTTCCTCTTCATCCGCTTCTGTGGTGCTGGTGTCGCTTTCACTTTCATCTCCGCCGCCGAGGTCTTCGTTCACTTCTTCAATAATATCATCAAAACGCACGATTTCATCATCGGGTTCCACTTCTTCATCTTCAGAGGCGGGGGGTTCTTCTTCAGCGTCCGGGGTGGGTGTAGCCAGGTGATCCAGCTGATGGTCGGGGTCCAGGAGTTCGCCATCTTCTGAAACCATCAGGGAATGAGCGGTTTCAGTTTCGGCGGTGTGGGTGTTGTGTTCTCCCCGGCCGAGGGTAGCTGTATCGTCGGTGATGAGGGTAGGTTGTACCATTTCCTCATCAAATAATTCT
Source organism: Chitinophaga sp. G7 BAM 1005 (assembly GCF_057126945.1). Taxonomy (NCBI): domain Bacteria; kingdom Pseudomonadati; phylum Bacteroidota; class Chitinophagia; order Chitinophagales; family Chitinophagaceae; genus Chitinophaga; species Chitinophaga sp. G7 BAM 1005. The sequence continues at coordinate 101,927 of NZ_CP181478.1, read as the reverse complement.
TTGAGCTTGGGCAGATCGGCTACGGAGCTGATGCCGAAGTAATCCATAAAGGAACGGGAAACGGCATACAGCAGCGGTTTTCCGGGCTGATCTTCACTACGGCCGGTAATCACGATCAGTTCTTTTTCCAGGAGTTTCTGGATAGAATAATCGGTGCTGACGCCGCGGATATATTCAATTTCACCTTTGGAAATCGGCTGCCGGTAGGCAATGATGGCCAGGGTTTCCAGGGCGGCAGTGGACAGGCGCTTCAGGAATTTATCCCCGTTGAGCTGGGCCACTGTCTGGTAATATTCTTTTTTGGTGAGGAACTGGTAGCCTCCCCCGCTGCTACGTACTTCAAAAGCATAAAACTCAGAGCTGTACTTCTCCCTGATGGCCTCCATAGCGGCTTCCACCTGATCCAGGTTGGTACGGTCTTCCAGAAAAGCCAGTGCGTTATTAAGCAGATCCACTATTTCCAGCAAAGGTAACGGCCGGTCGGCGGCGAAAATTAATGCTTCCACGTGCGGGATGATCTGTGATATTTCCATACGTTAACAGGAGATGTGGATTTACAAAAAAGGTCAAAGACCGAAAATACAGTCTTTGACCCTAATCTGAAAATATTAATTCAGTTGTTGACTTAGTGTTAATAATCCCTTAAACCCTTAGTTCGCTAATGCAGCCGCGCCGCTCACGATTTCTGTCAGCTCAGTGGTAATGGCAGCCTGACGGGCACGGTTATAAGAGATCTTCAGGGAACGGAGCAATTCGCTGGCGTTTTCTGTAGCCTTATCCATTGCAGTCATACGGGCGCCATGCTCAGAAGCGTGGGAATCCAGGATGGCTTTAAAGAACTGGGTGTTCAGGATCTTAGGCATCAGTTCAGCAATCAGGGTGTCTTTTTCAGGTTCAAAGATGAAGTCCGCTTTCAGACCGCTCTTTTCCTTATTTTCTACTTTTGCGATTGGCAGGAACTGTTCTGCTACAAAGATCTGTGTAGCAGCATTTTTGAATTCGCTGTAAACGATTTCAACAGCATCGTAGGTACCATCGGTAAAACCCTGCAGGGCTACTGCAGCCGCTTCTTTCACATGATCAAAGGTCAGACTGCCAAAAAGCTGCCAGAACTTATCATTTACTTTGTAACCGTTCTGTACAAAGTGATCATATCCTTTTTTACCAATAGGTAAGATGTCTACCTGGCCCTGTTCAAACTGTTCAGCATACTTTTCGCGGATCACGCGTTTAGCTGTTTTGATCAGGTTGGAGTTGAAGGCTCCGCACAAACCCCTGTCGGAAGTAATGACCACAATCAGTACTTTTTCAACCTGACGCTGTGCTGCCAGTGGTGTGTCGATATTGCCTTCGCTGTTGGAAACAATATTCTGCAACATTTCCTGGAGCTTTACGGCATATGGACGCATCAGCATGATGGCATCCTGTGCACGTCTTAATTTAGCAGCACTTACCATTTTCATGGCTTTGGTGATCTGCTGACCAGATTGAATAGATTTGATTCGGTTACGAACTTCTTTAAGCTGTCCGGACATATATAAAAATCAATTACGAATTACGAATTATTAATGACCAATGCAGGGATAGCCTCCTGAATTTGGCTGCAAAGGTAAGCAATGGCCGTTTAATTTGAAAATCCGTGGAAAGATTATTTAAACTTTCTTTCTTCCGCTGGTAATCAATTATTTATACATGTCTATGGATTACAGGGTGATACTGGTTCCCAGTACCTGCAGAAACGCTGCGATCCATTGCGGATGAGCCGGCCATGCGGGTGCAGTTACCAGCTTGCCATCTACTACGGCTTCATAAACATTTACAGATACATAAGTGCCTCCGGAAGCGGTTACCTCGGGCGCCACTGCCGGGTAGGCGGTTAGTTTCTTTCCGCGTACCACATCGGCAGCCGTCAGGATCTGGATACCATGACAAACAGCTGCCACCGGTTTATCTTCCATGAAAAAGTGCCTGACCAGCTCCAGTACATTTTTATTCAGCCGCAGGTATTCCGGGGCACGGCCGCCGGCTATTACCAGCGCATCATAATCAGCACCGGCTATATCATTAAAAGTGGCATTCAACACAAACCCATGACCCGGTTTTTCACTGTATGTCTGGTCGCCTTCAAAATCATGGATGGCCGTTTTGATTTTATCGCCCGCCGCTTTATCCGGACAAACCGCGTGTACATCATGACCAATCATCTGCAGCATCTGGAACGGAACCATTGTTTCATAATCTTCTGCGTAATCTCCTGTCAGTAATAATATCTTTTTCTGTGCCATAGAAATGAAAGTTTTATTGCGTTTAAAAAGGCTAATGCTAATGAAGATACGCATTTAGCTTTTAGCAAAAATGCAGCAGGAGATCACAACCATGATCTCCTGCTGCATTTTTTGTTAAAAGAAAGAAGTGATTGTTAATATCCCGGGTTCTGCGGGAACTCATTCACTGTTCTGTCGATCTGATCCTGCGGAATAGGCCTCAGCACATGTGTGGACCTGATATTATCACGGGCGTATTCGTTATGCAGCTTCACCCTTTCCAGCAGCTTATGCGTGCGGGTGAGGTCAAACCAGCGCAATTGTTCTCCCACCAGTTCCCGGCCTCTTTCGTCCAGGATAAAATCGATGGTCATGTCGGCAGCGGTTACGGTCATTGCATCGTGATTAGCCTGTGTTTCAGCAGGCGTAGCGCCAATACGGGCAGATCTCCAGCGGATCATATTTACGAGATCGGCGGCTTCCTGTTTTTTGCCATCCATCATCAGGGCTTCTGCTTCTATCAGGTAAGTTTCTGCGAGACGCATCGCTATAAAAGGTCGTACACCGGAAGCCTGGTTATCCGGACGAAGGGCGTCTGCAAATTTATTCAGGGAAGGATACAGTCTTTCTGTGTATAGTCTTGGTGGCACCAGCATGTAAGGTTTGCTGGCAATCACTGCGTCAGATACATCATAGCCAGGCATGTACACAGCGGTATCGCCCATTTTCAGGTTATCAACGGGTGCATTTGTTTTCCACAGGATAGTGTAGAATTTCTCATAACGCACGTCGTGTACCCTGTCTTTATACAATGTATCGATCAGGAACTTTGTAGGTCTGAAACGTTTCCAGGGCGTGCCGTTGGGCAGATCGCGCTTCATGCCTTTCAGCACATCATACTGCATCAGGAAAAAGCGGGCGGCGTTGTTATCAGGATAGCCATAAAGCGGATCAGTGGTATACTGTGCCGCCCAGATGGTTTCATCATTGTTTTCTTTTCCCTGTGCCCATACCTGTCCTACGTCGGTGAGTAATTTGAACCCGTAGTTTTTAATCACCATGTCGGCATATTTGGCGGCATTGGCATAGTCGCCGGCCTTTGCCTGCGGAGAGGAGGCGCGGGTCAGGTAAACCCTTGCCAGCAGGTGTTCTGCAGCCGGTTTGGTGGCGCGGCCCCATTCTGCCTGGGTAGCAGGCAATTCTGCTTCTGCAGCGAGCAGGTCGTTGATCACGGCATCATAGATGGCGGATACTGAATCGCGGTGCGCTTCTCTTATAATTTCAGCATTTTCGTGCAGGCGTAAGGGTACGGCGCCAAACATCTGCATGAGTACAAAATGATAATGCGCCCGGCAGAACAGCGCTTCTGCCACGCCTTTTTTCTTTGCAGCTTCGTCCAGGTCGGGGATCTTATCGGCCCGGTCTACCACCACGTTACAGGTGTTGATGGTTTGATAAAAACTGTTCCATACTTCCCTTACATGATCGTAGCGGGAATCCAGCTGTGAAGTATACTGACTTGTAAATTTGAAGTTACCATCGGAACCGTTGGTGATAATATCGGTACCGGTTTCAGTGAGCGTCATGCCGCGTTCTGTACTGTAGAAGTTGCGCATAGACACGTAAGAGCCGTTCACGGCTGTTTGAAAGCCGGATCTGGTATTATAAAAGTCATCTGTTACGTTGGTGACAATCTCTTCATCCAGCATTTTATTGCAGGAGGCGGCACCAACGGCCATCAGCATGATGAGAGGAACTATATATTTCATAACGTTTTCTTTTAAAGATGTTTAATCAGGACCAGTTGATTTAAAATTTGGCATTCACTCCGAACTGCAGCATCCAGGTGGCTGGCGCATCAATGCCGATCACATTTACGTCTTCAGGATCAACTCCCTTCCAGGTTTGGCGGTAAGGCGCCAGGATCATTGGATTTTTTACTCCTACGTTTACCCGGAGATCCTGCATACGCATACGTTTCACCACTGCGTCCGAGAAGGCGTAGCTGAGCGTTACGTTCCTGATCTTAAAGAACGAGCCATCAAAATAGCTGAGCGACTGGTAGTTACTGGGTCGTTCCTGGTTGGCATTAGGCCGTGGGAAATCGTTGGTAGGATTGGCCGGTGTGTTATAGTCGATATTCAGGTTATTATAACGGCCAAACAGTGTGTTATAGTTCTGGTAGAAATCACTTTTAATCATACTTCCTATGCGGGCAAAGGCAACGATGGATAATTCAAATCCTTTATAAGAGAAGCGCTGGGTGGTACCTGCGGACCATTTAGGCTGCGGGGAACCCAGGATCTGGCGGTCGTTTTTAGCATCAATGAGGGTATCCTTGTTTACGTCTTCCAGCCTGATTTCACCTGGCTTCAGATTGTACAGTTTTGCCAGCTGGGCATCCTTTTCCTGCCATACACCGATCTTCTTAAAATCGTAGTATACATAGGTAGGCTGACCTACAAACCACGCGTTTCCAACATCGGCAGTTCTGCCATCTCCGAGAGAGAGAATTTTGGACCGGTTCAGGAACATGTTGGCGTCCATTTTCCAGCTGAACCCATTGGGATTATCGATGATAGTGGCGCCTATTCCAAATTCAAAACCGCGGTTCTGGGAAGTACCGAGGTTCATCAGCACTTCATTAAACCCATTGCTGAACGGGAGCGTTTGCGGCATGAGCAGGTCGGTAGTGCGTTGATTGTACCATTCCACCACACCGGTGATACGGCCGTTCAGGAAGCCGAAGTCGAGACCGATATCGGTGGAGGTGGTAGATTCCCAGGTGAGGTTGGGGTTACGCAGATCGAGCGGAACAAAGCCCAGCACACCTTTATTTCCGAAGGAGTAAGGAATCCTGCTCAGGTTACCCTGTGTAGCGTATGGGTTAATACCGGTGTTACCGATGCGGCCAAAGCTGGCGCGCAGTTTCAGGTTATCCAGGACTTGTTGTCCTTTCAGCCATTTTTCGTTTACCATGTTCCATGCTGCTGCAATGGAAGGGAAATAGCCCCATTTTTTACCGGGTGCAAACCGGGACGATCCATCCGCGCGGAGAGTGAGGGTCAGGAGATAGCGGTCGTCATATCCATAGTTCAAGCGGCCCATGTAGGAAAGGATGGTCCAGGAACTAAGGCTGCTGGTTACGCCGGTTACATTGAGCGACTGGCCCAGGTTGTAATATTGCTGTGTTTCTACCGGGATACCTCTTACGTTGGTAGTAGAAACATCTACATTCTGGCGTTGAACGCTGTATAAGCCGGTGAAGCCGATATTATGTTTTTTGATCTCCTTGTTGTAGGTAACTATGTTTTCAATGGTATACGCCATAGTAGAAGCGTTTCCTTTTGAAGCTGTAGCGTCGCCACCGCCAATCAGCAGGTTGGTATTGTTTTTACCCTGGAAAAGGCCATAGTTGTAGTTCTGGATATCCGGGCCTACGTTGAGGCGGTATTTCAGACCGTCTATGATTTCCACTTCTGCAAACAGGCTGGTGAAGATGCGGAAGCGTTTCATTAATTCCACGCGGTTGCCGGGAACATAATCCAGTAATGGGTTAGGTTGCTGGCTATCGCCGGTGGGATAGGTGATAAGCTTTCCGTTGTCGTCGTAGGGAGCGGCGATGGGCAGCATTTTCAGGGCATTGTCTATCCCGTTGTAGGTTTCGCCGTTACGTTCACTGTAGGCGCCTAACAGGGTAGCTCCCACGCGAAAGCGTTCGCCGATCATCTGGTCGATGCCCACATTGAAATTGTAGCGTTCATAGCTTTGCAGTTTCAGCACGCCCTGGTCTTTGAAGTAGCCCAGTCCTACGGTGTATTTTGTTCTGTCTGTACCGCCGGCTACGCTGAGGCCATGATTGGTTTGATATCCCGGGGAGATCATCAGATCCTGCCAGTCTACGTTTGTACCTTTCTGGATATTGGCGTATTCAACGGTGTTAAATATTTTCTTGTCGGATGCGTCGGGGTTGGCATCATCGTATTTACCGATGGTGCGGTTGGCTTCCCGGCGCATTTCAATGAAGCGGTTTGCGTCCATCATGTCGGATTTACCGAGCTGTTGTACATAACCATAGGAGCCGCTGTAGGAAACCACTGGTTTTCCTTCCTTGCCTTTCTGGGTAGTAATGAGTACTACGCCATTGGCGCCCCTGGAGCCATAGATGGCTGTTGCGGAGGCATCTTTCAAAATATCCATCGATTGTATTACTCCCGTACCGATATCGCTGAGGGTACCGGCGTAAGGGATCCCGTCTACTACATAGAGGGGGTCGTTGCCGGCCCTGAGGGAGCGGCTGCCGCGGATACGTACGGTGGGTTCATCTCCGGGTTTGCTGCTGTTGTTGAGCACTTCCACACCGGGAGCGCGGCCCTGCAAGGCTTGCTGCGGATTGGTAACCGGTACATCCTGGATGGCTTTGGCGCCTACAGAGGAAATGGAGCCGGTTACGTCCTTTTTCTTCTGTTGTCCGTACCCTACCACCACAATTTCTTCCAGTTTTTTGCGGTCTTCCGTTAAAATTACGGAAACGATTGCACGACCTTTTACAGTTTCTTCATAAGTGTTAAATCCGATGTAGGTAAATACGAGTACAGCGTTGGCGGCGTCTGTAACCTTGAGCCGGAAATGTCCCTGGGCATCCGACTGGGTGCCTGCATTTTTTCCTTTGACGGAAACTGTTACACCTATCAGTGGTTGCTTCCGGGCGTCGAGGATATTACCTTCCACGGTAATTGGGTTGCCTTGTGCCTGGGTGAGTTGATAGAATAGCAAACATGCTATCATACAGATAAGACGTGAAAAAACTTTTTTCATAACGTAGTTTATAGATTGTAGATAAAGAGTATTGCTTTTTTCGATTTTGGCTGTTGCTACGTGGATACTTCTGGGAGACAAAATAAGATATTTTTACATTGTTGCAATCGTTTGCATGAATATTTTTATTTCTAATTTCGTAAAATCACACACTGGTCAGATTATCATGTGATTAAAAAATAAAAAATAGGATTAATCTTTTGCAATCGGTTGTAAAAATCATTTTCATTGTTTATTTTGGTCACCTTATTCCGTTTAAGTTATGAAAAAGACGATCCTTTTATTTGGCTCCCTGCTGTGTATGTACGGTAGCCTTTTCGCCCAGAAAGCCCAGTGGCAGCAACTTTTCAACGGTAAAGATCTGAAAGGCTGGAAGCAACTCGGGGGTGAAGCAAAATATAATGTGCAGAACGGCGAGATTGTGGGCACCACGGTGATGAATACGCCTAACTCTTTCCTCGCTACTGAAAAAGAGTACGGCGACTTTATCCTGGAGCTGGAATTCAAGCTGGGTAAGGAATTCAACTCCGGTATCCAGTTCCGCAGCCAAAGCCGGGCCGACTACCAGAATGGCCGTGTATTTGGCTACCAGATGGAAATTGACCCGTCTGACCGTAAATGGAGCGGTGGTATTTATGAAGAAGGCCGCAGAGGCTGGCAGTATCCTATGGAACTGAACCCTGCCGGTCAGAACGCCTTCAAAAAAGACGGCTGGAACAAATACCGTATTGAGTGCCGGGGCAACGAAATGCGTACCTGGGTAAATGGCGTACCTACTGCCCACCTGGTAGATACCGCACTGCCAAAGGGTTTCATCGCATTACAGGTGCATAGCATCGGTAAAAATGCTGCAGACGACAACAAAAATATCTACTGGAAAAATGTCCGGCTGATAGAAAATCCGGCTGCTTCCCAGTATTCGCCTTACGACAACATTTACGTTGTAAATAATGTGGATAACACTATCTCCGGCCAGGAAAAGAAAAACGGCTATACCCTGTTATGGGACGGAAAAACCAGCAAAGGCTGGAGGGGCGTGTATAAAAAGAATTTCCCTACCGCCGGCTGGACCATGCAGAATGGAGTGCTTATGATCGGGCATTCCAACGGAGATGAAGAAGGCAGCGGCGGCGACATTGTTACAGAGAAACAATACGGCGCTTTTGAACTGGAATTTACCTTCAAACTCACGCCGGGCGCCAATAGCGGAGTAAAATACTTCGTGAGCGAATCCTATGAAACAGGTGGCAAGTCGGCTATCGGGCTGGAGTACCAGGTACTGGACGACGAAAAGCACCCCGATGCCAAATTAGGACGCGATGGAAACCGTACTTTAGCAAGTCTTTACGACCTCATGACAAGAAAACAGGAAAAACGTGCCATCAACCCTATTGGAGAATGGAACAAAGGTCGTATTATTGTGTATCCAAATAATCACGTAGAACACTGGTTAAATGGATTTAAAGTGTTGGAATATGAGCGTGGCTCCCAGGCTTTCAAGGATCTGGTGGCCATCAGCAAGTATAAAAACTGGAAGAATTTTGGTTTGTGGCCCGAAGGGCACATCCTTTTACAGGATCATGGCAATGAGGTTTCTTTCAAAAGCATCCGAATAAAAATTCTTAAATAATATTTTTTATCTTTTTTTTCATTGTTCACTGTTCTAAATAAGCATTCCGATTCTTCGGAATGCTTTTTTTCTTGGATAAAACGGTAAATTACTACCTGTTCACAACCCATTTATATGAAAATGTTACAACGAAAAGGCTACCTCTTCCTGTCGGGCGCTTTGCTGGTGGCGGCTTGTCAGCAACCCGGCGGTCATGGTAACCCGCAGGCCACGCAGGATTCCCTTCGTAACCTGGCAACACGGTACTACAACGAAAGCATGGCCCTGAACCCGCTACAGGCCACCCAGAACGGGGAAAACCAATACAACGACCAGTTGCCGATAGACATCAGCGACGGTTACCGCGCAAAGGCAGATTCTTTCTATGCCAGCTACCAGCAAGCCATCAAGGGCATTGATACCGCGGCCCTTTCCGGCAACGACCGTATTACCTACGACATGTTGCAACGGGAGTTCGGTATCAACCGGGAAGGGCTCACCTTTCACGATAACCTGATGCCGGTGCAGCAGTTCACCTGCCTGCCGCTTACACTGGCGCAATACGGTTCTGGGTCTTCTGCCCAGCCTTTTAAAACGGTAAAGGACTATCATAACTTCATGCATCGTATGGAGCGCTTTGCCATCTGGACCGACACGGCCATCGCCAATATGCGCAGGGGGATTGCCACCGGCTACGTATTGCCGCAAAGCCTGGTAGTGAAAGTGATTCCGCAGGTAACAGACCTGGCCAAAAAAGATACCGCCAACAACGTATTCTATTCACCGCTGAAAATGATCCCCGATTCGCTGGATGCCGCTACCAAAGCGGGCCTGGTAAAAGATTATACGGCGTCTATTGAAACTTACATCCTACCATCGTTTGCAAAGCTGCGCGACTTCATGCAAAAGGAATACCTGCCTAAAGCCCGCACCAGCAGCGGCATTGGCGCTATTCCGGATGGCAAAGCGTTTTATGCTTTCCTGATAAAAAGCTGGACCACCACCGATCTTACCCCTGAAGAAATTTTTGCTTTGGGAGAAAAAGAAGTGGCCCGGATCCGCGGTGAAATGGAAGAAGTAAAGAACAGCACTGGTTTCAAAGGCGATCTGCCGGCCTTCTTTGCGTCGGTACGTGCAGATAAGAAACTGCGCATCTTTAAAACACCCGCCGCTATCCTGGATTCTTTCAAAGCCATTGAGGACAAGATCATGCCGGGCGTAAAAAAGATGTACGGTCATCTCCCCAAAACAAAATTTGAAATCCGCCAAACCGAAGCATACCGGGCAGCTTCCGCATCTGCAGAATATATGCAGGGCAGCGCAGATGGTACCAGGCCGGGCGTATTTTACGTGCCTATCCTTGATGCCGCCAGCTTTTCGTATACCGGTATGGAATGCCTTTTTTTACACGAGGCTATTCCAGGTCACCATTTCCAGATTTCCCTGCAACAGGAAAACGACTCCCTGCCTAAGTTCCGCCGTTTCTCGTGGGTTGGCGCCTATGGCGAAGGCTACGCCCTGTATTGCGAAAGTTTAGGGAAAGAACTGGGATTATACACGGATCCTTACATGTACTTTGGACGCTTAACGGATGAAATACACCGCGCTATTCGTTTAGTCGTGGATGTTGGTATGCATACCAAAGGCTGGACCCGTGAGCAGGCTATCAAATACATGATGGATAACGAGCCGGTATCCACGCAGGAAGCTACCGCTGAAATTGAGCGTTACATGGCCATTCCCGGCCAGGCGCTGTCCTATAAAATCGGGGAACTGAAGATCCGCGGATTGCGGAACCAGTATACCAAGTCGCTCGGCAACCGGTTCAGCTTATCATCTTTTCATGATGAGTTGTTAAAAGACGGCTGTGTGCCGCTGTCGGTACTGGAGCAAAAAATGTCGCGCTGGGCAGCGGCTCAACCTTAGCAATGCCTTGTCCCGTTTGACTTTCGGCTTGTATTACACCTTCCGGGTGGTAATACAAGCCGAAGCTTTTTTTGGCTGCCAGGGATTAAATTTCGATTAATAAAAAAAGCTATGTTCCCCTGAAATATGCACTGGTCCGGGATAAAAGAATTTTCTGCCGGAAGGCAAAATCATTTTAACATTCATGATTGGGTTTTATTTCCTACTTTTATAGGGCAGTTTCATTCACTATTTACAGTTTAGATTTACGTTAACCACACATACTTCATATTTTAATATGTTAGTCTGTGCCTGTAAACTATTGACACAAGTCGTCCTAAAAAAACGGCCCTAAATAATATTCTTTAAAACCTGCTGCTATGTTTGATCATACCCTTGATCTGTGCCGGTCACTTCCGGCTGTCATCACTGAACAAAAGTGGGACAATGAATTGCGCTTTTATGTAGGCGAAAAATTATTCTGCATGATATCCCTGGATCCGCCTCACCGGGTATCCTTTAAGTGCAGTCAATCGCAGTTTCATCAATTGATTTCAAGACCTGGTATTGTACCGGCTCCTCACCTGGCGCGGTATCACTGGGTACAGCTGAAACAGGAGGATATGCTGCCGGCTACCGAACTGGAAACATTCCTGCAGAACGCCTACGAAATTATAGTAAGCTCCCTGCCGCCATATGAGCAGGAAGTGATCCATAAGATGAAGGCGCATGCCTGATTATTTCCAGATAGTAAAGAAGATATCGTATACCCCAAATACGATAAGGGTAAGTGCAAATAATTTTTCGAGGGCAGGAGTTTTCATTTTCACCGCTGTTTTAGCTCCCAGCCAGGAAGCAGGGAATGCGGTGAGCGACAGCAGCAGCGCGATATTCCAATCTATGTGACCCAGCCACCAGTGCGTTAAAGCGCCGGGTATGGATAAAATAGCCGATAACACTACTGCACAGGCCAGCGCCTGTTTTATGGGCATTTTTAATTTCTTTATAAAGAAAGAGCTGAACAGTATCCCGCCGGCATTTGCCAGCAGCCCTGATAAAAACCCGATAAATAAAGCTGCCACCACTAATTTACCTGCCGGAACATCCTCACTTATTATAGCTGATTCACCAGTTGATTTCCTGCGCAGAAAGGAATACATGAGCGACATGCCCGTGGCCATGATAAAGAGGGCGGTCATGATCATGAGCGTTTTGCCCGGCAGATAGCTGCTGAGCCATGAACCAATAACAGTGGCCGGAACGCCAAAAGCTGCTCCCAGCAGGATCACCCGTTTGTTAAACAACTTTTCCCTGCTATATACAGCCGTGGCAGATAATGTGCTGGTAATAGATGCCGGTAACGGCGATGCCAGTGCAAAAAAAGGATTCACGCCGGCAAAGATCTGCAGAGCCGGTGTGCTGATAGCGCTACCTCCCTTTCCTAATAAACCGGACAAATAGCCTACTACGAGTCCTATCAGCAATACTGACAGGTATTGAGATTGTTGTAAAAATTCCATTCAAATCATTCCTCCGGGAACGCGCAACTTCGTGGTTGGTGTGGTTGGTTATAAAAATTACAGGTAGCTCAAAAGTAGGGGATCATCATTAATTACTGCGATAACTAAAAGTTATGGGGGATAACAAGATATTATATTTATTGTTAGCCTATAAACCCAATAGGAGAAAGGGTTTATAACTTTGTAAAGATAGGAATTCTGAGTAATAGTCAAAGTAATTTTCTTAAAAAATCCTGTTCCTTTGAGGGCTATTACCCAGAACCCGTTTTACTTATTTATGCTTTCGGTGTCCAGCCTTTTTCATATTCCCTTTCCCACATTTTCATGGCTTCCTTATCGTTGAGGATATGACCATTGGAAGGATCGGTATGAAGGATACGGCCGGTGCGTTGCGCGATGTTGCCCAGCAGGCAAAGCAGCGTGCTGCGGTAGCCGATATTGATTTCGGAGTTGAGCGTGGCGTTGCCGCGGATACTTTCCAGGAAGTTGTTGATATGCACGGCATCGTAAAACTCTCCGGCAGGACTAACGGTATTGGTTACACTCTGATTAGGATTAGCGGCCTGTTTTACATCCTTGATCACTTTACCTTTTGTATCGATCAGTTTGTAGCTGTCGCCACCGGAGTTGTACAGGCTGCCGTTTTCACCGAACAGGGTAAATCCGCGGCCACTGCCTTCCAGGTTAAAGGGGCTGCAGCTGCGGCCTTCCCAGGCAATTGCCTTGTTGCCTTCAAACTCGAAGTTCAGGGTTTGCGTGTCCGGCGTTTCCCAATCATCTTTAGGATAGGCATAACGCCCACCGGCAGAAGTAACTTTGGTAGGGAATTCCACATCCATAAACCAACGGAGACAATCCAGTTCGTGGGTAGCGTTGTTGCAGGTTTCGGAAGTGCCCCAGTTCCAGCGCCAGTGCCAGTTGTAGTGAACAATGTTATCGAGGTAATCGCGGCGGGGAGCGGGGCCTTGCCACAGATCCCAGTCGAGCGTAGCCGGCACCGGGATCTTTTTCCCGATACCGATTGGTTCGCGGTTGTTCACATACCATCCGCGGCCATAATACACTTTACCCAATACGTTTTGCTCTTTCACCTCTTTTACTGCCTGCTGGAGGTTAGGCCAGGAACGGCGCTGGTTTCCCATTTGCACCAGGCGGTTGTGTTTTTTTGCTGCTGCCAGCAGGACTTCGCCTTCACCCGGATTGTGGGCACAGGGTTTTTCCACATACACATGTTTACCGGCAGCTGTGGCCATAATGGCCGCGGGAGCGTGCCAGTGGTCCGGGGCCGCCACGATGAGCGCATCAAAATCTTTCCGTTCCAGTAATTTCCGGATGTCCTTAATTACTTCCGGTTTGCGGTTTTGCGCTCCGGCAATGGCCTTGAGCCCTTTGGCGATAGCGCCGTCTTCCACATCGCAAACGTAGCCTATTTCAGCTCCGGGTAGTTTTGCTGCACATTGTGCCAGCCAGTTACCCCTGGAGTTAACGCCCATTACTCCCAGTACCAATTTGTTGCTGGGGGCATTTTTCCCAAATACAGGGAAATTAAGGATCGTTAATCCTGCTCCCAATCCGGCCATGCTACCGGTTTTGAGAAAATCTCTTCTTTCCATAACGGTGATATTATTTATTCGTTTCAATCGGTTGCATGAATGTAGAAAAATAAATCAGTGATAGGTAGTTTTTTTGATGAGAGGACGCGGGTTTTGTCTTTCCCAGGATTACGCTGATTATACTGATTTTACTTTTTTGATTTTTTCAGATGGATTTTTAGGAGATTTTTATGGATGATGCATAGACAGGCATTACGAGGTGGACCTACTGTTGACATGAAGCAAAGTGGTATATACTATGCTTAGCCCATGCTTAGCCCATACTTAGGACATGCAGTAAACCTGGAGTTGATGTGGAGGTGATGTGGACTTGATGTGGACTTGATCGGTAACTAATTGATAGCCATTTCGTTACAGGCACTTTTTCCAGGCTACTTACACACTCCCGATAGTCGTAACCAAATGACTGTGAAGAAGTTACTCCAACGAAGGATTATTCCCCTGTCAGCTGGTTCCAGATGACGCTATACACATCGGTTGCCTGTAGCTTCGGCTGGGGGATAGGTTGGGAACTGATCACCACCGGGTGATAGGCGGGGTTTTCTTCAATCCTGCCGTGAGAACCTTTGATGAGGGTGGCATCGAGCGGGATGACATTCATCAGGTAGCGGAAACCCAGCTTCTTTTTGAGCAATTTTCCTGCCGCTTTCAGCTTGATAAGCGGATCAGCGGGGTTCATGAACATCTCCACGGGGTCATAACCTGGTTTACGGAAGATATCCACAATCCTGGCGAAATCGGGGGCTTTGTTATCATCCATCCAGTAGTAGTAGGTAAACCAGCTATTGGCATCAGCTACGGCAATGAGATCGCCGCTGCGGCTGTGATGAAGATGGTGTTCACGTTTGCCTTCCCTGTCCAGCACCAGTTGTACACCTGGCGCCTTTTCCAGGATGGAGCGTACTTTTTTATAGCAGGAGGGATCGTTGATATAGATATGCGCGATCTGGTGATCTGCTACGGCGAAAGCTTTGGAGGCGCCGGCATCCAGCAGTTCCAGGCCGTTTTCCACACGCAGGGCCAGCAGCCCTTCTGCCCGCAGTATCCTGTTGAGATGCACCGGGTTATTCACATTGGTAATGCCGTATTCCGATAATACAATGGGATCGCAGTTCTTTTGTTGATAGTAGGTAATCAGCTGTTTGCATACCGCATCTATTTCGGCCAGTTCTTTTGCATTTTTTACCGGGTCCTGTCCAAATTTCTGCAGGCAGTAATCGAGGTGAGGGAGGTAAATAAACGTAAGGGTGGGATCGTATAGCTTATCGGTGAGGATAGACGCATCAGCGATCCATTGGCTCGACTTTATACTGGCTGTTGGGCCCCAGTAATTAAACAGGGGGAACCTTCCCAGTTGTTCGGTGAGATAATCCCGGAGTGTAGATGGCGAAGTGTAGCAATCGGGCACTTTACGGCCATCGGAAAGATAGTTGGGACGGGGAGTAAGCGAGTAATCCACATTAGCGTACATATTGTACCACCAGCACATCTGCGAGCAGGTAAAGGAAGGATCCAGTTTCCTGGCGTGATCCCATATTTTGGGGGCATCTACCAGTTTGTTGGATTGTTTCCAGAACTTAACTTCCGCATCGGTTCTGTCGTACCAGCCATTGCCTACTATTCCATGCTCACTGGGCCATTCTCCGGTAAGGTACGTGCTCTGTACAGCCGTGGTCACCGCAGGTAACATAGGCGTTACGGTGGCCAGGTGCCGCTGTTGTGTATAAGCCTTTAAAAAAGGCAGGTACTCCAGCAAAGAAGAGGAGAGCCCTACTACATCGATTACTACTGTCTTTCTCATATATTCAATCGCCGTTACAATTCCGGCATAAAGCTATAATACCGGCGGCACAATTCCAAGATTGGGCGCCTTACCGGTGTTTACCCGGATAACGGGGAGCGGCAAGCTGCAAAGATAGCTTATAGCTGTTCCCTGATCCAGTTCAGCTCACGGGAAACGGATAAAGACATTTCCTGTTTCAGGGCGGGTGGTAATACGTCCCAGGTGTATGTTTCCGCCTCCATGTGCTGTGTAAAAGGATGCTCCCGTTGCAGGGCCAGTACTTGTTTTATGTCTTCCTGCGTAGATTGCAATACACCGAATTTATCCAGGAACACGGGCACATGAAAATGTGAGCGCCACTCTGTAACAGCTGTATTGTCTTCATCTGCCAGCGCTTCGGGCAGGTCGGGATAGTGAATAAAGGTGCCGTCCTTTCTTTTAGCGATTACCTGGTGCAGGTATACCGGCTCATTAAATTTACGGAAGGCATCTGTTACTTCCCGGCGTGCGCTGATATCCGCCGGCATGTCTGCTTTCAGCGCGGCGCTGATCTGCAGTTTACCGATCTTCAATCCATGATGCTGCATACGTTCTATCACCCGGTGCGGCGCTTCGTATACCAGTGCAAAATGGCAAACGTCGTAACACAGCTGAATATGTGTTTTGATGATGTCGGCTGCTGCCTGGTCATCTTCTATATTAAATTTCTCTTTGATAAACGGGATACCGGCAGGCAGTAAATTTTCGAAATACCAGCTGATATACTCGCTGGTATTTTCCATCATGCCATCGGGTTCCGGCTCAATATCGAGGTGCATCAAAGGGCCTCCGCTACGGTGTGTGCGCACCAGTTGTTCCAGCACCAGCAACATATTCAGCGTGGCGCTTTCTGTGTAGGAATTTTTATCTTCTTCACAGCGGTTGCACCAGTGTTTATATCCGAGCGGATTGGTAGAAATACCTCCTTCCATACCTTCCGGCAGCAAAGCTGCGAGGATCCTGAACAGGCGGATGGTATAAGCCACACGGTCGGCGCTGGTCCAGTCGGGTGCATGTACCTGGTCTTTTACCACTACGTTGTGGAAGCCGCCATAAGGAAAACCATTCATCGTAAACACGTAGCAGTCTTCTTCCCTGAGCCATTGCTGAAACGCTTTCAAAGGCGCTTCCTTGCTCAGTTCCAGGCTGGCGGTGTTGGCCAGTCGTAATCCTATTCCAAATGGTTTATCCGGAGATACCTGTTGTTTAATGGCAGGTATAAATTTTTTGAGTTGCGCAAAGTGATCGTCCCAGTTTTCACCGGGATGAATATTTGTGCAGTAGGTAAGATGTCCTGCAGCTGTTTTCATTACTGATTATTTTTGCAGATATCTACTGCTTTATATAATAAGTGAAGGTCCATTTCATGCACTTCTTCTCCTTTTCCTACTGCGCGCAGCAGGGAAATTGTTAAGCGGCCGCCAAGATGTTCACGGAATTCTTCCAGTCCGGCTATCACCGGGGAAGGTTTACCATCCTGCATTTCCAGCAAAGGATGCCACACCGGCAGTTTCATATTTTTTAATACGGTAAGAATGCGGTGCATATCTGCTTCCGGGAGCCATCCTAACAGGAGCGAGTATACGCTATCTACCGCAATACCGATAGACACGGCTTCTCCATGACGTAATTCAAAATTGGTGAGTTGTTCCAGTTTATGCGCGCTCCAGTGGCCAAAATCAAGCGGACGGGAGGAGCCGCTTTCAAACGGATCACCGGCGCCGCCGATATGCTGAATATGCAGTTCGGCGCAGCGGTAAATCAGGTAGTGCATAGCAGCCATGTCGCCGGCGGTTAATGCCACGGCATCCTGTTCAATGCGGTTAAAGAAAGCGGCGTCTTTAATAAGGGCCACTTTCACGGCTTCCACCATGCCGGAGCGCCAGTCGCGCGGGTTGAGGGTGGTTAAAAATACCGGGTCATTGAATACAGCGGCCGGTGGCGCGAAGGAACCGAGGAAATTTTTCTTCCCCTTATAGTTTACGCCATTTTTCACGCCTACGCCGGAATCGTTTTGCGACAGCACAGTAGTTGGAATCCTGATATGTTTCACGCCGCGGTGTGAGATAGCGGCGGCAAATCCTACCAGATCGAGCAGGGAACCTCCGCCAATGCCTATTACATAGGAATGGCGGTCGATGCCATACTTATCAATGGCATCCACCAGGCTGAAAAGCAGGGGCAGATCATTTTTTACCCCTTCGCCTCCGGCGATCGTGATAATTTCAGGGGCCAGCTGAAAGCCGCGCACCTGCTGAAAATAGCGATTGATCTGTTGGGTTAGGTCCGGGTGGTGCGTTGCTACGCCCCCATCCAGGATCACGAGTAATTTCTTAACGTATGCACTCTCTGCTTTTGATTCCAGGAAGGTAGCTAAACAGGTGTTGGCAGGATCGAATAAGTGGCTGCTAAAGAAAACACCGTAAGAGAAGTTGACATCGAAGTTTTGTTGAATATATTCCATGGCTAAATCCGCATCATCTGACTAAAAAAAACTATAGCCTTTAAAAGTACATAGAAAAACGTGATTTTTTACAAAGAAAAAGGCCCCGGGAACGGAGCCTGTTTTTTTGGGGTTAGTCTGTAGAATCAATTTATCGGTATGCAAAGAAATCTGTTTTAAAGGGTTTAAGCTACGGTATAAACCATTATTTTATAAATTGCGTAGTTCTACCTATGTGTTCAAACTATCTGAAAATGCCTTACCAGCAAGCATTTTACGTAATTTTTCCCATATCCTGATCCGCTCCTGCTTCCGTTCATCCCATACGCTGTTGCGTTTTAAAACAGAAATACAGAACTTTATGCCGCTGTAGAAATGAACGACGGTTTCACAGTCTGAGAATTAAATTGTTTGACCAAAAAAGAAACATGGGAGGCCCATGTTGTTAACCCTGTAACATCGGTTGTATTTCACATCTTTTGTTGCATGCTGAGCATTTGTCAACGCGCTGCGATGGCAGGCAATGGTTTTTCTGCCATTACCCGCCGGGACATTCATTGTGCGTGATAACCAGTAACCTTGAATTATTAACAATAAACAACCCTCCGGGTTGTAAAAGTGTATCAGAAATGCTGAGAATATTACTCTTAGTTTGTTGTATTTCGTCAGGCAGCAATGGGATTTTACGGGCAGCACCGGCTGTTGCGGCCGATAGTGTTTTGCAAACAATTAGCCGGCAACCAAAGGATACGCAACAAGTACAGGCGCTCATTGAATATGGCTGCCGGCTTTTTCCTTACCAGCTTGATAAGTCGGCTGCCGTTTTCATGCGTGCGTTACGGATCAGCAGGCAACTGGGTTATCACAAAGGGGTGGCCGACTTTGCCTGTTACTATATGTACATCCAGGATATGCGGGGGCAGTATTTGCAGTCGCTGTACATGCTGAAGCAGGCGGTGATCATTTATGCGTCGCTGAAAGACACCCTTAACCAGGTGCGGGCTATCAGCTATTGCGGGATGGAATACCAGCAGATGGCGAATTTTCCTGCTGCCGCGGCAGCCTACCTGGAAGCGCTGAAACTGGCCGATGCGGCGAAAGACAGCGCCAGCACAGGCATGATCATTAATTATCTATCGGATGTTTTTATTTCCCTGGGAGATTTTAAGAAGGGATTTAACTATGCGGCGCAGGCTTATGATCATGGGCGCAGACTGGGGAGTAATTCGCGCATGGCATCGGCCCTGCTCAACATGGGAGAAAGTAAAAGCAGGGAGGGCAACCATACGGCTGCCAGCGGGTATTTCAGCCGGGCGCTGGAGCTTGGTAAAAAAGCGGGCGACCAGCTGCTGGTGCTGAATGCACTTACCGCAACAGGCCGGGTGTACACGGATCTTTCGCAACATGAGCAATCCTTACGGACCTACGAAGAAGCCCTGCTTATTTCCACCGATGATCCGGGGCTTGAAAACCGGATGCAACTATACAGGGGGTTTGCCAATGCCCTTTACCGGAGCGGGAAGCATCTCGCTGCCGATGTCTATCTCCGTAAAACAATTACCCTGGCCAGGCAATATTATGCGGGCGATGAATTAAGGCGGGCCTACCTCGCCGCGTCCGACAATGAGGCTGCGCAAAATCATTACCAGCGGGCCTTTCAGCTGCGTAAAGCTTATGAGCAACTGAATGATTCGCTGGTAGGAAACGCCACCCGGCTAAACGTGCAGCAGCTGGAAATGCAGTACCAGTCTGAGAAAAAAGACAGGGATCTGGCGGAGAAAAAATTACAGCTGATACAGAAAGACCTGCTGCTGCAGCGGAAGAACAGGTGGATTGGTTTCATCTTTACCAGCGTGGTGCTGATCCTGGTAGTGTCTTTCCTGGTATGGCAGAAATTACTGCACCGGCACCGTTTACAAAAGCAGCAACTCCAAACCCTGGAAGTAGAAAAAACCGTACAGGTGCTGGAAGCGATGATGCAGGGCGAGGAAAAAGAGCGCACGCGGTTGTCGAAAGATCTGCACGACGGTGTTGGCGGGTTGTTATCTGCGGTGAAGATGCATTTCTGGGCGCTCAAATATGAGCGTGCTTTCCTGCAACAGGACAAGGGATTTAACCATGCGCTCAGCATGCTGGACGACGCCATCGGGGAAGTGCGTAAAACGGCGCATAACCTGATGCCTGAAATCCTTTCCAGGATGGGGCTTGCTGGGGCGCTGGAATTATTTTGCAATAATGTGAGTCACTCCCGTGAGTTGCAGATCACCTTTTATACCTCCGGCGATATGCAGCGGTTCAAAGGCAATTTTGAATTATCCGTATACCGGATTGTGCAGGAGCTGATCAATAACATCATTAAACATGCCTATGCTACCGAGGCGCTGGTACAGCTTACACAACACGATCAGCTGCTTACCATTACCGTAGAGGATAATGGCGTTGGTTTTGAAAATATAGCGAAAAGCACTACCGGTATGGGATTAAAGAATCTTCATACCCGGATCAAATCATTAAACGGGCACCTAACGCTGACGGCTATACCGGGTTGCGGTACTACGGCCTATATAGAATTTAATATTGCCATTATGCAGCTGATGGAAGTGCAGCCGTCATTTTAATTTTAACAGCATATGAGTATCAAACTGGCTATAACAGACGATCACCTGCTGGTGATCAGCGGCATCAAGGCGATGCTGGCGCCTTATCCGCATATTTCCGTTGTTTATGAAAGCAACCGGGCGGGTGCGCTCATGGCGGCTTTGCCAGCCATACAACCGGATGTATTGCTGCTGGATATCCAGATGCCTGAAATTGATGGCATTGAGCTTTGTAAGCAGGTGAAGAAAAAGCATCCGTCTGTAAAAGTGATTGCGATCAGCAGTTTTATGGAAACGCACTATATCAGGCAGATGCTGCGTAATGGCGCCACCGGGTACCTGTTGAAAGGTACCGACCCGGAAACGCTTATCCGTGCTATCGAACAGGTACATGCCGGCGAACAGTTCCTCGACGAGCTTATCAGGCGCCAATTGGTAAATGAAGTGATTACCGGCCAAAGGCGCAGCAGCTATGAGATCCCGCTTACACGCCGGGAAAAGGAGATCCTGAAACTGATTGCAGACGAGTATTCCAACCAGGAGATTGCGGACCTGTTGTTTATCAGTTTGCGTACCGTAGAAACGCACCGGTTAAATCTTACGCAGAAGCTTGCCGTGAAGAATACTGCCGGGTTGGTGAAAGAAGCGATGAAGCGGGGAATAGTGGAATAGCTGCAGGTACCCGGCGGTTGGCCGGATACCTGTGAAAGTGATCAGGTGACGGCAAATATTTTACCCAGCACCAGTGATATTGGTAACAGTAATATTACTGCGATAGCGAAAGGGATGGTAGCAAAAGCGGCTACCCAGGCTGCATTCATGGCAATCAGCGCAATGATTCCTCCTTTTACCGCCTTTCCTATATTTGGTCCTGAAGGGTTTTTCATGGCTTTGAAAAGCGGTACATTGATCATGAAAATAAACAACCCGATAAAAGGCAGCGCCAGCCAGAAGTGGTGGTGCAGGTAAGCCAGGACTCCCATTGTGATATATACCAGTGCATAACATGCTGTGGTAAGGCGCAGGCTTTTCACGCTGCCGCCGTGTACTTCTCCCCTGCTAATGTTGGTAACGGCAGCGATATAGATAATGGGGATGAATCCCATCCACCAGTATGTTTCCAGCATTTCCGGTACGATGCTGATGCCTAACAGGAGGTTAAGTCCGCGGCAAAGTCCCATGTTGAGCGGGCCGAGGAAGGAATGGTGTTTTCCCCACTTATTATAAACGAGTGCGCTGGCAGCTACGCCAATGGCGAGCCAGCCTGCATAACCGGTGAGCCGGCCTACTGAAAAGGCCGCCA
Organism: Chitinophaga sp. G7 BAM 1005; assembly: GCF_057126945.1. Taxonomy (NCBI): domain Bacteria; kingdom Pseudomonadati; phylum Bacteroidota; class Chitinophagia; order Chitinophagales; family Chitinophagaceae; genus Chitinophaga; species Chitinophaga sp. G7 BAM 1005. The sequence continues at coordinate 80,033 of NZ_CP181478.1, read as the reverse complement.
GGATACCCACCAGGAGCAGGTAACTACCGAGGATGATGGCTTGTGTTTTTGAGATAATGCCGCTCGGGATCGGCCTTTCCGGGCGTTCTGTGCTATCCAGTTCTGCATCAAATACATCGTTGAATACCACACCACCACCATATAAGCCAATGGTAGCGAGGCAAAGGCATACCACCGGAAGGGTAAAATCCAGTGTGAGCGTGCTGAATGTAACATTTATAAAATAGGCCGAAATAGCAACGCCTGCCAATATATCTGCTATTGCAGTTACGATATTGGCTGGTCGCGTCAGGCGCAGATATCCAATCAATTTGCTAACAATATAACTCACCGTGTAATTAGGTTTTCATGGTTCATTGCCAGCAGAAACGAAGCTGTCAGGCCGTTACCGGATGATGGTCGTGTTTTTATCAATTCGAGGCTGCTGTCCTCCCCGTAGTATAGAGCTTCCGTTAAATTTCTCACTTTGATCAATATTTGCTGCTACATCAAAATCTGCTTCATTCATCTGGCCGCTCTGTGCAAAGGCTTTTACAGCATTGGTGTAAGTTACCAAATGAATATCATTCAAGTCAATACCACTTTCGTGCATTAAAGCGGCGGTTTTTGGAACGGCGAGGGGATCGCTGATACCCCAGTCGGCAGCGGAATTCACCATAATACGTTCACTTCCATACTGTTTAACTACTGCCACCATGCGTTCATTCCCCATTTTAGTGAAGGGATAGATGGTAAACGCAGCCCAGAAGCCACGATCGAGCACTTCTTTGACTGTTTCTTCGTTATTATGGTCTACAATGATCATGTGAGGCTCCAAACCATGTTCCAGGGCAATATCCATACTGCGCTGGGTTCCCTTTTTCTTATCGCGGTGGGGGGTATGTATTTGTACGGGGAGGCCGGCTTCTTTAGCCAGTTCCAGCTGGGCGCGGTAATATTTTTCTTCGAGGGGGGTTTGGTCATCGAAACCGATTTCGCCCACGCCTACAACACCTTCTTTATAAATAAACTGTGGTAATATTTCCATTACAGCTTCCGCGAGCTTTTCGTTATTGGCTTCTTTTGAGTTGAGGCCAATGGTGCAATAGTGTTTGATTCCGAACTGGGAAGCACGGAAACGCTCCCATCCCAGCAGGCTGCTGAAGTAATCGCGGAAGGTATCCACGCCGGTGCGTGGTTGTCCGAGCCAGAAGGCGGGTTCAATGAGTGCTACGACGCCGGCATCGGCCATTGCCTGATAGTCGTCGGTAGTACGGGCGGTCATATGCACATGCGGATCAAAGAAGCGCATGCCTTTTATTTTATTAAGATAAGCGGGACTATAGGTGAGTGGTTGGAGATCTTTCTCTGTTAAATCGTGGATTCCGCACATATCTGATCGGTTTTAGTGTTGATTTATTTAATTATTTTTTGCGCCAGGGTATCCCAGGAGATACTACCAGCCTGTATTTCCGCCTGCAATGCCGGATCTGAGGCCAGCAATGTTTTAGCGGGTTCAAAGTGGCATTGTGCACAAACCAGTGCTGCGGCTTCTTTCTCCGCGCTGTTCAGGGAATGCCAGATACGGGTAATATCTGCAAAATTACCTTCTCCCACAAAGTTCACCAGGATCCGCCACTGCATGGGATCGAGCGTTCTGCCGGCGGCCCACCTTTCGTGGGCAAAATCCACCAGGATACCTGCCAGTGCAGCGTTGGCCCTTTCATCCAGCCCGGTGATCAGGTGTAATGGTTTATCAGTAAAGATGGCTTTCATTACCAGCTGATTCCACGCGGGTTCCGGGAGATACTTAGCGGGGTAAGGATTGTGCAGCATAATGGCTTCCTGTACAATACCAATATTGGACCGGATGCCTTCCGATGTGCGGGCGATCCATTCTTCCGGCCAGGGCAGCAGCGGGAGTGCGCTGTACAAGGCGGCCAGTTCATTCATTTCCGCGCCATTGAACAGGTTTTCCAACACTTCCAGGTACGCAGATTTGTTTGCTACCGGTAATTGCAGCAACCACCACACCCGTACGAGGCGGTCTAACGTCCATCCACGTACGAAAAATGAAGGCAGCAGCGCCTCCAGCTGTTCCTGTTCCGTTGTGGAAATACGGATCATTTCCTTACCTGTGAAACGCGGGATAGCTGTGAAAGTTTGATTAAACTGCGGGATGGCACCGGTTTGCTGATGTAGCTGCAAACGCTGTTGCAGCCAGTTATTCGCTTTTTCGTTTCCGTTGTTCCTGATGATCGTACTAAGCAGCGTGCTCACTTTATCCTGATCGTATACATATTCAGCCACTGACATATCCTGTTTAAAATAATAATGCTGATTTCCCAATAAAATTAACCAGTAATAATGGGATTTTCAGAATCCGGCCACTTTTTTATGATAGATGGCAAAAAAAGAAGAATAAACAGCTCACATTAATGGTTGAACGATGGAGTATACCAAAATAAAAGAGAGGCATTACTGCCTCTCCTTCCGCCATTCTAAAACCTGATTATACATCAGGATATCTTTAAACTGCGAGGCCTCTGACGACAGGCATAACGCAATCAGGTATATGTTGGGAAAACGCCGATCAAGAACGATGGTACTTTAAAGATCTGTAATATATGAGTGCTCTCTCTATAAGTTTAGATCCGAAATAAAGCAAAAATGCACATAGCAATAAATACGGCCGTAAGATACATATTTCTCCTTTCATTCCAAATAAACAAGTGATTTTTACAATCCATTTAATGTACAGCATTGTTCTGTAATACTATAAACGGCTGATACTCTTTCCAGTCAGGCTTATAATCATCAAGTATGATAAAACCCTGCGCGTAGTTTCCAAGTACTATATCCTGGTCGCCATCGTGATCATAATCTTTCACATCCATGCAGATCCACCTGCCTTCCTTCTCCAGCGGCGGAGAATGAGGGATAAACGTAAGTGGTTTATTTCCACCTTCAAAGAAAATAAATTTCTCTTCCGGCCGGTGTTTAAAATCGGCAAAAAAGGCGATGGAAGCAATATCTAATTTACCATCCCCATTAAAATCAGCTACTACGGCCTTTGTACAGCCATTCACGGGGTAATGCCATGCCTCGGTGTATTTATTATTTCCGTCATTCAGGTAGACGAATATTCCGTGGTAAGGTTTAAGCACCATAGAAAAATCTGCATTATCACCGCAGGTATATAGGATGTCCTGCTTTCCGTCGCCATTAAAATCTGCGAGTTGAAAGCTGGTAGAACCATTGATGGGCGGGAATCTTAGCAGGCTGGTAGATACAAAGCCCCCTTTCCGGTCGTTTTCAAACAACCAGATGCCTTCATCACCGGCGGCAAACAGCACCATAAAGTCCGTATAGCCGTCGTGGTTAAAATCGCCGGTTTCCGCATGAACAGCGCCGGGCACTTCCCATATGGGGAACTGTTTGTAGCTGTGGTCCGGTAACTGTTTCAGCCAGTACAGGCCGCCCTGGTTATGTCCGAATGCGCATACCAGCAGATCGGGCAGGCCATCTTTATCAAAGTCTGCCTGCAGGGTTTGTACCGGTCGTTTCAGGAATGCCATGAGGTCGTGCTGCCTGCTTTGAGCGTCATTGGGCCGGATGCTGGTAATAATACCGGCAGGCGCGTCCAATGCCCGCATATTGCCTATTTCTGTGAGTATGGCCTGTTGTTGCGCGGCAGTATCTTTTACAAAAAGTATATCGACGGCGGGAGATGGTAAACTCCGTATGTTAACGACTTGTAAATTTTCGTCCCATTGCGTGAGTGTGCTGGTGAGTCCATCGCTGGTCATGAGGTGACCATTGTCCGGGTTAAAGGCCACCATTGTGGTAGCTACCGGGATGGTATCTTTCAGCACCGGGTGTTTCAGTGTAAAAAAGGACCAGTCGCGTTGCAATGGCTGCGGCACTTTTTCTGCGGGCAGTTTATCCGGGGCGGTATGTTCATAGTATGCCACCAGTAATTCCCAATCCCGGATCGAAATAAGCCCTGGTTTTTCGCCGGGCATCGGCGGGTAATAGGAATGCTCCCCCCATACTTTAATGCCCAGTTTGGGCGCCATAGCGGGCAATACGTGCTTTAGCCAGGTTTCCTTATCCAGGAGGGCGGGAGACACCGGCAAATGGCAACCGGAGCAGTATTTATCTGCCAGGACTTTTCCTTTTTCTTCCCTGGTAGGCGTGTGGCAACTGATGACGATGACAAAACAGGCGGTGAATAAAAATAAAGCGGCGAGACAATACCGGTTCCTCATGGGTTGATTGGTCATCAGTGAATATTTTAACGGGTATTGTAAAGTACTAAAATGTTATATAAAAACGAATGCAGCGAAAAAGATCCGCTGCATTCGTTATGTTTAAAAAAGCGACAGATATAGCTATTAGTAATTCGGGTTCTGATCGAGTACTTTTTGCCCTCCTACAATTGTCAGATCGATCTGGCGTTGCGGGATGGGGAAGTATTCATTTTTCCCTTTTGTAAAATGTCCGCCTTTCAGGTCATCGGTGATGGCTGATTCGTATTGAATAAAGGCATTCAGCGCCACATCGGCAATGCCCCAGCGTACGAGATCGAAGAAGCGGTGGCCTTCTGTAGCCAGTTCCAGTTTGCGTTCAAAATAGATGGCTTTTAATGCCTGGTCCTTACTGGAGAAAGTAGCTGTGTACCTGCCTATTTTGTAATTGGCCGCCATTTTGGTGGCATCGAAGCCTAACATTGGTTTGGTATCATCCAGGTATTTATGCAGCCAGTTTTCAGGGTGATTGATCATCCTGTCGCGGATCTGGTTTACCAAACCGGTAGCTCCCGGGAGGTCGCCGGTTTGGGCGTGGCATTCAGCTGCCATGAGGATAACGTCGGCAAAGCGGATCAGCAGTACATTGATCGCTGAACCGGGCGCCCAGGAGTGTGCATCTTTGTATTTGTCCTGGTTAAACTGCCAGTACACCATTTTCTTTGGCGCGTACGGGCCGGCATATTTCTGGTCCCTGATCCAGTTAGCACCGGGGTGATTGCCCCAATCGTGGTAAGGAAGTCCGCGGCGGCCAACGGTCCAGTCGAGACGTGGATCCAGTGTACCTGTTTCCGGTGTGAACGGTGTGGTAGACACAATGCCCTGATCGTTTTTCACCGGGTTTGCGTTCCAGGTGTCGAGGTTAGGCAAACCGGTAGCGGGATCTGTGCGATAGGAGTTTACGAGGTCCTGGGTGGGCTGATAAAATCCGCAGCAGCCGAATGGGCTGTTGTACGGGAAGTTCAGCATTTCACCCTGGTTCGCATTGGCGATGGTATTGGTACCGTCATTTGCGGTCATCTGGATGGCAAATACGGACTCTGAATTATTCTTTTTGGCGGCATCGAAGTTGTCTTCGAATGCGTTTGTGAGGGCGTATTTAAGACCATTGGAAGTAACGCCTGAGGCAATTGCCTGATCAAACAGCGGCATTGCTTCCGGGTATTTTTTCTGATACAGGTATGTTTTGGCCAGGTAGATCTGTGCCGCCCATTTATTTGCTCTTGCCACATCACTTTGTGTAGGGGGCAGGTTATCTGCTGCAAATTTAAAATCTGCTTCAATAAAAGGCCAGATATCCTTATCATTTTTGATACGCGCCTCGATAGTTGTATCTGTGACATAAGGTACTTTATTGAACAGTTTTTTCAGTTCAAAATAGTAGTGCCCACGGAGGAAACGGGCTTCTGCTTCCACCTGTGTTTTTTCGGCGTCGCTCATGTCTGTTGCCTTTGGCAGTGCTACCAGTACCGCATTACAACGGATCACACCTTCGTAAACAGCTCTCCACTTAGTATTGAAGAAACCGTTGCTGGGATCTACTGTGAATTTAGCGATAGGGTCAATACCGGGTTGGTCGCCACTGAAGCTACCTTTGTGTGAATCGCCACCGGCCACGCTGCCGTAGATCCAGTTGGTAGGAGACGCTTCCCAGGGTCCGCCGCCACCGAGTGCTGCCTGGGCGGTTTGCTGCCCGTCGAGCGAGGCGTAGGCGCCTACCAGTAAATAACCAATACCGGCTTTATTCGCCACAATTTCATCACTGAGGGATCCGAGTGGTCCCCGTTCGAGGAAGCTCTTTTTACAAGCACTGATTCCTACTGCTGCCAACGCAAGAATTACACTTAAATATCGTAATGTTTTCATTTTTCTCAATTTTACTTTTCAGGAAAAAATTATCAGAATGTTACATTCACGCCGAGCAGGTACTGACGCTGATTAGGATAAGCTCCTTCATCCACACCGAAGTTGCTGGTACCACCGGTAATTTCAGGATCTATACCTGAGTATTTGGTAATGGTAAACAGGTTTGCGGCCTGGCCATATACCCTGAACTTTGTGATACCAATTCTCTGGAGTACGTTACTTGGTATGGTGTATCCCAGCATGATATTTTTTGCACGCAGGTAAGAACCATTTTCAACAAAATAAGAGTTGGGTACGTTGGAGGTACTGAAAGACGGAGATGTTTCCTGGATGGGCGCTGTAGCGTTCTGACGGGTTGGCAGCCAGGAATCATACAGGGCTGTTTTGCTCTTCGCACCTTCGAAGGAAGGATAGAAGTCGGTCCACCATTTCACCTGGTTCCAGATCTTGTTACCTTGTACGCCATATAAGAACATGCTGAAATCCCATGCTTTATAAGTAAGCCCGATATTGAGGCCATAACTGAACTTGGGATTGGGATTACCCAGGTAAGTACGGTCGGCTTCTGTAACCCTGCCGTCGCCATTCACATCTGCATATTTGAAGCGGCCTGGTTTTGTGTCTGTCTGGTATACCAGTGAATTATCGTTATACTGTTTCCTGGTGGCTTCGTTTGCGGCATCTATTTCTGCCTGGCTGTTCCAGAATCCATCTACCTTATAACCAAAAAATTCGCTGATGGCTTGTCCAACCGCATTACGGATAATAAATGTACCGTTAAACCGGCGTTGTTCCATATCGAAATAAGGCGCTCCATCTGATATTTTAACGATTTCATTATTATAGGTAGTGAAATTACCGTTCAGGTCCAGCTTAAGATCTTTGGTAAGATTCAGGTTGGCGGTGGCAGAGAAATCAAATCCTCTATTTTTCATTTGCGCCACGTTCACAAAGGGACGGGTAGCAATTCCGTAAACACCTGGTAAATCCGGGTTAAACAACAGGTCTTTTACATCTTTACGATAGTAGTCTGCGGTAATTTCCAGGGCACCTTTGAACAGGGTTGCATCGATACCGATATTGGCGTTTACGTTACTTTCCCATTTTGCGTCCGGGTTACCGATACGCGTACGGGAGAAGCCCTGCATGATCGAGTTGCCGGTGCCTCTCAGATCGTAGAAGGAGTTTCCTTTTTCAAATCCGTAAGCTGTGAAGGCGTTTTGCGGATCTACATTGATCTGGTTACCCATGATTCCCCAGCCTCCGCGGATTTTCAGATCCGAGATCCAGGTGACGCCTTTCATGAATCCTTCCTGCGACATACGCCAGGCGGCGCTTACTGCGGGGAAGTTACCATACCTGTTAGAGGAACCAAACCGGGAGGATCCGTCACGGCGAATCAGTGCGCCCAGGAGGTAGCGATCTTTATAGGAATAGTCCACTCTGGCGAACAGGGAAAACAGTCCATCTGAAAAACGGCCGCTGTAGTTGGTAGGTGTACCGCTACCTGTACTTAGGTTGGTGAAGTCCGGATCAAAAGTAAAATAATCGAGGTTGCTTCCACCAACGGTGCGTCCCTGGTTATCGAATGCTTCAGTGCCCAACAATACTTTCAGGTCGTGTACCTGGTTAAAGTTCTGATGATAGGTGAGTGTGTTGGTCCAGGTCCAGTCATAACCACTTCCTGCGTTTTCTGTATACGAATTCACTTTATTGTTTTCCGCGTTTTCGTATTCAGGCAGTGTAAAGCTGTGATTGTTGAAAGAATAGATTTCACCGCCAAAGCTGGTACGGAGGGTGAAATGCTTCAGGATGTCTGCTTCTGCAAACACGTTACCCAACAGGCGGTTGGCCAGTGTTTTAGTGGTACCAAAACGATCCTGGATAGCTACGGGGTTACGGGCATTACCCAAACCTTTACCAAAGCTGCCCGCATAGTTACCCATGATATCATGTACCGGGATGATAGGCATTTCGCGGAACGCCATACCAATGCCGCTACCTTCCGTAAGTGCGCCGATCTGCGGGTTATTGATCAGGGAGTATTCTATGTTTTCGCCTACACGGATATGATCGGTAACATTAAAGGTACTGTTGGCGCGAACTGCGTAACGTTTGTTATAAGTGTTGGTTAATGTACCCTGCTGATTAAAGTAGTAAAAAGAGAAGAAATAGCTGCCGATATCGCCGCCACCGCCTACTGAAATATTGTGGCTGGTAATAGGCGCCGGGTTAAATATTTCATGGAACCAGTCGGTACCCGATTTGTTGGCTTTTACGATACGGTGAAAAGCATCCACATCACCAGCTACCTTGTAATTTGGATTTACGAAATAGGTAGATGGATCCGTGCCGGGATCTCCTTCCATTGCGCCCTGTGGAGCGATATAATCCGGCAGGCGTGGTGTGGCGCCGGAACCATATTGTTCATCGTTATATACAGGGTTAGCGGTGGTATTGGCAATGGCCATCCATTTCAGGTTGGCCTGTTCCTGCGGACTGAGGATATTCCATACATTTCCGCCTTTGGGTCGTTGTGTACCATAATAACCATCGTAGGAAACCTTTACTTTACCGGTTCCTCTTTTAGTGGTGATGATGATAACGCCGTTGGCTGCGCGGGCACCGTAGATGGAGGCAGCACCTGCATCTTTCAGTACCTGCATGGTTTGTACATCGTTGGGATTTATATCCGTGATGTTGGAGATGGGTACGCCATCCACTACATACAGTGGCGTATTATTTCCGAAGGTATTTACACCGCGGATCTTTACCTGTGGTTCCTGGCCCGGCTGACCGGAGCCGAGGATAGTAACACCGGAAACCTGCCCCTGCAGCTGGTTGGCTATCTGGGAAGTGGGTTGTTTGATGAGATTTTCAACTTTCACAATAGATACTGCACCGGTAAGGTCTTTCTTTTTCTGGCTGGCATAACCGGTTACTACTACTTCTTCCAGTGATCCTACTTTCTCGGTGAGAGAAACGTTTACTGGACCGGCTCCCACAACTGCTTCCTGCGGATCATATCCTACAAAGGAGAATACAAGTGTTTCGCCTGATTTGGCCATAAGGGAAAAAGTACCCGAGGGATCTGTGGCAGTACCCCTGTTGGTGCCTTTCACAAACACCGTAACGCCCGGCAGCGCATTGCCTGAAGCTTTGTCTGTTACTTTACCCGAAATTTTTGTTTGTGCTGATACGTTGTTGCCGGCCAATAGCAACAATAGGCCGCATAGAACGGCGAGTGCCTGGTAAAATTGCTTTTTCATAACGTGATTTAAGGGAAACGTTTAAGAAAAATTGTTAGTAAATAAGGATTCCTATCTATATGTCACCTTATTGAACAGTCACAACCTTGCATACAGACTTCCTACCCGCTGCATTGATTCTTTTGCGGCAGGTCAATTTTCAATAAATACAAAGCATTAGTTTTTCTTCACACGTGCATGATGCGCTACACGGTGTTAAAAAAGAAACAAGTGTCTGTTCAACAGTTAAACGATAACTACTGATATTGAATGATGAATTATACTACAAAACAAACACTGGTGGTCAAGCTGATTCAGGTCATTTGACTTTTGTTTAATTGTTTATTGATAGTGAATTCAATACGATAACTAATAATAATTGTGAGAATCTTTTGCTCTAGTAACAAACATTTCTACCTCAGATTTTGGTTCTCACGTGGAATTGTGTAATGATTTCGAATATATAACATTATTTTAGCTCAAACAAGTAGTCTTTTAACATTTTCTTTAAAAGTGACAAAATTGCAGATCGTTATTCCACTATTCCACACTGCCGGGATAAAATAATACAAGGAATATACTTTTGAAATTCTTTTGTGTATGTTTAGACCCTAATTTTTGTGCCATGAAAGTATTGAATATTGTGTTTTGCCTGATGTTCGTTTTATTTGCGGGCTTACAGTATAATGATCCTGATCCCTATATATGGATGCCCATTTATCTTTATTCTGCCCTGCTTTGCTGGTTTGCTGCCCGTAACCGCTTTTACCCGAAATGGTATATTGCCGGCATACTGGTATACCTGGCCTATGCCATTTATAAATTTTTTGACCAGAACGGGGTGGAAGACTGGTTCACGAAACATAATGCGGAGAACCTCGCCGAAACGATGAAAGCAACCAAGCCCTGGATTGAAGAAACACGCGAATTCTTTGGATTGTTCATTTGTATCGGGGCACTGGGGATAAATTATTTTTACTCGAAAAGAAAACGGGCGTAGAATCGCCTTCGGCGATTGTAAATTGTCTTGGAGCAGGATTACGCTGATTATACTGATTACGCTGATTTGATTATGTTTTGATTTTATTTTTTTGATTTTAAAAGATTAGGGGAGATGAAAGCGGATATATTCGCTTCTATCTCCCTTAATCCTTTATAAAATCAAAAAAGTAAAAATCAAACTAATCAGTATAATCAGTGTAATCCTGAGAAAGACAAAATCCGCGGCGATCCATTCGCTTACAGCGCAACCTCCTGCGGGCCTCCATGCAGGGTGATCTCTTTTCCGCGCCAGCGGAATTTCCCGGTGACACCGAACGGAACCTTAACGGCGCCGGTTACACGACTATTTTTAAACGCAAGGTCCACTTCTATTAAACCATCGGGATGCACCATTGTCGCCTTTACCTGCGGCGAAGCGCCGGGATCTGGTGCGATCAATACTGTTCTGAAGCCATAGGAAACAGACTGGATACCGGCCGTAATGCCCAACAGGAAGAGATTGGCCACCGAGGCGGTTGCCTGGTAAGCCGCTGCGTTGTTTGGTTCCAGCAGCATTGCGAGCGACTGCAATTCTGCCGGAAACGTTTCTGTGATGCCGGTTTCCTGCATCGCTTTGAAGATATAATACTTTTCGCGCAGCGATTCTTCCGGCAACTGTTTTTCAGCCAGTAACCGCTGCATTACATTCTTTACCTGCCGTGGCGGCACAGCCTGCGCCAGCACCGCCAATGCATTGGTATAACGTGAAAACGTTTTCCTGGCCGCTGTTTCCGCATACAGTCCTTTTCCGGCGTCATAACATTGCTGATACCATACTTCTCTCGCTTTATCCGCGATGCGGGTATAAGCAAGGGAATCGGCGGGCTTATCGCAATAACCCGCAATAACAGCCGCCTGCCGCAGGGCATAAAGATACTGGCCTGTGATGGGCGACAACGCCACGCCATCGTTGTAAGGCATATTGCCTGGCAGGCCGGTGGCGGGGTCCTGGTAGCGATCCATCCAACCGAGGATACTGCGGATGCCGGGGAAGCATTGCTTCGCCAGTTCTTTATCAGCCTTATAAAGCAAATAATCGTGGAGAGCACCGATCCATACCAATGCATCCGTTACCGATACCAGCCGGTCGTTTGACGGGTAACGGGAACGGACAAGGCCCTCCGGAATACGCGACTGATCTGTTTGTACCAGCGCATTTCTGAGCAGTTGATCATCTCCGGAAAAAAAACTGATGGCAAGCCCCTGTATACGGGCGTCCTGTATATATTGTAACTGCGCATTAAACGGATCATTATACAGGTTATCCTGCGCACCTGTGAGCGCCGCCCTTTTGCCGGTAGCCCACAGGGAATCTGCTGCGGCGCCGGCGGTGAAGGCCGATTTATCATTCAGCAAATACTGCGTATATACGTTATAGTAGTCGTGCAAGGTGAGCGGCGCCTTACCTGTTTCAATATCCAGCTGTACATACCGGAAGCTGCGATATCCGGAAAACATGAACTTACGGCGGGCGCCGCCATCGGGATGAACAACATCCTGTATCACGGTACTGCTGGAATATGCTGGCTGGTAAGTAATTTTTATACCGGCATCCAGTCCGCCGCTGATCAGTATTTCGGGGAAGCCGGTGGTTTGTTGCCCGGCGTCCAGCAGCAACTTAACTTTTCGTTTAGCCGGAATTGTTAGTGACGCAGTCCCTTTCAGCAGGGCTGCCTCCGCAGTAATTCCCTGTTGTGAAACAATACCGGTAAACGACTGCCGTTCCTGGTGTAAACGGCCAATGGGCGATGGTGTAAGCAGCGGCCAGTTAACCGCACTATGGCCTTGCAGCGCCACGCCTGCTCCTGCTGCTGCAGCTTCCCAGGCGCTATCGTTATATGCAGGCTGTTCCCAGCCCCAGGGATGGTACTGCGCGGTAATGCTGTCGCCCGGGAAGGCGCCATAGAAAACGTTTCCCGTAGTTCTCACTGCGGCCGGATTTATTGACTCATCTTCCATTACCTTCCAGGAAGCAGATCCGGTGTTGATAATAGCGGCTTCGCGGGATGTATGTCCCTGGATAAGCAGGCCGGTGCTGTTAGTGAACTGACCGCGCGGCTTATAGGGTCCGAAGTTGACTACTTCCGCGGCAATTACGTTGACACCATATTTCAGGTAAGGGCTGATATCAATGGTTTCATAGTACCAGTTGGCAAGGTCGGAGCGTGCGGGGCCCATGCCGGCGAAGCGTCCGTTCACATACAAACGGTAACGGTTATCCGCAGAAAGGTGGATGATAAAAGGGCCGGAATAATTGAGCAGCTGGAACTGTTTCCTGAAAAGATATACCCCATAGGCAGCCGGGGCGGCATCATTGCCGGAAATCCACCGGGCATCCCATTGGGAGGGGGTATTACTGCTCTTTTCCTGCGCGGACAGGGTGGTGGCAAATCCGATGAATGCCGGCAGCAGCAGGCATTGTAACAGATATTTCATAGAAAGAGATTGTAGGTAGTCAGGATATATTATTTACAAATATATTAAATATATTATTAAGATGACATAAGTACAGGGAGCGGCCTGCTGCCGGGAGAAAATGTTCGTATATTCATCTTCCTTAAAAACTCACCAGATGAAAAAGAATGCCATCCATCCGGACCCGGGATATTATTCCACCTATATTAACCTTGTGCCGGATGTAGATATTAAAACCGCGCTGGAACAATCGTTGCAGGCACTGAACGAATTTGACGCCGCTGAGCTGGAACCACTGGGCAACTATACCTATGGCCCCGGCAAATGGACCTTAAAAAATGTATTGCAGCATATTACGGATACCGAGCGGGTATTCTCCTTCCGCGCCCTGTTATTTGCCCGGAAAGATGTTCAGATACCGCCAACGATGGAACAGGACGACTATGCGGCAAACGCAGAAATAGATGACCGGAGCGTATCCGAAATACTGGCAGAACTGAAAGCAGTACGTGCTGCCAGCATTATGCAGTTCAGTAATTTATCTGACGCAGCGCTGTTAAGAACAGGTATGTGCTGGAAAACGGAGATGTCGGTACTTGCGTTGGGCTTTGCCATTGCCGGTCACCAGGCACACCACCTGAACATACTCCGGGAGAAGTACCTCCAGCCCAATTCTAACATGAAGGTTAGTAGTTAACAATTAGTACTCCTCTTCTTTACACGGGTTAGCCGGACTAGTTTTGCCAGCATAAAATCATTATTTATGAAACGTCTGGAAAACAAGATAGCCCTGGTAACAGGAGGTAGTCGCGGTATGGGCGCCGCCATTGTAAAGCGTTTAGCCGGAGAAGGCGCCACAGTAGTGTTCACCTATGTAAAGGGCGCAGCACCGGCAGCGGCGCTGGTAGAAGAGTTAACCGCAAAAGGGCAGAACGCTACTGCTGTAGCAGCAGACAGCGCTGATGTGGATGCAGTACTGGCCGCCGTGGATCATACGGTTAACAGTTATGGCCGTATAGACATACTTGTTAATAATGCCGGCACGGCCGTGATGAAAGAATTTTCCGAATATACGCTGGAAGACTATGAGCATACAATGGCCGTAAACACCCGTGCGGTGTTTGTAGCCACACAGGCGGCAACGCGGCATATGGGCAGCGGCGGCAGGATCATTACCATTGGCAGTTGCATGGCCGACCGCGTGGTAGGGCCGCAGGGCACCCTGTATAGTATGAGCAAATCCGCCCTTACGGCGTTCAATAAAGGGTTGGCGCGCGACCTGGGTTCCAGGGGTATTACCACCAATCTCGTACAGCCGGGACCGGTAGATACTGATATGAATCCGGCTGATGGTCCTCATGCAGATTATCAACGTCAGCATATTGCGCTCGGGCATTATGGTACGGCCACTGATGTAGCTGACCTGGTGAGCTTCCTCGCGGGTCCGGAAAGCGGGTATATTAACGGTTCCGCGTTGACAATTGACGGCGGGTTGAATAGTTAATTTATCTTATTGATATTATAAAGGGAGAAGGGAAGGCTTTAAGTTTTCCCTTCTCCCTTTTCGTTACAAATATCGTTTTGCGTAAACGAAATTCCTGATTGGATCACCCAAATGCGTTAATTAATGTCAACCTTGCTGCTTAATTAACTGACCCAATATGAACAGGATATATGACTAAAAAGCCCATTTTTAAGAAGGCCGGGGCCGCGCCATTCATTCTTATCCTGCTGATATTAGGAGGTTTGCTAACCGCCGTGCTGGCCACCAGTCTCTGGCAGGCATTGTTCCAAATTGTACTGGTTATCCCATTGGTAGTGATCACCTGGAAATTGTTGAAAGCGGAGTAAAAAACGGTTTCTCGCCCGAAAATTTGGTAGAATGAAAAATACATTTACCTTTGTTGTATAAACAACAGTTGTAGATGTAATTATGAAACTGGAAGAAGAACTGAAGCAGACCCGGTTTAAGGACGAATACCAAAAAGCCATGCTGAATATCATATTTACCGGTAACTGGCTGGAGGTTGGAGCTTCTCATATGCTGAAGCAATATGATTTGTCCAGCCAGCAATTCAATGTATTGCGGATACTTCGCGGAAGCAGGCCCAACCCGTTGAACCTGCTGGATATCCAGGAGCGGATGATGGATAAGATGAGTAATGCCACCAGGCTGGTAGAGAAATTGCGCCAGAAAGGATTATTAACCCGTGAGCAGTGCGACAGCAACCGCAGGAAAGTGGAAATTGAGATCACTGATAAAGGGCTTGCTTTACTAAAAGAGCTGGATCCCGTGATGGAAGAGAATCACCTGGAGGTAACCAGGAAACTGACCAAAGAGGAAGTGAATACCATCAATAAATTGCTGGATAAACTTCGTAGTTGATTTTTTTTGCCTTAACACTTGTATATACAATAAAAGTACAAACGCCAATAATAATTTATATCCTTATGTTTAAAAGATTGCTTCACACAGACGACAGCCTTACCTCCTTTATTATCCGTATTACTGTAGCATTAGTGATGTTACCACACGGCGCGCAGAAATTACTCGGTATGTTTGGCGGTTACGGATTCAAAGCCACAATGGGTTATTTTACATCGCAGGGCACTCCTTCTATCCTTGCTTTCCTGGTAATATTCACCGAAAGCATCGGTTCATTGCTGATCCTTTTTGGATTTACCACCAGGATATGGGCGGCCATGCTGACCATCATCATGCTGGTAGCTGCGAATATTCATTCCCCTAACGGATTTTTCATGAACTGGGGCGGCACTCAGGCAGGTGAAGGCTTTGAGTATCATTTACTGGTAATTGGTATCAACATTGCGCTGATCATCAAAGGCGCCGGACGCTGGTCCGTTGACCGTCAGCTTTCTAAATAAATAATTTATCACATTCAATAAAAAAACAACCATGAAGAAAAGTTTCTTTTTCACCACCCTCCTGGTATTAGCCAGCATCGCCTCTTTTGCACAGGTAAAATGGAATGCAGATCCTGCACATACCAGCATTATCTTTGGCGTAAAGCACTTAGGACTGAGCTATGTACAAGGTCATTTCACCAAATTCAATGGCACCATTGAAACTGCCGACAGCACTAATTTTCAGAATGCGAAAGTAGATTTCACCGTAGATGCAACCAGTATTTCCACCGGTGTAGATCAGCGTGATGGCCACCTGAAAACAGATGACTTTTTTAACGTAGCAGAATATCCTTCCATTACCCTGAAAAGTGTTTCTTTAAAGAAAGTGGCAGGTGATAAATATGTATTGCTGGCAGATCTTACCATCCGCAATACTACAAAGCGTGTAACCTTCGACGTTACTTACAATGGCGTAATTAAAGATCCGTGGGGTTTGAGAAGAGCAGGGTTCACTGCCAAGACTACCATCAATCGTCTTGATTTTGGTGTAAAGTATGCAGACAAATTACCTTCCGGTGTATGGGCAGTAGCACCTACTGTTGATATCACTGTAAACGTAGAAGCAGTAAAGCAATAGTTACAGATTTAGATAGTGTTTTTGAGTAGCGTTCCCGGTGTAAGCCGGGAACGTTTTTTTGTTATTTCTTCTTCGCTTTTTTCTTCACATTCGCCGCTGCTCTCTTCTTCACTTTCTTCTGCACTTCCTCCATTTCCCTGTTATGTTCATCCAGCAGGAGTTGCCAGTTGTCGTTAGGAATATCTTCAGAGAAACTGATGGTTTCGCGGTAATCATCTTTATTGATCTTCATTTCAGTGATTTCCTTGCCGAGGAATTGCTGAATTTCTTCGAGGATTGGTTTCTCTTCCGTGCTGCAGAAGGAAACGGCCTGCCCTTTCTGTACACCGCGGCCTGTACGGCCTACGCGGTGTACATAATTCTCCGGGACGTCTGGCAAGTCGTAGTTTACCACGTAGTCAACGTTGGGGATATCGATACCGCGTGCGTTTACGTCTGTAGTAACAAGTACTTTGATGTCGCCTTTTTTGAACTCTGCCATTACATCGAGCCGGTCGCCCTGTTCTTTGCCACCGTGCATAGTGAGGGATTTGATCCCGATACGGGCCATAGCGGCCATTACGCGTTCTGCACGTACTTTGGTACGTACAAATACAAGTATCTTACTTTCGGGAAATTCCTTGATCAGTCTTTCCAGGAAGAAACGTTTATCATCCATCTCCACAAAGGCTACCGCGTGGCTTACATTTTTAGCAACGGGATCTTTGGGAGATATTTGTATGCGGATAGGATTATTTACTACAGAATATGCCAGGTCCTTGATGTCTTTATTCAGCGTAGCTGAGAAGAACAGGGTCTGGTGTTCGCGGGGAATGTGTTTGATCACGTCGCGGATGTCGCGGATAAAGCCGAGGTCCAGCATATGATCGGCCTCATCGAGTACCAGGGTTTGCACCTGGCTCAGGTCAATGTGGCCCTGGTTGATCTGGTCGAACATCCGGCCAGGGGTAGCGATGAGTACGTCCACGCCCTTTTCCAGTACTTTGATCTGGGGGGCTTGTTCTACTCCGCCTACGAGGGCCAGGATGCTGAGTTCTGTATACTGAGCGATAGATTGAAAAACTTCTGCTATCTGGATGGCAAGTTCCCGGGTGGGCACCATTACCAGGCATTTCACTTCGTATTTATTTTTCCGGTAGCGGCGATCCTGCTGTTGCAGGCGATGCAGGATGGGAATGGCAAAAGCCGCTGTTTTGCCGGTACCGGTTTGTGCAATTGCCATTACATCATCCCCGTTGAGGATGGAGGGAATGGCCTTAAACTGTATATCTGTAGGCTTTTTAAAGCCCATTTCTTCTAAACTTTCCTTTATTTCTGAGGAGATATTATATTGTTCAAATTTCATGTGACATCATTGGAAAGCACAAAGATAGCCAATAGCTGCTAGCTTTCCTTTTTTACCAAAATGCCGTGAAGAAGAAAGGAAATCCCTTCTTCTTCACGGCATTATACTTTGCGGGGAAAGCTATTCTTTCACCAGTTGTATCTCCATGTTGAGTTTCACCTCGTCGCTGAGCACAATTCCACCGGCTTCGGTGGTGGCATTCCAGCGTAAGCCGTAGTCGGCCCTGTGCAGGCGGCCTTTGAGTGCAAAACCGGCTTTTGTCTGACCATACGGGTCTACGGTTACGCCCGCATGCACCACATCCAGTTCAATAGGATGTGTTTCGCCTTTAATGGTCAGGTCGCCGAGTAATTTGTATTTCTCGTCGTCAATTTTCTTCACTTTTTTAGACACAAAGCTGATCTTGGGATGATTGGATGCATCAAAAAATTCGCCATTGCGCAGGTGTTCATCCCGTTGATGATTTTGCGTGTCAATACTATCTGCTGCTGCCTCAAAAGAGATAGTGGCATCATGAAAATCGTCGCTTTCTGTTTGAATTTTCCCGGTAAACCGTGTAAAATATCCACTCACATTTGTAATCATGAGATGCTTAACTTTGAATCCTATTTCGCTGTGTGATTCATCAATTTTCCAGTTTGTCATAGCACATTGTTTTTTATGTTTTCAAAGACCCAATAAAAATAAGTGTAAATCACAGCAATGGCGTTGGACATTTTACCGGAAATGATGGACGATTATAACATTAACATTTCCTTACCAGATTTATTAAAATTCAATTAAATTTATTAGACAATTTTCCCGAAGATGCCATTTACGATATCACATGCAGCCATAGTTGTTCCCTTTACAAATACCTCCCGCAAATACCTGTCAGCAACCGGTTTAATCATCGGCAGTATGGTACCCGACTTTCTTTATTTCATTTTACTGAATCCTTACTTCAGTGGCGGACATCAGTGGTGGGGAATTTTCGTATATGATATACCGTTAGCCCTGCTCCTCGCATATGTTTATCATATCATTGTAAAACCGGTAGTGCTTCCTTACCTCCCTGCATGGACCAGTGACCGGCTCCATCTGTTCAGGCCGTTTAACTGGGATACTTATTTCCGCGAACATTACGGCGTAGTAATCTATTCTATTATACTGGGCATACTCACACATTTCTTCCTTGATGCGTTTACGCATCAAGAAGGCGGATTTGTGTCATATATACACTTTTTACAAAAAGATGTTATTATACTGCATCATCCTATGAAAATGTGGTACCTGATGCAATACCTCACTTCTGTAACCGGGTTACTGGCGATGTTATACTTCTTTCTGAAACTGCCACGGGTAAACAATCTTCCGAAAGTATCACTGCAGCTGAAAGCACGCTTCTGGATTACGGTAGCCGTCATAAGCGGATTGGTGTTACTGGTAAATGAATACTTTCACCATGTCAACTGTAAGGGCATGGATTACCTGGCTACCATGCTGGGCGGCGTTTTCTACGGACTTTTATTTACCGTGGGATGGTATTGGTGGGTTACTTATTCGTCACGGTCCATGCGGTAACTCCATTCCATGCAAAGTGTATCCATGATGGCCTGATACTTTTCTTCCCGGCTGGCGCCGATATAAATACCATTCACCTGCCCGTTCTGCTCAGTGGTAAGCACAAGGATATCTTCATAATCGTTGGTAAAGAAACGCAGCAATTGGTTGGAAATACCGGTTTGTTCCTGCCAGTGCGTGATAACAGCGGCGATACGTTCCGGCGTCAGGTCTTCTTCCAGATCGGTGAAGGCCGTGTATGGGAGTCCGCCCAGTGCGCCGTTCCACCAGGCCATTGATAGTAAAAAGTGTTCGGTTGTATTGGCGTCTGTAAACCACTCCACCCTGGCGCTGTCGTATGTACCATATACCGGCGGGTCCGGTAATGTGAGATCTGCTTTGGCAATGCCCCACAGTACCACTGCCTGATTCTCTTCATAAAAAACCAGGTGACCATCTTCCGAAAAACCAATTTCTCCCAGGGAAGTTAAACGGTTAAAACTATCGTTCACCATTTTGTTTTTACCTATAGCAAGATAGTATTGGCGCAGGGCCGCCGGCAATTGAAGCTGTAAGCGGGCTTCCAGTGCGGCTATTTCTGCGGCTGTATACCCGTGATTGGCATCTTCCGGTAAGTTGTATAATTTGTGGATGATTTGTAGATAGTGCATGATAAAACAAACATACAAAGTAAAGTTGAAAACCACATGACCAGATACGTTGCATTTTTAAGAGCGGTGAATGTTGGAAAACGAACCGTTAAAATGGAAGACCTGCGCCGGCAGCTGGATGCGGCAGGCTTTAAAAATGTAACCACCTATATCCAGAGTGGTAATGTAATGTTTGAATCCGGTAGCAATAATACCGCGGCGCTGTCTGCAAAAATAGAAAAGCTGTTGCTGGCTACCTATGGCTTTGAGGCACCCACCATTATCCGGTCGGTATCCGAACTGGAAAATGTTGTAAAACATACCCCGTTCCCCGGCGTTGTTCCGGATAAAACCACGCAGGTGTACATCACTTTCCTGTCCGGCAATGCCGGCGCACATGCTGCATCCGTAATCACCTCGCTGCAATCGGCCGCAGAAACCCTGCATATGAAAGACCGGGAAGTATATACCCTGATCCATAAAAACCTGGAAGCAAAACCCCTCGATGTAATTTCCCGGCTGGAAAAAAAGCTCGGACTTCCCTGCACCACCCGCAACTGGGCTACGGTGAATAAGGTGATCTGGTAGCCGGATCAACATTTTTCCTGGTGAAAGTGTAAGTTTTTTCCGCATACTGCAACTAACCCTGATAAATAAACTGCATGGACAAACCCGTATTTCTCGATACAATACAGCAGCACCAGGGCATCCTGCATAAGTTGTGCCGCCTGTACCGCGACAGCCGGGAAGACAGGGAAGATCTGTTTCAGGAGATGATCTATCAGCTTTGGAAATCGTTTCCTTCTTTTGAAGGCAATGCCCGCATCAGTACCTGGATTTACCGGGTGGCACTCAATACCGCGCTGGCCGGTTTCCGCCGCAAGAAACCCGATATCACCTATACCGATAGCTTACCGGAACTGCCCGACAGCGCCAATGATGCGGCATCTGCACAACAGGAACAACTTTTTGCCGCGCTCAAGCAACTGAGCGATGCAGAAAAAGCCATCATCGCGTTGTACCTGGGCGATATGAGCTACCAGGAAATTGCCGACATCATCGGGATCGATGAAAATTATGTAGGCGTAAAACTCAACAGGATTAAAAATAAGATCAAAAATATTTTAAAATTATAAACACATGGATCCTCTAAAATCAGTATGGGACAACGCTCCCACCCCTAACCGGGACATTTCCGCCATTATCGGCAAACATACTTCTCCCGTATTAAAAGATATCAGGAAACAGGTAATACTGGAAGCCATCGGGTACAGTATTTTCCTGGTGGTATACTATGATTTTTTTGACGGCGATAAAAAGCCATTTTACCTGAACGGGCTGCTCGTAATTTCGGTGTTGTGTATGCTGGCGCAAAGCGTTACCGGTTATGTATTGGCCCGTCGCCCTGCCGTGGAATATAACCTCCTGGAGAGTATGCGAAAAAAACTGTACAACATCAGAAAGTATGCAGTGATTTCCATCTTCACAAAAATCCTTGCCTTTGCGGGTATCTTTGCGTTCTTTCTGGTAAGCATTCGCTGGACGCAGCAAAAGTACCTGATACTGATTCCACTTGTTATCATTATGGCTGTACAGGCGTATATCCATTGGAAAATATGGGTGGGAAGAATTTACCGGATAAGGCAAACGGTGGAAGAGTTAAACCGGTAAGAAGATTTGGTGGTGATAATCTCTGGCAGAAATAATAGCTTTATGGCTGTTAAAATGAGCCTATGCACCATGTGAGGAAAATTTGTTTTATTTTATTATTGTTAGGAATAATAACGGGAGATAGCTTCGCTATTGGCTATCCCATCAGGTACCTGGGTATAGAGGACGGTCTTTCCAACAACGCCGTTACCAGCGTATACCAGGACCACAAAGGCTTTATGTGGTTTGGTACATACGATGGACTGAACAGGTTTGACGGTTATAAATTCAGGATCTACCGGAATAAAATTAATGACAGCAGTTCCCTTGTGGATAATGGCGTGTATACCCTGGCAGATGATATCCATCACCAGCTGTGGGTAGGCGGGCGTAGAGGCGTATGTGTATTCAACCCGGTGAGTGAAAAATTCACATTGCCGCGCTACCTGCCCCTTCACAGCAACACTTCCCGGATCATCAGCGAAAATATCCATACCATCAGATCAGACGAAGCCGGCAACATTTTAATCGGCACCGAAAAAAGCGGGCTATTATTGTTTAACAGCCGGCAGTCTGCCGGTAAACAGATCCCCTTAGCAACGGATCGCGGCGATATTACCGATTACGAAGTAACCGCCATTGAATTCAGTGGTACTGCGGCCTGGGTATTTGTGCAACATGTAGGCTTGTGTAAATATGATATTGCCAGGCAACAGTTAACCATGATCAGCAGGGATATCATCAGGGGCAACTGCCTGACGGCAGACCAGGCCGGCAACATCTGGCTGGGCACCGATGCAGGGGTATTCCGCTACGTTCCCTCCTCCGGCAGGTATTCGGAGAATGTACTGCCGGTAAACAGTAAGGTGGTGAATCTGTACATTGATACAGACGGGATCATGTGGAGCGCCTCCGACGGTAATGGCATTTACCTGGTGAATACTTCCAACAGTACTGCCAAACCCTTTACTACCGCGGATGAACAACAACTGAGCAGCAATGCCGTGTATTCTATTTATGAAGACCGGCAAGGCCGCAAATGGATCGGCACCCTGCGCGGCGGCATCAACATCGTAGAACCCAAACGCAACCCGTTTGAATTAAATATGCCCAACAGGGATCCGGTTGCCCGCGTAGTGGATAATTTCATTTTTTCTTTTTGTGAAGACAACCACAAAAACATCTGGATAGGCACTGATGGCGGCGGTCTCAAATACTGGAACAGGGAAAACAATACCTGGACCACCTATAAACATACCAGCAACGGTAAAACGGGTATCAGCAGCAACTTTATTACCTCCATTATCCAGGATGCCCAACAGGACCTGTGGATTTCTACCTGGTTTGGCGGCATAAACAGGTATAACACCTCCACCAGCACTTTTGAACACTTTGTGTGTTTTAATCCCTACACCCGCACCGCCGAAAATAATGTATGGACCGTGTATGAGGACCGGCAGCAACAACTTTGGGCCAGCACCACCAACAACGGTACCCTGTACCGGTTTAACCGGCAGCAAAACCGTTTCGAACTTTTCGACAGCAGTCTTGTGAACCTGCAATGCCTGGCCGAAGACCAGGATGGTCAGCTGTGGGGAGGCAACTATTCCACCCTTATCCGGATAGACCGCGACCGGAAACAGCACCGGCGTTTTAACATCGGTTATACTGTGCGCTCCATTCACCAGGATCAGAACGGAACGTTTTGGGTAGGCACTGACGGCGGCGGATTATTGAATTTTGATCGTAAAAACGGAAATTATACACGATTTACCACCTCAGAAGGGCTTCCCAGCAACTCCATACTGCGGATGCTGGAAGATAAAACCGGCAACCTGTGGCTCAGCACTTTCAATGGGTTATCGAGGTTTGACCCAAAGAAAAAGAACTTCCGCAACTTTTCTGCCTCCGATGGACTCCAGAGTAACCAGTTCAGTTTCAACGCCGCACTGAAGTTACAATCCGGTGAGTTGCTGTTTGGCGGAATCAAAGGATTCAATATTTTTTACCCGGATAGTATCTATTCCCAAACCACTATCCCACCGGTTTTATTAACCGCTGTTAAAATTAATAATACTTCTGTGACTGACCTGGATCAATATGTATCCAAACGGAGCCAGGAAGAGATCCGGGAAATTACCGTGCCTTACAACAAGGCTACCATTGCATTTGACTTTGTAGCGCTGGAATATACCTTACCGGATAAAATCAGTTATGCGTACCGCCTGCAGGGGTGGGATAATAACTGGAACTATGTAGGGCAAACCAGAACCGCCAACTATACCCACCTGCAGGAAGGCAGCTACGTTTTTGAGATCAAAGCCAGCAACGCCGACGGTGTATGGGGCAATGCCATACATACTATATCTGTGGTGGTATTACCGCCGTGGTACAGAACCTGGTGGGCTTATCTCCTGTACATCAGCACTATCATGGCCGCTGTTTATGCATACACCCGGTATAAGGCGCGGGAGGAACGGTTAAAATATGAGATAAAACTGGCGCACCTTGAAAATGAAAAAGAGAAAGAGTTGAATGAGAAGAAATTGTCCTTCTTCACCAATATTTCCCATGAATTCCGTACACCGCTTACGCTGATCATTACCCCGCTGAAGGAGCTGCTGCAAAATAAAGAATACCCCGACCTGAATGTGGTATACCGCAATGCACGGCGCCTGCTTAGCCTGGTGGATCAGCTCCTCCTGTTCCGCAAGGCCGACCGGGAGGGCGATCAGCTGAACCTGTCCCGGCTAGATATTGTATACCTGTGTAAAGAAGTGTATCAATGTTTTTCCCAGCAGGCCAGGATGAAACAGATCGACTACCGCTTTGAGTGCCGGGATGCCCAACTGGAAATATATGGCGATAGCGAGAAGCTGGAAATTGCCGTATTTAATCTTCTTTCCAATGCGTTTAAATTCACCCCGGAAAACGGCAGTATCATTTTTGAAGTAACCAGCAACGACGAGCATGTTACCATTATTATAAAAGACAGCGGCTGTGGCATTGAAGGCAGCGCCGGCAACCGGATCTTCGAAAAATTCCAGCGGGCGCAGAACCAGAAAGAGTCGCTGCAAACAGGCTTTGGTATTGGGCTTTACCTGGTAAAGCGCTTCATCGACAGTCATCATGGCAGTATTACCTACCAGAGCGAGGTAAACAAAGGCACCGCTTTTCACATTACCCTGAAAAAAGGAAGCCGGCATTTTGCCGGGGTGCTGTTAAGGGAAGATGCCCCACAGAAATCTGCTTTCCTGGAAGAACTAACCACTGTTGCCACCTTGCCTCCGCCGGAAGTCCGTGAGGCCGAAGGCACTACCACCACCATTACAGAAAAAAAATCGATCCTGCTGATCGACGATCATGATGAAATACGGCAATATCTCCGGCAGCTGTTCAAAGACAGGTTCATTGTATATGAGGCTGATAATGGCACCAGTGGGTTTGCCGCGGTACAGAAATTTATGCCCGACCTGGTGATCAGCGACATCCAGATGCAGGGTATGGACGGGGTGGAGCTATGCAGCAAAATTAAACAAACAGACACCGTGAGCCACATCCCGGTGATCCTGCTTACCGGGTCTTCCGCGTCGGATACGCGGCTCCGCGGCCTTGAAGGCGGCGCCGATGACTATATTACCAAGCCATTTGACAAAGACTTGCTGATGGCCAAAGTGAATAACATCATCAAGAACCGTAACCTGCTGCAGCAATATTTCTTTGACCGTATCACGCTCAAAAACAGTAACATTAAAGTACCCGCCGAATACCAGGACTTCCTGAAGCGGTGCATAGAAATTATTGAAGACAACCTGGAAAATGAGGAATTCTCCATTAAAAAGTTCACCCTCGAAATCGGGATGAGTCATTCCAGTTTATATAAAAAGGTAAAATCCATTTCTGGTCAAACCATTAATTCCTTCATCCGGTCCATTCGTCTCCGGAAGGCGGCCGTTTTGCTGCTCAAGGAAAACTACACCATTACACAGGCAGCCATGCAGGTGGGCATTGGCGATGTGAAATACTTCCGCGAACAGTTTGTAAAGCTGTTTGGAATGAACCCTTCCGATTATGTAAAGAAATACCGCCATTCTTTTAACCGGGACTTTAATGTAACTGAAAACTAAGGGGTAAATTCCTGTATTTAGCCGTGGTTGGCACTTTAGGAATATCGGGAACAAAGCTCCGGGTAGAAATACCCCTGTGATATTTTACGATTTTACCCCCTTTTTTAAATGATTTACCCCCTCTATGATGTCTGCCCGGCATAGTACATTGCGGGTATCATGAAAAGATGTGTGCATCTTCCATGCAACCAAAATGAGTATTCCACTCTTCCAATTCATTAAATTATTGCGTTATGAAACAACTTCAATCCGGAACGGACCATCAGTTTGTCCTATTACGGCGCCAACCTTTCCTTCAACTTATGCTGGTATTTACCTTATTACTGATAGGAATGAGTGTGCAGGCACAACAAACTCCTATTACGGGAAAAGTAACCGATGCCGGTGAACCTGTTCCCGGTGTTACAGTACGTGTAAAAAATAAAGCTACCGGTACACTGACAGATGCAGACGGTAAATTTTCGCTCAGCGCCGTGCCGGGCGATACCCTGATATTCAACCACATCGCTTATGAAGCGATGACGGTGCCTGTAAAGAACCTCTCTCCCTTAAAAATAGCACTGACCTCACTGAGCAAAAGTGTAAATGAGGTGGTGGTAGTAGGATATGGCACTCAAAAGAAAGCTACGCTGACTGGCTCCATCTCTGTGGTAAAAGGGGCTGATATTGTGCAGAGTCCACAGCCGAACGTATCCAATGCCCTCACCGGCCGCTTTTCCGGGATCATTGCCAACAACCGCTCCGGCGAACCAGGACAAGATGGTTCCCGCATCACTATCCGCGGACTGGCCACCACCGGCAATAACGATGTGTTGATGGTAATAGATGGCGTACCCGGACAAATAGGCGGTTTGGAACGACTGGACCCCAACGATATTGAAAGCATATCGATATTGAAAGACGCATCTGCAGCAGTTTACGGCAGCAGGGCCGCCAATGGCGTAATGCTGATCACCACCAAACGGGGTAAAACCGGCAAACCGGTGATCAATTACAGCTTTAACCAGGGATTTTCATCTCCAAGCCGGTTGCCTAAAATGGCCGATGCTGCCACCTATGCACAGATCAGGAATGAAATCCAGTATTATAATAACCCTGCCGGCGGTATGAACCAGTTTTATACCGACGAGCAACTCCAGAAATTCCGCGATGGCTCGGACCCCGTGAATTATCCTAACACCGACTGGCAGGCAGCTACCCTGAAGAAAGTGGCTACCCAGAATCAACACAGTCTTTCCGTAAACGGCGGTGGTGAAAACGTACGGTACTATGTTTCACTCGGTATGATTGGCCAGAATGGATTGTATAAAAACGGGGTGACCAAATACAACCAGTATAATTTCCGGTCAAATATAGATGCAGATGTTACCAAAAGATTGAAGGTAAGCCTGTATTTATCCGGCAGAGAGGAAGACCGCCTTTACCCAACTACCAGCGCAGACAACATCTTCAGGGGTATTTACCGCGCTTATCCAACGGTGCTGGACAGGTATCCGAACGGATTGCCTACCACCGGTATTGAAAACAATAACCCGGTGATGCAGGTAACTGACGCCGGCGGTACTGCCCGCAACCCTACGCAGGTATTCAATGGTATCCTGAAAGGATCGTACGCTGTACCAGGTGTGGAAGGGTTGTCGCTGGACGGATTTTTATCGGCCGACAAATCCTGGAGCTCCAATAAAAGCTTCAGCACTCCTTATAAAGTGTACACCTTTAACCAGGCTACCCAATCGTACGATAAAACAGTGGTAGGCGGTTCCAATGGACTGGCTTCACTTGCACAGCAGCAGCGGAATATGTCGCTGATCACCAGCAATATTAAACTGAACTTTACCCGTCGTTTTGGTCAGCATAACGTAACGGCCCTTGTGGGTTACGAGCAAAGCAAAACCAACCAGGATACACTGGGCGCGTCGCGCTTAAACTTCCCGACGCCGCAAACGCCTGAGATGTCGCAGGGAGGATCTGCCGCCACCGACAAAAATAATTCCGGCACCAGTTACAGCTTCACCAGGAAAAGTTATTTCGGCAGAATTGCCTACGACTATATGGAAAAATACCTGCTGGAAGTACAGGCCCGTTATGACGGTTCCTCTATTTTCCCGAAAGGTGAGCAGTATGGCTTCTTCCCTTCCGTATCTGCCGGATGGCGCGTTTCAAAAGAAGAGTGGTTTAAAAACGTGAGTTTTATTAATGATCTGAAACTGCGTGGTTCCTATGGCACACTGGGTAATGACAACGTAGGTTTATTCCAGTATTTCGATAACTATTCTTTCGTAAACCAATACGTGATCGGCGGCCAGATCATCCCGGGTATTGATCTTACCAAACTGGGCAACCCGTATATTACCTGGGAGATTGCCCGGAAAATGGACCTGGGTTTCAATATGGCTTTCCTGCAACACTTTAACCTGGAGTTCATTTACTTCCAGCAGAAGCGTTCCAAGATCCTTACTCAGCGGAATGCGTCGCTGCCCCAATCTTCCGGTATTGTGAATCCATACGATCCTGCTACTCCGCTGGTACCGGCCGAAAATATCGGCAAGGTAAACAGCAATGGTATAGAAGCTACCCTGGGTTATGACAACACTACCAGCGGCGGCTTTCACTATAACATTTCCGGTAACATTACCTATGCTAAGAACGAGATCATCTTTATAGACGAAGCCCCCGGCACACTGCCCTATCAGCGGAAAACCGGCGGCCCTATGAACAATTACCTGTTGTATGATGTGATCGGCATATTCCGGACTGCTGATGACCTGAATAAACACACACACCTGCCGGGTGCACAACTGGGAGATCTGATCTACCGGGATGTGAATGGTGACGGACAAATTAATGCAGATGACCAGGTGAGAACAAAGTACGGCAACATTCCTGAAATCACTTATGGTATTATACTCGGCGGTGATTATAAAGGATTTGATGTATCGGTGTTATTGGCCGGACAGTCGCATGTAAGTCAATATGTATTACCTGAATCCGGTACTATTGGTAACTATTACAGCAGCTGGGCAGATAACCGCTGGAGCCCAACCAATACCGGCGGTTCTTATCCGAGAGTAGATGAACGCGCGTCCGCTTCCGTAAATGGCGGCCGTTACCAAAATAATTTCTGGCTTAACAACGCGTCCTTCCTGCGATTAAAAAATGTATCACTCGGTTACACCTTCAAATCGGACATTCTGTCCCGCATCAACATCGGCAGTTTGAGAGTATATGCCAACGCATTTAACCTTTTCACCATTACCAAAGTAAAAGATTATGATCCGGAAGGTAGCAGCGAAAACGGGCAGTTTTACCCACAACAGCGGATCATCAATGTTGGTGCAAATGTTAGATTCTAAACCAGAAAAAAAACAGTTATGAAAACAACACACTTTATATACACTTTAACTTTAGCTGCTGCGGGATTATTTTCCTCCTGCAAGCAGGACTACCTGAATATTACGCCTACCGACCGTATCCTGGGCGACGCCGTACTGGGTGATTCCTCCCTGTTTCAGAACTATGTGATTAACCGGTACCTGAGCATTAAATTACAGGATAAAGAAGGAGAAGGTACTAACCCCGGTTTTGGAAGAGGCTTTGAATACGGCCTGTGGAGCTCCATCACCGACGAATCCATTTACAATAACGACGACAATACCTGGGTGATCCAACAAGGGCAAATTGCACCGGAAAATACAGGTATTGCCGGTACCATATGGGGAAGAAGTTATCGCAGTATCCGGGAATGTAATTACGCACTGAATAACATTGACAGTGTAGAAATGAGCGCCACGCTGCGTAAAAAGCTGACTGCTGAATTACGTTTTATCCGCGCGTTCCGGTATCATGACCTGATCCGCAACTATGGCGGCGTGGTGATGATGGGTGACAAAGAGTACCAGCTCACCGACAACCTCACCGACCCTGCTTTATTTAAAAGAGCCACGCTGCAGGAATCTATGAATTATGCTGTGAGTGAACTCACCGCCGCAGCAGCAGACCTGCCGGCTATCAATGACGCCAGCTGGAAATCCGGCAGGGCTACACAGGGCGCTGCACTGGCGCTGAAAGCACGCCTGTTATTATATGCTGCAAGTCCGCTGTATAACGTTGGCACCTGGCAGGCAGCCGCCACAGCAGCCAAAGCGGTGATGGACCTGTCGAGGTATACACTGGCAACAAACTACAGCCAGCTATTCCTGAAAGCGGATAACAATGAAATCATTTTCGCACGGCAATATGCCATAGGCGCCCGCCATGTATGCCTGGAAATATCCAATGGCGCCAATGGCTACGGCGGATGGGCGGGTAATACACCGTTGCAGAATATGGTAGATGCATATGAAATGAAGAATGGTAAACTGATTACAGATCCAACTTCCGGCTATAATCCGCAAAACCCTTATGTGAACAGGGATGCCCGCTTCTACGCCACTATTCTTTATAACGGCGCACCATACAGGGGATCTACCGTGCAAACATTTTCTCCCGGTGGAAAAGATGGAAAGGATGGTCCTTCCAACTGGAACTCCACCAAAACAGGTTACTATCTCCGCAAATTTATGGACGACAATAACCCGATCGATAATCCCTGGGACGTAGCCGGATTACAGCCCTGGATCTATTTGCGTTATGCAGAAATATTGCTGAACTACGCAGAAGCACAAAATGAAGCCGTAGGGCCCGATGCCAGCGTATATGCCGCAGTTAACCAGATCCGGCAACGTGCCAGCGTACAGCAACCGGCATTGACACCCGGCCTGAGTAAAGACCAGATGCGGGACGCTATTCATCGCGAAAGACAAATAGAACTGGCGTTTGAAGAACATCGCTTCTACGATGTACGGCGCTGGAAAACAGCTATTGTAACAGACAATGTGCCAGCATATGGCGTAGACGTTTCTGTTAATGGCAGCGGCGTATATACGTATACAAGAAAAGTAGCGCTTTCCGGCAGGTTGTTCGCCGAAAAAAATTACTGGCTACCAATTCCGAGAACAGAAATACTGTCTTCCAACGGGCAGCTGGAGCAGAACAAGGGCTATTAAACACTCATCCGCTTCACACAAAGCTGCTGTGTAGCTTGCCGGTTGTCATAATTGAAAAATATTTAACGGGCATTTTACTACTTTCCGGCGGCTTTGTGTGAAGCAAAGCGTTTAGGAACATGAAAAAAATCATTTGCTCACTGCCACTGTGCTTTGTGCTGCATACTGCATCATCTCAACAAAGTAACAGCAACGTTATCCAGGTAAACATCGACCTACATAAAACCGCGCAAACGATCCGCAACTTCGCGGCTTCAGATGCGTGGGCGGGGCAGTTTACCGGCAACTGGCCGGATACCAAACGGAACCAGATAGCCGACTGGCTGTTTAGTACCGACACTACTGCCAATGGCCAGCCCAAAGGCATTGGCTTATCGATGTGGCGTTTTAATATTGGCGCCGGCAGTGCAGAGCAGGGAGATAACAGTGGTATTAAAGATGAATGGCGGCGCGCAGAATCTTTCCTGCAGCCGGATCATACGTACAACTGGAAAAAACAATCCGGCCAGCTCTGGTTTTTACAGGCCGCGAAACAACGCGGCGTTACAGATTTCCTGGGTTTCCTGAATAGTCCGCCAGTGGCGTTTACGCGCAACGGCAAAGCCTTTGCAGATAAAGGACAAAGCAATCTTTCACCGGATAACTATTCCGCTGCTGCCGTTTTTTTGAAAGAAGTAGTACTGGGAATACGTTTAGCCGCGGGCGTTAGCCTCAACTATATCAGCCCGGTGAATGAACCACAGTGGGATTGGAGCGATGGCGGACAGGAAGGCTGCCCCTATAACAACGAACAGATGGCCGGCTTCACAAAAGCTATCAGCAAAACTTTCAGCGAAGCAAAGCTGCCGGTTAAAATACTGATTACAGAAGCAGGAAAAATAAATTACCTGTATGCCCTGGAAGACAAGCCAGACAAAGGCTCACAGATAAACGCCTTCTTTAATCCACGCAGCAGTACGTATGTAGGCAATCTGCCCAATGTGTACAAAGGAATTGCGGCACATAGTTACTTTACCACTTCCCCCCAAGATACGGCCACCACTATACGAAAACGGCTGCATACCGCATTGAACGGATTGGAATTCTGGCAATCCGAATATTGTATCCTGGGAGATAATGCCGGAGAAATAAACGGCTCCGGTGTAGACCTGGGCATGGATGCAGCGCTTTATATGGCGCGTGTAATCCACTCCGACCTCACCATCGCCAATGCTGCTGCCTGGCAGTGGTGGCTCGCCATTTCTCCTTACAATTATAAAGATGGATTGATTTATATAGATAAAGATAAATCAGACGGGCAGCTGCGCGATACCAAAATGATGTGGGTGTTAGGTAACTATAGCCGGTTTATAAGGCCCGGCGCTACAAGGGTTCAGGCAGAGATGAGCGACAGCACAGCATTGAAAGACCTCTATCTGTCTGCTTATAAAAACAAAGATAATACCCTCCGGATAGTAGTGATTAATAACGGCCGCACTGCCGCCAATGCCAGCATCCACTGCAAGGGATTGAAAGCAGGCAGTATGCGCAGCTATACCACCAGCGCAGCCGAAAATCTGCAACCAGGCTATATTTCCGGAAACATCATTCATATTCCGCCACGGTCAGTAGTTACATTGACAGGTAACCTAAGCAATAAACAATGAAAAAACTAAGCGTTGTAATTTTAATGGTATTGTGCAGCATACAGTTGTTTGCACAACACACTTTCCAGTTAGGAGATTCTACCTTCCTGCTGGACGGCAAGCCTTTCCAGATGATTTCAGGAGAGATCCATTACCTGCGCGTTCCGCGCGAAAGCTGGCGCGACCGCCTGAAAATGGCGAAGGCAATGGGACTGAACACCATAGGCACCTATGTATTCTGGAACATGCACGAACCTGAAAAAGGGCATTACGATTTTTCCGGCAATAACGATGTAGCTGCCTTTGTAAAAATAGCACAGGAAGAAGGGTTGTGGGTGGTATTGCGCCCCAGTCCGTACGCCTGCGCAGAATGGGAATTTGGCGGATATCCTTACTGGCTGCAGCATATAAAGGGCCTTGAAGTGCGTAGTAAGGAACCGCAATACCTCGCAGCTTATAATAATTATATCAGGGCAGTTGGGAAACAATTGTCGGGCTTACAGGTAAATCATGGCGGTAACATCCTGATGGTGCAGATAGAAAATGAGTATGGTTCTTATTCCAATGATAAAAGTTACCTGGACATTAACCGGAAGATGTTTATTGACGCGGGTTTTGACGGACTACTCTATACCTGCGATCCGGCTGCTGATGTAGCCAAAGGTCATTTGCCCGGTTTGCTGCCCGCAGTAAACGGGATAGATGATCCGCAAAAAGTAAAACAGCTGGTAAGGGAAAACCATAATGGCAAAGGACCTTTTTATATTGCGGAATGGTACCCTGCATGGTTTGATTCCTGGGGGCAAAAGCACCATACCATTCCCTATGAAAACTTCCTCGACAGGTTGGATCGTGTACTCGCAGCAGGCATTTCCATCAACATGTATATGTTTCACGGCGGCACTACCCGCGGCTATATGAATGGCGCCAACTATAACGACAAGAGCCCTTATGAGCCGCAGATCAGCAGCTACGACTATGATGCGCCACTGGATGAAGCAGGAAACGCCACGCCCAAATTCATGAAGTTCCGCGAAGTGATAGCCCGGCATCTCCCGGCTGGCGTAACTTTACCGGAAGTACCTGCAAAGAAACCGGTGATCACCACGCCAAAGATCACTTTCGAACGCAGCACTGCGGTTTTCAATAAATTGCCGGCTGCCATTAAAAGCGTAGATCCGTTAACGTTTGAAGATCTGAACCAGGCGTATGGATTTGTGTTATACCGCACCACCATTCCCGGCGGGCACAGTGGCCTGCTGAAAATAAAAGATCTCCGCGACTACGGCCTCGTGTTTGTGAATGGTAAAAGAGTAGCCATCCTGGACCGCCGTTTGGCACAGGACAGCGTGGAGGTAACCCTTCCAGCCGGCACCGTTACCCTGGACATCCTGGTAGAAAATCTGGGACGTATCAACTTTGGCCCTTATCTTCTTAAAAATAAAAAAGGTATTGCCGGCCAGGTATTATTTAACGGCCAGGCCATTCATCAGTGGCAGCAGTTTAAACTTCCCTTTGATGTGCAGCCGGCGGTAAAACCTGCTGCTGCCGGTACCGATGCACCTGTTCTGAAAGAAGGCAGCTTTACATTATCTGCTACCGGCGACACCTACCTGGACATGACGCAGTGGGGTAAAGGCGCCGTTTGGATCAACGGTCATCACCTCGGCAGATACTGGCAGGTAGGTCCGCAACAAACCTTGTATGTACCGGCAGAATGGTTGAAAAAAGGCAGCAATAAAATCACCGTACTGGAACTGATTAAGCCGGCCGCAAACACGCTGCAGGGCATTGATCACGCGATACTGGACGTATTACAATAGCACAAGAATAGTTTGTGAAAAGCTATTGGAACGGACTTCGGTTTCAATAGCTTTTTGCTTTATCTTTATAGGGTGTCCTCTAATCCCACAGCTGCCAATTGATAGAATGATTTATTTTTTGGGAGATAACATTACTTCCACACTCCACTCACTACCGCTTCCGATATGCCAGGTGGCCGCAAAATTGCCCTGGTTCAGTGCAAAAGACAGTTGCAGTAAGCTGTTTAGGTAGCTCAGTGGTTTTCCTTCCGGCACGGCGCCAAAGGTTTGACTATACGGCGCCGCGGTTTGATGTACTTTTTTCCCGTTGTGGAAAAACGTTACCTGCAGTATATCGCCGTATTGAGGATGTAACTGGTTAAGCAGATCAGCGCTGATGTTGGTCCATACGTTACCGTATTGTACATCCAGGACAGAGATGTTCCCTTTCAGTTTTCCATCTTCCAGTACCGCGGCCTGGTATGGTATTTTTACAACCTCTTTGGCTAATACCGGTCCTACTTCTTCAAAGGTAATGGCGCCTGCTGCCAGTCGCGCGCCGGTATAGGCGTATACATCCCTGCCGTGGAAAGTATAAGATTGCTGCGAATCCCTGCGGCGGTTCAGGGCTTCATTAATTTCACGTATTTCCGCGATGCCTTCGGAGGCGGCGATGAGAGTGAGTGTGCCGTTATCCGGTGTTACGATAAAGTGACCACTGTTTGTTTTGAGCACTACCGATTTACGGCTGGTGCCTACGCCTGGGTCTACTACCGATACAAACACGGTGCCTGCAGGCCAGTAGGGAACCGTTTGTTCCAGGCGATAAGCGGCCTCCCATATATTATAGGCGGGAATTTCGTGGGTGAGGTCATATAGTTTCAGATCGAACGATACGCCGGAGGCTACGCCTTTCATGGCGGACACCGCGCCATCTTTCAAACCAAAGTCCGATTGAAAAACCACTATTTTATTTTGTGCAAATCCGGTACTGATAGTTAATAACAATGCCAGGCTGCTGATAAAACGGTGTAATGCAATTCTCATGGGGAACTAATTAGTCTCCAAATTTAGTGGCTTATCATGAAATCATTAAAAATTCTTAACTTGAATATAATTCATCAGTCCTAAAATGAAGTACCAGGAACTACCACCGCCATCATATCTGAAAAACCACGTCCGTTATTTCTGGACGCTGGAGAGTGATGATGTTGCCCACGTGCCTAAAATTCTCGGGCCAATGGCAGATGGTTGTCCGGGGTTAATTCTCCAGCAGTCTGATAATGGTACTTTCTACCAGGAAAACAAAGAGTTACCCGATTTGCTGTTATATGGTCAAACGACAAAGTATACCGAGCTGCATGTAACGGGTAGCATCTGTTCAATTGGGGTATGTTGTTATCCGCATGCGTTGAAATCTGTTTTTGGTTTGAATGCCGATGAGTTAACCAATTCCTGTTTAGACCTGGATATACTGGCAGCTACGAGGGATTTTTACCTGGCAGAAAGATTAGGCAACACTCCTTCCTTAACGGAGAAGATCGCCATCATTTCCGCTTTTCTATTTAAGCAGATCAATGAACACAGCACGTCTTCAGATGAGGTTACACACTTTGCATTATCACAGATCATTGCATCCGGCGGCAGTATTGCATTAAAAGACTTACGGCAGCAGTTGCAGTTAACGGAAAGAAGTTTTGAGCGCCGGTTTAAACAGGGCGTTGGCATCTCTCCCAAATTATTTTCCCGGATATGCCGTTTTCAGCATTCCTTAAAGCAGTTAAAAAGTAATAACTACAGTAAGTTGTCTGATATTGCCTTTGAGCATGACTATGCTGATCAGTCCCACTACATCAGGGCCTTCAAAGAGTTTGCGGGCTTCTCTCCTTACCAGTATCAGAAAAAATCCAACGAAGCAGAAGCAGGAAGTAATTTCCTGTTGATGACCAGATAAAAATTCCCGTTTTTGTTCTTTTCAATAGTTCCGTTAAATTCGGCGCCAAATGACACGTGTATGGAGATTTTCGCATCTACTCCCCGGTTGATTTTAAGGGAACTGATACCTGCTGATGCCGCCGGCATGTTTGAACTGGATTCAGACGAAGCGGTGCATTTATACCTGGGCAACAAGCCGGTTCGCACTATAGAAGAATCGCGGGAGGTCATTCAGTTTATCCGGCAGCAATACCGGGAGAATGGCATTGGCAGATGGGCTGTAATAGAAAAAGATACCAACCGCTTTGTGGGATGGGCGGGGTTAAAACTGGTAAAAGAACCTACCAACGGCCATGTTAACTACT
Organism: Chitinophaga sp. G7 BAM 1005; assembly: GCF_057126945.1. Classification (NCBI taxonomy): domain Bacteria; kingdom Pseudomonadati; phylum Bacteroidota; class Chitinophagia; order Chitinophagales; family Chitinophagaceae; genus Chitinophaga; species Chitinophaga sp. G7 BAM 1005. Next base: position 43,583 of record NZ_CP181478.1, on the reverse strand, counting down.
ATGACCTCGGCTACCGTTTTATAAAGAAATACTGGGGGAAAGGATACGCGACGGAGTGCGCACATGCCTGCCTGGACTACGGTTTTAACCAGCTCCGGCTGGAAAATATTTATGCCATTGCCGATGTAAAAAACGATGCGTCGAAGCGTGTTTTAGAGAAGGCCGGCTTTAGCCTGGATGGCACTTTTTACGAGGACCAAACAATGCTTAACTGGTTTACAATCAGCCGGGAAGCGTGGAACAGCGCACGTAAGTAACAAGAGGATACTGACTGAAGTGTAATTACAGCCGCCCGGTTTAACTTGCTTTACACAAAAGTGACCGGTGTTGCCATCCTTTACCCTCAATCAGTATCCCTTTTATGAAGATTAACAGCATACAGTTATTAAGGGCAGTAGCAGTTATCCTCGTGGTACATGTACATGCCATCGACTTACAGGAAGCATTCACCGTTTCCCATCAGCAAAAATTTTACTTCCTGGAAAACTTTGGAGCTATTGGCGTGGACCTCTTTTTTGGGATATCGGGGTTTATTATCAGCTATGTGGCCAGTAACTATTTTGGTGCGCGTGATGGCGTGGATTTTCTGAAGAAACGTTTCCTGAGGATCAATCCTATTTATTATGTGGCCAGTGTGTGCTATATGGTATTCTTTTGTTTTTTTGACCAGATGTACCCGATCACGGCTATTCTTTATGGATGGCGGGATACCATTTTTATGTTGCCGCTATTGAATTCGCAGAAGTGGCTGGCGCCTATCCTGGTGGTAGGCTGGTCGCTGAGTTTTGAGTGGTGGTTTTATTTCCTTTTCTTTTTCCTGATCCTGTTCCGTACAAAATATAAAACCTTATTGCTGTTACTTGTTATCCCTGCGCTTGTGGCGGCAGGACAGCTGCTGAAGCCAGCTGATTTCAGGCTTATCTTTTACACCAACCCTATCATGCTGGAGTTCCTTTTCGGGGTGATCATTTTCTGGCTGTACCGCCACGTAAAAGTGGCTACCGGCGTGGCCGGGCTGTTGCTATTGCTGGGCATCGGCGGATACGTTTATAACATTGTGTATGGCTTTGGAAATATTTCTGAACTGAGCAGCGTGACCAGTGGCGCCGGCAGTTTGAAAAGGGTGTTGTTATGGGGCCTGCCGAGTGCGTGTATCCTGGCCGGTTGTATTTTCCTGGAGCAACGGGGTGTTTGGGCAAGGCTCTGGAATAACAAATGGGGGTTACTGATAGGCGATGCTTCGTATTCCATTTACCTGACCCACTATACTTTTTATTATTTCATCGCGCAGATATATGCCGCCACCGGTTACTTCATGAATGCCGACCTTTCTGTTGTCGTGCATATGGTACTGGCGGTGGCGGCAGGCATTTTCTTCTACTACAAAGTAGAACGGCCGCTGATCAAGCTGCTGCATTCGCGGCCTGCTGCGCAACCTGTTCATACGGCTATGCCATGATTTAATATCAGCTCAGGGGGTGTTGGGGATCCAGCCCCCTCTTTTCATCCACCACACCATAGGGTCCAGCCATTCGTTTACGGGTAATCGTTGGGTGAAGCCGTGGTTGCCGGTGGGATAGAGATGCAGTTCAGCGGGAATGCCTCCTCTCAACATGGCCTGGTAAAAGGCGATACTGTTATTTACATTCACCACGGCATCATCGCTGGTATGCGTGATATAGGCCGGCGGCGTATTATTGTTCACCCATTCTTCGTTGGAAAAGAAGGCAATTTTTTCTTTGGAGGGCTCATTTCCTATCAGGTTGATGCTTGATCCCTGATGTGCCAGGTCTTTATTCATGCTGATCACGGGGTATACCAGGATCATAAAATCCGGGCGCAGATCGGTGTTTTCCTTATTGGGTACATAGCTCCTGCCGCTGTGTGTGCCCAGCGTGGAGGCCACGTGTCCGCCGGCGGAGTAGCCCGCGATCCCTATTTTATGCGGATCCAGCCCCCATTCCGCGGCATTCATCCGTACCAGTTTAATGGCCTGCTGCGCATCCTGGAGGGGTCCCATGCTTTTATCCCGCATGGTGGCATCTGAAGGCAGCCGGTATTTTACCACGAAGGCGGTAACTCCCTTTGTAATGAAGGCTTCTGCTATTTTGGTGCCTTCTTCCGCAAAGGCCAGGAAGGCGTATGCGCCGCCGGGGAAGATGATCACCGCCGCCCCGTTGGGCTTTTCGGGCTTATAGATGGTGATCGTGGGGGCATCTGCCGGTGCAGTTTTCCCGATACTGTTGGGAATAGAGTCCTTGTATAAAGGTCTTATTTCCTGGGCTTTTACGGATATAGCGGTAAATGGCAGCACCAAAACAAAAAGGGCCAGCATTTTTCCGATGCGCGGATAATAGTGTAGAATCATTCGTCAAAAGAAAAATTTCCGGCCCGCTGGAGTGTTTTGCAATTGTGAAAGCGGGCGTGATTAACAATTGATTCACTAAAATTATTCCCCTTCGGTTGCCGCCGGCAGGTACCGCCCCGGCACACAAACATCAAAAGGATGGTCAACAGCAGCACTTTACTACCGGGCAGATGCGTTAAAACCCGCTCCTCATCTCCCTGAAAAATATTTTAAAAAAATTTCCGGGAAGATGTCCAATTTTCTTTTTCCCGATCCTTATTGGTGTATAAACGAACAAATTCATCACCAATTAAATTTATAAAACATGCAACAGAGAATCAATCTTCTTACAAAAGGAGCAAACGCAGTAAAAGCATTATATGGAGTAGGTGCGTATCTTGCAGGATCATCCATTGAAAAGTCCCTGCAGCATTTAATTTACTTCCGGGTATCTCAGATGAATGGTTGCGCATTTTGCCTGGATATGCACTCCAAAGATGCACGTGCAGAAGGAGAAACAGAGCAGCGTATTTATATGCTGGCAGGCTGGAGAGAAGCTACTGTGTATACTGATCGGGAGCGGGCAGCCTTTGCCTGGGCAGAAGCAGTAACCAGGCTCACCAACGGCGACGTACCGGACGAAGTATATAACCAGGTACGTCAGCAGTTTTCAGAGGAAGAAATTGTAGACCTGACAATAGCAGTTACTACCATTAACAGTTATAACCGTCTTAACGTTGCCTTCCGCACCTCTGCAGGAAGTTACAAGCCAGGGATGTTTGCCGCCAAAGCAAATTAATTCATATATTCCACCACGATTTAAATTATAAAGAGATGAAAGAATTCTTATTGTTATTTCGCCAGTCTGATTATGCCTACCGCGAATTATCTGCGGAAGACTTCCAGGCGCTGATGAAGAAGTGGCAGGATTGGACAGGCGGTATTGCGGCACAGGGCAAACTGGTGAGTAATGGCCGTCGCCTTTCTACGGAAGGAAAAGTATTAAAAGCAGGAGGCGTTATTACGGATGGGCCGTTTGTAGAAATCAGGGAACGGCTGGGCGGTTTCCTGGTAGTGCAGGCCGATACGCTGGAAGAGGCTACCACATTGGCTCATGGCTGCCCGGTGCTGGACGCTAAAGGCTGTGTGGAAGTCAGGGAAATAGTTTCGTAACCGGTATCAGGGGAAATAAAGAAAACCACTCTTTCATTAGAGTGGTTTTCACTGTTTTAGTATGGAAAAGGAACTCGAATCACTGAAGTATTTATTTAAGCAGGAATTCTCAAAGATGGTAGCTGTGATCAGCAAACTTTTTGGATTGCAGCATATTGAGATAGCAGAAGATATTGTGAGTGAAACATTTTTACTCGCATCGGAAACGTGGGGCGTTAAAGGACTCCCTCCCAATCCTACTGCCTGGCTTTATACCGTAGCCAAACAAAAAACACTGCATCATTTCAGAAGAAATAAAATATTCGATAAAAAAGTATTGCCAGAAATAATAGCGCGCCAGGAACTGGTAGATGATGCCGAAGCGCTGAATTTCTCGCAGGAAAATATCAAAGACAGCCAGCTGCAAATGCTTTTTGCCATTTGTAACCCGTCTATTGCCAGCGAAGCGCAGATAGGACTGGCGCTGCGCATTCTTTGCGGTTTTGGTATAGATGAAATTGCAGAAGCCTTTTTGTCCAACAAGGAAACTATTAATAAAAGATTATTCAGGGCGAAAGAAAAACTGCGCGAAGAGAAAATTAAAATGGAGCTGCCGCCGGAAAGTGAAATCCCGCAACGGCTGGATAATGTATTGCACATCATCTATCTTCTTTTCAGCGAAGGATATTACTCGCAGACACAGAACCAGATCCTGCAACAGGATCTTTGCCTGGAAGCACTGCGGCTGGGATTGATGCTCACCGCCTACGACAAAACCAACCTGCCCAAAACAAATGCGCTTATTGCCCTCATGTGTTTTCACGCTTCCCGCTTCAATGCCAGGCAGGCCGGTGAAGGCGAAGTGGTATTGTATGAAGCACAGAACGAAGCGCTGTGGGATCAGGCATTGATTAACCAGGGGATCTATTTCCTGCAGCTTTCTGCCGAAGGCAATGAGATAAGCTCCTATCACCTCGAAGCCAGGATCGCTTACTGGCACTGTGTGAAAGAGGATACGCCGGAGAAATGGGAAGAGATCCTGCAGTTATACAATGCACTGCTGATGATCAATTACTCTCCCAGTGTAGCGCTGAACCGCACTTTTGCCCTTTATAAAGCAAACGGACAGCGGGAAGCGCTGGCCGAAGCAGAAAAACTAAAGCTGGAAAATAACCACTTCTATTATGTGCTGCTCGGAGAACTGTACAAAAATATCGATAACGAAAAAGCAAAAGCTAGTTTTCAGAGAGCCTGGCAGTTAGCCAAAACCGACACCGAAAAACAAGGCATACAGGTACAAATAAATCGTCTTACTGATGAGCATACACACTAACCTGATCAACGCTATCGGGCATTTCATCCGCATGGATGAAGCCGAGCAATCATTCATTTCCTCCTTGTTTATCAGCCGGGAATATGAGAAGAATGATTATTTCCTGCGGGAAGGACAGGTTTGCCGGGAAGCGGGATTTATTGAGAAAGGATTGATCCGGTATCACAGTATCAAAGATTCCGGGGAGGATGTGACGCTTGATTTTGGAAAGGAAAATGATTTTACCTGTAACTACGAGAGCTTTCTCGACCACTCTGCTTCGCAACGCAGCATCCAGTGTATTGAGCCCACCAAAATATTGGCTATCTCCTATGAAAATCTTCAGCTGATTTACAGCACAGTAAAAGAAGGCGAAAAATTTGGCCGGCTAATTTGCGAACACTTGTATTTACAAGCCATCAAAAAGGTCAGCTCTTTTTATGGCGACCAGCCGGAGCAACGCTACCTCCACTTCATCAACAGCTACCCCGACCTGCAGCAGCGTATCCCACAGTATTATATATCTTCCTTTGTAGGCGTAAAGCCTCCTTCCTTAAGCCGGATCAGGAAAAGGCTGTCGATGTAGATTTATTAACCTGGGTGAACGAACGTGCGAAACGCGGATTTTACTTTTGTTGCATCATCATAAAACAATGTAACAAATGAAAAACACCTCTGAAAAAATCGCTTTCTACGGCACCTTATCCCTGGGGATATTGCTGGTATTTATCGGACTCTTTTTTCTCCTGAATCCCCTGGTGGCCGAAGCCGGTTTTGGCATCAGCGTGCCTGTAAACGGGAACTTCTCTTTTCATTATATCAAAGGTATCCGCGACCTATTCACCGGTATTACCATACTAGGTGTACTATGGACCGGCGAGCGACGCGCATTGGGTGTGCTGTTGCTGGCAGGAACTATTGTGCCGGTGACGGATTTGTGCCTGGTGCTTCACAACCCGGCCTATGAGGCCGGCAAACTGATTCAGCACCTGGTAGCTATTGTAATGGTGCTGGCACTGGGCGGTTACTATCTTTCTTCCACCGCTAAAAAAACATCCCATGCTCTTTAGTGTTGTGCTGCTGTTACACTTCGGATGTTTTGCAGGATACCTCGCTGTGTTGGCGGCACAATGGTCCGACTACCACACGAAAGTGCGCGACCACAAAGGATTGATCCTGGGCATTGTACTGCTGATAACCGGTATCATACTGGTGGCGCTGAAATATCCACAGGTCAATTATTACAAAGTAATACCCAAAACCGGTATGTTCCTAGTGGTAACGTTAATCAATATACGTTTTAGTAACAAGGTGTTTACAAAGACCGCCTACTATGCTTTACTGGCGTTAACACTGACTGCAGCGTGCATTGCAGTATGGCATTAAAAAAGGGAGCCAACCAATATGGTCAGCTCCCCTTTCGACTTGCATTGCTCTCTGCTATTGATAATTATAGTTATCCCAATAAGGGTTTTTTGCTCTTGCAGCGGCAGGCACCCAGAAAATCGGGCTGGTTAAATTATTTTCTCCTGCTACTTTCTTGAAGTTGTCCGGGTTGTTGGTCAGCTCAATAGTTGGATACCGTACTCTTTCCGGCATTGGCTTCCATACGGAAGTGTGCCAGGTGAATGGTTCCAGCTTCGGATGACGGGTCCTTCTCAACTCTGCCCACAGTTCATAAGGCTGGTAGAGGTTCAGGTGAATATATTTTTGCTGCATGAGGATTTCCATTTTGTCGTCCAGGGTAGCAGCCAATGTAAATTTGGCTTTCACAACATCGCCCCATGCGCTCACTACTGCAGCAGATGGTTTGGCAGGATATACCATCGCTGTTTGTGCAGGCGTCATCTGGGTTTTGGCATAGCTGCTCAGTTGATTAATGGTATACCAGAAATCGACAGAGTGTGTTACCTCATCTTTGATATGCTCTTCTGCAGTTTTACCTGTATTGGCTAATCCTTTCAATGCTATTTCTGCCAGCAGCAGATCCAGTTCTCCTAATGAACTCATATACACCGGCATCTTCGCATTTTGGTGGAAGGTAGCATGGTTGTAAGTAGATTTTGCATTGGTAGAGAAAGTAGATGCAATATTATCTGCATACGGATAATATCTTTCTCCACTGTTATACAATGCAGATTGTTCTTCTATATTAGCGGATACCCCACGATAATCCAGGTATTTGGTAGGCATAGCCAGCACCGGCAGGCGTGGATCGTCAATTCCTTCCTGGTAAGCAGGTGTACCGTAGTTCAACCTTTTCATGATGATGTTTGGTATAAAGGAAGCAAAGGTATTTTCATAAACACCCCGAATCCATGTTCCACCACCGGTAGGAACGATATCATACCAATAGAACCAGTAAAGGTCTGTTTGCGGCAAAGGCTTTGCCAATGCAGCCTGGATCAGCGGTTTAGCATATGCTTCTTCCACACCGGCAATTCTTACCAGTAATTTCAGGCGGGTAAAATTGACGAGAGACACCCACTTATTGATATCGCCGTGGAAGGCGATATCCTGCTCCGTGAAAACGGTTTTGGCATCAGCCGACATCTGCGAATAAGCTTCGGGGAGCTCATCTACAATAGTTCCCAGTTCCTGTATGATAGATTGGTAGATCTCTTTCGGATCATCATATTTAGGGAAGAGATATTTAGGTTCTTTTTTTGCTCCCTGGAAAGCATCTGAATAAGGAACCGAATTAAAGAAATCTACCAGCTTGGCACTTTGGTAACATTTGATAAAGCTGACCAGTTTCAGGTACACATCTCCATCCTGTTTTAATTGCCCGGTACGTGCATTCACGGAATCGCTGATCACTTCGTAATTCTTCAACCGGGTATAACTGTGCTGAAAGAAAGATTGCCCGTTGACGGGAGAATCATCGAAACCATTACCGGTGGTTAGGTCGTTGTATGTGGAGAACCAGTCGTAGCGGTAAGATACAAACCGTTGCGCCACCTGTTCATAGCCGGTGATGCTGGTACCGCCGTTGAGCAGGTAATACCACTCGCCGTAGTCCTGTGCAAATATTTTATTGTTTGTAAGCACGCCGGTGAATAAGCCGGGCACCACATCTATAGTACTGCCGGTGGAGAGCTTGTCCTTGTCGTAGAACCGGTCTTCCAGGTCTTTTTTACAGGCTCCCAGGAAGGAGGCAGAGAGCAGGAAAATATATAAGTAAGCTTTTTTCATTTTTTTCAGTTTATACATTAGAAAGCAACATTTAACCCCAGGGAGTAAGTCCTTTGGGAAGGGTAGATGGTATTTTCCACGAAAACATCCGCGCCCAGTGCTCCTTCCGGATCAATATTGGGAATAGATTTGTAGAGATAGAACAGGTTACGGGCTGCTGCGGTGACAGTGAGCCTTTGCATTCTTATCCTTTTGGAAATTTCCGCAGGTAATGTATAGGAAAGCGCTACTTCCCTCACTTTGATGTAATTGTTTTTGAACACGCGATCCGGCGGGAAAGAGGTAGCCAGGTCGTTCGCGTAACTTCCATAATAGGAAGAAGCGCTGGTGATGATATCGTTGGTAATATACTTACCATTATCATCTATTTTCATACCTGGCAGGATCAAACCATCATGATACACATGCCCATCTTTAGACTGGGCCGGAGCTGCCTGTGAATGCTGCCACGGAACGTTCTGCTCGTTGCTATTGATGTAGTAAGCCAAACCTCCGTTTTCTTCATCGCGGTATTGCATGGTATTTTCCAGCTGACCTACACCTGTTAAGCGGTTGTTGGTATAACTGAAAATAGTACCGCCGTATTTATAATCCAGCCCGATGCGGAAATTGAAGTTCTTATACTGGAAGTCGGAGATAAACCCGCCGTATACTTTTGGCATTACATTACCAGCTACGGTTGATTTCTGATCATCGAGAATATAGATGCCATTGGCGTTGACTACTTTATTACCTGCTTCATCACGTTTATAATCGTTCATTACAATTTCGCCATACGGGCGGCCTTCATCTGCATGAATAGATGCTGCGGCGCCATTGATCAGGTTACTGAAAGGATAATTGGTAACGCCTGGGTACAGGTCTATTACTTTTGATCCCTGGCTGGCGGCATTCAGTGTGAGGCTCCAGCGATAGTTTTTACCTACCAGGGGAACACCTGTTAATGCCAGTTCAAAACCCCAGGCTTTTACATCACCCGCGTTCACAATCATTCCGGTAGAACTGGAGGCAGAAGAAATAGGTAAACTGATGATCTGGTTGTAGCGGTGGTTGGTGTAGAAGGAGAAATCGAGGATCACCCTGTCCTGTGGCAGGAAGGTGTTGTTGATACCAATTTCAAATTCTCTTTTACGTTCCGGTTTCAGGGCGCCCGGTAATAATTTGTCGGGTGGTGAAACGGAGTTGGCGCCTGTACTGGGGAGACGGGAGTATCCATACAGGTTATTGGCGAAATAACGGGTGGTACCGTTACCTACGTCTGCCCATGATAATCTCAGCTGTCCGCTGTTTACACCGGCAAGCTGAAAACGTTCTGTATAATTCCAGGTAAGTGCGGCGCCCGGATAAAAGTACTTATTGTTTTCCGGAGGAAGGGTAGAGTTCCAGTCCTGACGGCCCTGCAATTCCAATGTAAATTCATTCTTCCAGGACAACGCTGCTGATGCCAGCAAGCTGTATAATACGTCAGATCCTCTTGTATAGTTTCTGAGCAGGTGTGCATTGTCTGCACTGGGTGTACCCAGTTGATTGGAGAAAGAATACCAATCCGGGAAAGTAAGACCGCCAACGGTGTTGGTGGCCAGGTAATCTACATTACGCAACCGGTATACACCGCCGCCAAAAGCAAATAAACGGAGATCGTTGTTCAGGAATGACTTATTGTAGTTCAGTAACGCCTGGTAAGTTTGGGTAGTAGCGTTTTCTTTTGCCACGCCAAAGCTTCCTTTGTCTACCGTTGGAAGCAGCCTGGTTATGCTTACCTGTGTGTTATAGTTGGTGTTATCATAATCCAAACCTGCCTGTCCTACAAGGAAAATATTCTTTGTAAAGTTCAGTGTTACTTTGGCAGAGGTGATCATGTGGATGTTTTCATCCTTGTAGCGGTTCATTTTGGTGTTCCACATGTATTCGCCAAGTTTGGTAAATGCATCGGATACACGTGCATTGGAAAGATCCCTTTTATAACCGGTGGCATCTGTATAGTAAGGATATATCAGGTTATAATCATAATCGACCGGGTATCCCCATGCTACCGGCCCGTCATTAGAAGAACGGCGGTTTTGGGTAGAGATGCTGTAAATATTGGAGATCACTTCAAAGGAAGCCAGTTCGGATGCTTTGATATTACCATTAAAGCTGAAGGAGTTCCTTTTCTGCCAGGAATTATCACCGGAAATATCCTGGTAATTATAGTTGGTATAAGAAGCCCTGATACTGCCTTTTTCATTGCTGCCGGCAATGGCTACGTTGGCTGAAGTAGAGTGACCGTTCTGGAAGAGCGACATGAAGTTATTCGCATGTGGCGAATTCTTCACCATAGAGCTGTCGTAGAACATCACATTGGCGCCATCGAAAGCAGGACCGAAGCTGAAGCGCTTATTGGGCAGCATGCGGGTTTTCACGCCATTGATGGTTTCATAAGTGGTATCATAGAGGTTCTCGCCTAAACCGTATTTGGTTTGCAGCTTCAGGTAAGATACCGGTTGTTCTATGGTATGTTGTATGTTACCGGTCATACCAAATCCTTTCACATTGCGGCCGTTTTTAGTGGTAATGATCATTACGCCGTTGGCGGCATCACTACCATACAATACGGTGGCTTTGGCGCCTTTCAGGATGTCGATCGATTCGATGTCGTCCGGGTTGATATCGTTGATACCGGCGCCATAGTCGAATCCCTGTCCTACATCACCACCTATCTGTGTTTTACGGTCGCTCAGGATAACGCCGTCTACCACAAACAGGGGTCTTACGTTCTGATCGGGGTTCATACTGGCTGCGCCGCGGATATTGATCCTTACGCCACCCTGCGGACCGGATGCGCCCACGTTTACGCCTACGCCGGCTGCTTTACCGTACAGGGCGAGGAATGGGTTCATGGTTGAACCGGCCTTCGTAAGTTCATCACCTTTGATGGTACTGATTGCGTATCCAAGTGTTCCTTTCGGACGTTTGATACCGAGGGCGGTTACCACCATTTCATTTAACCCGCTGGAGGCGATGGAAAGCGTTACGTTCAGGAATGTGGAAGTTCCGAGGGTAACGGATTTTGGTTCGTATCCTACGGAGGTGAACACCAGTACTACATTGCCTTCCGGCACATCAAAACTGAACCGGCCCTGTACATCTGTAGTGGCGCCTGTTTTGGTGCCTTTTACGAGAACGGTAACACCTGGTATGGGCGTGCCTGTACTGTCTTTTACCAAACCGCTTATTTTACGGAGTACTACTTCCGGTATTACGATGAAGGGAGTGGTATTTTCCAGTCTGATATCTTTCTCTTTTACAGCGATAATTTTGCCGATCACTTCATAACTGAAGGGCTGATTTCTGAAGAGCAGTGCCAGTACTTCTTCCAGCGAACCATTCCGGATGGAGATATCTACCGGCTTACTTTTCGTAAGCATAGCATCTTCATACCAGAACTTATAACCGGATTGTTTTTTTATTTCTTCAAATACTTTCTGGATCGGTGCGTTCTTTTGCGACAAGGTTATCTGTTGCGACAGAGATTTGGCGCTGATCTGCAAACAAACTACCGTTAAGAGGATAGCCGTAATTTTCATTTGCTTAATCAGTTGTTTTTTTATCCTCAGATGGGCGCCTGATTTTCGGAATGTCAGGACGCGATCTTTGATGGTTGATAATAGCCCGGGTATATAGACGGGCTTTGCATGACAATTAGATTGCATACATTTGTGGTGTTTGGGTTTAGATAATTCTTGATTTCTGATAAGTATTGATGTCAGGTACCAGACCCAGGCTTTTTTCCAGGGGCGGGTGAGATCGCTCCTGGTTTTTTATGCCGGTTCCTACCACGCGTCATTCAGGGACCTTTGTTCATGGTAATAGCATTTGGTTGATATAATAAATAAGATACTTACGGCATAACGATCAGCTTACGTTGTTCCATTTTAAAATGGATCCTGCTGATTTCCAGTAATCGTAGTAATTCAGACAGGTTAGCGTCTCTCGGAATATCTCCTGTGAAGCTGCGGGCTGGTATAGGGCCGCTGTATACCACTTCTACATCGTACCATCTTTCCACCTGCCGCATGATTGTTTTGATGTCTGCACTTTTAAAAGAAGTAAGTCCGTTTTTCCATGCTACCGCCAGGCTTACGTCGGCTTTTTCTATTACTTTCATTTTGCCGTTTGGTTCCAGTAGTGATTGTTCTCCCGGTTTTAATAAACTGGAGGCATTGGCCTGACTTACCTTTACGGCGCCTTCCAGCAGGGTAGTTTTCATGGCTGCTTCATCGGCGTAAGCCATTACATTGAAGCTGGTGCCCAATACCGCGATACTGGCGTTATTTACTGATACAAAAAATGGCTGGCCGGCATTCCCGGCTACCTCAAAGTAGGCTTCTCCACTCAGTTCCACGCGACGTTCCTTTCCAACGAAGGCAGTAGGGAATTTCAGGGAAGAAGCGGCATTCAGCCACACTTTTGAGCCATCCGGCAGTTCCAGCTGGTACTGTCCCCCTTTGGGGGTTTTTAATATATTATAGGCTATACTATTGGCAGATGTCTGCCTGTTTTGGTCGTATTTCAGCATTCCCGGACTCACATGTAAATTTACATTTCCCTGTTTGGCCAGTGTACCATTCAGAGAGCTATCCAGCGCTATCACATTCCCATTCGCCAGTGTGAGCATGGCTTTTGTACCTCCGGGGCTCACATCTTTTTTTATATTTTCTGTTACCGCGGGTGGTAACTTGCCTGCTTTCCGTGTTCTGGTGGCCAGCAGCCAGGCGCTGGCAGCAACAATTAATAATAATGCGGCTGCGGCCCAACGCTGCCAGTAAACCCGTTTAAGCGGCTGCGGCGCCGGTTCCCGGCTTAGTTGGGGCGAGGGAAAAAATATTTCCTCTTCCTCACCCGACTGTACCCAGGCTTCTTCGATCAGCAATTCCAGCTGCGTTTGATTATCTGCCGCATTTAAAAAATCACTTAACTCGGACTGTTCCGCCCGGGTGATTGTTTTACCCGCATATTGGCTAAGCAGGTAGCGCAACCTGGTATTATCCATTAGCATAGATTGATTCTACACTATAAGACAGCAACAGGTATAAAAAAGAGGTAACGGGGTAAGAAAAAAAATTTAACCCCTGAAAGGGGTGGTCAGAATAAGCATCAGCAAATTGATTTCCGGGTGCGCCATTGCATAGCTCCGGATGGACCGGAGGGCCAGCACCATGTGTTTTTTAACTGTTTCCAGAGAGATGGCCATACGCTCCGCAATTTCGGCCTGACGAAGACCTTCATCCCTGCTTAAAAGATATACTTTCTGACGCTGGGCCGGCAGCTCAGAGATGGCCTGGTCTATAATGCGACGGTAATCTTTAATAACAGTATCATCTTCCTGGTTGTGGGTAGCCACCACACTGATTTCCCACGCCTGCTTCCGGGCCAGTTCCCGTCCCAGCTTCTTCAGAAAAGATAAACTATAGTTCCTGGCTACTGCATAGAGATACGGATGAAAATGTTCTACCTGGCTTAACTTATCCCGTTTTTCCCAAATCCGGATAAATATTTCCTGTACAATCTCTTCCGCCATCGGTTTAGATCCCGTAAGCTGCATAACAAATGCTCCCAGCCTGTTTTGGTAGGTATGGAATAAGTGTGCAAAGGCAGCCTCATCGCCCTGCGACACCCTGAATAGTAAATCTGGTTCACTATTTAATTGCACGGTATTCAAAATAAATTTAAGTGCTTCCCCCGAAGCTAATCTGGTTGATATAGCATAAAGATATGCATTCCTCTCCTCATAAAAAATCACACCTTTCAGCCACCTGCCGGAAATGTAATTCCCATCAGTGATTGTTAACCAACAATTAATTTCTATTGCAATGAACCAAACAGGATTCTCCTGTATTTTTAATATAAAATATCTACTATGAACCTAAAAACCCTTTTCATGGCTTTGGCCATCCTGTCTCTTTTTGGCTGTAAGAAAGACCTGGTAAACCCAAATGCTGCAGCCGGCAGTGAAACATTGAAAAATACCACTGTTACCAGCACCTTAAACGTAACCCTTCCCGGATGGATGAGCGCTATTGCAGACAATACCAGTCTCACCAGCCTGTCTATTCCCGGCACACACGACAGTGGCGCCCGCGTGGAACCCATTGGCGGCACCGCCAAATGCCAGAACCTCAGCATCCGCGAACAGCTGGATGCCGGTACCCGTTTCCTCGATATCCGTTGCAGGCACATCGGCGATGCCTTTGCCATTCACCACGGTTCTATTTACCAGAACCTGAACTTCACAGATGTGCTCACCGCCTGTTATGATTTCCTGGCAACCAATCCTTCAGAAACGATTGTAATGTGCGTAAAAGAGGAGTATGATCCTACCAATAACACCCGCTCCTTTGAGCAAACTTTCGACAGCTATACACAGCTGCAACCTGCTAAATGGTACCTGAGCGATGTAGTGCCTAACCTCGGCCAGGTAAGAGGCAAAATTGTGCTGCTGAGACGATTTGGCGCTTCCAGCACCCCCAAAGGTATTGAAGCCACCAACTGGGCCGATAATACCACCTTTTCTATCAATAACACCAACTCCTCCCTGCGTGTGCAGGACCAGTATGTTGTGCCTGATAATAACACGAAATGGACAGGCATTACCAATCTGTTTACGGAAGCAAAAAACGGCAGCCAGTCGGTACTGTACCTCAATTTCACCAGTGGATATAAATCGCTGATCTTTGGTATTCCCAGCATCACCACTGTTTCCAATGCCATTAATCCACAGATCAATACTTATTTCACCAATAACACGCATGGCAGATATGGTATTATCCCAATGGACTTTGCCACTTCCGACAGGAACACGCTGATTATTAATACCAATTTCTAAAGATATAAATGGAAAGGCCGCTTCATCCGGGATGAGGCGGCCTTTTTTTAAAGTGCCTGGAAGTTGTTATCTTTAGATACCCCCGGAAAAGATTCATCAGACAGCTATCCCATTAACAGTTTAAAACCATTGTGAAATAATATTCTTACCCCAATATTTTAAAAATCAATTGTTATGAACTACCCCAACAAAGTAATTAAGGCTGGCGAAAAAAACAGCCAGATTGTAAAAGCAATTCAACAAAGACTGATTGAACTCGGCATCGGCACTTTGCAGGGCACAGGCGCCTTTGGGCCTAAAACTGTGTCTGCCGTAAAACAATTCCAGGCCATGCACCGCGACCGGTTTGGTAATCCGCTTATAGTGGATGGTGAAGTGGGCGCCATTACCTGGGAAGTGTTATTTGACGACGGCGTACCGGAAGAGCATGAAGCGCCTAATACTTTACTTGCAAAAGCAATTGAAATAACGGAAAGCCAGATTGGCGTGATGGAAGTACCTCCCGGCAGCAACCGGGGACCACAGGTAGAAGCCTATCTTGCCAGTACCAATACGCCTCCCGGCAACTATTGGTGCGCTGCCTTTATATACTGGTGTTTTAAAAAGGCTACGACAGATCTGGGTATTTCCAACCCGGTTGTTAAAACAGCCGGCTGCCTCGATCACTGGAACAGAACCCGGGCACTGAAAATCACTACTGCAAAGGCGATCAATAATCCCTCTCTCGTAGTTCCGGGCAGCATCTTTATTAAAAGTCATGGCGGCGGCTTCGGTCATACGGGTATCGTAACTGCTGTAAACGGCGGCTTTATTGAAACCATTGAAGGCAATAGCAATCCCAATGGCAGCAGCAATGGAATTGGTGTATTCCGGATAAAATTCAGGAAGATAAATTCTATCGAAAAAGGGTTCATTATTTACGGATAATATTTTCATATTTCCGGGCAGCCGGCCCGCGCTGTCCGGGAATATCATTTCATAACAAAAAAGATATTTCAAATAATCTTTTATTCTTTCTTTTTTGATTAAATTCATGAAAGAAAACCGAAGCGTACTACCCCAAATAAACACCCTCAATAAATGATACCTCATTGGAAAGTTATCCAGGAAGTAGCAAATCGTTTTGGCGACCGTCAGCCACAGTTTGAAGCCGCCGAAAGAAAGCTATGCGCGTTACGGGATGCCAATCAGCCTTTAGTACAACTGGAAGATAACCCTACACGGGTGCAATATCGCGTGGCCCGCGAAAACACGCCACTGGTGGCAACAGCGCTGGAACGGATTACAGGCACGGCCGACTTCCAGGACAAATATGTGCTGGACAGGTTATCTGAAATGTCGAAGGCGGTGTGCCGTATCTTAAAAGGCGGTTCTCCCATAGGCACCGGCTTCCTCGTAACAGAAGATATCCTGCTGACCAACCATCATGTGATTGAATCAGCAGATGATGCTGAAGAGATGATTGCAGAGTTTAACTATGAAGTAGACGCTACTACCAAAGCGCTGAAAAGAAGCGCTTCCTTTAAACTGGATGCCCGCAAGTTTTTTATGACCTCCAGCCTGGAAGTAAGTAAAACCACGCTGAACAGCGGCCTCGACTTCACCCTGATAGGAGTGAGCCTCACCGGCACTTTCGGCGAGCTGCTGTCACAGTTTCCACCCATCCGTCTTGATGGCAACATCGGCAAAATCATCAAGGGAGAATCCTGTGTAATTGTGCAGCATCCCAATGGATTGCCCAAAAAGGTGGTGCTGAAAGATATCCGCTTCTTCTCTGAAACAGGCACCCGTCTCGTATATGAATCGGATACACTGCCCGGTAGCAGCGGCTCCCCGGTATTTGGAATGGGTACCTGCGAAATCATTGCCCTGCATCACAGCGGGCTTTCCCGCACAGATGATCAGAACCGGGTACTTACCCGGAGTGGACAGCTGGCCACCCCTGGAACACCGGACGATGAAATTGACTGGATCGGCAATGAGGGTATTAAAGTGAGCGTAATTGTAAGCGCCGTGCGGGAAGCCACGTTAAGTCCGGATATGGAAAAGAGCCGCCGCGCCCTACTTAAAGATACCGACAATATAGCACCGCAGTTAAAGCAGGCATTACCCAACCAGGCCAGCGTCAGGAGCGGTGTGGCCGATGTAGTTACAGCTGCCGCTGTGAGCAATAACAGCATTCCTTCCAATGTTCCCGATATTACTTCATCTCCCAAAGAAAATACTATGGATGTTCCATCATCTCCCAATATCAGTACTCCCACTGCATTTATCATATCTGCGCTGAATAAACCAGAAACGGTACTGCAGATAGAAGCAGTATTATCTGTAAAATATCCACCGGGAGTGAAGCTGTCGCTACTTACACCCGCTACCGCCGTTGTTGGCAAAGAAGAGCTGTTTACATTTTCTACCAACTTCAGTGGCAATGCGCATGAAGAAGCAGGAAAACTGGCACAGGTACCGGGAATATTTTATGCAGAAGCAGACCTGCCTTTATACCTGAATGCCGATACCGTTAACATTATCAGGAAAGGTGGCGGCCCGACCGAATCCGGCTTCCTCTTTGATGATGGTTATGGTACGCCCAACGAAGATGCTTTCCTGAAAAATTATACCGTAACGGCTGTCAGCAAATTTGTTGCCGGCCGGAAAACAGAAGAATACCGGCGCTGGAACTGGTATGCCACCGGGTTTGATAAAATATTACTGACACAGCAAACGCCCGCATCGCCCCATGAAAAAGGCATCCGGGTGGTGCAGTTTGATACCGGCTATACCGACCATTCAAAAGTAGCCGGCGCATTTGATACCGACAACGATTATAACTTCCTCGACAATACCAATAACGCGCTGGATTTGCGTACCATATCGCCGGGAAAGCAACCCGGCCACGGAACCCGCACCGGCAGCCTGTTAATAGGCCACGACTATTCACCTGCAGCAGGTAATGGCAACTGCGGATTACTGGCTCCCGATAATTACAAGCTAGTTCCATTTCGTATAGCCGAAACTGTTATTATCATCAACAGGCAGCAACAACTGGCTGCAGCACTGGATGCCGCCATTGCGCAGGGTTTTGATATCATTACCATGAGTATGGGTATTCCTCCTACGCTTACCACTGCGCGGCTGGCAAAAAAAGCGTATGAAAGCGGCGTGATCTGGTGCTGCGCAGCGGGCAACAGCGTACAGGCGGTAGTAGCGCCAGCCGTATTTCCCGGCACCATTGCGGTAGCGGCGTCTAACCCGCTGGACAGGGAATGGACCGGATCATCAAGAGGAGATACCGTAGATATTACCGCGCCGGGAGAAGATGTGCTGGTACCCATCTGGCAGGCAGAAGGCGATCACCACGAAGGTTTTGCCTATGGCGATGGCACCAGCTACGCCACACCACATGTGGCTGCTGCGGCAGCATATTGGCTGGCAAAATACCAGGACCAGCTCCGGGCTCCGGAATATGCAGGATGGAAAAGAGTAGAAGCCTTCCGGCAGGCACTGAAGGACTCCGCGCGTAAAAGCGATCAACTGCCCACGAAAGGTTTTGGCAGTGGTATCCTCAACGCAGAAAAACTTTTAAACACCCCCCCCAAACCTGCCAACAAATTAAATAATCAATACAATGGCTGGAACGAAAGTGCTTTCCTGAACTCGCTACAGGGCTATGGCGAAATAGTAAAAACATACTGGAACAAACTTCATAATGCCATCTTTGGTACAAGAAGAGGTAACCAGGAATCGCTCACCGCTATTTCCGCTCCAATGTCTGACAATGCGCGGGCGCTGGAAAGCGCCACCTTCGGAAAAAGCAGAGGCGCCTATGAAAGCACCACACCCGCCACCTATCCGGATTTACTGCAACGGTTTAATACGGTCCAGTCTATTATTGAAAATGCCGCTAAATAAGTGACCCCATGACAAACAAAATATTCGACTTTCATTTCCACCTGCTGTTCAAACATTATCTCAGCAATGGCACCCCTATAAATGAACAGGTAAAAACCACCGGCGTGGCCAGTTTGCTGAACGATCTTTTCGGCGGACCATTCAACAGCCAGTCGTCGCCCGACCAGGTGAAAAACAGCCAGCTCTACCTGGGGGTAGCTTCTATTATCAGCCTGGAACATGCCTTTGCCCGTAGAATTCTGCATGTTCTCGGCATCGACTTCTCCCATATACTACCTTTAAATAAAGAGATCGTAAATAAAACCAGGGACGGCAAAACAAGCTACTACGCGGAGTTTCAGCAACAGGTAAAAATGTACCTGGATAGTAAAGCCATACTTGAAGCGACGCCTTATCACATAAAATATACCGGTAGAAAAGATTGGGAAGGTAAATCCGTACAACAAATAACAGATGCGCTGAATAATGATGACACACAACGATACCTCATCTTTTCTATAGAAGGCGGTCATAATTTATCCGATGTTCCTATCCGTGGCGCCGCATTATCCAGAACGCCGGAACTGAACCTGAAAGATATCCAGGACAACAGTGAACTGGATTTTATCAGTATTAATCTCTGCCACCTTAGCTATATCCCGGAACAGCCGCTGGGCGGGTTTGCACAGGGGCTTAACAAGCAGGCCCAGGTGGCATTCAGCAGCGAGGACTTCATGCCCAAAGCGGGTCTTGGGCTTACGCAGTTGGGTAAAAAAGTGATACGCCAGGCCCTGCTGCATGAAAAGCGACCGGTGTTGATTGATCTGAAACACATGAGTGTGTACACACGGTTTCATTACTACCGTTACCGCGAATCGCTGATCAATGAAGCCCCGGTAGTAAACAGGCTGCCGATCATCACCTCTCATACAGGGTTTACGTTTACTTCACTAAATAATTATCTCGCTAAAAAACAGTTCAGATCCACCACAGGTCAGCAGGATGGCGTATTTGTGAGTATCGTGGAATCCGAAAACCGGAAAATCGGAAAAACAAACGACAGCATCAATAGCGGCCTTTATGGTAATCCCTGGACCATCAATTTATTTGATGAAGAAATCATAGAGATCATGGGCTCACGGGGAATGATCGGTATCAGTCTTGACCAGCGTATTCTCGGCGCCGAAAAAATGGTTGACAGCAACCGGCCGGAATATTTTGATCCTGAATACATTGCCAGGGAAGAATGGGAAAAACTTTTCAGAGACGGACAGCTTCCGGGCGCAGAGAAATTATTTGATTTCCTGAACATCCCGTCGAGGGCGGAGCGGCACCTGATGCTGTTGTGCCTTCACATTATTTACGCCGTGAGGATCGGGAATGCCGGCATAGGATGGGAACCAGGCACTTCACCGTGGGATCATATCTGTATTGGTTCTGATTTCGACGGACTGATTAATCCTATCAACCGGATAGATAATGTCCTGAAGTTATCTGACCTGCCAGCCGGCCTGAAAAAATATTTACCTGTTGCCGATAAATATCTGAATACAGGAGATAATAACAATACACGCTCACTTCGCTACAATACAACAGACGGATCTCTCGATATGAATTATCTCGACGAAGTGATCGGGAAGTTCATGTACACCAACGGGTTAAATTTTACTGCGAGATATTTGAGCAACTGGGAAGAATAGCGCAATATTTTATCATTAAGAAATTATCTGTATATTAGTATACGCCCGGCAGATGAATCTCTATCACATTTTTCCCTCCACCTCAAACGTCCCTCAGATGTTCTCTCCTGTTAATGAAAAAAACAAGGCTGAAATTCCATCCCGCGCGATGGCTAATGATATGCATAGCAGCGGTGGAATAAGTTTACCCGCCCCGCCCCTGCAATTGAGGCAGAACGTAGCCGTGAATAACGACAAAGGATTGGAACACGAGGCCGATGTGATGGGAACCAAGGCCCGGGATTTTCATCACAGCCAACCGGATTCGCCGGTTGCTCAGCAAAAAACGGTCGCCAATCCGGTAGTACAAAGAGTTTCTATGGATACCCTGATGGAGGTTGCCAAATTGCTTGGTTTAAAAATTTCCGAAAATTCCACAACTGTTATTATTGTGGCAGCTATTGCATCAGCTATCGGGCTCTCATACGGCATAACCTGGGGGCTGCTTTCAGCAGGACTGGGTTTAACCGGGGTAGCGCTTTATCAAAAACTGACGCAGGCTAAGCCGGAAATTAATACTGAAGTTAAGGGGCTCAGAAAAACGGGCGATGGTTTTGTCGATGAAATTTCTTCTGCAGATAAAAATACAACAACGCTGAATTTAGTAAAACCTGTTTTCCCGAATGACTGGTCATCAGATGTCCTGCTCAGGTTTCATAGTCTTAATACCCTTATCTTTAACAACCCTACATCCGGTACTCCACCTCCGAAGGATAAGTTCTCAGCGCTGTTGACGCTGCCAATAAAACACCTGGAGTTGATAAGAGCGGAATTTATGGATGAAGCCTGCTATCAAACGCTCGGAAAAATGAGGAGCCTGCAGTATTTGAGCCTTGCGCGAACTATTACCAGCGAGAAATCACCCGGTGAAGCCACCACCACCACCGCTTCAGATGGACAACGCGAGCTCAGAAAGGTAACGACACTGGCGGGTGGGGTTTTGAATGCACTAAAAGACCTCATGGAGAATGGATTGAAAACACTGGATCTCAGGTGGTGCAGCGCCCTCACTGAAGAAAATAAAACTGCGTTGAAAAAAATAGCGGCTCAGCACAAAGTAGCGCTTATGCTTTCGGAGAAGTAAACTCAAAACCAAACTGCCCATCTTTACAACTCAAACCCTTGTTTAATAACTACACCGGGCGCGTGTGCTGTCCCTTCATGCGCCATACACGCATCATATTATAAATTAAGATGATTATTCCATTTTGTATATAAGAATCATAGTCGTAAATTGATAACATAATTATCACCAGCAAGCGCGAAATCACCTCATGGAGCAAGTACAAATTGGTAAGTGTGTGTACATTCTGAACACAGGTAAAAACCTGTATAAGATCGGTAAAACGCAGGACCTGCATAAGCGGCTGGCGGCTTATCATACACACCTGCCCGTAATGTTCCGTGTTATCAGGCAGTATGCGGCATTGAATATGACGGACCTGGAAGAGAGCCTGCATATTGTTTTTCAGCATAAGCGTGTGAAAGGCGAATGGTTTGAACTCAATAAAGACGACCTCATCATCTGCGATAATATTGCCCGGAACTATGCCCTGCAGGCATTACAGAAACAGCACCGGAAATATACTGACATCGCTTTCAGCGACAATCCCCTGTTACAGGTAATGGAGGCCAACGAAAAATACCTGCAGGATTATTCCAGGATTACCGATGACATTAAGCTCGGACTTAATAACGACGAGGTATTTGAGCTTCACGAGGGCACAGTGAATAAATCCATTATTGAAACTGTGAGGCGCTTGATGAGATACCGTACCCCCAATTCGGAATTCCTCGGCAAATGGCTGCGGGTAGTAAACGAGCTGAGTGATGGCGTCAGTGAAAGTACCATTCTCCAAAAATACAAGGGCCAGATCAGCCGTTCAACAATACAAATGATCAAAAGAATATTGCGCAATCAGTTGTATTGAGCCATGCAGCTCATTCAACTTTCTTTACCACTGTTACTCCATTTAATAACAAAACTATCCGCCGGATACTTTTCCTTCATCATGTTGCGTATTCCTTCACACCAGTCGATAAGAAGTTTCTTTTCAGGTGCTGTTAATCTGGCATTTGTGTGAAGGATGATATAAGATGACAATGGCATTTCCCCTTCATTTACCATCTCGGCGCTTTCTCCAAGTTTTTTATACTGCCGGGAAATTGGATTGTTGGTGAATTCGTTAAAATTAAGATGACGTTTTCCATCCTTCACATGTTTGCTCATCCACCAGGCTACCGGCTGAATTTCGGAATACCAGGGATAAACAGTATTGTTACTATGACAGTCATTACAGGCCCGGCTTAATATATCCTTTACTTCTGCGGAAGTATTGTAGGCAGTTGTTATATCATAGGGCTGTGCCGAAGGAGATATATTTCTTGCAGGACGATAAAACTGTATCAAAACAGCTATCAGTAATATTATCCATAGGATGATCTTCTTACTTTTCATATCAATTTAGTCTTGGATATACTATTTTATGGTATTTGAGCTGGATAGCTACTTAAATTTTAATGCTAAGGTTACTATGTCACTATTTAAGCCTGTGGAACGCATATAATGTCCGTATCTCAACTCTAACGAGTTAAAATGCTGCCAGCCTAAGACGCCTTTAGGAGGCGACAACCGTATATTCCCTCCTGCGAAACTGCTATGAAGTGTAGACAGGTCATAATCACTGGTATAATATTTATCTGCAGGATTATGCTGACCAAAGGGGGCAAAATAACGGGTACCTTGTTGGTTATTATATCGATAGAATGGACTCAAAGATACAAACGAAGTCAATTTAACAGGTACTTCAATTTCAGCGGTATGTGCCCTGATTCCCCAGCTATCCATATAGTAACGATAGAAGGTACGTATAATAAAGCGATCCGCCAGAAAGTAATTAAACCTGATAGCTATTGGCAATTTGTAACGATTGTCCGGAAGATTTTCTATCCGTTCCGAACCGTCTGTAAAATAATTACGCTGATACCTGGTAGCCAACAAACCATGCTGATAGGATGGTTCAATAACGAGCATAGCCTGCAGTCGTGAATTGATCACCTGTGATAAGCCAAAAGAAGCACTGAAGGAATTCCTGGGTTTATAATCCAGGGCACGTTGATCCCCCTCTGATCCGGAACCATACCCGGGTGGCCGCAACTCGACTGGTAATATCACCTTCCATCTATCCAGGAAAGCCTGTAGTCTAAAATCGAACTGCCGGTTCTTATCTTTGGAAACCCTTGTAATGTTTACACCTGCCCCAAATGACTGATAATCGAATTCATGGGAATAGGAGGCTGTTATTCCAAAAGCATTGCCGGTCTTTACATTTGTATTGGTCCAGTTTAAAGACGGATAAATCCGTGTATCAGAACTGGATGCAGAGGAGATACTCTGGGGATCAATTTTGTCAGATGATGCAGAAGTATAATGATCTATACCCAATTCAAACAGGAAAGTATGTTTATGCCCCTTTTTGTTAAACGTTGAAAGCTGTATATCAAAGGTATTGGCGAAATCGGTAAGTTTCTCTGTGCCAATACCACCGGTTACTGCAGAGTTGTTTCCATCCTGCGTATAATAGGCAGATACAATATTTATTTCATCCAGATTGAGTTTCCGCGATTGATAGTTAGAAGTATCTTTTGTTTGTTTTTCCTGCGCCTGTGCATGTGAGCTCAGTATTCCCAGGTATAGCGCCAGTACACTCAAATTTAATCGTCTCATTTACCGCATTTTTAGTTTAGTTACAACCGCAGCCCCCACCGCTTTTTCCACCATTGGCGCCGGAACCTCCTTCCCTATAGAGCTGAAAACTTTGCTCAAATTTCTGTGACTTTCTTGCCGACAGATCCATTTCTGTGTCATTTAGCTTGTTTTTTTGATAAGCCTTCACAATAGTACAGGAGCTGTGAACCAAAGAGAGGAAGGCAACAAGCAGTATTAAGCAAACACTTCTCTTCATGTCAGTTTTTTATGTTTATATTATTGGAACAAAAAATATGATGGTGTTCATCTATAATTACACAGGCAATTTGTTGCATCTGATTAATGAGATCGAGGCCTACTTTTGCCCCCATTACCATTACGGGTGTGGCCATAGCATCCGCAAGTTCTGCGCTGGGGCAAATAATACTGACGCTTTTTATTCCTGTAACAGGTAGGCCGGTGGCAGGATCAATCGTATGCGAATACTTCCGGCCATCTATGATAGCGTACTTCTCATAATTGCCAGAAGTAGCGATGGCCATATTACTGATGTTAAGTGTGGAGAAAGGGGTCCTGGAATGATCGGGGTCTGCGATGGCAATAGTCCACGGTTTACCATTGGGTTGGGTTCCCCAGGTAATCAGATCACCGGCAGCATTGACAATACCGCTTTTAAGGCCTCTGGCCTGCAGGACCATTTTGGCACGGTCTGCTGCATACCCCTTACCGATGCCCCCAAAACCTATCCGCATACCGGCTTCTTTCAGAAAAACAGTACCGGCATTTTCATCAAGGATAACATTCCTGTAATTGATCAGCCTGACCGCCTCTTTCGCCACAAGCGAATCGGGTAAGGCCTTCATATTTACATCGAAATTCCAGAGACTTTTATCAATACCACCATAAGTTATATCAAACGCGCCCTGAGTGAGCGAGGATATTTTCAATGACCGTTTGATGAGATCAAATACTTCCTGGTCTACTTTTACAGGATGTATTCCCGCATGGCGGTTTATTTCGCTGGTCTGACTATCATTACTGAAGGTAGTCAGCAGCTTTTCAATACGGTCAACTTCAAAAATGGCCGCCTGAATATGCGCTTCCGCCTCGATTTTATCGTCACAGACCACACTGAACTCAAAGCGGTTCCCCATGAGCTTTGTGACCTGTTTATGTAATTGTTGTCCGGTTGTTGGGGGATTAGTGTGAATCATGCGCCATTGCATTTATTTCTCCAACAAATTTTTCAGGTGTTCCTCCGGGAAATCCATCCCAGACCTTTAACACCTTACCATTTTCATCTACCAGCAATGTATAGGGAAACTTTCCTTCCGGGTTATACTTATCAGCGAGGGCTTCGTTCCGTTGCACCTGTGCTTTACTCAGCTGATTTTTCTTTTGGCGGGGAAAGTCTGCCCGCACAAGCAAAAGATGTGAAGCGGCATAGTCTTCAAAAGTTTTCGACTCCAGGATTTCTTGTCTGAGACGAATACATGGTCCGCACCAATCAGATCCTGAAAAATTAATCAGGATCAACTTATGTGATATAAGTGCATCGGTTTGCGCTTCCTGGAAACTCTCTAACCAATTCACACCTGGACTTACAAAAATCAAAAACAGAGAGATTAATAGTTTCATATTGTTATTACAGTTATTTAAGCGTAAATCCGTAAGGATGAACACGACTGCAATGTTTGATGGGAATTGGATGGAGCCATTCCTCCTCCTGAATTCTTCGAACATCCCAAACAAGTCGTTAAGATCACTGCTGCTGAATTTATACCTGGTGCAGCCAGAAATTCGTTCCGCTTCATTTCCGTTTATTATTTGTAATAATATTACCAAACAATACGAATGGCATTAATTATTATAATTTCTTTAACAGCTTGGGTACTAACAATGGTAGTTAAATGGAGATTTTAATTTATATACGCTATAGCGTTTGCAATGTAGATGATGATTTTGAAGAGATTCTGTAGTTTAAAATATAAAGGGATCCTTGGTCCTTGATCCCCTACCGGACAAGGATTTTACCCAAAATAAAAACAGGACAAACGAGCATGAATCTCATTTGTCCTGTCAAGTCGGGGCGGCAGGATTCGAACCTGCGACCTCCTGCTCCCAAAGCAGGCGCGATACCGGGCTACGCTACGCCCCGTCTCCGATGCTGTGTAGCGGGATGCAAATGTAGGAAATAAATATCCATAAAAACAAATCCTTCCGAAAAAAACAGGGGCCTTGCAAAAGGCCGGTTAAATGATCCCTGTCTGCATGAGAAATAAATACATAATTAATCTTCCTGCTTTTTTGCAAAAGCGCTGCGGTTAATCCATCTCCTGCATCCATTAAAATACCCAGTTCTTCGAGGAAGTACTAGGTAGAAAACAAGGCAGTAGAGTAGCCTGATATCGTTAGCTTCATCAGCGGTTCCCAGTTATTTTATAAAGATAAATATATTTCACAGACTCTCCACTGATAAGCACAACAACAAATCTGATATGGTTAAAATAAACAAAACTGAATCTGTTTTATTTACATTTTATAGCTGAATTTTACGGTCTCAATATTTGTTCTATGATGCAGATAGTTAACAGCACACCGGAAAATATCGATGTTATCTTTAGTCTTTATGAAGCCGGCACACAACTTCAAAAGAAAATAGCACAAAAACACTGGCAGGGGTTTGACCGGGTGCTGATTGAAACAGATATCCGTGAAAAAAGGTTATGGAAAATAATGGAAGATGACCGGATTGCCTGCATTTTTTCTATTACGTTCCAGGATCCGTTTATCTGGAAAGAAAAGGATAAAGACCCGGCCATTTATATTCACCGAATCGCCACCCATCCGGATTTCAGGGGCAACGGCTATGTAAAGCATATTGTACAATGGGCCAGGGAATATGCAGTAAGTATCGGAAAAAACTATATCAGGATGGATACCGGCAGTGGTAACGATAAGCTGAATAACTATTACGTAAGCTGCGGTTTTAATTATCTTGGTATCGTAGCGCCGGTGGCAAGTAATGAATTACCTGCTCATTACAAAGAGGGCACCTCCAGCCTGTTTGAAATAGCGCTGTAATGCGGCCGACATTTTGTGGTTAAACCGGCGCCACAAGGACATTAAAATCTTTATAGGCAGAATAGAAAACTATTTCGACTGTTTACAAAATTAAATAAAAAGCCTTTAAAGCATAGATTTACTGATTTATGTCAATTCTAATTAAGAATTTGGAGAATGATAAATACTGAGGTACAAAAATGGCCAGACATTCACTCGTGACATTTTCAGGTAACCTTATCCGCAGTATAATATTTATACCCACCTTTTCGTCCGGTTTGATTCCTGTTTTATAATTATCATTGGCTATATTTATATGACGGAGGCGGGTGCTACCCAACAGGGGGTGACCGGCTACTATTTTGTATTTATATTAGCTATTATGATAGATTTATCTCATGCTGAGAAACATATCCACTATGTCACTAATTTTCAAGACCTGGTTTCTACGCCATTTAATGGAGAAATTAACGCGATTTGTTGGACCCGTAAACTAACAGGTGATTTTTCCGAGATTATAAAAAAGGTAAAGCTAAGCGGAAATATAACGGGAATTGAACAAGAGGAACTTTGTGAACTTCAGTTGAGTGAACAAGGGCAACTTGCCCGTGAAATTCTTTTAAATGACTTAAAGATATTAAAAGCTCATGGCGCATTGCCAATCCTTAATGTGATCAAATACTATGATCGGGATGATACCTACCCGTTTTTTCCAACCGATGTTTATTCTTTTCATGTAGATCGCTCTCCCATACCAGTCGATACCTTTTTATGTACTTATGATGGCGAGTCGAGTGAAATATTGCCAAACTCACAAGGCAAAAAGAAAGTACTTATTCCAGAAATACGTGATGAACTCAAAAAATTATATCATGGAGCAGACGAAGGTTTCGAATCATTCTTAAGTGAACATTTCTTTGATCTACATTATCAGGCTAAACCTGATGCACGTCCAATAAGCTTAGGTCTTGGTAACCTATGGAGGTTGGCAGTTGATCATCCTGAAAGTCAAGTTCCTCCATGCCTTCACCGTGCACCAAAGGAAAAATCCGGACAGAATAGGTTGCTGATGATCTGTTGAAGAACAAAAATCCTTTAGAAGAATCTTCCCGCCCAAAACTGATCAGTTTCTCTTACCCGGGAATTGTTAAAATAAAAAAGCCCTGCATAAATGCAAGGCTTCTTTTCAAAGTCGGGGCGGCAGGATTCGAACCTGCGACCTCCTGCTCCCAAAGCAGGCGCGATACCGGGCTACGCTACGCCCCGAAATCCCTTCTTAGTCCACTTCTTCAGCATTAACGGCTGCCCTTGCGGCAATACCTTTGCTTCAATTGCGGAGTGCAAATGTAGGAAAATGTTTAACATAAAAACAAATTTTTTTTATCAAAAAGATAGAAATCTCACAGAATACAGTACCACACTACATTACACGATACAACTATTTTCAAAAAAAACAACGAACGGGTAAAGTATGATCGCCCAAAAGCGCAGTCACTTACTTCCAGGAGATTTATTCCGTACGCAGACTTTTCACCGGATTGGACCTGGCTGCTTTGATAGACTGGTAACTGACAGTTATAAAGGAAATTACCACGGCAATAACTCCTGCCATTGCGAAAAACCACCAGCGGATGCTGATATGATAGGCAAAATTCTGCAACCATTTATTCATCACCCACCAGGCTACCGGGAAGGCAATCAGCAAAGCCAATACCACCAGCTTTAAAAAATCTTTCGACAACATCCCCACAATGCCCGTTACGCTGGCGCCCAGCACTTTCCTTACTCCTATTTCCTTGATACGTTTTTGCGTGGCAAAAGTAGTGAGGCCGAAAAGTCCCAGGCAGGATACAATCACTGAAAGCACAGAGAAAATATTGAACAGTTTTCCCATCCGCTGCTCTGCAAGGTATAAGCGCGACAGGTCTTCATTTACAAAACCAAAAGAAAATGGGAAATCGGTATATACCTGCTGAAACACTTTTTTCATCGTACCCAGATTTCGCTGCATGTTGGCAGGGGTAGTCCGCTGCACAATATATCCCGTGTTACCGTTAAAATTGCCGGAACTGCCGTTCCTGATAATCAGCGGTTGAATGGGTTGTTGTACCGGTTTGAAGTTGAAATCTTTTACTATCCCGATGATAACACCTGTCCGGCGATCCATCGTTATTTTCGTTCCCGGCGCGGTTCCCATATTTAGCTTCATTGCCTTTATGGCCGTTTCATTAAGCACATAATTATTCTCATCTCCCTTAAAATTTTTAGAAAAAAACCTGCCGCTCTTTATACGCATCCTGAAAGTATTCACAAAATGATCATCTACCCACATTTGCGGAAACACCAGGTCTACCTGCGGATCTTTTCCTTCCCATTCAACCGAACGCGTACCGGTAGGCAGATCTGTAGGCAGGTGACTGATAAATGTATAATCATCTATTTCCGGATACTGGCTCATTACGGCTTTCAATGCCACCTGGTTACGCTGCAGGTCGCCCAGGCGGGGAATAGGTACATACAGGAGATTTTCTTTATTATACCCGATATCCATTGTACGGATAAAATGCAGTTGTTTATACACCACAATAGTACTCACTATCAGGATCACTGCAATGGAGAACTGCACGATGATCAGGCTGTTCCTGAAAAAGGTTTTCCTGCCGTGTAACATCTTTACACCTTTCAATACTTTAACCGGGTTAAAAGAAGAAAGGTATAGCGCCGGGTAACTTCCGGAAAGCAAGCCTACGCCTATTGCTATCCCTAAGAGGCTGGCTATGAATTTTATATTCAGCAGGCTAATGGAGATAGATTTCGCCGCCAGCTGGTTGAATAATGGTATCAGCGCCCATGCCATCGCCAGCCCGATAATCAGGGAGATAAAAGATAATAACAATGCCTCGCTTAAAAACTGCATCACCAGTTGCGACCGCAACGCGCCTACTGTTTTACGCATGCCCACTTCTTTGGCGCGCTGCCCGGACAAAGCAGTAGACAGGTTCATAAAATTGATGCCGGCAATCAGTAATATAAAAACTGCAATCAGGGAAAAGATCTTTACCTGTTGATAATTACCTTGTCCTGCTACATCGAGCATCAGGCGGGAACGCAGATGCACGTCCCTGAGTGGCTGAAGATAGAGGAACCCATTCGTTTTGGATATATCAAGGCGGCGGTAAAGCGCCATGATCTGCTGCTGTAGCGATGCCAATGCCGACTGTGTACCACTGAAATGATCATCCATCAGCAGGTAAGTATAAACATCAAAATTGCCCCATGCCTGTTCCGGGTTGATCGTTCTTTCATAAAGCTGAATGGGGAGCAACATGTCGAACTGCAGGTGTGAGTTGTGGGGAATATCTTTCAATATCCCGGTTACCAGCAGGTTATTGCCATTGTAATCATTATCGATGTGCAGGGTTTTGCCCATTGCATTTTCGGGACTGCCAAAGTACTTCTTCGCGCTGCTCACGGTAAGTAATACACCATCGGGACCCGACAGCAAGCGGGAAGCGTCGCCCAGCAAAAGGGGATAATTAAAGATGCGGAGAAAATTAGTGTCGGCGTAGTAGATATTTTTTTCTTCGTACTTCTGATTACCGATCGTTACCATGCTTTGCAGGGCTGCCAGCCGCGTCACATTCTTTACCCCCGGAATAGCTTCCCGGATAGCCATTGCAGCCGGAACAGGTACTACTGCTGCTTCTATATCTCCTACACGGGCTGTAAGCCGGTAAATATGCTCTGCATTGGTATTAAACCGGTCGTAGCCCAGTTCATCCTGCACCCACAGGAAAATAAGAATACTGCAGGCCATGCCTGTAGCCAGTCCGAAAATATTAAGACCGGAAAATAATTTATTCCTGAAAAGGTTTCTGAAAGCTGTTTTCAGATAACTTCTGAACATACGGATGCAAGATTGATCTGTTTTTGTGGAACGCCAACAAAGTGCCAGATATCGAATATCTTTATACTAGATAATTACACTTTAAAGTAATTGCAATATGTCCGGTTTTAAACCATAAAATGTTCGGTTTTAAAGCTATCTTGTAAGACAATTATGGTCATCTGTCTCCACAAAAATCTGTATCTTAATTTCCGCAAAAAGTAATTTGTCCGATAGTCCGGATGTCAATTGTCATAAGGTCGTAAACAGCATCATTTAACTTTAAAATTCAGGAAAATGAAAGAATTCATGATGATCTTCAGACATGCACCGGACCAAGGGAAAGCTGATCGATGCCTCTTTCCTAAATAGTGAAGCCAAAGCTGAGTATTGGAACGTATGGAATAAAAAGCAAAAGATATTTGAAGGCAATATTTTGTAAACTCAGGTAGTCATCTTCAAATTGCTAAAATGGAAGCAGCAAAGAAACCCGTGATCACATCAGGCGCCCACCAGGGACAAAGCCTTTCTGTGGCTGGTGGCAACTACCGGATCCTTATTTCCGGGAAAGAAACGGATGGTGAGTTCGCCACCATCGAAATGCTGGTGCCGCCGGGTGGTGGACCCGGTCCTCATGCCCACCCTGATTTCCAGGAATCCTTTTATGTAGTGGAAGGTGAGGTGGAAGTACAGTCGGAAAATGGCACCTATACCGCGGAGCAAGGCGCATTTATTGTAATCCCAAGGGGCGGTATTGTACATGGTTTCAGGAATAAGTCCAACAACATGGCGAAGTTGTTGTGCGTAGTAGTTCCTTCCGGCCTTGAAGAAATGTTCCTGGAGCTTGGTGTGCCCGTTGCTGAAGGCGAGTTTTTGCCACCGCCGGTAATGGACGATGCCATGAAGAAAAAAATGCAGGATCTTGCTGAAAAGTATGGACAAAAGATGTATCCACCCGATTATTTTACCAAATCTGCGAAGGAATAATCACTTATAACCTGATAAGTTCGGGGTATTTTTTTAGGGGCATAGTGTATGGGGAGTGTATTGGAAGTGTATTGTGAGTGTATTGTGAGTGTATGGGAACAGTATAGGGAGTGTATGGGGACAGTATAGGGACTGTATAGGAACTGTATAGGGACTACGACGCATAGACGAGTCCTAAGTATCCGAGAAGTATCCAAGAAGTATCCGAGAAGTAATAGTCACATTATCCCAACATGTGGTATTTCCTATAATATATCAGTTAATTTTAATCCATTAGCAATGAGCGCCCCGCCTCTTCAACTCACGTTGGCATATCAGTCACCGCTTGCGTTTTCCTAATTCATCTCCTGTTAACTTCGTCGGCGAATTACAGTCGCAGTTACTCATTCCTATCACATAAATATCTTCACCGGGGATATAGATTCCCATCGTTTTAAATCCAAATATACTGCCCCTGTGCTCTCTGTCTGGTATGTCTTTTATCTTTCTGAGATGCCAGCCATAACCATAGTTAAATCCTTCTCCATTATTCAATTTATACCCGGTAAATGCTTTTTCTGTTTCCTCCGCATTAAGCAGCAGATGTTTGTTTAAAGCATTCTGCCACTTCAGCATATCGCCGGTGGCTGACATCAACGAACCCGATGAAAAAGGAACACTAAAACTGATCATCGTTTTATTTACATACCCGTATTCTTTCCTATGGTATCCGTACGCTCTTTTCGGGATGATTTGTCTGTCGCTGCAATAGTAAGACTGACTCATCCCAGCTTTATCAAAAATATGTTTTTGGGTATTTGGAGATGGGATCCTTTACATTTAATTTACCTTGCTCTTCCAGCATTAGTATAGCGATGACGGTAAACTGCTTTGTCATGGAGCCTAATTGGAATACATTTTCGGGAGTTAAGTTCACATCTGATTCCAGGTTAGCTTTGCCTACTGCTTTCTGATAAATTACTTTCCCGTTTTGAGCGACCATGAATACACCACCAGGGCCGTCTCTATCATTGAGCAGGCGCAGGATCAAACTATCAATCTTCGCTTCAAAGCTCTGTGCAGAAGCGATAACTGGTGAAGCATCAGCAAAATACCTTCGATCGCGTTTTAGTAACTTACAGCACCGCATATTGAGGATATTAAGGCCATCTATGCCATCAAACAGCAATTACTATCCGCCTTGTACCAGTTTCGGAAGTTGGCTATCAACCTGGGGTTACCAACCTGAGCCATTCCCCCAGGGTTTTTGAGCAGTATATTGGGGAAAAGCCCAGGAAATATTCTGTAGGATAGACTGGCGCTGCCGTCATACAACTATGATTAATAGTTTTCAATATAATTGAAAGATGAATAAGATCGTTAAAGAATCGATTAATAGCATATATCCTTTCTCTGATCAGGAGTTGAAGATCATAGCATCATTATTAAAACAAGTCTCCCTGGTTAAAGGTAAAGACCTGCTAGCCGAAGGTGAAAAGTGCAATACATTCTATTTGGTAGAATCAGGCAGCCTTCGCAACTATTACAATAATGACGGTATAGATGTGAACCTGAGCTTTGCTTTTGAAGGGCAATTCACAACCAGCTTTACGTCGTATATAAACCGGGAAAGCTCACAGGTCATCATCCAGGCGATGGAAGATTCGGTAGTATGGATACTTAATAACAGGTCTTATCCAAAGCGGGAAGACGTACACAATGCCTTTTCTACATTTGTAAGGAGGCTGGCTATCCGGGTGCTTTCTGCTACAGAAGAGCATTATACCATGATGCGCATGAATGCTCCCGCCAACCGTTACCAATACATCTTAAAAAACAAACCCGAGCTGCTACAAAGGATCCCGCTAGCTTTCCTTGCATCTTACATTGGCATCACAAGGGAAACGCTTAGCAGGATTCGCAGCAATAAATACTGATCCGTTTTTGATATATATCACACTCTAACGGGCACGAGGAAAATAATTTTGCATCAGAAGTAATTAATGCAATCAAATTGATGCAAGTTTCAGAAGTCTTTCGATCCCTTAAAAGTAGGAACTTTTCGCTCTTTTTTACCGGGCAGCTTATTTCCAGGATTGGCATGTGGATGCAACGCACTGCTGTCATCTGGATGGTTTATAGTATTACCAATAGTGCGTTTATGGTGGGCGTTGCCACTTTTGCGGAACAATTTCCATCCTTTGTATTTTCCGTTCGGGGTGGCATTATAGCAGATCGCTGTAACCGCTATAAAATTCTGATGCTCACCCAAATACTATCCGCTCTTCAAGCAGTATTACTTACTGCATTTGCATTTTCGGGTGTTTATAATATTCCGTTGATTTTAGGACTGAGTGCCTTTTTGGGAATTGTCAATGCCTATGATGTTCCGGTTCGACAATCGATGATTAATGAAATTATCGACAATCCGCAGGATTTGACCAATGCCGTAGCGCTCAATTCCTCTTTAAACACATTTGCACGTTTGTTGGGACCGGCATTGGCAGGATTTGTTTTGGCAAAATACAGTTCAGCCTACTGCTTTTTGATGAACGCGATTAGTTTCATTGCGGTGATTGGTGGCATTGCTGCAATGCGTTTTCCTGCAGATGCCTTTGCGCCTGGCCAATCCAGGCAAAAAGGAAGTTTGAAAGAAGCCATCGGGTATTTGAAAGTGCATACAACATTGGCCACCATTATTATGCTCACTGCACTCAGCAATTTCCTGGTTTTACCTTATATGACCTTATTACCCGTCTATGCAAAAGAAGTGTTCAAAGGAAATGCGGCAACCTATGGATGGTTAAATGCGGCAATTGGCGTGGGTGCTTTTGCCGGTGCATTCCATCAAGCTACATTCAAAAAATCAGTAAATTTAAGACGCCTGATTATTGTCAATACAATTTTGTTAGGGTTGAGTTTATTGGCTTTCGCCAGTTCCACCAACTTGATTTTAACGACTGTCACGTTGGCCGTTATTGGTTATAGTTCACTTTGCCAGACAACAATTTGCATGACGATTGTTCAAACCGAAACAGACCGAAATTTCAGAGGCCGGGTAGTGAGTTTTATAGCTATGGCGATATTCGGAATGTTGCCGTTGGGAAGCATTTTGACCGGAAGATTGGCGCCTGTTATCGGTTCGATGCAAACGCTATGGCTACAGGGTATTTTATCCATCGCACTCGCTACTATTTTTTATAAAAGTTTAATTCAAAAAAAAATAAAAAACAATGAGCAATAACAAAACAGCAATCCTGGTTATGGATTTGCAAATGGCAATCCTGAGCAGATTGCCTGAAAATGGCGAAAACGTTGTAAAAAAAGTCGGAGAAGCCGTAAAGGTCGCCAGAGAGAAAGACATTTTACCCATATTTGTCAGACTTGGTTACAAAGATGGGATGCCGGAAATCAGTGCCAAAAACAAACTATTTTCTGCACTCAAAACAATGTCCAATGAACAATTGCACCATTTTATGCAGGTGCATCCAGGCACAGGAATTCAACCAACTGATCTTTTAGTAGACAAAAAAAGGGTAAGCGCTTTTAGCGGCAATGACTTGGATATGATATTGCAAGCGGCACAAATAGAGCATCTGGTACTATGCGGTATTTCCACCAGTGGCATTGTAATGTCCACATTTTGTTCTGCATTCGACAAGGATTACCAGATAACCGTATTGTCTGATGCTTGTGAAGATATGGACCCTGAAACACATCAACATTTGATTCAAAAGATATTCCCAAAACATGCTGAAGTTGTAACAGTAGCTGAGTGGAGCATGTAATATTTACAGGTTGGTTAGATTTTACTTATAAAAAGCCTGTTATGCTTTATTAAAACATTAGCCACCAACCTAGCTTTGTTGTCTAAAATTGATAACAATATGATACTAATAACAGGGGCTACCGGTAAACTTGGTGGTATCGTGATCGATACATTACTTCGAAACAATGTTCCAGCCAGTCAGATTGCAGCTTTGGTACGCGACGAAAACAAGGCTGCTGAATTAAAAGAAAAAGGGATTGACATTCGTATCGGCGACTATGACAACAAATCTTCCCTTGAAGAAGCTATGAAGGGTATTGATAAAGCATTACTTGTTTCCGGGCTGGATATGACTAAGGTGGTAGAACAACACAAAAATGTTATCGATGCGGCAAAAAAAGCCGGCGTACGATGCCTGGGTTATACCGGCAACTGCCTCCGGGACAGAAATTCACTGGTCAATTACATCATGCAAACGCATTTTGAAACAGAGGATTATCTTATAGCCAGCGGACTGAATTACCACATATTTAGAAATGTTCTTTACATGGATTCAATGGCACATTACATGCTTGGCAAAGATGTGCTGGAAAATGGTATCAGTCTACCTGCGGGTGACGGGAAAGTCTCTTATGCGCTTAGAAGCGACGAGGCAGCAGCCATTGGTAATGTATTGGCACAAGATGATTATACAAACCGGATTTACAACTTTACCGGCAGCCAGGTGTATTCATTTGATGATGTTGCAGAAGCCCTGAGCGAACTATCCGGCAAACAGGTGAGCTATACCCCTGTGAGTATGGAGTACTATAAGCAACAATCACGGAAGAAGGGGATGCCTGAGCATGTGGTAATGATGATGGCGCCCTTCTATACCGATATTCAAAATGGGCAGGGGAGCGTGGTTACCAATGATCTGGAACATGCTTTAGGCAGAAAGCCGGTTGACCTGAAGGCAGGCTTGAAACAATTATTAAATTTGTAAACATATTTATTGAGGTTACATGGCAAAGAAGGCACCTGTACATATCAAGTCTATATCGGAGTACCACCAGAGGCTGGGTTTACCTGCTCCGGAGCATCCGCTGGTAAGTTTGTGCCGGTTTGAAGATATGCCTTATAACCCGGAGCAGGAGCCGTCTACCATCATGCTTAACTTTTACTGTATTGCCCTTAAAAAAACTTTTCATGCCAGGCTAAAATACGGCCAGCAGGACGTTGATTTTGACGAAGGCGTAATGCTGTTTATGGCCCCCATGCAGGTGCTTTCTATCGAGGGCCCTATGGAAGCTATAACCGGGCACAAGGGCTGGTTACTGCTCGTTCATCCGGATTTGTTGTGGCATACGCACCTGGCTGACAAAATTCGCAGGTATGAATTTTTTGATTATAAGGCAAACGAAGCGCTTCACCTATCGGAAAGTGAGCAGCTGATGATGGTCAGTATCATGCAAAATATACAGCAGGAGTACCAGGCGCGGATAGACAATCTTAGTCAGGAAGTTATTGTGGTCCAACTGGAACTCCTGCTAACTTATGTTGAACGTTTTTATCAGCGCCAGTTCATTACCCGAAAGATCAGCAACCACCAGGTTGTCGGCCGTATGGAAGAATTACTGAATGAATATTTTACTACA
This sequence comes from Chitinophaga sp. G7 BAM 1005, assembly GCF_057126945.1. Lineage (NCBI taxonomy): Bacteria > Pseudomonadati > Bacteroidota > Chitinophagia > Chitinophagales > Chitinophagaceae > Chitinophaga > Chitinophaga sp. G7 BAM 1005. The sequence continues at coordinate 6,055 of NZ_CP181478.1, read as the reverse complement.
CAAAGTTTGCCGTCCGCTGGTATACCGCCTGTCACTTACTTTGCCGACAAGCTGAATCTTTCACCTAATTATTTGAGTCGTTTACTGAAAAACCTGACGGGACAAAGTACTAAACAATTCATTATAGAAAAGGTCATTGACCTGGCTAAAATAAAACTATCAACAACCGAATTGACTATAAGTGAGATTGCTTATGAGTTGGGGTTTGAACATCCACAAAGTTTCAATAAACTGTTTAAAAGCAAAACTGCTCAAACTCCGATGGATTTTCGAGCATCATTTAACTGAGCGAAGTTGATAAAAAAGGATAAAGAATGTTCGGTTACAGGAAAGAGGGAGAAGGGAAAAATCGACATCTTATAGTTGAAGAAACTGAAGCGAAAATTGCCTGTTTTATTTTCGATACCTATCTCAAGAATACTCCACTATATCTAATAAAAAGAGCATGCCTGGCAATTAGGTTTTTGCACCAAGGGTAATGTGTCTATAGAGCGGGTACTTACGAAACCTGCATATGCAGGTTTACTAAAGCTGGATGCTTACAAAAATTACGCAAGAGGTTTGTTTGATGGCATTCATGAACCAATAGTTGACCTAACCACGTGGAGAATGGTTCAGCAAAAAATGAAAAGACCCGAAAAAACAAGAACTGTTATTGATGAAGAGTTTCCTTTGCGCGGAATCTTGAAATGTTATTGTGGCAATCCTCTATCAGATGCGCCATCAAGAGGAAAATCGGGAGTCTAAACCCCTGATCTGCAAAAGTTTATGACATACATGCTTTCAGGAGAATTGGCTACTCACCACAAGTTATAAAAATTACAAAAGAGTGTAGTATTGGATGGAGGTGAGCATACTGTAGGAGGTTAGTGGTAACGCTTCGAAACCCACAGGCAGACATAACGTTGGAAAATATTAACATAGATACAATTCGCTCCGTTAAATCGTATCACACCTTCCGACTTTTGTATAATCAGATAGCATGGTTTGTTAGGTAATTTTGTTTCATTAATTATTATAAAAAAATATTGAAATGAAAACATTACTAACAACAATCGCATTGAGTGTGCTTGGTTACGCTTCATTTGCCACAGCACAAATAAAATTTAACAAAAAAACAGAAACAATTGTTTTAGTTCATGGTGCATGGGCAGATGCTTCTTCATGGGACGCTGTAGTGCCGTTATTAAAAGCCCAGGGGCATGAGGTAATAGTTGTTAACCTTGCAGGTCACGGAAAAGACACCACCTCTTTTGCAACAATAACATTTCAAACTTACGTTGACGAGGTAAAGGCAGCTATAGGTACCCGCACTCATGTAATTTTGGTGGGGCATAGCTTTGCAGGAATGGTGATTAGCCAGGTAGCAGAAGAAATTCACTCACAGATTAAAGAGCTGATCTACCTTGCAGCAGGTCTGCCGCATAATGGCGATAGTCTTTTAGGACTTGCAAAACAAGATTCTGCCTCACATATCGGCAAGTATCTTACTATCGATGAACCGCACGGTGCTGCAATAATTGCGAAAGGCGGTGCAGCAGATGTTTTTGCTGCCGATGCACCACAGAATGTTCAAAACTATATAGCAGCCAATATTAGACCCGAACCTCTGGCTCCCCTGGCTACACCGGTTCACCTGACCGAAAAGAATTATGGCAGCATTAAGAAAGTCTATATTTATACATTGAATGACCATGCGATCAGCTATCCTGCTCAGCAATACATGGTAAACGCTGGTAAAGTGGCTAAGGCATATACCCTGCCAAGCAGCCATACACCTTTCATTTCTATGCCAGATAAACTAGCTGCAATTATAATTGCTGAAAGTAAATAATACCGGCTTAACCCGTTAAATCGTATCACATCTTCCGACTTCTGTATAACTACTGAACTAGATACAAGCTCTAATTTTACATCATTATAATTTAAACAAATAAAAAAATGCAAACAAATTCAAACACGGGTAACACAACGTTTACTCACGAAACGGTTCCCACTCAATTTGTAGATGTTAAAAGTACAAAATTCGCTTATCGCTCCTTTGGACAAAAAGGAGGAACACCAATTGTATTTTTGCAGCACTTTACAGGTACTATGGATAATTGGGATCCGGCAATTACAAATGCTTTGGCAAAAAATCACCATGTTATCCTATTTAATAACAAAGGTGTGAGCAGTAGCAGTGGCAAAACCCCTGACGCTGTTTCTGAAATGGCTAAGGACGCAGTTGATTTTATTAAAGCACTTGGTTATAATTATGTCGATTTATTAGGCTTTTCCCTGGGCGGCTTTATCGCACAAGACATTGCTTCAAATAACCCATCATTGGTAAGAAAAATAATATTAGCCGGAACCGGCCCAATAGGTTCAGAAGGAATTACCAATTTAGAATCAGTGATAAATGAAGGGATGAAAGATGGGCCCGAAAATGCCTTAATCAATCTGTTTTTTACAAAATCAGAACTGGGCATTAACGCTGGAAAGGCATTTATGAAAAGGCTTCAACTAAGAACCACTGACAGGGATACGCCTAGCAGTAATGAAACAGTAGGCGCTCAGGCTAAAGCAATTATAACTTATGGTTATCAAAAAGACAACGATCACAAACAACTTTTAGCAATTAAACAACCTGTTTTAATAGTCAATGGAACTTCCGATCTTATAGTGCCATCAATTAACTCTTTTACATTGTCGCAATATATTCCAAACTCTAAACTAATTATTTGGAGTGATGCAGGTCATGGTGGGTTATTTCAGTACCATGAAGATTTCGTAAGAGAAGTGGAATTTTTTTTAGGGGGCAAGTAAAAGACAATTAGTGGGGTTAATAGTAGTTAGGATAGCAAAAGTTCTTTGTATAAGGACTTGTGCTATCTTTAACTATTGGGTAAAAAAGAATTAATCAAAACACATTTATTTTGTTCTTTTGTAAATATGAAAATTATGAACCATTTTAAAACCATTAGCGAATTACACAATACAAACGGATATTCGGCCCCTGAAAATCCGTTACTAAGTTTGGTAACTTGCCAGGATTTAAAAACTTGTACAATTGGCAACAGCAAATTCACAGGTGATTTTTATATGATAGCTCTCAAAAAGATCAAGTCGGGTAATTTTTTTTATGGCAAAACAAAATTCGACTTTGATAATGGTTCAATGGCATTTGTAAAACCAAGACAAATCATCGAAATCAGCAATATTGAATTGACTGAAAAAGCGTTTATAATTTTTTTTCACGAGGACTATTTACTCAAACATAATCTTCATTCAGAAATAAAAAAATACGGCTATTTCGACTATGAAGTAAATGAGGCATTGCATTTATCACCAAAAGAGGAAGAAATAATTTGGGATTTATATTACAAAATACAATCCGAATATCACAATAACCAGGACGAATACAGCAAAGACATTATTGTAACTCATATCGATTCCATTCTAAAATATGCCCAACGGTTTTACAAGCGACAGTTTCTAAACCGTGCTGTATTTTCAGGGACAATTATTTCCAGGTTTTCCGAGATTTTAAGAATATACTTTGAAAACGGAAACTTGCAAAGTAAAGGCTTGCCAACCGTTAAATATATGGCATCGGAATTAACAATTTCTACAAGATATTTGAGTGATTTGCTAAAACAAGAAACCGGGAAGACTGCATTAGAACACATACATATTTTTCTAATTGACGAAGCAAAAAATTTGCTTATGAGTACCGATAAAACCGTCGCGGAAACAGCCTATCAATTAGGTTTTGAGAATCCACCTTATTTTTCAAGGCTGTTTAAAAAAGAAGTTGGGCTAACACCAATTGAATACAGAGAACGGTTTATGAATTAGCGGCGATTTCGAGGGGTTGGTGATCTGGGTTGTGCGGTGGTACACACCGGCCTGATCCTGCTGTACTTTATACGTGGTTTTCAGGTTCACTTTGAGCAGGGCATTCAGTGTGGTGAAGTCCCTGTTTTTAGTTTTGGCTTTTACTTTATTTCATCAAGATATCGAGATCTTTCACTACATGTGACGATGTAATTACCGAACTAAAAAAGCCAGGGCGCATTCCTGGGCATGAGAAATCTCAAAGATTCCAGGAGCCTACCAACAACTTGATAATCAAACTATTCAATCTTATCCAATAGATCTTCCTGTGGCAATATTTCGAACAAGAAAAAGCCTTCAAATCCAACGACTTGAAGGCTTTTCAATTTGTTTGCGGAGAGAGAGGGATTCGAACCCTCGATACAGTTTAACCCGTATGACGGTTTAGCAAACCGTTCCTTTCGGCCACTCAGGCATCTCTCCATTATTTCCCTGAAGGGGCTGCAAAAATAGGAAAAGTTTTATATTCTCCAAAAGCAAATTCATTTTTTTACAAAAAAACTTGCATCAGGTCCCAAAAAAATCGCCTAAAACCCAGCACCCGTAAGGGTGGACATAAAAAAGCCATGCAGGTGCTGCACGGCTTTTTGAAATAGGTTATCAGGGCTAAGGCAGGCTACATGGCCGCCAGTTGTACTTTCTGTTGTAGTTCAATTACGCTGTCACGGAAGTTGTTGTCTGTATCCATCAGGTCTTTTACTGTCTGACAACTGTGGATAACGGTGGTATGATCCCGTCCACCAAAATGTTCACCGATTGTTTTCAGGGAGTTTTTAGTAAATGATTTGGCAAGATACATGGTGATTTGCCTGGCCTGTACAATTTCACGCTTACGTGTTTTTTGCAACAGCTTATCATAAGGCACATCAAAATATTCGCAGACCATTTTCTGGATGCTCTCAATCGTAATTTCTTTGGAAGATGTTTTTACGAAAGATTTCAATACACGCTTCGCCAGTTCCAGGTCTATTTCCTTCCGGTTCAGCGATGATTGCGCCAGCAGCGAAATCAGCGCGCCTTCCAGTTCACGTACGTTTGTCTGGATGTTATAGGCTACATACTTCACTACTTCTTTCGGCATTTCCAGCCCATCGTTCCGCATCTTCATTTCCAGGATTTCCATCCGGGTTTCAAAATCGGGGATCTGGATATCAGCGCTCAGTCCCCAGCGGAAGCGGCTCAGTAATCTTTCCTGTACCCCGTCCAGATCTTTAGGCGCCTTATCAGAGGTTAAGATCAGCTGCTTACCGGATTGATGCAGGTGGTTAAAGATAGCGAAGAAGGCATCCTGTGTTTTCTCTGCGCGGGCAAAGAACTGGATATCATCTACAATCAACACATCTATCAACTGGTAAAAGTGGATAAAGTCGTTGATGATATTGTTTTTGGAATGATCTATAAACTGGTTAATGAATTTCTCTGCACTTACATATAACACTGCTTTGTTAGGATGTATACGTTTTACATCATTGCCTACTGCCTGTGCAAGATGGGTTTTTCCCAAACCTACTCCACCATATATTACCAGCGGATTAAAGGAGGTACCACCGGGCTTTTCGGCCACTGTTTTACCTGCACGTCTTGCCACACGGTTACTGTCTCCTTCTACATACGCATCAAACGTATAATTTGGATTTAGCTGCGAGTCAATCTGTACCCTTTTAATGCCCGGAATAACAAAGGGATTCTTAACCGGGTTGTGAATCGTTAAAGGAAAATCTACTTCATTGTCTTTCTGAGGTTTGGTAAACTGCGTGGGCATGTTTACTGTTCTGGGATGCTGATGTGGCGTACCGTTCTCTACTACAATGCGATACTCCAACCGGGCTTCTTTACCTAATTCTCTCTTGATGGTTTTTCCTAACAACCCCACATAATGCTCCTCAAGGTATTCATAAAAGAATTGGCTGGGGACCTGGATGGTTAAAACATTGTTTTCAAGTTTAATGGGTTTAATTGGTTCAAACCATGTCTTAAACGGCTGCCATTCTACTATATCCCTAATTATATTAAGACACTTTTCCCAAACTTGTTCGCAAGTTTTATTCATTGAGATAAAAAAAATTAGTTGTTTCTTAATTAAGGATGCTTAGTTCTCGAATTCGAAATTCCCCAACGCAGGATGTTGAAAAATTTTCAGACAGGACGACGAATATCTGTAGAAAATGTTGAAAAA